>NZ_CP168194.1:0-4910000 GCF_040203115.2 Xanthomonas sp. WHRI 7065
ATGGATGCTTGGCCCCGCTGTCTGGAACGTCTCGAAGCCGAATTCCCGCCCGAGGACGTCCACACCTGGTTGAAACCCCTGCAAGCCGAAGACCGCGGCGACAGCATCGTGCTGTATGCGCCGAACGCCTTCATCGTCGACCAGGTCCGCGAGCGCTACCTGCCGCGCATCCGCGAACTGGTGGCGTATTTCGTCGGTAACGGCGAAGTGGCGCTGGCGGTCGGCTCGCGTCCACGTGCGCCGGAACCGCAGCCGGCACCGATGGCGGCGCCCAGCGCGCCGGTTGCCGCGCCGATCGTGCCGTTCGCCGGCAATTTGGATTCGCACTACACCTTCGCCAACTTCGTCGAGGGCCGCAGCAACCAGCTCGGTCTGGCGGCCGCGATCCAGGCCGCGCAGAAGCCGGGTGACCGCGCGCACAACCCGCTGCTGCTGTACGGCAGCACCGGCCTGGGCAAGACCCACCTGATGTTTGCCGCCGGCAATGCGCTGCGCCAGGCCAATCCGGCCGCCAAGGTGATGTATCTGCGCTCGGAACAGTTCTTCAGCGCGATGATCCGGGCGCTGCAGGACAAGGCGATGGACCAGTTCAAGCGCCAGTTCCAGCAGATCGACGCGCTACTGATCGACGACATCCAGTTCTTCGCCGGCAAGGACCGCACGCAGGAGGAGTTCTTCCACACCTTCAACGCGCTGTTCGATGGCCGCCAGCAGATCATTCTGACCTGCGACCGCTACCCGCGTGAGGTCGAAGGCCTGGAGCCGCGGCTGAAGTCGCGCCTGGCCTGGGGCCTGTCGGTGGCGATCGACCCGCCCGATTTCGAGACCCGCGCGGCAATCGTGCTGGCCAAGGCGCGCGAGCGCGGCGCCGAGATTCCGGACGACGTGGCGTTTTTGATCGCCAAGAAGATGCGCTCCAACGTGCGCGACCTGGAAGGCGCGCTCAACACGCTGGTGGCACGCGCCAACTTCACCGGCCGCTCGATCACGGTGGAGTTTGCCCAGGAGACGCTGCGCGACCTGTTGCGCGCCCAGCAGCAGGCGATCGGCATCCCGAACATCCAGAAGACCGTGGCGGACTACTACGGCCTGCAGATGAAGGACCTGCTCTCCAAGCGACGCACCCGCTCGCTGGCGCGTCCGCGCCAGGTGGCGATGGCGCTGGCCAAGGAGCTGACCGAACACAGCCTGCCGGAGATCGGCGACGCCTTCGCCGGCCGCGACCACACCACCGTGCTGCATGCCTGCCGGCAGATCCGCACGCTGATGGAGGCCGACGGCAAGCTGCGCGAGGACTGGGAAAAGCTGATTCGCAAGCTCAGCGAGTAAGCCGGCAACGGTCTTGACCGCCCGCTTGGAGAAAAGCGTGGAAACGTTGGGGTCAAATGCGGGAGAATCTGTGGATAACGTTGCCTCGCAGGTCGGGCGGAAAACTATCCACAGGTTTTACCGCCAGACCAGGGGCACTAGTCCAACGACTTTCAGGCGCTAATTTGTCTTTGGAAACAAACAGTTATGGTGGTTATCCGCTGAAAACGGCCCTACCATCACCACCAAGCTTTTGATTTATTCCATTATCTTTTAAAGCATAGGGGCACGGAACCACATGCGTTTTACACTGCAGCGCGAAGCCTTCCTCAAACCATTGGCCCAGGTGGTCAATGTGGTCGAACGCCGTCAAACCCTGCCGGTTCTGGCCAATCTGCTGGTGCAGGTCAAGGACGGACAGGTCTCCTTGACCGGTACCGACCTGGAAGTGGAAATGATCTCGCGCACGATGGTGGAAGACGCGCAGGACGGCGAAACTACGATTCCGGCGCGCAAGTTGTTCGACATCCTGCGTGCCCTGCCCGACGGCAGCCGCGTCACCATTTCGCAGACCGGCGACAAGGTCACGGTGCAGGCCGGGCGTAGCCGCTTCACCCTGGCCACGCTGCCTGCCAACGATTTCCCGTCGGTGGACGAAGTCGAAGCCACCGAGCGGGTTGCGGTGCCGGAGGCAGCGTTGAAGGAGCTGATCGAGCGCACCGCGTTCGCCATGGCCCAGCAGGACGTGCGCTACTACCTCAACGGCTTGCTGTTCGACCTGCGCGAGGGCTTACTGCGGTGCGTGGCCACTGACGGGCACCGTCTGGCGCTGTGCGAGACCGAGCTGGAGAAATCCGGCGGTGCCAAGCGCCAGATCATCGTGCCGCGCAAGGGCGTGACCGAGCTGCTGCGCTTGTTGGAGGCGGCAGATCGCGAAGTGGAGCTGGAAGTTGGCCGTAGCCATATCCGCGTCAAGCGTGGCGATGTGACCTTCACCTCCAAGCTGATCGACGGCCGCTTCCCGGATTACGAGGCGGTGATTCCGATCGGCGCGGATCGCGAGGTCAAGGTGGACCGTGAGGCGCTGCGCGCATCGCTGCAGCGTGCTGCGATCCTGTCGAACGAGAAATACCGTGGCGTGCGAGTGGAAGTGTCACCGGGTCAGCTGAAGATCAGCGCACACAACCCGGAGCAGGAAGAAGCGCAGGAAGAAATCGAGGCCGACACCAAGGTCGACGATCTGGCCATCGGCTTCAACGTCAACTATCTGCTCGACGCGCTGTCTGCACTGCGCGATGAGCACGTGGTCATTCAGCTGCGCGATGCGAACTCGTCGGCACTGGTGCGTGAGGCTAGCAGCGAGAAGTCGCGTCATGTGGTGATGCCGCTGCGTCTCTGACGCCGCGTTCCACGTGGAACACTAAGAGCCCGGCGAAAGCCGGGCTTTTTCGTTTTGGAAAGCGAGAGCGCTGAAGTCGTTGTGGTGTAAGGCTTTGAGAGGCTTGAGCGTCTTTGGGCATCCGCTTTGCGCTGGTTAGGTACCAAGCTGCTCTGGTGCATTAGCCGGAGCTGCTCTGCCTTCGGGCAGGATCCTCGGAGTAGCAGCGCCGCACGGTCACCAATCCAGGAACGTTTCGATAGACGCCACTCCCGGGAGTCAGACTTCAACGACCGCACAAGCGCATCAGTTCATTTGCTTGGATTGACGTGCGTAAGGTCGTAGGCGCGCGATATCAAAACTAAGGGGCATGAGCCTGGCGCGCTGCTGTCGTCCGCATGGATGCTTGGCCAATCTGTGATTGGAGGCAGCCCCAAGGATCAGTACGCTGTTTCGCCCAGGGACAGTGCCACGTGAAATCGGTGTGCTCCGCGCAAGTAAACAACCCACCCGGGACCTGTTGAGTTACGAAGACCCTGTTGGCAGGTTCACGGCATGCACGTGGAACAACGGGCTTCTCCTCGTGTCACCCGCCGACTTTGGGAAAAGCTGGCGTTGTCGCAGCCTCAGTGAGATTCGGTAGTCATGCGCTGTGGTTTTGTCGTCAAGCAAAGTCATTCGCACGGGAATCAATCTGAACAATTTCATCAAGCGCGGAGTGCTTCACTCCGAACCGAGACGTACAGCTACGTCTGAATTTGCTTGGTCTCAAGCCGGTTTTTGAGTTATGCACATCGAGCTTTGCTTTTAAATCTATAAATAATTTAAGAGCTTGGTGGTGATGGTAGGGCCAGATTTCGCCGGAAACTACCCTATGTGTTTGTTTTTAAATTACTTTTAGGCCTCGAAACCCTGTGTTTAGACCCGTGTAGAGGGGTCGACAACCTGTGGATAAGCGGAAGCGGTTGTTCGGGCCTGCTTTTTATCCACAGGTTGTCCCCTGCCTGTCCCTTGGGTCACTTCACGTCTGCACGGGCAGGATCCGCATCGATCACGTATCCTCCGCTCCGACCGGGGTGCCGGATCACAGCGCAGAGCAGACCGATCGATGCACGTAGTGCGGTTGTCCATCCATCGACTTCGTCGTTTCGAGACCGTCGACCTCCACCCCGCCAGTTCCTTGAACTTGCTGACCGGCGATAACGGCGCGGGCAAGACCAGCGTGCTGGAAGCGTTGCATCTGATGGCCTACGGCCGCAGCTTTCGTGGCCGTGTACGCGACGGGCTGATCCAGCAAGGGGCCGGCGATCTGGAAGTCTTCGTGGAGTGGCGCGAGGGAAACGCCGCTACAAGGGAACGCACGCGGCGGGCGGGCCTGCGCCACAGCGGCCAGGAATGGACCGGCCGGCTGGATGGCGAAGATGTCGCCCAGCTGGGCGCCTTGTGTGCCGCGCTGGCTGTCGTGACCTTCGAGCCTGGCAGCCATGTGTTGATCAGTGGCGGCGGTGAGCCGCGGCGGCGCTTCCTGGACTGGGGGCTGTTCCACGTGGAACCTGACTTCCTGGCGCTGTGGCGGCGCTACGCGCGGGCGCTCAAACAGCGCAATGCCTTGCTCAAGCAGGGCGCGCAGCCGCGCATGCTCGATGCCTGGGATCACGAGCTCGCCGAATCCGGCGAAACGCTGACATCGCGCCGTCTTCGCTACCTGGAGCGCCTGCAGGAGCGACTGATTCCGGTCGCCACGGCGATCGCCCCGTCGCTCGGGCTGTCCGCGCTGACGTTCGCACCGGGCTGGAAGCGCCATGAGGTGTCGTTGGCCGACGCGCTGCTATTGGCACGCGAGCGTGATCGCCAGAACGGCTACACCTCACAAGGGCCGCACCGGGCCGATTGGGCGCCTGCCTTCGATGCATTGCCGGGCAAGGATGCGCTCTCCCGCGGCCAGGCAAAGCTCACCGCCCTCGCCTGCCTGCTGGCACAGGCCGAAGACTTCGCCCACGAGCGCGGCGAATGGCCGGTGATCGCCCTGGACGACCTGGGCTCGGAGCTGGACCGCCACCACCAGGCCCGCGTGCTGCAGCGCCTGGCGTCCGCACCGGCGCAGGTACTGATCACCGCAACCGAAATGCCGCCCGGCCTGGCCGAATCCGGCAGGCTGCTGCATCGGTTCCACGTGGAACACGGCGAAGTGGCCGTGCTGACGCCCTCCGCGTAACCGTCGGCGGCGCAGGTGGGCCGACTGGTATAATTTCCGGGCTATCCCCCTTTTCCCACGGTGCGATGCGGCTTCCGTCGCCTGCGCCCGTGTTGTGGAGCTAACGGCACACGCATGACCGACGAACAAAACACCTCGCCCACCCCCAACGGCACCTACGACTCCAGCAAGATCACCGTGCTGCGTGGTCTGGAAGCCGTCCGCAAGCGCCCCGGCATGTACATCGGCGATGTCCATGACGGCACCGGCCTGCATCACATGGTGTTCGAGGTGGTCGACAACTCGGTCGACGAAGCCTTGGCCGGCCATGCCGACGACATCGTGGTCAAGATCCTGGTCGATGGCTCGGTTGCGGTGTCCGACAACGGCCGTGGCGTGCCGGTCGACATCCACAAGGAAGAAGGCGTCTCGGCGGCGGAGGTGATCCTCACCGTGCTGCATGCCGGCGGCAAGTTCGACGACAACAGCTACAAGGTATCCGGCGGCCTGCACGGCGTGGGCGTGTCGGTGGTCAATGCGCTGTCCGAGCACCTGTGGCTGGACATCTGGCGCGACGGCTTCCACTACCAGCAGGAATACGCGCTGGGCGAGCCGCAGTACCCGCTCAAGCAGCTGGAAGCCTCGACCAAGCGCGGTACCACGCTGCGCTTCAAGCCGTCCGTGGCGATCTTCAGCGACGTCGAGTTCCATTACGACATCCTGGCGCGCCGCCTGCGCGAGCTGTCGTTCCTCAATTCTGGCGTCAAGATCACCCTGATCGACGAGCGCGGCGACGGCCGTCGCGATGATTTCCACTACGAAGGCGGCATCCGCAGCTTCGTCGAGCATCTGGCGCAGCTCAAGTCGCCGTTGCACCCGAACGTGATCTCGGTGACCGGCGAGCACAATGGCATCGTGGTGGACGTGGCCCTGCAGTGGACCGACGCCTACCAGGAAACCATGTACTGCTTCACCAACAACATCCCGCAGAAGGATGGCGGCACCCACTTGGCAGGTTTCCGCGCCGCGCTGACGCGTGTGCTGAGCACCTACATCGAGCAGAACGGCATCGCCAAGCAGGCCAAGGTCGCGCTGACCGGCGACGACATGCGCGAAGGCATGATCGCGGTGCTCTCGGTCAAGGTGCCCGACCCCAGCTTCTCCTCGCAGACCAAGGAAAAGCTGGTCAGCTCGGATGTGCGTCCGGCGGTGGAAAACGCCTTCGGTGCGCGCCTGCAGGAGTTCCTGCAGGAGAATCCGAACGAAGCCAAGGCCATCACCGGCAAGATCGTCGACGCCGCCCGTGCGCGCGAAGCCGCCCGCAAGGCGCGCGACCTGACCCGCCGCAAGGGCGCGCTGGACATCGCCGGCCTGCCCGGCAAGCTGGCCGACTGCCAGGAAAAAGACCCGGCGCTGTCCGAACTGTTCATCGTCGAGGGTGACTCGGCAGGCGGCTCGGCAAAGCAGGGCCGCAACCGCAAGAACCAGGCGGTGCTGCCGCTGCGCGGCAAGATCCTCAACGTCGAACGCGCGCGTTTTGACCGCATGCTGGCCTCCGACCAGGTCGGCACGCTGATCACCGCGCTGGGCACCGGCATCGGCCGCGACGAGTACAACCCGGACAAGCTGCGTTACCACCGCATCATCCTGATGACCGACGCCGACGTCGACGGCTCGCACATCCGGACCCTGCTGCTGACCTTCTTCTACCGGCAGATGCCGGAGCTGATCGAGCGCGGCTACATCTACATTGGCCTGCCGCCGCTGTACAAGCTCAAGCAGGGCAAGAGCGAGCTGTATCTGAAGGACGACGCGGCGCTCAATGCCTATCTGGCCAGCAACGCGGTCGAAGGCGCGGCGCTGATCCCCGCCACCGACGAGCCGCCGATCACCGGCGAGGCGCTGGAAAAGCTGTTGATGCTGTTCACCAGCGCCAACGAGGCGATCGCCCGCAACGCACACCGCTACGACCCGGCGCTGCTCACCGCGCTGATCGACTTGCCGCCGCTGGATGTGGACAAGTTGCAGGCCGAAGGCGAGGTGCATCCCACCCTGGATGCGCTGCAGGCGGTGCTCAACCGCGGCACCCTGGGCACGGCGCGCTACCAGCTGCGTTTCGACCCGGCCACCGATGGCGCCTCGGCGTCGCTGGTGGCGGTGCGCAGGCACATGGGCGAGGAATTCACCCAGGTATTGCCGATGGGCGCGTTCGAAAGCGGCGAGCTGCGTCCGCTGCGCGAGGTCTCGCTGGCCCTGCACGACCTGGTGCGCGAAGGCGCGCAGATCGTGCGCGGCAACAAGACCCACCCGATCACCAGCTTCGCCCAGGCGCATGCCTGGCTGCTGGAAGAGGCCAAGCGCGGCCGCCAGGTACAGCGCTTCAAGGGCCTGGGCGAAATGAACGCCGAACAGCTGTGGGAAACTACGGTCAATCCGGACACGCGTCGCCTGTTGCAGGTGCGTATCGAAGATGCCGTGGCCGCCGATCAGATCTTCAGCACTTTGATGGGCGATGTGGTCGAGCCACGCCGCGACTTCATCGAGGACAACGCGCTGAAGGTGTCCAACCTGGACATCTGAGCCACCGTCGCCCGTCGGCGCATCGCTTTGGCGCTGCGCCGACGCCTGCGGTTTTTTCAGGACGACGATGAGCGCAGATCCTTCCCCGAGGCCGGTACCGACGCCGGCCGCCGGCACCGCCCCGCTGCTGCCGCCATTGCTCGGCTTCGGCATCGATGTGCTGATCGCTACCGGCCTGCTGCTGTCGCTGAGCGTGGCCGGGTTCGCGCTCTGGGGCGTGTTCCGCGGTGTCAGTGCCGTGCAGGCCGCCAAGGCGCAGGGCCTGACGCTGTCCTCAAGCGAGATCATGGCCACCATCGGCCAACCCGGCGTGCTGGTGCAATTGCTCACCGCGCTGGTCAGCACCGCCTCGCCGGCGCTGCTGTTGTATTACTGGCGCCGCCGCGCCAGCGCAGACGAACACCGGGCCTCGCGCGCCGCTGCAAGGCGTGCCTCCACCTGGGGCTGGACCGCGCTGATCGCGGTTGGCGTGTTCCTGCTCAGCAATCTGGTCAGCGTCGCGGCGTCCGCGCTGGGCATCAAACCGGTGCCGACCAACCTGCCGCTGATGGAAGAAGCCATCAAACAGTGGCCGCTGGCGCTGGTGGTGTTTGCCGTGGCGATCGCCCCGGCGTACGAAGAATTGCTGTTCCGACGCGTCTTGTTCGGCCGCCTGCTCGCCGCCGGCCGGCCCTGGCTGGGCATCGCGCTGAGCAGCGCGATCTTTGCGCTGGTGCATGAAGTGCCCGGCGTCAGCGGCAACGGACCGGCCGCCATCGCGCAACTATGGCTGGTCTACGGCGGCATGGGCGCGGCGTTCGCATGGCTGTACTGGCGCACCGGCACGCTGTGGGCACCGATCGTGGCGCATGGCGTCAACAACGCTACCGCCCTGGCGGCGCTGTACTTTTTTGGCATCGGCTGAGCCGTTTGACGAAAAGTTAAGACGAGCCTGCCAAAATGCCCCCAGGGTTCAAGGGGGATTGAATGAAAGCCAGGCTGTTGATCGTTGTCGCCGTCTTTGCACTGACGGCATGTGCCACCACAACCTCGCCGACCGGCCGCCGACAGGTGGTGGGAGGCGTCACGCAGGACCAGCTCGACAAGCTTGGCGCCGAATCGTTCGCGCAGACCAAGGCCAAGGAAAAAGTCAGCACCGACGGCAAGCAGAACGCCTACGTGCAATGCGTGGTCAATGCGCTGGTGGCGCAACTGCCGCCGCAGTGGCGCGAAACCCGCTGGGAAACCGCGCTGTTTGTCGATAACGAAGCCAACGCATTTGCGCTGCCCGGTGGCAAGGTCGGCGTGAATACCGGCATCTTCACCGTCGCCAAGACGCAGGATCAGCTGGCTGCCGTGCTCGGGCACGAAATCGGGCACGTGATCTCCCGCCATCACGAAGAGCGCATCACCCGCCAGCTCGGCGCGCAGACAGGCCTGGGCATCATTGGCGCGTTGGCCGGTGCGGCCTACGGCGACGGCGCCGCCAGTGCGGTCAACCAAGTCGGCGGGATGACTGCCCAGACCGTGTTCCTGCTGCCCGGCTCGCGTACCCAGGAGAGCGAGGCCGATGTGGTCGGCCAGCGCCTGATGGCCCAGGCCGGCTTCGACCCTGCCCAGGCAGTCACGCTGTGGCAGAACATGATGGCCGCCAGCGGCAATCGCCAGCCGCAGTGGCTGTCCACCCACCCCGACCCCGCCAATCGCATCCGCGAACTGCAGGCAGACGTCAACCAACTCGAACCGGTTTACCAGCAGGCGCGACAGGACGGGCGCGTGCCGCGTTGCGGCTGATTTCGCAGCGCTTACGTACCGAATGTCGCAACACAGCATGGAAACCGTTTTCGGGAACTGAGACTTTCTGCTAAGTTTGCCGGCTCAGATTTTTCGTACAGCGTTTATTCCGCTTTTCGTACCGCCCGACGGCGGCTCGTCCGAGGTGAAACATGAAACTGCTCAACCGCAAGCAAGCCCTGTTGTCCCTGTTCATCGCCGCGTCCCTGGGCGGGGCTGTCGTCACCGACGCGGTTGCGCAGTCGGATCGGTCGTCCGAGCGCGCCAGCCGCAAGTCCAAGAACAGCGGCAAGGCCGAAGAGTTGTATCCGCAGTCCACCCGCGCCGCGCCGACGATCAAGCCTTCGTCCAAGTTGGGCAGCAAGCTGCAGAAGCTGATCGAAACCTTCAACAAGGGCGAAGACTTCCCGGCCGTGCGCACACAGGCCGACGAGATCCTTGCCAATGGCTCGGCCAACGAAGCCGACAAGGCGCTGGCCTCGCAGCTGGCCGCCCAGGCGGCGTACAACATGGACGACACTGCCGCTGCCAAGAAGTACCTGCAGCAGGCGATCGGCCTCAATGCGCTGGACAACAACGGCCAGTTCCAGTCGATGCTGATGCTGGCGCAGTTGCAGATGCAGGACGACCAGCAGGCCGAAGGCCTGGCCACGCTGGACAAGTATCTGGAAGAGAGCAAGTCGCAGCGTCCGGAAGACCTGATCCTCAAGGGTCAGGCGCTGTACCAGGCCGAGCGCTACAAGGAAGCCATTCCGGTGCTGAAGCAGGCCATCGCCGCCTCGCCCGAGCCGAAGGACACCTGGAATCAGTTGCTGATGGCGTCCTACGCCGAAGCCGGCCAGACCGGTGAAGCCGTGGCCGCTGCCGAAGCGCTCGCCGCCAAGACGCCGAACGACAAGAAGGCCCAGCTCAACCTGGCCAGCATGTATATGCAGGCCGACCAGATGGACAAGGCCGCCGCAGTGATGGACAAGCTGCGCGCTGCCGGGCAGTTGACCGAAGAAAAGGAGTACAAGCAGTTGTATTCCATCTACGCCAACACCGAGAACAAGGAAAAGGACGTCATCGCGGTCATCAATGAAGGTATGCAAAAAGGCATCCTTAAACCCGATTATCAGACATACCTTGCGCTCGCACAGTCGTATTACTACAGCGAAGACGTGCCCAAGGCGATCGAGAATTGGCAAAAAGCCGCACCGCTTTCCAAGGACGGCGAGACCTATCTGAATCTGGCCAAGGTGCTGCATTCGGAAGGTCGCATCCCGGAGGCCAAGCAGGCCGCGCAGCAGGCAATCGCCAAGGGTGTCAAAAAACCTGATGACGCCAAGAAGATCATCAATCTGAAGTAAAAAAGAAAATAAACCCCCGAAATCCCTGTGTTTTTAGTGGTTACAGGACTCGGGATTGGTATAAGCTTGGGGGTTCCTGCGGTGTCAAAGCCGTCCGAAAACCTGGGGATCATCACAGTGATCCGGGGCCCCCACTGAAAGAGCCATTGGCGCATGACGGAACAACTCGTTATCCACAGGCATGACTATGATGCCGGGAACCAGGGTCTGAGCTGGGCCCGCATTATCGGCATTGCTTTCGTAATTGCCTTGCACCTCACTGCACTGATGATGTTGCTGATCCCTGCAGTGGCGCCGAAGGCTCCGGCAGAGAAGGAGCGCACCACCATGGTCACCTTGGTGGATGCACCGCCTCCTCCCCCGCCGCCGCCGCCGCCGCCGCCGCCGGAAGACAAGCCGCCACCGCCGGTCAAGAATCTGTCGCCGCCGAAGCCGTCACCGGTTCCGCCGCCGCCGGAAGCTCCGGTTGTCGATGTTCCCGAACCGCGTCCCAGCGATATCGTCACGCCGCCGAGCCCGCCGGCTCCGCCGCAACCGCCGAGTGACATCGGCGCCAGTGTCGATATCTCGTCCAAGAACATGAACCCGCCGAAGTACCCGCCGGCTGCATTCCGTGCCGGTGTCCAAGGCGAGGTCATCCTGATCGTGGATGTGGATGCAAGCGGCAACGTGACCAATGTGTCGGTCGAAAAGTCCAGCCGCAACCGCGACCTTGACCGTGCCGCGATGGACGCAGCACGCAAGTGGAAGTTCAACGCCTCCACTGTCAACGGGCAGAAAGCCGCCGGACGTGTCCGCGTCCCGGTCAACTTTGCTCTGAACTGATCCCACGGGCCGGCCACGGTCGGCCCAGGATCCTGTCTTCCTTTCGCTCCACCCTTCATCACCACACACAACAAAGGTAAGCGTCATGCTGCAGGAATTCTTTATCGCCGCCGCTGCAGGGGGCTCCAATCCGTCGGCCGCCCTGTCGCAGATGGGCTTCGAGCACTTGATCACTGAAATGACGTCCAGCCCCGGCGATTTCGCCGTGTCCTGGGTCGTTCTGATCACCCTGATCGCCATGTCCGCTGCCTCCTGGTACTGGACCGTCATCAATATCTTCCGTGCCACCCGTCTGAAGAGCGCGGCTGACCGCGTCACCACCGCGTTCTGGGATGCCCCGAATGCACAGGACGCCATCCGTGCCATGGAAGAGCAGCCGGCTTCCGAGCCGTTCTCCAAGATCGCACTGGACGCAGCGCAGGCTGCTGCTCACCACCAGCGCGCCGAAGGCAGCACCGGTGGCCTGGGCGAGAGCCTGAGCCGTTCGGAATTCGTCGATCGCGCCCTGCGTCAGGCCGTGACCCGCGAAAGCACCAAGCTGCAGTCGGGCATGACCCTGCTGGCCACCGTCGGTGCGACCGCGCCGTTCGTCGGTCTGCTCGGTACGGTGTGGGGCATCTACGGTGCGCTGATCAAGATCGGTGCAACCGGTTCGGCCTCCATCGACGCCGTTGCCGGCCCGGTGGGTGAAGCGCTGATCATGACCGCGATCGGTCTGTTCGTCGCAATCCCGGCCGTGTTCGCGTTCAACTTCTTCTCCAAGGTCAACAGCTCGGTGATCGCCAAGTTCGACACCTTTGCCCACGACCTGCACGACTTCTTCGCCACTGGTTCGCGCGTTCGCTAATCCGTAGTAAAGAACGACTTCGCAACGATTTAGACGGAGCCCGTTATGGCCTTCAGTAGTGGAAACAGCGGTGGCCCGATGGCCGACATCAACGTGACGCCCCTCGTGGACGTGATGTTGGTGCTGCTGATCATCTTCATCATTACGGCACCGCTGATGTCCCATAAGGTCAAGGTGGAGCTGCCAGAGGCCAACCTGATCCAGAAGGAAGATGCGGAGAAACGCGCCGCGCCGATCACCCTGGCCGTCAAGGAAGACGGGTCGCTGTACTGGAACGACGAGCCGATTTCCAAGGAAGCCTTGGAATCGCGCCTGTCTACTGCCGCACAGCAGACACCGCAGCCGCCGCTCAATTTGCGTGGCGACCGCACGACCAAGATGCGTACGATCAACGAGATCACCAAGATCGCGCAGGGTCAGGGCATGTTGGACGTCGGCTTCGTCGCAACCAAAGAGAAGGGGCAGTAAGCCATGGCATTCAGTACCGGTGGAAACCGCGGCCCAATGGCCGACATCAATGTCACGCCCCTGGTGGACGTGATGTTGGTGCTGCTGATCATCTTCATCGTGACCGCGCCGATCATGACCTACCCGATCGCCGTGGATCTGCCGCAGCGGGTGCTCAACCCGCCACCGCAGACGACCGAACCGCCGCCGCCGATCGAGTTGCGGATCGACGCCAGCAACCAGGTGTTCTGGAACAACAGCCCGACCCCGGTCGCGCAGTTGCAGCAGAAGATGGAAGAGGTGGTGCAGGCCGATCCGACCAATCAGCCGGAACTGCGCATCGACGCCAATGAAGATGCGGAGTACGAAGTGATGGCCAAGGTCCTTGCTGCGGCGAAAAACTCGCAGATGAAGAAAATCGGCTTCATGCAGTAAGACATCGCAAGACCGCAACACAACAGTCATGACGCGACTGCAACGCCACCGGAAACGGTGGCGTTTTTTTATGCTCGATCAATCGGGTGCTTGCTGCCGCTATGTTCGACACGCACGGATGCGGCCGGCTGTTTGCCAGGACGTTGGTATCCGTTTCCCGGGCACCGGGTGAGTGATGCCTGCAGTGACCCTCAGGTCGTCCGCGCAAGCAAACCGCCGGAGGTGCAGCGGCAAGTCGCAACGGCACGCTTCGGGGCTTGGCCCGCCAGAGGCGTCTGCCCTGCCCTTCCCTCACTGCCGACCAGGTGTATGCTCGACCGTGCAGCACCCACCCTCATAGCACAGGAGGCAGTCATGGCTTTCAGTACGGCAGGCAATCGGGGACCGCTGGCGGAGATCAATGTCACGCCGCTGGTGGATGTCATGTTGGTGTTGTTGATCATCTTCATCGTCACCGCTCCGATGCTGGCGCGGCCAATCACGGTGGACCTGCCACAGCGCAGCGAGCAGGCCCAGTCACGCATGGAGCCGCCTGCACCGATCGCGTTGCGTGTGGACGCCAGCGGGCAAGTGTTCTGGAATGCCAGCCCGATAACGCTGCAGCAATTGCAGCCCAGGTTGATCGAACAGATGCGCCAGGCAGCCGGCAATCAGCCAGAGCTGCGCATCGCTGCCAGTGCGGATGCCGAATACGCGGTGATGGCCAGGGTGCTGGCTGCAGCCAAGAATGCGCAGGTGGATCGCATCAGTTTTGTGCAGTAAATGGGTGATTAACCAGCCTGGTAAATCAGCCGTAAGTCATCGATAACGATTGAATCGGGGCAGAGACCCTGCCCCGATTTAATGTCCGGTAACCAAGCAACGCATCCACATAATCAACTTGATTATCTCAAGCGCTGATCGATGCGCCGCGCAGTATGTCCAGATAGGCGCGCACTGTTACATCCAGGCTTTGATACAAGGCCTCGCTGATCAATGCATGGCCGATCGAGACTTCGAGCACACCGGGGACAGCGCTCAGAAAATCACCGAGATTGGCCTGCGACAAATCGTGTCCGGCATTGATGCCCAGACCTGCGGCGGCTGCGCGTTGCGCCGCACTGGAAAACAGCTTGAATGCAGCATCCGGCTGGCCGCTCAGATGCGCCTGCGCATACGGGCCGGTGTACAACTCGATGCGGTCTGCACCGAGTGCTGCCGCCTGCGCGATAGCGGGGTTGTCGGCATCGACAAACAGACTGACGCGAGCACCGATCGCCTTGAACGAGGCGATCAGCGTGGCGAGGTGGGCGGTGTCCTGGGCAAAATCAAAACCGTGGTCGGATGTCAGCTGTCCATCGCCATCCGGTACCAGGGTGACCTGTTCGGGGCGGGTGACACGACATAATTCCAGCAGGCCCGGATAACCGTCGCGCGGTGGTGCGAACGGGTTGCCTTCGATATTGAATTCGACGCCGTGCTCGCGTGTCAGCGCGCTCAGCGCCAGCACGTCGTCGGCGCGAATATGCCGCTGGTCCGGACGCGGGTGCACGGTGATGCCTTGCGCACCGGCGGCAATGCAGGTGCGTGCGGCCTGCACCACATCCGGATCGTGGCCGCCGCGCGAATTGCGCAACACCGCGATCTTGTTGACGTTGACGCTGAGCTGGGTGGTCACTGCGTCGGTCTCAGGCTTGCGGCTCGCCGTCGCGCGTGGCGTTGAGGGCGGCCGCCTTGCGGGCTTCGGCGATCTCGCGCAGGCGGCGCAGCTCGGCCGGGTCGATCAGGCTGCTGGTGTCGCGCTGGGTATCGCCCATGCGCGAGGCGAACCAGCCGCGCGTCCACAGCAACAGCAACAGCAGTGCCACCAGCAGCGAGGCCACCAGCAACCACACGTGCGGCGTGCTGAAGGCCAGCACCAGCGCACCCAATGCCATAAGCAGAAACAGCCAGTGCATGACAAGCTCCCCGATCAGTGGCGGCAGTGTAGCGCCGCGCCCGGCACGGTTCCACGTGGGCGCGGCGATGCGGCTCAGAGCAGCGGTGACAGCAGCCGCGCACAGGCTTCGGGCAGCCGCGAGCGCCACAGCGGCCGGTGGCGGACGAAGCGCACTTCCTGCGCCTGCTGCAGGTCGGCGTCGATCAAGCCGGCCAGCTCGGCGGCCACCGCCTGGTCGCGGAACAGCATCGACAGCTCGAAATTCAGGCGAAAGCTGCGGCTGTCGAAATTGGCGCTGCCGACGATGCAGACATCGTCGTCGGCCAGCAGCGCCTTGGTGTGCAGCATGCGCGGGCCGTATTCGTAGATGCGCACGCCCGCCTCGAGCAGCTCGTCGAAATACGAACGCGCCGCGTAGGTGACCAGCCGCGAGTCGCTGACGCGCGGTACCAGCAGGCGCACGTCCAGGCCCCCCAGTGCGGCCGAGGTCAGCGCCATGCGCGCGGCCTCGCCGGGGACGAAATACGGCGTGACCAGCCAGACCCGATGCCGGGCTTCGTGAATCGCAGCGACCATCAGCCGGTGGATCGACTCCCACGACGAATCCGGCCCGGAGACCAGCACCTGTGCGTCGACATCGCCTTGCGCACGGCTCGGCACGTCTTCGGGCCATAGCTGCTGGCCGTGGAAGGCAGCGCGGCCCTGCCCGGTGGCGTAGAGCCAGTCTTCCAGGAACACCAGCTGCAGGCTGCGCACCACGTGGCCCTGCAGGCGCATGTGCAGGTCGCGGTAGGCATCGCTGCGGACCTGCTCGTTCTCCTCGTCGGTGACGTTGATGCCGCCGGTGAAGCCGATCCTGCCGTCGACCACGACGACCTTGCGGTGGGTGCGCAGGTTCAACCACGGCCGCTTGAACGGCTTGAGCAGCTGGGATGGATGGAACCAGGCAGTCTCCACCCCGGCCGCGCGCAGCGTGCGCAAGCTGCGCCGGGTCATCGCCGACGACCCCACCGCATCCATCAGCAGGCGCACCTTGACCCCGGCGCGTGCGCGCTCCATCAGCGCATCGCAGATCGCGGTGCCGCTGTGGTCGGGCTGGAAGATGTAGTACTGCAGATGGATATGGTCGCGTGCACCGCGGATGGCCTCGATGATGGCCGCATAGGTGGCCGCGCCATCCACCAGCCAGTGCACTTCGGTGGCGCTGCTGGGGGCCAGCCCGGTGGTGGACTGGGCGATCTTGGCCAGCTCGGTGCAGTCCGCATCCGGCGGGCAGACGCTGCTATAGCTCTCCATGCCCGAGCGCGAACGGCCGCGCCGCAGTCGCTGGCGTTTGACCTTCTGCGGACCGAGCCAGTAGTAGATCAACAGGCCCAGGTACGGCAGCGCCGCCAGCGACAGCACCCAGCTGAGCGTGGCCACCGGCTCGCGCTTCTGCAGCACGATCCAGCTGGCGATCCACAGCAGGTACAGCACGTAGGCGGCGAGGAGAAGCGCTTCGAGGTGGGGAATGGTGGCCAGCCGATCCCACGCGCCCTGTACGGATGCGAACATGCGCGGATTCTACGGGGCGCACGCACCGCCGCGATGACCATGCGGCCAACACGATCGCCGCGCCGGGTCTGAAAACTTCATCGTGGCGCGCCCCTGGTCGCATCGATTGAGACCCGCCGGCCGTACGATGACGCGATGGCAACTGCGATCAAGGGCCGTGGTGCGACCGGCCATCTGCCCGGACGCTTCGAAACCACCACCCAGCAACCGGTGGACGATGGCTGGTACGCCGACGACGGCGAGGAGTTCGCCGCGCCGGCGCTGCGCACCCAGGTCACCGAGGAAACCGCGCGCAGCATCATCAGCCGCAATCAATCGCCGGACATCGGCTTCTCGCAATCGGTCAATCCGTATCGTGGGTGCGAGCATGGTTGCAGCTACTGCTTTGCGCGGCCCTCGCATGCCTATCTCAATCTGTCGCCCGGGCTGGATTTCGAGACCAAGCTGTTCGCCAAGACCAACGCGCCGGAGCTGTTGCGCCGCGAACTGTCGCGCCCGGGCTATGTGCCCAGCCCGATCGCACTGGGCATCAACACCGATGCCTACCAGCCGATCGAGCGCAAACGCGCACTGACGCGGCGCCTGATCGAGGTGCTGTGGGAGACCCGCCACCCGTTCACGCTGATCACCAAGAATGCGTTGGTCACGCGCGATCTGGACCTGCTCGCACCGCTGGCACGCGAGGGCCTGGTCAACGTGCATTTTTCGGTGACCACGCTGGACCCGCATCTGTCGGCCAGGCTGGAACCGCGCGCGTCCGCACCGCATGCCCGCCTGCGCGCGATGCGGGCGCTGCACGAGGCCGGCGTGCCGGTCGGGGTGATGGCCGCGCCGGTGATCCCGTGGATCAACGACCATGAGCTGGAAGCGATCCTGCAGGCTGCGTCCGCTGCTGGCGCGCACAGTGCTGGCTACGTGTTGCTGCGGCTGCCGCACGAGGTGGCGCCACTGTTCCGCGACTGGTTGCAGACCCATTACCCGCAACGCGCCGGGCACGTGATGAGCACGATCCAGCAACTGCGCGGCGGCAAGGATTACGACAGCGCCTTCGGCACACGCCTGCGCGGCCAGGGCGTCTATGCGGAGTTGCTGGCACGCCGCTTCGCCCTGGCCCACCGCCGCAGCGGTTTCGACGCACGCGACATGCCGGCATTGGACACGACCAAGTTCCGCCGCCCCGCTCCGCCGACCAAGCCGGTGCCGCAGTCGCCGCAAGGCAGTCTGTTCTAGGGGCGGGGAATCGGGATTCGGGAATCGGGAATCGTAACGGCGACAGCGATTCGCAACAGCGCGGCTCTGCTGTTGCGATTCTCCATTCTCGATTGCCTATTCCCCGCCGTACAAGGCACTCGCCGACTGGAACAGGATCCAGCTGGTGGCGATGAACTTGTCGCCGCCGACCGGGCGGTTGCCGCGGTGGGTGTGGGTGAAGGCGGTGGGGGCGATCAGCAGGCTGCCGGTGCGCGGGCGGGCCTTGCGCTGCTGGAACAGGAATTCGGTTTCGCCCTGTTCGAACTCGTCGTTGAGGTACAGCGTCCACAGCAGATGCCGGTGCAGCGTGTCGGCACTGGCATCGCGTGGATACAGCTCGCAATGCCAGTACGGATAGCCGCCCTGGTCGGCGGTGTACCACTGCAGGTTGATCGCGCCCGGGCGCAGGCAGGTACGGGCCAGGTCGCCCAGCGCCTGGTCGCTCATCTGCGCGATGTCCTCGGCCACCAGCCGGTGCGGGCTGCCGTCGGCGGTGGTGACCTGCAGCATCAGCGGTGAAATCAGGGCTTGTGGATAGTGCCGCAGATAGGTCAGCACGCCTTCGAACACCGCTTGCTGCAGGCGGTTTTCCACCGCCGCCCATTCGGCTACGCCGCTGATGCGCAGGTCGCGGCTGTGTTTGAGTTCGGGAAACACGCCGCCACCGATGCGGCCGGGATGCAGCTGCCGGCTGTCGCGCATGCGTTGCACGATGGCGGCGCAATCCTCGCGCGAGACGGCGTTGTCGGTGATCTGGATGAAGTCGGGTTGGCTCATGCGCACGACCATAGCAATCTGCGCTACCGCCTGCACAGCGCGTCTGGCGGGGTATGCGGCCTGGATCGGCGCGTTCCGCTGAGGCATCACCGTTGCATGCCCCGGCGCTGCGTCGCCCAGAAAGACAGCGCCTCAGCATGCACCACGCGCTCGCCACGCCAGTACGCCACTGCGATGGCGCTGGGTGATGCGCTTGCCTAGATCGTCTGCGGGAATCTACTTGCGCAGCCGCAGTCAGCCGCCGGCCTGCAACGCACGTAGTGGCGCGTGCAAGGCAGCAAAGAAAAACCCCGCCGTAGCGGGGTTTTTCTTTACATGCGTGGTGCTACGACGATCAGAACTTGTAGTTGACCGAAGCAGCCAGCACGTCGCCCTTCACCTTGTAGCTGCCCGCCAGACGGTCGCCGGTGGCACTGCGGGTGTCGCTGGTCGGGTCGCTGGTGAACAGGTGGGTGTAACCGAAGTTGTATTCGGCCTGCTGCGACGGACGCCAGCTCAGACCCAGCGAGACCCACTTGCGGCTCGCATCCGGCACGCGCACGTCGCGGTGCTCGGCGGTGGTCGGGGTCTGGTCGTACGCCAGGCCGCCACGCAGGGTCAGCGTTTCGCTCATGCGGTAGTCGGCACCGATCGAGGCGAAGGTGGTGTCGCGGTAGGAGAAGTCCAGCACGCTGTCGGGCTGGTTGGAGGCGAAGTCCACGGTCACCTGGTCGAACTTGCTCCAGGCGGTGCGGGTGACGTCGGCCATGACCGACCACTGCTCGTTCACGTTGTGGGTGAAGCTGGCGGTGGCGCTGGCCGGCAGCCTGACGGTGGCGCGGCCCTTGGTGTCGACGAAGGTGCCCGGAGCGGCAACGCCCAGGACTGCCGCAGCCGGACCCGGCACGGTGAAGTCGGCATCGCCATCGGTGATCTTGTGATCCACTTGCGAACGGTAGCTGAAACCGATGTGGGTGTTCTCGTCGATGCTGAACAGGCCGCCGAGGGTGAAGCCCACTTCGGTGCTGTCGCCCTTGATGCGCGAGTAGCCATCGGCATTGCCGGGCGCGAAGCCCGGCACGCGGCGCGCGGCCAGCACGCTGCCGAAGTCGACCGCATTGGCCAGATCGATATCCAGACGCTCGGCGAACACCGACGCACCGAAGGACACGTACGGGTTCACGTCGTAGGAGAACGCGACATTGAAGTCGATCGCCTGCAGCTCGGTCTTGGTGCCGTGGTAGCGGCCAACCCAGTCACGGTCGTATTCGGTCTTGAAGCCGAACGGCACGGTCAGCGAGGTACCCAGGTGCATGTTGTCGTTCTCGCCGAACGGCACGTGGAAGTACATCGCCGGGACCGGCGCGATCATGCCGGCGTCGCCGCCATTGCCGCCGGAGACCGGGGCGCCGTTGGCGTAGGTGGCGGTGTCAGGCTGGAACTTGGCCGAGAAGCTGATGGCGCTGACGTCGGCCTGGAACAGGCGACCGTCCAGCTGGCGCATGCCGGCCGGGTTGTTGGCGATGATCGAGGCATCGTCCGGGGCGCTGCCCGAACCTGCGAAGGCGCGGCCAAGACCCTTGGCGCTGTTTTCCTTCAGCTGGAAGGCGGCGCCGTGGGCCTGGCCAACGGCGAGTACGCCGGCAATACCGACGGCCAACAGGGTGGCGCGGCTGAGAGTGGAAGCGGTAGACATAAGGTGGTGCTCTCCGGATAAAGACTGCAGTGGTCGGTACAGCGCCCGCGCCCAGCGCCAAGTGGCTGCTGGAGCGCGCCGGAAACCCCCCCCCGACATACGACGCCGTACGCAGTATACCCACCACAATTAACCGAACAATAACGAAGCACGTTTTGATCGGCTGGACAGGTTAGGGATGGGTTCAGGAGCGTGAACCCGCTAGAGTGCCACTCCGATGTTCGTCTCTCTCCCCTCCCGCAAGAAACCCACCCCGCGCTGGGCAGTGCCGTTGCTGTTCGCAACCGTGTGGCTGGCCTATCTGTGGTCGATCAGCCGGCCCGGCGAGGCACGCAATACGCTGTGGCTGGACTGGGGCGCGCTGTCCAGCGGCGTGTCCAACCTGGGCGACTGGTGGGCGACGCTGCGCGACGGCAGCGTGCTGCGGCTGTTCACCGCGCTGTTCCTGCATGCGGACTGGTCGCACCTGCTCGGCAACCTGGTGTTCCTGCTGATCTTCGGGCTGCCGGCCGAGCGCATCCTCGGGCCGTGGCGCCTGCTGTTGCTGTTCCTGGTCGGCGGCGCGGCCTCCAATCTGGCGGCAATCTTCGCGATCGGCACGCCGGACCGGGTGATCATCGGCGCTTCGGGTGCGGTGTCGGCGTTGATCGGCACCTATCTGGCGCTGTTCCCCGGCGCCAAGCTGGGCGTGGTGCTGCCGCTGGGAGTGTTTCTGGAATTCATCCGGGTACCAGCACCGTTGCTGATCGGTGCCTGGGCGCTGCTGCAGGTGGTGTTTGCCTACATCGGCCCGGCCTTCGGCATGGTGGCGTGGTCGGCGCATATCGCCGGGTTCGTATTCGGCATCGTCTACGGGCTGTATGTGCGCGCGGCGATCGCGCGGCGGCTGCGCAAGCGCCACGGGTTCTAGCGCGGCGGCAATCGTGCAAGACGCACCGGGGCGCCGTGTTGCGCCGGCCGCGCACTGCGTCGCTGCGCGGTGGCGCGTCTATAATCGCCGCATGTCCAAGCCCCTGTACAAAGTCACCTTCCTCAATCACGGCAAGGTCTACGAGCTCTACGCCCGCCAGGTCACCGGCAGCCATCTGTGGGGCTTCAACCAGATCGGCGAGCTGGTGTTCGACGTGCACGACGGGCTGGTGGTCGATCCCACCGAAGAGCGCCTGCGCGAAGAGTTCGGCAACACCAAGACGCTGCACCTGCCGATGCAGAGCATCGTGCGCATCGAGGAAGTCGAGAAGAAGGGCCAGTCGGTGATCCGCGATGCCACCACTGGCGACAAGGTGGTCACGCCGTTCCCGTTGCCGACCAAGCCGCGCTGATGCGCATCCTGGTGCCCGACGATTACCAGGGCGCCGTGCGTCACCTGCCCTGCCTGCAGCGCCTGCACGGCCACGATGTGCAGGTGCTGGGCGCGCTGGCCACCGACCCCAACGAATGGGCCGAGCGGCTGGTCGAAGCCGATGCGCTGGTGCTGATCCGCGAACGCACCCGCGTGGACGCCACGCTGTTGCGGCGTCTGCCGCGACTCAAGTTGATCAGCCAGACCGGCCGGATCGGCGCGCATGTGGATGTGGCTGCGTGCACCGAGTTCGGGGTGGCGGTGGCCGAAGGCGTCGGCTCGCCGGTGGCACCGGCAGAACTGACCTGGGCCTTGATCCTGTCGGCCAGCCGGCGCCTGGGCGAGTACCAGCGCGCGCTGCACCAGGGCCGCTGGCAGGCGCTGGGCGATCCCGGCCTGGGGCGCGCGTTGCACGGGCGTACGCTGGGCATCTGGAGTTACGGGCGGATCGGCCAGCGCGTGGCTGGCTTCGGGCGTGCGTTCGGCATGCAGGTGCTGGTGTGGGGCGGCGAGGCCTCGTGCGCACAGGCCGCGCGCGATGGCTTCGACATCGCCGCCAGCCGGCAGGACCTGTTCGAACGCAGCGATGTGCTGTCGCTGCATCGGCGCCTGACCGCGCAGACCCGCCACCAGATCAGTGCGCAGGATCTGGCGTGGATGCGCCCGGATGCGTTGCTGGTCAACACCAGCCGTGCTGAGCTGATCGCGCCCGGCGCATTGCTGGCCGCGCTGGATGCGGGCCGGCCGGCGCAGGCGGCGGTGGATGTGTTCGAGCGCGAGCCGGTGCTGGATCCGCGCGACCCGCTGCTGCAGCATCCACGCGTGCTGGCGACGCCGCATCTGGGCTACGTGGAAAGCGACAGCTATGCGCTGTACTTCGAAGCGGCGTTCGACAATGTGCTCGCATTTGCTGCCGGTGCGCCGCGCAACCTGGTCAATCCCGAGGTGTTGGCGATTACGCGATAGCGCTTGGTTGACGCGGTGGTGATTGGGCAATCGGGGAGGCTTGTCGCGACCGGGGTCGCTCCTACAAACGCTTCGGGGTCCAAACCCGCCGGCGCTGTGGTGGCCGGGTGATCCAGGGATGCGTGCAGGTGGCGTCGCAGTGCCGACGCGTAGCGATCGGGCCTGGCGCGCAGCGGGTGATTGGCCCGCTGCGCTGTGGCCGGATTACTTGACCGGTTCGGCCGGCGCAGGCGCCGCTGGTGCGGCTGGCGGCGCTGGCTTGGCCTTTTCAGCCGGTTCGCTCGGCTTGTCGGCAGGCTTGGGCTTGTCGGTCGCGGCCGGGCGCGCGGCAGCCGGCTTGGGCTCGGCCGCGGTCTTGGCGGCCCTGGCCTTCTGCGCTGCCTGTGCCTTGGCCTTGAGCGCGGCTTGCGCCTTGGCCGCCGAGCCGGGCTGCTTGAGCTCGGCCAGCGCGGAGGCGATCGGGCCATCGCCCGGCAGCACGTCGCCGGCGCTGTAGCCCTCCTCGCCTTCGGCATCGCCACGCAGATGGCCCGGCAGCGTGGCTTCGCTGAAGTCGGCCAGGCTGGCCGGCACGTCGGCATCGCCCGGTTGCGGTTCCGGGGTGAGCAGCACTTCCGGCACGATGCCGCTGGCCTGGATCGACTTGCCGCTGGGGGTGTAATAGCGCGCGGTGGTCAGCTTGACCGAGTCGCCGTTGTCCAGCGGCAGCACGGTCTGCACCGAGCCCTTGCCGAAGGTGCGGCTGCCGATGATGCGCGCGCGCTGGTTGTCGCGCAGCGCGCCGGCCAGCACTTCCGAAGCACTGGCCGAGCCGGCGTCTACCAGCACCACCACCGGTGCGCCGCCGAGCAGATCGCCCGGGGTGGCGTCGAACTTGGCATCGCTGATGGAGATGCGCCCGCGCGTGCTGACGATATTGCCCTTGTCGAGCAGGTCGTCGGCCACCTGCACCGCCGAGGTCAGCAGCCCACCCGGATTGCTGCGCAGGTCCAGTACCAGGCCGCGCAACTTGCCGCCGGCCTGCAGCTGCTTGAGGTTCTTCTGGAAGTCGGCACCGGTGTCGGCCTGGAAGGTGCTGATGCGGATATAGCCATAACCCGGTTCCAGCAGCTTGCTGCGCACGCTGGCCACGCGGATGGTCTCGCGCTGCAGGGTCACATCGAATGGCTTGGGCGCCTTGTCGCGCACGATGGTCAGCACGACCTTGCTGCCGGATTCGCCGCGCAGCGGCTCCATCGCCTTGCTGGCGTCGATCGGCTTGCCGTCGATGGCCACGATGACGTCGCCGGCGCGGATGCCGGCGCGCGCGGCCGGGGTGTCGTCGATCGGCGCGATCACCTTGAGCGTGTTGTCCTGCTGCTGCAGCAGTTCCACGCCGATGCCGTCGTAGGCGCCGGTGGCCTGCTCGTCGAAGGCTTCGGCATCTTCCTTGTCGAAATAGGTGCTGTGCGGGTCCAGATCCGAGAGCAGGCCGCGCACCGCTGCGTGCATCAGCTTCTTGTCCTCGACCGGGTCGACGTAGGCCTGCTTGACCGCGTTGTACACCGCCACGAAGCGGCGGATCTCATCCAGCGGCACCTTGGAGACGGCGGCTTCGTTGGCTTCCGGATCGTCCGCAGTGGCCTGGGCGGCGGCGGGACTGGCTTTCTGCGCCCAACCGGGTGAGGCGAACAACGCCAGCGACAGGGCAACGGACAGGACGGCTACGCGCATGAAGCACTCCGACAAAGAGATAAGACGCCCCGCAACGGAGCAGCCTGGATTATGCGCGAAGCCGCGGTAAATCCGCGTTGACTTGGCAGGGCCAGGTATGGCGGCGGTCATGCACCGGCACACGCGAAGCGTGCGCGGCACTCAGCGGCGCTGCAACCAGCTCGACGGATCCACCGGCTGCCCGTTGCGACGCAGTTCGAAGTACAGCGCCGGCACGCCCTGCCCGCCCGAGCTGCCGACCTTGGCCACCGCTTCGCCGCGCTTGATCGACGCGCCGGCATCACGCAACAGTGTGTCGTTGTGCGCGTACAGGCTCATGTAGCCGTTGCCGTGGTCCACGATCAGGATCATGCCGTAGCCGGTCATCCAGTCGGAGAACACCACCGTGCCATCGGCCACCGCGGTGACGGTGCTGCCCTTGGGCGCGCCGATCAGCACGCCCTTGCTGGTGTGGCCGTCGGGCAAGGTGGCGTTGAAGCGCGCCAGCAGGTTGCCCGAGACCGGCCAGCTCAGGCCGCCGACCTTGGGCGCCGGTGCGCTGGCAATGACCTTGGGCGGGGTCTTGCCGGGACGCTCGGGGCGCTCGGTCTTGCTGCGTTTGGCCTGCGCGGCGGCTTCGGCGGCGGCGCGTTTGGCGGCAGCCCGCCGTTCGGCCTCGGCCTTGGCGGCGGCCGCGCGCAGGTTGGCGAGCAGCTGCTCCAGCGATTTGGCGTCCTGGCCCAGGGCTTTTTCGCGCTCGGCGCGCTGTTTGTAGCGGTCGTCCAGCTGCGCGACGGTCGCCGCCTGCTGCGAGCGATCCTTCTGCAGCAATGCGGCCTGCGCCTTTTGCTGCGCACGCGCCGCATCCAGTGCCTGGCGACGGTTGGCGATGTCCTGCTCCACCTTGGTCAGCGCATCCAGCTGCGTAGTCAGTGCCTGGATGCGCTGCGCACGCGCGTTCTGCACGTAGCGATGATCGGCCAGCATGCGGGTGGCATCGCCCACGGTGTCCTGCGACAACAACACCTTCAACGGCGCGTTGCGGCCGACCTGGTCGGCAGCGCGCAATAACGCGGCCAGCTGCACGCGCTGGTTCTGCAGGCCGCGCTGCAGCTGCGCACGGTCCTGCTGCAGCTTGCCCAGGTGCTGTTCCTGCTCGCGCATCGCCGTTTCGGTCTCGCTCAACGCACGCGAGGTCCTGGCCACCTTCTCATCGGCCTGGCGCAGTTGCTGGGCGGCGTTGCCGCGCTTGCCCTCCAGCTCGCGGCGGTCGGCGCTGATGGTCTTGAGTTCGTCGCGCAGCTGCTGCAGTTTGCGCTCGGTTTCGCGCTGGCTTTGCGCACCGGCCGCGGTGCTGCCCAGCAGCGTGCAGGCCAGCACGGTCGCCGCCAGCCACGCGCGGGAGCGGCCGCTGGCGGGGGCGGACGGCAGGCGCGATCGCGGGGCGGGCGACAGGGGCAACGAAAGGTCCAGTGACTTCAGGCAGGTGCGCGATTGTAGCCAAGCATGGTGTGATCGCCGCCACGCCCAAGACAGCCGCCGCCGCGCAAGGTTCAGCATGAAGCCCCAGCATCTTCTTCTGGCATTGTCCCTGGTCTGCACAAGCGCCTGGGCCGACGAGGACATCAGCAAGGTCAACGGCCGCATCAGCGCCGAGGCCGGCAAGGTCTATGGCGGGCTGGACACCGTCAACGGCTCCATCGAGGTCGGCGCCGGCGCGCAGACCCGGAGTGTGGAAACGGTCAACGGCAGTATCCAGATCGGCGACAACGCCCGCACCGGCGATGTCTCCACGGTCAATGGCGCGATCACGCTGGGCCAGAAGGTGGTGGTGTCCGGCGGGCTGGAGACGGTCAACGGCAGCGTGCTGGTGGAGCGCGGCAGCCGCATCAGCGGCGGCGTGGAAACCGTCAACGGCAGCATCGGCCTGGTGGAAACCGAGCTCGGCGAGGGCATCGAGACCGTCAACGGCGACATTACCGTCGGGGTGCGCTCGCATGTGCGTGGCGGGATCGAGGTCACCAAGCCGAACTTCAGCTTCTCGTTCAAGCCTGCGCGCAAGCCGCGCGTGGTGATCGGCCCGGATGCGGTGGTCGATGGCCCGCTGGAGTTCGAGCGCGAGGTCAGCCTGTACGTGCACCGCACTGCGAAGATTGGTGCCGTCACCGGCGCTACCGCGCGCAGCTTCGACAGCGACGTGGCGCCCAAGGACTGACGCGCTCACCACGGGCCCAGCGCCTAGAATCGGGGGACCTTCGCCGCACGAGGAGTCCCGATGCCCCGCAAGATCCTGTTGTGCCTGGCCGCGACGCTGGCCCTGGCCGGCTGCAAGCGTGAACCCGCCGATGCGCCGAGCGCGCCCGCCGCGCAGGCACCGGTCGACAGCGCGCCCAGCGCGCCGGCCAGTCGCCACGCCTTCTCGCCGGAGCTGACCAGCGGCGACTTTGCCGAGCTGGTCAAGACGCTGGCCTCGGACGAGTTCGAAGGACGCGGCCCCGGCACGCCGGGCGAAGAAAAGACCGTCACCTATATCCGTGACCAGATGCAGCGCATCGGCCTGCAGCCGGGCAACGGCGACAGCTGGTTCCAGGACGTGCCGATGGTGGAAACCACCGCCGATGCGGCCACCGCACCCAGCCTGCGCAGCGGCGAGCAGACCCGCACGCTGGCCTTCGGCACCGACATCGTGGTCGGCACCCGCACCGGCCAGGCCGAGGTCAAGCTGGACAACAGCGAGCTGGTATTCGTCGGCTACGGCGTGGATGCGCCCGAACAGCAGTGGAACGATTACGCCGGCCAGGACTGGAAGGGCAAGACGGTGGTCATGTTCGTCAACGATCCCGGCTTCCACACCGGCGATGCCAAGCTGTTCGACGGCAAGCGCATGACTTACTACGGGCGCTGGACCTACAAGTTCGAGGAAGCCGCCCGCAAGGGCGCGGCCGCCGCGCTGATCGTGCACGACACCCCGGGCGCCAGCTATGGCTGGGACGTGGTCAAGAATTCCTGGGCCGGCCCGCAATACGACCTGCCGGCCAAGGACGATCCCGATCCGCGCCTGCCGGTGCAGGGCTGGATCAGCGCCGAGACCGCCAAGCAGTTGTTCGCCAATGCCGGGCTGGATCTGGCGCAGGCCTACAAGGACGCCAGCAAGCGTGGCTTCAAGCCGGTGCCGTTGAAGGCCAGCTGGTCGGTGGACCTGAAGAGCACGATCGCGGAGAAATCCTCGCGCAACGTGGTCGGCGTACTGCCGGGCAGCAGCCATGCCGACGAGGCGGTGCTGTACATGGCGCACTGGGATCACCTGGGCAAACACCCGGGCGAGAGTGGCGACAACATCTATAACGGCGCGGTGGACAATGCCACCGGCGTGGCCGGCATTCTCGAGATTGCCGACGCGTTCGCGCACGAGGATCCCAAGCCAGCGCGGTCGGTGGTGTTCGTTGCGGTGACGCTGGAAGAATCCGGCCTGCTCGGTTCCAAGTACTACGTGGCCAACCCGAGCTTTCCGCTGGACAAGATTGCGGCGGTGATCAACCTGGATGCGATGTCGGTGGCCGGGCGCGCACGCGATATTACCGTGGTTGGCATGGGCAGTTCGGAGCTGGAAGATATCCTCAAGCCGATCGCCGCGATGCAGGGCCGCACCCTGCATGCCGAAGCCACGCCGCAAAGCGGCTCGTATTTCCGCTCGGATCACTTCAACTTCGCCAAGGCCGGCGTGCCGGCGCTGTATGCCGATGGCGGCGAAGACCTGCGTGAGGGCGGTACTGCAGCCGGGCGCGCGGCCGCCGAAGACTATGGGCGCAATCGCTATCACGCCCCGGGCGACGAATACGATGCGGCCAGCTGGAAGCTCGATGGCACCATCGAAGACCTGCAGGCGGTGTATGGCGTGGGCAAGGAGGTGGCCGCCGGCCAGCGCTGGCCCAACTGGTATGCCGGCAACCCGTTCAAGGCTGCGCGCGATCGCATGATGGCCGGCAAGCCCGCTGCGGGTGCCGCAGCAGCGGCGCCTGACGCCGAAAAAGACGCCGCTGCCGAGGGCAAGAAGGCGGCGCCGGCGCGTTGAACGACGCCAGCACCGCATGCGATGTCATGCAGCTACTGCATGGCGTCGTGATGCGGCCTGCAAGGTGAGCGGCAGCGCTGCGCCCGCGTATCGCGACCAACACAAAGGGCCTCCTGTTGGAGGCCCTTTGCGTTGGTTCGTCCTGATCGTGGCGGCTGCGGACGAGGTCACGATCCGTGTCGATGCAGTGCATCGATGCGTCAGATCACGTGCCACATCCCACTGAAGTATGTCTCTTGGTCGGTGCTCTTCTGAGAGAGGATGCCACCGGCCTGGGAGAGGCCTTCGATCGTGCTGCCGACAACGCGTTGCCATCAACGCGGCGCATTGTCGGCGCGTCACCGACTCCGGGATGCGTTGGTCAATCGTTATCCACGCTCACCACGTGCCCGTCTTCCGGGTCGACATGCAGATCCACTTTCTGCCCACCGCGTTGCTCGGCATCGGCCTTCCACAAGCCGTCCTCGAACTTGAGATCGTGCACATTGGAATAGCCGCCGGTCGACAACGCGGCGCGGATGTCGGCCTCGCTCAGTTTGGAAGTGGTCTGGTCGCCATACACGCGGCCGGTCACTGGATCGATACGCACATCCACATCCTTGCCGTCGCCGCTGCGTGCGTCGGCGGTCCACACGCCATGTTCGAACTTGACGTCGTGCACCTTGGTATAGCCCTTGTCGGTCAGCATGCTGGTGACCTCGCGGGCGGTCAGTGCCTTGGCCGGCTTGTCGGCGGCGGCCTGCGCAAACGCGCCCTGCGCTGCCAATGCGAGTGCGCCGATCAGCGCGGTCTTCATCAGTCGATGTGCCATGTGATGCTCCTGCAGTGAAGTGCGCCCATGCTGGACGCGGCTTTATCGCTGCCAGGTGAATAGCCGTCAGAAGTGGGGGCAAGAGTTCAGTGAGCTCAAGCTTCGGTGATGATGCGCTCGGGGTGCACCTGATGCGCAAGCACGTTCATCAACGGGTGTTTGCGGCGTTGCAGCGCAATGACGCGCAGTGTGCTTCAGAGCGACGTACACGGTGCCACGTCGAGACCGTCCTGTTCGGCCTGTCATCCAATAGATAGCCGGTACGAAGATACAGAAAAAAGCGAGCCTCCTTGCGGCGGCTCGCGTGACTCAACCCATCTGCCTCACATTACGGAATGGCGCGTGTGGCGCGCACCGCCTGCGGCGAGAGGATGGACATCTGCGGCTTGTCGGTGCCGTCCTTGTTGGGATGCACGCTGTACTGATAGCTGACGTTCCACCACGAACCGGCGGCCCACCAGGTCCAGCCCGACCAGACATCTGCATTGGCATCGATATAGCGGAGCATGCCGCGCAGTGCTTCATTGCAGACGGGGTTGTTGGCGGTGCCGAATTCGCCCAGAAACCCGCGCCTGTGGTTGGTGCGCAGCCACTCGGTGAAACTACGCAGACGCTCGACACCGATGGTGGCACTGACGCAGACATTGGTGGTGCCGCTGGAATCGGCATCCAGGTATTGATGCACTTCGAACGCGTAGCGATTGAGCGGATCGTAGATCGAGACCAATGCGGTTGCGTTGGAATAGCCATCGTTGGTGGGCGAATACCAGCTGTGCGCACCGGTCCATAATGCGCCGGGCACCAGAATCAGGTTGTTCGCACCGGTGGCACGAATCGCATTGATGCTTGCCTGTGCAGTGGCAGCCCAGGCGCTGGCGGAGACGCCATTGGGCTCATTCATCAGCCCGAAGATCACCGCGTTGTCGCTGGGAAATGCCAGCGCAAGGCGGCGCCACAAATCGGCGAATGTGGCGATTGGCACTTCGTCGCCACCGATCTTGTAGCCGTAGTATTTGCCGTAATTGTGGATGTCCAGCACCAGATACATGCCCGATGCCTTGGCGCGTGCCACGGCTTGCTGCACCAGGGCCAGTTGGGTCGGATCCAGTTCACCGCGTGCACTGGGCTGCAGACGTTCCCACAGCACCGGCAGGCGGATCGTGTTCATGCCGACGCCGGCGAAATAGGTGTAATCGCTGGCCGATGCATACATATAGTCCTTATTGAGGACGCCGGGTTTTTTGGACGATGCGAATTCGGCGCCGGATAAATTGACGCCGGCATACGTCAGTGCGCGTGTTTGTGCGTAGACGGGTGCGAATGTGCCGAACAGGATGCAGAGCAGAGCGCAGCGGAAAACGGTGCGCAGCGTTTGAGAGACAGCAGACATAAAAACAACTCCTTCGACGACGGGGATGGTGTGTCGCAGCGGTTTGCGTGCGATCTGCGCGAGGTGCGCCACACCTGTCGTAACCAATGCATCTGCCGTGCCGAAATGCCCACCACATCGAATGTGAATTAAATGTGTAGGCTGGGTCGCAGTCACTTACCGCAAGGGTCACGTTCTGGAACAGCACGCTGTGACGCGCCGCGTTGCAAAGCGGTCGCGCACGCTTGTCGATACCGCCATCGCATGCATGGCGCTGTCGAAAAATCGGCGAATGGATGCGCTCGCCGTCAACGGTGCGACGTCGGATCACTGACGCTGCACCGCTGTTGCGCGCGCGCACGTAGCGAGCGCTAGAGCGCGCGCTGAGTGCTGGCGTTTTATTGCGTGAGGACTGTGCTCACCGCGGCTGGGCGCGGCTGCTGCCTGGCATCGGCATGTACCGGGCGTACATGCGTGAGCTGGGTGTTTGCTCCGCAGCGTGCGACGGTTGCCCATCGCACGCTGCTTGCTCCGACTAGTGGGTGATACGTTTTGCGCGTGCGCTCAGGATCGACATCTGCGGCTTGTCGCGGCCCTGCGCATCGGGCTGCACGTTGAAGGGGTAGCTGCGGTTCCACCATGCGCCGGCGGCCCACCAGGTCCAGCCCACCCACACGTCGCGGTTGGTTTCCAGGTAGCCCAGCATGCCGTTGAGTGCGCTGTTGCAGGTGGCGTTGTTGCCGGTGCCGAACTCGCCGAGAAAGCCTTGCTTGTGATTCAGACGCAGCCATTGGGTGAAACTGCGCAGGCGGTCGGCACCGGCGGTGCTGCTGACGCAGCCGGCGCTGGTGCCGCTGGAGTCCGTGTCCAGGTACTGATGCACTTCGATGGCGTAGCGATTGAGCGGGTCGCGAATGGAGGCCAGCGCCACTGCGTTGGACTGGCCGGCAACGGTGGAATACCAGCTGTGCGCGCCACTCCATAGCGCGCCGGGCACCAGGATCAGATTGGTGGAACCGGTCTTGCGGATGGTGTCGATCGATGCCTGCGCGGCGTTGGCCCAGGACTGCGGATTGATGTCGTAAGGCTCGTTCATCAGCCCGAAGATCACGCTGTTGTCGTTCTTGAAGGCGAGCGCCAGGCGTCGCCACAGATCGTTGAAGGTGCTGATCGGCACGCGCGCGCTGCCGATCTTGTTGCCGTAATACCTGGCGTAGTTGTGGATATCCAGGATCAGGTAAACCTTGGCGGCCTTTGCGTTGGCCACGGCCTGGCGAATCAGCGCCAGCTGCGCCGCATCCAGCTCGCCACCGGCCTTGGGTTGCAGGCGCTCCCACAGGATGGGCAGCCGGACGATGTTCATGTGTTTACCGGCGAAGTAGCGGTAATCGCTGGCAGCCGGATACAGGTAGTCGACATTGAGCACCCCGGGCTTCTGCGAGGATTTGATTTCTGCACCGGAAAGATTGACGCCTGCGTACTTCAGGCGGTTCTGTGCATGTGCGAACGGCACACCCGCAAGCAGCACGATGACAAGCAGCAGCAATGACAACGCACGGCTGGACAGCCGGCGCATCGGAGTGGGGGAGGGCAGCATGGGTGACTCCTGAAACATTCGCGGGGGAGATGCATTGCCCTGGCGTGGACCTGCCACGTGCATGACGACACTGCATCGCGTTTCACCCTAAGCGCATCGAGACATTCAAACTACGAATGCGAGCTATCACTTAATTCGAGCTGTGAGCGACTTCGCAGTTATTGCCAAACATGCACACGCTTTGTTGTGGTAAAGCGACACCGCGCGGTCACTCGCGTTGCATGCCGGTTGCAATCTGCGCCGAATGGCTGCGGAAGTACGCCGCATCCCGCATCGCTGGCCAGTTGTGGTGCGATCGCAACGCCGCAGGTTGCTGGCGTCGCACGCGCGGCAGCGATGCACATCGCAAGTGCGACATGCGCCGCACTGCGCGGGGAATTATCAGAACGCAACGCGCGGCGCAGCACGCGCAATCGCAACCGTGCTGCTGCGCGATCAACACGCATGCACGTGCAAAGTCACCTGGTGCGATTGCGGAACTTCGGCACTTGCCATGTGCAGCGCACGATAGGTGTGGGCTGCGTCATGCTTTCCGCAGCGGGCAGCCAATGCATCTGCTGCAATAGGCAGATGGGATTGTGGCTGCGATGGATGCAGCACGCTGTCTGCAATCGTTGGTGGATGTCATTGGTGACGCGTGGCAGGACAGGGCGGATGGCGCGCAAAAAAAACGGTGGCCGCAGCAACCGCTGCGACCACCGTGATCGACCTTCCCGCGCGGTTTACTTGGTCGCGCGGCGGGCGTACTTGCTCAGAATCGACATCTGCGGCTTGTCGCTGCCGTCCTTGCCCGGCTGCACGGTGAAGAAATACTCCGGCTTCCACCATGCGCCAGCGGCCCACCAGGTCCAGCCCAGCCACACGTCACTGTTCTTTTCCATGTAGGTCAGCATGCCTTCCAGCGCCTGGTCGCAGACCGGATTGTTGGCGGTGCCGAATTCGCCCAGAAAGCCCTTCTGCTTGTTCTCGCGCAGCCATGCGGTGAAGCCGCGCAGCTTTTCCTCGCCAACCGTGGCACTGGTGCACACCGGCTTGGTGCCGCTGTAGTCGTTGTCCAGATACTGGTGCGCTTCGAAGGCCAGGTTATTGCCCGGGTCCTTGAGAATCTCCAAGGCCTTGGCATTGGAGACGCCATAGTTGGAGCTGCGCCAGCTATGCGCGCCGCTGTAGGCGGTACCCGGCACCAGGATCAGGTTCCTGGCGCCGGTCTTGCGGATCGCGTTGATCGCACCTTGCGCCGCGCTCGCCCAATCGGTGGCGGAAATGCCGTTGGGCTCATTCATCAGCCCGAAGATCACCGACTTGTCGTCCTTGAATTCGAGCGCCAGCCGGCGCCACAGATCCGCCACCGCGGCGGTGGGCACCTCGCTGCTGCCGATGCGCTTGCCGTTGTACTTGGCGTAGTTGTGCACATCCAGGATCAGGTACTGCTTGTTGGCCTTGGCCGCATTCACCGATTTCTTCAGCAGCGCCAGTTGCGCCGCATCCAGATCGCCGTTGAGCTGTGGCTGCAGGCGTTCCCACAGGAACGGCAGGCGAATCGTATTCATGCCCTTGCCGGCGAAATAACTGAAATCCGACGCGGCCGGATAGATGTAGTCCTTGAACAGGGTGCCGGGCTTCTTGCGTGAGTTGAACTCGGCGCCGGACAGATTGACGCCGACATACTTCAGGCCGCTGGATTCCTTTCCGGGGCGCGCAGGCTCCTTGGCGTGCGCCAGCGGCAGTGCGGCCAGCAAGGTCAGTGCGAGTGCGGCACTGCGCAAGGATGGGAGGTTGGGGGGAGAGCGGAACATGGAAGCCTCCTTCGGCATCGACGTAGGCGGCCGCAGGGGGAGGGCACGGCCAGCAGGGATGGTGCAGGGCAGGATGGTGGTTGGTCAGCGTAGAAGCTCCGGCGTTAGCGCGCCATTCACGCCGGCAAACGCCGATTTGATCGTGCGCAAACACCCGCATGGCGCACCATGCCGCTGCGGTCGCGTCCGCAACCCGGCAGGCAAGACGCACTGTCGCAGGAGTGCGACAGGTAGCTGTCTTAAGCTAGAGCCACCCATTTCTTTGTCTTCCGCACTGTTGCGGGGGACGTCACATCCTGGAGTCTCCCCATGAGCCAAGCCCACGCGTACGCCGCCCAAACTGCCGATCAGCCGCTTGCACCGTTCGTGTTCGAACGGCGCGCGCCAGGCCCCAACGATGTGCAGATCGATATCGCCTACTGCGGTGTGTGTCACTCGGACCTGCATACCGCACGCAACGAATGGCACAACACGCGCTACCCGTCGGTGCCCGGCCACGAGATCGTTGGCCGCGTTACCGCGGTCGGCGATGCGGTCACCGGCTTCAAGGTCGGCGATCTGGCCGGCGTCGGCTGCATGGTCGACAGCTGCCGCAGCTGCGCGTCCTGTCAGGAAGGCGAAGAACAGTATTGCGAGCAGGGCTTCACCGGCACCTATAACGGCCCGATGTTCGGTGGCGGCGAGAACACCTACGGTGGTTACTCGGACCACATCGTGGTCGACCAGAAATACGTGCTGCGCATCTCGCACAGCGATAACCTGGCCGCAGTGGCACCGTTGTTGTGCGCCGGCATCACCACGTATTCGCCGCTGGCGCACTGGAAGGTCGGTCCCGGTCAGAAGGTGGGCGTGGTCGGTCTGGGCGGCCTGGGTCACATGGCGGTGAAGATCGCCAAGGCGATGGGCGCCACCGTGGTGCTGTTCACCACCTCCGAGAGCAAGCGCGCCGATGCGCTGCGCCTGGGCGCCAGCGAAGTAGTGGTGTCCAAGGACGAGGCGCAGATGGCCGCACAGGCCAACACGCTGGATTTCATCCTCAACACCGTGGCCGCGCCGCACAACCTGGACCCGTTCCTCAATGCGCTCAAGCGCGACGGCGCGATGGTGCTGGTGGGCGTGCCCGAGGAGTCGCATCCTTCGCCGAGCGTGTTCAATCTGGTGATGAAGCGCCGCACCCTGGCCGGTTCGTTGATCGGCGGCATCCGCCAGACCCAGGAAATGCTGGATTTCTGCGCCAAGCACAACATCGTCTCGGACATCGAAACCATCCGCGCCGACCAGATCAACGAGGCCTATGAGCGCATGCTCAAGAGCGACGTGAAGTACCGCTTCGTGATCGACATGGCCACGCTGGACAAGGCGGCCTGATCGCCTGGCCTGCAGCCCTGCCACAGGGCTGCAGGTCGGTTGCCGGCGCTAGGGTCGGCCCAAGAGTGACGCGGCATGGAATGCATCACCTGGGGCTTGGAACGGTAGTGCGTGGTCGTATGACCGCACGACATCAGCCTTACCAGCCGGATCGGCAGCGCCGCTGAGCGGCACTGCCGGCATGCACTCCCGCTATGCGGACACCGGCGAGGCATGCAGCTTGCCGGCGACAGGCAAGCTGCGTGGGCGACGCACCGGCAGCGGTGCGGAGAACAGCAGGTTCAGCGCGGGCAGGCGGCCCGGTGCACGCAGCACGCACAGCACGGCCGGCGCCAGCACGCCGACACTCAACAAGGCGAAAAACAGCACCGTTCCCTCTTCGATCCAGCGCGGCAGCAGGTAGGCCAGGACGATGAACGGCGGAAAATGGCTCAGGTAGAACACCACCGAGTTGCGGCCCACATAGCGGATCGCCTGCGCGGCCGGTTGCCGGTTGGCCCACATTGCCGCGGTGATCAGCAGCGGTAGCGCGATCAGCACCAGCGGCAGGTAGCCGATCCAGATGCCGTGCAGCGCGGTGAGATTGGCGATCAGCACGATGGCGCACAGGCTCAGGCACGACAGCGGCCAGATCCAGCGCGGTGCTTGCCGTAGCAGGGCCGGCACCCGGCCGGCCAGCAGCGTGCCGATGTAGAAGAACGCAAAGTAATAGAACGGATCGGCACCCTGGCGCAGCAGCGGCCCCAGGCAGACCGAGCCCAGCACGGTCGCGGCCAGGACCAACGGCGCCGGCAGCCGGCGCAGCAAGGGCATCAGCACCAGAAACACGAACAGGTAGAACAGGAACCAGGTCAGTGCCACGTTGCCGACCGCGATCTTGCCCAGGTCCAGCCAGGCGATGGGTTCGGCCTTGGCCAGCACCGAGCCGGCCTCGCGCAGGGCGAAGATCAGCACCGACCAGAGCAGGTAGGGATACAGCACGTGCCGTAGCTTGCCGCCGAGGTAGGGCGCGATGCCCTTGTCCAGCCCCCGTGCCACGAACAGGCCCGAGAGCAGGAACATCAGCTGCATGCGCAGCGGCGCCAGCGAGCGGTTGAGGCGCTCGATCGACAGCATCAGTGCGCTGCTTTCTTCCGCCGCACCGCCGCGCAGTTCCGGGTAGGCATCGAAGGCAAAGCCGTAGGCGTGCAGCACGATCACCATCAACACGCTGGCACCGCGGAGCCAGTCCACCCAGTCGTCGCGTCCGTATTGGCCGGTAGTGAGTTGCTGTGTCATGAGGTTGCTTCCTTGGTGGGCCCACGGCTTCGCCGCCGCGGGGCGCGGCGACAGATGAATGAGGTCTGGAGTCCGCGGCGGCGGTATCGCGCACCGGGATGGGACCGACTGCCGTCATTGCCGAGCACATCCGGTTCGGCGCAGGGCGTCCTGCGCGTCTGGAGGTGGGTCGGCAGGATCGCGTTAGAGGGCGACAGCAGATATGTGACTTAAATCACACTTCGATAGTGGGTGCAATCGTCGAGGCTGCAGATCGACGCGGGCCTGCGTCCATGCCGATGGCAGGCTCAAGCGTGCGTGCGAAAGGCTGCACGGCGGCTGGGCGCTTGCGTTTGCTGGCACTCCTGTCCGGCGCGCCGTGTGTCCAGCGAGGTGTCGATCGCGGAGGAGGCGTGCGTGTGTCCTCGCGTGCTGCGGGTCGGACAAACCACGACCTTGCGGATGCGATATCGGCGTTGCGCCACGAGGCGTCTGGCCTGCGTGGCAGGCAGGTGGAGCTCTGGGTCATGAGTCAGGCGAGAGTCTGGTCGCCTACAGGAGCGTTCTCCGCACGGTGGGTCGCGGTGGATGCGCTGCATCGAGCAGCGTCATGCGGCCTGGCCGCCAACGCAGCGTGCGGGCTGCCCGCACGCGAGCCGGTAACCAGCGGTGGGCGCCGAGCCCACGCACTGGTCGGCACTCAGGCGGCAGCCGGTTCCTTGACCTGCGCCTTGACGCCCAGCAGCTGCACGATGCTGCCGGCCGCATCGCGGCCTTCGGCCACCGCGGTGACCACCAGGTCGGCGCCGCGCACGCAGTCGCCACCGGCGAACAGGCGCGGGTTGCTGGTCTGGTAGGGCAGGCGGCCGTTGTCGTCGGCCGGTGCGACGATGCGGCCGTTGCTGCCGGCTTCCACGCCTTGCGCTGCCAGCCAGTCGGGCAGGGTCGGCGAGAAGCCGAAGGCGATGATCACCACGTCCGCTTCCAGCAGCGATTCGCTGCCTTCCACCGGTACCGCGTTGCGCCGCCCGCTGGCATCGGGCTCGCCGAGCCGGGTTTCCACCACGGTCACGCCGATCGCCTCGTCGTCGGCGCCGGATTCGATCGACAGCGGCTGACGGTTGAACAAAAAGCGCACGCCTTCCTCGCGCGCGTTGGCGACCTCGCGTGCCGAGCCCGGCATGCTTGCCTCGTCGCGCCGGTACGCGCAGGTGACCTTGGCCGCACCCAGGCGGATGGCGCTGCGCACGCAGTCCATGCCGGTGTCGCCGCCGCCCAGCACCACCACGCGCTTGCCGTTGAGATCGGGTAGCGCCATCTGGTCTTCCCAGCCGGCGATCGGCCGGCCGTGCGGGTCATTGCCGCTGACGATGCGGCTGTTCTGCACCAGGAACGGCAATGCCGGCAGCACGTTCTTCAGGTCCTGCCCGGGCAGCCCGCCATCGGTGTAGCGGTAGGCACCGGTGCCCAGGAACACCGCATCGAACTCGCCCAGCAACTGCTCGATGCTGACGTCCTTGCCGATCTCCACGCCCAGGCGGAACTGCACGCCCATGCCTTCGAGGATCTCGCGGCGCTTGCCGATCACCGACTTGTCCAGCTTGAAGCTGGGAATGCCGAACTGCAGCAGCCCGCCGATCTGCTCGTAGCGGTCGTAGACCACTGCCTCGATGCCGGCACGCACCAGGCGGTCCGCGCAGGACAGGCCGGCCGGGCCGGCGCCGATCACCGCCACCCGCCAGCCGCTCGGCTGCACATTGCCCAGGTCCGGGCGCCAGCCCATCTTGAAGGCGGTATCGACGATGTATTTTTCCACCGCGCCGATGGTGACCGCGCCGAATTCCTCCAGCGTGCAGCTGCCTTCGCACAGGCGGTCCTGCGGACACACCCGCCCGCACACTTCCGGCAGCGGATTGGTGGAGTGGCACAGCGCGGCGGCTTCTTCGATGCGGTTTTCCTGCACCAGTTGCAGCCACTGCGGGATCGCGTTGTGCACCGGGCATTTCCAGCTGCAGTACGGATTGCCGCAGTCCAGGCAACGGCCGGACTGGTACTGCGCGTCGGCCTTGTCGAACTTGCCGTACAGCTCGCCCCAGTCACCGGACGTACGCAGCTCCACCGGAATGCGCGTGGGCATGGTCCGGGGCAGGTCGAGGAATTGGAAGGCTTGCTTGCGGCTCATAGGGCTGGAATCGGGAATGGGGAATGGGGAATCGCAACGGCGGTTCTGCGAGACGGGAGTGGAGCCGACGAACCGGGCTTTTCACCATTCCCGATTCCCGATTCACCAATCCCGTTACTCAGGCGGCACGCCTGAGTGACTCTGTCAGCGACTCGATGCTGGCGGCCTTGGGTTTGACCAGCCAGAACTTGCCGATGTAGTCGCGGAACTCGTCCAGGATCTGCTGCGCCCAGATGCTGCCGGTCAGCTCGCGGTGGCGGCTGATCAGGGTGTGCAGATGCTGGCGATGGTTCTCGAAGCCCTCGGCGGAGACGCGGTGGATGTCGATCAGTTCGTGGTTGTAGCGGTCCACGAAGTCGCGCTCGATATCCAGCACGTAGGCCAGCCCGCCGGTGAAACCGGCGCCGAAGTTCAGGCCGACCTTGCCCAGCACCAGCACCACGCCGTCGGTCATGTACTCGCAGCAGTGGTCGCCTGCGCCTTCCACCACTGCCAGCGCGCCGGAGTTGCGCACCGCAAAGCGCTCGCCCGCCCGCCCGGCCGCGAACAGCTCGCCACCGGTGGCACCGTACAGGCAGGTGTTGCCCACGATCGGCGTGCTGCGCGCCTCGAAGCGCGCCCCGCGCGGCGGGCGCACCACCAGCCGGCCGCCGGCCATGCCCTTGCCGACGTAGTCGTTGGCCTCGCCTTCCAGCTCCAGCTGCAGGCCACCGGCGTTGAACGCGCCGAAGCTCTGCCCGGCGGTGCCGCGGAAGCGCAGGTTCAACGGCGCATCGCTCATGCCGTGGTTGCCGTGCACGCGCGCGATGGCGCCGGACAGGCGCGCGCCGATCGAGCGGTCGGTGTTGTGGATCAGGAAGCGATGGTCGCCGCCGCGCTTGTTGGCGATCGCATCGGCGAGCAGGCCGTCCATCTGCGTGGCCAGGCTGTCGGGCGATTCGTACAGGCGCTGGGCGGCGCAGTGGCTGCCGTCGTAGCGGGCATGCGTCAGCAGGCGCGACAGGTCGACCTTGACCCCGGCACGCGGGGAAACCTCCAGCTGTTCGAGCAGGTCGGTGCGGCCGACGATGTCGTCTAGCGAACGCACGCCCAGGTAGGACAGCCACTGACGCACTTCCTCGGCCAGCAGGCGGAAGAAATGCTCCACGCGCTCCGGCAGGCCGGTGAAGTAGTTCGCGCGCAGGCGCTCGTCCTGGGTGGCCACGCCGGTGGCACAGTTGTTGAGGTGGCAGATGCGCAGGTACTTGCAGCCCAGCACGATCATCGGCGCGGTGCCGAAGCCGAAGCTGTCGGCGCCCAGCAACGCGGCCTTGACCACGTCCAGGCCGGTCTTCAGGCCGCCGTCGGTCTGCAGGATGGTGCGCTCGCGCAGGTCGTTGGCCACCAGCGCCTGGTGCGACTCGGCCACGCCCAGTTCCCACGGCACGCCGGCATAGCGGATCGAGCTGACCGGGCTGGCGCCGGTGCCGCCGTCGTGGCCGGACACGGTGATCAGGTCGGCGCCGGCCTTGACCACGCCGGCTGCAATGGTGCCGACGCCGGCATGCGCCACCAGCTTCACAGACACCAGCGCGGTCGGGTTGACCTGCTTGAGGTCGTAGATCAGCTGGGCCAGATCCTCGATCGAATAGATGTCGTGGTGCGGCGGCGGGCTGATCAGGCCGATGCCGGGCTTGGCATAGCGCAGCCGCGCGATCAGCTCGTTGACCTTGTGGCCGGGCAGCTGGCCGCCTTCGCCGGGCTTGGCGCCCTGGGCGACCTTGATCTGCAGCACTTCGGCGTTGACCAGGTATTCCGGAGTCACGCCGAAGCGGCCGGAGGCCACCTGCTTGATCTTGGAGCGTTTCTCGGTGCCATAGCGGGCCGGGTCTTCGCCGCCTTCGCCGGAGTTGCTACGCCCGCCCAGGCGGTTCATGGCGATGGCCAGCGCCTCATGCGCTTCGGGCGACAACGCGCCCAGGCTGATCGCGGCGGTATCGAAGCGACGCAACACATCTTCGGCCGGGGCCACCTCGTCCAACGGGGTCGGGGTGTCGGCACGCTTGAGCTGGACCAGATCGCGCAGCGTGGAGGCCGGGCGCGAATGCACCGCATCGACGTACTTCTGCCAGTCGCCGGCATCGCCGGTGCGGGTGGCGCGCTGCAGCGTCATGACCACGTCGGGGTTGTACATGTGGTACTCGCCGCCGTGCACGTACTTGAGCAGGCCACCCACTTCCGGCTTGAGCTGGTCGTTCCAGGCGCATGCGGTGAGCTCGCGCGCCTCGGTATCCAGCCGTGACAGGCCCACGCCGCCGATGCGCGCGGGCGTCTCGGCAAAGCACAGCTCCACCACGTCCGGGTCCAGCCCGACGATCTCGAACAACTGCGCGCCGCGGTAGCTGGCGATGGTGCAGATGCCCATCTTGGAGATGATCTTGGACAGGCCCTTGTAGATGCCCTTGCGGTAGCGGCGGCCGATCTGCGACTGCTCGCCGCCCTTGCTCAGCTGCAGGATGCCGCGCCGGCCCAGGTCGAACAGCGTCTGGTAGGCCAGGTACGGATACACCGCGGTGGCGCCGAAGCCGAGCAGGCAGGCCATGTGGTGCGCATCGCGCGCGGTGCCGGTTTCGATGATCAGGTTGACGTCGCAGCGCAGGCCCACCTTGCACAGGCGGTGATGCACCGCGCCGGTGGCCAGCAGCGCATGCGCCATCGGCCGGTCCGGGACCGGGTAACGGTCCGACAGCAGCAGCATGACGGCGCCAGCGCGCGCGGCCGCCTCCACTTCCTGGCAGATGCGTTCCAGGCCGGCCTTGAGGCCTTCCTCCACGCTGTAGGACAGGTCGATCAGGCGGTTGCGCTCGACGTACTGCTCCATCTTCAGCAGCTGGCGCAGCTTGCGCTGGCTGAGCACCGGCGAGTTGAGGATGACGTGGTTCACCGTCTCCGCACCGGCGTGGAAGATGTTGGTCTCCTTGCCGAGCTGGGTGGTGAGCGACATCGCGATGCCTTCGCGCAGCGGGTCGATCGGCGGGTTGGTGACCTGCGCGAAGGCCTGGCGGAAGTAGTCGTACAGCGGCCGGGTCTGGCGGCTGAGCACCGCCATCGGGGTGTCGTCGCCCATCGAGCCGGTGGCTTCCTGCTCGGTCTCGGCCAGCGGGCGCAGGATCTGCTCCACTTCCTCGGTGCTGAGCTGGAACAGCTTGTGGTAGCTGCGCAGGGTCTGCTCGCTGAAGGGTTCTTCCACCAGCGAGGGGTCGATCAGTTCGGTCTGCAGATAGGTCACGCCCTGCTGCAGCCATTGCTTGTACGGCGCGCGCGCACGGTTGATGCGGTCGATGGCGTCCGAGTCCAGCAAATCGCCGCGCTTGAGATCGATCGCCATCATCTCGCCCGGGCCGAGCTTGCCCTTGCGGGTGATGCGCTCGGCCGGCAGTTCCCACACGCCGGCCTCGGAGGCCACCAGGAAATGGCGGTCGGAGGTCAGCATCCAGCGCGCCGGGCGCAGGCCGTTGCGGTCGAGCATGCAGGCAGCATAGCGGCCGTCGCAGGCGACGATGCCGGCCGGGCCATCCCATGGCTCGGTGTTGAGGCCGTAGAACTCGTAGAACGCGGCCAGGTCGGCGTCCTTGAACTCAAGCGACTGGGTCGCCGGCGGCACCAGGATGCGCAGCGCCTGCAGCAGGTCCATGCCACCGGCGATTAGCAGCTCGAGCATGTTGTCCAGGCTCTGCGAGTCCGAGCCGTGCATGGAGATCACCGGGTCGAACTCGGCGATGTCGAAACGCGGGGTCTGCCACACCTTGCTGCGCGCCTGCGCCCAGCGGCGGTTGCCTTCGATGGTGTTGATCTCGCCGTTGTGGGCGAGCAGGCGGAACGGATGCGCCAGCGGCCAGCGCGGCAGCGTGTTGGTGGAAAAGCGCTGGTGGAAGACGATCGCGCTGGAGGACAGGTCGCTGCGCTGCAGGTCCGGGTAGAACGTGCTCAGCTTGTCCGGCAGCACCATGCCCTTGTAGCTGATGCCGTTGGGCGAGAGCGTGGTGACGTAGAAGTTTTCCACCTCGCGCAGCGCCTGCTCGGCGCGGCGGCGCGCCAGGAACAGCGCCAGGGTGAAGCCGTCTTCGCTCTGCTCGGCGCCGGCATCGACGAATACCTGTTCGATGCGCGGCAAGGTGTCGCGTGCCAGCTGGCCGCAGACACTGTCGTCGGTAGGCACCACACGCCAGCCGCGGAACTGCACGCCGGCGCGGTGCAACTGGGTTTCCAGTTCGGTGCGACAGCGTGCGGCATCGGCTTCGTCCAGCGGCAGGAACACCACACCGGCCGCGTAGCGCGTGCCCAGGGCGATATCGGCATCGCGCGCCAGCCCGCGCAGGAACGCATCGGGTTTGCGGATCAGCAGGCCGCAGCCATCGCCGGTAAGCCCGTCGGCCGCCACGCCGCCGCGGTGGGTCATGCGCGAGAGCGCCGCAATTGCGGTGTCCACCAGTGAGCGGGAAGGTTGGTCGTCCAACTGGGCGACCATGCCAAAACCACAGGCGTCGCGCTCATCGCGCGCGCTGTTGTAGAGACCGTAGTCGTTGAGCCCTTGGCGAGTGCGGGGGGCCATGTCTGCCTCTTTGCGATCTGGGAGAGCGGCGACGACGTTGCAGCGCTCGATCCGTGGAGCGTTTCGAAGAGGTCACCGGATGATCGACTAGACCACAGTTGATGCGGTGCCGCAATACACCGTTACAGCTGCAACGAGGGCGGCCGCAAGGCCTTGTGCCAGCTGGCTTGGCGCCTGTTCGCCAACAGGCGCCAACCGGTACTTAGCCGCAACGCACCGAAGCGATCACGTTCTTGGCATCCACTTCCAGATTGAGCCGTTCGCCGTTGAACTCCATCGTGGTCATCTGGCCGGGTTTGAGCACGCGCACCGACTTGGCGCCGGCATCGGTGCGGGCCTGGTCGCTCACCGCATCGGTCAGCGCCTGGCCCACCAGCGATTGCACCTGGGTGGCATCGCAGCTGCCGATCGGCGGCGCTTCGGGCGCGGCGGCCGGTGCCGGTGCGGCGGCTTGTTCGGCGGCTTGCTGCGCCTTGGCGGAGACGGCTTCCTGCTCGTCCGGTTGCGGCGAACCGCAGGCAGTCAATGCCGCCAGCACGACCAGGGTACAGGCCAGACGGGCGGTAGGCAGGACAGCGCGCATCGATGACTCCAGCACAGTAGGGGAAGCCCAAGCATAAGCAGAAAACCTGCTCGCGGGCATCGCTTGCCCACATGGCGTTGTCGCAGCGTTGACGCGGCCTAGTCCTGCCCGGCTCAACAATCGGCGCCTGTCCTTCGATCCGTGCGCAATGAAAGCCAAACGTGTTCTTCGCAATGCCGCCGCCACCGCCAGCGCCGCCGGCAAGCTGGCCACCGTTGCCGCCGGCGCGGTAGCTGCCACTGCTGCGGTGGCGAGCGTGGCCGCGGTTGCACAGGCCAAGGCCACCGCGCGCGCGGCCGGGCTCACCTACGTCAACGATCAACAGCCCGGCATCAGCCGCCGCAAGGCCGGCAAGAGCTTCAGTTACCGCAGCGCGGATGGACAGCGCGTGGCCGATGCCGACACCTTGCAGCGCATCCGCGCGCTGGCGATTCCGCCGGCATATACCGAGGTGTGGATCTGTGCCAAGCCCAACGGCCATCTGCAGGCCACCGGCCGCGATGCGCGCAGGCGCAAGCAGTACCGCTACCACGCCGATTGGGCGCAGGTGCGCGGCGAGGGCAAGTTCGAGCGGGTGATCGCCTTCGGTCAGGCGCTGCCCAAGTTGCGCCGCCGGCTACGCCGCGATCTGGTCTTGCCGGGATTTCCACGTGAGAAGGTGCTGGCGATCGTGGTGGCGTTGCTGGCCGACACGCTGGTGCGCGTAGGCAACGCCGAATATGCGCGCAGCAATCGTTCCTACGGGCTGACCACGTTGCGCAACCGGCACATGGAATTCCTGCGCGGCGGACGTGCGCGGCTCAAATTCCGCGGCAAGAGCGGCCAGGATCACGATATCGAGGTGGACGACAAGCAACTGGTCAAACTGATCCGCGAATGCCAGCAATTGCCGGGGCAATCGCTGTTCCAGTACCGCGATGACGACGGCCAGCTGCAGCCGGTGGATTCGGGCGAGGTCAACGACTACCTGCGCGAGGCGATGGGCGAGGATTTCACCGCCAAGGATTTCCGCACCTGGGGCGGCACGCTGGCGGCATTGCAACGTCTGGCACGTTTGCCGCTGCCCGAGCGCATGAGCGAACGCGCGCTGACCCAGGTGCAGAACGATGTCATCCGCGAAGTGGCAGACGCGCTGGGCAATACACCCTCGGTGTGTCGCAAGGCCTACATCGACCCGTGCGTCTTCGAAGGCTGGCGCGCCGGTCAGTTGCAGGCCATGGCCACCGGCGTGCGCGGCGAGCGTCAATGGGAGGCAGCGACGCTACGCTTTCTGACCGACTCGCGCAGCAAGCCACGCAAGACCAGCAGCAAGCCGCGCAAGGTGGCCGGGCCGAGCCTGCGCCGTGCAAAATCTGCCTGAGGCTATGCTGCGCATGCGCGACGTTGGACGCGATAGGTCGTCGCAGGCGGAACGTTTCGATACGTGCGCCCGATCCTGACCGCTTCCAGGTTGAGCGCGTCGAGGATCTGTGCCGGAACCGAGCACCTGATTCCGTAGGTAAACAGATACAGCCGGCCACCAGGCTTCAACTGCATGAAGGCGCCACGCAAGATCGCAGCCACCTGATGCGCCGGCATGTTCAACAAGCCAAGGCCGCAGACCACGGCATCGACGCACGCACCATCGATGCGCGGGACCGATTCAAGCTCGGCAACATCCATCTGCAGCAGTCTTGCACGCGGAAAGCGCTGCTTGAGCAGCGCAGAAAAGGTGGCGTTGTACTCGAGCAGGGTGAGGTTGTTTTCCTGCACGCCCTTGTCGATCATCGCCTGGGTGAACACACCGGTGCCCGGCCCGAGTTCGAGGACACGGCCAGTACGTTCCGACAACTCGGAAGTGATGATGGAAGCAAGTGCGCGTCCGGAGGGGAGTATCGCGGCAACGGAGCAGGGTGCGGTGAGCCATTCGCGAAAAAACGACGTCATATACGAACGAGCCATCTATCCTCACAACATTGAAAGAGTTCGTTCAAGCAACATCTGCGCACATCGACGCAGACGCGCGATTGTGCGGAAAACAAGGCTAAAGCAAGACGCTGTCCGTAGTCGGTCCTCGCTGCGATTCGGCCACGAGAGTTCAGGTTCTTATCAGTATTGGCACCTTGGCAATGCCACGTTGGCGCTGCAATGCAGTGTCATCAACGAGCAATTTTCTGAGTGATTGCTGATGCAGGCGATGACCGAATGCGATGCGCGGCACGTGCTCAACGCCTGCGTTGTACAGGCGAGCGACAGGCAAACCGCACTATGGATGCAGCAACGCGTCAATCGGCTAGAAGCTGCGCACCAACTGCAGCGGCACTAGTGCGCCGCAACGTGTAACGCGCACTCTGGACAATCGGCAGATCACGTTTGGTGTGTTGAAGCCCTAGCGCATCCACGTGATCTGTAGGCTCTGTCCAAGCGATGCATGCAATCGCACTACGGTTGGCGCCGTTATCCAGCGTGGAGGATTGGCAATGGAAAGCGGGACGAGCGACATCAGCCGTTACGACTGGCCGTGCGATGTCACGTTGAGCGCCGATCCTGGCGAACTGCAATGGCGCGCGGCGTTGGTGCTGTCCAACGCGGATGCCTGTGTCCAGCATCTACCGGCGGACGTGCTCTGATCCGCTCGACGGTGATAAGCACCGTGCCGACGGCGCGGCATGGTGCCGTTGGCATCGGGGCCAAGGCCGACGGCAGTTTCTGCAAGCCCGTGCAGATTGAGCCGAGCAGCGCGCTGGTCCGTTCGCCAGCGCGATCTCTGGTCATGGTCCCGGCAGCAGCAGGCAACGTGGCACGTGCCTGCTGCGCACGTCGCCGTTCCAGGGACGGCGACGCGGGTGCGCCGGTGCCAGCGGCTCCGCTCAGCCGCAGTAGATCGCGGTGATATTGTTGTTCGGGCCGGTCTCGACGGTGAGGTGATCGCCGCCGCTTTCGCTGGCGCCCTGGGCCGGGTCGGCCAGGCCGCTGGCAGTGGTGCCGCCGGTGGCGCGCTCGCCGCGGCGCACGCTGACCTGCAGGCTGTCGCTGTCCACGCGCGCACGTTCGATGGTCTGCGCCGCCGCGGCCAGGCCGACCGCGCCGCGCACCTTGTCGATATGGCACTGGCCGGAGATGGCCCCGTCGATGGGCTGCACCTGCGCGACCTGGTTGGATGCACAGGCCGAGAGCAACAACACGGCAGCGAGCGGGGCGAGGGTGCGGATCATCGGTGGTCTCCAGCGGAAGAATGGCGCAAGCGTGAAGAAAGCGTTGTTGGCGTGGCATGAAGGCCGCGGACAGAAAGCGGCCCGCGGGCGGGCTTGCGTCCTTCACATGACGTGGCAGCAGGTCCGATGACCGCAACGGGGCTTCGCTTTAGCGACGCCCCGCCGGCATTGGGTGACCACTGCCCTTGCGCACAGACGCACAGGAAGCGTGGATGCCGTCCGCCAATCCCCAATCCCCAATCCCCAATCCCCAATCCCAGCCCCTCAGAGCTTGACGAAACTCGCCACCGACAACGGGCCAAACGGCAACTCGAACAACGGGCCGCCGGTGGCGAGCGGGCCCAGGTCGACGCTGGCCAATTCCAGTTGCGCGAGCAACTGGGCGACCTGCGCCTTGGCATCGGCGTCGTCGCCGGCGATGAAGAACACCCGCTTGCCTTCAGTCACCTCCAGCTTGCCGAGCAGCTGCGAGTCCAGATGGTTGAAGGCCTTGACCACGCGCGCACCTGGCACCAGCTCGGCGAACACCTGGCTGGAGGGGCGGCCGCCGGTGTCGATCGCCTTCAGCCCATAGGCGCCGATCGGGTTATCGGGGTCGGTGGCTTCCGGCGAGTCGGGGGCGACGTCCATCAAGGCGTTGTTGCTGTCGATGACGATGCGGCCGTTCCAGTCGGGCAGCCCGGCCAGCGCAGCCGGCAGGCCATGCCAGCGCACCGCCACCAGCACGATATCGGCCTGGGCCGCCTCGGCCGCAGTGACTGGCGTGATCGATGGGCCAAGCTCGGCCGCCAAGGCCTGCAGCGATTCCGGGCCGCGGCTGTTGGAGATCAGCGCGGGGATGTTCCGGCTGGCCAGAAGACGGGCGAAACCACTGCCGATAGCGCCTGCGCCGATGATGCCAATACTCATAGTGTTACTCCTGATGTATGTCGCCGACATGGCGACATTTAAACTGAAATGCAGGGTGGGGTTACCACTGCAACGGGATGCTGAACTTGCCCAGCCGCGCGACGTCTGCAGCCAGTTGCGCCACGCTGACGCCGGCCAGTTCCTGTTCCATCGCCTGCCGCGCGCGTTCCAGCGCTGGCTGCAATGCCTGCAGAATGTTGCCGCCCACTGCGCAGGCCTCGCACGGCGGCGTGCGGTGCAGGGCGAACAGTTCGGTGTTTTCCACCGCGCGGTAGACCTCCAACAGACTGATGTCCTCGGCCGGGCGCGCCAGCAGGGCGCCGCCGCCGGCACCGAGCTGGGAGCTGGTGAGCCCGGCGGCAGTCAGCCGCGACAGCAGGCCGCGGATCACCACTGCGCCGGTGTTGGCGCTATAGGCCAGGTCTTCCGAGCGCATTGGCTTGCCGCCACTGACGGCCAGGGCAGTCAGGGTATGGGCGGCAACGGCGAAGCGGGTACTGGTTGGCATGGCGATCTAGTCGATGTGTTGACGACACGGTTACATTAAAGCCCAGGTCCGTCAACTCTTTTTGACGTTACCGATCATGCGTGCGTCGGGTCCTGTCTGTATTGATGCGTGGCTATGCCGGAAGTGAGATTACTTCCAGATCTGGACGACTCCACTACAAATCTTCCGGCTAGTCCATCAATGATCGCGTCTCTACTCTTTGCTCAACGGGGCAGCGCGCCCCACCGCCACCGCAAAGGGATCTGTCATGAACGCACAACTGGCCACCGCCTACACCGCTCGGCCGCAGCGCGAGAGCAGCGTGCAGGCCGCGCCACGCCCGGTGGTGTTCCGTACCCGTGGCACCACTCGCGGCCCGATCACCCGGCTGATGAGCCCGGGCGACCTGGGCCAGCTGCTCAAGCCGTTCGTGTTCCTGGACCTGTTCACCGTCAAGCCGTCGATCGGCGGTGCGCCGATGGGGATGCACCCGCATTCGGGCATCGCCACGCTGACCTACCTGATGGACGGCGAAGTCGGTTACGAAGACAGCACCGGCCAGCAGGGCACCTTGCCCACCGGCGGGGTGGAATGGATGCGCGCCGGCAATGGCGTCTGGCACGACGGCGTGCCGGTCGGCCAGTCCTCGGCCAAGGGCTTCCAGCTGTGGGTCGCCTTGCCCGCCGCCTTGGAAAACGCCCCGGCACAGAGCCTGTATCTGTCGCCCAACGATGTGCCGGTAGACGGCCCGGTGCGCGTGCTGCTGGGTCGCTACGGCGCACTGGAAAGCAAAATCCCGGCACCGGCCGACATGACCTACCTGAGCGTGCAGCTGCGCGATGGCGAGACCTGGCGCTATGTGCCGCCGGCCGGCCATGAGGTGGCCTGGATCGCGGTGCACGGCGGGCAGCTGGAAGCGGCCGACACCATCGGCAGCGGGCAAATGGCGGTGTTCCAGGACGCCGAGCAGGCCATCGAGATGCTGGCGGTGGGTGCTACCTCCTTCGTGCTGGGCTCGGCGGTCAAGCATCCACACGAACTGGTGATGGGCCACTACTCGGTGCATACCAGCAAGGCCGCCCTGGCGCAGGGCGAGGCGGAAATCCGCCGCATCGGCGAACAGCTGCGTGCGCGGGGCCGCCTGGCCTGAGTCGGGCGCCACCGGCAGCCGAGGCAGGGCTGCCGCGTGGCCGGCACACAGCACGCGGATTGCCCGGCACACCAGCGCGCGACAGAGACTTCCGGGCGCAGTACGCCTTCCAACCAGCACGCCTTACCGGCACCTCATCTTCAACCACCAGTTCCACCACGTCGCTGCGGGTGCGCTTGCGCCACGCGTCGCCGAACTCTCACACCCCATACTTTTTTACAAAGGCACTGACATGAAACTGCTCCATCTCGATTCCAGCATCCTCGGCGCTTATTCGGTCAGCCGTCAGCTCTCGGCGGCCACCGTTGCAAAACTGCAGTCCGGCAACAGCGATATCGCCGTGACTTACCGCGATCTGGCTGCCGAGCCGCTGGCGCACCTGTCCGGCGCGCATCTGGCGGCGCAGCAGAACCCCACCGGCGACCAGAGCCCGGCACTGGCCGCCGAGCTGGCCACCAGTGCGACGGTGCTGCAGGAGTTTCTGGATGCGGACACTGTGGTGATCGGCGTGGCGCTGTACAACTTCACCATCCCGACCCAGCTCAAGGCCTGGATCGATCGGGTGCTGGTGGCCGGCAAGACCTTCCGCTACAACGCGCAGGGCGTGCCCGAAGGGCTGGCCGGCAACAAGCGCGTGATTCTGCTGGTGGCGCGTGGCGGCTTCTATGGCGCCGGCTCGCCGATGGCATCGCTGGAGCATGCAGAGAGCTATATGCGCACGGCGCTGGGGTTCATCGGTGTGCACAACCCGGAAGTGATCGTTGCCGAAGGTCTGGCCACCGGCGCAGACGCACGCCAGGCGGGTATCGCCAGCGCCCAGCAGCAGATCGATGGGCTTGCTGCCTGAGCGGGGTAGCGCGTGACGCTTGTCCGCTGGCATCGCCTGCGGCGGCGATCAAGCCACCCAATGCCCGGTGCTGATCTTTCAACCGTGGTGACACTGCATCGAGCGGACAGCGTGCCGCTCGATGCAGTGCGTTGCCCGCGTGGCGGGCGCCAACAGCGCTTCAAAGGATGTCGGCACTGATGCTGCATCGCTGGGGGCGTTGCAACCGCCTCCCTTGGCATCACGCAATCACCGCACGCCGCGCAGCGCGGCGCTATTTGCCAAGCCAATCACCTCGTTGCATTCAGGCGCATTCAATCGTGTCGTCACGGCCTGGATGAACGCCGAGACCGCACGCGGCAGATGGTGTCGGCTCGGGTAGAGCGCGTACAGGCTCTGGCCCTTGCGTTGAAAATCCGGCAGCACCACGGTCAGGCGACCTTCGTTGATATCCGGCCACGTGAGTGCCTGCGGCAACAACGCGATGCCGAGCCCGGCCACCGCCGCTAGCCGCAGCGCGCGCGCGGTGGTGGCGGCCATGCGCGCCTGCACCTGGACGTCTTCGGCAAGCCCGGACGGGCCGACCAGTGTCCAGGTAGCATATCCGCTGGGATGCGGAAAACTGATGCAGTCGTGGTGCGGCAATTCGTCCAGCCGCAACGGCCTGCCGCGCGCCTGTAGGTAGCCGGGGCTGGCCACCAGGACATCGTTGGTGTCGGCCAGGATCTGGCGGCCGACATAGCCCAGGTCCGTCACTACACCGCCCCGGAAGGCCACATCGATACGCTCGGCGATCAGATCGGCCTTGGCATCGCTGAGTACGAATTCCAGCCGTACCCGCGGATGCGCGGCGAGAAATTTGCCCACCCATTCGACCCGGAAAAAATCCAGGAAATCCGCCGGCGCCGCCACGCGCACCAGACCGGCGGCTTCGTCGCCACCGGCCACAAGGCTCTGCCCGGCCGAGGTCAGCCCGTCCACCGCATCGGCGCAACGTTCGTAAAAGGCCTGGCCGGCGTCGGTGAGGGTGAGTTTGCGAGTGGAGCGCTGCATCAGGCGCGTGTCCAGTTGCGCTTCGAGCTGCTGCACGCGCCGGCTCACGCTGTTGGGCGCAGTGCCCAGCCGGCGTGCGGCTTCGGCAAAGCTGCCGCTGCGCACGACCTGCACGTACAACGCAATGTCATTGAGATCGATCACCAGCGGCCTGGACGCGTGTAAACGCGGAGTCTAAGCGTGGCGACTGCGCGTCGTCGATCACAGCAGCGTGCAGCACTGCATGTGGCGGATAAAGGTGGACCGGCGGCACAGCGCGTCATGCCCTCGAGGAGCTCGGCTTTTTTATCGCATCCAAGCGACGCGACGAGTCCAAATATTGGTTGTCTTGTGTCTTTGGGTTGCGCGGATAGACCGGATGTAGAGCGGATGATCTGGGGCTTGGCTGCAGGGCCCTTGCCCGCCCACCATCGCGGGACACGCTGCAGTTACGTCCTTGTAAGCTCTTACGCGGCATCCATGCCGCGTAAGGTCCCGCGACGGTGGGCGGGCAAGGACCCGTCGAGATGGTCGGTGTGCGTAGCTCTTCTCAAAGCAACCAGCAAAATCTCTGGTGCGGTGCCTTCGCCGATTGCGGGACCGTGTGGCGGCATGGACGCCGCCACCGAGCCCCCAGGGACGGGTTTACGGCGTGTCCCGCGAGCGGTGAGGGCACCGCGCGCTCGATTAACTCAGCGTTTGACTGAATCCAAACGCCTCTACGACTCAGCTCCTTCGCGTCAGTCCGTGACGGTGCAACAGCTGCCGCAAGCGACGTTGCACGCGTTGCAGATCCGCCTCGGCGGCCTCGTCGAGAATGCCTTTGGCCAAGGCATCGAATTGCGGCCAGAACTGGCTGGGGTCGCGCACCCGCTGCGGCCATACTGACAACATTCTGCCCAGATCGGAAAGCTGGTGATTGGTGTGGGTGCGTATGCGTGTGCTCATGTCGCGTCTCCCGGCCAGTCCAGGGCGACAGCGTGGACCGCACCGTCGTCGACCAGAGTGAAAGCAAGCTCGGCTTGCGCTATGCCGTCGATTTCCAGCCGTGGCTCGACACCGGGGCGCTGGGTGACGTCGATGACGTAGGTGCTGGTGCCGAAGCGATAGCGCAGCTGGTACTGGGGCCAGCTGGCCGGGATGCACGGCACGAGGTGCAGGCGCTCGCCATGGCGTTGCAGGCCGAGCAGCGATTCGGTTAGCAAGCGGTACATCCAGCCGGCTGCGCCGGTGTACCAGCTCCAGCCGCCGCGGCCGGCGTGCGGCGCCACTGCGTAGACATCGGCCGCCAGCACATAGGGTTCGGCCTTGTAGCGCTGCACGCCCGCCGCGTCGCGGGCGTGGTGGATCGGGTTGATCATGCCGGCCAGTTGCCAGGCCCGCGCGCTGTCGCCCAGATGCGCGAAGGCCATCGTCGCCCACACCGCCGCATGCGTGTATTGACCGCCATTTTCGCGTACGCCGGGCACATAGCCGCGGATATAGCCGGGGTCGTGTTCGGTACGGTCGAACGGCGGTACCAGCAGCTTGACGATGCCGGTCTCGGCATCCACCAGTTGCTGACGCATCGCTTCCATCGCCTGCGCACCGCGCGCCGGGTCCATCGCACCGGACAGCACCGCCCAACTTTGCGATAGCGAATCGATACGGCATTCGTCCGAGTCGCTCGAGCCCAGCGGCGTGCCGTCGTCGAACCAGGCACGCCGGTACCAGCGCCCATCCCAGGCATGCTGTTCCAGCGCATTGCGCAAGGCGTGGGCGTGCGCACGGCAGGTCGCCGCGAATGTCGCATCGTCGCGCTGCACGGCCACGTCTGCGAACCTTAGCAGCGTGTCGTAGAGGAAGAACCCCAGCCACACGCTCTCGCCCTTGCCGTCCTTGCCGACCCGGTTCATGCCGTCGTTCCAGTCGCCGCTGCCGATCAGCGGCAGGCCGCGTTCGCCCAGCCGTGCCATGCCGCGCTGCAGGGCGAGCACGCCGTGCGCGTACAGCGACTGCATGTTGGCGGTGATCTGCGGCAGGTCGTAATACGATTCCTCGTCGGGCTTGAGGGCGCGCCCGTCGATAAAGCTCACGCGCTCGTCCAGCACACTGGCGTCGTTGGTGACATCCAGATAGCGGCATAGCGCCTGCGGCAACCACAGAAAATCGTCCGAGCACTGCGTGCGCACGCCGCGGTCCTGTGGCGGGTGCCACCAATGCTGCACATCGCCCTGTACGAACTGATGCGCGGCGCAGCGCAGCAGATGCGCGCGGCTGAGCGCCGGCTGCGCGTGCACCATCGCCATGCTGTCCTGCAACTGATCCCGGAAGCCGTACGCGCCACCGGACTGGTAATAGCCGCTGCGTGCCAGGAACCGGCAGGCGATGGTCTGGTAGAGCAGCCAGCCGTTGGCCAGCAGATCCACCGCTGGATCGGGCGTGGTCACCTGCACGGTGCCCAGCACCTGCTGCCAATGCGCGCGCACCGCCAGCAAGGCGGTGTGCGCGGCGGCCACGCCACGGCTCTGGCGTGCCAGTGTCAGTGCGGTGTCGCGATCCACCGCCGCGCCCAGGCGGAATACCGTTTCGAAGCTCTGTTCGGCCGCCAGCGTGACCGGGATCTGGATCGCCGCGCACGGGTCCAGGCCGGCACCCACGCGCCCGGACAAACGCTGCCGCGTGAGCGCGGCCGGTGCTGCCAGGCTGCCATTGCGCCCGATGAATTCGCTGCGGTCGGCAGTGATGCTGCGGCTGGGTGCATCGGCATCGAAGAACGCCACGCGCCCGTCGAACTCGGTGTTGTACGGGTTGCGCGCGGTCAGCACGCTGCTGCCCAGATCCACCTCGCTGACCACATGCAGCTGCGAGCGGGCGCGGATATCGCCCAGCACCCATTCCACGTACCCGGTGACGCTGAGCCGGCGTGGGCGGCCGGAAAGATTCTTCAACCGCAGATGGCTGAACTTGATCGGGCGCTCCACATCCACGAACACCCACAGCTCGCTGCCGATGCCGTGTTCGATATGGCTGTAGACGCTGTAACCGAAGCCGTGGCGCACCGTGTAGCGACCGCTGCCGCGGCATGGCAGCGCCATCGGCGACCACACCTGGCCGGTGTCTTCGTCGCGCAGGTAGAACGCTTCGCTTGAGGCATCGCCGACCGGGTCGTTATGCCACGGCGTGAGGCGGAATTCGTGCGCGTTTTCGGCCCAGCTGTAGCCGGGGCTGCTGTCGCTGACCACGCTGCCGAACTGCGCATTGGCCATCACGTTGCACCACGGCGCCGGTGTGGCGGTGCCTTCGTCCAGGGTGATGCGGTATTCGCGGCCGCCGGCGGCGAAGGCGCCCAGGCCGTTGTCGAACAGCACCGGTTCTTCGGCGGCGGCCTGCAGGGTTCGGTCCAGGTAGGCGGCGTGGGTGCTGCTGAGGTAATCGGCGCTGTCCAGTTGCTGGATGGGCTCCAGCAACGGCGGATGCGCACGCGCGCTGGGGTGGCGTTGCAATTGCGCGTCCAGGGTGCCGTTGGCATCGCTAAGGATCGCGCGCGCCACGGTCTGCAGCAGCACGCGGTCTTCCTGCGAGATGTGTTCGATGGCGCGCACGAAGATGCCGCCGGGGCGGTCGAGCACATTGGCTTCGGGGTCGGCGGCGATCAGGCCCACAATCGCGTCCTGCAATTGCTGCCGATAGCCTGCCTGGCTCTCGTTCCAGATCACCAGATCCGCGCGCAGGCCTTTCAGGCGCCAGTACGCGTGCGCCTGCACCAGCTGGCGCACCAGATCCAGATTGTCCGGGTCGGTGATGCGCAATAGCACGATCGGCAGATCGCCGGAGATGGCGTGACTCCACAGCGCCGACTGGCCGCGATGGTTGTGCAGCAACACCTCGCTGTCGGCGCGCAGTTGCGGGTCGACGAACAGCACGCGTGCGGCCAGCCGCTCGTAGAGCATCGCGTCTTCCAGCGAGGCGTTGATCTGCCGGCGGATGACCTGGCTCTGGGTCAGCGCCAGATCGAACACGCGGTCGGCCAGACGGCGGTCGCGGTACTTGTCGATCAAGGCGGTGCAGGCCTCGCGTTGGGTGCCGACGCCGTAGACCATGTCCACCTGCGCCTGTTGATCCGGCGCCAGCGAAATGCGGCAGCGGATCGCCACGATCGGGTCCAGCACCGAGCCGGCCGCGCCGGACAGGCTGGCGTGCGCGTGTGCGTGCAAGGCCAGCGGATTGCGCGTGCTGCGCCCGCGCCCGACAAATGCGGCGCGGTCGGTCTCGTAGGAGATCGACGCCACGTCGGCATCGTGCACTGCCACCAGATGCAGCATCCACGGCTGCGCTTCGTCATGCCCGCGCGGGCGGCGCGTGCATAGCAGCGCCTGTTTGTCGGCCAGGATTTCGGTCTGCACGAACAGGTTGCTGAAGGCCGGATGCGCCTCGTCGGCCTGCGCCGGTGCCAGCACCACTTCGGCGTAGGTGGTGATCTCAATCACCCGCGTCTGCCGCGAGCGGTTGCGGATGCGCAAGCGGCGCAGCTCCACATCGTCTTCGGCGGAAATGGCGATTTCCAGATGGCTGTCGTAACGCTGGTGGCTGCCTTTGAACTCGGCCTTGGCATCGGAAAAGATCGCCTCGTAACGCTCCACCGGCACGCAGGTCGGCTGATGCGCGGCCGACCACACCGCGCCGCTGTCCACATCGCGCAGATAGCAGAACGTGCCCCAGTGGTCGCGGGTGCCGTCTTCGCGCCAACGCGTCACCGCCATGTCGCGCGCGCGGCTGTAGCCGCCACCGGCCGACGTCAGCATGCCGTGGTAACGCCCGTTGGAGAGCAATTGCAGCGCCGGCTGCGGCAGATTGGGGTCGCGATGGATGCGCAAGGCCATGCCGGCTTCGGTGGCCACCGGGCGCTCGGCGGCGTCGGCCAGGCCTTTGACATACACGCCAGCGCGCGGTGCACGCTCCTGCAACAGCAACAGCGTGGCCTGGAATTGCGGGTCGGCGACAAAGCGCTTCTGCATCGGCGCATCGCGCAACACGTGGTCCAGCGCCAGCAGCGCCATGCCCTGGTGATGCGACATGAACGAGCGCACCAGCGCATGCTGTTCGCCACGCGGCACGCGCGAGGGGGTGTAGTCGATCGCCTCGTACAAGCCGAAACGCCCGCCAAATCCCAGCGCCTGCAGCTGCTGCAGATTGCGGCAGGCTGCATCCGGCTCGACCATCAGCGCCATCGCACTGGCGTAGGGGGCGATCACCAGATCCTGGCCCAGGCCGCGCTTGAGCCCGAGCCCGGGCACACCGAATGCGCGGTACTGATAGTTGCGCCGCGTATCGACGGTGTTGTAGCCCGATTCGGACACGCCCCACGGCACATCGCGTGCGGTGCCATAGCGGATCTGCGCCTGCACCGCACCGCGCATCGAGCGGCTCAGCAAGGTCTGCGGGTAGCTGGGCATGACCAGATCGGGCATCAGGTACTCGAACATCGAGCCGCTCCACGACAGTAGCGTGGGCTCGGCGCCGGTGTCGGTGAGCGTGCGGCCAAGTGCGAACCAGCTCTCCTGCGGCAACTTGCCCTGGGCGATCGCCACGAAGATCCCCAGGCGCGCTTCGGAGGCGAGCAGATCGTAATGGCCGCTATCCAGGCGCTGGTCGTCGACGTTGTAGCCGATCGACAGCAACTGCTGGGCGGGGCTGTAGAGGAAGTCGTAGTCCAGCTGCGCCAGCTGCCCGGCGATATGCGCCAGCCGTTGCAGCTCCTGCACGCGTCCGGCGGCCCAGGTCTGTACGCCGGGTGCGTGGTCGCTGACGGCGAGTTGCCGGAGCGTGGCGACCGTGGCGCCAGGGGGCGGCGTCGCGTGCGCATCGGTACCGGCAAGCGTGGTTGCGCAATGGCCCACTTCGGCCAGGGCCGCCTCGCAGCTGTCGATCAAGCGTTGCGGCCACGGCTCGTCGTCGCTGTCCGGCATCAGCGCCAGGATCGTGTGGCTCTGCGCCAGCAGCAGGCGCAGCGCTTGGTCGGCCTGGTGCAGGCTCAGCGCGGGCTGGCTGCGGATGCTCTGCAAGCTCTGCGACATGGCGTCCAGCGCATTGGCGGCGGCGTCGCTGCGTGTCTGCGCTCGCGATGCCAGCACGCCCAAGGTGTCGGCCAATCCATCGAACACCGCCATCGACACCGCCGGTGCATCCACCAGTGCCAGCAGGCCTTGCCGCAGCGTCAGCAGATGCCCGACCAGGTTGCCGCTGTCCACGGTGGAGACGTAGCGCGGCAACAGCGGCACCAGCGTTTCGGTGTCGTACCAGTTGTAGAAATGGCCGCGATAGCGCGGCAGCGCTTCCAGCGTGGTCAGCGTATGGGCCACGCGGGTCATCACGCCGGCCACCGTCAGGTAGCCCAGATCGTAGGCGGCCAGATTGGCCAGCAGGCCCAGCCCGATATTGGTCGGCGAGGTGCGGTTGGCCACCACCGTGACCGGGTATTCCTGCACGTTGTCCGGTGGCAGCCAGTGGTGCTGCGCGGTGCAATGGCTTTCGAAGAACGCCCAGGTGCGCCGCGACAATCCGCCGAGGAAGGCACGTTGTTCCTGCGACAACTGCGCCACCGGTGCGGCGGGTTGTTCGCCCAGCCAGGCCATCAGCCAGGGCGCGGCCATCCACGCCAGCCCCAGTGGCAACGCCGCCCACAGCGCCAACGGCGCCCACCACGCCACCACGGCGATCGCCAATGCCGCGCTGCACGCGGCGCCGGCCATCAGCTGTTGCTCGGCATTGCCGCTGCGCGCGCTGCGTTCCACTTCGCTGGAGGGCGCCCACTGCAGCAGATGGCGCCGGGTGATCGACATCCGCACCAGCGTGCGGGCGATGGCGGCCAGCTGCATCCCTGCTTCGAACGGCAGGCAGGCCAGCACCACGCCGGTGCGCAGCAGATGCTGACGCAGCCCCACACCAACCTGGCGCGCGTGATGACGCAGCCCCAGACCCTCGGGCGGATGCGCCAGCGCATACAGCGCCGAACACAGCCCCGGCAGCAGCCATAGCACCAGTAACCACAGCGTCCAGCGCAATGGCGTGGGCGAACACAACCAGCCGATCAGCAACAGACTCAGCGCGGCCGGGGCCACCAGGCTGCGGCGCAGGTTGTCCAGCAGCTTGCCGCGCGACAACCACGACAAGGGATTGCGCGCGCGCCGGCCACCGCGGTCGGGCACCCACGGCAGCAACCACGGCAGCAACTGCCAGTCGCCACGCACCCAGCGCGCGCGGCGCTTGGCATCGGTGGCATAGCGTTGCGGGTGGCGCTCGTACAGACGCACGTCGCTGAGCAAACCGGCGCGCACATAGCAGCCTTCCAGCAGGTCATGGCTGAGCACGCGGTTATCGGGGAAGCGGCCGGCCAGCACCTGCTCGAAGGTGGCCACGGCATAGATGCCCTTGCCGATGAAGGAGCCTTCGCCGAACAGATCCTGATACACGTCCGAGACCACACGCGTGTACGGGTCGATGCCCGGCTCGATGCCGAACATGCGCGCCAACCGCGACTCGCCGCCCTCGCTCATGCCGGTGCCCAGGCCCGGCTGCAGAATGCCGTAACCGGCCTCGACGATCTGCCCGGCTGCATCCATGCGCGGCACATTCAACGGATGCGACATCGCCCCGACCAGCGCGCGTGCCGCATCGCGCGGCAGGTGGGTGTCGCTGTCGAGCGTGATCACATAACGCACCTGCACCAGCGCGGCGACATCGCCTTGCACCTGCAGGAATTCGTGGGCTGCCTGCAGCGGTGCAGCGTTGGCGCAGAGCACGCGGTTGAGCGCTTCCAGCTTGCCGCGCTTGCGCTCTGCGCCCATCCAGCAGCCTTCGCCCGCGTTCCACTGGCGTGCGCGATGCAGCAGGAAGAAGCGATCGCCGTGGGCATCGGCATAGGCCGCGTTGAGCCGGTCGATATGCTGCGCCGCATGTGCCACCAATGCCATGTCGCCAGGCAATAGCGCTTGCGCGGCATCGAGAAAATCGGTGAGCAGCGCGAAGTACAACTGTTCGTCGCGGTTGGCCAGGTAATGCACCTCCAAGGCGCCGACCAGCTCGTCGATGGCCTCGTGACTGGCCAGCATGCTCGGCATTACCACCAGCGTGCGGCAATCGGGCGTGATGCCGGCACGCAGGTCCATGCGCGGCAACGGATGCGGGCGCACCCATAGCGTTGCCACCCAGTTGACCAGGGCAATGCCCAGCTCGCTGGCGGCCAGCAGCGCGATGCCAGCGGTGATCCACCACAGCGCCGGCGGCAGTGCGCTCACGCCCTGCAGCAGCACGCCGCTCCACAGCACGGCGATCACGGCGATCGGTAGCAGATACACCGGCAGCGCTACGCGTCGCGCGCGTGGGCGCGGTGGAGGCGGCGTATCTGCCGCTGCTGAGTCGCGAAGCGCGGCACGCAGCCGCGGCAATCCCGCATCCACCAGGTAATAGCCCACGTGGCCGGCCACCGGCATCGCGGCATCTGCGTGCGCCGCCAGCTGCAGCACCGCCTCGGCCACGGCCGGCTCGTCGCGCTCCAGGCGCTGCGCCAGCTGTTCCACCACATGCCGGTAGGTATCGCGGGTGTGGAAATCCATGCGCGCATACACGTCGGCCGGATCCTTGCGCAAGGTCTGCTCGACCACGCTCATGGCCTCGACGAAATCGCGCCAATCCATGTCGTCCAGAAACCGCAGGCTGCCGATGCTGTTGCTGATCGCCACCTGCTCGGCCGCCTGGCGTTGGCTTTCGGCGTGCACCAGGCCTTCCACGCTGTGGCCCTCGCTTGCCAGCCATTGCTCCACCCAGGCGCTGGCCATCGACAACACCGGGCCGCGGCCCTGGATGCCGCGCGTCAGCTCGGCCACGAACGCACCGGTGGCCGGTGGCTGTGAGCGCGCCAGATCGGCCACCACCACCACCACGTCCTTGGGTTGCGCCGCCGCCGTGGCGTTGAGCAACGCGGCCCAATGCGCGGCCAGGCGGGTGTCGCGCCCGTCGTGCATGATGTCCTCGGCAATGCGGCGCAGATTGTCGATCAGCGCCAGCCGCAACATGATCGGAATCGCCCACAGCTCGCCGAGCTTGAGCGGCGCCACCTGTTGGTAGGCCGCGATAAAACGGCTCAGCGTGATCGCATCCACGCGCCCGTCGCCATGCGCCACCACCTGCAAGCCCAGCTCGTAGACGCGCGGCAGGCCCACCGACGTTGGTGTGCGCAGACGCGGTAATTGCCGGCTATACCCAGGCGGAAGATGCTGACGCGCCAGGCGCATCTGCTCTTCCACCAGATAATAGTTGTCCAATAACCACTCGCCGGCCGGATGCAGGCGCAAGCCATCGGCAGACATTTCGGCCAATCGCGCTGCGGCCGTGCCGAGCGAGCGCTCGTTGAATTTGAGTTGTGACAGCAGCAGCTCGCGGGTTGGCCCGGTATAGAGCACATGCGCCTCCGCCAGGCTGTGCCCCAGCGCCTCCATCTGCTCGTCGCCAAGCAGGGCCGCGCCTTCAGGCACGGCAGCGCGCACCGACGGATGCTGCAGGGTTGCTGCTGGCTGGGTAATCGACTGCCACCAGAGAGAAAACGCAGAAGCCTTCCGCTGTGGCGGCATCGAGACATGACCTGTGCAGCATAAGAGCCGCTAGAACCACGATCATGCGCGCTTGGTCTGGCCGGCATGTGAAGGCACTACGTCGAGGCATTGCAATCGTTGGCCTGGCGACAAACGCTCATGCGCCACACTGCACGCGCGCCTCCATCGACGCAGCTGCAACGGGCCGTACGCGGATGGTGTCGATCGCCGCCAGACGATGCGCGGCCAGGAGTGCAGACACGATTCGTTTCTCGCGCCGCTGGTTCTCCGGCAACCCGATGTACCACGCACCCCATGCCGCACCCTGCGCGCCTGTTTATGGGATAACTGACATGCCGCTGAGTACCACTCTTTTCACCCGCAAGGTGCGCCACGCATGATCTGGATGAGCATGATTGCGACACGCAAGATCGCGAAAAGCACGATCTCGATCGGCAAGACAGCGCTCTGGTGTCTTGCGGTGTGCCAGCTGATGCTCAACAGCGCAGCGGCGGCCACGCCGACGCACGCCACGCTGACAGTTGCGGGATTGGAGCAGCCCGCGCAGATCCGTGTGGATCGCTGGGGCGTGGCGCATCTCTATGCCAAAACCGACAACGATGCATTTTTCGTGCAGGGCTTCAACGTGGCACGCGACCGCCTGTTTCAGCTGGATCTGCTGCGCCGCAAAGGGCTTGGTCACCTGTCGGCGGCATTCGGACCTGCGTATGTGCAGCAGGATCGCGCCGCGCGGTTGTTTCTGTATCGCGGCAGCATGGCCGAGGAGTGGAGCAGTTACGGGCCCGACGCGCAGCGCGACGTGACGCGGTTTGTCGCCGGCATCAACGCCTACATCGATTGGTTGGGCGCACATCCGCACGCGCTGCCGTATGAATTCCGCACGTTCTCGTATCGCCCGGAAAAATGGGCGCCGGAAGACGTGCTGCGTATCCGCACCACCGGCCTGAGCCGTAACGTCAAAAGCGAAGTGGCGCGTGCCAAGGTCGCGTGCAAGGCCTCGCTTGCTGTCGATGCCGTGCGCCAAAAATTGCAACCGGCCTGGACAACCATGGTGCCTGACGGACTGGATCCTTGTCTGCCCGAAGATGTCTTGAAGGTCTACGAGCTGGCAACGCAAAGCCCCAGGCTCAGCGCCGACACGCACGTGGCAGAGGCGCAGACACCGCCATTGCGGCCGGGCGAGGAAGCCTTCGCCGAAGGCAGCAACAACTGGGTCATCGCACCGCAAAAATCCGCCACCGGTCACGCGGTATTGGCCGACGACCCGCACCGTGCCTACAGCGTTCCCAGCCTGCGCTACTTCGTGCACCTCAACAGCCCGGGCCTGGACGTTATCGGTGCCGGCGAGCCGACTGCACCCGGGGTTGCAATCGGCCACAACCAGACCAGCGCGTTCGGGCTGACCATCTTCAACATCGATCAGGAAGACCTGTACGTCTATCGCCTGAACCCGGCCGACAACGCGTCCTATTGGTACAACGGCAAGTGGGAGCCGCTGCACACCGAACACGCCGCCATCGCGGTGCGCGATGGCGCAGCAGTCGACGCGCAGCTGCAATTCACCCGCCACGGGCCGGTGATCTACATCGATGCAGACAAGCACATCGCCTACGCGATCCGCTCGGTGTGGAGCCAACCCGGTGCCGCGCCGTATCTTGGCTCGCTGCGGTATTTGCGCACTACTTCGTTCGAGCAGTTCAAGACTACGCTCGCGCAGTGGGGCGCACCATCGGTCAATCAGGTCTACGCAGACATCAAAGGCAACATCGGTTGGGCCACTGCCGGCATGACGCCGCGCCGCCCGCGCTCGGACGGCCTGCTGCCGGTGCCCGGCGACGGCCGCTACGAGTGGGATGGCTTCTGGAACGCCGATGTCCTGCCTTCGGCGAAGAATCCGGCGGCAGGCTTCATCACCACGTCCAACGAGATGAATCTGCCGGCCGGTTATCCGTATGCGCAGCGCAAGATCGGCTTCGAATGGGCCAACGACGCGCGCCATGCGCGCATCACCCAGGTGCTGTCGCAGCTGCCGACGGTGAGCCTGCAGGATTCGGAAAGACTGCAGAACGACCAGGTATCGCTGCTGGCGCAGCGCCTGGTCGCCTTGATCGCCCCGCTGCAGGCGCACGACGAGGCCACCACTGCGGCGCTCGGCTTGCTCAAGCCCTGGGACGGCACGGTGAGCGCCACCTCCGCCGCCGCTGCGCTGGAGGAGCTGTGGTTCAGCCGTTATCTCGGCGATGCCTACAAGGCGCTGGTGCTGCGTCCGTCGGAGGCGGCCACCTTCGGACTGCCCGATGCAGCGGTATTGATGGATGCGCTTGAACATCCAGGCGCGGCCTTCGGTCCCGCACCGGCGGCACGCCGCGATCAACTGCTGCTGGAGTCGCTACGCAGCGCGTACCTGGCGCTGGTGGAGCTGCAGGGCCCGGATCCTGCGCAGTGGCAGTGGGGCAAGCTACACGTCAACAAGGTCTCGCATGCGATGAGCGCGGCGGTCGGCAGCGATCGTGCGCTGCTGGATGTCGGCCCGTTCGCCAAGGGCGGCAGCCCGTACACGCCGAATCAATCCAGCTATGACCCCAGCGATTTCCGCCAGACCATCGGCCCATCCGCACGGCTGATCATCGACCTCGGCAACTGGGACAACTCGCGCGCGATGAACTACCCAGGCCAATCCGGCGACCCGGCTAGCCCGCATTACCGCGACCTTGCACCGATGTGGCTGCAAGGCACGTATTTTCCGTTGCTGTACACGCGCGCTGCTGTCGACGCGGCGACCGAGCAGATCGTGGATCTGGTGCCGGCCGCACGCCCAGGTTCAGCGCACGTGGGTCACTCCCACTGAGAACGTCCAGACCTCCATTGTTCCAACTCCGCGCAGACGCTCAGTGCAATTCCGGCTGGCCCGGAACTGCCTAAGCGCAGTCCCACCGGAGATCGCAATGTCGGTAGCAGCCTTGCGCGCAGTTCAGGTTTGACGAACCTGAGCAGATCCTCGCGCCGGCGGGCAGGGCCAAGCAGTCCCACGAAGGCGCAAGGCGAGGCTGCCAACGCCTGCAGCGACTCAAGATCGAGTTCGAAATTGTGGTGCATCAACAGCACCGCATCCGGCGAAAAATCAGCCAACAGCGCCGGGACGGACACCGATGCATCGAGTGCCGCTGCGCCGCTGCGGTGACGCCACGTCGCGCGCGGCTCCCTGTACCTGGCCTGCCAGCCCAGGTCTTGCAACATCGCCGAAAGGTAGGTCGCTTCGGGGCCGGCCCCCAGCACCAACACGCGCGGCGGTGGCGCAATGCGAATGTTCCAGCAGTTGGACGGTTGCACATGCTCCGGCAACACGGCCGCGAGCACGCATTGGCTGATGTGCGCCGCACAGCCGAGGCGGATTTTGCCTGAGGCCATGACGGTCACATCAAGTGACGCGCCGCCTGCAGACCAGGTGTCGATGGCGGCGTCCAGGCAAGGGACGGCGCTGACTGGAAACAGCGCGACCAGTTGGCGGCCCCGACACCCTGTCGCGCCAGCGGAGAACAGGGCGCTGTCCTCCAGGTTATCGATCTCAAGCAGCTGCAACGTGTCGGTTTCAACCGCCAGCTCGGCACACGCAAGCAGGGCAGGTTCCAGGCAACCGCCGCTGAGCCACCCCACATGCCGACCCGAGCCGAACAGTGCCAGCGTGCCTTGCCTGGCATACACCGACCCTTCGGTGTCGAGCACGACGGCGAGCGCGGTGGGCACGCCGTCAACGCTGCTGGCGCGCGCTGCGGCAAGCACCACTGCTTGCGCGCCAGCGCTGCGCTCGTTGCACCTGCGCCAATCACAGGGCATCGGCACAGCGGCCGAGAGTCCGCTGTCGATCGAAAGGTTCCCAGCCATCCCTCACCTCGGTCGCCAACGCCTGACGCGTGCATCGTGCGTGCTCATCGTCCGGCAAGCTTGTCCAGCGTGATCGGCAGGCTGCGGATGCGTTTGCCGGTGGCATGAAAGACCGCATTGCCGATCGCCGGTGCGACGCCGACAACACCGATCTCACCCACGCCCTTGCCGCCAAGCGCGCTTGCCTGCAGGTCGGGAATGCCCACGGAGATGACCTCAATGTCAGGCACGTCGGCATTGACGGGCATCGCATAGTCGGCAAAGTTCGCATTGACGGTGCGGCCGTCGCGCTGGTCGATGTGGCCTTCCTCGAGAAGCGTCTGCCCGAGCCCCATGATCATGCCGCCGATCCACTGGCTCTCGGCTAGTTTCGGATTGAAGATGCGCCCGCTATCGAATGCCGAGACCATGCGTTTGACGCGGATCGTGCCAAAGTCCTCGTCGACGCGGACCTCGACGAACTGCGCGCACCAGCTGTGCGCCGAGACGCCGCCTTCCAGCGCGGTTTTCAGTTGCGCGAAACTGCGATCGGCCTCGTTCTTCATTTGCTCGGTGGCATCGGCGGCGAACGTATTGCCTTCGACCGCCAGGCTGCTCTTTCCGACCGCCTTAAGCAGGTCGGCAATGGCGATACCGCCACGACGGCGCCGCGCGGGCCGGATGTAGCCGTCCTTGTAGACGAGTTCGGCAGGCCTGGCGCCCGCCAGCGGCGAGCGCGGGTCGGTCGCTGCAAGTGCCAGCAGGAGCGCACGCGCATTTCGCGCTGCACGGTCGACTGCGCCGGCCAGGTTGTTGGCTTGCTGCGAGCCACCGGCAAGCGCGGAGCGGGGCAGCACGGTATCGCCTAGGCGAACCACGACATTTGCGACAGGCACGCCCAGGGCCGCTGCTGCGGTTTGCGCAAGGATGGTGTAGGTCCCGGTTCCGATATCGGTACCGGCGCTGAGCACCTCGATCTTTCCGCTGTCGTGAAACACGAGCCTGGCTTCACTGGCGGTGCGGATCATCGGATAGGCGCCCGCTGCCATGCCATAGCCGATCAGCTCGCGACCCTCGCGCATCGAGCGCGGTTGCGGGTTGCGCTTCCACCAGCCGATAGCCTCGGCGCCAGCCGCATAGGCTTCGCGCAGCTGCCGTGTCGTCCACGGCAACTTGCTGCTGGGATCCATGTCGGCCCAATTGGCCAGGCGCAAGGTGATCGGGTCCATGTCCAGCGCGTAGGCCAGCTCGTCCATGGCGCTTTCCAGCGCGTAGGCACTTGGATTCTCGCCGGGGCCGCGCTTCCATCCGGGCATGACGGTGTGCACCGGAACCACGTTCAACCGGGACGAAAAGTTCGGTGTGGCATACATGATCTTGGTGACATTGTTGCAGGCCTCGACATGCACCTCGTCGATGGCGGTCTCGTTCCAGCTCTCGTGGACGATCGCGCTGATTCGTCCATCCTTCGATGCACCGATGGAGAGCGTCTGCCGCGTTGCAGGACGCCCGCCCAGGCCGGTAAAGGTCTGTGGTCGGGTCAGCGAGACCTTGACGGGCCTGCCCAGCTGCCGCGAAGCCGCGCACGCCAGTCCCACATGCGGATGCGCCCCGATCTTGGAGCCGAACCCGCCGCCCACGTAAGGCGAGATGACCCGTACCTTCTCGATATCGATGCCCAGCCATTCCGACACCACGCGTCGCGCGCCTCCCACCCACTGGCTGGGCTCCCAGACGGTCATCTGGCCGTCCTGCCACGAGGCGATACAGGCATGCGGCTCCAACGGCACGTTGTATTCGCGCGCGGTCGTGTACGCGACATCGACCTTCACCTCGGCGCTGGCCAGCGCTGCCGCTGCATCGCCCCACGTCGCCCCCATCGCATCGACAACCTGCGGTGTCGCCTTGGCGTCGTTGAGGTCGAGGATGGGCGTGGCGTCTGCATAGTCGATCTGGAGCAAGCTCGCCGCTTCGGTTGCCTGCTCGAAGGTGTCGGCGACCACGAGCGCGAGATGCATGCCGTTGAATCGGATCACATCGTCCTGTAGTGGCGTAAATTCCTCGGTCGCGCCGCCGCCCTTGCTGTAGACCGTTGGCTTGTTGAGTTTCAAGGGATGCTGCTGGGTGTAGACATCGATCACCCCGGGCAAGGCCAGGGCAGCCGATGTGTCGATACCGACCACACGCCCGGCAGGACGGGTGGATTGCACGGTGACGCCGTAGGCCATGTTCGGCAGCGTCTGTTCGATTGCATAACGGGCATTGCCCGTGACTTTCAACGGGCCTTCCGCGCGCGACAGGCGCGCACCCAATGGTGATTCGGCGTGGGCAGGCAGACTTGCGGCGGCTTCCTCACCGGCCAGGCCAACGCCGGTGGCGGCAACTGTCGCTGCACCCACGCCCAGTTTGATGAAGGTGCGGCGGTCAAGTTCCAGCTCGGTCTTGTGGGTCATGCGATGCCTCCTACCTGCATCAGAGCGCGTGCCACCACACTGGGCGTCAGAGCGATCTTGAACGCGTTGTGTCCGCTCGCCTTCGCCTCATCGACCGATGCTGCGGCCGCAGTGCGCAGCGTTCTCTCGTCGAGCGTGGCGCCGTTGAGCAATGCTTCGACCTGGTGCAATCGCCAGGGTTTGGTTGCGACACCACCTACGGCGATGCGCGCCTGCCGAATGGTGGTGTTGTCGGCTTCCATTTCTAGACCGACCGCGGCGCTGGCTGCAGCGAACTCGTAGGACGCGCGATCACGGACCTTGAGATAGTGCGAGCGCTTCAGTGCGGGCGAGCGCGGGATTTCAATCCCGATGATGATCTCGCCCGGTCGTAACGCGTGCTCAAGATGCGGCGTCTGCCCTGGAAGCAGGAAGAAGGCATCGGCCGGAATCCGCCGTTGCGTGGATCCCTGGAGAAGGACCACCGCATCGAAGGCCACCAGCGACACCGCAAGATCGCCCGGATAGATGGCGATGCAGGCATCGCTGGTTCCGAACACGGCATGATTCCGGTTCATACCGTCCATCGCAGCGCATCCGGAGCCGGGGTTGCGCTTGTTGCAGTTCGAATAGGCGCCGGGGTCGCGGAAGTAGGTGCAACGGGTCCGCTGCATCAGGTTGCCGCCAATGGATGCCATGTTGCGCAATTGCGCAGAGGCAGCACGCCACAGGCTCTGGGACAGCGCAGGAGCGAGCTGCTGGATGTCGGGGTGATCGGCAACCCTGCTCATCTTGGCAAGCGCGCCGATACGGATGACATCGACCGAGATCGCGATGGTGTCCAGGCCCTGGATTCCGGTGAGATCGACCAGGCGTGCAGGGCGCTCGACGTTGAGCTTCATCAGATCGAGCAGCGTGGTTCCTCCGGCAAGGAACTTCGTCTCCGGTTTGCTGCCTTCGGCAATCGCCATGGCGGCATCCTGTGCACGCAGGTAGTCGAAGCTCCTCATCGCACGGTCTCTTTCTCAAGGCGGCTGGCCGCATCGCGCACGGCCGCGACAATATGGGGATAGGCGCCACAGCGACAGAGATTGCCGCTCATGTACTCGCGAATCTCGCTGTCAGTACTTGCGTGACCTTCGCGGATGCAGGCGACAGCCGACATGATCTGACCAGGCGTGCAGTAACCGCATTGGAAGGCATCGCGTTCGACGAATGCACTCTGGACCGCGTGCATCACACCATCGGGCCCCTGCAAGCCCTCGATCGTGGTGACCTGATGGCCCACTGCCTGGACCGCCAAGGTGAGACAGCTCAGGACGCGTTCGCCATCCAGATGCACCGTGCAGGCCCCGCACTGTCCGTGGTCGCAGCCCTTCTTCGTTCCCGGCAGGCCGGCATGTTCGCGCAGTGCGTCGAGCAGTGTTGTACGCACGTCGACGCGAAGTTGGTGGCGCTGGCCATTGATGTCGAGCGTCAAGGGAAGGGTTGCTGACATCGCATTTCCTTTTGAAGGTGGGGCTAAGGGATCGCGCGTGGGCATCGGGCTTGCGGCCGTGGCCGGTATTCCCACTGCTGGCCGGCCAACACCACATCTCCGCTGGACTCAGGCGGCTTTTCGAACGTTGAACCACCCTGTGGTGCTCGCGATAACCGCCCAAAGCTTGGCGGGAATGGCAAGACGCTGAACGTCGGACGCGGCGATATCGAATGCGACCTCTCCCTGTGCATCGCCCGTCGCGAAGTCGACCCAGTCCGGATTCATCACCAGCCCCTGGCCGACCGCGACCACACCGACTCCCGCAGCAAGCGCGTCCTCGGCGTGTTCCGGTGTCCGGATCTGGCCCGCTGCAATGAGCGGCACGCGGCCAGCCAGATGATCCCGCAGGACTTCAATGATCCTCGGGCCGTCGGGTGCATCGACCGGGCGCGCTTCAAGCGCATCCCCCAGCGACACATGCAGATAGTCAACACCGCTATCGATCAGGCGATCGACCAGCGCGAGTGATTCGGCAATGCGTAGGCCGTCCGCGTGCGGTTCGTCGACGGTGATGCGATAGCCCAGCACAAACGGTGTGCTGGCATGGCGTGCGATGGCGTCACGAACGGCCTGCACCACCGCGACAGGAAAGCGCATGCGGTGATCGAGGGAGCCGCCCCAACGATCGGTCCGGCGATTGAAATGTGGGGACAGGAAGTTCTGCAGCAGGAACCCGTGCGCGCCATGCAGCTCGACACCGTCGAAGCCTGCCTCGATGGCACGACGGGTTGCCTCGCCGAAGGCGCGCACAACGGCCTGAATTTCCTCATCGGCAAGCGCGCGCGGCACGACCGCCGGTGCATAGGGGCCAGCGTCGCCGGCAACCGCGCTTGCGGCAACGATGTCCGAGACCAGTTCCGGGCTGGTCTTGACGCCGGCGTGGAAGAGTTGAAGGATCGCCGGCGCACCTCCGCTTTTGGCAGCGGTTGCAAGCCGCTTCAGGCTGGGAATGAAGCGGTCGTCATACGCGGCGAATTCGTCGGTGAATCCGATCCCGTTTTTCTGCACATGCGTACAACCGGTAATCACCAGTCCCACGCCTCTGACACGTCGCCGGTAATAAGCCTCCTCTGCATCGGACACCGTGCCGTCGGCATTGCCAGCCCATGTGGTCATCGGAGCCATCGCGATGCGGTTGCGCAGCGTCAGGCCATTGCCAAGTGAGAGAGGTTGGAGAAGCGCTGTTGAAGTCATTACAGGGGTTCCATCATTTGCAAGAGTTGAAAGCTGTTTGTCCGAGGTCTTGAAAGATCAACGTCCTCAAAGCGCCCGCTCGCCTGATCGACAGGGCGATGGCGCTGGAGCACACCGAAACGTCCACAGAGAAAGTGATCCGGCATCGGCGCACGCTCACCACAACGGCGCCCGGTGCAGACGCCAACCGGGGCTACCGATGCTTCAGGCAGTTCGGTTCCAACCCCGATGCTTGCCAGGATCAGGTTCGAGTTGGAAAGGCCCGGGTTACTGGGTTTGGGAGGCTGCATGGTCTGGATTCCTGCTCAGATGCGTGCACACGGACGGTGACCCCTGCGCGCGTTGTCGAGATACCAAGACCATGGACACGGTGATGGGCCGTGCTTGCACACGAGCCTGATCGGGTTCAGGTCTTGAGCGGCGATGCGCTGGGAAGACTTGCCCGAACGACGATAGGCCGTTGGCGATTAAGAGACTAGATGGCTAATTTCGAATGTGCCTAGAAGGCCGTTTTCTTAGTCGGCCGTATTGGCCGAGTGCCGGCGTTGAGCCGGCCTGCAGCGATGTCAGGGGCGGCGGTAGCGAAGCGCTTCGAGTACCAGCGCAAACGCCGGCGCGTGCTGTCGGCGGCTCGGGTAATACAGGTGATATGCCGGCCGTGGCGGCGACCAGGCACCAAGCACCTGCACCAGTGCGCCGTCTTCGAGGTCGGCGGCCACCTGGTCTTCCGGGAGATAGGCCAGGCCCAGGCCGTCCAGCGCTGCCTGGTGCATCATCCGCAATGAACTGAAAGTGGCCCGGCCGTCGATGCGAACCTTCAATTCGCGCCCGCCCTTGTAGAACTCCCACGCGTACGTCCCCCCATGGGTGGGCAGGCGCAGCCTCAGGCAGCTGTGCTGCGTTAGATCGTTGGGGCTGACCGGGCGTTTTCTGTTGGCGAAGTAAGCGGGCGCCCCGACGACGGCGAAGCGGAAATCGCGGTTGAGCGGCACCGAGATCATGTCCTTGTCGACCTGCTCGCCCAGCCGTACGCCTGCGTCATAGCGGTCGGCCACGATGTCTCTCAGCGCGTACTCGCTGATGATTTCGATGTTGATGTCGGGGTATTCGCGCAGCATCGGCGCAAGCCGCGGCCAGAGAATGGTTTCGGCAGCGTGTTCGACGGTGGTGATGCGCACCGTGCCCGCCGGCTTGTCGCGCATGCTGCTGAGCGCGGCGATCTCGATTTCGATTTCGTCGAAGTGCGGGCCGATGCGGTTGAGCAGGCGTTCGCCGGCCTCGGTGACCGACACACTGCGCGTGGTCCGCGTGAGCAAGGTGAGACCCAGGCGCGCCTCGAGCGTTCGAACCGTATAACTCAGCGCCGACTGCGAGACCCCCAGTTGGGCAGCTGCTCTGGTAAAGCTCTGCTCGCGCGCGACTGCGATGAAGGCCAGGAAGTCGTTGACGTTATCTCGGCGCATTCATAAATCCAGTTTATAGGTGCATGCGGATTATATGGGCTAATCAGTTAATTGGCCTTGCGCTATGTTGCATCCAACAGCCGCCGATTGGCCAGCAGAACACACATGGCCATTGCAGATTCCGTGGGCGGACCCTGCACGCGTAGCAGGCCCGCAGGGATGCAGTTACCACGTCCTCTCACCACCTGCGCGATGCGTGGGTGACAGCCGATCAACACACAGAGATAGATCTCATGACCGACAACAACGTTTGGTTCATCACTGGCACCAGCCGAGGGCTGGGGACCGATATCGCCCGGCAAGCATTGGACGCCGGCCACCGCGTCGTCGCCACGGGGCGCAATGCCGATAACGTGTCGAAAGCGATCGGGTCACACGACAATCTGCTGGCTATCGCGCTCGATATCACCGACCCGCACGCCGCGCAGGCCGCAGCGCAGCTCGCGGTCGATCGCTTCGGCAGCATCGATGTGCTTGTGAATAACGCAGGCAACTTCTACGCCGGTTATTTCGAAGAGATCAGCGACGCGCAATTCCGGGCGCAGATGGAGACGAACTTCTTCGGCCCCTTGAATGTCACGCGCGCAGTTCTGCCGATCATGCGCAAGCAGCGCAGCGGTCAGGTGATCACCGTTACCTCCACCGCCGCCTTCGTGGGCATGGAATTTTGCGCAGCGTATGCGGCCTCCAAGTTCGCGCTGGAAGGTTGGGTCGAGTCGCTGCGTTATGACGTGAAGCCGTATGGCATCGAGGTGATGGCGGTCGAGCCGGGATTCTTCCGGACCGAGCTGCTGGTCGAAGGCGCCTCGACGATCTGGCCCGAACTCTCCATTGAAGACTACGCGGCGCGCACGGCGCAGACGATTGCTGCATGGAAGGGCATGAACGGCCAACAAGGCGGCGATCCTGCAAAGCTCGCCGCTGCGCTGGTGGCGCTGTCCGGCGCCGACGAGCTGCCACTGCGCTTTGTGGCGGGCGCCGACGCCATGGACATCGTCGAAACCGATCTGAAAACCGTTCAAGCGCAGATCGATGCGCAACGCGACTTGTCCGCGTCGCTGTCCTTCGATGCAGCTGCGTAGACCCGCAACGCGTCTTTGCTGATCGCCGCATTGATGCCATTGCAACTGACAGGACGTTTCGCGCTGGTGACCGGTGCGAACAGCAGAATCGGGGCGGCGACAGTCGCCTCGCCAGCCTATCGTCTGTTCGGGTCGTGCAGTCTTGAACGGACCTTATTTCCCTGGCAGTAGTGCAAAGATCGCACGCAGCCCTCCAGCTGGTTGGCCATCCTGGAAGTCGGAGCCAGCCATGGAGTGGGCGCGTGCGCTTTCGTAGAGCTGTGGAAGATCCACGGAGCAGTAGAGCGACCGGCTCTTCATTCTCAGCCCTTGCCTGCAGCGTGCTCCCACGCCCGTCCGCGTGCCGCCGAGTTCCGCACCGCGGCAACGCTCTCCTTGGCCCCCCTGCCATCCGACCTATTGACTACAGTTGTCGTCACGCTTACGGTAGCGACAACTGTAGTCATGGAGAGCGGCATGCGTGGCAAGACCATCGGGGACCAGGAGCTGGCCCTGCTGCAACACATCGAAGAACAACGGCAGGCCAGTGTCGGCGAAGTGGCGGCCGCGTTCGGTGAGCCGCGTGGGCTGGCGCGCTCGACCGTGCTGACCATGATGGAGCGCCTGCGCGCCAAGGGCTTCCTGCGCCGCGAGCAGGTGGACGGCATGTACCGCTACAGCGCCACCAGCGGGCAGGACGCGGTGGTGCGCTCGGCGGTTGGGCAGTTCGTGGAAAAGACCTTGCAGGGCTCGGTGTCGCCGTTCGTGGCGTGGATGTCGCAGCGCGCCAAGGTCAGTGACAGCGAGCTGGCCGAGCTCGAAGCCCTGGTCGCCAAGCTGCAGTCGCAGCGCAAGGAGGATTGAGCATGTCGCCAATGATCGAAGCCTTGCTTTGGAGACTGGGCGCCACCAGCGTGCAGACCGCCGTGCTGGCGTTGGCGGTGTGGGCGCTGTGCCGCGGGGTGAAGCGCTTGCCGGCCACCACGCAAACCTGGTTGTGGTGGTTGGTAGGCGTGCAGGCCGTGGTTGGCCTGCTGTGGAACGCGCCGCTGCAGTTGCCGGTGTTGCCCGCAGCCACGCCCACGCCTGCCTTGATTGCCGGCAATAGCCTGGCGCCGATGGTGATGGCCAATGCCAGTGCATCCGGCGCCAGCGCGGTCGCCAGCGCGGGCGCGGCAGACGTGCTGCAGGGTGCAAGCGGTCCGTCCTGGGCGCTGTGGCTGGCCGCGTTATGGGTTGCCGGCGTTGCAGTGATGGCGCTCGGCACAGTGCGCGCATACCGACGCAGCCGCGCCCTGGTACGCGCTGCCGCACCGTGCACCGATCGTGCCCTGGTCGCCGCACTGCGCATGGCCGCAGAAGCGCATGGCCTGTCGCAGCCGCCGGAAATATGGCTGTCGCAGCAGATCGTCTCGCCGCAGTTGATCGGGCCCTGGCGCCCGGTCTTGCTGCTGCCCGCCGCACGCCTGCCGCACATGGCCGACGACGATCTGGACATGGCGCTGACCCATGAACTGATCCATCTGCGCCGGCGCGATCTGTGGTGGGGCTTGCTGCCGTCGCTGGCCCAGCACCTGTTCTTCTTCCACCCGCTGGTGCATCTGGCCGCGCGCGAATACGCCACCGCCCGCGAGGCCGCCTGCGATGCCGCGGTGGTCGCAGGCCACCGTCATTGCCGCCACGACTATGGCCGGCTGTTGCTGCAACTGGGCGTGGCACCGCGCCCGCACGGCGGCGTGGCCAGCGCCTCGCCGTCCTTCCTCAGCCTCAAACGGAGATTGCTCATGTTGCAGAACCCGACCTCGTTCCCGCGGTTTGGCGCGGCCCTGATCCTGGGCGCGGTGGCCATCACCGGCGTGCTGCCGCTGCGCCTGGTGGCCATGCCCGCAGCGCCGGCTGTTGCTGCCGCATCAGCGGCCGCACCGGCCAAACCAGCTGCCGGCGTGTCCAGCACAGCGGCACCGGCCACTGCCGCCGCTGCAGCTGCACCGGCAACTGCGGCAGCAACCGCCGCACCGGCAAACGCCGCCGCACCGGCTGCAGCGGCGTCATCCACCAGCCAGACCTTCACCACCACCTCTACGCACGGCCAGATCAACCTGTCGCATGACCCCGACCGCGATGCCTACGTGCTGCTGCAGGGCAACGACAGCGTCATGAATGGCTCGGTGGACGATCTCAAGCATGTGCGTCGTCTGGCCGGCAAGGATGGCCAGCTGATGTGGTTCCGCAAGGATGGCAAGCAGTACGTCGTGCGCGATCCCGACACCTTCAAGCGCTTGAATGCGGTGTATGCGCCAGTCACCAAACTGGGCCAGGCGCAGGGCGCGCTGGGCGAGCGCCAGGGCGAGCTCGGCGAGCAGCAGGGCGAGTTGGGTGCGCAGATGGGTGAGCTGGGTGCACGTGCTGCCGACGCGGCCGCAAAGCACGTCAATGCATCCTTGCTCGACACCGATGCGCACACACAGCAGGCCGCCGAGCGTGCGGCGCGGGAAGCAGAACGCGCAGTACGTCAGGCCGAACAGGCCATGCAGCGCAGCGGCGCCCAACAGCGGATGCAGGCGCTGGCCAGGCAGCAGGCGGCGCTCGCCACCGAGCAGGCAGATCTGGCCAGCCAGCAGGCCGCCGCCAGCGTGCGCGCCGACAAGGAAGCCCAGCGCATCATGCGCGAGGCGATCGCACAGGGGCTGGCCACACAGATCGAGGGCTGATCGCCGCAGGCCGCTGCTCGCCGAGACTGTGCAGCACGCGCAGACGGCGAGCAGCTGGCGCCCTCTCGGCCGGAGGCAGTGACTGGCGTCAAACCGGCTCGGCGCCGCACGCGCCGTGCAGGCACGCGCGGCGGGCGACACACAGCGCTGGTGACTCGGTGACGCCGCTGCTCGCCGATACTGTGCAACAGGCGCAGACGGCGAGCGGACAATGACGTACCGGGTGGTGGTGTTGGGGGGCTTCGGGCATTTCGGCGCGCGCATCGTGCGGGCGCTGGCGGCAACGGCGCAACTGCAGGTGATCGCGGCCGGGCGGCATCCCGGCGATGTGGCGGCCAAGTGGCCGGATGTGGCACCCGGTCGCATCGCGTGCTGTCGCCTGGATATCGACGCAAGCGATTTTGCCGCGCAATTGGCGGCCACTGCCGCCGATGCGGTGGTGCATACCGCAGGCCCGTTCCAGGGCCAGGATTACGCCGTGGCGCACACCTGCCTGCAGGCCGGCATGCACTACATCGACCTGGCCGACGGCCGCGCGTTCGTCCGCGATTTCCCCGCGGCAGTGGATGCAGTGGCAAGGCAAGCGCAGCGTGTGGCCATCAGCGGCGCCAGCACCTTGCCCGCGCTGTCGAGCGCCGTGATCGATGCCTTGCTCCCACGTTTTTCCGCGTTGCGCGACATCCGCATGGTTATCGCGCCCGCGCAAGGCACACCGCTTGGCCTGTCCACCGTGCGTGCGGTGTTGTCGTACTGCGGCACGCCGTTCGCATGGCTGCATGAGGGCCGCTGGCAAACGGTGGTGGGCTGGGCCAGACCCACACGCGTGCAGTTCGCCCAGCTCGCGCCGCGGCTTGCGTCGCCCTGCGATGTGCCCGATCACGATCTGCTGCCACCGCGCTATCCAGGCGTGCAGAGCGTGCAGTTTCGCGCAGCGTTGGAAGTGCCGTTCCTGCAGCGCTGCCTGGCCGGTGTCGCCTGGTTGCGTCACCACGGCGTGCCATTGCCGATGGCGCGCCTGGCCGAGGTGTTTGCACGTGCGGCACGCTGGTTTGATCGCTTCGGCACCGACCTCGGTGGCATGCGCGTGGAGCTGCGTGGCATGAGCCATCCCCAGGCTGGCGGTCCCCGGCCGCTGCGACTGCATTGGGACCTCACCGCTGCGATGCTGCACGGCCCGGAGATTCCCTGCTTCGCCGCAATCCTGCTGGTACGCAAACTTGCCGAAGGGCAGGCATTACCGATCGGCGCGCATGCCTGCATGGGCTTGTTGACCCTGGCCGAATTCGAGCAGGAGTTTGCAGCGTGGCAGATGGTGACCGAGGTGTCGGAAGTGCGTGTCTGAGGACACGTCGTGCACGACCGCTGCAGACGCACGCATCACCACACTGTGCGCAACACCTAACACCAGTACGTCACAACCAACGTGCCAGGGAGTAGAGCCCCTCTCCCGAGGGGAGAGGGGCTTTACAGCGCTGCGCGTCCGTACACACGGCCAATGATCAGCTTGCAGCGCCGCAGCAGGTGTCGTTACACGCACAACAGATGGCCATACGCACTCAACGTCACACCTCGCGGAGCGTACGAAACGCATACATATCGTTGAACGTGCAGAAGTGGAAAAGCGGCACCGTGATCGGGCCGGCGGCAGCCAGCCGCTTCAGCCACACGCCCACTGCAGCGTGGTAGGCCGCCTGTTCGTCGGCATCGAGCGTCTCGCACAGATAGGCCAGCGAGATGTGGAACCGGTAGTGGCTATAGTCCGGGCGCTGCAGTAGCGTCAGCGCCATCAGGCCCTTGCGCGCCGTCTCCAGCCGCTGCGCGGTGGCCGCATCGGCAGGTAGCAACGGAATCAGCAGATTGTCGTTGCTGCCGGTCATGGCCGCGGTGGGGTCGATCACAAACTGACACGCCCCCAGCGGCGTGGTGTTGCGCTGTTGCAACCGCGACAGGAAGCTGGCGTTGATGTCGGCCAGCGCAGCATCGCGCGCCAGATCGCTCGGCCACGGCCCGTGCGCGCGGTCGGTTTCATTGACCCCGCCCAGCAAGGTCACGTGATAGCTGCTGGGCGGCAGCACGGCGAGCTTGTTGGCAAAGCCGTGCTTGGGCAGCTCGCGGTAGATGTCCAGCACCCGGTCGAAGCTGGCGTAGCCATCGCCCTGCTGCTCGAGATGGCCGACAAACGTGTTGCCGGCAAACAGCATCGGCCGCCTGGAGCGCAGGAACTTGCGGCCCACATCCGCGGGCGGCGCTGCACCGGCAAGCGAGGGTAATGCGGTTGCCAGCAACGAAGCGCCGGCGGCGCCGGTGAGCAGACGACGGCGGCTGAAGGTGGTATCCAGACATGACGACATGCTTAGCTCCTCAAAGTTTGACGTTGACGCCGACCATCACAGTGGGGGCCATCTTCCAGGCCGATTGCACATACTCCTGATCGCGGCCGATGCGGTATTGGTAGCCCTGGCCAGCCAGGTTGAGCACGTCCAGGCTCAGCGACACCGCCGGGGACACGTCCCAGCCCAGTTTCAGATCGATGCGGTCCAGCGGTTGCTGGTAACGGTTGCGATAGAACTCCTGCAGGCTGCTGTAATTGGGAAAGCGGTCATCCCACAGCTCGCCGGTGCGGCTCCAGGCTAGCGTGGCGCGCAACGGCCCACGGGCGTAATTCAGGGTCAGATTCCACAACTGTTTGGGCTGCTGCGGCAGCACGTCCAGGGTGGTGCTGGTGCCATCTCCGAGCACCACCGGGTAGTCCACGTCCAGGAACGTGACATTGGCGGTCACCGACAAGCCGGCCAGCGCGGGCAACCACGGCCCCAGCTCCTTGATGGCCCCCAGCTCGGCGCCGCGCAGGCGCACCGGCCGGTCCACATTGCGCGGCTGGGTGACCAGCACCTGCTCGCCGTCGATGCTGTCCATCTGGCCGTAGCGGAAGATTTCGTCGTCGATGGTCTTGTGGAACAGCGCGACCGACAGCAGGCTGCCGCCGTCGTCGAAGCTCCAGTCATGGCCAAGGTCCAGGTTCTGCGAGCGGCGCGGCTGCAGGTCCGGGTTGCCCTGGTTGAGCGTGGGCGGTGTGCTCCCCAGCGTGAGCACGCCGCCGTTCAAGGCCATCTGGTCCAGGCGCGGGCGCCCGATCGAGCGCGACACGCCAACGCGCAGCGTGCCGTTGGCGCTGGTCTGCAGTTGCCCGCTGAGCGATGGCAACCAGTTGCGGTAGGTGCGCACCGCGCTGACCGGTGTCCAGGTGGTTCCGCTCAGCTGCTGGCCGGCGCTGGCAAAGCGTGTCTGTTCCAGACGGATGCCGCCAGCCAGCAGCCAGCGCTCGCCGCGCCATTGCGCCTGGGCAAAGCCGGCGCGCACCTGTTCGTCGACCCCATAGCTGCCGCTGTTCTGCGCGGTGGTGTCCACCACCCCGCGCGCCTGGCCGGCCAGGGCATCCCAGCGTGCGTCGGCCAATGCCGGGTCGATGGTCATCATCTCCCTGTTGCAGCCCAGGGCGCAGGTCGGGCGGCCCAGCACGTCGGCCAATGTGTCAGGCAGGCCGTTCCAGGTAGTGCGCTGCACAGTGGTGCGCATATGCGTGCGGACCTGCCGCGCGCCCGCGGCCAGCCCCAGCCCGCGGCTGTCCTCGTCCATGTTGCGACGCAGCTCCAGCTGCAGGTCGCCGACCCGTTCGGCGTAGTCGGTGCGCTCCTGCTGGTGATAGGCGTTGGGGTAGCGCGCCGGGTCATCAGCCAGGGCCGGATCCAGGGGCGTGAAGGCCGGCAGCGTGCCGCTCCAGTCGAACCCGTACCCCAGGCGATTTTGCTGGAAGCGGTCCCAGGTCTGCGGGTTGTCCACCGTGGCGCGCGAGGTGCTCGCGCGCAGCGCGGCGCGCCACTGCGCCGGCAACTCGGCCAGCAGCTCGCCATTGATGCCCGTCAGCGCGCGCTTCCAGCGCAACCGCCCCAGTTCGACGTATTGATTGAGGTTGTCGAGCGTGCCGCTCTGCGCGCCGGTGCGGGTCAGGCGTGCGCTGTTCTGCACCTGGGCGTTCTGGGTATTGCGGTCCGAGGCCTCACGCTGGCGGAAGCTGTAGCCGGACACATGGCCGCTGAGCGGACCCTCCGGCTGCCAGTCCACGCGTGCGGTCAGGCCGCGCCGTTCGCGAGTGTTGGCGTAGTTGTACCAGCGCCGTTCGCCGGGAACCGCAGCGCCGGTGCCCCCGTAGGGCACCGGGTCGCGCGTGTCGTCGGCGGCGTACCAGTTCAAGCCGCCGCCGTTTTCCTGCTGCGGCACCGCGATCTCGCGCCGCCACTGGCTGGCAGCGCCCAAAAAGGCGAACTGCCCGTCGCGACCGAAGCGCTTGCCCCATTTCAGGTCGCCCTCGCCAACCGGCGAGCGGCCGCCGTAGCGGCTGCCCATCAGGTTGGCGCCGCCCTTGGCCGAGAAGGTGAGCAGGCCGTCCGGGCGCCCGAAGCCGGTGGCGGTGACCAGGTTGGTGACCCCGCCGATCGCGCCGCCATCGTTTTCCGGCAGGAACGACTTCGCCACATCGATGCGGTCGACAAAGTTGGCCGGCAGCACATCCATCATCGCCTGGCGGCTGCCGATGTCGTTGCTGGCAAACGCAAATCCGTCGATCAGCATGCTGTTGTAGTTGCCGTTGAGGCCACGCACCGTCACGTAGCGCGGCTCGCCCTGGTACTCCACGGTGCTGACGCCGGTGACCCGGCGCAGCGCATCGCCCACATTGAAGTCCGCCAGCTGCCCGATGCTGTCGGCGGCGACCGAGTCCACGACGGTGGGCGCGGCCTGTTTGGTGGCGATGGCGCGCGTGTTCTGCGACTGGAACGAGGTGCGCACCTGCACCGCATCCAGGGTCTGCGGCGAGGCATCGGCGGGCGCCTCGGCGGCCTGCGCCGGCGCCTGCATCCAGCCCGAAACGGCCATGCCCAGCGCGAGCGACAATGTGCGACGCTGCGCGATGCAGGCCGGGCCGGGCAGACACAGGAAGCCAGAGGGGGAGCGATGAAACAGACGCATGGCACGATCCGCACTGTCGGGCAGCCCCAACGTGGTGGCCGCAAGCCGATTAAATTAATCTGCTTAATTTAAGCTTATGTGACACCACCGGTTCTTTTCCCTTCCATGTCTTCCTTCTTCGCCCACGCGGCCATTCGTTCGCATTACCGCCGTCGTAGCGACGGCCAGGCCGCCGGTTCCAGCGAGCGCGCGTTGCTGGATCTGATCCGCAGTGCCGGCCAGCTGGCGCGTGCGGATCTGCCGCGCGCCAGCGGGCTCAGCGTCCCCGGTACCAAGGGCATCATCGACCCGCTGGTCGCACATGGCCTGCTCCAGCTCGGCCCGTCGTTGCGGCGCGGGCGCGGTCAACCCAGCGTCGAGCTGAGTCTGGTGCCCGACTACGCATTCAGCGTGGGGGTCTCGTTGATGGTCGATGGCATCGCGGTGGTGCTGATCGACTTCGCCGGGCAGGTGCGCGGCATGCGCCAGCTCACAGCGTTCCCGCTGACGCTGGACTTGGTCGCGGCGCAGTTGCCGGAATTGGTGGAGCAGTTGCTGCAGGCGGCCGGTGTCGACCGGCAGCGGCTGTTCGGGGTGGGCGTCAGCATGACCGGCCCGCGCATCGGCGATGGCACGCGGGTCAATCCGCCGCTCACGCTGGCCGCCGAATGGATGCAGGTCGAGCTGGACCGCTTCATCGCCGAACGCCTGCAGTTGCCGGTCTGGATGGACAACGACGCCCATTGCGCCGCCCTGGCCGAAGCCTTGTACGGGGTCGGCCGCCAGTCGCCGGATCTGGTCTATCTGACCATCGCCGACGGGTTTGCCGCAGGCGTGATCGCCGCTGGCAGCGTGCACCGCGGCGCGCACGGCAACGTGGGCGAACTGGGGCGCATCTCGGCCATCACCGGCAGTGCGCGGCCCACGCTGGAAAGCCTGCGCCAGGCGCTGGTCGCCGATGGCCATGCGCTGCCGGACCTGCACACCATGCTGCAGCACTACGATCCGGCATGGCCGCAGATCGAGGCCTGGCTGGATGCGGTGCAACCCACCGTGACCCTGGCGGTGGCGGCGATCATCGCGTTGATCGACCCGCGCGTCATCGTCTTTGGCGCGCGCCTGCCGGCAGATCTTGCGCAGCGGCTGATCGCCCGGGTCGCCTTCGAGCCGGCGCCACGGCGCGGCGTCGCATCGCCGTATCCGGCATTGCTGGTCGGGCAGGTGCAGGCACACGCCACGGTGCTGGGCGCGGCCATGCTGCCGTTCAAGGAAACGCTGTTCTAGCGCAGGCGATGGACCAGCCGGCGTAGTGCGCCGGCGTTGCGGCGGGGCATCGTTTCGCATCGCGGCGGCATAGTTCGCCTCGGTTGCGCATTGTCATCTGCCAAGCGGTTTACTGGCCGCCCGCAGTGCTCTTGAGGTCGTCATGCGTATTGCTCCCTTGCAACCCGCCGCCACGCCCACCACCGCGCTGGCAACACCGGCGCACACCAGCGCGATCACCCCGATGGAGGTGCCGCACCCGCCAGGCGGCAACCCGCCGTTGCGCGCACGCCCGCGTCGCCAGGCCGCCGTGCTACCGCCGCTGGTGCCATTGGACGACAGCGCGATGACCGGCAAGCAGGCATTGGTGGCGCTGGACGGCGAGTTCTCCGAGCAGCGCCTGGCCGAAGTGCAGGCGCACCAGATCACCTTGCAGGCCGCGCAAAGCGCGCTGGCCAAGCAGTTGGCTCAGGAGGCCACTCCCGCACCCGGGCCCGACAGCATCGCGGCACGCTTTGCCGCCGGAACGCTGCAGCCGGTGTATCTGGACACCGCCGCGTTCGACGAGATGACCGCCAGCTTGCCCGAGCACTCGCGTGCAGCGGCCGGCCCGGTGCTGGTCGATGCGCAGCAGGGCCGCATCGTCTTCGATCTGGGCCACGCGTTTGCGCCTGGCGATACTTTCAGCGATGCCGCATGCACGGCATTGCGCAAGGCGCTGGATCTGCGCGCCCATGGGTTGGAAACACCCGGCTGGCTAAAGCCCGCCGCGTCCACGCCCGCGCAGCCGCGGCGCAAGTTGCAGCAGGCCGCGCGCTACCACGGCCACGAGGTGCCGGCGCGCGACGGCGGCGCAGCGTTCTTCAAGCGCAACGACCATCATCTGGTGGCCGGCAAGGACGCGCTGCTGCGCAAGCACCGCAAGGAGCTCGTCCACGACGCGTATTTCCAGGCGCCCAGCACGCGCGCGCTGGGCAAGGACGTGATGGTGCACCGGGGCCTGTTCGACAACCACGCCGGCATCCCGGAAAACTCGCTGGCCGCCATCGATCGCGCTTACGAACACGGCTATCGCAACCTGGAGCTGGATGTGGAGGTCAGCGCCGACGGCGTACCGGTGTTGATGCACGACTTCAGCATTGGCCGCATGACCGACGACCCGCAGAACAGATTGGTCTCGCAGGTCCCGTTCGCGCAGTTGCGCGAGATGCCGCTGGTGATCCGCAACCCGGTCGACGGCAACTTCATCAAGACCGATCAGAGCATTGCCGCCGTGGAGCAGGCGCTGGAGCACGCGTTGCAGAAGCCGGAGGCGATGTCGGTGGCGCTGGATTGCAAGGAAGACACCGGCGAGGCGGTGGCGATGCTGCTGATGCGTCGGCCGGACCTGCGCCAGGGCGCTGCGATCAAGCTGTATGCCAAGTACTACACAGGCGGCTTCGATCAATTTTTGTCCAATCTGTACAAGCACTACCAGATCAATCCGCTGCACTCGCAGGACGCGCCCCGCCGTGCCGCGCTCGATCGCCTACTGGCCAAGATCAACGTGGTGCCGGTCTTCAGCCAGGGCATGCTCGCCGACGCGCAGTTGCGCGATTTCTTCCCGGGCAAGGACGATGGCCCGGAGGGGCTGGCCGACACGGCGGTGCAATGGCTGGAAAGCTGGAACCGGATGCGCCCGGTCATCGTGGAGGCGGTGGCCACCGATCAGCAAAGCGCTGCGGGCAAGGCCATGGAGCTGACACGCACACGCCTGCGCCAGCCCGACTCGTCCTACGCGCAGGCGGCATTCTCGTCCGGCTACCGCTACGAGGATTTCTCGCTGCCGCGCGCCAACCACGACAAGGACTATTACGTCTGGCGCAACTTCGGCGAGATGCAGAAGCTCAGCGGCGAAGCCTTCGGCATCCAGCGCACCACCGCCGGTGCCTTTCGCGACGCCGGTGAAAGCCTGCTGACCGACCAGCCCGAAGAAGAACTGCTCGCGCTGCTGGAAAACCGCACGCTGGCGCGTGGCCACACCGGCATGGAACTGGACCTGCCGCCAGAGACGCCCATCGACAGCGCACGCGATGCAGCGATCGTGCAGCAGCGCACCAGCGAATTCCGCGCCGCGTCCAGGCCTGCCGACCCGGCGCATGTTGCGGCCGTGCGCGAAGGCCGGCTTCTGGATCGCTCGGCAGACCATTCGCACGATGCCGCCGCCAGGCAGGCGGTGGATGCACGCGCCGACACGCTGGGGCGGCTGACCGATCAGTACCGTGGCGCACCGGTGACCCATTACCTCAACGAGCAGGCCAGACAGATCGAGCCGGGCGAATGATGCCGGCGCACTGATCCTGCGCCGGCGCGCGTGACTTGGCGGCATGACCGCTCAGGTGCTCGCCAATGGGTGGCGGCCTTGCAGTGTTGCCGGTGGACATCGCCTCTGCCGGCAAACTGCAGTGGCGCGCGCACCCAGGATGCGCGCATTGCGCCTGCTCTTGCGCTACGGCGTCTCCAGCATCGGAATCACTTCACGGTCCTGCGCGTCCACCGCCACCAGGCGCTGCATCAGCAGCGACAAGGTCACCACGTCCTGGTGATTGTGCTCGGCCACGCGGCGCAGGTTGCGCGCGCTGCCGCCGCGCAGGTAACTCAACCAGGCGGCCGGCGCTTCGGAGCCGGGCAGGTCGTCTTCGCGCACCACGCGTAGCAGCTGCCGTTCGATGGTGGCTAGCTTGCAGTTCTCCCAGGTGCCGCGATAGCGGCGCCGAGTGGGGAACAGCAGGTCCACATGATCCAGCGCAGAGATCGGGTCGCCGCGGCGCGCCAGCCGGTAGCGCGTCTTCAACAACGGCGCGTCGTAGCAGCGGCCGTTGTAGCTGGACAGCACCGTCTGCGGCGACAGCCAGCGGCGGAACAGATCCAGCATCGCGCTTTCGGCCGCCATCGTGGACATCATCAACTGGCGCACGCGCAGCCCGCTGCCCTGCGTAGCGTCGGTGTACCAATCGGCCACGCCGATCATGAAGGCGCGCGTGCCGGTGCCGCCGGCCAGGCCGGTGGTTTCGGTGTCGAAGAACAATAGATCCATCGGGTCCACCGCGTCCTCGCGCTTGGCGAAGGCCAGCGACAGCGCCTGGCGCGGGATCGCCTGCGGCAGGAACGCTTCGATCAGGTGCAGGCCGGGCGCGATCTCGTTGCCGGGCAGATGCCGGTCGGTGGACGCCGCGCGTACCGGTGCGTGCGCCGAGACCGCGCGCTCGCGCAGGCCGATCATCTTGCGCAGGCCGGCGATATCGGTGCGTCGCTGCGGTGGCGGGTTGGATGTGGGTGCAACCGGAGTCGCGCGCATCGCCGGCACGCGCGCTGCCGCATCGGCCGCCGCACCTGCCGGCTTGTGGCGCACATCGTGGTCCACCCAGGCAAACGCCGAGCTATCGCGCGCAGGCGCTGCAGCAACCGGTGCCTGCAGGGCGCGGCGCGTCATGGCCGGTGCGCTGGGCTGGGCACGCGGTGCACCGGCAGCCTCTGCGCTGCCGGGCTGCGCGCTTCGTACAGCCGCCTCGCGCGGCAAAGCGCGTGACGCAGACGCAGCAGCACCCGGCGCAAGCTGGCGTTGCGCACGCGTGGGCATCACCGCATCGTCCTTGCGCGCCGTGGGTGTCAGCCCGCCGACCTGGCGGCGCAGCAGGCGCAAGCGTTCTGCGCTCACCCCAGGATCGCTGCCAGGCACCGGCGCTGCCGGCGCACGCATTGGCTGCGCCGCCGCAGGCATGTCACCTGCGGCACGCGTGCGTGCATTGCCTGCCGCAGCATCCGCACCGACTGCATCACCCGAGGTACGCGCCACCGCTGCCGCGCGCAGCGGGTGGGCATCGGCCTGCGCATCGACCGCAGCGGAAACATCCGCACCATCCGCTGCAGCGCCATCTGCAAGCGCCGCCGGCGCCGGCACATCGGCATGCCCGGCCTGACGCCGCAACAAGCGCAACCGGTCCGCACTCACGCTCATGCAAGCACGTCCAGCGCCAGGTCATCGTCCACCTGGGTGGCATGCCGCAACGGCGCATCCGCATCGAACAGCAGCGCCAGCACGGTCAAGGCCAGCGACTTGGGCGATTCGCCCTTGCCTTCCTCATGCGCGGCCAGCACCGGGCCTACGCAGGCCGGGCAGCCGGCGCTGCAGTCGCAACGCCGCACCAACTCGTCGGCGCGCTGCAGCAGCTCGGCCTGGCGCAGCCACAGCGGCTCGCTCAGGCCTACGCCGCCGGGGAAGTTGTCGTACAGATACACCGTTGGCACAAAGGCCTGCTGCAGTTCCACCGCGCCTTCTTCGCCTTCGTCCACGCCGCGCAGCTGTCCGCGCCCGGTCTGGTCGGCCACCGCAAACCACGCGCCGTCGCCATTGCCCACGGCTTTTTGCAGGTCGCGCGCATCGGCCATCACCGCCACCGTGGCCACCACGTGCAGCGCATAGGCCGTACCCAGAAAACCATCCAGCGCATCCTGCTTGGAGGCGAATGCCTTGCCCAGCGTGGCCTGCGGCAACTGCCACCACACCGCGGTGGTGTGCAGTTCCTGGTCGGGCAGATTGACCGGCCCGTAACCGATGTTCTCGTGCGTGTAATAGCGGATCTTCTTGTAGCCGGACACGCGCCGCACCACATGCACCTCGCCGTGATGCGAGTCGCCGCGCCCGGCCACGCCGCCGTCGAAGCGGTCCAGCACCTTCAGCTTGGTGTAGTCGATGCTGTCGGTGTAGTAGTCCACATGCGTGCGCGTGACATAGGCCTTGCGGCCTTCCCAGTCCAGCCGCTCCACCTGGTACGGCGTGCTCTGCACCATGTGGATGGCGCCTTCGTACAAGGTCAGCGCCGCGGCCGAATAATCCACCTCGGCGATGATCTGCTGCTTGCCGTCGCTCTTGTCCACCACCACAAAGTTGCCGTCGGCCACCGAGCGCAGGCTCACCGCATTGGCCGGGTAGCTGTCGGCAATCCACTCCCAGCGGTCGCCTTCCTGGTGGATCACTTCGCTCTCGGCCAGCGCTTCCAGGAACACCAGCGGGTCGATCGGCCCGAACGGCTCGCTGGCAATGAACGGCAGCTCGAACGCCGCGCAGCGGATGTGGTCGAACAGGATCAGCGGCTGGTCCGGCGCAATGCGCGCATGCTCGGGCGAGGCATCGGCAAAGAAATCCGGGTGCCGCACCACGTATTGATCCAGCGGTTGCGAGCTGGCCACCAGCACGCCCAGCGCCGGCTGCTGGCGTCGCCCGGCGCGGCCGAAGCGTTGCCAGGTCGCCGCCACGCTGCCGGGGTAGCCGTTGAGGATCACCACATCCAGCGCGCCGATATCCACGCCCAGCTCCAGCGCCGAGGTGGACACAATGCCGTCGATATTGCCGGCGCGCATCGCGCGCTCCACCTCGCGCCGCTCGGTGGGCAGGTAGCCGCCGCGGTACGCACGGATGCGTGGCGGCTTGCGTGGGTCGTGGTCGAAGATGTCCTTCAGGTACTTGGTCAGCACTTCCACCATCAGGCGCGTCTGCGCGAACACCAGCGTCTTCAGGCCGCTCTTGATCGCGATGCGCGCAATGCGGTTGCTCTGCGAGCGTGCCGATGCGCGCAGCCCCAGATCGGCATTGACCACCGGCGGGTTCCACAGCAGCACGTGCTTGTCGCCGGTGGGCGCGCCGGATTCGGTGATCGCATGCACCTGCTCTTCGATCAGGGCCTGCGCGTGCGCGTGCGGGTTGCCGATGGTGGCCGAGCACAGGATGAACTGCGGGTTGGCGCCATAGAACGCGCAGATGCGCTTGAGCCGGCGCAGCACGTTGGTGACGTGGCTGCCGAACACGCCGCGGTAGGTGTGGATCTCGTCGATCACCACATAGCGCAGGTTCTCGAAGAACTGCGCCCACTTGGTGTGATGCGGCAGGATCGCCTGGTGCAGCATGTCCGGGTTGCTCACCACGATGTCGCCATGCAGGCGGATCGCCTGGCGTGCATCGCCGGGCGTATCGCCGTCGAAGGTGAAGGCCTTCACCCCCAGCTCGCCGGCGCGGTTCAATTCCAGCAGCTCGGCCACCTGGTCCTGCGCCAGCGCCTTGGTCGGGAACAGGTACAGCGCCTTGGCCCCGGAGCGCATCGCCGCGCTCACCACCGGCAACGTGTAGCACAGCGATTTGCCCGACGCGGTGGGCGTCACGATCGCCACATGTTCGCCGCGTTGGGTGGCCGCCCAGGCATCGGCCTGGTGGCTGTAGAGCTGGCTGATGCCACGCGCGCGCAAGGCGTCGGCCAGCGCGGCCGGCACGTCGGCGGGAATCGGCGCATAACGGCCGTCGCGCCCGGGCAGGGTAAAGCTGCCGGTGATGCGGTCGTGGTAGCGCCGTTCCAGGCGTTCGGTGAGCAGTGCGCCATCGCGGCTGGGCCGGCCATCGGTGGTGGCCAGCGCGCGTTCGGCGGTTTCGGTGCGGGGAGCGAGGGCAAACGGAGGCATACGGCGGCTCCCAAAGAGGGGCATGAGACAGGGGAGGTGTCTCAGGGTATGAGACCAGCGCCGAACCGGCGAGCCTGTGTCACTGAGCGGATTCAGCAAGCCGGGTATTCTGTTGCCCCCACCGCGTCACCGTTGCCTTGCACGCTGTGGCTCCCCCATTTCGAAGAACTGCCGTGCCCGTTTCCCCCAGCCTTACCGCGCCGCACTACAAGACCCGTTCCGCCCGCCGTGCCGATGTGATCGTGCATGCCGCCGGCCTGTTCCTGGCCATCGTCGGCGGCGCCTGGATGGTCTGGCGCGCGCATGCCAACCAGACCATGCTGCTGGCTACCTGCGTCTACGCGCTGGGGCTGCTGGTGATGTTCGGCTGCTCGGCGGCCTACAACTTCGCCCCGCCGCAACGCCAGCCGATGCTGCGCAAGTTCGACCACGCCGGCATCTTCGTGATGATTGCCGGCTCCTACACCCCGTTCCTGCTGGTCGCCCTCGACGGCACCTGGCGCTGGGCGATGATCCTGGGCGTGTGGGGCGTGGCCTTGTTCGGCGTATTCGCCAAGCTGTTCCTGCCCGGCATCGCCAAGGGCTTCTGGGTGGTGATCTATCTGTTGCTGGGCTGGGCCGGCATCGTGGTGATCAAGCCGCTGCTCGCTGGCCTGGACAGCACCGTGCTGTGGCTGATCGCCGCCGGCGGCGCGTTCTACACCGTGGGTGTCACCTTCTACGTGCGCAAGTCGCTGGTCTACAACCGCGCCATCTGGCACGCCCACGTGCTGGGCGGCGCGCTCTCGCACTGGTGCGCGATCTGGTTGTGCCTGCAGCCGTTGGGTGGGGTGTAGCGCGCTGTCGATGTCGTCGAGCAGTCGCGTATGCCCATCGCTCGGTAGCATCGACGCGTCATGGATCTATTGATCGCCTGACTACGTCGGCTTCCAATCAGAGCGCGCAGGTACGAGGGCAAGGATCAGCACATCGTCGCCGTCGCGTGTGTAGATCAAGAGATATCTGCCGTCCTGGCAGGTGTACAACCGCGTTCCCGGCAGTGGCCCAGAGTGATAGGTGGCGGCACCATCCAGCGCGTCGCCCTCGGTTTCGATCCGGTCGTCCTGTTCACATGCGGCAAAATAAATCTGCGGGTCGGAGATTTCGATCGCGCGCGCCAATGCTGAAGCGAGCAACGCGGTGCGCGCATCCAGCGCGCTCTGCTTCCAGGCCACGCTCACGCACGCGTGCCCTTTGCAGCCAGGGCTGCCTCAAGCGCCGCACGGTGTTGCGTCTTGAGCGTCTTCATCTGCTGCTTCGCCTGCGCGCTGGAGAGTGCGGGGCGGGGGTCGGCCAGGGCATGCTCGGTCTGGGTGCGTAGCGACACCGCATAGCGTGCATCCAACTCCTTGACCTTCATCGCCTCGGAGCGGTCAGGCCGGCGCTTCGCATTGCCGCCCTCGGCGTCCCACTGCGCAGCGTCCACGTGAAGCACGTCCAATGGCATGCCCATCTCGCGCAAGACCTTTAACGCACTTTCGAAGCTGCCAAACCGGCGCGGCGCATTCGCCTTGGTGGCCAGCACACGGGTCTGGTCATGGGTCTGCAATTGCACGGTCCAGGCACCGGCTTCCCCGATGACCGACGCGTGCCTGACCGCACTGGCGTCGACCAGGGCACGTGCGGTCGCCAGCTTGACCAGATTCGTCATGGCGTTATCCAGTTAACGATTAGGTGGTAGCCACTTTATCATTGATCTGGCGCGCCAGCTAACGGTTGGCAGTCAGGCTCACACCCTCACAGCTTGGTCTTCATCACCGCCTCGAACGCCGCATCCGGCGCGATGCTGTCGGAGAGCACGACCACCGAATGCAACGTGCCCTTTGCCTGCACGTTGTATTCAAAGCCCACCGGCTTGCCGCCGCGGCTGAACACCTCGATCTCGCTGTACTCGCCGAGCCGGCCTTCATAACTCTCGCGCTCCAGCCCGTGCTCCTTGGCAAAGGTGCCGGCGGCGCTGCGTGCGCCCTCCCACACCGCGTCTTCGTAGCTCATCGGCTGCAGCAGGCTGATCATGTGGGTCGCGCAGGCGTTGGTGCTGGTCACGCCATAGCCATCGACCTCGCCCAGCAACGGGATCTTGCGGACATCGCGTTTGGGCGTGGCGGTGACGGTGCAGCCAAGCTGCTGCAGCTCGGCAAGGGTGAAGTGCTCGGACTCCGGGCGCGGCGCGCTGGGGGTGGCCGTGCCACCGTTGCAGGCAGACAGCAGGCCCAGACAGGCGAGCGGCAGGAAGCGGCGTAGGGAAACGTGCGACAACGGTGACGTCCTTGTAGTGATGGGAAGTGCGGCGCGGCTTTCCTCGACATCGGCGCGCAACATGACGCCAATGCGTCACGCAGTTTGCCCAGGTCGGGGCAGCCAGGGCGCGCGAGGGTAGCGCGTCAGGCGTCAACGCATGCTGAGAGCCATCCACCACGCCGCCGCGCTTACTCCGGCATCACCATGCGGATCGCGCGTGTGCCGATCTCTGCGCCCGTGACTGCGTCGATGGCAACCGGCTGCAGTTCGGTGCCGGTTTCCGCATCCAGAAAACGCAGCAACTTGCCCTCGCCACGGTGCTTGCGGCCCCACGCGCCGATCATGAACAGCACCGGCAGGTAGTCGCGCCCTGCCTGGGTCAGCACGTACTCCTCGCGCGGCGGGCGGGTGGAGTACAGGCGCTTTTCCAGCAGCCGCTCCTCGGTCAGCGTCGCCAGCCGCTTGGTCAGCATGGTCGGGGCAATCCCCAGGCTCTGCCGGAACTGATCGAAGCGGGTCAGCCCGGAATTGGCGTCACGCAGGATCAGCATCGTCCACGCATCGCCCAGGAAGGTCAGGCTCCGGGCGATCGGGCACAGGCTGTCCGACGACGTTTTTGAGTTCATATCATTTCCGTATTGACTCACTATCAAATCGATACTAGCATGCGGCGCATGGGCAGTCCAACCGGGCGTATCAGGCAGGTGACGGGCGCCCAGGCCGCGGCGGCAACCGCGGCGGCAGTCCGCATCAACGCACACCGCAATGCAGGTCAGCGTCAGGCACCGCGCAGCTGCACGCCGATGGCTGGCGATGTTTCTCCACCTTTCCTAAACCGCATTCCTTCAGAGACACCACAATGAAAAAGACAGTGCTGATCACCGGCGCATCCTCAGGGTTTGGCCTGTTGCTGGCCACCAACCTGCACAAGCAAGGCTTCAACGTCATCGGCACCAGCCGCGAGCCGGAAAGGCACCAGGCCAAGCTGCCGTTCAAGCTGCTGCGCCTGGATATCGACGATGACGCCTCGATCCAGTCGTTTGCCACCACGCTGTTCCAATCGGTCGACCGCCTGGATGTGCTGGTCAACAACGCCGGCTACATGGTCACCGGTATCGCCGAAGAAACCGCCATCGACGTGGGCCGCCAGCAGTTCGAAACCAACTTCTGGGGCACGGTCAAAACCACCAATGCGCTGCTGCCGTACCTCCGCAAGCAGCGGAGCGGGCAGATCATCACCGTCAGTTCCATCGTGGGGCTGATCGGGCCGCCGAACCTGTCGTATTACGCGGCCTCCAAGCACGCGGTGCAGGGGTATTTCAAATCGCTGCGGTTCGAACTTGCCCAGTTCAATATCAAGGTCAACATGGTGGAGCCGGTCTGGTTCAAGACCAATCTGGGCCACAACGCAGTGCCTGCCGCCGGCAACACCATTGCCGACTACAACGCTTACCGCATGCAGGCCAACGCGGCGACCCAGAAGGGAATCGACACCGCAGAAGCACCGGACGCCGTGGTGGACACTATCCAAAAGCTGATCCAGGCCAAGGACCCCAAGTTCAGCAACCCGGTCGGGAAGATGACCGGCATGATCCTGTTCCTGCAGAGTTACCTGCCAAAGATGTTTGAAGGCGCGATTTTCAAAAGCATCAAAACAGCCTGAGTGCTGTGCGTTACATGCAGCGCCAATCCAGCTGCTGATTCCATCAAGTAAACCGCGCAAAACCCCCGTGTTATCACCCGATCAACGGCTTTGCTAAAGCCGTGACGCATCCCCTATGCCACGAGTACACGAGAATGAAAGCGTATTTCTGCAAATTCATCCCGCCGCGCGCGGACTTTCTGGCCACCATGTCGGATCAGGAAAAAGCCCTGATGCAGCAGCATGCCGCGTTTCTGGACCAGCGCCTGGCCGAGGGCGTGCTGCTGGCGCATGGCCCGGTCATCGATGAAACCGGCGGCTTTGGTCTATCGCTGTATCAGATTGCCGACGACCAGGATATTGCCGCCATCACCGCACAGGACCCGATCATCAAACACGGTGTCGGCCAGTATGCGCATTACCCCATGCTGCATTTGAAGGCGCGCGGATAAACGCCGCGCTGCAGGCGGCACGCTCAAATCGTCATCGCAGCAGCGCGTTGCGGTGGCGAGCGTGCGCCGCGCATGCAGCAAGCCATGGCGGCCGCAGGCGTGCTGCGCTCAGGCCACGCTGTCAGTTGCCCGCCGCCCGGACGGGGCGGGCAAGCGCTCTCACCGCACCGGCACCCGCGCGCTGGCGCCCAAACCCTGCGTGGGAAATGCTGCGGCCACCGGCGCACGCCGCTGCACCCACATGTCGCCCATCATCCGGTCCAGCCCGCGGTCCAGGCCGGTGACCAGCCCCGCGCCCGGGGTAAAGGTCAGCTCGCCGAAATAGACCTGCCCGTGCTGGATATACCAGTCCACCCGCACGTAATCGAAGTCGCTTGCCAGCAGCTTGCTCAGCTCCAGCGCCTGTTCCAGCAGCGCCGGCGCGCAGGGCGGTGCGCGCCCGTCGTCGCGGATGCGGTGAAAGGCCTCGTGCAGGTTGCCCACAAAGAAGGTCATGCCCAACTTCGGCGTGTCGAAGCGCCCGTAGATCACCTGCAGCACGTACTGAAAACTGCCGTCCGCCTGCCGGAACATGTGGAACTTGTAGTCCACCGGCACCTGCTGCGCATCGCCGATGTACTGCTCCACCAAAATGCGCGGCGGAATATCGCGGTAATGGATCTCGCGCACCTTGTCGGAAAAGTCGGTCTGCAGCCACTGGCCGCAGCGCTCGATGATGCGGCGCTTCTGCTGCGCATCGGGCTCATCGCGCACCACCTCCACCATCGCCGCGCCATGGTTGGCCTTGATCACGGTCTGCCGCCACTGCGGCAGGCGCAGCAGCTCCTGCGGGTCGGTGCTCTCCAGCAGCAGCGGGATCAGATGCGCCTCACCGATCCTGGCCGCCACATACGGGCGCACCGCAAACTTGTCCGCCAGCCGCCGGTACAGCGGGTAATCGCCGTGCACGCACTTGCGGTAGAGAATCTTCTCGTTGAAGCACTTGGGCGCGTATAGATCCGGCAGCCGGCCGAAGGTGTGCAGGTAGTACAGCCGGTCCTGGTGCCGCCAGGGCAGGGTGCGCAGCAGGCCGCGCGCGCCCTTGCGCAGCAGGCGCTTGAGGCTGATGGCGTCAGTGGCCGGCGCAGCTGCGCCAGGCGATGCGGCCGGGCGGGCGTCGCCTGCAAACCGCGTCAACCCCGGCAGCAGCGCAGCCCACGGCTCACCTGCTGCCCCAACCCGCGCTCCCAGCGGCTGCGTCTGCAGCCCCATCCCGTTGTCCATCGCCAGATCCCTCTTCTCGTCGTTTAGTGAGACGCAGGTCACAATTAAGTGTGATGCTAGTCACGGTATACGGGAAAAGTAAGAAGAGGGTTGCGAAACGTCTCAAGCAGACCGATTTCGCAAAGATCAGTGCGTTTTAGGGCTTGAAGACGGGCTTGGCGGCTGCTGTCGCGTCCGCTTTGCTGCGTTGCGGCAGCCTGCGCGGGCTAGGGCACGCGGCCACGGCCGGTTACCGCCTGGGCAGAACGCTGCTCAGGGCCGTAGCCGGAGGTCGCGCAACTCAAATGGCGGCGTGTGCGCTCCGCCACGATGGGGAGGTGCACCCAGGGGAAGCGCCAGGCGTTGAAGGCCAGCGCAGGCCCGCACTCAGGGGACGCAGTCGCATCGCGGCCCAGGATCGAGCAACATCAGGCGATACCACTGCAGTCCGCAACGGATGGCCCATGCACGTCACCAAATTCCTGTCCCTGGCAGCGCTGTGCCTTGCGCTTGCCGCCTGCGCAGACACAGACCAGCCAGCACAAGCCGATAAGGCGCCCACATCGGCACGGGCAGCAGCCAGCCCCGCCACCGCAGATGGCAACGCAGCCGCACTACCGCCCGACCAGGCGGTCAATAGCCATCCGCCTTCGGTCAGCCAGCAGGCAAGGCGCTATCTCTGCCCGCGGGGCCCCAATGCCTGCCCGGCCGGTGGGCCGTTGATCGCCAATTCCGATGCGGAGGCGCAGTGGCTGTTGCGCCATGGCTACCCGACGGAACACGAACTGGCCCGCTTGGAAACCCTGACGCTGGACCAGCTCAAGGCCGAGTCGCAGGCAGGCAACCAGGCCGCAACGGTGATCTACGGCAAAAAGACCGCACTGGCGGGCCGTTTTTATCAGGGCATCGGCATCCTGCGGCGGGCCGCGGTGGCGGGGAACCTGTATGCGTACTACGGGCTGTCGGACGTGTACGTCAGCGACACCGCAAACAAGAACCTGGTCGACAGCCTGGCCTACCTGCGCCTGGCCTACCTGCTGGGCGATGCAAAAGCCTCGGCCGTCATCGCATCGCGTGGCTTGAGCAGTGTTGAAAACGTCGTTGCCGACGAGCGCGCCGCCTCACTGCACAAGACGTTTTCCAAGTATCAGCGCCCGTCGCCAAGGCCGCTGGAATAACGCCGGGCGATCAGACTCCCACATTCAGCTGCGGAATCTTGGCAAACGCCTCGGCAATAAAATCCATGAACACGATCGCCCGCTTCGGCACCAGCCGGTTGGCCGCATACAGGATGTGCATGGGCACCGCTGGCGCGGAGAATGCGCCCAGCACGATCTGCAGCTGCCCGGCCTTGAGCCCCTGCTCGAACAACCACTCCGGCCCCTGCCCGATGCCCAGACCCGCGCTTACCGACTCGCGCGCGGCCTCCGGCGAATTGACCCGGATCCGGCCGGACACCGGCACTTCCACATCCTTGAAACGCCAGGTCGCCCCGGAGGCCAGCAGGGTGTACAGCACGCAATCGTGCTGGCGCAGGTCCTCGGGCACGCGGGGCACGCCGCGCTCGGCAAGATAGGCGTTGCTTGCCACGCACACGCGCTTGAACATGCCGATCCGCCGTGCGCGTAGCGCACTGTTTTCCAGGTGGCCGATGCGGATGGCGAGTTCCGCGCCCTCGTCGAGCAGATTGACGAAGCGGTCGTTGATCTGCAGATCCAGCTCCAGGCCCGGAAAGCGCCGCAAAAACTCCGGCACCAGCGGCATCACATAGTGGTGCGACAACGCCGTGGGGCAGGCCACCCGCAGCAAGCCGGAGGGCTGCACGTTGTCGTGCAGCGCCATCTCCGACTCGCCCACCGCATCCAGGATGCGGCGCACCTCCGCGTAGTAGCGCTCTCCTTCCGGCGTCAGCACCAGCTTGCGGGTGGAGCGGTTGAGCAGCCGGGTGTGCAGGTGCTCTTCCAGCGCCGCCACGTGGCGGCTGACATTGGGCTGGCCCAGGCCCAGGTCGCGCCCGGCCGCTGAAAAGCTGCCGGTTTCCACCGCACGCGCAAAGCAGGTCATCAGCAGAAACCGGTCCATCGCCCATCCTCATTCATGCGCATACCGCATGAATGGTATGTGCCCGCGCGGTCTTCCGCCACATTCGGCATGGGCCCAAGCTGCACCGCATCGAAGGCCGGCCACGCGCGGCGGGCCTGCCACCTCCCAGGAGCACCCCATGTCCCGTCTAGCAGGCAAACGTACCCTCATCACCGGCGGCACCAGCGGTATCGGCCTGGAGACCGCCCGCCAGTTCCTGGCCGAAGGCGCCCGCGTCATCGTCACCGGCAACAACCCCGAGTCCATCGCCAATGCCAAGGCCGCGCTGGGTGCCGAGGTGCTGGTGCTGCGCGCCGATTCGGCCAGCGTCGCCGCGCAGCAGCAACTCGCGCAGGCGGTGCAGGCGCATTACGGCCAGCTCGACATCGCCTTCCTCAATGCGGGCGTGTCGGTGTGGGCACCGATCGAAGAGTGGACCGAACAGGCCTTCGACGCCTCCTTCGCCATCAACGTCAAAGGCCCGTACTTCCTCATGCAGGCGCTGCTGCCGGTGTTCGCCAACCCCGCCGCGGTGGTGCTCAACACCTCCATCAATGCGCATGTGGGCGCGGCCCGCTCATCGGTGTATGCAGCCACCAAGGCGGCGTTCCTGAGCATGGCCAAGACACTCTCCAGCGAACTGCTGGCGCGCGGCATCCGCCTCAACGCGGTCAGCCCCGGCCCGGTGGAAACCCCGCTGTACGACAAGCTCGGCATCCCCGATGCGTACCGCGCCCAGGTCAACCAGGACATCGCCGCCACCATCCCGCTCGGCCGCTTCGGCACCCCGGACGAAGTAGCCAAGGCCGTGCTGTACCTGGCCTCGGACGAATCCCGCTGGACGGTAGGCTCGGAACTCATCGTCGACGGCGGCCGCACGCTCAACGGCTGAGCGTTTCTGGAAAGTACCGGCAAGAACAGCGGATGCACTGTCGCCTGACGCGATCACTTCGATGCCGATGCCGCTCAGAGCATCGCCACCGGTAACAGCGCATCTTCGTAGTTGCCTACCGGGCACCTTCCTCGGCGATCGTGTCAGGCGGATGTTTCCAGGATCAACGCCTTGGTGGATGAAGCATGGCGCCGGCACACCCGGTCAATGAATCTCCAACGCCGCAATCTTGCCGCCCACCAGCTGGAACACATGCTCCAGCTGCAGCGGGCTCTGCGGGAAATCGCCGGACACCTGCGCGGTGACACTCACTTGCTCGCCCTGGGTGTGCACGCCAACCGGCACCGCACGATACGGCGTTGTGGCCTGCGTCTGTGCCAGCCATGCGGCTATCGCGGCAGCACCACGGTGCTGGCGATGCTCGTCATGCACCACCGCATCGTCGGCCAAGTGCGGCAGCAGCTCCGTGGCATCGCCGGCATTGCTGGCGGTAAAAAAGCAGGCAATGGCGTTGGGCAGGGCAAGTGACATGGCGGCGGTCCGGTAGAAACGGTATGCCATGATCAGCAGCGGCATTGCATGCCGCAAGAACGCACGCAAAGGTAAGTCACGCACCCATGGGAAAGCCGCACACCCCGGACACCGCCGCGTGCGATGTCGAAGCCCTGCTCAAACTCATCGAAGGCCGCTGGAAACTGCTGCTGCTGTTTCACCTGTTCGACGGCAAGGTGCAGCGCTACTCGGACCTGGAGCGGCTGATTCCCGCCATCTCGCAGAAGATGCTGGCCCAACAGTTGCGCCAGATGGAACGCGACGGGCTGGTGCTGCGCACCGTCTACGCGCAGGTACCGCCGCAGGTGGATTACCGCCTCACGCCATGGGGCCAGGCCCTGTGCCCTGCGCTGGATGCAATGCTCACCTGGGGCCAGGCGCGGCAGCCGTTGCCCGAACCGTCGCCGCAGTGATGGCTCGGCACGCCGCTGTGGTACGCCGGCCTTAAAAAATCAGGCACACAGCACCACGCATATCGCCAGAGAACTGACCCGGATAACGCACCGGCGGTCTTGCAGACTCTGCCGTCTCGCGCGCTGCAACCAGACTTGTGCGGCCAACATAATCGGCCTAGTTTCGCCTCGCCACCATTCGGGTGGCGAGGAGGTCACACGCATGGCGACCAACGAGAAAACCGGCCCGAAAGCGGCCAAGGCCGCAAGCAAGGTCTTGCGTAGCGGCAGCACCGGCAAGGATTCGAAAACAGCGGCCGCGTCCGCTTTAAGCCAGGCACCGGACAAGAAAAAGAAGAAGTAATCAAGCGAGCGCTGCAGTAAATCTGTAGAGGCGCTCGACCAAGCACGAGCGCCTCTTCCTCAAGTGGTTTTTGGTGCGCGAAGTTTCAACCAATGACACCGCTGGTAAAAAATGTCGGGTACCCGCTGACAAAACCCCTACATAACGGTAGGGTGCAGACTAGAACGGGGGTTCATGCATGGAAAGCAGATGGGCAAATGCCAGATTTACGGGGGTGCGATCGTCAACATGGCTGCTTAGGCTCGCTGTGGAAGTTGATGCTTTTTTAATCATTTCCAGCGGTATGCTGCGACTGCGGCTGGAAAAAAATAGTCCAGTTGCAAAAGGTGGTAGGCAATACATCAGCGAAGCGCTTGCATACTTCGCATGGAAGATGCATGGCACGTACTGTCTGGCCGCGCTCGCCCCGTCTGTCGGAGACTACCATCGCTGCAAACGGCTGAACATCTACCCCAAGCTAGACAACTTAGCCGTCAACGGATGGTGCCAGTTTGAACCGCTGGAGGGCGAAGTCTTCCGCCGTCGAAACTATGCCATGAAAGAGGTCAGCCCGGGGGGCACTGACGGCAGCACTGACAGATCTTGCGCGAAGATGGGCAGCGCATATTGGTGCAACGCATGCCACGCAGACGCCAGTAAGTGCGTGTGATCGTTTTCCATGAAGCATACAGCTCGCTCGCGCGTCACAACTCGCGGGAGTTGAATATTATTTACGCTAGTATTTATAAAAATGAGAATAAGCGCTTTTCGCAAGGAAAGTCGATTGTCTTAATGAGTACTACACAACTAGAGAGATTAGGGTGGTGCGGTCGCCCAAGACAACGCATGCCACCCACAATGCGTGTTGGGTCAAGCTTCGAGGCAGTTCCAAGTAGCAAACCAAAAGTACCTTATTGCCGCATTTGGTGGAAGTTCACTCTTGCGTTAACAAATAAGTGGGCCGGCATGAATTTTTACCGATGTACAAGGTTCGAAGGTTTGCGAGTCGCGGGGTAAATTAGCCCGGCGCTTATCTAAGTACTAGAGGTGAATTGATAGTGGCAAATTACATAAAAAGAGATGTTATAGCTGAAGCATACACGCATTTGGAAGTTAATATTTTTGATGACAAGTCGCAGCTCAGTAAACTTGAGAAAGAATTAAAAGAATTTTTCGGCGTACGGGCGAGTTTCATATTCGGGACGGAAGTCGACGTCCGAGTCGAATTTGAAGAGGGAAGCTTAAAAACCAAAGTGATTGCTTATGCTTCGGCAGCAGCAGTTCTTCTCGGTCCGGTGGCCAACTATAGCTCCTTCAGGGAAAGTGTCGCTCAGATGGCAGCAGATGCGGCTGCACTGGCGCAAATGGCAAACATCGAAGTTGTGTTTAGAACAAAAACCCCACGCTGTGATCGGATCAGGATAGAAAAAAGACGTGGCGTTTTTGGCCGCGTAGACGCGTTTCTAAGTGAACTCGACAGCATCGGCAATGAGTTAAGTGGAACCAGCTTGCCCACAAAAAAGGCAGAAATTAAATCGTTGGACGCAAGCATCGATAATTTAATAAATTTAAATAACAAGATTGATATCTTGTTCGAGAAGTTGGAGTCTGATGAGACGATTGCTTGTATCTCCGCTGGATTACTCAAGGAATTTAAAAAGTTGCCTCGAACTTTTGGCTGGGAGAGAGAGATGAAAAGAAATAGCTCTATACGTGCTCAAATTCTAAATAGTGACCCTGCTTTGTCAGCAGCTGCGAGCGGAACTGCAGCAAGGTATGTAGCCGCTGTCAAGCAAATAGAAAAAAACTTGGAAAATAGATTGGAGTAAGCTAATTGCTTTAACGGATGAAGAGATATCTGTTCGAATATATTTATGGCCGATCATGGTAAGGGTGTAATCCTAAGGCGGGATATCTGGGAGCCCTTACAGATCACTATAAAAGAGGAGTGAGGATAAGATAAAATGAGCAGCAATTTGACCGCCGGAATTGAGCGAGTTTACCTAGAGCGCAGTGACTTCATGGTCTTGGCCCTAACCGGTCGAACAGGAAGTGGTTGCTCAACTGTTGCAGAGCTGCTTTGTAGGGATTTTAGTTCAGTCCCGAGCTATCTAGATGCGCTCGAGCCAATCGAAAAAAGAAAAGGGGGGATAGCCGCCTCTTTTCTTAGCAAGGCGTGGCTTCCATTTCGCCGAATCACGATATCATCTATCATTCTATCTTGCCTCGCATCTTGTGATGACAATGCTATTGATGCGTTGTTGAAGGCAAGTAAGGTCCCTGCTGAACGCGCACTATTATTTATGTCACTCTTGAAAGAGTTAAGGGGGACGGATAAATTCTCAGAATACATCTCTTATATTGAAAGCAGAAGTGATAGAGCAAGTGCGCTCGTTGCTTGGTTGTTTTTTACGGAAATAGTAAATTCCTTTGCACTTCGTGCAAAAGACGCCTTGGCGGCAAGCTATGCGGGTGTTTTTCAATCGGCAGGCGATAACTTACGCTTAAGCGGCACGGCAGTTAGTTCAGCGGTAGATGCAAACAAACTATTTTTTTTGATGGAGGTTGTTAGGCGTCTTTGTATGGGGGCCGTTGATAGCGATCGTAAGTATAATATAAAAAGTACCAGGATCGTTGTTGATGCGGTCAGAAACTCTCTTGAACTCGTATATCTTAGGGACAAGTTCTCGGCATGCTATGCGATAGCTGTGACTTCACCCGATAAAGATCGGCGAGACCGATTGTCGAACGCTGGAATATCTTTAAGGGATATCGATGCTTTGGATAAGAGGGAGTATTTGAAAAAATCACTAGGAGCCTACTCTGATTTTGTCTCACAGAATGTACAAGATTGTATTCAGCGTTCAGATTTGTTTCTTAACAACTCTGGCGGCGTTGAAGCTTTTGAGTCCAACATAAAAATTCTGGGTAACCAGATAATTAAGTATGTGGCCCTCATGCTGCGTCCAGGGATAATAACCCCGACCCGTGATGAACGTTGTATGCAGCTTGCTTTTGTTTCTAGGCTCAACAGCGGGTGTATATCAAGGCAAGTAGGAGCGGCTGTCGCAGACCGCGCGGGCTCTATCAAAGCCGTTGGGTGGAATGACGTCCCCAAGGGGCAGGTTTCATGTCTTCTGAGAGACGTTTCAGACCTGATATCTAAAGATGAAGACACGTATAGTGACTACGAACGTAAAAATGCCGAATTTAGAAGATTTATAGACAAAAAGTATGATCGCCGACATGGGATTAAGGATGCGCAGGGTCTATCATGCCCTTACTGTTTCAAGGATTCTTATAACGAGTTGAAAGGAAGTAGTAATCAAGTCCACACAAGATCCCTTCATGCGGAGGAAAATGCGTTTCTACAGCTTGCCAAGACTGGGAATAGTGGTATTGAAGGGGGGGTGCTTTATACTACAGCCAGTCCTTGCGAGTTATGTTCAAAAAAAGCATTTCAACTAGGGATGACGGAAGTTGTTTATGTTGATCCTTATCCTGGAATTTCATCGGATCATGTTCTCGCATATGGAAAGTTCAGGCCAAAGCTAAGACTATTTAGTGGGGCTGTAGGACATACGTATCACAAGCTATACGAAGCAATATTGCCAATTAAGGACGAGTTACTAGCACGCCATAATGAAGATCCACAGCGCAAGTTGGGAATCTAGGAAAAAGAGGAAAAGTACTAAATCATTTTTATCGTTGCGAATAATAATCTACATCTCTAACCACGCAGATACCGCTCTTATCACCCGCAAAAGCTGACGTTTGCTCCAACCATTCCGTAGCCGCTTTATAGCTTGGCCGCTCATGCGGGTGTCACTCTGTCGCTTGGCCTGTGCCATGCGAAGCCCGGCAACACGATGATGGAATCCGATATAGCAAGGAGGCTCTTGGAAATCACCTCTTTTCGCAGTGTCATGTTCTCGATGCTCTGACAGCAAAGCAACCATGCCCGAATGCGGGTGCGCACTGGACTGCTCGCAATTTAAAGAGTGTGGTGTTGTGAGCCATGTAGTTGTATGACTGCCGTGTCGGCGGGATGAATTGCTCGTCGCCTTCTTGGATTGAGCGCATGCTTTTGCCGACACCCCGGTCCCTCAAGCAAATATAAAAATTGTTGCTAATGCCAGCGCTACACATTGCGCGGTGGTCGCCCCCGCCCACGTTGTTCCCTTTAACGCAGTGACCCGAGCCCAGTCTCTTAAGACGAAGGTGGCTTAGCCCGCTTGGTGTCCGGGCCTTGTCTTTAGGCGCGTGTCGCCTAACGTACACAAGAATAGTGCTACTACGGCGCTCAATTTAGATCATTGAGTATATCGTCCACCTGCTCAGCCAAGTGCTGTAGGCAATGTGCCCATTGCTGTAGTGGAATTGCTGGTGCACCCGGCGGGCCTTCGTCGCGGGCGCGCGGTGCGGCCAGGGTAGCGAGCAGGCGCAGTTGGTCGCGTATGCGTAGCAGACGGTATTGCGAGCCTTCGGACATCCAGTAACCGGGTTCGTTGTGCATGCCGCTCTCCTTGCCGTGAGGCAGCTCCCGCTGCACAACGCAGCGGGATGCCGGGAGGCTAGAAACCGCACACAGCCGGCGGGCTTATTCCCCTTGCGGGTGTTGTATTCGCCGCCCTCCCGGCGTAGGAACGCCGAGCAGTGCCAAGCCAGATGGCCGAGCACAAAAAACCCACCAAAACTCGGAGGTGGGTACCGCTGTGTGAGGAGTTTCTAGGCTCCGGCTGGAAGTGTGAGGGTGGCGCAGGGCAGGGTCAAGCTGAGGTGACTGGCCGGGTGCGGAGAAGCCGCCTACATAGAAGAATTCTCTGGCTAAGCGCAGCACTGCAATGAGTCGCTGCAACCAGTTGACACACCACCCAACGCGTAGCAATCTCGCTGCAAGGAGCCTAGAAACTCCTCACACAGCGGCACCCACCTCCGTCAAACCGGTGGGTTTTTTGTGCCTGCAGTTTCTTGCATGCGTAATCGGCGTGACACTTGCGTCGGAAAGCGGCTAATGCGAATCCCTTTGGGAAAACGCCCGCCGTCTGTGTGCGGTTTCTAGCCTCCCGACATCCCGTCGCGTCGTGCGACGGGGCTTGTTCGTCAAGGAGGGCTTTGCCATGCGTCGATCCCCATCCCGTTCCACGTCTGCGCGCAAGCGCGCCACGGTGCCGCCGCCTACCGAAATCGTCTGGCGCTCGCTGGATCCATCGATCCAGCCGCGTCCGTACCTTGAGCGCACGCCCATCCCGGAACCTCGCGTCGAACCCCGCACACCGCGGCGGCCCGGCCGCCCACGTGCGCCGCAGCAGTGCACCGTCGGCTATGGGTACTATCCCGACAGTCACCAGCGCATTCCCACCCTGCGCCTGCGCGGCCGCTGGCTGGAACAATTGGGCTTTGCCATCGGCAGCAAGCTGCACATCCGCCAGCGCGATGGCGAGCTGGTCATCAGCGTTGTAGACCCACATTGATCACGCCGCAGCGCATGCGCGCACCGCATGTGCCCGGCCCGTTGCTGGAGACGTCGCATGATGAGTGAGGGCATGACCGGCGCGTCGCGTGCAGACCGTCACGTTGTCATCGGCCAGGCGGTCGCGGCACGCGCATACGCCGCAAGCGCGGTGCCGGTTGAGCGATACGGCAGCCGCCCGTGGCGCCACCGCAGCGCCTACGCCGTGCGCGAGTTGCCGGCCTGCGCGCCGATGGCGGGCATCTACGCGCTTGGCCGCTTCACCACGCGCTGGCAGGTGCGCGAGGAGCGCGCGCCGCCCAGGGAACGCTTCGACCAGGCTGTGGTGCAGCTGCAGGCGGAGCTGCTCACCTACATGCGGCGGCGCCTGCGCGACCCGCACACTGCCGCCGACCTCGCCCAGGAAGCGCTGCTGCGCCTGCTGGCCTACCGCGACACGCCAGACATCCACAGCTACAAGCTGCTGCTGTACCGCATCGCTCATAACGTGGTGCTGGAGCATTGGCGCACGCGCCACCGCAGGCACGCCGCCCGCCATGTGCCGCTGGAGGACAGCGAACCGCTTGCCGCCACCGGCACGGCGGTGGACCAGCTGGTGGACGCCCGCCGCACCCTGCAGCACCTGCACACCCACACGCTGCCCGCGCTGCCGCCCAAATGCCGCCAGGCCTTCATGCTCAACCGCTTCGACGGCCTCACCTACCCGGAAGTCGCCGCCGTCATGGGCATCTCGGTCAAGATGGTGGAAAAGCACATCAGCCGCGCCCTGGCCGCCTGCCGCGCGGCTGTGGGTGAGTGATGCCGGCAAATTGCGCCGCCGACCATTGGGGCGCATTCCGCCGTACAGTGGTACCACGCAGTGACGCTTGTCAGGCGTAAGGGAACAGACGCCAAGGCACCGCCGCTGCCAGCGCCGCCGAGATGGAACCTGCGGCACTCTCCGCCAACGCATAACGCATCGCGCAGTGGATCGGTGCTGCCGCCGGCGCTGCCGTTCGGCATGGCGTCTAGCCGCAGGCGCGCTATTGGGCGATGAGATCGAAGGTGTTGCCATCCGGGTCGGTGAGGGTCGCGTAGCGGATTTGCGGCAATGCAACGGTCTGCACCAGCGTTCCCCCAAGCGCAACCAGGCGCTCGGTTTCGCTGTCCAGATCAGGCGTCCTCAGATCGACATGGACGCGGTTGCGTTGGGTCGGCACGTGGTCGATCTTTTGAAACTGGAACAACGGCAGGTCCGGCGACGCGGCCAGTTGCACCACCGTGCCGTAGTCGTTGGCAACGGCGATCTTCAGGGCGCGTGACCACCAGGCGGCCAGTGCCTGCGGGTGGGCGGTGTCGATGGTGACTGCGTGGATCTTCATGCAGGTGTCCTTGTCATGGGGTCCGGTCAGCGGGCGCTGTCGATGAGGGAGCCGCCGTCGGGCGTGAGGCTCGACCCGGTAATGAACTGGCTGTCGGCGCTGGCCAGAAACAGCACGACCGGGGCAATGTCTTCTTCCGGCGAGCCGTAACGGCCCAGCGGATTGGTGGGCGCCGGGACGTTGGTCTCTGGCCCCCACGTTTGCGCAACCGGCAGGATGGTGTTCACCGTGATCTTGTCCGCGCCCCATTCGCGGGCGGCAGTGCGGGTGAGGGCGCGGATGGCTTCCTTGGCCATGTTGTAGGGGCCGTAGCCCGCCATCCCGACCACGCCGGCCATCGAGCCGAAATTGATGATGCGGCCGGCGCCGCTTGCCTTGAGGTAGGGGTAGGCCGCCTGCATCGCGCGCAGGTACGCGACAGGGCCAAGATCGAGGTTGCGCTGCAACTGCTCCGCCGACAGCTCGAGGATCGAGGAGAACGGCACGCTTGGGTCGAAGGCGTTGTTCACCAGGATGTCGATGCCGCCGTAGGTGGCGGCCACCGTGTCGATGGCTGCGGTGAGCTGAGCGGCCTCGCCGATGTCGCAGACAATGCCAAGTGCCGTGCCGCCTGCAGCAGTGATGTCGGCAACGACTGCATCCACGTTTGCGGGGGTGCGCGAGAGCACGGCGACCTTTGCGCCTTCTGCAGCGAACAGCTTGGCGGTTGCCCGGCCAATACCGCGTCCTGCACCGGTGACGATGGCCACCTTACCGTTGAGTCGGGACATGATGTTCTCCTTCGGGGATCAGGGTGTGCTCAGGGATGCCGCGACGACCGCGGCATACGGTGATGCGGGGTGGCGTGCTGCGTTCTGGGTAGTGAACGAGGCCACCAGCACCACCAGCCCCAGTGCCGCCGGAATGGCGCCCTTGGGGGTGCGCGCGCCCAGATGGGCCATGCCGGACAAGAGCAGGTGATAGAACATGCCGGCGTAGGCCAGATCGCTCAGCGCGGTGTTGAAGCGCCACACAATCGCCACCGGGCCCAGGATCTTGATGACGATCATCCATGGCACCAGCAACGGTGCCGAATACCCCAGCTCGGCCTGCGCCTTGCGCACGAACTCGCCCTTGGCCAGATACATGCCGGCAGAGGCCAGGTACAACAGGCACAGCAGCGCGGTACTGATCCAGTAAATAGAAATGCTCATGGTGTTTGCCAGTTAATATTTAAATGCAACCGGCCATCAGAATGTCGCCTAAGATATCGATTGAAAAGTAGGATGAATCACCGGGGCTTAGTATGAAAAAGCAGACCATTGAGGACGGCGAGCACAACATGCACGAACAGATGCGTCGCGCATTTGCGTTGCTGTCTGGCAAATGGAAGCTGGAAATCATGTGGCTGCTCAATCAGCGCGTGTATCGCTTCGGCGAGCTGCGCAAGGCCATCCCCGGTGTTACCCAACACATGCTCACCGCCCAATTGCGCGAGCTGGAAGCAGATGGCCTGGTCACGCGCACCGTGTTTGCGCAGGTGCCACCGCGCGTGGAATACGCCATCACGCCAAAGGCGCGCGGACTGGGCCCAACGATGGAAGCGCTGACCGTGTGGTGGCAGCAACATGGCGACAGCGTTGCGAAGCGGCCTGCTGCACGCGGCCGCAAGGCCGGCGTTTAGGACGCACGCCCGGGAGTGCGTTGTGCGCGTGCACGTGGCTTGATCACCGTTGCGGCGACGTGCAAACACTCCTGGCCGTCAGCCTGGTAAATCAAAAACCATTTCCAAACCCCAAAAACGCCAACGCCCCGATCATGTCGGGGCGTTGGTGCGATCTCTCGCCGAAGTGGAATCTACCGTCTACGTCGTCATGCGTGACGCCTGACGGCCAATCCACTACTTCAGCGCGGCGGGCGTAATGCCTGCCTACGGTGCTGACTTGCCAGCGTTACTTGGCGGCGTCGCGCACTTTGTCGGCGACCTGGCCAGCCTTGTTCTGCACCTTGCCGACGTTCTTTTCGGCAGCGCCTTCCAGCTCGGTGCTCTTGTCGCCGGTGACACGGCCAACGGTTTCCTTGATGGAACCCTTGACCTGCTTGGCGGTACCTTCGATACGGTTCTTGTCCACGGGGTGCCTCATACGGTTGGGGATGTTGCGGCCCAGTCTGTACCCGCAGGACGTGAGTGCGACGTGGGCATGCCGTCATCCCCGCGTCAGCACGCATGGCCGCCGCGCAGCGTGGTCGCGGGGCACGCGCGTGTCTGCACGGCTTGCTGAGGTCGCTGCGTGCCACAATGCGCGCACTTTCCGCCAGGCAATGCCGTCACGTGAGCACACAGCGCCCCGCCACCGAGTCCGCCGGCCTGGAGTTTCTTGCGGGGGGCGGCGAGATGGGCGCGCTGATGCGCGCACACGATTGGGCCGCCACGCCGTTGGGGGCACCGGAGACCTGGCCGCAGTCGCTGCGTTCGTCGTTGTCGGTGGTGCTCAACTCCACCCTGCTCGGTGCGGTGCTGTGGGGGCCGGAGCTGCGACTGCTCTACAACGACGTGTATGTGCAATCGATGGGCGACCGTCATCCGCAGGCGCTGGGCCAGCCGGTGACCGAGGTATGGAAGGAAACCTACGCGCCGATCGCGCAGGACTTCGCCCGGGTGATGCAAACCGGTGAGGGCTTCGGCCAGGGGGTCATCGCCTTGCCGATGCTGCGCAACGGCGTCAACGAGATGACCTACTGGAATGCCACCGCCTCGCCGATCCGCGGCGAAGACGGCAGCATCGTGGGGCTGATGAATATCGCCATCGAAACCACCGCGCAGGTGGCGGCCGACCGCAACCGCGACATCCAGCACGCGATGTTGAGCAACGAGAACACCCACCTGGTGCACGAGGTGGTCAACCGCACCAGCGAGCGCGATCGCGCGCTGGAGGCGGAAACCGTGGCGCGCCGCAATGCCGAGCGCGTGCAGCTGGCGCTGGCGGCCGGGGCGATCATCGGTACCTGGATCTGGGACCTGCCCACCGATGCGTTTTCGGTGGACGAGGCGTTTGCGCAGAACTTCGGCTTCGATCCGTCCACCAGCCGCACCGGCCTGTCGCTGGAGCAGGTGATCCAGACCGTGCACCCGGATGACCGCGAGGGGCTGCGCGCGGCCATTGGCGAGGCGCTCGCCCGTGGCGGTGCCTACGCGCACCAGTACCGGGTCAAGCGGCGCGACGGAAAGTATTACTGGCTGGAAGCCAATGGCCGGGTCGAAAAGGGCGCCGATGGCACGCCGCTGCGCTTTCCCGGCGTGCTGCTGGACATCGAGGCGCGCCACGCGTTGTCGGAAGAGCGCGACCGCGCGCTGGCGGCACTGCGCGAGCTGAGCGACACGCTGGAGCAGCGGGTCACCGAGCGCACGCGCGAGTTGATGACGGTGGAAGAGGCGCTGCGCCAATCGCAGAAGATGGAAGCGGTGGGGCAGCTCACCGGCGGGCTGGCGCACGACTTCAACAACCTGCTGGCGGGCATTTCCGGCGCGCTGGAGCTGATGAGCCTGCGCATCGAACAAGGCCGCTTCCGCGATCTGGAGCGCTACGTGGCCACCGCGCAGGGTGCCACCACGCGCGCGGCTGCGCTGACCCACCGGCTGCTGGCATTTGCGCGGCGGCAGACGCTGTTGCCCAAGCCGACTAACGTCAACCGGCTGGTGGTGGACATGCTGGAGCTGATCCAGCGCACGGTGGGCCCGGGGATCTGCGTGGAAAACCTTGCCGCGGCCGAGCTGTGGCTGGCCCTGGTCGATGCGCCGCAGCTGGAGAACGCGCTGCTCAACCTGTGCATCAACGCGCGCGATGCGATGCCCGACGGCGGGCGCCTGTGCGTGCAGACCAGCAACCGCTGGATCGACCGCGAGATGGGCCAGCAGCTGGGCATGCCGGAAGGCCACTACCTGTCGCTGTGCGTGAGCGATACCGGCACCGGCATGCCGCCGGATGTGGTGGCGCGCGCGTTCGATCCGTTCTTCACCACCAAGCCGATCGGCGAGGGCACCGGCCTGGGCCTGTCGATGATCTACGGGTTTGCCAAGCAATCCGGCGGGCAGGTGCGCATCCATTCGGAAGTGGGCAAGGGCTCGACGGTGTGCATCTACCTGCCGCGGCATGCCGGTGCCGACGACAGCAGCGACGGCGACACCGCCACGCTGGAACTGGCGCCCTCGCTGGCCGGCGAAACCGTGTTGATCGTCGACGACGAACCGTCCATCCGCCTGCTGTTCACCGAGGTGCTGGAAGAGCTGGGCTACACCGTGCTAGAAGCCGGCGACAGCGCCACCGGGCTGGGCATTCTGCAATCGCCGGCGCGCATCGACCTGCTGATCAGCGACGTGGGCCTGCCCGGCGGCATGAACGGCCGGCAGATGGCCGATGCCGCGCGCGTGGGCCGGCCCAGGCTCAAGGTGCTGTTCATCACCGGCTTTGCCGAACACGCGCAGTTGAACGACCGCCACCTGGAACCGGGCATGGCGGTACTGGCCAAGCCGTTCAGCGTCAGCCTGCTGGCGGCGCGGGTCAAGGAGATGATTGCGAGCGAGTGCTGAGTGGTGGCGCTGCGTATGCGCCTGTCAGGGCAGGTGGGTGTGCCCGGCCTGCCGCGACCGGGCCGGCCTCACTCCACGCTGGCGGCGACCAGCCGTTGCCATAGCGTGGCGTTGGCCGCGTGGTCCGGCTCCAGCGTGGACAGCACGCCCAGCGCATGCTCCTCCTGCTCGGCGCCGTGGCGGGCGAGCATGGCCAGCGCGGCGGCCAGCCGGCCGTAACGCAATGCCATGCCGAGCGAGCTGGTGAGCAGGGTGGTGTCGTGCTCGGGGCGTTGCTCGTCCAGCGCGGTGCCCAGTGCGGCGGGCAGGTCCCAGGTGGTGGCAATGGTCTTGGCGACGGCGGCGGTGTGGCGCTCGACCAGCGTGGCGGCCACTTCCAGGCTGTAGGGCAGGCTCGGGCGCTCGGCATAGGCATCGCGCAGCACGCGCAGGATCACCACCGCGCCCAGGCCTTGCAGCAGGCCGGCCAGCTGCGCCGACAAGGTGTCGCCACCGCGCTCGCGCATGTAGGCGGCTGCTGCAGCGGCGGTCCGCAGGGCGTAGTCCCACACCGCCGCCGGCAGGCGCGCGTACAGGCCGCCCTCCAGGCTCAGCACCGGCTGCATCACCGCAGCGGCGACGATCTGGCGCACGCCCTCGGTGCCGATATGCACCACGGCCCGCTCCAGGCTTTCCAGCGGGCCGCCCTGCGGGCGATACAGCGCGCTGTTGGCGATGCGCAGCAGGTTGGCGGCCAGCGCCGGGTCCTGCGCGATGATCGCGGCGATGCCGCGGCCGGAAGCATCCGGGTCGTTGACCGCGCGCATCAGCTGCGGCAACAACTGCGGGCGGCGCGGCAACAGCTGCGGGCGCAGGTCCACGTGGTCGAGCGCAGCGCCCACCGCCGCCAGCACCGCGGCCTGGGCCGGGTCGGTTGGCAGGTGGCCGTCGGCCAGCGCCGGGGTGGACATCACCGCGGCATACATGCGGCGCAGCAGCGGCTGCATCGGTGGCGGCCCGGACGGCAAGGGCTGTGCTGCAGCGGCGGCATGTGCCTGGGCCTGCGGCGGCGCCGGCATCTGCTCAGCCGCGGGCTGCGGCACGTACGGCGCCGCTGCGGCATGCGTAACGGTGGCAGACGCGGCAGTGGTGCGCGCGCGCTGGCGCAGCAGCAGCCAGGCGACGACGCCGGCGAGTCCCAGGCCGGCAAGCAGTCCGGCGGCAAGCAGCAACACAATCACAAAGGTCCAGGAGTCGTCCGATCGGTGCAGCGACTATCCGCGAAGCCGGTGTTGACGGCAATGCAGGCGTGCGGCGGCGTGCGATGCCAATGGCGCCCGCCACGCGCGCGCGCCAGGCCCGGATACCGGCAATGACCTGCTGCACTGCAGCGATGAGTAGGGTGTCTTCAAGTTGACTGCTGCGCTGCACGTGGCGCTAACGCCGCAGGCCGCACTATGCGTCACCAGCTGTGCAGCCCTAGAGCATCTAGGCAGCTTAAAGGGTGCAGGCATCCGCAGTTGGACCACTTTCGATACGAAGACACCGCGCACTGCGCGGTGTCTTCGTTTGTGGATGGCGATGGGCACGCGCGCGGCATCGCTTGCGGCGGCATCGACACAGGCGCGCTACAGCGTGCCCTGTTTCCACAGCCGCACGATCGCGGCCGGTGCATGTTCTTCGGGGATGCGTAGCGGTTCGCTGGCACCGTCCCAGGCAATGCTGAAATAACGGCGATCGCCGCCACCGGCCTGCGGGCGCGGCAGCGCATGCACCAGGCACTGGTCCAACAAGGTGCGCAGCTGCAGGCGCTGCGCCTCGTCCAGGTCATCCATCACCAGCTGGCGTTCGCGCCGCATGGCGGGGAAGGCGGCCACCCCGCCCTCGCGTGCCAGCCGCAAGGTCACGCCTGCATCCACCGGCGGACGCTGTGGACTCATGCCAGCACGCCCACGTCGCGCCAGGCCTGTTGCACCGCGGTTGCCTCGGCACTGCCGGCACCGTAGTCCGCACCGGCAATGCTGACGGTGAGCGCGGCAAAGGTGGCGAAGTCCGCACCGGCGGCCAGGTTGCCGCCGCTGAGCGCGCGGTACCAGATGCGCCCGGTCTTCTCCCAGGCGTAGCCACCGATGGCCACGGCCGCGCGATAGAACGCGTGATTGGGAATGCCGGAGTTGTAGTGCACGCCGCCATCGTCCTCTTGTGTGTCGACGTAGCCGGCCATGCTGGCCGGTTGCGGATCCTTGCCCAGGGCCGGGTCATCGTACGCCGTGCCGGGCGCGCGCATCGAGCGCAGGCCCACGCCGTTGATGCCGGGCATCAACAAGCCGGCGCCGATGATCCAGTCCGCCTCGCTTGCCTGCTGCTGCAAGGAGTACTGCTTGATCAACACGCCGAACACATCCGACAGCGACTCGTTCAGGGCACCGGACTGGCCCTGGTAGATCAGGTTGGCGGTGCGCTCGGTCACGCCGTGGGTCAGCTCGTGGCCCACCACGTCGATGGCGATGGTGAAGCGGTTGAAGACCTCGCCATCGCCATCGCCAAACACCATCTGCTCGCCGTTCCAGAAGGCGTTGTCGTAGCCACGCTCGTAATGCACGGTGCCGATCAACGGCATGCCGTCGCCGTCGATGGAATTGCGCCCGTACACCGTCTGGAAGAAGTCGTGCGTGGCGCCGAGATAATCGTAGGCCTCGGTCACCGCCACATCGTCGGTGGCGGCAGCGCCCTCGGCACGCACCAGGGTGCCGGGCAGCGCGGTGCCTTGTTGGGCATCGTAGATCTGCCGCTGCACGGCTTGCGCGGCGGGCGTGCTGGCAGCATCGGCGGCCAGCGTCTGGGCCCGTGCGAGCAGGCCGAGCGCGCGCTGCTGGCGCAGCTGCGCGGTGATCTGCCGCGACAACAGCGCGCACTGGCGCGCCCGCTCGGGCGCGGCCTGGGCCACATGGTCCAGCAGGTACGGCGGCAGGATGCCGGCACGGCGTGGCGCGACGAATGCAGACATAAGCGACCTCCACAATGGGCTGCGCCCGCGACTATGCCGAGGCCGGCTTTAGGAATTCGTTAGGCCGGTGCACGGTGCGCCGCGCGCAGGCATCGCGATAGGCCTGGCGTTCATTCCAGCTGCGACAAGGCCTGCTGGATTGGCGTTTGCCCGTCGATGAAGCCCACCGTCTTGCCGATGGTGGCCGGCATGGCCAATGCCGCGGCAATGACCTGCGCCACGTTGGCGCGCGACACGCCGCCATCGGCATCGCTGCCCGGATCGCGGGTGATACGGCCGCTTGGCGGCTCCTGCGTGAGCCGCCCCGGCCCCAGCACGGTCCAGTCCAGCGTGGTGGTGCGCAGCTGCGCATCGGCGGCGGCCTTGGCCTGCGCGTAGGCGAAGAAGCCATCGTCCGGGCCGATGCCGTGTTCCAGCCCGGCACCGAGATAGGACACCATCACGTAACGGCGCACGCGTGCCTGCGCGGCGGCATGCATCGACCGAATCGCCGCATCGCGGTCCACCGCGTAGGTGCGCGCCGCATCGCCGCCACCGGCGCCGGCCGACCACACCACCGCATCGTGGCCGGCCAGTAGCGCGGCGATCGCATCGGTGTCGGCCTGTTCGATATCGAACACCTGCGGGGTGGCGCCGTCGGCAATCACATCGTCTGCGTGTGCAGGATTGCGAAACAGTGCGGTGACCGAATGCCCACCGCGCACAAGCAACGGCGTCAGCAGACGCGCGACCTTGCCATGGCCACCGATCACGACGATACGCGACATTCCAACCTCCAAGACGGTGCGCCATGACGGCGCGGGCTACGCGCATCCTCGCCAACCTGGCGCTAAGGCAGCGTGGATGGGCGTGGAGAGGCGCTCCGTATGTGCATGCACTTGCAGGTGCGTGGATTCGATCCAGCGGGTGCTTGCTTAGCGCGGCGCCATGGTGATCGCCCTGCGCATCACGCGAGCAGGCGCGTGCGATGCACTGCATCGACCGGGCGGCATCGCGCAGCCTTGCCGGCATCCTCGTCACCGGCATGCAAGGCGCAGATGCACCACCTGCCTGCCGCACATCTGGGACACTACGCGCCACAATTTCCGGAATGCCTATGTCCAACTCAATCGATACCGACCTACGTCCACGCGTTGGCTGCGGCGCGTTCATCCGCCGCGCCGATGGCCGCCTGCTGCTGGTGCAGCGCGGGCGTGCGCCCGAGCAAGGCCATTGGGGCCTGCCCGGTGGCAAGGTGGACTGGATGGAAACGGTGGAACACGCGGTGGTGCGCGAAGTGCTGGAAGAAACCGGCCTGCACGTGCAACTGCAAGGCGTGCTGTGCATCGTCAGCTACTTCGAGCCGGACCTGACGCCGCCGCAGCATTGGGTCGCGCCGGTGTATCTGGCCGCGATCCAGGGCAGCGAGCACGCCGAGCGCCGCGAGCCCGAGGCGATCGCCGACATCGGCTGGTTCGCGCTGGATGCACTGCCGTCGCCACTGACCACCTCCACGCTGCAGGCGGTGCAGCATCTGCCACCGACTGCGGCGTCGACACCTGCCGGCTGAGCGCATGACTCGATGCATGCGTCGATGCACCGGTGCATGCCGTGGTGGTGCCGGTGACCGCGATGTCGATGTCTGCCGGATGCAAGGAAACGCATCTGCCTGCCTGCGACGGCGAACGCTAGCGCACGCTTGATGCGATGCTCCGATTGCACGCTGTGGTGTGCGTAGTTGCAGCATTTTCGTTACATCGCGTCGTTACATGCAGCGCCATTATCTGCACGCGATGCAAGCCGGCCGCTGACGGTATCCTTGGCGGTTCGACTTGCCTGGGAGGGCACTGCATGACACGTCATTGGTTGAACAAAACGCTGGCGCTCACGTTGATCTGTACTGCGTGCAGCGTGCACGCAATCGCCGCCGAGCCGGCACCACCGGCGACCGCATCGGCCCCCGATGGCATCCGGCATGTGCCCGCATTCGACCTGCCGGTGTCGGAATATCTGAGCCCGGCCGCGCGTGCGCATATGGCCGCCGGGGTGGCCCGCGCCGATCCGTTGGACAAGGCCGACAACGCCACCTTGCTCAAGCAATTGCCGAGCATCCGCGCCGACACCGAGCGTTGGGCCAAAGGCGTGATTGCGCAGCTGCGCACGCGCTACGCGGTGGAGATCACGCCCGAAACCTGGAACGGTGTGCCGGTGCTGCGGGTGGAGCCGCGCACGCGCACACCCGAACAGGCCAAGCGCATGTTGATCGAACTGCATGGCGGTAGCTTCGTGATGGGCAGCGCGGCCTCGTTCGGCTTGATGGAAGCCATTCCGCTGGCGGCAATGACCGGCATGACCGTGGTCGCGGTGGATTACCGCATGGGGCCCGAGCACCATTTCCCGGCTGCCAGCGAGGATGTGGCGGCGGTGTATCGCGCCGCGCTCAAGAGCTATGCGCCAGAGCGCATCGGCCTGTTCGGTTGTTCGGCAGGCGGCGTGCTCACCGGTGAATCGCTGGCGTGGTTTGCCAAGGAAAAGTTGCCGATGCCGGCGGCGGCAGGGCTGTTCTGCGCCGCAGGCGATGCGCGCTACCGCGGCGATTCGCGCATTGTGGTGGCGGCAGTCAACGATGCCTTGTTGCCGGACAAGGCCGGTGCGTTGCCGATCTGGGAAGACCTGTACTACGGCGACAACGTGGACTTCCACGACCCGCTGGTGTCGCCGGTATTTTCCGATGCGGTGCTGCAGCAGTTCCCGCCAACGCTGTTTCTGACCGCCACGCGTGCTGCCGAGCTGAGCAATGCCGCCTACACGCATGCGCGCCTGGTGGACCTGGGCCGCGAATCAGACCTGCATGTGTGGGATGGCCTGGGGCACGCCTTCCACCTCACCAACGCACTGCCGGAGAGCCAGCAGGCGCTGCGGGTGGCGGCGCGTTTCTTCAGCAAGCACCTGGGCCTGCCGCCGCCGCCGCTGGCCGCACCACGCTAACGCCACGCTGACACCGGCTAGGCGCGGCGCTTACATCCTCTCACCTAGGTTGAGGCCGACTGGCGTTGCACATGCAGCGCCGTTCTATCAGGAGAATCGAATGAGTCTGCAAATTCCTCAGGGTGCGTTGGTGGTGGTGGCCGATGGCGGCGAAGCGCGCTGGTTCACCAACACCGGTAACGAAGCCAAGGTGGTGCTGCGCCAGCACGCGCGCACCGATGTGCAGAACGTCGACGACGATGGCCCGGCCGGCAAGGCGCCGCAGGATCTCAGCGAGGCGGACATGGACGAAATGACCTTTGCCAAGCAGTTGTCGCATGCGCTGAACGATGGCGCGCTGAAGCACGAGTACACGCACCTGGTGCTGGTCGCCGACCCGACCACGCTGGGCCGCGTGCGCCCGCTGCTGCACAAGGAAACCCAGCAGCGCCTGGTCGGCGACCTGGCCAAGGACCTGACCAACCTGCCGCTGGAAGAGATCCAGCGCGCGTTGTCGTAAGCACACCGGAGCGGCTAGACGATGGGGTTTGTTCGCGACTACGCCACCCAGGCGCCCGAACGCAGCGAGGTGGATGCACAGGCCGGTCTGCAGGTGCTGGAATTCGGCACCGACTGGTGCGGCCACTGCATTGCCGCACAACCGCTGCTGCAGAAACTACTGGGTGGCGTGGCGGCGCTCGACTACCGCAAGATCGAAGATGGAAAAGGGCGGCCCCTGGGCCGCTCGTTCCGCGTCACGTTATGGCCGACCATCATCCTGCTGCGCGACGGTGTGGAAGTGGCGCGCGCCGTGCGCCCGCAGACGCGCGAGGATCTGCAGCCGCTGCTGTCGCAGTTGGGTGAGGCGCTGGTGTAAGCGTGTACCGCGCCTGATCGATAACGCGCACTATGGCAGGACATGCGCAGTGCACTGAGGGCGCAATGTACGTGCCTAATCCGCCAGATGCCTTGAAACAAGGGCTTTTCAGCGATGCGCCGCCATCGCTGCTGCAGCGATCTGCGCGCTGTAGTACCATAACGGGCTGATCAAGCCCTTGGGCATTGCCCATCCCTTGGTCGTCTGTCCCGCAGCGTCGCTGAGTCCACGCGGCCGTCCGGGAATGCCTCCGGCGTCATCTTGTGCATGTGCCATTGCCATGCCTGCGTGATGCGCCGTGTCCTGTGCGTTGCCAGGGCGAGCGGGCAGCGATGGCCGCACATGGAGACACAACACATGCACGACACGCGCGCGATTGCCTCGCACTTCGGTTGGTTCAAGCGCCGCCGCCAACTGCAACTGGACGAAGTCACCGTGGTGGACCGCGGCATGCTGCGCAAGGCGGTGGGCGCCGCCGCGCTGGGCAATGCGATGGAATGGTTCGACTTCGGCGTGTACGGCTATCTGGCGGTGACGTTGGGGCAGGTGTTTTTCCCGGCCAGCAATCCCACCGCGCAGTTGATTGCCACCTTTGCCACGTTCACCGTCGCCTTCCTGGTGCGGCCGATCGGCGGGCTGGTGTTCGGCCCGCTCGGTGACCGCTACGGGCGGCAGAAGGTGCTGGCCGCGACCATGATCCTGATGGCCCTGGGCACCTTCAGCATCGGCCTGATTCCGTCCTACGCCAAGATCGGCCTGTGGGCACCGGCGCTGCTGTTGCTGGCGCGGCTGTTGCAGGGGTTTTCCACCGGTGGCGAATACGGCGGCGCGGCGACCTTCATTGCCGAATACGCCACCGACCGCAATCGCGGGTTGATGGGCAGCTGGCTGGAATTCGGCACCCTGGGTGGCTACATCGCCGGCGCCGCCACGGTGACGGTGTTGCACATGACGGTGACCCAGGCGCAGATGCTCGACTGGGGCTGGCGCGTGCCGTTCCTGATTGCCGGCCCGCTGGGGCTGCTGGGCCTGTACATGCGCATGAAGCTGGAAGAAACCCCGGCATTTCGCGCCTATACCGAGCAATCGGAACAGCGCGAGCGCGAAACCGCCGCGCAGGGCCTGCTGACGATGCTGCGCCTGCACTGGCCGCAATTGCTCAAGTGCGTGGGGCTGGTGCTGGTGTTCAACGTCACCGACTACATGCTGCTGACCTATATGCCCAGCTATCTCAGCGTCACCATGGGCTATGCCGAGAGCAAGGGCCTGTTGCTGATCATTCTGGTGATGCTGGTGATGATGCCGCTCAACATCGTCGGCGGCCTGTTCAGCGACAGGCTGGGCCGCCGGCCGATGATCATCGGCGCCTGCGTCGCATTGTTCGCGCTGGCCATCCCCTGCCTGCTGCTGATCGGCAGCGGCCACGACGGCTTGATCTTCGCCGGCCTGATGCTGCTCGGCCTGGCGCTGGTGTGCTTTACCAGTTCGATGCCGTCCACGCTGCCGGCGCTGTTCTACACGCCGGTGCGCTACAGCGCGTTGTCGATCGCCTTCAACGTGTCGGTGTCGTTGTTCGGCGGCACCACGCCGCTGGTGACCGCCTGGCTGGTGGAGCGCAGCGGCGACCCGCTGGTGCCGGCGTACTACCTGATGGGCGCGGCGGCGATCGGCCTGGTGACCATGCTGTTCGTGCGCGAAACCGCCGGCCTGCCGCTGCGCGGCTCGCCGCCGGCGGTGGCTACCGATGCCGAGGCGCGCGCATTGCTGCGCGGCGACAGCCCGGTGACGGTGGATGCGCAGCTGCCCGGCAGCACGGCGCCTGCCATGGGCCAGCCGCATACGGCGTAAGCGGACCCTGCGTGAGCGAGCGGTCCGCTATGTCGCCATCGGGGACGACAGTTGGCACGCCAGGGCGCGTGGCTTGATGGATCGGCGTCTACCGTATCGCCCTTATGCCAGCCAGTGGGCGGCCGTGACATCAGCCGCCGCTAGCGCAGCGTGCGACCGCCGCTGTTGGGCAGCTCGGGGCTGCGCATGTCGGCCGACGGCATGCCTTCGCCGGTTTCCACATAGCGCTTGAGGCTGCTGCCCAGGAAGAAGCGCCAGCCGCGCGCGCAGGCTTCCTTGCAGGGCGAGTCGCGGTAGCCGGAGTGTTCGAACTCCACCTGCGTGCCCTGGCTGGTGGAGCGCAGATCGAAGCGCATCACCGTGCCCTTCCAGGCGTCGGTGTCGAGCATGTTGGAGGCATGGCAGCGCCAGCGCACCAGGCGGTAGTCGGCACCGTCGTCGATGCTCAGCTCCACCCGCCAGCCCTGCCGGCTCCAGTCCAGCCGCACCCGGTTCTCGACCAGGCTCACCTCGCGCGTCCACCAGCGCGCCAGCTGCATGGGCTCGGACAATGCGGCGCAGACCACTTCGGGCGCGGCCGCAATGACGATGCTGTGGCGGATCTCACGATTCATCTGATCGGCATTAGCTGCTTGAACCCCGATGATGGCGCATTTTGCCAGCCAATTGCAGGGTAGTGTTTTCGCTTGCCGAGTTCGCTCGTCCGGCGCTCACATGGCGCTGGGTACCATCGGCGCAAGCCCCCAACGACGAAGAGCAGGCATGACGACGCTTCCGATCCCGGTGATGGACGTTGCCGCGCAACGCGATCTGGCCACCGCGCACGCGCTGTTGGAAAACCCCGGCGTGGCCGCCCGATTGGCCAATGCAATGGGCGCGCCGATCGAGAGCCTGATCACCCGACGGCTGCCGAAGCTGGTCACTCGCAGCATCGACAGCGTGACCCGCCGCGCGCTGCAGGTGGCGATGAAATCGGCATTACTGAGCCTGCGCGGCAAGACCGATCTGCAGCAGCCTGCGTCCACCGCACGCCACACCATGGCGGTGGCTGTCGCCGGTGGTGCGGGCGGATTCTTCGGCCTGCCCGGGCTGTTGGTGGAGCTGCCGGTGACCACCACGGTGATGCTGCGCTCCATCGCCGATATCGCCCGTTCCGAAGGCGAATCGCTGCACGATCCGGAAACCGCGCTGGCCTGCCTGGAAGTGTTGGCGCATGGCGGGCGCAGTGTCAGCGACGACGGCGCCGAATCGGGCTATTTCGCGGTGCGCGCAGCAATGGCGCAACAACTCAGCGCTGCGGCGCATTACGTCACCGCGCACGGCTTTGCCAGCAAGGGCGCACCAGTGCTGGTGTCGCTGGTGTCGCGCGTTGCGGCCAAGTTCTCGGTCAATGTCGGCGAAAAACTCGCCGTGCAGGCGGTGCCGCTGGTCGGTGCGGTGAGCGGCGCAACCCTCAATACGGTGTTCATGCGCCACTTCCAGGCGATGGCGCGCGGGCACTTCATCATGCGCCGGCTGGAGCGGCGCTATGGCGAGGATGCGGTGCGAAGCGCGTATGAGAAATTGACCAGCTAAACGGTGATAAGGCACCGGACCCGCAAGGATGGGGACAGATCCTTGCGATCCGGTGCCACTTTCAGCTGATCAACAGACGATGTTCCTGCCTGAGTTCAGAGCGGTTGCGGTGTACAGAGTGCGCGCGCACTCGCCGAGCCGATGAACTGATTGTTGGCGTCGCTCACCATTACATTGGCGGTGATGAACGTACTGCTGCGTGGGCAATAGAAGTTGCAATCTTCGCTGTTGGTGCAATTTCTGGGGAAGATGGCGCCAGCAGTATTGTTGAAGGTCCATGCATATTTGAATGGCGTTGGTGATCCCGGGCTATCTACGCCAGCCCAGCAATAATCACTGCCTGTGCAGTCGAGTATTACAGTGGAAGCTTGTGCATTTGCAGTGGGTGCGGCAGCAAAACTCGCAGCAATCGCTAGGAAACTCGTGGTCAAAAAAGCAACGGCCTTGTTCATGCAGATCTCCTCCGGAGTATGTCCCCGCGTCATCATGCACAAACGATAGCGAGGCATTTGGGATGGGGATCGCTAAATCGATGGGCATGCGCCTGCGTGAAAACCACCGATGAGCGCATGAGCTCGCTGGATGTTTTGCATCCATAATGCAGAGATGTCCTGACGTTTCTCTCGATGCTCCTTATGACCAAACCGTTCTCACCTGCATCCGCACGCAACCGTGACCCGATCCTGGAGGTGTTGCAACGGCACTTTGCCGACCGCCGCAATGTGCTGGAAATCGGTGCCGGGACCGGGCAGCACGCGGTGCATTTTGCGGCGGCGATGCCGTGGTTGCGCTGGCAGGCCAGCGATCATGTCGACCATCTGCCGGGCATGACGCAGTGGCTGGACGAGGCAGCATTACCGAATACGCCGCCACCGATTGCATTGCAGGCGGTGCTGATGCCGACACCGGGCCTGGCGCCCACGCCACCATTGCCGCCTGCGCAGGCAGGCGAGCCTGCCGGCTACGACGCGGTCTACAGCGCCAACACCTTGCACATCATGGGCTGGCCGCAGGTGCAGGCGTTGTTTGCGGGGTTGCCTGCGGTGATGGCACCGGATGCGCTGTTGGTGGTGTATGGGCCGTTCAACCGCGATGGCCAATTCACCAGCCAGAGCAATCGCGCGTTCGATGCGATGTTGCGTGAACGCGATGCCGCATCGGGCATTCGCGATGCCGAAGCGGTGGATGCACTGGCGGCGTCGGTGGGCTTGCAGTTGATCGACGATGTAGCGCTGCCGGCGAACAACTGTTGCCGGGTGTGGTCGCGTCAGTCGCGTTGAGTGTGTCGCCGAGAGATTGCTGATGTTGCAGCACTGCTGTTTTCCAGTGCAGTGGAGTGCAAAGGCCCTGGAAAGCGCGCCGCACGCGAGCCTGCGCTGATGAAGTGGCCGTGCGCTGCGGCAGTCAGCGCCTGCGTCGTTCCAGCCACCACAGTGCTGCGGCCAGCGTGAGCCAGGCCAGCAGCCATGGCCAGCGGGCGCCGGGTTGTGCTGTTGGCGCGCCGACGCTTGCGGGCGTGTCATTGGCGGCCATCGCAACGGTGGCGTCGCGGGTCTGCTGGGTGTGCAACGCGGGGGCATCGCCAGGCGCGCGGACATAGAGCCAGCGCTGTTCGGTACCGGTCTGCAGACGATGCCAGCCTGCGGCGGCCGGCCAGTAGGCGGCGCAGGCCCGGGTGCCGCTGGCGGGATCGATCAGCAGCGCCTGGGGTGTATCCGTAGGGCCGATGACGGCTGCGTCTGCGGCGACACCGCACAGCGTCATGCGGTGCTGCGACCAGCCTGTCTGTACCGCAGCGGGCGCGCTGCCGCCTGCGCGGGCGACAGCGCTCACCAGCTGCGCCCACAGCGCGGCATGCAGGTCGCTGCGGCCGGCCAGGACCAGGGCAAAGCTGTCTTCGATCAGGCCAATGCCGATGCGGCCGCGGCCTTGCGGCCGCCACCAGCCCAACGCGCTGCCGTCGTCTGCGCGTGCGGCGATCACGGCGTCGGCCTGTTGCGGCTGCAGGGTGCGGCGTTGCAGGGGTGGCAGTGGCGCGGCGTCGGCCGGCGCTGCGGCTGCATCGCTGGCGCCGGGCGATGCCACCAGCGAGCGCGGCGCGGGGACCGCTGCGCTGGTGCTGCCGCCTGTCACGGCCAGGCCCAGCTCGCCGAGCGCGGCGCGGGCGGCAGCATCCAGGGGGCCGTCGGTGCGCACCAGCACGCCCAGGCCGCGGCCGATCGCAGCGCGCACGCCCTGGCGCTGCGCGTTGCCCAGGGCGACCAGGCGGCGCTGGTCGATGACCAGCAGGTCCAGCGCATCCAGGCTGGCCGCATCCAGCGCAGCGCCCTCGCCCAGTTGCACGCCGGGGCCGACGGCGATCTGGCTGCGCACCTGCATGCCGGCATCGCTGGCCCAGCGGCGCAGGTATTTCAGTTCCGGCTGCGGCGCGCCGGCCAGCAGCAGCACGCGCGCGGACGGCACTGCGGCGATCAGCACCGGCACCGGCACGCGGCCGCGTTCGGCGCCTGCGCCATCGCGCAGGCGCAGTGCGAACAGCAGCTGCCCCGGTGCGCGCGCCAGGCCACGCAGCTGCACCTGGCCGGCCGCATCGGCGGTGGCGGTGTCGACCACCTGCCCGGCCGGATCCAGCAACTCCACCCGCGCGCCCGGCAGGCCCTGCACGCGCGCGCTGATGGCGATGCGTTCGCCGGGTGCGACCGGCGGCGGCGTGGAGACGGCGACCAGACCGGTCGGCGCCGGAGCCAGCGCCAGCCGCACAGGGATGCGCAGGCCGTCGCGGTCGCGTGCGGGCAGGCCGCTGCCATGCACGACCAGCGCGGTGGTGCCGGGCGCGCGCCGCAACGCGGTGGCCAGGTCCGGTACGCGTGGCACGCCGGGCAAGGCGGGCGCCTCGGGCAGGGCGACCCACGGCGCAGCAGTCGGGCGAACCTGGTCTGCCGGGGTGCCTGCGGTGGCGACATGCAGTTCGCTCGTACTGCCGGCGCGCGGCGGCGGCAGCAGCACCGGGTAGAGCAGGCCGGCCAGGAGCGCTTGGGCGGCAAGCAACAGCCACAGCCGCGCGCGTGGTTGCCGGGCGTGTGCGCGCAGCAGCCGGAACCAGCTCAGCATCACCAGCAGCAGCAAGGCACTGCCGACCAGCCAGGGCAGCGCGAGCGTCATGCCTGCGGCTCCGTTTGCGTGCATCCAGCCCGCCGTGGCCCCAGGCGCCGGGTTGCCGCGCGCGCATGCAGCAGGCGCAAGCTGCCGCGTGCGGTCAACCGGGGCGGTGGCAGCATCATGGTTGCGGCTCCTGGCGCAGGGCATCCAGATAGCGCTGGCCGCGCGCGTCGGCAGGGGCGCGGCGGTGCAGCGGGGCCGGCGGGGCGACGAGGGTGCGCCAGACCTGGGCGCGCAGCTGGGCGCGGCAGCTGGTGCAAGCGGGTTCGGCGCGCAGGGTTTCCACCGCCGCGGCCAGGCCCAGCGGATCCTGCAGGCGCTCCTGCTGGGTCTGCAGCCACTGCGCGTAGCGGGCCAGGGTGGCGTCGGGTACCGGGGCCTGCTCGCCGAGGGCGTCCCACAACTGCAGCGCCGACGGGTCCGGATCCGGGCGGCTGTCCAGGCCGGCAGCACGGTCGCCCAGGCCAGCGCGGTCGCCGCTCAGGCGGCGGCCGGGATCGATCGGCGGCAGCTGCGTGCCGACCCGCGCCAGGTAGATGCGTTCGGCCTGCTGCACCTGCTTGATGAAGCCCAGCGCCTTGTTGGCAAACGGCAACGCACGCTCCGGGTGGCCCTGGCGCAGCTCGCCCTCGGACTGCCACATCTGGTCCAGCGCGGCGCGCAGCAGCGCGCGGGTCTGCGGGTCTAGCAGGGTGGCGGCTTCGGCATGGTCGTGGGTGTGCCCGAACTCGGACAGCACGTCCTGCGCCTGGCCGAAGCCGCCGCGCTCCGGCGCCCCGTCGCCATGCCCATGGTCGTGGTCGTGGTCGTCCAGCGCAGCAGCGCCGGCCTCGGCGGCATGGTCGTGCGCATCGTGCCCGTGTTCGTCCCGGGCGGGCGCGGGCGCCGCAGGCGTTGCCGGCGCATCCGCGGTGGGCATGTCGGCAGTGGGCAGATCGTCGGCCGGGGCGTCGCTGGTCGGCGCTTCGTCGGCGGTCGGCGGGCCCTTGGGCGCGCCTTCGCTCTCCTCGCCCAGGAACTGGCCGTAGCGCAGCCGCAGCAGGCGCTGGTCCACGCCGATGGCGTCGGCGCGCTTGAGGTAGGTGGCCGGGTCCAGGCGCGGCTTTTCCTTCAGCAGCGCCTCGGCGTCGATGATGATCTGGCGCTGGCTGCGGAAGTAGGCCGGCAAGGTCTGCTTGACGCTGGCGTCCAGGCCGGCAGCCATGGTCTGCTCCGGCGGTGGCCAGCGCAGGATCACGCTGGCGCTGCGGCCTTCCTGCGGGCCAGGCTGGCGGGTGTCGTGCACGATGAGCTGGGCGATCAGGTCGTCGCCGGCGGCCATGCCCAGCGCCTGCGGCGGCAGCGTGGTGGAAAAGCCGCGCAGCCGGGCCGGGCCGCTGCCGCCGAGCGTGCGGCGCTGGGTCTTGAAGGTGATGTTTTCGCCGCTGCCCTGGGCCAGGGTCAGGCGCAGCTCGGCGCTGGCGGCGACCGCGTAGTCGTCGCTGGCTTCGAAGCGCAGCGTCCAGCCTCGATTGCCGGTCTGGGACGGCGTCCACAGCACCAGGCTCTGTTCGGGTGCCAGCACGCGTACCTGCGGCGGGCGGTCGGGCAGCACGTCGAGGCGATGCAGCTGGCGGTCGGCCGGGGCGCCGTCGATGAGGATGCGGTACAGGCTGGCGCGCTCGGCGACCCACTGGCCCTGCCATCGATCGGTGCTGCCTTGCCGGGCCAGCGCGATGCGGCGGCCGTCACTGAGCCGCAGCGCCACGCTGCGCGGGGCCGGGTTGACCTGCAACTGCCAGTGCAGCCGGGTACCGGTGGGCACACGCGCATCCAGGCCGGGCAGGGGCGCGGGCGGCAGACCGGTGTAGGCGGGCGGGGTGCTGTGCAGCCGCGCCTGACCCAGGGTGGGGGCGCCGGTGCCGGCGCGGGCAGCGGCGATCCGGTCGTTGCCTGCGGTGGGCCGGTGAGCGGGGTGCGGCCACAGCAGCACCGCGGCGCAGGCGAGCAGGCCGGGCAGGCCCCATGCCCAGGCGCGCCGCCAGGGCCAGGCCGGGCGCAGATCACGCGGGGTGCTGCGCAGGCGTTGTTCCAGGCGCTGGCGCTGCAGGGCCTGCAACGGGCCGAGCTGCCCGGCCGGGGCGAACAGCAGGTCGCTGCTGTCTTCCAGATCGGCGTCGCGATCCAGCCGGCGGATCAGCCAGGTCTGGTCGAGCCGGCGTGCCGCCAGCAGCGCCACGCCGATCAGCACCAGCAGGCCCAGGAGCAGCAACGGCAGGATCGCCGGCTGCGTACCGGTGCGCCACGCCAGCAGCGCCGGCAGCACAGCCAGCGGCAGCCCGCACAGCAGCACGCCTGCGGCCTGCCGTCGCCGCGCGGCCTGCCAGGCGTGGTGCAGGGCCGGCGTGCTCATGCCGCGTTGCTCCGGCGGGGCGCGGTGGCCAGCCAGCGTTCGATCGCAAACAGCAGCAACACCAGGCCGATCAGCCATGGCGCCAGCGGCCAGGGGGCGCTGGCCAGGCGGATGGCGGGGCCGCGCTGCGGCTGCTGGGTCTGCGCCAGCGCGCGCTGTGGTGCGGGTGTCGACTGCAGGGCGTCGTGCAGGCGGGTGGGGAAGTCGGCATCCAGCAGCGCCGGCAGCCGCTGCGGCTGCAATGGCGCGGCCCAGCGCAGCAGGCGGCCGCGGCCAACCGGTGCGGCATCGATCAGCGCGGCGCCGTGTGCGTCCTGCAGCAGCGCTTGCCGCGGGCCCGCCAGTGCGGGCGGGGCCGGCGTCTGCGCATCGAGCAGCAGCTGCCCGCCGGCCGCGACCCAGGCGATGACCGGCGCCGGCGGCGGGCGCTGCGACAGCCAGGCCACCACCGTGCCGGCTGGCCAGCGCGCCGGCTCGGCCGCGCTGGGGGCGCTCACCGGCAATGCGCCGGGCAGTGCCCAGGCGGCATGCACGGCGCGCAGATAGCGCAGGGCCGGCTCGGTGGGGGTGTCGGTAATTGCCTGCAGCCGCAACGGTGGGACGGGCGCCACGGCGGCCGCCGGCGACTGGCCGGGCAGCACCTGCCAGCGCACCTCGCGCGACAGCTGCAGGCGTTGCGCATCCAGCGGCCCCCACTGGCTGGGCACGATCACGCGCAGCGCGGTCTCCGGCGGCAGGCTGGCATCGAGTTCGCGCAGCAGGCTGCCGACCGGCGGCGCGGTGCCGGCGGGCGGGGCGGGTGGGTGTGTCGCATCGGCAGCGATCGGCGGGAAGCCCGGGGCCAGCCACTCCCACTGCGCGTTGGCCGCGTGGCCGAGCGCCCGGGCCGCGGCCAGATCCACGCCGGGGCTGACCACGACGCGCGGGCGCGCCTGCTGGGGGTCGCGCAAGGCCGGCTCGGCCAGTAGCAGCGCCACTGCGGCCAGCAGCAGCAGGCGCACCAGCAGCAGCGGCCATTCGTCGAAACGCAGCCGATGCCGGGGCCGCGGCTGCGCGCGCAGCCAGCGCAATGCGGCAAAGTCGGTGGGCCGGTGTTCGCTGCGTCGGGCCAGATGGATCAGCAACGGCAGCAGCAGTGCGGCCAACGCGGCCAGGCCAGAGGGGAACAGCAGGAGCAGGTTCACTGCTGCGCTCCCTCAGCTGCGGCGCTGGCGCCGGCGCGCTGGCTCATCGCCGCGCACCGTGTGCAAATAGCTCGCGCAATGCCGCATCCGGTGGCGCATCCAGATAGTGCACCGCGTGCGCAATGCCGGCCGCCTGCCAGCGTGCCTGCAGCGCGCGCTGGGCAGCGCCGAAGCGTTGCAGATACGCAGCGCACATCGCTGCGCCGTCGCCGAGCAGTTCTTCGCCGGTTTCCGGGTCGCGGAAGCGGTGCCCGCCGCTGAAGGGAAAATCGCGTTCGTCGCAGGTCAGCACCTGCAGCTGCATCACCTCGCGGCGTGCGGCGGCGAGTTTTTCCAGCGCGCCGAGCAGGTCCTGGTCGAAGCCGTCGCCGATCGACAGCACCAGCGCATGGGCGGCGATGCGTTCCCACAGCGGACGCAGCGCGTCCATGCCCGGCCAGCGGCCACCTGCGCGCAGCCCGTGCAGGGCCAGCCAGAGCCGGTCGCGCTGGCGCGGCCCGCCACCGGCCGGCACGGCCACCAGGCCATCGCCATGCACCGCGAACAGGCCGACCTGGTCGCCTTGCCGCAGCGCGACCTCGGTAGCGCACGCGGCCAGGGTCGCCATCGCCTGCAGGCGGGTGACCTGCGGGCGCGCCTGGTCGGCCTGGCCGGCGGAGGCGGTGGCGTCCAGCAACACCCACAGCGTCAGCGGGCTTTCGCGCTCGGCCTCGCGCACGAAGAACCGGTCTGAGCGGGCGTAGAGCTTCCAGTCGATCTGGCGCAAGGCATCGCCGGGCTCGTAGGCGCGGTATTGCGAGAATTCCAGCCCGGCGCCGCGGCTGCGGCTGGCGTGCTGGCCGATCCCCTGCGCACCCTGCGCCTGCCGCGCACGCAGCTGCAGGCCGCGCAGGCGGCTGCGCAGCTCGGCGGGCATCAGTGCCGGCACGTCCATGCTCACGCCGCAACGCGCCTCACGCCGGGAACGGCACGGCGCGCAGCAGCGCGGCGACCACATCGTCGGCACTGCGTTGTTCGGCCTCGGCGGCGAACGACAGCAACAGGCGGTGGCGCATCACCGGCGCGGCCAGCGCGACGACATCCTCGCGGGTGGCGGCAAGGCGGCCATGCAACAGCGCACGCGCCTTGGCCGCCAGCACCAGCGATTGCCCGGCGCGTGGGCCGGCACCCCATTTGATCCACTGGCGCACGTCCTCGCTGGCCTGCGGGCCGGGGCGGCTGGCCCGCACCAGGCGATTGATCCAGGTCAGCAGATCCGCGCCCACATGCACGTGCCGCACCTGTTGCTGCAGCGCCAGCACGCTGTCGGCGCCCATCACCCTGGGCACCTGCGCGCTGCTGGTGCCAGTGGTCTGGCTGAGGATGTCGCGCTCTTCCTGCTCGCTGGGATAGTCCACCCGCACATGCAGCAGGAAGCGGTCCAGCTGCGCTTCCGGCAACGGATAGGTGCCGGCCTGCTCGATCGGGTTCTGCGTGGCCAGCACGAAGAACGGCGCCGGCAACGCATAGGTGGTGCCGGCGTAGCTCACCGTGCGCTCGCTCATCGCCTCCAGCAGCGCGGCCTGGGTCTTGGGCGGGGTGCGATTGAGCTCGTCGGCCAGCAGCAGGTTGGTGAAGATCGGCCCCTGCTGGAACCGGAACTGGCGATGTCCGGTGCCGTGATCCTCTTCCAGCAGCTCGGTGCCGAGAATGTCGCTGGGCATCAGGTCCGGGGTGAACTGCACGCGGCGGAACTGCAGCTCCAGCGCCTGCCCCAGCGAGCGCACCAGCAGCGTCTTGCCCAGGCCGGGCGCGCCTTCCAGCAGGCAGTGGCCGCCGGCGAGCAGGCCGATCAGCAGTTGCTCCACCACCGCGTCCTGGCCCACCACCGCCTGCGCCAGGGCCGCACGCAACGCGCCAAGTTGGGAGAGCTGCCGGGTGAGGGTGTCGTCGTTGGGGGAAGTCATGGGAAACGTCTCGTTGTGGGACTGCTGGCGTAGGAGCGCGCGATGCGGCGTTAGCGATAAGGCATCGCGCGCCAGCGCGCTCCTACAAAAGCGTGCGGAGCTCGCGGGTGCGACGGCGGTGGTTGGCGGTGGATGCCGTGCCCGTGCCTGTGAAACATCTCACGCGATCTGTGCAGGAGCGCGCTGGCGCGCGAGGCGGTGTTACCGGTACGGCATCGCGCGCCAGCGCGCTCCTACGGATCGATTTCAGTTGGTCAATGCATACATCACGATGTTCACTGCGAACTTGGTGTTGTCTTCGGCCAGGAAGCGTTTGTTGCGCCAGTCGTAATCCCATTCGCAGCCGTAATCCTTGTTGCTGTACAACACGCCGAGCCGGCCGTCGATGCTGATGCCCCTGAGATAATCGTGCACCAGGTCGTCGCCCCAGCCATTGAGCTCGAAACTGGTGGCCGGCGGGCCGTCGGGGAATTTGAAGAATGCGCTGTAGAGACGGTGGTTTTTGGGCAATTTCTGCAGCGCGGTCTTGCCGAAGATGGAGGTCATCTGCGCTTCGAACGAGGTGGCGAACAGCCCGTCGATATCGTGGTTGCAATCGTCCACGAACACGAAGCCGCCATTGCGCACATAGCGCTCGAAGTTGCGCCGCTCGGCGGGATTGAACTCCACCAGCTTGTGCCCGGACAGATAGCAGAACGGCGCCTGCAGCATGCGCGGATCGGCCAGGTCCAGCACATGTTCCTGCGGGTCCACGCGCAGCAGGGTGTAGTCGATCAACGAGGTGATCAGGTTGGACGGCATGCGCGCATCCACATCCCAATCGCCCGAGTCGTAGCGCAGCCGGGTAAACCAGAAATCGTAATTGCCCACCGCCCGCGCCTGCCGCGGTAGCGCCAACGCAGCGACGCTACCGAGCAGCAACCCAAGGAAATGACGGCGCGTCGCGGGCACCGCCAGGGCGTGTAGACCGGGAACAGGATGTGCAGGAAAACCATCGGGCCGCGAAGAGCTTGCTCCGCTCTCCCATTCCCGATTCCCCACTCCCGATTCCCGGCTCCCAGTCACACTGCATCCGACAACGAGGTAAACGTAAAGTCGCGCAACCGCATCGGCGGAATCATCATCACGTAGCTGGATTCATCGCCGGCCACGCGTACCGGCCTGCCCAGCTCGTCGATATTGTTGAGCATGATGATCGGCGATTCGTTGAAACGGAAATTCTTCACCGGGTACTTGATCTGCCCGTTCTCGATGTAGAAGGTGCCGTCGCGGGTCAGCCCGGTCAGCAGCACGGTCTGCGGGTCGACCATGCGGATGTACCAGGTGCGCGTGACCAGGATGCCCTTTTCGGTGCCGCGCACCAGCTCGGCGATGTTCTTGTCGCCACCGGCCATCAGCAGGTTGCCCGGCTCGCCGACCGCGCGCTTGCCGTTCTTCTGCGCCCAGAACCGCGAATACTGCAGGTTGGCGATCTTGCCGTTCTCCACGATCGGCATCTTCTCGCGCGGCAGACCTTCCTCGTCCCATGGCAGCACGGCGGCACGCGCATCCCACGGGTCGGCGGTGATGTTCACGCGCGGGTCGTAGACCTGCTCGCCCAGCTTGTTGCCGCCGCCCTTCTTGGACAGGAAGCTGCGGCCCTCGTCGGCCATGCGCGCATCGAAGTAGCGCATCATGAAAGAAATCAGGCCTGCCGCCGCTGCCGGCTCCAGGATCACCGTGTACTTGCCCGGTTCCAGCGCCTTGGCTTCGGACGAGTCGCTGGCCTTGCGCATGGCGATGCGGATGTCCTGCTCGGCCTTGAAGTCGGCGGCATCCTTGAGGTTGCGCCCGACCCAGCCCGAGCCGCGACCGTCTTCGGTACGCACGGTGCAGGTGTAGTCGAAACGCGCGCCACGCTGGTAGCCGAAGTTGCCCTTGCTGTTGGCGAACGCGGTAAAGCTCTGGCCATCTTCCAGGAAGCCGGCCGCGATCAATCCCTTGCCCTTGCACGGGGCGATCGAATCGGCGGCCACCTGCGCGCGGAATGCCGGGTCGATGGCGGCGGTGGATTCGCTGAAGGTGGGGCTGGGCCTGTAGGTCTGCTTGTCCACCGCCGGCATGAACTCCGGGTTTTCCGGCGCCAGCCGCGCCAGGTCTTCGGCACGCCGCACCACGCGCTCCAGCGCGGCGTCGTCGAACTCGTTGATGGTGGCGATGCCCACCCGCTTGCCGAACGCCACCTGCACCTGCAGGTCGGTGTTGTCGACGATGCCGCTGGTGGACACGTTGTTGAGTGCGAAACGGATATTGCCGTCGATCGAGCCGCTGAGCGTGGCGGTGCACTCATCGGCCTTGGACAGCTTGATGACCTTGTCCAGGATGGCCTTGGCCTGCGCTTCGGTAAGGATGCTCATGTGGGTTTCTCCTGTCAGCCGAGCGAGCGGGCGGTGTTGATGACGTTGATGCCGTCGAAACGGGCGGTGGACGAGCCATGCGAGACCGCCGAGGACTGGCTCGGCTGGCCCTTGCCGTCGAAGAACGAGCCGCCCAGGCGGTAGTCGCGTTGATCGGCCACCGCGCTGCAGGCGTTCCAGAATTCCGGCGTGCGGATCTGGTAGGCCACGTCTTCGAGCATGCGGGTGATCGCGCCGTTCTTGATCTCGTAGAACAGCTGGCCGCCGAACTGCGCGTTGTAGCGCTGCTGGTCGATGGAGAACGAGCCGTCGCCGATGATGTAGATGCCGTTTTCCACGTTCTTGATCAGATCGCTCACGCTCAACGGTGTCTTGCCGGCGGCCAGCGACACATTGGCCATGCGCTGGAACTGCACGCTCGACCACGAATCGGCGTAGCAGCACCCATCGGAGGCGGTCTTGCCGAGGATATGCGCCTGGTCGCGGATGGCCTGGTAGTCCACCAGCTTGCCATCACGGATCAGGTCCCACTGCTTGGTCTTGACGCCTTCGTCGTCGTAGCCCACCGCGCCCAGGCTGCCGGGCTGGATCTTGTCTGCCAGGATATGCACCTTGTCGCTGCCGTACTGGAAACCGGCCTTGAGCTTGTCCAGCGTGGCGAAACTGGTGCCGGCGAAATTGGCCTCGTAGCCGAGCACGCGATCCAGCTCCAGCGGGTGGCCGACCGACTCGTGGATGGTGAGCCAGGTGTGCGAGGGGTCCAGCACCAGGTCGTACTTGCCCGGCTTCACCGACGGCGCCTTGAGCTTTTCCTGCGCCTGTTTGGCCGCGGCGATCGCGTCCTCCTTCATGTCGTAGGACAGGCCGTAATTCACCACGCCATTGGGCGAGACGAACTTGCCCGAGGCGGCGCCATCCAGATACTCGTAGCCCAGGCCCATCGGCGCGGACAAGCCGTCGCGGGTGCGGAACTTGCCGCTGGCCTTGTCGATGGCGGTCACGCTCAGCGGCGCCCAGATGCGGTGCACGTCCTGGTCGATATACGAGCCGTCGGTGCTGGCAAAGTACTTCTGCTCGTTGACGACGAACAGCATCGAATTGACGAAGTTGGCGCCGGCAGCGGTGGCGGCAGCGTTGACGCCCAGCAGCAGGTCCACCTTGTCCTTGATCGGCACTTCCATCGCGTTTTTCTTGATCGGCGTCTTCCAGCTGACCTCGCCCACGCCCGGCGTGGGCGCCAGCTGCACCGGCGTGCCCTGCACCTTGGCATTGGCCTTGGCGATCGCGGCGGCCTGCGAGGCGGCCTTGGCCACGCCCTGTTCGGTGAGCTCGTTGGTGGCGGCAAATCCCCAGGCGCCCGCCACCAGGACGCGCACGCCCGCACCGATGGATTCGGTGTTGACCACGTTCTGCACCTTGTCCTCGCGGGTGATGACGAACTGGCGCAGATAACGGCCGATGCGCACATCGCAATAGCTCGCACCGGCTTGGCGCGCGGCGTTGAGGCCGGCATCGGCCAAGCGCTTCTTGCGGCCCACATCCAGCTGCGTCACCAACTGCTCGGCGGCGATCGCCTTGCCGAAGTAGGCGGGCACGATCAGGCCGCCCATGGTCAGCCCGGTCAGGGCCAGGAAATCACGTCGCTGCACGGCAACTCCCCAATGATCCCGCGCGGCGCGCAGGTAGTGTGGTGACGCACAGATCGCTATCTGCGCGGTATCGCCGATTCTTGCCGGGCGATGAACGCTGCGTCAAATGACTTTCGGCAGGGGTCCGTGCGCAAACGCGATACCTGTATGAAGCGAGTAGCGCAGCAGGCCTGCGCATGTGGCGAGCGCTGCTGACCGGCTGCGATGAATGTGGCCGCGCGTTAAGAGCTCTGGATGTCAGGCATGCGTGGTTTGTCTGCGATCGTGCATGTGCGATCCGCAGGTCATCGGGGGCGGTGTTTGCTTCATGTGGGTCTGGCTGAAAGTGTTTGGTCTGCGGCTTGGTTGCAGGGCCGTTGCCCGCCCACCATCGCAGGACACGCCGCAAGTACGTCCATGTAGGCTCTTACGCGGCATCCATGCCGCGTAAGATCCCGCGACGGTGGGCGGGCAAGGACCTGTCGAGATGGTCGGTGTGCGTGGTTACAGGCGGGGCATGACGCGGCGTCTGGATAACGGCGCATCGATCAGTTGCCAACATCAGGTTTGGCTGCAGGGCCCTTGCCCGCCCACCCTCGCAGGACACGCCGCAAGTACGTCCATGTAGGCTCTTACGCGGCATCCATGCCGCGTAAGGTCCCGCGACGGTGGGCGGACAAGGACCTGTCGAGATGATCGGTGTGCACAGTGAAGAGCGGTAAGAGCAGTGCGTGATGCGCGCTGTTCGATGCTGGTGCGCACGCTCAATCTCTGGGGCACCGCGCCCGCGACCGACCAGTTTCTCTCAACCCAAGGCGCGCGCGGTGTTGATCACGTTGATGCCATCGAAGCGCGCCGTGGACGACCCGTGCGAGACCGCTGATACCTGGCTGGGTTGGCCCTTGCCATCGAAGAACGAGCCGCCCAGGCGGAAATCGCGTTGATCGCAGACCGCGCTGCAGGCATTCCAGAATTCCGGCGTGCGGATCTGGTAGGCGCCGTCTTCCACCAGACGCGTGACCTGGCCGTTCTCGATTTCGTAGAACAACTGCCCGCCGAACTGCGCGTTGTAGCGCTGCTGATCGATCGAATACGAGCCGCGCCCGTGGATGTACAAGCCGCGCTCGACGTTCTTGATCATGTCGGCAACAGCCAGCGGTGTCTTGCCTGCCGCCAGCGAGACATTGGGCATGCGCTGGAACTGCACGCTGGACCACGAGTCGGCATAGCTGCAGCCATCGGATGCGGTCTTGCCGAGCAGATGCGCCTGATCGCGCGTGCATTGGTAATCGACCAGGATGCCGTCCTTCACCAGCTCCCACTGCTTGCTCTTGACGCCTTCATCGTCGTACCCCACTGCGCCCAGGCTGCCGGGCTGGGTGCGGTCGGCGACGAAGGTCACCGCATCGCTACCCCAGCGGAAACCGGCATCGCGCTTGTCCAGCGTGGCAAAACTGGTGCCGGCGTAATTGGCCTCGTAACCGAGCACGCGATCGAGCTCGAGCGGGTGGCCCACCGACTCGTGGATGGTGAGGAACAGGTTGCTTGGGTCGATCACCAGATCGTATTTGCCCGCCTTCACCGACGGTGCGGTGAGTTTGGCGCGTGCCTGTTTGGCGGCGGCGATCGCATCTTCGCGCGCGTCGTAACTGTGGCCGTAGCCGATGAGTCCGCCAGGCAACCGGTGCTTCTGGCTGGCATCGCCATCCAGGTATTCGTAGCCCATGCCCATCGGCGAGGACAGCCCGTCGCGGGTGCGGAACTTGCCGCTGGCCTTGTCCACCGCGGTGACGGTGAACGGCAGCCACAACCGGTGCACATCCTGATCGATGTAGGAGCCATCGCTGCTGGCGAAGTACTTCTGCTCGTTGATCGCAAACAGGCGCGAGGCCACGAACGTGGCGCCGGCATTGAGTGCGGCCGCGTTGACGTCCATCAGCAGCGCCACCTTGTCCTGCAGCGGCACTGCCATTGCGTTCTTCCTGATCGGCGTCTTCCAGCTGACCTGTCCGGCCGGCGTCACTGGCGCCAGCTGCACCGGCGAGCCGCCCAGCCGCGCGTTGGCCTTGGCGATCGCCACCGCCTGGCGCGTGGCGGTGGCCACGCCATCGCTGGTGAGCGTGTTGGTGGCCGCAAACCCCCACGCGCCATCGGCCAGCACGCGTACGCCCACACCGCTGGATTCGGCATTGACCACGTTCTCCACCTGCGCCTCGCGGGTGATCACGAACTGGCGTAGATAACGGCCCACGCGCACATCGCAGTAACTGGCACCAGCAGCCTTGGCGGTGCTGAGCGCGGTATCGGACAAGCGACGGCTGCGCGCGGCATCGTTGGGTGTGAGCAACTGCTCGGCCGCGATCAGGCGCGTATTCGGCAGCAGCAGCCCGGCAGCACCGATGCCGGACAGGGTGAGGAAGGTACGACGGTCCACGGCGGTTCTCCGTTGAAGGCCAGCGGCACGACTCCCCGCCGCGCCAGCCCCCGAGACTGGCCCGTGCGGGCGACGGCGGTCAAGGGGGCGGTGCCGGCCTGGCGTCAGGCAGCGCCAACTGCAAAGCGGAGACATCGGCACCGTCGGCAGGGCCGTGGCGCGAAGGCAATGCGGGCATGCCAGACGCGGCCGCCGTCACCGCAGCGACCGAAAGGTCGTTCGCAGATGATCGACAAAGACCGGCGGATTCTCCATTGCCGCAAAATGTCCGCCCCGCTCCGCTTCGCCGAAAAAGCGGAGATCCGCAAAGCGTCGCTCTGCCCAGCGCCGGGAAACGCGCACCTGCTCGCCGGGAAACATGCTGATGCCGGTGGGTGTGGGCATTGGATGCGAAGGCATCTCCGCCATCGCCTCATGCGCGGCTTCCCAATACAGGCGTGCAGAGCTGGGCCCTGCGTTCGGGAGCCAGTACAGCATGATGTCGTCGATGAGGTGGTCCAAGGCGAACACGTTCTCCGGCTCGCCATTGCTTTGTGAGACGTCCTGAAAGAGTGCATAGATCCATGCAGCCAGGCCCACCGGGGAGTCAGCCAAACTGAAGCCCACCGACTGCGGCCGCGTGCTTTGCAGCTTCATGTAGCCGGAAAATTCCGCGTAGTAGCGCTGGGCGTCTTCCAGCATCTTCTGCTCGGCCGGTGTGGCCTCGGCGATGTCCTGCGTGCTGGGTTCGAACATCACCATGTTCAGATGGAGACCCCGCAAGCCTGGTGGCTGCATGAATCCAAGCGCGGTTGTGATCGCACTGCCCCAATCGCCGCCCTGTGCGGCCCAACGCTCGCCATAACCCAGACGGCGCATCAGTTCGACCCATGCGGCAGCCGTGCGCCCGACGCCCCAGCCACGGGCGGTTGGCTTTGCAGAGAAACCAAAGCCAGGCAAGGATGGGATGATGAGATGGAAGGCGTCCGACGCCTGCCCGCCATGGGCCACCGGGTCACTCAAGGGGCCGATCACCTCGCGGAATTCGAGCACCGATCCGGGCCACCCGTGCGTCAGCAGCAACGGAAGCGCAGTTGGCTCCGGCGAGCGGACATGCAGGAACTGGATCTCCAGTCCATCGATCGTGGTGCGACTGCTGTTCCAGCCGTTCAATAACCGCTCGGTCGCACGCCAGTCGTAGCCAGACTGCCAGCGGTCCACCAGGCGCCGGATGCGCTCGCTCTGCGGGCCCTGGCTGTGGTCCTCCACGGTTTCCTTGCTCGGCCACCGCGTTTGCCCAAGCCGGTGTGCGAGGTCATCCAGCTCGGCCTGTGCAACCTGGATATGGAACGCTGCAATGCCATCGCGCATCTCAAGACTCCCGTGCATACGTGTTGGCCAGTGTCTGGCGGGCTGTTTGCCAGGAGCGCGCACCGTAGCGATCGTTATCCAGTGGGACCAGTTTGCCGCGCCCACTCATCATGTCGCGCAGGTATTGCATGCCCTGCCAGGGAGGGAAGGGATCATCGCTCGCGGGCGTGAGTGCACGCACCGCACTGATGATTGCCGACATCGTCCCGAGCCCACCTGGCCTGAGCGTGCGATAGCGCTGCCCGGTGAGTTGGGTGAGCAGTTGCGCGATGTCGTTGGGCGAAATGCTGTTGCCGGCAATGCGCAGGTCCCGTGGGGCCGTGGGATCCAGTGCGGCGGCCGCCGTGTAGCTGGCGACGTCGTCTTTGGCGGTGAAATCGAGCTGCTGGTTGGCGTCGCCAAAATGCATGACGCGACGGCCCGGCACCACGAGGCGCGCACTGCCCTCGAGAAGCTCCAGAAAACCGCCGCACAGAACCGAGGTGGCCGCGATCGGCGCGGCATCGAGTTGGTCTCTGAACCGGCGCCGCAAATCCAGGTTTCGATTGTCGCCCGGCCGTGTCTTCGTATAGTCCAGCGAGAAATCAGACGGGATGAAGCGAGGCACGCCGGCGCTGACCGCTGCATGCAACAGCTTTCCCTGTTGACCCAGCATGACGTCTTCCAGACCGTTGAGCGCGGAAACGACGCATGCCGCATTCCCGACCGCGTCACGCAAGTATTTGGCGTCTTCCATCTCGACATAACGGATCGTGATGTTCCTGCGTTGCAGGGCCGCAATACGGTCCTTGCCTGCGCCTTGCCGAACAAGCGCAACCACCGCGGCGCCCTGGTCCTGCAGGGCAAAGGCGATGCGGCAACCCAGGTCGCCGGTGGCGCCTGCAACAACGATTGGGGATCTCACATCTGACGTCACGACTTGCCTCTCGCTTGGGTCTTTTGCGCCAATGACGGCAACGGGAACTGCAACGGAAGATGCGAGCTGTCTGTCACGCAGCACCCAGGCCATTCGCCGGCTTGGCAGACCACGCAGCGAATAACTGAACGATAACGTTCAGTTGATGGCAATGCAAGCGGCGTGTAAGTTTTCGTGCATGAAAGCGGTCAAGCAAAAATCAAAAGGCGGACGGCCGCCACTCGATAAGGCGGGCGATGTCGAACGGCGCTTACTCGATGCGGCACTGCAACTCTTCCTGGAACGCGGGTTCGAGGACACCTCGTGCGAGGACATCGCGCGGCTGGCAGGCGCGGGCAAGGCAAGCCTTTACGCGCGCTATGCCAACAAAGACGCCATCTTTGAGGCGGTGGTCCGCCGCGATGTCGACACCCAGCCGCTGCCTGCCGCAGCCAGCGTCCCCATGGATCTGGAGGGGCGCCTGAGACACGCAGGACAAGGGATACTTGCGCATGCATTACAGCCCCAGACGGTGGCCATGATGCGCCTGGTCGTCGGCACCTCCATTCGCGCGCCAGCGCTTGCCGCTGAAGTCAACCGCATCGGCTGGGAGGGCGGGCTGCGGCGCGTGCAGATGACGATCCTGGACGGCCCGGATCAACCGGCCAATCCGTCTGCGTTGGCAAGCCATTTCGTCGACCTGGTCTTCGCGCCGCATCAACTGCGCGCGCTGCTGGGCGAACACCCGGACGACCTGATCGCCACCGCATCGGCGCGTGTGGAGTGGGCGCTTGCACTTCTCAAGGATGCTGGCCAGCTGGAGACCGGAATGGCGCAGTGACACCCTTGAATTGCAGGAATCCTTGAACAACGCAGCGGAACGCCGCGACTTGATGGCGTATTCGGCGGTGTCTCTGGCACGCGCATGTTGTCCCTGCTCGCAGCAGCGACGTGGGACTTCTCAGTGCTGTGGCATCGTGAGGTGGCGGATCACTTTTTGAAGTCGGTAGGGCGTTCCAGCTGGTAGATCGCTTCACCCAGGTCATCCAGCTTGCTGGCAACGATGGCCTGCGCATCGTAGACGCCCCGATTGTAGAAATAGGCCCCCACCTCTTCGGCGAAGAAATCCAGCAGAAACTCCGCATCAAAGCGGCCGATCTGCTGCTTCAGTTCCTCGCTGAAATACAGCTGGATCTTGCGCGTGATCGCCGCCCGCTCGCCTTCGGTGAATTTGATCTCGGTCATGGATGCTCTGGTTGGCTCAACTACGGTATCGGGGCGATGTGCGTTGCGACACAGGCAGCTAGGGGCGATGGCTGGCGGTTGAACCCAAGCGCTTGCCTGGTCGGCATCGAGATGAAGGGTCAGATGGCAACCGGCCAACGGGAAGGCCTGCCTGCCCGAAGGTAGTCAAGGTATTCGGACTCGGCAATCCCGAGGTTGGTCCAGCGCGTAGGGTCCGCCGCCAGGAATGTGCTGGCATACGTCACGGCAACGGCTGCGTCCGCAAAGATGGCGGCAGGGGCACAAGGCCCGTCTGGCTCGAAATATGCGAAGTCATACAGATCCGAATAGTCTTCGCTGCCAACGTCCTCGACGTCATACATCCATACCTCGATGCAATCGTTTGCCGGCCGTAACTCGACATGGCGAATGTATGCTGCATCGACTGGACTTTTTCCGAGAAACTGCTCAACCGACCTGCTGCGCCGTAATGTGGCTGCAAGATCGATCAGTGAAAGATATCGCATACAGGCTCCCTGCCTTCAAACTGCCGCTGCTCCTCAAATAAACGAGCCGCGCCGCGATGCGGCGTCGGCTCGCCCGTGTTCACTTGTACTGACTTGCCGCGCGTTTGAAATACGCCGTGCGCATCACCGGGTTGCCGTCCTTGAAGTACGCTTCAATCTCGGTCATGACCTTGCCGTCGGCACTGACCGTATAGGTGCGTGTGGATGCCGGGACACCTTGATACATCAACTGCATCACCAGCACGCCGGGCTCGGGCATTTTGACTGCGGCGCGATCGACCAGGTAAGTGCCCGAGGCCTTGCCCGGTGTGCCGTCCAGCAACAGCGTGGATTGCGCCTGCAGCGTCTTGTTGTCGTGTTCGATGATCTCGGCGCTGGTGGCCCACTTGTTGCCTGGAACCTGCTTGAACTCCAGGACGACACGTTTGGGTCGTGCAGCCGGCGGCATCGGCAGGCTGCTGGTGTCCAGCAGCCAGGTTCCGACCAGTGGCGATGGCGCGGTTGATGTGGAGAAGGCGGGTGTGGCCTGCAACATGACGGCAGCCACCAGTGCAACACATGCGGTCTTCATGTGAACTCCCTGATCGATATGTGATCCCTGCGGGCAGTCAGGCGACTGCTTGCAAGGCATTGCGCGTAGAGATCGACTTCCCGTAGACCGTCCCACTCCGGCCCGAGGGCGATACTCACCGCTGCCCGGTGGTGAGTCAACTTGCGGCAGGATGTGGCTGCTGGCGCAGTTCTCGTCGCTCTGCAGACCATCATTGATTGCACAATCAGCCGTTGTCACAAACAAAGACACCCGCACGGGGCGGGTGTCTGGCATGCGTCAGCGCGGCGTGTGGCTTCATTCACTTCATTCTTAGAATCCCAAAAAACCGGCGCGCGCTATTTGTGATTATTAATATAAAACGTCTACGTAATGTATTTTCTTTGCGCCAAAGGCACCGCACCCCTGAGTGGAAGTGTATTGCAGCACTATGGGCGTTCTAGAGGTCGCAGCGGCAAGGATTGCTGAATATTTTTCTTTTGCGATTGGGTCGCTCGAAAAATCTACTACCCATCTGCCATCTGAGAGGCACTCATTGTTTGTAGGCTGATTTTCAAGCCAGACAGATAAGTAAGTTAGCTCGACAACGAAGCGAGATATTGTTCCTTTCTGTGTGGTGTCCGCAAAAGCACTGCTAGGAGCAAAAAGAAATAACAACAGAATGCTAAGCTTCATTGGAAGTCCCCCTGTTAAAAATTTTACGATATATGTATTTTGCTGACGGGTGCAGTCCCATGTCGGCCGGAGTTAATGAGGAAAGCATGCTGTATCCTGGCCGTGATAATTATTCACATGCTTGGATAATAAGAGTGCTGCTCCCCAGCAGGCGAAGGCCTTACCCAATCGCATAATGCCTTATGTGAAGCCGCAATTCAAAGTTGGTTCGCTTTCGATCTTAGAAGCACCAGGAGACGCCGATGCGTTGCCCAGACTCGAACTGGTCTGCTAGCAATCTTCCAGCGGTTGGCGTCATGCAATGTCGGCGTTGCCCCGATCAGCGGTGGATCCGTCCGCCCTAATCAGCGTCGGGTCGGAGTCCGGGGATGCTACTGATGTCGGTAGGTACTATTTGTGGCTGTTTGCGACGGAGCATCAGGCGGTCCAGATGCGACAAGCATAAAAATCCGTGTCAGTTTCGATGGTGCGGCGATCAAATCTAGCGAAATTCGTATCGACCGTAATGCCGATGTTGAAATGCGCCCAGTTTTGTTGTCCAGCCGGATATTTGCCGGCACCGATCGACGCGGTTACAAGAATCGGATCGTTGGCGCTGGTCTTGATGAAATCGATTGGCGCGACGTCGTCGTCCGAGAAGGTTATCGTCCAGCATGACACCACGAACCGGGATGCCATGCTGGGATTGTCTATACCAGAGTCTAGCCCTGCGCCTTATCGAACTCCACGTGATAGCGCGTGGCCTCACTCACTTCGTTTTTCGACCCCAAGAACACCGGCACGCGCTGATGCAGCTGTGTCGGCTGGAGGTCCAGGATGCGCTCGCGCCCGGTGGTGGCCGCGCCGCCGGCCTGTTCCACCAGCATGCTCATCGGGTTGGCTTCGTACATCAGGCGCAGCTTGCCCGGCTTGGACGCGTCCTTCTTGTCCCAGGGGTAGATGAAGATGCCGCCGCGGGTGAGGATGCGGTGCACGTCGGCGACCATGCTGGCGATCCAGCGCATGTTGAAGTCCTTGCCGCGGGTGCCGTCCTTGCCGGCCAGCAGGTCGCTGACGTAGGACTGCATGGCCGGTTCCCAATGGCGCTGGTTGGACATGTTGATGGCGTATTCGGCGGTGTCTTCGGGCACGCGCATGTTGGCCTGGGTCAGCAGGAAGCTGCCTTCCTCGCGCTCCAGGGTGAAGGCGTGGGTACCGTGGCCGAGCGTGAGCACCAGCATCGTGCTGGGGCCGTAGATGCAGTAGCCGGCGGCAACCTGCTGGGTGCCAGGCTGCAGGAAGTGCTCGTCGCCGGGTTTTTCGGTGCCCTTGGGCGCGCGCAGCACCGAGAAGATGGTGCCCACCGAGACGTTGACGTCGATGTTGGAGCTGCCGTCCAGAGGATCGAACAGCAGCAGGAAATCGCCGCTGGGGTACTGGTCGGGCACTGGCTGGCTGTGATCCATTTCTTCCGACGCGCACGCGGCCAGGTGGCCGCCCCAGGCATTGGCTTCGAGCAGGATGTCGTTGCTGAGCACGTCGAGCTTCTTCTGCGCCTCGCCCTGCACGTTGCCGGTGCCGGCATCGCCAAGCACGCCGCCCAGGGCGCCCTTGCTCACGGCGATGGAAATGCGCTTGCAAGCGCGCGAGACGATGGTGATCAGCTGGCGCAATTCCGGGTCGATACGGCCGGCGTGTTGCTCTTCGATCAGGAAGCGGGTCAGCGAGGGACGCGACATGGGAGCGGGCAGCCTGTGTAGGAAGTGGTCGGCCATTGTCGCCATTGCGCCGTTAGATTTCGATCACTGGATGCGCGTTTTGCAGCAAACCTGATCGAACATGCGCGAATGTGGTGTCCAAGACTAGGGTTGCCGACATGTACCATGCGGCCTTGGCGCAGCTCTGCACACGCGCAAGGGCGGCGAACAACCACAAAAAAACCGGGAGGCTGGCGCGCTCCCGGTTTGCCGGCGTCGGCCGCGTTGGCCGATCGCGCTGCGCTCGCTTACATGCGGCTGACGGTGGCCACGGCCTGTGCCACGTAGTCCAGGTTGCGCTGGCTCAGCGCGGCCACGCAGATACGGCCAGTGCCGACGGCGTAGATCGCGAATTCCTCGCGCAGGCGGTCCACCTGCGTTCTGGTCAGGCCCGAGTACGAGAACATGCCCGCCTGGCGCTGGATGAACTCGAACTCCGGCGCGCCCAGCGTGGCCAGCTTGGCCACCAGGCCCGCGCGCAGGGCGTGGATGCGCTCGCGCATCTCGGTCAGCTCCTGCTCCCACAGATCGCGCAGCTCCGGGCTGGTCAGCACACCGGCCACCAGCGCGGCGCCGTGCGTGGACGGGCTGGAGTAGATCGTGCGGATGATGCGCTTGACCTGCGACTGCACGGCCTTGGCTTCGGCCGCAGTGGCCGAGACCACCGACAGCGCGCCCACGCGCTCGCCATATAGCGAGAACGACTTGGAGTACGAGCTGGCGACCACGTAGCTGTCGATGCCTTCGGCAGCGAGCAGACGCACCGCATACGCATCGGCCTCGATGCCCTTGTCAAAGCCCTGGTAGGCGATGTCGACGAACGGGAACAGGTTGCGTTCCTTCAACAGCCCGGCTACCTGCTTCCACTGCTCCTTGCTCAGGTCCGCGCCGGTCGGGTTGTGGCAGCAGGCGTGCAGCAGCACCACGGTGCCCGGTTCGAGTTTTGCCAGGTCGGCGAGCATGCCGTCGAAGTTCAGCCCATGGCTGGCGGCATCGAAATAGGTGTAGTCCACGACCTCGAAGCCGGCCGCGCCGAACACCGCGCGATGGTTTTCCCAGCTCGGGTTGCTGATGGCGATGGTGGAGGTGGGCAGCAGCTTCTTGAGCAGGTCCGCGCCCACGCGCAAGGCGCCGCTGCCGCCGACGGTCTGCGAGGTCGCCACGCGGCCGGAGGCCACCAGCGCCGACTCGGCGCCGAACAGCAGCTCCTGGGTGGCCTTGTCGTAGGCGGCCAGGCCGTCGATGGGCAGGTAGCCGCGCGGTTTGGCGTCCAGCGCGAGCTGCTGCTCGATCTTGTGCACGGCGCGCAACAGCGGGATGCGCCCGTTTTCGTCGTAATAGATGCCCACGCCCAGGTTGACCTTGTTGGGGCGGCTGTCGGCGTTGTAGGCCTCGGTCAGGCCCAGGATGGGGTCGCCTGGAACCTGTTCCACGTTTGCAAAGAAGGACACGGCATGACTCGCTGAAGGACGAAAGAGTGAGGGACTTCCGGGATGCTCGGCCGCGGCTGGGCCAAACCACTTCATCGTAGCAGCCCATGGCCGGCGTAGCATGCTTCGTTCCGTACGCAACGATGCGGCCACAGTACGGATGAGGGACACTACGCCCATGCCCAGACTTACCTTGTTGGCCGCCGCCTGCGGCCTGTTCGCCACGAGCGCCGCGCCGCACGTCCTGGCCGCCGATCCGGCGCCGCCCGCCTCCACACCGATCCAGCGATTGCCCACCGTGCAGGTGGACGCCGCACGCGTGCGCGGGGTGGACGACTTCGACCTGCCGGCCTCCTTCACCGTGGTGGCGGCCGATGCCGACAACCGCCGCGGCGCGCAGGTGTCCGAGCTGCTGGACGGCATCCCCGGCCTGGTGGCGCGCGATCGCCAGAACTACGCGCAGGACACCCAGCTGTCGATCCGCGGCTTCGGCGCGCGCTCCACCTTCGGCGTGCGCGGCGTGCGCCTGCTGGTCGACGGCATCCCGGCCAGCATGCCCGACGGCCAGGGCCAGCTCTCGCATTTCAACGTGCTGGGCGCCGAGCGGGTGGAAGTGCTGCGCGGGCCGTTTTCGGCGCTGTACGGCAACTCCTCCGGCGGCGTGCTGCAGCTGTGGAGCGCCGACGGCGCGCCGGGCGACCCATGGCGGCTGCGCGCCACATACGGCAGCAATGCCACCGTCAACACGGGTGCGCAATTGCTCGGCCAGCAGGGCGCGGTGCACTACAACCTGGCCGCCAATCATTTCGAAACCGACGGCTTCCGCGCCCATAGCCGTGCAAAGCGCGATTCGGTCAACGCCAAGCTCGGCTTCGATCTGGCCGAGGGCCGCCGGCTGGACCTGGTGCTCAACTATCTGGACGCACCCGACGCGCAGGACCCGCTCGGCCTGACCCGCGCGCAGTTCAATGCCGACCCGGTGCAGGCCACGGCGGTGGCCACCCAGTTCAACACCCGCAAATCGGTGCGCCAGTCGCAGGCCGGCGCCATCTTCACCCAGCAGTTCGACAGCCAGACGCTGCGGCTGATGGCCTACGGCGGGCAGCGCAGCGTGGAGCAGTTCCTGGCGATCCCGGTGGCAGTGCAGCGCAACCCGCTGCATTCGGGCGGGGTGATCGATCTGGACAGCAATTACGAGGGCGCCGATGCGCGCTGGGCCTGGCAGGGCGAGGCGCTGGGCCGGCCGTTGCAGCTGACCGTGGGCGCGAACGTCGATCGCCAGCGCCAGCACCGCACCGGTTACGAAAACTTCGTCGGCGACACGCTGGGCGTCAAGGGCGCGCTGCGCCGCAACCAGCGCGACCAGGTCGAGAACGTGGACCAGTTTGCGCAGGCGTGGTGGCAGTGGAGCCAGCGCTGGTCGGCGCTGCTGGGCGTGCGGCATAGCCAGGTGCGCTTCGACTCGGACGATCACTACATCCTCGGGCGCAACCCCGACGACAGCGGCCAGCGCGATTATTCGGCAACCACGCCGGTGGCCGGCATCGTGTTTCGTGCCGCCGAGGACCTGCGTTTCTACGCCTCGGTCGGGCGCGGTTTCGAAACGCCCACCTTCAACGAGCTGGGTTATCGCAGCGATGGCGGCGCCGGCCTGGCGCTGGATCTGGGCGCGGCGACCAGCCGCAATTATGAGATCGGCAGCAAGTGGCGAGCGCAGAGCGGCGCAGCGGTGGAAGTGGCGCTGTTCCGCGCCGACACCGACGACGAACTGGCCGTGGCCAGCAACACCAATGGGCGCAGCACCTATCGCAACATCGGTGCCACCCGCCGCCAGGGCGCGGAGCTGAGCTGGAATCAACCGGTGGGCACCACCCAGCAGCTGCAGCTGGCCTACACCTTCGTCGATGCCACCGTGCGCGATGGCTACCTCACCTGCGCCAGCAGCGGCTGCGCCACGCCCACCGCACCGGTGGCCAGCGGCGCGCGCCTGCCGGGCGTGCCGCGCCAGCAGCTGTTCGCGCGCTGGCAGTGGCAGCCGCTGCAATGGCAGTTCGCCGCCGAAACGGTGGCCTCCGACGCCACCGTGGTCAACGACATGGCCACCGAGCGCGCGCCCGGCTACGCGCTGGTCAACCTGGAAGCCTCCCGGCGCTGGACCACCACGCTGGGCGGGCTGCGCACCTTCGCCCGCATCGACAATGCGCTGGACCGGCACTACATCGGCTCGGTGATCGTCAACGACGGCAATGGGCGCTATTACGAACCCGGTCCGGACCGCACCTACACGGTCGGCCTGCAATGGGATTTCGGCGGCTGAGCCGTCAATGGGCGGTGCGTGCACACCACCGCCCACACCGCCCGTAGGAGCGCACCCGGGCGCGACAAAGCCATCCCGCCAACGCACGGTCTGCCATCGCACGCCACACCTATGACCACCACACCAGGGCCCACCATGATGGTCATCGATCACGCCCCCGCAGGCTGGTTTCTCCTGCGCGCGGACAACCGCTACTGGCTGGACATCAACTGCACGATCTCGGCCACCGGCTTCTCGCTTCTGCTGGCGTTGAACGCAACCGAGCAGGCCGACGTGCTGGCAGACGGGCATGCCGCCTGCGCACGGCTGGCCGCACAGGTGCAATGGCGGCCGCACGATTTTGCCGCGCGTGATGCCAGCGCCAGTCACGGTGCGCAGGTCATCGCAGCGGTGCGGGCGTGGCGCGCGGCAGACGCCCGCAACGCGCGCGCATGAACCCATCGCGCCGGGCAAACCGCTTGCGCTGTTCGCCACGCGCACCTGCAATGCTCCGCATTGATGCAGCGGTGACTGCCGGTGATGCGATGCACTAAGCTTGCAAGCGCATTCCCCGCACAAGGATGTTTCCGTTGAACACGCGCTACGCCCCGATCGATTTCAGCGACAAGCTCGCCCTGCTGTCGCAGCACTGGTCCCCGCGTGTCGTCGCGGAAATGAACGACTACCAGTTCAAACTGGTCAAGCTGCAAGGTGCGTTCGTGTGGCATCGGCATGCGGACACGGACGAGGTGTTCATCGTGCTGGACGGCAACATGACCATCGAGTTTCGCGACGGCGTGGTGGCGCTGTCGGCCGGGCAGATGCACGTGGTGCCCAAGGGGGTCGAACACCGCCCGGCGGCGGAGCACGAATGCAGCGTGCTGCTGGTCGAGCCGCGCGGCGTGGTCAATACCGGCGATGCGGGCGGCGCATACACCGCAGACAACGACGTTTGGATCTGATCGCTGCGCCCGGCGCCCGGCGCGCGGGTGCTGGCGGCATCGGTTTGCATCCACGCAGCCACTCCTGCATGGCGGGTTATTGCAAACACCGAGCTGCGTAGGGTGCACCTGGTCCTGCACGGCATCGCTGCAACGCCTGCGGCCAGCCGTTCGTGCGCTGCGTGCTAGGCTCGGTGTTCCGCACACAACGCATGGAGCATGGGATGACATTCCTGCACGTGGTGTCGGTTGCGGCGTTCGGCGCGACCAGTCTCTTGAGCGGCACCATCGCCAATGCCGCTGCATCTTCTGAACCAGGCACGCTGCAGGTAACGCGGACCTTTCCGGCCGATAGCCCGGCCGTGGCGCAGGTGCATCGCTGGTTGCTGGCGCAGCCGTCCAGGCAACAGCGGCCGGCAAGTGCCGCCAAGCTAGGCCAGCTGCGCACCAGTTACCGCACTCAGGCGCCAGCTGCCAGCGGGCGTGCAGACCTGACCAGTAGCGAGGTGGCCTTCCCGGAACATGGTCAGCCTGGCGATACGGTCGCCATCGACGCATGTGGCGCGGGGATGCGCTATCACTGGACGTATCGGTGGACTGCGGCATCGGCCACAGCGGGTTGGCAGTTGCAGTCCTATCACCTGAGAAACGTGCAGGACTGCGCTGCTGCCATGGCCGATCCCGACGTCTTCAAGCCGACTGCACCGCGCGGCTGAGGTGCGTGCGCACGGTGTGCAGGTCACCCGTCGCGCTCCACGGCGGCAATGCGGTCGCTGCCTGCAGCGATCGCGATGGCGGGCGGAAGTCCAGGCACTTTGAGAGGAATGGCATAGTAAGGTTCTGTACCCGCAGACTCCCTACTTGATGTGCAATGTGAGAGGGCGTTGGTCAGCGGCGGTAATGCGCCGAGCTGGCTCGCGTCGTGGTTTCCCGTTGCCTGCACGCCACCGTTTGCGTCAAGGAATACAGCATGACGCACGCCGGCACTGACGGGGGCCGCGAGGGGTTTTGGCGGTGGGCATGCGCATCCGCGCCCGGTGTCAGGCCCGTTGCGGGCCGAGCCGGCGATACAGCGTGCTGCGGCTGATGCCGAGCCGGCGTGCCGCCTGCGCGACGTTGCCGCCGCAGGCGTCCAGCGCCTGCCGCATCGCCGCCTGCGCCAGCTGCTCCAGGCTATCGGCCGGTGCCGGTGCCGGTGCCGGTGCGGCACCGGCTAGCGCCGACACTGCGGTCCGGGTGGCGAGGTAGCCCGGCAGCGCGTCGCGGTCGATGCACTCGCCGGGTTCGCTCAGCGCCACCAGCGTGCGCAGGCAGGCCGAGAGCTGGCGCAGGTTGCCCGGCCAGTCGTAGTCGGCCAGAACCCGCAGCGCGTCGCTGCTGAGCCGGCGGCCCTGGCCCAGGCGTTGCCACAGCTCCTGCACCAGCAGCGGGCGGTCTGCGTGCGCGCGCAGCGCCGGCAGCGCCACCGCATGATGGGCGATGCGGTAGTACAGGTCGGCGCGGAAGCGGCCGTCGGCGATCGCCGCTTGCAGGTCCTGGTGGGTGGCGCAGATCAGCGCGAAGTCCAGCCGCACCGGCTTGCCGCCACCCAGCGGCGACAGTTCGCGCTCCTGCAGCACGCGCAGCAGCCGCGGTTGCAGCGCCAGCGGCATATCGCCGATCTCGTCGAGAAACAGCACCCCGCCCTCGGCCTGGCGCAGCAGCCCCGGGCTGCCGTGCTTGCGCGCCCCGGTGAAGGCGCCGTCCTCGTAGCCGAACAGCTCGGCCTCGATCAGACCCTCGGGCAGCGCGGCGCAGTTCACCGCGACGAACGGGCGGCCGGCGCGCGTGCAGCGGCGGTGCAGCTCGCGCGCGAACACCTCCTTGCCGGTGCCGGTCTCGCCCTGCACCAGCACCGGCAGCTCGGCATCCAGCACCCGGCAGGCGCGCCCGAGCAGGCGCTCGATCTCGGCCTCGAACAGCGGCGCGTCGCGGTCACCGTCCTGGCGGGCGGCCGAGACCGTGATCGGTGGCTGCGTGGCGCGCCGGCGCGGCCGCGCGTCGCCGCGCTCGTCCACGCGCCCGTACAGGGCGCGGCCCTGGCGATCGAACAGGGCGCCGTCGTGGCGCAGCCGGGTCAGCGGCTCCTCGAACAGCGCGTCGTAGCGCGCGCGCCCCAGTTCATGGCGCTCCAGCCCGAACAGCTGCAGGCCGGCGCGGTTGGCTGCCACCAGGCGCCCGCCGCGGAATGCCAGCAGGCCCTCGCGCGCGGTGCCGAGCAGGGCCGGGTCGTGGTGCACGCGCAGCAGTTCGCAATCGGCGATGCCGTCGTCGAAGTAGCGGTGCTCGATGCTGGCGACTGCGCGCCGCGCCAGTCCCAGCGCGTGGATGTGCTGCAGACGCGCGTCGCCGGAGATGTCGAGCACGCCCACCAGCTGCCCGTAAGGGTCGAAGATCGGTGCCGCGGCACAGCTGAGGATGCCGTGCGGGGCGAGGTAGTGCTCGCCGCCGCGGACCTCGATCGAGCGGCTCTCCACGATCGCGGTGCCGATGGCATTGGTGCCGAACACGCTCTCGCTCCAACAGGCGCCGGGCATCAGTGCCACCCGCCCGGCGCGCTCGAGGAATCCGGTGCTGCCCTCGGCATCGAGGATCCAGCCAGCCTCGTCGGTGAGCAGCACGACGCTACCGGTGGCCGCTGCGTCGGCCGACAGCCCTTCCAGCTCGGCGCGTGCGCGCCGCCACAGGGTCTCGTGGCGTTCGCGCATCTCGCGCAGGCGTGCGGCGCTGACCGGTTCGATCGCCGGTGCAGCCTCGGCGGCCAGGCCCTGGCGCTGGCAGCGTCGCCACGACTGCAGGATCGCGTCCGGTACCTGCCCGGCCGGCATCGCGCCGCGCTCGAAGAACGAGCGCCGCGCGCGGCCCAGCTGCTGCTCCGTCGACATCGCCATCCGCCACCTCGTGTCGCAATCTGCGACAGCCCAGAAGATCACTGTCGCGATAAACACCATGTTTGCGGACACAGCGCAAGCGCCGCGCGTGATGCGCCGCAGCGAAGACCGCAACCATCGGTCGCACCTGCGGCGTGATCGGGCTGACGCAGTGCAGCAGGCAAAACCTGGCATCGCCCTTGCGTGACAACGGGGACGCCCGTCACGGGCTTCCTCCCATGTACCGCAGGAGACACCGATGAATGCCGTCACATCCGCCAAGCCGCTGAACACCGACCCGCAGTCCATCTTCAAACCGCGCTATGACAACTTCATCGGCGGCAAGTGGGTGGCGCCGCACAGCGGCCAATACTTCGACAACACCACGCCGATCAACGGCAAGGTGTTCACCTCGATCGCGCGCTCCAACGCACAGGACATCGAAGCCGCGCTGGATGCCGCGCACGCGGCCAAGGACGCCTGGGGCAAGGCCTCCACCACCGAGCGCTCCAATGTGCTGCTCAAGATCGCCGACCGCATCGAGCAGAATCTGGAATTGCTCGCCCATGCCGAGACCTGGGACAACGGCAAGCCGGTGCGCGAGACGCTCAATGCCGATGTGCCGTTGTGCGTGGATCACTTCCGCTATTTCGCCGGCGCCATCCGCGCGCAGGAAGGTGGCATCTCCGAGATCGACAGCGACACCATCGCCTATCACTTCCACGAGCCGCTCGGCGTGGTCGGGCAGATCATTCCGTGGAACTTCCCGCTGCTGATGGCGTGCTGGAAACTGGCACCGGCGCTGGCCGCCGGCAACTGCGTGGTGATGAAGCCGGCCGAGCAGACACCGGCCTCGATCCTGGTGTTGATGGAAGTCATCGGCGACCTGTTGCCGCCGGGCGTGCTCAACGTGGTCAACGGCTTCGGGCTTGAGGCCGGCAAGCCGCTGGCCAGCAACCCGCGCATCGCCAAGATCGCCTTCACCGGTGAAACCACCACCGGCCGGCTGATCATGCAATACGCCAGCCAGAACCTGATCCCGGTGACGCTGGAGCTGGGCGGCAAGTCGCCCAACATCTTCTTTGCCGATGTCATGGCCGAAGACGACGATTTTCTCGACAAGGCGGTGGAAGGCTTCGTGCTGTTCGCCTTCAACCAGGGCGAGGTGTGTACCTGCCCGTCGCGCGCGCTGATCCAGGAATCGATCTACGAGAAGTTCATGGAAAAGGCGCTGGCGCGCGTGGCCGCGATCAAGCAGGGCAACCCGCTCGATCCCAACACCATGGTTGGCGCGCAGGCCTCCAGCGAGCAGCTGGAAAAGATCCTGTCCTATATCGACATCGGCAAGCAGGAGGGCGCGCAGGTGTTGATCGGCGGCGAACGCAATACGCTCGATGGTGAGCTGGCCGGGGGCTTCTACGTCAAGCCGACGGTGTTCAAGGGCCACAACAAGATGCGCGTGTTCCAGGAAGAAATCTTCGGGCCGGTGGTGTCGGTGACCACCTTCAAGGACGAGGCCGAAGCGCTGGCGATCGCCAACGACACGCTGTACGGCCTGGGTGCCGGTGTGTGGAGTCGTGATGCGTCGCGCCTGTATCGCATGGGCCGCGCGATCCAGGCCGGGCGCGTGTGGACCAACTGCTACCACGCCTATCCGGCGCATGCCGCGTTCGGCGGCTACAAGCAGTCGGGCATCGGCCGCGAGAATCACAAGATGATGCTCGACCATTACCAGCAGACCAAGAACCTGTTGGTGAGCTATTCGCCCAAGGCGCTGGGCTTCTTCTGACACCCATGCCGGTCGCGCTCGTGCGCGGCGACGATCGGCTGGCACCGCGCGTGCGCGCCGCGGCTTTGACCTCGATCAAGGCCCCGGTTGCGGCCCGGGGCTAAGGTTCCTCAACGACAGCGACAGGAGTGCAATGTGGACAAGACGATGAAAGCTGCAGTGGTACGCGAGTTCGGCAAGCCTCTGGTGATCGAGGAGGTGGAGGTGCCGCGCCCGGCCGCCGGCGACATCCTGGTCAAGATCGAAGCCTGTGGCGTCTGCCACACCGACCTGCACGCCGCCGAAGGCGACTGGCCGGTCAAGCCGAACCCGCCGTTCATTCCCGGCCACGAAGGTGTTGGCCACGTGGTGGCGGTCGGCGAAGGCGTCAAGCACATCAAGGAAGGCGACCGCGTCGGCATCCCGTGGCTGTACTCGGCCTGCGGGCGTTGCGAGCACTGCCTGGGTGGCTGGGAAACCCTGTGCGAGGCGCAGCAGAACAGTGGCTACTCGGTCAACGGCGGCTTCGCGCAGTACGCGCTGGCCAATGCGGACTACGTCGGGCATCTGCCCAAGGGCATCGGCTTCGTCGAGGTCGCGCCGATCCTGTGCGCGGGCGTCACCGTCTACAAGGGCCTGAAGGTCACCGATACCAAGCCGGGTCAGTGGGTGGTGATTTCCGGCATCGGCGGGCTCGGCCATATGGCAGTGCAATATGCCAAGGCGATGGGACTGAACGTAGCCGCCGTGGATGTGGACGACGCCAAGCTGGCACTGGCCAGGCGTCTGGGCGCCACGGTGACGGTCAATGCGCGCACCACCGATCCGGTGGCGTACCTGAAGAAGGAAATCGGCGGCGCACACGGCGCGTTGGTCACCGCGGTGTCGCCCAAAGCGTTCGAGCAGGCGATCGGCATGGTGCGGCGTGGCGGCACGGTGTCGCTCAACGGCCTGCCACCGGGCCAGTTCCCGCTGGACATCTTCGGCATGGTGCTCAATGGCGTGACCGTACGCGGCTCGATCGTCGGCACCCGGCTGGACCTGCAGGAGTCACTGGCCTTCGCCGAGCAGGGCAAGGTTGCGGCGACCGTAGCCACCGACACCCTGGACAACATCAACGACGTGTTCGCGCGCATGCACGCCGGAACGATCGAGGGGCGTATCGTGCTCGACATGGCGGCCTGACCGCGCCGCAGGAGGCAGACGATGCAGGGCACCACCACGCAGACAGACCCGCCGTTGCAGGTGATGGCCACGCTGGCGGCGTTGCAGCTGATCGATACGCTGCGCGCACGCCACGGCGATGTGCTGTTCCATCAATCCGGTGGCTGCTGCGATGGCTCCTCGCCGATGTGTTTCCCGGTGGGCGACTTCATCGTCGGCGACCGCGACGTGCTGCTGGGCGAGATCGGCGGCGCGCCGTTCTACATCAGCCCCTCGCAGTTCGAATACTGGAAGCACACCCAGCTGATCATCGATGTGGTGCCGGGGCGCGGTGGCATGTTCTCGCTGGAAAACGGCGAGGGCGTGCGCTTTCTGGTGCGCTCGCGCCTGTTTGCCGACGAGGAGTTCGCCCGGTTGCAGCGGGCAGGCCGGGCGTAACCCGGGCCCGCCTGGCTGTGCTGCCGGGCGGGGCATCAGCCGGCTGGTTTCAGCGGTCTGCCACGGTCGACGGCGCGGTGCCGGGCTTCTTGGCCGGGGTGTCGCCATCGGCGGGAACCAACGTATCTGGCGCATCGCCGGCGCCGCGGTCCTCGTAATGTTCGGCATCGCGCTTGCCGTGCTGTTCGCCCGGCTGGGTCGGTTGGTCGCGCAGTGGGTCGCGGGACATGCGGTGCTCCTGGTCATCGGGATGGATGCGCAGTTCACCGCGCGCCTAGTGAAGGGGGCGCAGTGGCAGCTGCAGACGCACGGCTCACGCATGGATCACGGTGGCCGCGCTACAGCTATGGGTTAACTCACACAACACCCGGAGTCACACGCCGATGGCACGACCGATCTGGACCGGAACGCTCTCGTTCGGCTTGCTCAATGTGCCGGTGTCGTTGATGTCGGGCGAGCGCAAGGTGGATCTGCATTTCCGCATGCTCGATTCGCGCGACAAGAAGCCGATCCGCTTCGAGCGCGTCAACGCCGACACCGGCGATGAGGTGCCGTGGAAGGAGATCGTCAAGGCGTTTGAGTACGACAAGGGCAGCTATGTCATCGTCGAAGAGCAGGACATCCGCTCGGCCTCGCCGGAAAGCCACGAAACGGTGGAGGTGGAAACCTTTGTCGACGCCGCCGATATCGACCCGCGCTATTTCGAAAAGCCCTACATCCTGGTGCCGGGCAAGAAGGCCGAAAAAGGCTATGTGCTGCTGCGCGAGACGCTGCGCGACACCGGCAAGGTGGGTATTGCCAAGGTGGTCATCCGCACGCGCGAATACCTGGCCGCGGTGATGCCGCAGGGCGATGCGTTGATTCTGCTGCTGCTGCGCTACCAGCAGGAAGTGGTGGACCCGCAGGACTTCAAGCTGCCGGCCGGCGCGGTGGGCGAGTACCGCATCACGCCCAAGGAACAGGAGATGGCCAAGCAGCTGATCGAGTCGATGTCCGGCACCTGGCAGCCGGAGGATTACCACGACGAATTCCGCGGCAAGCTCGAGCAGATCCTGCGCAAGCGCATCCAGGCCAAGGGCGGCACCACCACCGTGGATGTCGAGCCGCCGCCGCACGAAGACGCCAGCACCAACGTGGTCGACTTCATGTCGCTGCTGCAGAAGAGCCTGCAGGCCAATACGCGTACGCCGGCCAAGAAGAGCAGCGCGCCGGCAACGGGGTCGGCCAAAAAGACCGCCACCAAGAAAGTGGCCAAGAAGGCCACCAAGAAGACCGCGGCCAAGGCCACCAAGGCCACCAAGACCACCGCCAGCAAGGCGGCACCGCGCCGCAAGGCCGGCTAGGCCCCGCCCATGTCATTGCACGATTACAACGCCAAGCGCCGCTTCGACCAGACCCCGGAGCCGGCCGGCGACACGCCGGCGCGCGCCAGCAAGCAGCCGATCTTCGTCGTGCAGTTGCATCACGCCAGCTCGCGCCATTACGACTTCCGTCTGGAGGTCGAAGGCGTGCTCAAGAGTTGGGCCGTGCCGAAGGGCCCATCGTTGCGCGTGGGCGAAAAGCGTCTGGCAGTTCAGGTGGAGGATCACCCGCTGTCGTATGCCAGCTTCCAGGGCGACATTCCGCAGGGCCATTACGGCGCCGGGCATGTGGATGTGTTCGACCACGGGCATTGGCAGTGCGACGGCGATGCGTTGGCGGCACTGGAAGCCGGCAAGCTGGAATTCGAACTGCAGGGCACGCTGCTGCGCGGCGGTTTTGCATTGGTGCGCACGCAGATGCGCGGCGGAAAACCGCAATGGCTGCTGTTCAAGCGCAGCGATGCGTACGCGGCCGATCTGGATGCCGATGCGCTGGTGGCGCAGCAGGCCGCCGGCGCATCGGCTGCTGCGGCGGCGCCGGCAACCCGTGCCAAGGCCAGCCGGGCGCGGCGCGCGCCGGCGGCAAAGGCGAGCGCCGGGGCAACTGCAGCCGGCAAACGCGCGCGCCCGGCGCGTGCGGAATCCAGGCAATGGCGTACCCGCGCCCTGGCGCTGGACGGTGCCCGCGATGCGCCATGCCCAACCGAGCTGCGCGCGCAACTGACCTTGCTGCGCGAGCAGGCGCCGGATGGCGAGCGTTGGTTGCACGAGATCAAGTGGGACGGCTACCGCCTGCTGGCCGACATGGTCGATGGCCAGGTGCAGCTGCGCTCGCGTAACGACCAGGCCTGGACGCAGCGTTTCCCGGACGTGGTGCGCGCAGTGCAGGCCCTACCGGTGCGCGATGCACGCCTGGATGGCGAGCTGGTGGTGCTGGATGCGCAGGGGCGCAGCGATTTCTCGGCATTGCAACGCGCGCTCGATGGCAGCGTCACGCAACCGCTGCGCTACATCGTGTTCGACCTGCTCGGCGTGGCCGGAGTGGATCTGCGCGACACCCCGCTGCTGCAACGCAAGCAATTGCTGCACGACGTGCTGGGCGATGTGCCGGGCACGCTGGCGTTTAGCGACCATGTGATCGGCCACGGCCCGGAGGTCTTCGCGGCCAGTGCCGGCACCGGCTGGGAAGGCATCGTCAGCAAGCTCGCCGATGCGCGGTATCGCGAAGGGCGCAGCGCCGATTGGGTCAAGACCAAGCACGAAGACAGCGATGAGTTCGTGGTGGTGGGCTACACCGATCCCAAAGGCGCGCGCAGCGGCTTCGGTGCCTTGCTGATGGCGCAGCGCGAGGGCAAGACGCTGCGTTACGTCGGGCGTGTGGGCACCGGCTTCGACGATGCCTTGCTCGGCAAGATCACCACGCTGTTGCAGGCGCTGCACAGCGACACTGCCACGCTGGAATTGCCGACGCATATCCCGGGGCGGCCACGCGATGTGCATTGGGTACGGCCGGTCCTGATCGCCGAGGTCGCCTTTCGCGGCTGGGCGAAGGAAGGCCTGCTGCGGCAGGCCGCGTTCAAGCGTCTGCGCGAGGACAAACCCATGAGCGAGTTGGGCGGCGACCGCGCCGCGCCGGGCAAGGCGCGTGCTGCAGGTAAAGGCAGTGCTGCGACAGCGACCGCCGCGCCTGCGCGCAAGGCGGCGAGTAAAAAAACGTCGAGAACGACGGTCGACGCATCCACCAGCACCGCCAGCAAGCGCGTGCGGTCGACGGCATCGAAGACGACCGCGACCTCGACATCCAAAAAGGCTGCAGCGCCCACGTCCACGGTCTCCAAATCTACGGCGTCCAAGTCCACAACATCCAAATCCAAATCCACGTCCACGTCCACGTCGACGGACGGCATCACCATCACCCATCCCGAGCGGGTGGTGTTTCCCGCAGCGGGCATCAGCAAGGGCGATGTGGCCGACTATTACCGCGCAGTGGCGCCGCTGGTGCTGGCAGAGATCGCACGCCGCCCCTTGTCGCTGCTGCGCTGCCCCGATGGCGCCGGTGGCGACTGCTTCTTCCAGAAGCACGAAGGCCGCCACCTGGGCACGCATATCAAGGCGATTCCGCTGCAGCAGAAGAGCGGCACCGAGGATTACATCTACGTCGAAGATGCCGCCGGCCTGCTCGAGCTGGTGCAGATGAACACGCTGGAGCTGCATCCCTGGGGCGCGCAGGTCGACGATGCGGAGCATCCGGATCGGCTGGTGTTCGACCTGGACCCGGGCGACGGGGTGTCCTGGGCCGACGTGGTGGCGGCCGCGCGCGACATCCGCGCCAAGCTGCGCAGTGCCGGCCTGGAGAGCGCGGTGCGCCTGTCCGGCGGCAAGGGCCTGCATGTGGTGGTGCCGATCGTGCCGGAAGCGGACTGGGAACAGGCGCGCGATTTCTGCGAGGCCTTCGCCCAGGCGCTGGCCACGCACGCCCCGGACCGCTACGTGGCCACCATGAGCAAGGCCAAGCGCCACGGCGTGATCTTCGTCGACTGGCTGCGCAATGGGCGCGGCAATACCAGCGTGTGTTCGTGGTCGCTGCGAGCACGCGAAAAGGCCACTGTCGCCGTGCCGCTGCGCTGGGAAGAACTCGGCAAGATCAGCGGCCCGGATGCCTTCCCAATGGACAAGGCCCTGCAACGGGCCAAGCGTCAGCGTGCAGATCCCTGGGAATCGGTGCTGGCGTTGCAGCAATACTTGCCCACCGGCGACGACAACCACTAAGCGCAGCCCACAAGACGACTGCGCCGCCACCAGGCGGGCGCGGTCGATACTCGGAATTGGCATGTAACGCGTACGCCGCGGCTCCTGTGCGCAGCCCGCACCGACCCGACGACTGCTCGCTACGTTCATTCGATCAGACACGCATCACGCACACAGCCTGACCAAGCACACCGACCATCTCGACAGGTCCTTGCCCGCCCACCGTCGCGGGACCTTACGCGGCATGGATGCCGCGTAAGAGCCTACATGGACGTACTTGCGGCGTGTCCCGCGACGGTGGGCGGGCAAGGGCCCTGCAGCCAAGTCGCAGACCACCCGCTCTCAGCTACCAACGCATGCCAAATCCTAAATCCCGAATCCCATCAAGGCGAGACCGCGTTCTCCCGCGTCACCCGGCTCAACGCATCGCTGCTGATCTCGGCAATCGAATGGGTGCCGGTCAGGGTCATCGCCACGCGCATCTCGCGCTCGATCAGGGTCAGCAGATTCTCCACGCCGGCCTGGCCACCGGCCGCCAGCGCATAGACGAACGCGCGCCCCAGCAGCACCGCATCGGCGCCCAGCGCCAGCATGCGCACCACGTCCAGCCCGCTGCGGATGCCCGAGTCGGCCAGGATCTTCAGCTGCCCCTTCACCGCATCGGCAATGGCCGGCAACGCGCGCGCGCTGGACAGCACGCCGTCGAGCTGGCGGCCGCCATGGTTGGACACCACGATGCCGTCGGCGCCGAAGCGCACCGCATCGCGCGCATCGTCCGGGTCCAGGATGCCCTTGATCACCATCGGCCCGGTCCAGAACTCGCGGATCCATTCCAGGTCTTTCCAGGCGATGGACGGGTCGAAATTGGCGCCCAGCCAGCCGATGTAGTCCTGCAGGCCGGTCGGGCTGCCGCGGTAAGTCGAGATATTGCCCAGATCGTGCGGGCGACCCAGCAGGCCCACGTCCCAGGCCCAGCGCGGATGCGTCACCGCCTGCAGCATGCGCCGCAGCGACGCATTGGGCCCGCTCATGCCCGAGTGCGCATCGCGGTAGCGCGCGCCCGGCGTGGGCATGTCCACGGTGAACACCAGTGTGGTCACCCCGGCCGCCTTGGCGCGCTCCAGCGCGTTGCGCATGAAGCCGCGGTCCTTGAGCACGTACAGCTGGAACCACATCGGCCGCGCGATCGCCGGCGCCACTTCCTCGATCGGGCACACCGACACCGTGGACAACGTAAACGGGATCCCGCGCGCGGCCGCCGCGCGCGCGGCCTGCACTTCGCCTCGCCGCGCATACATGCCGGTCAGCCCGACCGGCGCCAACGCCACCGGCATCGCCAGCGTCTCGCCGAACAGCTCGGTGCCCAGGCTCAGGTCCGACATGTTGCGTAGCACCCGCTGGCGCAGCGCGATATCGGCCAGATCCGTGACATTGCGCCGCAGCGTGTGCTCGGCGTAGGCGCCGCCATCGATGTAGTGGAACAGGAACGGCGGCAGGCGCGCCTGCGCGGCGGCACGGTAGTCGGAAGCGGCGGAAATGATCATCGAAGACGAACGGCAGCGGCGGGGTAGCCACTGAGTGTAAGACCATCGGTGTGGCCGGTGGACCGCTGCGCGATCTGCAGGACGCAAGCCCGGCAAGGCCCAGCGCAGTGGTGCTGCGCCGCAGCCTTATCAACTCTCACCACACCAGCGGCAGCAGGCGCCGGCTCTGCGCGGCATAGGCCGGGTAGGCAACCGGAAATGCACGCTGCAACGCGGCCTCTTCGATCCGGATGCGGTGCAGAAACGCCAACGTCACCGGCACCACGATCGCCGCCACCGACAACCCATTGCCCATGCCCAGCGCCAGCCCGTAGAACGCCATCAGCGCGCCGGTATAGGACGGGTGACGCAGCCAGTGGTATGGGCCGCTGCGTACCAGTTGGTGGTCTGACTGGATGGTCACATCCACCGTGAACCAGCGTGCCAGCACCTGGATGGCCCATACGCGCAACGCCAGCCCACTGACGATCAGGGCGCAGCCGGCCCACTGCAGCGGTGCGTACCAGCCCTGCGGCCAGCGCGCCAGCCCGCTATAGGCCAGCGCCACCGCAATGGCCACCGCCACAGACAGCACCCGCCACAGCTGCTGCAGCGTGCCCTGGTCGTGCGCGCCGCCATCGTTGGCGCGGCGACGGCGGCTGAGCAGCATTTCATAGCCTCCCCAGACCAGAGTGAGAGCGAGAAACAGACTGGAAGCAGACATGGTGTGACTCCGTGGCGATGGGGTGGCGGGGTGATGCCAGTGTGCGCACGCGCTGCGCACGGCACAGGGGCCGCAGGTCATCGATCCCACCTGCCGGAAGTCACTTTCTGCACGCGCACCATTGCCGAGTGGCCGCGCGGCCGTCAGCATCGCCGCATGCATTCTTCCCTGAGTCATCTCTCGCATCCGCTGCGGCTGGCCGGTGCGTTCACCATTGCGGCGGTGGCGTTGTCGTTCATGCCCGATGCGTCACCGCAGGGCGCCTGGCGCTGGGGCGTGCTGGCCGGCTTCACCGCGTTGTTTCTGCTGCACACCGTGTTGCCGTCGCTGCATGCCTTGCGCACTGTCGCCACGTTGCTGCAGGCGGTCCTGGCCTTGCTGCTGGTGTGGATGGAGCCGCGTGCCGGCACCGCCCCGGTGCTGCTGGTCATGCTGGTGGCGCAGGCGGGCATGACCTGGCCACCGGTGCGCGTGCTGTTGCTGGCGCTCGTATTGAACGCGGGCATGTATGCGCTGCTGGTGCAGGCCGGGTTCGAGCGACCGTGGTTGATCGTCGGCATCTACGCCGGTTTCCAGGCCTTCGCCGCGCTGACCGCGCATTACGCGCGCAGCGCCGAGCGTGCGCGCGATGCGCTGGCCTACGTCAATGCCGACCTGCTGGCCACCCGCGCGCTGCTGGCCGACAGCGCGCGCGATGCCGAGCGCCTGCGCCTGGCGCGCGAACTGCACGACGTGGCCGGGCACAAGCTCACCGCCATGCGCATCAACCTGCGCCTGCTCGGCGCCGACCCGGCGCTGGCGCGGCGCGACGAGGTCGCGGTGGTGGAGCAGCTGTCGGCCGAACTGCTGTCGGACATCCGCAACGTGGTGCAGTCGCTGCGTGACGATCAGGGCCTGGACCTGCAGACCGCCTTGCGCGCGCTGGCCGCACCGTTCCCGCGCCCGGCGCTGCGCCTGCAGATCGACCCGGCCGTGCGCATCACCGATGCCCGCGTGGCCGAGCTGCTGTTGCGGCTGGTGCAGGAGGCGCTGACCAACGCGGTGCGGCATGCCGACGCCAACGAGGTCGCGGTGCACCTGCAGTGCGCGGGCGCGCAGCTGCAGGTGGACATCTGCGACGATGGCCGCCGCGCCGAGCGCATCCGCGAAGGCAACGGCATCACCGGCATGCGCGAACGCCTGGCCGCCCTGCACGGGCAGCTTGAGCTTGGCCGCACGCCCACTGGCGGCATGCACCTGATGGCGAGGCTACCGGCATGAGTGCACATCGCATCGCGCTGGCCGACGACCAGATCCTGGTCCGCGCCGGCCTGCGCGCGCTGTTGCAGCAACAGGGCGTGGAGGTGGTCTGCGAGGCCGACGACGGCCAGGGCCTGCTGGACGCGCTGGTCAGCACCACGGTGGACGTGGTGCTCAGCGATATCCGCATGCCCGGCGTGGACGGCATTCAGGCGCTGCAGCAACTGCGCGCCCGTGGCGACCGTACCCCGGTGCTGCTGCTGACCACCTTCGACGACAGCGACCTGCTGCTGCGCGCCACCGAGGCCGGCGCGCAGGGCTTCCTGCTCAAGGACGCCGCCCCGGAAGACCTGCGCGAGGCGATCGAGCGGGTGGCCCACGGCGAGACCCTGCTGCAGCCGGTCAGCACCGACCCGGTGCGGGCGCGTTACCAGTTCCGCGACCAGCAGCCCCCGCGCGAGACCTTCAGCGAGCGCGAGGTGGCGATCCTGCGCCTGCTCGCCGGCGGCTATTCCAACAAGGAGATCGCCCGCACCCTGTTCCTGGCCGAAGGCACGGTGAAGAACTACGTCTCCACCATTCTGGAAAAGCTCGGCACCCGCGACCGCACAAGGGCGGTGTTGAAGGCGATCACGTTGCGGGTGATTTGAGGGCGGGGATTGGGGAGTCGGGAGTGGGGAGTCGGGAGTGGGGATTGGTCAGAGCGGACTCGGGAATCGGGAATCGGACACGATCTCACCAAGTTGCATGGCGTTGTTTCATAAGGAATTTGCCGGCTTCGGCAGGATTGGGCAACAACCGTAAGGTTGCCGTCAGGTCGTGTGGGCGGCCAGGCGGGAAGGTCGTCCGGCGGCCACCGAGGTCGCTCGGGGACGCGCCGCGCTCCGGTCCGCTGCGGAGTCCGTCATGCGCCTGGTCCGGTATCTGTTCGTGTTGATCGTCGTGCTGTCCACCAGCGCCTGGGCGGCGCCTACCCAGGCCGACTTGCCGATCGCCTGGGTCCAGGCCGCGCTGCATACCCAGCCGCCAACCGAGCGCGACCTGCGTGTCGGCGTGGCGCCCTGCGACCTGACCGCGCAGGGCGCGGCGGCACGAACCTGCGACAGCTTGTCCGCCCACACCGACCAGGGCGGTTGCAGCCCGGGCCCGGCCTGTCGGTCATGGGCAGGGCGTGGCGTTGGCAGCACCCATCGCATCGCTGCCGGCACGCCCGGCGCGTGGTCTAGCCGCGGCCAGTTCAAGGTGGCTTTCAGCAACGGCTCCGAGCGCGATGACCGGCGGCACCCGGTGGCGCCGCACTGCATTGCCGGCCTGGCGGCCGCGCCGGCCGGCATCCAGCCGCGCGCGCGGGACTGCGTGGGATAAGTAAGAACGTCGCCAGGCGACGCGGGCGACACCGCGGCGGGCCTGCCTGCCGCGATCTACGGTTGGCCTGAGCGCCCGGCAACGCGCACGCCAGCCAGCTCGCAGCGAGATACACCGGGACAGCCATGAGTGTCATCCGGTGGCAGCTGGTCCAGTGTGCAGGTCGACCTCAGGTACCTGCGGCAGCGGTTTGGTCGTCGCTGGCCCAAGTCTTGTGCATGCGCACGCTGTGCCGCGCCAACACACCGCAGCAACACACCGTAGCAACACACCGCAGCAACACACCGCAGCAACACACCGCAGCAACACACCGCCGGGCGGCGAGCCGCCAGGCAGGTGTCGACGCAGGGCTTACGGCCGGGGCGGGGTTTCCTGCGGGTTGATCTGCGGATCGTTGCCCACCTGGGGATCACAGCTGAACCAGGTCTTCTTGTCCTTCCGGCTTTCGTCCTCGACGATGATGGTCAGGAAGATCAGGGTCGGGACGCTATTGGCATTGGTGACATGCACGCTGCGGCCGTCGGGGCTGATCGTGGGTTGCCCGATCTGTTTCAAGGCATCGGAACTCAGCAGGCTCCTGATCTTGAAATGCCGGGGGACGACGTCTTCATCGAAGTAATAGAGCAGCGTCGATGCCTTGTCGTGCTTGTCCACAATCAGCAGGTCCGGGGCGAAGCTGTAGAAATACTCGCCGGCACCGGTGTTGCCGCCGAATCCCACCCGCGCCACCGTGAGCTTGATCTTGAAGTCCGTCATGAGCTGTCCTGTTCCTTGAAAAGCGGGGCATAGAGGGAGACGAATCCCGGGTGGCGGTAGCCCGCGTGATACAGCCATCCGAGCTGTTGCGTAACGGCGCTGCGCTGGCCCAGATGCACCTGTGCGCGAATCCAGGGGTCCAGCAGGTTCTTGTCGCGGCTGTTGCCGATGTCCTTGCCCAACACCGCCACCGCGCGCTGCCACGCCGCGCGGGCGCCGGCTGCGTCGCCGGCGGCGGCCTGGTGTTCGCCCTGCCAGACCAGCGCCTGGGCCAGCGCGGCCAGGCCGAGCAGATCGTCGGGCCTGGCGCGGTGCAGGGCATCCAGTTGCGCAACGATCGGCACCAGACCATCGGCGTGGTTGCCCGCGCGCGTGCGCTGCACGCGCTCAAGGCGCAGCGCGATGATGGCGTCCAGCCACTGCCACTCCGGCAGCGGTTGCGCCTGTGTCAGCAACCCGGCCATGGTCTGGCGGGCGCGCTCGAGGTGCCGCACCGCCAGTTCGGGCTGCCCGTCCAACGCGGCCATCCAGCCGATCTGGGCGTCGGCATGCGCCAGATCGCGGCGCCAGGCGACATTGTCCGGCTGCAGGGCCACCAGCGCCTGCAGCATGCGCAGGCTGTCCTGCGCATCGGTCTGCGCCTGGTGCAGCTGGCCGCGCGCCAGCGCCAGGTTGGAGACGCGGATCAGTGAGCCGGCCAGACGCCTGCGCCAGGCATGCGCGTCGGGATCGCGGTCGACCAGCACACGCAGCATGGCGATCTGCTCGCGGTAACCCTGCTCGGCGGGAGCCAGCGAGCCCTGCATTTCCTGCGTCAGGCTCAGCCAGGACAGGCTGTCCACCAGCTCGTAGCGCAGCGCTGCGTTGTCCGGCGTGTGTGCCAGCAACTGGCGCTTGAGGGCGATCGAGCGTGCAAACAAGCCGATCGCCGCGCCGGTCCGGCCCTGTTCCTTGGCCAGTGTGCCGAGGTTGTTGAGGGCGTAGGACAGCTCCAGTTGCCAGTGCGGATCCTGCGGCGCGGCGCGCACCAGGTGTTCGCAGGCGGCCAGGTACTGCGACCAGTAGCGTTGTGCCACGGGCAACTGCTTGCTCCGGTAGGCAAGATCGCCCAGCCAATACGCGGTCTGCCCGGTTTCGGCGTGCGCCTCCAGGGACGCCGGTGCACGTGCACGCGCCTGCTCGGCAGTGGCGGCGGCACGCGTGAATGCCGCCTGCGCCTCGTCCAGCTTGCCCTGGTTCATCAGCACCTCGCCGGTGGTGCGCAGCGCACGGGCGTGGTTGATCAGATCGCCTGGCTGCATGCTCGCGCTGGGCAGGTCTTCCAGATAGCGCAGCGCGCGGCTGCCCACGCTGTCGAGCAGCTTGAGGTTGCCCACCGTGCGCAACTGCTCGGCCAGGTCGCCCAGCATGTAGCTCACCAGTTGCTGGGCCTGGTCGCGCCGTTGTTCGGCCACCTGCTGCGCTTGCCGCGCCTGCCAACCCAGCAGCATCGAGGCGCTCGCCAGCACCACCAGCAAGGTCGCCGCCGCTGCGTACAGGCCGCGGCGTCGCCGTTGCGAGCGCTCGCAGGCATGCAGGAACGCGTGATCCAGCGCATCCAGATCCTGCGGCATGCGCCGCGCCGCCTCGCGCGCTTCGCTCAACGGGCGCCCGCTGTTGAGCAGGTGATCGCTGCGCCGGCCTTCGGCAGCCCAGCGCTGTGCGGCCAGCTGCAGCCGCTTGCGTGCCTGCAGCAGACGGCGGTTTTCGTGGATCCACTCGGCCGCGCGCGGCCATTGCCGCAGCAAGGCTTCATGCGCGACCGCAAACCCCGGCTCGCCGGCCACCAGCTCGCTGACGAACAGGCGCGCCTGCACGAAGGCATCCACCAGCACGCGCGCTGCGCCGTGCGCCGGCAGGGCCGACCACAGCGCACGCCGCGCGGTCACCGCATCGCTGTCGGGATGGATCACGCTCAGCAAGCTCAGCACCTCGCCCAATGCCGCCTGTGCGGCAGCCGGCAGGGCACGGAAGGTGTGTTCGGCATGGTGCGCCAATGCGCCTTCCAGCCCGCCCAATGCGCGGTAAGCGGCAAAGGTCAGCAGGCCGTCGTCGCTGCGTTGCGCGTGCAAGGCATGCAGCAGATGCTGCAGCAACGGCAGGGCATCGGGCTGGCGCGCGGTGGCATCGCGCAGCACATCGTCCAGCCGGCTGGCGCTGTCGCGGTCCTCTTCGAAACGCAGCCCGGCCATGGCCGCCGGCACGCGGATGATCTGGCCGATCTCGCCATCGCGCGGCGCCAGCAGATCCACATGGCCGTCGCCGCGTTTGAGTTCGACGATCTGCGGCAAGGCGTCGATCAGGCGCGGGTAGAAATCGCTGCGGGTGAGCATCAGCACCGCCACCTGCGCGCTGCTGCACAGCGCCTGCAAGGCCGCGGCCAGTGCGGCGCGGTCGGCATCGGTGATCCCGGGCGTGGCCACCAGCGCTTCTGCGTGGTCGATCACCAGCAGCAGATGGCGCTGGGTCTGCGCGCTGTCGCGCGCTGGTGGGCATTGACGCATCGCCTCGCCAATGGCCGCATGCAGCGGGGCAGGGCGCTGCAGCCACTCGGGCAACGCCGCCATCTGCGCCGGCGAAAACACCGCGCGCCCGCCCGCTGCCCAGTCGCCGAGTGCGCGCGCCAGCGTGTCGAGCACATCGCCGCCACGGCATTGCGCCAGGTTGCAATACGCCACCGCAATGGCTTCCAGGCCATCCAGCCCGCCGGGCTGCGCCAGCAACGGCACCACGCCGGCGCGCAGCAACGAGGTCTTGCCGCAGCCGCTGGCACCGCTCACCAGCACCAGCCCGCGCTGGCTGTGCAATTGCGCGCGCATCGCGCCCAGCACCTGCGCAATCGCATGGCTGCGGCCGAAGAAGACCTCGGCATGTGCGGGATCGAACGCCTGCAGCCCCACGTACGGGCTGCCGTGTCCCCACACCTGCGTGCCCATCACCGCACCGCGATAATCGTCGGGAAACACCACCTTGGGCAGCAGCCGGTACCCGCGCTTGCGAATGGTTTCGATGTAGCGCGGTTGGCGGCTGTCGTCGCCCAGCTTGCGGCGCAGTTGCGCGATGGTCTTGTGCACCGGGTTGTCGCCGTAAAAGCTGCCGTGCCACACCTCGATCAGCAACTGCTCGGCGCTGACCACCTCGCCGGCACGTTCGGCCAGCGCGATCAGCACTTCCATCATGCGCGGTTCCAGCGCGATGGCCTGGCCGTCGTCGATCAGCGCAAGCCGTTCCGGCTCGACCAGCAAGGGCCCAAGCCGAAACCGCGGGACGGAGCCCAGCTGCGTGACGCGCTCGCTTCGAAGAGACATCGCTCGGATACCGGTCGCACGGTGGGAGGGGCCTCGACGATCGCCATCAGGCGCGGCCAGGCACGGCACGGCAGGCGCAAAAGTAGCACAGGCGCTGATGCAGGAAATCGATGGTGATCGCCGTTCGTTCGCGCCCGTGCGCGGAAGATGCATGCCCGGTCGTGCGGCATGCCTGGCGCTGCAGGCGGGCTTCATGCAGCGCCATACAGCGGCGTGTGGTGCGCCTCAGGCTGTTTCGCCAGCAGGCCAGCGATTAAGATGCCGCCAGCATCTTGCTGACCAGGAGTCCACGTTGATCATCCATCCCAAAGTGCGCGGCTTCATCTGCACCACCACGCATCCGCTTGGCTGCGAGCGCAATGTGCTCGAGCAGATCGCGGCCACGCGCGCGCGCGGCGTCCGCAACGACGGCCCGAAGAAGGTGCTGGTGATCGGCGCATCCAGCGGCTACGGCCTGGCCTCGCGCATCACCGCCGCGTTCGGCTTCGGTGCCGACACGCTGGGCGTGTTCTTCGAAAAACCCGGCAGCCCCAGCAAGGCCGGCACCGCCGGCTGGTACAACTCCGCCGCGTTCGACAAGCACGCCAAGGCGGCGGGCCTGTACAGCAAGTCGATCAACGGCGATGCGTTTTCCGATGCCGCGCGCGAGAAGGTCATCGAGCTGATCAAGACCGAGATGGGCGGCCAGGTCGACCTGGTGGTGTATTCGCTGGCCTCACCGGTGCGCAAGCTGCCGGGCACGGGTGAAGTGAAGCGCTCGGCGCTCAAGCCGATCGGCAACACCTACACCGCCACCGCCATCGACACCAACAAGGACACCATCATCCAGGCCTCGATCGAGCCGGCCAGCGCGCAGGAGATCGAAGACACCGTCACCGTGATGGGCGGGCAGGACTGGGAGCTGTGGATCGACGCGCTGGAAGGCGCCGGCGTGCTCGCCGACGGCGCGCGCAGCGTGGCCTTCAGCTATATCGGCACCGAGATCACCTGGCCGATCTACTGGCACGGCGCGCTGGGCAAGGCCAAGGTCGATCTGGACCACACCGCGCAGCGGTTGAACGCGCGCCTGGCCAAGCGCGGCGGCAGCGCCAACGTGGCGGTGCTCAAGTCGGTGGTCACCCAGGCCAGCGCGGCGATCCCGGTGATGCCGCTGTATATCTCCATGGTCTACAAGATCATGAAGGAAAAGGGCCTGCACGAAGGCACCATCGAGCAGCTCGACCGCCTGTTCCGCGAGCGCCTGTACCGCGAAGACGGCCAGCCCGCCGAGGTGGACGCCGAAAATCGCCTGCGCCTGGACGACTGGGAACTGCGCGACGACGTGCAGGACGCCTGCAAGGCGCTCTGGCCGCAGGTCACCACCGAGAACCTGTTCCAGCTCACCGACTACGCCGGCTACAAGCACGAGTTCCTCAAGCTGTTCGGCTTCGAGCGCGACGATGTGGACTACGACGCCGATGTGGAGACGGACGTGACCTTCGATTGCATCGAGTTGGGGTGAATCGGGAATCGGGAATGGAGAATCGCAAGAGCGGTTGCTCCGCGCCTGGAGTTCCCAGCCCAATGAGGTTGAAAACGGCCGGCAGATCATGCTGGCCGTCTTAATAGGTCCGGCCGTGGTGGCGTTGCGCGGCCCTGCGGCGGGATGCGCTATCGACCCGCGTTGATGCGCGCGCTGCTGCAGTGTTGCGTCATGGCTTCCGGCGGCTGATTCGACGAGCACCCGATGGACAAACTGATCGCTCATCTCTTGCTGGCATTTCTCGTCAGCGCCGTGTGCGCCGTGCTGTTGCGCGTTATGCGAGTGCACATTGCGCTGAAAGCCACCGTCAATTTTGCGATCACAACCGCGGTCGTGTGCGCTGCAGTGATGCAGGACGGCTCGGCACCTCCTTGGCAGGATGCGCTGCTGATTGCCTCGTTTTTCAGCATCCCCGCCTCGGTGTGCGTGGTGCTGGTGAGCGCCGTCATGGCATGGGTCGCGAACAGGCGCCGCGCACGCGGTAGCCGTAAGGCGGCGATCTGAAGTGGGGCGGGCAACAGATGCAGCGGGTACCTGATGGCCCCGCCCAGTAGTTTCGTTAGCCGCTTCTGGTCAGGTCGCGCTGCAGCGCGCTTCATACGCTGCAGCGTTTCAACTAGATAGGCGACCAGAAGACTGAAGCGCCAGCGCTCTTAAGCTCTTACGATTCCCCAATCCCGATTCCCGATTCCCAGCGCGTCAGCGCCGCACATCAAACCGCGCATCCCCCACGCAGGCCTGCACATCGGCCACCGACAGCGGATTGAAATCGCCGGGAATCGAGTGCTTCAGGCAGCCGGCCGCCAGGCCGAAGCGCACCGTGTCGTCCAGCGACCAGCCTTCGATCAGGCCGTGCAGCACGCCGGCGGCAAACGCGTCGCCGCCACCGATGCGGTCGATGATCGGGCTCAGTTCCTCGCTGGGCGCGCGCGCCACCGCACCACTGCGCGGCACCAGCAGCGCGCCCAGGCTGTGGTGGTCCACGTTATGCGTCACGCGCTGCGTGCAGGCCATCAGCTGCAGCTGCGGGAATGCGGCAAAGGCCTGCCGCGCGGCCGCTTCCACGCGCGCTTCCAGCGTGTCCTGCGGGAACTCGCCGCCCAGCACCACGCCGATGTCGCGGTAGTCGGCAAACACCACGTCCGCACAGGCGAAGAGCTGGTGCAGGATGCCGCGCGCATCGCCCTGCCAGCGTTGCCATAGCTTGGGCCGGTAATTGCCGTCGAACGAGACCTTGACCCCGGCCGCACGCGCGGCGCGCGCGGCCGCCAGCGTGGCCTGCGCCACGTCCGCACCCAGTGCCGGGCTGACCCCGGACAGATGCAGCCACTGCACCCCGTCCACCAGGGCCGGCCAGTCGTAGGCGTCGGCCGGGGCCAGCGCAAACGCCGAGTCGGCGCGGTCGTAGACCACTTCGCTGGGGCGGTGGATCGCGCCGGTGGTCAGGAAGTACAGCCCCATGCGCCCATCCACCCGCCGCACATGCCGCGTGTCCACGTCATGGCGGCGCAACTCGCCCAGCACCGCCGCACCCAGCGGGTTGTCCGCCACCGTGCTGACCATGGCCACGTCATGGCCGAAATGCGCCAGCGACACGCCGACATTGGCCTCGGCCCCGCCGCAATGCACGTCCAGCCGCGGTTGCTGCAGCAGCAGCTCGTGACCAGGCGCCCCCAGGCGCAGCAACAACTCTCCAAAGCACAGGATACGGGCACGACTCATGCGGCAATTACCTCGGCTGTGTGGTGCGTCACGGTGGGGGGGAACCGTCGCGCGTCAGGATGACCATCGGTGTCATTCTAGCCGGCGCCAAACGCGCCGGGCGAGGCCCATGATGCGACGCGCAGTGACCGCTTGCACCCCTTTTGGGCAAATTTGGTGACGTTTTCTGCTGCGCTGCAAGATGTTACGGGAGGATTCAGCTGGTAACGTCGTTTTGACCAGCGGTGTCATTGCCGCTCACAACCAGACTTTCATGTTGTTCATGGACCCTTGGGAGGGGAGGACATGCAATTTCGGACCACCAGCCGGAAGACACCGGTTACCTTGCTGGCGTTGTCGATCGGCCTTGCGCTGAGCGGCCACCTGGCAGCACAAGAAACCACCCAAGCGCCCGCAGAACCGGCCGTCGACCTGGACACCGTCACTGTGACCGGCTATCGCGCCTCGGTGGAAAAGGCCCTGGACATCAAGCGCGGCGAAGCCGGCGTGGTCGATGCGATTGTCGCCGAGGACATCGGCAAGTTCCCCGACCTCAACCTGGCCGAGTCGCTGCAGCGCATCCCCGGCGTGGTGATCACCCGTGAGGCCGGCGAAGGCCGCGCCATCTCGGTGCGTGGCCTGGGCCCGGAGTTCACCCGGGTGCGCATCAACGGCATGGAAGCGCTCACCACCGTCGGTGCCGGCGACCAGAGCGGCGGCACCAACCGCGGCCGCGGCTTCGACTTCAACGTGTTCGCCTCGGACCTGTTCTCGCAGCTGATCGCGCGCAAGACCGCCTCGGCCGATGTGGAAGAAGGCTCGCTCGGCGCCACCGTCGACCTGCGCACCGCGCGCCCGTTCGACTACAACGGCTTCACCTTCGCCGCCAGCGGTCAGGCCGCCTACAACGCCATGGCCGAGAAGGCCAACCCGCGCGTGGCCGCGCTGATCGCCAACACCTGGGCCGACAACACCTTCGGTGCCCTGCTGTCGGTGGCCTACACCGAGCGCGAAGTGCTGGAAGAAGGCGCCAACACCGGCCGCTGGGCCAACGGCCCCAGCAACGGCAACTTCAGTGCCGCCTCGCCGTACGCCGCGGCGCGCTCGGCCGATGTCTACCACCCGCGCTTCCCGCGCTATACCCAGCAGATCCACGACCAGGAACGCCTGGGCGTCACCGGCTCGCTGCAGTGGAAGCCCACCGACCGCACCACGCTGTCGCTGGACGCGCTGTATTCCAAGATCGACGCCAAGCGCGACGAGCACTACATCGAAGCGATCTCCTTCAGCCGCAACCGCGACGGGCTCACCCCGCGCCGGCCGGAGCGCGACGGCAAGCCGGGCACCATCGTGCGCAACGGCGAGATCCGCAACAACGCGCTGGTCTATGGCGAGTTCGACAATGTCGATATCCGCTCGGAAAACCGCCACGACGAGTGGAACACCAAGTTCACCCAGGTCAGCCTGGACCTGGAGCACCGCTTCAACGACGACTTCAGCATCAATGCCCGGGTCGGCACCTCGCGCTCTGCGCACGAGAACCCGGTGCAGACCACCATCATCATGGACAAGTACGACGTCGACGGGTACAGCTACGACTACCGTGGCAACAGCCGCGCGCCGGTGCTGAATTACGGCATCGACCCGACCAACCCCGCCGGTTGGGAACTGGCCGAAATCCGCCTGCGTCCGCAGTCGGTGGACAACGACTTCGACACCGGCCAGATCGACTTCAACTGGAACATCAGCCCCGGCTTCCGCCTCAAGGGCGGCGTGCTGGCCAAGAACTACAGCTTCAGCACCGTCGAGCTGCGCCGCGCCAACGAACTGGCCGTGCCCACCTTTGCCAACGGCAGCACCATCGTGCCGGCCGACCTGACCGAACAGGCCGGGCTCAAGGGCATCAACGGTAGCCCGTCCAGCTGGGTGGTGCCCAACCTGGATGCGGTGGCCGACCTGTTCGGCATCTACAGCAACAGCGGTACCTTCGCCGTGGCGCCGCGCGTCAACAACAGCCGCAGCGTCGAGGAAAAGGACCGCGGCGTGTGGTTGATGGGCGAGTTCTCCACCGACCTGGGTTCCATCCCGCTGTCGGGCAACTTTGGCGTGCGCTATGTGCGCACCGAGCAGGAATCCACCGGCTATGCGCTGATCAACAACGCACCGGCGCTGACCACCGTGGGCCGCAAGTACAACAACACGCTGCCCTCGTTCAACCTGGTCGCCGAGCTGGCACCGGACCTGCTGCTGCGCCTGGGCGCGGCCAAGGTCATGAGCCGCCCCGGCCTGGGCAGCCTCACTCCCGGCGTGACCGTGGCGGTGGCCGGTGGTGCGCGCACCGTGGCCGGCGGCAACCCGGACCTGGACCCGATCGAAGCCACCAACGTCGACCTCGGCCTGGAGTGGTACTTCAACGAAGGCGCCATGCTCGGTGTCGGCCTGTTCTACAAGGACATCGAGAGCTTCATCCAGACCGCGCGCGAAGTGCGTCCGTACTCCAGCAGCGGCCTGCCGGCCTCGTTGCTGGAGGGCACCGGCGCCACCGTCAACGACGACTTTGCCTTCAGCATCCCGCTCAATACCCCGGGCGGCGAATTGAAGGGCGTGGAAGCCAACTACACCCAGCCCTTCACTTTCCTGCCGGGCAAGTGGGCCAACCTGGGCGTGCAGCTCAACTACACCTGGGTCGATTCGCAGATCCAGTACCTGGCCAGCAGCGGCGCACCGGTGATGAAGAACGACCTGCTCGGGCTGTCGCGCTCGTCGTGGAATGCCACGCTGTTCTACGAAGGTGAATCCTTCGCCGGGCGCGTGTCGGCCACCAACCGCGACGACTACCTCACCCAGGCACCGGGTGCGGAAACCGGCTTCAACGTCGACGGCGTGCACGGCATGACCGGCACCACCATCCTCGACGCCTCGCTGCGCTACAAGATCAGCAAGCAGCTGGAGCTGAGCCTGGAAGGCATCAACCTCACCAACGAAGCCTCCGACGAATGGGTGTCCTCGCCGCGCACCGGCCAGCTGCCGCTGCAGTACGCCGAAACCGGCCGCCAGTACCTGCTGGGCCTGCGCTACAAGTTCTGACCCGCTGTCTGCCCGCTGCGCACACGCGCAGCGGGCCCCGATCCGACGCCTGATCGCTGCGCATGCGTTGCCGTTGCTGCACGCATGCAACGCGGTGGGCGTGATGTTGGAAGCGTCAGGCACCACGCAGCGGACAGTCGCCTGACGACTGCGCAGCGGTGCTGTCGGTCGCTCATGTCGACGCCGGTGGCCCGTGGGGAGGCTGAGCGCGTCATTGCAGCCAGTGCCATTGGAGTGAGTGCATCATGCAAGCCCGTTTGCGTCGTCCCGCCGCCGAGGCAGGCGTCCGCCTGTCCGCCGCACGTCTGTCGGTGGCCATCGTCCTGGCCTTGCACGGTGTGAGCGCTGCCGCGCAAGCCGTCGGCCCGCCGGCCACGCCCACCGATGCGGTCGACCTGGACCGCGTGCAGGTCAAGGCCACCTACCGCGAAAGCCTGCAGCAATCGCTGGATGCTAAGCGCTACAGCGTGGAGCAGGTGGATGCCATCTATGCCGAAGACATCGGCAAGTTTCCCGATCTGAACCTGGCCGAATCGATGCAGCGCATCGCCGGCGTCTCCATCGACCGCGAAGGCGGCGAGGGCAAGCAGATCTCCGTGCGCGGTTTGGGTTCGGACTTCACCCGCGTGCGCATCAACGGGCTGGAAGCGCTGGCCACCGCCGGCAGCGGCAGCGATGGCGTCAACCGCAGCCGCGGTTTCGACTTCAATACCTTTGCCTCCGAACTCTTCAGCCGCGTCACCATCAGCAAGACCCAGTCGGCGCAGATGGACGAAGGCTCATTGGGTGCCACGGTCGACCTGCGCGGCTCGCGCCCGTTCGACTTCGACGGCTTCGAAGCGGCCGCGTCCACGCAATACGGCTACAACGACCTCTCGCGCGAAAAGGACCCGCGCTTTTCCGGCCTGATCAGCAACATCTGGGCCGATGGCCGCGTCGGCGCGCTGATGTCGGTGTCCTACAGCGAGCGCCATCTGCGCGAAGAGGGCTACAACCCGGTGCGCTGGGAGCACGGCAACTACCGCAACTCCAACCAGAGCACCGCCACCAACAACGGCACCTACGGCTTCTGTTCGCCGGTGGGCTACAACCCGCAGACCCCGCGCAACCCGCTGGCCAACGAAACCCCTGCCGGGGTCGGCTCGCAGGCCAACCAGGACCGCAACAACGGCTGGGGCAGCTACGGCATCAGCGCCACCAACTGCGGCACCGGCATCGCGCGCCCGGCCAACACGCCGGAGAACATCCAGGCCTACGAAACCGCCACCAATGCCTGGATTCCGCGCTACCCGCGCTACATCCGCACCGACCACGAGATCAAACGCCTGGGCGTCACCGGCGCGCTGCAATTCAAGGTCAGCGACGACACCCTGCTGAACTTCGACATGCTGTATTCCAAGCTGGACAAGGACCAGCGCGAAGACTCGGTCGGTGCCAACCTGCACCGCACCGCCAACTTCGGTGGCAAGACCCAGATCGCCGTGCGCGAGGCGCAGGTGGACGACCAGAACCGCCTCACCTACGGCGTGTTCGACAACGTCGACTTCCGCACCGAATCCAGCAACATCGAAGAATCCACCGAGTTCAAGCAGTTCAGCCTGGACCTGCAGCACCGCTTCAACGACCAGGTGCGCGTCAACGCGTTGGTCGGCCACTCGACCTCGGACTACGAACGCCCCGAGTTTTCGATGGTGAGTTTCGACAACACCAACCTGGACGGCTTCGTGCTGGATCGGCGCGGCGGCGGCGACTACCCCAGCATGACCTTCCCGTTCGACGCGGGTAACCCGAACAACTGGCAGTGGCTGGGCTACGGCGCAGTGCCGGTCAACAGCAACGGCACCGCGCGCGGTACCAACATCAGCGAGGTGCGGCTCAACCCGCAGTCGGTGGGCAACACCTTCGACACCGCCAAGGTGGATCTGGAATTCAACATCAGCCCCACCTTCACCTTCCGCACCGGGCTGGCCTACAAGAACTACGACATGGACACGTCGGAGTCGCGCAACATCTCCTACGGGCGACTGGCGCAGGCATTGCCGGCCGGCGTGGGCGTGGGCGATTTGAGCACCAACCTGGACGGCTTCGGCCGCAGCTTGAACGGCAGCTTCCCCACCACCTGGGTGATTCCGGATTTCCAGAAGGTCGCCGACCTGCTCAACATCAATTGCGACTGCGACACCGGTGTGCCCGGCGGCGACTACCGGCTGGCCGATGTCGGCCACTTCGGCTCGTCCAACAACAATTTCGCCGTCAACGAAAAGAGCCTGGGCACCTACCTGCAGCTGGACTTCAACACCGACCTGTGGGGCCGCGCGCTGCGCGGCAACCTGGGCGTGCGCTATGTGCAGACGCAGATCGCCGCCAGCGGTTATGCGCCGTGCACGGCCACTGCGGCCGGTGCGATTTCGCCCAACTGCCAGTCGTTCTTCGGCGTGGCCAGCGCCACCGCCGCGGCCGGCGAGCGCCTACTGGTGCCCACCACCGTCAACCACAACTACCGCGACATCCTGCCCTCGTTGAACCTGTCCTGGGACGTCAGCGACGAGGTGGTGTTGCGCTTCGGCGCGGCCAAGACCATGGCGCGCCCCACGCTGGCATATCTGTCGCCCAGCGTCAGCGGCGGCCCCACCCAGTATTTCGACGACGGGCGCTTTTTCTCGATCAACCTGGGCAACCCCAAGCTCGACCCGTTCCGCTCCACCAACTACGACCTCAGCGCCGAGTGGTACTTCCGCGAGGGCTCGCTGCTGTCGGCGGCGGTGTTCTACAAGGACATCGACAGCTACGTGCAGCGCACCCGTGTGCTCAGCACCTGGGAAGCGATGGGCTACTCGCTGGATCTGCTGCCCGCAGGCTTTACCCCGGACACCATCTTCAACGTGCAGAGCTACTTCAACACGCCCGGCGGCCCGCTCAAGGGCTTCGAGCTGACCTACCAGCAGGCCTTCGACTTCTTGCCCGGCTTCTGGCGCAACTTTGGTGTGCAGCTCAACTACACCCAGGTCGATTCCAAGATCAATTACCTGTTCAGTACCGCCGGCAGCAGCAATACCAGCATCACCACCACCGCCACCGAGCGCGACCTGCTCAACCTTTCGCCGCAGTCCTACAACGCCACCGTCTATTACGACGACGGCCGCTTCAGTGCGCGCGTGTCCACCAGCTACCGCGATGGCTACATCAACAACATCCTCGCCCAGGAAGACGTCTACGACCTGGATGGCAAGCGCCTGGTCACGGCCGACGTGACCGGCAAATACAGCGTGGAAAACGTGGATTTCAACATGTCCTACAAGCTCAACGACCAGCTGTCGCTGACGTTTGAGGCCATCAACCTGCTCGACACCCCCGACCGCCGCTACGTCGATTCCACGCTGGAACTGCCCGACAAGTACACCGTCACCGGGCGCCAGTACTACATCGGCGCGCGCTACAAGTTCTGACAGGAGCAACGCATGCAACCGCATCGCAGGATCGTGTTACGTACTCTCGCTGCCACCGCCTTGCTGGCGGGGCTGTCGCTCGGCAGCAACGCCGCCATTGCCGCCGACCCGGTCTACACCGTGGCCAAGCAGGGCAGCGCCGGCTACCGCACCGTGCAGGCCGCCATCGATGCCGCCGTGCAGGGCGGCAAACGCGCGCAGATCAACATCGGCGCCGGCACCTACCAGGAACTGATCGTGGTGCCGTCCAACGCACCGGCGCTCAAGCTCACCGGTGCCGGCGCCACCCAGACTATCATCACCTACGACAACTACGCCTCACGCATTAATCCGGCCACCGGCACCGAGTACGGCACCTCCGGCTCGTCCAGCGTCATCATCGCCGGCAACGACTTCACTGCCGAGCAACTGAGCTTCGGCAATCACGCCGGCCCGGTCGGGCAGGCGGTGGCGGTGCGCGTGGATGGCGACCGCGCCGCGTTCCGCAACGTGCGCTTTCTGGGCTACCAGGACACGCTGTACCTGCGCGGCGCCAAGCTGTCCTACTTTCTCGACTGCTATGTCGAAGGCACCGTGGACTTCGTGTTCGGCGCCGGCACCGCGCTGTTCGAGAACGTGCAACTGCACTCGCTGGGTGACGGCTATCTCACCGCCGCCTCCACCCCGCAGGAGAGCGCACGCGGCTTCGTGTTCCGCAATGCGCGCGTCACCGCTGCCAGCGGCGTGACCCGCGTGTTCCTGGGCCGGCCGTGGCGGCCGTATGCCAGCGTCAGCTTCATCGGCAGCCAGCTGGGCGCGCACATCCTGCCCGAGGGCTGGAACAACTGGGGCAACGCCGCCAACGAGGCCACCGCCCGCTACAGCGAATACCAGAGCAGCGGCGCCGGCGCCAACCCGTCGCGCCGCGTGAAGTGGTCGCGCCAGCTCACCGCTGCGCAGGCCGCCGCGCTGGATCGCAACACCATCCTCGGCACCTGGAGGCCGTTCTGATGCGCAAGCTCACCACCTTCGCCCTCGCCACCGCGCTGCTGCTGGCACCGCTGTCCGCACTGGCCGACAAGATCGCCGACAACATGCTGTTGCTGCAGACCGCCTCCGGTGGTTGGTCCAAGCAGTACAAGGGCGTTGCCGTCGACTACAACCGCACCTTCACCGCTGCGGAAATCGCCGAGCTGCAGCAACCCGGGCGCAAGGACGACGCCACCATCGACAACAAGGCCACCACCTACGAGATCGGCTACCTCTCCACGCTCTACAAGACCGACAAGAACGCCAAGTACGTGGCTGCCGCCAAGCGCGGCGTGGACTATCTGCTCACCGCGCAATACGCCAACGGCGGCTGGCCGCAGTTCTACCCGGACCTGTCGTCCTACCATCACCAGATCACCTACAACGACGATGCGATGGTGCGCGTGCTCAACCTGCTGCAGGACATCAGCGAGGGCAAGGGCGACACCGGCGCGCTGCTGCGTGCCAGCCACGGTGCACGCGCCCGCCAGGCGGTGACCAAGGGGCTGGAATGCGTACTCGCCACCCAGGTCAAGATCGGCGGCACGCTCACCATCTGGGGCGCGCAGTACGACGAAGTCACGCTCAAGCCGGCCAAGGCGCGCGCGTATGAGCTGGCCTCGCTGGCCTCCAGCGAGTCGGTCAGCATCGTGCGCTTTCTGATGCGCCAGCCAAACCCGTCCACGCAGATCAAGAGCGCGGTCGAGGCCGCTGCGCGCTGGTTCGACACCCACCGCATGCGCGATCTGGCCACCAAGAAGATCGACGACCCCACCCAGGAAACCGGCCAGGACGTGATCCTCGTCGCGCAACCGGGTGCGTCACTATGGGCACGCTTCTACGACCTGCAGAATCAACGCCCGCTCTACGCCAACCGCGACGGCAAGGCCTTGACCGAGTACATGCAGGTGCCCAACGAGCGCCGCGTCGGTTATGCCTGGCACGGCACCTGGCCGGACAAGCTGTTGAAGGACGACATTCCCAAGTGGCGCACCGCCAACGGTCTGTAAGTGCGTCGTCGCCACCGCGTGCAAGCGCGCGGTGGCTGTTTTACGTTTTGGAATTGACGAGGTGAGCGTGTCGAAGTTCTTGTTGGGAATGCTGTGCCTGATCGCGCTGCCGGTGAGCGCGGCCACCACCACCGCGCCGGAGCTGTTGTTCCGGGTGTCGGCCGACCGCGACCTGCAGGCCGATGTGGCCCGCGGCGACGGCGTGCCCAACTTCCGCGACAAGATCACCCTGGTGCCCACCGGCAAACGCGGCAACGCCATCGAATGGGCCGACGACGGCGTGCTGTCGTGGAATGCGCCCGGCAACCTCTACACCCAGCGCGGCACGCTGAGCTTCTTCTGGCGCGCACGCTATCCCGTGGGCGAGGCGCCGTTCGTGATCTTCCGTGTCGGCTATGCCGACCACACCAGCTGGGACATGGCCTGGCTGCGCATCGACTGGAACGGCCAAGGCTTCGATGCCTTCGTCACCGATGCCAACCTCGCGCGCACCCGCGTCTCCTTCAAGCTCGACAAGGCCCCGGCCGCCAGCGACTGGACCCACATTGCGTTTGCCTGGGACGAAACCCGCGGCGTGCGCCTGTACGTGGACGGCAAGGAAGCCGCACGCGTGGACTGCGGTGCGCCCTGCGCCAACGGCGGCGCGCTCGACTTCGACGCCGCGCTGGACCAGTTCGGCCTGGCCGGCCGCGTGATGTCGCCGCACCAGGTGCAGAGCCGCTACAACTTCCTGCGTGGCAGCGACTTCGACGAGATCCGCATCTACGACCGCATGCTCGACGCCAGCGGCGCCGCCGCGCTCGCACGCCTGCAGGAGCCCGCCACCGCTGAAGCACCCACCGGCAACGCGCAGCACGCCGCCTTCCTGCACCGCTTTGGCTGGGACAACGGCCACGCACCGCCGCTGCTGGACGCACCGGTCACCCGCATCCGCAAGGTGGAGTTCGCCGACGCACGCGACCTCAAGCAATGGATGTGGAAGGCCACCGACGGCATCGCCGAAACCACCTGGCCCGGCGTCTACAACCGCTCCCGGCTCCCGGGGCGCGATGACTACTTCCAGCTGCCGGACTGGAACACCTATGTCGAAGGCGGCAAGGCGCTGGACCTCACCCTGCCGGACGAGGCCTTCAACCGCATCGAGCTACGCGGTGCCGCCTATGGCCAGGCCACTTACACCGCGCCCAATGCACAGGCGCAGCCGCTGTTCGCGCGCAGCCAGGGCGTGGTGCGCAGCGTGGACCAGTTCGCCCAGCGCCGTGGCGGCACGCTGCGCTTTGCCAACACCGCGCAGGAAACCCCCATCCAGGAAATCTGGGCCTACAACGTGCAGCCAGGCGAGGTGCCCAAGGGCAGCGCGCAACTCAGCTACACCGTGCGCAGCGACATCCAGCCCGACTACGACAACCTCGCCCCGCTGCGCGATGTCATCGCCGGCCGCTACCCGCCCGGCGAGCGGCAGACCGTCATCGCGCTGCCCACCAAGGCGCCGGCGCGCAAGCGCCCCAGCGACAAAGCCGCAGCAAGCGCGCAGCAACCCATCGTGCACATCCTGGTGCCCTCCAGCCTGGGCAACCCGCCGCCGGACCAGGCGCTGATGCGCAGCTGGTCCTACGGCTGGGAGAACATGCACGACGGCCTGGACGGCATCGCCATCACCCTGCCGGCGCTCAATCTGCCGGCCACCCACAACGGCAGCATCCCGCTCAACATCCGCATCAAGGACCCCATCTGGCCCGCGCGCGACATGATCGATGTTTCGGTGGCGGTCGTCCCCGGCCAAGCCCGCACGCTATGGCTGGACCTGCGCGACCGCATCCTCAGCAACGACAGCCTGATGCTCAGCATCGCCGCCGCCGCGCCCGGCTTCAACGCCAACGCGCTCGACGGCACCCAGCTGCAACTGGTGTTCAAGCCGCGCGCCGAGGCCATCGAAGAGCACGTCGCCGACCGCTTCAACCAGGTCAAGGACAACTGGGGCTTTCTGGTGGAAGAACACACCACCTCCAAGCGCCAGCTGCTCTACAAGCGCCTGGATGCCGACATCACCGACCTGCTGCGCGTCGACCCGGACCAGGCCCTCGGCCGCCAGTACTGGAACGACATCAGCTACGCCAACCAGGGCGCGTTGCCTGTCGAACTGCCCGCCGTGCCCAAGGGCGTTCCCGCCTGGGCGTTCTGGCAGCTGCAGGACCTCAGCGCCACCCGCCGCTACATCCGCTGGTGGATCGAGCAACGCCAGGTGGCCTACGGCGATTTCGGCGGCGGCATCTCCGACGACTCGGACCTGGTGCAGCAATGGCCCGGCGTTGCGCTGATGGGCGTGGACCCGGACATGCTCAACGCCTCCATGCTGGCGCTGTCCGATGCCAACTACCGCAACGGCATGTTCACCAACGGCCTGTCCACCATCGAAACCGACGAGCTGCATTCGTATGAGGAGGGCATCAACCTCAACAGCGCCCTGCTATATCTCAACTGGGGCGACCCGCGCACCGTCGAGCGCCTGATGCAGACGGTGAAGGCCTTCGACACCATCATCCAGGTCAACCCGCAAGGCCACCTGCTGTTCGCCAGCAACTGGTTCGGCGGCCGCAAGGTCTACCGCGAGCCCAACTGGCAATGGCAAAAACCGTACTCCTTCCCCATCGTGCACCCGGCCATCCTGCTGGGCGGCTATAACGCCGACCCCAACAGCCGCCGCATCGTCACCGGGTTAGCAGACGGCTATCTCGCCCACGCCTACACCAACGCCAAGGGCAACTGGGCGCTGCCCAACGAGATCAACTGGCAAACCGGCAAAACCCGCGGCGGCGAACTGTTCGAAGGCAGCGGCGGCGCCGACACCTTGCACACCTTCTGGGCCGCCTACCGCTTCACCGGCGAGCAGCGCTATCTCAAGCCCATCGACTACCGCGTCGCCAACAGCGGCCCCAATGGCCTCTCGCTGCTCAACGAAAACTTTCTCGATGTCATGGGCAAGCGCAGCGACTGGAGCGGCAAGCTCATCGATGCCGCAAACAAGGACGACGGCAGCGCCCCGGACTTCCCGCACCACGTGGCCTGGGAGCAGACCGGCAATCTGGATTATCTCGCCGCCATTTACCGCAGCGAGGCGCGGGAGAAACTGCAGAACTTCTACATGAACACCGAAGGCCACTGGTGGAGCGACCGCGTGGAATCCCCCACGGTCAACCTGCAACGCGCACGCCTAGGCGGCGTGGCGCTCAAGCGCAACCAGACCTACCCCGGCCACACCGTCAGCTGGCGCTTCAATGACCCGGAGGCCGCCACCCAAGTGGCCATCGCCATCCCCGCACCCCAGCAAGACCGCTTCACCGTCATCGCCTACAACACATCGAATAAAAACCAGCGCGCCAGCATGACCGGCTGGAACGTCGCCCCGGGCCAATGGCGCATCACCCAAGGCGTGAGCAAAGGCAATGACGGCAAGCTCGACAGCAACGCCAAGACGCAAGAGATCGCTTTCGAAAAAAGCGCCTCCATCGACATCGACTTCCCCGCAGGCCGCACCACCGTCCTGCAGCTCGAACGCATTGCAGCCACCACCCCTGTCGAACTACGCCCGGACCTGGGCATTGGCCACGGCGATGTGCGCGTGACCGCGGACGCCATCGAAGTGATAGTGCACAGCCTCGGTCATGCCGACGCTCCGGCCGGGTTTGTGGTGCTGGAGGATGCGCGTGGGAAGGAGTTGGCGCGGGCGGCGTTTCCGGCGTTGGAGGCTCCTCGGGATTTGGTGCCTAGGACGGCGGTTGTGCGGTTGCCTATGCTACAGGGCAGCGCTGGCAAGGGCGCGCGGTTGCGTCTGGTGACGGAAGGCGAGGTTGCTGAGGTGACTCAGTGCAACAACACGCTGGCAGTGCCTTAAAAGCAGGCAATAAGCTTGAGGTCGGTTCTTCCTAGATCTCGGCGTTAGGCGGCAAGGAAGCCGGAGTAACAGGACTAGCCCGCAAGGGCGCGACCTAACACCTGCCGGCAGAGTCAGGAACACAGCCAAAAAAGATGAGCCTCAAATGCTTGTAGCGATTGACCGCAGCTAGGGAGTCAGCGAGGATCGTGTGATGCGTGCGACGTCAGAGAGAGACAAGTTAAATTCATCAAATTAATCTCGTCTAGCAAAGTCCAATCCAGGAAGATAAGAGGGAATGTATGTTTGATGACGCGCAACACCAATTAGAAAAAATCCTGACACTCGTCCAGCTCTGTCCTGAAAAGTTGCAAGAAAAGTGTTTTGAGTTGTTGCTAAGTGCTTACCTGGAAAGCAAATATCCAAAGCACTCGTCGGCTATGCCGATAATCAGTCAAAGTGAAGTTGCAAAGCATAATGATGCAACTCACGGGGGGGGGAATAACAACCTCGTTCCTGAAGTCATCCGCACACGCTTCCACTCGCTAGTTGCGCGAACAAAAATTTCGCTCGGCAGAGCAGTCGAATTATTTGATTTCAATGTTGATCCGTTCGTGTACCACGGCGTCTCGGTTCCCGGCAACTCTAATCGAGAAAAGATGCGGAATGTCGCGCTGCTGCTTTCGTTGAAGAGCTATTTGACATCCGCTATCTGGGTAGCCGACTGGAAAGAATTTCGGGTCACGTGCATGGACCACAGCTGCTGGGATCAAGGAAACTCCTTTAAGGCGATGAGTCACGAATGGTTCAAGGCTGCATCATCAGCTGATGGCATTACTCTTTCTCCGTCAGGCATAAGAGCATCCGAAGCTCTGTTCGCTAAAATTGTTGGCGGTGAGGATAATCAAACGGCATGAGTCCAACCAGCGAGGAACTTGAGACATTTCTAGATCGAGTCACACGTGCCTACTCAGATCTAGGGACCAATCACAACTTTGCCCGCGTCGAGCAATCTAGCGCAGTTGCAGAGATTGCACGCGACTGGTTGCGATTGTCTGCTGCACTCAAAGAGACATCAGATGGATTGCTGACGTCAGTTGAACACTTCGATGCGAGAATGGCTGACATTCTCAAAGCATCTAAACAAAGGACCCGAGCGTCTACTTTTAGAAAACTTTTAGAACCAGTAAAGTCCAATCTTATGGACGCAGTAGTTGTGCCACTCATGAGGCATGAGGGAAGCCCAGCGCAAGCAGCTGCGCGTCAGCTTGAAGGAATTTTCAAGGGATTGGTGACTATGGAAGAAGCCAGTTATATCTCTGAGGCTGCTCGTTGCTCTGCAGTCCGCTGTCAACGTGCGGCGCTAGTTCTGCTATGGGCTGCTGCAATGGCGAGATTTCATTCTGAGATTCAAAACGCGGGGTTCGCGAATTATAATCTGGCGGCGGCTAGTACCACTAAGAAAAAGGGGAGTCCGTTTAACCGTGTGACAAATGCAATTAATATCACGAGTCTTGCCGACCTTCAGCTCGGGCGTGATTTCGACATTTTAGCGGTTGGGATGGACCTGTGGGGTTACGATAGTCAAGCCTTTGATGAGCTAAATCGCTGCCTGAATATTAGGAATAGTGCCGCACATCCCGGTTCTTTCGAGCCCACGAGTCTCGACGTGCGGCAGTTTGCTGAAAAATTGAAGCGTTACGTCTTTGAGACGGTTGGGTTTAAAAATCCTTTTTAGCATTTTAAAAATCGTCAGCGTTAAGGGGGTTTGCCAGGATCAAAGATGGCACGAGTCAATCTTTTAAAGTTCGGCCGCTTTATTTTGCTTTTTAATATATAATTATTTAATAAAAAACCAATCCAAAAATATAAGCCGCCATGGTCTACGAAAACAAAAAGCAGCAGGTTTATCCTGGAATTAACCCCCGGGCGTTGTTAAGGAATTTTCCGAGCGAGGAGCAGGAAATTGTAAAAAACTTGTCCGCCGATTTCTATATAACTGGTGGGTTTAAAGAAGTTTCGATGGGGCAAAGCGTCTATAGGTATTTCTTCCTAAAATTTCCAGATGACAAGGCTGCTGCATTTGGAGTTAAGGATGAAGTGATTGTATTGCTCAGCCCCTTCGAGCAGTTCGAGCCAAGAACTTTAGACGCGATAGAAAAAATCCAGGAAAAAAATCCTGGTTTTCGGCTTGATAAGATCAGTGCATTTGTAATATCTAAAGATAATAAATTTATTGAAAAGTTGGGCACCACAATAAAAACTCAGAAGGAAAGTCGCCTTATAACGCCTTTTACGTACGATGAGCTCTCTGGACCGAAGCCTACTGCGTATTTTAGGAAAAGAATTAAAGATTTCTTCTTCGAGCGAAATTTGTACGATTTCGACTCTCCTTTGCGCAGGGATCTCTACTTTTTCGGGCGTGATGATTTGTGTCAAAGCCTAATAGACAAACATCAAACCGGCCAGAACGCTTCGTTATTCGGGCTTCGACGGAGTGGAAAAACGTCCATATTACTGTCTGTGTGTAGACGAATAGGTCAGCAAGCTGGCTTCGCATCTTTGATAGACTGCCAAATTCTTTATCAAATGCAATGGTGCGGAGCCTTGCATTATGTGATAGCAAAAGTTAATGAGGATCATCATGCAAAAATAATCATCGATAAAAATGATTACAATGAAGAAAATGCAACTATCTCGTTTATAAGAGATATCGAGAAGATAAGTAAAAAAATCAAGAAAAGCGTCTTGCTTGCATTTGATGAAATCGAACAGGTAACGTTTGATGTATCTTTTTCGGAATCATGGCGGAGCGGAGCGAGTTATGTTAGGTTTTGGCATACAATTAGAGGAGTTTCACAAAGGCAAGAAAATCCGATCACTATTTTAATTGCGGGAACTAATCCAAAGTGTTTGGAAACTCCGTTTGTTATGGGTGGAGATAATCCGCTTTATGGGCAAATAAAGCCAGAGTACATTCCTGGATTCAGTGTCGCCCAGGCTAAGCAAATGATCGAAACTCTTTCCTCATACATGGGAATATCAATTGAGGAGGACGTTTACTCATATCTAGTTAGAGAGTTTGGGGGGCATCCGTTCTTAATGCGGCAAGCCTGTTCGCACATGAAGTCTACCTTGAAAGAAGAGTCGGATCGCAAGATTGATAGGCTTTTCTTCGAAAGATCTGTCTACACATTTAGTGAGGGACTAGGCCGCGGATTTTGTGAAATGGTGATTGGGGTGTTGGCTGAACATTATGCAGATGAGTATACAATGCTCAGTTATCTTGCTCGGGGCGATGTGGATGATTTCACGGCTCTGGCTAAAAGCGATCCAGCATACACACAGCATCTGATCGGATATGGAGTGCTTTGCAAGTCTGGCGATGGGTATGATTTCAAAATCGATGCTGTGAAGAAGCATTTGTCAGCAAAAGAGCGGTACCAGAAGCTCAATCTATCCGAGTCTGAGAAGCTTGCTGAAATCAGTGCAAGACGTAATGAAGTGGAGCACAAGCTCCGAAAATTGATTTCTCAGGTTCTTCGTTCTTTACATGGCGAAGATGAAGCAAAAAAAATTGTGCTTTCTAAACATGACTCGAAAGCTCGGGCAAAATATTCTCATTTGAACTATAAGGATTTATTTGATGCGAACAAGCACGAAATATATTTCAATGATCTAAGGGAGTTGATGAGGAAAAGCTGGGAGGATGGTTTTAGGAATGTGTTCTCGGAAGATGTTGAGAAATTTAACTCAAGGATGATTTTATTGAATTCAATTGGGCGCAGTGATGCACACAAAAAACATGTGAGCGACGCCGACATGCAAAGTTTTCGGGGCGCAATGACGTGGCTTGAGTTAAAAGTAGATGATTATTTCAACTAGCGATGAAAGAGCAGGTTCAGGGAACGGAGTCAGGTTAAATTTATAATTTATCAAGATGAAGTCAACCGAACAGCATGGACGATCACTGTCTGCCACGCGTGAAACGGGGTCAGGTTCACTTAGAAGCGGAGTTAGATTCACTTCTTGGGAAAAGTCTTCTAGATAAATGCGTAAGAGTATCTCCCACGCGTCGCATCGGCAGGGCGGCGTTCTCAGATCTTTATCACTGCTATTCCACTCCAAGCAGTTGACATCCCAACCAACCCGTGGAAGAACGGGGTCAGATTCACTTAGGCATCAGCTCCTGTTCCTTGTCGATCAATGGCTGCTAGCCGTTTGATGATGAAAAGTGCGGGTATGTCATCGCCTCAAAGCGATGGAACAGGGCCGCGCTGTTGTTCCTGCAAGCGCTGCTGTTCCACTGCCAGTTCTTGTGTGCGCTCCTGCGCTAGTCGCTGGTTGACAGATTCCAGTTGGTTATAGCTCTCTTGAACAGGCCGAGCCGCAGCGTCGGCCGTCGGCATATGGGCGCGCAACATGGCTGGATCCTTTGGATCGCCTTGCACTACGAACAGTGTCTGCGCAGCGGGCAGGTCTCTGGTCCTTTCGCTGAGTAGCACGTGGTCCACCCGGGTTAGTCGGTTGTCTTTTGCTAACGTCAGCAGACTGGCTGTCATCCGTTCACTAGTAGCGTCGAACGTGCGGCCGTTGGTGGCGTCCAGCTGCTCCACTTTGCCTCGGATCTGCTGATGCATGGCATGGTCCGGGTGCCCCGCCTCTGCAGGCGTCAATGCGCGTCCAGGCTCATTCGGTGTCGCAAGATGGGGAGAGCTAACGCCGCGTGCGCCGATGTCCTTGAGCTGGACCATGCCATAGCCGTCCTTGCCAAGGTCAACGATGTTGAAGGTCTTTACAGACCCGAGGTCCAGCCCGTTGCGCTCCAGCTGTCTTGGTTCCAGGCCCAAGGATTTGAGATCGATGCGGATTTCCGGAGGCTGACGGTCATGCGCCAGATGCGCGTAGTTCTGCGCGATGTGGCTGACTGGGTTGACGCCATAGTAGTTCCGGTAGTCGGAGTCGCCATGCGGGCCTAGCGTGCCACTGCTGTCGTAAAAGCAGTGCTCAACAGATTTGGTCAGCGCATCGTTGCGGGAAAAGGGCTGCTTGGTGAGTGCATCGTAGGTCAGCCCATCCGCAAATTGCGGAGCGCCGTTCGGTTGTCGCACGACACACCGATTACTCGACCGGTCGAGCAACTCCTTCTCAACCACACTGTCGGGCATCTCAGGGTTCAGATGTTTGATTCGATCATGCAGGGCACGCATTCCCGAGATTTCTGACAGTGCTTCGTCTGCGCGAGTCGAATCCAGGTAAACACGGGTAGGACCAGTCAGGTCGACCTGATGCTCGCGATCGTCGTAGGCTTCCTGCATCCGGTTACTCATACTCTTGCCGAACTCGGCAAGGGCGTTGGCACGATGCTGGGCCAGTACGCCGTGCATCGTTTCATGGCCCATGACCTCGGTCAGATAGTCGATGCGCCCTGAGCCTGTGAAATCTTTGAACGCTGCTTCACTGATGTTGAGTGTGCCCGCCTTGCCGTCCTTACCATCCTGGAAGTGGCCGCCGTTGTTCTGTCCATGCGAAACAGCAATCGCGCCAATTCGACCTTTCTCAATGGCATCACCTAGCAGGTTCGACAGATAAGGTGATTCGGCGATCGTCTGGCGAATGCTGTCCTCTGCACCAGCAGGAAGTGCAGGGTCTTTTGCCATCTGGGCAAGTAGAGGCTCGATACGTGAGTCAACCCGGTTCATGGCTTGCCTCCATCGATCTTGACGCTATAAACGCACTCTTCTGGCCTGCCTTGTTCATTGGTTCGATAGAGAAGCAATGAGACCGAAAAAATCTGACTTCCGCCGTTGATCGCGCGCCAATGCTGGCGTAGCCATCCACCCTGAAACGGCCGCTGCCCGCCGCGCGTGTATCCCATCCCTTCGAGCGCTTTGGAGAGTGCTTCTGCTTGCCAAATGCAGGTGGAAGTAGGCACGCGCGTGGGGTCGCTATGGTCAGGTGGAGTCACTGCAACCTCTATCCGCGAGAATCCATCTTTCGTTGGGCGATGCGTCGCGTAGAGCTCATAGCCATCGACCAGAGGAACTTCCTTTACTTCACGCCACGGGTATGCCGGATCAGACGGTGGTCCAAGCTTGATGCCAAGTGCTGACTCCATCTGGGGATAGTCCATATCCGCTGGCACTGTCAGTCCATCAATGAAGCGCAGCAGCCGGCGCTGCAATTCTTGCAAAGTAGTATTCGCAGAGACGATGTCGGCGCCGTTGTCGGTACCTCTGCTCATCTCTTGAGGGGGCGGCGTCACTGTCGCAGCAGATGACGTGCCTGCATCCCGCTTTGCTTCATGGGGCGTGCGAGCGCATGCACTTGGCAGCGCTAGTGAAAGCAGCAACAAGGGAAGCAGGTTTCGGAAGCTAATTTTTATCATTGGGATCCTGCGACTCACGCGGCATCGCGCAGATGGTCAATTGTCACCCGTGCCGTCTGTGTCATGCACTACCGAGCCCGAACCTGAGTGGCGCGATAGTGATGGATAGCGAGGGAACGTAAAGCTATTTGCGGGAGGGTGGGGATGTGCTTGGAGTAGCAATCTCTCTAGGTTCAATCCAACTCTGACCCTGCTGCTTCAAACGTTGACGCAAGGATCTTCCATCAACGCTTTCCAGATTGCCAGCATCAGCCAGTTGACATGTCACGCAGCGCGTAGCAGTCTTTTCGGCAAGGAGCGTAGAAACTCCTCAGAGAGCGGTACCCACCTCCGTCAAACCGGTGGGTTTTTTGTGCCTGCAGCATCTTGCGAGCACAACCGACGCGATGCCTGCGTCGGGAGGGCGGCTAATACAACACCCTTCGGGGAAATACGCCCGCCGGCTCTCTGCGGTTTCTAACCTCCCGACATCCCGTCGCCACCCAGCGGCGGGGCTTGTTCGTCAAGGAGGGCTTTGCCATGCGTCGATCCCCATCCAGTCCCAAGCCAGCGCGCAAGCGCGCCACCGTGCCGCCGCCCACCGAGATCGGCTGGCACTCGCTCGACCCCTCGATCCCGCCCCGGCCCTACCTCGAGCGCACCCCCATCCCCGAGCCCCGCCCCGATCCCAGCAAGCCGCGCCGCCCAGGCCACCCGCGTGCCCCGCAACGCTGCACCGTCGGCTACGGCTACTACCCCGACAGCCACCAACGCATCCCCACGCTGCGCCTACGCGGCCGCTGGCTGGAACAACTCGGCTTCACCATCGGCAGCAAACTCAACATCCGCATGCGCAACGGCGAGCTGGTCGTCACCGTAGCACCTGCCGAGTGACCAACCCGCCTCCGCGCGTGTACCCCGCAGTTGGAGAACTCGCATGGTGAATGACACCCTGGCCGGCACCTCCGGCAGATACCCGCGCTTCGGCAGCAAATGGGTGCCGCTGCCGGTCGAACGCGCGACCAACACCTGCACCGCCTGGCATCGACGCAGCGCCGCAGGCACCACCGCCACTACACGCACGCCGTACGTCGCACATCCGCGCGCCGCATCTATGGGCGACTACACCCGCATACGCCACACGACGCGTTGGCGCGTACGTGAGGAGCCGACAGCGGGCAGGGCGCGTTTCGACCAGGCCATTGGCCTATTGCATGCCGACCTGCTCGCCTACATGCGCCGGCGCCTGCGTGACCCCGACACCGCCCACGACCTCACCCAGGAAACGCTGCTCCGCCTGCTGGCCTACCGCGACGCGCTTGATATCGGCGACTACGCACTGCTGATGTACCGCATCGCGCACAACGTGGTGCTGGAGCATTGGCGCACGCGCCACCGCCGCCATGCCAACGCCCACGTCGCACTGGACCTGATCGCACCACTGGCCGCAGACGGCGCCCACGTCGACCAGATCGCCGACACCCGCTGCATCCTGCAGTACCTGCACATCCACACGCTGCCCGCACTACCGCCTAGATGCCGCCAGGCCTTCATCCTCAACCGCATCGACGGCCTCACCTACCCGCAAGTGGCCGCAGCCATGGGCATCTCGATCAAGATGGTGGAAAAGCACATCAGCCGCGCACTGGCTGCGTGCCGGGCCGCTGTGCAGTGATGCGCCTGGGCTGCGTTGTCTACCGGATGAGAACATCAGGATGCATCCTCGCTGTGTTGTACACGCATGCCGGTGCGCTACGACCAGCAAACATCGATGCAGATAAAAAACCCTGCCGAGGCAGGGTTTGATGCATCAGTAACCGGATCCATAAGGATCGACGGCGTCAGCCCTCGATGGTCCGTAGGTTGGCTGTGGTGCTGGCTGGCGATAAGTGTTCTGTTCTTTATACGGATCGACAGTTCCAATTTTTCCGGTGTATGGATTCACGTTCCCACGTGTCGAATAATTGTCGAGCGTTGTGCTGTTGGCCGCACTGCGATAGTGAGGTTGCACATAAGTGCCATCAGCGCGGTGGTAACCATTGACACGGGTCTGCGCGCACACTGACGCGGAGGCGAGTGCTACCACGACCGCCAAAACGATCTTTGCCTTTTTCATGGATGTTTCCTCGTAACGACTTGATGGTTATGCAGGGCCGCAGAAGACGAACGACGTAAGGGCCGTTTGGCCCGAATGGTGTGGCCAGCTTGGGCCATCAGCTTCACTGTGCTCCAGCTCGGTAGTCGGCAATCATTGCCTTGGTCACGTCCTTTGGGTAGCACAACGGGGCGTAGCCACCACCACGGCTATATGCGCTTCTACCGCCGCAGCTGCTGCCATTGCGTGCCGCGTTGTACGGGCAGGGACAGTTGCCGGGATATGCATTGATCGATTGTTGAATCAGCAGCGTCCTGATGTTGGCATCAGACAACGCTGTAGAAGGTCCTTTGGCAAGTGCGTGTGGCGCAAATGCCATTGCTAACGCAAGCAAGCAGAACTGCAGTCGCATGGGTTCGTCCTAATGTCGCACGTTAGGTGCGCAACAGAACATGCAAGGCTTGTTCCCGCGTCCTATCGAGTTCGCTCTCACATACGCTATAAATGGCTGTGCTCGCTTTCCGCCGTATTCAAACGCCTACACCGCGATCGTCTGAAGGTGGAAGCGAGCGAACTCTTCAAAAGCCAGGACCAAACATGACCCCCAGATGACTTTGTTAATGGGCTGAAGACCCAATGCGCGGATGCAGCCGTTCACGACTGCGTGGAACTTCTTAACGCCCCGCCGGGCCGTAGGCCCCAACAATCTTTGGTTAGCTTGTCCGTCTGGTATCGCGGTCTCGCTACTGCCGACAAAGCCAACGTTGTCGCCGCATTGCAAATGGCGGCCGATGCAACGCTGTTCGGCGTCTTGTGTGTTATCGACGGTGTTCGCGCTATCGAGGATCAATCAACCAAGTCCAAGTTCAGACTCACAGCCACATGCAACGGTTCAACGTCACTCATAGCGCCCGGACCCGAAGATCTTCATGCTCTTCTACAGAAAGATTCTCTGTAAGAAAAGAAGTGCGCCGCGCATATGCAGCAGACACCGTCTAGCTCTGGCGCAGTGCGCCGCAGGTGAGCTGGGCTGTACCTCACACAAGGCGATAATGCCACCAGAAGTGGGGTCAGGTTAATCTAATGAGTCGACTTGACCTCTCATTCCTTCATGGCGCATCCGCAATGCAAACGTGGTTGCCATTTTTATGCTGGACTCGATATCGTTGAATCATTGACCAAGAGCCCAGAGTGCGGGAATATCTTACAGTAGTAGTTTAATCGCTCACTGCGGATTGCAAAGGACTTCATGGATGAATAAGAAGATGCGCCCTTCTCTTAGTGGCCTGATCAACACGTATAGCAAAATCGGTCTCATATTATTGGCGGTGGCCGCACTGGTTTTCTTGAGGGGCCTAATCAAGGCTCCTTCGCCCAGCGATGAGATCCGGCAGTTGGTTGTCATTGGCCTTGCCGTGATGGGTGTCATCCTGTGTACGCTTGGCTTTCTTACGGTCAAGCAGCCTGATGGCAGATAGGCTTTGTCTAACTCTGACTTTGATAGATGTCCATTGACAATTTTTTATCAACGCAGCTTGCTGTGAGAGCTGGCTCACGCCGCTTCATTTCAGTGTGCTGAGGTCTCTAATCTGCACGACATTAACCGGGCCAGTGAAAAGCAAGAGAGCGATGGATGAGCAACAGTGTGACCTCAAGGCAATCTGAAGACGCTCGCTTCTCCATTCCTTGTGTCGTACGCCACCAATGCCTCCTGGAAGGCATCAGCGCTGCAAACGAGGTCACCTTCATTGCTCCAGATGGCAGACCGCCCCGCTCCTATGAAGGTATCGGCGGGGCCTACACAATTCGCCATCAAGACAGTCATGGAATGCGTTTTTGCAATCGTCGGATAGTGACTGTAGGCCGATGCCACGCCTCTTTCCGACTTGGCCACGCTTGCCAGATACACGCCAGCACCTGACGCTGCAGCTTGTTCTGCATGGCTTGCCTGCAGTGACTCGTAGCAAATGACAGGCGCCAGCAGCTGATCTGCGTGTCTGAGCACAAGCTGCTCGGTACCGGCGGTGAAGAACGGTAACTCGTCGGGGTGTAACTGCTGTTTGGAGTAGCTTGTGCGCTCCAGTCCCGGTTGGAAGCAGAGCAAGCTGATTTCGGTGCCTTTTGCTCCCTTCGTGGGCGCGCCAACGGCGATGAGCATGCTGTGCCGGTCACTTGCCAGCTGAAATTGATCAAAGCGCTGATCGGCCGGGTGCACCGCCAGCGCCTGCGCGAATCCGGGTTCGTAACCAGTGAGGGAAAGCTCGGGAAAGACCAGCACATCCGCACCCTTGCTCGCCGCCAGGCGAATGACATCGAGGTGCTTACCGATGTTCTCATCGATTTGGCCAGGCGTTGAAAGGATTTGCGCAGCTGTCAGCTTCATTGCCTGTCTCGTGTCCACGTGTTGGGGTTGAGCGTAGCGGATTCCGAAAGGCGGGTAACCAGAGTACGCTTGAAAGCCCGGATATGCTGCTCGAACGCCTACACTTTCGAAAGCGGGACGTCTTGCCTGGATGCCCATCTTCAGCGCCGGTCTCAGGAGGATAGGTTGCCCGGATGGTTGCCGGTCTTCTCCAGCGTGATTGGTTATAAATCACGGGGCGCCGCACTGAAGCAGGGACTCACTTGTTGAGCACCTTGGTTGTCCACACCTGGTCGTAGTCGGCATTGTGTGCCTTGGTGAATCCGTTGGCATCACTGCGTCCATCGTCGACTTTCTGGCCATCCTTGTAGATCACGTAATGGCGCCCGCCGGCAGCCTGGTCGCCGTGGTAATGCAGCTGCATCCGGTACACCAGCCTGCTCTCTTCTACTGCTGGCGCCGCCTGCTGCCGTATAACGCTGCTGGTCATTTGCTGTATCTGCAACAGCGGTGTCGTCTGCTGCGGATGGGCCACGACCCAGCGCATGAAATTGGCTTGGTCCTGCGCTGACGCTTGCCCGGACGCTGGCCAGATGTAGAGAAACGTTGCCGGCGTATTGGGTGCTGTATTGACGGCCGGCATGTGCCACTCATAGACCTGTTGCTTGCCGTCGGCTGTCGTCATCTCGAGCAGGCGGGCACTGCCTTGCGATGGGTTGCCGGCGGCACCTGACAGTTCACTGATCGGTGCCAGGCCGGAGTCCGGTACGGCGCCCGCCAGTGCCAGTAGCAGATCGCGCTGGTTTGTCACTTCCTGCTCGTTCAACGACAGCGAGCGCAGGTAGCGCGAACGCAGACTGAAACGGTAGCGCGCTTCCTGCAGGGTGAATTCTCCCTCGACCCTGGAGGCTTCGTGCCAGTCGTGTCCGGGTGCCAGATTGACGGTGCCGTGCATGACGCATAACCCCTGCTGGGACTGTGCCGCTGGCGGGAAGGGGGATGCGCTGCTGGTGATCGAGGCCAGGATTTCCTTGGTGCGCCGTTCGGTGATGTCCTGCAGGCGGCTGATCGCCGTCTTCTGGAAACGAAAGGTGGTGCCGTCGCGATGGGCGAAGCCGGTGACCTGTACGACATTCGGGTCGAGCGGCAACGTGTCTTCCGCGTGTGCGACGATGACCTTGCCATCATCCTGTGCCAGTGTTTCCACCGGCTTGACCAGTTGGCGCACCTTGCCATCGCTGGCCGATGCTTGTGCGGTCAGCAGGCGCTGCTCGTAGCTGGCGGCGTCCTCGCGGTAGGTATCGATGTCGCCCCAGTAAAACTGCGCGGAACTCCCCAGAAAATGCAGGGGCACACCAGCCGTCACGGCAAGCCGCCCGATGCAGTAACTGGTGTTGACGGGATTGTCCGCCGACGGCAGCAACGATTTGTTGGTGGTGTTGGTTGTGCTGCAAGCGGCAAGCAATGCCACAGCAGAAAGCAGCGGCGCGCGCATCAAACGCGTGGCGGAATGTCTCAACGCAATTCCTTCAAAACAGCAATCGGCAAGGATAGATGACGCCGGTCTACGCGGTGCGTCACCCCTGACAAGGTCTTCTGGCGCGTCCTGCTGCTATCGCTATCCACTGGACCGCTTGCGGGATCGAGCGAGCCGAACCCGTTCTGGTCGGTGCGGGTCACCGCAGACCGCACCGCGCTGCTTCGCATCGGCTTTTATGTCGCGTGGTGGTCGATGGCGTGCCTGCCTCCGCTGCGCCTGCCACTGCAGGCGTGCGACGCACCGGGTGGCTCGGCTTGCGATTACTTCTTTCGGTACACCCCGCCGAAGGAAACGTTCATTCCGCCGCATTCCAGGTTGTCGTCGGCCAGCAGCATGTCGCCCAGCAATTGCAGGCGCACCTTGCAGGTGTCCTCGTTGACTTCGACGCGGTTGCCTTCTGGATAGCCGCGCGCGGTGACCGAGCCCGTGTGTGGACCGCCCGGCGTCTGTTCCGGGTCGGGAAAGGCGCTGGGCCAGTACGCATCGCCGTTGACGGTGATGCTGCCGTCTGGGTTGGTGGTCAATTGCAGCGTGTTGTCGCCGTCGTGCCAGTGGCCGTTCCACGCCTGCGCTGTGGGCGTGGCCGCGCTTGGCTGCATCTGCAGGCTCGACTGTGCGACCCAACCAGCATTGCCGCCTCCCTTGTTGGGATAGAGCACGCAAACGTAGGCATTGCGGCGCTGCGCCGTCAGGACGATATCGTTCTTGACCACATAGGCGCGCCCCTGGCATGCGGCCCCGCCCGTGTCGGGGCAGCCATCGGTATCCTTGAGCAGGTACAGGCGCGGCGGGATGACCTTGCCGAGTGAGAACGCCACCGGCGCGCTGGTGAACAACCCATTGCGGCAGGTGGCATCGTCGTCGGCAGGCGCGGCGTGGACCAGCGGCGAAACGCCCAACAGGGCAAGCATCCAGGCCTTGTGCATGGCTATCACTCCAAATGTGGCGCGGTAGTGTGCGGCAAACCGGGCCGTCTTTCAGCAGGAAAGTGCCACCACACGCCACGCACGCCATAGCTGCGCTGACCACGTCCAAGTCCACGCCCGCGCGCAAGCACGTGTCGGCGATTGCGGCGTGGTGCCGCGCATGGTGCGGCGTTGTGCATTCGCCTCCGGGAGATGCGTACGTCTGAATCACTCAGTGGACGTGTATGAGCCTTCTTCACCTGGGCAGGCAGATGCTGCTGTCTCCAATCGAGAGGGAGTGGAGCATGAAACAGTCACTGTTGGTCCTGTCCATCGTCGCGGCGCTGGCGCTCGCTGGCTGCAAGCCGAATGCCGACAAGGAGGCCGCAGCGCCTGCCGCGTCCACCGAGCCGACGCCGACCGGTGGCGCGGCGACCCCGACCACGCCGCCTGTCGGCGAAGCCAGCCCGGCGCCTGAAGGCGCGGCACGCGCGAGTTCCGGAGACGACATCGCCCTTGGCTTGCTCGGGGCGGTGGACAACCACGAGATCGCCGCAGCGAAGCAGGCGCAGGACAAGAAGGTCACCGGCGCGGTGCTGGACTACGCGAAGATGATGGAGAAAGAGCACACCGAGAACCTGGACAAGACCAAGGCGCTGGGAACGCTGGCCGAAACCCCGGACGTCAAGAAGCTGGAGAGCAAGGGCGAGCAGGACCTGTCCATGCTGGGGCAGAAGTCCGGCAAGGACTACGCGGCGGCCTACATCGATGCAATGATCGCCGGGCACAAGGACGCGCTGCAGCTGATCGAAACACAGATGATGACGGTGGCGTCGACCGAGCCGGTCAAGCAGCACCTGACCGAGACCAAGACGCACGTCGAGCAGCACCTGGCGAAGGCGGAAGCCATCAAGAAGGCGATGTGAGCGTGGGCGTGGCAGATCGCCGGTCTGCCACGCCTGGCCTGCAAGCGGCGAATGAGCGTGACGTCGCCATTTTGAGCGTCACGGAGCTGCGCGGATGTCGATCAAACGTTCTCTGGCGATGCGTTCGAGCCCACGTCGCGTTGCCGCAAACGTGGTGGCAATCGACTTTCTGCTCAGCGGCAACGATCGAAGGTTCTGACGCGGGTTTGCTCTGCAATGATCAGGCGGTCTTCCATCTTGCTCAGGATGAAGACTGCAGGAACGTCTTTCTTCGGCGCGTTGGCAGACGCGGTGATGATGCGCCATGTCCATGGTGTGCGTGCCAGCAGCGTGACCGCGTTGGGCCAGAGGTCTTCGCCCTTGCCGGTCATGTGATCCCAGCCGAACTGGATGAGGTGCTTGGGGTCCGCTGTCTCGGCGTCGCGGCAGGCGATCCCTGCGGTGACCCAGGCGCCTCGCAGTTGCTCGGGAAAATGGGCCTTGGGGACGTGTGGTTCATAGCTGCCAGCGCCGGTAATGCGCGTCAACGCGCCTGGCTTCCAGGTGTACGTCCAGCTGTAGCGGCCGGGGGCGGGACAGCGCTGCGACCCGTCCGGATTGGGTTGTTCCCGTTTGCAGATCGGCGAATTCTCCTGCACGACGAACACGACCTCGATGCGGTTGCCCTGGACTGCAAGAGTCATCACTTCGCCAGGAATCTGCTCGCTGGCGTCTGGCGTGTAACCGGTCTTGCGTGCCCTGGTTTCCCATTGGTCGATCGGAGCGCTGACGTTGGGTGCCTTCCTGGGTGGTTGCTTGCGCAATACATCGATGCTGTTGGGGCAGTCGGAAGTGGAACCCGAGCAATACGAAGAACTCAAATAGACGATCTCATCGACTCCATCCTTGTCCAGGTCGACAACCTGGACGAAGCCGGCGTAGTCCTCCTTGACGATGTCGTCGTTGACGCTGACGTCTTGCCAAAGCCCTACGATCTCTCCGGCACGGCTCGGGCTCAGCCTCTGATCCTTTGCGGTTGCAACTGTGGCGATGGCCAGCAGTGCTGCCATGACGTAGCTCCGCATCCTTGCTCTCCCTACAGGTTGAGGCCATAGCCTACAACCCTTGGGAGTTGGCCAGCGCTGCCTGAGCCCTCACCACAGCCGCGCTTGTTTGATTTTCGTCAATTCCACCGACACATGAAATTCGCAGTGGGGGTGCTTGACTGCATCGGTCAAGAATCGTTGCGGAGTTGCGCATGAGTGCAGTCACGGTAGAAAGGGTCGACCAGGCCTTGAGTAGGCAGGGGTCGATCCGGACGGGAGTTGGACTGGTGCGTCGTGACCGAGCGCCGGTGGATCTGCGGGGTGGGTCGGCCCGTGTCGTCTCCTTTGTCACGGTGCGTGCGCGCGCCGTGGTCTGCTGAGGAGGCGCCATGCGGATCTGTGTTCTCAATGAGGCAAACGGCGAGCAGGCCGGGCTGGAGCAGCGCTGCAAGTCGGCGCGTGAGGCCGGCTTTGACCATGTGGTGCTCGCGCCGCCATTTGCGCGCGACGCCGAAGGCCGGCTGAGCGAAGTCGCCACCACCGGCGAGGAAGACGCGCAGCGTCTGCGCGAGGTGGTGCAGGCCGCGCACCGGGCCGGCGTGAAGCTGCTGCTCGATGTGCGCCTGGATGAAGTGGGCGGTGCCAGCGCCGTGGTGCGCGACAACCCGCAGTGGTTCCGCGCACGCAGCACGGCGGTACCGGACCCGCGCCAGCCGCGCGCCACGCCGGAAGTGGCCGAGGCACGCTTTACCTATGCGCAGGAAGGTGCGGCGCTGGTGGAATGGTGGAGCGCACGCTTGCTGGACTGGGCCTCGCAGGGCGTGGCCGGCTTCCGCCTATTGCAGCCGCAGCAGGTGCCGGCGCAGCGCTGGCGCGAGCTGATCGCGCGCGTGCATGCGCAGGCGCCGGAGGTGGTGTTTGCGGCGTGGACGCCGGGCCTGGGCATCGAGGCCTTGCAGCAGCTGGCCGGTGCCGGGTTCGATGTGGCGTTCTCCTCGCTCGCATGGTGGGACGGGCGCGGCAGCTGGTTCTTCGACGAAGACACGGCGCTGCGCGCGTTGGCGTCGCAGGTCGTGGCGGTGGTGGGCGCGCCCGATGGCAAACGTGCGGCCACTGCCGGGCAGCACTGGCAACTGGCCCAGGCACTGGGCGGGGCGTGGTTGCTGGACGAGACGCAGCTGGAGACGTTGCCCTTGTCGATCAGGGCCCGCGATGGCGTGCCACCGAGCAATGCCGGTTTGCGGTTGCGTCCGCTGCTGCGCGAGGGCACCGGCCTGACGGCGGTGGCGATCGAGCCGCTGGGCGGCTTGCCGTCGCTGCTGTTGATCAACGGCGACGCCGATCATGTGGTGCCGGTCCCGGCGCCGGATCTGCTGCGCCTGCTCGGCGATGCCGAAGCGCTGGTGGGCGAGGACGGCAGCACGCTCTCCGGCGCAACGCTGGAAGCATTGGAGCCGGGCGAGGTGCGGGTCTATCGCAGCGTGCCGGCCCGGCACGTGCTGGCGGTGCCGCGCATGCGCCCGCGCCCGCAGACCGCGGCCGCCTGGCCGCGCGTGTGCATCGAGTCGGTGACGCCGTCGGTCGATAACGGCCGCTTTCCGGTCAAGCGCACCGTGGGCGACCGCATCTGCGTGGAAGCCGATGCGTTCTGCGATGGGCACGACCGTATCGCGGTGGCGGTGCTGTGGCGCCCGGCCGATGCCAAGACCTGGGCCAGCGCGCCGATGCGTGCGTTGGGCAACGATCGCTGGCGTGCGGAGTTCCCGCTGGAGCGCATCGGCACCTATGAGTTCCGGGTGGAAGGCTGGCGCGATGTGTTCGCCACCTTGCATGCGGATCTGGAAAAGAAGCGCGCCGCCAACACGGTGCTGCCGGTGGACGTGCAGGAAGCGGTGGCCGTGGTGCAGGCCGCGCACGCACGCAGCAGCGGTGCCTTGGCCGAGCGCCTGCAGGCCGTCCTCACCCGTATCGGCGCGCAGAGCGAGCCGCTGCAGCAGCTGGCGATCGTGCTGGAGCCGGACACCGCGCAGGCGATGGCAGCGGCCGACGACAAGCCGTTCCGCTCCGAGACGCCGGTGACCTTCCGGGTGGAGTCCGAGCGGCGCGCGGCGCATTTCGCCAGCTGGTACGAATTGTTCCCGCGCTCGCAAAGCGGCGATCCGCAGCAACACGGCACCTTCGACGATGTGATCAAGCGCTTGGCGCATATCCGCGCGATGAACTTCGACGTGCTGTACATGCCGCCAATCCACCCGATCGGCGCGAAGAACCGCAAGGGCCGCAACAACTCGGTCACCGCGGTCGACGGCGAGCCGGGCAGCCCGTATGCGATCGGCGCGGCCGATGGCGGCCACACCGAGGTGCATGCCGAGCTCGGCGGGCTCGAAGGCTTCCGCCGCTTGATCCAGGCCGCACGTGCGCATGGGCTGGAAGTGGCGCTGGACTTCGCCATCCAGTGCGCGCCGGATCACCCGTGGTTGAAGGACCACAAGGACTGGTTCACCTGGCGCGCGGATGGCTCGATTCCGTATGCGGAGAACCCGCCGAAGAAGTACCAGGACATCGTCAACGTCGACTTCTACGCCAGCGGCGCGGTGCCGGACCTGTGGAACACGTTGCGCGATGCGGTGCTGTTCTGGGTCAACGAGGGCGTGACGCTGTTCCGCGTCGACAACCCGCATACCAAGCCGTTCCCGTTCTGGGAGTGGTTGATTGCCGATATCCGCGGGCGCCGGCCGGATGTGGTGTTCCTGTCGGAGGCCTTCACCCGGCCGAAGATGATGTACCGCCTGGCCAAGTGCGGTTTCTCGCAGTCCTATACCTACTTCACCTGGCGCAACCACAAGCACGAGTTGCAGGAGTATGTGGAAGAGTTGAACCAGGGCGTGCCGCGCGAGTGCTTCCGTCCGCACTTCTTCGTCAACACGCCGGACATCAATCCGCTGTTCCTGCAGACCAGTGGGCGCAACGGGCATCTGATCCGCGCCGCGCTGGCAACCACGCTGTCGGGGCTATGGGGCATGTACCAGGGCTTTGAGCTGTGCGAGGCCACGCCGTTGGCGCCGGGCAAGGAAGAGTATCTGGACTCGGAGAAGTTCCAGCTGCGCGCCTGGCCCGAGCGTGCGCCCGGCGACATCGTCGATGAGATCACCCGTTTCAATCAGCTGCGCCGCATGCACCCGGAGCTGCAGTCGCACCTGGGCACGCGCTTCTACCAGGCGCACAACGACCAGGTGTTGTACTTCGGCAAGTTCCTGGATGCCGGCTACCTGTCGCGCAGCCGCAGCATGGTGTTGGTGGCGATCAACCTGGACCCCAACGCTGCGCAGGATGCCGCAATCGAAGTGCCATTGTGGGAGTTGGGCCTGCCCGATCACGCCAGCGTGGCGGTGGACGACCTGTGGGACGGCCACCGCTTCACTTGGCAGGGAAAACAGCAACACATCCGTTTAGAGGCGACGCGGCCGTTCGCGTTATGGCGCATCCGCGCAGGAGAGGTCGCATGAATGCAGTCCCATCGTTACAAGCCGACGCGGAACAGTCCGCGGTGGTTGCAGACCAGCTTTGGTACAAGGACGCGATCATCTATCAGGTGCACGTCAAGTCGTTCTTCGACTCCAACGACGATGGCATCGGCGATTTCCCGGGGCTGATTTCCAAGCTGGATTACATCGCCGAACTCGGCGTGGACACCATCTGGCTGCTGCCGTTCTACCCCAGCCCGCGCCGCGACGACGGCTACGACATCGCCGAATACATGGCGGTGCATCCGGACTACGGCAGCATCGAAGACTTCGAGCAGCTGGTGGCGCAGGCGCATGCACGCGGCATCCGCATCGTCACCGAGCTGGTGATCAACCACACCTCCGATCTGCACCCGTGGTTCCAGCGCGCACGCAACGCGCCGGCCGGCTCGCCGGAGCGCGACTTCTATGTGTGGTCGGACACCGACCAGGAATACGAAGGCACGCGGATCATTTTCTGCGATACCGAAAAATCCAACTGGACCTGGGACCCGGTGGCCGGGCAGTACTTCTGGCACCGCTTCTATTCGCACCAGCCGGACCTGAACTTCGACAACCCCGCGGTGCTGGAAGCGGTGCTGGAAGTGATGCGCTTCTGGCTGGACCGCGGTGTGGACGGGCTGCGTCTGGATGCGGTGCCGTACCTGATCGAGCGCTCCGGCACCTCCAACGAGAACCTGCCGGAAACCCACGCGATCCTGCGTAAGATCCGCGCCACCCTGGATGCCGAATACCCGGACCGCATGCTGCTGGCCGAGGCCAACATGTGGCCGGAAGACACCCAGCAGTACTTCGGCCAGAACGCCGACGAATGCCATATGGCGTTCCACTTCCCGCTGATGCCGCGCATGTACATGGCGATCGCGCGCGAAGACCGCTTCCCGATCACCGACATCATGCGCCAGACCCCGGAGATTCCGGAGAGCTGCCAGTGGGCGATCTTCCTGCGTAACCACGATGAGTTGACGCTGGAAATGGTCACCGACTCGGAGCGCGATTATCTGTGGCAGACCTATGCCGCCGATCGCCGCGCGCGCATCAACCTAGGGATTCGGCGACGCCTGGCACCGCTGCTGGAGCGTGACCGCCGCCGTATCGAACTGATGACGTCCTTGTTGCTGACCATGCCCGGCACGCCGGTGCTGTATTACGGCGACGAGATCGGCATGGGCGACAACATCCATCTGGGCGACCGCGATGGCGTGCGCACGCCGATGCAGTGGTCGATCGACCGCAATGGCGGCTTCTCGCGCGCCGACCCGGCGCAGCTGGTGCTGCCGCCGGTGATGGACCCGCTGTACGGCTTCCAGGCAGTGAATGTGGAAGCGCAGATCCGCGACCAGCATTCACTGCTGACCTGGACCCGCCGCGTGCTCAGCGTGCGCAAGCGCTATCAGGCCTTCGGCCGCGGCAGCCTGCGCTTTCTGTATCCGGGCAACCGCCGCATGCTGGCCTACCTGCGGTGCTACCAGGACGAGACGGTGCTGTGCGTGGCCAACCTGTCGCACACGCTGCAGGCGGTGGAGCTGGACCTGTCCGAGTTCGAGGGCCGCGTGCCGGTGGACATCATCGGCGGCGGCAGCTTCCCGCCGGTCGGGCGGTTGACCTATCTGCTCACCGTGCCGCCGTTCGGCTTCTACGCGTTCCAGCTGGTCAGCGAGGGCACCTTGCCGGACTGGCATGTGCCCAGCCCGGTGCCGTTGCCGGACTACCGCACCCTGGTGTTGCGTAGCGATACCGACGAGAGCAATGCGCTGCTGCCGCATCTGCCCACGCTGGAAGCGGAGATCCTGCCGGCCTGGTTGTCGGCACGGCGCTGGTTCTCGGCCAAGGACCAGGCACTCAAGCACGTGCGCATCTCGCGCCGCACGCCGCTGCCGGGCGCCGAGCCAATGAGTTTGCTGGAGCTGGAAGTGGAGCTGGAAGACGGCCACCACGAGAGCTACATGCTGCCGGTCGGCATCGTGTGGGAGCGCGACCAGCCCAGTACCCTGGCCGAGCAGCTTGCGCTGGCGCGGGTGCGCCAGGGCCGTGAGGTGGGTTACCTCACCGATGCCTTCGCGCTCAAGCCGATGGTGCGCGGGGTGATCGACGCCTTGCGCGACAACGCCGCGCTGGAGTTCTGCGATGGCGACGATGCCTCGCAGCAGGGACAGGTGCGCTTCGAAGCGACACCGGCGCTGGCCACGCTGGAGATACCGCAGGATCCGGAGATCCGCTGGCTGTCGGCCGAACAGAGCAACAGTTCGCTGGTGGTCGCCGACAAGGCGGTGTTCAAGCTGCTGCGGCACGTGGCCAACGGCGCCAACCCGGAGATCGAGATCGGCCGTCGCCTGACCGAGATGGGCTACGCCAACGCTGCGCCCTTGCTGGGCAGCGTCAGCCGTATCGATGCGCAAGGCACCATCACCACGATCGCGCTGCTGCAGGGCTTCATCCGCAACCAGGGCGATGCCTGGCGCTGGACGCTGGACCATCTGGCACGCAGCTTCGACGAATACGCCACCGCGCAGACCGACGAATCGCGTGCCGAGGCCATCGCCGGCTACGACGCCTTCGCCGCGGTGGTCGGCAAGCGCCTGGCCGAGTTGCACGAGGCCTTGTCGCGCGACACCGACGATGCCGACTTCGCCCCGCAGCGCATCGACCTGCCCACCGCCAACGATGTGGTGGCCGGCGTTGCACGCCAGGTCGAAGAGATGTGGGACACCGTCAATGCCCGTCTGGCCGGCAGCGACGATGCGACCGAACGCGAAGCGCTGCAGGCAGTGCTGGCCGAGCGCCCGCAGCTGGATGCCTTGCTCGCCCAGGCACCGAGCGTGCTGGCAGACTCCTTGTTGACCCGCGTGCACGGCGACTTCCACCTGGGCCAGATCCTGGTGGCCTTCGACGATGTGGTGCTGATCGACTTCGAAGGCGAGCCGGCCAAGCCGCTGTCCGAGCGGCGCGCCAAGGCCAGCCCGCTGCGCGATGTGGCCGGCTTCCTGCGCTCGCTCGATTACGCCAGCGAAGTGTCGGCACGTGGCGAGGAAGGCACCGCCGCCCGTGCGGGCGTGGGCGTGGACACGCATCTGGACGAGTTCCTGGTGCAGTTCCGCCGCCGCTCCACACAGGCGTTTCTGGACGCGTACCATGCCGTGCTCGACGCCAGTACGCACCCGTGGATCGCACCGGCAGCGTTCAACGCGGCCACCTTGCTGTTCCTGGTGGAGAAGGCCTGTTACGAGGTGCGTTACGAGGCTGCCAACCGCCCCGGCTGGCTGATGGTGCCGATCGAGGGCTTGCGACGCATCCTGCACCGCGCGCGCGCTGGTGCGGGAGACACATGATGAGTGGAGTGATGACAGCAGTGACCAATCGATGGGATCCCGGCGCAACCCGCGCCCTGGCCGAGGCACGCCATGGCGACGCATTCGCCATCCTGGGCGCGCACCCGACCGACAGCGGTCGGCTGCTGCGCACCTATCAACCGGGTGCCGACTACGTCAATGCCGTGCTCGACGATGGCAACGTCATCGCGCTGGAGGCAGGCCCGGAGCCGGGCCTGTTCGCCGGCGCGTTGCCGGCGCAGGGCGGCTACCGCCTGCGCATCGGCTGGCCCGGCGGCGAGCAGGACACCGCCGACCCGTATGCGTTCGGCCCGCAGCTCAGCGACTTCGACCTGCACCTGATCAGCGAAGGCCATCATCTGCAGTTGGCCGACGCGCTCGGCGCCAACGCGATCGAAGTCGATGGAGTGCGCGGCACGCGCTTTGCGGTGTGGGCACCCAATGCCACGCGCGTGGCGGTGGTGGGCGACTTCAACAGTTGGGACGCGCGCCGGCATCCGATGCGGCTGCGGCACCAGTCCGGCGTGTGGGAACTGTTCGTGCCCGACGTCGGCCCGGGGGCGCATTACAAGTACCAGCTGCGCGGCCCGCATGGGAACGAGTTGCCGGCCAAGGCCGACCCGGTGGCGCGGCGTGCCGAGCTGGCGCCGGGCACCGCCTCCATCGTGGCCGACCCCACCCCGCATCAGTGGAGCGATGACGGCTGGATGGCCACGCGTGCGCGCCGGCAGGCGCACGACGCACCGATGAGCATCTACGAGATCCATGCCGGCTCCTGGTTGCGCGAGGAAGGCGTGGACCTGGACTGGGATGGCCTGGCCGACCGCTTGATTCCGTACGTGGCCGATATGGGCTTCACCCATGTCGAGCTGATGCCGGTGACCGAGCATCCGTTCGGCGGCTCGTGGGGTTATCAGCCGCTGGGCCTGTTCGCGCCGACCGCGCGCTTCGGCTCGCCGGATGGCTTTGCCCGCTTCGTCGATCGCTGCCACCGCGAAGGCATCGGCGTGATCGTCGACTGGGTACCGGCGCATTTCCCCACCGACGCCCATGGCCTGGCGCATTTCGACGGCACCGCGCTGTACGAACATGCCGACCCGCGCGAAGGCTTCCACCGCGACTGGAATACGCTGATCTACAACCACGGGCGGCGCGAGGTGTCCGGGTTCCTGATCGCCAGTGCGCTGGAGTTCCTGCAGCGCTTCCACGTCGACGGCCTGCGCGTGGATGCGGTGGCCTCGATGCTGTACCGCGACTACAGCCGCAATGCCGGCGAGTGGGTGCCCAACATCCATGGCGGCCGCGAGAACTACGAGACCATCGCCTTCCTGCGCCGGCTCAACGAGGTAGTGCGCGAGCACACCCCGGGTGCGGTGATGATTGCCGAGGAATCCACCGCGTTCCCCGGCGTCACTGCCGATGTGGCGCACGGCGGCCTGGGCTTCCACTACAAGTGGAACATGGGCTGGATGCACGACACCCTGCATTACGCGGCGCTGGATCCGATCTACCGCCGTTACCACCATGGCGAGCTGACTTTCAGCATGGTCTATGCGTATTCGGAGCGCTTCGTGCTGCCGATCTCGCACGACGAAGTGGTGCACGGCAAGGGTTCGTTGCTCGGCCGCATGCCGGGCGACGACTGGCAGCGCTTTGCCAACCTGCGCGCCTACCTGGGTTACATGTTCACCCACCCGGGGCGCAAGTTGCTGTTCATGGGCTGCGAATTCGGCCAGCCCACCGAGTGGAACCACGACGGCGGCATCCCCTGGCATCTGCTCGACGACCCGCGCCATCGCGGGGTGCAGACCCTGGTGCGCGATCTGAATCGGCTGTATGTCGAATACCCCGCGCTGCACGCGCAGGACGACGACCCGGCCGGGTTTGCCTGGGTGGTTGGTGATGACGCGGCCAATAGCGTGGTCGCGTTCCTGCGCAAGGCAAAGCGCGGCGATGCGCCGGTGCTGGTGGTGATCAACTTCACCCCGATCGTGCAGCACGGCTACCGCATCGGCGTGCCGCAAGGCGGCCAGTGGCGCGAGGTGTTCAATAGCGATGCCGGCATCTACGGCGGCGCGAATCTGGGCAATGGCGGTGTGGTGAGCGCCGAGCAGCAGTCCATGCATGGCCATGCGCAATCCCTGCCGCTGCTATTGCCGCCGCTGGGCGTCATCGTGCTGACGCCGCAGGGCTGATGCAGCACACACAGCGCCGGACCGCTGGTCCGGCGCTGCGGCACCTGTTAGATTGCGCGCCGTAGAGCGGCCAACACCTCGCTGCGCGCGCCCACCGGGCGGTGCAGCAGGGGTGTCACCCGCTCATTAGGCGGCCCGGAGAGGGCTGCCGGGCACAGCCGCCGCCATGCCTTCCGTCGACCGTGTGTACGGGAGTGTTGTGCGTGGGCATTTTGATGGCTGTGGTTTCTTCGATGGTTGATCCGTTTATCCATGTTGTGCGCATCGCTGGATGCGCGCATGCACTGGTGTGGGTTACATATTCGCTGTGTGTCGGCGCGCAAGGTGGCGGCGCGCGGCCAGCGCAGCTCGGTGTGTTGCGTTTCTCCGCGTCGACGCGGGCGCAGGCATGAGCGGTTTGATGACCTGGTGCTACCTGCTCACCGCTGCGGCGTCGGCGCTGGCGTTCTACCTGGCAACACGGCATCAACGCCTGTGGCCGCAGCGCCGGCTGTCCCCGCGCGCGCTACGCGTCGTCGCCAGCGCATTGCTGCTGCTGTCGCTGGGTTGCGCCATGCAGGCCTTGGGCACCTGGGCCGGCATCTTCGCCGCAGTGACGGCGCTGATGCTGGTGGCGGTGGCGCTGCCGTATCTGGATGCCTGGCTGCAGGCGCGTACGCAACGCAGGCAGGTGCGCCATGTGGGCTAGATGGCTGGCTGCAGTGGTGCTGGGTCTGCCGCTGGCGGTCGGCGTGGTGGGCCTGTGCGCCCTGTTGCTGCCGGGGCCGCAGCAGAGCTACACGCTGGCGTGGTTGCTGCTGATGTTTCCGGCCTGGGTGGGCGCGATGGCGCTGCCGTTCGTGTTCCGTAGCGCATCGCGCGCCTGGGTCGTGCTCGGCGGGTTGACGCTGCTGTGCTACCTCGCGCTTGCAGGCATCAAGGCATTGGGCTGGACGGAGCTGGGCGCATGAAAGCATCGACCTTGCGCGCGTTTCTGTCGGTCCACAGCTGGATGGGTCTGTTGGCGGGCATGGCCTTGTTCATCGCCTTCTACGCCGGCGCCATCACCGTGTTCACGCATGAACTGAGCGGCTGGCAGACCACGCCGCCTGTCACACAGCGTGCGCCGGTAGATCCCGTCGCCGCCGCGCAGACCTTGCTGGATGCGGTGATCGCCCGGCATCCGCAGGTGGCCGAATCCTTCCTGGTGCTGCTGCCCGGCGAGCACGGGCCGACCCCGCGGCTGTACTGGTATGGGCCGCAGGCCGAGGCCAGTGGCGGCATGCGGCAGTATCAACAGACCGCCGATGGCCGCCTGCTGGAATTGCCGCAACGCGTGGGCTTTGCCGATTTCCTCTACGACCTGCACTTCACCGCCGGCCTGCCACGCGTGTTCGGCACCTATCTGTTCGGTGTGGTGAGCGTGCTGTACGGGCTGGCGTTGCTCAGCGGGGTGGTGTTGTACGCGCCGGTGTTCTTCAAGGACCTGTTCGCGCTGCGGCCGGGGCATAACCTCAAGCGCCTGTGGCAGGACGCGCACAATGTGGTCGGCATGTTGTCGCTGCCGTTCCATGTGATCTTTGCCTGGTCCGGCGCGGTGTTGTGCCTGGGCGTGCTGTTGCTGGCGCCATTTCAGTTCCTGGTGTTCGACGGCAAATTGATGCAGATCCTGGCGCCGGAGTTCGAACTCACCCCGCATGTGCAACCGGCCAGGCGTGCGGCGCCGGTGTTGCCGGTTGCGGTGCTGCTGGACAAGGCGCGCGCAGCCAGCCCGGGCTTTGTACCGGAGAGCATCGGGTTCCATGATGCAGGCGATGCCCATGCACGCGCGGAAGTGTATGGCCACAACGATCAACGCCGCCTCAACACACTCGGTGGCGTGGCCTTGGACGCGGCAACCGGCCAGGTCCTGCGCGTGCTCGAACCAAGAACGATGTCACCAGGCACCTCCGCCTTGCGCGGGCTGCAAGGGCTGCACTTCGGCAACTTCGGGCATGCGCCGGTGCAGTGGCTGTATTTCCTGCTTGGGTTGGGCGGCGCGTTCCTGTTCTACAGCGGCAACCTGTTGTGGATCGAAACACGCCGCAAGCGTCGGCTGGTGGATCAACCGCGCCGCACCCACGCGATGGCGCGCCTGACCATCGGCGTCTGCCTGGGTAGCGTCGCCGGCATCTCGGCCTTGTTCATCGCCGCACGTTTGCTTCCGCAAGGGCAGGAGCGCTATGTCTATTACGCGGTCTTTGCGGCCGTGCTGGTGTGGGCGCTGGTCCGCCCCACCGCACGTGGTGGGTACGAGGTGTTGCTGGCCTGCGCTGTCCTCACGGCGCTGATTCCGCTGGCCAGCTGTGTTTCGGCACATGGCGTGGTGCTGCCGTGGCAGGACGCGACGGTGCTGGTCGTGGACCTGATCGCCCTGGTGTTGGCATGGGCGTACTGGCAACTGGCGCGTGCGAGCAGGCGGCGCGGGCTGCAGGGCGATCCCAACAGCGTCTGGGCGTGGAAGCGCGCAACGCGCTGAGTCGATGCACTGACGCGATTGATGCCTGGCACGCCACGGTGTGCCAGGCATCATCCGCAGCGGAGCGCTTGGTCACTGACCATGCGGCTGGCCCGACAACCTGGCCCGTTGACGCGACGGCCTCGCCGGGCAGTGCATCCTGATCGCCCGCCACCTTCACCCACACCCGATGACGGCTGCCGTCTTACGCATTGGCCTGATCTCCGACACGCACGGCGTGCTGCGGCCCGAGGCCGTGGCTGCCTTGCAGGGCTGCGCGGCGATCATCCATGCCGGCGATGTAGGCAAGCCGGAGATCCTCGCCGCGCTGCAGGCGCTGGCACCGTTGCATGCGATCGCCGGCAATATTGATAACAAGCCATGGGCAGCGCAGCTTCCGCAAACGCTGGATCTGCTGATCGCAGGCGTGCGCATGCATGTGTTGCACGATCTGAAAACGCTGGCAGCGGATGTTGCTGCCGATGTGATCATCAGTGGGCACTCGCACAAGCCGTCGATACACACGCGCGACGGTGTGCTGTACATCAATCCGGGCAGCGCCGGCCCGCGTCGCTTCAGCTTGCCGATCAGTGTGGGCACGCTGTGGCTGGGCGATGGCCCGCCGCAGGCGCAGCTGCAATTGCTGGAAATACGCTGATGCAGGGTGGGTCCGTGCAACAGAGACTTGCGCAGGGATCTGGAACGGCCAGCAAAAAACGACTGCACAGCCGTCATGCGTGCGCGGCCGATGCTCGGAAGCGGCATGTGCCATGCGTGCACTGCGCTTCTGAGCGCGCCGTCCGCACCCACCTGAAGACCGCTACGTTTTGTTAGCCGCTTTTAGACAATGCCGTGCGATGAAATGCATCGGCCCGGCGCACAGGCCACTTCCGCATGCCCTGAGCATGCGGTGCATGCGATGACCGCCAGCAGCGACCGCTGACAACCTGTGCTGACGTGCCTGCTTGCCCAAACCTGCGCGCGAGTCGTTCGTTGCCTGCATGTGTAGGCTCGCGGTCCCTGCGCTGACCTTGTCTGCACGCAGGCGGGACCATCCTTGTGCATCGAGTCGCCGCAAGGATTTTCCCCATGAATACCCGTCGCCAGTTCCTTTCCGCCGCCGCTGCCGGCACCGCGGCATTGGCCGCCGCCCCGTTGTTGGCACAGACCTCCGCACCGGGCAGCGTGATGCCCACGCGCGGCAAGGCGGCCGCATCCGCGTTGCCGACCAATTCCGCAAGCAAGGGCGCACGCTATCGGCCCTCGAGTCGACTGGGCTTTGGTGGCGTGGCGATCGGCAATGGGTTTGCGCCGACCAGCGATGCGCAAAGCGAAGCGACCCTGGCTGCGGCGTGGGAATCGGGCGTGCGGTATTTCGATACCTCACCGTGGTACGGCCTGGGCCTGTCCGAGCGCCGTACCGGGCACCACCTGCACAATCACGCTGCAGACGACTATGTGTTGTCGACCAAGGTCGGGCGCCTGCTGACCGCTACCGAAAAACCGCCGAAGACGATGTGGCAGCAGCCGTCACCCTTCGATTATCGCTACGACTACAGCGCCTCCGGTGTGCGTCGCTCGATCGAAGACAGCCTGCAGCGGTTGGGCGTGTCGCAGATCGATATCGCCTACATCCACGACCTGTCGCCGGAGAACGAGAAAGACCTGGGCATGCCGTGGGAACAGCGTTTTGCCGAAGCGGTGAAAGGTGCGATGCCCGAGCTGACCAAGATGCGCAAGGAGGGCCTGATCAAGGCCTGGGGCTTTGGCGTCAATCGCCCCGAGCCGGCCCTGCGTGCGATCGAAGAGGCCGACCCGGACATCTTCCTGCTGGCCTGCCAGTACTCGTTGCTCGATCACGCGCAGGCGCTGCACGACACCTTCCCGAAGATCGCAAAGCATGGCGCGTCGGTGGTGGTCGGTGCGCCGCTGCTGGCGGGCTATCTGGCCGGGCGCGAGCGTTATCTCTACGACGGCACCGTGCCGGAATGGGCACCGGCCAAGCGCCAGAAAGCACTCGCCATCTGCGAGCGCCACGGCGTGGATCTGCGCACGGTCTCGCTGCAGTTTGCCGCCGCACCCAAGGTGGTGTCCGCGGTGATTCCGGGTGCGCGCACGGCCGAGCAGGCGCATGCGAATGCGGCCTCGATGCGCGTGGCGATTCCGGCAGAGGTATGGGAAGAGCTCAAGCGCGAGCAGGTGATCGAAGCGGATGCACCAGTGCCTGTGCTGGGCTGAGGCTTACGCGTGGTGGTGCATCGCAAACGCCTGCGCTTACGATGCACCACGTCACGCCCCAGGCATCACTTCACCCATCACGGAATCAACAACGGCCGCAACGCAGGCACTTGCCTGGCCAGTTCGTCGGCGACAATCGCCGCGAACAGATCGGCACCTTCGGCACCCAGATGGGTGTAATCGAATGCCAGCTTGGCCTGGCCCATCGGCTCGGCACTGGCGTTGTCCTGTGCACGCGCAGCGGCGACAGCAGGCGTAGCGGGCGTCGATATGGTCTGCGCCGGTGTCTTGCCGATGGTGGTGCCCGATTGCGCGGCTAGCACCTGCTCCGGGTCGGCCGGCCGCTGCGCCAGGCGCATTGCCAGCACCGGGCCCATGCCTTGCACCAGGGCGCGGCTGTGCGCGTGCAGGTCGATCAACGGCACCTGCAATTCCTGCGCGAGCGTGCGCGTGGCCTCGGCCCAGGGCGCCAGATCGTCCAGCAACTGACCGCGCGCGAACTGCCGCCGCGTCAACGGCGTGACCAGCACCGGAATCGCACCGGCAGCACGCGCCTCGGCCACATAGCGGCGCAGGTTGGCGGGGAATTCGGTCGCCAGGTCGGTGGAACGCCCCGGCTTGCCCGGTTGATCGTTGTGGCCGAACTGGATCAGCACATACACCTGGCGATACCCGCCGCTGCGTAGCTCGTGCAACGCGATGTCCCACGAACCTTCGGCACGGTAGTTGGACGTGCTGCGGCCGCCGCGCGCCAGATTGAGGCAGCTCAGAAACGAGCTCACATGCTGTGCGCAAAAGCTCGGTCCCCAGCCGCCCTGCACGGCGGTGGTGGAGTCGCCGACCAGCACGATTTTGCTGGCGGCAAGCGCGGGCGCAGCGGCGGTGGAGGCCGATGCCTTGGATGCGCGCGGCGTACCGACCTGCGCGGCAGCGGCCGTATCGGAAAACGTCAGGCAGGCAGCGGCCAGCGCTGTCAGCAGCATCGGTGCAACAAAAAAGTCCTTACGCATGCCTCACCTCGAAAACGAATGAAACAATGCTGCGCTCGCTGGATGGAGGCAGCCGGCGCTGCGGAATCGGCCTGTCCTGCGCAGACATCCCGGTCTGCGGACGTTCGCACCCGTGCGTTGACCGCACACCACGTGCTGATCGCCCCGCCGGAACGAAAGCGCTCAGAACGTACCGCGCTGGATGAAGGGCGCCTGCTGGTAGAGCCGCCGTTCGCCACCGCGCGGGTCGTTGTCCATCCGGCTCGGCACATCGAACAGCAACGTGTCGCGGTGCTGCAACGAGTACTGACGCCAGCGTGGCAGGCCGCGATGATTCGGGTCGCCACTGCGCGCGAAGGCGAGCAGCGCCTCGCTCATCTGCTCGGCCATGCGCTGCGCAGCGGCGCCGTCGCCGGTGCGCGAGCCGGGCTGCGCAATGGTGTCGAAGACCAGCGGGATATCCAGCGTGTGGAAGGCGCCGAACTTGCCGCCATCCAGCGGCGAGCCCCAGTCAAGCTGGTACACCCAGGTCGGCGCGCCCTGGCGTGCACGCGCTTCGGCCTCCTCGACCGCGCCGCGCCACGAGCGGCCCGCCGTGGTCGCGGCAAAGAACACGTCCGAAGGCGAGTACTGCGGATACAGCCGGCGATATTCGGCAATCACCACCTGCGGCAGCAGGTCGACGTACTGCTGGCTTTCCAGCCTGGCCGGCAGCTCGTCCCAGCTCAACGCAAAGTTCTTCGCGTCGTTGCCGAGAAACGCGCGCGTCTCGTCGCGGGTATTGCCGATCACAAGCGGAATCCTGGCCGATTGCAGTGGCGCGGTCGGCCAGAACGGATGCACCGGCACATTGCGTGCATCCAGCACCGGGCCGAAGTACAGCGCGCTGTTTTCCACCCGCGAGGGATCGCGCAGCTGCGCGGCAGCCAGCAGTTGCGCAACCGGCAGCGTGCGGATGCGCGCAAGCTCGCCGGGCGCCAGTTTCAAGGCATCCAGCAGCAACTGCGCACGCTGCGTGGCTGCACGCGGGCCGGCCACGGTGACCTGCTGCCCGCTCATGGTCCAGGCACGGTGGAACAGGCCACGCGCGGCCGGCATCGCCATCAGGGTGGCGATCTTGGCGCCGCCGCCGGACTGGCCGAACACGGTGACATTGCCGGCATCGCCGCCGAATTCGACCGCGTGCTGGCGCACCCACTGCAGTGCCTGGATCAGGTCCAGCTGCCCGGCATTGCCGGAGTCGGCAAAGCCGGCATCGCCCAGCTGCGCCAGCGACAGGTAGCCGAACAGGTTGAGCCGGTGATTGACGGTGATCACCACCACGTCGCCGCGTTTGCACAGGCGCACGCCGTCGTACAACGGGTCGCTGCCGGAGCCGGTGGTGTAACCGCCGCCGTGGATATAGAACAGGATCGGGCGCTTGCCGCCATCGCGCAGGCCCGGCGTCCATACGTTGAGGAACAGGCAGTCCTCGCTGGTGGGTTCGCTGGCTTTGGGTTGCGGTGCGGCTGCACCGAAGGCGCTGGCATCACGCACGCCCTGCCAGGGCGTTTCCGGCACCGGCGCCTGAAAGCGCCGCGCTGCGGTGTCGCCGCCGTACGGAATGCCCTTGAACACGCAGATACCTTGATCGCGATAACCGCGCAGTGCGCCGCCACGCACGTGTGCCAGCGGCGTACTGTCGTCGCGCGCAGGCGCTGTTGCGGCTGGGCCTGCGAAACCCGGCAACGCGGCTGCAGCGGTGGCGAGCAAGCCGCCGCGCAGCAGCGTGCGTCGCCGCGCGTCTGGCGTGGATGGCGGCGTCATTGCGCGGCGTCCTGCACCGGTATAGAGGCAGGTGCAGCGACATATCCATTCCCAGTCGTCGCAGATGCAGTCGCGGGCGTTTGCACCTTGCTGACATGCGCGATCCAGGCCTGTGCCAGCTGCGGCCAGGCGGCCACGGTCAGGCCGCTGTCGCTGGCGGTGCCGAAGCCATGGCCGCCCTGCGGGAAGACGTGCAGCTCGCTCGGCACGCCGGCGCGCAGCAGCGCGTCGTGCATCAGCAGGCTGTTGCGCACCGACACCACGGTGTCGTCCTGCGCATGCAGCAGAAAGCTGGGCGGGGTCCGCGCATCCACATGCAGTTGCGGCGAATACGCACGCACCTGCGCATCGGCTGGACTGCTGCCGAGCAGGCGCTCGCGCGAGCCGGGGTGCGCGTTGGCGCTGTCCATGTCGATGACCGGGTAGACCAGCAGCGCAAAATCCGGCCGCGCGCTCAGTGCATCGGCCGCATCCACCTTGGGGTAGACCTGCGCGGCGTAGCGGGTGGCCAGGCTGGCGGCGACATGGCCGCCGGCCGAGAACCCCATCACCCCGACCCGCTGGGGGTCGATGCCGTAGTGGGCGGCGTTGGCGCGGATCAGCCGCAGCGCGCGCTGTGCATCGGCCAGCGGCACGTCGGCGCCGCTCGGGTGGCCTTCGCCGGGCAAGCGGTAACGCAGCACGAACAGGGTGATGCCGGCCTGGTCGACGAAGCTGGGCACCAGTGCGCTGCCCTCGTTGTCGAGCACGATGCGCTGGTAGCCGCCGCCGGGGGTGACCAGCAGGGCGGTGCCGTTCGGCCGCTTGGGCCGGTAGACCACCAGGTAAGGCGTGCTGATCTGCTGGATGTAGCGATCGGGCAGGGCCGAGTCGCTGCTGCGTTGGACGATGCGCTGTGGCTGCGGCAGCGGCTTGTCCCCCGGTGCCATCCCCTTGGGCCATAGCAGGATCCGGCTGGCCTGCTCGGCTGCGGTATCGGCGCCGGGCACCTCGGCCGCCAGCAGTGGCCCGGTCAGCAGCGCTCCCGCCATCACCACCACCGTCATGCACCGGCGCATGACGCTCGAAAACGCGGCAAACACGCGCGTCGGGCTTGTCTGTTTCATCCACCCCTCCCAGGGTTGCTTCGTTGCTGCGGCCAGTTTTGCCGCACTGCACATTGCCAATGACACCGGTTTACCATATACAGCACACCGTGCCACTGTCGATTGGCAGTGCAACAAAAACACCTATCAGGGAGACACCCTTGAGCAACGACGCCGCCACCCCACCATCCTCCACATCCTCGCTGTCGCAGATCGCCCAGCGCTTTGTGGAGGCACGCCGTGCAGGGGCATCGCTGCCGGACTTTCCAGGGCAGATCCCCGACGATCTGCTCACCGCCTACCAGGTGCAGGATATCGCCATCAGCCAGTGGGACGACCAGGTGGTCGGCTGGAAGGTGGGCTACATCGCCGCCGAGCGCCGCGATGCATCGGGCGACGAACGCCTGCTGGGCCCGATCTTCTCGCACAAGCTCTGGAATGCTACCGGTGGAACAACCGAATTCCCGATCTACGAAGGCGGCTTCGGTGCGGTGGAGGCCGAGTACGTGCTGCGCCTGGACGCAGACGCGCCGGCCGAGCAGACCCACTTCACTCCTGATCAGGCGGCGCAGCTGCCGGCCACGCTGTTCATCGGCGTGGAAATCGCCAGCAGCCCGCTGGCGACCATCAACAAGCTGGGCCCGCGCGTGGTGATCTCCGACTTCGGCAACAACAACGGCCTGATCCTGGGGCCGGAAGTGACCGATTGGCTGGCGCGCGACGAATCCGCGCTGACCGCCGAAACCCTGATCGACGACCAGCTGGTCGGCACCGGCGGGGCCACCACGCTGCCGGGCGGCTTGCGCGCGGCCTACGCATTTGCGCTCAGTCGTTCGGCCCGGCGCGGGCGTCCGCTCAAGCGTGGTGATCTCATCGCCACGGGCAATGCCACCGGTATCCATGACATCGAAGTGGGACAGCATGCCCTGATTCGCTTCGCCGGCATCGGCGACATTTCCTGTACGGCTGTGTCCGCCAAGTAACGCCGGACCCAGTGACCAGACGCTTGGGAGGGCGCCAATGATCACACGCAGACATTTCCTCGGTGCCGGGCTCGGTGCCGCCGCGGCCGGCCCCTGGCTGGGCGCGGGTGCCACCACGCCGATCCCCGGCGGGCAGCTGCTGACCGCCACCGACGTGCATGTCGGCGACTACCCCACCGTGGAGGCGGTGCGGTGGTTCGGCAAGCAGCTGGAGCAACGCAGCAACGGCCGGCTCAAGCTGCGCCAGTACCACTCCGGCCAGCTGGGCCGCGAGTCGGAGGCGATCGACATGGCGCGCTTTGGCGCCATCGACATCACCCGGGTGTATTCGGGCGCGTTGAACAACACCTTTCCGCTGACCCAGGCGCTGTGCCTGCCGTACGTGTTCGACTCGGTGCCGCATCTGCGCCGCGCCATCGATGGCCATGTCGGCGACAGCGTGCTGCGCAGCTTCGAGCAGCGCGACCTGGTGGGCCTGGCGATCTACGATTCCGGTGCGCGTTGCTTCTACAACACCAAGCACCCGCTGCACCGCCCGGAAGATCTCAAGGGCCTGAAACTGCGCGTGGCCTCGTCGGACATCTTCCTCAAGCTGATGCGCATGCTGGGTGCCAATCCCACCCCGATGTCGCTGGGCGAGACGTTCTCGGCGATGGAAACGCACATGATCGACGGTGCCGAAAACAACATGCGTAGCTTCCAGTCCAGCCGGCATTTCGAAGCCGCGCATTACTGGTCGCAGAGCGAGCATTCCTATGCGCCAGACATCCTGGTGATGTCGCGGCAGAGTTTCGAATCGCTGCGCCCGGACGATCGCGCCCTGGTGGTGGAACTGGCACGCGCCTCGGTACCGGTGATGCGCAATCTGTGGGATGCCTCGGAGACCGTCGCGCGCAAACAGGTGATCGATTACGGCGTCAAGCTCAATCAGGTCGACATGCCGGCGTTCCGCGCCGCCGCCGCGCCGCTGCTGGCCGAATACCGCAAGCAGCCGGAGATCGAAGCGCTGTACCGCCGCATCCGCGATTTTGCATAGAGGTGACCCGATGACCGAACCCGAGACCGTCGCCGTCCCGGTCGCGCCGTTGCAGCGCGCGCTGGACCGCGTTTCCGATACCGCCGTTGGCGTGGCATCCATCGCGCTGCTGGGCCTGGTGGTCGTGCAGGGCTGGCAGGTGTTCACCCGCTACGTGCTCAACGACTCGCCCAGCTGGACCGAGCCGGTAACGCTGCTGTTGCTCAGCACCGCGCTGAGCCTGGGCGCGGCCGCCGGCGTGCATACCAACCGCCACTTCGGCTTCTACCTGCTGGGCGAACACGTGCCGCCGCTGGTGCGCAGGGTGTTCGACCTGATCCGCCCGTTGATGATCATGTCCATCGGTGCGGTGCTGGCGTGGTGGAGCGCGGCGCTGCTGCTCGATGGCCTGGATATCAAGATGGCCGGCGCGCAGATGCCGCAGAGCATCAACTACCTGCCGCTGTCGATCGGCGGTGCGCTGATGGTGATCTTTGCCTTGTACAAGCTGTGGCGTGTGCTGCGCCCGATCCAGGCCGGAGGAGTGCGCTGATGGGCATTGCGATGTTGTTGGGGACCTTCGTGGTGCTGCTGCTGATCGGCGTGCCGGTGGCGTATGCGCTGGGCGCGGCCGCACTGGCCACGCTGCTGTATCTGGACCTGCCCACGGTGGTGCTGGTGCAGCAGATTTCCGCCGGCAGCGGCTCGGCCTCGTTGATCGCCATCCCGTTGTTTATCTTCGCCGGCGAGCTGATGCTGCGCGGCGGTATCTCCGAACGCCTGATCGCACTGGCGTCCTCGCTGGTGGGGCGGGTGCGTGGTGGCCTGGGCCAGGTCAGCGTGCTGTCGTCGCTGTTCTTCGGCGGCGTGTCCGGCTCGGCGATCGCCGACGTCTCGGCGGTCGGCGGCACCATGATCCCGCAGATGATCAAGCGTGGTTACGACCGCGACTACGCGGTCAACGTGAGCATGACCGCCGCGCTGGTGGCGTTGCTGGTGCCGCCTTCGCACAACCTGATCCTGTTCTCGGCCGCGGCCGGTGGCGGGCTGTCGATCGCCGACCTGTTCGCGGCCGGCATCTTCCCGGCGCTGCTGATGACCGCGGCGATGATGGTCACCGGTTATGCGGTGGCCCGCCATCGCGGCTACGGCACCGAGCCGTTCCCCGGCTGGCGCGCAGTGGCGCTGCGCCTGATCGGCGCGTTGCCGGGCCTGGGGCTGGTGGCGTTGATCTTCATCGGTATCCGTGCCGGCATCTTCACCGCGGTGGAGAGCGCGGCGATCGCGGTGGTATACGCCTTGATCGTCACCGCGCTGCTGTATCGGCAGCTGCGGTGGGCCGAGTTCTTCGCCGCGGTGACGCATGCGGCGCGCACCACCGGCGTGATCCTGTTCGTGATCGCCACCGCGGCAGTGTTCGGCTGGCTGCTGGCCTACCTGCAGGTGCCGGCGGCGGCGGTGAAGTTCCTGCAGGCCATCGCCGACAGCAAGAACACCGTGCTGTTGATGATCGTGGTGATGCTGTTGCTGCTGGGCATGTTCATGGACCTGGCGCCGAAGATCCTGATCTGCACGCCGATCTTCCTGCCGGTGGTCAAGGCCTACGGCATCGACCCGATCCATTTCGGTCTGGTGATGGTGCTGGCCGGCGGCATCGGCCTGATCACCCCGCCGATCGGCTCGGTGCTGTTCATCGGCACCTCGATCGGGCAGATCACCATCGCCCAGAGCATGCGCACCATCTGGCCGTTCTGGCTGGCGGCCCTGGGTGTGCTGCTGATCGTGGCGTTCTTCCCCGAACTGTCGCTGTGGTTGCCACGCGCGCTGCGCGCGTAAGTGCCCGCGATCCCGACTGCGTCCGTCAGGTGGGCGTCGTCGGTGCGTGGCAGCGGCCTGCACGGCGCGTGCGATGCGATGTCCGCACGCCGCGCCTCGCTCGACAAACGCCTGGCGACGTTACCGGCGCGCTGCCCGGCGTCGCTGCTGGCAAGTAGTTCCGCCTTCATCCAGGCGGCCGACGCTCCAGGCGCTGGCCGCCGCATCGCCCCGCCGTGCGGGGACCAGGAGCAAGCATGCGTGTGCGTATCGCTTCAAACCGTTTGCGTTGGCTGCTGGCCGGCGGCCTGCTGCTGTGTGCCGGGCTCGCTGCCGCGGCCGACTGGAAGCGCGGCATCGAACACCAGCGCATCGCCGACCAGGGCGACGGCACCTTCCTCAACCCGGTACTGGCTGGCGATCACCCCGACCCGTCGGTGCTCAAGGACGGGCAGGACTACTACCTCACGCTGTCCTCGTTCGATGCCTACCCGGGCCTGCCGATCTGGCATTCGCGCGATCTGGTCAACTGGCAGCCGCTGGGCCATGCCATCACCCAGAACGTCGGCGCGATCTGGGCGCCGGATCTGATCAAGCACGGCAAGCGCTACTACATCTACTTCCCGGCGCGCCGTGGCGACCAGGGCGAGCGCAGCAACTTCGTGGTCTGGGCCGACAACATCAAGGGCCCGTGGAGCGCGCCGATCGACATCGGCCTGGGCAAGTACATCGACCCCGGCCATGCGGTGGGCGAGGACGGCAAGCGCTATCTGTTCCTGAGCGGTGGCGATTACGTGCAGCTCTCCGACGACGGGCTCAAGGTGGTCGGCACGCCCAAGCATGTCTACGACGGCTGGAAATACCCGGAAAGCTGGGACGTGGAAGGCTACGCCCAGGAAGGCCCCAAGATCACCCGCCACAACGGCTGGTACTACATGACCACCGCCGTCGGCGGCACCGCCGGCCCGCCGACCGGGCACATGGTGATCACCGCGCGTTCGCGCTCGATCCACGGCCCCTGGCAGAACGCGCCCAACAACCCGATCACCCGTACCAGGAGCGCCGACGAGCCGTGGTGGTCGCGTGGCCACGCCACCCTGGTGGAAGGCACCGACCAGCGCTGGTGGATGCTCTACCACGGCTACGAACACGGCTACTGGACCCTGGGCCGGCAGGCCTTGCTGGACCCGATCGAGTGGACCCCGGACGGCTGGTTCGTCGCCAAGGGCGGCGACCTGGGCACGCCGCTGAAAAAGCCCAGCGGGCAGGCCTTGCCGCATGGGCTGGCGCTGTCGGACGACTTCCGCGCCAGCACGCTGGGCCCGCAGTGGGCGTTCTTCAACCCGGCCGCCGACGAGGCCAAGCGGCTGCAGGTCGGCGATGGCGTGTTGCGCCTGCAGGGCAAGGGCAGCGCCCCGCGCAACGCCTCGCCGCTGACGGTGATCGCCACCGACCAGGCCTACCAGTTCGAGGTGCAGATGACCGTGGCGCCGGGCGGTCAGGGCGGGGCGCTGCTGTTCTACAGCGACAAGCTCTATGCCGGCGTGGGCAGCAATGGCGAGAACTTCGTCATGCACCGCTACGGCGAGGAACGCCCCGGCACGCTGGCCCCCAGTGCGACCGGTGGCACCTTGTGGCTGCGCGTCACCAACAACCGCCACATCGTCACCATCCACAGCAGCACCGACGGCACCACCTGGACCAAGTACCCGGTGCAGATGGAAGTGTCCGGCTACCACCACAACGTGGCCGGCAAGTTCCTGGCCTTGAAGCCGGCGCTGTATGCCGCCGGGCAGGGCCAGGTGGAGTTCCGCAACTTCCGCTACCGCGCCCTGGACTGACCGTTCTGCATCGCCGGGCATGCCGCCGCGCTGCCGGCTGCGGCGTGTCCTGCACGGCGGGTCCGGGGTGGCGGCAGGCTTCGCTCAGGTCTGCCGGCCGTCTGGCCGGTAGAATCCAATCAACTTCACTGGTTGACCGCTATGCCCGCCCGCAAGATGCCTGAAGAGGGAATGCCCGGCCTGCCGAAGGGCAAGGTAGCCACGATCAACGACATCGCGCGGATGTCGGGCGTGTCCAAGAAGACCGTGTCGCGGATCATCAACAACTCGCCGCTGGTGCGGCAGGACACCCGCGAAAAGGTCGAGGCGCTGATGCGCGAGGTCGGCTACGCGCCCGACCCGCTCGCACGGGGGCTGGCGTTCCGGCGCTCGTTCCTGATCGGCATGGTCTACGACAACCCCACCGCGCAGTACATCGTGGACATGCAGTACGGCGCGCTGGACGCGCTGCGCGGCTCCAGCTTCGAGCTGGTGGTGCACCCCTGCGACAGCCGCAGCCCCGGCTACATCGAAGGCGTGCGCCGCTTCGCCCAGGCGCAGAAGCTGCACGGCGTGATCCTGGTGCCGCGCGCCTCCGAGGACCAGGCGCTGGCCGACATGCTGGCCGAGATCGGCTGCCGCTACACCCGCATCGCCTCGGTGGCGCTGGACACCACCTCGCAGACGGTGATCACCCACGACCGCGACGGCGCCGCCGAGGCTGCCGACTACCTGCTCTCGCTCGGCCACCGCGACATCGCCCTGGTCACCGGCCCCAGTGCCTACCGTTCCTCGATCGAGCGCACCTCCGGCTTTGCCGACGCGCTGACCCGGCGCGGCATCGAACTGCCGCCCGAGCGCATCGTCGAAGCCGGCTACACCTTCGAATCGGGCGTGGCCGCGGCCGAAAAGCTGCTGCTGGGCAAGAAGCGCCCCACCGCCATCTTCACCGGTAACGACGAAATGGCCGCCGGTATCTACAAGGTCGCGCTGCGCGCCGGCATCAGCATCCCGCGCCAGCTGTCGGTGATCGGCTACGACGACAGCTCGCTGGCCTCGCGCCTGTGGCCGCCGCTGACCTCGGTGCGCCGCCACACCCGCGACACCGGCCGCACCGCCGCGGCGATGCTGATCCAGCCCGACAACGCCCCGCAACTGCCCACCGCCAGCGTGCGCCCGCACCTGATCGTGCGCGACTCCTGCCAACCGCCGGAAGATTGAGCGCGTCAAGCCCCTCCCACTAGGGAGCGCGCGCAGCCTCGTACCCCCATCCGGCGCTACGCGCCCCTTCTCCCGACGGGAGAAGGGCGAGGCCGGCGCACCGCCATGCGGCTATCGTGCACTGCGCAATGACACCGGTTAACCAGAGCCGGTAGAATGGCCTGGTGCAAGCCAATCCCCCCGCGCTTGGCACCGGAGATCGCGCATGTCCCTGTACTGCAAGACCCACTACGCCACCCATCCCGACGCCATCAAGGGCGCCAGCAACGACGACCTGCGCGAGCTCTATCTGCTCGATGGCCTGTTCGTCGACGATGCGGTCACGCTCAAATACACCCACTACGAGCGCTTCGTGCTCGGTGGCGCAGCACCGCTCGGCACCACGCTGGAACTGCCCAGGCAGACCGAACCGGCGTCTGCCGCCGGCCATCCGTTCCTGGAGCGCCGCGAGCTGGGCATCCTCAATGTCGGCGCCGGCACCGGCAGCGTGACCGTGGACGGCACCGTCTACACGCTCGGGCCGAAGGACGGCCTGTACGTGGCGATGGGCAGCACCGATGTCAGCTTCGCCTCGGACGATGCCGCCAACCCGGCCAGGTTCTATCTGGCCTCGACACCGGCGCATGCGCGTTTCGAGACCAAGCAACTGTCGATCAAGGATGCCGTGGCGCTGGAGCGCGGCGCGCTGGAAACCAGCAACGAGCGCACCATCTACCAGTACATCGTGCCGACCACCTGCCAGTCCTCGCAGCTGTTGCTGGGCCTGACCGTGCTCAAGCCGGGCAGCGTCTGGAACACCATGCCGCCGCATCTGCACGACCGCCGCAGCGAGGTGTATTTCTACTTCGATCTCGGCGCCAACGACCGCGTCTATCACTTCATGGGCGAGCCGGACGCGCAGCGCCACATCGTGATCCAGAACAACGAAGCGGTGGTGTCGCCGCCGTGGTCCATCCACATGGGCGCCGGCACCAGCAATTACGCCTTCATCTGGGCGATGGGCGGCGAAAACCTGGATTACACCGACATGCACGTGCTGGACATCTGCCAGCTCAAGTAAGGCCAAGCGTGCCGGGCAGCACCGCACTCACCGCGTCGATGCGCTAGCGCCATCGACGCGCCAGTTCCACCCCATGCCAGCGGCCGCGCATCGCGCGGACGCACGCACTCATCCAACGTGGCACACCCAGCAGGAGCGATAAGGTAATGAGCAATCCGTTCAGTCTCGAAGGCAAGGTCGCACTGGTCACCGGTGCCAACACGGGCTTGGGCCAGGGCATCGCGCTGGCACTGGCGCAGGCCGGCGCCGACATCGCCGCCGCCGGCATCCAGGCGCCGACCGAGACCGAGGAACTGGTCAAGGGCCTGGGCCGCCGCTTCATCGCCATCCAGGCCAACCTGATCAGCGTCGAACCGGTCGAGCGCATCCTCAAGGAAACGCTGGACGGCCTGGGTCGCCTGGACATCCTGGTCAACAACGCCGGCCTGATCCGCCGCACCGACGCGGTGGATTTCAGCGAGCAGGATTGGGACGACGTGATGAACGTCAATCTGAAATCGGCCTTCTTCATGGCGCAGGCCGCCGGCCGCCATTTCATCGCCCAGGGCAGCGGCAAGATCATCAACATCGCCTCGATGCTGTCGTTCCAGGGCGGCATCCGCGTGCCGTCCTACACCGCCAGCAAGTCCGGCATCGCCGGCATCACCCGCCTGCTGGCCAACGAATGGGCCAGCAAGGGCGTGACCACCAATGCCATCGCGCCCGGCTACATGGCCACCGACAACACCGCCCAGCTGCGTGCCGACCAGGACCGCAACAAGGCCATCCTGGACCGCATCCCGGCCGCGCGCTGGGGCGTGCCGGCCGACCTCGGCGGCACCGCGGTGTTCCTGGCCAGCAGCGCCTCGGACTACGTCAACGGCGCCATCATCCCGGTCGACGGCGGCTGGCTGGCACGCTGAGTCAAACCCACGCGGTGCCTTCTTCCTCCGGGAGAAGGTGCCCGAAGGGCGGATGAGGGGCGGGGTGCACGCACATGACCAGACGCGTGCCGCAGCTCCGACAAGTTCTTCAGCACCTGATCGCTCACCGACAAGCACCTGAAAAGCGAAGCAAGACCGCATCCAGGCGCGCACACCTAATCCAATCGCACAGTCGACACAACTTCCCCAACCAATCGGAGCATCCCCATGAAAATTGCACTCATGAATGAGTTCAGTCAGGCCGGCAAGAACCCGGTGATCCTGCAGCAGCTCAACGACGTCGCCGGCGAGCAGGGCCACAGCGTCTTCAACGTCGGCATGGACGGCGACAACGACCACCGCCTGACCTACATCCACCTGGGCATCGTCGCCAGCCTGCTGCTGAACTCCAAGGCCGTGGACTTCGTCGTCGCCGGCTGCGGCACCGGCCAGGGCGCGATGATGTCGCTCAATGCGCATCCGGGCGTGTTCTGCGGCTATTGCATCGAGCCGACCGACGCCTACCTGTTCGCCCAGGTCAACAACGGCAACGCGCTGTCGCTGGCGTTCGCCAAGGGCTACGGCTGGGGCGCGGAAATCAACGTGCGCTACATCTTCGAAAAGGCCTTCAGCGGCGAGCGCGGCATGGGCTACCCGGCCGAGCGTCGAGAATCGCAAGCCGCCAATGCCGGCATCCTGACCCAGGTCAAGCAGGCCACCGCCAAGTCCTACCTTGACGGCCTGCGCGCCATCGACCCGGAGCTGATCAAGCAGGCCGTGGGCGGCGAGCGTTTCCAGCAGTGCTTCTTCGACAATGCGCAGGACGCGGAGATCCGCAACTTCGTCGCCGGCGTGCTGGGCAAGCCCGAAGCCACTGCAGCAGCTGCGTAATTAGTCAGTGCGTTTTAGCCCCTCTCCCGCCGGGAGAGGGGTTGGGGTGAGGGTAAGGCGGAAGACAGCTGCCCTAAACGGCAAAGGCTTGGAAGGCTTGAGACGACAGTACGGCCGTCCAACATTTCCTGTGCCGCCGCACCCTCATCCGCCCTTCGGGCACCTTCTTCCGATGGGAGAAGGAACAGCGTCGCGTCCTAAGCATTTTTCCCGGAGCCCACCATGCGTCTGCTGCTGTTCGCATTGCTGCTGCTCTGCGCAGATAGCGCCCGCGCCGATCCACACCGCATCTTCATCGCCGGCGATTCCACCGCCGCCGAATACGGTGCCGAGCGTGCGCCGCAGGCCGGCTGGGGCCAGATGCTGCAGGAGTGGTTCGACCCGGCGCAATGGCAGGTGCGCAATCACGCCAAGGGCGGCCGCAGCACCCGCAGTTTCATCGCCGAAGGGCGCCTGGATGCCATCGCCAAGGACATCCAGGCCGGCGACGTGCTGCTGATCCAGTTCGGCCACAACGACGCCAAACACGAAGATCCAACCCGCTACACCGACCCGCAGGGCGACTATCAGCAGTTCCTGCGCCGCTATATCGCCACCGCGCGCGACAAGGGCGCCACGCCGATCCTGATCACGCCCGCCGCCCGTCTGCTCTACGACTTCGGCGCGCTGCTCGACACCCACGGCCGCTACACCCTGGCCATGCAGCAACTCGCCGCGCAGGAGCGCGTGGGCCTCATCGATCTCAATGCCAGCTCCAGCGACTGGATCCGTGCCCTCGGCGAACAGGCGGCCAGGCCGTACTTCCTGTTCGTTCCCGAACAAGGCAAAGCCGACGGCACCCACTTCAGCCGCGCCGGCGCCACCGCCGTGGCATGCCTGGTCGTGCATGGCTGGGTGCAGTTGCAACCCGCTCTCAAGCCACAGCTTCTCCGCGATGCCGATTGCGGCGCCGCCGCCGACACCGCCGCCCCAAACGCGGCGCAGGCGCATCCCTCGCTGGTGGTGCACGAACGCGATCTCGCACGCGCGCAACCCGGCCCGCATGGCGGCGCCGGGCCGACCACGGCGTATCCGTTCTTCGCCGACGCACCGCAGCTGCCGCTCGTGCTGCGCAAGCGCGTGCTGCACAAGGGCGCCGGCATCGGCCTGCATCTGCATGACAAGGACGAGATCTATTACATCGTCAGCGGGCGCGGGCTGTACGCGCTGGACGGCAAGCAGTACCAGGTCACTGCCGGCGATGCGCTACTGACGCGCCCGGGCAGCACCCATGCCTTGCAGCAGACCGGCGATGAGCCACTGGTGCTGCTATTGGCCTATCTCGCCAAGCCGGCAGGCTGAGCCGTCGCCCCGGTGCACCGCACCTGCCGGCACCGCAACTGCGCCGCCCCACCGCTGTACTGCGGTGTCATTCGGTCCAGGCCGGCAGCCATCGCTGCGTATTGCGCAGCATGACCTTCGGCATGCTGGCAGGCGGCCTCGACCGGCGGCATGATCGGCCATCCCCAACCGCCCGACGCGCATGAAAACTCCCTGGTCGCTGCTGTGTGTACTCCTCACGCTGGCCGCTGGCGCAGTGGCCAGCCCGGCGCCGGCAGAGCCTGCTCCGGTTGCGCTGGACCTAGAGCTGGCACCGCACGCAGTCGAGGGCGAAGTGAGCACGGTGGAGGTGCGTCTGCGCCTGGCGACGCTTCGCGTTGCGCGCGGCGGCATCGTGGCGCAGCTGCCGATGCAGGTGGAAAACGTGGATACCGCTGCCGAGCACATCGCCGCGATCGAAGCCACCGATACGCAGGGGACGGTGCAGCTTGCCGGGCGTGCGGCCACGGCGCAGGAAAGCGGTGACCAGGGCCCGCTGCGCGTCTGGATTGCGCCACGTGCGCTCAGCGGCCCGCTCAGCCTGCACTACCGTGTCCCGGCCAATGCGACTCGGCCGCCGCGCGGCCCGGCACCGCCAATTTCGTTCCGCAACGATGACCATGCCTTTTCTGCGCTGTCGAGCATGTTTCTGGCGCTGCCGCCGGAAGAACAAAGCTACGCGCTGACCATTCGCTGGGATCTGTCGCAGCTGCCCGACGGCGCCAAGGGAGTGAGCTCGTTCGGCCAGGGCACGGTGCAGGTCGCGCAGATCGACAACAACAGCTTGTCCGGCGTGTTCTTCATGGCCGGGGAGGTTGGGCGCTGGCCGGCCGTGCCGCGTGCGGACGGGTTCTCGGTCGCCTGGCAGGGGCAACCGCCCTTCGATGCGGCCGCGTTGTCCGCGTGGGTGGGCAAGCTGCACGACCAGTTCGAGCTGCTGTTTCCGCAGCCCGCGCCCGCGCCCTACACCATCTTCCTGCGCTACAACCCGGTCAACGCCGGCGGCGGGACCGCATTGAACCAGTCCTTCGTCACCACCTATGGCGAAGGGGACGGGGCCGATCTGGACCTGATCAAGATCACCTTGTCGCATGAGATGTTCCATACCTACCAGCCGCACCTGTCCCGGCACGGGCCCGAGTCCACGACCTGGTTCAGCGAAGGCTCGGCGGTGTTTTACGAGGCGCTTCTGCCGCTGCGATTCGGCTTGCTCACTCCGCAGCAATTCCTGGATACGCTCAACATGACCGCGGCGCGTTACTACACCAATGCGCTGGGAAATCTGCCGAACGCACGCATCGATGAGGGATTCTGGAAGGACACCCGCATCCGCACGCTCGCCTACGACCGCGGCATGTTGTATCTGGCCACGGTCAACGATGCGCTGCGCAAGCGATCGCAGGGCAGACGTTCGCTGGATGACCTGTTGCGTGCGCTGCTGGAGATCGGGCAGCAGCGCGAGGCAACCCAGGCCGATTGGGAGGCCTTGTTGAGAGCAGAGCTGGGTGACACGGCGGTGCAGGACTTCCACGCCTTCCTGGCCGGAACTGCGCCGCTGCCGGCATCGGATGCGTTCGGGCCGTGCTTCCGCAGGACCAGCAAGCCATTGCGGCGCTACGTGCTGGGATTCGAGCCGGCGGTGCTGGCCGAACCCAGGCGCATCGTGCGCGGCCTGATGGCGGAGTCTGCGGCTGCGCAGGCGGGAGTACGCAATGGCGACGAGATCGTGCGGCCGGTGCCGCAGGACGGCATCCAGGGCAATCAGACCCAGCACCTGAAGCTGCGCCTGCGCCGCGACGGCAAGGAATTCGACGTGGACTATCTGCCACGCGGCGAGCAGGTGGACACCTGGCAATGGGAGCGCGTGGCGGGTGTGGACGATGCGCAATGCCGGCTGTGAGTCATGCGCGGCATCGCTTGCCGGCACCTGACCAACGCTGCGCAACGCACGCGTTGCAGCGTCGGCATCGACGCACTGCGGTGACAGTGCGTCAGAGATGTCATCAGCGGCTGCAGGTTGGCTGCGTTGCAGGGCAGGCGGCGAGCCAGTAAGCCGCGTAATTGATCGCGCACGCAGCCGCGTTCCCTGGCGCACTCAGGCCACCAACACGGCCGGCACCAGCACCAGTGCGCTGCGTAGCAACGTATCAATGCCGCGCATCAGCCTGGCTGGTGCGCGTAACCGGGCAGACGGCATGGGTTCGCTTTCGCGTGCAGCGTGCGCGGCGCGCGAGCGAGCGAGCAGCCTCATGCAGGTGCCTGCTCTGCGACCGGTTGCGACTGCGGAAACGGTATACAGTGGACCGACACTCTCGCAGGCCCGCGCATAGGCATGGATCATCCTGCACTAGCCGCAGCCGTGGCAATTCTCGAACGACAGGTCGCTGCGGGTGCTGAAGCATCGACGATCGCGTCCACCGTCGTGGCGATGTTGCAGCAAATCGACAAGGTGCTGACTCCCATCCTTGGACCGCGCGGTGTCGCGGCGCTGTTCAAGCGTGCGCTGTTTCTGACCAAGGACGAGTTTCCGTGGTTGGACGAGGCCTTCGTTGCGGTCGAGGCGTCCGATGACCGCAATGCGGTCGAGACCGTCGGCGTGGTGCTGCGTCAACAGCGTACGGAGACGGCCGCCGCTGGCGGCGCTGCCTTCGTGCACACCTTCCATGCGGTGCTGGTCAGCATGATCGGCCCAACCTTGACCGAGCGCTTGTTGCGTTCGGTCTGGGTCACTTTTTCCAGCGGATTTTCCGCGCAGGACATTCCATGAGCAGCAAAGTCGCCATCCACTGCCTGCAGACCGGCGTACCCGGGCTCGACGAGGTGCTGGGTGGAGGATTGCCCGAGTTTTCGTTCAATCTCATCGCCGGCCCGCCCGGATGTGGCAAGACCACGCTGGCGCATCAGCTGATGTTCGCACTGGCAACGCCGGAGCGTCCTGCACTGTATTTCACCGTGCTGGGCGAGCCGCCGTTGAAGATGCTGCGCTACCAGCAGCAGTTCGACTTCTTCGACGCCGAGGCGATCAGCAGCGCGATCCATTTCATCAATCTGTCCGAAGAAACCCTGGCCGGCGATCTGGACCAGGTGCTGCTGCGCATCGTGGCCGAGGTGCAGGCACATCGGCCGGCAATGGTGTTCGTGGATTCGTTCCGTTCGGTGGTGCTGGCCAGCAATGCCGACGGCAACGTGCACAACAACCTGCAGCGTTTCGTGCAGCAGCTGGGCATGCTGATGACCAGCTGGCAATCCACCACCTTCCTGATCGGCGAGTACTTCGTGGAGACCGATGCCAACCCGGTATTCACGGTCGCCGACGGGCTGATCTGGCTGCGCCAGAGCGTGCAGCGCAATTCGATGGTGCGCAAGCTGGAGGTCATGAAGATGCGCGGCAGGCCGTCCCTGCCGGGCTTGCACAGTTTCCGCATCGACAGCGCAGGCCTGCGCGTGTTCGCCCCAATCCCCAGCGTGGGCGGCCGCCAGGATGCGTTGCCGGCGCACGTGGCACCACGTCTGGGCATGGGAATCGACGGGCTCGATGCCATGCTCGGCGGCGGATTGCCGCAGGGCTATTCGCTGCTGGTGGCCGGGCCGTCCGGGTCGGGCAAGAGCCTGCTGGCAGCGGCATTCCTGATCGAAGGCGTGCGCAACGGCGAGACCGGGGTGCTGGCGCGCTTTGAACAGCATGGCCCGCGTTCGCGCATCCCGGCGCTGTCGGCGCTGATCGCCGGTGGTCAGGTCGCGGTGGTGGACAGCCGCGCGCCGGACCTATCGATCGACGAGATCCTGGCGCTGCTGCTGCAGGAAATCGCGCGCCTCGGCGCCTCGCGCGTGGTGATCGATTCGCTGTCCGCATTCGAGCTGGCGCTGGCGCCCACCTTCCGCGAGGACTTCCGCGAATCGCTGTCGCGCCTGGTGGTGGCCCTGGCCGGCACCGGCGTGACCGTGGTGATGACCTCCGAGCTGGAGGACCGTTACACCGATCTGCGCTTCAGCCCCTACGGTACCGCGTTCATGACCGACGCCATCATCGTGCAGCGCTACGTCGAAGTGGACAGCCGGCTGCGGCGCATCCTGGCGGTGGTCAAGGTGCGGGCCAGCGCGCATTCGGACGAGCTGCGCGAGTTCCATATCGACCAGGCCGGTCTGCATCTCGGTGCGCCGTTGCTGCAGCAGGAAGGCCTGCTCAGCGGCAGGTCCACCCGCAAGCCGGCTGCCGCCGACGGCGGATGAGCATGGAGCAGCCGCCCCGCAACGCCGATACGGACCTCGCCAGGCGCGAGCTATCGGAGCTGCGGCGCCAGACGCGCAGCGTCCGGCGGCAACTGCGGCATCTGCATCAGGATCTGGCGAGTCTGAAGAGCCAGTTGCCGTCTGCGCTGCATACCGACCTGCAGGCTGCCAACGAACAGCTGGTGCTGTCCTCGTTGCTGGCGCACAGCAAGCTGGACGACCACGCGCACGCATTGCGCGAAGCGGCGCGCAACGCCAACCGCGATCCGTTGACGCAATTGCCGAACCGCGCGCTGCTGTTCGAGCGGCTGGAACAGTCCATCGTCGCCGCGCAGCACCAGAGCACGCGGATTGCCTTGCTGTTTGTGGACTTGAACGATTTCAAGCGCATCAACGATCTATTCGGGCACAGCACCGGCGATGAATTCCTGCGCCTGGCCGCGCAGCGGCTCACTGCGGCGGCGGCGCCCTCGGGCATCGTGGCGCGCTACGGCGGCGACGAATTCGTGGTGTTGCTGGACGGTGTCGACAGCCACGATGCGGCCGCCACCATCACCCGCCAGCTGGTGCAAAGCCTGGACACGCCCTGCCTGGTCGGCAAGCACGAGCTGCACCTGGGGGCGAGTATCGGCATCAGCGTGTACCCGGACGATGGCGAGACCGGGATGACGCTGCTGCAGCATGCCGACGATGCGATGTACTGCGCCAAGCGCAACGTCGCGGCGCGTTTCATGTTCTACCGCGATTGCATCGCCCTGGACCTGGAGCATGCCGCTCCGGCGCCGGCCGCTGCCGATCCGCGACCGTTGCCGGATGATCCGCACGATGCGCTGCGTCAGGCCAATAGCGCCTTGATCCTGGCCGCGCTGAGCGCCCAGCAGTTGCATGCGGCAGCCGAGCAAGGGGTGCAACGACAGAACGAGATGCTGGCCTTCGTCGCGAATGAATTGCGCAATCCGTTGACCCCGATCCTGGTCGCCAGTTCGATGCTCAACAGCCTGCCCGGCGCCGAGTTGCCGCGGATGCGGCACATCATCGAGCACGAGGTGCAGCACATGACGCGCCTGATCGGCGACCTGCTCGATCTGTCGCGCGTGCGCACCGGCAAGCTGCGCATCCTCAAGCAATCCATCGACCTGCATGCGGTTATCGAAGAAGCCGCGGCGGCGTGTCTGCCGCTGATCACCGAACGCCAGCAATCATTCGCGCTGCGTTTGCCGCCGCAGCCGACCCTGCTGCGCGGAGACGGTGTGCGCCTGTCGCAAGTGCTGCGCAACCTGCTGGACAACGCCTCCAAATACACTCCCGAAGGCGGCCGCATCGGCCTGCAGCTGAGCCTGCACGGCCGCCGCGCCATCATCGTGGTCAGCGACAACGGCATCGGTATCGGCGGCGACGCGCTGCAGCGCATCTTCGAGCCGTTCATGCAGGACGACCACGCGATCGGATTCAACGGTGCAGGCCTGGGGATCGGCCTGGCAGTGGTGCGGCAGATCGTCGAGGTGCACGGCGGCAGCGTCGTCGCCAGCAGTGACGGCATCGGCAAGGGCTGCACCTTCACGCTATCCCTGCCATTGGGCCGGCGTCCGCGTAGCCCACGGGTCCAGCGCAGCCAGTGAGCCTGCCCAGGTGCACGGCGGCGCGCGCAAGCTGACGGCGACCAGAGGTGTGTGCCTGGCAACACCCGCGGCGTCGCTGCGCGAAATCGCTGCACAGCGCCCGTGCTTACGCCTTGTCGACCCCGTAGTGGGTCAGGCCCAGTCGGGCCAGTTCGCCGGAGCGTCGGTAGTAGACCTCTTCCCAGCCATCCACGCGCTGGCGGTCGGTCTCGCTCATCGCGTCGAGAATGTCTTCGATGCTGAGCAGGTTGGGGTCTTCTTCCAAGCGTTCGAATACCGTGCCCAGGCCTTCGATCGCCTGGCGCGCCTGCGCTGCGCCCATCGCGCCCAGTCCCTGCAATGCGTCACGCCGGGTAGCGGCGTCCCAGCGGTCGAAGTAGCGTGCATAGCCGCTCTCGCTCATGTCCGCATCCAGCCGCGCCAATGCCACCAGCTCGCGCTCGCCCGGCGACAGGGCATCCATGCGTCCGCGCAGCGCGGTCAGTTTGGTTTGCGCACGTGCGCTGCGGCGGCGCCACAGCAACTCGGGCATGTTGAGCAGCCCCTCTTCCGTGGGCGGCGCCACCGCCGGCCAGTTCACTCCGAAGCCGTCGTCGGTAAGCTGCCATTGCGCGCGCTGCGGCGGCGTTGCCTTCAACAACAGCCGCTGCGCCTTGATCGGCTCGTCGATGCGGATGCCGTTGGCCAGGGTGAACAGCAGGCGGGTGTCGTCCAGCTCCAAGCGCCGGATGCGAAGCTGCGTCAGGTCCATTGAGCGAAGGCGGTATGGGGAGGTTTGACCATAGTCCGGCTCGGCGGTGGTGTCGAGTCGGTGCAGCCTCACACGTCGCCGTCTGTACTCCAGCCTTCGCCGCTGCCGCGCTGGATGACCCGATCGGTGTCCAGCACCTCGCCGGCCGGCACCTGCGCCTGCTGCGCAAGATCCGCATAGATCGGGGTGAAATCCGGCGCGGTGGCGCTCATCAACTGCGCAAAGCTGTCGATGACGAAGTAGGTCTTCTGGAAGCTGTCGATGCGGTAGCGCGTGCGCATGATGCGTTGCAGGTCGAAGCCGATCCGGTTGGGCGCCGGCGATTCCAGCGAGTGCAGCGATTCGCCCTTCGACGACACGATGCCGGCACCAAAGATGCGCAGCCCCTGCGGCGTGGCGATCAGGCCGAATTCCACCGTGTACCAGTACAGGCGGGTGAGGTTCTGCAGCGCGTCCGCGCCGATGCCGTGCGCCTTGACCCCGCCACGGCCATAGGCCTGCATGAAGTCGGCAAACAGCGGATTCATCAGTAGCGGCACGTGCCCGAACAGGTCATGGAACAGGTCCGGTTCGGCGATGTAGTCGATCTGATCGGGGCGGCGGATCCACCATGTCACCGGGAAGCGCTTGTTGGCCAGGTGCTCGAAGAAATCCAGCTCCGGCAGCAGGCCCTGCACGCCGACCAGGGTCCAGCCAGTGGCCGCCTGTAGCACCGCATTGAGCGCATCGAAACGCGGAATGTGGGTCTCGCCCATGCCCATCGCATCCTGCGCCTGCAGGAACTCGTCGCAGGCGCGGTCGACCAGCAGCGCGCGCTGGCGGCGATACAGGGTGCCCCAGGTGGCGTGGTCGTCGGCGCTGTAGCCATCCCACGGCTGCTCGACGACGGCGGTGGTGTAGACCGGCACATAGCCCTTGTCGGTGAGCTGATTCTCGACGCGTTGCGGTGCGATGTTCATGCGGCGGCGGTTCCCGATGATCAGCGCTCACCTTAGCCCGACGGTCGCGCAACGGGATTGCGAATCTTGCGTGTCCGATGCTTCCGGGCGCAAGATTCGTGCGTCATCCTCTGCTGCTGCGCAACATATGGACCAGCCAATCGCCCTGGACCGCACCGATCTGCGCCTGCTCGCCCTGCTGCAGACGCAGGGCCGCAGCAGCAATGCGGAGCTGGCGGTGCAGGTCAATCTGTCGGCCTCGGCCTGCCTGCGCCGCACCCAGCGGCTGGAGGCGGCCGGCATCATCGCCGGCTACGGCGCGCGCCTGGATGCCAAGGCGCTGGGGCTGGGGCTGCAGGCCTTCGTGCGGGTGCAGCTGGAGCAGCACGGCCAGGCCGATATCGAACATTTTGCCGAGGGCGTGCGTGGCTGGGACGAGGTGGTGGCCTGCTGGGCGCTCACCGGCGACATGGATTACCTGCTGCAGGTGCAGGTGCGCGACCTAGAGCATTTCTCGCGCTTCCTGCTCGACCGCCTGCTCAATGCGACCGGCGTGTCCGACGTCAATTCCAGCTTCGTGCTGCGCACGGTGAAAGCGCCGGAAGGCCTGCCGCTCTCGCATCTGGGCTGATCCGGCGGGCTGTGAGGCAGGCACACGCACTGTGACTTGCCTCTCAAACGATAACGATTTACATTTGCGTAACATCCGGCTGCGCCCGGCATGTCTTCTCGTCGATCCGCCAGCCCGACAGGGCCAGCCAGCTCGTCGCCCGAGTGGGACGCGCCGCGCATGCCTGCGTTTTTTTGCCCGGTGACGCCGCGCGTCCCGCACCGATCGACGAGAACCCTCCAATGCCCGCGATTTCCGCTCCCCTGGCCACGTTGTCCGCTGCCTTGCTGTGCGCGTTGGCGCTGACGCCCTGCGCTGCCCGTGCTGACGATGCCGCCGCCGATGCAAGCAACGCCAAGACGCTGGACCAGGTCAACGTCAACGGCGCGGTGAGCCGCGCGCAGCCGGCCACCACCACACGCCTGCCGCTGACCCTGCAGGAAACGCCGCAATCGGTGAGCGTGATCGGGCTGCAGCGGCTGGAAGAGCAATCGCTGTTCAGCATCGACGATGTGATGCGCAACGTCACCGGCGTCAACGTGTCGTTCTACGACACCCAGCGCCCGCTGTATTTCGCACGCGGCTTCCAGATCACCGACTTCCAGGTCGATGGCCTGCCCACCTACAGCGGTGCGACCAACCAGGAATACGACACGGTCTTCTACGACCGCATCGAGGTGATCCGCGGCGCCAACGGCCTGCTCACCGGCGCCGGCATTCCCTCGGCCACGGTCAACCTGCTGCGCAAGCGCCCGGGCAAGGACTTCGATGCCTCGTTCGCAGTCAGTGCCGGCACCTGGGATTTCCGCCGCATGCAGGCCGATGTCAATGCGCCGCTGACCGAAGACGGGCGCTGGCGCAGCCGCGTGGTCGCGGCCTGGCAGGACCGCGACTACTACTACGACCGTTACCACGACAACAAGATGTCGGGCATGGCGGTGCTGGAAGGCGACCTGACCGACAGCACCACGCTCACCGTCGGCTATCAGCGCCAGGACAACAGTCCGATCGGCTCGACCTGGGGCACGGTGCCGTTCTTCGCCGCGGATGGTTCGCCGGCCAACCTGCCGCGCTCGACCAACATGGCGCCCAAGTGGAGCCGCTGGCAGCGCGAGACCAGCACCGCCTTCGCCAACCTGGAACAACGCTTCGGCGAGGACTGGTTGCTGCGCGTCAACTACGCGCACACCAAGGGCGATGTGCAGAGCCTGCGCGTGTACGGCACCGGCTATCCGGCCGCCGATGGCAGCGGCATCTTTCTGCGCACCGGCGCCGGCGAAACCAGCGACGCGCGCGATGGCGTGGACGTGTACCTGTCCGGCGGTTTCTCGTTGTTCGGCCGCCAGCACGATGTGGTGGTCGGCGGCAGCTGGCAGGATCTGCAGTCGACCTCCTACGGCGTCGCGCAGACCTATCCCGATGACTGGGCGAGCTGCCCTAACGACTTTGGCCCGCCCGAGCGCTGTTATTTCATCCCCAATATCCGCAACTGGGATGGCGATATTTCCGAAGTGACCTATGCGCGGACCGGCCGCCGCAGCGAAGCGCGCACCACGCAGCGCGGCGTGTATGCCTCGACCCGGTTGCGTCTGGCCGACCCGCTGTCGCTGATTGCCGGTGCACGCCTGAGCTCCTGGGAAACCCGCACCCAGGCCTTCGACGCCAGCGGCGCCTACACCGGCACCAGCGGCCGGTACGAGGTGAGCGACGAAGTCACCCCGTATGTGGGACTGGTCTACGACATCGTGCCGGATGTGTCGCTCTACGCCAGCTATACCGAGATCTTCAACCCGCAGAATTACCGCGACAAGGACAACAACCTGCTCGCCCCGGTGGAAGGTTCCAACCTGGAAGCCGGCATCAAGGCGCAGTTGTTCGACGGCCGTGCGATGGCCACCGCCGCCGTGTTCGAGGCCAAGCAGGACAACTTCGCCGTGCGCGACATGACCCAGCCGGAATCCTCGCTGCCGGACGGCAACTCGGCCTACATCGGCATCAACGGCACCAAGAGCCGTGGCTGGGAAATGGATTTCAACGGCGAAATTCTGCCCGGCTGGACCGTCAACGCCGGCTTTACCCACGTCAAGGTGACGCGCCCGCCCACCGATGCGATCTACGCCAACCTGCCCGAGGATTACCTGCAGCTGTCCACCCAGCTGCGCCTGCCCGGCGCCTGGGAGCGCCTGAGCATTGGCGGCGGCGTCAGCTGGCAGAGCGCTGTGCGCGGCTTCAATATCGAGCGCCCCACCGGCGACGGTACCGGCGCCACCACGCCGGTGACCGTGGTGCAGAACCCGTATGCACTGGTGCACTTCAACGCCAACTACCGCATCAGCGAGCAATGGACCGCCACGCTGGCGGTACGCAACGCCTTCGACAAGACCTACTGGGCCAACCTGGATTACCAGAACTACGGCGAGCCGCGGTTTGTCAGCGTGTCGTTGCGTTGGCGCTATTGAGGCGTTGCCCATGAAGTCCGGGCTTGAGGCGTTGCCCATCAAGGCCAGGCGTTGCTACGGGTAAGGCATCGCGGCCAGGGCCGCTCCTACAGGAGCGGTGCTGGCCGCGCCGACGTTACCCAATACACCCGAAGACCGCCCCGCCATCGTAGGAGCGGACCCGGCCGCGACCCCATCCCGCCTCAGCGCACCTGAAAAAAATGCCACGCCGTCGTAGGAGCGGCCCAGGCCGCGATCCCCTCCGCGGCACATCTCAGCGCACCCGAAAAGAACCGCCGCATCCTTGCAGGAGCGGCCCAGGCCGCGACCTTGTCCGGCACACCCTCGGTGCATCAACACAAGGCATCAACAACGCAGTCGCCTACGCATCGGCTTTAAATGCGCGCGTCTCGAAACAGGCGCCCACGCCCACTCAGCTCCGCATGACCTCGCGCGGCACCCGCATCAGCTGCGCATCGCACCGCCTCCGCCTCACGGCGCCACGCAAGCCTCGTCCTTGCCGCGCAGTTTCTGCCAGCGCGAGCGCTCTTGCAGGCAGCGCTGATACGCCTCTGCCTTGGCCGCGGCAGCCTGCTCGGCGGCGGTGCGGGTGGCGCTGCTGCGCTGCGCCTGCAACTGCGCGATCTTGGCGCGGATCTGCGGCATCGCCGCCATCGCGGCACGCTCGCCTTCCAGGATGGCGGCGCCACGCTGGTTGAAATCGGCCGAGCCGATGTCGTTGACCTTGGGGCGGATCACCACATCGGCACGCTTGAGTTCCGCCTCGCCCAGGCGCTGGCCCATGATCGAGATCGACTGGTTGACGGTGCCGAGCAGATCGCCGGGATTCTTGCCGCTGGCCTTGCTGGAAATATCCACCGCCACCACGAACTCCGCACCGAGCTGGCGCGCCGCATCCACCGGCACCGGGCTGACCACGCCGCCGTCCACATAGTGGTATTGGCCGATGGTTACCGGCTCGAACACGCCGGGAATGCTGCTGGATGCGCGCACCGCCTGGCCGGCATTGCCGCGCACGAACACGGTGCGTTCGCCGTCTTCCAGCCGCGTGGCGACCGCCGCGAACGGCTTGCGCAACTTGTCGATCGGCTTGCCGCCGAGCTGTTCGTTGACGTAGTCCTGCAGCTTCTGGCCCTGCACCAGGCCGCCGGAGAAGATCCGCACATCGCGGATGCTGGTCTGGTCGAGCGCGACGGCCTTTTCCTGCATCTGGAACGCATCCATGCCGCTGGCATACAGCGCCCCGACCACGCTGCCGGCGCTGGTGCCCGACACCACCACCGGGGCAAAGCCGTTGGCCTCGAGCATCTTGATCACGCCGATATGCGCAAAGCCCTTGGCCGCGCCGCCACCGAGCGCCACGCCGATCTTCACCGGTTTGACCGCGCCGGCAGACGGTGCCTGCACCACCGGCGCCGGTGCTGCCGGGCGCGGCTCGCCACCGCAGGCCGAGAGCAGACCGAGCATGGACAACAGGGCAAGCGAGCGTGGGCGGCGGAGCGCAGTCATGGCGAAAACGTCGATGGGAAAGGCGAGGGAGAATACACGCGTGCCGTCACGGTGGCGCTGATGGTTGGCGTGCGTGGAGATTGTTCAGAACGGCATCGTTTGCAGGCGTTGCACTGCCTTGTCCCGGCAAGAAGGGCGAGCCGTTCATTCGGGCGATGGCCGCAGCCACCTGCACGGGCCGGGGGCGCGGAGCGGGGGGTGAGGGTAAGGAGCGAGGCCACATGGGATCGCAGCAGGCTTCGCCGGTCCCCTCATCCGGCGCGACGCGCCACCTTCTCCCGGCAGGAGTAGGGTGCCGGCATAGCCGCCGGCCGCGTCACCCCATCAAAACCGGTTGTCGCCATCCAGCAACCTTCCCAGGCCGCCCAACATCGAGCCTTCGCCGCGTTGCTGTCCACCGGCCTGCGGGGCGGCCTGCAGCATGCGGCCGGCCATGCGCGAGAACGGCAGCGATTGCAGCCACACCTTGCCGGGGCCGGTGAGGGTGGCCAGGAAGACGCCTTCGCCGCCGAAGAACATGCTCTTCAGCCCGGCGACGCGGCGCACGTCCATGTCCACGCCGGCGTGGTAGGCGACCACGCAGCCGGTGTCCACATCGATGCGTTCGCCGGGGCCGAGCTCGCGTTCCACCACGGTGCCGCCGGCATGCACGAAGACCCAGCCGTCGCCTTCGAGCTTCTGCATGATGAAGCCCTCGCCGCCGAACAGGCCGGTGAGGATCTTGCGTTGAAACGCGATCCCCAGCGACACGCCGCGCGCGCCGGCCAGGAAGCTGTCCTTCTGGCAGATCAGTTGCCCGCCATGCTCGGACAGGCGCAGCGCCAGCACCGTACCCGGATAGGGCGCGGCGAATGCGACCCTGGCCTTGCCGCTGCCGGCATGGGTGAACACGGTGGTGAACATGCTCTCGCCGGTGACCACGCGTTTGCCGGCCGACAGCAGCTTGCCCATCAGCCCGCCGCCGCCGCTCTGGCCGGCATGCGAGCCGTCGCCGAACACGGTGTCCATCTGCACCACGGCGTCCTTGTACATCAGCGCGCCGGCCTCGGCGATGGCGCTTTCGCCCGGGTCCAGCTCGACCTCGACGAACTGCATGTCGTTGCCGACGATGCGGTAGTCGATCTCGTCGGCGCGCCCGGCTGCGCCGGTCAGCGGTGGCGGCAGGCCGCTGCCGCCCTGCAGCTCGGCCAGCTGGCGGGCCGGTGTCCAGCCATCGAGTCCGTCGCGCCAGGCCAGCGCGTCGGGCTGGCGCTGGGCATGCGCGCGGGCGCTGGCATCGTCGATCGGGCCGACGCGATCGGCCTGTCCGGGAACATGGAAATACCACTGGGCCATCGGGACGACTCCTGTCTGTGCGTGCGCCGAGTCTAAGCGCAGCCGCGGTGACGGCGTCCCGTGTCCAAGGTCATGCCTTGAGGGCGCGGTCGGCCGCGGTTGTGGCCTGTAAGGAACGCGTGGCTGCCGGCTGTCGTCGCGTAGCTTGCGCAAGGTCCCCGGGCTGCGTGCGCGGTAGCGCGGATGGTGCTTACTCGCCCACCGTCGCCCAATAGCGCTCGCCGTCGCGCTGCACCCGCACCGGGCCGCCGAACACGTCCGACAGGCTGGCGTCGGTGAGCAGCGCATCGCGCGGACCATCGGCCACGACGGTGCCGGCACGTAGCAGGATCACCCGCGCGATCTCCGGCACGATTTCCTCGATGTGATGGGTCACCAGGATCAGCGTGATGCCTTGCCGGGCCAGGTGACGCATGGTGTCGAGCAGGTGCTGTCGCGCCACCAGGTCCAGGCCGGTGGACGGCTCGTCCAGCAGCAGCGCCTGCGGGCGGTTGACCAGTGCACGCGCGATCAGCACGCGGCGGGTCTCGCCGGCCGACAGTTCGGCAAATTGCCGGTCCAGCAACGGCAGCGCGCGCGCCAGGGCCAAGGCTTCCCGTGCCCGCGCGCGCATGTCGTCGCTGATCTCCCGATGCGGTGGCACCACATAGCTGGCGAAGAAACCGGACAGCACCGCGCTTTCCACATCCAGCCCCGGCATGTCGGCCAGGTTGACGCTGAGGTCGCCGGTGACGATGCCCAGCTGCGAGCGCAGGCGATCCACCTGCCAGCGCACCTGCCCGAGCACTTTCACCGCCGCCTGGCCGTCGGCGCGCACCAGCGGATACAGCTCGCGGGTGATCAGTTTGATGAAGGAGGATTTGCCGCAGCCATTGGGGCCGAGGATGGCGGTGTGCTGCCCCAGCGCGATGCGCAGGCTGAGCGCATGCAGCACGCGCACCTGGCCGCGCATCACGCTGGCCTGGTCGAGCTCGATCAACGGGATGGCGTTGGCAACAGCAGCAGGATCGGTGGACATCTCGGCAGTAACCGTCATACGGGTGACATCAGGCGCAGTGGGGAGGGGAAGCGTGTGAACCGCTTTAGAAATGTAGGGCGCACCCTACGCATCCGAAGGGTGAAGTTTGCCGCCATCGCCCCCATCATGTCTCCATCGACCCAACCCGATGGCGCCGCTGTGGAGATGCCGATGTTGTCCGACCCGATCATCGACCTTCTGACTTCCGGCGTGGCCGGGCTGGGCGTGTGGGGCATGCTGGCGGTGCTGCTGGTGTTCACCCAGCTGACCATCTTCGCGGTGACCTTGTACCTGCATCGCAGCCAGGCCCATCGCGGTGTGGACTTCCATCCGGTGGTGGCGCACTTCTTCCGCTTCTGGACCTGGCTGACCACCTCGATGATCACCCGCGAATGGGTGGCGATCCATCGCAAGCATCACGCCAAGGTCGAGACCGAGGAAGACCCGCACAGCCCGCAGACCAAGGGCATCAGCCAGGTGTTCTGGCGTGGCGTGGAGCTGTACCGCGAAGCGCGTGCGCAGCGTGCCGACATCGAGCAATACGGCAAGGGCGCGCCCACCGACTGGATCGAGCGGCATCTGTACACCCCGCATGCCAATGCCGGCCCGATCGCGTTGCTGGTGATCAACGCGGTGCTGTTCGGTTTGCCCGGCATCGCGCTGTGGGCGATCCAGATGGCGTGGATTCCGTTCTGGGCTGCCGGCGTGGTCAACGGCCTGGGCCACTGGTGGGGCTATCGCAATTTCGAGTCGGCCGACACCTCCACCAACCTGACGCCGTGGGCGCTGTGGATCGGTGGCGAAGAACTGCACAACAACCACCATGCGTTCCCGAGCTCGGCGCGGTTTTCGATGCGGCGCTGGGAGCTGGATATCGGCTGGGTCGCCATTCGCGGGCTGCAGGCGATCGGCCTGGCCAAGGTGCTGCGGGTGGCGCCGTCGCTGGACATCCGCCCCAACATCGCCGTGCCCGATGCCGACACGCTCAAGGCCCTGCTCTCGCATCGCTTCCAGGCGATGACCGATTACCAGCGCAATGTGTTCACCCCGGCGCTGCGCGAAGAGGCCGCGGCCACCGGCGCCAAGTTGCGGCAGCTGTTGCCGCGGCGGCTGCGCAAGGGCCTGGTCGATGACGGGCGTTGGCTCAAGCCCGATGCGCGCGCGCAACTGCAGCACTGGGTGGCCGAGCGCCCGCGCATGCGCACGCTGGTCGAGTACCGCGCACGCCTGACTGCAGTGCTGGAGGCGCGCAGCCACGATGCGTCCGAGCGGCTCAAGCACCTGCAGCAGTGGTGTCATGAGGCCGAAGCCAGCGGCAATGCCGCCCTACAGGCTTATGCGGCGCGGCTGAAGGGTTATGCGCTGAGTGGGTCGTAAGCATGGCGGCACGCGCACTGCTGTGCGTGTGCATGGATCGCATGGCTTGGTCGCGCGCGGCCTGCTGCTGGCGGGTGCCGTATGCGCTCCGGCTTTTCTTGCGCAAGCGCAGGCCCAGGTGCAGGACAGCCAGCAGTATCTGCAACGCATGGATACCGATGGCGATGGCCGGGTCAGCCGCGACGAATATCTGGCCTGGATGAGCTATGCCTTCGAGCAGCGCGACCTGGACCATGACGGCGTGCTGCAGGGCGATGAACTGCCTGGCCGACGCGGCAAACCGATCACCCGCGCCGCGCATCGCGCCACGCTGATCGAGCGCTTCGCGCGGCAGGATGCCAACGGCGACGGCTATCTGAGCGCGCGCGAGTTGCTGGCGCCGCCGCGCTGATGCCTACCTTCGCGCGCGTCTGACGCTGCGTTCGGCAAGCTCGAGCGCATGTTCACTCTCGACCAGGTCAGCCGGCGCTACGGCCAGGCCATTGCCCTCGACTCCGTCTCCCTGCAGTTCGCCAGCGGCATCACCACCGCCTTGATCGGCCCCAGCGGCGCCGGCAAGTCCACCGTGTTGCGGATGCTGGTGGGGCTGGAGTGGCCGGACAGCGGCACGGTCGCCTTCGATGGTGCGCCGCTGCAACGCGCCGGCCTGCAGGCGCAGCGCCAGCGCATCGGCTATGTGATCCAGGAAGGCGGGCTGTTTCCGCATCTGGATGCACGCAGCAATGTGGTGTTGCTGGCGCAGACGCTGGGCTGGACGCGGCAGCGCATCGACCAACGCCTGCAAACCCTGTGCGCGCTCTGCCAGCTGCCGCCGGAGCTGCTGGCGCGTTATCCGGCCGAGCTGTCCGGCGGTCAACGCCAGCGCGTGGGCTTGATCCGTGCGCTGATGCTGGATCCACCGGCCCTGCTGCTGGACGAGCCGCTGGGCGCGCTCGACCCGATCGTGCGTTACGACCTGCAGGCGCAGATGCGCGCGCTGTTCGCCCAGCTCGGCAAGACCGTGGTGCTGGTGACCCACGACGTCGCCGAAGCCGCCTACCTGGCCGACACCCTGGTGCTGATGCGGGCCGGCCAGGTGGTGCAGCAGGGCAGTGCACGCAGTTTGCTGGAACAGCCGGCCGATCCGTTCGTGCAGCGCTTTCTCACTGCGCAGCGCAGCATCGGCGACGCCGCATGATCGCGCGCGTGCTGCTCGCCGTGGCACTGCTGATCGCAAGCGTCGGTGCGCAGGCCGCGCAGGTGACGATCGGCTCGAAGAACTTCACCGAGGCCGTGCTGCTGGGCGAGATCGCCACCGCCGCCGGGCAGCGCGACGGCGTGGACGTGCAACACCGCGCGCAGCTCGGTGGCACGCGCATCCTGTGGCGCGCGCTGGAGACCGGGCAGATCGATGCGTACGCCGAATACACCGGCACGCTGGCGCAGGAACTGCTGCAGCTGCCCAAGGCCAGCCAGGCCGAACTGCGCGCCGCACTGGACGCGCGTGGGCTGGCGATGACCGACTCGCTCGGCTTCCAGAACACCTATGCCTTCGGCATGCGCGTCGAGCGCGCGCAGGCGCTTGGCATCGCCTCGATGTCGGATCTGGCACGGCATCCATCGCTCAAGATCGGGCTGAGCAACGAATTCATGCAGCGCGCTGATGGCTGGCCGGGCGTGCGCGCCGCCTATGCACTGCCGCAGACCGCGACCGGGCTGGATCACGATCTGGCCTATCGTGCGCTGCAGAGCGGAGCGATCGAGGTCACCGATCTGTACAGCACCGATGCGGAAATTCCGTATTACCGGCTGCAGGTGCTGCGCGACGACCGCCATTACTTTCCTGATTACCAGGCGGTATTCCTGTATCGCAAGGACCTGGCGCAGCGCTCACCGGCGATGCTCAAGGCATTGCAGGGGCTGCAGGGGCGCATCGACGAGGCGACCATGCAGCGGCTCAACGCACAGGTGAAGCTGGAGCGTCAGTCCGAGGCGGCGGTGGCTGCGCAGTGGCTGGGCGTTGCGCCGGCATCGGCAGCCGACTCGCGTGTGGCGCGTTTGCTACGGCATACGCGCGAGCATCTGGCCCTGGTCGGCATCTCGTTGGTCTTCGCCTTGCTGATCGCGTTGCCGCTGGGCGTGCTGGCGGCCCGGCGGCCGCGGCTCGGGCAGGTGGTGCTGTCGTTGACCGGCGTGCTGCAGACCTTGCCGTCGCTGGCAGTGTTCGTCTTCATGATTCCGTTGTTCGGCATCGGCGCCAAACCGGCGATTGCGGCGTTGTTTCTCTACAGCCTGCTGCCGATCGTGCGCAACACGCATGCCGGGCTGACCTCGATCCCGCGCGAGTTGCGCCAGACCGCCGAGGCGATCGGGCTGCCGGCATGGACGCGCCTGTGGCGGGTGGAACTGCCGCTGGCGCGTCGCACCATCGTGGCCGGCATCCAGACCGCGGCGGTGATCAACGTGGGCACCGCCACGCTGGGCGCGTTGATCGGCGCAGGCGGCTACGGCCAACCGATCCTCACCGGCATCCGCCTGGACGACATCGGCCTGATCCTGGAAGGTGCAATTCCTGCGGCGGTGCTCGCACTGATCGTGCAGGCGCTGTTCGAGGGCCTGGAGCGCTTGGTCACCCCGCGTGGGCTGCGCATCCGCCAGCGCGGCTGAGCCCGTAGGAGCGGACCCGGCCGCGACGGGGCTTAGCCGGTAACGCCCCGTCGCGGCCAGGTCCGCTCCTACGGTCACGCAGTTGGCAGCGCTGCGATCAGGGCTGAGAGCGCATCTTCGGTGACATTGAGGTGTGGCGCGATACGCAAACATCCGTGCCGGCGTGTGCAGATCGCGCCGCGCGCGCCGAACGCCGTCGCCACCGCATCCAGCCGGTTTGCTGGCGGCTGCAACGCGGTCAGATGCGCCGCGTGGGCGGGCGTGCACCAACTGCCCAGACCGCGTGCCTGCAGCGCCGCATCCCAGCGCGCGGTGAGCGCGCCCAGCGCCTGCGCGATGCGCGCCGGTTGCCAGGCAGCGACCTGCTGCAAGGCTACCGTCGCCATCGCAATCCGCAATGGATCGGCAACGCCGCCGGCATCGAACCGGCGCGCACCGCTGCGATAGGACGGCGCCTGGGCGACCGGAAATTCCCAGCTGCTGCCGGCATCGCGGCCGATCCAGTGTTCTTCGATCGGCACGCCGTGCGCCCGCCATTGCGGGGCCACCCACAGCCAGGCCAGCCCCATCGGCCCCAGCAGCCATTTGTGGCCGACGCTGACCACAAAGTCCGGCCGCCAGCGCGGCAGGTCGGTCGGTAGCACGCCCAGGCTCTGGCTCAGATCCAGCACCAGCGCCGCACCGCGTGCGTGCACCGCGGCGCTGATGCGGTCCAGATCGAGCTGTCGTCCATCCAGCCAATACGCATGCGGCAAGGTGACGATGCGCAATGCAGGTGTCTGGGCGATGGCCTGCAGCACCGCCGCGGTCAAGGCATCGCCACCGGCAGTGGACACCGCCACGATGTGCGCACCCACCTCGGCACAGCGGCGTTGCCAGATCAGCAGGTTCGAGGGGAACTGGCCTTCCAATAGCAGCACCGCCTCGCCGCGTTGCAGCGGCAGGTTGCGTGCGGCGGTCGCCAGGCCGTGCGCAGCCGAGGGCAGCATCGCCACGCCGTCGGCATCGTCGTCGAACAGGCCTGCAGCGAGCGTGCGCAAACGCTGGATGTCCTGCAGCCAGGCATCGAACGGCAGCTGCCACGGGGTGGCCAGCGCATCCACTGCCTGATGCGCGACCGCTTGCACCGCGCGCAGCAGCGGGCCGCGCGAGGCGGCATCCAGATAGGTGATGTCGGCAGGTAACGCAAATGCCTGCTGGCGGTGTTCCCATTCGACGGGCGCGGGGAGCAGGCTGGACAGAGAAAAAGAAGACATGGCGACAGCTTACCGCTGGCTGCCACGCTGCCGACACGGCGCGTTCACAGGCGCTCCTCAAGCATATGGCGATGTCTGCACTCTCATCTCTGCTGGGCCACCACCAGCAACAGCAGCTGACGCTGCTGGAACGCTACGCGCAGACCCGCGCGCTGAGCGATCGCCTCGCCGCACCCCTGAGCGCTGAAGACGCGATGGTGCAGAGCATGCCCGACGCCAGCCCCAGCAAGTGGCATCTGGCGCACACCACTTGGTTTTTCGAACGCTTCGTGCTGCAGGCCGATCCGGCCTACCGTGTGTTCGACCCGGCCTGGGATTTCCTGTTCAACAGCTACTACCAGAGCGTGGGCCCGATGCACGCGCGCGCGCGTCGCGGGGTGTTGTCGCGGCCGTCGCTGCAGCAGGTACGCGACTACCGGGCTGCGGTTGATACGCAGATGCAGCAGCGCCTGCGTGATGGGGTGTTGGATGCGCAGGCTTGCACCATCGTGCAGCTCGGCATCCAGCACGAGCAGCAGCACCAGGAATTGCTGTTGACCGATATCAAGCACGCGCTGTGGAGCAATCCGCTGCAGCCGGCGTACCGCGATGCGCCGGCACCGCCTGCCGCCGTCGCCAGCACGCTGCGCTGGCAGGCACGCGACGAACAGATCGTGGAGATCGGCGCGGCGGCATGGCCGCAGGCCGATGCCTTCGCCTACGACAACGAGTCGCCGCGCCACCGCGTGCTGGTCGGCGCGCATGCGTTGGCGCATCGGGTGGTCAGCAACGCCGAGTTCCAGCAGTTCATCGACGCCGGTGGCTACCGCAGTGCCGGTGCCTGGCTCAGCGATGGCTGGGCGATGGTGCAGGCGCAAGGCTGGCAGCACCCGCTGTATTGGGATGCGGACGGACGCGAATTCACTTTGGATGGCTGGCGCCCGCGCGATGCGCACGCGCCGGTATGCCACCTGAGCCTGTTCGAAGCCGATGCGTTCGCGCGCTGGGCCGGCGCGCGCCTGCCCACCGAAGCCGAGTGGGAACAGGCCGCCACCGGTGTGCCGGTGCAGGGCAATTTCGTCGATAGCGATGCCTTGCATCCGCGCGGCGCCGACGCGGTGGATACCGGCCTGCAGCAGTTGTTCGGCGATGTCTGGGAATGGACCGGCAGCGCCTACCTGCCATATCCCGGCTTTGCGCCGTGGCCCGGGTCGCTGGGCGAATACAACGGCAAATTCATGAATGCGCAATGGGTGCTGCGCGGTGGCAGCTGTGCCACGCCGGCCAGCCACGTCCGCGCCAGTTACCGCAACTTTTTTCCCTCCGATGCGCGTTGGCAGTTTGCCGGCGTGCGCCTTGCCAAGGATCTGCCTTGAACGCCGCCGCCCATGCCATGCAACGCGCGCACGCCGCGCTGACCGACCTGCGCCCGCAACCGGACGACATCACCGCCGATGCGCTGGCCGGCCTGTCGCAAACGCCCAAGACGCTGCCGTCCAAGTATTTCTACGATGCGCACGGCTCGCAGTTGTTCGAGGCGATCACCCGGCAGCCGGAGTACTACCTCACCGGCACCGAACTGGCGTTGCTGGAGGCCAGCATGGCCTCGATCGCGCAGGCGATCGGCGCTGGCGTGCACGTGGTCGAATACGGCAGCGGCAGTGGGCGCAAGACCGAATTGCTGCTGCAGGGCCTGCGCGATGTGGTGGCCTACACGCCGCTGGAAATCTCACGCACTGCCTTGCTTGAGAGCACCGCGCGGCTGGCGCAGCAGTTCCCGCAGATCCAGATGCTGCCGGTATGCACCGACTTCACCAAGCCGCTGCAGCTGCCGCAGGCGCAGCGCCCCGCGCGCCGGCATCTGGTGTTCTTCCCCGGTTCGACGCTGGGCAATTTCACCGATGATGCCGCCGTCGAGTTGCTCGATGCGATGCGCCAGACCATGGGTAGCGACGGGTGCGCCCTGATCGGCATCGATCTGGACAAGGATGCCGGCCTGATCGAGGCCGCCTACAACGATGCGGCCGGCGTCACTGCCGAGTTCACCCTGAATCTGCTGGCGCGGCTCAACCGCGAGATCGGCAGCGACTTCGACCTGGACGGCTTCCGCCACCACGCGGTGTATGCGCGCGAACGCGGCCGCATTGAAACCTTCCTGATCAGCCAGCGCGCCCAGCGCGTGCAGGTGGGCGGCAAGACATTCGAATTTGCCGAAGGCGAGGCGATGCAGGTCGAATACAGCTACAAGTACACCGACGCGCGTTTTGCCGAACTTGCCGCCGCTGCGGGGCTGAAAGTCACTCACGGCTGGAACGATGCCAAGGACTGGTTCGGCCTGCGCGTGTTGCGCCCGCTCTGAGTTCTGGCGTCTGGCGTGCAACGGATTGACGACGGGCAGATCGTCGCGACCATCCGCGCGCTGCTAACGCGCCGGCTGCCGGAGCAATCGATCTGCCCGTCCGAGGTTGCCCGCGCACTCAGCGATGACGAAATGCGCTGGCGCGCGCTGATGCCGCAGATCCGCAGCGTTGCCGCCGATCTGGCCGGCAGCGACGTGGTGCAGATCACCCAACGTGGCGAAGTGGTCGATGTGGGAACTGTGCGTGGCCCGGTTCGCCTGAGACGCGGCCGGCATTTCGAATGACGGGCGGGGCGCTGCATGCGCAGCACCGCTCGCGTGCGCTGCAGGGGCACCTTGGCTAGCCGATCGTGACGCCGGTAGCCCATCGCCCCAGCCGGCACTGACCGCCGTCATGCGGCAACGCGGTCAGTCGCCGCAGCAGCGGCCGTTGCGCGGCATCTGTGCCACGACCCACCAGCCCGTCACTGCCGCACCACCGGCAACGCCCCATCATCGGCGCGCAACGCTTTAACGCTGCAACGCCGATCCGCAGCCCTACGCCGCCTGCACCACATGCAAGGCTTTGGGATTGCGCCACTGCACCAGCAGCGCCGCTTCGCGTGCCTTGGCTTCTTCCAGATGCGCGTGCTTGATGTGCCCGTAGCCGCGGATATGTTCGGGAATGCTGGCGATCTGCGCGGCCAGGCCGACGTTGTCGGCATCCAGCCGTTGCAGCAGCGTGTCCACTGTTGCCACGTAATCGGCAATCAGCTGACGCTCGCCACGCCGTTCGGCGCTGTAGCCGAACACATCCAGCTTGCCGCCGCGCAGGAACTTCAGCCGCGCCAGCAGCTTGAAGGCAGTGAACATCCACGGCCCGTATTCGCGCTTGATCGCGTGGCCGTGCGCATCCTTCCTGGCCAACAGTGGCGGTGCCAGGTGGAAGCGCAGCGTGTAGTCGCCTTCGAACTGCTGCTGCAGCCGGCGCTGGAAGTCGCCACGCGTATACAGCCGCGCCACCTCGTATTCGTCCTTGTAGGCCATCAGCTTGAAGAAGTAACGCGCCACCGCCTCGCTCAATGCGCTGCTGCCGGGCGCCTGTTGCGCTTCGTGCGTGCGCACGCGCTCGACCAGGCTGCGATAGCGCTGTGCGTAGGCGGCATCCTGGTAGTCGGTCAGAAACGTCACGCGCCGCGCGATGGCTTCATCCAGCGACTGCGCCAGCTGCTCGTCGTCGAGCGGATGCGTGGGCGCATCGACATCGCCATGCAGCGTGTTGCCGTCGCCTTGCGCCAGCGTGTGCGGTGCGGTCTGCCCGCCAAGATCGTGTTCTTCCCAGCTGCCGGGTGCGCGCGCTGGCGGCGTATCGCCCTGGGCATGCGCACGCTCGCCACCCTTGCCCAACCCGGCCGCCTGCTGCACCGCCGGCAGGTCGATCGCGGCCAGGCGCCCCCACGCAAACGCCTGCTGGTTCATCGCTACCGCCGCGCCATTGAGCTCGATGGCGCGCATCAGTGCGGCATGCGACAACGGCACCAGCCCGTGTTGCCAGGCATAGCCAAGTACGAACAGGTTGCTGGCGATCGCATCGCCCAGCAGCGCCGTCGCCAGTTGCGTGGCATCCAGCAACAGCGGCTCCTGGCCGCCCAATGCGGTGCGCACGCCGGCAATGATCTCGGCGGCGGGAAACTGCAGATCCGGCTGGGTGGTGAAGTTGCCCGGCATCGCTTCGTAGGTGTTGAGCACCACCTGGGTACGGCCGTCGCGCACCTTGGACAGGGCCCAATAATCGTTGACCACCACCATGTCGCAGCCCAGCACCAGATCCGCTTCGCCGGCCGCGATGCGCACCGCGTGGATATCGGCCGGTCGGCGCGCGATGCGGATATGCGTGGTCACCGCGCCGCCCTTCTGCGCCAGGCCGGTCTGGTCCAGCACCGTGGCGCCCTTGCCTTCCAGGTGCCCGGCCATGCCGAGCAATGCGCCGATGGTCACCACGCCGGTACCGCCGACGCCGGTGATGAGGATGTTCCAGGGCTGTTGCAGCGTGGTGCGTTGCGGCGGCGCGGGCAGGTTGCCCAGCAAGGCGCTGGCATCGCGCTGTTGGCCCTTGCGCGGCGCACCGCCATACACGGTGACAAAGCTCGGGCAAAAGCCCGACACGCAGGAATAATCCTTGTTGCAATTGGATTGGTCGATCTGCCGCTTGCGGCCGAATTCGGTCTCCTTGGGCAGCACCGACACGCAGAAACTCTTCTCGCCGCAATCGCCGCAGCCTTCGCACACCAGCGAATTGATCATGACGCGCTTGGGCGGGTCGACCAGCTTGCCGCGCTTGCGGCGGCGGCGCTTTTCGGTGGCGCAGGTCTGGTCGTAGATCAGGATCGACACGCCCTTGATCGTGCGCAACTGCTGCTGCACTGCATCCAGTTCGCTGCGATCGTGGAACGCCACCTCGCTGGGGAAGCGCTCGCGCCGGCGCGTCCATTTGCCGATGTCGTCGCTGACCACCGCGATGGTGTGGATGCCTTCGGCGCGCAGCTGCTGCGCGATGTCCGGCACGGTGAGCGTGCCGTCCACCGGCTGGCCGCCGGTCATCGCCACCGCATCGTTGTAGAGGATCTTGTAGGTGATGTTGACGCCGCTGGCGACCGACTGCCGGATCGCCAGCGAGCCGCTGTGGAAATAGGTGCCGTCGCCCAGGTTCTGGAACACGTGCGGTGTTTCGGTGAACGGCGCCTGCCCCGACCAGGTCACGCCTTCGCCGCCCATATGGGTGAAGGTGTCGGTGGAGCGGTTCATCCAGGTCACCATGTAATGGCAACCGATGCCGCCCAGCGCCCGCGAGCCTTCCGGCACCGCGGTGGAGGTGTTGTGCGGGCAGCCGGAGCAGTAATGCGGCACGCGCGGAAACAGCGCGCGCGGTAAGGCCATTTCGGCCTCCTTGCTGTCCATCCAGCGTAGCCGCTGTTCGATCGACTCGGTCATCGCACTGGACGGCAGCGCAAAGCGCTGGATGCGCTTGCCGATCACCGCCGCGATCGTGGCCGGAGTCAACTCGCCGGTGGACGGCAGGATCCATTCGCCCTGCTCGTCGTACTTGCCGACGATGCTCGGCCGCGCACCGGCACTGGCCGGCCAGTTGTAGAACAGCTCCTTCATCTGGCGCTCGATGAAGGCCTTTTTCTCTTCCACCACCACGATGTCGTCGAGCCCGCGCGCGAACGCGCTGATACCCACCGGCTCCAGCGGCCAGGTCATGCCGACCTTGTACACGCGGATGCCGATCTGCGCGCAGGCCTGCGCATCCAGGCCCAAATATTCCAGCGCCTGCAGCACGTCCAGATAGCTCTTGCCGGTGGTGACGATGCCCAGCCGCGCATGCGGCGAATCCAGCACCATCTTGTCGATCTGGTTGGCGCGTGCAAAGGCCTGTGCGGCGGCGATCGCATAGCGGTGCAGGCGCATTTCCTGATCCACCGGCGGGTCCGGCCAGCGGATGCTCAGGCCGCCCGGCGGTAGCGCAAAGTCCTCCGGCAACACGATGCTGCGTGCGAACGGATCCACATCCACCGAGGCCGACGACTCCACCGTCTCGGCAATGGTCTTGAAGCCGACCCAGCGCCCGGTATAGCGGCTCATCGCCCAACCGAGCAGGCCCATGTCCAGGATGTCCTGCACCCCGGCCGGGTTGAGGATCGGCATCATCGCGCTGACGAATTCTTCTTCCGAACCGTGCGGCAGGGTGGAGCTGCGGCAGGCATGGTCGTCGGCGGCCAGTGCCAGCACGCCGCCATACGGCGAGGTGCCGGCGGCGTTGCCATGCTTGAACACATCGCCGCTGCGGTCCACGCCCGGGCCCTTGCCGTACCACATGCCGTAGACGCCCTGCACCTTGGCACCGGGGAACAGGTTGGTCTGCTGGGTGCCCCAGACCATGGTGGCGGCCAGGTCTTCGTTGAGGCCGGGGGTGAAGGTCACCCTGGCCGCGTCCAGATGCTTGCGCGCACGCCACAGCTCCAGGTCGAAACCGCCCAGCGGGCTGCCGCGATAGCCGCTGATGAAGCCGGCAGTCGCAAGCCCGGCGGCGTCATCGCGCAGGCGTTGCATCAACGGCAGCCGCACCAGCGCCTGCACACCGGACAAGTAGATGCGCCCATCGGCACGCGTGTACTTGTGCTCCAGCGTGTAATCCGCATCCACCTGGCCGAGCTCCGGCGTGTTGGCAGAGTCGGGAGAAGAGAGTGCAGCAGTACTGGTCATGGCGTGCCCGGAAAGGGTGGCTGGGACCCGGTGCGTGTCATCTGAAACCAATGACCCGCCCGACGGATTCCAAAACGGCGGTGCAAAGTGTAACAGTCGCTCTTCACGCGCCCGTTGCATGCGGATGCACAGCCGTCGCGCTGCGGTTACGATGGGGACGGGAAGGGTCGTTTGCTGTCAGGGGATAAAGCCAGTGAAAAGGAAATACGCATGGGCCGCGATGTTGGCCCTGCTCGGGGGCGTGTGGTCGATGGCGCAGGCGCAGAACCTGCCCAAGCCCAAGGAGTTCTATTTCGACGAAGATCGCGGCACCACCAAGGCCGTGGTCGCGGTGCAGGGGCAGGGCGATGCGGTGGTCGACCGCCTGGCGGCGATGGTGCAGCGTGACGCCCGTGCGGCTGAACCGCGCGCGCAGCTCGCCTCGCTGGCCTATGCCGGTGGACGCACGCAGTTGGGCGACGAGCTCTACCAGGGCGCCCTGGGGCTGGTCTCCAACGGCAGCCAGCAATACCGTGCCATCACCTGGAACTACGGCTGGGATCTGCTGCGCGCCGACCAGCCTGACAAGGCCTTGCAGCAGTGGGCCAGCCTGGCCAACGGCCGTCCGGCCGCGCCGGCCTGGTTGCCGACCACCGCCGCCCTGGCGCTATGGCGCACCGGGCGTAAGCAGGAAGCGGTCGAGTGGTACGCCGCTGCAGTGCGCACCTGGCCGGATCGCTGGAGCAGCACCGCCAGCTACGCCACCTTGCTGCCGGATTGGCGCGAGGCCGAACGCGCCAGCCTGGCCGAGGTCTTTGCGGCATGGCAGGCCAACCCGCCTGCGTTTCCGTAACTCGACTGCGGGCGCGCTGCAGAAAGCCCCGTAGCGCGTCGCTATGCATCACGTCGCACGTCGTCTTGCGGCCGGCGCCAGCGGGCAACGCGGCCACGCTCCAAGTCGATTGCTTCGGATGTCGTGCTTCGAAGGATTGGTCAGCGCTGATGGATCAGTTGTAGAGCGGATGATCTGCGGCTTTGTTGCAGGGCCCTTGCCCGCTCACCATCGCAGGACACGCCGCAAGTACGTCCCTGTAGGCTCTTACGCGGCATCCATGCCGCGTAAGGTCCCGCGACGGTGAGCGGGCAAGGACCTGTCGAGATGGTCGGTCTTTTGAAGCAGCCGCCCGTGCGATAGCTCAATCGTAGAGCGGTTGATCTGCGGCTGGGTTGCAGGGCCCTTGCCCGCCCACGATCGCGGGACACGCCGCAAGTACGTCCCTGTAGGCTCTTACGCGGCATCCATGCCGCGTAAGGTCCCGCGACGGTGAGCGGGCAAGGACCAGTTGAGATGGTCGGTCTTTTGAAGCAGCCGCCCGTGCGATAGCTCAATCGTAGAGCGGTTGATCTGCGGCTTTGCTGCAGGGCCCTTGCCCGCCCACCATCGCGGGACACGCCGCAAGTACGTCCGTGTAGGCTCTTACGCGGAATCCATGCCGCGTAAGGTCCCGCGACGGTGAGCGGGCAAGGACCAGTCGAGATGGTCGGTCTTTTGAGGCAGTCGTCCGTGCGATAGCTCATCGTAGAGCGGTTGATCTGCGGCTTTGCTGCAGGGCCCTTGCCCGCCCACCATCGCGGGACACGCCGCAAGTACGTCCGTGTAGGCTCTTACGCGGCATCCATGCCGCGTAAGGTCCCGCGACGGTAGGCGGGCAAGGACCAGTCGAGATGGTCGGTGTGCACGGTCAAGAGCGGTGCGCGATGTGCATCGCTGGAGAATGATGGGCCGGCTCAATGGCTCAGTGGCCGATGCATGTCTAGCAAGCAGCTTTTCATTCGACCACCGAGCCCTCGACTGACTAGCTTTGGCAACATCCCGGAAGCGGCAAGCCTCGACATGCCTGTTGCCAGGCGTTGAGCGACCGATCTGCGCCACGCGTAGGCGTGCTCGCCGATTTAGCCCGTCGTCGATCCAGCCCGTCGCCGATCCAGGCACGACGCCCACTATGCGATGCTGAGTGCCGCTTTCCCACGGACCTGACCACGCCATGGCGGTGGATGCATTTGCGTTGATTCTGGCGATGCTGGGGCTGGGCCTGCTGTTCGCGCGCTTGCGGGTGCTGCCGGACAACAGCGCCGATGTACTCAATCGCATCGTGCTGTACATCTGCCTGCCAGCCTCGGTGCTGACCTATGTGCCGCGGTTGCACCTGGATGCATCGCTGGGTGGAGTGATCGCCACGCCGTGGCTGCTGACCGCAATCATCGTGCCGCTGCTGTGGGGCTGCAGCCGCCTGTTCCGGTTCAAGCGCGAGGAATACGCCGCGCTGCTGATGTGCGTGGTGTTCACCAACTCCAGCTTCATCGGCTTTCCGATGGTGCGCGCATTGATCGGCGATCACGCCCTGCCGTATGCAGTGGTCTACGACCAGTTCGGCACCTTCGTGCTGTTATCGACGTTCGGGCTGTATGTGCTGGCCCGCTACAGCGGCGACACTCCGCCGACCGCAAAGCTGATCCTGTTGCGCGTGCTGCGCTTCCCGCCGCTATGGGCATTGCTGTTTGCATTGACGGTGATGCCGGAGCAGCCGCCGACCTGGATCGGCGCGGGCTTAAAGAGCCTGTCCGACGCGATGCTGCCGCTGGTGATGCTGGCGGTGGGCTTTTCGCTGCAGTTGCGCCTGCCTGCGGACGAACTCAAACCCTTGGCGGTGGGCTTGGCCTTCAAGTTGGCAGTGATGCCGATCCTGGCGTTGCCGCTGTCGCTGGCGCTCGGTCTGCATGGCGCGATGCTGCAGACCAACGTGCTCGAATCGGCCATGCCCACCATGATCACCGCCGCCGCGCTGGCCATCTCGCATCGGCTGGCACCGCGCCTGGCCGCAGCGATGGTCGGCTACAGCATCCTGCTGTCGCTGCTGACCCTGCCTGCATGGGCCTGGCTGTTGGCACGCCTGGTGGCTTGATAGGGCCTGGTCCGTATGAAATGCTGGGCCGCAACACTGCGCGCCCACATGGACAGGAGCAATACATGCACGGATATCGCTTGATCACCACGGCGTTGCTATGGCTTGGCAGCGTCTGCGTGGCACATCCGGCCATGGCGGCAGCGCCTGCGAGCACAGCGGCTGCGGCCAACGATCCGCTGGTGGATCAATGGGCGCGCCAGGTCGGCCAGACCATGCAGGCACGCCTGCGCAGCATGGCGGCTAGCGGCGAGCCCAGGCAGCTGTATCTGGCCGGTTTGTTGTGGGTCGATGCCGAGGACGACGCGGTGTCGGCCGCAGACGGAGGCTATGCCCCCATCCAGCGGGTCTGGCTGCAGCGTGCCCTGGACGCGCGGCCGCGCGACCCGTTGGTGGCGCGCATGGAATCCGCCGGTTGCGCACCTGCGTTGCGCTGTGACCCAGGAGCTGCGCTGGCCTTCCTGGAGCAGGCCGATGCCGGCAACGCCAGTGTGCATCTGCGTGCCTATACGGATGCGCAGCGCCGCGGCGACCAGGCGGCTGCCGAACGCGCTTGGCAGGCGGCCGTGCAGTCCGATCATTTCGACAGCGGTGCGCTGGCACTCGGCAAGGCTCTGCATGCCATCTACGGCGGCGTGCAATGGCCATCGCTGGCCTCGGTCAGCTTGCGCGCGCAACTCGACGCGCAAGGCATGCCCTCCACGGGCGCGGGCATGGCGGCGATGTTCGTGATGGGTGCCTGGTCTGCACATGCACTTCCCGCGCTGGGCGATCTGATGCGGCGCTGCAGCTCCACCGTTGCCACGCCCGCGTTACGCGACGAGTGCATGGCCGTGCTGAACAACGTGGCCAATGACGAGTCCACCTTGGCCACCGCCATGATCGGCAGCAGAGGCATGGCGGCACTGAGCAGCGGCGCCGATGCCACGCGCTGGCAGGCGCGGGTGCGGGAACTGCAGTGGCTGCAGCAGCAAGAGCAGCCCCGCGCGCCCACCGTCGATGGCCTCGCCGACAAGCTGGAGGCCGTCCTGACGCAGGGCGAAGTGCCGGCGTTGCGTGCACGGTTACAGCGTCAAGGCCTTGCAGTGCAGCCGCCAGCGGGTTGGCAGCCGGGCGCACCGGGCCACCAGACCCGCTGATCCGCTTGGCCGGCGCATGTCGCCTCGGCCATCCGCCAGCGGACGATGCTGCAGTGCGAGAGCGATCGACGGTGGACGTTTAACGCCTTTCGACTACTTCCTCACTTCGTCGCGGTGTACGCTGCCGGCTTGCTCCCGGAAGCGAGGCGTGCATGAAGACAGTCCTGGTGGCCGGCTCCAAAGGCGGCGTCGGCAAGACCACGATCGCCACCAATCTGGCCGCCCATGCGGCCTTGCAGGGCCAGCGCACCGTGCTGGCGGACGCCGATCCGCAAGGCTCGTCCACGCGCTGGGCGCAGCGTCGCGCCAGCCTGGAAAGTGCGGTGTTGCCGATCGACGCCACCCGCCGGCGCAACTGGCAGGCCGCGGTGCCCGACGGCACCGACCAGCTGGTCATCGATGCCCCGGCCGGCGCGATGGCCGATGACCTGAGCGGCTTCCTCGACCACGTCGATGCCATCGTGGTGCCGGTATTGTCCTCGGCGCTGGATATCGAAGCGGTGGTCGGCTTCCTCAACACACTGGCCAAGGTGCCGCGCGTGCATCAGCGCAAATTGCCGGTGGGCCTGGTGCTCAACCGCGCCCGTCCGTGGACCCAGACCTCGCAGCAAGCTGCCGAGATGATTGGCGCCTGGCCCTATCCCCTGGTAACCCAGCTGCGCGACACCCAGGCCTATGTGGTGATGGCCGGGTTGGGGCGCAGCCTGTTCGATTACCGCTCGGCGCAGGTGCGCGACCATCAACAGGACTGGGAGCCGCTGTTCAAGTGGCTCAAGAAGTCCTAGACCGGAGTGTTTTCATGCGCGAACTGATACTGCTGCGACACGCCCACGCCGAGCCAGCCGATACCGGCCAGGCCGATCTGGATCGCCCGCTGTCCCCGCACGGCATCGCCGAGGCCGAATCTGCCGGCCGCTGGCTGCGCGAGCAGCGCCTGGTGCCCGACCGCGTGCTGTGCTCGCCGGCGCGACGTGCGCGCGAGACGCTGGAAGCGGTGCTGGAACTCACCGGCTACATCGAACAACGCCTGGACGAGCGAATCTACGACGCCACGCCGGGCACCCTGGCCAGCCTGGTGGACGAACACCGCGATGCCGAGCGCCTGCTGCTGGTCGGCCACAACCCGGGCCTGGAACGGCTGGCCGCCTTGATGCACAGCGGCCAGACCGGCGACTACCGCGGTATGCCGACCGCCGCGATCGCCCTGCTGGCACTGCCGCTGGATGCGGCCATCGAACCGGGCATCGCCCGCCTGACCGCCTTCTGGTGGCCTTGATCCGTGTCATCGTCGCTGCGCTGGTTTGCCTGGCTCGCGCTCTGGGTCGCTCTTCCCTGCATGGCGCAGCAGAAGCTGCATTCCATCGATCCGGTGCAATCGCGCTTCGGGTTCGAGATCAGGACGCGCTTCGGCATGAAGATCGAGGGGTTCTTCCCGCGCTTTCGGGGTGAACTGGCGGAATTGCCTGACGGGCGCCAGCAGGTGCGCTTCCGTCTGGATGCCACGCAGGTGGAAATTCCCGGCAAGGATCGCTACACGGCGTGGATGCGCGGCGAGGATTTTTTCGACGTCGCGCAGTATCCGGTGGTGGAATTCGAGTCGTTTCCCTACACCGGGGAAGCGGTGAAGAAGGGCGGCGACATCACCGGCAACCTGACCATTCGCGGAATCACCCACGTCGAGACCCTGCACGTGGTGCCGGCTGAATGCGCGCGTCCGGGCTATGATTGCGATGTAATCAGTCGAGGTACGGTCCTGCGTGGACGTTACGGAATGAATGCGTGGCAGATGGCCCTGGGTGACAGGGTGACGTTCATTCTGCGTGGGCGGTTGCAGGAGGCGCGGCGCCCGTGAGGTTCCTGTTGAGGGTGCTTGTGCTGGCAACGCTGTTGCTCGGCACCGGATGCGCCGGCCTGTCGCAAATCGAACGCAACCGTGCCGCCGGGGTGGCTGCTGCTGCCCGCAGCACCGTGGTCAGCTGCACGCAGGCCAATCGTTGCGCCCAGCTCTCGCCGCTGCGCGCGCTGGGTGGCGAGGCGATCACCGCCTCCACGCCGGCCGCGCCGCGGCACTACGCCACCATCGTCGATCACGGCGAAGAATCGCTGGTGGCGCGGCTCAACCTGATCCGCAGCGCCACCCGCAGCATCGACCTGCAGACCTACATCTTCGACAAGGACGACAGCGCGCGGATGGTGCTGGATGCGCTGACCGATGCGGCGCAGCGCGGGGTCAAGGTGCGCATCCTGATCGATCAGCTCTCGGCGATCGCTGATCTGCAGATTCTCGGTGCGCTGGCCAGCACCCACGAAAACCTGCAGCTGCGCATCTACAACCCGACCTTCGGCAAGGTCAAGCTCAATTACTTCGACTATGCCGGCAGCGTGGTGTGCTGCTTCCGTCGCTTCAACCAGCGCATGCACAACAAGCTGCTGGTGGTGGACGACGTGCTCGGCGTGGTCGGCGGGCGCAATTACCAAGACGACTATTACGACTGGGATAGCGAGTACAACTTCCGCGACCGCGACGTGATCCTGGCCGGGCCGGAAGTGCGCGCGATGGCGGCCAATTTCGATGCGTTCTGGCGCGCGCGCCGCAGCGTGCCGGCCGAGCGTCTGAACGATGTCGGGCGCCTGCTGCTGGAGCAGGGCGCGCCCAAGATGCCGCCGGCCACGTTCCGCCGCCCCGATCGGGTGCAGCGGGTCGATCAGGAGGCGCGCGATCCCCAGTTCGTGCGCGACGCGTTCGTGACCCCGGCCATGCCGGTGCAGCGCGTGCTGTATGTGGCCGATCTACCGCAGAAGCACCGCAAGGAGCACGCCGCCAAGGCGGTGTCCACCGCGCCGGAACTGGACGGCCTGATTGCCGGCGCGCAGCAGGAAGTGCTGCTGCAGACGCCGTATCTGGTGCTGTCCGACGAGGCCCAGGCGATCTTCCGCGCATTGCGCCAGCGCCCGCAGCCGCCGCGGATCGTGGTGTCGACCAATAGCCTGGCCGCCACCGACAACCCGATCGTGTATGCGCTGTCGTACAAGTTCAAACGCCGCAACATGCGCGAGCTGGGCTTCAACGTCTACGAGTTCAAGCCGTTCCCGCTGAACGCGCCGGTGGAGTACGCCAACCTGGTGCCCGATCCGCTCAACCCCGCGGCGGCCGAGCCGGCCGAAGACGATGGTCGGGTCAACCGCGTGATCGGCGGCAGTGCGGCTGGCAACGCCATGCGTGGCAGTGGTGGCGGTGGCGGTGGCACGGCCGGCACTGCGATCCGCGGCAGCGGGGGTGGCGCAGGCCGTGCGCCCGGCGGCAGCGAGGTCGATCGGCGCGTGCTGCGCACCGAGACACGGCCTTCGTTCCTGGGCACGCGCGCGGTCAACAAGCCGCTGCCGGTGACCCGTGCCGGTGCGCGCATGGGCCTGCATGCCAAGTCGTTGGTGGTGGACCGCCGCATCGGCGTGATCGGCACGCACAACTTCGATCCGCGCAGCGAGAACTACAATACCGAAGCGGCGGTGGTGATCGACGATGCGCGCTTTGCGCAGGCGCTGGCGGCCAGCATCGAGCGCGACATGGCGCCGGAAAACGCCTGGACCGTGGCCCCGCGCGAAAAGCCGCCGGTGCTGAGCGGATTGAACTACAGCGTGGGCAAGGTGTCCGAAGCCTTGCCGGTGCTGGATTTCTGGCCCTGGCGCTACGCCACCAATTACGAGTTCCAGCCGGGGCCGGGTTGCCCGTTCCCGCTCAAGCGCCAGGACCCGCAGTTCCGGCAGTGCTATGTAGCGGTAGGCGATTTCCCCGAGGTCAACGTCGGCCCGAAGTGGCTGCTGGTGCGGATGCTGACCGCCTTCGGTGCAGGATTGGTGCCGATCCTCTGATCGCAGCGCTGCCGGCCCGGGGTCGGCATCGAGACGGCGCGTGGCAACCGGTGCATCGTGGAGTGACGCACCGCTGCAATGGCGCGGTGCGCTGCAGGAGATGAGCGGCGCGCCACACACCGCCATCCGCCGAAGTCACCATCGCGGCCTGGCGTGCAGCGCCAGCCAAAGGCAGTTGCATCAGACCCCAGCGCCGCAGATGCTGTCCCGATTCCCGATTCCCGATTCCCGATTCCCGATTCCCGATTCCCGATTCCCCCCAATCCCCAATCCCCAGCCTATGACCTTCCGCGAACCCGTCGACCTGGCCGCCCTCAACGCCTCCAGCCGTGACACCTTGATCGAACATCTGGGCATCGTGTTCACCGCCGCCGGCGACGACTGGTTGAGCGCCACCATGCCGGTGGATGCGCGCACCAAGCAGCCGTATGGCCTGCTGCACGGCGGTGCGTCGGTGGTGCTGGCCGAAACCCTGGGCAGCAGCGCCGGCAACCTGTGCGTGGATATGACCGCGCAGATGTGCGTGGGGCTGGAGATCAATGCCAATCACCTGCGCGCCGCCACCGATGGCCTGGTCACCGGCACCGCGCGCGCGGTGCATGTGGGGCGCAGCACCCAGGTCTGGGACATCACCATCGAAAATCCGGCCGGCAAGCGCGTCTGCGTCTCGCGGCTGACCCTGGCCGTGGTCCCGCGCAGCAATGGCTGAGCACGCCGTGCAAGTGCATGGGTGGAACAGCGCCACCCGCTGCGGGCACTGCGCGCAGGCCACGCTGCTGTCACAATAGTTGCGCTTCCTTCCCCTGGTACCGGTCCCGTTCCGTCAATGAGCGAGTCATCCCTGGACGCCACGCGCGACGCTGGCAGCGTGCTGCGTTGGTTCCGGTACCTGTATCGGGTGCCGTTGTTGCTGATGCATCTGAGCATCTGCCTGCCGATCACCATGCTGTGCGTGGTGGCGCCGCCGCTGGCGCGCATCCGTACCGGGCGCGACGACACCCTGGACGAGCTGATGATCCGTTGGTGGCAGGGCAACCTGATGCGCATCTTCGGCTTCCGCCTGCGGCGCTTCGGCACCCCGCTGCCGGGCGCGACCCTGTTCGTGGCCAACCACGTCAGCTGGGTCGACATCTCGATGCTGCACAGCCAGCGCGTGATGGGCTTTGTGGCCAAGCGCGAGATCGCCGGCTGGCCGCTGGTCGGCTGGCTGGCGACCAAGGGCCAGACCATCTTCCATCAGCGTGGCAATACCGAATCGCTGGGCGGGGTGCTGCAGGAAATGCTGCTGCGTCTGCAAAGCGGCAAGCCGGTGGGCGTGTTCCCCGAAGGTCGCACCCGTGGAGGTACCGAAGTCGGCCCGTTCCATGCGCGCATCTTCCAGGCCGCGGTCGAGGCCGGTGTGCCGGTGCAGCCGGTGGCGCTGCGCTACGGCGAGCGCGGCAATGCGCAGGCGGTGGTGGCGTTCGGCGAGCGCGAGAGTTTCTCCGCCAATATCGTGCGTCTGCTCGGCGAGCCGTCGCGACTGGCCGAGGTGCATTTTCTCGAGCCGATCCGCGCGCTGGATATCGAAGGCCGCCGCCGCCTGGCCGATACCTCGCGGCAACGCATCATTGCGGCAATGGAGTCCTGAGCCGACGATGCAAGCGCTCATCACCCCTGCGGCCAGCACCCCCTTGTCTGGCCCGATGAGCGCATGAACGCCTCCGACTATCTGCCGCCGCGCTGGCTGCGCAATCCGCATGTGCAATCGGTGCTGGGCAGCAGTGCCTTGCGCCGGCTCCGCAGCCGCCAGTTGCTGGCCGCCAGCGGCGCGGTCACCAGCGAACACATTCTCGACGGCGGCGACGGCGTGCGCCTGCAGGGCTGGATGAGCATCCCGCCCGGCGATGCCCCGGTGCGCGGCACGGTGCTGCTGCTGCACGGCTGGGAAGGCAGCGCTGACTCCAATTACATGCGGCTGACCGCCGCGCGCCTGCTCGGCCTGGGCTATCAGGTGTTCCGGCTGAATTTCCGCGACCACGGCGGCACGCACCATCTCAACGTGGACCTGTTCCACTCCGATCGCATCGAGGAAGTGGTCAATGCGGCGGGCGATCTGTGGCGGCGGTTTCCCGCGCCGCAGCTGCTGGCGGCGGGCTATTCGCTGGGCGGCAATTTCGCATTGCGGCTGGCGCTGCGGGCACCGGCGGCCGGGCTGCCGCTGGCGCGCGTGGCGGCGGTGTGCCCGTTGCTGGATCCGGCGGCGACGATGCTGCAGCTGGAGAAGGGCCCGCAGTTCTACGATTGGTATTTCCGCCGCAAGTGGCGCGAGTCGCTGCTGCGTAAGCGCAAGCTGTTCCCCGATCAGCACGGCTACGACGACGCCACCCTGGCGCTGGACATGCGCGGGCTGATGGCCTGGCTGGCCGAGCAGCACACCGGGCATGGCTCGCTGGAAGCGTATTTCGACAGTTATTCGATCGCCGGCGAGCGCCTGGCCGGCCTGCAGGTGCCGGTGGACATCCTGATGGCCGAAGACGACCCGGTCATTCCGTTCGAGGATTTCGCCGCCTGGCAGCTGCCGGCGCATGCGCAGCTGGAGATCGCGCGCTGGGGCGGCCACTGCGGCTTTCTGGAAAATGCCCGCGGCGATGGTTTCGCCGAACGCTGGGTGGCCGAGCGGCTGGCGGCGCAGGCGTAGGTCGGCGGCACCCCGCGCATCGTTACAATAGGCGTTTGTCCTGGACACGCCCTCCGCCATGCAAGACGCCATTCTTCAAGCCCTGCGCCGCAACGCGGCCGACGATGCGGTGGCGCTGGCCCGCGAGTGGGTCCTCAGCGCGCCCGAAAGCGCCGCCACGCATCGCTGGCTGGGCCTGGCCCTGCAGCAGCAGGGTCAACCGGCGCTGGCGCTGGCCAGCATCGAAACCGCGCTGACGCTGACGCCGGAAGATGCCGACCTGCATCTGCTGCGCGCCGGCCTGCTGCTGGCGATGCGCGAGCTGTCCGCCGCGGACGATGCGCTGTCGCGCACCACCGCGCTCGACCCCAACCAGTTCAACGCCTACGTGATGCAGGCGCATCTGGCGGTGGCGCGCGGCGATCTGGATGAGGCGCAGCGGCTGAGCCGCACCGCCGCGCGTCTGGCGCCCGAGCACCCGCAGCTGCTGGCTGTCGATGGCGTGGTGGAGTTGCGCCGCGGCCAGGGCGACCGCGCGCTATCGCTGCTGACCCGCGCCGCCGAGCAATTGCCCGACGACCCGCGGGTGATGTTCGCGCTGGGCTTTGCGTATCTGCAGAAGGAGCATTTCGCGTTTGCCGAGCGCGCCTTCGAGCGCGTGGTCGAGCTCAATCCGCCCGGCACCGCGCTACGCGCCTTCATCGCCCAACTGGCCCAGCGCCAGGGCCGCCTGGACGATGCGCTGGCCGCGATGCAGGGCGTGTTCGCCCAGCCCGGCGGCGATCTCCCGGCCATGCGCCGGCTCGCCGGCGAGATGGAATTGCAGGCCGGCCGCCCCGACCAGGCCGCCGCGCATCTGCGCCTGGCGCTGGCGCACTGGCCGGCCGACCGCCGCACCTTGCATGCCTTGCTGACCGCCTGGGAGCGGCTGGGCGCGGTGGACGATGCGCGCGACACTCTGGACGCGGCGCTGGCCACCTCGGCCAATGCGCACGACCTGTGGCTGGCGCGGCTGGCGGTGGAGCCGGTCGGCGGGCCGCAGGCGCAGGCGGTGATCGAGCGCTGGCTGCTGGCCATGCCCGAGCATCTGCCGGCACTGGAAGCGCTGATGCGCGTGCACGACATGCAGGGCCATGCCGAACAGGCGGAGATGGTGGCGCGCCAGATCGTGGCGGTGGAGCCGGGCCGCATCAGCGGCGAGCAGCGCATCGTCGAGGCGCTGCTGGAACGCGACCCGCCGGCTGCGATCGCCTGCGTGCAATCGCTGATCGACTCGCTGCCCGAACCCCAGCAGACCGTGCTGCGGCCGTGGCTGGGCAATGTGCAGGACCGCGCCGGCCAGCCCGACGCGGCCGTGGCGACCTGGATGCAGTTCCAGCGCGAACAGGCCCAGCACCGCCTGCCGTTGCCGCCGCAGGCTGCCAAGCAGCCGATGCAGTGGCCGGAGCTGGGGACCATTCCCGAGACGGTGACGGCACGGCCGCTGTTCGTATGGGGCACGCCCGGCTCGCATGTCGAACGCCTGGTCGCGGTGATGGGCGCGGCCACCCCGTTGGTGCGCGACGACCGTTATGGCAGCACGCCGCCGTCCGATGCGCTGCAGAGTTACCGCACTGTCGAGCAGCTGGCGTCCGGCGAGCTGGCGCCGATGGCGCTGGTGGAAGGCTGGAAGGCGCAACTACCGCGGCGCGGTATCGACGACGGCAACGTCATCGACTGGCTGCTGTGGTGGGACAACACCTTGCTGACCGCGCTGCGCCCGCACCTGCCCGAAGGCCGGCTGGCGATCGCGCTGCGCGACCCGCGCGACATGCTGTTGGACTGGCTGTCGGCCGGCGCGCCGGCACCGCTGGCCGTGCAATCGCCGCAGCAGGCCGCCGACTGGCTGTTGACCGCGCTGGAACAGCTCGCGGTGCTGCACGAGCGCGATCTGTATCCGCACCGGATCATCCGCCTGGACGGCATCGAGAGCGACCCGCAAGGCATCTCCACCGCGCTGGAACAGGCGTTCGGCCTGCGCTTTCCGCTGGTCGAACCGCGCGGCCCGGCCCGCCTGGCCGCGGGTCGCTGGCGCAACTACCGCAATGTACTGGGCGCGCAATTCGATCTGCTTACGCTGATCGCGGTGCGCTTCGGCTACCCGCAGGACTGAGCGCCGCTCAGCACGGCCGCGCTCACTGTCGGTGGGCGCGGCCGGCACCCGTGCGGCATGCCTTCGGCAGCGCAGCTCGCACCACTCCGTAGGAGCGGCCCCGGCCGCGAAGAGGCGTTACCGATGAACGGCTACCGACGATGCAGCGTTACCGGTATGTCCCGTCGCGGCCAGGTCCGCTCCTACGGTGGGTGCAGATTGGTCAGCAACCGAATGTGGCGCTCACTGCCCGGCAGGCGCGGCCTGTGCCCGGCGCGGCATGCCTTCGGCGGCTGCCCGGTAGGAGCGGCCCCGGCCGCGAAGAGGCGTTACCGATGAACGCGGCCACCGACGATGCAGCGTCACCGGTCGGCACCGTCGTGGCCAGGGCCGCTCCTACGGGTCGATGCAGATTGGTCAGCAACCGAATGTGGCGCTCATTGCCTGGTAGCCCGGCCGGCGCGGCAGCCACCGGCGGCGCAGCTCGCACTGCCTCGTAGGAGCGGACCCGGCCGCGACGAGGCGTTACCGATGGACGCGGCCACCGACGATGCGTCGCCACCGAATGATGTGGCGTTACCGAGAAGGCCCTGTCGCGGCCGGGTCCGCTCCTACGCTCGGTGCGGATTGGCCGGCTGAATATGGCGCTCCCTGCCACGCGCACGCCGCACGCGCACGTCCACGCTGCAGACGCACGATCACGCGGCCGCGGTGTTCGCCGGCGTGGTGAACCGGCCGCGATAAACCCGGTCGGGCGCACCAGAGGGTTCCATGCCGATGGCTTCCTCTGCGACGCGGACCCAGGCACCCTGGTCGGCCTCATTGCCCCGGAGACTCCTGCATGCGCCTGACCAGCAACAGCATCGAAAACGGCAAGCCCATCGCGGTGGAATTTGCCGCCGGAACGCCCGAGGGCTTTGCGCCCAACCGCAACCCGCATCTGGCCTGGAGCGAGGTGCCGCCCGGCACGCGCTCGTTCGCGCTGCTGTGCCTGGATCCGGATGTGCCGACCGTGCCGGAAACCGTGGGCCGCGACGATGTGCAGATTCCGGTCGATCAGCCACGCACCGATTTTGTGCATTGGGCGATGGCCGATATCCCCGCCGACGTGCATGAGATAGCCGCAGGCAGCTGCAGCGACGGTTTCGTGCCCAAGGGCAAGCAGCAGCCGGCCGGCCCCGCCGGTGCGCGCCAGGGCCTGAACTCGTATACCGAATGGTTTGCCGGCAATGCCGACATGGCCGGCAATTATCTGGGCTACGACGGCCCGTACCCGCCGTTCAACGACCTGCGTGTGCACCGCTATTTCTTCCGCGTGTTTGCGCTGGACGTGGCGCAGCTCAGCCTGCCCGAGACCTTCACCGCGGCCGATGTGCTGTCGGCGATCCAGGGCCATGTGCTGGCCGAGGCGGCGTTGCACGGCACCTACACGTTGAATCCGGCGCTGCGCTGACGGTAACGAACGGTCCTGCGCCACCGGTCAGGTCGGCGCGGGGCCGGTTGCGGCCCATGGTGACCTGGTGCGTGCGGCGTCAATCGCACGATCGCCGCCACACCGGGTCAACCGTTGGCTTCGATCATCTGCTCGAGCACGTACACCGGCGCGCCGTCCGTGCCTACGGCGGCCGGGTAGCGGGTGACGCGCAGCAGGGTGCGGATGCCGGCTTCGTGCTCGAAGCCTTCGATCTTGCCCTCGAAGGCTTGCCAGGTCTGGGTGACAGGCTGCCCTGCCGCATCCTGCTCGCGCAGTTGCAGGCATTGGCGCGCCGGGTCGGACCCGCATGCCACGGTATCGGCCGCCACTTCGATCAGCAGCGTCTGGCCGGGTCCACCGTAGCGGGTGTCGGCCGTGGCGACACCGCCGAACACCAGCCGGGTGCCGTCGCTGCGGGTCAGGGTCAGCTGCGGCGAGGCCTGCGCGGTGTTCAGCGCCACCGCGAAGCGGCCGGACAGCAACTCGCTGGCAGCGCGCTCCTGGGCCATCCGCTGCGGTTGCGCGCACAGGCGTTTGCTCGACACCACCCGGCCGATCTGCAAATGCGCCTGCGCCACGCTGTAGTCGGCGCCCAATGCGTTGCAGGTCTGGCTGACCTGGATGCGGTGATCGCTGAAATCCAGCTGCAAGGGCGGTGTGCCGGCGACGAACAGGCTGCGCAAGGCAGTGCCGTGCGCATCGCTGGCCTGCTGCAGCTGCCAGTGTTGCGCCCGCAACGCGGCCTGCAGTGGTGCGTTGTCGGCGGCGATTGAGCTGGTCGCGGCCGGCTCGGCGGCAGCAGCGTCGGCGCTGGATCCGGGCGCTTGCGGCGGCGTGCTCGACCCGCAGGCCGTCACGCCCGCTGCCAGCAGTGCAGGGGCAAACAACACGGCACGCATGCGGCGGCTCCCGGTGATCGATATGTCAGTGATACCGCCACCGCGTGTCCAGGGCAATGACGCAAGTCACTGCCCGGCCATGTGCCTCGCATGCCGCGCCGGCTCAGCCGGCACGACACGCGACCGCGTGGCCGTTTCAGGCCAGCGCCGGCAGCCACAGCAGCAGGGCGGCGCCCAGCACGATGCGGTAGACCGCAAACACCGTGAAGCGGTGCTTCTTGATGTAGCCCAGCAACCACTTCACCACCACAAAGCCGGTGATGGTCGCCGCCACGAAGGCCACGGCCACATCGGCCCAGTTCTCGCTGCCGAAGCCACCTTCCTTGTACATCTCCAGCAGGGCATACCCGCTGGCCGCGAACATGGTCGGGATGCCCACCATGAACACGAAATCCGCCGCCGCCGAGCGCTTGCTCAGGCCCAGCAGCATGGCCAGGAAGATCGCCGAGGCCGAGCGCGAGGTGCCGGGGAACACACCGGCCACCACCTGTGCCAGACCGACCGCGATGGCCACCTTCCAGGTCACCACATCGCGCTCGGGCAGTTTGCCGGCAAAGTGCTCGGCCACCAGCATCCACAGCCCGCCGATCAGCAACGCCCAGGCCACCGGCTGCACGGTTTCCGGCAGCTGCCAGCCGGCCTTGCGCACGATCAGCCCGACCACCGCGGTGACCAGGAAGGCCACACCGATCTTGAGCACGTAGTCGCGGTTGTCGCGCTGGCCCAGGCCGGTGGCCAGGGTCCACAGCTTCTGCCGCAGCGCCAGGCAGATCGCCAGGATCGCGCCAGCCTGGATGACGATGTTGAAGAAGTCAGAACGGCGTCCGAGCCATTGTTCGGCGATCAGCAGGTGGCCGGTGCTGGAGATCGGCAGGAATTCGGTGAGGCCTTCGAGAATGCCCAACAGCAGGGCGGAAATCAGATCGGACATCGGACTGGAGAGGGGATGGGGGGAGGCGTCAGGATAGTGCATTGCGGCATGCACCATATCGGTGCACCATGCGATTGCTTAGCACCTAAAGGGTGCTAGCTAGACGTGAGCGGCCTCAAGCGATGCAAGCAAAATCAAGGACTTGTGAAGATCCAACGCTTGGCATGGTCCCTGCTGTAGTTCCGCTCACGAGCCACTTAACTCCTGCAGAGGTTTCTTCCGATGTCCGTGGAAAATGTTGAAAAGCTGATCAAGGACAACAAGGTCGAGTTTGTCGACCTGCGCTTCGTCGATATGCGTGGTGTACAGCAGCACATCACCTTCCCGGCCAACATCATCGAGCCGGCGCTGTTCGAAGAAGGCAAGATGTTCGACGGCAGCTCGATCGCGGGTTGGAAGGGCATCAACGAGTCGGACATGGTTCTGCTCCCGGACGCCGGCACTGCGTATCTGGATCCGTTCTTCGCCGATCCGACGATCGTGCTGACCTGCGACATCCTCGATCCGGCCACCATGCAGAGCTATGAGCGCGACCCGCGCGGCATCGCCAAGCGTGCCGAGGCCTACCTGAAGTCCTCCGGCACCGCCGACCAGGCGTTCTTCGGCCCGGAGCCGGAATTCTTCATCTTCGATTCGGTGCGCTTTGCCAACGACATGGGCCACACCTTCTTCCAGGTCGGCTCGGAAGAGGCTGCCTGGAACACCGGCGCCAAGTACGACGGCGGCAACAGCGGCTACCGTCCGGGCGTGAAGGGCGGCTACTTCCCGGTCCCGCCGACCGACACGCTGCACGACCTGCGCGCGGAAATGATCAAGACGCTGGAACAGGTCGGCATCGAGACCGAGGTGCACCACCACGAAGTGGCCACCGCCGGCCAGTGCGAGATCGGCACCAAGTTCAGCTCGCTGGTGCAGAAGGCCGACGAACTGCTGACGATGAAGTACATCATCAAGAACGTCGCCTACCGCAACGGCAAGACCGCGACCTTCATGCCCAAGCCCATCGTGGGCGACAACGGCTCGGGCATGCACGTGCACCAGTCGCTGACCAAGGGCGGCGTCAACCTGTTCTCCGGCGACGGCTACGGCGGCCTGTCGCAGATGGCGCTGTGGTACATCGGCGGCATCTTCAAGCACGCACGTGCGATCAACGCCTTCTCTAACTCCGGCACCAACAGCTACAAGCGCCTGGTCCCGGGCTTCGAGGCGCCGGTGATGCTGGCTTATTCGGCCCGCAACCGCTCGGCCTCGTGCCGCATTCCGTGGGTCACCAACCCGAAGGCGCGCCGTATCGAAATGCGCTTCCCCGATCCGTTGCAGTCCGGCTACCTGACCTTCACCGCGCTGATGATGGCCGGCCTGGACGGCATCAAGAACCAGATCGACCCGGGCGCGCCGAGCGACAAGGACCTGTACGACCTGCCGCCGGAAGAAGAGAAGCTGATCCCGCAGGTCTGCTCCAGCCTGGATCAGGCGCTGGAAGCGCTGGACAAGGACCGCGAGTTCCTCAAGGCCGGCGGCGTGATGAGCGACGACTTCATCGACGGTTACATCGCGCTGAAGATGCAGGAAGTCACCAAGTTCCGTGCTGCGACCCACCCGTTGGAGTACCAGCTGTACTACGGCAACTGAGTTCCACCGCGGTGATGGCGGAGGCCCCCCCTCCCACCTCCGCCATCGCCGCACATGTTTGATCGCTCCACGGCACCGGCCGGGGAGCGAAGGGGTATTGAGAGAGCACACAGTTCGCGACGCGCGGGCCTGACCTCTCCCACGGGGCGGATGCATCTGCATCGGCCGAGGTCTGCGTAATCGCGAACGCGCGGATGCCGGGGTTGGCATCCAGGTGAATGACACCGCCGGGCGGCGCAATGCCGGCCGGTCTTTTCCACCATTCGGGGTATGCGCATGAAATTGATCACCGCCATCATCCGGCCGTTCAAGCTCGACGAGGTCCGCGAGGCCTTGTCCGCAGCAGGCGTGTCGGGCATCACCGTGACCGAGGTCAAGGGTTTCGGGCGCCAGAAAGGCCACACCGAGCTGTACCGCGGCGCCGAGTACGTCGTCGATTTCCTGCCCAAGATCAAGATCGAGACGGTGGTGACCGACGACCGGCTGGACGCAGTGGTCGAGGCGATCCAGAACGCCGCCGGCACCGGCAAGATCGGCGACGGCAAGATCTTCGTGACCGCGATCGAGCAAGTCGTGCGCATCCGCACCGGCGAGATCGGCGCCGATGCGCTCTGAGTCCCCCACCCCCGGAGTTCTTATGAAGACAGCCTTTTTTGCCGGGTGGAAAGCCCGGTTCTACAGTGTCTGCATGCTGATGCTGTTCAGCGCGCTGGTGGTGGGCGGCATGGGCAGCGCGCACGCGCAGTCCACCCCGCAGGTCACTCCGCTGCCGACCGAGCCGGTCACCACCGAACCGCTGCCGTCGGCGCAGCCGCCCGCCGCACCGGTGGCCGCCGCCGAAGCCGCGCCGGTGGTGGAGAAGGGCGATGTCGCCTGGATGCTGACCTCCACGCTGCTGGTGCTGCTGATGGTGGTGCCGGGCCTGGCGTTGTTCTACGGCGGCATGGTGCGCGCCAAGAACGTGCTGTCGGTGCTGATCCAGGTCGCGGTGGTGTTCTCGCTGCTGACCATCCTGTGGGTGGTGTACGGCTACAGCCTGGCGTTCTCCGGCGAAGGCCCGTGGATCGGCAATCTGGACAAGGCGCTGCTCAAGGGCGTGACCATCGAGACGCTGGCGGCCACCTTCACCAAGGGCGTGAGCCTGCCGGAATACGTGTTCGTGGCGTTCCAGGCGACCTTTGCCGGCATCACCGGCGCGCTGATCGTCGGCGCCTTTGCCGAACGCGCCAAGTTCGCCGCGGTGCTGCTGTTCTCGGTGATCTGGTTCACCTTCGGCTACCTGCCGCTGGCGCACATGGTCTGGGCCACCGGCGGGTACCTGTTCGGCCTGGGTGCGCTGGATTTTGCCGGCGGCACCGTGGTGCACATCAATGCCGGTATCGCCGGCCTGGTCGGCGCCTACTTCGTCGGCAAGCGGGCCGGCCTGGGCCGCGAGGCGATCAAGCCGCACAACGTGACCCTGACCTTCGTCGGTGCCTCGCTGCTGTGGGTGGGCTGGTTCGGTTTCAACGCCGGCTCCAACCTGGAAGCCAATGCCGGTGCGGCGCTGGCCTTCCTCAACACCTTGCTGGCCACTGCCGCTGCCATCCTGGGCTGGTCGCTGACCGAGAAGATCATCAAGGGCAAGTCGTCGGCGCTGGGCGTGGCTTCGGGCATGGTCGCCGGCCTGGTCGGCATCACCCCGGCCTGCGGCACGGTGGGTCCGTTCGGTGCGATCGTCATCGGCCTGGCGGCCGGCGTGCTGTGTGTGTGGGGCGTCACCGGCCTGAAGCGCCTGCTGGGCGCCGACGACAGCCTGGACGTGTTCGGCGTGCATGGCCTGGGCGGCATCATCGGCGCCATCCTGACCGGCGTGTTCTCGGCGGCCTCGCTGGGCGGCCAGAAGGGCGGCGATTACGACATCGTGCATCAGGTCGGCATCCAGGCGCTGGGCGTGGGCATCACCCTGGTGTGGATCGGCGTGGTGTCGGTGGTGGGCTTCCTGGTCGCCAAGCTGGTGTTCGGCCTGCGCGTCACCGAGGAAGCCGAGCGCGAGGGCCTGGATATCACCTCGCACGGCGAAGCGGCATACGAGTCCTGAGCATGCACACCCGCGGCCACGCTGCCGCGGGTGGCGCAACGACCCGGCCGGGACAGCCGTGCCGGGTCCGTTTTCCCCGTTGCCCCACTGGGCGCGGACCAACTGCCGAGGTGCCTGCATGACCAGCCCCACGCCTGTGACTGTCGGCGCGGATGTCCGCTGGATCGGTGCCACCTGCTGCCGTCCGGCCCCGATTCCTTGCCTGCATGCTTCGTTCTGCGCGCCATATGCGCAGGCCGATCATGCTTGCACTAAATTGGTGCAATGCTGATGTCGTCCATTCTCCCGTCGCTGGACAGCCTGGGCACACCGGTGGCCTGGGCCGACCGCGAGGGCCGCGTGCTGGGCGTCAATCCGGCCTTCGCGCGCTGGCTCGGGGTCAGTGCGCGGCGCCTGGTCGATCAACCGCTGGCCGCGCTGGAAGTGCAGGGTGATGCGCTGGCCCGCTTCCTGCTCAACGACGAGCGCGACGTGCTGCGCCTGCATCGGCTGGCATTGGGCCTGCCCAATGACGCGCCGCGCTTTGCCGAAGGCTGGCTGTCGCGGCTGGACGACGGCGGCTGGCTGCTGGAAACTCATCCGGTCGACGAATTCCCCGCGCTGGATCCCACCCATGCGCTGCCCAATGCCTTGAGCGCCGCGCTCAAGGGGCTGGCGCACGAACTGCGCAATCCGTTGGCCGGGCTCAAGGGCGCGGCGCAGTTGCTGGCGCGGCGCTCGGCCGGGCGCGACGAGGACGAGCGCGAGCTGATCGAGTTGATCGGCACCGAGATCGAACGCCTCAATACCTTGCTCGAACGCCTGCTCTCGCCCACGCCGGCGCGCCCGCACGACCGCCTCAACATCCACGTCGTGCTCGAGCGTGTGCTGCGCCTGGCCGAGGCCGAGGGCGGCTGGTCGGTGCAGGTGCAGCGCGATTACGACCCCAGCATTCCCGACATCCTCGGCGATGGCGACCGCCTGACCCAGGCAGTGTGGAATCTGGTGCGCAATGCGTTCCAGGCCGGCGCCACGCGGGTGACCCTGCGCACCCGCGTCGAGCACGGCCAGCGCATCCGCGACCGCGTGCATGCGATGTCGCTGCGGCTGGAGATCATCGACGACGGCGGCGGCGTGCCAGAGGAACTGGCCGAGCACCTGTTCCTGCCGCTGGTCAGCGGCCGCGCCGAGGGCAGCGGCCTGGGCCTGGCGCTGGCCCAGCAGGTCTCGCGCGAACACCACGGCACGCTGACCTACCGCTCGCGGCCGGGACATACCGTTTTCACCCTGCTGCTGCCCGAGCTGGCCGGCGATCACGACAAGGAGCATCTGCATGGCTGAGGCCGCCGCCGCATCCCACCACATCTGGGTGGTCGACGACGACCGTTCGGTCCGCTTCGTGCTGTCCACCGCCTTGCGCGATGCCGGCTACGCCGTGGATGGCTTCGAAAGTGCCGCCGCCGCACTGCAGGCACTGGCCATGCGGCCCACCCCGGATCTGCTGTTCACCGACGTGCGCATGCCTGGCGAAGACGGCCTGAGCCTGCTCGACAAGCTCAAGTCCAGGCACCCGCAACTGCCGGTGATCGTGATGTCGGCCTACACCGACGTGGCCAGTACCGCCGGCGCCTTCCGCGGCGGCGCGCACGAGTTCCTGTCCAAGCCCTTCGATCTGGACGATGCGGTGGCCTTGGCCGCACGCGCGCTGCCCGATGCCGATGCCGGTGTCGAGGAGATCATCGGGACGCCGTTGGCAGAAGGCTCGGCCTCGCTGATCGGCGACACCCCGGCGATGCAGGCGCTGTTCCGCGCGATCGGCCGATTGGCGCAGGCACCGCTGTCGGTGTTGATCAATGGCGAGACCGGCACCGGCAAGGAACTGGTGGCGCGCGCGCTGCATAACGAATCGCCGCGCGCGCGCAAGCCCTTCGTCGCGCTCAACACCGCTGCCATTCCGGCGGAACTGCTGGAAAGCGAGTTGTTCGGCCACGAAACCGGCGCATTCACCGGCGCCACCAAACGCCATATCGGTCGCTTCGAACAGGCCGACGGCGGCACACTGTTCCTGGACGAAATCGGCGACATGCCGCTGCCGCTGCAGACCCGCCTGCTGCGCGTGCTGGCCGAGAACGAATTCTTCCGTGTCGGTGGGCGCGAGTTGATCCGCGTCGATGTGCGCGTGATCGCCGCCACCCACCAGGACCTGGAGGCGCTGGTCGAACAAGGCCGCTTCCGTGCCGACCTGTTGCATCGCCTGGACGTGGTGCGCCTGCAATTGCCGCCGCTGCGCGAGCGCCGCGGCGACATCGCGCAGCTGGCCGAGAATTTCCTGGCCATGGCCGGGCGCAAGCTCGACATGCTGCCCAAGCGGCTGTCCTCGGCCGCGCTGGAACAACTCCGCCAATACGATTGGCCCGGCAACGTGCGCGAGCTGGAAAACGTCTGCTGGCGCCTGGCGGCCCTGGCCACTGCCGACATCATCGACGTGGTCGACGTGGAATCGGCACTGGCGCGCGGCGGCCGCCGCCAGCGTGCCGGCCGCGGTGACGGGCAATGGGACGAGATGCTCTCCAGCTGGGCTGCGCAACGCCTGAGCGAAGGCGCCCAGGGCCTGCACGCCGAAGCCCGCGAACGCCTGGACAAGACCCTGCTCGAAGCCGCCCTGCAACTCACCCAGGGCCGCCGTGCCGAAGCCGCCGCCCGATTGGGTCTGGGCCGCAACACCGTCACCCGCAAGCTCGGCCCGGGCCGCAAACGCCGGTGATCTGAGTCTAAGCCCCTCTCCTATGGGAGAGGGGTTGGGGTGAGGTCCCTGTGCCGATGCAAGCGCTGCTGCACGCGCATCTATCCCAACGATGCCTCGATCGAGCTGAGGCTGCCCGACGTTGCCCGCGGCAAGCGTTGATCAGTGACACGCCGCCGCATCCTTGCTCTCGATGACGCCATCGCAGTTCTAACGTGCCGACGCCATCGTCCAAGCAACTCACGACACGTGTACTCGGCGTCTCGCACACCATCCCAACAACCCGCGTCCCATCGACCCGCACCTCCAACAACCCGAGCATCCGCACCAACCCCGTAAACTCCTGTGCTGCCAGCGGCGCATTTCATGACATGTGAACATGCGCCCGCATAGGTTTCCAGCCTGATCAGGAGAACAGCTCGATGCGTTACCGGTCGTCCACGATCGTTGCCCTCACCGCGCTGGCGCTTGCCGCCTGCAGCAGCACGCCACCGCCTCCGCCACCACCGCCCCCGGCGGCGCGCGTGGTGCCCGTGCGTCCGGTCCAGCAGGCCGAAGCGGCGCTGGCATCGGCGTCGGGCAGCCTGGTCAGCGGTCGGGTGGTGTTGGTCCCCGCGCTGCAAGGTATCCGTATCACCGGCACGGTTGGTGGCCTGCGCCCGGGCGGCGTGGCCGGTTTCCATGTGCACGAACGCGGCGATTGCAGCGCCGCCGACGCCAGCAGTGCCGGTGCGCATTTCAATCCGACCGGTGCGGCGCATGGACGTGCCGGCAACACTCCCCACCACGCCGGCGACATGGACAACCTGCGTGCCGATGCCGAAGGTGTCGCGCATCTGGACATGATCGTTGCCGGCATCACCCTGGGCGATGCCGCGCCCACCGACGTGGTCGGCAAGTCGCTGGTGGTGCATGCCGATGCCGACGACTATCGCAGCCAACCCAGCGGCAATGCCGGCGCACGTCTGGCCTGCGGCGTCATCCGCGTCACCCAGTGGCGCACACCCCCTTCGCAGCCCTGAGTCGGGGCATCCCTGGCTGCAGCTGCGGCCTTTCCACAGGAGTTTTCTCATGCGCATTCTTCCAACGACGTTGTTCCTGGCCACCGCGCTGGTGCTGACCGCGTGCAAGCGCGACGAACCCGCTCCGGCCGATCCTGCACCCGCACCGCAGGCCGGCGCAGCGGCCGAAGCGGCGCATGGCGGTGAGCACGCCGCGTCCATGGTCACCGAAGCGGCGGCCACCACCACCGCCACCGCCGAGCTCAAGCCGACCAAGGGCAGCGACGTCAAAGGCACGGTGAGCTTCAAGATCGTCGACGGCGCGCTGCGCGTCACCGGCCAGCTCAGTGGCCTCAAGCCCGACAGCGAACACGGCTTCCATATCCACGAAAAGGGCGATTGCAGCGCACCGGACGGCAGCAGCGCCGGCGGCCACTTCAACCCGGCCCAGTCCGATCACGGCGCCGTCAGTGCCGACCCGCACCACGGCGGCGACATGCCCAACATCAAGGCCGATGCGCAGGGCAATGCCAGCATCGATGGCCCGGTGTCGAGCAACGTCAATCTGGGCAAGGCCGACCAGTTCGATATCGCCGGCCACGCGGTGATCGTGCATGCCGATGCAGACGACTACAAAACCCAGCCCACCGGCAACGCCGGCGGCCGTCTGGCCTGCGGTGTGATCACCACCGACAACGCGCCAGCTGCAGCCAAGTAAGCAGGACAGGCCAGCGGCCAGGTAAAACGCCGCGGTGATCGATCACCGCGGCGTTGTTGTTTCTGGGCTGCTGTGGGGGAGCGATCCGGTCCTGCGGCGTGCCGGCGCTAATGCATCCGGCACGCCACATGTCGCGCGCTGCACGCTTCCTGTCGGTACGCATCGAACTGTCGATACACCTCACACCGGGCGCACCGCACAGGCGACCACGTCGTTCGCTTGCGCAAGACCCGCGTCATCAACGACTCAATAATTCGGCCACAGCCCCGGCGTCGCCAGCTCCAGCAGATGCGCATCCGGATCGCGGAAGTAGAGGCTGTGCCCGCCGCCCGGCCACTGCGTACGGCCCTCGATGGGCACGTCGCAGGCCTGCAGATGTGCCTCCCATCCAGCCAGCGCATCGGTGGCGATGGCGAATGCGAAATGCGCGCGCCCGCTGCCATCGTGCGGCGGAATCGTGCCGCCCGGCAGCGTGACCGTAGCGGCGGTGCTGCCCTGCAGAAACAACAGCAGCACCTGCCCGGGTGCGATTGCGTACGCGGCCATGCGCGCGTCGCGATACATGGCTGCCAATCCCAGCACGCGGGCATAGAACGCGCAGGCGCGCTCCAGATCTGCCACATACACGCCGGTTTCCAGTACGCCCTGCAACGCCGGCGCCACGGAGGCCGGCGTCTGGCTCACGCGGCCAATGCCTGGCGCGGATCCTGGCCCGGTTCCACATGCACGTACAGTACCGGCAGCCCGTGCGCTTCCAGCACTGCGGCCATCTGCCGCTGACGCGACAGATACTGCTCGTACACCCCGCGCAGGCGTTCGCAATTCTCGCGGTCGTGCGCGTAGTAATCGCACCAGCCGGCCGGGTCGAACAGTGCGATGCGCACTTCGCCATCGACATAGCGCAGCACCGGCTCGGGCGGCTGCTCCAGCCACTCTTCGCTGTGCGGCGCCAGCAGGGCGGCTTCGATCAGCGGCCACAACGGGGCCAGGCCCTGGTTGTCGTACTGCATCGAAATCATCGCCGCCAGATCGTTCGCGGTGAGATACCGCGCGTGTTCGATGCGTGCGCCGAAGCTTTCCTGCGCCAGCAGCGCGGTATCGGCCTGCGCCATGCCCTGGGCCAGCAGCACTTCTTCCATCGCATCGGCCACCGTCGCCACGATCTGCGGATCGCCGGAGAGCAGGAACGGCAGCACGCGCAGGCCGCCGCCGGTCAGCTGTGCGTCGGCCTGGAAGGGCAGGGGGATCTCGCCCTGCGCATCGGCGCCGAACGCCAGCACACGCGGGCCCTGATCGCGCCCCGGCGCACGCGCATGCAGCTCGTCCAGCCGGCGATGCAGCGGCCAGCCCGGCCGCAGTACCTCGGCCGGGTCGAAGTGCGCCATTGCCACGCTGAGCTCGAGCTCGCGGACTTCGGGGATCCACTGCGCCAGGTCGCGGCCGATGCGTTCGGCCAGCATGCCGGCCTGCTCGGGCGCCAGGGCGCCGCGCTCGGGGGCGGTGCCGCCCGTCAATTCCAGCGCCATCACACCCATGGCGGTCACGCCGTGTTCGGTCTTGCTCATGATTCGCGGTTGGCCCATCACGGGGTCGAAGCTACACTGCGGCCATTATGCCTGCCGGCCCTGTGCAGGCCATGTCCCCGAGTCCTCCATGCCAGGTCAACCGATGCCCGCAGCCCGTCCCGTCGCCATTCTGGGCGGCGTTCGTATCCCGTTCTGTCGTCAGAACACCGCTTATGCGGACGTGGGCAACCTGGGCATGTCGGTGCGCACGCTGGGGGCGCTGGTCGAGCGCTTCGGGCTGCACGGGCAGCAACTGGGCGAAGTGGCGATGGGGGCGGTGATCAAGCACTCCTCGGACTGGAACCTGGCGCGCGAGGCGGCGCTGTCGTCCGGGCTGTCGCCGCTGACGCCGGGCATCACCCTGCAGCGCGCCTGCGGCACCAGCCTGGATTCGGTGATCACCATCGCCAATAAGATCGCGCTGGGCCAGATCGATTCGGGCATCGGCGGCGGCTCGGACACCACCTCGGAAGTCCCGATCGTCTACGGCAAGAAGCTGCGCGCGCGGCTGATGGCCGCCAACCGTGCCAAGGCCACCGGCGACAAGCTCAAGGCGCTGCTGCGCGGCTTCAAGCTGAGCGAGCTCAAGCCCGAATTCCCCGGCGTGGCAGAGCCGCGCACCGGCAAGAGCATGGGCGACCACTGCGAGGACATGGCCAAGGAATGGAACATCTCGCGCGACTCGCAGGACGAATGGGCGGTGTCCTCGCACCACAAGCTGGCCGCCGCCTATGAGCGCGGCTTCTTCGACAGCCTGATCGCGCCGTTCCGCGGCGTCTCGCGCGACAACATCCTGCGCGCCGACACCTCGCTGGAAAAGCTGGCCACGCTGCGCCCGGCCTTCGACAAGACCTCCGGCCGCGGCACGCTGACCGCGGCCAATTCCACCCCGCTCACCGATGGCGCGGCCGCGGTGCTGCTGTCCAGCGAAGCCTGGGCGCTGGCGCATGGCCACACCCCGATGGCCTATCTGCGCGATGCGCAGGTGGCGGCGGTGGATTTCGTGCATGGCGAAGGCCTGTTGATGGCGCCGACCATCGCGGTACCGCAGATGCTGGCGCGTCAGAGCCTGACCCTGCAGGACTTCGACATCTACGAAATCCACGAGGCCTTCGCCGCGCAGGTGCTGTGCACGCTGCGCGCCTGGGAAAGCGAGGATTACTGCCGCAATCGCCTGGGGCTGGAAGCGCCGCTCGGGCGTATCGACCCGGACAAGATCAACCCGCTGGGCTCGTCGCTGGCCACCGGCCACCCCTTCGCCGCCACCGGCGCGCGCGTGGTGGCAACGGCCGCTAAGCAGCTGGAAGAACGCGGCGGCGGCCGTGCGTTGATTTCGATCTGCACCGCCGGCGGTATGGGCGTGGTGGCCATCGTCGAGCGCTGACGCTGCTGCGCAGCGTGGGATTGGGCATTCGGAATTGAGGATTCGCAAAGCAGCTGCGGACTCCTGATTTTACGAATCCCCAATTCCCAATCCCGAATCCCCAACCTGCAAGGACGCATGGATGTCGAACGTTGATTCACGCGAGCCCCCTACGCTTTATCTGCCTCCGACGCACGGCGCCGTGTGGCGCGAGGGCGATGTACTGGTGTGCACGCCGGGCGCCGATCTACCGCCGCGTTGCGTCAAGTGCAATGCGCCGGCGGACATCTCGCCGCGCCGCTACATCTTCCATTGGCATCACCCGGCGATCTATCTGGCCCTATTGATGGGGGTGCTGCCGTATCTGATCCTGGCCATCGTGCTGCGCAAGCGCAGTGCGCACGTGCTGAGCCTGTGCGCGTGGCATGAGCGCCGCCGCGTGCAGTGTGTCGCCATCGCGATGGCGTCGATCGTGCCGCTGCTGGTCGGGGTGCTGTGGATCGGTAGCGCGACCGGCTGGCTGACCGGTGCCGGTGTGATGGCGGTGATGCTGTTGATCGGCAGACGCGGTTCGCGCGTGTTGTCGGCGCAATCGGTCGATCACGAGCAGGCACGTTATCTCGGTGCCTGTGACGCGTTTTTGCGCGCATTGCCGACGCCGCCCCAGGAATCGCGCGATTGGTGATCTGCGCCGCTGCGTTTGCAGATAGCTTCGTAACGTGCGTGCGTTGCCATCCCTGCAGGTGTGATGACAGGCCGGCAAATGTTGCCGGTGGCGCTTTTGCCCGGATCTAGAAAAACAAAAGCCCCGAACATGCCGGGGCTCCTGGTGAATCCACGCATCGCCGCAATAGCGGTCAGACCTCAGATCAGAGCACGCGATCGTCCGGTGCGAGCGGATCGGCCGGCGGCGTTGCATACGCCGATACGATCGGCCCGCGCAGCGACTGCTGCGGCAAGCCCTCGTGCACCGGCTCGCCGCGTGCGGCGCGCAGGGCGTTGGCGTAGCAATGCTGCGCGGACAGCAGATCCCCGGCGGCGGCAAAGCCATGGCCGAGTTCTTCCCAGGCCTCGCTGCCCGCGCCATTGGCCACTGCGCGATGCAGGAACTCCTCGGCCTGCGACCACTGCTGCTGGTGGCGTGCCAGACGTGCCAGGGTCAGCAACAGGCCCGGGCTGTCCGGGTACTGGGTCAGCCAACGCTGCGCACTGGCGCGGCGCGAATCGTATTTTTCCAGCGGCAGCACGCCGTATAGACGCACCAGCGATTCGTCCCACTGCGTATCCAGCGCCTGCTCCAGGCTATGCACCGCCGCATCGTCCCAGTGCAGCACTGCCGCGCGCTGTGCATAGGCACCCACCACCGCGGGATAGGTACGCAGCGGTTTGGGCAGCGCTTCCCAGCGTTCAGCCAGGGCATTGGCATCGCCGGCCTGCAACAGCGTCTGCTCGGCCAGCGTGGCTTCCAGTGCGCTGTAGGCCTCCGGTGCCAGCACCGCCTGCTGACGCAATGCGCCCAGCTGGCCATAGGCCTCGTCGGCGCGACCGATCTGCGCCAGGGCATGCGTGCGCAGCAGCAGGCCGCGCGCCGGCAGCGGTTGCGCGTTGGCATGATCGAGCGCATTGATCGCCTCGACCGGGCGTTGCCGCGCCAGATGCCGCTCGCCTTGCAGCAACGCATGCGCGGTGGGGTCGCACTCGGCCAATTGCTGGGCCAGCGCGTTGGCCGCCACCTCATCGCCGCGTGCATCGGCAACCCGCACTGCGCTGGCCAGGGCGATGCCGCTGACCTCCGCATCTTCGCTGGCGTTGACCAACAGGCGCTCGGCACGCTGCCACTGGCCGTGATCGGCTGCGCGCAGGCCTTCGATCAGGCGGGCGCGGCCCTTCCTGCGGCGGTACTTGCCCCAGACCCGGAACGGCAGGCTGACCAGCGTCCACACCAGCCACAGCACCAGCAGGGCGATGACCAGGATCAGCAGCGCCTGCGGCATGGCGGCGCGGTAGTCGTTGCCACCGACGCTGACCACCACATTGCCCAGGTCGTAACTGGTCTGATGCGACAGCCATTGCGCACCGAGCACGCCCAGCGCCACGGCAACCAACAGGATCAAGACGGTACGCAACACTTTCATTGGGTGGATCTCCCTTCACGCATGGCCTGCAGTTGCAGCAGGGTGGTGCCCAGTTCCGGCAGGCGCGGACGCAGTGGCGCTTGTTGCAGCGTGCGCAGGCGGGTACGTGCCTGGCGACGTTGTGGCGAATCCGGCCATAGCCGGGTGGTCCAGGTGTCCACCCGGCGCAGCGATTGCGCAAAGCCGGCGGCATCGCCGCGTTCGGCTGCGGCGCGGGCCAGGCTGACCTCGATCTGCAAGGCGTCGCGCGCCGCATGGCGGTTGCCGCCGGTCAGCAGTGCATCGCCACGGCTGGGACGGATGTCCACCAGCGGCGTGAGTGCTTTCTGCCACCACGGCTGCGCTGCTTCGCTCTCTTGAGCGGTCTGTTCGGGCAGGCGCAGCAGGTCGCCGGCCAACTGGTCCAGGGTGTGGCCGGCCTGCGCCTGTGGACCGGCGCCCAGGCGATCCAGTGCGTCGCGTTCCTGCACCAGCGCCTGACGCAGGTTGAGATAGCCGGGATCGTCGATGCCATTGAGCGCGGCATTGGCCAGTGCGTAGGCCCGGCGCGCACCGTCGGCGTCGCCGGCGATGCTCAGCCGCTGCTGGCCCAGCCGCAGCAGCAGTTCCACTTCATCCAGCCGCAGCGCCTGTGCACCGTGGCGGTTGGGATCGGCAAGCTTTTGCACGGTTTCTTCGAGCAAGGCGCTTCGTTGGCTCAGGCCCAGCATCTCGTCGCGCAGCACGCGGTTGGTGGCTGCCGCATCCGCCAGGCGTTCGTTGGCCAGGCGTTGGTCGCGGCGCAAGGTCTCCAGCATCTGCTGCGTGCCATCCCAGCGCTGCTGCTGCGCCTCGGCGGCCTGCAGTTGCGCGCTTTGATAGCCCTGCCATGCGCGCCAACCGAAGAACAGCGCCACGCCCACGGCGGCCAGCGCGACGACGAGCAGCAGCCATGCCAAGGGAAAGCGTCGCGTGGAAGCGGGCATTTCGGTCATTCGTCCATCCTCGCGCGGTCACGACGGGTGCAGGTGCCGCAGTCATCTTCCATAGCATGGCGTGCAGCGGCAGACAGCCGCAAGCCGTGCTTGAGTTCGAAGTTCAGCAAGGTCGCGATGGTGTCACGATCGCGGCGGCGGCAGCGGCCAATTGCTCGGGCAAGGGACCCGCAGCGCGCACCGCATGCTGGAAGCCGGCGGCGTGTGCGGCTTGCAGCATGCGCTCGCTGGAGGCCACCAGTGGGCGTTGCCGTAAGGTGTCGATCAGCGGTCCGGGCAATTGCTGCAGCACCAGCGTCAGCGCTTCGGCGCTGCTCAGCGCCAGCACGCTAGCGGGCAGCACGTCCGCCAGGGCACGCACTGCCGATGCGCGCAGGCGCAGCGGCACGCGCTGATAGACATCGGCGCGCAGGATGCGGGCGCCACGTTGCTGCAGGGCTGGCGCCAGCATGCCGCGCCCGCCCGGGGCGGTGATCAGCCCAACGGCCTGCAGCGGTTGCCGGAACAGCGGCAATGCGAGCAGGCCCTCGCTGTCCATGCGCGCCGGGCGTATCACCGTGTCGATGCCGCAGGCCTGCAGCGCGCGCGCAGTGCCGTCTCCCACGCTCACCCACTGCGCCTGCGCCGGCCGCTGTAGCGGCGCCAGACGATGCGCCGCGTGCACTGCGGCCGGGCTGGTGAACACCGCGATCGGCGCGTGCAAGGCCTGCCGCAATGCAGCCCGTGCCTGCGGGGTGTCATTGGTCTGCAGCCGCCACGGCGACAGCGCCAGCAGCCGTCCGCCGTGCCGCGCGGCGGCCCGTCGCAGCGGCGCGTGTTCACCGCTGGGCCGCAGCGAAATCAGGGTCCAGGCGTTGGCAGCTGGGGCGGGAGGTGTCATCCAGTGATTATGCGAGAGCCGTGCGTTATCGGGGGCGGGTGTCGCGCTGCGCTAGCGCTGGCGGCGATTCGATCCTCGCGCGCTGTCTGATCTTTGCGTGCCTGCTCGACGCGATGCCTGCGTTTCTGCGGCCAGAACCTCGTCCCCGGGTCTGTGCCGGTGACCGCTTCCGCCCACGATCCGCCACGACAATCGAGCTGGAGTGGCGCCGTGATCAAGTCCTACCTCATCAACATGCAGCGCAGCGGCGAGCGCCTGCAGGCGATGTCGACGCAGTTCCACGCGCTGGGCCTGCCGTTCGAGCGGATTCCCGCAGTCGATGGCGCTACCCTGACGCCTGCGCAGATTGCCGACTTCGCACGCGAGCGGCCGCTGGAAGGCTCCGGGGATGCCTTCAGCACCGGCCCGCGCAAGTGGACCGCCTCCAACATCGGGTGCTTCCTGAGCCATCAGGCCGCGTGGCGCATCGCAGCCCACTCCGACGACGCCTACACCGCCATCTTCGAAGACGACATGCATCTGTCCGACGCGCTGCCGGCGCTGCTGCGCAGCAGCGAGTGGCTGCCGGGCGGCAACAGCATCGTGCGGCTGGAGCCGTCCTACAACCGCATCAAACTCGATGCCAAGGTTGCCGAGGTCGGTGGCCGGCAGCTGCGCCTGGTGCGTCCCTCGGCCCACCAACACTGCTGGCCGGTCTGCGCCGGGGCGCTGATTCTCAGTCGCGATGCGGCGCGCCTGCTGCTGGCGGCCGAGGCACGCTGGCACACCATGGCCGACATTTTCCTGTTCGGCTGGAACGAATCGCCGGTCGCACAGCAGCTGTCCACCTATCAGCTGGCGCCGGCCGCCTGCATCCAGGACAAGTTCTTCCACGCCGCTCCGGAGCAGATCGTGTTTACCAGCACCATCGATGCGCCGTTGACGCACGCGCAGAGGCAGCGCAGCGCGCATTGGAAGGCCAAGGCCACCGCGTTGCTGCGTGTGGCGCAGGGCTATCGCAAGGTCGTGTTCGCACCCTGAGCCGGGCGAGACCCAGGCATGCGGCGACGCGATGCCGTACGCGTTCACCATGCGGTACCGCATGTCATTCCAGTGCACAAGACGCTCGCGGAACATTGCGGCATGATGCCGCCCTTCGCCGTCTTCCAGCCTTCGCCGATGACTCCTTCGTGCACGCTCGCATCCGCCCTGCAGTCGCTGCAGCAACAGTTCATCGCCATGCCGCCGGTCCTGTCGATGGGCATTGCCGTCGACGGCTTGCATGACGGCGCCTTGCGTTTGCGTGCGCCGCTGCAGGCCAACGTCAACGACAAGGCCAATGCATTCGGCGGCAGCCTGGCCTCGTTGATGACGCTGGCCAGCTGGGGCTGGCTGACGCTGCAACTGCAACTGGCCGGGCACAGCGCCGATGTCTACGTGGCCGACAGCCAGCTGCGCTACGTCGCCCCGGTCTACGAAGACCTGGTAGCCAATGCCGAGCCGTCCGAACTCGGCAGCTGGGAGGCATTCCTGGCGACCTTCCGGCAGCGCGGCAAGGCGCGCATCGGCATGCGTGCGCAGATCGCGCTGGGATCCGGTGCGGCGGCGGCCACCCTGAGCGGGCGCTTCGTGGCGTTTCCAAAACGGTAGGATGCGCGCTGGACTTGGGGGAATGCGCATGCGTGCAGTGATCGGGGCAATGCTGTTGCTCGGGCTGGCGATGGTCAGCGGGGGGGCGTCTGCCGGCAGCCGTGCCCAGGCACGCGCGCTGGAAACCACCCAGGCCGCCTACACCGCCGCGGTGCGCTGGAGCGATTTCGATGCCGCGCAGGGCTTTGTCGAGCCGAGCTACGCCCAGGCGCATCCGCTCAGCGATCTGGAACGCTCGCGCTACGAACAGGTGCAGATCTCCGGCTACCGCGAGCTGCGGGTGGGCGAGGATGGCAACGGCGACCTGCGCCGCGAGGTCGAGCTGCGGGTGATCAGCCGCAATACCCAGGCCGAGCGGCTGGTGCGCAGCATCGAGCTGTGGCGCTGGGATGCCGAGCGCAAACGCTGGTGGCTGGCCAGCGGCCTGCCCGATCTGTGGCAGGGCCAGTAGCCCGTGCCACCGGTGCCTGGCCGTCGCGCGTGCCAGCTGTGCGACAATTCCCGCCCGCTTGACTGACCCTGACCCCGTGAATTTCGAAGAGCTGCAGGCCTTTGTCGGCCGCAACCCCATGTTGTCGCTGGCCCTGGTGGGCCTGACCATCGCCCTGATCGTCACCGAGGTCGCGCGCCTGTTCCGTGGGTATCGCGCACTCAAGCCGGCTGAGCTGACCCGTTTGATCAACAGCGAGAACGCGTTGGTGATCGACCTGTCGCCGACCGCCGATTTCGAAAAAGGCCACATCGCCGGCAGCCGCAACGTGGCGCTGGCCAAGTTCGACCCGGCCGGCAAGCTGCTCGCCAACGCCAAGTCCTCGCCCGTAGTGGTGGTGTGCCGTAACGGCAATGCCTCCGCAGGCGCGGCCAAGACGCTGAAGAAAGCCGGTTTCGAGCAGGTCTACTGGCTCGATGGCGGCGTGGCCGCCTGGCAGATGGCCGAGCTGCCGCTGGTCAAGGGCCGCGCCTGACCGCACCTTGTGAGGCGCCGGGCAAGTCCCCATTGCTGGCATGAGAGACTCGCACTTTCACGTCTGCATCATTCAACGCTGCATCCACCGAACCGTTTCTGGAGTTAGGAATGTCCGACGAAATCATCAACGGCGCGGTTGCGCCGGCCGACGCCGCTGCTGGCCCCGCTTTCACCATCGAGAAGATTTACGTCAAGGACGTTTCCTTCGAATCGCCGAACGCGCCGTCCGTCTTCAATGACGCCAACCAGCCCGAGCTGCAGCTGAACCTCAACCAGAAGGTGCAGCGCCTCAACGACAACGCCTTCGAAGTGGTGCTGGCCGTGACCCTGACCTGCACCGCCGGTGGCAAGACCGCCTACGTGGCCGAAGTGCAGCAGGCCGGCGTGTTCGGCCTGGTCGGCCTGGAGCCGCAGGCGATCGACGTGCTGCTCGGCACCCAATGCCCGAACATCCTGTTCCCGTATGTGCGTACCCTGGTCAGCGACCTGATCCAGGCCGGCGGCTTCCCGCCGTTCTACCTGCAGCCGATCAACTTTGAAGCGCTGTATGCAGAAACCCTGCGCCAGCGTTCGCAGGGCGAAGGCACCTCGCTGGCCGATTCCGAGCCGGCTGGCAACGCCTAAGCCTTGCGTGCGCCGATGAGCGATTCGACGCAGAAGATCGCGGTTCTCGGCGCCGGCTCCTGGGGCACGGCCCTGGCCGCGCTGCTCGCCAGGCACGGTCACCCGACCGTGCTCTGGGGACGCGATGCGGCGATGGTGGATACCATCGACCGCACCCACGAAAACGTGCGTTATCTGCCGGGGATTGCACTGCCCGAGAGCCTGCGTGCGACCACCGACCTGCAACTGGCCATTGTCGATGCCGGCTGGATCCTGGTCGTGGTGCCATCGCATGCATTCACCGAGACGATCCGGTTGATCGCCCCGTTGCGTCCGGCCGGTGCCGGCGTTGCGTGGGCGACCAAGGGCTTCGAGCCCGGTTCCGGGCGGTTCCTGCACGAAGTGGCGCGCGACATCCTCGGTCCCGGCGTTCCGCTGGCCGTGGTGACCGGGCCGTCCTTCGCCAAGGAAGTCACGCTCGGCCTGCCGACCGCCATCACCGTGCACGGCGACGATGCGGCGTTTGCGCAGGTCGTGGCCGATGCGATGCATGGCCCGACCTTCCGCGCCTACACCGGCGATGACATGGTGGGCGCCGAGCTCGGTGGCGCAATGAAGAACGTGCTGGCGGTGGCCACCGGCGTGGCTGATGGCATGCAGCTGGGCCTCAACGCACGTGCCGGCCTGATCACGCGCGGCTTGAACGAGATGCTGCGCCTGGCGGCGGCGATCGGTGCACGGCCGGAGACGTTGATGGGCCTGGCGGGTCTGGGCGATCTGGTGCTCACCTGCACCGGCGATCTGTCGCGCAACCGACGGTTGGGGCTGGCCCTGGGACGCGGACAGAGCCTGAACGATGCGATCCGCGAGATCGGCCAGGTGGTGGAATCGGTGCAGACCGCCGATGAAGTCATGCGTCAGGCCGAGCATCACGGCATCGAGCTGCCGATCTCCAACGCCGTGCGTGCGGTATTGCATGGCGAGATCACCCCGGAAGCAGGCCTGAAGGAATTGCTGGCACGCGAGCGCAAGCCCGAGTACCCGCAGACCTTGTTCACCTGATCGTGGCATCGCGCGTTGACGCGCTGCGCAGAAACAACAAAAAGCCCGGCATTGCCGGGCTTTTTGTTGGTGCCGATCGCAAAGGTTGGCTGCAAGCCGTAGCCGCTTGAGCGCGCTGCATCGTGCTTCTACAGCAGCCGCATTGCGCACATGCCGCCATAGCGCGATGTGCGCAGCGCCAGCCGATCGCCCAAAAGAAAGAAGCCCGGTCGGGGGACCGGGCTTCCAATGCAACGCGGGAGAGAGAGTCGCGTTGCAGTCAAACGTGCGGCTTACCAGCTGAAGCGCGGGCCGACCGACCATTCCTTGTTGCCGTCGCCATCCATACGGATGTCGCCGTTGATGCCCCAGTTCTGGTTCAACTTGACCTGGGCGCCAAGGCGGCCGTAGAAGTTGTCGCCGATGTCGATGCCGCGCTTCTTGGAGAAGTCTTCGTAGCCAGCCAGGGCGTAGACTTCGAAGTGCTCGCCGAAGGCGTTACGCAGGCCGGCTTCAACGCTGTAACCGTCGAAGCTGATGTTCGGGGTGTCCAGGTCCAGCTTGCGGTAGGCAACGCGAGCAACGAAGTCGGTGCTGGTGGCGATTTCCTGGTTGTAACCTACGCCGACGCCCCACTGCTGGAAGTCGGAGTTGGAGCTTTCGAACACGTTGTCGTTGTCGTCAGCGTTCTGCTTGCTGTAATCGCCGAACACGTGGAAGTTCGGAGCGACGGCGTAGGACGCCTTCACGCCCCAACCATCAGCGTCGCGGCCTTCGGTCGGGGTGCGCACGTAGTCACCTTCGACGAAGTTGTAGGAGAGGTTTTCAGCAGCGGAGGCCGCAAACGGCAGGGCTGCGAGAAGGCCGAGGGCCAGCAGGGAATTCTTCATGATCGATACCTGTACTTATGGTTTGGGCCGGCGCTGAGGCGGATGCCGTTCGCTGCCGAGATGTAAATTCTCCGTTATTCGATGGAACGCGACATGAATTTTGGACTGACTGGTCCATGAATCATCGCGCCCAGTTCAGCTCCGCTTCCTTGTCATCAAATTGCAATGCGCGTACCGCACGCGCAAAGTGTGATGCATTGGCGGTTACATCGCGTCGATGTGACGCGCATGTATAGAAGCGCCTGTTTTTCAGTGATTTTTACCGCGTTTGCGGCGTGCAAGCACATTGCGCTGACACTGTGACTGGGAGCATGCCAGGCTTGTCGAACAAGCGTGGAGCTGCATCGTGGCGAAGAAAAAGACGTTGGCGCGGTTTCTGGCCGAGACGCTGCAGAGCGCGGGGGTGGAGCGGATCTGGGGGTTGACCGGCGACAGCCTCAACGGCCTGACCGATGCCTTGCGCGAGATGCAGACGATCGAATGGATGCATGTGCGCCACGAAGAGGTGGCCGCATTCGCTGCCGGCGCCGAGGCGGCGGTGACCGGCAAGCTGGCGGTGTGTGCGGGTAGCTGCGGGCCGGGCAACCTGCATCTGATCAACGGGCTGTTCGATTGCCATCGCAGCCGCCAGCCGGTGCTGGCGATCGCCGCGCATATTCCCTCGTCCGAGATCGGGCTGAACTATTTTCAGGAGACGCATCCGCAGGAACTGTTCCGCGAGTGCAGTCACTTTGTGGAGTTGGTGACCAATCCGGCGCAGCTGCCGGAAGTGCTGCACCGCGCGATGCGTGCGGCCATCCTGCAGCAAGGCGTGGCGGTGGTGGTGATCCCCGGCGATATCGCATTGCTGGAAGTGGACAGGCACATTCCCACGGCCTGGCCGCAACTGCGCCAACCGCGCGTGCTGCCGGCCCCCGAAGATGTGCAGCAACTGGCCGCGCTGCTGCAACAGAGCGAAGCGATCACGTTGTTGTGCGGCAGCGGCTGCGCGGGCGCACACGATGCGGTGGTGGCATTGGCCGACACCCTGGGCGCGCCGATCGTGCATGCCTTGCGCGGCAAGGAACATGTGGAGTGGGAGAACCCGTTCGATGTCGGCATGACCGGCCTGATCGGTTTCAGCTCCGGCTACCACGCAATGCTCAACTGCGACACCTTGATCATGCTGGGTACGGACTTCCCGTATCGGCAGTTCTATCCGAAGGACGCGACCATCGTGCAGGTGGACCGCGACCCGAGCGCGCTGGGACGGCGCACGCCGTTGCAGCTGGGCATCGCAGCGGATGTGGGCGAAACCATCGCCGCCTTGCTGCCGCAGCTGCAGCGACGCGAGAAACGCGACTTCCTGGACAAAGCGCTGGCGCACTATCGCAAGGCGCGCGAGGGACTGGACGATCTGGCGGTGCCGGCCGATCCAGGCGAGCCGCTGCATCCGCAATTCGTGGCGCGCATGATCAGCCAGATCGCCGACCAGGATGCGGTATTCACCTGCGATGTCGGCACGCCGACGGTGTGGGCCGCGCGCTATCTGCGCATGAACGGACAACGCCGCTTGCTCGGTTCGTTCAACCACGGTTCGATGGCCAATGCGATGCCGCAGGCGCTGGGTGCGCAGTCGGCGTATCCGGGCCGTCAGGTGATTGCGCTGTCCGGCGATGGCGGTTTTGCGATGCTGATGGGCGATTTCATTTCGCTGGCGCAGCTGCGCCTGCCAGTGAAGATCGTGGTGTTCAATAACGCCTCGCTGGGATTCGTGGCGATGGAGATGAAAGCCGCCGGCTATCTGGACACCGGCACCGAGCTGCGCAATCCGGACTTCGCAGCGATGAGCAATGCGATGGGCATCCTGGGCATCCGGGTCGATGAGTCCGCGCAACTGGAGCGGGCGTTGCGGCAGGCTTTCGCGCATTCCGGTCCGGCACTGGTGGATGTGCGCATCGCCACGCAGGAACTGGCGGTGCCGCCGGCAATCAAGCTGGAACAGGCCAAGGGCATGGGCCTGTATCTGCTCAAGGCAGTGATGAGCGGGCGCGGCGACGAGGTGATCGATCTGGTCAAGACCAACATGCGCTGACACAGTTACCGCGTTCTGAAACTGTACGTCTTTACCGGACCCTCGCATGCCTCGTTCGTTGTTGCGCCAGCTGCTGCTGATCTGGGTGGTGATCCTGGCTGCCTGCGTGGGCGTGGCCACGATGCTGTATGGCCTGTACCGACAGACCGAAGGCGTGCGACTGGACGATGCGCGCCAGCAATTGACCGCGCAATGCGCACGCATCGTGCAGCGCTACGCCGGCGCAAGCGAGGCGGCGCGTAGTGGCGACAACGGCGCCGGGCTGGCCGCGGTGGTGGTGCAACTGGTGCTGGCCGATGCGCCCGGGGTGGAGGGCGGGGTGTGGAACCTCGACAAGGGATTCGTTGCCTACGCCTATCCCACCTACGACGGCAGCGATCACAAGACCGATATCCCGGCCGCCGAGTGGACCACGATCGTCAGTACCGCGCGGCAGAGTGCGGTGGGCAACAAGGCCGTGGATTTTCGTCGAGACGGCAGCCGCGAAGTGGTGTTGATCAGCGCCTGCCCATTGGCCGCGGGCACCGCCGCTTGGACCATGTCGCGGGTGCCGGCCAGCACCTCCGATGCCTGGCGGCCACTGGCGATCGGCATGCTGCTGATCTTCGCCATGGTGGCGGTGTCGGCGATTGCCCTTGGCGTGGTGGTACGGCGCTGGAGTCAGCGCCTGCAGCGCATCCAGCAGGCGCTGGCCGCCGATACCGAACTCCCGCAGATACCGGTCACCGGCGCACCCGAGCTGGACCGGCTGGGCGCTGCGGTCAGCGATTACGCACAGCGCAATGCGCAGGCCTTGGCGCAGACGCGGCGGCTGGCCGACGAGCTGGCACGGCACGAGCGGCTGGCCGCACTCGGGCGCCTGACCGCCACGGTGGCGCATGAGATTCGCAACCCCATCGCCACGATGCGCCTGGCGGTGGAGAACGAAATCGCCACGCGCCAGGGCACGCCGGACGATGCCGCGCACGGTGAGCTGATGCTGGGGCAGATCCGTCGCCTGGATGGGGTGGTCGAAAGTCTGCTCGGCATGGTGCAGCCAATCCGGCTGCAGCTGGAGACGGTGGTGGTGCAGGACTGGCTGGCGAGCTTGCTCGATCCTGCCGTGCTGCCGCCGGGCGCGCCGGCGCCACAGCTGCGCGTCCCGGACGCGCCGCTGCAGTGGATGCTCGATCCGCAGCAGCTCGGCCGTGCCGTCCACAATCTGCTGCGCAACGCGCTCCAGCACGCCGATGCAGGCAGCGCGGTGACACTGGAGGCCAGCGCCCGCGATGGGTTGCTGCAGCTACGGGTGAGCAATCGTGGCGCGGCCATCGCCGATGCCATCGTTTCGCAATTGTTCGAGCCGTTCGTCAGCGGCCGCGCCGACGGCAATGGCCTGGGGCTTGCGCTGGTGCGCGAGATCGCCCGTGCACATGGCGGGCAGGTGCGTTATGCACACGCCGACGGTATGACCCATTTCATTCTGGAGCTGCCATGGCGCGCATCCTGATCATCGACGACGATGCGGCGTTTCTGGCCACCTTGCAGGCAACGCTGCGCTCGCTCGGCCATACGGTGATCGCGGTCGACAACGGCGCCGACGGTTTGCTGCGCCTGAACGAGGGCGGCATCGAGCTGGCGTTCGTGGACTTCCGCATGCCCGGCATGGACGGAATCCAGGTGCTGCGTGCGCGTGCAGACGATCCCCGCGCGCGCCAGGTGCCGCTGGTGATGCTCACCGCGTACGCCTCCAGCGGCAACACCATCGAAGCGATGACGCTGGGCGCGTTCGATCACCTGGTCAAGCCGGTGGGGCGTGCCGATATCGTCGAGGTGGTGGAGCGTGCATTGGCAAGTCGCGCCGATGCCAACGCAGATACCGCAGCGAGCGAACCACCCGACGACGACGACGGCCTGGTCGGCCACAGTCCGGCGATGCGTACCGTGCATAAACGCATCGGGCTGGCGGCGGCCTCCGATCTGCCGGTGTTGATCACCGGCGAAACCGGTACCGGCAAGGAGCTGGTCGCGCGCGCGCTGCATCGCGCCAGCGCACGCGCAAATGCGGCGTTCGTGGCAGTCAACTGCGCGGCGATCCCGTTGGAGTTGATGGAAAGCGAATTGTTCGGCCATCGCAAGGGCGCCTTTTCCGGGGCGACCAGCGACCGCATCGGCCTGATTCGCGAAGCCGATGGCGGCACGTTGTTCCTGGACGAGATCGGCGACATGCCGCTGCCGATGCAGGCCAAGTTGTTGCGCTTCCTGCAGGAGGGCGAAGTGACGCCGCTGGGCGGGCGCGGCGCGCAGAAGGTGGATGTGCGCGTGCTGGCGGCAACGCATCGCGATCTGGCGGCGTGGGTGGCGGCAGGACAGTTCCGCAGCGATCTGCGCTATCGCCTGAATGTGGTGCCGATCGAACTGCCGCCGCTGCGCGAACGCGGGCAGGACATCGTGCTGCTTGCGCAGTATTTTTTGCGCAGCGGCGAAGGCGCGGCGCGTACGCTGTCGGCGGACGCGCAAGCGCGGCTGCCGGCCTACCCGTGGCCCGGTAACGTGCGCGAGCTACGTAACGTCATGCAACGTAGCCAGCTGCTGGTGCGCGGCCACAGCATCGTTGCCGCGGATCTGGACGACGCGCTCGAGTACGATGCCGAGCAGCCCACGACTGCAGCGCCACCGGAAGGCACCTTGCCCGAGGCGGTGGCGCGGCTGGAAAGGCAGATGATCCAGGACGCCTTGGCGCACAGTGGCGGCAACCGCGCCGAAGCCGCGCGCCGGCTCGGCATTCATCGCCAGCTGCTGTACCGCAAGCTCGATGAGTACGGCCTGTAGTAGTTGCAGCGATCAGACCGGACGCGATGGTGCAGGCTGCCGCTTCGGTCACGACGCAGTACGCGCACAGCAGCACGTGCACCTGTTGTCATGCGCACCTGTTGGTTGCATGCCGCCGCTGCCACTTGCAGCATTGGCCAATGGCCTTCCCCCAGCAAACGGTGCAGCCGGAAAGCGCAGCACCACGCGTTCGAGATCCAGCCCGGACATCGGCACGCGCACGCTACCGTCGAGGATGCTAGGCACGTTCTTGCCTTGCAGGGGTGACACGCAACCAGCTGCAAAGTGTCTGCAAAGCGGACAGTGGTGGATGAAACGCAGACGATTGTCCGCGCGCGTGCAGACACAAAACCCTTGTAAAACAACGGATTCCCTGTTGGCACGATTGCTGCTTTATCTCCAGGGCGAGCGGCGCTCCTGCCGCGTTGGAGACATCGCATGATTCGTCAGACCGCACTTGCTTTCGCACTGGCTTGCAGCGTGGCAACCGCTGCCGCGCAGGCTCCCACACCGCCGGCAGCACCGGTGGCGCCGCGTGCGCCGGTCGGCACGCCACCGCCGGCTCCGCCGCTGCCGCCCGCACCGCCCGCACCGCCTGCGCCGGTGGCCGCCACCCCGGTGCGCATCACCGGCACGGTCGAGCGCTTCATGCTCAATCCCAATGGCGAGGTCGACGGCCTGTGGTTGCGCGATGGCACCCAGGTGGCATTTGCACCGCATCTGTCCGCACAGTTGCAGGCTGCGGTGCGCCGGGGCGATACGGTGAGCGTGCAGGGCTATCGCCTGGGCAGCCTGCCGGTGCTGCGCGCCAGCAGCATCCGCTCCAATCGTGGTGGGCGCGAAGTGGTCGACCAGCCGCCGGCGGGCGCCATGCCGCCGGCGCCGCCAGCACCTGCCGCGTTGACGCCGTTGCAGGCGGAAGGACGCATCGAGCGCTTGGTCTACGGCCCGGGTGGCGAGACCAATGGCGCGTTGCTGAGCGACGGCACGCTGGTGCGGATGCCGCCGCATCTGGCGCTGCAGTTCGGCGATCTGTTGCGGGCCGGTGCGCCATTGAGCGTGAGCGGCTTCGGGGTTGCCACCGCCAACGGCCGCGCCATCGAAGCCACCCAACTGGGCCGCGATCGCGCCTCGCAGCGTGCGTTGTTCAGCCCGCCGCGCCCGGACGGCCCGGTGCCGCCCGTACCACCGACACCGCCTGTCCCGCCGGCCGCACCGCCAGCGCCGGCCCCGGCGCCGCGTTGATCCAGGGCGCCGCCGCCCACGCGGCGGCGCTCACATCGTTTCGTTCCCCTCTACGCACCTGTTCACCACGCCGCATGCGTGGCGACGGGTGCGGCTTGCCGGCATTGGCCGGTTCTCACTTCTCTGGAGTTTTTCATGCATTGGGTCGACCCTGATTTCCTTCCCGAAACCCGCGGCACGCTGGCGCGCTTTCTGCTCAATCCAAAGGCCGATATCGACGGCCTGCTGCTGACCGACGGCACCGAGGTGCACACGCCGCCGCACCTGTCCGCCGCCTTGCTCAAGGCGCTCAAGCCCGGCAGCACCTTGAGTGTGCGTGGCCTCAAGCCGCGCGATGTGGACATGCTGGTGGCCCTGGCGATTGATCCGGAGGGTGGCAAGCGCATCGTCGATGAAGGCCCGCACGGGCCGCATGCCAAGCCCAAGCCCAAGCCGCCCGCCGGCAAGCCGCCCAAGCCGCAGCTCACCCAGCACAGCGGCACCATCGCGCGCCTGCTGCACGGCCCGCACGGGCAGGTGCATGGCGTGTTGCTGGACGACGAGGTCACGGTGCGGTTCCCACCGCATGCCGGGGCCGACTTCGCCAAACAACTGGTGGTCGGTAAGACGCTGGTGGCCGAAGGCGATACCAGGACGACCCCACACGGGGTGCTGATCCACGCGCATGCCTTGGGCGCCAAGGCCGCGTCGCTGAAGCAGATCGAGCATCCGCATGGTCCGGGTGCGCATAAGCCGAAGCCGAAGCCGAAGCCGAAGCACTAGCAGCCTGCAACGCGACTGCCGTGTTGGGCGCCGCGCGATCGCAATTGGGTCGTGCATGCAGGCCGGCGCGCGCAGTCGCCTTTCATCGTTTCGTGGAGAGCGCCGATGCGCATGAGCACACCGCATCCCCGTGGCAGCCGCGCACTGGAGGCGCTGCATTTCAGCGTGGCCGATGTGCAGGACGGGCTGGGGCCATTTCTCAGCGTATTCCTGCAATCCAGGGGCTGGTCGGTGGCGGCGATCGGCACGGTGATGAGTGTGGGCGGCATCGCCGGCATGCTCGCCACCACCCCGGCCGGTGCACTGGTCGATAGCACCCGGCGCAAGCGCGCCGTGGTGGTGGTGGGATGCCTGGTGATCCTGTTGGCCACGGCGCTGATCTGGCTGCATCCGACCTCCTCCGGTGTGGTCACCGCGCAGATCGTCTCGGCGTTGGCGGCAGCCGGCATCGGCCCGGCACTCACCGGCATCACCTTGGGGCTGGTGCACGCGCGCGGATTCGATCATCAACTGGCGCGCAATCAGGTCGCCAACCACGCCGGCAACATGCTGGCTGCGGTACTGGCCGGCTGGCTGGGCTGGCGCTACGGGTTTGCGGCGGTGTTCGTGCTCACCGCCGCGTTCGGTGTGCTGGCGATTGCGGCGGTGCTGATGATTCCAGCTGCGGCCATCGACCATCGTGCCGCGCGCGGCCTGGGCCACGCCGACGGCGCGGACACCCTCAGCGGCTGGCGGGTGTTGTTGACCTGCCGGCCACTGGCCTTGCTGGCCATCACCCTGGGGCTGTTCCACCTGGGCAATGCGGCGATGCTGCCGCTCTACGGCATGGCCATCGTGGCCGCGCATGCGGGCGATGCCAACGCGCTGACGGCGACCACCATCGTGGTCGCGCAGGCCACGATGGTGGTGGTGGCGTTGCTGGCAATGCGCTGGATCCGCGTGCACGGACACTGGTGGGTGCTGCTGGTGGCCTTCATGGCCTTGCCGTTGCGTGCATTGGTGGCGGCGTCGCTGATCCATGGCTGGGGCGTGTTTCCGGTGCAGATCCTCGACGGACTCGGCGCCGGCCTGCAGGCCGTGGTGGTGCCGGCACTGGTGGCGCGATTGCTGCAGGGCACCGGGCGCGTCAATGTCGGCCAGGGCGCGGTGATGACGGTGCAAGGTGTGGGCGCGGCGCTGAGCCCGGCGTTAGGCGGCTGGCTGGCGCACGCCTTCGGCTATCGCATCGCGTTTCTGGCGCTGGGCGGCATCGCCTTGCTGGCGGTGGCGCTCTGGGCAGGCTGCCGCGGCATGTTGCAGGCAGCGACCGATGCCCAGGTGATGCAATGAGGTCATGGCAGCGGCGCGGAGCAGCATGCAAACGGCAACGCCCGCGACTGGCATACGCACGGAGCACGCTTTGAATGACAGACCGATACGGGAACCATGCTGCGCGCCGGGATTGGGCCAGACGATGCCGCAGTCAGCCAGCCGTCTGCATTGCCACGGTTATCGGCCGCCGCTGAAGTCCCACTGACGCCAGGCTTCGAACACCATCACCGCAACGGTGTTGGACAGATTGAGGCTGCGGTTGTCTGGGCGCATCGGCAGGCGCAGCCGGTGCTGTGGCGGGATCGACTCCAGCACGTCGGCGGGCAAGCCGCGTGTTTCCGGGCCAAACAGGAAGGCATCGCCATCGGCAAATTGCGGTGTGTCGTAACGCACGGTGCTGCGCGTACTCAGTGCAAACACGCGCTTGGGCGCGATCGCGGCCAGGGCGGTGGGCAGGTCGGCATGCACCTGCAGGCTTGCGTATTCGTGATAGTCCAGGCCGGCGCGTTTGAGCTGCTTGTCGCTGAGGTCGAAGCCGAGCGGCTCGATCAGGTGCAGGCGCGCGCCGGTATTGGCGCACAGGCGAATCACATTGCCCGTATTGGGCGGAATTTCCGGCTGAAACAGGATGACATCGAGGACGGGGGCTGACATGCGCGCAGTGTAGCTGCGCGCGTGCTCAAAGGCTGATGGCGGCGTTGACCAGCGCTTCCAGTTCGACCGGCGACGGCTGCAGCTGCGGCACCGGCAGGTTGACGATGACCTGGCCCATCAGCGCGCCGATGGCGGCAGCAGCTTGGCCGGAGGTGCTCTGCGCGCTGGCAGCGGCGTTGCGGGTCACCAGGTCGGCGCGCTGGTCGGCGGACGGACGCACCTGCACCGCAGCCAGGGTGAGGATGCGCGGGCCGGCCTGCTCGGCGGCGAGGGCGGCCAGTTGCTCGGCCGATGGACGCACCTGCACGGCGGCCAGGGTAGGGATGTCGCTGCTGCGCTCCAGCGCCTGCTGGGCGATCTGGTCGGCCGACGGGCGGACCTGCACGGTGTCCAGCGTGGTCAGGCTGGCGGCCTGGGCGAAACCGGCCAGGGCGGTACCGGCAAACAGAGCGGCGGAGAGGGCGATGCGCAGGGTCTGGGTCTTCATGGCGAGGTCTCTTGGTGTGGGTGATTAGTGGTGTGGTAGTAATGTAGTACACCGTTTCGGTAAGTGCAATAACTTTCGCGGCGCAGTTTTATTTATTCAGCTGGCAGTCATTTTCATTGATCGAGGTCGCTGCCCGCTGCTTGCCCATGCCATGCAGCAAACCGCGTGCCAGTTCCAGTGGATTGTTTTCAAAAGGATTTATGCGCCGCAGCGGTGTCCGCGTCCGGACACCCGGACGCGGTTGCGGGCGCCGGACACCGGCCGAAGCGAGAGAACATGACGATCTGCGTGGTGTTCAGCGCGATGAATGCGCGGCGTGCGGGCATGCAGCGCACGCCGATCGCCACCCGGCAACTGCGGCACAATCCGGCTTCGTCCTCAGGTGTCTAAGACTTATGCGCGTGCTGATGCTGTCTGTTCTGGTTGCCACCACTGCCACGGCCTGCACCTGGGTGCCGATCGAGCAAGGCGGCAAAGGCGTGCAAGTGCTGCCCGCAGGCCCTGTGCCAGCTGGCTGTCAGCAGCAGGGCGAGGTGGTGGTATCGGTCAAGAGCAAGGTCGGCTTCTACAACCGCAACCCATTGCGGGTGCAGGAAGAACTGGAAACGCTTGCACGCAACGAGGCGCCGGGCGCCAATGCCAATACGGTCCAGGCGCAGGGCCAGCCGGCCGATGGCAGCCAGCGTTTCAACGCCTTCCGCTGCCCGCCGCGCTGAACCGTTGGGCTGGGGCGCGGCCGCTGCAATTGTAAAGATGCGGTAAAACCAGCCAGCGGCTAGACTAGCGCCCCCTCGCCTGACGCCATGGCGCTACTTCGATGCTCTTCCAGAATGTCTCCATCGCGGGACTGGCGCATATTGATGCGCCGCACACGCTGACTTCCAAGGAAATCAACGAGCGCCTGCAACCGACCTACGACCGCCTCGGGATCAGAACCGACGTGTTGGGCGACGTTGCCGGCATCCATGCACGGCGCTTGTGGGACCAGGATGTCCAGGCCTCGGACGCTGCCACCCAGGCTGCGCGCAAGGCACTGCTCGACGCCGGCATCGGCATCGAGAAGATCGGCCTGCTGGTCAACACCTCGGTGAGCCGCGACTACCTGGAGCCGTCCACCGCCTCCATCGTGTCCGGCAACCTCGGGGTCGGCGACCACTGCGTCACCTTTGATGTCGCCAACGCCTGCCTTGCCTTCATCAACGGCATGGACATCGCCGCCCGCATGCTTGAGCGCGGCGAGATCGACTATGCGCTGGTCGTCGATGGCGAAACCGCCAACCTGGTGTACGAAAAGACCCTCGAGCGCATGACCTCGCCCGACGTCACCGAAGAAGAGTTCCGCAACGAACTCGCCGCGCTGACCCTGGGCTGCGGTGCTGCAGCCATGGTGATGGCGCGCACCGAGCTGGTGCCCGACGCCCCGCGCTACAAGGGTGGCGTGACCCGCTCGGCCACCGAGTGGAACAAGCTGTGCCGCGGCAACCTGGACCGCATGGTTACCGACACCCGCCTGTTGCTGATCGAAGGCATCAAGCTGGCACAGAAGACCTTCCTGGCCGCCAAGCAGGCGATGGGCTGGGCAGTGGACGAGCTGGACCAGTTCGTCATCCACCAGGTCAGCCGCCCGCATACCGCCTCGTTCGTGAAGTCGTTCGGCATCGACCCGGCCAAGGTCATGACGATCTTCGGCGAACACGGCAACATCGGCCCGGCTTCAGTCCCGATCGTGCTGAGCAAGCTCAAGGAGCTCGGCCGCTTGAAGAAGGGCGACCGCATCGCGTTGATGGGGATTGGCTCGGGGCTGAACTGCTCGATGGCGGAAGTGGTCTGGTGAGTTGCAACATGTGACGTGTTAAGAAAAATGGATTTTTAGTACACGTCATTGCATCATGTTCGCTCTTGCAACATGACCGGTGTAGGCATGGACGACGCGCTGGTGTTCAATCCCGAGCAGCCCTACAACGCGCTCCCGCCGCTTCCTCCGGCGGGAGATATCGAAACGCGCGCCTTGCTCAAGGCCTGCATCGTGGCGCGCACTGCGTTGGCCGAGCTGAAGCAGGCCACCGCATTGCTGCCAAATCCGGCAGTGCTGATCAATACGATTCCGATCCTGGAAGCACAGGCGAGTTCGGAGATCGAAAACATCGTCACCACCACGGATGACTTGTTCCGTTATGCAGACGATCAGGAGCGCGCCCAGAATCCGGCAACCAAGGAAGCCCTGCGTTACCGTAGCGCGCTCTACGAAGGGTTCCAGTCGCTGCAGCAGCGACCGCTATGTACAGACACCGCCGTGGTGGTGTGCAGCCGCATTAAAGCTGTGCAAATGCAGATCCGTCGCGTGCCCGGGACGGCGCTGGCCAACGATCAGATCCAGCAGATCATCTATACCCCGCCCGTCGGCGAGACATTGCTGCGCGACAAGCTGGCCAATTGGGAGCGTTTTATTCATGAATGCACCGATATCGATCCATTGATCCGGATGGCGGTCGCGCACTATCAATTCGAAGCGATCCACCCGTTCACCGATGGCAACGGGCGTACCGGACGTGTATTGAATCTGCTGATGCTGATCGAGCAAGGCCTGCTCGATATCCCCGTCCTGTACTTGTCGCGCTACATCATTCGCCATCGCAGCGACTACTATCGACTGCTGCTGGATGTCACCCGGTACGGTCGCTGGGCCGAGTGGATTCAGTACATGCTTGCCGCCGTTGCAGAGACAGCTGCGTGGACGACGGCGAAGATCCAGGCGATCCGAGGATTGGAGACGCAGGCGCGTGATCATGTGCGCGAACACGCCCCCAAGGCCTACAGCCGCGAACTTGTCGAAGTGGTCTTCAATCAGCCCTATTGCCGCATCCAGAATGTCGTGGACGTGATGGGCGTGACTCGGCAGACCGCTGCACGCCATCTAAAGGAACTGGTGACCATCGGTGTGCTGCAAGAGCAGCGGCTGGGCAAGGAAAAACTGTTCCTGCACCCTGCATTCCTGAAACTTCTGTCCGGCGATGGTCATCAACTACCGCCTTATCCAATGCCTTCGACGGAAGCGCGATGAAGCCTGTAATTGATCCAGGTAGCCGTCTTGCGCGCAGTGGGTTGAGCATGTCGCAGCGTGGCGACCACTATGATGTCCAATCTCTACGCACGGCAGGCCAACGCTTGCGCCATGTGCGCTCTCTCGAATCGAATCGGATGCGTTTGGCATGAACTACCCCGGCTATCCCTTCACTCCCCAGCGCCTTGAGGTGCGTCCCGGCATTGCGATGTCGTATCTGGACGAAGGTCCGCGCGATGGCGAGGTGGTCGTGATGCTGCACGGCAATCCGTCGTGGAGCTATCTGTGGCGGCACCTGGTGAGCGGCCTGTCGGATCGTTACCGCTGCATCGTGCCGGACCATATCGGTATGGGGGTGTCCGACAAGCCGGACGATGCGCCCGACTCGCAGCCGCGTTACGACTACACGCTGCAGTCGCGCGTGGATGATCTGGACACGTTGTTGCGGCATCTGGGCATCACCGGTCCGGTCACGCTGGCGGTGCACGACTGGGGCGGCATGATCGGGTTCGGCTGGGCGTTGTCGCATCATGCGCAGGTCAAGCGGCTGGTGATTACCAACACCGCCGCATTCCCGTTGCCGCCGGAAAAACCGATGCCGTGGCAGATCGCGATGGGTCGGCATTGGGGACCGGGCGAGTGGTTCATCCGCACATTCAATGCGTTTTCCTCCGGCGCGTCCTGGTTCGGGGTGTCGCGGCGGATGCCGGCGGATGTGCGTCGCGCCTATGTGGCGCCCTACAACAATTGGCGCAACCGGATCTCCACCATCCGCTTCATGCAGGATATTCCGCTGTCGCCCGCCGACCAGGCCTGGTCACTGCTGGAGCGCTCGGCGCAGGCATTGCCGTCGTTCGCCGATCGCCCGGCGTTCATCGCCTGGGGCCTGCGCGATATCTGTTTCGACAAGCACTTCCTGGCCGGCTTCCGCAAGGCATTGCCCAATGCCGAGGTCACCGCGTTCGACGATGCCAATCACTACGTGCTGGAAGACAAGCATGAAGTGCTGGTGCCGGCGATCCGTGCGTTTCTGGAGCGCAATCCGCTGTAAGCGCTGCTGGCATCGCCGCGCAGGCACTCGCTAGGTGAGGGCCTGTGGTGTGCAGACCGCGGATGCACTAGTGGATGGGACCGGCAATGCCGTCGGTCTGTTGGCCGTTGCGAGCGGATGGCGTAGTCACTCGCAGCGGTGGCCGTTACAACGGCGGCAGCGGATTGCGTTGGGCCTCGTCGACGCCCAGCCAGTCGGCGTCGGTCAGCGCGTGCAGGCCGTGCGCCAGCCGGGATTTGTCGCATTGTGCGCTGCGCTGGCCGAATTCCAGCGACGCCGGCACAGCGGCGCAGGCGGAGGGCCGGCGATCATGGATGCTGCAGCGGCTGTAGCGGCCGATGTCCGCGTCCAGCGCGATGCAGCGCGGCTGCGATTGCGAGGTGCCGCGCATGACGCGCTCGTGCGTGCGCAGCGCATCGGTCAGCTCGATCGGTACCCTGCCGCCCAATGCGGGATCGGCCTCGCTCCAGTGGAAACTGACGCGGAAGTAGGCGCAGCAGGCGCCGCAGGTAAGGCAGGGATGTGCCATGGAATGCCGGGCCTTGCGCGGCGAAACAACGTGGTGAGCGCGGCATTCTGACCGAACCACGCTGCGATACAAGTGGCACGGCTGCGCGCCGGTTAGCGGTTCATCTGCATCGCTCGACGCAGCGCGTGTGTGCACCGCGGGGCGCCTCGCGCAGGGCGGGGCATTTCACGCTAGCACTGCGCTGCATCGTTGCGGCCAGACGACGCGCAATCACCGCGTCAGCCATCGCTGCGATGGGAGCACGCACCAGCGCAGGCGCTTTGAGCGCGATCAAGCGGCCGGCACCGTCGGCGCATGGGTGATAATGCGGCAATGACTACGACGACTCTCTGCAATATCGCCGCCACCTTGCCGGAACTCGCGCGCGAGCGCCCCGAGCAGATCGCCATCCGTTGCCCGGGCCGCCGCGCCGCCAACGGGTTTGCCGCCTACGATGTGACCTTGAGCTATGCCGAGCTGGACGCGCGCAGCGATGCGATCGCTGCCGGCCTGGCCCTGCACGGCATCGGACGCGGTGCGCGCGCGGTGGTGATGGTGCGCCCGTCGCCGGAATTCTTCCTGCTGATGTTTGCCTTGTTCAAGGCCGGTGCGGTGCCGGTGCTGGTGGATCCGGGCATCGACAAGCGTGCGCTCAAGCAATGCCTGGACGAAGCGCAGCCGCAGGCATTTATCGGCATTCCGCTTGCGCAGCTGGCGCGTCGTCTGTTGCGTTGGGCGCGCTCTGCAAAGCAGATCGTCAGCGTCGGTGGCCGTTACGGCTGGGGCGGGGTGACACTGGCGCGCGTGGAGCGCGATGGCGCCGGCGCCGGCAGTCAGCTGGCCAACACCGGGCCGGACGATGTGGCCGCCATCCTGTTCACCAGCGGCTCGACCGGCGTGCCCAAGGGCGTGGTGTACCGCCACCGGCATTTCGTCGGCCAGATCGAATTGCTGCGCAATGCCTTCGGCATGCAGCCCGGTGGCGTGGATCTGCCGACGTTCCCGCCGTTTGCCCTGTTCGATCCGGCACTGGGGCTGACCTCGGTGATTCCGGACATGGATCCGACCCGCCCGGCTACTGCCGATCCGCGCAAGCTGCACGATGCGATCGACCGCTTCGGAGTCACGCAGTTGTTCGGCTCGCCGGCATTGATGCGCGTATTGGCCGACTACGGCCAGCCCTTGCCAAACGTGCGCCTGGCCACCTCGGCCGGTGCGCCGGTGCCGCCGGACGTGGTGGCCAAGATCCGCGCGTTGTTGCCGGAAGATGCGCAATTCTGGACGCCGTATGGCGCTACCGAATGCCTGCCGGTGGCAGCGATTGAAGGGCGTACGCTGGACGCCACCCGCGCGGCCACCGAGGCCGGTGCCGGCACCTGCGTCGGCCAGGTCGTCGCGCCGAACGAGGTGCGCATCATCGCCATCGACGATGCGGCCATTCCCGAGTGGAGCGGCACGCGCGTGCTGGCGGTGGGCGAGGTCGGCGAGATCACCGTCGCCGGCCCCACCACCACCGACACCTACTTCAACCGCGACGCGGCCACGCGGATTGCCAAGACCCGCGAGCGCAACGCGGATGGCAGCGAACGCATCGTGCATCGCATGGGCGATGTGGGCTACTTCGATGCCGAAGGGCGCTTGTGGTTCTGTGGGCGCAAGACCCACCGCGTGGAAACCGCCACCGGCCCGCTCTACACCGAGCAGGTGGAGCCGGTCTTCAACGTGCATCCGCAAGTGCGGCGCACCGCCTTGGTCGGTGTCGGCGCACCCGGACAGCAACAGCCGGTGCTGTGCGTGGAATTGCAGCCTGGCGTGGCGGCATCGGCATTTGCGCAAGTGGAAACCGCATTGCGCGCGCTGGGCGCTGCGCACCCGCACACGGCTGGAGTCACGCGTTTCCTGCGCCATTCCGGATTTCCGGTGGACATTCGCCACAACGCCAAGATCGGCCGCGAAACGCTGGCGATCTGGGCGGCGCAGCAGTAGCGCCGAGCCTCACGATGCGCGCGCGTTATCGACTGGATGACCTGCGCATCGATGTGGCGCGCCAGCGTGTGGAGCGTGACGGCGTCGCACTGGAGGTCGGCGGGTTGAGTTTCCGCCTGCTGCACTATTTGCTGCAGCAGGGGCAGCGGGTGGTCGGTTTCGACGAGTTGATCCAGAACGTGTGGGCACCTGCGCTGGTCAACGAAGAAACCGTCACCCAACGTGTGCGCCTGCTGCGGCAGGCCTTGGGCGACGACTCGCGTCAGCCGCGTTACCTGCGCTCGGTGCGCGGGCAGGGCTATCAACTATGCGTGCCGGTACAGTTGGAAGAGCTTCGCCTGCATTTGGGGTGCGGCGGCGTGGTGCCTGGATCATTGCGACAGGCGTGGTGCTGCTCTGCGTTGGCGCGACCTGGCGGCTGCAGTCGCGTGACACCCCGCCAGCACAATCGGCCTTGTTGCAGCGTGCCGACTACTATGCCGGCATCGGTCAGCGCGACGACAACGAACGCGCCATCGGGCTGTATCGGCAACGCTTGCAGCAAGCACCGGACGATCGGCAGGCTCAACTCGGCCTCAGTCGCGCCTACAGTGCGCGCGTGTGCCAACACGACGCCGATGCGGCGTTTGCGCAGCAGGCCTTGCAACTGGCCGATGTGGTGCTGGCAGTGCAGCCGCGTCTTGCCGCGGCATACGCGGCGCGTGGCTACGCACTGGATTGTCAGGGTCGCAATGGCGATGCGCTGGCGGCCTACGAGCAGGCGTTGCAGCTGGATCCCGCTGCCGATGCGGTGCGCGGCTCGGCCGCCTATCTGTACGAACGCCAGGGGAAACTGGTGCAGGCGCTGGTGGCCAATCTGGCGGTGCGCGATCCCTCGCGCGTGCGGTTCTTGCGGATCCAGATCGCCAGCAATCTGAGCCTGCTCGGCTATGCGAGCGCCGCCGAGGCGCGCTACCGAAAGAATTTTCAACTGTATCCGGACGACCCGTTCTCCAATCTGGCCTGGCCCAGGTTCCTGTTCGACCATGGCCGCGCGGCTGAAGCGCAGACCGCCCTGAGCGAGGCGCTGGGCCGCGGCACCGAGTATGCGGGGCTGTCGTTGCTACAGGCCGAACTTGCCTGGGTGCGTGGTGACAAGGCGCTTGCACATGCAGCGGTGCTACGGGCGGCGCAGCTGCGTCCACAAGGTAGCTTTGCGCAGACCGTGGCGTGGACGCTGCAGGCGCAGCCGCCACCGGCAGCCGCGACGCTGCAGGCGCGCGCACAGGAATTGCTGGTCAGCGTGGAGCGCGGTGGCGATCCGTTCGATGCAGTCGATGCGGCGGTATTGCTGCTGTGTGCAGAGGCGCCGGATGCAGCGATGCGCGCCCTGCAGCGTGCCGAAGCCGCCGGCTACCGCAATGCCGGCTATCTGCGGCAGTCACCGCTGCTGCAACCGCTGCGCACGCTACCGGAGTTTGCTGCGCTGCTGGCACGCATCGATGCCGATCTTGCTGCCCAGCGTGCGCAGCTGCGTGAGCGCAATCTGCCGCCGGCAGAAGCGACGTCCGAGCGGGGCTAAGACACTGCAATGTGTCGTTTGTGCGCTGCATGCTCAAATCGCATTGCATGCGCTGCGTGCCTCATAGAACAACTGCGCTTGCTGGTTGCGCAGTCGTATGGTGAACCGCCTTGGAAAACTGCTAAGCACGCCGCCAGCCGGGCGCAGCCGGCTTGTGGTTCCCATCCGCACACGACCATGTTGGCAGGTGAGATGTCCTTACCGCTTGCGGGGCCCTTAGCGGCATGGATGCTGCCAAGGAGCCTCTAGGGACGGAGTTACGGCGTGTCCCGCAAGCGTTAGGGCATTGGACTCCCTTGGCAGCATCCAAACGACGCTAAAAGCGCAAACCCTTGGCCACGTCGAGAAGTGATCGAGCGGTGTGGATGCGTCTGTCAGTTGCTTTCGGGGAGCGCCTTGAGCACATAGTCGGTCAGCAACCGGTGTGATTGCTGGTGCATCTGCCGGGTGTTGTAGGCACGGCGGGTGAGCACGACCACTAACCGCTCTTCGGGCACGACGAATACGTAGTTGCCGCCATTGCCGGACATCGCCCAGGTGTCGCGTTGTACGCCGCGTACAGGAAACAGGAAGTGCCAGAGTTGATAGCCATAATCGGCATCCTCGCGTGCCTGCGCATGCACGCTGGTCATCGCCCGCACCCAGTCTGCGGGAATGACCTGGCGGCCTTGCCAACGCCCCTGTGCGAGCAGCAGTTGACCGAGTTTGGCCAGGTCGCGGCTGCGATAACGGGTGCCGCCACCGCCCATACCCACTCCTTCGGACGAGACGTTCCATTGCGCCTGCGTGATTCCGAGCGGCGTTTCGAGGACCTGGGCTGCGAATGCCTGCAACCGCTGTCCTGTGGCTCTTTCCAGCAATGCACCGAGCAGGAAGGAGCCTGCCGTGCAGTACGAAAACGCGCGGCCGTGCGGACTTTGCGCAGGCCGCTGCATCCACGGCGCGTAGCCACGGATCGGCAGATCTAGGGCGAACTGGGTCCAGTCCGCACTCACGTACATGCGCTCTTCGTTGCCGGCAGAAAATTCGTTGTCGTCGTTGCATTCCAGCTGCGAGCTCATCGTCAGCAGGTCCTCGATGCTGATGTCGCGCTTGCGCGGATCGGGATGCTGCCACTGGTGATCGCCAAAGTAGTCGTAGACCTTGGCCTGCGCGTTTGGGATCAGTTTGCGCTCGATTGCCGCACCGACCAGCAACCCGGTGACGCTTTTGGTCAGCGAGCGGGTGTCGTGCAAGATCTGGCGATCGGCACCGCCCAGGTAGTTTTCGTAGACCAGCACACCGTCGCGCACGATCAGCACGCTGGTGGTGGATGGCGCCAGATCGGCGGCCAGCGCCTGTTCCATCTGCGCGAGCACGGTGCGGTTCCAGCCATGGGCGGCCGCGCTGGCGACCGGCCAGCCGTCATCCAGAGCAGGTGGCGTGGCGGCCGTTGAAGCTGAAGGTGTCGGAGTGGTGGCCGTCGGCGTGGCAGCTCTGGGCGTGGCAACAGGTGGTGCGGCGTGCAGCGCAGAGATGGCGAACAGCGCGGGTAACAGCAGAGACGGGCGGGTCATGGTGGCTCCAGAGATCGACGGAGCCACCATGACGCCAGCGGTGCGAATGAACTGCCTGATGTCTCGATGAAGATTTATGAAGCTCTTTGCGATCAATGGCTTGCGTCTGGCGCAAACGGTTACCCGTCTGCGCCGCGTCGCGATAACGGTCCGGTCCGGCTATTGTGTGCGCCCTGCAGGAGCGATGGGTGTGGCGCAATGAAGGTGTTGGTAACCGGTGGTGGTGGCTTTCTTGGCCAGGCGTTGTGCCGCGGCTTGATCGCGCGTGGGCACGAGGTGGTGAGTTTCCAGCGCGGCGATTATCCGGTGCTGCAGAGTTTGGGCGTGGGCCAGATCCGTGGCGACCTGGCCGATCCGCAGGCGGTTCGGCATGCCTTCGCCGGCATCGATGCGGTCTTCCATAACGCCGCCAAGGCCGGTGCGTGGGGCAGCTATGACAGCTATCACCAGGCCAATGTGGTGGGCACGCAGAACGTGCTCGACGCATGTCGGGCCAATGGTGTGTCGCGCCTGATCTATACCTCCACGCCCAGCGTGACCCACCGCGCCACCAATCCGGTGGAAGGGCTGGGCGCCGACGAAGTGCCGTATGGCGAGGACCTGCGCGCGGCGTACGCGGCGACCAAGGCGATCGCCGAGCGCGCGGTGCTGGCGGCCAACGATGCGCAACTGGCGACGGTGGCCTTGCGTCCGCGCCTGATCTGGGGCCCGGGCGACAATCATCTGCTGCCGCGTCTTGCAGCGCGCGCACGTGCCGGGCGGCTGCGCATGGTCGGCGACGGCAGCAACCTGGTGGACAGCACCTACATCGACAACGCCGCGCAGGCGCATTTCGATGCGTTTGCGCATCTCGCTGCAGGTGCTGCGTGTGCGGGCAAGGCGTACTTCATCTCCAACGGCGAGCCCTTGCCGATGCGCGAGTTGCTCAATCGCCTGCTGGCCGCGGTGGATGCACCGGCGGTGACGCGTTCGTTGTCGTTCAAGACTGCGTACAGAATCGGTGCAATCTGCGAGACCATGTGGCCACTGTTGCGTCTGCCTGGCGAAGTGCCGTTGACGCGTTTTCTGGTGGAACAGCTGTGCACGCCGCACTGGTACAGCATGGAGCCGGCACGTCGCGACTTCGGCTATGTGCCGCAGGTCAGCATCGAAGAGGGGCTGCAACGGCTCCGATCCTCATCTTCCAACGACATCGCCATCACTCGATAAAGACCGCCACATCTTCAGGATACGTCTGCGCCGATTCGGCACGACAACTTCTGGAATCCTTGCCATGCTGCATTACGCCATCATCTTCTTCGTCATCGCCATCATTGCCGCCGTGCTGGGCTTCAGCGGTATCGCCGGTGCGGCGACCAACATCGCCTGGATCCTGTTCGTGGTGTTCCTGATCCTGGCTGTGATCTCGATGTTCCGTCGCGGCAAGGTATAACGCCTAGCTGCGATACGTCACGGCAGCGGCGCTGCCGGTCGACGCTCGCATGGCCCGCTTCCGCAAGGAGGCGGGCCATGTGCGTTATGGACGCTCCATCGTTGAATCGCTTCTGTTTTAAAGCAGTTTTTCGAGATATTGCACGTGCTTGCCGTTGCCCAGCAGCGCATCGCCGATCGGCTGGAAACCCAATTGCAGGTGCAGCGCCAGCGATGCCGGATTGGGTGGGAGCAGGTTGACCTCGCAGACCAGGCGCGGTTGTGCCGCTGCACGTGCGGAGTGGATGAGTTCGCCATACAGCTGCCTGGCAAGCCCGCGCCGCTGCGCATGTGCAGCGACCACGATGCGGTCGATGTAGACAAAGCGCGCGAAGCGTTGCGCCATCCATGCAAAGTTCGGATTGGCGTATGCCGCGCCTTGATCCAGCGCGATCAGCAGGCCATCCGCGGGCGCGACGAGGCGTGCGTGCCACGCCAGTTGCAGCAATGCAGCCAGCCCTTCGGCATCCAGCAACGACAGCTCGGTGGCATGCGCATTGTTGAGCGCAAGCAGTGCGCGGTGGTCGTGCGGTTGCACGGCGCGCACAAGGGCCTGGCTCATGCGCCTGGCTCGACCGCGCTGCGCAGCAGCTGATCGTCAGCATGCCGTTGCAGTGCCAGCTCGATCAGCTGGGTGATCAAGCGGCGGTAGTCCAGCCCGCTTGCCTGCCAAAGCTTGGGGTACATGCTGATCCGGGTGAAGCCCGGCAATGTGTTGACCTCATTGATCACGATGCGGCCATCGGCGCACAGGAACACGTCCACACGCGCCATGCCGGCGCAGTCCAGCGCCTGGTAGGCCTGCACCGCAATCTGCTGGATGCGCTGCTGCGTCTGCGCATCGATGTCGGCCGGGATCACGACGTCGGCGCCGTGTTCGCTGATGTACTTGGTCTGGTAGGAGTAAAACGCGTCGTGCACCACCACTTCGCCGCACACGCTGGCCTGCGGGGTGGCATTGCCCAGCACGGCGCATTCGATCTCGCGCCCGGCGATCGCCGCTTCCACCAGTACCTTGTGGTCGTATGCCAGCGCCAATGCGAGCGCGTCGGCAAACGCATCGGCACTGCGCACCTGGCTGACACCGACCGACGAACCCTGGTTGGACGGTTTGACGAACAACGGCAAACCCAACTGCGCGATCAATGCATCCACGTCGGCATGTGCGGCGGTGTGGCGGTTGAAGCAGGCGAACGGCGCCACCTCAAGCCCGGCATCGCGCAGCACGCGCTTGGCCAGGTCCTTGTCCATCGCCAGCGCCGAGCCGAGTACGCCGGAGCCGACGAAGGGCAGATTGGCCATACGCAGCAGCCCTTGCAGCGAGCCGTCTTCGCCGAGCGTGCCATGCACGATCGGAAACACCACATCGATCTGTGCCAGCGCCTGCTCCGGCTGGGTCGGGCGCAGCTGCTGTTGCTGCGCGCCAGGCAGCAGGGCCACGCCGCAACCGCTGCGATGCAGGGCGATGCGGGCCGGGTCGTCGGCATTGAGCAGGAAGCTGTCGCGGTCGTTGACGTGCCACTGGCCCTGCTTGTCGATGCCGATCAGCACCGGCTCGAAGCGCTGCGGATCCAGCGCATCGAGAATATTGCGCGCCGATTGCAGCGAGACCTCGTGCTCGGCCGATTTGCCGCCGAAGATGAGACCGACCCGGATCTTGCGCATTGCCTGCTCCTGCCACCTGCATGATGAGGTCGCCAGCATGCCCGCGGCAGGCGCGCCGAAGGAAGTCCTGCCTGACCAAGACACGCGGCCTGGCCACAAGGCGCCCCGTCACGGTCGCCACCCCGGCCTCCGGCTTGCACGTGCCACACCACCGTCAAGCAGTGGCGACATGCGGGGACGGTAGAATGCGCCCATGCCCGGATCCCTGTTCAACTCACTCAAGCCGCTCGCCGGCCAGGCCCTGCAAGCCGCGCTCAACCGCGCGCTGGCACTGGACCCCGATACCCGCGACGCCCTGCTGCCACTGGAAGGCCAACGCATCGCACTGACCCTGGAGGCGCCTGCGCTGGCCCTGCAGATCCGCGTGCACGAGCGCCGCTTGCTGGTCGGCCCGGTGGACCAGGCACAGGAGCCGGACCTGGCCGTGCGCAGCAGCCTGGCCGGCTTGCTCGGCCAGCTGCCGTTCCTGGCCAACGCGCGCCGCAGCGGCGCACCGGCCGGGCGGCTGAAGGTCTCCGGCGATGCCGAGCTGGCGCGCCAGCTGCAGCAACTGGCCGGCCGCTTCGATCCGGATTGGCAGCTGCCGTTCGTGGCAGTGTTCGGCGAGATCCTCGGCGTGCAGATCGCCAATGCGGTGCGTGCAGCGCTGCAGCAGGCACGCCGCAGCGCGGTGGATCTGGCGCATAGCGCGGCCGAATTCGTGACCGAGGAATCGCGCGACGTGGTGCCGCGTGCCGAACTGGACGCCTTCCACGACGATGTCGACGAACTGCGCGACGACGTCGAACGGCTGGCCGCGCGCGTGGCGCGCCTGCGCGCGGCCGGAGGTGCGGCATGAAGGCGCTGCTGCGGGCCAGCCGCATCGGCCGGGTGATCCTGCGCTACCGCCTGGACGACCTGTTGCAGGACACGCCGGCCGAGCGCTGGCTGCGCCTGGCCAAGCCGTTCGTGCCACGCGCCAGTGCCGAAATCGCCGCGCAATCGCGCGGTGCGCGGCTGCGGCTGGCGTTGCAGGAGCTGGGGCCGATCTTCGTCAAGTTCGGGCAGATCCTGTCGACCCGGCGCGACCTGATTCCGGCCGACGTGGCCGATGAACTGACCCTGCTGCAGGACCGCGTCAAGCCCTTCGACGGCGAAGCGGCGCGGCTGATCGTCGAGCGCGCGCTGGGCCTGCCGGTGAGCGTGGCGTTTGCCGCGTTCGACACCGTGCCGCTGGCCTCGGCCTCGATCGCGCAGGTGCATGCGGCCACCTTGCCGCCGGATGCCAACGGCGTGCGCCGCGAGGTGGTGGTCAAGGTGCTGCGCCCGGATATCGAGCGCCAGATCGATGCCGATATCGCGTTGCTGCAGTCGCTGGCCACGCTGGTCGAGCGCACCCACCCGCGCGCGGACAAGATCCGGCCGCGCGAAGTGGTGGCCGAGATCGAAGGCACCCTGTCGGCCGAACTCGACCTGCAGCGCGAAGGCGCCAACGCCAGCGTGCTGCGCCGGTTCTGGGAAGGCTCAGACGATCTGTACGTGCCCGAGGTGATCTGGTCGCACACCGCCGAGCGTGCACTCACGCTGGAGCGCGTGTACGGCATTCCGTCCGACGACATCGCCAAGCTCGATGCGGCCGGTATCGACCGCAAGGCGCTGGCGGCCAAGGGCGTGCGGGTGTTCTACACGCAGGTGTTCCGCGACAACTTCTTCCATGCCGATGCGCATGCCGGCAACATCTGGGTCGACAGCGACCCGGAGCGCCGGCTCAATCCGCGTTTCATCGCGCTGGATTTCGGCATCATGGGCCAGCTCTCGCAGGAAGATCAGTACTACCTGGCCGAGAACTTCATGGCGATCTTCCACAAGGATTACCGCCGCATGGCCGAGCTGCACGTGGAGGCGGGCTGGATGCCCGACAACGTGCGCATCGACGAACTGGAAGCGGCCGCGCGCTCGGTGTGCGAGCCGTACTTCACCCGCCCGTTGTCGGAGATTTCGCTGGCCGAAGTGCTGATCAAGCTGTTCCGCGTCGCGCAGCGCTACGAACTGACGCTGCAGCCGCAGCTGATCCTGTTGCAGAAGACCTTGCTCAACATCGAAGGCGTCGGCCGCCAGCTCGACCCCAGGCTGGACATCTGGGCAGTGGCGCGGCCGGTGCTCGAACGCATCCTGCGCGAGCGTTACAGCCCGCGTCGCGTACTCGGCGAGTTGCGCAAGCGCCTGCCGGAAATCATGACCCATGCGCCGGACATGCCGCGCCTGGTGCACAGCTGGTTGAAGCAGCAGGTGGAAGGCCGCCACCAGATCGACATCCGCTCGGCCGAGCTGCGCGCGCTGGACCTGAGCCTGCGCAAGCTGCAGACGCGCGTGGTCACTGCCATCACCGGCAGCGGCCTGCTGGTGGTGGCTGCCGTGCTGTATGGCCTGCACCCGAATGGCTGGTACCTGGGCACGGTGCCGGTGTGGAGCTGGGTCAGCGGCGGCGCCGGCTCGGTGGCCCTGCTGGTCGCCTGGCTGCGGCGCTGAAGCACGAAAGCACTGCAACAGGTGGCCTGCCGCATCCGGCTGGGGAGCGGCAGCGCCTGCAGCGGCACGATGACGAAGCCGTCCCTGGCGAGGTAGTGATGATCGATCTGCAGGCGTTGAAGGACGAACTGGCGCGGTTCGGTAGCGACAACGATGCGCACCAGCCGGAGCGTGGCCGGCGCATGCTCAATATCACGCCCGACACCGGGCAATTGCTGGCCGTGCTGGTACGCGCCACCGCTGCGCGGCGCGTGCTGGAAATCGGCACCTCCAACGGTTATTCGACGCTGTGGCTGGCCGAAGCGGCCGCCGCAATCGGTGGGCAGGTCACCACGGTGGAGCTTGCGGCCGACAAGGTGGCCCTGGCGCAGGCCACGCTTGCACGCAGCGGCCTTGCGGCGTCGGTGGAGGTGGTGCACGGCGACGGCGGCGCGTGGCTGACCCAGGCCGCCAGCGCCAGCATCGATCTGGTCTTCCTGGATTCGGCGCGTGGCGAGTACGTGCGCTGGTGGCCGGCACTGCGCCGCGTGCTGCGCGGCGGTGGCCTGTTGGTGGTCGACAATGCGCTGTCGCATGCCGACGAACTGGCGCCGTTCACCGCGCTGCTGGCTGACGATCCGGCAGTCACCTGCAGCGTGGTGCCGGTGGGCAAGGGCGAATTGCTGGCGGTGTGCGGCGCGGCCTGAGCGTGCGTGGCCGAGCTGCCACGCCCTCAGGCCTCAAGGCGCGTGGTCGGCATGCGCCGTAGGGCGCGGCGACGCAGTGGCATGCGGTGTCGACGATGCGGATAATCCGCCGGTGAGCACATCCCCCAAGCACTTGCAGATTCTCTTCCAGGACGAGCTCCTGGCCGTCGTCGACAAACCCGCCGGCCTGATGGTCCACGACAGCAAGCTGGCGCGCGGGGAGGACGACTTCCTGGCCGACCGCCTGCGCGAACAGCTGGGCCGGCCGATCTTTCTGGTGCACCGGCTCGACCGCGCGACCAGCGGCTGCCTGCTGCTGGCGTTCGACCGCGAGGCCGCCAGCGCGCTGGGCAAGGCCTTGATGGCCGGCGAATTGGAGAAGGACTATCTGACCGTCTGCCGCGGCTGGCCGGCCGAGGAGCGCTTCATCGTCGACCACGATCTGGACGGCGGCCCCGGCAAGCCGGTCAAGAAGCCGGCGGTGACGCACTTCCAGCGCCTGGCCACCGGCGAGCTGGAGATCCCGTCCACCGGCTTTGCCACCTCGCGCTATGCGCTGCTGCGCTGCCAGCCGCAGACCGGGCGGTTCCGGCAGATCCGCCGGCATATGAAACACCTGTCGCACCACATGATCGGCGACACCAGCCACGGCGATGGCCGGCACAACCGCAGCTTCCGCATGCTCGGCATCCACCGCATGCTGCTGCACGCCGAGCGGCTGGGATTTCCGCATCCGGCCGACGGGCGGCGCATCAGCGTCACTGCGCCGCTGGATGTGGAATTTTCCAAGGCCTGCGCGTTGCTCGGGTGGGAGATGGCCGCGCTGGGAGCGGTGCAGACGGTTTGATGCGGTGTGCGAGGCTAACGGTCAACACGCCCACACGATCTGCTGAAGATCCGCACAACCGTACCTCACCTCAACCCCTCTCCCGCAGGAGAGGAGCCAAGCGCCTCCTCGCTGCATGGGACAAGCGGGTTGGCGCAATCATCGTCAGCGCCACCACCGCCACCGTCGCAAGCAGCAACCGCCGCAGCAGGCACGCTGTTCCGATTCCCCAATCCCCGCCCTTCAGGGCTTCTGCGGTGCCGCCGCCGGCGTATTGACGATCTTTTCCAGGTCCTTCTGCAGGTCGGCGAACAGCGGCAGCATCTTCTGCTGGATCGCGCCCATCAGGTTCTGGGTCAGTGCCGGGGTCTTGTCCAGCAGGCTCTGGCCGGCCGAGCTCTCGTAGAACTCGGCCATGGCCAGCACGTCCTCGCGCGAGAACGAGCGCTTGTAGATGTCCACATACATCGGGCGCAGCTCCGACCACGACAGCGCCTTGCGCACGGTCTGGCGGGTGCGCTCCTGGATGCGCTGCAGCTGGGCCTGCTGGTCGGCGTCGAGCTGGCGCTGGGCGGTGAGCTGGGCGAACTGTTGCTGCTGCATCGCCTCGATCTGCGGCAGCATCGTGTCCAGCATGGTCTGCGCGCGCGAGGCGGCCAGCAGGCGGTTGACGTCGGCATCGCTGGGCGCCTGCGCAAACGCAGCGGGCGTGGCAAGTGCCAGCGCGGCCAGCACGATCAGGCGGCGCGCCAAGGCGCGGGCGGCGGCAACGGAACGGGGCGGTGTCATCGGAGCATCCTGCACAGTCGGGGGAACCGGCCGCAGCATACGGGAAGCCGGCGTTCGCGCGCGCGTCCATGCCGGTGCCGATACAATCGGGTTGAATGGCCAGCGACCCGATCCAGATCACCCCCAGCCTGACGATCCCGCCCAGCGAGATCGTCGAGCGCTTCGTGCGCGCCAGCGGCGCGGGCGGGCAGAACGTCAACAAGGTCTCCACCGCGGTGGAACTGCGTTTTGACGTGGCCGGGTCGCCGTCGCTGCCCGAACCCCTGCGCGCGCGGCTGCTGTCGCGGCGCGACCGGCGCATGACCGCCGATGGCGTGCTGGTGATCGACGCGCAGCGCTTCCGCACCCAGGACCGCAACCGCGAGGATGCGCGCGAGCGGCTGGTCGAGATCATCAGTGCCTGCCTGTCGGTGCCCAAGCGCCGGGTCGCCACCAAACCGAGTCATGGTGCCAAGCTGCGGCGGCTGGATGCCAAGCGTGAGCGCAGCCATATCAAGCGTGGACGCTCTGCGTCCCACTGGGAGTAAGCGTGAGTCACACCGACCCGTCGTTGCCACCGGTAACACAGGCCAACATCCTGCTGCAGCCCTCTCCACCCAGAATGCCACGCGCCCATGGCCGCTTCGGCCGCTGGCTGGGGCGCACGGCACTGCGTCTGACCGGCTGGCGCCTGCTCGGGCGGCTGCCCGACGAACCCAAGCTCGTGATGATCGTCGCCCCGCATTCGTCCAACTGGGACGGCTTCCTGGGCTTTGCGGCCAAGTTTGCGCTGGGCTTCGACGTGCGCGTGCTGGGCAAGGCGCAGCTGTTCTGGTGGCCGCTGGGTCCGCTGCTGCGCAAGCTCGGCGCCATCCCGCTGGACCGCAGCTCGCCGCAGGGCACCATCGGCCAGGCGGTGCGGCTGATCCGCAATTCCGAACAGATGTGGTACGTGATCACCCCCGAGGGCACCCGCAAGCGGGTGGAGCACTGGAAGGCCGGCTTCTGGAAGATCGCCTCCGATTCCAAGGTGCCGATCCTGCCGGTGTATTTCGACTACCCCAGCAAGACCGTGGGTATCGGCGAGCCGTTCTGGACCGGCACCGACATGGCCGCCGATATCGCCGCCATCCGCACCTGGTACCGGCCGTGGCGCGGCAAGCATCGCGATACGCTGTGAGGATGCGGCCGCGTGCTTGAAAGGTTTTGTCGCTGCCGGTCGCCTGCAGTTATGACCGGCGCCGCCAGGCACCTCGCTGCCTCCACCGAGGAAACACCATGATGGGCTTGTCCGCACGCGCACTGTGTTTGTCGCTCTCGCTCCTGCTTGCTGCCGGCCCGCTGCTGGCGGCCACGCCGATGCTGGTGATCCACGGCGGCGCCGGGGTAGAAAAATCCAGCCTTTCCAGCGAGGAACAGGCGCAGGCGCGCGAGGCGATGCAACGCGCGCTGCGCGCCGGGCATGCGGTGCTGCAAGGTGGCGGCAGTGCGGTGGATGCGGTGGCGGCCACAATCACCGTGCTGGAGGATGCGCCGCAGTTCAACGCCGGGCGCGGCGCGGTGTTTACCCATGACGGCAAGAACGAACTGGATGCCGCAATCATGGACGGCGCCACCGGCAAGGCCGGCGCGATTGCCGGCGTGCACACGGTCAGGAACCCGATCCAGCTAGCGCGCAGCGTCATGGACCATTCCAAGCACGTGATGCTGGTCGGTGACGGCGCCGAACAATTCGCGCGCGAGCAGGGCGTCACGTTGGTCGACCCGGGTTATTTCCGCACTGACAAGCGCTGGCAGCAACTGCAGAAAGCGCGCAAGGCCGAAGCCGGTGACCGCCAGGCGCAGGCCGAACTGGACCTGGAAACCGCCAAGCATTTCGGCACGGTGGGCGCGCTGGCGCTGGATCGCGCGGGACACCTGGCCGCCGGCACCTCCACCGGCGGCATGACCAACAAGCGCTATGGCCGCGTCGGCGATGCGCCGATCATCGGCGCCGGCACCTACGCCAACAGCCAGTGCGCGGTGTCCGGCACCGGCTGGGGCGAGTTCTACATCCGCGCGGTGGCCGCCTACGACATCTGTGCACGCATGAAATACGCCGGGCAGTCGTTGCAACAGGCCGCCGACACGGTGATCGACCAGGAGATTCCCAAGGCCGGCGGCGACGGCGGCGCCATCGCGCTGGATGCGCAGGGCAACGCCGCATTCCCGTTCAATACCGAAGGCATGTACCGCGGCTGGATCGGCGCCGACGGCACCCCGCACGTGGCGATCTTCAAGGACGAGACGCTGTAGCGCGCGCATTCTCAACCGCACCCATCTTCCCAATCCAACGGCACATGCCGACGCTGCGCAAACCCGCTAGCGTGACCGGCTGCGCTACCCACTCAGGAATCACACGCCATGTCGCGTACCGTCGTTCTGGCCGCTGCCATCACCCTGGCACTGGCTGCTTGTTCTGGAAAAGATTCGTCCGGTAAGGAGTCCACCACCGTGCCCGAAAAGACCGCCACCACCCCGGCCGCGGATGCCGCGCCGAACCCGCTGCTGACCGCCAGCACGCTGCCGTTCCAGGCGCCGCCGTTCGACAAGATCAAGGACGCCGATTACTTGCCGGCCTTCGAAGAAGGCATGCGCCTGCACCTGGCCGACATCCGCAAGATCGCCGACAACCCCGAGCCGCCCAGCTTCGACAACACCATCGAGGCGATGGAGCGCAGCGGCGAAACGCTCACGCGCGTGTCGCGCATCTTCTTCGGGTTGGTGCAGGCCGATACCAGCGATGCACGCCAGAAGATCCAGGAAGAGATCGCGCCCAAGCTGGCTGCGCACCAGGACGAGATCAATCTCGACCCGAAGCTGTTCGCACGCGTCAAGACGATCTATGACCAGCGCGACACGCTGAACCTGGAGCCGGAGCAGAAGCGTCTGGTCGAGCGCGACTACGAAGAGCTGGTGCGTGCCGGTGCGCAGCTGTCGGAGGCCGACAAGGCCAGCCTGCGCAAGCTCAATATCGAAGAAACCACGCTCTCCACCCAGTTCCATACCCGTCTGGTAGCCGCCTCGGCCGCCGGTGCGGTGGTGGTGGACGACAAGGCCAGGCTCGACGGCCTGAGCGAGGGCGACATCGCCGCCGCCGCCGATGCGGCCAAGGCGCGCAAGCTCGACGGCAAGTATCTGCTGACCCTGCAGAACACCACCCAGCAGCCGGTGCTGGCCTCGCTGAAGGACCGTCAGCTGCGCGCCGACGTGCTCAAGGCCTCGGAAACACGCGCGGAAAAGGGCGATGCCAACGACACCCGCCAGACCATCCAGCGCCTGGCGCAGCTGCGCGCACAAAAGGCCAAGCTGCTCGGCTTCGACAATTACGCCGCCTACAGTCTGGGCGACCAGATGGCCAAGACCCCGGACGCCGCGCTCAAGCTGCTGACCGACACCGTGCCGGCCGCCACCGCCAAGGCGCGCCGCGAAGTGGCCGAGATGCAGAAGGTGATCGACGCGCAGAAGGGAGACTTCAAACTCGCCGCCTCCGATTGGGACTTCTACGCCGAACAGGTGCGCAAGGCCAAGTACGACCTGGACGAGGCGCAGATCAAGCCGTATTTCGAGCTGGACAACGTGCTGCAGAACGGCGTCTTCTACGCGGCCACGCAGTTGTACGGCATCACCTTCAAGCAGCGCACCGACATCCCGACCTATCACGCGGACATGAAGGTGTATGAAGTGTTCGACGCGGACGGCACCTCGATGGCGCTGTTCTACACCGACTACTTCAAGCGCGACAGCAAGTCCGGCGGCGCCTGGATGGATGTATTCGTCGAGCAGGACGGTCTCACCGGCGCCAAGCCGGTGGTCTACAACGTCTGCAACTTCACCAAGCCGGCCGCCGGCCAGCCGGCGCTGCTGAGCTTCGATGACGTCACCACGCTGTTCCATGAGTTCGGCCACGCGCTGCACGGCATGTTCTCCAAGGTGAAGTACCCCTCGATCGCCGGCACCAGCACATCGCGCGACTTCGTCGAGTTCCCCTCGCAGTTCAACGAGCACTGGGCGTCCGATCCCAAGGTCTTCGCCAATTACGCCAAGCACTACCAGACTGGCGCGGCGATGCCGGCCGAGCTGGTGGAGAAGATCAAGAAGGCCAAGACCTTCAACAGCGGCTACGCGACCACCGAGTACCTGTCGGCCGCGTTGCTCGATCTGGCCTGGCATACCCAGCCTGCCGACGCGCCGCTGCAGGACGTGAGCAAGTTCGAAGCCGACGCCTTGAAGCGTTTCAAGGTGGACCTGGCTGAAGTGCCGCCACGTTATCGCAGCAGCTATTTCGACCACATCTGGGGCGGCGGTTATTCGGCCGGGTATTACGCGTACTTCTGGTCGGAAGTGCTCGACGACGACGCGTTCGAATGGTTCAAGGAAAACGGTGGCTTGAACCGCAAGAACGGCGACATCTTCCGCGCCAAGATCCTTTCGCGCGGCAATACCGTCGACCTGGCCACGTTGTATCGCGATTTCCGCGGCAAGGATCCCAGCGTCAAGGCGCTGCTGGAAAATCGCGGTCTGACGGAGTGAGCGACTGGGTGACGCGCCTGCGTCGTTGGCGCATGCGTGTGCAGTAGCTGCAACAGCAATCGAAACGGGATGGCCACGCGCCATCCCGTTTTTGTTTGTGGATGCGTGCATCAGGTGATGGTGTTGCGACTGCCTTTGCCGGTGGTGCTTTGCTGTTGCCTTTTGGGGCCGCCAGCCCGCAGCGGAACTGGCAATAGCGGAGCAGTGACCGAAGCAGCATTCGAAGTAACACCCAACTGGTGCCATGCCTTTCGTCACTTCCACCGACCCGCTGCGCAAGCGCATCTTCAGCAGGCCATCCCCCGCCATCATTCACACCAACAGGTGCCTCATGAGCCAAGCCACTGCGACCACCTCACGTCTGCAACGCGCCGCGCACTGGTCGCGCAAGGAACTGCTGCCGTTGTTGGTGCTGCTGGTGCTGATGACTGCAGCGCGGTCCTCGTTCGCCAATCACTACCAGGTGCCGAGCGGTTCGATGCAGCCCACCCTGGAGCCGGGCGATCGGGTGGTGGTGGACATGCATGCCTACGGCTGGCGACTGCCGTTGAGCAACCGCATCCTCGTCGATGGCGATCGACCGCAGTGTGGCGAGGTGGTGGTATTCGATTCGCCGCGCGATGGCACACGCCTGATCAAGCGTGTGGTGGCGGTGGCAGGCGACCGGGTCGACCTGATCGATGGCCATCTGCAGATCAACCACAAGCCGTTGGCAGTGGAAGGTGGCGATGCCGAACGCTTCGGCGCGCACCTGGCGCAGTTGAATCTTGGCAATGGCGGCGGCCCGAACATCGCCGGGCTGACTGTGCCGCCCGGCAAGCTGCTGATGCTGGGCGATCACCGCGGCAACAGCCTGGATGGACGTTACTTCGGATTGGTCGATGCAGCGGCTGTCTACGGCAAGGCGGTGGCGGTGTATTACCGGCGTGGCGAAGGGCTGGAGTGGCAGCGCCTGTGATGCATGGTCTGCGCGTACACGCCAGCAGAAGCAACGGCGTTAGCGCCCTGCGTTAGCGAAGCAGCGCAGGGCTCTGTCGGCAGTTATCGCACACGTTGCTTCGATGGCAATGGCCCAGGCAAACGCGCGAACGCCACCACTCATGCATTGGCTAGCGCGGCGCCACCAGGCCATCCGACGCCTGAGTCGCAGCATCCTGTCGCCACCAGCGTAGGCGATTGCCGGGCGCGTTCAGATCCACCCGCTCGCCCATGCGCGGCGTCGCCAGCGCAACGCCGGCGCTGTCGGCCAAGGCCACGATCCGGTCCAGCGGTTCCTGCCACGCGTGCATGGCCAGGTCGAAGGTGCCGTTGTGGATCGGCAGCAGGGTCTGCCCGCCGACGTCCAGATAGGCCTGCAGGCTCTGCTCCGGCTGCATGTGCACATGCGGCCACTGCTGGTCGTAGGCGCCGTTTTCGATCAGCGCCACGTCGAACGGACCGAGCTGTTGGCCGATGGTCTTGAAGTGCGGGCCATAGCCGCCGTCGCCGCTGAAGAACACGCGCAGCTCGCGCTCCTGGATCGCCCAGGAGCACCACAGCGAACGCCCACTGTCGAACAGGCCGCGCCCGGAAAAATGCTGGGACGGGGTGGCGGTGAGTTGCAGGCCATCGATGTTGATCGTGTCCCACCAGTCCAGCTGGCGCACCTTGCCCGGGTCCACGCCCCAGCGCACCAGCAGATCGCCCACGCCCAGGGGCGCGACGAACACGCCGACGCGGTCGGCCAGGGCACGGATGCTGGCGCGGTCGAGGTGGTCGTAATGGTTGTGCGACAGGATCACCCCGGCCAGTGGCGGCAGCTCGTCCAGCGCGATCGGTGGCGCATGGAAGCGCTTGGGCCCGGCAAACGGCACCGGCGAGGCGCGCCTGGAGAACACCGGGTCGGTCAGCCACAGGCCACCGGCCAGCTTCATCAGCACGGTGGAATGGCCCAGGCGATACAGGCTGCGATCGGGCGCGGCGAGCAGCTGCGCGCGTGTCAGCGGCTGTACCGGTAGTGGCGCGGACGGCACCGTGGTGCTGGGTTTGTCGAAGAGGAAGGTCCAGATCAGACCGATCTGCTTGCGCAGGCTGAGCGCGGTGGTCGGCAGCGGCAACGCATTGCGGAACCGGCCGCCGCGGAACTGCGGCGAATCGGCATACGGGAAGGGGCGAGAGGAAGCCATGGGGAGTCCGACCGGGGCAGGGAACGACAGCAGGAGAAAATTACACTGAGCAGTGTAGTTTCATTCGGCTGAAAGTAAACTGTCCGGTGTAAAATGATCCGATGTCGAGCGCATCTTCCCCCCAGCCCGCGCCGCAGCGGCTGACCGACCGCAAGCGCCACGCCATCGTCGAGGCGGCCATTGTCGAGTTCCGCCGGCATGGCTTCGAGGCCACCAGCATGGACCGTGTGGCGGCCACCGCGGGCGTGTCCAAGCGCACCGTCTACAACCATTTCCCCAGCAAGGACGCGCTGTTCGGCGAGATCCTGCGCGGGCTGTGGCAACGCAGCGCCGACGCGGTGAATCTTGTCTACCGGTCCGACCAGCCGCTGCGCGCGCAGCTGATCCAGCTGCTGCAGCAGAAGCTACACCTGCTCGACGACCCGGCGTTTATCGACCTGTCGCGTGTCGCCATTGCCGAAGGCATCCATTCGCCCGAGCGCGCGCGTGCGCTGATCGCGCAATTGGGCAGCAAGGAAGAAGGCACCACCACCTGGGTGCGCGCCGCACTGGCCGACGGCCGGCTGGCGGGCGTGGAGCCGGAGGTCGGCGCGCAGCAACTGCAGGCACTGATCAAGGGCTTCGCGTTCTGGCCGCAGATCGCCATGGGCCAGCCGCCGCTGTCGCCGCAGCAACGCACCCAGGTGGCCGAATCGGCGGTGGCGATGTTCCTGGGTTTGTACGGGCGCGAGTGATGGCCCTGCGATGCGCGTGCCAGCGCCGCGCCGCCCCGCATCGCAGGCCGTATCTTCCTCGCATTGCAGGTCGACCGCAGCGCTGCAGGGCAACGACTGCGTCTTGCGCCGCGCTGTCTGTGCAACCCATGCCGCTGCAGCCTGCGCATGTTGCGCGCTCAGTCCTTCGACCACACCGCCAGCGTATAGCCATGCGGATCGGTGAAATGAAAACGTCGCCCGCCGGGAAACGCAAAGACCGGCCTGGTGATCTGCCCGCCCGCCGCTTCGATGCGTGCCTGGCTGTAGGCGAGGTCGTCGGAGGCCAGGACCACCAGCGCACCACCGGGCTGGGCGGGGCCGTGGAAGAAGCCGCCGCTCAGCCGGCCGTCGCGGAATTCGCAGTAATCCGGGCCATAATCCTGAAACGTCCAGTCGAAGGCTTGCGCGTAAAAAGCCTTGGCGACGGCGATCGAGTCGACGGCGAATTCGAGGTAGTCGATGCGGTGCTGCGGCGTGTTGTCGATCATGGCGTGGCGTCCTCCGGGAGTGGAGGTACAGCATGCAGTCGGCGCGCGTGCCTGGCTTGGCGAAAACGGCCAACTCAGCGTGCGTGGCGCCGTACCAACACGCGTGGGCTCAGGCCGGTGAGCTGGCGCGCATCGCGCACCAGGTGCGGCGCATCGCCGTAACCGGCATCCAGCGCGGCGTCGGTCAGACTGCGGTGCTGGCCGGCGATACGCAAAAAGCGCTGCAGACGCAGCACCCGCTCCAGCGTCTTGCTGCCATAGCCGAACGCATCCTGGCAGCGACGGCGCAACGAGCGCTCGCTGAGACCCAGGGCCTGGGTCAATTCGCTCAGCCGGGCGGGGGTGCCGGCACTCAATCGATCGAACAGCCACGCCATCTGGCGGTCTTGCGATGTGCCGTGCTGTCGACACAGCGCCTGCAAGGTGTGCAGCGGGTCGGCACCGTCTTCCAGGCGGTGTTGCCAGGTGCGCCCTTGCACGCCCCACAGCGATTCCAGTGCAACGCGTTGGTCGGCAATGGCATGTAGCGGGAGCTTCAGCAGGCCGGCTGCCGCACCCGCTGCCAGGCGCACCCCGCTCAGCGCACTGCCCGGTGCCAGCGCTGCCATGGCGGCGGTGCGATCGGGCCCGGCAACCAACAGCAGCGTGCCATCCCAGATCAGATCGACGCTGCCATCGGGCAAGACCAGCACGGGGTCCGTTGCGGCCGTGCCCTGGCGAAAACGCCAACTGCACTGCAGCTGCGCGTGTAACGCCGGCGGTGCCGGGCTCTCGGCATAACAGGACTCGGAGAGTTCGGACATCAGTGTGTTGTGCGAAGAGGTGGATGCCGTGCGGCTCGGTGGCCGCGGCGATGAGAGTGCATGGCGTCGACCGCATTCGGTCGACATCGCAGGCCCGCGCCGACGCAACCATCGTGGCCGCATCCGGCAGGCTGGCGCTGCCTCGTCAATGCGGCCGGTTGCCCGCGCCCAGCACGTTGGCGGTGACAGTGTGCCGGCCGCGTTGCAACCAGGCCACCATCGGCGAGGCCATCACCGTGGTCACCAGCGTCATGCCGAACAATAGGGTGAACAGGTCGGGCCCGATCACGCCGCTGTCCAGGCCGATCTTGATCACCACCAGTTCCATCAGGCCGCGTGCGTTCATCAGCGAACCCACGCTCAGGCTATCGCGCCAATCGTGGCCGCCCAGGCGCGCGCCCAGGGTGCAGCCGACCAGCTTGCCGGTCACCGCCACGCCGACCACCAGCGCAAAGCCGGCCACACCTGCGCCGACGAACACGCCGGGGCTGGTGGCCTGGCCGGCGACCGCAAACAGCACCGGCATCAGCAGGGTGATCGCCAGGGGTTCGATGCGCCCCGCCAGGTGTTCCAGCAGGCGGTCATCGCGCGGTACGCAGATGCCGAACAGGAATGCGCCGAAGATCGCATGCAGGCCGATCCATTCAGCCGCTGCGGCGCAGGCCAGCACACCGATCAGCACCCACACCAGCGCAGTTGACGCATAGCCTCCATCGCTTGCGCGCGGGGTGAGCACGCGCGCATACACCGGCTTCAACACGCCGAACACCACCTCAATCAGCACCACCGCACCGGCCGCAGTGAACGCAACGCCGCCATGGCTGTTGCCGCCGGTCAGGGTGAGCACGATCGCCAGGAACATCCACACCGTGGCATCGTCGATCACCGCCGCGCCCAGGGCCAGGCGGCCGGCCGGCGTGCGCGTCATGTTGCGGTCCTTGAGGATGCGCGCCAGCACCGGAAACGCAGTCACCGACATCGCTGCGGCAATGAACAAGGCAAAGGGCCAGAAGCCGATGCCTTGCGGAGCAAAGCGCGCAAACAACCACGATGCGGCGGCCAGCCCCAGCAGCAACGGCAGCACGATACCGGACAGCCCCACCAGTACTGACGCGCGCACCTGCGCAGTGGTGCCTTCCGGCGCACGCAATTCCACGCCGACGATGAACATGAAAAGCACCACGCCGATGTTGGCCAGGCCCGACAGCGGCGGCAAGCTGCTGGCGGCGAACAACATGTCATGCAACTCCGGCAGCCACGCGCCGAATGCAATCGGCCCCAGCAGCAGGCCGGCGGCCATTTCGCCGATCACCGGCGGCTGCCCGAAGCGTTGCAGCAGCGCACCGCATGCACGCGCCGCGCCCAGGATCAGCGCCAACTGCACCAGCAATAACATGGTCGGATTCATTGCGTCAGCCTTGGTTGGTTGAGTCGGCTCGCCCATGCAGTGCGGAACGGTTGCGCATCTGGTCAGTTGTTTCCCCGGACTGATCAGCGGTGACATGCCGTCCCCACAGCATCGGCCTAGTCTATGACGACAACCGCCGTGCGTTTGCATCGAGCCGACATGCTGCGGCAATGCGGCGTGGTTCGCGCTGTAGGCGGGAACCGTCGTCGGTGCTGCTTGTGTGCGCTTGCACGGCTTGATCGAACGACGCCTTCAACGGCAACCCGCATGTCGCACACGGCATCGCAGATGGAGCGCGCGTAGCGGCCTCATGCGCGGTGCCTGGCGAGCAAGCTCAGGCGCGATGCGAGCTCATGCCTGCACAGCAGGCAGCAGACTCACCGCTCCGAATCGCCACTCTCGTCATACCCGCGCGGGGTAAACAGATCCGGCTGGATCAGCTCGATAAAGGCACGCGCCTGCGGCGATAGATATTTGCCCTTGCGCACCACCACGCCATAACTGCGGGTGGGGAAGTAGTCCTTCAGCGAGCGGGTGGCGAGTTTGTCGCGGTCTGCATCGGTGACGCAGATCGCGGTGACGATGGAGATGCCCATGTCCATCGCCACGTATTGCTTGATCACTTCCCAGCCGCCCACCTCCAGCGCCACGGTGTAGGGCACCCGTGCCTGCTGGAAGATCAGATCGACCAACCGATAGGTCACCTGCCGGCGCGGTGGCAGGATCAGCGGATACGGCGACAGATCCTGCAGTGTGACCGTGGACTTGCTGGCCAAGGGGTGGTCGGGCGGGGTGATCAACAGCTGTTCGAAGCGGTACACCGGCGCGTAGTTGAGGTCGGCCGGCACGTCCAGCATCGAGCCGATCGCCAGGTCCACTGCGTCTTCGCGCAGTAGGTCGGTGCCGTCGGCGCTGATGGCGTTATGCAGGGTCAGCCGCACGTCCGGGTGGCGCGCGCGGAAGTTCGCCACGATGCGCGGCAGCAGGTACAGGATGGTGGAGCTGTTGGCGGCGATATTGAGCTCGCCCGCATCCAGCCCACGCACCTTCTCGCGAAAGCTCGTCTCCAGCCCGTCCAGGCTTTCCACCAGCGGCAGTGCCATGTCGTAGAGCAACTGGCCCTCGCGGCTGGGTGCCATGCGGCGCCCCGAGCGCTCGAACAAGGCCACGCCCAGGTCGCGTTCCAGCGCCTGCAGTTGCAGCGTCACCGCCGGCTGGCTCACGTACAGCGCCTCAGCCGCCCGTGAGACAGAACCCAGACGCACCGTCTGGCAGAACGCGCGCAGCGGCTTGAGCCGGTCGGATTTGTATGAAAATCGCGGGGTTGGCGCCATATGGGTATGTTCTGAAACCCAATATAAGTCAGGCTTATTTACAGCATTGATAAAACTGCTTTGTCAAATAGTTGCTAGCGGAGCACGGTGCAGGTCCGGACGCACAAGGACTCCCAGACATGTCTGCCACCGCTTTTGCCCCACGTCCTACCGAACGCGCCACGCCCGGTCTGTCGCTGACCATGCAGATCGCAGGCCAGGCAGAACTGCTGCCGGCCGCCGCGCTGGCCTTGCTGGTGTCGTTGCACCGCGCGATCGAACCCGGTCGCCAGCAGCGCCTGGCCCAGCGGCGCGCCCGCCAGGCCGAGTTCGATGCCGGCCAGCTGCCGGACTTCCGCCCAGACACCCGCGCCATCCGCGATGGCGACTGGCGCGTCGCCGCACTGCCGTCGGCACTGCAGGACCGCCGCGTGGAGATCACCGGCCCCACCGATCCGAAGATGGTCATCAACGCGCTGAACTCCGGCGCCAAGGTGTTCATGGCCGACTTCGAGGATTCCACCGCGCCGACCTGGCGCAACCTGCTGGCCGGCCAGCGCACGCTGGCCGCTGCGGTGCGCGGCGAGCTCAGCTTCGATGCGCCCAACGGCAAGCATTACGCGTTGCGCCCGGAAGCCGAGCGTGCGGTGTTGATCGTGCGCCCGCGCGGCTGGCATCTGGATGAGAAGCACGTGCTCATCGATGGGCAGCCGCTGGCTGGCGGCCTGTTCGATGCGGCGGTGTTCGCCTTCCATAACGGCCGCGCGCTGCTGGCCAAGGACCGTGGCCCGTATCTGTATCTGCCCAAGTTGCAGAGCATGGAAGAAGCCGCGCTGTGGGAGACCGCGCTGGCGCATATCGAAGCGATGCTTGGCCTGCCGCACGGGCAGATCAAGGTGACCGTGCTGATCGAAACGCTGCCGGCGGTGTTCGAGATGGACGAGATCCTGCACGCGCTGCGCGAGCGCATCGTCGGGCTCAATTGTGGCCGCTGGGATTACATCTTTTCGTATCTGAAAACCTTCCGCGCGCATCGCGACCGCGTGCTGCCCGAACGTGGCCAGGTCACCATGACCCAGCCCTTCCTCAAGGCGTATTCGGAACTGTTGATCAAGACCTGCCATCGCCGCGGCGCGCATGCGATGGGCGGCATGGCCGCGCAGATTCCGATCAATCACGACGAGGCCGCCAACGAGCAGGCGATGGCGCGCGTGCGTGCCGACAAGCTGCGCGAAGTCAGCACCGGGCACGATGGCACCTGGGTGGCGCATCCGGCGTTGATTCCGGTGGCGATGAAGATCTTCGACGAGCACATGCCCACCGCGCATCAGCAGCATGTCTTGCGCAACGACGTGCAGGTGACGCGCGACATGCTGATCGCGCCTTCACCGGGCACCGTCACCCGCGCCGGGTTCGAGGGCAATGTCGAAGTCTGCGTGCGTTATCTGGCCGCCTGGCTGGACGGCAATGGATGCGTGCCCATCCACAACCTGATGGAAGACGCCGCCACTGCCGAAATCAGCCGCGCGCAGCTGTGGCAGTGGTTGCATCACGGCCAGCACCTGGACGACGGCACTGCGATCGATCAGCCCCTGTTGCAGGCCACGTTGCGTGCGCTGCCGGCACGCCTGGGCGCGACCGATGCACTGCCGGGCGCCGCGCGCATCGACGACGCCATTGCACTGCTGGATACACTCAGCCATGCCGATGCGCTGGCCGACTTCCTCACCGTGCCGGCGTATCGCCTGATCGATTGAGCCAACGCTGCAGCGACACGCCGGCGCACGCGCGCTGTCGCTGCAGTCCATCCACGTCATGCACCACACCGCCGGTTGCGCCCACGCGCGCAACGACGGCCTTGCCATGCCCGGCGCGCGTGTCATTGCGCCCTTCCTTCCTCGTTGCATCCGTCGTATCCCTGCCAGGAGAACGCACCATGAGCAGCACACTGCAGACCGCCGAACAGATCCAGCAAGACTGGGCCAGCAACCCGCGCTGGGCCGGCATCACCCGCAACTACACCGCCGCCGACGTGGTGCGCTTGCGCGGCACCGTACATGTCGAGCATTCGCTGGCGCGGCTGGGCGCGGACAAGTTGTGGAATGCATTGCACGCCGCGCCGTTCGTCAATGCGCTGGGCGCGTTGACCGGCAACCAGGCGATGCAGCAGGTCAAGGCCGGGTTGAAGGCGATCTACCTGTCCGGCTGGCAGGTCGCCGCCGATGCGAACCTGGCCGGGCAGATGTATCCGGACCAGTCGCTGTATCCGGCCGACTCGGTGCCGGCGGTGGTCAAGCGCATCAACAATACCTTGTTGCGTGCCGATCAACTGCATCACGCCGAAGGCAACGACGAGATCGACTTCCTGCAGCCGATCGTGGCCGATGCCGAGGCCGGCTTTGGCGGCGTGCTCAACGCCTTCGAGTTGATGAAGGCGATGATCGAAGCCGGCGCGGCCGGCGTGCACTTCGAGGATCAGCTGGCGTCGGTGAAGAAGTGCGGCCACATGGGCGGCAAGGTGTTGGTACCCACCCGCGAGGCAATCGAAAAGTTGAATGCCGCGCGTCTGGCGGCCGATGTGCTGGGTGTGCCCACGCTGCTGATCGCGCGCACCGATGCCGAGGCGGCCGATCTGATCACCAGCGACGTGGATGCCAACGACCAGCCGTTCACCACCGGGCAGCGCACCGTCGAAGGCTTCTTCAAGACGCGCAACGGGCTGGATCAGGCCATCAGCCGCGGGCTGGCCTATGCGCCGTACGCGGATTTGATCTGGTGCGAGACCGGCAAGCCGGATCTGGACTTTGCGCGCGCCTTTGCGCAAGCCATCCATGCAAGATTCCCCGGCAAATTGCTGGCCTACAACTGCTCGCCGAGCTTCAACTGGAAGAAGAACCTGGATGACGCCACCATCGCCAAATTCCAGACCGAGTTGGCGAGCTACGGCTATAAATTCCAGTTCATCACCCTGGCCGGCTTCCATGCCTTGAACTACGGCATGTTCAACCTGGCGCACGGCTACGCACGCCGCCAGATGAGCGCCTTCGTCGAGTTGCAGCAGGCCGAGTTTGCGGCGGCCGAGATGGGCTTTACCGCGGTCAAGCATCAGCGCGAGGTGGGCACCGGCTATTTCGACGCGGTGACGCAGGCAATCCAGCAGGGCCAGTCGTCCACCACCGCGCTGCGTGGCTCGACCGAGGAGGAGCAGTTTCATGGCGAGAAGGCCGCGTAACCCAGCGCACAGGCGCCGCAAACGCCTGCCAGCAGGCCGCGGGATGGATCGGAGCGTGCGGTCTTTGCCCGCTGGCAAGCCCGCACCAGCACCGCAAAACGGCGCTCGTATCGCTCGCGGTCTGCTGCAGACGGTTGGCGCGCACTGCCAGGAGGGGAGAAGGGCTCGGGAAACCGAGCCCGATTTTTTTTGCCAATACCCGTCATTTCGTCTCAAGCTTAATGAGAGGGAGTGTGACCTGGTGCTGAACAAAACGCTCCTGTACGATGCTGAGGCAGGCCGGCGCTGCAGGTCGGTCTAAGGGATTTTGGGATGACGTGCCATAACACTGCCGGCGCAGTGGAGCCGACGGGGAGCGTTGCAAAGACGCTGTCGGACGGGCTGCATGCGCTCATGACTGCCGAAGAGCTGGGGTTTTTCGCCCGCTTTGGCCGCGCCCGCGAATTGGCCGCCGGCCAGGCGCTGTTCGAGCGCGGTGCAGTGGGCACGCAGATGTTCATCGTGGTCAGTGGCCAGATCGATCTGGATTTCGGCGAAGACCTGATGCTCAAGCACCTGGGCCCGGGCGAATTCTTCGGCGAACTTGGCCTGTTGATCGGCGACCATGCGCGCAGTGCCGGCGCCAGCGCATCCACCGACACCCGTTTGATCGAACTGGCGCACGAGGACTTCCAGCGCCTGGTCGATCACGACCCGTCGATGGTGGCGCATTTCCTGCGCCGCTCCATCGTGCGCGTGGTCAACAACGAGCAGCTGCTGATCCGCCAGCTGCGCCGGCGCAACCACGACCTGGAAGCGGCGCTGGACAACCTCTACGTCACCTCGCACCAGCTCAACCACACCGAAGAACTCAGCCGCACCGACGAACTCACCGGCCTGCACAACCGCCGCGGGCTCGCCCTGCATCTGCAGGAATGCCGGCGCGCCGGTCGCGTGCCCGGGGTGGGTCTGATCCTGATCGATTGCGACCGTTTCAAGCGCATCAACGACGAATTCGGCCATCTCGCTGGCGACCGCGTGCTGCAGAACGTCGCCCACGCGCTGCGTTCGGTGATCGCCGACGGTGACCTTGCCTGCCGGCTCGGAGGCGACGAATTCTGCGTGCTGGTCGCGCAGGGCACCCGGGAGCTGCTGCATCACATCGGCGAATGCATCGTGCGCGCAGTGGAAGCGCGGCTGTGGAACGGCCAGAGCGAGCAGGGCTGCTCGGTCAGCCTGGGCCTGTGCATGATCGATGCCGACGCGGCATGGAACGATTGGTACACGCTGGCCGACAGCGCGCTGTACGAAGCAAAGCGGCAAGGCGGCAATGTGCTGTGCATGCATGAAGCGCTGGGGTCGGGCAGCACGCAGCCAGCCGGCAACGCAGCCACGTCGGACAATCGCTGAGCAATGAGCGCCCGCACCCACGCACGCAAGGATGCGTCGTCGGAAGCGACCCAGGCGCCGCGCTTGCGCACCTTGCTGCTGACCGACCTGTGCGACTCGACCGCGCTGGTCGAGCGCATCGGTGACAATGCCGCCGCCGCGCTATTTCGCGAGCACGATCGGTTGGTGGTCAAACTGCAGCAGCAGTGGCGCGGCCGGCTGATCGACCGCTCGGACGGATTGTTGCTGTTGTTCGATCGCCCCATCGACGGCCTGGGCTTTGCGTTGGATTACGCCCGCGGCCTCAAGGCGATGGGCGATGCGCGCGCGCTGACGCTATGCGCGCGCCAGGGCCTGCACGTCGGCGAAGTGCTGACCTGGCGCAATAGCGACGAAGCGGTCAGCATCGGTGCCAAACCGCTGGAAGTCGAAGGCCTGGCCAAGCCCACCGCCGCACGCCTGATGTCGATGGCGCGGCCCGGGCAGATCCTGTTGTCGGCAGTGGCCGAGTCGTTGACCCACCGCGCCGCACGTGAACTGGGCGACCGCGGCGAACGCATCCTGTGGAAATCCCACGGCCGCTGGCGCTTCAAGGGCGTACCCACGCCTATGGAGATCTATGAGGTTGGTGAGATCGATGTCACGCCATTGCGCGCGCCGAAACATTCGCCGAAGGCATGGCGGGATATTCCGCTGTGGCGGCGGCCGGCGGCACTGTTGGCAGAAACTGCCTTGGTCGTCGCCGTGTGCGTGTCGGCGTGGTTTTTCACCCGTTCCGAGCCAGCCATTGCGTTCTCCGAACGTGGGTGGGTGGTGGTCGGAGATCTACGTAATCTCACCGGCAATACGTTGCTCGACAGTTCGCTCGACCAGGCGCTGCGCATCAGCCTGGAGCAGTCGCGCTACGTCAATGTCCTGAGTGAGATGAAAGTGCGCGACACCATGGCGCGGATGAAGCGCGATCCTGATCGCGTAATCGTCGATCGCGCGATCGCCTCGGAAGTGGCGCTGCGCGATGGTGCAAGCGCTGTGCTGCTGCCGACTGTCGCGGAGATTGGCGGCAAGCTTCGTTTCAGCGTTGAGTTGGTGGATCCGCGGACCCAGACCACGGTCTACTCGGAGTTTGTGCAAGGCGATGGCTTGCCATCGGCACTGTCCTCGGTGGATCAGGTGACCCGCAAGCTCAGGCAGGGCCTGGGTGAGGTGGTGGCTTCGATCGACAAGAATTCCGTGCCGTTACCCGCCGTGACAACGTCCAGCCTGGATGCGCTGCGGGCTTATGCCCTGGGGGTCGACGCGACGGCGAAAGGCCAATGGAAAGAAGGGCTGGAGCTGTTCGAGCGCGCGGTGGCTATCGATCCGGAATTTGCGCTCGCGTATCTGGGGGCGGCACGCATCAAGGTGGCGGTCTCCGATCGCCGTGGTGCGCTTCCTTACCTGGAGAAGGCAATTCGTTTCCGTCAGCGTTTGCCTGAGCGTGACCAGTTGTACATGGATGCATGGGCAGCCGAGTTGCTAGCACCCGACAAGGCATTGACGCTGTGGAGAACGCTGGCCTCGCTCTACCCGGACAATTTTGCCGGCACCGCGAACGCATCATGGCACTTATTCGTTGCCAATCATTTTGCCGACGCGTTGCCATACGCGCAGGCGGCCGATGTTCCGCAGGACCCGCTGCGCGCGATCGCGACCGATCGGGTTGGACGCATTCTGCTGGCACAGGGAAAGGCCGAAGCGGCACTGCAGCGTTTTTCCATTCCCGGTGATGCCGATCGTGCCGGCCCGCTTCGGCGCCAGGCGAACGCGCTGGCGGTGTTGAATCGCCATGTCGAAGCGAAGCAAACGCTCGACAGGATCGTCGAGAAAGGCTACGCCAACGACGATGTGGTGCCATTGATCGATCGCACCAGCATCGCAATCGATCAGGCCGACTGGACCGCTGCGCGTGCAGCGATTGCACAAGGTTTGGCGCGCAGCAAGCAAGGCGACGATTTCAACCATCGCCAATTCTCGGTCATTGCGGTGACGAGCGATGCTTTGGTCGATCCATCCCTTGCGACGGCGGCAGCGCTCAAGCCGACGTTTGATCGGTTGGTGTCTGCTGTCATTGACGATGGATCGGCAACGGTAAACCTGCAGGACAATGCCGCGATGGTGCTGATCCTCGCAAGCCAGGCGCAGCGGAGCGGCGATAACAGCCTCACCGCCCGCGCACTCGCAGCGATCAAGCCGGCGCTTGTGCATGAAACGCCGGTGCTTGCCGACCTGCGCGCCATTGTCGAAGCCCAGCAGTTGGCGTTGTCGGGCGACCGTGCGGCAGCCATCGCACGCCTGCCGGTCAGCGATGGTGATCTTTTTCAGACACGCGTAACGCTCTACACGCTACTGCACGAGAGCGGTCGGCACGCTGAGGCGTTGCAACAGGCACGTTGGCTGCTTCTCCATCGCGGGCGTGCTTACATCGAAGCAAATGCGTCGCAAACGCTGCAGCCGCTCAATGTTGCCGATGCGCGTCTGGCCCAGCTCTGGATGGCCGAGTCGCTGCACGCACTCGGCCGTACCCAGGAGGCGCGCGAACAGGCGCAGGCGTTTGCGCGCGCCTGGTCTTTACCGAATCTGCCTGCTTATTTACGCAGCAGGGTGGAACGCATGCTGTCCGACTCGAAGGCGAAGATCACGGTGTGATTGGCCTTTTCGGTCAGGTAGCTTTGCAGCTCGGCACGAGCCGCTGCAATGTCCTGCTTGGATGCGAGCTGATTGGTGTTCATGCAGTAATAAGCCTCTCCCACGCTGGGGACGGCGTTGTCCGCACTCACGCCAGGTGCACCGATCTGGGCAAGCGCCTGCGCCGGATTGCATTGAAAGCAGTCGCGGAAGTCGTCGTCGGTTGCCAGTAGCTCCAGCAGCTTGTCGGCTGTGGATGCATCAAACGGAAGATGGGTGTTATTGGCTGCGTCGGTCATGGTGTGGCTTACCTGGAGAGTGAGGGAGTGTGCTGTCGTATGACGTGGGACCTGACACAATATCGACCGTGCTCATGCGTCCTTGAGATGTTCCTATGCAAATTCGTCGCTGTACCACGTTGTTTTTTGAACTGCGCGACGATTCGGTGTTTGATCTTGCACGATTGCTTGCCGGGGGCGATGGCCTGCGTCGCCGCACACGATGGCTGGCGCTCGCGCCTCATCTTGAGGCGGAGGTGGAGGTTTCAAAGGAAGAGCGTGAATGGTTGGGCGAGTTGAGTCCCTCGCGCTTGCAGTCCATCGATCAGATGCAGCCGTTGCCAATCTGGACGGAGCGTTTGATCGAGCAAGGTCTTGTGATCAGCGATCAACCACAACATGTTCAGCACCGCCGCAACGACGAGTGCGTGCAGCAGCAGCGCTGGTGGCCATTGGCCGCGTTGTGGCATCGATCTGCACGCTGGAGCGGCGAAGACAGTGTGGCCACCATGGAAGCGCATGGCCTGACAACTGCAGAAGGCATGGTCGGCCGACTGGGCGCCCCCCCGGCAGAAATCGTAGACCGAGGCGAGGGTGGCATCGAAGCGCGCATTGCCCTGCCGCGGTCAACCCCGGGCACGTTCGATGAGCTGCTGTCGCGTCGCGTCACCTGTCGCAATTTCGATAGGCAGCGTCCACTGTCACCCATCTTGCTTGGCCAGATGCTTGAGCGCAGCGTCATGGCAAGCGCGCGCATCGAAGTGGGGCACGACACCGCGTTCTTGAAGAAGCCGGTACCGTCAGGGGGCAGTCTCCATCCCACCGAAACCTATCTGCTGGTCCAGCGTGTCGAGGGAATGACGAGCGGTCTCTATCACTATCGCCCTGTCGATCATGCTTTGCAGCCATTGCAGTCGCCACCGCAGCCGCTGGTGGACTTCGCGCGTCGTGCCGTGTCCGGGCAGCACTGGTTTGCCGATGCGCCGGTGCTGGTGATCCTGGTGCCGCGATTTTTACGCAGTTTCTGGAAGTATCGAAACCACGCCAAGGCCTACCGCGCAATGATTCTGGATGTCGGCCATATCGCGCAGACGCTTTATCTGAGCGCAACCGACCTGGGGCTGGGAGCGTTTGTCACCTCGGCAATCAACGAGGTGGACATCGAACAGGCGCTTGGCCTGGACGGCCTGCAGGACGGCCCACTGGCCATCTGCGGATTCGGTTGGCGTGGCGAGGAAATGAACAATACCGAGCTGGATCCCGGCGGGGCAGTGTGGCCGGCTGGTCGTGATCCAGAGGCGGCCAAGGACATCGGATCCCATTAGCGAGAGACCATCACACATCTCTCGATCTGGACCGCTTGGCGAGGGAAGTCAGGCATGCCGGCTAGTTGGAGAACCTCGCTACAACCGTCAGCGCTCGTCGTTGCAGGCGAACGCTGACGTAGATCCAAAGCAAGCACTTCGCAATGGCGTTACCGCCGAATCGCCTGCGTATGCGTCTTCAATGCATCGCTCAGACCGTTCACCTTGTCGGCGCCTTCCGGCACGGTGATGCTGGAGCCGGTCAGGTCGTCGCCGATCGGTTGCACGCGGCCGCCCAGGCACTGGCCCAGGAACCCTTCGGTCACTGCGTTGAAGGCCTTGCTGTTTTCCGGGCGGCGGAAGCCGTGGCCTTCGTCGGGGAACAGCACGTAGGTGACCGGAATGTTCTTGGCCTTCATCGCGTTGACGATCTGGTCGCTCTCGGCCTGCTTGACGCGTGGGTCGTTGGCGCCCTGGCCGATCAGCAGCGGCTTGCTGATCTTGTCGACATGGCTGAGCGGGGAGCGCTCGGTCAGCCACTGCTTGCCGGCCTCGGTGGCCGGGTCGCCCATGCGTTTGGTCAGCTGCTTGTAGAAGCTGGCCCAGTACGGTGGCACGGTGCCGAGCAAGGTGTTGAGGTTGGCCGGGCCGACGATGTCCACGCCGCACTTGAACGCGTCCGGGGTAAAGGTCAGGCCGACCAGCGTAGCGTAGCCGCCGTAGCTGCCGCCCATGATCGCTACGTCCTCGGGCCTGGTCACGCCTTGCTTGACCGCCCACTGCACGGCGTCGAGCAGGTCGTCATGCATCTTGCCGGCCCACTCGCCGTTGCCGGCGTTGGTGAAGGCCTTGCCGAAGCCGGTGGAGCCACGGAAGTTCACCGCCAGCACCGCATAGCCGCGATTGGCCAGCCACTGCTCATACGGCCCGTAGCCGTAGCTGTCGCGCGCCCACGGGCCACCATGCACGAACAGTACCAGCGGCACCGGCTTGTCGGCCTTGCCATCGTGATTGGCGTCAGCCTCGGCGGGCAGGGTGAGGTAGCTGACCAGTTTGAGGCCGTCGCGCGCGGTCAGTTCCTGCGGCCACATCGGGACCAGCGGTTTGCCGTCGAGCGCGGGGCGGGCGGAGAACAATTTGGTCAGCTTGCCGCCGTCTGCACGGTCGTAACGGTAGTAGCTCAGCGGTGTCTCTGCCGCCGAATACCCCACGATCCAGATGCGATCGTCGAGGGTGCGTGCGGCAACGCTGGCATCGCCGCTGCCGAGCGACTTGAGCTTTTGCAGGTCGGCGGCAATGCTGGTGTCCAGCGCCTTCCATTCCTCGCGCAGATAGTCGGTGGACACGGCTTGCACCACGCCGGTCCTGGGGTCGTTCAAGGTGGCGCCGACATCGGTGCGCGGGTTTTCGAACAGCAGCGTGCGCGCATTGCTGGCGGTGTCGATGGCATACAGCGCCGCGGTGTCGCGATTGCGCGAATCCTGCATGTACAGCGTCTTGCCGTCGTCGGTCAGCCCGTCGGGCGAGGTGTTGCTGACATCCTCGAACGGGATGCGGTCCACGCTCTTCCAGCGCTTGCCGTCCGGCACCAGCAGCTCTCTGCCGGCATCGTCGGTGGCGCGCGTGGCGTAGCGCAGCTGGTAGTTGCCGTCGAGCAGATAGGAATCCAGGCTGTCGGTGTTCTGCTGCACCAGGCTGCGCTTGCCCGAGGCCAGGTCCACCCGATACAGGTCATGCCATTTGGGATCGCGGTCGTTCATGCCGACCATGATCGACTCGGGGTGCTGCGCGCTGACGCGATACACCTCGGCGTTGGTCTTCTTGAACGGGGTGAGGTCCTTGCTGCTGCCATCGCTCAGATTCACCGAGAACAGATGGAAGTCCTCGTCGCCGCCGTTGTCGCGCAGGTACAGCAGCGTGTTGGGTTGATAGGTCCAGAAATAAGTGCGGATGCCGCGTGCGGTGTCCTTGGTGATCGCGCGCGCCTGATCCGGTGCATCCACCGGGGCGACCCAGACATTGAGCACGCCCTCCAGCGGCGCGACCCAGCTGAGGTATTTGCCGTCCGGGCTGATGCTCACGTTCGCCCGTTCCGGGTTGCCGAACAGCGCATCGCGGGTGATCAGTTCGGTTGGCGCCGCAGGTGCTTGCGCAGCGGCCGGGGCTGGCGCGGCAGCCTTGTCGGTGGTGGGCGCGGCGTTGTCGCTGCAGGCAGACAGCGCGAGCAGCATGCTGGAAACAAGAAGCAGGCGTTGCATGGACGTCTCCGGTCTGGGGCGCGGCCACTCCAGCCGCTTTCCCCACGCTAGGGCCAAGGCCGGCCGTTGCGGACGTGCCGTTGGTCACGCCGGCAGGTGCCGCTACGCAGACGCGGACACAAATTCCACCAACGCGACCCCCTCGGCGACCAGCTCGCCCTCGGCCACCAGGTACGCCGCCACGGTGCCGTCGCCGGGCGCGTGCAAGGTGTGCTCCATCTTCATCGCTTCCAGCACCACCAGGGCCTGCCCGCGGGTGACCGACTGCCCCACCGGGGCGACCAGCGACACGATGCGGCCCGGCATCGGTGCGGTCAGGCCACCAGTGTCGTGCGCGGGCTGATCTGCTTCGGCCAGCGCGTCATGGTGGCGGAATGTCGCCCGCTGCGTGGCATCGCGCAATGTCAGGGTGTCGCCGTCGCGCAGGACCTGCATGCGCCATTGCCGGCCATCCATTTCCACGCGCAGCGCATCGCCCTGCAGGTGGTAGCGCAACGTGTGGGTATCGCCTGCAGTCGTGACCTGCCAGCCATCGCCAAGCGGGCGCACGCCGAACTGGCGGCGCTCGCCCGCGGCCTCCAGCGTCATGCTGCGCGCCGCATGCGCGCCGATGCGCCAGCCATCGGTGTGTTGCCATGGCGAAAACGGGTCGGCCGGATCGGCGGCGGCCTTCGGCAACGCGTCGGCAATCAACGCCGCTGCCAGACACCACCAGGCATTGGCCGGACTGACCGCCTCGGGAAACAACATGGCCTGCTCGCGTTCGATCAGCGCGGTATCCAGATCGGCAGACGCAAACGACGCGGTGCCGATCAGGCGCGCAAGGAACGCGCTGTTGGTGGTGACGCCCACCGCATGGAATTGCGCCAGCGCCTCGCGCATGCGTGCCAGTGCAGCGGGGCGATCCACATCCCATACGATCAGCTTGGCGATCATCGGGTCGTAGTACGTGCTGATGCTGTCGCCTTGCTCCACCCCGGCATCGACGCGCACATGCGCACCGGCTGCGGGAAACTGCAGCTGCCGCAGCGTGCCGGTCGACGGCAGGAAGCCGCGGTCGGCATCTTCGGCATACAGGCGCGCTTCCAGCGCGTGGCCATGGATGCGCAAGTCCTGCTGCCGCAGTGGCAACGGCTCTCCCGCGGCGACATGCAATTGCCACTCAACCAGGTCGGTGCCGGTGATCAACTCGGTGACCGGGTGCTCGACCTGCAGCCGGGTGTTCATTTCCATGAAATAGAAATCGCCATCCGGGCCGGCGATGAACTCCACCGTGCCGGCACCGACATAACCCACGGCGCGCGCGGCATCCACGGCGGCCTTGCCCATGGCGGCGCGGCGTTGTTCGCTCATGCCGGGAGCAGGCGCCTCTTCCAGCACTTTCTGATGCCGGCGCTGCACCGAGCAATCGCGTTCGAACAGATAGACGACCTCGCCCCGGGTATCACCAAACACCTGGATCTCGATATGACGCGGCCGCTCGACGTATTTCTCCACCAGCACCTGCGCATTGCCGAAAGCCGATTGCGCCTCGCGCTGGCAGCTGGCCAAGGCCTCTTCGAAGGCCGCGCTGGTATCCACCCGACGCATGCCCTTGCCGCCACCGCCGGCGCTGGCCTTGATCAGCACCGGATAACCGATCGCATCGGCCTGCGCACGTAGGAAGGCCGGTGCCTGTTCGTCGCCGTGGTAGCCCGGCGTCAGCGGCACGCCGGCGTGTTGCATCAGCGCCTTGGCCGCACTCTTGTCGCCCATGGCGCGGATGGCTGCCGCCGGTGGGCCGATGAACACGATGCCGGCCTGCGCACAGGCATCGGCAAACGCCGCGTTTTCCGACAGGAAGCCATAGCCCGGATGGATCGCCTGCGCACCGCTTGCGCGTGCCGCCTCCAGGATCGCATCGCCACGCAGATAACTCTGCTGCGCCGGTGCGGCGCCGAGATGGATCGCTTCATCGGCCAGCCGCACATGCCGCGCATCGCGATCGGCATCCGAATACACCGCCACGGTCGCGATGCCGAGCTTGCGACAGGTGGCGATGACCCGGCACGCGATCTCGCCGCGATTGGCGATCAGGATCTTGTCGAAATAGGGCGGTCTTGCTGCGGTGGTGAGTTCGCGCTGGGTCATGACGAAGTTCTCTGCACGCCGCCATGCTGGCGGGCACTGCGATGGAAAGACGGTTGCATGGATTGCGTCACACGCCGTGCGATGGCTGCTAACGCCGCTGCGCCCCCGCGCGACGCGCTGCTCGACGCAGGCAACGCGCCCGGCCTCATGCACTGCTCCAGGCGACACGCAACGCCTTGCGTGCAGGTGTGTGTACACCGCCAGACAGCCAAGAGCAGCACCTGCAAACGGACATCACCACCTCACATCCGGAACACGCCAAAGCGTGTCGTCTCGATCGGTGCATTCAATGCGGCCGACAGTCCCAGCCCCAGCACGCGACGGGTATCGGCCGGGTCGATGATGCCGTCGTCCCACAGGCGTGCACTGGCGTAATACGGATGCCCCTGCTGCTCGAACTGCGCACGGATCGGCGCCTTGAACGCAGCTTCCTCTTCGCCCGACCAGGCGCCACCCCTGGCTTCGATCCCGTCGCGGCGCACGGTGGCCAATACGCTGGCGGCCTGCTCGCCGCCCATCACGCCAATGCGCGCATTCGGCCACATCCACAGGAAGTTCGGTGAGTAGGCGCGACCGCACATGCCGTAGTTGCCGGCACCGAACGAGCCGCCGATCACCACGGTGAACTTGGGTACCTTGGCGCAGGCCACCGCCATCACCAGCTTGGCACCGTCCTTGGCAATGCCGCCATGTTCGTACTTGCGCCCGACCATGAAGCCGGTGATGTTCTGCAGGAACACCAGCGGAATGCCACGCTGCGTGCACAGCTCGATGAAGTGCGCGCCCTTGAGCGCGGACTCGGAAAACAGGATGCCGTTGTTGGCGATGATGCCCACCGGGTAGCCATGCAGATGCGCGAAGCCGGTGACCAGGCTGCTGCCGTAGCGCGGCTTGAATTCGTCCAGCTGCGAGTCGTCGACGATGCGGGCGATCACCTCGCGCACATCGAAGGGCTTACGCGTGTCGGCGGGAATCACGCCATACAGTTCGTCGGCAGCGTAGCGCGGCGGCAGCGGTGCCTGCAGCGCCAGCGACGCAGGCGGCTTGCGCCAGTTGAGCCGCGCGATGATGGCGCGCACGCGTGCCAGGGCCTGCAGGTCGTTGTCGGCAAAGTGGTCGGCCACGCCGGAGATGCGCGTGTGCACATCGGCACCGCCGAGTTCTTCGGCACTGACTTCTTCGCCGGTGGCCGCCTTGACCAGGGGTGGGCCGCCGAGAAAGATCGTGCCCTGCTCACGCACGATCACCGTTTCATCGCTCATCGCCGGCACGTAGGCGCCGCCGGCGGTGCACGAGCCCATCACGCAGGCGATCTGCGGGATGCCGTTGGCCGAGAGGTTGGCCTGGTTGTAGAAGATGCGCCCGAAGTGATCGCGGTCGGGAAACACTTCATCCTGCAGCGGCAGGAACGCGCCGCCGGAATCGACCAGGTAGATGCACGGCAAGCGGTTCTGCTGCGCGATTTCCTGCGCGCGCAGATGCTTCTTCACCGTCATCGGGTAATAGGTGCCGCCCTTGACGGTGGCATCGTTGGCCACGATCACGCACTCCATCCCGGACACGCGCCCGATGCCGGCCACCACACCGGCGCATGGCACCTGATCGTCGTACATGCCGTGCGCGGCCAATGGCGCGATTTCCAGCAAGGCGCTGCCCGGATCCAGCAAGGCATCGATACGCTCGCGCACCAGCAACTTGCCGCGTGCGCTGTGCTTGGCACGCGCAGCCTCGCTGCCGCCCAACGCGGTCTGCGCCAGCGTGCGGCGCAGATCCTCCACCACGGTACGCATCGCAGCAGCGTTTTGTTGGAAGCTCTCGCCGCTGACCTGCAGCTGGCTGGTGATCACGCTCATGGTGGCTCCGTCAGGCGGTGCGTTCGAACAGCTCGCGGCCGATCAACATGCGTCGGATCTCCGAGGTGCCCGCGCCGATTTCGTACAGCTTGGCATCGCGCCACAGGCGCCCGGTGGGGTAGTCGTTGATGTAGCCGTTGCCGCCCAGCACCTGAATCGCCTGGCCGGTGAGCCAGGTGGCTTTTTCGGCCGCGTAGAGAATCGCGCCAGCCGCATCCTGGCGCGTGGTCAGCCCGGCATCGCAGGCGCGCGCCACCGCATACACGTACGCGCGGCAGGCGTTGAGCCCGACGTACATGTCGGCCAGCTTGGCCTGCATCAACTGGAAGGTGCCGATCGGCGCGCCGAACTGCTTGCGCTCGTGCACGTACGGCAGCACCACGTCCATCGCCGCAGCCATCAAGCCCAACGGGCCACCGGCCAGCACTACACGTTCGAAATCCAGCCCGGACATCAGCACGCGCACGCCGCCGTTGAGCGTGCCCAGCACATTCTCGGCCGGCACTTCGCAATCGATGAACACCAGCTCGCAGGTGTTGGAGCCGCGCATGCCGAGCTTGTCGAGTTTCTGCGTGGTGGAGAATCCCGGCATGCCCTTCTCGACGATGAAGGCGGTGATGCCGCGTGCGCCGGCATCCGGGTCAGTCTTGGCGTACACCACCAGCACATCGGCGTCCGGGCCGTTGGTGATCCACATCTTGCTGCCGTTGAGCACATAGCGGTCGCCGCGCGCATCGGCGCGCAGCTTCATCGACACCACATCCGAGCCGGAGCCGGCCTCGCTCATCGCCAGCGCGCCGACATGCTCGCCGGTGCACAGTCTGGGCAGGTAACGCTGCTTCTGTTCCGGTGTGGCGTTCTTGCGCAGCTGGTTGAGGCACAGGTTGGAATGCGCGCCGTACGACAGGCCGATGGCCCCGCCGGCCCGCGAGATTTCTTCCATCGCCACCACATGCGCCAGGTAGCCCATGCCGCTGCCGCCGTACTCTTCTTCCACGGTCAGCCCGAGCAGGCCCTGCTCGCCGAACAGGCGCCACAGCTGGGCAGGGAAGACATTGTCCTGGTCGGCCGCGGCGGCGAGCGGGGCAATATGGTGGCTGGCGAAGGCTGCCACGCTTTCGCGCAGCAGATCGATGTCTTCGCCAAGCGCAAAATTCAGGGACGGCACGTGCATGGTGCGACTCCGCAGGGATCGGGATGTGCCGGGTGGGAGCGGGCAGGCCGCACGGCGTTTGTGCGCAGCCTAGCGGTCCGCAATGAAAAAGTGAACTAAAATTCAACTATTGAACCCAGAATCACACCATGGCTTATCGACGCTCCGCCCTGATGGAAGAACGCCTGGCCGGCAATCGCGAACGCATCCTGCACGCGGCCCGCGCCCTGATCGCCGAAGGCGGCTACCGCAATGCGCCGGTGACCGCCGTCGCCGCTGCCGCCGGCGTGTCCACCGGGCAGATTTACCGCCACTTCCCGTCCAAGGCCGAGCTTTTCGTGGAAGTTCTAAACGCGGCAGTGCAGCGCGAGATGACCATCCTGCGCGCCATCACCACCACCCGGGCCAGCGCTGCCGAGCGCCTGCGCAATGCGATCGCCACCTTTGTGCGGCGCGCGTTGGCCGGCCCGGCGTTGGCATACGCCTTCATCGCCGAGCCGGTGGAAAGCGAGGTGGATGCCGAGCGCATCCGTGGCCGGCGCCTGTTCGGCGAGGTGTTCCGCCAGTTGCTCGCCGAAGGCGTGGCGGCCGGCGAGTTTCCGCCGCAATCGCTTGACGCGGCGGCGGCCTGCATCGTCGGCGCCTTCACCGAGGCGCTGGTGGGACCGATCGCCCCCAGTCGCGGCGACCCGCAGCAGGGCGAGCAACTGGTCGAGGCGATCTGCGGGTTCTGCCTGCGCGCGGTCGGCGCGCGCCAGCCGGCGGACTGACAGTGCACTGACTGAGCGTCCAGCTGGGCTGTATAGATGCTGCTGACTGTGCATATACTGTGCACTCGTCTTGCTGGAGTTGTGCGATGGTCGCCGTTCTCAATCCCCTGGCCCTGACCGAACGCCTGCGCGTGCCGGATCGCACCATCCTGTCGCCCTCGGCCATGGCCGGCCTGCTGGATCTGTCGCAGCAGGAGCTGGCCGAGCTGGCTGGTGTGCATCGCAACAGCCTGCGCGTGCATCCGGAAAGCCCGCGCGTGCAGGACCTGCTACGCAACCTGTCGCGTCTGCTGGTGGCGATGACGCAGCTCCAGCCGGACGAACGCCAGGTGGTGTTCCACCTCAAGAACACCCCGATCCCCGCGTTCGAATTCGCCACCTTGCTGGAAGTGGTCAAACAGGGCCGCACCGACGATGCGCTGACCTATCTGCGCACCGTCGCCTCGGGGGCCGCCGGTTGAAGCTGAGCGCCCCGGCGCACTGCACGCTGTATCGCGCCTTCACCCCGCGCTGGGCCGCCGAACCGCTGAGCGGTGCCGGTGCGGCACGCTCGGGCGGGCGTTTCAATCGTTTCGGGCAGCCGGCGCTGTATCTATCGCTGCAGCTGGAAACCGCTGCCGCCGAATATGCGCAGGCCGCGCTGTTCCTGCCGCCATTGACCCTGGTCAGTTACGCCGCCGAGCTGCCGGCGTTGGCCGATCTGCGCCTGCTCGATGCAAGCTGGGATCCGCTCTGGGCCGATTGGATCGAGGACTGGCGCAAGGCCCTGGTCAACAAGATCGAACCGGTGAGCTGGGTGCTCGGCGACATGCTGCGCGAGGCGGAGATACCGGGCGTGATCTTTCCCAGCATGGCGTTGCCGGAGGGCATCAACGTAGTGCTGTTTCTGGACATGCTGCAGCCCGAACAGGTGTTGCGCGTGCTCGACGATGGCCGCCTGCCGCGCGACGGGCGTAGCTGGGGCGATCCGCCGATCGAGGCGTAGCGGGGCCCTTCAACCCAGCAACAGCTGCAGCGCACCCGCCAGCACCGGCGCGGCCACAGCCGTGGGCAGAATCAACCCACGCCGATACGGCAGCAGCCACAGCGACAGCAGCGCGGCAGCGCCGGTCAATGTGCCCAGCCACAACACCGGGCCGATGCCCCAGCCTTGCGCGTGTACCGCCAGGCCGAAGGTGAGCAGCAACAGCAGCCAACCCAGCACGCGCAGTTGCCTTGAACGTGCGGCTCCCAGCGTGCGGCCACGCACTTCCTGCTGATGCTTGTCCATCGCCAGGCACAGCGCGGCGAATCCGGAAAAATTCAGCGCCAGCAACAGCCACACGCTCATGCGCTTTCCTGCATCGGCACGCTGCCTTGCGCAGGCGCGGCTGCAGTGGCGCGCGCGCGTCGTGCCGATGCCGGTTGCGGCGCCTTCCAGTGTTGCAGGCGCCATCCCGCGATCCCGAGGGACACGCCAAGGAACAAGCAGACCAGATCGACCCCGGCCAGCGTCCATTGCCCGGCCGGCAACGTCACGCCCAGATGCACATCGGTGGTGATCGCATTGACCACCGGCACCAACGCGAACAAGGCCGCACCCAGATACAGCTGCCAGCTCCACATCGCGCGCCGTGGCCACACGAACGCGGCCAGCAATGCAGCGGCCCATGCGACGAAGAACAGATTGGCCTCCATCGCCGCGCGCCCCTCCAGGCCCACCGGCAACAAGCGGTTGGCCCAGAAGAAACTGGCGAAGGCGATCGGCAGGCCGGCGACCGTGCCGATGTTGAGCGCATCCACCAACCGCAGCCCGAAGCCGATGCGCCCAGCCTTCAGGTGTTTGGGGCGTTCCTTCACTGCCCACATCACCACGCCGCTGGCCACCATCAGGCAACCGAGCAAACCGGAGCCGAAGAACAGCGCGCGCATCCACGGCCCGGCAAAGTGGGCGATATGCAGGCCCACCATCACCCCACGCGTCTGGCTGGCACCGCCCGGCGGCCCGCTACGCTGCAGGCGCTGTCCATTGATTGCATCGAACAAGATGGATGGCGCATCGGTGGAGAGATTGCCAGCGCGCTGGGTGACGCCGACCGCCGCATGCGCGTCGTTGGGAAGCGACACCGCCACATTGCCCACCTCACCGCCGCGCCAGTCGCTGCGCGCACGCGCCACGAATTGTTCCAGCGGCAGCATGCGCGCCGGCGTGCCGGAGGCGCTTCGCGTATCGGCGACCCGGTTGGCGGATTCTTCGTAGAAACGCATTTCGTTGTCGGGGTACTGCGCCTTGATGCCCCACGGCAGGTACATGAACATCAAGGTCACGATGCCGGTGTAGGTGATCATCGCGTGGTACGGCAACGCGGTTACCGCGCTGACATTGTGGAAATCCAGCCACGAGCGCAGGCCCTTGCCCGGGCGAAAGGTGAAGAAATCCTTGAAGATCTTCTTGTGCGTGATCACGCCGCTGATGATTGCCACCAGCATGAACATCGCGCAGAAACCGACGATATAGCGCGACCACATCACCGGCAGATAATGCAGATCGAAATGCAGCCGGTAGAAGAATTCGCCGCCCAGGGTGTCGCGTGCGGAAATCTCCTTGCCGGTGGCCGGGTCGATGATGGCGTTGCCGTACATCTCGCGGCGGCTGGCCGGTTTGCCATCGGCTGGCGCAGGGTTTTGCCAGTACATGCTGACTACCGGATTGCGCGTGTCCGGCAAGGTGATGTTCCAGCTCTGCGCATCGGCTGCATGCGTCTGCAGATACTGCTCGGCACTACGCAGCGCGGTTGCGTTGCTCACCGTGGTGGTGGGCAATTCCGGGCGCATCCAGCGGCTGATTTCGTCGCGGTAATAACTCGCCGTGCCGCCCATGAAGATCAACAGCAGCACCCAGCCGACCAGCAGCCCGGTCCAGGTATGCAGCCATGCCATCGACTGGCGGAATCCCTGCTTCATGCCACGCCCCGTTGCAGCCATGCGGCCAGTGCGAACATCAGCGCCGCCGGCACCGCGATGCCGGCCCAGGCGCGCCACACGCTGGCGGTGGCGAAGGCCCATAGCGGCGCGCAGGCGCACACCACGATGCCGACCAGCATGCTGGTCAACACCGCCTCGCTGCGTGGCATCGGCAGGACCAGCGCCAGCAGCAGATTGGTGGCGCTGGCGAGTGCATAGCCGCCAAACATCGCCGCCAGCGTGCGCCCAAGCACGCCCAGCCAGGGGCGCCTGAACCAGGGAAGCGGCAGGGACGGTGCGGTGGACATCGGATCAGCCAGGCGTGTGGCCGACTTACTCGGCCAGGAAGGTCAACGTGCTGATGTGATGGATCATCGACACCTGCTTGCCGGCGATCTCACGCTTCACCGGCTCCTTGTTGGTGGCGACCAGGATGTGCCGGCCGGCGCGCAGCTTGGGCAGGGTCACCTGGCCCTTGGCGTCGGAGGTCAGCGTCTTCTGCCACTTCTGCGGGTCGATCACCGTCACCTCGACCTTGGGCAGCGGCTTGTTGCGATAGAGCACGGTCAGCGTGTTGCTGTTGGCGGCGGTGGGCACCAGTTCGAAATCGAGCTTGGCCGAGGGCGTGGCGCGCCCGGCGCGTGCGTAGTAGCTCACGGTCTCGAAGCCGCCGGCCTCGCCCTTCCACGGCTCGAACACGCTGTCGTCGCTCAGCCAGGCATCGCCGGTGCCGGACAACGGCGCGGTGAGGAACTCGCTGCCGCGCTGCAGGGCGCCTGCCTTGCCGGCGTTGCCGAACACGGTCGGCTTGACCACGCGCTTGATCTCGTCCTCGCCGTGATCCAGGGCCTCCTGCGCCGGCTCGCCGAAGTAGATGCGTACCGGGCCGCCGCCGTCGCGCTCGATCCAGATCTCGTGAGCCTGGGCAGACAGACTGATGCTGGCCAAGGCCAGGCAGGACAGCAGGAAGGACTTCATCGCGGCGACTCCTCGTAAGCGGGACCGGGCGAGGCGAGAACCGCGTCACCGTGGATTGATGGGAATGATACGCAATTCCCTCAAGCGAGACCAACGTCTCATGCGGCATTGCGGCAATTCATCGGGCTGCGCAGACCGGCGTGCCTGCAAGACCCATAGCGCGCCAGGGCGCAGCGCACACCGCTGCAATCACTGTCATGCACAGTGGGCAGACGGGCGCGAACTGTGCTCTATACTCCGGCGCTAGCAGAGGTCTTCGACCAACAGCCAGGGGTGAGCGCGTGCGGAATTACGACCTCGAGTTCCTGAAGAAATTCTCGATGGTGATCGGACTACTGGTAGTGATCACCCTGGGCCTGATTGCCCTGGCAGCCTATTTGCAACGCGCCATTCCAGACGAAGTCTCGCCCACCGCGGCCAAGCGCGTGCAGCAACGCATCGCCCCGGCCGGCGCGGTTTATGCCGGCACCACCGGCGCGTCCGCACAGGCCGCAGCCCAGGCGGCAGCGCTGGCCAAGGCCGCCTCGCAGTCCGCCTACGGCGGCAGCACCGACGGCAAGACCATCTTCGACAACCTGTGCACCGCCTGCCACACCACCGGCGTCGGCAAGGCACCGACGCTGGACCATGCGCATTGGGACGCGCGCATCGCCCAGGGCAAGGACACCTTGTACAAGCATGCGATCGAGGGCTACACCGGCCCGGATGGGGGCATCATGCCGCCCAAGGGCGGCAACCCGGCGTTGACCGAAGAGCAGGTGCGGGCCACGGTCGACTGGATGCTGAGCAATCTGAAGTAGGCGCCTGCAGCGGCAACAAGCGACTGACACAATCGGTCGGGGTGCGGCCAGGTTGCAGCGCCTGCCGTGCGCGGGTGCGTCGACTGCTCAATCGTGAGGCTTGCGCGCGCTGGAGCACGCTTTGCTTTCGTAGGGCGGCAGCCATTGCGCGAGCATTTGCACTCGCTGCACGACGTGCTTGCAAGCTGACGTCAGCCTTGGTCACCCACGCCAGTGCAATTGCTTCGGGGAATGCCCGCAACTGCCGGCACCTGTGCACCGGCTAGGTTGCCCACGCAGCAGCTGGTCGCCACTCGCAACGTTTTGCTAGCCTGTCGCGGTTCTCGCGCGCCGCCTTCGGGGCGGCGCTTGCATGTGGTCTACGTCTTTCTGGAGTGTGTCGATGTCGCGTTGCTCGCTGGTTGTGCTCGGTGTGATCGGTCTGTTGGCGCCACTGCTGGGCAGCGCCGCCGAGGGCGCGCCGCAACGTCTGTCGATCGCCGACGTGCAGGGCGAAGACACCCGTAGCCCCTATGACGGCCGTGTGGTCGACGTGGAGGGCATCGTCACCGCCGATACGCGTACCGGCCTGGCCGGGCTGTTCGTGCAGCAGCCCGGCTTCGAGCCGCGGCGCTCGCACGGTCTGTTCGTCACCGGTGCCGGCGATGCCGACGTGGCGGTGGGTGACCGCGTGCGCGTCGTCGGCACCGTGCGCGAGGTGTCGGCAGGCGGCGAGGCGAGCCTGACCACGGTGGATGCCAGCAGCATCGAGCGACTCGCCAGCGGCCAGCCGGTGCCGGTGCGCATGCTCAGCGGGCCGCCGGCCAACTGGGAAGCGCTGGAGGGCGAGCACGTGCGTATCGCTGCGCTGACGCTCAATGGCAGCGATCGTCTGGACACCTATGGCGAGTTGGTCGCCGCGTTCGGCGGGCGCTTGTGGCAGCCCAGCGAAGTGGCCGCCGCCGGCACCCCGGCCTTCGCACAGGTGCAGGCCGACAACGCCCGTCGCCAGGTGTTGCTGGACGACGCGCGCAATGGCCGCAGCCCCAAGACGGTGGCCTATCTGCCGGCCGATCCGGTGCTGCGCAGTGGCAGCCTGCTCAAGTCGGTCGACGGCATCGTCGACCAGCGCTACGACGGCAACTACCGCATCCAGGTGCTGAGTCCGTTGACGCTACCGGCCATGCCGACCGCGGTGGCGCCACAGGTGGGCGGTGACCTGCGTATCGCCTCGTTCAATCTGGAGAACTTCTTCAACGGCAATGGCCGCGGCGGCGGCTTTCCGACCAAGCGCGGTGCGCGCACGCACGAGCAGTTCCAGGCGCAGCTGACCAAGCTGGTGTCCACCATCGTGCCGTTGCACGCCGATGTGGCTGCGTTGATGGAGCTGGAAAACGATGGCAATGACGCCGATGCGGCGGTGGCGCAACTGGTCGCCGCGCTCAACGCGGCCGACAAGGACAAGGACTGGCAGTTCGTCGACACCGGTAGCGGCCCGGGCGATGACGCGATCCGGGTCGGCATCGTGTACCGCAGTTCGCAGGTCACGCCGGTCGGCAAGCCGGCCACGCTGACCGGCGGGCCGTTCGACAGCCACAGCCGGGTGCCGCTGGCGCAGGCGTTTCGCAGTACCCGCGGGGCAACCTTCGTGGTGGTTGCCAATCACTTCAAGTCCAAGGGCTGCGGCAGCGCCAGCGGCGCCGATGCCGACCAGCGCGACGGCCAGGCCTGCTGGAACGCCACCCGCACCGAATCGGCCAAGCGCCTGCACCAGTGGCTGCAGACCGACCCCACCGGCGCGCAGACCAAGCTGGCCGTATTGCTGGGCGATTTCAACGCCTACGCGATGGAAACGCCGATGCGCAGCCTGCGCGCCAGCGGCTGGCAGGACGCCTTTGCGGTGGCCGGCGTGAAGCAGCCCTACAGCTACGTCTACGATGGCATGAGCGGGCGGCTGGACCACGCCCTGCTCAGCCCGGCGATGGCCAGGCAACTGCGCGGCGCGGTGGAATGGCATATCAACGCCGATGTCATGGACGATGCCGGCTATGCCAAGCGCAATCTGCCCGGCCCGTGGCGCAGTTCCGACCACGACCCGGTGCTGCTGGGTTTTTCGCTGTAGCGCGCTAGCTGGCACACGTCCCGGCACGGCGGCGCAGCCGCAGGTTGAGCAGGTGCGTGCTGGCCAGCAGCAGGCTGCCGGTCACCGTGATCGGGGTTTCCCAACTGCCGCCGGCAAGCCCGCTGGCGCCCAGCACCAGGCCGCTCAGCCCGAAGACCGCCAGCGCCCACACCGGCGCGGGCAGCGCATGCCGGCGATGGCTGCTCCACAGCGCGTAGCCGCTCAGCGGCACGGCAGCCGTGGCGAACACCACATGCACCCATTCGGCCTGACTCCAGGCACCCAGCAGCGGCAGTGCAGCGGCCAGCAATGGCAGCGCCAGACAGTGCAGCAGGCACAGGCTGGATAAGGCGATGGCCGAGTTGTCCAGCACGGAAGCGGTAACGCGCATCGGGGGTGTCCTGTCGAGCGAGTGTTATATAGTAACACTTCACTCCAGCCAGGCCCTCAGGATGTCCCCGTCCCCCAAGCGCGATTCACGCCTCCCCGTCACCGTGTTGTCCGGCTTTCTCGGCGCCGGCAAGACCACCTTGCTCAACCGCATCCTGCATAACCGCGACGGCCTGCGCGTGGCGGTGATCGTCAACGACATGAGCGAGGTCAACATCGACGCGCAACTGCTGCGCGAGGGCGGCGCGGCCTTGCGGCGCACCGAAGAGACGCTGGTGGAATTCAGCAACGGCTGCATCTGCTGCACGCTGCGCGACGATCTGCTGCAGGAGGTACGCAAGCTGGCCGAACAGAAGCGCTACGACTATCTGTTGATCGAATCGACCGGCATCGCCGAGCCGATGCCGGTGGCTGCCACCTTCGCGGTGCGCGATGCCGACGGCTTCAGCCTGGCCGACATCGCCCGGCTCGACACCATGGTGACGGTGGTGGACGGCAGCCGCTTCCTGCAGGACTTCGGCTCGGCCGCCACGCTGGCCGAACTCGGCCAGCAAGCCGGCCCGGACGATAGCCGCGGGCTGGTGCAATTGCTGGGCGAACAGGTGGAATTTGCCGACGTGCTGGTGATCAGCAAGTGCGATCAGATCGATGCACAGCAGCTGCAACGCCTGCGTGCGGTGTTGCGTGCGCTCAATCGCGAGGCGGCGATCGTGGATGCGGTGCATGGCGAGGTGCCGCTGCGCCAGGTGCTCGACACCGGCCGCTTCGATTTCACCCGTGCGCAGCTGGCGCCGGGCTGGATGCAGGAACTGCGCGGCCAGCACACGCCGGAAACCGAGGAATACGGCATCAGCAGCTTCGTCTATCGTGCACGCCGGCCGTTTCATCCGCAGCGTTTTGCGCGCATGGTGCAAGGCGGGCTGCCGCAGGTGATTCGCAGCAAGGGATTTTTCTGGCTGGCCAGCCGCATGGATTGGGTCGGCGAATTGTCCAGCGTGGGTGGCGCGACCCAGACCAATGCAGCGGGCTTCTGGTTTGCCGCACGCCATCGCGTGGACGCGCACGCCATCGGCGAGCCGCTGCAGACCAGCATCACGCCATTGCCGTATACCGATATCGGCTGGCAGCGTCAGCAGACGCAATGCTGGACCGCGCCGCTGCCGCAACTGCACGAGGTTGGCGATGCCAGCGAATACGCCGCGATGCAGCGGCTGTGGCACCCGCTGTGGGGCGACCGTCGCCAGGAGCTGGCGGTGATCGGCGTGGACATGGATGCGCCGCGCACGCGCGCTGTGCTGGATGCCTGCCTGCTCAGCGATCACGAACTGCGCCAGGGCCCGGCGCAATGGCAACTGCTGGACGATCCGTTTCCGCACTGGCAGCGTTGATCGCGGATTGGATCACGCTGTCGACATCCGTTCGCCCTTGGTTCCGGATGCAATCGGAAGCGGGCTTGTATCCTTCAGTGCGGCGTGCGGATGGGCCGCACTGGGCGGCGTCGCATGCCTCACCAGTGGCTGCCGCGCGGCGTGCACGTGCACGTGCAAGCTGCGCTGCCAGGATCTTCAGTAGTAGCCGTTGTCGATTGCCTCTTGATGGGCATCTCTTTCTTCTTCGAGCGACTGTCGACGCTGTTCGGCGGTGGTGGGGATGCCGGACATCAGGCGCGGCGCTCCCAACCTTTCCAGCTGGTCGTCGGTGCTTCTGACGATCTGTTCCAACGCAAGCATGTTCTGGTAGCCCTGCATCATGCGTTGCAGGCGCCGTATCTGGTCCTTGGGGGCGTCGCCTTGCTTCAATGACTCCAGGCGCCGCTGCGCGCGTGCGTAGTTTCTGGCCAGGGCGGCTCTGTCGACGGATTTACGCCGTGCCTTGAGCACTTCGCGCCGGTTGTGCTGCATGGCGTCCATCTGCACCATGGCCAGGCCGCTGCTCGTGGTGCGCGGTGCGCAGATGTCTTCCATCGGTGCCAGTGCGACCAGCAGTGCCTCGAGCTGACTATCGCGGACCTCGTTGCGCCATGCGATCAGGGCTGCACGTGTCTTGAGCAGGTGTTGCTCCTGCGGAGTTGCCTCGCGGTCCTCCATGAACAGCTGCTTTTGAATATCGCTGCACTGCCTGGTGATCTCTTCCAGTTGCAGATCCAGGCGGCGCAACGAGGGCTGCCGTCCGGGCTGGGGACGTGGGGAGGGCGGCGACGATTGTGTGGGCGTGATCGGCACTGGGGGCGATGCCGGCTTGCCGTGCTGCGGCGGCTGGCCCCCGTCACGGCGCATTCTTTCGGGGATGGGCGGTTGCATTCTCCGATCGACGGGACGTTGCGGCCCGTGCAGTTGCTGCGCAGGCGCTGGCTTGGGCGGAACCGACATCGACTGTCTTGTGGGCGGGGTCTGTTGCGGTTGCGGTCGCTGTACCCGCTCATGATCCGTTGCGTTGGGCACCGGTGGCTGCCGACGCTGATCGACACGGGCCTGCGTCCCGTGCTGTTGCTGCGCGCGACCGGGCGTCACGGCTGCCGTGTGCGCAGGTGGGCTTTCCACTGTTTCAAGCGTTGGAGAGCCCATGCACGTCAACGGCAACTGCTTGCGTAACGATGCCAGCGATTTACGCGCCGAGGCGAGCATGCCGCGATGGGATTTCGACGCGCCCTGTGCTGCTGCGGACTTGGGAGCCTGAGAGAGCGGATGCTGCGCTGACGCGCCTGGAATCAACGGCGTCGTCTTGGTCGGATTGGCGCCGTGCGGTTCCGGGGCGACGCGATGACGGCTGTTAAACAACTGACTCAGGCGCATCACACACTCCCTTGGGTCGTCTGCACGCATGATAGCCAGCGCTGCATCCCCCTCAAGGCGAGTTGCGAACCGGCGTCGCGCCGGCCGAATGCCGCCATCAGCCCGAGCGCATGCCCCAGGCGATCGCTGCGATTGCCGGCGCCGCCAGCAACAGCCCCACCCAGCCGCGTCGGCCGATGCGCTCGCCAAATGCCAGCTTGCCGACGAGTGCTCCCAGGATGACCACGCCCAGGTTCATGCTGGCAAAGACGGTGGCCGGGCTATGCGGCAGCAGCTGATGGGCGCGCACGTAACACAGGATGTTGCCGAAATTGAGCGCGCCCAGGAGCACGCCGGCGAGCAGGTTGCGAAAGCTCAGGCGCGCGACACCGCCCAGGCGAACGACTTGCAGGCCAAGCATCAGCACACCTGCCAGCGCAAAGCACAGCGTCAATGACGTCAGCGACGGCGTACCGGCCTGCGCGATGTGCTTGAGCAACAGATCGATCAGGGCAAAGCCCAGCCACACGCCTGCCAGCCATGGCCAGCCGATCGAGGCCGGCGCTGAATCCGCACCGGCGGCCTGCCGCGGCCGTTGCAGGATGCAGACGATGGCCAGCAGACCCAGGCCCAGTCCCGCCAGCTTCCAGGCATTGACCTGTTCACCGAAGAGCGTGAACGCCGCCGCCAGCGAGAGCAGGAGCGACAGGCGTTGGGCAATGTCGGTACGGACGATGCCGGCGGTGGCGACCGCGCGTGCCAGCAGCATGAAGATCGACGGCAGCGCCACCGCCAATGCAAACAGTGCCAGCCAGGGCGTGGTCGGCGCGCGCAGCGTGTCCAGTGACGGATGCAGGGTCAGCCACGCAAGCAGCGCGGCAGTGGCGTAGTTCCAGGTGATCGCCTGCGCAGCGTCCAGGCGATAGCGCGGCAGCAGCTTGAGAACCACCGACACCAGGACACTGCAAACGACGGCAAACAGCAGAAAATGCATGGGCAACGCAACGAAGTGTGCAGGCAGGGCGATGAACGCGGCCGGCGGGGCGGCTATTATGACGGTATGTCCAATCCCTTATTCCCCACCGAATCGGCTGCACTGACATTGGACGGGCCGGTCGGCCCGCTCGATGTCGCGGTCGATCTGCCCGAGCCGGACGTCGTCGCGCAACCGGTCACCGCCATCGTCTGCCACCCGCTCTCCACCGAGGGCGGCAGCATGCACAACAAGGTCGTCACCATGGCTGCGCGCGCGCTGCGCGAGTTGGGGATCACCGTAGTGCGCTTCAATTTCCGCAGTGTCGGCAACTCGGCCGGTGCGTTCGATCATGGCGAAGGTGAGCAGGACGACCTGCGCGCGGTCGCTGCATGGGTGCGCAGCCAGCGCCCGGGCGACACGCTGTGGCTGGCCGGTTTCAGCTTCGGGGCGTATGTATCGTTGCGCGCCGCCGGCTCGCTTGAACCGCAGGTGCTGATCTCGATCGCGCCGCCGGCCGGGCGCTGGGATTTCAGCGACATGCAGCCGCCGGCGCAGTGGCTGGTGGTGCAGGGCGATGCCGACGAAATCGTCGACCCGCAGGCGGTGTATGACTGGCTGGAGACCCTGGAGCAGCAGCCCGAGCTGGTACGCATGCCCGACACCAGCCACTTCTTCCACCGCAAATTGATCGACCTGCGCGGTGCGATCCAGCATGGTGTCCGGCGCTGGTTGCCGGCCGCCGTCTGACCGCGGCAGGGCCCATGCGTATCGCCCGGCGATGCGCCGTTGAGCGGGCAAGGCAGCAGCCGGCCTGCGGAGAACACGATGAGTGAGATGACCCCGTCGCAGCGCTACGCCGCCGGCGTACAACGCGGCGACTGGCGCGCCGACCCAGCGCAGCAAGCGGCCCTGGCGGAACTGGACCGTATCCACGAGGCATTGGTGGACAGCGCGCAGGACGGCTGGCTGGATCGGCTGTCGGCGTTCTGGAAAAAGCCCGAGCCGGTGCGCGGCCTGTATTTCTGGGGTGGAGTGGGGCGCGGCAAGACCTTCCTGGTCGACCTGTTCTACGACGGGTTGCCGATCAAGCAGAAGTACCGCACGCACTTCCATCGCTTCATGCGCGGGGTGCACGAGCAACTGCGCGAGCACGCCGGGCAAAGCGATCCGCTGGCCAAGATCGCGCAGCAATGGCGCGAGAATCTGCGCGTGCTGGTGCTGGACGAATTCTTCGTCACCGACATCGGCGATGCGATGTTGCTGGCGCGCCTGCTGGAACGCCTGTTCGCCGAAGGCGTGACCCTGGTGACCACCTCCAACACCGCGCCGGAAAACCTCTACGCCAATGGCCTGCAGCGCGACAGCTTCATGCCGGCGATCGGTCTGCTGCAGAAATTCTGCGTGGAACTCTATGCCGAAGGCACCGAGGATTACCGCATGCGCGCGCTGACGCGCTCACCGGTGTATCGCGCGCCCCTGGATGCGCAGGCCGATGCGTGGCTGACGCAGCGCTGGGGCGAGCTGAGCGGAAATTCCGAGCCGCGCAGCGGCAACATCGAAATCGAGGCGCGCAAGATTGCCGTGCGCGCGCGCGGCAAGAGCATCGCCTGGTTCGATTTCGCCGCGCTGTGCGAGGGCCCGCGTGGCCCGGGCGATTACATCGAGATCGCGCGTGAATTCACCACCGTGTTGCTGGGCGGCATCCCGCACTTCGATCGCATGAACGAGGACGCCGCGCGCCGCTTCGTCAATCTGATCGACGAGCTGTACGACCGCCACGTCAACCTGGTCTGCACCGCGCAGGACGCCCCGCCCGCGTTGTATAGCGGCCAGCGCCTGGCCGGCGCCTTCGAGCGCACCGCCTCGCGCCTGATCGAGATGCAGAGCGCCGAGTATCTGGCGACCGCGCATCGGGCCTAGACATGCAGACGCGGCCCGGCCCCGGATTGCACAAGATCGTTGTGATCGATCAGGACGGCGGCCTGGGCCAGTTTGGCGGCGGTGCCTGGCTGCACGATGCAGCGCTCTGGCCAATGGATCCATCGACCGGCCGGCCGATGCTGCCCATCGTCATGCTCACCGGCTTGTTTCTACCTACGGCCTATCTGCCCGACGATATGGTGCTGACGGTCTTCGCCTCGATCGAGCAGCCCGGCGGCGCGGATGGCCGGTCGTCGCTGCGTAGGCTCGCCGTCAACCAGCAAGGTGAGTCCGACAAGCTCGCGCAGGGCCACAGCAAGGTGCTGCTGCATCGACGTGCCGCGCAGGAGGTGTGCGTCGGTGACAGTGCGCGGTTGCTCGGGCGTCATTTCATCGGGCTGCAGCCATTTGGCGACCACGACATGGCCGAAGAGCTGGAAGATGAAGACAGCGGCGCAGGAATGAGCAAACAACTCGGCCGACCATGCTGGTTGCAGGACCCGATCTATATGAGCCCGCGCTACTACTTTCTTGCCCAGTTTGTAGAGGCGGAATTGGGCCGGGTCGATTTCGGCTACGCCGGCCTGTTCGGTGACGGCACTGGTTATCTGTTTGCAGACCAGCGCGCCAGGAAGCTGGGCGACGGCGTTGCGGCGGGACATTTCTTCATCCAGTTCACCTAAGTCTTTGCGTCGTGCGCTCGCGTGCGGCCGTGGTGCGGCCACCAGCCCCGTAAAAGCGACAGATCAAAAATCGCTTGCAATTAAATCGTGCGCTATGTAAATTGCAGCCATGGACACCGCCACAGCCACTGACGCCCGGACCAACGCGCTGCTGCAGCTCGACAACCAGCTGTGCTTTGCGCTGTATTCGGCCAACCTGGCGATGCACAAGCTCTACCGCGGGCTGCTGAAGACGCTGGACCTGACCTATCCGCAATATCTGGTGCTGCTGGTGCTGTGGGAAACCGACGGCCGCAGCGTGTCGGAGATCGGCGAGCGCCTGTACCTGGACTCGGCCACGCTGACCCCGCTGCTCAAGCGGCTGCAGGCTGCCGGACTGGTCACCCGCACGCGTGCTGCCAGCGACGAGCGCCAGGTGATCATTGCGCTGACCGATACCGGCCGCGCACTGCGCGCCAAGGCCGGGGCGGTGCCGGAGCAGGTGTTGTGCGCCTCAGCGTGTTCGTTGGACGAATTGCGTCAACTCAAGCAGCAGCTGGAAACGCTGCGCTCAAACCTCGGCACCGGGTAAGCCGGCCCCGCAAGGTCCGCACGTTTCTGCAACATGTCGTACACGATTTAATCGTCAACTACTCAGCTACATCACGCGCTGACAGCGCTCATTCTGGAGAACCACCATGGCATCACCTGAAAAAGTCCTCTACACCGCCCACGCCACTGCCACCGGTGGCCGCGAAGGCCGCGCCGTGTCTTCCGACAAGGCGCTGGATGCCAAACTGTCCACCCCGCGCGAGCTGGGCGGCGCCGGCGGCGACGGTACCAACCCGGAGCAGCTGTTCGCTGCCGGCTACGCAGCCTGCTTCATCGGCGCGATGAAGGCTGTCGCGGCGCAGGACAAGCTCAAGCTGCCGGGCGAAGTGAGCATCGACAGCAGCGTCGGCATCGGCCAGATTCCGGGCGGCTTCGGCATTGCCGTGGAACTGCGCATCGCAGTGCCGGGCATGGACCAGGCCGAACTGCAGGCGCTGGTCGACAAGGCCCACCAGGTCTGCCCGTACTCCAACGCGACCCGCGGCAACATCGACGTCACCCTGACCCTGGCCTGATCCACGCCAGCACCACCACGCGTCACACGTGGTGGAGTCAACAACGGCCCGGCGCCTGCGTCGGGCCGTTTTTTTTGTTGCAGCAGCAGGAGCGCTGCCCTGAAGAACACAGGCAGCCGGCGTCGCTGTGTCAGCGCGACCTGGCATGGACGCAAGACACGCCAACGAGTCGATGCACCCGCGTCCGGGTGCGCACGCACGCGCTGGCGATGCGCGTTACCGCGCGGCACACTGTTGCGATGACAGTGCCTGCTTCTGCGACCCCGATCGGACTTTGCTGCGCATGAGCGCAACGCGTCCCACCTTGTTGCTGCTCCCCGGTCTGCTCAACGATGCGCAGTTGTGGCAGGCACAGCGCGTGGCCCTGGCCGAGCTTGCCGACTGCGTGGTCGGCGACATCACCCAGGGTGAGAGCATGCGCGCGCTGGCGACACAGCTGCTGGCGCAGATGCCGCCGCGGTTTGCACTGGCAGGATTTTCCTTGGGTGGCTACGTCGCGCAGGAAATCCTGCGTATCGCGCCGGAGCGCGTGGAGCGGCTGGCCTTGCTGGATACCTCTGCACGTGCCGATTCGCCCGAGCGTGCGGCGCAACGGCGCGCGCAGGAAGCGAGCGTGCGTGGTGCCAGTGCCTTCCACGGATTCGGCGAACGGCTGCTGCGGCACTACGTGCATCCCTCGCGCTGGCAGGACGAGGCCTTGCTGGAGCGGGTGCGTGGCATGACCCAGCGCCTGGGCGTGGAGGTGTTCCTGCGGCAGAACCGGCTGGAGCGGGAAGACGGTTGCGCGCTGCTGCGCGCCTATGTCGGCCCGCTGCTGGTGCTGTGCGGCCAGGACGATGCGATCACCCCGCCCGCATTGCACGAGGAAATGGCCGCACTCGCAGTGCAGGCGCGCCTGGTGCAAGTGCCTGCGTGTGGCCATCTGTCGCCGCTGGAACAGCCGCAGGCGGTGTCGGATGCACTGCGGCAATGGCTGCTCGCCTGATCCCGCGACGACCGAGCCGACCCAGCCAGGCCTGCCGCCGTGCGATCCCATGCGGCGAGATGGCATCAACCAGTGCGCGATGAGGGGCTCTGAACCAGCGGTCTTGGGAAGACGATCAGTGCGCCGTCGGCTGCTACGCAATGCCTGCATTCATGCATGCAAGGCGTCATACGCAGTCACGGCAGCCATCTGGCCGAAGTCACTCGTTGGGCTGCCACAAGGCGTCAAGTTCGCCTGCGCTACACCGCCGCCGTCACCGCGCGGCCGTCGCCACAACGCTGTTGGATACCGGCCCATCGGCGTCGTCTTTCTGCTGATGCGTGTGGAGTTCCAGCATCTGCAGCGGCTGGCCCTGAAAGCGATACTCCAGTGCCTGCTGCACCCCATACAGGGCCTGCGCCTGCGTGCACAGCGTCTGTGCCTGTGCTTCCAGCGCCTGGCTGCGTACCTGCATCTGCTGCTCCATGCGCGCATCCAGCTGCTCGCCGCGTCGCTCCAGCTGCGCAGCGCGTCCGGTCATCACCGTCCACATCACGCTGCGGGTCAGGCTGCCGGCGAGGTCGTCGGCTGCGCGTTCGACACTGGCTTCGAAACGTTCGTCGAACAGCGCCTGCTCCCAGCGCCCACGCCCCAGCGTGGCATCGACCTGCGCGAGTGCGGTGCCGCGCAGCCGCTCCACCTTGCGCTCCTGGCGCGTGCTGTCGGTCAGCATCTGCACCACGCCGGCCAGTGCGTCGAAGCTGATGTCGACCACCGAGCGGGCAATGGCGGTCACGGCCGGCATCAGTGCGCGGGCACCCTGCTCGAGTTCGCGCAGGCGTTGCGCGTCGGCAGCGCTGACCGCTTGCGGTTGGCGATCGATGTTGAGTTCGCCACCGTGGAAGAAAATCTCGCGCGGTACGCCTTGCTTGCGACGCAGCCAGATGCCACCGCTGTCGGCCAGCACGTCGTAGGAGGTGCTGACGTCACATTGCTGTGCGGACACCTGCGGCCTGGCGGTTGCGGCCTGTGCGCTACAGGCCGCCAGCAGCAGGAGCGGGGCCAGGACGGTGCGGATGCGCATGGCGGATGCCCGGGAGTGGTGATGCGGCAGCATGGCGCGTAGCTGCACGCCTGCCATGGGCAGGAAGTCAGGGTGCCGCAGCGGCGTCTTGGCCTCGACGGCGCAAAGCGTGAACCGGGTCGAGCATCGTTGCGCCGACATCCTGCAAACGTTTGGCTCACTTGATTCTCACGGTGTATGGTGTGAATTATGTTGCACAGCAGCATCGGAGCTCAGCAATGCTCGACTCACGCATCGAAAAGGTTGATCTGGCACTCACCGAGATTGCCAAGGACCCATCGGAGAAGGTGGCGCTGTGGCAGTGGGCGTGCCGCGAGATGCTGCACGAGACGCTGATCGGCATGCACCAGCTCTCGCACCTGGCGGGTATTTCCCAGCAGGTTGCCAACGACTGGCGCGCGCCGGTGGATGTGATCGCACCCGAGAAGCCTTATCTGGCCCCCTCCGCGTTGGCCGACCGCCGTCTCCCGCAGGTGCTCGATGGCCTAGGCAATACGCATGACGACAACGACCGCGCCACGCTGTGGCGGCTGCGCTATGCGAGCCTGATCGCCGCCACCCTGCAGGGCATGCAGGCACTGGCCGACAAGCACCGCATCGACCGCCAGGCGATGGCACTGTGACAGTGAGCTGACAGCGCTACGCGGCCGCAAGCGCTGCGCCGGCTTCCGAACGGTCGCTTCACGTCAACATGCTTGCTTCAATGCCGGACGGCGGCCTCTTCCAAATGCCGCCACGCATGCCGCACGATCCAGCGCGCCTGGTCCCAGGGCACCGACAGCAGCGGTTGATAGTGGTAATAGCCGTCCTGCAGCACGCGATACAGCTGCGCCTCGGTCGCGCGTGGATAGGCCAGATAGATGTCGTAGCCAAGCGTGAGTAGCCGGGCGTAATCGGCAAAGGCGTAACCACCCAGATGGCCTTCGGCGTGGACACCGCGCCAGTAGGCGATCTCGGTGTCGAGATCGACGCTGCGGCGGGTCAAGACGGATGCGCTGTGCATGGGTAGGACTCCGTTGCCGAGACTACCCCCCTGTGCCCGGCACCGTAGCAGCGCCTGCCGCGTGCAACCAGCACGCGACGACGAGCGGTCATCGCGGTGGTTGCGCCACGGGCCGGACAGTGCCGACCCGTGGCAGCCGGGACCTCAATCCCAGTCGGGTGCGATGGCCTTCGGATTGGCCAGCCGCTGCCCGCGGTCCAGTGCGGCAATCTCGGCCATGTCCTGCTCGCTCAACCGCAGCGTCTGCGCCTTGAGATTGCTCTCCAGATTGTCGCGCTTGGTCGAGGACGGAATCACCGAATACCCCTGCTGCAGTGCCCAGGCCAGGGTGACCTGCGCCGGGGTGGCGTCATGGCGTGCGGCGATCGCCTGGATCACCGGATCCTTCAGCACCTCGCCCACCGCCAGCGTCATGTACGAGGTCACGTGGATGCCTTGCTCGCGCAGGAACGCGATCAGGCTGCGGTTCTGCAGGTACGGATGCACTTCGATCTGATTGGTGGCGATGGCCTCGGCGCCCAGGATCTCGATGGCCTGCTTGATCAGCGCGATGGTGAAGTTGGAGACGCCGATCGCACGGGTCAGACCCTGCTGCCTGGCCTCGTTCAAGGCTTCCAGGTAGTCGCGCATCGGCACCTGATCCTTGGGCGAAGGCCAGTGGATCAGGGTCAGGTCGACGTGGTCGGTGCCCAGTTTGCGCAGGCTTTCCTGCAGGCTGGGCAGCAAGGCGCTGCGGTCGAACTTGTCGACCCAGATCTTGGTGGTCAGATACAGCTGATCGCGCGGCAGGCCGGATGCAGCGATGGCCTGGCCGACCTGTTCTTCGTTGTCATAGATCTGCGCGGTATCGACGGCGCGGTAGCCCAACTCCAGTGCATTGCGCACCGAGTCGATGACGACCTGGTCCTTGAGACGGAAGGTGCCGAGGCCGAATGCGGGGACTGTCATTGTGTTCCTTTGGTAATCGGGAATGGGGAATCGTGCATCGCAAAAGCTGATGTCGTGCGGGGTGCTGTGAGCCATTAATCCAGTGCGACGACGGCCTTGCCGAAGTTCTCGCCGCGCAGCAGGCTGATCAGGCCCTGCGGGGCGCTGTCCAGGCCGTGCAGGACGTGTTCGCGGTACTGGATCTGGCCATCGCGCAGCCACTGGCCCATCTCGCGCAGGAAGGCGGGCATCAGGCGGATGAAATCGTGCTGGATGAAGCCGCGCACGGTCAGCCGCTTACGCAGCACCTGGCCCATGAACTCCGGCAGCCGATCCGGCCCCGGCAATGCCTGGCCGCGGCTGTTGTAGGTGGCGATCACGCCGCACACCGGGATGCGCGCGAAGTCGTTCAATTGCGGCAATACCGCGTCGAAGACCTTGCCGCCGACGTTCTCGAAATAGATGTCGATCCCGTCCGGAGTGGCCGCGCGCAGCTGTTCGGCAAAGTCGTCGGCGCGATGGTCCAGCGCCACATCCACCCGCAGCACCTCGCGCAGGTAGCGCACCTTTTCCTCGCCACCGGCAATGGCCACCACGCGCAATCCCTGCAGACGCGCCAGCTGGGCCACGGTGGCGCCGACCGGCCCACTGGCTGCCGCCACCACCAGGGTTTCGCCGGCCTGCGGCTTGCCGATTTCGTGCAGGCCGGCGTAGGCGGTGAAGCCGGGCATGCCGTACACGCCGAGCGCAGTGCTCAGCGGCAGGGCATCGTCCTTGGGCAGCTTGCGCAACGGCGCGGTGGGCGTGAGCAGGCTATGGCTCTGCCAACCGCCGGGCAGTACTAGCAGGTCGCCTGGCTGATAGCCGGCATGGTGCGACTCGAGCACTTCGCCGACGGTGCCGCCTTCCATCACCGCGTCGATCTCCACCGGTGCGGCGTAGGACGGGCCTTCGTCCATGCGTCCGCGCACGTACGGGTCTAGCGACAGGAAGCGGTTGCGCACCAGGATCTGGTCGTGCCCGGTGGGCGGCAAGGCGACGTCTTCACTGCGGAAGTTGTCGGCGCTCGGCTCGCCATGCGGGCGAGAGGCCAGCACGATGCGGCGATTGGTGATCGATGTCATGGGGGATTCCTTGCGGAAAAGGCCGCGCGTACGCGACCGGGGGAGCGCAGCCGCGATGGCGGCTGCGCGCGGAAAGACGCGCGTGGTCGACTGCGTATGCGGCGCAAGCCGATGCGTCAGGCGGCGTCGGCCGGCTTGGGGGCGCTTGCGGCATCGAGCTGTGCAATCTGATCGGCGCTCAGCGACAGCTGCGCGGCGGCCAGCACATCGTGCAACTGGGTCACGCTGGTGGCGCTGACGATCGGTGCGGTCAGGCCGGGGCGTGCGATCAACCAGGCCAGTGCGATCTGTGCCGGCGTGGCGCGGTGGGTGGCCGCCAGATCGTCCAGCGCCTGCAGGATGCGCAGGCCGCGCGGATTGACGTATTGCTTGACCACCGAGGCACCGCGCGCGCTGCTCTTGCCGGCGTCGTCGGCGCTGCGGTACTTGCCGGTCAGAAAGCCGCTGGCCAGCGAGTAGTAGCTGATCACGCCGAGCTCGCGTTCGCGCACCAGCGGCTCCAGCTCGGCCTCATAGCCGGCGCGATCGTAGAGGTTGTATTCCGGTTGCAGGCTTTCGTAACGCGGCAGCTTGTACTGCTCGGAAATATCCAGGGCATCGCGCAGGCGTGCGGCGCTGTAGTTGGACGCGCCGATCGCGCGCACCTTGCCCTGTTCGATCAAGCGGCCGAATGCGGCCAGCGTGGCTTCCAGCGGAATCGATTCGTCGTCCTCGTGCGCCTGGTACAGATCGATCACATCGGTCTGCAGGCGGGTGAGCGAATCTTCCACCGCGGCGGCGATGTTCTCCGGCGACAGGCCCGGATGCTCGCTCCATTTGGCCACCTTGGTGGCGATCAGCACCTTGTCGCGCTTGCCGCTGCGTGCGAGCCAGCGCCCGATGATGGTTTCCGACTCGCCACCGCGATTGCCCGGCACCCAGCCGGAGTAAGCATCGGCGGTGTCGATCAGGTTGAAGCCGGCATCGACGAAGGCATCGAGCAACGCGAACGAGGTCGCCTCGTCGGCGCTCCAGCCAAACACATTGCCACCGAACACGATCGGTTGAACCTGCAGGCCGGAGCGGCCTAGCGCGCGGGAGTGGGTCATCACGTTGCTCCTGATTCGAACTGCCGACAGGATAGTCATGTGTGCCGATGTTGCGTGTGACACCTGCGTGGATTCAGCGTTCCGCAGATCGCCCTCATCGACTCACGTCGTCTGAACATGTGGCCCGCCGCGCCTGGTGCGGCGCGTCATGCGGCGCACGGATCCCTGCACATGGCAGGCTTCGGGCCGCATGCTAGGCTCGCGCTACTTTTTCCCGCAAAGGGCGCTGCGATGATCCGCAACAAGCTGGTGTGTGCATGTGTGGTGGGAATGGCAGTGGCGATGAGCGCGCCACTGGCAATGGCAATCAAACCGGCCGATAGCGCCAGCTTGCCGGCGCCCGATGCGGCGCTGCAAAAAGCCATCGACGGCAACTGGCGCGATCGCGTCTACATGCAGCGCGATGTCTATCGTCATCCCGGCCAGACGCTGGCGTTCTTCGGCATCAAGCCGACCCAGACCGTCATCGAAATCACGCCGGGCGGCGGCTGGTACTCGGAAATCCTGGCGCCGTACCTGCGCGACAAGGGCAAGTATGTTGCCGCGGTGGTCGACCCGGCGGCGGTGCCGGAGGGGCGCGGCCGCGATTCGGCACAACGTGGGCGCGACGAGCTGGAGAAGAAGTTTGCCGCAAAGCCGGAGGTGTACGGCAAGCCGTCGTTCGTTTCCTATGTGCCCAAGACGCCGTCGTTCGGCGTGGACAACTCGGCCGATCTGGTGCTGACCTTCCGCAACGTGCACAACTGGCGCATGGCCGGCAATGCCGAGGCGATGTTTGCCGGCTTCTACAAGGTGCTCAAGCCCGGCGGCGTGCTCGGCGTGGTCGAACACCGTGCCAAGGCCGACGTGCCGGCCGACGACAAGAGCGGCTATGTCGGCCAGGCGCAATTGATCGCGATGGCCGAAGCGGCCGGATTCAAGCTCGCCGGCAAGAGCGAGGTCAATGCCAACCCGCGCGACACCAAGGACTATGCCGGTGGCGTGTGGACCCTGCCGCCGAGCAACAATCACGACAAGGCCGACGATGCCAAGTACAAGGCGATCGGCGAGAGCGACCGCATGACCTTGAAGTTCGTCAAGCAGTGAGACGCGGCCTGCATGCCGACGCATTGCGCGTCGGCATGCAGGTCCTGCACTGCCCGCGACGGTGCGTCGATGCTGGCATGGCGCGCGTCATGCGATGACTGCGCAATCGGCTGCACGACCGTAAGGACGGCACGGCAGCGCAACGACGGCCAGTTGGACCAACGCTGCGCTGGTTTGCATGCGGCAGGCCACTGATGCACAACCGCCCCGCGTAGCGATGCGGCGGCGTCAGCGTGCAACGCGGTTGCGGGCAGCAGCGCACCGCTTGCCGCCGGTGGCGCGACCTCTTCAACCCGGTGCACGACTCACGCGCCACGCGCGTGGCCTGCAACGACCTTGCGCAACAGGATTGGCATGTTGGTGTTGTTGAACAAACCCTATGGCGTGCTGTCGCAATTCAGCGACCGCTCGCAGCCGCCCAAACGCACGCTGGCCGAATTCGGCCTGCCGGCCGACGTCTATGCGGCCGGTCGCCTGGATCACGACAGCGAAGGCCTGTTGCTGCTGACCGACGATGGTGCACTGGCGCATCGCTTGACCGACCCGCGCCACAAGCAACCCAAGACTTACTGGGTGCAGGTGGAAGGCGACCCGGAACCTGCGCAACTGCAGGCCTTGCGCGATGGCGTGCTGCTCAACGACGGCCCGACCCGCCCGGCCGAAGTGCGCAGGCTCGATCCGGCACCGCAGCTGTGGCCGCGCGATCCGCCGGTGCGCGTGCGCAAGACCGTGCCCGATGCCTGGCTGGAGCTGCAGATCACCGAAGGCCGTAATCGGCAGGTGCGGCGCATGACTGCCTCGGTGGGCCTTCCGACCTTGCGTCTGATCCGCGTGGCGATCGGCGACTGGACCCTGGATGCGCTGGCGCCCGGCCAGTGGCGCATCGAACACACGCATGGCGCGCGCCCAAGTAGGACGCGACGTGGAGCCTGATGCATTCGGTACAGCGGTCGCTGCACAGCACGCGGCGCTGAGCTCGATGCATCTTGGACGGCGCTGCTTACAGAACCGCTCATGCGGCATGAGCAGCAGGATTGGTAACGCGAGCAGATGCAACGGTTGCGTGCCTGCGTGGCCGATCCACCCTGCGATGCGGCAATACGGCGCGGGTCAGGACAGGCGCGGTAATGACAAGCGCGCGACCATGGGAAAGCAACGCGGTCACACGCGATCGTTAATCGCTATGGCCCCGCACATGTAGTGCCGCGTTCTTCGAGCACGCAAGTGGGTGTCGATGACTAGCCGTTTCATTGTGGAACCGATCCACAAACAAAAACGCCACGGCGCAGGGCCGTGGCGTTATGTTTTTTGCCTGGAAGGACGGCTTATTCGATGCCGTCGCTCGGGGTCACTGCACCGCGGCGCTGGTAGGCGGCGCGACGTGCGCTGGCATTGCTGGCGTGTTCGCGGTCCAGACGGTGGACGTTGCCGCCGAGCACCTGCTGGTCACGCTGGCGCTTGCGATACACGGCATAACCGATCAGGCCCAAGCCGGCAACCGCGGCGGCCACAGTGACGGCCGGGTTGCGCTTGACCACTTTGCTGACGACCTTGCCGCCGGTGCGCACTGCACCCAGGGCAGCACCGGTCTTCAGCCATTCGCTGGCGCCCGGACCGAAATGACGCAGGCTGCTGCCTGCATGACGGGCCTGATCGCCGGCATTGGAGGCGGCGTGACGCAGGTGGTCGCCAGCATTGCCAGCCAGTTCCAGGGCACGCTCCAGGGCGCGTTCGGTGATCACAGTCAGCTTGCTCATTGGAGGCGTTTCCTTTCTGAGTACGTGGGCCGCAGTGTGTGGGCTGCTGCGTATAGACGGTGTTAGCGGTGGTAGGGCTTGTTTGGGTTGCGGTTAAGTAATGATGCGGGGCGATGCTGTGATCGGCGTTTACCTGGATCCGGTATCTACCTGGATGTGGCAGAAGCCTGACCTGGCCGGTGTCGACGCTGACGTCGCTTCTCCCGCCGGGAGTAAGGTGCCCGAAGGGTGGATGAGGGAACGGGCGAAGCCACGTGCACTTGAGCAGCGCGAGGGCTTCGCCCCCGTACCTCACCCCAACTCCTGCCCCGAGAGGAGAGGGGCTCACATCAGGTGCCGCGCGGCTTTGCCCGATGGGTTGCCGTTGCGGTCCATGGATCTTCCGGCCACGGATGTCTGGGATACCGCCCCTTCATCTCCTTCCTGACATCCGGGTACGTGGTGACCCAGAAGCTCTTCAAATCCTGCGTCACCTGCAACGGGCGTCCGCCGGGCGAGAGCAGATGCAGGGTCAGCGGGATGCGGCCGTCGGCGATGCGCGGGGTTTCCGCCAGGCCGAACAGTTCCTGCAGCTTGACCGCCAGCACCGGCGGCAACGGTTGCTCGGCGTGGTCGAGGGCGTAGACGATCTGCCGCTCCATGCCCGAGGGCACGCTGATGCGGGTGGGCGCGTGGCGGTCGATCAGCTGGCGGCGGTCCCACGGCAGGGCGGCCTTGAGCGCCTCACCCAGACTGGCCTCGTCTAGCGCATCCAGGCGGGTCTTGCCGGCGAAGGCCGGGCGCAGCCAAGTGTCCAGTGTCTCCAGCAACGCGGCGTCGGACAGGTCGGGCAGCGCAAGCTCGGGCATCCAGGCACGCAACGACTGCAGGCGGGCCCGCCATTGGCGCAGGCCGTCGGTCCACGGCAAGGCATCCAGGCCGAGCTGCCGCACCGCCTCGGTCAGCGCGCCGGCGGCCTGCGCCGGATCGACGCGGCCGGCCGGGCGGCTGTCGAGCACGATGCGATCGAAGCTGGATTGCCGACGCGCGACCAGGGCGCGCTTGTCCGCGTCCCACTGCACCAGATCCTGCTGCACGAAGCGCTCGGGCACGCTGCGGCGCAGATAGCCTTCGTCCACCGGCGCGGCACGCAACAGCAGCGCGTCCTTGGCTTCGTAGCGCAGCTCGCTGGCAACCAGCCAGGGTTCGCCGCGCAGGTCGCTGTGGTCGAACAGGCGCGCGCTGCGGCCGTTGGCCAGCAGGTAGCGCAACGGGTCGCTGGGATGGCGTACGGCAATGCGGTCGGGGAAGGCGTGCGAGAGCAGGTCGCCGAGCGCGTGCGCTTCCACGCTGGCGGGCGGCGCACTGTCGCAGCGCAGCCGGCGGCGCCATTGTTTGGCGGCGCTGTCGATCGCGGCCAGGCCGCCGCGGTTGGCATCGTGCGCGCTGCGGCCTTGGCGGAATGCGGCCAGTGCGCGCCAGCGCGCAGCCAGTCCATCGCCACCCTGACGCAGCGGGTCGCGCGCTTCCAGCAAGGCGGCCAGGTCGCAAGCCAGCGCCACACGTGTCGCGTCGCCAGCCTGCGCCAGCATCGCGGCCAGGCGCGGATGGGTGCCCAGCGCGAGCATGCGGCGGCCCAGCGCGGTGATGCCGCCGCTGCCGGTGAGCGCGCCCAGCCGCTGCAGCAATTCGTGCGCGGCGGCCAACGCACCGGCCGGCGGGGTATCGACGAAGCGCAGCGCGGCGCTGCCCCAGGCGGCCAGTTCCAGCGCCAGGCCGGCCAGTTCCACCTGGGTGATCTCCGCGCGCCGCTGCGGTTCCAGCCGTTGCGATTGCGGCCACAACCGATACGCCCAGCCGCTGGCCACACGTCCGGCGCGGCCGGCACGCTGGTCGGCCGAGGCCTGCGCGATGGTGGTGATGTCCAGGCGCGAAAAACCGCTGTTGGGATCGTAATGCGGCTCGCGCGCCAGCCCGCTGTCGATGACCACGCGCACGCCGGGCAGGGTCACCGAGGACTCGGCGACGTTGGTCGCCAGCACCACGCGGCGGCGCCCGGACGGGTCGGGTTGCAGCACCTGGCTTTGCGCCTCGACCGACAGCTCGCCATGCAGCGGCAGCACCTGCACCGCCGGGTCGAACACGTCCTGCAGCGCGCTGTGCACGCGTGCGATCTCGCGCTGGCCGGGCAGGAACACCAGCACATCGCCCGGATGGGTGGACAAGGCGTGTTCCACCGCACGCCGGGTCTGCGGTTCTAGCGCTTCGTCGCGGCGCGCGGGGAAGTGCGCAATCTCCACCGGGAAACTGCGCCCGGCGCTGCTCAGGCGCGGTGCGTCGAGAAAACCGGCCAGGCGCTCGCCATCCAGCGTGGCCGACATCGCCACGATGCGCAGGTCCTCACGCACCTGCGCCTGCACGTCCAGCGCCAGCGCCAGGCCAAGGTCGCCGGCCAGATGGCGTTCGTGGAATTCGTCGAACAGCAGCGCGCCGATGTGTTCCAGCATCGGGTCGTCCTGGATCAGCCGGGTCAGGATGCCCTCGGTGACGACCTCGATGCGGGTACGCGCGGAGGTCTTGTTCTCGAAGCGGATGCGGTAGCCCACCGTCTCGCCGACCGGCTCGCCCAACTGGCGCGCCATGAATACGGCGGCGCTGCGGGCGGCCACGCGCCGCGGTTCGAGCATCACGATCTTGCGGCCGGCCAGCCACGGTGCGTCCAGCAAGGCCAGCGGTACCTGGGTGGTCTTGCCGGCACCGGGTGGGGCTTCCAGCACCAGCCGCGGATGGGCGGCCAGGCTGTCGCACAGCTGCGGCAGCAGGGGGGAGATCGGAAAGGCAGGCTCGGTCATGCGCGGGAAGGATACGGGCACGTCACAGATGGCGCGACGGTCGGGCCGTCGGGTGAAGCCTGTCGGGGAATTCGGAAGTGCTATTACCTTTTGGGCATTCAAGGCTGACTTTGGCGCCGGCGCTGCTTCAGGCCGGCAGCGTGCCTGTCGATAACCGCTGTACTCCCCGATTTGGACGCCCCATGTCTGCTGCCACCCCGAAATTCGTCAGCCTGCAAAGCAAGCTGCTCGGCGCGCTCGCGCTGGGCCTGTCGGTCATCCTGCTGTGTGCCCTGGGCGGTCTGGGCACGGCGTGGCTGAGCCTGTCCGGCAAGGTGCCGCCGGAGGTGGCGCAGGCCTCCAGCAGCGAAGAGATCACCCGCGATTTCCGCCTGCAGGTGCAGGAGTGGAAGAACGTGCTGATCCGCGGGCGCGATCCGGCGCTGCTGGACAAGCACCTCAGCGCCTTCCGCGAGCAGGGCAGGAAGGTGCAGGCCAGCACCGAGGCGCTGGCCAAGGCAACCCAGGACCCGCAGGCGCGCACGCTGGCGCAGGACTTTGCCAAGGCGCATCTGGGTCTGCAGCGCAATTACGAAGCGGCGCTGGGCAAGTTTGCCGAGGCCGGCTACGACACCCAGGTGGGCGACCAACTGGTCAAGGGCCAGGACCGCGCGCCCAGCCACACCCTCGAAGAACTGGTGAAGCGCAGCAAGACCCTGGCCGATGCGGCGGTGCTGGCCAGTTCGCAATCGGCGCAGCACAAGCTGGTGCTGTCGGCGGTGGCCACGATCGCCGCGGCGCTGTGCCTGGTGGCAGTGCTGGGCTGGTGGATCCGTCGCTCGATCGTGCGCCCGATTGAAAACGTCGCGCGTGCGGCACGCCAGGTGGCGGCCGGCGATCTGTCGGCGCGTGCGGCGGTCAGCACGCGCGATGAAATCGGTCTGCTCGGCCAGGCCATGGGCCAGGTGGTCAACACGCTCACCGACGTCTCCACCGCGCAGGCCGACATGGCACAGCGCCACGAAGCCGGGCAGATGAGTTACCGCATGGACGCGCAGGCCTTCCCGGGCGCGTACGGCCGCATGGTCGACGACACCAATGGCTTGATCGGCGCGCAGGTTGGTCTGATCGGCGACATGCTGCAGGTGATGCAGCATTACGCGGTCGGCGACATGTCGGTGGACATGCCGCGCCTGCCGGGCGAGAAAGCGCAAATCACCGAGGCGATGGACACCACCAAGCGCAACTTGGCGGCGATCAATGGCGAAATCCGTGGCCTGGTCGACGCGGCTGCGGCCGGCGACTTCGCCACGCGCGGCAATGCCGAGGCCTACCAGTTCGAATTCCGCGCCATGGTCAGCGGCGTCAACGGCCTGATGCAGAACGTGGACCAGAATCTGGCCGAGCTGTCGCAGCTGCTCAAGGCGATCGCCGACGGCGACCTGACCGCGCGCATGCACGGCAACCAGCAAGGCGTGTTCGCACGCATGCGCGACGATGCCAATGCCACCGTGCAGCGCCTGACCGATATTGTCGGCGACATCACCGTGGCCGCGCAGACCATTCGCACCGCCTCGGCAGAGATTGCCGCCGGCAACAACGACCTGGCCCAGCGCACCGAACAGCAAGCTGCCAACCTGGAAGAAACCGCCGCCTCGATGGAAGAGCTCACCTCCACCGTGCGCCAGAACGCCGACACCGCGCAGCAGGCCAGCCGCGGCGCGCAGGCGGCCGCGGAGATCGCCGGCCGTGGTGGCGAGATGGTGGCCAGCGTGGTCGACACCATGGGCGAGATCGAGGTGTCGTCCAAGAAGATTGCCGAGATCATCAGCGTCATCGACGGCATCGCGTTCCAGACCAACATCCTGGCCTTGAACGCGGCAGTGGAAGCGGCGCGTGCCGGCGAACAGGGCCGCGGCTTTGCCGTGGTCGCCTCGGAAGTGCGCGCGCTGGCGCAGCGTTCGGCCGGCGCGGCCAAGGAGGTCAAGCAGCTGATCGACGCTTCGGTGGACAGCGTGGAGCGCGGCAGCGCGCGCGTGGATCAGGCTGGGCAGACGATGCAGCAGATCGTGCAGTCGGTGCAGCAGGTGACCACGTTGATTGCGGAGATTTCCGCCGCATCGCGCGAACAATCCTCCGGCATCGAGCAGGTCGCCCGCACCGTCAACGACATGGACGAAACCACCCAGCGCAATGCCGCACTGGTGGAAGAAGCCTCCGCCGCAGCACGTGCGATGGAAGAGCAGGCAGTGGAACTGAGCGAAGCCGTATCGGTGTTCCGCCTGGACGCACGCCGGCCGCGTCTGGCGGCTGCGGCTTGATCGCTTAAGGCGTTGTAGCGGCCCAGGTGCAGCTGCTTGAATCAAAAGCCCGGTGCGTCGAGGGCGCGGTGCCCTCGGCACCTGCGGGACACGCCGTGCATCCGTCCGTGGAGACTCCTTGGCAGCCTCCATGCCGCCAAGGGTCCCGCAAGCGGCGGGGACGCCGCACCGAGCGTTGGTCGATGGTCGCGTGAAAACCTGGTTTTGCTTTGGGGTGCCGAGAAGTTTGAGATCGCTTCGTTCAAAGCTTGCCTGTTGCTAGGCGTCGATTGAGAGGCCAACTGGACGCCCACAATCCGAACAACGCACATCGTGCATTGCTTGCACCAAGCACACCGACCATCTCGCTTGGTCCTTGTCCGCTCACCGTCGCGGGACCTTACGCGGCATGGATGCCGCGTAAGAGCCTACATGGACGTACTTGCGGCGTGTCCTGCGATGGTGGGCGGGCAAGGGCCCTGCAACCAAGCCGCAGATCGACCGCTCCACGATCGATCCACCGACACCATCCAGTCACTTCGAGACACACGAAAACTGCGCTAAAAACCTGCGGATTCAAGTCGCAGCGTCGTCGGACGACCAAGCCAGGCCAAACCAGTCCGACCTCAGTATCCGGTCATCAACCCGCTTCGCGCATCCGCGCGGTCAGGCCCTTGAGGAAGGCGCGCAGCAACTGGTCGCCGCAGGGGCGAAAATTCTTGTGGCCGGGCTGGCGGAACAGCGCGGACAGTTCCGGCTTGGACAGCGGGAAGCCGGCGCTGGCGAAGATGGCGTGCATGTCCACGTCTTTCAGCTCGAAGGCCACGCGCAGTTTCTTCAGCACCAGGTTGTTGCCGACCCGGGTTTCCAGCGGGCGCACCGGCTGGCTCTCGTCACGGCCGCGAAAACGCAGCACCAGGCCATCGAGGAAGCGTGCCAGCATTGCGTCGGTGCAAGGCTCGAAACCGGGCTCGTCTTCCTTCTTCAGCCAGGCCTGTACCTGCGGCTTGTCGAGCGCGAACTCCGGGTCGGCCAGGTGGGTGATCTCCACCACCTTGTCGTCGCTGAGGTCGAGCATGTAGCGGATGCTGCGCAGTACATCGTTGTGGATCATGACAATTCCGGGGCCCCGGCCTGTCGCCGGAAAGGCGCCATTCTACGGGGCCGACGCGGAACGCGGCGTGTGCCCCGCCGATCCGTTGCCGAACCGGCGGCCGCTCAGCTGCCGCGATAGGTGGAATACCCGTAGGGCGAGAGCAGCAACGGCACGTGGTAATGGCCGTCGTCGGCGATGCCGAACGCGATCGGCACCTGTTCCAGGAAGGGCGGGTCGGGCAGCGCGGTGCCGGCGGCGCGCCAATAGCCGGCCACCTCGAATTCCAGCCGGTAGCGGCCGGGTTGCAGCGTGAGTGCGGCCAGTTCGGGGCAGCGCCCGTCTTGGTTGGTGACCCCGTTGAAATGCAGCGTGGCGCCGGCGAACAGGCGCAAGGCGATGCCTGCGGCGGGGCGGCCCGTGGCCGTATCCAGCACGTGGGTGGAGAGCGTGCTCATGCCACCGCCTGGGTCGGTTGCGGCCATTGGCCGACGAACTCGGGCTGGTCGTAAGCCAGATAGCTGTCGACGATGGCCTGGCGGTCGTCCAGGAACAGCTGGTCGGCCACCGCGCGGGCCAGCCGCGGCAGCGCGACCTTGAGCCCGGACAGTGCTGCCGCCGACGGGCCGTGGTTGATCAGCGCCGAATAGTTGAAGGCGAACAAGCCGTGCAGCAGTGCGGCATCGTCGGGCGTGCGCGGCAGCAGTTCGAAGCCCGGCCCCAGGTAGGGGTGCGCATCCAGCACCGGATTGGCCTGGCCCGGCGGCGGCTGGTAGCGGTCGCCCCAGCAGGCGATGCGCCCGGACAGCGCGGCCAGTTCCGGGCGCAGTTGCGGGTCGGTGACCAGGCCGGTGGCAACGGCCAGAAAATCGAAGCGGTGCTCGCCCTGCGGCGTGCGCACCACCACCTCGCCATCGCGCTCGGCCACCTCCAGCCATGGCGCGCCCAGGTGCAGCGCGAAGCCGGCATGCGCGCAGGCACGCTGGAAGGTGTCGTTGGTCGGCGGCTGGTTGTGCGCGAAGAAGCTGGCCATCATCCGGTACTTGTCCGCATCCGGCAGCGTCAGAAAGCGCGGGATGATGCCGGCCTGTTCCATGTGGCGGAATGGATTGATGCGCGGCAATGCGCTGCGGCGCACGAATACCTCGGCACTGGCGACGCCTTGATCCAGCGCGAAACAGGCGTTGTCGAACGCGGAGGCGCCACCGCCCAGGATGCCCACCCGCTTGCCGGCCAGCGCGGCGAAGTCGATCTGGCCGGAGGTATGCGCATAGCGCTGTGCGGGCAGGGCGCGGCTGATCCAGTCCGGCACCATCCACTGGCCGCCGCCCTGGATGCCGGTGGCCAGGATCAGCTTGCGCGTCAGCAGCGGCGCGCCCATCGCCAGATGCAGGCGGTGGATGCCCGGCGCCACGTCCGGCTCCACCCGCGCCAGCCGCGTGGCATTGCGCACCGGCAGGCGCAGCACCGCGCGGTACCAGCGCAGGTAGTCCATCCAGCTGCCGCGCGGGATCTTGTCCAGCGCGTCCCAGCCGGCGCCGCCGTGTTGTGCTTCCCACCAGGCGCGGAAGGTCAGCGACGGCACGCCCAGGTCGATCGAGGTGATCTGCTTGGGCGTGCGCAAGGTCTGCATGCGCGCGTAGGTCACCCACGGGCCTTCCTGCCCGGCCGGGTTTTCATCGATGACCAGCAGGTTGTGCACGCGCTCGCGTTGCAGCGCGAACGCCGCGCCCAGGCCGCTCTGGCCGGCGCCGACGATGACCACGTCGTACACATGGCCTGCCGGATGCACGCGCGGCTGCACCCAGGCATCGCCGCCATGGGCCAGGCGTTGCAGGTCGTGGTGGAGCTCGCGTTCGAGTTGGGCCAGGCTCATGGCAGTGCCTCCAGGCGCAGTTGCACGATCTTGCCGATCTCGGCGAGGGCGGTGGACAGTTCTTCGCTGCGCGAGGCATCCAGCCGGCGTTCCAGCGCAGCCAGGATGCCGGCCTTGTCGTGCAGCCGCACGCAGATCACGAACGGAAATCCGAAGCGATGGCGATAGGCCTGATTGAGCGCGTGGAAGCGCTTGAATTCGGCTTCGCTGAGCCGGTCCAATCCGGCCGAGGCCTGCTCGGCGGCCGACGCGGCGGTGAGCGTGCGGTCGATCGCCGCCTTGCCCGCCAGCTCCGGATGCGCGCGGATCAACGCAACCTGGTCTTCCTGCGACGCGTCGAGCACCACCTGCATCAGCCCGCGGTACACATCGGCGAACGGACGCCGCCGTGCCGCGCGTTCGACCACCCACGGCGAATGCTCGAACAGCTCGCGGTAGCGCGCCACGAAGGCGGCATCGTCCAGCACGCTGTCGTCGATCACGCTCATGCATGCGTCCCCTGCAGCGACACATGCGCGGCCACCACTTTCCAGCCGTCGGCAAAACGCACCCAGCTCTGGCTCTGGCGGCCGCGCGCGCTGCTGCCGTCGCGGATAAATTCTGCATGCGTGGTGGCGAAGTCGTGGCCGAAGCCATGCACTTCAACATGTGCGAGCTGGCGCTGCGGCGAGCCGCCGCGGCCGATGCGGAAGGCGCGGATCGCCTCGATGCCGTACAGCACCTCGCCCACGCCGTAGCGCACCGTGCTGGGTGCGGGGTGGAACAGCGCATCCATTGCGGCGATGTCGTCGTCCATCAGGGCCTGTTCGTAGGCATGGAAGGCGGCGGTCACTTGCGCGATCACCTCGGGCAGGTCGATGTCGGCGGTGTCGATGCTCATGCCGGATGGACCTGCAGCCAATGCCGCGCAATATCGATGCGGCGCGCAATCCAGGCATCGCCACTGGCCAGCACGTGATCGACGAAACGTGCCAGGGCCGCCGCGCGCGCCGGCTTGCCGACGATGCGCCCATGCAGGCCGACCGACAGCATGCGCCCGCCTTCGCTGCGCAGTTGCTCGAAGCCATCGCGCAGATAGCGGAAGAATGGCTCGCCATCGGCAAAGCCGTTGTAGGCGACGAATTTCATGTCATTGGCGTCCAGCGTGTACGGCACGATCAACTGCGCACGGCTATGCCGGTGGTCGTAGTACGGCACATCGTCGGCATAGCTGTCGGCGTCGTAGACAAAGCCGCCTTCCTCGGCGACCAGCCGCGCGGTGTTGGGGCTGGTGCGGCCCTGGTACCAGCCCAGCGGGCGGCTGCCGGTGGCGCGGGTGTGCACGGCGATGGCTTCGGCGATATGCGCACGCTCGGTGGCCGCATCCACATGCTGGTAATCGATCCAGCGCAGGCCGTGGCTGGCGATCTCCCAGTCGGCGGCCTGCATCGCGGCGACTGCCTCGGGATTGGAGGCCAGTGCCTGCGCCACGCCGAATACGGTCACCGGCACATTGCGCGCAGTGAACAACCGATGCAGCCGCCAGAAGCCGGCACGGCTGCCGTATTCGTACAGGCTTTCCATCGCCATGGCACGCGCGCCGGGCTGCGCTTGCGTGCCGACCATCTCCGACAGGAAGGCTTCCGAGCCGGCATCGCCGTTGAGCACGCAGTTTTCCGCGCCCTCTTCGTAATTGATGACGAACTGCACTGCGATGCGCGCGCCACCGGGCCACTGCGCTGCAGGCGGGGTGGCGCCATAGCCGACCAGGTCGCGCGCTGTGTTCATGCCTGCGGCTCCGCGTGCCAGGCAGCCAGTGCGGCTTCCACCGCCAGCCCTGGTGTGCAGGCGTAGCCTTCGGCGCGCAGCACCGCTTCCAGGGCGGCCAGGGTGATCAGCACCTTGTGCTTCATCGCGTTGTAGCCCATCGCGCCGATGCGCCAGATCCTGCCCTGCAACGGCCCGAACGCGGTGCCGATCTCGATCTCGAAATCCTCGCGCATGCGCCGGCGCACCGCATCGCTGTCAATGCCGTGCGGGATCACCACGCCGGTGACATTGGTCATGCGGTGCGCATCGTCGCCGAACACCTCCAGCCCCAGTGCGCGGATGCCGGCACTGACCGCACGCCCGGCGGCGGCGTGACGGGCGAAGCGGGCATCCAGGCCTTCCTGCAGCGCCACGCGCGCGCATTCGCGGGCGCAGTACAACATGGTGGTGGCTTCGGTGTGGTGATTGAGGCGCTTGTCCGACCAGTAATCCATGATCATCGCCAGATCGAAATAATTCGAGGCGATGCGCGGCCCGCTGCCGTTGACGATGTCCTCGCGCACGATGCCGCGCTCGACATGGCGACGCGCGAAGATCGCCTCGGCCGCCGCGTCGGAGACGGTGATCGGCGCCGAGCCGGACGGCCCGCCCAGGCATTTCTGCAGGCCGCCGGTGACCACGTCCACGTCCCAGCGATCGCTGGCGATGGGCATGCCGCCGATGGTGGCAGTGGCATCGACGTAACTCAGCGCGCCGGCCGCGCGGCACAGCGCGCCGAGGCCATCCAGCGGCTGGGCCATGGTGGTGGAGGTGTCGCCGTGCACGGTAGCGACCAATTTGGGTGCCACGCGCTCGATCGCCTCGGCGATTGCAGCAAGCGGCACCACCTCGCCCCAGGGCGCATCCACGGTGTGCACGTCGGCACCAAGCCGGCCCAGGATCTCGGTGAGCAGCAGGCCGAAGCGGCCGAAGTTGATCACCAGCACGCGGTCGCCCGGGCTGACCAGCGACACCAGCGCCGCCTCGATGCCGGCGCGCGCGGTGCCGTCGACCAGAAACGTCCAGCGATTCTCGGTGCCGAACAGCGGCCGGTACAGCGCCATCACCTCGTTCATGTAGGTGGTCATTTCCGGATCGAACTGGCCGAGCAGATCGGCGGCCATCGCGCGCAGCACGCGCGGATGCGCATTGACCGGGCCCGGGCCCATCAACAGCCGTTGCGGGGGATCGAGCTCGCCGAAGGTGTGCAGGTGACGCAGGTCAGGTGACAAGAGGATCTCCCAGGTGTTCGATGAAGTGGCGCATGACCGCCAGTGCGAGCTCGGCATCGGCCGGGGCCACGTATTCGTCCGGATGATGGCTGATGCCGCCGGCGCAGCGCACGAACAGCATCGCGGTGGGGCAGAGCGCAGCCATCACCATCGCATCGTGGCCGGCGCCGGACACCAACTGGCGCGGCACGATGCCTTGTGCGGCGACTGCGTGTTGCAGACGGGTCATCAGTGCCGGTGCGCAGGGGCTGGCGGCCAGCGTCTGCAACGGGTCGATGGCGATGGCGACGTTGCGGGTTTTGCTGATATGGGCCAGTGCGCGTTCGATCTCCAGCACTGCCGCATCGCGCATTGCATCGTCGCCGGCACGCACGTCCAGCGTGCAGTCCACCCGGCCGGGCACCACGTTGGTGGCACCGGGCGCGACCTGCAGCTTGCCGACCGTGGCGACCAGGTCGTCGCTGCCGGCGCGTGCAATCCCTTCGATCGCCAACAGGGCTTCGGCAGCGGCGTTCAATGCATCGCGACGCAAGGCCATGGTGGTGGTGCCGGCGTGGCCGGCGCGGCCGTCGAAGCGCAGGGCGAAGCGCCGTTGCGCGGCGATCGCGGTGACGATGCCGACCGGCAGGCCTTCGGCTTCCAGCACCGGGCCTTGTTCGATATGGGTTTCCAGATAGGCCAGCACGCTGCCGGGCGCGCGTGCGGCTTGCTGTATGTGCGCGATGTCCAGATCCCACTCGGCCAGCGCGCTGGCCACGTCGGTGCCGGCCGCGTCGGTGACCGACAGCGTGGCGGGGTCGAGCGTGCCGGCGACTGCGCGGCTGCAGAACATCGAGGCAGGAAAGCGCGAACCTTCCTCGTCGCCGAAAGCGATCACCTCGATCGCGAACGGCAGGCGCCGGCCCTGGGCATGCAGCGCGGCGACGCATTCGATGCCGAGCAGGATGCCGAGTGGGCCGTCATAGCGCCCGGCATCGCGCACGCTGTCCAGATGGCTGCCGATCAGCAGCGCCGGTGCGTCGGCACGCGCGCCTTCGTAGCGCCCGATCAGGTTGGCCGCTGCGTCCAGACGTACCTGCATGCCGGCCTGGCGCATCCATTCGCCCACCTGTGCGACGGCGGTGCGATGCGCCGGGCTGAGCCAGGCGCGGAACAGCCCGTCGGGTGTGTCGCTGTAGGGCGGAACACCTAATGCGTCGCAGCGGGCGACCGCGCGTGCGCCTGAGCTGTGGACAGGTGAGCTGCGTTGCGCGCTCAGCATGGGGTGCCGTGCGGGGGTGTTGTTTCAACGCAGCTGCCAGGACCGCGATGCGACAGGGACTGATACATGAGGCCTCCGCAGGCGGTGTGGAAAGGGGGCGGGTATCGCCGACGTTGGTCGCCTCGCAGCAATGGCATCAGGTGCTTGTGCGGCCGGCGGCGGCCGTCGAATCGACTATACGAACCGGTCCCGTCACCCCAAAGCGGTTTTTTTAGGGCTGGGCGTTGCAAAAAATGCGACGGGCGGCTTGTGGCCGGCTTTGTCCTTCTCCCGCCGGGAGAAAGTGCCTGCAGGGCGGATAAGGGTGCGGCAGCATCAAGGTAGTTGAGCAGCCGTACCCTCACCCCAACCCCGCTCCCGCAGGAGAGGGGCTTTGGTATTCCTTTTTCATCGGCTGCTACAGTCATGTGGATTCCATGAAAGAGATTCACCAATGGCGCGAGACAACTTCAAGGACCTGCTGGCGCTGATTGCCATCGTTCGCGAGGGCAGCTTTACCCGCGCCGCCGCCAAGCTGGGCGTTTCGCAGTCGGCGCTGAGTCATACCATTCGCGGGCTGGAAGCGACGCTGGGTCTGCGCCTGCTGACCCGCACCACACGCAGCGTGGCGCCCACCGAAGCCGGCGAGCGGCTGATCCAGACGGTGGCGCCGCGCTTTGCCGAAATCGAAGAGGCGCTGTCTGCGCTCGGCGAAATGCGCGACACACCGGCAGGCACCGTGCGCATCACCGCCACCGACTACGCCGCGCGCGCGATCCTGTGGCCCAAGCTGTCCAGGCTGCTGCGCGACTACCCCGAGATCAAGGTCGAGATCGTGGTCGACAACGGCCTGACCGACATCGTCGCCGACCGTTACGACCTAGGCGTGCGGCTAGGCGACCAGGTGGAAAAGGACATGATCGCCGCGCGCATCGCGCCGGACATGCGCATGGCCATCGTCGCCGCGCCGTCCTATTTCGCGCGTCGGCCCATCCCCAAGACGCCGCAGGACCTCACCGCGCACAGCTGCATCAACCTGCGCATGAAAACCGCCGGTGGCATCTACGCCTGGGAGCTGGAAAAGGACGGGCGCGAAGTCATCGTGCGCGTGGATGGCCAGCTGACCTTCAACGGCACCTATGAAGCACTGGACGCGGCGGTGGACGGCTTCGGCATCGCGTTCGTGCAGGAGGATCTGGCGCGCCCGCATATCAAGGCCGGACGGCTGCGCTGGGTGATGAAGGACTGGTCGCCGACCTGGCCGGGCTTGCACGCGTTCTATCCCAGCCGTCGCCATTCCTCGTCCGCCTTCAACCTCGTCGTGGATGCGCTGCGCTACAAGGGCTGAGGGATCCGCGCCAGGGAGAGGCGCTCGACGCAGGCAAGTGGTTGATGAGCGGGCTTCATAAGCCCGTGCGGATCCGCCATCTTTATCGCTGCCCACTGCCTGCGTAAGCTGCAGCACATCCAGACACGCGCACGCCCGAGCCGCAGCATCCGTTGCTGCATTGCGCCCGTCGTACGTCGCTGCGCTGGCAGGTCGATGCAGTGCATCGCTGCCTGCAGCGCATCCCTTCCGAACACCAGGTTCGCTATCAAGCGCGGCGTCAGCGCGCTTGCGGCGTGGCGTTCGTCTCGCATCCCACTTCGCACAAGGACCCCACATGCAAGCCAGTTCGCTCGCTACCGATCCATCCTCGCGCGCTGCGCCTGTCGCAACCCGCCAGACCTGGAGTGCGGTCGGCTCGATGTCGCTCTGCGTTGCGCTGCTGATCGCCTCCGAATTCATGCCGGTCAGCCTGCTCACGCCGATCGCCGCCGATCTGCACGCCAGTGCCGGCATGGCCGGCCAGGCGATCTCGATCTCCGGCCTGTTCGCGGTGGTCGCCAGCCTGCTGATCGCACCGCTGTCGTCGCGCTTCAACCGGCGCCATGTGTTGATTGCCCTGACCGGGGTGATGCTGTTGTCGCTGCTGTTGATCGCCAATGCGCACAGCTTCGGCATGTTGATGGTGGCGCGTGCGCTGCTCGGCATCACCATCGGCGGCTTCTGGGCGTTGTCCACCGCCACGGTGATGCGCATCATGCCCGAGCATGCGGTGCCCAAGGCCTTGGGCACCATATTTATCGGTAACGCGGTCGCTGCTGCATTCGCCGCGCCATTGGGCAGCTATCTGGGCGCCACCATCGGCTGGCGCGGGGTGTTCTGGGGCATGTTGCCGTTGGTTGCGCTGACCATCCTCTGGCAATGGCGCAGCCTGCCGTCGATGCCCGCGCAGGGCGCCACTTCGCTGGGTGGCATCGTCACCTTGTTGAAGCGTCGCTATGTGGCGCGTGCCATGCTCGCGGTAATGCTCGGATTTGCCGGTGCGTTTTCCGCGTTCACCTACTTCCGCCCGTTTCTGGAAACCATTGCGCAGGTCGATGTGTCGCAACTGTCGTTGCTGCTGCTCGGCCTGGGCCTGGCCGGATTCGTCGGTACCTATGCCGCCACCGCGTTGGTGCCGAAGCGCTTGTTCACCCTGCTCAGCGTGCTGCCGGTCGCGCTGGGTGTGGCGACCATCAGCATGCTGCTGGCCGGTCACCTGGTGTGGGCCGTGGCCGTGGCGATGATTGCCTGGGGCACGCTCAACTCGGCGATGCCGGTGGCCTGGTCCACCTGGTTGAGCCGCTGCGTCAAGGACGCACCGGAAAGCGGCGGCGGCCTGATGGTTGCCGCAATCCAGCTCTCCATCATGCTGGGCGGGGCCGCAGGCGGTGTGCTGCTGGATCATGTGTCGATCGGCGCCACCTTTGTCGGTGCCAGCATGTTGCTGCTGGCCGCGTCACTGGTTGCAGGGCGGGGCGATCGTTTACAGCCGTGAGGGATGGTGATGAAAATCCAGATCCTGGCGCAGGGCATCCACACAGTAGTCGACAAACGTGCGTACCTTGGATGAGCTGCGACGGCCTTCCACGTAGACCACGTGCACCGGCTCCGGTGCGATTTCGAACGTGTCGAGGATGCAGGTGAGCTTGCCGCTCTGAAGGTGTTCGCGGATCTGGTACGCCGGTACCTGTGTCAGTCCCCAACCCTGTACTGCGGCGGTGATGGCGGCATTGAACGAGGTCACGCTCAGCCGCGAGGCGACATCGACCAGATGCTCGCGCCCATTGATGCGGAACGGCCACTTGGGTGGGCGCTCGGACGGTGCGGTGGAGATGGTGGCGTGCTGCGGCAGATCGTCCGGCTGTTGCGGAGTGCCGTGTGCTGCCAGGTAGACGGGTGAGGCGCAGACCATGCGACGCACGCTGCCGACCGGGATCGCGGTCAGCGATGAGTCCGGCAGGGCGCCAATGCGCACGGCGACATCGATGCCCTCGTCCAGTAGCGGCAGCACGCGGTCGACCAGGATGGCGCGCGCGGTCATCGACGGATAGTCGCTGAGAAAACGCGTCACCACCGGGGTGACATGCAATGCGCCGAACATCTGCGGCGCCGTCACCGTCAGCAAGCCGCTGGGAAGTGCGTGCAAGCCGGCCGCCCTGTTTTCGACATCCTCCAGATCGGCAAGCAGGCGCCGGCAGTCGATGGCGTATTGCTGCCCGGCCACGGTAAGCCGCATTTTGCGCGTGCTGCGCATGACCAGCAGCACGCCCAGGCGGCTTTCCAGCTGCGCGACGGTGCGGGTGACCGTTGCGGTGGAAATGCCAAGACGCCGCGCAACGCCGGCAAAGTTTGCCTGCCCTGCCAATGCGGCAAACAGCGTCATTTCCTGAATGCGGTCCACATGCGTCTCAGAGATGAATGTGGCAGCAGCCTAACAGCCTGCCGATGCACCTTGCGCGACACACCACGGCCTGGCGATCGCACGCGGTTGCGCTCCTGCGCGCAGCATTGCAGCAACGGCAATGGTGAATTGACCTCCCTGGTGGTTCCCGGCATCTGCCTGCGCACCTAGCATGGCCGCCACTTCGTCGATCTGGAATTTCCATGGAGCATTCCGATGCGCCCATCGCGGACAACATCGCTCGCGCCAGCACAGATATCGGTCGTCGCAACCTGCTGCGGGCGTCGTGCATAGGCACCGCATTCGCACTGGGCGCCGGTGCGCTCGACGCTGCCGACCTTTCCAGCACCACGATTGCACTCAAAGAGGACACCATGCCGAACGATGAAGCATTCCGCGTCAGCTTCCACACGCAACAGGTCGGCGATATCGAGGTGTTCTATCGCCAGGCCGGGCGCAAGGATGCGCCGGTGCTGTTGCTGCTGCACGGCTTCCCCAGTGCCAGCCATATGTTCCGCGATCTGATGCCGCTGCTGGCAAGCCAGTACCGCCTGATCGCGCCTGATCTGCCCGGCTTCGGCAACACCAAGGCGCCACCGCGCGGGCAGTTCGATTACACGTTCGACAATCTGTACAAAGTCGTCGAAGGCTTCACCGAGGCATTGGGACTGGCCAGCTACAGCGTGTACGTGTTCGATTACGGCGCGCCGGTGGGCTTTCGCCTGGCTGCGGCAAACCCGCACAAGGTGAGCGCCATCATCAGCCAGAACGGCAACGCCTATCTGGAGGGTTTCAGCGACCAGTGGGGTCCGTGGCAGGCGTACTGGCGTGAGCCGACTGCAGTCAACCGCGACGCCTGCCGTGACTCGCTGTCGCCGCAGACCATTCGCGACTGGCAGTACGCGACCGGTGCCGACCCAAGCAGGCTGTCGCCCGATGGCTACACCCTGGACATCGCGTACATGGCCCGCCCGGATGCCGAAGAGATCCAGCTGGATCTGATTCTCGACTACCGCAGCAATGTGGCAGCCTATCCCAGCTTCCACGCGTATTTCCGCACCCATCAGCCGCCACTACTGGCGGTGTGGGGCAGGCATGATCCCGCCTTCATCCCGCCGGGTGCGCAGGCCTATCGCAAGGACCTGCCGAACGCCGAAGTGCATCTGCTGGATGCCGGACACTTCGCGCTGGAAACGCATGCGGTCGAGATTGCACAGTACATCCGCGACTTTCTGTCGCGTACGCTCAAGCCAGCGGCGTAACTCGCGCATCTATACGGCCACACTGCGGGCGCGGCGACAGGGTTGCGTGCGAGCGCGGGAGTGGGAGTGCATGAACGTGCTAGGTTGCCGCGGTCATTCCCCCAGAGAAATGCCGAGATGCTGACCGCGTACCGATGGAGCGGACTGCTGGTGCTTGCCAGCCTTTTGCCGGTGTCTGCCATGGCCGGCACGCCCGATGGCGGTTACCGGCAGCCACCGGAACCATTGTTGAGCGTGTTACGCGCGCCGCTCAATCCGTCGCCGCGGTTGGACCCAACCGGCAAGACCTTGTTGCTGGTGCAGCGCACGCAGTACCCGCCGATCGCGCGCGTGGCCGAGCCGTATCTGAAGCTGGCCGGCGTGCGTGTGGAGCCGCGTACGCATAGCCGCCACGACATGTCCAATGGCTATGGCATTCGTTCCTGTCTGCAAGGCTTCAGCCTGGTGGATATTGCAAGCGGCAAGCAGACCGCCGTGCGTTTGCCGGCGGGCGCCTGTCCCGCGTCGCCGGTGTGGTCGCCGGACGGGCGCCGCTTTGCGTTCAACAACACTGCCGCCGACCGCGTCGAGCTATGGGTGGGCGAGGTGGCCACCGGCACCGTGCGCAAGGTCGAGGGTGTGCAACTCAACCCGGTGCTGGGCGGCGAGATCCAGTGGCTGGGCGGCAGCGACACGCTGCTGCTGAAGACGGTGCCGCAAGACCTGGGTGCCGCCCCGCGCAAGGCTGCGGTGCCGCCCGGCCCCGAGGTCAAGGAAACCATTCAGGGCAAGGGCGAAAGCAGCACCTACGAGGCGCGCGACACGCTTTCCAGCCCTGAAGACGAGGCCCTGTTTAGCTACTACGCCACCTCACAGCTGCTCACGGTGGATGCGGCCACCGGCAGTCAGCGCAAGCTCGGTTCGCCTGCGGTCTATAGCGTTGTGGATGGTGCGCCCGATGGTCGCCACGTGCTGGTGGAGCGGTTGAAGCAGCCGTATTCCTACGTCACCACCTATACCCGTTTCGCCCACGACGTGGCGGTGCTGGATCTGGCCAACGGCAGCGAGCGCGTGCTGGCCGATCTGCCGGTTGCCGACCGGGTGCCAGTGCAAGGTGTGCCTGTCGGTCCACGTGCCTATTCCTGGCGTGCCAACCAACCGGCCACGCTGGTCTGGGCCGAGGCGCTGGATGGCGGCGACTGGAAAACCGATGTGCCCGCGCGCGACAAGTTGATGTCGCTGGCGGCACCGTTCACCGCCAAGCCGCGTGACGTCACCCGCGTGCAGCGGCGTTATGCCGGCTTGTCGTGGTTTGCCGCAGGCGGTCGGGCGCTGCTGGACGAGTACGACGAAAACCGCCACTGGCGTCGCACCACCTTGTTGGATGTCGACCGCCCCGGCACTGCCGGACGGGTGTTGTTCGATCTGTCCACCGACGACCTGTACGCCTATTCCGGCGTGCCGCAGCTGCGTATGCTGGCCAACGGCCAGTCCGTGTTGCGCGAAGAACAGGGTGCGGTGTTCCTGAGCGGGCGGGGCAGCTCGCCGGCAGGCGATCGGCCGTTTCTGGATCGCTATACGCTGGCCACCGGCAAGAGCCAGCGGCTGTTCCGCAGCGATGCCAACGTAGACGAGCTGTTTTTCGGTTTTGCCGGCGACGATGCCACGCGCCTGCTGACCTGGCACCAGTCGCTGACCGACCCGCCCAATTTATACCTGCGCACGCTGGGCCAACCGCTGCCGACGGCGGCGACGGGTGAGGCGATCCTTGCCTCCACCGCCACGCCGGTCACGCATTTTCCGGATCCGACCCCGCTGGTGCGGCAGATCAAGAAGCGCCTGGTGACCTACAAGCGCAAGGACGGCGTGGAGCTATCGTTCACCCTGTACACGCCGCCCGGCTACACCGAAGGCACGCGCGTACCGGCGATCCTGAACGCCTATCCGCTGGACTATGCCGATCCCTCCAAGGCCGGTCAGGTCAGTCGCGCCAGCGAGCGCGACTTCACCCGCCTGCGCTCCTACCAACTGCTGTTGCTGGTCGGTTACGCGATCATCGACAATGCTGCCTTCCCGATCGTGGGCGACCCCAAGACCGCTTACGACACCTACCTGCAGCAACTGGTGGATGACGCCACCGCTGCGGTGGACAAGGCGGTGGAACTGGGCGTGGTGGATCGCCAGCGGATCGGTGTCACCGGGCATAGCCATGGCGCGTTGATGACGGCCAACCTGCTCGCACAGACCGATCTGTTCCGCGCCGGCGCTGCCACCAGCGGCAGCTACAACAAGACGCTGACGCCGTTCGGATTCCAGAACGAGCGCCGCTCGTTCTGGGCCGCACCGGAGGTCTACGCACAGGCGTCCGCGTTCTTCCACGCCGACAAGATCAACGAACCGTTGTTGATCGTGCATGGCATGGACGACGCCAACCCCGGTACCGAAACCACACAGGCACCGCGGTTGTTCCAGGCGATCCGCGGCAACGGCGGCACTGCGCGGCTGGTGCTGCTGCCGTTCGAACCGCATTGGTATACCGCGCTCGAATCCAATGAAGACGTGGTGGCCGAGATGCTGGACTGGTTCGACCGCTACGTGGAAAACGCGCCGCCGCGCGATGCGGGCAGCAAGCCAAAGCAGTAAGTGGTGTGCCAATGCAGCGTGTTAGTTCACGCTGGCATTGGCATCAGCTTGGGGTTGGAGTGTTCTTTGCAAGCAGATGATGCTTGGTAAAACGCGCTCCGGCCGCGCTTGGCAGGTGGCTGCAGTGGCCGCCACATTGCGGTGCACGCTTTACGTCAACCTACGCACCATATCGGCATTACTCTGCCCGTTAGAATTGCCCGTCGTGCTATCGGAGGCAATGTTCCAACGACGCAGCTGCGCTAGCGCGTTGACCCGATGTGAGATGTCGAGCACCTCACACCAACGCGGAACTTGTCAGGCTCAATCCGCCGACAGCGATCCCAGGGTGAAGCCGGACACGGCATTGACCTTGCCGCGCCAGAGCACGCCACGGTTGCTGGGCAGGGGCTGGCCGCCGGGCGAGAAGCAACGCGAGTCGATCAGGTGAATGAACTGCGGCGGCCGGCTGCTTTGCGCATCTTCCTCGGTGTCGTAGATGCTCGCGTGGCTGGCAAACGCACGACGGATATCCTCTTTTTCCTCGGCGTCGCCGGGATAGGCGGCAGAGAATTCCTGCGCAAACGCCTCGAAGTACTGCTTGCCGCTGACCAGCTGGCCGGACACGATGATGCCTTCGACAAACAGCGTGATGCCGAACTGCACGTTCGAGCTGTTGACGGTTGCGACCAGCTTTTGCAGATACCAGTCCAGGCTCTGGCCGTCGAACGCCAGCTTGACGTCTTCCAGGCTGGGTTGGTTGTCTTCTTGCTCTGTCATGTGGCTCTCCTTGGTGGAAGGGTTGATGCGTCTGTCGAAATAAGCGCGGCGAAGTAGCTACCCATCGCCATGCATGCCCAAGAAAGCAAGTGGTCCTATCCAATGAATGGAGCGGTTGGGTCCGCTAACGTCGCCTTGGAGAGCATGCCCAGAGTCTATGACATGTTTCCCTTGTTGGCCTGCAACTGGCTGGAGTCTCGGTCCTAAGTGCTAGCCGGTGCTGGAGTGCAAGCGGACGCTCTGACCTGATCGCTTGATTGGTTGCCGGCGATGTCCATCCGTCACCACGCAGGCGCAGCAAGCATCACCACGCCCCAACCATCACCACCCAGCCACCGCACCATCGGATCGCGGATCGCTTGCCCCGCTGATCACGCCATCGGCCTCGCGCACCAGCGCGCCTGCGTGTCCCACCACCGAGCTGTAGGCGGGCAACAGGTCCACCGCATGCCCGGCATCGCGCAGTGCCTGCACCAGTGCCGGATCAAAACGGTCTTCCAGCTTGAGTGATGTGCTCTCTTCGCCCCAGGTGCGGCCAAGCAGCCAGCGTGGTGCGGTGATGGCCTGTTGCAGCGGCACGCCGAAACGCGCGTAGCGGGAGAAGATCGCCGCCTGGGTCTGTGGCTGGCCTTCGCCACCCATGGTGCCGTAGGCCATGACGCGGCCATCGTCGAAGGTGGCCAGCGCCGGGTTGAGGGTGTGGAAGGGTTTGCGGCCCGGGGCGAGTGCGTTCCAGCCGTCGGGGGCAAGGCGGAAACTGCAGCCACGGTTTTGCCAGGTGATGCCGGTGCGCGGCAGCACCAGGCCGGAGCCGAATTCGAAATAGGTGGACTGGATGCAGCTGACCGCGCGGCCGTGCGCGTCGATGGCGCCGAACCAGACGGTGTCGCCGGCCTGCGAGGGCTGCGGCCAGGGCAGCGCGCTGCGCATGTCGATGCGTGCGGCGAGCGCATCGAGTGCGCCACTGTCATCGAGCAGCGCCTGTGCGTCCAGCGTCATCCAGTCGGGATCGCCGAGGTGTGCGTCGCGGATCAGGAAGGCCTGTTTGCTGGCTTCGACCAGGCCGTGGAGGTGCGCATAGCTGTCGGGCTGTGCGACCTGCAGGCGATCGAACAGGGCAAGGATCAGCAGCGAGGCCAGGCCTTGCGTGGGCGGTGCGTGGTTGTAGAGGCGTGCACCGTGGATGGTGACCGAGAGCGGTACGCTGGCGTCGGCGTGGTGGCTAGCAAGATCGTGCGCGCGCAGCGGGCTGCCGAGCGCCTGCAGGTCGGCGGCGATATCGTCGGCCAGTGCGCCGCGATAGAAACTGTCCAGGCCCTGGTCGGCCAGCCGTTGCAGGGTGTGTGCGAGCTGCGTTTGATGCAGCAGTGCGCCTTCGTGCAGCGGCGTGCCGTGGGGTTCGAAGATGTCCGCGTAGGCACCGGGTTGCACGCGCACATCGGCACCCTTGCTGGTGGCGATGTGCGCGCCGCCCAACGTCACCGGAACGCCGGCGCTGGCGTGGTGGATGGCGTCCTGCAACAGGCGCTGCAGCGACAGGCTGCCGCCTGCGTGCTGCAGGGCAAGCGCCCAGCCGGCGACGGTGCCGGCGACGGTATTGGCCGCGCCCGGGCCGCGCCACGGAATGCTGCTGTGGCCGCGATAGAACTCCAGTGTCGCAGCCTGTGCGGCACGGCCGCAGGCGTCGATGGCGTGCACGCGGCCGTCGGGGTCGTGGATCAGCCAGAAGCCGTCGCCCCCGATACCGGTCATGTGGGGGTAGACCACGGCCAGGCAGGCGGCGGTGGCGACGACGGCTTCAATGGCATTGCCGCCGTCGCGCAGCACATCGCGCCCGGCCTGTGCGGCCAGATGGTGAGGGGCCACGACCATGCCGCGGCGTGCGCGCAAGGTGTGCAGCATCAGCGCGTCTCCGCCGGTGGGCTGAAGGCGAGCAGGCCGTCGCGTTCGAGTTGCGCGGCGAGCGCGAACAGGCGGTCTTCGCGGCCGGGTGCGGCAATCAGCTGCACGCCCAACGGCAGGCGACCGGGGCGCGGCAACGGCGCGGCCAGCACCGGGCAGGCGGCCAGGCCGAGCGGCTGGGTGAAGATCCCCAGGTTGGCGCGTGCGGACACCGGCAGGCCGTCGATCTGGATGGTGTCCTGGTCGATGCGTGGTGCCACGCAGGGTGTGGCCGGCGCGATCAACACATCCACCTCGTCCCAGAGGCGCTGCATGGCGGCGCCAAACCACTGCGCGAAGCGGTGCGCATCGGCCACCGCGCTGGCGGGCAGTTGCAGGCCGGCGAGCAGGCGGTCGCGGGTGGCCGGGTCGAACTGCTCGGCCTGCGTGCTCAGGTCGGCGCGATGGCGGTGGCCGCCCTCGGCGGCGGTGAGCACGAAGGCGGCGGCGCGGGCGCGTTCTGCTTCGGGTAATTCGATGAGGGTGCTGCTGTTGCAGGCGGTCAGCAACGTGCCGAGGCCGGCATCCAGCTCGGGATCCAGGTTGCGCTGGAACCAGCCGCCCAGGCGGGCGATGCGCAGGCTGCCGGCATTGCACGACGCCAGCGGCTGACCGAGCATGACTTCATGGACGCGGCGCAGGTCGGCGATGGAGCTGGCGAACGGGCCGACCACGTCCAGCGCATCGACGAAGCCGAACACGCCATCCAGCGGCAACGCGCCGTGCGTGGGGCGCAGGCCGTATACGCCGCACAGCGCGGCCGGGACGCGGATGGAGCCGTTGGTGTCCGAGCCCAGCGCGAACGGCACCAGCCCGGCGGCCACCGCGGCGGCCGAGCCGCCCGACGAGCCACCGGCCAGATGACGGTGATCGTGCGGGTTGGCGGTGGTGCCGTAGTGCGCGTTGACGGTGGCGAAGCCGTAGGCGAATTCGTCCATGTTGGCGGTGCCGACCAGCACCGCGCCGGCGTCGCTCAGCCGTTGCACCACGGCCGCATCGCGGCTGGCGGGCGCGCACTGCGCGCGCATGACCGCGCCAGCGGTGGTGACCTGGCCGGCGACGTCGAACAGATCCTTGACCACGAACGGCACGCCGGCCAACGCACCGCCGTCGCTACCGCCGGCCAGCGCGGCCTGCACGCGCGCGGCATCGGCGGCGGCGCGTGCGGGCAGCAGGCGGGTGATCGCGCGCAGGCTGTCGTTGGCCTGGTTGATGCGCGTGAGCGTCTGGGTGGCAAGGCGTGCGGCCAGGCTGGGCTGGCTGCGGGTGGTGCTGACGATGGAGCCGATCAGCCCGCGCGGCGTGGTGGTGTCCGGCGCTGCGGGGCGCGGCGCGTTGAAGCTGGCGAGCAGCTGCGCGTGGCCACGCAGGACCTCGGTATTGCGATCGATGCCGGCCTGCCACTGCGCTGGGAGTTGCATGGGGTCACCTGATTGGGAGCGGGGATTCGCTCGTTGGGAGTCGGGATTGGGATGCCGCAGCCTCATCCGCGCCTCGGGTAGCTTCTCCCGAGGGGAGAGGGGGGAGCGGCGAGCCGACTGCTGGTGGTTGCGGCGCGGTGAGATGGTCTACCAGCAGCTGTTCGAACGCCTCGATATCCACCGCGTGCACCACCGTCTGTGCCTGCTCGCCCAGACCCGGTTGATAGCCGGGTGCCCACGACAGGATGTCGCCGTAGCCGGCATCGAAGGCGGTGTTGGTGTCGACGTAGAGCGTCTCGGTCCGTGTTGCCAGTTCGGGCCGCAGCCATACCGCGGTGGCCAGCTCGTCCCACATCGGAAAACCCGGTTCGCGGCGGCGCAAGGCATGGCCGATGCGGGTGTCGGCCGCGCTCATGCGCGCCAGCAGGTCGGGCGTGAGTTCGGTCGCGGTCGATGGGTCCACCGGCACCATGGTGATCCTGCGCCAGGGGGCGCGCATGACGATGCTGGCCGCTTCCGGATCCCAGCGGATATTGAATTCGCGGCGTGGCGAGTTGACGAACTCGCGTGCGAACTGCTGCGCGCTGATGCTGTTGCGTTGCTGCCGTGGGTTGAGGCTGCCGCCCATGTAGACCAGCTCGCGCGCCAGCGTGGCGAAGGCCGGATCCAGCGATTGCGCAAGCGCCAGATTGGTCAACGGGCCGGTGGCAATGATGCTCACCTCGCCCGGATACTGGCGCACCATGCGCAGCATGAACAACGCGGCCGGCTCGTCGGACGCGCGCACCACGCTGGGATTGCCCAACGGCAGGTCGGGCACCACGTCGTGGGCGTGATAACGCGGCGCGCTTTGCACGGTGTCGCCATCCACCCAGTGCCTGGTCCAGGCACCTTTCCAGACCAGCTTGCCGTAGAGCGCTTCCCAGCGCTCGGTGGCCAGTTCGCTGTTGAGCAGCGGATGCACCGGGCCGGGCAGCACCGGGATGTCGGGGTGACCGGCCAATTCCAGCAGGCGGCAGCTATGCGCCAGCACTTCGTCGCGCCAGATGTTGCCGCTGACCGCGCTGATGCCCAGCACCTCGACCTCGGGCGACTGCAACAGCAGCAGCTGCGCGGGTGTGAAGCCGTCGATGTCGTCTTCGAGAATGACGCGGCGTCTGGATGTGGTGGCGTGCGGGTCGGTCATTGCGCTTTTGTCGTGGAAGGTTGAATGCATTGCAACGGCGATGGATCGAGGGCGTTTGTGGGAGCGTTCCTGCGCGCGACGGCGGGTTACCGGTAAAGCCTGTTCGCGCTCTGGCGCGCTCCTACCTGCAGCAGCGTGCGCTCGTACTGGGCCAGGTCGGTTTCCAGCTGCCATTGCAGCCGGGCCTTCTCGCTGCCCTGGCGGAATGCGCGACAGGCAGCATCATCGGTTTCGCGCTGCAACGCGGTGGCGCAGGCCTGCGCAGCGTTACCGTCGGCATCCCACAGGCTGGTGCCGGGAAGGAAGCTATAGGTGAGGCCATTGCGGGCGAGCTGCTTGAGGGTGGGGTAATCGATGCCTTGTTCCTGCATCGCGCGTTGATATTCGTGGGTCATGTCCGCGCGGGAGACGCCGGCATCGTCGGTGGACAGCACCACCGGCACACCGGCGCGCAGATACATCGCCAGCGGATGTGCCGCGCCTTTGACGCCAAGGATCACATCGTTGCTGGTGAGGTTGATCTCCACCGCGACCTGCTGGCGGCGCATGCGCTGCAGCAGGCCGTCGGCGTCGTCTTCATAAGGCAGGTCCACGCCATGACCGATGCGGCGCGCACCGGCATCCACCGCCTGGCGGATATGCGAGCGCAGTTGCGCCGGCGGCACCAGGCCCAGGGCCAGCTCGCCGGCGTGCAGGGACAGCGGCACGTCGGGGTAGCGCGCGGCGAAGAAGCGGAACATCGCCATGTGCCGCGCGTAATCGGCCAGCGCCACCGGATTGTCTTCGGGCGCGACGATGTTCAACGCCACCGCGCGGCTGCCGCCGGCGGCGATCAGCGCATGCGCCAGCGCCATCTGCCCGAACACCATCGGCTGCGGCAACACGCGCAGCACGTAAGGCACGTAGCGGTAGGTGACCTGGCAGCCGGGACGTGCATCGGGCTGGTCGCAGTGCAGCACGCGGCGCACCTGGGCATCGGTGTCGGCAAGCGCGCGTTGTGCGTCCTGTACTAGCGGCGGCAAGGCATCCTGCAAGGCGCGCAGGTTGGCTGCGTCGTCGTCGCCCTTCCAGGGCAAGGACTGCATCTGTTTTGCGGCCTGATCCATCTGCGGCGGATTGGCGATGATTTCCACATAGGGCACACGGTCGCGTGCGGCCTGCTCCAGCACCGCGGCCACGGTGTCGGCAACGCGCGTGCGCACCACCGCGTCGAACTTGCCGAAGGTGCCGAAGAACTGACCGTGTCCGGTGGGTTGCGACGGGCTGGGCAGGAACTTGCGCATCGACAAGGCATCCACCACCCGGCCATACAGCGCGGCATTGCGCGTTGCCAGGCCGCGTGCCGGCTCCTGGCCGTTGCCACATGGCGGCGCGCGCAGGCTCAGGTCGTTTAGCTGCACGCAGGCGCCATCCTCGCTGGCCCACTGCAGGTAGTCCTCGGCATACACCGAGCCGGACAGATGGTTATGCAGGTCGCCGCCCTTGGGCATCGCCTGCAGCCAGGCACGCAGCTGCGCAGGCTGATCGACGGCGCTACGCAACAGCTGCGCCACCTGCTGCTCGCGTTGTTGTGCAGGGGTGGCTTGGCTGCGTGCCTGGGCGGCGGTGGGCAACAGCAGGCATAGCGCCACAATCAGACTGCGATGAACGATGGACATGCGATGGAAAGCTCGAAAAGAACGGCAATGGCGCAATCACGCCGGTAGATGCGAAGCATGCCTTGCATGCGTGGTGGACGGCCAGCACTGGAGTGGTTTTTTTGCTGGTGCTGAAAGTCGTGTTGGTGGGCGGACGCCTGGACGAGGTTGCAAGGCGGCTTAGTGCTACATGAGGCAACGCGCCACCATCAATGCCTGCGGATCGACAAGCGCTGCACCTGGTTTTCTTTGTCGCTCGCGATCCTCCCGCAGCTTCCTGCACATCGGCACACCAGGCCTGACGCGGCACATCAGCGCAGCGCAGGCAAGCGCGCTGCAGCGACCAGGCCGTTTCCGGCAGCGGGCACGCGATGTACGGGTGATGTGCTGCGGCTGCGTGCAGGTCATGACGATCGGCGGCACAACGCATCGTCATCTGCGGTGCCTAGCGATCGCATCGGCAGGAGCATCGGCATGGGTGAATAGCCGCACTCGCAGCAGCGCTGCACAGGCATCTGCCGCGCACAGGCCGCCTCAAAGATCCAGCACCAGCCGCGGCGAGCGACTACGCGAGCAGCACAGCGTGATCTGCCGGTTCTGTGCGTGTTCGCTATCGCTGAGCACACTGTCGCGGTGATCGGGGGTGCCCGCCAGGACGCCGGTCAGGCAGGCGCCGCACATGCCCTGCTCGCAGGACAGCGGCACCTCGATGCCGGCGTCCAGCAAGGCACTGGCGATGCTGCAGTCGGCCGGCACCTGCACCACGCGGCCGCTGGCGGCCAGCTCCACTTCGAAGGCGCTGTCGGCATCGTGGGCGATGCCGGGCTCGGTGGCGGCGAAGTGTTCGCGGTGCAGCTGCTCCGTCGTCCAGCCGTGCGCCCTGGCAAGCAGCGTGAAGTGGTCCATGAAGGCGGCCGGCCCGCACAGGTACAACTGGTCGCGCGCACGCGCCTGGCCCAATTCCTCGGGCACATGCACGCGCGGGCTCTCGCCGCCATCGCTCAGATGCACCTGCACCTGGCCATGCGCGAAGCCCCGCTGCAGCCGCTGCCCGAACGCCACGTCGGCGTGCCGGCGGGCGTAGTAGTGCAGCACGAAGGGTTCGCCGCGCGCTTCCAGCGCTTCGGCCATCGACAGCAGCGGGGTGATGCCGATGCCGGCGGCCAGCAGCACGTGGCGCTCGCCCGGATGCAGCGGAAACAGGTTGCGCGGTGTGGAGATGCGCAGGCGGTCGCCGGTGCTCAGCTGTTCGCACAGATGCCGCGAGCCGCCGCGCGAGGCGTCGGCCAGCTTCACGCACAGCAGGTAGTGGTCGCGCAGATGCGGTGCGCTGGCGATCGAGTACTGGCGGATCATGCCGTCGGGCAGATGCAGGTCCACATGTGCGCCGGCCTCGAAGGCCGGCAATTCCGCGCCGACCGGCTCCAGCCGGATCGCGCGTTGGCGATGGCCCTGGTCGAAGACCTCGGCGACGCGGACCTCGTGCAACTGCATGGCGTGCTCCTTGGCGGTCAGCGCAGGAAGAAATCGCTATAGCCCTGGCTGCGCAGGCCACGGCGGTAGGCGATGGAGCTGCGGTCGGCCGGGATATGCACTTCCAGCAGCGGGTCCAGCGGCAGGTATTCGGGGCGCTGCGCCTCGACCATGGCGCGGTCTTCCTCGAACACGCGCAGGTTGAAGGCGTGCACGTCCTCCACCGGCAGATGGGTGTCGAAGTTGCGCGCGATCGGCACCAGCAGGCGCGTCTTGTGCTTGGACACCGGGCTGGCCGCGTTCATGATCACCAGCCGTTTGCCCGGCACCGGGAAGTGGATGGTGAGGGTGGCGGTGAACGGCAGATGCACCTCGAAATGGCGCAGCCACTGGAAATCCGGGTCCACGTCCGGCAGCGGCATGTCCACCGAATAGTTGGCCACCGAGCTCAGGTAGTCGGCATTGAAGCCGGTTGGCGTCTCGGTGGTGGTGTAGGCCGGCACCTCGCGCTTGTCCGGCTGGGCAAAGGTGGCGGTGTGCACGAAGGCGAAATGCGCCACGTCGATGAAGCCCTCCAGCTGGCGCGCGGCACTGCCGCCGATGTCGAAGGCCGGGCAGACGATCTGCTGGAAGCCATCCTCGTCCCAGCCGGGCATCGGCGGAATCTGCACCTCGGCCGCGCTGACGCCGGCCGGTTTGGCCAGGCACACCCAGATCAACCCGTAGCGCTCGGCCACCGCGTAGGTGTGCAGGCGCATCTTGGCCGGGATGTTCTGGCTGGGACTGGCGGGGATGTGGTTGCAGCGCCCGCCCGAGCCGAAGCGCAGCCCGTGGTAGGCGCAGACCACGCCGCCGCCATCGGCGGTGCCCATGCTCAGCGGCACACCGCGGTGCGGGCAGACATCGCGCGCGGCCACCAATTCGTCGCCCAGCCGGTACAGCACCAGCGGCTCGTCCAGCAGGGTGGCCTTGAACGGCGCCTGCCCGACCTCGCTGCTCAGCGCCACCGCGTGCCAGTGCTGGGCCAGGCGCTGCCAGTCGGCGGCCTCGAAGGTGCAGTGCAGTGGCAGGGCGGGGACGGCGACATCCATGGGTCCAGTCTCTGGCGTAGGGCGGGAGCGGTGCCGGATTGACTCTAGGAAGCTGGGGGTGTGTTATCAAACATCGATTTTCAGCCAAGCCATTGCAAAAAATGCAACGCCAACCGAGCCCCGCCGCATGCTGACCTTTTCCCGCTTCACCCGTTACTTCATCGAAGTGGCCCGCTGCGGCAGCATCCGCAAGGCTTCCGACGTGCTGCACGTGTCGGCCTCGGCGATCGACCGGCAGATCCTCAAGGCCGAGGAGGAGCTGGGCGCGCAGCTGTTCGAGCGCCTGCCCGGGCGGCTGCGGCTGACCGCCGCCGGCGAGCTGCTGCTGGTGGACGTACGCGGCTGGGAGAAGGCCTATGCCCGCACCCTGGAGCGCTTCGACGAGCTCAAGGGGCTGCGCCGCGGGCATGTGGAGATCGCCATGATCGACGCGCTCAGCGAGGGCGTGGTGCCGGAGGCGGTGGCGGCGCTGGTGCAGGAGTACCCCGGCATCACCTTCAACCTGTCCACCGCGCGCAACCAGCGGGTGATGGAAATAGTGACCTCGGCCGATGTGGATATCGGCCTGCTGCTGGACCCGGTGAGCAGCGTGGACCTGGAGGTGCGCGCCTTTGCCGACATCCCGTTGGGGATTGCGATGCCGGTCGGCCACCCGCTCAGCACCCGCACCGAGCTGCAGCTGAGCGAAACGCTGGAACACCGCCTGCTGCTGCCGGCCGCCCCGCTGATCGTCGGCGAGCATGCCAAGGTGCTGTACCAACGCCAGCACATCGACGTGAAGCGGCTGACCCACTGCAACGATGTGCGCACGCTGCGCGGGCTGGTGCGCGCCGGTGCCGGCGTGGGCCTGATGTCGTGGCTGGATGCCGCGCCGGATGTGGCCGACGGCCGCCTGGCATTCGTGCCGTTCCGCCGCCACCTGACCAAGCCGATGACGCTGGCGCTGTGCGTGGCCCCGCAGCGGCAGCTGTCGCGCTCGGCGCTGCTGACGATCCAGGCGCTGGCGGCGAAGATCGATGCGATGGTGGTGCCGGTGGTGGGTTGAATCCCTCTCTCTCTCCTGGAAGAAGGGAGCAAAGCCCCTCTCCTGCGGGAGAGCGGTTGGGGTGAGGGGACGGGGCGACGCCACATTGGGTGGTGGGTCATGCGAGGCTCCGCTCGCACCCGCATCCGGTCCTGCGCGCCAGCTTCTCCCGGCGGGAGAAGGGACGCGAAGCGCTAAGCGCACACAATCCCCACTCGTTACACTTGCCCGGCTCTCCCCACACGACACCGCAGCATGCAGTTGATCGATATCGGCGCCAACCTCACCCACGACTCCTTCGACCGCGACCGCGACGCCGTGCTGCAACGCGCACGCGAGGCAGGCGTTGCGCAATTGGTGATCACCGGTGCCAGCCGCGAGCATTCGCCGCTGGCCTTGCAGCTGGCCCAGCAGCATCCCGGATTCCTCTACGCCACTGCCGGCGTGCACCCGCACCACGCAGTGGAGTTCACCGCCGAATGCGAGGCCGAAATGCGCACGCTGCAGGCGCACCCGCAGGTGGTGGCGGTGGGCGAATGCGGGCTGGATTATTTCCGCGATTTCGCCCCGCGTCCGGCCCAGCACAAGGCCTTCGAGCGCCAGCTGCAACTGGCTGCCGACAACGGCAAACCGCTGTTCCTGCATCAGCGTGAGGCGCACGACGATTTCCTGTCGATCATGCGCAGCTTCGATGGCCGCCTCGGCCCGGCGGTGGTGCATTGCTTCACCGGCAGCCGCGAAGAACTGTTCGACTACCTGGACCGCGATTACTACATCGGCATCACCGGCTGGCTGTGCGACGAGCGCCGCGGCCTGCATCTGCGCGAGCTGGTGCGCAACATCCCGGCCAACCGCTTGATGATCGAAACCGACGCGCCGTACCTGCTGCCGCGCACGCTCAAGCCGATGCCCAAGGACCGCCGCAACGAGCCGATGTTCCTGTCGCATATCGTCGAAGAACTCGCGCGCGATCGTGGCGAGGAGGTGGCGCTGACCGCGGCCAACAGCACCGCGGCGGCGCGGGCGTTCTTCCGTCTGCCCGCGCCTGCAGCGGCGGCATGACCTGCGCGGCGTGGGCGATCACGCCGCCAGCAACTCCCAGCCCTGCGCATCGCGCAAGCGCAGCCCCGGTTGCGGTGCATCCACGCTGACCCGCACGCCGCTTGCCCACGGCAGCTGCCGCTGCTGCGGAAACCAGCGCCGCGCCTGATCGACCACGATCAACAAGCCATCATCGTCGCCCAGCGCGGCAAAGCCCTCGAGCGCCGGCGCAAACGGCCGCACGCCGAAGTGGTGGGCGACACTGCTGGTCACCACCGCGACATCGTTGCTGGGTAAGCCGATCTCGCTCACGCACAGCAACTCGTCACCGTGGAACGCGCCGTCGCCGGTGGCCACCTGCACCGCCCGACGCGCGATCAACTCGAGTACCGCGCCATCGGGGCCGGCGAAATACACCGATCGCGACTGCCATACGCCATCCAATTGAAACTGCCGGCGGCCATGTGGATCGGCAAGCAGCTTGCTGCGTGCGCTGATCCACTGCGCAGCGGCGTCGAAGCGCGACGGCGCCACGTTGAACGCCAGATGCACGCTGCCCACCGGCTGCTGCGCCTGCACGCATTCCAGGCTGCTCCAGCCGATGCGGATGCTGTTGCCGTGCTGCGGCAGCTGCAGTACCTCGCGATAGAAGCGCAGGCTGAGGTCGGGGTCCAGGCAGGGCAGCAACAGATGGCGAAGATGCATGACGGGCGCAGGTGATGGAAGGTGCAGGCATTGAACGACCTCAATCGCGGTTGAGGTCAAGCGGTGTGCCTGGATGGTGTGCCCGGATTCCGCAGGGCACCTGCGCGCGTCGGCAACGTGCATGCTATCTGCAGCGAAGGCCCTGGCCGCGATGATGTCGCCACGCAAACAGCATTGCGGGCATGCGTGCTTCCACAGGATCAACGGTTCGGGTGTGGCTGATGGGGTGTGTTGATCAGACCTCGGTTCAAGAGAACCAGCGTCATCGCTGGTGGCAGGCAACGCAGTCCAACATCTTTCCGCCTGTTGGCAGGTAGGAGCGCACTTGTGCGCGAGGGCGTTACCGGGAGAGCCACATCGCGCACAAGTGTGCTCCTACAACAACCGTGGTGCTGTCGGCTCGAGACCAGCCTGGCTCACAGCACTTCCGCCAGCGCCCACAGATGCCGGACCAGCGGCGCGGTGTCCAGGGCGCCGGGCGCGATTGCCAGGGCCAGCCTGGCCAGCGGCATCTGGCCTTCGATATCCAGATAGCGCACGCCGGGCAGCTGCAGCTGCGCGGTGGAGGCGGGCACCACCGACACGCCCAGTTCGGCGGCGACCAGATTGACGATGGACGACATCTGCGGCGCGTCCTGGGTGATGCGCAAGGTCACGCCGGATGCGCGGCAGGCGGCGAGGATCTCGTCGTACAGGCTGGACCCGAAGCTGCGCGGGAACAGGATGAACGGTTCGCCCGCCAGCGCGGCCAGTGGCGCGCTGTTGCGGGCGGCCAGGCGATGCGCAGTGGGCACGGCGATCTTCATCGGTTCGTCGGCAAAGCGCAGCAGTTGCAGGTCGGGCGGCGTGCTCAGGCCGTAGCGCACGAAGGCCGCGTCCAGGCGGCCATCGGCCAGGGCCAGCAGCAGCCCGGCAGTGTTGGTTTCTTCCAGCAGCAGCTCGACCTGCGGCCATTGCCGGCGAAAGTCGCGGATCAGGTGCGGCACCACCGGGTTGAACGCGGCCGAGGCGGTGAAGCCCAGCCGCAGCCGGCCGGATTCGCCGCGCGCCACCCGCCGTGCGGTTTCCGCGGCGCGCTCCACATCGGCGAGCACGCGGCGCACCTCGACCAGGAAGGCCTCGCCAGCCGGGGTCAGCTCGGCGCCGCTGTGGGTGCGCCGGAACAGCGGCGTGCCCAGATCGCGCTCCAGCGCCTGGATCTGCTGGCTCAATGGCGGCTGGCCGATGCCGACCCGCGCTGCGGCCCGGGTGAAGTTGCCCTCCTCGGCGACAGCCAGGAAGTAGCGCAGGTGGCGAAGTTCCATGCTATCTGTTCTGCATATGGCAACTGCCAGCATCATATATTGGACAGGGGGTCGGCGCAGGCGAATACTCGCCGTCCCACGTCTCGATGCTGCGCCCGTGTCCTCTCCTGATCGCCGCACCGGCAGCCTGCCGGACGCCACCGCCGGCCTTGCCGACAACGCCGCCGCCGCCGATGCGCCGGCCAGCGGCCGCATCCGCCTGGCCCTGTTCCTGGCCGGCTTTGCCACCTTCTCGCTGCTGTACAGCGTGCAGCCGGTGCTGCCGGAGTTTGCGCGCGCTTTTGGCGTGGACGCGGCCACCGCCTCGCTGCCGTTGTCGCTGGCCACCGGCGCGCTTGCCCTGGCGATCTTCTGTGCCGGCGCAGTGTCGGAGAACCTGGGCCGGCGCGGGCTGATGTTCGTGTCGATCGCGCTGGCCGCAGTGCTCAACCTGATCGCCGCCTTCCTGCCGCACTGGGGCGCGCTGGTGCTGGTGCGCACCTTGTCCGGTATCGCGCTGGGCGGGGTGCCGGCGGTGGCGATGGTGTATCTGGGCGAGGAACTGCCGGCCAACAAGATGGGCGCGGCCACCGGCCTGTATGTGGCCGGCAATGCCTTCGGCGGCATGAGCGGGCGCATCGTGATGAGCGTGCTGACCGACCACTACGACTGGCGCACCGCACTGGCGGTGTTGAGCGTGTTCGACCTGCTGTGCGCGCTGGCGTTCTTCTGGTTGCTGCCGCCGTCGCGCAACTTCGTGCGCCGGCACGGCATCAACCTGCGCTTCCATCTGCGCGCCTGGGCCGGGCATCTGCGCGACCGCAACCTGCCGTTCCTGTTCGCGCTGCCGTTCCTGTTGATGGGCGTGTTCGTCTGCCTCTACAACTACGCCGGCTTCCGGTTGGGCGGGCCGGAATTCGGCCTGAGCCAGAGCCAGATCGGCATGATCTTCAGCGCCTATGTGTTCGGCATCGTCAGTTCGTCGGTGGCCGGTGCGGCGTCGGATCGCTTCGGGCGCGGCCCGGTGGTCACCACCGGCATCGTGCTGTGCATCCTCGGCGTGGCGCTGACCCTGGCGCATGTGCTGGCGCTGGTGGTGGGCGGCATCGTGTTGCTGACGATCGGCTTCTTCATTGCGCATTCGGCGGCCAGCGCGTGGGTGAGCCGGCTCGGTGGTGCGCACCGCAGTCACGCCGCATCGTTGTATCTGCTGGCTTATTACGCCGGCTCCAGCGTGATCGGCGCGCTTGGCGGCTGGTTCTGGCAACACGGTGGCTGGGGCGCGCTGGTCGGCATGTGCCTGACCTTGCTGGCGCTCGCCTTCGCGGCGGCCTACGTGCTGCGCCAGCGCGCCGACGACACCCGGCCATACGGGCGCTTTGCGCCTCACCCTGCACGCGGCGAGTGACGCGGCTCGACCGCCGCGTCCAACAACGACTGACTGCACGACTGCGCGGTGTCTGTCAGCCGCTCTAGCGCGCCCGCTTGCTGCGTCTGGTCTGCGCTGCAGGCGGCAGCGTGGCCGCGGCATCCGCCGCACCCTGCGCCAGGGTTTCCAGCAAACGCGCACGGCGCCGCTCCAGGTCGGCCAGCTGGCGTTCGATCAGCTGCAGGCGTGCCCGATGCACCTGCGCGGTTTCCGGGCACATCTGCGCGCCTTCCACCAGACGCATGCAATCGGGGAAGCCGAGGATGTCGTCCAGGCTGAAGCCGGTGGCGATCAGCCGCTGGATCTGCCGCACCTGCGCAACGCAGGCGGCGGGAAACACCCGGTAGCCGTTGGCGCTGCGCGAGGAGGTCAGCAGCCCATGCGCGTCGTAGTGGCGAAGCGAGCGCACGCTGGCACCGGTCTGCAGCGCCAGCGCGCCAATGCTCAGTGAGGGTTCGGACGATGTGGCCATGCGCCCAGCATACGTTGCACGCAACGCTTGACCCTCACATTGGTGTGAGGCTCGAGGATGGTGGCTCACATTGTCTGGAGCTCACTCCGATGCCTGTTCGCTTTCTCCCCGTCATTGGCATGTTGCCGATGCGCTACCTGCTGGTCTGCCTGCTGCTGTTTTCTTCAACCTTGGCGGCGGCGGGCCCGGCCTCACCCCCGGCGTCGCGCAGCTACACCGTCACCGCGCCCGACGGCGTGGCCCTGGCGGTGCAGGAGCATGGTGCCAGCGATGGCCGGGCAATCGTGTTCGTGCACGGCCTGCTCGGCAGCCGCATCGATTGGGACGCGCAGCTGGCCGATCCGCGCCTGCAAGGCTATCGCTTGATCACCTACGACCTGCGCGGGCATGGGCTGTCCGGCAAGCCGGCGGCAGCGTCCGCGTATCGGGACGGCATGCGCTGGGCCGACGACCTTGCCGCCGTGGTGAAGGCCGCAGACGCGCGCGATGCGGTGCTGGTGGGTTGGTCGCTGGGCGGTGCGGTGATCACTAACTACCTCACCCGTTACGGCGACGAAGGGCTTGGCGGCGTGGTGTATGTCGATGGCGTGATCGAACTGCGCGCAGAGCAACTGGGCGCGCATCCGGCGATCTATCGCGATCTGGTCTCCGACGACCTGCGCACGCACCTGCGGGCGGTGCAGGACTTCCTGCGGCTGTGTTTTGCCACCCAGCCTCCGGCGCCGGTGTTTGAAACCTTGCTGGCCAACGCGTCGCTGGCCTCGTGGGACATGCAGCGGGCCGTGCAGGGCATGTCGATCGACGTTGCCGGCCTGCAACGCACGCAGCTGCCGGTGCTGCTGATGTACGGCGCGCGCGATGCACTGGTGACCACCGGGCCGGCGCTGGCGCGTGCACGGCAGCTGCAGCCGCGTGCGCAGACGGTGCTGTATCCCAACACCGGGCATGCCCCGTTTCTGGAAGACAGCCCGCGCTTCAATCAGGATCTGCTGCGCTTTGTCGAACAGGCCGCCAACGCCCACTGACGCGGCGTGATGGCACGCGCGATCCGCATGGCGCGCTGCGCTGTGCTGCCCGCGCGGCGCCCGTTGCCGCCGCGCAGGTCGGCACACCGATGGCGGCACACCTGTCGCCATCGCCAGTTACAGCGTGGGCGACCTGCCGGCAGGTGCAGATCCGGTCGCCGGGTCGTACTGCGGATGGCGTGGGTCCATGCTGGGGGGCGTGGAGGTGCCCGGCCGCAGCGCGCTTTCGCGCCAGGCGCGCACCAGCAGGTCGCGCAGCATCGCCGCGCCATCGCCGGCGGTGCGATAGACCATCGCGCGGCCATCGCTGCTGGATGCGTCGTCGAAGGCGCCGGCCTTTTCCAGGCGATAGACCTGCTCGACACGGCCGGTGCCGATGTCGAGAAAGCCCAGGATCTGCTCGAACACATCGCCATCCTGGTGCGCCAGGGCCGGCATGCGGCTCAGCAGGTCCTGCGGGGTCAGCGCAATCTTCTCCACATAATCGCTCTCGAACTTGCCGTGCACCTTCGGGTCGGTGCTGTAGCCGTGCGGGTTCGGCCCCTGCCAGCCGTCGTGATGGATGCTGTCGTGCTGCGGCTGCGCGCCATCGCCGATGTAGTGCGCAAACCAGCTGACGTAGAACGCGCAGTTGCGTTCGAGCTCTCGGGTGTCCTGGCCCTTGGCGCGCAGCGTGCGCAGCTGCCGCATGGTCGCCACGATGCGTTGGTAGCCTTCGGTGGCGGCGTACGGCAAGGTGCCGGCCCAACGCACGTTCATGCGCTGCGCCAGTTGCGGGTCGCTACCGGCGATGCGCCGCTGTTCGTCGTACAGCGCCAGTACGAAGGCGTAGCGCGAGCGCGGCGGGTGCTGCATGAAGGCGAACTGCTCGCGGAACCAGCCGTGGTTGGGGTCTTCGTCGATCTTGAGGAAGGGTTCGCTTTCGCTGCGCCAGCCGTCCGGCAGCGTGGCGCCGTCGGCGATCACCTGCGCGTACTGTTTGAGAAAGACCGGGCCGTCGTCGGGCAGGGCCTGCACCGCGGCGCTGTCGATGGCGGCATGCGCGCGGTGGCCCCAGGCGGCGGCATCGCCGGAACACGTCGCTGCTGCAACCAGCAGCGCACAGGCAAGACGGGAAGCTGTCATGGCAGTCCTTGTGGCCTGTAGCGCAGCTGCGGCGCTGCAGGCGATGGATCGGGAAGTGGAGCGCTGGCATCGAGGCTGCGACACCCCGGACGCCAGCGCACTCAGAAGTGGTAGGTCACTACCAGCCGCGAGTTGCGCTCGTAGATCGGCCGGCCGTAGATCGGTGCGCGCGTGCCCTGGCCGGAGATGGTGTCGGTGCGCGGGTTGCCTTCGGTCAGCGCAAAGGTGTTGGTCAGGTTGTCCACCGACAGCTGCACGTCCCACGGCCCGTTGCGCACCAGGATGTTGGCCGCCAGGGTGTCGTAGGCGGCCAGCTCGGTGGTGTTTTCCAGGTCGGCGTAGCGCTTGCCCACATAGGCGTAGCGCAACGAGGTTTCCCAATCGAACGCACCGGTGGTGAACAACAGCGTCGGGCCGGCATTGCCGTACAGCTTCGGCTGGCGGTTGGGCATGTTGCCGTCCACGTCGACCACGGCCACTGCGCCATTGGCCACCACTTCGGTCAGGTCGGACACCTTGGTGTCGTTGTAGGTCAGGTTGGCATCAAGACGTAGCCACTGCGCCGGCGTCCACACCGCCGCCAGTTCGATGCCGGGGTTGGTGACGCTGCCGCGGTAGTCCTTGGACTCGGCCGCGCCGGTCTGCGGATTCACCGCGCTGGTGCCGATGTTGTACGGGTCGTACTTGGTATAGAAGGCGGTGGCGAACACATCCAGCGTGTCGAAGTTGAGCTTGGTGCCGAGCTCGAACTGGTCGGCGGTGGGGATGTTGACGTTGCCCTCGTTGGCGCCCTCGCTGGGCGCGCGGTGCGCACGCGAGGCGCGGCCGTAGATGCCGACGGTGGGATTGATGTCGTAGTTGAAGCCCGCGGTCCAGTTGGTCACGCCCACGTCCAGCGCGGTGTGCGCGCGGGCCCCGGTGAACAGGCGCGCGGCATCGTCGGCCAGGGTGTCGGCCATGCCCAGGTTGCCGGTGCTGCGCAGCATGCTCCAGGCGCGGTAGCGGTAGCGCTCGTGACGTACGCCGGCTTCCAGGCGCAGCTTGTCGGTCACCTGCCAGGTATCGGCGATGTAGGGCGCCAGCATGCTGGTGTAGGCCTTGCCCTGGGTGCGGTCGGCGCCGTAGATCACCACGCCGTCCTTGGTCACGCCACCGACCACGTTGCCGGCCGCGTCGTAGCCGAGCAGGTCGATCGTGCGCGGGTTCTGCCGCATCTCCAGCAGATAGCTCTGGTAACGCGAATTGTAGGAACGCGCGTAGTAGGCGCCGTACACGCCGAGCGTGATGTCGTGGCTGTCGCCGCCCCAGTCGAAGCGGCGATGCAGGCGCAGGTCGTCGGCGAACGAATCGGCGCGCACGTTCATGGCGCGGGACTGGCCCTGGATCACCAGGCCGTCGGTGCTGGCCGGATCGAAGCGGCTACCGTCGTCGGTGTAGACGTAGCCCAGCGAGCTCAGGCCGGGAAACGCGGCGCTGGCGGCGGCGCGGCGGCTGTTGGCATACGCGGCGGCGTCCTGCGGCGCATTGCTGGAATACAGCGCGTCGAAGGTCATGTCCAGGCGATTGACGATGGCCTTGTTGGACAGGCTCCAGCCGTTGTCGAAGGCCAGGTCCAGGTTGGCGCCCAGATGGTTGAACTTCATGTGGCGGCCATCGGACAGGTCGCGCAACTCGCGCTGCGGCGCGCCGTTGGCATCGCTGGAGACGATGCTGGCGCGTTTCAGCTGCGCGCTGCTCAAGGTGCCGGTGAAGCGGTCGATCAACGGGTCCAGCGAACGCGAGGTGTCGCGCGGGTCGTACAGCGGGATCGGCATGTAGAACGCATTCTTGTCGTCCAGATGCTTGGCGGTGAAGGTCAGCTTGCCGTGCTCCAGCGTATGCGTGAGGTTCATGCGGAACTGCCCACCCTCGTCGGCCGGAAAGCCCACGTCGCGGTAGCCGTCGTTGCGCCGCACGAAGCCGCCGGCAGCCAGGTACCAGCCGTCGGCAAGCTTGCCCGACCAGTAGCCATCGAGCCGATACAGCCCGGTGTCGCCGACGGTGGTGCGCACTGCGCCTTCGGGGGTGTCGCCGCCCTGGCGCGTGACGAAATTGACGATGGCCGCGGCATTCGAGGCGAAGATCGGCGACGGCCCGCCGCGTACGGTTTCCACCGATTCGACCATCAGGTCCGGGCGCACCAGGCCTTCGGTCTTGTAAAAGTAGCCGTTGTTGTCCGGGTAGGGGCTGATGCCGTCTTCCTGGATCACCGCAAACGAGCCTTCGTCGGGAATGCCGCGGATGCGGTAGACGTTCTGCACTTCGCCGCCGGTGGATTCGGCATAGATGCCGGGCATCGAGCCGATCAGGCTGGCCAGGTTGAGCGGGGCCAGCTTGTCGATCTGCTCGGCGGTCAGCGCAGTGATCGCATACGAGGCATCGAACTGGTTCTGGGCCTGGCCGGCACCGGTGACGATCATCCGGTCCAGCGAGAAGATGCCGTCCTCGCCCTTGCGGGTGGCAGGCGTGGCGGGTGCGGCCTCCTGCGCGAGCGCGGGGGTGGCCAGGGTCAGTGCAAGCAGGACGGCGAGCGGACGACGCGACACGGCACGACGCACTCCGGAGCGCGTCCGGATGTGGGTGTAGGGCATGGCAGGAGTGGGGTCAGCGGGGGAGCTGCCCACTGTCGCGGCGCCATGTTTCCGCAGCATTGCGTGTGCGCCCGATCACGCTAAGTTGGTGGGTTCGCGTGCCGATCTGTGACGTGGCACCTGTTTTCAAGCGATTTCAACCGTGCGCGGCAGGCAGCCGGCTGTGCGTCGTTCGGTGCGCATTACCAGGTCAATCGTTCCGCCCTCGGTGTCGTCGCGCCGGTGCCAGCTCGGACATCGCAACCCGCGCCACGCTGGCAGCCGCTTGTTCGACGCTGCCTGGACCGGCGTGGTCGTTGAGATCGATAGCGGCGCGAGCGTGATTGATCGCATTGAACGCATCGGCGCATTGACCGCAAAGCCTGCGTTACGCAGTGCCTTCGCGAGCGACACGGTGAAGCAATCGGGCGCTCGGCGCTGTCGCGCAGCGCCATGGGTGCGGAGCTGGAGAGGGGCGCTTGCTTGGAATCACCAAGAAGGCCCCCAGACTATGTGCCATCCATCCGTGTGTACAGTCGCCTTCGTGAGCACCTCATTCCCCCTGCCAGCACCGCGCAAGGCCCCGCAGCAAGCGCGCTCGCGCGCCACCGTGGAGGTCATCCGCCAGGCCAGCATCCAGGTGCTGGTGGCCGACGGACTGCAGGGCTGCACCACCACGCGGGTGGCCGAGCGTGCCGGCGTGTCGGTCGGCAGCGTGTACCAGTACTACCCCAATCGGCAGGCGATGTTGATCGCGTTGCTGCAGTGGCACCTGCAGGCAGTGATCGATGCGGTGGAACGGGCCTGCGCGCAACAACACGGGCGCACGCTGGCGCAGCAGTGCGAGGCCTTGGTGCATGCCTTTGTGCAGGCCAAGCTGCAGCATGTGGATGTCTCGCGCGCGCTGTACGCCATCGCCGAGCTGCATGGTGGCGCCGCGCTGGGGTCGCAGGCGCGCAAGCGCTCGCAGCAGGCGTTTGCCGCTGCGCTGGCCACCGCCGCGGATGTGCGCTTCGACGATTGCGAGGCGGTGGCCGAGATCGGCATGGCGGCCATCACCGGGCCGGTGAAGAGCCTGCTCGAGGAGGGTGCGCCTGCGGTGCGGATTGCGCCGCTGCAGGCGCAACTGGTGGTGTTGCTGCACAGTTACCTCATGGCCACCGGAGTTACGCGATGACGGCGATAGCAGTTCAGGACAGCAACGTACTTCAGGACTTCATCGAACGTCATCGGCGCCTGTTCGTGCTCACCGGCGCCGGTTGCAGCACCGATTCGGGCATTCCCGATTACCGCGATCTGCAAGGCGGCTGGAAGCGTCCGCAACCGGTGACGTTCCAGGCCTTCATGGGCGAGCTGTCCACGCGGCAGCGGTATTGGGCGCGCAGCCTGGTCGGCTGGCCGCGCTTCGGGCTGGCGCAACCCAATGCCACCCATCACGCATTGGCCGCACTGGAAGCGCGCGGCCAGCTGGAACTGCTGCTGACGCAGAACGTGGATCGCCTGCATCAGGCCGCCGGCAGTCAGGCGGTAATCGATCTGCATGGCCGGCTCGATGTGGTGCGCTGCATGGGCTGCGAGCGGCGCATGCCCCGTACCGAATTCCAGCTGCTGCTCGAGCACGCCAACCCCGGCTGGGCCGACCTGGACGCGGCGCAGGCACCCGATGGCGATGCGGACCTGGACGATGTGGCCTTCGACAGCTTTGCAGTGCCGCCGTGCCCGGTGTGCGGCGGCGTGCTGAAGCCGGATGTGGTGTTCTTTGGCGAGAACGTGCCGCGCGAGCGTGTGGAGCGTGCATTTGCGCATCTGCAGGCGGCCGATGCGGTGCTGGTGGTGGGCTCGTCGCTGATGGTGTATTCGGGCTTTCGTTTCGTGCAGGCCGCGGCCAAGGACGGCCTGCCGATCGCCGCGCTCAACTTCGGGCGCACCCGTGCGGACGAGCTGCTCAGCCTGAAGGTCGAACAGTCGTGCGCGCAGGCGTTGGCGTTCCTGCACACCCCGTTCGATCCGATGCGTGCACGCAGCGTCAACGACGCCAGGGCGCGCTCGGCATGACGCAGTGATCCATCGCAGCGGTTGTGCCCACGCGCGCGGCGCAGTGCAATGGGCATCCCCGTGTCATCTGTGGATGCCCCCTTGAGCCAGCTGTTCTCCCCCATCCGCTTCGGTCCGCTTACGCTCGCCAACCGGATCGTCATCGCCCCGATGTGCCAGTACTCCGCACAGGACGGCCGCGCCAGCGACTGGCACCGCATCCATCTGGGCACCTTGTCGCAATCCGGTGCTGGCCTGCTGATCCTGGAAGCCGCTGCGGTGCAGCCGCAGGGGCGCATCTCCTACGCCGACCTTGGCTTGTACGACGATGCCACCGAGCAGGCGCTGGGTGAGGTACTGGACTCGGTGCGGCGATGGTCGCCGATGCCGATCGGCATTCAACTGGCGCATGCCGGGCGTAAGGCCTCCACCGATCTGCCGTGGAACGGCGGCGAGGCGATCGCGCCGGATCACGCGCATGGCTGGCAGACCGTGTCCGCATCGGCGCTGGCGTTCCGTGACGGTCAGCCGTTGCCGCAGGCACTGGACGAGGCCGGCATCGATGCGGTGGTACAGGCCTTTGTCGATGCGGCACGGCGCGCCGAACGCCTGGGCCTGGCGCTGATCGAACTGCATGCCGCGCATGGCTATCTGATGCATCAGTTCCTGTCACCGCTGAGCAATCAGCGCAGCGATGCGTATGGCGGTTCGCTGGAAAACCGCATGCGGCTGACGCTGCGCATCTTCGACGCGGTGCGCGTGGCGGTGTCGGACAAGATTGCCATCGGCGTGCGCATCTCCGCCACCGATTGGGTAGAGGGCGGCTGGGATCTCGAGCAGAGCATCGCGCTGTCCAAGGCGCTGGATGCGCGCGGTGCGCACTACATCCATGTCTCTAGCGGCGGGCTGGACCCGCGCCAGCAGATTCCGGTGCAGGCGGGCTATCAGATTCCGTTTGCGCAGCAGATCAAGGCGCAGGTCAACACGCCGGTGATCGGCGTGGGCCTGATCACCGAGCCGGCGCAGGCCGAGGCGATCCTGCAGGACGGCCAGGCCGATGCGATCGCGCTGGCGCGCGGCATCCTGTACGACCCGCGCTGGCCGTGGCATGCCGCTGCCGCACTGGGCGCGTCGGTCACGCCCTCGCCGCAATACCTGCGCTGCGAGCCACGCGATGCGCGTGGCGTATTCGCCAGCTGATCCATCCGATAGACGTCATAACGAACAAGGACAACGCATGCCGATAGGATTTCTGGGCTTGGGGACGATGGGCCTGCCGATGGCGCACAACCTGCTGCGCGGCGGTTTTGAACTGAGTGTGTGGAATCGCTCGCCGGAGCGCGCGCAGTCGCTGCGCGATGCCGGTGCCACGGTGGTGGATGCGCCGCGCGACGCCGCGCACGGCCCGCTGCTGTTTTCGATGCTGGCCGACGACAACGCGGTGCGTGCCACCGTGCTGGAGCAAGGCGTGCTGGACGCGCTGCCGGCCGGCAGCGTGCACGTCAACATGGCCACCATCTCGGTGGCACTGGCGCACGAACTGACCGCCCTGCATGCCGAACGCGGCGTGGCCTACGTGGCCGCACCGGTGCTCGGCCGGGTCGATGTGGCCGAAGCCGGCAAGCTCAACATTTTGGCCGCCGGCGACGAGGCGGCGCTGGCGCGCGTGCAGCCGATGTTCGATGTGCTCGGTCAACGCACCTGGGAGATCGGCCACACCCCCGAGCAGGCCAATGCGGTCAAGCTGGCAGCCAACTTCTGCCTGGCCAGCGCGATCGGCGCCATGGCCGAAGCCAGCGCGCTGGCACGCGGCCACGGCGTGGATGCCACCCAGTTCCTGGGCATGCTCACCAGCACCTTGTTCGCCGCGCCCGCGTACCAGGGCTACGGCCGCCTGATCATGCAGCGCGAGTACCTGCCCGCCGGCTTCACCGCCACCCTGGGCCGCAAGGATGTGGATCTGGCGATCCAGGCCGGCGCCGACAAGCAGGTGCCGATGCCACTGGGCGAGTTGCTGCGCGCCGGGCTGGACGAGGCCATCGCGCATGGCGACGGCAACGCCGACTGGGCGGTGCTGGCAGAGGTGTCGGCGCGGCGGGCCGGGCAGGCCTGATCGCCGCATCCGCAAAGCGGAGCTAGCCGCTCTCCCGTCCCGGCGGGGCGGCACGGCTTGTGCGTCACTGGCGTGCGTGCCTCGGAGTGCCCGCGCTGCTGGCGCGTAGCGGGGGTTGGGCGAGGGGACGAGGCGACGCCCTCGTGCAGCAGATTTCGCACGCCGTCGGCTCCATCTGCTCCCCATTCTCACGCCGCTTCGCTTCACAGCAACACGGTCCACCTCTTGCTCACCTCAACATGCAGCAGACCTTCTAAAATGCCGGCTCGTGACAGCCGCCGCTCCAGGGAGGATGCGATGCGACACCTGCATATCACGCTCGGTTCGACCGAGCGCACACCGCGCGCACTGACCTGCGCCGGTGGTACGCGATGACCGCCGTACCGGTCGTCGACCAGGGCCCGGTGGGCCCGGACCATCCCGAGCATCCGGACCACTATCTGTTCGCGCAGATCCGCGAAGCGGTGGCCGCGCTCGATGCCGAGTTGGACAAACCCACCGACGAGGCCAGTGTCCGCATGGCCGCGCGCCTGCTGCCGCTAGCCAAGCAACATGGCTTCGACCAGGTGGATTACGTGGTGCTCAGCCGGCACGTCGGCGAGGTCGGCGAGAACGTGTTTCTGGTGCGTGGCGAGCTGGCCGACCCGGCGCATCTGCGTGCGCACATCACCACCCAGGAAGCGATGGAGACCTCGGTGGAGGCATCGATGGCACAACTGGACGAGATCAATCGGCGGCTGATGCTGCGCCTGCCGCCGCGCTGAGTCGCAGCGGAAAGTTACGGGCGCAAGCACTGCGCCCGCAGCCGGGCGCATTGGCTATCATTGTGCCGATGCGCTCCGACTACATCCTCACCCTGTCCTGCCCCGACCGCACCGGCATCGTCTATCGCGCGACCGGGCTGCTGTTCGATCTGGCCTGCAACATCCTCGACGCACAGCAGTTTGGCGACGACGAAAGTGGCCGTTTCTTCCTGCGCGTGCACTTCGACAAACCGCCGGGCACCGACATTGCCGGGCTGGAACGCCGCTTTGCGCAGCTGGCCGATGAGTTCCAGATTGACTGGCAGCTGCACGATGCACGCCGCCGCGCGCGGCTGCTGGTGCTGGTGAGCAAGCAGGGGCATTGCCTCAACGATCTGCTGTTCCGCATGCATAGCCGGCAATTGCCGGTGGATATCGCGGCGGTGGTGTCCAACCACGCCGACTTCGCGCCACTGGCCGCCTCCTATGGCATCGCCTTCCACCATCTGCCAGTAAGCGCCGCCACGCGCGCCGCGCAGGAAGCGCAGTTGCTTGCGCTGGTCGAGGCGCTGCAGATCGATCTGGTGGTGCTGGCGCGCTACATGCAGATTCTTTCGCCCGCGTTGTGCCGCGCATTGGCAGGGCGGGCGATCAATATCCATCACAGCTTCCTGCCCAGCTTCAAGGGCGCGCAGCCGTATCACCAGGCGCACGCACGCGGGGTCAAGATCATCGGTGCCACCGCGCATTACGTCACCGAAGATCTGGACGAAGGCCCGATCATCGAACAGGACGTGGCGCGCGTGGATCATGCGATGACGCCACGCGATCTGGTGCGGCTGGGCAGCGATACCGAATCGCTGGTGCTTGCGCGTGCGGTGCGTCGCCATGTCGAGCACCGCATCGTGCTCAATGGCCATCGCACGGTGGTGTTTCGCTAGCAGCGTCGCATATCCCCACGGACGGTTGCAGCACGCGCAAGGGAGCGGTGGTCGGGCCATGTCCGGCCAGCGAGCGCGCCGGCCTGGGGCCACCGTCGCATTCTCCTCGCCGCTTCCTCCTGGAATTTTTTGCATGTCGCTAATCCCCGGCTCCAGCGCTCGCGCGCAACAGCACGCCACCCGCGCGGCGTTCTTCATTCCCGGCTTTGCTGCCGCGGTCTGGGCGGTGCTGGTGCCATTCGCCAAGGCCAGGACCGGCGTGGACGATGGCGCGCTTGGCCTGATCCTGCTGTGCCTGGGAGCAGGCTCGTTCCTGGCGATGCCGCTGGCCGGCGCGGTGTCGGCGCGCTTCGGTTTCCGTGCGGTCATGGCGGTGACGTCGGCGCTGATCTGCCTCAGCCTGCCGTTGCTGGCGGTGGTCGCCGATCCGTGGTTGCTGGGCGCGGTGCTGTTCGTGTTCGGCGCCGGCGTGGGCGCGATGGATTGCGCGATGAACATGCAGGCGGTGGTGGTCGAGCGCGATGCCGGGCGCGCGATGATGTCCGGATTCCATGCGTTTTTCAGCATCGGCGGGTTTGTCGGTGCCGGCGCGATGACCTTGCTGCTGTCGGCGCAGCTCTCCCCGTCGAGCGCGGCGGTTGCCGGGGTGATCGCCATGCTGCTTGTCGCCGTGGCGTCGGTGCGCCACTGGCGGACCGAGCGCGTGGCGCAACAGGGGCCGTTGCTCGCGCTGCCCAGGGGCATCGTGCTGTTCATCGGCATCCTGGCGTTTGTGGTGTTCCTGGCCGAAGGCACCATTCTGGACTGGAGCTCGGTGTTCCTGGCCGATGTGCACCAGGTCGCCCCGAGCACCGCCGGCGTGGGCTATGTGGTGTTTGCATTGACCATGACGGTGACGCGCCTGCTGGGCGATGCGGTGGTGGAGCGCCTGGGGCGCATCCGCTCGATCGTGGTGGGCGCGCTGCTGGCCAGCGCGGGCTTCTGCGTGCTCACGCTGGTGAGCCCATGGCAGGCCTCGTTGGCCGGTTACGTATTGGTCGGCCTGGGCTGCGCCAATATCGTGCCGGCCCTGTTCTCGTTGGCCGGCAACCAGACGCGCATGCCGGAGAGCATCGCCATCACCGCGGTCACCACACTGGGCTATGCCGGCATCCTGGCCGGGCCGGCGCTGATCGGTTTCGCCGCGCATGGCATCGGCCTGGTCGGCGCCTTGCTCGGTGTTGCGGTGCTGATGGTGGGCGTTGCGATGTCGACGCGTTGGTTGAAGGTGTGAGTGTTGGGGATCGCGCCTGTGGTTGATGGGGTGTCGGGAGTGCGTCGCGCGCAGGCACGCTCCTACGAAGGGGGGATATTGATTACGCTTCGGTGGGTAGATACTCGAAGCGATAGCCCACTCCGTACACCGAGCGCACCCATTCTTCGCCGCCCACCTCGGCCAGCTTGCGGCGCAGGTTCTTGATGTGGCTGTCCACAGTGCGATCGGTGACGATGCGGTGGTCCACATACACGTGGTCCATCAACTGTTCGCGCGAGTAGACACGCCCCGGCGCTGCGCACAGCGTGCGCAGCAGGCGGAACTCGACCTGGGTCAGGTCCAGGTCGCGCCCGGCCACGCTGGCGCGGCAGGCGGCCTCATCGATCAGCAATCCATGCGTGGGCACCGCATTGGGATCGTGCCGGTGGCGGCGCAGCACCGCGCGCACCCGTGCAATCACCTCGCGCGGGCTGAACGGCTTGCAGATGTAGTCGTCGGCACCGATCTCCAGCCCGAGCAGGCGGTCGATCTCTTCGGCGCGCGCGGTCACCATGATCACCGGCACCGCGCCGAGGCTGCGCAGCTCGCGGCAGATCTCCATGCCATCGCGATTGGGCAGCATCAGGTCCAGCAGGACCAGATCCGGCGACTGCGCGCGAAACGCGGCAATCGCCTGCGCACCGTCGGCCACCCAATGATGCGAATAGCCGGCCGCGTGCAGATACTCGCCCAGCACCGCGGCCAGGCGCGGTTCGTCTTCGACGATCAGCACGTGTGCGTTCGGTGCTGTGGTGGTGTCGTCCATCAGGCCTCCAGGGCCGGCAGCCGCAGCGTCACGCGCAGGCCGCCCAGGGGCGAAGCGGTGGCGTGGATCTCGCCGTCGTGCGCGCCGACGATATTGCGGCAGATCGCCAGGCCCAGCCCGCTGCCGCCGCTGGCGCGATTGCGCGAGCCTTCCACGCGATAGAAGCGCTCGAACAGGCGATCGAGCTTGTCTGCCGGCACGCCGGGCGCGCTGTCTTCGATCACGATCTCCACCAGGTGCGCGCGCCGTGCGCACTGCACCCGCAACTGGCCGCCGGCATCGGTGTAGCGCAAGGCATTTTCCAGCAGGTTGGACAGCAGCTGCTGCAGGCGACGTTCATCGCCGTCGACATGCAACGGCGCAGTGATGCCGTGGGCCTGCAGCGTGAGCCCGGCTGCGGCAATGCGCGTGTGCATGCCGGCCAACGTGGACTGCAGCACCACGCTCAAATTAATCGGCGCGCGCCGATAGGCCAGCGCGCCGACATCGGTGAGCGACAGGTCGTAGAGATCCTCGATCAGCTTGCCGAGCTGGCCGACCTCCTGGTGCAACGAGGTCAGCGAGTCGCTCGTCATCGGCCGGATACCGTCCTGCAGCGCTTCCAGCTCGGCGCGCAGCACCGCCAGCGGTGTGCGCAACTCGTGCGAGACATCGGCCATGAAATCGCGACGCGCACGTTCGTTGTTGTCCAGTGCCTGCGCCAGCTGGTTGAAGTCGCGCGCGAGCTGGTCGAGCTCATCGCGCATGCGCGCCTCCAGTCGCGTGCCGTAGTCGCCGGCCGCCAGGCGATGGGTTGCCGCGGTCAGGCTGCGCACGCGCCGCAGCAAGGTGCGCGACAGCAGCCAGCCGAACAGCGCGGCCACCACGATGGACGCCGCGCCGACAGTCCACCACAGACGTTGCTGGGCCTGGTAGAAGCGCGCGTCGTTGGTGGTCAGCACCTTCTCGAAGGGCAGCATGCCCATCCAGCCCACCGTCTGCCCGTGCACCACGACCGGGCGCAGCGTGTCGGTGCGGCTGACGTCGGGGTTGCCGATGATCACCCGGTAGTCGCGATCCAGCAGCGCGAAACGAAACACCGCGCCGGTCTGATCGGAGATCGGTGGCGCGCGTGGCGGCAGGTTCTGCTGCAGCTCCGGGCGCATCAGCACGAACCAGGCATCGGGATTGTCGCGGATGAAGTTCCAGTCGCCGTGCTTGGCGTAGTCGGCCTGCACGCGCGGCAACACTTCCAGCATCCGCTCGATGCCCTGCTCGCTGAGATAGTCGAGAAACTGCTTCCTGAGCAACAGCTGCCCGGCCAGGCCATTGATCAGCAGCACTGCAATGCAGGCGCTGAGGATGGCGAGGAAGAGTTTGGCGGTGATTCCGAGTTTCATCGAGGCTGGGACAACCTTGTTGCGAACGAGGTCAGGCATGGGGCGCTTGCTGCAGTCACGCCAGGTTGCAGCAGCGGCGCCTGCAGCTGCCGATGCAGCGCATGTCGTGCACAACCGTATTGGGACTTCATTAAACCCCGAAAGCAAGCGCCTGCTGTCTGTCGATGCAAATCTTCAAATTTGCTCCATATTCGCAGCGTAGCGTGCGCATCCTCCGATCACTCCCGAGTGCGCCGTATGCGTTGCGTTGCTTCCTCCCGTTCTGCCGTGGTGCCGCGTCAGTGGCTGCTGGCCGCCATGATCACCATCGCACTGGCGGCGTGTTCGCCTGCGCAAGCGCCGCAGCAGCGGCAAGTGGAAGTGGGCGTGCAACGCGTGGAAGTGCAGCGCCTGGCGCTGGACCAGACGCTGCCCGGGCGCACCGTGGCCTATCAAAGCGCGCAGGTGCGCCCGCAAGTGGGCGGCATCCTGCGCAAGCGGCTGTTCACCGAAGGCGAGCAGGTGCAGGCCGGGCAGGTGCTGTACCAGATCGAGCCGGCGCCGTTCCAGGCCGCGTATGCGTCCGCGCAAGGCGAGCTGGCGCAGGCCGAAGCGGCGGTGCTGTCGGCCAGGCCCAAGGCGCAGCGGTATCAGACGCTGGTCAAGCTCGATGCGGTCAGCCAGCAGGACGGCGACGACGCCACCGCCACCTTGCGCCAGAACGAGGCCGCAGTCACCGCGGCCAGGGCGGCGTTGCAAACCGCAAAGCTCAATCTGGATTTCACCCGCATCACCGCGCCGATCAGCGGCCGTATCGGCACCTCGAGCTTCACCCCGGGCGCACTGGTCACCGCCGACCAGACCGATGTGCTCACCACCATCAACCAGCTCGATCCGATCTATGTGGATGTCAGCCAGTCCAGCGCGCAGCTGCTGCAGCTGCGGCGCAAGCTCGATGTCGGCCAGCTCAAGGCGGTCGATGGCAAGGCCGAGGTCAAGCTGTTGCTGGAAGACGGCACTGCCTACGCGCGCACCGGCACGCTGGAAGTGGTGGATACCGCGGTGGATGCCACCACCGGCACGGTGAAACTGCGTGCGGTGATTCCGAACCCCGACCATCTGCTGCTGCCCGGCATGTACGTCAAGGCGGTGCTGTCGATGGCTGTCAACGAGCAGGCGATCCTGGTGCCGCAACAGGCCGTCACCCGCAACAGCAAGGGCGAGGCGGTGGCGATGGTGGTCGGCGCCGATGGCAAGGTGGCGCAGCGCGTGCTCAAGACCGGCGATGCGGTGGGCGATCGCTGGGTGGTCAGCGAAGGGCTGTCTGCGGGCGAGAGCGTGATCGTGCAGGGCCTGCAGAAGATCCAGGTCGGCATGCCGGTGAAGACGCGCGAGGTGAGCGCCACCACAGCTACCCCGGCGGCAGCGCCGAATGCAGCCGCTGCAGTCGCACCGGGCGCACCCGCTGCCGCTGCGCGTGCGGCCACGCCGACGCCTGCAGCGACGCCCAAGGCTGACTGAGGAACTCCCATGGCTCGTTTCTTCATCGACCGTCCCATCTTCGCCTGGGTCATCGCCATCGTCATCACGCTGGCCGGCGCGATCTCGATCTTCTCGCTGCCGCTGGAGCAATACCCGGACATCGCACCGCCCTCGGTGACGGTCAGTGCGACCTATACCGGTGCCTCCGCAGAGACCGTGCAGAACTCGGTCACCCAGATCCTCGAACAGCAGATGACAGGCCTGGACAATCTGCTCTACATGTCCTCCAGCAGCAGCTCGGCGGGCACAGCGCAACTCACGCTGACCTTCGAGTCCGGCACCGACCCGGACACCGCGCAGGTGCAGGTGCAGAACAAGGTGTCGCAAGGCGAGGCGCTGCTGCCTGACGAGGTCAAGACCAACGGCGTGACCGTGACCAAGTCGGCCAGCGGCAGCATGTTCATGGTGCTGGCCTTCACCTCCGAAGACGGCAGCATGGACAGCACCGACATCGGTGACTACATGGTGTCCTCGTTGCAGGACCCGATCAGCCGCCTCAACGGCATCGGCAGCGTCAACGTGTTCGGTGCCGAGTACGCGATGCGGGTGTGGCTGGATCCGGAGAAACTGCACACCTACGCATTGATGCCCTCGGATGTCAGCAGCGCGATCGCCGCGCAGAACGCCGATGTCTCGTCGGGCGCGCTGGGTGCATTGCCGGCGCTGCAGGGCCAGCAGCTGAATGCCACGGTGACCTCGCGCAGCAAGCTGCGCACACCGGCGCAGTTCGAGAACATCGTGCTCAAGTCCGATGCCGGCGGCGCCACCGTGTACCTGCGCGATGTCGCGCGGGTGGAGCTGGGCTCGGAATCCTATGGCTCCAGTTCCAAGTTCAACGGCAAGGCCGCCTCGGGCATGGGCCTGCAGCTGGCGACCGGTGCCAATGCGCTGGACGCGGCCAAGCTGGTGGAAGCCAAGCTGGATGCACTCAAGCCTTACTTCCCGGCCGGCCTGAAGTACGAGGTCGCCTACGACACCACACCGTTCGTGCGCATCTCCATCGAGGAAGTGGTCAAGACCCTGATCGAAGCGATCGTGCTGGTGGTCGTGGTGATGTACCTGTTCCTGCAGAACTGGCGTGCCACGCTGGTACCGGTGATTGCGGTGCCGGTGGTGCTGATGGGCACCTTCGGGGTGTTGTCGCTGCTGGGCTTTTCGATCAACACGCTGACCATGTTCGCGATGGTGTTGGCGATCGGCCTGCTGGTGGACGATGCCATCGTGGTGGTGGAAAACGTCGAGCGGCTGATGGCCGAGCAGGGCATGTCGCCGCGCGAGGCCACGCACACCTCGATGGGCCAGATCACCGGCGCCCTGGTCGGCATCGCGCTGGTGCTCACCGCGGTGTTCCTGCCGATGGCCTTCTTCGGCGGTGCCACCGGCGAGATCTATCGACAGTTCTCGGTGACCATTGCCGCGGCGATGATCCTGTCGCTGGTGGTTGCGCTGACCCTGAGTCCGGCACTGTGCGCCACCTTGCTCAAGCCCATCGACAAGGGCGGCCATGTCTCGCGCAAGGGTGTGCTGGGCACATTCTTTACCTGGTTCAACACCCGCTTCGATCGCGGTACCGAACGCTACGGGCGTGGCGTGGAACGCGTGGTCGGCCATCGCAAGCTCGGCTCGCTGGTCTACGCGCTGTTGCTGGTGGTGCTTGGCCTGCTGTTCTGGCGTCTGCCCAGCGCGTTCCTGCCTGAGGAAGACCAGGGCATGCTGATGGTGATGTTCAGTGCACCGGCCGGTGCCACCCAGCAACGCACCCAGCAGTCGATCGACCAGGCCACCGCGTTCATCCTCAAGCAGCCGGAAGTGCAGGGCATCATGACCATCTCCGGCTTCAGCCTGGCCGGCAGCAGCCAGAACTCGGGTATGGGCTTTATCCGCCTCAAGGACTGGGCCGACCGCGAGGGTTCGGCGCAGGAAGTGGCCCAGCGCATCACCGGCGCGATGATGATGACGCTGCCCGACGCGCAGGTGTTTGCATTGACGCCGCCGGCCATCAACGGGCTGGGCACCAGTTCCGGTTTCACCCTGCAATTGCAGGATGCCGCCGGCAACGGCCACGAGGCGCTGGTGGAAGCACGCAAGCAGTTGCTGCAGCTGGCCAACGGCAATCAGAACCTGACGGCGGTGCGCTTCAACGGCCTGGACGACGCGCCGACCTACCGCGTGCAGATCGACGATGCCAAGGCCGGCGCGCTGGGCGTGGCCGCAGCCGACATCAACACCACGCTCTCCACCGTGATGGGCGGGCGTTACGTCAACGACTTCCTCAACAACAACCGGGTCAAGCGCGTGTACGTGCAGGGCGAAGCGTCCGCACGCATGCTGCCCGGCGATATCGACCGCTGGTACGTGCGCAACAGCGACGCCGCCATGGTGCCGTTCTCGGCGTTCGCCAGCAGCGCCTGGGCGTATGCGCCGCAGGTGTTGACCCGCTTCAACGGCAGCGAATCGATGGAGATCACCGGCAGCGCCGCATCCGGCATCAGCTCGGGCGATGCGATGACCGCGATCGCCGGTGAAGTGGACGGCATGGGCAAGGGCGTGGGCTACGCCTGGTCGGGCATGTCGTATCAGGAGCAGGCGGCCGGCACCCAGACCTGGATGTTGTATGCGGTGTCGCTGGTGTTCGTGTTCCTGTGCCTGGCCGCGTTGTACGAGAGCTGGTCGATCCCGATCTCGGTGATGCTGGCGGTGCCGGTGGGCATCGTCGGCGCGCTGCTCGCGACCTGGATGCGCGGGCTGTCCAACGACATCTATTTCCAGGTCGGCCTACTGGCAACGATGGGCCTGGCCGCCAAGAACGGTATCCTGATCGTGGAGTTCGCCAAGGAGCTGGAAGAGAAAGGCCAGCCCTTGATCGAGGCCACCCTGCACGCCGCACGCATGCGCCTGCGCCCGATCCTGATGACCTCGCTGGCCTTCATGCTCGGCGTGCTGCCGATGGTGATCAGCAGCGGCGCCGGCTCCGGCGGACGCCATTCGCTGGGCACCGGCGTGTTGGGCGGCACGCTGGCCTCCACCGTGCTTGGCATTTTCTTCGTGCCGTTGTTCTACGTGATGGTGCGCAGCCTGTTTCCCGGCAAGGCGGCCGCGCACTCCCCCGTCGTTTCCACCTCCGAGGTAACGCCATGATGCGCACGACATCCCTCAGCCTGGCGGCGGCCTGTGCCATCGCATTGAGCGGCTGCGTCAGCATGGCGCCGCAATATGCGCGCCCGGATGCACCGGTGCCCGGCGTGGTCGGCGACACCGGCAGCCCGCCCCACGGCGACAGTGCCGATGGCCGCACCACCGCTGCGGCTGGGCTGGACTGGCGGCAGGTGCTGGTCGATGCGCGCCTGCAACAGGTGGTCGCACTGGCGCTGGACAACAACCGCGATCTGCGTGTGGCCGTGCTCAATATCGAGCAGGCACGTGCGCAGTACCGCATCCAGCGTGCGGACCTGTTTCCGGCGGTGGACGCTACCGTCTCGCACACGGCGCAACGTGCCGCAGCCGCGACCAGTTTCACCGGCGCGCCGCAGATCATCCGCAGCGCCACCGGGCAGGTGGGGATCAGCAGCTGGGAGCTGGACCTGTTCGGGCGCATCCGCAGCCTCAAGAACGAAGCGCTGGAGACCTATCTGGCCAGCGAGCAGACCCAGCGCAGCACCCGCCTGAGCCTGGTGGCCGAAGTGGCCAGCGACTGGCTCACCGTGGCCGCCGATCAGCAGCGGCTGGCACTTGCCCAGCAGACCCTGGAGAGCCAGCGCAAGACGCTGCGCCTGACCGAATTGCAGCACGACAACGGCATCGTCTCCGGGCTGGATCTGGCGCAGATCCAGACCAGCGTGGAAAGCGCGCGCGCCGATGTCGCCAGCTTCACCACCCAGCTGGCGCAGTCGCGCAATGCGCTGAACCTGGTCGTGGGCACGTCGGTACCGGCGGCGTTGTTGCCGGCTGCCGATGCGATCGAGAGCGGCGTGGCATTGGCACCGTTGCCGGCGCAGCTGGAATCGCGCGTGCTGTTGCAGCGCCCGGACGTATTGTCGGCCGAGCACACGCTCAAGGCCGCCAACGCCGACATCGGCGCAGCGCGTGCGGCGTTCTTCCCCACCATCTCGCTGACCGGCAATGTCGGGCGTGGCAGCGATGCCTTGTCCAGCCTGTTCGATGGCGACCACACCTGGTCGTTCACGCCCAGCGTGAGCCTGCCGATCTTCCGCGCCGGCGCCCTGAAGGCCGAACTGGATGTGGCCAAGCTGCAGAAGGACATCACCATCGCCCAATACGAACTGGCGATCCAGACCGCCTTCAGTGAAGTGGCCGACGCGCTGGCCGAGCGCACCCAGCTGGACGAACGCATGGACGCGCAGCGCGCCCTGGTGGATGCGGCACAACGCGGTTTCACCCTGTCGGATGCGCGCTACCGCAACGGCGTGGACAGCTATCTGGTGGCGCTGGACGCGCAGCGCTCGCTCTACAGCGCACAGCAGACCTTGATCAGCCTGCGGCTGACCGAAGCAAGCAACCGGGTGACCTTGTACAAGGTGCTCGGCGGCGGCGCCGATGCGCAATCGCAACCGCTGGCGCAACAGTAGCCCTGCATGGATGCACGAGCGCAAGCGCATCCGTCAGATCCGCAATGGCAGCGACAGTACCCGGATCAAAAGAAGCTGCTCAAACCGCACCTCATCGGGCAGCGCGGAGCGTGCTGCTCGCAATCATGCACCGACCATCTCGACGGGCCCTTGTCCGCCCACCCTCGCGGGACCTGACGCGGCATGGATGCCGCGTAAGAGCCTACAGGGACGTACTTGCGGCGTGTCCTGCGAGGGTGGGCGGGCAAGGGCCCTGCAGCCAAGCCGTAGATCAGCAGCTCTACACCTGATCTATCCACATAGTCCAAGTGCATCGCGACACCACGCATAAAGCAACCAAGCCTTCGAAGCCTAGCTCCGTTAAGGCGCGCTCCAAGCCTTGAGTCAAAAGCTAGGTGAGTTGAGCGTGCGATGCCCTCACCGCTTGCGGGACACGCCGTGAATCCATCCGTGGAGGCTCCTCGGCGGCATCCATGCCGCCGAGGGTCCCGCAACCGGCAAGGACATCGCACCAAAGAGTTGGTCGGCTGTTTTCTTGAGAGCTTGTTGCTCGGCTTGCGGTAGCAAATCAACAGTCTGTGGCTTGCGTGTTGAAAGCCCGCCTGCTGCTCGGGTTGGGATGGAAAAATGGCGAGGGGTTGATCGAACCCACGGTGATCCGACCAGCACACGTCATACACCGCTTGCAACCACGCACCGACCATCTCGACGGGTCCTTGCCCGCTCACCGTCGCGGGACCTTACGCGGCATGGATGCCGCATAAGAGCCTAGATGGACGTACTTGCGGCGTGTCCTGCGATGGTGGGCGGGCAAGGGCCTTGCTGGAAACCCGCAAATCGTCCGCTCTAGAAACCGATGCACCCACAGCGTTCAATCATTGCTAGGACCGCATCACTTCGCCGCGTTGGCGTTCATCACCGCATTGCGGCTGGCATCCAGATACTGCGCGGGGTCGCGCATGCCGGTGGTGTGGCATTGCCCGGTGGTGTGGCCGCGATTGACGCCGCCGGGTAGCTGCGCGTTGACCTGCTCCACGGTGCCATCTTCCGGGTCGTTCAGTACCAGGTCCGAGGCCGCGTTGCAGTAGTCGTTGGTGTACCAGTTGGTCTTGGCGAACGAGGTCGTGTAGTAGTTGACCTTGGCGCGCGCATCGGCCGGAATACCGGCCAACCAGGCTTTGGCGCCGTCGTAGGTCATGTCGGTATTGGTGCCGCAACCCACGCCGAACCACGAGCCTACCGCCGCCAGAATGCCGGACAGATTGGTGCCCTGGTACGGCGTGCCGACCGACTGCATCACCCGCCCACCCGTGGCGTTATCCAGCCCGCTCCAGTAGTAGGTATACAGATGCAGCGCGGCCATGCCGCCTTGGCTGTGCGCCACCGTCGCGAACGAGGACCATTGACTGGCGAACTGCGCCAAGCGCTGTGCGAACTGGTCGTTGCTGCGGTTCTGTTTGGCATCGAGGAACGAGGACGCATTGGTGAACTGCGCCTGCGGCCACACGCCGTTGGAGCAATAGCCATGCACGAGCACCAGTTGTGACCCCGCGGCCTGCGGTTGCGCCATCGTAGTGGCACGGGCCAGCGTCGTCGGACGCGGGCCCATGCGCATGCTTTCGTCGATCGCGGCGGCAGAGCGCGCGATGCTGGCGCGGCGCAACGCGGGCAGCTGCAACGGCAGCGTGTCGGCCTGTACCAGCGGGATGTAATGGTCCGGGTCTTCGATGCGCAGCCCGCGCAGCGTAAACGGCGCGCGCGCGCCGGCACGCGCGACCCAGCGTTCGTCCAGGCTCAACGGCAGCTGGCCTTGCTGCGGCGTCAGCATGCCGCCGATCCATGCCACCGGCACGTCCTTGCCCTTGGCATCGGTGCCCCAGACCTGGCCAAACACGCGGTAATGCGATGGTGCCTTGCCGCGCGCGGCGACCGGCAAGGCAATGCTGAGCCGGGTGCCGTCGGCAGTGCGTGCGCTGAGTGCGTTGCCGAGTAGACGCAGGGAGGTATCCAGCACCGGCAATACATGCTCGCTGGTGCGCACGAACGGCTGCCCGGCCTGGTCGCGACCACGCACGATCACCTGTGCAATCCAGGTGCCTTCGGCTGTCGGTTGGAACGTGCCGCCATACACGCCATCGCCGGCAGCACCATCGTCGTGCTGCCCGTCATCGGCCATCGGCAGCGTGCGGATGCCGCCTTGCGGGTCGATCACACGCAGGCTCGCTGTCTCGATCTGCCCCGCCTGCGCGGCCAGCAAGCTCGCGCCGCCTGCATCGTTGCCACTGAGCAAGGCGTTGAGCGTCAGCGACTGGCCGACCTGCTGCCGACGATGGCGCGGGTACGAGGCCAGCTGCGTGCGCGCATCGCCTTCCATCAGCACATACCCGCGTTGCGCCACCGGCTTCGACGATTGCAGCGTCAGCGCCCAGTTGCCGTTCTGCGCGGACTCCACCGCGTAACGCATGCCGCTGCTGGCGCTCTCGGCGCTGCCCAGCAGTGTGCGTTGTGCCTGCAGTTGCGGTGCAACAGCAGCGGCACGTGCGCCGGCAACACGTGGTGCAGTCACCGCCGCCTCCCACGGCTGATCGCCGGCCAGCACCATGAAACGCAGATGGCCGTTTTCCACCGGCAAGTTGCCTTGCCAGCGTGCGGACTTGCCGGCCGGCGTCAACTCCACCGGCAGCAAGGCGCTCTTGGACAGGATCGCCGACTCGGCCGGATCGGGTGCGCGCATCTGCGCGAACTCCTCCGGTGGGCCAGCCAGTTGTTTGGGTTGCAGCTCGGCCGCGGCAAGCGGCGTGGAGGCCAGCGACAGGGTGCACAGCAGGGACAACAGCGACGGCTTCGGCATGGCGACATCTCTCCTTGAACGTTGCAGAAGCGATGCCGCCGCGCATGGCAACGGCATCGGATGCAGCGCCCCCTCGCCGCGATTCGTCGATGGTTATACCGCGCGCTTGTGACAGGTCTGCTGTGCGCTGCAGCACCTCACGCGCAGCAAACAAACCGCCAGAACTAAAAAGTACAGAATGTGATCGAGGTCGTGGACATGTCGAGGTCCACGACGCATCGCTTGATGAAAGTCAGAGGTCTGCGGTCGATCTGCAGCGCCGAATTCGGCGTGCCTCAGTCCGCCTAAACGTGCGCGGAGCGGGAGCGGTACTGCTCCACCCACGCGACAGTCTGTGCGATGCCGCCAAATGGATAGAAGTGCATGCGGACCTCGCCGTGCGCATCAGTCAGGCCAGTGGCCAGCCGTTCCACAAAACGATCCGGCCCAGCGGTGCCCAACAGCTTGCCGAACGAGATGCCGTATTTGGACAACATCGATGCGCATGCGCCGACACCGCAGCTAGCGGCATAGCGTGCGAGCACCGCCACGCCGGCAGGGCCGGGTACGCCCACACGCACAGAATATGCAATGCCGTGCGCGCGCAGCGCCTGCAACCACGTCAGCACGATGTCGGCATCGAACGCGAACTGGGTGACGATCAGCGGCGCCATGCCGCGCTCGGTGATGCTGCGACACTTGCGCTGCAGCACCTCCCATCGATCGGCTGCAGGCATGCTTGGATGCCCTTCCGGATGCCCCGCCACGGCGATGGTCCGGATGCCGGAGCACTCAAAGATCCCGGTATCGATCAGCGACAAGCTGTCCGGAAACGGCCCGAGCGGAGCAGGCGGATCGCCCGCAATCACCAAACAGCGCTCGACGCCGGCGTCATCGACGGCGCGGCTGACAAAGGCATGCAGCTGCTCGCGCGAGGCGATACGGCGCGCGGACAGGTGCGGCATCGGCTGAAAGCCGAGTGTGCGCACCATTCGTGCCGCGGCCAGCCGCGCGTCGTCGTCCTGGTTGGGCAGGTAGGGGATGGCAATGGTTGCGCCACGCGTGATCCGGGGCGCCGCAGCAGCCAGCCCGGCAATGTGCTTTGCGCTGACCTCCAGCGAATAGGCCTCGGTGATGGTGCTGGCGAGGCTGGGCGTGTCCGGATCAGTCAAAGGTGTTGCCGTCCTGTGGTGGTGAGTGGCTGCGCCGCTGCGTCAGCCCCGATCGAGCGGGCAGGGGACAAGAGCACATCGAGATCCCGGCCGCGCCCCAAGACCCGCTTGCACTCAATCGTCCTGTTCCGCATCGCCGTAGAATTTCACGCCCAGTTGTATGCGACTGCGCCCGCTTTCCACGCGGTGCCGATTGGTGTCGCGCAGCGAGTAGACGCAGCCGCAGTATTCCTGCTGGTAGAAGTTCTCGCGCTTGCTGATCTCGACCATGCGCGAAGAACCGCCGCCCTTGCGCCAGTTGTATTCCCAGTACATCAGGCCGGGATACCTGGCCGCAGCGCGCACGCCGCAGTCGTTGATCTGCTGCATGTTCTTCCAGCGCGAGATGCCCAGGGAGCTGGTGATCACCGGGAAGCCGTGCTCGTGCGCATACAGCGCGGTGCGTTCAAAGCGCATGTCAAAGCACATGGTGCAACGCACGCCGCGCTCGGGTTCGTTCTCCATCCCGCGGGCCCGCTCGAACCAGTTGTCCCGATCGTAGTCGGCATCGACGAAGGGCACGCCGCACTGCTCGGCAAAGCGGATGTTCTCGTCCTTGCGCAGCTCGTATTCCTTGCGTGGATGAATGTTGGGGTTGTAGAAGAAGATGGTGTAGTCGACGCCGGACGCCAGCATGGCCTCCATCACCTCGCCGGAGCATGGCGCGCAGCAGGAATGCAGCAACACCTTGTCGTGGCCGGCAGGCAGGGGGAGTGGCGCGCGGGTTGCGGTGGTATCCATCAGTGGGCTCCGGATGTCGTGGCGGTGCCATTGGCAGGCTGGCGGGCCAGTTCGATGAAGGCGCGCAGGTAGTCGACGGCGATATCGGCCTCACGTGCGCCCAGGAAGATCTGCTTGGCGATGCCGCGCGCACCCAACCGCACCGGCACCACGTCCATCCTGGCGGCGTATTCCTCCACCAGCCAGCGTGGCATGGCGGCCACGCCGCGGCCACTGGCCACCATCTGCATCATGATGTCGGTGGTTTCGATGGCCTTGTGGCGCCTGGGCGTGACACCGGCCGGCAGCAGGAACTGGCTGTAGATGTCCAGGCGCTCGAGGTCCACCGGATAGCTGATGAGCACCTCGCGTGTGAGCTGCTGGGGCTTGACGTAGGCGGCCGACGCCAGCGCATGGCCCTTGGCCACGACCAGCACCTGCTCGTAGTCGAACACCGGCTCGAACCGCAGCCCGGGCTTGTACAGCGGGTCGGGCGTGACCAGCAGATCGATCTCGTAGCCGAACAGCGCGCCGATACCGCCGAACTGGAACTTCTGCTTGACGTCCACATCCACATCCGGCCAGGTGGCCAGATAGGGCGCCACCAGCTTGAGCAGCCACTGGTAGCAGGGATGGCACTCCATGCCGATGCGCAGTGCACCGCGTTCGCCCTGCGCGAACTGGCCCAGGCGCTCCTCGGCCAGGTCCAGCTGCGGCAGTACCCGGTTCGCCACCGCCAGCAGGTACTGGCCGGCCTGGGTCAGGCGCAGGTTGCGTCCCTCGCGCAGCCACACGTCGGTGCCCAGCTGTTGCTCCAGCTTCTTCATGCTGTGGCTCAGCGCCGACTGGGTCAGGTTCAGCACGCCGGCGGCGGCGGTCAGCGAGCCTTGCTGCTCGACCTGCTGAACGATGGTGAGATGGATGCGCTCAAGCATTCAGATGATCCGAATTCATGGATTGTTGAAATAACACCATTTTACTTCATTGAATACGAGCCCTAGCATCGGAGTTCGTCGTTTCAGGTCAACCCGCATGACTGTCAACGTGCCACACCCCCTCCGCGTCGTCGCGGTCTCCGGCGGGCTGCAGCGCCCCTCCAAGGCCGTCGCCCTGGCCGAACACCTGCTGGCGCTGATCGCCGATGCCGTGCCGTGCGAGCAACATCTGGTCGAACTCGGGGCGTTGGTGCCGCAGTTCGCCGGCGCGGTCTGGCGCTCGCAGCTGCCGGCAACGGTGGAGCAGGAACTTGCGGCCGTGGAGCAGGCGGACGTGGTGGTGGTGACCACGCCGGTCTATCGCGGCTCCTACACCGGGCTGTTCAAGCACTTCTTCGACTTCATCCACCAGGATGCCTTGATCGACACCCCGGTGCTGTTGGCGGCGACCGGCGGCAGCGAGCGCCATGCGCTGGTGATCGACCACCAGTTGCGGCCACTTTTCAGCTTCTTCCAGGCACGCACGTTGCCGCTGGGCGTCTACGCCACCGACCGCGACTTCCTGGACTACCGCGTGCACAACGAAGCCCTGGCCGAGCGGGCCAGGCTGGCGGTGCAGCGCGCATTGCCGCTGATCGCATTGACGCGGCAGGCAGGTGCCATCGCCGCAGAAAACGTGGCCGCGGCCTGAGGCCACCCGGTCACGGTTGCGCGGCGGGCCACCACACCCTTTGCCGGCTACAGGATTCGTTGGCGATGGCCCACCGATCCGAAGTTCCGGCATCCATCCAGCAGGAATCCACCCCTGCGCCGAGACCTGCGCTCGTAATCAATTTCGGAAACAAGGCGTCAGCTTGCAATGACTCAGGAATTCACCTTCAGCATCAAACGTCAGCGGTTTGACGAGGACTACCGTCCCGCGGCCAATACGCGCAACACGACGAACTTTGCCAACCTGGCCAGGGGGCAGCGTCGGCAGGAAAACCTGCGCAATACGCTTGCGATGATCAACAACCGCTGCAACGACCTGGCGCATTGGGATAACCCCACGCGCGACCGCTACGCGGTGGAGCTGGACATCATCTCTGTCGAGATGAACATCGGCGAGAACGAAAGCGGCGATGCATTCCCGCTGATCGAGATATTGAAGCCCAGCATCCTCGACAAGACGAGCGGCGCGCGCATCGATGGCATCGCAGGGAACAATTTTTCCTCCTACGTGCGCGACTACGATTTCAGCGTGCTGCTGCCGGCGCACAATCAGGATGCGTCCGGCTTCAGCATCCCGAACGATTTCGGCAGCCTGCACGGAAAGCTGTTCAAGCACTTCGTGGACTCGGATGCCTACACGGCGCGTTTCGCCAAGCCGCCGGTCATCTGCATCAGCGTCTCCAGCAGCAGGGTCTATCACCGAACCGGCAACCGGCACCCCGTGCTCGGCATCGAATACCGGCAGGACGAGTTTTCCCTGACCGATCGCTACTTCGAGAAGATGGGCCTGCAGGTGCGCTATTTCATGCCTCCCAACAGCGTCGCCCCGCTGGCTTTTTACTTCTTCGGCGACCTGCTCAACGACTACACCAATCTGGAGCTGATCGGCACCATCAGCACCATGGAGACGTTCCAGAAGATTTACCGCCCGGAAATCTACAACGCCAATTCCGCGGCGGGGGCCATCTACCAGCCGAGCCTGAAGCACCAGGATTATTCCTCTACCCAGATCGTCTACGACCGGGAAGAGCGCAGCCAGCTCGCGGTGACACAGGGCAAATTCACCGAGGAGCACTTCATCAGGCCCTACGGCAAGATTCTCGCGCAGTGGGTTTCTCACCACGCTGTCTGATCAACAAGAACGCAAGACACCACTCATCATGAAAAAGCTGCTCCCTACCTCCACCGCCGGCAGCCTGCCCAAGCCGTCCTGGCTCGCACAGCCGGAGAAACTCTGGTCGCCCTGGAAGCTGCAGGACGAAGAACTGATCGAAGGCAAGCAGGATGCATTGCGCCTGTCGCTGCAGGAACAGCAGCACGCCGGCATCGATATCGTCAGCGACGGCGAGCAGACCCGCCAGCATTTCGTCACTACCTTCATCGAACACCTCAGCGGCGTCGATTTCGAAAAGCGCGAGACTGTCAGGATCCGCAATCGCTATGACGCCAGCGTCCCCACCGTCGTTGGCGCGGTGAGCCGCCCCAGGCCGGTGTTCGTGGACGATGCCAGGTTCCTGCGCCAGCAGACCCGCCAGCCGATCAAATGGGCGCTGCCTGGCCCCATGACGATGATCGACACCCTCTTCGACGCGCACTACAAGAGCCGCGAAAAGCTGGCGTGGGAATTTGCCGTCATCCTCAACCAGGAAGCCAGGGAGCTTGAAGCGGCCGGCGTGGACATCATCCAGTTCGACGAGCCGGCCTTCAATGTCTTCTTCGACGAGGTCAACGACTGGGGTGTTGCCACCCTCGAGCGTGCGGTCGAAGGGCTCAAGTGCGAGACCGCCGTCCACATCTGCTATGGCTACGGCATCAAGGCCAATACCGACTGGAAGCAGACTCTAGGGTCGGAGTGGCGTCAGTACGAAGAGTCGTTTCCCAAGCTGCAGACATCCACGCTCGACATCATCTCGCTGGAGTGCCACAACTCGCACGTGCCGATCGACCTGATCGAACTGGTGCGCGGCAAGAAGGTGATGGTCGGGGCTATCGACGTGGCGAGCAATACGATCGAAACGCCGGAAGAAGTGGCCGATACGCTGCGCAAGGCTTTGCGCTTCGTCGATGCCGATAAGCTCTACCCTTCCACCAACTGCGGGATGGCGCCTCTGGCCCGGGACGTTGCAAGAGGCAAGCTCAAGGCCCTCAGCGCAGGCGCAGACATTATTCGCGCAGAACTGGCAGCCCGCTAGCGCGCCGGTGCAGGCGCTGGGTCGGCGGCCGAAGCAACAGGGCCGCGGCTAGCGCCATCCTGCTGACGCTAGCGGCCACCACGGCTAGCGACGCAACCACCAACAAGCCCCCGCATGCGGGGGCTTGTTGGTCTTCCATCACGGTGCAGGGCTCAGTAATTGACCTGCAACTGCAGCCGCAGCAAGTCGCCTTCCACCACCGGATACGGCGCGGTGGTGACGTCGGTGCGCTTCATCTTCGAATAGGCGAACACCAGTTCCAGCGCATCCATCGGCTGCCACTCGACGCCGGCTTCCACCTCGTCCAGGCGCATGCGCGGCGCATTGGTGTCGAACTTGGAGCCGCCGCGGTAGGTCTGCCACTTCAGGTACGGCAGCAAGGTGCCGTAGCTGCCATCGTGCTTGTACATCGCCTGCACGTAACCGCCACTCAGCGAACGGGTGCGGATGCGCCGCTTTGCGACATCTAGCTCCGGGCCGCGGCCCACTGTCCACTCGGCCTGCAGGCCGAACGGCTGCGGGTAGTAGATGATGTGCGCGGCCACGCGTTGGTCGGTGTAGCCGTTCGGGTCGGTGATGGCCGGGGTGAAGCTGCGGCCACCGATGTTGACTGCCGCCGCGGTCGGCACGAAGCGGCCGCTGTAGGCATCGGCACCCACTTCCAGGTACTGGCCGTTGGCGAACTTGAACGGGTAGGTGGCGTGCACCACCGCATGCATGCTGTCGTTGCGCTCGGCGCGGTTGGCGCCCTGGCCGTTGTACACACCGGCACCGATCACGCCGTAGTCGCCCGAGCCCTTCAAGCCCGACTTGACCAGATCCTGGAAGCGGCCCTTGGCCACGGTGGGGCTGTAGTAGAACACCGCACCGATATCGCGTTCGTCGCGCAGGCCGGAGTTGAGCGCGTCGGCGCGGTCCAGGGTGAGACGGTTCTGGCTGGACTGCAGGTTCTCCCAGCCGTACGGCATCTTCGACTGGCCCACGCGCACGCGGTACTCGCGCTTCTTGTCGAAGTAGATGTCGGCATACGCATCGCGCAGCTGCGCGAAGTTGGAGGTGGTCGAACCGGTCGGCGTGCTCGCAAAATCCGGCTGGAAGTACAGCGACACGTGCTCGTTGAGATCGCCGCTCAGCACCAGGCGCGCACGCCGGATGCCCAGGCTCTGGTCGTTGCCGATAAAGCGGTCACCGGGTGCGCGCAGATCCTGCGCGTCGCCGCCGATGCCCTGGTTGTAGCGGATCTGCGTGTAGCCGCGCAGGCTCAGCTTGTCGTACCACTTCTTGCCGGCCTCGCCGGCCTTGGCCGGTGCTGCAGCCGGCACGGGTGCAGGTGCGGCCTGGGCAATGGCGGTGTCGGCAGGCACCGGCGCCGCAGGGGCGGGCGGCAGTGCCGGTGCGGCCGGCATCGCCGACGCCGGCAGCTTGCCGTTCTCGTCCACCTGCACGAACTTGCCCAGCTTGTCGCGGCCCGGGGCCGGCTCGGCGAAGATCTGCTTGGTCTTGCGGTCGACGTACAGCTCCAGCTCGGCGGCCAGCGTGCTGCCGCTGGCGGTCGCGCTGAGGGCGCACAGGACGGTGGCGAGATTGCGTTTTTTCATTGGTCCGGCTCGTGCAAGGGAAACGGGTCGGCGGCAGCGTCAGGCCGGCGCTGCCCGGCGGGCGGCGAACACGGCGCCGGCACGCCCACCAGGCGCCCGGTCGTCCTGACGGTGCGGCAATGCGTGCAGTTATATTTAGATTTGATGTCAGTTTGGTGACATCGGTGGCCCCGCACAGCGCAACGCTGTGTCAGCTGCGTGTCTGGCGCGTGTCAATTGTGCGACGCGCAGAAGGCCGGCCCAGCGGCGCGCGGCGCGGGCATCAGGCGCGGATGTGACGCTTTGGTTGCTGCTGCCGGCCATCGGACCTTCGGTGCCATGGGCAGATGGTGTCGCCAGGAGCAGCTGCCGACGCAAAGGCCGAAGCGCGTGCTTGGCACGGCCATGGCGTGCTGTCGTCGTCGCCAACGCGTGGGCAAGGGACGATGACTCAGAAACATAGCAAAGGCGGGGTCATCGCCCGCCTTTGCCGGATCACGCACCGCGTGGCGTAGCGCCAGGCCGGTGCGGCTGCACGGTGTCGCGCAACACCGTGCCAGGGCTCGGCTCAGCCAGCCGGCGTCGCGTGCAAGGCCGCCGCCACCGCATCGCGCAGCGGGGTGGTCGGGCGGCCGATCAGCTGGCTCAGCGTGTGGCTGTCGTCGAACAGGCTGCCGCCGCGCGAGGACGCCGAGCACTGCGCCAGCACCTGTGCGAATGCGGCCGGCAGGCCGATCTGCACCAAGGCCGCCGCGTAGTCGGCTTCGGGCAGGTCGTGATAGGCAACCGGCTTGCCCGACTGCTGCGCCACCTCGGCGGCATACTCGGCCATCGTGAAGGCCGTATCGCCGGCCAGTTCGTAGACCTTGCCGGCCTGAGGCGTGTCGGCGGCCAGCACCGCTGCGGCGGCCTCGGCATAGTCGGCGCGCGTGGCCGCACTGATCCTGCCCTCGCCGGCGCTGCCGATCACCGCGCCATGTGCCACCTCGGCCGCGATCGAGCCGGTGTAGTTCTCGGTGTACCAGCCATTGCGCAGCAGCACGTGCGGCACGCCGCTCTCGTGCAGCAGTGCCTCGGTGGCCACATGCTCGGGTGCCAGCGCCAGCGTGCTGGTATCGGCATGCAGCACGCTCGTATAGGCCAGCAACTCCACGCCGGCACGCTTGGCGGCCTCGATCACGTTGCGGTGCTGCGGCACGCGTTCGCCCACCGCATTGGACGACACCAGCAGCACCCGGCCCACGCCTGCGAAGGCCTGATCCAGGCTCTGCGGGTCGGCGTAGTCGGCGCGACGCACGGTGATGTCGCGTTTTGCGAACTGTGCGAGTGACGCAGTATCGCGGGCCGTTGCTACGATCCGAGCGGCCGGGACACGCGCCAGCAGTGCTTCGACCACCAATGCGCCCAGCTGCCCGCTGGCGCCGGTGACGAGGATCAGGGGGGAGGTGTGTGCCATGGTGAACTCCAGTAGGTATTGATAAGAGGTGTGGTCTACTATCTAGACTCTTGGTCCGCGCACCTATTGTCAGGGCCGTTCGAACCTCCGCAAGGAGGCAGTTTTCCACCCCCTGGTTACCGTGAGATATCCCAGTGAACGCGATTGCTCTGTTTCCGCCGCCGCCGTCCCTGCAAGGTATGCCGTTCGACGCCACCAAGTGCCCGGTGCGCGACGTGCTCGATCAGATCGGCGACAAATGGACCATGCTGATCCTGCTGACGCTGATCCCCGGCCCCTCCCGCTTCAGCGCCATCCAGCGCGCCGTGCCGGACATCTCCAAGCGCATGCTGACCCAGACCCTGCGCAACCTCGAGCGCAACGGCATGATCACCCGCAAGGTCTACGCGACCAAGCCGCCCAGCGTGGAATATGCCTTGTCCAAGCTCGGCGTGGCGCTGCTCGGCCCGATTTCGCAGCTGCTCAACTGGGCAGGCGAGAACCATGCGGCCATCCGCTCCGCACGCGAACGCTTCGATCATGCCCAGCAGCCGGCGGTTGCGCTGGATGCCGACGAAGCGATGGCGTAAGCGCCGGCCGGCAGCATCGGCAAGCGAGCCGACGGCGCTGACGGCAGGTGGGCGCCTCGGCGCGTTGGTTGACCGCCTAGGCGCGTGCACTAGGCGCAGCGGTGGATGGATTCCGCGTCTGCCAGGCGTGCTCCGTCGAGGCATCGGCGCTTGGCCCGGAAGCGTGGACGGCTCAGTGGCGGGCCTGCCATGCATCGCTGCTGTCGAGGGCACGCCCTGGCACCTGGACCCGACTCCAGAGTGACGACATCACAGCCACCACGGCCTGCTACGCACGCGGCGGACCCGCCATCGATCTGTGAACGCGTGCTCACAAAATCCCGCGCCGGATAAACGTCTGCCAGCGCAACCACGCCACGCGTCGCCCGCAAACCCTTGCGGCTTAACGGGCCTGCCGCATGCTATCGCTGCCATCGCTAATTTCAATCGCAAGCCGGCTCAAGCGTATGCACCGGTATCCGATAAGGGGCTCACCTTATCTCGCGAATCCGCTGCGCCATGCCCGTCTTCGGCACCCTGTCCGCCTCAACGCGACGCACCCTGGGCGCTGCCCTGCTCGCGCTGTGGTGCGGCTGGATCGCCGTGGCCTGGACCACGCCCCACGCGCAAGCCAATGACGTCGCCAGTGCATGGGCGCAGGTCCAGGCCAGCCTGCCGGCCGCGCAGCGGGCGCCGATGCTGATCGGCGTCGCAGGTGCCTGCGCCTGCACCGACCCGGCCGCCGATCGCGCCTGGGCCGTGCTCAGCAGCGCGGTACGTGCGCGTGGCGGCCAGGTGCGCATGCTCGACACCCCCGCACTGCGTGGCAGCGGCTATGCCGTGTGGCTGCTCGGCGCTGACGGGCAGCCACGCTACGCCGGCCCCGCAGACGGCGGCGCGGTGTGCGGCACGGCCGGCGCGGCGGATTGGTCGCGCTGGTTACCCGATGTCCTGGCGCGCACCCCGGGTGCCGCGCTGGTGTCCCCTTGTCCCTGTGCCGTGGAGTCGCTGTCATGATGGAACTGTCCGCATCGGCACCGCCGACCTCCACCTACGCCACCCGCCTGGCGATCAAGGCCGACCGGCTGTTTCTGTGGCTGGCCGTGCTGCAGAGCGTCGGCTCGCTGGGCCTGGCCTGGTACCAGGGCCAATGGACCACGTTTCTGGCGGTCACGCTGCCCAGCCTGTTGCTGATGGCCTGGCAAGTGCAGGCCAACCCCGGCACGCGCCTGACCCGCATCACCAACGCGCTGGTGCTGATGGCCCTGGTCGCGGCCACCATCCAGCAGGCGCATGGCCTGGTGGAAATGCACTTTGGCGTGTTCGTGATCCTGGCGCTGCTGCTGTACTACCGCGACTGGCTGCCGGTGGTGGTCGCCGCAGGCGCCATCGCCGTGCATCACCTGGCGTTCTACTGGCTGCAATCGCGCGGCATGCCGGTGCAGGCGTTCACCGTCGGCAGCGGCTTCGGCATCGTGGTGCTGCATGCCGGCTACGTGATCGTCGAAACCGCCTTCGTCTGCGTGATGGCCATCCAGCTGCGCCGCCAGGTCGATGCCCTCGACCACGAGGCCGAATCGCTGGCCGAACTGGCCGACACCCTGGCCACCGGCGCCACCTTGCCGCCAGCCATCCTGCAGCAGCCCTTCCGCAGCGGCTCGCTGGCGCAGGCGTTGGTGCGCATGAGCGTGCAGGTGGAAGAGCGCATCGCCCAACAGCAGCAACTGCTGCTGGAAAATCGCCGTATCCGCCTGGCGCTGGATGCATCGGCAATGGCGGTGGCCATCGTCGACGGACAGGGCGCTGCCATCTATCGCAATCAATCGTTCCAGCAACTGAGCACGCAGGTCGATGCGCATGTGCTGCACACCGCACTTGCCGATGCGGTGCTGCTGGGGCATGACGCAGGCAGTAGCAAAACGCGCGCGCTGGCGGCGTTGCAGCTGCAGGAAAACATCACTCCGGTCCGCGATGACGACGGCGCCTCGCTGGGCGTGGTGGTGGAGTGGCAGGACCGCACCCAGGACCTGGCGCTGGAAGAGCAGCTTGCCACGGTCATTGCCCAGGCTGCGCGTGGCGAGCTCGGTGCCCGCCTGCACGGAAATCCAAGGAGCGGCACACTCGGCCAGCTGGCCGAGGGCGTCAACCAGTTCCTGGCCATCACCGACGACAGCCTGCAGGACATGCGTCGCATGCTGGCGGCGATGTCACGTGGCGATCTGACCCAGCGCATCGACCGCCACTGCGAAGGCGTGTTCGAGCAGATGAAGCGCGACGCCAATGCCACCGCTGACGAGCTGGCGCGCATCATCACGCAGATCCGCAGCTCCAGCACCGCGATCAATCACGCCGCCGGCCACATCCTGACCCGCAACGATGCATTGGAGCAGCAGGTGCAGCGGCAGTCGGCCACCCTGGGCCGCACCGCCACCCAGATGCAGGCGGTGCTCGGCACCATGCAGGAGCACACCGCGCAGGCAGCCGACGCCGACAAGCTCACCGCCGCCGCATCCGAGGCCGCACGCAGCGGCGGCGACACCATGCACCAGGCGATGGGCACCATGCAGCAGATGGAACAGGCCTCGCGCAGCATCCAGGACATCGTCTCGGTCATCGACGGCATCGCCTTCCAGACCAATATTCTGGCCTTGAATGCCGCCGTCGAAGCTGCACGCGCCGGCGAAGAAGGCCGCGGCTTCGCCGTGGTCGCCGGCGAAGTGCGCGCGCTGGCATTACGCTCGTCCACCGCCGCCAGCCAGATCAAGACGCTGATCGGCGAATCGGTCACGCATATGCAGGCCGGCGTGCAGCAGGTGCGCCACGCTGGCGAAGGCATGCAGCACATCGTCGCCACCATCGGCCAGGTCAGCAGCACGCTCAGCAGGATCGCCGTCGCCTCGCAACAGGAAGCCGGCAGCATCGCGCAGGTGCATCACACCCTCGCCGGCGTAGACGCCGACATGCGCGACGGCGTCACCCGCATGCAGGACGCCAGCGCCGCCGCACGCGCCATGGGTGACCATGCCGCGCAGCTGGAAGATGCAGTGAGTGCGTTTGTGGCCGATGAGCGCGATGGCGGCGCTGAGGCAGTGCAGAGGCTGCGCGTTGCCTGATCTACATCAGCGCATCTTTGGCGCACGATAGCACCACGCGTGATCTTGCCTGATCGCTGGAGCTGACGCCGGGTTTTCCAGGGCCGATAGCGCAACCATCGCTTTCGGCCGGCCGGTCCACAGAAGCTGTCCAGCGGCAGTTGCCGGCGCCTGCATCAGGCGACGCTGCAAGGCAGATGCTGTGGTGCCGACGCCTGCCGATTACTTGCGCAGCTCCCGCAGCTTGCCAGTGAACCAGGATTGGCTGGATACCGGCGCAGCGTTGCCGCAACGCACCTGATACGGCTTGCCCGACATGCTGCTCTTGGTGGCAGCAAGCTCGATGAAGGATTCGGTAGACGTTACCAGCCCCTTCTTCTGCAGGTACTCATACTTTCGCTGCAAATGTTCACTGGCTTTCGGCGCCGCATACCACGACCCATTGCGAGAAAACTCGCAGTTGGATTGCGCAAGAACCTTGAAAAGCTGATCGACCTCGCGCGTGGTGGCGGGCGAAACCCCTTGGGCCGAAAGCGATGCACAGGCACCGAGCAGGAAAACTGCAAGACACGATCTAACCTTCATCGACCGAATGGTAACGCATGCCAGCGCCTTGCCGACCGGCATCGAGGAGCGGCACCGAAACAGCTGCGGATCCGCTGCCATGACTGCATATCACAGCGACTACCAGGCGGTATCAACGTCGGCTCCGGCAGCACAGCGCAGTCGGCCGAGCGACATGCGCGTGTCACCTCATGCCGGCGTCAGATGGCACCACGCCGACGCGCCCAGGCAATGCCGAACACGGAGCCAAGCGACAGCCCCAGGCCGAGGCCTTGCGGCAGGTTGCCCATTGCTGCCCCGAGGGCAGCCCCTACGGCTGCGCCGATGCCAATGCTGATGCCGACCAATTTGGAATAGAGCTTGGTATCTGCTGGTTTCAACATGAGCATTCCTTCGTTGATAGTTGAACCGATCCACCTGACGATTACATTGCGCAGGCGGGAACTGACGCGCACCACGCGTCCTGATTCTAATGTCTTGGGCTCGCCTTGCAACTCCGGAACTCCGCGCTGCGTAGCGGAAGCGTGACATCACGCCAACAAACAAGGCTGGTTTTCAGCCCATGAGACGGCAATGCATGCCTGTTCAAGCGCATTCGGGCTCGTTATAAAAGCGTTGCTTTGCGAGCTCGCACAGACCAGCGGCAACGCAGCAATGGAGTCATCAGGAAGAATGCTGAACATCGGGCGGCGCATATCGCAGCAGCGTCGAACCCTCGAAATAATTCCCGTAGTACTCGCTCGCCCTCAGCCCCGGGTTCGCCTCAAAATCGATGTAAGGCTCGGAACAATGCGGGCAGCGAAAGGGATTGAGGTAGGCGTAGCTGGACCCATCCGGCGCCAACGGCAGTGCGTCTTCCAGCGCAGCAAGCGCTTCGGCATCCGGCTCGGACAGCGCTGCGGGGCTGCCAGGCAGGTGGCTATCGACGGTGATGGTGTACTTGCCGGACCCCGAGTAGAAGTATCCCGCGTTGCTAAAACCCGCGTGATAGGAGCGGATCAGGAACGAACGCTTGCAGTGGTCGCATTCACAGGAGAGCGCCACGTTGCCACTAGTGACGATTCCATTGAAGTGCAGCCCCCTGGCAAACAACCCCTTGCCTGCAAGTACGGAACTGCTGACGCTTGCGCCCGGCAGGAAGAACGGCTGAAACCTGATCCCGGGTGCTTGGCCATTCGCAAACGCATCTGGATCGAGCTGCTCGGTCTGCGAAATGACACAGTCTGCCTGGCACCCGAGGTTGGGATGCACGCGAACGGAAAAGTGGAACCACCCCGTCGCAGCACCAAGTTCATGCCGATGCACCTCTCCCGCCGAGTCGGCAAACTCCAGGACGCTATTGGACTTCAACCATGCGGAAGGCTTGAGCTCACATGGGACATCGCTCTCGGTAACGCGGCACAACTCTCGCCCATCGGCGCGAACGATCAATAACGGAGCGGCTTTCTTCTTGAAGATGGAGAACATGCTTTCCTTGGCGGCAGTGCGTGAGTGACAGATTGGAACGCTGGGCGCGAGCGCAGCAGAACAATGGTAGCTCTACCGAAGGTTCGGCGCTGCGCTCGCGGTATTCCTCTTGAAGGCCATGCCTACACTGGCGGGCGCAGTCAACACGAAACCGAACTGCTGATAGAGCCTGTACGCCTGACCATCAGCAATTAGGCTGACGTACGCCGAATCAGGGACTTCCTGCTCAATATAATTGGCGATCTCGCCCATGACAGCCTTACCCAGACCACGGCCCTGATGCTCTGGCAAGACGGCAATATCGACCACCTGATAGAAACAGCCGCCATCACCGATAACGCGCCCCATCGCCACCGGCTCGCCATCGCAAAGTACCTGCACGCTGAAGAGCGAGTTGGGCAGCCCGCGCTCGGCGGCTTCAAGTGCCTTCGGACTCAAGCCGCTTGCTTGCCGAAGATGCCGATACGCTTCGACAGTCGGTGTTTGATGCACAACGCGGTAGGGCGCTGAATGAGTCATTGCAAATCCCTGTAGCACCGAACGGCTACGCTCATTCGATTTGATAGGTGGATGAGGCTTGATTGAAATTCTAGGCCGAATCAGCGGGAGAACCAATAAATGCTCTGTTCGCCTCGGTCACTGGAGCAAGTATTTCCAGGAGAGCTTTAGCCAACCAGCGAACCTGCTCCCAAGCGGGGTGCTGCATTGCCACAAGATTTACGGTGCGCCCCGAGCCTCCTGGTATGTCGTTGACCGGAACAAGATGTGCCGCAGCCATAAATGCAAGAACAGCAGATTCCTGCTGCTCTGTGAAGAAGCCAGTACCTATCAGGTTCTGTCCGTACAGAGCATCATCTCGTAGCTCCCAAGCGGTGTTGTAGTCGCCCATCGCTTGGCACTGCTCTTCCGCTGGCTCGGCCAACGTCTCTACAGTAAAGAGGAAAGCATTGTATGAGAGGTGTGATGCCTCAATTGCCGATATTTGTGGGGGATCAGACATGGATTTCAATAGTCTGGCTAAGTTGGACTGTTAGGCGTCTTCGGCTTGAGGGAATAGCTAAGTCGACCGGCGAATCGGCTTCGGCTCGAATGAATTGTCAGGCCGCATGCTGATACGTCACGGCTACAAATCCAATGATTGCTGCAAGGACAAGCATGACAATCCATCCTGACCTCTGATGGAACGGCACTGGGTTGCACCCAATCTGCGCTTCCGCCGCCGAAGCGTTAACTATCCAGCCGTGGGAGCAAACGGGGCAAATGAGCTGGTACTGCTTGGAGATAACCCATCCGAAAAGATGGTAGAAGTGTCCGTACGTGTACTTGAGACGCAGTGTAAAGACTTGCTCTTGCTCGCACCTCTGGCAGTGCTCAAGCTCTGCCAGGTCGAAGGTCAGCACACGCTCGCCCCATCCCCAAAGAATCATCTGTCTCTCTCGAAATATCCTTAGCGGTCCAGCAACTGGATTAAACAGAACCGCGAACTGGATCCGGCTTGAACGACTTGCCAGGCGTCGCCACTAGTCACTGCTTCCGGCACAGCCAGAGTCCCCCGCATCGCAACCGGAAAAACCAATGTCCTGACCACCCGATGCGCCACCATCGGATGACAGATAGAGCGGGTCACTTGTATCGGACGACGTGGAGCCAGCTGCCTGAGAAGAAGCAAATGCCGCACAAACCACCGCGCCAATGACTGGAACAAGCCAGATGAGGGCAAGTTGCAATGCGCGTTGTGATGGCGACAGCACCGAAACGCGAAGCACTGCAACCGATGCGACGATATTGCCAAGGGCAAGTACCACACCCAATAGAAGCATCAACTTCATCCAGACCTCCAAGTCGCCTGACTATTGCCGGGGCTGCCCGTGTGGCGTAAAAACGATCCTCGCCGAGTCGTCCATGGCCGTCAATCGCTGCAAGCCTTTGCAACAAACGCTCGTTATGCCAGCGCGGCTGCCCATGACCATGTGCTATGCCATAGTCAAGCTAATCTAACGTGAGATGCAGGACGACGGCTTGGTGCTCCATCTTTGTCCTGCGCGAGGAGCAGTGAGCGCGCAAGGTGTGATGCTAAACGCGTTGCGCTTGATGCGGGCGTTGCAACGATCAGCGCTGACGGAATTGTTGCCGTCGAGCCTAGGCTAAGTCGGCGATCAATCATGTGTGCGAGCTCCATCTACAACCATCTCCATCCGCAGCCTGACACCTGAGTTAAGCCGACCCGCGAAGCGGGTTCGGCGTGAATGAATTGTTAGGCATCTGCCCGAGAGAACTGAGTTGCTCCTCCAGCCATGCCACGAACTCCTGCTCTGAGAGTGGATTGGGACAATGATCCCACTCGTTCCAGCGGCGATCGACCATAGTGGACCAGTCGCCAGCGACCTGAGCAAGCGCGGGGTGACCACCCCAGAATTTTGTGGCTGTGGCGAGCTCACTGACGCGACCATTGAGCTCCTGGATCGAACAAGTCCCTGCCAAGTAGCGTCGAGCGGCCTCAATCATCTGGCGGAACTCTCCGATCTCAGTGGACATAGTGCTGGTGCCTAACTCCTGAGTTAAGCCGGACCGCTTTGCGGCGTTGGGCAAGTGAAACTTGCAAGAACTTGCACGAGGCCGCGAAGCGGGCTCGGCTTGAACGAATTGTTAGCCCTCTGGCTTTGAGCTAAGTGGTATTTGACTTGGATCGCCATGCCTGACGATGCGAATGTGCAGGGCGTGGAAGGCGGAGTTCCCTCCAACACCACCACGTATTTGTTGCCTCTCGCGAGCAGCGTACACGCGGAGGCCGGCGTCGTTGAGGTAGGACATGCTCTCCGCAAGTGACTTCTGAGCGTTGATCCGCTCGTAGGGCTCATGAAGTCCGAGATCGACCCAGTCTGTCAGGTTCTGCAAAAAACCACCTACACAATCTAGCTCTTCCTCTGATAGATCTTCTGGGTAGTCATCGTAGCGGCCGTGACAGTCCGAGGATAAATCTATTAGTGTTTTTGCAGATGTGACCAAAGCTAGGTGCGTTGGAATCTCTTGCTTGATCCGAACGATTCGCACTGGTGCCGGCTGATCTCGCTGATCTAGCCGCTCTCTGACCCATTTCTCATGATTGTCTTTCAGTTGCCGCAGGGTCTCTGCAGTAAACGTTTCGTATTGATCATCAACGAGTTTGTGATGTACACGGCAAAGCAATAGGAGATTGCTTTGGTCATCAATGGCCTCCGCGGCAATGGTCGGGTCGTGGCGTGGGCCGCTTTTGGCACCTGAGATGATGTGGCACTCATCCCCGACAACTGACTCAGAGTCAACTTCCGATGCGTCTATCACTAGGCGCGTCTTGCAGAATGCACAAAGACTTCCAGAGCGGCCCCAAAGCACTTTTCTGGTCTTATCCGTGATGCTCATACCGAGGGCTAACGCTGGAAATAAGCCGCGTGCCGTAGGCACGTCGGCTTGATTGACTGGTTAGGCCGGGATGGCCAAACGAAGGTAGCAAGGCGTGCTAAGGCGCCGGCGACCCTGTTGTCTGGTGCTGCGTCCGATGCAGGGCTTGCCACGTTGACCGTCCGATGAGGTGACCTGACAAGTGTCAGCCAGAGATGTGGTGGATGCAAGCGGAGCACCAGCACCAGCACCAGCACCGAGCCGATGCCAGTCGCGGCTGAGTTAAGCCGCGCCCAAGGCGTTGGCTTGAATGACTAGTTAGGGGGCACTTGCGCTGGCGCCGGAAATGACTCCCCGGCAGCAACGCGCTTTGCCAAGAGGTAAGCGCAGTACTTGTAAAGATCGTAGCGCGGTGAGTCGCTCTCAACGTAAACGATCTTCGTTGGGTAAAGGTGCACACCCGCCTCTGCCACACCCTCCAATACTGCGCCGGCGACTCTGACCTCATCCAGCGCGCCGTGCCGACATGATCCCCGTGCAGCTTTGCAGTGGATGTTGGGAGGGGTAGCGACTTCTCCAAACTCAAGCCCCAAAAGCACGTGCGATGGCCCGGTGATGTAAGAGACGTAGAACGTGTCTTCCTTGCGCATGAAGCCTGGCATTTGTACCACCTAACGCCTGAGTTAAGCCGCGCCGCGAAGCGGCGTCGGCTTGGACCAATTGGTAGCCCGCGACCTAGGCCGGCACATGTTGCGCCCACTGGCGGATGATGTGCTGCACCTGGGCAACCAGCGTTGCAACCGAATCGGGTCCCGGGAAACTGATGCAAGCGCGGTCCGGCCCCAGCCATTGCAACAGACTTTCGGGATCCTCAATCGAGTTGCGTGCGATAGAGGTCTTCTTGACGCCGAGGTGCAGGATGAGCTGAAGCGGAACCTTGCCGTTCAGGCGCATGGTCGCGAAGTGCTCGCCGGTATAGAAGCTCGGGGCGTTCCACTTAATCTCTTCCCCGATGCCGTCGACTGACGCCAGGATCGCGAAGCGCAAAGTTTCGACGTCCTCCCGCAGCGGCGAAGCAAGGCCTGCGATGTAATCGGCGACGGAAGCAGCGGAAGGAGACTTGCGACTACCCATAGCGGCTCCTAAGCGGGCTAACGCCTGAATTAAGCCGAGCCGCGAGGCGGCTTCGGCTTGAATGAGTTGTTAGAGATGATGCCCTTGAATGTGAAGTAGAAGGCCGCGCTGCCGATTATACCGAGTGCGCCGGCATTAAAGACGAGCTTAATATAAGCAGTCCAGTCGGATCTGAGTAGGGTGTTGGCTAACAATGCGATGGGCAGAGATCCTATGAGAAATCCCGCCAAAAGCATTGAGCGGAGCAAAAATTTGTTTGTACGTACTAGCCAGAGTGACACCGGCAACCCAAGAATAACTGCATGAGCAATGGCGAAAATCATGCAGAAGCCGATTAAGGCCAGGAAAGAAATGACGTCTTCGCCGCTGCGTAGCGCTTTTCCGTTCAAAGCCATGCCAGCAAAAACAAAAGCCAGGGCTGGCGCGAGTGCGGCTGCCAGAAAGGCGGCTACAACTGCAACAAACGTTCTCATCAATTCTAACGCCTGAGTTAAGCCGACCCGCGAAGCGGGTTCGGCTTGAATGAATTGTTAGGTGCCACCCACCCGATCACTGAAGGCGCGCTCTCCATCAGCACCCCACCAAGGAACAGCAATAGATGCACCTAGTTTGCGAAGATCCCTTAGCAAGCGGATCAGCCCATCAATTTGAGCCGAACCCCACTCAGGGCCCATCCGATAGTCGAGTGTAATCCCGTCCGCATCCACCCACACCCCGACGTCCGGAATGACCGTCTCGCCCAAGGTCACATCGGCCAGGACGATATGAAATGGCTCTAAATCGCCATTAACGGCTAGCTCCGCGTCCGCCGGGCTGCTGAAGGGGCGGTCACTGTCCGTGGCCGGCACCCAAACGCGACATCCACCCACCGTCGCGTCGACGGCACCAAGGGCGAATAGATGAGCGAAGGCACGTGCAACTTGGATAGGCGAAGGGAAGTGCAGCTCAATCTCAGGGAGCGAGCCGTCGTCCTCCTTAAAGTAGCGTTGCAGCTCCATGTGGCACCTAACACCTGAATTAAGCCGACCCGCGAAGCGGGTTCGGCTTGAATGAATTGTTAGGTGCCATGGCAGAGCTCACTGAGCGGAGATCCTCCACGGCACGTTGTCGAATCTTGGGGGACTTGATATGGCCAGGCAACCGACTAAGCCAGTGACTATTGGGGCCGTGCCCGCCACCACGAATGGCGGATAGACGACGCGATGTCGGGAGGGGGGGTGCGCCCAAGGACATTCACACACTCCGCAAGCTGTGCCGCGGAAGAGAAGCGGAAGACAAAACCCTGCGACTCGACGCAAAGCACGGGATAGCCGCTGCGACCCTTGGCCTTGGGAGCCGGCGGGCTGTATGAATCGGACGCGCGCCATGCGGAGCCGTCCAGCTCCAAGTGAACCCAGTAGGCCATTGGCTCATTGCGCCAGTCCTGTGTGTGTTCGATCCAGTTGCGGGCAACCTTCCCCATGGCACCTAACGCTTGAATTAAGCCGAGTTGCGAAGCAACTTCGGCTTGAATGAGTTGTTAGGCGCCGCGCCGGAAACGGCCGAGCCCGAGTACGATAAGTATTGCAAGCCAGACCGTGAAAGTGGCAATTACTACAGAGGAAATCGTCGTGGCGAGCAGTTTTGGTTCCATTACGACAAAGGGTGCAGCCCACCAGTAACCGGCGTTGCCGATTTGGACCGGTGTAAGAAATGCACACACTACAGCCGTGCGGATCAATAGTTTGAGCCAAAAGGTAGAAATGGATCGTGTGAAAAACCAAGCGAAGAAAAAGGTGATTGCTAGGCCAGCGACAAGGACACCGTAGAGCAGTACGATCAGGCCGGTGGGGTCCGATGCCAACGCAGGAAGCGGCTGCAGAAATAACGCGGCGAGAAGAAGCCGATGTTGGGGATGTTTCATGCAGGGCCTAACGCTTGAGTTAAGCCGCGCCGCGAAGCGGCGTCGGCTTGGACGATTTGTTAGCCCCCACGCTACACCCACGGATTCTCATAGATAGTCTCCCGCAGCAGTCGGGCCGCAAAGAATGCCATTTGCTCAAGCTCTGCCTCGGTGGTTTGAGGCTTCTCAAGGAGCATGGCGTCATCCCATGGCTCGTCGATGTGCACCCATCTATTGCGGTACTTGCGCAGCGTATGCAAGTTCTCTTTCAAAGCGTTCGGAATTGGGGACAAATCTATCAGGTCTACTAAACGCTCCTTTTTTGACTGTGCATACTCAGATCGCAGGTAGGTCTCAATGCCGGACATCGCGGTGAGAATCGATGCCAAATGAGCTGAATGCACAAATGCAATGTCCGTCTCACGGACTATGACGCTACACCACTCAGAGAGGATGACGCCACCTTTAAGCAGTTCCTCGTCAAGTGCTGCCAAGTGTGACCAGCGATCATCTGGGGTCATGTGGGCTAACGCCTGAATTAAGCAGACCCGCGAAGCGGGTTCGGCTTGAATGAATTGTTAGGGGACAGCCTACGTGGCGTCATGACTGATTGCCAGGCTGCCGACGAACCACAAGTACGCAGCCGCTGCGACAGTAAGCAAGTGCAGCACGCCGACCCAGCGCCACCGAAGGGCCAAGACCGAAGGGGCAACTAGGGCGACCGTTACGACGAGCCCAGCCAGTGGGAAATACCTAGCGAGTTGCGATGATTCAATGCCAGGAATGCCGGCCACAAGGCATGAGGCCGCAAAGAAAAAGAAAGCAGAAAGGCCTGCGGCTGACGCCTTGAGCTTACGGTTTGGCGTCGAAGAGAGAACAAAAGCCGGGAGGATAACGGTGAGCCCGATGAGCCCGGGAATACCTTGTTCCGCGGCAAAGAGAACGTGGTGCAAATCCATAAATGTCACTGCCCCCTAACACCGGAATTAAGCCGAGCCGCGAAGCGGCTTCGGCTTGAATGAATTGTTAGGGGGCACGCGCCGGAACCAGAACCACCATGTGCCGATACCACATGCAAACAGCCACGCAAGTAGAAACCAGAACCCAGACCGTGATTCGACTGCCGTTGTGGCTTGGCCATTCTCTTGAGCGAAGGTAACGATCTTGGGGTCGTCGAGGACGCTCGGAACGATGATATATGAGCGAGAAGATCTGACGTACTGAGACTGAGTCGAGTAGCGGGACTGGTAGGAAGCGCCCACGAGAATTGCTGATTGATCGGAGTATTGGGCGAGGCCTGTGGAAGCTGGAGGTCAAGGTGACAGCCAGTCGTACACCGCTACCACCGGGACCAGGAGCAAATAGGCAGGCATGCCGAACTTAAGCAGCATGCGGAATAGACCAACGAGAAACTTCACCAGTGCCCCCTAACACCTGAGTTAAGCCGCGCCGCGAAGCGGCGTCGGCTTGGACGAATTCTTAGGGCACAGCTGGCGACAGACCATGACGCGTGCTCCACTCGGCGGACCAACTGAAAAGCTTGACGTGGTGCACCTGATGCCAGCCCTCGCCTCGCTCATTATCCAGCATGGTCTCGGTGAGATCGACTCCGCCCCAGGCCTGCGTAAAGAGGTGGCCGTCTTGGCAACTACCTTGCTCGGCATGCTCTCGAAGCCTGCGAATCTCCCGTTCCAGCGCGAGGAGGCCAGACACGTCACCATGAATATGGACGACATTGCCTTCCGAGTTTGCAACGATGCTTAGCATGAGAAGCGAATCACCTTTGTCTGCGGCCTAACAACTATTCGAAGTCAAAAAGGTGCGTATCACCGGGGTGTAATACGTAAACCCTGACCTCCACACCAAGTGCATTCCCATTGGTTTTACCGCGACACCCCGATCGTGGTGCGTGACCACGGTGCGTAAACATGTCGCATTCCCCTGCGGCGACTCATCGCAATGCGACCGTATCATTCCGACCGAACGGCTTCAATGTCTTCGTCTGCATCGGCCGCCAAGCAGCCGTCTTCGGCAGCGCCTAGCGGGCGACGGCCTGCCAGGCTGTTGGACCGCGTCCGCGATCGGTTGCAGCGGCTGGGCCGTGCCAAGCGCACCGAGGATGCCTATGTTGGTTGGATTCGGCGCTTCATCCTGGCCAACGACAAACGCCATCCAGAGACGATGGGAGTGCGCGAAGTGGAGGCGTTCCTGACCATGCTGGCGGCGCGCGATGGCGTGGCGCCTTCCACGCAGAATCAGGCACTGGCCGCCTTGCTGTTTCTGTATCGCGAGGTGTTGGGACGCGATCTGCCATGGATGGACGAGATTCGGCGTGCCAAGCGGCCGCGGCGGTTGCCGACCGTCCTGAGTGAGGTGGAGGTCACGGCGGTGCTGGCGCAGATGGAGGGGCGTCACGCACTGATGGCGGCACTCCTCTACGGGACCGGCATGCGCCTGATGGAGTGCGTGCGCCTACGCATCAAGGATGTGGATGTTGCGCGCAACGAGATCGTGGTGCGCGATGGCAAGGGTGGGAAGGACCGCCGCACACTGCTGCCGCAGTCATTGCGCGATGCGCTGCAGCTCCAGTTGGACGAAGCCAAGCGCGTGCATGCGCGGGACCTGCAGGTGGGCGCAGGTGAGGTCTGGCTTCCGCACGCGCTGCTGCGCAAGTATCCCAATGCAGCGCGTGAGCCAGGATGGCAGTATCTGTTCCCGGCGCCGCGTCGTAGCGTGGATTCGCGCGGGGGTGCGGTTCGCCGCCATCATGTGGACGAGAAGGGTTTGCAGCGTGCGGTGAAGGCGGCCTGTCGGCAGGCAGGGCTGGACAAGCCGGCCAGCTGCCACACCCTGCGGCATTCTTTCGCAACCCATCTGCTCGAAGCTGGGTACGACATCCGCACCGTGCAGGAGCTGCTGGGTCACAAGGACGTGGCGACCACCCAGCTCTACACCCATGTGCTGGGGCGAGGCGCGTCGGCGGTGCGCAGCCCGCTCGATCGTCAGCCGCAGGCTCGGCGATAAGTGCTGCTTGCGCGCTTCAGCCGTCCAGCATCGCCTTGTCCCGCACCGCACCCTTGTCTGCGCTGGTCGCCAGCAACGCGTAGGCCTTCAACGCCGTAGTGACCTTGCGTGGGCGCACTTCCACCGGCTTCCAGCCCTTGGCATCCTGCTCTGCACGACGACTGGCAAGCTCTTCGTCGGACACCAGCAGATTGATCGAGCGGTTGGGGATATCGATCAGGATCTTGTCGCCGTCGCGTACCAGCCCGATCGCGCCGCCCGCCGCCGCTTCCGGTGAGGCGTGGCCGATCGACAGGCCCGAGGTGCCGCCGGAGAAGCGGCCGTCGGTGAGCAGGGCGCATTGCTTGCCCAGGCCCTTGGATTTGAGATAGCTGGTGGGGTAGAGCATTTCCTGCATGCCGGGGCCGCCCTTGGGGCCTTCGTAGCGGATCACCACGATGTCGCCGGCTTTCACTTCGTCGGCCAGGATGCCCTTCACTGCCGAATCCTGGCTCTCAAAGACACGCACATTGCCTTCGAAGACGTGGATGGATTCGTCCACACCTGCGGTCTTCACCACGCAGCCGTCGCGGGCGATATTGCCGTACAGCACGGCCAGGCCGCCTTCCTGCGAGAACGCGTGGGCGACATCGCGGATGCAGCCTTCGCTGCGATCGGTGTCCAGGCTGTCCCAGCGCGTGGCCTGGCTGAAGGCGATCTGCGTGGGGATGCCGGCCGGGCCGGCCTTGTAGAACGTGTGCACGGCCTCCGCGTCGGTCTGGGTGACATCCCATTGCGCGATGGCGTCGGCCAGCGTGCGTGCGTGCACCGTGGCCGCGTTGGTATGCAGCAGGCCGCCACGCGCCAGCTCGCCGAGGATGGCCATGATGCCGCCGGCGCGGTGCACGTCTTCGATGTGGTACTTGGGCGTGTTTGGCGCGACCTTGCACAGCTGCGGCACGCGCTTGGACAGGCGGTCGATATCGCGCATGCCGAATGGCACGTCGCCTTCCTGTGCGGCGGCGAGCAGATGCAGGATGGTGTTGGTCGAGCCGCCCATCGCGATATCCAGCGTCATCGCATTCTCGAACGCTTCGAAGGTGGCGATGCCGCGCGGCAGGGCGGTGGGGTCTTCGCCGCCATACCAGCGGTGGCACAGCTCCACCGCCACGCGCCCGGCGCGCAAAAACAATTGCTCGCGGTCGGCATGCGTGGCCACCACGGTGCCGTTGCCCGGCAGCGACAGGCCCAGCGCTTCGGTCAGGCAGTTCATCGAGTTGGCGGTGAACATGCCCGAGCACGAGCCGCAGGTGGGGCAGGCGCTGCGTTCGAACTCGGCCACCTTTTCGTCGGAGGCGCTGTCGTCGGCGGCGATCACCATCGCGTCGATCAGATCGAGCTTGTGTTCGGCCAGCTTGGTCTTGCCGGCTTCCATCGGCCCGCCGGAGACGAACACGGTGGGGATGTTGAGCCGCAATGCGGCCATCAACATGCCGGGGGTGATCTTGTCGCAATTGGAAATGCACACCAGCGCGTCGGCGCAATGCGCGTTGACCATGTATTCGACCGAGTCGGCGATGATCTCGCGGCTAGGCAGCGAATACAGCATGCCGTCGTGACCCATGGCGATGCCGTCGTCCACGGCGATGGTGTCGAACTCCTTGGCCACGCCGCCGACGCGTTCGATCTCGCGCGCGACCAGCTGGCCGAGATCCTTCAGATGCACGTGCCCGGGCACGAACTGCGTGAACGAGTTGGCGATGGCGATGATGGGCTTGTGGAAGTCCCCATCCTTCATGCCGGTGGCGCGCCATAGTGCGCGGGCACCGGCCATGTTGCGGCCGTGGGTGGAGGTCTTGGAGCGGTACTCGGGCATGGCGAATTCGACGGCTGATTGGCGAGCGGTGGCTGGCAATTAGAGCGCGTCGTGACTGTTGCTGCTGCAACGGTCGCGGCGCGCTCCGGTGATCCGGCACGGTAGCACGCGGGCCAGGGCACGCCGTGGCGGTGGGGGAGGGCGCGGGCCGCGCGCATCGCACAGGCGGCGCCGGAGCGTTCGCCGGCACGGCGCGCGAACACGCGCCTCCCGCACGCGGCGCCCGCTGGTCGGCGTGGCATGTAATGCGATGTAAACGTATGCGGGGTTGCAGGCAGTGCCCGGAGTGCAAACCGGAGCGCAGATTGCGCCGTTGCCACACCGGCACCATCGCCGTAAGACCGGTGCGGCAGAGGGGAGCACCACCGCCAAGGATCTCCACCAACGGCACCGCAGGAGGCGCCCATGTCCGACCATCCACACCCACGCCGCACGGCGGCGGCAGCCCCGCATCCCATCGACCAGAGGCCGGCAGCAGCAGCCGGCATCACCCGCCGTCGCGTGCTGCAGGGCGCAGCCGGCGCGGTGGCACTGGCCGGCCTCGGGTGGGGCGGCCGCGCGGCTGCGCAGAGCGCCACCCTGCCGTTCGCGGGCCTGAACCTGTCGGGCCTGGCCTCCAACAGCTATGTGGAGAATGCCGAGATCGGCACCCACTATCGCGCCATTACCGCACAGCACGTGGCCGCCGCCGGGGCTTGCCCGCTGTTCCGGCTGCCGACCACCGCCGCGCGCTTCACGCGGGGGCAGGGGCTGGCCTTGAACGAGACCTACTGCAGCCAAGTCCAGGATGCGCTGGACCACATCGCCGCCCGCGGCAAGCGCGCCATCGTGGAGCTGCACGACTACATGCGCCTGCCGCAGCGGGTGGCCGTCAAGTCGGGCTATCGGCGCGACGCCAGCGGCACGCTTGTGGATGCGCGCGGCAACCGTATCGACGACCCGGCGGCCGCCGCGGTCTGGGCCGACACCTATCCGCTGCGCAATTTCGGCTACCAGGGCTATTTCGATCGCCGCGACGGGCTGCTCAAGCTGTACGAATACCGCGTGATCGGCACGCCGGGGTGCACGCTCTACAACGCGTCCGGCCTGCCCGACCTGTGGGCACGCATCGTCAACCGGTTCCGGCAGCACCCGGCGGTGTTCGGCTGGGGCGTGATGAACGAGCCCTATCAGGGCGACGAGCGCGCCGCCGACGGCAGCGTGCTGTTGATGGCGGCGCACTGGCAGAACACCGCCACTGCGTGCTGCAAGACCATCATCGATCGCGACCGCGACCACTTCGTGTTCGTGTGCGGCAACGGCTATGCCAGTGCCCGGCTCTGGCAGAAGGATTCGATGGGCCTGTTCGACATCCCCGATCCCTACAACCGCATCGTCTACGAAGCGCACAACTATCTGGACAACAACGGGGCTGGCGGCGGCAACTGGATCGGACCGGGAGGGCGCAACGAAGTGATCCAGCCCGATACCGGCATCACGATGGTGACGCCCTTCATCGACGCCCTGCGGGATGCCGGCAAGCGCGGTTATCTCGGCGAGCACGGCTACCCGGCCGGCAACCGCAGCGCGGAGGTCGCCACCACGCGGATGTTGGCCCATCTGCAGGCGAACAATATCCCCAGCACGCAATGGTGCTTCGGCCCCGGTTGGCCGGATGACGACGTGCTCGGCATGAGCCGCGACGTGGGCGCGGACATCCAGGCCAAGAGCAATCTCGCTGCCGTGCAGGCCTTTTTCGACGTGCGCCTGTCCAGCTACATCCCGCCGCGCTAGCCACGCTGCCGCTGGCGGCAGGTGGCGGCGGTTTACACTGGCGGCATGCGCAAGAACCTCCCGTGCCGCGCCGGCTGCGCGGCCTGCTGCATCGCGCCGTCGATCAGTTCGGCCATCCCCGGCATGCCGCAAGGCAAGCCGGCGGGCGTGCCCTGCGTGCAGCTCGACAGCCAGGGCCGTTGTCGCCTGTTCGGGTTGCCGACGCGGCCTGCGGTGTGCGCCAGCCTGCGTCCGTCCGAGGACATGTGCGGCGCATCGCGCGCGCAGGCGCTGGCCACGTTGACGGCACTGGAGCACGCCACGCGGCCGTGAGCCGCGGCACGCCTCAGCTGCCGGTGCCCTGCGCCTTGCGGGAGAAGACCCGCTTGATGCCGGTACCCACGGCAAACACGCCCAACAGCACCAGCTTCCAGCCCTTGGCCAGCAACAGGCCCAGCTTGGCGAACAGCCCGGCCTTGGCCGCCAGGCCACCGCCGATCAGGCCGGCAAGCCCATAGCTGGCGATCTTGTCGGTGGACGGGTTGTGGTCGGCATAGCGCGCGCCCTGGTCGAATTCGGTCATCGGCAGCAATTGCTGCATGCCCTGGCGGACCTGTTCGAGCTGGTCCATGCCGGCGACGGCATTGAGGCTGAGGTAGCCGCTGCGGCCCAGCACGCGGATATCGTAGTTGAGCGTGTGCTGCTGGGCGCCATCGAAGCGCAGTTCCTTGGCCCAGTAGAGCTTCTTGCTGCCGGCGTCGTACCGCGGCGGCACCGCCCAGCCGAGCAAGTCGACGGTGCCGTAGCCCTGCTCGCGGCGCGCGGCGTTGTCTTCGGCGGTGCCCTTCTGCATGTCGGCCAGCAGCTCGCTGTAATCGATCTTGGCGGCATCCTCGTCGGACACATAACCGTCGTCGGCATAGGTCACCACCACTGCCCAGCCACCCGGCGCATCCAGCGCGGGTGTGCGCGGCACGATCATGCCCAGCACGCTGTCGTCAGGCGGGTTGCCCCACAGCTGCTCAAGCACGCGGCGCGTGTCGGCCTTGTCCAGGTAGCGGAATGCCGGGTCCAGGTCGAAGTGCGCCTTGGCTTGCGGCACGTCGATGTGGCCGTCGCGGTACTGCAGGGCAGACAGCACCTGCGCTTCGTCGACGGCGTCGGCTGGAATGGCCAGCAGCGACGGGCTTGCGATCAGCAGGCAGGCGGCCAGCAGGCTGCCCAGGGCAAAACGCGTATGCATCGGGTCGAATCCATTCGAGGGCAGCGTCCCCACGCCGCAGGGCGCCGATCTTGCCATGCCTGCGTAGGGCGGACAACGGCTCAGCCGGTACCGACGGTGCCCAGGTACTGGTCCTTGAGCCGCACATAATGCTGTGCGGAGTAATGCAGGCTTTCGATTTCCCTGTCGCTGAGCGTGCGGGCCAGCCGTGCGGGATTGCCCAGCCACAACTCGCCTTCGCCGACGATCTTGCCCGGGCCGACGACCGCCCCGGCGCCGACAAAGCCGTAGCGTTTGACGGTGGCGCCGTCGAGCACGCAGGCGCCCATGCCGATCAGGCACAGGTCTTCGATGGTGCAGGCATGCAGGATGGTGCCGTGGCCGACCGTGACGTCGGCGCCGATCACGGTCGGGTAGCCGGCCTTGTTGAACGGGCTATGGTGGCTGACGTGGATGATGGTGCCGTCCTGCACGTTGGTGCGTGCGCCGATCTGCACATGATTGACGTCGCCGCGAATCACCGTGCCCGGCCACACCGACACGTCATCGCCCAGGCTCACCTTACCGATGATGGTGCAGGCAGGATCGACATAGACGCGTGCGCCCAGTTGCGGGGTGTGTTCCAGGAACGAGCGAATCGGGGTCACGATGATCTCCGGCATGTCGGCGTGCCGCCCGGTGCGGGCACGGCCTGCATGATAGCGGGCGTGCGTCGGCATGCGGAAAGCGCTGGTGTGGCAGTGGATCGATCTGGCTGCGGACGTGCCTGATGCAGCGGCGCAGCGTGTTGGAACAGCTGGCGCCAGGGCGTGTGAGGCTGCGCCTGCACATTCGCTGCCGCTTCGAACGGATCGAGGTGTGTGTGGCGGTGAGCAGTCATGCATATGTCGCGTCGTTCAACCTCGCTGCCAGCAACGTTGCATCCATGCCTGTATCACGAGTGCGGCGTTGCGCTTTGCAATCCTGATCGGGCGAGCGTGAGGGTTGCCCGGTCTGATCGCACTCGAGTCACGCGCTGCAGCACTACATGCGAGGTCGATCGTTTCCGTGCAGGCAAGGCGCACACCGCAGACGCCGCTGCGCAGACAGCTCAACGAATGCGTGGAGAGGCAAGCGAAGCGCGCTGCCTGCTTGTTCGATAAGCGCACACCCGTGCAGGCCGCCGTCTTGAACGCCCTCTGCGATCGGCCTAGCGTGCGGTGACATTGCAACACCCCGACTGTCGTTGCCGCGTTGCAGTGCCGCTGCGCTGTCGAAGGCCGTCGCAGCTTCCAGCGCGCTTGCGTCTTCGTCGTGGTGGCGCTGCGTGAGCGCATGGCCATGCGTGAGGTTGCCAATGCAGCTGCCCTCCCTAACCAGGATCACCCGATGACCCAGAGCGCCGCGATACCTGCACCCTTCGTACTGCAACGCATGACGCCGTTTCAGTGGAGGGCGGTGGCGGTGTGCGTGTTGCTGACCATGCTCGATGGCTTCGATGTGATGGCGATGGCCTTCACCGCCCCGCATGTGTCGGCGCAGTGGCAGTTGTCGGGCAAGCTGCTCGGGGCCTTGTTCAGTGCCGGCCTGGTCGGCATGGCGGTGGGATCGTTGCTGCTGGCGCCGCTGGCCGACCGCATCGGGCGGCGCGCGACGATCCTGGCATGCCTGGCGATACTGACCATGGGCATGGGCGCCTCGGCGCTGGCCACCGGGGTATGGCAACTCGGCGCGTTGCGGGCATTTACCGGTATCGGCATCGGCGGCATGCTGGCCTGCGTCGCGGTCATCGCTGCCGAATATTCCACCGCCCAGTGGCGCAGCACGGCACTGGCGCTGCAGGCCACCGGTTATCCGATCGGCGCGACGCTGGGCGGTGCGATCGCAGCACTGCTGTTGCAGCACTGGTCCTGGCACGCGGTGTTCGTGCTCGGTGCGCTCGGGTCGCTGCTGTGTGTGCCCTTGGTACTGGCGTTCTTGCCCGAGTCGTTGGAATTTCTGATCGCGCGTCGCCCGCCCGATGCAGGCGCACGCTTCAACGCAGTGCTTGCGCGCATGGGCCTGCCGCCGCAGGCGGTACTGCCGTCACCGCCGCCGCATCGCTCCGATCGGGCGCGGGGTTATGCGGCCTTGTTCGTGCCGGCATTGCGACGGCAGTCGCTGTTGATCGCGCTGGCGTTCTTTCTGCTGATGTTTGCGTTCTATTTCGTGCTCAGCTGGACTCCGAAGCTGCTGGTCGTGGCCGGCTTGTCGGCAGAGCAGGGCGTGACCGGTGGCGTGTTGTTGAACCTGGGCGGGATCGCCGGCGGTGCGATCTTCAGCGCGCTGGCCGCGCGTGCGCGGCTGTCGTGGCTGACCGCCGGTGTGCTGGGGCTGTCGGCGCTGGCGCTGCTGGCCTTTGGCTGGTACAGCACGGTGCTGGGTTGGGCGTTCGTCATTGCGGTGCTGAGCGGAGCGGTGCTGTTTGCCGCCATCGCCGGGCTGTATGCGGTGGCGCCGGTGGTCTTCACGGCGGCGGTGCGTTCCACCGGCATGGGCTGGGCGATCGGCGTGGGCCGCTTCGGTGCGATCGCCTCGCCGCTGTGCGTGGGCGTGCTGGTGGATGCGGGCTGGTCGCCGGCGGCCCTGTACCTGGCCTGCAGCGTGCCGCTGCTGCTCGCGGCCATCGCCGTGCTGGGCATGCGTCTGCCGGCGCGCTGAACTGCTCAGCCGGCGGTCGCCGCACGGCGCGAGCGAGTTCTACCGGACCAAAGAAATCCTGCGCACTGCCGATAACCCGACAGACCCTCCATCGTCGTGGCGGGCTCTTCCGCGGACCATTTGCAGATCAGCGCCGGCATGCTCAGAACCATCGATTCAGACCAACTCCGCCCCGGCATGTATGTCTACAAGCTGCTGGGCGCGTGGGTGCACCACCCGTTCTGGAAGACCTCGTTCCTGGTCGATTCGGACGACGTGGAGAAGATCCATGGCAGCCGGATCGAGCAACTGGTGATCGATACTGCGCGTGGCCTGGACCTGGACACGGCGGCGCCGGACGCGCCCGATCCGCAGCCTGAGCCGGAGCAACCGCCGCCGCCGGCACCGGAACCCCCCGAGCCGGCCACCACCACGCGCACCGCGCGGACCAATAGCGTCACCGCGCAGGTCGGTATCGAGTCCGAAGTGGTGCGCGCACGCAAGATCTTCGAAGACGGCCGCGATACGGTCGAGGCGATGTTCCGCGATGTGCGGCTTGGCCGCACCGTCGACACCGAGGCGGCGATGCCGTTGGTGGAAGCCATCAACGATTCGGTCCTGCGGCATCCGCAGGCCTTGATCAGCGTGGCAAGGCTCAAGACCGCCGACGACTACACCTATCTGCATTCGATGGCGGTGGCCGGCCTGATGAGCGGGCTGGCGCGCCAGCTCGGTCTGCCCGAAGGGCAGGTCGTCGAGGCGGCCATGGGCGGCCTGCTGCACGACATGGGCAAGGCGGTGACGCCGCTGGACATCCTCAACAAGCCCGGCAAGCTCACCGACGAAGAGATGGCGATCATGCGCCAGCACCCGCTGGACGGTCATCGCCTGCTGCTGGCTGGCGGCGTGCAGAACGCGGTGGTGCTGGAGATCGCATTGCACCACCACGAGAAAATGGACGGCAGCGGCTACCCGAACCGCTTGGCGGGCGAGAACATCGCGCTGATGTCGCGGATGGGCGCGGTGTGCGATGTGTACGACGCCATCAGCTCGGACCGCCCCTACAAGCGCGGCTGGGATCCGGCCGAATCGCTCAAGCGCATGGCGTCGTGGCAGGGGCACTTCGACCCTGTGGTGTTCCAGGCCTTCGTGCGCCGGCTGGGGATTTATCCGGTCGGCTCGTTGGTGCGGCTGGAGTCGCAGAAACTGGCGGTGGTGATCGAGCAGACCCCCGATGCGCTGCTCAAGCCCAAGGTGCGCGTGTTCTATTCGGCCAAGCTGCGCAGCCATGTGCTGGTGCAGGACATCGACCTGTCGCGCCCGGACTGCCAGGACCGCATCGCGCAGATGGAAAGCCCCTCGGACTGGGGCTTCCGCGATCTTGAGAAGCTCTGGCTGCCGTAATCCGTAATCCGTAACCCGTAACCCGCTGGCCACAGGCCGCACGCATGCACGCGGCCTACCTGGCGCGGAGATGCGCTGGGCGAGTGGGCTGGGTCCGTAGGCGTCGTCTGGCGACGGCCGCAGCCTTGCCGTCGTGATTGCCACCATGGCTGCCAGGGCCGGCATGCCGCGCGCACCTGTGCCCGGCGTGCCTGTCACAGGCGTTTCCACCACGCCCGCCAGGCCTAGCGGCCCGCTGAGTCAGCCTGGCGAGCGCGACCATGCTGCGCTGCAGCTTGGCAATGTAGTTATGATCCATAACTATTCCGGAACGCAATCACTTGCCGACCCCGGATCCCATGTCGCAGCCGTGCCTGGATGACCGTCGCTTCCCATACCTGCGTGCCGCCGCATGCGGCCGCCACGTGCTGGCGCTGGACTGGCACCAGCCTGTGTCGACCTGCCTGCATGGCGGTGCCACGCGGTTGGCGGCCACGCCCACATCGGCATGCCTGCGCGCGTCTACAATGCAGTTCACGCCGCGGATCGGCGTTGCGGGCGGTGAGCGTTGCGCACACCGGTCCGCCTGTCGTCTTCGCTGCGAGAACCGTCATGTCCGTCACCGCCACTGCCATACCGCTGCCGGATGCCGTCACCACGGTGGATCAGGCACGCCTGCTGCGGCTACTGGGCTACCGCATCACCCGCACCGAGTTGCTGGTGCGGCGGATGTTTCAGGACTGCGTGGCTGCGTTCGACCTCAAGCCGGTCGACTTCTCGCTGCTGATGCTGGTGGATGGAAACCCGGGCATCAACCAGCGCCAGATCGGCGACGTGCTGCACGTGTCGGCGCCCAACCTGGCGATCGTGGTGGCACGCCTGGTCAAGCGCCGCCTGCTGCGGCAGGTGCGGGGACGCCAGGACCGACGCATGCAGCATCTGTCGCTGACCAGCGCCGGCGTGACCCTGCTGAGCGCTGCAGAGGCCGAAGTGCTGCGCATGGAACAGCAGCTCAGCGTGGTGCTTGGCAGCAGCGAGGCGCCGTTGCTGCGCGCACTCGACCGGCTGGACCGTCTGGACACCGCGTAATCCGCCGCTGCCGTGCAGGCGCACGGCCAGCTTTCCTGTTGACCTGCGTACGCGCCGTTGCCGGCGTGTCGATTGCGCCTGCCTGACCGTTGTCCCGCCGCAGTTCCCGCTGTCCCTCCCAATACTGGAGATGTTCGCAGTGAGCTATCGATCGGTCCTGTCTGGGTTGTCTTCCCGCGCGTCGGCGCTGCGCCGCGCAGCGCTTGGCATGCTGTCGCTATTTGCTGCCGGCACGGCCGGCGCACAGAGCCTGCCGCAGAGTACGACGCTGACCAACGGCATCAATACCGGCGGCACCAGCTATCTGGACGGCTTCACCCGCACCACGCCCGGCTGGGCGGTGATCACCTATCTGCGCCAGAGCTCACTGGACGCGATCAAGGATTCGCGCGGCAACGACGTGCCGGTGTTTGACCGCCCACGCATCGATTCCACCCTGCTGCTGACCCAGGTCGCCTATGTCACCCCGTACACGCTCTTCGGCGGCGCAGTGGGCATCAACACGCTGCTGCCGCTGATCAATCTGGATGCCTCGTTCGGGCGCAACAGCATTGCCAGCTTGCGCGACAACGGTGCCGGGGTGGGCGACCTGACCTTCGGCCCGTATCTGCAGATGCTGCCGGTGATCCGCAATGGCAGGCCGGTGTTTTCGCAGCGTTTCGAAATCAATGCGATCGCGCCGATCGGCAAGTTCGACCGCGATCGCGACCTCAATCAGGGCGCCGGCTACTGGTCGCTGGTGCCGCAATATGCGTTCACCGTGTTCCCGACGCCCAACTGGGAAGTCAGCGCACGCATCAACTACATCTACAACTTCCGCAGCGAGCGCCGGCCGAACCTGCCACCGGGCTTCGAGTTCCGCAACGGCCAGGCCGGCGACGCGGGCTGGATCAACTTCGCCACCTCCTGGGAAGTGGTACCCGACATCCGGCTTGGCGTGAATGCCTATTACCTCACCCAGTTCCGCGATAACCGCACCAATGGGCAGCGCGTGGCCGATACCCGCCAGAGCGTGTTCTATGCCGGCCCCGGCGGCGTGTGGCGGATGGATGCCAACAACATGCTGTTTGCCAATGTGTATCTGCCGGTGGAGGTCAAGAACGCTGCCTCCGGCAACAACGTCAACCTGCAGTACGTCCATGTGTTCTAGCGCCGGCACGGCCGGCCTCTTCGGAGAGTGGCAATGAATTTGCAGAACAAGACCATCGTGGTCACCGGCGTGGCATCGGGCATCGGTGCCGAAGTCGCGCGTCTGGCCCGTTTCCATGGCGCCACGGTGATCGGCGTCGATCGCACGCCGGTGCAGATGTCGCTGCACGGGTTCCACCAGGCCGATCTCGGCGATCCGGCGTCCATCGATGCGCTGGTGCAGGCCTTGCCGGCGCGTATCGATGCGCTGGCCAATGTGGCTGGCGTTCCCGGTACCGCGCCGCTCGAGGTGGTGGCGCACGTCAACTATCTGGGCCTGCGCCATTTGAGCCAGGCGCTGCTGCCGCGCATGACGCCCGGTGGTTCCATCATCAATGTGGCTTCCATCCTGGGTGCCGAGTGGCCGCAGCGCCTGGAACTGCACAAGCAACTGGCTGCCACCGACAGCTTTGCGTCTGGCGATGCATGGCTGCAGGCGCATCCGGTGGCGCACGACACCTGCTACCAGTACTTCAAGGAAGCGCTGATCGTGTGGACGCTGCTGCAGTCGCGGCCCTGGTTCGCCGAGCACGGCGTGCGCGTCAACAACGTCTCGCCGGGGCCGGTGTTTACGCCGATTCTTGGCGATTTCGTCACCATGCTCGGCGAGGAGCGCGTCAAGGAAGATGCCAAGCGCATGACGCGGCCGGCGTATGCCGACGAGGTGGCGGAGGCCATCGTGTTTCTCGCCTCCGATGCGGCGCGCTGGATCAACGGCATCACCCTGCCGGTCGATGGCGGGCTGGCGTCCACCACTCTGTAACACCACCCCCTCAGCAGGAGGCTAGACCATGAACGCTCTCCCCAATACCGCCATTGCCGCAAGCGCCGCTCCGGCGTGGCATGGCTGCATCTTCAATGGCGACTGGGTGCCCGGCAACGGCGGCACCGTGCAGATCATCGAACCGGCCACCGGCACGCTGCTGCACGAAGTCGGCAAGGCCGACCTGGCCGATGTCGCCGCTGCCGTGGCGCTGGCCAAGAAAGCGCAGCGTGCCTGGGCAGCCACTGCGCCGCGTGAGCGCGCTGCGGTGTTTCACCGTGCCGCGCAGCTGATGGAAGCGCGCAGTGCCGAAGCGGCGCTGCTGATCGCGCGCGAAACCGGCGGCATCCTGCCCAAGGCCCAGCGCGAAGTGAACGAGTCGGTGGTGATCTACCAGCAGTCTGCGGCGCTGCCGCTGCAGGCGGTCGGCCAGGTGCTGCCGACGGGCGCCGGTCAGCTCAGCCTGGCGCGGCATCTGCCGCTGGGCGTGATCGCAGTGATTTCCCCGTTCAATTTCCCGCTGATCCTGTCGCTGCGCTCGGTCGCCCCGGCACTGGCGATGGGCAATGCGGTGGTGCTCAAGCCCGACCCGCGCACGCCGTATACCGGTGGCGTGGTCATCGCCCAGGTACTGGAAGAAGCGGGCCTGCCGAAGGGACTGCTGCATGTACTGCATGGCGATGCCGCCGTCGGGCAGGCGCTGGTCGAATCGCCGGATATCCCGATGATTGCCTTCACCGGCTCCACCGCGGCCGGGCGGCGCATCGGCGAGATCGCTGGCCGGCATTTGAAGAAAGTGTCGCTGGAGTTGGGCGGCAACAACGCAGTGATCGTGCTCGACGACGCGGATCTGGACAAAGCCGCCTCTGCAGTGGCATTCGGCGCCTACATGCATCAGGGGCAGATCTGCATGGCCACCGGCCGCGTGCTGGTCCAGCGCGGGATCGCCGATGCATTCACCCAGCGGCTGGCCGAAAAAGCCAGGCATCTGCCGGTCGGCGATCCGGTCAGCGGCACCGTGGCACTGGGTCCGATCATCGACCAGCGCCAGCTGCAGCGCGTGATCGATATCGTGGACGACAGCGTCGCCGCCGGTGCGGTGGTGGAGGCCGGCGCCAGCAACGAGGGCCTGTTCTATGCGCCGACGGTGCTGTCCAACGTGCGTCCGGGCATGCGTGCATTCGACGAGGAAGTCTTCGGCCCGGTGATCAACATCACCGTGTTCGATACCGACGAAGAAGCCGCGGAACTGGCCAACCATGGCGAGTACGGTCTGGCTGCGGGCATCCTGTCGGCGTCGGTGTCGCGCGCGATGCGCCTGGGCGACAAGCTGCACACCGGCCTGCTGCACATCAACGATCAGACCGTGGCCGATGAAGTCATCAATCCCTTCGGCGGGACCGGCGCGTCGGGCAACGGCACCAGTGTCGGCGGACCGGCCGATTGGGAGCAGTACACCCACTGGCAATGGCTGACGATCAAGAACGAAGTGCCGCAGTACCCGTTCTGACCGGCGCGGCGCAACCGACCGGGCAGCGGGGCTGCAGGCGAGCCGTGGATCAGCCGCTTTGGGGCTGATCTATCTGCGGTGTCCAAGCGCACCGCTCTTAACCTTGCCCACCGACCATCTCAACTGGTCCTTGCCCGCCCGCCGTCGCGGGACCTTACGCGGCATGGATGCCGCGTAAGAGCCTACATGGACGTACTTGCGGCGTGTCCTGCGAGGGTAGGCGGGTAAGGGCCCCGCCGCAGAGCCTCAGATCAACCGCTCTACGATTGAGCTATCGCAAGGGCTCTGCAGCCAAGCTCCAGACCAGCCGCTCTTACTCGCCAGCGCGGAATTGCGTCGGCGAGCAGCCGGCATGGCGTGCGAAGTAGCGGCTGAAGTACGCAGCGTCGAAAAATCCAAGGCTGGCGGCGATCTGCTGCACGCTCAGGCTGGTGTAGCGCAGGCTGCGGCGTGCTTCGAGCATGATCCGGCGCTGCAGTAATTGCAGTGCCGAGGCGCCGGCCAGTCGCTGGCATAACGCGTTGAGATGGCCCGGAGTCAGACCCAGTTGCTCGGCATAGCGGGAGATCGGCCAGTGCGCGCGGTAGTGCTGGTCAATCAGGGCCTGATAACCACGCAGATGGCGCAGTGCCGGGTCGGCGTACGGGCTCACCGCTGCCGCATCCTGTGCGTGCTCCAGCGCCGTGCGGGCGGTCCAGATCAACAGCTGCGCTGCGGCGGCATGCAATGCGGCCTCATGGCCGATGCGTCGGTATGCGTGATCGCCGGCAATACTGGCGAACAGCACGTCGAGCAATCCGAGTGCGCGGCTTGCGTGCAGGACCTGTGGGACGGTCAGTGCGCCCTGCAATAGTGGCGCGGCACTCAAGGCATTACGTACCAAGGGCATGCACACGGTGATGATGTGGCCGCGCACCTGTGGATCGAATTTGAAACCATGCACGCACAGCGGTGGCAGCCAGATCACGCTTGCGCCACGCACGCGCTGGCTGCGGCCATCCAGCTGCAGCGTCGCCGGCCCGCGTTGCACGTACAGCAGTTGCGCCAGGTCTTCGTGCCGGTGCGGGGCGATACGCCAGTCATGCAGCCGGCTGCGTGCGGCAATCGACTCCCAATGCAATAGCTCGGGCGTGTCGGCATGCTGCTCGCCATACAGGCCGAAGGCGGGAACCGCAGTAGCTGCGGCAGTGGTTTGCGCGCGTGTGGGCATCGTCGAAAAGTCCAAGCACTGCACGCAATCATCCCTTCAAAGCATGTGCTTGGCTACCCACACTGGCCTGCATCCGTCGGCTGAGGCAGGAGCATTGCATGCGAACCCAGATCGCGGTCATCGGCGCTGGCCCCTCCGGCCTGTTGCTGGGCGAGCTGTTGCTGCGGGCCGGTATCGATACCGTGGTGATCGAGCGGCAGACCCCGGAGCATGTGCTGGGGCGTATCCGTGCCGGCGTGCTGGAACAGGGCAGCGTGGCGCTGTTGCAGCGGGCAGGCGTTGGCGCACGCGTGCAACGCGAAGGCTTGCCGCATCACGGCTTCGAACTGTCGCTGGATGGCCGGCGCGAGCGCATCGATCTGCTGCGCGGCTGCGGACGTAGTGTCACCGTCTACGGCCAGACCGAGGTCACCGCGGATCTGATGCAGGCCCGTGCGCGCAGCGCTGCGCCAACGTATTACAGCGCGCAAGACGTGACGCTGTGCGGGGTGGACAGCGATATGCCCGCGGTGGAATTCACCCACGATGGCCAGCGTCAGCGTATCGACTGCGACTATATCGTCGGCTGCGACGGCTTCCATGGCATCAGCCGCGCCAGCATCCCGCCGGAGCGACTGCGCCTGTTCGAGCGGGTGTACCCGTTCGGGTGGCTTGGCGTGCTTGCCGATACCCCACCGGTCCACGATGAGTTGATCTACGCGCAACACCCACGTGGCTTTGCCTTGTGTTCGATGCGCTCGCCAACGCGCTCGCGCTATTACGTGCAGGTACCGGCCGATGCGCGGGTGGAGGCATGGAGCGATCAGGCATTCTGGGATGAGTTGCGTGCGCGCCTGCCAGACGCCTTGTCTGCGCAGCTGGTCACCGCGCCATCGATCGAAAAGAGCATTGCGCCGTTGCGTAGCTTCGTCGCCGAACCCATGCAGTACGGGCGGCTGTTCCTGGCCGGCGATGCGGCGCATATCGTGCCGCCCACTGGCGCCAAGGGCCTGAATCTGGCGCTGGCCGATGTCGGCTTGCTGGCGCAATTGTTCGAGCGCTGGAACGCGCGTGGCGATACCACGGTGCTGCAACAGTATTCGGCGCTGGCGCTGCAGCGGGTATGGAAGGCCGAACGGTTTTCATGGTGGATGACCACCTTGCTGCATACCTTCGATGACCAGGACGCATTCACCGCACGCATTCATGCCGCAGAGCTGGATTATCTGCTGGGCAGCGAGGCCGGGCGCGCCACCCTGGCCGAAAACTATGCGGGGTTGCCGTTGGTGGAGCTGCCGGATTGAGCGTAGCGATGGCCGCCGTCGAGATGCCTCGTGCGTGCGCGGGAGAAAACCTACTGCGATGGTTATCTTCTGATTACCACCAATACCGCAGGTGCCCTGGTGCACTCCAGGGCGGCTAGCGGGCGAGCGGACGCGGCCGTTAGGCTGGCGACGACGCGTGAAAAACCCTGTATGCCAAGGCGCGTCGTCCCCCAATCAACGGTGCAGCGTGCTGGTATCCCTGCCAATGCAGTGCCCGTCTCCACATAAGGAGTCTTCCATGAATAAGCTGTTCTCCCGCGCCTTGCTGCTGGTCATGCTGGTGGCGCCGGTGGCTGCGTTCGCGCAGACCGCAGTAGCTGAAAATCCCAACCACCAGAAGATGCTGCTCGGCTCCACCTGGTATGAAACCGCCAACAAGCGGTTGGTCTACGATTTCTGGCGCATCGTGTTCGAAGCCGGCCAGGTGCAGTATGCGCCGATGTACATGGACAAGAACTACATCCAGCACAACCCGAATGTGGCCAATGGCCGCGATGCGTTCATTGCCTTCCTGACCGCCTTCGTGAAGCCGACGCCGGTGCAGCCGCGCGTGCAGCTGCCGCTGGTGGCCATCACTGCCGACGGCGATCTGGTCACGCTGGTGTCGGTACGCACCTTGCCCAATCCGAACAAACCGGGCACCACCTACACCACCACCTGGTTCGACATGTTCCGCATCGAAAAAGGCCTGATCAAGGAGCATTGGGATCCGGACACCATCGCCGGCCGCGCCAATAGCGGCGGCCAGTAATCGCTACTGCACTGCAGGGCTGCAGCGTGCAGCCTTGCAATGCGTGATCCATGCAGGTCGTCAGCAACCCATGCAAGTGGTTGACGGAAACGACAACGCCCGCCTGATAGTGGGCGTCGTCTTTTGAGCGCAGCGCTCAGCTGATGCGGAAACCCATCGTCGCTTCCACCGCCTGCTGCCAGCCGGCATAGAGTTGTTCGCGCTTGTCGTCGGGCATGGTCGGCTCGAAGCGGCGATCCACCGCCCACTGCTTGGCGATCTCTTCGCGGCTGCTCCAGAACCCGGTCGCCAGGCCGGCCAGATAGGCCGCGCCAAGCGCGGTGGTTTCGGCCACTTCCGGGCGCAGCACCGGCACGTTGAGCATGTCGCTCTGGAACTGCGCCATGAAGTCGTTGGCGATGGCGCCACCGTCGGCGCGCAGTTCCTTCAGCTCGATACCCGAATCGGCCTGCATCGCAGTCAACACGTCGCGGGTCTGGTAGGCCATCGATTCCACTGCCGCACGCACAAAATGTTCCTTGGTGGTGCCGCGGGTCAGCCCGAACACCGCACCGCGGATATCGCTGCGCCAATACGGCGCGCCCAGGCCGACGAAGGCCGGCACCAGATAGACCCCGTCGTTGTCGCCGGCACGTTCGGCATAGGCCTGCGAGTCGCTGGCCTTGCCGAGCATGCGCAAGCCGTCGCGCAGCCACTGGACCACCGAGCCGGCGACGAAGATCGAACCTTCCAGCGCGTACTCGACCTTGCCGTCGATGCCCCAGGCGATCGTGGTCAGCAGACCGGCCTTGGACGCAACCGCCTTGTCGCCGGTATTCATCAGCGCAAAGCAGCCGGTGCCGTAGGTGTTCTTGGCCATGCCCGGCTCGAAGCAGGCCTGTCCGAACAGCGCCGCCTGCTGGTCGCCGGCGATCCCGGCGATCGGCACCTGCTCGCCGTAGAAATACTGGGTCTGGGTCATGCCGTAGATTTCGCTGGACGAGCGCACCTCCGGCAGCATCTCCTTCGGCACGTCGAGCATGGCCAGCAGCTCGGCGTCCCACTCCAGCGTGTGGATGTTGTACATCAGCGTGCGCGAGGCATTGGTGTAGTCGGTGACATGCACCTTGCCGCCGGTGAGATTCCAGATCAGCCAGCTATCGATGGTGCCGAAGGCCAGCTCGCCGTTACGCGCGCGCTCGCGGGCGCCGTCGACGTGGTCGAGGATCCATTTGACCTTGGTGCCGGAAAAATACGCATCGATCAGCAGACCGGTCTTGTCGCGCACCATCTGCTCGTGCCCGGCCTCCTTGAGCTGCGTGCAGATGTCCTTGGTCTGCCGCGATTGCCACACGATGGCGTTGTAGATCGGCTGGCCGGTGGCCTTGTCCCACACCACCGCGGTCTCGCGCTGGTTGGTAATGCCGATACCGGCGATCGAACGCGCATCGATCTGCGCGTTATTGAGCAGCTCGGTGATCGTGGTGTAGACGCTGGTCATGATCTCGCGCGGGTTGTGTTCCACCCAGCCCGGCTGCGGAAAGATCTGGCCGAACTCGCGCTGCGCCACGCCGGCCACCTTGCCGTTGCGATCGAACAACATCGCCCGTGAACTGGTGGTGCCTTGATCGATCGCAAGGACGTATTGCTTTTCCATCGGAGATTCCTCGAACAATGCCGGCGCTGGCGCACGGCGAGAAAAGGGGGCAGTGCACGCCGCTGTGCGAAAGGCCGATAAAACCCAGCCTGTCTGGCGGCGGCGCTGTGCTGTCAGTCGTGCAGCAGGGCGATCAGCGCGGATCGAGCGGTTTGCCGCCCTGCAGATGGCGCACGCGTGCCGGCAGGAACGGCAGGATCAGCCACTGGTAGGCGAGCGCGCCGATCGGGCCGCCGATCAACGGGCCGACAATGGGGATCCACCAGTAATTGTCCTTGGCCGGCAACGCGGCCTCGCCCCAACCGGCAAGGTAGGCGAACAGGCGCGGGCCGAAGTCGCGCGCCGGATTCATCGCCCAGGCTTCCAGATAGCCCATCGACGCGCCCAGCGTTGCCACCAGCAGGCCGATCATCAGCGCGCCGGAGTTGGCGGTCGGCGCGGCTTCGTTGAATTGTTCGGTGATGGCGAAGATGCCGAAGATCAGGAACGCGGTGATGATGATCTGGTCGACCAGCGCATGCATCGGCGTGACCGCAAGGCCGGGTGCGGTGAAGAACACCCCGGCGGCGCCACCGGCTTCGCGGGTGAGTTGCTGCACCTGGTTGTAGTGGTCGATGACCGGGCCGTACAACTGGTAGACGATGGCCGCGCCCAGGAATGCGCCGATCACCTGCGCGCCCCAGTACGGCAGCACCTTCTTCCAGGAGAAACCGCGGAACAGCGCCAGCGCCAGCGTCACCGCCGGATTGGCATGCGTGCCGGACACCGAGCCGGTGACATAGATGGCCAGCGTCACCGCCAGGCCCCAGGCGATGCACACGCCCCAGTAGGCGTTCTGGTACGGGCTGGGGTCGTAGAGGACGTACATCGCTGCGACCGAATCGCCGAGCGCGATGATGATGAACATCGCCACCGCCTCGGAGATCAACTCACCCACGAGTTGGCGGCTCATGCGCGCGTCCTCGTGCCGATGGCGATGACGCAGGCAGGGTTGTGCGATGCGCGCATTGGCGCGCAGGGGTCTTCGGTGATGCTCATCAGGGTGCCCTCCACGTGACTCAGGATGATGCCGGCGAATGCGCCAGGATACGTTGCCGCGCGACCCGTCCTCGCCGGCAACGTGGTTCGATCAGGCCGGCACGCCGTCCGCCTGCCGGACCGAGTGTGTCTGCAGATACGCCTCCAGGCGTGCGCGCCCGGCCGCGTCGATGCGCAGGCCGAGTTTGCTGCGGCGCCACAGGATGTCGTCGGCAGTGACGGCCCATTCGTGGGCACGCAGGTAATCCACCTCGGCCTGGTACAGATCGGCGCCGAAGTGCGTGCCCAGGGCGGCGATGTCCTGCGCCTGGCCCAGTAGCTGCTCCGCACAGGTGCCGTAGTTGCGTACCAGCCGCTGCGCGGTCGGCGCCGGCAGCCACGGGTATGCGTGGCGCACGCGCTCGAGCAGGCTGGCGATATCGCGTTGTTCGCCGCCGGGCAATGCATCGCCGCGCGCGGTCCATGCCGGCTTGCGGGCACCCAGCGCCTGGGTGAGGCGGTCGACCGCCTCTTCGGCCAGCTTGCGATAGGTGGTGAGCTTGCCGCCGAACACGTTGAGCAACGGTGCGCCGTCGGTAAGCACTTCCAGCTGGTAATCGCGGGTGACTTCGGCAGCGTTGTCCTCGGCGTCGTCCAGCAGCGGACGCACGCCGCTATAGCTCCACACCACATCGGCGGGGGCGATCTGCTGCTGGAAATACAGGTTCACCGCATCGCACAGGTACTGCACTTCGGCCGCATCGATGCTGGGCGCGGCGGGGTCGGCCTGGTAATCCACGTCGGTGGTGCCGATCAGGGTGAAGTCGTGCTCGTACGGGATGGCGAATACGATGCGCCGATCCGGTTGCTGGAAGATGTACGCGTGGTCGTGGTCGAACAATTTGGGCACCACGATGTGGCTGCCCTTGACCAGGCGCAGTGCGTGCTTGTGCGGCACTGCGGCGACCTTGTCCAGGAACGACACCGCCCACGGCCCGGCCGCATTGGCCAGTGCACGCGCCTGCACGGTGCGGCGGCGGCCGTCGCGGTCTTCCAGCTCGGCATACCAGAAGCCTGCATCGCGCCAGGCACCGACGCAGCGTGTGCGGGTGCGGATCTGTGCGCCACGCCTGGCGGCGTCCATCGCATTGAGCACCACCAGCCGCGCATCCTGCACCCAGGCGTCGGAGTACACGAAGCCGGTGCGCAGCGATTCCTGCAGCGGCTGGCCCACCGGGTGCGTGCGCAGCGACAGCCGGCGCGAGCGCGGCAGGCTGCGCTTGCTGCCGCCGAGATGGTCATACAGGAACAGCCCGGCGCGAATCATCCAGGCCGGGCGCAGATGCGGTTGATGTGGCAGCAGGAAGCGCAGCGGCCAGATGATGTGCGGGGCCAGCCGCAGCAACACCTCGCGCTCGGCCAGCGCCTTGCCGACCAGCGCGAACTCGTACTGCTCCAGGTAGCGCAGGCCGCCGTGAATGAGCTTGGTGCTGGCGCTGCTGGTATGCGCGGCCAGATCGTCCTGTTCGCACAGGCACACCGACAGGCCACGCCCCGCCGCATCGCGGGCGATGCCGACCCCGTTGATGCCGCCGCCTATCACCAGAAGATCGTATGTCTCGCCCATCGGTGTCTCCGTCCGGGCGCGCCAGGAGCGAACCCAAGTTGTCATGTTCGAACATATTCGAACATCAAACCTTTTCGGGACGTGAAGAGCTGCCAGGCTTGAGAACTAGCCGTTTAACGAGTAAATCGGTCTATCGAAGTCGGAATCTTGATAGTCAAAGCGGATCATCAAGGTCATGGGATCGGCACGCCGCACCGCAAACGCACAAAAACGAACAAGTGGCTCAGCCGGCGTCGCCAGGCTCGGCCAGATGCACGCGGGTGCCGGCCTCGGCCAGCACGGCGGCCAGTTCCTGCGGCGGCGGCCGGTCGGTGAACCAGTCGTGCACCTGGGCGATCGCGCCCAGTCGCACCATGGCGTTGCGGCCGAACTTGCTGTGGTCGGCGGCCAGCAGCACCTGCCGCGAGTGCTCGATGATGGCCTGGGCCACGCGCACTTCCTGGTAGTCGAAGTCCAGCAGGGTGCCGTCCAGATCGATGCCAGAAATGCCGATCACCCCGAAGTCGACCTTGAACTGCCGGATCAGCTCCACCGTCGCCTCGCCGGTCACGCCCTGGTCGCGCCCGCGCACCACGCCACCGGCCACGATCACCTCGAAGCTGGAGTTGGCGCTGAGCATCACCGCCACGTTGAGGTTGTTGGTGATCACGCGCAGGCCGCGGTGCTGCAGCAAGGCGCGCGCGACCTCTTCGTTGGTGGTGCCCAGGTTGATGAACAACGAGGCATCGTCGGGAATGAAGCGGGCGACCTGCGCGGCGATGTGCTGTTTCTCGCGCGCCTGCAGCGCCTTGCGCGCGGTGTAGGCCAGGTTTTCCACGCTCGAGGGCATGCTGACGCCACCGTGATAGCGGCGCAGCACGCCGGCATCGCACAGCAGGGTCAGGTCGCGACGGATGGTCTGCGGCGTCACCTCGAAGCGCGTCGCCAGCCCTTCCACCTCGGCAAAGCCCTGCTGCCGCACCAATGCCACCAATTGTTCCTGGCGCGGGTTGAGTGCCGGCGCCGGGACCGTCCTGTAGTGAGTCGACTCCATGCGCAGATGATCGCGCATGCGCGTGAGGATGCAAACACGCGCAGCGCGAGCGCCGGCGTGCCGATGGCCGCGCCTAGCCCAGCTCGCCGCGGTAGCCGGTATCGATACTGATGCTGCCGCCCACCGCGCGCGAGACGCAGGCGCACAGCTTGCGGTTCTCGCGGCGCTGCTCGTCGCTGAAGAACACATCGCGGTGATCGATATCGGCCGCGCTGTCCAGCACCTCGACCGCGCACAGCCCGCATTCGCCGCGCCGGCATTCGGCGATCAGCTCGACTCCGGCATCGGCCAGCGCATCCAGCATCGACTCGTTCTCGGCCACCGGCACTTCCAGGCCGAGCCCGGGCAGCTTGACCACGAACGCCTGCGCCGGCACCCGCCCGCTGTTGCCGAAGGTTTCGAAATGCAGCCGCGCGCGCGGACGCCCGGCGGCGTGCCAGTGCTGGCGCACCGCCTCGAGCATGCCGAGCGGGCCGCACACGTACACCTCGGCATTGGGAGACAGCCGCGCCAGCTCGGCTGCAAGATCCGCCGGGCCGGCGCCGTCGTCGCATTGCAGCTGCAGGCGCTCGCCCAGCAGCGCTTCCAGTTCGTCGACATAGGCCATCGCACGGCGGGTACGCCCGGCATACAGCAGGCGGAACGCGCGGTGGCGGCGCGCCAGCCGCTGCGCCATGCCGATGATCGGGGTGATGCCGATCCCGCCGGCGATCAGCAGGATCTCCTCGCCGCCCTCGTCCAGCGCGAAGTTGTTGCTGGGCGGGGAGATCTCCACCTCATCGCCGGGCTGCAGCGTCCACATGTGCCGCGAGCCGCCGCGGCTGTCGGGCATCTGCCGTACCGCGATCTGGTAGTGACCATCGGCACGCGGCTCGCCCACCAGCGAGTACGAGCGCACGTCGGCGCGGCCATGCAGCTGCACGCGAAAATCCAGATGGCTGCCGACCTCGAAGCCACGTGCCGCGGTGCCCGGGTCGAGCACGATTTCGCGCACGCCCTCGCAGGCGTCGGCAATGCTGACCACATGGGCGCGGTGCCACTGGGTGTCTTTACGCATGGGGAACTCCAGGCAGAGGGGTGGGCCGGCTGCTGCCGGCAGTGGCGGGATGGGCGCGGCCGATCAATGCGCCGCCGCGCACCTGGGTGATCGCCGCCGGGGTCTGCAGCACGTGGCGCAGATTGCGATGGGCCAGCCGTGCGTGTTCACGCATCAGCGCTTCGGCGCGCGCGCCCTGGCGGTCTTCGATGGCGGCCAGGACTTCGCGGTGCTGGTCCTGCGCCAGGGTCAGGATCAGCCGCGCCTCGGCGCTGGTGGTCTGCGCCATGACCAGGCTGTTGGGCGAGGCGAACGGCAGCTGCAGCACGCGGGTGAGCTCGCGGCCCAGCACATCGCTGCCGGCCATGGCCACCAGCAACGCGTGGAACTGCGCATTGGCCTGCACGTACGCGCTGAAGTCGATGGCGTGCAACGGCGAGCCGACGATGCGGTCGAGCGTATCCAGCAACTGGCGTGCCTGGGCCAGCGCCGCGGCCGATGCCCCGCGCTCGGCCGCCATGCGCGCGGCCAGGCCTTCGAGCGTGCCGCGCAGTTCGATCGCATCGTGCACGTCGCGTTCGCTGAAGGCCTGCACCGCATAGCCGCCGCCGGGCAGTGCGCTGGCCAGGCCTTCTTCGCACAGCCGCTGCAACGCGGCGCGCACGGGCGTGCGCGACATGCCCAGCCGCTGCACCACCGCCAGCTCGGACAGGCGGGTTCCGGCCGGCAGGGTGCCGTCGAGGATCAGTTCGCGCAGCGACAGCAGTGCGCGCGTGGTCTGCGCGGCACTGCTGCGAAACGGAGTGGCGGGTGACATGGAGACCTCCGATGCGGTGCTCAGCCCACCATGCGCAGCGACAGTTCCTGCGCGCGCTGCTCCTGGGCGATCAGCCGATCGATCACGCGGCGCGCCCACATCCCGCCGGCATCGACGTTGAGGTTGTAGAAGGTGTGATCCGGATGCGCGTCGATGGCGCGTTGCTGCGCTTCCAGCACCGCCTCGTCCTCGCCGAACACGCCGGTGACGCCTGCACGGGTCAGCGTGGTCAGCGATTGGTCGTGCAGCGCGTAGTTGCGCATGAACGCCCAGAAGTAATGGCAGGTGGTGTCGGTTTCCGGCGTGATGGTATTGAGCACGTAGCCGTTGACGCCCTGACTGCGGTCGCCCTCCGGCGCACCGGTGCCGGCGATGGCCACGCCAACGTCGATGGCGATGGTGCCGGGCGCTTCGAAGCGGATGATCTGCCAGCGGTCGACCTTGCCGCGGTAATCCAGATGGCGTGCGATCTGGCTGGCCCAGAATGGCGGCGCGTCGATGTTGCGCATCCAGCGCGACACCACCACCGAGCGGTCGCCATGCATCACCTCGAACGGCGCTTCGGCGATCTCGTCCTGGCCGATGCTGGAGCCGTGCACGAAGGTCTCGTGGGTCAGGTCCATCAGGTTGTCCAGCACCAGCCGGTAGTCGCACTTGGCATAGATGGTGCGGCCATCGCCGGCCCAGGCCGGATCGTGCGCCCAGTGCAGGTCGGGAATCAGGCGGGTGTCGGCCTGCGCCGGGTCGCCCGGCCAGATCCACACATAGCGATGCTTCTCGGCCACCGGAAAACTGCGCACGCACGCGGAGGGATTGATGGTCTCCTGCGAGGGCATGTGCACGCAGCGGCCCTGGCTGTTGTAGACCAGCCCGTGGTAACCGCACACCACATCGTCGCCGCGCAGCTTGCCCATCGACAGCGGCACCAGGCGATGCCAACACGCATCTTCGAGCGCGATCACCGCCCCGGCAGTGGTGCGATAGACCACCACATCCAGGTTGCAGACCTTGCGCGGGGTCAGCGCGTGCTTGATCTCGTGGTCCCAGGCGACGGCGTACCACGCGTTGAGGGGAAACAGCTGCTTGGACTGGGACATGACCGTGGCTCCTGGGGTTTGTATACAACCTGGGGTGCGGATCGGCAGCGGTGCGCCGGCTGGCGACCAGTTGACGCGCATGCCGGCGCTGGCGTCTGCTTGCAAGCGAAGTTATGTATACACCGGAGACAATGTTGGAGCGTCGGTCGCTCGCCGAAATTGTGCGATTATCGAATTGATGCACCGATAATCGCATTGACCGGGCCGTGCAGCTGCGCCTAACGTGACCACACGCTCGCTGCGCAGGACCGAAGCAATGGCCCAGATCGTCCCCCTTTCAGAAGCGGTGTCCCAGCTGATCGCCGATGGCGACTGCGTGGCGATGGAAGGCTTCACCCATCTGATTCCGCATGCGGCCGGCCACGAGGTGATCCGCCAGCGCAAGCGCGACCTGCACCTGGTGCGCATGACCCCGGACCTGATCTACGATCAGCTGATCGGCGCCGGGTGTGCATCGGCATTGCGGTTCTCGTGGGGCGGCAATCCCGGCGTCGGTTCGCTGCACCGGCTGCGCGATGCGGTCGAACATGCGTGGCCGCAGCCGCTGCAGATCCGCGAACACAGCCATGCCGACATGGCCAACGCGTACGTAGCCGGTGCCTCGGGCCTGCCGTTTGCGGTGCTGCGCGGTTATGTCGGCTCGGACCTGCCGCGTGTCAACGACAGCATCAAGTTCCTGCAATGCCCGTACACCGGCGAGACGCTGGCCACCACGCCGGCGGTCAAGCCCGATGTCACCGTGATCCATGCGCAGCAGGCCGACCGCCGCGGCAACGTGCTGTTGTGGGGCATCCTGGGTGTGCAGAAGGAAGCCGCGCTGGCGGCGCGCAAGGTGATCGTGACGGTGGAAGAGATCGTCGACACGCTGGATGCGCCGCCCAACGCCTGCATCCTGCCGCGCTGGGTGGTCGATGCGGTCTGCCATGTGCCCGGCGGTGCGGCACCGTCGTACGCGCACGGCTATTACGCCCGCGACAACCGCTTCTACCTGGCCTGGGATGCGATTGCGCGCGACCGTGCACGCTTCCAGGCGTGGATCCAGACGCACATTCACGACACCGAGGACTTTGCCGCGTTCCAGCGCGTGTACGCGCAATCGCTGCTGCAGGTGGCCGCATGAGCGACTACAGCACCAACGAAATGATGACCGTGGCGGCGGCGCGGCGCCTGCCCGATGGCGCGGTGTGCTTCGTCGGTATCGGCCTGCCATCCACCGCCGCCAACCTGGCGCGGCTGACGCATGCGCCGGATGTCACGCTGATCTACGAATCCGGCCCGATCGGCGCGCGCCCGGAAGTGCTGCCGTTGTCGATCGGCGACGGCGAGCTGGCCGAAACCGCCGACACCGTGGTCTCCACGCCGGAAATCTTTCGCTACTGGCTGCAGGGCGGGCGCGTGGACGTGGGCTTCCTGGGCGCGGCGCAGATCGATCGCCATGCCAACCTCAACACCACGGTGATCGGCCCGTACGACGCGCCGAAGACGCGGCTGCCCGGCGCGGGCGGCGCGCCGGAGATCGCGGCCAGCGCCAAACAGGTGTTCATCATCATTCGCCAATCCAGACGCAGTTTCGTGCCCGCGCTGGACTTCATCACCACAGTCGGGCATCTGGACGGTGGCGATGCGCGGCAGCGTGCCGGCCTGCCCGGCGCCGGCCCCACCGTGGTCGTCACTGACCTGTGCGTGATGGAGCCCGATCCCGTGACCCGCGAACTCACCGTCACCGCGCTGCACCCCGGCAGCACCCGCGAGCAGGTGAGCGCGGCCACCGGTTGGCCGATCCGCTTCGCCGCCGATCTGGCGCAGACCACCCCACCCAGCGCTGCGGAACTGCAGGCGCTGCGTGCGCTGCAGGCACGCACCGACGCAGCGCATGGCAAGCAGGCAGCCGGAGCCGAGGCATGAGCGAGGTCTATCTGATCGATGGCATCCGCACGCCGATCGGCCGCTACGGCGGCGCCCTGGCCGGCGTGCGCGCCGACGACCTGGGCGCGATACCGATTGCCGCGTTGATGGCACGCAATCCGCAACTGGAGCCGGCGCTGATCGACGACGTGTACCTGGGCTGCGCAAATCAGGCCGGCGAGGACAATCGCAATGTCGCGCGCATGAGTCTGTTGCTGGCGGGCTTGCCCAGCTCTGTGCCAGGCAGCACGCTCAATCGCCTGTGCGGCTCGGGGCTGGATGCGGTCGGCACGGTGGCGCGCGGCATCCGTGCCGGCGAGCTGGGCCTGGCGATCGCCGGCGGGGTCGAATCGATGACCCGCGCACCTTGGGTCATGGGCAAGGCCGAGAGCGCGTTCGCGCGCACGCAACAGCTGGAAGACACCACCATGGGCTGGCGGTTCATCAATCCGCGCCTGCAGGGCGCCTATGGCGTGGAGCTGATGGGCGAGACTGCGGAGAACGTGGCACAGCGCCATGCCATCGCGCGCGAAGACCAGGACGCGTTTGCGTTGCGCAGCCAGCAACGCGCCGCCGCCGCACAGGCGGCCGGTTTCTTCGATGCAGAGATCACTCCGGTGCCGGTGGCCGCACGCAAAGGAGGCGAGGCAAGCGCGGTCGATCGCGACGAGCATCCGCGCCCGAACACCACCGCCGAGATGCTGGCCAAGCTCAAGCCGGTGTTCCGCCAGCCCGGCACGGTGACGGCCGGCAATGCGGCCGGTCTCAACGATGGTGCTGCCGCCCTGTTGCTGGCGTCTGCGCAGGCCGTGCATGCGCATGGACTGACCCCGCGGGCACGTGTGCTCGGCTTCGCCTCGGCGGGCGTGGAGCCGGCCTACATGGGCATCGGCCCGGTACCGGCCACGCAGCGCCTGCTGGCACGCCTGGGCCTGCGCATCGAGCAGTTCGATGCGATCGAGCTCAATGAAGCCTTCGCCGCGCAGGTGCTGGCCTGCACGCGCGCCTTCGGCCTGGCCGACGATGCCGTGCACGTCAACGCCAATGGCGGCGCCATCGCGCTGGGCCATCCCCTGGGCATGAGCGGTGCGCGACTGGCATTGACCTTGTTGCGGCAACTGGAGGCGGGCAACGGGCGGCTTGGGCTGGCCAGCATGTGCATCGGGGTCGGGCAGGGCGTAGCGCTGGCGATCGAGCGCGTGTAGTACGCCGATTGCAACCGCCGCTGCCGTGACCGCACACCCACGTTTTGATCCTGCCGCAGCGCAACCGATGGAGATCCCGCATGCGCGACCCCAGCTCTGACACGTCGATCGATCCGCTGCTCGGCTATCGCCGGCCACGGATCGGCACGCAGCCGGCCTACCTGCATCTGCCCTACGCATCCACCGCATTGCGCGGCCCCACGCGCGCGCCGATCGATATCCCGGCCACGCTGTCGGAAGTCACCGGCCCGCAATTGAATCGGCTCACCCTGGGCGCGCATGCCGCCGACCTCACTGCCGGCTTTGCGGGCGAGCCGTTGGGCGAGCGCATCATCGTGTCCGGCCGCGTGCTCGACGAAAACGGCAAGCCGGTGCGCAATAGCGTGGTCGAAGTGTGGCAATGCAATGCCGCCGGCCGCTATCAACATGCCGGCGACCGGCACGACGCACCGCTGGATCCCAACTTCCGCGGTACCGGACAGGTGCTCACCGACGACCACGGCCGCTACGCGTTCAAGACCATCAAGCCGGGCGCGTATCCGTGGCGCAATCACTACAACGCCTGGCGGCCGGCGCATATCCATTTTTCGCTGCATGGCGATGGCATCGGGCAGCGGCTGATCACCCAGATGTACTTCCCCGGCGACCCGTTGCTGGCGCACGACCCGATCTACAACTGCGTGGACGATGCGCAGGCCCGCGAACGCATGGTGTCCAGCTTCGACTGGGAAAACGCGGTGAGCGAATACGCGCTGGCCTACCGCTTCGACATCGTGTTGCGCGGTCGCAAGCAAACGGTCTGGGAGTGAATCGATGAGCCTGCACACCACCCCGTCGCAAACCGTTGGCCCGTATTACCGGCTCGGGCTGGAGCCGCTGTATCGCGCGCAACTCGCGCCTGCGCAGGCCGCGGGCACGCACGTGCAGGTCAGCGGTTGCGTGTTCGATGGCGCCGGCAACCCGGTGGCCGACGCAGTGCTGGAGCTGTGGCAGGCCGATGCGGCCGGCATCTATGCGCATGCCGCCGATGCGCGCTGCCAGGCGCACGATCCCGGCTTCGATGGCTGGGGCCGCGTGCCGACCGACGCGCAGGGGCGTTTTTCCTTCAGCACCGTCAAGCCGGGCCAGGTCGCCGGGCCGGATGGCAAGCTGCAGGCAGCGCATCTGACCGTGCTGGTCTTCATGCGCGGGCTGTTGCGCGGCGTGTCGACGCGGCTGTACTTCGCCGACGATCCGCAGCTGGGCAGCGACCCCATCCTGGCCCTGGTGCCGGCCGAGCGTCGTAGCACGCTGCTGGCGCATTCGCGCGGTGGCAGCGATTACGTGTGGGACATCCATATGCAGGGCGATGCGGAAACGGTGTTCTTCAACTATTGATCGCGCCGTCGGTGCGCAGGTTGCCATGCATGGTTGTCTCCGTGCGATCAGCGCCCCTGCATCTGCGTGCTGGTGCTGCGCAGCTGTCGCCGCGCGCCGGGCAGGCAGGTGCCTGCGCGCGCTGCCCTCGGTGATCCAGCGTGATCGCGCGACAGCTGCGTGCAATGCCGTGATCCCGCCGCGACACGCGCCTTGTCCAAACGTGCGGTACGCATGACCCGCACTGACCACCACGCGTGCACACCACCCGGCACCGCGCACGCCAGTTGGCACTCTTGCGCATCGGTGCCATGCTGCCGGCACGCCACCAGAGGCCATGCATGACTGCGACGTCTTCCCTGTTGGGATCCTTGTTTGGCGAGCCTGTCTGCGACGCGTTGTTCGATGACACGGCGCGGGTGCAGGCAATGCTGCACTTCGAATCCGCGCTTGCCCGCGCGCAGGCGCAATGCGGCGTGATTCCCACCGAGGCCGCGCAGGCCATTGCGGCTGCCTGCGACGTGCAGCATTACGATCTGGCCGCGCTGGCCCAGGCCACCGCACTTGCCGGCAACCCCGCCATTCCCCTGGTCAAGGCGCTGACCGCGCGCGTGGCCGCCCACGATGCGCAGGTCGCGCGCTGGGTGCACTGGGGCGCCACCAGCCAGGACGTCATCGACACCGGCACGGTACTGCAGCTGCGCGCTGCGCTCGACCTGCTGCTGCCGCGCCTGCAGGGCCTGTGCACCGAGCTGGCTGCGCTGGCCGCGCGCGAACGCAACACCGGCCTGCCCGGACGTACCTTGTTGCAGCAGGCGGTGCCGGTCACATTCGGACTCAAGGTCGCCGCCTGGCTGGATGCGCTGCAGCGCGCGCATAGCCGCCTGCAGGCCCTGCAGCACGATGGCCTGGTGCTGCAGTTCGGGGGCGCGGCCGGCACGCTGGCGTCGTTGCAGGAGCGCGGTCTGGATGTCGCCCAGGCGCTGGCAACCACGCTGGCGCTGCCGCTGCCCGCGATGCCGTGGCATACCGCACGCGATCGCCTCGTCGAGGTCGGCTGTGCGTTCGGCCTGCTGGCCGGCACGCTGGGCAAGATCGGCGGCGACGTGGTGCTGCTGATGCAGTCGGAGGTCGGCGAAGTGTTCGAGCCGGCCGCAGCCGGCAAGGGCGGCTCCTCGGCGATGCCGCACAAGCGCAATCCGGTCTCCAGCGTCGCTGCGGTTGCTGCTGCCACCCGCGTGCCCGGCCTGGTGGCGACCTTGTTCAGCGCGATGGCGCAGCCGCATGAGCGCGCCGCCGGGCAATGGCATGCGGAATGGGAGACCTTGCCGCAGATCGTGTGCCTGACCGCCGGCAGCCTGGCGCAGATGCAAGGCTGCCTGGCCGACCTGCAACTGGACCGCGAGGCCATGCGCGCGCACCTGCACAGCCATGGCGGCGTGCTGTACGCCGAGGCAGCGGTGTTTGCGCTGGCACCACGGCTCGGCAAGCCACAGGCGCATGCGCTGGTCGAACAGGCGGTGGCACGCGCCCAGGCGCAGCAGCGCCATCTGCGCGAGGTGCTTGGCGACGACGCGCAGGTGAGCGCGGTACTCACGCAGGCGCAACTGCAGGCGGTGTTCGATGTGGACAGCTGGCGCGGCATGTCCTCGGTCTGGATCGATCGCGTGCTGGCCGCTTCTTCATCCCGCTGACGGTGCTCCGATGGCTTATCTCCAGTTGCCCACGCATCGCCTGCACTACCGCCTCGACGGTACCGAAGGCCGCCCCTGGCTGACCTTCTGCAACTCGCTGGGCACCGACCTGCACATGTGGGACGTGCAGATCGCCGCGTTTGCGCCGCATTACCGCATCCTGCGCTACGACCGCCGCGGCCATGGCGATTCGGACACGCCGCCCGGCCCGTATCGCGTTGCCGACCTGGGCCAGGACGTGCTGGCGCTGTGGGACGCGTTGCAGATCGCGCAGAGCGACTTCTGCGGCCTGTCGATCGGCGGACTCACCGGGCAGTGGCTGGGCCTGCATGCACCGCAGCGCCTGCGCCGGCTGGTGGTGTGCGCCACCGCGCAGAAGATCGGCAGCAGTGAGAGCTGGAACGCGCGCATCGAGCAGGTGCGCAGCGAAGGCCTGCCGGGGCTGGTCGATGCCACCTTGCAACGCTGGTTCACGCCACCGTTTGCGATCAGCCATGCGCAGCGCCTGGACATGATCGTGGCCGCGTTCGTATCGACATCGCCGCAGGGCTATATCGCCTGCTGCCAGGCGGTGGCCGACGCCGATTTCCGCGGCGCGCTGGACACGCTGGAGCTGCCACTACTCGCACTGGCCGGCGACGACGACCCGGTCTGTCCGCCGGCCGACCTGCGCGAGATCGCGTACGCCGCCCCGCACGGCCACTACGCACAGGTGCCCGGCCGGCATATCTGCAACCTGGAGTCGCCGGCCGCGTTCAACCACAGCGTGCTGGGCTTTCTGCAGGCCGACCACGTGTGACCCTCCACCCGGCCAGGCAGCTGCCGGACGCATGCAGCCGTCACCCCGATCCGGCATGCACGACGCCCGGCATTCCCGCTCATGCGTTGCATCTGCGACCAGCTGACCACGGCCAGCTGCCTGTCGCCAGCGACGTCAATCGCAACCAATGCACCTGATACGTCAGCGCTTGCCCTACGGCCACAGCTGACCTGCAGCAGCCGTCAGCACCCCATTCCCCATTCCCATTCCCCATTCCCACGCAGGAGAGATTCCGATGCACGAAGACGAGCGTTACCAGGCAGGCTTGCGCGAGCGCCGACGCGTCCTGGGCGATGCGCATGTCGAGCGCTCGCTGGCTGCACGCACCGAGTTCACCGACGAGTTCCAGACGCTGATCACCCGCTACGCCTGGGGCACCATCTGGACCCGCGATGGCCTGCCCGCGCACACCCGCTCGCTGCTGACCCTGGCGATGATGGTGGCGCTGGGCCACGACGAGGAGTTCAAGCTGCACGTGCGCGCCGCGCGCAACAATGGCGTCACGCCCGAGCAGATCAAGGAAGTCCTGCTGCAGGCCGCGGTCTATTGCGGCGTGCCTGCCGCCAACCATGCCTTCGCGCTGGCCAAGCCCATCCTCGAGGAGCAGGCCGGCGAAGAACAGCCGGCGCGCGAAGGCTGACGGCCACGGCGACGCGTGAGTGCAGCAGGCACGCTGCATTTGCGCGGCATGCGGCGGGCAATGCGACCGATTAGGTTGGCTGTGCCCCTGGTCTGCACTCAGGGCACGCCGGGCAGGGTGGCGATCCAACGCGCGCACTGCGTTGCACCCTGGCCGTCCCGTAGGCACATCGCCGCTGATGACATCACCCATCGACGACGGGATGATGCACGTACCGCAACGGACCACCGCTTCCGTTCGCACAGGACATTCCCCATGAGGTTGCCGATGCTGCTGCGTACCGTTTGTTTGCTTTCGCTGCTGCTCACCGCATCCGGGCTGCAGGCACAACCGCATCCCGGGCCCGGGACCGAGCTGGCGCAGGTGCGCGCCGACGATGGCCAGACGCTGGCGGTGTGGTCGCGCGTCCCCGCGCAGCCGCGCGGCACGATCCTGCTGGTGCATGGGCGCACCTGGAGTGCGTTGCCCAATTTCGATCTGCAGGTTGCCGACGAGCCGCGCGATGCGCGCTCGGTGCTGGCGGCATTGGCGCAGGCCGGTTACGCCGCCTATGCGGTCGATCTGCGCGGCTACGGCGGCAGTGCGCGCGATCGCAGCGGCTGGAACACGCCCGCGCGCGCCGTGGCCGATGTCGATACGGTGCTGAGCTGGGTTGCCCACCAGCACCCGCAGCTGCCGCCGCCGGCGCTGCTCGGTTATTCCAATGGTGCGCGGGTGGCGCTGCTGATCGCCCAGCAACATCCGCAGGCAGTGTCGGCGCTGGTGCTGTACGGCTTCCCCGACGATGTCGACGCAGCGCCCGACACCACCCCGGCGCCGGCGCAGCCATTGCGTGCGCCCACCACGGCCGCGGCGGCCGGCGAGGACTTCATTACCGCCAACGCCGCACCGCCCGGCGTGCGTGCGGCCTATGTGGCGCAGGCGGTATCGGCCGACCCGGTGCGCACCGACTGGCGCGCGATGGAGCAGTTCGCCTTCCAGCCGGAGCAGGTGACCACGCTGCCGGTGTTGCTGCTGCGTGGCGTCGACGATCCCATCGCGACCCAGGCGGACAACGCGCACCTGTACGTACGTCTGCGCAGCGAAGACCGCAGCTGGGTCACGCTGCCGCACGCCGATCACGTGGCGCATGTCGAGGACACCCATGCCGCCTGGGTGGATGCGGTGGTGAGCTTCCTGCGCCGGCCGCGCTGAGCGCGCCCGCCGGCGACTAACTCAACAACGCACCCAGCCGCTGCGCCGCCTGCTTCAACGGCTCCAGCAGCGTCTGCATCGTCTGCAGGCTCACGCGCCCGGCCTGGGCGCCGATGTTGAGCGCGGCGATCACCTCGCCGCGCAGGTTGCGCACCGGCACCGCGATCGAGCGCAGGCCGATTTCCAGTTCCTGGTCGGTCAGGCACATGCCTTCGCGGCGCGTGCGTGCCAGCACTTCCAGCAGTGCAGAAGCCTGGGTCACGGTGCGGTCGGTGCGCGGGCGCAGCGTGGTGCGCTCCAGGTACGCCTGCAGGGTGTCGCCGGGCAGGGCGGCCAACAGGACGCGGCCCATCGAGGTGCAGTAGGCCGGCAGGCGTGTGCCCGGGCGCAGCCCGATCGACATGATGCGCACCGTCTCGGCGCGCGCCACGTACAGCAGGTCGTCGCCGTCCAGCACGCCCAGCGAGCAGGATTCGTGCAACTGGTCGCGCAGCCCGTCCAGCACCGGCTGCGCCGCCGCGGTCATCGACGAGGACGCTGCATACGCACCGCCGATCCCCAGCACGCGCGGCAGCAGCACGTAGCCGCGGCCTTGCTCGCCGACATAGCCCAGCCTGGCCAGGGTATGCAGCACCCGCCGCACCGCCGCACGCGAGATGCCGGTTTCCAGGCTGATCTGCGACATCGTCACCTCGCGCGCGTGCTGGGCGAACACGCTCAGCACCACCAGCCCGCGGCCCAGCGAGGTCATGAAGTCCGGGTCGCCCTGGGCGGCGGCGATCTGCTGCATCAACTCATGCGGCAGGCCGCGTTCGCTCCCGGCGGTGGCCACGGTGGTGGTGGGTTTGCGGCGGCTGGAGGCGGGCTCGGGCATCGGATCGCAGCGTGGACGGGTCCGTGCATGGTAAGCGCTCACGCCGATACATGCCCCCGGTCGCAGCTTGCGCCTGGACATGTAAGCGCTTCACCCTGGTTGCCGCATAATCGTTGCTGGTTTGTTTCGGATCGGTCTCCTTAGTCCATGAAAACCCCCAAGGGCCTGCAACCGCTGATCGACGACGGCATCATCGACGAAGTGTTGCGACCACTGAAGAGCGGCAAGGAAGCATCCGTCTATGTGGTCAGTACGGGCGCCGACATCCTGTGCGCCAAGGTCTACAAGGACATGGCGCAACGCAGTTTCCAGGCGCGTGTGCAATATCAGGAAGGCCGCAAGGTGCGTGGCAGCCGCCAGGCGCGCGCGATGGGCAAGGCCACCAAGTTCGGCCGGCGCGAAGCCGAGACCGCATGGAAGAACACCGAAGCCGAGGTGCTCTATCAACTGATGGACGCCAGCGTTCACGTGCCTAAGCCGCGCGGCTATTTCCACGGCGTGCTGCTGATGGACCTGGTCACCGACGAGGCCGGCCACAGCGCACCGCGGCTGGGCGAGGTGGACCTGGAGCCGGAGCAGGCGCGCAGCTTCCACGCCAGCCTGATCGGCGATGTGGTCAAGATGCTGTCGCTGGGCCTGGTGCACGGCGACCTGTCCGAATACAACGTGCTGGTCTCGCCCGAGGGCCCGGTGTTGATCGATTTCCCGCAGGTGGTCAGTGCTGCCGGCAACAACGCTGCACGCGACATGCTGCTGCGCGATGTGCACAACCTGCGCGACTGCCTCGGCCGCTTCGCCCCGGAGTTGCTGGACACCCATTACGGCGAAGAGATGTGGGCGCTGTTCGAAAAGGGCGAGCTGCGCCCGGATAGCGTGCTGACCGGCCGCTTCAAGTTCGACACCCGGCGCGCCGACGTGCGTGCCATCCGCGCCTCGATCGAGGACGCACGCCAGGAAAACCTCATCCGTCAGCAGGGCCGCGAGGCCGCTGCCGAGGACGACGACTAGACCGCTGTTGCGTTCGCGCGCGATGCGGCGTGCCAGCAGCAGCGGCACAGCTGGCGCGCGGCCGCAATGCACCGCTCAGGGTGATCAGGCAGGTGCGCGCCGATGCAGGCGCGCAGCCACGATGCAGTGCAGCAAAAAACCAACGGATGCTGATGGCGCGACTATTCGCCGGGCATCGCCATGGCAGGCGCATGCATCGGCAGCACGGGGGTTTTTGCGGTACTGCCGCGCATCTCCGGTATCGCCATTGAAATAATTGATGGCGTTGAATGGTGATTGATCATAAGTATCTGGCAGGCTCAGCCATCGTCTCCTGGAGAGTCCGCCATGTCGTTTGATCCCGATGTCGTGCGCCTGTTTGCCCAGCTTCAACACGCCGCTCAACCACCGATGGAAACCCTGCCGATCGAGGGCGCGCGTGCAATGATGCGTGCACTCGGCACGCAGCTGGGCTTCCCGCGTGTGGAGATGGCCGAGGTGCGCGACCTGCAGGCCGGCACCGCCGCCGGCCCGGTGCGCCTGCGTTTGTATCGCCCGTCCGGGCTGGCTGCCGGTCCGGCCCCGACCTGCCTGTTCGTGCACGGCGGCGGCGGTGTGGTGGGCGACCTCGACTCCCACGACGACGTCTGCCGGCAACTGGCGGCGCGCGCCGGCTGCCAGCTGCTGGCGGTCGACTATCGCCTTGCACCGGAACATCCCGCGCCGGCCGGCGTGGAGGACGTGATTGCGACCCTGCACTGGCTGGTTGCCCAGCCCGATGCGGTCGGTGCCGATGTGCAGCGCCTGGCCGTGGCCGGCGACAGCATCGGCGGCGCCATGGCCGCAGTCGCGGCGCTGGCCGCGCGCGATGCCGGGATCGCGTTGCGCTGCCAGGTGCTGGTGTATCCGCTCACCGATGCGCGCGAGGACAACGGCCAATACCCGTCGCGATCGCATAACGCCGGCCTGCCGCCGCTGACCACAGAGGCAGTGCGCTTCTTCAATCGCCATCTATTGCCCGACCCCGCCATTGCACAGGACTGGCGCGTCTCGCCGATGCTGGTGCCGGAGGTGGCCGGCGTTGTGCCCGCACTGGTCATCGTGGGCGAGCGCGACATGCTCTACGACGAAGGCCGCAGCTATGCCGAACGTCTGCGCGCCGCCGGCGTGGAAGTCACCCTGCACAGCTTTCCCGGCATGATCCACGGCTTCATCAATATGGGCGGGGTCCTGCGCGCCGCCGGCGAAACGCTGGAGATGGCAGCGCTGTTGCTGCGCCAGCGCTTGCTGCCCGCCGTCGAGCGCAGGGCGGCGTAAGGGCCTGCGGCAGGCGTGCCATGCGCGCGCTGCCGCGGCGCTGCAGCCAAGCCCGCATGTGGCTCAACGCTCGAGGGAAAGACGACGATCCAGGCTCGCAAGTGCGCAAGTCCTGCGGGCCCACCATCAGGCTCAGAAGTTGAAGCGGAACGTGGTCATCAGCACGTGGTTTTCGCGGTCCACCGTACTGGTGTTGACGAACTGATTCAGATAACCGACGTCGACATTGGCAATATCGTTGAACTTCCAGTTGATGCCGACGAAGACGCGGTTCTGGTCCAGACCGCGTCGGGCGCCCCACTCGGTCTGGTCGAGATTGACGAACAGTTCGTTGAAGGCCACCCACGACAGTTGCGGAGACAATGCGCTGGGCCGGACCGCCCTGATCATCTGGCGCACCCGATATCCCTCGTCGCTGAAACCTTCGCGGTGACGCTGCTCCAGGCGGGTGCGACTGGTGATGGTGATATTGGCAATCGGATCGAACTGATATTGAAACTGCCCCCACCAGCGATTTTCACGGTTGGAGGATTGCCCGGCCGGGTGGCTGATGATGGTGTCGTAACCCATCCAGACACTGGCCTTGGGAGTGAACCGGTAAAACACCGCAGGGCGCAGGATCAACTGGTCGAACTGTTCGCCCTCTTCGCGCCAGCGTGGGTGCACATCCATGCTCCAGTACAGGTTTTCGACCGGCAGCTTGCCCTGGGCATACACGCTCAGCCAGTAACGCCCGTCTTCCTCGGTCTGCGCGGCCGCTTGCGAGGTGCCGCCCAGCATCAGCAGCAGGGCGGGGCAGGCGATTCGGTAGGTGGCCGTCAGCAGCGCGCGCAGTCTGTTCATGATCAGGAAGTTGTCAGTGGTGCCGGAGCATACCAACTCGATCGCGACCTCCATCGCGCTGTCCGGCATCGCCGAGGCGATACCGGCGTGTTGCTTCGCCTGCGGCGACATGCCATCGCGTCGTGACATCCGCTGACAAACATCAACGCATGTGCCGCGTGTAAAACGCATGCGTTTGAACAGGCGGCCGCCATGCAGCTGCCCGCGCACCGGCGAGCGCTTACGCCACCTGGCTGCGGCGCGCCCGTTCCAGATGCACCAGCAGCAGCGAGATCGCCGCCGGCGTCATGCCGGCAATGCGTTGCGCCTGGCCGATGCTTTGCGGGCGCACGCGCTCGAGTTTCTGCTGCACTTCGATCGATAGCCCGCGCACGCCGGCGTAATCGAATCCATCCGGAATCGGCGTGGTTTCGTGGCGCTGCTGGCGTGCGATGTCATCGCGCTGGCGATCCAGGTAGCCGGCGTATTTGACGCTGATCTCCACCTGCTCGGCCACCTGCGCATCGTCCACGCCCGGCCCCAGCGTCGGCACGCGCATCAGCGCGGCGTAATTGAGTTCGGGGCGCTTGATCAGGTCCAGCACGTTGGTTTCGCGGCTCACCGCCACGCCCAGGGTCTGGGCCACTTCGCGGCCCAGCGCATTGCCCGGGGTCGCCCACAGCACCGACAGGCGCGCGCTTTCGCGCTGCACCGCCTCTTGCTTGGCGGAGAAGCGCGCCCAGCGCGCGTCGTCGACCAGCCCCATCGCGCGGCCGACGCCGGTCAGGCGCGCATCGGCGTTGTCCTCGCGCAGTTGCAGGCGGTATTCGGCGCGGCTGGTGAACATGCGATACGGCTCGGTGGTGCCGTGCGTGATCAGATCGTCCACCAGCACGCCCAGGTAGGCCTGGTCGCGGCGCGGCGACCACGCCGGCAATCCCTGCACGTGGCGCGCGGCATTGAGCCCGGCCAGCAGGCCCTGTGCGGCGGCCTCCTCGTACCCGGTGGTGCCATTGATCTGCCCGGCGAAGAACAGCCCGCCCACCGCCTTGGTTTCCAGCGAGGCCTTGAGCCCGCGCGGGTCGAAGAAGTCGTATTCGATCGCATAGCCGGGGCGGGTGATATGCGCCTGCGCAAACCCGTGGATCGAGCGCACCAATGCCAGCTGCACGTCGAACGGCAACGAGGTGGAGATGCCGTTGGGGTAGATCTCGGCCACTTCCAGGCCTTCGGGCTCGACGAAGATCTGGTGGCTGCTCTTCTCGGCAAAGCGCACCACCTTGTCTTCGATCGACGGGCAGTAACGCGGGCCGATGCCTTCGATCTGCCCGGAATACAGCGGCGAGCGATGCAACGCACTGCGGATGATGTCGTGGGTCTGCTCGGTGGTCTGGGTGATCCAGCAGCTGACCTGGCGCGGGTGATCGCCGAGCTGGCCCATGAACGACATCACCGGCAGCGGATCGTCGCCGGGTTGTTCGGCCATCACGCTGTAGTCGAGCGTGCGGCCGTCGATGCGCGGCGGGGTGCCGGTCTTGAGCCGGTCGATCGCGAACGGCCGCTCGCGCAGACGCGCGGCCAGCGTGGTGGCCGGCGGGTCGCCCATGCGTCCGGCCGCGTACTGGGTCTCGCCGACGTGGATCTTGCCGGCCAGGAAGGTGCCGGCGGTCAGCACCACCGAGGGCGCTTCGAAGCGCAGCCCGGTCTGGGTGATCACGCCGCGCACGCTGTCGGCTTCGGCGGCGCCGTTGTGGATGATCAGGTCGTCCACCGCCGCCTGGAACACGGTCAGGTTGGGCTGCGCCTCGACGATGCGGCGGATCGCGTTGCGGTAGAGATTGCGGTCGGCCTGGCAGCGGGTGGCGCGCACCGCCGGCCCCTTGGAGGCATTGAGCGTGCGCCACTGGATGCCGGCCTGATCCGCCGCGCGTGCCATCGCCCCGCCCAGCGCGTCGATCTCCTTGACCAGATGGCCCTTGCCGATCCCGCCGATGGCCGGGTTGCAGCTCATCGCACCCACCGTCTCGATGTTGTGGGTCAGCAGCAAGGTGCGCGCCCCGGCGCGCGCGGAGGCCAGCGCCGCCTCGGTGCCGGCATGGCCGCCGCCAATCACGATGACGTCGTAGCGATAGAAGGAGTCAGACATGGGCGTGGACCAGGAGCAGAAGGAGGTTGGCGGCCGCGAAAGTATCGGCTGAAGGGCGAGCGAGGTCACTCGATGGGTAAAAGTGTGATGTGAGTCACATTATCAAACACTGACCCTCAAGTTGGCATGTTCCGTGCGGATATCCCTACTGCACCCGTCGTGGCATTGCGACATGGGCGCAAGGCTGGAATTGGAACAGGGGCCAGCCACGCGTGCGATGGGGTAGCGTAAGGGTCGGTAGTCGGGGGACTGCCGACCCTTATTTTTTTCTGCGACCCAATGCCGATACAGCCCAGCCTGCTCGCACGGGTAGCCGCAGGTACGGCAGAGCAGACCAGACGACAAAAACATAAAGCCCCGGCATGCCGGGGCTTTATGCGTTGGAGGCGCCGATATCCGACAGGGCCGGAACAGGGGGGATCCAGATTTCCCTGTCGGACATCGACATAAGTCGGTCAGTGGGGCGGGCCAGGTCAAAAAATGACGTGGCGGGTCACACAGAGCACCTAGCTTGCGACCAAGTGCCGGCTGAACGCAAGCCCCCAACATCACCATTTGTGGGCCACGTCGCAGTCAGCAACTCAGGGAATCTGCTCACGCGTGTTGCGTGGCGCGGTCTGCCGTTGAATCTCGCGGATCACCCGCGGCGGCGCACCGATGCGGGGCGGCGGCCGCGACGGCGGAGCGCCAGTCGCCGGCGGACGATTGGGTTGTTGCGGGCGCGGCCCGTTGGGGCGGGGGCCGTTCGGACGCGGGCCATTGTTGAACGAGCCGTTCGGACGTGGCGGCCGGTACTGCGGGCGTCGATCGTTCGGGCGGTAGTAATAGCCGCCACCGCGGTAGACCGGGTATACCGGGTAGTCGTACAGCCCGATCGACCCGGCGCCGTAAGGGTTGCCGTACGGGTTGCCGTAGAAATACGGCGAGTAGCCCGGCGGGTAGCGGTACTGCACCGCGGGTGCGCCGCGGTAATAGCCGCCCGACCCCGCACCGGTGTAGTCGTAGGTTGCGCAGCCGCCCAGGGCCAACAGCCCGGCGGCGAAGATCAGACGGAATTTCATGGATGGTGCCCTCCTGCAACCATGGTGTCACTTTCGAACCGATGCATTGAATCGGTCCTTAACTGTGCCGCAATGTGGTGCTTCTGCATCGATCCAGCATGCGCGGGCAAGGCGCGCACAGCCGTGAAGGCGGAGACGATACGTTAATCTTGCAGGCATGATCGAGACGGTTCCTCTTGCCCATTCCGACGTCCTGCAAGCCGCTGCGCGCATCGCGCCGCAGTGCGCGCCGACACCGCTGCTGACCTCGCACAGCCTGGATGCCCTCTGCGGTGCGCAGTTGTTCTTCAAGGCCGAACACCTGCAGCGTAGCGGCGCTTTCAAGTTCCGTGGTGCCTGCAACGCGGTGTGGTCATTGCCGGAGGAGCTGGCCGCGCGCGGGGTGGTCACCCATTCGTCCGGCAATCACGGCGCCGCACTCGCACTTGCCGCGCGCACGCGCGGGATCGGCTGCCACGTGGTGGTGCCCGAAGGCGCGGTGGCCGCCAAGCTGGCCAATATTTCCCGTCACGGCGCCACGCTGTGGCGCTGCGCGCCCACCATCGCGGCGCGCGAGCAGATGTGTGCCGACGTCCAGGCCAGCAGCGGCGCGACGCTGGTGCATCCATATACCGACCCGGCGGTGATCGCCGGGCAGGGCACCGCCGCGCTGGAGCTGCTGCAGCAGAGCGGCGGGCTGGATGTGCTGGTTGCACCGGTCGGCGGCGGCGGGCTGGCCGCCGGCACTGCGCTGGCGCTGCAATCGGCGCCCGGCTGTGCGCTGGTGCTGGCCGAGCCGAGCGGGGCGGCCGATACCGCGCGTTCGCTGGCGGCCGGCGAGCGCCTGGTCGACTTCGTGCCCGACACGCTCTGCGACGGGTTGCGCGGCACCCTGGGTGCGCCGAATTTCGCAGTGCTGCAGGCCGCCGGCGCGCAGGTGATCACCGTGGACGATGCGGCGGTGGTGCAGGCGATGCGGCTGATCTGGCAGGTGCTCAAACAGGTGGTGGAGCCGTCCTCGGCGATTGCGCTGGCAGCGGTGCTGGCCGACCCGGCGCGCTTTGCCGGGCGGCGGGTCGGGCTGATCCTGTCCGGCGGCAATGTCGACCTGGACGCGCTGCCCTGGGCCGCAGCGTGAGCAGGCGGTCGCGTGGGATCGGTCTGTGGGGCTGGTGCTGGCGCCTGTGCATGCTGACGCTGATCTGGCTGGTGGGCGTGGCCGGCTGGATCGTCTGGGTCGGCGATCGCGACCAGGCCGCGCCGGCCGACGTGATCATCGTGCTGGGCGCGGCCGCCTACGACGCGCGCCCTTCGCCGGTGTTCGAAGAGCGCATCCGGCATGCGCTGGACCTGTACGCGCAGGGCTACGCGCCGCGGCTGCTGTTCACCGGCGGCTTCGGCAATGGCGCGCGCTTTGCCGAGTCGCAGGTGGCGCGGCGCTACGCGCTACGCCACGGCGTACCGCCGGAGGCGATCGTGATCGAGACGGTCTCGCGCACCACCCGGCAGAATCTGCAGCAGGCACGCGCGCTGATGGACCGGCACGGCATGCACCGGGCGATCATCGTCAGCGACCCGTTGCACATGGCGCGCGCGCTGCGGCTGAGCGATGAGCTGGGGGTGGACGCGCTGGCCTCTTCCACGCCCAGCACGCGCTTTCGCAGCTTCCACACCAGTTGGCGCTTCCTGCTGCAGGAGGTCTATTACTTCCATCGCGACCTGGTGGTGCAGGGCGCCTGACGCCGGGTATGCCGCACGGCAGGCGTGTTGAAGCGCAAAACGCGCTCTATGATGCGGCTTTCCCAGCGGCAGGTTCGAGCATGAGCGAGCGCAATCGGCAACACGCCACCGGCCTGGTCCAGGCCTATTACGCGGCATTCAACCGCGGCGATTGGGACGCCATGCTGGCGTTCCTGGCCGAGGACGTCGCGCACGACCTCAACCAGGGCCCGCGCGAGATCGGCCGGGCGGAATTTGCCGCCTTCCTGCAGCGCATGAACGACAGCTACCGCGAGCAGCTGCGCGACATCGTGATCACCGCCAACGAGGATGGCACCCGGGTCGGTGCCGAGTACGTGGTGCACGGGGTCTACCACACCACCGACGAAGGCCTGCCGGAAGCCAACGGGCAGACCTATGTGCTGCCGGGCGGTGCGTTCTTCGATGTGCGCGACGGCAGGATCACCCGCGTCACCAACTACTACAACCTGCAGGAGTGGATCGCGCAGGTCTCGCGCTGAGCGCATCGACCGGCACGGCGTAGGAGCGCACCCGGGCGCGACAAGGCGTTATCGGCAATGCCTGGTCGCGCCCGGGTGCGCTCCTACGTGATTGGTGCGGTGTTGCGGCCGGAGCTGTGCCTATGTAGGAGCGCGCTTGCGCGCGATGAGGCGTTACCGGCGATGCCTGGTCGCGCCCGGGTGCGCTCCTACGTGGGTGGGCGGGGATTACAGCAACACGATCCCGACCACCACCAGGATGAAGATGCCCCACTTGAGCGTCTGGTACAGCGGGTTGTTGCGTTCCTTCAGCGCCTTGGCCTTCAGGCGCGCGGCATAGAAATAGCGGAACACGCGGTTGATGCCGCCGGTCTTGTCGCCTTCCTGATTGGGCGAGGCACCGGCCGAGAGCAGGCTGCGGCCGACGAAGCGGTTCACCGCCGCGGCCCAGCGCCAGCGCATCGGGCGCTCGATGTCGCAGAACAGGATGATGCGGTCCTGGTCGGTGTCGTTGCGCGCGTAATGGATGTAGGTTTCGTCGAACATCGTCCACTCGCCATCGCGCCAGCTGTGGCGCTGCCCGTCGACATCGATGAAGCAGCGGTCGTCGTTGGGTGTGGCCAGCCCCAGGTGCAGGCGCATGGACCCGGCAAACGGGTCGCGGTGCGGGCGCAGTTCGCTGCCCGGCGGCAACTCGGCGAACATCGCGGCCTTGACCGTGGGGATGGACTTCAGCAACGCGGTCGTCTGCGGGCACAGTTCGGACGCCGACGGGTGCGCGGTGCCGTACCACTTCAGATAGAAGCGCTTCCAGCCACGGCGGAAGAACGAGTTGAAGCCGATGTCGGTGTAGCCGTCGGCAGCGCGGATCTTCTGCATCTGCTGCAGCGCCACCGCTTCATCGCGGATCAGCGGCCAGTTGGCGCGCAGCGGCGCCAGCTCCGGAAATTCCTTGCCGGGATCGATGAACGGCGTGGTCGGCACGCGCGAACACAGATACATCAGCGTGTTGATCGGCGCCATGAAGGTGGAATGGTCCAGCAGCTGCCGGCTGAGCCGGTGCCGCACGCGACCGCGGTAATGGATGTACAGCGCCGATGCGATGAACAGCGCGATGATGAGCCACTTCAACATTGGGAAGGCCGATTGGGGGACGGGGGCCGCAAACCTAAGAGCGGCTATCAAAACGACAATGCAGCAGCCGGGCGGGGGCGCTGCCGGTACTCGGAACCGGCATGTACCACGCGTACATGCCGGTTCCTGCGCGCCGTCTGCAGCCACCTGACGGCTGCGTGCTGCGTTTTGCTAGCCACGCCGGTTCAGGCGTCGAAAAGGCAAGCCGCAACAGGAACATGCGGCCATTGACTGCTGAATTCTACCGGGTGTCGCGACCGAGCCTGACAGGTCCGCATTGGTGCCGTCGCAAAACTGTGTGTCTCGCCGGCAACGGCTGCGTTGCTGCCGGCGATCTGCACCGCCGCTAGTCGATGCGGCGGCGGATCGGGATCGAGGCCACCGGGACGCTGGCGACATCGTGTCCCTGCTCGCGGATGGGCGCGCCCGGCGCCGGTGCCCAGGCGTGGGCATAGATCACTTCCCAGGAGCTGGGCAGGGTGCCGTCCGGCCGCCGCAAGGGCTCGTAGGCGGCGCTGGCGGCGGCAAAACGGCCGCGTCCGGTCAGAGTGGCGCGGCGGTTGCTGAGTGCGTTGGTGGCGCCCATCGCGCGCAGCTCGCGCATCAGCGCGGGCAGGTCGCTGTAGGTCAGCGTGAACAGATCGCGGTCCAGCACCGGGTCGCGGAAGCCGGACATCAGCAAGGCATCGCCGAACTGGGCGATCGGCGGAAAGCGGCTGACATGCGGTGCCGGGTCGGCCTGGGCGAAGGCCTCGCGCAACTCGATCAGCGTCTCCGGGCCGAAGGTGGAGCACAGCAACAAGCCGCCTGGCCGCAGCGCGCGGCGGAAACCGGCGAATACCGCGGGCAGGTCTTCCACCCACTGCAGGCACAGGTTGCTGAAGATCACGTCCACGCTGCCGTCGGCCACCGGCAAGGCGCGTGCATCGGCGCAGACCTGCGCGAACGGCTTCCACCAGCCCGCCGCCTTGCGCGCCTGGCGCAGCATCGGCATGGCCTGGTCCAGCGCGATCACCTGCGCCTTGGGCCAGCGCTTCTTGATCGCGCCGCTGGCATGGCCGGGGCCGGCGCCGACATCCAGCACCACCTTGGGCACCTGGTCGCCCAGGTAGTCGAGCGATTCGAGCAGGCGCGTTTCGGCTTCGCGCTGTAGCGCGGCGGCGGCGGCATAGCTGCTGGCGGCACGCGCAAAGGCGCGCCGGACGTGACGGGGGTCGAAAGTACTGTTCATGAGCGGCGCTATTGTCGCCTGTGGCCGGGGCGGAGGGAATCGATGGATGGCCTGGCATCGGCCTGGCGAGTCTGCAGACGTTCGGTCTGCCGGTGGCTGCGCGGCGAGCGGCAAGGGTTCAACGGGGCTTGGCCAAACACCCACCGGATGTCCGCGGCGGTCGCCACCACTTGCCGCGTGGCCGAGGCGCTCTAGAACGTGCCGGGATAGCTGCCGCCGTCGATCAGCAGGTTCTGCCCGGTGATGTAGCCGGCCTGCGCGCTGCACAGGAACGCGCAGGCCGCGCCGAATTCGTCCGGCTCGCCGAAGCGTGCGGCGGGAATGCCCGCACGTTTGCGCTCGGCGACGTCTTCGGCGCTGCTGCCTTGCTGTTGCGCGATCGCCGCGAAGTTGCCGCGCAGGCGGTCGGTGGCGAACTGGCCGGGCAGCAGATTGTTGATGGTGACGTTGTCGGCCACCGTGCTGCGCGCCAGCCCGGCGACGAAGCCGGTGAGGCCGGCACGCGCGCCATTGGACAGGCCCAGGATGTCGATCGGCGCCTTCACCGCGCTGGAGGTGATGTTGACGATGCGGCCGAAGCGCCGCGCGCGCATCGCATCGACGCTGGCGCGGATCAGTTCGATCGGCGCCAGCATGTTGGCGTCCAGGGCGCGCAGCCAGTCGTCGCGTTCCCACTGGCGAAAATCGCCGGGCGGCGGGCCACCGGCGTTGTTGATGAGGATATCCAGCTGCGGGCAGGCGGCGAGCGCATCGCTGCGTCCCTGCGGGGTGGCGATATCGGCCACCACGCTGCGCACTTCGCCGGCGCCCGGCAGTGCGCGCAGTGCCTGGGCGGACTGCTCCAGGGCATCGCGGCCGCGCGCGACGATCACTACGTTGACGCCTTCGCTGGCCAGTGCGCGTGCGCAGCCCAGCCCCAGGCCCTTGCTGGCGGCGCAGACCAGTGCCCAGCGCCCGGCGATTCCCAGATCCATGCGTGTGTCCTCGATCAGCGATGCCGCATGATTGACGATCCGCTCATGGCACGGACGCAACGAAGCGTTGCAGCGCTTCGGCGACCCGATCGGCATGGCCAAGAAACGGTGCGTGACCGCCACCGGCAATGGTCAGGGCCTGCGCGTGCGGCGTCAGCGCGGCGGCGGCCTGCATGCCGGCTGCCGGCACCAGCCGGTCGCGCTGGCCCGCGATCCACAGGCTGGGGCGCGCGAGTTGCGGCAGCGCGCGGCGCAGGTCGCTGCGTTCCAGCAGCTGCAGGCCTTGCTGCAGTGCTTCGGCGGCCGGTTCGCCGCGCGCCACCAGCGTCTCGCGCAGGCTGCGCAACTCGCTGCGGGCATGCGCCGAGCCCAGCGTATCCAGCGCCAGAAACCGCTCCAGCGTACCGCGGTAGTCGCGCGCCAGGTCCTGGCCGAATTGCACGAACACCTCGCGCTCGACGGCGTCGGACCAATCGTTGCCACGCACGAAACGCGGCGTGGCCGCGATCATCGCCAGCCCGCGTACCTTGGGCTGGGTGGCCGCGGCATGCAGCGCGAACAGCCCGCCCAACGACCAGCCGACCCACACCGCCGGCGGCGTGGCGGCGGCGATGCCGGCGACCACGTCCGGCAGCGCCAGCGGCGTGCTGTCGTCGCGGCTGAAACCGTGCCCGGGCAGATCCACCAGATGCAGTTGATGCTGCGCGGCCAGGCGTTCCACCAACGGCGCGAACACGCCGCCGTGCAACGCCCAACCGTGCAGGAGAACCAGCGCAGGCCCGTGGCCGATGACATCGATATGCATGCGGGGATTGTCGCTGATGGCGCTGACCGGCGCATGGGTCGGCGTGTGCGGCGCAAGGTGTCTTGCGTCAGCCTGCGCTGCGCGTGGAGCCGATCTGCGCGGCACGCCAAGCCGGTTGCGGACACGCAGGACCGCACCGACAGTAGCGATCTGCTCACATCAACGACGCGGACACTGCCACGTCGAGCACCGGCCGCCGTCGCGCGGCTATTGCACAACCGTCTGGATCGTCGCCCTCAGGCAGACGCACGCAGCGGTTGCCGGCTGACCACATCGCGCGCCTGCACGATGGCTTCGATCAAGGCCTGCACCTGCTGCGGCGTATGCAGCGCGGACAGGGTCACACGCAGACGCGCCTTGCCTTCGGGCACGGTGGGCGGGCGGATCGCGCCGACCAGGAAGCCGGCCTGTTCCAGCACGGCGGACATCGCCATCACCGTGGCTTCTTCGCCGCACAGCAGGGGCTGGATCGGCGTATCCGAGGCCATCAGCTCGAAGCCATGCCGGCGTGCGCCATCGCGGAAACTGCCGATCGACTCGACCAGCTTGGCGCGCCGCCAATCGTCGCGACGCGCCAGTCGCACGGCCGCCAACGTCGCAGCGACCTGCGCCGGCGGCAACGCGGTGGTGTAGATGTAGGGGCGCGCGGTTTCGGCCAGATGACGCACCAGCGCTGCATCGCCGACCACCACCGCGCCATAGCCGCCGAGCGCCTTGCCCAGGGTCACCAACTGCAGCGGCACTTCGGCCACGCCCAGTCCGGCATCGGCAACGCAGCCGCGCCCCTGCGGGCCGAGCACGCCCACCCCGTGTGCGTCGTCGACATAGAACAACGCCTGCTGCATGCGCGCCACCAGGCTCAACGCACGCAGCGGCGCAACATCGCCATCCATGCTGAAGACGCCATCGCTGGCCAGCATCGCCGCGCCCTCGGGCGAGCCCTTGAGCTGACGCATCGCGCCTTCCACATCCAGGTGCGGATAACGGCGCAACCGGCAGCCGGCCAGGCGTGTGGCATCGAGCAGGCTGGCGTGGTTGAGCCGGTCCTGCACGCAGACATCGTCGTCCTCGCTGAGCAAGGCCTGCTGCACCGCCAGGTTGGCGATGAAGCCGCTGCCGAACAGCAGCGCCGACGGATAGCCGAGCCACTCGGCGATCTCGCGCTCCAGCGTTTCGTGCGCGGTGTGGTGGCCGCAGATCAGATGCGAGGCGGTGGCGCCGGCACCATCGCGCGCGGCGGCGTCCTGCAACGCGGCGACCACTTCGAACTGCTGCGACAGGCCCAGATAGTCGTTGGAGCAGAAACCGGTCAGCCAGCGGCCATCGACTTCCAGCCGCACGCCATCGCGACGGCCCACCAGCCGCCGCACCCGCACCCGTTCCTGGGCCACACGCAAGGTGCGCAGCGACGAAATCCGTTCGTGCAGATCGGGGCGGGCCATGGGGGCGTTCAACGGCAGAAGGGGGCGTTAGCGTAGCCTGCCGCGCCCGGCACGCCCAGCCGGCACCGACGACCGGTGCCGGACGTTCGATTCGCGGTTAGGCGGCGTGCTCGCAGGCCGTGCTGCGGGTGATTTCCGCATGCACGGTGCCGGGGTGGTCGTGCTCGGCGGCGTCCACGGTGATCTGCATCGGGCGCAGGCCCAGGCGCTGGAACAGGGCCTGGTCGCGTTCGGTGTCCGGGTTGCCGGTGGTGAGCAGTTTCTCGCCGTAGAAGATCGAGTTGGCACCGGCCAGGAAGCACAGCGCCTGCAGTTCGTCGCTCATCGCCTCGCGGCCGGCGGACAGGCGCACCATCGAACGCGGCATCGTGATGCGGGCGACCGCGATCATGCGCACGAACTCGAACGGGTCCAGTTGCTGGGTGCCGTGCAGCGGGGTGCCGGCGACCTGGACCAGCTGGTTGATCGGGACCGAATCCGGATGCGCCGGCAGCGTGGCCAGCGCCAGCAGCAGGCCGATGCGGTGCTCGCGGGTTTCGCCCATGCCGACGATGCCGCCGCAGCAGGTCTTCAGGCCGACATCGCGCACATGCTCCAGCGTGTTCAGGCGGTCCTGATACTGGCGGGTGTGGATGATCGAGTCGTAGTAATCCGGCGCGGTGTCCAGATTGTGGTTGTAGTAGTCCAGCCCGGCGTCCTTGAGCGCGCGTGCCTGGCCGGCGTCGAGCATGCCGAGCGTGGCGCAGGTTTCCAGGCCCATCGCCTTGACCTCGCGGATCATCGCCGCGACCTTGGGGATGTCGCGCTCCTTGGGCGAGCGCCAGGCCGCGCCCATGCAGAAGCGCGAGGCGCCAGCGGCTTTGGCCTGGCGTGCCTTGGCGACGACCTCTTCGGTCTCCATCAGCTTCTGCGCGGTCACGCCGGTGTCGTAGCGCTGCGCCTGCGGGCAGTACGCGCAGTCTTCCGGGCAGCCGCCGGTCTTGACCGACAGCAGCGTGGACACCTGCACCTGCGCCGGATCGAAATGGGCGCGATGCACGCTGGCGGCGCGGTGCAGCAGCTCCGGAAACGGCAGATCGAACAGCGCCTGCAGCTCTTTGCGATCCCAGTCATGGCGTACGACAACAGACATCGGGGTTTCCTGACAGTCAGCGGCTTGGAAGCCAGGCAGTCTGGTGAGCATGGAAGAGGCTGTCAACTTCGAAGATGTCAACTCGGTTTACAGGTGGCCGCGCCGGGTGTTGCGGCTGCTGCTGCCGAGCCGATGCCTGGTGTGCGCGGAACCCGGCAGCGCCGATTGCGATCTGTGCCCGTCGTGTCGCGCCGCGTTACCGGATCACGGGCACGCCTGCCTGTGTTGCGCAACGCAGCTACACGTCTGCGGTGGCGCGCTGCTGTGCGGGCAGTGCCTGCAGCACCCGCCACCGCTGCAGCGCGTGCATGCGTGTTTCACCTATCGCTGGCCGGTGGATGGGCTGCTGCGCCGCTTCAAGTTTCATCAGGACCTAGCTGCCGGGCGCTTGCTCAGCGAGTTGATGGTCTGGCGTTGCGCAGGCCTGCCGCGTCCGCAGGCGCTGGTGCCGGTGAGTCTGCACCGGCAGCGCTTGCGCCAGCGTGGTTACGATCAGGCGCTGGAGCTGGCCAGACCGCTCGGCCGCGCGCTGCGGCTGCCCTGCCTGCCATTGCTGCGCCGGGTCCGCGCGACCGCGCCGCAATCGGAGCTGGATGCGGCCGAGCGTCAGCGCAATCTGCGCCAGGCCTTTGTCGCGCGTGGTGCCTTGCCCGCGCATGTGGCACTGGTGGATGACGTGATGACCACCGGTGCGACGCTGCATGCGGCGGCGCAGGCCCTGCATCGGGCCGGTGTGCAGCGGGTGGATGCGTGGGTATGCGCGCGGGTGCCGTGAGGCCTGGTGGGCTGGGGGTTGCGAGCTGCTGCATGGGGACTTCGCCCGTACCCTCACCCCCAACCCCTCTCCCGCGGGGAGAGGGGCTTAAGCCGAGGCGATTGACCTGTGTGCGCGTCAGCGCACTGCCATCGCCGCGGCGATACCGACGAAGATCGCCAGGCCCACCCAGTTGTTGTGCAGGAAGGCGCGGAAGCACGGGCCGCGTTCGCGGTGGCGGGCGAGGCGGAACTCGTAGGCCACCAGCAGTGCGGCCACGCCCAGCCCCGCCCAGTACGCGATACCGAGACCGGCGCGCAGGCCGACCAGCGCCAATGCAGCAAACATTGATGCGTACAGCAGGCCCTGCGCAATCAGGTCGAACCTGCCGAACAGGATGGCGGTGGACTTGCTGCCCATGCGGATGTCGTCCTCGCGGTCGACCATCGCATACCAGGTGTCGTAGGCCGTGGCCCAGAGGATGTTGGCCGCATACAGCAGCCAGCCCAGCAGCGGCACGCTGCCCTGCACCGCGGCGAAGGCCATCGGGATGCCCCAGCCAAAGGCCATGCCCAGATAGACCTGGGGCAGGTGGGTGTGGCGTTTGAGATAGGGATAGCTGGCGGCCAGGAACACGCCCGGCACGCTCAGGGCCACGGTCAGCCAGTTGAGCGTGAGCACCAGCGCGAATGCCACCAGCATCAGCACCACGAACACCCACAGCGCCTCGCGCCCGGACACCGCGCCGGTGGCCAGCGGGCGCGACTTGGTGCGCTCCACATGCGGGTCCAGCCAGCGGTCGGCATAGTCGTTGATCACGCAGCCGGCCGAGCGGGTCAGCCAGACCCCGGCGGTGAACACAAACAGCGTCCATAGCGGCGGCAGGCCATCGGCGGCCAGCCACAACGCCCACCAGGTGGGCCATAGCAACAGCAGGCTGCCGATCGGACGATCGCCGCGGACCAACGTCCAGTACTGCCCCAGTCGCTGCGGCCAGGTCAGCGCGGGCGCTGTCGGCAGCTGTTCAATACCATGCTTGCTCATGCTGCAAAGGGTAGCAGCGCGGCTCGGCTGCGGTCATGCGCTGGGTGACGATCGAGCCAGGCATCGTCCAGCCTTCCGGGCGGCTGCGCGAGCTCGCGCCAGGCACCTCCGCGCCGGCGCTCGCTCTGGACTGGGCTCCATCGGCAATGCAGCGGTGCCCGGCCGTTCGGCAGGCCCCGCGTTGCGGGTGTCACGCGCGCGGCGGTGGTTCTGGCATAATGCCCGACCAGGCGCTCGTAGCTCAGCCGGATAGAGTAGTGGCTTCCGAAGCCATTGGTCGGGGGTTCGAATCCCTCCGGGCGCACCAGATCAAAACCCATCGGCCCGCTGCAGTGACACTGCAGCGGGCCGATGGCGTTTCTGGATCAGGGGTTGGTGCCGGCTGATGTATCAATGCGTGGTTGCGCTGCGGTGCCAACGATGCAGCGGTTGGCAGGGGGCGCCTGGCGCCACCCTGCCCAGGCGCGGATCAGAGCATTTCCGGCGGCGGTGCGGTGGCCTTGGCGTGCTGCTTGCCACGTGCGTGTTCGATGGCGGTGCGCAGCTTGCGTGCGGCGCCGGTGACGGCCGAGGCGGTGGTTTCGGCGCTATTGGTGGCCGCGATCGGCGGCAGGCCGGCGACGTGCGCCTCGATGCTGCAGGTTCGATCCGCTGCGCCGCCGCGCTGGCCGTTTTCATCGCGCAAATGCACTTCGACGCGGGTGATGTCGTTGGCGAAATGCGCCAGCTGGGCGGAGCAGGTCTTCTCGACATGCTGCACGACTGAGGGGTCATGCGGCACGTGCTTGTCGGTCTGGATCTGAATCTGCATAGAGTGTTCTCCTTCGCGGTCATCCGCTGCGTCTGCCGTAGCGGTGACTCGATTCTGCGACAGCGCACCGTTGCCGCGAGGTGACAAGCTGCACCGCGTTCATGCTCAGGTCGGGATGGCCGGACGGTGCATCCACTGCGACGGGCAGCGCTGTCACCGCATCGCGAAAGAACCTGCGATCGCGCAGTAACAGCCGCTGCTGGCGAGCTCTGCCGGGCTGAACCCGCACGGCAGCTTCGATCCGCCTGGCTGGAAGCAGTGGATTAAGATGCCGGCACCGCGCTGGTGTGCGCCTGTCCGATCTCTGCCTGTGTCCGAATTCCGAGTTGCCCTGGGTGCCCGTCGCGGCATGTTGCAGCGTGTGCTGTTGCTGGTCGCGTTGTGGATGGTGTGCATGGGCGCCGCCGTGGCGCAGGACGACGACACGCTGCTGGAGACCGCACAGACTCAGCTCGACAACATGCAGAAGGTGCTGACCCAGGCCGACGCGGGCATGGAGAAGGCCGACACCGAGCAGCTCGGCAAGCTCACCGACGATGTCGCCGGCGCGCAGCGGCAGGCGCAGGATCTGGTGCGCACGCTGGAGCAACCGCTCAAGGAGCTCAACGGGCGACTGGAGGGGCTCGGTGTCGCCGCGCCGAACGAACCGGCCGATCTGGCAAAACAGCGCAAGGCGCTGACTAAGGAGCGCGATCAGCTCAATGCCGAGTTCATCCGGGCCACGCTGCTGGTCTCCAATGCCAAGGAATTGGCCGACCGGCTCGAACGCGAGCGCGTGCAACGCTTCAGCGTGAAGCTCTCCACGCGGGTCGCCTCGCCGTTGTCGCCGACCTTGTGGAAACAGATCGCGCAGCAATGGCCCGACGATCGTGCCCGCCTGCAGGCCTTGTCCGACAAGACGGTGCAGATGGTGCAGGCAGGCATCGCCGCCAACGGCGTGGGCGGGCTGATGACCGCTGCCGTCATCGCGTTGCTGCTGGCGCTTCCGCTGCGCATCTTCCTGCGCCACCTGGGGCGTCGCTACGCGGCTTCACGTGCGCCCGGCGGACGCCTGCGACGCTCGGGGCTGGCACTGTGGTTTCTGTTGGTCGGCACGCTGACTCTGGGGATTGCGGCATTCGTGCTGGTCGAGGGCATCCGCGCGCTCGGCGAGCTGCCCGACGATCTGGACCAGTTGCTGACCGGATTCGTCGCCATCAGCGTGGTGGCCGCCTTCGTCGGTTCGCTCAGTGCCAGCCTGTTGATGAAACACCAGCCCAGCTGGCGTCTGTTCCCGCTGGACGATGCCACTGTCGACCGCCTGCGCGCGCATTGCCTGGCCACTGCGGCGGTGATCTGGTTCAGCGGCATGGCGATGAAGATCAACGAGGTGGCCGGCAGCAGCCCCGCACTGACCACTGCCACCGATGCGCTGGCCGCGTTGCTGTACGCGGGGTTGATCCTGTCGGCGTTGGCCGGGCTGAGCCTGTCCTTGCGCGCGCATGCGGCAAATGCCGGGGTGGCCGATCCGGACAGCGATGCGCCGCCGCCGGTGGTCTCGCGTGGTGGCGGCTTTATCGTGCTGATCCGCCTGCTGGGCCATCTGGCAGTGATCTTTGCGCTGATTGCGGCCTTGTTCGGCTATCTCAATCTGGCCTTGTTCGTGGAGCGGCAGATCATCTGGATCACCCTGGTATGCAGCCTGCTCGGCCTGCTGGTGGTCTTTGCCGACGATCTGATGACCTGGCTGTTCAAGCCCGACGGCCGCTTCAGCCGGGCCTTGTCGCATGCGCTCAGCATCGGCAGCGGACGCTTGGTGCAGCTCGGGCTGCTGATATCGGCGGCGACTCGCGTGCTGCTGGTGCTGCTGGGTATCGCGGTGCTGCTGACGCCGTATGGCGCCAACATCAGCGTGGTCACCGACTGGGCGGAGAACATCGCGCACGGCATCACCATCGGCAAGGAACTGGTGATCACCCCGGGCGATGTGTTCAGGGCGCTGTGCGTGTTCCTGCTCGGGATGGGGCTGGTGCACGTGGTGCAGCAGTGGCTGCTCAACACCTATCTGCCCAAGACCGAGCTCGATGACGGTGCGCGCAATTCCATCAGCACGGTGGCGCGCTACCTGGGCTGGCTGATCGTGGTGGTGTGGGGCCTGACTGCATTGGGCCTGGATCTGAAGCGGCTTGCGCTGGTGTTGAGCGCGCTGTCGGTGGGTATCGGTTTCGGTCTGCAGGCGATCACGCAGAACTTCGTGTCGGGCCTGATCCTGCTGGCCGAGCGGCCGGTGAAGATCGGCGATTGGGTGCGTATCGGCGATCAGGAGGGCGACGTGCGCAAGATCAGCGTGCGTGCGACCGAGATCCAGGTCGGCGACCGCTCCACCTTGATCGTGCCCAACTCGGAATTGATCACCAAGAGTGTGCGCAACATGACCCTGTCCAACCCGATGGGGCGGGTGCAGCTGCAGTTCTCGGTGCCGCTGGAAACCGACGTGGCAAAGGTGCGCAACATGCTGCTGGACCTGTTCGCCGAGCACACCAAGGTGCTGGCCGATCCGGCCCCCTCGGTGTTCATCGATTCGCTGGCCGGCGGGCACGTCAACTTCAATTCGTTCGCCTATGTGCGCAGCCCGCGCGATTCGTACGGGGTGCGCAGCGAGCTGTTCTTCGCGTTATTGCAGCGGATGGAAACGGCGGGGATTGCACTGCAATCGCCGCAGGAAATTCGCTTCAGCCGTGCAGGTGCCGCGGTGGCGCGCGATCCGGCCGATGGCACGCCTGCATCGGAAGATTGAGTCGGCGCGTGGATGCAGCGCGCGGGAGGGGGCGCTGCAGTGGGGCTTCGGATCTGCCGCGCTACAACTGAGTTATCCGAACCGTCCAACTGTTCCAAACAACCGGGATTTCGGGTGTTGGCGTTGTTTAGATACGGTCAAACGCCTAGGTCAAAAGCTGGTTGGTCGAGCGTGCGGTGCCCTCACCGCTTGCGGGACACGCCGTGAATCCGTCCATGGAGGCTCCTTGGCGGCATCCATGCCGCCAAGGGTCCCGCAACCGGCAAGGACACCGCACCAGAAAGTTGCTCGGCTGCTTTTTTGAAAGCGTATCGCCCGGTTTGCACTGCGATAGGCGAATAAAAAGGTTGCAGGTCGCGTTTTGAAAACCTGCCCAATGCTCAACTTGCGATGCAAGGCTGCTCGCACGCACAGTGATCGAACAACGCAGTTCTCGCTCTATGCACACCGACCATCCCGACAGGTCCTTGCCTGCTCACCGTCGCGGGACCTTACGCGGCATGGATGCCGCGTAAGAGCCTACAAGGACGTACTTGCGGCGTGTCCTGCGATGGTGGGCGGGCAAGGGCCCGCAGCCAGGCCACAGATCGCACGCTTCGAGTTTGCTCTTGAGCTTCGCCTTTGCCTTTGCCTCATCCAAATCGCCCGGCCTAGGACCAAAATGAAAGCCAGACTCAGGAGCGATCCGCGACCTGGGTCTGCTTCACCAGGGCCAGGTCGTCCACGCTGACGTCTTCGGTGTAGTCCAGCCAGGCGCGGATTTCTAGATCGTCCACCGCATGTTCCAGGCCTACCGGCATGCGGATGCGACCGGCCGCATCGGGCACCACCCATTGCTGGGCCAGCACCACCTTGCGCTCCGACGAGACTGCCTCTACCCAGAATGCACGCGTTGGCCGGCGCTTGGCGTACAGCTCCAGCATGTAACGACCGGCTTCGGTCTTGCGCGCGGCCTGGGTGAGCATGATCGGCTGGCGCACGCGTGGGCGCGGACCTTGCTGGCTGGCCTCCAGCGGCGCATCCACGGCGATGCCGCGGGTCAGGTCCGGGTCGCGGTACAGCTTCATGCTCTGGTGGCGGTCGACCACCAGCGCGCACCAATCGCCATCGGCCGAGCCGTCCTCGAACGCCGTGCAGCGATCCACATAGGCCAGCGTGCCCTCGGTGTGGGTGCGGTCGAACTGGCGCGAGGTGTTTTCCAGATAGACGGTTTTGAGGTTGGTGTCGTCGTCGTATTCCAGCAGCACCGGCGGGCGCACCTGCTGCACGCCCACCACCACATCGCCATTGCCGTTGATGCGCAGCATGCGGGTGCTGCGCCCGGTCCACAGCGTGCGTGCGTAAGCGAGATAGCGCGGGTAGTCCTTGCCGCTGTCGCGGCTGGCCGCAACGCTGGCGCTGGGGGGCGCATCGTTGGCCAGCAGCGAGCGGCCGAAGCCCAGCGTGCGCATGCCCGGCTCCAGCAACTGCAGCAGCGTCGCACCCGAATCCAGCGTGCTGCCGGCGCGTGTGACCACTTGCTGCGGGGCGATGTCCTTGCCCAGGAACAGCAGCAGATTTTCGCGCTTCTGCTTGGCCAGGACGTCGCTGAGATCGTTGGGCATCGCCAGGTGATCGGAGGCGATCACGATGATGGTGTTCTTGCCGTAGCGGCTATTGCGAATGCGCGCGACCAGCTCGCCGATCAGCCGGTCGCTGCACTTGAGCGCATGCAGCAGCCCGATGTCGCCCAACGCGCTGTCGTAGTGCTGGCCCTTGCACGCCAGCGGCAGATGGCCGGCAGGGTGGTGGGTGTCCATGGTCAGCGTGGTGAGCATGAATGGCTGGCCAGCGCGCGACAGCGTCTGGAAGCTGTCCCAGGCATCGTCCAGCAGCACGTCGTCATGCACGCCCCAGGCGGAAAAGTGTTTCGGCGCCACGCCCTTGTCGCGGAAGTAGCTGACGTCGTGCACCACGTCGAAGCCATGGCTGGACAGAAAACTGCCCTTGCCGGCAAAGCTGGCATCGGCGCCGCCGACATAGTGATTGCGGTAGCCCTGATCCTTGAGATAGTCGCCCAGGCAGCGCGCTTCCGGCAGGAACAGGCCCATGCGGCCCATGCTGTTTTCATCGCCGGGCGCGGTGGTCAGCGGCACGCCGCACATCGAGGCGACCATGCCGGCGATGGTCCAGCCGCTGCCCTCGGTGGAGGTGAGGTTGCGCACGTCCACCGCCTCGCTGGCCAGCGCGCGCAGGTTGGGCATCAGGCCGGGAAACACGTCTTCGTCGAAGTAGGTGCGTTCCAGGCTCTCGCCGTAGATCCACACGATGTTCTTGCGCTTCTGCAGGGGCTGCTGCGGCACCAGATATTCCGGTACCACGGTGGCGTAATCCACCGGGCGCAGCTGGTAGTACAGGCGTTTGCCGTCGCGGTACAAGGGGCTGACCGCGATGCTCACCAGCAACATCACCACGAAGCCACCGAATACCGCATTGCCGCCACGCGGGCGACGGAAACGTCGCACCCTGAGCAACACCAGCGGGCTGAGCGACAGCAGCACCATGCCGATAAACACGGCGATATAGCCGGAGAAATCGCTGACGCCGGCACCGTCCATGTCCGCGCGCAGGTGATACAGCGTGGCGGCGTTGATGCCGTCGCCGCTGAGGCGATCCACCAGGCCCCAGGCGCTGAGCAACAGCAGCAGCAACGACAACAATCCGGCCTTCAGCCACGCCAGACGCGGCGAGGCGACCAATAGCCAAAGCAGGAGCAACAGCGAAAACAACAACATCCAATGCATGCGGCAGCGTCCGTGGGGGAATGATGCGAGCGCGTACCGGACGCCTTGCTCGCCATGTCCTGTGCGCCACACCCAATGTGACACCCGGATGACGGACTATGCCGCGCTGAAGCTGACTGAAATGTTTGTTGGAGTTGAGCCCTTGTCGCAGCGCGGCGGATAGCGCGCGCTGACGATCAGCTGGTCGCGGTGGCGCTCGCTGAGGGATCCACGGTTTCTGTACTCCGCATCTGGCGCGGTTCTCGCGTATAGGCGATGTCTCTATAACGCTACATCGCCCGACCCACGTTGACAGCTTGACGCGGCGGTCTTTGCATGCGACGCCGGTTAAGCCGCGTCGCGCCCGGGTGCGCTCCTACGCGGGGGTGTGGCGCTATCGATGCCCGCGTTCTTCGCGTGCACGCACGCGGCGGTCGAACAGCAGCGCGCTGAGCACGATGCCCAGGCCCAGCACGACGCCGAGCAGGAACAGCACCATCGCGATCGCCGGATAGCCCCACAGCTTCAAGCCGGTTTCGATACGCATCATCTGCGCCGAGGCCATGATCAGCGCCGCAGTCACGATGCCGGCCGCCACGCGGTTGGCGATCTTCTGCAGGCTTTCCATCAGATGCGATTCTTCCAGCCCGGTGACGCGCATCTGCAGGCGGTTTTCCGCCGCCAGCGACAGGATCTCGGACATGCGGCGCGGTCCTTCGCGCACCAGATGCTGCAGTTCCATCGCCTCGCTGGCCAGATTGGCCGCCGACAGGGATTTTTTCAGGCGCGCGCGCATCACATGCTGCAGGTGGCGCTCGACGACGCGGCGCGTGTCCAGGTGCGGCGACAGCGTGCGGCACACGCCTTCCAGGTTCAACAAGGTCTTGCCGAGCAGGCTCAGCTCCGGCGGCGTGCGCAAGCCGTTGGCGGTGGCGATGCGCACCAGATCCAGCACCACGCGGCCCTCGGAGGTGGTGTCGTGCGCGGCGTAGCGGGCGATCATCTGCCCGGTTTCGCGCTGGTAGCGGTCTTCGTCGTAATCCTCCAGGCGCGTGCTCAGCGCGATGGTCTCTTCGGCGACCTCTTCGCCGCGGCCGTCGACCGCGGCGAACAGTAGCTTGAGCAAGCGCTCGCGCAGGCGCGGCGGCACATGCGCGACCATGCCCAGGTCGAAGATCGCCAGGCGCCCGTCCTGCAGCACACGCAGGTTGCCCGGATGCGGGTCGGCGTGGATTTCGCCATGCACGAACATCTGGTCCAGGTAGCCCTTGACCAGCTCTGCGGCCAGCTTGTCCATCGGCTGCTCGGTGCGGCGCAGGCCGGAGATCTTGTCCACGCGCACGCCTTCGGCCAGCTGCATGGTCAGCACCTTGCGGCTGCTCAGGTCCCACACCGGTTGCGGGACCCACAACAGCGGAAACGGCTTGAGATGCTTGCCGAAGCGCACCAGCGTCTCGGCCTCGTCCTCGTAATTGAGCTCGGCACGCAGGGTCTTGCCGAATTCGCCCAGCCAGTCGGCAAAGCGCACGCGCCGGCCGATGCCGGTCAGGCGGTCGGCGGCGGTGGCAAAGCTCTTGAGCACGTCCAGATCCGAACGCACCTGGGCGGCGACTTCGGGCTTTTGCACCTTGATCGCCACCGGGGTGCCGTCGCGTAGGGCGGCGCGGTGCACCTGCGCCAGCGAGGCGCAGCCCAGCGGCACCGGATCGAAAAACGAGAACGCCTTGTTGACCGATACGCCGAGTTCTTCTTCGATGATCTGGCGGATGCGCTCCACCGGCACCGAACTGGTGTTCTCCTGCATGCGTTCCAGCGCCGTGGCGAACTCCGGCGGCACGATGTCCGGCCGCGTGGACAGCATCTGGCCGAGCTTGACGAAGGTGGGGCCGAGCGCTTCCAGGTCGGAGACGAACTGGTCGGGCGTGCCTTCGGCGGGCACTTCGTACTCGTTGATCGCAGCCGGATCCAGGTTCATGCCGGCAAACACGCCCGACCCGCGATACCGCAGCAACAGGCGCAGGATTTGCGTGCGACGGCTCATGCCGCCCACCACGCCGGTGTCGGCGGGGATCGCGGCCTGGGCCGGTGTGCGGTACGGGTCGTTCGGACTCAAGGCCATCTCCGGCGGTCGTGCAAGAGCGCGAGTGTGGCCAGCGGCGGGTCGTCGGGCGGTGAATCCAGACGTGTTGCCATGGCGTAGTCGGGTGCGGCTCGGGGCCGGCGGGCATGGCCGGATCGTGCGGCCGGCGGGCATCGGCATCAAGCGCCAACGGTCGGCAACGGCGTGCAACGGCCTGCCATCACCCCATACGGGCGCAGGATCGGCGAGAATCCACCGCCACTCACGAAGGACCTCCGCATGGCCGGTGCCAGCCTGTTCACCCTGCTCGACGACATCGCCACGCTGCTGGACGACGTTTCCATCCTGACCAAGGTCGCGGCCAAGAAGACCGCTGGCGTCCTGGGCGACGACCTGGCGCTCAATGCGCAGCAGGTCACCGGCGTCACCGCCGACCGCGAGCTGCCGGTGGTGTGGGCGGTGGCCAAGGGCTCGCTGATGAACAAGGTGATCCTGGTGCCGGCGGCGCTGGCGATCAGCGCCCTGGAAGCCTGGCTGCGCGGGCGCGGCTACAACGTGCCGCTGGTGATGCCGCTGATGATGATCGGCGGTGCCTACCTGTGCTTCGAGGGCGTGGAGAAGCTGGCGCACAAGTTCCTGCACAACCAGGACGAGGAAGCGCAGCGGCATGCCGAGCGCACCCGCGCGCTGGCCGACCAGAACGTGGACGTGGTGGCGCTGGAAAAGGACAAGGTCAAGGGCGCGATCCGCACCGACTTCATCCTGTCGGCGGAGATCATCGTGCTGTCGCTGGGCGTGGTGGCCGGGGTGTCGTTCGGCCAGCAGGTCGCGGTGCTGGTGGCGATCGCGCTGGCGATGACCATCGGCGTGTACGGCCTGGTCGCGGCCATCGTCAAGCTGGACGACCTGGGTCTGTACCTGAGCAAGAAGGGCGCGGCGTTGGCAGCGCTGGGCCGCGGCATCCTGGTGGCCGCGCCGTGGCTGATGAAGTTCCTGTCGGTGGCCGGCACGCTGGCGATGTTCCTGGTCGGCGGCGGCATCCTGGTGCACAACATCCCGGCGCTGCATCACCTGGTGCAGGATCTGGCCAAGTCGGCCGGCGGCATGGGCTGGCTGGTCGATGCACTGGGCAACATGCTGGTCGGCGTGATTGCCGGTGCCATCGTGCTGGGCGCGGTGATGCTGTTCCAGAAGCTGCGCGGGAAGCCGGCGGCGCACTGACGCCGTCCCGCGGCGGGCTAGGGGAGCCCCTGGCCGCCGCACGGAAGCGCATGGTCGTGGTGGGGCTAGGCGGCAACCGAAGGACCTGCGGCGCCTCTGCGTCATGCGCCGGTAACCCGGTCCGACCGGTCGATGCGGCAGACCGCGTTCGCGGCTAGTCGGCGCTGATCACCCGATTCTTGCCGGCCGCCTTGGCGTCGTACATGGCGCGGTCGGCACGGCGGATCACATCGTCCTGGGCCTCGTCGAGATGGCGCAGTGCCACGCCGCCGCTGAAGCTGACGAACACGCGCACGTCCTCGTGCAGCAACGAGCGCTGGGCCAGTGCGCGCTGCAGGCGGATCACCGCCGCGCTGGCTTCGAAGATGGTGGAGTCCGGCAGCAGCAGCACAAACTCCTCGCCGCCGAAGCGGGCGATGGCATCGGTGGTGCGCAGCACCGACTTGGCCACGTCCACGGTATGGCGCAGCGCGGCGTCGCCACCGGCGTGGCCGTGGGTCTCGTTGAGGCGGCGGAAATCGTCAAGATCCAGCATCGCCACGCACAACGGTTGCCCGCCGCGCTGGGTGCGTGCGGCCTCGCGCTGGAACAGTTCCTCGAAGCCACGGCGGTTCAGCGCGCCGGTCAGCTGATCTTCGCGCACCAGCCCGGCCACGTCCCTGAGTTCCTGTTCGAGCGAGGCGATGCGCTGCTCGGCGTCCTCGACCTGGCGGCGTGCGGCCAGCAGTTCGTCGCGCGCGGCCAGTGCCTGCGCCTGCACCCCGGCGGTGTCCTGTAGCACGTCCTGCAACAGCCGGTTGAGGTCGGGAATGCTGCGAGCGTCGCCGATCGCCTGCGAATAGCCGGCAACGCGATCGTGGTACTCGCCGGTGCTAGTGGCCATACCGTCGAGCCGGTCGACGAAGGACACCATCATCTCGCGCATCGCGGTCTTGGAGTCGGCAATGCCTTGCTTGAGCAGGCCCTGCTTGTAGATGACCTCGCGCAAGGTGCCGCGTGCCTGTTCGATCGAGCCGACATCCAGCGGCCCGGAGATCAGCTGCCGCACCACCGAGATCTGCCCCTGCAGCCAGCTGCGATCGTCGAGCAGTTCGCCGACGTTCTCCAACAACAGGTCGAACAGGCCGAGCAGCAGGTTCTGCTGCTCGCTGGCATCTTCGGCACGCAGGCCGATCTGATGACTCAGTTCGCGCAGGCGCTGTTCCAGGGTGATCAGCTCATGGCCGGGGCGCCAGTGGCGCAGTGCCGATGCCAGGGTCTGCGCTTCCTCGGCCAGTTCCGGGCTGCGTTGCAGCAGCGTGGACAGGGCATTGCCCAGCGCGTGCCGCAGCAGGTCGCGCAGTTGCTCGGCTTCGGTGCGTCCTTCGGCCAGCGAGTCGCCGGTATCGATGGTGCGGATGTACTTGTCGATCAGTTGCCGCAAGGCGCGGCCATAGCCGGGCCAGTCGCCGGCCGCATAGGCCGCGCTCAGGCGCACCCCCATGTCGCCGAGTTCGCCATGCAGGCTGGTGATGCCTTCGGCAAAGGCCAGCAGCAAGGCCTCCGGATGCGCGGCGTGCGAGAACAGCCGCATCAACAGGGCGGTTGCGGCCGCCGGGTCGTGCGCGCCGGACTTGTTCTTGGCCGGCACCAGCTGATGCGCGGCCAGGCCGTGCCCGCCGCGCTCGCTGCCGATCACGCTGGGCAAGGCGGCGGCCGGGCGCGCGCTGTCCGCCCCGCCCCAGGGCAACAGGCGGCGCAGCCCGCCACGTGGGCGGCTTGGAAGTTCAGGCTGGTCTGCCATGCGCCGGGATCTCGGAAAGTCGTGGTGCCATCGCTGATTATCGGCGCGCAGGCGTCGCGCTTAAGCGGTCTGGGCAGTTCTGCGCAGTTCCGGCGTGCCCGCCCGATGCCAGGCGGTGGGCGATGCGCGACCTGCGCGCATGCCTGAACAAGTCAGGCGGATGATGGCGGGCGCCGCCGTCAACGCCCGCTTTCGGTGCGTTTCAACAACCGCGCACCACGGCAGGGATGTCATCGCACTGCAATGCGCCGCTTATGCCAGTAGGCATGCGCAACCATGCGCAAGGGAATGTAGCTGTCGCAGAAAAGTCAGCACGTATTCACGCATATTTTATTTGCACGGGGTGTAGATTCATCTCAAGGACAACGTGGAGTACGCGCGTTGGCCCCGCTCCTCATTCGTAGCAGGTCGTCTGGCTGAATCGGCAGATGATGGTTGTCGCTTCGCTGTTTTCCGTCTCCACCCACTTTACGACGGACGTTTAGATGGTTGCCATGATGCCGCTTCACGCTACTACCGCACGCTTCGAGCGCAGCACGATGCTCCCCACTCTGAAGAAGAGCGGGCGACCGCGTGATGCACGTGGCCGCTTCATTCGCCATCACGAGCGTCTGCCGGTGTCGCCGGCCGATACCCGCGGCGCCTTGTTCGTGGTGTCGGAGATGGCGGATTTCATCAAGGCGGGCGGTCTGGGCGATGTTGCTGCGGCGCTGCCACGCGCGCTGCGCCATCGCTACGACGTCCGTGTGCTGATCCCCGGTTATCGCGCGGTGCTGGCGCGGGCGGGCAAGGTGGAGATCGTCGGCCGGGTGCTGGCGCATGCCGCACTGCCGGCCTGCGACATCGGTCGCATCGTGCAATCGGACGGCCTGCCGATCTACATCCTGCTGTCCAAGGAATTGTTCGAACGTGACGGCTCGCCCTATGTGAGCACCAGCGGCTCGGAGTTCGAAGACAACGCGATCCGCTTTGCCACCTTGTCGCATGCCGCCGCGCAGATCGCCGCCGGCCATGCCGGGCTGGGCTGGAAGCCGCGCCTGCTGCACCTCAACGACTGGCCGTGCGCACTGGCGGCCGCCTATGTGCGCTGGTCCGGCGGCACCACGCCGTGCCTGTTGACCATCCATAACCTGGCCTACCAGGGCCTGGTGCCGTATTCGATGGCCGCTGCGCTGGGTATCCCGGCCGAGCGTGTGGCCGAGCTGGAGTTCTACGGGCAGATGTCATTCCTGCGCGGCGGCATCGTGCATGCCGACCACGTCAACACGGTCAGCGTCAGCTATGCCCAGCAGATCACCGGCCCGGCGCAGGGCTGTGGCCTGGACCGCCTGCTGGCCGGCCGCGCCGCCAAGGGCGCGCTGACCGGCATCGTCAACGGCATCGACGCCAGCTGGGACCCGCGTACCGACGAATATCTGGACACGCACTTCAGCGTCAATCAGTGGCAGGGCCGTCAGGCCAACGCCGCGCAGGTGCGCAAGGCCTTCGGGCTGCGCGAGAGCACCGGCCCGCTGTTTGCGGTGGTGTCGCGGCTGGTGCATCAAAAGGGCCTGGACCTGATCTGCGAGGTCGCCCCGCAGATCGTGGCGGCCGGCGGCCAGATCGCGGTGATCGGCGGTGGCGAGCCGGAGATCGAGCAACAGGTCGCCGAGCTGACCCGGCGCTATCCGGGCCAGGTGGGCGCCTTCATCGGCTTCGAGGAAGGCCTGGCGCGGCGCATGTTCGCCGGCGCCGACTTCTTGCTGATGCCGTCGCGCTTCGAGCCGTGCGGCTTGAGCCAGATGTATGCACAACGCTTTGGCTGCCTGCCGATCGCACACGCCACCGGTGGTCTGATCGACACTGTGGATGACGGCGTCACCGGCTTTTTGTTCCAGCACGCCAGTGTCGAGGCCTTGCGCCGCTGCCTGGAGCGCGCATTCCGCACCTTCCGCCTGCCCAGCCTGCTGTCGGCAATGCGCCGCGCGGCGATGCTGCGTCCCAGTGGTTGGGATGTGGCGGGTAAGAAATACCTCTCGCTGTACGAACGCACCGCCGCAACCGCTCCCGCGCTTGCGACGGTGTCATGAGCGAACGGCTGGGCGTGCAGGGGCAGGAAACGGAAGCGACGGCGGTGACCATGGATGGGATGGCGGATCTGGTGCAGAGCGTGCAGGCGCTGGCCGATGGCCTGCCTGCCGATGCATTCGCGGTATTGGGCCCGCATTCCCAGGCAGACGGCCGCCGGCTGGTACGCGTGCTGGCGCCCGGTGCCGAGGCGATGGGCCTGATCGATCCACGCGGCAAGTTGCTGGCGCGCATGCAGGCCGGCACGGTCGATGGCGTGTTCGAGGGCACGCTGGCGGTCGAAGGCCCGTATCGGCTGCGCATCGTCTGGCCGGACGTGGTGCAGGAGATCGAAGACCCCTACGCCTTTGCCGCCACGCTGGACGAATCCACTCTGCTGCAGATCGCTGCCGGCGACGGCCAGGCATTGCGTCGTGCCCTGGGTGCCCAGCACCTGCACTGCGACGACGTGCCCGGGGTGCGCTTTGCGGTGTGGGCGCCGCATGCGCAACGCGTGGCAGTGGTGGGCGATTTCAATGGCTGGGACGTGCGCCGGCACCCGATGCGCCCGCGCATCGGCGGGTTCTGGGAGCTGTTCCTGCCGCGTGTGGAAGCCGGCACGCGTTACAAGTACGCCGTCACCGCTGCCGATGGCCGCGTGCTGCTCAAGGCTGACCCGGTGGCGCGCCAGAGCGAATTGCCGCCAGCCACCGCCTCGGTTGTGCCAGGCGCGGCAGCGTTTGCCTGGACCGACGCCGCCTGGATGGCGGCGCGCGATGCCAGTGCCGCGCCGGCGCCGCTGTCGATCTATGAGGTGCATGCCGCGTCCTGGCGGCGCGATGGGCACAACCAGCCGCTGGACTGGCCAGGGCTGGCCGCACAACTGATCCCCTATGTGCAGCAGCTCGGCTTTACTCATATCGAGTTGCTGCCGATCACCGAGCATCCGTTCGGCGGCTCTTGGGGCTATCAACCGCTGGGGCTGTATGCACCGACCGCGCGCCACGGCAGCCCGGATGGTTTTGCCCAGTTCGTCGATGCCTGTCATCGCGCCGGCATCGGCGTGATCCTGGACTGGGTCAGCGCACACTTTCCCGATGATGCACACGGCCTGGCGCAGTTCGACGGCGCCGCGGTGTACGAGCATGCCGACCCGCGCGAAGGCATGCATCGCGACTGGAACACGCTGATCTACAACTACGGCCGGCCCGAAGTGACCGCCTACCTGCTCGGCAGCGCGCTGGAGTGGATCGACCACTACCACCTCGACGGCCTGCGCGTGGATGCAGTGGCCTCGATGCTGTATCGCGACTATGGCCGTGCCGAAGGCGAGTGGGTGCCCAACGCGCATGGCGGCCGCGAGAATCTGGAAGCGGTCGCCTTCCTGCGCCAGCTCAACAGCGAGATCGCCACGCGCTTTCCCGGTGTGCTGAGCATCGCCGAAGAGTCCACCGCCTGGCCGGGCGTGACCGCGCCGATCAGCGAGGGCGGACTGGGCTTCACCCACAAATGGAACATGGGCTGGATGCACGACACGCTGAGCTATATGCAGCGCGATCCGGCCGAGCGCGCGCAGCACCACAGCCAGCTCACCTTCGGCCTGGTGTACGCGTTCTCCGAGCGTTTCGTGCTGCCGATCTCGCACGACGAAGTGGTGCATGGCACTGGTGGCCTGCTCGGCCAAATGCCCGGCGATGACTGGCGGCGCTTTGCCAACCTGCGCGCCTACCTGGCGCTGATGTGGGCGCATCCGGGCGACAAGCTGCTGTTCATGGGCGCCGAATTCGGCCAGTGGAACGACTGGAATCACGATCAATCGCTGGACTGGCATCTGCTCGACGGCGCGCCGCATCGCGGCGTGCAGCAACTGGTCGGCGATCTCAACGCCACCTTGCGTCGCGTGCCGGCGTTGTACCGCGGCACGCATCGTGCCGACGGTTTCGACTGGAGCGTGGCCGACGATGCGCGCAATAGCGTACTGGCGTTCATCCGCCACGATCCCGATGGCGGCGCACCCTTGCTGGCGGTGAGCAACCTCACCCCGCAACCGCACCACGACTATCGCGTTGGCGTGCCGCGTGCCGGCGGCTGGCGCGAAATCCTCAACACCGACAGTGCCCATTACGGTGGCAGCAACCTCGGCAATAGCGGTCGCCTGGCGACCGAGCCGATGGGCATGCACGGGCACGCACAACGCCTGCGCCTGACCCTACCGCCGCTGGCCACGATCTATCTGCAAGCGGAGAAATAAGAATGAACGAGCGCAACGACACCACGCCGGCATGGGGTGCATGGCCAGCGGGTGAGGGACAGGTGCGCTTCGCGCTCTGGGCACCGGACGCCAAAAGCGTGGAAGTGGTCTTCGACGACGGCGCACGCGTCGCGTTGCAGGCCGCGCAGGATGGCTTCTTCAGCGCGGTGATCGAATGCGCGGCGGATGCGCGCTATCGCTACAGCGTCGATGGCGGCGAACCGGTGCCGGATCCGGCCTCGCGCTGGCAGCCCGAGGGCGTGCACGGCCCCAGCGCCGTGCAGCACAGCGATGGCTACGCCTGGCAGAACACCCAGTGGCAGGGACGGCCGTGGGACGAGGCGGTGATCTACGAACTGCATGTCGGCACCTGCGGCGGCTATGCCGGTGTGCAGGCGCAACTGCCGCAGCTGGCGGCGATGGGCATCACCGCGATCGAGCTGATGCCGCTGAGCGCATTTCCGGGCGCGCACAACTGGGGCTATGACGGCGTGCTGCCGTACGCGCCGGTGGAAGCCTATGGCACGCCGGACCAATTGAAGGCGCTGATCGACGCCGCGCACGGACACGGCCTGATGGTGTTGCTGGACGTGGTCTACAACCACTTCGGCCCGGACGGCAATTATCTGCACAGCTATGCCGCCCCGTTCTTCAACGAGGACAAGCCCACCCCGTGGGGCGCGGCGATCGATTTCCGCAAGCCGCAGGTGCAGCGTTACTTTCTCGACAATGCGCTGATGTGGCTGCACGAATACGGCTTCGACGGCCTGCGCCTGGATGCGGTGCATGCGATCACCCCGAACGCCTTCCTGGATACCTTGCGGCAGACCGTGCAGGCCAGCCTGCCGGCCGGCCGCCACGTGCATCTGGTGCTGGAAAACGAGGCCAACCAGGCGTCGCAGCTGCAACGCGGCTACACCGCGCAGTGGGACGACGATTTCCACAACGCCCTGCACGTGCTGCTGACCGGCGAAGAGGAAGGCTATTACGCCGCCTTCGCCGACAAGCCCACCGAACACCTCGCGCGCGTGCTCGGCGAAGGTTTCGCCTACCAGGGCGAGCCGGACCCGCGCGGGCATGTGCGCGGCGAGCCCAGCGGGGCGCTGCCGCCGCACAAGTTCGTGGTCTTTGCGCAGAATCACGACCAGATCGGCAACCGTGCGCGCGGCGAGCGGCTGAGCGTGCTGGTATCGCCGCAACGCCTGCGTGCTGCGCTGGCACTGACCACGCTGACGCCGATGATTCCGTTGTTCTTCATGGGCGAGCCGTGGGGCGCCACGCAGCCGTTCCTGTTCTTCACCGACTTCGGCCCGCCGCTGGACGATGCGGTGCGCGAAGGGCGCCGTCGCGAATTCGCGCATTTCGCCGCATTCGCCGACGAAGCGCAGCGCGCCACCATTCCCGATCCGAACAGCCACGACACCTTCGCCGCCTCGCGCTCGCCGATCGAAGACGCCGCGCAGGGCGAAGGCGTGCAGTGGACAGCCTGGTTCAAGGCGCTGCTGGGCGTGCGTCGCCAGTGGCTGGTACCGGGGCTTGCACAGGCGCGCGCGGTGGGCGCCAGCGTGCTGGCCGACGGTGCAGTGACCGCCAGCTGGGAGCTGCCCGACGGGCTGTGGCATATCGCCTTCAACGTCGGCGCCTCGGCGGTGCCGATGCCGCCGCTGCGCGGCCGCGTGGCGCATGTCGAAAACGTCGCTGCCGACGCGCAGCAGTTGCCGGTCGATGGCTTCATCGCCTGGCACGAGGCGCGCGCATGAGTACCCGTGATCTGAGCAGAAGCGATTTGCATGCGCTGGTCGGCGCGGCCGGGGTGATGGTGGACTGGGTGGATGCAAGCGACCAACCACGCCAGGTGTCCGACCAATCGCTGCATGCGGTGCTCACCGCGCTGGAACTGCCTGCCGGCACCGCTGCGCAGCGCGCAGACAGCCTGCGTCGCTGCAAGGCGCACGCCACCGAGCCGGCGCCGCTGCTGACCGTGCAGGTGGCCGGGTTGCTGCCGGTGTCGGTCGCCGCCAATGCCAGCGGCCGTTGGCTGGACGACAGCGGCGCCAGCGAGCCGGCGCATGCCGATGCGCAGGGGCAGGTGCGTGCGCCGCAGCGTTTCGGCTACTGGACGCTGCAGATCGGCAGCCTGACCCAGCAGGTCGCGGTCGCCCCGCAACGCTGCTTCAGCGTGGCCGATGCCTGCGGCCTGCCGGCGCCGCGTGCCTGGGGCATGGCGCTGCAGGTGTATTCGGCACGCAGCATCGACGACGCCGGCATCGGCGACGCATCCGGCACGGTGGAATGGGTGCGGCATGCCGCACTGGCCGGTGCCGATGCCCTGGCCCTGAGCCCGGTGCATGCCGCGCGCCCGGTCACCGGCGGCTACAGCCCGTATTCGCCCAGCGACCGGCGTTTTCTCGATCCCCTGCATGCCGCACCGGTGCGCATATTGGGCGAGCTCGCACTGGAGGCGATCAACGAGGTGCCCGGCCTGCGCGAGCGCTTCGATACGCTGCACCACAGCGCTTTGATCGACTGGCCGGCCTCGGCGCAGGCCAAGTGGCAGCTGCTGCGCCATCTCTACACCCGCGTGCCCGCCGATCACCCCGATCTGGCTGCCTTCCGTAGCGAGGGCGGTGAGGCGCTGGAGGGCTTTGCACGGTTTGCCGCGCAGGATTTCGGCGACGGCGATCCGCAGCTGCACGTGTTCACGCAATGGCTGGCGGCGCGCAGCTGGTCCGATGCGCAACGCGAAGCGCACGAGCGCGGCATGAAGATCGGTTTGATCGCCGATCTGGCCGTGGGCTTCGATCCCAATGGCGCCGAAGCCGCAGCGGCCGCCGCCACCGTGCTGCGCGGCCTGGTGCTGGGCGCGCCGCCGGACGCCTTCAATGCCGACGGCCAGCACTGGGGCATCGGTGCGTATTCGCCCACCGCATTGCGGCGTAGCGGCTATGCGCCGTATATCGCGCTGCTGCGCGCAGTGCTGCGCGACCGTGGCGGCATCCGCATCGACCATATCCTGGGGTTGATGCGGCTGTGGGTGGTGCCGGAAGGCGCCAGCTCCAACGAAGGCGCGTATCTGGCCTATCCGCTGCACGATCTGCTCAACCTGCTCGCGCTGGAATCGTGGCGGCACCGGGCGATCGTGATCGGCGAAGACCTCGGCGTGGTGCCGCCGGGCATCCGCGAGGAACTGTCACGGCGCGGGGTGATGGGCATCGATGTGCTGATGTTCACCCGCGACGACGATGGCGCCTTCGTCTCGCCGGCGCTGTGGCGGCCGGATGCGGTGGCCACCACCACCACGCACGATCTGCCCACCCTGACCGGCTGGCGCGAAGGCCGCGATATCGACTGGCGACGCAAGCTGGAGCTGATCCAGCCCGCGCAGGCCAGCGATGACGCCACCGCGCGCAGCAAGGATCTGGCACGCCTGGATGCGGCGGTCGAACATGCCGGCCTCAGCGCGGCAGACGACCCGCTGCTGGGCGCGCTGCGCTTCACCGCCACCAGCGTGTCGCCCCTGGCCTTGCTGCCGGTGGAGGACGCGCTGGCGCTGCAAGAACAACCCAATCTGCCGGGCACCGTCGAGGTCCATCCCAACTGGCGTCGACGCCTGCCCGATCCCTTGCCGCATGCGCACCTGAGTACGGCGCTGCAGGGCTTTGCCGAGGCGCGTCGCGTCGCGGCTGTTTCGGAACCGCATCCATGATCGAACTTCGCGCCACCGCCCGCCTGCAGCTGCATGTCGGCTTCACCCTGCACGATGCGCTCGCGCAGGTGCCGTATTACGCCGGCCTCGGCATCAGCCATCTGTACCTGTCGCCGATCGGCACTGCGGTGCCGGGCTCGACCCACGGCTACGACAATATCGACCCGACCGTGGTCAATCCCGAACTCGGCGGCGAAGACGCGCTGATCGCCCTGTCGCAGGCCGCGCGCGAGCACGGCATGGGCCTGATCGCCGACATCGTGCCCAACCACATGGCCACGCATGCGGACAACGCATGGTGGTGGGATGTGCTGCGCAACGGCCGCAGCGCCAAGCATGCCGACTGGTTCGACATCGACTGGCGCGCGCCCGGGCGCGACGGCAAGTTGTGGCTGGCGGTGCTGGACCGCCCGTATGCCACCGCACTGGCCGAAGGCCTGATCACGCTGGTGGTCGAGGACGACGGCAGCGCCGCACTGGCGCATTACGACCAGCGTTACCCGATCCGCCCGCAGACGCTGGAAGTGCCGGAAAGGGCCGCCCGCGCGCAATGGCTGCGCGACTACAACGACGGCGCCAAGCGCGGCGATGGCCGTCTGCACAAGCTGATCGAGCGCCAGCCGTACCGCCTGAACTGGTGGCGCGTGGGTAACGACATGCTCAACTACCGTCGTTTCTTCGATATCACCTCGTTGGTGGCACTGCGCGTGGAGCTGCCGGCGGTGTTCGACGCGGTGCATGCGCTGCCGCTGCGGCTGGTGGCCGAAGGCCATCTGGATGGCTTGCGCATCGACCATGTGGACGGGCTCACCGACCCCACCGGCTATGTGCGCAAGCTGCGCAGCCGGCTGGATGCGGCCGGCCGCACGCGTGGCCTCAAGCCGGGCACGCTGGGGTTGTATCTGGAAAAGATCCTGGCGCCCGGCGAAGCCTTGCCGGCCGACTGGCCCTGCGATGGCACCACCGGCTACGACTTCATGGACCAGGTCGGCGGCGTGCTGCATGACCCGGCCGGCTTCAAGCCATTGGCGCGTGCCTGGCAAAAGGTGAGCGGGCGCAGTGGCGACTTCGCACAGGAAGAGCGCAGCGCACGCGACGAGATCCTGCGCGGCCCGTTGCAGACCGAATTCAATCGCGCCGTCGGTGCGTTGTCGGCACTGGCGCGACTGGACCCGCCCACGCGCGAGTTCAGCCCGCAGATGCTGGCGCGCGGCCTGTGCGTGTTGCTGCGCTGGTTCCCGGTGTACCGCACCTACGCCGGTGCCAAGGGCGTGACCGGCAGCGAAGCCGAGCGCCTGCGCGCCACCGCCGCGCGTGCGCGCGAGGGCATGCCGGAGTCGATCGTTGCGGCCGTCGACGCGATCGAGCGCTGGCTGCTCGACGATGCCGGCGCCGATCGCGCGCAGGTCGCCTTGCGGCGCATCCTGCGTCGTCGCGTGGAGCAGTTGTCCGCACCGCTCAATGCCAAGTCGGTGGAAGACACCGCGTTCTACCGGCATGGCGTGCTGCTGTCGCGCAACGAGGTCGGCAGCCATCCGACCCACTTCGCCAACGACGCGACCGAGTTCCACGCGCAGAATCTCGAACGCGCCAGGCATTTCCCGCGTGCGTTGCTGGCCACCGCCACGCACGACCACAAGCGCGGCGAAGACCTGCGCATGCGGCTGGCGGTGCTTTCCGAGCAACCGCGCTGGTGGATCGAGCAGAGCAGCCAGTTCGATGCCCTGACCGAGACGCTGGACTCGCCGGCCTTGGCCGGTGGCGACCAGCAGATGCTCTGGCAGACCCTGGTGGCCGCCTGGCCGATCGGACTGGGCGCCGACCAGACCGAGCCACTGGCCGAGTACGCCGAGCGCATTGCGCAGTGGCTGCTCAAGGCGGTGCGCGAAGCCAAGCTGCACACCAGCTGGACCGATGGCTCGCCGGCCTACGAACAGGCCGTGCAGGCCACCGTGGAGCAGGTGCTGTGCAGCCGCGCCGGGTTGCCGCTGCGGCGGGCGCTGCTGCGCGCCAGCAACCACATCGCCGCCGCCGGTGCGCGCAACGCGCTGGTGCAGACCACGTTGCGTCTGACCGTGCCGGGCGTGCCCGACCTGTACCAGGGCACCGAAGGCTGGGATCTGTCGTTGGTGGACCCGGACAACCGCCGCCCGGTCGACTACGCGCAGCGCCAGCAGTGGCTGCAGCAGGCGCGCGACTGGAACACGCTGCTGCGCAGCTGGCGCGATGGCGCAGTCAAGGCACGTCTCACCGCACTGCTGTTGCAGCTGCGTGCCGACCATCCGTCGCTGTTTGCGAAGGGCGATTATCAGCCCTTGACCGTGGCGGTCAGCGGCGATGCGCAGGTGCTGGCGTTCCGCCGCCAGTACCGCGGCCAGTCGCTGGTGGTGGCAGTCACGCGGCTGGGTGCCGGCAACCAGGGCGATGGCGATCTGCCGCTGCTGGTGCCGCCGGCCAACTGGGGTCAGGCGTCGTTGGCATTGCCGCACGCCACGTATCGTAATGTGCTCGATGGCAGCACGCTGCAGCCGCAAGGCGGCCGCGTGGCGATATCCACGCTGTTTGCACGTGCGCCAGTGGCAGTGTTGTTGACCCCCTAAGAGAACGTAAGCAATGAACGACACGGAACGGCAAGCGCGGCTTCGCCAGTTGGCACAGGAGATCTGGGAGGCCGAAGGCCGCCCGGACGGCCACGCAGATCGGCATTGGGCCATGGCCGAGCGGCTGGTGGATGCCGAAGAGCGCGCCGCCGAACAGGCCGGCCCGCCGGTGACTGCACGCCAGTAACGGTGCCTCTGTCACCTTGCATGGTTCACCCTGCAGGCTGTGCCGTGCCAGGGTGAGCGTGCCCGGGCACACAGGCACCCGCATTCGCTCAGCGTTTTGAGTTCACCGTTCTCAGGAGTTACCGATGGCCACCCGCAAGTTCACTCAGCGCTCGCGCATTCGCGAAGGCCGTCCCAATCCGCTCGGCGCCACCTGGGATGGCCTGGGGGTCAACTTCGCGCTGTACTCGCGCAACGCCACCCGGGTGGAACTGTGCCTGTTCGACGAGCGTGGCCGCGAGCAGGAGCGCCTGGCGCTGCCCGAATACACCGACGAGGTCTGGCACGGCTATCTGCCCGACGCACGCCCCGGCCAGCTGTACGGCTACCGCGTGCACGGACCTTATGCGCCCGAGGCCGGGCACCGCTTCAACCACAATAAGCTGTTGCTGGACCCGTATGCCAAGCAGATCGTCGGCGAGCTCAAATGGGCGCCGCATCTGTTCGGCTATACCATCGGGCACCGCGACAAGGATCTGAGCTTCGACCGTCGCGACAGCGCCGCGTTCATGCCCAAATCCGCGGTGATCGACCCGGCTTTCACCTGGGGCCAGGACCGCCCGCCGCAGACGCCGTGGAACCGCACGGTGATCTACGAAGCGCACGTGCGCGGGCTGAGCATGCTGCATCCGGCAGTGCCGCCGGAAAACCGCGGCACCTTCTCGGCCCTCAAGACCGACGAGCTGATCGACCACATCAGCTCGCTCGGCGTCACCGCGGTGGAACTGCTCCCGGTCCACGCCTTCGTCGACGACCAGTACCTGCTGGAAAAAGGTCTGCGCAATTACTGGGGCTACAACACGCTGGGGTTCTTCGCACCGCAGGCGCGCTACATGTCCACGCGCACCGTGGCCGAGTTCAAGCAGATGGTGGCGCGCCTGCATCACGCCGGGCTGGAAGTGCTGCTGGACGTGGTCTACAACCACACCGCCGAAGGCAACGAGCTGGGGCCGACGCTGTCGTTCAAGGGCATCGACAATGCCAGCTACTACCGCCTGGCCGACGATCGCCGCTTCTACATCAACGACACCGGCACCGGCAACACCTTCGACCTGACCAACGTCGGCGCGTTGCGCATGGTGATGGACTCGCTGCGCTACTGGGTGCAGGAAATGCACGTCGATGGCTTCCGCTTCGACCTGGCCAGCATCCTCGGCCGCGAGCGCTATGGCTTCGATCCGTCGGGCAGCTTTCTCGATGCGGTGCGCCAGGATCCGGTACTGAGCCAGACCAAGCTGATCGCCGAGCCGTGGGATATCGGCCCGGGCGGTTACCAGGTCGGCAACTTCCCGCCGGGCTGGGTGGAATGGAACGACAAGTTCCGCGACAACGTGCGCGCGTTCTGGCGTGGCGACGGTGGTCAGCTAGCCGAACTGGCCACGCGCCTGACCGGCTCGGCCGATCTGTTCAACCATAGTGGCCGCCGCCCCACCGCGTCGGTCAACTTCGTCACCGCGCATGACGGCTTCACCCTGCGCGATCTGGTCAGCTACGAAGGCAAGCACAACTTTGCCAACGGCGAAGAGGGCAGGGACGGCAGCGACCACAATATCTCGGCCAATTACGGTGTCGAAGGCGACACCAACGACCCGGGCATCAAGCAGCTGCGCCGCCAACAGATGCGCAACCTGCTGGCCACGTTGTTGCTGTCGCAGGGCACGCCGATGCTGCTGGCCGGTGACGAGTTCGGCCACAGCCAGAACGGCAACAACAACGCGTATTGCCAGGACAACGAACTGACCTGGATCGACTGGACTGCTGCCACCAAGGCCGCCGCCGCCGATCAGGCTGCGTTCGTGCGTCGCCTGATCCGCATCCGCCAGCGTTACCCGCTGCTGCATCGCGCCCGCTTCTTCGACGGCAAGTTCGACGAAGCGCTGGGCCTGAAGGATCTCACCTGGCTGGCACCGGACGGTCACGAGATGGACGAAGCCGGCTGGCACGACCCGGAAGCACGCGCGCTGATGCTGCGCCTGGATGGCCGCTCGCCGACCACCGGTTTGCGCGAGATCGCCGCCAACGTGACCTTGCTGATGCTGATCAATGCCGCCTCCACCAGCGTGTCGTTCACGCTGCCGGCGATGCACGACGAACATTGGCGCGTACTGGTCGACACCGCACGCCATGGCGGCCGCGTGGTGGCCGGCGGCAGCGAATGGAAGGCGCCGGCGCACTCGCTGACCTTGCTGGCAGTGGAGCGCGATCGTATCGCCAGCAGCGCACGTATCGTCTCCGAGGGCGCACGCTGATGGCAGGGGCGGTTTGATGGATGTGCTGCTGGCAGGGGCCACCGGGCTGGTCGGTGGACATGTTTTGCAACAACTGCTGGCCGATGCGCGCTGTACCGGCGTAGTGGCGATCACGCGCCGGCCGCTGTCGCAGATCCATCCCAAACTGCGCAACCAGGTCATCGATTTCGAGCGCCTGGAGCACTGGACCGCACCGCGCATGGAAGCGGCCATCTGCGCCCTGGGCAGCACGATGAAACAGGCCGGCTCGCGCGAGGCGTTCTATCGCATCGACCACGACTATCCGATGGCGCTGGCACGCGCCGCCTGCGCGCAGGGCACCTCGGTGTTCGTGCTGAATTCGGCGGCCGGTGCCGATGCGCAGTCGCGCATCTTCTACAACCGCGTCAAGGGCGAACTGGAACGCGACCTGCGCGCGGTCGGCTTCCCCTCGCTCACCTTCGTGCGCCCGGGCCTGATCGGCGGCGAACGCGAGCAGCGGCGTACCGGCGAACACATCGGCAGCCTCGTGCTGGGTGCGCTCGGCCCGCTGCTACCACGCCGCTTCCGCATCAATCCAGCCGAACGCATCGCCGCCGCCATGGTGAGTGCCGCGCTAGCGCCGGCGCGTGGGGAGCACAGCGTCGAGGCTGCGGAGTTGGTTGGCTAACGCTGCCTCGTCGCCTCGTCGCGAGGCAGCCGGACAGCGGCAAGAAGCCGCCGTATCGTAGGAGCGTGCCTGCGCGCGACGAGGCATTACCGGTAAAGCCTCGTCGCGCGCGGGCACGCTCCTACAGGTTCGCGCACAGCGGATTGGCATCTCCGCCAGCACAAGTACCGTGCTCACACCCCCAACGACTGCCCGCCATCCACCGCCAGTACCTGCCCGGTGATCCAGCGCGCCTGTGGCGATGCAAGGAACAACGCCGCATCGGCGATATGCTGCACGTGACCGAATCCCCCGAACGGGATGCTGTCGCGGATGCGTGCATACAGCTCCGGTTCTTCATCGCGACGCCGCGCCCATAGCCCGTCGGGGAATTCGATCGAGCCCGGTGCGATCGCGTTGACGCGGATGCGCTCGCGGGCGAGTTCGGCGGCCAGCGTGGTGGTGTAGTAATTCAGCGCCGCTTTGGCGGTGGAGTAGGCGATCGCACGCGGCGTGGGACGTTGCGCATTGATCGAGCTGATATTGAGGATCACTGCCGCATCGCTGTTGCGCAGGTACGGCAGCGCGGCGCGATTGCAGCGTACTGCGGCCATCAGATCCACGTCCAGGCCGGCCTGCCAGCTTGCATCGTCGTTGCCATGCCCGTAGCCGGAGGCGTTGTTGATCACCACGTCCAGCCCATCCAGCGCCTGCGCTGCGGCCTCCACATACGCCTCGATTTGCGCAGCATCCGACAGGTCGCAGGCGAAGGTATGTACCGGCGTGCCATACGGCGCCAAGGCGTGTGCGGCCTGTGCCAGGCCATCGGCATTGCGTGCGCATAGCGAGACCTGCGCGCCGTTGCGGACGAACGCTTCGGCAATCGCCAGGCCGATGCCACGGCTGCCGCCGGCGATCAGCACGCGTTGATTGCGCGGCGAGATTTGCGTGGGTGCTGTGGAAATGGACATGGCGGACACTCGATCGGAAACCGACATTATCGAGCAGCCCGGTCATGACGCGGTGCTCGGTGCCGTTGCAGTGTTGAACACATCATCGCAATGTCTGCTCTCCGTTCTACTACTTCCACCGCTCCTGCCAACGACGTGCCGGCCACCGCGTAGCGGGCTGGCGATCTATTGCGCTCATCCCCAAGCGCGCGGTCCCCACGCCCCGAGCGATTGCTCGCTACGTTTTGTCAGCCACCCCAAATCGCGGTGCGCAGCGCTGCGCTGCGAGCCAGGTTGGGGGCCATGCACCGGCACCTGGCTGCGGTCGCGTGCGCTGTCATCTTTGTGCAATGCCGTCCGCACGCCGCTTGCAACGCAAGCCTCATCACCAAGCATGATCAGCTCATGCGTTTTCGATTGCTCGCCGCTAACCATTTGTTTACACGTTTGCGCCGCGCTGCGGGCACAACGTGCGGGTCATTCAGTGGGAGTTGCACATGGAAACCCATATCACCGTCATCGGTGCCGGCTTCTGCGGCACCGCGCTGGTCCGTGCACTGGCGCAGACGGCCGATGCGCAGGTGCGCATCACCCTGGTCGGCGTGACCGAGACCTTCGGCAGCGGCATCGCCTATGGTGCCGCCCGGCCGGAGCACCTGCTCAACGTACGCGCCAAGGACCTGGGCATTGACGCGCAGGCGCCAGGCGCATTCGCCGATACCCTGCATCTGGGCGACAGCGGGCGACTGGAATTCCTGCCGCGCCTTGCCTATGGCGATTATCTGCGCAGCGAGCTGGATACCGCGGTCAGTGGCGCGCAGGCGTCGATCGTGCGGCTGTCGCAGGAAGCGGTGGCAGTGGAGCGTGCGCGCAAGGGCTTTCGCGTGTTCCTGGCCAATGGCGATGCCTTCCACAGCGATCGGGTGGTGCTGGCGGTGGGCGCACTGCAGCCGCAGGCGTTGGCCGGGATCGGCCCGCGCCTGAGCGTGCATCCGCGCTACATCGGCTGGCCGTGGCAGGGCGATGCCCTGGCGCGCTTGTCGCCGGACGACGATGTGCTGATCGTCGGCACCGGGCTGACCATGGTGGACGTGGCATTGACCCTGCACACGCGCGGGCATCGCGGCCGCCTGCTGGCGATTTCGCGACGCGGCCTGGCGCCGCAGGCGCATCTGCGCCAGCCAGGCGCGGCGCTGGAGTTGCCGCCGCATCTGCAGCGCGCACTCAAGGACGCCGACCTGCGTGGCCTGCTGCGCGGTGTGCGTCAGCTCAGTGCGGTGGTCGACGACTGGCGACGCGTGGTGGATGCCTTGCGCCCGCACCTGCAACCGCTGTGGCAGCGGCTGGAGTTGCCGCAGCGTGCGCGTTTCCTGCGCCATCTGCGCCCGTATTGGGAGGTGGCGCGGCACCGGGTTGCGCCGGGCGCAGCGGAACAGCTGGCGCAATTGCAGCAATCGGGGCAACTGCAGATCGTCGCAGCGCGCCTGCTGCGTGCGCGTTGGGTGCCCGACGGCGTGGAGGCGGTGATTCGCCCGCGGGGATCGGCCGACGCGCAGACCGATCATTACGATGCGGTGATCCGCGCCACCGGGTTGGATACTGATATCGACCGCACCAGCGATCCGCTGATCGCCGGCATGCGCGAAGCGGGCCTGTTGCGTGCCGACCCGCTGGGCCTGGGCGTGGACACCGATGCACAACTGCGCGTGCGCGATGGCGCCGGGCAGATCGTGCCGGGGCTGTATTGCGTGGGCCCGCTGCTGCGCGGGCGCTATTGGGAAATCACCGCGGTGCCGGAGTTGCGCGTGGCCACGCGCGCCCTGGCAGAGCGTCTGTTGCTGGGCGCGATGCCGGCGTTACAGCCGGAGCCGGAGCCGGTACCGCGCGAGGTCAATGCGCGTTTGTAGTGGGTGGATTTGTGTTGCAGCTTCTTGATGGTTGTATCAAGTTGAAGCTTTGACGAGTGCGGGTTTGAGCCTTCTCTCATCGAGAGAGTGCCTCATCACCCCGCATCTTGAACCCTTCTCCCATCGGGAGAAGGTGACGCGCCAGCGCCGGATGAGGGTACGTGCGCAGCCCCGTGGGGTTGGGTGATGCCTCTTTGAAAAAGTTGCTTCCGGTCGACGCGTGCCAGTTGCAGCATCTTTGGGTGCGTGCATCAGACGCTTGAGTAATGCTCATCTGCCGTCTGCCGTCTGCCGTCTGCCGTCTGCCGTCTGCCGTCTGCCGACATTCCTTCGGATTTTTTCTGGCGATAGAAGTGCCCGATCACGCAACAAACAGCCTCTGCGCGCGCAGGCATAGACCGCACGGCGCAATCTCGCGCGGACTTCGCCAAACAGCGCAATCATGCCGCGTGATGCGTAGCGCAGTGCGCCGCTGCAGACAGGACTGGGTCATGTTGACGGCCCTGGGCTGATTACAGTCCAGGTCGCTTCCTTTCCCCATCCTGGAGTTCGCCATGCCCCGTCTTACTCCCGCTGCCTTGCTCGCCACGCTGTGCGCCTGCGCGCTGCCCGCCTGGGCCAGTGAATCGCTCAATACCCGTGCGGAAGTGCTCGCAGCCCTGGAATCCGGTTACGACGTCAGCCTGACCACCGATCTGGGCCGCTGCACACCCGAAGAAGGCACGCCGGTCACGCAGACCCGTGGCGGCCGCCATATCGATGCGTACCGCATCACCGAGGACGGCACGGCCGCGTTCTCCGGTTCGCACTTCACCGTGGCCAACGACGGCAAGCCGATCCAGCAGTTCATGCGCTACCAGCTGCGCCCGGATGGCAGCGTGCGTTTCACCACCTACATGTACGACCTGCCGGGTCTGCAGCAACGCGGGCCGGTGCTGGCGTATCAATGCACGATCAATCAAGGCATCCGCTTCCACGCCGATTGAGCGCGTTGCACCGAGATGACTGCGGTCTGCAGTAGCGCCACCGCGCGCACTGCAGCCTGCAGCCTGCAGCCGTCGTAACCGCTCCAACACCCGCGCGTCCTGCAACACACTTGACCGCCACTCACTCTCGAGGAAACCCGCATGCCGTCACATCCAGGTTTGTCACTCGTTGCCGCCGCGCTGTGCATCGTGGCGGTGCCCGCGTTCGCCACTGAATCGTTACGTAGCCAGGCCAGCTTGATCGCTGCGCTGGAGGCGGGACGCGCGGTGGCGGTGTCGGTGGATCTGTCGCGCTGCACGGCGGAGGCGGGCACCGCATCCAGCCAGAGCCGCGGCGGTGTGCGCATCGATGCGTACCGGTTGACCGCCGATGGCACGTTGGCGTTTTCCGATACCCAGTTCATTGCTGCCAGCAGCGACGGCAAGCCATTCCAGCAGTTCCAGCGCTATCAGGTGGGCGCGGACAATCGCGTGCGACTCACCACCTACATGTACGACCTGCCAAGCCTGCAGCAACGCGGGCCGTTGCTGGCGTATCAGTGCGCGATCGACCAAGGCATTCGCTTCCACGCGCATTGAAGCGCCGCTGCGTTGCGCGATGCCACCGCGCAGCGCGTGCAGACTGTTTCGCTGCGTCGCTTACCTGCGGCTGGCATCGCGTCAATGACGCGACAGCAGCAACATCGATGCGGTCTGGCCGGGTGCGTACGTTCGCGGCATGCAAGGCGACGCGCAGTCGTCATCCGCATCTACATCGTGCAACGCACATGGGGTTGTCACCGGGCAGATGCATAGGGTCGGCCTAGACCTCGGTGGGCAATGAGCGCCCACCGATGCGATGCAATCGCCGCAGCGGGCGATTGCCCGGTCGCAATCCTGTCCGTGTTGACGTCAGCGCGGTGACTGCTGCTGCAGCGCAACCGCGTCGGCGGCGCTGGATTGCCAGCCGCCACCCAGTGCCCTGAAAGTGGCCACTGCACTGCGCGCGGCATCCGTGCGCGCCTGCACCTGCGCATCGGATGCGCGCAGCAACTGCTCGTCGGCATTCAACACTTCGATCAGGCTGACCACGCCCTTTTCGTAGGCCAGCGCCGACGCGGTGCGCGCCTTGCCCAGTGCGTCCACGCCTTGCGCGAGCACGCTGGCTTGTTGCTCGCGTTTGACCAGTGCGGTGAATGCATTTTCGACGTCCTCGGTGGCGCGCAGGACCGCCAGGCGATACGCCGCCAGCTGCTCGGCTTCCTGGCCCTTGGCCTGGGCGATCTGCGCATTGATGCGGCCGAAGTCGAACAGCCGCCAGCGCAGGCCCAGCACGCCGGCCGACTGGCTGGCATCGCCGGTGAACAGGTTGGCGCCGGAGATCGCGGTGGCGCTGCCGAGCAGTCCGCTGAGCGAGAATTTGGGGTAATACTCGGCCATCGCCACGCCGATGCGTGCGTTCGACGCTGCCAGCCTGCGTTCGGCCGCGATCAGATCGGGGCGGCGGCGCAGCAGGTCGCCGGGCGTGCCCGTCTCGGCGATCCGTGGCGCAAGCGGAATCGGTTTGGTGGCGGCCAGTTCCGCGCGGTGCGTGCCAGGCGGCACACCCAGCATCACGTCCAGGGCGTTCATCGCCGCAACCAGGCCGCTTTCGATGCCGGGCACCGAGGCCTGCGCCTGTGCCAGCGCGCCTTGCGCCTGGTGCAGTTGCAACTCCGGCGCGAGCCCCCTGCCGTGCAGCAGCGTCACCATCGACAGCAGGCCCTGCTGGGTGGCGACCTGGCGCTGCGCCACCTCCAGCCGTGCCTGCAGGCCGCGGATGCTGATGTAGATATCGGCGGTCTGCGCCGCCACCGACAGGCGGGCGGCGCCGGCGCCGGCTTCGCTGGCCTGGTAGTCGGCCAGTGCGGCCTGGCGTCCGCGACGCAGGCCGCCGAACAGATCCAGCTCCCAGCTCGCGCCCAGGTTGGCTTCGTAGGTGCTGGCATAGCGGTCGAAGTTGGGCGTGCTGTTGAGCACCTGGCCGAGCGGCGTTTCCAGCGACTGGTAGGCGCGGGTCGCGTTGCCGCTGATGTTGCCTGAAGGCAGCAGCGCGGCAGTGGCGGCGGTCAGGCCGGCGCGGGCCTGGGTGACGCGCGCGGTGGCCTGGGCCAGGTCCAGGTTCTGCGCCAGTGCCTGGGTGACGTAGCGGCTCAGGTCCGCGTCGTCGAAGCCGGTCCACCAGGTCGAAAGCTCGGCCGGTCGCGCTGCCGGGCGCACTTCGACCGCCGCCTGGCCCGCGTAACGGTCTGGCAGGGGCGCTGCGGGGCGGGTGTAGGTCGGACCGACTGCGCAGCCCGTGGCAAGGCTGGCAACGACAAGCACGGCAACAGGACGGAACGGGGACATGGCAGACCGGGCAGGCAGGAGTGAGCTGTGACTATAATACGAAATGGTCACTTTTGTATGTGGGGCGTCGGGGCGCTAAGCTGGCGGCATGAGCAAGACATCCAGCTATCCGGTTTCGGGTCGCGGCCCGGCCGACCATGACGTGCGCGATCAGATCGTGATCGCGGCCACCGAGCATTTCAGCCGCTACGGCTACGAGAAGACCGCCGTCTCGGACCTGGCCAAGGCGATCGGGTTCTCCAAGGCCTATATCTACAAGTTCTTCGAATCCAAGCAGGCCATCGGCGAGATGATCTGCAGCAACTGCCTGCGCGAAATCGAGACCGAGGTGCGTGCCGCAGTCGACGAGGCGGAGCAGCCGCCGGAGAAATTACGCAGGCTTTTCAAGGTGATGATCGAGGCGAGCCTTCGGCTGTTCTTCCAGGATCGCAAGCTGTACGAGATCGCCACCTCGGCGGCCACCGAGCGCTGGCAATCGGTCCGCGCCTATGAAGTGCGCATCCAGACACTGCTGCAGGATGTGCTGCAGCAAGGCCGGCAAAGTGGCGATTTCGAGCGCAAGACGCCATTGGACGAGGCCACGCAGGCGATTTACATGGTGCTGCGCCCTTACATGAACCCGCTGCTGCTGCAGCACAGCCTGGAGCAGGCCGACGAGGTGCCGGTGCTGTTGTCGAGCCTGGTACTCCGCAGTCTATCGCCCTAAATTCGTTTGTGACTATTGACTGATTTAGTCACAAGTCTCAGGATGCGAGCCTTCATCAGCTCGCTCCTGGATTTGCCATGCTTCGGCGCCTCGTTACCTCTGCCGCTTTCTGTGTGCTGCCGCTGGCATTGATCGCCTGCGGCAAGGCGCCCCCCTCCGACCCGCGTACCGCGGCTCCGCTGGTGCGGGTGGCCATCGTCGAAGACGCCGGTGCAGCGGCGCGCAGCTTCTCCGGCACGGTCGCGGCCCGGGTGCAGAGCGATCTGGGGTTCCGGGTCGCCGGCAAGGTGCAAGAGCGCTTGGTCGATGCCGGCCAGCGCGTGAAGCGTGGCCAGCCGCTGCTGCGGATCGACCCGGTCGACCTCAAGCTCGCCGCGCGGGCGCAGCAGGACGCGGTGGCGGCCGCGCAGGCACGCGCCCAGCAGGCGGGTGAGGATGAAGCGCGCTACCGCGATCTGCGCGGCACCGGCGCGATTTCCGCCTCGGCCTACGACCAGATCAAGGCCGCCGCCGACGCCGCCAGGGCGCAGCTGAGCGCCGCCCAGGCGCAGGCCGAAGTGGCCCGCAACGCCAACCGCTATTCCGACCTGCTGGCCGACGCCGATGGCGTGGTGATGGAGACGCTGGTCGAACCGGGCCAGGTCGTCGCAGCCGGGCAGCCGGTTGTGCGGCTGGCGCATGCCGGCCGCCGCGAGGCGGTGATCCAGTTGCCGGAAACCTTGCGCCCGCAGGTCGGCTCGGTGGCGCAGGCCACCTTGTTCGGCAATGCCGCTGTCACCGTGCCGGCGACCTTGCGCCAGCTGTCCGAAAGCGCCGACCGGCTGACCCGCACCTTCGAGGCACGTTACGTGCTCGATGGCGCACTGGGCGATGCGCCGCTGGGCACCACCGTCAGCCTGCGCATCGCCGATGGCACGGCCGCCGGCACGCAGGCCGGGCTGCAGGTGCCGCTGGCCGCGTTGTTCGATGCCGGCAAGGGGCCGGGCGTGTGGGTGATTGCCGGCAATCCGGCCAAGGTGCGCTGGCGGCCGGTGACGGTGCTGGGCCTGGACGACGACCACGCCACGGTTGCCGGCAAGCTGGCGCGCGGTGAGCGCATCGTGGCGCTGGGCGCGCACCTGTTGCGCGACGGCGAGCAGGTGCGGGTGGTCAACACGATTGCGCCTGCCGCCGGCGCCACGACCGGCGCCAAGGCCGCGGCCGCGGCAGGAGCGCAGCCGTGAGCGAAGGCCGGTTCAATCTTTCCGCGCTGGCGGTGCGCGAGCGCTCGATCACGCTGTTTCTGATCGTCCTGATTTCGCTGGCCGGCCTGGTCGCCTTCCTCAAGCTTGGCCGTGCCGAAGACCCGGCCTTCACCGTCAAGGTCATGACCATCGTGACCGCCTGGCCCGGCGCCACGCCGCAGGAAATGCAGGACCAGGTCGCCGAGAAACTCGAAAAGCGCCTGCAGGAACTGCGCTGGTACGACCGCAGCGAAACCTATACGCGTCCCGGCCTGGCGTTCACGACCTTGACCTTGCTGGACAGCACGCCACCCAGCCAGGTGCAGGAGCAGTTCTATCAGGCGCGCAAGAAGGTGGGCGACGAAGTCGGCAACCTGCCGGCCGGTGTGATCGGGCCGATGGTCAACGACGAATATGCCGACGTCACCTTCGCGCTGTTCGCGCTCAAGGCCAAGGGCGAGCCGCAACGTTTGCTTGCGCGCGATGCGGAAAGCCTGCGCCAGCGCATGTTGCACGTGCCGGGCGTCAAGAAGGTCAACATCATCGGCGAACAGCCCGAGCGCATCTTTGTCGAGTTTTCGCACGAGCGCCTGGCCACGCTGGGCGTCGGTCCGCAGGAGGTGTTTGCCGCGCTCAATGCGCAGAACGCCTTGAATGCGGCAGGTTCGGTGGAGACGCGCGGGCCGCAGGTGTTCATTCGCCTGGACGGCGCGCTCGACAGCCTGCAGAAGATCCGCGACACCCCGCTGGTGGTACAGGGCCGCACCCTGAAACTGTCGGATATCGCCACGGTCAAACGTGGCTACGAAGATCCGTCCACCTTCATGATCCGCAGTGGCGGCGAGCCGGCGTTGCTGCTGGGCATCATCATGCGCGATGGCTGGAACGGGCTGGATCTGGGCAAATCGCTGGACAGCGAAGTGAGCGCAATCAATGCCGAGCTGCCGCTGGGCATGACCTTGAGCAAGGTAACCGACCAGGCGGTCAACATCGACGCGTCGGTCGGCGAGTTCATGACCAAGTTCTTCGTCGCGCTGCTGGTGGTGATGCTGGTGTGCTTCGTCAGCATGGGCTGGCGCGTGGGTATCGTGGTGGCGGCCGCGGTGCCGCTGACGCTGGCGGCGGTGTTCGTGGTGATGCTGGCCACCGGCAAGAACTTCGACCGCATCACGCTGGGGTCGTTGATCCTGGCGCTGGGATTGCTGGTGGACGACGCCATCATCGCGATCGAGATGATGGTGGTGAAGATGGAGGAAGGCTACAGCCGCGTCGCCGCATCGGCCTATGCGTGGAGCCATACCGCCGCGCCGATGCTGTCCGGCACGCTGGTGACCGCGGTCGGCTTCATGCCGAACGGCTTTGCCGCCTCCACCGCCGGCGAATACACCAGCAATATGTTCTGGATCGTGGGGATCGCGCTGATTGTGTCGTGGGTGGTGGCAGTGGTGTTCACGCCCTACCTGGGCGTCAAGATGCTGCCGGATCTGAAGAAGATCGAAGGCGGCCACGCCGCGATGTACGACACGCCGCGCTACAACCGCTTCCGCAATGCGCTGGCACGCGTCATCGCGGGCAAGTGGTTGGTGGCCGGCTCGGTGGTGGGCCTTTTCGTGCTTGCGATCCTGGGCATGGGCATCGTCAAGAAGCAGTTCTTCCCGATCTCCGATCGCCCTGAAGTGCTGGTCGAAGTGCAACTGCCGTATGGCAGCTCGATCACCCAGACCAGCGCGGCCACGGCCAAGCTGGAAGCCTGGCTGGCCAAACAGGACGAAGCGAAGATTGTCACCGCGTATATCGGCCAGGGCGCGCCGCGCTTCTTCCTGGCGATGGGCCCGGAGTTGCCGGATCCGTCGTTCGCCAAGATCGTGGTGCGCACTGACAACCAGCACGAGCGCGACGCACTGAAGCTGCGCATGCGCAAGGCCGTTGCCGAAGGCCTGGCCCCCGAAGCGCGCGTGCGCGTGACCCAACTCACCTTCGGCCCGTACTCGCAGTTTCCGGTGGCCTACCGGGTCAGCGGTGCCGACCCGCAGGTGGTGCGTGGCATCGCCGCGCAGGTCAGGCAGGTCATGCAGGACAGCCCGATGCTGCGCACCGTCAACACCGACTGGGGCACGCGCACGCCCACGCTGCATTTCACCCTGGACCAGGACCGCCTGCAGGCGGTAGGGCTGACCTCGGCCGCGGTGGCGCAGCAACTGCAATTCCTGCTCAGCGGCGTGCCGGTCACGCTGGTGCGCGAGGATATCCGCAGCGTGCAGGTGATGGCGCGTTCGGCCGGCGACACGCGCTTCGATCCGGCACGCATTGCCGACTTCACCCTGGCCGGTGCCAATGGCCAGCGCGTGCCGTTGTCGCAGGTGGGCAAGGTGGATGTGCGGATGGAAGAGCCGATCATGCGCCGTCGCGATCGGGTGCCGACGATCACCGTGGGCGGCGATGTCGACGAGCAGCTGCAGCCGCCGGATGTCTCGGCGGCGATCACCAGGCAGCTGCAGCCGATCATCGACACATTGCCCAGCGGTTACCAGATCAAGGAGGCCGGTTCGATCGAGGAATCCGGCAAGGCAACCACCGCGATGCTGCCGCTGTTCCCGATCATGCTGGCGGCCACCTTGCTGATCATCATCCTGCAGGTGCGTTCGATCTCGGCGATGGTGATGGTGTTTCTGACCAGCCCACTCGGCCTGATCGGCGTGGTGCCGACCCTGATCCTGTTCCAGCAACCCTTCGGCATCAATGCGCTGGTGGGCCTGATCGCGTTGTCGGGCATTTTGATGCGCAACACGCTGATCCTGATCGGGCAGATCCATCACAACGAGGCCGAAGGGCTGGACCCGTTCCATGCGCTGGTGGAAGCCACCGTGCAGCGTGCGCGCCCGGTGATCCTGACCGCGCTGGCGGCGATCCTGGCGTTCATCCCGCTCACGCATTCGGTGTTCTGGGGCACGCTGGCCTACACGCTGATCGGCGGCACCCTGGCCGGCACGATCCTGACGCTGGTGTTCCTGCCGGCGATGTATTCGATCTGGTTCAAGATCCGGCCCGATTCCGGCAGTACCCGGGCAGAGACGCAGCACGCCTGATGCCGCTGGGCCAGGGCGGCCAAGTCGCGGTTGTCGAACGCGTCGGCGCGCGGTCGCTCACCAGCGTGGGCCGCCGCCGCGGCCTGCGAGGAACTGACAGCCGGCCGGCAGGCCGGCGTGCGGGAACCGTGGCGCCGTATAGGGCACAGACGACAGCGCGCCCGTGCCCTGCGGTTTGCCCAGTGAGGCGGTAACTCAGACCTGGTCGGTCGGAAGCACGAAGACTTCGGCGATGTTGACGTTGGACGGTGCCTGCGCTGCGAACAGGATGGTGTCGGCAATATCCATCGGATCCAGCATGCGAACCGTGCCGGCATAACCGGCCATCATGGCCTGATATTCCGCGCTGGTGGTCTGTGCCGGAAGCTCGGTTGCGACGATGCCCGGTTGAATGCTGGTGACGCGGATGTTGTGCTTCTTGCCGACTTCCATCCGCAGGCCTTCGGTGAACGCGGTCACTGCAAACTTGCTTGCCGAGTACACCGCAAATCCCTGGCCAAACACCTTGCGCCCGGCGATCGAGGAAGTATTGAAGACGTGGCCGGAATGTTGCTTGATCATCTGCGGCAGCACCGCTGCGGCCACGTTGAGCACGCCTTTGACGTTGACATCGATCATCTGTTCCCATTCGTCGGTATGGAAGTCATCGATGCCGGACAGCGGCATGATGCCGGCGTTGTTGACCAGCACATCGATTGCGCCATAAGCGGCGATCAGTGCTGCGACGCCGGCAGCGACCGAGTGCTTGTTGGCGACATCCATTTCCAGCACCACGGCCTGGCCGCCCGCCTGTTCAATGTCTGACTTCAATGCCTGCAGCCGGTCGATGCGACGTGCGGCAATGCCCACCTTCATTCCTGCCGCTGCGAGTTTCTTTGCCGTTGCGCTACCGATGCCGCTGGAGGCGCCGGTGATCAGGGCCACTTTGCCGTGGAGCTCATTCGTTGACATGGACATTCTCTCGTTGGTTGTCGATGCGGGACTGGACGCGGGCAGTGCCCGTCCAAGCGGTTTTCAGCACCAGCGAGATGATATCCATCATATACTTAGTTTCAATTACGCACCTTGAGGTAACTAGATATGGCAGAGGAAACCGCCACCCCGTGCAGCCTCACGCGGGTTGCCGATATCCGGACGGTGCTGGAGCCGATCGCCAACAAGTGGTCGATCATGATCATGACCGTGCTGTGCAACGGGCCCACGCGGTTCAACAACATCAAGCGGCAGCTGGACGGCGTGACCCACAAGTCGCTGACCGAAGCGCTGCGGCGGCTCGAGCGCATCGGCCTGATCAGCAGGGAAGTGATCTCCTCCTCGCCGGTGGCGGTGCAATATCGACGCACCGCGCTGGGCGAGACGCTGGAAGCGCCACTGCTCGCGCTGCTGCACTGGTGCCAGGATCACGCCGATGAGGTGATTGCGGCCGAACGGCAGGGGGACGAGAGCAGTCACGCTGCCGCATCGGCAACCGCCTTGAAGGGATGAGCACTGCGGCACGCCCGCGCGTGTCCGGTGCGCCAACGTGTCGATGATGGAACGCCACGCTGCGATCTTGCTGCCGGGCAGCCAGCGCGGCAGCAGCCAGGTAGCAGCCCGAGGTTGCGATACGCCGTCGTCGTGCATGACGCGGTGGCCTGCCCGCCTGTGCCGGCCTGCATCGATGCTCCGCCCGTCGCGCCGTAGCGGCGGCGTGCATCCATGCTGGCGGCGCGCGCGCGTGGCCTTCTCCACGCCGATGCAGGCAAACGCTTGCGCCCATGCCGCCGGCCACCGGATCCCCGGCGATTCACCCAGAACGGCCGTGTGGCCTCACAATAGGCGGCCAGCTCCCAACCGATGTCGCCATGCGCAAGACCTACCAGCTCAACCTCGAAGGCAAGAACCGCGACCGTCTGCTGGAATCCAGCAAGCACGATATCCGCAAGTACATCCGCCGCGAGCGTCGCAAGGACTTGCCGGAAGGGGCGGATTATTGGGACTTCGACATGCGCTTCGGGGTGGACGAGGCCAGTGCTGCGCCGCTGCCGCCGGCCGAGCTGATCCGCTCGATCAATGCGCTCACCAGCGAAGGTGGCGAGCAGTTCTTCGTGGAAATCCTGCGCAAGCCCGGCAAACGGACTGCGCGTGCCGATGGCGACAGCGCCCCGGGCGGCGAGCTGGATTTCGAGCAGGACTGAGTCTTCGCATGGCGTCCGCCTCGGCGTGACGCCAGCGCGTCAGATGTCACGCAGCGCCTTCAGTCGGGCTTGCCTGCCTGTGTCGCCGCTGCCGCGCGTTGCTTGTCCTTCTTGCTCGGCCGCCTGCCCTTGATGCCGCCGTTGTCGTCCGCAGCGCGCGTGCCGTTGTTCGGCATCTGTGTTGCAGGCGCCGCTGTCGCCGGGCTCGGCTCGAACCCGGCGACCACGCTGGTCGGTACGCGCAGGCCCTGGCGTTTTTCGATCAAACGCCATTGCGGCTGGCTCTCTACCGTGATGAAGCTGATCGCAAGACCGCTGGCGCCGGCGCGTGCGGTGCGGCCGATGCGGTGGGTGTAATCCACCGTCGAGCGCGGCAGGTCGTAATTGATCACGGCCGGCAGCGCATCGATATCGATGCCGCGTCCGGCCAGGTCGGTGGCTACCAGCACCTGCAGCTCGCGCTGTTTGAAGGCATGCAACGCACGCTCGCGGCGACCCTGGCTCAGTTCGCCGTGCAGCGGCTGCGCACTGATGCCGGTCTTGCCGAGTTTTTCGACGACTTTTTCGGCGGTGTGCCGGCTGGCGACGAACACCAGCACATGCGACCAACCATGCTCCTGCAGCAGGTGGCGCAGCAGTTGCGTGCGCTGGCCGGCATCGACGGCGATCGCGCGTTGTTCGATCGCAGGCGCAGCCTCCGGGATGGCGGCAACGGTGATGCGTAGCGGGTCGCGCAGGCGACGCTTGGCCAGCGAGGCGATGCCGGGTGGAAACGTGGCCGAAAACAGCACGCTCTGGCGCTGCGTCGGCAGCAAGGCCAGAATGCGATCAAGCTCGGCACCGAAGCCCAGCTCGAGCAGACGGTCGGCTTCGTCCAGCACGAGTGTGGCGACCTCGCTCAGGCGCAGCGCGTTGTGGTCGACCAGATCCAGCAGCCGCCCGGGCGTGGCGACCACGATATCGGCACCCCCGCGCAGGGCGAGCAGCTGCGGATTGATCGAACTGCCGCCGGTGGCCGCCACGATCTTGAGCCGCCGCGGCAGATGCGCGGCCAGTTGGCGCAGGGTGTCTTCGACCTGCGCAGCGAGTTCGCGCGTGGGCACCAGCACCAGCGCACCGAGTACGCGCGGTGCGGTGTCGGGCGCCAGGCAACGTTGCTGCAGCAGCGGCAGCGCATAGGCCAGCGTCTTGCCCGAGCCGGTCTGCGCCATCGCGATCAGATCGCGCCCCTGCAGCATCGGTGCAATGGCCTGCTGCTGGATCGGCGTGGGCGTGTGGTGACCGGCGCGAGTCAGCGCTGCGGTAAAGGCAGGCAGCAGCTGTGGCGATAGGTCGAGCTGGTCGAACGACATCGTGAAATCTCCGGGCACATGCGTCATTGTGGGCGATTGAAGCAATGACTGCGACGCAGCGGTGAGGTAACGACACCGATGGTTTTTCGCGGTGCCGTCAGTACCGCCATTTGCGCACCGTCTGTCTTCCCAGTCTTTCTTCCAGCAGCGCCTGCGCTGCCGCATCATCGTCGTGAATCTCGCCCAGGCAGAGCAGCATCAGCGCATCCAGATAGACGGCGACCGAATCGAACAGGCGCGTCAGCATCGCGCCATCGTCGTGGTCGAAGTAATACACCGCACCGTTGTCGCGATGGAAGCACCACAGATTGCCATTGCCCAGGTAGTCGCCGAACACGATCAGCGACGGGATCAAAGCTTGTTCTTCGGCGCTCGCCTCGATCTCGTCGATGCTCGGATAGGCCTGCTGCAGGGGTTCGATGCTGGGTGCGGTGTCGCCCTGCGTGCACAGCGTTTCGGCCAGTTCCAGGCAGCCGACTTCGCCGTGATAGCGGGCAAGCAGCGGCGGCAGCGCGCAGCCAAGGCGCGCCTGACACGCGAGTACGGCCTGCAGGCTGGCGGGTTGCGCAGCGTCATCGCCGAGAAGTGCGGCATACGCGTTGCAGACCTGTCGGTACCACTGCAGGCGTGCATCGTCATCGACAAGGTCCGGCCATGCCAGCGGCGGGCAGTCCGCTGGACGCCAGTCAGCGTCGGTCGCGGGTGTGTTCATGGGGCCTCCATGATGGCATTGCCGATCGGCGATGCCCGCGCGGGAAGTCCATCTCCCTGAGTGACAAATGTCCGCATCGCAACGCCTGGTGTCCGGCGCTCAAGTTTAGCGTGGAGTGCGTTGACTGACTCTGCCATGGCGCGGAAGGCGTCGTGGAGCACTGACACGCGTCCGGCCAATGCTGTCGTAGCACTGCCGCCCAGCACGGCGCGGCAGGCGATGGCGCAAGGCCGGTGTGGCGGCGTCAGTTCACACGGCCAGCGCCAGATCGTCCAGCAGTGCGCGCAGGAAGCGCGCGGCTTCGCCGCCGGTGGCGGCGCGGTGGTCAAAGGTCAGCGACAGCGGCATCACCTTGTGGGTTTCCACCCCGCCCATCACCGGGGTGAGCTGGTAGCGCGCGCGGCCGGCGGCGACGATGGCCACGCATGGCGGCACTACCACCGGGGTGGCATAGCGGCCGGCGAACATGCCGAAATTAGACAGCGAGATGGTGTAGCCGCTGAGTTCGGAGGCGGCGATGCTGCGGTTTTCCACCTGCTGGCGCAGCCGGTTGACGCCCTCGCGAATGCCGTGCGCGTCCAGCATGTCGGCATTGCGTAGTGCGGGCACGAACAGGCCTTCTTCGGTATCCACCGCAATGCCGATATCCACCTGGGTGTGCAGGGTGCGGCTGAGTGCCTCGCCGTCGAACCAGGCATTGAGCGCCGGCACCGCCTGGCAGGCCCGCACGATGCCGCGTACCAGCCGCACGGTGACATCGTTGCCGGGCTGCCAGGCGTGGATGTCGGCATCGTCGTTGAGCGTGGTCGGCACCACCTTGCTGTGCGCATCGGCCATGACCCGCGCCATGTTGCGGCGCACGCCCTTGAGCTGCTCCGGCTGGCCTTTGGCGATCACGCTGGGTGATTGCGTGCGCATGGGTTTGCCGCTGGCAGACAGCGCTGCACGTTGTTGCGCATCGCTCGCTGCAGTGTTTGCGGCCTGCGTGTTCGCAGCGGCATGTTGCGCGGCTGCATTCGCGTTGTTGCCATTGATCGGCGTCACCGAGGCACTCGCACGCGGCGCAGACAGCGGCGCGCTGCCGGCCGCGGCGGCCTGCTTCACATCCGCCATCGTCACCGTGCCATCCGGGCCGCTCGCGCGGATCTGGGCCAGGTCCACGCGCAGCTTGCGCGCCAGCGCGCGCACGGCCGGCATTGCGCGTACGCCGCCCACGGCGATTGCCTGTTCGCTCTGCACCGCGTTGGAGCTCTGCATCGCACCGACCACGGTACCGGCGTCGTCACGCTCGCTCCCGCCACTGGAATCGGCATCGGCAATCTCGCCGCCGTTGTCGGAGGCGACCACGCGCGCGGTCGGGCCGGCCGCGCTGTCGCCGGTGCTGGGCGTGTGCGTGGGTGCGGGGCCGTGCGAGTGGCCGGTGTCCTGACCATCGGCGCGCTGCGGCTGCGAGGCGTCCAGCGCGAACTGCGCCAGCATCGCACCGGTGACGATGATGTCGCCGGCGGCACCGGCAAGCTTGGTCACGGTGCCGGAAAACGGCGAGGGCACCTCGACCACCGCCTTGGCGGTCTCCATCGAGACCAGCGGGTCGTCCAGGCGCACGCTGTCGCCCTCCTTGACGAACCATTCGACGATGGTGGCGTCGGGCAGGCCTTCGCCCAGGTCGGGCAGGTGGAAATTCTTGGCTTCGCTCATGGCAGGTTCTCTTGCGCCGCAGGCAGCGGCGGCGTGGTGTCGTCGAGGAGTTCGAGGTCGGCGGCCGGCAGCCAGCCCTGCATGCCATCGGCACGCTCGGACCACCACCAACCGCCATGTTCGTAATGCAGCAGCACGTCCTCGCCCTGGTGGGCATCGAGTTCGCGTGCGTCGTAGTCGCGCAGGGCTTCGGCCTGGCCGTCGCCCAGCGGGCGCAGCCAGGCCACCGGGGCCCAGCCGGCATGGCCGTCGCCGGTGTTGACCCAGGCGAAGGCCGGCCATTCCTCATCGCGCACGCCGATGGTCACCTGCTGGCCAGCACGGAAGCGGATCGGGTTGGCGTACGCGGCGCGGTAATCGCAGAGCAGACGGGCGCGCATGTCAGCCGGCGGCCACCGCGCGACGGGCGGCGGTGACGATGCGCTCCACGCTCGGCAGGTACTTCATTTCCAGCCGGAACAGCGGGATATGCGTGTCGTAGCCAGTGACGCGTTCGACCGGTGCGAGCAGGTCGTACATCGATTTTTCCGCCAGCTGTGCGGCGATCTCCGCACCGAAGCCGGCGGTGCGCGGGGCTTCCTGCACGATCACGCAGCGGCCGGTCTTGGCCACCGATTCGGCGATGGTGTCGAAGTCCAGCGGGCGCAGCGTGGCCACGTCGATGACCTCGGCGCTGATGCCTTCGCCGGCGAGCTTGTCGGCCGCTTCCAGCGCTTCCTTGACCTGCGCACCCCAGGTGACCAGGGTGACGTCGGTGCCGTCGCGCAGCACGAAGCACACGTCCAGCGGCAGCGCTTCGCCGTCGTTGGCGACCACTTCCTTGTACTGGCGGTAGATGCGCTTGGGCTCCATGTAGATCACTGGATCCGGGTCGCGGATCGCGGCCAGCAACAGGCCATAGGCGCGCTGCGGCGAGGACGGCAACACCACGCGCAGGCCGGGCACGTTGGTGAAGATGGCCTCGTTGGCTTCGCTGTGATGTTCCGGCGCGCGGATGCCGCCGCCCCACGGCACGCGCAGCACCATCGGGCAATGCAGGCGGCCGCGGGTGCGGTTGCGCAGGCGTGCGGCATGGCAGATCAGGTGATCGACCATGGGATACACGAAGCCGTCGAACTGCGCTTCGGCCACCGGTTTCATGCCCTGCGCGGCCAGGCCGACGCTCAGGCCGGCGATGGTGGTTTCATCCAGCGGCGTGTCCAGCACCCGCTCGCTGCCGAAGCGCTGCTGCAGGCCGGCGGTGGCGCGGAACACGCCGCCGTTGACGCCGACATCCTCGCCCAGCACCAGCACCGCGGGGTCGTGTTCCAGCTCCCAGGCCAGCGCCTGGGTGATGGCTTCGATCAGGGTGATGGGCGAACTCATGGCGATCTCTCCGCGCGTGGCTGCGGCGTTGTAAGGGGCGCTGGCCTGCTGCTGTGTCGCAGCCAGGTGTGACTGGTTGAGCTCATCCATGACGGGCCTCCTGCGCCATCACCTCGGCGCGCTGGGCCAGCAACTCGGCCGGCGGGTCGCCGTAGAGGTAATCGAACATCGCTTCCACCGGCTGTACCGGCGTGTTGAGGTAGGCGTTGACCTCTTCATCCACGCGCGCGCCGCATTCGGCCTTCCAGGCGGTTTCCTGCGCCTCGTCCCACAGACCCTGCGCGGTGAGATAACGGCGCAGGCGCAGCAGCGGCTCGCGCGCCCAGCCCTGCTTGACCTCTTCTTCGCCGCGGTAGCGCCGCGCATCGTCGGCGGTGGTGTGATCGGACAGACGGTAGGTCAGGAACTCGATCACCGTGCCGCCGTCGCCGGCCAGGGCACGCGCACGCGCCTGGCGCATCGCCTCGAGCACTGCGATCAGGTCGTTGCCGTCAACCTGCAGGCACTGCAGGCCGCCGGCCAGGCCCTTCTGCGCCAGCGTCTGCGCGCCGGTCTGCGCCGAGCGCGGCACCGAGATCGCCCAGCCGTTGTTGATCACGCACAGGATCAGCGGCAGCTTGTAGGCACCGGCCGAATTGAGCGCGGCGTAGAAGTCGGTCTTGGAGCTGCCGCCATCGCCGCAGCAGGCCACAGCGACCTGCGGCTTGCCCTGCAGCTTGAACGACAGCGCCGAACCGGCCGCGTGCAGGCACTGGGTGGAGATCGGCACGCAGATCGGGAAGTCGATCGCCGCATCGGCATCGCGCGGATAGTCGCTGCCGCGTTCGTCGCCGCCCCAGTACAGCAGCACGTCGCGCGGGCGCACGCCGCGTTCGAACATGGTGCCGTACTCGCGATAGCTGGGCGCGAACACATCGCCGCTGCGCATCGATGCGCCGATGCCCACGTGGGTGGCTTCGTGGCCGAGGCAGGCCGCATAGGTGCCCAACTTGCCGGTGCGCTGCAGCGCGACCGACTTGCTGTCGAAGGTACGCACGAACAGCATGCGCTTGAACAGCGCGAGCAACTGTTGCGGGTTGGCGGCGTCGGCCGGCAGGTCGTCGCGGACGATCTGGCCGTCCGCATCCATGTATTGCAGGTATTCGATCTCGAACTGCGCGGCTACGCTCATTGCGGCGACACCTTCACCAAGAAGTTTCAAATGATATGAGTTGCGATGTTAAGGACCACGCAGCAAAAAGCTGTCCTGCACCGCAGCACACAATGATGCTGGCTTGCACAAAAAAAAGGGCGCGGACCAAGCCGCGCCCTTTGTCGCAGTACAGAACTGCGACGTGTTGCACTGCGATCAGCGGCGGCTGGTGCCTCCACCGATCGGGGTGACGATCAGCGCCGTGTTGTCGGCCGGGTTGGCATCGGGCGAGGTCGAGCTGGCGCTGGCCTGCACCCGCACCGCGCGTTCGGCCGGGATCGGCTTTGCCGCGACGGTCAGCTGGAACACGGCCTGCGCGCCCGGCTGCACTGCGGCGGCGGTGCTGCAGACAAACACTGCGTTGCGCAACGACTGCAGTTGCTTGGCACAACGCCAGCCGCTGGGCGGCACCAGCAGCGACAGCGCCGACACCGTGTTGCCTTCGATCCGCACGCTGGCACCGGTGGCCGCTGCGTTGCCGCGGTTGTCCAGCAACACCCGGTAGGTGGCGTTGAAGGCGGTGGTCGGAAGCGTGGCAGGGCCTTCCAGGCGCACTGCCAGATCGCTGCGCAGCGCTGGCTGCACACTCACTGCGGCGGTGTCGGTGTTGTTGTCCGGCTGCGGGTCGGGCGTTTGCGAGGCGACCGAGGCGGCCAGGGTCAGCGTGCGTCCTGCCAGTTCCGCGCCAGCGTCGACCTGCACGGCAAAGCGCTGTGCGTTACCGGATGCCAGCGAGGCGATGGTGCAGGTGACCACCGTCTGGGTCGCGGTTTCCGGCGCTTGGCAACTCCAGCCCGGTGCCGCGGTGACCCGCGGGCTGACCGCGGCATCGAAGGCCAGTGCCACCGCGGCAAACGCCGCGCTGTCGGGCCCACGGTTGTCCACATCCACACTGAAGTCGATGCGCTCGCCTTCGGTGACCTGTGCGCGTGCCGCAGTGACCGTTGCGCCCAGGTCGGCACGCAACGCGGGCGCCATGCGCAACAGCACCACGGTGGGGTCGTGGTCGGACAAGCGCGTGGGCGTATTGGCATCGTTGCGCGCAGTGCCGGGGAAGTCGGCATTGATACGTGCGTGGCCCACCGACAGCGAGGCGATGCCGGGTGCGCGCATCAGCGCCTCGTTGGCCAGGATGTGATCCAGCGACTGCACGTTGCCGTCGAACGCGTACGAGTAGCTCTGATCGGGCGTGTTGAACCAGGTCAGATCGGTGTAGTCCGGGTTGACCAGGTCCGCGCCATCGCCATTCACCACGGTCTGCGCATCCGGCGCCGGCCTGCCGGTGACGGTGCCCATCGCATCCACATAGCCGTCGTTGAACTCGAAGGCGTTGAAGTCGCCCATCACCAGCACCTGCTCGGCCGGGTCGAGCTGCTGGCGCGTCTGCAGCAGGCGCGCCAGGTACTCGGCCTGGGCCTGGCGTTTGGCGCGGATGCGGGTGCCGGCCGTATCGTCGGTCTCGGCGCCGTTGAGCGAGCGCTGATGCACCACGATGGCGGTCAGCGGCAGCACGCGGCCATCGGCCTGATGCACCCTGGCGGTAAGCACCAGCGGCGGGCGATCGTTGAGCAGGCTTACGCCACCGCCCGGTTCGGTCCAGGTGGTGGTCTTGCCTTCCTGGGCGATGGACACCACTTCCACGCGCGGCACGCTGGCCGACACCGTACCGGTCTTGACCAGGAAGCCGACGTCGATACCGCCGACGTCATTGCCTTCCTGCAGGTAGGCCACGTACTGCGGATTGGGCTGGCCGGAGGCGATGGCATCGGCGTTGATGCGCGCAGCCAGGGTCTGCAGCACGCTGATGTTTTCCACCTCCACCGTGCCCAGGATGTCGGGCGTGTGCAGGTAGTTGCGGATCGCCAGCGAGGCCTTGTTGAGGCGGGCCTGGAACGCGGCCGGAGTGAGCACCGGTTCGCCGATCGCCGGGTCGTTCTGGTCGTCGAAGAAGCGCTCCATGTTGTAGGTCGCCACGGCCACGTCGTCGGCCTGCGGTACCGGTGCCGGGCGTGGTTGGTCGGCACCGTTGCAGTTCACCTGCGGAGTGCGTTCCGGATACAGCGTGTAGCGGCGGAAGCTGTAATCCAGCGGGCCGGTGACATCCAGCACGACGCAGCCGGAGGCCAGATCCAGCCGTTCGGCGCCCACGCCGGCACTGCCGACGGCGATCACTTCCGGGTTGGTGTTCCAACGCGGCACGCCGGCAGGCGAGCCGGCCGGCAGCGGGTCGGGCAACTGCACGCCGGGCTCGCGAAAGGCGCGCGGCAGGCCGGTGACCACCGCATGGAACACGCCATTGCTGGTGGCGCTGGCGTTGGTCTCGTTGACGCTGCCTCCGGTGGGCGCATTGACGGTGAGGCTGGCGGCGGTGACGCGCATGCCTTCCAGCGCTTCGAGCTGATCAAAGGCGCCGTTCGGGTTGGGGAAGTTCGCGCTCAACGCCACCGGCATCGGCAACGGGTTGCCGGTGGAATCCAGCAGCACGGTCAGGCTGCCGCCGATCTCGGTCAGCGGCGGCTGGGTCGGGTCGGCGGTGGGCACGTACTCGAGCACCGTGCCCTGCACGCGCACCCGGTTGCCGATGGCGGCGGTGTCCGGCGGTGCGCTGCCGGTGTAGACGTAGACGCCTTCGGAGGTGGCCGGATCGCCATCGGTTTCGGCATCCGGTGCCTGCAGGAAGAAGCCGGCGCTGCGACGGGCAGTGACGATGCCCGAGGTGGCGACCACCTGGCCTTCCAGCGGCGAGCGTGCGCCCTTGCCCTGGATGGCGTGGATCGGCAGCAGGCTGAAGTCGTCGTTGAGGATGGTGCCGGTGGCGCTCAGCGTGGCCGGCAACGCGCCGGTGAGGCCGCTGATCTGCAGCGCGAAGGTTTCGTCGGGTTCGGGCGTGGTGTCGCCCAGCACCTCCACGGTGATGCTGGCGCTGCGCTCGCCGGCGGCGATGCGGACGCTGGAGGCGGGCAGGGCGACATAGTCGCTGCCGGCCGTGGCCGTGCCATCGGCGGTGGCGGCGGTGAAGCTCACCCCGCCTGCGCCGGCCGGCTGGCTCAGGCTCAGCGTGAACACGAAACTGCGGCTGCCGCTGTTGCCTTCGGCCTGGCTGACGTCGGCCAGCGTGGCGATCGGCTGGCCGCCGCCGCTGCACAGCCGTGCGGGGCTGGCGGCGTTGCGCGGGGCCGGCGCGCCGGTGGCGAAATCGGCCGCGTTGTTGTCGGTGTCGGTGCAGCCATCGCCGCCGCGCAGCACTGCCAGCGTATTGCTGGGCGCCGGCGTGGGCGCATTGCCTTCGGCGCAGCTGGCGGTGCTGCCATAGCCGACCAGATCGGCATTGCCGGTGGGGCAGGCGCCGCTCAACGCGGAGGCGCTGTTGCTCAGCGCCACCTTGCCGGCGCCGCCGCCCATGGCGATGGTGCCGGTGGCATCGGGCGTAGGCAGTGCGACGCTGCCGCCGCTGCCATCGGCCTGCTTGACCAGGTAGTAGCCGCCGGCCGGAATGCTGCCTGCCAACGGCGTGACCTGCCAGCTGCTGCCTGCGGCCGAGGCATATTGCACCGACCAGCCGTCCAGGCTGACCGTGGTGCTGCCGATGTTGTGCAGCTCGACGAAGTCGCTGCGGAAGGTGGCACCGCTGTTGCCGCCACCGCCGTAGACCTGGCTGATGACGACCTGGGCATTGGCGTGGCCGGCAACCGCCAGCGCACAGAGAAGTAAGGCTGCACGACGCTGCAACACATGCATGAGATGAGAGTCCCCTGATCCATGAGACGTGAAGCGCTCCCCTGGTCCGGCCACGTCCCTGGCCGGCAGCGCCGTTCGATTCTGCATGAATTTGCAGACCTTGGTTGACGATACGGTGACACCGGCGCAGCGGCTGCGACCGCGCGGTCGAAAGCGACAGGATTTTCAGGTGTGAAGTACCGGTCGCGTACGCCACGGCATTGCCAGGCTGCCAAGTAAGCAGGCCACCCCGGCAAACCGGACGCTTCTACGGCAGCGCGCTGCCGCGACATGCATCAAGGCCGCGCGCTGCAACTCCTGCCTCCCGAATCCCGAATCCCGATTCCCGATTCCCCCAATCCCCAATCCCCGCCACTGAGCTACCCTGACCGGCCCGATCCACCTGCACTGCCATGCCCGTCGACAAGAACCTGCGTGACCTGGAACCCGGCATCCACACCGATCTGGAGGGGCGGCTGACCTACGGCGGCTATCTGCGGCTGGACCAGTTGCTGTCGGCGCAGCAGCCCCTGTCCGAGCCGGCGCACCATGACGAGATGTTGTTCATCATCCAGCACCAGACCTCCGAGCTGTGGCTGAAGCTGCTGGCGCACGAGCTGCGCGCGGCGATGGTGCACCTGCAGAACGACCAGGTCTGGCAGTGCCGCAAGGTGCTGGCGCGCAGCAAGCAGGTACTGCGCCAGCTCACCGAACAGTGGTCCGTGCTGGAGACGCTCACCCCAAGCGAATACATGGGATTCCGCGATGTGCTGGGCCCCTCGTCCGGCTTCCAGTCGCTGCAATACCGCTATATCGAGTTCCTGCTCGGCAACAAGAACCCGCAGATGCTGCAGGTGTTCGCGTACGACCCACAGGGGCAGGCGCGGCTGCGCGAGGTGCTGGAAGCGCCCAGCCTGTACGAGGAGTTCCTGCGCTACCTGGCGCGCTTCGGGCATGCGATTCCGCCGCAATACCAGGCCCGCGACTGGACCTGCGCGCATGTGGCCGACGACAGCCTGCGCCCGGTGTTCGAGCGCATCTACGAAAACACCGACCGCTACTGGCGCGAGTATTCGCTGTGCGAGGACCTGGTGGATGTGGAAACCCAGTTCCAGCTCTGGCGCTTCCGCCATATGCGCACGGTGATGCGGGTGATCGGCTTCAAGCGCGGCACCGGTGGGTCCAGCGGCGTGGGCTTTCTGCAGCAGGCGCTGGCGCTGACGTTCTTCCCGGAGCTGTTCGACGTGCGCACCTCGGTGGGCGTGGAAGGTCGTGAGCCGGTGGGTGGTGGCCGCGGCGACCCTGAAAAGGGCTGAGCGGGTCGCTACGGGCGTCATCCCTGCAGAGCGGCCGCCATCAGGCTGGCGAGTCCTGCGAATTTGACGCGTACATGACGTCTAAGTGATCCTCGCGCGTCTCCCGGGGTACGCTCCGGGCACCCAGCCATTACTGAATACGCAAGGGACATTCCATGAGCGTTGACGCTACCGCGCCGACTTCCGCCGCCACTCCGCCGCCGCCGGCACCGCCCGAGTTCCCCACGTTGCTCGGTCATCCCCGGCCGCTGTGGATGCTGTTCATGACCGAATTCTGGGAACGCTTCGCGTTCTACGGCATTCGTTGGGCGCTGGTGCTGTACATCGTGGCGCAGTTCTTCAACGGCGATGCCACCGGCCAGGCGCCGGCCGGACGCACCTATGGCGCCTATCTGGCGCTGGTGTATGCGGCAGCGATCTTCGGCGGCTACGTGGCCGACCGCGTGCTCGGCTACCAACGCTCGATCCTGGTCGGTGCGGCCGTGATGGCCACCGGCCTGTTCCTGATCGCCATTCCCGACCACACCATGTTCGAGATCGGCCTGGCCACCGTGGTGGTGGGCAACGGACTGTTCAAACCAAACATTTCCACCATGGTCGGCAAGCTGTATTCGGTGGCCGATCCGCGCCGCGACAGCGGCTTCACCATCTTCTACATGGGCATCAACCTCGGCGCGATGATCTCGCCGGTGCTGACCCAGCTGCTGGCCGAAAAGGTGTTCGGCACCCAGGCCATGCCGTCCTACAAGATGGTGTTCATGGCCTCCGGCGCGGGCATGCTGATCAGCCTGGTGTGGTTCTGGATCGGCCGCGCGCAGCTCAAGGGCATCGGTGCACCGGCGCCGAACGCGCAAGGCATCGGCCGCGTGCTGATGGTACTGGTCGGCTGCGTGCTGGCGATCCCGGTGGTGTACTTCCTGCTCGCTGTCGGTGCGGACGTGCTGCAGATCGTGCTGACGGTGCTGTTCGTCGGCCTGTCGGTGATGCTGCTGGTCGAAGGCATCCGCGAAGGCAAGGTGCAGCGCGACAAGGTGATCGCAATGCTGATCATCTTCGCCTTCAACGTGCTGTTCTGGATGTTCTTCGAACAGGCCGGCAGCTCGTTCACCTTCCTGGCCGACAACATCGTCGACCGCGGTTTCGGCGACTGGACCTTCCCCACGGCCTGGTTCCAGTCGGTGAACTCGATTGCCATCATCACGCTGGCGCCGATCATCGCCTGGATCTGGGTCAAGGCCGGCCGCTTCAACCCGTCGATTCCGCGCAAGTTCGGCCTGGGCCTGCTGTTCAACGGCCTGGCGTTCCTGCTGCTGATGTTTGCACTGTCGAGCCTGGTCAACGATGCTGGCAAGGTACCGTTCTGGACCTTGTTCATGGTGTACGTGATCCAGTCGGTGGGCGAGCTGTGTCTGTCGCCGATCGGCCTGTCGATGGTGACCAAGCTGGCACCGGTGCGCCTGGTTGGTTTCGGAATGGGCGGCTGGTTTTTGTCCACCGGCATCGGCAACAACCTGTCGGGCATTTTCGCCGGGCATGTCAGCGGAAGCGAAGGGATGAGCGTGTCCTCGGCCCTGAGCGGGTATACCTTCGGATTTTGGGCGCTCTTGGGCGCTGGCGCGGTGTTGTTCCTGATCGCGCCGTTGATCAACAAACTGATGCATGGTGTGAAGTGAGGAGAACAGCAATGCCGATCAAACCCACTGTCTGTGGCCTGCTGCTGGCAGGTCTGTTGAGCGCCTGCGGGCAGCCCACCGAGCAACAGGAGGCGCCACGGCCGCTGGATACCTCGATGCAGAAGCCGCCCAGCGCCGATCCCAGCCAGCCGGTGTCCTCGGGCAATACGCCCACCGCGGCGGACATCGCCGCGGCGGCGGCGCTCAATGCGCAGTACGACCCCTCGCGCGATCCGGCCGCCGATCTGGAGACCGCCAAGGTGGAGGCCAAGCGCGGCGGCAAGCGCATCGTGCTCAATGTCGGCAATGCGGCCTGCGAGCCATGCAAGGCGCTGGACGAACTGATGGGCGGCGATGCAGAGCTGCGCAGCTTCCGCGATGCGCACTTCGTGGTGGTCAAGGTCAATCGCGATGCGGCCAACGAGAATGCCGCGTTCCTGTCGCAGTTCGCCCAGCTCAACGACTATCCGTCGCTGCTGGTGCTGGACAACGACGGCAAGCTGCTGACCACCCAGACCGGCCCGGATCTGCGCAAGGGCGAGGGCTTCGACCGCCGGAAGCTGTTCGACTTCCTCAAGCAGTGGGCGCCGCCGCAGGCCTGATCCGTCGTTGCCGTGGCATGCAAAAACCCCCGCACTGCGGGGGTTTTTTTTATCAGTCCTTGCCGGCCATGCGCGGCAGCCCGTCCTTGGCCAGCCGGTCGATCAGCTTTTCCAGGATCTGCTGCTCCTCGGCACTGAACACCGACATCAGCCGCTGTTCCATCTCGTTGACCAGCGGGGCGACGGTCTCGTAGACCTGGCGGCCGGCCGGCGACAGTGCCAGCATCGAGCGGCGGCGGTCGTCGCCGTGGGTTTCGCGGCGGATGAAGCCGCGCTCCAGCAGGCGCGCCACGGCGCGGCTGACTGCAACTTTATCCATCGCGGTGCGGTCGGAGACCTCGCTGGCCGAGGAACCCGGATACAGCGCCAGGATGGTGATCACCCGCCACTCGGGAATGGCCATGCCGTAACGATCGCCGTAGACCTTGGCGATATTGCTGCTGATGCGGTTGGACAGCACGCTCAGGCGATACGGCAGGAACTGCTCGAGGTTGAGCAGCACAGGATGCGGCGGCGGGGCGGGGGCGTCGAGATCGCTCATGTTGCACTGTGTCTTGATTTTGGTTTCATTTGCAACTACAAACGGTGGGTGGCCTGCGCATTCTCGCGGGTCTTCTGCCACCCCGCATAGCCCTGCGGACGGCCTAGCGTGGAGAAACGACGATGAGCGCACAACCGAGCAGTACCGCAACCCGCCCGAACCTGGGCATGCAGGTCACCACCTTCGACAATCCGATGGGGATCGACGGGTTCGAATTCGTCGAATTCGCCGCGCCCGCCGAGCAGGCAGCGCAGTTACACGACTACTTCCGCAAGATGGGCTTCAGCGCGGTGCTGCGTCACCGCAGCCGTGCCATTACCGTCTATCGCCAGGGCGGGGTCAACTTCCTGCTCAACGAAGAGCCCGATTCGTTCGCCGCCGATTTCGCCGCCGCGCACGGCCCGAGCGCCTGCGGCTTTGCGATCCGCTTCCGCACCCCGGCCGAGACGGTGCTGCAGACCGTGCTGGGCAACGGCGGCGAAGCGGTGCAGGACAAGGCCGACACCCGCGCCGTGCCGGCCCCGGTGGTCAAGGGCATCGGCGACTGCATGCTGTATCTGGTCGACCGCTACGGCGAGGTGGGCAGCATCTACGACGCCGACTACGAGCCGATCGAAGGCGCCGACCAGCACCCGGCCGGCTTCGGGTTGACCTTCATCGACCACCTGACCCACAACCTGTACTTCGGCAACATGCAGCGTTGGTCGGACTATTACGAGCGCCTGTTCAACTTCCGCGAGATCCGCTATTTCGACATCAAGGGCGCCAAGACCGGCCTGGTGTCCAAGGCGATGACCGCCCCGGACGGCATCGTGCGCATTCCGCTCAACGAATCCTCCGACCCCAAGAGCCAGATCAACGAGTATCTGGACGCCTACCACGGCGAAGGCATCCAGCACATCGCCTGCTTCACCGACGACATCTACAGCTCGGTGGAAAAGATGCGCGAGGCCGGCGTGACATTCCTGGATACGCCCGACACCTATTTCGACGTGGTGGACCTGCGCATCCCCGACCACGGCGAGGATGTCGAACGCCTGCGCCGCAACAAGATCCTCATCGATGCCGACGTGGACACCAAGCAGCGCAAGCTGCTGCAGATCTTTACCCAGAACTGCATCGGCCCGATCTTCTTCGAGATCATCCAGCGCAAGGGCAACGAGGGTTTCGGCGAAGGCAATTTCCAGGCGCTGTTCGAGAGCATTGAGCGCGACCAGATGAAGCGTGGGGTGCTTTGAGGGCGGGGGATTGGGGATTCGCTGTTCGGGATTCGGGATTTGTGGTTGGTGCGGTTAACTGTGTCGGTGCGGGTTTGAGTGGTGCAAAGTGTTGTGGTGCCCAGCTTGGCTGCCCGTAACGTCGGATGTAGTTCCGGTACGGATCCAACGAAGCGAGCGGCAAGTGGTCGCAATCAAGCACGCTCAGGCAAGGTGTTTTTCCGACAACACAAAGCAACGAAGGCGCACGTCGTTAAAGCCCCTCTTCCCGCGGGAGAGGGGCTTAATCCGCCAGGCTTAGCTCTTCTACGGTAGGAAAGCGGCCTGATTCAATTCAATCCCAACCTTCTGCATCCGGGAAGGGAGGGCCAAGATCCGGACGCATGCCATGCATAACAACCAGCACTACATGACCGGTTTCGGCAACGCGTTTGCGACCGAGGCGGTGGCCGGTACCTTGCCGATGGGGCAGAACTCGCCGCAGCGTGTGGCGCACGGGTTGTATGCCGAACAGTTGTCCGGCACCGCGTTCACCGCGCCACGCAGCGAGAACCGGCGCAGCTGGCTGTACCGCATCCGCCCGGCGGCCGTGCATGGCAGTTTCTCCCTGGTCGAACAGTCGCAGCTCCACAACGATTTCGGGCGCGGCCCGGTGCCGCCGGATCAACTGCGCTGGAGCCCATTGCCGCTGCCGTCCACGCCAACCGATTTCGTCGACGGTCTGTACACCATGGCCGGCAACGGCGGGCCGGAGGCGATGTCCGGTGTCGCCGTGCATCTGTATGCGGCCAACGCATCGATGCACGATCGCTTCTTTTACGATGCCGATGGCGAGCTGTTGCTGGTGCCGCAACTGGGCCGCCTGCGCATCCACAGCGAGCTCGGTGTGCTGGAGCTGGAGCCGCAGCAGATCGGGGTGATACCGCGCGGTGTGCGTTTCCGCGTCGAGCTGCCCGATGGCGAGGCGCGCGGCTATGTCTGCGAAAACTTCGGCGCAGTGCTGCGGCTGCCCGACCTGGGGCCGATCGGCTCCAACGGGCTGGCCAATGCGCGCGACTTCGAAACGCCGCATGCGGCCTACGAACAGCGCGAAGGTGCGTTCGAGCTGGTGGCCAAATTCCAGGGCCATCTGTGGCGTGCGGACATCGGCCACTCGCCGCTGGACGTGGTGGCCTGGCATGGCAACTACGCGCCGTATCGCTACGATCTGCGCCGCTTCAACACCATCGGCTCGATCAGCTTCGATCATCCGGATCCGAGCATCTTCACCGTGCTGACCTCGCCCAGCGACACGCATGGCACGGCGAACATGGATTTTGCGATCTTCCCGCCGCGCTGGCTGGTGGCGCAGCATACCTTCCGCCCGCCGTGGTTCCATCGCAATGTGGCCAGCGAGTTCATGGGGTTGGTGCACGGCGTCTACGATGCCAAGGCCGACGGCTTCGCGCCGGGTGGTGCCTCGCTGCACAACTGCATGAGCGGGCATGGCCCGGATGCGGCGACCTTCGACAAGGCCTCGCATGCGGACCTGACGCGCCCGGATGTGATCGCCGACACCATGGCCTTCATGTTCGAAACGCGTGCGGTGCTGCGTCCCACCCAGCAGGCCTTGCAGGCCGCGCACCGGCAGGGCGACTACCAGCAGTGCTGGTCCGGATTGCGCGCGGCGTTTCAGGCGCCCGGCTCAGAGGGTGCGCAGTAACTCAGCCAGTTGGGCGAACGTGCTGATCAGGCACTACGGCAGCCAGGGGTCGCAGGTGTCGGATCGAGGGTTCCAGTTGTCCGCTCAAGCAGCCTGCAGCGCATCCGGCAGCAGCTCGCCGATCCGGGCACGTACGCGCTCGGCGTAGCTTGCCGAGGTGATCTGCGGCAAGGCGCGCAGCGCGTCGGCAATGGCGGCGCCGATGGCGTCCTCGGCGCGTGCGGCCTGCAGTTGCCGATGCAGCGCGGCGGCCACCGGGTCACGTTGCAGCTGCAGGATATCGAGCAGGTATAGCCGCGCGTTGGTGGCCGCGCGACGGCGCTGGCGCTGCAAGTCTTCTTCGCTCGGTGGTGCCGCTGGCTGCGGCACGTGGGTGCCGGGCACGCCTGCCGGCGAGGAGGCAGACGCCGTGTCAGTGCGTGTCGCACTCCCTGCCTGCGTACCGGACTCCAGATAACCCATCGCGCAGAGCGCATGCACCAATGCGGCGCCGTCCCCGCCCAGCAGCACGGCCAGCGTTGCCAGATCGCGCTGGCCGTCGGCCAGGATCAGCGCGCGTCGCTGCAGCAAGGTGAGTGGACTGCGGTGCGATTGCAGCGCGGTGAGGGCGAGCTCGGTCTTGCGTGGGGTCATGGCGGCGGTCCTGCGAGGCGGCCAGCTTGCCCGCCGCCAATGAAGCGCCGATGACATCGGCACGAGGCAACGCCAGCGCGTTCTGCACATCGTCGGCGATGTGGGCTGTGTAGGCTGTGGCGGACCCGTAAGGAATGCATGCATGACCACCAGATTGCTCGGTTTGATGGGCGCATTGCTGTTGCTGACCGGCTGCAACCGTGCCGAGGACGCCACCACGGCCGCGGCCGATGCGGCACCAGCACCGGTGGCAGCCGCCAACGATCAGCCAGCCGGCGATGTTCCGCCAGCTACTGCGCCGGCCGGCACGTTTCCGCCGCAACTGCGCCAGCAGCCGGCTGCGCTCGCGCGCCTGGATGGGTACGGCGATCTGCGCCTGGGCATGGATGCAGCGCAGGCGCGCGCTGCCTGGGGCGGCGACCTGCGCGGCGAACCGGCGACCGACGGCGGCTGCTATCTGCTACGGCCGCAGTGGGCCGAGGATGCACGCCGCTTCGGTTTCATGTTCGAAGGCGATCGCCTTGTGCGTTATCAAACCAACGAACCCAAGGAGCTCGCCCCGGGCGGCGGCAAGGTCGGCATGACGCTGGCGCAGCTGCGCGCGCTGTATCCGGCAGGTCTGACCGAACAGCCGCACAAATACGTCCCCGGCGCGTTCACCCTGCGCATGGCCGATGCGGCCACCCGGTCCGCGTTGGTGTTCGAGACCGATGCCGACGGCAAGGTCAGCAGCTGGCGGGTCGGGCAGCCGCCGCAAGTGGATTATGTGGAAGGCTGCGGCTGAGCTGTCACGGCTGGCGCTGCGCTGCATCGGCGGCATCCGGCAGCGCAGCTTGCGCGCTCATATCCGCTTGGCAGCGTGCGTGGTGTAGAACAGCATGCGCGTAGAACAACATGTCGAGACCATCCGGGCAGCGGGTCTCGAAGCAGCTGCAAAACTCAGTGCGAATCCTTGTCCTGCTCGGCGTGCTGCTCGGCGGTTTCCGCGTTTTCGCCCACATCGCCTTGCGTCTGCGGCGTGGGCAGGCCTTCCTTCTTCATCTCGCCGTGGTTGGGCACTTCCGGGCGGTTTTCCATCATCAGCGACAGCGCGGCCTTGGCCATCAGATGGGCACTGATCGGTGCGGTGATGAACAGGAACACGGTGATCAGCAATTCGCGCGGTTGCGGGTCCACACCCAGGAACAGGTGATAGCCGACCGATGCCAGCAGCACGCAGCCCACCCCCAGTGTGCTGGCCTTGGTCGGCGCATGCAGGCGCTTGAAAAAGTCCGACAGCTTCACCAGGCCGAACGCGCCGATCAGGATGAAGAAGGTGCCGACCAGCAACAGCGCGCTGAGCAGATATTCGGTCAGTGCGATCATTCGACGATGTCCCGACGCAACACGAACTTGCTCAGCACCACGGTGCTGCCGAAGCCCAGCATGGCGATCACCAGCGCGGCCTCGAAGTAGATCGGCGAATCCAGGTACATGCCCAGCAGCATCAGCTCGGCGATGGCGGTGATGGACAGGGTATCCAGCGCCAGGATGCGATCGGGCACGCTCGGGCCGCGCAGCAGGCGCCACAGCGCCATCAGCATGGCCAGGCCCACCGCGTGCATGCAGATGACGATGGTCGATTCGATGAACATGTGGCCGGTCATGGAAAGATCTCCATCAGGGGCTTCTCGTAGCGGGTCTTGATCTCGGCGATCAAGGCGTCCGGATCGTCCAGGTGCAGCACGTGCACCAGCAGATACTTGCGGTCGTCCGAGAGCGCTGCCGACACCGTGCCGGGAGTGAGCGTGATCATGCTGGTCAGCGCGGCGATGCCGTGGATGTTGGCAATATCCAGCGGCACCCAGATGAAACCGGGGTGGATGCGCGACTCCGGGCCGAGCACCTGGCCGGCGACCTTGATGTTGGAGCGCACGATGTCGCCGGCGGCCACCAGCAACATACGCGGCACCGAACGCAGCGAGCCGATGCGGGCGAACTCGCGGTCCAGGCGCGCCGCAAAGATCGGCACCACCCAGCCCAGCAACAAGCCCAGCACCCATTGCTGCGGCCCGAAGCTGTCGCTGAGCAACAGCCAGAAAATGAAGACCGTCACGCTCAGCGACGGCGAGGGCAGCAGCCGGCTGCGCAGCGGCATACGCGTGCTCATGGCTGCCTCCGTTGCGGCGTGGTGGCGCGGACCTGCTCGACGTAGGCGCCGGGATCGCGCAGCTGCACGCCGGCCGCGTCTGTGTAGCGCATTAACGGGCCGGCACCGGCCGTCATCGCCACCAGCCCGCTCAGCAACAGCAGCGTCGCGGCGGTCTCCACCGGGCGCATGCGCGCACGCCGTTGCGGCTGCAGCTCAGGGACATCCTGCACCGCTTCGGGCACGCGCCAGAACAGGCGCACGCCGGCACGCGTCAGGCCGATCACCACCAGCAGGCTGCTGCCCAGGATGGCGAACCACACCGGCCCGACCAGGCCCTCGGGCACGTGCTGCAGCAACGCGGCCTTGGCCAGGAAGCCGGACAACGGCGGCAGCCCGGCGACCGCGACCGCGGCGACCATGAACATCGCGCCGGGGATCCCGCGCCGCGGCAGCGGCGCGACCACTTCCTTGCGGTCGCTGGCGCTACCGCGGCGACGCCGGATCAGGTCCGACACCATGAACAACGCCGCGGCCACGAAGCTGCTATGCGGCAGGTAGTACAGGCCCGCACCCAACGCGCCGGCATCGTCCAGCGAGAAGGCAATGAACAACGTCGCCGCCGAGAACACCACCAGATACGACACCATCACCCGTAGCCGCGATGCGGCCATCACCCCGAACGCGGCCATCAGCAGCGTGGCGATGCCCAGCCACAGCAATGCGTGGCGGCCGAAGCCCTGCAGCGCGCCGGCACCGGCGCCGAACCACAGCGCCGACACCCGCAGCGTCGCGTACAGCCCGACCTTGGTCATGATCGCAAACAACGCCGCCACCGCCGCCGGCGCGCGCGAATAGGTCTCCGGCAGCCACAGGTACAGCGGCAGCAACGCGGCCTTGCTGCAGAACACCAGCAGCAACAGGCCCAGGCTGGCCTTGGCCAGCGGCAGGTCCTGCGCCGGCAACGCGGCGATGCGTTGCGACAGCTCGGCCATGTTCAAGGTGCCGAACACGCCGAACAGCAGGCCCAGCGCGATCAGGAACAGGGTCGACGCGCACACGTTGAACACCACGTAATGCAGGCCCACACGCATCTGCAGCCCGCGCCCGCCGCTGAGCAGCAGGCCGTAGGAGGCGATCAGCATCACTTCGAAGAACACGAACAAGTTGAAGATGTCGCCGGTCAGGAACGCACCGTTCAAGCCCATCAACTGGAACTGGAACAGCGCATGGAAATGCGGCGCGCGCCGGTCCCAGCCGGCGCAGGCATGCAGCAGGCAGGCCGCGCCCAGGATCAGGGTGGTCAACAGCATCCACGCCGAGAGGCGGTCGCCCATCAGCACGATGCCGATGCGCGCCGGCCAGTCGCCGAGCAGGTACACCAGCACCTGGCCTTCGGCGGCGCGCACGAACAAGGCGATGACCGATGCGGCCAGCAAGGCCATGCTTGCCCATGCCACCGTGCGCTGCACGCGCGGCCCATAGCGTCGGTGTTCGACGAACAGCGACGCCGACGCGCCCAGCATCGGGATCAGGATCGGCAGGATCAGCAGATGGTTCATCGCCGGGCCTCGCGCGTATCCACGCCGGTGGTGGCGTCTTCATGCGCATCCACGTGATCGCTGCCGTTGTCGCTGCGGCTGCGGATCGCCAGCACCAGGCTCACCGCAGTCATCGCGAAGGCGATCACGATCGCGGTCAGCACCAGCGCCTGCGGCAACGGGTCGGTGTAGTGCATCAGGTCGGCGGATACGCCCTCGCGCAGCACCGGCGCCTGGCCGCTGCGCAGCCGCCCACCGGCGAAGATCAGCAGGTTGGTCGCGTACGACAGGAAGGTCATCCCCAGGATCACGTCGAAGCTGCGTGCGCGCAGCAACAGGTAGATCGCCAATGCGGTGAGGACGCCGATCGCGCTTGCCACTGCCAGTTCCATCAATGCTGCTCCGCGGTGCGTGTCGAACGTTGGGTGGGATCGATCTCGCCGCGCTGCGAGCTGCGCGTGCGCGAGGGTTTGATCGTGCCCATCATCGACAGCATCAGCATCGCCGCACCGAACACCACCAGATACACGCCGACATCGAAGCCCAGCGCGCTGGCCAGTTCCAGATCGCCCAGCAGCGGCAACGGAATCTCCAGATGCCCGCTGCTCAGGAACGGCATGCCGAACACCAGCGCACCGGCACCGCTGACCAGCGCGCACAGCAGGCCGATGCCGATCAGGCGGATGTAGTCGAAGCCGAAGCGCGATTCCACCGACGCGGTGCCCTGGATCACGTACTGCATCAGCAACGGCACCGCCAGCACCAGCCCGGCGATGAAGCCGCCACCGGGCGCGTTATGGCCGCGCAGGAACAGGAACAAGGACACCGTCAGCGTCAGCGGGAACATGATCTGCGCCAGATCGGCCGGCACCGGCAACTTGATCGGCGGCCCGGGCATGCTGCGCTCCGGCGCCATCCGCGAGCGCCGCAGCAGCGCGTGCACCACCAGCCCGGCGATCGCGAACACGGTGATCTCGCCGAAGGTATCGAAGCCGCGGAAATCCACCAGGATCACGTTGACCACGTTGCGCCCGTAGGCTTCCGGCAGCGCACGCTGCAGCAGCTCGCCGGCAACCGTGTGGCTGGGCTGGGTCATCAAGGTATAGGCCAATGCGGCAAGCCCGGCACCACCGACGACGGCGATGCCGGCATCGCGGAGCTTGCGCAGGCGCGCGGGCTCGGGCAGCGAGCGCTCGGGCAGGTAATTCATCGCTAGCAGCATCAGCACCAGCGTGACCATCTCCACCAGCAACTGGGTCAACGCAAGATCCGGTGCCGACAGGAACACGAAGGTCATGCTGACCGCCAGGCCGGTGCCACCCAGCACCAGCACCGCGAGCAGGCGCTGCTTGTACAGGAACAGGCTGCCCAGGGCGCAGGCGATCATCAGCAGCCAGATCGTCCAGCCCAGCAGCGGCAGCGGGGTGGGCGCCGGCCAGGCCGGCAATGCGCCGCCCTGCAGGAACGGCACCAGCGCCACCACGACAGCGCTCAGCACCAGCAGCATCAGCATGCGTTGCAGGTTGCCGTTGGTGACCGCATCGGTCATGCGCACGGTACCGGCGAACAGCGCGCGCAGGTTCCAGTTGAACAGCGCCTTGCCGGGCGAGCGGTTCTGGATCGCGTACATGTCCAGCGTGCGGCGCAGCGCCATGTACAACAGGGTGCCGCCCACCATGCCGGCGATGCTCATCGCCAGCGGCCAGTTCCAGCCATGCCACAGCGCCAGGCTGTAGTCGGGCAGGCGCTCGCCCAGGATGGCGCTGGCACCGGCGCGCAGCACCGGCGCGATGGTCCAGGCCGGCACGATGCCCACGGCCACGCAGATCAGCACCAGCACATCCACCGGAATCCGCATCCAGCGCGGCGGCTCGTGCGGGGTGGTGTCCAGATCGCGCGGGCCTTCGCCAAAGAAGGTGTCGTGCACGAAGCGCAGGCTGTAGGCCACGCCGAGCAGGCCGGCCAGCAGCGCGGCGATGCTGGCCAATACCCGCATCGTCTGCGGCGCATCGGTTTCCAGCGCCACGGCAAAGAACATTTCCTTGGACAAAAAGCCGTTGAGCAGCGGAACGCCGGCCATCGCCAGCGAGGCGGTGATCGCCAGCACGCTGGTGACCGGCATCAGGCGGCGCAGGTTGCCCAGCTTGCGCATGTCGCGCGTGCCGGTCTCGTGGTCGATGATGCCGGCGGCCATGAACAACGATGCCTTGAACACCGCGTGGTTGAGGATGTGGAACACGCCGGCCACCACCGCCATCGGCGTGGACAGGCCGAACAGCATGGTGATCAGGCCCAGATGCGAGATGGTCGAGTACGCCAGCACGCCCTTGAGATCGTGCTGGAAGATCGCGTGCCATGCGCCGAGCAACAGCGTGATCGCACCGATGCTGGTGACCGTGTAGAAGAACAGGTCGGTGCCGGCCAGGGCAGGATGCAGGCGCGCCAGCAGGAACACGCCGGCCTTCACCATCGTGGCCGAATGCAGGTACGCCGACACCGGCGTCGGCGCCGCCATCGCGTGCGGCAGCCAGAAGTGGAACGGGAACTGCGCACTCTTGGTGAAGATGCCCAGCAGCACCAGCCCCAATGCATAGGGATACAGCGGACTGGCGCGAATCAGATCGCCGGCCGCCAGCACCGCATCCAGCTGGAAACTGCCGACGATGCGGCCGATCATCAGGATGCCGCCGAGCAGGGCCAGGCCGCCACCGGCCGTCAGCACGAAGGCCATGCGCGCGCCTTCGCGCGCGTCCTTGCGGTGCGACCAGAAGCCGATCAACAGGAACGAACTGATGCTGGTGAGTTCCCAGAACACCATCAGCAACAGCAGGTTGCCCGACAGCACCATGCCGAGCATCGCGCCCATGAACAGCATGAGATAGGCGAAGAAGCGCGATGCGCTGTCGCGTGCACTCAGGTAGTAATGCGCATACATCACCACCAGCGCACCGATACCCAGCACCAGTAACGCGAACATCCACGCCAGGCCATCGAGCCGCAACGAGAACATCAGGCCGATCTGCGGCAACCATGCGTACTGGCTGCCGATCACCTCACCGCGCAACACGGCCGGTGTGAGCGTCGCCAGGATGACCAGCCCGCCCAACGGCGCGGCCGCAGCCAACCACGCAGTGATCGAACGGGAGGTGCGCCAGAGCAGCGCAGTGGCGGCCGCCATCACAAATGGCAGCGCAAGCAGGATTTCCAGCGAGAAAGGCATGCAGGGAACACAAGATTCGCGAGCAGGCCAGAGAGCTTAACAAACCGTTGACTGACGCCAGCGTCAACGCCGTAGCTGCGCGCCTGCGCAAATCGCCGCCGGATCGGCGTCGCGCCGCTGCCTGTCACTCGCTATGCTGGGATCCACCCAGACTGCATCCGAGCCCTGTGACCGCTGCCGATCCCGCTCCGTCCACTGCCGTTTCTGCGCCGCGCGCCCTGGTGTTCGGCGGCAGCGGTCAGATCGGCGAACGCCTGCTGACACGGCTGCTCGGCCGCGGCTGGCAGGTGACGGCCTGGTCGCGCCAGCCACGTGCCGCGCGCGCCGGGCTGATCTGGCGGCAGGGCGATCTGGCCATGCCGGCTGCCGCGGGCGAGGCATTCGAGGTGATCTTCAGCTGCGGTCCGCTGGACCATTTCGCGCGCTGGTATGCCGAAAATCCGGTGCGGGCGCCGCGCATCGTGGCGTTCGGTTCCACCAGCCTGGAGGTCAAGGAACACTCGATCGACGCGGCAGAGCGCGATGTCGCGCAGCGTCTGGCAAATGCCGAACAGGCGCTGTTTTCCGCAGCCCAGGCGCGTGGCGCCGCGGCGACGGTGCTGCGCCCGACGCTGGTCTATGGTGCCGGGCGCGACCGCACGCTCACCCAGATCGCCGGGCTGGCGCAGCGCACCGGCGCCTTCGTGCTGCCGGCCAACGCGACCGGGCTGCGCCAGCCGGTGCATGTGGACGATCTGGCCAGCGCGGCGCTGGCGGTGGTCACCCAGCCGGTGACGCAGCAGCGCAGCTATGCCGTCGGCGGCGGCGAAGTGCTGGCCTACACGCAGATGGTGGAGCGCGTGCTGGCAGCGCTGCCGCGACCGGCGCGGCTGTATCAGGTGCCGCCCGGCCTGTTCGGCCTAGCCCTGACCGCTGCGCAGCGGCTGGGGCGCCTGCGTGGCATCAATGCGGCCGCATTGCAGCGCATGCGCGATGACCTGGTGTTTGACCTGGAACCGGCGCGTCGCGACTTCGGTTATGCGCCGCGTGCCTTTCGTCCCCTGCCCGAAGAACTCGGCATCGGCGAGTGAGGCTCGTCTGGGCGTGCGTGCTGCCAGGCCTGGATGGCGCGCAGACTGCCTGAAGTGCGATCCGCCTGAGCGTAGCCACCGCAGCGCGACGCCGCTTTCAAATCATGATCAAGCCAACGACGGCTGCGTTCTTGCAGTCACTCGCGCTCAGTACCGCCAACCCAACTGACGATAGAGCTTGGCCAGTACCCAGATCGGCCCGATCAGCAGATAGGTCAGGTCGGTCAGAAAGCTCGGCTTGCGGCCTTCGATCCGGTGGCCGACGAACTGCGCGACCCAGGCCAGCACGAACACCGTCAGCGCCGTGGTGAACAGCCCGGTGAGTCCGAGTCTGCCTTCGAGCAACCGGCACAGGCAGCCGAAGAAAAAGAAGATCCCCAGCATGCCCAACCCAAGCGGACGCGATAGGCGGTTGTAGTACGACCAGGCCGCGAACATCGACAACGCCGCCCACACGCCGCTGCTGAACCAGGTGCCGCCGACCGGGATGCACCACAGCAGGGCCACTACCGACCACAGGATCGCCGGCACCGCCAGCACGTGGATCTGCTGATTGGTGGTGTTGCGGTGATCGTCGGCGTAGCTGGCGAAATAGCGGTCGATCGGTCGCGCGGTCTTGGTGCGTTCGGTCATGTTCCCTCCCAGGAATGACCCAAGCATACGCGCGCGGATGGCACTGTGGCAGCCGTGCTCCCTGCCACGCACAAGGCGCGTGGCAGGGGCCGGCGTGCATCAGTTGACCGACACGGCGCTCCACGCCGCGGCAACCGCGCGGTACTGCGTGGAGCTGCTGCCGTACAGATCGGTGGCCGCGCTCAACGTGGCCCTGCGTGCGGCCGCGTAGTTGGTCGAGGAGGTCATGTAGACGGTCAACGCGCGGTACCAGATGCGGCTGGCCGCCGCCCGGCCGATCGCCGTCAATACCGTATTGCCGTTGCAGACCAGCCCGGCCGGCGTCACGTTCCAGCTGGTTCCCGACCCGAAGCCGCTCGGTACCACCGCGCCTTCGGCCAGCAGATAGTAGAAATGGTTGGCCACGCCCGAGCTGTAATGCACGTTGAGCGAGCCCAGGCTGCTGCTGTAGCAATCGGGCGAATCGCCATCCAGGCTGGGCTTGAACATGTAGCGCAAGGCCAGCGTCCCGCTGCTGTTGCCCGGGATGATCTTCTCGCCGATCAGGTAATTGCCCGGCTGCGCGCTGTTGTTGGCAGAGTACTCCACCATCGCGCCCATGATGTCGGACGTGGCTTCGTTCAGGCCGCCCGACTCGCCCGAATACACCAGGCGCGCGGTGCGGCTGGTCACGCCATGGGTCATCTCGTGGCCGGCCACATCCACCGACACCAGCGGCGTGAACGTGCTGCCGTCGCCATCGCCGAAGGTCATGCAGAAGCAGCTGTCCTGCCAGAACGCGTTGTTGTAGCGACTACCGTAATGCACGCGGCTGCGCGCACCGACACCGTCGTTGGCGATGCCGCTGCGCGCATGGGTAGTGCGGAAATAATCCCAGGTCAACGCCACGCCGTAATGCGCATCCACCGCTGCGGTCACCGTATCGCTGTTGGCGCCGCTGCCCCAGGCGTTGTCGGCATCGGTGACCAGCGTGCCGTTGCCGGAGGTGCTGTTGCGCATGTTGTAGGTGGCGCCGCTGCCGCGGCTCAGATCGGTCAACTCGTAACCGCTGCTGCAACGTGTCGTCGCCAGTGCCACGTTGCCTGCATACAGCGAACGCCCGGTGCCGGCCGCACTGGTGCCACCTGCGCAGGCGGTGTGCACCGTGTCCCAGGATTCGAGAATGCGTTGATTGACTGCATCGACGATGTAATGCATTTCGGTCGGCGTCTGATCCGGCTTGATGCCGCTATAGATCACTTCATAAACCAGCCGCGGTGCGCCCTGGCGCGCATACAAGGCCAGACTTGCGTGCGGCGCGGCATCGGGTGCCAGATCGAACTGCGTACCGGCCGCGCGTATTGCCGTGTCCGCATCGATGCCTGGCACGATGCTTGGCCGCACGCTGGTGTCCATGCTCTGGCTCAACTGACGCATCACTCCGCGCCGCGAATGCACCACTACATCGCCGCCGATCACCGGCAGGCCCTGATACGTGCGATCAAAGCGCACATGCTCGCTGCCGTCGGCATCGACAATGCTGTCGCGCGCGACAAACGCATCGGCCGTTGCACGATTGGCCAGCGCCGCAGCGTGATTGCCCAACAAGGATTGCGCGCGCGACACCGCAGCATCTGCGGAAAGATCCGCAGCAGTGGCGACAGCAGACAACGATAGCGCGCAGCAGATCGCCGCGCCCAGGACATGAACTTGCATGACGACTCTCTCCCCGAAAACGTGCAATGCAAAGATCGGCGGCGATACGCATCGCGGCCGATCGCGACTGGCAACAGGTGCCGGCAGATAAACTTGCACAGTCCATGACGGCACAGTAGTAAAAGTTACAGCTGTGTTGCGTTCTGTGCGCCGCGCCACTTTGCGGTGTGGAGGGCATCGCAGAGCAGCAGGAGTGTCGCTGCGTGTGCAACATCGCCAGCGCGGCAGGCATGTCGTTTTGTCGCAATCTGGAAGGTGCACCAACCTCCAGCGACGCACAATCCGCTGGCAGCGACAGGCAATCCGCGCAGGCGTGTGCAGTCAGGCGCGGCCGCAGCGACGCTCTCGGCGCTACTGTCGAAACTAGACAGGCACAAAAAAACCGGCCAGACATCTGGCCGGTTTTTCTTGTTGCGGCGTTGAACCGTCAGCGGCCGCCGATCGCGGCCCGCTGCTGCTCATCCTGCGCCCGCTGCTGCGAAGCCTGACCAGCCAGCAATTGCGCACTGGTCTGCTCCAGCGTGGGAGCTGGCTGGTTCAGATCCACCGCCGCACGGAAGCCCGGCGTGGTGCCCATGACAAATGCCTTGCCATCCTGCACGGTGACGTTCTGCAGCTTGTCTGCGGAATCGATACCGTTCTGCTTGGCCTGCAGGGTGACGTGGGCCGCGGTCTCGTTGGAGATCATGCTAGGCAGCTTGCTGCGGATCGCGTTGTGCAAGGCATGGTCCGGATGCGAGGCATCGTCGAGCGACGGACCCTTGGGCGCAGCAACCGGCGTCTGCGCTGCCTGCGCCTGGGCCGGTTGTGCGGACAACGCGGCCTGCGTGTTGCGCCCCACCACGCCATCGGGCTGCAGCCCGTGCTGCTTCTGGAACGCAATCACCGCCTCACGCGTGTTGTCGCCAAAGCGGCCATCCTCGGTAAGCCGGTTGCCCTGCGCATCGCGCACGCCGAGACGGTTGAGGTCCTGCTGCAGCTTGCCGACATCGCCACCTTGCTCGCCATGCCGCAGCGTGCCGTTGCCAGCCGCTGCCGCCGGCTGGGAATGGCGCGTGCCGGACTCCTGCTGGTGGCCCTGATTCCAGAATGTCTCCGGACTGGTCAGCTTGCCGTTGGCATCGCGCAGCTGGTAATGCACATGCTGCGCGTACTGGTTGTTACCGCTCGGGCCGCGTCCACCCATCGTGCCGATGGCATCGCCGGCGGACAGCGTCTGGCCTTCCTTCACCTTGAGTGCGTCCAGGTGCAGGATCTCGTGCGAGTTGCCCTGTGCATCGCGAATCTTGACGGTGCCGTAATTGCCGCCCGCGAAGGTGACGGTTCCGGCGACCGGCGAATGCACCGTCGGGTGCTGCATGTTGCGGCCTGTCTGGCCACCCTGGTAGTTGAAGTCGGTACCGCCGTGCGGCCCGTGGCTGCCGCGGTGTTCGCCATAATGACCGGTGATATGCGGATCGGCACTGCCTTGACCGGGCAGCATGCGTTCCATCGTTTGCTGGAAATTGCTGCGAGCACCATGGCTGGGCTCGGCCGGGTGCACCGCTGGTGCCGGCCGGTCCACGGCATTGCCCTGCGTCTGGGCGAGACGCTGTTCGACAAACTGGGTGTAGTTGTCCAGATGAGGGGCAATCTCGCGCCGCGACAGAGCAAGGCCGCCATAATCCTTGCTGGGACCATCGTGGTGATATTTGTAGATGTAGTCCTCGCCCTCACCGCGGCTGCGCGCAAGGTCGCGGTTATCGATGAAATGTTGCACCAAGGCCTGCGACTGCGTATGCACGTCGAAGCGGTTGGACGCGTTGACGCCGTAATGCGCGCCGGTGCGGTCGATGAACTGACCCAGGCCCGAGGCAGACGTTGTGCCCGCAGCAGCATCAGGATTGAAGCCTGATTCAACTCGGGCGATGGCAAGGACGTAAGCGGTCTCGCGCGATGAAAGCCCGGCATCCCGCGAGGCATCGATAAGACTATCGATTACCCGTGATTGGGTTTGTGGACTGGCATCGCCCCAGCGACGCGATTCGCCATGCAATCGGCCATCTCCGCTGTCGATGGGCTCGCGGTAATGGCTCCAGGCTTTGATCCGGTCACTGCTGTATGCAGCGCCGCGTGGTTGAAGCATTTCGGTATAAATCGTGGTGTCGGTCATATCGTGCGTTCCTTTCTATGAGACAGATTCTTCCTTGTAACGGGTGCTGCTCCATGTACTGCGTACTGCGTTGGCCGTGCACCGCCATCGGTGCACGGGCATCCTTTGCTCAGGGCTGGAAAGGCACCAGTTCCGGGTGCTTCAGTCCCAGCTCTTCGAGCTTGTGTTCGTACTCATCGTTATTCGGGCTCTGCTGGCCGTCCTGTGTATGCAGCGGTGGTGTCGCGTGATTCAGCAACTGACCCTTGATGTCATACAGAAAGAACCATTCGCAAAATTCGCAGCCGTAAGGAAGCTCACCGTACTGGACGACGAAATACGTGCTTCCTTTTGCGTCTTCCGCGCAACCCAGGCCCACTGCGGTGTAGTCCGCCATCTCTGGAGGTGCTGCCACTTCCTGGCGTTGGCCATCACGCTCCATTTCCAGGTGAGTTTTGGTGGAGCCGCCGCTCTCGGATGGCAACGCGCTCAGGTGCAGGCGCACGCCGGAGCATTCCTTGATCATGTCGTTCCGTCCTTGTGTATCTGCTTCTGTCGAAGCCGGGGATGGGGTAGTGGCAGGTGGCGTACTGGGCGCGCTGGTGGTGGGGGCAGCTGCGGGCCCTGGCTTGTCACCGCATGCGGCAAGCACCAGGCTCAGGCCAAGCGCAGGTAGGACGGAGATGAAGCGTCGCATCAGGTCGCCTCTTTGACGGTTTGAGTTGTAGGTGAGGATAGCCAAGCAGGCAGAACCTGCTTCCAGCGCCCACCGACGTTTACAAAGACTGGTCGTCCACCTTGACCAGCATCCAGCAAGGGCGCTGGGCGAAGTGGTAGACCTGCTGATCACCGGTGTCCGGTGTGCGGACCAGTACCTGGCGGCCATCGGCCTCTTCGGAAATCGTGACCTCGCGGCCGCCGTTGCGGGCTGCCTCCAGGTTGGGAATGACAGGCCATTCGACCTTGGCCAGCGGAACCGTGCGGGTGACCGGGGCGGGCTCGGGCTGTGCGTCCGGGTCGAGCTGGATCATCGTCAGCGGATCGGCGGTGGCCTTTTCCTGTACTGCAATGTCTGCACTGAAGCTTTTCAGAAACGTAGAGAAGTCGGCGCTGGGGCAGGTTGTCGCCTGCGCAGGCGTTGCTGGAGCAGTGGCGGGTGCCGAGGCTGCAGGTGCTGCATTGGCAGCAGGCGTCGCTGCGCCGGCGGGCTCTGCTTGCGGCTTGCAGGCGACCAGCGCCAGGCTCAGTGCGAAAGCGTGCAGGGACGTTCGAAAAAGGGCCAAGGGATCCTCCTGATCATTGCGGGGCAACTGGAACGCGGGCGGGATGGTATACGCACGCTGCTTGCCAATGTGTGAAGGCTCGCGGAGTCGTGGGTTGCGCAAACTGGCCGGCATGCGGCAGGCAATACCTTCGCAGTACAAGCAGCCTGACGGTGGCCGCGGTCCTCGGGTGAGTCCACCGCCGTTGATTGCTGTCAGCAAAGCGCAGGTTATCTCGATCAAGCCTGCGCAAAGATCATGATGATTTGATTATGGTTTGGCCGGGGATTTATCCGGTATGGCGTGGCTGACTATATCCCGTTTGAAAATACATCGAGTGCATCCGCGCCCACCCACCCCTGTGCGCAGTCGCCGACATACTGGCCCGGTGCGGCGGCATGGCAGCTCTCGCCAGTGGTGGTCTTCGAGCGTTGGATCGGCCTGTCGCCATATGTCCCGCATGCCGGGTTGTTCTTGCAGTGGGCGACGCTGTCTGCAGGAATCGCAATGACGTAGTAATACAGAGGATTCTGTCCGGCGCGGCCGATCGCTTGAATGCAGACGAGCTGGCCCTGCGCCAGCCTGGCTCTGGCGACCGTACGACTGCCAGTGGTCGGCACCGCATCAAGTGCATCCACCCCGTTTGCCTGCGCCACGCCGGCAAACAAGCCCGTATCGCCACATGCAGGCGAGAGCTCGACGTCGTAGAAATCGCCGGCATCGACATTTCCGGCCGTGCAGCCTTTTGCCATATTCGCATCGGCACACTGCACGCCGCTTGCCTGTAACAACGTCGCGAGCCGGTCATTGACGGCAGCGCCAGCAGAAGCAGGTGCGCGCGTTGCTGCAGACGCCGATGCCGATGCCGATGCCGTCGATGTGACTGGCGGCGCGACAGGAGCTGCTGATTCGCCGGCGCTGCACGCGCTTACTGCAAGCAGCCCGGGCAGCAGTGCGTTGCGTAACGCCGGCAATCTGCGGAACGAACAATAAGAGAGTGCCATTGCGACTTCCTTGGGCAACAGACCGCGTCAGGTGCGTCCTTCAGCGCTCAATAAAGAGCGCTGCCCGCCATTGCTGCTTTAGTACGGCATCACAGCCCCGGGAGCGGGGCCTTGGAGATCAATCGACCGAAATACCCGCCAACCGCTGCAATGCTTCGGCATATTTTGCGCGCGTGCGTTCGATCACTTCTGCCGGCAGGCTGGGGCCGGGTGCGGTCTTGCCCCAGTCCAGGGTTTCCAGATAATCGCGCACGAACTGCTTGTCGTAGCTGGGCGGGCTGGTGCCGAGTTCGTACTGGTCGGCCGGCCAGTAACGCGACGAGTCCGGGGTCAGCATCTCGTCCATGATGTACAGGCGGCCATCGGCATCGGTGCCGAATTCGAACTTGGTGTCGGCCAGCAGAATGCCGCGCTCGGCGGCAAAATCGGCGGCGAAACGGTAGATGCGCAAGGTGGCATCGCGGACGCGTTCGGCAAGCTCGGCGCCGACGGTCATGACCATCGCGTCGAAGTCGATGTTTTCGTCATGGTCGCCGACCGCGGCCTTGGTCGACGGGGTAAAGATCGGCTCGGGCAGTTTCTCGGCCTGGCGCAGGCCATCGGGGAGTTCGATGCCGCTGATTTTGCCGGTGCGCTGGTAATCCTTCCAGCCGCTGCCGATCAGGTAGCCGCGTGCGATCGCTTCCACCGGCACCGGCTTGAGCTTGCGCGTGACCACGGCGCGCTTGGCATACAGCGCCGGGTCCACGCCTTCGGGCAAGACCTGCTCCACGGTGATGTCGACCAGATGGTTGGGCATCAGGTGTTCGGTCTTGTGGAACCAGAAGTTGGAGACCTGGCACAGCATCTCGCCCTTGCCGGGGATCGGGTCGGGCAGCACCACGTCGAACGCGGACAGGCGGTCGGTCGCCACCATCAACAGATAATCGCCCGGGGGCGCATCGGCGGGCAGGCGCTCGCGGGGAATGTCGAAGACATCGCGGACCTTGCCACGGTGACGCAACGGCAGGCCGGGCAGATCGGATTGCAACAGCGTGGTCGACACAGGCACTCCTAAGGACGTCGCAATGACGCTGTCCCCGGGACCCGGCGGGCCCGCGGGTGGGCAGCGGGCCGCGTAGTGTACGGCGCTTCGGCGCGCGCCGCTGGATTTATTGGAGCCGCCCCGGCGGCCGGCGTGCATGCCGCGTCAGCCAGGCCGGGCGGGCGTTCGGGTAAGATCGCCAGCCCGCCTTCCCGCCCCCGATTGCCCATGTCCTGGTACGGAAAACTGCTCGGCGCACTGGCCGGCGCCCTGCTGTTCCGCGGCGCGCCGGTACTCGGGCTGATGATCGGCCTGGCGATCGGGCATGCGGTGGATGCCGGCTGGTTCAAGCGCCGCGCCGACAACCCGTACGAAGCGCTGGGACTGGAGCCGGACGCCACCACCGCCGAGATCGACCTGGCCTACCGCCGGCTGATGTCGCGCTACCACCCCGACAAGGTGGCCAACGCCGAGCCGGAAGCACGCCGCCAGGCGGAGAAGAAGGCCAGCCAGATCAATGCGGCCTACGATCGGATCCAGCGCCTGCGCAAACGCTGATCAGCACCCGCGTTCCGGTATTGGTGCCAGGCGGGACAGCGGCCCGCACCCAAGTGGGCATTGGCGCCACCAATAAAAACGCCCGACCCGTGACAGGTCAGGCGCGGTCACTTGGACGTCAAGCACTCAGAAGCGATAGGTCGCCGTCAGGCGCACCGCATTCGACGAAAAGTCGGTATCGGTGCGGCGCAGATCGGTACCGGCCGGGTTGACGCGCAGGAACGGGTTGGTGGCCGGCGCGGTGCCCGGGCCGACCCGCACGCGGGTGTCTTCGTCCTGCAGGCGGGTGAACAGGTATTCCACACCGACCGAGGCGTTGTCGCTCAAACGGCGCTGCAGGCCCAGGCCGGCCTGGTAGCCGTCGGCGCTGTCGCCGCCGCTGCTGGTGAAGCTGTTGGCGGTGTTGCTGCTGGAGAAGCTGTGGTCGAACTCGCCACGTGCCACGCCGGCGGTGAAATAGGCCAGAAAGTCGCCCTGCGCGCCAAAGGCATAACCGATCCGGCCGCGCAGTGCGGCGGTGCGGTTGAGCTGGCGGGTGAAGGTGTAGAACGCCGGGGTGGTGCTGAAGGCGCTGACGCTGTCGCGCAGGTCGTTACGGGTGTACTCGGCGACCACGCCGTAGACCCAGTTGCCGGCCTGCCAGTCGTAACCCAGCCGCGCACCGTATTCGGCGCCACCCTTGTCCTTGCTGCAGCCGCTGGCCGGGGTGCGCCCGGCCGCCGCGCCGCCGCAGAACCCGGGCGAGAAGGCATCGGCGCCGGTCGGGGTGCTGACCTGGTCGCCGTCGCGGCCGTCCAGGTTGGTGTCGAAGCCAAAGCGGCCGCCGGAAACGCCACTGACGTCGGCGCCGCCGACATTGGCGCCAATCGAGAAACCTGACCAGTCGGCCGGGCCGGTCTGGGCCCAGGCGGACGGGGCGAGGGCCATCAAAACGAGCGCAGCGGAGGCGAGCGGGGTGGTCTTCATGCGGTGTCCTTGGCGAAAGGGCGCGGTGCGCCGGTTCAGCTGCATACGCAAGCTGGACCGCTGCGGATGCACTGGCTTTGCGCGCCTGCGACAATGTGTTTTCCGTTCCTTGACGAGCTGCCCATGCAACCGACGGCGATTGCCCCGTCCATCCTGTCCGCCGATTTCGCCCGTCTGGGCGAGGAAGTGAACAACGTCCTGAAGGCCGGCGCCGACTGGGTGCACTTCGACGTGATGGACAACCACTACGTGCCCAACCTCACCATCGGCCCGATGGTGTGCCAGGCGCTGCGCAAGCACGGCATCACCGCGCCGATCGACGTGCACCTGATGGTCGAGCCGGTGGACCGCATCGTGCCGGACTTCGCCGAGGCCGGCGCCACCACCATCAGCTTCCATCCCGAAGCCAGCCGCCATGTGCACCGCACGATCCAGCTGATCAAGTCGCACGGCTGCCAGGCCGGCCTGGTGCTCAACCCGGCCACCCCGGTGGACATTCTGGACTGGGTGCTGCCGGAGCTGGATCTGGTGCTGGTGATGTCGGTCAATCCCGGCTTCGGCGGGCAGGCGTTCATTCCCTCGGCGCTGGACAAGCTGCGCGCCATCCGCAACAGGATCGACGCGCTGGGCAAGCCGATCCGGCTGGAGATCGATGGCGGGGTCAAGGCCGACAACATCGGCGCGATCGCTGCCGCCGGTGCCGACACCTTCGTCGCCGGCTCGGCGATCTTCAACGCGCCCGACTATGCGCAGGTGATCGCGCAGATGCGCGCGGCGGTGGATGCGGTGCGATGAGCGCGCCTGTGCTGCAGATCCGCGCCGCCACGCCTGACGATGTGGCGCTGCTGCATGAGCTGATCACCGCACTGGCGGTGTACGAACGCGAGCCCGATGCGGTCAAGGCCAGCCCGCAGGACCTGCGCGCCAGCCTGTTCGGCGAGGGCGCCACTGCGCATGCGCTGATCTGCGAGCAGGCCGGCCAGGCGCTGGGATTTGCGGTGTATTTCTTCAATTACTCGACCTGGCTCGGCCGCAACGGCCTGTATCTGGAGGACCTGTTCGTGCGTCCGCAGGCGCGCGGGCAGGGCGCCGGCCTGGCCCTGCTGCGGCACCTGGCCCGGTTGGCCGTGCAGCGTGGCTGCGGGCGTTTCGAATGGTCGGTGCTGGACTGGAACCAGCCGGCCATCGACTTCTATCAGGCGGCCGGTGCGCGCCCGATGGACGGCTGGACCGTCTACCGGCTCGACGGCGAGCGCCTGGCCGCGTTCGCCGCCGGCGCCTGAGCGCGGCCTGCGCGCCGCCGCGGCACGCAAAGAGAAGGCCGCTCCCCTGGGAGCGGCCTTCGAGAAAAATTGGAGGCTGATCCTGCCTCCGCCCGTCGTCCCTGCTATGGCCTTCCACTCTCCGGGTTCTCGGTGACATGCCGATGACAGCCCGGCGACATTGCGTATTCACGATGCGCGCAGCGGGCCACTGCTAGCCTGCGTCCACCACCCCCACAGCATTGGCAGCGTGCATGGCCGCGTCCCACTGGCGTCTGATCCTCAACGGCAAGTCCACCGACAATCTGGACCTGCGTGAGGCGGTGGGAACGCTGCGCAAGCGTGGCATCCAGCTCGAGGTGCGGGTCACCTGGGAAGACGGCGATGCCGAGCGCTATGTCGGCGAAGCGGTTGCCGACGGCGCCCACACCGTGATCGCGGCTGGCGGTGACGGCACCTTGAGCGAAGTGGCCGCCGCGCTGGCGCATCACACCGCCGATGCCGCCACGCTGCCATCGCTGGGCCTGGTGCCGCTGGGCACCGCCAACGACTTCGCCACCGCCGCCAACCTGCCGATCGAACCGCTCGCTGCGTTGACGCTGATCGCCGAGCGCCCCGCCGAGCCGATCGACCTGCTGCGTATCGACGCCGAACACGGCCCGCACTGGTGCGCCAACGTCGCCAGCGGCGGGTTCGGCACCCAGGTCACCGTCGAAACCGACGAAGGCCTGAAGAAGATGCTCGGTGGCCTGGCGTATCTGATCACCGGCATGTCGCGGCTGGGCCGCATCGACCCGATCAGCGCCCGCTTCAGCGGCCCGGATTTCAGCTGGGAAGGCGAGTTCATCGCGCTTGGCCTGGGCAACGGGCGCCAGGCCGGCGGCGGCCAGGCGCTGTGCCCGGAGGCCCTGATCGACGATGGCCTGCTCGACGTCACCATCGTGCCCGCGCTCAACGGCGAAGTGGCCGCCACCCTCGGCACCCTGGTCACCGGCGGCAAACAGGCCGCGCTGGAACGTGTGGCCGTGCGTGCGCGGCTGCCGTGGCTGGAGATCGTCGCCCATCAGCCGCTGACCTTGAACCTGGATGGCGAGCCGGAGACCTCGCTGCATTTCCGCATCGAATGTGTGCCGGCGCGGTTGCGGATGCATTTGCCGGTGGAGTGCCCGTTGCGGAGCGCTTGAGGGTGGGGAATCGGGAATCGGGATTGGGGAATCGGTAGAGCGGGGGCTGGTTGTTCGGCGCCAGGCTGGCCTGGTTCTGCTTCGCAATTTGTGCGGCTTTAGTCTCGCGCCTGCTGCCCTGGCGCGGCAGTTGCGCTACAGTAGCGACGTGTCCCGCTTGACGACTCCACGCTCCTTCTCTTCCGCTCGCCGCTGGTGGCGATGGTGGCCCGTTGCCGTCGTCCGCCCCGCCACAGAGTCCCGGAAGGAAAGTCGTCTTGATCACTGCAGAGCAGTTCCAGCGCCAGGCCGCTGAAGGTCACACCCGTATCCCCGTCGTCCGCGAAGTGCTGTCCGACCTGGACACGCCGCTGTCGGTCTATCTGAAGCTCGCCGACGGCCCCTACACCTATCTGTTCGAGTCGGTCGAAGGTGGCGAACGCTTCGGGCGCTATTCCATCATCGGCTTGCCGGCGCGGCGCGTGTACAGCTTCCGCGGGCATACGCTGGAAATCAGCGAGCACGGCGAAGTGCTGGAAACCCGCGAGGTCGCCGACCCGCTGGCCGAAGTGGACGCCTTGCGCGCCGAGCATTCGGTGCCGCAGCTCGACGGCCTGCCCGGCTTCACCGGCGGCCTGGTCGGCTGGTTCGGCTTCGAGTGCATCCAGTACATCGAACCGCGCCTGGGCAGCGGCGACAAACCCGATGAGCTGGGCACGCCGGACATCCTGCTGATGCTGTCCGAAGAGCTGGCAGTGTTCGACAACCTCAAGGATCGGCTGTACCTGATCGTGCACGCCGACCCGCGCCAGCCGCAGGCCTATGTGCGCGCCAACCGGCGCCTGGACGAACTGGCGCACCGGTTGCGTCAGGGCGGTGCCGGGTATCCGCAGGCGCAGATTTCCGATGCGATCGACGAGTCGGACTTCCACTCCTCGTTTACCCGCGAGGAATATCACGCAGTGGTGCGCAAGGCGCAGGAATACGTGCGCGCCGGCGACATCTTCCAGGTGGTGCCGTCGCAGCGCCTGCGCGTGCCGTTCCGTGCGCGTCCGGTGGATGTGTATCGCGCGCTGCGCGCGCTCAATCCCTCGCCGTACATGTATTTTCTCGATGTGGGCGGCACGCAGGTGGTCGGCTCCTCGCCGGAAATCCTGGCGCGCCTGCGCGATGGCGTGGTCACCGTGCGGCCGATCGCCGGCACCCGCCCGCGTGGTGCCACGCCCGAGCTGGACAAGGCGCTGGAAGTCGAACTGCTGGCCGACCCGAAAGAGCGCGCCGAGCACGTGATGCTGATCGATCTCGGTCGTAACGATGTCGGCCGCGTGGCCGAACCGGGCACGGTCAAGGTCGGCGAGCAGTTCGTGATCGAACGCTATAGCCACGTGATGCACATCGTCAGCGAGGTCACCGGCACACTCAAGGCCGGCCTGAATTACAGCGACGTGCTGCGTGCAACCTTCCCGGCCGGCACCGTCAGCGGCGCGCCGAAGATCCGCGCGCTGGAGATCATCCGTGAGCTGGAGCCGGTCAAGCGCAACGTGTATTCCGGGGCAGTCGGTTACATCGGCTGGCACGGCGATGCCGACACCGCCATCGCGATCCGCACGGCGGTGATCCAGGATGGGTATCTGTACGTGCAGGCCGGCGGCGGCGTGGTCTACGACTCCGACCCTGATCTGGAATGGCAGGAGACCATGAACAAGGGCCGCGCGCTGTTCCGTGCGGTTGCGCAGGCGGCCAAGGGGCTGTGATGGACGGGCAGGGCCACGCTGCGCGCATCAGCTTCCGCAACGATTACAGCGAGGGCGCGCATCCACGCCTGCTGCAGGCCTTGGCGCAGGCCAGTGCCGAGCAGAACGCCGGCTACGGCACCGATCGGCATACCGCGCGTGCGCTTGCGCTGATCCGCAGCGCAGTGGCGCAGGCGCAGGCCGACGTGCATCTGCTGGTCGGCGGTACCCAGACCAACCTGACCGCGATCGCGGCGTTCCTGCGCCCGCATCAGGCGGTGATCGCGGTGGAAGCGGGGCACATCGCCACGCACGAAACCGGCGCCATCGAAGCGACCGGCCATAAGGTGCTGACCGTGCCCGCGTTGCACGACAAGCTGACGCCGGCGCTGATCCAGCCATTGCTGGATGTGCACGGCAACGAGCACATGGTGCAACCGCGCCTGGTCTACATCTCCAACAGCACCGAGAGTGGCACCATCTACAGCCGTGCCGAGCTTGAGGCGCTGTCGCGTTTCTGCCGCGCCCACGATCTGCTGCTGTATCTGGATGGCGCACGCCTGGGCGCCGCACTGACCGCCGAGGGCAACGATCTGGATCTGCCCACGATCGCCGCGTTGGCCGATGCGTTCTACATCGGCGGCACCAAGAACGGTGCCTTGCTTGGCGAAGCGCTGGTCATCGTCACTCCTGCCTTGCAGGCCGACTTCCGCTACCTGATCAAGCAACGCGGCGCACTGCTGGCCAAGGGCATGTTGCTGGGATCGCAGTTTGCCACTCTGTTCGAAGATGGCCTGTTCTTCGAGCTGGCCACGCACGCCAATGCGATGGCGCAGCGCCTGCGCGCGGGATTGTTGGCCGCTGGCGCGCAGTTCACCAGCGACTCGCCGACCAACCAGCAGTTCATCGCCGTCAGCGCGCAGCAGGCCGTGCAGCTGGCGCAAGGCTACGACTTCGAGCGCTGGGAAGTGCGCGCCGACGGCAGTCAGGTGATCCGCTTCGTGACCTCGTGGGCGACCACGGCCGCGTCGGTCGACCGGCTCTGCGTGGACTTCGCAGCGCTCAGTCATTCGGCCATGCATTCATAACCATCTATCTCATCAAGGAAGAACCCGATGAAGCGAGTTGCCCTCTGGATTTTCGCAAGCCTGTTGATGCTGCCGCTCGCCGCGACAGCGCAGGTCAACAGCCTGCCGTCACAGCCGCATTTGCTGGTGAAGGGCCAGGCTTACCGCACGGTTGACCCGGACCGTTTCATCGTTGATCTCAAGGTCAGCAACACCGATCTGCAGCCTGACCTGGCGCGCAAATTCGTCGAGGAACGCGCCCGATCGGTGTTGGACGGCCTGCGACGCAACCACGTGCTGATGGATTCGCTCTATGCCTCGTCGCTGTCGATCTCTCCGCAGTCGCGCTACGAAAATGGCAAGTCGGTGTTCCAGGGGACCCGCGTGGAGCGCAAGATCCGCGGCACCTTCTCGTCCCTGAAGGACGTGCGCGCCTTTCTGGGCGGCCTGGAGGCCAACGAGAATGTCCAGGTGTTGTCGATGCAGAGTGCATACGCCGATGCGGCCAAGTTGCGCGCCGAACTCAAACGCGAAGCCGCAATGCAATCGCGGGAATCCGCCCAAGGGCTGGCCAGTGCCTACGGCGTGCGGCTGACCGGGATCTACAGCATCTCCGATGTGGCGCCCAGCTTTGCCTATGGCGTCGAAGCCGGCACCTGGTCTGCGCCTGCAGCGCCAACGCCCAGCTCCGTGGTTTCGCCGCCCTCGCCACCGGCACCCCCACCGCCGCCGCCGCCGCCACCTGGTGCAGATGGCAAGGTGCAAGGCCTCGGCGAAAGCCTGCTGACCGGCACGATCACCTACACCGAAAACATCTATGCGGTCTTCCTGATCGCGCAATGAGTCGCTGCCGTGCGGATCGTCAGCGCGCAGGGCGTCTATGGCATGGGGGAGCGTCTGCCCACCAATGCACGCGAACCGTAGGTCGCGCACGCCGGGAGCAGTCACGTTCGGGCTGGTGACAGCAGATGGTTTTTAGCTGCCGAGCGGACCGAGTTCGCGGACCAGATCGAGCAATAGGCGCAAGCCAGTAGGCAGTTGCCGTCGGCTCGAGTAGTAAAGATGAAAGCCGGGGCCGGGGCTGGCCCAGTCCTCCAGCACGAGCCGGGCGGTGCCCGCGGCAAGCAACGGAGCCAGCACTGGCTCGGGCGCATAGACCAATCCTGCTCCGCCGGTGAGGAGGATCAGGGCCAGCCTGGTGTCGTCAATCGTCATGGTTCCGGGCACGTCGACAGTCAGGAGTTCGCTGTCTTTTTCGAGCTCCCAGCGATAGATGCGGTCATTGCCCAGCCGGATGCGCACGCACCGATGATGGTGAAGGTCGAGCGGATGCTGCGGTATGCCATGGCGTGCGAGGTAGGTGGGCGCCCCGGCGACCACCCATCGAATGTCCGGCGATAGCCGCTGGGCAATCATGTCTTCCGGGACGGTTCCACCGTAGCGAATCCCCGCATCAAAGCCTCCCTCGACGATGTCGATCATCCGATTGGTCGAAACAATATCCACTTCCACCTTGGGATAGCGTTCCGCAAAGATCGGCAGCACCGGGCCGAGCAGGAGCGGCACTGCATCATTGATGACATTGAGCCGGATACGGCCGGCGGGCGAGTTCCTGTGCTGGTTCAGCAGCTCAATGGCCTCGCCGATGGCTCCAAACGGCCCAGATATCGCCTGTAGCAGCTGTTCGCCGACCGCTGTCAGCGTGACGCTGCGGCTGGTGCGATGAAGCAGCCTCACTGCCAGACGCGTTTCCAGGCCCTTGATGGCGTGGCTCAGTGCTGAAGAACTCACCCCAAGCTCTGTGGCAGCACGGCTAAAGCTCAGATGCCGCGCAATCGTCAGGAAATAGACAAAGTCGGCCAGGTCTGCGCGATTAAGATTCATCTGTCTTCATCGGAAGTGTGCTGTGTAGTGCTGAAGATGATTCGGGCGCCAGATTCACCGCTGCTTGTGTGACTGAGTCTCATCAAACAAGAGCCCAGCTCGCGGCTGTTCTTTGATCGCAACCGCGTACATGGCCCAGACGCCAGGTTCGACTTTCATGGTTCGACTTTCATGGGCGCGCGCTTCTCTGCGGTCGCGCTACGGTTCATTCCTCTTTCCACTTCTCAAGCTCCACGGCGAGCAGGTCGATTGCCAGGCGCGATCGCAGCGGCAAATACTGCATGGATGGCCACACCGCGCTGCATTCCATGACCGTGCTTGGCCGATCTCCCCAGATTTCTACAAGTTCCCCACGTTGCATCCGTTCCCGAACCAGCCAGTAGGGGAGCCACGCCAGCCCCATGCCTTCTGTTGCTGCGGCTGCAATCACCTCCAGGTCGTTGAGGCGCATGCGTGAGCTGACCGCAACGTCGACGAGCTGCCCCTGGGCATTTGGAAGACGCCAGACAAGGCCATGACCATTACGCCAGTACGGAAGCAACGCATGGTCTGCCAGATCCTCAAGCGTGCGCGGCTCCCCATGTGCCGCCAGGTAGTCCTGAGAGACACACAGAACCTTGCGTTGACTTAGCAGGCGGCGAGAGCGCAACGACGAGCCGTTTGCTACCACTCCATTACGCACCGCCAGATCGAAGCCCTCTGCAATGAGATCCACACTGCGATCACTCAGGTGCAGTTCGAGTTCGAGCTTGGGATGCTGCCGTGCATACGAGCGCAATATAGGCGCCACGCAATGCCGGCCGAACAGGACGGGCAGGGTAACGCGGAGCTTGCCGGCCACTTCCCGTTGGCCGTTCTCGAGCATGACTTCTCCAACCCGCAATTCTTCTATCGCGCGAAGGCAGCGCTCGTAATACTGCTGACCGTCTTCGGTCAGGCATTGTGATCTGGTGGTTCGCTGAAAGAGCTGAACGCCGAGCCGGTCCTCCAAACGCGCTATCGCCTTTCCCACTGCTGAGCGCGTGAGTGAGAGCCGCTGGCCTGCCTTGGCGAAGCCTCCGGCCTCAACGACCTCGACGAACAGCTGCACACCATCAAACCTGTTTCGCACGTGATGGTCCTTGTGTTCGCAGCTTTCGAAGCAAGCTGGGTGAGGTAGGAATGATAACCATGGCAGGCCCTGGCCACTCCGTACGGGCTATGGGAAAAAAAGCGTGTCTCACTGCATCGTTCTTCATTGGGTCGCTTGGTGACTTGGCGATTGGCTCACTTCAGGAGTGCATTGTTCTCCGGCCCACGTCGTCGCTGCTTCGCAGAAACTTCGATGGATCTTACGCGAGGTCTCAGCCGTTGCCATTGTAGAAAATGGGGATGCATGCCCTGGAAAAATGGCCACCAATGCCAGCTTGGCTTCTACTTTATAGTCTTGCAGGTACGTCTCGAATGCAGCGGCGGCAGATGCGTAACGCGTACTTGACTCGTTCATTTGCGTTCGAAGAAGCATTACCGCATCCACATAATTGACAGGCAGGAAGATGCTGATTTCCATCGTGTACGACAGCGGTTTTGGCCATACCACCCGGGTTGCCGAGGCCGTGGCAAGCGGCGCCGGGCAGGTCGACGATGTCGATGTCCGGTTGATTGCAGTGGCTGATGAGATGATCGACTGGATAGCGCTTGAAGCAAGTGATGCGATCATTTTTGGATCGCCTACCTACAACGGAATGATCAGCGCGAGGTTGAAGAAGTTCTTTGAAGACTCGACCAAGGCGGCATGGACGGGCATGAAGTGGCGCGACAAGGTCGCGGCAGGCTTCACCAACTCTGGTGCGCAGCACGGCGACAAGCTCAATTCGCTTGTCTCGATGGCGTTATTTGCCGCGCAGCACGGGATGATCTGGGTGGGCCTGGATCTGATGCCGGGCAACAGTAGCAGCAGTGGAGGAGTCGACGATCTCAATCGTCTCGGGAGTTGGCTGGGTGTGATGACGCAGTCGAACAACGACCAAGCTCCAGAGCTGGCTCCGCCTGCCAGTGATCTCAGAACCGCAGAGTACCTGGGTCGCCGTGTTGCTGAAACGACCCGCCGCTTTTGCAGCACTTGAATCGTCTTACACCCAACCAAGGACATTGACCATGAGATTGCTTTGCCTCGATATCCCGCAGCCGGGCGCAACCCTGGGAAAGTACCAGCCACATATGATGGAAGAGGTCCGGCATAGTTGGCAGCACTACAAGGACGGCGTCATCCGTGACATCTACTTCCGGCAGGATCGTCCCGGTGTCGTGATCATCGCTGAGGCAGATTCGGTGGCAGCTGCGAAATCTGCGCTTGCCGAGTTCCCTCTTGCCAAGGCCGGCCTGATTGATTGGGACGTGATCCCGTTCGGGCCTTTCGTCAATTGGGAAGTTCTCTTTGCGGCGGGCGGTCACTGACTGTTGCTGCGCTGTCATTGACAGGGACTCAGTCAAGAATCAAGGATGGCGAAGGGACGTCTCACGCGGTCAAGTCGACACGCTGCGTTTGTCATCAGCCATTCGATCCGTGGCGATAGTGGCGAGCCAACAGGCTCGCACTTGATCTGTTGGCAAGTACGCTGGCGAAACGCGGCGCGCTGCACCAGCCAGCAACCAATTGGCCTGAAAAGATCGTCATTGATGGTCGTCTTATCATTGGTCGGAATCCGGCCTCGGTACGCGCGGTCGGCGAGGTGGTGGTCAAGCAACTCAAGGCAAGCGATTGAGTGCCCTTCTGGTTGATGGTGCATGGAGCTTCAAGCGCATGGCGCGTGGCCTTGCATGTGCGAGGCCACGCGCTTGCTCAACGCAGATGGTCGAACGTTTCCAGATCACCGCCAATCTTTCAGCACAAGCGCCAACCTTCAACGGCGATCACGGAGTCAGTTGCAAGGTCGAACTATGCGCGGCTGTTCATGCGGTCGAACATTGCTTCTCCCAACTCGCGCGTCCTTGCGGAGATACCGACCAGAACCTCGTCCTTGCCCGCTTCAAGCTGCCCGAATGCCTGATCGACGAACTCTTCTGCGCTGACCATCATGTTGTTGGAGACACCACCACTGCGCTTGTTGCCACCCAAACCGGTATCGACGATAGGGGGCGCGATCTCGATCACACGGACCCTGGTTTCCCGCAACTGATGCCGCAGGCTGAGCGTAAACGAGTGGATTGCAGCCTTGGTGGCGCAGTAAACCGGGACATCGGCCATCGGCGAAAACGCCAGGCCGGAGCTGACATTGATGATGTAGGCGTTGGGCTGCCGTTGCAGCAAAGGCAGCAGACGGCTTATCAGATAGATTGGCGCAGTGAAGTTGATAGCCACCTCTTGCTCGAGGGTGTCCATCCCGGGGTCTGCCGTAAAGTCGCGATGCACCTGGATGCCCGCATTGTTGACGATGGCGTTGAGGGTGGGATGCTCATCCTGCAGCCACTGTGTGAGCGCGTCGCGGCTGGTTGGATCTGCCACATCGCAGATGCGCGTGATCACGCCAGGGACTTCAGCTTTTGCCTGCGCAAGAGAGGATGCAGTGCGACCGCAGATGATGACCTGGTTCCCGTCGGCGGCAAAGCGCCTTGCCAGGGCAAGACCGATTCCCGTCGCGCCGCCAGTGATGAGGATGGTGTTGTGTGTGAGCTTCATCGTCTTGGATCCTTCGCAAAAAAATGTAGAAGGTATGTCGACGATGAACCAGGCATCAGCGGCCACACCTTCGCTACCGGCATGCCGGGGCTGAGGTGTCGCGGATACCCTGAAGCGGGAGGAGTTGCCATTCACTTGAACGGCGACCGGGCTACCATCCGGTCAGCACTCTTTCGACAGCCGCTTTCTACCATGGCGCTTCTTTCGCTACAACTGCTCTTCTCTTGCGGCATTCAACAACCCAGGGGTGAAGGGATGCGTTGCATGAGGGCGACTGCTTCGGTCCACTTGAGTGGCAGCTGCAGTTTGCGTATCAACGAGCACGTATTCCAGAACGTCTATTCGACCTCTGAGCGCGGATGCGTCGACACCGGAAGCCGTTAAAGCGTGTCTTTGGAAAAATGTCCGCACAGAAACTCGACGAACGCGGTCACCTTGGGGCTTACAAGGCGACGTGAGGCATGCAACACCCAGCCTTCGAGCAGCGGTGCCTGCACGACGCCCCATTCGGCGACCCTGCCGCTGGCGATGTCTTCAGCCACGGCGGAGCGCGGCACCACGGCTGCACCGGCACCAGCCAGCACCGCGTTTCTGATCAGGAGTGGCGTCGAGTACCAGAGCACCGGCTTGGGGAGATAGGTGCACAGGTGCCCGTCTTTATCGACGACCTTCCACGCGGGAATGACCTTGCGGCCAATGCGTGTGATGACCTGGAGTTCTATACCGGAAGCAGCCGCTTCGCCGGCTTGAGGGCGGCTCAGGTCCGGCGGAGCGACAAGCACCAATTGGTCATTGAGAAAACGCCGGCCAACCAGCTTGTCGTCCGTCGGTGGGTTGAAGCGGATCACGATGTCGTAACCGTCTTCCACCAGGTCGACCAGGCGGTCTTCCGCAGTCACCTCCAGCTGTACATCCGGATGTGCGCGCAGGAAGGCTGCGCCGATGCGCCCCATGGCGATATGCGAAAACAGCAGCGGCGCGCTGATGCGTAGCACACCGCGTGGCCGACCGATGCCTGATTTCAACTCTTCAACCACCTGGGCGATTTCGCCGAAGGGGTCGGATGTTCTTGCGTGTAGAACTTCGCCTTCCGGCGTAAGCCGTAGCTTGTGGCCGCCCCGCTCAACCAAGCGTACGCCAAGGCTCTCTTCAAGCGAACGTACTCGACGAGACAAGGTGGCCTTGGGTTGCCCACTGGCACGGCTTGCGCTTCCGAAGCCCCCGTGGATCACGACAAGGTTGAAGTCTGCGAGGGCTGCGATATCCAAGGGATGTTCCATTTGCAAGACATCATGTCCAGGTATTCGGGACTATGCGCTGGGTTTGGGCGGGCAAACAATGGCGGCGTCGACAGGATCCCGGGTTTCACCGGTGCACTCAGCTCACGGTGCCCTTCGGGTTGTCACTTCATTCACTCACGTCTTCAAGGAATGCTCGCATGAAAGCAGTACGTTTCCACGCCTATGGTGGCTCCGAGGTCCTCAAGATCGAAGAGATCGATAAGCCGGTGCCGGGTCCGGGTCAGGTGCGCATCCGGGTCAGGGCGGCAGCAGTCAATCCGATCGACTGGAAACTGCGTGCCGGATACATGCATGCAATGATGCCGCTTGCGTTTCCCACAGGAAGCGGGTGCGAGGCCTCGGGCGTGATCGATGCGGTTGGCGACGGCGTCCCGGCCGAACTGCTGGGCAGGAGTGTGTTTGGCAAAGGCAACGCTACGATGGCGGAATACGCCATCCTGGATGAGTGGGCTGCCAAGCCTGACGCACTGACATTCGAGGAAGCGGCTGGCCTCGCGGTCGCCGCCGAAACGGCTGCACGCATCATCGATCAAGTGGGAGTCAAGCCCGGGGAGACGTTATTGGTCAGCGGTGCTGCCGGCGGCGTGGGTTCTGCCGCACTCCAGCTCGCGCGCGTTGCCGGTATCCGTACCATCGGCACGGCGAGCGAGCCAAAGCATGACTATCTACGTTCGTTGGGAGCGATCCCGACCACCTACGGCCCGGGTCTTTCGCAACGTGTTGCCGAGCTCGCACCAGCAGGGGTACATGCCGCGCTCGATGTGGTCGATTCTGGAATGATTCCGGAGTTGGTGGCGATCACCGGTAGCCCGTCGAAGGTGGTGTCGATCTCCGATCTCACTGCACCGCAGTACGGGGTGAAGACCTCCTTTGAGCCGTTGGACAAGGACAGCGCGACCAAGGTGCTGGAGCAGGTTGCGGCGCTGTGCGTCGCGGGAGCTTTTACATTGCCGGTCGCGCAGACCTTCCAGCTGCAGGATCTTGCAGCGGCGCATGACCTGAGTGCCCAGGGTCATGTCACCGGACGGCTCGTTGTGACCTTCGGCTGAGCTTGAGCCTTGCAGCAGCGCAGCAACGCGCTGCATGTTTCGGCCGTGTGCAGGCCAGGCCTTGATCCCGTAGCGATGCAGGCCTGGCCAGCTGCCGCCGGAAGTAGTGGTTCGAGGTCTACGGCGACCTGAAGCCCGATTACGCCGCATTTCCGCATCTGCGGCGCTGGCAGGGCGCCATTGCCGCACGCCCGGCAGTGCAACGTGCTTATGCGCTCAAGGAGCAGGTCAACCCGAATGCCGGAAAGCCGCTCAGTGACGAGGAGCGCCAACACATGTTCGGCAGACGCTGAGGAATGCTTCCGCAGGCTCCGGATAATTTGGCAGCGTTCTACGATGGTTGTCTGCGGTCCTGCCCCTGATGCCCAGACGCGATAAGTGATTGCTGAGAAATTCTCATAAGCGCATCCCGGCCTGGCCAGCGTCGGTGCTCCTGGGGTTTGGTACAACAGCTGGCCATGTGCTCGTGTGCGCAGCCCCAGCCCGTTGGCAACCCAGCCATCTGTTGGGCAGGAAACGACAGCACGCGATCGCACTGCCCGATACGCAGCTCTCGACTGCTGCGCTGGAGATACGCTCAATGAAGTTCGACACGCCGGCAGGCCTCACTCCCATCGACCAACTCACCGTCGTCGGCAAGCCCGTGGACCGTATCGAAGGTCCGCTCAAGGTGACGGGCAACGCGCCTTACGCCTACGAGTGGCACGACAACCTGCAGGAGCTGGCGTATGGCTACATCGTCGGCGCTGCAATCGCCAAGGGGCGCATTGCGCACATCGACACCACCGCTGCTGCGAAAGCTGCCGGCGTGCTGCATGTGCTCACCTACAAGAATACCCAGGCTCTGGGCACCGGCGAGTTCTACGTGCAACGTTTCCTGGCCGCGCCCGAGGTCGAGCATTATCACCAGCCCGTTGCGGTGGTGGTGGCCGACACCTTCGAGCAAGCGCGTGCGGCCGCTGCGCTGGTGCGCGTGGACTATGTGCGTGAGACCGGCCGCTACGATCTGGCGCAACAGCTGGATAGCGCGCCGATCGCACAGCAGGCGCCATTTGGCGGTCCACCGCAAACCGCGGTAGGCGACTTCGACGCGGCCTTCGCGGCCGCGCCGGTCAAGGTCGATGCCCGCTACACCACGCCGGACCAGGCGCACGCGATGATGGAGCCACATGCCAGCATCGCCAGCTGGCAGGGCGATCAGCTCACCTGCCGCACCTCGATCCAGCAGATGAACTGGGGCCGGCGCGATCTGGGCAAGATCCTCGGCATTCCCAAACACCACATTCGTTTGCTCTCGCCGTATATCGGCGGCGGCTTAGGGGGCAAGGGCACGGTCCAGTCGGATCTGGTCATGGCCGCACTCGCTGCCAAGGCGGTCGGCAGGCCGGTCAAGGTGGCGCTGCAACGCCCGCTGATGTTCAACAGCACCATCCATCGGCCGGCGACGATCCAGCGGATCCGGCTGGGCGCCACACGCGATGGGCGGCTCACCGCCATTGGCCACGAAAGCTGGTCCGGCAACCTGCCCGGCGGGCGTACCGAGCCTACGACGCTTTCGACCCGCGTGCTGTACGCAGGTGCGAACAGGATGACCCAGGTGCGTCTTGCCGTACTCGACCTTGCCGAAGGCAATGCGATGCGCGCGCCCGGCGAGGCACCCGGCTTGATGGCGCTGGAAATCGCCATGGACGAGCTGGCAGAACGGCTCGCCCTGGATCCGGTTGCGCTGCGCATCCTCAATGACACCCAGGTGGATCCGGAGAACCCGGGCAAGCCGTTTTCCACGCGCGCGTTCGTCGACTGCCTGCAGGTGGGTGCCGAACGTTTCGGTTGGAGCCAACGGCTGGCGCGGCCGGCAAGCGTGCGCGAAGGGCAGTGGCTGATCGGCATGGGCATGGCCGCTGCGGTGCGCGGCGCGCCGATTTCCAAGGCGGGTGCGCGTGCGCGGCTGGATCGCACCGGCACGGTGACCATCGAGACCGACATGACCGACATCGGTACGGGCAGCTACACCATCGTGGCGCAGACCGCCGCGGAGATGCTGGGCGTGCCACTGCATCAGGTCGTCGTCCGCCTGGGCGATTCCAGCTTTCCGGAGACGCCAGGGTCGGGCGGTCAGCAGGGCGCGGCCTCGGTCACCGCGGGCGTGTATGCAGCGTGCGTCGCCTTGCGTCAGGCGATCGCCCAGCGGCTTGGCATGCCGGTGGACGCGGCGCAGTTTGCCGATGGCATGGTGACCGCCGGCACGCGCCGCGTGCCCTTGCGCCAGGCGGCAGCGCAGCACGACATCGTGGTCGAGGATGCGATGGAGTTCGCTGGCCTGAAGGAGCGCTACGCCCAGCAGACCTTCGGCGCGCATTTTGCGCAAGTGGCCGTCAACGGCTACACCGGCGAGATCCGCGTGCGGCGGCTGTTGGCGGTGTGTGCAGCCGGCCGCATTCTCAACCCGAAGACTGCCAGAAGCCAGATCATCGGCGGCATGGTGATGGGCGTCGGTGCCGCGCTGATGGAAGAGATGGCAGTGGATCGCCGCCTGGGCTTTTTCGTCAATCACGATCTGGCCGGCTATGAAGTCCCCGTGCATGCCGACATTCCGCATCTGGAGGCGCATTTCATCGACGAGGTCGACCCCACCATGTCGCCGCTCAAGGCCAAGGGCGTCGGCGAATTGGGGTTGACGGGTGTGGCACCGGCCATCGCCAATGCCATCTACAACGCCACCGGCATCCGTGTGCGCGAGTACCCGATCACGCTGGAAAAACTGCTGGCACAGCTCCCGCTTCCATCGGAATGAACGGAGTTGCGGCCGGGCATCAGCCGGCTTCAACGGGCAGGTGACACTGTCCTGATGGAGAACGCGGTCGACATGTATGCCCGGCTTCGAGGCCTGGCATTCGCTCCGGGCAGGATGACCCGCATTCGCTCGAGCTGATCACGCCATGCGCGCTCCGGTCGCGTTAATGCACCGCCCCGAGCTGATGTCGGGTGAGGGTGTTGTCCATGCACGTTTCCTGCGCTTTTTTCGCCAAAATAGTTCATCGGTGCGTGCGTCGCGTAGCAGGAGTGGCACCATTTGTGCTCGCCGCATGAGACATGCCCGTGTGACCGTATGAGCATGTACTCATATGCAGCTGCTCTGTCACTGCTATGTCACTGCGAGGCCGCACATGTCGCTCAACACGCTTTCGACCGGGAGTGCCGCCGGTCTGTTTCTACCTCTGACGGATGACGGGTCGTCGTCGGAGGCGCCCGGATCCGATTCGGCCATGAACGACTCCGATCTGTTGCTGGCGATGGACAACCTGTTTTTGCAGCAGATTTATAATCTGATTGCCGCCACCTACGGCAACACGCCAATCAGTGAGCCAGGCAGCGACGTTCCGGGGTTGGGCACGCCTTCAGCGGACGACGTGCAAGCCGGCCAGCCGATCGACAAACGCACGTCCTGGCCGAGCCCATCGACCCCGTTCGATGCCAAGGACATCAAGGGATCCAGGCTACCGCCTGCGGTGGATGGCTCATCGGTGACATGGGACGGCGGCACGCTCACCGCATCGGAGCTTCAGATTGTTTCCACACTCAATCAGCACAAGGACAAGATGCCGCTTGAGTTCGCAAAACTTGACGGCACGATCAACGACCCGTCCACGCCCGCCGATCTGAAGAGCGCGCTGCAAGGCTTGCAGAAAGACCCGCGCCTGTTCTTCGCGATCGGCTCGCAGGGCGACGGCAAATGCGGTGGCAAGATCAAGGCCGATGACCTGTGGGATTTCGCAGACCACCACCAACAGGTCACCGACCTGGGCGGCAAGAATGCCGAGTTCAATCCCAAAAACGTCAAGGGGGCCACACCGCCGCCTGCCGCAGAAGGTTCAACGGTGACCTGGGATGGCGGCACGCTCACGCAGCAGCAACTCGACATCGTCTCCACGCTCAATCAGCATCGCGACATGATGCCGATCGAGTTCGCCAAGCTCGACGAAAAGATCAACGACCCAGCCACGCCGCCGGACATGAAACAAGCGCTGCAAGGCCTGCAGCAGGATCCTGGCCTGTTCTTCGCACTGGCATCCCAGGGCCACGGCAAGCACCACCATGATGACCAGGGCAAGTGCAACGGCACGCTCATCGCCGCCAACCTCTACGACTTTGCCGACCGTCACCCGCAGGTGACCGCGTTGGGTGGCAAGAACGCGACCTACAATCCTGAAAAGATGAAAGGGCGCGACCTGCCGCCGCCGGTAGATGGCTCTTCGGTCACATGGGATGGCGGGACGCTCACCCAGAACGAGCTGGAGATCGTCACCACGCTCGATCGCCACAAGGACAAGCTGCCGGTTGCATGGGCTGATCTGGATGCGAAGATCAACGATCCGGCGACGCTGCCGGATTTGAAGCAGGCATTGACGGAACTGCAGAAGGATCCGCGGCTGTTCTTCGCCATCGGCTCGCAGGGCGATGGCAAGTGCGGTGGCAAGATCAAGGCCGGTGATCTGAGCAAATTCTCGGCCGGCCACGCGCAGGTTGCGGAATACGCCAACAAGCAAGCCAAGGGCTACACGCAGAACTATGTGGCCTCGGACAGCCCGGACAAGACCCAGCCAACGGTCATGACCGAAAGCGACGCGATGCGCGAGTTCTATCGCTATTCGGACTATCTGCCGAAGGATCTGAACCAGGATGCCTTCAAGCACCTGGTCGAAGGCGACAGCAAGACCCAGAAGTGCCCGCCGCAGGTCATCGCCGCAGCGCAGTATTTTCGTGAGCATCCCGGCCAGTGGAAGGCGCTGGCGGGAGACGCGGGTTCGATGAGTACGCCGGATTTTCTGCAGAAATCCGCATCGCAGATGCACCTGACCGCACCGGAATTGAAAACGCTGGACACCATCCACAGCCACCAGGATGCGTTCTTCGGCGATGGCAAGGAGGTGACCCGCGACAAGCTCGACACGATCGCCAAGGACGACAAAGCCGACCCTGCCGTCCGCGATGCCGCCAAACAGCTATTGGGCGACCCGCTGCTGTTCGGCTTGTTGAATAATTCGATCACAGGCTACAAGAAGCCCCACAGCTTCTTCGGCGGTGGCCATGTCGTCGACTCGGGCAAGATCAGCAACAAGGATTTCCAGCAGTTCTACGATCACATGACGGCGGCCAACAAGACCGTCGATAAATCACCCACGCACACGGCCACGTCGCCCGAACAGAAGAAGGCTGTCGCGGACATGTTGATGGGCAAGGCCGATCAACCCGAGATCAAGCAGAAGAAAAAAGACATCGGCACTATCGGCAAGGGCTTACATGAGTTCCTCAAGTGGGACAGCAAGATCATGGACTGGGCTTCGGTCGGCCTGAGTGCGTTGAACGGCATCCCGATCATTGGCGAGATTGCCGATGTTGGAGCGCTGGCATTGGAGAGCGAAGCACAGGCCGCCCAGGTGATCGACACCGCGCTGCAAGGTGGCAACATGAAACTGGCGTGGGAACTCGCAGGCATCAACATGGCCGGGGCGGTGGTGGGTGCCGCCGGTGGACCCTCGGCCAGACTCGCAGCCAAGGGAGTCGCTAAGGGGGTCGCCGAGGGCGCAGCCAAAGGGGTGACCAAGGGCGCAGGCGAGGGGGCGGCCAAGGGTGCAACCGAGGGCGCGGCCAAGGGCGCAGGCGAGGGCGTAGTCAAAGGAGAAGGCAAGGGCGCAACCAAGGGGCAAGAGCGCATTAACGGGTTTAAAGGATATTTGGTAGGCAACGACATTAATCGATCGACCGACATGCTCAAGGCGCCTGTGTTGGCGGGCCTGCATTATGAAGAGGTGCGATTGGATAAAGAGAAGAAAGAAGGCGAAATCCACCAGAAGCTGGAGGACACGGGCGGAATACCGCTGGGGAAACAGATTATCCCGAAGGAAGTTGCGGACAACTTCGAGGCAGACATGAAGGAAAACCTCAGGAATCTACGGGGCGGTCGGCGTAGGTAATGATCGCTCCTGATCAGCATCTTATTGCGTGAACGGAAGGGCGATCAGCATGATCGCCCAATTCGTCAGTAGGCCGTTCAACTCAATTCGCAGGTGCATGTGTGTTGGGAACCAAAGATGTACCAGCTCCAGTCAAGTAGATACTTCGTTTTGTATTAGCAGGCCTGGTCACCGCGAGCCACTGAATTAGCAATATCTGGGTCTTGCCTATACGATGCGTTTCGCGGCCTGATATGCCACGCGCCGAACGTAGGAAGATCAGCACGGCCGTACGCATTTTCGCTAACACAGAATTACACTGGCGATGGTTGGCATCTGTCTGAGCTCGCGCCGACGTGCTTTAGCAGCCCTTGATTTCCGTCGCGAAGTCGCAGCTGTGTCAGCCTCTGAATCGGTTGCGATTCGTGCTGTACTCTAAGCAAGAGCCTATGTGGCGATGTTGCTATGTCGGCCGTCGTCTAGACGGTCGCTAGGGATATCAGATATTTGTCCGTTCCAGGAGCTGGTGCAGCCGGCCGTGGTGGGAAAAATAAATTTTAGAACGCAGCGAAATATCAGGAAGCATCAGGCCGGGCTTGTGGCGTGCTTAAGCTGTATTTATAGTTAAACTCATAAATACACCGCCCATACGGGCGGTGTATGAAAGATGATATTTATCTATCTTTGGCGCAAATAAATTGACTAAAAATTCGGGGTTTCAGCTTTAGAGGCCATCACTGGCTTCTCAAACTATAGGTTTAGAAATGCGGCGGAGATTGCTCGGCCGGCATTCGTGAATTCAACACGCTGCCTTCCCTCCTTGCAGCATGTCATTCACCCATTGTTGGTCTAGGGGTGAGACAAATCCTCGATTGTCGATTTTTATCGACTTCCCCTGTCCTTGCCATTTCGCCATCTTGGCAAGAAATTGATCGGGATAATCGCTGCCCCGACACGCGATATTGGTCCAGGGATCACAAATATAAATACTTGGTTCCCATTGTGTCATGTCTGCCGGCAGGCCGCCGAAATCTGCACCGATGACTGCAGCAGAATGGTCAGCCTTGAAGTCAATCGTGCGTGCCACAAATCCTTCATCTTCCAGATAAAGTTTTGCCAATGACGCGAGCTCCCCACAGTTATGTGCTCTTCCTTCCATTGCGACACTGATGAAGTTGGTATCGCTGTCGTATAGCGCTTGCCCCCTCATTCTTAAAATCTCTTTCTGCGCATTTTCTACGCGATGTGTCTCCACGTCGCCACGTCCACTCCTGGTCTTGTTCGATGATTTGAAGTTTGAACTTCGAAGGTAGAATTCATCCCTCACTCGATGCAGGACTTTGGTTACTGCCATCTGCTCGCGTGAAAGAGGAATCCGCGGCCCCCGGAGCGACGAAACCCTAGACGCACCGCGGTTCAAGGCCGCCAGCTCGCCTAAGTGCCCGTCCAACTGATTTGAAGAGGCTATTGCCGTTGCGTTAACCGGCGAGCGGGGAGATGCGCCCTGTGCGTCGGACTGGGCGTAGTTATTCGAAACATAGTCTTGTTTAGAGCAGCAGATACCCACGGATCATAACCTATTTGATTAACGGGGGTGTTTAGTATGACGGGTGCTTGCCCAGCTCGGTGGGAGATAGCGAAAAATTCATCTTGTGTGCGAACGCGGGGAGTCTGGGAGGTATCCGAGAAAGCTGCAGTGAACGCGTTCTCTGAACTTATTGGTTAATCATAAATATAGCTTGGAATATTTAATAAGGATCACATAGTAAATTAACTATATTGATTAAAGTTACTTATGGTGCTTGGTGCGAAGATTGAACAGGCAAGTAGTCAAGGCGATCGCACGACGCCCTGGATGCCGGAGAAGCAATGCATTGCCTACTCATCAATGTCCGGGTTTGAGCAATTTCCCGGGATGAATATTCCCCCGCGTGTGCGGTAGTTGCGCGTCTGGCGAAACAGTCAAGATGTCGCGCTTGCTCAAAAAACGCTTGCCCACGCCTGCGCGGAGTATTCGCGTCGTCGCGTTCCCCACGGTCTTTCAAACGATTCATCTGTCGTTCCCGCACACATAGGCTGCGTATGACACAGGTCTCGGTTGCGCGACTTCCACCAGACCAACTTCGTGTGCGGCGCGAGTGATTCGCAGCGTCTTGCCCGGCTTTGCATGGCCAGCCAGACACTGCGCTCTACCGAAATGGTGGATTGGCCACTCATCGCATTTTCCCGGAGAGTTTCAGATGACGTTGGAATCAGGAAATCACCACGCAGCGAACACCGCGTTCTTCTTAAGCATTGGCGCCTGTCTCGGGTTACCTGGCGAGCTTGCGCGACGACTCGGCGGAGGCGAAACCATCCTTGGGCCTGCGGGCATGCTATGCCGTGTCCACACGCAGATGCAGCAGGGCGAAGTGACGGCGTTTCCGGAAGTGATCCTGCCGTTGGCCGCACGCGAGCTCGGCGGCGATGAGGTGGTGACGCTGCTGGCGCTGCAGGAACAATTGCTGACCGAATACGGCTGGCGGCTCACGCTCTCGGACCTTGGCCTGCTATGTGTCTGCCCGCTGTTGCTCGAGCGCACGCCCGATGCCGTGGCCACCGCGCTGGAGCGCGGGCAAGTGGTTGCCCGTGTGGTGCTGGATGCGCTGGTGACGCAGGCCGGCAGCGCGGCCGAGGTGGCCTCATGAAACTCACCAGCAATATCGGGACCGCTTCCAGCAGCCGCGCAACATCTTCTGCGCCCGCACACCCAACGCAGGCCGAGGACACCGTGACCCCGCCACAGACGCGCTCGCCTCCCGGGCTGCTCGCAGGCCTGTCTTCGGGGCCGGTGCTGCGCGGTCGTCGCGCACCGTTATCACGTCGCGTCACCGCCGGCACGACGCAGGCCGAATCCTCGCATGGCGCATCCCATCGCTCGGAGTCCTCGCAGTCGTCGTATTCTTCCGAGCTGACGGATGCATCGTTTCACACTGCGCAGGCCAGCCCCACGTCCTCGGTTGTCGATGAGCCGCAGTCACCTGCCGCTGCAACGACCCATGCGCAGCGCAGTGAATCGGCAGCGGCTGAGTTGAAGGCGCAGCTACGTGCACGCCTGGTTGACCTGCCATTTGCCGCCCCCTCGGAGGAGCAGGAGGCACTGCAGGCCGCATATCTGGAATGGGCGGACGCGCGCGTGCAGGAACGCATCGCGGCGTTCGGGCCGGACGCCGGATACCAGATCGCCGGCGACATGAAGACAGCAGGTGCAAAGGCAGCCTGGCCGATCGCTTACGAATGTCTCAGGGCCTTCATCATCGGCTCGATGCGCACCCCGTTCGGTCTCGCCGCAGGCGCAGCCTACGACGGCGCGCGTGCACCCGGATCCGAGACGCTGAGTACGACGACGCTGTCCGGCGCGGTGGCGGGCCTGATGTCCTATACCAGCGATACGTTGCTGATCCCGGCAATGGACCGGCGCGCGCGCGTTGCCAACCTGCCGCGGTTCCAGGCCATCGACCCCAAGATCCTGGTGCCCGATCCGCCACCGGCCCTGTTGGAGATCACTGCCGAGGGCAAGCGTTTCACACGCCCGGGCGAGGGCGACGCACCCACGCTTGCGGAGCTCAAGGCGCAGACCTACGACCTTCGCCAGGGCATCACCCAGTGGCAATCGACCCTGGACGACAAGTCCCTGGACACCTTGTTGCTCAAGCCGACGATCAACGCGGGATTCAACGCGGCGCGGCGAACCTCCGACGACCCGGGCACGCGCACGCCGGCCGGCCAGCTGGGCTTGAGCGCGCTCGCCATTGGCGGGGCAGGGGTCGTGCAGAAGGCGATGCTCGAAACCGGCAAGGCGGTGGCGCGTACCGGCCAGATGAGTGTCCCCGACCTGCTTGGCGGACAGCAGCGGCTGAATCTGTTTGCGTTGGCACTGCCGGACAAGACGCGTCGGCCTGCGCAATGGTCCGACGCTGTGCGGTTCCCCCCCCACTATCTGCTGGAGACCGGGAAGGAAGGCCTGGCGTTGGCCAGGCAGGCCTTGAGCACCACCAACGCGGTCACCACTGCGCTACGCGACGTGCTGGGCCGTCACATGCTCAGCAACGTGCTGGCCAACTTCGCCTCGCTCGGGGCCGGCCGCCTGATCGCTGCGCCCTTGCGTGGCGGCAACGCAAACGGCAGCGTTGCAGGCGAAGCCGCCAACTCCACCGCCACGGTCGTGCAACAGGCGGTGCAGACCTTGTTCAACGATACGGTCTGGAATGCGCTTAAGGCCAAGAACGGTGCCAACACCACCCAGGCGACGCGGCTGGATCAGCAGCGTGCCGTCAGCGCGGCCAGCCATCAACGCACCATCGCCCGTACGCTTCAGTCATTGGCCGAGCCGATCAACGAGGCGATCGCGATGTTTGCGCCGACACAGGCGCAGATTGCGCGCGCCCTGGAGGAGGGGCAGCCGCTTGCACCTGCACCGGGGCCGCAGGCGGTCAGATTGCATGATGCGCTGGAGAAACTGCGCACGGAGATCGACACGCAGTCCGTCTCGATTGCGACCATCGACACCGTGCGCGATGAGCTGCACGCCGGTCAGGCGGCGATGTTCAGCGGCGTACCGCGCAACAACCTGACCGAGACCCTGGACACCGGGTTGGCGACGCTCAGGCATGCATTGCACGAGAGCGAGGCACTTCGCCAGTGGGAAAATGGCCGGCCGTGAGTGGTCGACGCTGCAGTTGATCCAAACGCACGGCATGCCGCAACGACAGGCGTCACCACGGTGACGCCTGTCGCTTGTTGTCGGTCCTGCTGTGCGCCATGCGCTCACCGGAACTGGCAATGTGGTTGCATCGCCGTGCATTCCAGGTGGCCAGCACCGTTGGCGTTTGCGGATTCGGCTGGCACGGTCGGCCATATGGGCCTGCAGTTGTACCCCGTTGCCATTGACCAGACAGAGCGCGCATCAGAATCCCCCATGTCCTGCTCGCGTGCGTAAACCGGCGCGCCAGGCGCAGGGCGCCAAAAGCCGACGCGTAGGGATGCAGTGATTTCGACACCACCCAACGCCGATGCCCGGCAGATGCGGCAACGCCATGCATCTGCCGGGCAGGATCGACGCGTAGCGCCGCAGCAGGCTGCGATCAGCCGCTGTAGGCCTTGTAGCCGATGCGTGTCGCCCCGATGGCCTGGGACGCGTCGGGGGCAATCACCTCATTGGGCGCATCGGTCTTCAGGTTTGCCAGCTTCACCGTCGCGCCGGGCGCGTCGGTACGGAACACCGCTTCCTTGACCTGATTGAACTCGCAATTCTCGACCTGAAGATTGGTGTCGATATCGGTATGCCCACCGTTGGTGCGGAAGACCTTGCTGGCACCCTCGACGGTGTCGCCCGACATCACCACGTCGGCAGCGCCGTTGTCCTGCACGACCTTGTCTGCGGCGTCCTTGAACGTGCAATTGATGATCTCGACCTTCGGCCGGCCGCTGACCTCCGGGCTGCAGCCGGCAATCCCCGCATCATGCTCGCGGTTGCCCTGGCCATCGATGGTGACCGCATCCTCGCTGACATCCTCGTTGACGCAATTGACCATCTTGCCGCTGCCCATGAAATGCACGCCGTCGCCGCCGCCGGTCATGTTGACGTTGCAGAGGCTGCCGCCGTCCTCGACCACGAACAGCGGTTGCTGATGCTCGTCCTGGTTGCCTTTGCCCAGGCAAGGGCCGCCGACGTACAGCTGGTTCTTGCCGTCGAACACCTCGCCCTTGTGCACCACGATGGGCTTGTTCTGGACGCCGGGCGGCGCGGTGACGACCTTGCCGGGAGGAAGGGGCGCCTGTGTACCGTTGGGGCCGGGCGTGATCGGCTGACCGCTGCCGGGCGGGGTTGCCGGTTGACCTGGGCTGGTGGGCGATGCGCCGTTGCCGGCTGCTGTTCCGCTGGTGCTTCCGCTGCCTTTGTTGTTGCTGCCACTGCCACTGCCGCCGCTGCCATCGCCAGTCCCGCTGCCGTGCTGCCCGCCGGCGTTGGTGGAGCCGGGCGGGTTCGAGGGCGGCAGCGAGGGTGTCGAAGTGGGATTGGTCGGCGGCGGGCCGTCACTGGATGGCTGATCCTGTGGATGCAGCATGTCGCTGAGCATGCGTTGCATGCAGTAGGCCAGCATGCTCATGATCACCGCGGTGAGGGCCTGCTGCTGCGATAGGGAAAACGAGGACGGCTGTAAGCTCGCAGTGGTGTGTGAGGGGATGGCGAGGTTCATTGGCGAGTGTCCTTGCGAGAGATGAAGGGCGGAAGAAATCCTGCGAGAGGGATAACGGCGCGATAGCGTGGCGGTGACACGGCGCAGCGGATGCGCAAGGCTCCGACAGCGTGCTGCCGGGTCGTGCCTATCTCGCGGCAAGCATCAGCCTGCAGGCAAGGTCGAGCACCTCACGCGCGTAGCCACAGATAGTTTCCCGTTGCGATTCCTTCGAACATGTCGTCGTGTGCAATGAAGATGTTGTTGTTCCAGTAGCGGCCATGCTCGGCGTAATGGGCGAGCAGATCGCAGATCCAGGCACCGTCGACGTCGTCGTCCAGCGGAACGCGGACGACCAGCACGATCACGCCGGCATCGTTCAATCCGAGTTGCGCCTGGTCCTGCGCATATACCGACAGGTTTGCTTCCAGTAGCAGCCGGAAGACCGTCAAGGTCCGTCCCGCAGGAGCAAGGCCGTAGGAGATGCGTAGATACAGCGCTTCTTCTTCCGGCGCTTGCTGTGCGTCATCATCGGTCTGGGCTGCAGGCATGTGCAGATAGACTTCAAACCCGTCTACCCAGAGCACGCGGCTGCTGAGCACCGCCTGCACATCCGGCAGGTCCAGTGCTTCGCACATCTGCTGAACGATCGCTTCGAATCGGGCGCTGCTCATCCGTCATGCAACCTGACGCAGGGCCGCATACCGGCCCCGCGTCATGTCAAAAGCCGTTACTGACCGACCAGGCTTTTTGCATTGTCGCCGGCCTTGCCGATGAACTTGTTGAGCGCCACGTTGAAGTCGAGATCGTTCTTGAGCATGGTGATCTTGTTGTTCATGCGCTTTTGATCCTCGTCCGAGGCGGTGAGGTCGCCGAGCAGCGAGTCAATCTGCCCGCTCGCCCCATGCGTTGCCGCGGCACCGGACATTCCATTTGAAACGCCTCCGGTAAAGCTGTCCACGCCCTGGCCGAAGCGCGAGTGCAATGAACTCATTTCGGGAAGTAAAGCCATACGAAGACTCCTTAGCAGTTAATTAAAGCGGGGGCGCCTGCCGGCGCGTTTTATCTGGTCGAGGCGACCAGGGAAATCGATGGTCAAGGCATGCCGGCAACATGCGCGACGATGTCGCGCGCGGCGTTGATGCCGTCGTGCAAGACAGTGAAATCGTTGCGCGCGGCCTGATCGCTCGCTGCAGACCAGTGCACACGGATCTGTTGCGCCGTCGTATGCAGCGCTGCCTCGACGTTGCGCAGTCGCTCGCCGGAGACATCCAGCGCCTTGGTCTGCAAGATCTTGCTCATATCCTGGGTGACTGTGTCTGTCATGGCATCGAACATGGTGTGGTTCTCATGGCGCCGCTTGCTGCGGCAGGGAAGTCAGGTGCTTGGTGCCGTCCGGTGTCTCCACGTAATGCAGTCCTTCAACCAACAGGGCGGCATCGTAGTTGGAAGGCGGTTTTACCGACGGGTCCTGCTGGGTGATGTCCACATGCAGCTTGCGGATCTCCGGGCCCAGATCGCTGCGTAGATCGGCAATCCGCCGGATTGCACGTTCTGCGTTGTCGCTGCTGCCGGCGATGGAAAACACGCCTTGACCGTCGTAGCGAACGTTCAGATCGCGGTCTGCCAGGGTGTCGCGCAGGGTGGCCAGCACCTCATCCACCACCACCACATCGACCGTGACGGCATGTTGATACCGATGCAGTTGTGCACGCAGGCGCGCCGCATCCGCGCTGCTCGCCACCAGGCCCTCGACCCGCACGCGCGGGCCGACCTGCTCCACGCGCGCTTCGCGCAAGCCAAGCCGTTTCAGCACGGACCGGACCTGGTTGAGCTGGTTGTCCTGGCTGCGCGCCGGAGCAGCATCGGAGAGAAACGCCGGCAGCAGGGAGGGCAGCAGCGCCGCGGCGGCCAGCGCTAGCATGGCGCCCACCACTGCGCGCATCGCAGTACGCCTGGACCTGGGTGGCGGAGGTGTTGCCGGCGTTGCGGCGGGAGACAGCAACCGCTCCAGCAGTGCCACATCGTCCGGCCAATCGGCCGCGGCCTCACCGATGCAGAGCACCAACGGACCAAACCGCATTGGATGCAGCGCAACAAACGGTGTCGTTGGCAACGCGTCGCTGCGATAACGAACTTGACCATCTGCATCCACCTCGATGATGAGCGGGCAATCAGGCCAGTCTTCGATCCGGATCTCGGCCTGGGGATCGGCGCCCAACGTATAGCTGCCTGGCTGCAAATCTAATCGCGCGCCGGCGTGTATTCCCGTCAGTATGCGAAGTTGCATGGTCATGCACGAATCCCCTGAGCGGCCCCGTCTTGGTGTTCCATCAGTAGCGTGTTCAAACGCGTGACGCCACGCGCACAATCAGCGGGTCTGCGCGGTTTTCCCGCGCTGATCAGCATCAATGGCAGCAGCAGGTTGTAGCTGCGTAGTGCTGGTGTGGGCTCCGGTTGCGCGTGCACCATCTCCACCAGGCGTTTGCGCAAGGTGTCCATGCTTTCGGCAAAGCTGCCCGTCTGGCCGGATTGCAGGTGCTCGCGCATCAACATCCAGACCATGGTGGTCAGCGATGCGGCAACCGGATGGGCAATGCCGATGTCACGCAACTCCACGAACGCAGCGGTGAGGGCGTGCCGTCTGAGCGTCTGGTCACCGGCGCGCGTTGCCGCATAGCGATCGATGACTGCCTGGACACCCGCACGCACATCCTCGTCCCGGTGGACCGGCGAGGCGCTTGGCCACGTCTCTGCCTGCGGATCGCCGGCGTGTGCGCGAGCGCCGGCGCCATGCTGATCGTCCTGGCCTTGCCCCTGTTCCTGCGGCTGAGCGATTGCGATGCTGACCCGGCCGCGCAGCGCCGAGACACGTGCTGCCTCGGCGTCTTCCAGCTCGGTGGCGTCGAGCTCGTCGTCCATGCCATCCAGCGACCGCATGCCGCGTCGCCGCCTGCGCGGCGGAGCGGGGCGCAGACGCGGTCCATGATGTGGCGTGTCCGCCAGCGGCTGTGCGCCAGCGCCAGGCGCATCGGCATGGTGGTGCGATGCGCCGGGCGCGCTCGGCAGCGACGGCGGCAGGGCACCTGGCGAAATGCGCCGGATCATGGAAACGCCGCCTGCATCAGCGCCTGGCCGAACTGCATGATCGCCGAGGCGCCCCACGGCGCGGTGATCGCAATGGCCGCCACCACCACCACCAGCTTGAGCGCGAACGAAATCGAGGCATCCTGCAGCGACATCACTGCCTGGATGAAGGCGATCAACAAGCCAGCCAGCGCGGCAACGCCGACCACCGGCAAGGACACCTTGAGACACAGCAACAAGGCTTCGGAGGTGAATCGCACCAGATCGTCATGGTCCATGGCGTCACCGATAACTCAAGACCAGGCCGTGGATCAGCATGGACCAGCCATCCAGCGCCACGAACAACAGCAGCTTGAACGGAATGGCCACGTTGGTCGGGGTCACCTGCGACAGACCCATTGCCATCAACGCATTGGCCACCACCAGATCGATCACGATGAACACCAGATACAGCAGGAATCCGATACGGAACGCCTCGGTCAGCTCGCTGAGCGTGAATGCCGGTGCCAAGACCAGAAGATCGTCCGGCTTGAGCGTGTCGGCCTTGTCCTTGGGCCAGATCTGCTGCGCCGAACGAATGAAGAAGGCTTTCTCGCGCTCGCGCGTGTGCTTGAGCAGGAACTGCCGGAACGGTTCGCGGCAGGCGTCGAGCAGCACCACCACGCGGCTGTTGTCGGCACCGGGGCTGTAGTTCTGCGCGGCCTTGAATGCCTCCATGCCCACCGGCGCCATCACAAAGCACGACACCAGCAACGCGACGCCGTTGAGGACCATGTTCGGCGGCACCTGCTGTACACCGATGGCATTGCGCAGCAAGCCGAGCACCACCACGATCTTGGTGTAGGAGGTCACCACCATCGCTGCGAAGGGCAGCAAGCCCAGCATGACGACCACCAGCAGCAGCGAGCCGACATCAGGCATCTGCATGCGCAGTCTCCGACATGCTGAGGATCTGCACGCCGAGATGTTCGCCTACCGCCAGCAGCCGGCCGATGCCGATGGTCTGGCCGTAGACGACCAGACGGATGTCGGCCTGATCCACCGGCACCGACAGTTCGAGGATCTGGCCGGGCTGCAGGCCCGACAGCACCGACACAGACAGTGCAAGTTGGTCCACTTCCAGGTGGACAGGCAGTTCCAGTGCCGCCACATCGGTGTTGGCCGATGTGGCATCGAGCTCGGGAATATCGTGCTGCATGGCGGGAGCGGTCTCCAGAATCATCTGTTGCAGGTTCAGGGCCACCGGAGCGCGCAACACCGCGCCTCCAGAGATGCCCCAGAGCAGCTCGCCGTTGCGCACGGGAGCCGGGGCGAGTGCGTGCAGCAGCACATCGCCCGGGCGCAGCGCTTGCAGCAGCGTCGCCGTTGCGGTGCGCTGGCCGATGCGCAGGCGCGTGCTCAGCCGCAGTGCGCCCAGCCAGGCCGGCAGCGGCGATGGCGTCGCCAGCGCAGCGACAGCCGTTTGCAGCGCGGCAAGCAGCAGCGGGCTGGCGGTCTCTGCGATCGCGTCGATGCCGCCCAGGGTGATGCCGATCTCCGGGCGATCGGCTGCGTCCGCACAGCGCTCGAACGCGACAACCTCGGCAGTGCCCAGCCCGAGCGCTGCGAAGGCGTGCAGGAAATCGTTCAACAGCACGCCGGCGATCGCCGCACGCAGGGCGTCGTCGGCTTCGTTCAACAGCGGCGCCAGGTCGTCGCGTGCGGCGATCCGCAACTCCAGGCTGCCGCTATCGAACTGCAACTGCAGGCGCGCCGCCTCCGCCGCCCGGATGCCACGACGTTGCGCGGTGAAGCCACACCGCTGCACGGCACGCGCATCGCAGAGCACCCTGCCGAGCTGCGCGCGTGCGGCGGGCACGTGGGTCAGCGCTTGCGACAGGTCGCGTGTCGGTGACGTCGGGCTCGGCTCGGTTGACAAAGCGGGGTCCCTGGTTATGGCTGTCTTGCTGCGTGTGCGCTAGACGACCTCGATGCTGATCTGAAGCGCGCCGCTGAGCGCGGCCTTCAACGCGGTATCCAGACGCTTTCTTCCATTGCAAAGTACCTCGCGCGTCTGGGGCGAGCCGCTGTCGAAGCGAAGCGATAGCTGGTCTGGCGAAAGCCGCAACAACAGCGTGGTCTGCGGCAGGATGTCGTGGTTGATCTCCAGCCATGCCTCCCAGATTCCTGCGCCGCGCACCGGCGTGGCATTGCAGAACTCGGCCACTCGTAGCGCGATATGGTGGATGGCCATCTGCGCGCGTTGGGTGCGGATCCACTCGGCGGCGATCTGCCGACCCAGCGCGTCGCTGTTCTCGCCTCGGGCGATCTGTCCACGATGACCGTCATCCAGGCAGGCTGGCGCGCTTTGCAGCCGCGCAGCGTCGTGACCGTCGCGGACAGCATCCGCCGCTTCGGGCAGCGGCGCAGTGTCGTCGCCATCCTCCGGCGACACCATGCCCGGCAATCCGGGCAGCACGCTGCCCAGGCGCCGGCGAAGTTGCATGAAGCTGACACGCTGCGTCGCACGCCCCGGTATGGGCGCTGCGGGCGGCTGCAGCGGTTTACCGGTGACAGGCAGGATGCGCACGTGGCGAACCGGTGGCTTGCGCATCAAGCCACCACTCTGCCGATCGGCTGCAGCTGCACCTCTGCACCCAGTTCCTGGAACGAATACACCTCCAGCCAGTTCAGGCGCGCCTCGATCATCCGGCGGACATAACGCCGCACGTCCATCGATGCGACCACTGCCAGTGGATGCCGCGCCTGATCTTCGACGATGCGTTCCACCTGCTCGACCAGCTGGTTGGCCTGCTCCGGTGGCAGCGCCAGGAAATTGCCTGCCGGCGTGGCGCGAATCGACTGCCGGATCAACTGTTCCACCGCGTGGTCGAGCATCACCGCAGGCAGCTGCCCGGTACCTGCGGTGGCCGTGTGCGCCAGATAGCGGCCGAGATCGCAGCGCACATACTCGGTCAGCATCAGCAGGTCCTTTTCCTTCGGTCCCCACACCACCAGGCTCTCCAGGATGCTCTTGATGTTGCGCACCGGGATGCGTTCTTCCAGCAGCCGGCGCAAGACATCGGCAATGCGCTGCGCGGGCATGGCCTTGTTGACCTCTGCCACCAGCCCGGGATAGTCCGCACTGACTTGTTCCAGCATCCACTGCGTTTCCTGGATGCCGACGAATAGATGCGCGCGTGCACGCAGCGGCGCGATGGCCTGTTGGGCCAGCGCTTTCTGCAGGTCCGCGGTATCGCTCAACGTGTCGCGGGTTTCGGGGACGTCGTGAATCAGCACTTCGTACTGCAGGTCCTGCAGGGAGTCGCTCTGCCAGATCGCGATCCCGGGAAACGGGAGGCCCAGCAGTTCCACCAGCTGCCGGCGCTCGCTCTCGATCGCCTGGTCCAGCAGCGCCGGGTCGAGCTGCGCAGCCAGTTGCGGCGACAGCCGCATCGACAGGGGCGAGGCGAAATCCGGCGCGCTCTTGCGGATGTGCGGCGCATCACCCTTTGCCCCCTTGCGGCTGGTCGATGGCAGCGTGTGCTGATCGCTGCCGCTGACATCGCGTTGCTTGCGCCAGATCGTATAACCGCCTGCGCCCACGGCCGCCGCCAGCAGCACGAACAGCACCGCAGGAAATCCCGGAACGAACGCAAAGCAGGCGAGCAGCACGCTCGCCGCCAGCAGGGCGCGCGCATTGCCGGTGAGCTGGCGGCCGATCTCGAGCCCGAGCGAGCTGATCCTGGCCTCGTTTTCGTTGGCCACGCGGGTGATCATGACGCCGGCCGCCACCGAGATCAGCAGCGAGGCGATCTGCGACACCATCGCATCGCCGACCGACAGGATCGCAAAACGGTTGGCCGCCTCGCCTGCGCTCATGCCGTGGTAGGTCACGCCCACCACGATGCCGGCCAGGATATTTACCATGGTGATCACCAAGCCGGCGATGGCGTCGCCCTTGACGAATTTCATGGCGCCATCCATGCCGCCGTGCAGTTGACTCTCGATGGCCAGCCGCGCGCGTTTGCTGCGTGCTTCGTCCGCGCTCAGGTTGCCGCCGCGCAGGTCGGCATCGATGCTCATCTGCTTGCCGGGCATCGCATCCAGGGTGAAGCGCGCACCCACTTCGGCAACGCGCTCGGAGCCCTTGGCGATCACGATGAACTGCACCGTGGTGATGATCAGGAACACCACCAGGCCCACCACCAGGTTGCCGCCGACCACCAGCTCGCCGAAGCTCTCGATGATATGGCCGGCCTCGGCATGCAGCAGGATCGATTTTGTCGATGCGATGTTCAACGACAGCCGTAGCAGCGTGGTGAACAGCAGCAACGAGGGAAACGACGACAGTGAGATCGAGTCGGGCACATACATCGTGACCATCAGCAGCACCACGCTGAGGGTGATGTTGATGCCCAGCAGCGTGTCGATCAGCGGGGTGGGCAGTGGCAGGATCATCAGGCCGATGACCGCCACCACCAGGGCGGCGATCGCCACTTCACCGGTGTATGCGAAATACCGTGTCAGGCGCATGCGATCTCCTAGCAGGGCAGCGGACCGCTGCCGTCATCGTTGTCGCGGCCCAGCGCATCGACCCAGCGCAGCACCACCGCCACCGTTTCGAACAGCGCTTCAGGCACCGCCTCGCCCAGTTCGACCTGATGCAGCGCACGCGCCAAGGGCGGGTTCGCCACGATCGGAATGCCCTGGTTGTGCGCATAGGCACGCAGTTCCAGCGCACCGTCGTCCACGCCCTTGGCAACCACTTGCGGCAGACCGAAGCCGTCTGGTTCGTAGGCGAGCGCGACGGCGTAATGGGTCGGGTTGACCACCATCACCTTGGCCTTGGCGACGCGCTCGCGTGGATCGCCGAAGACCAGTTCCTTGGCGAATTCCTTGCGCTTTCCCTTCAGTTCCGGGTCGCCTTCGCTGTCCTTGTGTTCGCGCTTCTGCTCGTCCTTGCTCATGCGTTTGTCGCGAATGAACAGCCAATGCTGCACGCTCCAGTCGGCCGCGCCCACCAGCACGAACACCAGTACCGCCAGCGCGCACAGAATGCCCAACGCACGCCAGCCGATCTGGGCGATGTCGGGCGTTGGCTGGTAGGCCAGCCCGATGATCGTCGGCATCAGTGCGCGCAGGCCGTACCACAGCACCACGCCGATCACCGCGGCCTTGATGCCCAGCTTCAGCAGGTTGATGAGACTACGCAACGAAAAGAGTTTCTTGACGCCGTTCACGGGGTTGAGCGAATCGAACTTGGGCGTGACCGGTTTGAGCGAGGCATTGAGCCCGGTCTGCAGGAAGCTGCCGATCAATCCGGCGGCCAGGCACGCGACCACGAAGGGCAGCGTCAGCATCAATCCCTGGATGCCGATGCGACCGAGCGCACGATTCAAGGCGGTGGCATCGCGCGTATTGGCGCTGAAATCGAGACCGATCGACAGCAAGGCGTGCAGGTGTTCGACAAAATAGCTGCCTGCCAGTTTCATCACCAACAACGCGGCCAGCAGCACGGCGGCGGCAGTGACATCCGGGCTGACCGGGATTTCTCCATCCCTGCGCGCATCCTGTAGTTTTTTTTCGGTCGGCTTCTCGGTCTTCTCATCCGACATGGCGATCTCCGGCCGCTGTTGCTGCGCGCCGATTCTGGTCGAGCCATCGCCAGGCGATCCGCTTCCAGGGCGAACGTGTGCATGGGTGGACGAAGCACGCTGTGTTTGTTCGCGATGGTATTCCGATGTTCGCTTCTGAAAAGTCTTGGTTGGCGCCGACGCGTACGTTACGCACGCATGCTGTCCACAGCCATTGAATGACGAGGTGCGGTATGGAAAACATCGAATGTCCCGGTGCGGTCGTGAGTGGGCTGATTGAACTGATCACGGTCGGGCTGACCCACGAAAAACTCGAAGAAGCCGCAGCGGTGCTGGCCGCCGTGCGGGTGCTGCGGCCGGAGCTGAAGGCGCTGGATACCTTCGACGCCTGGATTGCGATCAAGCGCGGCAGTTATCTGGAGGGCGCGCGCCTGCTGCGTGAGCTGGAGGCCGATGCAGGCTCCAAGCCGTTGTGCAAGGCCTTGTACGCGTGTTGCCTGTTTGCGGTGGGCGACCCGTCGTGGCATGGCATTGCAGACGGCCTGATCGAAGAAGACGCCGATGCCGACGCCGTTGGCCTGGTCAAGGCACTGTCAGGCCGCTACACGCCGGCACCCGCACAGCTGGAAGCGGCGGCAGAATCCGCCGCGCCGATGGAAGTTCCCAACGCCCAGTATCTGCGCGCCTGACCCGGACCTCACCCAGCCTGCGGAACACGTCATGACGCTCATTCCTCCTGTTGCACCGATCACTGCCGGTACCGGCCTGTCCGCGTCAGCGGTGTCGCCGATGGCGACGCCGAACCAGGCGCTGGTCAATCGCTTCCAGGCACTGATGCAGTCCTCCAGCCCGCTGCCACCTGCCATGCAGCGTGTGGGAGAGCCGAGCATGGTGAGCCGCATGGTCGACGTGCAGAACGATGGCGTGCGGACCATGACCGAGCATATCGACGCCTTCAGCATGCAGGCGCCGACCATGGGCCTGCAGGAAATGGCCTCGCAGCAAATGAAGTTGATGCACGAGCTGACGATGGTCGGCTTCAACCTCAATGTCAGCGTTGGCGTGGCACAGTCGGGCAAGAACGCCGTGCAGACACTGTTCAAGAACCAATAGCATGCGAACGCTCAGATATCTGGTGGTGTTGCTGCTGGCACTGCTGCTGTCTGGCTGCGACCAGCAGCTCTATTCCGGGCTGACCGAGAACGATGCCAACGACATGCTCGCCGTGCTGCTGACGGCCGGTGTGGATGCAGACAAGGTCACCCCCGACGACGGCAAGACCTGGGCGGTCAACGCGCCGCACGATCAGGTGTCGTACGCGTTGCAGGTGCTGCGCGCGCATGGCATGCCGCACGAGCGGCACGCCAATCTTGGCGAGATGTTCAAGAAGGACGGCCTGATTTCCACACCCACTGAAGAACGCGTGCGCTTCATCTACGGCGTGTCGCAGCAGCTGTCGCAGACCTTGTCGAATATCGATGGCGTGATCGCGGCCGATGTGGAGATCGTGCTTCCCAACAACGACCCGCTGTCCACTTTGGTCAAGCCCTCCAGCGCCGCGGTGTTCATCAAGTTTCGCGTCGGTAGCGATCTGACCAGCCTGGTGCCCAGCATCAAGACGCTGGTGATGCACAGCGTGGAAGGACTGACCTACGAGAACGTCAGCGTCACGCTGGTGCCCGGTGGTGCGGAAAGCGACGCGCAGTTTTCCGCATCGCCACCGCCACGTGCCTGGGCGTGGCCATGGCTGGCCGGCTGCGTGCTGGCGTTGTGCGTGGCGCTCGCTGCGGCAGCGCTGTACTGGTGGCCGAACGCCAATGCACGCCGCTGGGGCGGCTGGCAGCGCCTGCGCGAGTTGTCCAGAAAACATGCTGGGTGAGGCCGGCGGATGGATAAGTCACGCATCGACCAGGCACGCATCGACAACGCGGCACTGTGGCTTCAACGCGGGACGGCGGCGGTATCCGCGCTGGCGCAATCGCTGGATGCAGACCGGGTGGCCCACTGGCTGGGCCCGGTCGCTGCGTCGGGCTGGGAAGGTGCGCCTGCGCAGCGTCGTGTGCGAGTGGTCCAGGCCTGGACAGGGTGGTCGAGCATGCCGCCCTGTGCGCTGGATCCGCTGGCCAGCCGGCTGGTCATGCTGGCGCCCGAGCTGCTCGCCAAGGTGTTGATGAGCCGCGCGTTGTTCTCGCGTGCATTGGCGCTGCGCCGCTGCATCGAGCGCGAGCGCCTGAGCTGGTTCGAGCAGCGGGTGGGGCAGGCAGTGCTCGACCATGTGCGCCATCGCGCGGTCACCGGCATGACAGCGCCGCTGTTGCCGCGCGATGCCGACCCGGCGGCATGGGTCGGCGATGGCTGGCGTCGCCTGGCGGCCGATGGCGCCTGGCCCGACCCCTGCGTCGCCAAGGTGATCGCGCTGTCCTTGCCGTTGGGCGCTGCCCGTGTGGCGCCTGTCGCTGCAGATGGCGCCAGCGATGCCTTCCTGCAGGCGCTTCCCACCTTGCTGCCGGAGTTGCCATGCGTCTGTGGCTGAGGTCCACGCAGGAGGCGGTGGGCCTGGACGGCGACCTCATTCCCCGCGAGGCGTTGGCCTGTGTGCTGGAACTGGATGCCGCGGCTGTACAGGTGCACGCGCGGTGCGCGCAGACGCTGGCAGACGCCCAGGCGCGTGCGCAGGCGCTGATCGACGATGCGCAGCAGCAGGCCGCGGCGATCCTCAACGATGCCCGGGACAAGGCCGAGCGCAGCGCACGGTTGGGCTATGCCGCCGGGCTGCGCCGCCAGCTCGACGCATGGAACGAGCGCGGCGTACGCCATGCCTTCGCGGCCGAGGATGCCGCGCAGCGCGCCCGCGAGCGTCTGGCCGGGATCGTCGCGCATGCCTGCGCTCAGGTCCTGCATGGGCACGATCCCGCTGCGCTGTACGCGCGCGCCGCACAGGCGCTGGACGGTGCGTTGGACGAGGCCAAGGGCCTGCGAGTGAGCGTGCATCCGGATGCGCTGGAAGACGCGCGGCGCGCCTTCGATGCGGCCGCGGCGGCCGCCGGCTGGGCCATGCCGGTGGAACTGTGCGGCGACGCGCAGCTGGCGCTGGGCGCCTGCGTGTGCGAATGGGATACCGGCGTGTTCGAGGCCGATCTGCGCGATCAGCTGCGCAGCCTGCAGCGGGTCATCCGCCGCGTCCTGGCCGCGCCGCAGGCGGTGCAAGATGACGGTTGAGATGCCGCTGCTGGAGGCAACGCTCGAGCGCGAACTGGCTGCGCTGGCCTTCGGTCGCCGCTACGGCAAGGTGGTCGAAGTGATCGGCACCATGCTCAAGGTCGCCGGGGTGCAGGTCAGCCTGGGTGAGGTGTGCGAGTTGCGCCAGCGCGATGGCAGGCTGTTGCAGCGCGCCGAGGTGGTGGGCTTCAGCCGCAATCTCGCCCTGCTGGCGCCGTTCGGCGAGCTGGTCGGCTTGTCGCGCGAGACGCGTGTGATCGGGTCGGGGCGCCCCTTGGCGGTGCCGGTCGGGTCGGCGCTGCTAGGCCGCGTGCTCGATGGCCTGGGCGAGCCGGCCGATGGCCAGGGGCCGGTCGCCGGCGACGGCTGGGTGCAGATCCAGGCGCAGGCGCCGGACCCGATGCGCCGGCGCCTGATCGAACAACCGATGCCGACCGGCGTGCGCATCGTCGATGGCCTGATGACGCTTGGCGAAGGCCAGCGCATGGGCATCTTCGCCGCCGCCGGCGTCGGCAAGAGCACCTTGATGGGCATGTTCGCGCGCGGAACGCAGTGCGACGTCAACGTGATCGTGCTGATCGGCGAGCGCGGGCGCGAAGTGCGTGAGTTCATCGAGATGATTCTTGGCCAGGATGGCCTGGCGCGCAGCGTGGTGGTGTGCGCCACCTCCGACCGCTCCTCCATCGAGCGCGCCAAGGCGGCCTATGTCGGCACCGCCATCGCCGAATATTTTCGCGATCAGGGCCTGCGCGTGCTGCTGATGATGGACTCGCTGACGCGCTTTGCCCGCGCGCAACGCGAGATCGGCCTGGCCGCCGGCGAGCCGCCCACCCGACGCGGCTTCCCGCCGTCGGTGTTTGCCGAGTTGCCGCGCCTGCTCGAACGTGCCGGCATGGGCGAGACCGGCTCGATCACCGCCTTCTACACCGTGCTGGCCGAGGACGACACCGGCAGCGATCCGATCGCCGAGGAAGTGCGCGGCATCCTGGATGGGCATCTGATTCTGTCGCGCGAGATCGCCGCCAGGAACCAGTACCCGGCCATCGATGTGCTGGGAAGCCTGAGCCGGGTGATGAGCCAGATCGTGTCTGTCGAGCAACGCCGGTACGCCGGCCAGCTGCGGCGTCTGCTGGCCAAGTACAACGAGGTGGAGACCTTGCTGCAGGTCGGCGAATACCGCCAGGGCAGCGATGCGGTCGCCGACGAGGCAATCGCCAGGATCGACGCCATTCGCGACTTCCTCAGCCAGCCCACCGACCAGCTCAGCGACTACGACACCACCCTGGAGCAGCTTGCCGGCGTGATCGACGATGCGTGAGCGTGCCAGCACCTGGGCGACATTGCAGCAGCTGAAGACGCGCCGTCACGCGCGGATGCAGGACCGTCTGGGCGACTGCAGGCGTGCGCTGGCGCAGTGCGAGCGCGAACGCGTCAGTTGCAGTCAGGAGGCCAGCGCCTGCACTGCGCGTCTGGCCGCGTTCGATGACACGCTGGCCGACAAGGCCGGCGCGGGTGAGCCGATCGGCATCGAGGCGATCCTGCAGCACCAGCGCTTCCGCGCCGTGCTGGAAGAGCGCTGCCGCGCCGCAGAGCAGGCATTGGTCGCAGCGACGCAGGCGGTGCAGAGCGCACGCGACGAGACCGCATCAGTGCAACAGGCACTGAGCAAACTGCAGGCGCAGGCGGATGCGTATGCGCAGAAAGCCGCCCACGCGCAGCGTGCCTGGCAGGCACAACGCGACGTGGCCGAAGAGGAAGACGCGATCGAGGCTCTGGTCGGGCTGCGCCTGCATCGTGCCGCGCGCGGAGTGCGGCAATGAGCGACACCGCCACCGCGCTACTGGCGCTGTCGTCCCAGGGCGTGTCGCTGCTGACCTTGCTGGCGTTGTGCGGGGTGCGCGTGTTCGTGATGTTCTTCGTGCTGCCGGCCACGGCACAGGACAGTCTTCCGGGGATGGCGCGCAACGGCGTGATCTATGTGCTCAGTTCCTTCATCGCCTACGGACAGCCGGCCGATGCGCTGGCCAGGATCGAAGCAGCCGGCCTGGTCGGGCTGGTGTTCAAGGAAGCCTTCATTGGCCTGATGATCGGGTTTGCCGCATCCACGGTGTTCTGGATTGCCGAGAGCGTGGGCCTGCTGATCGACGATGTGTCCGGCTACAACAACGTGCAGATGACCAACCCGCTGAGCGGTGAGCAGAGCACGCCGGTCTCCACGGTGTTGATGCAGCTGGCGATCGTGTCCTTCTACGCGCTGGGCGGCATGCTGATGCTGCTCGGTACGCTGTTCGAATCGTTTCGTTGGTGGCCGTTGAGTCAGCTCACGCCGGACATGGGGGCGGTCGCCGAATCCTTCGTCATCCAGCAGACCGACGGCATGATGGCCGCAATCGTTAAGCTGGCCGCACCGCTGATGTTGGTGCTGGTGCTGGTGGATCTGGCCATCGGCTTTGTGGCCCGCGCTGCCGACAAGCTGGAGCCTTCCAATCTGAGCCAGCCGATCCGTGGGGTCCTGGCGCTGCTGCTGCTCGCGTTCCTGACCAGCGTGTTCATTGCGCAATCCGGTGACGCACTTAGCTTCATCCACTTCCAGCAGCAGTTGCACGATGCCGCCAACATCCGCGGCAAAGGAGGCGCAGCGAATTGATCATTGTTGAGACATCGCCTGCGGTGCGCTGCCTACACTGACCGCATCAGCCCCGGATTTGCTGTGTGACGCCGTGTCTGCAGCCGCCTGCATCCGGCACGCAATCCCGGACGACGCCTGCCTGCCAGGTGCCGCCCCATCGACTTCTTTCACTTGCCTCGCAGAGGGAACGCCATGGCATACGCCTGTCCTCCAGTTCACCGCCATCGACGTGCGCCATTGGCCGCCGCGTTGCTATTGAGCCTGCTGCCGCTGCTGCCGTCGCATGCCACTGCCGCGCAGGTGCCGTGGCATTCGCGCAGCTTCAAATACGTTGCCGACCACAAGGATCTCAAGGAGGTGCTGCGCGACCTGTCCGCCAGCCAATCCATCACCACCTGGATTTCACCGGAAGTGACCGGCACGCTCAGTGGCAAGTTCGAGGCCAGCCCGCAGAAATTCCTCGACGATCTGTCTGCGACGTTCGGCTTCGTCTGGTATTACGACGGTGCCGTGCTCAGGATCTGGGGCGCCAACGAAACCAAGAATGCAACCTTGAATCTGGGCACTGCATCGACCAGTGCGCTGCGGGATGCGCTTGCACGCATGCGGCTGGACGATCCGCGCTTTCCGGTCCGTTACGACGAGGCGGCGCACGTGGCGGTGGTGTCCGGCCCGCCGGGTTATGTGGATACCGTCGCTGCGATCGCCAGACAAGTCGAGCAGGGCGCGCGCCAACGCGATGCCACCGAAGTGCAGGTGTTTCAACTGCATTACGCGCAGGCCGCCGATCACAGCACCCGCATCGGTGGGCAGGACGTTCAGGTGCCGGGCATGGCCAGCCTGTTGCGCAGCATGTACGGCGTGCATGGCGCGCCCACGGCGGCGCTGCCCGGGCCGGGTGCCAATTTCGGGCGGGTGCAACCGATTGGCGGCGGTTCGTCCAATACCTTCGGCAACAACGGTCAGGCCCAGAATGGCGGCGGCAGCAACGGTGGCAACGGCATTCTCGGCCTGCCTGCATCGTGGTTCGGCGGTGGCTCGCCGTCCGATCGGGTGCCGGTCAGCCCGCCGTTGCCGGGTACGGGCGCCAACGCGCCGGCCAGTGTGTGGCCGGAGATGAGCCAGGCCAGACGCGACGCGCCACTGGCGGTGGATGCAGGCAGCGGCGGCGAGCCGGCATCGGACGCGCCGGTGATCGAAGCCGACCCGCGCACCAATGCCATCCTCATCCGCGACCGCCCGGAGCGCATGGCCGCCTATGGCAGCTTGATCCAGCAGCTCGACAACCGCCCCAAGCTGCTGCAGATCGATGCCACCATCATCGAGATCCGCGACGGCGCCATGCAGGATCTGGGCGTGGACTGGCGGTTCCACAGCCGGCGTGTGGATGTGCAGACCGGCGACGGCCGTGGCGGCCAGCTTGGCTACGACGGCAGCTTGAGCGGTGCGGCGGCGGCAGGGGCAAGCGCTCCGTTGGGCGGCACCTTGACGGCAGTTCTGGGAGACGCCGGGCGTTACCTGATGACGCGTGTGTCGGCGCTCGAGCAGACCAACAAGGCCAAGATCGTGTCCACCCCGCAAGTGGCGACGCTGGACAATGTGGAAGCGGTGATGGACCACAAGCAGCAGGCCTTCGTGCGTGTCAGCGGTTATGCATCCGCGGACCTCTACAACCTGTCCGCCGGTGTGTCGCTACGCGTATTGCCGAGTGTGGTGCCGGGCTCGCCCGACGGGCAGATGCGCCTGGATGTGCGTATCGAAGACGGGCAGTTGGGCGCCAATACCGTCGATGGCATTCCCGTCATCACTTCCAGCGAGATCACCACCCAGGCATTCGTCAACGAAGGCCAGAGCCTGCTGATCGCCGGCTATGCCCAGGATACCGATCAGACCGATCTGAACAAGGTGCCCGGGCTGTCCAGGATTCCACTGGTGGGTAACCTGTTCAAGCATCGCCAGCAGGGTGGGTCGCGGCTGCAGCGCTTGTTCCTGCTGACCCCGCATATCGTCTCGCCCTGAGCAGGGCATCGCGGCAGTCGATGGTGCTGCAACGTGCAGGCTGCCGCATGGCCCGGCAGCCTGCACGCAGTGCCGATCAGGCCTGGCCGGTGATGCTCGACAGGTTGGCGTTGAAACCGCCACCCAGGCTGTTGCCGCCCAGGCTGCTGTTGACCGAACCGCCACCGCCCACGCCGGCGCCGCCCTGGTTCTGCATCAGCTGCATCACGATCTGCATCAACATCTGGGTCAACGGACTCAGGCCGTCCTGCTGACCGTTCTGCGGCTGGTCGTTGCCGCATTCCTGATTGGCATCGCTGCCCTGGCTCTGCTGAAGCATCATCATGATGAACATGGCGAGCAACTGATCCAGCTGTTGCTCGGAGCCAGCCGAAGACGAGCGCTGACCGGAGTCCTGAGTTTGCTGGGGCCCGATGCCCATCGTCTGCACGTTGCTGCTGAAGTTGGAAAAGTTTCCGATAGATGAGTCCATGGTGATTCCCGTCTCATGTGGTTGACTGGGTACATCGCGGTTGCCGGAAAGCTGTCACGGCAAGGTCGCAACGGGGACGCTGCATTGCCCCGTCCGCAAGGTAGAAGAGGTGCCGGTGATGCATCGGCAAGGACGCGAAAGCGCGCTTTTACTTGCGAACGTCGCGGCGGAAAAATATCCGGAATACGCTGGAAAACAGCTGCATTGCAACGATGCGTGGGGTGATTTCGTTTCGGTCATAGACGTTTCGTGCAGCAAGTGCATGCGTGTGCACAGCACCGTTATGGTGTTGCGATCGAGCGGGGGTTGGATCAGCCGGGGATGCCTGTCCACTCCGCGACGTTGCTGGAATCAACGACGATCAGGTGACAGACATGACAGAGACAGATACGCCGACCACGTGTCCGTCCATGCACGGCACGGGCGCTGGCCGTCCACAGCAGTGGGCCACGCTCTCCAAAGGCCTGCCCGTGGGCGAACACTGCTACGCGCTCCGGCCCAGGCAGGCAGCCGCTTCGCGGCGCCGGGTGTTGATTGCGGCGGCGTTGCTGTGCGCCGCGCCACTCGCACGCGCAGACTGCTTCGAAGAAGCCGCCGGCTATCAACACGTCAATCCATGGGTGCTGCGTGCCATCGCATGGCAGGAATCACGCGGCCGTGCCGACGCCATCCATCGCAACAACAACGGCACGGTCGACTACGGAAAGATGCAGATCAACTCGATCCACCTACGCCGTCTTTCCAGCTACGGCATCTCCAGGGACGCGTTGATGCAGCCGTGCGTCAGCGTGTATGTCGCCGCCTGGCGGCTGCGCGAGATGACCAATAAATACGGAAATACCTGGGCCGCCGTCGGTGCCTATCATTCCGAAACGCCCGCCGAGCGTGACAAGTATGCGCATGCCATCCACGCGATCCTGAGCAAGCGCGGCGTGGTTGCCGAGTAAGGCTGCTGCACGCAGCGATGGCGCATTGCGTTGCTTGCCTGCCCACACTGCGTGCCCAGAGGTAGTGCCGTGGGAGTACACACCGCGCCCGCCGGATGGCGAGCGCGGTGGTTTGATCGCTGTGCTTACCCGGCCTGCGAGCGAGCCGCCTCGGCTGCGCGAACGGCCCCATCGGCCTGCCAGGTGGCGCCGATGGTCTTGTACTGCATGCCGGCGGCCACGCCGGACACCGTGTTGGAGAGCAGGCCGCTGCGTGCGGGCGACAGCCCGACCCAGGCGCCAATCATGTTGATGGCGGTACCAAGCGCGATATTGGAATTGATGGCGGCCGTGCGGGCGACCGAATGATCCATGACCCTCTCGTAATCCTCGCGCTTGCCCTTCCACTCCGGTTCCCAGATCTGCTTGGTCCCGGCCTGGTCGGCTTCGTGCTGGGTGACGTTGATCCAGTCCGCCGTTTCCAGGCCGACATTCAAGGCCGCCGTCATCGCCGATTGACGCAGGATGACGCTGGTTGCCTCGCCCTTGGTGAAAGGCGAGCTCAGGCCGGCCCAGCGCTGCCGGGCCGCTGCAAAGTCCGGCGATGCCAGCTCGTTCGATGCCAGGTTGGCCAGCACGTTGGCCATGCCGTAGAACCTGCCGGCGCTGGTGATGTGCGGATCGCTGATGCCGCCATTGGAGCGGGCCGGGTCTTGCATTCCCACCATCTTGAAAGTGGCCTGGATGGTGTCGCGGGCTGCGGCATAGGCGGCGATCTTCAGGTCGCTGGCCAGCAGCCTGGCAGCCAGCTCCGGTTGGCCAGATGCCTTGCCGGCCGCACCCACGGCGATGTTGCTCAGGATGCCGCCGAGCGCGAGCCGGGTGACCAGATTCGAATAATGCTGCTGTTCTTCTCTCCTGCTTCCCTGTTCTTGGACGGACAATGCATCCCACTGTTCGAGACTGAGATTGTGGAAGCCCCGCGCAGCCGCGTCCGGATTGCGGTTCTCGCGGTTGCGTCGCAGCGTATGCAGCGCCATCTGTAGCGTGCCGGAGACGGCCTGCATGGCGACCACCGCTTCGGGCGGAAGCTGGCGGAGCGCGGCAAACAATCCTTCGCCCAGCAACTCACGTGCGAACGTGGTCGGTCCCACCGAACTGGCCTGGTGCACCAGATGACCCAGCGCAGCACCCAGGTATTGTCCGTCGAAACTGGTCGGGACTATGCCGTGCGCTGCCGCCGCCACCGCGCTGGCAGTCGGCCCGAACACGGCGCTTGCGCCACGCACTGCACCGGTCCTGATCGATGCAGCCAGTGCACCCAAGCGCTCGCTGCGTGTCGGCGTGGTAGTGGCAGCAGGTGTGGGCACCGGCGGATCCGGTGGTGCAGCGTGTTCGTGGTCAATGGACGACGTCTCTGCTGCTGACAGGAAGTCCACGGCGTCGAAGAAGCGCTCGCTGGTGCTGTTGTCGGCATGCAGCAGCGGGCTCTCACCGCCGTGCTGGCTTATGTCGGCAGCGCTGCCGGATCCTGTGCCGCGCTCCGGGTTGCTGCGCCGTCCGGACGGTCTGGGAGCCAGGCGCGACAATGCAGGGTTCGCCGCAGGCGTCGGCGCCGCGGTGTGCTGTTGTGGCGGCGCTATGTCGATCACGACGTCTGTATCGGTCGGTCGTGGTGGCTGGGAAGCACTGGCTGAAGGGATCTTCATCACGGCATGTCCTCGCTGTGGGGGGAAGGGCGGCGTGCTGCCGCCCGGGCTTGCGCGGCTGCTGACGTGAGGCATCGATGGCTGGCACCTCATTCGATGGGCGCATGGCGGTGCCGGCCTCGATTGCAGCGCACAGCTCGCTGTTGGCAGGGCAACGCGCGCGACAGCACGGTCGACGTGCGCCACGCAGACACGGTCTGGCGCAGCTGCCGCCATCAACGGTTCGGAGAATTGCAGTGCGGACTTCCCAGCGTGCAATCGAAGTGCTCAGGCGTGCCTGGCATTCCCGGCCACCTTGTGTGGCATGCGTCATCGTCGTAAGTGACTCGAAAATGACATCAAGCTGCAGACCCGGGACGGTTCACCTGCGAAAGGATCATTCCGCAACGGAAAAGGGCAGTTCTCCTGCGGATGAAATGTGTCTGCTGTCGCGCGTGTCTTCGCCTAGCCGGCCACCCCGTCGGTGCTCGCAGCGACGATCCCTGTCGAGATGCAGCGTGGTTCGATTGAGGAGCCCGCGCAAGCAGCGAGTTCGGGATGCGGCCATGCTGCTGGCCGCCTGAGTGCCAATCGATGCACAGGAGAAAACCAGGTCACGCGGGCAGGCTTGTTTCTTCGGGAGATGCGGGATGAAGAAGCACGCGGCATTGTGGCCGGCGGACGCGCGCGCCCTTCCAGGCATCGGCCCCGCGCGGCCCAGCGAAGATCACTCGGCTGCAGGCCGCTGAAGTCGCGTCATGCAAGCACGCCAGCTGTTGCTTCCGTGCGGGCGTCGCATCCATTGCAGTCGACGCGCCCAGGTGAGCGGCCGACAATGAAGGCAGAGGTGACGTTTACTCCTTGGCTCTATAAACGATGATTCCCGGTGTTCTCGCCACGTATTCCATGAATGGCGAGTCGACGACCTTTTCGTTTTCCTTGCGTGAGGAGGCGTTGCGTAACACCGGGCCTGTGTCGGTCATGATGAAGAATCCGACGTGCGTGACATCCAGCCCGGCCAGATGGGTATAGATGCCGATGAAATCCCCGGTACGCAGCTTGCGGATGACGCTGCCGTCGATGTGCTCGGTGGGGATATAGGTGACAGCCCGGTCGACGACCGGCAAGCCGGGCAGATAGTTGCTGCCGTCTGCTTTCAAGTTGAGCTGCTTCATCACGGTTACAGTGTCGGTGCTGATCCGTGTGGTGATATCGGTGGCAAGCTCGTAAGGCCGGTTCGCCCAGTCGGTAAAAAAGTGCTTGCGGTGCGTAAAGCTGACGACACCGTCGACATAGCGGGTAAAGACAAGGTTGTTGACGAAGTCCTGCTGTGAGTGCGACTTCCGGGCTGCTTCGACATAGTCCAGATAGGTGAAGCAGTCCAAGCCGGTAAAGTCCACGATCAATTTCTCTGGCACCGTGGCCGAACCCTGCAGCACGTTTGCGCGATAAGGCGTTTCCAAAAACTGCGCAGAGACCAGGTCGATCATGTGCCCGGAGCTCAGGCCGCGATGCCGTGAGGTCTCCTCCAGCACGGCGTTCAACTTGTTTGCTGTGTAGGCATCCATCTGCACGCGTGCTGGCGATGCTTCTGGCGCGCTTTCAGCCCGGGCGCAGCATCCGGTTGCACAGGTGATGGCGAGCAGTGTGACAAGGAGCCATCGCGCTTCGCTGGACATGTCCGTCTCCAAACACAGGGCAGGCGAGATGAGATTGCCGCTCGTGTAGTGTCACCCATGTTGCTGTAGCGCCAAACACCGGGCTTCGCGTCTGTCTCCATGGGTGCGTATGTGACGTAGGCCGCCTGGAAGCCGGCTAGGCAGCGGGGACACGAAAAAATATTTCAGAGCCCGCGACGAAATGATGGATGCGCGTGGACGTAACACGCCGGTGGCAATGCCATGGGGCTGCGCATCCACTGACGCCATCGGTTGGTCCCGAAGCGGGCATCGCGAATGCGAACCGGTATGTGTGTGCGGGCTTGCCCATCCAGTAGCGTTGACCGCCGCCGCCAAGCACCCTTCCTATGCCTGCATGCACTACTAGACGCCAGCTGCTGCGTAGCGCCGGAACACTGGCGCTGCTCGCGCGCATTCCCGCTGGCTGGGCATTGCCGACCGGTGCGGCGCGGCCGCCTGGCTTCATCGATGCATTGATCGCGCGCATGACCGTGGAGGAAAAAGCGGGCCAGCTCAGCCTGTTCAGTTCGGCGCAACAGGATGGCAAGGCGATCGTCGCCAATCCGCTGACCCGCACTGCCGACGGGAGCGCTCAACTGGCGGCCGCCCGAGCCGGGCGGCTGACCGGAGTGTTCAACGGGTCCAACGTGCGCTGGCATCAGCAACTGCAGCAGGCAGCGCTGCAAAGCCGGTTGCGGATTCCGCTGTTGTTTGCCGCCGATGTGATCCATGGCTATACCACCGTGTTCCCGGTGCCGTTGGCCGAAGCGGCCAGCTTCGAGCCGACGCTGGCACAGCGCACCGCGCGTGCCGCGGCGATGGAGGCCAGTGCTGTGGGTCTCGACTGGACCTTCGCGCCCATGGTGGATATCGCCCGCGATGCACGCTGGGGGCGTGGCGTGGAAGGCGCCGGCGAAGACGTGCTGCTGGCCCGGCTGTTTGCGCAGGCACGGGTGCGCGGCTTTCAGGGCGATGCGGGGCTGGCCCATCCCGAGGCGATGGCCGCCTGCCCCAAACACTTTGCCGCCTATGGTGCGCCCGAGGGCGGGCTGGATTACAACCGCGTGGACGTGTCCGAACGGACGCTGCGCGAGGTGTATTTCCCGCCGTTCCAGGCGGCGTTTGCCGCAGGCGCGGTCACGACCATGGCCGCCTTCAACGAACTGTCGGGCATTCCCGCCACTGCCAATGCGTGGCTGCTGGATACGATATTGCGCCGGGAATGGGGCTATCCCGGCCTGGTCGTGTCCGACTTCCAGGCCGACCAGGAACTGATCGCGCACGGCGTTGCGGCCACTGGCCGTGACGCGGCAAGACTGGCGTTTTTGGCCGGGGTGGATATCAGCATGGAAAGCGGCCTGTATCTACAGCACCTGCCGGCCTTGGTTGCCGCAGGCGACGTGCCGATGGCACGGCTGGATGCGTCGGTAAGACGCGTCCTGGCGTTCAAGGCGGCGCTGGGGCTGTTCGACGACCCGTTCCGGCGCATCCGGCCCGCACGGGCGCAGTCATTGCAGCGCAACACCGACACCTTGGCACTGGCCCGCGAAGCCGCATGCAAATCGGTGGTATTGCTGAAGAACGATGGCGAGCTGCTGCCATTGCGCCGCAGCGGCCAGCGCATTGCCTTGATCGGGCCCATGGCGCGCGACTGGATCAATCATGCCGGGCCATGGAGCCTGTTCGATGAGGAGGACACGCGCAATACGCTGGCCACCGCGCTGGCGAATGCGCTGCAGGATCTGCAGGCACTACAGGTGGTGGACGGCTGCGACTTCGAACAAGCATTGCCGGGCGGTGTGCAGGCCGCGGTAGCTGCCGCCAGGTGTGCCGATGTCGCGCTGCTGGCGATTGGCGAACCACTGGGCTACTCGGGCGAAGCGCAATCGCGCAGCGAGATCTGCATCCCCGAAGCGCAGCGACAGTTGCTAGCGGCAGTCGTCGCCACCGGTACGCCTGTCGCGGTCCTGCTCAGCACCGGTCGCGCGCTTGCGCTGGAAGGGCCGGTGCTTGAATGCGCGGCGATCCTGGTGACGTGGTTCCTGGGCTCGGCGGCCGGCGTTGCATTGGCCGACATCCTGTTGGGTGCGCAGGCACCGTCCGGCCGTTTGCCGGTGAGTTTTCCCCATGCGGTCGGGCAGGTGCCCTACACCTATGCCCACCCGCCAACCGGCCGTCCCAATCCCCGGCCGGACGAGCTGGAGCCGTATACCACGCATTACCGGACGGCGCCCAACACGGCACTGTTTCCGTTTGGCCATGGACTCACCTATGGGCGCATCGACTATGCCGAACTGAGCTTGAGCGATGCACGCCTGCCAGCCAATGGCAGCGTGCGCATCAGCGTACGCATCTACAACCGCGGCACGCGCGATGCGGACGAAGTGGTGCAACTGTATGTGCGCGACCGCAGCGCCAGCGTGACCCGGCCGGTGCGGGAGCTGAAGGGTTTCCGCAAGCTCGCGGTGCCGGCTGGCGGCAGCGCGCTGGTGGAGTTCGTGTTGCGGCGTGCGGACCTGTTGTTCATCGGTCAGGCATTGCAACCGACCGTGGAGCCGGGTGTGTTCGATGTATGGGTGGCGCCATCGGCTGAAGCTGCAGGACTGACGGCAAGCTTCGAATTGGTGGAGTGAGGTGACGTGTGGTGATGCTGGTCGATATTCATGACCTTGAGCATCACCTGCGCCCGAAGTCCGATGACCGTTGTTCCCGAGCAGTCGGTGCGACCGACCACGCGGATCCCATGCTGCGCAGTGATGTGCAAGAGCAGAACGCGGGTGGGCCCGGAAATCCGGGCCCACCACGGTTCGGTCAGAACTCCTGCCAGCCTGCGCCGTCTGTTGCGCCGGCGACTGACTCGAGTTTGCGTGGTGCCCGGTGCGGAACAAGCTTTGCAGGTGTCTTCAGGGGCGCTGCCGTTTTCCTGCTTGCGGACTTGGCAATGGCTGACGTAACAGCAGCTGCGCCGACCGCAAGAGCTTTCTGTCCGTCGATCTTGAAGACCGCCACCGCCTCGGTCAGCTGCGTGGCCTGCTCCTCCATCGCACGGGCTGCAGCGGTCGCTTCCTCGACCAGGGCCGCGTTCTGCTGCGTCGTTTCGTCCATCTGCGTGACCGTGATGTTGACCTGCTCGATGCCTGCCGACTGTTCCTGCGACGCTGCGGAGATCTCACCCATGATGTCGGTCACCCGCTGCACGCTGGAGACGATCTCGGCCATCGTGGTGCCCGCCGTGTGCACCAGCGCAGAGCCTTCGGTGACGCGTTCGACCGAGTCGTCGATCAGGGTCTTGATCTCCTTGGCCGCGGCGGTGGACCGCTGGGCCAGCGTGCGCACTTCCGAGGCAACCACGGCAAATCCGCGGCCCTGTTCGCCGGCACGTGCCGCTTCCACAGCCGCGTTCAAGGCCAGGATGTTGGTCTGGAACGAGATGCCGTCGATGACCGAGATGATGTCGGCAATCTTCTTGGACGAGGCTTCAATACCGGCCATGGTGCCCACGACCTTGCTCACGATCTCGCCGCCCTGGGACGCCACGCCTGCCGCGCCAATCGCCAGTTGGTTGGCTTGACGTGCGTGTTCGGCGTTCTGGCGCACGGTGGAGGTCAGCTCTTCCATCGAGGCGGCGGTTTCTTCCAGGTTGGCCGCCTGTTGTTCGGTGCGCTGCGACAAGTCCTGGTTGCCGGCGGCAATCTCGCTGGCCGCCGAGTTGATCGACACTGCCGACTGCTGGATGCGGCCGACGATCTCCGCAAGCTGCGCGGCGGTGGTGTTGGCGTCATCGCGCATCTGCGCGAACACACCCCTGAACTCGCCGGTCATGCGTGCGGTCAGGTCGCCTGCGGCGATGGACTGCAGCAGCGAAGACAGCGATTGCAGGTTGCTGTCCGCGGTGGCCATGAGCAGGTTCAAGCTCTCCACCATGACGCGGAAATCGTACTGGAAACGCTCGGCATCGCCGCGCGCGGTGAAGTCACCGTCCGCGGCAGCCTGCGCCAGCTGCTTGATCTCGATGTTCATCGCGGACAGGTTCGCCTTGACCTCGTCCATGGTCTGGGTCAGCACGGCCTTCTCACCGGGCAGGCGCTCCATGCTCTCGCTCAGGTCGCCGATGGCATAGCGGCCCATGATCCGTGCAAGGTTGGACTGCACGGCCAGGTGGGAGGCCACCAGCGCATTGGTGTCCTCGGCCATGCGGCCGTAGTCGCCCGGGAAGGCCTGGGCATCCATGCGGAAGCTGGTCTGGCCTTCGTCGTGGCGCTTGGCCATGTCGCCCTGTGCAGTCAAAAGAGCCTGCAGCTGTGTCTGCATGCCCTGCATGGCGCGCAGCAAGCGGCCGGTTTCGTCCCTGGCCTGTGTCTGCACGTTGTTGCCGAGCTGACCCTTGGCGATCGCCTCGGCTGCGTTGGTGGCGCGTGCCAGCGGCTGGGTCAGGCTGCGGGTGATGAGCCAGGCCAGCAGGCTGCTGACCAGCACGACCGCGGCACCGCCAAGGATGAGCAGGAGCTTGCCGCGATCCATCGACCGGACTGCTTCTGCGTAGGCCTGTCTGCTCTGTCCTTCCTGCCGGGTGACGAGCTCGCGGATCTTGTCCTGCCAGGCGAGCGTGGCAGGCCGCGCCTGTTCGCTGAGGATGTCCTGGGCCTGCGCGTTCTCGTTCTTGGCGGCCAGTGCCATGACTTCGTCGTTGAACTTCACGGAAGTCGCCCGACGCTCGTCCATCTCGTTACGGATCTTCCGCCCTTCCTCCGAGCTGGACAGCGTATCCAGCCTGGTGCGCAGCTCCTGGTAGCGCTGACGCTGGGCGTTGATGGTGTTGAGCGCTTCGGTGTTGAGCTCCTCGCTTGTCGCCATGGCATACGTGCCCAGTGCGATCAGCAGCGATGAGTTGGCATCCAGCATGCCGTTGCCGATCTGGATCTTGGCGGTGCGGTCGAGAACGATGAAGTCCAACTGCGCGCGTGCGTTCGCCATCGTGCTCAGGCCGGTGGCCACCAGCAGGCCTGAGAGAAGAATCAGGATTCCGAATGCAACGGCCAGGCGGTGGCCGACGTTGAAGCGTTGAAGAAAGGCGATCATGGACGTCCCAGGAGAGATCAGTGGAGGCATCGATGCCCACGCTGTTAGCGAGCCTGGCACCGGTTCCCCAATAACGGCGTCCTTGTCCAAAACTGGAATGTCTGTCACTAAATTATCATCGCACCCTTCAGAAAACGGCCGAGCTGTCGGGGTGCTCCTGACGCATGTCAGGACGGGCGGCTGCACGCCTGGCACAAACCGCTGTTCGCCGTGCCGCCGTCTTGCCATCCTCATGCTCGGCAACACCTGCCTGCGTTTCAAAACGCGCCGACTGCATGGCGATGTTGCCGACCTGCCTGGCTACATGTAGATGGCTCTGCTGATCCGGGCGCCGAAGCCTGCATCGGGATTGGTTGCGGAGTCGCCCAACCTTTCCTGCATGACCGCCACGGCAAGGTCGCGACGTTTCGCCAGTCGGCTGCGGTCGGCGCTGGCGAGTGCATCGCCCATCTCGCTCCTGGTCAGATCGGTGCAATACGCAGGCGCTCCTGGCTGCTGGCGCCAGGAATCGGCCAGGTGGCCCGAATAAAACGCGTCGAAGCCGGTGTCGTTCACCAATGCCATCGCGACCTCGCGATCAGTGTCGCGATCAGCCGCCACGGGGATGGCGATACGGCCGGGCGCAGTGGCCGGCTGGCCTTTCTCGGCAAGCGAACCAGACCCGATCGCATTCCATGCCTTGGCGATCGGGCGGCCCAATTGCTCAGCCACCCACAGGCTCTCGACCTGGCCCGCTTCAATGGCGTCAATCTTGCTGTCACGCGCGGGGTAGTAGTTGGACGTGTCGATCAGTACGACATCACTTGAAACCTGCGCCAGCAGCGGCTTGAACTCCGGAATCCTGTTCAACGGGATCGACAGGATGATGGCATCGACATCGACCACACACTCTTGCGCAGTCACTGCGCGAGCGCCCGCGGACAGCAGTTGCAGGTCAATCGTCTCTGGCCCACGCGAGTTGGCAACCTTGACCTCATGGCCGAGCGAACTCAGCTTTTTCACCAACGTCTTGCCGATATGGCCAGTGCCGATAATGCCTAGCTTCATGATGCATTCTTCTGTGTGGAGAGCGGGGTGGTTTGCGGGGCGAGGAAGGTGCCTTTCACGCAGGAACCGCCCAGCCTGAGCGCAGCACGTCCTGCAGCGCCTGGCGGGCGTCGCTGTCCGCGTCACCGCTGGCAGCTCCTGCCCATGCGATCGCAAGCGCGGCAAGAAAGATGTCGCGGCCAGTCAACGATGCCCGCGCCTGACCGGAGCGTTGTGCAGCCTGCAGAAACACGCCTGAGGCCTCGACCACGGATTGGCAGGTCGGCATCAACACCGAACTTGGCTGGGACCATGCGGCCCGTAGCGGCTCCGGAAGACCTTCGTAGGCATTCATCCAGTTTCCCAACGCCTCGATCCATCGTTGCAGCGCACGCCCCGGGTCGTGCTCTTCTGCCCTGATGGCCATGCGTGCTTGCTCGAGGTTGGCGTAATGCGTTTCCAGTAGCGCTGCCAGCAGAGCGTCGCGGCTGGGAAAGTGCCGATACAAGGTCCCCGGGCCAACGCCTGCGCGCTTGGCAATGCTGTCCATCGACACATCGATGCCTTCCTCGGCAAAGGCGTTGCCGGCGACCTCAAGAATATGGGTCCTGTTGCGTTGGGCATCGGCGCGGGGAGGGCGTGGCTGAACGTCGGAAGACATAGGTCGGTTAGCCTGGTTCTTGATATCCGGAGTGTATCTCCATATATTTCTCGGCACAAACGGAGTGTGTCTCCCTTTTTCGGGACGCTCTGAACCGGAAGGTTTTGAGACTGCAGGCGGCGATCGACTGTCGTCGTCTCCGCCGGTTGTCACCGCCAGACGCACGCACTACAGCCGCAGATCGAGGAACGCATGAGCCACCCCAAGACGATGATCATTGGCCTGCATCTGGGCAATGGCTACGGCTCCCAGCCGGGAGCCTGGCGCATGCCGTGGGTGGATCCGACCAACTACACCAGCTTCGATGCCCGCGTGCGTCAGGCGCAGGCCGCCGAGCGTGGGAAATTCCAGTTCATTTTCCTGCCTGACGGTCCGACCGCGGTCGCCGATATCGACAACGAAGCGCCTCACTTCAACCTGGACGTGATGATGACCCTGGCTGCCGTTGCGCGCGGCACCGAGCGTATCGGTCTGGTGGCCACCGGCTCCACGACGTTCAACGAGCCGTTCAATCTGGCGCGGCAGTTCAAGGCGCTGGACATCATGAGTCACGGGCGTGCCGGCTGGAATGCGGTGACCTCCAGTGGCGAGGATGTCGCCGCAAACTACGGGCGAAAAATTCCCTCCAGCGCGGATCGTTACGCACTTGCGCACGAGTTCGTGCAACTGGTGCAGGCGTTGTGGGGCAGTTGGGGGAAGGATGCCTGGCTGCACGACCAGGCCTCTGGCCGGTTTGCCGACGCCAGGCAAATTGCGCCGATCAACCTGCAGGGCAGGTTCGTCGGCTCCCGCGGACCGCTGTATATCCCACCCTCCGAGCAGGGCCAGCCGGTGATCTTCCATGCCGGCGGCAGTCCCAATGCGTTGGAGCTGGCCGGACGCTACGCCAGTGCTGTGATCGGTGCGTGTTTCAGCATTGAAGATGCGCGCGCGCAACGCACCGCCTTCCGCAACGCCGCCAAGCAGGCCGGCCGCGACCCGGACGAGATCAAGTTCATTCCCGGGCTGATGACGACAATCGCGCAGGATCGCCGTGCGGCACTGGATCGCCGGATCGCACTGACCGCGCAGACGTTTCCTCAGCGGCTGGGTTACCTGCAACAGATGCTCGGGCTACGTCTGGATGCCACTGCACTCGAGCGGCCTCTGTCGCCCGCGCAACTGGCTGCGGCACGCCGGTCGCCGCAGGATCCTCGCTCGACAAAGGCGCTGCAGATCGCGCGGGAGGGCTGGAGCCTGCGCGACATCCTGGCCCATGGCGTCATCGACTATCACCCGGTGATTGTGGGCCCGGCGGTCGAGGCGGCCGACCACATGCAGGCCTGGTTCGAGGCAGGTGCGGCCGATGGTTTCTGGATCTCACCGGATATCAATGACGACGGCATCGATGCCTTTGTCGATGGAGTCGTGCCGATCCTGCAGCAACGCGGTCTGTTCCATCGCGATTACCAGGGCACCACGCTTCGCGACCACCTGGGCGCACCTGCCCAATACGGGCGCGATCCACGCATCACTGCGTGAGCCGCAGCACGTCACACACATCGGAAGGAGCACACATGAACATCGGCATCATTGGCGCAGGCAACATCGGTGGCACCCTGGCACGCAAATTCGTTGCAGCCGGGTATGTCGTCAAACTGGCTGGTTCAAAAGGCCCCGACAGCATTCGCGAATTGGCAGAAACGATCGGCGCCGAGCCTGTCGCCGCTGAAGAGGCGGTCAAGGACGTCGAGGTGATCGTGCTGTCCATCCCGTTCGCCAGGATCCCCGAGGTTGCGGAGCTGTTCTCTACCGTGCCCGCAGAGGTGGTGGTGATCGATACCTCGAACTACTACCCGCAGCTCGGCACCAGGATCCCGGAAGTCGACGGCGGCAAGCTGGAAAGTGTCTGGTCGAGCGAGCAGCTTGGTCGGCCCATCATCAAGGCATTCAACGCCGTGCTCGCCAGGACACTGGCTGAGCGCGGCAAGCCCGCAGGCACGCAGAACCGGATCGCCATCCCGGTGGCAGGCGACAGTCCGGCCGGCAAGGCGATCGCGCAGCAACTGCTCGACGCTGCCGGGTTCGACTCGGTCGACGCGGGAAATCTTGCAGATTCATGGCGGCAGCAGCCAGGCACGCCTGCGTATTGCACCGAACTTCCGACCGCTGAGCTGGCGTCAGCGCTCAAGGCCGCAGTGAAGGGTGATGCACCGGGTCATCGCGATGCATTGATGGCCGAGTTTTTTGGGGCCGACGCATCGCCAAGTCACGAGACGATCGTTGCGCGCAATCGGGCGGTGACCGCGCCGCGCTGAGATCCGTTTCCAGGGGATCGGAAGAACCTTCGCGAGGAGCGGGGCCTTCCCGAATGGATCCAGCCAGGTGCACATGGCACCGGTATGGTCTGCGCGCTGCAAAGGTGTCGAAGGCGATCACCTGGAAGCACTGGATGCGCGCGGCGAACATGCCTGCGCATCTCGCGGTAGCAGCCTTGCAGTCATTCACGCGCCCACCGGTGAATGACCGGCGTCAGCACGGCGGTGGCGCCGTGCTGACGAGTTGGATGTTCTGCGCCAGCCCTAGAACTTGACGGTAGAAAGCATTCCCAGCATCTCGTCGTAGCTGCCATTGGCCGCCGCATCGCGAAGAAACCTGGCGCGTTCCACGACAATCTCCTTCGGGGTGTTTTCTGCATGCAGTAGCGCCAGTGCTTCGTCGAGGAATTCGTCCAGGGGCATGGCATGTTCGTCGTTGCCTTGGCCGTACAGTTTGGTGCGAACGCCCGGAGGCACCAGCTCGATGACCTGCACGGTGCTGTCGGCCAGCTGCACACGCAAGGCTTCGGTGAACGAGTGCACCGCGGCCTTGCTGGCGCTGTAGGTCATTGCAGCCGGGAACGGCACAAAGCCCAGCGCGGAACTGACGTTGATGATGACGCTGTCGTTGTTGCCGGCAAGTTGCGGCAAGAATGCATAGGTCATGCGGATGGTGCCGAGCAGGTTGATGGCAATCGCCTCTTCGGCAGCCTGCAAGGACTCTGGCTTGAAGACGTTCTCGCTCGGCATGATGCCGGCATTGTTGATCACCACATTCAAGGCGGGGTAGCGCTCGGCCGCCACGCGGCTGGCCTGGACGATGGAGTCCGCGTCCGCAACGTCGATTTCGATTGCCTCGATGCCTGGATGCTCGGCAGTGATCTGATCCAGCAGCGCTTTCTTTCGCCCTGACACGATGACCATGTTGCCAGCCTGCTGGAGCCGCAGCGCCAGTCCGAGGCCGATGCCAGAGGTCGAGCCGGTAATGAGGATGGTGTTGCCGCTGTTCTTCATGGATGTTTCCTGGGTACGGAAGGGGTAGAATCCAAACGGACAACAGTCCGCTTGCCCTGAAACGTTGGCGGACAACTGTCCGTTTGTCAATAATTTCAGTGAGGAGCAGGGTGTGGAAAAGCCAACGCGGTCCGATGCACTGCAAAACCGCGAGCGCATCCTGTCCGTGGCGCTTGCGGAGCTGGTGCGCTCGGCCGATGTGCCACTGAGCGCAATCGCCAAGAAGGCGGGCGTCGGGCAAGGGACCTTCTACCGCCACTTCCCGACGCGGGAGGCCTTGGTGGTAGAGGTCTATCGCCATGAAATGCTGCAGGTCACCGGATTCGCCGAGCAGTTGCTGAAGACGCGTCCGCCGGAGCAGGCGCTACGCGAGTGGATGAACCGTCTGGCCGAATACGCCATTACCAAGGCGGGCCTGGCGGATGCGCTTCGGGTTGTCGCCAACGCGAAGGAGTGCGCAGGCAACGCAGGCTATGCCCCCGTGATCGCTGCCGCCCAATTGCTGCTGGATGCCAACGAGAAGGCCGGAACGATTCGTCCAGGGATCACCACGGACAAGTTTTTCCTGGCGATCGCAGGGATCTGGCAGATCGACGCCACCGAGAACTGGCAGCCACGCCTGGCCTGGCTCATGGAGACGGTGATGGAAGGATTGTGCGCGGGAGCGCCAGGACGGCCCGCAGGCGGATAGTGGCGGCAAGCGCCCGGATTCCAAGCGCGCAGCAGCGCGCATGCCGCACCCCCTAGGTCTCCAGCTTGCCTTGCTTGAGCTTTTCCCACATGTCTTCGGCTTGCCGGGGTAAGCCGCCGGTGTGACGTATCAGGCAGATCTCCATGCCGATATCCCAGTGCGTGTCGCCGGGCGCTGCATGGACCAGCAGCCCTTTGGCGAGGTCCTCTTCCACCAGTGTGCGCGGCAGCCACGCGATCCCGGCACCAGAGCGGCACATGGCCAGCAAGGTCGCTGCAAGATCGGAAGTGAGCGCAGGTGTCAGGCGCGGCTCCACATCCTTGAACGCTGGATGCCCGGCGATGATGCGGCCCAGGCCGGAATCTGCACTGTAGGACAGCAAGGGCATTGCATCGGTTGAGGCAAGCGACCAACGCGGGCTGCCGTCGCCGTTTTCCTTCGCTGCACTGAAGGGCTGGAGCACATCGTTGCCGACCACAACCCGCTCGAACTGTTCCGGGTCCAGCCCAAGACGCATCCGCGGATGATGATGGCAGAGCAGGAATTGCGCTGCCCCTTGCAGCATCAATTTTTCGCACGCCCTGAGCGTGTCGGAGACCAGCTGAAACGCACCGATACCGGTGTTTGATTCGATGCGCCTGACAAATGCCGGAAAGAACGTGAAAGAAAGAACATGGGTGGCGAGGAACGCCAACGCAGGCCGGTGTCGCCCGGCCACTTCCAGTGTTTCCTGCCGCGCAGCGTAAATACCCGAGACCAACCCGGATGCTTTGCGAACGAACGCTTCGCCGGCCGGCGTCATCAGCACTTCCTTGCGCGAGCGCGTGAACAGCGGCGTGCCCAACCATTCTTCGAGGGCATGAATGCGCCGACTGAAGGCCGGCTGGGTGACAAAGCGACGTTGTGCGGCGCGCGAGAAATTCAGGGTCTCAGCCAACGCCAAGCAGTCTTCGAGCCATGTCAGTTCCATGATGCCGATTGTGCATCAAGCGCATAAAAAAGGCATTGGCAGCGTTTGGGCGCTGGCACTTACGCTCCGACTCGAGCTTGCAACGCCTCCACAGGCAGGTTGTCCAGCAAGCGGCAATTCCGGTGGGTTCGCATGTCGACGGGAGCGGGCGATCATGCAGAAACAAAGTGGCATAAGACAGGTGCTTGGCCAACTCTACGTGCAGGTCCTGATCGCCATCGTCATTGGCGGTCTGGTGGGCTACGTGTGGCCGCATCTGGGTGTGGTCTTGCAGCCTGTTGCGGAGGGTTTCATCAAGCTCATCAAGATGCTTCTGGCACCGATCATCTTTGGAACGGTCGTGGTCGGGATCGCCAAGATGGGAAGCGTCAGAGAGGTCGGAAAAACCGGCATCAAGGCGCTGATTTATTTCGAGGTCGTGTCGACACTCGCGCTGGCGATTGGTCTTGTCGTGGTGAACATCATCCGCCCCGGCGAGGGCATGAACATCGATGCCGGTTCGATCGACAGTAGTGCGATCGGACAGTATGTCGATCGCGCAAAAGACGATGCTGGCATGATCGATTTTGTGCTGAACATCATTCCCACCACGCTGGTGGACGCCTTCGCCAAAGGCAGCATGCTGCAAGTCATCCTGGTATCGGTGTTGTTTGCAGTGGGGCTATTGCAGCTGGGCGAGCGTGGCAAGCCCCTGGTCGATCTCATCGATAACGGGCTGCAGGCACTGTTCAAGATGATCAACATGGTGATGCGACTCGCGCCACTGGGCGCCGGTGCGGGCATCGCTTTCACGATCGGCAAGTATGGCCTCGCCACCCTGTGGTCGCTGGGGCACTTGATGCTGGCCGTCTACGTGACGTCGGCACTGTTCGTGTTTGTGGTGCTGGGAGCGATCGCACGGTGGACGGGCTTTCCACTTTTGCACCTTCTCCGGTTCATCAAGGACGAAATACTTGTCACGTTCGGAACCTGTTCGACCGAAGCCGTGCTGCCGCGCATGATGATGAAGCTCGAACTGGCCGGCGTGCGCAAATCGACGGTTGGCCTGGTTCTGCCCACCGGATACACCTTCAATGCGGACGGCACCTGTATCTACCTGACCATGGCAGCCATCTTTGTGGCGCAAGCGACCAATACGCCGCTGCCGGTCTATCAACAGATTGTCTTGCTTGGGGTGTTGTTGCTGACCTCGAAAGGATCGGCTGGTGTTGCTGGCGCGGGTTTCGTTGCGTTGGCTGCAACGCTTTCCACCATCGACACGGTGCCTGTTGCAGGGCTGGTGCTTCTGCTGGGCGTCGATCGCTTCATGAACGAGGCCAGGGCGGTGGTCAACCTGATCGGCAACAGTGTCGCCACGCTTGCCATTGCCAAGTGGGATGGCGCGCTGGATCTGTCCAAGACCCGGGAAATCATGCGTCGTCAACAAGCGGGCGAGCCCATGCCTGTCGCAGCCGCTTCAACCGATCCATAACTCACATCAACCTGCGGGAGACCATCCAATGCGTATCATCGATGTCGTTGAAATCACCAAGCCGATCTCCTCGCCGATCCGTAACGCCTACATCGATTTTTCGAAGATGACCGCCAGTCTGGTGGCGGTGGTCACCGATCAGGTGCGCGACGGCCGTCGGGTCGTCGGCTACGGATTCAACTCCAATGGGCGCTATGGACAAGGCGGACTGATACGCGAGCGCTTTCGCGATCGCATCCTGGAGGCAGACAGTGCATCGCTGTGCAACGACGCCGGCGACAATCTGGATCCGTCCAGGATCTGGAAGGCGATGATGTCCAACGAAAAGCCGGGTGGTCACGGCGAGCGCTCCGTCGCAGTGGGGACGCTGGATATGGCGATCTGGGATGCGACCGCCAAGATCGCCGGCATGCCGCTGTTCCGCTATCTGGCGCAGATGAAAGGCCGGCAAGCCAATCCGCGCGTCTTCGTCTATGCAGCCGGTGGCTATTATTACCCGGGCAAGGACAACAGTGCCTTGCGCAAGGAGATGCGCGGCTATCTGGACCGTGGCTACAACGTGGTCAAGATGAAGATCGGTGGCGCGTCCATCGAGGAGGATCGCGGCCGGATCGAGTCGGTGCTTGAAGAAATCGGCAGCCAGGCCCGCTTGGCGGTGGATGCGAATGGACGCTTCGACCTGGAGACTGGCATCGCCTACGCCAAGATGCTGCGCGACTATCCGCTGTTCTGGTATGAGGAAGTCGGTGATCCGCTCGACTACGCGCTGCAAGCCGCCCTGAGCGAATTCTATCCGGGGCCGATGGCAACCGGCGAAAACCTGTTCTCGCACCAGGATGCACGCAACCTGCTGCGCTACGGCGGCATGCGCCCGGACCGCGATTACCTGCAGTTCGATTGCGCGCTGTCGTACGGCCTGGTCGAGTATCTGCGCACGCTGGAGGTGCTGGAGCAGTTCGGCTGGTCGCCCGCACGTTGCATCCCGCACGGTGGTCATCAGATGTCGCTCAACATTGCCGCAGGCCTGGGTCTGGGCGGCAATGAGAGTTACCCGGACCTGTTCCAGCCATATGGCGGGTTTCCGGATGGCGTCAAGGTCCAGGATGGACACATCGTGATGCCGGAATTGCCGGGTATCGGCTTCGAGGGCAAGTCCGACCTGATCAAGGTCATGCGTGAGCTGGCCGAATAGGACGGGATGGCATTGGCTGCGTTTCTGATGGGCGAACCACCTGCGCGGGGCGTGCCTGTGCCGACCTTCGCAGGCGCATCAGGACTATGCCCCGCCTCACCCCAGCCAGTCGGCGCAGGCGGCTGGCTTGTTCCCGTCGGCGCAACGTGTCTGCGCCTTCTGGCGCAGGCGGGTCAGGACTGCGCTGCCTGTCGGGCTCTGCTTGCTCCAGGTCTTCAGTGATGCGCCGACTTCCTCGAAGTGCTGGCGATTGTCTTTGAGATAGCCATCGGATTGCCGCGCCAGATCGCCGATCACTCGGCTTGCAAGCGTCTCGATACCTGTACCGTCCTCCGGGCTGAGCCGGACCAGCGCATCCAAATAGGTCATGCCCCGCTCAACCACGGTCCCCTGGCTACCATTCGAATCGTAGGCCTGCTTGAACCATGACAGCGCAGCCTTGGTGTCACCGCGCTGTTCGGCCAGGATACCCAGGTAGGGCATGTAGTAGGACGGTGTCTTGCTACGCGTCAACTCGGCCTGCATCAATTGCGCAGATCCCTTGTTATCGCCCACCAGCGCCAACAAGCCGGCAGCACTTGTAATCGTGGACTGACGCTCTTCATCGGTCTTGGCTTCCGTCACCGCCCACTGCACGCGCTGGTGCACGGTCTTGACCACGTCTGCAGGCAGCGGAGGTTGCGGCTTATTCATTTCCGCTCTGGTCGGCTGTCCCTGTGCCAGGCGAGCAAGGTCGATCTCGGCATACCCGGTCCGCAAACGATCAACGATGGGCAAGGTGGGATCGGCATAGGCCTGCGCCAACGCCTGATTGAACTCCCTGGACAATGCGGCACGTTTGCCCGGATCGTCGGTCGCAGAAGCAACCAGCGTGGCAGCACCACGCACCAGCACATCAAGATTGTTGCGCACCTCTGACGGGTTGGAAAACACGGTTTGCAGCAACGTGTACGTCGCCGGGCTTGCGACGGGCTTCTGCCTGGTGACAGCTACTGCCAGCAGCTGGAAGCGACGCTGCAAGGCCGGCTGTGGTGCCGCCTTCGCCAGTGCAGTCAGGGTGGCGGGCGCAGCCTTTGCATCGACCAGTTGGTCGTCCTGCAACCAGCTGTAATTGCCGAGAAGAGTCCACTCGTCCGGCTTTAGCGTTTGTGGAGCGTTGAGCGCCCGATCCAGGATCTGCTTTGTACTCGCGGTGGATTGAGCTGCAACGCGCAGGCTATCGACAAGCTGGGCGGTACTGCTGTCGCCCACCAGCCGGGTGATTTCGCTGCGATCCGGGCGTAGCAGGATGACCGTGGGATACCCCCTGACGCCGAAGCGTTCGGCCCAGGTCTGGGCTTCTTGCAGGTCTGCGTCCAGATGCACTGCCACGAATTGCCGCGTCTGCGCGATGAACCCCGGGTCCTTGAACGTGGTGGCCTTGAGCCGGTTGCACGGTGGGCACCAGATGGCGCCCCAGTACAACAGGAGTGGTTTGCCGGTGTTCCTGGCCTCTTCCAGGGCTTTCTCCACATTTCCCTCATGCCAGTTTATCGCGGGCGCCGCTGCAGGCCGCGTTGCTGCCGCGGGCGGCGCCGATGCCGCCGACGGCGTTGATCTGTCGCAGGCCGTCAGCGCTGCCAGCAACGCGGAAAGAGCGATGAGCGTGGGGGACGACGAACGAAACGACAGAGCCATGGGAAGCCTTTGCGTGATGGAGGTCAGCTGAGCGCGGTTGTCTGGAAACACCTCCACGCATGCCAATTTCTCGAAGCATCACGTCTTTCAAGTTTGCCCGGAGCGGAGGATGCGAACTGCCGTCACGCCGAACGCATCGTTAGGGACGCATGGCGGCGAGCATTGGATCCAGGCTGGAGACAGCCGGCGTTCCGCGCGTGAGGTGCAAGTTGTATAGCTGGTCCGGACCTGTCGGAGCACTGTGGTCCGGGCAGGGACAGCGTGGATCGCGCATCTGCATGGCTGATCGCGTTGATCGGACACAGGAGCGCTGAGCGAGCCCGTGCGAAGATATGCTTCGGTGTTGCTCGCTCCCCGGCCGCTTGGGTATCCAGGCGGGTTGAAAGGGATCAGGGTTGGTATCGGCGAGTTGTTTCGGGCTGTTGCCCATTAAAAACAAAGAGATAGGCCTGAAATGTTACTGATGCTCGACAACTACGACAGCTTCACCTACAACCTCGTGCAGTACCTGCAGGCGCTGGGCGCCGAGGTCACGGTGGTGCGCAACGACGCGATGAGCGTGGATCAGATCGCCGCGCTCAGGCCCGAGCGCATCGTGATCTCGCCCGGCCCGTGCACCCCGAACGAGGCCGGTATCTCGCTGCAGCTGATCGAGCAACTGGGCCAGACCACGCCGATCCTGGGCGTGTGCCTGGGGCATCAAAGCATCGGGCAGGTCTATGGCGGCGATGTGATCCGCGCCGAGAACATCATGCATGGCAAGACCTCGCCGATCCGCCATCAGGGCAAGGGCGTGTTCGCCGGCCTGCCGGACAGCTACGAGGCCACCCGCTACCACTCGCTGGTGGTGGACAAGACCACCTTGCCCGACGCGCTGGAAGTCACCGCCTGGACCGAGAATCCGGATGGCTCGATCGAAGAGATCATGGGCCTGCGCCATCGCCAGTTTCCGGTCGAAGGCGTGCAGTTCCATCCCGAGTCGATCCTGACCCAGCACGGTCAGGCCTTGCTGAAAAACTTCCTGCAGCGTTGATCGAAATGCGCAGCGCGCACGTCGCAAGGGCCGTCGCAACCTTCGTCAGTCTCGATGCAGTCTTCGGCGCCATCAATGCACCGGCGACCCATGCGCGTAATGCCTGCAATGACCTACGCGATAGCATGCGGCCGGTTTCCCGCCTCGCTTCGTTCACACCTGCATCCGGATCACGATGAGCACCGCCAGCGACAGCTTCCACTTCTACGAACCAGGCCAGGGCCACGGGCTGCGGCACGATCCGTTCAACGCCATCGTCGGTCCGCGGCCGATCGGCTGGATCGGCTCGCGCAGCGCCGAGGGCATCGCCAATCTGGCCCCTTACAGCTTCTTCAATGCGTTCAACTACGTGCCGCCGATCGTCGGTTTCGCCAGCATCGGCCGCAAGGACAGCCTGCGCAATATCGAAGCCACCGGCGAGTTCAGCTGGAACCTGGCCACGCGCCCGTTGGCCGAGGCGATGAACGCCAGTGCGGCGATGGTGCCGGCGGAGGTCGACGAGTTCGTGCTGGCCGAGTTGCAGATGGCGCCGTCGCGGCTGATCGGTGCCCCGCGCGTGGCGGCCAGTCCGGTCAGTTTCGAATGCCGGCTCAGCCAGCTGTTGCCGCTGCAGAGCGCAGCCGGGCAGGCCATCGAAACCTGGCTGGTCCTGGGAGAAGTGGTCGGCGTGCATCTGGCGCACGCGGCATTGCAGGACGGCATCTACGATCCCGCAGCCGTGCAGACGATTCTGCGCGCCGGCGGTGCCGCCGACTATTTCGAAGTGCAGGCGCAGGCGCGCTTCCGCATGCGGCGCCCGGGCCAGTGAGCGCTGCGCGCCGCGTCGCTGCAGGGCATTGCCGCCATGCGCCACTGCAGCGCCAGGATTGATCGATCCACCTCGCTGTCGCCTATCTTTCCCACGTTTTGCCACGGTCCTCGTCCATGCCCATCACCCCGCAAGAAGCCCTGCAACGCACCATCGAACACCGCGAAATCTTCCACGACGAAATGGTCGAGTTGATGCGCCAGATCATGCGTGGCGAGGTCTCGGACATGATGGTCGCCGCCATCCTCACCGGGCTGCGGGTCAAGAAGGAAACCATCGGCGAGATCGCCGGCGCAGCCACGGTGATGCGCGAGTTCTCGCGTCGCGTGGACGTGGACGATCGCCGGCATATGGTCGACATCGTCGGCACCGGCGGCGATGGCTCGCATACCTTCAACATCTCCACCTGCGCCATGTTCGTGGCCGCTGCCGGTGGTGCCAAGGTCGCCAAGCACGGCAACCGCAGCGTCTCATCCAAGTCCGGCAGTGCCGACGCGCTGGAGGCCCTGGGCGCGGCGATCGAGCTGCAGCCCGAGCAGGTTGCCGCCTCGCTGGCGCAGACCGGTATCGGCTTCATGTATGCGCCGGTGCATCATCCGGCCATGAAGGTGGTGGCGCCGGTGCGCCGCGAAATGGGCGTGCGCACCATCTTCAACATCCTCGGCCCGCTGACCAACCCGGCCGCCTCGCCGAACATCCTGATGGGCGTGTTCCATCCGGACCTGGTCGGCATCCAGGCGCGCGTGCTGCAGGAACTCGGCGCCGAGCGCGCGCTGGTGGTGTGGGGCCGCGATGGCATGGACGAGCTCTCGCTCGGTGCCGGCACCCTGGTCGGCGAGCTGCGCGATGGCCAGGTGCGCGAATACGAAGTGCATCCGGAGGATTTCGGCATCGCCATGTCGGCCAGCCGTAATCTCAAGGTGGCCGATGCCGCGCAGTCGCGCACGATGCTGCTGCAGGTGCTGGACAATGTGCCCGGCCCGGCGCTGGACATCGTTGCGCTCAATGCCGGGGCGGCGCTGTACGTGGCAGGCGTGTCCGACAGCATCGCCGACGGCGTCGTGCGTGCGCGTGCAGTCCTGGCCGATGGCTCGGCGCGTGCAAAGCTGGACGCCTATGTCGCCTTCACCCGGCAGATTGCCCCGCAGGCCTGACCCTTCCCACCGCACCGGCAGGCATGGCCTCGGCATCCTCACAATCCCGCTGGCATGCTGCGCGCTGGCGCGTGGCGGTCAGTTGCGGCCGTCTTGACCGATAATGCCCGCCCGCCAGGACCCGATACGATGAGCGACATCCTCAACACCATCCTCGCCCGCAAGGCCGAAGAAATCGCCGAGCGCAGTGCGCGCGTGCCGCTGGCCGAGCTGATCGCGCGCAGCGCCGACCTGCCGCTCACGCGCGGTTTCGCTGCTGCCATGCAGGCCAGCATCGCCGCCGGCGAACCGGCGGTGATCGCCGAAGTGAAGAAGGCCAGCCCGTCCAAGGGCGTGATCCGGCCCGACTTCCACCCGGCCGACATCGCGGTCAGCTATGAATTCGGCGGCGCTAGCTGCCTGTCGGTGCTGACCGATGTGGATTTCTTCCAGGGTGCCGATGCCTATCTGCGCCAGGCGCGCGAGGCCTGCACGCTGCCGGTGCTGCGCAAGGACTTCACCGTCGACCCCTATCAGGTCTACGAAGCGCGCGTGCTCGGCGCCGATTGCATCCTGCTGATCGTCTCGGCACTGGACGATGGGCAACTGGCCGAGCTGTCCGGCCTGGCCATGCAGCTGGGCCTGGACGTGTTGGTGGAAGTGCACGACATCGACGAGCTCGAGCGCGCGGTGCAGGTGCCGGTGCCGCTGGTGGGCATCAACAACCGCAATCTGCGCACCTTCGAAGTGACGCTGCAGACCACGCTGGACATGCGCGCCGCCGTGCCGCGCGACCGCATCCTGGTCACCGAAAGCGGCATCGTCACTCCGGCCGATGTGCAGTTGATGCGCAGCCACGGCGTGAACGCGTTTCTGGTCGGCGAGACCTTCATGCGCGCGCCCGAACCCGGCGAGTCGCTGCGTCAGCTATTCTTCGCGCATGACTGAGGCGTATCCCGTACCGCGCGACGACGCACCGCTGGTGGTCTTCGATTTCGACCACACGCTGTATGACGGCGACTCCGGCAGCCATCTGTTCGCCTGGCTGATCAAGCGCAACCCCTTGCGTCTGCTGGTGGCGCTGCTGGCCTCGCCGATCCTCGGCCCGATGGTGGCGATGCTGCCGACCCGTCGCCGCGGCGTGTCCGGGTATGTGTGGATCGCCACCTTCGGCCTGCACCGCACGCGCGAGTTCAACCGTTTCATCGATGCGTACGTGCTCAAGCATGAGGCGCAGATCCGGCAGCGCCTGTTGCCGCACGCCTTGAAGGTGTTCACCGGCCACCGCGCTGCCGGCGACCGCGTGGTGGTGGCCACCGGCGCGCCGCCGGAACTGGCGCGCGCAATTCTCGGCTTTGTCGCCCATCAGGATGTGCCGGTGATCGGCAGCCTGGTCGGCCCACGCCTGGGCGCGGTCACCGCGCGACGTCACTGCCACAACGAAGAGAAGATGCGCATGCTGCGCGAACGCGGCTATGCCGACATTGCCATTGCCTATTCGGACAGCACCGCGGATCTGCCGCTGTTGAAGGCCGCGCGCGCGCCGGTGGTGGTCAATCCGAAGGCCAATCGCGAAGCGCTGTTCCGGCAGGTGCTGCCGGCCGGCACGCCGATCCTCAACTGGGGATGTCGCGATCGCGGTGGCAAGGCGCTGTAGCGCCTGGCGCCGGTAGCGGCGCGCAGCCTGGCGGGCACGGCAGGTATTCGAACTCGGCAGCTACCGCGCAGACGCACGGCTTGCTTCGCGCGCATCCGGTGGCTGCTCACCAAGATTTACCGGTCACGCCAAGCCCGCCGAAGCAGCAGGGAAGGGTAATCAGCTAGTAATGCACAGCAAGCAGCACGCGGCGGCGCAGCGCGCCCGACTGCATCAGTCCGCATACCGTGCGACATGCGGTTCAAGCTGCGGCTGGTGCAGTGCTGCACCAGCCGCGACCACAACCGCTTAGCGGGTGCCGTAGAGCACGACGGTCTTGCCGCGTGCATGCAGCAGGCCGTCGGCCTGCAGCTTCTTGAGCACGCGCCCGGCCATTTCGCGCGAACAACCCACCAGCCGTGCCAGTTCCTGCCGCGATACACGCAGCTGGGTGCCCTGCGGGTGACTCATCGCTTCAGGCTCCTTGGACAGGTCGTGCAGGGTGCGCACGATGCGGTCGGTTACGTCCAGGAACGCCAGGCGGCTGGCTTTCCTTGTGGTATCGAGCAACCGCTTGGACAGCTGAACGCCAATCGCGTACAGGATGCGGGGCGCATCCGGTGACAGGCTGGTCTGGAACAGCTGCTGCAGCCGCTCGTAGCTGATCTCGGCCAGCTCGCACTGGGTGCGGGTGCGCAAGATCACCTCGCGGGTATCGGATTCGATGAACAACCCCATCTCGCCGACGAACTCGCCGCTACCGAAGTAGCCCAGCACCAACTCACGATCGTCATCTTCCTCGGCAATGATGCTCACCGAGCCACTGATCACGTAGTAGAGGGTGCCAGCCGGGTCTCCTGGCCGGAACACATCGGTCCGGGTCGGATAGCGCCTGCGATGGCTGTGCGCCAGGAAACGCTCGATCGTGCCCGCGTCCAGCGCCAGAGAAGGGGTAGCGTTACGTACCGTCGTAGTCACAACCGTCGTGTTTCCTGGGCTCATGGTAGTTCCGCGTGTAATTCCTGAAGCTTAACGGCATGAGTCATGCAAGGTAAACCATTCTTAACATCGGCATTTCGTTGCTGGGATCTTTGGCTCATAATTGTTTCCTTTCCCGCCTTCCATAAGGACAGACCGACGTGGTCAAGCCGTTGCCTCGCCTGAGGCTACAGGGGTTCAACAACCTCACCAAGGCGTTGAGCTTCAACATCTACGACGTCTGTTACGCGCGTACCGAAGAGGAGCGTCAGCGCTACATCGAATATATCGATGAGCAGTACGACGCCGATCGTCTGACGCAGATCCTGACCGATGTTGCTGAGATCATTGGCGCCAACATCCTCAATATCGCACGTCAGGACTACGATCCGCAGGGCGCATCGGTCACGATCCTGATCTCGGAAGAGCCCGTCATCGACAAGAAGCAGGCTGGTAAGGAGCTGATCTCCGATGCCGTGGTTGCTCATATGGACAAAAGTCATATCACTGTCCATACATACCCCGAGACGCATCCGCAGGAAGGCATCGCCACGTTCCGCGCCGATATCGACGTCGCCACCTGCGGCGTGATCTCGCCGTTGAAGGCGCTGAACTACCTGATCGAGAGCCTGGAGTCGGACATCGTGATCATGGACTACCGCGTCCGTGGCTTCACCCGCGATGTGAAGGGCAAGAAGCACTACATCGACCACAAGATCAACTCGATCCAGCACTTCCTCGCCAAGAACGTCAAGTCACGCTACGAGATGTTCGATGTCAACGTCTATCAGGAAAACATCTTCCACACCAAGATGCACCTGAAGGACTTCGACCTGGACCAGTACCTGTTCGAGGAGCGCGCCAAGAACCTCTCGTTCAAGGAGCGCATGAAGATCGAAACGCTGCTCAAGCGCGAGATCGAAGAACTGTTCCACGGGCGCAACCTGAGCGAGTAAGCGCAGCGAGCGAGCTGTTGCGCGACCTGCTTGCAGGCGCGCCAAAGAACCAAGGCGGGACGGCCCGCCACGCGATGACCTCGCGTTCCACAGCCGACGGCGGCCCAGTGTGCAAACACTGGGTCGCTTTTTTTTTGTGCGTTTTTCAAGTGAGGAGTGATGCGATGCCCTGGATCTATCTGCTGCTGGCCGGCCTGTTCGAAATCGGTTTTGCCATGGGCCTGAAGTACAGCGACGGCTTCACCCGCCTGTGGCCGACCGTGCTGACGATCGGTCTGGCGGGCATCAGCCTGTGGTTCCTGACCCAGGCACTGAAGACCATTCCGGTCGGCACCGGTTACGCGATCTGGACCGGGATCGGCGCGCTGGGCGTGACCATCGCCGGCATCGCGCTGTTCGGCGACAGCGCGTCATGGTCGCGTCTGGCCTGCATCGGCCTGATCGTGGCCGGGGTGATCGGGCTGAAGCTGGTGGGGTAGTCGTGGTCAGCCCTGCGTGGTCAGCCCCACTGCGTGGGCCTGCCCCCCAATATTTGCTATGCAAACCTTGGGCCCCACGCGTAGTCAGTCCCACTGCGTGGGCCTGCCTCCCAAGATTTGCTGTGCAAACCTTGGGCCCCACTTCGTATCAGCCTATCCCCCGCCTTCGGCGCGCCCCCTTAACAGAAGGGGGCTCTGCTCCAGTGGGGTGTTGGGAGGTGTGGGCTTGGTTTGCTGGGCGCCGCCAGCTGCCAGCTGCCAGCTGCCAGCTGCCAGCCGCCAATCCCCAATCCCCAATCCCCAATCCCCAATCCCCAATCCCCAATCCCCAATCCCCAATCCCCAATCCCCAATCCCGCCGGCTACAGCCGGTACGCCACCGCCTTCATCAGCTTGGAGGCCAGCGCCATGGCGCTGGGGATCGGGGGCGGGAGGATGCGCGCGCCGGCTTGTTCGGCCTGGTCGGCGTGGCGGGCTTCGTCGATCTTCATCACGCGCAGGATCGCGCGGCTGCGCTGGTCGGCCTCCGGGAGGGTTTCCAGATGTTCGTCCAGATGGGCCTCGACCTGGCGCTCGGTCTCGACCACGAAGCCCAGGCTCCAGTCGTCGCCGCGCAATCCGGCCAGGGCGCCGAGCGCGTAGCTGCCGGCGTACCAGAGCGGGTTGAACAGGCTGGGGCGGCTGTCCAGCTCGTGCAGGCGGTCGGCGCACCAGGCCAGATGGTCGGTTTCTTCCTGCGCCGCCTCCAGCAGATGGTGCTGGGTGTGGGCATCGCGGGCGACCGCGGCCTGGCCGAAATACAGGCCTTGCGCGCAGACTTCGCCGACGTGGTTGATCCGCATCAAGCCGGCGGCGTGGCGACGCTGGTCCGGTTCCAGTGCGACGTCGGGGGTGTCGGCGGCCGGGTTGGGCCGCTCAGCGGGCGGATTGCCGAATACCGTGTCCAGCGCGCGTTGGGCTTCGACCAGCAGCCGGTCGAGCGGGCTATGCAGTCGGAAAGAGGAGATCTGGGTCATGCGTCGATTCTGGCCCCGGACCGAGCCGCTGCCAACCGCCAGCAATCCGGCCGGCCGGCGACTTGCGTGGCCTTGTATCGTCCCGTACAATCCCGCCTCTTCTGTTTCGCCTTCACAACGCGTGGCAAAGTTCCAGCGGTCATTGCCGCTGCAATCCGCCCGACCACTCAAGAGTTTTCTCATGACTACGTTCACCGCCAAGTCCGAGACCGTCCAGCGCGACTGGTATCTCGTTGACGCCGCCGGCAAGACGCTCGGCCGTCTGTCCACCGAACTGGCCCGCCGTCTGCGCGGCAAGCACAAGCCGGTTTATACCCCGCACGTCGATACCGGCGATTACCTCGTGGTGATCAATGCCGAAAAGATCGTGGTCACGGGCAACAAGCTGAAAGACAAGAAGTATCACCGCTTCACCGGCTACATCGGTAACCTCAAGACCGAGAGCCTGGAGCAGGCGCTGGAGCGCCACCCGGAGCGCGTGATCGAAATCGCCGTCAAGGGCATGCTGCCGAAGGGCCCCCTGGGCCGCACCATGTACCGCAAGCTCAAGGTCTATTCGGGTGCCGAGCATCCGCACGCCGCCCAGCAGCCGCAAGTTCTGGATATCTAATCATGGCTATCACGCAAAACTACGGCACTGGCCGCCGCAAGTCCTCCACCGCTCGCGTGTTCCTGCGCAAGGGTACCGGCAACATCACCGTCAACGACCGTCCGCTGGACGAGTTCTTTGGCCGTGAGACTGCGCGCATGATCGTGCGTCAGCCGCTGGAACTCACCAAGAACACCGAAAGCTTCGACATCCTGGTCACCGCCTCCGGCGGCGGCACCACCGGTCAGGCCGGTGCGATCCGTCTGGGTATCGCCCGTGCACTGGTCGAGTACGACGAAACCCTGAAGTCCGAGCTGCGCAAGGCCGGCTTCATGACCCGTGACGCTCGCGAAGTCGAGCGTAAGAAGGTCGGTCTGCACAAGGCCCGTCGCGCGACCCAGTTCTCCAAGCGCTGATCCATCGCGTTTGTTGCGTCCCGGTTCGCCGGGGCGCCTGCTTCAGAAGCCCGGCCATGCCGGGCTTTTGTCGTTTTGCGGTCTGTGCAGTGGGCGCATGCAATCGGCAGCCTGCAATCGGCAGCCTGCGATGTGCTGTGTTGCGAGGCAGTTTTCTTTGGCCGGGCCTGGCGGCTTCCGTAAATGGTGGATGGCCATCTCGTAGCAAGAGCCCGCGGTGGCGGCGCCTGCGCGCGGCGGCGGGGGTGACGTCTGCGAGTGGCCAGTTCTGCGGTGGCACTTCTGCTGGGCGCCTGGCTGACTCAGCATCCCTTCCGGACGAGGATGGGGTGGGCGTCGCCTGCGGGCGATCGCTGCTCGACCTCGGGGTGGCTTGTGTGCGCGCTCCATCCCCGCTGTGCTGGGCAGAAGTAATCAGGCAACAAAAAAGGCCCGATCGTCAGATCGGACCTTTCGTGTTTGGCTGCCCCGGATGGATTCGAACCACCGATGCCTGAGTCAGAGTCAGGTGCCTTACCGCTTGGCGACGGGGCAATAAAACGTGTTGGGCCAAGATTATTGCATGCCTGTGTGCGCATGAACACCTTGGTGGCTATGGGTGGACTCGAACCACCGACCCCAGCATTATGAGTGCTGTGCTCTAACCGGCTGAGCTACATAGCCTAGGGAGCCGGCAATTCTTACCAAGCGCTCGCGTGTTGTCAAGCATTTCGTTTTCAGCTTGTGAGCCGGCCGTCGCCGTGGCAGAGTCGGTGACAGTAGATTTTCAGGAGTCCGCATCGTGATCGATCCGGACGGTTTCCGGCCAAACGTCGGCATCGTGCTGATGCGAGAGGATGGTCAGGTGTTCTGGGCACGACGTGTGCGCAGGGACGGCTGGCAGTTCCCGCAAGGTGGCATGAATACCGATGAGACACCCGTAGAAGCCATGTACCGCGAGTTGCGCGAAGAAACCGGGTTGTTGCCCGAGCATGTCGAATTGCTCGGTGCCACCCCTGGGTGGCTGCGCTATCGCCTGCCGAGCCGGGCAGTACGGCGCAACGAGCGTCAGGTCTGCATCGGCCAGAAGCAGGTGTGGTTCCTGCTGCAGTTCACCGGCCACGAATCCCATCTCAAGCTCGACCATACCGACACGCCGGAGTTCGATCACTGGCGCTGGGTGGATTTCTGGTACCCGGTCGAGCATGTGGTGATGTTCAAGCGCGGGGTCTATGCGCGCGCGCTGCGTCATCTGGCTCCGCTGGCGCAGACCATCGCGGGCTCGGCGGCGGTCGGGGTGATGCCCGAGCGCGCGCTGGAGGCGTGGTTGCCGGGCAGCAGCGCGGCCGGGCACGACAGCCCACGCAAGCGTCCACGCAAGCGGGGCGGGCCTCGTGCGGTGCGGATTAATAATGATTAACGTTTGGAATTGACACCTATTCTCGTTTGCGGTGCAATCGGTCTCGGTCCTCTCCGGATCGCCAGCACCCGACCGATACCGTGTACGTTTGCATCTGTAATGGGGTCACCGACCACCAGATCCGCGAAGCGGCCGAGAATGGCTGCGCCAGCCTGGCCGAGCTGACCATGCGCACCGGCTGTGGTTCGAACTGTGGGTCGTGCCTGGAAATGGCGGGCGACGTGCTGAGCCAGGCCCATGCGAGCCGCGCACTGCCGCTGCCCATGCTGGGGCTTGCCAGCGCTGCCTGAGCGCCTTCCAGCGTGCTCGCGCGCTGTCGATAACATATTGCCGCAGACCGGGTTGCCGGGTTGCTGGCTCCCACTGCCGTTTTCCCCTCGCGCCACTAAGGCGCAATCGATGGGTCGCCTTCCTGGCTGCCGGTCACGCGGTCGGTCCGGGATCGACTGCAGTCATGGTCGATCGGCAATCTGCAACGATCATTCGGCGAATGATCGATGGGAGCTCCGCTCCTGCGACAGGCCGGATGACGGCCCACCCGGGATCGGGTAGGCGTCGCGCAACTGATCACGATTCGCGTTCCTTCATGCGCCGCGGCAACGCGCTACAGTGCGGCCGGCTCACTGTCTCGGAGACATCGCATGAAGGGCGATACCAAGGTCATCGAGTACCTCAACAAGGTTCTCTACAACGAACTCACTGCGATCAACCAGTACTTTCTGCACGCCAAGATGCTGAAGAACTGGGGCCTGAAAGAACTGGCCGAGCATGAGTACAAGGAATCCATCGACGAGATGAAGCATGCGGACAAGCTGTCCGACCGCATCCTGTTTCTCGAGGGACTTCCGAATTTCCAGGCGCTGGGCAAGCTGCGCATCGGCGAGAACCCCACCGAGATGTTCCGCTGCGATCTTGCGCTGGAGCGCGAGGCGGTTGCGGTGCTGCGCGAGGCCGTGGCCTATGCGGAAACCGTCAACGATTACGTGAGCCGCCAGCTGCTGGTGGACATCCTGGAGTCGGAAGAAGAGCACATCGACTGGCTGGAAACGCAGCTGGATCTGGTGGCGCGCATCGGCGAGCCGAATTACCTGCTGACCAAGCTGGACGACTGAGGTCGCTCAGCGCGGTGCTGGTCGGCGTTGTGTCGGGATCAGCGCAATATGGTGAGTCGGTAAGCGCTTGCACTGCTGGGGAGCATGCAGGCGCTGCGGGCGCTGCGGGCGCTGCATGGGTGTCGCGCTGTCGCTGTGATTGGCCGCATGCGGCTTCGCGCGCTACCTAAGCCGCGCCGCGGCCCGCGTTTGCGACGCGGGCGCTCCAGGGCACGCACGCCAGTGGCGCGCAAACCCTGCCTTCTCGCCCCGGCGCGAGCGAGGCGAGATTTTTCTTCGCAGGATGTCTTCGACTGTGTCGCCTGGCCGGTTGTTGTCGTCGGCTGCAAGCTTGCGCGGTTCAGCCGGCGGTGCGGGTCTTGGCCTGCAGGCGGGCGACCTGGCCGAGCAGCGCCAGGCGGGCGCGTGCGTATTCGGCGATGACCAGCGCCACCATCACCGAGGGGCGTTCGATGGTGCCGGTGCGCGCGGCCAGTTCGATCCGGCGCGCGGCATTGGCCAGCGCCTGGGCGCCGACGTTGGCGCTGGAGGATTTGAGCGTATGTGCCAGATCGCGCAGCTGCATGCTGTCGCGGTTGGTGGCTGCGGTTTCCAGGCGCTCGATGATGCCCGGCGCGTCTTCCAGGAACAGCTGCAGGATGGTGATGGTGTCCGCGCCCGCCACCTCGTACAGCTCCTCGATCACGCTGTTGTCCAGGATCGGCAGGGCGCGCGCCTGCGCGGCGCTGCTGGCGCTTTCGGGATCGCCTGCTGCCTGGCTGCCGGTGGCCGGGCCAGGCAGCAATGGTTGGCGCGGCAGCCAGCGTTGCAGGCAGGCGTCGAGCTGCTCGCGGGCGACCGGTTTGGACAGATAGTCGTCCATGCCGGCGGCCAGGCAGCGTTCGCGATCGCCGGCCATGGCGTTGGCGGTCATCGCCACGATCGGGATCGGGCGGCCGCCGCTCTCGGTTTCCATCGCGCGCCAGCGGCGGGTGGCGGCATAGCCGTCCAGCACCGGCATCTGGCAATCCATGAAGACCATGTCGTAGCGAGTGGACTCCATGCTGCTCAACGCGGCTTCGCCATCGGTGGCGGTATCGGCGTCGAAGCCAAGCACGGCCAGCAGCTTCTGCGCGACCAGCAGGTTCACCGGGTTGTCTTCCACCAGCAGGATGCGCACGTCGCGCGCGTTGGCCAGCGCCGGCGCCATCGGCTCGGGAATCATCGCCGCGGCCAGCGTGGCCGCGTGGGCCGGCCTTGGCTCGGGCGGCAACACCAGCGAGCGCAGGGTCTCGTCCGGGCTCTGGCGCGGCACCAGGGTGGCATTGTCCTGCAGCTCGGACGGCACCGGCTCGTCGCCGTACAGCCAGATCAGGCGCGCGCCGCTGAGGTCGTCCGGGCGCGCAAGTGCGCGATGCACGGCGCGCGCGCTGTAGCGCAGCGTGTCGTGGTCGGCGATGACGCAGCGGAAGCCTTCGCTGTCACTGTGGCGACGCACCCGCTCCAGCGCTTCCTGGGTGGTTTCCATCAGCACGTGCGATACGCCCCAGCTGTCCAGCAGGCGCTTGAGGCGCTGCGACAGGCGGGTGTCGGAACTGATCACCATCACCCGCGCGGCGTCGGCACCGGTGTTGTGCTGCAGGTCGCCGATGACCTTGAGCAGCGGGATTTCGAACCAGAACGTAGCGCCGCGCCCGGGCTCGGACTCCACGCCGATACGGCCGCCCATCAGGTCGATGATGCGCTTGCAGATCGCCAGCCCCAGGCCGGTGCCGCCGTACAGGCGGGTGGTGGAGGCGTCGGCCTGGGCGAATGAGCGGAACAGGCGTGCCTGCTGATCCGGGGCGATGCCGATGCCGGTGTCGCGCACCTGGAAGCGCAGCAGATGCTGGGCGCGGGTTTCGCCCAGGCGACGCAGCTGGATGTCGACGCTGCCGCGCTCGGTGAACTTGATCGCATTGCCGATCAGGTTGCCCAGCACCTGGCGCAGGCGGATCGGGTCGCCGCGCACCAGCAGGCGCACCGACGGTTCGATATCCAGCCCCAGGCGCAGCTGCTTGCCTTCGGCGGTGCGCTGCAATAGCTGCACGACGCCGTCGAGCAGCTCGCGCAGGTTGAAGGTGGTGATCTCCAGTTCGAGCTTGTTGGCTTCGAGTTTGGAGTAGTCAAGGATGTCGTCGACGATGCGCAGCAGCTGCAGCGAGCTGCCGGTGGCGGTCTGCAGCATGTCGCGCTGGTCCAGGCTGAGCTGGCCGCTGGAGATCAGTTCCAGCATCGGAATGATGCCGTTGAGCGGGGTGCGGATTTCGTGGCTCATGGTGGCCAGGAATTCGCCCTTGGCCAGCGTGGCGGCCTCGGCGGCCTGCTTGGCGCGCAACAGTTCCTGTTCGAGCTCGCCGTGACGCTGCAGCTCCTGCTGCAGGCGTTCACGGGCAACGTCGGCTTCTTCCAGGCGTTGCGACAGGGCGCGTTGCGCGCGCGCGCTGCGGTAGCCGGAAACTGCGGCGCATAGACCGAATACCACCGCCAGTGCTGCAGAGAGTGCCGTCACCGCGCGCCACGGCCCGTCGATGGCCGACCACTGCAGGCCCGCACCCAGCGCAGCGACCAGCGCGGTCAGCGCGGCCAGGCTGCTCCAGGCGCGGAGGCCTCCTGCCCGCGCTGTCACTCAGAGCACCGCGTTCGTGAAGTCGAAGTCCAGTTCCTTGCCGACCGTCTGCACCAGGTTGCCCTGGATGAAATCCACGCCGCTCATCCACATCGCCGCAGCCGCCTGCGGATCTTCGATGCGTTGGCCGATGATCAGCAAGCCGCGCTGATGGGCGATATTGATCACGCTGCGCAGTTCGTCGCGGACTGCCGCGTTGCCGTGGGCATCGGCGAAGCGGTTGGCCATGCGCACGAAGCTCAGCGGCAACTGGTCCAGCAGCGCGTTGGCCTCGTCGCCGGGCTCGAACTGGCTCAGGCAGAACTGCACGCCGGCCGGCATCAATTTGGCGCAGAACTGCTGCACGGTGACCGCGTGGATCAGGGCATCGTCCAGGCGCAGGTCGACGATCAACGATTGCCCGGCCACACCGCGCTCGACCAGCGCCTTGAGCAGCCAGTCGGCAAAGGCATCGCGCGCCAGCGTGCGCGGCGACTGCGACACGAACAGCCGCAGCGGCGGGTGGGCGTGCTGGTACAGATGCAGCAGGCCGAGCGCGTGGTCCATGACCTGCTGGTCGAGATCGGCGATGCGTCCGGCCGCTTCGGCGGCGGGAATCACCTGGCCGGCCGACAGCAGCGTGCCGTCGGCCTGGCGCAGCCGCAGCAGCACCTGGTATTGCGCGGTGTCGCCGCCGGCCACCGCCACGATCGGTTGATAGGCCAGTTCGAGCTGGCCTTCGACCAGGCGCAGTTGCTCCTGTTGTTCGGCCTGGCTGGGGGCCAGATAGGCCTGCACGCCGTCGCTGCGCAGGCGTGCCTGCAGCGCGGTGCGCTCGACCGCTTCCAGCGCGCTGCCGGTGTCGTCGAAGCCCAGGCCCAGCGGTGCCACGCCGATGGCGCAGCGCACGTGCACCGATTCCTCCTCGCGCACCGGGAAGGCATGCGCCGCCAGCCGTTGGCGGATCTCCAGCGCATGCTGTTCCAGGCTGGATTCGGGCATGTCCACGCCCAGCAGCAGGAAGCTGTTGTCGTTCAAACGCGCCAGTGGATACGGGTGCGCGGCGCTGGCCAGGCGATGCCCGGCCTGGGTCATCAGGCGCTCGTAGGCGGCATAGCCGTAGCGCTCCCGCAGGCCGAGCGCGCTGGCGATTTCGATGAAGAACAGGCCGCCGGCCTGCTTGCGCGCCAGCGCATCGGCCAGCAGTTCCATCACATGGCCGCGCGTCGGCAGGCCGGTTTCCGGATTGCTGCGCACGCTGACCGGTTCGCCGGCCTGCTGCAGCGCCTGTTGGCGGGCGCGGCGGATGCGGTTGGACACCGCGGCGATCAGATGGCGTGGGCGGATCGGCTTGGTCAGAAAATCGTCGGCGCCGCTGTCGAGCACTTCGAACTGACGTTCCGGATCCGGGTCGCCGGTCAAGAAGACGATCGGCAGCAATTGCTGGCCCGGCTGCTGGCGGATCAGGGTGGTCAGGCGGATGCCGTCCAGCTCGGGCATGTGCAGATCCATCAGGATCAGATCCGGGTGGTAGTCCTGGATCGCCTGCGGCACGCTGGCGGCGGTCATTTCCACCTGCGCATGCATGCCGGCGCCGTGCAGCACGCTTTGCGCAAACAGCGCCTGCGAGCGGTCGTCCTCGACGATCAGCACGCGGTACGGCGCGTCGGCGGCGACGTTGTCATCGCCCTCGCGCGGGGTTGAGGCAGTCGTTGGCGTCGGCGCTGCGGCCGTCGCGTGCGCGCTGCTGCCTTGAGCAGCGGACTGCGCTGGCGCCATCGGCACAATCATTGCGGGTGCGGCAGTGAGCGCAGGCGCCGGAATGATGGCCGCGCTCACCGGCTCGGCAACGGTGGACGCCGCCGCGGCCTCGTCGGCCCAGCGGCGCCAATAGTCGGCGGGCGGCGTCTCGGCGCGCAGTGGACGATTGCGCGTGGCGGTGTCGTCACGGGTGAAAGGAACCGGATCTCGGGCGGCCATCGATACTCCCTGCAGTCGCGATGATTATGCGATGAACTTCACGATAGCGGGGAGCGACGTGCAGCCGGCGTGGTGGTGGAACGCATCGGCGCGACCAGCCGGCGCATGCCCCGCCACAGCAGTCGCCAGACCCACCCCACAACCAGCGTGGCCAGCACGCTGGAGCCCACCGCAACACTGAGTGCCAGCCACGGGTGCGCCAGTGCCAGCGCCAGCGCGGTGGTGGTGATGGTGTCTTCGGCCAGCGAGGCGACCCAGTTGCTGGCCGGTTCCGGCGAGGTGTTGAGCAAGGCGCGGGTGCCGGCCTTGAGGGTATGGCTGGTCAGCGCCACGCCGGCGCCGGCGGCCAGCACGCCCGTGCTCAGATCACCGTCCGGCGACAGCGTGGCCGCGGCCAGAAAGGCGCCGGCCGGCACACGTGCCAGCGTCTGCAGCAGATCCCAGCCCGAATCCACGCCGGGAATCTTGTCGGCGAAGAATTCGGCCACCGCCAGTGCACCGGAGGTGCCCAGCACCCACCACGACTGTGCCGGGTGCAGGGCGGGTGGCAGCTCGATCCAGCCGAGCAGGCCGGCCAGGCCGACACCGAACACGGTGAGATAGACACGGATGCCGGCCAGCCAGGCCAGCAGGATGCCGATCACGAACAGATGGGCTTCGCTCATGGCGTTGTCGATCTCTGCAAACAATTGCAGAACTATCGCAGAACTTTGGGATAACCGCCGGTCCAGCGCCAGCACGACGGTCAGTGGCGCTCTGGCACACTACGCCGCCCATGACTGCGCCGGCCCGTCCGGACCCGATGCCCATGCGACCAGCCGCACGCGTTCAGATCGTCCAATGTGACTCCGGCGGTGGCCGTTCCCGCGGCCGCTGGTTATGGCTGGTGATCGCACTGGTGTGGCTGGCGTCGCTGGGCGTGACGTGGTGGATGGCCAGCCGCACTGCCGCGCCGCGTCTGGTCGAGGCCGAGGCGGCGCTGCAGCAGGCGCAGCGCAACCAGGCCCAGCAGCGTCGGCAGATCGCGCAGTTGCAGCAGCGCCAGGTCAACCTGGCGATGTCCGACAAGATCAGCCGCGCCGCCAATACCGAGGTGCAGGCCTCGCTGGCCGAGCGCGACGAGCAGATCGCCGCACTGCGCGCGGATGTGGCGTTTTACGAGCGCCTGGTGGGCTCCACCGCGCAGCGCAAGGGGCTGAACGCGCACTCGGTGCAATTCACCGCCGAGGCCGGCGGCACCTGGAATTACAGCGTGGTGCTGACCCAGAACCTCAACCGCGGCGCGATCAGCCAGGGCCAGCTGCGCTTTGCGGTGGAAGGCGTGCGTGCCGGCAAGCTGGTCACGGTGAGCTGGAACGAGTTGCACCAGAAGCCGGATGCGGCCGGGCAGCCGTACTCGTTCCGCTATTTCCAGCAATTGGACGGCAGCGTGATCCTGCCGAAGGATTTCACTCCGCAACGTGTCAAAATCTCCCTGAGCGGCGATGGGGCGCCGGTCAATCAGACATTCGACTGGAAAGTCGCCGGGAATGGCGCGGGGGAGTAGCTGATGTTCGGAAACAAATCCAACCGTGGTGCGCAGACCGTGGTCGACACCTTGATCGGGCCGCAGGTGGTCATCCGCGGCGACCTGATGTTCAGCGGCGGGCTGTATGTGGAAGGTCGCATCCTGGGCAAGGTGATTGCCGAAGACGGCGCCAGAGCCACCTTGACGGTGGCCGAGCAGGGCAGCATCGAGGGCGAGGTGCGCGCGCCGGTGGTAATCATCAATGGCCAGCTGACCGGCGACGTGCATGCCGCCGAGCGGGTCGAACTGGCCGCCAACGCGCGGGTGCAGGGCAATGTGCATTACCAGGTGGTGGAGATGAGCGCCGGCGCGCAGCTCACCGGCCGCCTGATCCATGCCGCCACCGCTGGCGCGACCGCCGCGTTGCCGGCGCCGGAGGCCGGCCGCGTCGAGCCGGTCAAGGCCTTGCAGGCCGAGACTGCCGACGCTTGAGGGTGTGGCCTGCAGCTGAAGCGGGCCCCAGATTTGGCAAGCAGCGCTTGAAGTGGGGCCGCCTGGCCCCCATGCTGACGCCATGAGCACGCTCGTTTCGCTTCCCACCGCCGCCCCGGCCCCGGACTATCATTCCATCGACCGGCCGTTGAACTTTTCCGTGGCCGCCGCCAGCAAGGTGCGCGAGCTGATCCAGGAAGAAGGCAACGCCGAGCTGGCGTTGCGTGTCTACATCCAGGGTGGCGGCTGTTCCGGCTTCCAGTACGGCTTCGAGTTCGACGAGAACCGCGCCGAGGACGACCTGGCCGTGGCCACCGACGGGGTGACGCTGCTGGTGGACCCGCTGAGCCTGCAGTACCTGATGGGCGCCGAAGTGGACTACACCGAAAGCCTGACCGGGGCGCAGTTCGTGATCCGCAATCCGAACGCCAAGACCACCTGTGGGTGCGGGAGCAGCTTCAGCGTCTGAATCGACGCGGTTGCTGGCGCCTGGTTGTTTGTGTGTGATGTTGCGGTCGAGTCGCGGGCAATCTGCTGCCTGCGACGTTCTCAGGTCTGACATGGTGCGGTGATAGTGGCAGTCGCGTGAGTGTGTCGATACGGCCTCACGCTGTGCGTCGCTCGCACGCGCTGTATGACTCTTGGTGCGACGCGTGTTGCGGGTCAACGACACCGCAGCCGGGCGGATTTTCAAACGCCGATCCATGTGATCCATGCACTGCGCAGATGCACTGGCGAAGCGCCACGCGCTATCGATGTACATGTCCAACGCGCTGTGAACATTCGCCTGCTGCGGGGTTCGCCATGCGCGCGCAAGCTTCGTGCGCGCGAGCTGGGCCGCGTGCGGCGATGGTGATACTGCACGCATGCCCAGCGCTGGTGCCAGCACATGCCGATTTGGATTCATGCATCGCGTTTTGCCTTGCGTGACGCGCGCGGGCGGTCGCCACTGCGTTGACCGAGCGTACCGCGCGCCGCGCCGATTCCACCCCATGGCGCAGTCACCACGCCGCCCAGCCCGCGTACGTTGATCGCACAACGGATCTTGATCCTTCGACACGCCAGTCCCCTGCCCATTGCAGTCATCCACGAGAGACGCCTCACCATGTTGCAGATCAGATCCCGATCGACGCTGGGCCTGCTGGCCATGCTTGGTATCGCCAGCGCAGTGCTTGCATCCAGCGCGCAGGCATCGCCCGCACGCGGCAGCTTGCTCAGCAGCAATTTCCTGACCAGCTACACCCGTGATGCGATTGCCGCATTGCTCACCTCCGAGCCGCAGGCCGAACAGCCCAGATGCAATGTGCGCGTGGCCGAGTTCACCTATGCCACCGTCGGTGTCGATGGCGAACCGGCCACTGCGTCGGGCGTGGTGCTGATTCCAGGTGGCGAGCGTTGCAGCGGGCCGTATCCGTTGCTGGGCTGGGGGCGGTCGACAGCGACGATCCGCAATGAGGAACAGGCCAAGGACATCCGTGACGCCAAGGGCGACGACCCGCTGGTCACACGGCTGGCCAGCCAGGGCTATGTGGTGGTCAGCAGCGATTATCTGGGGCTCGGTCAATCCAGCTATGGCTTCCATCCATACCTGCATAGCGCGACCGAGGCCAGTGCGACGATCGATGCCCTGCGCGCGGCACGCAGCGTGCTGCAGCGCTTGAAGACGCCGTTGTCCGGCAAGGTCATGCTGTCGGGTTATTCGCAAGGCGGCCATGCCGCACTGGCAACCCAGCGGGAAATCGAAGCGCATCTGTCCAGCGAGTTTCATCTGGTTGCCAGCGCGCCGATCTCCGGGCCCTACGCGCTGGAGCAGACCTTCGTGGACAGCTGGAGCGGGAGCAACGCGGTCGGCGAAAGCAGCTTCGGCATCATCCTGGGCAGCTACGCGATCGTCGCGATGCAGCACACGTATCGCAATATCTATCTGGCGGCCGGGCAGGTGTTTCAGGATCCGTGGGCGGCCCGGGTCGAGGCGCTGTTCCCCGGCAAGCTGGGCCTGACCGATCTGGTTCTGGGCGATACGCTGCCCGGGATCGATCAGCTCAAGGCGTACTTCCAGCCCGGGTTCTATCGCGACTTTGCCAGCAACCCCGGCAATCCGTTCCGCAAGGACCTGGCACGCAACGACCTGCTGGACTGGGCGCCGCAGACGCCGACGCTGCTATGCGGTTCGTCCAACGACGCCACCATCCCGCTGAAGAATGCGGTGACCGCGATTGCCGCTTTCAAACGTCGCGGCAGCACCCAGGCAGCGTTGGTCGACATCGGCAGTGGCGACCCCAACGACAACTCGGCGTTCGTGCATCTGACCACCAACGAACCGTGCATCGTCGCCGTGCGGCATCAGCTGCTGGACAAGCAGCGCTGAGGCCGGGATGGCGTGTCGCTGACAGCGCTGGATGATCAGCGCGTCCGGCATCGGCGCTGGACGCCTCACCCTGCGATGGAGCCTTGTCGCTGTCACAGGCGACAAGGCTGAAGATACCGGGATTCGGACCTGGATGGCTGCGACACCATGTCGATCGCACGTGGCCTGCTCTGCGATGTAGCGCGCAATGTGACGCGCTCATGACCGCCCGGCGGGCGCCGGGCCATGTCGACGTCTGAACGCGCGCCGCCGGCCGGGCCTGCATCGATGGTGCGCTGCTTGCGGGCGATGCCGATTATCGGCAGGCTTGCGCCGATGTCAGAGTCTTCTTTTTCAACCTCCGGTTTTGCCTTCACCCATGCGCCGCTGGATCGTGGCGATTTGTTGCGCGACGATCCCGCGGCGCTGGCGCGTCTGTGGCCGCAGGGCCGCGTGCTGCTGCTCGATGCCAAGGGCACTGCGCTGGCCGATGCGGATGGCCAGCCGCTGCTGATGGACGGTGCCGCGCTTGGCGACGGGCCGGACGGGGCGATCTTTCTTGGGCTGCGTGATGACGTCGGCTGGTTCTGCCTGCCATCCGATGTGCTCGGTGTGGAAGCGCCGCAGCGCATCGACCTGCGCCAGGCCGCCGCCGACTGGCCGGCAGACATATCCACTGCTTTTGCCTATGCGCGCGCGATGCTGCACTGGCAGTCGCGCACGCGCTTCTGCGGCGTCTGCGGCGGGGCGATCGCGTTCCGCCGGGCCGGCTTCATCGCCCATTGCACGCAATGTCAGACCGAGCATTACCCACGCGTGGACCCGGCGATCATCGTGGCGGTCAGCGATGGCGCGCGCTTGCTGCTGGGGCGGCAGGCAAGCTGGGCGCCGGGGCGTTACTCGGTGATTGCCGGCTTTGTCGAACCCGGCGAGTCGCTGGAGCAGACCGTGGCGCGCGAGGTGTTCGAGGAAACCCGCGTGCAGGTGCAGGACTGCCGCTACCTGGGCGCGCAACCGTGGCCGTTCCCGGGTGCGCTGATGCTGGGCTTCACCGCACGCGCGGCGGCAAGCGAGGTGCCGCAGGTCACCGGTGAACTGGAAGACGCGCGCTGGGTCAGCCATGCCGAGGTCACCGCGGCATTGGCCGGCGAAGGCGAGATCGGGCTGCCGCCCCGCATTTCCATCGCGCGGGCGCTGATCGAGCATTGGCATCGCGCGCATGGCTGAGCCGGGGCGAGCGCTGCAGCGCAGGCGGATCGGGTGCGCCTGCATCGGCTCAGCTAGACTCGGCTGAGGAGGCCCACCCATGTTCACCACCCTGGTTGCTGTCGTCGTCACACTTGCGTTGGGCCACCTGGCGCCTGCCCAGGTAGCGCGGCTGCGGCGTTTCGAATGGTTCGGCCAGTGGCTGCGCCGGCTGGACAGCCATGCCGCCGGGCGCGGTGCGTGGCAGGGGCGCTATGGCGTGGTGCTGGCGCTGCTGCCGGCCTTGCTGGTGGTCGTGCTGCTGCAATGGCTGCTGGACGATGTCTGGCGCGGGTTCTGGGCCTTGCTGTTCGGCGTGGCGGTGCTGGCCTGGACCTGGGGGCCGCGCGATCTGGACCGCGATGTGGAAGCGGTGATCGACGCCGACGAACCGGGCGCGCGCCGCGATGCGATCGCACAGCTGCAGGCCGCCGGCGGCAGCGTGCACGAGGATGCGCCGTCGCTGGTGGAAGCGGTGGTGGTCAATGGATTGCGGCGCTGGTTCGCGGTGCTGTGGTGGTTTTTGCTGCTGGGGCCGTTCGGCGCGGTGCTGTATCGGCTGACGGCGCTGGCGGTGGAAGGCCCGCTCTCGGTGCTGCTGCCGCCGCGCAACCTGGCCGGCGCGCGCTGGTTGCTGGCCGCGCTGGAATGGCCGGTGGCGCAGTTGATCACCGTGTCGATGGCGCTGGTAGGCAATTTCGACACGGTGTTCCGTGCCTGGCGGCAGGCGCATGGCAACCGCTGGTCGCTGGAGCCGCATTTTCTCGGTGCGGTGGCGCGTGCCAGCGTCAGTGCCGAACTGCGCGAGGAAGCGCACGACTACACCGATTCGGGGCTGGTACCGGTGTGGCGCCGCCTGCCGGAAGTGCGCGATGCGATGAGCCTGGTGTGGCGCGTGCTGCTGCTGTGGATGGTGGTGCTGGCGTTGCTGGTGATCGCCGGCTGGGTGCGGTAGGCGCGCAGCCTGATTTCGATCGCGCGGCTGTTCGCGACCTGCTAACCCGGTGCCAGCAAGGTAAACGGGTACCAAGGCAAATTCCTGGCAACCCAATACGTCGGCAACGCCCATAACCAGAACTTCGGCTCGGACATGACGGTCACCACCGGTGCAAACCAGCGCGCGCGCCAGCCGGCTTTCCAGGCGATCAGGCCGGGCAGGGTGAACAGGCCGAGCACGGCGGCCGGGTTCATGGCGAAGGCGCCGGGCAGATCGAAGTGCACCAGCGCATACAACGCGCGGGTCATGCCGCAACCGGGGCAGTAGCAGCCGGTCACGGCACGGAACACGCAGGGCGGGAACGGGCTGTTGCTCGCGTTCGGATCGAAGCGATACAGCAGCGACACACCGAAGGCGGCCACGCTGGTGGCCGCCCCGAGTCCAAGCCAGTGGCGTGGACGCAGTTCCATTACTGCATGTGCTGCAACTGCTGCATGTAGTCCATGTAGCCCTGCATGCCGCCGGTGGCGACCATGCCGATGTTGATCAGCAGGCCGATGACGGCCAGCACGCTGGTCACGATGCACCAGGTCTTGGCGGTATTGGAGGCGCGACGTGCGCCGTCGATGTCGCCCTGGTTGAGCAGGCCGTTGACCTTGCTGGAGAACACGATCGCCACGATGCCGGTGATCAGGGCCGGGCAGCACAGGCAGAAGCCGAGTACGGTGGAGACGATCGCCCAGATCAGGTGATTGGGAATCGGGCCCGGTGCGGCGCTGGGCGAGGGATGGATCGGCGGTGGGATGGCACTCATGGTGAAGCTCCTTGGGTGGTAAACAACAGCGAGATGTTGCAGCGCGTGGGGAAGGCAGCGATGGGCCGCGCAGGCAGCGTCCACCGATCACGGCGAACGCGTCTGACACGGTGATGTGGCGTACGACGACTTCCCCCGGTCCTTCTTGTCGCGCCCGCTAGGCGAGCGCGGCGGCAATGCGTGCAATGGCGCACAGGCTACTCGCGGCACGCGGCGGACGCAAAGCCCGCGCGGCCGCAGTCACGGCTGATCCTGGCGCAGTGTACGGACCTGCTGTTCGAGCAGCGCGGCGGTCGCCGCGTCGCCGGGAACCGCTGGGCCGGCGGCCACTTCGATATGCGCGCGCACCCGGCGCGGCACGCGCATGCGGCCCAGGCGGGTGTCGCGGCGGCTCCACATGCTCGACCACATGCCACGCAGCGCCATCGGAATCACCGGCACCTGGCGGCGTTGCAGGATCTTTTCCACGCCCGACTTGAACGGTGCGATCTCGCCATCCCGGGTCAATGCGCCTTCGGGGAAGATGCACACCAGCTCGCCGTCGGCCAGCGCCGCATCGATACGGTCGAAGGCCTGCTGCATCAGCGCGGGGTCTTCGCGTGCGCCGGCGATCGGGATCGCCTTGGCAGTGCGGAAGATCCAGCGCATCACCGGGATGCGGAAGATCTTGTAGTACATGACAAAGCGCACCGGGCGCGGAATCACCGCCGACAGGATCAGCGCGTCCATGTAGCTGACGTGGTTGCAGACCAGCAACGCGGCGCCTTCGTCGGGCACGTGGCGGTCGATGTCGCGCGTGCGCAGCCGGTACAGCACGCTCACCAGCACCCAGCTGAGAAAGCGCATCAGGAACTCGGGCACCAGGGTGAAGATCCACAGCGCCACCAGCGTATTGGCCAGCGCCAGGGCCAGGAACACCTGCGGAATGCTCAGGCCCGGCAGCGGGATGCGCAGGCCGAACAGCACCAGCTGCGGCAGCTGCAGCGCGATGCCGATGATGGCGGCGGTGACGATGAACAACGAATTCTGGATGTTGAGCCCGGCGATCACGCGCGAGAGTTCGGCCTTGGGCGTGCGGCTCTGGATCAGCGCAAACAACGGCACCACGAACAAGCCGGTGAACAGGCCGATGCCGACCAGATCCACGATCAGGCGCACGCTGCCGGGCTGCTGCACGAACTGGCCGATCGACAGATCGCTGACGGGCGCAACACCGGGACGCGCGAAGTACAGGTCCAGCAGAAATGCGCTGATGCCGAACGCGCCCAGCGGCACCAAGCCGATTTCCACGGTGCGCCCGGACAGCCGCTCGCACAGCAGCGAGCCGACACCGGTGCCGATCGAAAACAGCGCCAGCGCGAACACGTACAGATCCTGCTGCCCGCCAAGATTGACCTGCGCGTAGGTGGGCAACTGCGCGGTCAGCACGGTGCCGACGAACCAGAACCACGACACCCCGAGCACGGCGTTGCGCACCGCCGGCGTACGCCGGGTCAGGCGCATGATGGCGCGCGATTCGGGGATGGGGTTCCAGTTGATCTTCAACTCGGGCGCGCCGGCATCGACCTTGGGCACCAGCCGCGCGACCAGGTTGCCGGTGACGGCAATCGCGATCACCGCGGTGGCCGCGGCGATCGGCCCGTGGCTACCGGCGATCTGGAAGATCAGCCCGCCGAAGATCATGCCGCACAGGATCGAGATCGAGGTGCCCATCTCGACCAGGCCGTTGCCGCCGGTGAGTTCCTCCGGTTTCAGCACCGAGGGCAGGATCGAATATTTCACCGGCCCGAACAGCGTGGACTGCAGGCCGGTGCAGAACAGCGCAACCAGCAGGATCACCATGTTCTCGGTGATAAACCCCACCGCCGCCAGCGACATGATCGCGATCTCCATCGTGGTGGTGATCACGATGAGTTTCTGCTTCTCCAGCTTCTCGGCGATCTGCCCGGCCAGCGCGGAGAACAGGAAGTACGGCAGGATGAACAGTGCCGGCGCCAGATTGGTGTACAGCGTGCGCTGCGCCGCATCGATGCCCAGGTAGAACAACAGGCCGATGATGGCCTGCCGATAGACGTTGTCGTTGAACGCGCCCAACGCCTGCACGGCGAAGAACGGCAAGAAGCGGCGCTGCCTGAGCAGGGCGAACTGACTGTGACCGGACATGCAGTTTCCTTTGCGAACGCGCGCAGCCTAGCAGGCTTCCACGGCGCGCTGGTGCATGCAGACGCGCTCAGCGCGGTGCGCGGGCCGATGGCGCACGTCGCGCGGCCTGGGCGCGTAGCAGCGCCATGAAGGCCCGTGCGGCCGGGGTGGGATCGGGCCGCCACACCGCATAGGTCAGAAAGCCGAAGCGCTCCTTCAGCGCGACCGTCACCACCCCGCGCATGGCCGTGGCCATGGTCTGCGGCACGATGCCCACGCCCAGGTCGGCGGCGACCAGTTCGCGCATCAGATCGGCATGGGTGACCTCGTATTGCTGGCGCTGCCGCAGGCCGGCCTGCGCGAAGGCCGCATCGACGATGCCGCGCACACCGGCGCCGGCGATCAGCCCGGCCATCGGTTCGTCGTCCAGCTCGGCCAGCGCCACCCGCTTGCGCGTGGCGAAACGATGGCTGGGCGCCACGATCAAGGCCAGGGCTTCCTCGTGCAGCAGCAGCCGCTGTTCCGGCACCGCGACCTGCGGGCCGACGCCGACCAGGGCCAGATCCAGCCGGCCTTCGCCCAGGTCGTGCAGCAGGGCCTCGCTCATGGCGGTGCGCAGGTGCACGTCCACCCGCGCATGCGCGCTGCGAAACGCGCGCAGCAGCGTCGGCAGCTGCACGGTGGTGAGCGAGGAGATCTGCCCCAGCGTGAGCCGGCCGCGCACCGTGCCCAGGGCCTGGGCCATTTCCTCGTGCAGGCGCTCGGCCGCGCGCAGGGTGGCGCGGGCGTTGTGCAGAAACACCTCGCCGGCTGCGGTGGGCCGCACCTGGCGGGTGCCGCGCTCGAACAGGCGCGCACCGAGGGATTCCTCGATCTTGGCGACCTGGTGGCTGAGCGCCGATTGCACGGTGTTGCACCGGCGTGCGGCGGCGGTAAAGCCGCCTTCCTCGGCCACGGCCACGGCGAACTCCAGTTGGCGCAGGGTCAGCATGCGATCTCCAAACGCGATGGACACGGTGAAAACAATACATTGGAAAGATGCCGCGTCGCTGCCCACACTGCGCCCATTCCTACAGCAGGCACCTGCCATGACCGTCGAACCGATTGCCCACCCGCCATTGCCGCGCCGACTGGTGCTGCTGATGGCCGCCGCCACCGGGCTGGCGGTGGCAAGCAACTACTACGCCCAGCCCTTGCTGGAGACGCTGGCGCAGGCGTTCGGGATCCAGGTGCGCAGTGCCGGGGCGGTGGTGACCGCCGCGCAGCTGGCCTACGCGGCGGGGCTGCTGTTGCTGGTGCCGCTTGGCGACCGGCTGGAGCGGCGCGGGCTGATCGTCGGCCTGTTCGTGCTCAGTGCGCTGGGCATGCTGGTGAGCGCCGCCTCGCACAGCTTCGGCATGTTGCTGGCCGGCACGATCGTCACCGGTGCCAGCTCGGTGGCGGCGCAGATCCTGGTGCCGTTTGCCGCGACCCTCGCCGCCCCGCACGAGCGCGGGCGGGTGATCGGCACGGTGATGAGCGGCCTGTTGCTGGGCATCCTGCTGGCGCGCACCGCGGCCGGGGTGCTGGCCGGCGTTGGCGGCTGGCATACGGTGTACTGGATTGCCTCCGGCCTGTTGCTGGTCACCGCCTGGCTGCTGTGGCGCGGGCTGCCGCGGCACCCGGGCAATGCGCAGCTGTCGTATCCGCAACTGGTGGGTTCGGTGCTGACGCTGCTGCGCGACGATGCGGTGCTGCGCTCGCGTGCGGTGCTGGGCGGGCTGATCTTCGCCGGCTTCAGCATGTTCTGGACCACGCTGGCGTTCCTGTTGTCCGGGCCTGCGTATGGCTATGGCACGGCGGTGATCGGGCTGTTCGGCCTGATCGGTGCGGCCGGCGCGCTGGCGGCCAACCGTTCCGGTCACTGGTCCGACCACGGCCATGGCGACCGCGTCAGCTGGGGCGGGCTGGTGATGCTGCTGCTGTCGTGGGGGCTGCTGGCGTTTGCGCCGCAGTCGATCGCGCTGCTGATCGTCGGCGTGCTGCTGCTGGATATCGCGGTGCAGGGCGTGCACATCGCCAACCAGAGCGTGATCTACCAGCGCAATCCGAACGCGCGCAATCGCATCACCTCGGCCTATATCACCTGCTACTTCATCGGCGGTGCGGTGGGTTCCACGCTGGGCACGGCGGCGTATGCGCAGGCCGGCTGGAACGGTGTGGTGATCGGTGGGGCGGTGCTGGCGGTGGCGGCACTGGGCTGGGTGGGACTGAGCGTGGCGCGCAAGCACTGGAAGTAGGCGCGGTTGCCGGAACGGCACCGCGACCACCGGATCAAGTAGCCCGCGCGCGCATCGCGGTGCGTCGGCATCGCCGCTCACATCGATGCGGCAGTGGCTGTGCGGCGCGTATGCGCACCGCCGACGACGCATTAGGCCTTGCTGGTCGCCAGGCGCGGTGCGCCCTCTGCCGGCGCGGTGGTGACCGCCACGGCAGCGGCACGCAGTTTGGGCAGCAGCCGCAGGGTCAGTGCCAACTGGTCGCGCACCAGGCGCTGCTTGGGCGGCAGTTGCACGGCATGCTGCTCCAGCGCTTCGGCGGTGGCGATTTCCTGGCTTTCGTCGTGCGCCGGCAGCGGCTGGCGTTCGCGCAAGGCGGTGGCGATTTCGCCCAGCGCGCGCTGCAGGTAGTCGCCGGCCTGCGCAATGGCGGGATCGTGTTCGCCATCGAGCGCGGCGCGGTGCGCGCCGAGCGCAGACAGATAGCCGAGCAAGGTGTTGGACAGCGCCAGGAAGCGGAAGCCTGCATCCAGGTTGCGCCGATAGCGGCCAGGTTCGCGCAGCATGTTGGACAGCGCCACCGACAACGCGGCATCGGCGTTGTGCATGTCGCGGCGCGCGATGCGGTAGGGCAGGTCGTCGCGCATGCCGCTGGCGTATTGCTCCAGCACCTGGGCCAGATAGCGCGCGCAGCTGGCCAGCACCGTGGCCATCACCTGGTTGAGGCGGCGGCCCTGCCAGTCCGGCAGGATCAGGAACGAGGCGGCCGCAGCGATTGCGCAGCCGATCAGCGTGTCGATCAGGCGTGGCCAGATCAGCACGAAACCATCGCCAAGCAGGTTGAAGCAGAACAGCGCCATCACGGTGATGCCGGCGGTGGCCAGCATGTAGCGATCGGTGCGGGTGATGAAGAAGACCAGTGCGGCGGCCAGCGCCAGCAGCAACTGCACTTCGATGCCGGGGAACAGCTGCATCAGTGCCCAGGTGGCGACCAGGCCGATCAGGGTGCCGGCGATGCGCTGCACCAGCCGCAGGCGGGTGGCGCCGTAATTGGGCCGGCACACGAAGGCGGTGGTGAGCAGGATCCAGTAGCCGTTGTCGGCATGGATGGACTGCATGATGGCGTAGCCGACCACCAGCGCGATGGCCATGCGCAGGCCGTGGCGGAACAGCACCGAGCCGGGCGTGAGTTGCTGCATCAGACGCGCGGCCATTTCGCGCAGGGTGTGCGGCGAGGAGTCGCGCAGGCGGGTGTCGAGGTTGTCGCTGGTGGAGTCGGATTGCGCCGCTTCCGACAGCTTGCGTTCGATGCTCTGCAGGTTGGTCACCAGTAATTCCAGCGCGCCGAGCAGACGCGCCAGTGCGGGGTCGGCCCGCGCGTGCAGATAGTCCAGCGATTGCCGCAGGTCTTCGGTGGCCAGGCGGCTGTTGTCGCCGTAATCGAACGGATGGCGCAGGCGGATCGCCTCGCCCAACGCGGCGCAGGCCTTGCCCTGCAGCGCGAGCAGGCGCTGGCAGCGGTACAGCACGTCGCTGTGGAAGAACGCGTCGGTCAGCGCTTCGTAGGGATAGTGCGAGGAGCTGGCGCGCTCGTGGAATTCCTGCGCCATGTAGTACAGGCGGAAATACAGGCCCGATTGCACGCCTGGGCGCCCCGAGCGGCCGAAGCGGCTCATGATCGCGGTCTTGGCGGCGTTGAGCGCGCCGACCACCTTGGCGTTCTGCTCGGCCAGCGCCAGCCGACGCGCGTGCAGGTCGCTCTGCCGCACCGGTTCGAACAGGTCGGCCTTGAGCTTGAGATAACGGCCCAGCTCGAAGAACAGCCGCGACAGCCGCTCGCGTACCGGGCGATTGGCGAACAGCAGGGTCCACAGGATCGACAGCACGCCGTACCAGGTGGCGCCGATCAGCAGCAGCATCGCGCCATGCCAGGCGATCGACGGATCGTGGCTGCCGTGCTGGTCCATGCCGATCATGGCGTAGATCGACAAGGCCACGGTGGCCTGCGCGATCGAGGCGTAGCGCTCGCCCAGCGCGCCGAGCAGGGTCAACGAGAAGGTCGCCACCGCCATGCCGGTCACGAACGCCAGCGGATACGGAAACAGCAGCACCACCGACGCGGCGGCGGCGGCGAAACACAGCAGCGACAGCAGCACCGACTTGATGCGGCCCAGCCAGTTGTCGTCGGTCTCGGCGATGGCGCTGGCGATCGCGCCCAGGAACAGCGCCGGCACCGCGGTGAGCTGCTGCCAGTGCCAGCACACGCCCATTGCCACCGCCAGCGCGATGAACACACGCAGCCCATAGCTGGCCTTTTCATGGGCCCACAGGCGGCTCAGGCGGGTTTCGAAGGAAGTGGTGGCCACAGTCTCTGCAAGGCAAGGTGCCCGGGCATTATTGCCGCAGGCACGCGCCATCGGGGTGGAGGGCGGCTAGTTCTTTGTCAGTAGCCGCGTTGTCGCAAGTGCCTGGGGCAGGCCGCTCAGGCCTGTGCACCCTGCTCGCGGGCGATCGCACGCCAGCCGATGTCGTTGCGCTGGAAGGCGCTGGCCCAGTGGATCGGCTGCAGACCGGCATAGGCATTGCGCTGCGCTTCCAGCACGCTATCGCCCAGCGCGGCAACGCACAGCACGCGGCCACCGGCACTGACCACCTCGCCATTTGCATTCAATGCAGTGCCGGCATGGAAAACCTTGGCGCTGGCCGGCACCGCGTCCAGCCCGCTGATGACCTCGCCGGTGATCGGGGCTTCGGGATACGGCCTGGCGGCGATGACCACGCCCAGCGATGGACGCGGGTCCCACTGCGCCTGCGCGGTGTCGAGCTTGCCATCGATAGCGGCGTCGAGCAGATCCACCAGGTCCGACTGCAGGCGCAGCATCACCGGCTGGGTCTCCGGGTCGCCGAAGCGCACGTTGAACTCGATCACCTTGGGTGCGCCGTGCGCATCGATCATCAGCCCGGCGTACAGGAAACCGGTGAACGGCACGCCGTCGGCGATCATGCCTTGCACGGTCGGCTCGACCACCTCGCGCATCACCCGCGCGTGCACCTCGGGTGTGACCACCGGAGCCGGCGAGTACGCGCCCATGCCGCCGGTATTGGGGCCGGTGTCGCCATCGCCGACACGCTTGTGGTCCTGGCTGGTGGCCATCGGCAAGGCGTGAGTGCCGTCGACCATCGAAATGAAGCTGGCTTCCTCGCCATCGAGGAATTCCTCGATCACCACGCGCGCGCCGGCATCGCCGAAGGCGTTGCCCGAGAGCATGTCGCGCACCGCGTCTTCGGCCTCGCTCAGCGTCATCGCCACGATCACGCCCTTGCCGGCGGCCAGGCCGTCGGCCTTGACCACGATCGGTGCGCCTTTCTCACGCACGTAGGCCAGCGCGGCGTCCACCTCGGTGTGCACCGCGTAATACGCGGTGGGGATGCCATGGCGCGCCAGAAAATCCTTGGCGAAGGCCTTGCTGCCTTCCAGCTGCGCGGCCTTGGCGGTGGGCCCGAAGATGCGCAGGCCCAGCGCGTGGAAACGGTCGACCACGCCCAGCACCAGCGGCACTTCCGGGCCGACCACCGTGAGCGCCACAGCTTCGCGCTGCGCCAGCGCCAGCAGGCCATCCAGGTCGTCGACCTTGATCGCGACATTGCGGCACTTGGCTTCGGTCGCAGTGCCGGCATTGCCGGGTGCCACCAGCACCTCGCTCACGCGCGCAGACTGCGCGATCTTCCAGGCCAGGGCATGTTCACGGCCGCCGGAGCCGATGACGAGGATTTTCATGTAAGTGCCGAGATTGGGGAGTCGTGATTGGGGATTGGTTGAAGCAAGGCAGAGACCGGAAACAGGAGAGACCAGAGCGACGTTGCCACTCCCGAATCCCCAATCCCGAATCCCGGCACGTCAGTGCCTGAAATGCCGTACGCCGGTGAACACCATCGCGATGCCGTGTTCGTCGGCGGCGGCGATCACTTCGCCATCGCGCATCGAGCCGCCCGGCTGGATCACCGCCTTGATGCCGGCCGCAGCGGCGGCATCGATGCCGTCGCGGAACGGGAAGAACGCATCCGATGCCATCACCGAGCCGGCCACCGTGAGCTTGGCTTCCTCGGCCTTGAGCGCGGCGATCTTGGCGCTGACCACGCGGCTCATCTGCCCGGCGCCCACGCCGATGGTGCGGTGGTCCTTGGCGTAGACAATCGCGTTGGACTTGACGTACTTGGCCACGCGCCAGGCGAACAGCAGATCGCCCAGTTCGGCCTCGCTGGGCGCGCGCTGGGTGACCACGCTCAACTCGCCCAGCGACATGCCGCGGTTGTCGGACGACTGCATCAGCAGGCCCGAGCCGATCCGCTTGGTGTCGTAGTTGTTGAGGCCGTTGCCGTGCGGGATCTTGAGCACGCGCACGTTGGCTTTCTTGGTGGCGTAGTCGAGCGCGCCCGGCTCGTAGTCCGGCGCGATCAGCACCTCGACGAACTGGCGATCCAGGATGGCTTTGGCCGTCGCCGCATCGAGGGTCTTGTTGAAGGCCAGGATGCCGCCGAAGGCGCTGGTCGGGTCGGTCGCATAGGCCAGCTCGTAGGCATCGCCGCAGGCTGCGCCCACCGCCACACCGCAGGGGTTGGCGTGCTTGACGATCACGCAGGCCGGCGCATCGAACTGGCGCACGCATTCCCACGCCGCGTCGGCATCGGCCAGGTTGTTGTAGCTCAGTTCCTTGCCCTGCAATTGCTGGAAGGTGGCCAGCGTGCCTGGCACCGGGTACAGGTCGCGGTAGAACGCGCCGGCCTGGTGCGGGTTCTCGCCGTAGCGCAGGTCCATCACCTTGACGAAGTTGGAATTGATCTGCGCCGGGAACGGGCTGCGCGTGGGCACGTTTTCGGTGCTGTCGGCCACCGCCGACAGATAGTTGCTGATCGCCGCGTCGTACTGCGCCACGCGGTTGAACGCGGCCACCGACAGCGCAAAGCGCCTGGCCGCCGACAGCTGGCCGTCGTTGGCGTCGAGTTCTGCCAGCAGCTCGGCGTACTGCGCCGGGTCGGTGGCCACCGCCACGCGGGCGAAGTTCTTCGCCGCCGAGCGCAGCATCGCCGGGCCGCCGATATCGATGTTTTCCACCGCATCGGCCAGCGTGCAGTCGGCCTTGGCGGTCACCGATTCGAACGGATACAGGTTCAGCACCAGCAGGTCGATCGGCACGATGCCGTGTTCGGCCATCACCGCTTCGTCGATGCCGGCGCGGCCGAGCAGGCCGCCGTGCACCAGCGGGTGCAGGGTCTTGACGCGGCCGTCCATCATCTCCGGGAAACCGGTCAGCTCGGCGACGTCGGTGACCGGCAGGCCCGCCTCGCGGATCGCCTTGGCGGTGCCGCCGGTGGACAGCAGCGCGACGTTGCGCGCTGCCAGCGCGCGGGCCAGATCGATCAGGCCGGTCTTGTCGGAAACGGAGAGCAGGGCCCGGCGCACGGGCAGGAGATCAGAGGCCATCGGTGGGGGATATCAAAGCGGGGCAGCCCATATTGTAGGCCGCGCCGGCGCTTGAATGGACCCGTGCGCCCGCAATGGCGTCGATCCATGCGCCGAAAAGGCGCTGCCAGGCGCTGCTGCGGCCGATGGCGGGCGCGCTGTCGCGCGGCGGCATCAGCGCCACCGGCTCGCTCACGCCAGCGGTGGCGTTGCTGGTGGCCGCCGTGGCATTGGCTGTGGCCGGGCATGTACGTGTGACCCACCTCGGCCCAAGACTTGCAGCGGCGCCGAGCACCGGGATGGCGACGATGCCGCGGTGCGGGCAGAGGGTGCCAGCGCTTTGATCGTGATGTGATGCGTCGCAACGCTCGATGCGTTCGATGCTGCGGCGGCGATTGCATCTGCAGGCCGCCAGTCGCAAAAGTTGCTGATGCCTGCACGTGTTACTGCGCACGTTGCCTGACTGCAGTTATCGCTTCGGGCAATCCTCCGCAGGATGAAACTGCCAACGGTGCAGCGTCTGAACGCGACGATGGATCACTTGCAAGCAATAACGCAGTTCTCATTTAAAGCCCCGCACGGCATTGCTACGGTGCGTGGCTGCATGCCTGCGCGTGGCGATGGCATTCCATTGTCAGTCCGGAAATCTTTCGCGACGGGAGTTGATGGCTGCGCAGAACTCTTTTTGGTTCCGGTCGTGCACTGACGAACACAATCCGGAGCCGGTCGCAGATTGATCAAAAAGACCTGTTTTCGGGCGCGCAACGCATGCCTGTTCTTCGGTCATGCGCACCTGTCTTCTGCTACGGCGACAGTTGCCAGCGACGGGCTGACCGACGATCTGTGCTCGCTGATCGATTCACTCAACCGGTTCACCAGCAACGACGCTTTCGGCGAGGCGTCCCGTCGCTACTTGCTGCAACGGCTGTCGCGCAGGAGCCAGCCTTGCCATCACTCCTCGCTGCGTCTTGCCGTCACGGCCGTCCATGACCCTGCGATTCAAGCAAGACACCGCAGCGCGCGTGCGCCTTGTGGCGTTCGTCGATGACCAACCGTCGCAGTGCCGGTACTGCCCTTGCCAATGGGCCGATCCGTCTCGCCCTCACGGCGGGAAGATCCGCACCCGTTCGTCGGCCAGGGCATGCATGCCGGTTTGCGCAGCTGCTCGGAACATTCCTATGAGATCACCCTTATGAATCGCGAAAAAGTCCTGGCATTACGCACCTGCACCAACAACATGTCCGATCACTGCGGGCTGATCTGGCCGCAGTCGGGCAGTGTCGAATGCCGGCATTGGCAGCCCACCATCAAGCAGGAAAACGGCCTGACCGGCCTGTTGTGGGGACAGGGGACCAATGCGCATCTGAACATGCATGCCGATGCGCACTGGGTGGTCTGCATGGTCGATACCGCCGACATCATCTGGCTGGGCGAGGAGGGCATGATCAAGTTTCCCCGGGCCGAGGTGGTCTACGCCGGCAGCCGTGCCGGTGCCATGCAGTGCATTGCCGCGGGCATTGCGCAGCACGCGCCGCCCCAGCCGGAGCCGCCGGCAACGCCGGTCGTTACCGCGGATTTCATTCCCAAGGCAGCGCAGGCGCAATTCACCGCACCGCTCGTCGAAAGCGCTGCGCATTCCACCGCGCCAATGCCGGTCGCGACCCACGGCATCGATCCACAAACCGCACAGGCTACAGCTGCGATCCTGCGCACACGCGAAATCGCCACCTACGGCAGCACGCTCACCGGCGCCGATCAGAGCCAGCTGATCGCAGGCTATGGAAGTACCGAAACCGCAGGTAACGGCAGCGAGTTGATCGCCGGCTATGGCAGCACCGGCGTGGCCGGATCCGACAGCACCATCGTCGCCGGCTACGGCAGTTCCCAGACCGCAGGCGGGGGCAGCACACTGACGGCCGGCTATGGCAGCACCCAGACCGCGCGCCATGGCAGCGATCTGACTGCAGGCTACGGCAGCACGGAAACCGCGGGTGCAGACAGTTCGTTGATCGCCGGCTATGGCAGCACGCAAACTTCCGGCGGTGACAGCTCGTTGACTGCCGGTTACGGCAGCACCCAGACCGCACAGAACGGCAGCGACCTCACCGCAGGCTACGGCAGCACCAGCACCGCGGGCACCGACAGCTCGTTGATTGCCGGCTATGGCAGCACCCAGACTTCGGGCGGGGAAAGCTCGCTGACCGCCGGCTATGGCAGCACGCAGACCGCGCAGGACGGCAGTGACCTCACCGCCGGCTACGGCAGCACCGGCACCGCAGGTGCAGACAGCTCCCTGATTGCCGGTTATGGCAGCACGCAGACCTCGGGCAACGACAGCTCGCTGACGGCGGGCTACGGCAGCACGCAAACTGCCCGCACCGGCAGCGACCTCACCGCGGGTTACGGCAGTACCTCCACCGCCGGTGCGGACAGCACGCTGATCGCCGGCTATGGCAGTACTCAGACCTCCGGCGGCGACAGCTCGCTCACGGCCGGCTACGGCAGCACGCAGACCGCGCGCAAAGGCAGTGATCTGACCGCCGGCTACGGCAGCACCGCAACCGCCGGTGCGGACAGCACGCTGATCGCCGGTTATGGCAGCACCCAGACCTCCGGTGGCGAGAGCTCGCTCACTGCCGGCTACGGCAGTACGCAGACTGCACGCAAAGGCAGCGACCTGACCGCCGGCTATGGCAGCACCTCGACGGCCGGTGGCGACAGCACCTTGATTGCGGGGTACGGCAGCACGCAAACCTCTGGCGGTGACAGTTCACTGACCGCCGGCTACGGCAGTACGCAGACCGCGCGCAGCCGCAGCGACCTGACCACCGGTTACGGCAGTACCTCCACCGCCGGCGCAGACAGCACGCTGATCGCCGGCTATGGCAGCACGCAGACGTCCGGTGGTGATAGCTCGCTGACCGCCGGTTACGGCAGCACGCAAACGGCGCGCAAAGGCAGCGACCTGACCACCGGTTACGGCAGTACCTCCACCGCCGGCGCCGACAGCACGCTGGTCGCCGGCTATGGCAGCACGCAGACGTCCGGTGGTGATAGTTCGCTCACTGCCGGTTACGGCAGCACGCAAACGGCGCGCAGCGGCAGCGACCTGACCACCGGCTACGGTAGTACCTCCACCGCTGGCGCCGATAGCACGCTGATCGCCGGTTACGGCAGCACGCAAACCTCTGGCGGTGACAGTTCACTGACCGCCGGCTACGGCAGCACGCAAACCGCACGCAAGGGCAGCGACCTGACCACCGGCTACGGCAGTACCTCCACGGCCGGTGGCGACAGCACCTTGATTGCAGGGTACGGCAGCACGCAAACCTCTGGCGGTGACAGCTCACTCACCGCTGGCTACGGCAGTACGCAGACCGCGCGCAGCGGTAGCGACCTGACCACCGGCTACGGCAGTACCTCCACCGCTGGCGCCGACAGCACCTTGATTGCAGGGTACGGCAGCACGCAAACCTCTGGCGGTGACAGTTCGCTCACCGCCGGCTATGGCAGCACGCAGACCGCGCGCAAGGGCAGCGACCTCACCACCGGTTACGGCAGCACGTCGACAGCTGGTGCCGACAGCACGCTGATTGCCGGTTATGGCAGTACGCAAACCTCCGGTGGCGACAGTTCCCTGACGGCGGGATACGGCAGCACGCAGACCGCGCGCAAAGGCAGCGATCTGACCGCCGGCTACGGCAGCACCTCCACCGCCGGTTCGGACAGTTCATTGATCGCCGGGTACGGCAGCACGCAGACGGCTGGCTTCAAAAGCATCCTGACCACCGGCTATGGCAGCACCCAGACCGCGCAAGAGGGCAGCATGCTCACTGCCGGCTATGGCAGTTCTTCCACCGCGGGCTCGGACAGCTCGCTGATCGCCGGCTATGGCAGCACCCAGACCGCCGGCTTCAAGAGCATCCTCACCGCCGGCTACGGCAGCACGCAAACCGCGCAGGAGCGCAGTACGCTCACTACCGGTTACGGCAGCACCTCGACGGCAGGGCATGACAGTACGCTGATTGCCGGCTACGGCAGTACGCAGACGGCCGGTTACAAGAGCATTCTCACCACCGGCTATGGCAGTACCCAGACCGCGCAGGAAGGCAGTTCGCTGATCGCCGGCTACGGCAGTTCCTCCATGGCCGGCCCGGACAGCTCGCTGATCGCAGGGTATGGCAGTACCCAGACCGCCGGTTACGACAGCACCCTGACTGCCGGTTACGGCAGTACCCAGACCGCGCAGAGCAGCAGTTGGTTGATCACCGGTTACGGCAGTACCTCCACCGCCAGCTTCCAGAGCTCGTTGATTGCCGGCTATGGCAGCACGCAGACGGCCGGTTACGAAAGCACGCTGACTGCCGGCTACGGCAGCACCCAGACCGCGCAGGAAATCAGCTGGCTCACCACCGGTTACGGCAGTACGCAAACCGCCGGCCATGGCAGCATCCTGACTGCCGGTTACGGCAGCAATTCCACCGCCGGCTACGAAAGTACCCTGATTTCCGGCTATGGCAGCACGCAGACCGCCGGTTACGAAAGCACCCTGACGGCCGGCTACGGCAGCACGCTAACCGCGCTGGAAAACAGCTCGCTCACCGCCGGCTACGGCAGTACCGAAATCGCCGGGTTTTCCAGCACCCTGATCGCCGGTTACGGCAGCAGCCAGACCGCCGGTGGCGACAGCACGCTGACTGCCGGCTATGGCAGCACCCTGACCGCGCAGGACAACAGCTCGTTGACCGCAGGCTACGGCAGCACCGAAATCGCCGGGCAGGACAGTTCGCTGATTGCCGGTTATGGCAGCAGCTTGACCAGCGGCGTGCGCAGCTATCTGACCGCCGGCTACGGCAGCAACCAGATCGCCAGCTATGGCAGCTCGCTGATCGCAGGACACGAAAGTACCCAGATTGCCGGTCACCGCAGCATGCTGATTGCCGGCAAGCTGAGTTCGCAGACGGCCGGTTCGCGCAGCACGTTGATCGCCGGCATGGGTAGCGTGCAGACCGCGGGCGACCGCAGCAAGCTGATCGCCGGCGCCGACAGCACCCAGATCGCTGGCGATCGCAGCAAGTTGCTGGCCGGCAGCAACAGCTTCCTCACCGCCGGGGACCGCAGCAGGCTCACCGCCGGCGATGACTGCACGCTGATGGCGGGCGACCGCAGCAAGTTGACCGCCGGAAAGAACAGCATCCTGACGGCGGGCGCCAACAGCAGATTGATCGGCAGCCTGGGCTCCACCCTGACCGGTGGCGAGGACTCGGTGCTGATCTTCCGCTGCTGGGACGGCAAGCGCTACACCAACATCATCGCCAAGACCGGGGAAGAGGGCGTCGAGGCCGACACCGCCTATCAGATCGACGACGACACGAACGTGGTGGAGAAGTTCGACGATCCGTTCGACACGCTCGCCACCATCGTGCCGGACCATGGCAGCGGCCCGGCCCCGGCAGCGGATCATGCAGCGGTGACGCAATTGCCGAGCTAAGCAGGCAACTCGCCCAGGCAATCGGCATCGCCGATTGAGCACTGCAGCCAACCGCCGGATCCCCGGCGGTTGGCCCGATCAGATGAAGAGCGCGCGCGAGACAGGGCACGCTGGGCGCGACGGAAGTCCTGCGCCGAGGCGTGGGATCAAGAGCGAACACTTTGGGCAGCTCGACCCGACATCAACACGCTGCGCATTCCACAACACGCAACGAGATCGTCCATGGGCCGCGTCATCACCAAGCGTGCCAGCGCAGCGCACTGCCAGCCCGCAGTACACCCCAACGCTCTAACGATTCCCCAATCCCGATTCCCGATTCCCGCCCTACGTCAACCCATACTCTTTCAGCTTCTTGCGCAGCGTGGCGCGGTGAATGCCCAGCATCGCCGCCGCGCGGCTCTGGTTGCCTTCGCAGTGGTTGAGCACTTCCACGAACAACGGGATCTCCATCTCGCGCAGCACGATTTCGTACACGTCGTCGGCGTCGCTGCCGTCCAGGTCGCGCAGGTAACGGCGGACGGACTGGGCCACGTGTTCGCGCAGCGGCGACTTCGGGGCGCCACGACTGGTGTCAGGACGAGAGGGGGCTGCGTTCAAAGGAGGTTTCCCAGTGTCACGAAGCCGGGACGCGTGGCCGGCGAGGGGGAGTGAGTCTAGCGCGTGACCTCCCCGCTCGCCACGCCCGTGTGGCCGTGGGCGCAGGTCGGGTCCGCTCAGCGGAAGTCGAAACTGAAGGCCGCCGTGCTCGCGGCCGGTTCGCGCACGCGAAACGCCACCTGCACCGCCTGGCCCGGCGCGAGCGTGTCCTGCGCCGCCGGCGGCTGGCCCAGATACTCCTGCGGCGCCAGCACACGCGTGCCGATCACCCGCCCGTCGGCGTCGGACAGCGACAGCTGCAGCCACGGCCAGGCCTGCGCCCAGCGTGCCTCGTTGCGGAAGCTGGCCTGGATCTGCAGCACGCCCGGCACTCCGGGCAGCGGGCGCACCTCGCGATTGAGCAAGGTCAGTGCGCCTGGCTCGCGCCAGGCCGGCAGGGTGCAGCGCGCCACCGTGCAGGCGGCGCTGACCAGCGGGCGCCAGCGCGCATCGGCGGCCAGCTGCGCACGGTCGGCAATGACGATCTGCAAGGCCAGCAGGCCGACCAGCCCGACCAGCAACGCCCACTGGCGGCCGCTGGCGCGCAGCCGTGGCCGGCCCAGCCCGCGCCGTGCGAATGCAGGCGCGGCCTGGGCCGGCCACGGCTGGAACTGGGCGGGCGCTGCTGCGTCGGCAGCGCCCGCGTCGTTGCCGCCTGGCTCGGCGTCCGTGTCCGGAGCGCTGCCGGGTGCTGGCGGGGCGGCCAGGTCGGAAGCGGGGGCGGACGCGTTGCCGTGCTCACGCTGCCGGGCTGTGCCTGGCACGCCGGCGGCTGCTACGTCGCGCGGCTGTGCAGTGGTCGGCTGTGCAGGGGCAGTGCCGGCGAGCGCGCTGCGGCCGGCCGCTGTGTCTTCGGCAGGATCGCCGGGTAGCTGGCGCGTGGTCGCCGTGGTCCACGCCAGCCGGTTCGGCTCGGCGGTGTCTACCGCGGTCTGGCCGGCATCGCCAGGCGGCGGCAGGATGTCCACCGGCACGGAGTCGCTGTGCGGCGCAGTCGCCGGTGGCGCAGATGGTGGCGGGACGATCGGCGCCGCCGGGGCGGCCACCGGCTCGGCCAATGGTGCCGGCACCGGCGGCGCGTGCAGCGGCGCGTCGGCCGCGCGCACCACCGGGGTCGGGATCAGCGACGGGGCAGCCGGCGTCGCACGCAGGAACGTGGCCAGGGGGCGGCGCGGTGGCGGAGTCTCGGACATCGGCAGGCGTGCAGCGGGAAGAGCCCTATTCAACCACGCGCACGCCAATGGGCGAACCCGGGCGCGTCATGCGTGCGGCACGCAGCCGCAAGCGCAGATGCCGCTTCCATCGACTGCAGGGTACGCATCCCGTTGGTTGGCCAACCGTCGCGCCGCTGTGACCACCCTGCCGCAGCTCGAACCGGCCGCAGCCCTAAGCCACATTCCAGCAAAGGCAGCATTCCAACCAATAAGCAAACGCAACGACCGGCGCCACGTCATCCAAATCCGACTGAGCCAGCTACCACTCCGAGCTTGCCTTACAAACGAAGCCCCAAGCAGCCTGCCCCCGATTCCCGATTCCCGATTCCCGATTCCCGATTCCCCAACTCAACGCCGACGCCGCGTCTTGCTCTCGGCCAGCAACAGATCGAGCAGGCCGCTGCGCTGGCGCGGCGCCAGCGTGTCGAAGCGGTTCAGCAGCACGCGTTGCTGCTCGTCCAGATGGCGATACTGCGCGGGTTCTTCGGCGATCGTCGGCACCGGTGGGCCGAAGGTGCGCTCGCCGCGACCGGTGGCCAGGTATTCGAACGCCATGCCGCTGCGCCTGGCCAGGCCGATCAGGTTGTCCACCGAGGGCGCGGTGCCTTCGGCCATCTCCCATTGCGCCACCGCGCTACGGGTCACGCCCAGCTCGCCGGCCAGGCCTTCCTGGGTCAGCTTGGTCAGGGCGCGGGCTTCGCGGACGCGTTCGTACAACTTGCTCACACGGCACCGTGAGTGGGGAACGGGCCGGGAGATATAGCCCTAGCAGCAATCAGGGATAGTTCGTATACCTTTCATATGCCGATATGTTTGCGATACTGTCCGGGCGTCAATGATGACGGGATCACAGCGAACTCAAGGAGGACATCCATGGTCGAGCCAGCCGCTCCCAAATCCGCCCGTTCCACCACGTCGGCAACGCCGCCCGCCGCGCCACCACCAGCCGCATGGCCGGCACATTCGCCGCTTGATCCGGCGATCACCCGCTTTCGGGGCGCGCCGTGTTACCAGGTCTGGCAGCGCCAGGACGCGTGGACCGCGGTGGCCGACGGCACGCAGTGGTCGGCCGGGCTGGCGCCGCGGTGGTGGGCGCTGCGCCAGCGGCACTGGCGGCTGCTGGCGTTCAGTGTGGGTTTGCTGGCGCTGGCCGGCGGCCTGGCCAGCCTGGGCCCGCGGACGTGGTCGCTGCCGGCCTGGGTGGCGTTGCTGCTGGCCGAGCTGGGCCTGCGCGTGCAGCTGGCCCGGCAGGCCGGGCCGTGGCGCAACGCGGCGCTGCGGCGTGCCGGCTGGCAGGCGGTGACCCGCCTGCGCGCCATCAGCGTGGCCGATGCGGTGACCACCGCGCAGATCCGCGCCGGCCGGCCACACCGCTGACCCGACGCGGCGTCAGTGGCGGCGCACGCCGTCGATGCGCATCCAGTCTTCGTCGCGTTCGCAACGCAGTTGCTCGAACCAGGGCGCGTAGCGCTGCAGCAGCTCCTCTTCCTGACCATGCAGGATGCCCGACAGCGCAATCCGCCCGCCCGGTGCCACGCGTGCGGACAAGGTGTCGGCCAGCGCATCCAGCGCCGAGGCCAGGATGTTGGCGACCACCACCGGATAGGTCTGCACCGGCTCGTCCTGCGGCAGGTACACCGCCAGTTGCGCCTGCAAGGCATTGCGCTCGGCATTGTCGGCAGTGGCCAGCAGCGCCTGCGGGTCGTTGTCCACGCCCACCGCGCTGGCGGCGCCCAGCTTCAGCGCGGCGACGGCGAGAATGCCCGAGCCGCAGCCGAAATCCAGCACGCTGCGGCCCTGCAGCTCGCCGCTGCCGGCCAGGCTGTCCAGCCAGCGCAGGCACAGCGCGGTGGTCTGGTGCGTGCCCGAGCCGAACGCCAGGCCCGGATCCAGACGGATCACCGCGGCGTCGGGCGCCTGTGCGGCCTCGGGCAGCGCGTGATTCCACGGCACGATGAAGGTGCGCGCGCCGAACTGCATCGGCTTGAACTGATCCATCCAGGCGCGTTCCCAGTCGCTGTCGTCGACCGTGCGGAACGCCACCTGGCTCCAGTCCAGGCCGGGATCGAACGCTTCCAGCGCGGCGAGCAGCACCAGCGCATCGCTGTCGCCGTCGAACAGCGCGTTCAGCACCATGGTGTTCCATAGCGGCGTTTCGCCGACGCCGGGCTCGAGAATGGCGCGCTCGTTGCTGGTGTCGGCATTGGCGTCGAGCAGCGTCACCGCCAGCGCGCCGATGTCGTCCAGCGCATTCTGGTAACGGGGCTGGGTAGCGTCGGAGCAGGGCAGGGTCAGTTCAAGAAACGGCATCGTGGCGGTCGGGCAATTCGAAAGCGTGCATCGTAGACCATTCATGCCGGCGGACTCCTGCGCGGCGGGGGCCGGATAGGCGGACCCATCGCGTGCGCGATACGGCGGATGCCGTCGCCTGATCGGTGCAATCCGCACATGCGGCGCGGTGGCGCCGGCCGCTGCCGGCGCAGCACGCGGGCGCGCCGGCAACCAGACGCCCGCTGCGCGCCACCCACGCCACACCCGCGCAGATCACCGTCCTCATGCAATGCACCGTCCGCCGTTCGCATCGGCAGCGTCCGCTTGCGCGCCAGCGTGCGCGGATGCGGGTGCTAGACTCCGCGCCGTCGCTGCGGGGCTTTCCGCAGCAGGGTCGCCGCTGTCCATGCCGCTTGCTCGTGCCCGCCATCTCTGGCTGTTGCTGGCTCCCGTCGCGCTCGCGGCGGCGGCCTGGTGGCATGTGCGCGCGCAACCGGGCGATTCGCTCACCGCCGCGCTGCCGGCGGTTGCAAGCAATGCCCGTGCCGGCGCGCCGGCAGCGGTGGCGCACGCACCCGCCGAACGCGGCACTGCCCTGCAGCTGCCGTACCGCGATGCGGTGGACGCGCAGCCGGACCTGTACCGCTATGCGCAGCAATTGCAGCAGCAGGTGCGCGCCGGCGATGCGCAGGCGGGGTGGCGCCTGAGCCGCGTCTACGATTACTGCGCGCCGTATGCGTCCAGCCCGGCCGGTTACGCCGCCGACAGCGCCTGGATCGCCGCGCAACACACGCCCGGCGTGGTGGCGATGCATGCGGCGCGCACGCGCGTGGCGCAACGCTGCGCCGGCTTTGCGCCCAGCGACGGCCTGGGCCCGCGGCTGGTGGCGCAGCAACGGCAGGCGGCCGCGCGTGCGGGCAACCTGGCCGCCGAGGCGGCGTTGCTGGCGCTGGGCGAGCCGCTGCAGCGCTCGCCCAGCTACAAGCGCGCGCTGGTGCAACGTGTGCTGGCCTCGCGCGACCCGGAGGCCTACCTGGCGCTGGCGCCGGCGATGGGCGCGCGCGCCAGTGGCGATGACAGCCTCGACGGCTATGTGGCCGGCGATCAGTTCGCCGAGCTGGCCTGGCAGGTGGCTGCATGCCGGCTGGGGCTGGATTGCAGCGCAGACAGCACCCTGGTCACCAGTTATTGCGCCAACGCGGGCATCTGCTCGCGCAACAGCGCACAGGATTTCGTGTCGTTCGTATTCGATGCCGCGGTGCCGCGGCAGGGAGCAGACAGAGTGGATGAGATGGTCGATAGCTTGGTCTCCGAGCCGGGAGCACAGTCATGAATTACCGTCGCCTGGCGCATGGCGCCAAGTTCTGGTTCTGGGTCGCATTGTTCGTGGCGTATTCGGCCGCGGCCGTGGGCATCGTGATGATCGACACCGCCGATCACCGCTACCAGCCGCTGTCGGTCAAGTCGACCACGGTCGCCGCCAACGAACAGCAGCGACGGCATGGCGCCAGCCAGGTGGCCGCGGTGTACCGCGCCAGCAGCGCGATGCCGTTTTCGACATTGCCGGCCGGCTCCACCTTCCAGGTGGTGTGGCCGGATGGCTCCACCGAAACCATGACCGTGGTCGACCCGGCCTCCTCCAGCGGCATCGTGCCGGTGCCGGGCAGCCAGCAGCCGGCACCGCGGATCCGGTAGCACCCAGGATCTCGTAGGAGCGCACCTGGGCGCGACGAGGTTCCACCGATAAAGCGCGGTCGCGCCCGGGTGCGCTCCTACGCATAGGTCGGCTGGCCTGCGTGAGGCACTGCCGCCGCAATGCCCGGGCAACAACGCAACAAGCCCGGTTTCCCGGGCTTGTTGCGCGGTGCACTGGCCGGTGCGATCAGACCAGCGCGATCGACTTGTTCTTGCGCTCGGCCAGGCGCTTTTCCAGATAGTGGATGTTCTGCCCACCGGCCTGGAAGCCCTTGTCGCGCATGATGCGCTGCTGCAGCGGGATGTTGGTCTTGATGCCGTCCACCACCATCTCGCTCAGCGCCACGCGCATGCGCGCGATCGCGGTCTCGCGATCGGGGCCATGCACGATCAGCTTGCCGATCATCGAGTCGTAGTTCGGCGGCACCTTGTAGCCGGCGTAAATGTGCGTATCCACACGCACGCCCGGGCCGCCGGGCGGATGGAACGCGGTGATCAGGCCCGGATTGGGCATGAAGGTTTCCGGGTCCTCGGCATTGATGCGGCACTCGATCGCATGCCCGCGCAGCACGATGTCGCTCTGCTTGATGGTCAGCTTGCGACCGGCGGCGATGCGCAACTGCTCGCAGACCAGGTCGATGCCGGTGATGCGCTCGGTGACCGGATGCTCCACCTGGATGCGCGTGTTCATTTCGATGAAGTAGAAACGCCCGTCTTCGAACAGGAACTCGAAGGTACCCGCGCCGCGATAGCCGATGCGGATGCAGGCATCCACGCAGACCTTGCCGATCTCGTTGCGCAGTTCTTCGGTGATGCCCGGGGCCGGCGCTTCTTCCACCACCTTCTGGTGGCGGCGCTGCATCGAGCAATCGCGTTCGCCCAGATGGATCGCGCCGCCCTGGCCGTCGGCCAGCACCTGGATTTCCACGTGGCGCGGATTTTCCAGGAACTTCTCCATGTAGACCTGATCGTTGCTGAAGGCGGCCTTGGCTTCGGACTTGGTGGTTTCGATGGCGGCCTTCAACGCGGCCTCCGAATGCACCACGCGCATGCCACGCCCGCCGCCGCCGCCGGCGGCCTTGATGATCACCGGGTAGCCGATCTCGCGCGCCACCTTGGTGTTGGCGACGATGTCGTCGCCCAGCGGGCCGCCCGAACCGGGCACGCACGGCACGCCGGCGGCCTTCATCGCGCGGATCGCCTCCACCTTGTCGCCCATCAGGCGGATGGTGTCGGCCTTGGGGCCGATGAAGATGAAGCCGGATTCTTCCACGCGCTCGGCAAAGTCGGCGTTTTCCGACAGGAAGCCGTAGCCGGGATGGATGGCCTGCGCATCGGTCACCTCGGCCGCGGCGATCAATGCCGGGATGTTGAGGTAACTGTCGCTGGACGCGGCCGGGCCGATACACACCGACTCGTCGGCCATGGCCACGTGCTTGAGGTTGCGGTCGACCGTGGAATGCACCGCGACCGTGCGGATGCCGAGCGTGTGGCACGCGCGCAGGATGCGCAGCGCGATTTCACCTCGGTTGGCGATGACGACTTTATCTAGCATGGGATTGGGGATTCGAGAGTGGGGATTCGTAGAGGGCGCCGGGCTCGCGCAGATGGCGCGATTCGTCCAGCGTGCGGATCAATGCGTTTAGCCTGGCAAACGTGCGATTCAAAAGATCCAGGGTTGCCGTGTCGGGCGAACCGAACTGCAGCCGTGCGGCAATCTGCAGTTGCGTATCCAGTTCCGCCAGCGAACCCCGCGCCATCGACAGATAACGCAGGTACTCGGCAGTGGAACGCCGCGCGGCGCCTTCGGCGATGTTGGAAGGCACGCTGATCGCAGCGCGCCGCATCTGTGCCGTCAGTCCGAAACGTTCGGAATCAGGAAAGTCGTGGCTCAGGCAGTAGATCGCTTCGACAAGCGACATCGCATCGCGCCAGACCATCAGGCGCTCATGCGGTCGCTCTTGCGAATCCCGAATCACGACTCTCCCATCCCTGCCGCTCAGCCAATCACAAACAACGGCTGATCGAATTCCACTGGCTGGCCGGTTTCGCCGAGGATGGCCACGATGGTGCCGGAGACGTCGGCTTCGATCGGGTTGAACATCTTCATCGCCTCGATGATCGCCAGCGTTTCGCCGGCCTTGACCTGCTGGCCGACGGTGACGAAGGCCGGCTTGTCCGGCGAGGGCGAGGTGTAGAAGGTGCCGACCATCGGCGCGCGCAGCACGTGGCCTTCCGGCAGGGCGGCAGCCTGCTTGGCGCCGCCGGTGGAGGCCTCGGTGGGCGACTGCATCGGCATGCTGGGGGCGGCCGGGGCCTGCGCGGGCGGGGCAGGTGCGTACTGCTGCACCGGCGCGCTCATCACGGTCGTGCCCTTGGGCACGCGCGCCAGACGCACGCTTTCTTCGCCTTCCTTGATCTCGATTTCGGCGAGATTGGATTCTTCGAGCAGGTCGATCAGTTTCTTGATTTTGCGGAGATCCATACGGGCCTCATAAGGTGAATCGGTGGAGGTTGCCGGCGGCTGCCGGCGGAAGGGGGTCAGGCCGTCGGCGCGGACGCCGGCGTGAGTAAGCGGGATGTCATGCGTCGCGTTCCAGCCGCGCAATCACCGCTTCCAGCGCCAGCCGGTAGCTGTCGGCGCCAAAGCCGCAGATCACGCCATCGGCCTTGTCGCTGAGATAGCTGTGGTGACGGAACGGCTCGCGCGCATGCGGGTTGGACAGATGGATTTCCACGAACGGCAGCCCCACGCCCAGCAGCGCATCGCGCAGCGCCACCGAGGTATGGGTGAAGGCGGCCGGGTTGATCAGGATGTAGGCGGTGCCGTCCTCGCGCGCGGCGTGGATGCGCTCCACCAGCACGTGCTCGGCATTGGACTGCAGGCAGGCCAGCGTATGCCCGGCGGCCTGCGCACGGTCCACCAGGGCCGCATCGATCTGCGCCAGCGTGGTGCGCCCGTAGACATCCGGCTCGCGAGTGCCGAGCAGGTTGAGGTTGGGGCCGTGCAACAGCAGCAGGTGGGCCATGACATCCGGGAGAGCGGAAAGGCCGGAAGTCTGCGCGATGTCGCCGATGCTGTCCAGATAGGCGAAGTTAGGTCTGTTTTAAACGCCTGATTGAAAATCTAGCTTCGCAGGCATTTAAGTGACACAGGTCGCCGTACGAAAACAGTGGTGTCTCGTCTGCGGCAGGAGTTGCCAGTGAGGGGGAGGGACTGGCTTGATGCACGCGACTTGCAGCCTGATGCCCTGCAATCTGGCACAAGCGACCACATCAGCGGTCCTGTCGAGGTATTCGCCCTGGCAGGCCGTCTGGCTCAGGATGACACGCCTGGCAGTACACCCGCTTCACCGAACGCAGCTGCTTGCCACCGATGCGTTGCCGGTCGTGATGACCTCGGGGATGCGCCTGCTACGCATGGTCATGGCGAGCAGACGTTCCGGGAAAAAGCCAGTTCAGTCGTTGGCTACGGCATTGTGTCTGGGTAGATCGGCTGCATGTTGTCTCGACAATGCTGCACGGCTGCAGCGACAGGAGCCACTTGCCCGTGGAAAAAACGAATGCATCAGCTGGCGCCGCGACAACGCGGCCATGGCGTTTTCTGGCGATCGGCCGCTGATGACGTCGGATAAGAAGCAGGCGCCTGGACCGAGTCCAGGATTGGACGCGGACGTGGCCACGCAAACGGCTGCGGGAGCATGGCGGACTTCGGATCATGGTGGAGACAGCTGAGATGCGATCCATTCGCCGCATGTTGACGACTCCGTTCGCACGGAAATGGGGTGCGCTCATTGCAGCGAGCACCCTGATCCTGTTGGTGTCCAATCCCGAGCTGGTGTCCGCCGTGCTGTTGATCAACATGGTCGGCATCGATGTGCTGGTGTTGTTCGCCGTCATCCAGCTGCGTCAACACTGGTCGATGCTCGATGCCTTCGTCATCGCACCATGCCGTTTAAAAATCAGGCAGCTGTTCAAGCCGAAGTGACGGCCGAGGTGTCTGCTGAAGAGTGTGTGCTTTCGCCGGCTCATTTCGGTTGATCGCCTGCGTGCCCATCCTGACCGCTCTGCATCGGACAATGCGCATCAGTGCCGACCCGGCCCATGCAGCCCACTTGAGCGTCCCGTCGCTCCTGCAATGGATAGGCCACGCCCGTCCCTGCGCCGAGCAACCCCGATCGACGGCTTTGCACACATTGCCTCATGCGGCACACGCGCACGATCGACACACCAAAGACAAAACGCCGCGCTTGCACGCGCGGCGCTTCACTTCACCGAGCCGCGCGCAGCAACGCATCCTCGGTGATGGCGCTGGTCAGTACGGTCGGCAGCACCGCCGGCGGTGCGCCGGGGCCGTAGACCACGTACAGCGGCACGCCGACGGCCTGGTGCTGGTCGAGGAAGGCGCTGATCCTGGGGTCGACGTTGGTCCAGTCGCCTTTCATGTAGACCGCGTCGACGCGGCGTAGCGCGTCGCGGAAGTCGGCGCTGCTCAGCACGTTCTTCTCGTTGGCCTTGCAGGTCACGCACCAGTCGGCGGTCATGTTGACGAACACCACGCGGTTGTCGGCGCGCAGGCGGTCCAGCAACTGCGGCGAGAACGCCACCACGCCCTCGGCGGCAGTGGCGGCCGGTAGGCGCAGGCGGGTGACCCCGACCACCGGCACGATCGCCAGCACCAGCATCACCGCGGCCAGGCCCATACCGATGCGATGGCTCTTCCAGCGGCTGCGCTCGAAGCAGAACAGGCCCAGCGCCAGCAGGGTGGCGCCGACCAGCATCAGCGCCAGCGCGTCCACGCCGCGCTGCTTGCCCAGCACCCATAGCAGCCAGATCGCAGTGAGATACATCGGGAACGCCAGCACCTGCTTGAGCGTTTCCATCCACGCGCCGGGCGTGGGCAGGCGCCGCGCCAGCGAGGGAATGAAGCCGATCAGCAGGAACGGCAGCGCCAGGCCCAGGCCCAGCGCCAGGAACACCAGCATCGCCAGCGGCGCCGGGGCGGTGAAGGCATACGCCAGTGCGGTGCCCATGAACGGGGCGATGCAGGGGCTGGCCACCACGCAGGCCAGCACGCCGGTGAAGAAATCACCCAGCGGGCCATTGCGCGCTGCCAGCGACTGGCCGATGCCGCCCAGATTGCTGCCCAGCGTGAACACGCCCGACAGGCTCAGCCCCACCGCGAACATCAGATAGGCCAGCGCCGCCACGAACCACGGCTGCTGCAGCTGGAAGCCCCAGCCGGCCGCCTGCCCGGCCGCGCGCAGGCCGATCACCAGCGCGCCGATCGCCGCAAACGACACCAGCACGCCCAGCGAATACCAGATCGCATGGCTGCGCGCGTGGCTGCGGCTCTCGCCGCTGTGGGCCAGGCCCAGCACCTTCAGCGACAGGATCGGCAACACGCAGGGCATCAGGTTCAACACCAGCCCGCCAAGCAGGGCCAGCACCAGCATCGCCAGCAAGCCCTTGTCGGTGTGCGGCGGCTGGGTGCGCTGCGGATTGTCGGCCGAGGCATCCGCGGCCGGCGCTGCAGTCGCCGCGGGCGTCGGTGCCGGCGCCGGTTCTGCAGGCAGCTGCCCGGCCGGCAGCGGCGAGATCATCAGCGGCGCCGCCTGCGCCTGGTTTTGCGGTGACACCGTGCCGGCGGGCAACTCCAGCGCCACCCGGCGGGTCATCGGCGGGTAGCAGATGCCGTCGGTCTGGCAGCCCTGGAAGGTCGCCACCAGGGTCGCCTTGACCGGTTCGGCGTGCTCGCGCAGCAGCGGCAAGGTGACTTCGGCCTGGTCGAAATACACCACCACGTCGCCGAAGTGCTCATCGCGGTGCGCCTTGCCCTGCGGCCAGCGCGGCAGCCCGGGACGCACGCCGCCGGCGCCTTCCAGCGCCAGCGAGGTGCGGTCGCGGTAGATGTAGTAGCCGGGCGCGGGGGTGAAGCGCAGCAGCAGGCTGTTGCCGTCGCCGACGATGGCTTCGAAGGTGAAGGCCTGCTCGGCCGGCAGCGGCAGTGCGTCCACGCCGGTGGCCTGGCCGGTGCTGCCGAACAGCCGCGGGCCTGCCGGTGCGCGCGGCACCAGTGCGCCCAGGTTTTCGCGCGGGGTGGCGGGCGTCGCGGCGGGAGCCGAGGCATCGGGCAGGCGCACGCGCAGCTCGCGGCGTTGCGGCGGGTAGCACACGCCGGCGTCGGCGCAGCCCTGGTATTGCACCTGCAGCACGGCGGTCTGCAACCCGGCATCGGCCTTGCCGGCCAGTCTTGCCTGCAGCTGCTTGCGGTAGGTCTGCACCTGGCCAAAGAACTCGTCGTGCTTGCTCTCGCCTTCCGGCAGCGCCAGCTCGCCGGCGGCAAAGCCTTGCCCGGATTTGACGCTGATGCGGTGGCGATACAGGTAATAGCCCGGCGCGATCTTCCAGCGCAGCGCGATGCTGTCGCGGCTGTCGGCAGTGGCGCTCAGGGTGAAGGCCTGATCCACCGGCAGCAGGTCGGCCTCGGTGACCGCGGCCTGCGCGGGCAGGGGCGCCACCAGCGCCAGCGGCGCGGCGAGCAACGGTACGGCCAGCAATGCGCAGCGGGCGATCCAGCGGGACAGAGACTTCATGGACGTCAGGATTCCTTGCGGGTTTCGGCCCGGACCCAATCGAGATACGCCGGCAGCCCGGCGCTGGCTTGGACCGCGATCGCCTCCGGCAGTTCATACGGATGCAGTGCCTGCAGCCGCGCGATGGCGTCCGGCAGGCGGTCTTCCCAGGTCTTGATCAACAGCTGCACTTCCTGGCTGCGCTCGATCGCCCCGTTCCAGCGGTACAGCGACTGCACGCCGGGCAACTGGGTGACGCAGGCGGCCAGGCGCTCGTCCAGCAGCACGCGCGCAATGCGCTCGGCGCTGTCGGCATCCGGGCAGGTGCTGAACAACAGATGGAGGGAAGAGGCGCTCATGTGACCGCGCAGTGTAATGCCCTGTCTGCGGGGGATCGACCGCAGATTCCGGAACAGGGCATTAAGTTCGCTGGAGCCTGGCGGCTGGGCGGCGATGCCTGCGCCTTGGTGGCCGACCATGCGAGAGTGCGATGGCGCTGCACCGGAGTAAGCGGGCGTAGTGCGGGGATGTGGATTGCCGCTGCAGGCCGTCTCCCGGCCCGGCGCCTGGGGCGCCGGGCCGGGCCGGATCAATTGGCCAGCTGGCAGCTGGCCGGCTTGGCCGAGGTGAACAGGCTCGAGGTCGCCCATTCGGGGTGATCCACGAACGGGTTGCGGTTGCCCTGGAAGCTGAAGATCACCTGGTTGCGCGCCCGCTCGGCGTCGTCCGGCGGGTCGGCCTGGTGCCAGGCCAGCAGCGTGGACAACAGGCCCATGTAGGCCGGCGAAGCCGAGGTCTGCACGATCTTGCTGCGGTCGTCGGTGAGTTCCAGGTCCGGCTCGGACTGCCCGGTGGCCGCGTCGGTGCCGCCTTCATAGCGGATCGCCATGTACATCACCGCACGCGCCATGTCGCCCTTGCGCTTGCCCCACACCTCGAAGGTGCCCCCGTTGCCATCCGGGGTGCGTACCCAGTTGGAATTGCCAGGATAGCGCCCGCTGCCGCCGCCACTGCCGTCGTTGACCTCGGTGACCCGCTCGCCGCAGCTGCTGGTGCAGGCCGCATAGGGCTTGTTGCCGCGGTCGGCGTTGAAGGCGGTGTCGGTCAGATACAGCATGTGGGTATCGGTATAGGGCGCATACGGCAGCCCCTTGTCGCCGCTGGCGCTACCGAAGCCCAGCGAGTTGGGCCAGGTGTGCTCGCGGTTGTAGGTCAGCCCGCTCCCGGTGCCGGCACGGTCGCTGCCCTTGGCGTAGCTGCGGTTGCGGTAGGCGTCCAGGATCCGGCCGCTGTTGTTGGGATCCTCATCGGCCATTTCCAGGATGGTCCAGGTGCTGGTGCCCGAGCCGCTGTACGGATAGACCGTGTGGCCCTTGATCACCGTATGTAGCGAACAGCGCAGCTGGCTGGCATTGGCGGTGTTGACCCGCGAGTAGTAACCGGTGCCGCCGCCGCTGGCGGTGGCCACGGTGAAGGCGATCGACTGGTTGGCGGCCGGGCTCAGCCCGCTGGCATCGCGGATGGCGCTGGCGGTGATCGCCAGGGTGCAACGCTCGCCGCCGACCAAGGCGGTGTTGGTGGACAGGCTGAAGCGGGTGCCGCTGGTCGGGTAGCTCAGCGCCACCGTGCCGGAGCTGGCGCAGCTCAGTGCGAAGGCGCCGCTGCTCAGCGTCACCGCCTCGCTGAAGCTCACGCTCAGGTCGCCGGCGGCCGGAAAGCCGGTCGCGCCCTGGGTCGGGGTGGTGCTGGTGATCGTCGGTGCGGCGCCGGTCTCGCCGCCACCGCCGCTGCCGTTGAAGCTCTGGCCGCGGTTGCACGCGCCAAAGGTCTGCGCCGACGAGCCGGCCCAGCTGAAGTTGGCCGCGCTGCTGCCGGTGCCGGTCAGTTGCAGCGAACTGCCGACCGCGCTGCTGTTGCTCTCGCTGACCGGCAGGTTCTGGCTGGTGATGCCGGCGGCGGGCCCGCCGCTGCCGGTGATGGCGCCTTCGTAACTGAGGAACTGCACCAGCTGCCCATTGGGGTCGACCAGCGCCACGCCGTCGTTGGGCCCGTTCTGCACGCCGTTGCTGGCGTAGCCCACCGTGGCCACGCGCACCTGGCTGCCGCAGCTGACCAGGCTGCCGGCCGGCACCGCCGTATTGGCGTAGACCGTGGCCGCGCCCGGCGTGCTGCCGTTGTACAGATAGATACGGTAGTCGCTCAGCGATTCGCCGGCGGTGGCCACCACTTCCACCCCTTCGCCGCTGTCGCCGGAGGCGCCTGCGTCGTCGTAATGCAGTTCGTTGATGAACACCGCCGCGTGGGCGGTGGGGACGGCCAGCGCGAGCGCACAGGCCAGGGGAAGCGTGCAGCTGGGGGACCAGCGCAAGGGGAAAGCACGGGCGGGGGACGGCAACCTCATCGACAGCTCCTTGTGATCGGGGAATGCGTGGCCGACTGTAAAACGTGTGCATGACAATCGATGGAACCTGGTTCCATTTTTAGAGCGGCTGCTCCCGCGACTGCTCGGTGCGCACTGTCCGGCGTGACAGTGGCTCGGTAGCCGGTCTCAGGCGCAGCCGGCGATTGCGCAGCCCGGTTCCCACCCGGCTGTCGGTCGCCAGCGGGGCAATGCGCGCCAGGTCGTGTCGGCCGCGTCATGGCCCTGGGACAGAACTGCCCGGCGAAAATTTTTTGCCCCCAGCCCTTGAAAGCTGGCCACACAGCACAATCTCTGGCCCGCACCCGCTCTGTCGGGTTTTTTCCGCGCGCTGTGCTGGCAGTCGTCACATACGAGTGCTAACATCGCCGATAATTTCCAGACCAATCAATCACTTAAGAGGGTCTTTCTCTATGAGCATCAAGCCGCTTCACGACCGCGTTGTAGTCAAGCCGATCGAAGCCGACGAAGTTTCCGCCGGCGGCATCGTGATCCCGGACTCCGCCAAGGAAAAGTCCACCAAGGGTGAAGTCGTCGCCATCGGCGCCGGCAAGCCCCTGGACAACGGCAGCCTGCGCGCGCCGGTGGTCAAGGTCGGCGACAAGGTCATCTACGGCCAGTACGCCGGCAGCAGCTACAAGTCCGAAGGCGTCGAGTACAAGGTGCTGCGCGAAGACGACATCCTGGCCGTCATCGGCTGATAGCCGTTGCCGGCGGGATTCGGGAGTGGGGATTCGGGATTGGCCACTGCGCTTGGCGCAGCTGATCCCGCATCTCCCCCGAACCCCGCTTTAGCCAATCCCCAATCCCTAATCTCAAATTCCGGAGTTACAACAAATGGCTGCTAAAGACATTCGTTTCGGTGAAGACGCACGTACCCGTATGGTTCGTGGCGTCAACGTGCTTGCCAATGCCGTCAAGGCCACCCTGGGCCCGAAGGGCCGCAACGTCGTGCTCGAGAAGAGCTTCGGCGCGCCGACCATCACCAAGGACGGCGTGTCCGTCGCCAAGGAAATCGAACTGGCTGACAAGTTCGAGAACATGGGCGCGCAGATGGTCAAGGAAGTCGCTTCCAAGACCAACGACAATGCAGGCGACGGCACCACCACCGCCACCGTGCTGGCCCAGGCCCTGATCCGCGAAGGCGCCAAGGCCGTGGCCGCCGGCATGAACCCGATGGACCTCAAGCGCGGTATCGACCAGGCCGTCAAGGCCGCCGTCATCGAGCTGAAGAACATCTCCAAGCCCACCACCGACGACAAGGCGATTGCCCAGGTCGGCACCATCTCGGCCAACTCGGACGAGTCGATCGGCAACATCATTGCCGAAGCGATGCAGAAGGTCGGCAAGGAAGGCGTGATCACCGTTGAAGAAGGCTCGGGCCTGGAAAACGAGCTGGACGTGGTCGAGGGCATGCAGTTCGATCGCGGCTACCTCTCCCCGTACTTCATCAACAACCAGCAGAGCCAGTCGGCCGACCTGGACGACCCGTTCATCCTGCTGCACGACAAGAAGATCTCCAACGTGCGCGACCTGCTGCCCGTGCTGGAAGGCGTGGCCAAGGCCGGCAAGCCGTTGCTGATCGTCGCTGAAGAAGTCGAAGGCGAAGCGCTGGCCACCCTGGTGGTCAACACCATCCGTGGCATCGTCAAGGTCGTGGCCGTCAAGGCACCGGGCTTCGGCGACCGTCGCAAGGCGATGCTGGAAGACATGGCCGTGCTGACCGGCGGCACCGTGATCTCCGAGGAAGTGGGTCTGGCGCTGGAGAAGGCCACGATCAAGGACCTGGGCCGCGCGAAGAAGGTGCAGGTCTCCAAGGAGAACACCACCATCATCGACGGCGCCGGCGACTCGGCCACGATCGAAGCCCGCGTTGGCCAGATCAAGACCCAGATCGAAGACACCTCGTCCGATTACGACCGCGAGAAGCTGCAGGAGCGCGTGGCCAAGCTGGCCGGTGGCGTTGCAGTGATCAAGGTCGGCGCGTCGACCGAAATCGAAATGAAGGAAAAGAAGGCCCGCGTCGAAGACGCCCTGCACGCCACCCGTGCAGCCGTCGAAGAAGGCGTGGTCCCGGGCGGCGGTGTGGCCCTGGTGCGTGCGCTGGTGGCCGTCGGTAACCTGACCGGTGCCAACGAAGACCAGACCCACGGCATCCAGATCGCCCTGCGCGCGATGGAAGCCCCGCTGCGCGAGATCGTGGCCAATGCCGGCGAAGAGCCGTCCGTGATCCTGAACAAGGTCAAGGAAGGCACCGGCAACTACGGCTACAACGCGGCCAACGGCGAGTTCGGCGACATGGTCGAGTTCGGCATCCTGGATCCGACCAAGGTCACCCGCTCGGCGCTGCAGAACGCAGCCTCGATCGCCGGCCTGATGATCACCACCGAAGCCATGGTGGCCGATGCACCGAAGAAGGACGAGCCGGCGATGCCGGCCGGCGGTGGCATGGGCGGCATGGGCGGCATGGATTTCTGATCCACGCCACTCGGCTGTTGCAGCAAAAAAGGACCCCGCCGAAAGGCGGGGTTTTTTGTGGGCGATGAGATGGATGCCGCAAGAGGCGATCGCCGATTGGGCGTGCGTGGTCCACGCAAACCCCATGACCCCGTAGGAGCGCACCTGGGCGCGAAAGGGCTTTACCGGGAATGCCCCAGTCGCGCCCGGGTGCGCTCCTACGCATCGATCGCCTGACGCAATCATCGGCCCGCGCAATCGGCCCGCGCCCCAACCGTGTCGAACTCGGCGCTTGCATGACCACGCAGGCCCATGACCCCGTAGAAGCGCCCCAGAGCGCGAAGGGGCTTCACCGGGAATGCCCCAATCGCGCCCGGGTGCGCTCCTACGCGGCGCCGATGCCATTGGCTCGCGCAATCGGTTCGCGGCCCCAACCGTGTCGACGCCTGCGTCGTCGTGTGGATTGTGGACCCCATCACACTTGCATGACAGTGTGTTGACATCGATGTCAGCGCCATCCTAGCGTCGCTGGGCAGGCGCTTGCGCCGAACGGTCGGGGGGCCATCGGACAGGGGGCGGCGATGCGGTGCATCGCTCGCAGGCGTCGTTGCAGTGGAACGCCACGCCGGCCATGCCGGCCTCTCCCGGGGATCTTATGAACTGCCGCAGTCATCGCCTTGCCTTGTCGATTTCCTTGTCCCTCGCCCTGACCGCCGCCATCGCACCGTCGGCGGCTGCCCAGCAGGCCGAGCCGGAGCAACCGCGCACCACCTCCACCCTGGACGCGGTCAGCGTCACCGGCTCGCGCATCAAGCGCGCGCAGGTCGAAGGCGCGCAACCGGTGGTCACCATCTCTGCGCAGCAGATCCAGCAGGAGGGCTTTGCCACCGTCTACGACGTGCTCAACAGCATGAACCAGCAGGGCTCGGTGGAGGCCGATACGCAGTGGGGCTCGCATACGCCCAACGCCTCGCCGATCAACCTGCGCGACCTCGGGCCGGGCCGCACCCTGCTGCTGGTCAACGGCCACCGCGTGGCCGACTACCCACTGCCGTACGGCGGCGAGAGCAACTTTTCCAACTACAGCAACATCCCGTCCGCGGCGGTGGAGCGCATCGACATCCTGACCGGCGGCGCCTCGGCGATTTACGGCTCGGACGCGGTGGCCGGCGTGGTCAACGTGATCCTCAAGCGCGATTACCAGGGCGACCAGGTGCGGCTGCGCGGCGGCACTGCCACCGAAGGCGGCCGCGACAGCTTCGACGTGTCCTGGGCCGGCGGGCGCACCGGCGAGAACTGGAGCCTGACCTACGCGCTGCAGGCCACCCGGCGCGATCCGTTGAGCGGGCGCGATCGCCCCGAGATGGACGATTCCGACGACATGGCCTATTCCAACTGGACCGGGCAGAACCGCCGCTACGGCTTCAACCCGTTCACCGGCCTGAGCCTGGTCGATGCCAACACCAACGAACGCCTCGCACCGCCCGCCGGCACCTGCGCGCGCTTCGGCGGCGAGTTCATCGACGGGCAGCGGCTGAGCTACAACCAGAACACCGGGGCGGTCACCAACGCCGGCGACTACTGCGGCGTGGCGCGCGATTACGGCGACTGGGGGCTGGTCACCGGCAGCGAGGACTACTCGGCGTATCTCTACGGCACCTGGAAGTTCGGCGAGCACACCGAAGCCTGGGCCACGCTGTCGGCCAACCGCAGCATCGGCCGTTGGACCTACGACCCGCCGTACGTGTATCTGGGTCCGTTCCAGGACGCCGACACCGGCCGCTCGCTGTATGCGATCCGGCAGCTCACCCGGCGCGAGGCCGGTGGTTGGGACCGGCTGGCCAACTACAACAAGGAGCAGTCCTGGGACCTGAGCGCCGGCTTGCGTGGCGTGTGGGCCGACCGCTTCGACTGGGAGCTGAGCGTGGGCCGCTCGCGCTACACAGTGGACGAATACGTACGCACCGTGGACACCGCCCGCGCCACCGATTATTTCTTCGGCAGCCCCACCGGCACCGCCGCCGACGGCACGCCGATCTATGCGATCAACCAGGCGCGCCTGTATGCGCCGCTGTCCTCGAGCGAGTACGACGACCTGGTCGCCAAATCGCATAACTCAGCGTATTCGTGGGTGAACCAAGCCAGCTTCAGCCTGAGCGGCGATCTGGTGCAGGGCTGGGCCGGGCCGATCCGCTTCGCCACCGTGGCCGAAGTCGCCAAGCAGGGCTACCAGCTGTCGCCCGACCCCTGCGCCAACGAGTGCTATCCGGTCGATGTGGTGGACAGTGGCGGCGGCGAGCGCATGCGCAGTTCGGCCGGGCTGGAATTCCAGATTCCGCTGCTGTCGACGCTGAGCGCCAATGTCGCCGGCCGCTACGATCGCTACGGCAGTTACCGTTCTTCGGCGGCGATTCCGACCGATGTCGGCACCCAAAGCGACACCACCTGGAGCGCGGGTCTGGAATGGCGCCCGGTCGAGAGCCTGTTGTTGCGCAGCACGCTGGCCACCAGCTTCCGCGCGCCGGACATGCATTACGTGCTCGGCGAACCCAGCTCCACCAACCAGACCGTGATCGACCAGTACCGCTGCATCGCCACCGGCGCGTATCTCACCGGCGGCTGCAACGACGAGAACAGCAACATCTACTACACCGTGGACGTGAACCGTCGCGGCACGCCGGATCTGCGCTCGGAAACCGGCCGCTCGTTCACTGGCGGGGTGGTGTGGGACATCGTGCAGGGCCTGTCGCTGAGCGTGGATTACTACCGCATCGAGCTGGAGGAAATGATCAAGGATCTGGACCGCGACGAGATCCTGTCGGCCGAAGCCGGCTGCCGCACCGGCACCACCATCAGCGGCGGCGCCTGGAACAATCCCGGCGGCGCCGGCTACTGCGACACCATCACCTCGCGCGTGCTGCGCAACGCCGACGGCACCATCGCCAGCATCGAGCGTGGCCCGATCAACCTGGCGCAGATGGAAACCTCGGGCATCGATGCCTCGCTGAAATACCGGCTTGCCACCGCGGGTTGGGGCAACTTCCAGTTGTCGCTGGACTACAACAACCTGCTGGCCTATCGCGAGCAGATCTACCGCACCGACAGCGATGAAAACCGCCGCGACGAACGCGTGCGCAGCCGTGTGCGGGGCAGCGTGCATTGGGACAACGGCGGCGCCTGGGACTGGACGGTGTACTTCCGCCGGCTCGGCTCCATGCGCGCGGTCAACTGGGGCACCTGCGAGCGCTTCGACGACGGCTACCAACCCAGTGCCTCGGACGCATGCGTGGTCACCGACACCGCCAACGTGCATCTGGGCGAGAGCAGCAAGCGCTACTTCGGCCGCGTCGGCCCGGCGATCTACTGGAACCTCAGCACCGGCTACAGGATCACCGACCACGCCAAGGTCAACTTCTACGTCAACAACGTGTTCAACGAAGTGGGCTACGAGAACAAGGAGCGCTTCTACGGTTACGGCTTCTACAACACCACCTTGTTCAACCCGATCGGCCGCGAAGTGGCGGCGGAATATGTGTTTACGTTCTGATTGAAGGTGCTGGCCGCATCGCACGTCACGGCATAGCGCCGTGCCGTGCGATGCATCGTCGATGCCACCTGCGCAGGCAAGCCGTGCTCGATCCCGGCCTGCCAACGCGCGCGTGGTAATGCCGCGTATCGGTTCGCGCAGCTTGTCGTGTGCCGCGGTGGTCGGCGCGACACATGCGGCTTGCAGGCACCCTGCGGGAGCACCGCTGCAACGTTCCGTTGCCGATGAAACAGTGGCAACGGCCAAACGTGCGTGGTATCAATGCACTCAATGAACGCACCCCGCAGCCAGTTTTACTTTTGGTACTACGGTTTTCCGATGCCGCTGGCGGAGGACGGATTGCGCTCACCCTGAAGAAATCTTCAGCAGCATTCCCGAAAAGCCGCCAGCGCACACTGGCGGCTTTTTTGTTGCCGCCGCGCCTGGCTCCCTGATGCAACACCGCCCACCGAGACACTGTTATGCCGCCTGTGACCGATGACCTGCGTATCCGCAAGATCGAAGCCCTTGCCCCGCCCTCGCAGCTGCTGTCGCTGCTGCCCTGCGACGAGCGCGCCTCCGAAACCGTGACCAATTCGCGTGCCGCGCTGCACGAGATCCTGCATGGCCGTGACGACCGCCTGGCGGTGGTGATCGGGCCCTGCTCGATCCACGATCCGGTCGCGGCGATGGACTACGCGCACCGCCTGCGCCCGCTGCGCGAGCAGTTCGGCGACGCGCTGGAGATCGTGATGCGGGTGTACTTCGAAAAGCCACGCACCACCATCGGCTGGAAGGGCCTGATCAACGATCCGGATCTGGATGGCAGCTTCCAGATCAACAAGGGCCTGCGGGTGGCGCGCGGTCTGCTGCGCGACATCAACAACCTCGGCCTGCCGGCCGGTGTGGAATTCCTCGACATCATCTCGCCGCAGTACATCGCCGACCTGGTGGCCTGGGGCGCGATCGGCGCGCGCACCACCGAAAGCCAGGTGCATCGCGAAATGGCCTCGGGCCTGTCGTGCCCGGTGGGCTTCAAGAACGGCACCGGCGGCGACGTCAAGATTGCGGTGGACGCGGTGGGTGCGGCCTCGCACCCGCATCATTTCCTGGCCGTGACCAAGGACGGCCACACCGCGGTGGCCGCGACCGCAGGCAACCCGGATTGCCACGTGATCCTGCGCGGCGGCAAGCAGCCCAACTTCGACGCGGCCAATGTGGAAGCGGCCAGCCAAGTGCTCAACACGTCCGGCTTGCCGGCGCGCCTGATGATCGACGCCAGCCACGCCAACAGCGGCAAGAACCCCGAGAACCAGCCCAAGGTCATCGACGACATCGCCACGCAGCTGGAAGGCGGCGAGACCCGCATCGTCGGCGTCATGGTGGAGAGCCACCTGGTCGGCGGACGCCAGGAGCTGGTGCCGGGTTGCGCACTGACCTACGGCCAGAGCATCACCGACGGCTGCCTGGGGTGGGACGCCTCGGTGCAGGTGCTCGAGCGCCTAGCGACGGCCGTACGCGCACGTCGCGCAAGGCGGGTTGCCGAAGCTGCGTGATCGGCGAGGCGGTGGGGTGAGAACACGAGGCTTCGCGCGTAACCTCATCCAGCGCTGCGCGCCACCTTCTCTCGCCGGGAGAAGGGAGAAGCCCCTCTCGAGCAGCCTGGCAATGAACACAAGCGCGCGCGTGCTGATGGCCGCTCCAGAACGAGAACGCCGGGCCGGCGCAGGGAGCCGGCCCGACGGATTGGACACCACCCAGTGGTGACCCGTCGCGCCCAGCGGCAGGAGGGGGAGAGAGCCGTCCTGCCGCCGAATGCGAGCGGGCAGGAACGTTATCCGCCACATCCGTGACATCGCGATGTCGCAGCATGTCGATGCCAGCAATGAAGTTCGCGAAGCGTTAAACACCGGCATGACGGCCGTGCTCCGATCTCTCCAGCAACACCGTCACGCTGCGCTACAACCGCCGATTCCCGATTCCCGATTCCCGCTCACCCCAACATATCCCCCGTCTCCAACCAGCGCTGATGCCACGACAGCGCCTCGGTCAGCAGATGCGGGGTGTGCTTGCCATAGCTGTCGCGATTGGCGCGCGCCACATAATCTTCCAGCGCATCGCGGTAGCGCGGGTGTACGCAGTGATCGAGCAACTGGCGTGCGCGTTGCTTGGGTGTGAGGCCGCGTAGATCGGCCAGGCCTTGTTCGGTGACGATCACCGAGACATCGTGTTCGGTGTGATCGACATGGCTGACCATCGGCACGATCGACGAGATGCTGCCGGCCTTGGCGATGCTGGGGCTCAGGAAGATCGACAGGAAGCCGTTGCGGGCAAAGTCGCCGGAACCACCGATGCCGTTCATGATGCGGCTGCCCATCACGTGGGTGGAATTGACGTTGCCGTACAGGTCGGCCTCGATCATGCCGTTCATGCCGATGCAGCCGAGCCGGCGCACCAGCTCCGGATGATTGGAAATCTCCTGCGTGCGCATGATGATGCGCTGCCGGTAGAAATCGATATTGCGCTTGAACTCCTCGTTGCCCTCCGGGCTGAGCGCAAAACCGGTGCACGAGGCGTAGCGCAGCACGCCATCGCGCAGCAGCGCGAGCATGCCGTCCTGGATCACTTCGGTGAACGCTTCCAGGTCGCGGAAGCCGCTGCGTGCAAGCCCCGCCAGCACCGCATTGGGAATATTGCCCACGCCCGATTGCAGCGGCAGCAGGCTGGCCGGCAGCCGGCCCTTGTCCACTTCATGGCGCAGGAACGCGATCAGGTGCTCGGCGATGCGTTCGCTGCTGTCGTCGGCGGCAGCGAACGGGCTGTTGCGGTCCGGGCCATGCGTACGCACCACTGCCACGATCTTGTCCGGATCGCAGCGCAGGCTAGGCTCGCCGATGCGGTCGTCGCCGTGGATCAACGGGATCGGCTTGCGCTGCGGCGGCAGCGCAGTGCCGTAGTACACGTCGTGCATGCCATCCAGGCCGGCCGGCTGCCAGTCGTTGACTTCGATGATCACCTTGCTGGCCAGGTCCAGCCAGGTCTTGTTGTTGCCGATCGAGGTGGACGGCACCAGGCTGCCGTCGGCGCGGATCGCCGAGACTTCCACCACGGCAGTGTCGATCTGCCCGTAGAAGCCGAACCACACGTGCTGGGCGACGTGGCTGAGATGGATGTCGATATAGTCCAGCGTGCCGGCGTTGATGCGTTGGCGCGCGTCCGGGTCGGACTGGAACGGCATGCGCATGGCGATGCCGTCGGCCTTGGCCAGCGCGCCGTCCAGTTCCGGCGCGGTGGATGCGCCGGTCATCAGCTTGATCTGGAATGGCTGGCCCTGCAGATGCGCCGCTTCGATGCGCTGTGCCAACGCCATCGGCACCGCCTTGGGGTAACCGGAGCCGGTGAAGCCGCTCATCGCCACGGTCTCGCCGGGCTGGATCAATGCGGCAGCGGCCTCGGCAGAAACCAGGCGCTCGCGCAGCGGCGCGTACAGGATGCGTTCGTCGGACATGGGTGGCACAGCGGGACAGGGGACTGCCATTATCGCCGCTGCATGCGTCGGCCGCGCTGCGACCATGGTGCAATGCACCGGTGCAGATGGCCTCAACTGCGTGCGAAGCGGACTGTTGCGTGGCAGGTCGGTTGGGGCAATACATTGACGCCTCACCCGCCTTCGTTTCTGCGTATGGAGCCTGGCGTTGGCGTTGCCGCTGGCAGGCCTGCGGTTGCCTGGTGAGCGCCTGCCGGCAAGCCCTGTGCACTGCTGCGCTGTGGCACTAATCGTCAGCGCATCCCCAGCTCCCGCGCAGCGGATGCGGTGACGCGCCAGCGGCTATGTTCACGCCTCGCCGCCAGCGCAACCGGGATAGTGGCGGCAGACTCGACTTCTGCCTGCGCCCATGTCCTCTCTTCGCGACCGCTTCCAGCGCTGGCCCCGGCCATGGCGTATCGCAGTGGTCGTGCTGGTGGCGCTGTATGCGCTGTATCTGCTGGCCGGCAACCTGTTTCTCAACACGCCGTTGTTCGATGCGGTCACCAATCGGCAGCCGCATAAATTCACCATGCAGACCGGCCCGGCACTGACCGTGTTTCCGGGGCAGGTGATGGCCTGGAACGTGCGCATGCGCGGGCAGGCCAACCGCACCGTGTACGTGTTTCACGCCGACCGCGCCAATGCGCGCGTGGCCTTGCTGCCGCTGTTGCGGCGCGAGGTGCGCCTGCCCTGGCTGCATGCCACCGGCCTGGAAGCGGAAGTGGAAACCTCCGACACGCCGATTCCACCACCGCCGCGCGGCGATCAGGGCTGGACGCTGCGTTTCGATGCGATCACCAGCAGCAGCATCCGCAGTGCGCGCCTGGGCAAGCTGCTGATCGCCGGGCAGGGCCACGGCAGCGTCGGCTTCCTCAAGCAGCTCAAGGGCGGCCCGTCGGAGCTGTTTCCCTCCGAAGCGGGTTTTCGCGATGCGGTGGTCAGCTATGACGGGGTGCAGGTGTTCAATGGCGCGCAGCTGGATGCGCAATTCCAGTTTCCGCGCCACTACCGCGACCAGGCGCCGGGCCTGCGCAAGCTCGGCATCACCCACGCGCGCCTGCAGCTGAAGGCGGCGACCGTGGCGTTGAAGATCGACACCGGCGCGCCGCACGTGGACATCCGCAGCGGGCCGTCCGCGGCGCGGGTGGAGGCCGACATCACGCTGGATCGCGGCACCCTGCAGGAGGGCAGCCATGCGGTCTGGCGTCTGCCGTTGATGGCCGGCGTCGGCGCGACCGACCGCGGCATGCTGGCGCTGCAGCTGGACGTGGCGCGCGACATCCGTGTGCAGGCACGCCTGCCGCGCGACGAGAAGACGGGCAGCGAACTGCAGGCCGATCTGCGCATCGCCGGGCGCAGCATTCCCTTGCAGGATCCTGCGCAGGTGCTGCCGCGCCTGTCCGGGCAGGTGCGTGGGCGCTGGCAGTTCGAATCGCTGAACTGGATTGCCGAGCTGTTCGTGCGCAAGCCCTGGTTCCAGCTCGCAGGCGGCGGCCTGGTCGAGGCCGATCTGCGCTTGGCGCAGGGGCGGCTCGCCAGCGGCAGCAGCCTGGAGATTCCGCGTGTGGAGGCGGTGGCGCAGGTGTTCGATACGCGGCTGGCCGGTATCGCCAAAGCGCATGGACGCATCGACGATGCCGCCACGCCGCAGGCGCATCTGGAGGTGAGCATCCCCACCTTCAAGGCCGCACCGCGCGATGCGCCCAGGCAGATCCTGCTGGACGGCCGCGATCTGCAGTTGGCCATGCATGGCGATGCCGAACTGGCGCGCCTGCGCGACACGCTCAAGGCGCAGCTGCGTTTCAGCGATGCGCGCGTTCCCGATCTCACCGTCTACAACCGGTACCTGCCGGGCAAGAACGTGCGCCTGCTCGGCGGCAGCGGCAGCCTGACCGGCGATGTGGCGCTCAATGCCGCTGGCGATGTGGGCAGCGGTCACGCCAACCTGCGCGGGCAGGGCGCGCATTTGGCGCTGGCCGGCGTGCAGATGCGTGGCGATGCCGAATTGCAGGCGCAGCTGCAGCGTGCCGATTTCAAGAACAAGTTCTTTGACCTCAGCGGCACGCGCATACGCCTGCGCAATATGCGTGTGGGCAACGACAGCAGCGATGCCAACTGGTGGGGGCAGATGCAGGTGGGTGCCGGCACCATCCAGGCCAGCGCACCGTTCCAGGTGGATGCCGATGCGGCGATCCGCATGCGCGATGTCGCGCCGCTGCTGTCGGTGTTTGCGCAACGTGCCGATTATCCGCGCTGGGTACTGGGCTTGCTGGATTCGGGCGAGCTCGACGCCACCGGCAGGGTGCGTTGGCGCAAGCAGCAGTTGCTGATCGACGACCTGCATGCGGAGAATGCGCGGCTGTCGCTGCGTGCAAGGCTGGCCTTGAACGATGAGCAGCGGCGCGGCGATCTATATCTGCGCTGGGGCGTGCTGGGCGCCGGGATCGAACTCGATGGCAAGCAGCGCCAGTGGCATCTGGCCGGCGCGCGCGAGTGGTACGACGCGCAGCCGGGGTTGTTGCCGGCGGTATCGAAGGCGAAGTAAGCGGTTCGGGGTCTGAGGCTTGCGTAAAGCGGCCAGCTTTGCCGTCTTCGACGAGGCGTGCGCGCACTGCCTGGCGTGTAGGACATCCACTGCACACCGGGCAGCCTGCCGTTGCCCAGCCGCAATCGCCGCTGCGCACCGCGCTCACGGTTTCCTTGGCACACTGCGCCACGCCGCGTGCGCGGTCTTCAGGAGCCTGCCGTCATGACGATGCCTGTTCGCGCCCGCTGGCAAACCTTGCCCCGCCTGGTGCGTTGGCCGTTGCTGGCGTTATTGGTGGTGTACGCAAGCTATCTGCTGCTCGGCAACCTGTTGCTCAACACGCCACTCGGGCCGGCCGCGCTCAATCGCAAGCCGGACAGGTTCACCATGCACTGGGGCCCGGCAGTGACCTGGTGGCCGGGCCGGCTGACGCTGTGGAAGGTGGAGTTGCAAGGCCGCTCCACACGCACCCGCTGGAACGTCAGCGCGCAGCGCATGAGCGGGCAGGTGCAGCTGTTGCCGTTGCTGCATCGGCAGTTGCTGGTGCCGGAGCTGCATGCGCACGGGGTGCGCGGCGGCATGCAGGCGGCTGTACCCACAGCCGTTACCGTGGCGACGCCAGCACCGGCGACAGCGCCGAACACGCAGGTGGCTGCCGCGCCAGCGGCTGACGCAGCCGGTACGCCGCCGCCAACGACCGCGCAGGACAAGCCACCCGCACGCACCCCAGACGTCGCGGCGAGCACGCAGCCGCCCGCACGGACGACCGGCGCAGCCGCCCGCGTGCCGCCATCCTCTGGGGTCGCCAATGCCGCTGGCGCACCCGCAGGTCCCGCATCGACCGCTCCGGCCTGGACCCTGCAGTTCGACCGCATCGTCGCCGATCAAGTGCAGGCAGTGACGCTGCGTCAGCTGCGGATCGAAGGCGATGGTCAGCTGCAGCTCGGCCTGTTCAAGCAGTTGCGTGGCGGGCCGATGGAAGTGTTTCCCTCGCAGGCGAGCTTCGACAACGCACGCATGCGCTGGGGTGACAGCGAAGTGCTGCGCAACGGCCAGCTGCGCATCGAAGCCAGCATCGCGCGGCATGCGCCGGAGCAGGCACGTGGGCTGGCCATGCTGCAGCTTGCCGATGCGCAGGTGAGCGTGCATGGCGACACTGCGGCACTGGATGTCGTACGCAATGCGCAGGGGCGCCACACGCTCGCCACACGCGCCGGCACCGGGCGTGCGGATGGGCAGTTGCGCTGGATACGTGGCGCCTTGCAGCCCGGCAGCCAGCTGCAATGGCGCGCACCCCTGCACGACAGCACGCGCACGCCGGCCGCCCTGCTGGGCGAGCTTGCAGCGCAACTGCAGGTGGATCAGGACATGCGCCTGCAGGTGAGCATGCCCGAGCCGGCCGATGCCGGGCTGACCCTGGATGCGGATCTGCGCGTGCAAGGCCGGCAGCTGCCGCTGCAATCGATGCGCAGCCTGCTGCCGCGTACCTCCGGGCATGCGCGCCTGCACTGGCAACTGTCCTCGCTGAGCTGGATTCCGGCGCTGTTCCCGGACGTGGACTGGCTGACGCTGGACGGCGACGGGCTGGTGGATGCGGATCTGCGCATCGATCGCGGCCAGCTCGGTGCCGGCAGTCGCCTGCAGGTGCCGCACGTGCGTGCGCATGTCGGCGTGATGGGGCATGCGATCGATGGGCAGGCCAGCGCCGACCTGCGGGTGAGCGCCGATGCGAACGGGCAGCTGCTGCCGGCACTTGCCTTGCAGATGCAGCAGTTCTCCATTGCGCACACCGATGCGCCCACGCGTCCATTCGTGCAGGGCAGGGATCTGCGTCTGGATCTGCAGACGCGCGCCGATGCACGCAATCTGGCCACGCTGCGTGACGCCACGCGCGCGCATCTGGTGTTCGCCAATGCGCGCGTGCCGGATCTGCGTGCCTACAACCGCTATCTGCCGCAGCAGCAACTGCGTTTCGATGGCGGCAATGGTGTGCTCAGTGGCGATCTGCAGATCGAACCCGGTGGGCGTATCGGTAAGGGCGGCCTGCGTATCGGTGCACGTGCGGCGCGGCTGCAGTTTGCCGGCCTGGCACTGCGTGGCGATGTGGATGCGGATCTGCGCTTGCAGCGCGGCGATCTGCGTGCGGAAAACTTTCGCCTCGACGCCAGCACCATCCAGCTGCGCAATATCGGATTCACCGGGCCGGATGGTCAGCGCCGCGATGGCTGGTGGGCGCGCATCGTGCTGGAAGACACCCGCATGCAATGGCACCAGCCGGTCGGCGTGGATGGACGCGTGCGCATCCAGGTGCGCGATCTGGCGTTCCTGATGGCGCTGTACGCGCGCGACCGTTCGATTCCGAACTGGATGCTGCGGCTGGTGGATGCAGGCCAGGCGCAGGTGACCGGGCGCGTGCATTGGCAGGGCGACACCGTCATCGTCGATCGCTTGCAGGCGCGCAACCAACGCTTCCAGGTGGATGCGCGCCTGCGTTTGCAGGGCAGCCAACGCAGCGGCAGTCTGCTCGCGCGCTGGGGCATGTTGAGCGCGGCGGTGGGGTTGCGCGGCCAGACCCCGGAATGGCATCTGCTGCGTGCACCGGAGTGGTACCAGGCCCAGCCCGATCTGCTGCGCTGAGGTCGTCGCGCGCCAGTGCGGTGTGAAGGAAAAAGCGCCAGTTCTGTACTGCCTGGTGTTGTTTTGCAGTGCAGCGTGCAAGTGGCGTTCGGGGCGCGCACTATGATCCTGCATCCCGACGTGGGGGAGGGAGCAAAGCCCGCTGGCAGTTCGCTGCAAGCGGGCTTTTTTATTGCCTGAAGCTTGGCCAGTCAAGCCACTTGGCCTCCGCTCAGCGCGCGAAACGCCTAGTTGTTGAAGGCTTGCCCAGGCTACTGCCGGGTCGCTTTGAGCATCAACCGCCTACATGTTTTCGATCCGCGTGATGGGGGGGCCAGCGGCCGCGCCTGCATATATGGCCGGCTTCCGCTAGAATGAGATCAATTCTCATTTATCGCCGGGCGCCTTGCCGCCTGGGTCCAGCCGTCCAGGAGGTCATCGTGTCGGTCACGCAAGGCGCGCTTCATCAGCAGGTGGAGCGCCTGTACACCGACCACCACGGCTGGCTGCAGGGCTGGCTGCGGCGCAAGCTGGGCGATGCGTTCGTGGCTGCCGACCTGGCGCAGGACACCTTCATCAGCGTGATCAGCGCGGGCGCCGCCGACGAGATCCGCGAGCCGCGCCCATTCCTGGCCACCATCGCGCGCCGGCTGATGGCGCACCGGCAGCGGCGCAAGTTGCTGGAAACCAGCTACCTGGAACTGCTGGCTGCGCTGCCGGAGGAATTGGCGCCGTCGCCGGAGCTGCAACTGCTGGCGCTGGAAGCGGTGCAGCAGGTGGACCAGGCGCTGGATGGCCTGCCGCCCAAGGTGAAGGAAGCCTTTTTGCTGGCGCATCTGCAGGAGCTGAGCTACGCGCAGATCGCGCAGCGGCTGGGCGTGTCCAGCAGCTCGGTCAAGCAATACCTCACGCGTGCCAACCGGCATTGCCTGTTCGCCCTGTCGGCGTGAGCTGCACGGATGGCTGATGCCGCCTCACCTCGTGCGCGCACCGCTGCCGGCCAGCGCGCGCCGCTGGCCGGCGGGCAACCGATCAGCGCCGAGGTCGCCGACCAGGCCGCGCAATGGCTGACGCTGCTGATGTCCGGCACCGCGAGCGAGGCGCAGCTGCAGCGATGGCAACAGTGGCGCGATGCGCATCCGGACCACGCGCGGGCGTGGGCGCATATCGAGGCGGTGACCGGGCGGCTGAAGACGCTGACCCCGCAGGCGGCCTATCGCAGCCTGTCGCCGTATGCGGGTAGCAACGGCCAGGCATCATCTGGCCGGCGCAAGGCGCTGAATCTGCTGCTGTGGGGCGGGGTGGCCGGGGCCACCGGCGTGCTGGCCTCGCGCACCGAACGCTGGCAGCGCGCCACCGCCGATTACGCCACCGCGACCGGCCAGCGCCGCGAGGTGCAGTTGCAGGACGGCAGCCGCATCACCCTCAACACGCGCAGCGCCATCGACGTGCGGTTCGACGCGCAGCAGCGGCTGCTGCAGTTGCTGGCCGGTGAGATCATGGTGACCACCGCGCACGCGCTGGGCGCGGGTCACGATGCGCGGCCGCTGCTGGTGCGCACCGCGCAGGGCGATATCCATGCATTGGGCACGCGCTTTTGCGTGCGCCAGGACGAACACGACACCCGGCTGAGCGTGCTGGAAAGCGCGGTGGAGGTGCGGCCACATGCGGCCGCTCAGGCCGTCGGGCGCGTGCAGGCAGGGGAGCAGTGTCGGTTTACCGCCGACGCGCTCGGCGCCATCGCGCCGGTCGATGCACAGGCCGCGGCCTGGGTACGCGGGCAGCTGGTCGCCGACGAGTGGCGCCTGGATGCCTTCATCGCCGAACTTGACCGTTATCGCGCCGGGCTGCTGCGCTGCGACCCGCAGGTGGGCGGCCTGCGCGTCTCCGGCGTGTTTCCGCTGGACGACACCGACCGCATCCTGGCAATGCTGCCCAGCGTGCTGCCGGTGCGGGTGAGCCGGCGCAGCCGTTACTGGGTGACGGTGCAGGCGGCCGGGCAGGGCTGAGGCGCCGCCAGCCGGCACGTCGCCAAAAAAAGTTTGCATCCGGGCTGCCCGATCGCCGCAGTTGTGGCACCTCCCCAATGACGGTGTCAGTGCGACACCAAACCTTTGTGGGAACAGCATGTCGATCACTGCCCGCCGCCGCGGCCAACTTTCCTCTTCGTCGTTGCAGCGCAACGCCCTGGTGCAGGCCGTGCAGCGGCCGCTCGGCGCCGCCGTGGCGGTTGCGCTCTGCAGCCTGGGCGTGTGTGCGGGCATGCCCGATGCCATCGCCCAGACCGCGCCTGCCGCGCAGGATGCACGCCAGGCCTACCGCATCCCCGCCGGCCCACTGGCGCCGGCGCTGCGTGAACTGGCCGGTTCGGCCAACCTGTTGCTGAGCTTCACCGCCGCGCAGACCGACGGCAAGACCACCGCCGGGCTGGATGGCAGCTACACCGCACCGGCCGCCCTGGCTGCGCTGCTGGCGGGCAGCGGCTTGCAGGCCGTGCCGTTGCAGACCGGCGGCTACGTGCTGCGCGCCGCGCCGCAGCTGAGTACGAGCAATAGCGAAGTGGACGCGTGGCTGCTGCCCACCATCAAAGTGACCGCGCAGGCCAACCGCAGTGCGACCACCAGCGGCACCGGCAGCTATACCGCGCGCGCGGTCAGCATCGGCCGCGGCGAGCAGGCGCTCAAGGACATCCCGCAGTCGATCAGCGTGGTCACCCGTCAGTTGATGGACGAGCAGAACATCACCTCGGTCTACGACGCGCTGGCCAGCACCACCGGCATCACCATCGTGCAGAGCCCGCAGGGCGGCAAGTACATCTATTCGCGCGGGTTCGACATCACCACCGTGCAGTACGACGGCGTGCCGCTAAATCGCGGCATGTATGGCCGGGCAAGCAACTACAGCGCCAACATGGGCATCTACGATCGCGCCGAAGTGCTGCGCGGTGCGGCCGGCCTGCTGCAGGGCGCAGGCAATCCCGGTGGCGCGGTGAACCTGGTGCGCAAGCGCCCGCTGGATGTGCCGGGCGTCAGCGTGATGGTGCAGGGCGGCAGCTGGGATCGCTACGGCGCGCTGATCGATGGCAGCGCCAACCTCAGCGCCGATGGCGCATTGCGCGCGCGCGGGGTGATCGATTACCAGGAGCAGCGCTCGTTCGTCGATGGGGTCACGCGCCGCACGCCCACCTATTACGGCACGCTCGACTACACGTTTTCGCCGCAGACCCAGCTCAGCCTGGGCGTGAGCTACGAACAGGTGGAAGGCCGGCCGTTCTTCGGCGGTCTGCCCAGTTTCAGCGATGGCCGCGATATCGGTCTGCCGCGTCAGACCAATCTGGGTGCGGCATGGAACCGGCAGTCCTCGTCCAATCGCGGGTTGTATCTGGACCTGGACCATCGCTTCAATGCCGACTGGGTGTTCAAGCTCAGTGCGGTGCAGGTGCGCGAGCTGCACAATCTGAAATATGCCAGCTCCAGCCGCGCGATCAATCCGGCCAACGGCACCGGCGCGCTGCTGGCCGCGCGCACTATTTCCGATGCGCACGCTTTCGGCTTCGACGCCAATGTGATCGGGCAGTTCAATGCACTGGGGCGCAGGCACGAGTTGGTGATCGGCAGCAACTTCGCCGAAACCACCGTGGATACGGTCTACGGCAACAAGAACAACTTCCAGACCTTCAACGTGTTCAATCTGCAGCGCAATGTGCGGGCGATCAGCGATGCGGAAATCTTCGCCAATGCACGCGAGGCCCGGCATGGCACTTCGCGCGAATTCGGCTTGTACGGCGCACTGCGCTGGCAGCTGACTGATCCGTTGAGGGCCATCGTCGGCACCCGGGTGAGCTGGCACGACACCCTGTGGAACACCACCACCACCGGGCTGTCGCCGTCGCAATCGATCGAGCACACCCGCGAGACAGGGCAGGTCACGCCGTATGCCGGCCTGTTGTACGCCTTGAGCCCGACCTGGTCGGCCTACGCCAGTTATGCGGACATCTTCCAGCCGCAGAACGCGCAGACCGAAGCCGGCGAGATGCTCAAGCCGATGACCGGTGCCAACTACGAGCTGGGCGTCAAAGGTGAGTGGCTGGACGGGCGCATCAATAGCGCGTTTGCGCTGTTCCAGATCGATCAGAAGAACCGCGCCCAGGCCGACCTGACCACCAGCCCCACCTGCCGCAACAACGATTTCTGCTACATCGACAGCGGCAAGGTGCGCAGCCGCGGGTTCGATGCCGAAGTCAGCGGCGAGGTGTTGCGCGACTGGAACGTGTTTGCCGGTTACACCTTCAACCGCACCACCTACCTGCAGGATGTCAGCAGCCAGGGCCAGACTTTCAACAGCTACACGCCCAGGCACCTGCTGCGGGTATGGACCACCTACCGTCTGCCGGGTGTGCTGCAGGACGTCACCGTTGGTGGCGGTGTCAGCGCGCAGAGCGCGGCGTATCGGCAGATCGGCACTGCCACCGCGCCGATCCAGGGGCGTGCGGTCTGGAATGCATTGGCGCGGTACCAGGTCAACCGGCAATGGTCGTTGGCGGTCAATCTCAACAACGTGTTCGACAAGCACTACTACAACACCTTGTCGAGCTTCGTTAACGGGCGCTATTACGGCGAACCGCGCAACGTGATGGTGACCCTGCGCGGCGCGCTGTGATGCGGGCACCAGCGCTGCGGTGGCGCATGGCGCGTGCCGGATGAAAGAAGGCTTTCGCCAAAGCATGGCCTGGCTGCACACCTGGTGCGGCCTGAGCTGTGGCTGGTTGCTGTGCGCGATCTTCCTGACCGGAACGCTCAGTGTGTTTCGCGATCCGATCACCAGCTGGATGCAGGGCACACCGGCCTTGCCGAGTGCCAGTACGCAGACGGTCCTGCCGGAAGCAGCACTGGTGCCGCGTGCACTGGCGCAGCTGCATCAGCTTGCGCCACAGGCGCGCCTGTGGCGGATCACCTTGCCCGCGCATCCGGGTGAGGCGCTCACGCTGTTCTGGCGGACACCGGAGGGCCAGGATCAGGCAGCGCTGGACCCCGGGAGCGGCGAGTTGCTGCCGTCTCCGTGGGGCCGGCAGACCGAAGGTGGCCGGCATTTCATGAGCTTCCACTACACCTTGCATGGCGGCATTCCCGGCTATTGGCTGGTGGGCTGGGTGTCGCTGTGCGGGCTGATCGCGCTGGTATCCGGGGTGATCGTGCACAAGCGGATCTTTCTGGATTTCTTCACCTTCCGCCCGGGCAAGGGCCAGCGCTCGTGGCTGGACGCGCACAACGCCACGGCGGTGCTGACGCTTCCCTTCCTGCTGATGATCGTCTACACCGGCCTGGCGTATTTCTACACCAGCTACATGCCCGCGCCATTGCACGCACTGTATGGCAGCGACGAGGACGCCTACACGCGTTACGCCGATGACCTGTCGCCGGCAGTGCCTACGACCAGCGCAGACGAAGCAGCAGTCAACCGCGTGCCCGCCTATCTGCCGGAGTTGGTGCAGCGAGCAGACTCGCTCAACGCTGCGCCCGCGCAAACGCTGGTGATCGAGCGGCCCGATCAACCCGGCAGCAAGCTGCGGGTGATCGCGCGCGTGGCCGCGACCGGCAGCTCGCGGCGCCTGCTCAACCCAGCCAACAGCGTGGTATTCGACGCGAACAGCGGCGCGCTGCTGGAGCAGCACGCGGATGCCGCACGCACGGACCCGCACGCGCAGGATGTGGAAGAGGTCATCAAGACCCTGCACGTGGCCGGGTTCGGCGGCTGGACCAGCAAGTGGCTGTATTTCATCTGCGGCCTGGCCGGCACCTTGATGATGGCCACCGGCACCTTGCTGTTTTCGATCAAGCGGCGTCGGCGTAGCGAGCAGGAGTTCGGCGCGGCCACCGCCGGCATCTATCGGGTAGTGGAAGCGCTCAATGTCGCCGCGCTTGCGGGAACCGCCTTGGCGAGCATTGCGTATTTCTACGCCAACCGCCTGGTGCCGGCTGCGCAGGCCGAGCGCAGCCAGATCGAAATCCACGCATTCCTGTGGGTATGGACAGCCACGCTGCTGCATGCACTGCTGCGCCCGCCCGCGCGTGCATGGGTGGAGCAACTGGCGATGACCGCGCTGCTGTGTGTCGGCTTGCCACTGCTCAATGCGGTCACCACCGGGCAGCATCTGGGCGTGTACCTGGCTGCGGGTGACCTGCAGCGCGCCGGGGTCGAGCTGGTCTCGCTCGTCTTCGGCTTTGCATTTGCTTACGCGACATATCGGGCCCATCGCAGCGCAGTGCGACCGGTGCCGACACGCGCCAGGCGCGGCGCCACTGCCGCGATGGATGTGTTGTGAAGTCTGCTTCGAGCACCGCGTCGGTGACGCGCTACCGCTGGTCGGTTGCCGGTCGCGTGCTCGCTGCCAGCGTCGGCGGCTATGCGCTGACCTCCACCGGCTGCAGCGTGCTGGCGCAGCTGCTGTCGCGATTTGTCGGCGTGTCGCCTGCGGTCTCGGTGCTGAGCATGACCTTGCTGAGTTTCGCCATCTACACCGTCGTCGTGCTCTGGATGTTTCGTGCGCGCAGTGCATCGCGCATGTGGGGCTGGCTGGGCGTGGGCATCACCGCGCTGAGTGGTGCGAGCTGGTTGCTGGGACATCCGCCATGGATGGGCTGACCACCGCGCTGCTGGGCACCGCGCTCTGCCACGCCGCACTGATGGCCCTGGCCGTGGCGATGCATCGCCATTACGAGCAGCTCACCGGCCGCCGCACTGCGCCGATCATGCAGCGATGGTTGCTGCGTGCGATGGCTGTCTGTCTGTTGATCGCCGCGCTGGTACTGTGCGTGCTCGCTTGGGGCGGAACGGTGGGCACCTTGTTGTGGCTGGGGTTTGTCAGCGTGGCCGCGCTCTGGGTGGCGTTGGGCCTGGCGTACGCGCCGCGCTGGAGTGCGTGGCTGGCAGTGCTGCTGGGCTGCGTCGCATGCGGGGTGGTGGGTTGGCACGTGCTGTAGTTTGCTGTTGTTTGAAGGCCACACATACCGGCCAGCTTGACTGGCCCTTGCCCGCCCACCGTCGCGGGACCTTACGCGGCATGGATGCCGCGTAAGAGCCTACACGGACGTACTTGCGGCGTGTCCTGCGAGAGTGGGCGGGCAAGGGCCCTGCAGCCAGGCTGCAGATCCGCCGCTCTACAACTGATCCATCTGCACTTCCCAAGCCCCAGTACACAAGGCACAAGGCAGTCGAGACCGGGAACGGTGGGCTTGTTCAGTCGCGATCGGATGCTTGAATCAAAAGCTCGGTGAGTCGAGTGCGCGGCGTCCTCACCGCTTGCGGGACACGCCGTGAACCCATCCCTGGGGGCTCGGTGGCGGCATCCATGCCGCCACACGGTCCCGCAACCGGCGAGGCCACCGCACCAGACAGTTGATCGGCTGCTTTCCTGAAAGCGTGTGACTCGGACTGCGTCGCAGACGTGGCATTTTCAGGTTGCGTGTTGGAGGCTTGCCTGACGCTCGGCCTGCGATGGAGAAATGATGAAAGTTGGGCGAACGCCGAGTGATCCAACCAGCGCACGTCGTGCACCGCATGCACCGCTTGCAACCATGCACACCGACAGGTCCTTGCCCGCCTACCGTCGCGGGACCTTACGCGGCATGGATGCCGCGTAAGAGCCTACATGGACGTACTTGCGGCGTGTCCTGCGATGGTGGGCGGGCAAGGGCCCTGCACCAAGTCACAGATCAACCGCTCCGCAACTGATCTATCCACACTGTTGTCCCCTTCAGACACAACGCCCAAAAAATCGAGACGTCGAACAAGCCGCCAAGGAGCCCGCAACCAGTGAGGACATCACGCCCGCCGACATGACCGCATGTTGATGGGACCACACGCAGTGCGGCGGTGAACCCAGTGGTTGTGTTGCTGCCCCTAGACACCGGTGGATCGCCCGCAGGCACGTGCCGCCATCGCGCAGGGATGCCAGAATCGGCGCATGCCGCTGCCTACCTCATCCGTGTCTCCTGCGCTCACCGCCCTGATCGAGCGGGCTGTGGCGCGTGTCCGTCATGCCGTGCCGGCCGACCAGCCCTGGCCGGGCGATGACTTCGATCGGCGGCTTGAACAGGTCGCGCTTGCCAGCGAGTTTGCGCTCGATACCTTGGCGCGTCAGCCGGCCTTGCTGCAGCACCTGGCGCAGCCGGATCCACCGCCGTTGCCACTACCGGTGCTCGACCCCGCACAGCCCCAGGCCTGGCCGGCGCAGTTGCGGCGCTACCGCAGTGCCGAATCTACGCGCCTGGTCTGGCGCGACGTGCTCGATCTGGACAGCGTCGATGCCACCCTGGCCGGCGCAACCCGCCTGGCCGAAACCTGCCTGCAATGTGGGCTGCAGGCATTGGAGCAGCAATTCCGCGACCGCCACGGCCAGGTGATTGCCGAAGACGGCAGCGTGCAGCGGCTGGTGGTGTTCGGGCTGGGCAAGCTCGGTGGTGGCGAGCTGAATTTTTCCTCCGATGTGGATCTGGTCTATGCGTATCCGCAGGGCGGCCAGTCCGATGGTGCCCGCCCGTTGGCAGCGGAGGAATATTTTGCGCGGCTTGGCCAGCAGTTGGCCAAGCTGCTCGACGAAACCACCGCCGATGGATTCAGCCATCGCGTGGATCTGCGTCTGCGCCCGTTCGGCACGGCCGGGCGGGTGGCCTTGTCGTTCACCGGCATGGATCAGTACTTCCAGCGCGAAGGGCGCGACTGGGAGCGCTATGCCTGGCTCAAGGCGCGCGCGGTGGCCGGCGATATCGATGCCGGCGAAGCCTGGCTCGAGACGCTGCGCCCCTTCGTCTACCGGCGCTATCTGGACTTCACCGCACTGGACGGCCTGCGCGAGATGAAGGCGGCGATCACTGCCGAAGTCGCCCGCCACGATCGTCTGGACGACATCAAGCGCGGGCCAGGCGGCATTCGCGAGATCGAGTTCCTGGCGCAATCGCTGCAGCTGATTCGCGGTGGGCGCGAACCGAGCCTGCGCGAGCGTCGCCTGCTGCCTGCCCTGCAGGCGCTGGTGGAGGCCGGCCAGATCGATGCGGACAACGGGCATGCATTGACCGAGGCGTATCGCTTCTTGCGCCGGCTGGAAAATCGTCTGCAGATGTTGCGCGATGCACAGACCCACGCCTTGCCGCAGGCCCCGCTGGATCGCGAACGCATCGCGCTGGGCCTGGGTTATGCGGATTGGCCGGCCCTGCTGCAGGCACTCACTCCGCAACGCGCGCGCGTTGCCGCCGAATTTGCCGAGCTGCTGGCACCGCGCGTGCGCGCCACCGCCCCCGATGCGCTTGCCGACTACTGGCGCGCACTGCCGGAAGGCGATGCCGCGCCGCTGGCCGGCATCGGATTGCACGATCCAGCCGGCGCGCATCAGGTGCTGGCCGATTTTGCGCAGTCCTCCGGCGTGCGTGCGCTCTCCGATACCGCAAGCGCGCGGCTGGACCGCGTCATGCCGGCGCTGCTGCATGCGGCCACCCGCGCCAGCCAGCCGGATGCCGCCGTGCGCCGCATGCTCGGCCTGCTGCAATCCACCTTGCGCCGCACCAGCTACCTGGCCTTGCTGGACGAACAACCCAGCGCGCTCGCACGCCTGGTCGATGTGCTCTCGCGCAGCGCCTTGCTGGCCGAGCGCCTGGCTGCGCATCCGCTGTTGCTGGACGAATTGCTCGACACCCGCATCAGCGGTCCGTTGCCCGACCGCGATGCGTTGCACGCTGCGTGCCTGGACACCTTGCAGATCGAGGACACCGAAGCGGCGCTGCGCGAACTCAACGAGCGCCGGCTCGCCTTGAGCTTCCGCATTGCGCTGGCCACGCTCGATGGCCGCCAGCAGGCCGTGGACAGCACCCAGCAACTGGCCTGGCTGGCCGAAGCGGTGGTGCAGACGGTGCTGCAGCTGGCGCGCCGCGAACTGATCGCCGCGCACGGGCAGGTGCCGGGCGGGGCATTCGCCATCATCGGCTACGGCAGCCTGGGCGGCCTGGAGCTGGGCTTCGGCTCGGACCTGGATCTGGTGTTTCTCTACGACCATCCACGCGAGGTGGAAGCCTCCGATGGCAAGCGAGCGTTGGAAGCCGGGCGCTGGTTTGCGCGGCTGGCGCAGAAGGTGATGACACTGCTGGCCGCCGAAACCGGCGCCGGCCGTCTCTACGAGATCGACGTGCGGCTGCGCCCGGATGGTGGCAAGGGCGCATTGGTGTCATCGTTGGCCAGCTACCGCGACTACCAGCGCGAGCGCGCCTGGACCTGGGAGCATCAGGCGCTGGTGCGTGCACGTGCGGTGGCCGGCGATGCGGTACTGTGCGCGGCCTTCGCGCAGGTGCGTGCCGACACGCTGACACGCGTGCGCGACACCGCCGTGCTGCACGAGGACGTGCGCAAGATGCGCGCGCGCATGCGCAGCGAACTGGATCGCAGCGATGCGGGGCGGCTGGATCTCAAGCAGGGCGCCGGCGGCCTGGTCGATCTGGAATTCGTCCTGCAGGCCGGCGTGCTCGGCCAGGCTGCACAGCACCCTGAGTTGCTGCTGGCCTGCGCCACGCCCGCCTTGATCGATGCATTGGTGCAGGCGCAGTGGCTGCCGGCCGAGCGTGCCGCACCGCTGCACCAGGCGCATGCCACCTTGGTGGAAGCGGGCCTGAGTTGCACCCTGGATCGCCGGCCGCGGCTGATCCCACCAACGCCTGCCATCGAGCAGGCACGGCACAGCATCTTCACTACTGCGCACGCGCAAGGGCTGGAGTTTCCGCTCGGCAATGACGTGGCAACGCTACCGCCTTGAGTGGCCGGTAGCTGGCGTTGCAAGGTGAGACAAGTGCAGCGCGCAGGGTCGGCAGAAACGCGGGTGCGTTGCAGTGGCATCCCTCCACCGCGCCTGGTGTTGGCCTGATTGCCGGTACGCAGGCGAGCCGGTCAGCCCTGCGGGCGCGGCGCACTGCGCCACAGCAGTGCGCGGAACGGGCCGAGCAGGAACACGCCCATGCCCAGCTTCACCGCCAGGTCGCCGGCCGCCCAGCTGATCCATGGCAGTCCAGCGCCGGCAAAGGCGATGCTCCAGAAGATCGTCGTATCCAGCGTGGCGCTGCAGGTGGTGGCCACGATCGGTGCACGCCACCAGTTGCCACTGCGCAGCCGGTCGAACACGCTGATATCCAGCAACTGCGCAGCGATGAAGGCGGTGCACGAGGCCGCCGCGATGCGCGGGGTGGCCAGCCAGAGCGACAACACCACCGCCAGCGCAAAGCCGCACCAGGCGACCTTGCGTGCCGCGCGCGGGCCGAAGCGCCGATTGATCAGGTTGCTCACCAGAAACGCCAACGGATACGAGAACGCGCCCCAGGTCAGCCAATCGTTGATCGGGTACTGCACCAGGATGTTGGACAACAGCACCACCGCACCCATAGCCAGGACCGCCCACGCCAATGCGCGCGCAGTGAGTGGAGTGAACGGCGTCGGCGCGGTGCTGGACATGACGGTGCGGTAGTGACAGAACAGCGCGGATTATCCGCGTGTTGGCGTATGTGGGCCAGTGCACCAACGCGTATGCACGACACGGCCGCGAGCTGCTGGTTCAACCAGCGTGCCGGTCAACGCATGGCCGCCAGCATTGGTGAGTGACGCGGTGCGGATCGCTCGTGCTCGCGTAACCGCGCGATGCGTGAGCGCCGCGCTGCCGTTCGAGCGCATGCCGGCGGGTCATCAGGCAATTTGCGTGTACAGCGTTGCCGATTACGGCGCGATCAGCGCGCTGGCAATTACCTGCGTGCGTACATGCGTGCCAGGCATCGGCGCGCCAGGGCTCTGCAACTGCACGTGGCCGTACGCGTCGTTGAGGATCAACAAACCATCGCGCAGGCAGTTCGGCAGACAGTGGAAGATGCCTCTGCGCGCACGGCACGTGGCACCGTATCCGCAAACGGTGCGTCAGTGACGCGCCATCCTGGTCGACAGCGTCTGCAAGCGGCTCCCCTGCATCACCAGGTGGTGCTGCTGTTCTGCGCGGCAGATTCCGCGGTCGGCACGAATGCCAGCGCCTGGCCTCGTGGCGATTGCACCGTCCAGCCCGCACCGGCCGGGCTCGGCTGGAAGGTCACCGTCTCGCCAACGCGAAAGCCCGCAGTCGGGTCGTCCTGGCGGGCCGGCCAGCGCAGCAGCGCGGTGTTCTCGGCGTTCGCCGGATCCTGCAACTGCACCTGGCAGCCGCCGTCAGTCTTTTTTTCCACCGACTTCACCCGCATCGGCGGCAACGGCCCGGCCGAGGCCTTGTGCGATGCGTCGCTCAAGGCTTCCGAGCCTGCGATCGCACTATGGCCCAGCGCCAACGACACGAAATACGGCGCGGAGATCACCAGGATCGCCGACATCGCCGAGGCATCGCCACGGGTGATCGTGGTCAGGCCCGCATGGGCCTGCATCGGCTGGCCAAACGAGATGGCCAGCAGCAGCCCAAGGCCGGCAGATCGAAGAGGGATGTTCATGGAGATGCTCCGTGCGTGGCAACGCTGTGTGGAATGGACTGGTCCTGCTGCAGCATCTGTTGCTGCTGCAGGAAATCGAACACCGACTCGACCGTGATCACCGAATAATTGCCGGAGATGCGCTCGCTGGCGGGATGGTCGGTCACTGCGGCATTGGCGACGAAGAAACGGGCGCCGATGCGCTTGCTCAGATCCAGATGCAGGCGGGTAGGTTGGTAGCCATTGCGCTTGAGCCAGGCTTGCGCGCTGCGTCGATCGCTCACCGGTGCAGCTGTCGCATCTGCTGCATTGGTCGCCGCCAATGCCGCCGCCAGTACTTCGAGCACCCACTGGTTGGAATTCTGATAATCGGTGGAGAACGGGTAGGCGATCATGCTGTAGCGCGCCTCGTGCAGCGCATGTGCCAGCGTGGCCGGATCCTGCAGCAACGTGCGCAGTTGCTGCTGCAGCGCCGGTGCCGGCACGCCGACGCGCAGATCGGCAGTGAGGGCACTTTCGCCGATGAAGTTGCTCAGACCTTCGTGATACAGCGCGGAGTTGTCCGACTTGCAGTGATTGAGCAGGTGCTTCACCCGCCAGGTGCCGTCGTCCTCGCGCAGCGCGAAGGCCAGATGGCTGTGTTTCAAGCCATAGCGGCTCAGATCCTGGCCGCCGCGTGCCAGCAGCACGACCTGCGCACCGTCCACTGCATCCAGCGCCTGTTGGGTGGACCTGGCCATGTCGAACATCGCCGCCAGCGTGGCGGGCGTTGGATAGTGCGGAGTGCACACCGGCGCGGCGAAGGCGGGGAGTGCGCAGGTCAGGGAGACGAGCAACAGCGCCGTTGCAGGCCAACCGCGCCGTTTGTGTGCAAGTTGCATGGGAGTGCAGCGTCCTTGTGTCTGCCCGGTGGCATCGGCGGCGGCACCATCATACGTGCAGGCGCGCACGCACCAGTGCGGCGATGCGCTGGGTTTCGCGCAATGGGTGAAGCTGCGGCGGCGCTGCGAAAACATCGCCGGCATCGCACAGACGGCCACGCGCCTGCAGTGCCCGCACATACGTCGCCACCCGGCCTTGCGCCTGTTCGGCAAACGCCGCTGCCACCGGGACCCGCGTGGCGCAGGCTTCGGAGAGCAGGTTGACCGAGTCGGCACTGGCCACGATCGCATCGGCCCAGCCCAGCAGGCCGGCGTACGGGTTGGGCCCGTCGCGCTCGTCGCACCACAGCAGGCCTGGCAGGCCTGCATGCAGCTTGCGCAGCGTTGCGATCGCCTCGGGCGGCGTACGCCGTGAGGTGGTGACCAGCAGGCTGCCGCCGGCCGCGAGTACCTGCGCGCGCAGGTGCGTGCACAGTACCGCAAGCGTTTCGGTGGTCCAGGGCAGCTGCGCGGTGGGGCCGCCGATCAACAGCGCCACGCGTGGGCCGGGCAGCGCACCGAGCGCGGCGAAGGCGGCGCGCCCGGCGGCCAGCCAGGCATCGTCCACCGGGTGCAGGCTGCCGAGCAGGGTGAGCACGTTGGCGCCACGCAGCGCATCGTGCTCGGGCACGACCAGCAGATCCCAGTGGCGCGGGTCCAGGCGCGGATCCAGCAGTTGCACCACCCGGCTGCCGCGCGTGCGCAGCAGCCGGGTGGCCAGCGCGGCCTGGCGCCCGCAGCCGATCGCCAGCGCCGGCGGCTGCTGCAATTGCCGGGCAAAGCCGGATCCAAACGCCGCCTGCGCGCCCGGCAACAGGCGCGGTGCGGCCCAACGCCACGGCGCGCGGGCCTGCAGATGCAGCGCCGTGACCGGTGCGGAGTGCAGCGCCTGCGCCAAGGCCTCGGCCTGGCGTGCATTGCCGGCGCGGCCGTCGCTGACCGCCCAGGTCAGCGCCATCGTTTCAGATCCGACATAGATTTGTTTCAGATTGAGCGTGTGTTGCCGCAATCGCGTCACTCTACACTGCGGGTCTTCACGCTGGCGCCGGTGCTGCACCCTACTGTCGCCCATTCCCTTGCTTCCCGGAGTCTCCATGTCCGACTTGCTCGACGCTGCCGCGCTGGATCAGCTGTTTCGCACCGCCCGCACGCAAAACGCCTTTCTCGACAAGCCGGTGAGCGAGGCGCAGCTGCGCGAGCTCTACGATCTGCTGAAGTGGGGCCCGACCGCCGCCAACGGGTCGCCGGCGCGTTTCGTGTTCGTGACCACGCCGGAGGGCAAGCAGAAGCTCAAGCCGGCACTGTCCGAGGCCAATGCCACCAAGACGCTGGCCGCGCCGGTCACGGTGATCATCGGCTCGGACGAGGAGTTCCACGAAAAGTTGCCGTACCTGTTCCCGCATGCCGACGCCAAGAGCTGGTTCGAAGGCTCGCGCGAGATGCGCGTGTCCGGCGCGTTCCGTAACAGCTCGCTGCAGGGCGCCTACCTGATCCTGGCTGCACGTGCGCTGGGTCTGGATGCCGGCCCGATGTCCGGCTTCGACAATGACAAGGTGGATGCGGCGTTCTTTGCCGGCACGCCGATCAAGTCCAACTTCCTGGTCAATCTGGGCTATGGCGATCCGGCCGGGCTGTTCCCGCGGCTGCCGCGGCTCAGCTTCGACGAAGCCGCACGCATCGAGTAACAGCGGCGGGCACCGCAGCTGCGCGCACCGTCACGCGCACGCAGCCGGGCCCTCCGGCACGCAGCCAGCCACGTACACTCCGGCTTCGGGGCGCGCCACCCGCACCACCTGACGACCGCGCCTTGTGCAATCCGCCCCGGGCGCCCGTTTCGATTTTCCTGCAGTCCTCGTCCGTCTGCGTCTGTTCCATCCGCATTGATCCAATGCGGTCCCTCATCTCAAGGAGTTTCAATGAAGACCACCCACAAACTGTTGCTGCCGCTCGCCCTGACCCTGGCCATCGCCGCCTGCTCCAAGCCGGCCGATAACGCCGCCGCGCCGGCTGCCGACACCCCGGCCGCCACCGCACCGGCCGATGCCGCTGCCACCACCCCGGCCCCGGCTGCTGCGCCGGCCGCCTCGACCGCCCCGGCCGTGGAAGTGGCCTCCGGCACCTACACGCTGGATCCGAGCCACACCGACGTGATCGCGCAGTGGAGCCACTTCGGCTTCTCCAACCCGAGCGCGCATTTCGGCAATGTCGACGGCACCCTGGTGTACGACGCGGCCGACGTGACCAAGTCCACCGTGCAGGTCACCCTGCCGCTGTCGGGCCTGAACAGCTTCACCGCCAAGTTCGACGAGCACCTGAAGAGCGGTGACTTCTTCGACGCGGCCAAGTTCCCGACCGCCACCTTCAAGAGCACCAAGGTCGAAGCGGCCGGCCCCAACAAGCTGACCGTCACCGGCGATCTGACCATCAAGGATCAGACCAAGCCGGTCGTGCTGGACGTCACCCTCAACGGTGCCGGCGAGCACCCGATGAAGAAGGTGCCGGCAGCCGGTTTCGACGCCACCACCACCATCAAGCGCACCGACTTCGGCGTGGGCCAGTACGCCCCGAACGTCAGCGACGAAGTGAAGATCCGCATCACCACCGAAGCCCTGCAGGCCAAGGCCGGTGACGCTGCTGCTGCCAAGTAAGGCGCAGCGCAGTCGATGCATCGGTGCGAGCGATCGCACCGATGTGCGGAACGCAAAAGCCCGCCAATCGGCGGGCTTTTGCTTGAGCGTAACCGCCCGGCTTTTTTAGGAGCGGCCCAGGCCGCGACAGCTCCACCCTCCGCCCCGCCACGATGCGCACGCCAACGCCTCACTCCGCAGCAGGGTTCGCCTTCCAGTAGCCCTTCGCGCGCACCGAGTCCTTGTCCACGCCCATGTGCTCTTCGAGAAACTTGCGCATCGCACGCGCGCGCATGGATTCGGTACCGATCCAGTAGAACGTGTCGCCGTCGTGCGGCTCGTAATCGCGCAGGCTGTCTTCCAGCAACGTGCTGCTGGCGGCATCGAAGCCGTTGCGTTCCAGCCAGTACACGTCCACCTCGGCGGCGCTGAGCAGTTCCTGGCGCTCGGCCGCATCGGCAATTTCGATAAAGACCTCTGCATGCATGTCGGCGGGCATGGCCTCCAGCCAGCGGCCGATCGCGGGCAGCGCGGTTTCATCGCCAATCAGTACATAGTGGTCGTAGTCGTCGGCAACCAGGAACGAGCCGCGCGGGCCGCCAATCTTCAGCGTGTCGCCGGGCTGTGCCTGCGCCGCCCAACTGGAGGCCACGCCGTCGCCGTGCAGCACGAAGTCGATGCTCAGCTCGCCGCTTTGCGGATCGAATGCGCGCGGGGTGTAATCGCGGCCGGGCGAGGGCAGCGCGCCTTCGGCATAGCGCGGGCCGTCCGGCGTCATCGTCGGCAGCACGAAGGCGCCATCGGCATTGGGGAAGAACAGCTTGACGTGATCGTCCGGTGCCTCGCTCTGAAAGCCGGCAAGCTCGCTGCCGCCAAACACAATGCGGCGCATCTGCGGCGTCAGCGATTCGCAGCGCACCACCTGCACGGAGCGCAGGCGCGGATCGCGGCGGAGTTGGGTGTGGGTATGGATGGCCATGTAGTGCGATTCCTGGATGTGGCGCGCAGGTGCGCGGCGGGGGAGTGATTGCAAACGGTGATGCGACGATCTAGCCGACTGGCAAAAAAAGCGGTTGTTGCTCACCCTTCTCCCATCGGAAGAAGGTGCCCCGCAGGGGCGGATGTCGGTACGGGCGAAGCCGCGTGCATCTGCCAACCAAGCAAGGTCGATGTCTTGCAGCGATACGCTGATCAAATCGCAGAACAGCGCAGGGACAGCAATGCATGCATGCCACTGACGCCGCGCAACGCAAACACCGCGATGACGCGTCACTGCCGCAAGTCGCATTCAAACCGGTATCGGTTGGCTTCGGATCACGGCGATAGACGTACTCAGCCGTCGTCGCGCTCCATGCCGTCAGCGGCGGCGTTGAGTAGCGCGGCAATGCGTGTGGCTTCTGCATCCGTCCATTGCCCGTGCCGCGCAAACAGGCCGTGCTTGATGCGGTGGATGGCTTCGCGAATCGGCGCCGGGGTCTGTGCCTTGATCAGCTCGCGCGCGCGACGGTGGGTGCGGGCCAGCGCCGCATCCAGTGCGTCGCGGTGCTGCGCCGCATACGTACGGCCGGAGGCGGTGACCTGGTAGCGCTTGCGTCCTTCGTCCAGCGCGGTCTGCACCCAGCCATCGGCTTCAAGCTGCGCCAGCGCCGGATAGATGGCGCCCGCACTGGGCGTGTACAGGCCTTTGAACAGCGCAGTGATCTGCCGCATCAACTCGTAGCCATGGCGTGGCTGTTGCTCGATCAGCGCCAGCAGCAGCAAGCGCAGGTCGCCATGCTCCAGCGGCCGTGCGCGCCCGGCGCCGCCGCGACGCGTCGCACTGGGCGCTGCGGATGGATCGAGCTCGCTCGGCAAGTCGTCGTGGCGGGAGCGCATCGTCATTCGATATATCGAAGTATGGGGAAAAGATATATCGAAGTGTGCTGGCCCGCAAGCGTCTGCCTGTCGCCCGGCTGACCGGCCTGGACATCCCTGCCGCCCATGCTGCAACGCGGCTAGACACCGCTGGCTTCCATAATTACGATGTAATTACTTCGACATTACGGGCCCGGCCCGGTGAGGCAGACGCATGAGTCGACAGTGGGACACCCAGGCCGAAAGCCGGCGCCAGCGCCTGCAGCGCGCCGCAGCCCTGGCGCCGCAGGGGCGCGTGGTGGCCGCCGACGATGTGGTGGCGCTGCTGGAGGCGGTAATCGAACCCGGCGACCGCGTCTGCCTGGAAGGCAACAACCAGAAGCAGGCCGACTTCCTGGCGCGCTGCCTCACCGAGGTGGACCCGGCGCGCGTGCACGACCTGCACATGGTGCAATCGGTGTTGTCACTGCCCGCGCATCTGGACGTGTTCGAGCGCGGCATCGCCAAGCGGTTGGACTTCTCGTTCTCCGGCCCGCAGGCCGCGCGCCTGGCCGGGCTGGTCGGCGAGGGCCGCATCGAGATCGGTGCCATCCACACCTACCTGGAATTGTTCGGCCGCTATTTCATCGACCTGACCCCGCGCATCGCGCTGGTCACCGCGCAGGCCGCCGACCGCCACGGCAATCTCTACACCGGCCCGAACACCGAAGACACCCCGGTGATCGTGGAGGCCACCGCGTTCAAGGGCGGCATCGTGATTGCGCAGGTCAACGAGATCGTCGACACGCTGCCGCGCGTGGACATCCCGGCCGACTGGGTGGACTTCGTCACCCAGGCGCCCAGGCCCAACTACATCGAACCGCTGTTCACCCGCGACCCGGCGCAGATCTCCGAGATCCAGGTGCTGATGGCGATGATGGCGATCAAGGGCATCTACGCCGAGTACGGCGTGGACCGGCTCAACCACGGCATCGGCTTCGACACTGCCGCGATCGAATTGCTGCTGCCCACCTATGCCGAATCGCTGGGGCTGAAGGGCAAGATCTGCCGGCACTGGGCGCTCAATCCGCATCCGGCGCTGATCCCGGCGATCGAATCGGGCTTCGTGCACTCGGTGCATTCGTTCGGTTCGGAACTGGGCATGGAGGCCTATATCGCCGCGCGCCCGGACATCTTCTTTACCGGCGCCGACGGCAGCATGCGCTCCAATCGGGCGTTGTCGCAGACAGCTGGTTTGTATGCCTGCGACATGTTCATCGGCTCCACCCTGCAGATCGATCTGCAGGGCAACAGCTCCACCGCCACGCGCGACCGCATCGCCGGTTTCGGCGGCGCGCCCAACATGGGCTCGGATGCGCGCGGCCGCCGGCACGCCAGCGACGCCTGGCTCAAGGCCGGGCGCGAGGCGGCGCGCCCCGGCGAGATGCCGCGCGGACGCAAGCTGGTGGTGCAGATGGTGGAAACCTTCCGCGAGCACATGGCGCCGGCCTTCGTCGACAGGCTCGATGCCTGGGAGCTGGCCGAGCGCGCCAACATGCCGCTGCCGCCGGTGATGATCTACGGCGACGACGTCAGCCACGTGCTGACCGAAGAAGGCATCGCCAACCTGTTGCTGTGCCGCAGCGCCGAAGAGCGCGAACAGGCCATCCGTGGCGTGTCCGGTTACACCGCCGTCGGCCTGGGCCGCGACAAACGCGCGGTGGAGAACCTGCGCGATCGCGGCGTCATCAAGCGGCCGGAAGACTTAGGGATTCGTCCACGCGATGCCACGCGCGACCTGCTCGCCGCGCGCACGGTCAAGGACCTGGTGCGCTGGTCCGGTGGGTTGTACGACCCGCCGAAACGTTTTCGCAACTGGTAGGGGCACAGCATGGAAACCCTGCGGTATCGCTTCGATGGCCAGCATGGCGCACGCGCCGGGCTGGACCATGCGCTGGTCGGCGTGGTCGCCTCCGGCAACCTGGAAGTGCTGGTCGAGCGCGTGCCGCTGGACGGCGCGATGGAGATCGAGATCCTCACCGCCGCACGCGGGTTCGGCACCATCTGGCAGGCGGTGCTGGACGATTTCGCCGCGCGCCATCCGCTGCGCGATGTGCGCATCAGCATCAACGATGTCGGCGCCACGCCGGCGGTGGTGAGCCTGCGCCTGGAGCAGGCGCTGGACGTCCTGCAGGGAGCCGCCGCATGAGCCACCCCTCTCACCCCGTAGGAGCGCACCCGGGCGCGACGGGCTTTCCCGGTAACGCTTCAGTCGCGCCCAGGTGCGCTCCTACGAGCGTCGTTGGGAGCACCACTGTCGATAGTGCCGACCGCAGCAATTCCGTAGGAGCGCACCAGGGCGCGACGGGCTTTCCCGGTAACGCCGCAGTCGCGCCCGGGTGCGCTCCTACGCGTGTTGTTGGGAGATACGTATGAGCACCACCATTCCCATGGCCGAGCGCAGCTATTACGAGGCCGATGCGCGCGAGCGCATCGATGGCGTGCTGGATGCCGGCAGCTTCCGCGAATTCGTCGGTCCGCGCCGTCGCCTGATCAGCCCGCATCTGGCCCAGCTGGACACGCCCGGCGCCTTCGATGACGGCATCGTCGTCGGTGAAGGCACGCTGCGTGGGCGCAATGTGCTGATTGCCGCGCAGCAAGGCGCCTTCATGGGCGGCGGCGTCGGCGAGGTGCACGGCGCCAAGCTCACCGGCCTGCTCGAACGCGCCACCGCTACGCAACCGGCGGCGGTGCTGTTACTGCTCGACACCGGTGGCGTACGGCTGCATGAAGCCAACGCCGGCCTGATCGCCATCTCCGAAATCATGCGCGCCACCTTGAACACGCGTGCCGCCGGCGTACCGGTGCTGGCCTTGATCGGCAGCGGCAACGGCGCCTTCGGCGGCATGGGCATCGTGGCGCGCTGCTGCAGCGCGGTGATCATGTCCGAAGAAGGCCGCCTGTCGCTGTCCGGGCCGGACGTGATCGAAACCGTGCGCGGTGTGGAGGAGTTCGACGCGCGCGACCGTGCCCTGGTGTGGCGTATCACCGGCGGCAAGCACCGCTATCTGCTGGGCGAGGCGCAGACGCTGGTGGCCGACCGCATCGCCGCATTCGCCGATGCCGCCGTGCAGGCACTGGACACGCTGACCGAGCCGGAAGGCGAGGCCGCATTGCAGGCGCTGGAACTTGCACAGCAGCAGTTGGCCACGCGCATCGCCGCCTACGGCGATTGCCGCGACGGCCTGGAAATTTGGCAGCGGCAGGGCATTGTCGATGCGCAGCGCCTGCCGCTGCTGGACACCGACGCCTTCCTCGCCGCCACTGCCGACCGGAGCACGCCATGGAACTGAGCCAACTGCTGGATCAGCTGTTTCCGCTCGGCCACGCCATCGCCCGCAACGACGATGTGCTCACCGGCAGTGCCACCACGGCCGCGGGCGAGGTCACCGTGATCGGCACCGCCAACAAGCTGGAAGTCGGGGTGGACCACGCGCTGGCACTGGCGGCGACCGTATTGGCGAGCACGCGCGCGCATCCCCAGCGGCCGATCGTGATGCTGGCCGATACTGCCGGGCAACGGCTGGCGCGCCGCGACGAACTACTCGGCATCAATGGCTATTTCGCGCATCTGGCACGCACGCTGGATCTGGCGCGCAAGCGTGGCGCGCGGCTGGTCACGCTGGTGTATGGCGAATCGGTCAGCGGTGGCTTTCTGTCGTTCGGTCTGATGGCCGACCATATCCACGCATTGCCGGATGCGCAGATCCGCGTGATGGATCTGCGCGCGATGGCGCGCGTGACCAAGCAATCGGTGGATACCCTGCAGGCGCTGAGCAAGAGCTCGCCGGTGTTCGCGCCTGGCGTGGAGAACTACGTGCGCATGGGCGCGGTGGAGTCGCTCTGGGACGGCGATCTGGCGCAGGCGCTGCTTGATGCCCTGGCCGCGCCCAGCGATGGCGACCAACGCCGGGCACGTGGCGCGCAGCGTGGCGGGCGCACCCTGGCGCGCGATGTCGCTGCCGCCGTGGCCGCGGGCGAGGGCTGAGCATGCCCGGCCGCCACGCACTGGTGTGGCTGCATCCCGGCGCGCGCTGGCAAGCGCTGACGCCGGGTGCGCAGCCACGGCTGCAGCAGTGGTTTGCTGCAGGTCTGCCGGCAGTGGTGGCGCGTGGCGATGGCAGCGAGGCACCCGGCAGCCTGCGGCTGGGCGTGCCATTGCCGCCAGACGAAGGCAAGCAGCGCCTGGCATTGAGCGCCGGCCTGGACGAGGTTGCGCGCAGCACCGCGCCATTGGCGCTGGATGCCGTGATCGCAGCCGCACCCGCCGCGATGCAGCCTGCATTGCAGGCCTTGCTGACCCAGTGCAATGCCAACGCCCTGCAGCCGCGCGTCTTCGGCAGCTTCGCATGGCAGGCCCTGACCGGGCTTGCGTATGTGCACGCGCAATCGGATCTGGACCTGCTGTGGTCCATCGCCACACCCGAGCAGGCGCAGGCCGTGGTGACAGTGCTGCAGCGCTGGGAACAGCGCCACGGGCTGCGCGCAGACGGCGAACTGCTGCTGCCCGACGACACCGCGGTGAACTGGCGCGAATACGCCGGCAGCGCGCAACAGGTCTTGGTGAAGTCCACCAACAGCTGCCGCTTGCTGCCGCGCAGCGCGCTGTTTGCGGTGTGGAGCGCGGCATGAGCACGCTGGTCGAACGCACTGCCGATGCCAGGCGTTCCGTGACGCCTTGCAACGCGGTGGAGCGGCAGCGGCCAGTGACGAATTCGAAAGAGGCGGACATCGCGCCACCCCTGGTTGGCGCGGACAGCCAATCGACGCACCAGGTGCGTGCCGATCGCCAATCGACGCTCGCACCGACACCGGCAGCGGCGCCGGCAGCACCGCACGACGTACCACCGCAGCCGCTACTGCGCCTTGCCCCCGCAGACGATGGTTCGAACCGCGTGCATGCGCCATCGCGCACTGCATGCACGCATGGCGAGCTGCTAGACAGTGCAGCCCGGCAACACGCATCGCATCCCGAAGCCGGCACTGCCAGCGCGCTGGCGCATCGGCTGGGGCGGCTGGCGGTCGCCGCCCTGCATGCAGAACTTGGCTGCGCGCCCAAACCCGGCCTGGTCACGCCGTTCGACCGCGGCAGCCATGCCGATATGGACGCGTCGACATTTCTGCGCAGCCTGTTCGCCCTGCGCGGCTATTTCGTCGCGATTGCACAGGCCGGTATCGACAACGCGCCGTTCGAGCAATTGCGCCAGCTCGGCATCGCGGCCGAAGCGGCGATGCTGCGCGCCACCGGCGGCATCAACACCCACCGCGGTGCGATCTTCAGCCTGGGCCTGCTCACTGCGCAGGCGGCGCGCTTGCGTGCCGTGCATGGGCATGCCCCTACCGGCGAAGCAGTCTGCAGCGCGGTGCAGGTCTGGCGCGATGCATTGCGGGCCGCGCCGCTGGATCCACACAGCAATGGCCAGCGCGTGCGCGCGGCGTCCCGGATCAGTGGCGTGCGCGAACAGGCCGCGGCCGGGTATCCATTGTTGCGCGAGATCGCACTGCCATCTCTACGCAGTGCATTGCGCAGCGGCGCCACGCGCGAGGCCGCGCTGGCACAGACCTTGATGCACCTGGTTGCCGAGGTCGACGATCTCAACCTTCTGCATCGCGGCGGGCAAGACGGGCTGGCTTACGCAAAGGCGCAGGCGCATGCGTTTCTGGACGATGGCGGCATCTCGCACCCGCAGTGGCGCGCATGCCTGCACGCCATCGGCATGCAATTTGTCGCGCGTCGCCTGAGCCCGGGCGGCAGCGCCGATCTGCTGGCCTGTGCCTGGTTCCTGCACTGTCAGGAGACGGCATGAGCCTGTGTCGAGCACTGGCAACTGCGAAGGCAACGTCCATGCAGGCGTGTGGCGGCGCGGCCCTTTGCACTGTTTCAGTGAACGGCGTGCTTGTCCTGGTCAGGGAACAAAATGCCCGCAGCGCGAATCAGGGCGACACAAGCACAGCGCGCGCCGCCGCCTGCAAGCAGGCCATCCAATGAGCCTGGCCGTGCTCTGTCCCGGCCAGGGTGGGCAGCACGCCGCGATGTTCGCGCGGGTTGCCGATGCGCCTGTCGCGGCCGAGGTAATCGCTGCCGCGAGCACGGTGCTTGGCGCCTCGGCGCAAACGCTGGCGGCAGACAACTCCCGCTACATCAATGCCACCGCACAGCCGCTGGTCTGCGCCGGCACACTGGCGCACTGGCAGGTGCTGCGTGCGCAGCTGCCCACGCCGGTGTTGGTGCTGGGCTACAGCGTCGGCGAGCTGGCCGCGCATGCGGTTGCCGGCAGCATGGAGATCGCCACCTGCTTGCAATTGGCTGCCACCCGCGCGCGCCTGATGGATGCGGCCAGCCCGGACCATGCCGGCTTGATGGCGGTACTCGGCCTGCCGCTGCGCACGCTCGAGGCGCTGTGCCAGACGCATGGCGCGGCCATCGCCATCGTCAATGGCGACGACCACGCCGTGCTCGGTGGCCCGCAGGCGGCGCTGCAGGCACTGGGCGATGCAGTGCAGGCGCAGGGCGCACGTGTCACGCCGTTGCCGGTGAGCGTGCCGGCGCATACGCCGTGGCTGCGGGCGGCTGCCGACGCCTTTGCCGTCGAATTGAACAACGCGGCCGTGCAGGCGCCCAGGCTGCGTGTGCTGGCCGGCATCGATGCGCGTGCCGTCACCACGCAGGCCCTGGTGGTGGACACGCTGGCCGCACAGATCGCGCAGACCGTGCGCTGGTCCGAGGTGCTGGTGCAGGCCGCCGAGCGCGGCGCGCGGGTGTTTCTCGAACTGGGGCCAGGCAGCGCACTGGCGCGCATGGCGCGCGAGCGCGTGCCGGGCTGCGAAGCGCGATCGGTCGACGAATTTCAGAGTACCCACGGGGTGGTCGAGTGGGTCAACGCCGCATGCGAGCGCGCGGCATGACGGTCGAGGTGGTGCACACGGCGTAACCCTTGGGTGGCGGGTGGCCATCCGTGCTGTACGCGTATCAGGTGTCTGGGAGGGCGCATGACCCCGCAAATTGCAACGATTCTTGGCTTGGTGATCATGTTCATCGTCGCCACCGCATTACCCATCAACATGGGCGCGGTGGCCTTCGCGCTGGCCTTCATCATCGGTGGCGTGTGGGTGGGGCTGGACGGCAAGGAGGTGCTGGCCGGCTTTCCGGGCGACCTGTTTCTGACCCTGGTCGGCATCACCTATCTGTTCGCCATCGCGCAGAAGAACGGCACCATCGATCTGCTGGTGCACTGGGCGGTGCGCGCGGTGCGCGGGCGCATCGTCGCCATTCCCTGGGTGATGTTCGTCATCACCGGCCTGCTCACCGCCTTCGGTGCGCTCGGGCCGGCGGCGGTGGCCATCATCGGCCCGGTGGCGCTGCGCTTTGCCAAGCAGTACCGCATCAATCCATTGATGATGGGCCTGCTGGTGATCCATGGCGCGCAGGGCGGCGGCTTTTCGCCGATCAGCGTGTATGGCGGCATCACCAACAAGGTGGTGGAAAAGGCCGGGCTGGACGTCACCGAAATGGCGGTGTTCCTCACCAGCCTGGGCTTCAACCTGATGATGGCGATCATCTGCTTCTGCGCCTTCGGCGGGCTCAAGCTGATGCGCCGGCAGGAGGTGTCGCTGGCCGATGCGCAGTATGTGGCGGTGGCCGACGACCAGGCCTCCAAGCGCCCGTTCGCGATCGAAGGGCATGGTTCGCTGGTGGCTGCCGGTGGCGGCACCTTGTCGACCAATCCGCTGGCGCTGGAGGCGGTCGCCATCACGCGCGATCGGGTGATCACGTTGGTCGGCCTGCTCGGTCTGGGCGTCGCCGCGCTGGTCTACAACCTCAACGTTGGCTTGGTCTCGATCACCGTGGCGGTGGCGCTGGCGCTGATCTCGCCCAGCGCGCAGAAGGGCGCGGTGGACGGCATCAGCTGGTCAACGGTGTTGTTGATCAGCGGCGTGGTCACCTATGTGGCGGTGCTTGAAAAGGCCGGCGCGGTGGACTACATCGGCACCGGCGTGTCGCATATCGGCATGCCGCTGCTGGGGGCGCTGCTGGTCTGCTATGTCGGTGGCATCGTCTCCGCATTCGCCTCGTCGGCGGCGGTGCTGGGCGCCACTATTCCGCTGGCGGTACCGTTCCTGATGCAGGGCCAGCTCGGTGCGGCCGGGGTGATCTGCGCGCTGGCGGTGTCGTCCACCATTGTCGATGTCAGCCCGTTCTCCACCAACGGTGCGTTGGTGGTGGCCTCGGCCGCCAAGGAAGAACGCGACGCGCTGTTCCGCCGATTCCTGGTCTACAGCGGGCTGGTGGTGTTGCTGGGGCCGCTGGTGGCCTGGCTGCTGTTCGTGGTGCCGGGCTGGCTGTGATCCGGCCCGTGTCCGGCAGGGTGTCGGGGCGCCCCGGTAGAATGGGCGCCCCCACGCCAGCATCGACGACCCGCCTGCCATGACCCTCGCCCCTGATTCGCGCAACGCCAAGAAGCGCGTACCGCTGTACGAGGAAGTGGCCGAGCGCCTGCGCCAGAAGATCTACGACTACGCGCTGCCGCCGGGCGAATGGATCGACGAGCCGGCGCTGGCCGAGGAACTCGGCATCAGCCGCACCCCGCTGCGCGAGAGCCTCAAGCTGCTCGCCGCCGAAGGCCTGGTGCAGCTCGACGCCGGCCGCGGTAGCCGGGTCACGCGGCTGACGCTGGAAGACCTCAATCAGTTGTTCCCGGTGATGGCGATGCTGGAAGGCCGCTGCGCGCACGATGCGGTCAAGCGTATCGACGCAGCCGGCGTGCAGCGCCTGGAAGAGCTGCACGCGGCGATGGAAGCCGCCGCCACCGCTGGCGACCTGGCCGAGTACTACCGCAACAATTATCTGATCCACGAGACCGTGCAGCAGTACGCGGGCAATCCGTGGTTGATCCGCGTCACCCACGATCTGCACCGCATCCTCAAGATGCACCGCGGCCGGCAGCTGTTGACGCCCGGGCGCATGGCGCAGTCGCTGTCCGAGCACCGCGAGCTGATGGCGTGCGTGCGCCGCGGCGACGCCGAAGGCGCAGAGCGCACGATGCACGGGCATCTGCTGAGCCAGGGCCAGGCCTTGGCAGCGTATGTGGCAGCGGGCGGCATGTTGAACGTGCCGGCACCATTACCGAGGGTGGGTGGGGTCTAGCAGTCGGCGCTGTCCGGGCGCATCACCCCGCGCACCGAGATCGCACATCCCGTCTCCCATCGGGAGAAGGTGCCCGAAGGGCGGATGAGGGTACGTGCGCACGCAGCACCGGGACGCTGCTCGCTCTTGCGAATCCCCAATCCCCAATCCCCGCCGCCTATTCCCCGCCCAACGCAAGCAAGTCATCCACGCGTTCGATCACCCGCGTCTCAGCCAAGCCGGCAAACACGTCCGGATGCGCATAGCCCCACGCAACTGCAGCAAACGATAAGCCCACCGCTTGCGCCGCCTCCCAGTCGGCGACCTGATCGCCCACGTACACCGCCTGCGCTGCGGTGTATCCAGTGCTGCGCAACACGCGACGCAAGGCGCGCTGTTTGCCAAGCAGATGCGCACCGCCGTCGATCACTGCGAACTTCGCGCTCAGCTCCTCGCCCAGCGCGCGCTGCACATTCTCCACCGAGTTGGACGACACCAGGGCCAGGCAGGTGCCGCGGGCGTGCAGGGTCTGCAGCACCTCGGCAATGCCGTCGAACAAGGCCATCGGCGGGGCAGCACGCATCAGGCGGATGAAGTCGGCGGCCACCAGCGGGATACGCCAGCTGCTCAGGCCCGATTGCTTGAGCAGTTGGCGGGTGCTCAGGCGGCGTGCGGCGTCCACTTCATGCGCTTGCGCGGCGCGGAAGCCGTGCCGCTGGGCCAGTACGCGCTGCGTGCTCAGAAAGAAACCGAACGAGTCGGCCAGGGTGCCGTCGAAATCGAAGATGATCAGCTTGGGCATCGCAACGCGGGGATCAGGGCGTCATAGCCTAACCATTGCTGCACACGCGCCGTACGCAGACACGCCACCAATGTGCGCACAGGCGAGGTGACACCGCAAAGCGATCGGCACAACCGCTGCACGCATCGCCAGGCAGGCGCGCGTCCGATGCCGGGGATCGGCATGTACCACGCGTATCCTTCTGCCAAGCGCGCCGTCCGCATCCAGCCGGCGCCTGTTTGCGGTGCGGCGCTGGCGGCGCTCAGGCCTCGGCGAAATGCGGCACGATCGGCGTATCGCCTTGCGCATGCTGTTCGATGACCTTGCGCTGCATCGCCGCCAGGTAGGCATCCAGTTCTTCGGTGGAGGCGAAGACATCGCTCAGCGGCACTGCCTTGACCATATCGAAGACCTTGCGGATCTGCGGCTGCGGGTTGGTCACCAGCACCTTGCCCTGGCGCGTGGCCAGGGCCTTGCGCGCCTTGAAGATGCAGCGGATGCCGGCGCTGGAGATGTATTCCAGCGCGGTCAGGTCCAGCACCAGCGTGGTGATCAGGGTGCCCAGCAGCGGCGACAGCGCCGCGTCCAGATCCTGGTAGGTGTGGGTGTCCAGGCGCCCGGTCAGGATGACGCGTTGACGGGTGTCCTGCGGCGGGTCGATCTGAATGGCGAGCGTGGTCATGACAGTGCCTCGGGGACGGGGGCGTACGGGTGGAGCAGGGTGACGCGCACCACGTTGTATGCACCATCGCGGCGGTAGTCGATGTGATCGGCGAACTGATGCACCAGGAACAGCCCCAGCCCACCGATCGCGCGCTCGTCGAGCTCGGCACTCAGGTCCGGCATCGCGGCGGTGGTGGGGTCGAACGCGCTGCCGGGGTCGTGCATCTCCAGCACCAGCGCCTGCGGGTCCAGCTGCAGTTGCAGGCGCAGCGGCTGCTCGGCGCACTGGCCGTGGGTGAGCGCATTGCAGCCGAGCTCTTCCACGATCAGCCGCACCTGGCCGATGCGCTCGGCGTGCAGGCCTTCCAGCGTGAGCGAGTGTTCCAGCGCGTCGTTGGCGCCGGCCAGCTGGGCCAGCGAGGGCGCGATGGCCAGGTCGAGCTTCATCAGGTCGTTGCCTTTCCGGGTGCGTCCCGGCCAGCGTCTGCGACCCGCCCAGCATGCTCCTGGCGCAGCCGGATCGCCAGCAGGGTGATGTCGTCGTATGGGTCGGCCTGGCCGGTGAAGTGGGCGATGTTGGCGATCACCGCCTTGCACTGCGCCGCCGCGCTGCGGCGTGGCCGCAAGGCGCCGAGCAGGCGCTCCAGCCCGTAGCTGGCGCCCTGCTCGTCCATCGCCTCGGTCACCCCGTCGGTATAGCCCAGCAGCGTCTGCCCGGCGCTCATGCGGCCCTGCAGCACCGGGTAGGCCACCTGCGGCTCGATCCCCAGCGGCGCGCCGGTGTCCAGCGGCAACGGCCGCGCGCTGCCGTCGATGTCGATCAGCACCGGCGGCTCGTGGCCGGCACTGGCCAGCCAGTAGTCGCCGCTCACCACGTTGATCACCCCGCACAGCACCGTGGCGAACATGCAGGTGTCGTTGTTTTCGGCCAGCCGCGTGGAGGCGGCGATCAGGATGCTGTCCGGGCGCGTATGCCGGCGCGCGGCGATTTCCAGCACGCTCACCGCGCGCGCCATGAACAGGGCGGCCGGCACGCCCTTGTCGGACACATCGCCCACCACAAACCACAGCAGCCCCGGCTCGGTCTCGACGAAGTGGTAGAAGTCGCCGCCTACCGCCTTGGCCGGCTCCAGCCAGGCGCAGGTTTCCAGATGCGAACTGGCACGGTCGAAGGTGCGCCCGGAGGGCAGCATCGCCTGCTGGATCTCGCGCGCAATCTGCAGCTCGCTGTGCATGCGCTCGCGCGCGGCGGTCATCTCGCCGATCTGCGCGATGTGGTCGCGGATTGCATCGCGCGCGCTGTCGAACGCACGCGCCATCACGCCCACCTCGTCGCGGCGTTCGATGTGCTGCAGCGGGTATGCGAATTCGCCACGGCGAAAGTGCTCGGCGGTATCGGTCAATTCCTCGATCGGGCGCGTCAGCTTGCGCGTGATCCGCCCCATCAGCCACCACCACACCACCGCGCCCAGCAACGCCGCCAGCGCCACCCACGCGGCCAGCCAGTTCAGGCCCGCCAGCACATAGCCTTCCGAGGCGGACAGCACGAAGGTCCAGCCGCTGCGCCCCACCGCCGCGCTATGGGTCAAAAAGCGCTCGCCATCCGGCGCGGTGTGCGCAAACGAGATCGGCTGGCCCGCCGCCACCGCGCGCTGCAACGGCAGCAGGTCGGGCCGCGAATGCGCCACGTAACGCTCCAGCGTGTAACGCAGGTTGAGCGCCGGGTCGGGGCTGAACACCAGCATGCCTTCGGGCGACAGCAGCATCGGCTGGATGCCGATGTCGCGCGGCAGCTGGTCGATGATCTCGCGCAGGTGCTGCAGCGGCAGGTCCACGCTGACCATGCCCACCGGCGCGGCATCCACCGCATCGCCCGGCCGGCGCAACGGCAGGTTGTAGCTGGTGTACAGCGCGTTGCCGCCATTGGCGTTGAGGTACGGCTCCGACCACCACGCGCGTCCTTCGCGCTGGGTGCGCAGATACCACGGCATCGCGCGGTAGTCGTAGCCCAGGTCCTGCACCGATTTCTCCAGCACGCGCGTGCCGTCGCGATGCACGTACCAGACAAACCCGGTGTCGCGCGCCTTCTGCGTGCGCGGCTCGATGATCAACCGCGCCGCCCCGATATCCGGGTCGCCACTGAGCGTGGCCAGCAGCAGCGCGCGTAGGTTGAACGGCTGCAGCCCCACCGCGCTGCTGCTGGCCGCCAGCGTGCGGCCGCTCACCTGCACCGAGTCCAGCATCGCCGCCAGGCTGCGTGCGGTCTGCTCGGTCAGGCCATCCACCTCGGTGCGCGCCGCCTCCACCAGCTCGGCGCGTGCGCCCAGGTAGAACACCGTGCCCAGCAACGCCAGCAACACCACCAGCACCGCGGTGGCGGCCAGCAACACGCGCATGCGCAGGCTGTGCCGCCAGTGCACCCGCGGGGTGACGGCCACGCTGTCGGCTGGCGATGTGGGACCCGTGGCGATGGCGCGCTTCCGTGGCGGCGGATGGCCCCGATCATGGCAGTTTTGCGGCCGCCGGCAACCGGCTCACGGCCGCCTCATCCTCAGCTGCCGTAAATTGACCCCAGCGGGTCAAGCAAACTAGATTGACTCCCCCTATCGCCATGGAGGCCGGCCTTGCGCCAGATTCTGACCCCGAGCCTGCTGGCCCTTTTTCTTACGGCCTGTAACGCCCCGGAGACCAGCATGACCCAGACCCAATCCCCCGCAACCGAGGCCGCCGCAGTAGCCGACGTCGAGGCCGGTGGCCGCGGCCTTGCCAAGTTGAATCCCAACCCGCGCAAGGCCTACGAGGTCACGCTGACGCTGGACAAGGCGCCCGGCGCCTTCGGCCTGGTGCAGGGCGCGGCGCAGTACGACGTCAGCAACGAAGCCGAATGCGGCAAGATCCAGCCCGAAACCGGCACCGCCGGGCGCATCACCAGCCAGGAAGACTTCGCACTCAAGAAGATCTCCGACACCGAGTACCGCGGCACCGTCTACCTGGACCTGATGCAGGACGAGGACTATTACGGTCGCGGCGTCTGCCACTGGGAATTCAGCGGTGCCAGCGTGCTGCTGAAGGCCACCGGTGCAGAGGAAGAGACCCGCTTCCTGTCGTTTATCGAAGGCAAGACGGTGACTGCGCAGCAGCCACAGACGAAGTACTACTGGAAGGAAGGGTATCCGCGCTCGGAGTCCAAGAGCTTTCCGGACACCGGTGAGCTGAGCCCGGACAAGTTCAAGCCGGAGATCCGCGACAATCTCTTCACCATCACATTGGCTGCCAAGGAAGTTGCGCCATGACCGTCCCATCGCAGCACTACGCCGACTTGTCCGAGGATACGTATAAGAATCACGCGGTTGGACGGCGTGCGCCGGGTCATGAGGAATTGGTTCCGGTCGGAAACGAGAAGTACGCCATCCTGGAGCATGTCGACAACAAGGCTACCGGCTATCAGGGCACGATCTATCGCCGTGAAAGCACTGGTGAGATCGTTGTCGCGCATCGCGGCACCGAGGGCAAGATCGATGACATCCTGACCGATGCATCAATGGTGCGCAGCCGTCACAACCCGCAAGCCGACGATGCGCTGGCGCTGACCAAGCATGCACTTGACTACGCAAAGGACTACGGCAACCGGACCGGGCATCAACCGGAAGTGACGATGACGGGTCATTCGCTCGGTGGTGCGCTCGCGCAGATCTCCGCACATCACTACGACCTCAAGGGCGAGACCTTCAATTCGTATGGTGCGGCCAGCCTGTCCTATCGGATCCCGGAAGGCGGTAACAACATGGTGAACCATGTGATGGCATCCGACCCGGTGAGTGCAGCGTCGCCGCATTTCGGCCAGGTGCGCATCTACGCAAGGCCGGATGAGATTAGTACGCTCGGTCACGCCGGTTACAGCAATAGCAGAGCGAACTTTCTGATTCCGGATTCTCCGGTTCTCGCTGCAGGAACCTCGTTAGGCGCGCACAAACTCGACAATTTCTTGAAGGAAGGTTCCGTCCTCAGCGATCCAGGTGCGCGCACGCTTGCGGAAACGAACAAGCGCATGATCAACGAGTACCGCACCGATCTGGATCAGATCCGCGCCGGCATCACCGTCATCAGCCGCAGCGGTCGTGGCCTCGGCCAGGACGCCATCGACGCCATCCGCGGCCCGCTCGCTCCGGGCGAGCCTGCCAGGCGCGATGCACGCGAGCACGGTAACGAGCACACCTCGCTGCGTATCGATCAGCCGGGGCATGTGGGCAACGCCTTGTTCCAGGACGCGCAGCGTGGCGTGCACGCACAGGACGCACGTGCAGGGCGCGCGCCCGACCAGCAGAGCGCCCAGTTGTCCGGCTCGCTCGCCTCGGAAATGCACGCCGCCGGTGGCCAGCGCATCGACGCAGTGATGATGAGCCCCGATGCCGCACGCACCTTCGCCGTGCAGGGCCGCGTGGATGACCCCGCGCAGCTGCGTGTCAGCGTGGAGACCATGACCGCGATGAACACCCCGCTGGAGCAGAGCAGCCAGCGCGTGGCCGACAATGCCGCACGCCAGTCGCTGGCGCTGGAGCAGCAGCAAACCCAGACCCAGCAGCAACAGCAGGGCGCACGCGCGCTGGGCTGAGTGCGCTCATGCATGCATGGGCGCGAAGCGGCCGACAAAACGGCTGCGCAGCCGTCAGGTGGGCGCAGCCGTTGTCCGGAATCGGCGTGGACCAATCGTTCACTGCAGTGCCGGGCGCGCCAGCCGCACCATCTGACGGCCGCTCCCTACGCGCTGGGAGTCGCGCTTGATGCGGTGACTGCGTCCGACCCGCAGGGCTGACGCGGCGACGCTTCGATCCGCTAACTGCCGCCATCGCGTGGTGTACAGAAAAACGTCGGCTTGCCCGGCGTTTTTCGTTTCGGTCGCTGCCCATCCATGGACGCGAGCGTGTCGAGTACGCCGAGCGGTCAGGGCAGCTGGAAGCCGGGCGGTCTTCACCCGTCGGGCTGCTGCGGTCGAGCTGGAATCGCAGCTTGCCGCGTAGCGCCGGTGACGGTGATCGAGCCGGGGTGGTCGTTCCAGAATCAGCTGTCAGCCACAGCCACAACCACAGTCACAGTCACAGTCACAGCGCGCGGTGAGCGGTGAGCGGCGTACGTACGGCGAGGATGTGCGCTTCCAGCAACGCGCCCCGGTGCCGGGAAGTCGGCAGCACGTCGCCGCACCGCATCGCATCGAGCCCAGGTCTGCTTGTGCTGCCATAACAGTCGACCACGCCTGTCACCTCAGCGACCGATCGCCAATCGCAGACCCGCTGCGCACTACCGCGCCGGTTTTCTGTTGCATCCGCACAACAATGCGCTGGCGAAAATATCGCCAGTTCGCTGGCGCAAGGCGTTTGCCGCCGCGAGATATGCCGCAACCACGCAGCAGCTATAGCGAGCGCGACCGCATTGCGCCGCCGTGCTGCAATCGCCACCGTTTCGCGGCGTGTCTGGCCGCTGCGGGCAGCGCCGCATCACCACAGGCACGCGGCGAGTTCAGGGGGATCAGGCAGGGCGCCATGTGGCGCGACATCCATCGATCAAGGGAGAGGGTTCATGCACGTTTTTCGCAAGGGGTACCACCGTTTGCTGCTGGTGCTGTTGCTGGGTGGCCTCAGCGCGGGCGCCGGTGCGCAGGGCATCGCCAAGGGCGCCGATGTCAGCTGGCTCAACCAGCAGGCCGCGGCCAACCCGCCGCAGGTGTTTCGCGATGCGGCCGGCAACACCACCGACTTCATCAAGCTGTTCAAGGATGTGGGCGGCAACGCCATCCGCCTACGCGTGTGGGTCAACCCGTCCGGCGGCTGGAACGATGGCCGCGACACCCTGGACAAGGCCAAGCGCGCCGCCGCGCAGGGCATGCGCATCATGATCGACTTCCACTACAGCGACAGCTGGGCCGACCCCGGCAAGCAGACCAAGCCAGCCGCCTGGGCGGGCCACTCCGTCGCCCAGCTCAATACCGATGTCTACAGCCACACCCAGGGCATCCTCAAATACCTCAAGGACAACGGCATCACCGTCAGCTGGGTGCAGGTGGGCAACGAGATCAACAGCGGCATGTTGTGGAACGAGGGCAAGACGCCCAACTTCGCCACGCTGGGCCAGTTCATCAATAGCGGCTACAACGCCACCAAGGCGGTGTACCCCAACGCCAAGGTCATCGTGCACCTGGCCAACGGCTACGACAACGCCAACTTCCGCTGGTTCTTCGACAACCTGCGCTCGGCCGGCGGCAAGTGGGACGTCATCGGCATGTCGCATTACCCGCCGGTCGGCAGCTGGCAGGACTACAACAGCCGCCTGGACACCAACATGCGCGACATGATCTCCCGCTACGGCAGCGACGTGATCGTGGCCGAGGTCGGCATGGACTGGCAGCAGGCCGCCACCACCCGCGCCATGCTCACCAACCTGCTCAACCGCAGCAGCGCCATCGGATCGCGCGTGCTCGGCATCTTCTACTGGGAGCCCAACGCCTACCCCGGCTGGCAGGGCTACACCATGGGCGCGGTCAACAACAACGGCCAGCTGACCGAAGCGCTACAAGCGTTCTGACCCCCCACCGTAGGAGCGCACCCGGGCGCGACGGGCTTCACCGGTAACGCCCCTCGCGCCCAGGTGCACTCCTACAGGGCGCCAGGCGCATCCCCCAGGCGTAGGAGCGCACCCGGGCGCGACCGGGCTTTGCCGGTAACGCCTCTCGCGCCCTGGTGCGCTCCTACGGGGTATGCGTGTCGGTCCATTCCGGCCGGTGGCCCTTATCCTTTGGTCGTATACCGGCAGCGCCCGCTGCAGCGGATCGTCGTCCCAGCCGGCATCGGTACCCCACCCACGCACAACACCGTCCCATTCCATACGCACCCGTAGCGAGGAATGGCAACAGGTGCGTGCGGTACACTTGGGGGTTCACGAATTCACGATGTCGACACACCCGCGGGGTGTGTCCCCCCGGGAGCGCTAATGAACTGGTTGAACGAAGTGCTGCACAACGATCCGAACCCGCTTGAGACGCAGGAGTGGCTCGAATCGATCAAGGCCGTCATCGACGTCGAAGGCCCGGAGCGCGCCCATCAGCTGCTGGAAGGCATGGTCGAACAGACCCGCCGCGCCGGCGCTTACCTGCCGTTCTCGCCCACCACCGAGTACGTCAACACCATTGCACCGGCCAACGAGGCCAAGAACCCCGGCGACTCCGCGCTGGAGTGGAAGATCCGCTCGATCATCCGCTGGAACGCCATGGCCACCGTCGTGCGGGCCAACCGCAAGCCGGGCGACCTGGGCGGCCACATCGCCTCGTTCGCCTCCAGCGCCACGCTGTACGACGTGGGTTTCAACCACTTCTGGCGCGCGCCCAGCGACCAGCACCCGGGCGACCTGCTGTTCATCCAGGGCCATAGCGCCCCGGGCGTCTACGCCCGCGCCTTCCTGGAAGGCCGTATCAGCGAAGCCCAGCTGGACAACTTCCGCATGGAAGTGGACGGCCAGGGCATCTCCTCCTACCCGCACCCGTGGCTGATGCCCGAGTTCTGGCAGACCCCCACCGTGTCGATGGGCCTGGGCCCGCTGGCCGCCATCTACCAGGCGCAGTTCATGCGCTACCTGGAAAACCGCGGCCTGATCGAGAAGTCCGACCGCAAGGTGTGGTGCTTCATCGGCGACGGCGAGAGCGACGAGCCGGAAACCCTCGGCGCCATCGCGCTGGCCGGCCGCGAAGGCCTGGACAACCTGATCTTCGTGGTCAACTGCAACCTGCAGCGCCTGGACGGCCCGGTGCGCGGCAACGGCAAGATCATCCAGGAACTGGAAGGCGTGTTCCGTGGCGGCGGCTGGAACGTCATCAAGCTGCTCTGGGGCGGCTACTGGGACGCGCTGCTGGCCAAGGACACCGACGGTGTGCTGCGCAAGCTGATGATGGAAACCGTCGACGGCGAATACCAGAACTGCAAGGCCTTCGGTGGCGCCTACACGCGCGCCAATTTCTTCGGCAAGTACCCGGAGACTGCGGCCATGGTCGCCGGTCTGTCCGACGACGACATCTGGCGCCTGAACCGTGGCGGCCACGACCCGCACAAGGTGTACGCCGCCTACCACCAGGCCGTGAACACCACCGGCATGCCCACCGTGATCCTGGCCAAGACGGTCAAGGGCTACGGCATGGGTTCGGCCGGTGAGGCGCTCAACCCCACCCACCAGACCAAGAAGCTGGACGATGCGGCGGTCAAGCACTTCCGCGACCGCTTCAACATCCCGGTGACCGACGCCCAGCTGGAAGACGGCCAGGTGCCGTTCTACCACCCCGGCGAAGATTCCCCGGAAGTGCAGTACCTCAAGGAACGCCGCAACGTGCTGGGCGGCTTCCTGCCCTCGCGCCGTCCCAAGGCCAGCAAGTCGTTCGTGGCGCCCACGCTCGACAAGTTCGAGCGCCTGCTCAAGGACAGCGGCGAGCGCAGCTATTCCACCACCATGTCCTTCGTGCAGAGCCTCAACATCGCCCTGCGCGACAAGGAGCTGGGCCCGCGCATCGTGCCGATCGTGGCCGATGAGGCGCGCACCTTCGGTATGGAAGGCATGTTCCGCCAGATCGGCATCTATGCCCCGTTCGGCCAGAAGTACAAGCCGGTCGATGCCGACCAGCTGATGTACTACCGCGAAGACCAGACCGGCCAGGTGCTGCAGCAGGGCATCAGCGAGCCGGGCGCCATCGCCTCGTGGATGGCCGCCGGCACCAGCTACTCGGTGTCCGACGTGCCGATGCTGCCGTTCTACATCTACTACTCCATGTTCGGCTTCCAGCGCGTGGGCGACATCGCCTGGCAGGCAGCGGACATGCGCACGCGTGGCTTCCTGCTCGGCGGCACCGCCGGCCGCACCACGCTCAATGGCGAAGGCCTGCAGCACGAAGACGGCTTCAGCCAGGTCATCGCCGGCTCCATCCCGAACGTGCGTAGCTACGACCCGACCTTCGGCTTCGAAGTCACCGTCATCATGCAGCACGGCATGAAGGCGATGATGGAAGACCAGATCGACGAGTACTACTACATCACCCTGATGAACGAGAACTACGCCCACCCCGGCATGCCGGACGGCGCAGCCGAGGGCATCATCAAGGGCATGTACCTGCTCAAGGACGCCGGCAAGCCCAAGAAGGGCGAGCTGCGCGTGCAGCTGCTGGGCAGCGGCACCATCCTGCGCGAGGCCATTGCCGCGGCCGAGCTGCTGGACAAGGACTTCGGCGTCACCGCCGACATCTGGTCCTGCCCCAGTCTCAACGAAGTACGCCGCGACGGCTACGCCGTGGAACGCTGGAACCGCCTGCACCCGGAGGCCGAACAGCGCAAGCCCTACGTCACCCAGCTGCTGGAAGGCCGCCAGGGCCCGGCCATCGCCGCAACCGACTACGTGCGCGCCTTCGCCGACCAGATCCGCGCCTTTGTCCCGATGACCTACACCGTGCTCGGCACGGATGGGTTCGGTCGTTCGGATACGCGTGCCAACCTGCGCCGCTTCTTCGAGGTCGACCGCTACTACATCGCACATGCGGCGATTGCTGCGCTGGCGAAGGATGGCAAGATGACCGGCAAGGATGTGGCCCGGGCGATCAAGCAGTACAAGATTGATCCTGAGAAGGCGAATCCGGTAGGGGTTTGATTATTAGCCCCAACATTAAAAAGGGCAGCCAACTGGCTGCCCTTTTTTTGTCCTGTCGCAGTGGTCACGTGCATCGCAGTTCAATGGCGTCAAGATTTTGAAGAAATTTCTGATTAACCTTTGTCTTTTCGGATCGAATGATGTTGGATAGAACCTTTTCGTCACTGCGATAAATTAGGTTTGTCCAGCATTCGGGGTACATCTGCCTCATGACAAACAAAACAAAAGATAATGGCGTCATCTTATTGGAATGTAGGCGAATTTGATTTTGAAGGCCGATGTGCAAGTGGGCTGCCGGGTGAACTCCCGTTTTGTATCCCCTTTCATCGTAATCGAACCTGATGGGCGTAACATGTTTCCGTTCTGAAGCAGTTTCAAGTACGTACCAATAATCGGTTTCGTGTTCCTTTCTATTTGGCGGGGTGTTTTCTAAGCCAATAGATGTCAAGTATTCGCAGAAAGTTATAATTTCGAGAGGGCATTGAATGTAACTAAATGAAGGCCTTTCGCCCTCGCCAAATAGAAATAAAGAATGATCTGACATCCTTATATGGAAAAATTTATTATCGATGAGCGTCTTCCATTGTTCTATGTAGCTCAATGTTCTTAAATTTTGTATTAGCTGATCTTTGAGGATGAACGAATCATCGCCATAGGCTAATACTGGAAAGTTGGATTCTCTGGCTATGTTCCTAATTAGTTGTTTGTACATCTAGCTAAGCCGCTTCTTGGTCTTGCGCTCTACCTGAAGTTCCTTGAGCTTCTTGCGCAAAATTCTTTCGAAATCCTCCGTATCTAAACCGTCGCCTAGGGAGTCAATTTCCGCTTCCACAACGGACGGTTCGACGCTGACCAAATCTCTCTTCATAAATACGAGCTCTTCCTTTGTCGGGTACGCAAATTTATGATTAGGGAAGTTAGCTTTTGCGGCATCCAGTTCTCGGGAAAAGCTTAGCGCCGCGGCCCCCATCCCGGTCACATACAGCCACCCTTTTGCACGAGTCATGCCAGTAAATGCGAGATTTCTAGATCTTGGGGTTGGGCGTAAAAATAATGCATCAATGCCAACAAGGTAGACTGAGTATGCCTCATTTCCCTTGGCTTTATAAATTGTCGATAGTGTAACTTCTCCAGGTCGCTGAAAATCCCTTATTTCAAATCCGCTTCCATGAATGTTATTTACCCTGATTCCAATAGCGGCTAAGGATGATGATATTGCCCTGAGGTAAACATTGGCATTTCTGTCGTCCGCAGTAATGACTAGGATGTCTTCTGGCGATATCCCTTGCTCTTGAATGTCGCCTCTTATTCTTTCTGTAACGAAATTAACCTCTTGAGTGAGGTCGTTGAATGAAGAGCAACTTATTATCTCGTCGATAGAGTTTGTCTCACTGATAGAAGATGGTGAGTTCTCCTGTGGACGTTCGATCACAACTTGCTGGCCAAAAGTAAGCTCTCCTCTGATTTCGTATCCAAAATCCTCCCAGTGCTCTTTAGATTCCAGCATCTGAACTATTTTTTGCCCATAGATTCCAAACCCAATTGCATGTGCGCAAAGTAGGATCTCACGAGGATTTCTATAGCATTTGTGCAGAACGGCCTCCTCGTCAAATTCCACGACGGACTGACCACTTGCATCCATTCCAAACAAAATAGCGGCTGTAGGGATCTCAACGTCAAATATAGTTTGGAAGACATCATAAGCAATCACTAGTTTTTCTTCTGATGTGACTCTTAGCGCTAAACTCATGAATTCTGGTGGAAAGTCTTGTGCCTCATCAACAAATACATAGTCGTATACATTTCCTATAGAAGAGTCGGCTAGAAGACGAGAGCAGGCGGCGGCAAATGGACGGTCAGATATAGCCTTTGCTTGCGCGAAGTTGAGGGCGTCGTGTCCAAACCTTCGGGCGACCTGGTAGTAAAATCCATCATTTGTCGCTCCACCCCAAGCGTGTAGCACTTGAATCCTATCCCAGTTAGGATCGCGATCCTCATGCATACGGTAGAACCGAGTGATAAGTTGTTTGATGTGTTGGTACAAGCTCTTTGTATAAAAAGTGACCACAATGTTTGCTTCAGGCTCTTTAATCGCGGTCAAAGCAGCCTTAAGAGCAAGTACCACAGTTTTTCCCGATCCGGCCAGCCCTTGAATTCTCTGTAGCCCCGCGATCTCGCTCATGTATGCCACGCGCTGGTCGCGGTCAAACCTTCGTATTTCTTCCTCAAGTCGAGCTATGTCAGCTATGCGGGAATGCCTGCCAAATCCTTCAGTTCGTCGCTCTTTGGGTTTTAGAAGAGCTTTTGATCCATCTATAACTGAGATTAATTCATCCAATACTTCAGGCGAAATCTCCTCGTTAGTGAAGTGAGACTGGAATTTAGTGTCGAGTCCTGCGAATCCGATGACGGTATTCTCAGCTTGTTCGCCTTCTTCAATCCATAGGAAAGCATCGATATTAAACTTCAGCTGGGCACGGCCGAGCCTGAGCCTGGGATATCTGACTAGGCGGGAAAATACTTGGCTGAATGTGCCCTCAAGTTTATCCGTTGTTGTTGAATCGATTTGGCTTGGCGCACTTATTAGCAATACACCGAGGCTCGGTGAGACAACGACTACGTCTGCTACCAAAAGCTTGTCGTCCTCCCTGAATAGTGGGAAGCTGTGAAAAATAATGGAATCTGACAATCTTAATTCAACTTGTTTTTCCTTAAGGTGTTGAATTAGTCTTCGAAGATTCGCATTTCCGCGCAAGGCCGAGTCCTTCGGGAATATTTGTAATGCCATTACTTTCTCCATGCTTGGTGGCGTATGTGCAAATTTGGCAGCTCGTTTGCATCATAGCTAACAATGAGGTCAGGTACACTTAGTGGTTGATGGCGTTCGGCTTGCTTGGGCGATGAGCGCAAAAAGGTAGTAAGTAACGGGGTCAGGTTCACTTATCAATCGACGGTGCTCGGCTTGCGTGGCCGATGCGCGGGCCTAACGCCCGCAAAGCGGCGGGTCTTGGCCTCGACCATCGCGCAGAAGGCGTCGTGGCCCAGAGCTCGCTGCTGCTCTAGATGAAGGCGGATGCTGACGAGCAGTTCGTCGGGCATTGCTTCATCGAGCAGAGCGCGGTAGGCGTTGGATCGCTCAGTCGGGTCGTTGCCAAGTGCAAGCCAGCAGGGATGTGGCATCAGCGCGGAGTGCCCGCGCTGGCCTAGATTGGCCGGACAGCTGGACCAACGATACGACGCCGGATCGTCGGTCAGGCGAGCGCGCACTGGGTTGAGCTCAATGTAGCGATAGCAGCGAAGCACGTAGTCAGAACTGTCAACAAGGCAGGCCTTGTAGCGTCCCTCCAATAGTGTACCGGTGCGCCCGTGGCGGCCATTGAACAGTGCGACGTAGTTGCGCCCAAGCCTTTGCATCGGTTGCCCGATCCGTCCCGCTGCAGCTGGCGTGACTAGCAAGTGCACATGGTTGTCCATCAATACATAGGCATGCAGCTTGCAGCCCGTGGCCTGTAGGGCCTCATGCAGCAGGTGCAGGTAGCGTAATCGGTCGCCATCATCCAGAACGCACGGCAAGCGGTTGTTCCCGCGCTGCACGATGTGCTGCGGGATGCCGGTAAGGGCGATGCGTGTGAGTCTGGACATATCACAACGCGTGCAGCCAGCTGATGGTGATGATAGCGGGAGGCCATCCAAATATTTGAGTCAGTCGCCTGAAATTTACTTGAAAAGTGAACCTGACTCCGCTAGCGCCCAGCCGTGTATGGCACGTTAATTACTCTTTGGCTCGCTAAAAATGAGATTCTGATCATGTATTTAAATTAAATGCTATTTTTATGCTTAAGTTAGGAGGCCATATGCCGCTATCGCATGCGATACGCGCGAAGAGAATTAGATGAGAACGGAATTAGCTTACAGCGAAGAATTTAATGACATCATCAACGCGGAACGGGCTTACGAGCTCTATTGGGCGGATATCATCACTGATAAGCGAGCATTTTGCTGCCCAGGCGAGGCTTGTCCAGCACGCTACACTTGCGCGAATTTAGACACGCCTGAGCTGGAACTCAAACAACAGCCGCACTATCGTGTCCAGCGTGGCTACGATACTCACACAGCTGGCTGCCCATTTGAGGGGGATGTCGAAAAAATTCTGGGGTCGGGAGTTGGGAAGGGACAAAAAGCGGACGCGGGTTCGCCGGCACCGGACCGATTTCTCATGAGTCGTCCTGCAGATCACTTTAAAGCCAAAACTGCAATTTCTGGTGGAACCGGCGGACTACGAGGTCATGGTGTTGGGGGCGGAAGTGGTGGACTTCGCAGTAGACGTACAGATTTCTACTCAGTGGCAGCGCTTGTCTCACGATGGACTAAAGCAAGGACCGCCGGAGTAGACGCAGACCAGACGATCCGGGTCGGTGCTAATCAAGCTATCACCTACAAGGAGATGTTCGAGTGTATTTTTTCTAAGCGTCCCCAGCTTAGTGGAAAGGACCGCGTTTATTGGGGGACCGCTTCTATCGCGGAAGAAGAGAAGGGGTTTAGAATTAAATTTCGTGACGCAATTGAGTCCGTTCTGCCTGGGACTAAATTGCCACAAAAAGTTCGTCCTTCGCTAATGATTTGGAGGAGTGATTTACAGGCTTCAGAGATGAAAAAGTTACACGCAAAGCGTTTGATGCGATTCGCGTCAAGCGGTGAACCTTGTGTAGTCTTTGTGTACGGTGTTCCGTTGGTAACAAAGGGGAAGGATGAGAGTGGTCTCTACATAGATTTTAAAGTGAAAAATCTGGATCTTATTGATTTTGAATCGACGGATATATACGAGAGAATTAAGCGCCCGCCTGCCAAGTAGGGTTTTTATAATGTGTGACGGGATTTTCTTGTTGGGAGCGCTCAGATGACTGTTTAGCGTAAAGTGCTGACGGGCTTCTTCGTGATGGGGGATACAGCTGGATCCTTGATAGTGTAATAACGGGGTCAGGTTCACTTATCAATCGACGGTGCTCTGCTTGCGTGGCCGATGCGCGGGGCTGACGCCAGCAAATCGGCGGGTCTTGGCTTCGACCATCGCGCGGAAGGCGTCGTGGCCTTAATAACGGAGTCAGGTTAACTTATCAGTCGGGGGTGTTCGGTTTGCGTGGCCGATGAGCTGGCCTGACGCCTGCAAAGCGGTTGGTCTTGGCTTCGACCATTGCGCGGAAGGCGTCGTGGCCCAGGGCTCGCTGCTGCTGCAGATGAAGACGAATGCTGGTAAGCAGTTCGTCGGAGAGGGTTTCATCGAGCAGAGCACGGTAGGCGTTGGATCGCTCGATCGGGTCGCTGCCAAGCGCAAGCCAACAGGGATGTGGTGTCAGTGCGGAGTGCTTGCGCTGGCCTAGGTTGGCTGGGCAGCTGGACCAAAGATACGCTGCCGGGTTATCGGTCAGGCGAGCACGCACCGGATTGAGCTCAATGTAGCGATAGCAGCGAAGGACGTAGTCCGCACTGTCCACAAGACACGCTTTGTACCGCCCTTCCCATAGCGTACCAGTGCGCCCGTGGCGGCCATTGAACAATGCGACGTAGTTTCGTCCAAGCCGTTGCATCAGTTGCCCGATTCGTCCCGCTGCAGATGGCGTGACTAGCAAGTGCACATGGTTGTCCATCAATACGTAAGCGTGCAACTGGCAGCCTGTGGCGTGCAAGGCCTCATGCATCAGGTGCAGATAGCGCAATCGATCGCCATCATCCAGAAAGCAGGGCAAGCGGTTGTTCCCGCGCTGCACGATGTGCTGCGGGATGCCGGGAAGCTCGATGCGCGGAAGTCTGGCCACCTGGCAAGACTCGCAGCAAGGTATTGGTTCTGACAGCGAGGACACCCTCCCAAAGGGTAAGGCCGCAGCCTGAAATTCACGTAAGAAGTAAACCTGACCGCTGTCAGCGGTGTATAAATAAGCAGAGCCATAGACGCGCGGCTTGCTAGTCTTGCTTAAAAAGTGAAGGGATACACATGCAACGATACGGGCAACTACTGCTATGGGTTCTAGTCTGCTCAGGCATCTCGCTGCTGACAAGTTGCCAGGCACAGACAACCCAAACGCAGGACGTGCCAACGCGCGTTGCGGCGGATGGGCAGGTTCCCATCGTACGACCGCTGCAGTTGGCGGCGATGACCAGTCCGATGGTGGTCGAATTCAACGTGCAGCCTCCTGGCAAGAGCGCGACTGGCACACTGTTCCTGGGTATCCGCGTCGGTGACGATGATGCTCTGAAGTCACTTGAAGCTGCTCAAGCGCTCCGCAGATCGGGTCTGCACGCTGAGCTTGTTCTGAAACGGCTTGAACCAAGCGGTGCAATCAACATGCCATTGGTGCGTGTTGAATCGCAGGCAGGCGTCCCCGCTCGGACCATCGCTGTGAGTGCAGACGGGCGTGTTCCAGGCGTGTGGCTGGACGAGGTGGACGGCTCGTCCCTTCAATCTGCGGGTCTGGAATCTCCAGAGCGTCGTTACACGCAGCTTGCCTTCGCATGGGCGCAAGCAATTCAGCCTGGCAGGTATCAGCTGAGCATCAGGCTGCTTGGCCAGCCGCCGCAGTTGGCATCGATCGAATCCGAGTTGCTGGTCGCTTACCGGCACAAATCAAAGTAGGAACACCTCATGGACGATAAATACGCTGTCACTCTCTACGTTGCCGCTCCAGGGACACCGCTTCTTGACGGTGGAACATCAGCGGCAGGGCACATGTACTACACAGTCACGCACGGGAAGGAACAAACCAGCTTCGGGTTTGCGCCCATCGAGCACGGCGTGATGGCAGGGCCTGGAAAGGTCTACAACAATGATGCCGATCAATACCAAAAGCCTTTCTACCAACACACGATGGAGATCAGCAAGGATCAATACGAAAAATTGATGGAGTTTGGTGCAAAGCCCGGCGAACACGGCTTCAATACCCAGTATCACGGCGCAATGAACAGTTGCATCGATTACACATGGGGCGCTGTCAATTACGCCGGTCTGCATCGTACCGACCTGAAGTTCATACAGGACAAGGACTTCGAGGGTGGCCTGAAACCGCTCAGCAACGTTGAGTACATCCGTAGTATCAAAGCCCCTGTTCCCGACAGCGAATTGAACACTGAGCAATACAACCCGATGCCGGAGCGGACACTCCTGCAGCGCGTGATCAGTGATGCGCAGTTGCCAGACAAGGATCGTGAGATGCTCAACACGATTCGGGAACAGGTTGCAGGCATCGATCAGCAACATGGCAGGGCCTACGATGCCACTAGCGAGAAGATTTCCGTTAGTTTGCTGGCAACCGCCAAGGAGAGCGGACTTAGCCGCGTAGACCACGTGGTCCTCGGAAACACTCCCGGTGATGGAGCAGGCCAGCGCCTATTTGTAGTGCAAGGCGAGTTGAGTAACCCTGCTCACCTCAGAGCATCGATAAAGGCCGAAGAAGCAGCAAAAACACCTGTCGAGCAGTCATTCGCAAAGGTCGAGCAAATCTCTAACACCCAACACGAGCGTGCGTTGGCAGCACAGCAGGAACCCGCAATTGAGCAAAGTCGGGCGCCGATGCAGATGGGTTGATCGCCGTTGGTTTGGCTGGGAAAGGGAGTCGGTTAGTGAGGGAATAGCTGGGGTCAGGGTTACTTATCAGTTGGCGGCACTTGGCTTGCGTGACCGATAAGTGAGCTTGACGCTGGCGAAGCAGCAGGTCCTTACTTCGAGCGTCGCATGAAAGACAGCGTGGCTGGGCCTCTGCTGCTGCCACGAATAATGGCATATTACGGTTTTTATCGTTCTTATGATTGAATTAGAAGGTCAACGTTTCTTCGGTATCTGCATAGACCAGTACGACCTTTTCGCCTGCATACGGTAAGGCGACCTCAGGTGACGATGGCTCAGTCTTGGAAAATTCAACTTTCGCCATGGTGTCACATTTATCACTGATGCTGCATCTGCGAATGGCAATACGCAATACGCCGTGGTCGTTTGTGAAATCCACACCGGGAGAATAAAAGAGGCTTTCTGCAGGCATGTGGTAGCTAATTCGGATTGCATTGCCCTCTGCTTTTTCGATCTTGACGGGCTGAACATCTTTCTTCTTGTAATCAGAGCGTATCTTTCCTCCTGTACATGCAGTCAAAGTTGATATCACAAATAATCCCGCAGCAAGAGTAAGCCTGATTTTCAAATTCATATCAATACCTATCTGTAAATTCGCCAAAATAACTTGGCGCCTACTCCCCAATGTCCTGCGGAGCTCGGTGCACTATAAGCTTGCTTAGGTGGATTCCGTCTGCAGAATGAAATCCGACCATCCATGTAACCGGTACAGGTGGCGCGGCCACCGAGGGCTGCGCTTCTTTCATGATGGAGGGAAGCTTGCAAGCTACTGACGCCTTGTAACCTGCCCCCGAAGAGCTAAGTACCTTGCATTGGAAGCCGAGGTTCTCAAGATTCTTTTGCGCGGCTGTGAGAGGCGAGCCGATCGGATTATCCGCTTCAAGCTGCTGCCTTGCTTCAGTGGAAGACTGTTGAGTATTAAACACGAGCCGTGAGTCTTGCTGCATGGCAGAGCACCCCGATATGAAAAAGAGGCTAGCAGCTACCAGTGGTGCTAGAGGACTACGGTTGGCTTGAGGATCGTTTTGCATGATTTGACAGCTTCACCGCAATCACACGGACGGTCATCCATGTGGATGTCGGTTGCAAGTATGCTCCCATAAGGTAGTGGAGCTATGACGTAACAGAGTCCGGTTTAACTTGATCTCGTTTCATCGCAGTCTGTGCGTCGGTTGCTGCCACATCTTTCGCTTTGCTCTTCAATGCCATCTCGAGCAAATATTCATAGGTCTGAAGCTTACCCCTAGCAGATGTGGCCACCCAGCAGATCATCCAGAAGAACAGCAGGAAAATACCCACCATTGCTGTCAATGGGGACATTGCTAAAGGATTGCCACCTGCGCGCAGAACCAGAAAGAGCGACACCGCGACCGGTAGAAGTCCTAGCTTGTCGATGCTTCCAGCCAATAGCGCAATGCGGCCCGCACGGCGCATATGACTGTAGCGGGCGTGATCTAGCATGACTTGCAGGGTTGCCGCCGGATACCCTTTCAGCCAAGTCACCTCCTGCATGAATTGCTCCAGTTGATGATCAGTGCGCATTGCTTGATCTACTGTCCACCGACGTAGATCAATCACAATTCCATAGATGCTAAGCACAAACAGGACGATCAGCGCTACCAATGCAACCCAGAAGCCAGCCGTTGCTGCCTTCTTTAGCAACTGGGGAGGAACATTGGTAAAGCTTAAGAACGAAGCAATAAGGGTCAGGGCGATTCCCAATGCCATAACGATGGCTGCGCCGCGCACGAGGCGGCTTGGGCTGGCAGTGTCGGCCGGGAACTCTGGTAGTGCGCGCAGGCGTTCTTCTAATACCCTGAAGGTCAAGGGAACGACCGGTGCTACGCCGCTACTTTCCATGACACCTGCCATCGTTGAGTGATACGGCAAGATTAAAGGTGTCTGGCCTACACGGCCAGGTGGAAATGATGGGACGGCACGAAATTTATTTCGTAGTGCGCCCGGTTCGTAGCGGGCCTGTGATCTTAACTTTCTGAGCACAGGGGCTGTGTTTCCGCGCCTTTTGGATCTGCCTTTCAAGAACAGATGGCCACAGTTGACATCGCAATCCGTGCGTTGCAATCTCCAACTTAAGGAGCGTCGAAACTCCTCAGACAGCGGTACCCACCTCCGTCAAACCGGTGGGTTTTTTGTGCCTGCATCCTGCAGGTACAAGCCGACGCGATGCCTGCGTCGGGAGGGCGGCTAATACAACACCCTTCGGGGAAATACGCCCGCCGGCTGTCTGCGGTTTCGAACCTCCCGACATCCCGTCGCCGTCGGCGGCGGTTCTTGGGTTGTTCCAGGAGGGCATTGCCATGTCTACCGCACTTTCCATGCCGGCATCTGTGCCGGTTGATCTGTTGCCAGCCTCCGCTCGCCGCGTGCTCTGGGATGAGGGCGAGGTGCTGCGCGGGATCGTCGCAGGCGCAGCTGTTGAGCAGGCGAGCGAGCATCCCGCGCATCCGCTGAGTCGCCAGCTCGTTGTGTTACCGCACACCTCGCGCCGCCTGTCGGCACGCAGGGCTGCGCCATTGCAGCAGTACGTCGCTGCAACCATCACCCGCCACCACCCGGAGGCGCCATGACACGCCGCCGCCCACCCACGGCATCTGCCAGCGCACGGCCCACCCGCACGCGTGCGCGCCCCACGCCGCCCAAGCGCGTGCAGTGGGTTGTTGTGGAACCCGACTGCACCAAGCTGCCACCGATGCTGCCGCCCGACCCGGACGCCTCCCCGCAAGGCCCCGGCACGCTACGCGCACCCCGCCGCGCCCGCCGCCCGCGCCAATGCACCGTCAGCTACACCCATTACCCCGGCGCCCACGACCATGCCGGCGACCAGCACGTGCCCCACGTCCGCCTCAGCGGCCTATGGCTGGAACAACTGGGCTTTGCTATCGGCACCAAGCTGCGCATCACCGCCAGCGCGGGGCAGTTGTTGATGGAGGTGTTGCCGCCGGTTGAGGTGCCGGCCAAGGCGCGCAGCGTGCGGTGATGATGGTGCGGCTGCCAGACCCCTTGCGATTGACCTCGGTGCCGGATGCCACTAGCGTCGCAGCCACACCAGCGCACAACGGACGCTTCATGATCGCGCGCCCCCTCTACGCCTTGCTGGCCACCCTCGCTCTGGGCGCATGCGCCCACACGGCGGCCACCTCAGCCCCGGCAACCGTCACGGAGACATCTGCCATGAGTTTATCCAGCCCTGCCACGGTGCCGCCTGGTAAGCTCACTGCGGAGGATTTACTTGGCCAACTGCTTGCCTTGATCAAGGGCAGCCAGACCATCTCCGACTTCACTCCCGAGCGTCTGAATTCAGCGATGGGGCAGGTGGTTCAATTCGTGAAAGACGATAAAAACGCCGATACCGTGCTTTTGGCCCGCTCACCAAAGAGTGGGGTTACGGCTTTGGTGTTGATGAAACCAAACTCGATGGGCGATGGTTCGAATTCCCTTTTGACCGCAATGTGGCCGGTGCATCACCTCCGATGACCGAGATCTGCGGTCTCGACTTCGATCACTTACCCAGCAGCTTGAACGAATGGGATTCACGCGCGAGCGCAACATCGTCGAGGATGGCCGCTGGATGAGTGACTTCTTTACACGCCCAGGGATGCGTGTAGAGGTTTTCCCACGGGGAGAGGCTGCGGAACCGCAACAGCTGGTGGCCCACAACTGCATCAAATGGATCTACATCCGATAAGATCGCCTCATGGGCCTGGACGTGCATTTTTGCCTTAAGCGTCAGATCCAGCATCACACTCACAGGAGAGATACGGTGCTTATTACAAGCGGTCGAATGCGCTTTGCCGTTGCGGCATCGATCATCGGTCTGATCATAGGCTGCAGCATGCAATCGCCCCCCGCAAATACCTCCATTGCAAAGGAGCAGTCAGATATGCAAACCACAGTGCCATTGACGCGAAGCTTGCTTTCGCACGACGGAGAAAACATGGTGCTTGAGTTCGACGTACCTGCCCAGCCGGAGGACGCGAACCCACCAATTTTCATCGGCGTTCTATTGACGGGAAATGACATGGGCACGGTAGCGGATGCCGCCGACCGTCTGGTGCGTGCCGATATCATTGCAGTCGTGCATCTGGAACGTATCGAGCAGGCCGGGGCGGTTCCGGTGGAGCTGCAGCGCAGTCAGCGTGTCGGAAGAGAACAAGAGTTGCCTGTTGCCATCGCCGCAGACGGCATTGCAAAGGGGTTGTTCGCGCTAAATGCAGATGTCGCGACAATGGCACGCGCTGGGCTACCCCCGACCGGCACGGTCTCCGAGGAGCTCGCGTTTGCCTACAGTACTTCCCTCCAGGCTGGTCGCTATCGTCTCCGATTGCGTATTGATCAGAACCGGCGGGCATTGCTAGATGAGAACGCTCAGCTGTTGATTGCTTACACTCACAAAGCAAAATAAGGTTGGCGAGACATGGATGATCACGACAAACGCTACACTGTCACCGTCTACGTCGCTGCGGCGGGCACCCCACTCTTGATCACCGGCGGCAACTCCATGGCCGGCCACATGTACTACACAGTAAGCGACGGCAAGGAAGTTAATAGCTATGGGTTTGCTCCCGCTGAACACGGCGAGTCTAGCGGGCCGGGAAAGGTATTCAAGGATGACGTCAGGAACTATAAAGATCCTTATTACTCGCGCACGATGGAAATCGATCAGTCGCAGTACGAGAAGCTAAAAGACTTCGGCAAGTCGCCTGCGAAACATGGGTTCAATATGGAGTACGGTGGCGCTTCCAACAGCTGCATCGACTTCACGTGGGGTGCGCTGAACCATGCGGGACTGCATCGTACGACCAGACAGGGGGTCGACAAGGACTTTGAAGGCGCGCTCAAGCCGGTAGGGAATGTCGACGAGATCAAGAGCATCCATGCCCCCTTGCCTAACAGTGAGTTGAACAGGGAGCGCAGTAATCCTAAGCCCGATCAGCTCTGGTGGCAGAAAGTGATCGGAGAGGCGCATCTACCCGGTAATCAGTTGCCCCCGGGCGAGGTCAGTGCAGTAGCCGCGCATCCACAGGCGCATGATCCACTTCATCGCCAGGCCGAGGATGCCGTTCGTCGCCTTGAGCGAGGCCTCGGCAGGGAATACGACGACAACAGCGCCCGCCTTGCAGCAAGCAGCGCATATCTAGCCAAGGAAAGCGGGCTGGCGCGGATCGATCACGTTGTGCTGAGCGAGAACACCAAGTCCGTGCGACAGGGTGAGAACGTCTTCGTTGTGGAAGGCGCGTTGAACGACCCCGCTCACAAGATGGCGCACATGAAGACCAACGACGCGATTGCACAGCCGGTTGAGCAGTCTCTCGCGCAGCTCCAGGCTTTGGGCGAGACGCAGCGTCAGCAGCACTCCCAGCAGCAGGAGCAGCAGCGCGAGCAATCGATCGCCCCGCAGCACCGGATGGTGTGAAGGATACAGATCCGATGTTCTGCGATGCTCTTCTCGGGCGGCTAGGGTTGTGGGTGCATCCAGAACGGAGGACGGGGACATGATCTTTTTCTCGGCGCATGTGACTGACCCGGCGAGCGGCGCCGCATGCGGTAGGGGATGCGCGGTGAGCCTGTTAGTGTCGATGGCGGTCTGTCTGATTCTTGCGGCGCCTGTTTCCGGCACTCCGGTCTTTCAGCAGGCTGTTGTAGCATCCGGAAGCAGAGCGCAGCCGGAAGCGCCTGATGTAATGAGGCGACTTAGGCGAGACATAGACCGCTTGCTCATCACGGACTTCAAGGATATTGCGGCGCTTGATTCTTTACTGACGACAAGACTCGGCCCCATCCAGTCACGAGATGGGGTGGCTGTACGCGGCGGTAGCAATGGTCTGTTGGCAGGCATCGCCGTGCGTAATATCGAGCTGCGGGGTGCGCAAGAAGATCGATCACGAACAACTCTGGTGATAGAGGTCTGGCCGTCCCGCGTTCTTTTCGATGATGCGGCCTGGGCAGATGCCCTCCCGTATCCGCCTCACCCAGATGCGCCCGGCTCCAGGGCTTACAGGCTGCTGCAGGTCGGTACGACGCGAGTTGTCATTGGTCTAACCGAAGACCAGCTGCACGTGAGTTACATCACCATCAGCAAGACTTGATTCAACCGGTGCAGTCAGGTTGTCTGCAGGATGGATGAGGCGTATGTGGTCAATTCACTGGAGGACAGCTGCGTCACGCCGTCCGATCGCATCTTGATCAAGAAGAAGTATCCGGGCGCTCACGGGCCCGTCGAGTTTCAAAAGGCGGCACATAGAAGCTGAGTAGTGGTCGACATTGCAGAGACGCATGCGCATTCGTGAGGTGAGCACACGCATTGGTCTAGTGCACGCTTCGTAGCAAGCGGCGTATCCGTTATCTGCAACTGCTAAAGCGTGCCGCCTCGCTGTTTGCATAGAGTGCGCGGGAAAAGCGTGGCAACCGGGCGATGCCGCGCTCCGCTGCGCGTGCAGCGATCTAGTGTCGAGCGCGTGGTGGTCATGCCCCAGGCTGACTAACGCGCAAAACGTAGGGGGTTAGCATCGCTTGCCGTCATAGAGGAAGAGGTGGGGCTGCGGTTCGGGGTGCGGTGCCCACCACCCACTCTCCCTCTTTTGGCTGCACTGCTCATGTTCAGATCCACTTGCACGGCCCTTGCGCGCGCGTTGCGCTGGTGCGTCGTGTCGCAAGATGCGTGGGGAAGTTGGTGGGCAGCGGCACTTGGCCGAAGGCGCGGCGATCACGATGAGCTCGCGTGACGGGCCGCCTGCGGCGCGCGGCCAGCTGTCGCTCGGGGACAGGGAGCGCCTGCGTGCCGAGTTCGACCAGGCATTGGCCGCACTGCATGCCGAGCTGTTGGTGTACCTGCGCCGCCGTACGCGCGATGCCGAGACCGCTGCAGACCTGGCGCAGGAGACTTTCTCGCGGATGATGGTGTACCGCGATGCGCCCAACATCGGCGACCGCCGGCTGCTGATGTACCGCATCGCGCACAACCTGGTGATCGAGCAGCGGCGCTCACGTCAGCGGCGGCTGGCGGCGCAGCACGTGTCGCTGGACCAGGTTGCGCCGATCAGCGCCGACGAGGCGGGCGTGGACGAGATTGCCGATGCGCGCCAGACGCTCGATGTGCTGCTCAAGCGCACCTTGCTCGAGCTGCCGCCGAAGTGCCGGCTTGCGTTCAAGCTCAGCCGGTTCGACGGGCTCACCTATCCGCAGATCGCCGCGAAGATGGGGATCTCCACCAAGATGGTGGAAAAGCACATCAGCCGTGCGCTGCTGGCGTGCCGCGCGGCGGTGGGGGAATTGCCGCAGTAACCAGGCTATAAGGCGGCTGGCTGGCGCCGCCGGAAGATGCTGGTAGCATCGTGCGCGAGGGCGCAGCAGACGGCCCGTCGGGAGTCACCAGCCATGCGTGCAGAGTCCGGGCGCATCCACGCGCAGGCGGCCGCCTATCTCGTTCGGCGCGGCAGCGAGACTGCTGCCGAGCGCGCTGAGCGCGAGGCGTGGCTGGCTGCCGATCCGCGCCATCGTGTGGCCTACCAGCAGTTGCTCGAGGTGGACGAACACGCATCGGCAGTGCTGGATGATCCCGAGTTGCAGGCCGCCACTGCACGCGATCTGGAACTGCTGACGCCGGCCTCTGCCCGGCGTCGTCGCTGGCCCTGGCTGTTGCTGGCAGCGATGTTGGTTGCCGCGATCGGCTATGCGGTGCATCACCTGCCGATGCAGTAGCGCGCACTCAACACTCGGCACTCAGCAAACCGCACTGCGTGTTGCAGAAACCGTTGAATGTGCGCTCTGTTGCAGCGCTGCCTGCATATTGCACACGTCGCTGGTAGGGCATTGCGCTTGCGCAACATCACTTGTTGTCGGGGGACGCAATGGCGATGGTGCCGCGCCCAGGACGCGAAGGATGCACATGCAAGCACGACGGGCAGTATCGGGGAGCGGTGTCGGTTTTGATCATGCACGCAGCAGACTGGCAGTGGCGGTGGTCTCGCTGCTGCCGCTGCACAACCTTGCGGCGCAGGAACGCACGGCTGTGCAACGCGTGCAGACCCCAGCGGTGGAAGCGGATGCGCAGCGCGGTGATGCGCCGTGCATGTAGCCAAGGCAGGCGTGGATTGGTGATGGCGATGCGGGCGCAGTGGCCGCGTAGCAGGTAGTGGGGAAAGGGCAATTGCATACACAGCGATGACGTGTCGGGCCCGGATGGGTACCGAGCATTTTGCGTGCGCAATGATTGCTCGAAAATCAAACAGTTAGTGATACTGGTCGCTGCCCGCCGCGTTGCGGTGCCCGCGTTTTAGCAGTGGGTACAGGACCGATCTTGCTCAGCTGGCGATGCGCGCCGGGTCGCCCCGGAGTGCGCCGTCGGCGGGCCAACCCAGGCAAGCCAAAGGACGCAGCATGAAGACACGCACGTTACGCAACGCCATTTCCATCGCCCTGTTAGCCGTGGCGAGCGGGGCGGCAGGTGAGGTGGGGGCACGGGCAGCAACAGCGCAGGGGGCGGCGCAACCTCCGGCAACGGCGCAGAAAACGCCGGCAGCCGTGGCACCGAACGCAGGCGAGCCGCCCAGGCCCGGCTCGCCGGAGGCTGCGATTGCAGCGGCTCCGCCGACGCAAACCGCCGCGACCGAGTTGGAGTCCATCGAAGTCACCGGCACGCGCATCAAGGGCGGTGCAGTTCCGTCGCCGGTGATTTCGATCAGCGCGGCGCGTATCCAGGAAGAGGATTTCAGTGATCTGGGCGAGGTGATCCGCAGCGTGCCGCAAAACTTCTCCGGCGGGCAGAACCCGGGCGTGCTGAGCGGCAATCTGGCCGGGGCCGGCAATGCGAACCAGAACATGACCGGCGGCGCGAGCCTCAACCTGCGCGGGCTGGGCGCCGATGCCACGCTCACTCTGCTCAATGGGCGCCGGCTGGCCTATGGTGGATTCACCCAGGCGGTGGACCTCAGCGCGATCCCGGTGGAGGCAGTGGAGCGGCTGGAGATCGTGGCCGACGGTGCGTCGGCAATCTATGGGTCGGACGCGGTGGGTGGCGTCGGTAATGTGATCCTCAAGCGCGACTACGACGGGGTAAGCGTTGGCACGCGCTTCGGGCGGGCCACGCAAGGCGGGCTCACCTCGCGGCAATACAGCGTTACGGCCGGCACCACCTGGCGTAGTGGTGGAGTGATCGCGACCTATCAGGACGTGTCCGCAGACCCCATCTACAGCCGTCAGCGTAGTTACACCACTCAACTCACCGACCCGTCCACGCTGTATCCGGGCAGCGACCTGCGCAGCGGGCTGCTGAGTGCCTACCAGGCGCTGGGCGACAACGCCGAATTGCGCCTGGATGCGTTACGCACTGAACGCGACCAACTGCACTTTTACGCTGTCAGTGGCCGCAACAGCCGGGTCACTCCGACCACCACCAGCCTGCTGCTGTCACCGAGCCTTGTGGTGTGGTTGCCCAACGACTGGACGCTGACATTGGGCGCCACCGACGGCAACAGCAAGCACGATCAATACCGCCAGGAGACGGCGCTGGCCAGCGGTGCGGTGAGCGTGACCGACCTGTGCTATTGCAACGACAGCCGCAGTTACGAGCTGGGCGCGGAAGGGCCGCTGTTCGCGCTGCCGGCAGGCGATGCGCGCCTGGCCACCGGGGTGGGGTATCGCAGCAACACGTTCCGTAACGTCAACCACGTCAGTGGCGTGGAGACGATCGACGGCAGCGAAAGCGCGCGCTTTGCCTATGCGGAGCTGAACCTGCCGGTGGTGGGCCCGGCGCAGGGCGTGCCCGGTGTGCAGCGACTGACGCTGACAGCGGCGGTGCGCGGGGAGGACTACAGCAGCTTCGGCGGGGTGACGACGCCCAAGTTCGGTGTGCTGTATGCGCCTGGCAGCGATGTGACGCTCAAGGCCTCGTGGGGCAAGTCGTTCAAGGCGCCCACGCTGTTCGAGCGCAACTACGCGCAGGAGGCGTGGCTGTTCCAGCCGGGCGCGTTCGGCGGGGTAGGCTTTCCCGCCGGGACGACGGTGCTGGTGGCCGATGGCGGCAACCAGGATCTGCAGCCGGAGCGCGCCATCACCCGCTCGGTCTCGCTGGCCTGGCACCCCGAGGCGCTGGATGGCCTGGAGGCGGAGCTGACCTGGTTCGGGGTGGACTACAGCAACCGCGTGCTGCAGCCGATCGCCAATGCCAGCCAGGCGTTGCGCAATCCGATCTACGCGCCTTTCGTGGACCGCACGCCGACGCCGCAGGCGCAGGCCGATGTGATCGCGCTCGCCAGCCGGTTCTCCAACTTTGCCGGCGTCGCCTACGACCCGAGCCGGGTGGCGGCAATCATCTACACGCAGTACGCCAACGTGGCGCAGCAGGACATCAAGGGTCTGGACCTGAGCGGTAGCTACCAGGTGGCGTTGGCGCGCGGCACGCTGACCTTGCGCGGCTCGGCGAGCTGGCTGGACAGCACGCAGCAGACGTTGCCCGCGCAACCGACGTTCGATCTGTCCGGCACGCTGTTCAACCCGCCCAAGCTGAGCAGCCGCGTGGGCGCGGTGTGGAAGCAGGGCGGGCTTACCGCCTCGCTGTTCGGCAACTACCGCGGCGGGGTGCGCAACCGCGCCGACGGGGTGGAGTCGGCATCGTTCACCACATTCGATATGGCGTTGCGCTACGCCACCGGCGCACGCCGCGATGCGTGGGCGGGGCTGGAGTTCGGTGCGTCGGTGGACAACGCCTTCGATCGCGCCCCGCCGTTGTATCGGGTGACCTCGCCGCTGTATGTGGCGCCGTACGACTCCACCAACTATTCGGCGATTGGTCGCTTCGTGAGCGTGTCGGTGTCCAAGCACTGGTGATGCATCGGCTGCCTGCTGCAGCCGATGTACTGGCGATGGTCCTTGAGCGTTGCTGAGAGGAGTGTGTGCGTGAGGAATCACAAACCATGGCGCCTGCTGCTTGCAGGCGTGCTGATGGCGGCAGGTGCATGCGTGGGACACGCGCAAACGGTATCGTCCCAGCGATTGCTGGAGGTGGTGGATATCGGCAGCCCCACGCTGTCGCCGGATGGCCGCAGCGTGGCCTTTCGCACCGAGCAGGCAGCGGTGCAGCGCAATACCTACGACAGCGTCTGGTACGTGCAGGGCCTGCAGGACGCTGCGCCCAGACGCATTGCCGATGGCGGCGTGCCCTTGCGCGATTCGGCAGGCGGGTCCTTGCCTGCAAAGGTGCTGTGGTCGCCGGATGGGCGCTGGCTGTACTACCGCGCGTTGATCGATGACGTGATTGCGGTGTGGCGCGCGGCGGCGGACGGTTCCGGCGCGGAAGCGGTGACCCACGATGCGGCCGACGTGCAGGAGTTTTCGCTGGACGCGGATGGGCGGGTGCTGCGTTACCGCGTCGGCGCCACGCGCGCGCAGGTCATGGGGGCCGAACAGGACGAGTATGCGCAAGGCATCCGGATCGACGAGACGGTGCCGCTCGGGCAGGGCCTGTTCCGCTCGGGCAATGTGCAAGGACGCCTGGCGACGCAGCGCTTCGGCACGGTGTGGTTCGATCGCACCGGCTTGTCGGCGGATGTGCCGGAGCACTGGCTGGCGCTGGACCTGGCCACGGCAACCACGCGGCCACTCGCGGATGCGCCGGTGCCCGCGGAGGAATCGCCCGTCAGTACGCACGGTGTCGACGGTGACGTGTGGCAGTCCGTGCCTGCGCCCGGTGGGGCGGTGGCGGTGCTGTCGCGTGTGGGTGATGGCAAGGGCCAGCTATTCCGTCCGCAGGTGGCGCTGTCAGTCCTGCCCGGTGCACACGCCCGCAAGGCCGTGCGCTGCACCGCGGCGGCCTGCGTGGACAAGGCAATCAGTGCAGTGCAGTGGCGCCCGGGGAATGCGGAGGTGCTCTTCACCATCACCGATCCTGCACTGGGCCTGGCGCAATCCATTCAGCGCTGGAATCCGGCCACCGGGCGGGTGCAGTTGGTGGTGCAGGGGCGCGGTTTGATCAATGGCGGGCGTGACCCGGCGGCACGCTGCGGTGCCTCGGCCGTTGCGCTGGTGTGCGTGACAGCCGAAGCCGATCGCCCGCCGCGTCTGGAACGTATCGGCCTGGACGATGGCACGCGGCAGGTGCTGTTCGATCCAAATGCGGAGCTTGCAGCGGACATGGCGCGTGCAACGCCTGCACGGCTGTTGCAGTGGAGCGATACACGTGGGCGGCGCTACAGCGGGCAGTTCTTCGCGGCACACGGTACCGGCGCGGGCAGGCCGCCGTTGTTCGTCACCTACTACAGCTGCCCTGGCTTCGTACGCGGTGGCGTGGGCGATGAGTGGCCGCTCGCCGCGTTGGCGCAGGTAGGCATCGCAGCGCTGTGCATCAATCAGCTGCCCGGCTACACCATGGATGCGGTGGAACGGCATGGCGAAGGGCTGGCGGCGGTGGAAAGCGCGGTGGCGTTGCTGTCGTCACAGGCCGGCATCGATCGCACGCGGGTGGGCATGGGCGGGCTGAGCTTCGGCGGTGCGGTGACCCTGTGGACGGCCACCGAGTCGAACCTGCTGGCCGCCGCTTCGGTGGCCAATCCGGTGGTGTCGCCGTCGTACTACCTGTTCGGCAGCATGAAGGGCGAGCCCTTCCTCAAGGGGCTGCGCGACATGTGGGGCCTGGGTGCACCGGAGCAGACACCCGAGCGATGGAAAGTGTTGTCGCCGGCGTTCAAGCTGGAGCGGATTCGCGCGCCCATCCTGTTCCAGCATTCCGAGCAGGAGTATCTGTACGCGCTGGATTACCTGATTCCCCTGCTGCGTGCGCAGCGCGCCGAGCTGTACGTGTTTGCGAACGAGCCGCACCAGAAGTTCCAGCCGCAGCACAAGTTGGCCGTATATGCGCGCAACGTCGATTGGTTCCGCTTCTGGTTGCAGGACTACCAGGACGCTGCGCCGGAAAAGGCCGCGCAGTATGCGCGCTGGCGTGCAATCAAGGTGGCACTGCCGGCACGTGGCGACTAGCGTGTGTGGCGCAGCTGACGCGTGGCACGTTGGCAGCTGCGCCACGCACCTACGCAGTGCAGGCAACCTCAGCGCTGATGACGGACCCAGTTCTCGACCGCACACAGGTCGAAGATGCGCATGACGCTGTGGTCGCCGTCGGCCCCTGTGTGGTCGAAATGGTGGCGCAGGGCATCGGCGTCCAGCAGCCCCTGGCCTGCAAGCCGACCCTGCAGCAGATAATCGCGGATCTGCTGCCTGCCCCGACGATAGACCGCGCCGGAGTAGTTCATGAAGGTGCCTTTGCTGCGGCGATGCAGGATCTGCGCAGGCAGCACATCCGCAAACGCATCGCGTGCGACGGCGCGATTGCGGCCGCCAGCGATCCACATCCAGCTCGGCACTGTCAGGCAGGCCTCCACCACCGGTTGCGACAGCAGCGGCATGCGCAGGTGCCACGACGCACTGCGCGCCAGTCCATCACGGAACACCTGGGTGCCGGCCAGATCGACGATACGTTCGCGGTCGCCGGGCAGGCTGTCGGGTGGGGCATCGAACCAGGGATGCGATTGCAATGGAATCTCAGCCTGCGTGCTTGGCAGGAACGATCGATCCGGCTTGCGTGGCGGTCCGGCCTTGGCGAGGAGTTTCTTGATCGTCAGCCTGCCTGCCTTCCAGAGCGTGCATTGGTGCAGTTCTGCAAGCGCATGGATTGCGCTGAAGCCGGCGCGCAGGCCGCCTGCACGGAAGGCGTCTGCGGCGGGCGCGGCGGTTCTGGTGTTGCAGAACACGGTGTCGCCCCCGCCGCCGGAAAAGAAACTGGTGATGGCCAGCTGCGTGCCGATCGCTTCTTTCAGCGCATTGGAGGCATGCTGCAGAAACCAGGTGCTGGGCGCGACCGCATGTGCCGGCGGTGCGAAATCGACCGGTGCAGCGTCGAGCCCCAGCGTGCGCACGATCAGCTCGGTGCCCAACAGATCGCTCATCTGCCGGGCATAGTGACGCTCGTCGGCGCCAGGCACCGGCGTGACCAGATTGCAGCACGCCACGCGCGCGGCGGTGTCTTTCAGGCATGCGGCGAGGATGGAAGAGTCCAGGCCGCCAGAGAGTTCCAGTAGCACGGACGCATCGGTCCGCGCCCAACACGTGACGCTGGAGGCCACCGCCTGACGCAGCTGTGCCTGTGCGTCGAATGGGTCGTGCCGACGCCGAGAGACTGCGACGAAATCCCAGGGGTTCCAGACTTGCTCGACACTGCTGTGGTTGGACTGCAGACACAGCTGGCTGCCCGGCAGCAATTCGCGTACGCCGACAAGCCCGGTGCGCTCGGTCTTGAGGTGCGGGTAGTGCAGATGATGGGCGATGGAGTCCCAGTCGATCTCACGCGTGTACACACCCGCATGCGTGGCGATCGAGATGTCTGAAGTGATGAAGCCGTGCTGTAGCGCGTAAACGCATGCCACACCGCCGGAAGGCTCGCGCATGACGGTGATGGCGCTCGGGTCCGCGCGCGGTGCATGCAACAGCAGGTACTCACCCCAGTGCGTCTCGATCAGGTGCTGCGTCCGCTGTGCTGCGGACAACGCATGCAGCGATGCGCCGTCCAGTAAGGGGGCGTTGTCGCGCTGCGAAAAGACATGGCCGATCAGTGCGCCACCACCAGGCAGGTCGAGCACGGGCGTGTCGTCTGATGCATACAGGTCGATGTGCCAAGTGCGTTGCCGTAGCTGTAAACCGATCTGGCGCAACGACGCATCGATGCCGGCGCGTTCGCCATCGCGGTGCGCCTGCGCATGGTTGAACAAGGCGATGTAGCGGTACATCACACCACCCGGATGGGGGTATGCGCGTGGACGTTGCCGACCGTGTCGTTCAAGACCAGATCGCCTGTCTGTACCCAGCAATGGGCCGAAAACGGATCGAGTGCGACCCCGAAGACAAGCTGGGCGTCGAGCTGGCGCCTACGCAGGAATCTTGCCAATGCGACTGAATCGAGCAGGCAGCGCATCTCGACCGGCACCCACACGCGTGCGCGCCGGAAGACGGACGCCGAATCGGTGAGCCGTTGCTCGAGGCCGGCGAGCGAGCGTTGCTGCATCCCCCGACCCTGTGCTCCAGCGGAGAGGCTGCCAAGTACTCTGCCAAGCGGGTTGCATTTCAACGCCAGGCGTGTGGACAGCACAAGTGCCAGCACCTCGAGCTTTTCAAGCAGCTGTGGTCGTCGCGCCGGTACAGGCATTTCCATCGCGCTACGCGCAACAGGCATGACGGGAAGCTGCGGGCCGACAGTCGCTTGCGACCGCTCCACCAGCAAGCCCCGTTCGACAAGGTCGTTGATCTCCAGGTCCGACACCGGGTCATGTGCCAGGTAGGCGAGCAGGGAGTGCTCCGGTGCCTGGGGCAGGCGGAAATAGCGGTCGTTGCCGACATCCAGGAATACCAGGCGCTCGCCGATGCGGCAGAACGTTAGGTCGTTGCGCAATGTGTAGCGGTGCATGGCGCTGTCCTTGAGAGAAGGGGCGCACCGTTGCAGTGCGCCCCGTGGCCCGGGAAGTTGCTCATCGGCATGTACAGCCGAGTGGCGACCGCCGCGCGTTGGCTGCGCCTAGTCCTGGCTGATGCCCAGCGTGGTGCTGCCACCCATTTCTTCGCCTGCCAGTGGCCCGCCCTGTGTGTCCAGGCTTGCGATCCCAAGCACGATGAGATCCTGACCAAACGTCGTGGTGTGCGCGTCGTTGTTGCTGGTATCCATGGTCTCTACTCCTGGTGGGAGAGGCGTGCGCTCAGGCACGCCTCGGGTTCACTCTTCGGAAATGCCAGGCACGTTGAAGCCGCCGATTTCTTCGCCAGCGAGCGGGCCGCCTTTGGTGTCGGTGCTGGCAACGCCAAGCACCGTGATCTCGCTGGATGCATCGCTGTAGGTGGTGTCATTGATGTTCATCGCTGTCTCCTGGTTGTGCCATGGGGATCCATGACGCAGACACGTTAGGAAACGGGCGTATTGATTTTCAAATGATTAAGTCGTGACACCGTCATAATTAAATGCACTGTGTGACCGCCATCGAAGATGGCCGCGCAAATCTGGCCGGTGGCGTCGCATCGCACCTTTCACGCCACATCAGGCGCACGTCACAGGCAGCTCGCAAGCACAGCATGCAGGTCCCGCAATGTGCTGCGCTGACGACACTCAGTCGTCGAAGCTGGAAGCCTGATTGATGCGCTCATTCATCGCCGCCACGATGCGCGGCACGGCCTGGATACGGCGTACGTGATAGGCATGCAACGCTGTCTGCAACGCGGCAAGGTCGCGCTGCTGCCAGTGCAGCGTGAGCTCTGCCAGTTCTTCTTCGAGAGAGTCGAGCAGGCCATGTTTGGCACGTCGCACCGGTGCCAACCGGTCGTTGGTCTGCCTGACGGCATGATGCAGCGACCAATGCGCCGTGGCATGGGCGATGGCGTCGAAGAGCTTCCAGGTCTGCTTGACCACGTCCGCAGGTGCGGTGGTGGTCTCCAACTCGCCAGGGGCGTGCGGTGTCGATGCAACGCCGATATCGCAGGCCATCCGCAGCAGGCGGTCCATCCAGTCGTAAAGATCCCGCAGTGCGACCTCGGTGAGCAGCGGCACCTGCAAGCCATAGCGTGCGTGATCGATGACCAGGCCTTCGCCGACCAGGCGATGCAACGCAAGGCGTACCGGCGTGGGGCTGACCTTGAACTCGGCAGCCAACGTTGTCGGATCGATGCGCTGACCGGGTCGATACCGGCCGGATTGCAGGGCGCGCCTGACCTGCGTATAGGCGATGGTACGTTTGGAGTGGATCCCATGCATGGCGAACTCCTTGTCTGACCGCGACTCCTCCCCTGGCTGGATCGTACATGCAATGGCTGCGGCAGGAGTTGCTGCGGTAGTCCTTTTTAGTCCCAGGCCTGTCGCATCGTGCCGCTACGAGGCAGGCTTGGAGCCAATACCCTGTCCCGACAGTAATAGTTTTGATAACGCACAAACTAGGATCAAAAAAGAGGGCCGCCTGGTATGCCAGGGCGGCCCTCGTGTGGACATTATCTGTTCCTGCTATCGCGTGGCACGCCTGTCGTGCCAGACGCTGTGCCTTGTTTAGCGGAACGACTCGCGCAGCCGCTTGCCTGCGTACTCCTGTGCGGCCTTGGCCTTGGCAACGACTGCGGCGCAGCCGAAGAACTCGTGCGTTACGCCGGTGTAGACCTCACGCTCGACCGGTACGTTGGCGTCCTTGAGCGCGTCTTCCAGCTTGGCGCCATCGCTGCGCAGCGGGTCGATGGTGGCGTTGATGATCGTCACCGGTGCCAGGCCGCGCAGGTTGGCGTTGACCAGGTCCAGACGGGTATCTGCCTTGTCGGCGTCGCTGCGGATCAGGTGCCCCACGAACCATTCGATCATGGGCTTGTTCAGAGGCTTGGCGATGGCGTTTTCGATGTAGGACTCGGTGTGCAGGCTGCCGGTCTGCCCGACCGGGTAGACCGCCAGGATATGCGTCGGTGCCGGCAGCCCCTTGTCGCGCGCGGCCACGGCCGTGGCGATGGCGAGGTTGCCGCCGGCGCTCTCGCCTGCGAGGGCGACACGCTGCGGGTTGCCGCCGATGCTTGCCGCGTTTGCCAGCACCCATTCGTAGGCGGCCAGCGCGTCGTCCCAGGCGGCGGGGAACTTGTGCTCGGGCGCCTGGCGATAGTCGACCGAAACCACGATGGCGCCGGTTTCCTTGGCGAGCCCGCGCGCGCCGCCGTCATAGACCTCGGCATTGGCGATCACCCAGCCACCGCCGTGGAAATAGACGATGACCGGCAGTGCGGTGCCACCTTGCGGGGTATAGACGAAGGCCGGGAGATTGCCGGCGGGCGTTTCCAGCGTGTGGGAGGTGCGCTTGACGCCGGGCACCAGCGCCTCCGGGTCGGCGGACTTGCCCTGGTCGTGCAGGAGCTTGTTGACCGCATCCGCAATGGTCGGCTGCTGCCGGGCTTCGGCTGGCGTCAGCTTCTCGATGGCCTTGGGCTCGAGCGCATCGTGGGCCTGGGCCAGGTCGTGCATGTCGTCGTCGGCACGGATTGCGCCGATGACGTTGGAGAGGGTGTCGATGATCGGGTTGGGCTTGCCGTGCTCTGTCATGTGGGCGTCTCGGTTGATTGACCGTGACGCTAGCGGCGGTGCAGTCAATGGGGCGACAAGGGAGCTCGGCCGTTATGCACATGGCGGCAACATTCGCAGCAGGCGCCGTGCAGGCACCTGGCGACTGAAAGCCCTTACCAATCCGTCGGCGCATAGTCCTTGAGGAACTGCCCCCACACATGCTCGCCGGTGTTGGCGCCGTGGATGATGGGGTCGACGATGCGCGCGGCGCCGTCGACGATGTCCAGCGGCGGGTGGAAGCGTTCCTGCTGAACCTTGAGCGCGGCGATGTCCGCCGGATCCTCGTCGGTGACCCAGCCGGTGTCGACGCTGTTCATGTGGATGCCGTCGTTCTGGTAATCGGCCGCCGAGGTACGCGTCATCATGTTCAACGCGGCCTTGGCCATGTTGGTATGCGGATGCCGGGTGGTCTTGAAGTTGCGGTAGAACTGCCCTTCCATCGCCGAGACGTTGACGATGTGCTTGTCGCGCTCGGGCGTGCGCAGCATCAGCGGCTTCAGCCGCGCGTTGATGATGAAGGGGGCGATGGCGTTGACCAGCTGGGTTTCCAGCAGTTCCACCGAGGGCACTTCGTCCATCAGCAGGCGCCAGGAGTTGCGCCCGCGCAGATCCACCTGCTGCAGGTCCTGATCCAGGCGTCCATCCGGGAACAGGTGCTGCTGGCCGACCAGTTCGTCGTCCAGCAACGCCACCTGCGACAACTCGGCGGCGCGGGTGAGACCGTCGGCGCCGTCCAGGCCGCGGCCATGCACCGCCGGCAGCGCCATTGCCGAGGCATCGCGCAGCAGTTCGGGCGTGCGCAGGCCCTCGTAATGGCCGACCAAGTTGCGTACGGTTTCCGGCAACTCATGCAGCGCGGCGGTCTCGCCGGCCATCATGTGCGCGTAGAACTGCGGCGGGCGGCGCACCGTCTGGCAGGCGTTGTTGATGATGAAGTCCAGCCGGTCGCGGGTGGCCAGCAGCTGGCTGCAGAACGCTTCTACGCTGGGGGTGTGGCGCAGATCCAGGCCGAACACCTGCAGGCGATGGCCCCATTCGCTGAAGTCCGGCTCCTGCGCATAGCGCGCAGCCGAATCGCGCGGAAACCGCGTGGTGACGATCAGTTCCGCGCCGGCGCGCAGCAGCTTCAAACCGGCCTGATAGCCGATCTTGACCCGTCCGCCGGTCAGCAGCGCCACGCGTCCGCGCAGGTCGGCAGTTTCGGTGCGCTTGAAGTAGTTCAGCTCGGCGCAGGCCGGGCACATCTGGTCATAGAAATGATGCAGCTGGGTGAACTTCTGCTTGCAGACGTAGCAGTGGCGCAACTCCGGCGAATGCGTGGGCTCCGGTGCGGCAGTGGCATTCTGGCCGTTGTGCGCATCGTGCAGGCCGGCGGCATGCGGCGGGAAGAAGTTGGGCGTGCTGAACACCGGTTTGCGCCGCAGCGCGCGGATGCCGCGCTGCTCGAGCAGCGCTTCGGCCTTGCGCACCTTCTCCTGATGCCGCTCGCGCTCGCGCTGCTTGAGCAGCTGCCGCCGCGCCTTGGGCTCGGGGTGATACACCCTGGCCACCACCTGGTGCAGTCGCACGCGGTCGGCCTCGGGCAGCGTGTCGAGCACGCTGCGGTCGGCCTCGATGGCCTCCAGCAGGTCCAGCGCCGCGCGCAGGCGGTCGGTCAGGGGCAGGTCGTCGGCGGGCGGGGGTGGGGCGTTGGTGTTCAAGATGGATCCGAAAAAAGAGCGACAGAAGGCGGAGCGCATGCAGCGGGCGGCGCGGTGGACGCGATGGATGGCGGCCAGCGGCCACGCTGGCCTGGACCGCCGCCGCCGCAGGCCGGAGCGCCCGGACCGCAGCTATTTTCGCCGATCCTTGGGTGCGCGCGCCAATGACAGGGCTGGATGGGTTGCGACGGTGCGGGCGTCGCTGCCGGGGATGCATCCAATCGCCGCGCAGGGCGTGCGCCAGGTTCAGCTCTCAGCACGCGGCTGGAAGGTTTGTGTGTACGTGTTTGCATGCAGCGGCGTGTTGCCGCCCGTCATGCGGGAGGCCGGGGTGCGATCGCGTTTCGGATTGGATAATCTTTCCCCATACCGGAGGGGCTTCACGCCCATCCATTCAAGGGGACATTGATGAAGAATTCCATGCTGGCTTTCGGGCTGGCCGGCTTGCTCTGTGCGTGTACGGTGGTCTCGCCCGATCCGGGGCAACAAGCCGTGCTGGTGGATAAACCGCTGTTCTTCGGCAAGGGTGGCATCCGCCTGGACGATGTGCGTGATCCCGGGCGCACGTACACCTGGTTGACCACCTCTGCGTCGTATGTGGATGTCACCCCTCAAACCGTGCAGGTGGCCTTCGACGATTTCTCCTCCAGCGACAATATCCTGTTGGACTTCTCGACCCAGATCCAGTACCGGATCACCGCCCCGGCCTTGCTGCTGTCCGGGTTTGGGCAGGACTGGTTCAAGAACAATGTCGCCAGCCAGTACGCGTCCATCGTGCGCGATCAGGTCAAGCGCTATGACATGACCAAGATGATGAGCGACCCGGATACCGCCAGGAAAATCGACGATTCGGTCACCCAGAACGTCAGCGCGCTGGTCAAGCAACAAGGCTTGCCGATCCAGATCCAGAACATCACGCTCGGACGCGCGCGCCCCAATCCGGACGTGTTGCAGCAGATGAACCTCACCGCTGCGCAGCAACAGCGTGTCAAGACGCTGGTCGAGGCGACGACCGCAGAGCGGCAACGCGAGCAGGAACAGGTCGCCAAGGCCGATGCCGACAATGCATACCGCAACCGCATGGGCCTGACGCCCGAGCAGTACCTGGCCAGCCAGATCGCCGAGCTCAATGCCGATGCCTGCAAGAAGGCGCAGGCCTGCTACATGGTGCCTTCCGGCACGTCGGTGATTGCCAAGTAGCGTGTGTCGCCAAATTTCGGCAAGGCAACATGTGTTGCCTTGCCGTTGCATGTCTTGGGCTTCAACAGCCAGTGATCATTGCGTTCGCTTCGGTCAGCCGAAGATAGCTCTGGGACGTTGCAATGCGTCGCGCGTTCTGGAATGACACGCAGGTCAGTCCAGCTGTCCAATGATGGCTCAAGTGACCGGCAACTTCCTTGTTGCCTTGCCGGGTTAACCGTTTCGCTCGACCATGCCCAGAATGATCGCCTGCAGTTCGTGCTGCGCCTGCGCTTCGCTGAGATCGTCGGCAACGGCGGCGTCGGAGAGTGCGTCGGCAGCGCCGAGCATGGCCCATAGGCTGGCGGACGAAATGCCGGATGATGCGCAAAAAGGCGCCAGCAGCGCTGCGCACTTTGCGATGAAGGCGTGTTGGTATTGTTTCTTGACGGCGGCCAGTTCCGGGGAGCCGGTGAGGGCGGCGACGACGCCGGAGATCTCGCGTCCCTGGGTCAGCACGCAGTTGACGTAGCTGGTGGCGATCACGCGGGCCTTGTCCTGCAGGGTCGCCGCAGCGGCCTCGACGGCGGCGTCGAAGATTGCCGTCTGGCGCGCGTCGTAATCCTGGTAAAGCGCGGCCAACAGCCCGTTGCGGGTACCGAAGTGGTCGTACACCACCGGCTTGGTCACGCCGGCCGCGTCGGCCAGCCTGCCCAGCGTCAGGGCATCGGTGCCTTCCTCGCCGATCAGTTGCCATGCCTTGGCCAGAAGCTGACGCGTGCGTTCTTCCCTGGGCAGGCGGCGGCGTGGCGATATATCGGGCGGTGGACTCATCGAGACTCTGGGGCGCTTGGGCGGTGGTCGGCAAACAGCTTACGGCCAATCGCCCACGCGGTCTCCAGATGCGCTGCCGGAAAGCCAGGATCGGAGGCAAGCAGAAACTGCGATGTTGCGACCGGTGCGCCGCAGTAATCGAAGATGCCGTGGGCGATCTGCGTCTGCATGGCCTGGTCGTAGCCATGGCGAGCGAAGGTACCTGCGTCCGCACCGCCCACAGCCACCAGGTGGATCTGCAGGCGCTGTAGTTTTTTCACCACGTTGCCGTTTTCCGATTCTGCATAGGCCCAGCCGTTGGTGAACACACGGTCGATCCAGCCTTTGAGCAAAGCAGGAAACGACCACCAATAAATCGGGTAGACCAACACCAGGGCGTCGGCCCGATCGAGCCGCGTGTGTTCGGCGGCGACGTCTGCCGGTGCCGGCGCCTTTTTCTGGAACAAGGCGATGTCCGCTGCGGTGAAGCGCGGGTCGAACCCTTCCGCCGCCAGATCGGCAATTTCGACCGAGTGTCCGGCCTTCGTGGTGGCGAGCCCATCGGCGAGGCGGGCGACGACCGCGTGGGTCAATGATTGGGTGTCCGGGTGTGCAACGACGATCAGGGTGTGCATGGATTGGTTCGGTGGGATTTAATTACCATTAGTAACTTACTTTTGGTATATTGTCGACCTCGGCGAAATTTCGCCCTGCGTTGTGGGCCGATCTGCGTCTGTTGCTCATAGGGCGTGCAGGCCCACTGCAACGCTGTGTTTGCCGATGAAACGCCCGACCATCGCGCTGCCTCCAAATCGTCTGCGCTACGGTGATCCTTCAACGTTGCAGAAGGAGAGCTAAATGGGCCTATTGGTCGATGGCAAGTGGCAGGACAGTTGGTACGACACCGACAAGAGCGGTGGGCGTTTCGAGCGCTCGCAATCGCAGTTCCGCAATTGGGTGACGCGCGATGGCAGCCCCGGCCCGCATGGGGACGGTGGCTTTCAGGCCGCTCCCGGGCGCTATCACCTGTATGTGTCGCTGGCCTGCCCGTGGGCGCATCGCACATTGATCTTCCGGCGCCTGAAAGGTCTGGAGTCGATGATCGACGTGTCGGTGGTGCACTGGCTGATGGGCAAGCAGGGCTGGACGTTTGCGCCAGGGCCGGGCGTGGTGGGCGATGCGCTCCACCAGGCGCAGCATCTGTACGAGGTCTATCTAAAGGCGGATCCGCAGTATTCCGGGCGCGTGACCGTGCCGGTGCTATGGGATCGCGAGCGCAACACGGTGGTCAGCAACGAGTCGGCCGACATCATTCGCATGTTCAATAGCGCCTTCGACGCGGTTGGTGCTGCGCCCGGCGATTTCTATCCGGCGCCGCTGCGCGAGCAGATCGATGCGATCAATGCGCGGGTGTACGACACCGTCAACAATGGCGTGTACAAGGCGGGCTTTGCCACCACGCAAGCTGCGTACGAAGAGGCGGTGGTGCCGCTATTCGAGAGCCTGGATTGGCTCGATGCGCGCCTTGGCCAGCAGCGCTACCTGTGCGGCGACCGGCTCACCGAAGCGGACTGGCGGCTGTTCACCACGCTGGTGCGTTTCGACGCGGTGTATGTCGGCCATTTCAAGTGCAACCTGCGGCGCATTGCCGACTATCCGCAGTTGTCCGGCTACCTGCGTGAGCTGTATCAGATGCCGGGTATCGCAGACACGGTGAATTTCCAGCACATCAAGCACCATTACTACCAGAGTCACGACATGATCAACCCCACCGGCATCGTGCCGCTGGGGCCGGTGCTGGATCTGCAGGCGCTGCACGGGCGTGGCGGCTGATGCAGCTGTTCGCCGAATGCTGCCGGATATCCACGTGCTGCCCTAAGCTGTGCGCCTTCGATACGAACAGGAGTGATGCGTGCTGAATCATGTGATGGTGGGATCGAACGATATTGCGCGGTCCAGGCAGTTTTACGATGCGGTGCTCGGCGGCGTCCTCGGTGCCGCTGAACCACTGGTCAACCCTGCCGGCTCGGGCCATGTGCGCCTGTTCTATCGCCACGCCGGCAGTACTTTCGTTGTCAGCGAGCCGATCAACGATGCGCCCGCGACCAACGGCAACGGCGCCACCGTGGGCTTCAGCTGCGGCTCGCCCGAGCAGGTGCATGCCTTCCACGACGCTGCGGTGGCGGCAGGTGGCATGTCCATCGAAGATCCGCCGGGCGTGCGTGAAAGCCGCATGGGGCCGGTCTGGCTGGCCTACGTGCGCGACCCGGACGGCAACAAGCTCTGCGCGATCTACCGGCCTGCGTAGGCTGTGATCCCTGCGCTGCTGCGACTGCCGCAGCGCAATCGCGCACCGTGTTATTGCTTCGCTATGGCGACGGTGGAGCAGCCGTCGCCATAGCGCGCCCTGTGGTTGCGGTTGGCGACAGACTTAGGTGAGGGACGTCGCGCTAATGCTTGGCCGCATCGCGCATGATCAACGTCGCCGCGCCCACCGTGATCGCGTCTTCGACCACGCCGGTACTGGTCTGGCCGTAGCGTTCGATCGCACGCATGCGCAGGTTGAAGGTGAGATAGGCGGCCGCCACTGCGGTGGACGCGCCCATCAGTGCGGCGACGCCGCGCTGATGGCGGGGAGCCAGGGCCGCGCCGACGATCACGCCGGTGGCGATGCGCGCGATCATGCCGGGCAGCACGATGCGGTCGGGCGCGGTTTTCATCTTGTCGCCTGCCAGCTCGCCGCCGGCAAGCGCGAGCATGCCGGCCGATGCCAGCGGATTGGCCAGCAGCGGCGGTGCGCCGTTGTCGGCAGGAAGCTTGCCGGTACGCGCAGCATTGGTGACCGCCGCCAGCGGCGTCATCGAGCGCATGCCGGCGACGGCGCCCATCAGGATGGAATGAATCAAAGCCATGTACACCTCTGCATGTGCTCAACAATCGCAGGCGGAATGCGCTGCGTGCGGCACGCTGTATGGATGTGCACACACTAGGACGGCGCATGTATGGGCGTTGGCAAGAGCTTGTGCATGCCGTGCATTGGCGGCGCCCGCACGGCACTGGGTGTGCTTGCGGTGCGCTGCCGGGGATGTATCGGCTTGCGCCGCGCAATCAGGCGCGCGGCATTGCACTCAGGGTGCCTTGGTGCCCAACAGGAACTTCAGCCCATGGGTGATGCCGCGCGGCGCGACACTCAGGTGATCTTCGTCGTTGAGCACCTCCAGCTCCAGCCGCAGCGACGGATACTGTCTCGCGCGCAGCGTCTGCACCAGGTTCCTGGCGTCGATCACCATGTCGTACTGCTTGTTGTAGCGCACCTGCTCGTACTCGCCGACGTACATGTAGACCCGCGCCGGTGCATCGGTGTGTACCGCAGCGAAGCGCTTTTCCTGCGCGGCCGTGGCGTGCTCGCCGTACCAATACGAGGGGCTGCCAAGCAGATAGCCGGAAAACATCTGCGGTGTGCTCAACAGGATCTGGGTGCCGAGCAGGCCACCGTAGGAATGCCCGAGAAACAGGCGCCTGCCTTCGTCGGTTCGGTAGCGGCCGGCAATGAAGGGCAGCACCTGCTGGCGCAGGTAGGACGCGTAGGCCGCACTGCCACCGTGGGTTGCATTGGGCGGTGCGGTGTCGCCATTTTCCAGCGTCGGGGTGTAATCGCGCCGCCGGCTGGGCATTGGCTCGTCGCCCACCGCGTAGGACAGCCCGACCAGGATGAAGTCCTCGATTGCCGGCCCGTCGCCGTTCAAGCGGCGCGCGATCTGCCGCACCACGGGGAACGCATAGTCGCTATCGGTGACGTAAAGAACCGGATAGCGACGCTCCGGGTGGTCGGCGTAGCCGGCCGGCAAGCCGACAACGACCTGATAGCGGCGGCCTGATGCCGGATCCGGGACATCCCAAACCTGGCTGTCGACAATCTCGTACGGCCGGCCTTCGCCGCGTTGCCCAGCTAGCGCGGTGGCCATGGCCGCTTTGGCAGGTGCCGGTGCTTGCTGCGGCACAGCCGCCTTTTCCTGCGGTGCGGGTGGTGCATTGATGCAGCCAACCAGTGACAAGGCGAGCAGCCCTGCCGGCAATGCCTTGTTCACCATTCTCTCCTGACCACGCGCGGCATTCCCGCGCATCAATTCAAACGGCCGACATACGCCAGCACGGGAGCGGCCGCCATATCGTTCGGGTTGGTGCCAGGCAGGCCTTGCGGCACGTCCATGCCCTTGCTGCGGTAAAAGTCGGTCCAGTACTGCGAGACCTTGCCGGTCTGCAGGTTCTTGAAGTTCATCGGTTGCAGGGCGAACACGTGTTGGGCGCGGAACGCGCGTTCGATGAAGTCCGAGCAGTAGTAGCTGTTGTCGTCCTGCACGTAGGTCTGGTTATAAGGCTTGCCAAGCATGCGCCGTGCCTGCGCGATGGCGCCGGGGATCGCATTGCGCTGTTCTTCCGTCAGCCGGTACACATGGATCTGTCGATGCTTGGCGTTGGCTTCTTCGACGAATGCCTGCAGCGGCTGCTGCCGCGAGCCTTGTTCGTCTGCGTGCAGCAGCACCTGTCCGGTAGCGTCATGGGCGAGCAGTGCCACATGATCGAAGCTGGGGGCATCCTGCCTGGCGGTGGCATCGTCGATGGCACCGCTCAGGCCGGTGCGGGCGGCGGTGACGAACAGCAAGTCGCCGTCCTGCAGCTGTACGGCGATGGAGGTGGTGGGCAGTAGCGCCAGTGCAAGCACGGCGAGCAAGAAGAGGGTGCGCATGGGAGGCCGGCAGGTGGTGCAAGGGCCACCATTATCGCCAGGAACGCAGGCCGGCTGCCGATGCGCGACGCGCTCTGTAGAATGCAACTGCCAGCGGGCGTCGCCGCCGCCATCGCGTCGCGGCAATCCCTGTCCGTCTGGAGTGTTGCATGCGTGCTTCTTCTGCGTTGTCGCCGATCGGTCGGCTGTTTGCGGTGGCCGCCTTTATCGAGGGGCTGACCTGGGCCGGGTTGTTGCTCGGCATGTTGCTCAAGTACGGCACGCACACCACCGAGCTTGTGGTGTGGCTGTTCGGGCGCCTGCATGGCGCGGCCTTCCTGCTCTATGTGGCGGTCAGCGTGCTTGCCGCGCTGCGCCTGCGCTGGCCGTGGTGGGCGTGGGCGCTGAGCCTGCTGGCCGCGTTGCCGCCACTGGTGACGGTGCCGCTGGAAATGTGGTTCCGGCGTATCGGCCTGTTGGGTGTGCCGACGCGAACTGCCGGCTGACCGCGCCGGGGCGAACCCCGATGCGGCGTGATCGCCATTGCAGTGGAGGCGATCGACCAACGCATCCGCTGTTTGTGGACGCCACTGGCGATCGGCGTGGTAGAGCATGCACCTGCCGGACGATGTGCCGTCTGAGACAAATCGACGGGTCGGTGCGCATCGGTTCGGGGATGCTGGGGTTCTCGGGCACTCGGTGCTTTCGCAGATAGCACGGCAGCGTTCTCGAGAGCATCGATCATCGGTGCTGTTCCGTTGTGGCAGCAGGCCGGCAGTCGCTGTGTTCAATGGCAAGCGTTGATGGAGCGTCCAACGCGTCCGGGTTCGGGCATCGGTGGTCGCAATCCGGCATGGACCCAAGGCGAACGGATCCATGGGACCACACGCAGGTGACGTAAACAGAACGTCTGGATCCGAGAACCAGCGGTCCGGATCTGGCGGTGACATTCCTCGATTCATTGGTTGACAGCATCAGGAGACGATCCATGCAAGCGCAGAAGAAGCCGTTTTTTCCCTTTGCTCTGAGTTCGGCCCCGCAGGTGACCAGCATCGCGAGTGCGATCGGTACCTCGCGTGTATTGGCTGCCGTCTCCAACGATCCGTTGCCCATCGATCAGCAACTTGCAAACGCATTCAATGCCAATAATGCGGTCATGGCCTATGTCTTGGGCATCGGCAACACGCAGTTGCCGACGATCTCGCCTTCGCCCACGTGGTACAGCACGTTCCAGACAGCGTTCAGCGATGCACAGATTCACGCCAATGGCTGGTATCCGATTGCGACCAATCTCGTCAGTATCCCCAACTCGATTGCGGGCTATGGCATTTCCTTCAATGTCAGCATGTCCACCATCAATTCCCTGGTGGCGGTGCTGCAGAACGATCCGACCAATGCCGCTGCGATTGCTGCGCTGAAGTCTCAGTTCGGCAGCATGATCTCCCAAATCACGTCTTATACGCAGAGCGCGGTGACTGTCCAGCAGTCCATCACCACATTCAGCAATAACCTGACCTCCGATGCGGCAGTGCTGGCGCAGGCAGTCGTTGACTCGACCAAGGAGCAGGAGGTGGATCAGGCCAAGATCGCTGCGTTCAAGGCCGATATCGCGTCGCTGCAGTCGGAAATCAGCCATTGGCAAACCGTCGAGACGGCATCTGCGATTGCTGCAGGTGTCGCCTTCTTTACTGGTGCGGTGATTGCAATTTTCTCGTTCGGGATCGGCTTGGCATTCGGGATCGTCGCCGCAGCAGCACTGATCACGACGATGGTCATCGCATCGAACAAGATTCAGGCGTTGAAGAGCCAGGTAGAGGCCGACAACAGCAATATGAATGCTGTGACCCAGCAGGCGGCGAGCCTGGCGGTGCTGAATGACCAGGTCAATGGATTGATCGCGCTTTCGCAAGCGGCCAGCACGCAGATTTCCCTGGTGTTGCAGGTCTGGCAAGAGCTTGAGTCCGAGTTGAATACCGTGGTGACGGACTTGACCAACTGCAACGGAAACGTCACCAATTTGAACCTGCCGCAGCTTCAGTCCAATCTGAATTCCGCCAACCAGGATTGGCAGACCTTGGTGGGACTGTGCAATACAATCGCCTCGATCAAGTACAACCAGGCAACGCCCGCCACCGCGACGATTCCCGACCCCGCCACTGCCTGACGATTGGCATTGCATGGTTGGATGAGGTGGCTGCATTGCCGAGCCACGTGCATCGAGTCGCCATGGACTGGTGAGCATGTGGCCGGGCTGGCGGAGGCGTGTGGATGTCCACACTCTTCCGTCAGCCCGCCATCTGAAGCGCGTCAGCGGCCAGCGATGTTCCGCTTACCGGTGCACAGCGCAGTCGTCATCAGCAGGTTCCAGCGCTGTGGAAGCGTACAGCGCCAGTACGTACGGCTGGCGCCACAACGAGCGGCGCGTGTGGCGGTTCGTTGTCTGCACGCTGCTGCATTGGCGTTCTAAGGAGAGGTGCCGTGCACATCGCTCAGTTCTTGGGCATCGGCTTCATCTGGTAGTCGGTCGGCGGCGTGGCACCGAGCAGGTGTTGCACGAAGTAGTCCCAACGGCGGCGGCTGACATACGGGGTGAGCTCGCCATAGCCGTGCTTGGCATTGGGCAGCATCAGCATGTCGAAGGTCTTGTTGGCCTTGATCAGGGCATCGGCCACCAGCAGGGTGAGATACGGCGGCACGTTGTCGTCCAGGGTGCCGTGCACCAGCATCAGCTTGCCCTTGAGTTTGCTGGCGTGGGTGGCGTTGGCCTGGTCGTCGTAGTTGGAGCTGCCGTCCTTGTTGACGATGTGCTCGCCGTGATACTTCTCGGCCCAGTCGTCCTCGTAGCCGCGGTTGTCGTGGTTGCCGCTTTCCGACCAGGCCACCTTGAAGAAGTCCGGGTAGCGCAGCATCGCGGCGGTGGATGCATTGCCGCCGCCGGAGTGGCCCCAGATACCGACGCGGCCCAGGTCGATCCACGGATAGCGCTGGCCCAGTTCCTTGAGGCCGGCCACCTGGTCGGGCAGGGTGTTGTCGCCCATGTTGGCGTACCAGGTGTCGTGGAAGGTCTTGGAGCGCCACGGTGTGCCCATGCCGTCGATGGCGACCACGATGAAGCCCAGCTCCGCCAGCGATTGATTGTCGCCATGGCCGGCAAGGAAACTGCGGCCGCGGACCGAGCCGGTTTGCGGGCCGGGATAGACGTAATCGATGATCGGGTACTTGCGCGCCGGGTCGAAGTTGCTGGGCTTGAACATCAGGCCATACAGCGTGGTCTTGCCATCGCGCGCCTTGACCGTGATCGGCTCCGGCGGCACCCAGCCGGCCGCCTTGAGGCGGCTGATGTCGGCAGTGGCAATGGTGCTGACCTTGCGTCCGTCGCCGGCATCGCGCAGCAGCGTGACCGGTGGCGTGACCGAGGTGGAATAGGTATCGACAAAGCGGGCGCCATCGGGCGCCAGCGCAATGCTGTGATCGGCGACTTCTGGCGTGAGCAGCTCCGGCTCACCACCGTCCAGGCTCACCTTCCACAGCTGCTGGTAGTACGGGTCCACGCCGGGGCTGCGGCCGACGCCGACAAACCAGGCAGTGCGCGTCAGCGGGTCCACGCGCAGCAACTCGGTCACGTTGCCCTCGCCGCTGGTGATCGCGCGCTTGGGCTTGCCGGTGGCCAGGTCGTAGAGATACAGCTGGCCCCAATCGCTGCGCTCGGAAAACCACACCGCCTCGTTGCTGCCGGGCAGGTACGCCCAGTTCGCGGCGACCTGGCCGCTTTCGTAATAGGTCTTGGCGGTTTCGTCGAAGGCGGTGCGCACTTCGCCGGTGGCGACATCGGCAATGCGCAACCAGGCCTGCTTGTGGAAGCGCGAGGTGGACACGAAGGCCAGCGTCTTGCCGTCCGGCGCCCACTTCACATCGTCCCACAGGCCCGGCGAGCAGCTGACGTCATCGCACAGGGTGGAGCGGTGCTGGTCGGGCGGCAGTTTCAGCCGCAGCACGCTGCGCGTGGGTACGTCGATGACCACGCGCTCGATCATGGTCACGTCCTTGTCGCCGGCCAGCGGGTATTTCCACGACTGCAGTTCCGGATGCCCGAGCTTGGTGCTGACCAGGTACATGTCGCCGGTCTTGCGCTGGTCCTGCTGGAAGGTGGCGATCTTGCGCGAGTCCGGCGACCACGCAACGATGGCGTTGTCGCTGTGCTGCCAGCCGGCGTTGTCGGTGGCATAGCCGAAGTTTTCCACGCCGTCGCGGGTGAGCTGGGTCTCCTGGCCGCTGGCGAGATCGCGCACCCACAGGTTCCAGTTGCGAATGAAGGCTTCGCTGCGCTTGTCCGGCGACAGCACGCCCGGTTCGGCCTTGTCCTTTGCATACAGCTTGCTGCAGCGCGCACGCGCATCGCAGACCACGGCGGTGTCGCGCACGTTGAGGCGGTAGCGGCCATCGGCGGTACGCTTGACCGCTGGGGCGAAGGTGTCGGCCTTGAGCGGCTTGTCGCCGGTCTTGAGCAGCGTATTGAGCGAGGCGACCAGCGCAGACTGCTTGAAGATCGGCGCGCTCTTGCCGGTGGCGGTGTCCAGCTGCAGCAGCTGATTGCCCTTGGCATCGTGGTCGACATAGACCACGTGGGTGGCGTCCAGCCAGTCGATGCGGGTGGCTTGGTGATCGACCAACGGTTGCGCCAGATAGCTGGTGAGGCGCTCGGCGCGGGCGTAGTCGGCCTCGGTGACGGCAGGCGTCTGTGCGCTGGCGAGTGCCGGCAGGGTGGCCAGGGCGATGGCGGCGAACAGCTGCCGCAACAGCAACGGGGTGGGCATGAAAGACTCTCCGGGACGAAAGGAGCGCGCAACGCGGTCGGTGCGACCGTCCGATGCTACCGGCCATGAGGGCCGGGTGCCTCTGCCAGAAGTCGTGCTCGCGCCATTGTCGACTGGGGCGGACCGCACGCGTTTCGGCGGCCGACGCGGGGCGGGCCTGTGATGGAGCGGTTGCCAAGCGCATCGGCCGGACCGGCACCGCCACAGCGTGACCGATGAGGTTCGTCGAGCGCGATGCCCATCGAGGGAGATCACACCCGTGGACCGCACGCACACCGGTGATCGGCCAACCACTGACTGCGGGAATGTCCCGGCATGAACTACGCTTCCCGGCGTCCACACAGGCCATTGGGCACGATTTGGATTTATTGAACGCACGCAACGTTGACTGGAGGCCGTCTGATGTCATGGTTCCGCCGCTTGGCACTGTCCCCCTTTATCAAGGCACACCCGCCGTGCAAGACGCAGCCTGCCCCGGCGGACCTGATTGCCGCCTATGCGCCGGTGCTGCCTGCCAGCCTGCTTGAACTCTGGCGCCAAAAAGGACTGGGGCACTATGGCGACATGCAACTCGCGCTGATCGACCCCCGGCAATGGCAACCGGTGCTGGATCGCTGGATCGTCTCGCCACCCGATGCGGTGCGGCGTATTCCGATCGCGCTCACCCCCTTCGGCGCGCTGCTGTACTACCGCAAGCTGACCGCCACCGACGAAGACGTGGCCTATCTGGATCCGGTCTCGAAAGCGACTGGCGATCTGACCTGGAACCTGGACGACTTCTTCAATCAGTCCCTGTGCGAGGCGGAATTCTGCGACTCCCTGATCCCATCGGCCCTGCTCGCCGCCGCGCGCAAAGAGTGCGGCGCACTGGCTGCGGGCGAGGTCTACGAGATCGATCAGATGATGTTTTCGATGCAGATGTTGCGAGTCGACAAGGTCGATGCGTTGGCGCTGCACACCCGGCTTCGCGATGCTGTCGACGGCCCTGCAACCGTTGCCGATGCACCTACGACCAATGGCGAGGCATTGCCCGCAGAGCAGCGCTCTATGTTCGAGGGCATCTTCAACGCGCCACAGTGCAGCAGCGACCTGCAGGGCGTGTACCTGTCGTCTTACATCGATTGGCATCGCATGCTGGCGATCGAGCCCAACGGGCAGTATCGCCTGCTGTTTTGGAAAATCGATCATCGCAGCCTTGCACGCACCGATGTGCGTGCGTATGCGGGCCGCTACGAGGTAACGCATACCGAGATTGGCGACGAACAGGTGACGCTCGATATTCGGTTGCGCAGCGACTCCAGTGGTAGCGATGCCAACGATGCGCAGCTGTTGGTCATGCGCTCGGGTACCGACATGTTCCTGCTGCGCGCCGACGAGCTGGCAGACATGGCAACGGCCATGGATGGCTCGAAAACGCTGGGCCGCAGCGAGTATTACTTTCGCAAGGTGAGGTTGGGCGATGCATTTGTCGAGGAGCCATCCGGTGGACGCGCTGCGCCCCCGCTTGCCGATCTTCCACGCGCGTTACAGCAACGGGTGACTGCCGAAGCGATCATCGCCACCATCACCCATGTGGACGACGTCGACCCCGACGCTGAAGACGACGGCGCCGGCACCGTCATGTGCACACTGGACCGAGGCCAGGACGATGGGCTGCGCATGAACATGCCGCTGCGCTCGCCGCCAGACACCGGGCGCGCCCTGTACGGCTGGGTCTGGGAGATGCACCCTGCCGCGTGTCGGGTCGGCATCAACTATCAACGCGGTAGCGATGGCAAGGTGGAACATGGCCCTGTTGTCGGCGATGTGTTGACCAGTCGCCTGAGCGGGGAATGAGATGGCGGTGCGCAGCGCAGGCAGTGCTCGCAGCGCGGCAAGCCAGTGGCTTACTTGCCCATGCAGCGCTTCCAGCGCTCGTTCACGCGTTGCGCGAACCAGGCGGTGGTGAGGGTGCGGGTGATCTTGGGGCTTTCCAGTGTGATGCCGGGCAGCACCGCGCGCGGCAGCGGCTTGCCGGCACTGCGCTCGGCCAGCGCGAAGACCTGGCGATACAGCGCGGTGGCTTCGAAATCGGCAGAGTTGCCGGCTTCCAGGGCGCGGCGTAGCTGCCGGTCGCTCATCGCCAGCTGGCTGCCCAGGGCGCGTGCGGCGCGTTCGGTGCCGCCGGGCGCATCCAGGCTGGCACCCGGTGTCAACAGGTCGCCGTCCAGGGTCAGCGCGATGCCGCTGGCCTTGCTCAGCGCCGCCTGGAAGGCGGCATTGCGGCTGGCGTACCAGCCGGCATTGAAGTCGGCAAAGCGGTACAGCAGTGCGTCGTAACTGGCCGGATACCCGAGCAGGTGCCTGGTGCCGAACCACAGCCCGCCGCGACGGCTGAACACCTCGTGGCGGATCGAGTCGCCGGGCGGATACGGGTAGCGCTCGGCATGCTGCTCGGCAAAGGTGATGCTGACCTGCATCGGCCCGGCGGTATGCACCGGGTTGAGCCCGTCGAACAGGCGCGCCCCCAGCGGCACGCTGCCGGTGAAGTCTTCGAAGATGCGGCTCAGCTCCTGCTCGGTGCGCGCGCTCGCGATGCGCGTGGCATAGCTGCGGCCGTCGGGCGAGTCGATGCGCAGGGCGGCATCGACCATGAAGCCGGGAATGTGATGCGCGCTGGCACGGCGGTCGATCTCGGCGCGCGAAATCTTGCCGAGATTGGGCACCACCGGATTGGCCTGGTAGGTCGACTCCTGCTCGGTCACCGCCAGCACCGCGCAGATGTGCTCGGCGCTGGTGTCCAGGCCCTGCGAGGACAGCGCCACGTAGACATCGTCGGCCCAGCCGTTGCGATCGCCCAGCGTGGCCGGCAGGCGCCGGGCGATGTCGGCCTTGACCGCGTCCGGGGAGCGCTGTGGCGCACGCGGCGCCTGGGTGGCGCAGGCCGACAGCAAGGCGACGGCGAGCAGCGTGAGCAGGCGGGGCAGGCGGGATGTCACGGCGTCTCCAGGATCCGGGGGGCGGCAGCAGCTGCCGTGCCGCAGTTTACGTGGCTGTCGCGGGGTGGTTGCATGCGGCAATGTGCGGCAGCCGCGACGGCGCGGGTCGCCCGCCGGGCCGCAGCGCTTGCCAAGGGGCATGGCCGCAGGCCGCTGTCATGCGATCTGCCGGCCGATTCAAGCCCGCTGCACGCAGGCCGCTAACGCTCTTGACGCATAGCGTGGCGATCACATGACCTGCCGTGTTCGCCGGTCATCATGACCGCGTGTTTTGCATCGAAGTGGCGTCCATCAGACGCCGATATCGCCCCGATTCCACCGCCAGCCAACCATGGGAGAGCTCGAGTGCCGCAGCAACCAGCAAACCCGATGCGGGCCGGGCGGCGTGTCTTGTGCACGGCAGCCATGCGGTGTGACTCATCGTCGCCGTGAGGTGTCGATGAGCAGTGCGACGCCACGCTGGCGGCGCATGGTCGTGGGGATGGCTGCAATGCTGTTCAGCGCGGCGCTGTGGGCGCAGCCGCAGCCGTGGAAGAGCATCGAGACCGCCGCGATCGACGACCCCAGGGCCGCCTTGCAGGCCGCCCAGGCTGCGTTCGAGCGTGCCCGCAGCGATGGCGACGCCGATGCGCAGTTCTGGGCCTCGCTGGCGCAGGCGCGGGCGCTGATTTCGCTGGAAGAGACCGAGCGCCGCCAGGCAGCCCTGGCCCAGGCGCATGCGCTGCTGGAACGGGTGCGCGGCAACGCGGCGCAGGCGCAGCTGTGGCTGGCGATCGTGCAGGCGCTCAGCGATGTGCGCGAGAGCCCCAACCGCGGCATGCTGGCGCGGCTGGAAGCGCTGCGTCAGCAGGCGCGCGCGCTGGGGCGCAACGATCTGCTGTGCGAGATCGAAGCGGTCGACATGTGGAGCATGCTCGCCTCCGGCAGCAGCGACGAGGCCTGGAACGCGGCGCAGGCCAGCTACCAGTGCGCGGTGCGCGAGCACAGCTTGAGCCTGGAGCTGGATGCCTTGACCCAGCTCGGCTCGCTGGCCAGCCGCGTGGGCGGCCGTTCGGCGGAAGACAACGATGCCGAGGACTATCTGCAGCGCGCCCTGGCGCGCCTGCGCGGCCAGCCGGCACGCTTCCAGCGCAGCCTGATCGAATACGAATACGGCACCTCGCTGGCAGCGCAGCAGCCGGACGCGTCGCTGCTGCATTTCAGGCGCGCGCTGGCGCTCAGCCGCGAGCTGGGCGATCAGGCTGGCGTGGCCGCGGCATTGACCAGCGCCAGCGAGGTGCTGATCGACGCCGGCGATGCCACCGCGGCACTGGCAATGGCGCGCGAGGCGCTGCCGTTGATGCAACACCAGGGCAATGTCGGCCGCGTGGCCGCCTGCCATGCGGTGTTGTTGCGGGCATTGACCGCGCTCAAGTCCGGCAGCCTCGGCATGGAGATCATCGCGGCCAGGGCAGCGGACGACCCCAATCTGCCGTTGGTGCGGCGCGCGCGACTGCTCGATGCCATTGCCCAGGCACTGGCAGCGGAGGGGCGGCATGCCGAGGCCTACCAGGAACTGCAGCGCGCCAACACGCTGCGTGCGCAGAGCCTGGATCGCCAGCGCGACACCGTGATGCTGCGCCTGCAGGCGCGTTATGAAGATGCACGCCGTGGCGCGGAAACCGCCGAGTTGCGCCGCCGCAGCGAGACCGCGCAACTGGCGTTGCAGGCCCGCGAAGCCGGTCAACGCGCCTTGTGGATTGCACTCTGCGCGGCCTGCCTGCTGTTGCTGGGCGCGCTGGTGGTGCTGGCCTTCGGTGCGCGCCACCGAAGGCAACTCTCGCGGCTGGCGATGCGCGACGAACTCACCGGCCTGCCCAATCGCCGCGCCATTCGCGCCGAGGCGCAGCAACAGGTCGAGCAGGCGGTGCGCTCGCAGGTCCCGTGCATGCTGGCATTGATCGATCTGGACCACTTCAAGCTGATCAACGACATGCATGGCCACGCCGCCGGCGATGCCGTGCTCAAGGCGCTTGCCAGCGCCTCCAGGTTGGCGCTGCGCACGCAGGATCGGCTGGGCCGGCTGGGCGGCGAAGAGTTCCTGCTGGTGCTGCCGGGCTGCAGCGCAGAGGAGATTCCGGCGGTGTTCGCACGGCTGCGCAACGCGGTGGCCGCGATCGAGATCGCCGGCCTGCCGGCCAATCAGCCGGTGCGCTTCTGCATGGGCGCGGTGAGCGTCACTGCGGGGAGCGGCCTGGATGTGCTGCTGGGGCAGGCCGATCTTGCGCTGTACGCCGCCAAGACCGCCGGGCGCGATCAATGGGCAGTGGTTTGACTGCTGCATGCGCGGCTGCGCGGCGCCGGCTGCGACATCTGCGCGGGGCTGCGGCACAATCGTGCGGTGGCGCAGCCACGTTGCCTTCCGTCGATTGAGCAAACCGAGACCGCGTGCGAACCGATAGCCGCCTTTCCCGCATGCTGCATGTGCTGTTGCACATGGCCAGAAGCCAGCAGCCGATAACCTCCGAGCAGATCGCCGGCATGCTGTCGACCAATGCGGTGGTGGTGCGTCGGACCATGGCCGGCTTGCGTGCTGCCGGCTACGTGCAGTCGAGCAAGGGCCACAACGGTGGCTGGCATATCGCGTGCGACCTGACCCAGGTGACATTGCTGGACGTGCACCGTGCAGTGGGCGGCCCGCATCTGTTTGCGATCGGCGCCGATCACCCCAACCCGCAATGTGGCGTGGAGCGCGTGGTCAACGCAGCCATCGCCGACGCGCTGGCCGAGGCACAAACCGTGTTGCTGCAGCGCCTGGGCACGGTGACGCTGGCAACGCTGGCGGACGAGTTCGATGCGCTGTGCACGGCAGCCGCGCTGCCTGCCGGTCCGCCGACAGGCAAACGCAGGCGCTGACGCACACCAGCTGTTGCATACGCCGTTGTACATGGCGTGCAGCCGGGATGGCGGACGCGCGGTGTGCCTGTGCTTGCAGTCCCATGCGGCGCGTACGCATGCGCTTTGCGGCAGCTGGTTGGCATCGATCGCAGACAGGGCGCGCTTAGCCAGGCGCGATCGCCAGGACGCTGTCGTTTTTCGGCATGGCGTGTATGTGCGCATCCGCGCAGCACCGCCACGCCGCACTGGCAAACAATGCATTCCTGCAGGTGACGACGCAAACCGCCGCCGATCACGGCGAGCGTGACAGCAGGCAGCGCATCAACCCTCGGCTCGCACACGCAACCCGTCAGCCATCAAGCAGGTAACCACGTCAGCACAGCGCGGTTGAATCGCCGGCCTTTTCATGTAACATCGAAAAGTACATAAAGCGGATTTCAACCGGGAGCGGACATGCAGCACGACGTGATCATCATTGGCGGCAGCTATGCCGGACTGTCGGCCGGGCTGCAGCTGGCGCGTGCACGGCGCGCGGTCCTGGTGATCGATAGCGGCCAGCGCCGCAATCGCTTTGCCACCACCTCGCACGGGTTTCTCAGCCGCGACGGTGCATCACCTGCGCAGATTGCCGAGACCGGACGCGCGCAGCTGCTGGCCTATCCGAGCGTGCAATGGGCCGACGGCCAGGTGATACAGCTACGCGGCGAGGCGGAAGCCTTCGAGGTGACGCTGGCCGATGGCTCCACGCATACCGCGCGTCGCCTTGTCCTGGCGATGGGGGTGGTCGATCGTCTGCCGCCGCTGGCCGGCCTGGCAGAACGCTGGGGCACGCAGGTGTTCGCCTGCCCGTACTGTCACGGCTATGAACTGGGCCAGGGACGCATCGGCGTGCTCGCCACCTCCGCCTTTGCGGTGCATCAGGCGGCCATGCTGCCGGACTGGGGTGCAACACAGCTGTTCTTGAACGACGCGGTGGTGCTGGACGAGGCGCAGCACGCGCAATTGCAGGCACGTGGCGTGCGCGTGGTAGGCGGCACAGTGGCGGCGCTGCAAGGCGATGGCGACGTGCTGGAGCTGGTGTTGCGCGATGGGCAGGTCTGCGCGCTGGATGGCTTGTTCATCACCACCCAGACCGAGCTCAGTGCCTTGGTCGCATCGCTGGGCTGCAGTACCAGCGAGGGGCCGCTGGGCCGTCATATCGCGGTGGATGCCATGCAGGCCACTTCGGTGCCGGGTATCGCTGCCTGCGGCGATGTGGCCAATCCGGCGGCATCGATCGCGTTTGCGGTTGCCAGCGGCGCAATGGCCGGCGTGGCAACGCATCGCTCGTTGATGTTCGGTCTGAGCAACTGAGCGGCGTGTTGCGATCAACCCTGCAGACCATGCCGGCCTGCAGGGGAGATCGCGGCTGCGCTGCTTACTGGCTGACTTCCTGCATCGCAATCTTGTGCTGCTTGGAGTACGCGCGCTGCGCGGTATTCAGCGCTTCCATATCGGTGTTGAGCTGGGCGGACACGGTTTCCAGATCCTTGGCCAACGGCGCCAGCTCGGCATTGCCGTAGCCGTTGGGCAGGGCGGCCACGCGTTCAAGCGCGGCCATCATTGCGTCGGCACTCTTGAGGTAGGCCGACAGCTTGCCGTCCAGGTCCTTGGCGTTGTCGGGCACGCCCGAGGCCACGGCGGTATTGGCCTGCGCGTTGGCGGCCAGTGCCTTGCGCTGGCTGCCCAGTGCGGTCTTGTAGCTGTCCAGCGGCTTGTGCGCGACGGCATCGGCCACCAGGCTCTGCCCGCGATCGCCCGATACCCACGGGTCGATGATGGTGACCGCGCCATTCCAGGCCGAAATGTTGTGTAGCAGGTAGTCGCTGGAGGAGAGCTTGGAGGCGCCGGTGGTGGTACCGCCACCGCAGGAGGCCAGCAGCAGACTGAGAGAGACAAGCAGGAAGGTGGTGAACGTCTTCAAAGCGAAAGATCCTTGGTACGAGGCCGTTGTTGCCAATGCATGGCGAAGACGGCAAAAACCCCAAGGAAGCGCCCGGACAATCCATGTTGCACTGTTGCTGGCCATCTTCCCTGAGACGAATGCAGCGTGGAGCATTCCATTCACTCTGAGCGAGTGCGCTGCGCCATCAGTATAGCGGCCGCGTGCAGCCGGCAGGTGCGTGTCATGCGCTCGTTGCGCGACCACCAGGTGCTGCATGCGTGCGATGGATGGCCTCGGCCGGTTGCGCTGCGCGTACACTGCGCCGCCACCATCGAACCGATGCCTGCGTGAAAAAGAAGCGGCCCAAATCACCGCCACCTGCGCCAGCTCCCGCGGCGTCCCGGATCCAGGAATGGATCATCGGCGGGGGAGCCGTTGTCGTGGCGATCGCCTGTTGCATGCGGCTGTGGCTGGTGCTCGAGGCGATCGTCACGGGGCGCTATATCAGCGTCATCCGCGGCCGGCCGACCAGAATCTTCTACGCGGATGCAGACCCGCAGCGGTTCTGGATCGCCGTCTGCTGGGATGCGTTGCTGACCAGTTTGCCGTTGGCGATCATCGCCTGGTTCACCTACGTTGCCTGGACGACGTACCGACGCGGCAGGCGATGACCTGCGCGGTGGTTGCACAGCATGCGCAACTGCGGTGCCGTGCTGTCGACGACGACGCGGCTGCGCAGGCGTGCGGCAAGCCGCTGTTGAGTACACGGTGTTGATCAGCCGTCGGGTCACAAGGCCGTGGCAACCGTTTGCGCCGATCGATGCCTGCGCATCATGTGGCCATCAGGGCTGTGTCTGCTTTTGCTTCTGCTTGCGTGATGGCGGCTGCGTCTCGCGCTTGGGCCAGGTGTCATAGCTGTAGACGAACTGCTTCTGATCGCCTCCCATGGTCGGGTCACAGTGCCAGGAAGTGGCGACGCTGCCGGGTTCCAGCACGCCATCGACTTCGCGCACGGCCTGCGCTTCGAACGCGCAGATCGCCCCGTACAGCTTGATATCCCAGTCCGGCGCAGAGGTGGTGTGGGCGTGTTGCACCAGCACGATGTCGCTGCCGTGGAAGTGGTGCACCTGTGCGCCGTATTCGCGATTGATGCTGAAGTAGCACGGTGCGCCGATGCCCAGCGGGAGCACTTCGTCATCGCGCAGGATTGCGCACTTGCCGGCGTGTTCGCCCAGGCGAATCGTACGCCCGGCAAGGACCGCGGTGGTCACCGGATGGCGGGTGGTGACTTCGGACATGGGCTGCGGCGGCGACGACGTCTGCGGCGCGGTCTGCGCGTGTGCGCCGGTCATCACCAACAGCGCGGCGAGCAACCAGGTCGGAAAGCGGATGCGCATGCAACGTCCTTGTCGTGGGCGCTGCAGTATCGCAGATCCGTTTGCTGGTCAGGCGTGGCTGGCACACCGGCTGCACTCCAGTCAGACGGAGGCGGCCAGCGCCCGGGTCGGCATCTGTCTGCTGCATTGCGGCTTGGCGTGCAGCGCCGACCTGCAGCTGGCCGCGACCGATCCGCGTGTTTTCAGTTGCCGCAAAAATCCTGCAATCAGCGCCGCGCCGGCAGCGTTGCCAGCACACCATCCAGCGCCAGTTGCGTGCTGAAGCCGGCCTTGCTCAGGCGTTTGCTCACTTCGTTGGGCACATCGCGCCCGCTGGTGAGCCGGTTGGGCGCGCCGGTGTAATGGAACAGGCGCCCGCCACGACGCAACACCCGCGCCAGCTGGTCGTAGAACAGCTGCGAATACAGCTCGCCGGCAATGCCGAAGCGCGGCGGGTCGTGCAGGATGGCATCGACCGAATCGTCTGCCAGCGTGGTGATGTGCTGCGAGATATCGGCGTGGGTCAGCTGCAGGCGTCCGCCGTAGGCGGCATCGTCCGGGTCCGGCGACCAGGGATTGAGCGTGCGCAACCACAGTACGTCGGCATTCTTTTCGAACGAGTGCAGCTGCGCCACCCCGGCCTCCAGGCAGCAGGCGGCGAAGTAGCCCAGCCCACCGCAGGTATCCAGCACGATCTTGCCGCGCGGGTCGACCAGCGCCACCTTGCGGCGCGCATCGTCGAACGGCGACAGCTGCGCCGACGGCAGCATCTTGATGCCATCGATCTCGAAGGTGGGCGCACCCCATTCGGTGGGAATGAGCTTGATCAGCGCACCGCTGAAACGCGAGATCGGGGCGAAATCATCACCGTCCCAGAAGTACAGCGTGCGCTCCTTGAACTTGCCCGGATACGGGTAGCCCCTGCCGCGCCACTGCCAGGTCTGCGCATCCAGCTGCGCGGTGCCGGTACTGCGGCCCAGGTCCAGCGAGCCGGTCCATTGGGTCAGACCACTGCCGCGCGCGGCAAGCAGCGCCTGGGCATCGGAGGAAATGAGTAGGGGGCCGGAGTAGTGGGGCACGAGTCGCTGGTCTGGGTGGGCACGCGTCACGCGCGTTGCGGGTGCAAGGGATGGACTGGCATCGTAACCGACCCCATCGCGCATGCGCATCCAGCGCACCGCCGGCACGATGGCGCAGCCGCGCAGCGGCGCTTATCTGCAGCGACGTGAGACGCCGGGTCGTCTGCAACGGTGTGCTGGTGGCGATGCAGCAGCGTCGTGCCCGGATGCATGCGCCGATTCCTCTGACGCACGCCGCACCGCATACTGCGCACTGCCCCCGTCGACATGTTGTCCGATTGGCGCCAACCGTGGAGGATCGGCAATGCTGAAGGGTGTGTTGTTGGGGTTTGCCTGTTATGCGGCCTATTCGATCAGCGATGCGTTCGTGAAGCTGCTGGAAGGCACGCTGCCGGTCTACGAAGTGCTGTTTCTCGGTGCACTGCTGATGCTTGTGGCCGTGCCATTTTTGAAGAAGCCGGACGATCGGTTGCGCGAACTGGTAATGGCCAAGCAACCCAGCCTGTGGCTGTTGCGTGCGCTCACCGGTGCCATCGGCAACCTGACCTCGGTGATTGCGTTCACCACCTTGCCGATGGCCGAGGCGTTTGCGCTGATCTTCCTGATGCCGATCTTCGTCACCGTGCTGTCGGTGGTGTTCCTCAAGGAAGAAGTGCACTGGCGGCGCTGGTCGGCGGTGATCGTCGGCTTCATCGGCGTGTTGATCGTGCTGCGCCCGGGCTTTCGCCATCTTACCCACGGGCATGTGGCCGCGATCGTATGCGGCCTGGTCGGTGCGATTTCGGTCATCACCCTGCGCATGGCCGGGCATAGCGAAAAACGCCTGACCTTGTACGGTGCCGGGGTGATCGGCCCGTTGGTGATGGGCGGGATCATGATGTTGCCGACCTTCGTCTGGCCCACGCTGTATCAGTGGGGGCTGTTGGCCGGCTACGGCCTGCTTGCCGGCCTGGCAGCGATCTGCCTGATGTATGCCACGCGCATGGCGCCGGTGAGCGTGGTTGCGCCAACGCAATACAGCCAGATGCTGTGGGCGATCGCCTTCGGCTACCTGCTGTTCCACGACCACCTGGACTGGCCGATGGCAGTCGGCATCGCACTGATTCTGGGCGCAGGCCTGTTCACGCTGATCCGCGAGGAGCAGGTGTCGCGGTGGTGGCGGCGGACCAAGATTGTTTGAGGGCGGGGATTGGGGAGTCGGGATTGGGGATTGGTAACGGCGTCAAAGCGTGTTGTCGCTGGTGTCACTTGCTTCTGCCAATCCCGAATCCCGACTCCCCAATCCCGGTTTTTACGGGGGCGCAGTGGATTCCTTGCGCGGTGCGCGCCAGGTTTCAACGATGCGCGCGTACTCGCCGCTGGCCTTGCTCAGGTGCAGCCACTGGTCGACGTACGCTTTCCAGGCCTGGTCGTTGCGCGGTAGCAGGAAGGCTTTTTCGCCGTATTGCAGCGGCTGCTCCGGTGCGATTGCGCACAGGCCGGGCAGGCGTGCCTGCTGGTGGAGCGCTTCGGAGGCGTCGGTGATCATCACGTCCGCGCGCTGCTGCAGCAGCTCCTGGAAGATGGTGGTGTTGTCGGCGAACAGGCGCAGGTGTGCGCGCGGCAATTGTTGGCGCGCGAAGGCCTCGTTGGTGCCGCCGGGCGGTTCGATCACGCGCACCTCGGGGCGATTGAGTTGCGCGAGGCTGCGGTAACGCGCCTGGTCGGCGCAGCGCACCAGCGGAATCTTGCCGTCCACATCCAGCACCGCACTGAAATTGGCCTGGCGTTGCCGTTGCAAGGTGACCGAAATGCCGCCGACCGCGATATCGCAGCGATCGGCGAGCAGGTCGGGCATCAGTTGCGGCCAGCTGGTGCGGACGAACGCCAAGCGCGCGTCCAGGCTGCCGGCCAGCGACTGCGCCAGGGCGATATCACTGCCCTCGAACTGCCCGTCGGCACGCAGCAACGAGTAGGGGCGATAGTCGCCGGTGGTGCAGACCCGCAGCACGCCGGATTGCAGCACCGCATCCAGGCGTGAGGCAGGCTCGGGCGCGGCTGCGTGCGCAAGGCCGCAGCTGAGCAGGAACGCAAGGCAGATGCGATGGCGCATGACGTGTTCTCGAAAAGATGCGGTCATGATAGTCGTGGCCGATGTGGTGTGGCCGACGTCAACGGCATGTCAGCACGATCCTGCCCGGGATCACGGTACGGTAGCGCTGCGATGCGCACTGTCGATGCTTCATTCGAACCGATCGGAGTCACCCCATGCAGCTCAATCCACGCACTGCGCGTCCGATGACCACCACCATTGCCGGGCTGTCGGCACACGGCACGCCCGATCCGGATACGAATGAAGACCAGATCCCGCTGGAAGAACAGACTCCGCAGCAGGGCGGTTTGCGCGAGGAGGTGGGCGATCTGGAAGAAGACGACGATCAGGCGTTGCCCGGCCGCGTCGGCGGCGGGCTCGCGGGTGGTTGATGCGGGTGGGTAAGAGCGGCTAACCGAGCAATTGGATTAGCCACCGGGTATGCGCGGCCGGCACTGAGATTCTTTCAGCACCGTCTGGAGGTTGCCAGGCCGGATGGTCGAGGGCGCAATGCCCTCGTCAAGGGAACTGCACATGCCCGGGTTCGAAGTACACCGGCTTGTTGCCGTCTTCGGGTAGCGCGGGGATCGTATCCAGGATGGCCTTGCCACGGATATCGGTGATGCGAATGGACAAGGGCTGGTTGCCGAGCTGCTCGCCGAGGAAGTGGTTGTAGTCCATCTTCTGCAGGCTCTTCCAGCTGCTGCCTTGTTTTACCTCAAACTTGACCACCGGGTAGGCGTGATTGCGTACCTGGATCGCGGCCCACCAGCGCGAGCTGCCTTCCTTGATGCGGTATTGCACGTTGCCGGTGGTGGGTGCGCGCACGATCTTCCAGCTGATCGGGATGCGCCCCTGCACGGTGTCGCCGATCGCAGCGAACGCGTTTGGCGATAGATCCAGGCCGCCCGATGCGCCCTCCGGATACAGGTCGGTGACGTAGACCACGGTCTTGCCCTTGGACCCGGTCACTTCCAGGTAGGCGCCAGCCAATGCGGCCCTGACCCCGCCGAAGTTCATCTGGATCGGGTTGAGCGCGGTGATGAAGGCATTGCTCGGAATCGGATCCAGCAAGACCGCACCGCCGGAATAGCCGGAGCTGGTGTAGGTCGCGGTGCCGGTGAAGGTACTGTTCCAGCCGGTGGCCTTGCTGGCATCCGCCGCAGCGGCGGTCTTTGCCGATGGCATGGCGGCGCTGGCGCTCGTCAGCCCCCAGGCCTGCTGCAGGACCTGCAGCTTGTCGGCACGCGGGTTGCCATCACTGGCGAGCAGGCCACCGTTGTTGGCATTGCCCACCTCCCAGCTGCCGAGCACGGCGCTGCGCATGCCGGTGTTGCTCAGATACCCGCTCAATGCGTGTTGCCATGCCCGGTCGCGTGGATCGCCATCGCCCAGGCCGCCGCCCAGGCTGACCGGCAGCACCGCGTGATCGGCCGAGAATTGTCCGAAATCGCGCTGCCAGCTCGCCGGCAGGCTGCGCGGAAAGTCGGCCGCTGCAAACGCGTCCGCCGCGTCGCGATCCGGCCCGGCCAGCTTCGGCATCAGCAGCAGATGTGCGAGCGGAATGCGCAGCGGCACGCAGGCGAGCGGCTGCAGATTGCTGCCGGCGGCCTTGCGTGCGGAATCGCTGCAGAGCGCGTCGTTGCCCACGCCTTCCACACCGATCACCCAGGCCGGCGCCTGCTTCAGCACTGCGGCCGCTGCCCGCGTAGCGATGCGGTTCCAGTCGGTGTCTGCCGTATTGCCCGCCCAGTTGGCATTGCGGTAGCCGCTGCTGCCCAGGTCGATCCCGAGCACGCCAGCGGTGCTGCCGTAGCGGCGCGCAAGCAGGCCCAGGCCATCCATCCAGGCGTCGTGCTGCGTACCCAACTGCGGCGCCGCGTCATCGCAAGCGCCATCGGCAAAGGCGAGCAGTACCTGCATGCCGCGTTGGGTGCTGGCGCGCACCACGGCATCGAGCAGTTGCAGGGACGTGAGGCCAGCCAGCGCGGGGTCGCCGGCCACCTCGGCGGCGGCTACCGGTCTGGCCTGCAGGGTTGCCGCGCAGATCGGCACGCGCACGGTATTGATGTCCGACGCCTGCATCTGATCCAGCAGTTGCTGCAGCGTATTGCTGCGCAGTCCGGTGGCCGCAAGCGCTGCGCGATCGAAGCCAGGCCAGGTCACGCCGCGCACCTGCAGCGCCTGGCCGCGCGCATCGGTGAGGTGTCCACGTGTGTCGACCTGCACGGCCAGTGCGGTCACGGGAGTCAGCAAGGCCAGGCCAAGCAGCAGATGAGCATGAGAGCGCATGGGAGTGTCCTGAGGGATGGCCCGCGCAGGAGACCAGCGATCGTCATCTGCGGTCCGTGCGCCGGGTCAAGGAAGCGGGCAGGAGTGTGGGAGCTGCGGCAGGCAAGCGGCCGCACTGGAATGGGGATCGCGGTTTGTGCGGGATGCCGCGCCGCGGTTGTCGGCGGTGTGTGCTGATGCATCGCCGGCCAGCGGCGACGATGCTGCGTTGCGCTGGTGACCGACGTAACGGCAGGCATGGCGCGGACGTGGTCGAAAGGCTGTGCTCGTGCGCTGGTAGTGCATGTGCATGTGCGTGTGTCGCGAGAGCACACAGCGCTGCAACGTGCAGGCGGCAGGCAGAGGGGGGCTGCTCCAGCGAGGCGTTGCGCGCGTTACCGACGGCTGCGCTTCCTCGATCAGGGCAGCCGCGAACGCGTGGATAAGCGGCGCACCACGATGGGGCAAGCCAATCACCCTTCGCCGGCGCACGCTGCGGCCTACCCGGCGCGGCAGCGCAAACCGCTGGTGCGCGCTGCCGCGATCTCGTATTTTTGACGGCTTGTTCACTTGCCGGTGCCGTGCCCCATGTCCGATCCGTCCGCGCCCGATCATCTGCAACGCAGTCTTTCCAATCGCCACCTGCAGCTGATCGCCATCGGTGGCGCGATCGGCACCGGGCTGTTCATGGGCTCGGGCAAGACCATCAGCCTGGCTGGCCCGTCGATCCTGTTCGTCTATCTGATCATCGGCGCGATGCTGTTCTTCGTGATGCGCGCGATGGGCGAGCTGCTGCTGTCCAACCTGGAGTACAAGTCCTTCATCGACTTCTCCACCGATCTGCTCGGGCCGTGGGCCGGGTTCTTCTGCGGGTGGACGTACTGGTTCTGCTGGATCATCACCGCCATCGCCGACGTCATCGCGATTGCCGCCTATGCGCAGTTCTGGTTTCCCGGCTTGGCGCCATGGATTCCGGCCATCCTGTGCGTGCTGTTGCTGCTGAGCCTGAACCTGGTGACGGTCAGGTTGTTCGGCGAGATGGAGTTCTGGTTTGCGCTGATCAAGATCATCGCCATCTGCGCCTTGATCCTCACCGGCGCCGGGCTGGTGGCCTGGGGCTTCCGCTCGCCGTCGGGCAATGTGGCCTCGTTGTCGAACCTGTGGAATGACGGCGGCATGTTCCCGATGGGCATTGGCGGCTTCTTTGCCGGGTTCCAGATCGCGGTGTTCGCCTTCGTCGGCATCGAGCTGGTCGGCACCACCGCCGCAGAAACTGCCGACCCACGCCGCAACCTGCCCAAGGCGATCAACTCGATCCCGGTGCGCATTTTGATTTTCTACGTGCTGGCGCTGATCGCGATCATGGCGGTGACGCCGTGGCGGCAGGTGGTGGCCGACAAGAGCCCGTTCGTGGAGCTGTTCGTGCTGGCCGGCGTGCCGGCGGCGGCGAGCCTGATCAACTTCGTGGTGCTGACCTCGGCCACCTCGTCGGCCAATAGCGGCATCTTCTCCACCAGCCGCATGCTCTACGGCCTGGCCGAGGAGCAGCACGCGCCCAAGGGCTTTGCCAAGCTCTCGCGTGCAGCGGTGCCGGCACGTGGCCTGCTGTTCTCCTGCCTGTGCCTGTTGCTGGGCGCTATGCTGGTGTACCTGATCCCCAACCTGGTCACTGCGTTCACGCTGGTCACCACCTTGTCGGCGGTGCTCTTCATGTTCGTGTGGTCGCTGATCCTGTGCGCCTACATCGCGTACCGGCGCAAGCGGCCCGAGCAGCACGCGGCCTCGGCGTTCAAGATGCCCGGTGGTGTGTTGATGTGCTACGTGTGCCTGGCGTTCTTCGCCTTCGTCATCGTGCTGCTGACCTTGCAGGCCGACACGCGCCAGGCCTTGCTGGCCAGCCCGGTGTGGTTCCTGATCCTGGCGATCGGCTATGCGGTGAAGCGGCAGCAGACGCGCAGCGGCTGAGCGCGCGTACCAGCCAAGACATCCACCGAAGACCTCATCAAGGCCCCGCACCGCGGGGCCTTGGCGTTTGTGGCTGCACGGCGCTGCGATAAAGGCCACTGGCAGCTAAGCGCGTTTTGCGCGCGACGTTGACGCGGATCGGACGGAACGGGATGCTCGCCGCCATCCATCGCCACGGCCCATCGCATGATCACGACGCACCCGATTGCCGGAACGCAGCACACGCAAGGTTGCTGGATCGACCTGTGCCAGGCCAGCGCGCAGGAACTGGCGCAGGCCGCAGACAAGGTGGGCTTTGCGCTGCCGGATCGCGCGGCCATCGGCGAGATCGAATTCTCCAGCCGGGTGCGGCGCCAGGGCGAGGTGCTGTTTCTCAACGTGCCGCGCTTTCAGGACGACGATGGCCCGACTGCGCCGCTGGGCTTTGCGTTGTCGCCGACCATGCTGGTGACCCTGCGCGAGCAGCACATGGGCTCGCTGGATGCGGTGGCCGCGCGTCTTGCGCATGAGCCCTGCCATAGCGCCGACGATCTGCTGCTGCGCATCTTCGACCAGTTGGTGGGGCGCCTGGCAGACCGGCTGGAATCGCTGGAAGCCGAGGTCACCGACACCACCCGGCAGGTGTTCGACAACCCGCACAAAACCAAGGGCCTGGAGCGCATGCTGCATCAGGTCGGGGGCATGGGCCGGCGTCTGGGTGGGCTGCACAATGCCGGGCAAGGCCTGCTGCGCCTGGTCACCTATCTGGATGGCGCCGCGCCGGACTGGTTTGGTGCCGATGCGGCCAAACGCATCGGCTTGCTGCACAAGGACCTGACCACCTTGAGCGAGTTCCAGCAGCACATGGACGACCGCATCGAGTTCCTGCTCGACAGCGTGCTGGGCATGATCAACATGGACCAGAACAACGTGATGAAGGTGATGGCGGTGGCCTCGGTGGTCGGCATTCCGCCCACCGTGCTGGTCGGCATCTGGGGCATGAACTTCGCCTACATGCCCGAGCTCAAGTGGCACGACGCGTATTACTGGGCGCTGGGCGTGATCGTGCTGAGCATGCTGGTGCCGCTGGCCTGGTTCCGTAAGCGCGGATGGGTGTGATGCATCAGAGCCAGAAACCCGTAGGAGCGCCCCTGGGCGCGATATGGCCTTATCGGGAAGGCCCTCGCGCCCAGGGGCGCTCCTACGAGGTGCCGTCAACGCAATCATCTGTTGCCTACGGTGGCATGACTACGCAATGCCAGGCTAGGGCAGCTCGGTAGCCGCGCAGCGCGCGGCAGACTGCAGGAAACCCGTAGGAGCGCACCAGGGCGCGATGCGGCGTTACCGGGAAGGCCCTCGCGCCCAGGGGCGCTCCTACGAGGAGCCGTCAGCGCAATCATTCGTTGCCTACGGTGGCGTGACTACGCAATGCCAGGCTAGGGCAGCTCGGTAGCCGCGCAGCGCGCGGCAGACTGCAGGAAACCCGTAGGAGCGCACCTGGGCGCGATATTGCGTTACCGGGAAGTCCCTCGCGCCCAGGGGGCGCTCCTACAGGGTGGGCTGGGATGCGCAGCTGTCACTGCGCACTGCGCCGTTACTGGAAAACTGCCCAGCTGCGTAGCGTGCAACCAGACGATGCGCATTGTTGATTGCTGCCGGGCGGCCTGGATCAGCCCTTGGCCTGGAAGCTGGCTTCTTCGTACGGCTGCACCACCACCCAGCCTTCGCCGGCAAAGCGCATCTGCAGGCTTTCGCCGGAGCCGCGGCCGAACAGGGTGCCGATCGACACGTCGGTGACCAGCTCCGGGGACAGCGTGCCCGACCAGGCCACGGTGGCATTGGGGTCGGTGAACACCGGGCCACTGGCGGCGGTGACCGGCAGGGTCAGCGGCTCGTAGTGCGATGTGATCGCCACGATGCCGTGGCCGCTCAGGCGCACGTTGAACAGGCCGCCGGACAGCATGCCGGCCACCTTACGCATCATCGTGATCTTGTGCTCGACGCCGGATTCGAACGCCAGTACGTCGTTGCCGTTGACGAAGATCGCCTCGCCATTCAAACGCAGCAAGGTCACCAGCTTGCCGAGGTCGGCCAGATACACCCGGCCCTGGCCTTCGGCCTTCATCAGCTGCATGCCTTCGCCGCTGACCGCCTTCTTCAGCAGGTTGCCCAGCCCCTGCTCTAGCAGCCCCTCGCGGGTGAACTTGACGTTGCCGGTGCGCGCGACCATGGCGCCGGCCTTGGACCACACCATGCCGTCGAGGCGCACTTCCAGCAGATGCGGGTTTTCCAGTTCGAACGGATCGAGGCTGACATCCTTTTCCTTGGAATGGGCGAGAAATTCGTTGAGCGTGCGTACGGCCATGGGTCCGTCCTGGAGGGTGAAAGAGTGCGCATGATACGCGGCAGGCTTGTATCTTCGAAGCGTACTGGTGTGCGCGTCGATGTTGCGGCGCACATGGCGCTCAGTCAGCGCGTCGCGCGCCATGACAGCTACAACCAGGCGACCCTCCATCAGGATCTATGCGTGGTGGCGAAGTGGTGCTGCAGCTTTTTGCAGCGTCATGGATGCGGGTTGGCATCGACGCACTGCACTGCGATGAAGAGATGACGCCGATACGCCACTGGTGCAGTGACTCTGTGCGCGCCACGTTCCGACGTATGCAATCCCAGCTGCGTTACACAGTTCGGCACGAAGGCACGTCGCAAATAAAACAACCGCTCGGCCTGCACCGTGCTTCTGAGATCGGCGTCGAATTCGCGGCATTGCTGCCGGGCTAGATTGCTCCTACAGAAAACGTCTTTACGTTGTTCAAGGAGTGGGGCGATGCGCGTTGTTAGTGGCAGTCGAATGGAAAGTAGCTGGTCTGGAATGTCGCTGCGTGGTGGCGCGATTGCGTCGCTGTTGTCCCTGGCCGCTGCTGCCACTGGCTTGCACAGCGCACCCGCGCAAGCGGCAGTGGGGCCGGGTGTGGTGAGCGGCGACACCATCGTGCACGACCCGTCGATGCTCAAGCTGAGCGATGGGCGTTACTACATCTATGCCACCACCGGCGTGGTCACCAGTACCGACCGCACCAAGTTCAGCAATGCGGGCGCGATCTTCAGCAGCATGCCGAGCTGGGTGCGCAGCTACAACCCGGACAACCAGCTGTGGGCGCCGGATGTGTCCTTCCACGGCGGCAAGTATCTGATGTATTACACCGCCTCCAAGTTCGCCACCAATACCTCGGCGATTGCGCTTGCCAGCAGCAGCACCGGCAAGCCTGGCTCGTGGAAGGATCAAGGCATCGTCTACACCTCCAAGAGCAGCGACGACTACAACGCCATCGACGGCAATCTGGTGGTGGATGGCAATGGCAAATGGTGGTTGGCGTTTGGCTCGTTCTGGTCGGGGATCAAGCTGATACAGCTCGATCCCGGCACTGGCAAGCAGCTGTCCGGCAACACGACGCGCTACAGCCTGGCGAGCCGGCCGTCCCCCGGCGCGGTGGAGGCGCCTTTCATCCAGCAGGCCAATGGCTGGTACTACCTGTTCGTGTCGTTCGATGCGTGCTGCAAGGGCGCCAGCAGCACCTACAAGATTGCGGTGGGACGTGCGCGCTCGGTGACCGGGCCGTACCTGGATCGCGCCGGGGTGGACATGCGCAACGGCGGCGGCACGGTGATCCAGTCCGGGTTGGGCAGCATGCATGGGCCAGGCGGGCAATCGGTGTTCCGCGATGGCGACGGCGACATCCTGGTCTACCACTACTACGACGACCGCGGCGACGCGCGCCTGGGCATCAACCGGCTGGGTTACGACGGCAGTGCGTGGCCGGTGGTGCAGTAGCAGCAACCAATCGAACACGTTGCTGCGCTATGCAATGGCGCAGCGATCAGGCGATGGGGGGTGTAGCGATCCGCCGGCGTTGCCGACTGCCAGAACCGCAAGGCTGCCAGCGCTGCCGGGCAGTGCCTGGCAGCGGCTGGCGCACACTCAGCGCGTGGCCGCTTCGGGCTTGCGCACGCGTTTGGCCGGCGCCGGCTTGGTCGCGGTGTCCGGAAACAGGTTCAACAGCATCAAGGTGACGCCGTTGGTCCAGCCGAAGCCGTCCTGCAGTGCGTATTCGCCACCGCCACCGCCGGCCGCATCGGCTTCCAGGCCGTATTTTTCGACCAGCTTGTGCTCGCGCGCGAACAGCGCCTGCACCTGGGTGAGGAAGCGCTCGCCGATGGTGCGCGCCAGCGCGTCTTCGCCGTAACGGCGCAGGCCGTCCACCGCCACCCATTGCAGCGGTGCCCAGCCATTGGGCTCGTCCCACTGCTGGCCGGTCTTCACTGCGGTGGTGGCCAGGCCACCGGGGCGTAGCAAGCGCGCGCGCACGGTGCTGGCGGTGCGTTTGGCGTGCGCGTCGGTTGCCAGGCCGGTGAACAGCGGATACAGCGCCGCGGCGGTGACCTGGTCGCTGAGCTTGCGGGTCTGCCAGTCGTAGTCGGCGTAGTAACCGGCCGCGTTCCACAGGTGCGCATCGATGGCCTGCTTGCGGCGCAGTGCCAGCGCCGCATAGTCCTGCGTGCATTCGGCGCCCGGCTGCGCACAGGCCTGGGCCAGGGTGCGCTCCAGGTGATACAGCAGGCTGTTCAGGTCGATCGGCACGATGGCGGTGGTGCGGATGGTGCGCAGGTTCTGCCCATCGGCCAGCCAGCGGCTGGTGTAGTCCCAGCCGCTCTCGGCACCGGCGCGCAGGTCGCGGTAGACCTCGGCGGCCGGGCGGTCGCCGGCCTCGGCGGCGGTGCGGGTGTCATGCAGCCAGGCTTCCGGGCGCGGAGTGTCGCGCTCGTCCCAGTAGCGGTTGAGCAGGCTGCCGTCGGCCAGGCGCACCACATGGCGAGCGGCCTGGCCGGGCTGCAGGTCTTCGCTGCCCTGCATCCAGTAGGCGTATTCCTTCTGCAGCTGCGGCAGGTAGCGCTGGTAGACCGCTTCGCCTTCCACGCCGGCCTGCAGTTCCACCATGTAGGAGAAGAACGGCGGCTGCGAGCGGCTCAGGTAGTAGCTGCGATTGCCGTTGGGGATATGCCCGTAGGTGTCGATCAGGTAGGCGAAGTTGTCCAGCATCTGGCGGCTGAGCGCGGTCTCGCCGCTCTTCACAAGGCCCAGCATGGTGAAGTAGGAATCCCAGTAATACACCTCGCGGAAGCGTCCGCCCGGCACCACGTACGGATGCGGCAGCGCCAGCAGGCTGCTGTATGGCGGCACGTGGGTCTGGCTGCGCACCAGCTTGGGCCACAGTTCGTCGATGTGTTCGCGCAGCGCAGTGTCCTGGCGGATCGCGTCGGTCTGCACCGGCGGCGACTCTTCGAAATTGGCGTCCACGAACTTGCGCAGGTCAAAGCCGGGGTGATCGTGCTGCGCCAGATAGTCGGCGTTGATCAGCGCCGGGTCGCGCAGCGGCAGGAAGTCGACGAAGTGCTTCTGGTCGTCGAACAGCTCGCCGCTCTGCACCGCCTGGAACAGTTCCGGGTAGGCCAGGTCGGGCGTGGGCGGTGTGGCCGCCGGTGCGTTGACGACCGGAGTGTCCATGGGCGCGGCGGTCAGCGTGCAGGGCGCCACGAACATGCTCAGCGACAGGCCAAGCAGCGACGTGCAGCACGGGGGCGCGGCAGAACTCATGGCATCTCCAGAACGGGCAGTGACGTGCGGCATGGTAAACGACCGAAGTGGCGGGCGGGGCCGGACGACGGTGTCGGCAGGCCGACAGGCTTCGCACGGAGACGACTGGATTCAGCAAGGTGATCCGGCGCGGTGCTGCAGGTGGTTGCGCGGGTTGCGTTGCCGATTCAGGCCTATCGGCCCGGATCGAGGCAGCTTGAGCCGCGTGCGGACCGCGTCGGATTGCCGACATCGCTGCAAGATGCGCGCCACAGCGCGCGGCGGGTGGCACTGCCTGTGCACGGCAGCCGGCGTACGTGGAATGGCCCGCGGCAGTTCGGCCTTGCTCGCCTGACCAATTGCAGCGCCGCGTGGACGCACCCGGTGGCACGCCGAACAAAGTCAGGCGGCTTGCTGTCCTTATGCGTCAGCCTCGGCGCGGGCGACCGGTCTGCAACAAACGCTGCAGCTGCAGCGCGTTGGGCACCGCCAGCCCGGCGGCGGTATTGTCGAAGATCACCCAGCGTTCTGCCTGCGGGTGCGCTGCGTTGCGCACCGCGTCGGCCAGTGTCTGCAGCGCACTGTCGTCGTAGCTGCTGTAGTAGATGCGCGGTGCGCCATGCCAGCGCCAGTACTGCGGGCCGGCTGTCGCACCCGGTGTGGCGGCGTCCGGCACCGGCGCCGGATCGGCGGCGCAGCGTGCGATGCGGTGGCGCGCCAGCAGCGCCTGTGCCTGCGGGAGAAACCAGCTGGCATGGCGCGGTTCGCAGACCACGCCGCCGTCCCAGCGCCGCCGCAGCATGGCGAAAAACCTGGCCGCCACCGGCGCATCGAACACAGCGCTGGGCGGCAGTTGCAGCAGCAGGCAGCCCAATCGCGTGCCCAGCGCACCGGCCTGGGCGAGGAAGGCATCCAGCAACGGACCCACACCCTGCAGGCGTGCATCGTGGCTGATGCTGCGCGGCAGCTTGACCGAAAAGCGGAAATCCTCCGGCACGCTGTCGGCCCAGCGTGCGTAGGTACTGGCACGGTGCGGACGATGGAACGAGGAGTTGATTTCCACCGCATCAAAACGTGTGGCGTAGCGCTGCAAGACGCTGGCACCATCGCCGAATGCAGCGCGGTCGGCGGCCGGAATCGACCAGCCTGCGCAGCCACAGCGCACGCGCGGCACGGCGATGGATGAACGAGCCTGCATGAGGTGTACGCAAGACGGGTGGGCAGCACTCTATGCATGCGCGCGTGTCAGCGTTGCGTGTGCACTGCGCTCACGGCCGACTCACCGACGACTTCGATACTGGGCGCATGCCAGAAGGTCCTTCCCTTGTCATCCTGCGCGAGCAGACCGAAGCGTTTGTCGGCCGCAAGATCCTGCGCGTGTCCGGCAACAGCAAGCAGGACATCGCCCGGCTGGAGCAGCAAAAGGTGCTGGCGTTACGCAGCTGGGGCAAGCACTTCCTGATCGAGTGCGCGCAGTTCAGCGTGCGCATCCACTTTCTGTTGTTCGGCAGTTATCGCATCGACGAAGACAAGCCGAATGCGGTGCCGCGTCTGCGCCTGGAGTTTTCCAAGGGCCAGCGGTTGAATTTCTACGCCTGCTCGGTGCAGTTCATCGAGCGCCCGCTGGATGAGGTCTACGACTGGACGGCGGATGTCATGAACCCGCTCTGGGATGGCGCGCAGGCACGGCGCAAGTTGCGCGCCGCACCCGGCATGTTGGCCGCCGATGCATTGCTGGACCAGACCATCTTTGCCGGCGTCGGCAACATCATCAAGAACGAAGTGCTGCATCGCATACGTGTGCATCCGGAAAGCACGGTGGGCGCATTGCCGGCGCGCAAGCTCGGCGAGCTGGTTACCCAGGCGCGCGACTATAGCTTCGACTTCTACACCTGGAAAAAGGCCTTCGTGCTGAAAAAGCATTATCAGGTGCATACCAAAACCAGCTGCCCGCGCGACGGCGCGCCGCTGCAGTATCGAAAGCACCTGGGCAAGGCCGGGCGGCGGGCGTTTTTCTGCGAGGTCTGCCAGCGGCTGTACCGCCCGGAGGATGGCTGAGCATGTGCGGCCCGCACCCTGGCCAGTCGGCATCGACCGGATGTGGGGCGAACGACCGCCGGCACAGCATGCAGGATCCATACCGCCGGGGCAGGGCTGTGCCCGGCGGCAAGCAGGGAGAGTCGGCCGCCACGCTCGCTAATGTGAATGGCGGCTGGCGCCTGCGGCCCAAACAACGAATTTCAAACGCGCGCAAACGCCACGCCCGCTAGATTTGCGCGTCCTGCACCGGGTTCACGGTGCGGCGTGCGCATCTCTCATCTCATCGGTCTCCCGCATTGTGATTACCCGCAGGAAGGAAACGCTTGTCCCGCATGTCGCCGCTGTCGCATGCACGGGCGCCATCCTGTTCTTTCTTGCCTGTCTATTGCTGTATATGCCGCCGCCACGCGACACGGTGCGACACGACGACAGTTTGCAGGTGTATTTCGTGCCGCGCCCGCAGTTGACGCTGCCGGCGCCGGTGACACCGCCGCAACAGCGCGATTCCACACCGCGCGCTGCGCCGGCCGCGGCCTCTTCCGCGCGCAGTGCGCCACCGCCGACACGTACCCCACCGCCGCAGCGGCAGGTGGCTGCCGCCAACGCGCCCGCTGGCGAATCGATGGCGGCCCAGCTCTACACCCGCGAAGGCCGCTTGCGCATGCCACGCGATGCGCAGGTCGACCCGATGGCGCAGGCCGGCGCCGCGGTGCCGCCGGGCATGGCCGACGAACGCGCGCAGGCCAAGGCGCGCAACGTGATGGAACGAGTCAATCCGGTGCAGTACCAGGACACGCGCTTTGCCAAGGACTGGAAGAGCGACGGCACGCTGGGCGATGTGGCGATGCAGGAAATGAATCGCGGCATGAAGAAGTTCAACGACATGCTCAACGGGCCGCAGACGCAGGTGGCCAAGGCGCGACCACCGCCGGATGTGCGCTTCAACCCCGCGCTGGCGGGCAATCAGGCCGAGATGGGCAGCGAGGCGACCGGCGATGCCTACAAGGCCGCGCCGATCGCGCACGAGACGCCGCCCGATCTCAAGGGCGAAGCCAGCCGCCGCATCCGCGAGGCGCTGGCCGCGCTGGAGCAGCGCAGCGCGCGTTGCGATGCGTCCAAACGCAAATCCCTGTTGTCGCCGGTACGCGCGCACCTGGGCGATCTGGAGCGTGCCGAGCATGCCTTGAACAACGGCGCCGACCCGGTGATGGCCGCACAGATGCTGCCGCGCCAGGCCGACAGCGCCTACGATCTGGCCCGCCGCGCGCTGTGGTACGCGGACCGCCAGTTGAAGCAGTGTGCGATTGGGTGAGTGGTGCAGTGACTGCGTTGGGTGCAGCTGACCAGGAGTGGCGGGCAACCCCGCTCTAAGGCTGTCTCGATGGCGGCAACGTATCGCCACACTCGCAGCGTTGACGCGTAACGGCGAGTGAGTCGAGTGCGCGGTGCCCTTACCGCTTGCGGGACACGCCGTGAAACCGTCCGTGGAGGCTCCTCGGCGGCATCCATACCGCCAAGGGTCCCGCAACCTGCAAGGACACCGCATTAGAAAGTTGGTCGGCGGCCAAGTGAAAACCTGGTTGTTGCTCGGCTTGCGATGGAAGATTTTCGGCCGCACGACAATCCGAACAACGCGTAGCAAGCACTGCTCTTGCCGTGCACACCGACCATCCCGACAGGTCCTTGCCTGCTCACCGTCGCGGGACCTTACGCGGCATGGATGCCGCGTAAGAGCCTACACGGACGTACTTGCGGCGTGTCCTGCGATGGTGAGCGGGCAAGGGCCCTGCAGCCAAGCCGCGGATCCGCAGCTCTGCACCCGACTCACCCACACCGCTCAATCACCTGGTCGCCGCGCGAAGTGGAAGTGGACGAGCGGCGCTTCGCGCCACCTTCTCCCGGTGGGAGAAGGGAAGCGTCCCGACAGGAATTGGAGAAGTAAGGCGGTCTCGTCAGATATCGGGAATAGACCCCCCTCCCGCCGGGGCGAGAAGGCGCGGCTTTCGCAGCAAGGGCGCGTGTGCCCTGGAGCGCCCGCGACGCAAGTGCGGTTGGAGGCGCGCAGCGGGAGTTGTGAGGGCAGGTTTATGAAACGGCGGATCAGCCGGCAGCCGGACTGCCGCCCCGCGCTACATCAGGCGCTGAGCCCGTCCTGCGCCAGACTCTGCCGATAGCGGTCTTTCTCGACACTCAGCGCGACTTCCGCACGCAGGAACACCTGCCCGATCGGCTCGTCGCCACGGGTTGCCTGCGCCTGGCCAATCAGCACGGTCAGCCCGTGCGCATGCTGCTGCTGGGCGATGTCGCGCAGGCGCTGCAGCTTCTGTTCGGCATTGGGATCGCGCAGTACGGCGATGAATTCGGCGCTGTCGGTCACGCGGTCCACGCTGTCGCCGTTGGCTTGCGCCTGCGCGGCCAGGGCCTGGTCGAGCTGTTGCAAGGCGCGACCCAGGAGCCGCTCGCTCTGTTTTTCAGCCAGCGCGGCCAGTTCCTGCACTTCCAGGATCACCAGGTAATAGCCGGTGTCGGCGGCGGCCGGAGCGGCAACCGGTGCCACCGGCTGCAGGATCGCCTCGCGCTCGAGCTGCAACTCGCGCTTGCGCTCGTCCAGCAGGCGCATGGTGACGCGTGCCAATGCCTGCAGCCCGGTGCGTTGAATGTCGGTGAGCGTGCGCGGCTCGGTGTCGAGCACGCAGACGGTGCCCAATGCCACACCGTCGGAGGTAACCAGCGGCATGCCGGCATAGAAGCGCGCGCCGGTCTCGCCGGTGACCACAGAGACATCGGCAAAACGGCTGTCCTGGGTGAGGTCGCGCACTTCCATCAATTGCTCGGGGCTGCGGATGGCGTGATCGCACACTGCCTGGCTGCGGTCGGTCTGCTGCATGCCCAGGCCGAGCTGGGCCTTGAACCATTGGCGGTCGCGATCGACCAGCGACATCAGTGCGATTGGTGTGTTGCACAGCGAGGCCGCCACCTGCACCACGTCCTGGTAGGTGTCCTCGGGCAGGCTGTCGACGATGCGATAGCCGTCCAGTACCTGTTGGCGGGAGGCTTCGTCAGCCAGGGGCATTTGCTTCATCGAATAAGCCAGGCAAGCGCGAGCGAGAAAGATGTAACGATACCGGCACCGCCGATAACGCGGCGTGGATTTGCCATGCGCCCGAGCACGGCCTGCAGGGCGGATTCAGATCCGCATCCCCGCCGCGCTGCGCAGGCTAGGGGACATGCAACCGGCGGACTGAAGCGCCGGCGCGAGATTTCAAACCCGAGTGCGATGCCTGCGCATTGCACGCAGGAACCGGGGACTCATCCGCACACGCACCATTGCGTACCGCGCATATGGAAACGGCGCGGCTCGAAAGCCGCGCCGTCGGTGTGCGACTGACCAGCCTCAGCGCTTGACCGGCTTGCCGTCCACGTCCAGCACTTGCACCTCACCCAGCTTGAGCGCACGCACCGGGGCTTCGATCTTCTTCAGGTCGCCCACGATCACCCAGGTCATCGCGTTGGGCGCGATGATTTCCTTGATGGCCTTCTGCGCGGCCGGCTGGTCGATCGCTTCCAGGCGTGGCTTGAGCGTCTGCACGTAATCGTCGGGGCGGTCGAACTGCACGATGCCTTCGATCGCACCCAGCACCGCGCCGGTGGTTTCGAAGCTGCCGGGCAGGGCGCGGATGCGCTGGTTCTTGATCTTCTCGATCTCGTCGGTGGTCAGCGGCTTGTCGCCGATGATCGCGGTGGCTTCCTTGAGGATCTCGTTGGCCGACTCGGCGGTCTTGTCGGTCTGCACCGGCGCGGAGAACATGTACGGCCGCTGGCCCTGCGCATCCAGCATGCGGGTGCCGGCGCCGTAGGCCCAGCGCTTGTTCTCGCGCAGGTTCATGTTCAGGCGCGAGGTGAAGGTGCCGCCGAAGGCGCCGTTGGCCACGCCGATCGCCAGGTTGTCCGGCGCCTTGGTGGACGGTGCGAGCAGGCCGGCCAGAATCACCGACTGCGGCGCATCCGGGCGGTTGATCAGGTACACGCGCGGCTTGGGCTGCGCGGCGACCTGGACCAGGTTCTTCTTCGGCAACGGCGTGGCAGGTGCCTTCCAGTCACCGAAGGCGGCATCGAGCTGCGGGATGATCTGCGCCAGCGTGGTGTCGCCGGCCACCAGGATGCGCAGGTTGTCCGGACGCAGCCACTGGCGGTGGAAGGCCTGCAGGTCCTGGGCGTTGAGGCTCTTGATCGCCGCTTCGGTGCCGCTGCCGGTGAGCGGGATGCCGTAGGGGTGGTTCTGGCCGAACAGCAACGGCGGCAGCGCACGCAGCGCCAGGCTGTTGGGCTGGGTCTTTTCCTGCGCAATGCCGGCCAGCCACTGGCCGCGGATGCGCTCGATGTCGGCAGCCTTGAAGGCCGGATTGCGCACGATGTCGGAGAACAGCTGCAGCGACGGCTGCAGCTGGTCGTTGAGCGCATCCAGCGAGGCGCTGCAGCTGTCCAGATCGCAGCCGACCGCCGTGATCGCGCCCAGGCGCTGGCGACGCTGCGCCACTTCCACCGAATCCAGCGCGGCGGTGCTCTCGTTCATCAGCGCGGCGCTGAAGCTGGCGGTCCCGAGCTTGTTGCCCTGGTCGGCCGCATACCCGGCATCGAACAGCAGTTCCACCTGGGTGACCGGGATGGTGTGGCGCTCGGCCAGGATCACCTCGACGCCGTTCTTCAACTTGCCGCGCTGCAGCTGCGGGAAGCTCAGGTCGGGGAACTGGCTGGTCTGCGGCACGCCCTTGCTGCGGTCCAGCGTGGAGGCGGTGGTTTTGTACTTGCCGGCGGCCGGCAGCCTGGGCGCCGGCTTGCCGGGTTCTTCGCCACGCGCAACCACTGCCTTGTCTTCGGCGGCGGGGTCGAAATCCTTGCCGGCCGGCAGCACGGTGAGCAGATAGTCGCCCTTGCCGAACCAGGTGGCGGCGGTCTGCTTGACGCTGTCCACGGTGGCGGCCTGGCCGCGCTGCAGATCCTGCTTGTAGGCGCCCGGGTCGCCGCGGTAGACCTGGCCCTCGGCCAGGATCACCGCCTTGCCACCGAAGCCGCCGACCTTTTCCAGCCCGCGCACGAAGCCGGCGCGGTAGGCCACCTGCGCGCGCTGCAGCTCGTCGGCGGTCGGGCCCTGGGCGATGAACTTCTTGAGCTCCTCGTCGATGATCGCCTCGACCTTGGCCGGGTCCACGCCGTCCTTCACGTCGGCCTGGATCTGCACCTGGCTGGACAGCGCGAACGGCTGGATCGCCGCCGACACGTCATCGACCAGATTGTCCTGGTAGACCAGGCGCTGATACAGCCGCGAGGTCTTGCCGCCGCCGAGCACGGTGGTGGCCAGGTCCAGCTGGATCGCCGCATCGCTGCCCAGCTGCGGCGCGGCCCAGGTGCGGTAGATGCGCGGCTGCGAGACGTGGTCGTGCTGCACGCCACGCTTCTGCGCGGCCAGCGGGGTCACCCACGGCTGCTGGCGCGCCACCGGCTTGCCGGACGGGATGTCGCCGAAATACTGCAGCGCCTTGGCACGCGCCTGCGCCACGGTGATGTCGCCGGCCAGCACCAGGGTGGTGTTGGCGGCGCCGTAGTTGTCGTTGAACCACTGTTTGACGTCGGCCAGCGAGGCCGCGTCCAGATCTTCCATCGAGCCGATGGTGTCGTGCTGGTACGGGTGGTTGGCCGGGAACAGGTTGGACAGGATGTTCTGGTCCACGCGGCCGTAGGGGCGGTTCTCGCCCTGGCGCTTCTCGTTCTGTACCACGCCGCGCTGGGTGTCGAGTTCTTCCTGGCCGATCGCGCCGAGCAGGTGGCCCATGCGGTCCGATTCCAGCCACAGCGCGGTGTCCAGCGCGGTGGTCGGCACGGTCTCAAAATAGTTGGTGCGGTCAAACCAGGTGGTGCCGTTCATGTCGGTGGTGCCGACCTTTTCCAGCGGCGCGAAGAAGCTGCCCTTGTTGTTCTCCGAGCCGGAGAACATCAGGTGCTCGAACAGGTGCGCAAAGCCGGTCTTGCCGGCCGGCTCGTCGCCGGAGCCGATGTGGTACCAGATGCTTACCGCCACCACCGGCGCCTTGTGGTCTTCGTGCACCACCACGGTCAGGCCGTTGGGCAGGGTGAAGCGGGTGTAGCCGATCTCGGGAATGGCACTGCTGGCCGCGGGCTTGGACAGGCTGGCCGGGGCGGCAGCGACGGCGGGAGCAATGGTACCGGCAGCGACGCCGAGCAAACCGGCGATCAACAGGGACAGCGGACGCAGCATGTGACACTCCAGGGCAGGACAATCGGCCGAGGGTAGTGGCTGCCTGTCGGCGTCGCAAATGCTGTCCGGCAGGGGGGGCAGGTGCGGCTGCCGGCAGGACGGCGCGCGACGGGACGCCCGGGCCGGCGCTGGTCAGGCGCAGCAACCGCAACATGCCCCCCAGCGCGCCGCAGGTGGTTCCCATCCGGCACGGGCGTGATGGCGTGGCGGGTGCAGATGGCCGGTGTGCGGTATGCACCAGGCCCGGTGGGGCGATCGATTGCGCAGGCCCGGCACGTGCCCGGTCGTGTTTGGAGCCTTCCAACATCCCCATGCCGGCAGATCTGCGGGCGGGCTCGGCACCGGCACGCTGACCATCAGCAAGCAGGCCCGGCCGCACGCGCTCAAGTTGATCATCGCCTCGCCGTTACCTGGGGCGACCTACCTTGCCCAGACGTTGCCCGCCGATCACGCTATGACCCTTCTGTTGCCGCCCGTGCCGATTCCTGCCGACGACGCCCTGCGTGTGGAGGCGGTGCGTCGGTTGGGGGTGCTGGATACCGAGCCGGAAGCCGAATTCGACGATATCGCTTGGCTGGCCGCCAACATCACCGGCGCCCCGATGGCGCTGGTGTCGCTGCTGGACGCCGACCGCCAGTGGTTCAAGGCGCGTTGCGGCACCGATCTGGAAGGCACCCCGCGCAGCGCGTCGTTCTGCTCGTATGCGGTGATGGGGACCGAGCTGCTGGAGATCCCCGACGCCGAGGCCGACCCGCGCTTTGCGCTCAACCCGCTGGTCACTGCCGCGCCGGGCATCCGCTCGTATGTGGGCGTGCCGCTGGTCGGCCGCGAAGGCTATGCCTACGGCACCTTGTGCACGCTCAGCACCCGCTCGCGCGTGCTCGACGAGAACCAGAAGCAAGGCCTGATCCGTCTGGCGCGCCAGGCTGTCAGTCAACTGGAGGCGCGTCGCGACCGGCTGGCCGCGCAAGCGCAACGGCAGACCCTGAGCCGTTTGCTGGAGGCCATGCCCGACGGCGTGGTGTCCTGCGACAGCGACGGGCTGCTGCATGAATTCAACCACGCCGCCCGGCAATGGCACGGCACCGATCCGCGCCTGTTACCGCCGACGCAATGGGCGCAGCACTTCGATCTCTACAACGCCGACGGCAGTGCGCTGCTGCCCACGGAGGCCATCCCGCTGGTGCGCGCCTGGGCCGGCGAGCATGTGCGCAATGCCGAGATGGTCATCCGCGCCACCGGCCAGCCGGCACGCAGCGTGCTGTGCAATGCAGACCCGGTGGTCAGCGATCAGGGCGCGGCATTGGGTGCGGTCTGCGTGATGCACGACATCACCCAGCTGCGCGATGCCTCAGCTGCGCTGGCGGGCGAGCGCGCACGCCTGCAGTCGCTGGTGGACGCCTCGCAGGATGTGGCGATCATCGCGTTCGACCCGAACGGGCGCATCAAATTGTTCAATCCCGGCGCCGAGCGCCTGCTCGGCTACACGGCGGACGAGGTGTTGGGCCGCTGCCCGGCGCAGTTCCATCTGCCGGCCGAGCTGGAGCGGCACATGGCCACGCTGGCGTTGTCGCCGCCGTCGTATCTCAAGCTGGCCGCCGCTGCCGCAGGCGACCTGCTCGAAGAAGAACTCTGGACCCTGGTGCGCAAGGACGGCGGGCTGCGGCGCGTACGCCTGTGTTTCAACATCATCCACGACGCGCAGCAGGGGGTGTCCGGCTACCTGGCAATGGCCATCGACGTCACCGCCGAGCTGCAGGCGCAGGCCGCCGCGCAGCTGGCGGCCGAGCACTTCCGCGGTGCGTTCGAAACCGCCCCGCAGGGCATGGCGATCGTCTCGCTGGATGGCGACTGGCGCGACGTCAACCCGTCGCTGTGCAGCATCCTGGGATACCCGCGCGAGCAGCTGTTGCGGACCACTTTCCAGACCATCACCCATCCGGACGATCTGGACATGGACCTGCGCCTGGTGCAGGAACTGATCGACGGCAAACGCGACAGTTACAGCCTGGCCAAGCGCTACATCAGCCAGCAGGGCGCGGTGATCTGGGCGCAGCTGTCGGTGTCGCTGGTGCGCGACAGCAGCGGCGCGCCGGTGCATTTCGTCTCGCAGATCCAGGACGTCACCGAACGCCATGTCGCCGCCGAACGCCTGGCCGAAAGCGAAGCGCGGCTGCGTGCGATCAGCGACGCCACCCCCACCCTGGTGGGACATTACGATGCTGCGCAGCGTTGCCTGTTCGCCAACCAGGCGCATCGCGACTGGCTAGGCGTGGAGCCGGCCAGTCTGGTCGGCTGCGCGATCACCCAGGTACTGGGCGAGGACCTCGGTGCGGAGGCGCGCGCTGCGCTGGCGCAGGTGAGCGCCGGGCAGCGCGCCCACTTCGAACACGTCCTGCGTGGCGGCGCGACACCGCGTGATGTGGAAATCACCCTGGTGCCGGAAACACAGGGCGCAGCGGCGCAGGCGCAGGGATTCTTCCTGATGGCGCAGGATGTCACCGCGCACAAGACCCTGCATCGGCTGATGCACGAGCGCGCGACCCGCGACGCCCTGACCGGCCTGCCCAATCGCCACGCCTGGTCCGAGGCGCTGCAGGTTGCGGTGACCCAGGCGCAACAGCAGCAGTGCGCGGTCGCGGTGATGTTCCTGGATCTGGACGGCTTCAAACGCATCAACGACGTCCACGGCCACCGCGCCGGCGACGCGGTACTGGTCGCCTTCGGCCGCTGCCTGCAGCAGGCGGCCGAAGGCCGCTATCTGGTGGCACGCCTGGCCGGCGACGAATTCGTGGTGTTGCTGGACAACCTGCAGGATCCGCAGACCGAATGCGCCGCCGTGGCAGACCGGATCCGCGCCGCATCGGCGGCGGGCGCCGTGTTCGGTGAGCAACATCTGCCAATCCGGTCCAGCATCGGCGTCGCCTGGCAACACGGCCAGCAGGCCGACGCCGCCAGCCTGATGCACGCGGCAGACGAAGCGATGTACGCCGTCAAACGCGCCCGCCACGGCAACGACAGCGCCGGCCGCGACGCCACGCGCTGACGCAGCGCATGCAGCAACACGCCTTTCTCCCAACAGGAGAAGGCCCCGCAGGGCGAGCAAGGCGACGACTTACCCATAACCCCGCGTCAATCAGAGCACTCCCTTCTCCCACCGGGAGAAGGTGCCCGCAGGGCGGATGAGGGTACGGCTGACCCAGAAACCCACGTCAATCGCATCGATGATGTTCACCACCCGCGATGTTGAGATCCATTATCTCGGTCGTCTGGAGATGTGATGCAGGGAATGGATGCATCGATTGCAGAGCGATGATCTGCGGCTCGGCTGCAAGGCCCTTGCTCACCCACCCTCGCAGGACACGCCGCAAGTACGTCCGTGTAGGCTCTTACGCGGCATCCATGCCGCGTAAGGTCCCGCGACGGTGGGCGGGCAAGGACCCATCGAGATGGTCGGTGTGCATGGCACAAGCGATGTGCTGTAAGCGCTGCTCGGATAATTGCGCGTCCGGTCATTTTCCAAACGTAAGCCGGCGAGCTTTTCAAGAAAGCAGCCGACCAACTCTCTGGCGCGGTGTCCTTGCCGATTGCGGGACCCTTGGCGGCATGGATGCCGCCAAGGAGCCTCCAGGGACGGATTTACGGCGTGTCCCGCGAGCGGTTAGGGCATCGCGCGCTCGACTCACCGAGCGTTTGACTTAAGTATCTAATCACGCCTCAACGCTGCCGCGAGTCGAAGCCTTGGTTGCTCTACGCATTGCGCTTTGACTGGCGTGGACAATACGGATAGCTCAGTTGCAGCGCGGAGGATCTGTGACCTCGCTGCAGGGCCCTTGCCCGCCCACCATCGCAGGACACGCCGCAAGTACGTCCTTGTAGGCTCTTACGCGGCATCCATGCCGCGTAAGGTCCCGCGACGGTGAGCGGGCAAGGACCAGTTGAGATGGTCGGTGTGCATGGTTGCGAGCCGTGCGCCTTGCACGGTTGTCCGATGACCTGCGGTCTGATCAGCCTCTTTTGATCTGATGACGCGCTTGTTCTGATGCAGATGCGGCTTTCGGGGGCACCCTTACCCGAATCCCCGCTCCGCGCCCCAGCCCGCGTTTGCGTCACGCGCGCCAGTGGCGCGCATGCCGTGCTTTCGCGCTCGAAGGGGGAGGCGCTCTATATCCATCCATCAAGCCGCCTGTACCACCGAGCGCCGTTGCGTCAGCGCAGCCTGTTCCGGCACCAATCGGAACACTGCCACTGCGTGGGTCAGATCCGCCGCCTGGTCTTCCATGCTGCGTGCCGCAGCGGTGGCTTCTTCCACCAGCGCCGCGTTCTGTTGGGTCATTTCATCCAGCTGCATCACCGTGGTGCTGACCTGCTCGATGCCGGCGCTTTGCTCGGTGCTGGCGGCGGTGATCTCGGCCATGATGTCGGTCACCCGCTGCACCGAGCTGACCACCTCGGTCATCGTGCTGCCGGCCTGTTGCACCAGGTCCGAGCCCTGCGCCACCTTTTCCACCGAATCGGAGATCAGCTGCTTGATCTCCTTGGCGGCGCCGGCCGAACGCTGCGCCAGCGCGCGCACTTCGGTGGCCACCACCGCAAATCCGCGGCCCTGCTCGCCGGCGCGTGCCGCTTCCACCGCCGCGTTCAAGGCCAGGATGTTGGTCTGGAACGCGATGCCGTCGATCACCCCGATGATGTCGGAAATCCGTGCCGACGATTGCGTGATTGCCTGCATGGTGCTGACCACTTCCTGCACCACGCGGCCGCCGCTTTCTGCCACTTCGCCGGTGCCCTTGACCAGCTGATTGGCCTGGCGCGCGTTGTCGGCGTTCTGGCGCACGGTGGAGGTGAGTTCCTCCATCGACGCGGCGGTTTCTTCCAGGTTCGCCGCCTGGTGCTCGGTGCGCGTGGACAGGTCGGCATTGCCGCTGGCGATCTCGCCGGCGGCGGTGTTGATCATCTCGGCCGAGTGCTGGATGCCCTGCACGATGGTGGTCAGCTGGATCGCCGTGCGGTTGGCCGCATTGGCCAGGCGGCCGAATGCGCCCTCGTAATGCGATTCCACCCGCTGTGACAGATCGCCATCGGCAATCGCGGCCATGATGCGGCCGACATCGTCCAGACCTGCATCGGCCTGCTGCATCAGGCGGTTCAATGCCTGCACCATTTCGGCGAATGCGAACTGGTAGCGCGACTGCTCGCCGCGTGCGGAGAAATCGCCGCGCGCGGCCGCGTCGGCCAGGCGTGCGATATCGCTGTTGATCGCCGACAGATTGCTCTTCACCGTGTCCAGCGCTTCGTGCAGCGCCGCGCGCTGGCCGGGCAGGCGACGCATGTCGCGGCGCAGATCGCCGCGGCCGTACTCGCCCATCAGGTCCATCGCCTCGTTGATGGCATCCAGATGCTCGAACACCACCGTGTTCACGCCATGCGCCAGGGTGCCGTAATCGCCGGGGAAATCCTCCGGAATGCGGTGCGCGATGTTCTCGCCCTGCTGCAGGCGGATCATGGTCTGCATCTCGCCGTTGAAGCGCTGCAACTGGGTCTGCATCTGCTGCATGCTGTGCATCAGCTGGCCGGTTTCGTCGCGCGACTCGACCCGGATATCGTTGTCGAAGCGGCCCGAAGCGATCGCCTCTGCGGTGCGCGATGCTGCCCGCAGCGGTGCCGCCATCGCCGAGGCGATCAACCAGCACAGGCCGATCACCATCGCCACCAAGGCGCCGCCGATCAGGGTCAGGGTGCGGGTGAAGCCCCAGGCCTGCACCTGGATGTCTTCGGCGTACACGCCCATCACCAATACCCAGTTCCAGGCCGGAAAGGTCTTGGCATAGCTGATCTTGGGCAGCTGCTCCTGCTTGCCCGGCTTGGGCGCGTTGTAATAACTGAAGCCGTTGCCGCGCTCGATCGCCGTCTTGATGTCGCGATAGACGTACTGCCCGGCATCGCTCTTGTAGTCGCTCATGTCGGTGCCGACGGCGCGCTTGGGATGCATCAGGATGCGCATCTGCGGGTCGACGATGAAGAAGTAATCCACCCCGTCGTTGGTGCGCATGTCGGCCAGCGTGGTGCGTGCAGCTTCCTTGGCCTGCTCGACCGTCAGTTCGCCGGCCTTGGCCTTGTCTGCGTAGTGCTGCATCACGGTAAGGCCCATCTCCACCTCGGTCTTGACGCTGAGCTTGCGCGCCTCGATCAGGTCCAGATATTGCAAGCGGGCCGCAGCCACTGCCAGCAGGATCACGCCCACCGTCAACAAGCTGCACAACAGCACGAACTTGCGGGTGAGCGGGAGATTGGCAACGTGACGACGCAACAGGGAGACAACAGGCATGGCAATGGCATCCAGAACGCGCGCAGGGCGCTATGTCATGAATAGCGGCTGATTCACATGCGGGTTGAATGCTAATTGCGGCAGCGTCCGCTTGCGACGGATGCAATATAGGAGCGCCCTTGGGCGCGATGGGGCGTTATCGATAACGCTTCATCGCGCCCGGGGGCGCTCCTACAAAGTCATGGGCATCGATCCAGCGATCGATGGGTGACGCGACATTGGTGACTTGCAGACTGTCGGCAGCTTGCAAGGTAATGGCGGACACGCACTGCGTGCCCGCCTTATTGCATCAGCCTGTCGCGCAGAAGCCGAATTCGGCCGTCGCACCTGCGGCCAGGGTGCGGTTGAAGTCAACGCCGCTGGCCTTGAGCGTGCTGCCGCTCTGCGACCAGGTGACGTTCCAGGCGTTGTTGACGGTGCCGGTGACCGGTAGCGAGATCGCCCAGGTGCCGCTGGCGGTGCCGGTGTTGGTGACCTGCACGCGATTGCAGTAGCCACCGTTCCACTGGCTGTCCACGCTCACCTTGGTGCTGAAGCTGCCGCTGGGTGTCGGTGTCGGTGTCGGCGTCGGAGTTGGCGTGGGAGTCGGAGTGGGAGTAGGTGTGGGCGTCGGCGTCGGCGTGGTGCTGCTCACCGTGCCCCACAGCGTCCGCAGCAGCGTCATCTTGTCTTCGCGCACGCTGGTCCAGTCGTCGCGCAGGATGCCGCCAGTGTCGCCGCTGTTGGGATTCCACGACCAGTAGAAGCCCTCGTTGATGCCCTTGCTGCGCAGGTACTTCACCAGCGCGTCCTGCCAGACCTTGTCGCGTGCGTCGCCTTCGCCGTACTTGCCGCCGAATTCGCCCAGCAGCAGCGCATACGTGCCGGCAAACTGGCCGAAGTGGCGGTCCCAGATCGCCGGCATGTTGTTGGGGAAGTTGCTGTCGTTGAAGTACGCCTGCGCGTACACGTCCGGCCCGTACACATGCGGCGCCAGCAGCAGCCGGTTGGCCGGAATGTTCAGCGGCGTGCAGGCCAGCGGCTGCAGGTTGCCGCCCCAGAAGATGCCGCCGTTGGTGGAGCAGACCGGATTGTCGGTAATGCCTTCCACCGCGATGATCCATTTCGGTGCCACCGCCAGCACTGCGGCCGAGCCGCGCTCGGCGGCCTTGTTCCAGTCGGTGGCCGCGTTGCCGGTGCCCCAGGTGGCGGCACCGTGCGGTTCGTTCTTCAGGTCCAGGCCGATCACGCTGGGCACGTTCTTGTAGCGGTTGGCGACAAAGCGCAGATCGTCCAGCCACTGCGCTTCGGAGTACGAGCCGGTGTACCAGAGCTCGGAGATGGCAGCGCAATCGGGGGTGTGGTGATCCAGCAGCACATACATGCCGCGCGCGTTGAATTCGTTGATCACCTTGTCCAGGATCTGCAGCGAGCTCAGGCCCTGCAGATCGGCATTGAGGCTGTAATCGATGCTGGTCGGCATCGTGCTGCTGCGCAGGGTGGCCGGGCAGAACGGCAGACGCACGGCGTTGAAGCCCAGGCCCTGCATCTGGTTGATCATGTCCTTCCAGTTGCGTGCCCACAGACCGTGCATGACATGGTTGCCGGTCTCGAAGCCGAACACGTTGACGCCCTTGAGCTGGACCACCTTGCCGCTGTCGTCGACAATCTTGTTGTTGCTGATGGAGTAGCTGAAGGCCGGTGCGGCGGCGAGCGCCAGCGCGGTGGCCAGTGCGAGCGTACTGGCAGTCCTGAAAATGGACATGGTGATCTCCCTAGCGAACCCGGCTCGACACCCGAACCCGGTGAGGGGGGCATCTTGGTCCGCGGCTACATTGTTTGGCGTGATCCGGACCACAGAAAGGCGCATTGCCGCACCGGTCACACGCTGGCTGCGGGCCGGGTCGCTTTCGCGCACACTATCGCCGCTGTCGCCTGTCCGCAGGCTGTCCTTTCTGTCCCCGGAGTGTCTTCCAATGTCCTTTCTGCGTGCCGAACTGGCGCAATGGCGCGCCTCGCCTGCGCGCGAACTGATGGCCGGTGCGGTCGCTACCTTTGCGCTGATTCCCGAAGTGATCGCCTTTGCGTTCGTGGCCGGCGTTGACCCGCAAGTGGGGTTGTTCGCGTCGTTCGTGATCGGGATTGTCATCGCGTTCTTCGGCGGCCGCCCGGCGATGATTTCCGCTGCGGCCGGGTCGGTGGCCCTGGTGGCCGCACCGCTGGTGGCCGCGCACGGCTTGCCCTATCTGCTGGCGGCCGGGCTACTGGCCGGTGCGGTGCAGATCCTATTCGGTTTGCTGCGGCTGGGCGTGCTGATGCGCTTTGTCAGCAGTTCGGTGCGCACCGGCTTCGTCAATGCGCTGGCGGTGCTGATCTTCGCCGCGCAGCTGCCGCATCTGCAGCACGCCAACCTGGCCACCTGGGGCATGTTGGCGTTGGGCCTGCTCATCATCTACGGCCTGCCGCGGCTGCCGCTGCCGGGCGTGTCGGCAATCCCTTCGCCGCTGCTGTGCATCCTGGTGCTGACGGTGCTGGGCTCAGCGTTGCACCTGCCGCTGGAGACGGTGGCCGACCTGGGCAAGCTGCCCAACGCGCTGCCGGTCCTGCAATGGCCGGCGGTGCCGCTGACGCTGGAGACCTTGCGCATCATCGCCCTGCCGGCGCTGGCCATCGCGATGGTGGGGCTGCTCGAATCGCTGATGACCGCACGCGTGGTCGACGAACTCACCGACACCCCGAGCAACAAGAACCGCGAGTGCACCGGGCTGGGACTGGCCAATACCGCTGCCAGCCTGTTCGGCGGCATCGCCGGCTGCGGCATGATCGGGCAGACCGTGGGCAACGTGAAATACGGCGGGCGGGGCCGTCTCTCCACGCTGTTCGCCGGGGTGTTCCTGCTGATCCTGATGGTGCTGCTCAAGCCGTGGGTCTCGCAGGTGCCGGTGATCGCGTTGGTGGCGATCATGGTGATGGTCTCGGCCGAGACCTTTGACTGGCGTTCGCTGCGCACCGTGGTCACCCATCCGCGCACCTCCAGCGTGGTGATGCTGGCCACCGTGGCGGTGACCCTGGTCACCCGCAACCTGGCCGCCGGGGTGGCGGTGGGCGTGGTACTGAGCGGGGTGTTCTTCACCTTCAAGGTGGCCGGGCTGCTGCAGATCACGCACAGCGACGGCGACGATGGCGCGCGCACCTACCACGTGCGCGGGCAGGTGTTCTTCGCCTCGGCCGACGTGTTCATCGACGCCTTCGACGCGCGCCAGGTGCCCGGCCGCGCGGTGGTGATCGATGTCAGCCGCGCGCATTTCTGGGACATCACCGCGGTGGCGGCGCTGGACAAGGTGGTGCAGCGGCTGCGCCATCATGCGCTGGATGTCCAGGTCAAGGGACTGAATGCCGGCAGCCGGCGCCTGATGCAGGCGCACGCGCTGGGCGACGATGCGCTGGAGTCCGCACTGCCGTAAGCGCGCTGGTGCGCCGGCCGGTTGTGCGCCTGCACATCCGTGTACGCCGGCTGGCCGCTCGCTGCGCCGGCCGGCGGGCGGACTCAAGTTCGCGCGTGCAGCGCCGATGAACCGGCATCGAGATTGCCGGTAACCCGTCGTGATGCCAGTGCGTTCCAGCCCGAGAGGTGTGCCCGCGTGCCGTGACCGGCGCTGCGGGCCTGCGTCTGCCCGCGGGATGGTGCGGCAATGACCACGGCACCGTTGCTGGAACGCATGGTGGACCTGACCGCCATCCGCGATGCCGATCTACTCGACCTCAGCCTGTTGCGCACCATGCGCGAGGTCTGCGCGTCCGAGGAATTGTCGTTGCTGCGCATCGCGCCGGATGGCCGCACCATGGCCGAAACGCGGCTGCGCGAGGATGGCCGGCTGTCGCTGACGGTGGCCGACATCCACGACGCGCAGATGCGCGCGCAACTGGCCGACCTGCATGGGCCGGGCGATGTGGTGCAGTTGCAGCAGGACGGCCGCGCGCTGCTGGTGTACCCGATGATGGAGGCACGCGGCATCCGCACCTGCCTGCGCGTGGGCGGCTCGCGCGCACCCGGCGCCGCCGAACAGGTGATGCTGCAGGGCTTTGCGCGCTTCTTCCAGAATTACCGCAGCCTGCTCGACGATGCCCAGCGCGATGCGTTGACCGGCCTGCGCAACCGCAAGACCTTCGACGATGTGATCCTGCGCCTGTTCGCCGGTGGTGCGGATGCAGCGGCCAGCGAAGGCGTGTGGCTGGGGATCGTGGACATCGATCACTTCAAGCGCGTCAACGACAGCTTCGGCCACCTGTACGGCGACGAGGTGCTGTTGCTGGTTGCGCAGTTGATGCAGCGCTGCTTCCGCCAGGACGATCTGCTGTTCCGCTTCGGCGGGGAAGAGTTCGTGATCGTGTTGCGCGGCGTGGACCGCGACATCGCGGTGAGTCTGTTCGAGCGCTTCCGCGTGGCGGTGGCCGAGCAGGTGTTTCCGCAGGTCGGCAAGGTCACGCTCAGTACCGGCATCGTCGAGCTCACCGACGGCCAGTTGATCAGCCAGTTGCTCGACGAGGCCGACAAGGCGCTGTACTGGGCGAAGCAGCACGGCCGCAATCGCACTGAGGTCTACGCCGAACTGGTGGCCAGCGGAAGGATGCAGCAGGTCGCCCAGCAGGTCGGCAGCGTCGATCTGTTCTGAGCGGCAGTGGCGTTCGGCGGCGGTGCTGCGGCATAGACCGCCGCAGCCTTTAGCTGTTTGACGGCATCCAGCGCCGTGAGGCGCAAAGTGGATGCCGTGCCAGGTGGCAGCGCCATGTGCTGCGCCGCGCCGCATCGCTAGCTGGCCCTATCGATCAATGCTGCGTCGCTGCCGAGGCACGTCGTGCCAGCGCGACGGCATGCATCGTTCGCTGCCGTGCACACCCGATCGAACGCCGCAGTAGCTACACTCCAGGGCTGTTCTGACACTACCTGGGTGCTGCAGTGAAGCGAGTTGTTACCAAACGCGTTGCAATGGGAATGCTAGCGATGGCGGTCTCGACCGCACTGATGGCGGCGACGCCGAGCTTCGATGGCACGCGCATCTCGCGCGACGTCAAGGAGCTGGCTTCCGATGCCTATGAAGGCCGTGGCCCGGCCACCGCCGGCGAGGAAAAGACCATTGCCTACCTGAGCAAGCAGTTTGCCGACGCCGGCCTGCAGCCGGGCGGCGACCTGACCGACGGCAAGCGCGCCTGGACCCAGGCGGTGCCGCTGCGCCGCGCCGATATCGTCGGCACGCCGACCATCGCCCTGCAGCATGCCGGCAAGCCGCAGGCGCTGACCCAGGGCAAGCAGATCGCCATCCGCGCCGCGCTGGACGGCTCGTCCAAGGTCGACATCGCCAACGCACCGTTGGTGTTCGTCGGCTACGGCGTCAAGGCGCCGGAGCGCGACTGGGACGACTTCAAGGGCGTGGACCTGAAGGGCAAGATCGCGGTGGTGCTGATCAACGACCCGGATTTCGAAACCGGCAAGGGCGCCTTCGACGGCGCCGGCATGACCTACTACGGCCGCTGGACCTACAAGTACGAAGAAGGCGCCCGCCAGGGCGCGCTCGGCGTGCTGGTTGTGCACGAAACCGCGCCCGCCTCCTACGGCTGGGACACCGTGGCCAGCTCCAACACCAACACCATGTTCGACGTGGTGCGCGACAACCCGCGTGCCGCGCATCCCACCCTGGAAGGCTGGATCCAGCGCGATCTGGCCGCCGACCTGTTCAAGCAGGCCGGGCTGGATTTCGACACCTTGAAGAAGCAGGCGCAGACGCGCGGCTTCAAGCCGGTCGAACTCAAGGGCCAGGGGCTGAGCGCCAGCTACCAGGTCAAATCCGACGTGATCACCTCGCACAACGTGGTCGCACGCCTGCAAGGCAGCACGCATCCGGATGAAACGCTGATCTACAGCGCGCATTGGGACCACATCGGCGTCGGCAAGCCGGACGCACGCGGCGACACCATCTTCAACGGCGCGCTGGACAACGCCAGCGGCACCGCCGCACTGCTGGAGCTGGCGCGCGGCTTTGCCGCCGGCCCCAAGCCGCAGCGCTCGGTGGTGTTCCTGGCGGTCACCGCCGAGGAAAAAGGCCTACTGGGCTCGGAGTTCTACGCCTCCAAGCCGCTGTATCCGCTGGACACGACCGTGGCGGTGATCAACATGGACGGCATGAGCCCGTTCGTGCCATCGCGCGATTTCGGCATCTACGGCACCGCAAAACTCGAATTGCTCGATCAGCTCAAGACCGTCGCCGGCCAGTGGAAGCTGCGCTACACGCCCGATCCCAAGCCGCAGGCGGGGTACTTCTTCCGCTCGGACCATTTCTCCTTCGCCAAGCGTGGCGTGCCGGCGCTGTCGTATGCGGCCGGGCAGGATTGGGAAGTGGGCGGCGTGGCCGCGGGCAAGGCCGCCTCCGACGACTACACCGCCAAGCGCTATCACCAGCAGGGCGACGAGTGGAAGCCGGACTGGACCTTCGCCGGTGCCGCGCGCGATCTGGGCGTGCTATACGCGCTGGGCCAGCAGCTGGCCGATTCGCGCCAGTGGCCGAACTGGAGCAACGATTCGGAGTTCCGCGCCACGCGCGATGCCAGCGAGGCTGCGCGCAAGTAACACCGGCCGCTATGGCGGCAGCGCTTCCGTCAGGCGGCGCTGCTGCTGTTCGATGCGGCATGTGCGATGTGCGCATGTGCCGCCTCCGGACAGGGAGGGCGCCAGAGCGGCTGATCTGGCGCCTGGCTGCAGGGCCCTTGCCGCCCACCATCGCGGGACACGCCGCAAGTACGTCCCTGTAGGCTCTTACGCGGCATCCATGCCGCGTAAGGGCCCGCGACGGTAGGCGGGCAAGGACCATCGGAGATGGCCGGTGGGCATGGTGCAAGCAATGCACGATGCATTTAACGATGCGGCTCAACGCCGATGTCCATCGCTCGACCAACAGCTTTTCACCTGGCCACCGACCAACTCCCTGGTGCGGTGTCCTTGCCGGCGATTACAGGCGCAACGCAGCCTTCGTGTACTGCGCCGACGTGGGCCAGGCCCGACATCGCTTATTCCGATACACCATGACGCGCGGCAGAAGGCCTCGGACCCGCTCAGCCCCACCGCCGTGATCGCGCGCGCCAACAGGCTGGCGCTGCAACCGATTGCAGGTCCTGGCACATCACTTGGAGTTGTCTGACATGACAGTGAGGTTTGCCGCCCGTGACAGCACGCGCGCCAGACTGCAATCTGTTGGGGTAGCGTTCGGTCGCTGCGGCGTAGTCTGCCGCGCGGTCCTCGTCGGGTGGGGCGAAGACTGCAGCGCGGCCTTCGTTTCCTTTAACGGTCGATTCTTTAAGATGAGCCGCGACGTCATCGTCGCAGCCAGGAGAGCTTGTGCATCGGAGTGGTCTTAGAGCTGCCAATTCTGCGACGTGGTCCCGCACTGCCGGGCTCGCCCGGACCGCGGTGCATGCGGCGACGTCGCCACGCGTAGCGGGGAGGGATCTCCCGCTTCAGCCCACACTGTCGCGATCGTGCGGCGGGCAGCCTTGATGGACGGCACTGTGACTCTTTCCCCCGCACCAACCGATCTTCCCCCCGTTTCCGCCCTCGACGCCGGTCAGCCTACGCTGCCACCGGAAGCGCCGCTGGCCATGCCTGAGCAATCCCTGCGCGAAGGCCGTCTGCAGGTGCCGCATCAGCGCACCGCGCCGGTCGGCATCGGCGTGCGGCGCTTCTATCTGATCGGCGGCACCTGCGCCACCACCGCCGTGGCGGTGTGGGTGATGCTCAGCGTGCTGTGGCCCGATGGCCTCAGCGTGCTGGAAGGCTGCCTGCTCGGCCTGTTCGTGCTGCTGTTCGCCTGGATCGCGATGTCCTTCGCCAGCGCGGTGGCTGGTTTCGTCACCGTGGTGGCGCGCGCCGGACGCAAGCTCGGCATCGACCCGGAAGCGCCGCTGCCGACCCTGCACACGCGCACCGCGTTGCTGATGCCCACCTATAACGAAGACCCGCGCCGGCTGCTGGCAGGCCTGCAGGCGATCTACGAATCGGTGGCCGAAACCGGCCAGCTGGAGCATTTCGACTTCTTCGTGCTCAGCGATACCACCCGCGAACACATCGGCCGTGCCGAAGAACTGGTGTACAACGAGCTGTGCGATCGCGTCGACGGACATGGGCGCATCTTCTACCGCCGCCGCGCCGACAACGCCGCGCGCAAGGCTGGCAATGTCGCCGACTGGGTGCGCCGTTTCGGCGGCAACTACCCGCAGATGCTGATCCTGGACGCCGACAGCGTGATGACCGGCGACACCATCGTGCGGCTGGTCGCCGGCATGGAAAACAACCCGGACGTGGGCCTGATCCAGACCCTGCCGGCGGTGGTCAACGGGCAGACGCTGTTTGCCCGCATGCAGCAGTTCGGCGGGCGCGTGTACGGGCCGATCATCGCCTTCGGCGTGGCCTGGTGGCATGGCGCCGAGAGCAATTACTGGGGCCACAACGCCATCATCCGCACCCAGGCCTTCGCCGACCACGCCGGCCTGCCGTCGCTGCGCGGGCGCAAGCCGTTCGGCGGGCATGTGCTCAGCCACGACTTCGTCGAGGCGGCGCTGATGCGGCGTGGCGGCTGGGCCATGCACATGGTGCCCTACCTGCAGGGCAGCTACGAGGAAGGCCCGCCCACGCTGACCGACCTGCTGATCCGCGACCGCCGCTGGTGCCAGGGCAACCTGCAGCACGCCAAGGTGGTGGGCGCCAAAGGCCTGCACTGGATCAGCCGCATGCACATGCTGATCGGCATCGGGCATTACTTCACCGCGCCGATGTGGGGCCTGCTGATGCTGATCGGCATCGGCATTCCGCTGGCCGGCGGCGGAATCGATCTGGCCGGCGACCTGCCGTTCTCGCCCGCCCGTTACTGGCATGGCAGCAGCCAGGGCAACGCGATCTGGATCTTCGTCTGCACCATGTTCGTGCTGCTGGCGCCCAAGCTGCTGGGCTACATCGCGCTGCTGCTCAACCCGCGCGAGTTGCGTGCCTGCGGTGGTGCCATCCGCGCGCTGCTGAGCATCCTGCTGGAAACCGTGCTGGCGGCGCTGATGGCGCCGGTGGTGATGTACCTGCAGTCGCGCGGCGTGTTCGAGGTACTGGCCGGCAAGGATTCGGGCTGGGATGCGCAGGTGCGCGACGACGGCAAGCTGTCGTGGCCGGCGCTGTTGCGCAGCTACGGCGGGCTGACCGTGTTCGGCCTGTTCATGGGCGCGGTGGCCTATACGGTGTCGCCATCGCTGGCGGCCTGGATGGCGCCGGTGATCGTGGGCATGGCGGTGTCGATCCCGGTGGTGGCATTGACCTCGTTGCGCCGCACCGGCCTTGGGCTGCGCCGCGCCGGCATTTTCTGCATTCCCGAAGAGCTCGATCCGCCCAAGGTGCTGGTGCGTGCAGCCGAGCTGCGCCGCGCCGCCGCGCTGGAGCCGTCGCTGATCTGAGCGTGCGAGCGGCGCATGGCGGGATCGATGCACGTTGCGATCTCCGCGTCTGTCACGCCAAGCAAAGCGCCCACGACGGGCGCCGAGACCGGTCGACGCATCTGGCTCGACCGGCCCGTGATCGGCCCGGCCGATGGCGACATGCATAATGCCCAGCCCGCAAGCGGAGCTGGATGATGCTGGAAGTGATCGAACGCGAGACCGGACCGAACCCGCAATGGACCGTGCTGTGGCTGCACGGCCTGGGCGCCGATGGCAGCGACTTCGCCCCGATGGTGCCGGAACTGGTGCGCCCGGACTGGCCGGCGCTGCGCTTTGTGTTTCCGCATGCGCCGATCCGCCCGATCACCATCAACAACGGCGTGCGCATGCGCGGCTGGTACGACATCGTCGGCATGGATTTCGCCACGCGTGCCGACAAGGCGGGCATCGCCGAATCGGTGGCCCAGGTTGAGGCGTTGATCGCCCACGAGCAATCCCGCGGCATCGCCCCCGAGCGCATGCTGCTGGCCGGGTTCTCGCAAGGCGGCGCGGTGACCTTGGCGGTCGGGCTGCAGCGCAGCGTACCGCTGGCCGGGTTGATCGCCCTGTCCACCTACCTGCCCGAGCCGGCGGCGGCCGCCAGCCAGCTGCAGCCGGCTGCTGCCCGCCAACCTGTGTTCATGGCCCACGGCACCGTCGACCCGGTGGTGCCGTTCGGTGCCGGCCAGGCCAGCATGCAGACCCTGCGCACGCTCGGTTTCGAACTGGACTGGCACACCTACCCGATGGGCCACCAGGTCTGCCTGGAAGAGATCGAGGCCTTGCGCACCTGGATGCAGGCGCGCTTCACCGCCGCCTGAGGCCATGGCCCAGCACGCGCCCCAGACCGCCTGGATGCCGGACCTGTGCCGGCTGCCACGGTTGGGCGCCATGCTGGGCCTGGCCGAACTGGTGGTGCTGGTGGTGACCCTGGTGCCCGACGCCGACGCGGCGCGCTCCATCACCTTGTCGCGCTTTGTCTCGGCCAGCGGCCTGGCGCTGTGGCTGGCGCTGGCGGTCAGCGTGCTGCTGTGCGTGCTGCGGCCGGCGTTGTCGCGGCTGCCGCCACGGGTGGGCGGGCTGGCCGCGCTGTCGATCGCCGCGGTGGTGGCGATGCTCGGCGCCGGAATCGTGCACGCCCTATATGCGGCGCTCGACCAGGCCCCGCTCGGTCCCCTGGTCGGCTTCTGGCGTTTCACCCTGGGCAGCGCGGCGACGGTGGTGCTGATCACCGCGCTGGCACTGCGCTACTTCTACGTCAGCGACCGCTGGGAAGCGCAGGTGCAGGCCAATGCGCGTGCCCAGTCCGATGCCTTGCAGGCACGCATCCGCCCGCATTTCCTGTTCAACAGCATGAATCTCATCGCCAGCCTGCTGCGCCGCGACCCGGTGGTGGCCGAGCAGGCGGTGCTGGACCTGTCGGACCTGTTCCGCGCCGCGCTCGGTGCCGGCGAAGGCATGTCCAGCCTGCGCGCCGAATGCGAACTGGCCGAACGCTACCTGGCGATCGAATCGCTGCGCCTGGGCGAGCGCCTGCAGGTGCGCTGGCACCGGCAGGAGCCGTTGCCGTGGGAGCTGCCGATGCCGCGCCTGGTGCTGCAGCCGCTGGTGGAAAACGCCGTGCTGCACGGCGTCTCGCGCATGCCCGAGGGCGGCACGCTGTACCTGTCGCTGCGCCAGCGCGGCAACCAGTTGCAGATCCGTATCGTCAATCCCGCCCCGCAGCCGGGCACCCAGTTGCCGCTGGTGGCCGGGGCCGGGCACGCCCAGGCCAGCATCTCGCACCGGCTGGCGTTCCAGTTCGGTGCCGGTGCACGGATGGCGGCCAGCTGGGCCGAGGGCTACTATGCTTGTGAGATCACATTGCCGCTGTCGTGACGGGGGAGTCGCTGCAGCGAAGGGGGATGTCCATGACGGCCACGCAAGTGCGGGTGCTGATCGCCGATGACGAGCCGCTGGCGCGCGAGCGCCTGCGCCTGCTGCTGGGCGAACATCCGCATGTCGAAGTGATCGGCGAAGCCGAAAACGGCCAGCAGGTGCTGCAGCAGTGCCATCACCTGCATCCGGACCTAGTGTTGCTGGACATCGCCATGCCCGGCGTCGACGGCCTGGAAACCGCGCGCCTGCTGCGCCAGAGCCAGCCGCAGCCGGCGGTGGTGTTCTGCACCGCCTACGACCAGCATGCATTGTCGGCCTTCGATGCCGCCGCGCTGGACTACCTGATGAAACCGGTGCGCCCCGAACGCTTGGCTGCCGCACTGGAAAAGGTGGCCACCTTCCTGGCCGGGCGCGCGCCCAGCGCCACGCCGCCGCCGTTGCGCACGCACCTGTGCGCACGCCTGCGCGGCAGCCTGCGGCTGATCGCCATCGGCGACATCCGCTACCTGCAGGCTGAGGAAAAGTACGTCATCGTCCACCACGCCCGCGGCGAGGACCTGATCGAAGAGTCGCTCAAATCGCTGGAAGACGAATTCGCCGACCGCCTGGTGCGCATCCACCGCAATTGTCTGGTCGCGCGCGCCGAGCTGGTGGAACTGCGCCGCAGCGGCGATGGTCAGGTGCACGCGGTGCTGCGCAACGTGCCGCACCCGCTGGAAGTGAGCCGCCGCTGCGTGGCCAGCCTGCGCGAGCAATTGCGTTAGGGCGTGACCTGTCACGTGTGGTGGGGGGCGTTGCTCGGTCGCGGCAATGTGCTGCGGGCGCCGGCGTGCGCTCCAGGTAGGAGTTACGCGCCCGGTCCGTGATAATGGCCCGATGACCACGCTCCGCATCGCCACCCGTAAGAGCCCGCTCGCCCTTTGGCAGAGCGAACACGTCGCCGCCGCGCTGCGCCAGCACCACCCCGGGCTGGAGGTCGCGCTGGTGCCGATGAGCACCCGCGGCGACGAGGTGCTGGACCGTTCGCTGGCCGCGATCGGCGGCAAGGGCCTGTTCCTGAAGGAGCTGGAGCTGGCGATGCTGCGCGGCGAGGCCGATTGCGCGGTGCATTCGCTCAAGGATGTGCCGATGGAGCTGGACGCGCCCTTCGTGCTGCCGGCGATCATGGAGCGCGGCGATGCCGCCGATGCATTGGTGTCCAATCTCTATGCCAACCTGCAGGCGCTGCCGCTGGGCGCCCGCGTGGGCACCTCCTCCTTGCGGCGTCAGGCGCAGCTGCGCGCGGCCCGCCCGGATCTGGAATTGATCGACCTGCGCGGCAACGTCAATACCCGCCTGGCCAAACTCGATAACGGTGGTTACGACGCCATCGTGCTGGCCTGCGCCGGCCTGCAGCGGCTGGGCCTGGATGCGCGCATCACCGCGCGTCTGGACGTCCCGGACTGGTTGCCGGCACCGGCCCAGGGCGCGGTGGCGGTGGAATGCCGTGGCGACGATGCGCGCATCCACGGCCTGCTGGCAGTGCTGGACGCCGGCCGCACGCGCGCCTGCGTGGAAGCGGAGCGGGCGATGAATCGCGCGCTGCACGGCAGCTGCCATGTGCCGGTGGCGGCGTTCGCGCGTTGGGAAGGGCAGGGCCTGTTCCTGCAGGGCATGGTCGGCAGCGCCAGCGATGGACGCCTGATCCACGCCGAGGCGCACGGCAGCGCCGACGACACCGAGGCCCTCGGCCGCCTGGTCGCGCAAGGCCTGTTCGACAAGGGCGCCGCGCAGCTGCTGGCCGAGCTGTAACGCGCCGTCGCGTCAACGTGTAACGCGACCGGCATCGACGCCGAGCCAGGCGCAGACTCCAGACCTCGCCGCCAAGCCCGCAACGCCCGCCCTCACGCAGCGCCCGCTCTTCGTAGGAGCGGCCCTGGCCGCGAGAGGCTTTCCCGGGAAGGCCCATCGCGGCCAAGGCCGCTCCTACAGATCGCGGTTGCGTATTCGAATGTATGGACCCGATTGACCACCGCGTCGCGCAGGGCCTGCCCAACCAAGATGCGCTCTTCGTAGGAGCGGCCCCGGCCGCGAGAGGCTTTACCGGGAAAGCCCTCGCGGCCAGGGCCGCTCCTACAGATTGCGGTTGCGTAGTCGAACGTATGGACCCGATTGACCACCGCGTCGCGCAGGGCCTGTCCAGCAAGCTGCGCTCCTCGTAGGATCGGCCTTGGCCGTGAGAGGGGTTACCGGGAAAGCCCCTCGCGGCCAGGGCCGCTCCTACAGATCGCGGTTGCGTAGTCGAATGTCTGGGCCCATTGACCACCGCGTCGCGCAGGGCCTGTCCAGCAAGCTGCGCTCTGCGTAGGAGCGGCCCTGGCCGCGAGAGGCTTTATCGGGAAAGCCCTTCGCGGCCCGGGCCGCTCCTACCGATCGCGGGTGTTTACTTGAACGTATAGACCAGGTTGACCGTGGTCAGGGTGTCGGTCTTCTTGTCGCCGTCGCTGACCTCGCTGTTGTGGCGCATCTGCCAGGCGGCCTTGAGCGCGAAGTGCGAGTTCATGCTGACCTGCACACCGAAATCGTTCTGCGCGTAGGTGTTGTATTCGCCCGATTCCACCAGCAGCGTGTTGATCAGGTCGGTGTTGTCGGTGACGGTGTACTTGAGGTCGAACAGCCCGCGCCCGATCAGCCCGGTCTCGTTGCGGTCTTCGTCGCTGTTGTGCGCGCGCCGGATACCCGGGCCGATCTGCGCATCCAGGTAGAAGCGCTCGGCATCGATCAGGCGCGTGCCGTAACCGATACCGAAGGTGGCCAGGCGGTCGTAGGTGGCAAAGTCGTCGTGTTCGTAACGGCCGGTGGCGGTGAGCTGGCGGTGCTCGCCCAACTGCAGCGCGCTGCCGGCGCTGCCGGTGTAGCGCTCGGCAGTGGTCTGGCGCTCGCGCGAGGTGCTGCCGTCGTCGTTGGTATTGGTGTATTCGGAACTGGAGCGCAGCGCGGTGGCATCCAGGCTGTGGATCCAGTCGCCGTCGGTATAACGCAGGCGGATCCGGCCGTTGAGGCTGTCGGTGGTGCTGTTGCCATGGGCGGCGGCATAGCCGAGCTCGCCACTGCTCCCGCCCCACGGCGACGGCATCACGGCGGCGGCCGGGTCCACCGGGGCCGGTGCGACTGCCTGGGCCCAGACGGTGGGCGTGATCAACAACAGCGGCAGCAGGGCAGACAACGGGGCACGGCGGGACATGGGCGGCTCGCTTTGGAGGACAGGGGCGAAAGAGGGTGGAAGCGATTTCATGATAACGGACTGAGCGGCTGCGTCATGAGCAAGTGAATGCTGCGCTTCAGAAGGGGTTCGGGCGTCGGCTTGCGCAACGCCAGCGACTGGCGCATCGCAAGCAGGCCCGGCCCGCGCGCGCTGCAGGCCAGCGACCGGGCCGAACGCGCACAGTCGCGGCGCCGATCCAGGCATGATTGCCGGTGTACAGCGACGCTCACCCTGCCACGCAAAGACTCGGACATAATCGACGCATGGACCGCTACGAACGCATCAACTCCCTGCATCGCTTGCTCAAATCGGCACGCTACCCGGTCACGGTGGCGCGGCTGCAGGATGAGCTGAGCTGCTCCCGCGCAACCGTGTACCGCGACCTGGCGTTTCTGCGCGATGCGCTGATGGCGCCGGTGGAAGGCGACGGCGAATCGGGGTTCCGCTATCTCTCAGGCGAAAGCGACCGCTTCGAACTGCCCGGCCTGTGGCTGAGTTCGGAAGAACTGCACGCGCTGCTGGCCTCCCAGCAACTGCTGGCGCGCACCGGTGGCGGAGTGTTGTCCTCGATGCTGGCGCCGCTGCAGCAACGCATCGAAGGATTACTGGCGGCCCAGGCCGGCGTGTCGCAATGGCCGGTGGACCGGGTGCGGGTGATTCCGCACCGCGGCCGCAAGCTGGACGAAGCCAGCTTCCGCACTGTGGCCTCCGGCGTGCTGGAGCGCAAGCAGCTGAGCTTCGACTACCGCGCCCGTTCCACCGACGAATCGACCAAGCGCACCGTGTCCCCGCAGCGCATCACCCACTACCGCGACAACTGGTACCTGGATGCCTGGGACCACGGCCGCGATGGCGTGCGCAGCTTTGCGGTGGACCGCATCAATCACGCACGCCTGCTCGAGAGCGTGCCGCGCGATGTGCCGGACAGCGAGCTGGACGAGCAGCTGGCGGCCAGCTACGGCATCTTTTCCGGCGCGCCCAAGGGCTGGGCCACCATCGTGTTCAGTGCCAAGGCTGCGCGCTGGGTCGCCGACGAGCACTGGCATTCCAAGCAGCAGGGCCGCTTTCTGGCCGATGGCCGTTACGAGCTCAGGGTGCCGTACAGCAACTCGCGCGAACTGCTGATGGACGTGCTGCATTACGGCTCGGACGCGGAGATCGTCGAGCCGGTCTCGCTGCGCGAGCAGGCCAAGGCGCTGCTGTCGCTGGCCTTGAGCAACTACGACTGAGCGTGGCAGGGGCGTGGTGCCTGGAGCAAGCTGTCGTGCGACAGCTGCGTGCGCGTGTCCGAAGTAGCCGCTGATACGGCGTAGCGCGCGTCAATGTCGCCAATGGTGGTAACGCGCGTTGCAGCGCAGTTCCTGCTGAAACCGCGCCGGGAGCGTGCAGTTGAAGTTGAAGCGACAAGGTCGCCAGCGACGCATTGCGCCGAATCTTCTCGGCCGGCGCATCCAGTCAGCTGACACCTGTAACAACTGAATCCGGCCGGGAAAAACCGATCGGAGCGCCAATTTCAGCGCTTGTTGGGCACTTCAAAGCCAAGGCGGTCCACCTGCTCACGTAGCTGCGGCACGCGCTTGAGCTTGTCGGTGTAGATGGAATAGTCATCGCGCATCTTGTCGACCAGCTTGCGGTACTGGTCGCGGCTCATGTCCGGCTTGCGCGCGAAGATCCAGGCCAGGTCGCGGCCGGGGTAGGAGATCAGCATCCACGAACCGTCCGGTGCGATCTCCAGGATGCGCTGCTTGGCCGGGATGACCTTGTAGAACCATACCCGCCAGTCGCGGTTGCCGCTCTCTGCATCCACCGAGGCGCGCGCGTTGACCTCTTTCTCCGGCTCGCCGAAGCCCTCGCGGTAGAGATAGCGCACCGCCACCTTGCCGTCTTCGACCAGGGTGTACTCGTCGCGGCTGGTGACGTGGCCGCGCTCGACCGGGTTGGGCATGCGCGCGATCACATACCAGGTGCCCATGATCTTGGACAGATCGACCGCCGGCTCGCTGGCAGGCGTGTCCTTGGCGGATGCCACGGGCAGGCCGAGGACGAACAGAAAAGCGAGGGCGATCGTAACGGTCAGGCGCATCGCAACATCACAAAGGGGCAGTTGGAGCAGCACACTACCGCATGCAGGGGGCAAGTTCGCGTCAACGGTCGGGTCTGGCGCACGTGGCTGCCTCAAACGTGGCAACCGGGCGCCCGGGACCGGGTGCGGAAGAGGGCGCCATCGGTGGCCTGGCGGTGGTTATCGCGCTGCGGCGTCGGCACCCGGCAAGGCGGTCTCTCCGGTTTTCGCCGCCAGGTCGCAGTCGGTGAGATAGGCGCAGGCAATCCTGCCGGCCTGTCCTGATCCTTCCTGCCACGGAGTGCCGCCATGTCGATTCGTCCTTCCCGCCGTTCCGAACGTCCCGACCCGCGCGTGGTGCGCCCGGTCCGGCAGATCGCCCTGGCCGGCCTGGCCCTGGTGCTGGTCTGGCCGGCCGCGCGCGGCCACAGCGAGTGGATCGGCTGGCTGCCGCTGTGGCTGGTCGGCATGCCGATGCTGGCCTGGTGGAGCCTGCACCGGTTCGCATTGCCGGCCCTGGTGCGGCCAGGTGCGCGGCGCGGTGCGCCACGTCGGCGCGGGCCGCAGGCACAACGCCGACGCAGCACTTCGCGTGCGGCGACACAGGCGCGCGCGGCCTGACCTTCGGCAGGGTCGGGCGGCGGAGGGCTATGCTACGTTCCCGGCGTTCGTTCTCCCGGAAACATTCATGTCCAAACTCGCCTCGATCTGCCTGGTTGCCGGTCTGATCACCGCTGGCGCCGTCTCTGCAGAGGAAACCGCCGTGTCCAACGATCCCTACGCCTGGCTGGAAGATGTCTCCGGCGCCAAGTCGCTGGACTGGGTCAAGGCCCAGAACGCCAAGACCGAGGCGCGCCTGGCGGCCACGCCGGCCTTCAAGCAGATGGAGACCAGCATCCGCGAAGTGCTGGATTCGGACGCGAAGATTCCCGGCGTGCAGAAGATTGGCGAGTACTACTACAACTTCTGGAAGGACAAGCAGCACGAACGCGGCCTGTGGCGGCGCACCACGCTGGACGAGTACCGCAAGCCGGCGCCCAAGTGGGAAACGGTGCTGGACCTGGATGCGCTCAACAAGGCCGAAGGCGAGAACTGGGTCTGGCACGGCGCCGACTGCCTGCGCCCGGATTACCAGCGCTGCCTGATCGCGCTGTCGCGCGGCGGCGCCGATGCCGATGTCACCCGCGAGTTCGACCTGGCCGGCAAGCAGTGGGTCAAGGACGGCTTCTTCCGCCCCGAATCCAAGGGCGGGCTGGGCTGGATCGACCAGGACACCGTCTACGTGTTCACCGATTTCGGTGCCGGCACGATGACCAGCTCCGGCTATCCGCGCATCGCCAAGCAGTGGAAGCGTGGCACTCCGCTCAGCGCCGCCACGGTGGTGTACGAGGGCAAGCCGACCGATATGTACATCGCCGCGATGCACGACGACACGCCCGGATTCGAGCGTGATTTCGTCAGCCGCACGCTGGCCTTCTACAACGAGGAGCTGTATCTCAAGGGCGCCGACGGCAAGCTGGTCAAGGTGGATGCGCCCAACTCGGCCAGCAAGTCGGTCAAGCGGCAATGGCTGACCCTGGAACTGCGCGAACCCTGGACCGTGGCCGGCAAGACCTACAAGGCCGGCTCGCTGTTGGCGACGCGCTTTGACGACTTCATGGCCGGCAAGCGCAGCTTCGATGTGCTGTTCGAGCCCACCGACAGCACCTCGCTGGCAGGTATCGCCTGGACGCGTTCGCACCTGGTGTTGAACGTGCTGGAAGACGTCAAGAACCGCCTGAGCGTGATCACGCCTGGGCAGGATGGCTGGAAGAAGAGCGCCTTCGTCGGTGCGCCGGCGTTCGGCACCGTCGACGTCAGCGCGGTGGACAGCGACGACAGCGACGCGCTGTGGTTGACCGTTACCGACTACCTGACCCCGACCACCTTGTCGTGGGTGGAGGTGGGCACCGCGCCGCAGCCGCTCAAGGCCATGCCGGCGTTCTTTGATGCCGGCAAGGACAGCATCGAGCAGCACTTTGCCACCAGCAAGGACGGTACCCGCGTGCCGTATTTCCTGGTGCGCCCCAAGGCGTTGAAGCTCGATGGCAGCGCGCCGACCCTGCTGTACGGCTACGGCGGGTTCGAGATTTCGATGACGCCCAATTATTCCGGCGGACTGGGCCGCGCCTGGCTGGAAAAGGGCGGCGTCTACGTGGTGGCCAACATCCGCGGCGGTGGCGAATACGGCCCGCGCTGGCACCAGGCCGCGCTCAAGCAGAACCGCCACAAGGCTTATGAAGACATGGCTGCGGTGGCAAAGGACCTGGTCGCGCGCAAGATCACCTCGACCAGACATCTGGGCGTGCAGGGCGGCAGCAATGGCGGGCTGATGACCGGCAACATGCTGACCCAGTATCCGGAGCTGTTCGGCGCGGTGGTGGTGCAGGTACCGCTGCTGGACATGAAGCGCTACAGCCATCTGCTGGCCGGTGCCTCGTGGATGGCCGAGTACGGCAACCCGGATACCGACGACTGGAAGTTCATCCAGACCTTCTCGCCGTACCACCTGTTCGACCCGAAGAAGAGCTATCCGCCGGTGATCTTCCTGACTTCCACGCGCGACGACCGCGTGCATCCGGGCCACGCACGCAAGATGGCCGCCAAGATGATCGAGGCCGGCAAGGACGTGACCTACTACGAAAACATCGAAGGCGGCCACGGCGGTGCGGCCAACAACGCACAGGCCGCGCATATGGCGGCGCTGGCCTACAGCTTCCTGTGGGAGCGGCTGGCGGATTGAGTTGTCGACTCAAGGCAACTCCGTAGTTCGAGTTGTCTTGATCATGTGCTGCGTTGAAAAAAGCCCTGGGCCGAATGGTCCAGGGCTTTTTTGTTGGTTCCTTCTCCCATCGGCAGAAGGTGCCCGAAGGGCGGATGAGGGTACGCGCGCGCCACGGGCTACGCCCAGCAGGGTGCCCATGCAGCCACGCGTGGCTGCGGCGCTTGGTTCGCTTCAGGGCGGGGCAATCCCACAAGCAGCCTTGCAAAAACCGCGGCAAACAGCAGTCACGGCTTTTTACATCGATGCAGTGAACCTGCGGCCACGTCCAGGCGCTGCTCGAAGAGATGCGCCGTGCGCACTGGCGCTGGTTCGATCAAAGACGTTGCAAGCCACGTGCAATCCGCTCCACCGCCTGCTCGAGGCGTGGCAGGCTTTGCGTATAGGCGATGCGGACGTGCTGGTTGGCGCGGTGGTGTCCGAAGTCGATGCCGGGGGTGAAGGCGACATGCTCGGTCTCCAGGAAATGCGCGCAGAAGGCCTGGGCATCGTCCGAGAATGCGCTGATATCCGCGTACAGATAGAACGCACCCTGCGGTTCGACGGCGATGTTCAAGCCTAGTGCGCGCAGCGCGGGCAGCAGGTAATCGCGGCGCCGCCGGAACTCGGCACGGCGTGCTTCGAAGATGGCGATGCTCTCTGGCGTGAAACACGCAAGCGCGGCGTGCTGGGCGATCGTGGAGGCGCTGATGTAAAGATTCTGCGCGAGTTTCTCCAGCTCCGGCACCGCTGCGGGCGGAGCGACCAGCCAACCCAGGCGCCAGCCGGTCATGCCGAAGTACTTGGAGAAACTGTTCAGCACGAAGGCGCTGTCGTCCACTTCCAGCACGCTGTGCGCGTCCATGCCGTAGGTCAGGCCGTGGTAGATCTCGTCCACCACCAGGTGGCCGCCGCGTGCATGCAGCGCCTGCGACAAGCCGGCCAGTTGCGCGCGCGACAGCACGCTGCCGGTGGGATTTGCCGGCGAGGCGACCAGTGCGCCGACGCTGTCGGCGTTCCAGCAGGCGTCGACCAGACCTGGCGTCAGCTGGTAATCGGTGTCTGCGCCGACCGGCACCAGTTGCGCGGCGCCTTCGACCAGGCGCAGGAAATGCCGGTTGCACGGATAGCCGGGGTCGGCGAGCAGCCAGTGTTTGTCCGGGTCGACCAACAGGCTGCTGGCCAGCAGCAATGCGCCGGAGCCGCCCGGGGTGACCAGGATGCGTTCCGGATCGATAGCGCAGCCGTACCGCTGCGCGTAAAACCCGGCGATGGCGGCGCGTAGCGCGGGCAGGCCGCGGGCGGCGGTGTAGCGGGTATGGCCCGCTGCCAATGCGGCCTGCCCGGCTGCGACGATCGGTGCAGCGGTGGTGAAATCCGGTTCGCCGATCTCCAGGTGGATCACATCGTGGCCGGCCTGCTCCAGCGCATTGGCGCGCGCCAATAGCGCCATCACATGAAACGGGGCGATGTCCTGGCTGCGGCGGCTGTAGCGGGGAGCGTGCGAATGTAGGGAGTCCATGCCGAAGAGGATAGAGCAGCATGACCTCGGGCACATGACGCTCCCGGCCGGCCTCTTCCACACTCGGGTGCTGGGATGGCATTGCGTTCATCCAACGGACCCCAATCTGATGAAGCCTGTCCTCACCTTTCTGATCGCCAGCCTGATGACCACATCTGTTCCTTCCGCCTTCGCAGCTCTCCCGTCGCCGCCGGACGTGGCCAAGCGTCCGCATGTGGTCAAGGCCCCGTTCGGCGCCACCCGCAACGACGACTACTACTGGCTGCGCGACGACAAGCGTGAGGACAAGGCGATGCTGGCCTATCTCAACGCCGAGAACGCCTACACCGACACGGTGATGGCGCCGCTCAAGCCGCTGGAAGACGCGCTGTATACCGAGATCGTCGGGCGCATCAAGCAGGATGACGCCAGCGTGCCGTATCGCGAGCGCGGCTACTGGTACTACACGCGCTTCGAGGCCGGCAAGGACTACCCGATCCAGGCGCGCCGCAAGGGCAGCATGGACGCGCCGGAACAGATCCTGCTCGACGTCAACCAGATGGCGCAGGGCAAGGGCTACTTCAGCGTTGGCGATGCGGAAGTGAGCCAGGACAATCGCATCCTGGCCTGGGCCGACGATGCGGTGGGCCGTCGCCAGTACACGATCCGTTTCAAGAATCTGGACACCGGCGAGATCTACCCCGATACGGTGGAAGGCGTGTCGGCCAACGTGGTCTGGGCCGACGACAACAAGACCCTGTTCTATGTCGAAAACGATCCGGAAACGCTGCTCACCGTGCGGGTGAAGAAACACGTGCTGGGCACGCCCTCCAAGGACGACGTGCTGGTCTACGAGGAGAAGGACGACAGCTTCTACATGGGCATCGGCCGTACCCGCGACGACAAGTACATCACCATCGGCGTGGAAAGCACGGTGTCGTCGGAGACGCGTTATGCGCCGGCCGACAATCCCGAGCGCTTCACCCTGCTGGCCAAGCGCGAGCGCGATGTCGAGTATCACCCCGAGCATTTCGATGGCCGTTGGGTGATCCGCACCAATGCCGATGGCGCCAAGAATTTCAAGCTGGTGACCGCACCCACCGATGCGACCACGCGCAAGCAGTGGACCGACTGGGTGGCGCACGATGACAAAGTCTATATCGAAAACTTCGAGCTGTTCGACGGGTTTACTGCGATCGAAGAGCGCTCCGGCGGGCTGGAACGCGTACGCCTGCTCAAGGGTGATGGCAGTCATGAGTACGTCAAGGCGGACGAGCCTGCGTATTCGATGGGCCTGGCGGTCAATTCCGAGCCGGACACCGAGTGGTTGCGCTACAGCTACACCTCGTTGACTACGCCGGCCACCACCTATGAGCTCAACACGCGGACCGGCGAGCGCAAGCTGCTCAAGCAGCAGCCGGTGATCGGTTACGACGCCGGCAAGTACGTCACCGAGCGCGTCTGGGTAACTGCGCGCGACGGCGTCAAGGTGCCGGTGTCGCTGGTGTACAAGCGCGGCTTCAAGAAGGACGGCACTGCGGCGTTGTTCCAGTACGCCTACGGCAGCTACGGCATGTCGATGGACCCGGCGTTCAACCTGCCGGCGATCAGCCTGCTGGACCGTGGCGTGGTGTATGCCATCGCGCACATCCGCGGCGGCCAGGAAATGGGCCGCCAGTGGTACGACGACGGCAAGCTGCTGCACAAGAAGAACACCTTCACCGACTTCATCGACGTCACCCGCGGCCTGGTGGAACAGGGCTATGCCGCCAAGGATCGCGTCGCCGCCTCCGGCGGCAGCGCCGGTGGGTTGCTGATGGGTGCGGTGGCCAACATGGCGCCGCAGGACTACCGCGTGATGGTCGCGCAGGTGCCGTTCGTCGACGTGGTCACCACCATGCTCGATGCCAGCATCCCGCTCACCACCAACGAATACGACGAGTGGGGCAACCCGGAAAAGAAGGCCTATTACGACTACATGCTGTCCTATTCCCCGTACGACAACGTGACCAGGCAGGCCTACCCGGCCCTGTTCGTCGGCACCGGTCTGTGGGATTCGCAGGTGCAGTACTGGGAGCCGGCCAAGTGGGTGGCAAAGCTGCGCGACGACAACACCGGTACCCAGCCGATCGTCTTCCGCACCAACATGGAAGCCGGCCACGGCGGCAAGTCCGGCCGCTTCCGCCGTTACCGCGAACTCGCCGAGTCGTATGCGTTTGTGCTGGATCAGCTCGGGGTCAAGTAGTTGAGGGGCGGGGATTGGGGAGTCGGGATTGGGGATTCGTAAGCAGGACCCGCCCATCACTGCGTGCAGACGTCCCCTCATCCGCCCTTCGGGCCCCTTCTTCCGGTGGGAGAAGGGGATGCCCGGACCATCTCGGCGCCCGCTGGCCGTATCATTTACCCATGACGCGACCGACTCGATTCCGCTGGGCCTGGTGGTTGCTGGCCTACGCCAGCCTGGCGACCGGCATTGTCGGTATCTTCGTGCCCGGCCTGCCGACGACCGTGTTCATCCTCATTTCCGCCTGGGCCGCCTCGCACGGCTCCGAGCGCCTGCACAACTGGCTGCTCTCGCACCCGCGCTTCGGCCCGGCGATCGTCGAGTGGCAGACCTATCGCGCGGTCAGCCGCAAGGCCAAGTGGATGGCCACGCTCACCATGACCGTCTGCGCCGGCATCATGCTGTGGTGCGTGCCGGTGTTCTGGGTCAAATGCCTGTCGATCGGCAGCATGGCGGTGGTGGCGATCTGGCTGTGGCTACGCCCCGAGCCGCCACCGCGCGTGCTGCCCAGCGCGCACTGAGCGCACGGCAGTCAGGGTGTTCTGGCTATACTTCGGCCATGAGCATCATGTCCCGACCGTCTGTTCGTCTCGCACTGGTTGGTGCGACCTTTGTCCTGCTTGCCGCCTGCGGCAACAAGGGCCCGCTGGTAATGCCGCAGAAGCCGGTGCCGGTGGAAGCCCAGCCCGTGCTGCAGCCGCCGGACGCGCCGCAACCGCTGGATGAGTCCTCGCCTGCGCCTGCGCCGGTGAACACCGATACGCAGCCCGCACCCACCACCGACCAGCCCGCTAGCAGCGGCAATGAGCGCTGACGGCCACAGCGGGCGTCTGCGTTTCACCAAAATGCATGGCGCCGGCAACGATTTCGTGGTGCTGGACCTGCGCGACGGCACGCCGCCGCCGGATGCCGCGCTGGCCGCACGCCTGGCCGACCGCCATTTCGGGGTGGGCTGCGACCAGATCCTGACCATCGAGAACCCGCGCAGCAGCGAGGCGGTGGCCGCGTACGGCATCTGGAATTCCGACGGCTCGGCCGCGCGCCAATGCGGCAATGGCGCGCGTTGTGTGGCCGCCTGGCTGGTGCGCGACGGCACCGCGCAGGGCGATGACTTCGTCATCGATAGCCCGTTCACCTCCCACCGCGTGCAGCGTCTGGATGCCGGCACCTATGCGGTGGCGATGGGCGTGCCGCAGTTCGAGCCCACGCAGATCCCGCTGGCCGGCTTTGCGCGCGCGCGCGAGGAATATGCGCTGCCGGTGCATGGCGAAACCGTGCGCTTTGGCGCGGTGTCGATGGGCAACCCGCATGCCGTGGTGGAAGTGGGGCGGGTGGACGCGGCGCCGGTGGAGCGCGTCGGCGGCCTGTTGCAGCAGAACGCCGCGTTCCCCGATTCGGTCAACGTCGGCTTTGTGCAGGTGGTCGACCCGACGCATGTGCGCCTGCGCGTGTTCGAGCGCGGCGTCGGCGAAACCCTGGCCTGCGGCAGTGGTGCCTGCGCGGCGGCGGTGGTGCTGATGCAGCGTGGCCGTGTCGAGCGCGACGTGCAGGTGTCCTTGCCCGGCGGCGAGCTGCGCATCCGTTGGGCCGGCGAACAACAGGAAGTCGTGATGTCAGGCCCGGCCGTGTTCGTCTTCGATGGAGAGTGGAACTGATGAGCGAGAACACGGACAAATTCAGCGCGCACGAAGTGGCAACCTGGTTGCGGCGCCACCCGACCTTCCTCAAGCAGTTCCCGGATCTGGCGGTGAGTCTGCTGGTGCCGCGCGACGACGGCCCCACTGCCTCGCTGGCCACCTATCAGCTGGAAGTGCTGCGCGACAAGAACCGCGAGCTGTCGCGGCGCCTGCACGAGCTTGGCCACAATGCGCAGGACAACGAGCGCCTGGCAGTACGCACGCATCAACTGACCCTGGCGCTGATGCGCCAGACCAGCGCGGCCGACACGCTCAAGGCGATGGCCGCCTCGCTGGCGGAAGATTTCAATGGCGAACTGGTGCGGCTGGTGTTGCTCAAGCCGGTCGCCGGCTTGGAGGCCGACTGGCTGCAGGTCATTGCCGCCGACGATGCACGGCTTGCCCCGTTCCGCGATTGCCTGAGCGACGGCGAGCCGATCTGCGGCCGCCTGCAGACGGAAAAACATGCGCTGCTGTACGCCGACCAGGCTGCCAACGTGCAATCCACCGCGCTGCTGCCGTTGCCCGGCATCGGCCTGATTGCGGTCGGCAGCAGCGACGCCAACCGCTTCTATCCCGGCATGGGCACCTTGTTCCTGCGCATGATGGGCGAGTCCCTGGGCGTGGCCTTGCAGCGCTTCGACACATGATGCGCCGTGCAGGGTGCGCCGATGCGTGCAGCCTGCGCTGGATGGCCGCACCGACGGTGCGGCAGCGGGGAGCCTGAGGTGGCGTCGGTCGACGATTTCCTGGCGTATCTGCAGGTCGAGCGGCAGGTGTCTGCGCATACGCTGGATGCCTACCAGCGCGATCTTGCCGCATTGGTGGGCTGGGCCGGCGAACAGGCCATCGACGATGTGGCGCAGCTCGATAGCGCACAGTTGCGGCAGTTCGTTGCGGCCGAGCACCGGCGCGGGTTGTCGCCCAAGAGCCTGCAGCGTCGTCTGTCGGCATGCCGCAGTTACTACGCCTGGTTGCTCAAGCATGGCCGCATTGCCGCAAGTCCGGCGGCGGCGCTGCGTGCACCCAAGGCGCCACGTAAATTGCCGCAGGTACTGGATGCCGATGAAGCGGTGCGTCTGGTCGAGGTGCCAACCGACGCGCCGCTGGGCCTGCGCGATCGCGCCTTGCTGGAGCTGTTCTATTCGTCCGGGCTGCGCCTGAGCGAGCTCTGCGCGCTGCGCTGGCGCGACCTGGATCTGGACAGCGGGTTGGTGATGGTGCTCGGCAAGGGCGGCAAGCAGCGCCTGGTGCCGGTGGGCTCGCATGCGATCGGCGCGCTGCGCGAATGGCTGCGCGACAGCGGCGGGCGTGCCGACACCCATGTATTCCCCGGCCGCGCCGGCGGTGCGATTTCGCAGCGCGCAGTGCAGATCCGCATCAAGCAACTGGCAGTGCGCCAGGGCATGTTCAAGGACGTGCATCCGCATATGCTGCGGCACAGCTTTGCCAGCCACATCCTCGAATCCTCCGGCGACCTGCGCGGCGTGCAGGAATTGCTTGGCCATTCGGATATCGCCACTACGCAGATCTATACGCATCTGGATTTCCAGCATCTGGCCAAGGTCTACGACGCCGCGCATCCGCGCGCCAAGCGCAAGAAAGCTGCTGAGTGAGTGGTGCGGCGTGTGTTGCGCTTGGCGGTTAACCACTTCTCTGAAGTACCGCCGCGTGCGAATCGCCGCTCTTGAGCCCCTCTCCCGAGGGAGAGGGGCTCAAGTGCAGGCATTGGCGCTTGTACGCGCATCCATGCGCGGGCCTGCGTGGTTATTCCGGCCGGAGCGTTTGTTGCAGTGATGCGCATATGACGGCCGCGTACTGCAGAGACGGGTTTGCGTGGCAGCTTCCCCGCGCCGGCGACGATCACCCAGTTCATCCCAAGCGCACAACATGCTCCCAATCGTTCTCGTGTGCAGGTGCTCAATGCCTGCGTGCCGGTAGCACACACGCATGCTGTCTGCCGTCTGAGCGCGCTGCATCAGCCGCCCGCGCCACATGCGCGCAGCATGCTTGAACCCGGCAGGTGCGTCCCCACCTCATTGGAAACCCCCGGAGGACCCATGGACCCCAGCCAGAACCCCAACATCGTTCACGCCACCACCATCATCTCGGTTCGGCGTGGTGGGCATGTCGCCGTTGCCGGCGATGGCCAGGTCACCCTCGGCCACACCGTCATGAAGGGCAATGCGCGCAAGGTGCGCCGGCTCGGCCGCGAGGGTCAGGTGCTGGCCGGTTTTGCCGGCGCCGCCGCCGATGCGTTCACGCTGTTCGAGCTGTTCGAAGCCAAGCTCGACAAGCATGGGCAACTGACCCGTGCCGCCGTGGAGCTGGCCAAGGATTGGCGCACCGAGCGCCGCCTGGGCAAGCTCGAAGCGCTGCTTGCGGTCGCCGACAAGGAAACCTCGTTGATCATCAGCGGGACCGGCGATGTGATCGAACCGGAAGACGGCATCATCGCCATCGGTTCGGGCGGTTCGTACGCCCTGTCGGCTGCCCGCGCGCTGCTGGCGCACACCGAGCTCGATGCTAAGACCATCGCCACCGAAGCGATCAACATCGCCGGTGATATCTGCATTTATACCAATCGCAATGTGGTGGTCGAAGAGCTGTGAATCGGGAGTGGGGAATCGGGAATCGCAACAGCGGTTTCGGTTCCACTCCGACGACATAGGCTCTTGATTTCGCGCTTGCGAGTCCCCTTTCCCCATTCTCGATTCCCCAATGCCAAATTCCGATACTTCAACCATGACTCCGCGCGAAATCGTGCAGGAGCTCGACCGTCATATCGTTGGCCAGCACGATGCCAAGCGTGCGGTTGCCATCGCGCTGCGTAATCGCTGGCGCCGCATGCAGCTGCCCGAAGAGCTGCGCAACGAGGTGATGCCCAAGAACATCCTGATGATCGGCCCCACCGGCGTCGGCAAGACCGAGATCGCGCGGCGTCTGGCCACCTTGGCCAATGCGCCGTTCGTCAAGGTGGAAGCCACGCGCTTTACCGAAGTCGGCTATGTCGGCAAGGATGTGGAACAGATCATTCGCGACCTGGCCGACACCTCGGTCAAGCTGTATCGCGAACAGGCCAAGGTGCGCGTGCGCAACCAGGCCGAAGAACGCGCCGAAGACCGCCTCCTGGATGCGCTGCTGCCACGCCGCGCGGCCGGGATTGGGTTCGATCCGGAAGCGGCGCGCAACGAACCCTCGTCGCAGGACAACGACACCCGCATCAAGTTCCGCCGCATGCTGCGCAACGGCGAGCTGGACGAGCGCGAGATCGAGCTGGAAGTGGCGGTCAACGCCAGCATGGACATCATGACCCCGCCGGGCATGGAAGAAATGGGCCAGCAGCTGCGGCAGATGTTTTCCAACCTGGGCAGTGGCAAGTCGCAGAAGCGCAAGCTCACCATCAAGGCCGCGCGCCCGCTGCTGATCGAAGAAGAAGCCGGCAAGCTGGTCAACGAAGACGACGTACGTGCCGCGGCAATCGAAGCCTGCGAGCAGCACGGCATCGTGTTCATCGATGAGATCGACAAGGTCGCCAAGCGTGGCGAAGCCGGCTCCAACGGCGGCGATGTCAGTCGCGAGGGCGTGCAGCGCGATCTGCTGCCGCTGGTGGAAGGCTCCAACGTGTCGACCAAGTACGGCACGGTCAAGACCGACCATATCCTGTTCATCGCCTCCGGCGCGTTCCATCTGGCCAAGCCCAGCGATCTGATTCCCGAATTGCAGGGCCGTTTCCCGATCCGTGTCGAATTGACCGCGCTGACCAAGGCCGATTTCGTGCGCATCCTCACCGAGCCAAAGGCGGCGTTGATCAAGCAGTACGAAGCCCTGCTGCAGACCGAGGGCGTGCGCCTGACCTTCGGCGCCGATGCGGTGGAGCGCCTGGCCGAGATTGCCGCGCAGGTCAACGAGCGGCAGGAGAACATCGGTGCGCGCCGCCTGCACACGGTGCTGGAGCGCCTGCTCGATGTGCTGAGTTATGAGGCGCCGGATCGCGACGGCCAGAGCGTCACGGTCGATGCGGCCTATGTCGATGCGCAGCTCGGCGAACTGGTGCAGGACCCTGACCTGAGCCGCTATATCCTCTGATCGCAGCTCACCTGCGTGCAGGTGCCAACGGTCATCAGATCGGTGTGGACGCAACCGGAACCGGCGCGTACGCGTTGGACATGCCGATTCCGATTTTGACAGCGCTCGCCTGGCGGTGAGGACGGCGGCGTTGCTAGCCGCGTCCTCCCGGATGCAGTCAAACGCTGAGTCGGTCGAGGGCGCGGTGTCCTCACCGCTCGCGGGACACGCCGTGAATCCGTCCGTGGAGGCTCCTTGGCGGCATCCATGCCGCCCAGGGTCCCGCAATCGGTGAGGGCACCGCACCTGACGTTGGTCGGCGCCCGCATAAAAGCTGCTTGTCATCCGACGTGCGTTGGGACGTTGCGCCCACTCATCAGTATTGAACAAGCTGATTTCGAACAACGTGCGTAGTGCGCTGCTTGTACATGCACACCGACCATCTCCGATGGTCCTTGCCCGCCCACCGTCGCGGGACCTTACGCGGCATGGATGCCACGTAAGAGCCTACATGGACGTACTTGCGGCGTGTCCTGCGAGGGTGGGCGGGCAAGGGCCTCGCAGCCAAGCCGCAGATCAACCGCTCTGCAGCCAAACCGCTGCACCCAAACCGCTCAGTCCTCGCCGATATCCTCGTTCCACACGTCGGGGTTGGCCGAGATATAGCCGCCCAGCAGGTCGATGCATTCCTGGCTCTGCAGGTCGATGACAGTGACGCCGTGCTCGCGCAGCCAGGACACGCCGCCCTGGAAGGTGACCGACTCGCCGACCACCACGGTGCCGATATTGAACTGGCGCACCAGCCCGCTGCAGTACCAGCACGGCGCCAGCGTGGTGACCATGATGGTGTCCTTGTAGCGACGCTGCCGGCCGGCCTTGCGGAAGGCATCGGTTTCGCCATGTACGGAGGGATCGTTTTCCTGCACGCGCCGGTTGTGGCCGCAACCGAGCAGACGTCCGTCGTTGTGGTACAGCGCCGCGCCGATCGGAATGCCGCCTTCGGCCAGGCCCTGGCGGGCTTCGGCAATGGCGGTATCGAGCAGTGCGCGGTAGTCGGGGGTGGTAATCATGCAGGCTCCTGGGTGGCGGCGTCGGCGCGACGCAGCATGTCGATGTGGGGAATGCCGTCTTCCAGATACGGTGCGGACGAGGGCGTGAAACCGTGTGCGGCGTAGAACGCCTGCAGGTGCGCCTGCGCGCCGAGTTGCACGGCGCTGGCGGGCCACTGCCGGTGCACCAGCCGCAAGCCTTCCTGCAGTAATGCGTGTGCGAAGCCGTGGCCGCGCTGCGTGGCGGCAATCACTACCCGGCCGATGCTCGGCTCGGGGTAACTCACACCGGGCGGTAGCACGCGCAGATAGGCGGCCAACGCACCGTCGTCGGTGCTGCCGAGCAGATGCAGCACACCCGGCAGGCTGTCCTTGCCATCCAGCTCCGGATACGCGCACTGCTGCTCCACCACGAACACATCCGAGCGCAGCCGCAGCAGCGCGTACAACTGCGTGGTGCTTAGTTGGTCGAAGCGCAGGCACTGCCAGTGCAGTGAGGGTGGGGACAGGGACGACATCACTGCATGATAGCGGCTGCGTCGCGTCAGTCGACCGCGCTGTCGGTGTCGATCGCCACCACCACCGACATGCCCGGGCGCAGCCGCGGTGCCAGCGCCTGGTCCGGATCGACGCTGATGCGCAGCGGAATGCGCTGGGCGATCTTGACGAAGTTACCGGTGGCGTTGTCGGCCGGCAGCACGCTGAATTCCGAGCCGGCGGCCGGAGAGATTTCCTGCACACGGCCGTGCAGGCGCGCATTGTCCAGCGCATCCACGGTCAAGCTGGCACGCTGCCCGATGCGGATCTTGGCCATCTGGGTTTCCTTGAAATTGGCCACGATCCACAACGTGTCGGGCACCAGCGACATCAGCTGCGTGCCATTGGTGACGTAGGCGCCCTGGCGTACGCCGAGCTGGCCGAGCTGGCCATTGCGCGGGGCAAGGATGCGCGTGTTGTCCAGATTGATCTGCGCCAGTTGCACGGCCGCCTGCGCGTTGGCCACCGCCGCTTCCAGCGCGGCGCGATTGACGGTGACGCTGCGTGCGTTCTCCTCGGCGGCCTGCACGGCGGCGCGCGCCTGCGCCACGCCGGCATCGGCCTGCGCGCGTGCGGCGAAGGCGGTGTCGCGATCCTGTTCGGACACCAGTTTCTGCTCGGCCAGCTGCTGCGCGCGCGCATACGCCGAGCGGGTGCGGTCGCGCTGGGCCTGATTGCTGCTCAGTGCGGCGCGTTGTTCGGCGATGGTGGCATCGGCGCTATGCCGCTGCTGGTCCCAATTGGACAGGTTGGCCTGCGCGGTCTGCAGCTGCGCCCTGGCCTGTTCGAGCTGCTGGGCATAGATGCGGTCATCGATCCTGGCCAGCAACTGGCCGTGTTTGACGTGGGCGAAGTCCTGCACCGGCACCTCGGTGACATAGCCGCTGACCTGCGGCGCGATCACCGTGATCTGGCCATGCACCATTGCGTTCTCGGTGCGCTCGACGGCGCTGACGAACGGCGGCAGGCGCCATGCATACAGCACCAGCAATACGCCGATGAGCGCAAGCCCGCCGAAGCCGATCACGCCACCGATGCGGCGGCGCCTGCGACGTTGCAGATCGGCAGGAGAGGTTGAAGCTGCAGGTGTATTCATGGGCGCGCGGTGGAAGCAGGAGAGGGGGACGAAGCGGGTGGGCGCAGATAGCGCCGCCACACCAGCACGGACAGGATCCACAGCCCGGTAGCGATGGCGATGCAGCCGATCAACAGGAACACGTCGTTATAGGCGAGCACATTGGCTTCGCGCGTGGCCACGCTGCCCAGGGCGCGCACGCCCTGGGCCTGGCGCAGCGCCGGGTCGCCGATGCTGCGGCCGTACAGCGCGGCATAGGCCTGCACGCGCGCGGCCACTTGCGGGTCGGTCAATGCCAGATGTTCGACCAGTTGGCTGGAATGGTATTTCTCGCGCACGACCTGCACGGTGCCGAGCAGCGCGCTGCCGAGCAGGCCACCCATGTTCTGTGCCATGCCGAACAGCACGATGAAGCTGATCAGGTTGCCCGGCTGCGCGATGACCCGGCCCAGCCCGGCCACCATCGCCGGGCCGATGAAGAAGGTGCTGCCAAAGGCGAGCAGGAACTGGCTGACGTACATCTGCTCCGGACGGGTGAGGCTGGTGGCGTCAGCATCCATGAAACAGCCGATGCAGATCGCCGCCACTGCAATGATCAGATGCTCGGCCACCCGCGCCGGATTGATCAGCCACGCGCTGGCGGCCACGCCGACCACTGCGCCCAGCAACATCAGCGCGAACAGGGTCTGCAGCTGCGTGTTGGCCAGCCCCAGGGTTTGGAAGAAGCCGATCGCGCCGGTGCTCTGCTCGGACAGCACCAGCCGGATCAGCAGGATCGCCAGGCCCAGCCGCAGCATGTCGCCGCTGGCCAGCCAGCGCGTGTTGATCATCGGGTTGCGGCGGTTGTGCTCGATCCACGCCGCCGTGCACAGCAGCACGATGGAGGCCGCCAGCACCACGCCCAGCCACGGCGTGCTGGTCCACCACAGCAGCCGCCCCAGCGACAGCACCGCCGCCAGCCCGGCCGAACCGGCCGCAAACAGGCTGAAGGTGAGGAAATCCAGCGGCTCGAACACCCGATAGCGGTCGCTGGGCGGCAGCTTGAGCGCCAGCACGCAGGCCAGCGCGAACACCGCCAGGCCCAGTTCGAACAGGTACAGGCCCTGCCACTGCGCAAATTCCAGCAGATCGGTGGAGAACACCCGCGCCAATGGCAACGCCAGCTGGGTCACCCCCAGCCCGGTCACCACCGCCTTGAGCCGGTATTTGGCCGGGAACGCCTGGATCACGTAATACAGCCCCAGCGAGCTGAGCGCGGCGCCCACCAATCCGTGCGCGGCACGCACGGTGATCGCCGAGCTCAGGCTGTGCACAAACAGATGCGCGAAGGCGATGACCGCATACAGCGCCAGGAAGATCTCGGTGAAGCGCCGCAGCCCGAACTGCTGGCGGAACTTCACCAGCAGCAGGTTGGCCGACATGTTGGTCATCACGTAGGCGGCCGGCAGCCAGGCCATTTCGGTGGCGTAGGCGCCCAGCGTGCCCTGCAGATAGGTCAGGTTGGCGGTGACCAGCGCATTGCTCAGCCCGCCGGTCAGCGCCACCACCACGCCCACCAGCCCGTACTGGATGCGCCGCCGGGTGGAGTGCAGGGGGGTGGAGGCCGACCCGGGCAGGGTGGGCTTCTCGTGGGGCTGCCAGTCGCGCTGGACGTACTTGTCGTGCACGAAGGGCTCGCAGGGCCGGTCGCAGGGAAGGCAGCGATTGTGGTCCGGTTGCGGTCATGGCGGCGTCAGCAGTGCGATAATCCGCCCATGAGCGAATCCCCCTATACCTCCGGTACCACCCATTTCGGCTTCCGCGACGTCGCTGCCAAGGACAAGCAGAAGCTGGTCGGCGAAGTGTTCACCTCGGTCGCGCGCAACTACGACCTGATGAACGATCTGATGAGTCTGGGCGTGCACCGCGCATGGAAACGCTACTTCGTGGCGACCGCGCAGGTGAAGCCGGGCGACCGTGTGCTGGACCTGGCCGGCGGTACCGGCGACATCGCCGTGCTGCTCAAGGAGCGCGTCGGAAACGAAGGCGCGGTGGTGCTGGGCGACATCAACGCCGGCATGCTGTCGGTTGGCCGTGACCGGCTGACCAACCGCGGCCTGGTGGCCGGCTTCGATTACGTGCAATGCAATGCCGAGGCGCTGCCGTTCCCGGATCAGAGCTTCGATCTGGTGACCATTTCCTTCGGCCTGCGCAATGTCACCGACAAGGACGCCGCGCTGCGCGAGATGTACCGCGTGTTGAAGGTGGGCGGGCAGGCGCGCGTGCTGGAGTTTTCCGAGGTCACCGACGACTGGTTCAAGCCGATCTACGACTTCCATTCGTTCAAGATCCTGCCCAGGCTGGGCCAGCTGTTCGCACGCGATGCCGACAGCTACCAGTACCTGGCAGAAAGCATCCGCAAGCACCCGCCGCAGGAATCGCTCAAGGGCATGATGGGCGAGGCCGGATTTGCGCGTTGCCATTACAAGAACCTGACCGGCGGCATCGTGGCGATTCACTCCGGCTACAAGATCTGACCCGGTTCCGACGCAGCGTGATCTGAGTGTCCGGTCCGGCGCGTAGCATGCGCCGGACACCGTGCATCGGCATTGCACGAGCAGGCCATGCTCGTGTTCGCTTGCCGCACGATTGCACTGTGCGCAGGTGCGTTTGCCGACAAACTTTTGAGACTCCCGTCGCGTCGGCTCCACAAATGGTCGGCGACACTAGGCGCTCTTTTGCCGGAGACGTGGATGCGCTTGTACGCAGGGTTGTCGCGCGTGTTTCCCCGCTCCTTCAGCGCCAAGCTGCTGGCGGTGACCTTTGTCGGCATCCACCTGCCGTTGCTGTTGTTGATCGCCTGGCTGGCCGCGCAAAGCGAGTTGAGCGGGCGCCCGCTGTGGTCGGTGGTGATCGTGGCGCTGCTGGCCACGCTGGCTGGCACCGCGGCGACCCTGTCGGCCCTGTATCGCCTGCTCGCACCGCTGCGCATTGCCGCCGACGCACTGGATGCGTATTACGCCGATCAACGTCTGCCCAGCCTGCCCGAACATGGCGACGACGAGCTGGGGCGGCTGCTGCGCGGAATCAATCGCAGCCTGCGCGGCATCGATGCCGGCATGCGCGATCTGAAGAAGCACGCCTTGTTCGACCCGCTGACCGAGGCCTTGAACCGGCGCGGCTGCGAACAGGCGATGCGCGATTCGGTCACCGCCGCGCAGCGCGAAGGCTGGCCCTTCGTGCTGTTCGTGCTGGATATGGACAACCTCAAGCCGATCAACGACCGCTTCGGCCATCTGGCCGGCGATCGCGTGCTGGTAAGGCTGGTGGAATCGGCCTATGGCTGGCTGGGCGCGCAGGACTGGATCGGGCGCTGGGGCGGCGACGAATTCCTGATCGGCGTCCATGCCAGCGAGGACGACGCCACGCTCAAGCTCAATCAATGGCTGTCGATGCTCGAACGCGAGGATGCCGACGAGGCGCCGCTGCATGTGAGCGCCGGCAGCGCGGTGTGCGAGCGTGGCCTGGATGCCACCGAGCTGTATCGCCGCGCCGATGCGGCGATGTATCGCGCCAAGTTCTCCGGCGGCCGGCGTCTGGTGCGCGACGGGCATGACAGCCCGCGCAGCCATCCGGTGGTCTAGGCGATCCGGCAATCACCTGGCGGCCGCGCCGCAGGTGGGTGCACGCTGCGCACGGGCGGCACGCGTCACGCCACCACTGCGGTTGCTGTGTAAGGTTCGCGCCGATGCGCCAGCGACATCCACGGTGTCCCCAGCCGGCGCGGGTTGAGCGGCCGGCGTGTTCGCCATCGGCCGCACGGGCAGGCAACCGCCCGGGGCGTTAAAATGCCCAATTCCCTCGCTGCGGTGCCGTCGATGCGCTTCCCGTTCCTGTCGCTGTCCCTGGCCGTGTCCATCGCACTGGCCGGCTGTTCCAACGAGTCCACGCCGCCGGCCGCCAGCACCGCCGCGCCGGCCACCACTGCCAAGGCCCCCGTGAAAGCAGACGCCCGCAACCACGACGAAAGCTCCTACGCCCAGCCGCAGCTGGTGGTCATCAAGGATCTGGCGCTGGACCTGAAGCTGGATTTCGACGCCAAGCAGATCGGCGGCACCGCCACCTACACGCTGGAATGGAAGGACAAGGCCGCCAAGCAGCTGGTGCTGGACACGCGCGAGCTGAGCATTGCGCAGGTGCAGGCCGACGACGGCAAGGGCACGCTGTCGCCGCTGCAGTTCGCGCTGGCGCCGGCCGACAAGACCTTCGGCAGCAAGCTCACCATCGAGGCGCCGAATCAGCCGGCCAAGGTCGTGATCACCTATCACACCGCGCCGACTGCCTCCGGCCTGCAGTGGCTGGAGCCGTCGATGACCGAAGGCAAGCAGTTGCCTTTCATGTTCAGCCAGTCGCAGGCGATCCACGCGCGCAGCTGGGTGCCGTTGCAGGACACCCCGAGCGTGCGCTTCACCTACAGCGCGCATGTGACCTCGCGCCCGGACGTGATGGTGCTGATGAGCGCCGACAACGACCCCAAGGCCGCGCGCGACGGCGACTACAGCTTCAAGATGCCCGAGCCGATTCCGTCCTATCTGCTGGCGATCGCCGCCGGCGACGTGGTGTTCAAGCCGATTTCCGCGCGCTCGGGCGTGTGGGCCGAGCCGGCCATGGCCGACAAGGCCGCCAAGGAATTCGAAGACACCGAAAAGATGATCGGTGCGGCCGAAAAACTGTATGGCCCGTATCGCTGGGGCCGTTACGACATGCTGGTGCTGCCGCCGTCGTTCCCGTTCGGCGGCATGGAGAATCCGCGCCTGACCTTCGCCACGCCCACCGTGATCGTCGGCGACAAGTCGCTGGTCTCGCTGGTCGCGCACGAACTGGCGCATAGCTGGTCGGGCAACCTGGTGACCAATGCCAGCTGGAAGGACATCTGGCTCAACGAAGGCTTCACCACCTACGTGCAGGCCCGCATCACCGAGGCGCTGTATGGCGCGGAGATGGCCGAGATGGAGCGCGAGATCGACCAGGGCGACCTGCTGGCCGAAGTGAAGGGCATGGCGCCGGCCGACCAGGCGCTGGCGCTGCCGCCGCTGGCCGAGCGCGACCCCGACGAAGCCCTGAGCCAGGTGGCCTACGTCAAGGGCGCGTGGTTCCTGCAGTTCCTGGAGCAGCGCTTCGGCCGCGAGGTGTTCGACCCGTTCCTGCGCGGCTGGTTCGACGATCATGCGTTCCAGAGCGCCACCACCGACCAGTTCGTCGATTACCTCAACAAGAACCTGCTGGACAAGCATCCCAACACGGTCAGCGCGGCTGAGGTGGATGCGTGGTTGAAGCAGCCGGGCATCCCGGCCTTCGCCGCCAAGGCACGCTCGCGCAGCTTCTCGATCGTAGACACCGCGCGCATCGCCTGGAGCGGCAGCGGCACGCTGCCGAGCAAGCAGGTCACCGGCGAATGGGGCACGCAGGAATGGGTGCACTTCCTCAGCGGCATGGGCGCCACGCTCAAGCCCGAGCAGCTCAAGCAGCTGGATGAGGCCTATCATTTCACCGGCACCCCGAACGGCGAAATCGCCATGCGCTGGTATCCGCTGGCGATCCGCAGCGGTTACACCGATGCGCGCCCCGCTGCAGGCGAGTTCATCGAACGCGTCGGCCGCCGCAAGCTGGTACTGCCGATCTACGCCGAGTTGTTGAAGACCCCGGACGGCATCGCCTTCGCCGAGCAGGCCTTCGAAAAGGCCAAGCCCAGCTACCACCCGATCACCACCGCATCGGTGGCCGAGATGATCGCCAAGGCCAAGGCGGCACCGCCGGCGCAGCCGTAATGGCAGCGGGAGGGCGTTGCCGACGCCCTCCCGCCGCTTTCCTTGCTGCATCGTGCAGGCAGCACCGTGTCGTTTCTAGCATCGTGCCTGGCAATCGTGGTCGTAGGAGCGCACCCGGGCGCGACGTGGCGTTACCGGGAATGCTCCATCGCGCCCTGGTGCGCTCCTACGGCGTGCCGCAGTCTGATCGCGGCTGTCGCGGGCAGGCTGGTATCGTTGCCGCTGCCTTTCATGCCTTCCGGAGTCGACGATGAAGTATCTGCTGAGCGCGGCCTTGTGCGTCGCTGCAGTGAGTGGCTGTACCGACCGCGAGGCGCAGCGTCAGGCGCAGGCAAGCGCGCAGGCGCAAGCCAAGCAACAGCAGGCCGACGCACTCGCCAAGCAATACGACGAGGCGGTGACGGCCGGTAACTGGGACATGGCGCGTGCGCATGGCGCCGCACTGCTGGAAGGCTACGCCGGCACTGCGGCAGCCACACGCATCGAACCCGGCTATGCCGACATCAAGGCCAAGGGCGACCAGGCGCGCGAACTGCGCCGCATGCAGGCGTTGTGGCAGTACTCGCAGGTGCCGGCCAAGGGCGGCACGCAGCGCTCGGCGATGATCGATGCCAAGAGCCGCGTGGATGTCGACGGCAGCGGCCCCAAGCCGGTGAGCCTGGTGTTCCGCGATCACCCGCAGTGGAAGCGTCACAGCTATCTCGTGCTCAAGGCCGGCGACTTCAATTGCTATGGCGGCTGCAAGGTGCAGGTCTCGGCCGATGGTGGCGCAGCACGCCCGATGGCCGCGCACCGCCCCGACACCGATGAAGCGATCGCGATGTTCATCGACGACGACAAGGCGCTGTGGAAGCTGGTGCGCAATGCCAAGCGCATCAGCATCGCGTTCCCGGTGAAAGCCGGCGGCACGCGCACGGCAGAGTTCGAAGTGGGTGGCCTGGACACCACCCAGATGCCGGGCTGGAAGTAGGCGCACCGCCCTTGCACGGCACCAGCTGCGCAGTCGGCGTACGGCATCGGCATGAGGTGCCGGTCCATTCGGGTAAGTGCGCGATGTGCGTTCCCTGACGGCTTGCGGTGTTGCCACCATCTCTGGAGTCTCCTCACGTATGGACGCCATGGCCATCACACAGATCTCGCCCGCGTTGTCCGGTTACCGCCATTGGGTGTTCGACATGGACGGCACGCTGACCGAAGCGGTGCACGATTTCGCGTTGATCCGACGCGCGTTGGAGATCCCGCCCGAGGCGGACATCCTGCACCACCTGGCATCACTGCCGGCCGAGCAGGCCGCAGCCAAACACGCCTGGTTGCTTGAGCACGAGCGTGAACTCGCACAGGCCGCGCAGCCCGCACCCGGTGCAGTGGCGCTGGTGCGTGCGTTGCAGACAGCCGGATGCCGGCTCGGCATGCTCACCCGCAATGCGCGCGCATTAGCGCAGGTGACATTGCAGGCGATCGGCCTGCACGATGCATTCGCCTGGGACGACATCGTCGGCCGCGATGAGGCCGCCCCCAAACCCGCACCCGATGGCCTGCAGTATTTTGCGCAACGCTGGGCGGTGGAGGGCACAGCACTGGTCATGGTCGGCGATCACCACAACGACCTGGCCTGCGGCCGTGCAGTCGGTGCCTGCACCGTGCTGGTCAACACACCCGGCGATCCATGGCCCGGCCTTGCCGACTGGCGATTGCAGGATTGCACGCAGTTGCTGGCGCAGTGGAACCGCTAGCGTGAGCTTTGGCGAGTAGGCCAGGCGCGCGAAGCATGGAGTGCGATGCGTGGCTGGCCGCGTGTTGTTGGATGACGATGACGATCAGGACACCGTCATCGCATTGGAAGTGACATGCGCTCGAAGGGGCGTGGACGCTGCTGAATCTTGCAACGCGTCATCAGCAAGCCGGACAGCACACGGCTGTCTGCGCCGTACCCTCATCCGCCCTTCGGGCACCTTCTGCCGATGGGAGAAGGGAAACGCGGCAGCACCCCGTTCGACGACGTAGCTGGCCTTCGGTGAGGTGTTGCCTTGCGCAAGCCACAGCAAGCTATGTCGCTTCAAGCGTGCAAGGTGCGCAGCACTGACCGACAGGCAGTCCCACCCCCGCTGCACCATCCATGTCACAGCACGCCCGGCGCAAACTGTGCCAGAACCGTGACAGTGCGCCTTGCGCAAGCGACTGCCATCACATCAAACCCTGCTGCTCCAACATGGTGCGTCGCACCAGTGCGCTGGCATGGCGTTTGCTCTTTCCCTCTCGACGTTTCCGACGTCCGCGGTGCAACTGGCGGGTGCAACGCCTGCGCTGCGGGATGTTTCAACCGACTGGTTGTTCAATCGAGAGGGGTAGACGCATATGCACCAATCTTCCTGTCGCAGCCTGCGCAGCAGTGTGCTGCTCATGCTTGCGCTGAGCGCCGCGTTGGCCGGCTGCAAGAAAGACGCCGCCACGGAAACGACGACAACGCCCGCACCGGCCGCCAAACCCGCCGCGCCGGCGGCCGCCGCCGTGGTCGATACCGACAGCGAGTTCACTACCAATGCCAGCAACCCGGATAACTGGGGCGGCATCGGGCGCGACTTCGCGCTCACCCGGCACAGCCCGCTGGCCGAGATCAATCGCGACAACGTCAAGAACCTGAAGATGTCGTGGGAAATGAAGACCGATGCCACGCGCGGCCACGAGGGCCAGCCGCTGGTGATCGGCAGCGTCATGTACATGGTCAGCGCGTATCCGAACAACGTATTCGCCATCGACCTGGCAGCGCAGGAGGACGGCGGCAAGGTGTTGTGGAAGTACACCCCGCAGCAGGACGAACGCTCGGTGGCGGTGGCGTGCTGCGATACGGTCAACCGCGGCGCCTCCTATGCCGATGGCAAGCTGGTGTTCGGCAGCCTGAGCGGCGATGTGATCGCACTCGATGCCAAGACCGGCAAGGAAGTGTGGAAGCAGAAACTCGCACACCCGGACAAGGGCGAAACCATCACCATGGCGCCGATCATCGCCGACGGCAAAGTGGTGGCCGGCATCAGCGGCAATGAGTTCGGCGTGCTTGGGCGTGTCGCTGCCTACAACCTGGCCGATGGCAAGCAGGCGTGGTCGTGCGATGCGGCCGGTACCGACAAATCGATCTGCCTGGGTGCGGATTTCAACAAGGCCAATCCGCAGCATGGCCAGCTCGGCGATCTTGGCGTCAAGACCTTTCCCAATGACGAATGGAAGCGTGGCGGTGGTGCGGCCTGGGGCTGGTATAGCTACGACCCGAAGTTGAAGCTTCTGTATTACGGCACCGGCAATCCCGGCCTGTGGAGCCCGTCGTATCGCTGCGGCAAGACCTCGCAGGAGGAATGCAACAACGGCGAGCATGACAACAAGTGGTCGATGACCCTGTTCGCGCGCAAGATCGATACCGGCGAAGCGGTGTGGGGCTACCAGAAGACGCCGTTCGACCAGTGGGACTACGACGGCATCAACGAGCCGATCCTGGTGGACCTGACCATCGACGGCAAACAGGTGCCATCGGTGGTGCAGTTCGACCGCAACGGCTTTGCCTACGTGCTCGATCGCCGCGATGGCACCTTGCTGCGTGCACACAAGTTCGTGCCGGCCAACTGGGCCGAACGCATCGACATGAAGACCGGTCGCCCGGTCAAGGTGGCCGCGCATTCGCCGCTGGAGCGGGGCAAGAAGGTGCAGGCCTTCCCCTCGGCGATGGGCGGCAAGGATCAGCAGCCGTGCTCGGTGGATCCGGCCAATGCGGCAGTGTTCTTCTGCGGCACCAACAACTGGCATATGGAGCTGGAACCGCAGGAACGCGGCAACACCATGATGGGCCTGCCCTACGTGTTCGCCAACGTGATGATGAAGCCCAACGAGCCGGGTGCACTGGGCATCGTCAAGGCCTTCGACGTGGTGGAAGGCAAGTCCAAGTGGGAGATCAAGGAGAAGTTCCCGGTGTGGAGCGGCACCCTGGTCACCGACGGCGGGCTGGTGTTCTACGGCACGCTGGATGGCTGGTTCCGTGCGGTGGACAAGGACACCGGCAAGAAGCTGTGGGAGATGAAACTGCCCTCCGGCATCATCGGCAACCCGATCGCCTACAAGGCCAATGGGCACCAGTACGTGGCGGTGTTCTCCGGCATCGGTGGCTGGATCGGTTTGCCGGTGGCCGCAGGTCTGGATCCGTCCGATCCGTATGGCGCGCTGGGCGCAGCCGGTCTGGCATTTGGTGCCGGCTTCGACAAGATCCCGCTCGGCGGCATGGTGCATACCTTCCGGATCGATGGCGCCGGCAAGACCGTGACCGCCAGCGCCACCGCCACGGCGGCTGCAGGCGGCGGCACCGCCAACACCGCAGCGAAGACCGCACGATGAGTTCCACGCAAGGCGTTGGACGCGCGCACCGGCAGTTCGCTGCCGGTGCACGTGGCATGCACCGGCAGCTGTGTCGGTTGCTGGTGCTTTGCAGCCTCGGACTCGTCGCCGCAGGCTGCACCCGCGAGCCGTCCTCACCGACGGCTCGCGCTTCTGCTTCCGCTGCGGCGCCCGCCACGGCGGCCTCCATTGCGGCACCGGCCACGGCCAGTGCTCCACCGCCAACGCCCGATCCGCGTGTGCTGCGGGTCTGCGCCGACCCAGGCAACATGCCGCTGTCCAACAAGGCTGGCGAGGGCTTCCAGAACAAGATTGCGCAGGTCGTGGCCGAGGCCATGGGCCGGCGCCTGGAATACGAGTGGCGCACCTATTACCAACGCGGGCTGGCACGCAGCACGATCACTGCCGGCCGCTGCGATGTGTTGATGGACCTCAACAGCGATTTCGAGCAGGGCCTGACCACGCGCCCGCTGTATCGCTCGGCCTATGTGCTGGTGACGCGCAAGGGCCTGGATCTGGTGCCGACATCGCTGGACGATCCGGCGCTGAAAAAACTGCGGCTGGGCGTGTTCCAGAGCTCGCCCGCACGTCAGGCGTTATACGAGCACGGCATCAGCGGCCAGGTGCAATACCTGTTCTACGACTCGGCCACCGCGCCGGAAGAACATCCCGGCAAGCTGGTCGAGCGTGTCGCCGCCAATGAATTGGATGCGGCCGAATCCTGGGGCCCGGTGGCCGGTTACTACGCGCAACGCAGCGGCCTGGGCATGGTGCCGCTCAATACCATCGACGATGCGGTGCTGGAGTATTCGATGGCGTGGGCGGTGTCGCGCAAGAACGCGGACCTGCGCGATGCCTTGAACACGGCCATGCAACAGAGTTCAGCAAAGATCGCCGAGATCCTGCGCAGCTATCACGTGCCGCTGGTGCGCTGTGGCGACTGCGTGGTGGCCGGCGATCTGGCCGCGCACGGGCCGTATGCGACGCCGACGCCGGTGTCCAAGGCGCCAAGCCCGGCTGCGTCCTCGCAGGAGCTGGCGCAGCTGCAACTGCGCATCGCCGACGGTGCCGACCCGAACCAGGAACTGGCGCATGCGCTGGATGCCGGCGACGCGGTGCGTACGGCATGGCTGTTGCGGCATGGCGCCGATGCCAACCGTCCCAACCTGCTCGGCGAGCCGCCGTTGCATCAGGCCATCCGCAACCAGGAACCGGATCTGGTCGGCCTGTTGCTCGATGCTGGCGCACGCCTGGATGCGCGCGATGGCAGCGGCTGGACCGCCTTGATGAAGGCGGCCTGGGCCAACGATGCCGATAGCGTGGCCAGGTTGCTCGGCAAGCGCGCGCCGGTGGACACCGTTTCCAGCGATGGCTGGAGCGCGCTGGACCTGGCGGTGTCCTACGCCGATGTGGGCGTGGTGCAGGCCTTGCTCAAGGCGGGCGCGAATGTGCGGCGTGCCAATGCCACCGGTTTTACGCCGGTGATGTTTGCGGTGGCGCGCGACGACCCGGCGATGCTCGATGCGGTGCTGGCAGGCGGTGCCGACGTCGGCCACGCCAACCAGGCCGGCGTCACCGCATTGATGCTGGCCGCCGCGGCTGGGCGCGACGCGGTGGCCAAGCGCCTGCTGGCGGCCGGCGCCGACCCTGCCACACGCAATCGCGACGGCAAGACCGCCGCTGCATTAGCGCAGGCGCGCGGCGACAGCGCGCTGGCCACGCTGCTCACCGAGGCCAGGCGCCCCTCCCAGCAATGACTGTGTCACCCGCCGCGCGCACGGGGTGCGCGGTGCTCCCTCCGATCAGAAAGGTTCGTTCATGCGCAAGTCCACCGTGGGTTGTTTCGATCGTTCCATGCGCGCACCGCTGTGCGCGGTGATGCTCAGCGTCGTGCTGGCCGCCTGCGGCAAGGACGCACCGCCGCCCGCGCCCGCGCCTGAGGCGGCCACCGCACCGGCTGCCAGCCCGCCGGCGCCGGCTACCGGCACCGCCGCGCCTGCGCCTGCAGCGGCGAGCGCCGCGGTGCCCAACCCGGCCGCCGGGCCTGCGCCGGATCCGGCCAAGCCGCCTGCAGCGCCGGCCACCGTGGTGCCGATCCCGAAGGGGCCGGAGGTCAAGGTCACGCCCGAGCTGATCGCCGAGGGCAAGAAGATCTATTTCTCTGCCGGCTGCAATGCCTGCCATGGCGGCACCGGTGGCGGCGGCATGTGCCCGCCGTTGACCAACGACATCTGGGTGTATGGCAGCGACGACGACACCTTGCGTACGCTGATCAGCGAGGGCACTGCCGCGATGATCACCCACGGCAAGACGCGGGTCGGGCATGAAAAGGTGGTCGGGCAGATGCCGCCGTTCGCGCCGGTGCTCAAGCCGGGCGACACCGAAAAACTGCTCGCCTTCATCCATTCGATCAACAAGACCGCGGGCAAGGCGCAATGAGGCCAGCGCCAACCGGTTGGCAGTGCATCCTTGCAGCAACTGCGCTGGTCGCGCTGCTGGCCTTGGCCGGTTGCCGGCGCGATGCCGAGCCGCCGGCGTCCAGCGCGGCGCCGGCGACAGCGACGCCTGCAACGCCCGCCGCAGCACCGGTACCCGCAACGCCGCCGGTATTTGCCTATGTGCCCAACCAGCGCAGCGGCACGGTGTCGGTGATCGATACGCACACCGACACGGTGGTGCGTACGCTCAGTGCGCAGGGGCAACTGGGCAAGCGCCTGCAGCAGGTATTGCCGGGCCCGCAGGGGCATCTGTACCTGATCGATGCCGAGCATCACCGCCTGATCGAACTCGACACCGACAAGGACACGGTGCTGCGCAGCGTGGCGATCGGCGAGAACGCCGAGGGCATTGCGCTGTCGCCGGACGGCAAGCAGTTTGCGGTGTGCGTGGAAGGCCAGAACCAGGTGATGTTGATCGATGCGGCGCAGTTCAGCGTGCAACAGGTGATCGCCACGCGCGGGCAGGCGCCCGAACACTGCGCCTACACGCCGGATGGGCAGTGGTTGCTCACCAGCAACGAGGGCTCCAACGACATGGATATGATCGAGCTGGCCACCGGTCGCTCGCGCGGCGTGGTCGCCACCAGCGGCCATCCGCGCGGCATGGCGTTCGCGCCCGACGGGCACAGCGTCTACATCGCGCAGGAAACCGCCAACGTGGTCGACGTGATCGACCTGCAGACGCGCCAACGCCGCGCCAGCCTGCCGGCCGGCGTGCGCACGGCAGGCGTGGCGTTGTCGGCCGACGGCACGCGGCTGTATGCGTCCAACGGTGGTGCCGGCACGCTCAGCGTGATCGACACCAACACTGCGCGCAGTCTCGCCGAGATTGCGGTGGGGCTGCGGCCGTGGAATCCGGCACTGACCCCGGCCGGCGACAAGCTGTATGTCGCCAACGGGCGCTCGAACACGGTCAGCGTGATCGACACCGTCGCGTTGCGCGAGATCAAACAGATCCCCGTCGGCGAACTGCCGTGGGGCGTGGTCATCGCGCGCTGAGCGGCGGGCATGCCGCAGCGCGCCAGGGAGGCCGGATGAAGACACGCGCTGCGGTGGCATGGGGTCCGCACCAGCCGCTGACCATCGAAGAGGTGGACCTGCAGCCGCCGCGGCCCGGCGAGGTGCTGGTGCGCCTGGTCGCCACCGGGATCTGCCATGGCGATGCGCATGCATTGGCGCACGGGCAAGCAAGCAGCTTCCCGGTGATCCTGGGGCAGGAAGGGGCCGGCATCGTCGAGGCGGTCGGTATCGGCGTCACCAGCGTGCAGCCCGGCGATCACGTCATCCCGCTGTACATGCCCGAATGCGGCGTGTGCAAGTTCTGCCGCTCCGGCCGCACCAACCTGTGCCAGGCGATTCGCAGCAGCCAGGAGCGCGGGCTGATGCCCGATGGCAGCAGCCGGTTCTCGTTGCACGGCCAGCCGATCCTGCACCACATGGGCACCAGCACGTTCTCCGAATACACCGTGGTGCCGGAAATCGCGGTCGCGCGGATCCAGCCGGAGGCAGCGCTGGATCAGGTCTGCCTGCTCGGCTGCACGGTCACCACCGGCGTCGGTGCGGTGCTCAACAGCACGCATGTGCGGCCCGGCGACTGCGTGGCGGTGTTCGGCCTGGGCGGCATCGGCTTGTCGGTGGTACAGGGCGCGGTGCTGGCGCAGGCCGGGCGCATCATCGCGGTGGATATCGACCCGGCCAAGTTCGCGCTGGCGCGCGCGTTGGGCGCCACCGACTGCCTGGATCCGCGCGACTACGGCGCACCAATCCAGCAGGTGATCGTGGACCTCACCGATGGCGGCGCCGACCACAGCTTCGAATGCGTGGGCGATGTCGGCGCGATGCGCGCGGCGCTGGAGTGCTGCCACAAGGGCTGGGGCGAAAGCGTCATCCTCGGCGTGGCCGACGACGCGCAGGAAATCAGCACGCGCCCGTTTCAACTGGTGACCGGGCGGGTGTGGCGCGGCAGCGCCTTCGGCGGAGTGAAAGGGCGCAGCGAATTGCCCGGCTATGTCGCGCGCTATCTGCACGGCGACATCCGGCTGGCGCCGTTGATCACCCGCACGCTGGCGCTGGATGACATCAATCAGGCGCTGGCGGACTTGCGTGCGGCGCGCGGCATCAAATCGATCGTGCTCTATTGAGGGAGACGCAGATGGCAGCAGGCACACGCAGCACAGCGACGTTGCACCATCACGCACTGGCAGGCGCCTGCGCCAGCGCCTTGCTCGCAAGCAGCGCGCTGGCAGTGGCGGCCGAGGCGCCGCAGGTGACCTGGCTGGACCGCATCGAGGTCACCGCCACGCCGATTCCCGGCACCACCATCGATGCGGCGCAACTGCCGTACATGGTGCAATCGGCCACCAACAGCGAGCTGTCGCGCGCGCGCAGCAACAACCTCGGCGATCTGCTGCAGCGGCGCTTCGTCGGCGTGGATGGCAACGATGTGCAGGGCAGCGCGTTCCAGAACGATCTTACCTTCCACGGGTTTCGTGCCTCCGCCTTGCCCGGCGCCTCGCAAGGCGTGTCGGTGTATCTGGATGGCGTGCGTTTCAACGAACCGTTCGCCGACATCGTCAGCTGGGACATGCTGCCCGAGTCGGCAATCAACGCGGTGACCCTGATGCCCGGTTCCAATCCCTTGTTCGGGCCGAACACGCTCGGCGGCGCGGTGGTGCTATCCACTGCGTCGGGCCTCACCTCGCCGGGGTTGCAGGGCGAGCTGAGCGTCGGCAGCGGTGCGCGCAAGCGACTGGATGCCAGTTACGGTCTCGCCAGTCAGGACGGCTGGCATGGCTTTGTCGCGGTCACCGGTTTCGACGAGAACGGCTGGCGCGATGCCTCCGAGGGCCGCCTGGGCACCGTGTTCGGCAAGGTCGGCAAGCAGGGCGAGCAGACCGACTGGAGCCTGTCGGTGCTGCATGGGCGCAGCCGCCTGATCGGCAATGGCCTGCTGCCGGGTACGCGCTACACCGACGATGGCCCCGAACCCGGCCTGTATCGCGCCGACCGCCGCGCGGTGTACACCTCGCCCGATCTCACCCGCAATCGCAATACGCTGTTCACCGCGCAACTGGACCATCGTTTCACTGCGGACACCGCATTGCATGCACTGGCCTACGCGCGCGTGGGCCGCCGCGACACCGTCAATGGCGATATCGGCGAGGACTACGAAGAATTTGTCGAAGAATGCGCCTCCGGCTACGCCGCCGACGGCAGCGCGCTGGATGCCGATTGCGATGTCGCGCGCGCCGATGCCGATGCATTGCCCACCGGCGCGCTCAACACCACCCAGATGCGCCAGGAGGCGCAAGGCCTGGCAGTCAACCTGAGCAGTCAGTGGGGTGCGCATGCGCTCAGCACCGGCGTCACCTTTGATCGTGGTCACGTGCGCTATCAGCAATTCGCCCGCGACGGCTGGGTGCAACCGGACCGCTCGGTCGCTACCGATCCGGATGCCGAGCGCGCGTTCTTTTCCGGCGTGCGCGGCAGCACCAAGACGCTGGGCGTGTTCGTCGCCGACACCTGGGCGCTGGACGCTGCCACCCATCTCAGTGCCGCAGTGCGCTGGAATCATGTGGTGGTGGACAACATCCTCTCCACTGCCGAGGACGGCGACCGCCCACGCGAGCGCTTCGTCTATGCCAAGGCCAATCCATCGTTAGGGTTGACCCATCGGCTCGATTCGGGGCTGACGTTGTACGGCTCGGTGGCGCAAAACAGCCGCGCACCGACCGCGATCGAACTGGGTTGCGCCGATCCCACCCAGCCATGCCGCTTGCCGACCGGCCTGCAGGCCGACCCGCGCCTGGAGCAGATCGTCTCGCGCACGTACGAGCTCGGCGCGCGCTGGGCACCGTCGGCCAACAGCAACGCCAGCCTGTCGGTTTACCGCGCCGACAATCGCGACGACATCCTGTTCCTGCGCGCACCGGACACCCAGCTGGGTTACTTCGACAACGTCGGCCGCACCCGCTACCAGGGCGCGGATCTGGCGCTGCGCCTGCGCAGCGGCGACTGGCAATGGTCGGCCGGCTACAGCTTTCTGGATGCGACCTATCGCAGCGATGGCGAACTGCTGTCCGGCGAGCGCGTGATCGCCTTGCGGCCAGGCCTGAGCATCGCCGCATTGCCGCGCCACAACCTCAAGCTCGGCGTGGAATGGCAGCACGATGCGCTGACCCTGGGCGCTGGGGTGCGTGCGGTGTCCGGGCGCGTGGCCAGCGGCAACGAGGATGGCCAGGTCGACAATGCCGACGACGGCGAGCCCGCACCCGAGCGCATCGACATCGGCACCGCCGGCTACGCGCTGGTGGATCTGCAGGCGCGTTGGCAACTGGGCGCGCGGCTGTCGCTGTTCGCCCGCATCGACAACGTCTTCAACCGCCGCTACGCGACCTACGCGGCCGTGGCCGAAGACGTGTTCCCCGATGGCGAACTCGCGCGCCCACAGGATGCGCCGGTGGAAACCGGCCCGGCAAGGTTTCTCGCGCCGGGCGTGCCGCGGCAGTATCTGATCGGCATACGCTGGGCGTTATGAGGCTGGGGATTCGGGATTGGAGATTAGGGATTCGCAAGGCGCAAGGTGCAATCGCCAGTCGCCCGCAGCGTTATCTGGATGGTGCCGAGCTGCGCTGGTGGAGGGCGCGGTGCCCTCACCGCTCGCGGGACACGCCGTAAACCCGTCCCTGGGGGCTCGGTGGCGGCATCCATGCCGCCACACGGTCCCGCAATCGGTGAGGCCACCGCACCAGAGAGTTGGCTGGTGACGTCATTGAAGAACGAAGACACTGCAGCAGACAGTTGATGGTTACTCGGAAGCTTAGATCAAGAGCCGAGTCGGTCGAGCGCGCGGCGCCCTCACCGCTCGCGGGACACGCCGTAAACCCGTCCCTGGGGGCTCGGTGGCGGCACCCATGCCGCTACACGGTCCCGCAAGCGGTGAGGACACCGCACCAGACAGTTGATTGGTTGCCTTGTTTAAAACCATGCACACCGACCATCTCGACTGGCCCTTGCCCGCCCACCGTCGCGGGACCTTACGCGGCATGGATGCCGCGTAAGAGCCTACAAGGACGTACTTGCGGCGTGTCCTGCGATGGTGGGCGGGCAAGGGCCCTGCAACCAAGCTCCAGATCATCCGCTCCACAATCGCGGCATCCACAAGTGGTGCATGCCGCACCAAACAACAGCAGCACCCACCTGATGGTCAAGAAGTGCTCTTGATAAATCGCTCCAAATACCAGCGCCAAGAACCAGTATGGGCTCTAACGAATCCCCAATTCCGAATCCCGAATCCCTGCCCCTCAATTCCCCAATTCCGAATCCCAAATCCCCGCCCCTCAATCACCCGGTATCCAGGCCATGCTTGCGCAGCTTGCGATACAGCGTATTGCGACTGATGCCCAGGGCATCGGCGGTGCGGCTGACATTCCAGCGGTGGCGTTCGAGTTGTTGCTGCAGCACCAGGCGTTCGGCCTGGTCGAGTGCGACGCGGCCGGGCATGTCGTCGGCGGCCACCGCGCGGCCATCGACCAGGCACGGTGCGCTGCCGGCATCGACGATTTCCTGCGGCAGGTTGGGTAGGCGGATCACCCCGTCGCTGCACAATACCGCCGCCGTGCGCAGCACATTACGCAACTGGCGCAGGTTGCCCGGCCATGCGTAGCTCAGCAGTTTGTGCATCGCTTCTTCGCTGATGCGCACGCTGTGCTCGCTGTTTTCCTCGCGCAGCAGCGTGCGGATCAACTCGGCCTTGTCGCTGCGCTCGCGCAGCGGTGGCAGGTGCAGCACCACGCCATTGAGCCGGTAATACAAATCCTCACGAAACTCGCCGGCCGCCACCCGCTGCGCCAGATCTCGATGGCTGGCGCTGATCACGTGCAGCTCCAGCGGTACCGCACGTTCGCTGCCCAGCGGGGTGACGCATTGTTCTTCCAGCACGCGTAGCAGGCGGCTCTGCAAGGGCAGCGGCATGTCGCCGATTTCATCCAGAAACAGGGTGCCGCCGCTGGCCTGCAGCAATTTGCCATGGCGGCCTTCGCGCGCGGCATCGGTGAACGCACCGCGCGCATATCCGAACAATTCGCTCTCGATCAATGCCTCGGGAATCGCCGCGCAGTTGATCGCCACGAACGCGCCGCCGGCCCACGGCGAACCGCGGTGCACTGCCTTGGCAAATTCCTCCTTGCCGGTACCGGTGTCGCCGCGCAGCAGAATCGACACGCGATGCGCAGCCAGCTTCAACGCATTGGCCAGGTTGTGGCGCATGCGCGAATCCGAGCCGACATGCTCACCGGGTTGCAGCTCGGTATCCGGTGCCAGCTGCGCCGGCCCGCCCACCGCCGGCAGCGCAGTGCGCGCGCGCGGCGGGCGCACCAGTGCGTAGAACCGCCGCCCGTGGCAGGCGCAGCGGATCGACCACAAGGTGCCGGCATCGCTGCCGGCGCGATGCTCGAGGGTGTCGAAATCCAGCTGCATCACCTGCGCGATGTTGCGGCCCACCAACTGGCTGCGATCGATCTTGCCCAGTTGTTCCAGCACCGCCTCGTTGACTGCCAGCACGCGGCCATCGGTATCGATCGCGATCAGTGCCTCGTGCAGCAGGCCGGCGAACTCTGGCCGGCTATGGAAGCGCAGGATGAAGGCATGGCCGAACTGGTTGAGGAAATGCGAGCGCGAGATCTGCGCCGCCGACATGCTCACCAGGGCCACGGTGTGGCGCTGGATCTGCTTGCCGTCCTGGGCATTGGGAGTGGACGCATCCAGCACCGCCAGCAGACCGCCATGCGGGTCCAGGATCGGCGCGCCGCTGCACGACAGCGGCAGATGGCGGGTCAGGTAATGTTCGCCGCGGTGCACGCTGACTGCGGTGCGCTCGGCCGCGCAGGTGCCCAGGCCGTTGGTGCCCTGGTGACACTCGGCCCAGCTGGCGCCGCAGAACAGACCGGCCTGGCGGAATTCACGCAGCAGGGTGGGGTCGTGCACGCTGTGCAGCACGGTCGCCTCGGCGTCGGCAAAGATCACGGCGTAGCCGCTGCCGGCGATCTGCTCGTAGAGGTTTTCCATCTCCACCTTGGCAATGCGCAGCACATCGCCCAGACGTTGCTGGCGCTCGCGCACGTGCAGCGCATCGTGCACCAGCGGTTCGGGGGCTGCCTCGGGCAACAACGCGTAATCGTCCAGGCAGCGTCGCCACGAGCGCGACAGTGGTGCGGCAAGCGGCGCAATGTCGCGCAACCGGCGGATCTGCCGGAGCGCATCCGGTTCGATCTCCGGCAGGGCGATGGACGTGGCGGCGACAACGCTTGGCTCGGACATGGGCCAGCGTTCCTCAGTGGGCGCGAAACGTCAGTAGAGGCACAGATCGGGCTGATGCTCAAACTGCATTGCAGCAATTGCGGTGCCGACGCGCCCCTCTCCTGCGGGAGAGGGGTTGGGGTGAGGGGACGGTGCGAAGCGTTGTGCTGTTCACATGCACGTGGCTTCGCCCGTTCCCTCATCCGCCCCTGCGGGGCACCTTCTCCCGAGGGGGGAAGGGCACAGCGCTGATCGGCGGCGGTGCGCGTTAGAGCGCGTAGCCGAACTGCTGCTTGAACTGGTCGTTGAACTCGGCAAAGTCGAACCGCTGGTTCTGCGTGCCGGGGTGCTCCACCTTCAGCGCGCCCATCAGGTTGCCCATCCGCCCGATCGTCAGCCAGTCGTAGCCGCCCTGGATGCCGTAGATCAGGCCGGCGCGGAAGGCGTCGCCGCAGCCGGTCGGGTCGACCACGCGGCGCTCGTGTGCCGGCGGGATGTCGTAGGTCTTTTCCGGCGTATGCACCAGCGCGCCCTTTGGGCCCTGCGTGGTGATGTAGGCCTGCACGCGCGAGACGATGTCCTTCTCGTCCCAGCCGGTGCGTTCCTGCAGCAGGTTGGATTCGTAGTCGTTGACCACCACGTACTGGGCCTGCTCGATGAACTGGCGCAGTTCCGGGCCGTTGAACAAGGGCATCGCCTGGCCGGGATCGAAGATGAAGGGAATGCCGGCGGCAGCGAACTCTTCCGCATTCTGGATCATGCCCTCGCGCCCGTCCGGGCCGACCAGGCCCAGGGTCACGCCCGGCACATCCTTCACGTGGTTTTCGTAGCTGCGCATCATCGCGCCCGGATGGAAGGCGGTGATCTGGTTGTTGTCGTGGTCGGTGGTGATGAAGGCCTGCGGGGTGAACAGGTCGTCGATGATCTTCACCCGCGACAGGTCGATCCCCAGCGTTTCGAAATGTTCGCGATAGGGGCCGAAGTCCTGGCCCACGGTGCCCATCGGGATCGGCGCGCCGCCGAGCAGATGCAGGTTGTAGGCGATATTGCCGGCGCAACCGCCGAACTCGCGGCGCATGCGCGGGACCAGGAACGACACATTCAGGATGTGCACCTTGTCCGGCAGGATGTGGTTCTTGAACTGGTCCGGAAACACCATGATGGTGTCGTAGGCGAGGGAACCACAGATCAGTGCGGACATCGAGTCAGGCCTTTGCGTTGGGAAATACCCGCCAGTTGCCGGGCATGGCAGCGGGACGGCGCGCGCGCCGCGGCGCAAAGGGTAACGGCTGCGACCGATCAGGGCCACAACCGCATGCCATGCCCGGCGTGACCGGCACATGAAAACGACGCCGCAACGGCCGATTTTTCCTTGCCCGCACCGGGGGGGATTGCTAGGCTAGTGGACTTCGTTTTCTGCCCAAAATTTCGCCAGTCTGGCGGCGGGCACGCGACTTACCCAGGAACAACTCCCTCGATGTTCAAGAAACTCCGCGGCATGTTCTCCAACGACCTGTCCATCGACCTGGGCACGGCCAATACGCTGATCTACGTACGCGGGCAGGGCATCGTACTGAACGAACCTTCGGTGGTGGCGGTGCGTCAGGACCGCGCAATCGGCGGCACGCGCTCGGTGGCCGCCGTCGGCGCCGAGGCCAAGCAGATGCTCGGCCGCACCCCGGGCCACATCACCACGATCCGCCCGATGAAGGACGGCGTCATCGCCGACTTCACCTACACCGAGGCAATGCTGAAGCACTTCATCAAGAAGGTGCACAAGTCGCGCTTCCTGCGCCCGAGCCCGCGCGTGCTGGTGTGCGTGCCGGCCGGTTCCACCCAGGTCGAGCGCCGCGCCATCAAGGAATCGGCGGAAGAAGCCGGTGCGCGCGATGTGTATCTGATCGAGGAACCCATGGCCGCCGCGATCGGTGCCGGCATGCCGGTGACCGAGGCGCGCGGTTCGATGGTCATCGACATCGGCGGCGGCACCACCGAAGTGGCGGTCATCTCGCTCAACGGCATCGTCTACTCGCAGTCGGTGCGCGTGGGCGGCGACCGTTTCGACGAGTCGATCACCAACTACGTGCGCCGCAACCACGGCATGCTGATCGGCGAAGCCACCGCCGAGCGCATCAAGCTGCAGATCGGCTGCGCCTACCCGCAGGACGAGGTGCAGGAGATGGAAATCTCCGGCCGTAATCTTGCCGAAGGCGTGCCAAAGATGATCAAGATCAACTCCAACGAAGTGCTCGAGGCATTGCACGAGCCGCTGTCGGGCATCATCTCGGCGGTCAAGCTGGCGCTGGAACAGACCCCGCCGGAACTGTGTGCCGACGTGGCCGAGCGCGGCATCGTGCTCACCGGCGGCGGCGCACTGCTGCGCGACCTGGACCGCCTGATCTCCGAAGAAACCGGCCTGCACGTACAGGTCGCCGACGACCCGCTCACCTGCGTGGCCCGCGGCGGCGGTCGTGCGCTGGAGCTGGTGGACATGCACGGCAACGAGTTCTTCGCGCCGGAGTGAAGCGTTCGGGATTGGGGAGTCGGCATTCGGGATTCGCAAAAGCGGTTCCTGCCTACGGCCCGGTAGGACTGCTCCGCAGTTCCGCGAGTTTACGTTTTAGCCGCATCCGTATCGGGGGTAGCCAACCGCTCCCCGAATCCCCAATTCCGAATCCCCAATCCCGGCCCTGACAGTGCCCTCCTACGCCGGTCCTCCCGTCGCCTCCCGTCCGGGCGAAGTCACCTCCACGCTGCGGCTGCTGGTCTATCTGGTGCTGGCGATCGTTCTGATCGCGCTCGATAGCCGGGGGGGCTGGCTGAGCCAGGTGCGTCTGCAGGCCAACCTGCTGATCCAGCCGATCTGGGCGGTGGCCGGGTTGCCGGGGCGGATCGGCTCGCAGGTACGCGACAACGCCGCCACCCATGCGCAACTGGTGGAAGAAACCCGCACCCTGCGCAATCAGCTGCTGGTGGCCAACGCGCGCCTGACCCGGCTGCAGACCGCTGCGCTGGACAATGCGCAGCTGCGCGAGCTGCTCAACGTCGCCGAGCGCCGTGGGCTGGACGTGCAGCTGGCGCCGATCCTGGATATCGACCTGGACCCGACCCGGCAGCGCCTGCTGCTGGACGCCGGCAGCCGCGATGGCGTGCTGCTGGGCCAGGCGGTGATCGATGCCGGCGGGCTGATGGGCCAGGTGATCGAAGTGACCCCGCTGCATTCGACCGTGCTGCTGCTGACCGACCCCGACCACGCGGTGCCGGTCAGCGTGGCGCGCAACGGCGTGCGCCTGATCGTCTACGGCCGCGGCGACCGGCTGGAACTGCGCGACATCCCGCTCAGCGCCGGCGTGCAGGTGGGCGACGAAATCGTCACCTCCGGCCTCGGTGGCCGCTTCCCGGCCGGTTTCCCGGTCGGCAAGGTCTCCGAACTGCACCCGGACGACACCCATGCCTTCCTGGTCGGCGAACTGACCCCGGCCGCCAAGCTCGATCGCGGCCGCGATGTGCTGCTGCTGCGTGCTGGCAAGCCGCTGCGGGTGGTGCCTGGGGCCGGGATTGGGGATTCGGGAGTTGGGATTGGTAACGGCAACAGCAACGGCGTCGCGGCGGCGGCCGGCGCGCCGGTGACTGCGACACCGCGCACGCCTGCGGGCGGTGTTTCCAGCGCAGCGACTGATACCGCGCGCCCGACGGCCGCCGCGGCATCGGGCACCGGTACCTCGGCGCCTGCACGGTCCGCAGCGACACCTGCCGCGCCCGGCGCGCTGCCGTCCAGTGCGCCAGCGTCCGGCCGCCCGGCCAGCACGCCCGCCCGCCGTCCCGCATCGACCGCATCCAACGGCCCGAATCCCGATTCCGGTTCGTCCCCACCACAGGGCGCTGCTTCCAGCCAATCCCCAATCCCTACTCCCCAATCCCGTCCGGCTCCGCAGGAGACGGACCAATGACCCGCATGCGCAACACCTGGATCCTGCCGGCGAGCATCGTCATCGCGTTGGTGCTGGGCCTGCTGCCGCTGCCGGTGGTGGTGCAGCCGCTGCGTCCGTACTGGCTGGCGCTGGTGCTGGCGTACTGGGTGATCGAGGAGCCGGACCGGGTCGGGCTGGGCATCGCCTTCGTGGCCGGCGTGCTGGCAGACCTGCTGTATGGCGGGCTACTCGGCGAGCAGGCGCTGCGGCTGGTGATCATGACCTTCATCCTGCAGCGCTTCCGCGCGCGGATGCGCTTCTTCCCGGTCTCGCAGCAGGCGCTGGCGATCGGCGGGCTGCTGCTCAACGACCGCATCGTCTCCTCGGCCGTGCATCTGGCGGTGGGCGAGCCGACCCTGCCGTGGAGCTACTGGTGGGCGCCGCTGCTGGGCATGGCGCTGTGGCCGCCGCTGTTCGTGTTGCTGGATGCGGTGCGGCTGGGCAAGCGGAGCAAGAAGTAAGCCATGCACGGGCGTCGTCACCCGAAGAACCCGCATGCGGAGGCCGAGCAGTTCCGCCGGCGTGCGGTGCTGGGCTTTGTGATGGTGGTGATCTGCCTGGTCGGGCTGGGCGGCTGGTATTTCAAGCTGCAGGTGCTCGACCACGAGGTCTATGCCACGCGCTCGGAAGCCAACCGCATCAAGCCCAAGCCGGTGGTGCCCGGGCGCGGCATGATCTACGACCGCACCGGCCGGCTGCTGGCCGAGAACGTGCCGGCCTTCCGCCTGGACGTGACCCCGGACAAGGTCGCCGACATGGACGCCATGCTGGCCGCGCTGGGCAAGGTGATTCCGATCGCGCCGGAGGATCTGGAGCGCTTCAATCGCGAGCGGCGCGCGCGCCGCAGCTTCCTGCCGGTGACGCTCAAGCTGCGCATGAGCGATGAGGAAATGGCGCGCTTTGCGGTGGAGCGCTGGCGCTTCCCCGGGGTGGAGCTGGAGCCCTACCTGACCCGGCGCTATCCGTACGGGCCGCTGTTCGCGCACATCATCGGCTACGTCGGCCGCATCGACGAGAAGGACCTGGCGGTGCTGGGCGAGGGCAATGCCGCGCTCACCCACATGGGCAAGTCCGGGCTGGAGCGCTATTACGAGCAGGACCTGCGCGGCCAGGTCGGTTACGAGCAGGTCGAAACCAACGTGCAGGGGCGGGCGATCCGCACCGTCGGCCGGGTCGCGCCGCAGTCGGGCGCGGACCTGCGCCTGTCGGTGGATGCCGACCTGCAGCGCGCGATGGTGGCCGCGTTCGGCGAGCACGAGGGCGCGGCGATCGCGATGGACCCGCGCACCGGCGAGATCCTGGGCATGGTCAGCCTGCCCAGCTACGACCCCAACCTGTTCGTCAACGGCATCTCGCATACCGATTTCAAGATGCTCAACGACAACCCGTCGCGACCGCAGTTCAACCGGCTGGTGCTGGGCGGCGTGGCGCCGGGCTCCACGCTGAAGCCGCTGATCGCGCTGGCCGGCCTGGACAGCGGCCTGCGCCGGCCGGAAGACCGGGTGCTGTCCACCGGCATGTTCTACCTGCCCGGGGTCAGCCGCGGCTGGGGCGACTCGCACCGCGGCGGCCATGGCTGGACCGATCTGCGCAAGTCCATCGCCCAGTCGGTCAATACCTATTACTACCGGCTGGCGGTGGACATGGGCATCGAGCGCTTCGACCACTACCTGGGCGAGTACGGCTTCGGCCAGCCGACCGGGGTGGACCTGCTCGGCGAGATCGGCGGCATCCTGCCGTCGCCGGCCTACAAGTACAAAACCCGCAAGGAGCGCTGGTATCCCGGCGACACCGTCAACATCGCCATCGGCCAGGGCGACTGGAAGGTGACCCCGCTGCAACTGGTGCGTGGCGTCTCGGCGATCGCCAGTGGGCTGCTGCTGCGCCCGCACCTTGTGCTGGAGCAGCGCACCGGCTTCGATCACCCCTGGCAGCCGATGATCCAGCCGCCGGGCAAGCCGATCAGCCCGAGCGCGGCGCACCTGCAGGTGGTGCGCGAGGGCATGATGGACACCATGCGCCCCGGCGGCACCGGCTATGCGATCACGCCGGGCGCGCCGTATCAGATGGCCGGCAAGACCGGCACCGCGCAGGTGGTCAGCCGCAAGGGCGTGGCCGCGGTGGACCCGCGCAGCCTGCCGCTGCACCTGCGCCACCGTGGCCTGTTCGTCGGCTTCGCGCCGGCCGACAACCCGGTCATCGCAGTGGCGGTGGCGGTGGAGGGCGGTGGTTTCGGTACCAGCTCGGCAGCGCCGATCGCACGCAAGATCTTCGACGCCTGGCTGCTCGGCAAGCTGCCCGCCGGCCTGGAGCCGCTGGACAGCGAGCTCGGCATGACCGCGGTGGGCGTCAACCAGTTCGAAGCCGGCGCCACCGATGCGCGCCAGGCCGGCGATGCGGCCGCGGCCACGCTGGAGGAGCTGCCGGTGGTGATCGGCCAGACCGCGGTGGCGTTGGACCCCAACACGCCGGCGCAGCCGGTGGTGCCGGATGTGCCTGACGCGGTCCAGGAGACCGACCATTGAGTGACATCCTGCGCTGGCTGGTGGACATGGTTGCGCGCTTCACGCGCAGCCTGGACTGGGTGCTGTGCCTGGCGCTGGGTGCGCTGATGGTGATCGGCCTGTCGGTGCTCAAGAGCGCGGGCGGCGCCGCCAACGGCGATCACCTGGTGATGGCGCAAGCCGTGCGCTTCGTCATCGGCCTGGCCGCGATGTGGGGCATTTCGCGCATGTCGGTGCTGCGCCTGCGCGCCTGGACGCCGTGGGTATACGGCTTGTCGATGCTGCCGTTGCTGGCGGTGTTCGCACTGGGCACCGGCAAATACGGCCGCCAGTGGCTGGACCTGAAACTGTTCTACCTGCAGCCGGCCGAACTGCTCAAGATCAGCCTGCCGATGATGGCGGCTTGGTATCTGCACCGCATGCCGTTGCCGCCGCGCATTTCCACCGTGCTGGTGACCGGCGTGATCATCGGCGTGCCGACCGCCCTGATCATGCTGCAGCCGGACTTCGGCACCGGCGTACTGATCGCCGCCAGTGGCGTGTTCGTGCTGCTGCTGGCCGGCCTGCCGTGGTGGTGGGTGGCGGTGGGCGTGGGCGGCGTCTCGGCGGCCGCGCCGGTGGCCTGGTTCTGGCTGCTGCGGCCGTACCAGAAGGACCGCATCATGATGTTCCTCAACCCGGAAAACGATGCGCTGGGCGCCGGCTGGAACATCATCCAGTCCAAGATCGCGATTGGCTCGGGCGGTTTCGACGGCAAGGGCTGGGGGCTGGGCTCGCAGTCGCATCTGAACTTCATTCCCGAACAGACCACCGACTTTGCATTCTCGGTGCTCAGCGAGGAGTTCGGCTGGATCGGCGTGGCGACCGTGCTCAGCCTGTACCTGATCGTGATCGCGCGCTGCCTGTGGATCGCCTCGCAGGCGCGCGACACCTATTCGCGCCTGGTCGCCGGTGCCACCGGCCTGGCCTTCTTCGTCTACGTGCTGGTCAACGGCGGCATGATTTCCGGCCTGCTGCCGGTGGTGGGCGTGCCGATGCCGCTGATGAGTTACGGCGGTACCTCGGCGGTATCGCTACTGGCCGGGCTGGGCCTGGTGATGGCGGTCAAGGCGCACCGCCCGGTGCACGGCTACTGAGCCGGCACGTTCTGCAGCCGACGCTGACAGGCACTCACCCATGTCGAAAGAGCCAATCACACCTGGCCAGGCGCAGCACGCCGCTGGCGACAGGCCCATGACACGCAGCTGACGCTGCGCAGGGCGCGCGCGGTTCTGCGCGCTGCGTTGCAATGACGACATTCCGGCGCGGTGCCGCTTCGCGCATGCGGCATCGGGTTCGCTCGCCTTCTGTGAATGGGCGCGTCGCTCCGTAGAGTCCGATGCGCCGCCGTCCTGCGCCATTCCTCTTCCAGGTGACCTCTTCCATGAAATTGCTAACCGCCGCGATCGGCGGTGTCTGTCTTACGTTCGCCGCACACGCCGGCGCCATCAACCTTGCCACCGGCGATACGCGCGCGGTCTCCGAGCCGGCGATTCCCGCCACCTGCCAGCCGGTGAGCGCGAGCCACACGCCAAGCGGGCGGCTGTTCGACGCCGCGCTGGAAAGCGCGCCGCCCGACACCAAAGCCATCCAGGCCGCGCTGACTGCCTGCACCGGCAAGAACGGCAGCGTGCTGCTCAAGGCGGGTACCGGCAACGCGTTTCTCAGCGGCCCGCTGACCATTCCCACCGGCGTCACCCTGGTCGTCGATCAGGGCGTGACCCTGTACGGCTCGCGCAATCCGGCCGACTACGGCAGCGGTTGCGGTGTCGCAGGCGCCAAGAGCGGCGGCTGCCTGCCGCTGATCAGCGTCAAGGGCACCAGGTCGGGCGTGATGGGCGTACGCACCGGCGGGCGTCAGGGCACGATCGACGGGCGCGGCGACCTGCCCATGCTCGGCAAGAGCACCACCTGGTGGGAGTTCGGCGAAAACGCCAAGGCTGCCGGCCAGGTGCAGAACAGCCCGGACCTGGTCAAGGTGCAGAACTCCAACACGTTCACCCTCTACAACATCAATCTGATCAATGCGGCGTACTTCCATTTCTTCGCGCATATCGTCGATGGCCTGACCATCTGGGGCGTGCGGGTGAAGTCGCCGGCGACCAGCCCCAACACCGACGGCCTGGACCTGGACAGCGTGGTCAACGCCAGCCTGGTCGACAACGATGTAATGGGCGGCGACGACTGCGTGGCGATCAAGACCATTGCGTCCAAGTCCGGCAACATCAGCGTGCGCGACAACCGCTGCTACGGCACCCACGGCATCTCGATCGGCAGCGAGGTGATGTCCGGGGTCAACAACGTGCTGGTCGACAACAACGCCATCACCGCCACCGACGATGTCGGCAATCGCAGTACCGACAATACCGGCTTGCGCATCAAGACCAGCCTTGCCAAGGGCGGCCCGGTCAGCCTGGTCACCTATCGCAATACCTGCCTGTACGGGGTGACCAGCCCGCTGGTGATCAACCCGTTCTATTCGGTGGGCGGTAGCGGCACCAAGCCCAGCTTCGTCGGGATCGTCGTCAACGGCCTGCGCACCACCGGCGATGTCGGCCTCAAGGGCAAGGGCTGGATCCTGAAAGGCTTCGATGCGCAGACGCCGCTGGACCTGACGCTGGCCAATGTGGCCACCGGCAATACCGCGGTCTCCGCCAGCGATGCGCAGATCGGGCTGAGCAACAGCGCGCTCACCCCGACCGGCAGCAACGTCATCACGTCCAGCGTGCAACTCAGTGGCAGCGTACCCACCTGCTCGACTGCGCCACGCTTCCCGGCCCTGTAATCGACCAGGCGCGGCCACCGGCCGCGCCTGATGGCCGGAGTGACATCAAAGGAAGCAAAACCTGCCACTCATGCGGTCAGATGAAGAAGCCAGAAGCAGGCCCACGGCATGCCGCAAAAACGCAACGCCTCGCCACGGTCCACCAGACAACCCCGGTCGGCACGCGAGCACCCCGCACCCCGCACCCCACAACTCCCGAATCCCGAATCCCGAATCCCCATTCCCCATTCCCCATTCCCCATTCCCCATTCCCCATTCCCCATTCCCCATTCCCCATTCCCCATTCCCGCGGCACCCAAACCCATCCCCAATCCCCCTCCCAAATTCCCTGCCGCCCAAAGCGGCAAACTAAAGCTCTTTCCTTTCATGGTCTTATTGCCAGAAGTTCATCTGTTCTCTGTTACCCTCGGCCGATGATTCGACGCACTCTGACCTGCCTGCTCACCCTCGGCCTTGTCGCCTGCGCGACTCAGCCCAGCCCTCCGACCCCGCCGCCGGCCGCCAGCGCGCCCCCGGCCAAGCCGCCGAGCGCCCCGGTCGCGCCCGTCAGTGCCGCCGCCGAAGCGCCCGCGCTGCCGCCGGTGGACCTGACCCCGGTGCCGTTCGAGATCGCCCGCGCCAACTTCGTGCGCGACACCGCCGCCAAGTACGGCATCGACGCCGCACAGATCGAAGCAGTGCTGGCGCAGGCGCAATTCAAGGACGCCATCGTCACCGCGATGTCGCGCCCGGCCGAGCGGGTCAAACCGTGGAACGAATACCGCCCGATGTTCATCACCCAGGCGCGGATCGATGGCGGCCGCAAGTTCCTGGCCGAGCATCGTGCCGAGCTGATCAAGGTCGAAGCGGCCACCGGCGTGCCGGCGCAGGTGATCGTGGCCATCATCGGAGTGGAGACCAGTTACGGCAGCAATGCCGGCAAGTACCGCGTGCTGGACGCGCTGTACACGCTGGCGTTCCGCTACCCGCGCAGCGGCGACCCGGCCAAGCTCGAACGCGAAGTGCGTCGCGAGCTGTTCTTCCGCGATGAACTCGGCCAGCTGTTCGCGCTCGGCAAGGAAGAGCAGCTCGATGTCACCACGCTGATCGGCAGCTATGCCGGCGCGATGGGCATGGGCCAGTTCATGCCGTCCAGCTACCGCCAGTTCGCCGTCGACGGCGACGCCGACGGCAAGCGCAACCTGTTCACCGACCACAACGACGTGTTCGCCTCGGTCGCCAACTACTTCGTCAAGAAGGGCGGTTGGGTGCGCGGTGGCCAGGTCGCGGTGCCGGCCACGCTGGCCGCCGGCCACGAGGAATTCAATCCCACCGACTGGTCGCCGGTGTACACGCTGGCCGACCTCTCTGCGCGCGGCTATCACCCGAATGCCCCGGTGGTGGCCGGCAGCACCGCCACCCCGATCACCCTGGACGATGCCAACGGCAAGCAGTACTGGCTGGGCTTCCAGAATTTCTACGCGATCACCCGTTACAACATTTCCAAGATGTACGCGATGGCCGTGTTCCAGCTGTCCGAGGCCATCGCCGGCAAGGAGTTACCCCCGGCATGAACAGCACGACAGGTCCCAAGTGGCTGATCCCGATGGCGCTGATGCTCGGCCTGGCGGCCTGTAGCAGTGCACCGAAGAAAAGCGCCGGCACCGGCGGCAGCGGCGCGATCAAGGGCGTCAAGGTCGACGGCAAGGGGCCGGCGTATGTGGCCACCGGTTGCCCCTCGACCTCGCCCTACGCACCCGCCAAGGAAGACCCGTCCACGCGCGGCGACTACACCGCCGGCGGCCTGTACAAGCCCGGCGTCAAGGACACCACGCCGGACCACGTGCCCAATGTGGCCTGCATCCCCGAACCGCTGGTCACCAACGAGCCGCGCTCGGCGGTGGGCAACCGCTCGCCGTATGAGGTGCTGGGCAAACGCTACGTGGTGATGGACAACCCCGGCGACTATGTCGAACGCGGAACCGCCTCGTATTACGGCAGCAAATTCCACGGCCGGCTGACCTCCAACAAGGAGGTCTACGACATGTACGCCTTCACCGCCGCCCACAAGACCTTGCCGTTGCCCAGCTTCGCCCTGGTGACCAACACCGACACCGGCGACTCGGTGGTGGTGCGCGTCAACGACCGCGGCCCGTTCCACGATGGCCGCGTGATCGATCTGAGCTACGCCGCTGCGGTCAAGCTGGGGATCACCGGCAAGGGCACTGGCAACGTCGAGGTACGCGGCCTGACCGAAGCCGACAACGGCAATCTGCTGGCCAAGCGCCGCAGCGGCAGCGCGCCGGTCCGCACCGCGGTGGCCGCCGCACAGCCGGCTACCAGCGCCAGCCAGATCGATGGGTTGGTACAGCGCCTGCCCACCCGCACCGTGCCGGCCGCCGCCCCGCGCGCAGTGGCTTCCAGTGCCGCCGCTCCGGTGGTCGCCGTGGCGGCAGGCAGTGCAGGGGCTGCTGCGGTTCCCGCGGGCGAGCGTTGGCGCTACCGCGTGGCCGATTCGCGCCAGCCCGGCAACGCCGACAACTTCGATGCCTGGATGAAGTCGCAGGGCGTGCGCGTGGCCACCGGCAAGCCGGCTGCCGCCGCGCCTCGGCCTGCCTCGGCTGTCGCGGTGGCGGTCGCGCCAGCCGCCCCGGTCGCGGTGGCGGCGATCAAGCCCGCCGACAGCGCGCCGGCACGTCCGCTCAGGAGCGAACCGGTACCGGTCAAGGCGCCGAGCGTGGCCGAGGCGGCACTGGGCGACATCCTGTTGCAGGTGGCCAGTTTCGCCAGCCGCGAAAACGCCAACCGCGCGCTGTCGCAGCTTGCCTCGGCCGGGATTGCCGGTGCCAGCGTCAGTGACATCGTCAGCGGCGGTCGCACCTTGTGGCGGCTGCGCGTCAACGCGCGCGATCACGCCAATGCCTCGGAAATCGCGCAGCGCATCGCTGGCCTGGGCTTCGGGCGCCCGCAGATCGTCGCCAACTAGCCACGATCGATCCGGCAGCCTGGGCGTCGGCAGGTAGCCCGGCGCCCGCTATCGACAGGTAGCGTTGGGCAGCCGCGATCACGACGCGCCCCATGCAGCTTGCTCGATCGCCCAGTGCGTCAGCCAGGTTCGGCGCGTCGTCTGCCGCCATCGCTGAACTGCGCAGGCGCGCGCAGCATCGCGCGCGTCGCCCTGATCGCCGTGGCGCCTTACAATTTCGCATTACCCAGCCTTCGGGCCCGTCAGGAGTCGTTCTTCAATGAAATTCCGCTTCGCCGCCGCTGCGGTGGCCACGTTCGCCTTTGGCCTGGTCTGCGCGCAGACCCCTGCGCCGCAGCCGACGCCTGCCGTTGCCGCTGCGCCGGCCGCCGTCCCGGTTCCGCCCGCACCCGCGCCGGCGGTGTCCAAGTCCTGGATCCTGATGGATTACGCCACCGGGCAGGTGCTGGCCGGTGAAAACATCCACCAGCAGCTGGCGCCGGCCAGCATCACCAAGGTGATGACGTCCTACGTGGTCGCTGCCGAAATCAAGAATGGCAAGGTCAAGCGCGACGACCAGGTCATGATGAGCGAGCGCGCCTGGCGCGAGGGCGGTGCCGGCACCGACGGCAGCTACAGCGGCTTCCCGGTCAACCAGACCGCGCGTCTGGAAGACATGGAAAAGGGCATGGCGATCCAGTCCGGCAACGATGCCGCGATCGCACTGGCCGAGCATGTGGCCGGCAGCGAAGAAGCCTTCGCCTCGCTGATGAACAGCTACGCCGCCAAGATCGGCATGAAGGACTCCTACTTCGTCAACGCGCACGGCCTCAGCGCCGAAGGTCACCATTCCACCGCCTACGACCTGGCGATGCTGGGCCGCGCGATGGTGCGCGATTACCCGGAGACCTATGCCTACAACAAGATCAAGGAATTCCAGGTCGGCAGCATCAAGCAGAACAACCGCAACCTGCTGTTGTGGCGCGACCCGGCGGTGGACGGCATCAAGACCGGCCACACCTCCGAGGCCGGCTACTGCCTGCTGAGCTCGGCCAAGCGCGGCGACCAGCGCCTGGTGGCGGTGGTGATGGGCGATTCGTCCGAGCGCCAGCGCGCCGACGACAGCCTGGCCCTGCTTAACTGGGGCTTCCGCTTCTTCGAAACCCACAGCCTGTATGCGCCCGGCAAGGTCGTGACCAAGCAGAAGGTCTGGAAGGGCCAGCAGGACGAAGTGCAGCTCGGCGTGGCCCAGCCACTGCTGGTCAGCCTGCAGCGCGGCCGCTACAACGACCTCAAGCCCAGCATGGAGGTGGCCAAGAACCTGCAGGCCCCGATCAAGCAGGGCCAGCAGATCGGCACCGTCAAGGTCAGCCTGGACGGCAAGATCATCGCCCAGGCCCCGCTGGTCGCCATCAACGCAGTCGACGAGGGCGGCTTCTTCAAACGCCTCTGGGATGCGTTCTGGATGTGGTGGGAATCAGAGTGATCCAAAGAAAAAGCCGGCGAAAGCCGGCTTTTTCTTTGCGGTGATTGGGAATTGGAGATTCGGGATTGGCAAAGGCGAGAGCAGCAGCGAAGCACCAGCAGCCCCGCTGTTGCGAATCCCCAATCCCGACTCCCCAATCCCAGCCCTCAAAGCATCCGACTGATCGTGAAACTGCCATACACCGGCGTTTCGCGCTGGGTGTCGAATTCGCGGGTGCGGTGGTAGCGGGCGATGGCGAACTTCCAGCGGCCGTACATCACCGCCAGGCCGTAGCCGACATCGCCCACGAACGGGCGCTTGTCCACGCTGTGGCTGTTGCGGAAGGTGTTGCCGTCCAGGGTGATGTCGCGCAGCACCCAGCGCGCATCGGTTGTTAGGAACAGATGGCCCGACCAGCCGCTGGCGCGTCCGAGCCGGCTGGGGGCGGTGTTCTCGCCGGCCGGGCGGGTCGGGGTGCTGCCGAAGTCGTCCGGCAGCTTCCAGCCGAAGCGCACCTCGCCACCGGCATTCAGATGCGTGGCCATGTTGCCGACCGCGCCGCCCCAATGCGAGATGAAATCCCAGCCGAAGCCGTCCGCATTGACTGCCGCATCGCCCGGCCAGCGGCGCATGCGCTCGTGCACCAGGTTGATCAGCGGCTCGTTATGCAGCTGGTTGTCCCAGCCCTGGAATTTTTCGTCGCCCAGCACATCGTGGATCGCATCCTGCGCTTCCTGAGCAAATGCCCACGGGCCGACCACGCCGACCTGCAGCTGGGTGGTGCGCAGATGCGCATCGTTGCGCGCGTTGTAGCCGAAGCTCGCCAGCAGGATGCCCGCATACGGGCGATCGTCCGGGATCACATCGCGGCGGGTGGGATCGGTGGGAGTGAAAATCGCCTGGCCGATCGAGAACACCATGTTCTGCTGGTCGAACTCGCCCGGATGCAGGCGCTCCAGGTAGCCGTTGACCCAGCGCGCGGTGCGCGGCAGGCAGGGGTCGTCGGTGTAGTCGACCAGGTTGGGCGACACCAGCGTCAGCACCGCGCCGTTGGAATAGCCCTGGTCCTGATCCTCCCCGCCGAACAGGTCGTTGTCGACCCGGAAGTTCACCGCCGGCGGCGTCCGGCTCATTCTGCTGGAGTCGCACTGGTCGGCAGCCAGGGCCGGCAGCGACAGCCCGGAAAGAGAGAGCAGCAGGGCAGCGGACAACGCGCGCGGTCGAAGCATGGAGGGCCTGGAAAGGTAGGAAAGGACGATGTTCAGCAAAGGTGCCTGCGGCCGCTGCTGCGCCGCGTGAACGTGCGCAGGAGCAGAAGGCATTTTCTGCCGGCGCCCCGCCGTGTAGAACCATCACCGGCACGTAGCTGTGTTTGGTCCGGGACTGTAATGACAGATTCTTGCTGAAAGTTGGGGGCCGCCCGCCCGGCTCCCCGGCCGTGACGCGTCCATCCGTTCGACCGGTGCGGGCTTGGGTTTGTCCGCCATCGTCCCGATAATGGGCGGATGGAAATCAGCACCGACAACCCCGATCACGGCTTCCAGTTTCCCGGTACCTTCGAGCTCAGCGCCATGGGCGCGGCCGAGCGCGGGCTGGAAAGCGAACTTCCGCGCCTGCTCGCCGCCACCGGTGTGGAGCTGCTGGAGGAAAGCATCAGCTGGAAGCATTCGTCCAGCGGCAAATATGTCTCGGTCAAGATCGGCTTCCGCGCCGAGAGCCGCGAGCAGTTCGACGCTGCGCACCAGGCGCTGCGCGATCACCCGGAAGTGAAGTGGACGCTGTAGCGGTCCAGGCAGTGGAAAGCCCCGTTCCCGTGCTGCCGGCGCAGTTGCGCGACCTCGGTCGACAGGAGTACGCCCCGGTGTGGCGTGCGATGCAGCGTTTCACCGATGCGCGTGATGAGGCCACCGCAGACGAAGTGTGGGTGGTCGAGCATGCGCCGGTGTTTACGCTGGGCCAGGCCGGCAAGCCCGAGCATGTGCTGGCGCCGGGCGAGATTCCGGTGCTGCAGGTCGATCGCGGCGGCCAGGTGACCTATCACGGCCCCGGCCAGCTGGTGGTCTATCCGCTGCTGGACCTGCGCCGGCTCAAGATCGGCGTGCGCGATTACGTGTGCAGGATCGAGCAGGCACTGATCGACACGCTGGACGAGTGGAATATCGTCGCCGAGCGCCGCGAGGGCGCGCCGGGCGTGTACGTGGGCGGGGCCAAGATCGCCGCGCTCGGGATCCGGGTGCGGCGCGGCTGCACCTTCCACGGCCTGTCGTTCAATGTGGCGATGGACCTGGAGCCGTTCCACCGCATCAACCCCTGTGGCTACCAGGGCCTGCAGGTGACCTCGGTGCTAGACTTGGGCGGCCCCTCCGGGATGGACGCCGTCAAGGCGGTGCTGCTCGATCAGCTGGCGCGCCAGTTCGGTCTCGTCTTGCAGCCTGTCTCCGCGTTGCCCGACCTTTCGCTTCCGGCCTGAGCGCCCGTTATTGCCATGACCCAGCCTATCGCCCGTTCCATCCCCTTGCAGGTCGTCTCCGGCGACACCGCCGCACCTGCGCCGCTGCAGACCGGCGTCAAGCAGATCGGTGGCGACAAGATCAACCGCTCGCCGGTGCAGTTCGTCGATGCGCCGGTGCTGCGCAAGCCGTCGTGGATCCGGGTGCGGATTCCGTCCGGCAATGCAGTGCAGAACCTCAAGGCCAAGCTGCGCGAAAACCGCCTGGTCACGGTCTGCGAGGAAGCCAGCTGCCCGAACATCCACGAGTGCTTCAGCCACGGCACCGCGACCTTCATGATCCTGGGCGAGGTGTGCACGCGGCGCTGCTCGTTCTGCGATGTGGCGCACGGCCGGCCCAAGCCGCCGGATGCAAACGAGCCGGCCAGCCTGGCCACCACCGTGGCCGACATGGGCCTGAAGTATGTGGTGGTGACAAGCGTGGATCGCGATGACCTGCGCGACGGCGGTGCCCAGCATTTCGTCGACTGCATTTCGGCCATCCGGGTCAGCTCACCCAAGACCCGTATCGAGATCCTGACCCCGGATTTCCGCGGCAAGGGCCGCATGGACCGCGCACTGGAGATCCTGGCGCTCAGCCCGCCGGACGTGTTCAACCACAACATCGAAACCGTGCCGGACCTGTACCCGAACGTGCGTCCGGGTGCCGACTACCAGTGGTCGCTGACCCTGCTGCAGCGTTTCAAGGCGCAGCATCCGTCCATCGCCACCAAGTCCGGCATCATGCTCGGCCTGGGCGAGACGATGGAGCAGGTGCAGGCCACCTTGCGCGACCTGCGCGCGCACGATGTGGACATGATCACCATCGGCCAGTACCTGCAACCGACGCCGCATCACCATCCGGTGATGCGCTACTGGACGCCGGAGGAATACAAGGCACTGGAGGACTACGGCAATGCGCTGGGCTTCAGCCACGTCGCTTCCGGGCCGATGGTGCGCTCCTCGTATCACGCCGATCGTCAGGCCGCCGGCGCGGGCGTCGCTGCTTAAGCCAGTCGATAAACGCCTGCGCCCATGCTCAGGCGGGCGCGGCCGCCGGTGCTGGCGTCATCTGATGCCGCAGCCGGCCACATGCCGAGTGCGTGTCGTCGCGAACTGCCCGCGACCGCCCTCGAGTAACTCCGATGATTTCGAGCTAGAACGACCCACACGACCCCGCACACCGCGGGGTCGTGTCGTCTCCGGCCGCTGCTCCTGGCTGGCAGGGTACGGCCGCGTTCACAATCCGCTACAGGCCCGGCGCTAGGCTGATTCAGCCAGTGGATGACAACGCCAGCAACTTTCGGCACTGTCATGCTGTCTGATCCGTTCACCGCCTTTCTTTCGTCGGCCCTGTGCCGAGAGCCATTCGATGACCTACAACGTTTCTACGTCCATGAAGGCCGGCCTGCTGGCGCTGGTGTTGACTACTCCGATGGCCTTGCTCGCACGCGCCGACACGGCGTTGCCGGCCGCAGCCACGCCCGACCAGGCCACCGCGACCAAGCTGGTCTACGGTCTGCTCTCCGACAGCCGCTATGCCTACCGTCCGCGCACGCTGGACGAGGCGATGTCCAAGGACGTCTTCAAGCGCTATCTGGAAACCCTGGACGGCAGCAAACAGTTCTTTACCCAGGCCGACATCGATAGCTTTGCGCCGTTGCAGACGGGCGTTGGCGATGCGCTGCGTGGCGGCAATCTGGAGCCGGCGTTCCAGGTGTTTTCGGTCTACAAGAAGCGCGTCGATCAGCGCGTCAAGTACGCGCGCGACCTGCTCAAGCAGGACTTCGATTTTTCCGGCACCGACAAGTTCGAGTACGACCGCAAGGACGTGCCGTGGGCGGCAGACGACAAGCAGCTGGACGTGCTGTGGCGGCAGTCGGTGATGAACGATTGGCTGCGCCTGAAGCTGGCCGGCAAGAAGCCTGACGACATTCGCAAGACGCTGGATAAGCGTTATGTCTCGCTGGCCGATTCGGTCAAGCAGTTGAAGGGCGAGGACGTGTTCCAGTTCTTCGTCAACGCCTACACCAATGCGGTCGATCCGCACACCGATTACTTCACCCCTCGCACCGCAGAAACCTTCAATCAGCAGATGTCGTTGTCGCTGGAAGGCATCGGTGCGCAGCTGCAGAAGCAGGACGACATGGTGGTGATCCGCGAGGTCATCCCCGGCGGTCCGGCGGCAGTGGATGGCACGCTCAAGCCGGGCGATCGTATCGTCGGCGTGGGCCAGGCCAAGAACGGCGCGATCGAGGATGTGATCGGCTGGCGCATCGACGATGTGGTCGCCAAGATCCGCGGCAGCAAGGACACCCAGGTGCGCCTGGAATACATCCCGGCCGAATCGGGCATCGACGGCAAGCACCGCACCGTGACGCTGACCCGGCAGAAGGTGCGCTTGGCCGAGCAGGCCGCCAAGGGCGAGACCATCACCCTGCCGGCCAAGGGCAGCGAGCCGGAGCGCCGCATCGGCATCATCAAGCTGCCGGGCTTCTATCAGGATTTCGAAGGCCGTCGTCGTAACGCGACCGACTATGCCTCGGCAACGCGTGACGTCGCCAAGCTGCTGGCCGGCTTCAAGACCGACAAGGTTGACGGCGTGGTGCTGGACCTGCGCAACAACGGCGGCGGTTCGCTGGACGAGGCGATCGAGCTCACCGGCCTGTTTATCGAGCAGGGCCCGGTGGTGCAGGTGCGCGAATCCGGCGGCCGGGTCACCGTCAATGGCGACAGCAATCCCAAGGTGGCCTGGGATGGTCCGCTGGGCGTGCTGATCAACCGCGGCTCGGCATCCGCCTCGGAGATCTTTGCCGGTGCCATCCAGGATTACGGTCGCGGTCTGGTGATCGGTGAAACCAGCTTCGGCAAGGGCACTGTGCAGAACATCGTCGACCTGGACCGCTGGCCGGCGGCAGAAGGGCAGCGCTACGGGCAGGTCAAGCTGACGATCGCGCAGTTCTTCCGCGTCAGCGGCTCCAGCACCCAGCACAAGGGCGTGGTGCCGGACATCGCATTCCCGGCCAGCGTGGATGCCACCGAGTTCGGTGAGAGCACCTACGACAACGCGCTGCCGTGGACGCGCATTGCCGCCGCACCGCACACCCAGTACGGCAACTTCGCGCCGCTGCTGCCCAAATTGCAGGGCCTGCATACCGCACGCATTGCCACCGACAAGGAATTCCAGTGGTGGGAAGAGGACGTGAAGCAGTTCCGCGATGAGAAGGCCAAGAAGTACATCTCGTTGAACGAAGCCGAGCGCGTTGCCGAGCGTCAGAAGCAGGATCAGCAGCGCAAGGATCGCCAGCAGGTGCGCAAGCAGCTGGGCCTGCCGCTGGACCCGCTTGCCGAAGACAGCGACGACGGCCTGACCGGCAACGAGCGCGATATCGTCAAGGACACCGCGCGCGAGAAGGCCGCAGAAAAGCGCCCGGATCCATTGCTGCACGAATCGGCCGCCATCCTCGCCGATGCGCTGGGCCTGCTGTCGCAGGATCAGCCGCTGTCGGCGCAGGTGCTGCCGCAGTCGACCGCGCCGGGGCGTTGGGCCGACTGATCGTTTGCCGAACAGCTGACGACAAGATCAGCTTGCAATACGAAAACGCCACCGCATCGCGGTGGCGTTTTTATTGGCCGACCCTTTCATGTCCGGCACGACGTCGCGCGCGGGTTTGACTGACGATCGATTGCCAGCTGCCGTGCCTGTGAGCCGTGCGACGCTCCATTGCGCCTGACGCGGCTTACGCCAAGGCCTGCCAGACACCTTGCAGGCCGAGCACCAGCAAGGTGGTGAAAAAGAAGCGCCGAAACGTCTCGGCAGAAATGCGGTTGCGCACCCAGGCACCCAGCCACATGCCGACGGCGGTGGGTAGCAGTGCCCACAACGACGGAGCGATCGCCGCGCGGGGTAGCGCGCCATGCCAGGCCAGGGCACTGGCCAGCGCCAGCGTCGCCACGCCGAAACACCAGCCCAGGGAGCGGATCAACAGCTCGCGCGGGAGTTGCAGGGCGGTGAGGTAGGGCAGTGATGGCAGCACGAACACGCCGGTGGCGCCACTCAGCAGACCGGTGGCCAGCCCGGCCAGTGGTCCTGCCCACGGTTCGTGGCGCGCCTGCATCGTCCAGTGCCGACGGGCCAGCCCAAGCAAGGCGTACAGCGCCAGCAACGCGCCCAACCCGGCGCGGACCAGGCTGGGGTCGGCGCCTGTCAGCACCCCTGCACTCAGCCAGGTGCCCAGCGTCACGGCGGCCAGCAATGGCCACAGACGTCGCAACAGGGTCGCGGTGTCCGGTCCCCAGGCTTGATGCAGATTCGTCACAAGCGAAGGCAGAGCCAGTAAGGTCGCTGCCTCGGCAGGCGTCAGCCACAGACCCAGCAGCCCCATCGCAACGGTCGGCAAGCCCATCCCGGCCACGCCCTTGACCCAGCCAGCCAGTAAAAAGACGCCTGCGATCAGATGCCAGTGGGTGTGCAATGTCTCCATGCAGCCCAGGATCCGGGCTTGTTCCGCGGCAGACAATGCGTGATTGTTTGATGCAGGCTTCGGCAGCGCCGAAGGCTAAGGCGGGATGCCGCGCGTGCAGAGGCCCCTGGCTTGGCTGGCCTGTCCTGTCGGCGGCGAGCGCATGTCGATGACATGCACGTGCTTGTGGAGCGCTCATGCATCTGGAATTTGTCGATTTGCGGTTGTTCATCGCAGTGGTCGAGACCGGCAGCATTACTGCCGGTGCACAACGCGCGGCGTTGTCGCTGGCCGCTGCCAGTGCGCGGATTCGTGCGCTGGAGCTGCAGGTGGGCGCCGTACTGCTGGAACGCGGGCGCCGCGGCGTCAGCCTGACTCCGGCCGGTGGCGTGTTGCTCCGGCACGCACGGCAATTGCAGCGGCAGGCAGAGGCGCTGCAGCTGGAGCTGGGCGGCTATGGTGGCGGTGGCCAGGTGACGTTGCGGCTGGCAGCCAATACCGCGGCGCTGTCGGCATGGCTGCCCGAACGGTTGGCGGATTTTCTCATCGGACATCCGCAGCTGGATCTGGCGTTGACCGAGCAGGGCAGCGACGAAGCTGCCGATGCGGTGCGCGAGGAACGCGCCGACATCGCCGTGGTCGCAGGTCATGCCGATCTCAGTGGGCTGCAGGTGCTGCCGTTCCGCGAGGATCGGCTGGTGCTGGTGATGGCTGCGGCGCATCCACTGGCCGGCGCCGCGACGCTGCAATTGAGCGAGCTCGCGGGAATGGACACGCTGGGGCTGGCCGGCGACAGCGCCTTGCAACGGCATCTGCGCGTGCACATGAACCGCGCCGGCGTGCAGGTGCGCACGCGTGCAAAGGTACAAGGCATCGACGTGTTGTGCCGCATGCTTGCGCAAGGCATGGGCGTGGCGATTCTCCCGCACGCCGCAGTGCAACGCTCATGCGTGCGCGATCAGCTGGCCACGGTGCCCCTGGATGCAGCCTGGGCACCGCGGCAACTTTCGATCGTGATGCGTTGCGAGCCTGCGCCATCGACCATGCTGCAAGCGCTGGTGGATTGGCTGCAACGCGACTGAGCTGCTTAGCGTCAGAGCGGCCGGCACCGTGACAGCGTCACGTCGCCGGCGCGCTCAACGCGGCCAGGCGAATTCGGCCAGCACCGGATAGTGGTCAGACGGCACTACACCGCCGGGACGCTGATCCAGCGTGGAAAAGCGTGTCGGTGTCAGGCCGCGGAACAGGATCCAGTCGATGCGACGGGTCGGCTGCGTGGTGAAGTCCTGGAAGGTTTTTTCCGGGCCTTGCGGTTCGGGGGCACGGGCGCGTGCATCGCCAAGCGAGGCGGTGAGGACGCGGTAGGTGCCCTGGTCAGGATCGCTGTTGAAGTCGCCGGTCAGCACCACCGGAATGTCGGCCGGCAGCGTCGCGATGCGCGACAGGATCAGGCGCGCGCTGTGCTCGCGGGCGGCCTCGTCCTGGTCGCGGTGGGCGAAGTGCGTGTTGAGCAGATAAAAGCGGCGCTTGTCGCTGCGGCGCTCGAACAGGGCCCAGGTCACCATGCGCGGCAGGTCGGTGTTCCAACTGCTGCTGCCGGGAACCTGTGGCGTTTCCGACAGCCAGAAATCGCCCGATTCCACCACCGACACCGCGCGGCTGTCGTAGAACACGCCCATGTGTTCGTCGCTGTCGTCGCCGCGGCGGCCCTTGCCGAACCAGCGGTAATCAGGCAACTGCGCAGCCAGATACTGCGCCTGCTCCTGCACCAATTCTTGCGTGCCAAAGACGTCCGGGTGCGCTTGTTCGATCAAGGCCACCATCGCCGTGCGGCGCACGCTCCAGCGCTTGTCGCCATCGGTATCCACCGGCACGCGCACATTGAACGACATCACCCGCAAGGGTGCGGGCGCAGGTTCAGCCAACGCAGGCAAGGCGATGCACAGCAGCGCGAGTGCCGCAAACAGGGAACGTGAGATGGCGCGAACGGACAGGCGTGACATGCAGGCGAATTCCTCAAGGACCAATCGGCGAGTCTAATCGGCATGCATGACCGAAATGTCATCGACATACCGCGCCTGCTTGACGTCGTCGCACATCGGCGTAGCATTTGCACCAAGCCATCGGATAGACCGCTGGCTGCCTACTTAACCGTGAGGGATTCTCATGGCACCGCAGTACGACTATCTCGTGTTTATCGGGCGTTTCGAGCCCTTTCATAACGGCCACGCCGCCGTCGCCCGCTACGCGCTGGGCAAGGCGAACAAGCTCATCGTGTTGATCGGCTCCGCCGAAACGCCCCGCACCATTCGTAATCCGTGGACCGTTGCCGAACGCGCGGTGATGATCGAGTCCGCGTTGCCGGGCGAGAGCCAGCGGCTGATGCTGCGCCCGTTGCGCGACCATCTGTACAACGAAAGCCTGTGGATTGCCGAGGTGCAGCGCCAGGTCGCCGAGGCCGTGCAGGCCGATGGCGGCACGCTCGATGCACGCATCGGCCTGATCGGCATGGACAAGGACGCCAGCAGCTATTACCTGCGCGAGTTCCCGCAGTGGCAGCTGGAAGATGTACAACATACCGCCACGTTGTCGGCCACCGAGTTGCGCCGCTATCTGTTCGAGGCCGGCGAGATCGGCTTCCACGGTGGATTGCTGATGCTGCGCGGCAATGTGCCGGCGCCGGTGTACGACATGCTGGAAGCGTTCCGGCGCAACTCGCCGAGCTACGCGCAGCTGGTGGCCGAATATCGTTTCATCGAGCAATATCGCGCCGCCTGGAAGGATGCGCCGTATCCGCCGACCTTCGTCACCACCGATGCGGTGGTGGTGCACTCAGGCCACGTGCTGCTGGTGCGTCGTCGCGCCGAGCCGGGCAAGGGCTTGTGGGCATTGCCGGGCGGTTTCGTCGGCCAGGACGAAGGTCTGCTGGACGGCTGCCTGCGCGAACTGCGCGAGGAAACACGGCTGAAAGTGCCGGTGCCGGTGCTCAAGGGCTCATTGCGTGGACGCCAGGTGTTCGACCACCCCGAGCGCAGCCTGCGCGGGCGCACCATCACCCATGCATTCCATTTCGAATTTCCGGCCGGTGAGTTGCCCGCGGTGCGCGGTGGCGACGATGCCGACAAGGCGCGCTGGATCCCGCTTGCCGAAGTCATGGCGATGGGCCCGCGCCTGTACGAAGATCATCTGCATATCCTCGAATTCTTCCTGGGTCGCGGCTGAGGCCGGCAAGGATTGCGTGCCGTCATCCACCCAAGGCGTCCGCGCGCAATCCAGGATCGGCTTGAACCGTAGCCTTCCGCCGGCGGACAGACCGCTGGTTCATTCGACGCGAAGGAGCTTCCGTCATGCATTACCTCGATAACCTGCTGCTCAACACCGACAGCTACAAGGCCAGCCATTGGCTGCAGTATCCACCCGGCACTGATGCGGCGTTTTTCTATGTCGAATCGCGTGGTGGCGTCTACGACCAGACCGTGTTCTTCGGCCTGCAGTCGATCCTGAAAGAGGCCATCAACCGGCCGGTGACGCACGCCGACATCGACGATGCGAAGGCCTTGCTGGCCGCGCATGGCGAGCCGTTCAATGAGGCCGGCTGGCGCGACATTGTCGATCGCTTCGGCGGGCAACTGCCGATCCGCATCCGTGCCGTGCCCGAAGGCACGGTCGTGCCCACGCACAATGTGTTGATGACGATCGAATCCACCGATCCCAAGGCGTTCTGGGTGCCGTCGTACCTGGAAACGCTGCTGTTGCGCGTGTGGTACCCGGTGACGGTGGCAACGGTGAGCTGGCAGGTGAAGCAGGTGGTACGCGATTACCTGCAGCGCACCAGCGACGATCCGGAAGGGCAGTTGCCGTTCAAGCTGCATGACTTCGGCGCGCGTGGGGTGTCCAGCCTTGGCTCGGCCGCGCTGGGCGGTGCCGCGCATCTGGTGAACTTCCTCGGCACCGATACCTTGTCGGCGTTGCTGCTGGCGCGTGCGCATTACCACACGCCGGTAGCCGGATATTCGATTCCCGCTGCCGAGCACAGCACCATCACCAGCTGGGGCCGCGAGCGCGAGGCCGATGCGTACCGCAACATGCTGGCGCAGTTCGCGCGCCCCGGTTCGCTGGTGGCGGTGGTATCGGACAGCTACGACATCTACCGCGCGATCCGCGAGCATTGGGGCACCACACTGCGCGAGGAGGTGATCGCCTCCGGTGCGACGGTGGTGATCCGTCCGGATTCGGGCGACCCGGTGGATGTGGTCGAGCAATGCCTGCTGCTGCTGGACGAGGCATTCGGCCATCAGCGCAACGGCAAGGGCTACAAGGTGCTCAACCATGTGCGGGTGATCCAGGGCGATGGCATCAATCCGCAGTCGCTGCGCGCGATTCTCGAACGCATCACCGCTGCCGGCTATGCCGCCGACAACGTCGCCTTCGGCATGGGCGGTGCGCTGTTGCAGAAGGTGGACCGCGACACCCAGAAGTTCGCGTTGAAGTGCTCGGCCGTGCGCGTGGACGGGCAATGGATCGATGTCTACAAGGATCCGATCACCGACAAGGGCAAGCAGAGCAAGCGCGGTCGGCTGACCTTGCTGCGCGACCGTGCCGATGGCAGCTATCGCAGTGCGTTGCTGGATGAAGTCGACGCGCATGCCGACAGCGAAGATGCGCTGGTGACGGTGTGGGAGAACGGCGTCATGCAGCAGGAGTGGACCCTGGAGCAGGTGCGCGCACGTGCCGACGCCGCGCGCCGCTGACGTTCGCCGCGTGGCTAGCCGCATGCACGCCTCCCTCGACGAAGACTCGTTGCTGTCTGCATCGCCGCTGTTGGCCGGGTTGCGCGCCGCCGCGCCCAGCCTGCGGCGGCGCGTGCCGCAGCAGGACGAGAGCAGCCGATGGCATGCATTGCGCATCGGCGAGCGCGCGTATCGGGCAGCGTTGCCGATCACCTTGACCCCGTATGCCTCGGTACGGCCATGTTCGGCGCGCTGCGGCTTCTGTTCGGAAAACCTGCGTCAACACCGTGGTGGCCCGGCGGCAGCGATGTTGCGGCCAGGGCCGGACTACTTTGCGCAATTGCGCGCTGCGTTGCAGCTGCTGCACGGGGTGCCGTTGTCGTATTCCTTGTCCGGCCTGGAGATGACCGACGATCCGGACTGGTTGCAGACCTTGCTGCAGACCCTGGCGACAACGCCCGACGGCCCGTGCGTGGAGCAGCGCGTGCTGTACAGCAATGGCGCCGGCCTGGCGCGCGCGCAGGGGGCGCAGTTGCTCGATGCCCTGGTCGACTTCGGCCTGTCGTGGATCGAGCTGTCGCGTCACCACCCGCTGCAGGCCGGCAACGACGCGATCATGCGCTTTCGACCCGACGAGCCCATTGCCGATGCGGCCATTTTCGCGCGGACGGCGCAACGCATCGCAGCGCGCCTGCCGGTGCGGCTGGTCTGCATCGTGCAGCGGGGCGGCGTGGACTGTGCCGATGGCGTGGCGCAGTACATCGCGTGGGCGCGTCGCTGTGGGGCCACGCAGGTGATCTTTCGCGAGTTGTCGCGTCTGGACGATGCGTACCGCAGCAATGGCACCTGGCGCTATATCGCGCAGCATCGCATCGGCATGGAAAGCCTGTTGGCGGACTGCATGCAGCAGCCATGGTGGTCACGTTGGCAAGCCGACGGCATGACCGAGGGTTATTACTTCTGGAATCTGCGCATGCGCAGCGAAGACGGCCTGGAAGTGGTGTTCGAAAGCGCCGACTACGCGGCCATGCACGCACGCCACGCCACCGGCGACCTCTACAAGCTGGTGTTCTTCGCCAATGGCCGCCTGTGTGCGGGCTGGGACCCGGATGCCGATGTGCTGTGGGAGCCGGCCGATGGATGAACTCGATCAGCGCAGCTGGTGGACGCCGGCGCCGGATGAGCCGTCCTGGGCATTGCCCGAAGATCTGCGCGCAGCCGACCCGCTTGGCGGGCGCGACTGCGGCTGGGTGAATCAAATGCGCCCGTTCGTGCGGCACTTCAGCGTGCCGGGTGCACAGGTGTTCGACCCGTTCTGTGGATTCGGCAGCACGCTGCTGGCGGCGACGCTGGAAGGGCGTGGCGCGCATGGCATGGAGATCGATGCCGCACGTGCGCGCCTGGCACGCACGCGCCTGCAGCGGCACGGCGTGCAGGCGCCGGTCGTGGTCGGCACGCTGGTCGACACCGCGCCCGCTGCGGCGGTCGATCTGTGCCTGACCAACGTGCCGTATTTCGGTTGCCACTGGCGCGGTGCGGCATTGCCGGGGCAGTTGTATGCCAGTGCCGATTACGCAGGCTATCTGTCCGGGATGCGGGCGGTATTGCATGCCTTGCGCAAGCGGATGCGAGTGGATGGCTTCGGTGTGGCGATGGCGGAAAACGTCGTCGTCGGCGGGCGGGTGATTCCACAGGCGTGGGATCTGGGGCGGATCCTTGCCAGCCTGTTCACCCTGCGCCAGGAGCGGGTGCTGTGCTACCGGCGGCCGGGCGCAGCGCTGGCGCCTGCAGGCACGCACAGCAATCGCAGCCACGAGTACGCGCTGATCTTCCAGCACTGCCGTGCGCAGTTGGACCTGCAGCAGGCAGCGCTGCTGCTGCAGGCGCTACGCGCAGACGGCCTGCCGGTGCAGGTGCACGGCAGCTACGCGCGCTGGCTGCAGGCACCCGAGTCGGTGCCGGAGGGGCCGGCGGATCTGGACCTGATCCTGCAGTCCGAGCAGCCGCTCTGGGACCGCCTCACCGCCTGGCTGCAGGCGCAGGGATTCGCCTTGAGCCTGTGGGGCGAGCCATGCCGGGCGCCGGTCGCGCTGGCGGCAGTGCGTGCACACCACTATCTGCGCGCCGAGCGCATCGGCGCAGACGGCAGCCGCCTGCAGCTGGACCTGCAGCTGCCAGCGGATGAACCGCCGTTGCCCTGATCGGCCCCGCGACGCCGCGCGCACACCGGTTGCCGCTATGCTCTGTGCCGGTTTTGGATGCCGGAATGTCTCCATGTCTTGTTCTTCCCTGATTGCGCGCGGTGCCCTGCTTGGCGCGCTGGCAACCCTGGCTGGCTGCGGCGGCAGCAAGGGCGACACCATGCTGATGCGCGAGTCGTTCAATTCCGACGACACCTACTCGCGCAGTGTCGCGTCCACCTCGCCGCAGGCCTGCGAAGCCGCGCGCCGGGTGTTGTTGAGCCAGGGCTATGCGGTGACGCGTGCCGATGCCGCTGCGGTGGAAGGCAGCAAGAACTTCCAGCTCAAGGAAGCCGACCAGAGCGAACAACTCAATCTGCGCATTTCCTGCGCCACGCAGGACGGCGGCAAGGCGCAGGTGTTCGTCAGCGCATTGCAGGACCGTTACGCGCTGAAGAAGAGTTCGACCTCGGCCAGCGTCGGTGTCGGTGTGCTTGGTTCGTTGTCGTTGCCGGTCGGCAGCAGCGGCGATTCGCTGGTGCGCGTGTCCAGCACCACAGTGCAGGACGCGGCCTTCTACAAACGCTTCTTCGACCGTCTGAATTCGTACCTGCCCAAGGTCACCGAAGCGGTGCCTGCGGCTGCAACTGCTGCTCCGCCACCGCCGCCTCCGGCGCACGCGATGTCACAAGCGCCGGCTCCGGTGCCTGCGGCCGCTCAGGCCAGCGAGGCGGCCACTGCTCCCGCCGCGCCAGCAACAGCTGCGCCGCAACCTGTCGCAACACCTGTCGAACAGCCGCCAGTGGCGCCGTTGCCGGTAGAGGCGCAGGACCCGCCGCCGACACCAGCCAAGGTGCCGCAGACCGAGCCAGCAACCCAGCCGTGACGGAGCGATTCAGGCTCTGCTCCAAAGCCTGAATAGCCGGTTGTACGCTTCACGTTGCGTTCTCGACCAAGTGGCGAAAGTGGAACCATGACTCGCCAAGGGGCGAGATGGAGACAGACGATGAAGATGCGCAATTCCCTTGTGGGTATGTCCCTGATCGCGTTGATGGCGACGAGCACCCTGGCGCAGGCGCAAACGCGTTCGCACCAGCAGCGCTATACCGAAGCAGATGAAGGCCGCAAGTTCGGCGATGGCACGCGCGTGCGCTGCCGCAATGTCGAAGTGCAGAAGAACTCGACCGATCCCAATCGCATCGGCGGTACGGTTGCCGGCGCGGCCATCGGTGGCCTGCTCGGTAACCAGGTCGGCGGCGGCAATGGCAAGAAGCTGGCAACCGTGGCCGGTGCAGTTGCCGGCGGTGCAGCGGGCCGCACCATCCAGGGCAACCGGCAGCAAGCCAACGGTAACCGTCAGGTCGAGCGCGTCTGCGAACGCCGCTGAGCCTGATGCAGTGAATCCTGCGAGCCCCGGTCCTGCCGGGGCTTTCTACATCTGAGGATGCAGCACCTTGCTGCCGATCTACATCACCTTGTACCGATGAGTGCGTTCCAGAAGCCCCGCCTGCGGCTGTGGACGGGATTGAGGCAGCGTGCGTCTGCATCCGCATCTGCGCGGCCCGAATCGCGCTCCCGCGTTGCCGTGCGTCTATGCGCGGCCGCGTTGCTCGGTGTGCAGCTGTTGCAGGCCGCCGCAGCCACGCCGAGTGAGACGGCGCGCGAGGCGTCTGTGGACTGCGTCGATGCCTTGCTGCGGCGACTGGGCTGGGATATTCGCAGCGCTGCGGTGAGTGCCCCGGTGATCCAGCGCGGCGAGCCGTGTACGCGCGGTTCGCTTGCGCAGGCGCGTGCGGCCGGCGATCTGCAGCTGACGCTGCCGGCCAGCTGGAACGCGCAGCAACGCGGCGCCGCGCTCAAGGCCTTGCTGGACGACAGCGCCACCCAATGCGCGTACGCGTTCGAACTCGGTGCGGCGACGCGGCGTGCCACCACGCAGCTACAGGACAACCCGGGCTACCGGTTTTCGGCACTGCAGCTGGGCTGGATCGGGTTCGGCTGGCGTGGCGCGGCCTCGCAAGGCTGGAGCGGCTTTCGCAGTTTCGGGCGTGGCTATCAACCGCGCGGCAGCAATGCACAGGCGCTGGATGCGTTCTATCGCGGCCAGGTGCGTTCCGAATGCGGGGTGGGGCGGCAGGTGGCACAGCTGGCCACCCAGCGCGAGTTGTATGGCGATGCCGGATTCGATCAGGTATTCACCTCGGGCGAGTTGTCGATCGGAACGTTTCTGACCCTGCACGACACCGACAGCATCCTGCTGGGCGCGCATGCCGGCGAGTTCTTCGCCGACGGCAAGGCGGCCAGGACCGCGCAGCTGGGGCGGCAGGCATTTGTCGGCGCGCCGGGGTTTATCGCGCATGTGTTCGACAAGTCGTTTCTGGACGACATCCACAACCAGGCCGAAAACTTCGTGGTGGTGGACGTCAGCGATGCGGCGGCGCGGGCGCTGGCGCAGCACGGCGGCTTTGCGCACTACGATGCGCTCAACCGGCAGATCTGGGAGCTGGCCAGGGAACTGCGCGGGCCGGGCAAACGTCGCTTCGAGCGGCTGCTGTACGAGCGCGATGCAGCGCTGCGCGCCACGCTCGATCCGCAGCAGCAGGCACGCCTGCAAGCGCTGCAAGGCCTGTTGGATGACCCGTTCTACCAGGGCTTTCTGGTTTACGTGCATCCCAAGGGCATCAAGCCGATCGGGTACCACGTGGCGCGCCTGCTCGATCGCAATCCGCGCACGCCGTACGCCATCGACCTGACCCTGCACAATCTGCGCAGCACCTTGTACTGGCGTTGGATCGACTGGCAGCTGCAACAGTGCGGCGCCGGCACCGCGGCGGAACAATCCATTGAGAATTCCGCCACGCCAGCGTACGCCGGGCGTGGCACCCTGCACTGATCAGATCATGAGGAGCGATTATGGAACTGGGTATGGTGGGTTTGGGCCGCATGGGCGCCAACATGGCCGAGCGCCTGGTGCACGGCGGACACCGCGTGCATGGCTACGATCCGGGCGAAGGCGCGCGTAGCAGTGCACAGGCCAAGGGCATTGTCACTGCCGATGCGCTGGCCGCACTGGTGTCCGCGCTGCCGAGCCCGCGCGTGGTGTGGTTGATGGTGCCGGCGGGCAAGATCGTCGACGACACCCTGGCGCAGCTGCTGCCGCTGTTGCAGGCCGGCGACATCGTCATCGACGGCGGCAATTCGTATTACAAGGATTCGCAACGCCGCGCCGCGCTGCTGCATGCCAGTGGGATCGCCTTTGTCGATTGCGGCACCAGCGGCGGCGTCTGGGGACTGCAGGAAGGCTACAGCCTGATGGTCGGCGGCGACGAAGCGGCGGTGACCACGCTGCATCCGGTACTGGCCACGCTGGCGCCGGCAGCGGACAAGGGCTGGGGCCGCGTCGGCCCGAGCGGCGCCGGCCACTTCACCAAGATGGTCCACAACGGCATCGAGTACGGAATGATGCAGGCTTATGCCGAGGGCTTCGCGCTGATGCAGCACAAGACCGACTTTGCGCTGGATCTGCACCAGGTCGCCGAGATCTGGCGCGATGGCAGCGTGGTGCGTTCGTGGCTGCTGGACCTCACCGCCGATGCGCTGGCGCACAATCCGACCATGGCTGGTATCGCTCCATTCGTGGCCGATTCGGGCGAAGGGCGCTGGACGGTGGCAGAGGCGATCGACCTGGAAGTGTCGGCGCCGATTATCACCTTGTCACTGATGGAGCGGCTGCGCTCGCGCGACAAGGATTCGTTCACCGACAAGCTGCTGGCTGCAATGCGCAACCAGTTCGGTGGTCATGCGGTCAAGACCACCACGGAAGCTGCGCCGACGATCGGCAGCAAGGACGTCTGAGCGATCTCCGACGCCTGCGCGCCTGCATGGCGGGCGCGCAGGGCAGTCTGTTCCATTGCGTCTATGTCGGGCGACTGCCGGCGTGCGCGCTGACTGAGTGCAGTGCGCATTGACGCGGTGCCCGCACGTGGCAGCGCAGGACGCGAGCGCGCCATGCCGATGCCCAATATCGGCTGGGCGCCTGCACCGGCGCCCTGCCGTGCATCAATCGCGCGAAGCCGCGCTTGCGCCTTCCAACCATTGCACCTGGCCCGAGGCGGCGCTGCGTTGCGCCAGCTCCAGCAGCTCCATCACCTGCACCGCGTCGGCACCGCTGACCGGTGCCGGGCCGGCCCCTGCCAGGGCATCGCGAAATGCGGCGTAGCACTGGCGGTAGTCGCCCGGCGCGGTATCGGGTTGGTGGGTGTGCACGCGGCCTTCGTCGTCCACGCGGGTCAGCGTGCCCGGAAGCGGGTCCACGCCCCAACCGGCGGTACCGGGGCGGCGTCCGGCGCGTAGCTGGTCTTCCTGGGTATCCAGCCCGTGCTTGAGGTAACTGCCACGGGTGCCATGCACGGCAAAGCGCAGGCCGCTGTCGGCCACCAGCGAGCCGGCATGCAGGATCACGCGCAGCCGCGGGTAACGCAGGGTGACGTGGAAATAGTCATCGCTGCGCGCCTGGCTGCGCTGGCGCTGCAGGTCCGCGCCGATCGCCTGCGGCGTGCCGAACAACTGCAGCGCCTGATCGAGCAGATGTGGCCCCAGGTCGTACCAGAGACCGGCGCCGGGGATGTCGCTTTCGCGCCAGCGGTCGCGCACCTGCGGCCGGAAGCGGTCGAAATGCGAATGGAATTCCACCACCTCGCCCAACTGGCCTTCGTCGATCAGCCGGCGCACGGTGAGAAAGTCCGCATCCCAGCGCCGGTTCTGGAACACGCTGACGATGCGCCCGGCCGCAGCGGCAGCAGCCACCACTTCGCGCGCCTGCGCGGCGTCCAGTGCAAAAGGTTTGTCCACCAGCACATGCTTGCCGGCGGCCAGGGCCTGCAACGCGTACGGTGCGTGGGTCTGGTTGGGGGTGGCCAGCACCACCGCATCCAGTGCCGGATCGGCCAGTGCCGTTTCCAGATCGGCCAGCACGGCGACATCGGGAAAGTCGGCCTGTACCTGCTGCGGCTTTGAGGACACCACGCTGTGCAGGGCCAGGCCCGGGGTGCCCGCGATCAGCGGGGCATGGAAGGTGCGGCCGACATAGCCATAGCCGACGACGGCCAGATTGAACGGTTTAGGCATTGAAAACGGTTCATCGCAACGACGGAGGAGGCCTGCATGGTATTGCACCCACCCGTGTGCGCCGGGTTCACAACCCCTGCATCCGGCAGTCACGTGTGCACGACGAGCGCCACTGCAGACTGCCGCCACATTCACAGGAGGGTACATCCGATGAAGAACATCACACATGCACGCAAGTTGCTGGCCCTGTCGCTGTCGCTCGGTCTGACGTTGGGTGCCTCGCAGGCATTCGCTGCGCCGCAGGAGCACGCTGCGCACAAGGATCACGCTGCCGACAACATCAACGAATCCAAGAAGCCGGTGACCGACACCTGGATCACCACCAAGGTGAAGGCCGATCTGCTGGCGACCGACAATGTGTCGGGCACCGACGTCAAGGTCGAGACCAAGAACGGCATCGTCACCCTGACCGGCACGGTTGCTACCAAGGCCGAGCACGACAAGGCCGTGGCAGTTGCCAAGGGCATCGAAGGCGTCAAGAGCGTCAAGTCCACCGGCCTGAAGGTCGTTGCTGCAAAGATGTAATTGCAGCGGTAGCGAATGCCGGGGCAGCCGAGGCGAGGCGGCTGAACCGAGCACAAGGCGCACTCCATGGAGTGCGCCTTTTTTGTTGCCGGTGCGCGGCCTCAGGCAAGCCGACAGGCGGTGAAGCGCTCGCACCATTTTCACGTTTACTGCACTTATGATATGCCCATTCAGCTATGTCGCCGTGGGAGTGATCAGGCTGAATCGTTAATCTCATCCTGGGCCTGATCGGAGACAATGCCGACTTGCCTTCGGGGCCCTGGCAGCGAGCGGATACCGACCTAGCAATGCAGACAACGGTCCAAGAAGACAGATGGGATCGCTGGCGCCTGCCGTTACTGGCAGTTGCCGTGTTCCTGATTGTGGTGGTGCCGTCGTTGCTGCTGCAGCAGATGGCGCACAACGCCAACCAGGCCGCGGTGTGGGTATCGCATAGCCAGGAAGTGCAGGAGACCGCCCAGCGCCTGGAAGCGGCGATGCGCGACACCGAATCGGCAGCCTTGATGCGCTCGCACGGCGTGCAGCGCCCGGCCCTGCTGGAGCGCATGCGGCGCGGCCGGCGCGAGTCGCTGGCCGCGGTGCAGCGGCTGATCGTGCTGACCAAGGACAACCCCGCACAGCAGGTGCGGATGGGGCGCATCCAGAGCACCATCGAACGGCGCCTGTTGCTGGCCGAGCGGATTGCGGTGACCACCGCGCCGGAGCAGATCCGTCTGCTGATCAACGACATGACCCTGAACAACCCGATCCGCGTGCTGATCGACGAGTTGCAGGACGCCGAGGGCAAGCTGCTGGAGTTGCGCAGTGCGCGCGCCGACACCGAACGCACGCATTACGCGGTGTTGAGCTGGGGCACGCTGGTGGTGCAGTTGCTGCTGCTGGGCACGGTGACCTGGTTGCTGCAGCGGCAGATCCGTCGCCGCCTGGCGGCCGAACAGGAATACCTGCGCGCCAACGGCCGCGCGTCGTCGGTGCTGCAGACCGTGCGCGAGCCGATCGTGCTGCTGGATTCCGGCCAGCGCATCCTGCTGCACAACCCGGCGTTTGCCGAGTTGTACGGGCTGGACGAGCGCGGCAACGAATCGATGCCGCTGGAGGACGTGGGCGATGGCGTCTGGCGCGATGCGCAGATCCATCAGCGGCTGGCCGACGTGTTGCTGCGCGGCCGCGAGTTGTGGGACTACGAACACGAGCAGCGCGCCGCCGATGGCGTGCTGCGCACCATGTTGATCAACGCGCGGCGCATGCCGCTGCCGGATACCAGCGACGAAGACGTGGTGCTGATGACGGTCAGCGACATCAGCCTGCAGAAGGCCTCGCAGCTGCGCATCCAGGAGCTCAACCGGCAGATGGAAGGCAAGGTGGAGCAGGTGTCGGAGGTCAATCGTGAACTGGAAGCCTTCAGTTATTCGGTCTCGCACGACCTGCGCGCGCCGCTGCGCCATGTGGCCGGATTCTCCGACAAGTTGGCGCGCCACCTGGGCGATGCGGCGGACGAAAAATCGCGTCACTACATGGAAGTGATCAGCAGCTCGGCGCGGCGCATGGCGTCGCTGATCGACGATCTGCTGGTGTACTCGCGCCTGGGCCGCAGCGCGCTGCGGTTGCAGGCGGTGGACATGCAGTCGCTGGTGTCGGAAACCCGCGCGATCCTGGATTCCAACGTGCAGAGCGAGAACACCGGCCACCGTGTGGACTGGCATATCGCGCCGTTGCCGGTGCTGGTGGCCGACGAGAACATGATGCGCCAGCTGTGGATGAACCTGCTCGGCAATGCGGTGAAATACAGCACCAAGCGCGAGGTGGCCAGGATCGAGGTCACCTATACGCCGATGGCCGACGGCGGCCACCAGTTCAGCGTGCGCGACAACGGCGCCGGCTTCGACATGGAATACAGCGCCAAGTTGTTCGGCGTGTTCCAGCGCCTGCACAAGGCCAGCGAATATCCCGGGACCGGTATCGGCCTGGCCAGCGTGCGGCGCGTGCTGACGCGCCACGGCGGCCGGGTCTGGGCCGAAGGCGCGGTCGACGAAGGCGCCACGTTCTATTTTGTGCTTCCACCTGCGCTTGAAGCGCCCAACCAAGAGTTCAATGTATGACCGCCATCCGTACCATTCTTCTGGCAGAAGACAGCCCGGCCGATGCGGAAATGGCCGTCGACGCCCTGCGCGAAGCCCGCCTGGCCAATCCCATCGTGCACGTCGAGGACGGCGTGGAGACCATGGACTATCTGTTGCGTCGGGGCATCTTCGCCGATCGCGAGGAAGGCCTGCCGGCGGTGTTGCTGCTGGACATCAAGATGCCGCGCCTGGACGGGCTGGAAGTGCTCAAGCAGATCCGCAGCGAGGAGTCGCTCAAGCGCCTGCCGGTGGTGATCCTGTCGTCCTCGCGCGAAGAGAGCGACCTGGCCCGCAGCTGGGACCTGGGCGTGAATGCCTATGTGGTCAAGCCGGTGGACGTGGATCAGTTCTTCAACGCAGTCAAGACGCTCGGCACCTTCTGGGCGGTCATCAATCAGGCACCGGAGCTGGACTGACCCATGCTGCAAGAGGGGGGCAAACTGGAGCAGCTGAAGATCCTTCTGGTGGAAGATTCACCGGAAGACGCCGAGCTGCTGTCCGATCAACTGCTCGATGCCGGGCTGGATGCGGCGTTCGAGCGGGTGGACAGCGAGCCGTCGCTGCGTGCCGCACTGGATGAATTCCAGCCGGACATCGTGCTGTCGGATCTGAGCATGCCCGGTTTTTCCGGCCATCAGGCGCTGCGCCTGGTGCGCCAGAACGGCGCCACGCCCTTCATTTTTGTCTCCGGCACCATGGGTGAGGAGACCGCGGTCAAGGCGCTGCAGGACGGCGCCAACGACTACATCATCAAGCACAACCCGACCCGCCTGCCGAGCGCGGTGATCCGCGCGATCCGCGAGGCGCGCGCCGACCTGGAACGCCAGCGCGTGGAGAGCGAGCTGATGCGCGCGCAGCGGCTGGAAAGCCTGGCGATGCTGGCGGCCGGGTTGAGCCACGACCTGCGCAACATCCTGCAGCCGTTGCTGATCGTGCCCGACCTGCTGGCCGGACGCACCGATGATCCGCAGCTGCGCCAGCTGGCCAACGTGGTGGCCGAGTGCGGCCGGCGCGGGCATGAGATGGCCGAGTCGATGCTTTCGTTCGTGCGTGGCTCCAACAAGCCGCGCGAGCAGGTGTCGATCGCCAGCCTGTTCCAGGCCGTGCAGATGTTGCTCAAGAGCAGCCTGCCCGACGGCGTGCGCCTGCAGATGGACACGATCCCGCTGGATCTGACCATCGAGGCCAACTACACCGAGTTGCAGCAGTGCCTGCTCAACCTGGGCTTGAACGCGATCCAGGCGATGCCGGGCGGCGGGATGCTGACCCTGTCGGCCGATCGCCACGACGGCACGCGTGTGCGCATGAGCGTGGCCGACACCGGCGTGGGCATGAGCGAGGACACCCGCGCACGCCTGTTCAGTCCGTTCTTCACCACCAAGGCCGATGGCACCGGCCTGGGGCTGATTTCCTGCAAGCGCATCGTCGAAAGCTACGGCGGCAGCATCGTGGTCGACAGCCGCCTGGGCGAGGGCACGCGGTTCGACATGATCGTGCCGATGCGTGCGGCCGCGGTGACGATTGCCGACACCGAGCCGCCGCTGGCCTTGGGGCATGGGCAGCGCATCCTGCTGGTGGATGGCGAGGCCACGCGTCTGTCGCTGCTGGGCAATGCCTTGTCCAGCCAGGGCTATCAACCGCAGTTGGCCACCGACGGCGCAGCGGCACTGCAACTGGTGCAGCAGCACGCGATGCCGGACCTGGTGATCATCGACAGCGACATCATCCAGCTCTCGGCGGTGAGCGTGTTGTTGAGCATGCAGGAGCTGGGCTATCACGGCCCGGCGATCGTGCTCGAAGATGTCGGCGCGCCGCTGCAACGTTCGCACTTCCCGCCGGATATCCCGGTGCATGTGCTGCGCAAACCGCTGGAAATGCGCCGGGTGTTCCGCGCGGTGGCGCATGCGCTGGAAGTGGCCTGAGGCCAGTATCTGGCGCGCTGCGGGCGGGCAGGCTCAGATGCGGCACGATTGCAACAGTTGACGCCCACGCTGGCCGCATGCGCGAATAACGCATGACCACCGTGCTTCTCAGCCTCGGCAGCAACGTCCAGCCGACCCACTACCTGCGCCTGGCCGTCGACGCCTTGCGCGCACGCTTCGGCCAGCTTGCCGTCTCGCCGGCGTATCGCACGCCGGCGGTGGGCTTCGACGGGCCGGACTTCGTCAACAACGCCGTGGCGCTGGACACGGACATGGACCTGGCTGCGCTGGACCACTGGCTGCATGCGCTGGAAGATGCGCACGGCCGCGATCGCAGCGGCCCGCGTTTCAGCGACCGCACCCTGGATGTGGATGTGGTGTTCTTCGGCGATTGCATCATCGAAGGCCCCGGGCATCTGCGCATCCCGCGGCCTGAGCTCAAGCATGCCTTCGTGTTGAAGCCGCTGGCCGATATCGCTCCCGACTTTGTCGATCCGCTGAGTGGGCAGACCCTGGCCGCGCTGTGGCAGGCGCATCCGCAGCACGGCATCGCGTTCACGACGGTGGCGCTGGACGCGGCCCCGGCGCTGGATGTGGCGCGCTAGCGCCGTTGCAGCTCAACTGAGCTGGCGGCCGCCGTCCACATGCAGGGTGTGGCCGGTGACGAAGCCGGCGTCGTCCAGCAGCCAGCGCACTGCCTCGGCGATTTCCTCGGGCGTGCCGATGCGTTCCAATGGCGTGCGTGCGAGCAGCGCCTGCCTGGCCGCTGCGGATTTGCCTTCCTCCGGCCACAGGATCGCGCCGGGCGCGACCGCGTTGACGCGCACCTCCGGTGCCAGTTCCAGGGCGAGCGAGCGGGTCAGCATTTCCAGCGCACTCTTGGACGCGCCGTACAGCGGGTGATTGCGCATCGGCTGCTGCGCGTGCAGGTCGGTGATGTTGACGATGGCACCGCGATGATGGCGCAGCTGCGCGGCGGCAGCCTGGGCGATGAAGAACGGCGCGCGTGCATTGACTGCGAACAACTCGTCCCATTGCGCGGCTGTCGCTGCGCCGAGCGCGGTGGGGTAGAACGCGGAGGCATTGTTGACCACGCCATCCAGGCGGCCGAACGCGGCGATGCAGTCGGCGACCAGCTGTGCCGGCGCCTCCGGCAAGCGCAGATCGGCGTGCAAGGCCTGCGCGCTGCCGGCGCGCAGGGCGCACAGCTCCGCTACGCGCGCGCCGAGCGCCTCGCCGGAGCGGTGCGCATGCAGGGCAACGCGGTAGCCGGCCGCATGCAGCGTGGTGGCGATCTGCGCGCCAATCCGGCGACCTGCACCGGTGATCAACACCACCTTGGAACTGTCTGTCATGGCGTACTCGCTCGGCGTTGCAAAGGGCTCGGCTATCCTGTGCATTGTCCCCGCAACCGGTGCCCGCATGCACGCCGACCTTCCTACTCCCGATCCGGACGCCCTGGCGCATAGCGACCGGCTGGCCGCGCATCTGCGCGCCGAGATCGCCGCCGCCGGTGGTGCGATTCCGTTCTCGCGTTTCATGGAGCTGGCGTTGTACGCGCCGGGTCTGGGCTATTACAGCGCCGGCTCCAGCAAGTTCGGCGAGGCTGGCGATTTCGTCACCGCACCGGAGCTGGGGCCGTTGTTCGCGGCCACCGTGTCCGGTGCGCTGGCACCGGTGCTGCAGCAGCTCGGGCCGCAGGCGCGCGTGCTGGAAGTGGGCGGCGGCAGCGGTGCCTTTGCCGAAGTCACGCTCAAGCGCCTGCTCGAGCTGGATGCGCTGCCGGAGCGTTACGCGATCCTGGAGCCCAGCGCCGACCTGCGCGAGCGTCAGCGCGAGCGGCTGGGACGCAGCCTGATCCCGCCGGTCTTCGATCTGGTCGAGTGGCTGGACGGGCCGTTCCCGGACGATTGGGACGGGGTGCTGTTCGCCAACGAAGTGATCGACGCATTGCCCACGCCGCGCTTCACGCTGCGCGATGGCGAGGTGTATGAGGAAACCGTGGTGCTGGATGCGCAGCAGCAATTCGCGCGCGGCGAGCAGCCGGCCGATGCCTTGCTGGGCGCGGCGGTGCGGCATCTGGAGCGTTATCTGGAGCAGCCCTTCGCCGATGGTTATCGCTCCGAGTTACTGCCGCAGTTGCCTTACTGGATCCAGGCGGTGGCCGGCGGTCTGAAGCGCGGCGCGATGTTGTTCGTCGATTACGGTTACCCGCGTGGCGAGTTCTATCGTGCGCAGCGCGAAGACGGCACCCTGCGCGCGTTCTATCGCCATCGCATGCATGAGGATTTGTATCGCTGGCCGGGCCTGCAGGATCTGACTGCGTCGGTGGACTTCACTGCGTTGGCCGAAGCCGGCACCGGAGCCGGTTTCGAACTGGCCGGCTACTGCACGCAAGCGAGCTTTCTGCTCGGCAACGGCCTGGATGCGTTGCTGGCGCAGGCCGACACGCGCACCGACGAGGTAGGGCGCATGCGGCTGCGTGAGCAGATCAAGCGGCTGACCTTGCCCAGCGAAATGGGCGAGCGCTTCCAGGTGATGGGTTTTGCGCGCGACGTCGATTTTGCGCCGGCATTTCTGGCGGGCGATCTCACATGGCGGTTGTGAGCCCGGCGCTGCGTCCATTCCAGCGGCCGCGGTTGTGGGTCGGCCTGTGGATCACCGCAATCCTGGTGGTGATTGCGGTATGCATGGGGCCACCGCCAGAGTTTCCGGAACTGCCGTCCAACAGCGACAAGGCCGAGCATTTTTTGACGTTCGCGCTGTTGTGCTGGGGGGCGGTGCAGCTGTTCGCCACACGCCGCGCGCTGTTGTCTGCGGCGTTCGGATTGGTGCTGCTGGGGATCGGCATCGAGATCGCGCAAGGCGCACTGACCACCAACCGCAGCGCGGATCCGTACGATGCGCTGGCCGACACGTTGGGCATCCTCGCCGGCCTGTGCCTGGCGTGGACGCCACTGCGGTTGGTGATGTTGGGGATGGACAGGCGCATATTTGGGGCGCGCGGGTAGATTTGTTGTAGAGCTATTGATCTGCGGTTTGGTTGCAGGGCCCTTGCCCGCCCACCATCGCAGGACACGCCGCAAGTACGTCCTTGTAGGCTCTTACGCGGCATCCATGCCGCGTAAGGTCCCGCGACGGTGGGCGGGCAAGGACCCGTCGAGATGGTCGGTGCGCGTGGCTCTCAATAAAAACAGCCAACAAAATCTCTGGTGCGGTGTTCCTGACGCTGTGAGTTTGCTGCAGGGTCCTTGCCCGCCCACCATCGCGGGACACGCCGCAAGTACGTCCTTGTAGGCTCTTACGCGGCATCCTTGCCGCGTAAGGTCCCGCGACGGTGAGCGGGCAAGGACCAGTCGAGATGGTCGGTGCGCATAGCTCTCAGTAAAGCAGTGAGCAAACTCTCTGGTGCGGTGTTCTCGACGCTGTGAGTTTGCTGCAGGGCCCTTGCCAGCCCACCATCGCAGGACACGCCGCAAGTACGTCCATGTAGGCTCTTACGCGGCATCCATGCCGCGTAAGGTCCCGCGACGGTGAGTGGGCAAGGACCAGTCGAGGTGGTCGGTGTGCATAGCTCTCAGTAAGCAGTGAGCAAACTCTCTGGTGCGCTGTCCTTGACGCTGTGAGTTGCTGCAAGGACCGGTGGCGATGGTCGGTGTGCAACGTTGAGAGCCGTGCGCGATGGTCGTCCACCTGCGACTGCTTAGCTTTCAATCTTCGCTCTCAGCCGGGCGTGCGTACCGCGCGTTCGCGTAGCCATTTGGTCGCCACCCACTTTTCGCCGGCCAGGACCGGTGCGCCGGCATGCAGGCTGCGTGTCATTGGATGCGGGCGGTCGTAGCTGAAGAACACCGCATTGCCCTTCACCGCAGCGACGTCCAGGTGCGCATCGGGAAAGCGCGTGGCGCCGCCGCGCTCGGGCGTGTTGAGATACATCACCAGCGATGCGACGCGTTGGCCGCCCGCCTGCAGCAACACCGGCGTGCCGGCGGCCGCGGGGTCGAAGTAATCGTAGTGCGGCTGATACTCGGCGCCGGTGGCATAGCGCAACACCTGCAGTCCCTCGCCGTGGTCCACGGGCCAGTCGAGCAGGCGGGCGATGCGTGCTTCGATGCGTTGGCACAGCGCATCCTGCCCCAGCTGCAGGCACATGCTGTGGCTGGTGCGTGCGGCATGCACGATCTGCGCGCCGTTGTCGTTGTCCACCGTGCGCGAACGCGCCAGGCGTGGCTGCGCCAGTGCGATCAATGCCTCGCATTCGGCATCGGACAGAAAATCGCCCAGCACCACCACGCGCGGCAGCAACAGGCTGACCAGCACGCGTACCTGGCGATCGCCCAGGTCCAGCAACGAGGCATCGTTGTGCTGCAGCACTGCCGGCACGCGCACCGGCACCGGCAGGCCGTGTGTCTGCGCGTGTTGCTGGATGTGGTCGCGTAGCAGGGCCTCGACTGCGTCGATGGCGTCCTGCTCGTTCCAGCCCTGATCCAGGAGCGGCTGTAGCGCTTGTTCGGGCGGCTGGCCGGCCATTGCCTGCGCAATGATCCAGTCGCCCAGGGCTGCGGGGATGGGGGTCGACGTCATCCCCCTACAGTGCATGTCAATGTGTGGCAGACATGTGTCAATTGTGTCGTCGTAAGACAAATGACACAGACAGCCCCTATAAAAGTGACGGGGATCTTGAACGTGCTCGCCACTGCAGTGAGCGGAACGCAACCAATTCTTGACGACTCCTCTTCATACCGGACCTTTTTTGACCTGGAGATCAGCCGCATGTCCGTTCGCAATAGCAGCAAGACACTTCTCATGACCTTTGGTACCGCACTGGCCTTGTCGGCCTGCGGTGGTGGTGCCGATCGTGTCGCCTCGCCCGGCGAGGGCGCATTTCCGCCGGCACCGACGCCGGCTCCCGCACCGACCCCGGCGCCCACGCCTGCACCGACGCCCGCTCCGGCACCAACCGGCCCGGCCGCCGATTGCCCGACCGGTTTCTCCAACGTCGGCACCATCGCCAACAACACGCTGCGCGCCTGCCAGCTGCCGGACACCATCAACGGCAACCTGGTGGTGCCGGCACGTGCGGGCACGGCGTATTCGATCAGCGGACGCGTCAACGTGGGCACCGACCGCGGCGGCAACGCGATCGCACCGGCCGCCGGCAGCACGCAGGGCATCCTGACCATCGAGCCGGGCGTGACCCTGTTCGGTTCGGCGGGTAGCGACTACATCGTGGTCAACCGCGGTTCGCAGATCTTTGCCGAAGGCAGCGCCACCGCCCCGATCGTGTTCACCGCGCGCCAGGCGCTGGAGGGCCAGGTCAGCGCCAACACCATCGGCTTGTGGGGCGGCATCGTGGTGCTGGGCCGTGCGGCCATCAACAACTGCCCGGGCACCACGGTCTCCGGTACGCCGGAATGCCAGGCGCAGGTGGAAGGTACCAACGCGTTCTACGGCGGCAACAGCGCCACCGACAACAGCGGCTCCATGCGCTACCTGCGGGTGATGTATTCGGGCTTCGAAATTTCGCCCAACAACGAGTTGCAGGGCATCACCCTGGCCGGCGTGGGCAGCGGCACGCGCCTGGATCATGTGCAGATCCACAATAGCTCCGACGACGGCATCGAATGGTTCGGTGGCACCGTCAACGGCAGCCATATCGTGATCACCGGCGCCGACGACGATTCGCTGGATACCGATGCCGGCTGGAACGGCGCCCTGCAGTTCGGCATCGTGGTGCAGCGCGCCGGTGGCGGCGACCGCATGAACGAGTGGAGCAGCCTGCGCCGTCAGCCGTATTCGCGCCCGAAGGTGGCCAACTTCACCTACGTGGGCAATGCGCGCGCCGGTGCGGCCATCATGCTCAACCAGGGCACCCAGGCCGCGTTCTACAACTCGGTCGTCACGCGTCCGGCCGGTGGCAGCGGTGATGGCCTGGTGTGCTTCAACCTGGCCGATGCCGACACGCTCGGGACCTTCAACTCGGTGTTCTTCGCCTGCCCGACGGCTTTCGGCAGCGACGCGCGTGCGGCCACCCAGTTCGCGGCCGGCACCAACAACGTCGCCAACGGCGTGTCCACGTTGCAGAACACCTTCGTCAATGGCGCCAACGAAAGCGCCGTGCCGGCCTTCCAGGGCTTGAACGGGGTGAGCAGCTTCTTCCAGCAGGTGAACTACATCGGTGGCGTGCGCGATGCCAACGACACCTGGTGGCAGGGCTGGACCTGCGGCCTGACCGCCGATCGTCCCTGCTGAGGCACAGCATCACCAGGCGGCCATCAGGTCGCCTGGTGATGCGTCCAGCTTCATCTTTCAGTTGCCAGGGCTCCCACGATGCGAACCTCCGCTGTCGCCCGTCTCTCGCGGACGGGCCTGTCTCTTTCCATTTCCACCTTGCTGTTTTCCGGCGCTGCGCTGGCGCAGTCGACCACCACCGATGCCGGCGCCAGCAGCGGCAGTAGCAGCACCGCCACCAGTGCGCCCAAGCAACTCGACCAGGTCGTGGTGCGCGGCGAGTACATTCCCGAACCGATGCTGCAGACCTCGGAGGTGGCATCGTTCGTCACCCGTGAGGACATGGAGCGCACCGGCGACAGCAGCGCGGCGGTGGCGCTGACGCGTGTCACCGGGCTGAGCCTGTCGCGCGGCAAGTATGTATATGTGCGCGGCCTGGGCGAGCGTTATTCGTCGGCCTTGTTCAACGGCTCGCCGTTGCCCAGCCCCGAGCCGATGCAGCGCGTGGTGCCGCTGGATCTGTTCCCCAGCGACGTGCTGGCCAGCGTGACCGTGCAGAAAACCTATTCGGCCGATTATCCGGGCGAATTCGGCGGTGGCGTGATCGATCTGCAGTCGATGGCGGTGCCGGACAAACCGTTCCTGTCGCTGACCGTGGGTGGCGGCGTCAACAGCGTCAGCACCGGTGAAAAAGGCCTGACCTATTACGGCTCCGGCGATGACGAATGGGGCTACGATGACGGCACCCGCAAGCAGCCTGCCGCGTTGCGCGATGCGATCCAGAGCGGCCGGCGCGTGGATCTGGGCAGTTTCTCGCGCGAGGACATCCGCCGTATCGGCCGCAGCTTGAACGACGCCAACCTGTATGTGCTGCAGGAAAAGGACAGCATCGCCCCGGACGTCAATGTCGGCGGCAGTGCCGGTTACAGCATGGACGTGGGCGAGGCCAAGCTGGGCATCATCGCGGTGGCCAGTTACGACAACGAGTGGCGCACGCGCACCGGCAAGCAGCAGGACGGCATCTTTGTGGGCGATACGGTCGAGTTCAATTCCAACTACGACTTCGCCACCACCCGCAACAACGTGCGCACCAATGGCATGCTGGGCCTGGGCTGGGAATACGGCCGCCACACCATCGGCTGGACCACCCTGTACGTGCACGATGCTTTGAAGGTGGCACGCAGCCGCGCCGGCCGCGATGAGCTGGCCGGTTTCGATGTGCGCGACGACAATACCGAGTGGTACGAGCGCCAGCTGATCAACAACCAGCTGCGCGGCACGCACGCGTTCGGCGAGTACGACGATCTCAAGATCGAATGGCGCGCAGCGGTGGCCAATGCCAGCCGCGATGTGCCGTACGAAACCGGCATTCGCTACGAGTTGCTGGATGGCTACTGGGCGCACGATGCCTCGCGCGTGCAGAACTACACCCGCTTCAGCAAGGTCGACGACAAGGTGGCCAGCGGCGGGGTGGATGTGACCTGGCGTCTGCCGATCGAGCACGACTTCACCGTCAAGGGCGGTCTGGCCTATCTGGACAACGACCGCAGCGCGTGGAGCCGCGAGTTTCGCTTCCTGGCGCTGGACGGCCCGCTGCCGTTCTACAACCAGTTCCAGCGTGTGGATTACCTGATCTCCGATTACAACCTCAGCAACGATCTGCTGCGCCTGCGCGAGACCACCGGCAGCTTCGGTGCGGCCGCGTACGATGCGACCCTGAAGGTCAAGGCGGCCTATCTGCAGGCCGAGGGCGAGATCGTGCCGACTCTGCGCGCCACCGTCGGTGTGCGTTACGAAGACGCCACGCAGGCGGTGCATCCGTACGACATCTTCACTGGCATGCGCCAGGACAGCGTGGCGCCGCTGGAGAACAGCTACGCGCTGCCATCGGCCACGGTGACCTGGAATTTTGCCGAGAACCAGCAGCTGCGCTTTGGTGCGTCCAAGACCATCGCGCGCCCGCAGTTCCGCGAGATGGCGCCGCAGCAGTATCTGGACCCGGACATCGACCGCCAGTTCTTCGGTAACCCGTTCCTGGTCGATAGCGAGCTGGTCAACCTGGATGCGCGGTACGAGTGGTTTTTCGAGCCGGGCGAGTATTTCACCGTCGGCGCGTTCTACAAGAGCATCGACAAGCCGATCGAAGCCATCGTCAACGATGCGCCCGGCGGCGGCATCGTGCAGAGCTTCATCAATGCACCCGAGGCCACCTTGTACGGCATCGAGCTGGAAGCCAAGAAGTATCTGGACCTGCCGATCGCGGCCGACTGGTGGGGCGACAAGCGGGTGTTCGTGTCCGGCAACTACACGCGCACCAAGTCGGAGGTGAGTGCCAGCGATGGCGACACCGTGCAGCCGTTCGGCTTCACCGCACCGGTGCAGGCGACCTTGTTCATCCGCGATGGCTCGGCCTTGCAGGGGCAGTCCGATGACATCGCCAACCTGCAGATCGGTGTGGAAAGCGAGAGCACCCACAGCCAGGCCACCTTGATTGCCAACTATGTCGGCGAGCGGGTGTCCGCGCGTGGTCGGCCGGGGCAACCGGATTACATCGACAAGCCCGGCACCTCGCTGGATCTGGTGATCAAGAAGGGCCTGGTGTGGTCGGGCAATACGCTGTCGTTGAACTTTGCCGCACGCAACTTGCTCAAGACCAAGTACCAGGAATATCAGAGCCTGGGCAGCAATCGGGTCGACCTGTACGAGTACCAGCCCGGCGTGACGTATGACCTGAGTGTGACAGCGCGCTTCTGATCCGACGCCCGCTGCCGATATCGCAAACGCCCGCCCTGCCTCGCATGGCGGGCGTTTGCATCTGGGTCCGTGTCGCCGTGTGTCGGCCTGTGTCATCACTTTCTTCGAACTGACACATTGCTGCCGCATTCTGTCATCCGACCGCAATCCTGAGACGGATGTCCGCTTTGCAGCGCGCTTTGCCCTCCTTGAAACCCCTGATGTCGGCGCGTGGCCGCAGCGCATTGGCCTGCGTGCTGCTGGCCTTGCTCGCGCTGCAGTGCGCGCGCGTGGTGTGGGTGGTGATCACCCCGATCGGGCCGTTGGGCACCGCCGAGGCAGCGACGGCAGCTGGTGCGGATGTGCCCGCATTGCGCCGCGATGTGTTCTATCGCAGCGTGCCCGAGAGCAGCAGCGACGGCGTCGTATTGCATGGCGTACGTGCAGGTGGCACGCAGGCAGCCGCGTTCTTGAGCAGTGGCGATGGCAAGCAAGGTGCGTATCGCATCGGCGATATCGTTGTGCCTGGCGTGACGGTGCAGGCGATCGCGAGCGATCACGTGCTGCTGCGTACCGGTAGCGGCGTGCGACGTCTGGCCTTGGTGGAATCCACCGCGTCTGCGGCGGCCACATCGCCGGCAACGGCCGCGCCCGCAGCAGCGGGCGGCGCACCTGCGGTGACGTCGAATGTCGGCATTGCGGCTGGCACGGCCACGGCGGCGGCCGTCGACCCGCAACAACTGCTCACCACCGCCGGCCTGCGTGCAAGCGAAGACGGCAGTGGCTTCACCGTGATGCCGCGCGGCGATGGTGCACTGCTGCGCCAGGCCGGCCTGGCGCCGGGCGATGTGCTCACCCAACTCAATGGCCGCACGCTCGATGCCGAACACCTGCGCGAGCTGCAGGACGAACTGCGCGATGGCCAGGCGGCCACGCTGACCTACCGCCGTGACGGCCAGACCCACACCATGACCTTGAAGCGCCCGCAATGAATGCTGCCCGCCCCAGATGGCTGCTTTCGGCCACGTTGTTGCTCGCCCTGCCGGCGGTGCCGATGCTGTCGCTGCATGCCGCCGACGCGCCGGCCGTGCGCCTGCAGGATGTGGACCTGCGCGCCTTCATCCAGGATGTGTCGCGTGCCACCGGCATCACCTTCATCGTGGACACGCGCGTGCAGGGCACAGTCAATGTGGCGCGTGCGCAGGCGATGTCGGAACAGGATCTGCTCGGCATGCTGCTGGCGGTCTTGCGTGCCAATGGCTTGATCGCGGTGTCCAGCGGGCCGTCGACCTACCGCATCATTCCCGACGATACCGCTGCACAGCAGCCGGCCAGCGCCGCCAACGGCAACCTCGGATTCGCCACGCAGGTGTTCACCCTGCAACGCGTGGATGCGCGCAGCGCCGCGGAGATCCTCAAGCCCTTGATCGGGCGCGGCGGCGTGATCATGGCGATGCCGCAGGGCAACAGCCTGTTGATTGCCGACTATGCCGACAACCTGCGCCGGGTGCGCGGCCTGGTCGCGCAGATCGACACCGATCGCGCGGCAATCGACACGGTGAGCTTGCGCAATAGCTCTGCGCAGGAACTGGCGCGCACGCTGACCTCGCTGTTCGGGCAGGCGGGCGAGCGCAGCAACGTGCTGTCGGTGCTGCCGGTGGAAAGCAGCAATTCGCTGATCGTGCGCGGCGACCCGGCGCTGGTGCAGCGGGTGGTGCGCACCGCGGTGGATCTGGACGGGCGCGCCGAACGTCGCGGCGATGTCAGCGTGGTGCGGCTGCAGCATGCCAGCGCCGAGCAGTTGTTGCCGGTATTGCAGCAGCTGGTCGGGCAGACCCCGGGCAACGAGGCACAGCCCGGGCAGGACACGCGCTCCAACGCGGTGGATGTGGCCGCCGCCGCTGCAGGCGCTGCGCAGACGCAGGTGATCACACCGGCCGCCGGCAAGCGCCCGGTGATCGTGCGCTACCCCGGCTCCAACGCCTTGATCATCAATGCCGACCCGGAAACCCAGCGTGCCTTGATGGATGTGATCCGTCAGCTGGACGTGCATCGCGAGCAGGTACTGGTCGAAGCGATCGTGGTGGAGATCTCCGACACCGCCGCCAAGCGTCTGGGTGTGCAGCTGCTGTTGGCAGGGCGCAATGGCACGGTGCCGTTGATCGCCACGCAGTACAGCGGCGCCTCGCCGGGCATCGTGCCATTGGCCGCAGCGGCGGCCGGCACGCGCAGCAACAACGGCGACGACGATTCGGTGCTGGAACAGGCGCGCAATGTGGCCGCGCAATCGCTGCTGGGCCTGAGCGGCGGCCTGATCGGGCTGGCCGGGCAAAGCAACGATGCGGTGTTCGGCATGATCATCGATGCGGTCAAGAGCGACACCGGCTCCAACCTGTTGTCGACCCCGTCGATCATGACCCTGGACAACGAGCAGGCGCGCATCCTGGTCGGGCAGGAAGTGCCGATCACCACCGGCGAAGTGCTGGGCGCGGCCAACGACAACCCGTTCCGCACCATCCAGCGCCAGGACGTGGGCGTGGAGCTGGAAGTGCGCCCGCAGATCAATACCGCCGGCGGCATCACCCTGGCGATCAAGCAGGAAGTCTCGGCGATTGCCGGGCCGGTCAGCGCGCAGTCGTCGGAGCTGGTGTTCAACAAGCGCCAGATCGAAACCCGCGTGGTGGTGGAAAACGGCGCCATCGTCGCGCTTGGCGGCCTGCTCGACCAGAACGACCGGCAGACCGTGGAGAAGGTGCCGCTGCTGGGCGATGTGCCCGGGCTGGGCGCGCTGTTCCGGCACAAGTCGCGCAATCGCGACAAGACCAATCTGATGGTGTTCATCCGCCCGACCATCATCCGCGACGCGGCCGATGCGCAGCGCATGACCGCGCCGCGCTACACCTATCTGCGCGATCGCCAGTTGGCCGATGGCGACCCGGAAGCCGCGCTCGATGCGTTGGTGCGCGACTACCTGCGCGCGCAGCCGCCGCAGCTGCCGGCCGCGCCGTCGTCGGCCGTGCCTGCGCCGGCAACAACGCCTGCGTCCGGCGCGCGTCCCGCGCAGCGCTGATGCGATGAATACCGCGCGCGCCAGCATTTCCTACGCGTTCGCCAAGCGCCATGGTGTGGTGCTGCTCGGCAGCGACAGCGCCGCGCAGATCGGCCTGCGCGAAGGTGGCGATGTGCAGGCGCTGATCGAGCTGCGGCGTGCGCTGGGCATGCCGTTGCAGGTGCGCACGCTGGCGCCGTCGGTGTTCGACCGGCATGTGTCGGAGATCTACGCCGATGCCGGCATGGAGCAGGGCGTGCAGGTGGAGGCGCTGGACCTGCACGGCAGCCTGGATTCGTTGATCGACGATATTCCCACTGCCGATCTGCTCGACAGCCAGGACGATGCACCGATCATCCGCCTGATCAACGGCATCATCGCCGAGGCCGCCCGCCTGGGCGCCTCGGACGTACATCTGGAATCCTACGAATTGCGACTGCGCGTGCGCCTGCGCGTGGATGGGGTGATGCGCGAGGCGGCCACCTTGCCCGGACGCATCGCGCCGTTGCTGGTGTCGCGGGTCAAGGTGATGGCGCGGCTGGATATCGCCGAAAAACGCATCCCGCAGGATGGCCGCGTGTCGCTGGTGATGGGCGCCAAGGCGCTGGACGTGCGCGTGTCCACGCTGCCGACGCGCAGCAGCGAGCGGGTGGTGCTGCGCATCCTGGACAAGGAGCAGGGCACCTTGTCGCTGGCCCAGCTCGGCATGCCGCCGGCGGTGATGCACACCGTGCAGCGCGCCCTGCAGGTGCCCAACGGCATCGTGCTGGTGACCGGGCCGACCGGCTCGGGCAAGACCACCACGCTGTATGCGGCGCTGAGCCTGCTCAACGATGGCTCGCGCAACATCCTCACGGTGGAGGACCCGGTGGAATACGCCATCGACGGCGTCGGCCAGACCCAGGTCAACGCACGTGTCGGCATGACCTTCGCGGCCGGCTTGCGCGCCATCCTGCGCCAGGATCCGGACGTGGTGATGATCGGCGAGATCCGCGACGCCGAGACCGCGCAGATCGCCGTGCAGGCCAGCCTCACCGGCCACCTGGTGCTGTCCACCGTGCACACCAACGATGCGGTGGGCGCAGTCACGCGGCTGCGCGACATGGGCATCGAACCGTTCCTGCTCGCGTCGAGCCTGCGGCTGATTCTGGCGCAGCGCCTGGTCCGTCGCCTGTGCACGCAGTGTCGCGCACCGCGCCCGCTGGATGCCAGCACGCGGCAGATGTTGCAGGCGCCCGACGATGCAACCATCTACGCCGCCGTGGGCTGCGCGGCCTGCCACCACAGCGGTTATGCCGGGCGCGTGGGCATCTACGAAGCCATCGCGGTGGACGATGCGATGCGCCGCCTGATCGGCGACAACGCCGACGAGGATGCCCTGGCTGCAGCGGCCTTCGCACGCGCAGCGCGCCTGGGCGATGCCGCGCGCGCCGCTGTGCTGCAAGGCCTCACCACGCTGGAAGAAGCGCTGCGGGTGACCCGCCAGCAGGACGAGGCACATGCCACGGTTTGACTACACCGTGCTCGATCTGCACGGACACAGCCGCCAGGGCGTGATCAGCGCGGACACGGTACAGGCTGCGCGTGCGCAACTGGAGCAGCGGCAGTGGGTGCCGGTACGCGTGGAGGCGGCGGTGGCGGCCAGCAGCGTGCGTCCGGCGCGTTTCAGTGGCAAGGATCTGGTGCTGTTCACCCGTCAACTCGCCACGCTGGTGGAAACCGCGCCGCTGGAAGAAGCGCTGCGCACCATCGGCACGCAATCCGAGCGGCGCGGCGTGCGCCGGGTCACCGGCCAGACGCACGGGCTGGTGGTCGAGGGCTTCCGCCTGTCCGATGCGATGGCGCGCCAGGGCACTGCGTTTCCGCCGCTGTACCGCGCGATGGTGGCCGCGGGCGAGAGTGCCGGGGCGCTGCCGCAGGTGCTGGAGCGCCTGGCCGACCTGCTGGAGCGGCAGGCGCAGGTGCGCAGCAAGCTGCAGTCTGCGTTGGTGTATCCGGCGGCGTTGGCCCTGACTGCCGGTGCGGTGGTCATCGTGCTGATGACCTTCGTGGTGCCCAAGGTGGTGGACCAGTTCGATTCGATGGGCCGCGCATTGCCATGGCTGACGCGCGCGGTGATCGGCGTGTCGAACTTCCTGCTGCATGCAGGCATTCCGTTGCTGGTGGCACTGGTCATTGCGGTGATCGCAGCGCTGCGCCTGCTCAAGCGCCCGGAGTTACGCCTGGCGGCCGACCGTGCGGTGCTGCGCGCGCCCTTGCTCGGCCGGTTGATTCGCGACCTGCACGCCGCACGCATGGCGCGCACGCTGGCGATCATGGTCAACAGCGGGCTGCCGTTGATGGAAGGCCTGATGATCGCCGCGCGCACTGTCGACAACCGCGCCTTGCGCCTGGCCACCGACAACATGGTCACGGCAATCCGCGAGGGCGGCAGCCTGGCCGCGGCGATGAAGCGCGCCGGCGTGTTTCCACCGACGCTGCTGTACATGGCCTCCAGCGGCGAAAACAGCGGGCGCCTGGCGCCGATGCTGGAGCGCGCCGCCGATTATCTGGAGCGCGAGTTCGAGTCGTTCACCACCGCGGCGATGAGCCTGCTGGAGCCGGCCATCATCGTGCTGCTCGGCGGCGTGGTGGCGGTGATCGTGCTGTCGATCCTGCTGCCCATCCTGCAATTCAACACCCTCGCGCTTGGTTGAGCGCGGCCGCCTATCCCTGGAGATCCTCATGCAGTCCATCCATTCTCGCGCACGTCCTGGCTCGCTCACTGCGCGCGCGCGCCTGCGCGGCTTCACCCTGGTCGAGTTGATGGTGGTCATCGTCATCATCGGCCTGCTGGCCACGGTGGTGATGATCAACGTGATGCCCAGCCAGGACCGCGCCATGGTCGAGAAGGCGCGTGCCGACGTGGCGGTGCTGGAGCAGGCGCTGGAGACCTATCGCCTGGACAACCTCAGCTACCCGAGCACCGAACAGGGCCTGCAGGCCTTGCTCAATGCGCCGAGCGGATTGACCCGGCCCGAGCGCTATCGCCAGGGCGGCTATATCCGCCGCCTGCCGGAAGATCCATGGGGCCATGCGTATCAATACCGCCGCCCGGGCCGCAGTGGTGGCTTCGACGTCTACTCGTTCGGTGCCGATGGTGCCGAAGGCGGCGACGCCGACAATGCCGATGTCGGCAACTGGCGCTGAGTCGCAGCGGTGCTCGCGCAACCGGCCATGGCAAGGCAAACACGGGCATGTGCGTCGCGGGCGCAGGCGCGCGGCTTCACCCTGCTCGAACTGCTCGCCGTCCTGGTGATCACCGCACTGGCCAGCACGCTGGTGGTGCTGACCTTGCCCGATGCGCGGCGCGACCTGCACGACCAGGCCGATGCATTGGCTAGTGCCTTGCTGCACGCACGCGACGAAGCCATCCTGAGCCTGCGCATGGTCGAGGTGACCGTGGATGCAGGTGGCTACAGGTTCCGCCGCCAGGCGCAGCAACGCTGGGTGCCGCTGGATGAAAAACCGTTCGCCGCGATGCGCTGGCCTGCCGGCGTGCAGACGCAGTTGCCGGTGGGCGGGACGCAGTTGAGCGTGCGCTTCGATCCCACCGGTGCGGCCACGCCGCAACGCATCGCGCTGGGCGACGGCCAGCAGCAGCTGCAGGTGGTGGTGGACGCCGCCGGCGTGGTGCGGGTCGATGCGCCCCTGCGGTAAGCCCGATGCCTGCGCCGGATTTTCGCTGCTCGAACTGATGGTCGCGCTGGCGATCTTCGGCATGGCCGTGGTTGGCCTGCTGAACCTGTCCGGCGAAAGCACGCGCACCGCGGTGGTGCTGGAAGAGCGCGCACTGGCTGCGGTGGTTGCGGAGAATCAGGCGATAGACGCGATGCTGGCGCCCACCGCCGCAGCATTGGCGCCGGCGAACGGGCAGGAAATGCTGGGCGGACGCAGCTGGGACTGGCGGCGTACGTCGATGCCGGCCGGCAGTACCGGCATCGTGCGCATCCAGGTGCAGGTGCGCGCTGCAGCGCAGGCGCAGGAAATCGCCAGCCTCAGCGTCTTGCGGAGCGCCGAATGATGCGTGCACCTCGCAGCGCAGCGGGCAGTCGTGGCAGCGCGGGCTTTACCTTGATCGAACTGCTGGTCGCCCTGGCGGTGTTCGCGCTGGTGGCGGTCGCGGCGGTGGTGGTGATGCGCCAGAGCATCGACCAGCGCGATGCGGTGCGTGCACGTTTGCAGCAGGTTCGCGAGTTCCAGCTTGCACATGGCCTGCTGCGCAGCGACCTGCAGCAGGCCGCAGTGCGGCGCACGCGCAACAGCGAGGGCGGCGCTGCACGCACCGCGTTCGTCGCAAGCCCGCCCGGTGTGCCGGGGCCACTGTTCGGTTTTGTACGACACGGCTGGAGCAATCCGGATCACGCGCCGCGCGCGTCGCTGCAATACGTGGAATACCGCGTGATCGATGGACGCCTGGAGCGCAGTGCACGCCCCGCACTCGACGGTGCAGTCGCCGGTCCGCCGCAGGTGGTGTTGCGTGGCGTGCGCTCGGCGGTGGTCGGGTTCCATTATCGCGCCCAGTGGAGCGATGGTTGGAGCGGCGGGCTCGACGCGTTGCCGGATGCGATCTCGCTGGAGCTGGACCTGGAGCAATGGGGCCGCGTGCGCCAGTTGTTCCTGCTGCCGGAGGGGCGCGGATGAAGGCCTTGAACGCACAGGCCGGGCAACGCGGCGTCGCACTGCTGACGGTGCTGCTGCTGGTGGCGGTGATGACATTGCTGATGGTCGCAGTGCTGGACGATCTGCGCTTTGGCCTGCGCCGCAGCGGCAACGGCGAAGCGATGACGCAGGCGCAGTGGTATGCGCTGGGCACCGAAACCATCGCCCGGCAACGCCTGCAGGCACTGGCCAGGCGCGACCCGATGCGTACCACGCTGGAGGGTGGCTGGAACGATCAACCGGTGACCTTCCCGCTGGACGACGGCGCAGTGAGCGTGCGGCTGCGCGACCGCGGCGGCTGCTTCAATCTAAACAGCGTGGTCGCCGGTGCGCCCGAGCAATGGCAGCGCAGCGACGACGGCGCAGCGCAGTACCGCGCCTTGCTGGAGGTGCTGGGCATCGCACCGCAACAGGCGCAGGCGCTGACCGATGCGCTGGTGGACTGGATCGACAGCGACAGCCAGCCCGGTGCGCAGGGCGCCGAAGACGATCGCTACCTGCAATCGGCAGTGCCGTTGCGCAGCGGGGCGACCCTGCTGGCGGGCGTCAGCGAGCTGCGCGCCATCGCCGGCTACACGCCGCAGGTGATCGCGCAGTTGCGGCCGCATGTGTGCGCACTGCCGGAGGCGCGGCTGTCGCCGGTCAACATCAATACGTTGCGTCTGCAGGATGCGCCGATGCTGGTGGCGCTGACCGAAGGCGCCCTGGAATTGCCGGCCGCGCGCCGCGTCATCGCCGCGCGGCCGGCCGGAGGATGGCGCGACGCCAAGACCTTCCTGAGCCAGCCTGCGCTGATCCAGGCCGAGCTTTCCAATGCAGCGCTGGAACAGATCGAATTACGCACCCGTTATTTTTCCCTCTACAGCCAGGTCGACCATGCCGGCGCGCAGGTCGTGCTGGACGCCTTGCTGCAGCAGGATCCTGCCGGGCGCGTGCGGCTGGTGGCGCGCCAATGGAGTTCTGACGAATGAGTACCACCTTGCTGTTGCTGCCCGCCGATGCCACCGCGCACGCGATCGCCGTGCGTGTGGACGCGCATGGCCAGGTGCTGTCGCAGCGTGTGGCCAGCGCGCCGTACGAACCGTCCGCGCGCAGCGTGCTGGTGGTGCCGGGCGTGGATGTGCATCTGCGCTGGCTGAGCCTACCCGGCCGCAGCATCGCGCAGTCGGTCGCGGCTGCGCGCCTGCAACTGGCCGAACATCTGGCTGTGGAGACGCCGGCGCTGCATGTGGTGATCGCCGATCGCAACGAGGCCGATGGCACGCGCCTGGTCGCTGCGATGGATGGCGCAACGATGCAGCAGTGGTTGGCGCGCGCAGCGCAGCTGGGCGTCGTCCCCGATGCGGTGGTGCCCGATTGCCTGTTGCTGGAGCCTGGCGCGGATGCTGCGGCGGCAGTGGTGGACTGGGACGGTCGCTGGCTGATCCGTGGCGCAGGTCTGGCCTGCAGCCTGGAGCCGGAGGCTGCGCGCATGCTGCTGGGCGAGCGCGCGCCAGCACAGCCGCCAGCGCAGGACACCGCGCACGCCATTGCCTGCCTTGCGCAAGGCGCCGCGCGCGCGCCGATCAACCTGCTGCAGCACGCATTCGCTGCGCGGCCTGCCGCTGCGCGCACGGTCACTACGCGCCGTCTTGGGGCGCTGGCCGCGTTGGTACTGCTGTCGCCGCTGGTGCTGCTGCTGGCGCAGACACTGCGCTACGAAATCGGCGCGCGCCTGCTGCAATCGCGCGCCGCCGCGCAGTTGGGCGTGCGCGATGCAGCGGCGGTGCCGGCCGCCGATCGCCTGGCCATGCAGCTCGGCGACTTGTTCGCAGCGGTCGATGCCATGCCGGCGGCGGAACTGGATCAGATCGACTATCACACCACACAGCCGCTGCGCGGCACCCTGCTGCACGCCGATGGCGCCAGCCTGCAACAGTTGTCCACGCGGCTGGCCGGGGAGGGGTGGCAACTGCAGCCCGGCAGCAGCCAGGGCGAGGACGATCGCCTGCGAACGCCGTTCGTGCTGGGGCCATTGCGATGACTGCACCTGTGCAACGCGGCATGCAGTGGTGGCAGGCACGTGCGCCGCGCGAGCGGCTGATGCTGGGCGTGATGTGCGCTGCCGTGGCCGCGTTCGTCGCCTGGTACGCGCTCTACACCCCGTTGCGGCACTGGCGTGCCCAGGCGCAGGCGCGCTATGCCGCTGCGGCCCAGCTGATGCTCGATGCATCTGCGCAGGCATCGGCGAGCAGGCGTACGGCTGCACCTGGTACGGCGGCACTGGCCGAGCTCATCGCAAGCAGCGCACGCGATGCCGGTATCGGCATCACCGCCCAGCAGCGCAACGCAGCGGGCGGGGTGGACGTGCAGATCGATGCGGTCAGCGCCGTCAGCTTGTTCGGTTGGCTAGAGCGGCTGCGCCAGGCGCATGGCCTGGCGCCGACGCAGCTGAGCATCGTGCGCGACCAGGGCCAACTGCGGGTACGCTGCGGGTTTGCGGAGCCTGCACCGTGACGCGCCTGCGTTGGATCCTGGTCTTCCTGTTGATGGTGGGCGTTGCGCTGCTGGCATGGCTGCCTCTGCGCCTGGTGTTGCCACGCGAGGGGCTGCCGTTCTCGGCGCTGGATGTGGAGGGGCCGGTATGGGCCGGCACCTTGCGGCAGGTGCAATGGCAAGGCATCGCCTTCGGCGATGTCATGGTGCGGCCGCGCATCTGGCCGCTGTTGCGTGGACAGCGGCAGGTGCACCTGCAGGCCCCGCAGCTGCAACTGCTGCTGGTGGATGGCGCGCAACACGGTATCGGTGATGCGCAGGGCCAGCTGCTGTTGCGCCAGCCGGCGGGCATGGCCTTGATCGATCTGGCGGTGGAGCTGCAGCAGGTGGATCTGCTGTTCGATGCCACCGGCTGCGTGCACGCAGGTGGGCGGGTCGGCCTGCAACTGCTGGCGAGCGGGGCGGGCGAGCTGCCCGGTCTGCCGCCGTTGCGTTTGTCCGGGCAGCCGCGGTGCGTGGATGACAGCGCCGTGCTGAGTCTGCTACCCGATGCACCGTTGCCTGCCGGCGTGCAGGCCGATGCACAGCTGCAAGTGTGGCGCGATGGGCGTTGGCAATTGCAGTCGCGCATCGACCCGGGGCAGGACGCAGTGTTGGGCGTGGGCCTGCAATTGCTGGGCTTTGCCGCCACCCCGGAGCGCAGCTTGTTGCGCATCGATCAGGGGCAATTGCGCTAGGACTGCTGTTACGCGCGGCGCGGCAAGAACTCTGTCGTCTGCACCATTAGCGTGCATGCCTGGTGGCTGGCGTCTTCATCGCGGCCGCTGCGGTGGCACACTTCATTGATCTGTTGACAACGTTGTCGGCGTTGCGCCGCTAGCAGTCATTGCAGCAGTCGACGGGCCGCGTTGATAGGGCAGAGATGCTGCCCCGAGCACGCGGGAGCGTGCGGTGATCGACTGTGATGCAGCCCGCAATGCGTGCGCTGCGGTATGCACATTCCGGATCCGCCGGAATTGGTCTGGTTGCAAGGGATTGGTCAGTGACTGGTCCTGTGACAACGATGCCCGCTACGCACCCGAATGATCCTTTGTGCACCGTCGAAGGTCTTTAAAAGCAGGGCTCAGACGCGTTCGCAGTCGCCAGTCAAACACTTTCGACAGTGACTGTTGACAGGATCTTTTAAAGACCATAAGAATCAAATCCACTGAATTGGTATTTGCCAGTCAGGGCCGTTGATCAGCAATGGCATGCGATGTCCGTCCTGGGAGGGAGGCGGCATCGGCACCCACGGGGGGCCGTACGGGGTGCTCGCAGACAACAGATCGCAGGCGGTTCCGCACGTCCGGAACTGGTGGCCTGTGCGCGTGTGGGTGGGTTGCCCAGCGTCGTGATCTGTCTTTGCTGATCGATCGGAATGCCAGCCGCGTCGTCGTCCAGCCATTCCACCTCAGGATCTCCCATGTCACCTGTCCCGCGTGCCTCGTTGCGTTGTTGTTCGCCCTCCTCGCTGTCCGTCGCCATCGCGCTGTCGCTGCTTGCCTGCGGTGCCAATGCGCAGGCGCAGCAATCGCCGCCGCCGGCATCGGCGCAGATCTCCCAGCTCGACACCGTCAAGGTCACCAGCTCGTACCAGAAGAGCCTGATCACCGCGATGGACAACAAGCGCGACGATGTGCGCATGACCGATGGCATCTCTGCACAGGACATCGGCAAGTTTCCTGCCGAGAACATCGCCGAGGCGATCCAGCGCATCCCCGGCGTGCAGATCTCCACCATCAACGGGCGCGGCTCCACCATCAGCGTGCGTGGTCTGGGCCCGCAGTATTCGGCCACCACCATCAACGGCCAGGTGATCAAGAGCGCCGACTTCACCGACGGGTTTCGCTACGACATCATCCAGCCGGAAGTGGCTGCCGGGATCGAGGTGATCAAGTCGCCGTCGGCGGACATGGATGCCGGTGGCCTGTCCGGCACGGTCAACATCAACACCACCAAACCGCTGGACTACCAGCAGACCAAGCTGCTGTTCTCGGCCAAGACCCAATATGCGGAATTTGCCGGTGGCTCGCCCACGCCCAAAGGCGTGCTGACTTATATCGACCAGTTCAAGTTCGGCGGCGGCGATCTGGGCGTATTCCTCAGTGCCGGCTACCAGAAGCTCAAGGACCGCGCCGATTATCTGTGGATCGACCGCTGGTACACGCAGGACACCGACGCCGGCACCTTGTACATCCCGCGTCGTCCGCGCTATCGCTCGATCGAGCGCGAGACCACGCGCAAGATGTTCAATGGCGGCCTGCAGTGGAAGCCCAACGACCAGCTGGAGATGAACCTCACTGCGCTGTATTCGCAGGACAAGACCGCCAACGACATGAACCAGTTGGTGTACTCGTTCGAGCGCACTCCGCTGACGGTGCTGCAGACCAACCGGTTGACCGCCACGCAGGTGTCGGCATCGGACTACTGGCTGGAAAACAATCGCCAGATCGAACAACACGATCTGTCCACGCAGTTGCTCACCTACGACTTCAAATGGAAGGGCGATGCCTGGACGCTCAGCGGCGCGGCCAATTACACCCAGGGCAAGACCGACGAGAACGAACGTGCCGCGATCCTGGGCCGGATCCCCTCGGCGACGCTGCTGGATACCTCCAATCCCGACGCGATCTCGCTGACCACCGATGCCGACGCCAACGATACTAGCGCCTGGGACAAGCGCAATCTGGTACGTAGCGAATATCCCAACGGTTCCATCCAGTCGCTCAGCAACAAGGAATGGTCGCTGCAGCTGGATGCCGAACGGTATCTGGAGCTGGGTGTGTTGAATGCGGTGCGCTTTGGTGCCAAGTACCGCCGCGAAACCTTCGAGCGCGACGTGCGCCGGCGTGACTTTCTGTACCTGCTCAGGACCGGTGCGGTGTCGGGCTTCGACATGTTCCCGGAGCTGTCGGCCGCCAACAGCACGGTCAGCAACTTCCTCGACGGGCAGCTGGCCTCGCAGGACAGCTGGGTCACCCCGGACATCGCCGCCTACGCACGCTCGCTGGCGGCGGCCGGCATCAGCGTGCCGGTGCTGTTCGCACCGCAGAGCAGCTACAGCATCGAGAACGACATTTCCTCGGCCTATGCGATGGCGCGCATCGACACCGACATCGGCAGCATGCGTCTGCGCGGCAACCTCGGCCTGCGCTACGAAAACACCAAGCGCACCACCGACACCTACCTGACCCAGGCGCAGGCCGCCAGCGACGATGCCAATGTGGTGATCGGCACCGCGCGCGCGCCGTACGAGTATTCCAACTGGTTGCCCAGCCTGAATCTGGTGCTGGACATGCGCGACGACCTGCTGCTGCGCTTTGCCGCCGCCAAGGTGCTGGTGCGGCCGATCCTGGACAGCAACACCGCCATCGCCTCGACCATTTCCACCGGCACCAATACCGGCGGCACCACCACCTATGTCGTCACCCAGGGCCAGACCGATCTGAAGGCACTGACCGCCGACCAGGCCGACCTGAGCCTGGAGTGGTACTACGGCAACGGCGGCGCGCTGACCGTGGCCGGCTTCTGGAAAAACATCAAGAACGGCACCTTCAACAGCATCGTCTGCCCGGCCGCCTTCAACGGCACCGCGCTGTCCAGCAACGCGGCCGGCGACTGCGTGGACAGCGGCGGCGATATCTACGAGATCACCGCCACCACCAACGACCCGAGCAAGGTCAAGATCCGCGGTTACGAACTGGGCTGGACGCAATCGCTGGATGCCTGGCTGCCGATCGACGGCTTCGGGGTGACCACCAACTTCACTCGGGTGATTCCGCAGCGCGATACCGATTTCCAGATCCGCAACCTGTCCGAGCAGACCTGGAACGCCACCGCGTACTGGGAGAGCGCGCATTATTCGGCGCGCGTTTCGCTCAACCATCGCAGCGAGTACGAACAGGACAGCAGCGACAGCTTCTTCGCGCGCGAAGGCCACACCATGAAGGCGCGCACCCAGCTGGATGCGGTGCTCGGCTACCAGGTCAACGACAGGCTGAGCTTCCAGCTCGGTGGCCTGAATCTCACCAACCGCACCGAGGAGGCCTACAAGGACATCGCCAGCCGCTGGCAGATGACCGGCGTCACCGGCCGCAGCTACTACCTGTCGATGCAGTGGGACATGCTGTGATGCCGGGCCAGCGAGCACTGCGCCGGCATGCACCGCTGCGGGTGGCAGCCAGCAGCGCCGGCAATGCCGCAGGTGTGATGGACGCGCGCCATGCAGTGGCCGCGCGCGTGGCTGCGCCGCGTGCATCACGGAGCACGTCTGCGGTGCAGGCTGGCGGGCGCCGTCATGCGCAGGCGTGAGTTCCTTGCCGGCAGCGTCTGCGCCTCATCGCTGCTTGGCGTGCCGGCGCTGCTGCCGGGCGCGGCGGGCGCTTTAGCACCGCGCGTGGACCATGGCGGCAAGCCGCGTCCCGCGCCACCTCCAGCGGGCACCGATGACGCCGGCCAGTGGCTGGACCTGGACGAGGGCTGGCGCTTCCATGCCGGCGATCTGCCGCCGCCGCGCCTGCTGGCGCAGGACGAGACCTACGACAACGCCAAGGCCGGCCGCGCCTGGGGTGCGGCGGCACCGGACTTCGACGACACCGGCTGGCGACAGCTGCAACTGCCGCACGATTTTGTGGTGGAGCAGGCGGTGCGCGCCGACGCCAACATCGCGCAGGGCTATCGCCCGCGCGGGATTGCCTGGTACCGGCGCACGCTGCGGCTGGACGAATCCTTGCGCGGCCAGGCGGTAGAGTTGCGTCTGGACGGCATCGCCAGCCATGCCACCGTGTGGGTCAACGGCATGCTGATGGCGCGCAGCTGGAGCGGCTACAACGGGCTGGTCATCGATCTCACGCCGGTCGCGCGCTACGGCAATGCCGCGAACAGCATCGCCATCCGCGTCGATGCCGAGGCGATGGACGGCTGGTGGTACGAAGGCGGCGGCATCTACCGGCACACCTGGCTGGTGCTGCGTGCGCCCTTGCATATTGCCGGCGATGGCCTGGCGGCGGTGCCGCGCGAAGGCCCGGGCGATCTCTGGCAGCTGCCGGTGCAACTGGACCTGGTCAACAGCGGCGAACAGCCTGCCGAGGCGTGGGTGGATGTGGCGCTGCGCGACCCAAACGGTGCTGTCGTGGCGAGTGGCGAGACGCAACTGCGCGTGGCTGCATTCGGTACCGCGCAGGCGGCCATCAGCATGTCGGTGCAGCAGCCGCAGCGCTGGAGCGTGGACACGCCGGTGCTGTATCGCGTGCAGGCCAGCGTGCGTGGCGCAGACGGCCGCAGCGACCGTGTCGAGTGCGAGATCGGCTTTCGCAGCCTGCGCTTCGATGCCGACCACGGCTTCTTCCTCAATGGCCGCCCGCTCAAGATCAAGGGCGTATGCCTGCATCAGGACCATGCCGGCGTCGGTGTGGCGCTGCCCGATGCCTTGCACGCGTTTCGCCTGCAGCGCCTGAAATCGATGGGCTGCAATGCCATCCGCCTGCATCACGCGGTGGCGCCGGAACTGCTGCAGGCCTGCGACCGGCTCGGCATGCTGGTGATGGCCGAGAACAGGCTGTTCAATCCCGCACCCGAGTATGTGGCGCTGCTGCAGAACATGGTGCGGCGCCAGCGCAACCATCCCAGCGTGTTCCTGTGGTCGCTGCTCAACGAGGAGCCGCTGCAGGGCACCGCCACCGGTTACGCGATCATGGCGCGCGCCGCCAGCGCCGTGCGCGCGCTCGACGACAGCCGCCCGATCACCGCCGGCATGAACGACGGCATGTTCGCCACCCGTGGCGCGGCCGATGTGGTGGACGTGCTTGGCTTCAACTACCGCCAGTTCAACTACGACCGCGTGCATGCGGCGCGGCCGCGCACGCCGATGCTGTCCAGCGAGGACACCAGCGCGTTCCAGACCCGCGGCGCGTGGTTCACCGACCTGGACGCGCACGTGGTAGCCGAAGACGACAGCCTGGCCGCGGACTGGGGCAATACCCACCGCCGTGCCTGGCAGCTGATTGCCGAACGCCCGTTCGTCGCCGGCAGTTTCGTGTGGACCGGCTTCGATTATCGCGGTGAACCCACGCCGTTCGAATGGCCGTCAGTGGGCGCGTTCTTCGGCATCATGGATCAATGCGGATTTGCCAAGGGGGCGTACTGGTTGCGCCGTGCATTGTGGATCGACGACGCGCCGGTGCTGCACCTGTTGCCGCACTGGAACTGGCCGGGTCGCGAAGGCCGGCCGATCAAGGTGATGGCGTTCTGCAATGCCGCGCAGGTAGAGCTGTGGCTCAATGGCCGCTCGCTGGGCAAACAGGGGGTGGATCGCGCGCAGATGAATCAGTGGCAGGTGGGCTATGCGCCGGGCGTGCTCGAAGCGGTGGCCTGGCGCGACGGCCGCGAGGTGGCGCGTACGCGGGTGGAAACCACCGGCGCGCCTGTCGCGCTGCGGCTTACACCCGACCGCCCCCAGCTACGCGGCGATGGCCGCGATGCGCAGCCGGTGACATTGGAAGCGGTGGATGCGCAAGGTCGCCACGTGCCCGATTGCAATGCAATGCTGACGCTGCAGATCAGCGGCGGCCGCCTGCTGGGGGTCGGCAATGGCGACCCGAATGCGCACGCCGCCGATCAGGGCATGCAAGTGGCCCTGTTCAACGGGCTGGCGCAGGCGATCGTGCAGGCCGGGCGTGGCGCAGGCGTGTTGCGGCTGCAGGCGCGCAGCGCAGGCGTGCGCGATGCGGTGATCGAGATTGCGTGCGTGGCGGTGCCGCTGCCAGCCACGGTGCCGATCGTGGCGCCGGTGATGGTGGTCGAGAGCTGGCGCCACACCGCCGCCTTCGCGCAGCCGCCGGTACCGGATCTCTCGCGCCGCCCCAACGACAACAACAGCTGGAGCAACACGTTGCCCGGCACCCTGGAAACCGCGCCCGAACGCGCCGGCTACGTGTTGTACCGCACCCGGTTCACGCCGTGGCAAGGCGTGCAGGCCCACGGCGGCATGCTCGACCTGGGCCGCCTCAGCGGGCCGGCGCAGGTGTTTCTGGATGGCCGTGCAGTGACGCAGGCGGCGGCCGGTACGCCGATCAAGTTGGCGCTTGCACCCGCAGCCGGCGCGCGCACGCTGGCGGTGATCCTGCAGGTCGCTGCGGATCAACCGTTTGGATTCCACGACGTCGTCACCGTGCAGTATCGGAACTCGCCATGATTACCTCATCGTTTCTCCCGTCCGCGCCCGCGCGACTGTTCGCCGGCGCAGTGCTAGGCGCCTTGCTCGCCATTCCCCTCACCGTGCTGGCCGCACCGCCCGCACAGGCGGTGCTGCAACGCCTGATCGGCGCACGCGCCGCCCAGTTCGAGATGCGCGTGGCACCGCGCGGCGACGGCGCGGACTGGTATCGCATCGATGCTGGCGGCGACACGGTGCGCATTGCCGGCTCCTCGCAGGTGGCCTTGGCGCGTGGCGCCTACGCCTATCTGGGCCAGGCCGGTGCGGCCTCGATGAGCTGGGAAGGCGACCGCGTGGCGCTACCGGCGCAATGGCCGGCCTACAGCAGCGGCCAGGTGCGCACGCCGTTTGCCCATCGCGCCTATCTCAACACCTGCACCTACGGCTACACCACGCCGTTCTGGGACTGGCCGCGCTGGCAGCGCGAGATCGACTGGATGGCGCTGCACGGCATCGACATGCCGCTGGCGATGGAAGGGCAGGAGGCGATCTGGCAGGCGCTGTGGCGTGAGTTCGGCGTGGGCGATGACGCGCTGGCAGAGTATTTCTCCGGCCCCGCCTTCACCCCGTGGCAGCGCATGGGCAATATCGAAGGTTATCGTGCACCGTTGCCGCAGCAATGGATCGACAGCAAGCGCGTGCTGCAGACGCAGATCCTCACCCGCATGCGCGAGCTGGGCATGCAACCGGTGCTGCCGGCGTTTGCCGGCTACGTGCCCAAGGCATTCGCGCAGGCGCATCCCAACGCGCGCATCTACCGCATGCGCGCCTGGGAAGGCTTCCACGAAACCTACTGGCTGGATCCACGCGATCCGTTGTTCGCCCAGGTCGCGCGCCGGTTTCTGGAGCTGTACACGCAGGCCTACGGTGCAGGCGAGTTCTATCTGGCCGACGCCTTCAACGAGATGCTGCCGCCGGTGGCCGACGACGGCAGCGACGTGGCCGCCGCCAAGTACGGCGACAGCATCGCCAACTCCGATGCCGCACGTGCCAAGGCCGTACCGGCGGCGCAACGCGATGCACGCCTGGCCGAGTACGGGCAGGCCTTGTATCGCTCCATCGCGCAGGTCAATCCGCAGGCCACCTGGGTGATGCAGGGCTGGCTGTTCGGTGCCGACCGCGAGTTCTGGCAACCGCAGGCGATCGCTGCGTTTCTCGGTAAGGTGCCCGACGCGCGCTTGATGGTGCTGGACATCGGCAACGACCGCTATCCCGGCACCTGGAAGTCCTCGCAGGCCTTCGACAACAAGCAGTGGATCTATGGCTACGTGCACAACTACGGCGCCAGCAACCCGTTGTACGGCGACTTCGCGTTTTATCGACACGATCTGCAGGCCTTGCTGGCCGATCCGGACAAACGCAATCTGCGCGGCTTTGGCGTGTTTCCGGAAGGGCTGCACAGCAACTCGGTGGTTTACGACTATCTCTACGCGCTGGCCTGGGAGGGCCCGCAACAATCCTGGTCGCAATGGCTCAGCCAATACACCCGCGCGCGCTACGGCCGCAGCGATGCGGCATTGCTGCAGGCCTGGTCGGATCTGGAAGCGGGTATCTACCAGACCCGCTACTGGTCGCCGCGCTGGTGGAACAAGCGCGCCGGCGCGTATCTGCTGTTCAAGCGGCCGACCGCCGACATCATTGGCTTCGATGACCGCCCCGGCGACCCGCAACGCCTGCGCCGCGCCATCGACGCGTTGCTGCAGCAGGCCGACCGCTATGCCGACGCACCGCTGTACCGCTACGACCTGATCGAAGACGCGCGGCACTACCTGAGCCTGCATGCCGACCGTCAATTGCAGGCGGTGGTGCAGGCCTACGACGCCGGCGACCTCGCGCGCGGCGATGCGTTGCTGGCACGCACCACGCAACTGGTGCAGGGGCTGGATGCGTTGGTCGGCGGCCAGCACGAAACCCTGGCCGACTGGACCGGCCAGGCCGCCGCGGCCGCCGGCAACGATGCCGCACTGCGGCGTGCCTATGTCGGCAATGCGCGTGCGCAGGTCAGCATCTGGGGCGGCGACGGCAATCTGGCCGATTACGCGTCCAAGGCATGGCAGGGCATGTACGCGGATTTCTATCTGCAGCGCTGGACGCGCTTTCTCGGCGCATACCGCGCCGCACGCAAGGCGGGCACACCGTTCGACGCAGCGGCAGTCAACACGCAGCTTGCCGCGTGGGAGCGCCAATGGGCCGCGCAGGACGTGCCGCCGAAGCGACAGCCACCCCGCGACCTACTGACACTGCTACGCAGCTTGCTGGCGCAGGTGGACGCGCAAGAGGGCTTGCAACGCGCCATGCAACGCAATGCGCAAGGCAGCACGCGCGATGCGATGCAAGGCATTGCCCAAGGCGACGTGCACGGGATGGCGCACGGTGCCATTCGCAGCACCAGGCAAGGCACTGCCCAATGAGCAGATCCATATTCCACATCGCGGCCCTACATGAGCGCTTCCGTACCGAAGCAGCGACATTCGCCACGGGCAGCAGGTCTGCGCGCCGCCTCCACCTGCAGTCGCTGGGCAAGGAACTGCAATGAGCGCACAAACACTCCCTGCTGCGGCTGGCACTGCAACCGCAGCACCCAGGCGCGAACGCTTCCTGTCGCTGGACGTGTTCCGCGGCCTGACCATCTTCCTGATGATCCTGGTCAACACCGCCGGGCCCGGCGCGCAGCCATATGCGCAGCTGACCCACGCGGCCTGGTTCGGCTTCACGCTTGCCGATCTGGTGTTTCCCTCGTTCCTGTTCGCTGTCGGCAGCGCGATGAGTTTTGCGCTGGCCAGCGGCACGCCGCACCGGCAGTTCCTCGCCCGCGTGGGCAAGCGCGCCGCGCTGATCGTGATGTGCGGCGTGCTGATGTACTGGTTTCCGTTCTTCCACCCGCAGCCCGATGGTGGATGGGCGTTCACTGCAGTCGATCAACTCCGCCTGACCGGCGTGCTGCAGCGGATCGGCCTGTGCTATCTGCTCGCAGCGTTGCTGGTGCGCTATCTGCCGCCACGCGCTATCGCGCCGGTTTGCGTCGCGCTGCTGCTGGGCTACTGGGCATTGCTGTACGTCTTTGGCCAGCCCGGTGCGGAGCTGAGCAAGACCGGCAACGCCGGCACCCGGCTGGACCTGTGGCTGTACGGGCGCGCGCACCTGTATCGCAAGGATGGCGGCTTCGACCCCGAGGGCCTGCTTGGCACGCTGTCGGCCACGGTCAACGTGCTGGCCGGCTATCTGAGCGGGCGCTTCCTGCAGCGGCACGGCAAGACCGGTGCCGCCACGCGCAGCCTGTTGCTGGCGGGCGCGGGGCTGGTGCTGCTGGCACTGCTCTGGCACCCGGCCTGGCCGCTGTCGAAGAAGCTCTGGAGCGGGTCGTTCGTCGCCTGCACGGTAGGCCTGGATCTGCTGGCGCTGGGCGCACTGGTCTACCTGCTGGAGTTGCGCGGCTGGAGCAGCGGCAGCGGCTTCTTTACCGTGCTGGGGCGCAACCCGCTGGCGATCTACCTGTTCTCCGAATTGTTCGTGGTGGTGCTGCGGTTGCTCCCGGCCGGCAGCTCCGGGCTGGACCTGTACGCCTGGGCCGGCATCCGCGTGTTCCAGACCATTGCGCCGGGCCCGCTCGGCTCGCTGCTGTGCGCGCTGAGCTACACGCTGCTGTGTTGGTGCGTGGGCTGGTGGATGGATCGGCGGCGTTGGTATCTGCGGCTGTGATTGCCCGACCCGGCAACGGGTGACGCAGCCCGGCACCGGCCTGCTGATCGGCATGCATCCCGCCCACGACTGACGCGGCGAAAGCCTGCGTCAGCCAGGGCCTATCACCGCTCCCAATAATCCACAGCCGCTAATGCGCGCTGAGCAAATTGGTACTATATTGGACCTAACGAATCCAAGTCGGTCCGGAGGACAGGCAATGGCCAAACCGAAAACCGAAGCCAGAACGGACACCGACCCCCGGATGGACGCGCTGACGCTGGACGCCTCCGCGCCGACGCCGCTGTATCTGCAACTGGCGAGCAAGCTGGACGAGCAGATCCGCGGCGCGCAGTGGAAGGCTGGCGAGGCGCTGCCGGCCGAGCGCCAGCTGTGCGAGCGGCTACAGATCTCGCGGGTGACCCTGCGCCAGGCCGTGGACGTGCTGGTCGAACAGGGTCTGGTCTCGCGCCGGCAGGGCGCCGGCACCTTTGTCACCACGCAGATCCAGCACCAGCTCAGCGGCCTGACCAGTTTCAGCGAGACGCTGCGCATCAAGGGCTACGAGCCCGGCACGCGCTGGCTGGAGCGGCGGCTGCGTCCGGCGCATGGCGAAGAGATCCTGCGGCTGGGCCTGTCGCCGGATGCGGCGGTGGCCTCGCTGACCCGCCTGCGCAGCGCCGACGACCGGGTCATGGCCTACGAGCATGCGGTGTTGCCGCAGCGCATCGTCGCCGACCCGCAGCAGATCGGCGATTCGCTCTACAGCTACCTGGACGCGCAGGGCACCCCGGTGGTGCGCGCGCTGCAGTACTTCCGCGCGATCAATCTGCCCGCGCGGCTGGCCGAACACCTGCGCATGAAGACCGGCGAGGCGATCCTGCATGTGGTGCGCGTGGGCTATGCGCGCGACGGCAGCGCGATCGAATTGACCGACACCTATTGCCACAACGATTTCTACGATTTCGTCGCCGAACTGCGTCGCTGATCCAGCGCGGCGCCCCCCAACCGACAACTCAAGAGCCAGCCGATCCATGACTACCGCCAGGCCCGCAAATCCCGTTGTCTCGATCGCCATCGTCGGCGTGCTGTTCTTCATCATCGGCTTCTTCACCTGGATCAACGGGCCGCTGATCACCTTCGTGCGGCTGGCGTTCGACCTCAACGAGGTCAATGCCTTCCTGGTGCTGATGGTGTTCTACCTGTCGTACTTCTTCCTGGCGCTGCCGGCGTCGTGGATCCTCAAGCGCACCGGCATGAAGAAGGGGCTGGCGCTGAGCCTGGTGGTGATGGCGGTGGGCGCGGCCGGCTTCGGTCAGTTCGCCACCCAGCGCTGGTATCCGGGTGCCTTGGGCGGCCTGTTCGTGATCGGCAGCGGCCTGGCGCTGCTGCAGACCGCAATCAACCCGTACATCAGCATCCTCGGGCCGATCGAGAGCGCGGCGCGGCGGATCGCGCTGATGGGCATCTGCAACAAGATCGCCGGCATCCTGGCGCCGATCCTGATCGGCTCGCTGGTGTTGCACGGCATCGGCGATCTGTCCGCGCAGGTGGCCAGCGCCGATGCGGCGACCAAGCAGCAGTTGCTCACGGCCTTCGCCGCCAAGATCCACGCACCATATCTGGTGATGTCCGGCGTGCTGCTGTTGCTGGCGATCGGTGTGCTGTTCTCGCCGCTGCCGGAGCTGCGGGCCTCCGAGGCCAATGCCACGCCCGGCAGCGCGGTTGGCGTGCAGAAGTCCAGCATCTTCCAGTTCCCGCACCTGTGGCTGGGCGTGTTGTGCCTGTTCGTCTACGTGGGCGTGGAAGTGATGGCCGGCGATGCGATCGGCACCTACGGCCACGGCTTCAATCTGCCGCTGGACAGCACCAAGATCTTCACCTCCTACACGCTGGGCGCGATGCTGGTTGGCTACATCGTCGGCCTGGCGTTGATTCCAGGTGTGATCTCGCAGGCGCGCTACCTGAGCGTGTCGGCGCTGCTGGGCGTGCTGTTCTCGCTGGGCGCGCTGCTGACCCACGGCTATGTGTCGGTGGGCTTCGTGGCCGCGCTCGGTTTTGCCAACGCGATGATGTGGCCGGCGATCTTTCCGCTGGCCATTCGCGGGCTCGGCCGCTTCACCGAAATCGGGTCGGCCTTGCTGGTCATGGGCATTGCCGGCGGCGCGATCATTCCGCAGCTGTTCGCCATTCTCAAACAGCACTACGACTTCCAGGTCGTGTTCGCTGCGCTGATGGTGCCGTGCTATCTCTACATCCTGTTCTATTCGCTGCGCGGTTACCGTGTGGGCCTGCCGGCCCAGGCCAAGTGAACCAGGCAGCATGATGCGTTCCGACGAACAAGGCACACCCATGCGCAGGCCCACCATCAAAGATGTCGCCGAGCGCGCCAAGGTCTCGTTGAAGACCGTGTCGCGCGTGATCAACAACGAACCGTCGGTGATGCAGGCCACGCGCGCGCGCGTGCTGCGCGCCATCGCCGATCTCGACTACGAACCGGATCCGTCCGCGCGCAACCTGCGCAGCGGCACGCCGTTCGTGATCGGCCTGGTCTACGACAATCCCAACCCGTATCACATCATCGGCATCCAGAACGGCGTGCTGGCCGCCTGCCGCGAAACCGGCTTCGGCCTGCAGATCCATCCCTGCGATTCCACCTCGCCATTGCTGGCCGAAGAACTGGCCGAATGGGTGCAGCGCTCACGGCTGGCCGGCGTGGTGCTGACCGCACCGATGTCCGAGCGCCCCGAGCTGATGGCCGGCCTGGCTGCGCGCGGCATCAAGAGCGTGCGCATCATCGCCGCCACCGACGATCCGGGCGACGGCCCCTGCGTCTATATCGACGACCGCGCTGCCGCCTACGAGATCACCGAGCATCTGGTCCAGCTGGGCCATCAGCGCATCGGGTTCCTGTGGGGTGGCCCGCAGCACCGCTCCAGCGGCGAGCGTTACGCCGGTTACGAGGCGGCGTTGAAGGACTACGGCATCACCCTGGACAAGCACCTGGTGATTCCCGGCGATTACACCTTCGACGACGGCTTCCGTGGCGCGCGCCGGCTGCTGTCGTTGCGCGAGCCGCCCACCGCCATCTTCGGCAGCAACGATGAAATCGCCGCGGGCGTGCTGGCCGCAGCCAAGTCCACCGGCATGAACGTGCCGTATCAATTGTCGATCGCCGGCTTCGAGGACAGCCCGTTCTCGCGTCAGTCCTGGCCGGCGCTGACCACCGCCAAGCAGGCCACCGACGACATCGCGCGGCATGCCGCACGCCTGTTGATCAGCCAGCTGCGCAGCGATGCCTACGACGACCAGCCCGCGCAATTGCAGAACCGCGGCTTCGTGCCGCAGCTGGTGGTGCGCGGTTCCACTGCACCGGCGCAGACGCCGTCCGCCAAATCCCTTCCTCCCGAATCCGCCTGAGCACGATGAGCCTTCCCACCGAAACTGAGACCTTGATGTTCCGCGAGGCGGCGCAGACCGCCGATGTGGTCGCCGCACAGTTCGCCCGTAATGCCGACACCATCGCCGCCCTCGCGCAGTCGCTGCGCGACACGCCGCCGCCGTTCGTGGTGACCTGCGCACGCGGCAGTTCCGATCACGCTGCGACCTACGCCAAGTATCTGTTCGAAACACAACTGGGCATCGTGACCGCCTCTGCATCGCCGTCGGTGGGCTCGGTCTACGCATCGCCGCTGCAGTTGCGCGGCGCGCTGTACATCGTGATTTCGCAATCGGGCAAGAGCCCGGACCTGCTGCGCAATGCCGAGGCCGCCAAGGCGGCCGGCGCGCGCGTGGTCGCGCTGGTCAACGTCGAGGATTCGCCGCTGGCGCAGCTGGCCGAGGTGGTGATCCCGCTGGGCGCAGGCCCGGAAAAAAGCGTTGCCGCTACCAAGAGTTATCTCGCCTCGCTGGCTGCGCTGCTGCACCTGGGCGCAGTGTGGAAGAACGACCCGGCCCTGCTCGCGGCGGTGGAAGCACTGCCGCAGCAGTTGCGCGCCGCTTGGCAGGCCGACTGGTCCGCGCTCACTGCCGGCCTGGTGCCGGCACACAACCTGTTCGTGCTCGGTCGCGGCCTGGGCCTGGGCGCGGCGCAGGAAGCGGCGCTGAAGTTCAAGGAAACCTGCGGCCTGCATGCCGAGGCGTACAGCTCGGCCGAGGTCAAACACGGCCCGATGGCGCTGGTGGGGCCGGGCTTCCCGGTGCTGGTGTTCGCCCAGCCCGACGAAACCGGCGCCGGCACGCGTGCGCTCGCCGCCGAATTCCGCGCGCGTGGCGCGCAGGTGTGGCTGGCCGCCCCCGACGGCGACCTGCCGCTCGTGGATGCGGCGCACCCGGCCAGCGCGCCGCTGCTGACCGTGCAGAGCTTCTACCGCGCGATCAACGCGCTGGCCCTGCAACGTGGCAACAATCCCGATCTGCCGCCGCACTTGAACAAGGTCACGGAAACCGTTTGAACATGGATGCTTCCCCGATTCAAGCGTTGTGCAATGCACGCGTGCTCACCGACGATGGCTTGCAGGATGGGCTGGTGGTGCTGCTGGCCGGCACGCAGATCCAGGCGGTGGTGGCGGCTGACGATACGCGCGTTGCGCAGGCGCATACGCGCGTGGATCTGGGTGGCGCCACCTTGCTGCCCGGCTTCATCGACATCCAGGTCAACGGCGGCGGTGGCGTGTTGTTCAACAATGCGCGCGATCCGCAGGCGCTGGCCACGATCGCGGCGGCGCATCGCCGCTACGGCACCACCGGCATGCTGCCGACGCTGATCAGCGACACCGCCGAGGTGATGGCCGAGGCGATCGACGCTACGCGCCAGGCCATCGCGCAAGGCGTGCCCGGCGTGCTCGGTATCCATCTGGAAGGCCCGTACCTGAGCCCGGCCCGCAAGGGCACGCACGACGCGCACAAGTTCCGCCTGCCCGACGCGCACGAGATTGCCGTCGATACCTCGTTGGACAACGGCGTCACCCTGATCACGCTCGCACCCGAGCGCGTGCCGCTGGACGACATCCGCGCCTTCGTCGCCGGCGGCGCGATCGTGTTTGCCGGCCACACCGCAGCCAGCTACGAGCAGGCGCGCGACGGCATTGCCGCCGGCGTCAGCGGTTTCACCCATCTGTACAACGCGATGTCGCAACTGGCCGGGCGCGAGCCCAGCGCGGTCGGCGCCGCATTGGAAGACCCTGATGTGTGGTGCGGCATCATCGTCGATGGCGTTCACGTGCACCCGGCCAGCCTGCGCGTGGCGCTGGCCGCCAAACCGCGCGGCAAGCTGTTGCTGGTCACCGACGCCATGCCGATGGTCGGTGCCGACAGCCCCAGTTTCGACCTGTACGGCGAAACCATCACCGCGGTGGACGGCGTGGTACGCAATGCCGACGGCGCACTGGCCGGCTCGGCGCTGGACATGGCCACGGCCGTGCGCAACAGCGTGCAGTGGCTGGGCGTGGATCTGGCCGAAGCCGCGCGCATGGCGTCCACTTATCCGGCGCAATGCATCGGCCTGGGCCAGCGCCTGGGCCGCATTGCACCCGGCTACCAGGCCGATCTGGTGCTGGTGGATGCCGATGTACAGGTACTTGCCACCTGGGTGGCCGGGCAGCGCGAGTAAGGCCGCGCGCCGCCGCACGAACCCGTTCGTGCGGCGCGATGCGCTTGAAGCCTTGTTTGCGGTCGTGTCTGCGGTGAACCGCCATCGTCGGTACGCTGCAGCATGATCGTGCGTGCGTGCGTGCGTGCGTGCGCGAGTGCAGGGCGTGCTTTCGCCAAGCTCCGGAAAGGCATCAGTGTCGAACGCTGGAGCAGCCAAGCAGAACCCGGGCGCTTCCGACGTCACGCAACACGTAGTGCAACCGACGCGCTTTCCGTTGCAGTAGACGCTCGACGATGACTGCAGCCGCATGCGCTTGCCGCACGTCAGCACTGCAATCGCAGTGGTTCGGCAAGGCGCCGCATACACCATCCACCACAACGAAGCCTGCAACACACTCTGCATCGCAACATCCGGCTGCGCAGCCTTGTGGCATCAGGTCGCTACGCGCAGTGGTCTGCATCGTCGATGCACATGAGTGCGAACGCGATCACGCTGTCATTCCAATATCTGCGTCGTCGGTGCGGTTTCAGGCATGAAACTGGGCTTTTGTGGCAGCGAGTTGACAGCCCCGGCCGCGAAAGGCACCTTCGCTGATAACGTTGTCAGCGAGCAGGAGCCACTTCTGAAATCTTGAAAGCGTTGTCGTCCGGCCGCTGGTCGGACCGGCGCTGACCCGCATGCCGCTACGGCGATGCGGGACGCTGCTCGCATCCGGCACAGGGGACGGAGTGCGGGCATGTCACGCGCATCGCGCGTTGTCGTGCAACCACATGGTTGCCACCTGACATCCGTCAAGAGGTCTACGCAATGCCGTCTTCCCGTGTGTTCGAGTTGTCCCGTCACCTGTTCTGTCATGCGCATCCGCTGCGTCGCACCCCATTGAGTACTGCAGTCCGCGGCCTGTTGATCGGTGGCGCTGCCCTGGCAGGTCTTGCCGCGTTGCCTGCAGGTGCGCAGGAGCAGGCTGCAGCCCCGCAGGAACAGGCGCCCGCGCAAACCAATCCCTCGGTGTCCACGCTGGACGAGGTCAAGGTCGTCGGCTATCAGGCCAGCCTCGGCAAGGCACTCAACGTCAAGCGCAATGCCGATGCGATCGTCGATGCGATCAGCGCCGAAGACATCGGCAAATTCCCCGACACCAACGTCGCCGAGTCGCTGTCGCGCCTGTCCGGCATCACCGTGGATCGCCAGTTCGGCGAAGGCGAGAAGGTCAGCATCCTCGGCACCGATCCGGCACTCAATCGCGTGCTGCTCAACGGCCAGACCATCGCCTCCACCAGTTGGGGCGGCGATCCCAACGACCCGGATAGCCGCTCGTTCAACTACAGCACGCTGGCGCCGGAAGTGGTCGGCCTGATGGAGGTCTACAAGACACCGGAGGCACGCATCGACGAGGGCTCGATCGGCGGCACCGTGATCGTGCACACGCGCAAGCCGTTGGATCTTGAGCGCAACACGCTGACCGGCACGGTGAGCTACGGCTATAACGATCGTTCCGAGGAGGGCAAGCCGAATGCCTCGGCGCTGTACAGCTGGAAGAACCAGGATGAAACGCTCGGTGTGCTTACCTCGGTGATGCATTCGCAGCGCGTGTTGCGCCGCGATGGCGTGGAGATCTTCGGCTACGACAATGTGCAAGGCGCAGGGTTCCCGGCGTCTGTGGTCGGCAACAACACCGGCGTGTTTCCGACCTCGATCAACACCGCGTTGTTCCAGCAGACGCGCAAGCGCGATGGCGTCAGCGCGGCGCTGCAGTGGAAGCCGGATGCCGATTTCGAGCTCAACCTGACCGGTTTGTACGTCAAGGAGAGTTTCGACAACTACAACCAGAGCCGCTATGGCTACTGGGGTTCCACCCCCGGCGATGCGCAGGCGCTGGGCTTCGAGAATGGCGTGGCGACCTCGGGTACGTTCGGCGACCAGTCCAACACCTACCTGGACGGCTACCTGCGCAACAGCGAGGTCAGCACCGGCAGCATCCATCTACGCGCCGACTGGCATGGCGATGGCTGGAATGCGTCCAGCCAGGTGGGCTACACCAGTTCGCAGGGCGGCGCCGAGCGCATCTACGGCATCCAGTTCCGCAACCTCGCCGGTTACAGCTACAACATCGACGGGCGCCGCACCGCGATGGACTACAGCACCGACCCCACCAACGCGGCGGCGATGCAGCTCAACAATGCCTCGGCCAGCCACAGCCCGCAATACGACAAGGAACGCTACCTGCAGCTGGACTTCGACCATGCGGTGGAGTGGGGGCCGTTCACCCAGATCCTGACCGGCATCAAGCTCACCAATCACGCCACCGGGCAGTCCTCCTACAGCCGCACCTGGACCCCGAACGACGGCAGCACGCTGGCCGCGTTCTCGCCGGGCACCACGCCATCGGGCTATCTGGACGGCTTGTCGACCAGCGCCGACATGCAGCGCTGGTCGACCATCAACAGCGGCTCCATCAGCCAGTACATCGGTGGCCTGGAAGGCGATGACGGCTTGCCGATCAGCTACGCCGGCAACTACAGCATCGAAGAACAGAACCGCGCCTGGTTCCTGCAGGGCAATTTTTCCGGCGAGCGCTATCGCGGCAACGTTGGCGTGCGTTACGTGCACACCCGCGATTCCACCGATGGTTTCAGCTATGCGCCCGGTGGCGGCTATACGCCGGTCAACTTCCTCAACAGCTACGGCAAGTGGTTGCCGTCCTTCAACATCGCCTACGACCTGCGCGACGATCTGATGCTGCGCTTTGCTGCCTCCAAGGTGATCGCACGGCCGCGCTACACCAACATGACCCCGTACGTGGCCACCGACGACACCACGCTCACTGCGTCCACGGGCAATCCTGGATTGAGTCCGTACGAGTCCACCAACCTGGGCGCATCGCTGGAGTGGTACTTCTCCGACAGCAGCCTGCTCAGCGGCGAGTTCTTCTCGCGCGATATCTCCAACTACATCCTGACCACCGTGGAAGACCGGGTGTTCTTCAACAACGCCACCGGCGGCTCGAGCACCTATCAGACCTCCGTGCCGACCAACGCTGGCGATGCCAAGGTGCGCGGCGTTGCGCTCAACCTGCAGCACAACTTCGGCAACGGGTTCGGCGTGGTGGCCAACTACACCTATTCCGATTCCAAGACCGACGGCGATTACAGCCTGCCGTACAACTCGCGCAACGCCTACAACATCAGCCCGTACTACGAGCAGGGCAAATGGAGCGCGCGGGTGAATCTGGGCTGGCGCTCGGAATACTTCACCCAGATCGGCCGCCTCAACGGCCAGCAGATGACCGATGCATTCACCCAGGTCGATGCCTCGTTCGGCTACCAGGCCACCGAGCGCCTGCGCGTGGCGCTGGAAGCCACCAATCTGCTGGATGAAACCTACTTCAGCTATATCGGCAACAAGAACCAGCCGTACTACATCTACAAGAACGGCCGCTCCTTCATGCTGAGCCTGAATTTCAAGCTGTGACGTCGGCCGGGCGGCTGCTCTCGGGCAGCCGCCTTATTGCAATGACGGCGACTCGCGGTTGCAATTTCGACCCGGGGATCTTTCGCTAGTCCGGATCTGAGCGGCAACGCTTTGCTTGGCGCGATTACATCCCCGTTGCGTTTAGACAACGGTATGCGCGATGCATCGGCTATGTGCCGGGCTTTCTTGCGGCCGCAATCGCCGCAATCCGCGCCTTCGCCAATGCCTCGCCGATCTGCGGGCCTTGCAGGCCTTCTGCAGCCAGGTCGCGCGCATTGATGGCCAGCGCAGCGGCATGCAGGCGTTTGAGTTGTTCGCCCTGTGGGTACGCGGCGTCTTCGCTGCCCAGCCGGCCACGCTTGTCGGCTTCGCAGACCAGCGCGAGTTGCGCGATGCGCTCGGGGCGGCGGAACGCGTCGCAGCGCACCAGCAGCTCGTGCACGGTGCGGTCGCGCAGTTCGGCCAGGCGATGCACGTTCAAGTGTTCGCGGCAGGCGGTGATGGCGAGCTGGCGATAATCCTGTGGCACCTTGAGTCGCTCGCACAATGTCTGCAGTGGGGCGACGCCGCGCTGTTCGTGCATGATGTGGCGCGGCCATTCTTCCGCTGGTGTGAGTGCCTTGCCCAGGTCGTGGGTCAATGCGGCAAAGCCCACCAGCGCGTCGCCGGGCGCCAGTCGCGCGGCCATGTCGCTGACCATTTCCTGGTGAATGCCGGTATCCACCTCGGGATGAAACTCGGCACGTTGCGGCACGCCATACAGTGCATCGATCTCGGGCAGGATGACGCGCAGCGCATCGGTATCGTGCAGCGTGCGCAGGAATGCCGACGGCTGCGCACTCTCCAGCACGCGGCGCAATTCCTGCCACACACGTTCGGGCACCAGGCTGTCCAGCTCGCCGCTGGCGGCCATCTCGCGCATCAGTGCTGCGGTCTCGGGCGCGACAGTGAAACCAAGCGGTGCCAGGCGTGCCATGAAGCGGGCAGCGCGCAATACGCGCACGGGATCTTCGACAAAGGCCGGCCCCACGTGCCGCAGCACGCGCGCCTGCAGATCGCGCGCGCCGCCATACGGATCGAACAACTCGCCAGTGTCCTCATCGCGTGCGATTGCGTTGATGGTGAAGTCGCGGCGCAGCAGATCCTCTTCCAGCGTCACCGAAGGATCGGCATCCACCACGAAGCCGCGATAGCCGCGCCCGGACTTGCGCTCGGTACGCGCCAACGCATATTCCTCACTGCTGCGCGGATGCAGGAACACCGGGAAATCCTTCCCCACCGGTTTGAAGCCCAGGCGTTCCATCTGCGCCTGATCGGCACCGACCACCACCCAGTCGCGGTCGCCAGCGGGCTGGCCAAGCAGGGCATCGCGGACTGCGCCGCCAACAAGATAGATCTTCATCGCGACATGATGCCCGATGCGGTGCGTGCGTCGTAGAGCGACTGATCCACGGCTTGGCTGCAGGGCCTTTGCCGCCCACCATCGCGGACATGTCGCAAGGCAGTACGGCTTTGCGGATAGATCAGCTGTAGAGCGGGGTGATGTGTGGTTTTGCTGCAGGGCCCTTGCCCGCCCACCCTCGCAGGACACGCCGCAAGTACGTCCATGTAGGCTCTTACGCGGCATCCATGCCGCGTAAGGTCCCGCGACGGTGGGCGGGCAAGGACCAGTCGAGATGGTCGGTGTGCACAGCTAAGCGCAATGCTTGATGCGCGTTGTTTGATGCCGATGCGCCGGTTCAATGCGCGATGCACGTCGAGCGGCAACCAGTCGGGATGTCTGGTACGTATGGGCAAGAGCAGTGCGTGATATGCATTTTGGATAGTGATGTACTTGCCCGGCCCAACGGCCAACGTCCAATGCACGTCGTGCAACAAGCTGCTTTCACGTGACTACCGACCAACTTTCTGGTGCGGTGCCCTTGCCGGTTGCGGGACCGTGTGGCGGCATGGATGCCGCCACCGAGCCTCCACGGACGGATTCACGGCGTGTCTCGCAAGCGGTGAGGGCACCGCGCCCTCGACGACCCGAGCCTTCGATGCACCGAAACAGCGCAACGTCGAGAAAGCCTGGTTAGCCCCAGAGCCTCAGAGCCTCTGAGCCTCGGAGCCTCGGAGCCCTCGGAGCCCTCGGAGCTTCAGAGCTTCAGAGCTTCAGAGCTTCAGAGCTTCAGAGCTTCAGAGCTTGAGAGTCTGAAGCCTCAAAGCCCGAAGCTTAGGAGCGTACCGAAAGGCGAGTACCAGAGCGGCATCGCCTAGCTTGCGCCCCAGGCCAAGACAAACCCTGCAACCGCGCAAGCACGATCACCTCATCCAGCCGCCATGCTCGGCAGCTAACTTGGAGCTCAGTCCTGCGCCGCGTTATTGGTCGCCTGGCCTGGCGTGCACACCGGTTTCAGGCGCTTGTCCACCAGCTTGCCCATCAGGCGATCGCTCAGCGGCAGCATGTCGCCGTTGAGCCGCCAGTCGTAGATCACGCTGAAAGCCAGCACGCGCGCGACGTACTCACGGGTTTCCTTGTAGCTGATGGTCTCGATCCAGAAATCCGGCTCGAAGTTGGGCCGTTGCGATTGCCAGCGCCCGGTCGGCCCCGGGCCGGCGTTGTAGGCGGCGATGGTGAGGTAGGGCAGGCCGTAGGTATTGAGCAACTGGCGCAGGTAGGCGGTGCCGATGGCGATGTTGGTGTCCGGCTCGTACAGGCTGGTGGCGCCCGCATAACCGGGCAGGGCGATGCCCTTGGCCACGGCCGCGCCCGTGCCCGGCAATACCTGCATCAGGCCCATCGCGTTCGCAGGCGAGCGGGCGCGCGGATTGAAGATGCTTTCGGCACGGATCTCCGCTGCCACCCAGGCCGGGTCGATCGCGTTCTTGGCCGCTTCGCGGCGAATGCTGTCGTCGTGATGCAGCGGAAAGCGCAATGCATACAGGCGCTGTTCGTCCGGCTGCTTGCCGAGCGCGAACACTGCGCGATCGAACCAGCCATTCTCGCTGGCCACCTGCACCGCCAGCCGGCGCTGGGTGTCGTCGAAGCGGCTCGCCGCATCGTTCCACTCGGCCACGGCCCAACCGGGGCGGTCGATCTGGAACAAGGCAATGGCGCGGAGCAACGCCGGATCGCGCGCGACGGCGGCCTTGGCCTGCGGGGTGTCCTTGGGCTCCCACGGGCACAGCCGGTATGGCTGCTGCAGACGATCGGCGGCCAGGAAGCCGTGGAAGGTCGGCGATTGCGCGGCTGCGCGATACAGCGGCTGCGCGGCCGCGGCCGCGCCGGTCTTCTCGGCCAGGCGCGCCTCGAAATATTGCCAGCGCGAATCGCTGCGTTGGGTGGCGGGCATCTTGCGGATCGCCGCCAATGCCGCTGGCCAGTCGCCACGCGACATCGCCTCGCGCGCGCGCCATTCGTGCAGGCGCTCGTCGTACGAGGCATCGGGCACTGCATTGAGGCGACGCGCCGAATCCGGCAGGTACGACGCCACCGTCCACAGCGCGATCTGGTACAGCACCTGGCCGCGCTGCGCCTCGCTGAAGCCGAGCGCGCTGGCCAGCTGCGGCAGCTGCTGCTCGGCCGCATCCGGGTCGCTCTTGGCCAGCTTGGCCAGGCCATCGACCGCGATGCGTCGGCTGCGCTCGGTCCTGGGCCAGCTCGATGCACGCGGATGCACCTTGTCCAGAAACGCGGCGTAGTCGTTGGCCAGGGCCAGATCGGCTGCCGGCAGACCGCGTGCGGCCGTGCGCATTACCGCAGGCAGTTGTGCATCGGCGGCCGCCTCCACGCGCTCCCAGCGCAGCGCCGGAGTGAGCTCGCCGCGCGACTCCAGCCCGGCGACCACCGGATCGCAGGCATCGGGCAGGCCCTTGCCGGTGCGCCATAACGTCAACGCATCGCGGCTCCACTGCGCATCCAGCTTGCCGGTTGCCTGTCGCGCGGTCAGCTGCGCACAGCGCAGGCCGACGTTGTCGGTGGGTTTCCAGTTGGTCAGCAACGTGGTCCAGTCCTGACGACGCGCCACTGCCGGCAACCAGGTGCTGCGGAAGCTGTCGGCCACCGGCTGGCCTGCATAACGCTGCAAAAAGCCCTGCGCCTGCGTGTTGGAGACGTTGTCGATGTTGCGTTTGAGCGTGGCAAATTCCAGCCAGCCATAGAGCGGGTGACGGCTCAGGGCACCGAGCTGACCGGCATCGGACTGGCCGCGCTCTGCGGCGGCGATGGCATCGCGCATGGCGGTCAGTTGCGGGTCGAGGCTTTGGGCATGCAGCGTGGTGCTGCCAAGGCACAGCAGGCCGACGAAAACAGTGGCAAGATGGGGGGCATAAGTCATTGCGCGATGATACCGAAGCGCGCCTGCGCGCCTGAGTGAATACGCACAAGATCGATGCCCGCCAGCGCTGTCGGCAGCGACATGCGCCGCTAGGCGCAGATGCGTCCCGTTGGCGCGCGGTCTTGGTCTGCGGCCCGGCGCGCAATGCAAAGCGTCTCTCACTGCCTGCATGGTTGGCTTGCGGGGCGTTAAGGTTTCGTTTAAAAGTTGGGACGGACCGCAGGGCACGGGGGCGTGCGGACACTTAGCAAGTCCTTCCGGAGAGAGAAAGGATGAAGCGTCTGATTGGCTCCCCGCGGTCATGCCTGGCCGTGCAGTTGTCGTTGTGTCTGGTTCCCACACTCGCCTGGGCGCAACAGCCCGAGGCCACCCCGAGTACGCGCACGCTCGACAGCGTGCAGGTCACCGGCACCCGCATCAAGACCGCAGAATTGCAGGGCCAGGTGCCGATCCAGACGCTCAACCGCGCCGACATCGAACGCACCGGCCTGACCTCGATCGGCGAGGTGCTGCAGGAACTCACCGCATCGGGTTCGGCGCTCAACGCCAAGTTCAACTCGTCGGGCAACTTCGGCTTCCCGCCCGATGGCGGCGGCGTGGGCGCCGGCTCGGCGCAGGTGGATCTGCGCCATCTCGGCTCCAAGCGCGTGCTGGTGCTTGTCGATGGCATCCGCTGGGTCAACGAGTCCTCGGCCTCCGGCGTGGGCTCGTCGACCGATCTGAACACCATTCCGTTGGCGATCGTGGAGCGCATCGAGGTGCTCGAAGACGGCGCCTCGTCGCTGTACGGCTCGGATGCGATCGCCGGCGTGGTCAACATCATCACCCGGCGCAGCTTCGACGGTGCGCAGGTCACGCTCAACTACGGGCAGTACGGCAAGGGCGACGGCGCCAACCAGGGCATGGACCTGGCCTGGGGCACCAGCGGCGAGGATTTCAGCCTGTTTCTGGGCGCCAGCTACGTCAAGCAGGATCCGATCTACGCACGTGACCGCGCGCAGGCCCGCTTCCCGATCCCGGGCACCGGGTTGACCTTCGCCAGCTCGGCAACGCCCGATGGTCGCTTCCAGTTCGTCGACCCCAACACCGGCGTGCGCCAGAACCTCACGCCCAATGCCGGTGTCGGCACGCCACAATACGACGGCAGTGCGGGGTGTACACGCAGCGACGACTACCACTGCTTTGGTACTGCAGACCGCTACAACTTTGCAGAACAGAACCTGTTGCTGACACCGTCCGAGCGCAAGGGCGTGTTCGCGCAATTCCGCTATTACTTCAACGACGACGTGCAGTGGTACGTCAAGGCGCTGGGCAACCGGCGCGAGTCGACCAACCAGGCCGCGCCCGAGCCGATCTTTCTCGGCCCCGATGCCGGCACCGGCAATCCGCTGGCCGACAACATCGTGATTTCGGCGCTCAATCCGTTCAATCCCTTCGGCTTCGAGCTGAACTCGGCTACCAACTTGATCCAGATCGGTCGCCGCCCGGTGGAAGGTGGGGCGCGCCGTTTCGAGCAGCAGGTCGACACGCAATACTTCGGCACCGGTCTGGTGGGCACCTTCGAAGGTGCGGCGCGCACCTGGTTCTGGGACATCAACGGCATGTACAGCGAGAACAAGTCCGAACAGACCAACTACGGCAGCTACAACCTCTACAACATCAACCTTGGCCTGGGCGATCCGGCCGCGTGCGCGGCGGTGGCCGGCTGCGTGCCACTGGATATCTTCAGCGGCGCCGGCAGCATCACGCCGGAGATGTTGCGCTGGATCCAGCCGGTGGTGCGCGACCGCAGCCAGAACGAGTTGAGCCTGTTCACCGCCAATCTGAGCAGCGAGCTGTTCCAGCTGCCCGGTGGTGCAGTGTCGTTCGCCACCGGCTACGAATACCGCAAATACGAAGGGTCCTACCAACCCGATCCGCTCACCGTGGCGGGGCGCTACAACGGTGTGCCGTCGTTGCCGACGTCAGGCAGCTACGACGTCAACGAGGCCTATCTCGAACTCAATATCCCGATCTTCGCCAATTCGTCGTTGGGCGACAAACTCGACTTGAATATCGCCGGCCGTTATTCGGATTACTCCACTTTCGGTGGCGAGTTCACGCCAAAATACGGCTTGCGTTGGCAGGTCACCGATGAGCTGGTGCTGCGCACCAGTTATGCAGAGGGCTTCCGTGCGCCGACCATCGGCGAGCTGTTCGGTTCGGCCGCGCGCGCCGATTTGCAGTTGTCCGATCCATGCTCGATCGGGTTGGGCGGCACCGCGCCGCGCGGCAGCGCCGCGAACTGCGCATCGCTCGGCGTACCGGCTGGCTATCAACAGGCCAACCAGCAGATCTCGGTCACCACCGGCGGCAACGAGCAACTGGATCCGGAACGTTCGCGCAGCTTCAGTGCCGGCTTCGTGTTCAGTCCTGGCTTTGCCAGCAATGCCAGCTGGTCCGATCGCCTCGACCTGGAGATGACGTTCTATCGCCATCATGTCGATGGCGCGATTCAGGCGATCAATGCGCAAACCCAGCTGGATCTGTGCGTGGATACCCTGGACGCGCTGTATTGCAATGGCATCGGGCGCGCCTCGACCGGCGGCATCAATGCATTCAACAATCGGTTGACCAATCTGGGTTCGATCAAGACCGACGGTTGGGATGTGGACCTGTTCTGGACCTTGCCGGAGACGGCGCTTGGCCGTTTCAAATTGTCTTGGCAGAACACCTTCGTGGGCCGCTACGAGGCACTCGGTGCGGCAGGGCAGCGCCAGCCGCAGGGGCCGGGCATCGAAGTGGTGGACAGCGCGATCCCCGAATGGACCAGCAACGCGGTATTGGACTGGTCGCTGGGCAACTGGACCGCATCGTGGACGGCGCGCCACATCTCCAAACTCACCGAACAATGCGGCGATGCGGTGGAATTTGCGGTGTGTTCCGATCCGGCCACAGGTACCAATCGCCTGGATGCGATCACCTACCACGATGCACAGCTGGGTTATCGCGTCGATTGGCTCAAGGGGCTGCAGCTCACGGCTGGCTTGAACAACGTCTTCGACAAGGACCCGCCGCTCTGCCTGTCGTGCTCACTCAATGGCTACGACGCCTCCACCTACGACATCCCCGGTGGACGCTTCTGGTATGCGCGGGTCGACTTGAAGTTTTAGTCCATCAGGTCGGGTCGGTCGTAAAGCGGAGAGCGGCTGATCTGCGGCTTGGCTGCAAGGCCCTTGCCCGCCCACCCTCGCGGGACACGCCGCAAGTACGTCCCTGTAGGCTCTTACGCGGCATCCATGCCGCGTAAGGTCCCGCGACGGTGAGCGGGCAAGGACCATCGAAGATGGTTGGTGTGCATGGCTGCAAGCAATGCATGACGTGCGTTGTTCGGTAATGGCGCATCCGATCAGCTTCGCAACGCAACGAGGTCAGAACACGGTCTTCTAGCAAGCAACATGCAAATTTTCTGGTGCGGTGTCCTCGCCGATTGCGGGACCGTGTGGCGGCATGGATGCCGCCACCGAGCCTACAAGGACGTACTTGCGGCGTGTCCCGCGAGCGGTGAGGGCGCCGCGCACTCCACTAACCACGCTTTTGATCGCGTCTAAACGGCGCTACGACTCTAAATCTCGGTTGTCTTGAAGTGCTTGGAGAGTGCGGATAGATCAATTGCAGAGCGGTTGATCTGTGACTTCGCTGCAGGGCCCTTGCCCGCCCACCATCGCGGGACACGCCGCAAGTACGTCCGTGTAGGCTCTTACGCGGCATCCATGCCGCGTAAGGTCCCGCGACGGTGAGCAGGCAAGGGCCAGTTGAGTTGGTCGGTGTGCATGGCTGCGAGCAATGCATGGCGTGCGTTGTTCGGTAATGGCGCATCCGATCAGCTTCGTAACGCAACCAGATCAGAAGACGGGATTTCAGCAAATACGCTGCAAATTTTCTGGTGCGGTGTGCTCACCGATTGCGGGACCGTGTGGCGGCATGGATGCCGCCGCCGAGCCTACAAGGACGTACTTACGGCGTGTCCTGCGAGCGCTGAGGGAACCGCGCACTCGACTCACGGTGGCGCACCGCGTTTTCTAGCATCACCCGCGCACAGGCGCATCGCCGGCCACGTAGTAGTCGGCGGTGCTGCGCGGCAGTGGCGTGCGGCCACGCATGCGGTCGGCGATCTTCTCGGCGATCATGATGGTGGTGGCGTTGAGGTTGCCGGTGATGATGCGCGGCATGATTGAGGCATCGATCACCCGCAGGCCTTCCATGCCGTGTACGCGGCCCTGTCCGTCAACCACCGCCATGTCATCGGTGCCCATCGCGCAGGAGCAGGACGGGTGATACGCCGTCTCTGCGCGTGCGCGCACGAAGGCATCCAGCTCGGCATCGGTCTTGCAGTCCGCGCTGGGGCTGATTTCGCGGCCACGATAGGCGTCCAGCGCGGGCTGGGCGATGATCTCGCGGGTGATGCGGATCGCATCGCGAAATTCCTGCCAGTCCTGATCGGTGGACTGGTAGTTGAACAGGATCGATGGATGCTGGCGCGGGTCGCGCGACTTGGCATGTACGCGCCCGCGGCTGGGGGTGCGCATCGAGCCCACATGCGCCTGGAAGCCATGTTCCTTCACCGCATTGCTGCCGTTGTAATTGATCGCCACCGGCAGGAAGTGATACTGGATATTGGGCCAGTCGAATTCTTCGCGCGTGCGGATGAAGCCGCCGGCCTCGAACTGGTTGCTGGCCCCGGTGCCGGTGCCGGCGAACAACCACTGCGCACCGATGGCTGGTTGATTCCACCATTGCAATGCCGGATACAACGATACCGGCTTGGTGCAGGCGTACTGGATGTAGACCTCCAGGTGGTCCTGCAGGTTCTGGCCGACGCCGGGCAGGTCGTGCACCAGCTGCACGTCGAGTGCGCGCAATAGATCGGGCGCGCCGACACCGGAGCGTTGCAGCAGCTGCGGCGAGGCAATCGCGCCAGCACACACCAGCACTTCGCGGCGTGCATGCGCGTCGATGCCCTCGCTGCTGTTGCCGACCAGGTAATGCACGCCGATCGCGCGCTTGCCGGCAAACAGGATGCGGTCGGTGGTGGCATGGGTGACGATGTGCAGGCCATCGCGTGGACGTGCCATGTCCAAATAGCCGCGCGCGGTGCTTGCGCGGCGCCCCTGCGGCGTCACCGTGCGGTCCATCGGCCCAAAGCCTTCCTGCTGATAGCCGTTGAGATCGTCGGTGCGCGGGTACCCGGCCTGCACGCCGGCGTCGACCATGGCATGGAACAGCACGTTGTTGTCGTTCTTCGGCGTGGCCACGCTGACCGGGCCTTCGCCGCCGTGATAATCGTTGGCGCCGATGTCGCGTGTCTCGGCCTTGCGGAAGTACGGCAACACGTCGCGGTAGCTCCAGTCTTCCAGGCCCGGCCGCTTGGCCCAATGGTCGAAATCCAGGGCATTGCCGCGGATGTAGCACATGCCGTTGATCAACGACGAGCCGCCCAATCCCTTGCCGCGCCCGCATTCCATGCGCCGGTTGTCCATATGCGGTTCCGGCTCGGTCTCGTAGGCCCAGTTGTAGCGACGGCCCTGTAACGGGAACGCCAGCGCCGCCGGCATCTGGGTGCGGAAGTCCAGCCGATAATCCGGCCCGCCGGCCTCCAGCAGCAACACGCTGACGCCCGGATCTTCGGTCAGGCGCGCGGCCAGCACGTTACCTGCCGAGCCGGCGCCGATGATGATGTAGTCGTATTCGCGTTGCATGGGGTTCTCCTTGTTGCGGTGCCGGTGTGAAGCGGCTTTCAAGACGATTGCGCAGGGGGCGGCTGTTCTTGTTCGAAATGGCGGCGCGGTCTACAGGCTGCAGCTCGCGCAGCTCGCCGGTATCGCCGGCGACGGCCTGCCAGGTGGCGTCGGTCGGTCAAAACACCGACGCGTAGCGTTCCAGTTCGACCTGGATGGATTTGGTGCGGGTATAGGCCTGCAGCGTGGCTAGGCCGTTTTCGCGACCCACGCCGGATTGCTTGTAGCCGCCCACCGGCATCGCTGCCGGCGACTCGCCCCAGGTGTTGATCCAGCAGATGCCCGCCTGCAGGCGATGGATCAGGCGATGCGCGCGCGCCAGATCCGGCGTCACCACACCTGCGGCCAGGCCGTAGGTGGTGGCATTGGCGCGCGCGATCGCTTCGTCTTCGTCGTCGTAGGTGAGCAGGCTCAGCACCGGGCCGAAGATCTCTTCGCGCACGATGGTCATCACGTCGGTGCAGTCGCTGAAGATGGTCGGTGCGACATAGCAACCTTGTGCCAGCGCGCCATCGCGCAGACGTTCGCCCCCGCACAGCAGGCGCGCCCCCTCGGCCTTGCCCTGTTCGATGTAGTCCAGCACGCGCTGCATGTGCGCGGCGCTGACCAGCGGGCCGAAGGTGGTGCGCGCGTCCAGCGGGTCGCCGATGTGGATGCGTTGCACGCGTGCCAGCAGCCGCGCCTCGAAGGCGTTGCGCAGCGCGCGCGGCACGAACACGCGCGTGCCGTTGGTGCAGACCTGCCCGGAGCTGTAGAAGTTGGCCATCATCGCGATGTCGGCGGCCAGATCCAGGTCGGCGTCGGCGCAGACGATCAGGGGCGACTTGCCGCCCAGTTCCATGGTCACGTCTTTCAGCGACGAACTCGAGGCACTGGCCATCACCTTGCGCCCGGTTGCGGTGCCGCCGGTGAAGCTGATCTTTTCAATCTGCGGGTGTTCGGTGAGCGCGGTGCCCACGCTGGCGCCGTCGCCGGGCAGCACGTTGAACACGCCATCGGGCAGACCGGCCTCGGTGAAGAGTTCGGCCAGCTTGAGTGCGGTCAGCGGTGTCACTTCGCTGGGCTTGAAGATCATTGCGTTGCCGGCTGCCAACGCGGGCGCGGCCTTCCACAGCGCGATCTGGATCGGGTAATTCCATGCGCCGATCGCGCCGACCACGCCGAGCGGCTCGTGCCGTGTGTAGAAGAAGCTGCCTTCGCGCAGCGGCACCTGTGCGCCCTGCAGCGCCTGCGCCACGCCAGCGTAGTACTCCAGCACGTCCGCGCCGGTGACGATGTCCACGCTGCGGGTTTCGCTCAGCGGCTTGCCGGTGTTGAGCGTTTCCAGCTCGGCCAGCGCGTCGTTGCGCTCGCGCAGCAGCGCCACCGCACGCAGCAGGATGCGCGAGCGTTCCACCGCGGTCAGTGCCGCCCATTGCTGCTGGCCGGCCGTGGCGCTGTCGACCGCGGCATCCAGGTCGTCGGCACCGGCGTTGTGCACATTGGCCAGCACCTCGCCGGTGGCGGGGTTGACCACCTCGAAGGTGTGGCCGCCGCGGGCGGGAACATAACGGCCGCCGATATACAGCAACTGGTCGGGAAAACGTGGCATGACAAACCTCCTGTGGGGCGCACGCGGCAGCGGCGGCACCTCAGCGAGTGAGATGCAGGAACTGCAGGTGACGCTCGTATTGATCGATGATGTCGTTGATGATCTGCTCGCGGCTGTAACCGACCAGGTCGTAATCCTGGCTGCCTTCGTACAGATACACTTCGGCGCGGTAATAGCGTTGGTTGCGCAGGCGTTGCGCGGCGAAAGAAGGCGTCAGGTAGCCGCGCATCACCACCTGGTAGCGGAAGCCCTGCTGCTCGCCGTGGTCGACGCTGATTTCCATGTCGTCGTCGTCCAGCCGGCTGCTGACCTGCCAGCCTTCTTCCTGCAGCTGCGCGGTGACCGCTTCAATCGCCGGGCGCACCTGGTCGTGCATGAAGCGATAGACCTCATCGCGCGCCGGGAAATGCATCGCCTGGCCCAGGCGCTGACGCCAGCCGCGGTGATGCCGCGATTGCCCGATCAGCGGGCTGGGGCTGTAGAGCTGCGCACGCTTGCGTTGCGATTCTTCGCTGAGCGCGCGCGACAAGCCCCAGGCCATCAGCAGCAACACCGCAGAGAACGGCAGCGAGGCCAGCACCACGGCCGATTTCAATGCGTCCATGCTGCCGGCCAGCAACAGGCCGCCGGTCACCACCGCGGTGAGCACGCCCCAGAACACGCGCAACCAGCGCGGGCCATCGTCGTGCGGCTCGCCGCCGTGCGAGGACAGCGTGGACAGCACCACCGTGCCGGAATCGGCAGAGGTCACGAAGAACACGAAGCTGATCGCCACCGTCACCGTGATCACCGTGCGGCTCCATGGATAACTCTGCAACAGCGAATACAGCACCGTCTGCGGCGCATCGATGGCCTGTTGCGCCAGCGCGCCCTGGCCGTGATGCAGCAACTGGTCCAGCGCGCTGTTGCCGAAGATCGACAGCCAGGCCAGGGTGAAACCGAGCGGTATCAGCAACACGCCGAGCACGAACTCGCGAATGGTGCGGCCGCGCGAAATACGCGCGATGAACAGGCCCACGAATGGCGCCCAGCCGATCCACCACGCCCAGTAGAACACCGTCCAGTTGCCGAGCCAGTCGCTGCGGCCGCCGTAGGCGTACACATCGAAACTCTTGTTGACCACACTGCCCAGGTAGTCGCCCAGGTTCTGGATCAGCGCGTTGAGCAGATACTGCGTGGGGCCGGCGAACAGCATGAACAGCAGCAGCGCGATCGCCAGCAGCATGTTGATGTCCGACATCCAGCGCACGCCTTTCTCGACGCCGGACACCGCCACCACGATTGCCGCGCCCATCATCGCCACGATCAGCGCGACCTGCACCCAATGGGTGTGCGGCACATCCATCAAGGTACTCAGGCCGGCGTTGAGATGCAGCACGCCAAAGCCCATGTCCGCGCCCAGGCCGAACACGGTGGCCACGATGCCCAGCGCATCCACGGTATAGCCGATCGGCCCGTTGATGCGCTTGCCGATCAGCGGATACAGCGCCGAGCGCAGGGCCAGCGGCAGGTTGTGGCGAAATGCGAAATACGCCAGCGCCATCGCTGCCAGCGCGAACACGCCCCAGCCATGCAGTCCCCAATGCAGGAACAGCAACTGCATCGCCTGACGTGCAGAGGCTTCACCGCTGCCGGTGCCGCCTTGCGGCGGTTGCAGGTAATGGGTGAGCGGTTCGGAGACGCAGAAGAAGAACAGCGTGATGCTGATGCCTGCGGCGAACAACATGCCGGCCCAGGACAGATAGCTGAATTCCGGCTCGTCGTGATCGGCACCGAGCTTGATGTTGCCGTAGCTGGACAAGGCCACGCCAAGCACGAACACCAGATACACCGTCATCGCCAGCAGGTAGTACCAGCCGACATTGCGCGAGGCCCAGGTCTGTGCGTCCAGCAGCACGCGGCCCGCTTCAAGCGGAAACAACGACACCAACAACGCAAACGTACACACCACCGTGGCCGCCAGCACGAACACCGGGCGCAGGGTGCGCACCGGCAACAGCTGCGGCTCAACCGCACTCATGCCGACACACTCATATGACGCGTATCACGTGCTGTGCTCCCAACGAAAAACCGCCTGCGTTATCGCACAGACGGTGTCGAGGGGGTGTCATCGGTCGAGTCCGCCAGTGCGAACCCGTAGTCACTTTGCGGGGTGGCTAGCGCAGCAGCTGCAGCGGCACGCGGATATCCATGCCCACCGCAAGATGGTCGGAGAACGCTGCGGGAATCGCTTCAATATGCTCGATGGTCAGGCTGTCGCTGACCAGGATATGGTCGATCGCCCGGTCCGGACGCCAGCTCGGAAACGTATGCACTTCGCAGCTCGGCGGCTGCAACCGCGTGTGCCGGTACAGCGCCTGCATTTCCGGCCGGTCGGCCATGCAGTTGAAATCGCCCATCAACATCGCGTTGGGATGCTCGGACAACAATTCGGCGATGAAGGCCAGCTGCGCCATGCGCGAATTGGCGCCCAGTGACAGATGCGCCACCGCCACCGCCAGGCCTTCGCGACCCTGCCCGAACTTGGCCAGCAGGATGCCGCGCCCGCCTATCCGGCCGGGCAGGGCGTGATCCTGCACTTCCAGCGGTTCCAGCTTGCTGAGCAAACCATTCGCGCTGGAGGCGACACCGCCCATGCGGCGGTTGGGCTGGTGGCTCCAGTAATGGAAGCCGGCGCGCTCGGCCAGATAGTGGGTCTGGTTGGTGAAGCCCGAGCGCAGGCTGCCCGGGTCGGCCTCTTGCAGGCCGACGATGTCGCGCTCGCCGGCCAGCTTGGCAATGCTGTCCAGGCTGGTGCGCTTGCTGCCCAGCGGCAACGCATGCGACCAGCTGCGCGTGACGTAATCGCTGTAACGGCGGGTGCTGGAGCCAGCCTGGATATTGGCCGTCAGCACCCGCAGGGTGCGCGAATCCGAAGCGTTCACAGGGCGGCGATCGACAGGATCACTTGGCCAGCGTGGCGCGTTCGCGCGCAATCAGGTGATCGGCGATACGCAGCATGTCCGGGAAGCTCTGGCCCTTGACCAGGTACTTGCCGTTGACGATCAGCGACGGGGTGCCGGTGAGCTTGCTGCGGGTGGCGAACTGCTTGGCGCGGTTGGTCTTGGCCGACACGCCGAAGCTGCTCATGGTGTCGATGAAGGTCTTCTGGTCCACGCCGTACTTGGCGTAGAACGCGGCGATGTCCTGCACCGAATCCTTGCCGCGCTCGCCCTTGAGGGTCTGTTCGGTGTGGATGGCCTTGTACAGCGCTTCGTGGGTCTTTTCCTGCACGCCCAGGGTTTCGGCGGCGTAGAACGCACGGCCGTAGTCGTCCCACGGGCCGCCGAACATCGCCGGCACGTAGACGAAGTGCACGTCCGACGGCAGGCCGGCCTTCCACGGCCCGATCAGCGGCTGGAACGCGTTGCAGGCGGGGCAGACATAGCCGAAGACCTCGGCCACTTCGATCTTGCCGGCGGCCTGCTGGTACGGCTGGCCGCCTTCGATATCCAGATAGTCGGTGCCGGCGACCGGCTCGGGGCCGTTCGGCGCGCGCGGTGCGGCGCTGGGGGCGGCGGCCGGCGGGGTGCTGGCGCTCTCGCCAACTGCAGGCGGTGCGGCGGGATCGGCGGCCGGCGTGGCAGCGGCCGGAGCAGGCGCCGTTTCGGCAGCCGGCGTGGTGGCGGCAGGTGCGGTGTCGGACGAGCCGTCCTGGGCCTTGCAGGCGACCAGGATCGGCAGCAGCGCCATCAGCGTCAGGGCGAAGCGGGTCTTCATCGGATTGGATCTCCAGCGTGGGGCGAGGAAAGGGCCGGACGGCCGCGGGGCGCATGATGCCACGGGCGGCCGTCGGTGGCGGTTACGCGGTTCAGCGCTTGGCAGGCGCAGCGTGTTCGCGGGCGATCAGATCAGGTAGTCGGCCACGCGCAGCATGTCCGGGTAGTTGCGCGCGCCGATCAGATAGCGCCCGTTGACGATGATCGCCGGGGTGCCGGGCAGCTTGCTGCGCTTGGCGAACTCGCGCGCGGCATCGAGCCTGGCGTCGACCGCCTGGCTCTTGTAGGTCTCGATGAAGCGCTGCTGCGGCACGCCGTAGCCAGCGTAGAAGGCGGCCAGTTCCTCCGGGGCGACGTTCTGGGTCGGCACGGTCTGCTTTTCGTGGATCGCCTCGAACATGGCGCGATGGCTGCGCTTGGCCACGCCCAGGATGTCGGCGGCGAAGTAGGCACGCGCGAAGGCATCCCAGAACCCGCCGAAGGCCGCCGGCACCGGGGTGAAGCGCACATACGACGGCTGCTTGGCCACCCAGGCCTCCAGGGTTGGCTCGAAGTGCGCGCAGTGCGGGCAGGTGTAGCCGAACACCTCGACCACTTCCACCTTGCCGGCCAGCGGCGCGTACGGCTGGCCGCCGTCGATGACGATGTAGTCGTCGCCTTCGACCGGCGGGGCGTTCTTGTCGGCGGCACAGGCCGCCAGCGGCATCAACAGCAACAACAGCAGGGACAGGCGGGAAAACAGATTCATGCAGGCTCCGTGGGGGTGGAAAGGGGGAGGGCGGGAAACGACGACGCCGGTCGCGGGACCGGCGTCGTGACACGGTGTGGCGGTTGCGGCGGTCAGCTCATGAGCGGGCGGGCGTTGCTGCGGGCAGTTGCGCGGCGGCGGCATCGTCGGCGCGATCGTGCAGACCCTGCAGATAGCTGGCCAGCGCCTGGATCTCCTGCTCGGTCAGCGGATGCGCCACCTGCGCCATGATATTGAACAGCGCCGGGTTGCGCTCCTGGGTGGTGCCGGCCTGGTATTCCTTCAGGCGCCGCGCCACGTACTCGGCATGCTGGCCGCCCAGGCGCGGATACGCCGGGCCCGGATTGCCGCTGCCGGACGGGCCATGGCAGGCCATGCAGGCCGGCACGCCGCGCGCGACATCGCCACTGCGGTAGAGCTTCTCGCCGACTTGGTAGAACTTCAGGCCCTGGTACGGCCCCTCGTTGACCACCGCATCGTCGGCCACCCCGGCAGCGGCTTTTTGCGTGGCGAAGTAGGCGCCCAGGTCGCGCATGTCCTGCGCGGTGAGGTCCTTGACGAACGGCACCATTACCGCCGACATGCCGGTATTGCGCTCGCCGCTGGCGATCAAGGCGACCTGGTGCGCCACGTAGCGCTCGGTCTGGCCGGCGATGCGCGGGTACATGGCCACCGCCGGATTGCCGTCCGGGCCATGGCAGGCCGCGCAGGCCGCGGCCTTAGTCTGGCCGGCCTTGGCATCGCCCCAGGTGGTCTTGGACAGGTCCACCTCCAGCGGGGCGATGCGCACCGGCGGCGGATCGGGGATCGGCGTGACCGCCGACTGCGCAAACGCCACGGCGGCGATGACCGGCACGGCGAGGGCGGCGAGGACTAGCACACGAGCATGGCGCATCAGCTAAAGCTCCGTATGGACCCGGCCCGCGCGCGTTGGGTGCTGGCTGTGGCAGGCGTGCTTCGATTATCGACACGCCTTTGCGCCAGGGTCAACGAACAGTGCAGCAAAACCGTCAGGCCCCGAACGTGCGATCCTAGGGAGATGTCGCTCCTTATCGAACAAGCCCGCTACCACCTGTCCGCCCATAACGCCCGGCAATTGCCCGACGATGGCGGCTACGAGGTCGCCTTCGCCGGCCGCTCCAACGCCGGAAAATCCAGCGCGCTCAATGCGCTGACCCGCCAGAACGCACTGGCGCGCGTGTCCAAGACCCCCGGCCGCACCCAGCAGCTGGTGTTCTTCCAGATCCAGCCCGAGCGCTATCTGGTGGATCTGCCCGGTTACGGCTACGCCAAGGTGCCGCAGGACCTGCAGGCGCACTGGCAGGCCTTCATCGACCGCTATTTCCGCACCCGCGAAGCCTTGCGCGGGCTGGTGGTGGTGATGGACATCCGCCATCCGCTCAAGGATTACGACCTGCAGATGCTCGGTTATGCGGCCGAGCGCGGCCTGCCCGCGCACGGTTTGCTGACCAAGGCCGACAAGCTCGGCCGTGGCCAGCAGATGCAGACGCTGCAGAAGGTCAAGAAGGAAGTGACCTCGCGCTTCGGCGACAGCGTGACCGTGCAGACCTACTCCGGCGAGTCGCGCCAGGGCGTGGACGAGTTGCGCGGCATCGTCGGCGGCTGGCTGGGCCTGGACGTCGCGGCGCCTGCCGCGGAGTGAGCCGGGGCGGGCCTGGCGGATGACGCCTGGCCTTTCAGACCATCAGGACGGCGAGCCAGGGCTCGCCGTTTTTTTCATTGCGGCACGGCGCCGAATTCGGTCGGCACCCAGGCGAACGCCTGGCCCTCGCGGCGCACATGACCCAGGCCTGGGAACGGCAGATGCGCGCCGGCCACCCACCAGCGGCCGTCGGCGGCCTGCGCCAGCAGACGACGCCGTGACGCGATTGCCTTGCTGCGGTCGCTGTCGGCCTCGAACGAGGCGTCCGGCTGGGCAAACTGCACGGCGTGGTAGTGCAGCACATCGCCCCATACCAGCACGGTGTTGCCGGTGCCGCCATCGAAGCGATAGGAGACGTGGCCGGGCGTGTGGCCCTGGCTGTCCAGCGCGGTGATGCCGGCCGGCAATGCGCTGATGCCGGGCTGGAAGCGGCGCAGCCGATCCTGGGCCTGATATGGCGCCACCGCTGCGCGTGCCAGCGGGAAGGCGAACTGCAGCATCGGCGCGGCACCGGCCTCCGAGGCCGGGTCCAGCCAGTACGCGGCATCGGCCTCGGACAGCCACACCGTGGCGTTGGGAAAGGCCGGCGTGCCCTGCGCATCGAGCAGGCCGCACAGGTGGTCCGGATGCGCGTGGGTGAGCAGCACATCGTCGACCTGGGCGGGGTCGTAACCGGCGGCGCGCAGGTTGCTCAGCACCTGACCCAGGCCGGGCCCCAGGCACTGCGCGGTGCCGGTATCGACCAGGCTGAGGTGGCTGCCGTCCTGGATCAGATAGGCGTTGACTGCCGTCTGCAGCCCCTTGCCGTCTTCGGGCACGTAGCCCTGCGCGAGCAGGCGGTCGCGCTCTGCCGGGGCCACATTGGACAGCTGTTGCCGCGTCAACGCCACGCTGCCGTCGAACAAGGCGGTGACGCGCAGCGTGCCGATGTGCTGCAGATAGAAGCCGGGGACCTGTGCGTGGGTGGATGCGGGCGCAGCGGCGTGCGCCAGCGTGGCGCTTGCGGCGAGCAACAGCGGCGCCAGCGGACGCAGCGCGGAAAAAACAGACATGAGCAACTCCAGGACAGGCGGCAACCGCCGCGGTGTCGCCATGCTGGCCGCGGCGACCTGCGCGATTCGCTCATTGCGCTGCGCGAAGCGCTCGCGTCGGCGATCTAGCGGCTATTGCCGATGCTGGCCGGATCCAGCCCGTAGCGCTGCTGGAAGCGCTGACTGAAGCTGCGGGTAGAGCGATAGCCGGCCCGCGCGGCCACGGTCTTGAGCGGCCAGCGCGTGCTGTAGAGCAAGGCCATGGCGTGCGCCAGCCGCGCGTCGGTGATCAGTTCGCGCAGCGAGCGGTGTTCGGCAGCCAGATGCCGGCGCAAGGTGGCGCCGCTGATGCCCAGACTGTCTTCGATATCGCGCGAGCGCCACGCCCGCTGCGGTTGCGCGGTGATCAGCGTACGCACCTGCTCGGCAACGCTTGGCGCCGGCGGCAGCAACAGCCCGCCGTGGCCGCGGCGGCAGAGGGTGACGACCAGTGCGGCCAGCGCCAGGCGTGCTTCGGTATATAGGCCGTGCTGCAGCGCATCGCGCCATTGCCGCAGCGTCAGCGCGAAATCGATCGCCGGCAGTTGTGCGATGTCGGCGCCGGCCTCGGGCAGCGGCTCGTTCCACAATGCGCGTGCAGCGGCCAGCGCCTCTTCGCAGAGGGGGACCACCACGCTCAGGTAGAGCCCGGTCTGCGGGTCGGGCGTGTTGATCACATCGATGCGGCAACGGCGCGTCACCAGGAACAGGTCGCCCGGCACGAACTGCAGCGATTGGGTCGCGCTGCGCACCTGCTTGCGGCCCTGCAGCACAATCGCGAACTGCGCCTGGGTCAGATCCACCGAGCGCGCCCCGTGTTCGCGCCGCGCACTCACGCAGGCAAACCCCTCGGCGCGCTCGCAGTGCAGCAGGCTGGCCATCTGCGCGAGCAGGGCGTCGGTGGGTGTGGGCGCAACGGTCATGGCCGGGCGATGCTACAGGATCGCAGCTGCGCGGCTGAGGACGATCAAACGCCGTGCATCCGCGCGTGCGGGAATTAGCAGGGGTCCAGTTTCAGCCTGGACGGTTGCGGCCTGCGGCGCCCTCCGTCATGCCCGGCCTTGGCTGCCGCGGCCACGCCGTGCGCATGGATGGAAATCTCAGACCCGGCCGATGGCAGCAATTCTTTCCATGCCCTGCGGTTATAGTGCGGGCCTTGCGGTGGCAGGGGAGGATCCCCACATCGTTCCCCTAAATTTTCCTGCGAGCCTGCCCTTGTCGAGTCCCAGCCACGTTGCCGAAACGCCGATCACCGAACGCGCGGAGCTGGTCCAGGTGCTGGCCTCCGGCGAGAAGCCCAGCGCTGACTGGCGGATCGGCACCGAGCACGAAAAGTTCGGCTTCCAGCTCGACGACCTGCGCGCGCCCACGTTCGAAGGCGAGCGCGGCATCCAGGCGCTGCTGACCGGGTTGACCCGCTTCGGCTGGGAGCCGGTGCAGGAAAACGGCCACACCATCGCGCTGCTGCGCGACGGCGCCTCGGTGACGCTGGAGCCGGCCGGCCAGCTGGAACTGTCGGGTGCGGCAGTGGAAACCCTGCATCACACCTGCGTGGAAACCGGCACCCATCTGGACGAAGTGGCGCAGGTGGCCGGCGAGTTGCAGCTGGGGTTCCTGGGCATGGGCTTCCAGCCGAAGTGGCGCCGCGATGAAATGCCGTGGATGCCCAAGGGCCGCTACCAGATCATGAAGAACTACATGCCCAAGGTCGGCTCGCTCGGCCTGGACATGATGACCCGCACCTGCACGGTGCAGGTCAACCTGGATTACGCCACCGAAGCGGACATGGTGAAGAAGTTCCGCGTGTCGCTGGCGTTGCAGCCAATCGCCACCGCATTGTTCGCCGATTCGCCGTTCACCGAAGGCAAGCCGAACGGCTACCTGAGCTACCGCTCGCACATCTGGACCGATACCGACGCCGACCGCACCGGCATGCTGGACTTCGTGTTCGAGGACGGCTTCGGCTACGAGCGCTATGTCGATTACCTGCTCGATGTGCCGATGTATTTTTCCTACCGCGACGGCGTCTATGTCGATGCCAGCGGGCAGAGCTTCCGCGACTTCATGCAAGGCAGGTTGCCGGCACTGCCGGGCGCGCTGCCGACGCTGCGCGACTGGTCGGACCACATGACCACCGCATTCCCGGAAGTGCGCCTCAAGAAGTACCTGGAAATGCGCGGCGCCGACGCCGGCCCGTGGGACCGCCTGTGTGCGTTGTCGGCGTTCTGGGTGGGGTTGCTATACGACGACACCGCGCTGGATGCGGCCTGGGATCTGGTCAAGGATTTCAGCACCACCGAGCGCCACGCGCTGCGCGACGGCGTGCCCAAGCATGCGCTCGGCCTGCCGTTCCGCAATGGCACGGTGCGCGATTTGGCGGTGGAAGCGGTCAAGATCGCCCGCGAGGGCCTGCGTCGGCGTGCGCGCCTGAATGCCGATGGTCAGGACGAAACCGGCTTTGTGGATGTGATCGCCGAGATCGCCGAGAGCGGTGTCACCGCCGCCGAGCGCAAGCTGGCGCTGTATCACGGTGCATGGAATGGCGACATCGATCGCGTGTTCCGCGAGTTTGCGTACTGAGCGCTTGCTGATCGCAGCAGTGGTCGCGCGCGGCTGATCGATCGCGCGGATCGTTGTGTGCAGGCGTGATTCTCGGATGTGCGCCGGCCGGCATCGCCGAGCCTGCGGGCGGGATAACGTGCTCCAACCCGGCCTTAGCGCCGCTCCGGCATGCACGGCAGGCGCACCGTCACCCGCAGGCCGCCACCTGCTGCACGGTTGTCCAGGCGCAGGTCGCCGCCATGCGCCAGCACGATGCTGTGCGCCACCGACAAGCCCAGCCCGATGCCGCCGGTGTCGCGATTGCGCGAGGACTCGCCACGCACGAACGGCAGCAGCAACTGTTCGCGCTGGGTCGGGTCGATGCCGGGGCCGTCGTCGTCGATCCACAGCACACCGTCTTCGCCGTCGCGCTGCAGCTGCAGGCGCGCGCGCTTGCCGTATTTCAGCGCGTTCTCCAGCAGGTTCATCACTGCGCGCCGCAAGGCCAGCGGATCGCCATCCAGGGTGATCGCCGGGCCGGGCAGCAGCTCGGCATCGGCGCCGATGTCGGTGGCGTTGTCGACCACGCTTTCCACCAGCAGGCGCAGATCCAGCGGCGCGCGTTTGCCGCGGTGGCGATCGTTCTGGATGAAATCCAGCGCGGCGGAAATCATCGCCTTCATCTCGTCGATGTCGGCCAGCGCCTTGTCGCGCAACGGCGGCTGCAGGCCGTCCAGGCGGAACGACAGGCGCGCCAGCGGCGTGCGCAGGTCGTGCGCGATCGCCGCCACCATGTGGGTGCGTTCGTTGATCAGGCGGTTCAGGCGGGCCTGCATCGCATTGAACGAATCGGCCGCGCGCACGATCTCCGGCGGGCCGCTGCGTTGCAGTGCGGCAGCATCCGGGTTGCGGCCCAGCCGGTCGGCGGCTTCGGCAAAGCGCTTGATCGGCGCCGACAACGCACGCGAGAACCACCACGCCAGCGGCACGTTGGCCAGCAGGCCAGCCAGGAACAGCAGCACCACATGGGTCTTGAACTCGGCCGACAGCCGCCGCGGTGGCGATTCGACCGTGCGCCAGCGGCCATCGGGCTGTTGCAGCGCGGCGGTGAAGCCGTCCAGCAAGGGCACGCCCGGGGTCAGGCGCTCGCTTTCCCAGGCGCCGGGGGTATCGTCCGGACGCAGCCCATTGCCGAACGGCGGGGCACCGGGGTGGCGATCGCGCGGCCAGTCGCCTGGCGCCGGCGGCGAACGCTGCAAGGCCTCGTGGCGATTGCCGGTGGGACCGGCGTTGCCATCACCGGCCCCGAATGCCTGCGGTTGGCCGGGCATGCGCGGCGGTGGAGACATGCCGATGCGTGGGCCCTGACGATCGTCGGCGCTGCGGTAGAAGCGCACACGCTGCTCGGGGACATCCAGCCAATGGGCCAGCAGCATTTCGGCAAACCCGTCGCGCACCTGGCCTGCCGGCGGCAGCGGGGCCTGGGCCGATTCGTGCACCGTCAGGGTCTGGGTGCCGGCCGGCATGCGCGTGGACAGCAGTGCCACCACTTCCGGCGGATGCACCGGCGGCTCGTAGACCGGGGTGCGCATCACTAGCAGGGCGATGCCGATGACCTGGGCAGTAAGCAGCGCCACCGCCAGCAGCACGAAGGTACGGGCAAAGATCGACAGCCCGCGACGTGCCGGTTTACTCACAGACGCGAGACGCCCGGCAGCAGCATGTAACCCTCGTTGCGCACGGTGCGGATCAACTCGGTATGCACGCGCTCGTTGATCTTGCGGCGCAGGCGGCTGATCTGGCTGTCGATGGCGCGGTCGTAGACGTCGGTATCGCGGCCACGGGCGTAGTCCAGCAACTGGTCGCGGCTGAGCACTCGCTGCGGATGCTCGACGAAGGTGCGCAGCAGCGCAAACTCGCCGTCGGACAGGTTGATGAAGATGCCGGTGGGGTCACGCAGGTCGCGCCGCACCACGTCCAGCCGCCAGCCGGCGAACTCGTAGACATTGCCACGGTGGTCGGCCTGCTCGCTGCTGGCCTGGCTGCGGCGCAGCAGGGCGCGTACCCGCGCCAGCAGTTCGCGAGGATTGCAGGGTTTTGCCAGGTAATCGTCGGCGCCCACTTCCAGACCGATGATGCGGTCGGTGTCGTTGCCCAGCGCGCTGAGCATGATGACCGCAGGTGAACCGCGCTCGCTGGCCAGCGCCCGCGCCGCGCTCAGGCCGTCTTCTCCGGGCATCATCACGTCGAGTACGATGAGGTCCGGGCGGCGCTGGGCGATGCTCTTGCGCATCTCCGCCACGTTTTCGGCAACGTCCACCTGGTAGCCGTGGGCGCTGAGGAACTCGCCGATCAGCTTGCGCAGGTCCGGGTCGTCGTCGACCACAAGAACGCAGGGTTGTTGCATGTCCATGGAGATCATCGTCGGTGGCGCGGAGCTTGGCCCGCGCAGGGTGGTGGCGACCGGATACATGGTGCTCGCAGTTGCAGGGCTGGAGCACGCATCATAATGATTGAATTTGTCAACCTTTGGCACACGTGTGACGCAACATGACAGAACGGGACATCGCGCAGGAAACCGGGCCATCGACACTGTGCCGCAGCAATGGCGAGTGTACGCATGACAAGGCGTTTCCGATGATGCGGGTGATCAGCCGCGACAACGGCGTGGGCCTTACCCGGGACATGGAGCTGATGGCGCAGACGCTGCGTGCCGGCGGCATACCGGTGCAGGAAGTGGGCTTCACCAGTCAGCGGCTGCACGACACTGCGCGCGAAGCCCGTCTGTGGGCCAGTCGCGCGCTGTTCGGGCGGGTGCCGGTGCAGATCTTTTCCGAGCGCGTGTATGCGCGCTGCCTGCCGCTGGGCCAGACCAACCTGCTGGTGCCCAATCCGGAATGGTTGCTGCCCAAGTGGCTGCCGCGGCTGCCGCAGTTCGACGCGGTGCTGTGCAAGACCCATCACGCGGAGCGGATTTTCCGCAGTCTGGGCTGCACCACGCGGTTCATCGGCTTCACCAGCCCGGATCGCCACGACGCACAAGTTCCGCGTCAGCGTGCGTTCTTCCATCTGGCCGGGCGCAGTACCGCCAAGGGCACCCGCGTGCTGCTGGAGACCTGGCAGCGGCATCCGGAATGGCCGCTGCTGACGGTGGTGCAGAATCCGCGCACGGCCGGCAAGCCGGTGTTGGCGCCGAACATCGACCACCGCGTCCGTTATCTCGACGACGCCGAATTGCGCCGCCTGCAGAACGCGCACCTGTTCCATCTGTGCCCATCCGAGGCCGAAGGCTTCGGGCATTACCTGATGGAAGCGCTGAGCGTGGGCGCGGTGACGCTGGCCACCGACGGTGAGCCGATGAACGAACTGGTCAGGCCCGAGCACGGCGTGCTGATTCCGGTGGCCGAGGTGCGCCAGCGGCGTCTGGCGTCGTATTACTACGTGGATGCGGCCGGCATTGCGCAGGCGGTGGAAACCGCGCTGGCCTTGCCGCAGGCGCAGCTGGATCAGCTGTCGGCCAACGCGCGGGCGTTCTACCAGGCCAACGATGCCGCATTCGCCGCGCGCTTTCGCAATGCGGTGCTGGCGTCGTTGCCGGCAGATGCGGCGGAGGTCGCCACAGACGTGGCCCAGGCGGTCGTCGAGAACTGATGCCTTAATCCGGCTTGAGGCTTTCCCACGGTCGACGTGTGTCGCGTGCAGCACCGCGCGCTTGCTTGGGTCCCAGGTCTTGCACGCTGCATGACGGCGCACGCCAGCGATCGGCGCGCAGCGGCAAATGCACGACATATCGCGATGCAACGCTCTCCCTGACCAAGCGGGTACAGCCCGCCATTGCCATGTGCGTGCGGTAAGCGCATGCGCCATCCAGCCAGGGAGATTGACGATGGTCCAGACACGTTCCACAGCCGTTGCCATCAGTGCAGTGCTCGCAGTGATCGGCCTGGGCGGCTGCGCCAGTTTCTGCGGCGCGCCTTCCGGCGGGCCACCGCCGCCGCCCGCGCCACCACAGGCACAGCGTGGTCCGCCACCACCACCGCCACCGAGTGCGAGCGATCTGGCCGCGATGCAGGCCTGTGCTCAAGAGCAGGGAGTGGCCTTGCCCCCGCCAGTTGCGGCCACGCCGCATCCCGATGCGCCCACGCAGGGCATGGACCGCAGTGCGTTTGAGCGCTGTCTGGCCAGCAACGGCGTGCGGCGGCCAACGCCGTTGCCCGGCGGGCCCTGGCGCGACGGGCCGGCGCCAGATCGCCCGCACGGGCCTGGCGAACCACATGGTCCGCCACCCCACGATCCCGACTTCGACGCCGCGTTGCAGGCCTGTGCCACCGCGCAAGGCATCGCCCTGCCTGCGCCTGACGCGCCGCCCGTCGGCCCGCCACCGCCCGCGCTGTCGCAATGCCTGGAGGCCGAAGGTTTCGCGCCACCACCGCGGCACGGCTGATCGTGCTGATCACGCCTACCGTCGGTTCCAACTGCTGGCGGCGATGCTGCAGCTGGAGTGGGTTGCGCACGAGCGGCGGTCGCCCTGCGCGATGCACTGCTGGATCCGGACGAAGCGGACGCTGGCCGCGCTTGGCGGCCTCTACCTGGATCCTCTGACAACCGCCAGGCAGTCGCGAGGCCGACTGAAGCGATTTCCCTCCGTGATGCTTCAGCCGGGTCCTATCCGTACACCAGGCACCCGACGACACTCGGCAGTGTCGAGCACGCTACTGACAAGCTCTTCGCCATCGATTGCCCACTGTGTGGGCTCACCCGGTACGAATGATCGATGACGATGCGCGCAGGCAAGAGCCGGACACGATGAGTGCCGTGCCCGACGACACCATGCAGGACAACGCGGCGCTGCGGGACGAGCTTTCCGGCATGCGTCGCCTGCATGCACTACAGGTCAGCCTGGCGGCACAGGCCGATGCACGCATCGCGCTGCAGGAAATCACTGCGCTTGCCTGTGCCTTCGCGCGTACCGACTGCGGTTGCGTGCAACTGGTCAGCGCACACAACAGCGAGATGGAGTTGCGTGTCTATCGCGGACACGACGAACGCAGCGCATTCGTCCAGCAGTTCCTGAAGGACGGCTTCCAGGCGACCTGTGACACCGTGCGGCGCGAACGCCGGCAGTTGGTGATCGAGGACATCGAAACCTTCACCCCGTTAAAGGGAACCCCCGATTACGAGGCAGCGCTGTGCAGCGGCATCCGTGCTGCCCAGTTCACTCCGTTGTTCAATCGTGCCGGTGGCCTGCTGGGATTGCTCGGGACCCAGTTCACCGTGCCGTATCGGCCTGCGGAGCATGAACTCAGATTGCTCGAACTGCTCGCATGGACGGCTGCCGACTACATCGAGCGCCACCGTGCCGAGCTGGCACTGCGTACCAGCGAATCGCGGCTGGCCGCGCTGTCGGCGGCGAGTTCCGAGGTGCATTACCGCATGAGCGCCGACTGGGACGAGATGCACCAGCTGACCGCCGGCGAACGCGCTGCCGATACGATGGCGACCAACCGTTCCTGGATCATGGATTACATCCCTGCAGAGGATCAGCCGCTGGTGCGGAGCAGGATCGATGCAGGCATCCGCGCGCGCAGCGCGATCGTGTTCGAGCACCGGGTACGACGCGCCGATGGCAGCATTGCGTGGATGGCGACCAAGGCGGTACCGGCACTGGATGCGGACGGGCGCATCACCGAGTGGTTCGGTGCCGGCGCCGATGTCACCGCGCGCAAGCAGGCCGAGGAACACCTACGCGAGAGCGAGGCGCGGCTGACCTATGTGCTCGATCAGGTTCCGATCGGGATCGGCCTGTTCGATACGCAAGGCCGTTTCACCTACCGCAATCCACAATTGCGTGACCAGTTGGCAGAGCGGGTTCCTTCGCGCGAATCAGTGCAGGAGCAACCGCGGGCCGGCGTCGATCAGCAGGGGCAGGCGGTCGCGATCCAGGAATTTCCCTGCGCCCGCGCGCTGCGCGGCGAAGACACGACCGTGCCGGTGGATTTCATCGATCCTCGTAACGCGCAGCGCTGGTTGCGCATCACCGCGGTGGCTCTGCGCGAAGAGGATCGAGTGACCGGTGGCGTTGCGGTGGTGCAGGACGTCACGGTGCAGCGCCAGGTGCAGACGGAAGTGGGCGCGCTTGCCGAGCGCAATCGCGACATCCTCGAAAGTATTTCCGATGCCTTCTATGGCGTCGACGCGCAGGGGCGCTTCACCTACATCAATCAGAAAGCCGAGCTGCTGTGGGGGCGTGCTCGCGACCAACTGCTGGGAAACCTGCTGTGGGAGCAGTTTCCCGACTCGATCGGGTCGCTTCCGTATCAGGCGCATGTGCAGGCGTCGCAGACACGTCAGGTGGTCAGGCTGGAAGCCCTGTCGCCGGCATTGGGGTACTGGGTGGATATCAGCATCTATCCCACCAACGATGGCGGCATGTCGGTGTACTTCCGCGACATCTCCGACAAGAAACGCGCCGACGCGCGGCTGCGTGCCAGCGAAGAACGCTTCCGCACCGCATTGACGATCGAAACCGTCGGTGCGACCTACTTCGACATGGGCGGCCGCCTCACCGATGCCAACGACACCTTCCTGAAAATGAGCGGCTATAGCCGTGCCGACGTGGAAGCGGGCACGCTCTCCTGGCAGGCGCTGACCCCACCCGAAGCCAGGGACCTGTGCGAGCGGGCGTTCGAGGAACTCAAGACCAAGGGCAGTGCCACACCGTATGAGCGCGAATACCTGTGCAAGGACGGAACCCGGCGCTGGGCCCTGTTTGCGTCCAAGCGCTTGCCCGACGGCACCGGCTTCGAGTTCGTGCTCGACATCACCGACCGCAAGCTCACCGAAGCGGCGCTACGCGAAGTGCAGGACCGCAATGCCTTCCTGCTGACACTCTCCGACGCCTTGCGGCCATTGCCCGATCCGGCCGCAATCCAGGGCGAGGCCGCACGCGTGCTGGGCGAGCATCTGGACGCCGGCCGCGCCTACTACGTGGAAGTGGATGCCAGGGCGCAGCAGTACGTGGTCGAGCGCGACTGGCATCAGCCCGATGAAACCAGTCATGCGCGTCGCTTCGCGTTGACCGACTGGCCGATGCCCTGGCTGCTCGACGCGCAGACCTGGGTGGTGCGCGATGCCGCCATCGATCCTGCATTGCCCGACGATCAGCGCGCAGCCTACCTGGACAACCAGATCGCTGCGCTGATCGTGGTGCCGCTGATCAAGGGCGGCCGGCTGGTGGCCACCTTCGTGGTCAATCAACGCAGCGCACGCAACTGGAATGCCGCCGAGATCCGTCTGGCAGAGGAAACCGCCGAGCGCACCTGGGCGGCGCTGGAGCGTGCGCGTGCACAGAGCGCGCTGCTCGAAAGCGAGGAGCGCTACCGGGTGATCCTGGAGAGCGCGCTCGACTACGCAATCTTTACCACCGATACGCGCGGACACATCCAGACCTGGCCGCCGGGTGCGGAGGCGGTGTTCGGCTGGACCGCGGATGAGGCGATCGGCCAGCACATCGCGATGACCTTCGTTGCCGAAGACCGCCTGACCGGCGTGCCGCAGCGTGAGATCGAACAGGCCCACTACACCGGCGGCGCGCCGAATGTGCGCTGGCATCAATGCAAGGACGGCCGGCGCGTGTTCATCGAGGGCGCGACGCGGCCGCTGCGCGATGGCAGTGCCGAGCCGCTGGGCTATCTCAAGATCGGCCAGGACGTGACCCGGCGACGGCAGTGGGAAGATCGCCAGCAAGTGTTGCTGGCCGAGCTGCAGCACCGCACGCGTAATTTGATGGGTGTGGTGCGTGTGGTCTTCAATCGCACGCAGCGCAGCAGCAAGACCATCGCCGAGTTGGCGCTAATCTACAACGATCGCCTGGATGCCCTGGCGCGCGTGCAGGGCCTGCTGTCGCGCCTGAACGAGGGCGATCGCATCCTGTTCGACGAATTGATCCGGGTCGAGTTGTCGGCCATGGGCGCGATCGACGCGCAAGGCCATGGCGACCGCGTGACACTGGACGGCCCCGCCGGCGTGCGTCTGCGCTCCAGCACCGTGCAGACCTTTGCGCTGGCCCTGCATGAGCTGGCGACCAACGCTAACAAGTACGGCGCGCTTGCACAGGCCGGCGGCCAGTTGCGGGTGCGCTGGCGCCTGCTAGGTACCGCCAAGGGCACGCGCCTGCGCATCGAGTGGAGCGAGACCGGCGTGCACATGCCGGCGCCTGGCGAAGCGGCGCAAGGCTCCGGCTATGGTCGCGAGCTGATCGAACGCGCGCTGCCGTACCAGCTGCAGGCCGAGACGACCTACGTGCTGGGGCCGGACGGCGTGCGCTGCACCATCGAGCTGCCGGTGTCGGAGAGCATGCGTCTGGAAAGCGACGACAGCTGAAGATGCGTGCTGCGCCTGCACACGCCTGCCAGTGGTGTGCTGCAGTGCGACGACAGCGGCGGCCGGCACGCGTAATCCGCAGCAGCGCAGCAGCACGGGTCGACGAGCGGCAGGCGCCTGGATGGACGGTCAGCGCCATGGCTGGCGCGGATGTTGTTGCAGCTGGGCGCCGATCCAGGCCGCAGCCGTCTTCGGCGCTGGTTGAGCGAACTTCCTCGCGGGCATGGATTTTTTCGGGCGAATCCATATACTGCCCCCCAGTATTTAGCCGGAGCCGTCATGCCGCATTCGCCGCAGGAAAAAAAGCGGGCGCTAGCACGCGTGCGACGTCTGCGCGGGCAATGCGACGCGCTTGAGCGCGCGCTGGAGGCGGGCGCAGACTGTGCGCCTGTGCTGCAGCAGATCGCCGCAATCCGGGGTGCCGTCAACGGGCTGATGTCGCAGGTGCTCGAAGCGCATATCCGCGAGGACTTCGGCCACGCCGCCGCTTCCGACGCGCAGCGCGCCGAGCGGGTGCAGGAGCTGCTCGGGCTGGTCCGGTCCTATCTCAAATGAACTCCCACCGGGCCGGCGCCTGCCGTGCCCGTCCTTGAACCCCATCGTCAGGAGCGCCACCACATGAAATCCCGTGCAGCAGTTGCATTCGGACCCGGCAAGCCGCTGGAAATCGTCGAGATCGACGTCGCACCGCCACAGGCCGGCGAAGTGCTGGTCCGCATCACCCACACCGGTGTGTGCCACACCGACGCGTTCACGCTGTCCGGCGACGACCCGGAAGGCATCTTCCCGTCCGTGCTGGGCCACGAGGGCGGCGGCATCGTCGAGCAGGTCGGCGAGGGCGTGACCAGCGTCAAGGTCGGCGACCACGTGATCCCGCTGTACACGGCCGAATGCCGCAAGTGCAAGTTCTGCCTGTCGGGCAAGACCAACCTGTGCCAGGCCGTGCGCGCCACCCAGGGCAAGGGCCTGATGCCCGACGGCACCACGCGCTTCTCCTACAACGGCGAGCCGATCTACCACTACATGGGCTGCAGCACCTTCAGCGAGTACACCGTGGTGCCGGAGATCTCGCTGGCGGTGGTGAACCCGGAAGCGCCGCTGGAAAAGGTCTGCCTGCTCGGTTGCGGCGTCACCACCGGCATCGGCGCGGTGCACAACACCGCCAAGGTCAAGCCGGGCGAAAGCGTGGCAGTGTTCGGCCTGGGCGGCATCGGGCTGGCGGTGATCCAGGGCGCGGTGCAGGCCAAGGCCGGGCGCATCCTGGCCATCGACACCAACCCGGGCAAGTTCGATCTGGCGCGCAGCATGGGCGCTACCGATTGCATCAACCCCAAGGACTACGACAAGCCGATCCAGGAGGTCATCGTCGAGCTGACCGATGGCGGCGTGGACTTCAGCTTCGAGTGCATCGGTAACGTCAACGTGATGCGCTCGGCGCTGGAGTGTTGCCATAAGGGCTGGGGCGAGAGCGTCATCATCGGCGTGGCCGGCGCCGGCCAGGAAATCAGCACCCGTCCGTTCCAGCTGGTGACCGGCCGCGTGTGGCGCGGTTCGGCCTTCGGCGGCGTCAAGGGACGGACCCAGTTGCCGGGCATGGTGGAACAATCGATGAAGGGCGAGATCGATCTCGATCCGTTCATCACCCACACCATGCCGCTGGAAGAGATCAACGAGGCCTTCCACCTGATGCACGAAGGCAAGTCGATCCGCACCGTGATCCATTTCTGACCGTACGGCCAGGAGCGGCGCGCGGCCGCTTCCGCGCACGTGGTACCCGATACTCCGGGAGGGGCATGATGACCAGCGTCTCGATTCATCCTTCGGTAGACAGTGGTATAGCGCGTGGCGGTGCAGAAAGCTTTCAGGGCGGAACCCTTGAATGCCACTGCGCCAGCGACAAGGTGACCGTGGACGTGGCTGCGCAGACCGCGCACAACCACGCCTGCGGCTGCAGTAAATGCTGGAAGCCGGAAGGCGCGACCTTTTCGGTGATTGCGGTGGTGCCGCGCGACAAGGTCACGGTGACCGCGCATGCGGAAAAGCTCAAGATCGTCGACGAAAGCGCGGCGATCCAGCGGCATGCGTGCACCGGCTGCGGTGTGCATATGTTCGGTCGCATCGAAGACAAGGGGCACGCGTTTTACGGTCTGGACTTCATCCATACCGAGTTATCGCAGCAGTCGGGCTGGTCGCCGCCGGGCTTTGCGGCGTTCGTGTCCTCCATCATCGAAACCGGCACGCCGCCGGCGGACATGGACGGTGTGCGCGCGCGTCTCAATGAGCTCGGACTGACCCCGTACGACTGCCTGTCGCCGGGATTGATGGATGCGCTGGCCGCCAATGTGGCACGCAAGAAGGGCTTGCTGCACTGATCGCCCAACCCCGCGGCCGGCGCTCGTGCCGGCCGCAGGTTTTTATCGAAGGAATCTCATGGAACGTATCGAACACCATGCCTGTTTCGGCGGCTGGCAAGATGTCTACCGGCATCAGTCGCAGAGCCTGGACTGCAGCATGCAGGTCGGCGTCTATCTGCCCCCGCAGGCCGCCGATGGCCCGTTGCCGGTGCTGTACTGGCTGAGCGGGCTGACCTGCACCGAACAGAACTTCATCAGCAAGGCCGGCGCGCAGCGGTATGCGGCCGAGCACGGCGTGATCCTCGTCGCGCCCGACACCAGCCCGCGTGGCGACGATGTGGCCGACGCGGACGGCTACGACATCGGCAAGGGCGCCGGCTTCTATGTCGATGCCACCGAGCAGCCGTGGGCGGCGCACTACCGCATGTACGACTATGTGGTGAACGAATTGCCGGCGTTGATCGAAGCGAACTTCGCCACCAGCGGCGTGCGCGCGATCAGCGGCCACTCGATGGGTGGCCACGGCGCCTTGACCATCGCGTTGAAGAATCCGGGCCGCTATCGCAGCGTGTCGGCATTCTCGCCGATCGTGGCGCCCAGTCAGGTGCCATGGGGCGAGAAGGCATTTGGCCAGTATCTGGGTCAGGACCGCGCAGCGTGGCAAGCGTACGACGCCACTGCGTTGATCGCACAGGCACAAGAGCGCCTGCCGCTGTTGATCGATCAGGGCGATGGCGACGAATTCCTCGAGAACCAGCTGAAGACGTCGCTGTTTGAACAGGCTGCCAAGGCCGCCGGTTATCCGGTCACGGTGCGGCTGCAGCCCGGTTACGACCATAGCTACTACTTCATCGCCAGCTTTATCGGCGAACACATCGCACACCATGCCGCGGCATTGCGTGGTTGATCGTTTGGTCGAGTGCGCAGTAAATGCGTGGTGTGAGATGGTGGATGGTGGTGCGCATTGCGTTACGTTGCATTGCCGCGCTGCCGCGCTGCCGCGCTGCCGTGTTGCGTGGGCCGCGGCATGAGTAAAGCGTCGAATTGACCTCCCTTCTCCCCCTCGGGAGAAGGTGTCCCGCAGGGGCGGATGAGGGTACGGACGCATGAGCGGATGAGGGACGGGCGAAGCCCGGTGGAGCGGACAGGTGGGCTTGTAGAGCAGCCGATCTGCGCGTGGCTGCAGGGCCCTTGCCCGCCCACCCTCGCGGGACACGCCGCAAGTACGTCCATGTAGGCTCTTACGCGGCATCCATGCCGCGTAAGGTCCCGCGACGGTGAGCGGGCAAGGACCAGGCGAGATGGTCGGTGCGCTGGTGCAAGCAGAGCATGGCGTGCCGTTGTTTGGATAACGGCGTCCTGTCAGCTTTTCAATACAGCGCATTCAACAGGCAGGCTTCAACACAACGCCCTGCAAACTTCCTGGTAAGGCGCGCAAGCAGCCTTCTCGCATCTGAAGTCTGCGTCGACCAGCTGCGTCACATCATTATCTTGTCGGCTATAGCCATTGCCACAAACCAAGAACGGCTAACGCACCACCTGCGCCGCAAGCTTGCCCAATCGGCGCATCGCGCGCTCCAGCGTGTCGCTCCATGGCTGGCCGCAGGTCAGCCGCAGGTGATCTGCGTAGTCGCCACGGCTGGAGTACAGATGACCGGGCGAGGTGCCGATGCGTTCTGCCAGCGCGGCCTCGAACACGGCCTGGCCGCTACCGCCGTCGGGCAACTGCAGCCATAGCGATAACCCGCCTGCCGGGTCGCCCACGCGCGTGCCTTCCGGCCAATGCCGCACGATGGCATCGCGCAGCCGCTGCCCGTTGTCGGCCAGGGTGCGGCGCAGCTTGCGCAGATGCCGTTCCAGATCGTGTTGCGCCAGGTAATCGGCCAGTGCCAGTTGCGGCAGGCTGGCGCTGCCGACGGTGGAAAAGTACTTGGCGCGCACCAGGGCGTCGGTCCAGTCGCCACCCAGCAACCACCCCACCCGCAGGCCGGGCGAGAGCACCTTGGAGAACGAGCCGCAGGTGATCACGTTGGCATGGGTATCGAAATGGCGCAGCGGACGTGGACGTTGCCCCGACCAATCCAGTTCACCATAGATATCGTCCTCGATCACCACGGTGCCATGGCGTGCGCAGCTGTCGAGCAGTGCGCGCTTGGCGCTGTCGGGCGTGAGGCTGCCGCTTGGATTGTTGAAGTTGGGGATCAGCACCGCCGCACGCACCGGCGTGCGCTGCAGCAGCGTATCCAGACGCGCGACATCGATACCCTGGCCGGGACGGTTGGGTACTTCCAGCACCTTCAGGCGCAGTGCCGCCACCGCCTGCAGGATGCCGTGATACGTGGGCGTTTCCACCAGCACCACATCGCCCGGCGCGGTGAGCGTGCGCAGCGCCAGGCTGATCGCCTCCATCGCGCCGGCGGTGATCACTACTTCTTCCGCGTCGACGGTGGTTGCGCAGTGTGCATAACGTTGTGCGATCTGCCGGCGCAGTGCGGCGTGGCCTTGCGGCGGTGCGTAATCCAACGCCGCCGAGCGCTGGCGACGCAGCTGCCGCGACAGGGCCGCGGCCAGTTGCGCGGTGGGCAATAGCGCAGGCGCGGGGGTGGCAGTGTGCAGTGGCACCAGGTCGGTACGCGCCAAGGTGTCGAGCACGCGCTGCAAGGCCGGGTTGTCGACCACTCCCGGCTTGCGCCGACGTGTGACGGGTGCTGCGGCCGGCAATGCTGGCGTCGTGCTGCGTACGAAGTAGCCCGAGCGCGGGCGCGCCTGCACGCGCCCTTCGCGTTCCAGTTGCAGGCAGGCCTGCACGGCGGTCGCAGTGCTGATGCCATGGTTGGCGGCCAGTTGCCGGATCGAGGGCAGGCGCTCGCCGGCACGCAAGGTGCCGCCTTCGATCTGCTGCCGCAGCTGCGTGGCCAGCGATTCGTACAGCAGCATCTACGGGCGCCTTCTATCTGTATTGGTCGATTTGCAGCGTATCTGAATCTGTGATGGTCGGGTAGCACGTTGCAGACTGGCCGTGCCCGGTGAGTACGCCAGGTATGGATTTCCTTCTGTGAGGTTTGCCGTGCTGCTTCCTGTGTTTATCGTCGATGCGTTCACCACGCTGCGTTTCAAGGGCAATCCGGCAGCCGTGGTGCCATTGCAGGCCTGGTTGCCGGAGCCGGTGATGCAGGCCATCGCCAGCGAACACAACCTTTCGGAGACCGCCTTCTTCGTTCGCGACGACAGCGGGGTGTTCGACGTCCGCTGGTTTTCTCCGCTCAAGGAGGTCGGCTTCTGCGGGCATGCGACCTTGGCCAGCGCGTTCGTGATCGCGACGCACCAGCTGGCGGCGTTTCCACTGCGCTTGCGTGCGCCGGCTGTCGGTGAGATCGCCGTTGCCAGGGTGGACGAGCGCAGCTTCGAGCTGCGCTTCCCCAACCAGGAGCCGTCGCTGCTGCAGGTGGCGCCGCACGCGTTGTCTGAGTCGTTATCGATCGTGCCCCAAGCTGTCTATGCGAACGCGCAGGCGTATATCGCTGTCTACGCCGACCAAGCACAGGTGCGTGCGGTGACGCCGGATCTGGGCCGGATGCTGGCGCTGGCGCCGCGCGATGTGGCGGTCACCGCACCAGGCCTTGAGCATGATTTTGTCTCCCGCTATTTCTGGCCGTCCAACGGCGGCAGCGAAGATCCGGTCACCGGATCGATTCATGCCGCGCTTGCGCCGCTGTGGGCACGGCGGCTGGGCAAGACGCAGCTCACCGCGCTGCAGGCCTCGGCGCGTGGCGGCGAACTGCAGTGCCGGGTCGAGCCGCAGCATGTCTACGTGCGTGGCAGCGCTGTCCAGTATCTGCAGGGAACCATTGCGCTATGAGCACTCCCCTATTCGTGCATGCAGTACCGGCCGGCGCTGGGCGACGGGCGGTCTGGCAATTGCTGGTTGCCGAAGTCCTGATCGGTTCGGTCGGCGTGTTCGTCCACGAAAGCGGGCAGGATCCGGTGACGGCGGTGTTCTATCGCTGCCTGTTCGGGGCGCTGTTTCTTACCGTATGTGGCTTGGTCGGTGGACAGCTACGAGGGCTATGGCGCGAGCGTGCGCTGTTGCGCGATGCCATCATCAGCGGTGTGCTGCTGGTGTTGAATTGGGTGGCGTTGTTCGCCGGCATGGCGCGCTCGTCGATCGGCGTGGCGACCATGGTCTACCATGTGTTTCCGTTCGTGATGTTGCTGCTGGCCGCGTTGTTGCAGGGCGAGCGCACGCGGCGTGCCGATCTGGGCTGGACGTTGCTGGCATTCGTCGGCGTGGCCTGCTCGGCAAATCCGGCCCGGTTATGGCAGGCGGCCGACCGTGGCTATCTGATCGGCATTGCGCTCACGCTGTTGGCGGCGTTGCTATGCGGTGCGTCGCTGCTGATGTCGCGCCGTATCAGCCGTGAGCGGCCACTGGCAGTGGTGACGGTGCAGTGTTGGGTCGGCACGTTCCTGCTGGCCGGGTTTTCCAGCAGTGCGGCGTTGCATCCGGGCCTGCACTGGCTGTGGCTGGCGGGCCTGGGCGTGATCCACAGCGGTATCGTCTATGTGCTGTTCTACTCGTCCTATCGCCATCTGCATGTGGCCACGATTGCGGTGCTGGCGTTCGTGTACCCGCTGGTGACGCTACTGCTGGACTATCTGCTCTACGGCCACGCATTGGTGCCGGTGCAGTGGCTGGGCCTGGCGCTGATCGTGGTGGGCACGCTGGCGGTGAATCTGAAATGGCGCTGGCCGCGGCGTGTGGCAGACAGCGCACCGGTCTGAGCAAAGTGCCGCCGCGCAGTGCACGCGGCGGCCGTGGAACTCAACGCACGTCGCGCAGTTCCCAGTGGTGCCCTGCCAGGGCCTGCATGCGCTGCTTGAGCAGGTCGCCGGGGATGCTGGTGGTGGCGACCAGGTCCACACGCAGATCGCCCTGCTTGCCGGTAACCGTGGCCGACGGATCGGTCACGCCCAGGCTGGGGTCCACCGCGTCCGGGTCGGCCTGCAGCTGGCGCCAGCGATCGAACCAGGCCGGATCGCGCAAGGCGGCCTGCAACTGTTCGGCAAAGGCCTCGGCACCATGGGCACTAAAGCTCACGCTCGCATCGCCGCCGCGGGCGAGCTTGGGGTCGGGCAGGCTGATCGAGTAGCTGACAGGCATGTGCAAAGACTCTGATGGATGACTCCGGTACGTTAGTGCAGCGGCGGTGAGCGCTCCGTCGACAGGTGGGGACACGTGGGAGCCTCCAACTGCGGAGTCACGGCTTGTTCCGCGAGCGGGGAGGGCGCTGTGCGCTCGCCTCGCCAGGTTTTGACGGCATCTGGTGAGCGAGGCTGCGACTCGGAATCCCGGTTGCCTTTGTGTCCTTGTGTATTAGGGAGGAGGTCGCGCGGCTAGATCAGTTGTGGAGCGGCTGATCTGCGGCTCCACTGCAGGGCCCTTGCCCGCCCACCCTCGCAGGACACGCCGCAAGTACGTCCATGTAGGCTCTTACGCGGCATCCATGCCGCGTAAGGTCCCGCGACGGTGGGCGGGCAAGGACCAGTCCAGATGGTCGGTGTGCATGGTTTTTCAAAACAGCCGGTAACGGGTGCGGTGTCCTCGCCGCGCCCTCGACGCTGTGAGTTTGCTGCAGGGCCCTTGCCCGCCCACCATCGCAGGACACGCCGCAAGTACGTCCTTGTAGGCTCTTACGCGGCATCCATGCCGCGTAAGGTCCCGCGACGGTGAGCGGGCAAGGACCAGTCCAGATAGTCGGTGTGCACGGGCGAGCAGGGCGTGGCATGCAGTGTTTGCAGCATGGCTAATCAGTTGCCAAGACGAGCCAAGCAATCAGCAGGCTTTCGATAAAGCAACCTCAAAACGTCCTGGTGCGGTGACCTTGCCGGTTGCGGGACCCTTGGCGGCAGGGATGCCGCCGAGGAGCCTCCATGGACGGATTCACGGCGTGTCCCGCAAGCGGTGAGGGCACCGCGCCCTCGACCAACGAGGCTCTGCTCCAACCTCATAACGCCCTGACTCAAAACCTGGTCGTCCTGAGTTGGGACTAGAGGCAGAAGTTACCCGGAAACGACTGCATAGTGTGGAGACGTGACTGCAGACCGTCGCCACGCAGCATTTATGCGGAATTTACGCGGCGGCTGTCGCAGGTCCATAGCGACTTTACGCAACCCGGGCAGACACTGCGCAGGTTGGCGGAGCGGTTCCGCCGTGGACGATCCCGATGCATCCCTTGACCTGTCTGCTCCATCGCCGCTGCGCGCGCGGTGCGGCAGCGCTTTGCCTTGTCGGCCTGCAGACGCTGCATGCGCCGTCGCATCTCGCATCCATCGCGCCGCGTTGCGCGCGTCTCGGGGAGTAGCCGACATGCCTGCCTGGTTGTCCCTGTTGTGCGGCGTGGCCGTACTCGTTGCCGCCGCGTACCTGTTGTACGTGGTCCTGCGCCCCGAAGACTTCTGATGCGAGTGCGCTCCAATGATTGAAACTCTCCTTGTCTACGCGCTGGCCATCGTGCTGGCCTGGCCCCTGGGCCGCTACCTGGCAGCGGTGATGCGCGGCGCCCCGATGCCTGGCGACGTGCTGTTCGGCTGGATCGAACGGCCGTTGTATGCGTTGCTCGGTACCCGCCCGCAGCAGGGCATGTCGTGGCGTGGGTATGCGGTAGCGTTCCTGCTCAGCAACCTGGTTGTCGGCCTGCTGACCTGGGCAGTGTTCATGACCCAGGCGTGGCTGCCGTTCAACCCGGACGCCATTCCGAACATGCGCTGGGACACCGCGCTGCACACCATGGTGTCGTTCGTCACCAATACCAATCAGCAGCACTACTCGGGCCAGGCGCAATTGTCATACCTGGCGCAGATGACCGGCATCGTCGGCCTGCAGGTGGTGACGCCGATGATGGGTCTGGCATTGGCGGTGGCGACCTTGCGCGCATTGTTCGGTGGGCGAGCGGTCGCAACTGCGTCCGACACCTTGCCGGCATCCAATGCGACGGCCAGCGCCAAGCCACGGGTGGCTGGGCTGGAGGAGCCGGAGATCATGCCGCGCCCGGGGCGGCAGCAGTCGGCTTCCGGATTGGAGGCATTGCCGGAGGCAGACGTCGGCAATTACTGGGCGGATGTGATCCGCGCCAGCGTGCGTGTGTTGCTGCCGCTATGCCTGCTGTGGACCGTGCTGCTCGGCTGGCAGGGCGTGCCCTCCACGCTGCAGGGTGCGGCTACCGCCGCACCGCTGGACAGCAGCGCCGGCATGTCCAAGCAGACCATTCCGGTCGGGCCGGTTGCGGCGATGGTCGCGGTCAAGCAGCTCGGCACCAACGGTGGCGGCTGGTACGGCCCCAACAGTTCGGTGGCGTTGGAAAATCCCACGCCGCTGAGCAATCTGTTGGAGACCTTGGCGCTGGTGCTGTTGCCGATGAGCGTGGTGTTCATGGTCGGCTACCTGACCGGGCGCAAGCGTCTCACCGCGCTGGTATTCGGCACCATGCTGACGATGTCGGCCGCATCCACCGCGCTGTTGCTGTGGTCCGAAGCGCATTCGGCCAGCGCCAGCTCGGCTGCCTTGATGGAAGGCAAGGAGGTGCGTGTCGGCGCGGATGCGTCTGCGTTGTGGGCGGCCTTGACCACGCAGACCTCCAACGGCTCGGTCAATGCGATGCACGATTCGCTGGCGCCGTTGAGCGGCCTGGTCACGCTGGTGGACATGCTGATCAACGCGATCTGGGGCGGCATCGGCTGCGGCCTGCAGCAGTTCGTGGTGTATCTGCTGCTGAGCGTGTTCCTGGCCGGTTTGATGACCGGGCGCACGCCGGAGTTGTTCGGCCGCAAGATCGAAGCGCGCGAGGTGCAGTTGCTTGCGCTGCTGATCCTGCTGCAGCCATTGGTGGTGCTGGGCTTCACCGCAGTGGCGCTGGCGGTGCCGGCATTTACCGCAAATTCCAATCCCGGCTTCCACGGCATCAGCCAGGTGTTCTACGAGTACACCTCGGCCTTTGCCAACAACGGCTCGGGTTTCGAAGGCCTTGGCGATGCGACGTACTGGTGGAACCTGAGTTGCTCGGCGGTGCTGGCATTGGGCCGCTATCCCGCGCTGATCCTGCCGCTGATGGTGGCCGCGCGCATGGCAGTGAAGCGGCGCGCGCCGGAATCGGCCGGCAGCCTGCAGGTCGAAACGCCAACCTTCGCGCTGACCCTGATGGCGATCGTGCTGGTGCTCACCGTGCTGCAGTTCATGCCGGCACTGGTGCTGGGTCCTATCGCTGAACACCTCGCCCTGGCGGCGTCCTGAGAGTTTGAGCAATGTCTACGATCGATACGACTGAAAAACGCGCGCGCGGTGACGCGGCGTTGTTCGACGCCGCCGTGCTGGTGGCGGCGATGCGCGCGGCCTTCCTCAAGTTGGCGCCGCGGCACCTGCTGCGCAGCCCGGTGATGGCGGTGGTGATGGGTGGCACGCTGCTGGCGGCGGTGATCACCGCCAGCGGGTATGGCAATGCCGGGTTCGGCTGGGCGGTGACGGCGATCCTGTTCGTCACCGTGCTGTTCGGCAATTTCGCCGAGGCCATCGCCGAGGCGCGCGGGCGTGGGCAGGCCGCATCGTTGCGCCGTGCGCGCAAGGATCTGGTCGCCCGCCGGGTGGAAACCGCACTCGGCGGCCGCGAGACCCGCGTGCCGGCGGCAGAGCTGCGTCCGGGCGACTACGTGATGGTGTCCGAAGGCGAATTCGTCCCGGCCGATGGCGAGATCGTGCGCGGCGTTGCAACGATCAACGAAGCGGCGGTCACCGGCGAATCGGCACCGGTACTGCGCGAGGCCGGTACCGATCGCAGTGGCGTGATCGGCGGAACGCGCGTGCTCTCCGACGAGATCGTGTTCAAGGTCACCGCCGAGCCGGGGCATAGTTTCCTGGATCGCATGATCGCCTTGGTGGAAGGCGCCAACCGGCAGAAGACGCCGAACGAAATTGCGCTGACCCTGCTGCTGGCGGCGATGACGCTGACCTTCCTGATCGTGGTGGCCTCGCTGCCGGCGATCGCCGGCTTCGTCGGCGTCACGCTGGACCCGCTGTTGCTGATCGCGCTGTTGGTGTGCCTGATCCCGACCACCATCGGCGGGCTGTTGCCGGCGATCGGCATCGCCGGCATGAACCGCGCGCTGTCTGCCAATGTGCTGGCCAAATCCGGCAAGGCGGTGGAAGTGGCCGGCGACGTGGACGTGCTGTTGCTCGACAAGACCGGCACCATCACCTACGGCGACCGGCAGGCCACCGCGTTCCATCCGCTGGCCGGCATCGACCGTGCGCAGCTGCGCGATGCGGCAATGCTGGCCTCGCTGGCCGACCCGACGCCGGAAGGCAAGTCCATCGTCAAGCTGGCACGCCAGCAGGGCGCGGTGGCGGTCGAGCCGGAGGGCGCGCATTTCATCGGCTTCACCGCGCAGACCCGCATGTCCGGCGTGGATCTGGCCGGGCGCAGCATCCGCAAGGGTGCCGGCGATGCGATCGTGGCCTATGTGCAGGCGCAGGGCGCCACGGTGTCGCCGGAATTGAACGGCCGCATCGAAGAAGTCGCGCGTGGCGGCGCCACCCCGCTGGTGGTGGCCGAAGGCCGGCATGTGCTGGGCGTGGTCGAGCTGAGCGATGTGGTCAAGCAGGGCATCAAGGAAAAGTTTGCGCAGCTGCGTGCGATGGGCATCAAGACGGTGATGATCACCGGCGACAACCCGCTCACGGCCGCCGCGATTGCCGCCGAAGCCGGCGTGGACGACTACATCGCCCAGGCGCGCCCGGAAGACAAGCTGGCCCGCATCCGTGCCGAGCAGGCCGGCGGGCGGCTGGTGGCGATGGTCGGCGACGGCACCAACGATGCGCCGGCGCTTGCCCAGGCCGACGTGGGCCTGGCGATGAACTCCGGCACGCAGGCGGCCAAGGAGGCCGGCAACATGGTCGATCTGGATTCGGATCCGGCCAAGCTGCTGGCAGTGGTCGAAGTGGGCAAGCAGCAGCTGATCACGCGCGGTGCGTTGACCACGTTCTCGTTGGCCAACGACGTGTCCAAGTATTTCGCGATCCTGCCGGCGCTGTTTGCCGCGGCGATTCCGTCGATGGCCGCGCTCAACGTGATGCAGTTGTCCAACCCGCGGCATGCGGTGCTGGCGGCGTTGATCTTCAATGCGCTGATCATCCCGGCATTGATTCCGCTGGCGTTGCGCGGCGTGCGCTTTCGCCCGTCCAGCGCCACGGCCCTGCTGCGCCGGAACATGCTGATGTACGGCGTGGGTGGCGTGTTGCTGCCGTTTGCCGCCATCAAGTTGATCGACCTGGCGCTTGTCGCCACCCTGGGGAACTGAGTCATGACGATTTCTTCGAAAACCGGTACGTCCACGGCGCAGCCATTACGCGACGCCGGCGCCCTGCGCGGGGCGGTGATGCTGGCATTGTTCATCCTGCTGGGCCTGGGCCTGAGCTATTCGCTGGTCGCCACCGGCATCACCGGCGCACTGTTCCCCGAGCAGGCGCACGGCTCGTTGCTGCGCGATGACGCGCGTGTGGTCGGCTCGGCCCTGGTGGCGCAGCCGTTTGCCAATGCGCGCTATTTCCAGCCACGCCCCTCGGCGGCCAAGTACGACCCGAGCGCGGCGGCCGGCAGTAATCAGGCGCGTTCCAATCCCGACCTGCAAAGCCGCATTGCCGCCACGCGCGCCGAGGTGGCTGCACGCGACGGCATCGCACCGGAGGCGGTCCCGGCCGAGTTGATCACCCAATCCGGCAGTGGCCTGGATCCACACCTGAGCCCGGCCGGCGCCCAGGTCCAGTTGCGCCGCGTCGCCGCCGCGCGCGGCTGGCCGGAACAGCGCGTGGCCGCGCTGGTACAGGCCGCCACCGAACAGCCACAGTTCGGCCTGCTCGGGCAGCCGCGGGTGAATGTGCTGGCACTGAACCTGGCGCTGGATCGCGCGGGGAATGGGGAGTCGGGAATCGGGAATGGGCTAAAGCAACAGCACTAGAGCTGTCAGCTCGCGGTAGGCTGCACCAATCCCCAATCCCGCCCCCCAATCCCGGCCTCCATGATTGACGCCCGCACCCAACAAGCCGACGCGCTGATCGGCGAACTGCAGCGCGAACATGGTGGGCGCCTGACCGTTTTTCTGGGCGCAGCGCCCGGGGTGGGCAAGACCTACGCCATGCTGTCGCGGGCGCGCGAGCGCCTGCGCCAGGGCATGGACGTGGTGGCCGGGGTGGTGGAAACCCATGGCCGCAGCGAAACCGCGGCGCTGCTGGATGGCCTGCCACTGCTGCCGCGCGCCCGCATCAGCTACCAGGGCCGGGAGCTGGAAGAACTCGATCTGGACGCGTTGCTGGCGCGCAAGCCGAAGCTGGCGCTGATCGACGAGCTGGCCCATCGCAACGTGCCGGGCAGCCGGCACGAGCGGCGCTGGCAGGACATCGTGGAACTGCTCGATGCCGGCATCGATGTCTACACCACGGTCAACATCCAGCACCTGGAAAGCCTCAACGACATCGTGCTGCGCATCACCGGCGTGCGCGTGTCCGAAACCGTGCCCGATGCGGTGTTCGACCGCCTGCGCGACATCGTGCTGGTGGACCTGCCGCCGCGCGAACTGATCGAGCGCCTGCAGCAGGGCAAGGTGTATCTGCCCGAGCAGGCGACGCAGGCCTTGCAGGCGTTCTTTTCGCCCTCCAACCTCACCGCGCTGCGCGAGCTGGCGATGCAGACCGCGGCCGACCGCGTCGACAGCGATCTGCGCGACACCCAGGCCGCACGCGGTTTGCCGGGCACTGCCGCCTTGCGTCGCCGCGTGGTGGTGGCCATCGATGGCCGTGGCAGTTCGGATTATCTGGTGCGGGTGGCGCGGCGGTTGTCCGAACGACGCGATGCGCCGTGGACGGTGGTCACCGTGCAGACGCGCACCGTGGCCGACGCCGCCTGGCAGCTGGAGATCGACCGCGCGTTCGCACTGACACGTCGCCTGGGGGGCGATACCGCGCTGCTGCACGGCGCCAACGTCGCCGAAGCGTTGCTGGATTTCGCCGCGCAAAACGGCGTGTCCACGCTGGTGCTGGGGCGCACGCGCGAACGCCCGCTGGCGCGCATGTTCAACCGCACGCTGACCCAGCAACTGCTGCAGCGTGGCGCGCATTACGAACTGGTCATCGTCAGCTCCGCCGATGCGCGTGCACGCGCACGCCAGCGTTGGCGCAATCCGCGCCAGTGGCTGCAGCGTTACGACCTGGCCTTCGCGGCGATCGCCGCCGCTGCCGCGGTCGCGGTGGCGTGGGTGATCCAGCGCTGGACCGACATCGACGACCTGTCGATGGTGTTCATCGTCGCGGTGGTGCTGGTGGCCTCGCGCACGCGCATGGCTGCCGCGGTGATCGCCGCGCTGCTGAGTTTTGTCGCCTACAACTTCTTCTTCATCGAACCGCGCTTCACCCTGCACATCAGCGCGCGCCAGGGCGTGGTGACGGTATGCCTGTTCCTGATCGCCGCCCTGGTCGCCGGCCGCCTGGCCTCGCGCCTGCGCAGCCAGGTGCTGGCCTTGCGCGCCGCCAATGCGCATGCCAATGCGCTGCAGACGCTGGCCCGCGAGCTCAGCACCGCCGCCGACCTGGGGCAGGTGCTGGAAGCCGGCCGTCGCGCGTTGGCCACGGCCCTGGATGCCGAGGCCTGGTTGCGCCTGGAGCAGCGCGAAAGCGATGCACCGGCCAGCTTCGGTGCACTCGATCGCAGCGCGGCGGACTGGACCCAGCGCCACGGTCAGCCGGCCGGCCGCTTCACCGATACGCTGGCCGGCGCGCAGTGGTGGTGTCTGCCGGTGCGGCACGAACGCGGCAGCCTGGGGGTGGCCGCGCTGCGCTTTCGTCAGAGCGTGCAGCGGCCCGGCCTGGAGGAGCGTCGGCTGGCCGAAGCGATGGTGGAGGACATCGGCCAGGCGGCGCTACGCACGCGCCTGGTCGCCGATCTGGAAGGCGCGCGCGTCAGTGGCGAAACCGAGCGCCTGCGCTCGGCATTGCTGTCCTCGGTCTCGCACGATCTGCGCTCGCCGCTGGCCTCGATGATCGGCTCGGCCAGCAGCCTGGCCAGCTACGGCGATGCGATGGACGCGCAGGACCGCCACAGCCTGCTCGACACCATCCAGCTCGAAGGCGAGCGGCTGGATCGCTACATCCAGAACCTGCTCGATATGACCCGGCTCGGCCACACCGGGCTGACCTTGAAGCGCGACTGGATCGGCGTGGACGAGCTGATCGGCTCGGCCACGCGGCGGCTGCAGCGCTACCAGCCGGCGGTGCGCCTGCAACTGGATCTGGCCGCCGACCTGCCGGCGATCTGGGTGCACCCGGCACTGGTGGAACAGGCCATCTTCAACGTGCTGGAGAATGCGGCGAAATTTTCGCCAGCCGGTGTGGCCGTCACCGTGCAGGCGCGGCTGCAGGCCGGCGCCCTGCAGATCGATATCGGCGACCAGGGTCCCGGCATTCCCGAGGACGAGCGCGCGCGCATTTTCGACATGTTCTACAGCGTGGAGCGTGGCGACCGCGGCCGTCACGGCACCGGGCTGGGCCTGACCATCTGCCAGGGCATGATCGGCGCGCATGGCGGCAGCGTGGAGGCGCTGGCCGGCGCCGATGGTCACGGCACCACGATCCGCATTACGCTGCCGTTGCTCGTTCCCGCCGCGCCACCTCGCCCCGATGCCGACTGACCCCACTGCCATCCCGCCTGCCCGTGTGCTGATCGTCGACGACGAGCCGCAGATCCGCCGCTTTCTCGACATCAGCCTGCGTGCGCAGGGTTACCGCGTGCTGCAGGCCGGCACCGCCGAGGAAGGCCTGGCCACGCTGGCCGGGCAGGGCGCCGAACTGGTGGTGCTGGACATCGGCCTGCCCGATCGCGACGGCCACGAGGTGCTGCGCGAGATCCGCCAGTGGTCGAACGTGCCGGTGATCATGCTCACCGTACGCGCCGGCGAAACCGAAAAGGTCGCCGCGCTCGATGCCGGCGCCAACGACTACGTCACCAAGCCGTTCGGCGTGCAGGAACTGATGGCGCGCATCCGCGCGCTGCTGCGCCAGGCCGGCGCCGGCAGCACGGTGGAAGAGAGCGTGTTCGACGACGGCCGCCTGCACATCCACCTGGGCCTGCGCGAGGTCACCCTCGATGGCGAGGCGGTGCCCTTGAGCCGCAAGGAATACGCCTTGCTCGCGCTGCTGCTCAAGCACGCCGGCCGCGTGGTCACCCAGCCGCAACTGCTGCGCGAGGTGTGGGGGCCCACCCACGAGGAAGACACCCATTACCTGCGCATCCTGGTCGGCAAGCTGCGCCAGAAACTGCACGACGATGCCGCCGATCCGCACTACATCGTCACCGAACCGGGCGTGGGTTTGCGCTTTATCGGGGTGACGCGCTGAGCAGCGCAGCACAGCTGTTTTGTGGCGACGGCGCAGACAGCTTGAGCGAGATCCGGTCGTCCCGGACGGTGCAAAGCCGGGTGAGCATTCGATCGCGCGATGCGGGAGTCCGCAAGCACGTGGGTGCAATGCGGCCAGGACCGCGCCCTGATGGGGATGCCCTGGAACGAGACCAGGGGCGGGCCAAGGACATGGTCTGGAACGCGTTGCAGGTGCTTTCACGCCGCCGCTAATGGCATGCCAACATGCGCGGCGCAGCATGCGTCGGCATTTGGAAGAGGTGGGTGACATGCGGTATCGCTTCGGTGTGTTGTGGCTGTTGTCGGCTTGGCTGTTGTTGAGCGGCTGCGCGTTTGCACAGACCGTGCCGACGCCTGCGCAGATCATGCAGCTGCGCAGCGTGGGCGACCCCCAGATCAGTCCGGATGGTCGCCGCATTGCCTACACCGTCGCCCTCCCGCAGGCGCAAGGCAAGCCGCCGCTCAGCAAGATTTGGCAGATACCCGCACGCGGTACCGCTGCCGCGGTGCCGATGCCCTCAAGCGATGAGGCCAACGACCAGCATCCACGCTGGTCTGCGGATGGCCGAAGGCTGCTCTTCCTGTCGACGCGGCCGTTGCCGGACGACGCCACCCGCGAGCAACTGGCGCCAGCTCAGGTCTGGCAACAAATGGGAGGGTCGGCACCGCAGCTGCTGACGCGTTCGGCAGGCGAGGTCAGTGAGTTCTCGCTGTCGCCCGATGCGCGCCAGATCGCGTACCTGGCGCTGGATCCGCCCACCGCGCAGGCAACGGCCGATGCGGACGCAAAGCGCGATGCTGTGCAGATCGAGCGGCCAACCCGGTTTTCACGGGTGTGGGTGCGTGATCTGCACAGCGGCCAGACGCGTGTGCTGACGCCGCCCGGCCTGCAGGTGCACGACCTGGCCTGGTCACCGGACGGCCGGCAACTGGCGCTGCGCGTGTCCGACGGCACCACGCTCAACGACTACTGGTACGCATCGCGCGTGCAGCTGTTGGCGCTGCAGGACGGCGTGCTTAGTGCGGTGCTGGAGCCGCATGCCTCGGCATTGCCATTGCAATGGTCACCGGATGGCAGCCGGCTGCTGTATGGGCAACTTGGCGAGCACGGCATGGTGGCGCATCTGGTGGTGCACCAACTGCGCAGTCAGCGGCGTGTGGTGCTGGCACAGGACTGGCCCGGCACCTTGTGGCTGGCGCGCTGGCAAAACGACAGCAGCTTGATCGGCGAAGGGTTGCAAGGCGTACGTGGCGCCTTTCTGCGTATCGATGCCGACAGCGGGCGCTGGAAGCCGCTTGTCCGGCCGCAGATTCCGTATCAGGCATTCACCGTTGCGCGCAATGGCGATATCGCCTATCTCGGCCTGCGTGATGAACAGCCTGCCGAGGTCTGGACGCTGCGCGCTGGTCAGCTCGCGCAGCGCAGTAACACCAATCCACAGGTCGCCACCTGGGCGCACGGCCAGCTGCGCGAATTGCGCTGGACTTCATCGCGCGATGGGCGATCGATCGCGGGCGTATTGGTCACGCCGCCCGGCTGGAAGGCGGGAACGCCGTTGCCGACCTTGGTGCAGATCCACGGGGGACCGGCAGCTGCCTGGGCGTCCGGCTGGTTGGGGTCCTGGCATGACTGGGCGCAACTGCTGTCCACCCATGGTTACGCGGTGCTGTTGCCCAACCCGCGCGGGTCCGAAGGGCAGGGTGCGGCGTTTACCGAGCTGGCGCGCTACGACTGGGGCGGTGCGGATTTTCAGGATGTGCTCGACGGCGTGGACCAGCTCGAACGCGAGGGCGTAATAGATCCCGCGCGTCTGGCCATCGGCGGCTGGAGCTATGGCGGGTATCTGTCTGCATGGGCAGTGACGCAGTCATCGCGCTTCAGGACCGCCATCGTCGGCGCAGGCGTGGTCGATATCGGCGCCATGGCATTGACCACCGATGTGCCCGATTACCTGCCGGGCTATTTCGGCGACCCGGTGCGCAACCGTGTCGAATACAACGCACACTCGCCGATACGCTACGCCGACAAGGTGCAGGTGCCGGTGCTGATCCTGCATGGGCAGGCCGACCGACGCGTACCGCCATCGCAAGGCGACATGTTGTACCGCGCGCTGAAACTGCAGGGCACTGCGGTCGAGCAGGTGACCTATCCACGTGGCCCGCACTGGTTTTACGAAACCGAGCATGGCGCGGATGTGCAGCAGCGCGTGCTGGATTGGCTGGATGCGCAATTGCGTTGAGTCGTGGCGGTGCTGATCCGCAGCGCACCCTTGCTGCGGCGGGACACTCTCTCGACTTCGACTTCGACTTCGACGCCGATGATCGTGCCATCGGCGCACTGCGCTCTCCGAACCCGGAGACGAGCCAGGCCAGTGCAGCGTTCACCGGATCACGTTCGGCAATCCAGCTGCAACGCTGCAAGCCGGTCACTCAACGGGTGGCAACACCTTGCCCGGGTTGAGAATCCCGTCCGGATCCAACGCGGCCTTGATCGCGCGCATCGCCGCCAGCGTTGGTGCGCTGAAGGCCTGGGCCATGAAGTCGCGCTTGGCCACGCCGATGCCATGCTCGCCGGAGAGCGTGCCTTCCAGCGCCAGCACCAGCGCGAACAGGCGCGGCAATGCGGCATGTGCGCGCGCGTCTTCGTCGGCATCGGCCGGGTCGTACATGATGTTGACGTGCAGGTTGCCGTTGCCGGCATGGCCGAAGGCGACGATCGGCAACGCGAATTCGGCGGCAAGCGCTTCCACGCCGGCCACCAGTTCGGGGATGCGCGAGACCGGCACCACCACGTCCTCGTTGATCTTGCCCGGCTTGATCGTGCGCAATGCCGGCGACAGCGCACGCCGCGCGGCCCACAACCTGTCGCGCGCGCTGCCATCGGCGGCCACGTCCAGGCTCACCACGCCCTCGCCATCGGCGGCATCGTGCAAGGCCTGCAATGCGTAGGGCAGGGTGTCGTGATCGCCATCGGCTTCGATCAGCAGCATCGCGCCGGCCTCGGGCACATCGCTGCCGTTGCGGCGCAGTAATGCGATCGCACTGGCATCCATGAATTCCAGCATCGTCGGCGTGGTCGGTTGCGCCATGATGCGCGAGACCGCCGCCGCGGCGCTGGAAGCATCGCGATACAGCGCGCGCACGCCGGCTTGCGCGACCGCGCGCGGCGTCAGCTTCAAGGTCGCTTCGACGATGATCGCCAGGGTGCCTTCGCTGCCGACCAGCAGATGCGTCAGGTCGTAGCCGGTGGAATTTTTCGTGTACGCGCCGCCGCAGCGGATCACCTCGCCGGTGCCGGTCACAGCGACCAGGCCGAGCACGTTGTCGCGGGTGGCGCCGTATTTCACCGCGCGCGGGCCGCCGGCATTGGTGGCCAGATTGCCGCCGACGCTGCAGATGTCCGCGCTGGACGGATCCGGCGGCCAGAACAGGCCATGCGGCTGCAAGGCCTGCTGCAATTGGCCGTTGAGCAGGCCCGGTTGCACGATGGCGCAGCGATCGGCCGGACGCAGTGCAAGGATGCGAACCATGCGTGCCATCGACACCACCACGCCGCCGGAAAACGGCACCGCCGCACCGGTGGTGCCGGTGCCGGCGCCGCGCGCCACGATCGGCACGCCATGCGCGCGGCAGGCCTGCACGATCGCCACCACATCCTCGGTATCGCCGGGCAAGGCGACGGCGGCGGGCAATGCCCAGCGGCGCGAATCGTCCTCGCCATAGCGGCGCCGCGCGTCGTCACCGGTCAACCAGCCATCGGGGCCAAGCCGCGCGGCCAGCAACGCGGCCAGGGCAGTGGGAAGCACATCGGTCATGAAGTGTGATCCTGTGGTGCCGCGCGCTGGATGCATTTCCATCCCAGCACCGCGACGGTGAGCGGCAGCCAGACCCAGCGCAGCTCGGAGAGCAGCGTGGCAAGGCCGCGCGCATTGAAGAAACCGTTGGCGAAGGGCGACACGCGAATCGGCCGCCATGGCGCGAACCAGCGCGCCTCGCTCCAGGGCCAGGTCAGTGCAACGCCAAGTCCGCCGGAGGTCATCGCATCCAGCAGCGGATGCGACGCGGCGCAGACGAACAAGAACGCTGCTGCCTGCAGCGCGTCCGCACGCAACAGGCGATGCGCAACACCACCCAGCAGCGCGATCAGCCCGGCGAACAGCAACGAGTGGCTGGCACCGCGATGGCCGAACGCATCCGCATACGGAACATGCAACGCGAACGCCAGCACATCGGCATCGGGCAACATCGCCGCGACGATGCCGGCACCGAGCAGGCGCGGCGGCAGGCGGCCGCGTTCACTGGCGCACCAGAGCGCCAGCGGCACCGCGGCATGGGTGATGATGGTCGGCATCGCGCGTGAGTCGTTCGTCAGCAATCGTCGGCGCGGAAGGCGTCGCGGATCCAGTTCAGCACCGGCGGCTCGCCGCTGGCTTCCACCACATCGAAGCGGCACGGCAAGGTCGCCAGTGCCGGGTGATGGGCAAGGAATAATTGCGCGGCCAGCACCAGCTTGCGGCGCTTGCGCGCATCCACCGATGCCGCGCCGCCGCCGAAGCGGTTGTCGCGGCGATAACGCACTTCCACGAACACCAGTGCCTGGTCGTCGCGCATCACCAGGTCCAGTTCGCCGCCGCGGTAGTTGGCATTGCCCACCACCAGCTGCAACCCGGCCTGCTCCAGCAGCGTGCGTGCGGCGGCCTCCACCGCCGCACCCCGCTGCTGGCGCGCTGCCGGCATGGCGTCAACGGCCGTCGGCGATCGGCACCGGGCGGCCACCGTTGAAGGTGGACCAGGCCGGGGTGCGCAGCACGTTGCCGAAGCCATCCAGATGCAGCGTGCCGGTAGCGCCGCGCAGGCCGCCGTCGGTGCCGGTGGCGAGTTTTTCCAGATATGCGCTGATCTTCCAGGCGTCGTAGCCGAACGCGAACAGGCGCGCGCCGGGTCCGCGTGCGCTGGGCAGCGTGCTGGCGACCTGGGTCGAGGCCGGCAGCCCGGACACGCCCAGCGCGGTCCAGGTCTCGCTCGGGTAGATGATGCCGTCCAGGGCCAGGTCGTCTTCGACCTTGCCGGTGCCGGCCACCAGCTGCGAGGTGCCCACGCGCGACTTGCCGGCAAATCCGCTCAACGCCAGTTGCGGCGCCAGCGCGCGCGCGGTGTTGCCGCGCACCGCCAGGAATACCGCATCGGCAGCACCGTAGTTGCGCAGCTGCGCACCGATGTCGCCCGGTACCTCGGCCACGCTGATGCTGCCGGCGACGCTGCCGCCGCGTTCGCTGAAGCGGTCGCGGAAGGCCTTGATGGTGCGCTTGCCGTTGTCGTCGCTGGTGCCGACGATCAGCACGTTGCGGCGCTCGCGCGAGAGCAGGTATTCGGCGGCCATGATGCCGTCGTCTTCCGGCGCCAGCGAGAAGCCGGCGCTGCCGCTGGGCGGTGCCTTGTTGTCGGTGGGGCGGTTGAGCGCCAGCACCGGCACTGCCAATTGGCCGCGCGCGAACACGGCGCTGACCTCGTCGCGACCCAGCGGGCCGACCACGTAGTCGACCCCGGCGCTCACCGCCTTGTCGTAGGCGGCATTGGCGCCGGCGGCGGTGCCGGCGGTATCGAAGAAGCGCAGTTCCGGGCGGCGGCGGGTTTCGGCGTAGTAACCGGCCAGCAGGCCGTCGCGCACCGGCGCCGAGGCGGTCGCCAGGCTGCCGCTGAGCGGGAGCAGCACGCCCAGCTTGACCGGCGGGCGATAGCCGTCGCGTTCGGCCGGCGGGCGCTTGCTGGTGTCAAAGCCCCATTGCGCGTCGCGATCGAAGGCGCGTGGCAGCGCCAGCCCGCGGCTGATCAAGGCGCGGCCGGCAAAGTTGTACAGCGGGTCGCCCGCCGGCAGCGCCGCGGTGCGGCCCTTCAGCGTGGCATCGTCGAGTGCGGCGAGCAGGCGCACGATCGCGCGCTGGTTCTCGCTGCGCGGGGTGCCGGTCAGGCTGGCATCGGCGCGTGCGCGGTCGGCGGCGGCCCCGAACAGGTCGCCGGTGCCTTCCAGTGCGGCGGCGCGTGCCAGCAGCCAGCGGGTCTGCAGCGGCTGCGGCAGGCCTTGCGGGCTGTCGCCCAGGGCCTGCAACGCCTGCGCGGCCTGCTTGTCGATCACCGCCAGCTCGCCGGTCAGCAGCGCGAAGCGGGCGCGGTCTTCGCCGCTGAGATGGCGCGGGGTGACCTGCGCCAGCAGCGTGCGCGCACGCGCGTCATCGCCGGCGTCGTGCCAGCCGAACGCAGACGCGGCCAGCAGGCGGCTGCGCTGCGCACCACTGGCGCTGGCCGCCTCGGCTTCCAGTTGCTGCGCCGCCTCGCGCGGCTTGCCCTGGTCCAGCAACGCCAGCGCCGCGCTCTGGGTCGGCGAGGCGGTCTGGGTCACGCTGCTGGTGGCGCAACCGGCGGCCAGCATCACCATCAGCGACAGGGCGGAGATCCTTGCAACACGCTTGTTCATTTCAGATCCATTGGACGGGGCCCGCCGGGGCGGACCGTTAAAAACGCTACGATTCTACCCTTTGCCCTACGGAATACCGTTGATGACCTCCCCCGGAACCCTGCACGTGGTCGCCACGCCGATCGGCAACCTGGCCGACCTGTCGCCGCGTGCGCAGGAGGTGCTGCGTGGCGTGGCCGCGATCTGCGCCGAAGACACCCGCCATACCCGCCAGCTGCTCGGCCATTTCGGCATCGACCGCCCGTTGCTGGCCCTGCACGACCACAACGAAGAGGCCATGTCCGAGCGCATCGTCGCGCGCCTGCGCGAGGGCGAGTCGCTGGCCATCGTCAGCGACGCCGGCACCCCGCTGGTCAGCGACCCCGGCTTCAAGCTGGTGCGCGCCGCCCGTGCGGCCGGGATCCGGGTCAGCCCGGTGCCGGGTGCCTGCGCCGCCATCGCCGCGCTCAGCGTGGCCGGCCTGCCCAGCGACCGTTTCGGCTTCGAGGGCTTTTTGCCAGCCAAGAGCGCCGCCCGCCGCGAGCGCCTGGCGCACCTGGCCGGGGAGACCCGCACCTTGGTGTTCTACGAGTCCTCGCACCGCATCGTCGAGTCGCTGGCCGACCTGCGCGGGGCCTTCGGCGACGAACGCCCGGCGGTAATCGCCCGCGAGCTGACCAAGCTGTTCGAAACCGTGCTCGACGGCACCCTGGCCGAGCTGCAGGCCAGGGTCGAAGCCGACGATAACCAGCGCAAGGGCGAGTTCGTGGTGATGGTGCAGGGCGCCGCCGACGCCGCCGAAGGCCAGCTGGCCGAAGGCCGCCGCGTCTACGCCAAGCTGGCCGAACACCTGCCGCCGTCCACCGCCGCCAAGCTGGCCGCCGAGCTGACCGGTGCGCCGCGCAAGGCCTTGTACGGCGGCTAGGTGTGCCGTTGCAGGAGCAGGTTGACGTGCACTGGGATTTTTCTCGGTAGGGCCTCTCGCGCCCGGGTGCGCTCCTACCGGCAATTGCGGGCCTACCGGCGATGGCGGGGCTGGCAGCGTTGCGCCGTTCTGCACGGTGGCGATAGCGTATAGTGCGCCCCGGCGGAGTCGGCCAGACAGTCGCGTCACTCGCAAGAGTGCCGAGGAAAGTCCGGGCTCCATAGGGCAAGGTGCCAGGTAACGCCTGGGCGGCGCAAGCCGACGGAAAGTGCAACAGAAAGATACCGCCTACGTCCCTCGTCACCCCTCTGCCGCCACTGAAACGTGTCGGCGATGCACAGGCATCGCCAAGTGCGTTCGGAGGCAGTAGAGGGGTGGCGAGGGGCCGGTAAGGGTGAAATGGTGCGGTAAGAGCGCACCGCGAGTCCGGTAACGGACCGGCACGGCAAACCCCACCTGGAGCAAGACCAAATAGGGATCCATTGGCGTGGCCCGCGCTGGATCCGGGTAGGTTGCTTGAGCGCTGCGGTGACGTAGCGCCTAGACGAATGACTGTCCACGACAGAACCCGGCTTACCGGCCGGCTCCGCCACCTTCTTTCGGGCGTTCGCCCTTCTTAACGCGGGGCCCCTCTGGGGGCCAGAATTCCGCGGCTGTGTCGCTGCCTTCTTTGGGCGTTCGCCCCAAGACCACACCCACGCTTCGTACCGCCTTCGGCAGTACAAAACGCGGGCCCCGCTCCGGGCATGCCAGAACCCCGCGGCTGTTTCGCCACCTTCTTTGGGCGTTCGCCCCAAGAAGACACCCACGCTTCGTACCGCCTTCGGCAGTACAAAACGCGGGCCCCGCTCCGGGCACGCCAGAACCCCGCGGCTATCGCCGCGCCCCCTTGACTCAAGGGGGCTTGCACTTGGGTGCGTTGCCGGGTGCCTTGCCTTGGCTGCGATCACTGTGCGCTGCTTGCTGCGGTCATTGTCGACGCGTCCCGACGATGTCCAGCCGCGTTTCGCCCTGGAAGATCCCCGCGGGGCCGAAGCGGCGTTCGTGGATGAAGCCGCTGCCCTGGTGGTCCACCGCGACAATGGTGCTGGCGCGGGTGCCATAGCTGGAGCCGTTGATGAAGGCGGCCGAGAGCAGGCGTTCGGTGGGCAGGTCCACGCCGGTGTGGGGCAGGGCGGCGTCGGGCGCGATGGCGGGGTTGCCCAGGGCGCTCCACAACGGTTGCAGATCGTCGCTACCTGCCGCGCACCAGTCGTGCAGGACTGCAGTCAGCGCGGCGGTCTTGGGCCAGTGAGCGTCCAGCGGGCCGTTGGACATCCCGTGGATGCCCGGCGCCAAGGTGCGTGCCAACGGCGGGTGGTTGCTGAGGTGTTCGCAGCGCTCGGCGTCGCACAGCAATAGATTGAATGGCGGGAATTCGTGCGCGGCCGCTGCCAGGTCGCCGGCGTACACGGCCGCGTCCAGGCTGCCGGCCAGGTAATCGGCAATGAGATGCCCGCGCGAGCGGCCGGACGCGGTGGCGAGCGGGTCGCGCACATTGGTCACCACCGCGGCGCGGCCGTCGCTGCCCAACCCCACCCAACTGCCGCCCGAGCGCAGGTCGCGGCCCGCCAGCACGCCGTCGGCGGGTGCCGGCCAGCGCGCCAGCGCAGCGGTCGGCCGGTCATGGAATTCATCGCGGTTGCCCGCCAGCAGCAGACGCCAACGCGGGTGGGTTTTCCAGGCAAGAGCGACCAGGCACATAGGTCTCATTGTCGCCTGTTTGCGCAATGCCCATGTGCAGCTGGCGCAGTGTGAAGTGAGACTGCGGTCGGGTTTACATGGCCTTCACGCCCCTGAATTTTTGTTCAATCTCAAAATCTGAGATGAAACAGCAACTTGTGGATAACCTTTGAACAAGTCTCTAAAGAGTGCTGCAACTCATTGATGCGACTGGCGATTTATGACCTTCAAAGTTGTTGACAACCTTTGACGCGCTGCTAAGGTGGGCAACGGAGGGAAAACCAGGTGTTTTGTGGTTTTTCGTGGTTCAATGATCCCCCAGCGGGTATTCGAGGTTGTATTCGGTGTTTCAGGGCGAGACTGCCATCACGGTGGACGACAAGGGGCGTATGGCGGTGCCAACCGCGTACCGCGACCTGGTCACGCGTGTGAGCGGCAATCGCCTGGTACTCACCTACAACCCGTTCGAAGCCGGGTGCCTGTGGCTGTACGCGGAAAAGGAGTGGGAGCGGGTGCGTGACGATGTGATGTCCAAGCCCAATACCCAGCGCGTGATCCGCACGCTGCAGCAGAAGCTGGTGGGTTCTTCCGCAGTGCTGGAGTTGGACGCCAATGGCCGTCTGAGCATCCCGGCCAGCCACCGCAATGCGGTCGGCATCGAGAAGAAGGCCGTGCTGCTGGGCATGGGCGACAAATTCGAACTCTGGAGCGAGCAGGCACATCGCGCACTGATCCAGCAGACATTGTCTGACGGGGATCTGGGCGATGAATTGCTCGATCTCAGGTTGTGAGCCGGGGTGCCCGGATGCGCGGTGAAGCGCAGCCCGGTCACCCGGTGTCGCAGCCACCGGCGGCCCATGTGCCGGTGCTGTACACGCAGGTTCTGGACGGCCTGCAGGTGATCGAAAACGGAACCTATCTCGATGGCACGTTCGGACGTGGCGGACACGCCCGTGGCGTGCTGCAACATCTTGGCCCGGGAGGTCGACTGCTGGTGATGGACAAGGACCCCGACGCGATCGCCGTGGCCGAACAGTCGTTCGGTGACGATGCGCGCGTGTCCATCCATCGCGGCAGCTTCGCCGGCCTCGGCCAGGTGGTCGCTGCGGCAACCGTCGACGGCATCCTGCTGGATCTTGGCGTGTCCTCGCCGCAGCTGGACGTGGCCGGGCGCGGTTTCAGTTTCGGCAAGGACGGCCCGCTGGACATGCGCATGGATCCGGACGCCGGCCAGAGCGCGGCCGAGTGGCTCGCGCATGCCAGCGACCGCGACATCGCCGACGTGCTGTGGACCTATGGCGAAGAGCGCCAGAGCCGTCGCATCGCGCGCGCCATCGTGGCCCGCCGCGCCGAACAGCCGCTGCTGCGCACCGCGCAACTGGCCGAGCTGATCGCCTCGGTGATGCCGCGCGGCGACAGCAAGACCCATCCGGCCACGCGCAGCTTCCAGGCGATCCGCATCTACATCAACCGCGAGCTGGACGATCTGGAAGCCGGCCTGGACGCCGCCCTGGGCGCGCTCAAGCCCGGCGGCCGCCTGGCGGTGATCAGCTTCCACTCACTGGAAGACCGCATCGTCAAGCAGTTCATGGCCCGCTACGCCAAGGCCCCGCCGAGCAACCGCCGCCTGCCCGAAGCGCAGCCGTTCGTGCCGACGCTGCAGCTGATCAGCGGCGCCATCAAGGCCGAAGACGCCGAACTGAGCATCAACCCGCGCGCCCGCAGCGCGGTGTTGCGGGTGGCCGAGAAGCTGGGAATGGGGAATGGAGAATCGGGAATGGGCAAAGGCAACAGTGCCGCTGCTTTCCGAATCCCGAATCCCGAATCCCGATTCCCGGCGTCTCAAGGAGACGCCGCATGAGCCGCCTGCTGCTCATCGTGCTGCTTGCCTGCAGCATCGCCTCGGCGATCGGGGTCGTGTACATGCGCCACATGCATCGCAAGCTGTTCGTGCAGCTGTCCAAGCTCGAGCACACGCGCGATGAATTGAATATCGAATTCGGCCGGCTGCAGCTGGAGCAGGCCACCTGGGCGGAAAGCAATCGCGTGGATCAGGTTGCGCGTGCGCGCATCGGGATGAAGTTCCCGGAGACCAACGACATCGTGGTGGTGCGCCCATGAGCGGACGCCAGGACAGCCGTTTTGCACGGCGTCGCTGCCCGCAGGGTGGCGCACACACAGGTACGCCCATGACAAAACGGCAGGACAGCCGTTTTGCACGGCGTAGCCGCCCGCAGGGTGGCGCACACGGAGGTGCGCCATGAAGGCCGGCCGCAACCGCGCGCGCAGCAACTTCAATCTGCGTGGCCGCCTGACGCTGGTCGGCATCGCGCTGGGCCTGTGCTCGGTGACGCTGATCGGCCGGGCGGCGTTCGTGCAGCTGGTCAACCGCGATTTCTACCAGCGCCAGGGCGAAGCGCGCTATCTGCGCGAACTGCCGATCGCCACCTCGCGCGGCATGATCACCGACCGCAACGGCGAGCCGCTGGCGGTGTCCACGCCGGTGGAATCGATCTGGGTCAATCCGCAGGAACTGTTGCGCAACCCGGACCGCATCCCCGAGCTGGCCAAGGCGCTCGGCCAGCCGCTGGACGAGTTGAACGCCAAGCTGGCGCAGAAGGCCGGCAAGGAATTCATGTACCTGCAGCGCCGGATCAACCCGGACAAGGCACATGCCATTGTCGACCTGAAGATCCCCGGTGTGTTCTCGCAGCGCGAGTTCCGTCGCTTCTATCCGCAAGGCGAGGCGATGGCCCACGTGCTGGGCTTCACCAATATCGACGACCGCGGCCAGGAAGGCCTGGAGCTGGCCTTCGACGAATGGCTGCGCGGCAAGCCGGGCTCCAAGAAGGTGGTGCGCGATGCGCGCGGCGCGATCGTGGAGAGCGTGGATCTGGTACGTCCGGCCCAGCCAGGCAAGGACCTGACGCTGAGCATCGACCGCCGCATCCAGTTCCTGGCCTACAAGGAACTGCGCAACGCGCTGGTCGAAAACAATGCTGCCGGCGGTTCGATGGTGGTGATGGATGTGGCCACCGGCGAAGTGCTGGCGATGGTCAACCTGCCCACCTACAACCCCAACGCGGTCACCGGCATCAACCCGTCGGCGCGCCGCAACCGTGCGGTCACCGATCTGGTCGAGCCGGGCTCGACGATGAAGCCGCTGACCGTGGCCACCGCGCTGACCGCCGGTGTGGTGACCAAGGACACCGTCATCGATACCAACCCCGGCTACATGTCGGTGGGGCGCTTCACCATCCGCGATGTGCCGCGCAACAACGGCGTGCTCAACGTCACCGGCGTGATCACCCGCAGCTCCAACATCGGCGCGGCCAAGATCGCCGCCAAGGTGCCGGACCAGACCTTCTATCAGTCGATCCGCAACTTCGGTTACGGCGCTGCGCCGCACAGCGGTTTTCCCGGCGAATCGGCCGGCGTGGTGCTGCAGCCGGCGCGCTGGAGCGGCCCGTCCAAGACCACCATGTCCTACGGCTATGGCCTGTCGGTGACGCCGCTGCAGATCGCGCAGGCCTACGCCACGCTGGGCAACGGCGGCAAGCTGACGCCGCCGACCTTCGTGCGCGGCCAGCACAACGAAACCCGCCAGGTGGTCACCCCCGAAGTGGCGCGCCAGGTCATCGACATGATGGAAACCGTGGTCACCCAGGGCGGCGCCAAGGGCGCGGCGATCCTGGGCTATCACGTGGCCGGCAAGACCGGTACCGCGCGCAAGAACGGCGCCAACGGGTACGAGCGCGGGCATTACAACGCGCTGTTCGCCGGCCTGGTGCCGGCCACGCGGCCGCGCTTTGCCACCGTCATCGTGATCAACGATCCGCAGGGCAAGGTGTATTACGGCGGCCTGGTGTCGGCGCCGGTGTTCCACAAGGTGATGGAAGGCGCGCTGCGGCTGATGGACGTGCCGCCGGACGACATCCAGTCGTGGCTGGCCGCGCAGGCCGCCGGCAAGACCGGGCAGCCGGTGGTCAAGCCGCAGCCGGCCGATCTGGACCCGGCATTGGTGCCGGACCCGGTGGATGAAGTGTCTGCGGGTATTCCCACCGCACTCGCACCGGCTGCATTGCCCGCACCCGCCCAGCCTGCACCGTTGCAGGAGAGCCGCCAGTGAGCCGCAGCATGCCGCTGTCGCAGTTGTTGCCGGACGTGCCGCTTGCGCACGAGGTGCAGGTGTCGGGCCTGGTGATGGACAGCCGTGCGGTGCGTGCGGGCGATGCCTTCGTGGCGATCGCCGGTTTCGGTGCGCATGGCCTGGGCTTCGTCGACCAGGCGCGCGCCAATGGCGCGGCGGCGGTGTTGTTCGAGCCACCGGCGCCGGCCGATCTGCCGGCACCGGCCGACGCGATCGCGGTGCCGGGCCTGCGTGCGCGCCTGGGCGCGATGGCCGATCAGTTCCACGGCCAGCCCTCGCGGGCGATGCGCATGGTCGGCGTCACTGGTACCAACGGCAAGACCTCCACCGTGCAATTGCTGGCGCAGGCCCTGACGCTGCTCGGCACCCCTGCCGGCACGCTAGGCACCCTGGGTGTCGGCCTGTACGGCAGCGCCGTGCCGACCGGTTTCACCACGCCGCTGGTGCTGCAGACGCATGCCTTGCTGGCGCAGTTGCGCGACGCGGGCGCGCAGGCAGTGGCGATGGAAGTCAGCTCGCATGCGCTGGACCAGGGCCGCGTGGATGCGGTGCATTTCGACGTGGCGGTGTTCACCAATCTCACCCGCGACCATCTCGATTACCACGGCGACATGGCCCAGTACGGCGCGGCCAAGGCCAGGCTGTTCACGCGCGCCGGATTGAAGGCTGCGGTGGTGAACCTGGACGATGACTTCGGCCGCACGCTGCTGGCTTCGCTCGACCCCGCGCTGCGCGCGATCGGCGTGAGCTCGCGCGCGCAGGCCCAGGCAAGCGTGCGTGCGCAGGCACTGCAGCTGGATCACAACGGCATCAATTTCGCACTGCATCTCGACGGCCAGGTGCATCCGGTGCACTCGCCGCTGCTGGGCCGCTTCAACGTGGACAACCTGCTGGCCGTGGCCGGTGCGTTGTCTGCGCTGCAGATCGCGCCGGCGCAGATCGCCGAAGTGCTCGGTCGGTTGCAGCCGATCCACGGCCGCATGAATCGCCTCGGTGGCGCGCATGGCGCACCGCTGGTGGTCGTCGACTACGCACACACGCCCGACGCGCTGGAACAGGCATTGGCCAGCCTGCGCTCGCATGCACAGGACCGGCTGATCTGTGTGTTCGGTTGTGGTGGCGAGCGCGACACCGGCAAGCGCCCGCAGATGGCGGCCATTGCCGAGGTCAATGCCGACGTGGCGATCGTCACCGACGACAACCCGCGTGGCGAAGATGGCGATGTGATCGTGGCCGATATCCTGCGTGGCTTCGCACGCCCGGATGCGGCCATCGTGCAGCGCGACCGCGCCGCGGCGATCCATCAGGCCATCAGCATGGCCAGCGCCTCCGACATCGTGCTGATCGCCGGCAAGGGCCACGAGCCGTACCAGGAAGTCGCCGGCGTGCGGCATGCCTTCGACGACGCCATCGTGGCGGCGCAGGCCTTGTTGCCGCGCACCGTACTGGGAGTGCGCGCATGAAGCTCACGCCGCTGTCGTTGATCGCCCACTGGGCCGGTGGCGAGCTGCATGGCGACGACGCCATGATCGACACCGTCGGCAACGACACCCGCACGCTGGCCAACGGCAGCCTGTACGTGGCGCTGCGCGGCGAGCGTTTCGACGGACACGACTTTGCCGCAGACGCGGTGGCGCACGGCGCCAGCGGGTTGCTGGTGAGCCGCCTGCTGCCGGCGCTGAGCGTGCCGCAGGTGCTGGTGGAAAATACCGAACTGGCGCTGGCGCGGATCGCGGCCGGCATGCAGCGCGACCGCGCCACGCGGGTGATCGCCTTGACCGGCTCCAACGGCAAGACCAGCGTCAAGGCTCTGCTGCTGGCCATCCTGACCGAGGCCGGGCGTGTCGACGGCACCACCGTGTACGCCACGCCGGGCAACCGCAACAACGAGATCGGCCTGCCGCTGGCAGTGATCGCCGCGCCGGACGATGCGGACCTGGCGATTTACGAAATGGGCGCCGGCAAGCCGGGCGATATCGCCTATCTCACCGAGATCGCGCAGCCGCACGTGGCCCTGGTCAACAACATCGCCCCCGCCCATCTGGAACGCCTGGGCAGCCTGCTCGGCGTCGCCCGCACCAAGGGCGCCATCTACGCCGCATTGCCGGCCGATGGCGTGGCGGTGATCAATGCCGACGATGCCTTCGGTGCCTGGTTCGAGCAGCAACTGCATGCGCAGCCGGTGCAGGGCCGCCGCGTGTTGCGCTACGGCCTGCAGGCCAGTGCCGACATCACCGCGCATGGCTTGCGGCTGCAGGCCAGTGGCGCGCAATTCACCCTGGTGACCCCGCAAGGCCAGGCGCAGATCGCGCTGCCGTTGCCGGGCCGCCACAACGTGCTCAACGCGCTGGCCGCGGCCGGCCTGGCCTTGGGTGCGGGCATCGCCCTGCCGATCATCGCCGCCGGCCTGGCGCAGGTGCGCCCTGTGGCCGGTCGTCAGATCACCCACGCCCTGCCTGGCGGCGCGGTGCTGATCGACGACAGCTACAACGCCAACCCCGGCTCGCTGGATGCCGCCATCGACACCCTGGCTGCTGCGCCTGGCCAAGGCTGGCTGGTGCTCGGCGACATGCGTGAACTCGGCCCGGAAGGCGCGGCCCTGCATGCCGCCGCCGGACGTCGCGCGCGCGCGGCCAAGCTGCAGCGCCTGTACGCGCTGGGCGAGCTCAGTGCCGCCGCCGCACAGGCGTTCGGCGAGGGCGGCCGCGTGTTCGCCACCCATGCCGCGTTGATCGCGGCCTTGCAGGCGGATCTGGCGCAGCTCGCCGTTTCGCCGACCCAAACGCAGGAATCTTCTTCGATGTACGAACACACCGGTGCGGCGGCGCAGACTGCCGCCACCACGGCGCAAACCCCGCCCACGCTGCTGGTGAAAGGCTCCCGTGGCAGCGCCATGGACCGCATCGTCGCCACGCTGCTCGCCCCGGCGGAGGACGCATCCCATGCTGCTTGAGCTGGCGCGTTGGCTGCAGCAACTGGAGAGCCTGTTCGGGCTGTTCAACTATCTGACTTTCCGCGGCATCCTGGCCGCGCTGACCGCGCTATTCCTGTCGCTGTGGATGGGCCCGGCGGTGATCCGCAAGCTGGCCCAGTTCAAGGGTGGCCAGCCGATCCGCCAGGACGGCCCGCAGACGCATTTTTCCAAGGCCGGCACCCCGACCATGGGCGGCTCGCTGATCCTGCTGACGGTGACTTTGTCGGTGCTGCTGTGGGGCGATTTGCGCAACCGTTACGTGTGGTTGGTGCTGGCGGTGATGGTCTGTTTCGGTGCGATCGGCTGGTACGACGACTGGATCAAGATCGTGCGCCGCGATCCCAACGGCCTGAAGTCGCGCTGGAAGTATCTGCTGCAGTCGATCTTCGGCCTGGCCGCGGGCCTGTTCCTGTACTACACCGCCGATGTGCCGGCCGCGATCACCTTCTACATCCCGATGTTCAAGTCGATCGCGCTGCCATTGGCCGGCGTGAGCTTTGTGGTGATCGCCTATTTCTGGATCGTCGGCTTCTCCAACGCGGTCAACCTGACCGACGGCCTGGACGGCCTGGCGATCATGCCGACCGTGCTGGTGGCCTGCGCGCTGGGCGTGTTCGCCTACGCCTCGGGCAATGTGGTGTTTGCCGAATACCTGAAGATCCCGCTGATTCCCGGGGCCGGCGAGCTGATCATCATCTGCTCGGCGATCGCCGGCGCAGGCCTGGGCTTTCTGTGGTTCAACACCTATCCCGCCATGGTGTTCATGGGCGATATCGGCGCGCTGTCGCTGGGCGCAGTGCTCGGCACCATCGCGGTGATCGTGCGCCAGGAGCTGGTGCTGGTGATCATGGGCGGGGTGTTCGTGATCGAAACGCTGTCGGTGATGATCCAGGTCGCCAGCTTCAAGCTGACCGGCAAGCGCGTGTTCCGCATGGCGCCGATCCATCACCACTTCGAACTCAAGGGCTGGCCGGAGCCGCGCGTGATCGTGCGCTTCTGGATCATTTCAGTGGTGCTGGTGCTGATCGGCCTTGCCACGTTGAAGGTGCGCTGATGAACGACATGTCCCGCCAGGCCACGCGACTGGACGCCATCGGCGGCCGCTACGACCCGTGGCTGCTCGGGGCCGCGGCCACGCTCGCCTCGCTGGGCGTGGTGATGGTGGCGTCCAGCTCGATCGAGCTGTCCGACAACCCGTTCTATTACTTGACCCGCCATCTGCTGTTCCTGGGCATCGGCGTGGGCCTGGCGTTCTGGGCGATGCGCACCGAGCTCAAGACCATCGAGCAGTACAACCAGGTGTTGCTGCTGGCCTGCTTCGGCCTGCTGATGGTGGTGTTCGTGCCCGGCCTGGGCAGCAGCGTCAACGGCGCCAAGCGCTGGATCAACCTGGGCGTGTCGAAATTCCAGACCGTTGAAGCGGTCAAGGTGCTCTACATCGTGTGGCTGTCCAGCTACCTGGTGCGCTTTCGCGACGAGGTCAATGCAACCTGGCCGGCGATGCTCAAGCCGCTGGGCGTGGCGATCGCACTGGTCGGCCTGCTGCTGATGCAGCCGGACTTCGGCTCGTCCACGCTGCTGCTGGCGATCACCGCCGGCATGCTGGTGCTGGGCGGGGTGAACCTGCCGCGCATGTCGATGCCGATCGTGTTCGGCCTGCCGGTGTTTGCCTTCATCGCGATCCTGGAGCCGTACCGGCTGCGTCGCATCACCTCGTTCCTGGACCCGTGGGCCGACCAGCTCGGCTCCGGCTATCAGCTGTCCAACGCCTTGATGGCGGTCGGCCGTGGCCAGTGGACCGGCGTGGGCCTGGGTGCCTCGGTGCAGAAGCTCAACTACCTGCCCGAAGCGCATACCGACTTCATCTTCTCGGTCATCGCCGAGGAGCTCGGCTTTGTCGGCGTGTGCGGGGTGATTTCGCTGTACGCGCTGCTGGTCGGCCGCGCGTTCTGGCTGGGCATGCGCTGCGTGGAAATGAAGCGTCACTTCTCCGGCTACATCGCCTTCGGCATCGGCTTGTGGATCAGCCTGCAGAGCTTTGTTTCGGTAGGCGTGAACCTGGGCATCCTGCCGACCAAGGGCCTGACCCTGCCGCTGATTTCCTCCGGCGGTTCGTCGGTGCTGATGACCTGCGTGGCGATGGGCCTGCTGCTGCGCGTGTCCTACGAAATGGATCGTGCCGAGCGCCTGCGCAGCAAGTTGTCGCCGCAGGGTGCGGGCGCAGCGTCGGCCGAGCCGGTGGTCGAGTCGGCCGCGCCGGCCTACGCGCCTGCGCGCAAACCGCAGCGCGAGCCGGTTGCCGCCGCACCCGCGCCGGCACCGGTTGCTGCAGCCTCGGCCACGTCTGCGCATGCGTCCGAGTTCCTGCGCGGCACCAGCCGCATGCAGCCGCGCGTGGAACCGACCTTCGGGAGGATTGCATGAGCGCTCATGCAAATCCCGCGCAAACGCCTGCATATCCAGGTGCGGGGATCCGACCAGTGATGATTCTGGCTGGCGGCACCGGCGGGCATATCTTCCCGGGTCTGGCCGTGGCCAAGGTGCTGCGCGCGCGTGGCGTGCCGGTGACCTGGCTGGGCGCCGACGGCGCGATGGAAACCCGGCTGGTGCCGCAGCACGATATTCAACTCGACACGCTGGCCATCAGCGGCCTGCGTGGCAAGGGCCTGGTGAAATTGCTCGGTGCGCCGGTGCGGGTGATGCGCGCAGTGCGCGCTGCCGGCTTCGTGCTGCGCAAGCGCCAGCCGCGTGCGGTGATCAGTTTCGGCGGCTTTGCGGCCGGCCCGGGCGGCCTGGCAGCGCGGCTGCTCGGCGTGCCGTTGCTGGTGCATGAGCAGAACCGCGCGCCCGGCATGACCAACAAGGTGTTGTCGCGGTTTGCGCGCCGTGTGCTGACCGGTTTCCCGGGCAGCTTCGCCGGCGAAGAAGCGGTGGGCAATCCGGTGCGTGCGGAAATCGCAGCGCTTCCCGCGCCGGCCACGCGTCTGCTCGGCCGTGGCAATGCCGTACGTGTGCTGGTGCTCGGTGGCAGCCAGGGCGCACGCGCATTGAACCAGGCCGTGCCGGCGGCACTGGCCGCGCTCGGTCACCCGGATGTCGAGCTGCGACACCAGTGCGGTGAAAAGCTGCGTGCCGAAGCCGAGGCCGCGTACGCGCAGGCGGGCGTCAACGCCAGCGTCGAACCCTTCATCGCCGACATGGCCGCCGCCTACGCCTGGGCCGATCTGGTCGTGTGCCGCGCCGGTGCCTCCACGCTGGCCGAACTGTGCGCCGCCGGCATCGGCAGCGTGCTGGTGCCCTTCGCCGCCGCGGTGGATGACCACCAGACCCGTAATGCCGAATACCTGGTCGGCGCCGACGCCGCCGTGCTGCTCAAGCAGGACGACACCCTGGCCGCGCGCCTGCAGCAGGTCTTGCAGACCCTGCTCGCCGACCCCGCCCGCCGCCTGGCGATGGCCCAGGCCGCCCGCACCCTGGCCAAGCCGGACGCCGCCGAACGCATCGCCGACATCATTCTTCAGGAAGCCGGGAGTGGTGAATCGGGAATGGGGAATGGGCAGAGCTCAGAACAATTGCAGGAACAGACAGTGATGCAAGAAAACAAGCGTACCGGTCAGGCGCTCAACGCCGCCGGTGCCTCGCTTTATACGATTCCCGATTCCCAATTCCCGATTCGCACCTCCACTGGAGGTGCCGCGTGATCCGCCGTCTGCAGGACAGTGGCGACCTGGTGCGTGCATTTCCGCGCGTGCATTTCGTCGGTATCGGCGGCACTGGCATGAGCGGCATTGCCGAGGTGATGCTGACGCTGGGCTACGAAGTTTCCGGCTCGGACAACTCCGATAACGTGGCGACGCGGCGGTTGGCCAAGCTGGGTGCGCGGGTGATGCGCGGGCATTCGGCGGCCAACGTGCTCGGCACCGATTGCGTGGTGGTGTCCAGCGCGATCCGCGAAGACAACCCCGAGCTGATGGAAGCGCGCAGCCAGCGCATTCCGATCATGCCGCGTGCGGCGATGCTGGCCGAGCTGATGCGGTTCCGTCGCGGCATCGCGGTGGCCGGCACGCATGGCAAGACCACCACCACCAGCCTGGCCGCAGCGGTGCTGAGCGAGGGCGGGCTGGATCCGACCTTCGTCATCGGCGGGCAGTTGCTGGCCGCCGGCGCCAACGCCAAACTCGGTGGCGGCCAGTGGCTGGTGGCCGAGGCCGACGAGAGCGACGGCAGCTTCCTGCGCCTGAATCCGCTGATGGCGGTGATCACCAACATCGATTCGGATCACCTGGAAAACTACGGCAACGATTTCGCACGCATCCAGGCCGCCTTCGCCGAGTTCCTGCAGCGCCTGCCGTTCTACGGCCTGGCGTTGCTGTGCATCGACGACCCGGAAGTGGCCGCGCTGGCCGGCAAGACGCCGCGCCACGTGATGAGCTACGGCATGAGCGAAAACGCCGACGTACGCGCCGAAGACGTGGTGCAGGACGGCCCGCGCATGCGCTTCACGCTGCGTCTGCCCGAAGGCACCACCACGCCGGTGACGCTGGCCTTGCCGGGCCGTCACAACGTGCTCAACGCACTGGCGGCCGCTGCGATCGGCTGGCAGCTGGGCGTGGCGCCGGAGACCATTGCGCGTGCGCTGGAAAACTTCGCCGGCATCGGCCGCCGCTTCAACGACCTGGGCGAAGTCACCACCAGTACCGGTGCGCGCGTGCGCGTGGTCGACGACTACGGCCACCATCCGCGCGAGCTGGAAGCGGTGTTCGCCGCCGCCCGTGGCGGCTGGCCGGACAAGCGTCTGGTCGTCGCATTCCAGCCGCATCGCTACAGCCGTACCCGCGATCAGTTCGATGCCTTCGCCGCGGTGCTGAGCACCGTCGATGCGCTGGTGCTGAGCGAGGTCTATCCGGCCGGCGAAGCACCGATTCCAGGCGCCGATGCGCGCGCGCTGGCGCGTGCGATCCGTGCGCGCGGCCGCAGCGAACCGGTGGTGGTCGGGCAGATTTCCGGCCTGGCCGAAGTGCTGCCGGACGTGCTGCAGGACGGCGATCTGCTGCTGATGATGGGCGCCGGCGATATCGGCTATGTCGCGCAGCACATCATCAACAACGGTTTCACCGGAGCGAGCGCATGAGCGCGGTGATTCCCAACGCACGTACCAGCGATCCGGCCGCGTTCGGCCGCGTCGCCGTGCTGCTCGGCGGTACCTCGTCCGAGCGCGAAGTGTCGTTGAACTCCGGCAGCAACGTGCTCGACGCACTGCGCGCGCGCGGTGTCGACGCGCAGCCGGTCGATGGCATTCCGGCCCTGGCGCAGGCCCTGGTCGAAAAACGCTTCGATCGCGTCTTCAACGTGTTGCACGGCCATAACGGCGGCGGCGAAGACGGCATCGTGCAAGGCCTGATGGAAGCCTTCAAGGTGCCGTACACCGGCTCCAACGTGCTGGGTTCGGCGTTGAGCATGGACAAGATCCGCACCAAGCAGGTGTGGCTGTCACTGGGCCTGTCCACGCCGCGCTATGCGCGCCTGGCCGCCGGTGCCAGCGCTGACGACATCCATGCCGCCGCCCGGCAGATCGGCTTGCCGGTGATCGTCAAGCCGGCCAACGAAGGCTCCAGCGTCGGCATCAGCCGCGTGTTCGACCAGGCCCAGCTCGAACAAGCCGTGGTACTGGCGGCGCGCTACGACGGCGCGCTGCTGATGGAGCAGCTGATCGAAGGCGACGAACTCACCGTGGCCGTGCTCGGCGAGGTCGCGCTGCCGTCCATCCGCATCGTGCCCAAGGGCCAGTGGTACGACTACAACGCCAAGTATCTGGCCGACGACACCCAGTACCTGTGCCCGGGCCTGGACGGCGATGCCGAGACGCAACTGCGCCAGCTCGCCCTGGACGCCTTCCGCGCCGCCGGTGCCCGCGGCTGGGGCCGCGTCGACGTGATGCGCGACCGTGCCAGCGGCCAGCTGTATCTGCTGGAGGTCAACACCGCCCCGGGCATGACCAGTCACTCGCTGGTGCCCAAGGCCGCGCGCCAGCTCGGCATCGATTTCGAGGAACTGGTCTGGCGCGTGCTGGAGCAGACGCTATGACGCAGGGAATGGGGAATCGGAAATCGGGAATCGCAAAAGCGACAGCCGGCAGTGCGCCGCTGTTGACGATTCCCTATTCCCGATTCCCCATTCCCGCGCGCGGAGCGCGCGCATGAACGCCACCCTGCGCATCCTGGCGTGGTTGCTCGCGGTGGCGCTGGTCGCGTTGCCGGTGGTAGCCGTGCTCAATGGCTGGGTCGGTGCCGAGCGTTGGCCGTTGGCGCGCTTGCGGGTGTCGGGCGACTTCAAGCGGGTGCCGGCCGAAGAGTTGCGCGCGGTGGTCCTGCCATATGCGCGCGCGGGCTTTTTCGCGGTGAAGTTGCAGAACGCGCAGGACGCCATCGCGCGCCTGCCGTGGGTGGAAAGTGCGCAGGTGCGCAAGCGCTGGCCGGACGTGCTGGAAGTGCACGTCACCGAGCACAAGCCGTTCGCGCGCTGGGGCACCGACCGCATGTTGTCCGAGCAGGGCCGGCTGTTCCGCACCCCGCCGTTGTTGAAGGATTTCAAGTTGCCGCAACTCGGTGGCCCCGACAGCAAGACCCAGGACGTGGTGGCGCTCTACAACGAATCGCGCGCACTGTTCGCGCCGACCGGGCTGGATGTGGAGCGTCTGGAAATGGACGCACGCGGCAGCTGGTCGCTGGGCCTGAGCAACGGCGTGCAGATCGTGATCGGCCGCGACGATGCGCGCGCGCGCCTGCAGCGCTTCGCCCGCGTGCTGCCGCAACTGGCCGACCCGCAACGCCCGATCGCGCGCGCCGACCTGCGCTACACCAACGGCTTCACAGTCGAACGACGAATGGAGAGTGGGGAATCGGGAATGGATAAGAAACCCAAGCCGGCGTCGCCCGCTGCGCCTCACGCACTTGTCCTCAATTCTCCTCGCCTCCGTGCACCGCTGTTGACCATTCCCCATTCGCTATTCCCTATTCCCGGCTTTAAGACATGAACCGCAAAGGCGACAAATCCCTCATCGTTGGACTGGACATCGGCACCTCCAAGGTCGTCGCGCTGGTCGGCGAGTACTCGCCCGGCAATCCGATCGAAGTGATCGGCATCGGTTCGCATGAATCGCGCGGTCTCAAGCGCGGCGTGGTGGTGGACATCGAATCCACCGTGCAGTCGATCCAGCGCGCGGTGGAAGAGGCCGAGCTGATGGCCGGCTGCGAGATCCGCTCGGTGTACGCGTCGATTTCCGGCAACCACGTGCAGTGCAAGAACTCGCCCGGCATCGTGCCGATCCGCGACGGCGAAGTGACCTGGAGCGATCTGGAGCGCGTGCTGGATGCGGCCAAGGCCGTGGCCATTCCTGCCGACCAGCGCATCCTGCATGCGATCCCGCGCGAGTACGTGCTGGACGATTCGCAGGAAGGCATCCGCAATCCGGTCGGCATGACCGGCGTGCGCCTGGAGGTGCACGCGCATCTGGTGGTGTGCGCGCAGTCGGCTGCGGCCAACATCACCAAGTGCGTGCAGAAGTGCGGCCTGCAGGTGGACGATCTGGTGCTGTCGTCGTTGGCCTCCAGCGTGGCGGTCCTGACCGCCGACGAGCGCGAACTGGGCGTGGTGCTGGTGGACATCGGCGCCGGCACCACCGACCTTGCGGTCTACGTGCAGGGCGCGATCTGCCACACCGCCTCGCTGCCGATCGCCGGCGACCACGTCACCAACGACATCGCGCACATGCTGCGCACGCCCACCCCGGAAGCCGAGCAGATCAAGGTGCGCTACGCCTGTGCGCTGGCGCAGCTGGCCACCGCCGAAGAAAGCATCCAGGTGCCGTCGGTCGGCGATCGCCCGCCGCGTCGCATGCCGCGACATGCGCTCGCGCAGGCGGTGCAGGGCCGTTACGAGGAAATCTTCGAAATGGTGCAGGCCGAACTGCGCCGTTCCGGTTTCGAGGAAATGGTGCGCGCCGGCATGGTGCTCACCGGCGGTGCGTCGAAGATGGAAGGCGTGGTCGAACTGGCCGAAGAAATGTTGCAGATGCCGGTGCGCGTGGGCATTCCCCAGCACGTCACCGGCCTGGGCGAAGTCGTCGGCAACCCGGTGCACGCCTCCGGCGTGGGCCTGCTGCTGATGGGCAGCCAGATCGAACACCCACGCCGCCCGTCGATCCCGACCGGCCGCGCCGGGAGCTTGTTCAAGAAATTGAAGAACTGGTATCGCGGGGAATTCTGAAGAATCGGGAATCGGGATTCGAGAATTGGTTGAAGCAAAGGCAAAGCGGTTGCGGCAGATTTGAGTGGAGAGCGGTGAGAGCGGGCAGAGCGTAGTTTTTTTGCGGTTCCGTCGAGGAAGCAGTGGTTGGCGTGGAGGTGATTCGCTGTTGCGATTCCCCATTCCCAACTTCCCATTCCCGGCATTCAAACAACAACATTCGCCGACATGCGGGTGTTGGGCTGGCGAACGGAGCAATCCGATTCCCCATTCCCGATTCCCCATTCACGGCATCTAAAGAGGACACTGACATGGCACATTTTGAACTGATCGAAAAGATGGCTCCCAACGCGGTAATCAAGGTCGTTGGCGTGGGCGGCGGCGGCGGCAACGCGGTTGCGCACATGGTCAACACCAATGTCGATGGCGTGGAGTTCATCACCGCCAACACCGACTCGCAGGCGATCAAGAACTGCGGCGCCAAGCTGCAGCTGCAGCTCGGCACCAACGTCACCAAGGGCCTGGGCGCGGGCGCCAATCCGGAAGTCGGCCGCCAGGCCGCGCTGGAAGACCGCGAGCGCATCATGGACGCGCTGCAGGGTGCGGACATGGTGTTCATCACCGCCGGCATGGGCGGCGGCACCGGCACCGGCGCAGCGCCGGTGGTTGCACAGCTGGCCAAGGAAATGGGCATCCTGACCGTGGCCGTGGTCACCAAGCCGTTCCCCTTCGAAGGCCGTCGCCGCATGCAGGTTGCGCTCAAGGGCATCGAGGAACTGAGCCAGCATTGCGACTCGCTGATCACCATCCCCAATGAAAAGCTGATCACCGTGCTTGGCCGCAACGCCACCATGATCCAGGCCTTCCGCGCCGCCAACGACGTGCTGCAGGGCGCCGTGCAGGGCATTGCCGATCTGATCGTGCGTCCGGGTCTGATCAACGTCGACTTCGCCGACGTGCGCACCGTGATGTCGGAAATGGGCCTGGCCATGATGGGCACCGGTTCGGCTCGCGGCGACGATCGCGCGCAGGCCGCTGCCGAAGCCGCCATCCAGAACCCGCTGCTGGACGACGTCAACCTGGCCGGTGCCAATGGCATCCTGGTCAACATCACCGCCGGCCCGGACTTCACCATGTCCGAGTTCGACGAGATCGGCCGCACCATCGAGGCGTTCGCCTCGGAAGATGCGACCGTGGTCGTCGGCACCGTGCTCGACCCGGACATGCAGGACGAAGTGCGCGTCACCGTGGTGGCCACCGGCCTGAACCGTGCGGTTGCCCGCCAGACCCAGCGTCCGGACCAGCGCGCGCCGATCAAGCTGGTGCGCAATGCCACCACCGGCCAGCCGGAGTTCGGCGATTTCGACACCAGCGGCGGCGATGCGGTGTCCAAGGCCGTTGGCGGCAGCATGGGCCTGGGCCTGCGTCGTCCGAGCAGCGACTCGGTCGGCAGCGGCAGCAACAACGGCGGCGGTTCGGCTGCGCCGGCCGCAGACCTGCCCAACGACTACCTGGATATCCCGGCGTTCCTGCGCCGCCAGGCCGACTGAGGATCGTCGGCTGCGTCGCTACGGCGGCGCGGTCCGTTCCGCCCCGGGGTTCGCCTCGGGGTGCAGTGCCATGTCCTTTCTGCCGGATCGGCCACGATCCGGCAGCTTTTGCAGTGGCGTGACCCGGGAATTACAGTTCCCGTCACGCGCGACTTGTTAAAATTCAGATAATCTCTACGGATTAGACAGCCGGTTCAGCGTCTGTCTGCATTGTTCATCCAGACTTCGCATATGACCCAGCAACGCACTCTCAAGAACACCATTCGCGCCACCGGCGTCGGCCTGCACAGCGGCGACAAGGTGTACATGACGCTACGGCCGGCTCCGGTCGATCATGGCGTGGTGTTCCGGCGTGTGGACCTGGAGCCGATCGTCGAAGTCCCCGCCGATGCCGAGCTGGTCACCGAGACCACGCTGTGCACCGGCCTGACCTGCAATGGCGCCAAGATCCAGACCGTCGAGCACCTGATGTCGGCACTGGCCGGCCTGGGTGTGGACAATGTCATCGTCGAACTGTCCTCGGCCGAGTTGCCGATCATGGACGGTTCGTCCGGCCCGTTCGTATTCCTGCTGCAGTCGGCAGGCATCGTCGAGCAGAACAAGGCCAAGCGCTTCATCCGCATCAAGCAGACGGTGGAAGTGCGCGAGGGCGACAAGATCGCGCGCTTCGAGCCGTACGAGGGCTACAAGCTCGGCTTCACCATCGAATTCAACCACCCGATGATCCCGGCCAAGCAGTCGCGCCAGGAAATCGAGTTCTCCACCTCGGCCTACGTCAAGGAAATCTCGCGCGCCCGCACCTTCGGCTTCATGCGCGACCTTGAATACATGCGCGAGCGCAATCTGGGCCTGGGCGGTTCGATGGACAATGCCATCGTGCTGGACGAGTTCCGCGTGCTCAACGAGGACGGCCTGCGCTACACCAACGAATTCGTGCGGCACAAGATCCTGGACGCCATCGGCGACCTGTATCTGGCTGGCGGCGCCATTCTGGGCGCCTACGAAGGCTTCAAGTCCGGCCACGCGCTCAACAACAAGCTGGTGCGTGCGCTACTGGCGGATCAGGCCGCCTGGGAATGGGTCAGCTTCCCCGAAGGCACCGTGCAGCCGCCGGTCACCTACGCCAGCCCCGTCTACGCCTGATGTCGGGGAATGCCGCAGTCGGCGTTTGAAGTGTGAACTGCGTCGGATTACCGGCCCGTTCTTAACTTTTATTTAAGACTTCTCTAACTCCTGCGTGGCTGAGGCCCGCTAGGATGCGTCGGGTCGTGCGCGGTCTTCGCAATTCTTTCACGCTGCGGCGGCCGCTTCGCACCATTGGCGCGACGCTCACCGTTTGGTGGGTGGAACGTCCTGCAGGGAGGCCAGCGCATCGCGCAGACCTCTGTGCGTGGCCTCCGAGACGGGGCGCGGACGCTCGCGATTCTGCTGCATTGGGGAATGCAGCGGGGTGGTGGTGGTCTTGATGGTCACTGCGGTGGCCTTCAGTCCGATGGATCGGGCGGCATCCAGTAATTGGGTCTCGGCAAGTCGCAACTTGGCATGCCAGACAGGTGAATCAACCAGAAAAACGAGCTGTTCGTCTCTGACATTGGCCAGCCGGCAACGGGTGGCCAGATGGGGCGGTAACAGGGGGCGCAACTGCCGGTCCAGCGCATCGAGCCACAACGCTCGGCGCAAGGGGTCGCCAGCCTTTTCACCCAACGCGGCCTCGATGGCCGGTTGTGGGACGGAAGGGTTGCGTGCGTTGGACTTGGGCTTGGACATGACACTCATATGGCGTTGAAGAAAGTTGTAATCAAATCTCGCGAAACCCGGGCGCAGCGGTTGGCACGCCAGTTCCAGGGCTTTGCCGCGGATCGACCGATGGTAGTCCTCGGCGCCGTGCTTGGGCTGGGCATGTTGATCGGCGTCGGTGCCAGCACCGCCACCGGCATGGTGACCAATTCCGCGTTGCAGGCCAAGGTTGCCCGGCAGCAGGCCGAACTGGCCCAGGCGCAGCGCGCCTCGCAGGCGCAGGTCAACGCACTGGCCGCGCGCATGGGCGAGCTGCAGGCGCAGGCCACCCGTCTCAATGCATTGGGCGAGCGGCTGACCGAAATGGGCAAGCTGAAGGACGGCGAGTTCGACTTCGACGCCCCGGTCGGCGTCGGTGGCGGCGATGAGCCGGTCAGCGATATGCCGGTCGAGTCGCTCAAGCAGACGCTGGGGCAGGTCGAACAGCAGTTCTCCGCCTCCGGCCAGCAACTGAACGTGCTGGCCGCGCTGATGTTCGATCATCAGCTCGAGCAGAATTCGGTGCCCTCGCGGATGCCGATCCGCAACACCTACATCACCTCCGGCTTCGGCGGCCGCGCCGATCCGTTCGACGGTGGTTCGGCCTTCCACAAGGGCGTGGACTTCCATGCCAACGTGGGCGACCCGGTGATGTCGGTCGCCGACGGCGTGGTCAGCTATGCCGGCGTGCGCGGTGGCTACGGCAACGTGGTGGAAGTGGATCACGGCAACGGCTATGTGACCCGCTACGCGCACAACTCGCGCCTGGTGGTGAAGGTGGGCGACCTGGTTCGCGCCGGCCAGCAGGTGGCCCGGGCCGGATCCAGCGGGCGCTCCACTGGCGCCCACGTGCACTTCGAGGTGTGGGCGGACGGGCGGGTGGTCAATCCGCGCAAGTTCCTGGGCGATACCAACACGCCGGTGGGCCGCCGCGGGCGCGGTTGACGACGGCGCGGGCGGCGCTTGATTCGTGAAGGCCCGCCCCAAGCTACAATAGGGTGTTGCCATCGACAGGGCGCAGTGCGCCCTGTTTCGTTTACGGCGGCCGGGTCTTGGGGACCGGCGTCGGTCAAACCGTTCCTTTTCAACCGGTTTCTTCAATGATCAACAGTCTGCTTACCCGTGTCTTTGGCAGTCGTAACGAACGCCAGCTGCGCCAGCTCAACCGCCTCGTCACCCAGATCAATGCGCTGGAGCCGACGATCGAGAAGCTCTCCGACGCCGAGCTGCAAGCCAAGACCCCGGAGTTCAAGCAGCGACTTGCCGCCGGCGAGTCCCTGGACAAGATTCTTCCCGAAGCCTTTGCGGTGTGCCGCGAGGCCAGCCGCCGCGTGCTCGGCATGCGCCATTACGACGTGCAGCTGATCGGCGGCATGGTGCTGCACCTTGGCAAGATCGCCGAGATGCGCACCGGTGAAGGCAAGACCCTGGTCGCCACGCTGCCGGTGTACCTCAACGCGCTGCAGGGCGAGGGCGTGCATGTGGTCACGGTCAACGACTACCTGGCGCGCCGCGACGCCGCGCAGATGGGCAAGCTGTACAACTGGCTGGGCCTGAGCGTGGGCGTGGTGTATCCGGGCATGCCGCACAGCGACAAGCGCGAGGCCTACGGCAGCGACATCACCTACGGCACCAACAACGAGTTCGGTTTCGATTACCTGCGCGACAACATGGCGCTGTCCAAGGCCGACCGTTACCAGCGCAACCTGCATTACTCGATCGTCGACGAAGTCGACTCGATCCTGATCGACGAGGCGCGTACCCCGCTGATCATCTCCGGCCCGGCCGACGAGTCGCCGGAGCTGTACATCCGCGTCAACCGCATCGTGCCGCAGCTGACCAGGCAGGAAAGCGAAGAGGGCGAGGGCGACTTCTGGATCGACGAGAAGGGCAAGCAGGTGCATCTGTCCGAGGCGGGCATGGGCCACGCCGAAGAACTGCTGATGCAGGCCGGCATCCTTGAAAATGCCGAAGACGGCCTGTATGCCGCGCAGAACCTGAGCGTGGTGCATCACCTCAATGCCGCGCTGCGCGCGCATGCGATCTATCAGCGCGACGTGGACTACATCGTGCGCGATGGCGAGGTGGTGATCGTCGATGAATTCACCGGCCGCACGCTGAGCGGGCGCCGTTGGTCCGACGGCCTGCACCAGGCGGTCGAGGCCAAGGAAGGCGTGCCGGTGCAGCGCGAGAACCAGACGCTGGCCAGCATCACCTTCCAGAACCTGTTCCGCATGTACAAGAAGCTGTCCGGCATGACCGGTACGGCCGACACCGAAGCCTACGAATTCCAGAGTATCTACGGCCTGGAAGTGGTGGTGATCCCGACCAACCGCCCGACCGTGCGCAAGGACCATCCGGACCAGGTGTTCCTCAACCGCAAGGGCAAGTTCAACGCGGTGCTGGCCGACATCGAAGACTGCGCCAAGCGTGGCCAGCCGGTGCTGGTGGGTACCACCTCGATCGAGACCTCGGAGATGCTGTCCGAGCACCTGCGCAAGGCCGGGGTCAAGCACGAAGTGCTCAACGCCAAGCAGCACGAGCGCGAAGCCACCATCGTGGCCAACGCCGGCCAGCCAGGCGCGGTGACCATCGCCACCAACATGGCCGGCCGCGGTACCGACATCGTGCTGGGCGGTTCGCTGGAAACCGAGCTGCATGCCATGGGCGACGATATCAGCGACGAGCAGCGCCTTGCGGCCAAGATCGAATGGCAGCGTCGTCACGATGCGGTCAAGGCGGCCGGCGGCCTGCACATCATCGGTACCGAGCGGCACGAATCGCGTCGTATCGACAATCAGCTGCGCGGCCGTGCCGGTCGTCAGGGCGACCCGGGTTCGTCGCGCTTCTATCTGTCGCTGGAAGACAACCTGATGCGCATCTTTGCCTCGGACTGGGTCCAGAAGGCGATGCGCATGATGGGCATGAAGGAAGACGACGTCATCGAAGATCGCCTGGTCAGCCGGCAGATCGAAAAGGCGCAGCGCAAGGTGGAAGCGCACAACTTCGACATCCGCAAGAACCTGCTGGACTTCGACGACGTCAACAACGACCAGCGCAAGGTGATCTACGCCCAGCGCGACGAATTGCTGGATGCCGAATCGGTCAAGGACAACGTCGACGGCATCCGTGGCGATGTGATCTACGACCTGGTCGCACGCTTCGTGCCGCCCAACTCTGTCGATGAGCAGTGGGACCTGAAGGGTCTGGAAGCCACGCTGGAATCGGAGCTGGGCATGCCGCTGGCGCTGAGCGAGATGGCACGCACGCAGGAAGAACTGGACGCCGAGCAGATTGCGGCCAAGGTGCAGGCAGCGGTGGATGCGCACTTTGCCGAGAAGGAAGCGGCGGTGGGCAACGACACCATGCGCGCATTGGAAAAGCACGTGATGCTGACCGTGCTCGACCAGGGCTGGAAGGAGCATCTGGCCAAGATGGATTATCTGCGCCAGGGCATCTATCTGCGCGGGTATGCGCAGAAGCAGCCCAAGCAGGAATACAAGAAGGAAGCCTTCGAGCTGTTCTCGGAGATGCTGGAGAACGTCAAGCGCGAAGTGATCAACCTGCTGGCGCGCGTGCGCATCCGCAGCGAAGAGGAAGTGGCCGAGCTGGAAGAGCAGGAGCGTCTGCAGGCGCAGGCGCGCTTGATGGCCTCGCAGTTCCAGCATCAGGACGCCGGCGGCTACGGTGCCGACGAGGAAGTGGAACAGATGCAGGGCGGCAACGCCCCGGTGCCGGTGTCGCAGGTAACCCGCGACGAGCCCAAGGTGGGCCGTAACGATCCGTGCCCCTGCGGCAGTGGCAAGAAGTACAAGCACTGCCACGGTCAACTCAGCTGAGCTGAGTTGACCGTGGTGCAGCCCGCTTGGCGGGCTGCACACCAGGCGTCCGCGTAGCGGACGCCTGGTGCACGGTTCTTGCTTCCGATCCCCGCGCCTTTGGCGCGCCCCCTTACCAGGGGGGCTCTGCTTACGGATGGGATCCTGAGGGGGTCTTGAAGCAGGAAAGGGGATATCGCAGACCGGGTACGAGGCCACGCTCAGGTTTCGCCGCCTTTGGCCAATTCCCTGCGAAGGCATGGCTTGCATCGTTGCCAGGCAACGACGGGACACCAACCGCATAGACGCTGGAAGCGTCCGGCGAGCTGTCTTGCGGCGGGCCTCGGCACGGCAGGTCCGTCACACGCTGTCCATCTCTCGCGGCGCCAACGGCGCCTTCCGCATGCAGGCGTCTCCGCCGGTGCCACTGCGGGGCGTATGCTCGATCCACATCCTGCGTGGAGTGCGGTCATGGCGCTGCTGTCCAGCCAGCAATTGAAGGTGTTCGTGCCTGCGCGCGACTACGCGGTGTCGCAGCGGTTCTATCGCGCGCTGGGGTTCGTGCAGGAGGACGAGGTAGGCAATGTGACCTGCTTCCGGCATGGCGCGCATTGCGCATTCCTGCTGCAGAATTTCTATCTGCGCGAACTGGCCGAGAACCTGATGCTGCACCTGTGGGTGGACGATGCCGACAGCTGGTGGCAGCACGTGCACGACACCGGCCTGGGCACGCAGTTCGGGGTGAGCTGCAGCGCGCTGGAAGATCGGCCGTGGGGCGCACGCGATTTCACCTTGCACGATCCCAGCGGCGTGCTCTGGCGCATCGGCCATCCACTGTAGGCCGGGATTGGAGATTGGGGATTCGGGATTGGCAGAAGCACACGTGCTGCGCTTTGACCAATCTCGAATCCCCAATCCCCAATCCCCGCCCTCAAGCGATTGCACTGAACGGCTCACTCGCGGCACTCTTGTGCCATGCCTGATTCTCTAAGATCCATCCACGTCGTTGCCGGCGTGATCACCGACGCCCGCGGCCGCATCCTGCTGACCCGCCGTACCGAAACCCGCGACATGCCCGGCCTGTGGGAGTTTCCGGGTGGCAAGCGCGAACCTGGCGAAACCTCCGAACAGGCATTGGTGCGCGAACTCAACGAAGAGCTCGGTATCGAGGCGCAGGTCGGCGAGTGGCTGATGGACGTGCCGCAGTTGTATCCGGACAAGCGGCTGCGCCTGGAAGTGCGCCACATCACCGCATGGAAAGGCAGTCCGCGCGGCCGCGAAGGTCAGGCGATGACCTGGGTGGCCGCCGACAAGCTGACCCGTTATTCGATGCCGCCGGCCGATGTGCCGGTGGTCGGTGTGCTGCGCCAGCCCGACCGCTATCTGATCACGCCTGAGCCGGACGATGACGTGCTGTGGCTGGAAGGTCTGGAGCGTGCGCTGCAGGACGGCATCACGCGCATCCAGTTGCGTGCGCGGCAGGCCGAACCGGCGCGCTGGCAGGCCATGCTGCAGCAGGTGATGCGCCTGCGCGGCCGTGCGCGCGCGCAACTGCTGCTCAACCGCGACATCGCACTGGCCAGCGAACTCGGCATCGGCGTGCATCTGGGTTCGGAGCAACTGGCCAGCCTGCAGCAGCGCCCGTTGCCGGCCGAGCAGCCGGTCGCCGCTTCCTGTCACGGGCTGGAAGACCTGCGCCACGCCCAGCGTCTTGGCTGCGATTTTGCGGTGCTGGGCCCGGTGCAGGCGACCGCGTCGCATCCGGGGGCGACACCCTTGGGATGGGATGGGTTCGAACGCTTGCGCGAGCAGGTCTCCTTGCCGATCTACGCACTCGGTGGCATGCAGGTCGACGACCTGCGCGAAGCCCGTTCGCATGGCGCGCAAGGCATCGCGGCGATTCGCGCGCTTTGGCCGCAGTGACCCTGCAGTCAGCGATCCTGGTGGTGTTCGGTGGATTGCCGGGCGTCGGCAAGAGTTCCATTGCCCGGGCGCTACTGACGCAATGCACTGCGTTTTATTTGCGTATCGATACGATCGAGCAGTCACTACGCGAAAGTGGTGCGCTCGCCAACTACGTCGGAGCAGCCGGCTACATGACCGCCTACGCACTTGCCCAGGCCAATCTGCAACTGGGTCACGTGGTGGTCGCCGATTGCGTGAACCCGTTGCCGGTCACCCGTGAAGCGTGGCGCGATGTAGCTCGTCGCACACGGAGCCGTTTGCTGGAGATCGAGGTAGTGTGCAGCGATCGCAACGTGCATCGGCAGCGCGTGGAATCGCGGCAAAGCGACGTGGTCGGATTGCGCGTGCCGGATTGGGCCTCGGTGCTCGCGCATGACTACGTGGCCTGGACCGAGCCGCACTGGGTGATCGACAGCGCCGTGCTGAGCCCGCAGCAGGCGGCCACGCAGATCATGGGCCGGCTTGTCGCATAGCCTGCAAGCGTCACCTATGAGGCATGAGGTTCGGGGTCTCTGAGCCGATACGCTCACTGCCTCGCAGCCCACACCACCATCGTCACCATCACCGATTGCCGGGGCAATGCGCCGTCGCATGCACTTGGCCGCTGCAATCCGCTCACGCCGGGCGCTGCGCTAAAACGTCACCCAGAAGCAGTTGTACTGCCGGCGCAGCCGCAACACGCTGCTTGCTGGCGCACCGCTGGCGAGGTTCTGTTCCAAACGCAGGCCCCAGGGGCGCGGGCGGCTTGGCGGTGCCGGGAGTGGGGCGTCGATGGCGCTGCCGTCCAGGGATGGAACCTCTGCCGTGCCGGCATCGGCTTCCCAGGTCGGCGGATCGCGTTGCGGGTACATCGGCACGATGTCCAGCAATGGGCGTTGCACGATCGCCTCCAGCCGGCTCAGCACCTGATTGGCGGCGGCGTCGGACTGGCCGCTCCACAGGTAGAGGCTGGAGAGCCGATTGACGTCGCGGCTGTCCACCGCCAGTTGCAGCAACGACACCAGTTCGCTCAGCCGGCGCGGGCAGCCGTAGCGATACAGGCCGGTGTTGCCCTGCGTGCGCGGGGCCGGCGGCGGGCGCGCCGCGGCGCCGACATCTTCGCAGCGGCGGTCGGTGAACATGGTCTGCCCGTCCGCTGTCACGCAGCGACGGATCTCCTGCGCCTGCACGCGCGTGGCCGGGCACAGGCAGAACAACAGCAGTAACGGCAGCAGGAGGCGAGGCATCGGCGCAGCGTAACGGGCCGTGCGTGAGCCGGCGAGCAACACGCCGGGACCGTGGCAGCTTGCACGGCGTTTGCGCATCACGCGTGCGTTTGCCGATGACGTGCCCGCACAGATACGCCCGCTGAGGGCATGGCTTTGACCGGCCTGCTCAGCGCCCGAGTAGCTGCAGCACCTGCGTGGTCGGCTTGGCCAGGTTGAGCGTGTAGAAGTGCAGGGCAGGCGCGCCACCGGCGATCAGGCGCTCGCACACGGTGGCGACCACTTCCGCACCGAAGGCGCGCACCGCATCGGCATCGTCGCCGTAGGACTGCATCTTCTTGCTGATCCAGCGCGGAATTTCTGCACCGCACTGCTCGGAAAAGCGCCGCAGCTGCGAGAAATTGGAGATCGGCATGATGCCGGGGATGATCGGGATCTCCACGCCCATGCGCTGCACGGCGTCGCGGAAATGAAAGTACGCGTCGGCGTTGTAGAAATACTGGGTGATCGCGGCATCTGCGCCGGCATCCACCTTGGCCTTGAAGTAACGCAGATCACTGAGCGCATCGGTCGCCTGCGGATGGGTCTCCGGATACGCACCGACCTCGATCCGGAACGCATCGCCGTGCTCGGCGCGGATGAAGGCGATCAGGTCCGAGGCGTAACGCAGGTCGCCCGGATGGCCCATGCCCGAAGGCAGGTCGCCGCGCAGCGCGACGATGCGGGTACAGCCGATTGCGCGATACAGCTTGAGCAGCTCGCGGATCTCCTGGCGGCTGCCGCCGACGCAGGACAGATGCGGGGCGGCTTCGAAACCGTGCTTCTGCTTGAGGTGACGCACCGTCTCGGAGGTGTAGCTGAGCGTGGAGCCGCCGGCACCGAAGGTGCATGACACGTATTCCGGCGCGTAGCCCTTCAACCTGGCCGCCGTGCGGTCCAGCTGGGCGCGCTGGTCGTCGGTCTTGGGCGGGTAGAACTCGAAACTGAGATGCGTCATCGCGGCGGGTCCGGCGGATCGTGCCAGCATAATATCGCTTCATCGCGATGAATGCATATTTGGTTGCGGGTGTCCTGCATTACCTCGCGTGCTGTCAGCGGAATGACGGCGCGATCTGCGGGGACCTGCAGGCGCTTGCCGCGCGGCGGCGAGCGAAGCCTCGCATCGACTAGGTGAACCGCTTCTGTTGCAGCACTGGTTTCACGCGTGATGCCGGCCATCGCGTCGTTGCTTGCCGAGGATTGGTGTAGATAGGGTTTCGCCACGCCTGCGTGCTATGTCGCGACCCGGCTTGCGCCGGGCGTTGACGCAGGCAGCTCTACACTGGGCGCACTTTCTACGGAGTGCTGCGCATGAGCGATACCACGATGACTGCAATCGCCATCCGCGATGGCAAGGGCGATGCGGATGCACTGTACGCCTGCGAGCAGCCGCGCCCGCGTCCCGCGCCGGGGCAGGTGCTGATCCGCGTGCATGCGGCCGGGATCAATCGTCCCGATCTGTTGCAGCGTGCCGGCCACTATCCGCCGCCGCCCGGCGCGCCGCAGACGCTCGGGCTGGAAATCGCCGGCGAGATCGTGGAGCCGGCCGGTCGCTGGAAGGTCGGCGATCGGGTGTGTGCACTGCTGGGCGGTGGCGGTTACGCACAGTACGCAGCGGTCGACGCGCGGCATGTGCTGCCGATTCCGCCGGGCATGGATCTGGCGCATGCCGCGGCGCTGCCGGAAACCATCTTTACCGCGTACACCAACCTGTTCGAGCATGGCCGGCTGGCGGCCGGGGAATGGCTGCTGCTGCACGGCGCCACGTCCGGGATCGGTGTGACTGCGATCCAGATGGCCAAGGCCGCCGGTGCGCATGTGCTGGCGACTGCGCGTTCGGCGGGCAAGGCGGCGCAGGCGCGCGAACTGGGCGCCGATGTGGCGATCGATTCCACCACCGAATCGTTTGTCGACGTGGCCAAGGCGCACGGCGGGGTGGATGTGTCGTTGGATATGGTGGGCGCTGCGGTATTCGCCGATACCCTGGAGGCGCTCAACCCGCGCGGGCGCATCGTCTACATCGCCTCGCAGGCCGGCTCGAACATCGAGGTGCCGATCCCGCTGCTGATGCGCAAGCAGGCCATCCTCACCGGCTCGACGCTGCGCCCGCGCAGTGCCGACGAAAAGGCGCGCCTGGCCGCGGAAGTGGAGCGCGTGGTGTGGCCGTGGATCGCGCAGGGCAAGCTGCGCGTGCTGCTCGACAAGCGCTTCCCGCTCAACGAAGCGGCTGCAGCGCACCGCTATCTGGAGCAGGGCAGCCACCTGGGCAAGGTCGTGCTGGAGATGTGAGCGCATGTGGCCACCTGTCTGTCCTGCGAACTCAGGTCAGACAGGTGGCGACGCGGAAGTTTCTGGGCGTGGCATTGCTGGCATCCACCATGGCGGTGCGCAGCGCGGGCATCGCGTGCGCGGAGACGTGGATCTGCCGGCCTCTGCCCGGTTGCCAGTGGTCAGCGCCAGTGCGCCGATGGCGCAGGAGCGCATTCTGCAGATCAGTCTCGTGCTCAAGCCTCGCACAGATGCAGCCGCGCAACTGTAGACAAGCGCCCGCGCTCAGACCGTCGTTTTGACCACCGCTTCGAGGTGGTGCCCGTCGGGATCGATGACAAACGCAGCGTAGTAATCGTCGCCGTAGTCCGGCCGCAGGCCGGGCGCGCCGTTGCAGCTGCCGCCGTGCTGCAGCGCGGCCAGATGGAAGGCATCGACCGCCGCCGCATCGCTGGCGGCGAACGCCAGATGGAAGCCGGCCCCCGGCGCGCATTGCGCAGCCTGGCGCTGCTTCAACGCCAGGCTGTCATCGCCGCCAGGCCGACCGTAACCGACCGCCTGATCGAGCGTGCCCGGCTCCAGGTCGGACCACACCCGCACATAACCGAGTGCGGCAAGTACGGCGTCGTAGAAGGCGGCCGACGCCTCGATCGTGCGGACGCCCAGAGAAAGGTGATGCAACATCGGTGTGATCCTTCAAGGGGGGCAGTAGATCCGCGTGCCGGCGGCGATCGTGGTCCATGCCCGCCCACGCGTCAATTGACGTGTCGGCAGGATTGGCCGGGCCGCGTGCGCTTTCTGATCCTGAGATACGCCGTCTTCAGCTGGTTGCGATAGGCCGGCTGACACATTAGCAGTGGTGCCGCCATAACAACGTAGCGATGGCTGCCTTTGCACGGCCATCGGGCGGCGCAGGTATAGCAAAACAAGCAGGAGCGATGTCTCGCAGCGAACCGCAGCCTGACCTTACACTGCGCCGTTGCGTGCGCTGCTGCATCGCGCCGCTGCCGCAGTGTCCGTGCATGCGCCTGAATCGGGCGATCGCGCGGGTCCCGCCACGTCACTATCAGCCCGAAGGTTTCGATGAAGCATCCAGACGCATTGCGCATTGCCCTTGTCGGCATCGGCAAGATCGCCCGTGACCAGCACGTGCCCACCATCGCCGCGCGTGCCGATGTGCAGCTGGTGGCCACCGTGAGCCGGCATGGCACGGTCGATGGAGTGCCGGCCTATCACAGCCTGGAAGAGGCCTTCGCGGCGCATCCGCAGATTGAAGCGGTGGCGCTGTGCACGCCACCGGTCGGGCGGCACGCGCAGGCACAGGCCGCGCTGGCCGCAGGGCGCCATGTGTTCCTGGAAAAACCCCCGGCCGCCACCCTGGCCGAAATCGACGATCTGCGCGCGTTGGCGCAGCGTGCGCAACGCAGCCTGTTCACCAGCTGGCATTCGCGCTGCGCCGCTGCCGTGGAGCCTGCGCGGGCGTGGCTGGCCGACAAGCAGATCCTGCGCGCGCACATCACCTGGAAGGAAGACATTCGCCATTGGCACCCGGGCCAGGACTGGATCCTGGAGCCGGGCGGCATGGGCGTGTTCGACCCCGGCATCAATGCGCTGTCCATCGTCACGCATCTGTTGCCGCGCCCCTTCGCGCTGCGCGAAGCGGAGCTGCACACGCCGGAAAATCGCCAGGCACCGCTGTACGCCAGGCTTGGCTTTGTCGATACCGCAGGGGTGCAGGTAACGGCGGAACTGGATTTTCTGCAGACCGGCCATCAGCGCTGGGATATTGAAGTGGACACCACCGATGGCCTGCTCATGCTCAGTGAGGGCGGTGCCAGGCTCAGTATCGATGGCCAGCCGCAGCCAGTGGAAGCTGCCGGCGAGTACGACGGCTTGTACCGGCGTTTCGTGCAGCTGGTGCGCGCCGGCGAATCGGAGGTGGATGTCACCCCGTTCGTGCATGTGGCCGATGCGTTCATGCTCGGCGCGCGCAAGGTCACCGCGCCATTTGCCTGGTAGCCGGTCGCACCATCCAACGTGTTGCAGCATCCACAACACCGGCGATGAGCCGGTGTTTTCCTGTGTCAAAGGCCGCGTGTCTTTACGATCGGGCTTCAACCACGCAGCGGACGCCTCGTGCTCACCCGACAGCTCAGCGCCGCCACATGCGTGCACCGCGCGCCGGCAGCGTGAAGGTGTAGGAGCCGCTGGAAATACGCACCACGCTGCCCGAGCCCAGTGCATCCACATAATCCGCATTCCAGTACAGCACGCTGCCATTCATCGCCACGGTAGTGGTGACCGGATTGCCGCACTTGTTGATGCCGACGATGCCAAGGCTGCCGCGCCGGAACAGCACATGGCAGGAACTGGACGACAGCACCTGCATGTCGCTGCCTTGCACGCCGTTGTGGAAGCCGATCATGCGGCGCAGGTCGTCGCGCAGATAGGCGTTGACCCAGCGGTTGTCGCCGCTTTCGTTGTTGTCGGTGTAGACCATCGGCATGCCGCCGTTGCGGCCGATCAGATACGCGTATGCCAACGTCTCGTCGACGGGGTCGAGGATGGCGTAGCGGAAGCCGGCATTGTTGGGGATGTCGTGGGTGACGGCGAAGGTCACCGCGCGATTGCCCGGCAAGGCCTGTCCGGTGGACGCGGGATCCACCAACTGCTGCAGGCTGGCGCCAATGGCGAATGCATTGCGCACCGCGTTGAACAACGGGAAGTCGTAGGCCGCATGCGGTGTGGACTGCAGGTACGGCGCCAGGAACTGGTCGTAATCGCCGTTGCCGCTGCCGCCGCCGGTGATCACTTCGCCGAACACATACACGCCGGAACGAATGCCCGCATCGAAGACCCGATTGAGATGGTCAAAGCTCATGTGCTTGGCCGCATCGACACGGAAGCCGGTCACACCCAGGCCCTTCAGCGCTTGCAGATAGGCGCGCTGCTGCTGCACCACCCAATCGTTGCCGACCAGGTCCGGCAGGCCCGGATCGCTGCCGCCACCGCAGATACGATAGGTGCGCACCTGATAGGCGTCGTTGTAGTTGGTGATGCACTGGGCCGGACCGAAATCGCTGGCGCTCAGGAAATTCGATTGCAAGGTGCCGAACAGGCGCAAGGTGTCATAGCGGCCTGGATTTGCAGCGTATTGCGCGAGCACGGCGCTGCCGGGGTAGTTGAGATCCGAGCGTGTCGCGGCCTCGTTGGCCATGTGGTTGAGCACCACATCGGCATAGGTTTCCACACCGTTGTTGGCCAGCGCCTGCACCATGCGCGAGAACGCGGCGGTGTCGCCCAGCGGGCCATCGATCACGCGCAGATCCTGCGGCTGGTAGCGTGCCCACCACGCGCTGCCTTGCGAGCGATAGGCGGGAGCGACCAACACCTTGCGATAGCCGGCATCGGCAATCTGCTTGGCGCGTGCTTCCACCGTGGCATACGGCCAATTGAAGGCGTGCAGGATCACATCGGCCTGCACATTGGCGGTGGTCAGCAGCAGCACCAGCGCGGCGAGCAGCAGCCGCGAGCTGCGTTGAAGCCGTGAGGGTGGGGGTGGAGTGTGCGTATCGCGCATCGGATGGATCTCCAGTCGGTAAGCGCGAGCACACGCATGTTGCGCGATACCCGCATCAAGGCCTCCGGCCCCTGTTCCGGAAAGCGCGCGCACGGCGTGCAGCGCGCGGTGATGCTAAGCGTGCATCGCGGCGCAACATCGCTGTTGTGCATACGTATTCAATGCGAGTACCTGCGAAAACCCCGATGCAGGTCGCGCTTTGCGCGGTGGCGGTGGATCGCGGTACCGCGGTACGGCGCGGTGCTGCAGCCGGCGCGGGCTTGGGCAGTCAGGCTGGGTGGCGCGGGGCGCGGTAAACTGGGCGCACATTCACCGGTTCCCCTCCCATGCGCAATCCGCTGCAAGAACAACTGCTCAAGGCCGGCCTGGTCAAGAAGGCCCAGGTGGACAAGGTCGCGCGCGAGCAGAACAAGCAGCGTCATGCCAAGGGCGCGGCCGTGGCACCGGCCGAGGTCGACAAGGTGGACGCGGCGCGGCTACAGGCCGAGCGCGCCGAGCGCGATCGCGCGCTGGCCGAAGAACGCAAGCTGCAGCTGCGGCGGCAGGAAGTGCTGGCCCAGGTCCGGCAGATCGTGGAGACCAACAAGGTCAAGCGCGATGGCGAGATCGACTACCGCTTCAACGACGGCCGCGTCATCCGCAGCGTGCTGGTCAATCCCACGCTGCGCAGCCAGCTGGCCAGCGGGGCGCTGGTGATCGTGCGGCATGGCGATGGCTTCGAGCTGATTCCGCGCGCCGCCGCCGACAAGGTCTACAGCCGCGATGCGGACACTGTGGTGCTGGATCATGGCCGTAGCAGCACGCCATCGGCGCCGGACAGCGACGACGATTATTACAGCCAGTTCAAGGTGCCGGACGATCTGATCTGGTAAGTGGTCGCATGGCAGGGCTGCAGGCTACCCTGGCGTTCTTTGCCACCCACCACCGTCATGTCCATCGTTCTCACACCGTTTGCCCGCACCCGTCTGTTTCCTCGCGATGGTCGTCGCAACGCCATCCAGGATTGCACGCCCGAGCAGTTCATCCAGCGGCTCAATGAAGAGGCGCCGGTGCGCGTGATAGAAGGCTATGCGCCGTTCTGCCAGCTGCATGTGCACCGCAACTGGACCTCGACGCGCTGCCTCACTGCGCCGATCACCGACGACAAGCGCCACCAGCTGCGCTCCGGCTACGAGGCACGCAGCACGCAGGAATTGCCGGTGCTGGTGCGCTGGTTCGAAGGTGTGGAGCCACCGGTGGCGACGTATCTGCTGCCGATCCTCTACAGCCGCGATCAGCTGGCCAAGGAGGGCGCGCCGATCGACGCCGACTGGGGCGTGGTCGGTTGCCTCTATACCACCGAGCCGGAAGAAATTCCGATGGCACCCATCACCATGCTGCGCAATGCACTGGGCGTGGAGGAGGGCGGCTCCGGTGTGGCACTGGACCGCGATGCGTACCGGCGCAGCGTGGCGTTCTGGGAACGCAATGCGAACTGGCGGCCGTAGCAGGTAGATGGCTCGCTTCGTATCGTGGGATTTTCCCGTGGTAGGGAAAGCAGCGCTGCTCTTGAACTCAGGCGTGGCGGCGGCATGGCGCCGCTTCGCCGCCACCGGCGCATCCTTTCGCCGAGCGTGAACGTGGTTGCACGTACGGCTGCAGAGTCGAGCTGCGTCTGCTGTTTCGGACTCGCCGCAGCTCGACATGCTGATGGCTGTCAGAACCGGTACTCGGCATTCACCGATGCCATGTCGGTGCTCAGATCGACATCGAATTTCTTGGCGTTGTAATGGTTGTAGTTGGCGCCGATGCTGAAGTGCTCGCCCAGGTTGTAGCCCACGCCGGCGCCTGCATACCACGACAGCTTGTCCAGGTCGGAGCGGTCGGGCACGGTGTCATTGCGCAGGCCCTGGCCCTTCCAGCCATACAGTCCGCCACGCATGCTGGCGTACCACCTGTCGCCCAGTGCGAAGCGTTGATTCAGGCCAACGGTCCAGCCATGCAGCTGGCTTTCGTCTTCCACGACGGCATCACCGTTGAACAGATTTTTCGCCTGGATATTGCCAAGATCGTTATAGCCAGCTTCCAGGCCAATCGATAACCACGGAAACAGCACGTTCCAGCGATACCCGGCGGCGATGTTGTAGCCGGTAGCGCTGCCATCGTAGGGCCCGCTCTTGAGCGAGGTGCGGCCGACGCCGCCGTTGACGAACCAACCCGCACCGTCGCCGGATGCGGACTGCGCAAAGACATCGGGTGCGGCCGTCACTGCCAGCCCCGAAAGGGCCAGTGCGACGAGGGTGTTTTTCATGAGCATGTCTCTTCAGAGTGCGATGACAAGGAGTGATGCACGCCGTCGTCCTGTGAAACGGCATCAGCGTGGCAGCGCGACGTTCTCCCTCAGAGTTTGGAAAGTTATTGGCTGCAGCTGCGTGCTGCCGGGTTGTCGCAATGTCGTCCGGGGATCCATACCGTGCAGTCGCTCGTCCAACGCTGCGCGTCTGCAGGCAATCGTCGGCGGCGCGGCTCTGATCATTGCAAGGGTGAGTGCGGGGGAAGGCTCGGCCCGCTGCCTGGCGACGCCGATCAGCGATCACTGCGGCGCGCAGCAGCAACTCCTTCAGCGGTGCCTTGCCTATCACCGAACAATAAGCACCGGCGTTGATGGGTTGATTGGATGGGGTGACGCTGTCGGTTCGTGATGCCGATGCCAGGTTGCCCAGTCGCTAGCCAATGCCAAGGGCTGGTTGGTCGGGTCGGCTCCAGGTGATGGTGCGTATCGGTCCGTGGACCAAGCCTGCGTCACGCAGCTGGCAAAAAACCGCCGCTGGTGGCCAGCCTCCCGGCGCATCGCCGAATGGCAGCTGCAGCGATTGCAGATGGCTTAGCGCCGCCGCAAGGGCCTGCTTTGACGTGTAGGCAATGGCAACCCCATCATCGGTTGCTGTCCCCACCGCAAGAAGCCGCTCGCGCACAGGGCCGGTCGAACACACGACACGGATGCAGTCGTCGAGGACGGCTTCTACGTGCTCCTGACGGGCTTTCAACGGTAAGTCCACTGCTGCGTTACGTGATGCCAATCCTACCTCCCCTGACGTGGCGTCGCCCTCATGACGGACTCGAACCCGTGCTGCCTCCGGGGAGTCCGATTGCTGGAGATGCAGCGTCTGCAAGCACCGATCGTGACGCAGCGTGTATGTGCCGGTGCACTCTGAATCGATGGACCGACGCCCATCCGTCAATCGGCGGTCCATTCCCACCAGGGGTAATGGTATTCGCGGTCGGTGGCGTGCCAGGGGCGGCCGCAGCGGGTGCAGGCGACGTGGTGGCACTCGCCCCAGCCATCGTCGGCTACTTCCAGCCCGAGCAGCTGCATCTGCTTTTGGTCGATCAGGCTGCGGGGGTCGAAGAACAGGTAACCGGGATTGAGCGCACACAGGCAGCCCGCCCGGGCGTGCCAGAAGCGCAGGCGCCGCACGGCGGCGATGAGGTGCACGCTGTTGCTGAGCAGCAGGCCGCCGAACTGCAGGCCCTGGCTGCTTCGCTCTATCCGCTCCGCATGCGTTGCCAGTGCATCGAGCACCGTTGTGTCGAACGTCTGCGCGACCTCGTGCGCGGCATCGGTGATGCGCGCACCGTCACGTGACAGCAGGGCCTGCAGCAGGGTATCGGCCTGCGTATCGGCCAGGCGGGGAGCAGGGGCGGACCACGGCCAGCGCATCAGCGCGGTTTGCCGATTTGCACGCAACGGCCGACGGTTGCGCGCAGCAGGTCGGACGACGCCCAGTCCACTCCCAGGCGGCGCCGCACGGCACCGAACTGCCGGTGCTTCGTCTGCCGCGGTGGACCGACGCTGTCGAGCAGATAACCGATGGCGCGCTGTGCGGCAACATTTGCATCCATCGCGGACTTCTTGAACCCTGTCGCGTCTGCCAGTGCCTTCATGTCCCGCCGCGCGGCCGACGTCATGATCGCTGCCGGCAGTTCATGGGCTTCGCTGTTGCCCAGCATGGCTTGAACACTTGCGTTGGTTCCAGGCTACTGTTTTCCACGGCTTCGCCTCGCGTAGGGTTCGGCGTGGGCGTTGTGCACGTAGCTGCGCATGGTGTGGGCGATCTTTTCGCGCTGGACCAATGTAATTTCGGGAGCATGGGCGCATTTTAACGCAGCGTCTTGGGCGTCCAGGTCGAGTCCCTGGCCGGGGGGCTGGCAACGGGCCTCCTGTCTGGCCACCGATGGCGCTTCCGCATCGCGGTCGCCGCGCCACTGCGATAATGGCCGCCAGATCCTGCCTGGAACCCGAGCATGCGCGCTCCTCAACGTCTTCATGGTTTGACGCTGGACACCGCCGTCTGCGCAGGTCCCTATCCGCCACAGGGCTTTTGGACGATTGCCGAAGGCGCGCTCGGTAACGGCGATTGTTTCGGTCTGTATTGGCCGTTGGGCTGCGAAGGCGAAACGCCAGTGGTGTGCGAGATGTTTCACGATGAAGGGCGCATGGTGTTCAGCCATTCGTCGCTGGATGTATTCGCGCAGTGGCTGGACATCAACCATGTGCTGGACGAGCAGGCCTGGGACGACGAGAGTTGGGACCCACGCGCGCATGATGTTCCGGATGTGGATTCGCCGTTGCCATTGATCGAGCGCGCGCAGCTGCATGTGCAGGCAGGAGAGCCGTCCGAAGCGATCGAATTGCTGCAGGCGGCATGCCGTCGCTTCCCCGAGCTGCAGCGGGCGTGGACGATGCTGACAGTGCAGCACAGGCGTCTGGGGCAGCACGAGGCTGCGGTGGATGCGGCACGTGCGGCGATCCTGGCCAACTGGGCGTTCGGTATTCCCGATCCAAGCGTGCTGCGTCTGCTACGTGCGGCCGAAGCAGGCAATGATCCGGTGCTGGCGATGGTCCAGCAGATGGAGTTTGCGTTCGGCGGAGCCAAGACCAACCCGGACTATGCAGCGATGCAGGTCTGCATCGACCGTTGCTGGGAGGCGGGCGATCACTTGGCTGCATTGCGTTTGACGCAGAATCGCTGCTATGCATTGCGTGGCGAAACCGTGTCGTTCCAGCAGCGCGAAGGGTTTGACTTGGCGTCCTGGCAGCATGACTTCGTCGCGCAGTGCCGCAGTGCGCTGCGCGACGACCGGCAGGGCATGTAACGACGTATCGGGCAGCATCTCCGCATGGCGCGCGGCGTAAACACAGAACGGGCGCCTTTCGGCGCCCGTTCTGCAAATGATCAGCACTGACGGCCGCTGGCCGTCAGCCTGCATGATCAGTAGCGGTAATGATCCGGCTTGTACGGGCCGGCCACGTCCACGCCGAGGTAGTCGGCCTGGTCCTTGGTCAGGGTGGTCAGCTTGACGCCGATCTTTTCCAGATGCAGACGTGCGACTTCTTCGTCCAGGTGCTTGGGCAGGATGTAGACCTTCTTCTCGTAGCTGTCGCGCTTTTCCCACAGGTCGATCTGCGCCAGGGTCTGGTTGGCGAACGAGTTGGACATCACGAAGCTCGGGTGGCCGGTGGCGCAGCCCAGGTTGACCAGGCGGCCGTCGGCCAGCAGGAAGATCGCATTGCCGTTGCCGAACACGTACTTGTCGACCTGCGGCTTGATATTGATCTTTTCCACGCCCTTGAGTGCGTTCAGCGCATCGACCTGGATCTCGTTGTCGAAGTGGCCGATGTTGCAGACGATGGCCTGATCCTTCATCGCCTGCAGGTGCTCGACGGTAATGATGTCCTTGTTGCCGGTGGTGGTGACGTAGATGTCGCCGCGGCCGAGGGTGGATTCGATGGTGTTGACCTCGAAGCCTTCCATCGACGCCTGCAGGGCGCAGATCGGGTCGATCTCGGTGACGATCACGCGGGCACCGTAGGCACGCAGCGAGGCGGCACTGCCCTTGCCGACGTCGCCATAGCCGCAGACCACCGCGACCTTGCCGGCCAGCATCACGTCCATCGCGCGCTTGAGGCCATCGGCCAGCGACTCGCGGCAGCCGTACAGGTTGTCGAACTTGCTCTTGGTGACCGAGTCGTTGACGTTGATGGCCGGGATCAGCAGCTTGCCGGCTTCGGCGATCTGGTACAGGCGGTGCACGCCGGTGGTGGTCTCTTCGGAGACGCCCTTCCAGTCCTTGACCACGCGGGTCCAGTAACCCGGACGCTCGACGGCCACGCGCTTGAGCAGCGCCTTGATCACGCCTTCCTCGTGCGAGGAGGCCGGCTCGTCGACCCAGGTGCTGCCATTTTCGAGCTCATAGCCCTTGTGGATCAGCAGGGTGACGTCGCCGCCGTCGTCCACCACCAGTTCCGGGCCGGTCTGGGTGCCGTCGGGCAGGGTGAAGGTCAGCGCGTCCAGGGTGCAATCCCAATACTCTTCCAGCGTCTCGCCCTTCCAGGCGAACACCGGCGTGCCGGAGGCGGCGATCGCGGCGGCCGCGTGGTCCTGGGTGGAGAAGATGTTGCACGAGGCCCAGCGTACGTTGGCGCCGATGTCCTTGAGCGTTTCGATCAGCACCGCGGTCTGGATGGTCATGTGCAGCGAGCCGGTGATGCGTACATCCTTCAGCGGCTTGGTCTGCGCATGCTTGCGGCGGATCGACATCAGGCCCGGCATCTCGTGCTCGGCGATGTCCAGCTCCTTGCGGCCCCAATCGGCCAGGGAGAGGTCGGCGATCTTGTAATCGGTATGTGGGGCGATTTTCGTGACAGCGTTCATGCAATAGCTCCGGTAAGCAGACCAATGTCTGCAATGCGGGGCGCCGTTGAACGATGAATGCTTGTCGAGCCTGGCCGTATTTCCCGCACTTTTCGTGCAGTTGGCGGATCAGTCCGCCATACCGGTCGCAGCGCCCCTCGACGAGAGCGTTGATTATATCGGCAGCACCCCCCTCCGGCATGAATTGGCCGGCTTGAAGTGGCACGCGCCCCAACCAACGGCAGGGGAGCGGGGGGCACGTGGCTGCTATGGTCCGGAGTCGATCGACACTGGGGATGGACAATGCAGGCGACACCCGATGCACGGCACGGCAGGCGGCAGCAGCGATGGGCCCTGGCAGGCGTACTGGCGCTGAGCGCACCACTGGCTGCGGCCGCAGGCGTCGCGCCGGCTGGCCCGCCTGCCGCTGCGGCAAGCACTGGCTACCAACTGCCCTCCAAGGCGCTGCAGGCAGTGGTGGACGCCCCGCGCGCGCCGCTGCTGCACCTGTCGCCCAAACGCGACCTGGGCGCGATGGTGCAGTTGCCGGCGTTGCCGGACATCGCCGAGGTGGCCCAGCCCGAACTCAAGCTGGCCGGCCTGCGCATCCATCCCCAAACCTTTGCCAGCAGCCGGTTCTCCTTTGCCGATAAGCTGTGGCTGCTGTCGGTGGCCGACGGCAGCGAGCGGCAGATCGCCGGGCTGCCGTCACCACTGTCGCTGGCCACGTTGAGCTGGTCGCCGGATCAGCGCTACCTGGCGTTCCGCCGCGAGGACGCGGCCAGCGGTGCCAACGAGCTGTGGCTGGTGGACGTGGCGGCCGGGCAGGCGCGGCGTCTGGTGGCCGGTTTGAATACCAGCGTCAACGACGATCTGCGCTGGTTGCCCGATGGCAGCGGCCTGCTGCTGCAGCAGCAAGTGGCCGGGCAGGGCGCGTCGCCCACCCGCGATGCGGTGCCGGACGGCCCGGCGATCCAGCAGACCAGTGCCGCTGCCGGCGTGCGTTCACTGCCGACCTATCAGGACTTGCTGCGCAACGAGGCCGATGCGCGCGTGTTCGAGTATTACGCCACCGGCCAGCCGGTCATCGTCAGCGTGAGCGGGCAGGTGCGCCCGATCGCCACGCCCGGCATCTATCTCAATCTGTCGGTGTCGCCGGATGGCCGTTACATCCTGAGCGAACGCAGCGAACGGCCGTTCTCGTATCTGGTGCCGGTGGACAACTTCGCACGCCGTATCGAGGTGCTGGACCTGCAGGGCAAGCTGGTGCACCAGATCGCCCGGCTGCCATTGGTGGAAGGCCTGCCGACCGGCAACGATGCCGTGCCCACCGGCGTGCGCGACATCGCCTGGCGCGTCGATGCGCCGGCCACGCTGGTCTGGGCCGAGGCGCAGGACGGCGGCGACCCGGCACGCGAGAGCAAGATCCGTGATGCGGTGCTGATGCAGGCTGCGCCATTTACGCGTGCGCCGGTCACGCTGGCGCAACTGGGCAGCCGCATCGAAGGCATCCAGTGGGGCCGCGGCGATCTGGCCATCCTCAGCGAAAGCTGGTGGAAGACCCGCCGCACCAAGCAGTGGCGCATTGCACCGGACCAGCCGCAGCGCGCGCCCGAACTGCTCTGGGACCGCTCCTCGCAGGACCGCTACAACGATCCCGGCACGCCGGCGACCGTGGCCGACGGCAAGGGCCGCACGCTGCTGCAGACCGGCGCCGATGGCAACAGCCTGTTCCTGCTCGGCAAGGGCGCCTCGCCGGAAGGCGACCGCCCGTTCGTGGATCGCTTCGATCTGCAGAGCAAGCGCGCCACGCGCCTGTTCCATTCGCAGGCGCCGAGCTATTCCGCACCGCTGGCATTGCTGGATGCGCAGGGCACGCAGTTGCTGCTCAGCCGTGAATCGCCCGAGGAGCCGGCCAACTATGTCGTGCAGGCGCTGGGCGATGCAGCGCCTGCGCCGCGGGCGTTGACGCATTTCGCCCATCCGCTGCCGCAGTTGCGTGGCGTGCAGAAGGAGCAGATCCGCTACAAGCGCGCCGATGGCGTGGACCTCACCGCCACGCTGCTGCTGCCGCCCGGTTACGACCCCAAGCGCGACGGCCCGCGGCCGCTGCTGATGTGGGCTTATCCGGGCGAGTTCAAGAGTGCCGACACCGCCAGCCAGGTCACCGACTCGCCCTATCGCTTCAATGCGATCAGCTACTGGGGGCCGCAGGCGTTTCTGGCGATCGGCTATGTGGTGCTCAACAACCCGACCATGCCGATCGTCGGCGAAGGCGATGCCGAACCCAACGACACCTATGTGCCGCAGCTGGTCGCCGATGCGCAGGCCGCGGTGGACGAAGTGGTGCGGCGCGGGGTCACCGACCGCGAGCACATCGCCATCGGCGGGCACTCCTACGGCGCTTTCATGACCGCCAACCTGCTCGCGCACACGCGGCTGTTCAAGGCCGGCATCGCGCGCAGCGGTGCCTACAACCGCACCCTCACCCCGTTCGGGTTCCAGGCCGAGGAGCGCAACTACTGGCAGGCGCAATCGGTGTATCAGGCGATGTCGCCGTTCAACTACGCCGACAAGATCAAGGATCCGCTGCTGTTGATCCACGGCCAGGACGACAACAACACCGGCACCTTCCCGATCCAGAGCGAGCGCATGTTCGCCGCGATCAAGGGCCTGGGCGGCAACGCGCGGCTGGTGTTGCTGCCCAACGAATCGCATGCGTACCGCGCGCGGCAGTCGATCCTGCAGATGCTGGCCGAGAGCGAGCAGTGGTTGAAGACCAATCTCGGCGAGCCGGTGAAGGAGACCGGCGCTACGCGCACGCGTTGATCGATGGTGCGCTGGCACCGGTAGGAGCGCGCTTGCGCGCGATGCGGCTTTACCGGTGACGCTTCTTCGCGCCCGGGTGCGCTCCTACGGTGAATGCGTCCGCCTCGCGTCCCGGGAAGATTTGCTGCGCCGTCCACACGATTGCCGCGATCACCGGTAGGAGCGCACCCGGGCGCGACGCAGCATGACCAGGACAGCCACATCGCGTAGCAGCGGGCTGGCCCGCGATGGGGCATGACCGGGAAAGCCCCATCGCGCGCCAGCGCGCTCCTACGAGATTCATCGCCACGTGCGCCAGCACACGATGGTTGGTGTTGAAACCGTCGTGCCGGTCGCGATCATCTAATCCTTTTGGGTTAGTCTTCGACGACTTTGCGCTTGAGAGGGTGTGCGTTTCCGATGAACGAGTACCGCAGCAGTCTTGTGTTCGCTACCCCCGATCTTGCCTTGCGCGACGATGTGCGTCGGCTCGGTGCACTGGTCGGTGACCTGCTCGCCGAGCAGGTCTCTGCGGAATTCCTCGATGAGATCGAACGCGTCCGCACCACGGCGATTGCGCGCCGCGAGAGCGATGCCCCGCCGTCGACGCTGAGCGAGCAGCTGGCCGGGCGCGAGCCGCGCGAGGCCGAGTCGCTGGTGCGCGCCTTCAGCACCTATTTCCAGGTGGTCAACATCGCCGAGCGCGTGCACCGCATCCGCCGCCGCCGCGAATACCAGCGCAGCGGCACCGACACGCCGCAGCCGGACGGGTTGCACGATGCCTTGCGCCGGCTCAAGGCGCAGGGCGTGACGCTGGACGAACTCAGCGAGTGGTTGCCGCGGATCGACGTGGAGCCGGTGTTCACCGCGCATCCCACCGAGGCGGTGCGCCGCGCGCTGCTGGAAAAAGAGCAGCTGATGGTCGCCAGCCTGGTCGACAACCTGGACGGCATGCGCACGCCCAACGAGCGCGCCACCGACGCGGCGCGCTTCCGCATGGCCTTGACCGCGTCCTGGCAGACCGCCGACTCCTCGCCGGTGCGCCCCACCGTGGAGGACGAGCGCGAGCATGTGGGCTTCTATCTCACCCAGGTGCTGTATCGCGTGGTCCCGGTGATGTACGAAACCCTCGAACACGCCATCGAAGAAACCTACGGCAGCGTGCCGACCCTGCCGCGGCTGCTGCGCTTCGGCACCTGGGTCGGCGGCGACATGGACGGCAACCCCAACGTGGATGCCGTCACCATCGCCGGCACGCTGGATGCGCAACGGCGTGCGGTGCTGGACCGTTATCAGAAGGAACTCTGGCAACTGGCCAGCCTGCTCAGCCAGTCGACCACGCTGGTGGCGGTGAGCCCGGCGTTGAGCGAGCAACTGCAGCGCTACCGCGCGCTGTTGCCGGAGGACGCCGCACGCTCGCGTCCGCGCCACGGCGACATGCCGTACCGGCTGCTCAACGATCTGATGCGCGCGCGCCTGCAGGCCACGCTGGACGATGCCGCGGGTGCCTACACCAGCCCGTCCGAGCTGGAACACGACCTGCAATTGATCCTGGACAGCCTGCAGGCCAACAAGGGCCTGCACGCCGGTTGGTTCGCGGTGCGCCGCCTGTTGTGGCGTGTGCGCACCTTCGGTTTCCACCTGGCGCGGCTGGATGTGCGCCAGGAATCGAGCGTGCATGCACGTGCAGTGGCCGACGCACTCGGCCAGGCGGATTGGGACGAACAGGATGCCAGGCAGCGCGCTGCATTGCTCGGTCCGTATGCAGCCGGAGAGCAGGCATTGCCGCGCGTGGATGACGAAGGCAATGCGCGGCTGGATGCGGTGTTTGCCGCGCTTGCCGATGCGCGCAGCCGCCACGGCGCCGATGCGCTGGGCAGCTACATCATCTCGATGGCGCACAACCGCGCCGACGTGCTCACCGTGCTGGCGCTGGCGCGCCGTGGCGGCCTGGTCGACGACGCCGGCGCAGTGCCGCTGGATATCGTGCCGCTGTTCGAAACCGTGGACGATCTGCGCGGCGGCACCGGCACCGTGCAGGATCTGCTGGCCGACCCTGTCTACCGCCAGCACCTGGCCGCGCGCGGCGATACGCAGATGGTGATGCTCGGGTATTCGGACAGCGGCAAGGACGGCGGCATCACCGCCTCGCGCTGGGGGCTGCAGCGCGCGCAGGTGGAACTGCTCGAAGCCGCCGCCGAGCTGGGCGTGCGGCTGACCTTCTTCCACGGCCGCGGTGGCTCGATCGCACGTGGCGGCGGCAAGACCAGCCGCGCGCTGGATGCCGCGCCGCGCGGCAGTGTCGATGGCCGGCTGCGCGTGACCGAGCAGGGCGAGGTGATCCATCGCAAGTACGGCATCCGTGCCCTGGCGCTGCGCTCGCTGGAACAGATGACCGGCGCGGTGCTGCTGTCCAGCCTGCGTCCGCGTGCGCCCGAGCCGCGCGAGGATCGCTGGCGGCCGGTGATGGACCTGGTCGCCGAACAAAGCACCGTGGCGTATCGCGCGTTCGTTGGCGCGCCGGATTTCATGCAGTACTTCCGCCGCGCCACGCCGATCGACGTGATCGAACGCATGACGCTGGGCTCGCGCCCGTCGCGCCGGCTCGGCCAGGACGCGGCCTTGTCCAACCTGCGCGCGATTCCGTGGGTGTTCGCGTGGAGCCAGGCGCGTGCGGTGATCCCGGGCTGGTACGGCGTGGGCAGCGGCCTGCAGGCGGCGGTGGATGCCGGGCACGAAGACACCTTGCGCGAGATGGCGCAGGACTGGCCGTTCTTCCGCACCTTTCTCGACGACGTGGCGATGGTGCTGTCCAAGGGCGACCTCACCATCGCCGAGCTGTTCTCGCGGCTGTCGGGCGAACTGCACGAGCGGTTCTTCCCGGGCATCGGCGCCGAGCTGGCGCTGACCAAAGGCTGGGTGAAGGCATTGACCGGCCAGCAGTCGCTGCTGCAGCACGACCCGCGGCTGGCCTTGTCGATCCGCCTGCGTAACCCCTACATCGACCCGATCAGCGTGCTGCAGGTGGACCTGCTGCAACGCTGGCGTGCCACCGATGGCGAAGACGACGAGCTGTTGCGCGCGCTGGTCGCCTGCGTCAACGGCGTCTCGCAAGGCGTGCAGAACACCGGCTGATCCGGTTCGGCGCTACGACGATCGGATCAGACGGTCGAATCAGACCGCCCGATCCGACCGTTGGTCGGAGAGGGTGCGGAATCGGCAAGCGGACTCTGGTGTAACCGGACAAATCTGTCCGATAATGCCGCGATGACGACTTCCCGCCCTGATGCCGCGCTGCGCCGCCGGCAGATACTCGATGCCGCCGACGAAGTGTTCAGCGAACACGGCGTCAATGCCCCGCTGGAGCTGGTGGTCGAGCGTGCCGGCCTTGGCCGCGCCACGCTGTACCGCAATTTCCCTGACCGGCTCGCGCTGATGACCGCGCTGATGACCCGCGGCCTGGACGGCCTGGAGCGGCTGGCCGCCGATCTGGCCGAGCGCCCGGACGGACTGGCCGTGCTGCTGCACGACGTGGCCGAGCACATCGCCCAGTCCGCGCCGCTGGTGGATTTCTGGCGTTCCATCGAACGCGCGCACCCGGCGGTGGAAACCGCCGACCGGCGCGTGGTGAGCATCTTCCTGCCATTCGTGCATCGCGCCCGCGACGCCGGCCTGTGCCGCGCCGATGTCGACGACGAACAGCTGCTGCTGGTGATCGACATGCTGGGCAGCTGCCTGCGCGGCAATGACGAATCCGAACGCAAACGCCTCGCCCATCGTTCGGCCGATCTGTTGATGCACGCATTGGGCATGCAGGTACCGGAAGGCGGCACCCGATGAAACCGGCCACGCGTTCGCGCATCGGGCGCTGGGCGTTGCGGGTGGCGCTGGTGCTGGCAGCGCTCTGGGGCGGGCTGGCGATCTACTTCGCGCTGACCGGCAACGCGTTCGTGCGCGCGGCGTGGGTGGGCTCGTGGTGCGCGATGGCAATCGCGGCGTTGTGGGGCTTGCGCCGTGGCCGCGAGAACTGGGCCTTGGTGGGCATCTTCAGTGCGGCATTTGCGGTGCTGGCGGTGTCGTGGTGGATGATGCAGCCCAGCCAGGACCGCGACTGGGCCGACGATGTCGCCCAGCGCCTGCAGCCCGAGGTGCACGGCAACATCGTCACGCTGCACAACGTGCGCAATTTCGACTGGCATAGTGAAACCGACTACCAGCCGCGCTGGGAAACCCGCCAGTACGATCTGGACCGTTTGGTCAGCGCCGATCTGGCGCTGTCGTACTGGATGGGCCCGGCGATCGCGCACACCCTGGTGTCGTTCGGTTTCGACGACGGCTCGCACGTGGTGTTCTCGCTGGAAATCCGCAAGGAGCGCGACGAGTCGTTCTCGGCATTGGGCGGATTTTTCCGCAGTTTCGAAGAGACCCTGGTAGCCGCCGACGAGCGCGACATCCTGCGCGTGCGCACCAATGTGCGCGGCGAGGACATGTATCTGTATCGGCTGGCGATTCCCAAAGCCGGGCTGCGCCGCATGTTCATGGGCTACGTGGGCCTGGCCAACGACTTGAATCGCGCGCCGGCGTTCTACAACACGCTCACCAGCAACTGCACCACGATCGTGTTCGCGTTGGCGCGGCAATTGCAGCCCACATTGCCGCTGGATCATCGCCTGCTGCTGTCCGGCTACGCCGACGAATACGCCTACGATCACGATGGGCTGATGCCCGGCTACGACTTCGCGACGCTGAAGCAGCGTGGGCATTTCACCGCACGTGCGATCGCCGCCGACAAGGCGGCCGATTTCTCCGAGCGCATCCGCGCCGGCATGCCGCAGGCACCGGCGCCTGGGGCCACCGCGAGCGCACCCCGGTGAAGGCTTGCCTGCGTGGATGTCGTACCTCTGCAGTGCTGGCGGGTGTACTGGCGAGCCTGTGGCTGAGTGGCTGCGCCATGGTCACGGTGCAATCGCACAGCAGCGGCGACTTCATCGCGCGCACGCGTGGCGATGTGCTCAGCACTGGCGCGTTGAGCCAGGCCAGCGGCGAGACGGTGCAGGTGGCCGGTCTGCAACCCAAGGCCTGCCGCAGCGACCCGCTGCCCTGCCTGCAGCAACTCGCCACCGTCGCAGGCATCGGCGATGAACGCCGGCTGGCAACGCAGGCCGAGCTATGGACCGCGCATGCGGTTGCGCTGGGCGGGCGCGACCCGACAACCATGAGCGATGCCGCAGTCGACGCCTGGCTGGAGGCCGCGCGGCACGCATACGCGTATCTGTTTTTCACCGATCGGGCGCCCAGTGCGCGTGCGTTCGAAAATCGCCAGACGCAGGTGCGCGACTACTACAACTACGCCGTGCAGCAGGTGATCGAACGCCTGTTCGCACGCGCGCAGCAGACCGGCCAGAGCGAGCGCGAACCGACCAGCATAGGCCGCTGGCAGGTCGGTATCGATATGTCAGCGTATCGGTTGCCGGGCGGCGGCAACACGCCGCGCGCGATCTTCGCCGCCTCGGCATTGCGCTTCGATGGGCTGCGCAGCACATATCGACGCGACGGCTTCGGCGCCGAACTGGTGGCCGAGGTGGACCCACAGGTGGTCGGCGACCCTGCCGGACTGGCCTTGCAACAATCTGCCGCCGCTGTCGCGACACCGGAGCGTCCGCTGCCCACCTTCAGCGAGATGCCGTATGCACCGGCAACGCTGCTGCTGCGCTTCGAGGGCGATACGCTGGATGCGGTGCTGCGCGGTCGTGCCGTCACCGTGGTGCCTTACGATCCGTATCGCCAGAACGAAGTGGTACTGCATGGCCAGCGCGTGCCGCTGGCGGCCAACTTCACTGCCGCGTATGGCCTGTGGTTGGCCAGGTCCGGGTTTGCCGCGCAGTCCCTGCGGTCGATGCTGGGCAGCGCGCGCGGCATCGACCGCCCGCACCTGTATCTGATGCAGCCCTACGACCCGGACCGACGCGTGCTGTTGATGCTGCATGGCCTTGCCAGCAGCCCGGAAGCCTGGGTCAATGTCGCCAACGAAGTGATGGGCGATGAAGCGCTGCGCCAGCGCTACCAGATCTGGCAGGTGTACTACCCCACCAATGCGCCGGTAGCGGTCAACCGCGCCGAAATCCAGGCTCTGGTGGAGCGCAGCCTGCAGCACTTCGATCCATCCGGCACGGCGATCGCATCGCACGACATGGTGTTGATCGGCCACAGCATGGGCGGGGTGATCGGGCGCCTGCTGGTGTCTTCGTCGGGCGAGCGCCTGTGGAATTCCCTGCTGGAAAACTACCGGCTGGACGGCGAGCGCGGCGCACGCGTGCGCGCGAAGTTGTCGCCGTTGCTGCATTTTTCGCCAATGCCGCAGGTCGACCGCGCCATCTTCATCGCCGCGCCGCACCGCGGCACGCCCCTGGCCGAAGGTGGGCTCGGGCGCTTCGTCGGCCGCCTGGTGCGTTTGCCGATCGCCTTGCTGGATCGCTTCGGCGATGTGTTTCAGGATCTGGCCAGCAGCGAGCGGCGCGCGCAGGGCGACGACCCGCGACGCAAGCGGCGCCTGCTGCCGCCGACCAGCATCGACAACCTGCGCGATACCGACCCGTTCGTACGCGCCAGCATGGACCTGCCGATCTCCCCGCAGGTGCATTACCACACCATTGTCGGACGCGAAAAACCGCAGGTGCCGCTGGCCGATTCCGACGATGGCCTGGTGCCGTATCGCAGCGCGCATCTGGACGGTGCCGAGTCCGAGCTGGTGGTGACCTCCTGGCACAGCGTGCAGGAAACCCCGCAGGCGATTCTGGAAATCCGCCGCATCCTGCACGAGCAGCTGCAAGCCGAAGCGGCAGACACAAACCAGGCGCAGGCCGCGCGTCCGGCTGGGGCGCCGGCGACGTTCTGAGTGCGCTGCACCATCAGTGGAAGGCGTGGCTGCTAGTCACGCACCGCGGGGTGTGGAGTTTGCCGCTGCCAATGCGCGCCATTTTCCAGTTCCCGGCGTTGCGATTGCTCACGACTGGGCCGGCCAACCTGGGCAACGCGCGGTCATCCGGTGGGTGCGACGACGCGCAGGAGCCGGAGTACACGAGCATGCCGATCCCGGCACCGACCGCACTGCCTGACGGTCGCGCAGTCGTCGCGTCGGCCGCGTTTAGCGCGTTGTTTACCTGGCCCGTGCTATCAGGCGGTTCTCGAACACGCTCGAACCAGGGAAGACGCAATGCGCAAGACGCTGTCGGCAGTGATCTGGGTGCCCTTGCTGCTGGCCGGTTGCGGCCGCGGCGAAGGTCAACGCGAGCCAGCCGACCCTGCGGGCGCCACGCCCCCGGCAGCGCAGACCGCAGCGCCTCCGTCCGCATCGCCACCGGTCGCCGATGAAGCGGTGCCCGAGTTCCCGGCCATCCCGTCGATCGTGGTGCCGGAGATTGCCGGCGTGACCCCGGCGCAGCGCGCACTGGAGGCCTCGCTGCAGGACATTCTCGACCCGATCGAAGGCGTCAGCGTGACGCCGGCACGCTGCGGCGATGGCGGCAGCCTGATCAACGACGCCGGCATCACCAGTGTCGATGCCAACGGCAATCTGCTGCGCAACGGCGACGGCGGGCTGTTCGACCTCAAGGCCGATGGCAGCGGTACCGCCAACTTCGACGGCGGCCTGATCCGCGTCAATGCCGACGGCAGCGGCACCATCAATGCCAGCGGCGCCGGTGGCGACGACGCGATCGTCCAGGTCCAGGCCAGCGGTGCCGGTACCTACAACGGCCCGGCCGGCCTGATCAGTCTGGATGGCAAGGGGGCAGGCACCTGGAACAGCGACAAGAGCGGCTTGGTCGACAACCACGGCGATGGCAGCGGTACCTGGAACGGCCCGCGCGGTCTGATCACCATCAACGCCGACGGCTCGGGAACCTGGAACGGCCCGGACGGGCTGGTGCAGAACCGCGGCAATGGCACCGGCACCGTCGGTACCCCGCCGCGCGAAGTGCGCATGCCGCCGCTGCCGAAGGTGCCGCCGGCCGGGCGCTTCCCGCTGCTGCAGAAGTTCGCACTTCCCGGCGCACCGTGCGGCTATCTGATCACCTTGAACGAGCGCATCCTGTTCGACTTCGACAAGGCCGAGATTCGCCCCGACGCCGCGCGCGTGCTCGACGTGCTGGCGGCCGCACTCGGCAAGGTCAGCGCCAAGGACATGGAGGTTCGGGGGCATACCGATGCCAAGGGCAGCGATGCCTATAACCAGGCGCTGTCCGAGCGCCGCGCCGAGGCGGTGCTGGCCGCATTACGCACCCGCGGTGCCGCGCAGTCGGCCGGCGCAAAAGGCTATGGCGAATCGCAACCGGTGGCACCCAATACGCTGGATGGACAGGACAACCCCGGCGGGCGACAACTCAACCGACGCGTGGAAATCTTCCTGCGCACCTGAGTGCGGGCCGATCTGCACGCATACAGTCGCATGCAGGCGCAGGAGCACGACGGTCCCAGATAGCTGGCGCGCTGCGCAGGCGTGTGTCGATGGATGGATGCCGGTCCACCTCATGTCAGCGCGGCGCGGCCTCGCGCAGTGCGTCCTGATGGTCGGTGCGCGGGGGATCTACTCAAAGCGGCGCACCATGCGGTGAGTTGCGGGTGTACAAGGCTGATGCCGAGCTTCGAGCGGCCAACACACCGACTGCGCCGCCGTCAGGTGAGGCGCTGCCGGTGCTCGGAAGCGGTATGGACCTATTCGTACATTTCGATTCTGAGCGCACCCTCCGCACCCACCTGACGACCGCCAGCTTTCTTGTGTTGTCCGCTCTTGGCACCGCAACCGTGCGACTGCTTAGGAGCATTCATCGCTGCGTGGCAGCTTCCCGGACATGTTGGATAAGTTCCGCCAGGTGTCGTCTGCCTTGCACATTGGCCCGGTAAATTCCGCGATGAACAACCGGATGACCGACAGGTATGGGTTTCAGGCAAGCGAAGAAAACGGGGCAGGGTGGTGAACAGACGCCCGCAGGCGATGACGGCAGCGACGCGATGGGGATCGCGTCGTTGCCGTCGTGCAGGATCGTCGCGCCGTTGCACGCAGGCGTCAGGCCACGTTCGACGACAGCGCTTCGTCCACGATGGCGGATGCCGGTACTCGCACTCGGCGCGCTGCTGCTGATCGGCTGCACGCCGCGTCCGCCCGGGCCGCCCGCAATCGCGCAGACCGCGCAACTGAAACGCGTGGTGGCTGTCTTCCGGCACGGCGTGCGCGCACCGCTGCAGGGCGAAGCCGCCGCAGCGCACTATGCCGACGCGCCCTGGCCGCAATGGTCCACACCGGCCAGCCTGCTGACGCCGCACGGGCGCATCGGCGTGCAGTTGAGCGGTGACTATCTGCGTCAATGGCTGGCGCAGCAGGGCGTGTTGCCGCTTAGCGGCTGCCCGGCAGCAGGCAGCGTGTCGGTCTGGGCCAATACCGATCAGCGCACCATCGACAGCGGCGCCTTGCTGGCCGAGGCGCTGGCACCAGGCTGCGGGATCGTCGCCGGACATCGCCAGGCCGGCAGCAACGATCCGTTGTTCCGCCCGATCGAAGCCGGCGCGGTGCCGTTCGATGGCACGGCGGCGGTTGCGGCGATCGAAAAGCAAACCGGTGGCCCCGCCGCATTACTGCGAGGGCACGCAGCCGAGTTGCAGGCAATGCAGCAGATCCTGGGTTGTACGCGCACGCCCTGCGACTTTGCGCAGATGCCGTCCACGCTGGCACCGTCGGCCAACGGGCGCGGCCTGGCCCTGGGTGGGCCGATCGATCTGACCTCCGGCACCGGCGAGGTGTTGCTGCTGCAATACGCCGAAGGCCTGCCGCTGTCGCAGGTCGGCTGGGGCCGCGCCACACCCGAGCGGCTGACGCAGGTCTCGCGCCTGCATGCCTTGTTGTTCGACATCTACGCACGTCCGCATTACATGGCTTCACGTTCGGGCGCACCGCTGGCGCGTGAAGTGCTGCAGCGCTTCGGCGATGTGCAGGCGCCAAAGGTCTCGGTCTTCGTTGGCAGCGACACGCATATCGCCGCGTTGAGCAGTTTGCTGGGCGTGCACTTTCATCTCCCCGGCTACGGCGCCGACGATCCGCCGCCGGGTGGCGCATTGCTGCTGGAGCTATGGCGCGAACCGAATGGGCAGCAGGTGGTGCGTGCGAAGTATCTTGCGCAATCGCTGGATCAACTGCGGACGCTGGCGCCATTGGATCTGGCGCACCCGCCGTTGCAGCAGGAACTGGCCTTGGGTCTATGCACGGGCGAGCAACGGATGGCGTGTCCGTTGAAGGCATTCGCTCAGGCGTTGGAGCAACAGTTGCAACGTGAGCCTTGAACGCAATGCCGGGGCTGCGATGTGCAGGCACCTTCAGCTCATCGAAGCATCCGCATGGAGAGGGTAGATGTCGTGCGCAAGATTGATCGGAGTACGGAGTTGGTCGGCAGCGCGGCGCCGCATCCGGTGTCGGGACACGCCGTAAATCCATCCCTGGAGGCTCGGTGGCGGCATCCATGCCGCCACACGGTCCCGCCCCCGGACGCGACACCACGCTCCCAGCATTGCCACTGCTGATCGGCAAGCAATGTTTTCAAGCAGACGTGGCGCTTGCGGATTGGGCCGGCCAGGTCGTCGAGATCACCTCAACACTTGGTCTTTGAGTAGTGGAGAAGGAAACACGATCCAAACCACGATCACTTAACCAGCCGCCGCTTTTCTATCAGCCGCCGACAATGATCGCTGGTACGCGTGCAAGCGCCCGCAGTAGACCGAAGCAGTCGCATGAAAACGCCAGATGTCGTGCGCAAGATCGATCGGTGTGCGGAGTCGGTCGGCAGCGCGGCGCCGCATCCGGTGTCGGGACACGCCGTAAATCCGCCCCTGGAGGCCCGGTGGCGGCGTCCATGCCGCCACACGGCCCCGCGCTCCCAGTATTGCCACTGCTGATCGGCAGACACTACGCGTGCAAGCGCCTTCAATGGCCGAAGCCCTCAGTAACAAAGCATCAGTGACCGGAGCATTCGCACAACCCCACTAGACGTCCAACACGGAGATTCGTCAGCAGGCGGTGGCCGCATCAAAAAACCGGACACGCAGTGAATCTATCCGTGGAACTCCATTGGAAACATCCATTCCGCCAAAACGCACATGGGCCGCATCAGCGGCCCATGTGCAATTCACTATATTCGCTCCCGCAGGAGCAGCTGGCTTACTTCAGCTTGGCGTCGGCGCGCAGGGCGTCGGCGCGGTCGGTCTTTTCCCACGAGAACGCGGTGGCGCTGTGCTGCGCACCGGTTGCGTCGGTGTAGGAGAAGTCCTTCGGCTTGCGGCCGAAGTGACCGTAGGACGCGGTCTGCTGATACATCGGGTGGATCAGGTCGAGCATCTGGATGATGCCGAACGGACGCAGGTCGAAGTGCTTGCGGATCAGCTTTTCGATCTGCTCGTCGGCGATCTTGCCGGTGCCGAAGGTGGTGACCGAAATCGAGGTCGGCTCGGCCACGCCGATGGCGTAGGAGACCTGCACTTCGCAACGGTCGGCCAGGCCGGCAGCCACCACGTTCTTGGCCACATAGCGCGCCGCGTAGGCTGCCGAGCGATCGACCTTGGACGGATCCTTGCCGGAAAACGCACCGCCACCGTGACGCGCCCAGCCGCCGTAGGTGTCGACGATGATCTTGCGGCCGGTCAGGCCGCAATCGCCCACCGGCCCGCCGATCACGAACTTGCCGGTCGGGTTGATGTGGAACTTGGTGCCCTTGTGCAGCCACTTGGCCGGCAGCACCGGCTTGAGGATTTCCTCGCGCACGGCCTCGACCAGATCCTTCTGCTTGATGCCCGGATCGTGCTGGGTCGACAGCACCACCGCGTCGATCGCGGTCGCAACGCCGTCTTCGTAGCGCAGGGTGACCTGCGACTTGGCGTCCGGACGCAGCCAGGACAGCGCTGAGTTCTTCTTCTTGCGGATCTTGGCCTGCTGCTCGACCAGGCGGTGCGACAGATGGATCGCGGCCGGCATGTGGCTGTCGGTCTCGTTGGTCGCGTAGCCAAACATCAGGCCCTGGTCGCCGGCGCCCTGCTGTTCCGGGTTCTTGCGATCCACGCCCTGGTTGATGTCCGGCGACTGCTTGCCGATCAGGTTGAGCACGCCACAGGTCTCGCCGTCGAAGCCGACGTCGGAGCTGTTGTAGCCGATGTCCAGAATGACCTTGCGGGTCAGCGCTTCCAGGTCGATCCAGGCACTGGTGGTCACTTCGCCGGCAACGATCGCCACGCCCGTCTTGACCATCGTCTCGCATGCCACGCGGGCGCGCTTGTCCTGGGCCAGGATGGCATCCAGCACTGCGTCGGAGATCTGGTCGGCGATCTTGTCCGGATGGCCTTCGGAGACCGATTCGGAGGTGAACAGGTAGCTGGACATCAGGCTTATATCCCTTGATTCGGATGAAAAGATGGGTGCGGATGATACACCGTCCGACAACCCTGTGCATTGTGCGCCTGAACAGCCCGCTGTGGCGTTAAACCCGTGTCGTGGCGGGGGTTTGCACGGTCATCCGGGTGTCGTCAGCTTGCCATGCAATGGTCGTACTGACCGGTCAGCATGCGCGCGTGCCTGGCGGCATGGCTGCGTGCAGCCACGCCGCTGGAGAGGAATGCGCGATGTCGCTGGACAGTGTGCCGGTGCGAGGGCGCATGGCTGCCATGGCGACCACGAGCCGGGATGCGGGTGCCCGATTGCAGCGCTCCGCCGCGGCTTGCTGCGCGCGCATCTGCGTCAGCGCGCTGCCGACGCCTGCGGGCGGCGCACGCAACCTGCCTGCGCAGCGCCCGATCGCGGCGCCGAGATTTTGCCCTGGAGATGTCCGCATGCACGTGTCCACATTGCACCCTCCCGTCCGCGCCCTGTTCCTGTCCGACCTGCACCTGGGCTCGCGGCACTGCCATGCCGCCGAGATCGCCGCGTTCCTCGGCCGCCAGCGTTGCCAGACCCTGTATCTGGTCGGCGACATCATCGACCTGTGGTGGATGTCGCAGCGGCGCGCGGTCTGGGATGCGGCGCATCAGCAGGTGATCGCCGCCCTGCATGCGCAGGCCAGGCGCGGTACCGAGATCATCTACGTGCCCGGCAACCACGACCGTGCCATCCGCCGCTTCTGCGGCCTGGTGATGCCGGCCATGCAGGTGCGCCGACGCAGCGTCCACACCTTGCTGGACGGCCGCCGGCTGCTGGTCACCCATGGCGACGACTACGATGCGCAAACCCATTTCGGCGGCTTGCAGGAACGATTCGGCGACTGGCTCTACTACCGCATCCTCACCGGCAATCAGCTGACCAATCGTCTGCGGCGGCGCCTGGGCATGCGCTACTGGTCGCTGGCCGAGTTTCTCAAGCGCCGCAGCGGCGCGGCCGAGCGCTATATCGGCCGCTTCGTGGCGGCCGGCCTGGCCGATGTGGTGCGCCGCGATCTGGACGGCATCGTCTGCGGGCATATCCATCGCGCCGCACTGCGCATGCAGGCCGGCCATCTCTACGCCAACACCGGCGACTGGGTGGAGAGCCTGACGGCGCTGCGCGAGACGCAGTCCGGCGCACTGCAACTGGTCAACCATCATGGCGACGTGCTGGCCGAACTGGCGCCGCAACCTCATGCCGCGCAGCAGCGCGCGGCGTGAGGTTGGTCAGGCGCAGCAGCTGCCGGCAGACCGCAGCTGCCGGTATGTGCCATCGGATGTGCGCGGCGTGCAGCGTTCGCTGTCCTGGCGCAAGGACTGCGGACGGCGGCTGCAGCGTCGTTTTCGACCGCGAGCCGCAGCGCAATGTGAGCACCGCGGCTGCTGGCTGACTGCCGGCCGGCCAGAACGCACGTGATGGCACTGGACGATGCCCGTCCTGCTAGCATCGGCCGATGGATTCATTGACCCAGATCGTTCTTGGTGGCGCCGTCGCTGCCGCCATCGCACCGGCCGGACAGCGCCGTGCCGCCCTGTTGGCCGGCGCCGCACTGGGCACCTTGCCCGATCTCGATGCGCTGGTATTGCTGCCGCTGACCGACGATCCGGTCACGCTGATGACGGTGCATCGCAGCGCCAGCCATTCGTTGTTCGTGCAGCCGTTGCTGGGCTGGCTGATCTGGTGGCTGTTTCGCCGTTACGGCAACGGGCGCGTGGCCACTGCGCCCAAGCGCTGGTTCTGGGCGATCCAGTTGGCGTTGATCACGCATCCGCTGCTGGATGCCTTCACCGTCTACGGGACCCAGCTGTGGTGGCCGCTGCAGCCGCATCCGGCAATGTGGTCGAGCGTCTTCATCATCGACCCGGCCTACACGCTATGGCTGTTGCTGGCTTGCGCGGTGGCATGGTTTGCGCGCGCGCGACCGGTCGCGCAGCACGCGATGGTGATCGGGCTGGCGCTCAGCTCCGCCTACCTGGGCTGGTCGTTGCTGGCCAAGCACCTGGTCGACCAGGAAGCGGACCGTGCACTGGCCGCGCTCGGCTTGAAGGATGCGCCGCGCTTCTCGGTGCCGATGCCGCTCAACACCTTGCTGTGGCGCGTGGTGGCGATGACGCCCAACGGCTATGTGATCGGCGAACGCTCGCTGGTGGCCGACAAGGGGCCGATGCAGTTTCGCGGCTATTCCAGCAACACCCAGGCCCTGGGCGAGGTGGCCGGTTTCGACGCGGTGCGCCGGTTGACCTGGTTCAATCGCGGTTTCATGCGCGCACGCCTGGTCGATGACGAGCTGATGCTCAGCGATCTGCGCATGGGTCTGGAGCCGGACTACAACTTCAACTTCGTGGTGGCCCATCGCCAAGACGGGCAATGGCAACCGATTACGCCGCGGCAGATCCAGGCCGCCTACCGCGCGCCGGTGGCGCGCGATCAAATCGGTGAGGTACTGGCACAGATGTGGCGCCGTATCTGGCACGAGCCCACCGGCACGGTGCTGACCGGCGATCTGGAACACGCCGCCACGCCTGCGCCGGCCGCTCGGTAGGTTCGCTCAGTCGGTTCGCCCAGCAATACGCACGCAGCAAGTCCGGGCAGCCGGCCGGCTCAATACACTGTCGCGCGCGCCTGCACGAACGAGTAGAAGAACACCGCGTTCGGGTCGCTGTGCACCTGCGCCAGTTCGCGGCGCATGCCGTCCACGGTGTCTGCGTTCACCGCACCGGCCTCGAGCAACTGGTCGGCCGCCGACAGCAGCACTTCTTCCCAGAACCCGATCATGGTCTTGCGCCGGCCTGGCTCGCGGTTGTCCAGATGCAGCGTCTTGATCTCGGTGTGCACATCGCGAAAGCCGCCGGCCAGCAGCAGGTTGCCCAGCTTGGCGCCGACGAACGGGTCGCCGCCCTGGTCGTGCTGGAAATCGTTGAAGGCCATCCAGTAGCGCCACAGGTTGGGCGAATACGGATGCAGCAGGAACGAAGCGTTCATCACCTCGGTGACGTACACCGGCGAGCCCGGCAGCAGCACCCGCCGCACCTCGTTGAGCACGCGCGCAGGCGAGGGCACATGCTCGAGCACCCAGCACAGGAACGCCGCATCGAACTGACGCGCCTCGAACGGCAGATCGCTGGCATCGGCCTGTTGCAGCGTGTAGCGCTCGCGGCACCATGCCAGCCGTTCCAGATTGGCGCGTGCCGCGCCCAACTGCGCCTCGCTCAGATCCACGCTGGTGACGTGCAGGTCGGGAAAGCGGCGCAGCAGGATTTCGGTCTGCGCGCCCACGCCGCTGCCCACTTCCAGCAGCCGGCGTGCGCCGCTGTAGTCGATCTGGTTGAACAGCGTGGCTTCCAGCAGGCGCGCCTGTTTGAGCAGGCGTGCCTGTTCGGTGGACGAAAACCCATGCAGATAGGTCGGGGTGTCGCTCGGTGCGGTCATGACTGCAGCTCCAACAACGCAGGAAAACTCAGGCGGCAACCGACATCGCTGGCGGCACACCGGCGATCAAGGCGTCGAAATACGCGCGGGTCAGTTCCAGCTGCGCTTCCGGCGTTTCGGCGCGATTGACCACCGCACGGAAGTCGGCGCTCTGCGGGTGATCCTTGGCGTACCAGCCCAGATGCTTGCGCGCGATGCGCACGCCCTGCGGCTGCCCGTAGAACGCATGCAGCGCTTCCAGATGGCCGAGCAGGGTGTCGCGCACGAATGCCAACGACGGCGGCGGCAACAGCTCGCCGGTGGACAGATAATGCGCCACCTCGCCGAAGATCCACGGGCGCCCCTGCGCGGCACGCCCGATCATCACCGCATCCACGCCGGTCTCGCGCAGCACCTGCGCTGCCTTCTGCGGCGAGTCGATATCGCCGTTGGCGATCACCGGAATCTGCAGCGCCGCCTTGATCTGCGCAATCGTGGCGTACTCGGCAGTGCCGGTGTAATGCTGGTCGCGGGTGCGCCCGTGCACGGCGAGCGCGGCGATCCCGCAGTCCTGCGCGATGCGCGCAATGGTCGGGCCGTTGCGGTGATCGCAGTCCCATCCGGTGCGGATCTTCAGGGTCACCGGCACATCCACCGCCTGCACCACCGCGCTGAGGATGCGTGCCACCAGGTCCTCGTCGCGCATCAGCGCCGAGCCGGCCCAGGCATTGCAGACCTTCTTGGCCGGGCAGCCCATGTTGATGTCGATCAGCTGCGCACCGTGGTCGACGTTGTAGCGCGCCGCCTCGGCCAGTTGCTGCGGCTCGGTGCCGGCAATCTGCACGCTGACCGGATCCGGCTCGCCGGCATGATCCATGCGGTGCAGCGATTTGCGCGTGCCCCAGAAGCGTGGATCGGAGATGGTCATCTCCGACACCGCCAGCCCGGCGCCCAGCCGTTTGCACAGCAGCCGGAACGGCTTGTCGGTGACGCCGGCCATCGGGGCCAGGATCACTTTCGGGTCGATGGAGTAGGGGCCGATCTGCATGGTGGCATTGTAGCTGGGTGGGGATTCGGGAATCGGGAATCGGGAATCGGGAATCGGGAGAGCAGTTCCGGCCTTCGGTCTTGTGCGGTTGCTGTGCGGGTCGCGTGGCTAGTAGAGCGAGGGCAGCGGCGAGATTGCTGGCTGACCGTACCCTCACCCCAACTCCTCTCCCGTCGGGAGAAGGTGGCGTCAGCGCCGGATGAGGGTACGGGTGCCCGACGCGGCATCACGCCAGGTACCGCCGCCCAGATTGCTATCCGATGGAGACGATCGAAGCTCCGACGCAGCGGGCCTGGCGGCGTCCGTCGATGGACAGGCCTCGACATGCCGTTCGTGGATCGAAGCAGTCCCATGGGATGCCGACGCCTTGAACGCAAAAGGCGACCGCATCGCTGCGGTCGCCTTCGTTGTTTGCTTGAAGCGTGCGGATCACACGGCCGGTTCGGGCACCATGCGCGGCATCGAGGTGGCGGCGCCTTCCACTTCGGTGGAGCGCGCGGCGTAGCGGGTGGCAAAACGCACGTGGGTGATGAAGCTGGCAGTCGGCGCCTGCGCCAGCGAGGCCACCAGCGCGCCGTTGAACGCGTCGCCGGCGCCGGTGGTGTCCACCGTCTGCGCGCTTTCCGCGCCCACGCGGTAATGCGCGGCCGTGTCGCCGCGCAGCTGTTCTTCCGCATGCGAGATGAAGGCGCCCACCGATCCCAGTGTCACCACCACGGTACCGCCCGGCAGCAGCTTGCGGCACAGCGAATGCAGCGTGTTGCCGTCCAGCGCCGCCACATCGTCGGCATTGATGCGTTCGCCGACGTGCCGGCCGAGCAGGGCCGCAAATTCGGTTTCGTTGGGCGTCAGCACGTCCGACAGCTTGAGCAGGCCGATCGAGGTCGGCGCGTTGGCCGGTGCGGCGTTGAGCACGGTCAGCACGCCGCATTCGCGTGCCAGCGCCAGCGCCGACTCGATGGTCTCCGCCGGCGATTCCAGCTGCGCCAGCAACACGCCGGACGAGGCCACCAGCGCGCGCTGGTTGTCCACAAACGCTGCGCTCAGCACCGAGTTGGCACCGGCGCCGATCACGATGGTGTTGCGGCCGTGCGCGTCGACATAGATACCGCCGGTGCCGGTCGGCTCATTGCTGGGCTCGGCGATCAACGCAAAGCCGTCGTGCGCAGCCAGCGAGCGCGCTAGCGCGCCGCCGGCATCGTCGCCCAGCGCGCACAGAAAGTGCGTCCTGGCGCCGGCACGTGCGGCCGCGACCGCCTGGTTGAAGCCCTTGCCACCCGGGCCGGTGCTGTAGCGACCGGCGATGGTGGCACCTGGCGCAGGCAGGACATCACAGCGCCACACGTGATCGACATTGAAGGACCCGACAACGACGACCGAACTCATAAATACCCTTGACTTGAATGACTGAATGAAACGTGGCGTGCGGCGATTAGACCGTCACGCCGATGAACCCGCGCCGCCTCAACCGAAATGCGATAGCACGCCGGCAATGGTAGCGGTCATGAACGTGGCGATCGAACCGCCCAGCACTGCGCGCAGGCCGAACTTGGCCAGATCGTGACGGCGTTCCGGTGCCAGCCCGCCGATGCCACCGATCTGGATCGCAATCGAGCTGAAGTTGGCAAAGCCGCACAGCGCATACGTGGCAATCAGCCGACCTTCCGCGCTCAGGCCAACGCCGGGCACTTCGCCCTTCACGATACGCGACAGCTCGCTGTAGGCGACGAACTCGTTGATCACCACCTTCTGCCCGATCAGAGAACCCACCGTGGTCGCGTCAACCCACGGGGTGCCGATCACCCAGGCGATCGGCGCCAGCACGTAGCCGAAGATCGTCGACAGGTTGGTCGGCCGGCCCAGCAGTGCGGCGGCGCCGGTGATCTCGCCCAGCCAGGTCAGCGGTGCGTTGATCAAGGCGATCAGCGCAATGAAGGCCAGCAGCATCGCGCCGATGTTCAGCGCCAGGCGCAAGCCGTCGCCGGCACCGGCCGCCGCCGCATCGATGACGTTGCTGGTGGTCTTTTCCACTTCCATCTTGACCGTGCCGCGGGTCAGCGGGGTGCCGGTTTCCGGCACCAGCAGCTTGGCCACCACCAGGGTGGCGGGCGCGGCCATGATGCTGGCAGCGAGCAGATGCTTGGCATAGAACGCCTGCTGCGCGGGGTCGCTGCCACCGAGCATGCCGACATAGGCGGCCAGCACGCCGCCGGCGATATGCGCCATGCCGCCGATCATCATCGTCAGCAGCTCGGACTGGGTCATCTTGGGGATGTACGGACGCACCGTCAGCGGCGCTTCGGTCTGGCCGATGAACACGCTGGCACACACGCTGGTGGTTTCCGCACCGGACACGCGCATCACCTTGGTGATTGCCCACGCCATCGCGCGGACCACCACCTGCATCACGCCCAGGTGGTAGAGCACGCCCATCAGCGCCGAGAAGAAGATGATGGTGGGCAGCACCTGGAACGCAAAGATGAAGCCATAGCTGTCGATGTTCATCAGGTTGCCGAAAATGAAGGTGGACCCCTCATTGACGAAGCTCAGCACCTTGACGAAGCCCTTGCCCAGCGAGTCGAACACGTCGCGTCCGCCCGGCACCAGCAGCACCAGTGCGGCGAACGAAATCTGCAGCGCCAGACCAGTGGCGACCAGCCTCCAGTCGATCGCGCGGCGGTTGCTCGAAAACAGCCAGGTGATGCCGATGAGCACCGCCAGACCGAACAGGCCGAAACCGATCCTTCCCAAACCTTCGACCATTCCAATCCCCGGGGCTGCTGACGGCAAAACGAGAAGCCTAGAGCAGGGGGTGACCGTGGGCAAGGCGAGCAGCATTCAGGGCCCGCCCGTTGGCCCGCAGGCAAGCCAGGGCGGGCGCGGGCAGTTCCCTGCGCGCGGGCGGGCGAGCCGCGCTTGCGCAAGGTCATGGGGCAGGGGCGTCGATCCGCTGCCCGTGCGTCGCCCGCAAAGACCGCACCCCGAAGCACGGTCACCCGACCGGATGCCGCTTTTCCTTTCAGCCGTCGACGAAAGCCGGTGCTGCCTGCGCGCGTACCGGCATGGAACCTGGAGCGGCATGGATGCCGCGCCAAGCGCCTACACGGACGTACTTCGGCGTGTCCCACGCTGGTATGCGCGCAAGCGCCCGCAGCAGACCGAAGCATTCGCGTGGAACTCTAGATGTCGTGCACAGGATTGATCGGTGTGCGGAGTCGGTCGGTAGCGCGGCGCCGCATCCAGTGTCGGGACACGCCGTGAATCCGTCCCCGGAGGCTCGGTGGCGGCATCCATGCCGCCACACGGTCCCGCCCTCGGACGCGGCACCCCGCTTCCAACATTGCTATCGCTGATCGGCAAGCAATGCTTCAAGCACGTGTTGATGCCGGCGGATTTTCCTGGCCGATGTAATCGGCAAGCCAGTTATCTGCTCACATCGCCAGGATGGACGCTCCGAAGGACCTCCAGCCCAGCATGCCCTCCGCATTTCTTTCAGCAACCGATAACAACCGGTGGTGCTTGCGCGGGTACTGGCGTGGGACCTTGAGCGGCATGGATGCCGCGCCAGAGCCTACACGGACGTACTTGCGGCGTGTCTCACGCCGGTACGCGTGCAAGCGCCCGCAGCAGACCGAAGCATTCACATCAAACTGGCAGACCACGTCCGCGAGGCTGGTCGGCAGCGCGGCGCCGCATCCGGTGTCGGGACACGCCGTGAATCCGTCCCTGGAGGCTCGGTGGCGGCATCCATGCCGCCACACGGTCCCGCCCCCGGACGCGGCACCACGCTCCCAGCATTGCTACTGCTGATCGGCAAGCAATGCGTCAAGCACGTGTTGATGTCTGCGGACTCCGTGGCCGATGTGATCAGTAAGCCATCCATCTACTGGCATGTCGCCAGCGATGGTGACGCTCCGAAAGACTTGCAGACCACCAGGCCCTCCGCATTTCTTTCAGCAACCGACAACAACCGGTGGTGCTTGCGGGCATGGGACCTTGAGCGGCATCGATGCCGCGCAACCCTGTCGCCCCGGTAGCACCACGTCCTACACTGCGCACGCCGATCCGGGGCAGGGCGCCGCGGAGGTTGCTGGAGTCTGCCAATGCAATACCGTCGTCTGGGGTCCACCGGGCTGCAGCTGTCGGCCCTGTCGTTCGGGGCCTGGGTCACCTTCGGCAAGCAGATCGGGCGCAGCGAAGCGCGCAACCTGATTGCCGCCGCCTGGGACAACGGCATCAATTTCTTCGACAACGCCGAGGTCTACGCACGCGGCCGCGCCGAGGAGGTGATGGGCGATGTGATCGCCGACCTGCGCCTGCCGCGCGATGGTTACTGCGTGTCGAGCAAGGTGTTCTTCGGCGCGGTGGACAGCCCGCGTCCGACCCAGCGCGGACTCTCGCGCAAGCATGTCACCGACGCCTGCCATGCCGCGCTCAAGCGCCTGCGCGTGGACTATCTGGACCTGTACTTCTGCCACCGGCCTGATCCGGACACGCCGATCCGCGAAACCGTGCGCAGCATGGATGCCCTGATCCGCCAGGGCAAAGTGTTGTACTGGGGCACCTCCGAGTGGAGCGCCGAGCAGTTGCGCGAGGCCATTAGCATCGCCGAGCAGGAACACCTGCACGCTCCGGCGATGGAGCAGCCGCAGTACAACCTGCTGCACCGCGACCGGCTGGAGCGCGAATACGCGCCGCTATGCGAGGGCGGGCTGGGCACCACGATCTGGTCGCCGCTGGCCTCGGGCCTGCTGACCGGTAAGTACAACGCCGGCGTGGACGCGGACAGCCGCCTCGGCCAGCCGGGTAATCACTGGCTGCAGGACGAAGTGCTGGGCGCACCGGAAGCGCGCCGCCTGGAACGTGCCCGCGCGTTCTGTGCGTTGGCCGCCGAGCTGGGCCAGTCGCCCGCACGCCTGGCCATCGCCTGGTGCCTGCGCAACCCGCACGTGTCCACGGTGATCCTGGGGGCCAGCCGGGTCGCGCAGCTGGAAGAAAATCTCGGCGCGCTGGAGACCTTGACCCAGGTCGATGCCGACGGTTGGGCACGGGTGGAGGCGGCGACGCACTGAGGGGTGCCTCATGCGGTGGGCGCAAGTGCGGGACGGTTGGCTGCGACGCTTTTTGTCGGGCGCTTCAAAGCAAGCGAGAAGCCGCATCTGACCGATCGTGCACGTCAGCCAACCTCTGCGGCGCAAGGTGCGTCATGCCAGTCGCGCTTTCGCTTGCCAGTGCGTGCCTTCCACCTGCGATGTAATCAGCAAGGCCAACGATCACCGTGCGTAAAAACCGCTGGTGGAACCCGTGGCTAGATCTTTTCAATAGGCACGGTGAATCGAAATCGTTTAACCCATGCAAAGGTCGTGTCGAGAAGATGAGAATGGCTCTTGATCATTAAATGAGAATGGTTATTATTTGTCTGGCTAACCGACTGGAGATCCAGATCATGACCGCTCATCCCGTGCTGCTCCGCTCCGAACCGGTCAACCTGCGCGACCGCGCTGCGCCGCGTGCCGTCCCCGCAGAAGACCTCATCAGCAGCGAGGCGCTGCTCAAAGGCCGTCGCGAAGTGCTGATCCAGCATGGCGACCGCGTCTATCGTCTGCGCCATACCAGCAACGACAAGCTCATCCTGACCAAGTAAGTTCCACCCTCCGATTCCGCGCATTGGCGCAGGGGATCGGGTTGCCTGCCGCGGGCGTTGCCGCCGCCGTCCGCGCACCCCACGCTCTCCCCCGGCGGCCGGTCGCGGCCTAGTCTGCAGCACACGCTGCCGGGAACTTCCCTTCAAAGGTTCCCGATGATTCGCCTGCATCCGCTGGTGGTCGCGCTGTCGCTTGCGCTGCCCGCTCTTCCGTTGAGTGCCCACGCTGCCGACCTCGCCGCCAGTGGTGATGCCGCGCGTGAGGTCCACGACTTCGACCGCTTGCAGGTGACCGCCACGCGCACCCAGCGTGCCCTGGTCGATGTGCCGAGCACGGTGGATGTGATCGATCGCGAGCAACTGGACAACCAACTGGTGCGCGAGCTCAAGGATCTGTTCCGCTACACGCCCGGCGTGTCGGTGACCAGCACCAGCGGCCGCTTCACCGGCGCCAACGGCATCCGCATCCGCGGGCTGGACGGCAACCGCGTGGCGATCCTGGTCGACAACGTCCCGGTGTCGGACACCTTCAGTTTCGGCAGCTACCTCAACGCCAACCGCAACTTCGTCGATCTGGAAACGCTCAAGCGCGTCGAAGTAGTGCGCGGGCCGGCCAGCTCGCTGTACGGCTCCGACGCGCTGGGTGGCGTGGTGGCTTTCGTCACCAAGGATCCATCCGATTACCTGAGTGCCGACAAGCACAGCTATGTCGGCCTGAAGTTCGGCTACGAAGGCGACTGGAACGGCCTGTTCGCCGGTGCCACCGGCGCGTTCGGCGGCGAGCGCTGGAGCGGCATGGTGGCGGTCAGCCATCGCCAGGGCCAGGAAGCACAGAACCAGGGCGACAACCGCAGCCGCGATTTCACCCGTACTGCGGCCAACCCGCAGCGCATCGATGGCCGCAGCGTGCTGGCCAAGCTGGTGTACGCGCCCAGCGCGCAGCAGCGTTTCAAGCTCACCGTGGAAGGCAACGAAGACTACGGCAGCATCGAGGCATTGACCGGCATCGACCCGCGTGTGACCACGCCATCGCAGCGCATCCTGTCGCAGGACGGACGCGACCATCAGACCCGCGCGCGCGTTTCGCTGCGCCACGAACTGGATGCATTGGATTGGGCGCTGGCCGACGATCTGCAGTGGCAGCTGTATCGCCAGGACAGCGAGAGCCTGCAGCGCACCGACGAGCTGCGCGGCAACAATACCCGCCGTCATAACGAACACAACTTCGATCAGCGCGTGTACGGCCTGCTGGTCAACGCACATAAAGCCATCGACACCGGAACGCTCAGCCACGACATCACCTACGGCCTGGACGGCACCTGGACCGACACCCGCGCCAAGCGCGATGGCTACTCGGTCAATCTGGCCAATGGCGCAATCACCAACCGCGTCGGTCAGGACGTGTTCCCGGTGCGCGATTTTCCCAAGAGCGAGACCACCAAGCTCGGGCTGTATGCGCAGGACGAGATCCGCCTGTTCGATGGAAAGCTGTCGCTGACGCCGGGCGTGCGCGTGGATTATTTCCGGCTGTCGCCGCAGGTGGACGACATTTTCCGCGAAGACAATCCCGGCGTTGCTGCCGAGACCATCGATGAAACGCAGGTGTCTCCCAAGTTCGGTGCGGTGTGGCGGTTTTCGGACGCCTGGTCGGCGTATGCCAATTACGCGCACGGCTTCCGCGCGCCGCCGTACAACGACGTCAATATCGGCTTCACCAATCTGCAGGCGCGCTACACCGCTATCGCCAATCCGGACCTGAAATCGGAGACCAGCCGCGGTGGCGAACTCGGGCTGCGTTTTAACGATGCAGTCGGCTATCTGGGCGTCAGCGTGTACTACACCGACTACCGCAACTTCATCGAATCGTATGCGCCGGCCGGCTTCAATGCCGAAGGGCTGATGCTGTTCCAATCGCGCAACGTGGACGATGTGGTGATCAAGGGTGCCGAAGCGCGCGGCGGAATCGATCTGGGCGCGCTGGCCGGCTGGCAGGGTTGGTCGCTCAACAGCGCCGTGGCGTATGCGGAAGGCGACAATCTCACCGACGACACTCCGCTCAACTCGGTCGACCCGCTGCGCGGCACGCTCGGCGTGGCCTTCGACAGCGATGCCTGGGGCGCGGAACTGATCGGCACCTTCGTCGCGCGCAAGCGTCGCCCGCAGCTGGACAGCTACTACACCCCGGCCGGCTACGCCACGCTGGACCTGCTGGGGCATTGGGAGTTCGCACCCGGTGCCAAGGTCACCGCCGGCATTTTCAATCTCGCCGACCGCCGCTATGTGGACTGGAATGCGCTGCCCAACGGCACGCTGGCCAGCAGCACGGTGCTCGATCGCTTCACCGGCGCCGGGCGCACCGCCTCGGTCAGCCTGGCGGTGAGCTGGTAGCGGCCATGCCCATCGCCCGCCCGCTGCCGTCGTTGTCGCATGCACGTGCCACCCGCGCTGCGTTGCCGCGGCCGCAGCAGTTGGCGGCGTTGGGCACGGTGCTATGCCTGTACCGGCCGGCATTGGGCAACGAACTGGATGGCTGGCAGCACGCGGTGGGGGCGGCGGCGTGCCGGCAGGTCGATAGCGATGGCGTGCGCGAGAGCATCTGGTTTTTCGATGCCGAGGGGCAGTGCTGCTGGCGCATCTGCCTGCTGCCTGACAGCGATTTCCTGATCTGGGATCGCCTGGTCTCGCGGCTGCCGCCGTTGCCGATGGAAACCCATGAGCTGGGCGTCGGCGAGCGGCTGTGGCGTCGTCTGGCCGGGCGCATGCGTGGGGAGGCGTGGCGCTTGAGCGCGCTGCGCCTGCAGGCCGCCGCCGCCCGCGAGCAGCCGTTTGTCGCCAGCCTGGCGACCGTGTCGGCGCTGGGTGCGGAGGTCGCCGCACGCCTGGCGCGCGAAGAGGGCATCGACGGCCGCGTGGCGGTGGACGATTGCTGCTGCGCGCGCGCTGCCGCCTTGCGCACGGCCTCCGCCACATCCAATAACAACAACCCATCCGACATGACGACGTCGCTGGTGCGCCTGCGCCGCTGACGTCTCCAACCACTCCCGAGAGTTCCGATGAGCCGAACGTTTTCCCGTTGTATCGCACTGACGCTGAGCCTGTTGCCGTTGACTGCCGCCGCCGACGTCCAGCGCGATCGGCAGAGCATCCTGGCGATGCAGGGCGAATACGCGGTGGACTTTGCCTTCGACGAGACGGTGTTGCTCAAGCCCGGTTACGAGCGTGCATCAGCCATGCGCAGCGGCGCCAGCGAAGTGGTGATCGTGGTGGAGGATTCACCGCGCAAGCTGGTGTTGCAGCATCTGCTGGTCGACGAGAAGAGCAAGCAAGTGACCAAGCATTGGCGGCAGGACTGGATCTACGAGGCGCCGCAGCGTTTCGAATTCAGCGCCGATCAGACCTGGACGGTGCATGCGCTGCCGCCGGCAGTGACCGCCGGTGCCTGGACCCAGTGCGTCTACGAGGTCAGCGACGCGCCACGCTACTGCGGCACCGGTCGCTGGGACTATGCCGACGGCCATCCCACCTGGACCAGTGATCTGAGCTGGCGCCCGTTGCCGCGCCGCGAGTACACCAAGCGCAGCGATTACAACGCGCTCGCGGTGATCAATCGCCACACGCTCACGCCCAACGGCTGGACCCACGAACAGTTCAACACCAAGGTGCTGCGCAAGCCCGACGGCAGCCAGGAAGCGATCGCGCGCGAGTTCGGCTTCAACGATTACCGCAAGACCACCGAGGTCGACTTCGCCCCGGCCTATGCGTACTGGAAGGGCACCCAAGGCTACTGGGCCAAGGTGCGCACGCGCTGGGCCAGATTCCTCGATACGCCACCCGGCCTGCATCTGAAGACCAAGCCGGACGGCATGGCGATGATCATGCCGATGTTCCAGCAGGCCGAGGCGGTGCAGAACGGCAGGCGGATCAAGGATGCGCAGCTGGACGCGGTATTCGCGCAGTGGGTCGAACCGGCGAACTAGGCACCCGCATGCCGTAGGAGCGCACCCGGGCGCGACGTGGCATTCCCGAAAACGCCCATCGCGCCACAGGACGCTTCTGCGAGGTCGCGCCCTGGTGCGCTCCTACCAGCGAGACGGCTGGAAGGCGCCCAGCAAGCCGGACGGCATGGCGATGATCATGCCGATGTTCCAGCAGGCCGAGGCTGTGCAGAGCGGCAAGCGGGTCAAGGACGCGCAAATCGATGCAGTACTCGCGCAGTGGGTCGAACCGGCGAACTAGGGACCCGTATGCCGTAGGAGCGCACCCGGGCGCGACGTGGCATTCCCGATAAGGCCCATCGCGCCGCAGGACGCTCACGCGAGGTCGCGCCCTGGTGCGCTCCTACGAGCGAGAAGGCAGTTAGCCGTTCAAGAGCCGTTATTCCTTGAACATCAAGAATGCCGCGACCAGGATCAAGCCGAATGCGGCCCAGTGATTCCATTTCAACGACTGGCCCAGGTAGAAGGTCGAGAAGCCGGCGAACACCAGCAGCGTGATCACTTCCTGCATGCCCTTGAGCTGCGGCGCCGAGTACACCGCGCTGCCCAGGCGGTTGCCCGGTACCTGCAGGCAGTATTCGAAGAACGCGATGCCCCAGCTGACCAGGATCGCGATCATCAGCGGCGTGCTCTTGTACTTCAGATGCCCGTACCAGGCAAAGGTCATGAACACGTTGCTGGCGATCAGCAACAGCACCGGATACAGATAGGCAGTGAAGGGGGCGGTAGGCATGACGGCAGACGGCAGGTAAGGGGCCGGCAGCATAAGCCAGCCCCGTTAAGCGCACGCGACCGTGCCGATGAGCCCGGCACGCGGGCTCAGGCCGTTGGTGGCCGGCGCAACACGTTCATCTGCAGCGTGGCCAGGCAAAACGCCTGGCCACTCACCGCTGCGCTCGCAGCGTCTGCGGTCATCCCGCTAGCGCTGCATGCCCCAGCGGCGCACGGTCAGCCGCTCGATGGCCTGGAACACCACGCCTTCCACCAGCAGGCCCAGCACGATCACCATCGCCAGGCCGGCGAACACGCGGTCGGTATACAGCTCGTTGCGGTTCTGGAAGATGTACCAGCCCAGGCCGCCCTGGCCGGAGGTGGCGCCGAACACCAGCTCGGCGGCGATCAGGGTGCGCCAAGCGAAGGCCCAGCCGATCTTCAGCCCGGACAGGATCGCCGGCAGCGCGGCGGGAATCAGCAGCTGCGCCACGTAGCGCGGCCCACGCAATCCGTAATTGCGCCCGGCCATGCGCAGCGTTTCCGGCACCGCCTGGAAACCGGCGTAGGTGGTCAGCGCCAGCGGCCACAGCACCGAATGCACCAGCACGAACACCAGGCTGCCGGTGCCCAGTCCGAACCACAGCAAGGCCAGCGGCAGCAGCGCGATCGCCGGCAGCGGATTGAACATGGCGGTCAGCGTGCCGAGCACGTCGCGGCCCCAGCGCGTGGAAGCGGCCAGCGCGGTCAGCACGAAGGCCAGCACCACGCCGAGCGCATAGCCCTGCGCCAGCACGCGTAGCGAAGCGCCCACGCGGCGCAGCAACTCGCCGGACAGCAGCCCGTCGTAGAACGCGCGCGCGGTCTGCAGCGCGCTGGGCAGCATCAGGTCGTCGCCAACCACGCGTGCGGCGATCTCCCACACCGCGACCAGCACCACCAACACCAGCGCCTTGCGCAGCCACGGCGGTGCCTGCCAGCGCGTTGGCGCGGCGGCTGCAACCAATGCCGGGTCCAGCGGCTGCAGGGCGACTTCGTACTCGGCCCGCACCGGTGGCAGTGGCGGCAGCGCGGTGGCGGTACTGCGGCTCATGGCAGCGCCTCGCGTTGGCGCTCGGCCGGGCGACGCAGCGGCGCCACCTTGGCATCATCCAGGGCATCGTCGGGCAGGTCGAACAGCAGCCGATGGATGCGCTGCGCGGTCTGCTGGAACGCCACGCTGCCGGCGCTGTGCGGGCCGAACGCATGCGCGTTGAGCTCGGCGCGCACCTGGCCCGGATGCGGCGACAACAGCAGCACGCGATTGCCCACCACCAGCGCTTCCTCGATCGAATGGGTGACGAACAACAAGGTGAAGCGCGATTGCTCCCACAGCTCCAGCACCTGCTCCTGCATGCGCGAACGCGTCAGCGCATCGAGTGCGGCGAACGGCTCGTCCATCAGCAACACGCGTGGGCGCATCGCCAATGCGCGCGCAATCGCCACGCGTTGCTTCATGCCGCCGGACAAGGTGTGCGGGTAGGCCTGGGCAAACTCGCTCAGCCCGACCTGCGCCAGGCTGTCGTCGGCACGTTCGCGCGCCTCGGCGCGCGACAGCTTGCGGGCTGCGCGCAGGCCGAACACCACGTTCTCGCGCACGGTCTTCCAGGGCGCCAGCTGATCGAATTCCTGGAACACCACCACCCGGTCCGGCCCCGGCCCGGTGACCGCTTTGCCATCCAGACGGATCTGCCCCTCGCGCGGGGTGACGAAGCCGGCCACCGCCTTGAGCAGGGTGGATTTGCCGCAACCCGAAGGCCCCAGCAGCACGAAGCGGTCGGCTTCATGCACATCGAAGCGCACGCGATGGGTGGCGCGCACCACGCGTTGCGCCGAGGCGTATTCCAGGCTGACGTGATCGACCTGCAGCAATGGTGTGGACGGACTCATCGCTCAGCTCCCGCCCGCAATCAGCGGATCGTCGAAGAAGTAGTCGCTCAGCTTGCCCGGGGTCTGCTTGATCGCGCCGCTGTGCTGCATGAACTTGCCCAGCCCCAGCGTGTTCTGCGGCACCACGGTGAACTGCACTTTCGGGTCCTTGAGGATCTGCAGCACCAGCGCGCGATCGATGCTAGAACCATTGCGACGCAGGAAGATATCGGCCGCCTGCTCCGGATGCGCGGTGACGAAGCGTGCGGCCTGATCCAGTGCCGCGACGAAGGCGCGATAGGTCTTGGGATTGTCGCGGCGGAATTTCTCGGTGGCATACAGCACGGTGGCCGAGGAGGGGCCACCTTCGATCTCGTAGGAACTGGTCACGATGTGCGCGGCCGGGTTGCGCGCCAGCTCCTGCTCCTGGAATGGCGGGCTGGCGAAATGCGCGGTGATCTCGGTGCGGCCACGGATGATCGCGGCGGCCGCGTCCGGGTGCGGCAAGGCGACCTGCAGCGGATCCAGCTGGTGGGTGCCCTTGTCGCCCCAGCGTTGCTGGGAGGCGTGCTGCAGGAAGCGCGACTGCACCGACACGCCGGTGGCCGGCACCGCAATGCGGTCCTGCGGGGTGAAATCGCCGATGCTCTTGATGCGCGGATTGTTGCTGATCAGGTAGTACGGGAAGTTGCCCAGCGACGCCACGCCGCGCACGTTCTGGCGGCCATGCGTGCGGTCCCAGATGGTGAACAACGGCCCGACACCGGCGCCGGCGATATCGATCGAACCGGTCAGCAGGGCATCGTTGACGGCGGCGCCACCGGACAACTGCAGGAACTGCACGTCGATATCCACGCCGGCAGCCTTGCCCTGCTGCTCGATCAGCTTCTGATCCTGTGCCACGTCCAGCAACAGATAGACGATGCCGAACTGTTTGGCGATGCGCAGCTTTCCTTCGGCCTGCGCATGCGCGCTGTGCAGCAACGGCAATGCGGCCAGGAGCAGCAGCGCGACATGTCGGGAAAAACGTCGGCGCTGCGGACGTGCGTGAGAGGTGACGGTCAAACGCATGCGGCGCTCCAGTCGAGGGGGGGGGGAAGAAGGCGCGTTTCCCAGCGCATTACGTGTTGCGAAACGCGCGCGAGGCAGCACCCGGCTAGAACGGCGCATCGCCTTCGATGGTGGTGCGGTTGAGCCGACGACGCAGGTGATCGGGCGTGCCGGCGGCCAGATGCATGACCGAGCGGTTGTCCCAGAACACCATGTCGTGCGGCTGCCAGCGATGCCGATACACCAGCGCATCGCCGGTGCTGTGTTCAAACAAGGCCTGCAGCAGTGCAGCACTTTCGTCGTCGGGCAAGCCGACGATGCGGGTGGTGAAATGCTCGCTGACAAACAGCGCTTTCTGGCCGGTTTCCGGATGGGTGCGCACGATTGGATGCTGCACCGGCTTCACTTCGGCAACCTGCTCCGGCGTCAGCGCCGGCCGCCACGGATTGCGCGCACGCAGTTCTTCGTACTTGGCCAGATAGCTGTGCTCGGCACGCAGGTCCTGCACCGCGTGCTTGAGCGCGTCGGGCAGGGTCTGCCAGGCCAGGTGCTGGTTGGCGAACAAGGTGTCGCCGCCTTCGCTGGGCAGTTCCTGCGCATGCAACAGCGAGCCCAGGCTGGGGGTGTCCTTGTACGACAGGTCCGAGTGCCAGTAGTGGCCTGCATCGCCCAGACCGATCGGCTCGCCGTTCTCCTTGATGTTGGACACCACCAGTACTTCCGGATGTCCTTGCAACTGGAAGTTGCGCAGCACATGGATCTGCAACGGGCCGAAGCGACGGCTGAAAGCGACCTGCTGTGCCGGCGTGATGCGTTGCTCGCGGAACACCAACACGTGGTAGTCCAGATGCGCCTGGTGGATGCGCGCGAAGGTGTCTGCATCCAGCGGCTGCGACAGATCCAGGCCGATCACCTCGGCGCCCAGCGGGGCATCGAACGGTACGATCCGGACACTGGAAGAATGCTGTGGGGAAACCGCATCGCGCGGCGGCTGCGCACGCGCAGCGGAAGTGACGCTGGCCATGACGGTGGCACCTCGACGGCAACGGATGGCCGCCTGGGCCGGCGGCCGGACACACCACTGTAGGCAGTCCGGACGCTGCTGCGAACGTACGATTGGCAAGGTGCTTATGCGCTGCCGGTATATGCAGCGGTGCGACGGAACGCGAACGGGCGACGCCTGCGCGCCGCCCGTTCGCGGGTTCAACCGACCCGCCTTAGTCGGTCCGCAGTGCCAACGCCGGTGGCGTGGATAGGATGCGTCGCGTGCCCGACCAGCCGGCCAGCAGGCTCAGCGCAAGGCCAAACGCGCCGCCGAGCAGCAGGCGCGGCCAGTCCGGCGTCAATGCGATCTCGAACGCCTTTTGCCCGACCACCGCACCGATCACCGCGGCGGCGGTCACCGCCAGCGTCGCCGCCAGCAGACCGAGCGCGCCGAACTCCACCAGCACCGCACCACGCAACTGGCCGCGACGCGCGCCCAGCGTGCGCAACACCGCGCTGTCATAGCGACGCTCGCCGGCGGTGGCCTGCAAGGCCGCCAACAGCACCAGCACGCCGGCCAGCAGGCTGAAGCCCATCACCAGCTGCACCGCCTGCGCCACCTGGTCGATCACCTCGCGTACGCGGCCGAGGATCGCATCGATGTCCAGCACCGAAATGTTGGGGTAGTCGCGGCTCAGCGCCGCCAGCTTGGGTGCATTGCCGGGCGGCAGGTGGAAGCTGGAAATCAGGTTGTACGGCGCATCGCCGACCGAGCCCTGGTTGAGCAGCAGGAAGAAATTGACCCGGAACGAGTCCCAGTCGGCCTTGCGGATGCTGGTGACGGTGAAGCTGCGCTGCTGCTCGCCCAGCAGCAAGGTGATGCGGTCGCCGAGTTTGAGCTGATACCGCTGCGCCCAGCCTTCTTCCACCGAGGCCTCCGGCGCGGTGCTGTCGGCCGCCCAGAACTTGCCTTCCAGCAAGGTGTTTGCCGGCGGAAATGCATGCCGCCAGGAGAAATTGACCGGCCGGTTGTCGCCGTCGCCATCGTCGGCCGGATCGCGGTCGCCGCGCAGCGGCGGCTTGTCGTTGATCGCCACCAGGCGCCCGGTCGAAAACGGCTCCACGGCCGCATCCTGCACACCCAGGCCGCGCAGCGTCTGCAATACCGGTTCGGTCTGCTCGGGCTGGATATTCATCAGGAAATAGTTGGGCGTGTCCGCCGGCAGCCGATCGCGCCACTGCCCGAGCAGGCCGGGGCCGACCACCGCCAGCAATAGCAGCGCGCACAACGACAGCGACAGCCCGACCAGCTGCACCACGCTCAGCCCGCGGCGCCGCGTCAGCGAGGCCAGGCCCAGCTTCCAGGCGCCGCGCAGGCGGTGCTGGATCGGCCGCAGCAAGGCCAGCAGGCCCAGCCCCAGCGCCATCGCCACCAGCGCCAATGCGGCCAGGCCACCGAGCACCCAGCCGGCCAGCACCAGGTTGCCGGTCGCGTATACGGTCAGCGCCAGCGTGGCCGCCAATGCCGCGGCGTAGACCAGCAAGGAACTCGGCGGCACCGCGGCAAAGCTGCGGTTGAGCACGCGCATCGGCGGCACGTTGCGCAGCCGCAGCAACGGCGGAAGGCCGAAGCCCAGCAACAGCACCAGGCCAATGCCGGCACCGGCAAGGGCAGGGGTGGCCTGCGGCAACGGCAGCCGGTTCGGGATCAGGCTGCCCAGCGCCTGCACCAGGCCTTCCTGCGCCAGCATGCCCAGCCCGATCCCGACCAGGCAGGCCGGAATCGCGGTGAGCAGCAGTTGCAGCGACAGCATCGCCAGGATGTCGCGCTGGCGTGCGCCCAGGCAGCGCAACACCGCCACCGTGTCGATACGCCGCATTGCAAAGCGGTTGGCCGCCAATGCAGTGGCCACACCGGACAACAGCACCGCCAGCAACGCCGACAAGGCCAGGAAACGGCCCGCACGGTCGAACGCCGCGCGCATGCCGCGCTGGGTGTCCTCGATGCCGACCAGGCGGTATTCGCTGGCGCGCGGTTTCAGCCAGGCGCGCAAGTCGGCGATGGCATCGGGCGCGCCGGAGAACATCAGCCGGTACGAGGCGCGGCTGCCCGGGCCGAGCAGGCCGGCACCATCAATATCGGCGCGATTGACCAGCAGCGGCGGCGACAGCTGCATCAGCTCGCCGGAGGCATCCGGTTCGGCACGCAGCACGCCGGTGATGGTGAGATGGCCGGCGCCGAATTCCAGCTGTTCGCCCACGCGCAGGCCCAGGGCCTCCAGCAGGCGGGGATCGGCATAGGCCTGGCCCGGCGGCGGTGCACCCGTAGGCTTGCCCTGCATGCCGGCACTGTCCGTGGACACCAGCAATTGCCCACGCAGCGGGTAGCCCGCGCCGACCCCGCGGATATTGGCCATCTGGCTGGCGTCGCCATGGAACAGCACGCTGGGGAAGCTGACCATGCGCGTGCTCTGCAAGCCACGCCGCTGCGCTTCCGCGGCGAAGTCGGCCGGAATCTCCTGGCGGCCGGTCACGCCCAGATCGCCACCGAGCACCTCGGCCGCGCTGGAGGTCAACGCCAGGGTCACCCGATCGACCAGCGTGCCGACGGCCGTCATCACTGCCACGCCCAGCACCAGCGCGGCGAACACGGTCAGCAAGTCGCCGGCCAGGAATTCGCGGCGCACCGCGCGCGCGGCTTGGCGCAGCACGTTCATGCGGCCGAACCGGGCTGGGCGTGCAGGCGGCCGCTGTCGATGCGGTAGATGTGGTTGCAGCGCTGCGCCAGCGTCATGTCGTGGGTCACCAGCACCAGCGTGGTGTCGCTGGTGGCATTGAGCGCAAATAGCAGGTCGCTGATCTGCGCGCCGGTGGCCTGGTCCAGGCTGCCGGTGGGCTCGTCGGCAAACAGGATGCGCGGTTTGGCCACGAAGGCGCGTGCCAGCGCCACACGTTGCTGCTCGCCGCCGGACAGCTGGCGCGGGTAGTGGCGCGCACGCGCGCTCAGGCCCACCGCCTCCAGCACCTCGCGCACCCGCGCCGGGTCTTCGCGGCCGGCCAGTTCCAGCGGCAGCGCGATGTTTTCTTCGGCGGTGAGTGCCGGCAGCAGGTGGAAGCTCTGGAACACGAAGCCGACCTCGCGCGCGCGCAAGGCGGCGCGCGCCTCTTCGTCCAACTGGCCCAGCTGCTGGCCGGAGAGCGCGATGCTGCCGCGGCTGGGCAGGTCCAGTCCGGCCAGCAGGCCGAGCAGGGTGGTCTTGCCCGAGCCGGACGCGCCGACGATGGCGATACTGTCGCCTTCACTGACCGTCAAGCTGATGTTGTCGAGGATGTGTAGTGTTCCCTCCGGTCCGCTGACGGACTTGCCGACCTCGCGGACGTCGATGGCGGTGCGGGTGCTGGAGCGGGGGGCCAGACTGTCGATGAGGAATCTCCGAATGCGTGAAAGAACACTGCGATATGGCGCGCTGGTCCTGTGGCTGCTGACACTGTCCCTGCTTGCGCCGGGAATTGCCTCTGCCAAAAGTCCGGTGGCGACCGCACCGATCCTGGTGGTCGGCGACAGCCTGAGCGCTGCGCACAACATCCCGGTGCAGTCCGGCTGGGTCACCTTGCTGGACCAACGCCTCAAGCGTGACATGGCGACGCCACCGGCGGTCGTCAATGCCAGCATCAGCGGCGAAACCACCTCCGGCGCGCTGACGCGGCTGCCCGGCCTGCTGCAGAAGCACCGCCCCGGCGTGGTGGTGATCGAACTCGGCGGCAACGATGCGCTGCGCGGCCTGACCCCGGCCCAGCTCAAGGGCAACCTGGAAAAGATGATCCAGCTCAGTCAGCAGGCCGGCACGAAGGTGCTGCTGCTGGGCATCGATGTGCCGCCCAATTACGGCCCCGCCTACCGTGAGCGCCTGAAGGCGAGCTACGCCGACCTGTCCAGGCAGTACAAGACCGCATTGGTGCCGTTTTTCCTGGAAAAGGTCGCGCTGCAGCCAGGCCTGATGCAGGCGGACGGCCTGCATCCCACTGCCGCTGCCCAGCCCAGGGTGCTGGAAACGGTGTGGCCAGCGCTGCGTCCGTTGCTCGGGCGCTGACAACCGGCGGCCACCGCGCGCCGTCACAGAACGTTAGTTGGTCTTCACGCCCTTTCCACTGCCGATCCGGCATGTTTCACAAAGCTGAAGACCGAGGAAAGTCCATGCGTCAGACCAAGGAAACGTCCGGCCTCGTGCTGGTCGTCGAAGACAACCGCAATATCTCTGAAATGATCGGCGAGTACCTGGAAGGCCGTGGCTTCGAGGTCGACTATGCGCAGGACGGACTCGACGGCTACCGTCTGGCCGCCGAGAACAGCTACGACGTGGTCGTGCTGGATCTCATGCTGCCACGTCTGGACGGCATCGAAGTGTGTCGCCGCCTGCGTAACGACGCACGCAAGTCCACCCCGGTACTGATGCTGACCGCCCGCGACACGCTGGACGACAAGCTCACCGGTCTGGGTTTCGGTGCCGACGACTACCTGACCAAGCCGTTTGCGATCCAGGAACTGGAAGCGCGCCTGCGTGCCCTGATCCGCCGCGAGCGCCGCCAGGTCGGCTCGGAAGTGCTCAAGGTCGCCGACCTGGTGCTCGATCCGGTCAGCATGCGCGCCACCCGCGCCGGCACCGAGCTGCAGCTCTCGCCGATCGGCCTGCGCCTGCTCACCATCCTGATGCGCGAGTCGCCGCGGGTGGTCACCCGCCAGGAAATCGAGCGCGAGATCTGGGGCAACGGGTTGCCGGATTCGGACACCCTGCGCAGCCATCTGTACAACCTGCGCAAGATCATCGACAAGCCGTTCGACCGTCCGTTGCTGCACACCGTGCAGAGCGCCGGCTATCGCATCGCCGACATCGCCCAGCCGATGGCCTGATGTCACCGGCCGGCCGCCGTTCTGGCGGCCGGTCACCTCCTCTAGGCGCCCACGCGCCTGTCGCTTCCGCGTGCTGCCGTCTGGCTGCACGACGGGCTTACGGAAGCGTTGCCTATAATCCGGCGCTCTCCCCTGGATGCAGCAATGCCGCACGGGCTTCCACGAAAAATACGTCTCGCCTTCCTGCTGCAGGTCGCCCTGGCGAGCTTGGCGATCGTGCTGGGCGGCTATCTGCTGTCCTTCGTGATCAAGTACAGCCTGGTGCGCACCGTGCTTGCCGACGAGGCGGTGCATTTCTGGCGCCTGCACAAGAGCGCGCCGAATAATCCGCCACCAAATACACGCAACATCCAGGGCTATTTTTCGCCCGCCGGCCAAGGCCGGGACCCTGCGCCAGCGGCCTTGCAGCGGCTGTCGCCGGGCTTCAGCGAAGTAGCCGCCGCCGATGCCCTGGTGTATGTCGACCAACGCCCGGAAGGGCGCTTGTACCTGGTATTCCCACGCTCGCGTGCGGCGCACCTGACGCTCTGGTTCGGGGTGGTGCCGGCGATGCTGGTGCTGCTGGCGATCTATGGCGTGTTCTGGGTGACCTACCGGATTTCCAAGCGGCTGGTCTCGCCAATCAGCTGGCTGGCGCGGCGCGTGTCGCAGTGGGATCCGCGCAATCCGGATGTCGACGAACTGGCGCCGGAGAGGCTGCCTGCCGACCTGCAGGGTGAAACCCGGCAATTGGCCGCCGCGCTGCATGCGCTGGGGCAGAGGGTCAGCGACCATGTTGCACGCGAGCGCAATTTCACCCGCGATGCCAGCCATGAGTTGCGCACACCGTTGACGGTGATCCGGGTGGCCAGCGACATGGCGCTGGCCGACGACGAACTGTCGCAACGCACCCAGCGCAGCCTGCGCCGGATCCAGCGCGCCGGCCGCGACATGGAAGCGGTGATCGACGCCTTCCTGATCCTGGCGCGCGAGGCCGAGATCGACCCGCAAAGCGAAACCTTCGATGCCGCCGAACTGGCCAGCGAGGAAGTCGACAGCGCCCGCGAACTGCTGGGCGACAAGCCGGTGTCCCTGACGATGGTCGGCGACCGCAGCCTGCAGATGTTCGCCCCGCCGCGGGTAATGCGCGTGGTGCTCAGCAACCTGCTGCGCAATGCCTGCGCCTATACCGACACCGGCAGCATCGAAGTGGAAGTCACCCAGGACCGCATCATCGTGCGCGATACCGGCATCGGCATGAGCGAGGAAGCGCGCGCGCGCGCGTTCGAGCCGTTCTTCCGCGCCGATCCCACCCGCCCGCAGGGTACCGGCCTGGGCCTGTCGATCGTGCGCCGGCTGTGCGACCGCTTCGGCTGGCGGATCGAACTGCATAGCGAGTCCGGGGTGGGCACCTCGGTTGCGGTGGTGGTGGCCTGAGGTAGTGGTGGCCGGCTGACAAGGCGTGGCGAGCAGTCGCCAAGCGGATGTGGGCGGCGCGCTCGTTAGCGGTACATGCCGATTCCGAGCAGCGGCTGTGCCCGATTGATAGCTGCGCAGTGCTTTGTTGGCCGCTCTCAGGCTGCGACATCTGTCGTCTGCTGGCACAGGCAGCGCCTGCAGCATTGGATCAATGTTGGTTTGGAATCGTCTGCTGACGAGGCAGACGCGCTGCATGCGCCTGGGGCGCCGTTTACGGTTGCGATGATGGTGTTTTCGACCGCGCGGCATTGATCTCGCGCGCTGTGGCGATCCACCGCAGACGACAGCTGCATCTGCGGGATCGCTTGCCGCAATCGATCAATGGACCGATCTGGCGAGTGCGTCGCCAGATCGACCTGCAGGGCGCTACTTCTGCTTCAGTACCGGAGCCACCGCCTTGCGCCAGATGGCATACCCATCGGCGGTCATGTGCAGCATGTCCTGGCGAAACAGCTCGGCGCGTGGTTTGCCGTTGGTGTCGAGCATCGGCGTGTAGACGTCCACGTAGTCCACGTGCGGCAGCGGCGCGAGTGCGTCCTTGATCAGGCGGTTGGCAGTGACGATCGAAGGCAGCAGATGCGCGCGCGACGGGCTGGGTTTGATCGACAGATAGCTGATGCGCGCGGTGGGCAGGCCGCGGCGGATGCGCTGCACGAATGCCAGCACGTCGTCGCGCACCTGCTGTGGCGTGCGGCCGCTGTTGAGATCGTTGTCGCCGGCATACAGCACCACCTGGCGCGGCGCATACGGAATCACGATGCGGTCGGCGTACCAGGTGCTGTCGCGGACTTCCGAACCGCCGAAGCCACGATTGATCACCGGCATGCCGGGGAAATCCTGTGCCAGCGTGTCCCAGAAACGGATCGACGAACTGCCGACGAAGACGATGCCGTGCTTGGGCGGCGGTTGTTGCGCATCGCTGTCGGAAAAGCGCCGCATGTCGTCTTCCCAGGCGACGTTGGACACCTGTGCCGGTATCTGTGGCGTGGTGTGCGGGGCGGCGGCGTGGACGTGGCCGGACAACAAGGCAAGCGCGCACAGCAGCGTGCGCAAGGGATGTTTGGTCATGCGAAAGAACCTGCGACAGTGAAGCGGACCACCATGGTGCGACAGGCTGGAAGCCCAGGGCAAACCGGCGGGCGTCCAGCGCCTGTCATGGGTTGCTCGCAGAGCGTGCCGCCGAGCCTGCACAGACAATGTGGAAAAGATTGCGCCATGCGGCAGCATCTGACTGCCTTGCAGGCCCAACGCCAGCTGTTGCTGCACCTGGTCACGCCCTGGCGGCGCGCTGCACGACGGTGCAAGATTCGCACTTTCCCCAGCAGTGACCACGCCATGCGTTCGAGCCGTCCCCAGACACGCCCTTGCGGCCGGAAGCACTGACGCATGGCCGATCAACTGGGACACGTGCCGCGCGGTCCGCGCCGCATGCTCAAGGCGGCGGTCTGGTCATGGCAGGGCCTGCGCGCGGCATGGCTGCACGAATCCTCGTTTCGGCTGGAGGTGTGCCTGGCGGTAGTGCTACTGCCGCTGGGGCTGTGGCTTGGCCAGTCCGGCCTGGAACGCATTGCGCTGATCGCGCCGTTGCTGATCGTGCTGGCCGCCGAACTGCTGAATTCGGCGATCGAGGCGGTGATCGAGCGTTACGGCCCCGAGCACCACGTGCTGGCCGGCCGGGCCAAGGACATGGGCTCGGCGGCGGTATTCCTGCTGCTGATCAATGTGCTGCTGTGCTGGGGACTGATCCTGCTGCCGCGCTTGTTCTGAAGAGCACTACCTCTGCGCGACGTGCAGCTACCAGTTCGCTTCTGTAGGCGACTGGATTGGCAGATGCATGGAGACCTTCGTTGCGATGAGAGGCACCGGATCGCGCCAGCCGACGTAACAACCTGTCACGCGGCATGCAGTGCCTGCTTCAGCCGATGGCCGGGCCTCATCGCGTCTGGCCGGAATCGCCTGCCAGGCGCACGTGTGCATGCCGGCTTGACTCGCCGCATGGCATGCTGCGGCTCTCTTTCAACGGAATCGCCTGCATGCCCGTCCTGATTCGCGCCCTGGTGTTGCTGATCCTGACCGTCTCGCTGTCCGGTTGCGGCTACAACGCGATCCAGCAGAAGGAAGAAGGAGTCAAGGCAGGTTGGTCGGAGGTGCTGAATCAATATCAGCGGCGCGCCGATCTGATTCCCAATCTGGTGCGCACCGTGCAGGGCTATGCCCAGCAGGAGCGCCAGGTGCTGACCGAGGTGACCAATGCGCGCTCGCGGGTCGGGCAGATCCAGGTCAATGCCGACGACGAAGCCTCGCTCAAGCAGTTCCAGCAGGCGCAGGGCGAACTCGGCAACGCACTGTCGCGCCTGTTGGTGGTCAGCGAAAACTATCCGCAGCTGAAATCCGATCAGTCGTTCCGCGATCTGCAGGTGCAGCTGGAAGGCACCGAGAACCGCATCACCGTGGCGCGCGGTCGCTACATCCAGACGGTGCAGGAGTACAACACCTACATCCGTTCGTTCCCGCAGGTGATCACCGCCAAGATCTTCGGCTACCAGCCCAAGCCCAATTTCAGCGTGGAAAACGAAGCGCAGATTTCGCGCGCACCGCAGGTGGATTTCGGCAATCAGCAGACGCCTCAGCAGCCGCAGCCAGCGCAGTAAACACATGCACATTGCGCAGTACCAAATACTGCGCAATGTGCCGCACGGCATGTCGAGGCAATCGTTAGGTTTGCGATGGCAACCCATCGATCGCCAGTTGGATCAATGCCAACTTTCAGGAGCGGCACATCAAGCCTCTCTGCCCCGGGGGCGATAAGGCACGGCTTGCGCGCCACTGGCGCGCGTGCCCTGGAGCGCCCGCGCTGCCAGCGAGGGCTGGGTGGCGGAGCGGGGGCGGGTACGGGGCGAATTCCTCATGCTATTCAACTGTACGAGGCTTCGCTCGCCTCCTCATCCGCCCCTTCGGGGCAGCTTCTCCCGCAGGGAGAAGGATCAGTCAAGCCAGTGCCGATGAAGTGTCAGTGCTAATCAGCCAGGAGTTGCGAATGCGGAAGAACTACACGCGGGTGTTCTGGATGTTGGTGCTGTTGCTGTCGCCGGCCTCGCTGCTGGCGCAGGATCTGGCAGCCATTCCGCCACTGCGCTCGCCGGTGGTCGATACCACCGGCACATTGGACGCCACGCAGATCCAGCAACTCGAGCAGCAGGCGCTGGCCTTGCAGCAGCGCAAGGGCGCGCAGTTGCAGGTCCTGATCGTGCCGACCACGCAGCCGGAGGCGATCGAGCAGTACACCCAGCGCGTGTTCGACCAGTGGAAGATCGGCCGCAAGGGCGTGGACGACGGTGTGTTGCTGCTGGTGGCCAAGGACGACCGCCGGGTGCGAATCCAGCCGGGCTATGGCCTGGAAGGTGCGATCCCCGACATCACGGCCAACCGCATCATCCAGGAGTATCTGGCGCCGCGCTTCCGTGAGGGCGACTACGCCGGTGGCATCAGTGCGGCGACTGCGACGCTGGCCGGCCTGATCGAGGGCGAGGCCTTGCCGGCGCCGGTCAGCGGGCACGCCGATGGCGGCGCGGGCAATGGCTCGGGTGGCGGCGGCTGGATCATGGCCTTGTTCATCGGTTTTGTGGTCGCGATGGTGGCGCGCGGCATTCTCGGTGCCCTGCCGCGGCCGCTGCGTGCATTGCTGACCGGCGTCGCCGCCGGCGGTGCCGCCCTGCTGTTTACCTCGCTGTTGTTTGCCAGCGCCGGTGCTGCGGTGATCGGGCTACTGGCCGGCCTGGCGTCCGGTTCGCCGGGGCGCTTTGTCGGCGGCGGTGGCTGGGGCGGTGGTGGATTCGGTGGCTTTGGAGGCGGTGGCCGCGGCGGTTTCGGTGGCGGCGGCTGGGGTGGTGGTGGCGGATCATCGGGAGGCGGTGGCGCCTCGGGGAGCTGGTAATGCGGTGGCTCAGGCATGTCTTCGCGCCCTCGGCGCAGCGCAGTTTCCCGGCCGGCTGCATGGACGCGATCGCCGCGGCGGTTGCCGCCAGCGAGCGCACCCATACCGGCCAGGTCATGGTGGCGGTGGAAGCCGACCTACCGCTGAGCGCGCTATGGCGCGGTCACACCGCGCGTCAGCGTGCCGAGCAGGCCTTCGCGCAATTGCGCACCTGGGACACCGAAGCCAACAACGGGGTGCTGCTGTATCTGCTGCTGGCCGACCACGCCATCGAAGTGGTTGCCGACCGTGGGCTGCGCAGCCGGGTGCCGGAGGCGCAGTGGGCCGAGGTGTGCCGGCGCATGCAGCAGTTCCTGCGCGATGGCGAGCACGAGGCGGCGGTGCTGGCCGGGATCGAGGCGGTGACCGAGCTGTTGACCGAGCATTTTACTGTCGCTGCCGGCTCCCAGCATGAAGACGAGCTGCCCGATCGTCCCCAGCTCTTAGGCTGAACGCGTGCGAGGTGTCAGAATAGACGCCTCGCTTTTTTGTGATCCGCGGTCCGCATGATCTATCTGCACGCCATCGACCCCATCGCCTTCTCGCTTGGACCGGTGCAGGTGCACTGGTACGGGTTGATGTACCTGGCCGCATTCTTCTCTGCCTGGGCACTGGGACGCTCGCGCATCCTGCGCGGCCGCCTGCCGGGTGTGGACATGGACGGATTTTCCGACCTGTTGTTCTACGGCATGCTCGGCGTGGTACTGGGCGGGCGCATCGGCTACATGCTGTTCTATGCGTTCGACAGCCTGCTGGCCAACCCGTTGATCCTGTTCAAGGTGTGGCAGGGCGGCATGAGCTTCCACGGCGGCCTGCTGGGCGTGCTGATCGCCTGCGGGCTGTGGGCGCGCAAGCACCGGCTGCACTTCTTCGACGTGATGGATTTCGTGGCGCCGCTGGTGCCGCTGGGTCTGGGCTTCGGGAGGCTCGGCAATTTTGTCGGCGGCGAGCTGTGGGGCAAGTTCACCGATGCCGGCTGGGGCGTGATCTTCCCGCTTGCGCCGGAACTGGCCGGCAAGTTGCCGGCAGAACTCCAGGCACAGTACGCCGCCGGCGCATTGAACCAGTTTGCGCGGCACCCTTCGCAGCTCTACGAGGCGGCGCTGGAAGGCGTGGTGATGTTCGTGGTGCTGTGGACCTTCTCGATGAAGCCGCGCGCACGCTATGCGGTGTCGGGGATGTTCGCGCTGCTGTACGGCGTGTTCCGTTTCATCGTGGAATTTGTGCGCGTGCCGGATGCACCGATCGGCTACCTGGCCTTCAACTGGCTGACGATGGGGCAGATCCTGAGCCTGCCGTTGATCATCGGCGGCCTGGTGTTGCTGGCGATGTCGCGCCGCGCGCCGGTGTTGCAGCCGGTGCTGGTGCAGACTGCGGGCGCGGAGGCGGCCAAGTGAAGCCCTATCTGGACCTGCTGCAGCATGTGCTGGAACACGGCGCCGAGAAGTCCGATCGCACCGGTACCGGCACGCGCAGCGTGTTCGGCTGGCAGATGCGCTTCGACCTCAATGATGGCTTTCCGCTGGTCACCACCAAGAAGCTGCACCTGCGCTCGATCATCCACGAGCTGCTGTGGTTCCTACAGGGCGACACCAACATCGGCTATCTCAAGGACCACCAGGTCCGCATCTGGGACGAATGGGCCGACGACAACGGCGATCTCGGCCCGGTTTACGGCAAGCAGTGGCGGCGTTGGACCGGCCCGGACGGTGTCGAGATCGACCAGATGCAGTGGCTGGTGGACGAGATCAAGCGCAACCCGGATTCGCGTCGGCTGGTGATCAGTGCCTGGAATGTCGGCGAGCTGCCGCAGATGGCCTTGATGCCGTGCCACAGCCTGTTCCAGTTCTATGTGGTGAACGGCAAGCTCAGCTGCCAGCTGTATCAGCGCAGCGGCGACATCTTTCTCGGCGTGCCGTTCAATATCGCCAGCTATGCACTGCTGACGCATATGGTGGCGCAGGCCACCGGCCTGGGCGTGGGCGATTTCGTGCATACGCTGGGCGATGCGCACCTGTACTCGAATCACTTCGCGCAGGCACGCGAGCAGCTGACCCGCACGCCACGCGCGCTGCCGCGCCTGCGCCTGAATCCCGCGGTGACCGACCTGTTCGCGTTCCGCTTCGAGGACATCGCCATCGAGGGGTACGACCCGCATCCGGCGATCAAGGCGCCGGTGGCGGTATGACGAGCGAGTTGCGGCATGGTCCGCCGGCATCCACTTGAGACGACAGCATTGTGATGGCCAAGCATTCGATCAAGGCACGGGAAAAACTGGCTGATTCGCTGATGGCAATGCAGGCCAGCCTGTTGGTGAATCTCACGAGCATCCTGCTCATCGCACCGATCGGCTTTTTCGGTATTGCCTTGTACAAGGGCGAACCCCTGCAGCTGACGAACATCTTCGGCGAGCAGTCTTCGGCGGCGCTGGCGGTGATTGCCGTGTTGTACCTTGTGGCTTTCTGCCTTGGAATGATGGGCCGGCACGCCGCGATGAAAATCTACGACACGCTGTATCCGGACCGATGAAACTGACCCTGATCGTCGCCTTCGACCGCAACAACGCCATCGGCCGCGACAACGAATTGCCGTGGAAGTTGCCTGACGATCTCAAGCGCTTCAAGGCACTGACCTTGGGCAAGCCGATCTTGATGGGGCGCAAGACCGCGCAGTCGCTGGGGCGTGCCTTGCCGGGGCGAGTGAACCTGGTGCTGACGCGTTCGGGGCAGGTGCCGTTCGCAGACATGCAAGCGGTGGCGTCGCTCGATGAGGCGGTTGCGCAGGCCGAGGCGGCCGGTGCACAGGAGCTGTGCGTGATCGGTGGCGGTGAGGTCTATCGCCTGAGCATGGAGCGTGCAGACCTGCTGGCCGTCACCGAAGTGGACACCATCGTGGAACGGGCCGACACCTACTTTCCGCCGATCGACCCGGCCGTGTGGGAGCCGGTGCAACGCGAGCCGCATGCGCCCGATGCGCGGCATGCCTTTGCATTCGATTACGTGGACTATCAGCGGCGCTGAGCTCACTTAGCCGCGCATGCACGACGGTGCTGCCGAGGGCATGCAGTCCGCGGTTTCGAGACGGCGATGCAAATCGATGCGCTCGCGTGCCGAAAGGCCCAATGTGCAAGCGTGCCAGTCGCGTAGCGGATGCACGATCAGGCTGAATCGCAATCGCCGAGGCATCACCCCGGCATTCTGCAACCAGTGCGCCGATCACGCCCGTTAACTAGTCCGCAGCGGAAGCGGGCGGAGCAGCACTGGGAGCGGTCGAACCGGCGCTCGCGTTCGCATTGTCTCCGCCACCGCCACGCTGGCGTTGCCTACGGCGCGGTGGCCGGCTGCGCTGTGCGGTCTTCGGCGGCTGCGTGATCGGGATTCCCGGCACCTGCACCACGCGCAGTTCGTCGGTATCCAGCTGCAAGGCGGTGAGTTTGCCGCCCCATACCGCACCGGTATCGATGGCGTGCACGCCCTGGGTGATGGTCAGCCCGAGTGCGGACCAATGCCCGCACACGATCTTGAGGTCGCGCTCGACCCGGCCCGGCACTTCGAACCACGGATACAGACCCTGCGCCTGGGTACCCGGTGTGCCCTTGTCGTCGGTGGCAATGCGCCCGCGCGGGGTGCAATAGCGCATGCGCGTGAACAGGTTGATGATTGCGCGGCTGCGGTCATACCCGCTCAGGCCCGGCGACCAGCCCGGCTGATCGCCGTACATGTTGCGCAGCAGTTTGCGATAGCCGCCGCCCTGCAGTTGCTGCTCGACCTCGCGCGCATGTTTCTCGGCCATCTGCGTGGTCCATTTCGGCGCCAGCCCGGCATGGATCATCATCCAGCCCAGTTCGCGGTCCACGTGCGCCAGCTTCTGCATCCGCAGCCAGTCGAGCAGCAGGTCGCGGTCTTCGGCCAGCACGATGCGCAGCAGATCCGGGTTGACCTTGCGCTGTTCCTCTTCCGAACGCGCGCCGATCGCCAGCAGCGACAGGTCATGGTTGCCCAGCACCACCACGCTATGCGCGCGCAGCGAATGCACCAGGCGCAGCGTTTCCAGCGATTGACCGCCGCGGTTGACCAGGTCGCCGCAGAACCACAGCGTGTCCTGCGCGGGGTCGAAGTTGATTTTTTCCAGCAGGCGCTGGGTGATGTCGTAACACCCCTGCAGGTCGCCAATTGCCCAGACGCTCATCGCGTGCGCTCCATCAGTCCAGCATCCATCAGTGCAGCGTCCTGGGTACGCTCAGCACGAAGGCGGCGATCGGGGCGGTGAATTCGGTGCCATCGTCGGCCACCATGTCGTAATGACCTTGCATCTGTCCCTGCTCGGTCTCCAGCAGCACGCCGGAGGTGTAACTGAATGCCTCGCCGGGACGCAGCCATGGCTGTTCGCCGACCACGCCCTCGCCATCCACCCGTTCGGTGCGTCCGTTGGCGTCGGTGATCTGCCAGTGGCGCGCGATCAGGCGCGCAGGCACGGCCCCCGCGTTCTGGATGCGGATGCTGTAGGCGAAGGCATAGCGGCCTTCGTCAGGGGTCGATTGGTGGGCGAGGAAGCGGGGCGACACCTCGACCTCGACCCGGTAGCGCGGATCATCGTGCATGCGGAAAGTCTAAATAAAACCGTGTGGGAGCGGCGCTCAAGCCGGCTCGACATTGGCCAGGCGGATGAAATCCGCGACCTCGAGTTGTTCGGCGCGTGCATCCGGGCGCACCTGCGCGGCCTCGAAATGGGCAGGCTCGCAGACGTTGGACAAGGCATTGCGCAGGGTCTTGCGACGCTGGCCAAAGCCGGCGCGCACCACGTCGGCAAAGCGCCGCCGATCCCTGATCAGCACCGTGGCCGGATCGCGCGGCACCAGCCGTACCACCGCCGAGTCCACCTTCGGCGGCGGCCGGAACGCGCCCGGCGGCACCACGAACAGCGCGGTGACCTCGCAATACGCCTGCAGCATCACGCTCAAGCGCCCGTACACCTTGCTGCCGGGGCCGGCGGCCATGCGGTCGACCACTTCCTTTTGCAGCATGAAGTGCATGTCGGCCACCGCTGCGGCATGGTCCAGCGCATGGAACAGGATTGGCGAGGAGATGTTGTAGGGCAGGTTGCCAACCAGCCGGATCGGCGTGCCATCGGCCAGTGCAGTGAAATCCACACTGAGCACATCGCGATGGATGATGCTCAGCGCGCCGATCGGTGCGGCCGCGTCGGTCAGTGGTGCGATCAGGTCGCGGTCGAATTCGATCACGGTCAGTGCGCCATGCTTGCGCAGCAGCGGAAAGGTGATCGCGCCCTGACCAGGGCCGATTTCGACCAGGTGCTGGCCGGCGCGCGGGTCCACTGCCTGCACGATGCGGTCGATGTAATACCGGTCGGCAAGAAAGTGCTGGCCAAGCGACTTCTTGGCCGGTGCGCTGAAAGAATGATTCATGTGCGCAGTTTAACGTGGCAGGGCCTGCACGCGGTGCCGGTTCTGCGCATCGCCGGCATGCCAGACGGGCTGCGTGCACGCTGCGCCCCGTCGATTGTTGGCAATCAGGCCTCGCTCAGCCGCGTGCGGCCAGGCGTGCACACAGCTCGGTCGCCGCCATTAGGCTGGACGGGTCGGCGATACCGCGCCCGGCCAGCTCCAGCGCGGTGCCGTGATCGACCGCCACGCGTGGATAGGGCAGGCCGAGCGTGATATTGACCGCCTGCTCGAAGCCGCTGTACTTGAGCACCGGCAGGCCCTGGTCGTGATACATCGCCACCACCGCATCGAAGCCGGTGAGCTTCTGCGGCAGGAATGCGGTATCGGCCGGCAGCGGGCCGATCAGCTGCATGCCGTCGCCGCGTAGCTGCTCCAGTACCGGGATGATGACGTCCAGCTCCTCGCGGCCCAGGTGCCCGTCTTCGCCAGCATGCGGGTTGAGGCCCAGCACCGCGATGCGCGGGCGTTCCAGGCCGAAGTCGCGTCGCATCGCGGCGTCGGTGATGCGCAGGCAGCGCGTCACGGCCTCGGCAGTGATCGCATCGGCCACTGCGCGCAGCGGCAAATGGGTGGTCACCAGGGCGACACGCACGATGGCATTGGCCAGCATCATCACCACCGGGCAGCCCGCCTGCTCGGCCAGCAGCTCGGTGGTGCCGGTGTAGGGAATGCCGCCGGCATTGATCACTGCCTTGTGCACCGGGCCGGTGACGATGCCCTGCAGCTTGCCGGACAGGCAGTCGCCGGCAGCGCCACGCAGGCCGGCGATGACCGCCGCCGCATTGGCGGGGTCCGCGGTGCCAAAACGGGTCGGCACGGCCTGGCGGATCGGATGCAGCGGCAGGTCGCCGGGCGCGCGGGCGCGCTGGTCCGGATCGAGCAGCCGTACAGACAAAGACAGCGCCTTTGCGGCGCTGTGCAGGGTATCCGGATCGGCGTAGGCGATCAGGTGGGCGTCCGAGCGCGGCCGCTGGGCGAGCCGGACGCACAGTTCCGGCCCAATCCCGGCCGGCTCGCCTGGCACCAGCGCGAGCGACGGGAGCATCGAATCAGCGCGTCGGCTGTGCCGGCGGCGGCGTCGGTGCAGCAGGCGCCGCAGGGTCAGCCGGCTTGGCCGGAGCGGCAGTGGCATCGCCATCGGCGCGGTCGCCGGTGCGGAAGCTCACATACGCTTCGCCACGCAGCTCCTGCAGATAGCGGTTGTACTCTTCTTCCAGCTTGCGGCGGCCGATCGTTTCACGGATCTGCGCACGCTGGCTTTCGGCACTGACGTCGGTCTGACGGCTGCCCACGCGTTGCACGATGTGCCAGCCCGCCTGGGTGCGGAACGGTTCGGACACCGCGCCATCGGCCAGCCCTTCGACCTGCTTGCCGAAGTCCGGGCCGAACGCATCGGCCGGGAACCAGCCCAGATCGCCACCCTGGCCACGGCTGTTGGTGTCTTCGGAGGATTCCTTCGCGGTAGCCTGGAAATCGGCGCCGCCGGTGATGCGGGCACGCAGTGTGTCGATCTTGGCCTTGGCCTGCGCCTCGGTCTGGCTGTCGTTGATGCGCACCAGGATATGGCGTGCGTTGTATTCGGTGACCAGCTTCTTCTCGCCGCCGGCATTGGCGTCGCGCATTTCCACCAGCTTGAGCAACTGGAAACCGCTCGGGCCACGCAACGGACCGGCGACCTGACCGGGCTGCATGTCCCGAATCAGCTGGGCGAATGCATTGGGGATTTCGTCCAGGCTGCGCCAGCCCAGATCGCCGCCTTCCAGCGCGTTCGGGCTGTCGGAATACCGCACTGCCGCTGCTGAGAAGTCCAGCTCGCCCTTGTCGATCAATGCCTTCACGCCATCGACCTTTTTCTGGCCGGTGGCGATCTGGTCGGCCGTCGCACCTTCCGGCAGGCCAACCAAAATGTGCGCCAGGTGATATTGACTGCCGGTGGTGGCCTGCTGTGCCAGCGCAGTGTCCACTTCACCTTCGCTCACGCTGATGCGGCTCTGCGCAAAGCTCTGACGCAGGCGCTGCACGATGATTTCGTCACGCACCGAAGCACGGAAATCGCCATAGCCCATGCCGTCGGCCGCCAGTTTCTGGCGCAGGCCATCGACGGTGGTGCCGTTCTGCTGGGCGATGCTGGCGATTGCCCGGTTGAGTTCCTCGTCGCTGACGCGGATACCGCTGCCATCGGCACGACCGACCTGCAATTTGACCAGGACCAGACGCTCGAGCACCTGGCGCTGCAGGACATCGTCTGGCGGCAGCTGGTTTTCCCGGCCGGCGTACTGCGACTTGACGTTGCGTACGGCGCGATCGAGCTCGCTCTGCAGCACCACGTCTTCATCGACGATGGCGGCAATGCGATCCAGCGGCTGGGATTGCTGTGCCGAGGCCAACGGCGAGAGCGTGCTGGTGAGTACCAGCAGCGAGGCAAGAACAACAGAGAAAGGCTTGGTCATGGAATCAAGTTCGGATCGTAATCGTCCGGATTAGTCGTGGTATTGCTGGGCGGGACCAGATACAGGTCGTCGCGGTAATAGCCGAGAATAGCACGGCGCAAAGTGCGGTCCGTGTTCTGCCCGAACGAGCTCAAGCCCTTCAGCACGAACTCCACCTGGATGGAGTTGTCCATCTCACCATTGCGGTTGCGCACGAACCGGCGCACCAGCGCGCGCACCGCCAGGCAGCAGCTGTCCCACTGCACGCCACCGATGATTTCCAGGGGCTTGCGGTCCAGTAGCGAGTAGTAATAGCGGCCGACCGCACTCCAGGTGGGGTTGATCGGGTACAGGAAGGAGAAGTCGGCCTGCTTGAGCTGGTCACTGTCGTCGATCAGGTTGCGACGATAGCGATACGCCAGATTGATGATGCCGTCGTTATTCAGAAGATAACGCGTGCGCAGGCTGGCCAGATCTTCCTTGCGGGAATTCGGATTCCACTGATAGGTTGCGCCCATCGACCAGCGGTCATTGATCATGTAGTTGGCATCGGCCACCCAGGCCGACTTGCCCTGATCGATGGTCTGCTCGCTACCGGCAGCGGCATTGGTGCTGTTGTTGATGGTGACCAGCGAGTCGTTGAAATACAGGATCTGGCCTGCACTCAACGACAGCTTCTCGCGGCCGTCGTCCTGGCGCAGCCAGCGCGAGGTCACCGCCAGGGTCAACTGGTTGGCATCGTTCTGACGGTCGGCGCCGGTATAACGCGTGTCGCGGAACAATTGGCCATAGCTGAAGGTGAACGGGCGGGTATCGAAGACCGGCAGATCATCCTGGTCGCGGTACGGCACGTACAGATAGTACATGCGCGGTTCTAGCGTATTGAGATAGTTGGTGCCGAACACCGAGGTCTCACGGTCGAAATACAGACCGGCGTCGACGGATGCGATCGGCAGGCTACGCGACGGAGACCGGTCGCCGGTCAACGGCGCGGTGTTGGCCAACGTCGAATCCAACTGATACGCGGTGTAGCGCCATGCCACGGTCGGAGTAAAGAACCAGGCAGCGCCGGACAGCGGCATCGAGATGTAGGGCTTGATGTCAAAGCGCGAGCCGCTGCCATATTCCTTGTTGCGGATATTGGTGCGGACGTACTCGTCGCCGTTGTTATCGTTGTTGCCACTGTTGGGCGTGAACGTCACCAGATACGAGTCGTCATGAGTGAAACGCACCGCCTCGGCATACACGCCGGCCTCGAAGACGCCGAATGGCTTGTCCCAGGTGAAATACGCGCGCGGCTGGCGGTTGTAGGGCAACGCCTGCTCGTCCAGCGTGTAGTCGGTGAGCTGCCAGCGGTCGGCCATCAGTCCGGCGGTCCAGGTCTCGCCCGTGCCGTAGATGCCTACAGTGCTCTGCAGGCTGGAGGCCGAGCCCATCCCATTGATGCGGCTGGTGAAATCTTCCACATAGCGGGTGTCGCTGACCCAGGAAATGCTGGCGCGCGCCTGCCAATACGTGTTGACGTTATGGTAGCCGCTATAGAAAACGCTGCCGCGATCTTTGTCGCGCAACTTGTCGTTGGGCAGATAGTTGCCGGTGATCTCGCCGCGACCGCCTTCGTACAGGTAGCGGAACTCGGTACCGAACATGAAACCGCGCTTGCTCATGTAGCGTGGCAGCAGGGTCGCGTCGTAGTTCGGCGCCAGGTTCAGGTAGATCGGTTGCAGGTAGTCGAAGCCATTGCGGCCGGACAGGCCGAACTGCGGGAACAGCAGGCCGGTCTGGCGACGGTCGTCGATCGGGAACTTGAACCAGGGGAAATACAGCACCGGCACCTTGCCGATCTGCAGCACGGCGTTGCGGGCGGTGCCGAAGCCTTCTTCGTTGTCGACGTCGATCTCCGGCGCACGCACGCGCCAGATCGGCTGCGAGGGATCGCAGGTGGTGTAGGTCGAGCGGTGCATCTGCCCGACCTGGCCCTGCAGGTCCACCGATTCGGCCGCGCCGTTGCCGCGCCGGTCCACCAGCTGGTACTGGATGTTGGTGACCTTGTGGGCGTCGGTGTCCTGGTTGCCTTCGGCACGGTCGGCGACCATGCGGAAGGAGGTGTCCTGGTAGCGGACATGGCCTTCGGCGATGTAGTTGCCGGTCTCGGTGTCCATGCGCAGGTTGTCGGCGCCCAGGAACTGGTCGCCGCGCTTGAGCGCCACATTGCCCTGGTACTGCGGGGTGGTGCTGGTGCCGGACAGCTGGTCGCCTTCGATGTCGGTCGGCAACTGCTGGCGCATTTCGGCGGCCTTGGCGTCTGCGGCGGGCGCGCCGTCGAAGCCTGGCAGCGGATCCACGGCCGGGCACAGTCCCCAGTTCAACGGCTTGTCGGCAGCCATGGCCGGGAGGCAGATGGCGATGCTCAGAGGCAGGGGCAGCAGGCGGAGAACTCGGCGCACGCGTGATTCAACCAATAAAATGGCGACTAGCTTGCCGCATACCCCGCATAGGGGCAATGAAGAGCTCCCTGGTCGGGAGGGCGAGGTTCATCGCGATGGGAGCGCGAGCAAGGCGCCGGTAGGGTTCAACGCAGCGCGGCCACGTGCGCCACGCTGCTTTCGCGCAAGGCCTGCAGGTCGTAGCCGCCTTCCAGCATGGACACCACCCGGCCACGGGCATGCCGCTCGGCCAGGGTGCGCAGCGCGCCGGTCAGCCAGGCGAAGTCGTCGGCATCGAGCATCAGATCGGCCAGCGGATCGCGCAGATGAGCATCGAAGCCGGCCGAGATCAGGATCAGCTGCGGGCGGAAGGCATCCACCAGTGGCAGCATCTCGTCTTCCCACACGTTGCGGAAGCGCAGCCCGTCGCTGCCTGGTTGCAGCAGCAGGTTGTGGATGTTGCCGATGCCGCGCTCGTAAACGCTGCCCGAGTGCGGATACAGCCCGGACTGGTGGGTGCTGAGATACTGCACGCTCGGGTCGCGCTCGAAGATCGCCTGCGTGCCGTTGCCGTGGTGGACGTCGAAATCCACGATGCTGATGCGTTCCAGCCCATGCCGGTCGCGCGCGTGCGCGGCGGCCACGGCAATGTTGTTGAACAGGCAAAAGCCCATCGACACCTGCGCGGTGGCGTGGTGCCCGGGTGGGCGCACTGCGCAAAAGGCGGTGCGGGTGGCGTCCTGCATCACCGCGTCCACCGCGGCGATGCCGGCACCTGCCGCGCGCAATGCTGCCGCGCGCGAGCTGGGAGACATCACGGTGTCTACGTCGAGCCGATGGTGGCCTTCGAAGGCGGTTTCCAGCACCGCGTCGACCTGTTCGCGCTCATGCACCCGGCACAGGTCGCCGAGCTTGGCCAGCGGCGCCTCGCGCCAGTCCAGGTCCGGGAACGCGTCGCGCAGAGCCTCCACCACCGCTTCCAGGCGGGCGGGGCTCTCGGGATGCTCGGGGCCGGCGTCGTGACCGAGGCAGGCGGGATGGGTAAAGACCAACATGGGGCAAATCTAGCCTGTCCGCCGTGCCATGTGCAGCTCAGCCGCGCCGGCGGTCGTGCCGCCACAGCACTTCCTGCTGGCCATCGGCGCGCGCCAGCACGCGCGCCAGCACGAATAACAGGTCGGACAGCCGGTTCAGGTAACCGATCGCCTCGCTGCGCACGGTCTCCTGGCGCGATAGCGCAACGGTCTCGCGCTCGGCCCGACGCACGATGGTGCGGGCCAGGTGGCAGCGCGCAGCGGCCTCGCCCCCGGCCGGCAGGATGAACTCCTTCAGCGGGGGCAGCGTGTCGTTGAAAAGGTCCAGCTGGCGCTCCAGCGCATCGATATCGGCGCTATCGATGGCGGCATGGCCGGGGATGCACAGCTCGCCGCCCAGATCGAACAACTGGTGTTGGACGGTGGTCAGCAGCTCGGCGATCGGTTCCGGCACACCGGGGGCGGCCAGCAGCACGCCGATGGCCGAATTGGCCTCGTCCACGGTGCCGTAGGCGTTGACCCGCAGCGCGTCCTTGCCGGTACGGCTGCCGTCGCCCAGCCCGGTGCTGCCGTCGTCGCCGGTGCGCGTATAGATCCGCGAGAGCCGGTTGCCCATCTCAGCCGGCCTGGGTCTGGCCGGGTGCGCTGGTCAGGCGCTCGGCGGCCACCTGGATCGCCGCGGCTGCGGCGACATACAGCGCGGCGCTGCGCAGATACGGTCCCAGCCAGTCGGTGTAGTTCTTGAACCAGCCGGCCACGGTCGGCTCGGCCACGCTGGCACTGATCCAGTAGAAGCTGCCCTGGGCGATCAACTGGCACAGCGCCACCGAGAGCAGCAGCGCCGGCACCAGCCGGGCCAGCGCGCTCCACTGTGCGCCGTGATACTGCCGACGCAGCCACACGCCGCCGGCCCACAGCGCGAAATACGCCGGGATCAGGCACCAGTACGCCGGCGACACGCAGTAGTGCTGCCAGAAGCTCAGGCCCTGGTTGGTGATCACCAGCCAATCCACCGCCACCGCCAGCAGCATCAGCAGCGGGAACGCCAGCCTGGTGCGCGCGGCCAGATGGAAGCCGCCGATGAAGAACACCGCCCAGGATGCGTCCGGGATCGGCGCGAAGTGATTGATCCGCGTGGCCGCCATCAGGACGGCAAGCAGACTCAAAACCAGGGTGTCGTGCGAGCGAGGAGTCATGCGCGGAGGTGGCTGGATCACAGGCTGGCGAGTGTAGCGTGGAACCCGGCATGCCCGCGCCATTGGCAGTCTTGCGGTGGCCGCCTGACGCAGGCGACCGCCTAGTGCCGCGTTGCTGGACACGGCGGACGCAAATCGGTGGGTGTCCGGATGCGCCCTGCACCGGCAAGGGTCGGGCAGCGCTCCCTGCGCGATCAGCCGGCCGCGCCAGACCAGCTAGGGCGCGGCAAGCTGTCCCACCCGGGCGCGGCAACGGGTCACGGGCGAAGGCTTATCATGTGGCAATGACATATCCACATGACGTTCTGATCGTCGGCGGCGGCCTGGTCGGCTCCAGCCTGGCGATTGCGCTGGACCGCATCGGCCTGGATGTCGGGCTGGTGGAAGCCACCCCGGCCGGCACGCCGCCAGCGGTGTTCGACCAGCGCAACCTGAGTTTTGCCGCCGCCACCGTCAATGCGCTGAGCGTGCTGGGGGTGATGGCCAAGCTGTGCAGCGCCCCTGGGCCGATCCGGCGCATCCACGTCAGCCGGGCCGGCGACTTCGGCCGTGTGCAGCTGGACGCGGCCGATTACGGCCGCGACAGCTTCGGCCAGGTGGTGGTGGCGCGCGATTTCGGTGAGGCCTTGCAGGCACGCCTGGACGAGCTGATTCGGCTGCGCCGCTATCGCCCGGCACGCTGCATCGGGGTCGAGCCGGTGCAGGACGGTCTGCGTGCGCTGCGGATTGCCACCGCCGATGGCGAGCAGCGCGTGCAGGCCCGGCTGGTGGTCGGCGCCGACGGCACCCATAGCGCAGTGCGCGAGCTGCTGCATATCGGCAGCGATGCGCACGACTTCCTGCAGACCTTGTTCGTGGCGCGGGTGCGTGCCTCGCGCCCACCGGATGGCACCGCCTGGGAGCGCTTCGGCGAGCACGGGCCGACCGCGCTGTTGCCGCGCGGCGACCGCCATTACGGCGCGATCCACTGCGTGGCGCGCGCCGAGGCCGAGGCGGTGGCCGCGCTCGACGAGACCGGCTGGCTGGCTCGGTTGCAGCGGGCGGCCGGATGGCGCGCCGGGCGCTTTGTCGCCAGCGGCGAGCGCAGCGCGTACCCGCTGGTGCAGGTGCTGGCCAACGAGCTGGTCGCCGAGCGCGTGGTGCTGCTGGGCAACGCCGCGCAGACGCTGCATCCGATTGGCGCGCAAGGCTTCAACCTCGGCTTGCGCGATGCACTGACGCTGGCCGAACTGATCGAGCACGATCGCAGCGATGCCGGGGCGGGCGCATTGTTGGCCGAGTACCTGGCGCGGCGGCGCGTGGACCGCGAGCAGACCATCGGGTTTTCCAGCGGTCTGGCGCGGCTCACCGGCAATCCGGCGCCGTTGCTGCGGCCGTTGCGCAGCCTCGGCCTGCTCGCCACCTCGCAGGCGGCGCCGCTGCAGTCGATGCTGGTCGGCGGGGCGATGGGTTTCCGGGGTGATGTGCCGCAGTTGTGCAGGGGCGTCGCATGAGTCGCCGTGGTAGCCGCGATGCCTTGATCGTCGGCGGTGGCGTGGTTGGTGCTGCCTGCGCGCTGGCGCTGGCCGATGCCGGCCTGAGCGTGGCTCTGATCGAAGGCCGCGAGCCCGCGCGCTGGCGGGCCGACCAGTCCGATTTACGCGTCTATGCCTTCGCCGCCGACAATGCCGCATTGCTCGACAGCCTGGGCGTATGGTCCTTGGTGCGCGCTGCCCGCGTGCAGCCGTACCGGCGCATGCGGGTCTGGGATGCGGCCGGTGGCGGCGAGCTGAGCTTCGATGCCGACACCCTGGGCCGCGAACAACTCGGCTGGATCATCGAACACGCGGTGCTGGTCGATCGCCTGTGGGCCGCCGTGCACGCGGCCGGCATCGAGGTGCATTGCCCGGCACGCGTGGTCGAGCTGGAGCAGGATGCACACAGCGTGCGCCTGCGCCTGGACGATGGCAGCCGCCTGGAAGCGGCGCTCGCCATCGCTGCCGACGGCGCCGCATCGACCCTGCGCGAGCTCGCCGGTCTGCCGGTGTCGCGGCATGCCTACGCGCAGCGCGGCGTGGTCGCCTTCGTGGAGACCGAAGAGCCGCATCAGGCCACTGCCTGGCAGCGTTTCCTGACCACCGGCCCGCTGGCATTCCTGCCGTTCGCCGATGGACGCAGTTCGATCGTATGGACCTTGCCGGATGCCGAGGCCGCGCGCGTGCTGGCGCTGGACGATGCCGACTTCGCGCGCGAGCTGACCCAGGCCTTCGCGGCGCGGCTGGGGCAGGTGCGGGTGGTCTCCGCGCGCACGGCGTTTCCGCTGCAACGGCAACTGGTGGAGCAATACGTCAGCGGCCGCGTGCTGACCTTGGGCGATGCCGCGCACGTGGTGCATCCGCTGGCCGGGCAGGGCGTCAATCTGGGCCTGCGCGATGTTGCTGCGCTGCGCGATGAAGTGCGCAATGCGCTGGCAAAGCGTGCGGACTGGGCCGCCCCGCATCGGCTGCAGCGCTGGGCGCGCACCCGGCGCAGCGAGAATACCGTGGCCGCGTATGGCTTCGATGCGATCAACACGGTGTTCTCCAACGACGACATGCACCTGACCCTGTTGCGCGGGTCGGTGCTCGGGCTGGCCGGCAAGTTGCCGCCGCTGGTCGATGTGCTGTGGAAGCGCGCCTCCGGCAGCGCGTGATCGCCTGAGGGCCGACGCGCACGGCGTCGGCCATGTCTTGGTATGTGGATTCGCTTATAGCGCGGGCAGCATGTTCCATACGACGGGCGCAGCCGGCGTGGCTACAGTCGAGCCATGTCATCTTCCACCACCCGTTCGTCCAAGCCCGGCCTGCTGCTGCTCTGCGGCCTGCTCTGCGACGCCAGCATCTGGCAGCCGCAACGCGCGGCGCTGAGCGATCTGGCCGAGGTGCAGGTGCTGGACTTCGCCGGCTTCGACAGCATCGTGCAGATGGCGGCACACGTATTGGCCGTCGCTCCGCCGCAGTTCGCAGTGGCCGGCCATTCGATGGGCGGGCGGGTGGCGCTGGAGATCATGCGCCAGGCGCCGCAACGGGTGCAGCGCCTGGCCTTGCTGGACACCGGCATCGCGCCACGCCGCGACGGCGAGCATGAGCAGCGCGCGGCGCTGGTGCGGCTTGCGCAGACGCAAGGCATGCAGGCGCTGGCACGGCAATGGCTGCCGCCGATGCTGCATCCGGACCGGCACGCCGATGCCGAGCTGATGAACCCACTGATGGCGATGGTGCAGCGGCATAGCGTGCAGGACTACGCCGGCCAGATCGAAGCCTTGCTGGAGCGCCCCGACGCCGCGCCGGTGCTGGCGCAGATCCGCTGCCCGACCTTGCTGGGCGTGGGTCGGCAGGACGTCTGGAGCCCCCTGGCCCAGCACCAGCAGATGGCGCAGCAGATCCCGCACGCACGGCTGGTGGTCTTCGAAAACAGCGGGCATATGGCGCCTCTGGAAGCGCCCGCGGCCGTCAGTGCAGCAATGCGCGACTGGCTGCAGGACGCGTGATGGCGGCCCGGTCCGGCTGGCGGCGCGTGCGCTGCCGTCGCTGATCAGGCGTGTCGGTTTTTCAGTAATGACCCGAGGAGGCTGCATGCCCGACGATGCATCGATCATCATTGCCTGCGAGCAGGTGATTCGCCAATTCGCGCTGCTCAACGATCGTCACGATCACGACGGCCTCGCCGCATTGTTCACTGCCGACGGCGTGTTCGCCCGCCCCAGTGCGCCGGAGCTGCCGGTGCACGGGCGCGAGGCGATTCTGCAATCGTTCCGCGCCCGTCCGCCGCGGACGACCTGTCACCTGATGCTCAACACCCTGGTCAGCATCCAGTCGCCGACCCTGGCGCATGCGCACAGCAAGGTCCTGCTCTACACCGCTGCAGACACCTCGACAGCGCCGCCCTGGACGGCCCAATCGCCTGCGTTGCTCGGCAGTTTCGACGACGTGCTGGTACTGGAGCAGGGGCGCTGGTTGTTCAAGCAGCGGCTTGGCGCCTTGCTGATGCGCATCGGCGCTGACTGATCGCTGCCTCGAACCGATTCAACGACGCACAGACGGCGCGTTCGCCGCCGCCGCGTACCGCAGCACCGCTTTCCTCCCCCACGTCGCGCCGCAGTCATCCATCCATCGCATTGGAGAATCGCCTAGTGGAACGCGTGAGCTCATCTGCCTGCTGTGCTGTTGCACCGCCACGGTTGCCGTCGTACCGGCGCCGTGTCCTGACCTTGCTGACACTGCTTGGCGCCGGCGTGCCCGTTGCGGCATCCGCACAAGCGGTGCCGGAAACCGCTGCACCGCCGCAGGGCATCAACCTGGGCGGGACAAGTTTTCTCGATGGCTTCGGCTCCTCGACGCCGGGCTGGACGGTGATCGAGTATCTGCGCCACTACGACTTCGACGCGATCAAGGACGCGCGCGGCGACGATTCGGCTGCCTTCCGCGATCCCAAGGTCGGTGTCAGCGTCCTGCTGACCCAGCTGATCTATGTCACGCCCTATCGGTGGAAGCGCGCGTCGCTGAGCTTCAATACGATCGTGCCGCTGGTCAACTACGACACGTCCTTCGCTGCAGACAGCCCGGTGCAGTTGCGCGGCAACGGGTTCGGGATGGGCGACATTTCCTTCGGCCCGGCGCTGCAGATCGACCCGGTGATGCGCAACGGACGAATCCTGTTCTTCCAGCGGTTCGCGATCGATGCGTTTGCTCCGGTGGGCAAATTCGATCGCGATGTCGCGATCAACCAGAGCACCGGATTCTGGTCGGTGGCGCCGCATTGGGCGTTCACCGTACAACCCAGCGACAACTGGGAGATCAGCATGCGGCTGAACTATCTCTACAATTTCCGCACCGATCGCGCCGGCGGCATACCGCCGATCCCGGGATTCCGTTTTCGCAATGGTCAGGCCGGCGATGTGCTGTGGGCCAACCTGGCCAGCTCGGTGAAGGTCAACGAGCAACTGCGCCTGGGCATCAACGGGTATTACCTGCAGCAGCTGAAGGACAATCGCACCAACGGGCAGCGTGTGCCGGACAGCAAACGCATGCAGTTCTATCTCGGGCCGGGGCTGTCCTGGCGGCTGGATGCCAACAACCTGCTGAATTTCAATGTCTATCTGCCGGTAGAGGTGAAGAATTCGGTGGCCGGCACCAGCGTCAACCTGATGTTCGTGCATTCCCTCTAGCGTGGACTCTCTGGCGTGGAAATCCGCAGGTATCCGCGGCATGCACGCCGGTGTATCTGCGTGCATGCCGCGGCGCAGACGAATGCAGCACGCTGATGCAGGCAACGCTGCATGCAGCGCAAGGCCGGGTGATCCCACGTTCGAGCTATGAATCTGTGCAGGCTGCTGCGCCAGGCCAGTGCACGCTGTCCGCGGCAAACCTGTGCGCGCGTCAGATGCCCATGCTGTGGCGCTGGGTATTTGCGTGCTCGCGGAACAACAGTTCGGCACGCGCGCCATCGCGTTGTTCGATGGCCGAGACGATGGCGCCGTGCTGCCGATGTCCGTAGTACAGATCGTCGTAGGCCAGGGTGGGCGAGCGTTGGCCGAACACCACATTGACCGGGCTGACGAAGGGCACCACGGTGCACCGGTCCACGGTCTCGGTCAGGATCGGCTTGTTGGCGGCCACCACGATGGCGCGGTGGAAGCGGGCATTCATCGCGCCATAGGCCTGCTCGTCGTCGGCATCCAGGCTGCGCGAGGCCAGGATCCGGTCGCCTTCGCCCAGACAGGCATGCAGCGTGGCCAGCAAGGCAGCCGAGGCGCCCTGTTCGGCGACGGCGCGTGCGGCCATGCCTTCCATCAGGGCACGCACCGCCAGGGCGTCCAGGCTCTCCTGCTGGCTGAAACGTCGCACCGCATAGCCGCGGTTGCCGGCCTGCACCAGCAGGCCTTCCTGGCACAGGGCTGGCAGGGCCTGACGGATGGGAGTGCGCGAGATGGCCAGTCGTTCGGCCAGCGCGGCCTCGGTGATGCGCTCACCGGGGGCGAAGGTGCCGCACAGGATCAGTTCGCGTAGCTGCTGGACCGCTTGCAATCGGTGGTTGTTCGCCATTGGCTCCATTCTCTCGCGCCGTACTGCAGCGCACGTTCCTTCGACGGGGAAAACTCGCAAAACCGGTATAAAAACCTTGCAGATGAGAGCGCTTGGTGGCACTTTGGATCCCAAGGATACCGTTTTGGCGGTCCGGAGTGGCTGGTCGGCGTTGTTGGGATCCCAAGGCGGGACGGATTTCGACTCAATCAATGATGCGCAATCGGCCAGCAGCGGTGGCCGGCGTGCATCGCAGGAGTGCAGCATGGCAAGCATCATCGGCGGCATCGGAACCTCGCACGTTCCCACCATCGGGGTGGCCTACGACAAGGGCAAACAGCAGGATCCGTTGTGGAAGCCGTTGTTCGATGGCTACACACCGGTAGCTGCCTGGTTGGCCGAGCAGCAGGCAGACGTGCTGGTGTTCTTCTACAACGACCATTGCACGACGTTCTTCTTCGACCTGTATCCGACCTTCGCCCTGGGCATCGGCGAGCGCTTCCCGGTGGCCGACGAAGGCGCAGGGCTGCGCAACCTGCCGCCGATCCGCGGCGATGTGCAATTGCAGGCGCATATCGCCGAATGTCTGGTCAACGACGAGTTCGATCTGACGGTCTTTCAGGACAAGCCGATCGACCATGGCTGCGCTGCGCCGCTGCCGTTGCTGTGGCCGCACGTGCCGGACTGGCCGGGCACGGTGGTGCCGATCGCGATCAACGTGCTGCAGTACCCGCTGCCGACCGCGCGCCGCTGCTATCGCCTGGGCCAGGCGGTGCGGCGGGCGATCGAATCCTATCCGGAAGATCTCAGGGTGGTGGTGGTGGGCACCGGCGGGCTGTCGCATCAGATCCACGGCGAGCGCACCGGTTTCAACAACACCGACTGGGACATGGAATTTCTGGACCGCTTCCAGCATGCGCCGGAAACGCTGACCGATCTCACCCACACCGATTACGTGCGCCTGGGTGGCGCCGAGAGCGTGGAGCAGATCATGTGGCTGGCGATGCGTGGCGCGCTGGGCGGACCGATCCGCAAGCTGCATCAGAACTACTACCTGATGACCACCACCGCGATGACGGTGGTGCTGTACGAGCCGGGCGTCGAAGCCGCTGACGCGCCGTCTTCGGCGCAATTGCTCGCGCACGCCACGTCTACCGCGAATGCTGCATGAGGGCCGGCCGATGAATCCGCAAGTACAGGGCATGGACCAGATCGGCGGCACTTACCTGTTCGATCTGCGCACCAGCAACCGCGCGTTGCGCATCAACCGATTCTTCTGGCATATGATCCGCGCCCCATGGCGCGACCGCTTTCTGGAAGATTCCGAAACCCTGATGCAGGAAGCCGGCCTCACCGAGCATGAAAAGGCGCTGATCCGTGCGCGCGACTGGCTCGGCCTGGTGCAGTACGGCGCCAATTTCTTCGTCATCGAAAAATTCGCCCGCGTGGTGCGCATGACCAATCTGCAGGTCTACGCCATCATGCGTGGCGAATCCTTCGAAGATTTCATGCAGACCCGGCGTGTACCCGATGCACGCTGAGCTGCAGGCGGCGGCCTGGTGCCGTCCCGCCGCATTCCCCGACTTCCCAACGTAAGGTCTACCCCCATGACCATGTCCTCTGTGTTCTTCGAACACCGCATCAAGGTCCGGCATCTACGTGTCATCGAGGCGCTGGACCGGCAGAAAAGCCTGCTCCGCGCCTCACGCGTCTTGAACGTCACCCAGCCCGCATTGACGCGTGCCCTGCAGGAGATCGAAGAGATCGTCGGCGCGCCGCTGTTCGAGCGCCATTCGCGCGGCGTGCGCCCCAATGCGATGGGCGAGGTGCTGGTACAGACCGCGCATGTCGTGCTCGGCCAGTTGCGCCGCGCGCAGGACACCTTCGAGGGGCTGCTGCAGGACGATGCGCTCACCATCACCGTGGGCGCGTTGCCGGTCGCCGCCAGCGGCCTGTTGCCGGCCGTGCTGGCCGCCTTGTATCGCGCCGAGCCCACGCTGCGGGTACGCCTGCTGCATGGGCGCACCGACGAACTGCTGCCCAAGCTGGCCGGTAACGAGATCGACCTGGTGGTGGGCCGGCTGTATCCGCTGGCCCGCTACGACGCGTTGATCCGCAAGGTGCTGTACCAGGACCCGATCGCACTGGTGGCGCGCAGCGATCACCCCCTGTTTGCCAACGGCCAGGTGCGCATTGCCGAAGCCGCTGCGTATCGCCAGGTGCTGCCGACGCTGAGCCAGCATGTCGAGCGCGACGTGGCGCAGGTGATGCGCGAGCACGGGCTGGCCACGCGCGATCAGCTGCGTTCCAGTTCGGCCAGCTTTACCCGCGAGATCCTGCTCGGCACCGACAGCATCGCGGTGATGCCGAGCATGATGGTGGCCGGGGATATCGCACGCGGCGAGCTGCGTGCCTTCCAGCTGCAGCAGCCGTCGCAGGCGCGCGCAGGCGGGGTGATCTATCGCGATGGCAGTGCCATCCACAAGCCCGGCGTGCGCCTGTTGATGCGCGAACTGGAACACCAGTTGGCGGTCATGGCCGAGCAGGGGGCGGTGTGGGTGGACGACCAGATCAGCGAGGACAACCTGTTGCTGGGCGAGTCCGCGTGATCGATTGAGCGCGGCATGCGCGGCGCAAGCCGCTGCCGTGTCGGGATGGCGCTGGAGTGCGGCATGCACACAACGGGCAGCTCAGGCTGCCCGTTGTGCTGTCTGGCATCGGTCGCTGCCTTGGCTGGGGCAGCGAGCCTGCGGGTCACTGCCGGCTGCTCGCGGCGTAATCCACATCCGGCCGCATCACGTCTCGGTGGCCAGCGCATCTTTCAGGCGCGCCTTCTGCAGCTTGCCGGTCGCGGTGCGCGGCAGTGCCTCGACCACGCGCAGGTGCTTGGGCACCTTGTACTTGGCCAGCCGTTCGATCAGATAGGCGCGGATCTGCTCCAGATCCGGCGTCTCGTCGGCCGGTACGATCGCCAGGTAGCCCACCTCCCCCCATTGCGGGTCGGCGATCCCCACCACTGCGCATTCGCGTACCTGCGGGTGATCGGCAAGCAGCGCTTCGATCTCGGCCGGATACACGTTCTCGCCGCCGGAAATGAACATGTCCTTCTTGCGATCGACGACCCAGAAGAATCCGTCGGCATCGCGCCGCACGATGTCGCCGGTGCGGAACCAGCCGTGCTCGTCGAGCGCGGCGGCGCTTGCCTGCGGGTCGCGCCAGTAGCCGGGGCTGAGGTTGGGGCCGCGCAACAACAACTCACCGGGCACGCCGACTGGGCAGTCGTTGCCATCGCCATCGACCACGCGCGTCTGCACTGCAGGGGTCGAAATGCCGACCGCGCCCAGCTTGTCGCGGATCACCGCGCAGTCCACCGACATGCCGAACACTGTGCCGGCCTCGCTCATGCCGAAGCCGCTGACCATCGGCACACCGTCGTCCAGCCAGCCGAGCAGGTCATCGCTGGCATGCGGCGCGCCGCCGCTGACCAGCGCGGTGAGATGCCGCAGCGACGCCGCGTCGAAACCGGGCTGGCTGCGGAAGGCCTGCATCATCTGCGGCACGCCGACGTAATGGGTGATGCCCAGCGACTGGTCGCTCAGCCAGCCCAGCGTGCGCCTGGGCTCGAAGCCGTTGGAAACCTGGATCGAGCCGCCCACCGCCAGCACCGGGCGCACGTTGGTGGCCAGGCCGATGATGTGGAACATCGGCGCTTCGCACAGGAAACTGCTGCCGGCATCTACGCGCGTGGTGACGCCGAAGTTGTGCGCCACCTGCTGCAGGTTCTGCTCGCTCAGCATCACGCCTTTGGGCTGGCCGGAGGTGCCGGAGGTAAACAGGATCAGGCTGATGCGTTCGGGGGGAATCGACCCGGTGTCCGCCGGCTCGAGCGTGTTCGCCGCATCGACGAAGTCGGCCAGCGAGGCGACATCGGTGCGCCCTGCCGCAACGTCGTCGCCCAACAGCAGGCGTGGCTCGGCGCGCTGCAGCAATGCATCCAGTTCGGCCGTGCTCAGCCGCCAGTTCAGCGGCACGTAAATCGCGCCGACGCGTCCGCAGGCGAAATGCAGCGCCACCTGCCAGACCGAATTGCGCGCCAGCACGGCGAGCCGTTCGCCATCGATGCAGCCGCGCGCCTGCAGCAAGGCGGCCAGACGGCCGATCAAGATATCCAGTTCTGCGTACGTCCATTGCCGGTCCTGCAGCAGGTCGCGGGCGGCAAGCCGGTGTGGGGTGAGGCGGGCGTGGAAGGAGATCGAGTCGGTCGGCATGGTCATGGCGCTGTCTTCCGAATGCAGATTGGGGGAGTGACTGGCGTGAGTGCGACGGCTGCGGCTGAAGGTTGACGCCTGCGCCAGGACACCTGGCGAACGTTCACCAGAAAGTGCGGACACACCGCAGGAACCGACGGACAAGGCAGTGCCTGTCGCATCGCGTTGCGACCGCGCTGTGTTGGTTGCGCGGTCGGTGGGCTGAAGGGCCTAATTGAGGTAGATGGTTTTGGTTTCCAGGAAGGCGTGCAGCCCTTCGACGCCGCCTTCGCGGCCGATCCCGGAGTGCTTGACCCCGCCGAACGGCATGTCGAAGTCCACCCACATGCCATTGATCGAATGACTGCCACTGCGCACGCGGCGGGCGATGCGGTAGGCGCGATCGGGATCCTCGCTGTAGACCGTGCCGTGCAGGCCGAAGTCGCTGGCATTGACCTTGGCGATCAGGTCGGCCTCGTCGTGGTAATCGATGAAGCTCACCACCGGGCCGAAGATCTCTTCGCGGGCGATGGTCATGTCAGGGGTCACCTCGGCAAACACCGTCGGCTCGATGAAGAAGCCGCGCGGCAGATGCGTCGGCCGGCCGCCGCCCATGACCAGGCGTGCGCCCTCGGCGCGGCCTTGTGCGATGTAGGACTGCACGCGCTCGAGCTGGCGGCCAAGCGCCAACGGGCCCATGCCGGTCTCCGCTGCGAACGGGTCGCCCAACTTGAGCGCGCCAACGGCCGCGCAGTACGCCTGCAGGATCTCCTCGCGTCGCTGCGCCGGCACCAGCACGCGGGTGAGTGCGAAGCACACCTGGCCGGTGATCGGCATCGAGTAGGGCACCAGGCTGGGCAGTAGCTTGGCGATGTCTGCATCGTCCAGCACGATCGCGGCCGACTTGCCGCCCAGCTCCAGCCCGACCCGCGCCAGCCGCTCGGCGCAGGCCACCCCGATCAGCCGCCCGGCCTGGGTGGAACCGGTGAAACTCACCTTGTCCACCTGCGGATGGCGGATCAGCTGTTCGCCGACCTCGCGACCACCGGGTAGCAGATTGAACACGCCATCGGGCACCCCGGCGGCGCTGATGCACTCGGCCAGAATGTAGGCATCGATCGGCGTTTCCGGCGAGGGTTTGGCCACCACCGTGCAACCGGCCGCCAGGGCCGCAGCGACCTTGTAGCAGAGCAGTACCAGAGGTGCGTTCCAGGGAGTGATCGTGGCGACCACACCCACCGGCTCCTGCACGATGTGCACGCGGCCGCCGTTGGCACGTGCACGCGGCTCCACGAACGGATGGGTCGCGATCAGATCGCCGTAATAGTCGAACAGGCCGGGTGCCTGCTGCGAGGCGCGGCGACTGAAGCCGATCGTGGCGCCGACCTGTCCGGTCCAGGCCTCGGCCAGCTCCGGCAGGCGCGCACGCAGCTGTGTGGCCACGCGCTTGAGCACGACGCCACGCTCTTGCGGCGATAGCTGCGGCCAGGGGCCGCTGTCGAACGCGGCACGCGCGGCGGCGATGGCCGCCTCGGTGTCTGCCGGCGAGGGCTCGGTGTAGCGCAGCAGGCGTTGTTCGGTGTGTGGGGCAATCACATCGACGTCGCGATCGCCGCTGCTTGCGCGCCATTGGCCGTCGATGAACAGGCCCAACGGCCCACGCGCGGCGATTCCGCGCAGGGTTGCGGACAAGGCTTCCATACTCCCTCCTCGGTGCAGAAAACCACTGGCAGCGCCAGCGATGCGCGTGCTGCACGCATCGCTTCAGGCGCCGTAGGACGTGCTCAGGCGCTGTTTTTGGTCAGGTCGTATTCGCCCAGGCCCGGCTTGTAGCTCTTCTCATCGATGAACTGACGGATGCCTTCCTTGCGGGCGTTGTTGTCGAAGGAATTGGCCGCTTCCTGCATGCGCACCAGGTAATCTTCGGCTTCGTCGTAGGTCATGGTGCCGACCCGGCGCACCGCGTCCTTTGCATACTTCAGCGCGACCGGATTCTTCTTGAGCAGTAACTGGGCCACTTCGCGGGTGCGTGCTTCCAGCCGTTCCAGCGGCACGCTTTCGTTGACCAGACGCCATTCGGCGGCCTTCTTGCCGTCGACCATTTCGCCGGTCAGTGTCATCCACATCGCATCGCGCATGGACAGCAGTTCCACCGCGACCTTGGTGACGCCGCCGCCGGGCAGGATGCCCCAGTTGATTTCCGACAGGCCGAACTGCGCCTCGTCGGCGGCGATCGCCAGGTCGCAGGCGAACAACGGCCCGAAACCGCCACCGAAACACCAGCCGTTGACCATCGCGATGGTGGGTTTCTGGTACCAGCGCAGGCGGCGGAACCAGCCGTAGGATTCGCGCTGCGAGCGACGCACGCCGCGCAGGCCCTGGGCCTCGGTCTCGCGGAAATATTCCTTCAGGTCCATGCCGGCCGACCAGGCGGTGCCTTCGCCACCGAGCACCAGCACGCCGACGTTGTCGTCGAATTCCAGCTCGTCCAGCACGTCCATCATGCGGCGGTTGAGCGCCGGGCTCATCGCATTGCGTTTGTCGGGGCGTGCAAACTTCACCCAGGCAATGCGGTTTTCGATGCGGACCGATACCACGTCATGCTCGTTCAAGCGGCGTCTCCTTCGAGTCGGTACAGAGTGGAAGTCACAGTTCTTCGGCGAGCGCGGCGTCCGGCACGTTTGCCCGTTCCAACGTGGCGCTGGCGTTCAACTTGCAGAGTAGGCGCAGCAAGGTCTGCTGCTCGCTGGCCTGCAGGCCGGTGCAGGTGCGCGCGACCGCCCGCGCCAGGCAGCCCTGGGCGGTGCCGAGCGTGCGCTCGCCAAGCGGGGTGAGGTACAGGCCCTTGCTGCGTCGGTCGCGGCCGGCCAGGCGCTCGATCAGGCCCTGCTCGGCCAGTGCGTTGGCGATCTTCATGCCGGCAGCGCGATTGACCAGCAGGCGGTTGCCCAGTTCGGTCTGGTCGCAGCCGGGCTGATCGCGGATATGGATCAAGGCGGTGACGCGCGCCGGAGTCAGGTGCAGTTCGGCCAGTTCCTGGCGCGCGGCGTGGCTGGAGGCCAGGGTCGCCAGCTGCAATTGATAGCCAAGGTCTGCGGCAAGGGCCAGGCGAGCGCTCATCGATCCATCCAAATTGTATCCGTTAAATACAATCTAGCCGACCGAAGCGGGCACTGCAAGAGGTTGTGGTGGTCATATACGAAGGGCCGTGCGCGCCTGCGTAGCGCGGGTGCGCACGGCCCTGTTTGCGATGCTGCCGAATGCCTTACTGGATCAGCCAGCCGGCCAGCTGTTCGCGGCTCAGGTGGCCGCTGTGCTGGGTGTCGAGCGCGTCGAATTCATCGGCCAGTGCCGGGTTGGCCTGTGCCTCGGCGCGGCTGATGCTGCCGTCGCCGTCGGTATCCATGGCCTGGAAATCGATGCGGTAGCTGCCGACCACGCTGTTGGGCTGGATCGAGCGCACGATCACGCTGGACTCGCCGCGCGGACGCTCCAGCTGGGCCTGATGGGTGACCTCGCCGCTGGACAGCGGCTGGGTGCGAATCACGTTGGGCACATCGATCAGCGGCATGCTGCTGGCCGGCGTCGGCGCCTGTTGCGCGAGCGCGTGGCCGCCGAGCAGCAGCAATACGGAAAACGAAACGGTACGAACGGTGGTCATCAGATCCCCCTGATGTGGAACAGCCCGCAAGCAGAGAGGCTGTCGGGCGTCCTGAGGTGTGCAACGTGCGCTCGATGTCTGACGACAGTGCCTGCATGCACTAGCTGACGGTGCGGCGTGCGCGATGCGGCATCGGCAATCGGAACCCATGGCCACACCGCACCGTCGCACGCCGCATCCAGGAAAGCGGCTCAGCCGGGGATGAATGGAAACACGATCTTCAACAAGCCCTTCAGACCGCCCTCGGCAGTGCTGGCCACGGCTTTGGCGCCCAGGCTGTTGAGCGCGCGCCGTACGTCTTCCCAACGCACCTGCGCGATGTCCTTCTTCAACAGGTCCGCCACTTCTTCGGCGGTGGGTGTGAGCTTTTGCAGCTCGCGCACGGTGGCCTGCGGATCCGGCTGCAGATAGCCCCAGCGCTCGGCGACTTTCAGCAGCGTGTCGAAGCGCACCGCGACCACTTCGCGATTGCGCTCGTACACCGGCAAGGCACCCACATCCAGGATGGCCTGTTCGAATTGCTGCGCGTCATCCGGGTGTTCGATGCGCACCGCCAGAAAGCCTTCCTTGCGGCTACGCTCGCTGACGTGCTTGGCACCGGAGCGCAGGTTGTCTTCGGTGAGCACGTTGGCGACGATGCGCTGCATTGCCGCGTCGCCTTCTTCGGGCACAAGCGAGCGCCAGCGCGCATAGCCGTCGCGACGCAACGCCTTGACCTTGGCCGAGGTCACCCGCAGCTGCAGCGCGACCATCGCGTTGGAGCTGTTGCGCGAGATGGCGCCGTCGCGTTCGAGCAGCACGAAGATCAGCAATTCCAGATCGCGCTTGGTCAGCGATTGGAATCCCTGCAGCAGGGTCAGGCGCAGGAATTCGTTGCCGAAGGCAGCCGCGTCCTTGAGTTCGATCGGTTGCATGGGGAGTCCTCCACGGGTGACCTGCAGGATGCCAGGACGCTGTTGCGCGACCTGAGAACCGTTGCGACGCGCGCAGCAGTTTCAGCGTCCGGTTTCGCGGCCCGGGCGATCGGACCTGAACGTTTCAACTGCGCCACGATCCTGCAAGGTGACGAACACCTGTTTGCCATCGGTGCCGCCGAACGCGACGTTGCTGGCCTTGCGGCCTTTCAACGCGACCGTGCGCAGCAACTTGCCCTGCGGCGAGACCACCGCGATCTGCCCGGCATCGTAGCGGGCGATATAGAGGTTGCCGTCGGCATCGCAACGCATGCCATCCATGCCGAAGTCCGGGAAGCTGATCAGCAGGCGCTTGTTGCGCAGGCCGCCATCGACGCGGTCGTATACCCACACCTTGCGCGACATGCTTTCGTTGACGTAGAGATGCTTCCCGTCGGGGCTGACGTCCAACCCGTTGGGCGTGGTCATGCCCGATTCCATCAACGCGACGACGCCATCGCGGCTGATGTGCCACAGGCGGCCGCTGTTGTCCTTCCAGTTCGGGTCGCTTGCATAGAAGCTGCCATCGGGCGCAATTGCCAGATCGTTGGGGCCGTCGGCATCGGGTAGCGAGGCGAAGGTGCTGACCGCGCGCGTCTGCAGGTTCACCTGCAGGATCTTGTGGCCGGTGAAATCGGCCACGTACATCGTCCCGTCGCGGAAGCGGATGCCATTGCCGGTGCTGCCCTCGGGCAAGGTCACGAACACCTCTGCCTTGGCGCTGCCATCGGCGTGCAGGGCAATGCGTGCGATGGTGCCGTCCTTGCCCAGATTCACCGCATAGAGCGCGCCATCCGGTCCGGCTGCAGGACCTTCGGCATTGTGGGTGAAGGCGCCGTCGCCGATCAGGTCGCGCGCAACGAACGGCGCATCGGCAGCGATCGCCAGCGAGCTGGACAACAGTAAGGCCAATGGCAGGAAACGATGGCGGGCAACAGCGGTCATGCGGCATGCTCCAGATGGGATCGTTGCCAGTGTGCCAGAACGTGCGCAGCGGCCATGGCGGTGATCACGCACGATCAAGTAAGGTGCCCGGGCAGCATTGGCCGACGAGCGACCAACAGCAGCACTGCGCCCACCTGCGGGCAGTGTGATTGGGCGCGGTGCGGCATGTACCCACTGACACTCCGGTGCGAGTGTGTTGTCGTCGCTGACGAACGCACGCGATGGTGTCAGCCGCTCTCAATCTTGCCAAGGAGGTTTGCATGTCCGTGGAATCGATCACACGTCGCCGTTTGCTCGCCGCGTTCGGCGGTGCAGGCATCCTGCTTGCTGCGCCCGGCTGGGCGTTGCCGAAGAAAAAGCCGGGCAAACCGCTCAATGTGGCACTGGCCGGTCTGGGCAGTTATGCCAGCGAACAGCTCGCGCCGGGCCTGGCACTGACCAAGCATTGCAAGCTGGCCGGCATCGTCACCGGCACGCCCGCGAAGATTCCGCAGTGGCAAGCCAAGTACGGCATCGCCGACCGCAACGTCTACAACTACGAGAACTTCGACCGGATCGCCGACAACGACGACATCGACGTGGTCTATATCGTCACGCCGACCCATCTGCATGCGCCGCTGACCCTGCGCGCAGCGGCGGCCGGCAAGCACGTCTGGTGCGAAAAGCCGATGGCGATGCATGCCGGCGAGTGCGAGGCGATGATCGCGGCGTGCAAGCGCAACAAGGTGGCGCTGACCATCGGTTACCGCATGCAGCACGAACCCAACACGCGTCGCCTGATCGCGATGGCCAGCGAGAAGCCGTTCGGCGCGATGCAGCGTGTGCGCGCCGAGGCCGGGTACAACGGCTATCACGATGCGACCAAGGCCGATCGTCCGTGGCGCTTGCGCTCCCAGTTCGGCGGCGGTGCGATGTACGACATGGGCGTGTATCCGCTCAATGCCGCGCGCTACACGGTGGGCAGCGAGCCGTTGGCTGTGACCGCCAAGCGTTGGACCGATCGCCCCGAACTGTTCGACGAAGTCGACGAGCATATGGACTTCACCCTGGAATTCCCGAACGCGGTGCGTGCCGAGTGCAAGACCAGCTTCGGCAACAACATGAATGTGCTGCGTGCCGAATGCGAGCGCGGCTGGTACGAGTTGTTGCCGTTCCAGAGCTACCAGGGCGTGACCGGCAAGGCCAGCGACGGGCGCGTGTTCGATGCCAAGGTGCCGCACCAGCAGGCGCTGCAGATGGACGAGGACGCGCTGGCGATCATCAACGGCACCCCGCTGCGCGCGCCCGGCGAAGAAGGCCTGCGCGACATCCGCATCGTCGATGCGATCTACCGCTCGGCCCGCGAGGGCAGCAAGCGAATCGTGCTCTGATCGCGCCTAAGCTCCGTCAATCGACGGAGCTGGCCCGCCCAATCCAGGCGCAGGCTGGCCCGTACCAGCCTGCCACGATGAAGTCCCCAAGGGCCGTGCAGTCCAGCACCGAAAGCGGCTGCCGATCAATCACGCCGTACTGCCAGCACTGCCGACTGCGCTGATGTGGAACGCCACACCAAAGTAATGCGATACCCGCCAGCACCCACAGCAACAACGCCACCAATCCCCCGCTTTTACGATTCCCGATTCCCCAATCCCGAATCCCAGTCCCTAATCCCGCATCGCCAACACCGTGATCTCCTCACGATCGTGATACAGCTGCTTGGCACGCACGATCAGCGATTTCTCGGCCTGCTGCTCGAACAGGTCCAGGCACAGGCGGGTCTCGTCCCAGCGCTTTTTCATCGGCAGCTTGAGGTTGAAGATGGTGTTGCGGCACCAGCCTTCGCGGATCCAGGTGGCCATGCGTTCGGCCACGCGGCGCGGTTGCTCGACCATGTCGCAGACCATCCAGTCCAGCGCCTGCGCAGGCTTCCAATGAAAGCCGTCGGCACGCAGATGCTCGACCAGGCCGGTCTCCAGCACGTGCTCGCGTAGCGGGCCGTTGTCGACGCTGGTGACATGCAGGTGCTGGCGGGTGAGCACCCAGGTCCAGCCGCCGGGAGCTGCGCCCAGGTCGGCGGCGCGCATGCCGGGTTTAACCAGCGCTTCGCGTTCGTCCGGCGCGAGCAGGGTGAGCAGGGCTTCGTCGAGCTTAAGCGCCGAGCGCGATGGCGCCTCCGGCAACAGCTTCAAACGTGGAATGCCCAGAGGCCAGGGCGCGCTGTCGGCACTATCTGCCACCGCCAGCAAGGCGTGGTCGCCATCGAGAAAACAGATGTGCAGCCGTGCCAGGCGCGACTGCGGCTTGTCGGTGAGCAGGCCGGCCTTGCGCAAGGCCGGACGCAAGGCATTGCCGAAGCTGCGCGCCAGCCCTGCCAGCGGCTTGCCCGCGTCCGAATCCGGGTGTTCCACCCACAGATCGCCGAAACGCGGCTGGCCTTCCAGAGCGGCCAGGATCGGCGTGATGCGGTCCTTGGGGTCGATGCCCTTGAGTTCGGCAATCACCACCAGCTTCTGCCGCGCGAAGATCAGCTCGCGCCAGTGCAGTTTCGCAGCGAGTTGTGCGGCCTCATCGCAGACGAACAGCACATAGCCGTCGTTGCGCTGGGTACGTGCATAGCCGGCGATGCCGACGAATGCGGCGCGCGCGCTCAACTCGGCGGCCAGCTCCGGCTCGAAGCCCTGGCGGCAGTAACACAGCAGGCCGCTCATCGCAGTGCCTGGCGTGCGCGATCGCTGCGGGGCAGATCAGTAATGGTCACCGCCGCCCTCGCCATAGTTGCGCAGCACCGCGCAGGCCTGATCGCGATGCACGTCGCGCACCACCTCGATGCCGCGGCGGGTGAGCTCGCCCACCCAGTCGGCAGGCAGCGGGCCTTCGTCGAATTCGGTCAGCGCCATCACGTCTTCGGCGCGTGCGCCGATCAGCAGGCGGTCGATGCCGGCCCACACCGTGGCGCCGTAGCACTGGCAGCACGGCTGCGCGGAGGTGGCCAGCGTTACCGGCGACAGCACATCGTTCAGGCGCGGCGTCTGCAGGCGCTGCTGCGCGAGCATGTAGGCCATGTTTTCGGCATGCGCCAGCGAGGTGGTCTGCGGCACCACGCGGTTCACCGCCGCGGCGATGATGCGGTGGTCCGGGCCGAACACGACCGCACCGAACGGGCCGCCGCTGCGCTCTTGCACATTCATCCGCGACAGCTCGATTGCCAGCGCCACCTTGTCCTCGTCGCTGGGATAGGCGCGGCTGTCGTCGACATGCGCGTGGATCCAGTCGGGCAGCGTGAGGTGGACTTGCGCGTAAAGCATCAGTGGACCATTTCTGTAGAGGGGGGAGCGGGGCGCAGTGTATCGGCCTGGGCGTCCTTTGCGGCACATTGCCCGGCCACGCACTGGCAGGCACTGATCTCGCGGAAGCCGCACACGCTCATCATGCCGCTGGCCTGGCACTGCGCCAGTACGCCTTTGGGGTCGGTGGCACTGTTGACGTTGACGCAGGCCGGGAAGGCGCCGCAGCAGTTGCCGACGTTCTTCACCGTGCAATCGGCGTCGGTGCGGCAGGTGGTGGTCACGGTGACCGGTTTGCCGGTGGCCGGGCCGCTTGCCGAGTCGGTCGCCGGAGGCTGCGCGGCGGTATCGGCCGGTGGTGCGGCCACGCAGCCGATCGACACCAGGCAGGCCAGCAGCAACAGCGTGCTCAGACACCGGGACAAAAGACGGGACATGCGGCCGCTCCGATCAGGACAGGTGAGCGGCCATGGTAAGCCCGGGATGCGCGGAATGTGGCGCGCGCTGGATCAGCTACGGAAACCCCTGGGATCGGGGCCCTGCGCGCGTTACGGCTGATGACGCTGGCCGGGGCGCGGCGTGCGACCGCAACACGCCTGCAGTTTCACCGCAGTCAACGCTGTCTGCGCAGAGCCCAGTGGCAGCGCGTGGCAAGGTCCAGTTGCTGCATGCTTTCGTCGCGGCGGTCGCTGGGCAGATCGTCATCTGGCCGGCTCGGAAGAAGCGTGCAGAACACCTCGGCCGGGGTCACCGCGTTCGAGACGGGTGGCTGCGGCGAGCAGGCCGCCAGGCCGAACGACAGCGAAAACACCGCGCTGCGCAGCGTGTTTGCAGGCGGGCGTGGACATGGTTGTGGAAGGCACATGGCGGCGTTGCTGGCGGACACAGCCTGCAATCTAGGCGGCTGCGTGCATCAGGTGCCTGCATCATTTCGCTTCCGCATGCAGTGCTGCGCACCACAGCACGCCGACCAGCAGGCAGGCGATGGCGGCAAGCTCCAGTGGCGTGGGTAGGCGCATTTCCCAGGCAAAGCCGTACAGCAACGCAAAGACCGTCTCGAACACGATCATCTGGCCAACCAAAGTCAGCGGCAGCACCCGGCTGGCCCGGTTCCACAGGGCGTTGCCGATCACCGAGGCCAGGATGCCCAGCAACAGCGAGATGCCCCAGAAACTGGCCCAGTCGATCGGCGCATGTGGCGCGCTGCCGATCAGTGCGGCCGGCGCCAGCAACAGCGCCAATGCGCCGGTGACCACGCCGGTCAGCAGCGACCAATCGCCACCTGACAGGTCCGGGCGCCGCCGCAGCCAGCGCGCATTGCCGATGGAATAGGCCGACCACGATACCAGCGCACCGACTGCGCACAGCAGGCCGGCGATGCGGGTGGCGCGATCGCTGGCGTGGTGAGCGGCATCGTGCTGCAAGGTATCCAGGGCGACCAGCGCCACGCCGATGACGCACAACACGCAGGGCGCGGCCAGGCGTCGCAGTTGCACCGCGCCTGCGGCCCGCGTGCCGATCACGGTGACCACCACCGGCAGCAGGCCGATGATCAGTGCGGTCGCCGCGCTGCCGGCCCACTGCACCGCGCTGCCGAGCAGCACGTAGTAGATCAGGTTGCCCAGCAGGCTCAGACGCACCAGCGCCCACCATTCGGCGCGCCCCAGCCGCGCAGCGGTCTGGCGCGCGCGCGGTGCCAGCACCAGGGCTGCGACCGCGCCATACGACAGATAACGGGCAACGGCCAGTTGCAACGGCGTAAACGCCGCCAGCAACTGCGGCGCCAGAAACACCAGTCCCCATAACGCACCTGCGCCGATGCCGCAGGCAACACCCATCATCAAGCGCTCACGCATCGTGCTGCTCCTTCATGCCATGCAGCATGCAACGAAGTGCGGCACGCAGTCTCCATTGCGCTTGCTCATCAACTCAGAAGATACCGCTCTGAGGCGTCGTCACCGCTGGCTGGATCACGCGCGGTGACCACCAGCGATGCGCCGATTACCGCAGGCCTGGCTGCGGCTGCCTGCCGCCGTTCCCGCGCCGGATGGCTGGCATCCGGCGCGGTCTGAATCACTTGGCCCAGGTGTCGCGCAGGGTCACGCTGCGGTTGAACACCGGCGTGGCAGCGCTATGGTCGCGGCGATCGGCAACGAAGTAGCCGGTACGCTCGAACTGGAACGACTGCTCGGGCGCCGCCTGTGCCGCACTTGGCTCCACATAGCCGCGCACGCTGCGCTTGGACTCGGGGTTGAGATAGTCGCGGTAGGTCTTGCCCTCGGACTCGTCATCGGGCTTTTCCACCGAGAACAGGCGGTCGTACAGGCGGATTTCCGCTTCCACCGCATGCGCGGCGCTGACCCAATGGATGGTGCCCTTGACCTTGCGGTTGGCGCCTTCCATGCCCGGACGTGACTCCGGGTCCAGCCAGCCACGCAGCTCGACGATCTCGCCTGCGTCGTTCTTGATCACCTCGTCCACGCGCGCAATGCCGGCGCCGCGTAGACGGATCTCGCCGCCGGGCACCAGGCGCTTCCAGCCCTTGGGCGGGACTTCGGCAAAATCCTCGCGCTCGATCCACAGCTCGCGTGCGAACGGCACCTCGCGCGTGCCGAAGCTCTCGTCCTTGGGATGGTTGGAGAAACTCAGCGTCTCTACGTGGCCTTCCGGCAGATTGGTCAGCACCAGCTTGAGCGGGTCGACCACCGCCATGCGGCGCGCCGCGGCCGCATCCAGGTCCTCGCGCAGGCAGCCTTCCAGCACCGAGAAATCGATCAGCGAGTTCTGCTTGCTGATCCCCACCCGGTCCACGAACAGGCGCATCGCCGCCGGCGTATAGCCGCGCCGGCGCAGGCCCTGCAGCGTGTACATGCGCGGGTCGTCCCAGCCGTCCACCAGCTGTTCTTCCACCAGCGCAGTGAGCTTGCGCTTGCTCATCACCGTGTAGTTGATGTTCAGACGCGAGAACTCGATCTGGCGCGGCTTGGCGGCCTCGCGCGGCAGCCCCTTGTCCAGCAGCGGCTGCAGCAGCTCCGGATGCGCGGCCAGGTCCACCTTGTCCACGCACCAGTCGTAGAGCGGGCGGTGGTCTTCGAATTCCAGCGTGCACAGCGAATGGGTGATGCCTTCCACCGCATCGCCCAGCGAATGCGCGAAGTCGTACATCGGGTAGATCGGCCACGCATTGCCGGTGTTCTGATGCTCGACATGCTTGATGCGGTACAGCGCCGGGTCGCGCAGGTTGATGTTGCCGCTGGCCATGTCGATCATGGCGCGCAGGGTGCGTGCGCCATCGGGGAATTCGCCGGCACGCATGCGCCGGAACAGGTCCAGGTTTTCCTCGACGCTGCGCTCGCGGAACGGCGAATTGCGGCCGGGCTCGGTCAGCGTGCCGCGGTATTCGCGCACCTGCTCGGCGGACAGGTCGCAGACGAAGGCATGGCCGTCGCGGATCAGTTTTTCCGCGGCCAGGTAATACACCTCGAAATAATCCGATGCATGGCGCAGCTGCGCCCACTCGAACCCCAGCCAGCGCACGTCGTCCTGGATGGCGACCACGAACTCGGGGTCTTCCTTGGCCGGGTTGGTGTCGTCCAGGCGCAGATTGCACAGCCCGCCGAACTCGGAGGCCAGGCCGAAATCCAGGCAGATCGCCTTGGCGTGGCCGATATGCAGATAGCCGTTGGGCTCGGGCGGGAAGCGGGTGCGGATGACCGTGTGCTTGCCGCTGGCCAGATCCTCGCGGACGATCTGGCGGATGAAGTCTTTCTTCTCCGCCGGGGCGGTGGCGTCGGTGGCTAGGGTCTCGGACATGCGCGCATCAGCAATAGGTAAACCGCAAGTTTAGGCGGTGGCACCGGTTAGGGGTAGGCGGCGTGTCGGAGGCCGGCCATCGCGCGTGGCCTGTGCGCGGTGATCCTGCGCGTAAGCGCCTTGCTGCCGGGGCCTGCATGGGCTGACCGCACCCAGGCCGGGTGCCATCGGCAGGCGGCACGACGGGCTGGCCGGCACCGCCGCCGGCGCGTACGCTGCGGCGATCCTTCGGAGTGCCTCACGCATGCCTTTGCCCCGCCTGGTGATCGGCGACAAGACCCTGTCCTCCTGGTCGCTGCGCCCGTGGCTGCTGCTGCGGCACTTCCAGGTACCGTTCGAAGAGATCGCGCTGCCGCTGGATACGCCGCAATTCCAGGCCCGCATCGCCGGTTATTCGCCCACCCGCAAGGTGCCGGTGCTATGGGACGACACCCTGCATGTCTGGGATTCGCTGGCGATCTGCGAATACGTCAACGAACGCTGGCTGGATGGCCGCGGCTGGCCGGCCGAGCTGTCGGTGCGGGCGCAGGCACGCGCGGCGGCGGCGGAAATGCACTCGGGCTTTGTGGATTTGCGCACCCAGCTGCCGATGAATCTGGCCCGCGCGCCTGGCCCGGCCCGCTGGGACGCGGCTGCCGAGCGCGACATCACACGCATCCAGGCGCTATGGGCCAGCCTGCGCGCCGAACATGGTCATGCCGGGCAGTTCCTGTGCGGCGACTTCGGCATTGTCGATGCGATGTTCGCCCCGGTCGCGCTGCGTTTTGCCAGCTACGGCGTGCCGCTGTTCGAGGCTGCCGGCGATTACCTGGCTGCACTGGATGCACTGCCGGCACTGCGCGAGTGGAAGCAGGACGCCGCGCGCGAACGCCTGGAGCGCGGCTGACATGCAGATCGCCTATCGCGCCAGTCACATCATCGACGCGCATCTGGCCAAGCACGCGCTGGAGGATGCCGGCATCACCGCCTTCGTGTTCGGCGAGTCGCTCTTGGGCGGCGCCGGGGAACTGCCTGCCTTCGGCGTGCTGCAGGTCTGCGTGGCCGACCTGCACCTGAGCCAGGCACAGGCGGTACTGGCAGAGATCGGCCTGTGCGGCGAGGTCACCCGCGCGCTGTAGCGCAGCGCCCGTCGTAGGAGCGCACCAGGGCGCGACGAGGCTGTGCCGATAAACGCCACGTCGCGCCCGGGTGCGCTTCTGCGCTGGTGTTATCGGCAAAGCCCCGGTCGCGCCCGGGTGCGCTCCTACGATTGGCGCGCGTCATTCCGGCTGGCGCCACCCTGGCGGCGCCGCATCCGGTGCGGCCAGCGCCCGCAGGCGCTTGAACAGCACGGTGGTTTCGGCCACGTTCCAGACCCGCAGCGCGACCTCGAAGGTATCCAGCGGCTTGGTCAAAAAGTCCTTGGCGCCCAGGCCCAGGGCGCGATGGCGCGCGCTGCGGCTGGGGTCGGCGGTGAGCACGATCACCGGCAGGAAGTGGCCAGGATCGGACAGCCGCGCCAGTTGTTCCAGCAGTGCATAGCCGTCCAGTTCCGGCATCTTCAGATCCAGCAGGATCAGGTCCGGCGCGAACGCCGACACCAGCCCCATCACCCGCAATGGGTCGGTGGTGGCGATGACCTGCTGGAAGCCTTCGCGCTGCAGCAGGTCTTCGAGCAGCCGCACATTGGCCGGCTCGTCGTCGACGATGAGGATGCGGGAAGCCAGGATTTCGTCGCGTGTCATGCCAGCAGTCCGTCGATCACAGTGAAGAATTCCGCCACATCAAGCGGCTTGGTCAGATACGCGCGCACGCCCTGATTGCCGACGCGCGCCAGGGTGGCGGTGGTGGCATCGGCACTGATCACCACCACCGGCACGCCGGCCGTGGCCGGCTGCGCCTGCAGCTCGCGCAGCAGTTCTTCGCCGTTGCCGTCGCTCAGATGCAGGTCCAGCAGGATCAGATCCGGCACGCCGTGCTGCAGCAGCGCGCGCGCCTGCGCCAGGCTGGCCGCTTCCAGCAGCTGCCATTGCGGGCGGCGTTCGCTGAGGGTGCGGATCAGGGCCTGGTTGGACGGGTTGTCTTCGATGCTCAGCAGCCGGCACACGCCCGTGCCCGCGTTACTCGGCGGCACGATGGCGCGTGCCGGCTCGCTGCGTTGCGGTTCGCCCTGCGGCAGCGAGATCCAGAAGCGCGCGCCATCGCGGCTGCTGTCCACGCCGATGCACCCGCCCATCGCCTCGATCAACCGCTTGCTCAGTGCCAGGCCCAGGCCGGTGCCTTCCACCGCCGAGCGTTCCGCACCCAGCCGCTCGAACGGCGTGAACAGCCGCTCGATCTGCGCCGGCGTCAGGCCCGCGCCCTGGTCGGCGACCGTGATGCGCACCTGCTCGCCATCCGGCTGCGCGCTCACCTGCACCTGGCCGCCGGTGCGATTGAACTTGACCGCGTTCGACAGCAGGTTGAGCAGCACCTGGCGCAGCCGCTGCGCATCGGCGCGCACTGTCCACGGCCCGTCGATGGCAGCCGGCTGCAACGCGATGCCGTGCTTGTCCGCGTCCGGGGCGATCAGGCCCAGCGCCTCGTGGACGGCCGCGCGCACCGAGATCGGCTCCGGGCTCAGATCCAGTTGGTCGGCTTCGATACGCGCGATGTCCAGCAGCTCGGTGATCAGCCCCAGCAGGTGCCGGCCGGCGCCGAGAATATGCTGCAGATGACGGCGATGCCCGGGCTCGGGCAGATCCATTTCCAGCACCTGCGCATAGCCCAGGATCGCGTTGAGCGGTGTGCGCAATTCGTGGCTGCTGCGCGACAGGAATTCGGTCTTTGCGCGGTTGGCGGTTTCTGCCTCGCGCCGTGCCAGTTGCGCTTCGGCCGCACGTGCGGCGAGCAGTTCGCTGGCCTGCGCCAGGCGCTGGCCGACCTGGCCCAGCTCGTCGCCGGCACGCGGTTGCGGCGCCAGCGGCAGGCCTTCGCCCAATCGGTCGGCGTTAGCCGCCAGCGTGCGCAGGCGCCCGGAAAGCGCCGAGGCGAACCACGCCACTGCAAACACTGCGCCCAGGCCGCCCAGCATTGCCGCACTTAAAGTGATGATGAGATTGCGCTGGCGCAGTCCCTGCGCTTTGGCGGTACGTACCTGCAATTGCGCGGTTTCGTAATTGCGCAGTTCGCGCAGTTCGGCACGCAGGATGTCGAGCTTGTACTTGCCGTCCCACAGCTGGCGGATCTCTTCTTCGCGGCTCAGATCCGGTGCCAGCAACCGGCGCCACCCCTGCATTTTTTCCGCAAACAACGGCTTGATGCGTGCAAACCGCTGCGCCTGCCCCGGGTCGGTGATGCGTTGCGACAGCCGTTCGGCCACCCGTTGCAGGCGCGGCTCGGCATCGCGGTACGGGGTGAGGAATTCATCGCGGCGCACCAGCCGATACCCGCGCACGCCGGCCGCGGTTTCGGCCAATAGCGCGTGTGCTTCGTACAGATCGCTCAACACCTCCAGCGTCTGCCGCACATCGTTTTCGGCGGCGATGTTCTGCCGCTCCACGCTGTAGATCGCCATCAAGGCCACCGCCAGCAGCAGCAGCGGCAGGGTCACCACCGCCAGGCTCTTGCGGGTGATCGGCCAATCGTTCCAACGCACCGCCATTGCATTCATAGCGCGAGTCCGGCTTGGACCGCGTACACCGCGGCCTGGGTGCGATCTTTTACCTCAAGTTTCTGCAGGATTCGCTCCACATGCACTTTGACCGTGCCGGGAGAAATCCCCAGTTCAGCTGCCAGCGTCGCATTGGTGAGGCCGCGCGGCAGCAGGGACAGCACCTGTTTCTCGCGTTTGCTGAGCGCGGTGAGGCGGTCGTCCTGCACCGGCTTGCGCCGACGCGTGGCGAGCGGTCTGGCCGGTTCTGCCACCATCGCCGGCAGCAGCAGGGCGAAGGCCTGCAGCGCCTGCACATCGTCGTTGCCGGGGGCGGGACGGTTGTCGTTCCAGGCCACGCACAGCATGCCCAGGGTGCTGCCCAGCGCCTGGATCGGCACCTTGGCCTCGCGGATATCGGCCGGGCGCGGTGGCATCAGCCAGGCCGCTTCATGGCTGTCGCCGGCTGCGCTGGCACCGGGCGGCAATGCGCGGCCGCGGCTGGCCAGCACCTGCGCGCGTGGCCCACGCTGTGCCAGCACCGCGCCATGTTCCAGGCCCAGCAACAGCAGCACCCGGCCCAGTACTGCGTCGCAGGCCTGTTCCGGCGTCTGTGCCTGACGCAGCGCCACCGCGACCTCCCAGAGCGCCTGCCAGCGTGCGCTGTCGGATGCTTCGCGGCGTAGCGTCAGGCGCCAATCGCCAGCATTGGTAGGGGTTTCCATGAGTTCGCTCTAGGCCGATCAGCATATTTGAGTATATGCCAGTCGGCAGAATTGTTGGGCCCGCTTGGTTTCGATACTGAGCTTGCCCGATGCGGCAACCCCCTCAACCACACGGAGATTTCCCATGCGTCGCACTCTGTTCTCTCTGGTTCTGGCTCTGGCTGCCACCCCGGCGCTGGCTGGCGGCGTGATGCACTACACCGACAAGGCCACGTTGCCGGCCGGCGGCGAAGAACGCGAAGTCGCCGCGCTGTTCGACACCTGGAACGCGGCACTGGCTACCGGCAATCCGGACAAGGTGGCCGATCTGTATGCGCCGGACGGTGTGTTGCTGCCGACCGTGTCCAACGAGGTCCGCGCCTCGCGCGAGCAGATCGAAAAATACTTCGAGATGTTCCTGACCAAGAAGCCGCAGGGCGTCGTCAACTACCGCACCGTGCGTGTGCTCGATGACGACAGCGCGGTGGATGCCGGTGTCTACACCTTCACGCTGACCGACAAGAACGGCAAGAAGACCGACGTGCAGGCGCGCTACACCTTCGTGTACGAGAAGCGCGACGGCAAGTGGCTGATCATCAATCACCACAGCTCGGCGATGCCGGAAGTGGACACCGCCACCGCCGCGGTGACCAGGAAGTAACGCCGCATTGGCCGTAGTGGCTTGAAAGCCGCTACGGCCGGCGCCATCCAGCAGGCAATCCTCACAATTGCGGAGTTGCACCATGCTGGGAATCGGCGCTTTCAAACAACGCATGCCACGTCCGGGCGAGGCCTTGCCCGGACGCGCGCAGGCACTACCGCTCCACAACGCCCACCTGATCAACGGCCATCCGTTGCGCGGGGAGTTCACCGGCCTGGCCCAGGTGCAGTTCGGGCTCGGCTGCTTCTGGGGTGCAGAACGCAAGTTCTGGAACCTGCCAGGGGTGTACACCACGGCGGTGGGTTACGCCGGCGGCGAGACACCCAACGCCACCTACGGCGAAGTGTGTTCCGGGCAGACCGGCCATACCGAAGCGGTGTTGGTGGTGTACGACGAAGCGTCGGTGTCGTTCGCACAGTTGCTGCGCACGTTCTGGGAAAGCCATGACCCCACCCAGGGCATGCAGCAGGGCAACGACGTCGGCACGCAATACCGCTCGGCGATCTATTGCACGACACAGGCGCAATACGACGCCGCGCTTGCCAGCCGCGATGCGTACCAGCAGCAACTGGACGCCGCCGGGTATGGCGCGATCACCACGGAGATCCGTTTCCCGGCGCCTGCTTTCTACTACGCCGAAGACGATCACCAGCAATATCTCGCCAAGCATCCCAATGGTTATTGCGGGCTTGGCGGAACGGGAGTGAGCTGCCCGATCGGGCTGGATGCCTGACGGAAAGGCGGGCCGGATTGAAGCGCTGTCATCCACGTGATCGTGGTGGCGTGCCGATGGCCAACAGTGACCGGCAGCGTTATCACGATCAGGCAGCGCATGGGAGTGCATGCCAGGCAACTTGAATGGCTACGTCGGAGACGACGTGGCCATCTTTTTTTGCGGCGTGCGCACCACGCGCCGGCACCGCCGCGGGTGGCCGAGCGGCGAACCGGCCCGGCGGATCATTGCGGTCAATCCCGACAGCCAATCGGTGCGGCGACCCACTGCATCCAGTCAGTGCAGCCAATGCGCCAGGCGTGCCGGAATCCGCCGGATCAGACGAACTCGCCGGCGAACATGCCGCGCAGCTGGGCGAGCATGTCGGTGCGCTCCGGATGCAGCAGTCGCATGCAGGCAAGCGCGAAGCCGACCGGGCTGGTGCCGGGTGCGGTGATCACGCCATCGGCGGTCACCACCTTTTCGTGCCGGTATTGCGCAGCACCGGCATACGGCACCACGTGTTCCTGCAGGAAGGCCAGCGCGTTGCTGGTATGCGCGCGCTGGTCGAGCAGGCCGGCATAGGCCAGGGCGATGGTGGCGCCGCAGATCGCCGCGACCGGGCGCTGGTGCTGCACGCGCTCGACCAGCAGGCCACTCAGGCCGGGAATTTCGCCTGCCTGCCAACGCTCGCTGCCGGGCAGGATCCAGAGATCGGCGTCCAGCGGCGCTAGATCGGAGAGAGCAAAGTCCGGGGTGATGCGCAGCCCGCCGATCGACTGCACCGGCTGACCATCGATGCTGGCGATGGCGACCTGGTCGCCGAACCATTCGCGCGCCGCCGGCAGGACAACGCCAATTTCCCAATCGGCCACGCCGTCGACCATCACCACTGCAATGTTTGCCATTGTCCGCTACGCCAGTTGAGGAACCCGGATTCTAGGCAGTGCGGGTTGCGCGGGTGTAAGCGACGTGTGGAGAACGACGCCGAACCGCGCGCCGATCAGGCCAAAACGCGCGCATGGCAGCTCGGTGGCGGCTGTGCAGGCGTCAATGCGCCCACAAGCTCAACGTTGCCTGGGAGGTAAGGCAGCCCGAGGGCGGCCGCAGTTTCCAATGCCAGCATCGCGAGGGCCTTGCCTTACGCGTCGTGGCTGCAGCGTGCTGCGCAGCCAGACTGCAAAAAACAAAACGCCCACAGCCACCAGGCTGCAGGCGTTGGTATTGCGACCCGCGGTGCTGCAATCAGCCGGCGAGCTTGTCGGTGATGGTCTTGCGCAGTGCCTGCAGATCCTTGGCGAAGGCATCGATGCCGCTGGCCAGCTTTTCGGTGGCCATCGGGTCGGCCGCCAGATCGGTGGCGAAGCTGTCGCTGTCGATCGGGGTGATCTGCGCGTTATCGGCCTGCGCAGGCGAGAGCTTGCGCGGCAGTTCGCCATATTCGGCGTCGAGCTTTTCCAGCAGCTCCGGCGAGATGGTCAGCCGGTCGCAACCGGCCAGGGCCTCGATCTGCGCGGTGGAGCGGAACGAGGCGCCCATCACCACGGTGGACGAGCCGCGCTGCTTGAACTCGTTGTAGACCGTGCGCACGAACACCACGCCCGGGTCTTCGTCGATGCTGGCCGGGGTCTGCCCCTGGGCGACGTAGTAGTCCAGGATCCGGCCGACGAACGGCGAGATCAGGAACACGCCGGCTTCCGCACAGGCCAGCGCCTGCGAGCGGTTGAAGATCAGGGTCAGATTGCAGTCGATGCCTTCGCGCTGCAGCTGGCGCGCGGCCTCGATGCCTTCCCAGGTGGCCGCGATCTTGATCAGGATCTTGTCCTTGGACACGCCACGCTCGGCGTACATCGCGATGAACTTGCGCGCCTTGGCGATGGTCGCCTCGGTGTCGTGCGCCAGGTCGGCATCGACCTCGGTGGAGACACGGCCCGGGACCAGCTCGGCCAGCCTGACGCCGACGCCGATAGTGAGGCGGTCGGCCACTTCGTTGACGGTGCTGGTGCGGTCTTCGCCGCCGTGTTCGCGGCCCCAGGCCAGTTCGCGCTCGATCAGGTCGGCATACACCGGCAGATCCAATGCCTTTTTGACCAGGGTGGGATTGGTGGTGCAGTCGACCGGCTTCAGGCGCTTGATGGCGTCGTAGTCGCCGGTGTCGGCAACGACGACGGACAGGTCACGCAACTGGGCAAGCTTGGAGGGAGCAGTCATGCGGGTTCTCTCGAATCGTGGAACGGGTCGTGGATAGGACGCAGCGCGCTACGGTAGCGCGCCTGGCGTGTGAAGTCAGGCGCCGGCCAGGGCATGTTGATCGTGCACGGCGCTGACACGCAGACGCAGGTCGCGCCCGTCGGGCGTACGCCAGTCGATGCTCTGACCGACCGACAGGCCGAGCAGCGCACTGCCGACCGGCGCCAGCACCGAGATGCGGCCGTGCTGCACATCGGCCTCGTGCGGATACACAAGGGTGAGCGTATGTCGTTCGCCATGCAGCTCATCTTCGCAATCGATGCGGGAGTGCATGGTGACGACATCGCCGGGAATCTGGTCGGGCGGCACGACGCGTGCGCGGCCCAGTTCGTCACTCAGCGCGGTGGCAGCCGGGTGCTTGTTGAAAGCGGGGGAATCGAGCAGGGCCTCGAGCCGGGCGAGGTCGTGGCTGGAAACCAGGATGGACGGGGGCAAGCCGCTGTGGTGCTGCGAAGTCATGGCAATCTCCTTGACGATGACGACTCGCCAACATGGCAAGCCTCACTGCCCAGATGAGGGCGCCGCTGCCCGATCGCAATGCATGCGAGATGGCGCAATGCACGGCAGATGTCGGGTACGGCAGGCGAGGCACCGCTAGTGACGGGCCGTGGCCAGTGAATCAGGCAGGCAGCGCTGCAGCGCCCAGGTGCGTGCCATCTGCCATCACCCAGCGACTGACTTGCCTCGTGGGAGTCCACCACGTGCCAACGACGCCGCAACTGCCACGTGCGTCCAGATACATCACGTCGTAACCACCCACCAAACAAAAAACGACGCTTGCGCGTCGCTTATGTCCGAGAACAGGTGAAAAAACATCCCGCCAAGCAACCGCAGCCATGAAACGATCTTGCGATTCCCGATTCCCGATTCCCGATTCCCGATTCCCGATTCCTCAGGCCGCAACCGCCTTAGGCCCAGTCGCCGGCTGGTCCAACGTGAACAGGCTCTCCGGCAGCTCCTTGAACAGCTGCGCCAGCTGCTCCAGGAACGCGGTCATGGCCGAGCTGCGGCGCCAGGCCATGGCGATGCGGCGGCTGGGCTGCTTGTCTTCGCGGAAGCGGATCAGGCGGATGTTCTCCGAGCGCGCGACCGGCGGCTTGACCGCCAGCAGCGGCAGCAAGGTCACACCGACGTTGGCGGCCACCATCTGGCGCAGCGTCTCCAGGCTGGTGGCCTGGAATTCGGATTTTTCCAGGGCGCCGGCAAGATGGCAGACATCCAGCGCCTGTTCGCGCAGGCAGTGGCCATCTTCCAGCAGCAACAGCCGCTGCTCGGACAGATCGTCCAGCGTCATGCTGTCGTGGCGCGACAACGGATGGCTTTCTGGCACCGCCAGCACGAAGGGTTCCTCGAACAGGAATTCGGCATGCAGCTGCTCATCCTGCAACGGCAGTGCGAGCAGCGCCGCATCCAGACGGCCTTCGCGCAGCTGGTGCACCAGTTGATCGCTTTTTTCCTCGATCAGCAGCAGTTCCAGGCGCGGGAACCGCTCGCGGATCCGCGGCACCACATGCGGCAACAGATACGGCGCCAGGGTGGGAAAGATGCCCAGCCGCACGGTGCCGGCTTCCGGATCCTGGCTGCGCCGCGCGGCTTCCTTCATCTGTTCCACTTCGGCCACGATGCCGCGTGCGCGCATCGCCGCTTCGCGGCCGGCCGGGGTCAGCATCACCTTGCGCGGCGCACGTTCCACCAGCGGCACGCCAAGCTCGTCTTCGAGTTTCTTGATCTGTGTGGACAGCGTCGGTTGACTGACGAAGCAGGCCGTCGCAGCACGGCCGAAATGCTTGTGGTCGGCCAGGGCGACCAGATATTTCAGGTCACGCAGATTCATGTGCAGCAGCCCTCATTGCGGTGACGGGGTACGACTGGAGCTTAGCGCCCGGGCTGGCCGGGCGCTGGCTTGAGTGCGCTTATGCTGCCTGGGCGACGTTGTCGGCGCTGACCGGTGCACTGGAGCGGATCAGGTAATCGAACGCGCTCAACGCAGCCTTGGAACCTTCGCCCATCGCGATCACGATCTGCTTGTACGGCACCGTGGTGGCGTCGCCGGCAGCGAATACGCCTGGAACATTGGTCTGGCCACGGTCGTCGACGATGATTTCGCCGCGTGGCGACAACGCCACCGAGCCCTTGAGGAATTCGGTGTTGGGCAGCAGGCCGATCTGCACGAACACGCCTTCCAGATCCACGTGCTGGATGTCGCCGCCGGTGCGGTCCTTGTAGACCAGGCCGGTGACCTTCTGGCCATCGCCCAGCACTTCAGTGGTCTGCGCGCTGGTGATGATGCGCACGTTGTGCAGGCTGCGCAGCTTGCGTTGCAGTACTTCGTCGGCACGCAGCTTGTCGTCGAACTCCACCAGCGTGACATGCGCCACGATACCGGCCAGATCGATCGCCGCCTCGACGCCCGAATTGCCGCCGCCGATCACCGCCACGCGCTTGCCCTTGAACAGCGGGCCATCGCAATGCGGGCAATAGGCCACGCCCTTGTTCTTGTACTGGTCTTCGCCCGGCACGTTCATCTGCCTCCAGCGCGCGCCGGTGGACAGGATCACGGTCTTGCTCTTGAGCGAGGCGCCGTTGGCCAGCTTGATCTCGATCAGGCCATCGGCACCGGCCGGAATCAGCTGCTCGGCGCGCTGCAGGTTCATGATGTCCACGTCGTACTGGCGCACATGCTGCTCGAGCGCAGCGGCCATCTTCGGGCCTTCGGTTTCCGGCACCGAGATGAAGTTTTCGATCGACATGGTGTCCAGCACCTGGCCACCGAAACGCTCGGCGGCCACGCCGGTGCGGATGCCCTTGCGTGCGGCGTAGACGGCCGCTGCCGAACCGGCCGGGCCACCGCCGACCACCAGCACCTCGAAGGCGTCCTTGGCGGCGATCTTGGCGGCGTCGCGCTTGGCCGCGTTGGTGTCGAGCTTGGCGACGATCTGCTCCAGCGTCATGCGGCCCTGGTCGAACAACTCGCCGTTCAAGTAGACGGTGGGCACCGACATGATCTGGCGGGTTTCGACCTCGTCCTGGAACCACGCGCCGTCGATGGCCACGTGCTTGATGCGCGGGTTGAGCACGGCGGCAAGATTCAGCGCCTGCACCACGTCCGGGCAGTTCTGGCACGACAGCGAGAAATAGGTTTCGAACTGGTAGTCGCCATCCAGGTGCTGCACCTGCTCGATCAGCTCGGCGGCAGCCTTGGACGGGTGGCCGCCCACCTGCAGCAGCGCCAGCACCAGCGAGGTGAACTCGTGGCCCATCGGCAGGCCGGCAAAGCGCAGCGAGATGTCCTGGCCCGGCGTGGTCAGCGCGAACGAGGGCTTGCGCTGGTTGTCATCGCGGTGGATGTCCAGGCTGATCTTGTCCGACAGCAGCACCAGATCCTCGAGCAGGTCGAGCATTTCGCGCGAGCCGGCGCTTTCGTCGATCGAGGCATTGATCTGGATCGGACGGGTAACCCGTTCCAGGTAGGCGGTCAGCTGGGTCTTGAGGTTGGCATCCAACATGGAGAACTCCTGGGAATGGGCAAGGGGAGGGCGTGGCGTCGCTGCGCTGAGGCAGGTCGCCGGGGAGGAAGGGGATGAACCGCAGCCGGCGCGATGTCGGGAATGCGTGCTGGCGATGGCTGGCGGGCAGCCCGGCACCGGCTCCGGTTCACCCCCGGCCCAGTGCTGGGCCGGAGATGCTCCGGCCTCAACCACAGGCCGGAGGTGTCAGTCGGTTTAGATCTTGCCGACCAGGTCCAGCGACGGAGCCAGGGTCTTGGCGCCTTCCTTCCACTTGGCCGGGCAGACCTGGCCGGGGTTGTTGGCGACGAACTGGGCAGCGGTCAGCTTGCGCAGCGTCTCGGTGACGTCGCGGGCGATCGCGTTGTCGTGGATCTCGAGGGTCTTGATGACGCCTTCCGGATTGATGATGAAGGTGCCGCGCAGGGCCAGGCCTTCTTCTTCGATGTGCACGCCGAACGCACGGGTGAGCTTGTGGGTCGGATCGCCGATCAGCGGGAACTGCGCCTTGCCCACGGCCGGCGAGGTTTCGTGCCACACCTTGTGCGAGAAGTGCGTATCGGTGGTGACGATGTAGACCTCGGCGCCTGCCTTCTGGAACGCGGCATAGTTGTCGGCGGCGTCTTCCACTTCGGTCGGGCAGTTGAAGGTGAAGGCGGCCGGCATGAAGATCAGCACCGACCACTTGCCCTTCAGGCTGGCCTCGGTGACTTCGATGAAGTTGCCGTTGTGGTACGCATTCGCCTTGAACGGCTGGACCTGAGTGTTGATAAGAGACATTGAGTTTCCTCGTGCGATGAAGGGGGCGGGGGATGGAACAGTCGCCATGGTAGGTAGGATCGATAGATTTCTCAAATCGATTGATGGAATTGTATAGATAGGCTGTGGCTATCGAGTTTGCAGACGGCGTCTGCCGCTGCAGGGGCCGATTCCATCTCCGATAATGGTCAGCCGATGTTGCGCATGAGTGAATGATCCGTATGAGTGAGGACCCAGCCGGTCTTGCCGCCGAGCAGTTGCTGCGGCGTGCGGTCGAGCGGATCGAGCGCAGTGATGCCGAGCCGCTGCTGCTGCACGCGCTGGGCCGCGACCGCGCCTGGCTGTTCGCGCATGGCCGCGATCCGGTCGAGCCGTCGGTCGCGCAGGCATTCGCGGCATTGGTGCAGCGGCGCCAGGCCGGCGAACCGGTGGCGTACCTGACCGGCACGCGGGGGTTCTGGACGCTGGATCTGGCGGTCTCCACCGCCACGCTGATCCCGCGCGCCGACACCGAGGTGCTGGTCGAGCTGGCACTTGAGCGCCTGGACGCCCGGCCAGGCCGCCGCGTTGCCGATCTGGGTACCGGCAGCGGCGCGATCGCGCTGGCCATCGCCAGCGAGCGGCCGCAGGCACAGGTGATCGCCACCGATGCCAGCGCGGCGGCGCTGGCGGTTGCCCGGCGCAATGCCGACAGCCACCGCTTGCGCAATGTCGAATGCCGGCAGGGCAACTGGTTTGCGCCGCTGGCCGGCGAGGGCTTCGACCTGATCGCCAGCAACCCGCCGTATATCGCCGCGCAGGATCCGCACCTGGGCGAAGGCGACCTGCGCTACGAACCGGCCAGTGCGCTGGCTTCCGGCCCCGATGGCCTGGACGACATCCGCCTGATCGTCACCGATGCGCCTGAGCATCTGCTGCCGGGCGGCTGGCTACTGCTCGAACACGGCTGGGACCAGGGCGCGGCGGTGGCCGCGCTGCTGCAGGCGCGTGGCTTCGATGCGGTGGCCACGCATCAGGACCTGGAGCAGCGTGACCGGGTGACGTCGGGGCGCTGGTCGCCCGCCGCGAGCTAGCGCGGCGGGCCACGGAGCGGTCGCCAGGTGGAGGGGGGACGGCGCGCTCAGAGCTGAAACAGGACATGCCGGTTCCGGGCACTGGCCGCGCCCGTCCCGCGCTGCGTGCAGGAGCCTGGCTCCGTCGCTCCACGCCTTCGCGCTTCGCCGTGTGCCTGCCCTTGCTCGATCGCATGAGGCGCCCGCGTGTGCAGACCGGGTGCCGATACACTAGCGGTTTCCCGCAGGACCGACGCATGCGCACGCTCTATCCCGAGATCACGCCGTACGACCACGGCACCCTCCAGGTCGACGACCGCCATACCCTGTATTTCGAACAGTGCGGCAATCCGCAGGGCAAGCCGGTGGTGATGCTGCACGGCGGCCCCGGCGGCGGTTGCAATGACAAGATGCGGCGCTTCCACGACCCGGCCAAGTACCGCATCGTGCTGTTCGACCAGCGCGGCGCAGGCCGTTCCACCCCGCATGCCGATCTGGTGAACAACACCACCTGGGACCTGGTTGCCGATATCGAGCGCCTGCGCGAACACCTGGGCATCGCGCGCTGGCAGGTGTTCGGTGGCAGCTGGGGCTCGACCCTGGCGCTGGCCTATGCGCAGACCCATCCGCAGCAGGTCACCGAGCTGGTGCTGCGCGGCATCTTCCTGCTGCGCCGTTTCGAGCTGGAATGGTTCTATCAGCAGGGCGCCAGCCGGCTGTTCCCGGATGCCTGGGAGCATTACGTCAACGCGATTCCAGTGGTGGAGCGCGCCGATCTGATCTCCGCCTTCCATCGCCGCCTCACCAGCGACGACGAAGCCACGCGTCTGGCCGCGGCCAAGGCGTGGAGCGTGTGGGAAGGTGCCACCAGCTTCCTGCATGTGGACGCCGACTTCGTCACCGGACACGAGGACGCGCACTTCGCACTGGCGTTCGCGCGCATCGAGAACCACTACTTCGTCAACGGCGGTTTCTTCGAGGTCGAAGACCAGCTGCTGCGCGACGCACACCGCATCGCCGACATCCCCGGCGTGATCGTGCAGGGGCGTTACGACGTGGTGTGCCCGCTGCAAAGCGCCTGGGACCTGCACAAGGTATGGCCGAAGGCGCAGCTGCAGATCAGCCCGGCATCGGGGCATTCGGCCTTCGAGCCGGAAAATGTCGATGCGCTGGTGCGCGCCACCGACGGGTTCGCCTGAGCGCAACCGCGAGCGTGCACGGGAAGCTGCAGCAGCGCTCGCGCGCCAGCGGTAGGAGCGCACCCGGGCGCGACGTAGGGTAACGGGACGGCCTGTCGCGCCCGGGTGCGCTCCTACGAGGCAACCGTCGTCACCGAGGCTGCGCGGATCAGCGCGGCCGCCGCATGCCCCGTAGGAGCGCGCTTGCGCGCGATGAGGCATTACCCATAACGCCCCATCGCGCGCAAGCGCGCTCCTACGGTGACTACTGGAGTCAGTGCGGCAGCAGCGCCTGCGCCAGCGGCGGCAGGATGCGCGCCAGGCGTTGTGCCCACGCCTGTTGCCCGCTGGCATCGGCAATCAGGTCCTGGCGCAATTCCAGCTCCACATGCAGCAATCCGCGGCCTTCGCCGTAGACCGGAATCGCGTAGTCGCTGGTGTCGCTGACCGCGTAGGGCTGGTTGTCGCCAACCACCAGATCCGGCTCGTTGCGCAAGGCCTGCAGCAGGCGGTGCGCCAGCCGCGTGTCGCGGTGGTACAGCACGCCGGCATGCCAGGGCCGTGCATTGCCGGCCATGATCGGCGTGAAGCTGTGCATCGACACCAGCACGGTGGGTTGCCCGCGCTGTGCGCGTGCATCCAGTTCCGTCGCAATGCGCGCGTGGTACGGCGCAAAGATCGCATCGATGCGCTGCTGCCGATCGTCGGCCGACAGCTGCAGGTTGCCCGGAACCGAGGTGCCGTCGCTGACCTCGGGCATCAGCGTGGCCGAAGCATGCGGGCGATTGCAGTCGATCACCAGGCGCGAGTAGGTCTGCGCGATGGCGACCGCATCCAGCGCATCGGCCAGCAGGCGGGTGACCTCGGCAATGCCGATATCCCAGCCGATATGGCGGTCCAGTTCCTGCTGCGGTAAGCCCAGATTGGCCAGCCGCGCCGGCACGCGCTGACCGGCGTGGTCGGCGATCAGCAGCCACGGCGAGGCGGCCTGTGGGTTGTGCACGCTGAACGGTGCGGGATCGTCGGCGCCCAGCAGGCGGGCAGCGGTCGCTTCAGCCACGCGGGGTGCCGTCCAGTGCGTGATCGACCAGGTACAGCCCGGCCCACAGCTTGGGATCCATCTGATAGCCCTCGGCCATCTTCTGCACCAGCCAGGCGCCGACCTGCGCGCGCGGGATCTCGTGCACGGTGATGTCTTCGCTGGCATCGCCGCCGCCGGCGCCGACCTTGCGCAGCCCGGTGGCGCGGACGAAGGCGATCTTCTCGCTGCTGGCGCCGGCCGAAGTGGGGCCGATCATCAGTACTTCGGCGTGCTCGGCGGTCCAGCCGGTTTCTTCTTCCAGTTCGCGAATGGCCGACAGCTCGATCGACTCGTCGGCATGCACATCGCCGACCAGACCAGCCGGCATTTCGATGGTGCGGGCCTGCAGCGGCACGCGGAACTGTTCGACGAACAACATCGCATCGTCCGGGGTCACCGCCACGATGATCGCGGCCAAGCCGCCGGCGTGCACGCGTTCGGAATATTCCCAGGTGCCGCGCACGACCATGCGCTGGTACTTGCCTTCGTAGACCACGGTGGGCGGGGTGTCGTGTCGGTTCATGGATGCAGGCCTTGTTCCAGGGAAACGGGAGTGCGCGGTGCCGGCGCGCCGCCGCACGCGGCCAGCAACCGGCGCCGGGTGAGCGGGCCGAAGCGCAGGCTCTCGCACAAGCCGCCCAGCATGTCGGCATCGGCTTGCGCGCGCGTGAAACCGGCATCGGTCAGCGCCAGCGGCGCGTCGAGCGCAATGGTGGTTAGCTGACGCCATAGCAGTGCGTGCTCGCGTTGCTCGCGCAGGCGCGCGGCCATCTGCGCCGCGCCGCGCAGGCGCAGGAACGGGATTTCGTCGATACGTTCCAGCAAGGCGTCCAGGCTGCCGAAATGCGCCAGCAGGACCGCCGCCGATTTGGCGCCGATGCCGGTGACGCCGGGAATGTTGTCGATCGCATCGCCGCACAACGCCAGGTAGTCGGCGATCTGATGGGCGTGCACGCCGTGGCGCGCCTTGACCCCGTCCATGCCCCAACGCAGGTTGCGCGCGTAATCCCACTGCTCGTCGTGCTCGAGCAGCAGCTGCGACAGGTCCTTGTCGGCCGACACGATCACCCCGCGCAGGCCGTGCGCACGCACGCTGTGCAAGGCGCTGCCGATCAGGTCGTCGGCCTCGTAGTCGCGGTGCGCCAGCACGCTCAGCCCCAATGCCGCGCACAGCGCCTTGCAATGCGCGAACTGGCGCCGCAACGCATCCGGTGCCGGGGTGCGATTGCCCTTGTAGGCCGGGTAGATCGCATGCCGAAAACAGCTGTCCAGCGCCTCGTCGAAGGCGATGGTGATGTGCTGCGGATCCTCGCGTTCGAGCAGGTCGAGCAGGAAGCGCGCAAAGCCGTGCACGGCATTGGTCGGCCAGCCCTGCGCATCCTGGAATTCGTCAGGGATCGAATGCCAGGCGCGGAACACGTACAGGCTGGCATCGACCAGATACAGCGGGGTCGGGCGGCTGATCGCCGGCGGCGCGCCTGCAAGCATGGGGACGTGCGTGGTCACGGGGTCCAGTCGCGCAGCAGCGCACGCGGGTCCGGGCGCTCGCGCTCTGGCACCTGCAGGCGCGGGGTGCCGATATGGATGAAACCGGCGATGCGCTCGTTCTGCTCCAGGCCCAGATAGCCGGTCACGGCCGGGTCGTAGGCCATCCACGCGGTCAACCACTGCGCGCCGAAGCCATGCGCCTGCGCAGCCTGCAGCAGCGCAAAACACACGCAGCCGGCGGTGAGCAGCTGTTCCTGCTCGGGCACCTTGTGCCCGGGGCGCAACGCGGCGATCACCACGATCACCAGTGGCGCATCGTTGAAACGGTTGCGGTCTTTTTCGACCGCGGCGGGCGGCGTCAGTGGATCGGCGGCCAGGCTGCGCTCGGCCAGGAAATCGCCCAGTGCCTGGCGGGCATCGCCGCTGATGCGCAAGAAGCGGAACGGCACCAGCTTGCCGTGGTCGGGCACGCGCACTGCCGAGGTGAGCATGCGCAGCAGGGTGTCTTCATCCGGGCCGGGTTCACCCAGCTGTTTGGAGGGGACCGAGCGGCGCGCGTCCAGCGCCTGGAGCGAATACGGTGCGTGCATAATTCCGGGTCGAGGCGAGGATGCGGGCAATTATAGACGGGCCCTTCCCAACGCCCGCCGCATCATGGGTGGCGGGCCGATGCCGGCCCGGTCGTGACATCCCTTCCATGTTCGTCCTGTGCGCCGCCCGATGACCCAGTTCGTATCCACCCCCGTGCTCCCCAGCCGCAATCCGCAGCTGCTCGATCAGGTACGCGAGATCGTGCTGGTGCCGCTGGCCGATGCCTTTGTCCAATTCCAGGACACATTGGCCGAGGCGCTGTTCCAGCTGGCGGCCGATGCCGGCCCGGCCCAGAACGACTTCCTGGAAGCGATCCAGGCGGTGCGGCAGCAGCGCGAGCCGATCACCGCGCGTTTTCGCGGGCATCTGGCCAAGGCCTGGCAGGGGCTGGAATCCGGGCGGCCGTTGTCGGCCGATCGCAGCCTGGGACGCGGTGCGGCCGGGCTGACCCTGCTGCCCGAGCAGGATCTGGAGGTGCGCCTGGCGGTGCGCAACCTGGCCGGCGCGCTGCAGCACCAGTGGCGCACGGAGCTGATGCGGCTCAATCGCTATCTCGGCTTCATTGCCGGCGGGCTGCGTATCGACGGCGACAGCAATCCGTTCGGGCCGGAGCATCTGGGCGTGGCCCTGTACGAGGCCTTTCAGGGGGTGACGCTGGCGCCCAAGGCGCATCTGGCGGTGATCAAGGTCTGCGAGCAGCACCTGATGGAACGCGTCGGCCAGCGCTACGGCGCGCTGGAACAGGCGCTGGCGCAGGTGGCGCGCTTGCGCGAGTTGCCGCAGCCGCGCAGCCGGCGGCGCGGCATTCCGCGCCAGGACGAAGGCGCCAGCGAGCAGGCCGCCGAGACGCCGGACTGGATCGCGCGCTTCTTCGCCGACTGGTCGGGCGGGCAGGGCGCGCTGGCCGGCGTCGAGGCGATCGACGTGCATCTGCGCAGCGGCCGCGAGCTGTTGCCGGCCAGCCTGCGCCATTTGCTGCAGCATGCCCGCCGCCAGCGCGAACCCGATGCCGACACGCCCGCATCTGCCGGGCAGCGCCTGCTGTCGCCGCGCGAGGTGGTCTCGGCGCTGTCGCTGCTGCAGACCATGCCAGCGGCCGGCTTCGATGCCATCGACGGCACCGATTCGGGCCTGGCGCGTGGCCTGCGGCAGCAGGTCAGACGCGCCGCCGCCGCGCTTGGGGTGGATCCGGCCACCACCTGCCTCAACCCCGACGACGAGGACGCGCTGGATCTGGTGGCCTTGTTGTTCGCCGCGATCCTGGTGCAGAGCCATCTGTCCGATACGCAGCGCAGCCTGCTTGGCCAGCTGCTGGTGCCGATGGCCAAGCTGGCGATGCTGGACGGCCACCTGTTCGTGCGCGACGGCCATCCCGCACGCCGCCTGCTCAACCTGTTGGTCGACGCCTGCGATGGCAATGCCGGCGAAACCGCGGCAGAGCAGGCCTTGCTCGGCCAGGTGCAGGCGGTGATCGACACGGTGGTGCGCGACTTCGACGAGCATCCGGGGCTGTTTCTGACGCTGGAAGCCGAGTTCGGCGCCAGTTACGAACAGTATCGGCGCCGGGTGGAAATTGCCGAGCGCCGCGCCAGCGAATTGCAGCGCGCCGAAGAACGCCGCGAAGCCGCACGCAGCATTGCCGCGCAGGCGCTGGCAGAGCGCCTGGCGCGCGGGCCGCTGCCGCCGCTGGTCGAGCACTTCCTCGGCCGCGTCTGGCAGCCGTATGTGCAACAGGCGGCGTTGCGTGGCGACGGCGCCGGCCCGGCCTTGGACGCCGCCGTGGCTCTGGGCGATGCGGTGCTGGCGCAACTGGGTGCTGCGCCTGGCGACACCGCGCTGGAGCCGCAGCGTGCGCAGCTGCTGCAGGCTTTCGCGCTGGCCGGGCTGGCGCAACGCGACGCCGAGTTGGCCCTGCAGGAACTGCAGCGCGCGCTGCTGTCCACGTCATCGGTACCGGCTGCGGGAGCGCCGGATCCCGCCCTGCTCGCACCGACCCTGAGCGCGCTGCGCCCGAGCCCCGGTCCGGCCGACCCGGTCGGCGAGCCGCTGACACCGATGCTGGATGCCGACGCGCAGGTGGAATTCGATCGTGTCACCGCCGATTTCTTCCGCGGCATGGCGCTGGGCACCTGCCTGGAGTTCGTCGACCGGCACGGCCGTGTGCAGGCCGGCAGGTTGTGCTGGATCAGCCCGATTTCCGGGCGGCTGATGTTCGTCAACCGACGCGGCGGGCGGCTGTGCGTGTCCTCGCCGGAGGAACTGGCGATGATGGTGTGGCTGGACCGCCTGCGTCTGTACCGCGACGAGGACGCCTTCTACAGCGCGATGCAGGACGTGGTCGATGCGCTGGACCGGCCGCACATGCTGAAGGCTTAACCCCCGCAGGCGGTTAATACGCGCTGGCAAGCGCCACCGCAGCGATGCACGCTAGGATGTCCGACTGACACGCAAACCCTGGGCGGTCACGACTAAAGTGCGAATTGCGTCACACTTAACAAACGAGCGAAACGCCTACCATGCGGTGGCGGAATTTGGGGCCGCGTCCGTTTCCTTTCGTTTGAATATTTTCACGCCTGCAGGGGCGGGGAGCCTTTGCGCATGACTTTTCAGCCCAGTCCGTCGGGACACCCGGGCCGTGACCAACGCTTGCTCGAACAGGCGCACGCCGTGTTCGTGCCCGCACTCGCGCAGGTTTTTGCAGCTGCAGTCGCCCACTTTGATGATGTGCTGTTCGATCGCGCAGAATCCGCGGGAACATCGCAGTTGCTGTTTCTCGATGGCATGCGCGAGTTGCGCCGCAAGCGCGACGAAGTGGCCACGCAGTTCCGCCAGCAGCTGGACGACGGCTGGCAGGCGTTGCTGCTGGGCGAGCCCTTGTCGGCCGAGGTGGTCCTGGCAGGCGACATCGGCACCGGCCCGCTGAGTCTGGTGCCCGAACATGTGCTCGAATCGCGGCTGGCGGTGCGCAACCTGGCCACCGTGCTGCTGCGCGACTTCAAGCAGGTGCTGGCGCGGGTGGACCGCCGCCTGGGCTGGATCGCCGGTGGCCTGGAGCTGGTGGCCGACACCAACCCGCTCGGTCCGGAACATCTGGGCGTGGCGATCCATGAAGCCTTTGCCACCTGCGACCTGGCGCCGGAAGTGCGCCTGGTGCTGATCAAGCTGTGCGAGCGCGACCTGGCCGAGCCGATCGGCAAGCTGTATGCGCGCCTGGACGAGACGCTGGCCAAGGCCGGCGTCATGCCGGAAATCTCCCAGCCCAAGCGCCCGCCGCCGCGCGTGCAACCGCGTGGCGACACGCCCGAGGAGCGTGCCCAGGCCGAAGCCCAGGGCGCGGCTGCCGACATGGGCGGCGACGACCAGATCGACCAGTACGCACCGGCCTGGGCCAACCGCTTCCTGGACCGCTGGGCGCATAGCCGCGGCCGCATGCAGGCCGCCGCCCAGCGTGGCCAGGCCGGTGGCGGCGCTGCCGGCGGCATGGATGGGGGCGAGGCCGATCACCCCGGCGGCAGCCAGGGCATGTTGCTGGAGGCGCTGCACGAATTGCTGCAGCAGACCCGCAGCGTGCGCGACAACACTGCCTCTGCCGCATCGGTGGCGGTGGGCCAGCAACGCCCGCTGAGCCAGCGCGAGATGATGTCGGTGCTGTCGCTGCTGCAGGCCACGCCGAGCGCGACGTTGCAGGCAGCCATCGGCGGCGACACCGAGTCGCTGGCGCAGCGGCTGAAGAACGAAGTGCTGTCCAGCGCCACCCGGCTGGGCGTGGACCCGGCGACCGCGCGCCTGGACCCGATGGACGAGGATGCGATCGATCTGGTCGGCATGCTGTTCGACGTGATGCTGGACGAGCGCGATCTGGAAAACCGCTCGCGCGAAATGATCGGCCGGCTGGTGGTGCCCTTCGTCAAGGTCGCGCTGCTGGACCGCAAGATGTTCGTGCAGAAGACCCACCCCGCGCGGCGCCTGCTCAATTCGCTGGCCGAGGCCTGCGAAGGCAACAACGGCGACAGCGCTGCCGAGCGCGTGCTAATGGGCAAGGTCGAGGAAATCGTCGACCGCCTGGTGGCCGAATTCAACGAGAACCTGGCGATCTTCCTGACCCTGGAAGAGGAGTTCCGCGATTTCCTGTCGCAGCACCGGCGCCGGGTGGAAATCGCCGAGCGGCGCGCCACCGAAACCCAGCGCGGCCAGGAAAAGCTCGAGCTGGCACGCAGCCGCGCGCTGTCGGAGCTGGAACAGCGCACGCAGGCCGGCACGCCGCTGCCTAGGGCCGTGGAGGATTTCCTGCGTCAGCCGTGGCTGCACCATCTGACCATGGCGATCCTGCGCGACGGCGACGAAGGCCCGGGTACCGTCGAGGCACTGGCCCTGGCCGATGGCGTGCTGGAGGAACTGGCCGAGGCACGTCGCCACATCGTCGGCAAGCCGTGGCTGCAGGTCTGGCAACCGGCATTGCATCGCGTGTTTGCCAGCGTGGGCCTGCATGGCGATGCGGTGGTGGTGGCGATCACGGCATTGCACGACACCTTGCAGGCCATTGCCGAAGCGCGCCCGGAGCTGGAAAAGGCCTTGCCGGAGCTGCCGCAGGTCAACCTGCCGCCGCCGGCTGCCGAGAGCGTCAGCGTGGTGCTGGGGGCCGAGGCGGTGGCGCAGAGCATCGACAGTGCCGATGCCGAGCGTTTCCGCGCGATGGATATCGGTACCTGGCTGGATTTTGTCGACAAGGACGGCAAGGTGCAGGCGGGCAAGCTGTCGTGGGTGAGCCCGATCTCGCAGCGGCTGCTGTTCGTCAATCGCCGCGGCGTACGCTTCTGCGTCGCCTCGCCGGAAGAACTGGCGGTGATGGTGCGCCTGGGCCGGCTGCGCGAACACATCAATGACGGCGCTTTCGACAGCGCTATGCAGGGTGTCATCGACCGCCTGGATCCGTTGCACAACAGCACCGTGCACTAGCGGGTGCCGCGCGATGCGCTTGCCGCATCGCGGTACGGTCAGGCGCGCGCCGGGCCGATAAAGTCCAGCGCCGCTTCGATGACCGAGGCATGGTCGACCATGCGGTTGTGGCCCAGGCCTTCGGTGGTCAGCAATTGCGCCTGCGGCCACAGCGCCGCAAAACGCGCGCCTTCGTCCCAGGGTGTCTCGCGGTCGCGGCGGTCGTGGATGATCAGGGCCGGGCGCTGGAAACGCGGCAGATGCGGGGACGCATCGAAATCGGCAAAGCGTTTGCCGGTGATGGTGTGCAGCAGGTTCTCGAACGGAACGAAGGTCTTGGCCGCGATGCCGAAGGCGCGGAACTGGCGGTGCGCGGCGTCGGCCGGCGCCAGCAATGGCGCGATCAGCACGTAGCGCTCCGGCTGCCAGGCCGCTTCGTCGGCGAATACGACCGATGCCGAACCCAGCGAGTGGCCGATGAAGGCCGCCGGCCGGCCGAAGCGCCGCCCGATCCGCCGCAGCACCTCGACAAAGTGCGGCATGTAGCTGATGCGCCCACCGCTCAAGCCGTGCCCGGCCTGGTCGAAGGCCACCACCGCATAGCCCAGCGCCTGCAGCCGTGGCACCCAGGCGGCAAAGCGCAGGCCATAGCTGGACCAGCCGTGGGAGAGCAGCACATACGGTTGCTGCGCCGGGTCGCCCCAGACATACACCGCGATCTCGATGCCATCGATGGACAGGCTGTCGCGGCCCACGTCGGACAGCGTGGCCAGGGTGGATGCGGCATGCCGGCGTGATGCCGCATCCGGCGTCACGAAGCGGCGCGCCAGCAGGCGGCCGGTCGGGCCGGGGGCCAGGCGGCTGGCCAACCCGAACAGCGTGCGGGTCAGGCGCATGCGCCAGCGGGAGGATGCCTTAGCCATGGGAACACTCGCTGGGGGAAGGGCTGCATCCGGCGCCAAATCTTGACGCTGGCAAGATGCGGGGGCGAGTCTGCACCGCCAATCTTGTCAGCGTCAAGATTCCCTGCTCCAATGACATCCCGATTTGCGAAGCCGCCATGTCCCACGCGCCCAGGTCAGCGACGTATCACCACGGCGATCTGCCCGCGGCCCTGCGCCGCGCGGCCTGGGAGATCGTCGGCGAATCGGGTCCGCGCGGGCTGAGCCTGCGCGAGTGCGCCCGCCGTGCGGGCGTTTCGCACGCCGCACCGGCACATCACTTCGGCTCGCTGGAAGGTTTGGTGGTGGAACTGGTTGCAGACGGGTACGAACGCATGGTCGAGTGGATCGTGCAGGCCCAGCGCGAGGTCGACCCACTGCTGGGTGGCGGCCTGGGCTATATCCGGTTCGCCATCGCCTACCCGCAGCAGTTTCGCCTGATGCAGAGCCTGGAGCCGCAGCAACGCAGCCTGACGCGCCTGCTGGCGGCCACCGATGCGGCAATGGCCTGCCTGCGCGATGCCTTAAATGCGGCCTGGCTGGCCCGGCATGGCAGTGCGCCGGATGCGCACCTGCTGCATCAACGGGTGTTGCTGGCCTGGAGCGCGGCACATGGCTATGCATGTCTGGCCATCGACCACCGCACCGAAGCGGTGGCGCTGGCACCGCCCGAGCAGTTGCTCGCCCCGATGCTGCCGGCCTTGCTGACGCCCTGAGCGTGGCTGCCGCGCTCTGCTAGCATCGCCGCGACGACAGGCGCGCGAGCGGAGCAAGCCATGGCTGTGCAGGTGCTGGTGCTGAAAGAACACGCGGCAGGCGAGCGCCGTGTCGCCGCCACGCCGGAAACGGTCAGGAAACTGGTCGCGCTCGGCGCCAGCGTGTGGATCGAGCCAGGCGCCGGCTGTGCCAGCAGCATGGCCGACGCGGCGTATCTGCAGGCCGGGGCGCAGCTCGCCACTGCAGACACACTGGCCCAGGCCGAGGTGCTGCTGAGCGTGCAGGCACCGCCCACCGAGCTGCTGCAGCAATGCAGGCCCCACACCGTGCTGATCGGCATGCTGGCGCCGGACGCCGACCCGGCACGTGCGCAGGCGATTGCCACCGGTGCGCTAGTCGCGTTTCCGCTGGAGCGCCTGCCGCGCACCACACGTGCGCAATCGATGGACGTCTTGAGTTCGCAGGCCGGCATGGCCGGCTACAAGGCCGTGTTGATCGCCGCGCAGCTGGCGCCGCGTTTCTTTCCGATGCTGACCACCGCCGCCGGCACCATGCGCCCGTGCAAGGTGCTGGTGATCGGTGCGGGCGTGGCCGGGCTGCAGGCGATCGCCACCGCCAAACGGCTGGGCGCGCAGGTCGAAGGCTTCGACGTGCGCCCGGAAACGCGCGAGCAGATCGCCTCGCTGGGCGCGCGCTTCCTCGATCTGGGCGTGAGCGCGGCCGGCGAGGGCGGTTATGCGCGCCAGCTCACCGACGACGAACGCGCCGAACAGCAACGCCGGCTGGCCGAACACCTCAAGAGCGTGGACGTGGTGGTCTGCACTGCCGCCGTGCCCGGCCGGCCGGCGCCCAAGATCCTGAGCATGGAGATGCTGCACGGCATGCGCGCCGGCAGCGTGATCGTCGATCTGGCCGCGGAAACCGGCGGCAATTGCGCCGCTACCCGGCCCGGCGACACCTATGAGCGCGACGGCGTGGTGATCGCCGGCCCGCTCAATCTGGCCAGCCAGGGCGCGGTGCACGCCAGTGAGATGTTCGCGCGTAATGTCTATGCGTTCGCCGCATTGCTGATCAAGGATGGCGCGTTGTCGTTCGACTGGGACGACGAACTGCTGGCCAAGACACGCTGGTCGGCGCCAGCGACTGCGTAGCACCGCCGAGCCCATGCGCCTTGCGTGTTGGCGGGTAGGAGCGCGCTGGCACGCGATGGCGTTTTATCGGTAACGCTGCGTCGCGCGATGGCGCTTTATCTGTAATGCTCCATCGCGCGCTAGCGCGCTCCTACGGTGGCCGCGCGCATGTCCGCCTGTGACCGGGATGCGCGCGTGCGCTGGCGGGTCGCACTCGCCGCGGCAGCGCTTCCGTCAATCGTCGGTGGGCGGATGCTCGCGCAGCCAGGTGCTGCGCTCGGCCGGGCTCATCTTCTGCCAGCGTTGCTGCAGCTCATTGCGTTGTTGCTGGTTGAGCGTGCGCATGCGTTCGAACAAGGCCTTGGCCTCGCGGCGTTGCTCCGGGCTCATGTTGCGGAAGCGGTCCATGCCGGCCTTGGCCTGTTTGCGCTGCTCCGGAGTCATGTCCAGCCAGCGGCGCGCATGGCGGTACATGCGCGGGCGTTCTTCCGGCACATCGTTCCAGCGTTCGCGCAGCGCATCGATCAGCACCTGCCGCTGCTGCTGGGTGAGCTTGTCCCACTCGGGCATCGGCGTGTCTGCCTCGCGCGGTCCGGGTCCTCGCGGGCCGGGGCCATCCGGCGGCGGCGGGCCCGGCGGTCCGGGGGAATGGGCCTGGGCCAGCAGGGACGCGCAGGGCGCGGCGCACAGCAGCAGGGTCAACAACAGGCGGGTGGTGCGGGTCATCGTGCTTATTCCATGGCCAGGGCGGTATCGGACCCCAGCCAGACGTACAGGTCCGGGTTCTGGGTCAGCATGTCGTCGGTATCGGTGGTGGTGCCGGCGACCACCTGGGTCGGAGCGCGGTCCGGCGAGGTGCTCTCGCCCGGACGCAGCTGCAGGCCGATGCCGACCGCCAGCAGGCCGGAACACGCGGTCGCCAGCAACCAGTAGCCGCGCCGGGGGCGCGTGGGAGCGGTCGCGTGACGGGCCTGGCGCAGGCGCGCCAGGGTCTGCGGCGGCAGGCTGGTCAGTGCGGAGGCGTGCAGCTGGCGCAGGTGCGCATCCAGCTGGGCCGGGTCGTGGGAGCGGTTCACAGGAAATCCTCGAACTGTTTTTGCAACGCGTCGCGCGCACGCGACAGATGGGTTTTGACCGAGCCTTCCGAGCAGCCCATCGCCTTGGCGGTGGTGGCCACGTCCAGGTCTTCCAGCACGCGCAGCGTGAACGCTTCGCGCTGGCGCGCCGGCAGGTTGCGCAAGGCCTCGACCAGCCGTTGGTAGGCCTGCTGATGCTGTTGTTCGTCCACCGGGCCGGTGCCGGGGTCGGCCCAGTCGATGGTGCCTTCGTCGTCGGCGCGTTCGGCCGGCGCCCAGAACTTCAGGCGGAAGCTGCGCCGGCGCTGCAGGTCGATGATGCGGCTGCGCAGGATGCTCCAGAACAACGGCGTCCATTCGGTGGCCGGGCGCTCGCGATAGCCGAGCAGCTTCACCATGGCGTCCTGCACGGCGTCCAGCGCATCTTCGCGGTGACGCAGGCCGGCCTCGGCAAAGCGGAACGCACGCGGGCCGATGCCGGCCAGGAAGGCGTCCAGCGAAACCGGCGCGGTGGCGGCCGGTGCGGCAGGTTGCGGATCGAAAGGGGTTCCCACCAGCACAGCGTAGCTTCCGCGGAGACGATACGACGTCAACGGGCGAGTGCCGATTCGGTTGACACGCGCCCGGGCGCGCACGGCCTGGGTATGATCGGCGGGCCGCACCGGCCAGTGGAGCGAACGACGATGAGCGACGGATTCGTAGCGCTGTACATCTTCATGCTGGCGGCCATCGCCGGCCACGTGATCATCTCGCGGGTGCCGGTGATCCTGCATACCCCGCTGATGTCCGGCTCCAACTTCATTCACGGCATCGTGCTGATCGGCGCGATGGTGGTGCTGGGGCATGCCGATACCACGCTGGAAAAGGCGCTGGGATTTGTCGCAGTGGTGCTGGGTGCGGGCAACGCGGCCGGTGGTTACGTGGTGACCGAGCGGATGCTGGACATGTTCAAGTCCAGCAAGAAGCCGTCGGGCGGGGACGCGCCATGAACGTCTCCACCGCCGAGCTGCTGGCATGGCTGGTGAAGTCCAGCTATCTGGTCGCGGCGACCTTGTTCCTGCTCGGGCTGCAGCGCATGGCGTCGCCGCTGACCGCGCGCAGCGGCATCCGCTGGGCCGGGCTGGGCATGCTGATCGCCACGGTGGCGACATTCTTCCTGCCCGAGCTGCATAACGTGCCGCTCATCCTGGCCGCGCTGGTGATCGGTACCGGCGTGGCGTGGTGGTCGGCCAGGAAGGTCGCCATCACCGACATGCCGCAGATGGTGGCCTTGTACAACGGCATGGGCGGCGGCTCGGCGGCGGCGATCGGGGCGGTGGAGTTGCTGCGCTTTGCCTTTTTCGCCAACCGCGACACCACCCACTGGAGCGCCCAGGCGGTCGCCGAACTGGCGGCGCGGCGGCCGGACACCACCACGGTGGTACTGGCGGTGGTCGGCTCGGCGATCGGCGCGGTGTCGCTGTCCGGGTCGATCGTGGCCTGGGCCAAGCTGGATGGCCGGCTCGACCGTCGGGTGACCTTTGCGGGCCAGCAGGCCTTCAATCTGCTGGTGGCACTGGCGGTGCTGGTGCTCGGCATCTGGGCGGCCAGCAGCCTGCAGCCGCTGGCGATCATCGCCTTCTTCGTGGTGGCGCTGGCGCTGGGTGTGTTGATGACGCTGCCGATCGGCGGTGCCGACATGCCGGTGGTGATCTCGCTGTACAACGCATTCACCGGCCTGGCGGTGGCTTTCGAAGGCTATGTGCTGGGTAACGAGGCGCTGATCATTGCCGGCATGATGGTCGGCGCGGCCGGCATCCTGCTGACGCGCCTGATGGCCAAGGCGATGAACCGGCCGATCAGCGGGGTGCTGTTTTCCAACTTTGGCGGCGGCGGTCAGGCGCAGGAGATCGCCGGCGCGCAGAAGCCGATTGAGGCCGGCGACGTGGCGGCGATGATGGCGTTCGCCGAGCGGGTGGTGATCGTGCCCGGCTACGGCATGGCGGTGGCACAGGCGCAGCACAAGATCTGGGAGCTGGCGCAGCGGCTGATCGCGCGCGGGGTCAAGGTGAAGTTCGCAATCCACCCGGTCGCCGGGCGCATGCCCGGGCACATGAACGTGCTGCTGGCCGAAGCCGGCGTGCCCTACGACCTGATCGCCGACATGGACGACATCAACCCCGAGTTCGCCAGCACCGACGTGTCGCTGGTGATCGGCGCCAACGACGTGGTCAACCCGGTGGCCAGGACCGATCCGGCCAGCCCCATCTACGGCATGCCGATCCTGGACGTGGTCAATTCGAAGAACACGGTAGTGATCAAGCGCGGCAAGGGCACCGGCTTTGCCGGCATCGAGAATGCGCTGTTCTACGCCGACAACACCCGCATGCTGTACGGCGATGGCGCGGAAGCGGCCGGCGCGCTGGTCAGCGAGCTGAAGGCGCTGGACGGGGGCGGGCACTGAGGCGTCGCTTCAAGAAAATACCGGGCTTTGTGGGGCATAGCGATGTTTAAAGACATTCAAAAGCTCGGCTCTTCGAGTGCGCGGTGCCCTTACCGCTTGCGGGACACGCCGTGAATCCATCCGTGGAGGCTCCTTGGCGGCATCCATGCCGCCAAGGGTCCCGCAACCGGCAAGGACACCGCACCAGGAAGTTGGTCGGTGGTCAGTTGCACAACTGCTTTCGGTTGCGAGTCTTGCTCTTGGGAAGCTAAAAAGTTTGCAGGTTGCTTTGTTGAGCCGCTGCCGGTTACTCGGCTTGCGCTTGGGAAGCCGATCGAACGCACGGTGATCCGAACAGCGCACACCATGCATTGCTTGCACCAGCGCACCGACCATCTCGCTTGGTCCTTGCCCGCCCACCGTCGCGGGACCTTACGCGGCATGGATGCCGCGTAAGAGCCTACATGGACGTACTTGCGGCGTGTCCTGCGATGGTGGGCGGGCAAGGGCCCTGCAGCAAACACACAGCGTCGAGGGTGCGGCGAGGACACCGCACCGGTTACCGGTTGCTCTGTCGAAAACCATGTACACCGACTATCTCGACTGGTCCTTGTCCGCTCACCGTCGCGGAACCTTACGCTGCAGGAGTCGCGTGACTTGAGCTGTTCAGATGAAGCATCAGCTTCAACGGATGCCTAGTGGCAGCCATTGCGAACGCGTCCGACTCAGCGCGCCGCCCACCACGCCAGGACCAGCGCGGCGGCATAGCACAGCAGGTCGAAGCCGTTGTTGGCCAGTTGCAGCAGGGTCCAGGCCAGCCCGGTGCCCATCTTCTGTGCCGAGGTCCACGGGTCCAGGCCCAGTGCGTTACCCAGCTGCGCCGAGGCGATGCCCCAGTTGGCGCCGACGATGATCAGCGCGGTCGCCACGACCGCGATGCCGATGCGCAAGGGACCGGCGCCCAGCGTGCCCAGGCGCAGCATCCAGACGATTTCCAGGGCCACCAGCACCGCCATCCAGCCGGCCTGGTTGCCCAGCGCGAGCGCGATGAGCATCCAGGCAATCAGGGCGGTGACGCATCCCAGCAGCAGGAGCGGGGGCCAGAGCCAGTGGGCGGTTCTGGCGGACGCGGTGGTAGGCGGCATTGGAGCTCCTGACAGTGCGCACATGATAAAGCGCGCGATGTACTTTGCGCGGTGATGGACGCGCCGATGGAATGCAGCGTCGTCGCCGGCTCCATCCCGCAACGGCAGCGGCGTTGCCGTGGTCGGCTAGAATGGCGGACTTGCGCGCATCCGCCGCGGCCCCATATCCAGCCCATGTACTCCCGTAGCAGCGAACCCGTCCAGTTCGAACGCGATTGCGATGCCGTCATGGTGCCGCAGGGCGATTCGGTGACCCTGCCCGCAGGCAGTTACGGCTATATCACCCAGGCGCTGGGTGGCAGCTACACAGTCTTTGTCGAAGGCAACCTGTTCCGCATTGCCGGCAAGGATGGCGATGCGATCGGCAAGGAGGCCCCGCCGGGGCTGGAACTGCCCGCCGATGCCAGCGACGAAGAGGTGGAGGCACTGGTGTGGCAGCAGTTGCGCACCTGTTTCGACCCCGAGATCCCGTTCAACATCGTCGATCTGGGCCTGGTCTACGAGGCGGTGGTCAGCCATCGCGAGGAAGACGATCAGCGTCGGGTGGACGTCAAGATGACCCTCACCGCGCCCGGTTGCGGCATGGGCGAGATCCTGGTCGACGATGTGCGCAGCAAGGTCGAAATGATTCCGACCATTGCCGAAGCCGATGTCGAGCTAGTCTTCGACCCGCCGTGGGGCCGGCATATGATGTCCGAAGCAGCCCGTCTCGAGACCGGCATGCTCTGATCGTCAGGCGCCATGTCCAAGAGGTGGCGCCGCGTCCTTTCGCCCGCCATACAGGAATCTTCCGGTGTCCGTGTCCTTCGCTTCCACCCGTTCCCCGTCGCCGCGCAGTGCCGACGAGCTGTCCGTGATCCTGGCCGCGCCCGGCTTCGGGCTGCATTTCACCGACCACATGGTCGCCATTTCCTGGACCAACGAGCTTGGTTGGCATGACGCGCAGGTACGCGCGTATGGCCCGCTGCAGCTGGATCCGGCTGCCTCGGTGCTGCATTACGGCCAGGAGATCTTCGAAGGCATCAAGGCCTACCGGCATGCCGACGGCTCGATCTGGACCTTCCGCCCGCAGGCCAATGGCGAGCGGTTGCAGCGCTCGGCGCGCCGGCTGGCGCTGCCGGAACTGCCGGTGGACCTGTTCGTCGAATCGCTGCGCCAGCTGGTGGCGGTGGATGCGAGCTGGGTGCCGTCGGCCCCGGAAACCAGCCTGTATTTCCGCCCGTTCATGATCGCCGACGAGGCATTCCTGGGCGTGCGTGCGGCGCACAAGGCCTCGTACTACGTCATCGCAAGTCCCGCCGGTCCGTATTTCGCCAAGGGCGTGGCGCCGGTGTCGATCTGGTTGTCCACCGAGTACGCACGTGCGGCCAAGGGCGGCACCGGCGCAGCCAAGTGCGGCGGCAACTACGCCGCCTCGCTGCTGCCGCAGCAGAAGGCCTATGCGCAGGGCTGCTCGCAGGTGCTGTTCCTGGACCCGGTGGAAGGCAAGTACATCGAAGAACTGGGCGGCATGAACGTGTTCCTGGTCTACAAGGACGGCACGCTGGTGACGCCGGAACTGTCCGGCAGCATCCTGGAAGGCATCACCCGCGACAGCATCCTGCAACTGGCCCGCGATCGCGGCATGCAGGTGATCGAGCGCAAGGTCGCCATCGATGAGTGGAAGCAGGGCGTGGCGTCGGGCGAGATCACCGAGGTGTTCGCCTGCGGTACCGCTGCCGTGGTCACCCCGATCGGCGAGCTGAAGGGCGATGGCTTTGCGGTCGGCGACCTGTCCGCCCCGGCCGGCGAGGTGACCATGTCGCTGCGCCAGGAGCTGACCGACATCCAGTACGGGCGCGTCCCGGACCGCCACGGTTGGCTGGTGCGTCTGTCCTGAGCCAAGACATCGCGTCAAAAAAGGCCTCTGCGCGGTCGCGCAGGGGCCTTTTTTTTGGGCGCAGCGCAGCAGGTATGTGGCAATTCATGTCCGAATGTGTCGTCAACTGACTGAACGGTGCCGTACGGTGTCACAAATCTGATATTTAATTTATGGAAAGTGCGAACTTCTTATTGTCCAGTCTGGTTGTAGTGCGGTAGGTTCGCTGAACGGATCGATAACAGGGGATCGGTCCGGGACCTCGGTGCTGACCTATGGAAGGCGGCACCGGCTACCACCGCTCCGGCGGTTCTCTTTGATCTAGAAGGGAATTCGATGTCGAACGAGTCTTTCCGCAAGTGCCCCCGCGCACTGACCATCCTGAGCGCAGCTGCGCTGACCTCGTTGTTGCTGGCAACCCCGGCCTTTGCCGGCGAGGTGTATCTGGATGGCCTGGCCACCGCCCAAACCCACCAGAAATTCATCGTGACCTACAAGGACGGCAGCACCGCGCTGGCCAGTCCAACCGCGTTGAGCACCTCGCTGCGCACCGCCGCGCGCGCTGTTCCGGCCAAGGCCGGCAAGGCGCTGGGCCTGAACTCGGTGCGCCGCCTGGCGATGGGACCGGAGCTGGTCAAGGCCGACCGCGCACTCGACCGCGCCGAAGCCGAGACCCTGATGCGCCAGCTGGCCTCCGACCCCAACGTGCAGAGCGTGGAAGTCGACCAGATCCTGCACGCCACGCTGACCCCGAACGACACCCGCCTGTCCGAGCAGTGGGCCTTCGGCACCACCAATGCCGGCCTCAATATCCGTCCGGCCTGGGACAAGGCCACCGGCGCCAATGTGGTGGTGGCGGTGATCGACACCGGCATCACCACCCATGCCGATCTCAACGCCAACATCCTGCCGGGCTACGACTTCATCAGCGATGCCACCACGGCGCGCGATGGCAACGGGCGCGACAGCAATCCTGCCGACGAAGGCGACTGGTACGCCGCCAATGAATGCGGCACCGGCATTCCCGCCGCCAATTCCAGCTGGCACGGCACCCACGTGGCCGGCACGGTGGCCGCGGTGACCAACAACACCACCGGCGTGGCGGGCACGGCCTACAACGCCAAGGTCGTGCCGGTGCGCGTACTCGGCAAGTGCGGCGGCTCGCTGTCGGATATCGCCGACGCCATCATCTGGGCCTCCGGCGGCAGCGTCAGCGGCATTCCGGCCAATGCCAATCCGGCCGAAGTGATCAACATGTCGCTCGGCGGCGGCGGTACATGCTCGACCACCATGCAGAACGCGATCAGCGGTGCGGTCTCGCGCGGCACCACGGTGGTGGTGGCGGCAGGCAACGATTCTGCCAACGTGTCCGGTTCGCTGCCGGCCAACTGCGCCAACGTGATCGCGGTGGCAGCCACCACCTCGGCCGGCGCCAAGGCCAGCTATTCCAACTTCGGCACCGGGATCGACGTGTCGGCGCCGGGCTCGGCGATCCTGTCCACGCTCAACAGCGGCACCACCACCCCGGGCAGCGCCAGCTACGCGTCCTACAACGGCACCTCGATGGCGGCGCCGCATGTGGCCGGCGTGGTCGCGCTGGTGCAGTCGGTCGCGCCGAGCGCACTCACCCCGGCTGCAGTGGAAACCCTGTTGAAGAACACCGCACGTGCGTTGCCGGGCGCCTGCTCGGGCGGCTGCGGCGCCGGCATCGTCAATGCCGATGCGGCGGTGACTGCCGCCATCAGTGGCAGCAATGGCGGCGGCGGTGGCGGCACCGGCAACACCCTGACCAACGGCACGCCGGTCACCGGACTGGGCGCGGCCACGGGTGCGGAGCTGAACTACACCATTGCGGTACCGGCCGGCAGCGGCACGCTGACCGTGGCGATCAGCGGCGGCAGCGGCGATGCAGACCTGTACGTGCGTGCCGGCAGTGCGCCGACCGACACTACCTACACCTGCCGTCCGTATCGCAGCGGCAATGCCGAGACCTGCAGCATCAGCGCGCCGTCTGGCACTTACTACGTGCGCGTCAAGGCGTACAGCACGTTCTCCGGCGTGACCTTGCGCGCCAGCTACTGAGGCACGTCGGCACTGCCTGGCCCGGCCAGGCAGTGCCGATCCGCTGCAGCAGATCCGCTTCACCCCATCAGCGACGTATCGCCCACGTCTGCCGCATCGGCAGGCGCCGGCGGTGTGTTGCCGCTCGACCGGAATGGACATCGGTCAGTCGTCTCGCCGGGCGCCCGCGCCCGTGCACTGCCTGACCCGATCCGCAGCACGTGGAGCCGGTTCGGCCATCTCGCCGCAACTGCGGCACCCTCTCAAATAAGGAACGATCGATGTCCAATGTGTCGCAACGTCGTGCGCCCACGCGCGCGCTGGTGGTTCTGGGTGTGTCCGCGCTGACCTCGCTGCTGGCAGTGCCGGCGTTTGCCGGTCAGGTCAATCTTTCCGGGCTGGATTCGCAGCCCACCCTGGACCGCTTCATCGTCAAGTACAGGGACGGTTCCAGCGCCGCGGTGAGCCCGACCTCGATGCGCGCATCGCTCACTTCGGTCGCCACCGCTGTGCCGGCACGCGCCGGCCGCGCGCTGGGCCTGAATCACCTGCGTCGCACCGCGCTGGGATCGGAAGTGCTCAAGACCGACCGTGGCCTGGACCGTGCCGAGGCCGAGACGCTGATGCGCCGGATCGCCGCCGACCCGAGCGTGGAGTACGTGGAAGTCGATCAGATCATGTACCCGACGCTGACCCCTAACGACACCCGTCTGTCAGAGCAGTGGGGCTTCGGCACCACCGCCTCGAGCATCAACGTGCGTCCGGCCTGGGATACCGCCACCGGCACCGGCGTGGTGGTGGCGGTGATCGACACCGGCATCACCAGCCACCCCGACCTCAACGCCAACGTGCTGCCGGGCTATGACTTCATCAGCGACGCGGCGCGTGCGCGCGACAACAATGGCCGCGACAACAACCCGGCCGACCAGGGCGACTGGCGCGCAGCCAACCAATGCGGCTCCGGCGTGGCAGCGGCCAACTCCAGCTGGCACGGCACCCACGTGGCCGGCACCATCGCTGCGGTCACCAACAACAGCACCGGTGTGGCCGGCACCGCATTCAATGCGCGCATCGTGCCGGTGCGTGCGCTGGGCCTGTGCGGCGGCACCACCTCCGACATTGCCGACGCAATCGTGTGGGCATCCGGCGGCACCGTCTCCGGCGTGCCGGCCAATGCCAATCCGGCCGAAGTGATCAACATGTCGCTGGGCGGCAACGGCACCTGCTCGAGCACCTACCAGAACGCCATCAACGGCGCGGTATCGCGCGGCACCACGGTGGTGGTGGCGGCCGGCAACAGCAATGCCAACGTGGCCAACTTCACCCCGGCCAGCTGCGCCAACGTGATCTCGGTGGCGTCGATCACCTCGGCCGGTGCGCGTTCGAGCTTCTCCAACTTCGGCAGCACCATCGACATCTCCGGCCCGGGCTCGGCGATCCTATCCACGCTCAACAGCGGCACCACCACCCCGGGCAGCGCCAGCTACGCCTCCTACAACGGTACCTCGATGGCGGCCCCGCACGTGGCCGGCGTGGTGGCGCTGGTGCAGTCGGCGGCCAGCCGTCCGCTGACCCCGGCGGCGGTGGAAACGCTGTTGAAGAACACCGCGCGTCCGCTGCCGGGCGCCTGCTCGGGCGGCTGCGGTGCCGGCATCGTCAACGCGGCCGGCGCGGTCAGCCAGACCCCGTAAGACGCCTCGCGCTGCTAGCGGCCGAGCCGTTGGCAGCGCTGCGGTCTGCGTGATGCGGTGTGTCTGCAGCACGCTCGATACCCCATTGCCCCGCCAAGTGCGGGGCAACGGCGTTTTGGGGGCGGCGCTGGAGAGTAGGACGGCGCGGTCCTGGTCGCCGCCGGCATCTGACTTCAACAGGCCACCTTAACCAACCCGGTGGTTCGCCACGCCTGGCCAGCGATCCCGGCTCAGGTCCGTCCATACCCGGTCGATAGCGTGGGCAGGTGGGCAGCGACGCCAGTCGGCGCGCCTCACCACGATGCAAGGGCGGCACAGATGTGCCCTCGTTTGCACCACGACATCCCGGGGAGGGGTCGATCCATGCGTTATTTACCGTTCAAGGGGCTGCGCCATGTCGCGCTGGCCTGTGCACTGCTATGCGGCACTGCGCCTGCATTCGCTGGCGACGTCAGCCTGCAGGGGCTGGGGTCGGCGTCCGCTCATCAGCGTTTCATCGTCAGCTACAAGGACAGCAGCGCCGGCAACCGTGGGCGTCTGAGTGGCTCGTTACGCGAGATCGCCCGTGCGGTGCCGGCGCGGCGCGGGCGGGCGCTCGGCCTGTCATCGTCGCGCTGGCTCGGGGTCGGGCCGCAATTGCTGGTGGCCGACCGCGCGCTGGACCGGGTCGATGCGGAAACCCTGATGCGTCGTCTGGCGGCCGACCCGGCGGTCAAGCGGGTGGAAGTGGACATGCTGCTGCGCCCGATGCTGGTGCCCAACGACAGCCGCCTGTCCGAGCAATGGGCGCTGGGCACCACCAGCGCCGGCATCAACGTGCGGCCGGCCTGGGACAAGGCCACCGGCAAGGGCGCGGTGGTGGCAGTGATCGATACCGGCGTGACCGCGCATCCGGAGCTGTCGGCCAATATGCTGGCCGGCTATGACTTCATCAGCGACGCCTTCATCGCCCGTGACGGCAATGCGCGCGACACTGACGCCACCGATCTGGGCGACTGGGCCGCGGCCAACGAGTGCGGCAGCGGTGCGGGCGCGTCCAGCTCCAGCTGGCACGGCACCCATGTGGCCGGCATCGTCGCGGCCGCCGCCAACAATGGTGCCGGTACCGCAGGCGTGGCATTCAATGCCAAGGTGCTGCCGGTGCGCGTGCTGGGCCGTTGCGGCGGCTATCTGTCCGACATCGCCGATGCGATCGTGTGGGCCTCCGGCGGCACGGTGTCCGGTGTGCCGGCCAATCCGACCCCGGCCAGGGTGATCAATCTGTCGCTGGGCGGCATCGGTTCCTGCTCGACCACCTTGAGCAATGCGATCGCCAGCGCGGTGTCGCGCGGGACCAGCGTGGTGGTGGCCGCCGGCAACAGCAATAGCGACGTGTCCCAGAGCGTGCCGGCCAATTGCCCGAACGTGATCGCGGTGGCGGCGACCACCTCGGCCGGGGCCAAGGCCAGCTTTTCCAACTTCGGCCAGGGCGTGGATATCGCCGCGCCCGGGCAGGCAATTCTGTCCACGCTCAACAGCGGCAGCACGGCGGCGGGCAGTCCCAGTTACGCGGTCTACAGCGGCACCTCGATGGCGGCGCCGCACGTGGCCGGCGTGGTGGCGTTGATGCAGTCGGTGGCGCTCAATCCACTCAGCGCGGCCAGCGTCGAAGCGATGCTCAAGAGCACTGCGCGTGCATTGCCGGTGGCGTGTCCGCAGGGGTGTGGGGCAGGGCTGGTCAACGCTGATGGTGCGGTGGCTGCGGTGATCGCCTCGACCACCCTGACCAGCAATGCAGCACGCAACGGCCTGGCCGCAGCCACCGGTGGCTCGCTGTATTACCAGGTCAATGTGCCCGCAGGCACGCGCAGCCTGCGGGTGGCGCTCAGCGGTGGTAGCGGCAATGCCGATCTGTCGCTGCGTGCCGGTGCATTGCCGAGCGATACCGCCTACAACTGCCGCACTGCGGTGGTGGGCAATGCCGACAGCTGCACGCTGAGCGCGCCCGCGCCAGGGGTGTATTACGTGCGGCTCAAGGCCACGCTGGCGTTCTCGGCGGTCACGCTGGTGGCTACGTACTGAGCGTGCGCGGAGTCCTGCGCCGGTGGGGTGCAGGACTTCGGTCTTCCTTGGGGCGTGATCTTGCATCGGCCATGTGGCGTTGGCGATGCGTCACGCCGCAGCGGACGTGCGTGACCGCTGCAGCAAACCGGAGCCACCTTTGGATTTCCAGATGCCGGCTTGCGTCAGCCGGCCTGCACGCGGCGCGGTGTTTCGCCGCGGCTAGTCGCAAACACTGCAGGGCCGCGCCTGCAATGCGGCAACGATGCCGTCGCCCGGCAACTCCAGCAGCAAGCCGCGTTGCCCGGCGTTGATCCACAGCGACGGGGCATCCAGCGCGCTGGCTTCGATCAGGACCGGGGCCTGGCGTTGCTGCCCCAGCGGGCTGATGCCGCCGACCTTGTAGCCGGTGCGACGCTCGGCATCGGCCACCTCCATCATGCGCGCCGACTTGCCGTTGCAGGCACTGGCCAGTTTCTTCAGCGACACCCGGCGATCGCACGGGATCACCACGCACACCGGCTGGTCGTCGACCCAGGCCATCAATGTTTTCAGCACCGTGTGCGGCGCCAGTCCCAGGGCGTTCGCCGCCTGCACGCCCTTCGCGTCGGCATCGGCCTGGTAGGCGTAGGGGTGCAACACATAGGCCACGCCGGCGGCATCCAATGCCTTGGTCGCGCGGGTGGCCTTGCTCATGGCGTCAGAGCGATTCGAAGCGGTTGGCGGCGACGTTCTTGCGCACCTTTTCCGGATTCCAGATGCGCCCGTTCATGGCGATGTACACGCCCGCCGGCAGCGACTGCACCGCGCCGACCGCGCAGCCGATGTTGAACTCGGCATCGGAGCCGCGAAAGCGCGCCGGATTGAGCGCGCCGGTCATCACGATGGTCTTGTCAGCGATCGACTGCAGCACCTTGCCGGTTTCCACCATCGAGTCGGTGCCGTGGGTGATCAGCACGTGGCGTGTCGGCTGGGCGGCGATGGTGGCGCGCACCAGTTCGCGGTCGGCAGCGGTGATATGCAGCGAATCCTTGCGGATGATCGGAATCACCGAGAAGCGGAAGGTCACGCCCAGCTCCTTGAGGATCTGGCCGATCTGCGGGTCGCCGATCTGGTAGTCCGATTTGTCGTCGAAGTAGATCTTGTCGATCGTGCCACCGGTGGTGACGATCAGGAGGTCTTCCATTGCTGCGGGTCCTTCAAACGGGCGCGGTGCAGGCCGCGCGAGGGCCGTCATGATACGACCCCGGCGCGGGTGCTGCCCAAGCGGGTCAACGTGGAGGGCGCTTGCGGCCGAAGCGCGCCGCCATGCCGGGGCCGCCCACCAATGCCACCACCAGCAGGGCCAGCAGCACTTCCAGCCAGGCCAGCCCACGCGCCTGCGGCTGGCTCCAGGCGGCCATCACGCCGTGACTGAACCAGCCCAGCGCGAACACGCCGGCCCAGAAACGCGCACGTGCGCTGCGCAGCGCCAGCGCGGCCATCAGCGCCGGCGGCAGTGCGAACACCAGCAGCGCGGCAGTGCGGTGGCGGTCGTCGTGGAACCAGCTCACGAACAGCACCGTCAGCGCGATCAGCGCGGCCGTCAGTAGCCAGTGCGTGGCGCGCAGGCTCATGGGCTGGCCAGGCGCCGGGCGATATCGGCCACCCGGCGGCCCAACGCACGCGCCAGCAGCGCTTCGTCCTCGCTCGGTTGCGGGTCGCCGCCGGCACCGGAGACATGGCTGGCGCCATAGGGTGTGCCGCCGCTGGTGGTATGGCTGAGCGCCGGCTCGGTGAACGGGATGCCGACGATCAGGCAGCCGTGGTGCAGCAGCGGCAGGTGCATCGACAGCAAGGTGGATTCCTGGCCGCCGTGCATCGAGGCGGTGGAGGTGAACACGCCTGCCGGCTTGCCGGCCAGGATGCCGCTGGCCCACTCGGCGCCCAGGCCGTCGAGGAAATGCTTCATCGGCGCGGCCATGTTGCCGAAGCGGGTCGGGCTGCCCAGCAGCAAACCGCTGCATTCGGCCAGATCGGCCTTGTCCACATACGGCGCGCCCTCGTCCGGCACCGGCGGGGCGCTGGTCTGGGTCACCGCCGCTACCGGCGGTACCGTGCGTAGCCGCGCGCCCATGCCCGGCACTTCGCCGATGCCGCGCGCGATCTGCCGCGCCAGCCGCGCCACCGAACCGCCACGGCTGTAATACAGCACCAGAATCTCCGCCATCGCGCATCTACCGCCTGTGTGAGTTGCCGCAGTATCGGCCAAGCCACCGCCTGCCTGCACGCCGCAGTTGCGGCAAGGCCGCGATGACGGCGCATCGGGTACCCTTGCGCGATGTCGCGTGTGAACAAAATCCACCAATGGAAAGAACGGCTGCGCGACCGCGCGCGGACGGTCAGCTTCGGGCGCTTCCTGTGGCGCCGCTTTCTCGACGACCGCCTGTTCCAGGCGGCCGCCTCGCTCGCCTATACCACGGTATTTGCGCTGGTGCCGCTGGCGATCGTCGTATTCGGGGTGCTGTCGGCGTTCCCGGCCTTCAACGAGTGGAAGGACGCGCTGACCGACTTCATCTTCAACAACTTCGTGCCCGGCGCGGCGCGCTCGGTGCAGAACTACCTCAATCGTTCGCTGGAGGACCTGGGCAAGTTCACCGTGGCCGGTATGGTCGCGCTGGTGGCCTCGCTGCTGATCACCCTGCACAGCATCGAGCAGACCTTCAACAGCATCTGGCGGGTGGCCGCCGCACGCCCGAAGGTGACACGCTTCCTGATCTACTGGACGGTGCTGACCCTGGGCACCATGCTGGCCGCCGCCTCGATGGCGATGGCCGCCTACGTGTTCGCGCTGCCGCTATTCCGCACCACCGAAGGCCAGTGGCTGGCCGAATTCGCCTGGCGGCTGGCGCCGATGGCGGTGGAATTCGTCTGCATCGTGCTGATCTACCGCGTGGTGCCGCAGCATGGGGTACGCCTGCGGCATGCGTTGCCGGGCGCGTTGCTGGCGGTGATCCTGATGGAAATCGTCAAATGGGGCTTCGGCTTCTATCTGGGCAATTTCCAGACCTATCAGCGCATTTACGGCGCGCTGTCGGCGCTGCCGATCCTGCTGTTGTGGATCTACCTGAGCTGGGTCTCGGTGCTGCTGGGCGCCTCGCTGGCCTCCTCGATGGCGGCATTCCGCTACCAGCCCGAAGCGATGCGGCTGCCGCCGGGTTTCGAGATCTATGGCCTGCTGCGCCTGCTCGGCCGCTTCCGCCAGGCACGCATCCACGGCAACGGGCTGGACGAAGACCGCATCCTGGCGCTGGAGCCGATGCTCACCGACACGCTGATGCAGGAGTTGCTGTGCGAACTCAAACGCATCCGCCTGCTGCGCCGCGACGAGCGCGGTCAGTGGCTGCTGGCACGCGACCTGGACGTGGTGCCGCTGGCCGAACTCTACGAAAGCTGCCAGCTGCGCGTGCCGATCGAAGACCGCCCCCTGCCGTGCCGCGACGATGCCTACGGCCAGGCCGCTGCCGCTGCGCTGGAACAACTGCGCCAACCCTTGCGCAGCGTGCTGGCGCAACCGGTCGGCGACCTCTACACCCACCTTCCCGGAGACCTTACATGACCGTGCGCCTTGTGCGCGGCGCCTGTGCGCTGCTGTTGCCGCTGGTGTTGCTGACCGCCTGCAAACCCACCGGCGAGGGCACGCCCGCCGCCGGCGGTGCAGCGCCGGCGACCACCGCACAAACACCGCAAACGCCGGCCGCCCCCGCCGACCCGGCCAGCCCAACCGACACCTCGGTGGTGCAGCAGACCGCCGAGATGCCCAAGCTGTCGCTGCCGACCGTGACCGGCGAGGCCTATGACCTGGCCGCGCATCGCGGCAAGTGGGTGGTGGTCAATTTCTGGGCCACCTGGTGCGCGCCATGCCTGAAGGAAATGCCCGAGCTGTCGGCGCTGCACACCATGCGCGACACCATCGAAGTGGTGGGCCTGGCCTATGAAGACATCAGCAGCGCCGACATGCAGGCGTTCCTGAAGGACCACCCGGTGTCGTACCCGATCGCCATCCTCGACCCCTACCAGCCGCCGCAGGACTTCGCCACGCCGCGCGGGTTGCCGATGACGTATCTGATCGGGCCGGACGGCAAGGTGGCCAAGCAGTTCCTCGGCCCGGTGACCGCACGCGACATCGAGACGGCGGTGGGCATCACCGGCAAGGCCGGCTGATGCAGGCGGCGCGCTTTATCGTCACCGGCGTGGTGCAGGGCGTGTGGTTCCGCGCCTCCACCCGCGAGCGCGCGGTTGCGCTGGGCCTGCGTGGGCATGCGCGCAACCAGCCCGACGGCAGCGTGGAGGTGGTCGCTGCCGGGCCCGACGCCGCGCTGGACGCGCTGGAAACCTGGTTATGGCAAGGTCCGCCGGCGGCCAGGGTGGCGGCGGTGACCCGCACGCCCTGCGCGCAGCCGCCGACTGAAGAATTTGTAACTGGCTGAGTCGCTGCCAGCCGGGCAGGCCAACAGACTTGCGATGCGTCGCCGATAACCTTGTCAGCGCGATCAGGCGTGCAGGGGGAATATATGGCCGCTCCATCTCAAGATCACACCGACGGGCACGAACTGCCTGCCCGCAACCGTCGCCTGGCGCAGCTGGCGCCATGGCTGTATTTGGGCGTCCTGTCGGGCAGCGGCTGGTTGCTGTTTCTGCAGCCGCAGACCCGCGTGCTGCAGCCAGGGCAGGCGGCCACCAGCTGGCTGCTGGCCTGGATCTTCGGCGGCATCGTGATCGCTGCGGTGCTGTGGAGCCTGAAGCTCGCACGTCACGGCCTGGGCGCGTCCGCTGCCAGCTATCCGCTGTCGGCGCGTCTGCCCGATTCCTGGGCCGACGCCTACGCGGCGCTGTTGCGCCCGGCCCCCGCGGTGCCGCTGTCGGCCTCCAGGCCGGATCCTGCCGGCACCCAGCGCGGCGCAGCCTGGCACCACTTCGGCGGCGGCATGCTCAGCGTGGAGAATTTCGATCCCAACGACGCTACCCGTGCGCCCTGGGACACCCTGGATGCCCAGGCCTGCATCTCGCGTCTGGACGATCTCCGTCCGGCCTGGCAGAACGCCACCGCGAACCGCGCGCTGCAACAGGAGCGTCGCTACTGGCTGGATGTGGTGCTGTCGCTGCTCGACCACGGCGTGATGCGCCCGCTGCAGGACGGCTACCTGCCCGACACCGCCACGCTGCGCACCGAACGTTTCCTGCTTGGCGCCGATGCCGGCCCGATCGTCCTGGCCGAGGTGCCGGCGCTGTTCGCACGCCGCCTGGCGCTGGCGATCGAGACCATGCCGGCCCCGCAGCGCGAGGCCGCCGGCGTCCAATGGCGTCTGCTGCAGCAATTGCACGGCCTGGTTGCCGAAAGCCGCATGCTGGACGAGCGCTCCCAGGTCATCCAGGTGCTGGCGTGGAATCCGGATGTGGACCTGGACCAGGTCGAAGTGGCCTACATCCTGGCCGCCGAGTACCGCCAGGGCATGCGCGACTGGTTGCGCCGCGCCGCGCTGGTGCGTCTGCCCGATAGCGCGCTACGCCTGGACGAAGTACTGCTGTCGTCCTGCAGCCCGCTCGGCGCGCAGGCCGACGACGTCGATTACATCGAAGCGATGCGCCCGCTGCACCGCGGTTTCATGCAGCTGTTCAGCCAGCGCCTGAGCCAGCTGGTGCTGCAGGCCGAGCAGGCCGAGCGCCAGGCCGGCCTGTATCCCTTGCCGCGCGCCACCGCGGCCAGCGACGAGATCTCTCAGGACTGGCCGGCGTAATCGTCGATCGGTTCCAGCACGCCGTAACGTTCCTTGTGCGGCTTGCCGTCCAGTGGCGGCAGCTGCAGCGTGTCATCGGGCACCGCGGTGTCCGGGAGCCGATCCAGCAGATTGCGGATCAGGCTCAACCGGCCGCGCTTCTGGTCGTTGAAATCCACCAGCGTCCACGGCGCGTCCGGCGTATGCGTCACCTCGAGCATGCGCTCACGCGCGGCGGTGTAGTCCTCGTACTTGCTGCGTGACTGCAGATCCACCGGCGACAGTTTCCAGCCCTTGAGCGGATCTTCCTGGCGTTCGGCAAAGCGCTGTTCCTGCTCGGCCTGATCCACGCACAGCCAGTACTTGAACAGCAGGATGCCGTCGTCGACCAGCAGTTGTTCGAAGCGCGGCGCCTGCTCCAGAAACGCGTCGTATTGGGCGTCGGTGCAATAGCCCATCACCCGTTCCACGCCGGCGCGGTTGTACCAGCTGCGATCCATCAGCACCAACTCGCCGGCCGCCGGCAGGTGCGCCACATAGCGCTGGAAATACCATTGCGTGCTTTCGCGGTCGTTGGGTGTCGGCAACGCCACCACCCGGCACTGGCGCGGGTTCAGATGGCTGGCGATGGCCTGGATCACACCGCCCTTGCCGGCGGTGTCGCGGCCTTCCACCAGCACCAGTGCGCGCTGGTTGGTATGGCGCAGCCAGCGCGCCATGTTGACCAGTTCCAGCTGCAGCGGTGCCAGCAGCTTCTTGTAGGCCTTGCGTTTCAGGTGCGACATGCGCGTTCCAACAGCGATGGAGCGCGCAGGCTATTCGCCCAGACGTGGACGCAGTGTCGCCAGATTGCAGGGCTTGGTCCGCGCATCCAGCTGCGCACGCACGATCTTTTCCCAGGCCGTGCGGCAGGCCGAGGTGGAGCCGGGCAGGCAGAATACGAAGCTGTGATTGGCAAGCCCCGCAAACGCGCGTGACTGCAGCGACGAGGTGCCGATTTCTTCGACACTGACCGCGCGGAACAATTCGCCGAAACCGGGCATGGTCTTGTCCAGCAACGGCGTGATCGCCTCCGGCGTGCTGTCACGGCCGGTAAAGCCGGTGCCGCCAGTGATCAGGATGCCATCGACCTGCGCGTCGGCGATCCACGCAGAGACGATCGCGCGCATGCGGTAGCGATCGTCCGGACACAGGGCGCGCTCGTGCAGCAGGTGGCCGTCATGAGTGAGGGCATCGACCAGATAGTCGCCGGAGCGATCATCGGCCAGCGTGCGGCTGTCGGACACCGTCAGCACGCACAGGTGCAAGGGAATGAAGTCGAGATTGGAAGGCATGTCCCAAGCCTAGCGAGCCGGAACGACCGGGTACAGCACCACGGCGTGAAGCCGCACAACGTTGGTTGCCGGCGGGGTTCGCTGACACTGCCAATTAGCAACTGATAGTTCGTGGCAAATCGATAAGTCGCTCTCCCTGTGGGGCGAGAAGGCACAGCTTGCGCGCCCCTGGTGTGCGTGCCGCCGAGCGCCCACGCGGCAAGATTGGACGCCCCTCTCCCGCCGGGAGGAGGGGGTGGGGTGAGGGTACGGCGAAGCAAGATGCCTGTCGGTACTCGCTTCGGTGAGGGCGGCAGCGCGGCCGGGGATCGGCTCCTCGGCTCGGCAGACATCCTGTCTGACTCGCCGCCGCGGCACATCCTTGTGCCGCTCTCCGCCAATCCCCGGCCACGCTGCCGCTCTGCACGTTGTTTCCATGACCTGAAAAGGTCTCGAAGAAACTCAGTGACGCTTTGAAGCACCTCTCCCGCAGGGGCGAGGAGGCACAGCTGGGCGCGCGTGCCTTGGGGTGCGGGTGCGGCGGAAGACAGCCATCTACCTTGGAAAGGCAAGCAGCCCGCTAGTTACCTGACCAACCATGTTGGCGCGCGAGTGCTTGCATCAGGTCCGCGAACCCGTCGGCAAACCCATCCATATCGAACACGCCCGACTCGCGCCGACGCTCCGCCACCCGCGCACGCAACGCACTCAACGCCGCTGGGTCACTCGCCAACGCCACCGCCTTGGCCACGAACGCAGCGTCATCGGCCGCATTCATCTCATCCAGGCCCAGGTGATGATTCAGGCTGCCGGCCACGCGCGCGGCAAATGTCTCGCCGGGCGTGGTCAACACCGGGCAACCCGCCCATAAGGCATCCGATGCGGTGGTATGCGCGTTGTATGGATGCGTATCCAGGAACAGGTCCGCATGCCGGTAGCGCGCCAGATACTGCGCGTGCGGCAGCTTCGGCATGAATACCAGGCGCTGCGCATCGACGCCCTGCGTCTGCGCCACTGCACGCAGGCGTGCGTCGGCCTGGCCCGGCCCGGACAGCAGCCACAGCACGCTGCCCGGTACCGCACGCAACACCGCCAGCATGCGCGCCATGCTGCGGGGATTGAGCTTGTAGCTGTTGTTGAAGCAGCACAGCACCACGCCATGCTCGGGCAAACCGCACTGCGCCCGCGACGGCGGCTCGGCGACCACGCGCGAGGTGTCCGACGGCTGAAACGCACCGTTCAGGCGCAGCACGCGCTCGCGGTAGAACGGCTCCAGCGACGGCGGCAGCGCAAATGCATCGCCCAGCACATGGTCCATCCACGGCGCGCCCGACGTGCCCGGATATGCCAGCCAGTTGAGCTGCAGCGGTGCCGGCCGCAGTGCGAACACTTCCGGGCGCCCGCCACCGCCCCAGCCGCGCAGGTCGAACAGCAGATCGATGCCCTGGTCGCGGATGTGCTGCGCGGTGGCCAGGTGCCCGAGCGCGGTGACATCGTGCAGCGTGGTGGCCTGCGCCAGGCGCGCACGGATCTCGCTGCGGTCGTCATGGCTGGTGGCGAACAGATGCAGTTGTAGCGCCGGCTGCCGGCGCTTCAGCGCTTCGAACAGCGCGACCGTCAGCAAGCCGGTGGGATGTGCACCAAACCCGTTGGAAACGAAGCCGAGCCGCAACCCGCCCTGGCTGCGTATGGCAGTCGGCGGTAACGGGCGCAACATCGCAGCGACTGCCTGGGCGCGCGTCCGTGCACACGCCAGCTGTTCGGCAGCGCTGGCGTCCTCGCTCAGGAAGGCGAACGGCTCCACCGCAGCAGCGCCCTGCGCCACGGCGCTGCGCACCTGCGCAGCAAGCGCATCCAGTTCGCGCCAATCGCACAGGCGGCGTCGCCAGTTGAGCAGTTGCGCAGCGATATACGGCTCATCGGGCAGCAGCTGATGCGCACGCGCATACGCGGCCGCGGCCGCTTCGGCCTGGCCTGCATCTTCCAATGCATGCCCCAGCCATAACGCGATGCCCGGATGCTGTGGCACCAGGTCCGATGCCTGCTGCAACAGCGCTGCCGCGTCGGCATGTCGTTGCTGTGTCCAGCGCACCCGGCCAAGCCGCGCCACCGCTTCCGGATGGCCCGGCTGCAGTGCAAGCGCGCGTTGTACCGCGGCCTCGCCTGCAACGATTGCGCCCATGCCGAGTTCGGCATCGGCCAGCATCAGCCAGGCGATGAAATCACCCGGCTGGCGTCGCACCGCCTCGCGCAGCTGCAGCAGCTCGCGCGGGACCTGCGCACTCACGGGCTGTCGCTCAACCGTGCCAGTTCGTCGGCCTGATGCTCGTGCAGCAGTCGTGCGATCAGTGCATCCAGATCGCCTTCGATGATGTTGGGCAGGTCGTACAGCGTCAGGCCTTCCACGCGGTGGTCGGTGATGCGGCCCTGCGGGAAGCTGTAGGTGCGGATGCGCTGGCTGCGGTCGCCGCTGCCGACCTGCAACTTGCGCGTCTGCGCTTCGGCGGCGGCTGCCTTGCTGCGTTCGGCTTCCACCAATTGCGCCTTCAGCCGCTTCATCGCCTTGTCGCGGTTGGCGTGCTGGCTGCGCTCGGTCTGGCATTCCACCACCACGCCACTGGGCACATGGGTGATGCGGATCGCCGATTCGGTCTTGTTGACGTGCTGGCCGCCGGCACCGGACGAGCGGAAGGTGTCCACTTTCAGGTCGGCCGGGTTGATCACGATCTCTTCCACATCGTCGGCTTCGGGAATGATCGCCACCGTCGCCGCCGAGGTGTGGATGCGGCCCTGCGACTCGGTCGCCGGCACGCGCTGCACGCGGTGGGTGCCGGACTCGAACTTCAGCCGCGAATACGCGCCGCGTCCGACCACCCGTGCCACCACTTCCTTGTAGCCGCCGTGCTCACCGGGACTGTCGGATTCGATTTCCACCTTCCAGCCCTGGCGCTCGGCATAGCGCGCGTACATGCGGAACAGGTCGCCGGCAAAGATCGCCGCCTCGTCGCCGCCGGTGCCGGCGCGCACTTCCAGGAACAGGTTGCCGTCATCGCGCGGGTCGCGCGGCACCAGCAGCAAGGCCAGTTGCGCATCCAGTTCTTCCAGGCGCGCCTGTGCGGCGGCGATCTCCTCTTCGGCCAGCTCGCGCATTTCCGGATCGTTGCGCATCGCTTCGGCCGCGCTCAGGTCGGCCTTGGCGCGCGCTTCGTCTTCCAGGGCCACGGCCACCGGCTCCAGCTGCGACAGTTCGCGCGACAGCGTGCGGAACTTGTCGTTGTTGTTGACCACATCGGGGTCAGAGAGCAGGTGCCGCAGTTCTTCGCGGCGCTCGGCCAGCGCTTCGAGCTTACGGCGCAGGGTCGGCGTCATCGGTCCTCACGATCGGGGTGGCTACAGGGGGATGTTGGTAACCCGGTTTTTCCGGGAACAGCCGGTCGGCCGCGTTGGTCAAGTCCAGGTCGTTGTTGAGCGCGGCATCGCGCAGCGCGGCAGTGGGCGGATGCAGCAGCCGGTTGGTCAGCGCGTGCGCCAGCTGCTCCAGTACTTCGTCGGCCGGCTTGCCGTTATGCAATTGCTGGCGCGCCTTGGCCAGTAGTTCGTCGCGGGTGCTGTCGCCGAACGCGCGCAAGCGCTTGAGCGGCGCCTGGCGCGCGTTGGCCTGCAAGGTCTCGACATAGCGTGCCACCTGCAGGTCGATGATGGCTTCGGCCTGGTCGGCGGCTTCACGGCGGCCGCGGCGGTTGTCTTCCACCGCGCGTTCCAGGTCGTCCACGGTGTACAGGTAGGCGTCGCCGAGTTCGGCCACCGAGGCTTCGATATCGCGCGGCACCGCCAGGTCGAACAGCAGCATCGGCTTGCGCTTGCGCGCGCGCAGCGCCTGTTCCACTTGCACCCGCGTCACGATCGGCTCGCGCGCGGCAGTGGCCGAGAACACCACGTCGGCTTCGGCCAGATGGCGGTCCAGATCGGTCAGCGGCAGGGCGTAACCGCCGTGCTGGCTGGCCAGCGTCTGCGCATGCGCAAGCGTGCGATTGGCGATCAACAAGCGGCGCACGCGGCCTTCGCTCAGATGTTTGGCCGCAAGCTCGATGGTTTCGCCCGCGCCGATCAGCAGTACGGTGGATTCATTGAGCCGCGCGAAGGATTCCTGCGCCAGTCGTACCGCAGTGGAGGCCACCGACACCGGATTGGCACCGACGCGGGTATCGGTGCGCGCCCGCTTGGCCACCGAGAAGGTCTGCTGAAACAGGCGGTCCAGCCCGCTGCCCAGTGCGCCGTGTGCACGGGCCACTGCCCAGGCATCCTTCACCTGGCCCAGGATCTGCGGCTCGCCCAGCACCATCGAGTCCAGCCCGGTGGCGACGCGGAACAGGTGGCGCACCGCCGCTTCCTCCTGGTGCTGATACAGGTAGCCACTCAAGCCCGGCGCATGGGTCTCCAGCCAGCTCACCAGGCTGTGCGGGTCGTCGGACATCGCATACAGCTCGGTGCGGTTGCAGGTGGACAGCAACGCGGCCTCGCGCACCTGCGGCAACGCGCGCAGGGATTCGAGCGCGCGCGGCAACGCGTCACCTGCGAACGCCGCGCGTTCGCGCAGGTCCACAGGTGCGGTCTGGTGATTCAGTCCGAGCACCCACAACGTCATTGTTCAGTTGCTTGCGATAAGCTGGCGGCCATTCAGGGCCCCATTTTACGGCCCGGTTGCCCCCGATGCCTGTACCGATTCGCATCCTGTGTGTTCTTTTGCTGGTCGCAGTCTCCACCAGTGCCACTGCAGCACCCAAGAAAGCACCGCCCGCGCCGCCGCCCGGTCGCGCTGGCACCACCTCGCTGGAGCCGGTGCTCGCCGGCGAATTCGCCTTGCAGGCCGGGCAGTTGGACGATGCCGCCCGCGCCTACCTGGATGCCGCCAAGGCCGAGGCCGGCGACGCCGGGCTGGCCGAACGCGCTGCCCGCATCGCCATGCTGGCCAACGACGACCCGCGTGCGATCGAGGCCCTGGCGCTGTGGCGTGCCCGCGCACCCTCGTCGATGTCCATGCGCAGTACCGAGGCCTCGCTGGCCTTGCGCCGCAACGACTTGCGTACCGCCCGCCGTGACCTGCTCGGCCTGCTCAAGGAGCCCGACCCGCGCGGCTGGCGCTTCGCCCTGATCGCCCTGGCCAATGGCGGGCGCGAGCCGGAAGCCTCGGCCGACGTGCTCGAAGACCTGGTCAAGGCCGGCGCCATCCCCAATCAGATCGAAGCCTGGCAGGAATTCGGCCGGCTCGCCCTGCGCATGGAGCGCCCGGCGCTGGCCAAGCGCATCGTCGACGAAGTGGTGCGCCGCTTCCCCGAAGAGCCGCGCGTGGCCTTGTTGCACGCCACCCAGCTGCAGCAGGAAGGCAAGAACGACGAAGCGCTGGCACTGCTGAAGAATGTCGAGCCGCAGGCGGTCAGGGATTCCGAGCTGCGTGGCGCGCTGGCCTTTGCCTACGACGCCATGGGGCAGACCGAAGCCGCCGCGCGGGTCTTGTCGACCGGGCCGCAGGACACCCAGACCTACGGGCTGCGTGCCTCCATGCTGGCCAAGGAAAAGGATCGCAGCGCGCTGGAGGCGCTGTACGGCGAGCTCAAGAGCAACGCCACCAAGCCCGATCCGGACCGCCGCCTGCTGCTCGGCAAGATCGCCGAATTCCTCAAGCGCTACGACGAGGCGGTGGAGTGGTATCGCGGCGTGCCCGGCGGCCCGCAGCTGAGCGAGGCGCGCCTGCGCGCCGCCAGCGCCCTGTACGAGCTGGGCCGCAAGCCCGAGGCGCTCGCCGAAGCTCGCGCATTGCAGAGCGATGCCACTGCCGACGACGACGCGCGTCGCGACGCCTACGTGCTCGAAGCCGAGCTGCACCAGCGCGCCGACGACGCAGCGGGCGAGCTGGATGCCTTCGAGCGCGGCCTGGCCGCCTATCCGGACGACGGCGCGCTGCTGTACGCCCGCGGCCTTGCCTGGGAGCGCCGTGACGATGTCGCGCGTGCCGAGGCCGACCTGCGCAAGATCCTGGTGGCCGAACCGGAAAACGTGGCGGCGCTGAACGCGCTGGGCTACACCCTGGCCGACCGCACCACCCGCTACAAGGAAGCGCTGGCGCTGATCGACCGCGCCCGCACCGCCGACCCGGATAACCCGGCTATCGTCGACAGCTACGGCTGGGTGCTGTATCGCATGGGCCGCACCAAGGAAGCCCTGGTGCAACTGCGCCGTGCCTGGGCCCTGGTCAAGGACCCGGAAATCGCCGCGCACGTGGGCGAGGTGCTGTGGGTTAGCGGCAAGCAGGACGAAGCGCGGCGCTACTTCGATGAGGCGCGGCGTCTGGATCCGGACAACCGCGCGCTGCAACGCGCCGTGGAAAAATTCGGGCTATGAGCGGGACGATCCGAACACTGGCCCTGAGCGGGCTGGTGCTGGTCGGGCTGTCGGCCTGCGTCAGCGTGCCGCGCGGGCAGGGCGGTGGTGCCGCAGTGGTCGAACAGGTTTCCGAGGGTGCGCGTCAGGCCGAAGCCGCACGCCAGGCCTGGCTGCAGGCGCATCCGGCCTGGTCGTTCCAGGGCCGGGTTGCGATCAGCAAGGGCAGCAACGGCGGTAGCGGCCGCATCGACTGGCAGCAGGACGGTGCGAAATACCGCGTGCAGCTCAGTGCGCCGGTAACCCGGCAGAGCTGGGTGCTCACCGGCGACACCGCCAGCGGCGCCGGACGCCTGGAAGGGCTGGACGGCGGCCCGCGCAGCGGCCCGGATGCCGAGCAGGTGCTGCTGGAAGCGACCGGCTGGACCATCCCGGTCAACCAGATGCCGGACTGGGTGCGCGCGCTGCGCATCGCCGACGCGCGCGCCGAACGCGCCGATCTGGATGCGGCCGGGCGGCCACGTACCGTGCGGCAGGATGGCTGGACGATCGACTTTCTCGCCTGGGCGCCGGCCGGCGCCGGGCAACCCGAGCTGCCGCAGCGCATCGAAGCCCGCAACGGCGAGGCCAAGGTGCGCCTGCTGGTCGATCAGTGGACGGTATCGCCCTGATGTCCGCGCTGGAGACGGGCTGGTCGGCGTGGCCTGCGCCGGCCAAGCTCAACCTGTTCCTGCAGATCGTCGGGCGCCGCGCCGATGGCTACCACCTGCTGCAAACCGTGTTCCGGTTGCTGGATTGGGGGGACACCATTCATCTTCGTGTGCGCAACGACGGGCTGATCCGGCGCATCGGCGACAGCCTGCCCGGCGTGGCTGAAGCCGATGACCTGGTCATCCGGGCCGCGCGCCTGCTGCAATCCAGCGCGGGCACGCAGGCCGGCGCCGACATCCGGGTCGACAAACGCATTCCCGCCGGCGGCGGCTTCGGCGGCGGCTCGTCGGATGCCGCCACCGTGCTGGTCGCGCTGAACGCCTTGTGGGGCCTGGGCTTGCCGGTCGACACGCTGGCCGAACTGGGGCTGCGGCTGGGTGCCGACGTGCCGGTGTTCGTGCGCGGGCACAATGCCTGGGCCGAGGGTGTCGGCGAGCAACTGTCCCCGATCGGTCTCCCGGCAGCGTCCTACGTGCTGGTCGATCCGGGAATTCACGTGCCCACCCCGGTCTTATTTCAATCACGGGAATTGACGCGGGATGCCGAGCCCGTGAAAATAGCGGACTTCGCTTCGGGTTCCCTGCTCGACAATGCGTTCGAGCCGGTTCTGCGGCGCCGTGAACCCGCCATCGAGGCAGTGTTCCAGGCGCTGTCCAGGATCGGGACGCCGCGTTTGACCGGGTCAGGGGGCGGGTGTTTCGTCGAATTCGCCACGCGCGCTGCTGCAGAGCAGGCCATGGCGCAGTTGCCGGACAACCTGAGGGCGTGGGTCGTGGAAGGTGCAGCGCACTCGCCACTGCTCGACGCGCTGGACGCGAGACAGGTTTGATGCAGGGGCGTCGCCAAGAGGCCCAAGGCACCAGGTTTTGATCCTGGCATTCGTAGGTTCGAATCCTACCGCCCCTGCCAGTTGTTGATGCAGGTCCCCCTGTACCAGTCGTACATGCAGGTCCCCTGCAACAGCCCGCACATCCATGTGCGGAGATTCAACGAAAAGCCCGGCATTTGGTCGGCTTTGTCCAGCTCCATCATCGCCCGCACGCTCTTTGCCGCCGCCCGAGAGATCCCATGCAAGACCAACGTAACCTGCTGGTGTTCTCCGGCAATGCCAACAAACCGCTTGCCCTGAGCATCTGCAAGGAGCTCGGCGTTCGCATGGGCAAGGCGCTGGTCACGCGCTTCTCCGATGGCGAGGTGCAGGTCGAGATCGAAGAAAGCGTGCGCCGGCAGGAAGTGTTCGTGATCCAGCCGACCTGCGCGCCAAGCGCGGAAAACCTGATGGAGCTGCTGGTGCTGATCGACGCGCTCAAGCGCGCCAGTGCCGCGTCGGTGACCGCGGTCATCCCGTACTTCGGCTACTCGCGCCAGGACCGCCGCATGCGCTCCTCGCGCGTGCCGATCACCGCCAAGGTCGCCGCCAAGATGATCTGCGCAATGGAGGCCGACCGCGTGTTGACGGTGGATCTGCACGCCGACCAGATCCAGGGCTTCTTCGACGTGCCGGTCGACAATGTCTACGCCTCGCCGCTGCTGCTGGCCGACATCTGGCGTGCCTACGGCACCGACAACCTGATCGTGGTATCGCCGGACGTGGGCGGTGTGGTGCGCGCGCGCGCCGTCGCCAAGCGTCTGGACGATGCGGATCTGGCCATCATCGACAAGCGCCGTCCGCGCGCCAACGTCGCCACGGTGATGAACATCATCGGCGACGTGCAGGGCAAGACCTGCGTGCTGGTCGACGATCTGGTCGACACCGCCGGGACCCTGTGCGCCGCCGCCGCAGCGCTGAAGCAGCGTGGCGCGCTCAAGGTGGTGGCCTACATCACCCACCCGGTGCTGTCCGGCCCGGCAGTGGACAACATCAACAATTCGCAGCTCGACGAGCTGGTGGTCACCGACACGATTCCGCTGAACGAAGCCGCGCGCACCTGCGCCAAGATTCGTCAGCTGAGCGTGGCCGAACTGCTGGCCGAGACCATTCGCCGCATCGCCTTCGGCGAGTCGGTGAGTTCGCTCTACGTCGACTGATGCCGCATTCGGCGCCCGGAGTTCCGGGGGCCGGTACCACGTCTCGCCTGGTCGCGGGTGAGACGCTTCATCGCCGCGAGGCGGTATTCCAATCTAGGTAGTGAAACAACATGGCAAAGACTCACGAAATCAAGGTCGAGCGCCGCGCGAACGAGGGGAAGGGTGCGAGCCGCCGCCTACGTCACGCTGGCGTCATTCCGGCCATCGTTTACGGTGGCGAACTCGAGCCGGTCAGCATCCAGCTCAACCATGAGCAGATCTGGCTTGCCCAGCAGAACGAGTGGTTCTACTCGTCGATCCTCGACCTGAACCTCAATGGCGACGTGCAGCAGGTGCTACTGCGTGACATGCAGCGCCATCCGTTCAAGCAGCTGATCATCCACATCGACTTCCAGCGCGTCAGCGCCAACGAGAAGCTCAGCGCCGCCGTGCCGCTGCACTTCATCAACGAAGCGGCATCGCCGGCCGGTAAGTCCAGCGAAGTGGTCGTCACCCACGAACTCAACGAAGTTCAGGTCGTCTGCCTGCCGAAGGATCTGCCGGAGTTCATCGAAGTGGACCTGGGTGCCCTGGAAGTGGGCAACGTGATCCACTTGTCCGAGATCAAGCTGCCGGCCGGTGTGGAAATTCCGGAACTGAAGCTGGGCAAGGAGCACGACGTGGCGGTGGTTGCTGCCAAGCACGTGCGGATCGAGGAAGAAGACGCTGCCGGTGAAGAAGGCAGCGAAGGCGCCGAGACCAAGTAAGCCGTCGGCCGATCCCTCGCACTGCGCGGGATCGGCTGCGGTCACTGGCATGTCTGCACTCCGCCTGATTGTCGGACTCGGGAATCCCGGTCCGGAACACGCGCAAACCCGGCACAACGCCGGGTTTCGTTTCGTCGATGCCCTCGTCAAGCGCCATGGCGTGCGCTGGGGGCTGGACGCCAAGTTGTTCGGCGAGACCGCCAAGGTCGAGATCGCCGGGCAATCGGTCTGGCTGCTCAAGCCGGCCACCTTCATGAATCTCAGCGGCAAATCGATCACCGCCGCGTTGCGGTTCTGGAAGATCGAGCCGGAGCAACTGCTCGTTGCACACGACGAACTGGATCTTGCGCCGGGCATCGCGCGGCTCAAGTTCGATGGCGGCCACGGCGGCCAGAATGGCCTGCGCGACACCATTCGCTTGCTGGGACACGGTAAATTCCATCGCTTGCGGATCGGCATCGGCCATCCCGGCCACAAGGACCGCGTGGTGCCCTGGGTGCTGGGACGGGCAGGGCGCGACGACGACGCGACAATCGGCACTGCAGTGGACGCAGCCATCGATGTCCTGCCGCTGGCACTGGACGGTAATTTCAACGAGGCGATGAAGCGCCTGCATACGGAAAAATAGAGAATGGGGAATCGGGAATGGGAGGAGCGTTGCTCTTGCCATTCTCGATTCCCGATTCTCCATTCACTGGAAAACCCATGGGTATCAAATGCGGCATCGTCGGCCTGCCCAACGTCGGCAAGTCGACCCTGTTCAATGCGCTGACCAAGGCGGGCATCGCTGCGGCCAATTTTCCGTTCTGCACCATCGAGCCGAACGTCGGCATCGTGCCGGTGCCGGATCCGCGCCTCAATCAACTGGCTGAGATCGTCAAGCCGCAGAAGCTGATTCCGACCGCGGTCGAGTTCGTCGATATTGCCGGCCTGGTGGCAGGTGCGGCCAGCGGCGAAGGGCTGGGCAACAAGTTCCTGGCGCATATCCGCGAGGTCGATGCGATCACCCACGTGGTGCGCTGCTTCGAGAACGACGATGTCATCCATGTGAACAACAAGGTTGACCCGATCAGCGATATCGAAACCATCGATACCGAATTGGCATTGGCCGATCTGGACAGCGTGGAAAAGGCGCTCAACCGTGCCGAGCGCAGCGCCAAGGGCGGCGACAAGGATGCCGCGGCGCGCAAGCCGGTGCTGGCCAAGTTGCAGGCCGCGCTGGCCGATGGCAAGGCGGGGCGTGCAGCCGGCCTGGACGACGATGAAAAGGCGCTGGTGCGCGACCTGTTCCTGTTGACGCTCAAGCCGGTGATGTACATCGCCAACGTGCTCGAGGACGGTTTCGAGAACAATCCGCACCTGGACGCGGTGCGTCGGCATGCGTTGGCCGAAGGCGCCGAAGTGGTGCCGGTCTCGGCAGCGATCGAGGAAGAGCTGTCGCAGCTTGACGACGAGGACCGCGACACCTTCCTGGCCGATCTGGGTCTGGACGAGCCGGGCCTGAATCGCGTCATCCGTGCCGCCTACAAGTTGCTTGGCCTGCAGACCTACTTCACTGCCGGCGTCAAGGAAGTGCGTGCGTGGACGGTCAGGGCTGGCTCGACCGCGCCGCAGGCGGCAGCGGTGATCCATACCGACTTCGAGAAGGGCTTCATTCGCGCCGAGACGATCGGCTTCGACGACTTCATCAAGCACCGCGGCGAAGCCGGTGCGCGCGATGCGGGGCGTCTGCGTCTGGAAGGCAAGGAATACCGCGTGCAGGAAGGCGACGTGCTGCACTTCCGCTTCAACGTCTGACCGGTTGCGCGCGACCCCGATGGTCGCGCGTCTTCGGTACTGACGATTTGCTCAAAATTTTTGTTGACACTGCATGCATCCCACAACAAAATAACGGGCTGCTTCACCCCGAACCGAATTCGCCTCATCGCGCACCGGTCCGGTAGTAAAAGCTGGAGGGATACCCAAGCGGCCAACGGGGGCAGACTGTAAATCTGCTGGCTTACGCCTTCGGTGGTTCGAATCCACCTCCCTCCACCAGTTTCACGTTGTGGCATGCAGTTCCCGGCGCGGGAGTAGTTCAACGGTAGAACCTCAGCCTTCCAAGCTGATGGTGCGGGTTCGATTCCCGTCTCCCGCTCCATTGAACGCAAATGCATGGCATAATGCAAAACTCGCTCACGTAGCTCAGTCGGTAGAGCACCTCCTTGGTAAGGAGGAGGTCGAAGGTTCGATTCCTTTCGTGAGCACCACTACTCAATCGTCTTTAACTCCAAACGATTACCGAGACACGCACCCATGGCAAAAGCTAAATTTGAGCGCACCAAGCCGCACGTGAACGTCGGCACCATCGGTCACGTTGACCATGGCAAGACCACGTTGACAGCCGCGCTGACCAAGATCGGTGCTGAGCGTTTCGGTGGCGAGTTCAAGGCGTATGACGCGATCGACGCGGCGCCGGAAGAGAAGGCGCGCGGCATCACGATTTCGACCGCCCACGTCGAATACGAATCCCCGAACCGTCACTACGCGCACGTCGACTGCCCCGGTCACGCCGACTACGTCAAGAACATGATCACCGGTGCGGCGCAGATGGACGGCGCGATCCTGGTGTGTTCGGCTGCTGACGGCCCGATGCCGCAGACCCGTGAGCACATCCTGCTCTCGCGTCAGGTCGGTGTGCCGCATATCGTCGTGTTCCTGAACAAGGCCGACATGGTCGACGACGCCGAGCTGCTCGAGCTGGTCGAAATGGAAGTGCGCGAGCTGCTCAGCAAGTACGACTTCCCGGGCGATGACACCCCGATCATCCACGGTTCGGCGCGTCTGGCGCTGGACGGCGATCAGAGCGACATCGGCGTGCCGGCGATCCTGAAGCTGGTCGACGCGCTCGACACCTTCATCCCGGAGCCGACCCGCGACGTTGACCGTCCGTTCCTGATGCCGGTCGAAGACGTGTTCTCGATCTCCGGCCGCGGCACCGTGGTGACCGGTCGTATCGAGCGCGGCATCATCAAGGTTGGCGACGAAATCGAAATCGTCGGTATCCGCGACACGCAGAAGACCACCGTCACCGGCGTGGAAATGTTCCGCAAGCTGCTCGACCAGGGTCAGGCAGGCGACAACGCCGGTCTGCTGCTGCGCGGCACCAAGCGTGACGACGTCGAGCGTGGCCAGGTGCTGTGCAAGCCGGGTTCGATCAAGCCGCACACCGAGTTCGAAGCCGAAGTCTATGTGTTGTCCAAGGACGAGGGTGGCCGTCATACCCCGTTCTTCAAGGGCTACCGTCCGCAGTTCTACTTCCGCACCACCGACATCACTGGCGCTTGCCAGCTGCCGGAAGGCGTGGAGATGGTGATGCCGGGCGACAACGTGAAGATGGTCGTGACCCTGATCAACCCGGTCGCGATGGACGAAGGCCTGCGCTTCGCCATCCGTGAAGGCGGTCGTACCGTCGGCGCCGGCGTGGTTGCCAAGATCATCAAGTAAGTGCCTGCGTCCAGTCGCCTCGCGGCGGCTGGATTCAAACGAATGGCGGGCCGGCTGAACCGCGGTCCGCCTTCGTTGTCTTAGGGTTTGCGGTAAACGAGTACATACGCCAGTAGCTCAATTGGCAGAGCAGCGGTCTCCAAAACCGCAGGTTGGGGGTTCGAGTCCCTCCTGGCGTGCCACTCCTCTTTCCGGCCCAGCGATTCGGGTCAGATCGGTAACTAGAGCCGGATGAATAGCAAAATCGAGCCTTCCAAAAGCGCGTCTGCTGCCAGCGCTGATATCGTGAAATACGTCATCTCCGCGCTCCTGGTGATCGCGGGGTTGTTTGTGTGGTTCTGGTTTTCTGCGCCCGAGCGCGCCACCCAGTTCGGAGCCTGGACGCCGCAGTTGCGTGCGCTGGCCGTGATCGTGGGGTTGGTGGCGGGCGCATTCGTGTTTTTGGGAACCGGCAAAGGCCGGGAAACCCGTGAATTCATGTCCGAATCCAGGTTCGAGTTGCGCAAGGTGGTCTGGCCGACGCGCCAGGAAGCCATTCGCACGACCTGGGTCGTGATTGTTGTTGTGATCATTCTGAGTTTGCTGTTGGGCGGCTTCGACTTTGTCATCCAGAAGCTCACGCAGTGGTTCCTGGCTCGTTGAGGAGAATCAAGCAGTGAAGCGTTGGTATGTCGTTCACGCCTATTCAGGCTTCGAAAAATCTGTTGCGCAGGCATTGCGCGACCGTATCGCCCGTACCGAGATGGAAGATCGTTTCGGCGACGTGTTGGTGCCGACCGAGGAAGTCATCGAGATGCGCGCCGGCCAGAAGCGCCGGTCCGAGCGTAAGTTCTTCCCCGGCTACGTGCTGGTGCAGATCGAGACCCACGAAGAGGCCGGTATTCCGCGCATCGACAATGAGAGCTGGCACCTGGTGAAGGAGACTTCCAAGGTGATGGGCTTCATTGGCGGCACCGCTGACCGTCCGTTGCCGATTCGCGACGAAGAGGCTGATGCGATCCTGCAGCGTGTGCAGGACGGCGTTGAGAAGCCGCGTCCGAAGGTGCTGTTCGAGCCGGGTCAGATGGTGCGCGTCACCGATGGTCCGTTCAACGACTTCAATGGTGTGGTGGAAGAGGTCAATTACGAGAAGAGCAGGCTGCGGGTTGCCGTGCTCATCTTCGGTCGCTCCACGCCGGTCGAGCTCGAGTTCGGCCAGGTCGAGAAGGGCTGACGCCGGTCGGGCGCCGTCTAGGCGCCCGCCTTGAATGCTGTTATAGTGCGCGGCTCGCTGACCTGGCGAACCGCCGGGAACCAATGGCTGCCGCATGGCAGCCATCTGCGTGTGGTCAGAAACGTGAAGCCGGGACACGTGATTTCCCGGTCCGATGGGGAGCCTGCAGTCAAGGCGCTAGCACCCGGAGAGTATCGAAATGGCAAAGAAGATAACTGCTTACATCAAGTTGCAGGTCAAGGCCGGTCAGGCCAATCCTGCGCCGCCGGTCGGCCCTGCCCTGGGTCAGCGCGGTCTGAACATCATGGAATTCTGCAAGGCGTTCAACGCAGCGACCTCCAAGCTGGAGCCGGGTCTGCCGACGCCGGTGGTCATTACTGCGTACTCCGACCGTACCTTCACCTTCATCACCAAGAGCACCCCGGCCAGCGTGCTGCTCAAGAAGGCTGCAGGCGTGACTTCCGGTTCCAAGCGCCCCAACACCGACAAGGTGGGCAAGGTGACGCGCAAGCAGCTGGAAGAGATCGCCAAGGTCAAGGAAGCCGATTTGACGGCGGCCGAGCTGGAAGCGGCAGTGCGTACGATTGCGGGTTCTGCCCGCAGCATGGGTTTGACGGTGGAGGGCTAAGACATGGCACAGAGCAAGCGCGTTAAGGCCATTGCGGCCGCTGTCGTTCCGGGCAAGACCTATGCCTTCGAAGACGCAATCAAGATCCTGAAGACCGTGACCAAGGCCAAGTTCGTCGAGTCGATCGACGTTGCCGTGCGCCTGGGCGTGGACGCCAAGAAGTCCGACCAGCAGGTGCGCGGTTCAACCGTGCTGCCGGCCGGTACCGGCAAGAGCGTGCGCGTTGCCGTGTTCGCACCGGCCGGTGCCAAGGCTGACGAAGCCCTGGCCGCTGGTGCCGAGGCGGTGGGCATGGACGACCTGGCCGAGAAGATGCAGGCCGGCGATCTGAGCTACGACGTGGTCATCGCCACCCCGGACGCGATGCGCGTCGTCGGTAAGCTCGGCACCCTGCTGGGCCCGCGCGGCCTGATGCCGAACCCGAAGGTCGGCACCGTGTCGGCCAACCCGGGCGAAGCGGTCAAGAATGCCAAGTCGGGTCAGGTGCGCTACCGCACCGACAAGGCCGGCATCATCCACTGCACCATCGGCAAGGCCAGCTTCGATGATGAAGCGCTGAAGTCGAACCTGCAGGCGCTGCTGCTGGACCTGATCAAGGCCAAGCCGGCTACCTCCAAGGGGACCTACCTGCAGAAGGTGTCGGTCAGCTCGACGATGGGCCCTGGCGTGACCGTCGACCAGTCCAGCCTTGCGCTGAAGTGAGTTGAGGGGTCGGGCCTGTCATGGGCCTGACCCGTCGATGTAGTACAGCATTGTTTTTCCGGCCCGGGTCACCGTGTGCTGGGAGTCCGTTCCCTCCTTTGGGGTAACGGACATTTTGAAGGCGATCGCCGGCATGTCCGGCGGTAGCCGTCAAAGACCGCAGGCGCGGTCAGCGCAGATCGACGACGGGCATGGATGCTCGCATTGGCAGGGAGTCGCCGTCGATGCAGCGGGATCGCTTAATCAGGTTCGCAAGAGCCGGCCGGCGTAGATGGTGTCGCCCTTCTGGAGCTTTCTGGTTTACGCGCGTCTGGGACATCCCGGATCGAGCCCACTCCAGGTCTAGAACGGCCACCAAAGGAACATCGGTCGATGTTCCCGGCTTCCAGGAAGGAGGCTGCCCTGGACCGCAACCGGCAGGAGCCGCGAGCGGAGTAGTTTGAAGCGGGGATTTGGGATTCGGCATTGGGGATTTGCAGGGGCTGCTTCATGGCATTCGACGAATCACCCATCACCGATCACCAATCCCGGCTTTAACGGAGGAGTGCAATGGCTCTCAATCTGTCTCAGAAGCAAGAAGTAGTCGCCGAGCTGGCAGACATCGCCGCCAAGGCTCACTCCTTGATCGCCGCCGAATACGCTGGCATCACGGTCTCCCAGATGACCGCGATGCGCAAGCAGGCCCGCGAAACCGGCGTGTTCTTGAAAGTTGTCAAGAACACCCTGGCTGCGCGCGCCGTTGAAGGTACTGATTTCGCTGTCGTCGCTGACAAGCTGGTCGGTCCTTTGCTGTATGCGTTTTCGATGGAGGAGCCCGGCGCTGCCGGTCGCCTGATCAAGGAATTCGCCAAGGGCAACGACAAGTTGCAGGCCAAGGTCGTGTCCATCGGCGGGGAACTGTTCCCGGCTGGCCACGTCGACGTGTTGGCTTCGCTGCCGACCCGCGATCAGGCCCTGGCCATGCTGGCCCGCGTGCTGTCCGAACCGGCTGCCATGTTTGCCCGTGCCGTCAAGGCCGTGGGCGACAAGCAGGGTGGTGGCGACGAAGCCGCCGCGCCGGTCGCCGAGACTGCCGAAGCTTGATGTCCTAGCGTTTGCTAGAACCCCAATCCAGAAAATCATTTAAAGGTAATCACAATGTCCCTTACCAACGAACAGATCGTCGACGCCATCGCCGAGAAGTCCCTGATGGAAGTGATGGAGCTGGTCAAGGCCATCGAAGAAAAGTTCGGCGTCTCCGCCGCCGCTCCGGTCGCTGCCGCTGCAGCTGGCCCGGCCGCCGTGGTCGAAGAGCAGACCGAGTTCAACGTGGTGCTGGTTGATTGCGGCGCCAACAAGGTCGGCGTCATTAAGGCCGTCCGCGCCGTGACCGGCCTGGGCCTGAAGGAAGCCAAGGATCTGACCGAAGCCGGTGGCATCCTGAAGGAAGGCGCCACCAAGGACGAAGCCGAGAAGATCAAGAAGGAACTGACCGAAGCCGGCGCCAAGGTCGAAGTCAAGTAAGCAGCATCTTGCATCGCCAGCGTTTCATGGTGATGCACTGAAGGCTGGGAGCGTAAAGCTCCCGGCCTTTGGCCGTTTCGGGCGGGAATCGAGAATCGGGATTGGGGAATCGCAAATGCAACATCGCGTGCTCATCCGATTCCCATTTCTCCATTCCCGATTCCGGCCTCACCGAGTTGGTAGTTGGAAGTAGCGGGAGAAGGCGTGCTGGTGCCGGCAATACCAGCGACTTCCAACTGACAATTTTGTTATTTCAGGGCCGCCGCGACGCGGCCCCCGCAGCCTAGGGTGAAGACTCATGACGTCTTATTCGTTCACCGAAAAAAAGCGTATCCGCAAGGACTTCGGCAAGCAGCGCTCGATTCTCGAAGTGCCGTTCCTGCTTGCCATCCAGGTCGACTCCTACCGCGAATTCCTGCAGGAAGACGTGGAGCCGAACAAGCGTAAGGACCTCGGTCTGCACGCGGCACTGAAGTCGGTGTTCCCGATTTCCAGCTACAGCGGCAATGCCGCGCTCGAATACGTGGGCTATAAGTTGGGTCAGCCGGTGTTTGACGAGCGTGAATGCCGTCAGCGTGGCATGAGCTATGGCGCGCCGCTGCGCGTGACCGTGCGCCTGGTGATCTACGACCGCGAGTCGTCGACCAAGGCCATCAAGTACGTGAAGGAGCAGGAGGTCTATCTGGGCGAAATCCCGCTGATGACCGACAACGGCACCTTCATCGTCAACGGCACCGAGCGCGTCATCGTCTCGCAGCTGCACCGTTCGCCTGGTGTGTTCTTCGACCACGACCGTGGCAAGACCCACAGCTCGGGCAAGCTGCTGTACAGCGCCCGCATCATTCCGTACCGCGGTTCCTGGCTGGACTTCGAGTTCGACCCGAAGGACGCGTTGTTCACCCGTATCGACCGTCGCCGCAAGCTGCCGGTGTCGATCCTGCTGCGCGCGCTTGGCTACAGCAACGAAGAGATGCTGGCCGAGTTCTTCGAGATCAATACGTTCCACATCAATCCGGACGAAGGCGTGCAGCTGGAGCTGGTGCCGGAGCGTCTGCGTGGCGAAACGCTGAACTTCGACCTGGCCGATGGCGACAAGGTCATCGTGGAAGCGGGCAAGCGCATCACCGCCCGTCACGTCAAGCAGCTCGAAGCCGCCGGCGTTGCCGCGCTGGCCGTGCCGGACGACTACCTGCTCACCCGCATCCTGTCGCACGACGTGGTCGATGGCTCCACCGGCGAACTGCTGGCCAATGCCAACGACGAGATCACCGAAGACCAGCTGGCAGCGTTCCGCAAGGCCGGCGTCGATGCGGTCGGCACCCTGTGGGTGAACGATCTGGACCGTGGTCCGTACCTGTCCAACACCCTGCGGATCGATCCGACCAAGACCCAGCTCGAAGCGCTGGTCGAAATCTACCGCATGATGCGTCCGGGCGAGCCGCCGACCAAGGAAGCCGCACAGAACCTGTTCCACAACCTGTTCTTCACCTTCGAGCGCTACGACCTGTCCACCGTCGGCCGCATGAAGTTCAACCGTCGCGTCGGCCGCAAGGACGTGCTGGGTGAGTCGGTGCTGTACGACAAGAAGTACTTTGCCGAGCGCAACGACGAGGAATCCAAGCGCCTGGTCGCCGAGCACACCGACACCTCCGACATCCTGGAAGTGATCAAGGTGCTCACCGAGATCCGCAACGGTCGCGGCGTGGTCGATGACATCGATCACCTGGGCAACCGTCGCGTGCGTTCGGTCGGCGAAATGGCCGAGAACGTGTTCCGCGTGGGCCTGGTCCGCGTCGAGCGCGCGGTCAAGGAGCGCCTGTCGATGGCCGAGTCCGAGGGCCTGACCCCGCAGGAACTGATCAACGCCAAGCCGGTGGCTGCCGCGATCAAGGAATTCTTCGGCTCCTCGCAGCTGTCGCAGTTCATGGATCAGAACAACCCGCTGTCGGAAGTGACGCACAAGCGTCGCGTCTCCGCACTGGGCCCGGGCGGTCTGACCCGCGAGCGCGCCGGCTTCGAAGTGCGCGACGTGCATCCGACCCATTACGGTCGCGTCTGCACCATCGAAACCCCGGAAGGCCCGAACATCGGCCTGATCAACTCGCTGGCCGTGTTCGCCCGCACCAACCAGTACGGCTTCCTCGAGACGCCGTACCGCAAGGTGCTGGACGGCAAGGTCTCCGACGACGTCGAATACCTGTCGGCGATCGAGGAAAACGAGTACGTGATCGCCCAGGCGAACGCGCTGACCGACGCCAAGAACATGCTCACCGAGCAGTTCGTGCCGTGCCGGTTCCAGGGCGAGTCGCTGCTGAAGCCGCCGGCCGAAGTCCACTTCATGGACGTCTCGCCGATGCAGACCGTGTCGGTCGCCGCGGCGCTGGTGCCGTTCCTGGAGCACGACGACGCCAACCGCGCACTGATGGGCGCCAACATGCAGCGCCAGGCCGTGCCGACGCTGCGTTCGCAGAAGCCGTTGGTCGGTACCGGTATCGAGCGTGCGGTTGCGCGCGACTCGGGCGTGACCGTCAATGCCTTGCGTGGTGGCGTGATCGAGCAGATCGACGCGGCCCGCATCGTGGTCAAGGTCAACGAGGCAGAAATCGGCGGCGGCACCGATGCCGGCGTGGATATCTACAACCTGATCAAGTACACCCGCTCCAACCAGAACACCTGCATCAACCAGCGTCCGCTGGTGAACGTGGGTGACGTGATCGCGCGCGGCGACGTGCTGGCCGACGGCCCGTCCACCGACATCGGTGAGCTGGCGCTGGGTCAGAACATGCTGATCGCGTTCATGCCGTGGAACGGCTACAACTTCGAAGACTCCATCCTGCTCTCCGAGCGCGTGGTGGAAGAAGATCGTTACACCACGATCCACATCGAAGAACTGACCTGCGTTGCGCGCGACACCAAGCTGGGGCCGGAGGAAATCTCCGCCGACATCCCGAACGTGTCCGAGCAGGCCCTGAACCGTCTGGACGAGAGCGGCGTGGTGTACATCGGTGCGGAAGTGCGCGCCGGCGACATCATGGTCGGCAAGGTCACGCCGAAGGGCGAGAGCCAGCTGACCCCGGAAGAAAAGCTGCTGCGTGCGATCTTCGGTGAGAAGGCGTCCGACGTGAAGGACAGCTCGCTGCGCGTGCCCCCGGGCATGGACGGCACCGTGATCGACGTGCAGGTCTTCACCCGCGACGGCATCGAGAAGGACAAGCGTGCGCGTCAGATCGAAGAGTCCGAAATCAAGCGCGTCAAGAAGGACTTCGACGACCAGTTCCGTATCCTGGAAGCGGCCATCTACGCACGTCTGCGTTCGCAGATCGTGGGCAAGGTCGCCAACGGTGGTCCGAACCTGAAGAAGGGCGACAACGTCACCGACGCGTATCTGGACGGCCTGAAGAAGTCCGACTGGTTCCAGCTGCGCATGAAGGACGAAGACGCTGCCGACGCCATCGAGCGTGCGCAGAAGCAGATCCAGGCGCACGAGAAGGAATTCGAAGCACGCTTTGCCGACAAGCGCGGCAAGATCACTCAGGGCGACGACCTCGCACCGGGCGTGCTGAAGATGGTCAAGGTGTTCCTGGCAGTGAAGCGCCGCATCCAGCCGGGCGACAAGATGGCAGGCCGCCACGGCAACAAGGGTGTGGTCTCCAACGTCGTGCCGGTCGAGGACATGCCGTACATGGCCACCGGCGAGCCGGTCGACATCGTGCTGAACCCGCTCGGCGTGCCGTCGCGTATGAACATCGGCCAGATTCTGGAAGTGCATCTGGGCTGGGCCGCCAAGGGCCTGGGTCGCAAGATCCAGCGCATGCTGGAAGCCCAGGCGGCGGTCAGCGAGCTGCGCAAGTTCCTGGACGACATCTACAACCACGACAGCGCGATCAATGCACAGCGCGTGGACCTGTCGCAGTTCAGCGATGAGGAATTGCTCAACCTGGGCAAGAACCTGATCGATGGCGTGCCGATGGCCACCCCGGTGTTCGACGGCGCCAGCGAAGCGGAAATCAAGCGCATGCTGGAACTGGCCGAACTGCCGCAGAGCGGTCAGACCCAGTTGTACGACGGTCGTACCGGCGAAGCGTTCGATCGCAAGACCACGGTCGGCTACATGCACTACCTGAAGTTGAACCACCTGGTCGACGACAAGATGCATGCACGCTCGACCGGTCCGTACTCGCTCGTCACCCAGCAGCCGCTGGGCGGCAAGGCGCAGTTCGGTGGTCAGCGCTTCGGTGAGATGGAAGTCTGGGCGCTGGAAGCCTACGGCGCGGCCTACACCCTGCAGGAAATGCTGACGGTGAAGTCCGACGACGTGCAGGGCCGCAACCAGATGTACAAGAACATCGTCGATGGTGAGCACGAGATGGTCGCGGGCATGCCGGAATCCTTCAACGTGTTGGTGAAGGAAATCCGCTCGCTGGCGATCAACATGGAACTGGAAGAGTGATCGAGCTGGATCCCGGCGCCGCGATGCGGTGCCGGGATCCGGAACGTAAGGCCCTCGGTTTCATCTCAGCTACGAAATTCCTCCGACCCGGAGATATCAAATGAAAGACCTGCTCAACCTCTTCAATCAACAGCGCCAGACGCTGGATTTCGACGCGATCAAGATCGCGCTGGCATCGCCTGACCTGATCCGTTCGTGGTCCTACGGCGAAGTGAAGAAGCCCGAAACCATCAACTACCGTACCTTCAAGCCCGAGCGTGACGGCCTGTTCTGCGCCGCCATCTTCGGACCGATCAAGGACTACGAGTGCCTGTGCGGCAAGTACAAGCGCATGAAGCACCGCGGCGTGGTCTGCGAAAAGTGCGGCACCGAAGTCACCTTGGCCAAGGTGCGTCGTGAGCGCATGGGTCACATCGACCTGGCCTCGCCGGTCGCGCACATCTGGTTCCTCAAGTCGCTGCCCTCGCGCATCGGCCTGATGCTGGACATGACCCTGCGTGACATCGAGCGCGTGCTGTACTTCGAAGCCTATGTGGTCACCGAGCCGGGCCTGACCCCGCTCGAGCGCCGCCAGCTGCTGACCGAAGAGCAGTACCTGACCGCACGCCAGGAGTACAACGACGACTTCGACGCCGCCATGGGCGCCGAGGCCGTGTACGAACTGCTGCGCACGATCGACCTGCAGTCGGAAATGACCCGCCTGCGCGAGGAAATCGCCAGCACCGGTTCGGAAACCAAGCTCAAGCGCCTTACCAAGCGCATCAAGCTGATCGAAGCCTTCCTGGAATCGGGCAACCGTCCGGAGTGGATGGTGATGACCGTGCTGCCGGTGCTGCCGCCGGATCTGCGTCCGCTGGTGCCGCTGGATGGCGGCCGCTTCGCGACCTCGGATCTGAACGATCTGTACCGCCGTGTGATCAACCGCAACAACCGTCTGCGTCGCCTGCTCGAGCTCAATGCGCCGGACATCATCGTGCGCAACGAGAAGCGCATGCTGCAGGAATCGGTCGATGCGCTGCTGGACAACGGCCGTCGCGGCCGTGCCATCACCGGCACCAACAAGCGTCCGCTGAAGTCGCTGGCCGACATGATCAAGGGCAAGCAGGGCCGGTTCCGTCAGAACCTGCTCGGCAAGCGCGTGGACTACTCCGGCCGTTCGGTCATCACCGTCGGTCCGTACCTCAAGCTGCACCAGTGCGGCTTGCCGAAGAAGATGGCGCTGGAGCTGTTCAAGCCGTTCGTGTTCGCCAAGCTGCAGCGTCGCGGCCTGGCCACCACCATCAAGGCGGCCAAGAAGCTGGTCGAGCGCGAAGAAGCCGAAGTCTGGGACATCCTGGAAGAAGTGATCCGCGAGCATCCGGTGCTGCTGAACCGTGCGCCGACCCTGCACCGTCTGGGTATCCAGGCGTTTGAACCGGTGTTGATCGAAGGCAAGGCCATCCAGCTGCATCCGCTGGTGTGTACTGCATTCAACGCCGACTTCGACGGTGACCAGATGGCCGTCCACGTGCCGCTCTCGCTGGAAGCCCAGCTGGAAGCGCGTGCGCTGATGATGTCCACCAACAACATCCTGTCGCCGGCCAACGGCGAGCCGATCATCGTGCCGTCGCAGGACGTGGTGTTGGGCCTGTACTACATGAGCCGCGCCCTGGAGAACAAGAAGGGCGAAGGCATGGTGTTCGCCAACACCAGCGAAGTGAAGCGCGCCTATGACAACCGCGTGGTGGAACTGCACGCCAAGGTCAAGGTCCGCATCACCCAGGTGGACGTGGAAGCCGACGGCAAGCGCAGCAGCGGCACCTCGATCGTGGACACCACGGTCGGTCGTGCACTGCTGAGCGAAATCCTGCCCGAAGGCCTGCCGTTCCAGCTGGCCAACACCGAGATGACCAAGAAGAACATCTCGCGTCTGATCAACTCCAGCTACCGTTTGCTGGGCTTGAAGGACACCGTCGTGTTCGCCGACAAGCTGATGTACACCGGCTATGCCTACGCAACCCGTGCAGGCGTGTCGATCGGCATCGACGACATGCTGATCCCGGACGAGAAGAAGGGCATCCTCACCGAGGCCGAAGCCGAAGTGCTGGAAATCCAGGAGCAGTACCAATCCGGTCTGGTCACCGCCGGCGAGCGCTACAACAAGGTCGTGGACATCTGGTCGCGTACCAGCGAGCGCATCGCCAAGGCGATGATGGACACCATCGGTACCGAGAAGGTCGAAAACGCCAAGGGCGAGACCATCGACCAGAAGTCGATGAACTCGCTCTACATCATGGCCGACTCCGGTGCGCGTGGTAGCCAGGCGCAGATCCGTCAGCTGGCCGGTATGCGCGGCCTGATGGCGCGTCCGGATGGCTCGATCATCGAGACGCCGATCAAGGCGAACTTCCGCGAAGGCCTGAACGTGCAGGAGTACTTCAACTCCACCCACGGTGCCCGTAAGGGTCTGGCCGATACCGCGCTCAAGACCGCAAACTCGGGTTATCTGACCCGTCGTCTGGTCGACGTGGCGCAGGACGTGGTGATCACCGAAGTCGATTGCGGCACCACCGAAGGGTTGATCATGACCCCGATCGTGGAAGGCGGCGACGTGGTGGAGCCGTTGAAGGAGCGCGTGCTGGGCCGTGTGGTGGCCGAGGACGTGTACCTGCCGGGCAACGACGAAGAGCCGATCGTCACCCGCAACACGCTGCTGGACGAAGCCTGGGTTGCCAAGCTGGAAGACGCCAGCGTGCAGTCGGTGAAGGTGCGTTCGACCATCAGCTGCGAGTCCTCGTTCGGCGTGTGCGCACGCTGCTACGGTCGCGATCTCGCACGTGGTCACCAGGTCAACATCGGTGAAGCGGTCGGCGTCATCGCCGCCCAGTCGATCGGTGAGCCGGGTACCCAGCTGACCATGCGTACGTTCCACATCGGTGGTGCGGCATCGCGTGCGGCGGCGGTGGACAACATCACCGTCAAGACCACCGGTTCGGTGAAGTTCAACAACCTCAAGTCGGTGGCGCATGCCAGCGGCGCGTTGGTCGCGGTCTCGCGTTCGGGCGAACTGTCCGTGCTCGACGGCCATGGCCGCGAGCGCGAGCGTTACAAGCTGCCGTACGGTGCCACCATCACCGCCAAGGACGGTGATGCGGTCAAGGCCGGGCAGGGCGTGGCGAACTGGGATCCGCATAACCACCCGATCGTGTCGGAAGTGGCCGGTTTCATCCGCTTCATCGACTTCGTCGACGGCGTCACCGTCATCGAGAAGACCGACGAACTGACCGGTCTGGCCTCGCGCGAAATCACCGACCCGAAGCGTCGCGGTGCACATGCCAAGGAACTGCGCCCGATCGTGCGCATCGTCGATGGCAAGGGCAACGACCTGACGATCCCGAATACGGATCTGCCGGCGCAGTACCTGTTGCCGCCGCGCTCCATTGTCAACCTGCAGGACGGCGCTGCCGTCGGCGTGGGCGACGTGGTTGCCAAGATCCCGCAGGAAGCGTCCAAGACCCGCGACATCACCGGTGGTCTGCCGCGCGTTGCCGACCTGTTCGAAGCACGCAAGCCGAAGGATCCTGCGATCCTGGCCGAGCGCTCGGGCATCATCAGCTTCGGTAAGGACACCAAGGGCAAGCAGCGCCTGATCATCAAGGACACCGATGGGTCGGAACACGAAGAGCTGATCCCGAAGTACCGCCAGATCATCGTGTTCGAAGGCGAGCATGTGACCAAGGGCGAGACCGTGGTGGACGGCGAGCCGAGCCCGCAGGACATCCTGCGTCTGCTGGGTGTCGAGCCGCTGGCCGCGTATCTGGTCAAGGAAATCCAGGATGTGTACCGCCTGCAGGGCGTGAAGATCAACGACAAGCACATCGAGGTGATCACTCGCCAGATGCTGCGCAAGGTCGAGATCACCGACCAGGGCACCAGCAAGTTCCTCAACGGCGAGCAGGTCGAGCGCCAGCGCGTCATCGAGGAAAATGCCCGCCTGGTCAAGCGCAACGAACTGCCGGCCAAGTACGATCCGGTGCTGCTGGGTATCACCAAGGCCTCGCTGGCCACCGAGTCGTTCATCTCGGCGGCTTCGTTCCAGGAGACCACCCGCGTGTTGACCGAGGCTGCCGTGCGCGGTACCCGCGACAACCTGCGCGGTCTGAAGGAAAACGTGATCGTGGGTCGTCTGATCCCGGCCGGTACCGGTCTGGCGTATCACGCCGGACGTCGCAAGTCGTCGGGTCTGACCGACTCGGAAATGGAAACGCTGTCGGGCAAGCCGACGGTAGCCGAACCGGTCGCAGCCGTGGCCGACGCTGGCGCGGACGAGGAGTAAGCGCTCCGACGGCGGTCGCAAGACCGCCGTAAGCCAAGCGAAAAGGAGGGCAGGAGGCCCTCCGTTTTCCGGCCCTGGATGGGCCAGCAGGGTTAGAATTCCGTGAAGTTGACGGAGTTTCGTCCTGCCAGCTATACTTCCCTGTCTCGGCGGGCCGTTTTTCGGCCTGCCTTTGTTTTCGTGCAAGGCCGTCTCGGCCTCTCAATCAGAAGAATCAACTGATGACGACGATCAATCAGCTGGTCCGCAAGCCTCGGCAAGCGACCACCTACAAGAGTGCCTCCCCGGCACTGGACAAGTGTCCGCAGCGCCGTGGCGTCTGCACACGCGTCTACACCACTACCCCTAAGAAGCCGAACTCGGCCCTGCGTAAGGTTGCCAAAGTGCGCCTGACGAACCAGGAAGAGGTCATCAGCTACATCGGTGGTGAAGGCCACAACCTGCAGGAGCACTCCGTGGTCCTGATTCGCGGTGGCCGCGTTAAGGATCTTCCCGGTGTGCGTTATCACACCGTCCGTGGTTCGCTGGACGCCGCCGGCGTCGCAAAGCGCCGTCAAGGTCGTTCCAAGTACGGCGCCAAGCGCCCGAAGAGCTAAGGAAACACTCCAATGTCCCGTAAAGGTTCTACTCCGCAGCGCACCGTCCTGCCTGATCCAAAGCATGGCAGCGAAACCATTGCCCGCTTCATCAATATGGTGATGCAAAGTGGCAAGAAGTCGGTTGCTGAGAAAATTGTCTATGGCGCGATGGACGTCATTGGCGAAAAGAATCCGAATGCCGTCGAGCTGGTGCAGAAAGCACTGGACAACGTGGCCCCGGCTGTCGAAGTTAAATCGCGTCGCGTCGGTGGTGCTACCTATCAGGTGCCCGTCGAAGTGCGCTCCTCCCGTCGCATGGCGCTGGCAATGCGCTGGTTGATCGATTCCGCGCGCAAGCGTGGCGAGAACACCATGCCGCGCAAGCTGGCTGCAGAACTGTTGGACGCCTCGGAAAGCCGTGGCGGCGCGATCAAGAAGCGCGAAGAGACGCACCGTATGGCGGAGGCGAACAAGGCGTTCGCACATTACCGCTGGTGACCTCGTGGGCCTTGGTAACGGGGCCCTTCAGCACCATCTGAGTGCTGTTTGCGACGCATTACGCGTCGCATCCAATCCGAAGGCCGCCGAAAGGCGGCGTTCGGCCATCCGAAATCCAAGAAATTGAGAGGCTCCCCGTGGCCCGCACCACCCCTATCGAGCGTTACCGCAACTTCGGCATCATGGCCCACATCGATGCCGGCAAGACCACCACCTCCGAGCGCATCCTGTTCTACACCGGTGTCAGTCACAAGATCGGCGAAGTCCATGACGGCGCTGCAGTGATGGACTGGATGGAGCAGGAGCAGGAGCGTGGTATCACCATCACCTCCGCTGCGACCACCGCGTTCTGGTCGGGCATGGACAAGTCCATGCCGCAGCACCGCTTCAACATCATCGACACCCCCGGGCACGTTGACTTCACCATCGAAGTGGAGCGCTCCTTGCGCGTGCTCGACGGTGCGGTGTTCGTGCTGTGCGCCGTTGGTGGCGTGCAGCCGCAGTCCGAGACCGTGTGGCGCCAGGCCAACAAGTACTCCGTGCCGCGCATGGCCTTCGTCAACAAGATGGACCGTACCGGTGCCAACTTCGACAAGGTCGTCGAGCAGCTGAAGGCCCGTCTGGGTGCCTACGCCGTGCCGATGCAGGTGCCGATCGGCGCCGAAGACGGCTTCGAGGGCGTGGTCGACCTGCTCAAGATGAAGGCGATCCATTGGGATACCGCATCGCAGGGCACCACCTTCGAATACCGCGACATCCCGGCCGATCTGGTCGAGATCGCAACCGAGGCGCGTTCGTTCATGGTCGAGGCGGCTGCAGAAGCCAGCGAAGACCTGATGGACAAGTACCTCAACGAAGGCGACCTGAGCGAAGAAGAGATCCTGGTGGGTCTGCGCGAGCGCACCCTGAAGGTTGAGATCGTGCCGGTGTTCTGCGGCTCGGCGTTCAAGAACAAGGGCGTGCAGGCCATGCTCGACGGCGTCGTGCACCTGCTGCCGTCGCCGGCCGACCGTCCGCCGGTCCAGGGTATCGATGAGGACGAGAAGGAAGACACCCGTCCGGCCACCGATACCGCGCCGTTCTCGGCGTTGGCGTTCAAGATCATGACCGACCCGTTCGTGGGCTCGCTGACGTTCTTCCGTGTCTACTCGGGCACGTTGAACTCCGGCGACCAGGTCTACAACCCGGTCAAGTCGAAGAAAGAGCGCGTGGGCCGCATCCTGCAGATGCACTCCAACAATCGCGAAGAGATCAAGGAAGTGCGCGCTGGTGACATCGCCGCTGCCGTGGGTCTGAAGGACGTCACCACCGGCGACACGCTGTGTGCGCAGGACAAGGTCATCACCCTGGAGCGCATGGTGTTCCCGGAGCCGGTGATCTCGATGGCGGTGGAGCCCAAGACCAAGTCGGACCAGGAAAAGATGGGTATGGCCCTGGGCCGTCTGGCGCAGGAAGATCCCTCGTTCCGCGTCAAGACCGACGAAGAATCCGGCCAGACCATCATCTCGGGCATGGGCGAGTTGCACCTGGACATCATCGTCGACCGCATGCGTCGCGAGTTCAATGTCGAGGCCAACGTCGGCAAGCCGCAGGTGGCCTACCGCGAAACCATCCGCAAGTCCGACGTCAAGTCCGACTACAAGCACGCCAAGCAGTCCGGTGGTAAGGGTCAGTACGGTCACGTGGTGATCGAGCTGTCGCCGATGACCGAGGACGATCGCAAGAGCGACAACGTCAAGGACGATTTCCTCTTCATCAACGACATCACCGGCGGCATCATCCCGAAGGAATTCATCCCCTCGGTCGAAAAGGGTCTGCGCGAGACGATCACCAGTGGTCCGATCGCCGGCTTCCCGGTGGTGGGCGTGAAGGTCAAGCTGGTGTTCGGCTCGTACCACGACGTCGACTCCTCGGAAATGGCGTTCAAGCTGGCCGCGTCTATGGCGTTCAAGCAGGGCTTTGCGAAAGCCAGCCCGGTGTTGCTGGAGCCGATCATGAAGGTCGAAATCGTCAGCCCGGAGGATTACCTGGGTGACGTGATGGGCGACGTGAGCCGCCGTCGTGGCGTGTTGCAGGGTCAGGACGACAGCCCGTCGGGCAAGATCATCAACGCGATGATTCCGCTGGGTGAAATGTTCGGCTACGCGACCTCGCTGCGCTCGATGAGCCAGGGCCGCGCGACGTTCTCGATGGAATTCGACCACTACGAAGAGGCACCGGCCAACATCGCCGACGCCGTCACCAAGAAGGGCTGAGTTCGCTCAGCCGCTTCTCACAAATTTTTCAATTAGAGGTAGTTAGTCATGGCAAAAGCTAAATTTGAGCGCACCAAGCCGCACGTGAACGTCGGCACCATCGGTCACGTCGACCATGGCAAGACCACGTTGACAGCCGCGCTGACCAAGATCGGTGCTGAGCGTTTCGGTGGCGAGTTCAAGGCGTATGACGCGATCGACGCGGCGCCGGAAGAGAAGGCGCGCGGCATCACGATTTCGACCGCTCACGTCGAATACGAATCCCCGAACCGTCACTACGCGCACGTCGATTGCCCCGGCCACGCCGACTACGTCAAGAACATGATCACCGGTGCGGCGCAGATGGACGGCGCGATCCTGGTGTGTTCGGCTGCTGACGGCCCGATGCCGCAGACCCGTGAGCACATCCTGCTCTCGCGTCAGGTCGGTGTGCCGCATATCGTCGTGTTCCTGAACAAGGCCGACATGGTCGACGACGCCGAGCTGCTCGAGCTGGTCGAAATGGAAGTGCGCGAGCTGCTCAGCAAGTACGACTTCCCGGGCGATGACACCCCGATCATCCACGGTTCGGCGCGTCTGGCGCTGGACGGCGATCAGAGCGACATCGGCGTGCCGGCGATCCTGAAGCTGGTCGACGCGCTCGACACCTTCATCCCGGAGCCGACCCGCGACGTTGACCGTCCGTTCCTGATGCCGGTCGAAGACGTGTTCTCGATCTCCGGCCGCGGCACCGTGGTGACCGGTCGTATCGAGCGCGGCATCATCAAGGTTGGCGACGAAATCGAAATCGTCGGTATCCGCGACACGCAGAAGACCACCGTCACCGGCGTGGAAATGTTCCGCAAGCTGCTCGACCAGGGTCAGGCAGGCGACAACGCCGGTCTGCTGCTGCGCGGCACCAAGCGTGACGACGTCGAGCGTGGCCAGGTGCTGTGCAAGCCGGGTTCGATCAAGCCGCACACCGAGTTCGAAGCCGAAGTCTATGTGTTGTCCAAGGACGAGGGTGGCCGTCATACCCCGTTCTTCAAGGGCTACCGTCCGCAGTTCTACTTCCGCACCACCGACATCACTGGCGCTTGCCAGCTGCCGGAAGGCGTGGAGATGGTGATGCCGGGCGACAACGTGAAGATGGTCGTGACCCTGATCAACCCGGTCGCGATGGACGAAGGCCTGCGCTTCGCCATCCGTGAAGGCGGTCGTACCGTCGGCGCTGGTGTGGTTGCCAAGATCATCAAGTAAGTCCTGCAGCCCGGCGGCTTTCAGTCGCTGGATCTGCAAAAGGGAGGGTCGGCGCAAGCCGGCCCTTTTTTTGTGCGCCAGGCCGGGTGGACATGCACAAGACAGCGTATTGACGGAGCAGGGCGCTTGCACAGGTAAAAGTCCATCGCTATAATGCGCTGCTCAGTGTCCCTGGGTAGGGCGCTGAGTTACAGCGAAAAGAACGGCAGGATGCCGCTCGTGTTCGCCAGACCGGGAAGGTCGCGTTGCATGGAGCACTCAACAACTCACATGTTGTTGACCGTGCTCTTGTTGCGCATTATACTTTTCCGTCTGGGCAGGCCGGTTTACCGGTCTGCCTCAGTTTTTGGGCGGAGGAAATGCCCTCGTCAGCAGGATGCATGGCGATTTCATCTACGTCAGGAATATCGGGGCAGGTATCCCAGAGGCCTTGCCCGTCGCTCTTTTAACGAAGGAAGCTTCCGTCATGTCGGAACAAAAGATCCGGATTCGGTTGAAGGCGTTCGATCATCGTTTGATCGACCGTTCGGCCAGCGAGATCGTCGAAACGGCTAAGCGGACCGGCGCGCAAGTGCGTGGCCCGATCCCGTTGCCGACCAAGATCGAACGTTACACCATCCTCGTATCCCCGCATGCCGACAAGGATGCGCGTGACCAATACGAAACCCGCACGCACAAGCGTGTGCTCGATATCGTCGACCCGAACGACAAGACCGTGGACGCGCTGATGAAGCTCGAACTCGCGGCTGGCGTCGACGTTCAGATCAAGTTGACCTGAGGACTACGACCATGACGAAGAAATATTCGTTGGGCTTCGTAGGCCGCAAGGCTGGTATGAGCCGCGTCTTCACTGAAGACGGTCGCTCGGTACCGGTCACGCTGATCGAAGCAACTCCAAACCGCATCGCGCAGATCAAGACCGTCGAAGCTGATGGCTACAGCGCTGTGCAGATTACCGTTGGTACCCGTCGTGCCGCGCTGGTCAACAAGCCGGCTGCTGGCCACTTCGCCAAGGCGAAGGTGGAAGCGGGTCGCGGCCTGTGGGAATTCCGCGTTGAAGACGCTCAGCTCGGCGATTTCGCCGTCGGCGGCGAAATCAAGGCGGACATCTTCGAGGTCGGCCAGAAGGTCGACGTCCAGGGCGTCACCAAGGGTAAGGGTTTCCAGGGCACCATCAAGCGCTACAACTTCCGTATGGGCGATGCAACTCACGGTAACTCGCTGTCGCATCGCGCGCCGGGTTCGTTGGGTCAGCGCCAGACCCCGGGTCGCGTTTTCCCGGGTAAGAAGATGTCGGGCCACATGGGTGCCGTGCAGCAAAGCACGCAGAACCTGGAAGTGGTCAAGGTCGACGTCGAGCGTGGTCTGATTGCTATCCGCGGCGCCGTGCCTGGCGCAGCTGGTGGCGACGTGATCGTCCGTCCGGCGAGCAAGGCATAAGGAGAGATGACGATGGAACTCGTTATCACGGGTAGCAACAACAAGGTCTCGGTCTCCGATGCCGTGTTCGGTCGCGAATTCAGCGAAGATCTGGTTCACCAGGTCGTCGTCGCTTATCGCAATGCCGGTCGCGCTGGTACCAAGGCTCAGAAGACGCGTTCGGAAGTTGCGGGCACGACCAAGAAGTCGAAGAAGCAGAAGGGCGGCGGTGCGCGTCATGGCGCGCTGACGGCTCCGATCTTCGTCGGCGGCGGCGTGACCTTCGCGGCCAAGCCGCGCAGCTTCGAACAGAAAGTCAACCGCAAGATGTACCGTGCGGCCATCTGCGCGATCTTCTCTGAGCTTAACCGCCAGGGTCGCCTGATGATCGTCGATGCGTTCGACGTCGAAACCACCAAGACCCAGGGTCTGATCGAGAAGCTGAAGGGACTGGACGTGGGCAAGCGCCCGCTGATCGTCACCGAGGAAGCGTCCGAGCACCTGTATCTGTCCGCCCGCAATCTGCCGTATGTGCAGGTGCGTGATGTGCAGGGTCTGGATCCGGTCGCTCTGGTCGGGGCCGATACGGTCGTGATCACCGCCGATGCGGTCAAGAAGGTCGAGGAGTGGCTGGCATGAGCAGCAACGAAAAAATCTTCAGCGTGCTGCGTGCTCCGCGAGTCTCCGAAAAGACCGCGCGCCTGCAGGAAATCTCCAACCAGTATGTCTTCGAAGTTTCGAACGAAGCCACCAAGGCCGATGTAAAGGCCGCGGTTGAGCAGCTGTTCGACGTCAAGGTCAAAGCGGTCAACGTGGTCAACGTCAAGGGCAAGAGCAAGTCCTTCCGTAACCGTGCTGGCAGCCGTGGCAATTGGCGCAAGGCGTACGTCCGCCTGGTTGATGGTCAGTCCATCGACGTAACGGCCAAGGCCTGAGGTCCATCCCATGCCATTGATGAAGTTCAAACCCACCTCTCCCGGCCGTCGTTCCGCCGTGCGCGTGGTTACTCCCGATCTGCACAAGGGCGCACCGCACGCGGCGCTGCTCGACTCGCAGAGCAAGTCCGGTGGTCGTAACCACCATGGCCGCATCACCGTGCGTCACGTCGGTGGTGGCCACAAGCAGCACTACCGCATCATCGACTTCAAGCGCAACAAGGAAGGCATTCCGGCGCGTGTGGAGCGGATCGAATACGATCCGAACCGTACCGCTCATATCGCCCTGCTGTGCTACGTCGACGGCGAGCGTCGCTACATCATCGCCCCCAAGGGCTTGAAGGCTGGCGATCAGGTCATTGCCGGTGCCAACGCACCGATCAAGACCGGCAACACGCTGCCGCTGCGCAACATCCCGGTCGGTACGACGGTCCACGGTATCGAGCTGAAGCCGGGTAAGGGCGCTCAGATCGCACGTGCTGCCGGTGCAGCCGTCCAGCTGGTCGCTCGCGAAGGCATCTATGCCACGCTGCGTCTGCGCTCGGGCGAAATGCGCAAGGTGCCGGTCGAGTGCCGCGCCACCATCGGCGAAGTCGGCAACGACGAGCACAACCTCGAGAAGCTGGGCAAGGCTGGCGCCAAGCGCTGGCGCGGTGTTCGTCCGACCGTTCGCGGTGCGGCCATGAACCCGGTCGATCACCCGCACGGTGGTGGTGAGGCCAAGGCTGGCCAGGGTAATCCGCATCCGGTCACCCCGTGGGGTGTTCCGACCAAGGGTTACAAGACGCGCAAGAACAAGCGCACCCAGCAATTCATCGTCCGCGATCGTAGGGGCTAATCGACCATGGCACGTTCACTTAAGAAGGGCCCGTTCGTCGATCACCACCTTGCAAAGAAGGTGGAGTCCGCTGCGGGTAGCAAGAAGCCGATCAAGACCTGGTCGCGCCGTTCGATGATCCTGCCGGAAATGGTAGGCATCACCATCGCCGTGCATAACGGCAAGAACCACATTCCGGTGCTCGTCAACGAGAATATGGTCGGCCACAAGCTCGGCGAATTTGCCGTCACCCGGACCTTCAAGGGTCACGGTGGCGACAAGAAGTCGAGCAGGTAAGGAGAGATGACGATGGAAGCGAAAGCAATCCTGCGCACCGCGCGCATCTCCCCGCAGAAGGCCCGCCTGGTCGCTGACCAGGTGCGTGGACTGTCCGCCGAACGTGCGGTCAATCTGCTGAAGTTCTCGGACAAGAAGGCTGCGCACCTGATCAAAAAGGTTGTGGAGTCGGCTATTGCCAATGCCGAGAACAATCAGGGCGCGGATGTCGACGAGCTGAAGGTCAAGACCATCATGGTTGATGAAGGTCCCTCCCTGAAGCGTTTCATGGCGCGGGCGAAAGGCCGCGGTACCCGCATCCTCAAGCGCACCAGTCACATCACTGTGATTGTTGGCGCCGCCAAGTAAGCGGAAAGGAAAAGACCATGGGTCATAAAGTTCATCCGACTGGAATTCGCCTTGGCATCGCCAAGGACTGGAATTCCAAGTGGTACGCAAGCAAGGCCGACTTCGCCGCCTACCTGGCAGCCGACCTGAAAGTGCGTGAAATGCTGCGCAAGAAGCTCGCGCAGGCAGGTATCAGCAAGATCTTGATCGAGCGCCCTGCCAAAACCGCCCGCGTGACGATCCACACCGCCCGTCCGGGCGTGGTGATCGGCAAGCGTGGCGAGGACATCGAAAAGCTGCGTAAGGAAGTGAGCGCGATGATGGGTGTTCCTGCCCACATCAACGTCACCGAAGTGCGCAAGCCGGAGCTGGATGCGCAGCTGGTCGCCGAGTCGATCGCGCAGCAGCTTGAGCGTCGCATCATGTTCCGCCGCGCAATGAAGCGCTCGGTCGGCAACGCGATGCGCTTGGGTGCCCTGGGCATCAAGGTCAATGTGGCTGGCCGCCTCAACGGTGCAGAAATCGCCCGTTCGGAGTGGTACCGCGAAGGCCGCGTGCCGCTGCACACGCTACGTGCCGACATCGATTACGGTTTTGCCGAAGCGTCCACGACGTACGGCATCATCGGCATCAAGGTCTGGATCTATAAGGGTGAGGTCTTCGACTTCTCCCAGGTTGGCCAGGAGAAGCAGGACGACAGCCCGCGCAACGATCGTAACGATCGCGGCGACCGTGGTGACCGTCCTTCGCGCCCGGCTCGTGAAGCGAGGTAACGGCAATGTTGCAACCCAAGCGAACCAAATATCGCAAGATGCACAAGGGCCGTAACGACGGCCTGGCATGGAGCGGAAACGCCGTCAGCTTCGGCGAGTACGGCCTCAAGGCAACCGCGCACGGTCAGCTGACCGCGCGTCAGATTGAAGCAGCACGTCGTACGATCAGCCGCCACGTCAAGAAGGGCGGCAAGATGTGGATTCGTGTGTTCCCCGACAAGCCGATCACCAAGAAGCCGATCGAAGTCCGCATGGGCTCCGGTAAGGGTAACGTGGAGTACTGGGTCGCGCAGATTCAGCCGGGCCGCATGATCTATGAAATCGAGGGTATTCCCGAAGATATCGCACGTGAGGCGTTTCGCCTTGCCGCCGCGAAATTGTCGGTGACCACCACTTTCGTGACCCGGACGGTGCGCTGATGGATATCAAACAACTCCGCGAGAAGTCGGCTGACGAACTGAAGGCCCACCTGACCGATCTGCGTAAGGAGCAGTTCTCGCTCCGTATGCAGCAGGTCACCGGCCAGCTGCCGAAGACCCACGATACCCGCCGGGTGCGCCGCGAGATTGCTCGCGTCAAGTACCTGCTCGGCAGCACCAAGTAAGGACGGCCGCGATGAGCGACAACAACGAAAAGCAAGCGCTGCGCACGGTCGAAGGCCGTGTCGTCAGCAACAAGATGGACAAGACGGTCACCGTGTTGGTGGAGCGCCAGGTCAAGCACCCGTTGTACGGTAAGTACATCAAGCGCTCGTCCAAGCTCCACGCACACGACGCCGACAATGCCTGCAACGAAGGCGACGTCGTGCGTGTGACCGAGATTGCTCCAATGTCCAAGACCAAGAACTGGCGGGTGGTCGAAATCGTCACCCGTTCGGCCGAATAAGGGAGATCTGAATCATGATCCAGATGCAGAGCTACCTCGATGTCGCCGACAATTCGGGTGCCAAGGAAGTGATGTGCATCAAGGTGCTGGGCGGCTCCAAGCGCCGCTACGCACACATTGGCGACATCATCAAGGTGACCGTCAAGGACGCCATTCCGCGTGGCAAGGTCAAGAAGGGCGAAGTCTACGACGCCGTCGTGGTGCGTACCCGCAAGGGTGTGCGCCGTCCCGACGGTTCGCTGATCCGCTTCGATGGCAACGCCGCTGTGCTGTTGAACAATAAGCAGGAGCCGATCGGGACCCGCATCTTCGGGCCGGTGACGCGCGAGCTGCGTTCCGAGAAGTTCATGAAGATCGTCTCGCTCGCTCCCGAAGTGCTGTGAGCGGAGGACATATACATGGCTAACCGTATCAAGAAGGGCGACCAGGTCGTCATCAACACCGGCAAGGACAAGGGTAAGCAGGGTGAAGTTGTGCGTGTGGATGGCGATCGCGTGATCGTCTCCAATGCCAACGTCATCAAGCGCCACACCAAGCCGAACCCGCAGGCGGGTGTCGCCGGCGGCGTGGTCGAGCGTGAAGCGTCGATCCATATCTCCAACGTCAATATCGTCAACCCGGCAACGGGCAAGGGCGAGCGCGTTGGCTTCAAGGTGCTGGAGGATGGACGCAAATTGCGTGTGTTCCGCTCCAGCGGTGAGGCGCTCGACGCCTGAGGAATGCGATCATGAACACTCGTCTCGAAAAGTTTTACAAGGAAAACGTGGTGCCGGCCCTGATGAAGGAATTCGGCTACACCAATCCGATGGAAGTGCCGAAGCTGGTCAAGGTCACGCTCAACATGGGCGTGGGCGAGGCGGCTACCAACAAGAAGATTCTGGAAAATGCGGTCGCCGACATGTCCAAGATCTCCGGTCAGAAGCCGGTGGTCACCAAGTCGCGCGTTTCGGTCGCATCGTTCAAGATTCGTGACGGTTGGCCGATCGGCTGCAAGACCACCTTGCGTCGCGCCAAGATGTACGAGTTTCTGGATCGTCTGATCAACATCTCGCTGCCGCGCGTGCGCGACTTCCGTGGTGTTTCCGGTCGCTCCTTTGACGGTCGTGGCAACTTCAACATGGGTGTGAAGGAACAGATCATCTTCCCGGAAATCGACTTCGACGCCGTCGACGCGATTCGCGGTATGGATATCGCCATCACCACCACCGCCAAGACGGATGCGGAAGCGAAGGCGCTGCTGGCAGCGTTCAAGTTCCCGTTCCGTAACTGACCGTCGAGGACATCCGAAATGGCAAAGACCTCCATGATCCACCGCGACATCAAGCGTGCAAAGCTGGCGAAGAAATTCGCCGGCAAGCGTGATGCGCTGAAGAAAATCCTCTCCAGTCAGGATGCGTCCTACGAAGAGAAGATCGATGCGTCGACCAAGTTGCAGAAGCTGCCGCGCGATTCGTCGCCGAGCCGCCACCGCAACCGTTGCGAGTTGTCCGGTCGTCCGCGCGGTGTCTACCGCAAGTTCGGTCTGGGTCGCAACATGCTGCGCAAGGCCACGATGAACGGCGACGTTCCGGGCCTGCGCAAGGCAAGCTGGTAACAGCATTGCCGGCCGTTCGCGGCCGGCTTGAACAGGATGGTTCTGTTCAACAAGGGAGTCCGACGCAAGTCGGGCTCTTTTGTCGTATACTTCCGCTTCTGTCTTGCCCGCATGGGCCCGGCATGGCGCAAAGGGTCCTGGCCCATCCCCAGGAAAACACAAGATTTTCGCGAAAGCGGATATCGGTGCACTCAAAGGTACTCATATGAGCATGACTGATCCCATCGCCGACCTGCTGGTACGCATCAAGAATGCGGCCGCGGTCGGTAAGCAGACGGTGAAATTGCCGTCGTCCAAGATCAAGGTCGCGATCGCCCAGGTCCTGAAGGACGAGGGTTACATCACCGACTTGCGCGTGACAGCGACCGAGAACAACAAGTCGGAGCTGGAAATCGTGCTGAAGTATTTCGAAGGCCGTCCGGTCATCGAGACCCTGAAGCGTTTCTCGCGCTCGGGTCTGCGCCAGTACCGCGGCAAGACCGAGCTGCCCAAGGTCCTTGGCGGCCTGGGTATCGCCATCATCTCCACGTCGAAGGGCATCATGACCGATGCGCAGGCTCGCGAAGCCGGCGTTGGTGGTGAAGTCCTGTGCTTCGTGGCCTAAGGGAAGGAATCGATCATGTCCCGTGTAGCCAAGAAGCCTGTTTCCCTTCCGAAGGGTGTTGAACTCAAGGTCCAGCCCGAGCTGGTCAGCGTCAAGGGCCCGAAGGGCACCCTGACCCTGCCGAAGCCGGTTGGCGTCGAAATCGCCATCGACGGCGACGTTGCCACGCTGTCGGCCAACGAGCCGTCGCAGATTGCCATCACTGGCACCGTGCGCGCCATCCTGGCCAACATGGTCAAGGGTGTGTCCGAGGGCTTCGAGCGCAAGCTCGAGCTGGTCGGCGTCGGTTACCGTGCCGCCATGCAGGGCAAGGACCTGAGCCTGTCGCTCGGTTTCTCGCATCCGCTGGTGTTCGTGGCGCCGGAAGGCATCACGCTGTCGACCCCGACCCAGACCGAAATCGTGGTCCAGGGCGCCGACAAGCAGCGCGTCGGCGAAGTTGCCGCCAAGATTCGCGGTTTCCGTCCGCCGGAGCCCTATAAGGGCAAGGGTGTGAAGTACGCCGGTGAAGTCATCATTCGCAAGGAAGCCAAGAAGGCTTAATGGCGAGTCCCTCGCAAGAGCCCGCACATCCCTGTGCGGACTTTTGATAGGAGCACGCTTTCCCTTCAGCTTCCGTAGGATAAATATCATGAGCATCAACAAGAACATCGCCCGTCTGCGTCGCGCCAAGTCCACCCGTTCGCACATCCGTGAACTGGGCGTCGCTCGCCTGTCGGTGCTGCGCACCGGCCAGCATCTGTATGCGCAGGTCTTCACCGCCGACGGCTCCAAGGTGATCGCTGCGGCGAACACCCTGCAGGCCGACGTCAAGGAAGGCCTGAAGAACGGCAAGAACAGCGATGCGGCCGTCAAGGTCGGCAAGCTGATCGCCGAGCGCGCCAAGGCTGCGGGCATCGAGAAGGTCGCATTCGACCGCTCGGGCTACCGCTACCATGGCCGTATCAAGGCGCTGGCCGACGCAGCTCGCGAAGGCGGCCTGCAGTTCTAAGCACTGCTGCGGATGTGGCCATCGGCCACATTCGCGTTACCGCCGGCAGGGGAGATGCCGGACCGTCCCGTTCTTTTGCAACGGTGCCGGGAACACAGCGTGACTCCACAACCATAAGCGGCTTCGAGCCGTACATACTCAATCAATAAAGGAATCAAGATGGCAGAAGAACGTGCACCGCGGGGTCGTGATCGCGACCGTAACCGCGAAGAGAAAGTCGACGATGGCATGATCGAAAAGCTGGTCGCGGTCAATCGCGTCAGCAAGACGGTCAAGGGCGGTCGCCAGTTCACCTTCACCGCGCTGACCGTGGTCGGCGATGGTCTGGGCAAGGTCGGTTTCGGTTATGGTAAGGCGCGCGAAGTGCCGGTCGCCATTCAGAAGTCGATGGAGCAGGCGCGCAAGAACCTGGCCACTGTCGATCTGAACAACGGTACCTTGTGGCATGCCGTCAAGTCCGGCCATGGCGCAGCACGCGTCTACATGCAGCCGGCGTCGGAAGGTACGGGCGTCATCGCCGGCGGCGCCATGCGCGCTGTGCTGGAAGCGGTCGGCGTCAAGAACGTGCTGGCCAAGGCGGTTGGTTCGCGTAATCCGATCAACCTGGTCCGTGCAACCTTGAAGGGTCTGTCGGAAGTGCAGTCGCCGGCCCGTGTTGCGGCCAAGCGCGGCAAGAAGGTGGAGGAGCTCAACCATGGCTAAGGACACCAACAAGACCGTGAAGGTGCGCCTGGTGCGTGGCCTGCGTGGAACCCAGTCGCGTCACCGCCTGTCGGTGCGTGCGTTGGGCCTGAATAAGCTCAACGATGTGCGTGAACTGAAGGACAGCCCGCAGGTTCGCGGTCTGATCAACACCGTTCACTACCTCGTCAAGGTTGAGGACTAATCCCATGACTTTGCATCTCAATGACCTCAAGCCCGCCGACGGCGCCCGTACCGAGCGCACCCGCGTCGGTCGTGGCATCGGCTCCGGCCTTGGCAAGACCTGCGGCCGCGGCCACAAGGGTTCGTTCGCTCGCAAGGGCGGCGGCAAGATCAAGGCCGGCTTCGAAGGCGGCCAGACGCCGATGCAGCGCCGTCTGCCGAAGATCGGCTTCCGTTCCAAGATGGCGCGTGACAGTGCCGAAGTGTTGTCCTACCAGCTGGACAAGCTGGAAGCCGGTGAGATCGACTTCGCAGCGCTGCGTGCGGCCAATCTGGTCCCGAGCCGCGCCAAGAAGGCGAAGATCGTGCTGAAGGGCGAGCTGAGCAAGAAGTTCGTGCTGAAGGGTGTCGCCGCAAGTGCGGGCGCCAAGGCAGCAATCGAAGCTGCCGGCGGCAGCGTAGAGGAGTAATCGGCAGATGGCGCAGGCTGGCATTGGTAACCTCGGTGGCGGGCTCGGCAAGTTCACGGAACTTCGCCAGCGGCTACTGTTCGTCCTCGGGGCATTGATCGTCTATCGCATCGGCTGCTATGTGCCGGTGCCGGGCGTGAATCCCGATGCCATGCTTTCGTTGATGCAGGCGCAGGGCGGCGGCATCGTGGACATGTTCAACATGTTCTCGGGCGGCGCCCTGCACCGTTTCAGTATTTTTGCGTTGAACGTGATGCCGTATATCTCGGCATCGATCGTGATCCAGTTGGCCACGCACATCTTTCCCGCCCTCAAGGCGATGCAGAAGGAAGGCGAATCCGGCCGACGCAAGATCACCCAGTATTCGCGCATCGGTGCGGTCTTACTGGCGGTGGTGCAGGGCGGCAGTATCGCGCTGGCACTGCAGAACCAGACCGCGCCCGGTGGCGCTCCGGTGGTGTACGCGCCGGGCATGGGCTTTGTGCTCACCGCAGTGATTGCACTGACCGCCGGCACCATCTTCCTGATGTGGGTGGGTGAGCAGGTCACCGAGCGTGGCATCGGTAACGGTGTGTCGCTGATCATCTTTGCCGGCATCGTTGCAGGCCTCCCGTCGGCGGCAATCCAGACCGTCGAGGCCTTCCGCGAAGGCAATCTGAGCTTCATTTCGCTGCTGCTGATCGTCATCACCATTCTGGCGTTCACGCTGTTCGTGGTGTTTGTCGAGCGCGGGCAGCGACGTATCACGGTCAATTACGCGCGCCGCCAGGGCGGTCGCAATGCATACATGAACCAGACCTCGTTCCTGCCGCTGAAGCTCAACATGGCAGGCGTGATTCCGCCGATCTTCGCGTCCAGCATCCTGGCCTTCCCGGCCACGCTGTCGATGTGGTCCGGTCAGGCGGCATCGGGCAGTGGCGTAGGTTCGTGGCTGCAGAAGATTGCCAATGCGCTTGGGCCTGGTGAGCCGGTGCACATGCTGGTGTTCGCTGCGCTGATCATCGGCTTCGCGTTCTTCTATACCGCGCTGGTGTTCAACTCGCAGGAAACCGCTGACAACCTCAAGAAGTCGGGCGCACTGATTCCGGGTATCCGTCCGGGCAAGGCGACAGCTGACTATGTGGACGGCGTGCTGACCCGGCTGACCGCAGCGGGTTCGTTGTACCTGGTGATCGTCTGCCTGCTGCCGGAAATCATGCGCACCCAGCTGGGCACCTCGTTCCACTTCGGTGGTACGTCGTTGCTGATCGCCGTGGTGGTGGTGATGGACTTCATTGCACAGATCCAGGCCCATCTGATGTCGCATCAGTATGAGAGTCTGCTGAAGAAGGCCAACCTCAAGGGTGGCTCGCGCGGCGGTCTGGCGCGCAGTTAAGTGGTACACTAGATCTTCATTGCGTGAAGACGGCCTGGTTCCCGGGCCACGATCTTCCGATCAGAAGGGCGGCTCGCGCGACGTCTCGCGCGCGGGTGTGACGAGGTGGTCCTGTGCGGGAGTAGTACAGGCGATTCGGAGAAGTTTTCTGGATCAACATCGTCCGGCGCCGGAGCGAGGGCACACTCCCCACGCCGGGTCCATGGAACTTTTGGTTCCACGGGCTTCAGAGCAATCCGAGGCCTTGCTACAATTCCGAGTTCACTTTTGATCCATCCTGCCGGATGGCGCCTGGGCGCTGTCGGGCCATCACTCAGTTGGAGAATCGCGTCATGGCGCGTATTGCAGGCGTCAACCTGCCAGCCCAGAAGCACGTCTGGGTCGGGTTGCAAAGCATCTACGGCATCGGCCGTACCCGTTCGAAGAAGCTCTGCGAATCCGCAGGCGTTACCTCGACCACGAAGATTCGTGATCTGTCCGAACCCGAAATCGAGCGCCTGCGCGCCGAGGTCGGCAAGTATGTCGTCGAAGGCGACCTGCGCCGCGAAATCGGTATCGCGATCAAGCGACTGATGGACCTGGGCTGCTATCGCGGTCTGCGTCATCGCCGTGGTCTCCCGCTGCGTGGTCAGCGCACCCGTACCAACGCCCGCACCCGTAAGGGTCCGCGCAAGGCGATCAGGAAGTAAGGGATAGATCATGGCAAAGCCAGCAGAAAAGAAAACGAAGAAGAAGATCAAGCGCGTCATCACTGACGGCGTCGCTCACGTCCATGCTTCGTTCAACAACACCATCGTCACCATCACCGATCGCCAGGGCAATGCGCTGTCGTGGGCTACGTCCGGCGGCGCCGGTTTCCGTGGTTCGCGTAAGTCGACCCCGTTCGCTGCTCAGGTTGCCGCCGAAAAGGCTGGCCGCGCTGCGCTCGACTACGGCGTGAAGTCGCTGGAAGTACGTATCAAGGGTCCGGGTCCGGGCCGTGAGTCGGCCGTGCGTTCGTTGAACAACGTGGGCTACAAGATCACCAACATCATCGACGTGACGCCAATCCCGCACAACGGGTGCCGTCCGCCGAAGAAGCGTCGCGTCTAAAGGGAGCGATAAGAAATGGCTCGTTATATCGGTCCTACCTGTAAGCTCGCCCGCCGCGAAGGCGCCGACCTTTCCCTCAAGAGCCCGGCGCGTGCGCTGGACTCCAAGTGCAAGCTTGAGCAGAAGCCCGGCCAACACGGCGCGGCTCGCAAAGGCAAGCTCTCCGACTACGCTACCCAGCTGCGTGAAAAGCAGAAGGTCAAGCGCATCTACGGTTTGCTGGAACGTCAGTTCCGCAACTACTACAAGAAGGCCTCGACCAAGAAGGGCAACACCGGCGAGAACCTGCTGCAGTTGTTGGAAACCCGTCTGGACAACGTCTGCTACCGCATGGGCTTTGCCGTCACCCGTCCGGCCGCGCGCCAGCTGGTGTCGCACCGTGGCGTGCTGGTCAATGGCAAGTCGGTGAATCTGGCTTCGTACCAGATCAAGGCTGGCGATGCGATCACGCTGTCGGAAAAGGCACAGAAGCAGCTGCGCGTGCAGGAAGCCCTGACCGTGGCTGAGCAGCACGACATGACGCCGTCGTGGGTCGAGGTCGATTCGAAGAAGTTCAGCGGCGTGTTCAAGGCCGTTCCGGATCGCGCTGACCTGCCTTCGGATATCAACGAAGCGCTGATCGTCGAGTTGTATTCGAAGTAATTCACATTGGAGAGCCTCCGGCACCGCCGGAGGTTCGCAGGAGACCCCGCAACATGACGGTTACCGCCAACCAGGTTCTGCGCCCCCGTGGTCCGCAGATCGAACGTCTTACCGACAATCGCGCAAAGGTCGTGATCGAGCCCTTGGAGCGCGGTTACGGGCACACGCTGGGCAATGCCCTGCGTCGTGTGCTGTTGTCGTCGATCCCGGGTTTTGCGATCACCGAGGTCGAGATCGACGGCGTGCTGCACGAGTACACCACGGTCGAAGGGCTGCAGGAAGACGTGCTTGACGTCCTGCTCAACCTGAAAGACGTGGCGATTCGTATGCATAGTGGCGACAGCGCGACGCTGTCGTTGTCCAAGCAGGGTCCGGGCACGGTCACTGCGGCCGACATCAGGACCGATCACAACGTCGAGATCATCAATGGCGACCACGTGATCTGCCACCTGACCAAGGACACGGCGCTGAACATGCGCCTGAAGATCGAGCGTGGTTTCGGCTATCAGCCGGCTGCCGCGCGTCGTCGTCCGGATGAAGAGACCCGCACCATCGGTCGTCTGATGCTGGATGCGTCGTTCTCGCCGGTGCGTCGCGTTGCCTATGCCGTGGAAGCTGCGCGCGTTGAACAGCGCACCGACCTCGACAAGCTGGTGATCGATATCGAAACCAACGGCACGATCGATGCCGAGGAAGCCGTGCGCACCGCCGCCGACATCCTCAGCGATCAGCTGTCGGTGTTCGGCGATTTCACCCACCGCGATCGCGGTGCGGTCAAGCCGGCTGCCAGCGGCGTGGATCCGGTGCTGCTGCGCCCGATCGACGACCTCGAGCTGACCGTGCGTTCGGCCAACTGCCTGAAGGCCGAGAGCATCTACTACATCGGCGATCTGATCCAGAAGACCGAAGTGGAGCTGCTCAAGACCCCGAACCTCGGCAAGAAGTCGCTGACCGAAATCAAGGAAGTGCTGGCACAGCGCGGCCTTGCACTGGGCATGAAGCTGGAGAACTGGCCGCCGGCCGGTGTCGCCCAGCACGGCATGCTTGGTTAATGCATCACCGCATGGGCGTCTTCGGGCGCCCATGCTGTTTTTTTTACATCGACGGGCCAAAGCCCGCGGTGACATCCGGTCAAAGGACGGCCGGCTCGGACCAACCGCAGTCCATTCAACAGCGCCAGGATGGCGACAACGTCTCTCAAGCAGTCTCAACATTCCTTAGGAAATCACACTCATGCGTCACCAGAAATCCGGTCGTAAATTCAACCGCACCAGCGCGCACCGCGAAGCCATGTTCCGCAATATGGCCGCGTCGCTGTTCAAGCACGAGCTGATCAAGACCACCTTGCCGAAGGCCAAGGAACTGCGTCGCGTCGCCGAGCCGCTGATCACCATCGGCAAGGTCGATGGCGTTGCCAATCGTCGTCTGGCGTTCGCTCGCCTGCGCGACAAGGAAGCAGTGGGCAAGCTGTTCGTCGAGCTGGGCCCGCGTTACGCGACCCGTCCCGGCGGCTACCTGCGCATCCTGAAGGCCGGCTTCCGTGCCGGTGACAATGCGCCGATGGCGTATGTCGAGCTGGTCGACCGTCCGGTCGTCGCCGAGGAAGTGGCCGAGTAATCGGTTCGCTCTTCGCAAAGATTCTCGAAAAGCCCGGCTAGCGCCGGGCTTTTTTATGGCCGTTCCCGAACCATGGCGGTCGATCTTGGTATCGGTATTTCAGCGGCAGCGCGGCGACGTGCATGGCTCAACCATGATCAAGGGCGCCGCTGCAAGAGTGACCGTTTCCGGGTTGCATCGCCGGTCTGCAGGGTGGCGCATGACTGGCGACATGCATGGCTGCACCGGGCCTGCTGCCAGGCAACCTGCCCGATGCAGGCATCCGTGGTCACCGCGCCAGCGATGGCTGATAATCGGGCATTCGATCCTAGGCAAGCGGTAGCGATGAATCCATTTCGTTGGGGTTTCCGGGCGCAGTTTTTGCTGGGCTTTCTTGCCTGCGCAGGACTGCTTGCCTATGCGATCTATGTGCAGCTGCATCTTGGGCTGGAGCCTTGCCCGCTATGCATCTTCCAGCGGATCGCGTTTGCGGCGCTGGCGCTGTTGTTTCTGCTGGGCGCCTTGCATGGGCCGCGCGCAGCGGGCACGCGTAAGCTCTATGGCGTGCTGAGCTTCATCGCTGCCGGCGTCGGCATGGGCATCGCGGCGCGCCATGTCTGGGTGCAGATCCGGCCCAAGGACATGATGTCCTCGTGCGGGCCGCCGTTGAGCTTCCTGAGCGAAACGATGGGGCCGTTCGAAGTGTTCCGCACCGTGCTGACCGGCACCGGCGACTGCGGCAATATCGATTGGCGCTTTCTGGGCCTGAGCATGCCGATGTGGAGCATGCTGTGGTTTGTGGGCCTGGCGCTATGGGCGCTGTATGCCGGCTTCAGGCAGCGTGGTCCGCGCAAATTGTTCTGATCGTTTCGTTCCGGCGCTGGCCGGCGCCCGAGATTTCTGGAGTTCACGATGTCCGCTTCCCCTCATTCGTCCGTCAACCAGGCAGACCAGTGGTCGCCGCAGAGCTGGCGGCAGCGTCCGGCGCTGCAGATGCCGGTCTACCCGGACGCCGTTGCGCTGGAACACACGCTGGGCGAGTTGCGGCAGCTGCCGCCGCTGGTGACCTCCTGGGAAATCTTCGCGCTCAAGCGCCAGCTGGCGGAGGCGCAGGAAGGCAAGCGCTTCCTGCTGCAGGGCGGCGATTGCGCCGAGAACTTCAGCGATTGCGAATCGGGCACGATCTCCAATCGCCTGAAGGTGCTGCTGCAAATGAGCCTGGTGCTGGTGCATGGCCTGCACCTGCCGGTGGTGCGGGTAGGGCGCTTTGCCGGGCAGTACGCCAAGCCACGTTCGGCCGACACCGAAACCCGCGACGGGGTGACCTTGCCGAGCTACCGCGGCGATGTGATCAACGCGCCGGCCTTCACCGAAGCGGCGCGCGTGCCGGATCCGCAGCGCATGATCACCGCGCATTCGCGCTCGGCGATGACGATGAATTTCGTACGCGCCCTGATCGACGGCGGCTTTGCCGACCTGCACCATCCCGAATACTGGAATCTGGACTGGGTGGGGTATTCGCCGCTGGCGGCGGACTACCAGAAGATGGTGGCATCGATCGGCGACGCGGTGCGCTTCATGGAGACCCTGTCCGGCGCGGAGGTCTACAACCTCAACCGCATCGACTTCTACACTTCGCACGAGGCGCTCTTGCTGCCGTACGAAGAAGGCCTGACCCGGCAGGTGCCGCGCCAGTGGGGCTGGTTCAACCTGAGCACGCATTACCCGTGGATCGGCATGCGCACCGCCGCGCTGGATGGCGCGCATGTGGAATACCTGCGTGGCGTGCGTAACCCGATCGCGATCAAGGTAGGGCCGTCGGTGCAACCGGATCAGCTGTTGCGTCTGATCGACGTGCTCAATCCCGAAGACGAACCCGGCCGCCTGAGCTTCATCCATCGCATGGGCGCGGCGCAGATCGCCGAGAAGTTGCCGCCGCTGCTGGAGGCGGTCAAGCGCGATGGGCGTCGGGTGTTGTGGGTCTGCGATGCGATGCACGGCAACACCGAAAGCACCGGAAATGGCTATAAAACACGACGGTTCGACAATATCCGCAGCGAGGTCGAGTTGTCGTTCGATCTGCATGCGGCCGCCGGGACGCGGCTGGGCGGGGTGCATCTGGAACTGACCGGCGAAGACGTCACCGAATGCACCGGTGGTGCGCGCGAGCTGACCGAGCGCGACCTGGAACGCGCCTACCGCTCCAGCGTGGATCCGCGGCTGAACTACGAACAGTCGCTCGAAATCGCAATGGCGATCGTGCGCAAGCAACAGCAGGTGGCGTCGCAACCGCTGGGCGCGTGATGTCACCGTACGCATGACGTGATGCTCATGCCGCGTGCGGCATGATGCTGCAGCCATCCCTCTTTCCCCCCCCACAGGAGGAACGGTTTGACTGCCGATTGGAACGTCATCCGCGAATACGCAATTCCGCTTGGTGCCGCGCTGCTGGCGGGCATCGTCACCTGGTCGCTGATGCTGTGGCTGTTTCGCCGTATGCAGGGCCGCGACTATCGCCGCGCACGCATCATTCGTGTGGTCACGCTGCCGGCTGCCTTCATCCTGCCACTGCTGTTTCTGGGCGTGGCCACCGAAGCGACGCCGCTATCCGGCAAGGGGCTGGCGGCAATGCAGCATCTGCTGCACGTCGGCATCGTCGGCTGCGTGACCTGGCTGTTGGTGCGCGCCGTCGCCGCCGGCGAGATGGCGATCCTGCGCAGCAACCCGATCGAGGTGTCCGACAACCTCACCGCACGGCGCATCCAGACCCAGACACGCGTGCTGAGCCGGGTGGTGATGGGCGCGGTGATCCTGCTCGGCATCTCGGTGGTGCTGCTGACCTTTCCGCAGGTACGCCAGATCGGCAAGACGCTGCTGGCCTCGGCCGGCATCATCGGCCTGGTGGCCGGTATCGCGGCCAAGCCGGTGTTCGGCAACCTGATCGCTGGTCTGCAGATTGCCTTGACCCAGCCGATCCGGCTGGACGATGTGGTGATCGTGGAGGGCGAGTGGGGCCGTATCGAGGAAATCGGCAGCTCGTATGTGGTGGTGCGGATCTGGGACGAGCGGCGCATGGTGGTGCCGTTGACCTGGTGGATCGAGCACCCGTTCCAGAACTGGACTCGCAGCAGCGCCGACCTGCTCGGTACCGCATTCCTGTGGTTGGACTACCGCACCCCGATCGCGGCGGTGCGTGCCGAGCTGGAGCGCATCTGCAAGAGCGAGCCGCTGTGGGATGGACGCGTGTGCGTGACCCAGGTGACCGAAACCAGCGAGAGCACGATCCAGGTGCGCCTGCTGGTGAGTGCGCGCAATTCCGGCGATGCGTTCGATCTGCGCTGCATCAGCCGCGAGCGCATGATCGACTTCCTGACCCGCGAGCACCCTTACGCATTGCCCAGGATCCGCGCCGAAATCGCCGCGCAGGAAAAGCCACCCCTGCGTGCCGCCGCACCGATCGCCCAGGAGAGCGTGCGCTCGCCCGGTGCCGAAGACGGCGAGCCTGCGACTACGGTGTAGTAGCTGCAGGCGCGGCCGCTGGTGCGCTGGGCGCGGTCGGCGCATAGCGGGGCGCAACACGCGCCTTGCTTCGTTGTTCGTAGGCGTAGGCCAGTTCGATCAGGCGCGGCTCGCTCCAGGCACTGCCCATGAACAACAAGCCCAACGGCAGGCCCTTGGTCTGCCCCATCGGCACGCTCAGGCTGGGATAACCGGCCACCGCGGCTGCACCGTAGCCGGCTCCGGGAAAGGTATCGCCCTTGACCAGGTCGGTGACCCAGGCAGTACCGGTGGTCGGCACGATCAGCGCATCCAGGCGATTGGCCTGCAGCGCGGCGTCGATGCCGTCCGGCCCGGCCAGCCGTTTGGCAGTGGCGCGGGCCGTGAGATACGCGGCATCGTCCAGTCCGGCCGCGGCCTGCGCCTGCTCGAACAGCTCCTGCCCGAAGTAGGGCATCTCACGCTGCGCGTGGCTGCGATTGAAGGCGATCAATTGCTCCAGGCTCGACACCGGGGCGGCGTGGCTGCGCAGATACGCGTTCAGGCCGGCCTTGAACTCGACCAACAAGACCGTTTGCTCGGCGGCATCCCACTGGCCATCGGTTGCCAGGCTGGTTTCGATCACGGTGGCGCCGGCGGCGCGCAGCGTCTGCACGGCGCGCTCCAGCGTGGCGGCAATGGCCGGATCTTCGCGCAGGGGGTTGCGCAGCAGGCCAAGGCGGGCGCCGCGCAGGCCATCGGGCCTGAGATGCGCCAGATAGTCCGGTGTGGACGTCGGTGCAGTGCGCGCGGCCGGATCCTGCGGGTCAGGCGCGGCGATCGCCTGCAGCACGGCGGCCGCATCGGCGACGCTGCGCGTCATCGGGCCGGCGGTGTCCTGGCTGGCCGAGATCGGAATGATGCCGTCGCGGCTGACCAGGCCCACGGTCGGCTTGAGTCCGACCAGGCCGTTCACCGAGGCCGGGCAGGTGATGCTGCCGTCGGTTTCGGTGCCAATGCCGACCGTGGCCAGGCTGGCGGCGATCGCCGCGCCGGTGCCGGCACTGGAGCCGCAGGGATTGCGATCCAGCGCGTACGGATTGCGGGTCAGCCCGCCGCGTGCGCTCCAGCCGGAGCTGGACTTGGTGGAGCGGAAGTTGGCCCACTCGCTCAGGTTGGTCTTGCCCAGGATCACCGCGCCAGCGGCGCGCAGGCGCTGCACCAGAAACGCATCGCGGCCGGGCCTGAAATCGGCCAGCGCCAGCGAGCCGGCGCTGTTGACCATCGGCAGCGCATCGATGTTGTCCTTGAGCAGCACCGGAATGCCATGCAGGGGCCCGCGCACATGGCCGGTGCGGCGTTCGGCGTCCAATGCACGTGCGTCGGCTTCGGCCTGCGGGTTGAGTTCGATCACCGAATTGAGAGTGGGCCCGGCGCGATCGATGGTGGCCACACGCTGTAGATACGCGCGGGTCAGATCCAGGCTGCTGGTCGTGCCGGACGCCACGCGTGCCTGCAGACCGACGATGTCGGCGTCGATCAGATCGGCTTGCCTGGCAGTGGCTGCGTTGGCACCGGCCGAGGTCAGGCTTTCGGTATGGGCACAGCCGCACAGCGCAAGCAGCAGCGCGAAGGACAAGGTGGTGGATCGCATTGGCGGTGTTCCCCGGGGACTGCTCGCAGGCTAACGGCGCTGCGGCGGGGTGACAATGTGTATGACAAGCCCGCAGACGGGCAGGGTGGGTCAGCGGCGCCAGCGCTTGATCAGATCGCGTGCCAGCACGCCGACCACGATCAGATTGATCGCCAGCACGCCCCAGGCGGTCCAGCCGGGATGGCGGACGATGGCGTAGATATCGAACGGCAGGTAGATGGCCGCCGACAGGCAGCCCAGCAGTGACGCCCAGGCCTTGGCACGCCACAGACCCCAGGCTTCCACCACGTGCAACAGGCCATAGACCAGCATTGCGGCAGCGGCCAGATGGACGGCGTCGGGACTGATGGTCTTGAGCAACGACGGCAGTGCGCCGTGGTCGGGATCCAGGTTAAAGCGGCGGATCAACGTGCTGACCGCGTTCTGCAGCGGGAGCGGGCCCAGAATTTCCAGGCCCGTCGCCGCCAACAGCGCGAGCGTCCCCTTGACCGCCTCTAGCAAGGCGATCACATGCAGCCCCGGATGCGCACGCGGATCCGGGCTGTAGGGTGTGTTGCTCACGGAGATGGACGTCCCGTGCTTAGCCGGAACGGCCAGCGCGCTTGCGGTCGCTTTCGGTGAGGAACTTCTTGCGCAGGCGGATTTCCTTCGGGGTGACTTCGACCAGCTCGTCGTCCTCGATGAAGTCCAGTGCCTGCTCCAGCGTGTACTTGATCGCCGGGGTCAGCTTGATCGCATCGTCCTTGCCCGAGGCGCGCATGTTGGTCAGCGGCTTGGTCTTGATCGCGTTGACGGTCAGGTCGTTGTCCTTGGAGTGGATACCGACCAGCTGACCTTCGTACACGTTGTCACCTTCAGCAGCGAACAGACGGCCACGCTCTTCCAACGGCCCCAGCGCATAGGCCGGGGTGGCGCCCGCTGCGTTGGCAATCATCACGCCGTTCTGGCGCTTGGCGATCGCGCCCTGTTCCTTCGGACCGTAATGGTCGAACACGTGGAACAGCAGGCCCGAGCCCTGGGTCAGGGTGCGGAACTCGTTCTGGAAGCCGATCAGACCACGCGCCGGGATCATGTAGTCAAGGCGCACGCGGCCCTTGCCGTCCGGCTCCATGTTCTTCAGCTGGCCCTTGCGGGTGCCCAGCTTTTCCATCACGCCGCCCTGGTGCTGTTCTTCGATGTCCACCACCAGCTGTTCGATCGGCTCCATCTGCTTGCCGTCGATTTCCTTGATGATGACTTCCGGACGCGACACGGCCAGTTCGTAGCCTTCACGACGCATGTTCTCGATCAGCACCGACAGGTGCAGTTCGCCACGGCCGGAAACCAGGAACTTGTCGGCGTCGGAGCCTTCCTCGACCTTCAGTGCCACGTTGTGCACCTTCTCGCGGTCCAGACGGTCGCGCAGCTGGCGGCTGGTCAGGAACTTGCCGCCGGACAGGTCCTTGTTGCCGGCGAACGGCGAGTTGTTGACCTGGAAGGTCATCGAGATGGTGGGCTCGTCCACGGTCAGCGCCGGCAGCGCTTCCGGGGCGTCGAGCGCGCACACGGTGTCGGAAATGGTCAGCTCGGCCACGCCGGAGATGGCGACGATGTCGCCGGCCTCGGCGGTGTCCTGCTCGATGCGCTCCAGGCCGAGGAAGCCCAGCACCTGCAGCACCTTGCCCTGGCGCTTCTTGCCTTCGCGGTCGATCACGCTGACCGGCATGTTCTTCTTCAGCACGCCGCGCTGGATGCGGCCGATGCCGATCACGCCGACGAAGTTGTTGTAGTCCAGCTGGCTGATGCGCATCTGGAACGGGCCGTCCGGATCCACGTCCGGTGCCGACACGTGCTGCATGATCGCTTCGTACAGCGGGGTCATGTCGCCGTCGCGCACGCTCGAATCCAGGCTGGCGTAGCCGTTCAGGGCGGAGGTGTAGACGATCGGGAAGTCCAGCTGCTCGTCGGTTGCGCCGAGCTTGTCGAACAGGTCGAACACCTGGTCGATGACCCAGTCCGGGCGTGCGCCGGGACGGTCGATCTTGTTGACCACCACGATCGGCTTGAAGCCCATCGCGAACGCCTTCTGGGTCACGAAGCGGGTCTGCGGCATCGGGCCGTCCATCGCGTCGACCAGGATCAGCACCGAGTCCACCATCGACAGCACGCGCTCGACTTCGCCACCGAAGTCGGCGTGTCCCGGGGTGTCGACGATGTTGATGCGGTTGCCGTTCCAGGTGATGGCCGTGTTCTTGGCCAGGATCGTGATGCCACGCTCCTTTTCCTGATCGTTGCTGTCCATCACGCGCTCAGCCAGCACGGTGCGTTCGGACAGGGTGCCGGACTGCTTCAGCAGGCAGTCGACGAGGGTGGTCTTGCCATGGTCAACGTGCGCGACGATGGCGATATTGCGGAGTTTTTCGATAGACATGCGGAAAGGGCCCCTGTCTGGCGCCAGTCTTGAGATGAGGTAAGCCCGACATTATAGCGGTTTCGTTGCCGTGCCGTTGCGTTCGGCCGCCAAGCGGTCCAAAACGCCCATTCAGCTAGCCCGGATACCCCCGACGATGGTCCAACCTGCACGGCCGCCTGCACGCCCGGGTGTATTCTAATGGGCTGTCATACACCCTGAAACCTGCAAGGATTTCCATGTCCCTGATTGCCCATTTCGACACCACCCGCGGCCCGATCGTGGTCGAGCTGTTCGCCGACAAGGCCCCGCTGACCGTTGCCAACTTCGTCAACCTGGTCCAGCGCGGCTTCTACGATGGCCTGAGCTTCCACCGCGTCATCGCCGACTTCATGATCCAGGGCGGCTGCCCGGAAGGCTCCGGCCGCGGCGGCCCGGGCTACCGTTTCGAGGATGAAGCCAACAACGGCGTCGGTCACGAGCGCGGCGTGCTGTCCATGGCCAATGCCGGCCCCAACACCAACGGCAGCCAGTTCTTCATCACCCACACCGCCACCCCGTGGCTGGACGGCAAGCACACCGTGTTCGGCAAGGTCACCCAGGGCCTGGACGTGGTCGATGCCGTCGCCCAGGGCGATGTGATCAACAAGGTGACGATCGAAGGCGATACCGACGCTGTGCTGGCCGCCAAGGCCGACCGTGTCGCGGAGTGGAACAAGATCCTCGCCGCCTGATGTCTTTCCCCCGAACGGCCGCTCTGTGCGGCCGTTCGTCTGTCACTGCGCGCCGCCAGGCCTTGCGCCACGCCAGCGTGCACCTCCACCCATGTTTTTTAGCAGAGGAAACTCCCCATGAAAGCACCTGTTCGTGTTGCCGTGACCGGCGCTGCCGGCCAGATCGGCTATGCCCTGCTGTTCCGCATCGCCTCCGGCGAAATGCTGGGCAAGGATCAGCCGGTGATCCTGCAATTGCTGGAACTGTCCAATGAAAAGGCCCAGGCCGCGCTCAAGGGCGTGATCATGGAGCTGGAAGACTGCGCATTCCCGCTGCTGGCCGGGGTGGTCGGCACCGACGACGCCGAAGTGGCGTTCAAGGACATCGACGTCGCCCTACTGGTCGGTGCGCGTCCGCGCGGCCCGGGCATGGAGCGCAAGGACCTGCTGCTGGAAAACGCCAAGATCTTCACCGCGCAGGGCGCGGCGTTGAACAAGGTCGCCAAGCGTGACGTCAAGGTGCTGGTGGTCGGCAACCCGGCCAACACCAATGCCTACATCGCGATGAAGTCGGCGCCGGATCTGAACCCGAAGAACTTCACCGCCATGCTGCGTCTGGACCACAACCGTGCGCTCAGCCAGCTGTCGCAGAAGCTCGGCAAGCCGGTCGGCGGCATCGAAAAGCTGGTGGTGTGGGGCAACCATAGCCCGACCATGTACCCGGACTACCGTTTCGCCACCGCCGATGGCGCGTCCATCGGCGATGCGATCAACGACCAGGAATGGAACGCATCGACCTTCATCCCGACCGTGGGCAAGCGCGGCGCGGCAATCATCGAAGCGCGCGGCCTGTCCTCGGCTGCGTCGGCCGCCAACGCCGCCATCGATCACGTGCGTGACTGGGTGCTGGGCAGCAACGGCAAGTGGGTGACGATGGGCGTGCCGTCCGACGGCTCCTACGGCATTCCGGAAGGCGTGATCTTCGGCTTCCCGGTGACCACCGCCAACGGCGAGTACACCTTGGTCAAGGATCTGCCGATCGACGACTTCAGCCAGAAGTACATCGACAAGACCCTGGCTGAGCTGGAAGAAGAGCGCAGCGGCGTGTCGCATCTGCTGGGCTGATCTGTCGCCTCGCTGTTTTGACGAAAACGCCGGGCAATGCCCGGCGTTTTTTATGTGGCGCTTTGTGCGATGCAGTGCGTGAGATGCGGTGGGCTGCGGCGCGGAAAAGCTACAGGCATGCCCATCGATGTTGTAGAGCCGGTGCGAGACGCATGGCCGCTGCACCGATCCCTTCGCGCGCTACCTTCGGCTCAAGCCAGGCCTTCGGCCTGCAATGCGGCCTGCACATCCGTATCGTCCAGCATGCGCTGCACGAATGCATCCACTGCGCTCAGGCCGCTCAGGTCCACGCCCACCTTCTGCGCCCATCGCAGCGTCACGAACAGGTACGCATCGGCGCCGGTGTGGGTGTCGCCTGCCAGCCAGTTGCGCCCCTGCAGATGCGCGTCGACACGTTCGTACAAGCTGCGCAGCTTGCTGCGTGCGTCGTCATGGCTGCGCGCGATCAGCGCGTCGTCCTGCAGATAGGCGGTGCTGCCGAAGATCGGCTTGAAGGCCGGATGCACGTCGGCATTGGCGAAGGCGATCCAGCGATTAATCTCCGCACGGCTGCGCGCGGTGCCATCGCCGGACAAGCCGGTGAGCGGCGCGATGTCGGCGATGTAGTTGAGGATGGCGGCGTTCTGGGTCAGTGCCCAGTCGTCGACGACCAACAGCGGCACGGCACCGGCCGGGTTGAGGCGCAGATATTCGGGGGACTTCATCGTGGCGGCGTCGACCACCTCCAGATCGAAGGGCAGCCCCGACCAGCGCAGCACGATGTGATCTGCCAGCGAACACGCGCCCGGCTTGGTGTACAGCTTCATGAGAATTTCCGCACAAGAACGAAGACGCAAGCTTAGCGGCAACGCGTGAGTGCGTGGGCAGCGTCAGGAGGCGGTGCGCGGGCGCAGCTTCTGTACGCGATAGAACGTATGGTCGCCGATGGTGGCCACCTGATAGGCATTACGCCAGCTCGGGCTTGCGATCGCGCTTGCGGCAAAGTGACTGGCGCCCGGCACGATTTCCTTGCGTTGACCCACCGGCAGCGCCCAGTTGCGCTCTGCAGCCAGCGCCACATCCAGCGCCTTGTTCCAGGCATCGTCGTTTTTCAGCTGCGTTCCCGGAGCCACGATGGTGGGCGCGAACTGCTTGCGTGCAGTGACCACCTGACACATCGAGTCGCCCCACAAACCGCTGTCCAGCCGACGCAACGCAACTTCCGCGACGGCTTGCTGACCGCGCAAGGTCTGATCACGCGCTTCCAGGTACACGGTGGTGCTCAAGCACAACGAATCTGCAGCCGGCTGCGGCAACAACTGCGACAGCCAAAGTATCCAAACCAGTTTCATATAACTCCTTGCTCCGTATGGGCCGATCCGCAGAGCATCCAAGGTGGATGCACCAGTACAGAGGGCTTGGCGTCATGGGGAGGCGACCTGCCACGGGTCGCCCGGTCTCCGGCGAAAGAAGATCTACCGGAGGTGCCCACCAAATGCGGTGGGTCAAAAAGTTGGCGCAAGGTAGGCGTCGATCACAGAATCGCGGCTGAATAGGCGGGGTTGACGCGTGTGATCGCTTGCTGCATCTACCGCTTCGCTCAACGACAACAGTGCGATGCATTCGTTGTGTGCGTCGCATCGCGGTGGCGACAGCGGTGCTGTAACCGATATCGACACGGTGCGCGCGCAGTGTTGCGCGTCTGCGCGGTCGTTCGAGATACGCAATGCGTTGCGCGTGAGCTACGCATGTAGCGTCATTGGCAGGCTGCGTTACACATCATCGTCACTGATGGATGTGCTTGCGTACTGCCGTTTTCTACCGCAGCGGGGATACATCGAGATGCGAACGCGGGGTGCATAAAGGAACTTTCTGTGCGTGGTGCTTGATGCTGCCCGGATCATGCATCGAACGCTCGCATATGCATCGTAGAACGCGGCGTTGTAATCACTAGAAGAGGCGTCCGAGTTGCTCGATGCGCGTTGATTGTGACGAGTGAGCACGAAGCGCCACGACGTTATTAGCACTCGCATCGCATCACCAAGTCGCGCATCAAGCTTGCATATGCATCGCGCACAAATGCGTCAGCGGAAATTTGGATGGCTTGTAGTGGCCGTGCGACGATGTGTAGCCGAGATCGTCAAAATCATCGACCACGATTCTTTGACGGCATCAGTGGCGCATCTACGTTGGCCATGCGGCAATCGCATTGCGCGCTTGCTGCCGCTTTTGCTTATGCGCAGTGCACATGTTCGAACGTGTCAGGCGTCTTGAATCACACGCATCAAGTTCGACACGGTGCGAAATAATTTCATGCAGACATGCAGGGCGCTTGCCGAGGACCACAATTGCAGTCAGCGCAGACCCTATGTGCACGCGGTGAAGATCGTCGTGGCCCGATCGAGATTGTCAGATCTGACTCGACGGTATTGCTGCAACAGGCCTGCGTTTTTCAGCCATTGCAAACGCATTGCCGATCCAGGCGATCAGCACGCACAACACGCCGCAGAGCATCGGCCCCAAGGCCATCGCCCACGCCAGATGCGCATCGTTTCCCATGTGATAGTCGGATGTGCCCAGCAGCAGTCCGATCACGCCACTGCCGGCTGCCAGCGCGAGTTGGGCTGTCGCGGTGAGTGCGGCACTTTCGCGCGCCTGCTGTGCGGGGCCATGACGCGAAGCAAGTTCTGCATGGCGTGCCCACACCCATTGCCCGGCACTACCGGCCGCCAACCCCATGCCGAAGGCCAGGCTGGCATCCAGCACGTAATGTCGAGACGTGGCGATGGCGAAGAGCAATCCCAGTACGGACAACGCGGCTCCACTCAGGCCCAGTCGACGCATTGCCACGGTCGGCCAACGCGCTGCCAGGGGCTGTATGCAAACGCTGCCCAATGCATATGCAATCAATACCGCGCTGCCCCATCCGGCCGAGCCGGTACGCGACTGCGCCAGATACGGCGCCAATTTGGTGAATGTCGGCAACGCCAAGGCCAGTGCGGCGATGACCGCCAAGGGCAGCAACTGATCGCGCCGCCAATAAGAGGCAGCTAGCGGCGATGGTGTGGCGGCAGCCGTATGCGTGTAAGGCTGCAATGCGTTGCGTAACCACCATGACGACAGCAGTGCGATGCTGCTGACCAGCGCGACCACCATCAACGCAGTCGATGCGGCGGCATGTGTGCCGGCCTTCAGAACCAGGCCGATCGCGGCGCTGACCAACAGTGCGGCCAGCCCGCTACCGATCAGACGCAGCGCACTGACGCCGCGCGCGCCACGCCAGGGCCAGTGGCCAAATCCTAGCAAGGTGTTCTGTGCGACGTCACCGACGGCATAGGCGGCCCGGAAGGGCAGGCTGAGCAGCAATACGCTGATCAGGTGGACATCGGCGGGAAGTGATGGTGTCACGAACAGCAGCGCCAGGGCGATCGCTGCCAAGGCGATGCCGCGCCATTGCGAGCGGCCGGCCCAGGCCAGGCTGACGCCGGCGCTCCAGCGTCGCGCTGCAAGCATGCCCATCACCGCACTGACCGCCAATCCGCCGGCGACCGACACGCCGGCGGCCACCGCGCTCAATCCGACGTATTCGGTCAACGCAAAAATCAGCAGCAACTCGCCGGTGTACCACAGCAGGCTTTTGCCAAAATGCGCCGCAACGTAGGCCCGCAGCGCTGCCGGCGGCAGGATGGGAGGCAGCGATGCAGTCAGCGTCGAGGGCATGTGCGGTTTATAGCCGAGCTGCGCGACAGGAAAAAGAATGTACCGTGCTGCGCCGATCAGCGGCGTTCGCGTTATCGGGGGTGTGATCGATGGCAGCGTTGGGGTGCGCACCGATCCGGCGCATCCGACGCCAGCGTGGACGCCTGCGCCGACATCGGATAGGCAGACCGGTCATCGCTCTACCATCGCCACCATCGGCGTTGATGGTGGGCACTCCGGCTAAGACGAGACTCGCACGGAGGTTGGTACGGGCGTCGCGAGCAGGGTGCTATGGCGTTCAGCGCTTTGCAGCAGCGCGTGTTACAACTTCGCCGCCAGTCGGCAGGCCTGATCGATCGCACGCTTGGCATCCAGTTCGGCCGCGACATCCGCACCGCCAATCAGATGCGGTTGCTGTCCGTTGGCTTGCAGCGCGGCCAGCAGGTCGCGGCGCGGTTCCTGCCCGGCGCAGATCACCACCGTGCCGACATCGAGCAATTGTTCGGCGCCTTCCACGCGGATCCGTAGCCCGGCGTCGTCCACGCCCAGATATTCCACGCCGCCCAGCATCTTGACGCCCTTGGCCTTGAGCGTGGCGCGGTGGATCCAGCCGGTGGTCTTGCCCAGGCGCGCGCCAGGTCTGCCGGGGCTGCGCTGCAGCAGCCAGACCTGGCGGGCAGGGCGCTCGGGCTGCGGCTTGGCTAATGCACCGGCCGTTTCGAAGCTGGGGTCCACGCCCCATTCGGCCATCCAGCGCGCAGGGTCCAGCGACGACGATGGCCCTGTGTGCACGAGAAATTCGCCGACATCGAAGCCAATCCCGCCGGCCCCGATGATCGCGACCTTGTCGGCAGCGACATGGCGGCCCAGCACCACGTCCAGATAGCTCACGACCATCGGGTGATCGGCGCCGGGAAAGTCCACCTTGCGCGGCTCGATGCCGGTGGCCAGCACGATCTCGTCGAAGTCTTTCAGGCCTGCGGCTTCTACCCGGGTATTCAGGCGCAGCTGCACCCCGGTCGCGTCGATGCGGTGACCGAAGTAGCGCAGCGTCTCATTGAATTCTTCCTTGCCCGGGATGCGCCTGGCGACGTTGAATTGCCCGCCGATTGCATCGCCTGCATCGAACAAGGTGACGTGATGACCGCGCTCGGCGGCCACCGTCGCGCAGGCCAGGCCGGCCGGGCCGGCACCGACCACCGCAATGCGCCTGGGGTTGGGGGTCGGTGCGTAGATCAGTTCGGTTTCGTGCGCTGCGCGTGGGTTGACCAGGCAGCTCGCCAGCTTGTTGTCGAACACATGATCCAGGCAGGCCTGATTGCAGGCGATGCAGGTATTGATGGCGTGCGACTGGCCGGTGCGGGCCTTGTTGGCCCACTGCGGGTCGGCCAGCAGCGGGCGCGCCAGCGACACCATGTCGGCCGCGCCGTCGGCGAGGATGCGCTCGGCCACTTCGGGCATGTTGATGCGGTTGGTGGCCACCACCGGAATGCGCAGGTGCGGCTTGAGCTTGGCGGTCACACCGGCAAATGCCGCGCGCGGTACCGAGGTGGCGATGGTCGGGATGCGTGCCTCGTGCCAGCCGATACCGGAATTGATGATGGTCGCGCCGGCCGCCTCGATCGCCTGTGCCTGCTTCAGGATGTCCTGCCACTGGTTGCCGCCTTCGACCAGGTCCACCAGCGACAGCCGGTAGATGATGATGAAGTCCGGCCCGCAGGCCTCGCGGATGCGTCGCACGATCTCCACCGCAAAGCGCATGCGCTTGGCCGCATCGCCACCCCAGGCATCGCTGCGCTGGTTGGTGCGCGCAGCGGTGAATTCGTTGATCAGATAGCCTTCCGATCCCATCACCTCCACACCGTCGTAGCCGGCGTCGCGCGCCAGCCGCGCCGCACGTTCGTAGGCAGCGATCTGGCGATCCACCGCACGTGCCGATAGCGCGCGAGGAGTGAACGGGTTGATCGGCGCCTTGAGTCTGGACGGCGCCACCGACAGCGGGTGATAGGCGTAGCGCCCGGCATGCAGCAGCTGCAGGCAGATCTTGGCGCCGTGCGCATGCACCGCCCGGGTGACCTGACGATGCGGGCGCACCTCCCACGGCCACGACAGCTTGCCGCCGAACGGCTTGAGCCAGCCCACCACATTCGGCGAAAAGCCGCCGGTGACGATCAAGCCGACCCCACCGGCAGCGCGCTCGGCGAAATACGCGGCCAGTTTGGGAAAATCGCGCGCCCGGTCTTCCAGACCGGTGTGCATCGAGCCCATCAGGACGCGGTTGCGCAATTGCGTGAAGCCCAGATCGAGCGGTGCGAACAGGTGCGGGTAGGACGAGACGGACGGGCCGGTGGCGGGCGACATGGTGTGGATACGCTGGCGTACGGAGTGCGCACGATGCAGGTAAACAGGCCTGGCGGCAAGTCTTGACGCACGCGACCGGTGCTGTCGGCAGCTTGGGACGAGGGCGGGGCGGAGGGTATCCGCAGCTGGCCGCGCATCAGCTGGGGGCATTCCACCTTTATCTGTATCAGAGCGCCAACCTGCGCAAACAACAAACGAGATGGCCTTGGATGGCTGACGTGCGATCCGGCGCTCGCCAATATCCCGATCAGTTGCGTCCGTTTAGCGGCCACGTACTAAACGCCACGCCGGTCGCCGTGATCGCAGTTGCGACTCTCTAATAGAACAGAGCCGATCCACATCGGCGTTCCTGTCGCGGAACAGATCGCCTTGCGTGCATTTCGGCGCACGCAAGGCGACTACGCCGACGCCACAGCAGCAACGCGGGCCGCACGACCAGGAGGCCAGTCCCGCTTTGCCGCCGATTCAAGCGCGTGAGCTGCGGCATTGCTTCCCTTACTTATGTGCAAGCCAACAGGCTATGCGCAAGCCAACACGCCCAGTACCCCACGCAGCAGCCGCACTGAAGCGTTAATGCCGATCACCAACCCGCCAGCACCAGCTTGCCGATCGTACTGCCGCTTTCCAGGCGTCGATGCGCCTCGCGCAATTGCTGCGCATTGATCGGCGACAGCGTTTCGGTATGGGTGGTGCGCAATTCGCCCGCATCAATCAGGCTGGCGGCGCGGTTGAGGATGCGGTGCTGCTCGACCATGTCCTCGGTTGCGTAGCGGGCACGGGTGAACATCAGCTCCCAATGGATGCCGATGCACTTGGATTTGTAGGGGTCGCCGATCGACAGCGGGCCGCGCGGCTCCACGATCAAGCCCACATGCCCCTGCGGTGCCAGGATCTCGCCCAGTTGCTCCCAGTAGCGGTCGGTGTCGGCCAGGTTGAGTGCGGCGTCCACGCTCTGCATTCCCAAGGCCTGCAACTGCGGCTGCAGCGGCTGGTGATGGTCGACCACATGCTGGGCGCCCATCTGTCGCACCCATTCGATGGTCTCCGGCCGCGAGGCGGTGGCGATCACGCTGAAGCCGGCATGCCGCGCCAGCTGGATCGCGATCGAGCCCACGCCGCCCGCGCCACCGATGATCAACACGTGCTTGCCGCGATTGCGCGCGCCATCGAAAGAGAACGGCATGCGCTGGAACAGCAGCTCCCAAGCGGTCAACGTGGTCAGCGGCAGGGCAGCGGCCTGGGCGAAGCTGAGCGAGGTGGGCTTGCAGCCGGCGATGCGCGCATCGACCAGCTGATATTGCGCATTGCTGCCCGGTCGGCCGATGTCGCCCGCGTAATACACCTCGTCGCCGACTGCGAATGCGGTGACCTCGGGGCCTACCGCTTCGACGACGCCGGCCGCGTCGTAGCCCAGGATCTTCGGCGCATCCAGCGTCTGCGGCTTGGGTGCACGCACCTTGGTGTCGACCGGATTGACCGAGATTGCCTCGACACGCACCAATAAGTCATACCCCGAAGGGGCCGACGGGGCCGGAAGTTCCATGTCAAGCAGTGCGGCGGGATCGTCGATTGGAAGATGACGGGTGATGACGACAGCTTTCATCGGGTCGCTCCATGTGGGGAGTTCAGGGTGCGTTGTGAGGCCGTCGCGCTGCAACCACCGGCCCCACAATTCAGCTCGGACGGGGCCTGGCGTTCACCAATGTGGTTTTCGCATCACTGCGCAGCCCGCCGGCAAGGTGGATCCGCCAGCGTATTCAACTGGCTTAATTGGGCTGCGGTTCATGCGGGTCAGATGTGCAAACTGAGTGCGCCGTCCTTCCCTTCATGAAACTGTATACGTAGTATTGAAGGGGATCGCCGGCTCTGGTGATTGCTTTCACATGTTATATGACCGTTAACGCGATCTTCACTGAAGCCGGCTTAATCTGCGCCCCGATGGCTCTGGATGTGACGAGCATCTTTACCAAGAACAACGCCTCTATCGGTTTTATCTCCCAAAGAAGGAGCTGTATACACATGAACAAGAAAATTCTCACTGCCGCGTTGCTCGGCGGTCTGGCGGTTGCCCAGGCTGCTTCCGCGCAGGAGTTCGATGACCGTTGGTACCTGACCGGTAGCGCTGGCTTCAACTTCCAGGACAGCGATCGTCTGACCAATGATGCCCCGTTCGTCACCCTGGGTCTGGGCAAGTTCGTTAGCCCGAACTGGTCGATCGACGGCGAGCTGAACTATCAGAACCCGAACTTCGATGCCAACCAGGATCAGAACTGGAGCCAGTACGGCATCTCGTTCGACCTGCGTCGCCACTTCATCCAGGAAGGCCGCGGCTGGAACCCCTACCTGCTGTTCGGTCTGGGCTACCAGCGTTCGGAAGAAGAATTCGACGCGACCCCGAACCCGGTTTCGCCGGGCCAGCAGAAGGACGGCAACTTTGCCGCCAAGGCTGGTGTCGGTCTGCAGACCACCTTCGACAAGCGCGTCGCCGTGCGTGCCGAGTTGGCCTACCGCGCTGACTTCAACGACCAGAGCGTTGCTGCTCCGCAGGAAGACTGGTTCGGCGACGTGCTGGCTTCGGTCGGCGTCGTGATCCCGTTGGGACCGGCTCCGTCGACCGCTCCGCCGCCGGCTCCGGCTCCGGTTGCTCCGAGCTGCGCAGACCTGGATGACGACGGTGACGGCGTCAACAACTGCGACGACAAGTGCCCGGCTTCGCAGCCTGGCCAGACCATCGGTCCGGACGGTTGCCCGGTGCCTGTGTCGATCGATCTGAAGGGCGTGAACTTCGACTTCAACAAGTCGACCCTGCGTCCGGACGCCGTCTCGATCCTGAGCGAAGCGACCGAGATCCTGAAGCGTTACCCCGACCTGAAGGTTGAGGTTGCTGGTCACACCGACTCGAAGGGTACCGACGAGTACAACCAGAAGCTGTCCGAGCGTCGTGCGACCACCGTGTACGACTACCTGACCAAGAACGGCGTTGATGCGTCGCGTCTGGTTGGTCCGATCGGCTACGGCGAGAGCCGTCCGATTGCTCCGAACGCCAACCCGGATGGTTCTGACAATCCGGAAGGCCGTGCGAAGAACCGTCGTACCGAGCTGAACGTCCAGAACTAATTGGACCGCTAGCTGTTGCATACAAAACCCGGCCTTGCGCCGGGTTTTGTCTTTGTGGGGCCGCAAAACCTGCGCCCAGACGGTGCAAATCCTGTCTGTGTTGCCATCCAAGCACGCTTCCGGTTGAAACGGCGTTCATCGCTGCCTACACTCGCCGCGTCAACACCACACTCATAATTGGAAGAACCCGATGCTGCGTACCGCTACGGCTGGATTGCTCTGTCTTGCCTTGATTCCCGCCGCCTACGCCGCTCCGAACTGCGCCGGCAGCACGGTGTCCCAGCCGCTGCCGTTGCCCGCCACCGTCATCGCGCCGGCGGCTGCCGAGTTCTACACCCGTAGCGTGCAGCTGGGCATGCCCACCGGCGTGCTGGCACAGCCCTACACCACCGAGCAGTCGGTGGACCGCGTGCTGCTGCGTCTGCGCGTGGAAGGCTGCCAGGATCTGGCCAAGGTCATTCCGCCCGGCGGCACCGTCAATCCGAACGATCCGGCCGCCTACAAGGCCACCACCGCGTTCGACAACACGCCGTGGCGCTTTGACATGAGCCAGAACGGCAAGCGCATGACCGCCGAAGAATTCGATGCCTGGATGAAGGCGCGCGGCGTGCGTGTGGTCAAGGCACGCCCGGTGGCTGCACCGGCTCCGGCTGCTGCCGCAACGGCAACGCCTGCGGCCGACGCCAAGTCGGTCGAAAACAAGTAAGCAGCGCGGTCGGGACGGCATGACCCGGCGGCCTGCGCCGGCGACGTCCCGGCAGCGCACGCGTGGTCCGGCGGGCGCATCGCGCGCCTCCGGTACGACTACCGCGCCACGCCACGGGCTGGCGCGCGTGCTGTCCAAACTGGGCGTGTGTTCGCGTACCGAAGCGGCGCGCTGGATCGCCGACGGGCGGGTCAGCGTGGCCGCGCGCGTAATACGCGATCCCGAATATCCGATCCGCGCCGATCAGCACTCCACCATCCGTGTCGATGGACAGCCGTTGGCCGGCCCGGCGCGGTGCTACCTGATGCTCAACAAGCCGCGCGGCGTGGTCACCACCGCACGCGACGAGCAGGGCAGGGACACGGTGTATCGCTGCTTCGATGGCGCCGGATTGCCGTGGATCGCCCCGGTCGGGCGCTTGGACAAGGCCAGCGAAGGCCTGCTGCTCTTCAGCAACGATCCGCAATGGGCAGCAACGGTGACCGACCCGATGACCGGGCCGGACAAGACCTATCACGTGCAGATCGATTGCCGCCCGAGCGCTGCGCAACTGGCGCAACTGCAGGCCGGCGTGGTCGATCCCGATCCGGACGGCGAGGGCGTACTGTTGCGCGCCAAGCGGGTCGACGTGCTGCGCGAAGGCGAGCGCAATGCGTGGCTGGAGATCGTGCTGGACGAAGGCCGCAATCGGCAGATCCGCCGCTTGTTGGCTGCGGTGGAGATCGGCGTGCTGCGGCTGGTGCGGGTGGCGATCGGCTCGTTGGCGATGGGCGAGCTGGGCAAGGGTGCGTGGCGGATGCTCAGTCCAGCGGAAGTCAGTGCGCTGACGGCGGCTCCCGCCAGCGCGCCAGACGCGCGCTGAGCAAGGCGCTCACCACCTCGACGGCGCGGGCGTCGCCGGCACCGTTGGCATCGTGGCGTCTGCCCTTGGCGTGATTGCAGCCGGCGCAGGCCAGGGCGAGATTGCGCGCTGCATTGGCATCGTCGCCGACCAGTGCACACAGGGCCGCCGCCGCGCGACGGCCGAACCAGGCCTGCGGGACCACGTGTTCCAGCGTGGTGTGGCCGAGCGGTTCGCCATCGGCGCGCAGTTGCAGGCGCCGACGGCAATGCAGGCAGCGGGTTTCCCAGTTGCCATCCAACAGCTGCGCCTGGGTATCGGTCTGCGCCGCGAGCAGCAGCCGTTGGCGCTGCACCGAGCGCATCAGTGCTGGATGACGTCCAGTTCGCGGCCGATCTTGATGAAGGCGTCGATCGCCTGATCCAGCTGTTCGCGGGTGTGCGCGGCGCTGATCTGGGTGCGGATACGCGCCTGGCCCTTGGGTACCACCGGGAAGAAGAAGCCGATCGCGTAGATGCCTTCTTCCAGCAGCCGCTCGGCGAATTTTTGCGCCAGCGGTGCGTCGTAGAGCATCACCGGGCTGATCGGGTGCACGCCGGGCTTGAGGTCGAAGCCGGCGGCGGTCATGCGCTCGCGGAAGTAGCGGGTGTTGTCGACCAGTTGCGTGCGCAGCTCGCCGGCGGCTTCCAGCATCTCGAAGGCCTTGATGCCGGCGGCCACCACATGCGGCGGCAGCGAGTTGGAAAACAGGTATGGGCGCGAGCGCTGGCGCAGCAGTTCGATGACTTCGCGCTTGGCGGTGGTGAAGCCGCCCAGTGCGCCGCCCATCGCCTTGCCCAGCGTGCCGGTGATGATGTCGATCCGGTCCAGCACGCCCTTGACCTCGGCCGAGCCGCGGCCGCTGGCGCCGAGGAAGCCGGTGGCATGGCATTCGTCGATATGCACCAGCGCGTTGTATTTGCGGGCGAGGGCGGTGATCTCGTCCAGCGGGGCGATGAAGCCATCCATCGAGAACACGCCGTCGCTGGTGATCAGCTTGGTCTTGCAGCCGGCCGCGTCGGCGGCCTGCAGCTGCGCTTCCAGATCGGCCATGTCGCAGTTGGCGTAGCGGAAGCGCTTGGCCTTGCACAGGCGCACGCCGTCGATGATGGAGGCGTGGTTGAGCGCGTCGGAAATGATCGCGTCCGCTTCGCCGAGCAGCGGTTCGAACAGGCCGCCGTTGGCATCGAAACAGGCGGCGTAGAGGATGGTGTCCTCTGTGCCGAAGAACTCGGCGATGGTGCGCTCGAGCTGCTTGTGCAGGTCCTGGGTGCCGCAGATGAAGCGCACCGAGGCCATGCCGAAGCCGTGCGTGTCCAGCGCGTCCTTGGCGGCCTGGATGATGTCCGGGTGGTCGGCCAGGCCCAGATAGTTGTTGGCGCAGAAGTTGAGCACGCTGCGGCCATCGGCCAGGGTGATCCGAGCCGACTGCGGGCCGGTGATGATGCGCTCGGACTTGAACAGGCCCTGGGACTGGATGGTTTCCAGTTCGGCGGCGTAATGGGCAGTCAGCGCAGCGGGAGCGTTGGTCATGGCGGTCGCAGTGGCAAGAGACGCATGATTTTAACGATCACGGTGGCATACCACTACGTCATGCAAAATCGGCATAAGGTGCGGCCTTGATGTCATTTCACCGCCTGCGTGCCGCTGCGCAGCATGGCATGCTTGCTGTTCAGCTGCGCCCCAACGGTTTGGAGATTGCTGTGACCCACCCCCGCTTCCGTCTTGTATCGACCGTGTTGTGCAGCCTGCTGGTCCTGGCCGGCCCGGCTGGCGCGCGCGACATCGGCCTGCTCAATGTCAGTTACGACCCCACTCGCGAGTTCTACCGCGACTACAACAGCGCCTTCGCCGCGCAGTGGAAGCAGCAGCATCCGCAGGACACCGTCACGGTGGAGACCTCGCATGGCGGCTCCGGCAAACAGGCACGGGCGGTGATCGACGGCATCGAGGCCGATGTGGTCACGCTGGCGCTGGCCTACGACGTCGATGCGATCGCCGAAAAGGCCAAGCTGATCGACAGTGACTGGGAAAAGCGCCTGCCCGACAACAGCGCGCCGTACACTTCGACCATCGTGTTCCTGGTGCGCAAGGGCAACCCGAAGAACATCCATGATTGGCCAGACCTGCTGCGCTCCGGCGTGGCGGTGGTGACGCCCAACCCCAAGACCTCCGGTGGCGCGCGCTGGAATTACCTGGCTGCCTGGGCCTACGCCGACCATATCTTCAAGGGCGACCGCGAGCGCATCTTGCGCTACATGCAGGCGCTGTTCCGCAACGTGCCGGTGCTGGATACCGGTGCGCGCGGCGCCACCACCACGTTCGTGCAGCGCGGCATCGGCGATGTGCTGCTGGCCTGGGAAAACGAGGCGCTGCTGGCGCGCGAAGAGCTGGGCAAGGACAAGTTCGAGATCGTGGTGCCCAAGCTGTCGATCCTGGCCGAGCCGTCGGTGGCGCTGGTCGACAAGAACGTCGACAAGCACGGCACCCGCGAGGTGGCCGAGGCCTATCTGCGTTACCTGTATGCGCCGGAAGGGCAGAAGCTGGCGGCCAAGCATTTCTATCGGCCGCGCCATCCGGAATTTGCCGACCCTGCCGATTTGGCGCGGTTCCCGGACATCAAGCTGGTGACCATCCAGGAAGCGTTCGGGTCGTGGGACAAGGCGCAGCAGGAACACTTCGCCGACGGTGGCGTGTTCGATCAGATCCAGGCAAAAAAGTAGGCGATGCAGATGTCGGTTGCACCCCACCCAGCGCCGTCACCGCGCCGACGCGTGATGCCAGGGCTGGGCTTGAGTCTTGGAATCACGCTGACCTGGCTGGGATTGATCGTGCTGATCCCGCTGCTGGGCATTTTCATCAAAACCAGCGGGTTGGGCTGGGACGGCCTGTGGCGGGTGTGGAGCGAGCCGCGCGTGCTGTCGGCGCTGCGGGTGAGCTTCGGCACCGCGTTCGCGGCTGGCGCCTTCAATGCGGTGATGGGCACCTGGGTGGCGTGGGTGTTCGTGCGCTACAGCTTCCCTGGCAAACGTTTCTTCGATGCGGTGATCGATCTGCCATTTGCATTGCCGACCGCGGTGGCCGGCATCGCGCTGACCGCGTTGTACGGTGGCAACGGTTGGGTTGGGCGCTGGCTAGAGGCGATCGGCATCAAGGTGGCCTATACCCAGCTTGGCATCGTGCTGGCGCTGGTGTTCGTCGGGTTGCCGTTCGTGGTGCGGGTGGTGCAGCCGGTGCTGGCCGAGAGCGAGCGCGAGCTGGAAGCGGCTGCTGCCACACTGGGCGCATCGCGCTGGCAGACGGTGTGGCGGGTGGTGCTGCCCGGACTCTGGCCGGCGGTCCTGACCGGGTTTGCGCTGGCCTTCGCGCGTGGTGTGGGTGAGTACGGCTCGGTGATCTTCATCGCCGGCAACCTGCCCAATTCGACCGAGATCGCGCCGCTGCTGATCACCATCCGGCTGGAGGAATTCGACTATGCCGGCGCCACCGCGATTGCCGCGGCGATGCTGCTGCTGTCGTTCGTGATCCTGTTGGTGGTCAATACGCTGCAGGCACGCCTGCTGCGCTATCAACGGAGGACTGCATGAACGATGCTGTTTCGCCGCTGCCTGCCATGTTGCACACCCGCCAGATGACCGAACAGGCCCGCCGCATCACCGACTCGGCCACCAACGAGCCGCGTTGGGTGCAGTGGTTGATGATTGCGGGGGCGCTGCTGTTCCTGCTCGCGTTCCTGCTGCTGCCGCTGGTGCTGGTGTTTGCCGAGGCGCTGCGCGGCGGCTGGGAGACCTTCCTGCGTGCGATCGTCGACCCGGATGCATTGTCGGCGATCAAGCTGACCCTGATTGTCACTGCCATCGTGCTGCCGCTGAACCTGGTGTTCGGCGTGGCGGCGGCGTGGGCGGTCAGCAAGCACCAATTCCCCGGCAAGCGCTTGCTGATCAGCCTGATCGACCTGCCGTTCTCGGTGTCGCCGGTGGTGGCGGGCCTGATCTTCGTGCTGATCTTCGGCCGCAGCGGCTGGGCATGGCCGTTGATCGACGAAGGCTGGCGACTGCAGTTGCCGTTTTTTGGCGAGTTGCTGATCCAGTTGCCGCGCATCGTGTTTGCGTTGCCCGGCATCGTGCTGGCAACGACCTTCGTCACGTTCCCGTTCATCGCGCGCGAGTTGATGCCGCTGATGGAACAGCAGGGCAGCGATGAAGAACTGGCCGCATTGAGCCTGGGCGCCAACGGTTGGCAGATGTTCTGGCGGGTGACCCTGCCGAACATCCGCTGGGGCCTGCTGTACGGCGTGTTGCTGTGCGCGGCGCGTGCGATGGGCGAATTTGGCGCGGTGTCGGTGGTGTCCGGGCATATCCGCGGGCGTACCAACACGCTGCCCCTGCATGTTGAAATTCTCTACAACGAATACGCCTACAGCGCCGCGTTTGCGTGTGCCTCGTTGCTCGCACTGACCGCGCTGCTGACGCTGGCGCTGAAGACGTACCTGGAATGGCGGCACGGCGATTCGCTCGCCGCCAACCATCGACATTGAGGTGAACATGGGCATCCGCATCCACCGCCTGCGCAAGCAGTTCGATACGTTCACCGCGCTGGACGACATTACCCTGGACGTGCGTCAGGGAGAGTTGCTGGCCTTGCTGGGCCCGTCCGGTTCGGGCAAGACCACCTTGCTGCGGATCATGGCCGGGCTGGAGCATGCCGATGGCGGGCAGGTGCTGTTCGGCGACGAAGACGCCACCCGCATGAGCGTGCAGTCGCGCCGGGTCGGCTTCGTGTTCCAGCACTACGCGCTGTTCAAGCATATGGACGTGTTCGAGAACATTGCCTTCGGCCTGCGGGTGCGGCGCGGCAACGAGCGCTGGGCCGAAGCGCGTATCCGCGCACGCGTGGAGGAGTTGCTGGCGCTGGTGCAGTTGCAGGGTCTGGAGGAGCGCTATCCCACCCAGCTGTCCGGTGGCCAGCGGCAGCGTGTGGCCTTGGCGCGTGCGTTGGCGATCGAGCCGCGCGTACTGCTGCTGGACGAGCCGTTCGGTGCGCTGGATGCGCAGGTGCGCCGCGATCTGCGCCGCTGGCTGCGCGAGCTGCACGAACGGACCGGCCTGACCACGGTGTTCGTCACCCACGATCAGGAAGAAGCGCTGGAGTTGGCCGACCGGGTGGCGATCCTCAACCGTGGCCGCATCGAGCAGCTCGACACGCCGGCGATGATCTACGACAAGCCGGCCTCGCCGTTCGTGTACTCCTTCGTGGGAGCGGTGAACCGCATCCCCGGCGTGCTGGCGCAAGGCCAGATCCAGGTTGCCGGGCATGCCTTGCCGGCAGCCAATGCCGCGCTGGCGGCCGGCCCGGTAGAGGTCTACGTGCGGCCGGAAGATCTGGTGCCGGACGATGCCGGCTGGCCGGCCACGGTGGCCTGGTCGCAGCGTAGCGGGGCACGTCTGCGTTTGCGCGCAACGCTGGAGCCGGCAGGCAACGAGGTGGAAGTGGAGCTGCCAGCATCGGCGGGCAGCTTTCAGCCCGGGCAGCAGCTGCGGCTGGCCGCGCGGCATTACGGTGTGTTTCCGGTCTGATTTGGGCTGGCTGGCGCCAGCCGGGAATGGTGAATCGGGAATAGGGAATTGGAATTAGCGGTCGGCAGCGCTGCGCATTGCTGTTGCGAATTCCTAATCCCCAATCTCCACTCCCGGCCCATCAAGATTCCGTGCGGGCGGTCGATGAGACAGAACGCTGACCAGCGTCATCTGCGCTCGAGCGTGTGCGCTGGGTCAAGCGAGCGCGACTTGTATGTTGCGCTGCAATGACAGTTGGACTAATAAGTCATGGCAGGCCCGCCTTGCGCAATCCGACCGCCCATCGTTCCAGGAGATGTCCATGAAGCCGTCCTCGCTCGCGTGTTGTCTGTCGTTGCTGTTGCTCGGTGTGGTGCCGTTGGCACAGGCGCAGGACGAAGAAGCCGCCGCTTCTCCCTTCAGCGGCACTTTTGCGGTGACCAGTGACTATCTGTTCCGCGGTATTTCGCAGACCAATGAAGAGCCCGCCTTCCAGGCTGGACTCACCTACAAGACGCCGTTCGGTCTGTACATCGGCACCTGGACGTCCAATGTCGACTACGGTGCCGGCGATCCGGATTGGGAAGTGGATGGCTTTGTCGGCTACAACACCGATCTGGGCACCAATTTCAATTTCGATGTGATGGTCAATCGCTACCAGTATTTGGGAGCGGGCGCTTCCAATTACGCCGAGTTGATCACCAAGACCACGTTCCTGAAAACCTATAGCCTCACCGTTGCCTACACCAACGATCTCTACGGCACCAAGACCGATGGCTACTACTACGCGCTGGATGCCAACTGGTCGCTGCCCTACGACTTCACCTTCGGGGCGCATGCGGGGCACAGCGTCTATACCTCGTCGCTGAGTCAGGTGGATCACGACTACAACGACTTCGGCGTGAATGTCGGCAAGGCCTTCGGTCCGCTGGGCTTGAGCGTGGGCTATTACGACACCAGCGAGGCGGCGGAATTCGGCTTTGGTCGGCAGAATTCGCAGAACCATCTGGTGGCGACTGCCACGGTCACCTGGCCGTGATGCCGTGATGGCAATCGCTTGACGGCGGCTCTAACGACTCGGCCGTGCAGTGGTAGTGGTGCGGCGGCGGCAAGAGCTGATGCCTGGGTTCTTCAGTGCCTGAAGTTGAACGACACCGAGGCTCAAATCCCGTTTGTTTTGTCTTTGCGTGATGCATCGTGTGGATAGATCACCTACGGAGCGGCTGATCTGCTGCGTGGCTGCAGGGCCCTTGCGCGCCCACCATCGCGGGACACGCCGCAAGTACGTCCATGTAGGCTCTTACGCGGCATCCATGCCGCGTAAGGTCCCGCGACGGTAGGCGGGCAAGGACCAGTCGAGATGGTCGGTGCGTGGTTGCAAGCAGGCCATCTCGTGCATCGTCCGGATCACCTTGCATCCGACAATTTTCCCGTCGCGCGCTGAGCAACGGGCGGACTTCCAACAAGCAATCTATGGACCTCTCAGCGTCTCAACGCCTAGCAACAAGCGTGTTTTTTACCTGACCACCGACCAACTTTTTGGTGCATTGAGGCCGCCGCGCCCTCGACCCACTAAGCTTTGCCTGCTGCGTTGCCTGCGCTCTGAAGACGGACATGAAAAAGGCGCCTCGCGGCGCCTTTTGCGTTGAAGCGTATCGGCCGATTAGTTCCAGCTCAACACGACCTTGCCGGCCTTGCCTTCTTCCATTAGGTCGAAGCCCTTCTGGAAGTCGTCGATCGGCAATTGGTGAGTCAGCACCTTGTGCAGCGGGAAACCCGACAGCACCAATTGCGTCATCTTGTACCAGGTCTCGTACATCTTGCGGCCGTAGATGCCCTGCACGGTGAGGCCCTTGAAGATGATCTTGTCCCAGTCGCAACCGGCGCCGCGCGGCATGATGCCGAGCATGGCGATCTTGCCGCCGTGGTACATGCAGTCGAGCATGTCGTTGAAGGCGCGCGGGTTGCCGCTCATTTCCAGGCCCACGTCGAAGCCTTCCATGTGCAGGTCGGCCATGACGTCCTTGAGCGAGGTCTTGGACACGTTGACCACGCGCGTGGCGCCCATGTCGGCCGCCAGCTTGAGGCGGAAGTCGTTGACGTCGGTGACCACCACGTTGCGCGCACCAATGTGCTTGCAGATGCCGGCGGCAATGATGCCGATCGGGCCGGCGCCGGTGATCAGCACGTCCTCGCCGATCACGTCGAACTCCAGCGCGCAGTGTGCGGCATTGCCGTAAGGGTCGAAGAACGCGGCCAGCTCCGAGGGAATCTGGTCGGGGATCGGCCACAGGTTGCTGGCTGGCATCACCATGTACTCCGCAAAGGCGCCGTTGACGTTGACGCCGATGCCGACCGTGTTGGGGCACAGGTGCGGGCGGCCGCCACGGCAGTTGCGGCAGTGGCCGCAGACGATGTGGCCTTCGGCCGACACGCGCTGGCCGACCTGGTAGCCGGTCACGGCTGAGCCGAGCTCGGCCACGCGGCCGACGAACTCATGGCCGATGGTCAGGCCGGGCTTGATGGTGCGCTGGCTCCACTCGTCCCACAGGTAGATATGCAGGTCGGTGCCGCAGATCGCGGTCTTTTCCAGCTTGATCAGCACCTCGTTGGGGCCGGGGCTGGGGATGGCGACCTGTTCCAGCCAGATGCCCTTGTTTGCTTCGCGCTTGACCAGCGCCTTCATCGTCTGCGCCATCTGGCGGGACCTGCTGAGTGAAAGTAAGACGGCGATTATATGCGGCGCGAGGTCGGGGCCATGCGGCGGTGCGGGAAGTGAGTGATGTCGGCTGACCCGGTTCATGGCGGGGTAGGGCCGGTGCCACGCTTCTCCCCTCGGGAGAAGGTGCCCCGCAGGGGCGGATGATCGGGTGCCTCAGAGATTTACCAGTACATGCAATGACAAACGCGTCGCCACGCGCCTTCAGAAGTGACGCGCCGGGTGCTTCGCAGCGTACCCTCACCCCAACCCCTCTCCCGTCGGGACATTGGCCTCTTTACGAGGCGAAGGTGACGCAAAGCGCCGGATGAGCGGCGCCTCAGCAATATGTCACCGCCTGCGATGGCAGGCGCGTCGCCACGCGTCGCCAGGGTGAATCATCGGCGTTACCCCCCATTCTAAAAGCATCCGCTCCGTGCCCCTGCCTGCGCTAGCGGGTGCGCCAAGGCACGCGCGCCGGTGGCGCGCAAGCCGGGCCTTCTCGCCACTGGAGGTGGAAAGGGCGGCGGCGACTCAGAACTTCACATCCAGACTCATGAAGTACTGCCGCGGTGCGCCGACCACCATGGTCTGGTTGTAGCCATCCGGATCGTAGGCGACATAGCCGTTGGTGCCGGTGCTGGCGAAATAGCGCTTGTCGGTGAGGTTGGTGATGTTGAGCGCCAACGCCACATCGGCCACCCCGGCCACGCGACCGAAGTCGTAGCGCGCGCCGGCATTGAACAGCCAGTACGAAGGCACCTGCGAATCGTTGAGGAAGGTGATGTAGCGCTTGTCGACGTACTTGCCGTCAAGATCCAGACGCAGGTTGCCGAGCTGGTAGCTGGCGCTGGAGGAGAACATCAACGCGGGGATACCGACCACGTCCTTGCCGGAGGTGGCGACCACGCCGTTGTTGAGGTAATCGTCCTGGTAGCGCGAGCGGTTCCACGACAGCGAGTTCAACCAGCTCAGGCCCTCCACCGGGCGCCACATCAAGGCCAGGTCGGCACCCGCGCTATGCACCGCGCCGACGTTGCTCAGGATGGCCGCGCAGGTCTGCACTGCGGTACACGGCGAGGTGGTCAACAAGCGGTTGGAGAACTTGGTGAAGTAGGCATCGGCCGACAGCTGGAACTGCGCATCCTGCACGCGGTAACCCACCTGCACGGTCTGCGACTCTTCCGGTTCCAGCGTGGAGCGGCTGCGGTCGAACGCCGCCTGCGAGGTGCCGAACGGAGTGAAGCCGAACGCGGCGATGTTCTTGCTGTAGGAGGCGTACAGGTCCTGGCGCTCGTCCAGCTTGTAGTTCACGCCGACCTGCGGCAGGAAGTTGTCTTCGGCGCGAATGCGACCCTGTGCCAGTGCGGTGGTCGGCACCAGCGATTGCGCGCGCGTGGTGGTGCTGAGCGCCTTTGCGCCGTAGTTGAGGGTCAGCCGATCGTCGAGCAGGCGCACGGTGTCCTGCAGGTACAACATGCGGGTCTGGGTGGTGTAGCGCTGCAGGAAGTCACGACGGAACGGGGTCTGCACTTCGTACACGTTGTACAGCGAGGTATAGCCCTCGTTGCCGAGCGCGAAGTAGTTGCGCTGCTGCGTGGTACGTGCGTTTTCCGCCCACAGGCCCACTTCCAGATCGTGGTTGCCCCACGACCATTTCAAGGCGCTGGTGCCGCCGAAACGATCCAGGCCGTAGTCGGTGGTGCGCATCGACAGCGGCACCTGCGCAGAGGTGCGTACATACGGTGTCACCCATTGACCTTCGCCACGATTGCCGTGGTAGTAGCCAGTGGCATCCAGGGTGGCGCCACCGAACACGAACGTGCCCGACAGACCGGCCAGGTTGTCGCGGCGCAGGCCGCCGCCGGCGTAGTAGCTGGCGTCGAGCCAGCTGTAATCGTCGGGCAGCCCGGCCAGCGATTGCGGATAGCCGTTGGCCACGCCGCTGGTGGCGCCGGTGTTCTGATACGCACGCGCCATCTGCACGGCGGTGGCCCAATCCGGCTGCAGGTAGTCGTAGTCCCAGCCCAGTGCGCGTTGGCTGGTCAACGACAGGTCCATGTAGTCGTATTCCTTGCGCCGCGAGGTATCCACGAACAGGCTCAGACGGTTGCCGTCGCCCCACTGGTAGACGGTCTTGAGGTTGGCCTGCTCGGACTGCTGGTCGCCGAAGCCTTTCCACTTGTCGGTGCTGGCATTGGCATAGGACAGGTACGCCGACAAGCCGTTGCGATCGCCGGTGTCGCCGCGCACGAAGGTGCGGCGCGTGGCATCGCTGCCGACCGTCTGCACCAGGCGCAGGCCGGGCGTGCTTTGCGGGTCGGCCGAGTAGAACTGCATGGTGCCGCCGAGGTTGGTGTTGGACGCGGTGCCCAGCGCACCGGCGCCTTGCGCGATTTCCACCGAGCCGAGGTTTTCCGAAATGATGGCGCGGGTGATGTGCAGGCCGTTGGTGACGCCGTAGCTCATGTTGCCGAGCGGAATGCCATCGAGCGTGTAACCCAGCCGGCTCTGATCGAAGCCGTGCAGGGTGACCTGCGTGGACCACTCGTAGGTGCCGAACGGATCGGCCGACTGGAACTGCACGCCCGGCAGCTTTTCCACTGCCTTGAAGGCGCTGCTGCCCGGTGTCAGCTGCTCGATGTCCTGCCGGCTGATGCGCTGGACCTGGCGGGTGCTGCCTTGCGACACCACGTTGATCGCGTCCAGCTGGGTAGCGTTGGTGGCGGCATCGGCCACGCTGGCAGGGGCATCGGCTACCGGCGCATCTGCACCGGCAACCGGATCGGCCGCCGGCGTAGCAGCAGAGGCGATGGCGGGGAGCAGCGCGGCCAGGGCAAGCGCCAGCGGAGTGACATGAAAACGGCGAGCGGAAGTCATGGGGGAATCCTGTTCGAGCACGGCTGAGGGCAACGCACGGTGCAGGACCGGCGTTTCGCGACGCAGGGTGTCAACGACGTATGAAACATTGATGACGGCGGCTGTCGCAAAACTGTCGTGCTTGCCCGCTATACGTGTCGTACCCGGCCGCACTGCGCGGCGATGTACATGTATTTCTTGCAGGTCCAGTAGCCATGACGTCCTCCCCCTCGCGCCGCGATTTCCTCAAGCGCGTCGCCGCGCTGACTGCCGCCGGCGCCTTGCCGTCCTCGATCGGCCGCGCACTCGCGCTGCCGGCCAACTCGCGCACCGGCACGCTGCGCGACATCGAACACGTGGTGATCCTGATGCAGGAAAACCGCTCCTTCGATCATTACTTCGGTGCGCTGCGCGGCGTGCGTGGCTTCGGCGATCCGCGTCCGTTGCAGCTGCGCGACGGTCACCCGGTATGGAGTCAGCCGGCCGCCGATGGTCGTCGCCTGCTGCCGTTCGCCTTCGATTCGCAAAGCACCTGCGCGCCGTTGATTAAGAGCCTGGATCATTCGTGGAAAGCCGGCCACGGGCAGGACCCGGCGCGCTGGGCCGAGTACGACGCCTGGGTGCCGTACAAGGGCGAATTGACGATGGGATATTTCCAGCGTCACGACATCCCGTACTACCACGCACTGGCCGATGCGTTCACCATTTGCGATGGCTATTTCTGTTCGTTGCACGGGCCGACCAATCCCAATCGCATGTACCTGTTCACCGGCACCAGCGGCCCGAGCGTGGGAAATTTCGGTGCGCAGGCGGTGACCAATGCCGACGACGGCAACTGGACTGCCGACATGGCGCGCGACAAACCCGGCTACGCGGCGATGGACTGGACCACCTATGCGCAGCGCCTGCAGGCCGCAGGCGTGGACTGGCGCGTGTACCAGGAGTACGACAACTTCGGCTGCAACTCGCTGGCGTATTTTTCGCACTACCGCGATCTGCACCCGAGCGACGAACGCTATCGACGTGCACGTGCCTGCGTGCCCGGGTCCACTGCAGACAATGCCGCCACCACGCAGGCCGATCATCTGATCTCCGCAATCGCCGCCGACGTGCAGGCCGATCGCTTGCCGCAGGTGTCCTGGATCGTGCCGCCCACCGCGTACTGCGAGCATCCGGAAGCGCCGCCGGCCTATGGCGAATCGCTGGTGGCGCGCCTGATCGATGCGCTCACCGCCAATCCGCAGGTGTGGGCGAAGACCGCGCTGATCATCAACTACGACGAGAACGACGGCTTCTTCGATCACGTTCCCGCAGTGCTGCCGGCACTGGATGCGCGCATGGGGCGCAGCAATGTCGATACGCGCGGGGAGGTCTACGAGGGTGTGCCGATGGGGCTGGGCATCCGCGTGCCGATGCTGGTGATCTCGCCCTGGACGCGCGGTGGCTGGGTCAATTCGCAGGTGTTCGATCACACTTCGGTGCTGCGCTTGCTGGAACGCCGCTTCGGTGTGGCCGAGCCCAACATCAGCCCGTGGCGTCGCGCGGTCAGCGGCGATCTGACCAGCGTGTTCGATTTCCGCAAGCCGGACGACTCGGCACTGAGCGCACTGCCGTCGGTCGACGACTACCGCGCGCGCACCGCCGCGGTGCGCAACAAGCCGCTACCGGTGCCGCCGGCCCAGGCCAGCATGCCGCGACAGGAGCCGGGACAACGTCCGGCGCGCGCGCTGCCGTATGCCTTGCAGGTGCATGCGCGCGAGCAGGGCGACGGCGGCGTGCAGCTGCAGTTCGTCAACAGCGGCGCTGCAGCAGCCGCGTTCAACGTCTACACCAGCGCTGCGAGTGGCGGCCCGTGGTACTACACCGTGTTGCCCGGCACCCGGCTCGACGATGTGCCGGTCGGCGCTGCGCACAACGGCGGCTATGCGCTGAGCGTGCATGGACCCAATGGCTTCCTGCGCGAATTCGCCGGCGACCTCGCTGCGGCCGGAACGCAATCGGCTGCACCATGGTTGGAGGCGCGGCAGGACGGCGAGGTGCTGGTGCTGGACATCGGCAATGCCGGGCAGCAGCCGTGCACGCTGCAGCTGCGCGCGCTCGACTATGCAGACCCGACCGCGCGCTCGCTGCACCTGGCTGCAGGTCAGCGCCAGACCGTGCGTCTGGCACTTGCTGCCAGTGATCACTGGTACGACGTGGTGCTGGAACAACCGGGCGCGGCATTCCGCCGCCGCCTGGCCGGGCATCTGGAAACCGGCAGGCCCAGCCGCAGCGATCCGGCATTCGGGCGGGCCTGAGCCGGTACCAGGGCGCGCCGGTGATGGACGCGCAGGGCAGGCGGGTCGGCCTGGCCTCGACGGCAACCGGGCGTCGGTGAGCCGCAACGGGATCTTCGATCCGGCGATGACCCGCACGATCGCCGTGGATAGCCGGTATTTGCGTTGGGTCATGCCGGAAGTCGCTCCGGCACCGCAGCTGTTGCAGGAACTCGGCATGCGCTGACGCGGGCGGCCGGCACCGCAGCGGGAGGGGTTATCATGCGCTCCCGTTTCGCTGCGGCGAGCCGGCCCCTTCCCCAAGGAATCTCTCGCGCATGCGCATCCTGCTTGCCCGTCACGGCGAGACGCCGTGGAACGCCGAAGGCCGTTACCAGGGCCAGATCGATATCCCGCTGTCGCCGGTCGGCGAAGGCCAGGCCGCCGCCCTCGGCGCGCGTCTGCAATCGTTGGAGATCACCCGCGCGGTGGCATCGACGCTGTCGCGTGCGCAGGCTACCGCGAAGCTGGCGCTCGGCAGCGCACGCGAAAGCCTGTTGCAGACCGATGCGGACCTGCAGGAAATCGCCCACGGCGAATGGGAAGGCCTGCTGGCCAGTGAGATCAACGACAAGGATCCGGCACGTCTGCGCGCCTGGCGCGACGAGCCCGATACCGTGCTGATGCCCGGCGGCGAGTCCCTGCGGCAGGTGCTGGACCGCAGCTGGCGCGGCCTGGCGCGCGCGGCCGAAGGCCTGGGCGCGGCCGATACCTTGCTGGTGGTCGCGCACGATGCGGTCAACCGCGTGATCCTGTGCAAGATCCTGGGCCTGCCGCTGTCCCGGCTGTGGACCTTCCGCCAGGCACCGACCACGCTCAACCTGCTCGAAGGCGAGGACGTGGATCACCTGGAAGTGGTGCGGCTCAACGACTGCGCGCACCACACGCCGTTTTTTGGTGAAGCCAAGCATCGGGCGCTGTAAGACAACGCCCGGCACGGACGCTGGATGAGACTGTGGCCTGTGATATCGGCACAATTGCTAGGTGGCCCAGGGCGCTTCGCTACGCTGTTTTTGGCAGCGTGTCCGGCCTGTTGGCGCTGGGAGCGTTCTCCGACTTCATTCCCGCGCCTTTCCTGTCCGGTCGGGCCTGGATAGCGCCGATGGTGCTGCTGGGAAGCGGGCTGACGGTATCGATCGTCGCGCCGGCCTATCGCATCGGCGGGTGGAAGGCGGTCGTTGGCAAGCAGCTGTTCAACACCGTGCTGGCGCTCTGCCTGGCGCCGCCGCTCTTGGGATTGCTGTGCTGGCTGGTGCTGGCCAGAGGTGGGCCCTGGATCTACACCCGCATCGCCGGCGTCGATTTCGAAGAGACGCATGTCATGCAGACCGCGGCCATGCCTAGCGCGCGGGCGTGTAAATACCGATTGAGTGGCGGGCCGCTCGCGCATCGTTTTCCGGGCCATCTGTGCATCGACGAAGCGCAGTATCGGCGTCATCCCGAGCAGCGCGTCTCGGTGCTGTTGCGCGGTCAACGCTCCGTGTTGGGCATGCGCATTGCGTCCATTTCCGATGTCCCTTGACTGCGGGCGACAGCGCTGCCTCAGTTGGTCACCAAGTTGTGCGCACCCTGTCGGCCAATGCAACAGCACGCGATCTTCCGGCATACCTGGTGATGTGCCTGGCACGCCGGCAAACGGCGATAATGCGGTTCTTCCCGCGCAGCCCTGACCGTGAACGCAACCGACTCCCTCTCCGACTGGCTCGCCTACATCGAGCAGCAGCATCCGCAGAACATCGCCATGGGCCTTGAGCGCGTGCGCGAGGTCGCTGCGCGGTTGCAGATTGAAGCGCCAGCCAGGCACGTCATTGTCGTAGGCGGCACCAATGGCAAAGGCTCCGCCGTGGCCTTTATCGAGGCGATCGCGCAGGCCGCCGGCTGGAAGGTGGGCAGCTACACCTCGCCGCATTTGCTGCGCTACAACGAGCGCATGCGCATCGACGGCAACGAGGCCGGCGACGCGCAACTGGTGAACGCCTTTGCGGCCGTCGAAGCGGCGCGTGGCCAGACCGCACTGACGTATTTCGAATACGGCACGCTGGCGGCGCTGTGGCTGCTGCAGCGCTCCGGACTGGATCTGGCGGTGCTGGAAATCGGCCTGGGCGGGCGCCTGGACGCGGTCAACCTCATTGATTCGGATGTGGCGGTGATCACCACCGTGGATATCGACCACACCGATTGGCTGGGCGAAGACCGCGAGGCGATCGGAACCGAGAAGGCCGGCATCATCCGCGCCTGGAAGCCGGTGGTGCTGGGCGAAATCGACCCGCCGTCGAGCGTGTTGCGGCGGGCCTACCAGTTGGGCGCCAATGCGATCCGCGCCGGCAGCGATTATTTCTTCGAGCCGATCGAGGCGCAGCACCCGGACGCGCCGCAGTGGCGCTGGCGCGATGTCGCGGTGACCCTGGAGCTGCCAATGCCGGCCTTGCAGGCGCCGGTGCAACTGGCCAACGCCGCCGCGGCGATCGCCGCGTTGCAGGCCTTGCCGGTGGAACTGCCCGATGCCGCCTGGGCGCAGGGCATTGCCAATGCACGGGTGGCCGGGCGGCTGCAGCGCAGCGACATCGATGGCGTGCAGGTGCTGCTGGATGTCGGCCATAACCCGCAGGCCGCGCGCGCGCTGGCCGATGCGCTGGGCGCGCAGGCGCACACCGGCAGCACCCATGCGATCTACGCCGCATTGGCGGACAAGGATGTGCTGGGCGTGGTGGAGGCGGTGGCCGCGCAGGTCGACCATTGGGCCCTGGCGGGGCTGGACGGTGCACGGGGGCAGTCGGCGCAGGCCTTGCAGGCCCGTCTGCAGGGCAGTGCCGCAGCGCAGGCGGCCTGCCATGGCGATGTGGCGGGCGCACTGCGCGCGGTGCTGGCGCAGGCCTCACCGGGCGATCGGGTGCTGGTGTTCGGCTCGTTTCATACCGTTGCCGACGCCCTAAACGCACTTCGTTCAGTCCACCCAGGTCGGTAGCCCGGCTGCGGCCTTATAATCGCCGCGGCACCCCGCCACGCCGCCTCTCGTCTCATTACGTGGATACTGCTCTGAAACAGCGACTGATTGGCGCCATCGTTCTGGTGGCGCTTGCCGTGATCTTCCTGCCGATGCTGGTCAAGGGCCCTGCGCCGTCGAGCGGCGTGGCCGATGTGCCGCTGGAGGCGCCTGCCGCACCGGCCAATGGCGAGTTCGAAACCCGCGAATTGCCGCTGGTCACCCCGGGCGATGCGCCGGCCGGTGGCGCGCTGGGCATGCGCGGCGCCGCCACGGCGCCGGCTGCGATGCAGGACAACCCGGATGCGGCCGATCTGGCCAACCCGTCCAGCGCGCCGTCGGCGCCTGAGCTGGCGGCCGGCAACTACGCGGTCAACTTCGGCGCCTACGCCACCAGCGCCGATGCCGACGCGGTGCTGGCGCGGCTCAAGCAGGCGCAGCTGCCCGGCTTCAGCGAAAAGACCCAGATCAACGGCCGGCCGGCCTGGCGCGTGCGCGTGGGGCCGTATGTCGACCAGGCGCAGGCCGAATCGGCGCGCCTGCAGGCAGTGAAGGTGCGCAGCGACGTCAACGCCCAGGTGGTGACGCTGGATGCCAATGCCGCCGCGCCAGCGCCTGCAGCCAGTACACCGACGCCGGCGCCGGCCCCGGCCGCAAAACCCAGCAGCAGCGTGGCCGCCGCCAGCACCGCCGCGCCGACCAAGACCGAAAGCCTGCCGCCGGAGCCGGCCAAGCCGGTGGCCGCCGCGCCCAAGCCGGCCGAAGCGCCCAAGCCCGCTCCGGCCAAGCCGGAGGTGGCGAAAACGGAGCCGGCCAAGCCCGAGCCGACCAAGCCGGTTGTCGCGGCGCCCGCCGCGCCGGCAGCGCCTGCGGCCAGTTCGGTCGGCTTTGCGGTGCAGCTGGGCGCTTTCGGGCGCGCCGAAGACGCCGACGCCTTGCGCGACCGCGTGCGCGCCGCTGGTTTCAGTGCCTTCGTCGAACAGGTGCGGACCGACAAGGGCGCGCTCAACCGCGTGCGGGTCGGCCCGGTGGCCAACCGTGGCGATGCCGAACAGTTGCGTGCGCAGGTGGCGGCCAAGGTCGGCATTTCCGGCATGGTGCGTCCGCATCCGTAAACCATTGCGCCTCCATCGGGCGGGCGCGGTGCATGGTGGAGATCGGCATGCCGGTTGGTTCGCTACGTGCAGTGCGGCTCGTCCGCAGCCCGCCTGATCGCCGCTTGCGTGGTATCGCCAGCGGCGAGCGGATTTCCTGATCGCCTCACACCCATGGAGGGGAGCGCAATGAACACCAAGCCAGGTTGGACCAGCGGCGCGCGCGCCGCGCGGAGAAGTGGGCAATGATCGACATGGTGCTGGGCGTCATCATCCTGGTGTCGGCCCTGTTGGGCCTGCTGCGCGGATTTGTCGCCATCGTGGTCGGCACGCTGTCGTGGTTGCTGGCTGGCTGGGCGACGTTCCAGTTCGGCGGCCCGGCCGCGCGCTGGATCGCCGACGGCAAGCATCCATCGGCTACCGAATCGTTCGGCGGCTACGCGATGGTGTTCGTTGGCGTGCTGATCACCGTGGCGTTGATCGGCATGGTGATCCGTGCCGGGGTGGATGCGGTGCGCCTGGGCGGGATGGACCGCATGCTCGGGTTCGGCCTGGGTCTGGTGCGTGGCGGCTTTCTGGCCAGCGTGCTGGTGCTGCTGATGAGCTTCACGCCGCTGCCGCGCGAGCCGTCCTGGCGCCAGTCGATGCTGATGCCGATGCTGTCGCCGGGCGCGAGCTGGATGCGGGCGCAACTGCCGGCCTGGCGGATGCCGTCGATGGACATGCCATCGATGGAACTCGGCAACTTGCCAACGGAGTTGGGGAAGTTGCCCTCGGCAGGCGATAATACGGACCTGGGCAAGGCGCTGTCCGGGTCCGGTCTGAGCGACACCATCACGCGTGCGCTCGGGCAACCCGGTAAAGCCGCCAGCGACGGACGCGATCCGGCGCAGGCGATGCCGGCCAATATCGATCCGGCGCAGGTTCGCGGCGGAGAAAGCGACCCGGCTCGGGTCGAGTCCCAAGGCCAGGCACGGCCCCCTTCACAGTAACGGCGCAAGCCGTAGCGGAGAACGCGCACCATGTGTGGCATCGTCGGTATTGTCGGCAACCAGAACGTCGCCGGGCAGCTCTATGACGGCCTGACCGTCCTGCAGCATCGTGGGCAGGACGCCGCAGGCATCGCCACCGCAGACGGCACGCGCCTGCGTGTGCAAAAGGCCAACGGGCTGGTACGCGACGTCTTCGACGAGAAGAAGATGGCGGTGCTGGAAGGCCGGGTCGGCATCGCGCATTGCCGCTACCCGACCGCGGGCTCGGAAGGCATGGACGAGGCGCAGCCGTTCTACGTCAACTCGCCCTATGGCATCGCGCTGGCGCACAACGGCAACCTGATCAACACCGAGGCCTTGCGCCAGCAGGTGTTCGAAGCCGACCGCCGCAACATCAACACCGATTCGGACAGCGAGGTGCTGCTGAACGTGTTCGCCTACGAGCTGGACGCGCAGCGCATGCTCACCCCCGAGGCGGCGATCCGCGCGGTGGCCGGCGTGCACCGCCGTTGCAAGGGCGGCTATGCGGTGGTCAGCGTGGTGCTGGGCCTGGGCCTGGTGGCCTTCCGCGACCCGCATGGCATCCGGCCGCTGGTGCTGGGCAAGCGCGAGCATGCCGAAGGCACCGAATACATCGTCTCCTCCGAATCGGCCGCGCTGGACATCCTCGGCTACCAGCGCGTGCGCGACGTGCGCCCCGGCGAGGCGATGGTGATCACCGCGCGCGGCGAGCTGTTTTCGGAAGTCTGCGCCGCACCGACCGTCAACGCGCCGTGCATCTTCGAGTACGTGTACTTCGCGCGTCCCGACTCGATGATCGACAACATCTCGGTGCACAAGGCGCGCATGCGCATGGGCCTGAAGCTGGGCGAGAAGATCCTGCGGCTGCGCCCGGACCACGATATCGACACCATCATCCCGATCCCGGACACCTCGCGCGATGTGGCGCTGGAGATGTCCAACGTGCTCGGGGTGAAGTACCGCGAAGGCTTCGTCAAGAATCGCTATGTGGGCCGCACCTTCATCATGCCGGGGCAGGGCGAGCGGCAGAAATCGGTGCGGCGCAAGCTCAATCCGATCCACCTGGAATTCCGCAACCGCGTGGTGCTGCTGGTCGACGATTCGATCGTGCGCGGCACCACCAGCCGGCAGATCGTGCAGATGGCCCGCGATGCCGGTGCGCGCAAGGTGTATCTGGCCTCGGCCGCGCCGCCGGTGCGTTACCCCAATATCTACGGCATCGACATGCCGGCGGCCGAAGAACTCATCGCGCATGGCCGCAGCGAGCTGGAAATCCAGGAATTTTTGGGCTGCGACTGGCTGATCTACCAGGATCTGGAAGACCTGGAAGTGGCCGTGCGCGAAGGCAACCCGGACATCCAGCAGTTCGATTCCTCGTGCTTTAACGGCGAGTACATCACCGGCATCGAACCGGGCTATTTCGAACGCATCCAGCAATTGCGCTCGGACGATGCCAAGAAGCGTCGCCGCGCGTGAGGCAGTGCGGTAGCGCTGCAGCTTGGCGCTACCCAGACGTGGCCTAGATCCGCTGTGCCACGCCGAATATCTGCGTGGTGATCGCGCGATTTGATTGCTGCCGATCGACAAGTCGGTGCGCTGCGCTGGTTCGATAGTGGCGCCAGCCGCTGGTTGTACGCAGATCGCACCTGCGACGGCTGCGTAGGGGTCTCGATCGCCGCTGCAGATCGAAGCGCCAGTTGTCGATCTGGCGGCTACCGCAACGACGGAGTGATGGACACGATGGATCTTCTGCAAGCCGCACATGCCTGCCTGCAAGCGGCCGATCCGCTGGAGAAGGTCGCGTTGACGCAGCGACATGCGGCCGCGTTCCGTGCCGGCACGTTGCCGTTGCCACCGCCGCAGGCGGCGCCTCCGGAGCCGATCCGCATGCCTGGCCGACCTGCGAGGCCGGTGCTGGTGCATCCGCGCGAGGTGCCGCGGCGTGGGCTGGGCAACCCGGAAGGTCGCGCCGCCTTTATCCACGCCATCGCGCATATCGAGCTCAACGCCATCGACCTGGCCTGGGATGCGGTGTATCGCTTCCGCGGGTTGCCGGCGGCGTTCTATGCCGACTGGGTTGGCGTGGCCGACGACGAATCGCGCCACTTCATGCTGCTGCGCGCGCGATTGCATGCACACGACCACGACTACGGCGACTTCGCCGCGCACAACGGCCTGTGGGAAATGTGCGAGAAAACTGCACATGACGGCCTGACACGCATGGCGCTGGTGCCGCGCGTGCTGGAAGCGCGCGGGCTGGATGTGACACCGGCGATGATCGTCAAGCTGCGCTCGCTCGGCGATACCGCCACTGCCGAGGTGCTGGACACCATCCTGCGCGAAGAAGTGGCGCATGTGGCGGCCGGCTCGCGCTGGTACCGCTGGTATTGCGCGCAGGCCGGCATCGAGCCGCGCGCGCGCTTCAAGGCGCTGCTGCACGAGTACGCCGGTGGTTACCTGCATGGGCCGTTCAATCTGCAGGCGCGGCTGCTTGCCGGCTTCGATGAGGACGAACTGGCCGATCTGGTGGAGCAGGCCGGCTGAGCAGCCGGTAATGGATGCGTGGGCGGGCTGCAGTGCGCAATCTATCGATCACTGTTTGCGGAGCAGACTGAATTGGCTCGCACCGGTGCCATGCTGGGTGATGCGCGTTTGCAGCCTCGCTCATGAAGTGCCGAGCGCATTGGCGGCAGAACGATTGCAGCGCATGACTTCGACGCGCATCGCTGTTCTTCGTCGTGGCATAGCGCCCGCGCCCGGTTGCCTCCAAGCGCAACACGCCATCAGCGCGGCAACGCGCGTCCGATCACCGGACTGTGCGCTGGGTCCTGCCGCGCAGCTGCCGGAATCGCATCCATTCAACGGCAGACATCACAAAACTGTAATTTTCTTTTGTAACAACTTGCAATCGGCACGGCCCGGCGCGCCTTAATGGCGTCCCGGGGGCAGGGGCCCGGTGTTTCACATCCGTTACTTCCATGTCTAAGGAGAGAGAGACGATGAAGTCGAAGTCGATGTGCACCACGGTGGGTCTGATCGCCATGTGTCTGGCCGGTTCGGCCGCCGCTGCCGGCAAGCCGCTGTATCAATCCGGCCCTGCGCTGAGCCGCAGCGCGAGCGCTACTGCCACTGCCGAACCCTCGTTGCAGCGCCTGCTCAGCGCACCGTCCACCGCCAACGCGCAGGTGGTCCAGCTCGACGCCGGTGCCGTCACCGCTTCGGAAAAGCTGCTGGAATTGCAGCTGGACGGCCAGACCATCACCGCCACTCAGGCCAAGGTCGATGCGTTGGAAGGCGGCGATAGCGTGTGGTACGGCAACCTCGGCCCGCGCGCCGGCATCCGTGCCCGCACGCTGTCGGGTGTGGATCCGCTCAACTCGGCCATTCTGGTGCGCAGCGGCGATACCGTCACCGGCACCATCCGTTACGCCGGCAAGCTGTATCGGCTGCGTCCGCTCGCCGATGGCCGCCACGTGCTGGTGCAGGTGGAAGAAAGCCGCCTGCCGCAGGAGCACCCGGCCGAATACAGCCTGCTGCCGAAGATCGACATGCCCAGCGACGGGCGCGTCACCGCGGCCGCCGCATCGTCGGGCAGCCCGGCGACCATCCGCGTGCTGGTAGTGGCCACCAATCAGGCGGTGACCGCCTATGGCGGCAACATGCAGTCGCTGGTGCAACTGGCAGTGGCCGAGGCCAACCAGGGCTATATCAACAGCAATGTCGGCATCACCTTGCAGCTGGCGCGTTACGAGACCACCAGCTACAGCGAAACCGGCAATTTCACCACCGACCTGCAGCGCTTCCGCGTAACCAACGACGGTTACATGGACAGCATCCACACCAGCCGCAACACCTACACCGCCGATGTGGGCGTGATCGTATTGAACAACAGCAGCTACTGCGGCCTGGCATCGGGCATCGGCTCCACCGCAGCGACCGCGTTTGCCTCGGTGTACTGGGATTGCGCCACCGGCTATTACAGCTTCGCGCATGAAATCGGCCATCTGCAGAGCGCCCGTCACGACGCCACCAACGACCCCAGCACCTCGCCGTATGCGTACGGGCACGGTTATCGCTACGGCAACAGCTGGCGCACTATCATGGCCTACGACTGCAGCAGCAGCTGCCCGCGCCTGAACTACTGGTCCAACCCCAACATCAGCTACAACGGCGTGCCCATGGGCAACGCCAGCACCGCCGACAATCAGCGCGTGCTGGTCAACACCAAGGCCACCATCGCCGGCTTCCGCTGAGTAACAAGCCGATCCTTCCGTCGTCGGGCCCGGCACGCAGGTGCCGGGCCTTTGCCGCTACACGCAGGCGCAGCGATCGCGCAGACTAGAGGCACTGCCGGCAGCTGCCGGCGTGTCCTGCGGAGCGGAGCACCCATGTCCAAGTCCCTGCGTTATGCGGCGCTGTGCCTGGTCGCGCTGGCAGTTGCCGGCTGCAAACAGCAACCTGCTGACCCGGCCCCTGCGCCACCCAAACCGGCGGTGTCCGCGCCGGCAGCCACGACCGGCAACGATGCCCGCGCCCGCGCGCTGGATGTGCTGGAAACCCGCCTGCAGAACGACCATTTCTATCCGGACAACTGCATCAGCATCGTCGACGAAGACGACGCTGAGCCCGCAGCGGATGCGTTCGACTTTGCAGTGCGCGAGCGGCATGGCAACGAGTGCCCTGGTGACCCGCAGACCAACCCGGTGCGCGATCGTTTCCGCGTGCAGGCCGATGGCACGGTGCTCTGGTACGACATAGTCAACGCCGACTTTGTCGACTACGCCGAGCATGCGCGCAGCATGCAGTGATGCGTCTGGAGACTGCATGGACCGTGCGGTTGCGTACCAGCAGGCTGGCGCGAGCAGGCGTGCCGACAGCGCGTCAAGTTGCATTCCAGCACGGGTGAGCAGCACACCGAGCGTGCGCAGGCCTGATCTCGAAACCACGGCGCTCATCTGCAGACGGCGCGGCCCGTGCCCATCGCGGTCTGTCGCTTGCAAACGGGTGCCGGGCGAGCGGCTTGCGCCGAGCTGGCAGCCGCTCGCTAGCTGCTGTCAGCCACGTTAAAGCGGCAGCTGCTCCAGCGACACGCCGTCGGCATCCACATGCAACACCGAGCCTTGTTCGTACCAGTCGCCCAGCACGATGCGCGTGCAGGTCTGGCCGCCGGCCTGCAGAGTGTGGATTGCAGGGCGATGGGTGTGACCATGGATCAGGCGGTCCAGGCCATACCGCACGAAGGTGGCCTCCACCTCGGCCGGGGTGACATCGGTGACAGTCTCGAAGCGCGATTGGTCGCCCTGCTTGAGTTCTGCATGACGCGCCTGGCTGGCAGCGCGCGCCTGCTGCGCGAAGGCCACCCGCGCGGCCAGCGGCTGCGCCAGGAACTGCGCCTGAAAGACCGGATCGCGCGTCTGCGCACGGAACGCCTGGTAGGCGGTGTCGTCGGTGCACAGCAGATCGCCATGCATCAGCAAGGTCGGGTGTCCGTACAAATCGACCACGGTGGGGTCGGGCAGGATGCGGAAGCCCGCACGTTGTGCGTACGCCTCGCCAACCAGGAAATCGCGGTTGCCCGGCATGAAGAACACCGGCACGCCGCTATCGGCCACCGCATGTAGCGCCACGGCCACCGCATCGGCAGCGGTCGATGGCGTGTCATCGCCGATCCAGGCTTCGAACAGATCGCCAAGGATGTAGAGCGCGTCGCTACCGGGCACCTGCGTGCGCAGGAAGTCCAGAAACAGCTCGGTGATTGCCGGCCGGGCCGGATCCAGATGCAGGTCGGAAATGAACAAGGTCGTCATCGCGCCATTGTACGGCGGGAGCGCGGGACGGGAATCGGGAATCGGTCGGTGGAGCGTTGCATCGCGGAGCGAGTGCCGGGTGAACGGCCGGCTGCGACAACGAGAGGATCGCTGGCCTGGTCGGGCCAACGCGGCGATGACAGGGCTTGCTCCTTACCCCAACAACACCGGCAATCCCCACAGCGACAGGCTGGCCAGCAGCACGCCGATCGCGGTGGCAGCGAGTACATCGCTGGGATAGTGCAGGCCCAGCACCACGCGCGACAGCGCCACGCCGGCCGAGAACGGCACCAGCAGGGGCGCCAGCCACGGGTAGTAGGCCAGTGCCACGATGCTGAAGGACACCGCATGCAAGGTATGGCCGGACGGAAAACTGAACTCGTCCAGCGGCGCCACCCAGGCGCGGATGCGCACGTCGGCCGCGTACGGGCGTGGCCGACGCGTCCAGCGCTTGAGTGATTTGTACAAGGTCAGCGCGAGCACGCCGGTGGCGGCCATGTGCGCAGATGCGCGCACACCGTCCATGCCGTCGAGCAGCACCAGCAAGCCCATCAGGCTGTACCAGAACACCCCATCGCCGAGCCGGCTGATGGTGGCGAACGCGCGCCGCACCGGGTGGCGCCGACACCAGTGGTTGGCACGCCGGCACCAGCGCGCTTCGTGACCGCGCAGAAGTTCAAGCCGCGTTGCCGACATAACGCCCCCGTGCCGCAGTGATGCCCATCAGCAAGGCCTCGAAGTCGGAGACCACGTTGTCCGGATGCAGTTTCTTCATCGCCTGTGCGGCCGCCGCACCCAGGCGCTGGCGCAGCGCATCGTCGTCGGTGAGTGCGACGGCCGCCTGGATGAACGCCTCGTCGTTCTCCACTGCCGCACCGCTGTGCCCGCTGCGCAGATACTCGCGTGCGGCGCCGTAGTCGAAGGCCACGGTGGCCACGCCGCTGGCCATCGCCTCCAGGGTCACGTTGCCGAAGGTCTCGCTGCGGCTGGGGAACAGGAACAGATCGCCGCTGGCGAAGTGGCGCGCCAGCGCCTCGCCGCGCTGGATGCCGCAGAAGATGAAGTCCGGATTTTCGTGCGCGATCCTTTCGCGTGCCGGGCCATCGCCCACCCAGACGAAGCGCGCCTTCGGGCGGATCTGCTGCAGCTTGCGGAACGCGCGAATCGCCAACGGCAGGTTCTTTTCGTTGGCGATGCGTCCGACATAGATCGCGGCGAAGCCTTCGCCCTCGATGCCCCATTCGGCACGCAATGCCGGATCGCGCCGGGCCGGATCGAACTGCTGGCTGTCCACCGCGCGTGCCAGCAACTGCACGCGCTGGAAGCCGCCGTCGCGCAGGAACTGCTGCAGCTCGCGCGTGGGCACCAGGGTGGCCTCGGCCTGATTGTGGAAGCGGCGCATCCAGCGCAGCGCAGTGCCCTGCAGCCAGGCGGCACCGTAGTCGGGCAGGTACTCGTCAAAGCGGGTATGGAAGCCGGTGGCGACCGGAATGCCGAGCCGACGTGCCGCACGCATTGCCGACCAGCCCAGGGGGCCTTCCGTGGCCACATAGACCGCATCCGGTTGCGTGATTTGCCAATGACGAATGAGGCGTTGGGTTGCCGGCAACCCGAATTTCAGTCCCGGGTAGCGCGGCAGCGACGCGCCGCGCACCAGCAGGGCAGTGGCCGCATCGGTATCGCCGCTCTGCCGTGGACGCACCACGTCCACCTGGTGTCCGCGTGCGCGCAGGCCGGTTTCCAGCCCGTGCACGGTCAGTGCAACACCGTTGATTTCGGGGGGATAGGTTTCGGTAACGATCGCGTAGCGCATGCCCGTTCTCCGGTTTTCGCTAGCTTCCGGGAGGGCGATGGCATGGATGTTGCGCGCATAAGTCGCGGTGGTGACAGTGGAGCCGGGAATGGGGAATGGGGAATCGCAAAGGCAGCGTCCTGCACTTGTTCAGCGCAATCGCCACCAGTCAGAACTTCTCAGAGCTCCGTGGTTGACTATTCTCGAATCTCCATTCCCGATTCCCGCCTGAGGCCGCAGGCCTCAGGTCACAAACGGTTTGAACGCGATCCCCAGCCCGGCCATGCTCTCGACTTCGCCGATCAGGTCGGCGCGCAGCAGCGGGCGCGAGTCGATCCAGCTTTGCGACAGGATCAATGACAGGCGGGTGTCATCGGCGGTGAGTTCCAGGGTCGGAATCGGGTCCGATTCGTGTGCGCGATGCAGCAGTACCGCCAGCCGCAGCAGCGCGGCCTTGCGCCGGGTCGGCAGCAGCAGGCGGTCCGGCAGCGCATCAAACGCGGTCTTGGGCACGTTGCGGCGGTGCGTGCGCACCAGCGATGCCAGCACCTGCTGCTCCTGGCGCGAGAAACCGGCGATGTCCGAGTGCTCCAGGATATAGCTGCCGTGCACGTGATACTGGCTGTGCGCGATGATCAGGCCCAGCTCGTGCAGGCGCGCAGCGCGGCGCAACACCTGTGCGTCGTCGCCATCCAGCTGCCAGGATTCGCAGACCTGGTCGAACAGGCGGCAGGCAGTGGCTTCCACGCGCTGCGCCTGCACTTCGTCGATGCCGTAGCGCTGCACCAGCGAGGCCACCGAGCTGTCGCGCGGGTCGTTCTCGCCGCCGCGGCCGAGCATGTCGTAGAGGATGCCTTCGCGCATCGCCGCCTTGCTGACCATCAGCTTCTCCAGCCCCAGGGCCTGGAACGCCGCTTCCAGCACCAGGATGCCGCCAGCGATGATCGGCCGGCGTTCGGCGGCCAGGCCGGGCAGCTGGATGTCCTCGATGCGCTTGGCCTTGAGCAGTTCATCGCGCAGCGCCGGCAGCGCCTCGGCGGTGATTGCGCCCTTGGTGAGCTTCATCGCCGCACAGATCTCGCCGATGGCCTTGTGCGTGCCGGACGAGCCGATCGCCTCGTGCCAGCCCAGCGCCTTGTACTGATTGGCGAACTGCTGGAACTCGGCGCCGATCTCGGTCAGCGCATCCTTCCATTTCTTCTTCGACAGCTTGCCGCCGGGAAAGAAGCGGCGCGTGCTGGCGATGCAGCCAGCCTGCAGCGATTCGCGTTCCAGGGTCTGGAACCCGCGGCCGATGATGAACTCGGTCGAGCCGCCGCCGATGTCGATCACCAGCCGGCGTTGATCGGGCTTGGGCGGTTGCGCATGCGCAACCCCGAGATAGATCAGGCGCGCTTCCTCGCGTCCGCTGACCACTTCGATCGCATGCCCGAGCGCGGTTTCGGCCGGCATCAGGAACGCTTGCGGCGAGCGCAGCTGACGCACCGTGTTGGTGGCCAGCGCGCGTACGCGCAACGACGGCACTTCCCGGATGCGCTGGCCAAAGCGCGCCAGGCATTCGAGCGCACGCTGGCGCGCTTCGTTGGAGATGCCACCCTTGCCATCCAGGCCGTCGGCCATGCGCACGGTTTCGCGCAGGCGATCGACCACGCGCAGCTGACCCATCAGGTAGCGCGCAATGACCATGTGGAAGCTGTTGGATCCTAAGTCGATGGCGGCGAGGAAATCGCCATCGCGCAGGGGCGGGATCGTGGGGGAGGGCATTGGCATGGGCGCATGGTAGCCGATGGGCTGTTGGCCCCGTGAGGGGCCGCGCCCGCGCCGCCTTCAGATCCGCTCGAGCAAGGTCATCTGCGCCGAATGGGCAGGCTCGCCAGGGCCGGGTATGCGCTTGTGATAGACGCCGTCGGCATCCAGTTCCCAGGCGTTGACGTTGTCGTCCAGGTAGTTCTGCAGCACTTCGCGGTAGACGCGCTTGGCCAGATCCGGGTCCAGGATCGGGAAGCAGGTCTCCACGCGCCGCAGCAGGTTGCGCTCCAGCCAATCGGCGCTGGCGCAGTACAACTCTGCCGCGCCATCGTTGCCGAACCAGTACACGCGGCTATGTTCCAGAAAACGCCCCACGATCGAGCGCACGCGGATATTGTCCGACACGCCGGGCACGCCCGGGCGCAGCGTGCAGGCGCCGCGCACGATCAGGTCGATCTGCACGCCGGCTTGCGAGGCGGTATACAGCGCACGCACGACCTGCGGCTCGTTGAGGGCATTCATCTTGGCGATGATGCGGCCCGGGCGGCCATTGCGGGCCAGCCGCGTTTCGCGCTCGATCCGCTTCAACACGCCGGCGTGCAGGGTGAAGGGCGACTGCAGCAACTGCTCCAGCTTCATGCGCGGGGCCAGCCCGGACAACTGCTGGAACAGCATGTGCACGTCGTTGCCGATTTCCACATCCGCGGTGATCAGGCTGATGTCGGTATACAGGCGTGCGGTGCCGCTGTGGTAATTGCCGGTGCCCAGATGCACATAGCGTTTGAGCTTGCGTCCCTCGCGGCGCACGATCAGCAGCATCTTGGCGTGCGTCTTGAAGCCGACCACGCCGTACACCACCTGCACGCCGGCTTCCTGCAGCTTGTCGGCCAGGCCCAGGTTGGCCTCTTCGTCGAAGCGCGCGCGCAGCTCCACCACCACGGTGACGTCCTTGCCGTTGCGCGCGGCCAGGATCAACGCATCGACGATCAGCGAGTCCTTGCCGGTGCGGTACAGCGTCTGCTTGATCGCCAGTACGTTCGGGTCGACCGCAGCCTGACGGATCACGTCCAGCACCGCGGTGAACGCATCGAAGGGGTGATGCAGCAGCACATCGCCCTTGCTGACGATCTCGAAGATGCCGTCGTTGTCGCGCAGGGTGCGCGGATTGAACAACGGATACTTCAGTTCGGGGCGCTGCACCAGATCGTAGACCTGGGTGACGCGGCTCAGGTTGACCGGCCCGACGATGCGGTACACCGCGTTTTCGTTCAGGCCGAAGTTCTGCAGCAGGGTGCGCATGATCGGCGCCGGGCAGTCGTGTGCGATCTCCAGGCGCACCGCCGGGCGATAGCCGCGGGTGACCAGCTCGTCGCGCAAGGCCAGCGCCAGGTTCTCGACTTCTTCCTCGTCCACCACCAGCTCGGAGTTGCGGGTGACGCGGAACTGATACGAGCCCTTGACCTGCATGCCGGGGAACAGCTCGTCGACGAACTCGGACAGCACCGAGGACAGGAATACGAAGCTCTGCGTGCCCTCCGGCGACAGGCTCGCCGGCAGCTGGATGATGCGCGGCAACGAGCGCGGCGCACGCACGATGGCCAGATGACCGGCGCGCCCGAACGCGTCTTGGCCCTCCAGCACCACCACGATGTTCAAGGTCTTGTTGAGGATCTTCGGAAACGGATGCGCCGGGTCCAGCCCCAGCGGCGACAGCACCGGCATGATCTCGTTGCGGAAGTACGCACGCAGCCAGCGCTTCTGACGCGAGGTCCAGGCCGTGCGGCTGAGCACGGCCACGCCGGCATCTTCCATCGCCGGGCGCAGCACTTCATTCCACGCGTGGTACTGCTGTTCGACCAGCTTGGCGGCCCGGTCGTGCACTGCGTTGAGGATGGCGGTCGGGCTCAGGCCATCCGGCGCCGGCGGCAGGCCGAACTCCTGCGCATGCCGCACGGTGGCGGCGCGGATCTCGAAGAATTCATCCAGATTGGTGCAGGAAATGCACAGGAACCGCAGCCGTTCCAGCAACGGCACCTGCTCGTCCAACGCCTGTGCCAGCACCCGGAAATTGAAGTCCAGTTGCGACAGTTCCCGGTTGATGTACAGCGCCGGATCGCGCAACGGATCGGTGGCGATGTCCTCGGAAGGTGTGACGTCGTGCAGTTCTTTGGCGTGGCCCATTGGAATCGGTCATCAAGACGGAGATGGTGTGCGGCGTGACAGCGCGGCAGGTGCAGCGCAGGCAATGCAGCGCGTCGTGCGCGCGTGCATCGCACCGCGTTGCGGCGCGCACCCCTTACATATCACGCCGAACGTGACAGTGGCAGGGACTGATCGCGCTGCACGACGCGTGCAGCGACAAAATGGCATGAGAATTCGCTCCCGCGTCCGACTTCGCTTTCGATTTCCAGACGCGCCTGGTGCAGTCCCAGGATGTGCTTGACGATCGACAGCCCCAGCCCGGTGCCGCCGCTCTCGCGCGAGCGGCTGCTGGAGACGCGGTAGAAGCGCTCGGTGATGCGCGGCAGATGCGAGGCGGGAATGCCGTAGCCGGTGTCGCGCACCGCCAGGGCCGCGCCATCGCCTTCGCGCACGAAGCGGATCGTCACCGTGCCGCCGCCTGGCGTGTAGCGCACCGCATTGGTGACCAGGTTGGAGAAGGCGCTATGCAGTTCCTTGTTGGAGCCGAGCAGGTCCACGCCGGCCTCGTCGAACACTTCCACGGTGTGGCGGCCCTGGCTGTGCGCTTCGGCCTCGCGCCGCAGCGTCGACAGCATCGGCGCCATCGCCACGTGTTCCTCGCCGAGTTCTTCCTGCGATTCCAGCCGCGACAGCGTCAGCAGGTCTTCGACCAGTTGCGCCATGCGCTGCGACTGCTTGCGCATCTCGGCCAGCATCGGGCCCGAATCGGGAAAGTCTTCCGGGTCGAGCATGTCCAGATAGCCATGCACCACCGTCAATGGCGTACGCAGCTCGTGCGAGACGTTGGCCACGAAGTCGCGGCGCACCTGCTCCAGCCGCAGCAGTTTGCTGACATCGCGTGCCACCAGCAGCCAGTAATCGTCGGAGTAGGGGATCAGGCGCAGGTTCAGACGCAAATCCGGATCCACCGGCGAGGCGGCGTCGAGCATGGGCTCGGCGTTGCGGCCGGCGGCCAGCCAGTGCGCCAACGGCAACGGCTGCAACCGCTCCACCACCGACACGCCCATGTCGCCCGGATGATGCAGCCCCAGCAGTCCGCCCGCGGCGCGGTTGAACCACTGCACGCGCTGGCTGTTGCGATCCACCACCACCACCGCATCCGGCAGCGCCTGCGCGGCGGCGCGGTAGGTGCGCAGCATCTCGATGAGGCGGCGCTTGCGCCCGCGCATTTCGGCCTGGCTGCGATAGAGCAGGCGATCCAGCTCGTTCCAGGCGCCGATCCCGGCGGCGGGCTCGGCGCGCTGGCGCGCGGTCAGGCGCTGCAGCACCTGGCGCAACCGCCAGTAATGCCAGGCCAGCACCCCCAGCGCGGTCAGCGTCAACGCCATCCACACATGCTCGATCAGCACGCCGACCAGCACGGCAGCGCCCAGCAACAGCGCGAGAGTGCCGAGCGTCTTGAGCCAGGCGGAACGGATATGTTGAGGCATGGAAGGCGTTACCACGGAGCGTCAGGTGGGCGTGCGAGCCAGCCCAGCGGCAGGGCCGACCGGCTGTGCGGCAAGCACTAGGTTGCCGAAGAGAAACGGTAGCCCGAGCCACGCACGGTCTGCACCATGTTTTCCAGGCCGAACGGTTCCAGCGTCTTGCGCAGGCGGCGGATGTGCACGTCGATGGTGCGCTCTTCCACATACACGCTGCCGCCCCAGACATGATCCAGCAGCTGGGTACGGGTATACACGCGCTCGGGATGTGTCATGAAAAAGTGCAGCAGGCGGTATTCGGTCGGGCCGATCGGCACCGGCGCATCGCCGGCGAACACCCGGTGCGCGGCGCCGTCGATGCGCAGGCGGCCCACCGCCACGCTGCCGTCCTCGTCGTCCTCGCGGGTGCGGCGCATCACCGCGCGGATGCGCGCCAGCAACTCGCGCGCCGAGAACGGCTTGACCACGTAATCGTCGACCCCGGCTTCCAGGCCACCGACGCGGTCGTTCTCTTCGCCGCGTGCGGTCAGCATGATGATCGGAATCTCGCGGGTCAGCTGTTCCTTGCGCCAGCGCCGTGCCAGATCCAGCCCGCTGGTGCCTGGCAGCATCCAGTCCAGCAGGATCAGGTCCGGCACGCGGTCGGCGATGGCGGTCTGCGCCTCGCGGGCATCGCCGGCATGGATGGGTTCGAACTCGCCTTTGCGCAGCGCGAACGCCACCATGTCGCGAATCGCGGGTTCGTCATCGACGATCAGAATGCGTTTTTGCACGCGGGGCTTACCGTCTGGCTTTAGGTTGATCGCCAGTAGACTACGGTTTTGTGACTCTAATGTGACATGCCTGAGGGCTGCCGCCGTGGTCAAAGCGGCCTGTGCCACTGGCAGGCGCGGTGCTGAACCCGTCGACACACGCCCGAATGACCGCTGCGCCAACCGTCACATGCGCTAGCGCGTCGACAGATCCGGGTCGCGGATGCCTTGCCGGCGCAGCTCCAGCACGGTCGGCGTGATCGCCGCGATGCGTGCATCCACCCGCGCCCGTGTCACATAGTCGAGATCTTTCTTCTTCAGCGCTTCCAGCTGGATCAGCGCCTGCTCCGGGCGTCCGTTCAAGTACGCAGCTTCGGCATAGGCCTCGCTGGCGCGCAGATGGTCGCCGGACAGCTCGCAGGCGCGCGCGTAGGTCTGCTGCAACAGGGGATCTTCGCTGCTGCGATGCAGGAGCGGCTCCAGCACCTGGCGCGCGCGCTGGCCGGACTCCTTGCTGGCCTGCTCGTTGAGCGCGCCGGCATAGGTCAGCGCCACCGCGCGGTTGTTCGGCAGCTGTTTGAGCAGCGCGTCGAAACGCGCATTGGCCACCTCGCGCTGGCCCACCCGCGCCTGCGCCTCGCTCAGCCCGAGCGACAGCCACAGGTTGTCCGGGTGCGCTTCCAGCAGGCTGGTCAGTTCGGCCACCGGCTCACTGGGCCGGCCGCCGCTGTTGCGCAGGCGTGCCAGCGCCAGCCCATAGCGCTGCGCGTCGGTCAGGCCGTGCTTGGCACTGCGGCGCAGGGTCTCGTATTCGCGGATGGCCGCATCCGGCGTGGTGGCGCTGAGCACGCGCAGGCGTTCCTTGGCCCAGTCGAAGTTCTGCTGATCGCCGCTGCGGCTCAGCGCATCCACCGGCAGCCGCAGCGCATATGGCAGCAGCGCGTTGCCGTTGCGGCTCAACGGTTCGGACAGCGACGGGTCGGCCGGGTCTACCCGTTCCTGGCGCGTGCCGCCCGGCACCGAGGTGGTCAGCACCACGGTGTTCTTCTTCATCTGCTCGGCGCGCGCCTTGGCCTCGCTGATGCGGGTGACCGTGACCGGGTGGGTCTGCAGAAAGTCCGGTGCGCTGTAGCCACCCTCGTTGGCGCGCATCGCCACCGACATGCGCTCGAAGAAGCCGGCCATCGCATCCACGTCGTAGCCGCTGCGCACCAGCGTGCGGATGCCCAGCCGGTCGGCCTCGGATTCGTTGGAGCGGGTGTAGTCGATCTGGCGCTGCTGCATCAGCCCCATCGCACTGGTGATGCCGGCCATGGTGGCATCGCCTTTGGAATTGCCGCCGGCCTGTTGCGCGGCGACCACCGCCGCCAGCATGCCGAGCAGGATCGGGATCTGGTCGCGCTGCGCCCGTTCCACCCCGCGCAGCACATGCTGCTGGGTGACGTGGGCGATTTCGTGCGACAGCACCGCGGCCACCTCGTCCTCGCGCTCGGCGGTCAACACCAGCCCGGCATTGACCGCGATATAGCCGCCCAGCGTGGCGAAGGCGTTGATCTGGCGATCGCGCAGCATGAAAAACGTGAATGGCTGCTGCGGCTGGTCGCTGTTGGCGCCGAGCCGGGTGCCCATGGTCTGCAGCCAGTCGGTGATCAGCGGGTCGTCCAGCACGTAGTCGTAATTGCGCAACTCGGCCAGCATCATCTTGCCGTACTCGGCCTGGCGCGCCGGGGTCAGCAGCTCGCCGGCAGACGAGCCGATGTCGGGCAGGCGGTTTTCCTGCGCGGGTGCCACCCCCATGGCAACGGCCAGCGTGAGGGCGGTGGCGAGCGGTAGCAGGCGCAAGTGGAACTCCCAGGTGGTGCGCGGAGCATGCGGGCAGCACGGCGCGATGGCGTGAATCATCGGTTAATCCACAGTGTTGCGGTGACGACATGGAAATTCCAGTCGCCCGGTACCATTGTCAGACCTCAGACCAACCACGGAGTTTCCCGTGAGCCAAGATACCAACGTGCAGGATGCGGCCAGCGGCCCGCAGATCACCCTGTATTCCTCCGCGATCTGCCCGTACTGCGTGGCGGCCAAGAACTTCCTCAAGAGCAAGGGCCGGACCTGGACCGAGGTACGCATCGACCTGGACCCGGCCGAGCGCAACAAGATGGTTGCGCTGGCCAAGCGCACCAGCGTGCCGCAGATCTTTGTCGGCGACGTCCATGTGGGCGGCTACGACGACATGATGGCGATGCACCGGGCCGGCAAGCTCGAGCCCTTGCTGGCCGGCAACACAGGCGGCCAGGCATGAGCGAGACCGGCGGCGGCAGCGACGACCGGCTGCGCGAGTTCACCGAATTCCGCCAGCGCATGAACCAGCGCATCCTGGCCGAGCCGAACCAGGTGGTGCGCCGGTTCTTCGCGCTGGACACCCAGACCTACCAGGCGGGCGCGCTGGACGTGAAGACCAAGGAACTGCTCGGCCTGGTCGCCTCGATGGTGTTGCGCTGCGACGACTGCATCAGCTACCACGTCGCCCAGTGCAAGGAGGCTGGTGTGACCCGCGAGGAATTCTTCGAAACCTTCTCGGTCGGCCTGGTGGTCGGCGGCTCCATCGTCATCCCGCATCTGCGGCGCGCGGTGGACTTCCTGGACCAGCTCGAAGGCGGCGCCCCGGCACCGGAGCAGCACGCGCACGGGTGATTGAGGCGGGAGTGGGGGAGTGGTGATTCGGGATTCGTAACGGTGGGCGAGGGCGCGTGCCGCCTGTTCTCGGCGGCGTGGCCTTGGCGCGGTCCGATTTCGGCACCGGCCGCTGGCCAGGGGCGGGCGCTTTCTGGGCATTTGCACTGAAGTTGTGCATGCATGCGCTGGTACACGCGGCCGTTTCTGTCGCCGTTCGCTGTACCGAATGGCCGCCGCGCGCATCCGGGGGCTCTTAGACCAAGGTCGGTTTGGGCGCCTTCACCGGCATCGGGCATAATTGCCTGTGAAACCTCCTTGCGCCGCTCTGCCGGGTATTGCGGCTGGCGCTCCCCCCTTCAAGTTCGGAAACCCAACGTTATGACGCAGACAATCACGGTCATCCGCGGCGACGGTATCGGCCCGGAGATCATGGATGCCACGCTGTTCGTGCTCGACGCGCTGCAGGCTGGCCTGACCTACGAGTACGCCGACGCTGGCCTGGTCGCGCTGGAAAAGCACGGCGATCTGCTGCCCGAGTCCACCCTGGCCTCGATCACCAAGAACAAGGTGGCCCTGAAAAGCCCGCTGACCACCCCGGTCGGCGAGGGCTTCAGCTCGATCAACGTCGCCATGCGTCGCAAGTTCGACCTGTACGCCAACGTGCGTCCGGCCAAGTCGTTCCCCAACACCAAGTCGCGTTTCGCCGATGGCGTGGACCTGATCACGGTGCGTGAGAACACCGAAGGCGCCTACCTGAGCGAAGGCCAGACCGTGTCCGAGGACGGCGAGACCGCGTTCTCCGGCGCCCGCGTCACCCGCAAGGGCTCCGAGCGCATCGTGCGCTACGCCTTCGACCTGGCGCGCGCCACCGGCCGCAAGAAGGTCACCGCGGTGCACAAGGCCAACATCATCAAGTCGACCTCGGGCCTGTTCCTGAAGGTGGCGCGCGATGTGGCCACGCAGTACCCGGAAATCGAATTCCAGGAAATGATCGTCGACAACACCTGCATGCAGCTGGTGATGCGTCCTGAGCAGTTCGACATCATCGTGACCACCAACTTGTTCGGCGACATCATCTCCGACCTGTGCGCCGGTCTGGTCGGCGGCCTGGGCCTGGCCCCGGGCGCCAACATCGGTGTGGACGCGGCGATCTTCGAGGCCGTGCACGGCTCGGCGCCGGACATCGCAGGGCAGGGCAAGGCCAACCCGTGCGCGCTGCTGCTGGGTGCCGCGCAGATGCTGGACCACATCGGTCAGCCGCAGAACGCCGAGCGCCTGCGCGAAGCGATCGTGGCCACCCTGGAAGCCAAGGATTCGCTGACCCCCGACCTGGGCGGCACCGGCAACACCATGGGCTTCGCCAAGGCCATCGCCAGCCGCCTCTGAGCGACACGGCGACAGTAAAAAAAGAAAGGGCGCCTAGGCGCCCTTTCTTCTGCTCGAAATCCGGATGTTCGAGGGAGCCGCTCTTACGAATCCCCAATCCCGACGCTCGATTCCCCGCTCAATTCCGCGACTGCAACTTCGACAGCAAGCGCAGGAACTCGATGTACAGCCACACCAGCGTCACCATCAGGCCGAACGCGCCATACCACTCCATGTGCTTTGGGGCGCCCTGTTCGACACCGCTTTCGATGAAGTCGAAGTCCAGCACCAGGTTCAGTGCAGCCACCACCACCACGAACAGGCTGAAGCCGATGCCGATCAGGCCGGAGTCGTGGATGAAGGGGATGCGCACGCCGAACAGGCCCAGCACGATGGTCGCCAGATACACCAGCGCAATGCCGCCGGTGGCTGCCACCACGCCCAGCTTGAAGTTCTCGGTGGCCTTGATCATGCCGCTGCGATAGGCAAACAGCAGCGCGAACATGGTGCCGAAGGTCAGCAGGACCGCCTGGAACACGATGCCGTTGAAACGCGCCTCGTAAACTGCCGAGATCGAGCCCAGGAAGAAGCCTTCCACCAGTGCGTACAGCGGCGCAGTGACCGGGGCCCAGGTCGGCTTGAAGCTGGTCGCCAGCGCGAACACCAGCCCGCCGATCGCGCCGGCGATCATGTACAGCCGCGCGGCAGGCAACGGAGCGCCATCGGCCCCGATCGACTGCGACCAGGCGAAAGCGGCGGTGACCACCGCCATCAGCAACAGCAGGCCGGTCTTGTTGACGGTGCCGTTGAGCGTCATCGCCTGACCATCGCGGGTGACTACCGAGCCGGAACCGAGGTCGAGGAAGGTGGATTCCCGAAGGGCGGGATTGCCGCTACGCATGCGTGTTCTCCATGAAATGTAGATGCCTGCCGACTTGGCGAGCGATGCCGCGAGGATACCGGATCGTCCGATTTACACAGAGTGATTGACAGCAAGGCCAATCATTCCCAAAATAGCCGACCTTTCCAGCCTTCGGGATTGAAAGGTCCCGCCGGGGTATAGCGCAGTCTGGTAGCGCGCCTGCTTTGGGAGCAGGATGTCGGGGGTTCGAATCCCTCTACCCCGACCATTCCGAGCTCTTGACGGCGTGGGAATGCGAAGTTCGGTCCGGGCGCCCGTAGCTCAACCGGATAGAGCACCGGCCTTCTAAGCCGGCGGTTACAGGTTCGAGTCCTGTCGGGCGCGCCATCGGCGGTGCGGTAGGAAGTAGGTTTCAGTGGTGGCTGTAGCTCAGCTGGTTAGAGTACTGGATTGTGATTCCAGATGTCGGGGGTTCGAGTCCCCTCAGCCACCCCACTGATTGCAGGAAAAGTTGGACCCGATGCATCGCGGGGTGTTGCAACGAAGCAAAAACGCGCATACAATGTGCGACCAGTTTCAGGGCCGTTAGCTCAGTTGGTAGAGCAGTTGACTCTTAATCAATAGGTCCAAGGTTCGAATCCTTGACGGCCCACCAAACAAAAGCACTTAGGCATCCGCCTAGGTGCTTTTCTTTTTGTGCTGAGGAAAAGATGACGCAAGGAATCGGCTGCAGCTTTGCTGTTTTCTCGGTCGGCGGCCGCGGCGACGTAGTGTCGATCTCGGCCCGGCGCGATGTCTGGCCGGCGTCAGGTGCGCAATCGCCGTCGCCCGGATGAGCAGATGCCAATGAGGTCTGAGGTCTCCGGAGCATTGCGGCATTCGATCCTGGGCCAGGTTGGCGTCTTCGCGCTCGTCGGTCCTCCGCTCGGCGGGCTGCTGGGCCTGGCGCGATTGACCCGTTTCGACCTACAGACCGCGTTGTTGATCGTTGCCTGGTCGTACGGCCTGGTGTTGCCGGTGATTGCCTGCGCCGCGGCGGGATGGCTGTGCGCGCGCATCTGCGCCTGGTGGTATCGCGGGCGCCGGCCCAACCTGCTGGTCCACGTTGGCATCGGTGCGTTGAGCGGTCTGCTCTCGGCCGGGGTGATCGTGCTGCTGCTGGCGATCATCGGCGGCTGGTCGATGATGTCTGATCGCGCAGTGATGCTGACGCTGCTGCAATGTGGGCTGGCGGCAGGTGGCGCCTGCGCCGTGTTTGTCTGGCTGATGTGGTCGCGCCTGACAGTGTCGCCTCGCGCGAGGTGACGGGCCGCCAGGCAACGTCCATCAGCATGCGCAGCAAGAGGTGCTTTGCTGCACTGGATGGCGCTGACGACCTTGATGCGGTGCGCTACGCCTGATCGGCGACGGGCAACTGCAGCCGTGGTCGCTTACGGCGATGCGGCTGGCGCCGGCGCCGCGCTCTGCTGCATGCGTGGGAACGCCAGCGTAAAGCGCGCGCCCTGGCCGGGCGCCGATGTCACTTCCACAAAGCCACCTGCCTGACGGACTGCGCTGTACACCTGCGCCAGTCCCAGGCCCGCGCCTTTGTCGGCATCCTTGGTGGTGAAATACGCTTCGAACAGGTGCGCCTGCACGTGCGCATCCATGCCATGCCCGTTGTCGGCCACGGCGATGGTGACGTAGTGCCCGGCCGGCCTGGCCAGGTTGGCCTGTTCTTCAGCGACCACGGCGTCGCCGGTCTCCACGCGAATGACGCCGCCACCCTGGCAGGCATCGCGGGAGTTGATCACCAGGTTCAAGATGGCGCGTTCCACCGTGTGGCGGTCGACCATTGCGCAGCATCCACCTTCGGCGGTGCGCAGCTGCAATTGCAGATCCGCGCCGATCACCTGTTCGAGCAAGGGGCCGAGCTGTTCGGTCAAGGCAGCCAGGTCCACCGATTCCGGGCTGTACGGATACTGCCGCGAAAACCCGACCAGGCGCTGTGCCATGACCGAGCCATGTTGAAGCGCCGCATCGGCCACGCTCAACAGCTTGGTGTCGTGCGCATCGATCCTGGCGCGCTGTACCACCAGCTCGATGGCCGAGGTTGCCGCCTGCAGCACGTTGTTCAAATCGTGCACCACGCCGGCCAGCAGTTGTCCCACCGCCTCGCCCTTTTGCGCCTGCTCGGAAATCTTTTCGGCGGCGCTCTGCGCGGCGCGCGCAATGTCCAGATCGCCTTCGATGCGCTCTTGCAGGTCGCGCAGGCTGTGCAGTTCGCTCGACAGCGAATGTTCGCGCGCTTGCGCCAGTCGCAGCACACCACTGGAAAATGCGCGCTCTGCGGTCAGGGTTGAATCCAGTGTGCGAAAGGCGGTCTCCAGCGCCCGGCGGTCGGAGATGTTCCTGCTCACCGCCAGGATCGCTTCGACCTTGCCAAGTGCATCGAACAGCGGGCTGGTGACGACCTGCCAGATCTGGCGCACGCCGGCGAAGTTCACGCTGGCGGCCTCGAATTCCTGGATCGAACCGGCGCGAGAGCCGGCGATTGCCGCATCCACCAGCTCGGCCGCCTCCGGCGGCCACAGGTCGCGCCAGGGCCGCGCGATCAGCTGATCCTGGTGGCTGGCGCGCAGTTCGGTCAGGCCATTGATGTTGATGGCCGTAATCCGCCCGTCGAGGTCGATCTCCTTGATGCAGTCGCGGGACAGGGCCACGATCTGCCGATAGCGATCTCTCATCGCGATGACTGCCTCTCACTGGTGTTAACGGAATTTTAGCGAATGCCAGCTTTACCCAGCGCTAGCGGGCGGAAGCAAGGTACGCCAGTGCGCGCCGAGTTGCATGATGAATGTGTTTATCGTCAGCTCTTTGGACTCAGGGTCGGCCGCGCTCGCGCTGTCCGTCCAGGCGCGCAGGATGCAAGCCGTGGGCGACATTCAGCGGCGTCGTTGCTCCCGCGATGCTTTTTCTTTCCCGGCATCCCTGCAACAATGGCCGGGCAGGAGCAGCATCGCGAAAGTGGCGGAATTGGTAGACGCACCAGATTTAGGTTCTGACGCCGCAAGGCGTGGGGGTTCGAGTCCCCCCTTTCGCACCAATGCAGTGCGGCCGTGCGTGTTCCGGCCGCTTCCCGCCGCAGGCCTGGGGTCTTTCCATTGCGCGGCGCGGTGACGCGTATTCCGCTGGCAGCGGCCGCCGTTATCGGCGAAACTACAAGGCTCGGCGGCTTTCTCGCCATCCGTCAACCCGCATCTTCCATCTCGTGCCGACGCTTGTGCAGTCGGTGGCAGGAGTCAACATGCAAGCATCGATCGAATCCACCGGCAATCTGGAACGCCGCCTGACCTTCACCCTGCCGCAGGAGCGCCTGGAGACGCATGTCGGTGGCCGCCTGCGCGAACTTGCGCGGACCACGCGCATCAAGGGTTTCCGCCCGGGCAAGGTGCCCACCAAGGTCATCGAGCAGCGCTTCGGTCAGCAGGTGCGTGCCGAGGCGATGGAAGGCCTGCTGCGTGAGACCTTCGATTCGGCAGTGCGTGAGCATTCGCTGCGTCTGGCCGGCAACCCGCGTATCGACCAGGGCGAGAGCGATTTCGACTTCGTCGCCACCTTCGAAGTGGTGCCGGATTTCGGCGATATCGATGTGGCCAAGCTGTCGGTGGTGCGTCATACCGCCGACGTGACCGATGCCGACATCGATCAGATGATTGAGAACCTGCGTCTGCAGCGCCGCACCTGGAACCCGGTCGAGCGCGGCGCGCAGGTCGGTGACTTGGTGGCGCTGGAGACCTGGTCGCAGGCCGGCGACGAGCGTCTGCCCGCCGAAGGCGTGGAGACCGGCAGCAGCGTGCTGGGCTCGGGCGTGATGTTCGACCAGATCGAAAAGGGCCTGGAAGGCCTGGCCAAGGGTGAAGACAAGACCCTGACCATCGACTTCCCGGCCGAGTGGCGCGTGCCGCAGCTGGCCGGCAAGACCGTGCAGGTGCACGTCAAGGCGGTCGAGGTCTCCGAGCCGGTGCTGCCGGTGGTGGACAAGGAGTTCATCAAGAGCTTCGGCGTGAAGAGTGGCGATGCCGAGCAGTTCCGCGCCGACATCCGCACCAACCTGGAGCGCGAGCTCAAGGGCGCGCTGATGAACCGCCTGCGTCGCGAAGTGGGGGAGCAACTGATCGCCGCCTATGCGCACGTGGAAATGCCGCCGCGCCTGGTCGAGAACGAAGCCCGTTCGATGCTGGCGCAGCAGGTCGAGCAGGTCCGCCGTAGTGGCCGCAACCCGGGCGAGATCCCGGCCGATGCCCACCAGGGTTTCATGGACGCGGCTGCCAAGCGCGTGCTGGTCGGTCTGCTGGTGGGCGAGGTGGCCCGTTGCAACGAGCTGCGCCTGGAATCCAAGCGCGTCAGCGAAACGCTGCGTCTGATCGCCTCGACCTACGAAGAGCCGGAGCAGGTCATTGAGATGTACCGCAACGACCCCCAACTGATGAGTGGACTGCAGAGCCGTGTCATGGAAGAGCAGGTGATCGACTGGATCGCCGAGCGCGCCCAGCACACCGAGCAGTCGCTGTCGTTCCAGGACGCCATTCGGGTCTAAGGTAAGCGACCGCGTGACACCAACCCGCATCCCGATGGCTGGGATGCGGATGTCAAACCCGGGCATCGGCGCAAGCCGCTGCCACTACAGGAAGACTGATGAGCATTGTGACCAAAGCCCTGAACCTGGTGCCGATGGTGGTCGAACAGACCAGCCGCGGCGAGCGTGCGTATGACATCTACTCGCGTCTGCTGAAGGAGCGTCTGATCTTCCTGGTCGGTCCGATCGACGACCACATGGCCAACGTGATCGTGGCCCAGCTGCTGTTCCTGGAAGCGGACAACCCGGAAAAGGACATCAGCATCTACATCAATTCGCCGGGCGGCGTGGTCACCGCCGGCATGGCGATCTACGACACCATGCAGTACATCAAGCCGGACGTGAGCACCATCTGCGTCGGCCAGGCCGCCTCGATGGGCGCGCTGTTGCTGGCATCGGGTGCGGCCGGCAAGCGCTATGCGCTGCCGAACTCGCGCGTGATGATCCACCAGCCGCTGGGCGGCTTCCAGGGCCAGGCCACCGATATCGACATCCATGCGCGTGAGATCCTGACCCTGCGTTCGCGTCTGAACGAGATCCTGGCCAAGCACACCGGCCAATCCCTGGAGACGATTGCGCGCGATACCGAGCGCGACAACTTCAAGAGTGCGGTCGATGCGCAGGCCTATGGCCTGGTCGACCAGGTGCTGGAACGCCGTCCGGAAGAGTCGATCCAGCCCTCTTGATCGCCAGATTGCTGAAATTGCAGGAAAAACCGGCAGGGTCGGGCTGGGCGGATGTCCTCCCGACCCTGTGCTATTCTCGAAATCGAACCCCCGTGCATCGGGTGGGGTAACTGGGTAACAGAAGCATGAGCGAAGACCGCCAAGGTCGTTCCGGCGACAGCAACAAGATTCTCTACTGCTCGTTCTGCGGTAAGAGTCAGCATGAAGTCCGCAAGCTGATTGCCGGTCCCAGCGTATTCATCTGCGATGAGTGCGTTGAGCTGTGCAACGACATCATCCGCGAGGAACTCGAAGAGAAGGCGCAGTCGGCACGCTCCAGTCTGCCCAAGCCACGCGAGATTCTCGAGGTGCTGGATCAATACGTGATCGGGCAGTTGCGCGCCAAGCGCACGCTCGCCGTGGCGGTGTACAACCACTACAAGCGTATCGAGAGCCGCAGCAAGAACGATGACGTCGAGCTGGCGAAATCCAACATCCTGCTGGTCGGTCCGACCGGCTCGGGCAAGACGCTGCTGGCCGAAACGCTGGCGCGCCTGCTCAATGTGCCGTTCACGATCGCCGATGCCACCACGCTGACCGAAGCCGGCTATGTCGGCGAGGACGTGGAAAACATCATCCAGAAGCTGCTGCAGAAGTGCGACTACGACGTCGAGAAGGCCCAGCAGGGCATCGTCTACATCGACGAAATCGACAAGATCTCGCGCAAGAGCGAGAACCCGTCGATTACCCGCGACGTGTCCGGCGAAGGCGTGCAGCAGGCGCTGCTGAAGCTGATCGAAGGCACGGTGGCTTCGGTGCCGCCGCAGGGCGGTCGCAAGCATCCGCAGCAGGAATTCCTGCAGGTCGACACCAAGAACATCCTGTTCATCTGCGGCGGCGCGTTCGCCGGGCTGGACAAGGTGATCCAGCAGCGTTCCAACGACGCCGGCGGCATCGGCTTCGGTGCCAAGGTCAAGAGCAGTGAGCGCAAGCAGGAAGTCGGCAAGATCCTGGCCGAGGTCGAGCCGGAAGATCTGATCAAGTTTGGCCTGATCCCCGAGTTCGTCGGCCGCCTGCCGGTGGTTGCTACGCTCGAGGAACTGGACGAGCCGGCGCTGATCAAGATCCTGACCGAGCCCAAGAACGCCATCACCAAGCAGTTCAAGAAGCTGTTCGACATGGAAGGTGTGGAGCTGGAATTCCGCCCCGACGCGCTGTCGGCGATCGCCAAGAAGGCGCTCAAGCGCAAGACCGGCGCGCGTGGTCTGCGCACCATCGTCGAATCGGTGCTGCTGGACACGATGTACGAGCTGCCCTCGCAAGAAAATGTCAGCAAGGTGGTGGTGGACGAGTCGGTGATCGAGCACAAATCCGAGCCGTATCTGATCTACCAGGCGCAACCGGCGCCGGCCAAGGCTGCGTCCGGCGACTGAGGCCTGGATGCCGCTGCGCCCGGCCCCGGCCTCGCTCGCGGATAAAGGGTTTCCGAACGCTACTTGCAACACCTCGCCGATGGCCCCATAACGGGGCCATCGGCTTTTTTTACGCCCCAAAACCCCCATTCCTGCGGAGCGCCCCATGGCCCAGTCCCAACCAGAAGTTCTCGATCTGCCGGTGTTGCCGCTGCGCGACGTGGTGGTGTTTCCGCACATGGTGATTCCGCTGTTCGTCGGCCGTGACAAGTCGATGCGCGCGCTGGAAAAAGCCATGGAGGCGGACAAGCGCATCCTGCTGGTTGCGCAGAAGTCGGCCGAAACCGACGACCCGACCGCCAGCGACCTCTATACCGTCGGCACGCTCGCGCAGGTGCTGCAGCTGCTCAAGTTGCCCGACGGCACCATCAAGGTGCTGGTCGAAGGTCTGTCGCGGGTCACCGTCGACAAGGTCGTCGAGCTGGATGGCGCACTGCAGGGCCAGGGCATCGAGATCGAAGCCAGCGACGCGCGTGAGCCGCGCGAAGTGGAGGCCATCGCGCGTTCGCTGATGTCGCTGTTCGAGCAGTACGTCAAGACCAATCGCAAGCTGCCGCCGGAGCTGCTGCAGACCCTGGCCGGCATCGATGAGCCTGGCCGCCTAGCCGACACCATCGCCGCGCACATTGGCGTGCGCCTGGCCGACAAGCAGCGCCTGCTGGAAATCACCGAGATCGGCGAGCGGCTGGAGCTGCTGGTCGGTCTGGTGGACGGCGAGATCGATGTGCAGCAGCTGGAAAAGCGCATCCGCGGCCGCGTCAAGTCGCAGATGGAAAAGAGCCAGCGCGAGTACTACCTCAACGAGCAGATGAAGGCGATCCAGAAGGAGCTGGGCGATCTGGACGATGCGCCAGGCGAGCTGGAGGAGCTGGCGCGCAAGATCGCCGAGGCGGGCATGCCCAAGCCGGTCGAGACCAAGGCCAAGGCCGAGCTCAACAAGCTCAAGCAGATGTCGCCGATGTCCGCCGAGGCGGCCGTGGTGCGCAACTATCTGGACTGGCTGCTGGGCGTGCCGTGGAAGAAGCGCACTAAGGTCCGCAAGGACCTGAAGGTCGCAGAGGACACCCTGGACGCCGATCACTACGGCCTGGACAAGGTCAAGGAACGCATCCTCGAGTATCTGGCCGTGCAGTCGCGCGTGAAGCAGATGAAGGGGCCGATCCTGTGCCTGGTCGGGCCGCCGGGCGTGGGTAAGACCTCGCTCGGGCAGTCGATCGCCAAGGCGACCAACCGCAAGTTCGTGCGCATGAGCCTGGGCGGTATCCGCGACGAGGCCGAGATCCGTGGCCATCGCCGGACCTATGTCGGCTCGATGCCTGGCCGCCTGGTGCAGAACCTCAACAAGGTCGGCAGCAAGAACCCGCTGTTCCTGTTGGACGAGATCGACAAGATGTCGATGGACTTCCGCGGCGACCCGTCCTCGGCGCTGCTGGAGGTGCTCGACCCGGAGCAGAACAACTCCTTCAACGACCACTACCTGGAAGTGGACCTGGACCTGTCGGAGGTGATGTTCGTCGCCACCTCCAACTCGCTCAACATTCCCGGTCCGTTGCTGGATCGCATGGAAGTCATCCGCATCCCCGGCTACACCGAGGATGAGAAGCTCAACATCGCCATGCGTTACCTGGTGCCCAAGCAGATCAAGGCCAACGGCCTGAAGCCGGAAGAGATCGAGATCGGCAGCGATGCGATCCAGGACATCGTGCGCTACTACACGCGCGAATCGGGCGTGCGTAACCTCGAGCGCGAAGTGGCCAAGATCTGCCGCAAGGTGGTCAAGGAAATCGCGCTCGCCGGCCCGCAGCCCGATGCCAAGAAGGTGGTCGCCAAGAAGGGCAAGCCCAAGGCCCTGGTCACGGTCAACGCGAAGAACCTCGACAAGTATCTGGGCGTGCGTCGCTTCGATTTCGGCCGTGCCGAAGAAGAGAACGAAATCGGCCTGGTGACCGGCCTGGCCTGGACCGAAGTCGGCGGCGAGCTGCTGCAGGTCGAGTCCACGCTGGTGCCGGGCAAGGGCAACCTGATCCTGACCGGTCAGCTCGGCAACGTCATGAAGGAATCGGCGTCGGCCGCCTTGTCGGTGGTGCGTTCGCGCGCCGAGCGACTCGGCATCGATGTGGATTTCCTGCAGAAGCAGGACGTGCACGTGCATGTGCCCGACGGCGCGACACCGAAGGATGGCCCGAGCGCCGGTATCGCGATGGTGACCTCGCTGGTGTCGGTGTTGACCAAGGTGCCGATCCGCGCCGATGTGGCGATGACCGGCGAGATCACCTTGCGTGGTCGCGTCTCGGCGATCGGCGGCTTGAAGGAGAAGTTGCTGGCGGCGTTGCGCGGTGGCATCCGCACCGTGCTGATCCCCGACGAGAACCGCAAGGATCTTGCCGACATCCCGGCCAACGTCACGCGCGATCTGAAGATCGTGCCGGTCAAGTGGATCGACGAAGTGCTGGATCTCGCATTGGAGCGTCCGTTGGCACCGAAGAAGGCGGGTAAGGAAAAGGCCCGTAAGACGGCTTCGCGGGTTGCGGTCCGCGGCAAGTCGCGCACTACTCCCGGTACCCGCGTCAAGCACTAAAACCGCTTGTCTAAACCCAGGCAAAACAAGCCAAAACCCGCGTCGTTATTGGGTTTTGGCTTGCGTGCGGTTGGGGGCGCTGGTATAAATGCACGACTCGTGGGCGCGGCAAATTGTGATGCGTCACGCGATACCACTTGTGTCGGGTTCTTCGCTAACGTCAAGAGCGCCGATTGTCGATTCCGCGGCATCTGCCGCAAAGGGAGTTTCAAGAATGAATAAAACCGAATTGATCGATGGCGTTGCCGCTGCCGCTGACATCTCCAAGGCTGAGGCCGGCCGTGCTGTTGACGCGGTTGTGAGCGAAATCACCAAGGCGCTGAAGAAGGGCGACGCCGTCACCCTCGTTGGCTTTGGCACCTTCCAGGTCCGCGCGCGCGCTGAGCGTACCGGCCGCAATCCGAAGACCGGCGACAGCATCAAGATCGCTGCTTCGAAGAATCCTGCATTCAAGGCTGGCAAAGCCCTGAAGGATGCAGTAAACTAATCGACTCGCTAGGGTGCTTAGCTCAGCGGTAGAGCGTCTCCCTTACACGGAGAGGGTCGGGGGTTCGAAACCCTCAGCACCCACCATTAAGCACCAGGCAAATGTTTCAAGCGCGGAGCGGTAGTTCAGCTGGTTAGAATGCTGGCCTGTCACGCCGGAGGTCGCGGGTTCGAGTCCCGTCCGCTCCGCCAGTTATACCGAAGCCCCTGAGCGATTGGGGGCTTCGTTTTCTCCACCGCATTCGCATCGCGAAAATGGTGGGGAAGCAGCAGTCCAAGTTTAAAGCGGAGCGGTAGTTCAGCTGGTTAGAATGCTGGCCTGTCACGCCGGAGGTCGCGGGTTCGAGTCCCGTCCGCTCCGCCAGTTATACAAAGCCCTCGGCTCCGTGCCGGGGGCTTTTTTTTGGCCGCTTTGGCGGCAATTGCGCGCCGAAAGCCATGTCGGATCCGGTGCGGTGCGGGATTGGGCTGGGTGCCCGGCGTCAGGCGCGTTACACTGCGCGGCTCGCCCACAGGCCGTGATTTGCCAATGCTGCAGAAACTTCGCGACAAGACGTCAGGCTGGATCGCTACCGCCATCCTGGGGTTGCTGATGATTCCGTTCCTGTTCGTCATCGACAACAGCTACCTCGGCGGCATTGGCGCCAATAACGTGGCCAAGGTGCAGGCGCCACCGACGTGGTGGAAATCGGCACCGTCGTGGTGGCCAGTCTCGCTGCTGTGGCAGCACCATGAAATCAGTACCCAGGATTTCCGCGCCCGCTTCGAGCAGGCACGCATGCAGGAACGGCAGCGCCAGGGCGAGAATTTCGATCCGCGCACGTTCGAATCGCGCGAAAACAAGTTGCAGGTACTCGACCAGTTGGTCGACGAGCAAGTCGTGCGTCTGGGTGCCGAAGATGCCGGCATCGTGATCGGCGATGCGACGGTGCGCGATTACATCGCCGGCATTCAGGCGTTCCAGGTCGACGGCAAATTCAGCCCCGACCAGTACCGCGCTGCACTTGCGCAGGGCACGCCGCCGCGCACGCCGGCGCAGTTCGATGCGTTGGTGCGCGACAGCTTGCAGCAGTCGGTGATTCCGCAGGCGATCGCCGAGTCGGGCTTTGCGACCAAGGCCGAGTTCGAGCGCTTGCTCAAGCTGATGGGCGAAACGCGCGACGTGCAGCTGGCCATGCTGCCGCCACCGGCTGCCGATACCGCGCCGGTCAGCGATGCACAGATCAAGCAGTGGTACGACGGGCATCCCCAGGACTTCCGTCAGCCGGAGACGGTGACGATCGAGTATGTCGAACTCGATGCCGCCAAGTTGCCGCCGGCAACCGCCGCTGACGAGGCGACGCTGCGCAAGCGCTATGACGAAGAGAAGGCGCGTTTTGTCGAGCCGGATCAGCGTCTGGCATCGCACATCCTGATTACCGCCGGTAGCGATCCTGCCGCGCAGAAAGCCGCCGAGGAGAAAGCGGCCAAGCTGGCTGCGGAAGCCAAGCAGCCGGGCGCCGATTTCGCCGCATTGGCCAAGGCCAATTCGCAGGACCCCGGTTCCAAGGGCGCCGGTGGCGATCTTGGCTGGGTCGAGAAGGGCACGATGGTCAAGCCGTTTGAAGATGCCCTGTTCTCGATGAAGGCTGGCGAGGTGGTCGGCCCGATCAAGAGCGAGTTCGGTTACCACGTGATCCAGCTGCGCGAGGTCAAGGGCGGCCAGGGCAAGTCGTTCGAGCAGGTGCGCGATCAGCTCGCCGCCGAGCAGCTCAAGGCCGATGCCGACAAGGCATTTACGGATGTGAGCGGCAAGCTGGTGGATCAGGTCTACAAGAATCCCACCGCGCTGGAGCCGGCAGCCAAGCAGGTCGGTCTGCCAGTGCAGACGCTGGGTCCGTTCTCGCGCGCCGATGCCAGCGGTATCGCGGCCAATCCGGCGGTGCTGCGTTCGGCATTCTCCGAAACGCTGGTGCAGGACGGCACGGTGAGCGATCCGATCACCATCGGACCGAACCACAGCGTGGTGTTGCGTGTGACCAACCACACCGCCGAGGCGGCCCTGCCGTTGGACAAGGTGCGCGAGAAGGTAATCGCCGCCGTCCGCGCGGACCGTACCGAGAAGGCCGCCGCGGCGGCTGCCGATGCATTGCTGGCACGTGTGCAGAAAGGCGAGACCCTGCAGGCGCTGGCCGCCAGCGAGAAGTTGCAGGTGCAGCCGATCCCAGGCTTGCCGCGCACCGCGCCGATTCCGACCCCGGCGGCAAACCGCGCCATCTTCAGCGCGCCGCGTCCGACCGAAGGCAAGCCGTCGGTGGGCAAGGTGGAGCTGGATGGCGGGCGCTTTGCGGTGTTCGTCATCAGCAAGGCGACCCCGGGCGACCTGAAGCAGATGCCGGCCGAGCAGCAGACCATGCTGCGCGAGCAGCTGAGCCAGATCGACGGCAACAATGCGGCACAGGCGTACGTCAAGGAAATGCGCAAGCGCTACAAGATCCAGATCGAAGAGGCGCAGCTGTAACCGCTGCTGTTCGACTGGTGGAGAAAGAGCCCGGGGAACCGGGCTTTTTCTTTGGCCGATACCGTGGGCAGGTGCCAGCGTTCGTGTGGAGTATCCCGCCGCTGGCGCTGCGGCGAGTCTGTGGTCGCGTGGACCAGGCACTGGATGCCCGCAGCAACTGGCTAAGTCACTGCGATGGCCCGCCGCAACTGATCTGACGTCGTGCGCATTGCCATCCGTTCGGGATAGGTCTGCCGGCGTTGCGGATTTCGCGCGTCAGGATTGCAGGCATGCGTGTGCGAAGACGTGCGTCATTCAAACGTGCTGATCTGCCGGGCCAATCTGCCAGGCCAGAAAAGCCAGCGTCGGTTGCACGTTCGTGCGCCTACGGGTGGGTCCATGTCGGTTGGCGGCAGACGCTGCAGGCGCTCAATCAACTGCGATGTCAATTGGCTTGCAGCGATAGCGGGGCGATCGGCCGCGAGCGTGCCGGTTCCGGATTCCACCCGGTTTCCGATTCCATATGGCGTCGTTGCAGCAGCGCAGGCAAGACAAGTGTCAGGCGCTCTCTTCGCAGCCGACCTACGCCTGCGCAGCGCGGTGCTCAACTTCCCCGTGCAAGGTCGACGAAAAGCGTGCCGCTGTGGTGTCAGCGGCGCCGGAACGGCGCCGGAGGCAGGCGGCTTAGGTCAGGGTGTGTCTTCGAACGACAACACCATGCCGGGCTTCAGCACGGCACGCTTGTCCAGGCCATTGCTGGTCAGCAGTGTCGTGACGGTCACGCCGTAGCGGCGTGCGATAGCCCAGGCGGATTCGCCGTTGCGGACCGTATGCGTGGTGCGCGCCTGTGGCCTGGAGGCGTCCGTCGTCGCGGCGGCAACGACTGTGGGAGCGGCAGCGCTGTTGTCGACAAGGCTGCCCGTGTCGGCAGATGCGACCGAGGCGCCTGTCGCACCTGGCTGCGCAGATGCGATCGGGGCGAGCACATGCACGCCCCGCGGTGCGGCGCGCGCGCTGGCCAGCGCCGGATTCAGCCGGGCCAGCAGCTGCGGCTCGATGTCGCGTTGTCCGGCAAAGGCGTTGAGGCTGGTGCCGGCCGGCAATGCATGTTCGGTGAGTACCGGTACCGGGCGGTCGAGCGAGGTCAGCAGATTGCCCTGCTGCTGCGCATGGTCCAGCACACAGGCGAGCGCGTGCAGCTTTTCCACGTACTCGTAGGTGACCTTGGACATGCCGGGCAGTTCGGACGGGCGAGCGTTCTGCGCGTTCATCCCGGCCGTGCGCATGGCCTGCAGCACGCGATACTCGCCCGCGTTGTAGGCCATCAGCGCCAGGCGCCAATCGCCGCCGAACATGCCATACAGCGTCTTGAGATAACGCACCGCCGCCGTGGTGGAGTCCACTGCCGAGAGGCGGCCGTCGTATTGAGCGCCAACCGGCACGTGGTGGTTGCGCGCAGTGGTGGCGATGAACTGCCAGAGGCCGGCGGGACCGCTGCCGTTGCGAGCGCCCGGGCGATAACCGCTCTCGACGAACGGAATCAGCGCAAATTCGGTCGGCATGTCGGCTTCGCGTAGTTCATCGACCACGTAGCCGAACAACGGCAACACGTCCTGTGCGTCGTCCGCCAGGCGTGCCGGCGCGCGCGAAAAATGTTGTTCCCAGCGCGTATCGCTATGTTCGCTGTCGCAGCCAGGATCGGCCCGACCATCCAGGAACGACGAAAAAATCTCCCGGCCGTTGCGCACCTCGGGAGTGGCGGTCTGGGTGATCGAGTTCTCTGCGGGTTTGGGGCGGCTTGCGTCGTTGGACGATGCGGCTGCGGGTGCGATGACCGCCAATGCGGTCAGCACTGCCAGAAGCAGGCGCCTCATGCGCGAAATTCGTCTTTCCAGCGCCGAAGTTCGGCGAAAACGTCAACTTCAGAGGAAATTGCCCCGCCTGCGCGAGATGCCACCGCAGCGCGGATTTCGGGACTGCTGGTGCGTAAGAACGGATTGGTGGCCAGTTCACTCTTGAGCGAAATCGGCAGGGTAGGACGGGCTGCATGACGCATGGCCTGGGCTTCCTGTTGACGGCGCTGCAAGGCAGCGTTGGTGGGATCGACGTGCAGCGCAAAGGCCGCGTTGGCCAAGGTGTATTCATGGCCGCAACACACAAGCGTTTCGCCAGGCAGGGAGGCCAGGCGCTGCAACGCGTCGAACATCTGAGGAGCGGTACCTTCGAACATCCGCCCACAGCCTAGGCTGAACAGGGTATCACCGCTGAACAGATGGCGGTCAGTGACGAAGGCGATATGGCTGCGGGTATGGCCGGGCACTTCCAGCACATCGAAGCGGCTGCCGAGCAGGCTCAAGCGGTCGCCCTGGCCCACGCGGTGGGCGTCTGCAGGGATGCGTTCGTCGGCCGGACCGTATAGCGCAAGGTCCGGCCAACGCTGCTGCAGCGCTGCCACGCCGCCAATGTGGTCGGTATGGTGGTGGGTCAGCAGGACGGCGCTGGGGCAGAAGCCTTCGCGCTCTGCGGCGGCGAACACCGGCTCGGCCTGGCCCGGATCGACGATGACTGCGCGGCCATCGCTGGCGACCAGCGCCCAGATGTAGTTGTCGTCGAATGCGGGCAGGGCGGTCAGTCGCATAGAATTGGGACCATGCCTGCCACGCCATTCTCCCGTCAAGCTGGCGTCTCATCCTGGTTTGAAACAGGTGCAGGGCGCAGCCTGCTCCTGCTGGAGCGCAAATTGGCGCTTGCGGCGTTGCAGACGCGTCCGTCGCAGCCCTGGCTGTGGCTGACGCCGACGCCCGAGTTGCCGCCGCGCGAGCTGCTGCAGGGGCGCGGGCTGCGGCTGTCTCGCAGCGCTGGCCGCTTTGCGGGCGACGCGCGTTGCGCCATGCCGTTTCCGTTGCCGACCGAAAGCCTGCAGGCCATCGTGGTGCAGCATGCGGTGGTGGGCGGCGCGGCGGAATTCCTGGCCGAATGCGAGCGGTTGCTGATGCCGGGCGGGCGGCTATGGCTGTTCACGCTCAATCCGCTGAGCCCGTACCGCTTTCGCTGGGCGCGGCGTGGTCCGGTGGCGCTGCGGCCGGATCGCTGGCGGCTGCTGGCGCAGCGTGCGGGGCTGCAATGCGTGGAGACCGAGCGCTACCTGGGGCCGATCTGGCGCACCGGGCGTGGCGTTACCGGCACCGATCGCGCACCCTGGCGCGCGGTGTATCTGCTCGAAGTGGAAAAGCGCGCCGCCGCTTCGATCGGGCCGACCCCGATCGCGATGCCCTCGCGCTGGCCGCAGCCTGTAGCCACGATCTGACGACTGACCACTTTCCAAACACCAGAAGCTGATGAAATCCATTGAAGTGCATACCGACGGCTCCTGCCTCGGCAATCCCGGGCCGGGCGGTTGGGCGGCCCTGTTGCGTTACAACGGCCGCGAGAAGGAATTGTCCGGCGGCGAAGCCACATCCACCAACAACCGCATGGAGTTGATGGCGGCGATCATGGCGCTGGAAACACTCACCGAGCCATGCCAGATCGTGCTGCATACCGACTCGCAATACGTGCGCCAGGGTATTACCGAGTGGATGTCCGGCTGGGTACGCCGCGGTTGGAAAACCGCCGGCGGCGACCCGGTCAAGAACCGTGAACTGTGGGAGCGGCTGCATGCGGCCACGCAACGCCACAGCATCGATTGGCGTTGGGTGAAGGGCCACAATGGTGACCCGGACAACGAGCGCGTCGACGTGCTCGCCCGCAATCAGGCCATCGCCCAGCGCGGTGGCAGCGCAACCGCGTAAGCAATCAGCAAGAGGATTCATGCGTCAGATCATTCTCGATACCGAAACCACCGGCCTGGAATGGCGCAAGGGCAACCGCGTCGTCGAAATCGGTGCGGTGGAGCTGCTGGAGCGGCGCCCGAGCGGCAACAATTTCCATCGCTACCTGAAGCCCGATTGCGATTTCGAACCCGGTGCGCAGGAAGTGACCGGATTGACCCTGGAGTTCCTGGCCGACAAGCCGCTGTTTGCCGATGTGGTCGAGGAGTTCCTGGCCTACATCGACGGCGCGGAGCTGATCATCCACAACGCCGCGTTCGATCTGGGCTTCCTGGACAACGAGCTGTCGCTGCTGGGCGACAACTACGGCCGTATCGTCGAGCGCGCCACCGTGGTGGATACCTTGATGATGGCGCGCGAGCGCTATCCGGGGCAGCGCAACTCGCTGGATGCCTTGTGCAAGCGCCTGGGCGTGGACAACTCGCATCGCCAGTTGCATGGCGCCTTGCTCGATGCGCAGATCCTGGCCGATGTGTACATCGCGCTGACCTCGGGCCAGGAAGAGATCGGCTTTGCCAGCGCCGATACCGGCCAGCGCAGCGAGCATGGCGAGGGCATGATCACCTTCGATCCGGCGTTGCTGTTGCCGCGCGCACGGGTGGTGGTAACCGCGTCGGAGTCGCAGGCGCACGAGGCGCGCCTGGCGCACCTGCGCAAGAAGGCCGGGCGCGCGTTGTGGGATGCGCCGGTTGAAGAGGTGGCTGCTGCCGGGTAGTGCGGCTTTCGGCAACGGGTGTCCGGTTGTCGCGCGGCGTGGCGATGTGGTGGGGCGCAGTGCGCCGCTGAAGCCTGGCGGTTCTGGGCGCGAGTAGTGCGCACATGATGGCTGCCGTGCGGGTTCAATGCCCGTGCTTGGCTCTGCCAACAAAGCGATGTCTCTCTGGTCTAGTGCGGAGCGGGATGATGTTGCTTTTCGCTGCAGGCCGGTGATCTGCGGCCTGGCTGCAGGGCCCTTGCCCGCCCACCATCGCAGGACACGCCGCAAGTACGTCCGTGTAGGCTCTTACGCGGCATCCATGCCGCGTAAGGTCCCGCGACGGTGGGCGGGCAAGGACCAAGCGAGATGGTCGGTGTGCATGGTGTTCAAGCAGGTAGCCGACTCACGCTCTGGTGCACTGCTCTCGACGGTTCCGGGATCCTTGGCGGCCTGGATGCTGCCAGCGAGTCCTTAGGGCTAGATTTATGGCGTGACCCGCAGGCAGTGAGGACATCGCGCCCTCGACCGACCAAGCGGTTGTTTGCATCCAACCATATGCGGCCAACGAAATTCTGCGCTGACCGCCAGCGGGCGTTCGCTAGGTCTTGTCGGCGGCTTTTAGTAGCTGCGCACCAATATCGCGGTGATGTTGTCCGAGCCGCCGCCATCGAGTGCGGCGGCGACCAGGCATTCGACACATTCCTGTGCGCTGCAATCGGCTTGCGACAGGGTCGCGGCGATCGCGGCATCGTCGACTTCTTCGGTGAGGCCGTCGCTGCACAGCAGCAGCTGCATGCCGGATTTGAGCTCGCCCTGCATGGTGGCGACATTGAGGTGGACCGGATCGGTGACGCCCAGCGCCTGGGTCACCACGTTGCGATGCGGATGCGCGCGCGCCTGCTCGCTGGTTAGCGTGCCCTGGGCGATCAGTTCCTGCACATAGCTATGGTCCTGGCTCAGCTGCGCCAGCCGGCCGTCGCGCCAAAGATATGCGCGGCTGTCGCCGACCCAGGCCACTTCGAAGCGCTGGCCCAGTACGCGCGCAGCGACGACGGTGGTGCCCATCGGCAAGGTGTCGTTGCAGCGGCGCGAGGTCTTGATGATCTCTTCGTCGGCGATGCGTACCGCCTGGGCCAGCGGGGTGCCGGCGCGCACCTCGCGCACGATGGTTTCGCGCGCCAGGGCGCTGGCCACTTCGCCGCAGGCATGCCCGCCCATGCCATCGGCCACCAGCCACAGCCCCAGCTCGCTGTCGCCGTAGTACGTGTCCTCGTTGAGGTCACGGCGCAGGCCGACATGGGTAAGGTGTCCGAATTCGAGCATGGGGGCGGGTCGCCAATGGAGGAGGTGCGTGACCATCATCGCGGCGCGGCCGGCCCGCAGCAACACGCCTATCGCCGGTGCCGCAGGGCGGGTTCACGCCCGGACCTTCGATCGTGCCGGCGATGCCGGCCCGGGCCGCTTGTGGCTGGGCGCCGGTGCCCGTATGATGCACGGCCCCGGGACACTGGGGACCATCTGGAGAGGTGGCAGAGCGGTTGAATGTACCTGACTCGAAATCAGGCAGGCGTTTATAGCGCCTCGGGGGTTCGAATCCCCCCCTCTCCGCCAGATTGAGGCGAGTAGTTGGGCCAGTGCCGCGTGAGTTTCGCCGGCGGCATTGGGGGGTGAGAAGCCCCGGGTTCGACAGACAGCAGCGCTGTCTGCACGGCGAAGCCGCCCGCAGGGCGAAGGCACGGAGTGCCGAGTGAATCCCCCCCTCTCCGCCAGATTCGCATCAGCCCCCGCAAGGGGGCTTTTGTTTGTGTGTCGCCGCCGCGCGCTGCTGCGCTGGCTACAATCCGCCCGATATCCGTTGGAGGCCTGTCATGTCCGAGATCCTGGTGCCCGTGTCCTTTGGTGAACTGCTCGACAAGATCGCGATCCTGCAGATCAAGTCCGAGCGCATGAGCGACCCCGTCAAGCTGGCCAACGTGCGCAGCGAGCTGTCCGCGCTGGAGACCAGCTGGATGGCGCATCCGGCCGCCGGCCACGACATCGTGCGTCTGCGTGCCGCGCTCAAGGCCGTCAACGAGCGGCTATGGGTGATCGAGGACGACATCCGGCTCAAGGAACAGGCGCAGACCTTTGACGACGGCTTCGTGCAGCTGGCGCGCAGCGTCTATATCGAAAACGACGAACGCGCGCGCATCAAGAAAGAGATCAACCTGGCGCTGGGTTCGTCGTACGTGGAAGAGAAATCGTATCAGGACTACCGCGCTACCGGTGTCTGAGAGCCGCTGACTGCAGGTCTGCGTAACCGATACACGTGGCGGTCGGTGGGTGGGCGGCGCTTTCTGGTGCGCCGCCACACTTCGAGTCGGCCGGCACCGCGGTGATTGGCTGCCGCGCGCGTAAGTCGGCAGTGTTTGGCTCTTGTTTCCTGGCTGTTGTGGGCGTCTGCACCGCGGCGCAGCGCGCAGCTGCGCCGCGATTGAACGCCTGTTCGAGCGACGATCCGACGCCGATTCTCAGCGCGGATGATCGCTGCGATAACGCTCGAATGCGGCGATCGCATCGTCCACGGTGATCAGCGCCATCACCTGGTCGAACTCGATCTTGGTGCCCCATTTCAGCTGGTCGGCCGGCTTGCCCAGGTATTTGCGGGCGGCTGCGTCATAACGATCCACGCAGTAGCGCACATCCGAATACGGGCCGCTGCGCAGCGGATTGCTGGCCGCATGCAGGCCGAGCACCTTGGTGCCCATCGCATTGGCGATGTGCATCGGTCCGGAATCGGGGGTGACCACCAGATCGGCGCGGGCGAGCAGGGCGGGAAGTTGTTTGAGCGTGTCCTTGCCGACTAGGTCCAGCACCGGCGTGCGCGCGGCCGCGACGATGGCATCGGCGGTGCTGCGTTCCAGCTCGCTGCGGCCACCGCACAGCACGACCCGCCAGCCTTGCGCTGCGGCATGGTCGGCCAGCGCGGCATGGCGGTCGGGATACCAGTTGCGGCGTGCGTGGCTGGAGCACGGCGAAATCATCAGCACCGGGCGACCATCGTCGTCCCATTGTGCGCGTGCCCAGCGATGCGCCTCGTCGGGGACCGGCAAGTCCCAGCGCACCTGGGTCTGGGTCAGGCCGAGTGGCTGCGCGAAGCTGCCGATGGCGTCGAGTACGTGGATGCCGGGGCGGTCGGCGATGCGCTCGTTGACGAACAGGCCGTGCAGATCCTTGGAACGGCTGCGGTCATAGCCGATCCGCCGCCGCGCCGGTACGAAGGCCGACAGCACGTTGGCGCGCAAGGCCACCTGCATCTGCAGCAGCGCATCGAAGCGACCCAATGGCGCCAGCGAGCGGCGTAGCGCGCGCATGCCGGCCACGCCGGTGCGCTTGTCGTAGGCATGGAACTGCACGCCAGGCAGGCCGTCGAGCAATTTCAGCCCGGCCTTGTCGATGATCCAATGCAGCTGGCTTGCCGGAAATCCCGCCTGCAGGGTGCGCACCAGCGGCACCACATGGGTGACGTCACCCAGGGCGGACAGGCGCAGCAGGCATAACGAGGCGGGCGTAGAAGCCATGGTGTTGTTAGACTCGATAGATGGTTTCTTTCGACGCCACTGAAGCGCTGGCGCCGTACCGCGAAGGCCGCGGCTATGGCGCCATTCTGTTCGACCGCGAACGGCTGCGGCAAGCCGATGCCGGGCTGTTTTCGCCGCAACGCTGGGGCGACAGGGCACGGCCGGTCGATGAAGGCGGGCGGGGTGGGGCGTGGTTCGTGGATGCGCCGTTCGGTCACAGCGTGTTGCGGCAGTACCTGCGCGGCGGCATGGCCGCGCGCGTGAGCCGCGATCACTATCTGTGGAAAGGCGCCGGGCGCACGCGCAGCTTTGCCGAGTTCCGGCTGATGCGCGAACTGCTCAGGCGCAAGTTGCCGGTGCCGCGCCCGTTGGCGGCCTGTTATCTGCGCGAGGGGCTGAGCTATCGCGCTGCATTGTTGATGGAGCGCCTGGAGAACGTGCGCTCGCTCGCCGATCATGCGCAGGTCGCCGGGCGCGGTGCGCCGTGGGAAGAAACCGGGCGGCTGATCGCGCGCTTTCATCGCGCCGGCCTGGATCATGCCGATCTCAACGCGCACAACATCCTGTTCGATGCCGGCGGGCATGGCTGGCTGATCGATTTCGACCGCGGCGTGTTGCGCATTCCGGCCACGCGCTGGCGCGAACGCAATCTCAAGCGCCTGCATCGCTCGCTGCTGAAGTTGCGCGGCAACCGCAGCCGCGAAGAGGTCGACAAGGATTACGAACGCCTGCATCGCGCGTACGAACTGGCCTGGGGCCGGGGTTACTGATGAATTGGGCGTTGCGGGTGCAAGGGGTCGGCAATGCGTCGGCGGTGGCGCTCGGTTCGCCGATGGCCACCATCGAGCGCGCCGGCGCGCCGTGGCTGACCATCGATTGCGGCAGCGAAGGGCTGACTGCCTACCAGGCCCAGTATGGTCATCTGCCGCAGGCGGTCTTCATTACCCATGTGCACCTGGACCACGTCGGCGGGCTGGAACGGCTGTTCGTGGACAGCTATTTCTCCCAACGCCGCGGCCGCACGCGCCTGTACGTGCCGGCGCCGGTGGTGCCGTTGCTGCAGCGGCGGATTGCCGACTACCCCAACGTGCTGGCCGAGGGCGGCGCGAACTTCTGGGATGCCTTCCAGCTGGTGCCGGTCGGCGATGCGTTCTGGCACGACGGGGTGCGGCTGGAGGTGTTCCCGGCGCGCCACCACTGGCCGGAGACCGCCTACGGGCTGCGGCTGAAGGGGGCGCTGGTCTGGAGCGGCGACACCCGGCCGATCCCGGAAATGCTGGCCCGTTATGCCGATGACAGCGAGCTCATCGCGCATGACTGCGGCGTTCACGGCAACCCGTCGCATACTGGGGTGGACGATTTGGAGCGGGAATACCCGCAGGACCTGTTGAGCCGCATGCTGCTGTACCACTACGCCAGCGACGCCGACGGCGACGTGCTCCGCGCACGCGGCCATCGCGTGGCCGTGCCTGGTCAACATCTGCCGCTGGCGGAGCCGACTGCCGCCATGGTGCCCTGATGGGCGCCCTGCTGTTGCCGAACCTGGCCGCCGCGCCGATGCAGGACCGCTATGGCCGGCCGCTGCGCGACCTGCGCCTGTCGGTCATCGAGGCCTGCAATTTCCGCTGCGGTTACTGCATGCCGGCCGATCGCGTGCCCGACGACTACGGATTCGATGCGCAGCAGCGCCTGAGTTTCGATCAGCTGGAAACGCTGGTGCGTGCCTTCGTCTCGGTCGGCGTCACCAAGGTACGCCTGACCGGTGGCGAGCCGCTGTTGCGTCGCGATCTGCCCAGCCTGATTGCGCGCCTGACCACGATCGAGGGCATCGAGGATCTGGCGCTGACCACCAACGGCACCTTGCTCGCCCGTCAGGCGGTGGCGCTGCGCCAGGCCGGGCTGCGCCGGATCACGGTGAGCATGGACGCGCTGGATCCGGAGCTGTTCAGGCGCATGAGCGGCAACCGCGGCGAGATCGCGCAGGTGCTGGCCGGTATCGCCGCTGCCGAGCAGGCCGGCTTCCAGCGCCTGAAGATCAACTGCGTGGTGCAGCGTGGCGTCAACGAAGATCAGGTGCTGCCCCTGGTGGAGCACTTCCGTGGCAGCGGCCACGTGCTGCGCTTTATCGAGTTCATGGATGTGGGCAGCTGCAACGGCTGGACCGCCGATGCAGTGGTGACCTCCGCGCAACTGCACGCGCGCATCCACGCGCGCTGGCCATTACTGCCGCTGGATGCCAGTTACACCGGCGAAGTGGCGCAGCGGCATGCATTTGCCGATGGCGCCGGCGAGGTGGGTTTTGTCAGTTCGGTCAGCGTGCCGTTCTGCGGCGATTGCCAGCGCGCACGCGTGTCGGCCGACGGGCAGTTGTACACCTGCCTGTTTGCCAGCCAGGGCCATGACCTCAAGCCGGCCCTGGCCGAGGGCGAGCATGGATTGTCCGAGCATCTGCGTGCGCGCTGGAGCATACGTGGCGACCGCTACAGCGAGGTGCGCGCATCGACACCGCGCCGTGGCAAGCCGGTGGAGATGTTCCTGATCGGCGGGTAAGGCACTGCTGTTCCATCCAGGCGCCCCGTTCACCGAGAATGTCGCATCCTGAGCGCCTGTCATCGTGTCGTTTCCCATGCCTGCAAAATCCCGTTCCGCACGCCTGACCCATCTGGACGATTCCGGACTGCCCACGATGGTGGATGTCTCGGACAAGGCGGTCACCGCGCGCAGCGCTACCGCGCAAAGCCGGGTGCGTTTCCCGGCCGCCGTTGCTGCACAGTTGCGCGCCAACGGCTTGCGCAGCGCCAAGGGCGGCATCGTGGAGACCGCGGTGATCGCCGGCACCATGGCGGTCAAACGCACGCACGAGTTGATTCCGTTCTGCCATCCGTTGCCGATCGATGCCTGCCGGTTCGAGATCGACTGGGCGGGCGGGCAGGTGCTGGACATCCATTGCACGGTGCGCTGCGTGCATCGCACCGGTGTGGAAATGGAAGCGCTCACCGGCGCCAGCGTGGCGGCTTTGACGGTCTACGACATGTGCAAGGCGTTGTCGCACAGCATGAGCATCGGCCCGACCAGGCTGGTGTCCAAACGTGGTGGCAAGCGCGATATCGGAGCAAACCAATGAGCACGACAGTGACGGTGCTGTATTTCGCCAGCCTGCGTGAGGCAGCGGGCATTGCCAGCGAGCAGGTGCAATCGCAGGCGCAGGACCTGCGCGCGCTATATGCCGAACTCGATACGCGCCATGGCCTGCGCTGGACGCCGGCGCAGCTGCGCGTGGCGGTGGATGGCGCGTTCGCGCGCTGGGAGGACGGCGTGCGCGATGGCAGTGAAATCGTGTTTATTCCGCCGGTATCGGGAGGTTGAGCATGAGCGAGCAGACTTCCGCCCTCTTTGCGCTTTCCGACGTGCCTTTGCCGATCGACAGCTTGCGCGCTTCGCTGGAGCACCCGCATGCCGGCGCATTCGCCAGTTTCGAAGGCTGGGTACGCAATCACAATGAGGGCCGCAGCGTGGCTGGGCTGCGATATGAGGCCTACGCCGCACTGGCGCAGGCCGAAGGCCAGCGCGTGCTCGACGAGGCAATGGGTCGGTTTGCCATCGTCAATGCCTACTGCGTGCACCGCGTGGGCGAGCTGCGTATCGGCGACATGGCGGTATGGGTCGGCGTCATTGCGGCGCATCGTGGTGCCGCATTCGATGCTTGCCGCTTCATCATCGACGAGGTCAAGGCGCGCGTGCCGATCTGGAAACACGAGCATTACCTGGAAGGCGATGCGGGCTGGCTGCATCCGGAGTCGCAGACGCAGTAACGCGCTCGGGGGTCATGTGCTGCGGGAACATCAAGAGATCAGTTGGTGTCCCGCCGGTTGACCGCGCTGGAAAGCGCCCGACGCTGCGCGTATTTCCGAGCCATCGCCGCGGCCGGTGCAAATCACTGGCCAGCTTTGAGCATGGCCGCAAAGTGCCGAGTCGCAGTGGCGGCTGCACACCGTCTGCATTACGCGCCGAGTGCGTGCGGCATCTGTCGATGCGCCATCAGTCTGGGTTGGGGTGGTGTCCCCGCCGGTTGACCTCGGCGCCCGCATCAATCGATACCGTTGCTGCCTTCCGGCCCTGGCGGGATTTTCGATCTAGCGTCGCGAGGGACCGACGGGGCCACCATAAGACGTGGGTCACTGGTGTGACCCTGGATCCATGCAATCGCATTACAGGATCATGAAACTGGCGGAGAGAGGGGGATTCGAACCCCCGAAGCGCGGTTTAGACGCTTACACACTTTCCAGGCGTGCTCCTTCAACCACTCGGACACCTCTCCGTACCTGCCGTGCGACCGGGTCGTCGGCAGGAGCGGGATTCTAGCCGCCGCGGGCGCCATTAACAAGGTAAAGGATCTGCCGGTCCGGCATGACGGCGCCAGCGCAGGTGTCTAGCCGGCCACCGACGCTGTTTGTCAGTCCTCCGGTGGGTGGCAACGCCGTGGGCACCACGGCCGCTGAACGAACCACTTGACGCGCCATGGCACAATATCGGTTCAGAGGAAGCTGGTTGCCCGATGTCTTATCTTGTTCTCGCCCGCAAGTGGCGCCCGAAGCGTTTTGCCGAACTCGTAGGCCAGGAACACGTGGTCCGCGCGCTCAGTAACGCGCTCGACAGTGGGCGTGTGCACCACGCATTCCTGTTCACCGGCACCCGCGGCGTGGGTAAGACCACGATTGCGCGCATTTTCGCCAAATCGCTGAACTGCGAGACCGGCACCAGTGCCGATCCGTGCGGCCAGTGCCCGGCCTGCCTGGATATCGACGCAGGCCGCTATATCGACCTGCTGGAAATCGACGCCGCGTCCAACACCGGCGTGGACGATGTGCGCGAGGTGATCGAGAACGCCCAGTACATGCCCTCGCGCGGCAAGTTCAAGGTCTATCTGATCGACGAAGTGCACATGCTCTCCAAGGCCGCGTTCAATGCGCTGCTGAAGACGCTGGAAGAGCCGCCCGAGCATGTGAAGTTCCTGCTGGCCACCACCGACCCGCAGAAGCTGCCGGTGACCGTGCTGTCGCGCTGCCTGCAGTTCAACCTCAAGCGGCTGGACGAGGACCAGATCCAGGGCCAGATGACCCGGATCCTGGCCGCCGAGCAGATCGAATCGGATCCATCGGCGATCGTGCAGCTGTCCAAGGCCGCCGACGGCTCGCTGCGCGACGGCCTGTCGCTGCTCGACCAGGCCATTGCCTATGCCGGCGGCGCGCTGCGCGAGGACGTGGTGCGCACCATGCTCGGCACGGTCGACCGCACCCAGGTCGGCGCGATGCTGCAGTCGCTGGCCGACGGCGATGGCGCGCGCCTGATGCAGGTGGTCGCCGCGCTGGCCGAGTTCTCGCCCGACTGGAGCGGCGTGCTGGAGGCGCTGGCCGAGGCCTTGCACCGCATCCAAGTGCAGCAGTTGGTGCCGTCGGTGGCATTCGTCGGCGATGGCATCGACCCGACCGCCTATGCCGCGCAGCTGCGGCCGGAAGTGGTGCAGCTGTGGTACCAGATGGCGCTCAACGGCCGTCGCGATCTGTATCTGGCGCCGAGTCCGCGCGCCGGTTTCGAGATGGCGGTGCTGCGCATGCTGGCCTTCCGCCCAGCGGCGGCAGTGCCGGCTGGTGGCAGTGATGATGGACGTGGTGCCAGTGCCGGCGGCCATGCGTGTTCTGCGGCAACTGGCATGCAGGCCGCCGCACCGGTGGCAGCCGCGCCTGCACCCGCACCCGCGGCGGTGGCGAAACCGGCCGACCTGGAGGCTGCGCCTGCTGCCGTGGCTGCGGTCGCCTCACCGGCGCCGGTCGCTGCTGCGCCCGCGCCTGTCGTGGTGCTGCCCGCTGCGCAAGCATCGACCGATAGCCGCCCATTGACAGCTCCCGCGCGCAGCGACGACACGCCGCCCTGGGCGATGGACGATGCACCGGTGCGCGCCAACGCTGCCCCCGTCGCTGCGCCGACGCCCGTGCTGGCGCCTGAAGCGGCAATGGCGCCACCCGCAGCAGTCGATGCGGCGTTGCCGGCTGCGGCCGCGCCCGAAGCGGCGGTGGCAGTTGCCGTGGCGGCTGAGGTAGCTGCGCCTGCAGCGGCGGTGATGTCGATGCCATCGGTTGCCGCACCCTCCATATTGGCACCAGCACCGGCACCGGCAACCGATCCGTCGCCCCTGCTCGACAACGGCCATATCGCCGACGCCGAGCAGTGGCTGGATCTGGTCACCCGCAGCGGCTTGAACGGTCCCTCGCGTCAGCTCGCCGCCAATGCCGCCTTCATCGGCCATCGCGACGGCGTGCTGCGCCTGGCGCTGGCACCGGGCTTCGAATACCTCAATTCCGAGCGTTCCATCGCCAACCTTGCGCAGGCACTCGCGCCCGAGTTGGGAAATACGCCGCGCATCGTCATCGAGACCGGCAACGCCGATGTCGAGACCCTGCACGAGCGGGCCAGTCGCCAGAAAGGCGAGCGCCAGAGCGCGGCCGAAACAGCGTTCATGAACGACCCGAACGTGCAGCAGCTGATTCAGCAGCAAGGCGCGCGGGTCGTCCCCGATTCCATCCGCCCTTACGACGAGTAACGACACATGCGTGGGAACATTGCCCAATTGATGCAGCAGGCGCAGAAAATGCAGGAAAACCTGCAGCGCGCCCAGGAAGAACTGGCCAAGCTGGAAGTCACCGGCACTGCCGGCGGCGGCATGGTCAGCGTGACGCTGACCGGCGCCAAGGAGTGCCGCAAGGTCCGCATCGACCCGAGCATCCTCTCCGACCAGGAAATGGCCGAGGACTTGATCGCCGCCGCCTTCAACGACGCCTCCAACAAGATCGACGCCGAATCCAAGGACCGCATGGGCTCGGCCACCGCCGGCATGCAGCTGCCGCCGGGCATGAAGTTGCCGTTCTGAGAGGCGGGGAATCGGGAGTGGGGAATCGGGAATCGTAAGAGCGAGGTTGTCCTTGGCTTCTGCGATTCCCCAATCCCGATTCCCGATTCCCGACCCAATGTCCTCTCTTCTCGAACAACTGATCGAGGCCTTCCGGGTATTGCCGGGTGTGGGCCAGAAATCGGCCCAGCGCATGGCCTACCACCTGCTCGAACGCGAGCGCGAGGGGGGGCGCCGCCTGGCTGCGGCGCTGGCCAATGCGGTGGAAAAGGTTGGCCATTGCGTGCAATGCCGCGACTTCACCGAGGCGGAGATCTGCGCGATCTGTGCCAGCAGCAGCCGCGACCGGCAGCAGCTGTGCGTGGTGGAATCGCCGGCCGATCGCCTGGCGATCGAACATGCCACCGGCTACCGCGGGCTGTACTTCATCCTGCAGGGCCGGCTGTCGCCGCTGGACGGCATCGGCCCGCGCGAGCTGGGCCTGGATCGGCTCGGCGAGCGTCTGGCCACCGGTGAGGTCACCGAAATGATCATCGCCACCAATGCCACCGTGGAAGGCGAGGCGACCGCGCATTACCTGGCGCAGCTTGCCCGCCAGCATGCGGTGCGCCCGAGCCGTTTGGCGCAGGGCATGCCGTTGGGCGGCGAGCTGGAATACGTCGATCGCGGCACCTTGTCGCATGCCTTTGGCACCCGGGGTGAGGTGCTTTGAGGGCGGGGAATCGGGATTGGGGAATCGGCAATCGGAGAAGCGAAAAGCAGTGGCGCGCGCGGTAAGCTCTTGCGATTCCCCACTCCCGACTCCCGATTCCCCACCCATGACCGACACCATCTTCGGCAAGATCATTCGTCGCGAAATCCCGGCCAACATCGTCTATGAAGACGACGAGGTGCTGGGCTTTCAGGACATCGCACCGCAGGCGCCGGTGCATGTGCTGTTCATTCCCAAGCAGCACGCGATTCCCACGCTGGACGACGTGCCGCCGGAGCAGGCGCTGTTGGTGGGCAAGCTCGCACTCGCTGCAGCGTCGTATGCACGCGAGCAGGGGCTGGCGCAGGACGGCTATCGCATCGTGATGAACTGCCGCGAGCATGCCGGCCAGACGGTGTTCCATATCCATCTGCATCTGCTGGCCGGCGCGCCGTTGGGACGGTTCGGCACGCCCTGACCTGGTTGCTTGATCGAGCGCATCAGCGCCTGTTCCAGCAGCCGTATCGCATAAACAAAAACGCCGCTCCCTGCGAGCGGCGTTTTTGCGTGTCACTGACTCAGCGGTCGATTACCACCAGCCGCGGCCCCAGCCCCAGCCACCGCCCCAGCGCGGGCCCCACGGGTCGCCCCACGGGCCGTACGGGTAGGCCGGCACCACATCCACCTCGCGCACGACCGGCCACAGGTAGACCACGTCGGCATTCACCTTGGGCAGCTTGTAGTCGTACTCGCCAATCTTGGTGGTTTCGTAGCCTTCGATCTTGCCGATGAAGGTCACTTCGCGGCCGGGCTCGAACACGGCCGGGTCGTAGAAGCCCGAGCGGCAGGCCAGGAAGCGGCCATCGCTGGCGTCCACGGCGTTGCGGTCCGGACGGCCGCTGGCATTGAGCGGACGCGAGATCAGCTCGAAGCAGGTCTGGCCCTGCCCGGGCTTGGTCTGGATGATCTTGCCGCCCCAGCGCACCGACGTGCCGACCTGGGCGCTGGCAGTGGAATCGCTCGGACTGACCGTAGGGAACTGACCCTGCAGCGGCTTGGGCGCGGTGGCACAGGCGGCGAGCCCGAGCGCGGCGACGATGGGAAGAAGAAAGCGGGTACTCATGAGGAAGCTCCGGTTCGCGGGCGATGCTGCTGCAGATCTTTGAGGAGTGAGGCGCTGTCCGAATCAGCGCCAGCGTAGCGCGCGGCAGCGAAACGTTGGCTGAGTGCCAACAATGCCGGATTCGGGTGTGAACGGGCGACACGTTGCGCCCAGGCGATGGCCGGTTCGTGTGGTTCGCGGGCCAGGCCGAGCTTGTCGTAGCGGCGGCCCAGGCGATGCCAGGCGCGCAGCAGCGGGTCGCGCTCACGCTCGCCGCGCGCCAGCAGCCAACCCATCCACGCCAGCGCGCTGACCGCAAACACGCCGAAGATGGCGGCCAGTTGCGAGCTGTCCAGGCGATCGATGCCGAAGGGTTGCAGCAGCCGCTGCTGGCGGTCGGCATCGAAGGACAGCACCAGATCGTTCCAGCCGCGGCGCAGCAGGTCGCTGACCTGGCCCAGGCTGGCCAACATGCCGAGCTGGGCAAAATTGTTGCCCGCGCCGCCCTGCACGCGGTCTTCCAGCGTGTCGTAGATGCGTTCCGGCGCCACCGCCGCGGTGGGATCCACCCGCACCCAGCCGCGCCCGGCCAGCCAGACTTCGGTCCAGGCATGCGCATCCATGCGCCGCACCACCCAGTAATTGCCGAAGCCGTTGTAGGTGCCGCCGGCATACCCGGTGACCACGCGCGCCGGGATGCCGGCCGCGCGCATCAGCACCACGAACGAAGAGCTGAAGTGCTCGCAGAACCCGGCCTTCTGCTGGAACAGGAATTCGTCGACGCTGTTGCGGCCAAGCAGGGGGGTATCCAGGGTGTAGGCGAAGTCGCGGGTGATCCACTGCAGCGCGCGCTGCACCACGGCATCGTCGTTGCTGCCGGCTTCCGCGCGCCATTGCCGTGCCAGCGCGAGCGTACGTGGATTGAAGCCCGGCGGCAGGGCGAGGGCGCGCTTGCGCAACTGGTCCGGCAGGTCGGTGTCGAAGCGTGCCGGTGGCGCCGATTGCAGCTCCCAGCGGGTCAACGCACTCAATGGCCGCTGCGCGAACAGTTCGTAGTCGGGCGACAGCTCGGCATTGGCCACCGCCTGCGTGGGCAGGTCCAGCGACACCAGCTGGCGACGATCGGTGGGCTCGTAGTCCAGGCGATAGCGATAGCGCTGCGGCCCGGCGGTGACCGAGGCGGGTTGGCCGCGGCCGGTCCAGCGCGCGCGCTGCCAGGTCCGGCCATCGAAGTCCCACATCACCGGCCCGCGCCAGTAGCGTTGCTGCGGCGGCGGCGCCTTGCCGGTGAACTGCACGCGCAGCGCCGGGCTGTCGTCGGCCATCAGGTCGATCCATTCGCCCGGCGACATGTTGTCCGACAGGCCCGGCCGCGACAGCGCGCGCTCGGGCACGCCCCACAGCGGCGAGCTCAGGCGCGGCAGCAGCCAGAACGTGGCCAGGGCCAGCGGCACGCCGATGGCGACCAGCTTGCCGATGCCGCGCAACTGCATCCGCAGCGTAGGCGTGGCGGTGCGGTGTTCCTCGTCGGCCAGCCGCTGCATGCTCAGTAGCGCGCTCACTACCGCCAGCAGCGCCAGCCCCATCGTCGCCGGCCCCTGGTCGAGCAGAAACGCCGCAAACGGGGCGAACAACGCAAAGCCGAGCAGGCTGCGCGCATCGCGCAAGGTGCGCAGCTCGGAGGCCTTGATCGCCAGCATCGCGGCCAGCACCGCGCAGCCGGTGTCGCGGCCGAAGCGCATGCCGATCTGCCAGTACACCGCGCCCAGCATCGCCACCACCAGCAACAACCGCACCGGTGCCATCAAGGTGCCGCGCCAGCTCAGCACCCCGACCAGCACGGCGGCCACGGCAATGGTGCCGGCGAGCAGGCCGGGCAGCTGCAACAGCAACGGCGCCAGTGCCAGCCAACTGGTGACCAGCACCCAGGCGCGGCTGGCCTGGGTGATCGGGACGGACGGCTCAGTCATGGGGAAGCAGGGCCAGGGCGCGCAGACACAGGTGATGGTGGGCCGGACCTTGTGCAGGCCCCAGCGGCGGTTGGCCCGGCAACAACAAGCGGTAGCGCCGCCCGTCGCGCTCGGCCAGGTTGACCCAGCGGGCAAGCCGCGCGATGCGGCGCTCGTACGGCAGCGCATTGAGCGTGCGCCAGTCCAGCGTGACTTCGATGCCCAGCGGCTGCTCGTATTCGCGCACCAGCAGGCTGTCGCGGCGTGCCGAATGCTTCCAGGAAATCGTGCGTGGCGCATCGCCGGCGCGATACGGGCGCAGTTGGTGCAGCTCCTCGCCTTGCGGGTGCAGGCGGGTCTGGTTGGGCGAACCGGCGCCCTCGGGCAATGCCGGCCCCTGTTCCTCGGGCCTGGGATAGGCCAGCAGCGGTGTCTCCGGCCAGACCCACGACCAGGCGCGCACCAGCCCCAGCGGCTGGGTGCTGGACAGGCGGATGCGTTCGATGTCCTGCCAGCCGCGCCGCTCGGTGGGCACCGGCAGGTCCACCTCGGCCATGTCGTGCTCGAGCAACGCACAGAAGCCGCTGCTGTTCAGATGATCCAGGCGCAGCCCACGCCGTGCGCGGCTGTCGCGACGTGCCAGCGACACCCGCATGCGCAACGGTTCGCCGGCGACCACCGGTTCGGCCGACACCGCCTCGATGCGCAGCGCCGACAACTGCAGGTGCGCCATGATGCTGCTGGCAATCCCGGCGGTGGCCAGCAGCAGCGCCAGCAGCAGCGCCGGGTTGTTGTTGTAGTTCAATGCGCCCAGCAGCATCGCCAGCAGCAAGGCGGTGACGAACAACCCGAAGCGCGTCGGCAGCACGTAGATGCGACGCCGATCCAGCACGATCGGCAAGGCCTCCGCGCCCCGCGGGCGCGCCAGCAGGCTGAGTCGGCGGCCAATGCCGCGCACGTGCGCACGCACCTGGATCAGTCCACCGGCACGCTGTGCAGCAGCGCCTTGGCCAGCGCCGGCCCGGACGAGGATTCGGCCTCCGGCACCAGCCGGTGCCCGGCCACCGCCACGAACAAGGCCTGCACGTCTTCCGGCAGCACGTGCTCGCGGCCGAGCAGCAGCGCGTAGGCCTTGGCCGCGCGCAGCAGCGCGATGCCGGCACGCGGCGACAGCCCCACGCGCACCCCGGCGTGCTGGCGGCTGCGCAGCAGCAAGGCCTGCACATAGCCGATCAGCGCATCGCTGGTATGGATCTGGCCCACCACCGTACGCAATGCCACCACGTCGGCGTCGCTGAGCTGCGGTGCGGCCTGGGCGATCAGCTCGCGCCGATCCACGCCCGACAGCAACGCGCGCTCGGCGTCGGCGCTCGGGTAGCCCAGGCTGAGCCGCAGCAGGAAGCGATCCAGTTGCGAATCCGGCAGCGGGAAGGTGCCGGACAGATCGACCGGGTTCTGCGTGGCGATCACGAAGAACGGCTCCGGCAACGCATGGGTGACGCCGTCGAGCGTGACCTGCTGTTCGGCCATGGCCTCCAGCAGCGAGCTTTGCGTACGCGGCGGGGCGCGATTGATTTCGTCGGCCAGCAGCACGTTGGTGAACACCGGGCCGGGATGGAACTGGAACTGGCGCGAGGCGGCGTCGTAGACCGACACGCCCAGCACGTCTGCCGGCAGCAGGTCGGAGGTGAACTGCACGCGCTGGAAGCCCAGCCCCAGGCTGGAGGCCATCGCGTGGGCGAGGGTGGTCTTGCCCAGGCCGGGCAGGTCTTCGATCAACAGATGTCCGCCGGACAGCAGTGCCACGAACGCCAGGCGCACTTCCTGCGCCTTGCCCAGCAGCAGCGAATTGACCTGGTCTTGTGCGCGCCGCAGCGATTGGCGCAGCGCATCGGTTAGCATTTCCGTGGAACGCAGCGGTGTCGACATCACAATTCCGTAGGTGGAAGAAGAGTGCACAGGGCAATGCAAGGGGACCAACGCGCACATCGCACCTTCGTGATCCTGTGGACACTGGCGACGGCCGTCAAGCTGTTGATTGCCGCGCGGCTGCCGCTGTTCGTCGACGAGGCGTTCTATTGGCAGGAAGGCCAGCATCTGGCCGCCGCGTATTCGGATCTGCCGGGCATGACCGCCTGGCTGGCGCGGCTGGGCGTGGAACTGGGCGGGCATCATCTGCTGGCCCTGCGCCTGCCGTTTCTGGCCATTGCCGCGCTGATTCCCTGGTTGATCGCGCATATCGCCACGCGCTGGTTCGGCTCCACGCTGGGCTGGCAGGCCGGCAGCCTGACCCTGCTGATGCCACTGTCGGCAACGCTCGGCATCCTGGCGGTGCCGGATGTGCCGATGGCGCTGGCGGCGGTGCTGTGCATGGATGCCGGCGCGCGGTTGCTGCGCGAGGTCGATGCCACCAGTGCGCTCGAGCTCGCCATCGGCCTGGTGATCGGCGCGCTCAGTCATTACCGCTTTGCCGGGGTGATCGGGGTGGGCTGCATCGCGCTGCTGTGCATTCCGCAGGGGCGCGCGGTCATGCGCGACCCGCGCATCTGGATGGCGCTGACGGTGGGCGCGGTGAGCTGGCTGCCGCTGCTGTTCTGGAACACCGAGCACGACGAGGCCGGGCTGCGCTTCCAACTGGTCGACCGGCATCCATGGCGCTTTCAGATCACCGGGCTGTGGTTCTTGCTGATACAGGCGGTGCTGGTGACCCCGCTGCTGGCCTGGGCGATGCTCAAGGTCGGCCTGGCCGGCACGCGTACCGGTGGCGGTTCGCGTGCGCAATGGCGCTATTTCGGCCTGCTGGGCGGGATTTCGACCGTGGCGATCTTCGTGCTCGGCTTCTTCAGCGATGCCGAGCGGATCAGCTTCCACTGGCCGCTGCCGGGCTACCTGGCCCTGCTGGTGGCGGTGCCAGTGATCCTGATGCGTTGGCCGCATACGCTGCGTCGCGCGGCCTGGGCGATTGCGCTGCTCGGTACCCTGGGTGCGTACGGCTATTACCTGGCCGTGTCGGTGCCGTCGATTCGCGCACATGCGGCCGGCGAAAAATACTATCCGCGCAACTTCGCCGGGTGGAAGGACCTGGCGCGCGCGGTCAAGCTCCGGCTCGCGCAGATGCCGCCGGGCACGCGCGTGCTGGCAGAAAACTTCAAGGTCGGTGCCGAGTTGGGCTTTCAACTGCACGATGCCAACGTGGAGGTGCTGCGTGCGGAGTTGAACGACAAGCACGGACGCAGCGCGCAGCTGCAGCAGTGGGGGCTGCTCAGCGATGGCACGCGCGCCGGGCCGCGGCTGCTGGTGCTCTCGCCCAGCGATCAGCGTTATCGCGACCTGTTGAAGCGCTATCACGACATCTGCGAGATGGTCGGGCCGCTGCCGCCGCCCACGGTTGTGTCCACCGATCACGGCTACCAGCGCTTCCTGCTGTTCGCGCTGCCGGCGCAACGCCAGCCCGGGCCGTGCATCGCTCCGGCGATGGCCTGGATCGATACGCCGCTGCCGGACGTGCGCGTGGCCGGGCGGGTGCAGGTGCGCGGCTGGGCATTCAAGGACGGCGTCGGGCTGTCGCAGGTGGAGCTGCTGATGGACGGGCGCCCGGTCGCGCAGGCCGAGTACGGCACGCCGCTGGATGTGCGCCCGTATTGGAAGATCTCCACCGACCCGCAGCACCCCAACGTCGGTTTCAACGCCACCTTCGACACGCATGCGCTGCCGCCGGGCACGCATTGGCTGGGACTGCGCCTGCATGGCCACGACGGCAGCGTCGAGGACTGGTGGGAACAGCCCATCACCGTTTCCGCACCTTAGATCACGCAATGACCGACGCCATGACTGTTGTCTCTCCCGTGCCTGTGCCCGGGATCCGAATCGCCGTGCTGGTGCCCTGCCATAACGAGGCGGCGACGGTCGCCTCGGTGGTCGCTGCGTTTGCCGCTGCCTTGCCGGGCGCGGCGATCCATGTGCTGGACAACAATTCCAGCGACGCCACCGCGACGATCGCCGCAGCGGCCGGCGCGCAGGTGTGCCGCGTGGCGCTGCAGGGCAAGGGCAATGTGGTGCGGCGTGGATTTGCCGATGTGGAAGCGGACATCTATGTGCTGGTCGATGGCGATGCGACTTACGACGCGGCCGCCGCACCGGCGCTGGTGCGCAAGCTGATCGACGAGCGCCTGGACATGGTGGTCGGCGCGCGCCGCGATCAGCAGCAGGCCGCGTATCGGCCCGGTCATCGCATCGGCAACGTATTGCTGACGCGGTGCGCGGGGCTGCTGTTCGGCCGTAGTTTCGACGACATGCTGTCCGGCTATCGGGTGTTCTCGCGGCGCTACGTGAAATCCTTCGCTGCGCATGCGCAGGGATTCGAAACCGAAACCGAACTGGCCGTGCACGCATTGCAGTTGCGCATGCCGGTGGCCGAGGTCGAAACCGCCTACGGCGTGCGCCCGGAGGGCTCGCAAAGCAAGTTGAATACCTGGCGCGATGGTTGGCGCATCCTCACCACCATCGCCAAGTTGTTCAAGGCCGAGCGGCCGTTGTTGTTCTTCTCCATCGGCTTTGTGCTTAGCGCCACGTTGTCGATCGTGCTGGCGATTCCGTTGTTCGAAACCTATTTCCAGACCGGGCTGGTACCGCGGTTCCCCACGGCGATCCTGTGCGTGGCGTTGATGCTGCTGGGTTTCCTGCTGCTGGCGTGCGGGCTGATCCTGGACACGGTCACGCGTGGGCGCGTTGAGGCCAAGCATCTGGCGTATCTGGCCGAGCCGGGCGTCGCTACTGTTGTCGCTGCACGTGCACCTGGAGCCGCCCGCTGATGGCAGCTATCGCGACATCGACGCCGGTGGGCCGGCGGCAGCGGCTGTTGGGTTGGGCCGATCGCCATTTCGGCTTTCATTCGCCACGCCAGATCGCCGCGGCGGTGACGGCGGTCGTGCTGCTGGGCGCGCTGCTCTCGCTTGGGCTGGGCCAGGACGCCAACTGGGACCTGCGCAACTACCACCTCTACATCGGCGACGCTTGGGCACACGACCGGCTGGGCGTGGATCTGGCGCCGGCGCAGATGCAGAGTTACTTCAGCCCATTGCTCGATGTGCTGCATGCCTGGCTGATGCTGCAGCTTCCCGGGCCGGTGGCCGGGCTGCTACTGGGCGCCTTGCATGCACTGGTGTTCGTTCCGGTGGCGGCAGTGGCATGGCGCGTATTGGCCGGGCAAACGCGGCGCGCGCAATGGGCGCCGCTGCTTGCAGTGGCCGGCATGTGCAGCGCGGTGTTTCTGTCCGGGCTTGGCGGCACCATGGGCGACACCGCCAGCGCGATCCCGGTGCTGGCGGCGCTGGCGCTGGTGTTGTCGGCGCAGGCGCAGGCGCGGCAGGGCACGCATGCGGTGCATCGATGGGCCATTGCCGGCGCACTGATCGGCCTGGCCGTCTCGCTCAAGCTCACCAATGCGCTCTACGCGTTGGCGCTGGTGCCGGCGGTCCTGTGCGATGGCGGGCGGCTGCGTTCGCGCGTGCTGGGCCTTGGCGTGCTTTCCGGCGTTGCGGCGCTGGTGGTGGTGCTGGTGGCCGGGCCCTGGTATTGGCAGGTCTGGCAACACCTGGGCAATCCGCTGTTTCCGCAGTTCAACGGAGTCTTCAAATCGCCGCTGGCGCAGCCGGTGTCGATCGCCGATGTGCGGTGGCTGCCGCGCAATTTCGGCGAGCAGCTGATCTGGCCGCTGCTGTTTACCTTCAAGCCGCAGCGCATCGGCGATCTCGGTCTGGTGCAGGCCGGTTGGGCGGTGCTGTATGCGGTGACGCTGGTCGCTGCAGGGCGCGGGTTGCTGCGCCGGCCCGTGCGGCAGGTCGGGCTGGATCGCTCGGCCGTGGTCCTGCTGGTGTTCTTCGGCGTCGCCTACGCGCTGTGGCAGGCCATTTTCAGCATTCATCGCTATCTGGTGGTGCTGGAGCTGCTTGCACCGTTGCTGCTCTGGATCATGTGCCGGCACGCATTCGCCACACACGCCGATCGCAAGGCGGCCTGGTTGATCGGGCTATGCGCCCTGGTCGCGTTGGTCGGTTGGAAGGATTGGGGGCATGAAGCCTGGGCACGCGACAGCTTCCAGGTGCAGCAACCAATGATGGGCGAACCTGCCGCCTCCACGGTGTTGCTGGTCGGCGACGAGCCGCAATCCTGGCGGGTGCCGCTGCTTCCGCGGCAGGTGCGTTACATCGGTGTGGCGACGAATATCGCCGAGACCGACCAGTACCGGCAGCGCGTGCGCACGCTGATTGCCGAGCGGCCGCAGCTCTACGCCATGCTGGGCGCGGCGCGCGACAAGCAGCAGCTGCGGATCGACCGGATGAATCGCTGGGCGCAGCAGCTGGGGTGGAGCGTGCAACCGCAATGCACACGCCTGCGCTGGTTGATCGCGCGCGGCCTGCGCGCCGAACTGGATGCATCGCAGCCGGGCCGCTGCGTACTCCACGTTGCCAAGGGCAGGGCGCTGGACATCGCCGCCGCCGACCGTGCCGTGCGCGAGGCCGCGCAGCAGCGCCTGGCCGCGTACGGGCTGACGCTGGACCCTGCGCGTTGCCGCACGCTGTCCTCGCGCGTGGGGCAGGCCGATTATCCGTATCAGTTCTGTGAGCTGACTCGGCCCGATTAGGGCTGCGTGCGTGGGTGCAGGGATTGGGGATTGGGGAGTTTTGCTCGTGCCCGATTTTTTCCATGCGTGCGCGGCCTTCACTCCTGGTCGCACGGCAATTCTTACGGGATTTCGAACCCCGCCTGGCGCAACAGCCGTGCCAGCGCGATCAGCGGCAGACCGACCAGGGCGGTGGGGTCCTGCGAGCGAATGGCGTCGAACAGGCTGATCCCGAAGCCCTCGCACTTGAAGCTGCCGGCGCAATCTAGTGCTGGCTCGGCGGCCAGGTAGCGGTCGATCCCGGCGGGCGTCAGCGGGCGCAGCTGCACTTCGGTCAGGTCCAGCGCGTGCGCGGTGTGGCCAGGGCCGACCAGGCTCACTGCCGTATGGAAGCGCACCACGCGGCCGGACATCGCGGTCAGCTGCGCATGCGCCCGCTCCAGCGTGCCTGGTTTGCCCAGGGCCTGGCCATCCAGGTCGGCGACTTGGTCCGAACCGATCACCCAGGCGTCGGGCGCCTGCGCAGCCACCGCTGCTGCCTTTTCGGCAGCCAGTCGGCTGGCCAGCGCGTCCGGGCGCTCCCCGGGCTGCGCCTGTTCGTCGACCTCCGGCCGGGCGGTGGTGAAGTCCAGGCGCAGCCGGCCGAGCAACTCGCGCCGATAGACAGAGGTGGAGGCAAGAATCAGGCGTGGCATCATGGGGCGCTGGGCAGGACGGGCAGGGGAGTCTGCCAGCCTTGGCGCCTTGCGAGGCGCGTGAATAGGGGTATTTGACAGGGCGTCGGCGGATCTTTAACATTCTGCGGCTTATGTCCGCGAACGTACCCGAAATGCTGGATGCTTGGCGGATGGTCGCAGCGCGCAGGCGCTTCGATGGCCGCATCCCGCTCTCTGCGATGACCCGCCTGCAAGGGAGCTTGGTCGATACCGAGGGCGAGTGTGTCTATTCGCTCCAGTTCGATCATGACGACCTGCTGAAGGTCGCCTATGTCGAACTCAGTGTCGATGTCGAGCTTCCGCTGGCCTGCCAGCGCAGCCTGCAGCGTTTTCTGTATCCGGTGCAAATCAGACAGCGTCTTGGTTTGATCCGTGACGAAGCCGACGAAGCTGCGTTACCGGCCGAGTACGAGGCCTTGCTGGTGCCGGAAGATGGCATGCTGCGGGCCGCGGATCTGGTCGAGGACGAGCTGGTCCTGTCGATACCGGTGGTGCCGATGGCGCCGGGCAGCGAGGCCGTCGAGGCCGAGTGGGTTCCGACCCAGGAAGAGCAAGACAAGGCCAGTCCGTTCGCGGCGCTGGCAGCGTTCAAAAAACAGTAACCGCCGCTGTGAAGGGCGGAAAGACAGGTCGGCGCGGGCGTGAAGCGTCCTGTTCGACTCGACAGACAAGTTATCGAACTTAAGTTGGAGCAATCCCATGGCTGTGCAGAAATCCCGAGTTACCCCGTCGCGTCGCGGCCAGCGTCGTTCGCACGATGCCCTGACCGCCAAGCAGCTGTCGACCGATCCGACCAGCGGCGAGATCCATCTGCGCCACCACATCACCGCTGACGGTTACTACCGCGGCAAGAAGGTGATTGCGACCAAGTCGTCGGCCGTCCAAGAAGATTGATTCGTGGCACCCGGCGCGTTCGACGCCGCTGGGTGACCCTCGCTTCTTCCGGAGCCGCCGATCACCGCGGCTCTTGCAACAGGGAACAGTATGAGCAAGCGGATCTATTCCAGAATCGCGGGCACGGGTAGCTATTTGCCCGAAAAGGTGTTGACCAACGACGATATGTCCAAGATCGTCGACACCAGCGATGAATGGATCTTCTCGCGCACTGGTATCCGTGAGCGTCACATCGTCGCCGACGACCAGACCACCAGCGACCTGGCGTATTTCGCCTCGCTGAAGGCGATGGAAGCGGCCGGCGTCACCGCCGACGAGCTCGATCTGATCGTCGTCGGCACCACCACTCCGGACCTGATCTTCCCGTCCACTGCCTGCCTGTTGCAGGCGCGGTTGGGCAATGTCGGGTGTGGCGCGATGGACGTCAACGCCGCCTGCTCGGGCTTTGTCTACGCGCTCAGCGTGGCCGACAAGTTCGTGCGCAGCGGCGACGCCAAGACCGTGTTGGTGGTGGGCGCAGAAACCCTGACCCGCATCGTCGACTGGACCGACCGCACCACCTGCGTGCTGTTCGGCGATGGCGCTGGCGCGGTCGTGCTCAAGGCTGACGAAGACACCGGCATCCTCAGCACCCATCTGCATGCCGATGGCAGCAAGAAAGAGCTGCTGTGGGATCCGGTCGGCGTGTCGGTGGGCTTCGGTGAAGGCAAGAACGGCGGCGGCGCGTTGCTGATGAAGGGCAACGACGTGTTCAAGTACGCGGTCAAGGCGCTGGATTCGGTGGTCGACGAGACCCTGGCCGCCAATGGCTACGACAAGCACGACCTGGACTGGCTGATCCCGCACCAGGCCAACCTGCGCATCATCGAAGCCACCGCCAAGCGGCTGGATCTGCCGATGGAGCAGGTGGTCGTCACCGTGGATCGCCACGGCAATACCTCCTCGGCCTCGGTGCCGCTGGCGTTGGACGAAGCGGTGCGCTCCGGCCGCGTGCAGCGGGGTCAATTGCTGCTGCTGGAAGCGTTCGGTGGTGGATTTACCTGGGGCTCGGCGCTGCTGCGCTACTGAGTTCCGCAGGCAGCGCCGCGTCCGCCGGCGATGCCTGACAGCGTCAGGGACGGACCCGTTATGGCAGAACCCATCGTCATCGCCGGACAGCGCGTCTGGCTGAAGCAGTACCGCCGCGACAGCCGGGCGGTCTCGCTCGGAGCACTCAACTTCGTCGCCCGCCGCTGGGGCCTGGACGCCTTGCGTCCACCGCCGCACCGTGGCGGCGATGCCGCGCGCGATCTGGAAGCGCGCCGGCTCGGCGAACTGCAGGCGCAAGCGGTGAATGTGCCGCGCGTGGTCGGTTGCGGGCAGGCGGCCCTGGTGCTCAGCGACAACGGCCGTTCCTTTGCCAGCTGCCTGCGCGAGGCCGACGCGCCCGAGCGCGACCGCCTGATCGCGCTGGCGGTGGCGGCCATTGCCGCTGCCCATCGCGATGGCGCGTATTTCGGCCAGCCGCTTCCGCGCAACATGACCTTCGACGGGCAGGCGGTCGGCTTCATCGATTTCGAAGAAGACCCGCTGGAGGTGATGGACCTGGCGCAGGCCCAGGCGCGCGACTGGCTGGTGTTCGGCTACGGCGTGGCCAAGTACTACCGTGGCCGCCGCAAGGTGCTGCAGCGGTTGATGACGGGCGCCTTCGATGCGGCCGGCCCGGCGGTGGCGGCGCATGCGCATGTGGTGACCGGGCGCCTGCAGCGGTTTGCGCAGCTCACCGGTCGCCTGGGGCGCTCGGCCGGAGCGCTGGCGCGTGCCATTTTGGCCATCCATGCGGCGACCTCCCTGGCCGTGGTGCTGGTGCTGGTGATGTGCGTGGACTGGCTCGCCGATGGCGAAATGGACCTGCTCAACGCCTTGCTGTAAGTGCGCCGGCGGTCGCGCCGGACGGGCCTTGCATACGCGGCAGTACAGACGCCGGGGCGATTTCGCACGTATCATCCCGGCTCGATTTTTGTAGGCAGCAACGCGTGACCGAATCCACTCTTGCCTTCGTGTTCCCCGGCCAGGGCTCGCAGTCCCTGGGCATGCTGGCCGAACTGTCCGAGCTGCATCCGCAGATCCGCGAAACCTTCGCCGAAGCCTCCGAAGGCGCTGGCGTCGACTTGTGGGCGCTGTCCCAGGGCGGCCCGGAAGAGATGCTCAACCGCACCGAATACACCCAGCCGGCCTTGCTGGCCGCCGGCGTGGCCGTGTGGCGGCTGTGGAATGCGCAGCGCGGGCAGCGCCCGGCGGTCCTGGCCGGGCACAGCCTGGGCGAATACACCGCGCTGGTCGCTGCCGGCGCCCTGTCGCTGCACGACGGCGCGCACCTGGTGCGGCTGCGCGGCCAGTTCATGCAGGCCGCCGCGCCGGCCGGTGTCGGTGCGATGGCGGCGGTGCTGGGCGCCGAGGATGCGCTGGTGCTGGAGGTCTGTGCCGAGGCGGCAGGCAGCCAGGTGGTGGTGCCGGCCAATTTCAACTCGCCCGGTCAGATCGTGATCGGCGGCGATGCGGCGGCGGTGGATCGCGCGCTGGCCCTGCTGGCCGAGCGCGGCGTGCGCAAGGCGGTCAAGCTGGCGGTGAGCGTGCCCTCGCATACCCCGTTGATGCGCGATGCCGCCAACCAGCTCGCCGAAGCGATGGCCGGACTGAGCTGGCACGCGCCGCAGATTCCGGTGGTGCAGAACGTCGATGCGCGCGTGCACACCGGCAGCGATGCGATCCGCCAGGCGCTGGCCGAGCAGCTGTACCTGCCGGTGCAGTGGACCGGCTGCGTGCAGGCGCTGGCCGCCCAGGGCATCACCCGGGTCGCCGAATGCGGCCCCGGCAAGGTGTTGAGCGGGCTGATCAAGCGCATCGACAAAAGCCTGGACGCCCGTCCGCTGGCCACGCCTGCCGATTACGCCGGCGCGCTCGAGGCGTGGACGCACTGATTCGACGCACCTGCCGGCGCTGCCGGCAGCCCTCATCGTTCGCGGCTGCGGTCGCGAGCTCCCCACTCGAGGAACAGCATTCATGAGCAAGCCTCTGCAGGGCGAGATCGCCCTCGTCACCGGTGCCAGTCGCGGCATCGGCGCGGCCATCGCCGACACGCTGGCCGCCCAGGGCGCCACCGTGATCGGCACCGCGACCTCGGCCTCCGGCGCCGCGGCGATCGGCGCGCGCCTGGCTGCCCAGGGCGGCCACGGCCGCGAGCTCAACGTCACCGACGCCGCGGCGGTCGATGGCCTGATCGATGCGATCGGCAAGGAGTTCGGCGCGATCTCGATCCTGGTCAACAACGCCGGCATCACCCGCGACAACCTGTTGATGCGGATGAAGGACGACGACTGGCAGGCGATCATCGACACCAACCTGACCAGCGTGTTCCGCACCTCCAAGGCGGTGATGCGCGGCATGATGAAGGCGCGCAAGGGCCGCATCGTCAACATCGCCTCGGTGGTGGGCGTGACCGGCAACCCCGGCCAGACCAACTACGCTGCGGCCAAGGCCGGCATCATCGCGTTCTCCAAGTCGCTGGCCAAGGAAATCGGCTCGCGCGGGGTCACCGTGAATGTGGTGGCGCCCGGCTTCATCGATACCGACATGACCAAGGCGCTGCCGGAGGAGGCCAAGGCCGCCCTGCTGCAGCAGATCGCGCTCGGGCATCTGGGCGCGCCGGAAGACATCGCCAACGCGGTGGCGTTCCTGGCCGGCCCGAGCGCCGGTTACATCACCGGTGAGACCCTGCACGTCAACGGCGGCATGTACATGCCGTGAGCGTGCGGCGCCGGGAGGCGCTAAGTGGCTGATCGGCCGGGACTTGTGATGCAATGCAAGGCTCGGTCGCTTCCACTACACTATCCAACGCGGCCATCGCAGCCCGATGGCGTTTTTTTCGTACCACCACTACTCCATCTGGAGCGATATCCCCAATGAGCACCATCGAAGAACGCGTCAAGAAAATCGTCGTCGAACAACTCGGCGTCAAGGAAGAGGAAGTCACCACCAGCGCATCGTTCGTCGATGACCTGGGTGCCGACTCGCTGGACACCGTCGAGCTGGTGATGGCGCTGGAAGAAGAGTTCGAGTGCGAGATCCCGGACGAAGAGGCTGAGAAGATCACCTCGGTCCAGCAGGCGATCGACTACGTCAAGGCTCACGTCAAGAGCTGATGCGTTGTTCCTGACCGCGGTGGCGTGCGTCAAGCCGTTGCTGCGTCAGACATTCCATGGGGCCGCTGATGCGGCCCTGTGTTTTTCAAGCGTCATCCGCAAACCGCAAGCACCGTCCGTTCCGTGGTGAGGAGATCTGCAATGAGTCGTCGTGTTGTCGTTACCGGCATGGGCATGGTGTCGCCGCTAGGCAATGATCTGGCCACCAGCTGGGATGGAATCATCCACGGGCGCTCAGGCATCGGCCCGATCACGCAGATCGATGCCTCGCAGTTCACCACCAAGATCGCCGGCGAGATCAAGAATTTCGACCCCACGCTTTTTGTGTCCGCCAAGGACGTCAAGAAGATGGATTCGTTCATCCATTACGGTGTCGGCGCCTCGTTCATGGCGCTGGACGATTCCGGCCTGGAAATCGACGAAAGCAATGCCGAACGCGTTGGCGCCATTCTCGGCTCCGGCATCGGCGGGCTGCTCGGTATCGAAGAGCAGACCATCAAATTCCACGAGGGCGGCGCGCGCAAGATTTCGCCGTTCTATGTGCCCAGCACCATCATCAACATGCTGCCGGGCCAGGTCAGCCTGATCAAGGGCCTGAAAGGCCCGACCTTCTCGGCCGTATCGGCCTGCGCCACCTCCAACCATTCGATCGGCACCGCGATGCGCATGATCCAGCACGGCGACGCCGATGTGATGCTGGCCGGCGGCGCCGAGCGCGGCTCCTCGCCGAGTTCGGTGGGCGGCTTCTGCGCGATGAAGGCCATGTCCACCCGCAACGACGACCCGACCGGCGCCTCGCGTCCGTGGGACAAGCAGCGCGACGGCTTCGTGCTGGGCGACGGTGCCGGCGTGCTGGTGCTGGAAGAGTACGAACACGCCAAGGCGCGTGGCGCGCGCATCTATGCAGAACTGGTCGGCTTTGGCGCCAGCTCCGACGCCTTCCACATGACCGCACCGAGCGAAGACGGTGAGGGTGCGGCGCGCAGCATGGCCGCGGCGATGCGCGATGCCAAGCTCAATCCCGAGCAGATCGGCTACCTCAACGCGCACGGCACCTCCACGCCGCTGGGCGATCTGGCCGAGACCCTGGCGATGAAGCGCGCGCTTGGCGACCACGCCTACAAGACCATGGTCAGCTCGACCAAGTCGATGACCGGCCACCTGCTCGGCGCGGCCGGCGGCGTGGAAGCGATCTTCTCGGTGATGGCGCTGCATACCGGCATCATTCCGCCGACCATCAATCTGGAAGAGCCCAGCGAAGGCTGCGACCTGGATTACGTGCCGAACGTGGCGCGCGAGGTGCAGGTGGATGCGGTGATGTCCAACGGCTTCGGCTTCGGCGGCACCAACGGCACGCTGGTGTTCAAGCGCGTCTGACGTCCCGGCGCTGGTGTACCGCGAACAATGCTTCGCGGTACACGCCGCACGCAGGTTACGGCGGTCGGGCAGGGCGCGTGTACGCGGCCGAACGTCGCTCCGCGAGCTGATCCTTCTCTTCATGCGTGCCCTGCCTCCCCTGCAGGGCGGCGCCTCTTAGCACCCCACGCCCAACCGGCCGATGACGCTCACCAGACCCCTGCACGCCGACATCGACCTGCTGGCGCTGCATCGGCTGGCGCCGCAGCGGTATCCGGCACTGCTCGAATCCACCGCCTCCGGCACCGCGCACGGTCGCTGGGACGTATTGCTGCTGGCAGACGGCGCAAGCCTGCGGCTGGATGCCGATGGGCGCACGCGCGACGGCGATGGACGCGTGCTGGACGGCGGCTTTCTGCAGGCACTGGATGCGGCCTGGCAGGCCGAGCGCGTGCCGCACGATGCGACCAGCCCCTGGCCGTTTCGCGGCGGCTGGGCGGTATTGCTGGATTACGAACTGGCCGCGCAGGTCGAACCGATTCTGCAGTTGCCCACGCGCAGCGATGGCCTGCCGAGTGCACTGGCCTTGCGCGCGCCTGCCGCGGTGCTGCGCGACCGGGTGCAAGGCCGCTGCATCGCGCTGGCCGAGCCGGGCCGCGAGGATCTGCTGACCCGCATCGTCGAGGACATCGCCGCCTGCGCCGCATTGCCACCATTGCCCGGCTGGGTCGGGCCGCTGGCTGTTGATGAGGACGCGCCGGAGCGCTTCACCGATGCAGTGGAGCGCGTGCTCGATTATCTGCGCGCAGGCGATGTGTTCCAGGCCAATATCTCGCGCGCCTGGCATGCGAGGTTCGCCGCGGCGGTCGATCCGGCGGCGTTGCATGCGCGCCTGCGCGCGGCCAATCCCGCTCCGTTTGCCGGCCTGTTCGTCGCGGCAGGACGCGCGGTGGTGAGTTCCTCGCCGGAGCGGCTGGTGTCGGTGCAGGGCGATGTGGTGCAGACGCGCCCGATCGCCGGCACCCGCGCGCGCTTTGCCGGCGACGACGATGCCGCACGCATACGCGAGCTGGTCGGCCATCCGAAGGAGCGCGCCGAGCACGTCATGCTGATCGACCTGGAGCGCAACGACCTGGGACGCATCTGCGCGCCCGGCACGGTGGAGGTGGACGAGCTGATGGGCGTGGAAAGCTACGCGCATGTGCACCACATCGTCAGCAATGTGCGCGGCCGTCTGCGCGCCGACGTCACTCCGGGCGAGGCGATCGCCGCGGTGTTTCCCGGCGGCACCATCACCGGATGTCCGAAGGTGCGCTGCATGCAGATCATCGCCGAGCTCGAACGCACCGCGCGTGGGGCCTACACCGGCGCATTCGGCTGGCTCAATCGCGACGGCGACATGGATCTGAACATCCTGATCCGCACCGCCGAGGTGGCCGGGGAGCAGGTGCATTTCCGCACCGGCGCCGGGATCGTGGTGGATTCGGACCCGCAGCGCGAACTGGACGAGACCCGCGCCAAGGCGCGCGGCGTGCTGCGCGCCTTCGACCAGGCATGAGCGCTTCAACGGGACATCACCGGCGCGCGGTATCCTGCGCGGCGCTGGGGCAATGACGAGGTGCGTGTGGCGGTGACTGGCAAACGTGGATGTCTGGCTGTGCTGGGCACGGCCCTGTTGCTCGTGGCGCTGCTGGCGATTGCGGGGCTGGTGGCGTGGCGGCATTACCTGCACTTTGCCGACACACCGGTGAGCGCGAGCGCGCCCAGCGTGGTGATCGCGCCCGGCGATTCGCTCAAGGCCACGTTGCGCAAGTTGCGCGCCGCCGGCGTGGCGCAGGGCACCGATCTGGAATGGCAGTTGCTCGCGCGCCAGGTCGATGCGGCCGGCAAACTCAAGGTGGGCGAATACGCGCTGGCGCCGGCGCTGTCACCGCGCGAGCTGCTCGAACGCATGCGCCAGGGCCGGGTGATCCAGTACCGCTTCACCATCGTGGAAGGCTGGAATTTCCGCCAGCTGCGCGCCGCGATCGCCACCGCCACGCCGCTGCAGCAATCCATCGCTGCGCTGGACGATGCGGCGTTGATGGCGCGGCTGGGGTTCGCCAACCAGCACCCGGAAGGGCGCTTCCTGCCGGAAACCTATCTCTACCAGCGCGGCGACAGCGATCTGGACGTGCTCAAGCGTGCCCACCTGGCCATGGACAAGGCGCTGGCGCAGGCCTGGGAGCAGCGCGCGCCGGATCTGCCGCTCGGCTCGCCGGAACAGGCCTTGATCCTGGCCTCGATCATCGAAAAGGAAACCGCGCTGGGCTCGGAGCGCCCGTTGATTGCCGGCGTGTTCCTGCGCCGCCTGCAGCTGGGTATGAAGCTGCAGACCGACCCCACCGTGATCTACGGCATCGGCAGCAGTTACGACGGCAATATCCGTCGCCGCGACCTGACCACCGATACGCCGTACAACACCTACACGCGTACCGGCCTGACCCCGACGCCGATTGCCATGCCCGGCCGTGAGGCCTTGCTGGCGGCGGTGCGTCCGGCGCCAGGGAATGCCCTGTACTTCGTGGCGGTCGGCGATGGCACCGGCGCGCATGCGTTCTCGGCCACCCTGGCCGAACACAATGCCGCGGTGGCGCGTTACCTGCAGCGCCGTCGCCTGCCGCAACCGGAGTCCACTCCATGACCACTGCGTTTTCACCCTGGCAGCAGCGCGCCTACGACCAGACGCTGGCGGCACTGGACGCCGGCCGGCTCGGGCACGGCCTGCTGATCTGCGGGCCGGATGGCCTGGGCAAGCGTGCGGTGGCCCTGGCGCTGGCCGAGCACGTGCTGGCCAGCTCGCCGGACCCGGCGCTGGCGCAGCGCAGCCGGCAGCTGATCGCCGCTGGAACCCACCCGGACCTGCAGCTGATCTCGTTCATTCCCAACCGTACCGGCGACAAGCTGCGCACCGAGATCGTGATCGAGCAGGTACGCGAGATTTCGCAAAAGCTGTCGTTGACCCCGCAATACGGCATCGCCCAGATCGTGATCGTCGATCCGGCCGATGCGATCAATCGCGCCGCCTGCAACGCCTTGCTCAAGACGCTGGAAGAACCCTCGCCGGGGCGCTACCTGTGGTTGATCAGCGCGCAGCCGGCGCGCCTGCCGGCGACCATCCGCAGCCGCTGCCAGCGTCTGGAATTCAAGCTGCCGCCCGCGCACGAGGCGCTGGCCTGGCTACTGTCGCAAGGTGTCGACGAGCGGGCTGCACAGGAAGCGCTGGATGCCGCACGCGGTCATCCGGGGCTTGCGGCGCAGTGGCTGCGCGAGGATGGCCTGGCGGTGCGCCGCGCGGTGGCACAGGACCTGGAGCAGATCGCCGCAGGGCGCGCCAGCGCAGTGGATATTGCGCAGCGCTGGACCAACGACGGCCAGGCCGACCAACGCCTGCGCCACGCGGCAGACCTTGCGCTGGCACAGGCATCGGCCGGCTTGACCGATCCATCGCGGTTGCACAAGCTGGCGACCTGGTTCGACGCCGCCAATCGCACCCGCGACCTGCTGCGCACCACCGTCCGCGCCGATCTGGCGGTGACGGAATTGTTGCTGGCCTGGCGCGAGGGAGAGCGTCCGGCACGTTCTAGGGGAACTCGATGAGTGCAATGAATGCACGCCAGGGCATTTTGTCGCTGGCGTTGAAGGACAAGCCGGCGCTCTACAGCGCCTACATGCCGTTCGTGAAAGGCGGCGGTATCTTCGTACCCACGCCCAAGCGCTACATGCTCGGCGACGAAGTCTTCCTGCTGCTGACCCTGCCAGACTCCAGCGAGCGCCTGCCGGTGGCCGGCAAGGTGGTCTGGACCACCCCGGCCGGCGCGCAGGGCAACCGCGCCGCCGGCATCGGCGTGCAGTTCCCGGACGGCCCGGAAGGCGAGGGCGTGCGCAACAAGATCGAGATGTTGCTGGCGGGCCTGACGACCTCGGACAAGCCGACGCATACTATGTGAGGCGATGCGGTGGAGGCGGGTGCGCGTGATCGCAGCCGTGTTGGACGCGGGGCATCGAAGCTGAGTATCGGGCGTTTGAACGGCGCCGAATCGATCGCCGCGTCATCGCTGCAAGCTAGCGGGAATGCCGCGCCCGGTCACCGGAACGCGGCGTTTTCGACCGCATCATCATCGCAGTGGATGAACCTGTTGACGAGCGCCGCAGCTGCCCTATAATGTGCGGCTCGCGTCATCGGGCGGTTAGCTCAGCGGTAGAGCATTGCCTTCACACGGCAAGGGTCACAAGTTCGAACCTTGTACCGCCCACCATCGAAACCCAGCAACAGCAAGGGTTTCAGCGCGAGAAGAAGAGCCGGCCATGCGCCGGCTTTTTTGTTTTCCTGCAGTGTCCTGCAAAGCCTGGGCACCTGGCTCGGTTGAAATGCTGGTATGGACGTGGCCGATGCCGTCGAATCGTCGTTGTCGCCGACATCCGTGCGAGTCGAGTGCAGAGCCTGTTGATTCAGTGGTTTGTTCAAGTCGCTGACAGCCGTGTTCATCCGGTTGTGCCTGCTTGTTGCAGGCTCGGGAACGAATCGCCATCCTGCAATCCCCCGCGTTGAAGAAGGAGTGGCGATGAAGGCGCTGCTTGGAAGTGCTCTGGTTGCAATGATGTTGCTGGCGGGTTGTGCCCGTGACGTGGGCGAGCAGTACGTGGGCAAGTGGGTCAACATGAAGTCGGAGAAGAACGTGCTCAGCATCGAGCACAACGGCGAGAGCTTCATCATTCGCGACACCACGCCGGAGCTGCTGGGCGGTGGCGTCAGGACCAGGAATCATCCGGCGATCTTGAACAAGGGCGTGCTGCAGGTGTCCAACGCCGATGGCACGGTCAACTACGCGATCGACCAGGCGACCGGGCACCTGAGCACGGGCGATACCGAATACACGCGGGTCAAGTGATCGCTGCGCGCTCGCTCACTGGGCGAGTGCTGAGTGGCGTGCTGCATGTGCTGCGGGATCACACCACCAACGTCGCAGCGATCCCGTCGTGTAGATCGCATCGCATGCCCGGTCGCCGCTGACCGCCAGTCTTGCGTGCCAAAAACTCGCCGACCAACGTCTGCGCTTGCGGCCCGAGCGGGCGAAGCCAAAGCCCGCAGCTGCATCTCAAGCAGGCGATGCCGACGCGTGCGCCTGCATCCAGCGCCACAACGTCGTGCGCGAGACGCCGAGCGCCTGTGCGGCGAGGGCGCGATTGCCGTTTGCGCGATCGAGCGCGGCGCGTACTGCTGCGGCGGTGAGTTGCATGCGCGAGGTTGCAAGATCGCTGTGTTCGGGTGCCGCCACGCTGTCGCCAGTACGCATGTCAAACAGCTCGGGTGCCCAGCTTCGCAATTGATCCAGGCCCAGGCTGTCGTGCGGTTGGGCCTTCCAGTGGATGCACAGGCGTTCGACCAGGTTGCGTAGTTCGCGCACGTTGCCCGGCCAGGTGTGCTGTTGCAGCCGCTGCAGCGCTGCTGGAGACAATGGCGACGGCAGCGCGCCGAGTTGCTGGAAGTAATGTGCCAGCAACAAGGCGATCTCGTTGGGGCGGTCACGTAGCGGCGGCAGGGCGATGCGTAACGCCGCCAGGCGATAAAAAAGGTCGCGGCGGAAGCGCCCCTGTTCGACCAGGGCCTGCAATGGCTGCAGGCTGGCGGCGATGACGCGTACGTCGACGGAAACCGGCAGTGTGGCGCCGACACGCAGCACTTCGCGCTCTTCCAGCACGCGCAACAGGCGTGTCTGCAGCGGCATCGGCAGTTCGCCGATTTCGTCGAGAAACAGCGTGCCGTCCTGCGCGGCTTCGATCAGGCCGACATGGCCGCCGCGGCGTGCGCCGGTAAAGGCGCCGTCGCTGTAGCCGAACAATTCCGCTTCCAGCAGCGATTCGCTGATGGCGCCGCAGTTGATGGCGACAAAACGGCCGCGTCGTCTACTGCCGGCATGCAACTGGCGTGCGACCAGTTCCTTGCCTGTGCCGGTCTCGCCGCTGATCAAGACGGTGCCCGGATGCGGGGCGTACAGCTGCACCAGCTCGCGCACCTGCGCGATTGCGGCGTCTTCGCCAAGCAATGCGTCGGTGCGCCGCACCCGGCGCGTGCCGGTGCGGCTGGCGACGCGCTCGTTGCCGGGCGCGGTACCCAGCGCGATGGCGTGTTCGAGCGCCAGGCGGACCGAATCTGCCGAATACAGCAGCACGCCGGGTAAACCGGCCTGTTCGGCGAAATCGATCGCCATGCCGGTGCCGACGATGACCTGGATGCCGCTGGCGCGGAGGTCGGCAATGCAGTCGCGCGCGTCTTCGGCGGTGACGAAGCGGCGGTGCTCGATGTCGAGGTCGAAGCTGTCCTGGAAGGCGCGGAACGAGGGCACGTCGGTGGCATGGGTGACCACGCCGATACGCGGTGCGATGCGGCGTGCGCGCGCCAGCGCTTCCATTAGATCGAACCCGGTAGCCTGGATCGGCGCCAGTGGCAGTGCGAGCCGGCTGCGCAGATAGGCGGCATTGGAGCCGCCGGCGACCAGTACGTCGCAACGCTCGCGGCGCAGGCGCTGGCCGATGACCTCCACCGCCTCGGCAAAACCGAGGTTGATCTGCTCGATGCGCGCGCGCTGGTCGAACTCGGGGATGACGTCGGCCAGCAGGCCGGTCAGGCGAGAGACGCTGACGGTCCAGATGACCGGTGGAGATGGCTCCATCGGCTCGGTAAACCTGGGGCTGCGCATCGTTGGTGCCGCGTTGCAAAGATGTTGCATGCTGCGCGTTGCGTTTCAGATTTGCAACATATGGTTCGTTCTGGCCGAATGAAATCAATGGCTTGGCGTTGGCATGCCATTTGCGCCTAATTCCGCATCCCAACTCTGGAATCGCCATGACGTCCTCATCCACCGCTTCCGCCGGCACGCGCTTCCGCGCGGCGTTGGCTGCCGAATCGCCGCTGCAGGTGATCGGCGCGATCAATGCCAACCATGCGCTGCTGGCGCAGCGTGCCGGCTACCAGGCCATCTACCTGTCTGGCGGCGGTGTGGCGGCCGGTTCGCTGGGGCTACCGGACCTGGGCATCAATACGCTGGAAGACGTGCTGATCGACGTGCGCCGCATCACCGATGTCTGCGAGCTGCCGCTGCTGGTGGACGTGGACACCGGCTTTGGGCCGAGCGCGTTCAATATCGAGCGCACCATCAAGTCGCTGATCAAGGCGGGTGCAGCCGGCTGCCATATCGAGGACCAGGTCGGCGCCAAGCGTTGCGGGCATCGTCCGGGCAAGGAGATCGTCAGCCAGGCCGAAATGGTCGACCGGGTCAAGGCGGCAGCCGATGCCAAGACCGATCCGGCGTTCTTCCTGATTGCGCGCACCGATGCGATTCAGATGGAAGGCGTGGATGCGGCGATCGAACGTGCGATCGCCTGCGTGGAAGCCGGTGCCGACGGCATCTTTGCCGAAGCCGCGTACGACCTGGACACCTACAAGCGGTTTGTCGATGCAGTGGGCGTGCCGGTGCTGGCCAATATCACCGAGTTCGGCAAGACGCCGCTGTTCACGCGCGACCAGCTTGCGCAGGCCGGTGTGGCGATCCAGCTGTTTCCGCTGTCGGCATTTCGCGCGGCCAACAAGGCGGCCGAGGCGGTCTACACCGCGATCCGGCGCGATGGTCATCAGCAGGCCGTGCTGGACACCATGCAGACGCGCGAAGAGCTGTACGAGCGCATCGGCTACCACGGCTACGAGCAGCGCCTGGACGCGTTGTTTGCACGCAAAGGCGCATGATCGCGCCTTGCTGCGTGCAGGTTTGGCCACTTCTTCCGTGACACCGCAACACGACACCGTTTGGGAGCGCATCGCATGAACGACACCGTCAATTCCGGCTTCAAGCCGAAGAAATCCGTCGCACTGTCCGGCACTGCTGCAGGCAACACCGCGCTGTGCACGGTGGGCCGCAGCGGCAACGATCTGCATTACCGCGGCTACGACATCCTGGATCTGGCCACCACCAGCGAGTTCGAGGAAATTGCCTATCTGCTGGTGCACGGCAAGCTGCCCAACAACGGCGAACTGCGCGGCTACAAGGCCAAGCTGCGTTCGCTGCGCGGCGTGCCGGCGGCAGTGAAAACCGCACTGGAGCAGCTGCCGCCGTCGGCGCATCCGATGGATGTGATGCGCACTGGCGTGTCGGTGCTGGGTTGCCTGCAGCCGGAGAAGGACGATCACAATCATCCAGGCGCGCGCGATATCGCCGACAAGCTGATGGCCTCGCTGGGCTCGATGCTGCTGTACTGGTATCACTACAGCCACAACGGCAAGCGCATCGAGGTGGAAACCGACGACGACTCGATCGGCGGGCACTTCCTGCATCTGCTGCACGGGTTTGCACCGAAGGACTCGTGGGTGCGTGCGATGCACACCAGCCTGATCCTGTACGCCGAACACGAGTTCAATGCGTCCACGTTTGCAAGCCGGGTGATCGCCGGCACCGGCAGCGACATGTACAGCGCCATCGCCGGCGGCATCGGCGCGTTGCGCGGCCCCAAGCATGGTGGCGCCAACGAGGTGGCCTTCGAGGTGCAGAAGCGCTACGACACCCCGGACGAGGCCGAGGCCGACATCAAGGCGCGTGTGGAACGCAAGGAAGTGGTGATCGGCTTCGGGCACCCGGTCTACACCGTGTCCGATCCGCGCAACAAGGTGATCAAGGACGTGGCGCGCGAACTCTCTGACGAGCAGGGCAGCCGCAAGATGTACGACATCGCCGAGCGCCTGGAGACGGTGATGTGGGACATCAAGAAGATGTTCCCGAACCTGGATTGGTTCAGTGCGGTGAGCTACCACATGATGGGCGTGCCGACGGCGATGTTTACGCCGCTGTTCGTGCTGGCGCGCACTGCCGGGTGGAGCGCGCACATCATCGAGCAGCGCATGGACGGCAAGATCATTCGTCCCTCGGCCAATTACACCGGCCCGGAAGATCAGGTCTTCGTACCGCTGGATCAGCGTTCCTGAGGACGCGCCAGCGGTTGGATTAATCCGCTGATCGCCTTCGTTCAATGAAGGCGATCGAGCTCACGAAAGCGCAATGAGAGATGGCAAAAATCATCGGTGCCTGAAACCCTGATCCGATTCCCGATTCCCGATTCCCGATTCCCGATTCCCGATTCCCGATTCCCGATTCCCGATTTCCGATTTCCGATTTCCGATTTCCGATTTCCGATTTCCGAATCCCGAATCCCGAATCCCGAAATACCCCCGCCCGCTTCGATATCGCCAGCCATGAACAGCCAGTACCGCAAGCCCTTGCCGGGCACCTCGTTGGACTACTTCGATGCACGCGCCGCTGTGGATGCGCTGCAACCCGGCGCCTACGCAACGCTGCCGTACACCGCACGTGTGCATGCGGAGAATCTGGTGCGGCGCGCCGAACCGCAGATGCTGGAGGCCTACCTGCGCCAGCTGATCGAGCGCAAGCGCGACCTGGATTTTCCGTGGTTTCCGGCGCGGGTGGTCTGTCACGACATCCTGGGTCAGACCGCGCTGGTCGACCTGGCCGGGCTGCGCGATGCGATCGCCGAGCAGGGTGGCGACCCGGCGCAGGTCAACCCAGTGGTGCCGGTGCAGTTGATCGTCGATCACTCGCTGGCGGTGGAATACGCCGGTTTCGACAAGCAGGCCTTCGCCAAGAATCGCAGCGTTGAAGATCGGCGCAACGCCGACCGCTTCCACTTCATCGAGTGGACCAAGCGCGCATTCGAAAACATGGAAGTGATTCCGCCGGGCAACGGGATCATGCATCAGATTAATCTGGAGAAGATGTCGCCAGTGATCTATACGCTCGATGGTGTGGCGTTCCCCGATACCTGCGTAGGCACTGACAGCCACACCCCGCATGTGGATGCGCTGGGTGTGATCGCGGTGGGCGTGGGCGGGCTGGAAGCGGAAAACGTGATGCTGGGGCGCGCCTCGTGGATGCGCCTGCCCGACATCATCGGTGTGGAACTGCTGGGCCGGCCGGCGCCCGGCATCACCGCCACCGACATCGTGCTGGCCCTGACCGAGTTCCTGCGTCAGCAACGTGTGGTCGGTGCTTATCTGGAGTTCTATGGGGCCGGCGCCAGCGCGCTGACCATCGGCGATCGCGCGACCATCTCCAACATGACGCCGGAATTCGGCGCCACTGCGGCAATGTTCTATATCGATCAGCAGACGCTGGATTACCTGCGCCTGACCGGGCGCGAGGACGCACAGATCGCCTTGGTGGAGACCTACGCGCGCCAGACCGGCCTGTGGGCGGATGACCTGATCACAGCGCAATACGAGCGTGTGCTGCAGTTTGACCTGTCGAGCGTGGTGCGCAACATGGCCGGGCCGTCCAATCCGCACAAACGCGTGGCCACCAGCGAGCTGGCCGAGCGCGGCATTGCCGGCGTCTGGGAGGAGGTACCGGACCAGATGCCCGATGGCGCGGTGATCATCGCGGCAATCACCTCGTGCACCAATACCTCCAACCCGCGCAATGTCATTGCCGCAGGCTTGCTGGCGCGCAACGCGAATGCACGCGGATTGACGCGCAAACCCTGGGTGAAGAGTTCGCTGGCGCCGGGTTCCAAGGCGGTGCAGTTATACCTGGAAGAGGCCGGGTTGCTGGGCGAGCTGGAACAGCTGGGTTTCGGCATCGTCGCGTTTGCCTGCACCACCTGTAATGGCATGAGCGGTGCGCTGGACCCTGCGATCCAGCAGGAGATCATCGACCGCGATCTGTATGCCACCGCGGTGTTGTCGGGCAACCGTAATTTCGACGGGCGCATCCATCCGTATGCGAAACAGGCGTTTCTGGCATCGCCGCCGTTGGTGATCGCCTATGCCATCGCCGGCACGGTGCGCTTCGATATCGAAAAGGATGTGCTGGGCATCGATGCCGATGGCGTGGCGGTGACGCTTAAGGATCTATGGCCGAGCGATGCGGAGATCGATGCGGTGGTGGCGCGCAGCGTCAAGCCGGAGCACTTCCGCAGCGTCTACGACCCGATGTTCAAGCGCAGCGCGGGGCAGGGCATCCGCGTCAGTCCGTTGTACGACTGGCGGCCGGCCAGCACCTACATCCGGCGCCCGCCGTATTGGGAAGGCGCACTTGCCGGTGCACGCAGTTTGCAGGGCCTGCGCCCGTTGGCGGTGCTGGGCGATAACATCACCACCGACCATCTGTCGCCGTCGAATGCGATCCTGGCCGGCAGCGCGGCAGGCGAATACCTGGCGCAGATGGGCGTGCCGGAGGAAGACTTCAATTCCTACGCCACCCATCGCGGCGATCACCTCACCGCGCAGCGCGCCACTTTCGCCAACCCCAAACTGGTCAACGAAATGGCGGTGATCGATGGGCAGGTCACCGCCGGTTCGCTGGCGCGCCTGGAACCGGAAGGGCAGGTGCTGCGCATGTGGGAGGCGATCGAAGCCTACATGATGCGCAAGCAGCCGCTGATCATCATTGCCGGTGCCGATTACGGCCAGGGCTCCTCGCGCGACTGGGCCGCCAAAGGCGTGCGTCTGGCCGGCGTGGAGGTGATCGTGGCCGAAGGCTTCGAGCGGATTCACCGCACCAACCTGATCGGCATGGGCGTATTGCCGCTGGAGTTCAAGCCGGGCACCGATCGCAAGACGCTGGGCATCGACGGCAGCGAAACCTTCGATGTGGTCGGCGAGCGCACGCCGGGCGCCACGCTGACGCTGTCGATCCATCGGCGCAATGGCGAGCAGGTGCAGGTGCCGGTCACCTGCCGCCTGGACACCGCCGAAGAAGTGTCCATCTATGAGGCGGGCGGCGTGCTGCAACGGTTTGCGCAGGATTTTCTTGAGGCCTCGGCAGCTTGATGGCTTCGACGCCCGAGGACGCCAGGTCGCCCGCTTGCACCCACCCGTGCGGGCGCGCACACTTTGGCAATCTTTGCCATCAGGAGGTCGCATGGCCACGATGAATATCTCTTTGCCCGACGAGCTCAAGCAGTTCGTCGATCAGCAAGTCCAGGAGCATGCCTACGGTTCTAGCAGCGAGTACCTGCGCGAACTGATCCGCAAGCAACGCGATGTAGAACAGCTGCGTGGGTTGCTGCTGGATGGGGCCAACTCCGGGCCGGCCGTGGCAACGGAGCCTGATTTCTTCGACAAGATGCGTGAGCGCGCGCAGGCACGCGCTGCCAGCAAGTGAAGCCGGCGCGCTGGCGCCCGTTGGCGCTGCGCGACGTCGACGAAGCCGCTGCGTGGTATGGCGAACAAGCCGGGCTCGCGCTGGAACTGGCGTTTGCCGACGCGCTGGAGTCGGCGGTCAAGATGCTGATGCAGCACCCGGGTGTCGGTTCCAGCCGGCATGCGGTGCTGTTGAAGCTGCAGGACCTGCGGGCGTGGCCACTCAAGGGATTTCCCTATTTGATTTTCTACATCGAACGCGACACGGACATCGTCATCTGGCGTGTGCTGCAGATGCAGCGCGACATTCCTGCGTGGATGAGCGGCGACGCTTGAGCGGTTCAACGCAAGTTTTGCCTCAACTTTCCGGCAGCGCCGCAGTCAGTGCGTCTTCGCTGTGATCACGATCAACCGAGATAGACCAAGCCCATGACCCATCTCCCCCAACTCCGCATCCCGGCCACCTACATGCGTGGCGGCACCAGCAAGGGCGTGTTCTTTCGCCTGCAGGATCTGCCCGCTGCCGCGCAGCAGCCCGGGCCTGCGCGCGATGCGTTGCTGCTGCGGGTGATCGGCAGCCCCGATCCCTACGGCAAGCAGATTGATGGCATGGGCGGGGCGACTTCCAGCACCAGCAAAAGCGTGATCGTGTCGGCCAGCACGCGTGCCGGGCACGATGTGGACTACCTGTTCGGGCAGGTGTCCATCGACAAAGCGTTCGTGGACTGGAGCGGCAACTGCGGCAACCTGTCGGCGGCGGTGGGGCCGTTTGCGATCGCCAATGGCCTGGTCGATGCCGCGCGGGTGCCGCGCGATGGCGTGGCGACGGTGCGGATCTGGCAGGCCAATATCGGCAAGACCATCGTGGCGCATGTGCCGATGACCGGTGGCCAGGTGCAGGAAACCGGCGACTTCGAACTGGATGGGGTGACCTTTCCCGCGGCCGAAGTGCAGCTGGAATTTCTCGACCCGGCAGACGATGCCGAAGGCGAGGGCGGTGCGATGTTCCCCACCGGCCAACTGATCGATCAGCTGGAGATTCCCGGTCTGGGCACGATCGCCGCGACGCTGATCAATGCCGGCATCCCGACCATCTTCGTCAACGCGCGCGACCTGGGCTATACCGGTACCGAGCTGCAGGAAGCGATCAATGGCGACCCGCGTGCATTGACGATGTTCGAGACCCTGCGTGCGCACGGCGCGGTGCGGATGGGCTTGATTGCGAAGGTGGAAGACGCAGCGACGCGGCAGCACACGCCGAAGGTGGCGTTCGTGGCGCCGCCGGCCGATTACACCGCCTCCAGCGGCAGGCCGGTGCATGCCGCCGAGCTCGATCTGCTGGTGCGCGCGATGTCGATGGGCAAGTTGCATCACGCCATGATGGGCACCGCCGCGGTGGCGATCGGCACTGCAGCCGCGGTGCCCGGCACCCTGGTCAATCTGGCGGCGGGCGGCGCGGCGCGTTCTGCGGTGCGCTTCGGGCATCCCTCCGGGACCTTGCGCGTCGGTGCCGAGGCGCAGCTGGTGGACGGGCAGTGGCAGGTGACCAAGGCACTGATGAGCCGCAGTGCGCGGGTGCTGATGGAAGGCTGGGTGCGGGTGCCGGTCGATGCCGCCGGGGGCGGCTGATCGCCCACTGAGACCGGGCAGGCCCCAACGCACAAATTGCATGCGCGTGTTGCATTAATTCGAACGCCTTTTCGAATTCGGAAAACTTTTTCGCACGCGCTCTGCCAAATTTGTGTAAATCGTGTTAATTCTGTTGCAACGCGGCATGCAGATCAGGCCGCTCCGCCAACCGAATTCGGAGTCTTCCCATGTCCGCCAGCCGGTCGCTCAAGATCAGCGCGCTCGCCGTTGCCGTTGCTTCCCTTCTCCCGCTCCATGCCGTTGCCCAGCAGGCGCCCGGCGACGACGGTGTCGTGCGCCTGGACGCGGTCAAGGTCACGGTCGAGCGCCGCTCGGAAGATTCCAAGGACGTGCCGGTCTCGGCATCGGTGCTGCGTCCGGAGTTCCTGGATGCCATCTCCACCAGCGGCTCGGATATCCGCGTGCTCGCGGGCAAGGCGCCCAGCCTCAACATCGAGTCGTCCAACGGCCGTGTGTTCCCGCGCGTGTACATCCGCGGCTACGGCAACACCGACTTCAACACCTATGCCTCGCAGCCGGTGTCGCTGATCTATGACGACGTGGTGCAGGAAAATGCATTCCTGAAGGGCTTCCCGATCTTCGATCTGGAAGGCCTGGAAGTGCTGCGCGGTCCGCAGGGCACGCTGTTCGGCCGCAACACGCCGGCCGGCGTGGTCAAGTTCAACTCGGTCAAGCCGGCCATCGGCGCCAATGACGGCTACGCCAGCCTGTCCTACGGCACCTACGGCACCATGACCCTGGAAAGCGGCCTGAGCATCGCCATGGGCGACCATTGGGCGGCGCGTCTGTCCACGCTGGGCCAGCGCCGCGACGATTGGGTGGAAAACCGCGATGGCCGCGATCTGGAAGGCTATACCGATTCGGCCGTGCGCCTGCAGCTGCTGTACCAGGCCAGCGACGATTTCAGCGCCTTGTTCAACGCGCATGCGCGTCACCTGGACGGCACCGCGCGGCTGTTCCGCGCCAACATCATCCAGCCCGGCACCAACCAGCTGGTGGACGGCTTCGACGAAGAGAAGTCCTTCATCGACGGCGCTAACAACCAGGAATTGCAGACCTACGGCGGCAGCGCCAATCTGACCTGGGACCTGGGCGACATCGCGCTGCACTCGATCACTGCCTACGAAGGCATCGGCAAGTACTACAGCCGCGGCGATATCGATGGCGGCTTCGGCGCGGTGTTCGCACCGCCGTCCGGCCCGGGCGTGATTCCGTTCCCGGTGGAAACCGCCGGCGGCATCAAGAGCCTGGACCAGTACAGCCAGGAACTGCGTGCCGAATCGCAATACGAAGGCCCGCTCAACTGGCAGGCCGGCCTGTACTACTTCCACGACGATGTGGAAGGCGAAAACTACACCTACAACACCTTCAGCGGCGGCGACCTGGCCAGCTACCAGCTGACCCGCCAGCGCAATACCTCGTGGGCGGCATTCGGCTCGTTGAACTACGCGGCCACCGATCGCCTGAACCTGCGCGCCGGCATCCGCTACACCTACGACAAGAAGACCTTCGACGTGCTGGCGCTGGACCGCGTCACGCTGGTCGAGCCGTCCAGCGGCGAGACCGACAACTCCAAGGTCACCGGCGATCTGGCGGCCACCTTCGCCATCAACGACGGCGTCAACGTGTACGCCCGTGCCGCACGCGGCTTCCGCGGTGCCAGCTTCGGCGTGCCCTCGGGCACCGCGCCGCTGACCGTGGCCGAGCCGGAGACGGTGGATTCGTTCGAGATCGGCATCAAGTCCGACCTGTTCGACAACCGCGCGCGTCTGAGCTTCGACATCTACGATTTCCGCGTCAAGAACCAGCAGCTCACCGCAGTGGGCGGCGTCTCCAATGACGTGCGCCTGCTCAACGCCGACAAGACCAAGGCGCGCGGCGCCGAGTTCGACTTCGAAGCGCTGCTCACCCAGAACCTGCGCGTCACCGCCGGCGGCGCCTACAACTGGACCCGCATCGACGACCCGACCCTGTCGGTGGGCGTGTGCCGCACCTGCACCGTGACCGACCCGCTCAATGCGGCCGGCAACGCCATCATCGACGGCAACGACCTGCCGCAGGCTGCCAAGTGGATGGCCAACGCCACCCTGCGTTACGGCATCCCGATGGGCAACGACGGCGAGCTGTTCTTCTACACCGACTGGTCCTACCGCAGCGAAGTGAACTTCTTCCTGTACGACTCCAAGGAGTTCACCGGCCAGCCGCTGGTCGAGGGCGGCGCCAAGATCGGCTACAACTGGGGCGCGGGCGCGTACGAGTTGTCGGTGTTCTGCCGCAATTGCACCAACCAGATCCGCGTGACCGGTGCGATCGACTTCAACAACCTCACCGGCTTCATCAACGACCCGCGCATCGTCGGTGCGCAGTTCCGCGCCAACTTCTGATCGGCGTCGTGGTGTAGCACTATCGAACCGCCGGCCAACATGCCGGCGGTTTTTTTATGGTCGCAGGAGTGGATGCATGCAGCGTGGATGGCGAAACATGTGGTGGATGCTGGGCCTGTGGTGTGCGTCGGCAGTGGCATGGGCGCAGACGCCTGCTGCCACTGCCGCCACTGCCGCGCAGCCGGCGCCAAGGCCCACGTCGACGTCGACGTCCCCCGAGTTGCTGGTGGTCTCCACCGATATCGGCGACGACATCGACGATGCGTTTGCGCTCGGGCTGCTGTTGCGTAGCCCGCAGCTGCATGTGCTGGGCATCGCATCGTCCTGGGGCGACACCGGCTTGCGTGCGCAGTTGCTGCAGCGCCTGTTGCAGCAGGCCGGGCGCAGCGAGATTCCGTTGGCGGTGGGCGCACGCACCACCAGCGCGATCCCCTTCAGCCAGGCGCGCTGGGCCGCCAGGGGACAGTTGCCCGGCAAGCTGCCGGATGCGGCGGCGATGATCCTGCAGCAGGCGCGCCTGCACCCTGGCAAGGTGACCTTGCTGGTATTGGGGCCGATGACCGACGCCGCAGTGGCGCAGCAGCGCGACCCGGCCGGCTTTGCCAAGCTCAAGCGCATCGTGGCGATGGGCGGTTCGGTACGCGTTGGCTACGGCAAGTCGGCCTATCGGCCGGCCAGCGCGCCAGCGCCGGAGTACAACATCCTGGCCGATGTGCCGGCGGCGCAGCAGGTGTTCGCGGCCGGCGTGCCGATCGTGTTGCTGCCCTTGGACGCCACCCAGATCACGCTGGAAGAACCCGAGCGCATCGCCTTGTTTGCGCACGGCGATGGGCTCACCGATGCGCTCACCCAGCTGTATTACCAGTGGCGCAATACCGACCAACCCTGGGCCAGCGCCACGCCGACCCTGTTCGACGCAGTGCCGGTGGCCTGGCTGCTGCGCCCCGACCTGTGCCCGACCACGCCGTTGCATCTGGACGTCGATGCGCAGGGCTACACCCGCGAAAGCACAGGCACGCCGAACGTGCAGGCCTGCCTGCGTGCGGACAAGCCGGCGTTGATCGACCTGTACATGCGCACGGTGCTGCAGTTGCGCTAGGAGTGGCTATCAACATGTGGGGAGCGCCCGCTTGGTGGCGAGCGCAGTGGTTTTATTGGCCGTACTTTGGGATGCAGTCAAAAGCCTGGTTGGTCGTGTGCGCGGTGCCCTCACCGCTCGCGGGACACGCCGCAAGTACGTCCTTGTAGGCTCGGTGGCGGCATCCATGCCGCCACACGGTCCCGCAATCGGCGAGGACACCGCACCAGAAAATGCGTCGGCTGCTTTGTTGAACGCCTGCTTGTTGCTCTGCTTGTGATGGAACGTTTGTTGGACGCACCATCCTCCGAACAATGCACGCCATGCCCTGAGTGCGCCCCTGCACACCGACCATCTCGACTGGTCCTTGCCCGCCCACCGTCGCGTAAGAGCCTACAGGGACGTACTTGCGGCGTGTCCCGCGATGGTGGGCGGGCAAGGGCCCTGCAGCCAAGCCGCAACTCAGCGACCTGCCATGGACCGGCGTCAAACCACTGCGCTCACCGCCGGTCGGGCGCGCAGGTCCCATCGCAGCGCTGGCCCGGTGGCGCATCATCGCCGCCCATCGGCAAGTCGCTGCGTCGCCCCGTGCCGCCATCGGTGACGTGAACGGCATCGCTATACTTGCGTCCTCAGTCATGGGGTAGTGCGAATGGATAGCCGGGAATCAGGGATGACGTGGTCGGGTACGCGGCGCATGTTGCTGTGGGTGGTCTTGCTGGGCGTGGCGATCGGCGCGGTGGCGTGCAAGCGCAACGAAAGCGGCCAGCTGCCTGTCGCCAGCGGCGAGGCGATCAAGGCCGACAAGCAGGCCATCACCGGTTTTGCGCTGGCGCGCGCCTATCCCGACCAGACCAGCGACGGCCTGTCGCTGGCGCTGGAATTCTCGCGGCCGTTGGTGGGCACGCAGGACTTCGATGCGCTGGTGCGTTTCGAGGAAAAGGTCGGCACAGGCGACAGCAGCTGGACCCTGTCCGACGACGGCAAGACGCTGCGCTACCCGTACGTGGAAGCGGCCAAGGACTACACCGTGCTGGTCGACGCCAACCTGCTGGCCGCCGATGGCAGTCGCCTGGGCAAGCCGCTCAAGCAGAAGGTCTACACCGGCGCGCTCAAGCCGGTGGCCGGGTTCGCTTCGCAAGGCAGCGTGCTGCCGGCACGCGAGAGCCGCGGCCTGCCGGTGGTGTCGGTCAACGTGCCGGAAGTGGACGTGGAGTTCCTGCGCGTGCGCGAGAAGTCGCTGCCGGCGTTCTTCCAGCAGTTCCAGCGCGGTGGTCGTCGCGGCAGCTGGGAGCTGGAGAGCGAATATAACGACAAGCAGCCGTTGTCCAAGCTGGCCGACCCGGTCTACGTCAATCGTTTCATTCTTGGCGGCAAGCAGAACGAGCGCGTGCTGACCTACCTGCCCACGCAGGACATCAAGGAACTGCAGGAGCCGGGCCTGTACTTTGCGGTGATGAAGCGCGCCGGCAGTTTCGACAATGGCTTCGATACCGCGTTCTTCACCGTCAGCGACATCGGCCTGCACACGCGCGCCTACAAGGACAAGCTGTTCGTGCACACCGCCTCGCTGCAAAGCGGCGAGCCGATCAAGAACGTGGAAGTGCGCGTCCTCGATGCCAAGGGCGAGCTGTTCCTCAAGGGCGCCACCGACGGCAACGGCAATGCGCTGCTCAACTACACGCTCGATGCCGGCCACGTGCTGGTGGCGCGCAGCAAGACCGATATCTCGGTGCTGCCGTTCAACCAGCCGGCGCTGGACCTGAGCGAATTCGCAGTGGCAGGGCGCGAGAGCGCCTGGTTCGACGTGTTCGCCTGGGCCGGCCGCGACCTGTATCGCCCCGGCGAGACCATGCGCGTGTCGGCGATCCTGCGCGACAACGACGGCAAGCCGACCAAGCCGCAACCGGTATTTCTGCGCCTCAAGCAGCCGGACGGCAAGACCTTCCGCGAGACCAAGCTGCAGCCGGGTGAGCAGGGCTATTTCGAGTTCAGCCAGCAGATTCCGGCCGATGCGCCGACCGGCCGCTGGCAGGTGGAATTCCGCACCGATCCGGCCAGCAAGGACGCCGTGCAGGGCATGACCGTGCGCGTAGAAGAGTTCCTGCCCGAGCGCATGAAGCTGGATCTGGACAGCACCCAAAAGACCCTGAGCGCCGGCCAGCCGTTCACGCTGGTCGCCAATGCCGCGTACCTGTATGGCGCGCCGGCCGACGGCAACCGCTTCACCGCCAAGCTTGCGGTCAGCGTCGAGCAGCATCCGCTCGAGTCGTTGCCGGGCTGGTTCTTCGGCGACCCCACGCTGGAGCTGCCGCGCGAAGCCAAGGACGTGATCGACACCGAGTTCGGCAGCGATGGCGTATTGCGCGAAGACATCGCGCTGCCTGCCGAAGCCAAGCCGGTCAGCACGATTGCGGCGGTGGTCTCGGGCAGCGTGTACGAGACCGGCGGGCGCACCGTCACCCGCAGCGTCAAGCGCGTGCTGTGGCCGGCCAAGGCGCTGGTCGGCGTGCGCCCCCTGTTCGATGACAAGGAGGGCACCGACGCCAACGGCACCGCGCGCTTCGAAATCACCCGCGTGGATGCCGATGGCAAGCCGCAACCGGCCAAGGGCCTGAAGGCCACGCTGGTGCGCGAGCTGCGCGACTACCACTGGAACTACACCGACGACCACTGGGATTACGACTTCACCCGCCGCTTCGAGAACAAGGACACGCGCACGCTCGACATTGCCGGCGGCAACGCCAAGCTCGAGGTCCCGGTGGAGTGGGGCGAGTACCGCCTGGACGTGTTCGACCCGGCCACCGGGCTGACCACGCGCTACCCGTTCCGCGCCGGCTGGAGCTGGAACGACGAAAACCGCGGCCTGGACGCGCGCCCGGACAAGGTCAAGCTGGCCTTGGACAAGACCGCCTATCGCGCCGGCGACACGCTCACCGTCACGCTGACCCCGCCGCATGCCGGCAAGGGCGTGCTGCTGGTGGAAAGCGACAAGCTGCTGTACGTGCAGGACATCGACGTCAAGCCGGGCAGCAGCTTCGAAATTCCGGTGACCGACGCGTGGGAACGCCACGATGTCTACATCACCGCGTTGGTGTTCCGCGGCGGCAGTGCGCCGAGCAAGATCACCCCGGCGCGTGCGGTGGGCGTGGCGTATGTGCCGATGGACCGCAAGGCGCGACGCGTGGCGGTGGGCCTGGCCGCGCCCAAGCAGATGCGCCCCGAGCAGGCGTTGCCGGTGACGGTGAGCGTGCCGGAGCTGGCCGGCAAGGCGGCGCACGTGACTATCTCGGCGGTGGACGTGGGCATCCTCAACATCACCCGCTTCCCGGTGCCCGATGCCAACGCGCAGTTCTTCGCGCAGCGTCGTCTGGGTACTGATGCCTACGACATCTATGGCCGCGTGATCGAGAGCTTCGAAGGCGCCAGCGGCAAGCTCAAGTTCGGCGGCGACATGGCGCTGGAAGCCTTGCCGCAGGCCAAGCGCCCGACCGCGCGCGTGCAGACCGTGGACCTGTTCTCCGGCTCGGTGAAGCTCGATGCCAAGGGCAATGCGCGCGTGCAACTGCCAGTGCCGGATTTCAACGGCACGCTGCGGGTGTCGGCGTTGGTGTATTCGGATACGCGGTTCGGCAACCACGCGGTGGAAACCGTGGTGCGTGCCCCGATCCTGGCCGAGGCCAGCATGCCGCGCGTGATGGCACCGGGCGACCGCAGCACGGTGACGCTAGATGTGCAGAACTTCACCGGCAAGCCGGGCGAGTTCAATGTGCGCGTGGACGGGATCGGCCCGCTGGCCATCGCCGAGGCGGCGCGCAGCGTCAAGCTCGGTGTGGATGCCAAGCAGACGCTGAGCTTCCCGCTGAGCGCCACCGAAGGCTATAGCGTGGCCAAGGTGCGCGTGCGTGTGGACGGCAACGGCTTCAAGGCCGACCGCAGCTACGACCTGCCGGTGCGTGCCGGCTGGCCGCAGGTGTTGCGTGCGCAGACGCGCGTGCTCGATCCGCTGGCGCCGATCACCCTGGACAGCGGCTTTGCCGATGGCTTGATGGCCGGCTCGGTGACCGCGCGGATGGTGGTCAGCCCGCTGCCGCCGATTCCCTTCGCCAGCGCCCTGCAGGGTGCATTGGACTATCCGTATGGCTGCGCCGAGCAGACCACCAGCAAGGGTTACGCCGCGCTCTTGCTCGACGATGCCACCGCCAGGGCGCTGGGCACCAAGGGGCTTGAGGCGGCCAAGCGCCGCGAGCGCATGGAAGGCGCATTCGGTCGCCTGGCCTCGATGCAGATCGCCAGCGGGCATTTTTCGATGTGGGGCGACGACGGTTACGTCAATCCGGGCCTGACCCCGTATATCGCCGAGTTCCTGCTCGACGCCAAGGACGCCGGTTTTGCGGTGCCCGACAACGTGCTGCAGAAGGCGCTCAATCGGCTCAGCGAGGACCTGCTGTCCGGTGGCAACGAGTTCTACGGGCAGGACCGCCGCGATAGCCTGAAGTTCGCCAACCAGGCCTGGTCCGGCTATGTGCTGGCACGCGTCAACCGCGCCCCGCTGGGCACGCTGCGCGCGCTGTACGACAACCAGCGCGACAAGGCGCTGACCGGCTTGTCGCTGGTGCATCTGGGCGCGGCATTGTCGCTGCAGGGCGACACCAAGCGTGGGCAGGCGGCGATCAAGGCGGGTTTTGCCAAGGACAGCAGCGAGCGTCCGCCGTACTTCGCCGATTACGGCAGCGCGATCCGCGACGATGCCTTGATGATGGCGCTGCTGCACGAGCGTGGCTTGTCCAAGCCCGAGTACGACACCCGCGCAGTGGCATTGGGCCGCGCGCTGGATGCACGCCGCGCCACCGGCTGGCTGTGGCTGAGCACGCAGGAGCAGGTGGCGCTGGCGCGCTTGGGCAAGGCCTTGATGGTCGGGCAGGGCAAGCAAGTGTCCGGCACCTTGACTGTTGGCGGCGAGGCGCAGGAGATTGCGCCGGCACGTCTGTTCGGGCGCAGTTTCGACAGCGCCGCCCTGGCGCGCGGCGTGCAGTTCGCACCGCAGGGCGAGGCACCGATGTACGCCAGCCTGGAAGTGGCCGGCATCCCGCGCAGCGCACCGGAGCCGGACACGCGCAACCTCAGCGTGGAGCGCAGCTGGTACACCACCGACGGCAAACCGTGGACCCCACGTGCATTGAAGGAAGGCGAAGCGCTGATCGTGCGCGTCACCATCACCGCCAACAGCGACATGCCGGACGCGCTGCTGACCGACCTGTTGCCGGCCGGCTTGGAGATCGAGAACTTCAATCTCGGCGATGCCAAGCAATGGGCTGACGTGGTGGTGGACGGCATCGGCATCAGCGAGCGTTCCAGCGCCGCCGACGTCAAGCACGAAGAGTTCCGCGACGACCGCTATGTGGCCGCGCTAGCGCTGTCCTCGGGCAGCAAGGCGCAGCTGTATTACCTGGTGCGCGCAGTCACCCCGGGCACCTACACGGTGCCGCCATCGTTGGTGGAAGACATGTATCGCCCCGAGCTGCGCGGCGTGGGGCGCAGCACACCAGCGACGATGACGGTGGTGCAGCCGTAGGACAACAAGGTAGGAGCGCGCGCGCGCGCGATGGGGCTTTTCCGGTAACGCCCCCATCGCGCGCAAGCGCGCTCCTACGTTCAGGAATTTTCTCACCGAAGCAAGCATCCGATTCCGATGCAAGCGCTTGCATGGGCGGACCAGCATGCATCGATGATCAACTCTATTTCCGCAGGACATCGCGCGCTTCGTCGTGGCCGGCGCTCGCTGGCAGTTGCTGCTATCTCCTCACCGTTACAACCTGGCAGCGGCGACGTGTGTTCGACGATTTTCAGCTGGCCGCGTCAGCATGCCGCGCGTTCATCGCCGCGCTGCCAGAAGATGCCAAGTTACTTGCCTGGGTGCTGATGCCGGACCATGTCCACTGGCTGGTGCAGTTAGGCGATGTCACTCCGCTCGCGCGGACGGTGTCATGCATGAAGGCAGCAAGCACGCGTGCGGTCAACCAGCAACGCAGGATGCCCGCCGTGGTCTGGGCGCGGGCCTACCACGACCGCGGCCTGCGCAAGGACGACGATCTGCGCATCGTGGCTCGTTACCTGATCGCCAACCCGCTACGCGCCGGACTGGTCGAGCGGGTCGGCGATTATCCATTCTGGGGTGCAATCTGGCTGCCGTAGGAGCGCGCTTGCGCGCGATTGGGCATCACCGGGAAAGCTTCATCGCGCGCAAGCGCGCTCCTACGCCAGCACAACCGCTTCTTCGCTTACGACGACATCGCTGCGCACTGTCTTTTCGATGCGATGCCAGCGACACGCAAGGGTCATTTTTAGTGGCTACGTTGGCGTGCTTTCTTATAGGCGCGGCGTCCTTGCTGCGCGATCTCGGGATTCCATGCAGCGCTCCGATTCGTACCGTTTGCACTTGTCCGTTCTCGCCGTTGCCATTGCGGCGTGTTCGCCAGCTCCGCAGGCATGCGCCCACGAGTGGGCAGCTATTGCAGCCGATGCCTCCGCTCAAATGTCTGCTGCGGCCATGACCGCGACCGCGGGCGCATCAGCGAACGCAGCTACACCTACAGCTCATAATGACGAGACAACCACGCCCGATGCTGAAGTTGCGACTGCAAGGCAACGTTCTTCATTGCCAGCAGATGCATCCGCTGATTCCATAGACCCTGCATCCCCTGCATCCCCTGCATCCCCTGCATCCCCTGCATCGTCCACGTCGCCTGCATCGGCACAAGGCGAGGCATCCACTAGCGACGCATCGCCCACCACCAAAACCGGCGTGCAGACCCTCGACGCTATGCAGGTCACCGGCGTGCGCCGTGCCAATGCCGCCGCGGTGGAAAGCAAGCGCGCGGCAACCAATATCACCGATGTGATCAGCGCCACCGATGTGCGCGCCTTGCCCGACAGCACCATCGTCGAAGCGCTGCGCCGCGTGCCCGGTCTGTCGGTATTGCCGGCCACCGACAACGAGCATCCGCGCGACGAGGCGGCTACACCGGTCTTGCGCGGCCTGGGTCCGTCCTATAACAACGTCACCATCGATGGGCTGACCATTGCCTCGCCCGGCACGCCCAACGGCACGCTCGGCTCGATCACCCGAGGCGTGCGTCTGGACCTGCTGCCGGCATCGATGGTCAGCGAGTTGCAGGTGGTCAAGACCTTCACGCCCGATCTGGACCCCAACGCAACGGGCGGGGCCATCAACCTCAAGACGCGCAGCGCCTTCGAAAACGGCGGCAAGCCTTTTTTCAGTGCCGAAGCCGCGCTGGGCCATGCCAACGATGTCGGCAAGCCGCGCGATCAGGACGACCCCGGCTATCGCTTGAACGCCACCGGCAGCCGTACTTTCGGCAGCGAGCAGGAGTACGGGGTCACCCTGTCGGCCAACTACCAGACGCTGAGCAGCTACACCGAAACCCATATGACCACCGACACGGTGCATTACGGGTTCTACGACAACAACGGCGTGCTGCAGACCGGCGCCAACCTCGGCAATGGCTGGGCGGTGCCGCAGCAGGACAAGTACTGGTACGTGCAGAACCAGCGCGACCGCTATGGCGTCACCGGCAAGTTCGAAGTGCATCCCAGTGCCGCGCTCGAAGCCTATGCAACGGCCGGTTACTACTATTTCAAGGACAACATGGAGCGCAACGAGGTCCTCATCGATCCGCGCAACCGTGGCCAGGTGTTCAATCAGACCGCCACCTCCGGCAGCTATCCCGGCGGCGACATCGAGGTGGGGTACTCGAACCAGATCGTCACCACGCGCACCAAGGTCGCGCAGCTGGGCACGATCTGGCGGCCCACCGATCGGCAACAGTTTTCCGCGCGCGGCGCGTGGTCGGATGCGACCTACGACGAGCCGATCCGCATGATCAAGTACGCCACCGGCATCACCCGCGCCGCACCGGTACCGGTGGGTCAGACCGGCAGCGGTGTGACCATCAATGCCACGCCCAACTACGCATTCAACTACGACACCTCCGGCTTCGATCAGCGCTTCGGGGTGTCGCCGCAGGCCTACAACGATCTGGGCAATTACAGCCTGTCGTACTGGCGCCCGGACTACAAACGCACCGCGGCCGATCGCATCCTCACCGGCCGGCTGGATTACGGTTTCAACCAGGGCGAGAGCGATCAGGGCATCGGCTTTGCCGCAGGCATGTCGTACACCACCGACAAGCCGTCCTACGACATCTATCGCGTCGAGTATCAGCCTAATACCAGTGCGCCGGCATTCGGCCTAGCCGATGTGGCGGGCACCGGCCGGGCGCCGATGCGCTACGCCGGTCTGAACCTGATCACCATCGATCCTGACAAGGCCAATCGTGCGCTGGCTGCAACGCCGCTGAGCGCGTTCAACAGCACCGACCAGCAGGCCTTCAGCAATCAGGACAACTTCACCCATACCGAAAAGACCTTCGGCAGCTATGGCCTGGTCAGCTACCGCAGCGAGCGTTTCAATGTGCAGGGCGGCCTGCATTTCGACAGCACCAGGCTCGAAACGGTCGGCCGCCAGCGGCAGCTGGATGCCGCGACCAACCGCTATGTGTATGTCGATAACCCGACCAGCGCCGATTACCACTATCTGCTGCCCTCGGCCATCATGACTTACCACCTGACCGATGCACTGGACCTGCGCGCCGGCGCAAGCCGTACGCTCGGCCGCCCGCCATACGATGCGTATGCGGCGCGCACCTCGATTGGCTTCGTCAACACGGCCGATGCCGGCAACCCGAATGCGCAAGGCGTCACCGTCACCATCGGCAACCCGGACATCAAGCCGCGCGTGTCCAATAACCTGGATCTGTCGCTGGAATGGCGCCTGCCTGGCGATTTCGATGCGTTTGCGTCCACGGCCGTGTTCGACAAGCGCATCCAGGACGAGATCTTTACGCTTTCGCGCACCGACAGCTTCACGTTCGACGGCACCACCTACGCCAACGCGTTGATCAGCACGCCGGCCAATGCCGCCAAGGCGCGCATCCGCGGAGTGGAGTTCAACGGCATCGTCAACACCCTGGCGCCGATCGCGCCGTGGCTGAGTGGGGTTGGTTTCAGCGCGAATTTTGCGGTGCTCGATGGCAGCCTGGATGTGCCCTACAGCGTTGGCAGCGGCAGCAATGTGAGCCAGCGCGAGCGCAAGCTCGACAATCTGGTCGGACAGCCCGACTACACCGCCAACGCCACGCTGTTCTACAACACCGGCGGGCTGGAGCTGCGCGCGGCCTACAATCGCCAGGGCAAGGCCTTGCGTGCCATCGTCAGCAATATCGACTGGCAGGACCTGTATTGGTCGCCGCGTTCGCAGCTGGATTTCACCGCGACCTATGCGATCAGCAAACAGCTCAGCCTGATCGGCCAGGTCAGCAACCTCACCCACAGCCGCATCACCAGCGTGACCGGCCCCGGGCAGAACCTGCTCAAGGACAGTTATTCGGTACCCACGACGTATTGGTTCGGCTTGCGCTTTACGCCGACGTTCTAGGCGCGGCGAAGCTGGCATGGCGAGCAGAGCCCAGGTCGGTGCGTGCAGTGCGTGGAAATCAAGATGTGCACTTGGCAGGCGCCATGCTGAGTGCCCGCCGCGCCTACCTGACCGACACGCAATAGTTCTGTAAATCCCTTCAAGCGGAGTTGTTCGATGACCTTACGTACTGCCGCCACCGTCGCGGCCATGCTGTGCGCGGCACTGGCCACCCATGCGAGCGCGGCGCCCACCGGCGTGGCCGCAATCCAGGCCCGGCTGACCAATCCTGACGGCGGCATCGTGGTGGTGGCCCATCGCGGTTGCCATGCACCGGCACCGGAACATGGGTTCAAGGACAGCGCACCGGAGAACTCGCTGGCCGCGCTGGAGCGCTGCATCGCCATCGGTGCCGACGTGATGGAGACCGATGTGCGCCGCGCTGCCGACGGCACCCTGGTGATGCTGCACGACGCCACCGTGGACCGCACCACCGACGGCACCGGCAAGCTGTCCGAGCTGACCTTGGCCGACCTGCAAAAATTGCGGCTGCGCAGCGACGAAGGTGGCGCGCAGGCGCCGCTGACCGACCAACGCGTGGTAACGCTCGAGCAGATGCTGGCCAGGTCCAAGGGCCATATCCTGCTCAACCTGGACGTCAAGGATGCGATCTACGTGCAGGTGGTCGATGCGGTTGCCCGTGCCGGCATGCAGCACCAGGTGATCGTCAAGGCCGAAGCCGGCATCGCTACGCCGCCCCTGGCGGCGATGCTGCCGTTCGACAAGGTGTATTTCTTCCCGATCCTGATCAACGCCCATGGCACTGCCGACCTGGCCGCGATCGCCACTGCGCAGACACGCAACGCGCATCCGGTCGCGTTCGAGCTGCCCAAGATGTCGGCAGCGCAATTGCCGGCGTTGGTTGCAGTGAGCAAGGCACACAAGGTGCGGCTGATGGTCAACTCGCTGTGGGAAGGCTTCATCGCCGGCTACGGCGGCGACGCCGATGCCGAGCGCGATCCTGACAAGGTGTGGGGCCGCCTGTACCGCGAAGGCGTGTCGATCATCCAGACCGATGCGCCGGAAGCCTTGCTGCGCTATCGCGCGTCGCTGGAGCAGCGGTGAGTGTCGCGTTGCATCACCGCATGCAGTTGGCCTGCGACTGGAGCGGATGTCGCCGCGCAATGTGATCCGTAGAACTGCGTCGGTGGTGTTGCCGTTATAGTCAGCGTTCGTTTGCACGCAAGGACGTCTGCATGCCGCTCGATACATCCCTGCGCCGACTCACGCCGCATGTTGTCTGGTTGTTGGTGCTGCTGGTCGCGCTGCAGGTGCGTGATGTGGCCAAGGCCCTTGGTTTTCCAATCCCGAAAATTCCGGTGCCTTACGGCGGTGGGATTCTCGACAATCTGCTCAGCGTAGTGCTCGTGCTCGTCGCAGCGGCGTTGCTGCGTCCTGGCATGCCAGGCGAGCTCGCGGCACGTCTGGGGTTGCGTTGGAACGGCTTGCGCGGCCCGGCGCTGACGTTGCTTGCCACACTGCCGTGTTGGCTGGGGCTGTGGACGCAGTCCAGCTCGGTCGGCACCGACGATCTGCTTGGCCTGCTCTGGTTGGCGCTGCTGTTTCCGCTAGCGGAAGAAATCGTGTTTCGTGGTTTCGGCTTCGTCTTTGCCTGCCGTGCGCTGGCCTGGCGTCCGGCAATCGCCGCGCTGGTGCAGGCGGTTGTGTTTGGCGGTGTGCATTGGCTCGGGGCCGGCGGTGGAGGTGGCGAGGCGTTGTTGATCTTCGCCATTACTGGCATCGGTGCGCTGCTGTTTGCCATCGTGGACGCGCAGGATGGCTACACGATCTGGAGCGGCTGGGTGTTGCATGTCTCGCTCAACGCGGCCTGGACGGTCTTTGCGGTCTCCGATTCGGCCGCCAGCGGCGGGCTCGGCATTGCGTTACGCCTGTCTGCGGTATTTCTGGCGATGGGGTTGCTGCGGCTGTTCGTAAGGCCGCGTCGCTCGCCGCACGCGGACGTGGTGGGCTAGCGCACCTGTCGTCGCGCAAGCAGGAGCGTACAGTCACGTTGATCGCTCAACGCCACAGCTTGCCGCGCGCGATGGTGGCCGAAATGCGTTTTGCCCTGCATCCTTGGCAGGATGGATGAGCAGCAGCACGCGCAGGCAAGGATCGACCAGACGCAGGAACGCGTCGCTGGCAAGGAGGGTGTTGCTCGGCGTGGCCGGCGCTGGTTGACGGGGCTACGCTGGAGCGCCGTGGCACTATTGTCTGCGATGTTGCTGCTGGACCTGGCCTTCCCACTGCCACTACCCAAATCACGGGACACCTCCACGCTGGTGGTGGCACGCGATGGCACGCCGCTGCGCGCGTTCGCCGACCGCAACGGGGTGTGGCGTTATCCGGCCAGCCCGCAGAGTGTGTCGCCGCTGTATCTGCAGGCGCTGCTCAATTACGAGGACCGCTGGTTCTGGCGCCATCCCGGAGTCAACCCGTGGGGCCTGTTGCGTGCCGGCGGGCAGTGGATCGGGCAGGGGCACATCGTCTCCGGCGGTTCGACCTTGACCATGCAGGTGGCGCGCATCCTGGACCCGCATACGCGCACGCCGTGGGGCAAGGCCAAGCAGCTGCTGCGCGCGCTGCAGCTGGAAGCGCACCTGAGCAAGCGCGAGATTCTGACGCTGTATCTGGAGCGCGCGCCCTATGGCGGCACCATCGAAGGCGTGGAAGCGGCCAGCTGGGCGTACCTGGGCAAGCCAGCCAAGGCCTTGTCGCAGGCCGAGGCTGCGTTGCTGGCGGTGTTGCCGCAATCGCCCAGCCGCCTGCGCCCGGATCGCCATCCCGAAGCCGCGCAACGCGCGCGCGACAAGGTGCTCGATCGCATGGTGGAGCTGGGCGTGTGGTCGCGCGCGCAGGTGGACGATGCGCGGATCGAGCCGGTGGTGACGCGCTCGCTCAAACCGCCATTGCATGCGGCGCTGCTCGCGCAGAGGCTGCATAGCGCGCAACCGCGCGCGGCACGCATCGTGACCACGCTGGATGTGGAGCTACAGCGCACCCTGGAAGAACGCGTCACGACATACTTTTCGCAGCTGCCCGAGCGCACCTCCGCGGCATTGCTGGTGGTGGACAACGCCACCATGGAAGCGCGCGCATACGTGGGCTCGGCCAGCTTTGGCGATCGCAAGCGGCTGGGGCATGTGGACATGGTGCAGGCCTGGCGCTCGCCCGGTTCCACACTCAAGCCGTTCCTGTACGGCATGGCGTTGGACGATGGGTTGATCCACTCCGAAAGCCTGTTGGTGGATGCGCCGCAGAGTTTTGGCAGTTATCGGCCCGGCAATTTCGATGCGGCCTTCAATGGGCCGGTGAGCGCGGCGACGGCGTTGCGGTTGTCGCTGAACGTGCCGGCGGTGGACCTGCTCGACCGGATCGGCCCGGCGCGGTTTGCTGCGCGGCTGTCCAATGCCGGGATCGAGCTGCGCTTTGCGCACGGCAGCGTGCCCAATCTGGCGTTGATCCTGGGTGGCACAGGCGCGCAATTGCAGGAACTGGTCGGTACATTTGCGGCGCTCAATCGTGGCGGTATCGCCGGGCGCGTGCGCTATACGCCGGACGATCCGCGCATCGAGCGCCGGCTGATGTCGCCGGGTGCGGCCTGGATCGTGCGCGAGATCCTGCAAAGCAATCCGCGCCCCGGGTATGGCAGCGGTACCTTCGACACCGCCACGCGCCCAGGCGTGGCCTGGAAGACCGGCACCAGCTATGGCTACCGCGATGCCTGGGCGATCGGCGGCACGCGTCGCTACACGGTCGGGGTGTGGGTGGGGCGTCCGGACGGTACGCCGCTGCCGGGCCAGTACGGCGCCGTCACCGCGCTGCCGCTGATGTTCGAAGTCATCGATGCCTTGCCGCGCAGTGCCGGCGATAGCGCGCCGGTGCCGATGCCGGCCACCGTGCAGGCGCTGGACATCTGCTGGCCGCTCGGCGGCGCGGCCGATCAGACACCACCGGCGCAATGCGCACGCCGCGCCGACGCCTACGTGCTCGATGGCGCAGTGCCGCCCACCTTTGCCGAGCGCGACGCACGGCTATGGCAAAGCGGGCAGCTGCATTTCGACGTGGATGCGCGCAGCGGCCAGCGGCTGTCGCAGGAGTGCAGCCAGGCGCATGAACGCGTGCCGCATGCAGTGGCGCGCTGGCCGGCATTGGTCTCGCCGTGGCTCAGCGCCGCCGAGCGCAATGCTGCGCAACTGCCGCCACTTGCGGCGGACTGTCTGCCCGATGGGCGCATGACCGGGGGCGGCGTGCTGCGTATCGACGGGCTGAGCGATCGCGCCACGCTGGCGCGTGCCAACGCCACCTCGCGTCCGGTGCGCCTGCAACTGCGTGCACTGGGCAGCGACGCGCGCATCGACTGGTTGCTGGACGGCCGCTGGATCGCACAGACCAACGGACGCCAGGGATTTCAGCGCGAATTCGCCGAGGTCGGCACGCATACGCTCACCGCAATGGCCAGCGACGGTGCCTGGACGCAGCTGCGCTTTCGCGTATTGCGCTGACTAGCACGTGCTGCGCCCGGGTGCGCTCCTACGGCAGCAGGCAACCACGCACCATCCTGCGGCATAGAAAACAGACAGGGCGCTCGAGGCGCCCTGTTTGCTTAAATCATCGAGTCGGTTTCAACTTTCAACGTCACTGTGGATGTCGATACCGATCATCGCTCGCAACGCATCGCTGCATTGCAATCGCTCGGCTCACTCGCCGATCCAGCCTTCCAGCAGGTCGGCGAACTCGTCGGCGTGCTCTTCTTCCTGGGCCAGGATGTCTTCCAGGATGCGCTTGGTGGTGGTGTCCTTGTCGCCGATGAAATCGATCATCTCGCGGTAGCTGTCGATGGCGATGCGCTCGGCGATCAGGTTTTCCTTGACCATGTCGCGCAGGTCGCTGCCTTCCTTGTATTCGGCATGCGAGCGCTTGGTCAGCGTGTCCGGATTGAGGTCCGGTTCGCCGCCCAGCTGCACGATGCGCTCGGCGAGCCGGTGTGCGTGCGCCTGTTCCTGCTGCGCATGCTCCAGGAACTCGCCCTTGACCGCGTCGGCAAGCATGCCCTTGGCCATGAAATAGTGGCGGTAATACCGCAGGGTGCACACGTATTCGGTGGCCAGTGCGGTGTTGAGCAGCTCGATCACCGCCTCGCGGTCGGCGTGGTAGCTCTCGGTGATGGCACCGTCTTCGATGCTCTGGCGTGCGCGGCTGCGCAAGGTGGCGGTATCGGTGATGCCGTCAGGGAGTTGCTTGGCTGGCTGGTTAGACATGGCTGGCCGGTTTCCTTCTGAGTGGTTGGGGGGAATCAATGCATCAATCGGGCAGGTGCTGCAGTACGTAATCGGCGGCGGACACCTTGAATTCGCCGGGTTCTTCGACGAACAAGGCCTTGACCACGGCGTCGTCGGCATACAGCGCGTAGCGGCGCGAGCGCAGGCCCATGCCCGAGCCGCTGGCGTCGATCTCCAGGCCCAGTGCGCGGGCCAGTTCGGCGTTGCCGTCGGGCAGCAGGTGCAGGCCGTCGGGGATCAGCTGGCTGCGGCCCCAGGCCTGCATCACGAACGGGTCGTTGACCGCGGTGCACAGCACCTCAATGCCGCGTTTGCGGAATGCGTCGAAGTGCTCCACATAGCCCGGCAGGTGCTTGGCCGAGCAGGTCGGGGTAAAGGCGCCCGGCACCGCGAACAGCAGCACCTTGCGGCCGGCGAACAGGCTGTGGGTGTCCACCGCCTCGATGCCCTCGCGCAGGCGCTTGAGCACGACTTCGGGAATGCGGTCACCAACGTGGATGGTCATGGGGCTGGGCTCCTGCGGCTGAACGAAGTCTAGAAAGGGGCGAGGGAAAAGCGCGTCAACGCGCTTGAAATCCGCAGCGGCACGCCTATCTGACGCACATGGCCGGCGCAACGGCGCACGCCGCGGCAGCCGGCCCCTCACCCAACCTTTTGGAGGCTCGCAATGAACATCGTTCGTTATCCCCAGTGGCCCACCCATGCGCTGCAAAACGAGATCAAGCACGTGTTCGACCGTTTCTTCGAGCAGAACGGCGACACCGACGAATCGGCGGTGGTGACCGCGCAGTGGGTGCCGCGCGTGGACATCAAGGAAGAGGCCAACCATTTCGTGCTGTACGCCGACCTGCCGGGCATCGACCCCGGTCAGATCGAGGTGCAGATGGACAAGGGCATCCTGTCGATCAAGGGCGAGCGCAAGGGCGAGTCCAGCACCGAGACCGAGCGCTTCTCGCGCATCGAGCGCCGCTACGGCAGCTTCCACCGCCGCTTCGCGCTGCCCGACAGTGCCGACCCCGACGGCATCACCGCGACCGGGCACAACGGTGTGCTGGAAATCCGCATCCCCAAGCGCCCGGCGGCCACCCCGCGCCGCATCCAGGTCGGTAACGGCCAGGACCCGGCCGGCAATACGGTGCAGTAAGGCAGCAAAACCTGGAGCGGAGCGGCATGCTTCGCTTCCCGGCGGCAACCGCACCGTAGAATAGGTGCGGTTGCCCGCCCGGCTGCGATATGACTGGCTCGCGGCCTCGGCTGCGGGCCGTTTTTTTCAGAGGTGATTAGATGGAATTCAAGGATTACTACGCAACGCTGGGCGTGGAGCCCAGCGCGGGCGATGCGGAGATCAAGACCGCCTACCGCCGGCTGGCGCGCAAGTACCACCCCGACGTCAGCAAGGAGGCCGGCGCCGAAGACAAGTTCAAGGCGATCAACGAAGCCTACGAGGCGCTGCGCGACCCGGCCAAGCGCAAGGCCTACGACCAGCTCAAGGCGCAGGGCTTCCGCCCGGGCGACGAGTTCCAGGCCCCGCCCAGCTACGGCGGTGGGCAGGGCTACGACTACGAGGAAGTGTTCGGCAACGGCGGCGCCGGTGGCGGCTTCAGCGATTTCTTCGAAAGCCTGTTCGCCGGCCAGCGCGGCGGCCGTCCGCGTGGTCCGGGCGCCGGCCCTGGTGCAGGCGCGGGTCCGCAGGCGCGCGGCGACACCCGCGCCAAGCTGGCGGTGCCGTTGGAAGCGGTGTATGCGGGCGACAGCGTGCGCATCACCATCAACGGCAAGCAGCTGGATGTGCGCGTGCCCAAGGGCGTGCAGCCTGGCCAGGTGATCCGCCTGAGCGGGCAGGGCAACGGCGGCGGCAACCTGCTGCTGGAGATCGAATACGCCGCGCACCCGCAGTTCGAGGTGGACGGGCGCAACATCCTGTACACCCTGCAGGTCATGCCCTGGCAGGCGGCACTGGGCACCACCATCAGCGTGCCGACCCTGGGCGGGTCGGTGGAGTTGAAGGTGCCGGCCGACTCGGACGCCGGGCGCAAGCTGCGCCTGCGCGGCCGCGGCCTACCGGGCACCACGCCGGGCGACCAGATCGTGGAGCTGGAAATCCTGGCCCCGGCCCCCACCGACGATGCGCAGAAGAAGGCCTACCGCAACCTGGCCAAGGCGTTCGGCGAATCGGTGTAGGCCGCGTGGGTCGAGCTGGGAATGGGTGAGGGTTCGGCAGGCAGGTGGTGCGCCAGTGAACGTCGATCTGCGCGGTTGAATCGCCGCCGTCCCCTCATCAGGCGCTAGGTGCCACCTTCTCCCGATGGGAGAAGGGAGCAATTGCCTCTCCTGTGGTGAGAGATTGAGGGCAGGGCAGCATGCACGCGATGCGGTGGCGAACGGCCTTCTGCAACGTTGTTGAATCCAGTTGCCCCTGTGCAACGTAGTACGCGTTGCACAGCACAACAGCAACGTGTCACCAGATCAACACCTCGCAACAGCATCGCCGGGCGCACCGCCTGGCCCAGCTACCGAAAGCGCGGCCGGCGCACTACACTCGCCGCGCATACTAGGGGAAACACATGGCACGCATTCTGATCGTCGACGACTCGCCGTCGCAGCTGCTGGGGATTCAGCGCATCGTCGAGAAGCTGGGGCACGAAACCATCACCGCAACCGATGGTGCCGCCGGCGTGGAAGCGGCCAAGTCCTCGCTGCCGGACCTGGTGCTGATGGATGTGGTGATGCCCAACCTCAACGGCTTCCAGGCCACGCGCACGCTCAAGCGCGAGCCGACCACCCAGCACATCCCGGTGATCCTGGTGACCACCAAGGACCAGGACACCGATCGCATGTGGGGCATGCGCCAGGGCGCACGCGCCTACATCACCAAGCCGTTCTCCGAAGACGAGTTGCTGGAAGTGATGGAGCGCGTGTTCAACCAGAAAGACGAACCGCCGACCGTCTAAGCGCGCCGACGAGGTGCGACCGGGGCGTGGTTTCGCTCCGCAGTGCGACAAGCCGGCGCTGACCGCGGCTGGCGCGATCGACGAAGGCCTGCTTGATCCAGCTTCGCGCAGCGTGGAATCGGTAGACTGGCTGGCGCTGCGCGCCCGCGCGCATCACGCGGCCACCGGCAGCAACGCGCATCGAAGGCCGTTCACCCTCCGGCCTTGCCTGACTCCGAACGCCAAGGTCAGCACATGCGCGCCTTTCCCGCCCCCAGGATCGCGTCGACACGTGCCCCGACCGGTCCATGCCCTGCCATCGCCCGATTTCCCCCGCCCGATCCACCCCAGCGGCTAAACCGGGATGCGCCAATCGGGGCCTTTCAAAACGGTCGGTCTGCCCCATCTAGTAGAATCATCGAATCACACAACACGGCGGCACTGCGGGACTGGCCCGCACAGCCCCTCGATCATGGAGCGTGCATGGCCTGGAACACACCCGGCAACAAGGGCGGAGACGGCCCGGACCCCAACCGTCGCAGGTCCTGGGGCCCGCGCGGTGGTGGCAACGGTGGTGGCTGGGGCAATCTGCCCGCCCCGTTGAAGGAGCTGTTCGATGGCGGCGTGGGGCGCTGGATTCTGGTCGCGGTGGTGCTGATGGTGCTGTTCTCCAGCTTCCAGCTCATCGGCGAGCAGCAGCGTGGCGTGGTGCTGCGTTTCGGCCAGTTCTCGCGCATCCTGCAGCCCGGCCCGAACTTCAAGCTGCCCTGGCCGGTCGAGTCGGTGCGCAAGGTCAACGCCACCGAGATCAAGACCTTCAGCAACCAGGTGCCGGTGCTGACCCGCGACGAGAATATCGTCAACGTCTCGCTCAACGTGCAGTACCAGATCAGCGACCCGCGCAAGTACCTGTTCGGTTCGCGCAATGCCGACCTGGTGCTGGAGCAGGCCGCGCAAAGCGCCGTGCGTGAGCAGGTGGGTCGTTCCGACCTCAATACCGTGCTCAACAATCGCGGCCCGCTGGCCATCGCCTCCAAGGACCGCCTGCAGGCGGCACTGGATGCCTACAACACGGGTCTGTCCGTTACCGGTGTGACCCTGCCGGACGCGCGTCCGCCGGAAGAAGTGAAGCCGGCCTTCGACGAGGTCAACGGCGCCCAGCAGGTGCGCGAGCGCCTGATCAACGAAGCCCAGGCCTACGCCGCCAAGGTGGTGCCCGAGGCACGCGGCCAGGGTGCGCGCACCCGGACCGGCGCCGAAGGCTACAAGCAGGCGGTGATCTCCAAGGCCGAGGGCGACGCCGATCGCTTCACGCTGTTGCAGGAGCAGTACGCCAACGCTCCCGAGGTCACGCGCAAGCGCCTGTGGCTGGAAACCGTGCAGAAGGTGCTGTCGGAGAACCGCAAGGTGATCGGCAGCGATGGCCGCCAGGTCATCTATGTGCCGCTGCCGGCCGACGCCAGCAAGTCCGCCAGCAACAGCGGCACTGCGGGCAACGGCAGCATGCCGTCGATGGTGCCGCAGGATGTGCTGTTGAATCCGCCGCAAACCACTGGCGGCAGCGAGGGCATCCGCAATCCGGAGCGCGGCCCGCGCCCGACCGGCCGTGAGGGAACCGAATAATGAAGAATTCGCTAGTCATCGGCCTGATCGTCGCCGTGTTGCTGACCCTGATGGGCTCGGTGTTCGTGGTCCGCGAGGACCAGACCGCCATGGTGCTCAACCTGGGCCGTGTGGTGCGAGCCGACCTCAAGCCCGGCCTGCACTTCAAGATCCCGGTGGTGGAATCGGTGCGCGTGTTCGATCGCCGCTTCCAGGTGCTGGACACCGCCCCGGCGCGCTACTTCACCGCCGAGCAGAAAGACGTCAGCGTGGACTTCTTCGCCATCGGCTACATCTCCGATGTGCGGGCGTTCTATCGCGCCACCGGTGGTGAGGAGTCGGTCGCCAATTCGCGCCTGGCCCCGATCATCACCGACTCGCTGCGCAACCAGATCAACTCGCGCACCCTGCAGCAGCTGGTTTCCGGCGACCGCAGCGAGTTGATCGCCAACCAGCTCAAGGGCATCAACGGCGCGATCAAGGGCCTGGGCATGCAGATCACCGACCTGCGCATCAAGCAGATCGACCTGCCGACCGACAGCCAGGTGATCACCGACGTCTACGAGCGCATGCGCGCCCAGCGCAAGCAGGAAGCCAGCAAGCTGCGCGCCGAAGGCGAGGAACAGGCCCTGACCATCCGCGCCCAGGCCGACCGCGAGTCCACCGTGATCGTGGCCGACGCCGAGCGCGATGCGCAGAAGCTGCGCGGCGAAGGCGATGCCGATGCCGCCCGCATCTATGGCCAGGCCGGCTCCAAGGATCCGTCGTTCTACGCGTTCTATCGCAGCCTGGAGGCCTATCGCGGCTCCATGACCGACGGCAACGGTGTGGTGGTGCTGGACAAGAACGACCCGTTCCTGCAATACCTCAAGAGCGATCGTTGATCGCTCTGCGCTGAATCGACAACGCCCGCGTGATGCGGGCGTTGTCGTCTCTGGCGATTGCTGTAACTAAGCAAGTCGCCCATCAACAACGAATCAACATCGAGCACGACATCCGCTCAGGGTTGAGTGGTCAACGCTTGGCAATCGCGTTTGCTAGTGCGGTACGGTCGATCTTTGGCCCCAGCCGCTTGCCCATGGCAATGGCCGGCGCCTCAATGAATCTGTGCGTCAGCCACGCCATCGGCAACGTGACCAATAGCGTCGCTGCTGCACACGCTGCATATGAGAGTGCTGGATTCGGCATCGTTTCTTGAATGCGTCGGAACAACGGCACAAGGATTGCGATCACCACCGGGTGGCCCAAGTAGATCGAATAACTGATCTTGCCAAGGAAGCCAGTCACTGCATTGACTATCAAGCGCAGCGGCGACTGCGACATGCCGACCAGCAATAGCGCATACATCAGTCCGCTGACGATCCAGCCCGCTGCGGAGTTGATCAATCCCAGTGTCTGCAGTGCAATGGCCCCTGCCAGGCCCAGCAGTCCGGCTGCAATCAACAACGTTCCCCATCGCCGCGCTTTTTCAGGCTGTGTCGCGCTGAATTTTTCGTAGGCAAAGAAGGTGCACAGGCCGATTGCGAAAACCGGCAGATGGCGTAACAAGCCGTAATCACCAATTAGCGCGGTGCCGAGCTCGCCCATCATTCCCGAAGCTGCCAGACCTGCAGCAACCAGCGTGCACACCGCCAGTGCCACCGCAGTGGTCAGGTTTCGGACGACTGCAAAAAGCAATGGAAATACCGCGTAAAAGAGCATTTCCACGCCGATGGCCCAGCTGGCCCAGACGATGCCGGTTTCCCATCCACGCACCAGATTGAAGGTGAACGACAGGTTCGCTGCGATTTCCGTCCAGTGATGGCCGGCATGTGCACCGCGGCCATCCCGATAGAGCGAGAAAGCCAGCCAGCAATAAAACAGTGGGGCGATCCGGAAGAACCGGTGCAAATAGAAGCTGAGCAGCGGTCTGCCGGTGGCCACGTGACGGGGCATCGTGTAACACAACGAAAATGCGCTGATGACGAAGAACAGCGCAACCCCGCTGCCGCCAGCCGACAGCACCGGCGTCAGTAATGGGCCCGGAGAAATAGCCGGTGCCGGCATTGCCATGACATGGAACAACACCACGTACAGGGCTGCCAGGCCGCGTAGTGCATCCAGAAAAACCAATCTGTCGTTCTTGATCATGCGTCCTTGCTCATGCAGAAAAGGGGGCAACCATAGACGCTGCTGCGCATCAGCTCAAATGGCACGTGCCACAGCCGCTAAAAAGTGGTCATCGCGGCGCCGACGCATCTGCATCTCCCAACCGTGCACACTCCCATTCCCACGATGTCGCGGTACAGCCTATGCACGATTTCCTCACCGCTCTCTGTCTGATCGCCCTCATCGAAGGCCTGCTGCTGTTTGCCGCGCCCACCGCCTGGAAACGCATGGTCGAGCAACTGTTCAGTCTGCCCACCGCGCAACTGCGTGTGATTGGTGGTGTGACGTTGGTGCTGGGCGCGATCGCGCTGTGGATCGTGCGTCACTGAGTGGGTGGTCCATTCCGACTGCAGCGGGCAGCGTAGGAGCGCACCTGGGCGCGACGGCTCTACCGGGAATGCCCGTCGCGCCCAGGTGCGCTCCTACGAGCCATTGGGATTGTCGCTATGGTGATCTCCCAGGCTAGGGGCCGGCAGCGCTCGGAGCACCGCGTAACCGACGGCCAGCCGCAATCTGACCCGCCCCCGATCCGCTGTCCGCCAGGGGTAGTGCACGTCACCGGAAACCCGGATAATGCACAAAAGCCGGCCGGGCACGCTCACACAGGGCACCTCGTTCGGCTTTTTCCGTGTCAGGGCTTCACGCGCCGCTGCAACGCTCCCCGATGGAGCCGCGCGCCAGGCGGCGCCGCCAGCCGTGAACCGGTCCCATCCCGCGGCCCCGATGGCCGCAGCAAAACTCAGGAGTTCACCCGTCATGGGTCAGTCAGTTGTCGTGCTCGGTGCCCAGTGGGGCGATGAAGGCAAAGGCAAGATCGTCGATCTGCTTACCGAAGAGATCGGTGCGGTGGTCCGCTTCCAGGGTGGCCACAATGCCGGCCACACGCTCGTCATCAACGGCAAGAAGACCGTCTTGCATCTGATTCCGTCCGGCATCCTGCGCGACGACGCGCTGTGCCTAATCGGCAATGGCGTGGTGATCTCCCCGGCCGCGCTCATCAAGGAAATCAGCGAGCTGGAAGGTGCCGGCGTGGAAGTGCGCTCGCGCCTGAAGATCTCCCCGGCCGCGCCGTTGATCATGCCGTACCACATCGCCCTGGATCAGGCGCGCGAGAAGGCCGCCGGCGGCAAGGCCATTGGCACCACCGGCCGCGGTATCGGCCCGGCGTACGAAGACAAGGTTGCCCGCCGCGGTATCCGCATCGCCGACCTGCATTACCCGCCGCAGCTGGAAGAATTGCTGCGCACCGCGCTGGATTACCACAACTTCGTGCTGACCAAGTACCTGGGCGTGGAAGCGGTGGACTTCCAGAAAACCTTCGACGAAGCGCTTGCCTTCGGCGACTACGTGCAGCCGATGAAGTCGGACGTGGCCGGCATCCTGCACGACCTGCGCAAGCAGGGTAAGCGCGTGCTGTTCGAAGGCGCGCAGGGCGCGTTGCTGGACATCGACCACGGCACCTATCCGTACGTCACCAGCTCCAACACCACCGTCGGCGGCGCACTGGCCGGCACTGGCGTGGGCGCCGATGCGATCGACTACGTGCTGGGCATCGCCAAGGCTTATGCCACGCGCGTGGGCGGCGGCCCGTTCCCGACCGAGCTGGACGACGAAGTCGGCCAGGGCATCCGCGACCGCGGTGCCGAGTATGGCGCCTCCACCGGCCGCCCGCGTCGCTGCGGCTGGATGGACATCGTCGCGCTCAAGCGTGCGGTGGCCATCAACGGCATCTCCGGCCTGTGCATCACCAAGCTCGACGTGCTCGACGGCATGGAAAAGCTCAAGGTCTGCATCGCCTACGAATACCGCGGCAAGCGTACCGAATACGCCCCGCTGGACGCGCAGGGCTGGGAAGAGTGCACCCCGGTGTACCTGGAGTTCCCGGGCTGGACCGAAAACACCCACGGCATCACCGAGTGGGACAAGCTGCCGGTGGCCGCGCGTGCCTACCTGCGCGCGCTGGAAGAACTGGCCGGCTGCCCGATCTCGATCGTCTCCACCGGCCCGGATCGTGACCACACGATGGTGCTGCAGGATCCGTTCGCCTGATCGGCTGACGCCAGACGCGGCATCGTCCAACGGCCCGGCTTGTCCGGGCCGTTGGCATTTGAGGATTGCTGAGATTTGCCATGACTTCCGGCGGTGCCTGCGCGCACCGTTCCGGCGGATCATCCGCGGCCTGGCGCCGCTTGCCTGCCCACTTCGCCCACATCGAGAATTTCCCATGCGTCTTCCCCTGGTGACCGCCATCGCACTGGCCCTGGTCGGTACAAGTCCGGCTGCCTCCGTGCTCGCCGCCGCGCCCGCGCCGACGAGCGCCGCCGCCTCGTCCATCACCACCCAGTTGCCGCGCACGGCCAAGCCCACGCATTACGCGGTGGAGATCACGCCGCATGCCGACAAGATGACGTTCGACGGCAAGGTCGCCATCGATATCAGCGTGCTGCAGGCCACCGACCGCATCGTGTTGCAGGCGGCCAACCTGAGCTTGGCGCGTGGCACGCTCACGCAAAAGGGCGGCAAGCCGCAAGCTGCCACGGTCAGCACCGATGCCGAGGCGCAGACCGCCACGTTCGCGTTCGACAAGCCGCTGGCAGTGGGCGAGTACGTGCTGTCCATCGACTACAGCGGCGTGATCAACACGCAGGCCAACGGCTTGTTCGCGCTGGATTACACCACCGCGCAAGGTGCGCGCCGCGCGTTGTTCACCCAGTTCGAAAACTCCGATGCGCGCCGCTTCATTCCCTCCTGGGACGAGCCCAACTTCAAGGCCACCTTCGACCTGGCGATCAATGCGCCGGCCGGGCAGATGGCGGTGAGCAACATGCCGGTGGCCTCGTCCAAGCCGGGCGCAAACGGGCGCACCCGCATCGCGTTCCAGACCTCGCCCAAGATGTCCACGTACCTGCTGTTCGTCAGCGTGGGCGATTTCGAGCGTGCCACCGTCACCGCCGACAACGGCACTGAGATCGGCGTGATCGCGCAGAAGGGCAAGGTGGGTCAGGCGCAGTTCGCGCTGGAATCCGGCCGCGACGTGCTGCACGAATACAACGCCTACTTCGGCATCCCGTACCCGCTGCCCAAGCTGGACAACATCGCCGCGCCCGGGCGCAGCCAGTTCTTCAGCGCCATGGAAAACTGGGGCGCGATCTTCACCTTCGAATACTCGTTGTTGCTGGATCCGGCGGTGGCCAACATCGATACCAAGCAAGGCGTGTTCACCGTCGCCGCGCATGAGATCGCGCACCAGTGGTTCGGCAACCTGGTGACCATGGCGTGGTGGGACGACCTGTGGCTCAACGAAGGTTTCGCCAACTGGATGGAAGCGCGCACCACGGCAAAACTGCATCCGGAATGGGATATCGACAAGACCGGCCCGGCGCTGAAAAGCCGCGCAGCGATGCGGCGCGATGCGTATGCGACCACCCACCCGGTGGTGCAGCACGTGGCCACCGTGGAGCAGGCCAGCCAGGCCTTCGACGCCATCACCTACCAGAAGGGCGAGGCGGTGATTGCCATGCTGGAAGACTACGTCGGCTCGGACCACTGGCGCACCGGCGTGCGCAGCTACATCAAGCAGCACCAGTACGGCAACGCGGTGACCGACCAGTTGTGGCAGCAGATCGACGCGGTGGCCCCGGGCAAGCAATTCACCCAGGTGGCGCACGACTTCACCCTGCAGCCGGGCGTGCCGTTGATTAAGGCCAGCAGCCGTTGCGTCGGCGGCCAGACCGCGGTGACGCTGGAACAGGGCGAGTTCACGCTGGACCGCCCCGACAAGCAGCCGTTGCGCTGGCATGTGCCGGTGGTCCTGCGCAGCGGCGATGGCGCGCCGGTGCGCGTGCTGGTGGACGGCACCGCCCAGGTGCAGGTACCCGGCTGCGACGCACCGGTGGTGGTCAATGCCGGGCAAAAGGGCTACTTCCGCACCTTATATGCGCCCGCGCAGTTCAAAGCGCTGACCACCAGGTTTGCCGCGCTACCGGTGGTGGACCAGGTGGGCGTGTTGAACGACACCAACGCACTGGCCGGTGCCGGCGTGCAGGCACAGGCCGACGTGCTGGATCTCACCGCCCAGGTGGCGGCAGGCGCATCGCCCGATATCTGGGACATGGTGGCCAGCATCTACGACGATGTGGATGGCAGCTTCGAGCGCGACCCGGCTGCGCGCGCGGCGTGGCGTGCCTATGCCGTGCCGCGCCTGGCGGCCGAATTCGCAACGCTGGGCTGGGACAACCGCGCTGGCGATTCGGCGCAGATCCAGCAGTTGCGTACCCGCCTGATCGCCACCCGCAGCGACATGGGCGATGCCGCCGTGATCGCCGAGGCGCGCAGGCGCTTTGCCGCCTTCCAGGCCAACCCCGCCTCGCTGTCGCCGGAACTGCGCGACAGCGTGCTGGGCGCGGTTGCGCACAATGCCGACGCCGCCACCTGGGACGCCTTGCATGCCTTGGCCAGGCAGGAAACCTCGTCGATGGTGCGCGACACCTATTACGACTTCCTCTCCATGCCCAACGACGAGGCGCTGGCCAAGCGCGCGCTGGAACTGGCGTTGACAGCCGAGCCGGGCGCCACTACCGGTGCGAGCATGATCGACCGGGTCGCTTCCCGGCACCCGGAGCTTGCCTTCGACTTCGCGGTGGCGCATCGCACGCAGGTGGACACCCTGGTGGATTCCACCTCGCGTGCCCGCTACTACCCCGGCCTGGGCATGGACTCGGCCGAGCTTGCCACCGCCGACCGGATCAAGGCCTATGCCGAGCAGTACATCGCACCCACCTCGCGGCAGGCCGCAGACAACGCCGTCAACACGATCCAGACGCGGGTGAAGCTGCGGGCGGCATCGCTGCCGCAGATCAAGGCATGGTTGAAGGCGCGCAAGCGCTGAGCGTTGCGATCATCGCAGCACAGGAAACAGCCCGGTCTTGCCGGGCTTTTTCTTTGCCGCGCCGGCAGTCACCTGGAGGTGGGAGCGAGGCCGCCGAGCAGCGTTATGCCGGCATCGTGGCGTCCGCGAAGACCATCGCCTGGGACGACATGCGTGGCTATCTGGAAAAGCGCATAGCCGGCGAGCCGGCAAAGCGTCCCACGGCCCGCAAACTAGCCCGGTAGCATGGCGCGTATCGAGCTGGCACCGGAGCTTGCACAGGATCTTGAGCGGATCTTCGACCAGCTCCAGCGCCATGAGGCCGCACATGTCGCAGCACGCCTGCACGAGGTCATTGCGGCAATCGATGTGCTGGAAACCAATCCGCTGATCGGCTGGCCGGCCGGCGGCGACAAGCGCGAACTGGGGATCGGTCACGGCGCGCACGGCAATCTGGCGCTGTACTGCCATGTCGCGCAGATCGACACGCTGTTTGTGCTGGCCGTTCGATCGCAACGTGAGGCGGGCTTTGCCGGGCCGTGATGTCGGCAGTTCCCTGATCGCTGTAGCCGGTGTCCCTGTTATTCGATGCACTGCCACCCGACCCGCACAAGCCGGTGCTGGAGATCGTCGCGCGCCACGCCGACGTTGCCAACCGGCATCGCCTGCACGCCATTGCCCAGAAGCCGCCGCAATGCTCGCCACCCGCCTAGCGCCGTTATCCCATGCGCATCGACGCACTCTCACGCTGCCGGGTATCCATCTCCTGCTCCTGGCTCTGCGCCAACGCCTGTTGGCGATCGGTGCTGGCCACTTCCAGCTGCTGCAGCGACTGCTCCACCGGCGTCTGCACGGCTACGTCGGTCGGCATGTGGGCGCGCAGGTGCGCCGGGTTGTTCAACTCACCCTGCACCACAAACACATTGCGGCCGGCCGGGCTGTCGGTCGTCTGTTGGCTCAGTACCACGTGGTCGGCCCGGTCCAGGTTGTTCTGGCGGGCGAGGGTCATCACGCTGGCGATGAGGCGCTCGCTGTTCTCGTCCGGTGTGCGTCCGGCTTGCGCATCGATCGCATTCACGCCTGCGCGCACCTGCTGCAGCAATGCGTAGTCCCGGTGCTCAGGGCCGATATCGGCGAGTTTGGTGGGCGGCTGCATCCGATCGGGCAGCCCGTCGACCGATACCGTGAGCGGGCTGCGGGTAATGGAGCGGTGCGAATCGTCTTCGTGGAACTGCGTGGCTTTCTGCTGTCGTTCCAGACGCACGGCGCGGGCATCGTCGAGTTCGGCGATACGGCCGGGATTTGTTTCTTCGCGCATGGAAAGATGCCCGCCGCCTGCGCTGACGTTCATCCATTTTTGCTCTTTTTCAAAATACATCGCGTAGAAGCTGTTGCTGCCGATGACGTTGGGATCGACGGCTGAGCGGCCTTCCAGCATCTGGATCGCTTCGGTGGTGCCGAGCTTGGCCAGGTACTGGCTGCCGGCCGCCAGTCCCATCTGCGCAAAGGTCTCGTAGCCCGTGTTCCTGATACGGGCAGCGCCACCGTACTCGTTGTCGAGCATGTTGGTCCAGATCTGTTCTAGCTTCTGTGGGCCACTTTTTTCCAGGGCCGCTTGCAGGAGAACGCGTGGGGTCCAGCAGTTGGGGTCGAGCTCATGGTCCAGGAAGGCTTGATCGTGTGCCCGCATGACATCAGCACCAGGCAAATTCTGCGCTAGGTCCGGACGGTGTTCGCTCATCCAGTATTGCCTGGCTTCAAGATCCTTTTTGAGGAGGGTTTGCCCAAACGCTTCCCACTGCCTCTCGCTCAGGCTCGCGTTGGCAAAGTGAGAGCCGTTATCGTGCTGTGTCCTGGCATAATTCTGTGCGTAACTATTTGCAACCTGACCGGGCAAGCTATCGTTACGCACCACGCCCAGTGCCAGTGTCCCGTAGCCATCTGCACCATCTAGCTGCGAAAGATAATTCCAGTACAGCTCGCGGTTGCCCGCGTCCGCATAGCTGGAAAGAATCTTGAGGTCCTGCTCTTTCAATCCGCTCATGTCCTGCTCCTTATCGTCGCGCCGATCACCTGACTTTGGTGCGGGCCAGTACGGTCCTTACCGCGTCTTCCATGCGTTTCCAGTCCTTCAAGAAGGCGCGCTTATAGTTCAGGGTGATAGAAAGCTTGTTCTCGATATCAGAGAAGTAGTGGACACAACTTGCAGCAACAGCGCCTTTCTCGTGTACTACTTCAGCTCCCTCCAGCCGCACACCGTCTCCACGAAATTTGGTGCTGTCGCACTTGATGAAGGTGGTGAGGCCGCCGCTTGAGTCGCGCGCGATGTACCAGTCATCTTCGTAGGCAGGGTTGCGAATCGGCGGTTTCCCGTAGCGGTCTTCGTACTCTTTCGAATACGCCAGCATTTTCGCTTCGTCGATTGCGTAGGGCGTTAGGTCCAACGTGTCTTGCTGGGCAAGGCGGAGATCGAGGCGCTGCCTCGGATCTCGACGTTCCACTGAATTGGCCTCGGTAATCGCATCATTGGAAGAATGTCGCTCTAATGATGTCTCGATAGGAGCCCGGTCGATGTAATTGATTCGAACTGAGATCTCCTTTCGGAAATCATTCGTACGCGGGTTTGCCCGTGCCCCGGGCGGGGTGGGGGTCATGTCTGGCCACTCGATGACCAGCGTCACGCCTTCGCCCGGCCATGGTGCGATCTGGCTGTCCAGGTAGTTGGCGGGGATGCGGAAGGTGTTCGGCCCCAGCTTTACGTCAACCGGCGCGTCCGAATAGGTGTGCCCGTTGATGGTGCGGCCTGTGGTAACGGTGCCTGACATGGGGGAAGTCCTTTTTTGTTCGGGTGATGGCGTCCGTGCACAGGCACTGCCGGTGACGGCGATGGCGAGTGCAAGAGCCAGGCACCGGCCGGATGACATCATGTGCATTGGTCAATCCATTGCAGGGTTCGCCGCAACTATAGGCAACTTGGGATCAGCGCGACAGCAAGGGCCAAGCCTGCGATTGTCCGTGCCATGCGCCGCACGACACGGGAATGCGATCACGCTCTGCCGGAAGGAAAGGCGCGTGGATCAAAACGCGGGCGGTGCAACGGCAGCTCGCCCGTGTGACGAAGAAGGACGTTTGCCGCCCTTGATCGCACTAACTGTCGAGCTGCAGCGTGGTCAACGCAGACGTCGCCGCGTCATGCCCCAAACGCACCATCGATCGTATGCATCGCCCCGGTGACAAAGCTTGCTTCCGGGCCTGCCAGCCAGGCCACCATGCCGGCCACTTCGTCGGCGCGGCCGTGGCGTTTGATCGCCATGAAGCTGTGCATCAGGTCTTTCATCGGCCCGTTTTCCGGGTTGGCGTCGGTATCGATCGGGCCCGGTTGCACCACGTTGATGGTGATGCCACGCGGCCCGAAGTCGCGGGCCAGCCCGCGCGCCAGCCCTTGCAGCGCGGATTTGCTCAGCGCGTAGGACGCCATGCCGGGCAGCGGCATGCGGTCGCCGTTGACCGAGCCGATCACGATGATGCGCCCGCCGGGCGGCATCTGCCGCGCTGCCTCCACGGCGGCGTGGTAGGGCGCGTGCACGTTGATGCGGAACAGCCGGTCCACCGCGTCCGGATCCTGGTCCAGCGCATCGCCGAACAAGGCGATGCCGGAGTTGACCACCAGCACATCCAGCGGCCCGCTGCGGCGCACCGTGTCGATGACCGCATCGCGGTCGGCGCTGTCGGCCAGCACCGCGGTGCTGCCGGTGTCACCGGCCAGGCGCTGCGCCGCCTCGGCAGAGCCGGCATAGGTAAACGTCACCCGTGCGCCCTCGGCCACAAAGCGCCGCACGATGGCGGCCCCAATCCCCCGGCTGCCACCGAGCACCAATACCGACTTGTCTTTGAACGCTGACATGCATCACCTCGCAATTAATGTAGCGAGTAATACATAATAGTTTTCGCCTGCCGTCAAGGATTTTGTAACTATGACTACAGAAACCCCCCGGGCCCGCGGCCGGCCGCGCGCATTCGACCCGGACCAAGCGGTCGCCACTGCGCAGCAGCTGTTTCATGCGCGCGGCTACGACGCACTGAGCGTGGCCGACCTCACCCAGGCACTGGGCATCAATCCGCCCAGTTTCTACGCCGCCTTCGGCAGCAAGGCCGGCCTGTACGCGCGCATCCTCGACCGCTACGCGCAGACCGGGGCCATCCCGTTGCCCCAGATCCTGGACACCGCCCGCCCGCTGGCCGATGCCCTGGCCGACGTACTGGAGCAGGCCGCCCGCTGCTATGCCGCAGACCCCGCTGCCACCGGCTGCCTGGTGCTGGAAGGTACGCGCAGCAACGACGCGCAGGCGCGCGAGGCGGCCTGCGGTTTTCATGTCGCCGCCCAGGAGTTGATCCGCTCCCACATCGCCAAGCAATGCCCGCACGACGCCGACCGGCTGGCGGATTTCGTCAGCACCACCATGGCCGGGCTGTCCGCCAGCGCCCGGCATGGGCAGAGCCTGGAGCGTCTGTTGGCGAGTGCGCGGTTGGCGGGGGAGGGGATTCGGGCGGCGCTGCGGGGAATTGGGTGAGCATGTCTGGCTTTCGCCGTTGAGCGGTAGGCCCTCGTTTAGTCAGGGCTCTTAGCGAAGACCGCTTGCAAAAACAGCTCGCTCGCTGGATATTCCATATTCCGGAATATGGAATAAGGCGGGCTCGGCTGTGGAACTGAAGCCCCAGGATCTGGTGGTGCTGTACAAGCAGGTCGCGCAGGCGGGCCAGGCCTGGACGTATGCATCCCTTGGAGAAGCGCTGGGCATGAGCCCTTCTCAGGTGCATCGCAGCGTCAAGCGCGCGGTGGCATCCGGCTTGGCGCTGGAAAAAAGCCGTGGCGAGTGGGAGACGGTACGCACAGCGCTGCATGAATTTGCGGTCCACGGCGTGCGTTACGCCTTTCCTGCCGTCATCGGGCCGCTAAGGCGTGGCATTCCTACGGCCTTCGGCGTGCCCCCACTGTCCATTGCCATTTCCAGCTCCCCAGGGGATGCACCGGTGTGGCCAAGCGCGCAGGGCACGGCCAAAGGCCCCAGCTTGTTGCCGTTGTCGACCGGTGCGCCCAACGCTGCGCTGGCCGACCCTGCCTTGCACCAACTGCTGGCGCTGCAGGACGCCCTACGCAGCGGGCGTGCCCGCGAGCGCACTCTGGCAGGGAGCTATCTCAAACAATTGCTGAGGCTTGGCGATGCGCTCTGACGATCCTAATTTGCCGCACCTGCTTGTGATTGCGAATGCATTGGGCGAGCTTTGCGAACACGTAGTCTTCCTCGGCGGAGCAGTTGTTGGCCTGCTGGTATCCGATCCATTGGCGGAAAGCGTCCGCGCCACCTACGACGTCGATGCGGTGGTCAATCTTGATTGGGCCCGGTTCCGCGGTATCGAGGCGCGTGTGAAGTCGCAGGGCTTCGCGCGCGAGATGCAGAGCGGTGTCGTCTGCCGCTGGATACACGAAGCGTCGGGCGTCCTCTTCGACCTGATGCCGGTGGATGCTGGCGTGCTTGGCTTCTCCAACCGCTGGTACGCCCATGCGGTAGAGACGGCCCAAGTGGTGGCCTTGAGAGATCGCCTGTCCATCCGCTTGGTCACAGCGACGGCATTCGTGGCGACCAAGCTCGAAGCCTTCGCTACCCGAGGGAATTCTTTCCAGCCACGACCTGGAGGACGTACTCAATATCGTCGATGGCCGGGCCGAGCTGGTGGAAGAGCCCGCGCGGCCTTAAGCAGTCTTGTGAGTTGGTCCAGTACTCAACTAGCGACTGGGAGCGGAGATGGCGTGCGCCGTCCCATATAACTATTAGAATGCCATGGGGACTGAAGGGGTATTATGAAAATTGAGGACATCGCTAACGGGCAAAAGCTTGTAGGGGTGGATCCTGCCGGGCCTGTCGACGTTGTCGCCGTAGCGGCAAGTGGGCAAGACGCCATCACTCTTGTTTTCCGGTCTTCGCTAGGAGTGCTTGGCGAGCGGATGTTGTTCCGGGATGACGAGCCATCTTTGGCCGAGGCAACATCCACCCGTCCTTGGTCCTTTGCTGCCCCAGGGGAAGCCTTCCAACTCGCGGCAGAGGCACTGCGAATTCGTTTTGCGCATCTGTTCGACCCGATGATGGCCGTCCACACCTCGGACGTGGAGCCGCTGCCGCATCAGATCTCTGCGGTGTACGAGGCCATGCTGCCGCGTCAGCCGCTCCGGTTCGTCCTGGCCGACGACCCCGGTGCAGGCAAGACCATCATGGCCGGCCTGTTGATCCGTGAGCTGATCATGCGCTCTGACGCGCAGCGGATCCTAGTGGTGTCGCCGGGCTCGCTGTCCGGGCAGTGGCAGGATGAACTGCGCGACAAGTTCGGCCTAGAGTTCACCCTGTTCAGTCGCGAGCAGCAGGAGCTGTCCGCCAACGGCAACGCCTTCAACCAGACCGATCACATGATCGCGCGGCTGGACCAGTTGGCGCGCAACGACGACTTGAAAGAGAAGCTGCGGGCATCGCACTGGGACCTGATCATCATCGACGAGGCACACAAATGCGCGGCCAGCTTCTCTGGCGGTGAGGTCAAGAAGACACAGCGCTACGAACTGGCCGAACTGCTCGGCTCGATCTCCCGCCACTTCCTGCTGATGACGGCCACCCCGCACAACGGCAAGGAAGAAGACTTTCAGCTGTTCATGGCGCTGCTGGACGGGGACCGCTTCTACGGCAAGTTCCGCGAAGGCGCAACACGCGTTGACGTGTCAGATCTGATGCGTCGCCTGGTGAAGGAGGAGCTGCTCAAGTTCGACGGCACCAAGCTGTTCCCGCCGCGCTTTGCCTACACAGCCAACTACGACCTTTCCCCCGCCGAGGAAGCGCTCTACGCGCATGTCTCGGATTACGTGCGCAACGAGTGGAACCGTGCCGAGCAACTGGATGGCAAGCAGCGCACCAGCATTGGTTTCGCGCTGACGATGTTGCAACGCCGCCTCGCGTCCAGCCCTGCCGCCATCTATCAATCGCTCATGCGTCGTCGCAAGCGGCTTGAAGATCGACTTGAAGAGACAAAGCTCATCGCCCGCGGCAACCGCACCGGCGAGGAGCGCCCCATCTACGGCAAGGTGGTGGCGATTGATGTACCCGATGATCTCGACGAGGCCGAAGACGAGCTGTCCCCGGAGGACTTCGAGAACGTTGCCGATCAAGCGGTTGAGCAGGCCAGTACCGCCGACACCATCGTCGAGATGGAGGCCGAACTTTTCACTCTGCGCTCGCTGGAAGCTGAGGCCAGGGCGCTCTATGACAGCGGCAACGATCAGAAGTGGCGCCAGTTGTCGCAGATCTTGCAAGACAGCGCGCTGATGTTCGATGCGAATGGCAACCGCCGCAAGATCATCATCTTCACCGAGCACCGCGATACGCTGGCCTACCTGGCCAGCAAGATTGTCAGCTTGCTGGGCAGGCCGGAAGCCGTCGTCCATATCCACGGCAGCACCAACCGCGATGAGCGCCGCCGCGTGCAGGAGGAGTTCCGCCAGAACAAGGACGTCCAAGTGCTGCTGGCCACCGACGCGGCGGGTGAGGGCGTTAACCTCCAGAACGCCAACCTGATGGTCAACTACGATCTGCCCTGGAACCCGAACCGGCTGGAACAGCGCTTCGGTCGCATCCATCGCATCGGCCAGCGAGAAATCTGCCACCTGTGGAACCTGGTGGCTGACAAGACCCGCGAGGGCGCCGTGTTCCAGCGCCTGTTCGAGAAGATCGAAATCGAGCGCCAGGCCCTAGGGGGCCGTGTGTTCGACGTGCTGGGCGAAGCTTTCAACGGCAAGCCGCTGAAAGACCTGCTGTGGGAAGCCATTCGCTACGGCGAGCGCGAGGATGTCCAGCGCGAACTGTTCCGCGTCATCGACAACAGCCTGGACTCCGAGAAGCTGAAGGAGATCTTCCGGCGCAATGCGCTGGTGGACAACCACATGGGCCTGGAAGCGCTGCATGCCATCAAGGAGGAGATGGACAAAGCTGAGGCGCGCAAGCTGCAACCACACTTCATCCGCGCGTTTTTTCTGAAAGCCTTCGAACAGCTGGGCGGCGATGCGCGCTTGCGCGAGAAAGGCCGTTACGAGCTGCCGCATGTCCCCGCGGCGATCCGTGAGCGTGATCGTCGCATCGGCATGACGCGCCAGCCAGTGCTCCCGAAGTACGCGCGCATCTGCTTCGAGAAGGGCGACATCCGGTTCCTCAATCGCCCAATGGCCGACCTGATCCATCCGGCACATCCGCTGATGGGCGCCGTCATCGACATGACCCTGGAAGCGCGCCTGCCCGCCTTGAAACAGGGCAGCTTGCTGGTCGATCCGACCGACATAGGTACCGAGCCGCATCTGCTTTTGATGGTGGACCACGAAGTGCGAGAGGGGACAGGCGACTCCGAGCGCACCGTGTCACGCGAGGTCCAGTTCCTGCGGATCACGCCGAGCGGTGAAGCCACCTTCGCAGGCTGGGCGCCGCACCTGGACCTGCGCCCGGCGACCGAAGGAGAAGCTGACCAAGCACAGTCCCTGCTCGTCGCTACATGGCTCAATCAGGGCCTGGAGCAGCGGGCCTTGGAATGGGCCGGTGGACAACTGGTCCCCAAGCACCTGTCCTCCGTGCGCGATCGCCGGCTGCGCCACATCGACAAAGTAAGCCAGGCGGTGCATGAGCGTCTGACCCGCGAGATCAACTTCCTCTCTCATCGCGCCATCGCGCTGCAGGAGGAAGTGCGTGCGGGCAAGCAGCCACGGGTCCAGCCAGAGAACCTGATCCGTCGCGCGGAAGAACTGACCGCACGGCGCGCGGCGCGCTTGCAGGAACTGGAAACCCAGCGCCACATCGTGCCGGCCACGCCTAGGATCGTCGGTGGTGCGCTGGTCTTGCCGGTGGGCTGGTTCCAAGCCGACCAGGCCGCCGCCACGCCAGCTACATACAGTGTCGATCCGCTGGCGCGCTCGCGTATCGAGCTGCTGGCGATGGAAGCCGTTGCTGCGGCAGAGCGCGCAATGGGCTTCAGCCCCCGCGACGTGTCGACGGAGAAGTGCGGCTGGGACATTACCTCGGCGGTTCCACCCACCGGCGACACACTGCCCGATGACCGCCTGATCGAGGTGAAGGGTCGGGTCAAGGGGGCGACCACCATCACCCTGACCAAGAACGAGATCATCGCGGCCCTGAATAAGCCCGACCAGTTCTGGCTGGCCATCGTCCTGGTCAACGAGGACGACACCACGGACGGCCCGTACTACTTGCAAGGCCCTGTGTCGCAGGCGCCAGACTGGGCCGAAGTGAGCAAGAACCTGGAACTGGCCGAGCTGCTGGCCCGCGCCACGCGTTATGGAGGTGGGGCTTGAGTCTTGCAGCGGCACAAAGAGAGACGCCCGCGCGAGGCGGGCGTCGGGCCGGAGATGTTATTTCAGGCGGGGCGGTCTTTCATGGGCTAAGCCACAAAAGAGAATTGGCCCTTGCTGTGGGTCAGCAGGCCGAAAAGAAGATGACCGACGTGAACATCGCCGTGCGCCTGCTGGCCGATGCCATAGACGATGCTTTTGACATCGCGATGGTCGTGTCTGCCGACAGCGACCTGATACCGCCGGTGGAAGCCGTCCCTGCCCGCTTCCCGTCCAAGCGGATCATCATTGCCAGCTCGTCCGCGCGCCATTCGACGCGTCTAGCTGCAGCGGCCAACGGCTGCTTCACCATCGGACGCAAGAAGCTGCAGGACAGCCAGTTGCCCAATCAGATCACCAAGCCGGACGGCTTCGTCCCGGGCCGCCTCGCTTCCTGGACCTGAAATGCCACGTAATACACCCATCAAGCCCGCCAGCCAGATCGCGCTCAAGGCCGAGCAACGACTACACAAGACGCTGGTCCACATCGGCAGCGATGAGGCGCAATACCACCGTTGCTTCCGCACCGGCAATGGGCGCCAGCTGGCACTCAATCGCGTCAACGCGGGCATCGACGTGTGGACAGAGCCGGTCTGGGAGCAGGCCGCCCCTTTCCATGCCATGCGCAAGAAGCGTTACGCCGCCGATGAGAACCGCATCTCCAATCTGGAAGCCAACCCGCCGCGCCTGTCGAAGGGCATTGCGGCCGACTACTGGCGCTTCCCCGCCTTGGGTGACCTCTACGCCTTCATTGACTGGTACAAAACGCTTTGAACACCCCCATCAAATCCCCGAAGAAGCTGATCGAAGTCGCGCTGCCGCTCGACGACATCAACGCTGCCGCGGCGCGCGAGAAGTCGATCCGGCATGGCCATCCCAGCACACTGCATCTGTGGTGGGCGCGACGTCCTCTGGCGGCGGCGCGCGCGGTGCTTTTTGCGCAGATGGTCAACGACCCTGGCTACGAAACTGGCAAGGGCTTTTCCCGTGGGGTGAACAAGAAGGAGGCTACACGTGAGCGTGAGCGCCTGTTCGACATCATCCGTGAGTTGGTGAAGTGGGAAAACACCAACAACGAGGCCGTGCTGGAACGGGCACGGGCGGAGATCCGCAAGAGCTGGGAAGAGACCTGTGAGCTCAACAAGAAGCACCCGCAGGCGGCCGACTTGTTCAACCCAACCAAGTTGCCGGCGTTCCATGACCCGTTCGCGGGTGGCGGCGCTATTCCACTGGAAGCGCAACGGTTAGGACTGGAAAGCCATGCCAGCGACTTGAACCCGGTGGCGGTGCTGATCAACAAGGCGATGATCGAAATCCCGCCGAAGTTCGCGGGGCGTGCGCCTGTCGGGCCGCTGCCGCTGGCTGCCGAACCCACCGCACGTAAGACGCGTGAGATGCATGAGGACTGGTCCGGTGCGCGTGGTCTGGCCGAGGACGTGCGGCGCTATGGCCAATGGATGCGGGAAGAAGCGCAGAAGCGCATCGGCCATCTGTATCCGCAGGTGGAGATCACTGCGGAGATGGCGAAGGTCAGGCCCGACCTGAAGCAGTATGTCGGACAGAAGCTGACCGTGATCGCTTGGCTGTGGGCGCGCACGGTACGCAGCCCGAATCCGGCGTACTCATCGGTGCATGTGCCGCTGGCTTCCACATTCCTGTTGTCCACCAAGTCAGGAACGGAAGCGTGGGTAGATCCAGTCGTGGAAGGCAGCGCCTACCGTTTCGAGGTCCAGGTGGCGGATGGCAAACGCAAGCCGCCAGCTAGCGCCAAGGCTGGCACCAAGCTGGCGCGTGGTGCGAACTTCCGCTGTCTGATATCGGATACGCCAATCGAACCTGACTACATCAAGACGGAAGGTATGGCGGGGCGGATGGGGCAACAGCTGATGGCTGTGGTGGCCGAAGGAAAGCGAGGTCGTGTCTACTTGTCGCCTGATGACGCTATGCAGGCGTTGGCCGAGAGTGCCAAGCCCAGCTGGAAGCCTGATACGCCGTTGCCAGTTGACCCGCGCAACTTCTGGACGCTGAGCTACGGTCTGTCGACGTTTGGCGACCTGTTCACCCCGCGCCAACTCGTCGCGTTGAACACCCTATCCGACTTGGTGGGTGAGGTGAGGGAGAAGGTGCGCGCCGACGCGTTGCAGCACGGTACGCCGGATAGCGGCCGCGGGCTGGATGCCGGTGGCGATGGCGCGACAGCGTATGCGGAGGCGGTGGCGATCTATATCGCGTTCGCGATTGACAAGGTTTCAAACATTAGCTCCAGCATTGCCTCGTGGATGAGCGATAGAGGGGCGTTTCGGGAAACCTTTGCAAGGCAAGCAATCCCAATGACGTGGGACTTCGCAGAGTCCAATCCGTTCGCGGATGCGGGAGGAAGTCTTGCCACCGCGATTGACAAAGGTGTGATGGCTTTGGATTGGATGCCATGTGGCGAAGGTTTAGCGATCCAGGCGGATGCAGCCGCACAAGGCATTAGCGCTGGAAAAATAGTGTCCACCGATCCGCCGTATTACGACAATATCGGCTACGCCGACCTGTCCGATTTTTTCTACGTCTGGCTGCGGCGCAATCTGCGCGAAACGTATCCATCGTTGTTCGCCACGGTGGCTGTGCCTAAGGCCGAAGAACTGATCGCCACGCCCTATCGCCATGGTGGTAAGGAGGGTGCGGAGAAGTTCTTCCTCGACGGCATGACCGCGGCCATGCACAACATCGCCGACAAAGCGCATGGTGCATTTCCGGTCTCGATCTACTACGCCTTCAAGCAGTCTGACACCGGAAACGATGGCACAGCTTCGACGGGTTGGGAAACCTTCATTGCCGCCGTGTTACGTGCAGGGTTCGCCATTCATGGCACTTGGCCCATGCGAACTGAAGGTGCTGGACGAATGATTGCGAAAGGCACCAACGCGCTGGCCTCCAGCATCATCCTGGTCTGTCGCCGTCGTCCTGACGACGCACCGCAGATTCCGCGCCGCGAGTTCCAGCGTGAGTTGAAGGAAGTGTTGAGCGACGCACTGGAAGCCATGCTTGGTGGCGTGGATGGCGCTTCGCCCATCGCGCCAGTGGACTTGGCTCAAGCCGCCATTGGTCCTGGCATGGGCGTGTTCTCGCAGTATGCCGCCGTGCTTGAAAGCAACGGCGAGCCGATGAGCGTCAAGACCGCGCTCACGCTGATCAACCGCCAGGTGGACGAAGTGCTGGGCGGCGAGACCTTCGACGCCGACACCAACTTCTGCTTGGGCTGGTTCGACGAGGCCGGCTTCGGGACCGGCGCCTTCGGCAACGCCGACGTGCTTGCCCGCGCCAAGGCGACTAGCGTGGACGCAGTGAAGCATGCAGGTGTGCTGTCCTCCGACGGCGGCAAAGTGCGCCTGTTGAAGCCGGACGAGTACCCAGCCGGCTGGGACCCGCAATCCGACAATCGCACTCCGGTCTGGGAGGCGCTGCACCAGCTAATCCGCGCTTACAACCAGGGTGGCGAGAGCGCCGCCGGCGCACTGCTGGCACGCATGCCGGAGAAGTCGGGCGACATTCGCCGTCTGTCCTACTGGCTCTACAACGCCTGCGCCGAGCGCAAGCGCCTGCCTGAAGAAGCCCGCGCCTACAACGAATTGATCACCGCCTGGCACGCCATCGAAGCGGCGAGCCACGACATGGGTCATATCAACGTGCAGGGAAGCCTGGACGTCTGATGCTGCATTTACAGGGAGAGTGAAATGGACATGATTTGGGTCATTCTGGGGGTGGCAGCGATCTTGCTTACAGCCGCTATCGCACTTGTTGGAAAACGCTGTAGCGGACAGGTTGCGCCGCTAGCCATTAAGCCGCCGACATTGGATGTGGCCGTACGCTCGATCGATGAAGAAGCAAGTGCGACGGTGCCAGAAGAGCCGGAAGTTCCGACGCAGCTGGTACTGGCACTCGATAACGAGCCCGTATTCGCCATGACCATGCTGGATGAGGCTGAAGGGGGTAATCAGGTTTCTGGATTGCCCCGACATAGCCCATCCTCGTTCGGTCGCGCACTGGAGCCGCTTATGCAGTTGGCGCCTTCCATGTTAACCGCGGGCATGGCCGGCAGTCGTCAACTGATGGAGGTGGTAATCAATGGTCCACTGGTGGCCGCGGCAGACGGTAACGGCTTCCGCGCGATGACCATGGGTGCCAACGGTGTCCAGCAGAACGCCAGGCTGTTCGAGCCCAAGGCTCTGCAGAACGTGGCCAATGCTGCGGCTATCTGGCAGCTTGCTTCTGTCGCCGTGGCGCAGAAGCACCTGGCCGATATCAGCGCCACACTCAAACGAGTGGAGGACAAGGTTGCCGGCATCCAGTCCATGCTGGAGGAGGAGCGCGCGGCCCTGATCGGCGGTGCTCTCAATTACATCCACAGCGTGCGCGAAGCGATGCAGCAGGGCGAGTTCCTCGACCGCACCCGTGACAAGCTGGAAGATTTTGAGATACAGCTTGAGCAGGCTGGAACGACGCTGCTGCGACAGATCGAGCGTGAATCTAACACCGAACTGGAAAGAGATACCGTCGGTTGTGAGGGCGAGTACCAGAGCGCGTTAGCAAAGCATCAAGCGCTAGCCGCACGCGCTATGGAACTCGCGGCATGCGCAGAAGTGCGTCTGGCCAACTGGTATATGTGTTCGCTCTACCCTGACCGCAGCAAGATGCTGGATGGCCGGATGCAGCAGATCCAGCAGTTCATGGCCCAGGTCGCGAGGGTACAGAAGCAGTTGAGTAGGGCGCTGGACGCTGACTGCCAGAAGATCGACGCGCGCTTTACGTCTGACGAGACCATTGCCGAGCGGCGTACGCATGTTCGGAACCAGGCCCAGTCCGGGAATGAGGCGTTGAGCAAGGGCGCCGAGCGATGCGCGACCATCATTGCGCGGGTTCAAATGGTCGCGGATGAACGCAGTTCAACGAGTCGATTGTTGATCGAAACTGATGGCAAGACGCCTACAGCCGTCTATCTGACCAACGAGAAGCCTACGCTTCCTCCCATCCGCATACAGAACGGGGAGCTGGTTGCATGTCTGTGAGCGGAACAACGATACGTACTGCATCCGCCTCCTGTCGTAGAGGGATGAAATCGCATGCGTAACGAGCGCAATACCATCTGGAAGATCGTCCGCGCGCTCAACGACGCCGAGAGCAACGGCGGACTGTGGCTACCGAACATTCAGCGTCCCTTCGTGTGGAGCGAGGAGCAGATCGAGAAGCTGTTCGACTCGATCATGCGTGAGTACCCGATCAGCACGTTGCTAGTCTGGCGCACGCGAGAGAAGGTGAAGCATCGCAAGTTCATCGCCGACTGGAAGGACAGCCTTAAGGTGTCCGACGCCTACGTGATGGAAAACGCAGACGCCAAGGGCATGGTCCTGGATGGGCAGCAGCGCTTGCAGAGCCTGATCATCGGCCTGGCCGGCAGCTACAACGGCAGAGAGTTGCACTTCGACGTGCTTAGTGGCGCCAAAGCTTCGCCAGAGGACATCCGCTACCGGTTCCGCTTCCTAGCTGCGGCAAACGCGCATTGGCCCTGGATGAATTTCAAGCACGTGCTCAAGAATTTGGCGCGAGGCCGCAAGCTGGCAATGGAGGTTGGCCAAGACATCTGTGCCGCAGGACCAACCGGTTTGTCGGAAGGCGAAATCAAGTCAGTCCAAAAAAACATCGCGCGTGCTGAACGTGAGTTCGTCAGCGACGAGAATATTAGCTACCAGCTTCTGGATGGCGTTGACGACCCGGATGCCTACACCACCGAAGACGTGGTCGAGATCTTCATTCGCGCCAATTCCGGTGGCACCAAGCTGGGCAAGTCCGACCTGCTGTTCTCGCTGCTGGCCTCGGAATGGGCGCTGGCCGACGAGGAGATGGAGGAGCTGCTGGAGGAGTTAAATCGCACTGGCTACGGGTTTGACCGAGACTTCGTCCTCAAGTCCTGCCTAGTCATGCTGGGGCAGGGCGCCAAGTACGAGGTCACGAAGTTCCGCAAGCCAGAAGTGCGCGACGCGTTCGTCAAAAACTGGGTTGCGCTGTCGGACGCCACCAAGGCCGTCCGCGACTTCCTGCACGGCAAGACCTTCCTTAAGAGCGACAAGGCAGTTCCCTCGTACCTAGGCCTGATCCCGCTGATCTACCTGCGCTACAAGTATCCAGACCAATGGAATGCCATGGTTGGCCGCGAAGACTACGTGCTGCGGACGATGCTGACAGGCGCATTCAGTGGTACGCCGGATAATTTGATTGACCGCTGCGTGAAGTCCATCGACGAGCGCAAGGCCTTCGAGCTTGATGAGATTTTCCACATCATCCGCAGTGACGGCCGAAGCCTGGAAGTGACGGCGGAGTCCATCATCGGAACCCGCTATGGCAAGCCGCAGTCACACCTGATCTTCAATCTTTGGTATCGCGCCTTCGACTACGAACCGGCGCTGGAAGACAACCTACCGCAGCAGGACCACATTTTTCCTCAGAGCTTCCTCAATAGCCAGAAGGAACTGAACCCGCAGACCGGGCGTTCACGCAAGATGTATTGGGCGGACGAGCAGCACCAGATCGCCAATCTAGCTCTGTTGACGGCCAAGGAGAATGGCTTTCAGGGGAAGTCGGGGGAGCTACCGGAAACCTGGATACCGAGGCAGATCAAGGACGATCCGAGTTTCCTCGATAGGCACCTGATCCCGAAAGATCCGGAGCTTTGGAAGTCGGCAAACTTCCGCAAGTTTATTGAGACACGCAAAACGCTGATCCTGGAGCGCTTCAAACCCTACTTGCAAACCACTCAGACTGTTGGAGAGAACCATGTCGTTGAAGCCTTGGCGTGAAGTCGCCATCCCGCACGAGGATGTCCATCGCGGCACCTTCGTGCGCGCCGAGTTCGCGGCCGACATCACCCGCGTCCACGACGGCTCCGCCACTAAGGAGTACCAGGATCCGGTGCTGTTTTTCCAGCGCACTTTCATCACAGAGGGTATGGGCGCATTGCTCATCTCTGTGGCCAAGCGCTTGGCCGGCAAGACCGGCGATCCCGTCATCCAGCTGCAGACTGCGTTCGGTGGCGGCAAAACCCACACCATGCTGGCGGTCATGCACATGGTCGGCGGCAATGCGCCGAAGAGCAATCTGGCGGGCATCCCGCGGCTGCTGGATGCCGCGGGCGTCCTGGAACTGCCGACGGCCAGGGTGGTGGTGCTGGACGGTGTGAAACTGTCGCCCAGCCAGCCGCGACACGTGGATGGCCATACTTTGCGCACCTTATGGGGTGAGCTGGCCTGGCAGCTGGGTGGAGCCGAGGCCTATTTGGCCTTGGCGGACGCTGACGCTACGGGGACTAACCCGGGCAAGGACCTGTTGGCCGAACTGATCCGCAAGGCCGGGCCATGCGTGATCCTGATTGACGAGTTGGTGGCCTATATCCGTCAGTTTGAGGAGGGCAAGTCGCTGTCCGGCGGCACCTACGATGCCAACCTCACGTTCATCCAGGCGCTGACCGAGGCACTGAAGGCGGCACCGCAGGCGGTGCTGCTGGCATCCTTGCCCGAGAGTGAGCGCGAGGCCGGCAGCGAGCGCGGCGTGGCCGCGCTGCATGCGCTGGAGCACTACTTCTCTCGCGTCCAGGCGATCTGGAAGCCGGTCAGTACAGAAGAGTCGTTTGAAATTGTGCGTCGACGTTTATTCACTGAGATCCAAGACCACGACACGCGCGACACTGTATGCCGTGCCTTCGCCGACTGGTATGTGAAGTACGCCGACGACTTGCCGGGCGAAACGCAGGAAGGCCGCTACTACGACCGCCTGCGCTCCGCGTACCCGATCCACCCAGAAGTGTTCGAGCGTTTGTACCAGGACTGGTCGGCCTTGCCGAACTTCCAGCGTACGCGCGGCGTGCTGAAGCTAATGGCGCGCGTGATTCACCGCCTGTGGCAGAGCGATAACAAGGATTTCATGATCTTGCCAAGCAGCCTGCCGCTGTATGACGCTGAGGTCAGCGCTGAGTTGACCAGTAACCTGCCGGTGGGCTGGGATCCTGTTCTATCGCGCGACGTCGATGGTGAGCGCAGCGAGCCGGCTTTGCTGGAAACGCAGGAGGCCCGGTTTGGCTCGGTACAGGCCTGTCGGCGGATCAGCCGAAGCATCTTCCTAGGTAGTGCGCCGGTGTCCGGCAACGAGATGGCACGCGGTATCGAGACCGAGCGACTGATCCTTAGCTGTCTTCAGCCGGGGCAGGCTCCACACGTGTTCAAGGACGCGCTGTCGCGCCTGAAGAGCCGGCTGACCTTTCTCAACGAGGGCAACAACCGTTGGTGGCTGGACGTGAAGCCCAACCTGCGACGCGAGATGGAGGACCGCAAGCGGCGCTTCCAGGATCCGGAGGTGTTCGACGAAGTGTCCGACGTGCTGCGCAAGGTGCTGGGGGGTAGCTCTATCGCCAATCACCACGTGTTCACGTCGGCTGCGGACGTGCCGGATGATTGGAGTCTGCGCTTGGTGGTGCTGTCGCCCAACACTGGCTGGACGCGCGGTGCGGGCCCGAATCCGGCGCGCGACGCCGCAGCTGCCATTCTGCGCGATCGCGGTGGTCAGCCTCGCGTAAAGCAGAACCGGCTGTTGTTCCTGGCGGCCGACGCCGATCAGGTCAATCATCTGAAGGAAACGGTGCGAGCGCTATTGGCCTGGCGCAGCATCGAAACTGACCTCAACGAAACCCGGATCACATTGGACAACATCCAGGCCCGGCAGGTGAAGCAGAACAGGGAGCAAACCCGCGAAACCGTGCAGCGCCTGGTGCGCGATACCTACAAGTGGCTGATTGCGCCGGGCCAGACTGTGAGCAGGAAGGACGGCACTGTTGGTGAGATCGAGTGGGAGGCGCAGGCACTGAACCCGGCTGCGGTGGGGCTGGGCAAGGAGATTGACAGGGTACTCGCCGACAACGAGTGGGTGATTGCCCAGTGGGCACCAGTCAACCTTCACTATCTGCTCAAGCAATGGTTCTGGAAGGATGGCTTGGTAGATGTGAAGGCGCTGGACGTATGGCAGAAGTCATGTAGCTACCTCTACTTGCCGCGTCTACAAAACTCCGACGTCATGGCCCATGCCATGGCGGCAGGATCGTCGAGCTTGGACTTCTTCGGCCTGGCTAGCAGTAAGGAAGGCGACCGCTACCTGGGCTTTACCTTGGGTCAGGCGACATCACCCTTCATGGAAGTGGCGCTGCTGATCGAGCCCGCAGTCGCGGCTGCGTATGAAGAGGCTACGCGTCCGCCTCCACTCGAGGCGACCAGCGCATCGACTGAAACGGAGACAGCCGGGGCTACGACGACTTCGACGACGGAGAAGAGTGGAGCAGCCACCACCACAGGCGCAGCGGGTGCTACTGGTTTGGCAATGCCGACCCACTTCTGGGCATCAGCGGAACTGGATCCCGTGGGTGCGTCGTTGAAGTTTGCCAACATAATGAAAGAACTGGTCGAGCTATTCAGCGCGCGGCATGGCACCAATGTGGTCATAAAGTTAGACATCGAAGCTGCGGATGCCCGGGGGTTTGATGAGGTCACTGTGCGCGCGGCCAAAGAGAATAGCCGTGTTCTCGGAATTTCATCTGTGGACTTCGACTAGAAACTTGAGATGCATTTAATCTGAGCGTTCGTCGCTAGCCGCTTGCGCGAAGCGGCCGCTCTATCGATAACATCTCATGCTTGACGGTCGTTATTTTTCATCGCAAGGTATCGGTTACGGAGCCTCGAAACTCCCCGAACAGCGGTACCCACCTCCGACAAACCGGTGGGTTTTTTGTGCCTGCAACTTTGCTGGTGCAACCGACGCGATGCTCTGCGTCGGGAGGGCGGCTAATACAACACCCGCAAGGGGAATACGCCCGCCGGCTGTTCGCGGTTTCGAGCCTCCCGACTTCCCGTCCGTCGCCTTGCGGCGGGCGGGTTGATTCCATGGAATGAGGAGCAGGCCATGTCGGACGTTGTACGCGATATGCAGTCACACCCAGGCTACTACCTGCCAGAAGGCGCGCAATACCGCTTGCAGCAGCTGCGCGACCATATGCGATTTTTGGCGCGCCTGGCGCAGCCACGCACGCAGGCCGAAGAGCGGGATAGGCAGCCGGCCATCTGCATGGACGAGCTGGCATTTTGTCTGGAGCTACTTGCCGAACAGATGACTTATGCGCTGAAGCAGGTGGAGTGGCCGGCGAGTCTGGAAGAATCAGGCGGAAAGAAGTAGCGCTCCTACACCGGCGGAGACTTCAAAATCCCCGACAAACTCTCCCGCAGGATCAACTGCAAATGCATGCGGTTGAGTTCCATGCCGCTGGTCATCACGCTGTGCAGGCCGCCGCACATGGCGGCGACGGCGAAGACGCGGGCCTGGAATTCCTGTTCGCTGCTGGCCGGGTCGGCGTGGCCGCGGAGCAGGCGTTTGAGCAGGGCGCTGAGGTGTTCGATCAGCGATGCGCTCTGCCGGCGCATGAAGGCGGCCAGCACCGGGTCGCGCAGGGTGGCCAGGTGCAGTTCCAGGTCGATGCGGGTGCGCTTGATGTTGATTTCCTGCAGCAGCCATTCTTCGAGCAGGCCGGCGATGAAATCCACCACGTGCACATTGGCCGGGTGTTCCACCAGCCACATCTGGCGGATGGCGCGCATGTAGTTGCGCTCCAGCAATGCGCGCACCAGCGCGTCCTTGTCTTCGAAACGTTGCAGCAGGCTGCCGCAGCTGACCTTGGCGCGCTCGGCGATCAGTTCGAAGCTGGTGGCACTCAGGCCGATGACGTCGATGCACTGCTCGGTGGCGTCCAGCACCTCTTCCAGCAGCAGTTCTTCGCGCTCTTTTGCCGTGCGCAGCAACAGGACGTTGGACATGGGCAGCAGGGTGTCGGGGGGCTGCAGTATACCGACGCGGCGTTACCCATCCGTTGCGTTCGCTTGTTGCCGTGCCATCAGTCATGGATGCGCGTGCGTATTGAAACACCGGTCACAGATGCGCTGGTCGACCATGTTTTCACGGCGGCTGTGCGACATGTGAGGTCGACGTTGTGCAGGAGAAGCATGTGAGTGAGAACAGTGCGGTAGCCGGTGTCTCGGCGCAGTGGCCGGCGCGGTTGTGGGTGGTGCGGCATGGGCAAAGCGCGGGCAATGTGGCGCGCGATGTGGCCGAGTCCAACGGCTCGGCTTTGATCGACCTGGAGCACCGCGATGCGGATGTGCCGTTGTCGGCGCTGGGCGAGCGCCAGGCCGAGGCGTTGGGGGCGTGGATGGCCAGTTTGCCCGAGCACGAGCGCCCAACCTTGATCCTGAGTTCCACCTACGTGCGTGCGCGCCAGACCGCCGCTGCGGTGGCGCGTGCGCTTGGGCAGCCGGCCGAGTCGGTCAGCATGGACGAGCGTTTGCGCGAGAAGGAGTTCGGCGTGCTCGACCGTTACACCACGGCCGGCATTCTTGCGACCTTTCCGGAGCTGGCCGAGCAGCGCAAGCTAGTGGGCAAGTTCTACTTTCGCCCGCCCGGTGGTGAGAGCTGGTGCGATGTGATCTTCCGCCTGCGCGGTGTGGTGGGCGACCTGCAGCGCAACCATGTGGGCGCGCGCGTGCTGATCGTGGGCCATCAGGTGATTGTCAATTGCTTCCGCTACCTCATCGAGCGGATGGACGAAGCCACCATCCTGGGCATCGACCGCGAGGGCGACGTGCCCAATTGCGGTGTCACCGAATACGCGGCTGCGGCCGATGGGCAATCGCTGGAATTGCTGCGCACCAAGTTCGTGCCGCCAGAGCTGGCCGACGAGCCGGTGACCACCGAGTCCGACCGCCCGGCCGGGGCGCGCTGATGGCCGCCCCGCGCATGCGCATGCTCACCGCCGCCGCCTTGCGGTCGATGCCGTTGCCGGCCCCGGGTGGCGACAAGGAGCAGCGCGGGCGCGTGTTGATCGTGGGTGGCTCGATGCGTGTGCCGGGTGCGGTGCTGCTGGCCGGCGAGGCGGCGCTGCGCACCGGTGCAGGCAAGCTGCAGATCGCCACCGCCGCCAGTGTGGCGCCGGGCATGGCCTTGGCGGTGCCGGAGGCGCTGGTACTGGGGTTGGCGCAGAACCGGCAGGGCGAGATCGTGCGCGGGCATCGCGCGCTGGACGGGGCGATGGCGGCCTGCGATGCGGCAGTGATCGGTCCGGGGATGGCGTCGTCGGCCACCACCACGGCGATGGTCAGGCGCGCCGCCGAGCAGGCGGTGTGCACCTTGGTGCTGGATGCCGGTGCGTTGTCGCGTGGCCTGCGGGCGCCGATCGGGCGGCCATTCGTATTGACGCCGCATGCGGGCGAGATGGCGACCCTGGCCGGCGACGACAAGGCGGCGGTGGAAGCGGCACCGGGCGCGTACGCGCTGAAGTTTGCGCAGAAGCTGCGCAGCGTGGTGATCGTCAAGGGTGCGGACAGTTTTATTGCCGGCCCGGATGGAGTGGTGTGGATGCATCGCGGGGGCGCGTCCGGGTTGGGCACGTCCGGATCTGGCGATGTGCTGGCGGGATTGATTGCCGGCTTTGCCGCGCGCGGCTGCGATGCGTTGACCGCTGCGTTATGGGGCGTGTTTGTGCATGCGGCCGCGGGCAGGCAGTTGGCCAGGCGGATTGGGCCGGTGGGGTTTCTGGCGCGCGAGCTTGGGCTGGAAGTGCCTGGGATTCTGGATCGGTTGTCGCGCCGCTGATCGACGCTCGTCGCGGTGATGCCGCGCGCTGACCAGAAGCCCCTCTTCAGCGGGAGAGGGGCTGGGGTGAAGGTGCGTTTGCTGGAGTCGTGGGGCTGTCTTTCCAGTTGGGGTTTAGGTTGTTGCCTTGATTGCAGGGGGCGGGTTGCACTCTTGGCAGACGTAGCCTCATCCGGCCCTTCGGGCCACCTTCTCCCGAGGGGAGAAGGGAGTGTCCATTGGTGGAAGGATGCATGGTTGCGCTCGTTTGTTGCGCCATGTTGCGCCGCGTTGGTCGGTTAGGCTTGGTCACCAACCTGGGAGGGTGCACGGTGAAGCGAACGATTGCGTGGTCGATGGTGGGGGTTCTGGGGGTTTGGGGTGCTGCGACTGAAACGGTGTTGGCCTCTGTAGCAACAGCATCAGCAACAACAGCAACAACGCCGATTCCGGTGCCGGCATCGACGGCATCTGCATCCACGCCCGCATCGAAGGCGGTAGAGGCTCCGGTTGCGGATGCTGCTACTCCGCCAGCCGCCGCCGGCGCACTACGCGTTTACACCTCCGCCCAAGGCGCCACGCAGCAGATGCGTGTCAGCACTGCCGATGCGCCCACCGCCGGGCATGCGTTGACCGAGAAGGAGAACTCCATCTTCGTCAATCCGCAGCGGCGCTTCCAGGAGGTGCTGGGCATCGGCGGGGCGATCACCGATGCCAGTGCCGAGACCTTCGCCAGGCTGCCCAAGCCTGCGCAGCGCGCCTTGCTCACTGCTTATTACGACCCACAAAAGGGCATCGGCTATACGCTGGCGCGTACCACCATCCACAGCTCGGATTTCAGCAGCGGCAGCTACACCTACATCAAGGAAGGCGATGCGGCGCTGAAGAGCTTTTCGGTCAGGCACGATCAGCGTTATCGCATCCCGATGCTGCGCCAGGCCATTGCGGCGGCCGGCGGCAAGTTGACGACATTTGCCAGCCCGTGGAGCGCGCCGGCCTTTATGAAAGACAGCAACAACATGCTCAAGGGCGGCAAGTTGCTGCCCGCGTATGCGCAGGCCTGGGCCACCTACTACACGCGCTTTATTGCGGCCTACGAAAAGGCCGGCATCCCGATCTGGGGCATCAGCCTGCAGAATGAGCCGATGGCGGTGCAGACCTGGGAGTCGATGGTGTTTTCCGCCGAGGAAGAGCGCGACTTTTTGAAGAACCACCTCGGCCCGACGATGGAGCAGGCCGGCTATGGCGACCGCAAGATCATCGTGTGGGACCACAACCGCGACATGATGCTGCACCGCGCGCACGTGATCTTCGACGATCCGGAAGCGGCGAAATACGCGTGGGGCATGGGCTTCCACTGGTACGAGACCTGGGCCGGGTTCGCGCCGATGGTGGAGAACGTGGCGGCGGTGGCGCAGGCGTACCCGGACAAGCCGCTACTGCTGACCGAAGCGGCGGTGGAAAAGTTCGACCCAGCCAAGATGCAGCACTGGCCCAATGGCGAGCGCTACGGCACTGCCATCATCAACGATCTCAATCATGGTGCGGTGGGCTGGACCGACTGGAACATCCTGCTCGACCAGCACGGCGGGCCGAACCACGTGGGCAATTACTGCTTTGCGCCGGTGCATGCCGACACGCGCACCGGTGAGGTGATCTACACGCCGAGCTATTGGTATATCGGCCACTTTTCCAAGTTCATCCGCCCCGGCGCGCGGCGGGTGAGTGCGGCCAGCAGCCGCAGCAATCTGGCAACGACGTCCTTTCTCAACACCGATGGCAGCCTGGCCACGGTGGTGATGAATGCCAGCGATGTGGCGATCCGTTACAACCTGTACGTGGGCGATGCATCGAGTGAATTGGAGATTCCGGCGCATGCAATCCAGACGGTGGTGATGACGCAATAAACGCAGGCTGTGGGCGGAGCATTGGTGGGGTTGCGTACCCTCATCCGCCCTTCGGGCACCTTCTCCCGGTGGGAGACGGGGCGCTTCGCATGACCGAAGCCGTCTTTGCGTAGCTGGTCGAACTACCTTGCGGTTCGGTGGTGCTGATGCATCAGCATTCGAGACTGCCGCCAATACCAAAAGCGCCATCGAAGAAAACCCCGCCGACCGCTGCGCGTGCAGCGATCGTCAGGGCTCTGGTGGCGTGACGCTGGAAGTGCGCTTTAAGCTAACTCAGGACAGCAGCAACCCACCGGTGGCACCAAACACTTCGCCGGTGACATAGCTGGACTCCTGCGAGGCCAGGATCACATACAGCGGCGCCATCTCCACCGGCTGGCCGGCACGCTTGAGCGGGGTTTCCGAGCCGAACTCGGGAATCTTTTCCGGCGGCTGGCCACCGCTGGGTTGCAGCGGGGTCCACACCGGGCCGGGGGCGACGGCGTTGACACGGATGCCCTTCTCGGCGACCTGCTGAGCCAGGCCCTTGGTGAAGTTGACGATGGCCGCCTTGGTGGACGCGTAGTCCAGCAGCGTCGGCGAGGGCTGGTAGGACTGGATCGAGCCGGTGTTGATGATGGATGCGCCCGGCGGCAGGTGCGGGATGGCCGCCTTGCACAGCCAGAACATCGCGTACACGTTGGTCTTGTAGGTGGCGTCGAACTGCTCGGTGGTGATGTCGGCGATGTCTTTCATCGCGGTCTGCTTGCCGGCGATATTGACCAGCAGATCCAGCCCACCGAGTTCCTTGACCGCGCGTGCGACCAACTGGTTGCAGAAAGCCTCATCCTTGAGATCACCAGGGATGCTGATCGCCTTGCGGCCTTCGGCCTCGATCAACTTCACCACCTCCGCAGCGTCCTGTTCTTCTTCCGGCAGGTAGTTCAGCACGATGTCCGCGCCTTCGCGCGCATAGGCGATCGCAGTAGCGCGGCCGATGCCCGAGTCGGCGCCGGTGATCAGCGCCTTGCGGCCCTTCAGGCGGCCGAAGCCCTGGTAGCTCTGCTCGCCGTGGTCTGCCCTTGGCTGCAATGCATGGATGGTGCCTGGTGCTTCCTGGGTCTGCTCGGGAAACTTGGGCTGCGGAAACTGGGTGAGCGGGTTCTGCATTTCGTACTGGTTCTTGGTGCTGGACATGCGCTGGCTCCTGCAGTGGGGGATGGCAGGGCCGCAGCGTGCTGCGGCCTATGCAGTGCAGTCTGGAAACCACGGCGATGCGTGCGGGTGAACGAATGTTGTGCATGATGTGAACGCGTTACGCAGATGGCGTGCGTGCTGCTGCGCCGTGCACGCAGGCCACGACCGGGAGGACCGCAATGCAGTGTGTAGGGATCGATGGCGCCGGCAGCGGCTGGCTGGCGGTGTGGCAGGCCGGCGATGGATTGCAGTTTGCCGGCTACCCCACGGTGGCCGCGGTGGCGAGCGCATTGGGGGACGTCGCTGTGCTGGGCGTGGACATTCCGATCGGTCTGAGCGAGCACGCGCCCCGCGCGGCGGATGTGCAGGCGCGGCGCTTTGTGGGTGGGCGCCGCGCATCCAGCATCTTTGCCGCGCCATTGCGCGGCATGCTGCATGCATCCACGCAGGTGGACGCCTCTGCGTTGCATCGGGTGCTGGACCACGACGGGCAGCGTGGCTTTGGCGTGCAGTCGTTTGCGCTGCTGTCGAAGATTCGTGCCTGGGACGATGCCTTGCGTGCCGATCTGGCGTGGGCGGAGCGCGTGTTCGAGGTGCACCCGGAAGTGTCGTTCGCCTTGCTCGCCGGCGGGCACGGCCTGGCGGCGGGCAAGAAGAGCAGTGCAGGCCACCAACAGCGCGCCGCCTTGCTGGGCCAGTGCTATGGCGCCAGGCAGGTGGCCGCGTTGCTGGAGCGCGTGCCCCGTGCGCTGGCCAAGCCGGACGATGTGCTCGATGCCCTGGTGGCCTGCTGGAGCGCGGAGCGCATTGCCGCAGGCACCGCCGGCAGCCTGCCGGCGGTGGTGGAACGCGACGCCTGCGGGCTACGCATGGGCATCCACTACTGACTCAGCGCGTCTGCGTCGACATCGAATACGGCCGCTGCGCCGGATCGGTGGCCCATTGCGTGTTCGGCGTGGCCTGCATGCGGAAGCGCAACTCGCCGCCGGCCTGGATTTCTTCGTGCGTGAGGTAGGCGCGGGTCAGCGGCTGGCCGTTGAGGGTGGCGCTGCCGATGTAGCTGCGCGCCTTGCTCAGGCCATCGGCGATCACGCTGAAGCGCTTGCCATTGGGCAGCTTGAGCGTGGCGCGCGGCAGGAACGGGCGGCCGATGATGTACTGGTTGCTGCCCGGTGCCACCGGATAAAAGCCCAGCGTGGTGAACACGTACCAGGCCGACATCTGGCCGAGATCGTCGTTGCCGGCCAGGCCCTCGGGGCCGGCGTGGTACTGGGTGTCCATGATCTGGGTCAGCCGCGCCTGGGTGCGCCAGGGCTGGCCGGCGTAGGCGTAGAGATAGGCGACATGGTGGCTGGGTTCGTTGCCGTGCGCGTACCAGCCGATCAGGCCGGTGATGTCTTCCATATGCGCGAACACCTTGGGGTCGACCTTGGCGTCGAACACCGCATCCAGGCGTGCGAGCAGTTTGTCGTCGCCGCCATGTGCGGCGGCAAGCCCGGCGACGTCCTGTGGCACATACCAGGAGTATTGCCAGGCATTGCCTTCGGTGTAGTCGCTGCCGTAGCCGCTAGTGGATGGATCGAATGGTTCGCGGAAGTTGCCGGCACGGGTGCGTGCACGCATGTAGCCTGTAGCGGGGTCGAAGGCGTGCTTCCAGTTGCCGGCGCGCTTGCTGAATTCTGCGGCGATGGCGGGCTTGCCGAGCTTGTCGGCCATGCGCGCGATGGTCCAGTCGTCGAAGGCGTATTCCAGCGTCTTGGACGCGGCTTCGCCTTCTTCGTCGATGGGCACGTAGCCCAGCTCTCGGTACTGCGCGATGCCGTCGTAGGGGCCGTAGTTGGCGCTGGCGACCATGGCATCGAGCGCTTCGTTGGCATCGAAGCCGCCGATGCCTTTCATGTAGGCGTCGGCAATCACCGGCACGGCGTGGTAGCCGATCATGCACCAGGTTTCCAGGCCGTGGAACGCCCAGACGGGCAGGATGCCGTAGGCGCTCTCGCGGCGTGAGGCGAGCAAGGAATTGACCATGTCGCTGCTGCGTTGCGGCGGCTGCACCAGGGTCAGCAGCGGATGCAGGGCGCGGTAGGTGTCCCAGAGCGAGAAGGTGGAGTAGTTGGTCCAGCCACGCGCCTGATGCACGGCATTGTCCGGCCCGCGGTACTGGCCATCGCTGTCCATGAACAGGGTGGGGCCGAGCAGGGTGTGATACAGCGCGGTGTAGAGCTGGGTGCGTTGTTGCGGCGTGCCTTGCGCGTCGATCGCCGACAGCGCCTGTGTCCATTGCGCGCGCGCATCGGCGCGCACGCGGTCGAAATCGAAGCCCGGCACCTCCGCGTCGAGATTGGCGATGGCGCCGGCCTCGCTGACCGGCGACAGCGCAACCTTGACCACCAGCGGCGTGCCATCGTTGGCGACGTCGAACACGCCGACCAGTTGCCGGCCCTCGATCTGTGCGCGCTGCGCGGGGTTCTTCTCGCCCGGCGGCGGAAAGCCCTTGTACGGGATGTCCTGCTCGGTGTCGTGCAATTGCGTGGCGGTGAGCGGGCGGGAGAAGCGCATGGCGAAGTACAGCTGGCGGCCGGGTGCCCAGCCGCGGGTTTCGCGAAAGCCGGTGACGGTGCCATCGCCGCGTACGCGCAGCCGCGACCACTGCACCTTGCCGGGGTAGTCGTACAGGCTGGTGCGCAGGTCCACCAGCACATGCGCCGGCGTGCCCTTGGGGAAGGTGTAGCGATGCACGCCCACCCGCGCACTGGCGGTGAGTTCGGCGCGGATGTTGCGGTCTTTCAAGGTCACCGCGTAATAGCCGGGTTGCGCCTGCTCGCTGGCATGGTCGAACTGCGCGGTGTAGCCGCTACCCGGTGTGGCGGCGTCGCCGCGTTCGAGTCTGACCTGGCCGGTCTGCGGCATCAGCAACACATCGCCCAGGTCCGAATGCCCGGAGCCGGAAAAGTGCGTGTGCGAAAAGCCGACAATCGTGGTGTCGCTATGCCGGTAACCGGCGGCCCAGCCATAGGCCTCCTTGCGCGGCTTGATCTGCGTGTCCGGGCTCAGCTGCACCATGCCAAACGGCACCGTGGCACCGGGATAGGTGTGGCCTTCACCACCGGTGCCGATCAAGGGGTCAACCGCGCTGAAACCCGCGTCGTCCCCACGTGGCGCCGCATTGCCGGCAAAGCTGACGCAGGCGGCAAGCAGCGCCAGCCAACGCAGGGGAGAGAAGGCGATTGAGCGATGCTGCATGCGAACGGTTCCAGGCGGATGCAGCGCCGGACCGTAGCACAGCTGTCGGGCCTGATCGCATGACACCCATGCCTGCATCGTTGAGCTCGCTAACCTGTGCGGGGGCGGGCGGCGGTGATGCGTGTGCCTGCCTTGGAGAGGTTGCCGGTGTCGTGCGCAGGAGACAGCGGATGCGCAGATCGGTCGCCTTTCTGCACGGAACGAGCGCAATGCCAGTAGCTGCGAGAGAGCATGCGAATGCGGGGCTTCGGCAGCGGGCAATCGCAACGGCAGGCTGCTGAAATCGTGCAAACCGTCCGCATATCACCCCGATGGATCTGTTCGATACTCCCACCGCGCCGGTGCAGCTGCTGCACGATACGCAGGGCGGCGTGCGCTACTGGCCGCAGCTGCTGGCGCCTGCCATGGCGCAGCAGTGCTTTGCCGCGTTGCGCCAGGCGACCGACTGGCGCAGCCAGCGCCGCGAGATGTACGACCGTGTGGTGGAGGTGCCGCGGCTGCTGGCCTCGTATCGGCTGGACGCACCGCTGCCGCCCGGGCTGCCGCTGCAGGCGCTGCTCGCTGCGGTGCAGGCGGTGTTGCCTGCGCCGTACAACGCGGTAGGCCTGAATCTGTATCGCGATGGCCGCGACAGCGTGGCGATGCATCACGACAAGCTGCAGACGTTGCTGGCGCCGCATCCGATCGCATTGGTGTCACTGGGTGCGACGCGGCGGATGCAGCTGCGCGCAAAGGACGGCAACACGCGTGCGATCGGTGTGGAGCTGGCGCCCGGTAGCCTGCTGGCGATGAGCCATGCCTCGCAACTGAGCCACGAGCACGGCATCGCCAAGACCGCGCGTGCGGTGGGCGAGCGCATCAGCGTGGTGTTTCGCGTGCGCCCGGCCGAGCGCATGGCCGCCGGCCAGCACGGGCCGCACTGGGAGGCGGTACAAGCGTAGCGTGGCTGACAAGGCGTGGTGTGGGTTCATCGGCGCGCTGCGGAGTAACCAGAGCAAACCGAGCAACAGCAACAGCAGCAACAGCAGCAACCGAAGCAACCGAAGCAACCGAAGCAATCGGAGCGTTCGAGTGCCGCGTACCGGCTGCGGGCCCAGTGCCGTGTTCGCTTGGCCGCCAGCGCAGTAGCTACGTCGGCCACCTTCTGCGCGTACGGTTGCGGCTGATTGTGCCGATCACCGCTGGTGAGCCTGCGGTACCGCTGGCAGCCGCGTGAGGTGTCTTGCCTGTGCAGACACCGCGCTGGTATGCACGCGCGTGCTGCTCGCGCATGCGCGCTCTGTTGCGCCCGGCTTGGCCCGTTCGGGTGATTGCCATCACCCTCACGGCTGGCCATGCTTGCATGTACTCCCCCCTCAGCGTCGCCACTCCATGTCCCTGGCCGATACCCGCCACCATCAGATGTTCCCCGAGCTGGACTCGGGCCAATTGGCGATCACGCGGCGGTTTGCCAGCGGGCCGGCGCAGCGTTTCGATGCGGGCGAGATCGTCTTCGACGTGGGCGATGCGCACGCGCCGGTGTGGGTGGTGCTGGAAGGCGCCATTGAAGTGGTGCGGCGCGACGGGTTGGGCAACGAAAAGCCGATCACCTTGCAGACGCCCGGCCAGTTCACCGGGGAGGTCAGCCAGCTGGCCGGGCGCGCCTCACTCGCCGGTGGACGTGCCGGGCCGCAGGGCTGCCTGGCGCTGCCGTTCGACACCGCGCATCTGCGCGCGTTGATGATCAGCTCGGCCGAAGTGGGCGAGGTGGTGATGCGTGCGTTGATCCTGCGCCGCGTCGGCCTGATCGAAGGCGATGCCTCCGGCTCGGTGTTGATCGGCGAGCCGGACGATCCGCATCTGACCCGTTTGCAGGGCTTTCTGACCCGCAACGGTTACCCGAACACGGTGATCGATGCCTCCGACGAGGAAGGCCGCGCGTTGGTGCAGCGCTTCGGCATCCAGGAGCAGGAACTGCCGGTGATGGTGTGCCCGAGCGGGCGGGTGCTGCGTCAGCCCAGCGATGCCGAAGCGGCGCATTGCCTGGGCATGACGCCGGACATCGACCCGGACAAGCGCTACGACGTGGCCATCGTCGGCGCCGGCCCGGCCGGTCTGGCGACGGCGGTGTATGCGGCCTCCGAAGGCCTGTCGGTGCTGGTGCTGGACCAGCGCGCCATCGGCGGCCAGGCCGGCGCCTCGGCGCGGATCGAAAACTATCTGGGCTTTCCCACCGGCATTTCCGGCCAGGCGCTGGCCGGGCGCGCCTATAACCAGGCGCTGAAATTCGGCGCCGAACTGGCGATTCCGATCGAGGCCGGCACGCTGGAATGCGGGCGCGACGATGGTGCGCTGAAGCTGGATCTGGCCGACGGCAAGCAGCTGCTGGCCAGCACAGTGGTGGTCGCCTCGGGGGCGCGTTACCGGCGTCCGGAGATCGACGGGCTGGAGCGTTTCGAAGGCCATGGCGTGTCGTACTGGGCCTCGCCGGTGGAAGCGCGGCTGTGCGAGGGCGGCGTGGTGGCGCTGGTGGGCGGCGGCAATTCCGCCGGCCAGGCCGTGGCGTTTCTGGCACCGCGGGTGAAGGAACTGCACCTGATCATTCGCGGCGAGGGGCTGGAATCGTCGATGTCGCAATATCTGATCGACCGCATCGCCGTGCTGCCGAATGTGCAGCTGCATACCGGCACCGAAGTGTCCGCGCTGGAAGGTGACCCGGAGCGCGGCCTGCAGGCGGCGGTATTGCGCACGCGCGCCGATGGCCAGACCACGCGGGTGGAATTGCGGCACCTGTTCCTGTTCGTCGGCGCCGACCCCAACACCGGCTGGCTGCAGCAGTGCGTGGAGACCGATGCGCGTGGCTTCGTCGTCACCGGCAACGCACGCGGCGATGGCGTGCCGGCCTGCCTGCCGCTGGAAACCAACCGCCCCGGCGTGTTCGCCATCGGCGATGTGCGGGCCGGCTCGGTCAAGCGCGTGGCCGCGGCGGTGGGCGAGGGCGCGGCGGTCGTCGCGCAGATTCATCAATACCTGGCACACCAGGCCAACCCGGTGCCGGCATCCGAACTTGTCAGTGCCTCACAGGAGTCCACCACCTCATGAGCGACCAGTGCACACATACCGCGCAGATCAGCGAGGTCACGCCCAGCGCACGTGGCTGCGAAGACTGCCTGGCCATCGATAGCACCTGGGTGCATCTGCGCCTGTGCCGCAGCTGCGGCCACGTGGGGTGCTGCGATGACTCGCCGCACAAACACGCAACGGCGCATTACCACGCCACAAGCCATCCCATCATCGAAGGCTACGACCCGCCCGAAGGCTGGGGCTGGTGCTATGTGGACGAGGTGGAAGTGGAGTTGCCGGACCAGACGCCGCAGCTGGGGCCGATACCGCGGTATGTGTGAGGCGGCGCGGTTGGTTGGCGGGGTGTGGATGGGGGCTGGGCGCCGCTGGGAATCGGGAATCGGGATTGGGGAATCGTAAAAGCGGCTTGCGTGCTGTTTGATTTGGTCGGGTGCGGATTTTGTGTGGAGCGATTGCACGTTTGCTGAGGGGGCAGTTCGCGCACGTGCGCGCTCACTCCGGCCAGTGCACCTGCGGTAGTTCGCCGATTGTTGGGCGGGCGAACAGATAGCCTTGCTGCAGGTGGATGCCCATGTCGCGCAGGGTGCGGTATTCGTCCGGGTGTTCGATGCCTTCGGCAATGACGGCGATGCCGAGTTCTTCGCACATGCGGGTGGCGTGGCGGACGATGGCCTGGCGGCTGCGGTCGGCGTCGATGCCGCGCACCAGGGCGATGTCCAGCTTGAGCAGGTCCGGCTGGAAATCGGCCAGCAGGCCAAGGCCGGAATAGCCGGCGCCGAAGTCGTCGATGGCGGTCTTCAGGCCGCGCGCCTGGTAGGTGCGCATGATGTCGAGCAGATGCGCCGGCTCGGCCAGGTGTTCCTGTTCGCTGACCTCGAAGATGATGGCGTCCAGCGGCCAGCCGTACTGCGCTGTGGCCGAGAGCGTGGCGCGCAGACAGTGTTCGGGGTTGTAGACCGCGTTGGGCATGAAGTTGATCGACAACAGGGCCGGCAGCGCGATCTGCGCGGCGCATTCGATCGCCTTGATGCGGCAGGCCTGGTCGAAGGCGTAGCGGTTGCGCTCATCCACGGCGGCCAGGATGCTGCCGGCCGATTCGCCGTTGACGCCGCGCACCAGCGCCTCGCCGGCATAGATGCTGCGGGTGGACACGTCCACGATCGGCTGGAACGCCATGGTGATGGCGGTGGGAAAGTCCTGGCCGTCGCGGCAGGCGTTGCAAACGGGGAGCGTGGGCATGGCTGAGCAATCGTGCGGCGTGGAGGTAGCCTAGCGGTATCGGCCGCAACAGCGCGTCATTGAGTCTGCACACGCATCCTCGCGCCATCCTCACCTGGGGCGTCACCGGGCTCGGCGATAATGCGCCATTCCCCGCATCGGACGCCCCATGACCACTCTCACCGAACGTTACGCCCTGGCCGTGGATTACGCGCGCATCGCCCATGCCGGGCAGGTGCGCAAGGGCACGCAGATTCCGTATCTGAGCCACTTGCTGGGCGTATCCACGCTGGTGCTGGAATGCGGCGGCGACGAAGAGCAGGCCATCGCCGGGCTGCTGCACGATGTGGTGGAAGACTGCGGCGGCGGTCACGAGGCCTCGATCCGCGCGCAGTTCGGCGATGCAGTGGCCGACATCGTGATGGCATGCACCGATGCCACCGCCGAAGACAAGGCCGAGGTGGACAACACCGCCAGCGCGCGCAAACGCGACTGGCGCGAGCGCAAGCTGGCCTACCTGGAGCACCTGCGCAACACGCCCGAGCGCGCCTTGCTGGTGTCCGGCTGCGACAAGCTCTATAACGCGCGCACCATTGTGCAGGACCTGGAAAACCCGGACGTGGGCCAGGACATCTTCAACGTGTTCACCGCCGGGCGCGCCGGCACGCTGTGGTACTACGGCGAGCTTGAAGAGATCTTCCGCACGCGTGGCGCGGCGACTGCATGGCTGTTCAGTGGCGTGGTGGCGCGCATGCAGGCGCTGGCGGAGACCGGCGAGCAGCCGGTGCCGGCGCACGCGCTGGGGTGATCGGGTTGTAGAGCGGCTGGATTGTGAGTTGGCTGCGGGGCCCTTGCCCACCCACCCTCGCAGGACACGCCGCAAGTACGTCCTTGTAGGCTCTTACGCGGCATCCATGCCGCGGAAGGTCCCGCGACGGTGGGCGGGCAAGGACCTGTCGAGATGGCTGGTGTGCGTGGTTTTCGATAAGGCAACCGACTGACTTTCTGGTGAGGTGTTCTCGCCGCGCTCTTGACGCTGTGGGTTTGCTGCAGGGCCCTTGCCCGCCCACCCTCGCAGGACACGCCGCAAGTACGTCCCTGTAGGCGCTTACGCGGCATCCATGCCGCGTAAGGTCCCGCGACGGTGGGCGGACAAGGACCAGTTGAGTTGGCCGGCGCGCATGGTTTTCAACAAAGCAGCCGGCAACTGTCTTGTGCGGTGTCCTCGCCGATTGCGGGACCGTGTGGCGGCATGGATGCCGCCATCGAGCCCGTGGGATGGTTTACGGCATAGCCCGCGAGCGGTGAGGGCGTTGCGCCTTCGACCGATGCATTCCAGGGCGATCAGCGAGTTGCTTGATTGAAGCGCCGCAGGATTCGCCGTCAACACTGACACCGGCTGTATGCGGCACGCGGTAGGCTGGCGCATTGTCGAATGTCGGTGTGTCACTCATGTCCAGCGCAGCGTCGTCTTCCTCCGGCCTGGTGCGCGTGCGCGGTGCGCGCGAGCACAACCTCAAGAACGTGGACGTGGACATCCCGCGCGATGCGCTGGTGGTGTTCACCGGTGTGTCCGGCTCGGGCAAGTCTTCGCTGGCGTTCGGTACCGTGTTTGCCGAAGCGCAGCGGCGTTACCTGGATTCGATCTCGCCGTATGCGCGGCGCCTGATCGACCAGGTCGGTGTGCCGGAAGTGGATTCCATCGAAGGCCTGCCGCCGGCGGTGGCCTTGCAGCAGGCGCGCGGCGCGCCGAGTGCGCGCTCGTCGGTGGGCAGCGTCACCACCATCTCCAACTCCCTGCGCATGCTGTATTCGCGTGCGGGCAGCTACCCGCCGGGGCAGGACATCATCTACGCCGACGGCTTTTCGCCCAATACCCCGGCCGGCGCCTGCCCCACCTGCCATGGCCTGGGGCGGATCTACGATGCGACCGAGGCGACCATGGTGCTGGATCCCACGCTGAGCATCCGCGATCGCGCGGTTGCCGCCTGGCCTGGTGCCTGGCATGGCCAGAACCAGCGCGACATCCTCACCACGCTGGGCCACGACGTCGACCTGCCGTGGCACAAGCTGCCGAAGAAGACCCGCGACTGGATCCTCTACACCGATGAGCAACCGGTGGTGCCGGTGTACGCCGGCTACAGCCTGGACGAGGCCCGGCGCGCGCTGCGCCGCAAGGAGGAGCCCAGCTACATGGGCACCTTCACCAGTGCGCGGCGCTACGTGCTGCACACCTTTGCCACCACGCAGAGCGCGCAGATGAAAAAGCGCGTGGCGCAGTACCTGGTCAGCACGCAGTGCCCGCAGTGCGACGGCAAGCGGCTTCGCCGCGAGGCGCTGTCGGTGACCTTCGCCGGCCTGGATATCGGCGAGCTGTCGCGGCGGCCGCTGGACGAGGTGGCCGACCTGCTGCGCCCGGCTGCGGAAGGTGCCGGTGGCAAGCGCAACGACAAGCGCAAGCAGGCCGACACGCATCCCGAGCAGGCGATTGCCGCGCAACGCATCGCCGCCGACCTGCGCGCGCGGATCGAGGTGGTGCAGGCGCTGGGCCTGGGTTATCTCAGCCTGGAGCGCAGCACGCCGACGCTGTCGCCGGGCGAGCTGCAACGGCTACGGCTGGCCACGCAGATTCGTTCGCAGTTGTTCGGCGTGGTGTATGTGATGGACGAGCCATCGGCGGGCCTGCACCCGGCCGATGCGCAGGCCTTGCTGGGTGCGCTGGATCAGCTCAAGGCCGCCGGCAATTCGGTATTCGTGGTCGAACACGAGGTGGATGTGATCCGCCACGCCGACTGGATCGTCGACGTCGGCCCGGCTGCCGGCGTGCACGGCGGGCAAGTGCTGTACAGCGGCCCGCCCGCGGGACTGGAGCAGGTGGAGGCCTCGTCCACGCGGCGTTACCTGTTCGGCACCCCGCCGCAGGTGCACAGCCATGCGCGTGCGGCCACCGGTTGGCTGCAGCTGCGCGGCATCACCCGCAACAATGTGCGCGAGCTGGATGTGGACCTGCCGCTGGGTGTGTTCACCACCGTGACCGGTGTGTCCGGCTCGGGTAAGTCGTCGCTGGTGAGCCAGGCATTGGTGGAACTGCTGGCCGCCCATCTCGGACAAACCCAGGCAGAGGAAGACGAAGCGCTGGACCCGCTGGAGCGCGGCACGCAGGTGCCGCTGGGTGGTGCGATCGTCGGCGGGCTAGACCAGGTGCGCCGCCTGGTGCGGGTGGACCAGAAACCGATCGGCCGCACGCCACGTTCAAACTTGGCCACCTACACCGGCCTGTTCGATCCGGTGCGCAAGTTGTTCGCCGCCACACCGGCCGCGCGCCGCCGCCGTTACGACCCGGGGCAGTTTTCGTTCAACGTCGCCAAGGGCCGTTGCGCCACCTGCGAGGGCGAGGGCTCGGTGCATGTGGAATTGCTGTTCATGCCCAGCGTGTACGCGCCATGCCCCAGCTGCCACGGCGCGCGCTACAACGCCAAGACCCTGGAGATTGCGCTGCGGGGTCACAACATCGCGCAGGTGTTGGCGATGACGGTGGACCAGGCCGCCAGCTTCTTTGCCGACGACGCCAGCGTGCTGCGCCCGTTGCAGGTGTTGCGCGAAGTGGGGCTGGGCTATCTGCGGCTCGGCCAGCCGGCCACCGAGCTGTCCGGCGGCGAGGCGCAGCGCATCAAGCTGGCCACCGAGCTGCAACGTGCGCAGCGGCGCGACACCGTGTACGTGCTGGACGAGCCGACCACCGGCCTGCATCCGGCCGACGTGGATACCTTGATGCGTCAGCTGCAAGGCCTGGTGGAGGCCGGCAATACGGTGATCGTGGTCGAGCACGACATGCGCGTGGCCGCCAGCAGCGACTGGGTGCTGGACATGGGCCCGGGCGCGGGCGGCGCGGGTGGCGCTGTCGTGGCGGCGGGTGCGCCGGAGGCGGTTGCGCGGCAGCGTGGCAGCCGCACTGCGCCGTTCCTTGCAGAGGTGTTGCGCGGAAATACGATCGGCTGACAAACCTTTGGAAGGTTGTAGCGATGGCGTCAGCATGTTGGCCAGACGCGCCTTCGATGACGAGTGAATCGATGTCGGCATGGCAGCGAGTTGCGCATCGAAGAACGCCGATCAGACCGCACTGCATCGCATCGCATTGCAGGGCACGGCATCACTGCTCCTGACCACGCACACCGACCAACCCGACGGGTTCTTGCCCGCCTACCGTCGCGGGACCTTACGCGGCATGGATGCCGCGTAAGAGCCTACACGGACGTACTTGCGGCGTGTCCTGCGATGGTAGGCTGGCAAGGACCCTGCAGCAAACCCGCAGATCGTCCGCTGTAAACCGAGGCAGACGCACCGTCCAATCTCTCAAGACCCAGTCCCCTCTCAAAACGACCGAGAGCGGGAGCGTCAGCGCAATGGTGATGTGTTCCCGAGCCAACCTGGGCGCGATGCCCTCTGCGTGAGCGAGACACGCCTCATATCCATCCCCTGAGCTGAGCCATTCCGATTGCCGCTGGCGCTCAGCCCATCAATTCAAAACTCGCAGACACGCCCTCGGCCTCTGCAGAGGGCGCTACCCAGAGATCGAATACGCCAGGCTCTACCGTCGGCTTCAACGCCTGGCCGATAAACAGCAGGTCCTCACGGCGCAGCACGAACTCCACCACCGCGCTGCCGCCCGCCGGCACCGCCAGCTTGCGGAAGTCCTTCAGCTCGCGCACCGGGCGGGTGATGCTGGCGCTGCGGTCGCGGATGTAGAGCTGCGCCACTTCCTCGGCATCGCGCGTGCCGCGGTTGTGGATGCGCGCGCTGATGCGCAGGCTGCCGGCCGCCGCCATGCGTGCATCGCTCAAGCGCAGCTCGCCGTATTCGATGCGGCCATAGGTCAGGCCGTGCCCGAACGGAAACAACGCGGCGTTGGGCGCGGTGCGGTAACGGGTCTTGAACGGTTGCAAGGCATCCGGGCGCGGGTCGGCACGGCCGCTGGGCTTATGCGCATAGCTATAGGGCACCTGCCCGGCGGTGTGCGGAAAACTCACCGGCAGGCGCCCGGACGGACCGTGCGCGCCGAACAGGATGTCCGCCAGCGCGGCGCCCGATGCCGAGCCCAGGAACCAGCCGACCAGGATCGCCGGCGCCTTGAGCACCGGGCCATCGATCACCAGCGCACGGCCGTTGCTGAGCACCACCACCACCGGCGTGCCGGTGGCTGCCACCGCAGCCAGCAGCGCTTGCTGCACGGCGGGAATGACGATCTCGCTGCGCGACTGCGCTTCGCCGGAGTAGCGCATCGGCTCGCCGATCGCCAGCACCGCCACATCCGCGGACGCCGCTGCGGTGACGGCCGCCTGCACGCCGCCGGGCAGGCCATGTTCGAAGTCGCAGCCTTCCACCACCTGCAGGCTGTCCGGGTTGCCCAGCCGCGCGCGCACTGCAGTGGCCAGGTCGTTGCCGCTGTCGTCGCCGCCGAACAGCGTCCACGGGCCGGCGCTGTCGGTCCAGTTGCGTGCCATCGGCCCGATCAGCGCGATGCGTTGCCCCTGCGTCTTCAGTGGCAGCAGCTCGCCATCGTTCTTGAGCAGAACGATGGATTTGCGCGCCACCTCGCGCGCCAGAGCCAGGCTGTCCGGGCGCCGCTGCCGCGCCTGCGCGCGTGCCGGCACGATGCGCAGGAACGGATTGTCGAACAATCCAAGCTCGGCCTTGAACTGCAGCACGCGCCGCACCGAGGCATCCAGCTGCGCCATCGTCACGTCGCCGGCGGCCACCAGCGCCGGCAGATGCTGCAGGTACAGCCCGCTCTGCATACTGATGTCCACACCGGCCAGGAACGCCAGCCTGGTCGCCTCGCGCGCATCGCTGGCAAACCCGTGCCCGATCAGTTCCAGATCGCCGGTGTAGTCGGACACTACCAGGCCGCGGTAGTCCCACTCGCCGCGCAATACCTCGCCCAGCAACCAGCGATTGGCGGTGGCAGGGATGCCGGCGATCTCGTTGAAGGCCACCATCGTGGTCACTGCGCCGGCATCGAAGGCAGCCTGGAACGGTGGGAAATAGACCTCGCGCAGGCTGCGCTCGGAGATGTCGACGGTGTTGTAGTCCAGCCCCGCCTCGGCGGCGCCATAGGCCGCGAAATGCTTGGGGCAGGCCGCAAGTGCATCGGCATGATCCAGGCCCTCGCCCTGGAAGCCGCGCACGCGGGCCTGCGCAAAACGCCGGCCGAGCAGCACGTCTTCGCCACTGCCTTCCACGCCGCGCCCCCAGCGCGCATCGCGCGCGATATCCACCATCGGCGCGAAGGTCCAGTCGATGCCGACCGCACTGGCCTCCAGTGCGGCCGCACGCGCGGTGCGTTGCGCCAGCGCCGGCTCGAAGCTGGCGGCCTCGGCCAGCGGCACCGGAAACACCGTGGTGAACCCGTGGATCACATCGGCGGCAAACAGCAGCGGAATCTGCAGGCGGCTCTGCAGCGCGGCCTGTTGCAGTTGCTGATGCCACAGCACATTGGAGCCATTGAAGATGCCGCCGACCCGCCCGGCACGCGCGGCAGCAAGCTGGCCCTCGGCCGTGGGCACGGTATTGATCGGATTGGCCGCCGCGGCCGCATCGGTCTGCTGCGCCGAACCGGACAGCGTCAGCTGGCCGGCCTTTTCCTCCACGCTCATGCGTGCGATCAACGCATCGATAAAGGCCGGCGCCGCGGCCGCACGGCGCGGCAGCGCAACTCCCACCGGCACTTGTGCCAACACCGCTGCCGAAGCAGTGCCCAGCAGCAACCCGCGACGCGTGATCCCTTTCCGCATGCCCGCCATCCCCGTCTGTCCAGGCCAGACGCTAACGGATCGCCAGCGAAAAGCCGTGATGCGCTGCACGATGGGTGCCGGGCGGGCGGTCTCGGCAACGATGGCGACAGCACAGCGCCTTCACCGTTTCCGCACTAGCGTGCGCCATCGATCAACGGCGGTCAGGACACACGATGCTGGACGTGGAAACACGCGTGCGCTTTTACGAAATGATGCACCTGGACATGCCGTGGTGGGAGTTCGTGCTGCGTGCGGTAGCGGTCTATACCGTGGTTCTGCTGCTGACGCGCATGACCGGCAAGCGCGCGCTGGGCCAATCCACGCCGTTCGACGTACTGCTCATCGTGCTGCTGGGAACCGCGGTGCAGAACTCGTTGATCGGCAAGGACGTCTCGCTGCTGGGCGGCATGATCCTGGCGGCCACCTTGCTGGTGTTGAACTGGCTGGTGGGCATGGCCACCGCGCGCAGCCGGCGGATCGATACCTGGGTGCAGGGCAGCCCGGCGCTGCTGGCGCGTGGCGGTGAGATCTACTGGAAGGAACTGGTCCGCCACAACGTCAGCTACGCCGATTTCGAAGTGGCAAAACGCAAGGCCGATTGCCGCGACGATGCCGATATCGACATGGCGATCCTGGAGACCTCCGGGGAGATCAGCATCCTGAAAAAGCGCTAGCGCGCCGGCAGGCCGGCGGGCATGCCGGCGGTGCCGCCGCAGCAGCGTGGCGCATGTGCGCCACGGCATGGCGACCGGCGGATCAGCGGGCCTTGCAGAACAACGACAGGTCCACCGACTCGGCCATGCGCTGGTAACCGGCATCGTTGGGATGCAGGAAGTCGCGGGTCAGCGCGGCGGGCAGCCACTCCGGCCTGGCCGGGTCGCGCAGTGCGGCGTCGAAGTCGATCACCGCATCGAATGCCTGCCCGTCGCGGATGAAGCCGTTGAGCGTCTGGCGCGTGGCTGCCGCCACCGGTTCGTAGCGGTCGGAGTTGCCGAACGGGGTCAGCGTGGCGCCGATCACGGCGATGCCGTGTTGCTGCAGCCGGGTCACGATCTGGCGATATCCCAGCACCATGTCGGCGGCATTGCGGCCGGCAATCGCATCCGGCGGACCGCTGTGTCGGATGTCGTTGATGCCTTCGAACAGGATCACCTGGTCCACGCCGGGCAGTGCCAGCACGTCGCGATCCAGCCGCGCCAGCGCGCTGGGGCTGCGGCCGTCGTCGAGCAGCTTGTTGCCGCTGATGCCGGCGTTGAGCACCACCACGCTGCCGGGGCAACGCTGCTCCAGCCGCCTGGCCAGCAGGGCCGGCCAATCGCCATTGGCGCCGCGTGTGGCGGTGGCGCCTTCGGTGATCGAATCGCCCAGCGCCACCACCACCGTCTGGCGTGGGTGCGGTGGTTGCACGTAAAGGGCGGAGATGACGTTCTGGCGATACGCCAACGCCTTGCTGTCCGGTACCTCGGCCTGGCCCTTGACCACCCGCACGGCCGTGCGGCGTACCGCCGGGCGCGCCGGCGTGGGGAAATACAGGCTGACCGCCACCTCGCCCAATGCCGGTGCACGCAATGGCACCGGGTCGCTGAGCAGCACGCCACCGGGTGGCACGGTCACGCTGGCGCGCCCGTCAAAGCGCAGTGGTTGCGCGCCGCCGCCGCCAAGCAGGCGCGCGGTGCCCGCAGCGATGGTCAGCGGTGCGGTGCCCAGCTCGTTGCTGATGCGCACGCGCAGAGCCACTGCCGCACTGCCCAGGCGCATGTCCTGGCGCACCGTTTCATCGGCAAATTGCAGCGGCGTGTCGGCACCGCCGTCGAGCCGGTCCGGCGTTGCCGAAGCGATCCAGGCCGGCACCCAGCGTGGTGCCGGGTGCGCCGTGGCCGGGCCTGCCAGCACCACACTCAGTGTCGCAGTCATCATCCATCGCCAGCGCATGCGCAGGACTCCTTTGTCGATCAGGAAAAGAACACGCCGCCGTTGACGTCCAGGTTGGCGCCATTGATGAAGCTGGCCGCATCCGATGCCAGGTACAACGCCGCATCGGCAGCTTCCTCCGGGCGGCCTTCGCGCCGTAACGGGGTGGCATTGGCGACGAAGGCACGCACTTCCGGCTTGGTGAAGTCGTCGTGGAAGCGGGTGGAGATCATGCCGCAGCACAATGCGTTGACGCGGATGCCGCGCGGGCCCAGTTCCTTGGCCATCGCACGCGAGAACGTCATCACCGCCGCCTTGGCGGTGGCGTAGATGGCCGCGCCCGGCCCGCCGCCATCGCGCCCGGCAAGCGAGGCGAAATTGACGATCGCGCCGCCTTCGCGCATATGCGGCGCCACCGCCTGGGTGGTCAGGTAGACCGATTTGAGGTTGAGGTCCATCACCTGATGGAAGAAGGCCTCGTCGATGTCGGCCAGTGGCTTGCGCGCCAGCATGCCGCCGGCCACGTTGATCAGCACGTCGATGTGCTGGCCGAAGGCGGTGCGCGTGGCGGTCAGCAGGCCGGCCACGGCGGTGGCATCGGTAACGTCGGCGCGGTGCAGGATGCCCTGGCCGCCGGCGGCCTGCAGCTGTGCCAGGGTGTCGCGCGCGCTGGCGTCGTCGTTGGCGTAGTTGATGCAGACCTTGGCGCCGGCCGCGGCCAGCTTGAGCGAGATGGCGCGGCCGATATCGCGGCCACCGCCGGTGACGATGGCGACCTTGTCGTGGAAGTGCATGCGGGTGTGTCCTGTTGGTGTGGGGAAAGCGGGGTAGGCAGCGGGCACGCTCAGGTGCCTGCTGCGTCGAGTCGGTGGATGCGGCCGGTGACCAGCCACAGCGCGGCCAGCGAGGCCGGCACCAGCGCGGCGACCAGAATGAACATCGGTGCGTACGAGGTTGCGGTCATCACCGGAACCAGCCAGGTGGTGATCAAGGTGCCGGCCACCGCGGCCATGCCGCCGATGCCGGCCAGCGAGCCGACCGATTTGCCGGCGAACAGGTCGCCGGGCAGGGTCTGGATATTGCCGATGGCGATCTGGAAGCCGAACAGCACGGCGGCAATCGTCAGCACTGCCATGCGCGGGTCGGCGGCCTGCACGGCGCCCAGCAGCGCCGGCGCCATGATCGCTCCGCCCAGGGTGATGGTCCATTTGCGCGCGCGGTCCACGCTCCAGCCGGCCGCGATCAGGCGCCCGGACAGCCAGCCGCCGCACAGGCTGCCCAGCATCGCGCCTACGAACGGCACCCAGGCGAATGCGCCGATCTGCTTGATGTCGAAGTGGAAGGTCTCGGCCAGGTAGATCGGCAGCCACGACACGAACAGCCACCAGATCGGGTCCAGGAAGAACCGTGCCAGCACGATCCCCCAGCTTTGCCGGTGCGACATCAGCTGGCGCAGCGTGGGCAGGTAGGCCGGCGGCGGCGCGCTGCCGGCGTCGGGCGCATCCAGGATCAACGCACGTTCGGCCGCGTCGACCCAGGGATGCCGGTCCGGCCCGGCGCGGTAGATCACCAGCCATGGCAGCAACCACAGCATGCCAAGCACGCCGATCAGCACGAACGTGCCCTTCCAGCCGAACGACAGAAACAGCAGCGCGATCAGCGGCGCCGAAACGATCGCGCCGATGGAGGCGCCGGCATTGAAGATGCCCTGTGCCAACGCACGCTCGCGCGCGGGAAACCACTCCGCATTGGCCTTGACCGCGCCCGGCCAGGCGCCGGCTTCGCTGATGCCCAGCAGCGCGCGCACCACCGAGAACGCCATGATGGAGTGCGTGACCGCATGCAGCGCGATGGAGAGCGACCACACCGCGATGGACAGGGCAAAGCCGAGCCGGGTGCCGATGATGTCGAACAGCCGCCCGAACACGAACTGCCCGGCGGCATAGAACAGCATGAAGATGGTGACCAGCAGCGCGTAGTCTTCCTTGGTGGCGCCGATGTCGCGCGAGATCGCCGGCCACATCACCGCCAACGCGTTGCGGTCGATGTAGTTGATCACCGTGGCCACCGCGATCAGCGCCACGATCAGCCAGCGCACCGCCGAGCGCTTGCCTGCGGGGCGCGTGCGGGCGGTGCTCATTGCGCACCTGCAGTGCGATCGAAGCGCGCGTAGCCGCCGCGCCAGTTGTAGCGCTGACCGGCAGCCTGCACCTGGTGGCTGCGTTGTGCATCGGCGTCGTCGGCCACCGCCAGCGCGATGCGCTGGCCGCCGACCAGGGTGAGCACGATCACCTCGGCATCGTCGCCGCGTACGCGCTCGATGGCGCGGATGCGGCTGTTGGCGCCGCGCACGTATTCGGCGGTGCCGTTGTATTCGCCATGCGGTTCCAGCACGCCGAAGAAGCTGACGTTGGCCTGCCCATCGACGCGCTGGATCAGCGCCGGTTCGCGGCGCAGGTTGAAGTTCGGGTCGTTGGCTCCGCTCTCCACCAGCAGGGCACGCGCCGGCGCGCTGCTGCCGAAGCGGTAGCTGTAGAAGCGGCCGGCGAGCAGCCAGCTCAGGCTGCGCGTGTCGGTGCTGGCGTCGCTGGAGGCGTCCACCCACAGGTGCTGATAGCCGTTGGCCTTGCCCAGCACCGGGCGTTGCGTCAGTGCGCGCTCTGCGGTGAAGCCGACCTGCATGATCTGCCCGTTGAAGTGCAGCGGCAGGTCGTAACGTGCCGGAGCGCTGGCGTTGACGCGCAGCAGGTCGACCACCACCGGCAGGGGCAGCTGCGGGTGCGACAGCAGCGCCTGGGTGCGGGTGAAGCTGACCCCGTCGTAGGCCTGCTGCATGCGCGCCGACACGATCTGGGTGTCGGCAGTGCTGGCGAACAGCAGCTGCGTCGGCGCGTGTTGCTCGCCCACCTTCCAGTCGCCATTGAAGTGGCTGGTCTCGTTCACCACCAGCGTGTTGTGCGCAACGGTCTGCTTGGCCCAGCTGGTGTTCTCCGGCAGATAGATGCCGCCGGCCTTGGCTTCCACATTCAGGAAACGCACCGCGCCGTAGTCGGTGACCACGCGCTGGCCGTTGTCGTAGAACAGCCAGTTCAACTTGTCGAAGTGGCCGTGGCCCATGCCTTGCGAGGTGTTCTTCATCACCAGCGTCTGGCCGTCTTCGCCGCCGCTGCGCAGGATCGCCAGCGCGCCCTGGTCGCCCCGTGCGCCATCGCGCAGCAACACGCTGCCGAAGGCGAACGGTTGGGCGCGGCCTTGCGCGAGCGCGGTGGCCACGGCCAGGCCTTCGGGGGTGAGCAGCACGCGGCGCTGGCGTTGCGCGATGGACAGCAGCTGCGCATCGTGGGTCTGCGCGTAGGCGATGCCGATGCCGGCGACCAGTTCTTCGGTGTCCAGGCCCTTGTCGAGGATGGCGTCGTTGATCGGGAAGAAATAACCGCCGTAGCTGCTCTGCACCAGGCTGTTTACGGCCTTGAGCAGCACGCCGTCGCGGCGCTGGAAGATGTGCTGCTGCGGCTGGTTGCGCTCGATCGCATTGGCAAACAGCACGAACGGCGCCAGGGCATAGCGTTGGTAGTACGGGCCTTCGGCGTAGTAGCCGTCCGGCGAGAACAGCTGGTCCACCTGCGCCAGGAAGCCGGCCTTGCCATCGCGCCTGCTGCCGCGCAGTGCCTTGTCCACCAGTGCCTGATCGCGCAGCACATAACCGGTCATGCCGACCGCGGCCACTGCCCAGGTGGCGTGGTTGTGGATCTTGTCGAAGTTGTCGGCGCTTTCGTCGCACAGGAACTGCGCCACGCGCGCGAACACGTCGCGGTCGATGGTGGCGCGGTCCTGCGCGCTGAGCGTGTCGCGGATGGCGTCGTAGCCCTGGCTTGCGTAGACCAGCCACACCGAGTCGTTCAAGGACTGCCAGAACAGCCGCCCCGGCACCTGGCCGCGCCCGGCCGGGTGTGCGCCCAGCGTGGGATACAGGCGCGCGTAGGCCAGCAGCACGTCGCGCGCATAGTCGGCATAGGCGCGGTCGCCGGTGAGCCGGTACAGCGCGCCGGCGGCCTGGATGGCCTGGTAGTTGCGTTTGTGCTGCTCGTGGCTGGCGCCGCCGCCGGGATCGCTGGGCACCGGCACGTCCACCCCGGCCCGCATCGCCGCGCGCACGCTGGCTTCTGCGCGTGCCTGTTCGCGGGCGAACACCGGCAGCCTGGCGCCGGCGCTGGCCATCTCGCGCCATTGCTGGGCGGTGACCAGCACCGGCGCGGCGTCGGTGGCGCGCGGTTGCGGCTGCGCCGCTCGTTCGGCCGCGGGTGACGGGGCGGCGCTGCAGGGCAGGGCGCTGCCGGCGCCGACCAGGACCAGCAGCAACAGGCGGGTGGAACGGGTCATAGCAGGGGCTCCGCTGCGTCGGCGTGCAAGGCCGGAGTGCCGACGAACTGATTGCCGCTGGCGATGAGGTGAGGTGTGCCGGTGGTGTGCTGCGCCAGGATCGCGGCGCTGTCGGCGAAGCGGTTATTGCGCAGCGCAATGCGCTGCACGCCGTGCAGGCGCAGCGACGCACCTGCGTTGCGGCCGACCTGCGTGAAGTGCGAGTCGCTCACCTGCAGCACCGGGCCGAAGGTGCTTTCGTCGCGGCCGCCGCGATACAGGTCCAGCACCGGCCCGGCGACGCGGTGGAACTGCGACTGCTGCACCGTGACCTGTTCGACGTTGTAGGTGCCACGGTCGTCGGTCTCGGCGTGTGCGGACAACACCTTGCCGGAGACGTCCTCGACCAGCAGCCGGTCCAGCAGGATATGGTCGGCCAGGCTGCCCTTGCCGAGTGCGATCACGTCGAAGCCGGGTTGCGCGTCCAGATGATGCAGGTGCGTGTCGCGCAAGGTGAGCTGGTACTGCGCCACCGGGCTGCCCGGTGCGGTGCGGATCACCGCATTGCCCGGCTGCGCGGGTGCGGCGCGGCCATCGATCTCGAGCCGGGCCAGGTGGAGCGAGCCGCCGGGTGCGATCTGGAACAGCGCCGGCTGCGAAAAGCGGATGCGCGCGCGGCCGCGTTGCGGGCCTTCCAGCGTCAGCGGCCGGTCCACGTCGAGGATGTCATCGACCTGGTAGCGGCCTGCGTCCAGTTGCAGGCGATCGCCGGGGCCGGCCTGCGCCACGGCGTCGGTCAGGCTGGACTGCCCCGGCCGCACGCGGGTGCGGCGGCCGCTGTCGGCGACTGCCTGCGCTGCCTGCTTGGGGTACCAGCTCACGCCCACCTGTGTGCGCGCGATGTAGCTCAGCGCCGGGTCGGCGCCGACGCCAGTGGCGTTGTCGGCGACCAGCAAGCCGGTGCTGGCGCGGGTCATCGTCACCTGGCGGCTGTTGACGCCGCCGGGCAGGCGGGTGGAGGCCAGCGGGCTTTGCAGGTTGCTGGTGAAGGCAATGCCGGACAGATCGCCCAGCACGCGCACCGGGTCGCTGGCGGCCACGATCAGGTTGCCGGCAAAGCGGCTGTTGATCGGCGCGGCGGTGCGCTCGGCATCCATGCCGGCACCGAAGTACAACTGGTTGACGGTCACGAAGGTGTTGCGCTCGATGCGCGCCTGGTCCACCTGCACGTAGCGGTTGGCAGGCGAGTTGGGCACCCCGTACATGATGCTCAGCGCCGACGAATAGCCATCGCCGGCCAGGTTTTCCAGGTAGTTGTGGCGCACGGTCTGCTTGCGGTTGATCACGCGGATGCCGCCGGTGTTGGCCTTGCCGTCGCCGAAGAACACGTTGCGCTCGACCAGGTTGCCATCGCCATGCCGCAGCACCAACGCGCCGCGCGATTGCTTGAACACATTGCCACGGTAGGTGTTGCCGCCGGACTTGTTGGAGACCACCTCCACCTCGCCATCGCAGCCTTCGAACCAGTTGTTGTCCACCACCGAGTTGGAGGCGCTGTCGGCATCGCTGCTGGTGCCGATGCGTAGCGTTTCGCCGCCATTGGCGCCCAGGTTGGGGCGTGGCCCGAACCAGTTGTGGTCGATGCGATGGCGATTGTCCAGGCCCTGGGTGGCATCGCGCACCACCACCAGGGTGGGGCCGGCATTGGTCTTGCCGACCAGCTGGTTGTGGTCGAAGCGGTTGTCGCTGTCGTACAGCGCCACCCAGTTGTCCGAGTCGCTACGGGTGGGCTTGCTGAAGCCGTCCACCACCACGCCGGTGATGCGGCTGTGGCGCGCGCGTTCCTTGCTGGAGATGCGGTACGACAGCACCGCATCGCCCGGGCTATGGCCGTCGCGGAACACCAGGTCCGACACCACCAGGTAGGTGCCGGCCATGTGCAGGTCGGAGGTGCCGCTGATGATCACCTTGCCCGGCGTTTGCGCGGTGAGGGTGATCGGCTGCTCTGCAGTGCCTTGCCCGCGCAGCACGATGGCGAAATCCCGCCACTGCCCATCGGCCAGCACGATGCGATCGCCGGCACGCAGCGCGGCCGCCGCCACGGCGTACTCGCTCTGGTCGTGCACCAGGTACGAGGTGGCCTGGGCCGAGCCGACCCAGGCGGGCGCGCACAGCAGCAACAGGCAGGCAAGGGAGACGGGGGATCGCATCGGGATGCTCCTGGACGCTGGCGCGTCGGTGATGGCCGAGGGTAACAGTGCAAACTGGTTCGTCAACCAAAACGATAGTCCAGTTGGTCTGTATTGAAGCCCTTGATTGCCTCGATGTCATGCTGCAATTGCACAAAAAATTACCGATAACTGGCCTAGTCAGGTGGCTCGTTCGATAAATTGCAGAAATGGTTGACTTGGCATTGATCCGCGTGGAGTCTCCACCACGCTCGGTCTCGGGCGTCCTTTGGGAGGAGGAATTGTGCGGTATCTGAAACTAGTCCAATTACGTAGACCAATTATTCGGAATGCCCTGGCCCAGGCGCTGCTGACTGCCGTTGCACTGGCAAGCGCGCAGGCAGCCCTGGCCCAGCAAAGCGATGCCGCCCAGCAGGCACCGGAGCAAGCGCCCACCACGCTGGACCAGGTCAAGGTCACCGGCATCCGCAGCTCGATCCAGTCGTCCATCGACAGCAAGCGCGAGCAGACGGTGGTGGCCGACGTGCTGTCGGCCGAGGACATCGGCGACCTGCCGGCGCTGTCGATCGGCGAGGCGATCGAGACCATCACCGGTGCGGCCACGCACCGCGAAAAGGGCGGCGCGTCGGAGATCTCCATCCGTGGCCTGGGGCCGTTCCTGGGCTCGGCCACCTTTAACGGGCGCGAGGCCAGCAACGGCAGCGGCGACCGCTCGGTGAACTTCAACCAGTTCCCCTCCGAACTCATCAACACCGTGGCGATCTACAAGACCCAGCGCGCCGACTTCGTCGAAGGCGGCATCGCCGGCACGGTCAACATGCAGACCGTACGGCCGCTGGAATTCGGCAAGCGCCGCGTGCAACTGGACGGGCGGGCGACCTATGCCGATGGCGACAGCAAGTTGCGCAACGCCGATGGAGTGGGCTGGCGCGGCACCGTCAGCTACCTGGACCAGTTCGATCTGCGCGGGGCCGGCAAGCTGGGGGTCTCGCTCGGCCTGCAGCGGCTGGAAGGCACCAACCCGGAAGAGGTGATGAGCAGCAGCTCCACCTGGACGGCCTGCAACGCCAACGAGGTGGTGGGCGCCAGCCGCAACTGCACCGCCGTGACCCCGGCGCAGGTGCAGGCGGGGACGCCGTATTACATGGCGCCCGGCAGCCGCGTTTACCGCCAGATCAGCGAGCATGATCAACGCGACGCGGCCTTCGCCGCGCTGCAATGGCGGCCCTTCGACGGCCTGGAGGTGGCCCTGGATTATCAGGATTCGCAGCGCACCGTGACCGAAGACCGCGCCGAGCTGAACTTCTCCGAGACCCTGCGCAATCTCAACAACCGCCAGGTGGGCGACAACGGCGCCTTGCTCGGCCATACCGGCAGCAGCACGGTGGAATCCTCCACCGACTACAAGGTGCGCGACGAGCAGTACCGCGGTGGCGGGCTACGCGTGGAATGGCGCCCGAACGCGGCCTGGATGCTGTCCACCGACCTGTCGTATTCGCGCACCGAGCGCAGCGAGATCGACCGCCTGATGCGGCTGCGCTCCAATGCCACCGACATCAACGGCAACCGCGTGCCCGGGATCAACGGGCAACGCGTGGACTACACCTATACCTATGCCGGCGATGTGCCGGGGATCGTGGTCGATCCCGCGTTCGACCTGAACAATCCGGACAATTTCAGCGCCGCTGCGCGCGCGCGGCGCGACGAGTTGCGCCGCGAGCACACCATCCGGGCCTGGCGCTTCGATGGCGCCTTCACCCCGGAAAGCGGGCTGCTCACCTCCATCAAGGGCGGCGTGCGCCTGTCCGAGGCGACCTACCGTGACCTGGACGACCGCGTCGAGCGCAACGTCACCGATCCGGCCACGATCCGCGCCGCCAACCTGGCCTGCCGGCAACCGTTCCCGCAGGAGGATTTCCTTTCCAGTGCCAGCGGCAACACCATCCAGCAGTGGGCCACCTTCGACAGCCGCTGTCTGTTTGGCGCCATCACCGGCGTGGACGACACCGGCCGCAATGCCGACCCGCGCGGCACCGCCGACTCCGACGTGGAAGAAAAGACCCGCGCGTTGTATGTGATGGGCGAATTCGCCAGCACGCTGTTCGGGCTGCCGCTGGACGGCAACCTGGGCGTGCGCTGGGTGCGCACCGACGTCAGCTCGGTGGGGTTGCGCGGCGAGCTGGACGTAGTCGACAACCCCGACGGCACCATCCAGCTGGTGGAAACCGGGCGCTTCGCCGCGCAGACGGTGCGCGCGTCCAACCGCGTGTTCCTGCCCAGCTTCAACGCCAACATCGGCCTTACCGAGCAGACCCAGCTGCGCTTTGGGCTGTATCGGGCCATGGCGCGCCCGGATCTGGTGGCGCTGTCTGCCGGGCGCACCTTCATCCTGGAACCCGGGACCGAATTCACTACCGTCGGCGAGGCGATCGGCAGCATCACCGCCACCGGCAACCCGCGCACGCAGCCGCTGCTGTCGTCCAATGCGGACGTGTCGCTGGAGTGGTATCCCAATGCCGACTCCCTGCTCAGCGCCGCGGTGTACTACAAGCAGTTCACCGGTGGCGCGGTGCCCACGGTGGTGGACGAGCGCTTCGTCATCGACGGCACCGCGGTGGTGGTGCCAGTGGTGCAGGACGTCACCACCCGGCAAAAGAGCGATCTCACCGGGCTGGAGCTGACCGGCACCCACCGCTTCTCCTACCTGCCGGCGCCGTTCGACGGCCTGGGCGTCAAGCTGAGCTACAACTACGCCGATTCCAACTACAAGACCCAGGATCTGCGCCTGGGCGACCAGATCGACCCGGCAACCGGCCTGGTGAGCAGCGGCATCGTCGCGCCGGCCAATATCTTCGGCCTGTCGCGGCACGTGTTCTCCGGCCAGCTGTATTACGCCATCGGCGCGGTCGACCTGCAGGCCATCTACAAGTACCGCTCCGAGTATTTCCAGAAGTTCGTCGGCGCCCCGGCGCAGAACCGCTACGTGCGTGACAGCGGCACCCTGGACCTGCGTGCCAGCTACCGCGTCAATGCGCAGCTGTCGGTGTCGTTGGAGGCTTCCAACCTGACCAACGAGCCGCGGATCTCCGACATGCCGGTGCCCGGCAGCTTCCGTGAGTACAACACTTACGGGCGACGTTATTATTTGGGGGTGCGCTACCGGTTCTAGCGTCGCCCACCTGTCCGGCACCCGTGTGCCGGGCCGATCACCCTGAGGGTTTGAGTCGCCGATGTCCGAAAACCGCCTGTACCACTCCGTTGCCGCCAAGATCCGCGCGCTGATCGACACGGGCGAATTCCCGGTCGGCTCGCGCCTGCCGGGCGAGCGCGAGTTGGCCGAGCGCTTCGGCGTCAGTCGCGTCACCGTGCGCGAGGCCGAGATCGCGCTGGAGGCGCAGGGCCGCATCGTGATCAAGATCGGCTCGGGCGTGTACGTCAAGCCACGCCTGGCCTCGGACGAGGGCGCATTGCCGGATGTCAGCGCGTTCGAGCTGACTGCCGCGCGCGCGGTGATTGAGGCGGAGGCGGCCGCATTGGCCGCCAGCCACATCACCGATGCGGAGCTGGATGAGTTGAACGGCATGATCCAGGCGCTGTCCGCACCGGGGCTCAGCGATGCGGCCGCTGCCGACTACGACCGTGCCTTCCACCTGGCGATCGCGCGTATCAGCGGCAACCCGGTGGTGGCGCACTGCGTGCAGCTGATCTGGCGCATGCGCAACGAATTGCCGCGCGTACGCGAGGTGTATGCGCGGGTCTGCCACGACGACGGCGCCACCCGCGTGGACGAACACACCGCCATCCTGCAGGCCCTGCAGCAACGCGACCCGGTGGCGGCACGCACGGCCATGCGTAACCATTTCCAGCGCCTGTTCGAATCCATGCTGGAAGCGACCGAGAACGATGCACTGGCGGAGATCCGCCGCCGCACCCAGCAGGACCGCGCGCATTTTCTGGCAGCCACGCGCACCTGAGTGCATGTGAGGGATTGTTGGACGCGCTGCGTCGCCCGCCAGCGGCACTTTCGTACCGCTGACGCTGGATCCTCCGAAAGACACATCCACTAATCAGCTGGACGCGCCGTCTGCGCCGGTTCGGCGCCACCGACACGCGGCTGATCTGAGTGTCGCGCCTGCGGTTGCCGCGGACGCTGCAGCGACAACACGCTGCAGGCGCGTCCGCCCTCAGGCAGATCGCTCTACCTGATAGGGCGTAGGCACCTGCAAGTGCAGGTCTCAGTCCGCCATCACCTTGTCCGGCGTCATCGGGGTGCTGCGGATGCGCTTGCCGGTGGCATGGAAGATCGCATTGCAGATCGCCGCCGAAACACCGACCAGGCCGATTTCGCCCACGCCTTTTGCGCCCAGGCTGCTGACGATGCGGTCGTCCTCGTCGGCGAAGATCACATCGATGTCGTGGATGTCGGCATTGGCCGAGACGTGATACATCGCAAAATCGTGATTCATGAAACGGCCGAAGCGGTGATCGGACTGGGTATGTTCGTGCAGGGCCTGGCCGATGCCCCAGACCACGCCGCCGACGATCTGGCTGCGCGCGGTGATCGGGTTGAGGATGCGCCCGGCTGCAACCGCGCTGACCACGCGGGTGACGCGGACCGTGCCCAGCTCTTCATCCACCCGCACTTCCACAAACACCGCGCCGTGGGTGGCTCGGGTGTACTTGCGTTGCTTGAGCACATTGGGCAGCAGCAGGAACTTGTCTCCGATCTGTTCCAGTTCTGCTGCACGCAACAGCTCGGTCAGCGCAGTGGTGGTGCCGGCATCGGCGCGCAATGCCAGCGTGCCATCGGCAAACACCACCTCGTCCAGCTTGGCCTTGCCAAAGCGCGAATTCGGCAACGCCTGCGCCAGGCGCAGCAACCGTGCGCGCAGCTTCGCGCACACGCCATCCACCGCCGAGCCCACCGTGGTCACATGCGACGAGCCGCCTTCGATCGGTGCGACCGGCAGGGTCGAATCGCCGAGTTGGAAAGTGACCTGTTCCAGCGGCAGGCCCAGTGCTTCGGCCGCGATCATCGCCATCACCGTATAGGTGCCGGTGCCGATATCGCTGGCTGCGCTGCTCACCACCAGCCGGCCATCGGCGTGCAGCACCGCATGCGCGCGCGCAAACATCTGCATCGCATCCCATTGACCGGTGGCCATGCCCCAGCCGACCCACTCGTTGCCTTCCTTGCGTGCACGCGGCTGCAGCGGACGCTGCGCCCAGCCGAAGCGTTCGGCACCTTGCTGGTAGCACGCGCGCAGCGCCTTGGTGGAGTAGGGCTTGTCGTCGGCCGGGTTGACCTCGGCATAGTTCTTCAGGCGCAGCGCCAGCGGATCCATGCCCAGCTCATACGACAGTTCGTCCATCGCCACTTCCAGCGCATGCACGCCGTGTGCGGCACCGGGTGCGCGCATGTCCATCGGGCTGAACTGGTCCAGGCTCACCAGGTTGTAGCCCAGATGCACGTTGTCGCAGGCGTACAGCTGCCCGCTCCAGTTGACCACCACCTCGACGTAATCCTCGATGCGCGAGGTCTCGGCGATGGCCTCGTGCCAGATCGCGCGCAAGCTGCCGTCGCGGTCGGCGCCGAGCTTGAGCCGCTGCAATGTCTCCGGGCGATGGCCGAAGGTGAACATCTGTTGCCGCGTCAGCACCACGCGCACCGAGCGGTCCAGCAGGATCGACGCCATCACCGCCAGCGGCAACTGATACTGCGGGCGCAGCCCGGAGCCGAAGGCACCGCCCACGTACGGATTGCGCACGGTGACCTTGCGCTTGCTCAGGCCGAACACATGCGAGACATACCAGCGGCTGTTCTGCGAGCCCTGGGTCTTGTCGTAGATGGTGAAGTGGCCATCGGCATCGCGGATCACCGTGGAGGCGAACAACTCCATCGGATTGTGGTGCTCCACACCGCTGTAGTAGTCGGCCTGCACCTGGACAGCGGCATTGGCAAAGGCGGTGTCCGGCTCGCCCTTGTCCTTGGGCGGCGGCGAGAAACCGGCCTTCATGGCCTTGGGCTTGTGCGCACGGTCCAGGTTGGTCATCAGGTTGGTATCGTGCGGGTCCTGCAGCAATTCCACCTCCACCAGGTGGGCCGCGTGGCGCGCCGCTTCGAAGGTTTCTGCCACCACCAGGGCGATCGGCTGGCCGCTGTACAGGATCTTGTTGTCATACAGGGGCCGGAACGGCGAACCGGCCGGTGCGGTCATGTCCTTGTAGAACACATCCATGCCGCGCATATGCGGGCGGTTTTCATGGGTAACGATCTCCAGCACGCCCGGCACCGCACGCGCGGCATCAAGATGGAAGGCGACGATCTCGCCCTTGGCGATGCTGCTGTTGACCACCACACCATAGGCCAGATCCGCCACCGGCCATTCGGCGGCATAACGTGCCTGGCCGGTGACCTTGGCGCGCCCGTCGATGCGGGTGACGCCAGTGCCGGTGGGGCGATAGCCGGTGCCGCTGTCGGCAACCGGCGGACTCAGGTCGTTGTTGGGTACGTCGGTGCTGCGTGCGTTCATGGGGCTTCCTCCAGCGCGCTGGTTCGCCCGCGGTTGTCGATGGTGCCCTCGCGGGCGACGTCCAGGGCACGCACGATCGCGCGGCGTGCCAGCGGCAGCTTGAAGGCATTGTTGCCTTGCGGTTGCGCACCCTGCAGCAAGGCATCAGCCAGGCTGCCGAAGCTCTCGGCCGTGGCCGGTTTGCCCACCAGCTGCGCTTCGGCGTCGGGGTTGCGCCAGGGCTTGTGCGCCACGCCGCCCAGGGCCACGCGCACCTCACGGATGCTGCCGTCCTCGGCCAGGTCCAGCGCCGCCGCCACCGACACCAGCGCGAATGCATACGACAGGCGCTCGCGGATCTTCAGGTAGGCGCTGTGCGCGACGAAGCGCTGTGCATCGGGCAGGTCGATATGCACGATCAACTCGTCCGGGGCCAGGGTGCTGTCCAGCTCCGGGTGCTCGCCGGGCAGGCGGTGGAACTGCGCGAACGGGATGTCGCGCTCGCCGTTGGGGCCTTGCACGTGCACCACTGCGTCCAGCGCAGCCAGCGCGACGCACATGTCCGACGGGTGCGTGGCAATGCACTGCGCGCTGGCGCCGAGGATGGCGTTGTAGGTGGTGAGCCCGCCGATCGCCGAGCAGCCGGTCCCGGGCGCGCGCTTGTTGCATGGGGTGGCATGGTCGTAGAAATACAGGCAGCGCGTGCGCTGCAGCAGGTTGCCGCCATTGCTGGCCATGTTGCGGATCTGCGGCGAGGCGCCGGCCAGGATCGCCGCGCTCAGCAAGGGATACCGCGTCTCCACGTCCGGGTGATAGGCGGTGTCGGCATTGCGTGCGAGTGCGCCCAGGCGCAGGCCGCTTTCGGGGAGCGTACTGATGCTGTCCAGCGGCAGGCGATTGATATCGACCAGGCTGCCTGGCCGCATCAGCTGCAGCTTCATCAGGTCGGTGAGATTGGTGCCGCCGGCGATCAGGCGCACCGGGACTTCGGCAGGCACCGGGTGCGGGTCACTGCCGCGCACAGACAGTGCAGTCAGCGCCGCATCGACGCTGTCCGCGCGCGTGTAGGTGAGCGGAATCATGCCGGCACCGTCCCTGGCGTCCACGGTGTGGCGGCGCTCTCGCTGCTGTCGCTGGGCTTGCCCATGACCTGCATCACCGCATCGGTGATCTGCGGGTAGGCACCGCAGCGGCACAGATTGCCGCTCATCAACTCGCGCACCTGGTCGCGATCATGCGCCTTGCCTTCATTGATCAGGCCCACTGCCGAGCACAACTGCCCGGGCGTGCAGTAGCCGCACTGGAAGGCATCGTTCTCGATGAAGGCACGCTGCAGCGGATGCAGCTGTTCGCCCTCGGCCAGGCCTTCGACGGTGGTGATCTCGGCGCCGTCCTGCATGACCGCAAGCGTCAGGCAGCTATTGATGCGGCGCCCATCGACCAGCACCGTACAGGCGCCGCATTGGCCGTGGTCGCAGCCTTTCTTGGTGCCGGTGAGGTCGAGCCGGTCGCGCAATAGATCGAGCAGGCTGACCCAGGCTTCGAGCTGCAATTGGTAAGGCTGGCCATTGATGCGCAGGTTGACCGGGTAGGTCGGCGCAGCAGTGGTGGCCGGCGCCAGATGCGTGGCAGTAGCGGGTGTGGCATTCATGCGAACCCCGTGGCGATGGCTGAGAGGAGGATCCTCACCTTGATGCCTGCGTGGTCAAGGTGTGGTGTAGGTGAGTGAGGTCTCTTTCACGCGTGCGTGAAGCCTGAGCGTGGTCATGCGCGGAACATGGCGGCGTTGCTGCGCATGACATCGCTTGATCGCAGGCCGGTGCCATCGTCGGTGCGTCATCGTGGTGTCACCTGCAGTGGCCAGGCTAGCCGGCCCAGCGCACAGGGGAACGCGCCCGCATGAAAGCCAACGCCACCCGCGCCTGGACGCAGGTGTTCACCCAGCACGGGTCGGTGCTGCGTGGTTTTTTCGTGCGTCGCGGCGCCAACGAGGATGCCGAAGACCTGGTGCAGGAAACCTATCTGCGGCTATTGCGTGCGCATCAGGATCAAGGCGAGGCGATCGCCAATCCCGAGGCGTATCTGTACACGGTGGCGCTGAACCTGGCGCGCGAGCAGGCCGCGCGACGCAAGCAGGCGCCACTGCGCATCGACGAGATGGAACAGTTTTCGCAGTTGCTGGCCGCAGGCGACGACGTGGAAGATGCTGCGCACCGGCAGCAGCGTCAGCAACGCCTGCAGGCCCTGCTGGCTACGTTGCCGGAGCGCACCTGCGCGGTATTGGTGATGCAGTACCGCGACGGGCTCAGTTACAAGCAGATCGCCGAGCGCATGGGGGTGTCGGCGCATATGGTCAAGAAGCATGTGGTGCGTGGCTTGTCGGCCTGCAGACGGGCGGTTGCCGACAGCGGGGACAGCTGGTGAGCAAGCCGGTGTTGCCGAGCCGCAGCGTTGTCGGTGAAGCCGCGCACTGGCATGCGCTGCAACGCATGCAGGCGCTGGATGCGACACAACAGGCCGGCTTTCTGCAATGGCTGACCGCATCGCCGTTGCATGTGCGCGAATACATGGCGGTGCTGCGTGTGGCCGGCGATCTGGGCGATGCCATACGTGGCATGGACCTGGACGTGGATGCCCTGCTTGCTGCCGACCGGCGCAAGAGTGCCGATGCCACGCCGCCCAACGTGATTGCGCTGCCGCTGCGGTCACGAGGGCAGCCAGCACAGCAATCAACTGCCCGGCCGCGCCGCAGCGAAGGCCAACCCAATGCACGCATGCGCAGCTGGCGCATGGGCCTGGCCGCGACGCTGTGCGGGGTGGCGATCCTGACCGGCTGGGCCTGGCCACGCACCCAGACCTACGCCACCGCGCACGGCGAGCAGCGCAGCGTGCAGTTGGCCGACCGCAGCGTGGTGCATTTGAACGGGCAAAGCAGCGTGCGTGCCACCATGACGCCGTGGAGCCGCAACCTGCAGCTGCTGCGTGGCCAGGCCAGCTTCGTGGTCGCAGCGGACCGGCGCCCGTTGCAGGTGCATGCAGGCCATCTGCGTGTCGAGGATATCGGCACCACCTTCGATATTGCCCTGTATCAACACCAGGCACGCATCGAGGTCGCCGAGGGCCGTGTCCATGTCTGGCGCGACGCGCGCGATGGGCAGCCGATGCTTGCCAACCTGGGGGCAGGGCAGAGCGCACGGATCGATGCGGCCACCGGCAAGATCGAACTGGCCAGCGAAGAGGTGGCCGCCATGCATGCCTGGCGGCAGCGGCGCATCGTGTTCCGCGACGCGCCGCTGGCCACGGTGGCCGAAGACTTCAATCGTCTCAACCGCACGCGTTTGTCGATCGACGATGCTGCCGCCGGTGCGCTGCGGCTCACCGGCAATCTGCGTGGTGACGATCTCGCCGCGCTGCGTGCCTTCCTGGATGGCCAGCCGAACCTGCGCGTGGTCAGCGCGCCGGGGATGCTGCGCGTGAGCAGCCGGCCTGCGCAGGGAACGGCGACGCGATAGCCACGGCGCTGCACGACGTCGTGATGCGTGCAGCGCGTGCGCATGCCGCATCTCGCGCGCGCGTAGCGCACATGGATTGGTCCTGCGCGCAGTGGATGAGGTTGCCGATGCCATTGCGCCCCGTGCGTACCGATGGCCGTCTGCGGCTGCGTCCGCGCACATGCAAGACCTCACGTCCTCGCGTGCATGCAAGGCGCAGCGCGATGCAGATGCAGTGCGTCGCGCCTGCGCGGTTCGGTGCCTGCGCAGATGTCACAGAAAATTCATCAAAAAACGGTGCCCGACCGTCGCTGTCGATGCTCGTAGTCCAGGTACAACGCAGCATTCCCGCGTGGCGGGTGGTGTTGCGCATTGCTTCCTCCCCTACTGGATTCCACGATGCGCCGTACGTTGTTTCTTTCGATCGCTCTTGCCCTGCATGCCGGCACCGCTGGCGCCCAGACGGCTGCTGCCACCGTCGCGGTCGAGGCGATTCCGGCCCAGCCACTGGCACGCGCGCTCAATGCGCTGTCGCGCCAGACCGGGCTGCAGTTTGTCTATGCCGCCGGCGTGGCCGGCAACCCGCAGACCCGCGCCACCGCGGCCGGCGTCGCACCCGAGCAGGCCCTGCAGCAGTTACTCGATGGCACCGGCCTGCGCTACCGCTATCTCGATGCGACCACGGTGACCATCGAAACCGCCGAGCCGGCGCCCGGCCTGCCGCCAGCGGTTCCGGCAACGGCCGCGGTCGCCACGGCACCGGTGCCGCGTGCAGACGCGCCGGTACAGGAACTGGACAGCATCCAGGTGCTCGGCAGTTACGCCGGCAGCCTCAGCGCCGCGTTGCGCCAGAAACGCTATGCCGACAGCGTGGTGGATGTGATCGCCGCCGAAGACATCGGCAAGCTGCCCGCGCAGAACGTGGCCGAGGCGCTGCAGCGCGTGCCGGGCGTGTCGATCGTGCGCGACCGCGGCGAAGGCGTGTACGTGCGCGTGCGCGGCCTGGGCCCGAATTTCCAGGTCACCACGCTCAACGGCCAGACCATGGCGGTCAACGAGAACGTGCGCACCTCCGGCCAGACCGGGCGGCAGTTCCGCTACGACACGCTGCCGGCCGAACTGGTCTCCGGGCTGGACGTGATCAAGAGCCCCACCGCCGACCTGGACGAAGGCGCCATCGGCGGCATCGTCAACGTGCGTACATTCCGCCCGCTGGAGCTGGGCAAGACACTGACCAACGTATCGCTGGAATCCAGCCAGGCCCAGCGCACCCAGGCTAACGATCCGCGCGTCTCCGGGCTGTTCAACTGGGTCAATGCCGAAGGCACCTTCGGCATGCTGATTTCCGGCGCGTATGCGCAACGCACCTTGCGCCAGGACCGCGTCAACGAGGTGAGCTGGGACTACTACCGCAACGGCGTGCCGGGCGTGCCCGGTGCCAATTACGTTCCCACCGGCCTGCGCCCGACACTGGAGCTGGAGGAGCGCGAGCGCACCGGCGTGGCGGCCTCGCTGCAATGGAAGCCCAGCGCAGCGTGGGAGACCAACCTGGATCTGCTCTACGCCAGGCAGACCGTGCATTACGACGAATACAGCATGGGCGTGGGCTTCGACAGCCTGGCCAAGCTGAGCAATCTGCGAGTGGAAAACGGCGGTGTTACCGGCTTCGATTATCGCAACGGCCAGGTGCAGATCTCGCGCGAGACCTCCGGCATCACCGACGACAATCGCAGTGCACGCCTGTCCAGCACCTGGAGCGGAGACCAGTGGACGCTGGGCGCAGTGGCGTTCCACTCGCAGGCGCACAGCTACGACTCCGATCCGATCCGGCGCACCCGTCTGCGCAGCGGCACCAACCTGTCGATGCGCGTGGACATGCCGCAAGCCGACGGCGACAACGTACCGGACTGGAGCTTCACCAACGGCTTCGATCCGACCAACCCGGCCACCGTGGCAGGGCGCCGGCTGGAATGGCGCGAGATCGATGCGCGCGACAAGGAAGACGCGCTGCAGTTCGATGCCAGGCGCATACTCGACGGCAGCTTCTTCCGCGATGTCAAGGTGGGAGCCAAGTATCGCCAGCGCTCGCGTACCTATGATCGCGCCGACCTGCTGCTCAACAGCATTGCCGGGGTACGTTTCCCGGGTAGCTATTTCACCACGTTGCCGGTGGGCGACATGCTGTCGGACGCCAACGGCAACCTGCCGCGGCAATGGCTGGCGCCGATCGAATCCGCGTTCTGGGGCAATTGGCCGACCAGCGCCGATCTGAACAACACGCCCAACAGCGCCGACCTGCAGAATTCCTACGAGGTGCAGGAAAAGATCGCCTCGGCGTACGCGATGAGCAACTTCGCCACCCAGCTGGCGGGCCGCGAACTGCGCGGTAATGTCGGCGCGCGGGTGGTGCGCACCGAGCAGGCCACCGATGGCCATGCCGATGTCAACGGCAGCGCACAGCCGGTGCATTTCGAGCGCAGCTATACCAATGTGCTGCCTTCGTTCAACGCGGCCTGGGATGTGCGCGAGGACATGGTGCTGCGGACTTCCGCGGCCAAGGTGATCACGCGCCCGGACCTTACCGATCTGTCGTCCAAGCTGACCTTCAATTCCAGTGGCGAACGCCTCACCGCCAGCGGCGGCAACCCAGCGCTGCAGCCCTTCGAAGCGTGGCAGTACGACCTGACCTTCGAGTGGTACATCGACGGCACCTCGGCACTGACCGGCGGTTTGTTCTACAAGGACATCTCCAGCTTCATCCAGACCCAGATGTCCAACCTGGTTTACCAAGGCCAGACCTATCTGCTGTCGTCCAAGACCAACGGCAGCAAGGCGATGGTGCAAGGCGCGGAAGTGGCGTATCAGCAGGTCTTCAGCGGCCTGCCGTCGACGCTGGACGGCCTGGGCATGCAGCTCAACTACACCTGGACCGACAGCAAGGCGACCTATCACGACGGCACCGGCAGCTTCACCGACAGCCTGGAAGGCGTGGCCAGGAACACCTACAACGCCGTGCTGTTTTACGAGAAGGGGCCGTTGATGGCGCGCGTCAGCTACAGCTGGAGCGACGACATCCTCAACGCGGTGGGCACCGCTAATGTGGCCACGCTCAACAGCGACCGGTTCGGCAGCCTGGATGCCAATGTCGCCTACAAGGTCAACGACACGCTGTCGGTGTTCGTCAACGCGATCAATCTCACCGGCGAAGTGCAGCGCCAGTTCGTTGGCGATCACTTGTTCGGCGGCTATACCGACTACGGCCGCACCTGGTCGCTGGGGTTGCGCGCGCGGTTTTGAGAAGGGCTGGAGAGCTGACGAGCAGTTGTCAGCGACGTGCGGTGTGCATCGGGGGCGCTGCGCTTGCGGGTGACATGCCGCCACGGAGGCCTTGCGACAAGTGCAGCCGTCGTGATCGCCGATCCAGTTTGTTGGCGTCAGCCAATGCCGCCACCGGGCGCCTTGCTGCAAGGCGCCATCTGCAAGGGCCATGGCTTCGGCTGTGGCGCTGTTGCCAGCCGCACATCGCCTCGTATCGCGGTGTGCAACAGCTGCACCACGTGTTGAGACCACTCATGTCATTACTGCTTCGTAACTGTATCGGTTTTTTTGTCTTGATCGTGGCTGGCCTGGCCATGCCGGTAGCGCCTGCCGCCACCACGTCGGAGACGCTTGAGAAAGTCGTCATCCTCAAACGCCACGGCGTGCGTGCGGCGATGTCCAGCCCGGAGCAACTGGGTCGCTATTCCGCACGTCCCTGGCCACGCTTCGATGTGCCGGCCGGCCACCTGACCGCAAACGGTGCGCGTCTGGAGGCATTATTCGGTGCCTATTACCGCGCCCGTTACATGCCGTTGGGTCTGTTCGATGGTGATGGCTGCGCCAATGTCTACTACTGGGCCAATCGCACCCAGCGCACCATCGCCTCGGCGCGTGCGTTGGCAAGCACGCTCACCCCGGGGTGTACGAACACGGTGCACCACGTGGCCGATGACGCGTCCGATCCACTGTTCGACGGCGCGCCGGCATTGCGACAACCCGCTGCGGCGGCATTGATGCGCGCGGCCATCGCCGGCCGCGTCGGCGGCGATGTGGTCGCCTGGAATGCGGCGCAACGCGATGCGATCGACAGCTTGCAGCAACTGTTGCTGCAATGCGCGCAGCGGCCATGCCCGACCCGGGCCGGTGCCGGCAAGCAACGCCTGGATGCGGTGCCCGCAGGCATGGGCGCCGCCCACGACGGAATCGCCGGTGTCGAAGGCCCGGCACCGGCAGCCTCCGGCATCAGCGAAAGCCTGTTGATGGGCTGGGCCGACGGCCAGGACTTTGCCGCCTTGGGATGGCAAGGCGTGGACGAAGCCAGTTTGCTGCGCGCGTTCGCCCCGCATCAGGCCGAGTTCGCGCTGCGTCTGCGCGCGCCGACGGTGGCGCGCATGGCCAGTACGCCGCTGGCGGCGCGGCTGCTGGCGACACTGCAGCAAGGCAGTGTCGCCAGTGGCAATCGCAATCCGCCGCAGGCCACGCCGATCGGTGGCGATGCACGGCTGGTGGTGCTATCCGGTCACGACGGCACGCTGACCCTGCTGGCCGGCATGTTCGATCTGCATTGGCAATTGCCCGGTTACCAACCCGACCAGACCGTGCCTGGCGGCGCCTTGGTATTCGAGCGCTGGCGGCGTGCCGATGGGCAGCGCGTGATCCGTCTGCGCTATACCGCGCAGACGCTGGCGCAACTGCGCGAACGCCGCGCACTGACGCCGCAGGCGCCGCCGCCGTCATCGCCGGTGTTCATTCCCGGCTGCAGCAGCGCCACCCCGGAGTACGACTGCCCGCTGCCAACCTTGGCGACATTGATCGACGCCGCGATCGACCCGCATTACCTGAGCGAATGACGCCGCGCGCGCCGGCCGCGACCGGCGCGTGTGGTTGCATCGGCGCATCGGCGCCGTTTCCCTGGCCACCGTGCCAGCCGCTGTTTCTCATCACTGCAAGAGGCGATTTATGCTCCACCAGCGATGTACTCTCGTCAGTCTCGCAATCACTCTCGGTCTTGCCTGCGCAGGCATCGCACAGGCGCAAACGGACGTCGGCGTACTCGACGTACTGACCTACAACGTCGCCGGCCTGCCCGAAGGCCTGTCCAGCGGAACGCCGGCCACTAACACCGCACTGCTCGCACCGAAACTGGCGCCTTACGGGCTGGTCAACGTGCAGGAAGACTTCAACTACCACGCCACGCTGTACGCCGGCGATGCGCATCCCTATCGTACTGCCACCAGCGGCGGTGCAGCGTTCGGCGACGGGCTCAACACGCTCAGCAACTATCCCTTCAGCGACTTCACCCGGGTCAAGTGGAACCAGTGCAACGGCACCGACTGCCTGACACCGAAGGGTTTCAGTTACATGCGCGTGCGCCTGGCCGACGGCGTGTTGCTGGACGTCTACAACGCGCACCCCAATGCCGGGGTCGAAGCGGGCGACCTGTCCGCACGTCGCGCCAATATCGGCCAGCTCTCGCAGTTCATCCAGACCTGGTCGGCCGGCAATGCGGTGCTGGTGATGATGGATTCCAATACGCGCTACACCCGCAGCGACGACAACATCCGCGAGTTGATCGCCTCCAACGGTTTGACCGATCCGTGGGTGGAGCTGATCAAGGGCGCAGCACCGGCGGCCGGCGCCGCACCGCTGTTGTGCGGCACGCTGCCCACCAACAGCTGCGAAGTGGTCGACAAGATCCTGTACCGCGACGCGCCGCAATTGACCCTGGTGGCCAACCGTTACCAGCTCGATGGCGGCGGCTTCTACGACAGCGCCGGCAAGCCGCTGTCCGACCACTACCCGCTGCATGCGCAATTCGGATGGGCCGTGGGCGACCGATTGCGCACCAGCGACCAGTTCGGTGGTCCGCATGGCGTTCCGTTCAACGATCTGGCCGGCAACCCGGGCGTGCGCCCGCTCAGTGGCGTGACCCTGCGCGGCGGTGCGCGCCTGGATGGCGTCGGCGTGATCCTGGACAGCGGCAAGCTGCTCGCGCATGGCGGCAGTGGTGGGCAGGCGACCACACTGTCGCTGGGTGCCAACGAAACGCTGTCCTCGGCCACCTTCACTGTGGGCAAGTACAACGACCGCACCCGCCTGTTCTCGCTGAGCCTGCGCACCAACAAAGGCCGCAGCGTGCAGGTGGGCAGCCCGACCAGCGAGAGCTACACGCTGACCGCTCCCAGCGGCTGGCATATCGCCGGTTTCACCGGTCGCGCGGGTGAGGAGATCGACAAGCTGGGGGTGGTGTATGCGAAGGACTGAGGGCATTGCGGACTAGCAGCCACTCAGACCCCTCGCAGTCTGCGGCGTGAGCTGTAAAGCAGCGACGCACGGCCATGGATGGCCTCTCCGTTAAAGCGGCAATCCACGCAGCATTGAATCTGGCGGTGCGTTGAAACATCCGTGCAGCCGCAACGTTGTGCGGATCAGAACGTAGGTATCCTGCGCAATTGTTGATGCTCCACGATAATTCGTCGGCGGGGCGACGCAATGCATCAACCGTAATGCCCGCGGGGTTCGTGCACATGCGTATCGGCACGCAAGCGCACGCGTGGACGCAACCATTGGGCAAACTCTGCTTCGCTCCATGCGCCATCGGCCAATCCCATCATGGCGACATACTTCTCTTCCTGCGAGGCCATGAGCTCGGCACCATTGAGCACGAGAAAAACGCGGTAGCAGACATGGGCGGTACGCTTGTTGCCATCCACAAACGGGTGATTGCGCGCCAGCCCGTAGGCCAGGCTGGCGGTCAACTGCACCAGATCGGGCGGAGGATCGCCATAAGAAAACAGCTGCTGTGGGCGGGCCAGCGCCGAGTCCAGCAATGCCTCATCGCGGATGCCAGCAGCGCCACCGTGTTCGCTCAATTGACGTTCGTGGATGGCCAGGGCAAGCGCGCGCGTGATCCACACGACCATGCGCGTGTTCATTTGGCCAGCTTGTTCAGCACCTGACGGTCCTCGCGCATCACCTGCTCGGCCACATCCATCTGCGCGGCCAGGGTCGGGTCGAACGCGGTCAGCTTGATGCCGTCGGGCGTTTCCAGTGCATAGAGTTCGTCGCCCTTGCCCAGGCGCAGGCGGGCGAGCAGTTCCTTGGGCAGGATGACGCCAGCGGAATTGCCGATGGAGGTGATCTTGAGCTTCATGGTCGACGCCTTCGTCAGTACGCAAGTTATAACTCCGCCTCCAGCCGATCACAAGCCCGTCCTGGCTGAAGCGGCTCAGCAACCTGCATGGGCCAATCTCGCCTGCTGCGATTGATAGGTGTACAAATGTACACCTTGTCCCGGCCGGCCGTTGCACTCCCATGGATTCTCTCTCCCCCAAGCGTCAGGCGGTGCTGGCTTTCCTGCAGGAGCAGGCCCGTGCAGGGGTATCCCCCAGCCTGGCCGAGATTGCGCAGGCGTTCGGGTTCGCCTCGCGCAATGCCGCGCAGAAGCACGTGCAGGCGCTGGCCGAGGCCGGGTTGATCGAGCTGCTGCCCAATCAGAAGCGTGGCATCCGCATGCCGGGCGGGGCCGCGCGCGATGCCTTGCTGGCCTTGCCGGTGCTGGGCCGGGTGGCGGCCGGTGTGCCGATCGGGGCGGATATCGGCCTGGACCGGCAGTTGTGGCTGGACCGCACGCTGTTCTCCTTGCGTCCGGACTATCTGCTGCAGGTGCAAGGCGATTCGATGATCGAAGACGGCATTCTGGACGGCGATCTGGTCGGCGTGCATCGCAGCAGCGAGGCGCGCGATGGGCAGATCGTGGTGGCGCGGGTGGATGGCGAAATCACCATCAAGCGGCTGGAGCGCGGTGCCGAACGTATCCGCCTGTTGCCGCGCAACCGCGCGCACGCGCCGATCGTGGTGGCGGCCGATGCCGACTTCGCGATCGAAGGACTGTACTGCGGTCTGATCCGGCAGGGTTGAGATGAGCCAGGAGCCCGCGCGCATCAGGCAGGACGGCAACGCGGCAGTCGCGCTGCCGCTGGACGCCCTGCTGGCCGCACGCACGGTGTGGCGCGCGGGTCGTGGCACCGCCATTGCCCATGGCGGCGAATCCACCGGGCATGCGGCGCTGGATGCGCTGCTGCCCGATGGCGGCTGGCCGCGGCGGGCACTGACCGAGTTGCTGCTGCCCGCGCACGGCGTGGGCGAGATCGCACTGCTGTTGCCCACGCTGGCGCGCATGACCGGCGCCAGCAGCCGGGTGGTGCTGGTGGCGCCGCCGTTCATTCCCTATGCGCCGGCCTGGCAGGCGGGCGGTGTGGTGCTGGAACATCTGGAAGTGGTGCAGGCCGAGCCGCGCAATGCCTTGTGGGCGTTCGAGCAATGCCTGCGCAGTGGCGCATGCGCGGCGGTGCTGGGCTGGCCGCAGACCGGCGATGCACGCGCATTGCGGCGGCTGCAGGTCGCCGCCGACAGCGGCAACTGCTGCGCGTTCGCGTTGCGCGATCGCAAGCATGCGGTCAATGCATCGCCGGCGGCATTACGGCTGGAATTTCTGCCCGAGCGCGATGCCTGGCAGGTACGCAAGTGCCGCGGCGGGCAGGTCCCGTCGCAGCCGTTGCGGCTGGCGCATTGAGGCGCGCGCATGTTGTGGGCCTGCATCTTGCTGCCGCAGCTGGCGCTGGACGCCGTCCTCCGGCGTCTGGAAGAGCCGGACGCACCGCTGGCGTTGGTGGAAGGGCCGGCGCAGTTGCGCAGCCTGCACTCGGTCAATGCAGCGGCGTCCGCCGCCGGCCTGAAAGCCGGCATGCGGCTGTCGGCGGCGCATGCGCTGATGGCCCATGTACGCACCATCGATTACGAGGCCCAGGCTGAGGCGCGTACGCAGCGGTTTCTCGCGGCGTGGGCGTACCGGCACAGTTCGTTGGTGAGCCAGCAGTGGTCGCGCGCCATCGTGCTGGAAGCCGGTGCCAGCTTTCGGCTGTTTGGTCCGTGGCCGCGTTTCGAACGCCGCCTGCGCGATGAGCTGCAGGCGCTGGGCTTCCAGCACCGGCTTGCACTGGCGCCCACACCGCGTGCGGCACGCGTGCTGGCCGGCTTGCGCGACGGCATGGTGGTGACGCAGTTGCCGGCCTTGCACACCACGCTGGACACGGTGCCGGTACGCCGTGCCGCATTGCCGGGCGATGCCGGCGAGCGCCTGCAACACATGGGCGTGCGCACGCTGGCGGCGGTGCGCGCGTTGCCGCGCGATGGGCTGCGCCGGCGGTTCGGCGCGGGCCTGCTCGAGCATCTGGACCGCCTCTACGGCCAGGTCGACGACCCCCTGGAGTGCTACGCGCCACCGGACCACTTCGACCAGCGTGTGGAACTCGGCTACGAGGTGGAAATGCATCCGGCGCTGCTGTTCCCGCTGCGGCGCCTGATCGGCGACCTGTGCACCTACCTGTCCATCCGCGACGGCGGCGTGCAACGGTTCCTGCTGCGGCTGGAACACGAGGAAGGCGCCACCGATGTCGAGATCGGCCTGCTGACGCCGGAGCGCGCGCCGACGCTGTTGTTCGAGCTTGCGCGCAACCGGCTGGAGCGGGTGGAGATTCCACGCCCGGTGGTGGCGATGCGCCTGCTGGCGCGGCAGCTGCCACCGTTCGTGCCGGCCATGCGTGATCTGTTCGATCAACGTGCGCAGCAATCGGTGGAGTGGCCGCAGCTGCGCGAGCGCCTGCGCGCGCGGCTGGGCGATGAGGCGGTGTACCGCGTACTGCCGGCAGACGACCCGCGCCCGGAACGTGCCTGGCGGCGCGCCATCGGCGATGCGGTGCGCGACGTTGCGGCGCCGCCGCGTCCGCCGCGTCCGACCTGGCTGTTGCCGCAGCCGGTGCCCCTGCACGAGACGCAGCTGCGCATCATCTCCGGCCCGGAGCGGCTGGAAAGCGGCTGGTGGGACGACGACGAGGCGCGCCGCGATTACTACGTGGTGGAAACCGCGCGCGGCCGGCGTGGCTGGGCGTTCGCCGCTCCTGGCCGTGTCGATGGCTGGATGCTGCACGGGTGGTTCGCATGATCGGTTGCGTGCCCTTGCAGCAGCCGAGCGTTGCCTGCGGGGCTGGTCATCGCAGCGGTGCCGCACGCGTCCGATGCCACGTAGCGAAGAAGCAAACACAACGTGTCGATCTGCAGCGCATGTGTGGCGGCAGCGCGATGTCGAAGAGGTGCGCGCATGAGCTGGGATGATGCCGTCGACGGCGTGGACCGCGATACGCCCGGTGGGCGCATGCCGCGCGCCTGGACGGTCGCCGCGCGGTTGCGCGCGGCAAACGACGATATCGCCCATGCCATGGTCGCCGATGGGTTGCCTGCCTATGCCGAGCTGCACTGCCTGTCGGATTTTTCGTTCCTGCGCGGCGCCTCCAGCGCCGAACAATTGTTCATGCGCGCGCACCACTGCGGCTACAGCGCCCTGGCGATCACCGACGAGTGCTCGCTGGCCGGCATCGTGCGCGGCCTGGAAGCCTCGCGCGCCACCGGCGTGCGTTTGATCGTCGGCAGCGAATTCACCCTGGTCGATGGCACCCGCTTCGTGCTGCTGGTGGAAAACGCGCACGGCTATCCGCAGTTGTGCGCGCTGATCACCACCGCGCGGCGTGCGGCAGGCAAGGGTGCGTACCGGCTCGGGTGTGCCGAGGTGGAGGCGCAGTTTCGCGCTATGGAACCGGGCATGTTCGCGCTGTGGTTACCCGGTGCGCAGCCGCAGGCCGAGCAGGGCGCCTGGTTGCAGCAGGTGTTCGGTGAGCGTGCATTCCTGGCGGTGGAACTGCACCGCGAACAGGACGATGCAGCGCGGTTGCTTGCCCTGCAGCTGCTGGCGCAGCAACTGGGCATGACCGCTCTGGCCAGTGGCGATGTGCATATGGCGCAGCGGCGCGAGCGCATCGTGCAGGACACCCTGACCGCCATCCGCCACGGCTTGCCGTTGGCCGAGTGCGGCGCGCACCTGTTCCGCAATGGCGAGCGCCATCTGCGCACGCGGCGTGCCTTGGGCAACATCTATCCGGATGCGCTGTTGCAGGTCGCGGTGGACCTGGCGCAGCGCTGCAGCTTCGATATCTCCAGGCTTGAATACACCTATCCGCGCGAACTGGTGCCGCAAGGGCATACGCCGGCGAGTTATCTGCGACAGCTCACTGAGGAGGGGATGCGTGAGCGGTGGCCGAATGGTGTGCCGGAAAAGATACGCGATGACATCGAAAAAGAGTTGGAGCTGATCGCCGAGCTGAAATACGAGGCTTTCTTCCTCACTGTGCGCGATGTGGTGAATTTTGCGCGGTTACGCAAGATTCTTTGCCAGGGGAGGGGGTCGTCTGCCAATTCCGCAGTGTGCTATGCACTCGGCATCACCTCCGTGGACCCAATCAAGACGCGCTTGCTGATCTCGCGCTTCTTATCCAAGGCGCGCAACGAGCCACCTGACATCGACGTGGATTTCGAGCACGAACGGCGCGAAGAAGTACTGCAATATGTCTACAACAAATACGGCCGCGAACGCGCGGCATTGGCGGCGACGGTGATCTGCTATCGCGGCAAGAGCGCCGTGCGCGATGTGGCCAAGGCGTTCGGCCTGCCGCCGGACCAGATCGCGTTGCTGGCCAATTGCTATGGCTGGGGCAATGGCGAAACGCCGATGGAACAGCGCATCGAAGAGGCCGGGTTCGATCTGGCCAATCCACTGATCAACAAGATTCTTGCGGTGACCGAGCAACTGCGCGATCACCCGCGCCATCTGTCGCAGCATGTCGGCGGTTTCGTCATCTCCGACGAACCCCTGTCGCTGCTGGTGCCGGTGGAAAACGCCGCCATGGCCGACCGCACCATCATCCAGTGGGACAAGGACGATCTGGAAACCATGAAGCTGCTCAAGGTCGATTGCCTGGCGCTGGGTATGCTGACCTGCATCCGCAAGACGCTGGACCTGGTGCGTGGCCATCGGGGTCGCAAGTACGAGTTGGCGACGTTGCCGGATGAGGATGCGGCTACCTACAAGATGATCCAGCGCGCCGATACGGTTGGCGTGTTCCAGATCGAGTCGCGTGCGCAGATGGCGATGCTGCCGAGGCTCAAACCTGCAGAGTTCTACGATCTGGTCATTGAAGTGGCGATCGTGCGGCCCGGGCCGATCCAGGGCGACATGGTGCATCCGTATCTGCAGCGGCGTAAAGACAAGAGCCTGATCAGCTATCCCTCCGAAGGTGTAGAGAAAATTCTCGGGCCGACATTGGGGATCCCGCTATTCCAGGAACAGGTGATGGAGCTGGTGATTCACGCCGGTTACGACCCGGACGATGCCGACAAATTACGCCGCTCGATGGCGGCCTGGCGTCGCGGTGGTGATATGGAATCGCATCGGACCCGGATTCGCGCGCTGATGGAAGGCAAAGGCTACGCCTCCACCTTCATCGACCAGATCTTCGAGCAGATCAAGGGCTTCGGCTCTTACGGCTTCCCGCAAAGTCATGCTGCCTCGTTCGCCAAGCTTGTCTACGCTAGCTGCTGGCTCAAGCGCCACGAGCCGGCGGCCTTCGCCTGCGGGCTGCTCAACGCGCAGCCGATGGGCTTCTACTCCGCCAGCCAGATCGTGCAGGACGCACGCCGCGGCAGTCCCGAGCGTGCGCGCGTGGAGGTGTTGCCGGTGGACGTGTTGCACAGCGACTGGGACAACACGCTGGTCGGTGGCCGGCCCTGGCGCAGCGACGACGACCCCGGCGAACAACCGGCGATCCGGCTGGGCATGCGCCAGATCGCCGGGTTATCGGAAGTGGTGGCCAACCGCATTGCCGCGGCACGCGCGCAGCGGGCCTTCGCCGATATCGGCGATCTGTGCCTGCGCGCCGCACTCGACGAAAAGGCGCGCCTGGCATTGGCCGAAGCCGGCGCCTTGCAGGGCATGGTGGGCAATCGCAATGCCGCGCGTTGGGCGATGGCCGGCGTGGAAGCGCGTCGGCCGTTATTACCGGGCAGCCCCGAAGAACGCACGGTGACGTTTGAAGCCCCGCGCGCAGGCGAAGAGATCCTGGCCGACTATCGCGCGGTCGGCCTGAGTCTGCGCCAGCATCCGATGGCGCTGCTGCGCCCGCAGATGCGGCAGCGGCGCATCCTCGGCCTGCGCGAACTGCAGGGCCGCCGTCATGGCAGCGGCGTGCATGTCGCCGGCCTGGTCACCCAGCGCCAGCGCCCGGCCACCGCCAAGGGCACCATCTTCGTCACCCTGGAAGACGAGCACGGCATGATCAACGTCATCGTCTGGTCGCACCTGGCGCTGCGCCGCCGCCGCGCACTGCTGGAATCGCGCCTGCTGGCAGTGCGCGGCCGCTGGGAGCGCGTGGACGGCGTGGAGCATCTCATCGCCGGCGATCTGCACGACCTCAGCGACCTGCTCGGCGAAATGCAGCTGCCCTCGCGCGATTTTCATTGAAACTTTGTCTGGTCTGCGATTGCTGGTAAATTTCGCGCTCAGTTTGCACAAGACATGGAGCAGCACGTGCGGAAAAGGATTTTTATTGCGGCCTTGGGGCTGCTGATGGCTGCCGGCACTGCCGCAGCGCAGGTGGATGTCGGCGCCTATATCAAAAAAGACAAGTTTGCCGATATCAAGCTATCGCCCAGCGGCGCGTTTTTCGCCGCTACCGTGCCGATGGAAGACAAGACCGCGCTAGCGATCGTGCGGCGTTCGGACAACAGCATGGGCGCAACTTTCGTGTTGGAGAAGAACACGTATGTGAGCGACTTTGCCTGGGTCAGCGAGACGCGTGTGTTGATCTCCATCGCACAGAAATACGGTCTGCTCGACAAGCCGTTGCCGACCGGCGAGCTGTATGCCATCAATGCCGATGGCACTGGTGTCGAGTTGCTGGTGGGCTATCGTGCCCGAGGCACCGGGCTTGGCACCAATATCAAGGTCAAGAAAACCGAAGCAGTTGCCGCATTCCTCACCGATACCTTGCCCGACGACGATCGCAACGTGGTCGTCGGCATCTGGCCGTTGTCAGGGCAGGACCCGTACACGCGCGCAGAAAAACTCGACGTCAACACAGGTCGGCGTCTTCCGCTGGCGCGTGCCCCGATTCAGCGCGCCAGCTTCACCACCGACCACCATGGCGAGGTGCGTTTTGCGCAGGGCGCAGGATCGGACAATGTCAGCAAGCTGTATTACCGCGTTGGCGGTGGAACCGAGTGGACGCTGCTCAACGACGAACAGGCCAGCGGCCGCATCGAAACCCCACTGGGCTTTTCGCAGGACGAGCGCATTGCCTACCTGCGCGTGCAGGCTGCCGATGGCCCCGATGCGATCGTGGCTTGGGACATCCAGGCCAATCGCCGTGAACAGGTGCTGCGTGACGCAGTGGCCGATCCACTGGACGTCATCTATCGCAACGGCACCACGATCCCGGTGGGTGCCATTTTCATGGCTGACCGTCCGCGCAGCCGCTTTTTCGACGAGCAGGGCCCCGAGGCGCGGATGTATCACAGCCTGGAGGCCGCCTTCGCCGGTAATGCTGTGCGTATCACCTCCAGTACCAGCGATGGCCGCTACGTCATGTTGCAGGTCGATTCGGGCAGCAACCCTGGCGATTTCTATGTGTTCGATACGCAGGAGAAAAAAGCCCAGCACGTGATCAGCCGACGCGACTGGTTCGATCCCGAGCGCACCGCGACCGTGCAGCCCATCGCGCTGCAGGCACGCGATGGCGTGCCGTTGCATGGCTACCTCACGCTGCCGCGCACCGGCACGGCGAACAACCTGCCGATGGTGGTGATGCCGCATGGCGGCCCGTTCGAGATCTTCGACAGCTGGCAGTTCGACGACGACGCGCAGTTGCTGGCGCAGGCCGGCTATGCGGTGCTGCAGATCAATTTCCGTGGTTCCGGCAATTACGGTCGCGCTTTCCAGCATGCCGGCGCGCGCCAGTGGGGCGGCACCATGCAGGATGACGTCACCGACGCCACGCGCTGGGCGGTGACGCAGGGCTATGCAGATGCGCGCAAGATCTGCATCTTTGGTGCAAGTTATGGTGCGTATGCAGCCCTGATGGGGGCAGCCAAGGAACCGGGGTTGTATGCCTGCGCGGCCGGCTATGTCGGCGTCTACGACCTGCCGATGATGTTCACCAGCGGCGACATCCAGAAGCGCGGCTCAGGCGAAAACTATCTGAAGCAATGGCTGGGCGATCCGGCAACCCTGGCCGCACGCTCGCCGGTCCATCTGGCCAAGCAGATCAAGGTTCCGGTGTTCCTGGCGGCCGGTGGTGAGGACGAGCGCGCGCCGATCCAGCACAGCAAGCGCATGGAGGCGGCATTGCGCCAGGCCGGAACGCCGGTGGAAACCTTGTACTACGACACCGAAGGCCACGGGTTCTATACCGAGCCGCATCGGCGTGCGTTCTATACGCAGTTGCTGGCGTTTCTGGCCAAGTCCCTGGGAGGTGCCAAAGCGAACTAACCGCGTCGACGCACGCATATCGGGATCTTGTCGACCGCGCCATCCATGATGGCCGTCGCTACGCGACCGGCGGGGCAGCCCGCCGCAAGGCGATGACGCAAAAGCGCGGGTGAATAGCCGCCGTGGCGGGTCATCGTCATCCAACCAGTCTGTGCTACACCATGCAGGCCGGCGCGGCCGCGCTGGCTTACCTTTCATCCACGAGGCGATCATGAAGTTGGAGGCGTTGTTCGACCAGTTGCACACCTTGCCCACCGTACCCGAGGTGGCGCAGGACCTGATTGCCCGGTTCGACGATCCGGCAACCAACATCGATGTGCTGGCGCACACCATCGAGCGCGATCCGGTGATCGCCGCCAAGGTGCTGCGGCTTGCCAATTCGGCGCGCTTCCACGGATTGCGCGACTCCACCAGCGTGGAAGACGCGGCCATGCGGCTGGGCTTCAACACGCTGCGCACCCTTGTGCTGGCCTCGGCGATGACGGGTGCGTTCCGCGCCGGCCCGGGCTTCGATCTGAAGGCGTTCTGGCGGCACAGTTTCGAGGTGGCCGGCATCTGCCGTCTGCTGGCGCGCCAGCACGGCGTGGATCCGGAAACCGCGTTTACCTGCGGCATGATGCACAACATCGGCGAGCTGCTGATCCAGTCCGGCTCGCCCGATTACGCCAGCCGCATCAATCACGACAGCTCATCGGCCGGCCATGCCGCCGAAGAAACCCTGCAGTTGGGCTTCGGCTACCCGGAAGTCGGCGCCGAGCTGGTGCGTCGCTGGCAGCTGCCCGCCGTCATCCAGGAAGCGATCGCCTATCAGGTCCGCCCGGCCGCTGCCCCGGAAGGTGCGCGGATGCCGCTGCTGGTCGCCCAGGCGGTGCAGGTGTCCGACGCGCTGCGTGCACATGGTGGCGCCACGCCGGCGGCGTTGGAGGCGGTGCGCGGTCCGTTGATGGACACGGTGGATCTGGATGCCTTGTTCGCCGCATTGCCGGACGTGATCGAGGCCGACCGCGCGTTTGCCGAACTGCTGCATTGATTGGACAGCCGCGCCGACGTCGCCAGCGTCGGCGCAGCCGCTGACGCACCATCGCCGGCAGCAGATCCCTGACGTGCAGGAAAAACGGCAACGCCCAGCAATCACGGCGACAGCGATATACGGCAACGCGTGCCCGCCGCTGCAGCAGCAGACCAGTCGGCCCTTACGGGCGCACGGCCTCATCCGCGACCCCTCATCAGCGCATTGTCCCGCCAGCACGAGCGGCAGGCGACCGCCGGTACGAGCGATGGACGTGATGACGAGCCCATCGCTCGTTGTCACCTATCGGCCACGGCGCGTCGCTCATGGCGCCTCCGTCGGTCGACGAGCCGGAAGACCGCATCGCCGCACCCTGACGCCGTAAGCCGCTGGTCTGCATGCCATGCAGCAGTGTCCGCCACCTCCACACCGTGCGACCTCATGCGCTTGCGATCTGCATGCGTGCTGCAGTCGCCGGCACACGCTGGTACACGCCTGTCGTCCCTGTCGATACATCCCCGGGCGTTCCAGTCGCCACAGCAGGCACAGTGTCACGCCGCGGCGCAGCTGGACGGAACCCCGTGTAGGCGCTAGCGTGGTCCGGATTTTTTGCCACAGGGGAACTGCCCATGAGCCATGACGCGCAGCCGCGCCAGCTCACCTTCCGCGCCGTCGTGCTGGCCATCGTGCTGGCGGTGGTGCTTTCGGCCGCCAACGCCTATCTCGGCCTGTTTGCCGGCCTGACCATCGCCACCGCCATTCCGGCTGCGGTCGTCTCGATGGGCGTGCTGCGCCTGCTCGGCGGCGGCACCATTCTGGAAAACAACATCGTCCAGACCGGTGCCTCGGCCGGTTCGTCGATCGCCGCCGGGGTGATCTTCACCATCCCCGCGTTGGTAATCATGGGCTACTGGCCTGACTTCAAATACTGGTGGGTGCTGGGCATCGCCGGTATGGGCGGCTTGCTCGGGGTGCTGTTCTCGGTGCCGTTGCGGCGCTCGATGATCGTCGAAGACCCGCTGCCGTTCCCCGAAGGCAAGGCGGCGGCCGAGGTGCTCAAGGCCGGTGAAAACCCCGGCCCGGGCCTGAAGATCCTGGCGATGTCCGGTGCGATCGGCGCGCTGGTCAAGCTGGGTGCGGCCAGCGGCCTGCGGGTGATCCCGGACACCTGGGCGCAGGCCACCTACCTGGGCAGCAGCCGCCTGGTCGGCTATCTGGGCACAAACCTGTCGCCGGCGCTGCTGGGGGTGGGCTACATCGTCGGCCTGAATGTCGGCATCGTGGTGCTGTCTGGGTCGATCCTGTCCTGGCATATCGCCATTCCGCTGTATCAGCAGTTCTTCATGGGCAGCGACCCGGCCCTGGCGCAAAGCCTGGTCGGTGCGCCAGCGGCCGATGCGGCATTCGGCATCTGGGGCGCGAAGATCCGTTACCTTGGTGTCGGCGCGATGCTGATCGGCGGCGTGTGGACGCTGTTCTCGCTGCGCAAGTCGCTGTTGTCCGGCGTCAAGAGCGGCTTTGCTGCCGCGCGCAAGAGCGGTGGCGGTGTGGTCGCCGAGACCGAGCGCGACCTGCCGATGAAGTGGATGCTGGCGGCGCTGGTGCTGTGCACCTTGCCGCTGCTGGGCCTGTACCAGGCGATCGTGCAGCAGTGGCACGTGTCGATCCCGATGACCATCATCATGATCGTGGCCGGCTTTCTGTTCGTGTCGGTGTCCGGCTATCTGGCCGGCTTGATCGGCTCGTCCAACAACCCGGTCTCGGGCATCACCATTTCCACCATTCTGTTCGCCTCGGCGGTGCTGGTGCTGTTGCTCGGCAAGGATGGTCTGGTGCCGGTCGGCATCGGCGCGGCGCCGTTGGGTGCGGTGGCGGCGATCATGATCGGCGCGGTGGTGTGTTGCGCGGCAGCGGTGGGCGGCGACAACCTGCAGGATCTCAAGGCCGGCTATCTGGTCGGCGCCACGCCATGGAAGCAGCAGCTGATGCTGGGCATCGGCGCGTTTTCCTGCGCACTGATCATGGCGCCGGTGTTGAACCTGCTGGCGCAGGCCTACGGCATCGGCCCGGCCACGCCGCAGCACCCCAACTCGCTCGCTGCACCGCAGGCCACGCTGATGGCCTCGGTCGCCAAGGGCCTGTTCGGCGGGCAGCTGCCGTGGTCGATGATTGCCATCGGTGCCGGCGTGGGCGCGGCGATCATCGCGCTGGACGAATGGCTGAAGAAGACCGGCAAGCGCTTCCGCGTGCCGGTGCTGGCCGCGGCGATCGGTATCTATCTGCCGCTGGAGCTGATGGTGCCGATCTTTATCGGCGGCCTGATCGCGCACCTGGTGGAGCGCTTCCACAAGATCCGTGCCGACGACGAAGATGGCCGCGACCGCGTGCATCGCCCGGGCGTGCTGTTCGCCGCCGGCCTGATCACCGGCGAGGCGTTGATGGGTATCGCCATCGCGGTGCCGATCGTGCTGTCCAGCCGCGCCGATGTGCTGGCGTTGCCGGCCAGCCTGCAGCTCAACCAATGGTTCGGCCTGGCGATCCTCGCCCTGGTCGGCTGGCTGCTGTATCGCGTCGGCAAGCGCGGCGAACAGACCGTCTGAGGGTAACGCTTCACCAAGGTATGCGCCTGCGCGCTGCCTCTCGACGGACACATATCGCTGGATGTGTGTCCGTTTTTCGTTGTGGTAGTGCGACTGGATTTTCGCAGTTCTGATTGCCTCGCAGCAGGCGCGGTTCGAATGCGGCCCTGCTGCCGAACGCGCGAGTGCAGCAGCATGCCGGTAAGGCATGCTGCACCGAATCGATGCCGTGACCGCGCAGCGGCATATCCAGTTCGAACATCCCTGCAAGCTCGTGCATTGCCACCGTGAGCGGACCTGCCTTGTCGCTGCAGGGCAACGTCGTTGGCGCATCTGGTTAATCAGCTGACACGACGAGAGCAGCTGCACCGCGCCAAGGCATCAAGCGTTTGCCGATCGCGCAATGCACGCACAGCGCACGCACAACGCTCAGGCCATCGCGTCTGCACCACCGCAGCGCCTTTGCGCCGGCTTTACGCCTCACCCAGGCCTCGTGCATAGCGACTTTATGCGGCTGCTCCGTATCGTGCCGTCTCCCGCACCGATGGTGCACCACGGCGACCGCATGCCTCGATCGATCCCGGTGACGCGCCACGGCGCAGGTCATCGCACCGCCTGACCCCCATAAATGATGTGTGTGGAAAAGCGACTCGCATCACGCTATGCGACATCCGCACACTGTTGAGGCCGCTTTTGTCACCGACGGCGTTTTCGGACCTGCCGAGGCCTATAAGATCGATTGGTAACACGCCGCCCTCCAGCGGCCATGCAGTCGTTCGACATCCACGCGCATTCCCCCTCCCACTGCTGGCCGTTCACGCGATCTGGCCAGCGTCTTGCCATGGAAACCACTGCAATGCTGACTGCTGCTATCTCCCACCGTTCCACCCGCGCACGCCGTGCCCCCTTGTTGAGCATCGCCCTGGCCGGTGTGCTGTGCAGCCTTGCGCTGCAGGCGCAGGCACAGGAGGCCACCGACGTGGCGCTGTGTACCGATCGCCCGACCAAGGCCAATTCCACCTGTACCGTGCCAACCGGCGCCTGGCAGCTGGAAACCGACATCGGCAGCTACACCCGCGACAGCCAGCCCGCCACCCGCGTCGAAACGGCGTATTTCACCAACCCCACGCTCAAATACGGCGTCAGCGACCGCATCGATCTGCAGCTCAACTGGGCGCCGCAGCTGCAGGTCAAGACCACCGACCGTGCCACCGGTGCGCGCAGCAGCCTGAGCGGCGGCGGCGACATCTATCTGCGCATGAAGGCGCGTTTCTACGAAAGCGACACCGCCACCGTCGCGGTGCTGCCGTTCGTCAAGGCGCCGACCGCGCGCACCGGTCTGGGCAACGACGAGTGGGAAGGCGGCGTCGCATTGCCGATCAATTTCGCGCTGCCCAACAGCTTCTCGCTGACCTTCGGGCCCGAGGTGGATTGGTTGGCCGACAGCGATGGCAGCGGCAAGCATGTTGCGCTGATCAACGCGATCAACCTGGCGCATCCGCTCACCGCAAAGTTGTCGATGGCGGTGGAAGTGTGGTCCTCGATCAACCGCGACCCGGCGCAGACCATCGAGCAGTATTCGGCCGACATCGCCGCTGCGTATCTGCTCAATCCGCTGCTGCAGCTGGATGTGGGCGCCAATTTCGGCCTCAACGACCGCACCCCGGACGCGCAGGTGTATGTGGGCATGTCGCACCGCTTCTAACGCGCGCAGCACGCGCTGCGCATACAAAACGCCACTGCGGTCCGCGCCTGTGCGGACTGCAGTGTTCCGCAGGCAACCGCTTCAGATATGTAATAACTACCCGGTGCGGTGCGACACTATGTCGTCAGTCTGCCGGGCATGCCGGTGCCGGTCTCGCCAGAGGTACGCGGGCCGGGGAGGGGAGTGACAGAAAGTGGGCAGTGATGCTGCCTCTACTGGCCGTCGTGCGGGCACCTTGTAGCATCCAGATCGGAATGCCGGGCGCAGTGCAGGGCGGAATCTCCTGATCGAGGTGTTGCAACGTGGAAACGAAATCGAAGTTGCCGGTCCCGGGCCGGGCATTGCTGCTGGTGCTGGGCATGCTGGTCGCGCTGGTGGGGCTGATCTTTCTGCTGGGTGGCGCGAGGTTGGCCAGCCTGGGCGGCAGCTGGTACTTCCTGCTGATGGGCCTGGCGACCGCTTTGGCCGGTGTCTTGATCGTGCTGCGTCGGCCGGCCGGTGCGCTGGTGTACGGCGTCGCCTTCGCGCTGACGCTGGTGTGGGCGCTGTGGGATGCGGGGCTGGAGTTCTGGCCGCTGGTCTCGCGGCTGATGCTGCCTGCGGCGTTCGCCGTGCTGGTGGCACTGGCCTGGCCAGCGCTGCGGCGCAGCCGGGCGTTGCCGACCGGGCGCACTGCCTATGGCGTGGCGACGGTGCTGGCGCTGGCGGTAGTGGCCGGGATCGGCGGCATGTTCGTGCCGCATCCGCCGGTCGCAGGTAACGCGGGGCCGGGCATGACGGCGGTGCCGCCTGGAAGCGTGCAACAAAACTGGTCGGCCTACGGCAATACCGATGGCGGCAGCCGCTTCGCTGCGCTGGACCAGATCAACCGCAGCAACGTCGACCGGCTGCAGGTCGCCTGGACCTACCACACCGGCGAGATCGCCAACAGCGACGGCAACGGTGCCGAAGATCAGCTGACCCCGCTGCAGGTGGGCGAGAAGGTGTTCCTGTGCACGCCGCACAACAATCTGATTGCGCTCGACGCCAGCACCGGCAAGCAGCTGTGGCGGCGCGAGATCAATGCGACCTCGTCGGTCTGGCAGCGCTGCCGTGGCCTGGGCTACTTCGACGCCGACGCGGCGTTGCCGGCACCGAGCGTGGCCAATCCCTCGCCGATCGCCGCAGTGACCGTGGCGCAGGACGCCAACTGCCGTCGCCGCCTGTTCACCAACACCATCGATGGTCGCCTGATCGCGGTGGATGCGGACACCGGCGCGTTCTGCCAGGGCTTCGGCAGCAATGGTCAGGTCGATCTCAAGGCCGGCCTGGGCGCTGCGCCGGATCCGTTCTACCAGCTGACCTCGCCGCCACTGGTGGCCGGCACCACCGTGGTGGTGGGCGGACGCGTGGCCGACAACGTGCAGACCGACATGCCTGGTGGCGTGGTGCGCGGCTTCGATGTGGTCACCGGCGCGCAGCGCTGGGCCTTCGACCCGGGCAATCCGCACGATCGCCAGGCGCCGGCCGCCGGCAGCAGCTATGTGCGCAGCACGCCGAACGTGTGGGCACCGATGTCATACGACGCGGCGATGAACACCGTGTTCCTGCCGCTGGGCGGGCCGTCGACCGATCTATACGGCGCCGAGCGCACCGCGCTCGATCACCGTTACGGCGCCTCGGTGCTGGCGCTGGATGCCACCACCGGTGCGGAGAAGTGGGTCTACCAGACTGTGCACAACGATCTGTGGGACTTCGACCTGCCGATGCAGCCCAGCCTGATCGACTTCCCCAACCAGGACGGCAGCCACACCCCGGCCGTGGTCATCGGCACCAAGGCCGGGCAGATCTACGTGCTCGACCGCGCAACGGGCAAGCCGCTGACCGAGGTCAGGGAAGTACCGGTGAAAGGCTCGGATATCGCACACGAGCAGTACGCGCCGACCCAGCCGCTGTCGGTCGGCATGCCGCAGATCGGCACCAAGCACCTGACCGAATCGGACATGTGGGGCGCCACTGCGATCGACCAGATGCTGTGCCGCATCGCGTTCAAGCAGATGCGTTATGAAGGCCTGTATACCGCACCGGGCACCGATGTCTCGCTGAGTTTCCCCGGCTCGCTGGGCGGCATGAACTGGGGAGGCCTGTCGACCGACCCGGTGCATGACGTCATCTTCGCCAACGACATGCGCCTGGGCTTGTGGGTGCAGATGATTCCTGCCGACACCCGCAAGGCCGAGGCGGCCGGTGGTGGCGAGGCCGTCAATACCGGCATGGGCGCCGTGCCGCTGAAGGGCACGCCGTATGCGGTCAACAAGAACCGCTTCCTGTCGGCGCTGGGCATCCCGTGCCAGGCGCCGCCGTACGGCACGCTCAGCGCGATCGACCTCAAGACGCGCAGCATCGCCTGGCAGGTGCCGGTGGGGACGGTGCAGGACACCGGCCCGTTCGGCATCAAGATGCATCTGCCGATCCCGATCGGCATGCCCACGCTGGGCGGCACGCTGTCCACCCAGGGCGGGCTCGTGTTCATCGCCGGCACCCAGGACTACTACCTGCGCGCGTTCGACAGTGCCACCGGCAAGGAACTCTGGAAGGGCCGCTTGCCGGTCGGCAGTCAGGGCGGGCCGATGACCTACGTCTCGCACAAGACCGGCAAGCAGTACGTGGTGATCAGTGCCGGCGGTGCGCGGCAGTCGCCCGATCGTGGCGATAACGTGATCGCCTACAGCTTGCCTGACGCGCACTGACGCCGCCCACCGGTGACCACGTCGGCAGCTGCGTCGGCGTGGTCACGGAGCGGCCGAGAAACCTCGCGCGCGCCTGACGGCTGCGCACTCGCGTCAGCCGCTGTTGGCTGCAACCCGACGGCCGGGTGTCTCGCACATCCCGGCCAACGCTCCCGTTACCGCAGCGGCGCTTTGGCACACCGCCATGCATCGCCACCGATGGCCGTGCACGCTGCCCCGATCAGAGAACCACGATGCATCGTCTGTCTTTCCTCCCGCGCCGCAGTGCGCTGGGCTACGCCTTGTTGCTGGCACTGCCGGCCACCGCAGTCGCCGCGGGCGACACCACGTTGACCGGCGACTGGGGTGGGCGCCGGTCCGCCTGGGCCGAGCAAGGCGTGAGCGTTCGCGGCGACTACGTGTCCGAGACGTTTGGCGTGGTGGACGGCGGCTACGAAAACACCAGCGCGCGCTACGCGCAGCAACTGCGGGTGGGCGTGGATCTGGACATGGCCAAGCTCGCCGGCTGGGGCGGTGGCAGCCTGCACGTCACCATCAACGACCGCCGCGGCCGCAGCACCTCCGCCGACCTGGTCGGCAATCGCTTCCCCATCCAGGAAGTGTACGGAGGCCAGTACACCCGCCTGAGCGAGTTCAGCTACGACCGCAGCTTCAACCAGGGCAGGACGTATCTGAAACTGGGCTTCTATGCGATGGGCAACCAGTTCGCTTCGCACACGTTGCTGGTGAACTTCGTCAATGCCGCGTTCTGCGCGCATCCGCTGGCGTTTTCGGCCAATAGCGGCTGGTACAACTATCCGGCCGCGCGCTGGGGCATCGAAGGCGCGCAACAGCTGACCCCGCAGCTCAACCTGCATGCCGGCTGGTTTCAGGTCAACCCGAATCTGGGCTTCGGTGCCCGCGACACCTACGCGTTCGAGCCGCTCGCCAGCGGCACCACCGGTGCGATCTTCCCGCTCGAATTTACCTGGAAGCCGGCCACCGCGCGCTACCCGGGCGTGTACAAGTTCGGCGGCTACTACGACTCCTCGTCGGTACCCAGGCGTGGGCTGGACACCAGCCGCAGCACCGGCCGCGACGGCGCCTATCTGCTGGTCGAACAGAAACTGTTCACCCCGGGAGCGGACCCCAGCATCGGCCTGACCGGATTCGCCCAGTACATGGCCAGCGACCACGACAGTGCGCTGATGACACGGTGGTATTCGGTTGGCGGGGTGTACCAGGGCATCGGCACACGCACGCAGGACCGCATCGCACTCGGCTATGTGGCCGGCAGGATCAATCATCGGCTGCTCGATGCACGCCGCGCAGAACTGATCGATGCCGGCGTGGCGGCCGATTCGCCACTGGTCGGGCTGAGCGCTGCCGAAGAGCTCTACGAGCTCGCCTACAGCGCGCAGATCACGCCGTGGCTGATGTTGCGCCCGGACCTGCAATACATCGTCAACCCAGGGACCTACGCCTATACCCACACGCGCAACGCAGTGGTGGTCGGGCTGCAGGCCAAACTCACGTTCTGAGTGCGTGCCCGCAGCGTGGCGCGCCGTTGCCGCAAGGCGCACGACGCGCTGTGCGCATTCGGCGCCTTGCAGGGCGGCCACGTGCGGCGCCTGCGGGCGCATGACCTTGTGCCTTTGCGCGTGCGCCGCAGCAACGCCTACCATCGACGTTTTGCCGTTGCAGGAACTCTCGATGAAGCTTCGTTACGCCGTGCTGCCCCTGTGTCTGTTGACCGCCTTGCCAAGTCTTGCCGCTGCGCGCGGATTCGATGTGCGCGACATGGTCGCGCTGGACCGGGTGTCTTCGCCCACGCTCAGCCCCGACGGCAGCGTGCTGGTGTTCGCCAAGCGGCAGGCCAAGAGCAGCAACGGCAAGCCGGCCACCGGCCTGTGGACGCGCAATCTGCGTACCCGCGATGCTGCGCCGCCCAGGCGGCTCACTCCCGACGGCTGGAACGTCAACAGCCCGGCGCTGTCGCCGGACGGCAAGACGGTGTACTTCCTCAGCAGTAAATCCGGTACGCAGCAGCTGTACGCGCAGCCGCTGGCCGGCGGCGCGCCGCAGCAGTTGACCGCCTTTGCGGTGGATGTGGACAGCTACAAGCTCTCGCCCGACGGCAAGCGCATTGCCTTCAGTGCCGGCGTGTTCCAGGACTGCGGCTCGAACCTGGGTTGCACCAAGAGCAAGCTCGCCAACCTCAAGAACGCCAAGGCCAGCGGCGTAGTCTACGACCAGTTGTTCGTGCGGCATTGGGATACCTGGAACGATGGCCGCCGCAATACCTTGTTCGTCGCCGACCTGCCGGCTGCCGGCGGCAAGGCCGTGGCCGGTGCCTCGGCGATCAGCGCCACGCTGGCCGGCGATGCGCCCTCCAAGCCGTTCGGCGGCAACGACGATTACGCCTGGTCGCCCGACGGCGGCAGTGTGGTGGCCAGCGTGCGCGTGCCGCAGCCGCATGGGCCGGAAACCGGCAAGAAGGCAACCGCCGGCGCCAAGCCCACCGGCAACGACGAGCCGTGGCAGACCAACTTCGACCTGTACCGCCTGGATGCGGCCGGCAAGGCCGCGCCGGTCAATCTGACCGCGTCCAACCCTGCCTGGGATGCCGGCCCGGTGTTCAGCAGCGACGGCAAGACGCTGTACTACCGCGCGATGAAGCGCCCCGGTTTCGAAGCCGACCGCTTCGGCCTGATGGCGATGGACGTGGCCAGCGGCAAGAGCCGCGAGATCGCCCCCAAGTGGGACCGCTCGGCCGGCGAGATCGTCTTGAGCGCCGATGGCGCCAGCCTCTACACCAGCGCCGACGACCTCGGCGAGCATCCGTTGTTCAAGATCGACATCGCCAGCGGCCAGGCGACCAAGCTGGTGGGCGAGGGCAGCGTGCATGCGCCGACCCTGGCCGGCAACACGCTGGCCTTCACCCGCAACTCGCTCAAGAGCGGCGACCAGGTCTTTGTCAGCGATGTGCAGGGCCAGGGCCTGCGTGCGATCACCCAGAGCGCCGGCGAGCTGCTGCCGGAGGTGCAGTTCGGCGATTACGAGCAGTTCCAGTTCAAGGGCTGGAACAACGACACCGTGCACGGCTATGTGGTCAAGCCGTACAACTACCAGGAAGGTAAGACCTACCCGGTGGCATTCCTGATCCACGGCGGGCCGCAGGGCAGCTTCGGCAACGGCTGGAGCAACCGCTGGAATCCGCAGACTTACGCCGGCCAGGGCTATGCGGTGGTGATGATCGACTTCCACGGCTCCACCGGCTACGGCCAGGAATTCACCGATGCGATCAGCCAGCATTGGGGTGACCGCCCGCTGGAAGACCTGCAGAAGGGCTGGACCGCCGCGCAGAAGCAGTACGGCTTCCTCAACGGCGACAAGGCCTGCGCGCTGGGTGCCAGCTATGGCGGCTACATGGTCTATTGGATGGCCGGCAACTGGAATCAGCCATGGAAGTGCCTGGTCGACCACGACGGCGTGTTCGACAACCGCACCATGGGCTACGCCACCGAGGAACTGTGGTTCAGCGAATGGGAAAACGGCGGCACGCCGTGGCAGAACCCGGCCGGCTACGAGAAGTTCAACCCGGTGCTGCACGTGGACAAGTGGAAGGTGCCGATGCTGGTCATCCACGGCCAGCAGGATTTCCGCATCCCGGTCGAGCAGGGCCTGGCCGCGTTCACCGCGCTGCAGCGCAAGGGCATCGATTCCAAGTTCCTGTACTTCCCGGACGAGAACCACTGGGTGCTCAAGCCGGACAACAGCGTGCTGTGGCATGACACCGTCAACAGCTGGCTGAAACAGCATATCGGCCAGTGAGGTCGCGACCGGCACGCCGCCTGGAGCGGCGTGCTGGTTGGTGCGGCGATGACGCGTGAGACCTCGGCCTCTAATGCAGGTCGCAGGGGTTGTTCGGTTTGCTCAGTTCGGCAGCTGATCGCGTTTGGCCAACTGGCCTTCCACGATCTGCAGGATCTCCGCCACTGCGATACCGAACGAGCCGGCATTGCCGGCGTCGAAGGCGGCCTTCCATTCTGCATAGCCCGGCAGGTAATCCTGATTGGGCGCGGCAGTGCCGACGTGTTCGGCAGCGCTGCGCTCCAGGGTCTGCGCGATCACCGGGATGTGCGGCAGCGCGTCCAGGATCCCATCGGGCAATCCTGCGTGACGTACCTGGATGTCGCTGATGCTCACGTGCAGGATCTGGCCGCCGTGGGGATGCACATCGATCTGGTTGATCAGCAGCAGCGGCGTCTCCGTCGCGGTGCGCCCGCGGCAGCGCCAGATCTGGCCGACCGCATAGGCGGGGGAGGTGGTGTCGGGCATCGGGTACTCCACGATCAAACCGCAATGATGCAATGCGCTTGCGGAGATGGCGACTCTGCCGCCATATCGGCCATGCCAGGGTTGGTCCGGCGTTCGACACGCAGTCTGAGCAATCGCGCTTCGCCCGTCAGACGATGTTCGGAAGTGGCGCATTGAACTCGATTACGCTTTTTCAGGATGAGTCCGCTTGTAGCGGACCGAGATGGCCTGATCACCGCATCTGGCTGAATGCCAGCATGAGCCAGCAGTGCCGCAGTACACGCAAGCCATGTCAAAATAGCGATTCTTTAACTTCCTCAGCTCCCTGCCAGGATCGCAAGGACCGTCTGCATGCGCACCTTGTTCCGCCCCTCATTGTGGGCGCTCGCCCTCGTCTGTAGTCCTGCCCTGAATGCCGCATCGCGGCCCACGGCGGTGCCTGCGCGCGCGCCCGTGTCTGCGACTGCCGTAGGTGGCACCGATGCGGTGGCCAGTGACCCGGCCGTGCCACTGCCGGCCACGCTGAAGTCCGGCATGGGCTACCGCGCGTTTGCGCAGGCGGTGATGGAGCAGGGCTGGCAGCTGGTGGATCCGCTTGCCGCCGACAGCTGCATGGCCGCCGGCGATTGCGCCGTCGAGTTCGTCGCACCCGGCGGCAGTGCACGCCTGCAGGTGCAGGTCGGCTCGCAGTCCGGTGCGGCGGTGGTCAGTGGCTGGCGCGCGCAGCAAGTGCCGCTGGATCGCATCGGCAACCCCACCGCAGCGGCGGTGGACAGCAAGGCCGCGCCGGCCGCGTCCAAGGTGGCCGACAACCCGCGCTGAGCGCAGTGCGCCGGCGTCTGAGGCGCGCGGCGTATCATGGCGCTGCACGCGCTGCGGCCTGCATCGGTGGCGTGCGTCAGCGCCAGCCGCGTCTTCCTGATCCCGAGTCCAGTCCCGCATGACCTCCATGAAGAGCATCGATCCTGCCGATCTGGAAGCGTTGTTCGATGCGGTGCCGGACGTGCTGTTCTTCGTCAAGGATCGCGAGGGCCGCTATACCCACGTCAACCAGACCATGCTGCGGCGCCTGGGCCTGAAATCGCGCAAGGAATTGATCGGCAAGCGCGTTGCCGAGGTCTATCCCAGCGGGCTGGGCGCCAACTACGCCAATCAGGACGAGCAGGTGCTGGCCGGGGAAGTGATCGACAACCTGCTGGAACTGCATCTGTTCGCCAACCGCGAACCGGGCTGGTGCCTGACCTGCAAACGTCCGCTGCTGGTCGACGGCAAGGTGCAGGGCATCATCGGCATCTCGCGCGATCTGGGGCCGCAGGACGGTCACGAATCGCAGTACGAAAAACTGCGGCTCGCGCTGGCGTACCTCAACGCCAACTACGCGCAGAACGTGCGCATGCAGGCGCTGGTGGAGATCACCGGGTTTTCGATGTCCAAGCTGCAACGCTCGTTCCGCAAGGTGTTCCAACTCACCCCGCAACAGGTGCTGGCCAAGCTGCGCCTGCAGATGGCCATGCATCTGCTGCACGGAAACAAGAGCCTCACCGAAATCGGGCATGCCTGCGGTTTCAGCGATCAGAGTGCCTTCGCACGGCAGTTCAAGCTGGCGGTCGGCATGACGCCACGCGAGTACCGCGCGCTGGCGAACGCGGCGCAGTTTCCTGCCGAACCGGCTTAGTGCGCCTGAGCAAGACGACTGCTCAGTAGCTGAGTTGGTCGAGCACGGCTTCTCTGTAATGCTTGCGGGGAACTGCGTGAATCCATCGAGATTCCGGGTTGCAGTTTCATTTGGTAGATGCAGTCGAAAGCCTGGTTCGTTGAATGTGCGGCGCCCCCACCGCTTGCGGGACACGCCGTGAATCCGTCCATGGAGGCTCGGTGGCGGCATCCATGCCGCCACACGGTCCCGCAAGCGGCGAGGGCACCGCACCAGATAGTTGATCGGTGGCCGCATGAAAAGCTGCCTATCGCTCGACGTGCGTCTGGCATTGCGCCGGCACATTAGTAGCGAACAATGCGCATCGTGCACTGCTCTTAACTTTGCGCACCGACCCTCTCGACTGGTCCTTGCCCGCTCACCGTCGCGGGACCTTACGCGGCATGGATGCCGCGTAAGAGCCTACATGGACGTACTTGCGGCGTGTCCTGCGATGGTGGGCGGGCAAGGGCCTCGCAGCCAAACCGCAGCCCGCCGCTCTACTGCCGACCTAGCCGCACGCGCCGACACCCCAAAGACACGACCGCGCAACAACGTAGATACAGCCGGTTTCCAAGTCGCAGCGTCGTTTATCAGACGCGGCCAAAAGACTGGTCGAAGATTGGCCGTCGCAGAGGATGCGCTAATCTTCAGTTGAGGATAAATTGCTGCCTGCATAAACGACTTGGGCGCGAACGACGTAGAAGTCGTTCGCGCCCAAGCCTGTGCAGCCCATGCGGATGCGGTTACGCCAGCATGCGCACCTTCGGTTCGCGTGCCCACTGGCGGGTCTTGGCGGCAGTGATGAATGCCTTGGTATCTGCCGCCGCGATCACGCCCGCGTCCTTGCCGACATTGCCGGCCTTCAGCAGCAGCTGCGCGCCATCGTCAAAAGCGATTGCCTTCAGATGCGCCCACGCATTGCTGACGAAATCCAGCGCCGCCGATTCGCGTGTCAGCGCTTTGGCAGCTTCCGACGACAACACCACCGCTACCGCGTCGAACACCACCGAGGGTGTGCCGGCCAATTGACCATCGGCAGCCAGTTGCTTGCCGTCGCTGAGCTTGGCACCACCCAGTTTCGGCGCAACGATCTTGACCGTGGCACCGGCGGCTTCGGCGGCCTTGCGCACGGCCTTGATCGTCGCTGCATCGGAGCCATCGTGAATCAGGATGCCGACCGTGCGGCCCTGCAAGGTGTCCTTCATCTTGCCGATCAGCTGCAAGGCAGGCGACAGCGGCATGTCGGTCGGTGCGACCGCAGCCGGCGGTGCCGGCGGCAACGTGGTCATGCCCATGCCATCGGCCACACGCTGTGCCAGCGTCGGGTCGATGTGACGCAGGTGACCGACGATGGCTTCGCGCACGTGAGCGGTCTCCACCTTGGACAACTCGAACACCAGTGCTGATGCCATATGCGCCTGTTCCGGTGCGGTCTGGCTGCGGAAGAACATGCGTGCCTGGCTGTAGTGATCGGCAAAACTTGCTGCGCGTACGCGGCCCTTGGCACCATCTTCGGCCGGTGTTGCGTGGCTCGGGAATCCACGCAGCGCCTCACGCGGCGCATCGGCCTGCAACGAGCTGGGCTCGTAGGCGACACGGCCCTTGGGGACGCCCATCTGCATATGGCCGTCGCGCTGGTTGTTGGCGAACGGGCACTTGGGTGCATTGACCGGGATCTGGTGGAAGTTCGGCCCGCCCAGGCGGCTCAGCTGCGTATCCAGATACGAGAACAGGCGGCCCTGCAGCAGCGGATCGTTGCTGAAGTCGATGCCGGGCACGATGTTGGCCGGGCAGTACGCCACCTGCTCGGTCTCTGCGAAGAAGTTGTCCGGCCAGCGGTCGAGCACCATGCGGCCGACGATCTGCAGCGGCACCAGTTCTTCCGGAATGACCTTGGTCGAATCCAGATGATCGAACGGGAATGCATCGGCTTCCGCCTCGGTGAACAGCTGCACGCCCAGCTCCCACTCGGGGAAGTCGCCGCTCTGGATCGATTCGAACAGATCGCGACGATGGAAGTCCTGGTCGGCGCCGGCGATCTTCACCGCCTCGTCCCAGATCGTGGACTGCAGGCCGAGCTTGGGGCGCCAGTGGAACTTGACGAAGGTGCTGTCGCCCTTTTCATTGAGGAAACGGAAGCTGTGGATGCCGAAGCCTTCGATCATGCGCAGCGAGCGCGGAATCGTGCGGTCGCTCATCGCCCACATGATCATGTGCATCGATTCGGGGCTCAGCGAGATGAAGTCCCAGAAGGTGTCGTGCGCACTGGCGGCTTGCGGGAAACCGCGGTCCGGCTCCATCTTCACCGCATGGATCAGGTCCGGGAACTTCATCGAGTCCTGGATGAAGAATACCGGGATGTTGTTGCCCACCAGATCCCAGTTGCCTTCCTTGGTATAGAACTTCACCGCAAACCCGCGCACGTCGCGCGGCGTGTCCACCGAGCCGGCACCACCGGCAACGGTGGAAAAACGCGTGAACAACGGCGTCTTTTCGCCGACTTCGGTGAAGATCTTGGCGGTGGTGTACTGGCTCAACGACTTGGTCAGCTCGAAGTAGCCATGCGCCGCGCTACCGCGTGCGTGCACGATGCGCTCGGGAATGCGCTCGTGATCGAAGTGGGTGATCTTTTCGCGCAGGATGAAGTCTTCCAGCAACGTCGGCCCGCGCGGCGTTGCGCGCAGCGAGTTCTGGTTGTCGCCAACCGGAATGCCCTGGTTGGTGGTCAGCGGCGGATGGGTGCCGCCGGCCTTCTGATGCAATTCATCGCCCGTGCCGCGCAACGTTTCGGGAATTGCGCTGACAGCAGCGGTGGACGGAAGTTGCGCGGACTTGCTGGGGGACTTGGGCATGGGACTCCACTCTGGCGGGCTTGAGATGCGGGCTGATCCACTGAGCCTGGGAGTGGCGCTGTTAAGTGCACGTGTCTGCATGCGAACGAATACTCACATGCAGCCAAAAGCTTGCGCTGGATCGCAGCTGTCCGATGCGTCTGTCACGCAATGCACCGATGCATGGTCTGCAAGCGCATGCAGCGAACGCGACCGTTACATGCCGACTACAGAAGGTCCAGCGGCTGCTTGCGCGTCGGTGGCGGGAACGCACGGTCCAGTTCGGCAAGGTCCTGCGCGTCCAGGTGCAACGTGCACGCCGCTGCATTCGCGCGCACATGTGCAGGCGTTCCCGATTCGGGAATGGCAATGACCTGGCCACTGCGGATCGCCCATGCCAGCGCTACCGCAGTTGCGGCCACGCCGCGTCGCTCGCCGATCGCGTGCAGTACCGGGTGATCCAGCAATGCGCGGCTGCCCAGCGGCGAATACCCCATCACCGTCACCTCGTGCTGTGCGCACCACGGCAGCAGGTCGAACTCGATACCGCGGCTACCGGCGTGATACAGCACCTGATTGACAAGGCAATGCTGCCCGCCCTCGATCTCCCACAGGTCCTGCATGTCCTCCACATCGAAATTCGATACACCCCAGTCGCGGATCTTGCCGGCATCGCGCAGGGCTTCAAAGGCATCGACCACTTCGCGCAGATCGCTGCCGCCGCGCCAGTGCAGCAGATACAGATCCAGCGTGCGCACGCCAAGCCGCTGCAGGCTGGCCTCGCAGGCACGCGCGATGCCGCGCGCGCTGGCATTGCTCGGCAAGACCTTCGACACCAGATAAGGCCGCTGCGCGCTATCCATGGCCTGGCCGATCAATTGCTCCGACCGGCCATTGCCATACATCTCGGCGGTGTCGATCAGGCGCATGCCCAACTGCTGGCCTGTCTGCAGCGCATCGATCTCCTGCTGCGGCGGGTGTCGTCCCTGGCCCAGATTCCACGAGCCGAGCCCGAGTGCCGGCACGCTGCGTCCGTTGCGCAGGCGCACCGTGGGGCAGGGGGATGGAGTGGAAACGGACATGGGTGGCTCCTGATGATGCGATCAATGCGAGGGTGACTGTGCCGGCGTTGCGGTCGCGTGCGGTAGCGTCAGCGTTGCCTGTGCATCCCAGAACGTGCAGCGATGCCGTTGCGCGAAGTCGGGCGTTGAGCCGATCCTGCCGGGCGACAGCGTCAACGGAGCGTCGCCATCGAAGCGCGGCCATTGCGGACGGCCAGCCCCGTTCGGATCGCCGGTGCGTGCAAACGCGCCCCAGTAATCCTGCAGCGTATCGGCGAAGGCCTGCTGCGCCGGCGTGAACGCCGGCTCGCCACTGAGCACCCACGGACGCTGGAACAGGTACACCAGCTCGGACGCGTGATACGCGCCCAGCGGATGCGAGAACGGCAATCGCAACAGGTCGTAAGGCGCCTGCGGGTCGTCGAATTCGTACGCATACACCGGCGCGCGGCTGCGCAAGGCTTGGCCCAGCCGGCGTGTCGGGCAGGCGAATCCGCCATCGGTGACGATGTCGGCAAACGCATCCCAGCGCGATTGCGCGGCAACGTCCGCGTAGCGCGCCATGATCGCGGTAGGGTCGGCATGCATGCGCTTGAGGCGTGCCTCATAACCGCTGCGCAGGTTGAGCTTGCCGATGTAGGACAGCAGCTGCGCAAACAGCCGCCCTTCGTTGCGGTTGGTGCCGATCAGCACCGGCACCTGCGCATGTTGCAGGTTGGCGATCGCCTCGGCGGGCGGCAACGGCAACACCTCGCCGCCGGACATTGGCGCCCACGCATCGCTGCCGGTCAGGCCACGTCGCTGCGGTTTTGCGTCGGCCACGGTGTCGGCAGGCAATGCGCGCAGGCACGCGGCAACATCGCCTGCGTGCTCGCAGCCAAGCGTCTGCGCCATGCGCACACCGCCGCGCTCGGCCTCGGCACGCGGCAGGCTGGAATCGCTGGCCAGGCAACTGCCGCTCTGCAGGATTGCGCGTTGGAACAGACCGGCCGCGCCCGGTGCGGCCAGTTGATAGCAGATGCTCCAGGCACCGGCCGATTCACCGAACACGGTGACGTTGTGCGCATCGCCACCGAAGGCGGCGATATTGCGCCTGACCCAACGCAACGCAGCCTGTTGATCGAGCAATGCATATGCGCCTTCGCCCTCGCCACGCAGCGCCGGATGCGCGAAGAAACCGAACACCCCCAGCCGGTAATTGGGCGCCACCACGATGACGTTCTGCTGCGCGGCCAATGCACTCAGGTCGTAGTCGACATTGCTGCCCAGCTCCAGCGCGCCACCGTAGATCCACACCATCACTGCGCGCGGATGCGCCGGCGCAGGGCCGGGTGGCGCATAGACGTTGAGGGTGAGGCAATCCTCGGACACCTGCTTCTGCCCGAAGCGATAACGCGGCAGGCACGCCGGCCCGGCCTGGGTGGCATCGCGGACTCCCTTCCAGGCTGGCGCCGCCTGCGGCGCGCGAAAGCGCAATGCGCCCACCGGCGGCGCGGCGAACGGCACGCCCAAGAACACCCGCCCCTGCGCGCCGGCAACACCGCGGACTGCGCCGGCATCGGTCTGCACCACCTCGGCCTGCGCATCGGCCGCGTGCACCAGCGCCGGCACCTCGCCAGGGCGGCGTGGCGCACACGCGGTCAGCGTGCAGGCCGCCAGCAGAAGGATGCCGAAGTGTTTCAGCTGAAGCATGCGCAGGTCTGCCGTGTGCGTGAGGACGTCCGCCATCATCTCCACCGCACGTGTAGGGCAGGCAAACGTGTGGTTGATAGGGCACTGGCATGAGATGGCCGGGTACACGCGTTGCTGTGGAGTGAGCGGGTATCGCTGCCTGCGGCGCATGTGTACCTACTGGCGCAGTCGTCCTGCATGAAGTGTTGATGCATCCGCCTGCGACGGGCAGATGGCATCGCTGTCGCCTGGTCGAGTGCGGTGCGATGAGCGCAGCACGCGCCGGAGGGCAATCTTTCACCGCTGTCCATGAAGAGCGGGCTATCGCCCTGGCTGTGACAAACGCAAAACCTGTGCTGGCGGCTGCAGCGCCGATCCGTCCCTGCAAGGCAACAAAAAACCCAGCCGTGTGACCGGCTGGGTTTCGCGTTTTTACCTGGTGGTGGCGCTTACGCCTCCACATCGTCCTTGTACGCATCCACCGGGATGCAGGCACACATCACGTTCTTGTCGCCGTAGACGTTGTCCACGCGCGCCACCGGCGGCCAGTACTTCTGCTGCTTGAGGCTGGGCAGCGGGAAGGCGGCAAGTTCGCGCGGGTAGGCGTGGGTCCACTCGCTGGCCGACACCTGGGTGGCGGTGTGCGGGGCGTGCTTGAGCGGGTTGTCGTCGCGGTCCAGGCGGCCGTCTTCGATGGCGCGGATCTCTTCGCGGATCTGGATCATCGCGTCGATGAAGCGGTCCAGTTCGTGCTGCGATTCGCTTTCGGTCGGCTCCACCATCAAGGTGCCGGCGACCGGGAAGCTCAGCGTCGGCGCGTGGAAGCCGAAGTCGATCAGGCGCTTGGCGATGTCTTCGGCACCGATGCCGCTGGTCTTTTCCAGCGGGCGGATGTCGAGGATGCACTCGTGCGCCACCAGGCCGTTGCGGCCGGTGTACAGCGTCTTGTAGTGCGGCGCCAAGCGCTTGGCGATGTAGTTGGCATTGAGCAGGGCCACCTGGGTCGCCTTGCGCAGGCCGCCGCTGCCCATCATGGTCACGTACATCCAGCTGATCGGCAGGATCGAGGCCGAGCCGTAGGCCGCCGCGCTGACCATGCCGCCGATGCGCGAGGAGTGTTCACTCCCGCTTTCGGAGTTGAGTCCGCCGCCATGGATGGCGGCAGTTTGACCTTCGCCGGCATGGATGCCGGCACGAGGCAGGTATGGCGCCAGATGCGACTTCACCGCGCACGGGCCCACACCCGGGCCGCCGCCGCCATGCGGAATGCAGAAGGTCTTGTGCAGGTTCAGGTGCGACACGTCCGAGCCCCACTTGCCGGGCTTGGCCACGCCGACCAGGGCATTCATGTTGGCGCCGTCGGTGTAGACCTGGCCGCCATGCGCATGCACCGCTTCGCAGATCGCCACCACGTCCTCTTCGAACACGCCGTGGGTGGACGGGTAGGTGATCATCAACGCGGCCAGACGCTCGGAGTACTTTTCCGCCTTGGCGCGGATGTCGTCGACATCGACATTGCCGTTGGCATCGCACTTGGTCACGACCACGGTCATGCCGCACATCTGCGCCGACGCCGGATTGGTGCCGTGCGCGGATTCGGGAATCAGGCAGATGTCGCGATGCGCTTCGCCGCGCGCGCGGTGATAGGCACGGATCGCCAGCAGGCCGGCGTACTCGCCCTGCGCGCCGGAGTTGGGCTGCAGGCTCACCGCGTCGTAACCGGTGCATTCGACCAGCATCGCTTCCAGCTCCTCGATCAGCTGCGCGTAGCCGGCCGACTGCTCGGCCGGGGCCAGCGGATGGATCGCGCCGAACTCGGGCCAGGTCACCGGGATCATTTCGGCAGTGGCGTTGAGCTTCATCGTGCAGCTGCCCAGCGGGATCATGGTGCGATCCATCGCCAGGTCCTTGTCGGCCAGCGATCGCATGTAGCGCAGCAGTTCGTGCTCGCTGTGGTGGGTATTGAACACCGGGTGTGTCAGGAACGCGCTGCTGCGCAGCAGGCCCTGCGGCAATGCGTCGGCGGTGGCGGCATCAAGCGCGTCCACATCCGCCTGCGCACCGAACAACGCGGCCAGCGCGACCACATCGGCGCGCGTGCTGGTTTCATCCAGGCTGATGCCGACCGCTTCGCTGTCGATCGCGCGCAGGTTGATGCCGGCGGCGCGGGCCTTGGCGTGGATGGCCTCGGCATCGATCGCCTTGACGTGCAGGGTGTCGAAGAACTGCTCGCCCACAGTGACACCGGCGCCGCGCAGGGCGGCGGCCAGGATCGCGGCAAGGCGATGCGTGCGCCGCGCGATGCGGGTCAGGCCCTCGGGGCCGTGGTAGACCGCGTACATCGAGGCCATCACGGCCAGCAGCACCTGCGCGGTGCAGATGTTGGAAGTGGCCTTCTCGCGGCGGATATGTTGCTCGCGCGTCTGCAGGGTGAGGCGATAGGCCGGGTTGCCGGCGGCATCAATCGACACGCCGATCAGGCGGCCCGGCATCGAGCGCTTGTAAGCATCGCGGCAGGCCATGAACGCGGCATGCGGGCCTCCGAAGCCGAACGGCACGCCGAAGCGCTGCGAATTGCCGACCACGATATCGGCGCCCCATTCGCCGGGCGCGGCGATCAGGGTCAGCGCCAGCAGGTCGGTGGCCACCGCGACCAGGCCGCCTTGTGCATGCACTGCATCGGCCAGCGCGGCGTGATCGCCGATGTGCCCGAAGCTGTCCGGGTACTGCAGCAGCACGCCGAAGCACTCGGCCTGCAAGGCCTCTTCCGGCGTGCCGACGCGCAGCACGATGCCCAGTGGCTCGGCGCGGGTGCGCAGCAGTTCCAGCGTCTGCGGGTGCACCGCGTCATGCACGAAGAAGGTGTCCGACTTCGACTTGGCCGAGCGCTTGGCCAGCGTCATCGCTTCGGCCGCGGCAGTGGCTTCGTCCAGCAGCGAGGCGTTGGCGATCTGCATGCCGGTGAGGTCGGCGCACAGGGTCTGGAAGTTGATCAGCGCTTCCATGCGGCCCTGCGAAATCTCGGCCTGGTAGGGCGTGTATGCGGTGTACCAGGCCGGGTTTTCCAGGATGTTGCGCAGGATCACCTTGGGCGTATGGGTGCCGTAATAGCCCTGGCCGATAAAGCTGCGCTGCACCTGGTTCTTGCTGGCGATGGCGCGGATCTTGGCCAGCGCCTCTTCTTCGGTGATCGCCTCGGGCAGCGCCAGCGCCGCTGGCGACTTGATGTTGCCGGGCACGATCGCATCGGTCATCGCATCCAGCGAGGCGTGGCCGACCACCTCCAGCATCTGTGCGATTTCTGCGTCGTTGGGGCCGATATGGCGTTCGACGAACGCACTGTGGTGTTCGAGGTCGCGCAAGGAAGACGTGGTCTGGGACATGGCGGGCATCCGGGGCGGGGGCAGACGAATGGTCGACGGCCACCGGACCGGCGTGACGCGCGCAGCGCATCACCTCCTGTCGCAGCGACAGTCTTCCTCGCGCCCCTCTGTCCTTTTGCCTGAGAGTTTAAGAACGCGGCATGGCGCTGGGCCTGCCTGCGTTCCGTGCCCCTTCGGCGCCGGCATCGGCCGGTCTCTCCAGAGTTGTACTGCGGATGGTATCGGGCCTGAGCGATTACGGGCTGTTGCGCCTTCGGCAGCGGCAGTGCCGCTTCTCCCACCGTGTTGCCGGCCGATTATAGCCTGCGTGCGCACGCGCCGGAGCGCATGCGGCAGGCCCATGCACTCGGGTTTGCTTAACCTTGCAACGGCGAGCGCCTATCATCGACGCCCTTATGCTCATCCCGACGCCGCCCCCCAGGGCGGTGCCGGCGTGCGTCCCCCCCGATGCACCACGTTTCGGATCCCTGCATGACCCCCACCACGCCTTCCACCCGTCGCATGGCGCTGCTGCTCGCCGGGTTGGCGATGTTTGGCCCGTTTTCCATCGACACCATCTTCCCGGCGTTCTCGCGGCTCAGCCGCAGCCTGGCGGTGGACGAGGTGGCGATCCAGCAGACCATCAGCGTCTATCTGCTCGCCTACGGGCTGATGAGCATCGCGCACGGCCCGCTGTCCGATGCCTGGGGCCGCAAGCGGGTGATCCTGGGCGGGCTGGTGCTGTTCATCGCCGGCTCGGTGGGCTGCGCGCTGTCTCAGGACCTGCCCACCCTGCTGGCGTTCCGCGCACTGCAGGGGCTGTCGGCCGGGGTAGGCATGATCGTCGGGCGGGCGGTGATCCGCGACCTGTTCCAGGGGGCGGACGCGCAACGGCTGATGAGCCAGGTGTCGATGATCTTCGGCATCGCCCCGGCGATCGCGCCGATCATCGGCGGCTGGATCCTGCTCAGCGGTGCCGGCTGGCCGCTGATCTTCTGGTTCCTGGTGGCGTTCGGGCTGGTGCTGCTGGTGGCCACGCTGATCTGGCTGCCGGAGACCCACCCGCCGGAGGCGCGCACGCCGCTGCAGCTGCGCCGCCTGATGCACGACTACGTGCGGATCGGCTTCAACCCGCGTTTTCAGCGGCTGGCGGCGGCCGGTGCGTTCAACTTCGCCGGCATCTTCCTGTACATCGCCTCGGCGCCGGTGCTGATCATGCGCCACCTGCACCTGGGCGAGGGCGACTTCGCCTGGCTGTTCATTCCCACCATCGGCGGCATGACGCTGGGCTCGTTCCTGTCCGGGCGCATGGCCGGCAGCATGGATCCGGTGCGGCAGATCCGCATCGGCTTCATCTGCTGCGGCGTGGCGGCGCTGGCGAACCTGGGCTACACCATGACGGCGGCGCAGATCGCGCTGCCCTGGGCGGTGCTGCCGATCTTCCTGGCCGGCGTGGGCATGGCGCTGATCTTCCCGATCCTGGCGCTGGCGGTGCTGGACATGTACCCGCATCAGCGCGGCCTGGCCTCCTCGCTGCAGGCCTTCACCCAGCTGATGACCAATACGCTGGTGGCCGGGGTGCTGTCGCCGCTGCTGAGTGAACACCCGCGCCATCTGGCGATCGGCATGACCGGTTTTTTCCTGCTGGGCTGGCTATTCTGGCGCTGGGAACGCCGCAGCGGCCGCCGTCTACGCCGCCGCCAGGCCGAGGAGGCAGTGCCTCTGGAGCCGGCCGACCATCTCTGACCTCACAGGAGCCTGCATGTCCACCGATTCCAAGCTGCGCCGCGATGCCCGCAAGCGCGCCGCCGAACGCCAGCGCAACCAGGCCGCCGCCAATCCCGCGCCGGTCTCGCCGATCGAGCCGCATGCCGAACTGCGCGACCAGCAACGCACGTTACTGGCCGGCATCGTCCGCCGCGATGGCGAATGGGTGCTGGGCATGGACGGCCGCATTGCCGGCGAAAGCACCAGCGCCGCCCAGGTGCTGGCCCTGATCATGCGCGCGGCCGAGCTGCACGAGCGCCAGGGCACGCCGGTACGGCTGACCTATTCGGATGCGCTCAAGGACGCGGCGCATGCCGAGGCGGCCGCCGACGGCAGGGATTTCGAGGCGTTCCGGATCGAATTCGCGCAGAAGCTGGTGCCCGCGCGCACCAACTGAGGTCATGCACGCAGCGGTGTCGGCGACGCCGGCTCCGAACACTGCCCATTCCGCATCGGCGGGCAGTGTTCGGTGCTGACCTGCGCCAGCGCTTAGCTGCGGATCAGCCGGCGCGCTGAATCAGCGCGCCGGAGCCTGTCGCTGGAGGTCCTGCTGCTGCGCCTGTTCCTGCTGCTGCGCCTGTTCCTGCGCGGCGTCGTTGCGATCCTGCTCGGCGCCCACTGCCTGCGCGCGCTGCAGGCTGTGGTCCACCGGCGTCTGCTGCGCGGCCTGGGCATCGAAGGGTCCGCGCAGGTGCGCCGGCGAATCCAGCGCTCCCTGGACCACAAAGCCCTGTGCCGGGTCGCGGCCGAGCACCACGTGGTCGACGCGCTGCAGCCCGTGCTCGCGTGCGGCCACCAGCGCTCCGGCTGCCAGGCGCTCGCTGTCCGCATCGGGCACGCGGCCGCGCGCGGCCTCCAGCTGCTCCACCGCTGCGGTGCATTGGGTCAGCAGCGCATGGTCCGGACTGGCCGGATTGCGCGGATCCGCCGCCGCGGTTTCCGCAGCCGCCTGGCGCGGAAGCGCCTCGGCATCGATGCGCTGCAACCGGCCGTCGTATGCCCCATCGGCGCCGTCGGCGATGCGCTGCAGCCGCTCGACGAACGGATACGGCTCGCCGCCCACATTGCGCGCCATCGCGATCGCGAAGCGTTCGGGTGACTGCGGTGCGGCGTTGCGGTCGCCGACCAGCGCCGTCAGCGAGCTGCCGCCGATCCTGCCGGCTTCGACGCTGGCCTGGGTCTGCTGCATCAGCGCCTGCATCTGCGCCTCGCTGAAGGCCAGCGTGGTCTTCTGCCCTGGCGCAATCGCACCGGTGCCCGCCATGTCGCCGCTCAGCGCGCTGTTGAGATTCTGTGCAATCGCCTTTTCCTCGCTGGCCTCGTTGCGCCCGCCCAGGCGTTGCAGCAGCCCCGGCGCGGCGACATCGCCATCGATCTCGAAGCGGTAGCTGCGTTCCTGCACGCGCTCGGTGTCGTTGCCGTCGTACTGGCGCACGATCGTCAGCGGCACGTTGCCGCCGTATTGCAGCTGCTGCACCACGGTGTAGCCGTCCTGGCCCGGTGTGCTGATGCGCACCTGGCTGCCCTGGTTGCGGTTGCCGGCCAGATCGGCGCTGAGCGGGCCCAATTCCAGCTGCAGACGCTGCTGCGAGCTGAAACTGATCCGCTCCACCGTCTGTAGCTCATCGACGCCGGGCACGCCCGGTGCCATCTTGCCCTCGCGCACAAAGTCGCCCATGGCCGCGAGCGCGCGTGGATCGGCCAGGTCGAATTGCGCGCTCTCCACACGCGACTGGCCCAGGGCGTCGGCGCGCCCGAGCAGGGCCTGCGCCGGTCCCACCTTGACGCCAACGGCGTTCACTGCCTCGATGGCTGCATTGGGCCCGGTCACCACGCGCACGTGGCGCTCGTCCACGCGTTCGATCAGGTAGCTGCGGCCGCTGGCTTCGGTGATCTCGCTCTGCATGGTGAGGTTGTGCAGACTCGCCGAGGCGTCGCGCTGGGTGTAGGTCTGGGCGTCCATCACCGCGCGCGCGCCGATCGGCAGGCTTTCCGGCTGCAGCGGATTGACGCGGGTGGCAGCCTCTGCAGGCTGGTCGGCACCGGGCAGCGTCAGTGCGTAACGCATGCGCTGCCCGGCACTGGTGCTGGTCTCGATGCTCAGCTTGCTGTCGCCGAGCTTGGTCTGCAGGCTTTGCTGCTGGCCGGTGTTGGCGTCGGCCTCGAGGTTGAAGGTGGTGGTCTTCGCCTCGGCGTCGCTGAGCTTGCCCAGGCCGAGCGAGCGGCTGCTGCGCAGGCTGTTCTCGCCCAGCGGCTGCGTCGGACTGCCGCTGCTCTGCTCGCTGGTATGGGAATACTTGACCGTCTGATCTTCGGGGCTGAGCTCGATGTTGCTGCCGCCCACTTCCAGCGCGTAGTCGCTGCTCTTGCTGCTGTAGATCGGGTCGAATGCGCGGTCGTTTGCGTCGTCGATGAACTGCTTGTTGCGGTCCGCGTCGCGCGGGTCCGGGCCGGTGGAGGTGTTGTTCACTGGATGCATCCTGCATGCTGCGCCGGTGCAGCGGGCGCGCAGTATATCGCCGGCGTTTTGTGCGTTTATCAAATCAACGTTATGCGGCGGCCAGGGTGAGGGCCGCCGCATGCCGCAGGGAGCGCGTGCGTCAGTGCGTTACGGCAGGCACAGGCGTAGTGCTGGCGGCCGCGGGTGCGTTCGCCTGCCAGCCGCACAATTTCCCCTGGTTCTGCTGCTTCAGCCACTCGTTCATCGGTGCGAAATATTCCAGCATCGGGCCGGCATCCAGGCGGTCGTTGCCGGTGAGTTCCTTCAGCGTGGTCTGCCAGGGTTGGCTGGAACCCCGTTGCAGCATCGACCAGAACTTCTGCCCGGCGTCCTTGTTGCCGTAGAAACTGCACTCGTACAACGGGCCTTGATGGCCGGCGGCTTCGCACAGGCCCTTGTAGAACTGGAACTGCAGGATGTGCGCAAGAAAATACCGGGTGTAGGGCGTGTTGCCGGGCACATGGTACTTGGCGCCGGCATCGAAGAACTCTTCGCCGCGTGGGCTCGCCGGTGCCACGCCCTGGTACCTGGCTTTCAGTTCCCACCAGGCCTGGTTGTAACGCTCGGGGGGGATCGAGCCGTCGAACACGCCCCAGCGCCAGCGGTCGATCATCAGGCCGAACGGCAGGAAGGCAACCTTGCTCAGCGCCATGCGCATCTGCGAATTGATCAGCGCCTCGCGGCTGGTTTGCTGTTCGCCCACCATGCCAATCGACTGCAGATACTTGGGCGTCATCGCCAGCACGATGGTGTCGCCGATCGCTTCGTGGAAACCGTCGTTGGCGCCGTTCTGGAACAGTGGCGGCAGCGGGTTGTAGGCCAGGTCGTAATAAATGTGCCCAAGCTCGTGATAGATGGTGGTGAAATCTTCTTCGGTCGGCTTGATGCACATCTTGGTGCGCACGTCCGCACCGATGTTCTGCGTCGCTTCGCCGCCCATGTTCATGTCCCATGCGCTGGCATGGCAGACCACGTCGCGGTCCAGCGGTTTGATGAACTGCGAACGTTGCCAATAGGTGTCGGGAAGCTTGGGCATGCCGAGCGAGGTGTAGAAATCCTGCGCACGTTCGGTCATCTGTCTTGCGGTGCGCAGCTGCGCTTCGCGCTCGGCCTGGAAGCGTGCGCCGCTGCCGCCTTCGGTGCCGGTGTTGCGCGCCAGCACCGCACTCAGGTTGCCCTGGTACTGTTTTTCCAGCGCAGCGGTGATGTCCAGGTCGCCGGCACCCGGGTACGGCTGCAGCAGGTCCCACAGATTGCTCCAGTCCTGCTGCCACATATTGCCCATCAGATGCGCCGGCAACATGCCACCGGCGAGCTCGCCCTTGTCCTTGCCGTACTGCGTATCGAGCTTGCCGCGCGCATAGCACTGCAGTTGTGCGTACAGCGGCTTGACCTGGTCCCAGAGACGGTCGGTTTCGCTGGCCAGTTGCGCTGGCGGCATGTCGTAACCGCTGCGCCACAGCACGCCGACATCGGCAAAGCCCAGCCCGCGCGCGCCCTCGTTGGCGAGCTCGACAAAGCGCTGATAGTCCTTACGCATCGGGACTGCGGTGCCATGCCAGCCCTGCCAGGCGTCCAGTTGTTCGGTGTAATCACGGCTGCTGGCGAGCACTTGTTCCAGCTCGCCAAGCTGGCGGCAGCGGCGTTGTTCGCCATCGCCCACGCAATAACTGGCCGCACCGTAATCGCCTTCCATCTTGGCGGCGATCCGGGTGAGCTCTGCCAGCTTGGCCGGGTCGCGTGGGGCGGGCAGGGCGCTCATCAATTTCAGCAGTTGCAATGCACGCGCGCTGTCGGCCGACATCGGGGTGCCTGCATACTGCTTGGATTGTTCGATCCAGTGGTCCAGTTGCGCCAGCGAGCGTTCGTTGGCCTTGGCGGCCAGCAGCTGCGAGTCGCCGTTGATGTAGGTCGAAGACAACCACTGCGCGGCGGTGAGTTCCGGGTAAGCGGCCTTGTACTCGGCGCTGATGCGCGCGACGAACTGGTCGGCGCTTTCCTCCGGCGCGGTTTTGGTGGCAGCAGGCTTGGCGGGTGCTGCCGCGTCCTGACGGCAGGCCGACAACGACACGGTGCCGGCGGCCACGGCCAGTGCCAGCCACAACAAACGAGGATTCACGGGTGGTCCTTGCGGTGAAGTCCGACGCAGGCTAGAGCGCGTCGGGTTCCACCGCAAGCGCTGTCACGGTGTACGTGACTCGGACGGCTGCAAATCCATCTGTGCTCGCCATGTGTGCTCGTCAGAGCAAGCGCCACATTGCATGCTCACCGCAGGCGGGCACGGCCGTTACCTGATGTGGCATGGAGTGCTAGGGCACGCCGGTTGAAAGTGCGTCGTCACTACCCGCCTGCTGATTTGCTCGCGCCGTACTGTCAGCTGCTTCAAGACTGGGGGACCAGTTGCATCGGGTTGATGGAACCGTGCGGATGTATCGGCCGTAGGGCAGACCATCTGCCACTTGGCTGCAGGGCCCTTACCCGCCCACCCTCGCAGGACACGCCGCAAGTACGTCCATGTAGGCTCTTACGCGGCATCCATGCCGCGTGAGGTCCCGCGACGGTGGGCGGGCAAGGACCCGTCGAGATAGTCGGTGTGCACGGTAAGAGCAGTGCCTGATGCGCGTTGTTCTGAGCGTCGTGCGTCCGAAAATCTTTCCATCGCAAGCCGCGCAGCAAGTCTTCAAGAAAGAAGCCGACCAACTTACTGGCGCGGTGTCCTTGCCGGCATGGATGCCGCCGAGGAGCCTCCGCGGAAGGATTCACGGCGTGTGGCGCGAGCGGCTAGGGCACGCCTTCGATCACCATGCTTTAAAAAATCCAGCCGCATTTATCCCGTGCATTGCGCGAACAGATCGCGCTCACGTGCATAGACGCTGGTCTTGACCTGCATCAGCCCGAGCACCGACGGAAACAGCGCGTCCTGATCGGTGTACTGGCCGGCACGGTGGCGCAGGCAGGTTTCGTCCAGGCCGCGGTCACGTGCGAACTCCGGAGAGAACCACATCACCATCGGCACGTGGGTCTGCTCCTTGGGCGCGATCGCGTACGGCACGCCATGCAGGTAGAGGCCCTTTTCACCCAGCGATTCGCCGTGATCGGAGAGGTAGATCATCGCGGTGTCGTAGTCCTGCAGCCCGCGCAGCGTGTGGATGGCCTGGTTGAGGAAGTGATCGGTATAGGTGATGGAATTGTCGTAGGCGTTGACGATGTTCTGGCGGCTGCAACTACCCAGGTCGGCGGTCTTGCACACCGGTTTGAAGCGCTCGAACTGTGCCGGGTAGCGCTCGAAGTAACTCGGCCCGTGGCTGCCGAGTTGATGTAGCACCACCACGCGGTCGCCGGGCTTTGCGCGCACTTGCGCAGCCAGGTCGCTCAGCAGGATCTCGTCCATGCAGCGGCCATCGGCGCACAGCCCTGGCGTGGTGGCATCGTCCAGCTTCTGGATGTCCAGGCCATCGCAGACGCCCTTGCAGCCGGACTGGTTGTCGCGCCACAGCGTGGAAATGCCGGCGTGTTCGAGCACATGCAGCAACGACTGGTGGCCGCGGATCATGTCCTCGTTGTAATCGCGGCGGCCGAACGGCGAGAACATGCACGGCACCGAGACCTCGGTGCTGGTGCCGCAGGAATGCATATCGGGGAAATTGATCACTCCGGCCTGCGCCAGTTCGGGCGTGGTCTGGCGCGCATAGCCGTTAAGGCCCCAGTTCTGCGCACGTGCGGTTTCGCCCAGCACCACCAGCAGCAGGCGCGGACGGCTACCCGATGCGCGTGGTGTGGCCATGGCGTCGTGTTCGACCGGTTGCTTGGGCGCATGCTTGATTGGCGAATCGGATTTGAGGTTCTGCCGCAGTGCCACGATGTAGTTGATCGGCGTGGCCAGGTAACGCACCTCGCGGTGATTGCGCATCAACGCCGAGACGTCCTGCGACGACAGCATCGCGCCGGCCGCGCCAACCACTGCCACCACCAGCAAGAAACCGGCGCGGATTGCCAGTGATCTGCCGATGCTGCGTGCTTGCAGGCGCGTGCGCCACAACAGCGTGGCCGGAATCAGGAAGTAGCACAGCAGCGGCAGGATCAAGCCGGGCGTGAGCAGTTCGCGCGATTCCTTGTGGTCGGTATGCAGCACGTTGCGCAGCATGTCCGCATCCAGGTAGACGTTGTAGCTGTCCATGTAGTGCGCAGCCAGCGCGGTGGTGAACAGCAGTAGCGTCAACAGCGGCTTGGCGTTCCAGCGCCACACCAGCAGGCCCAGCAATAACGCATGCACGGCCACCAGCAAGGCCATCAACGAGATGGCAAACCCGAGACTGCCCGGATGCGTGGCCATGGCCGTGTGCCAGAACAGCTGGTTGCACACCAGTGCGAAGAACAGACTCGACAACAACACCAAGGTTTCGGTCGAGACCGTCGGTCGCGTCGTCCAGCTCAGTGCGCGCAGGCGCTTGAGCCCACGCGATTGCGGTAGATAGGTACTCATGCTGCATCCCCCGATTGCAACACCACAACATTGGCGCGATGCGGTCGAGCCAGCATCACGCAGTACAGTGCAAGTGCAGTTCCCCAACACACCGCCAGCGACCATAGGTCGTGCGACAGAAAATGCGCGCCGCGTAATTGCTGCGCAATCCCGAACAACAAGCCTGCCGCGATGCCCAGCCACAATGCAGGAACACGCCACGCAGGACGTAGTGCCAGCGCACAGAAATACAGCGCCACCCACGCATAACCGGCACTGGCGTGGCCTGCAGGAAAACAACCGGACGCAGCAATGCCGTGGCGCGATTCGAATAGCCCGATCATTTGCTGGGTGCCGCCGTAACGGCTCAGATCCCACGGGCAATCCATCGCCGTCCACGACTTGAGCAAGGACACCAGCGAGGTCGACAGTGCGATCGATGCAGCCAGATACGTCAGTGGCCAGCGCAGCACACGCAGGCGCGGCCGGTACCAGGCAACTAGCGCCAGCACCAGCACGCTGACAGCGCCAGCGGTGCTCAACCATTTGCCGACACGGTGAATCACGCCGCTGGTGAACCAGTGGTCCTTGAGCAGCCACTGCCCACCTTCCAGCCGATACAGCGCATCGGCAATCCACTGGTCGCCGCCGGCTCCCATCAACAACGCGCTGAGCACCAGCACACCGGCCAGCGGCAGCCACAGATGCCGAATGAGAAAGCGGGTTTGCGCAACAGTGGCTGTGCGCGCCAGGGCAGGTGCGTATACGGGAAGCGTGGTCATCGAAGCATCGGCCGGTGGTCTATGCCCGGCATCTTCGAAAGCGGCATGTCGGAAAGCGGTCGGACCGGAGTTGCCCGGCGGTTAACGCGCTACCCGGCGTTCAGTCTGTCTCGCTGTCGCCACCGCCAGTGTTGGTGTCGGAGGCGGTTGCAACGCAACCGGCATGCCATGCCGTGCCCGGCACCAACTGCCATTGATTGCGGTTGGACTCGCCAATATCGATCCGCTGCGCCGGATCGATGCACGCCGGTACCGCCTGCTTGAGGACGAACAGCCAACGGCGCTCAGGTGCGTCTGCAAGCCATGGACCTGCCTTGGCCCACTGCTGCTGCCAACTCGCCTTGAAGCCGAAGTCGGTGACCGGTCGATCCGCCTGCAGCATGTTCTGCTCTCGCCAGGCCAGCATGCCGAGCTCGGCCTCCGGGCCGATGCGCTGTCCCACGCGCTGCATCAAGCGGGCGGCAGAACTGTAAGGGTCCAGTGCCGGCATCAAGCCCAGGCCATACACGCTCCATAGTGCGGCGGTCACCACCACCACGGCGGTGCCGGTGCGCTTGCCACGCGACCCTGCAATTGCCGCCAGGCCGACCACGCCCAGCCCGATCAACCAGACACCCACCGACCGCAGCGAGGCCAACGCCATGCCGCGCTGCAGGGCGGTGTTTTCCGCCCAGTGCAGATGCAGTGCGATACCGCTGCCCAATGCAAGAGCGGCCAGCGCGAGCAGCAGCAGGTAGCCGGTCAGCAACACGCGGACGCCACGCTTGCGCAGCAGCCCGGCCAGAAGCGGTGCGGCGGCGATGCACAGGGCCGGCAGCATCGGAAAGATATAGACCTCGCGCTTGCCCGGGCTGGCGCTGAAAAACACCAGCACCAACACGCTCCAGGCAAGCAGCAACAGATAGCGCGGGTCGCCGCGTCGCAGCCGTCGCCACCAGGCCGGCAGCAACCAGGGCAACACCAGGCAGCCGGGCAACCACAGCGTGGCGATCACCTGCAGGTAGTACCAGGCCGGCTTGACATGATGCCAGGCGTGCGCATAACGGGTACCGGTCTGCTTGAACAACAACTCGTGTGCGTAGGCATGCAGCGCCGGGTCGTTGCTCTGCCACAACGCGATACCCAGCGGACCAAGCCATACCGCAGTCCCCGCCAGGAACGCAGGCAGCACCAGCAACCAGCTGCGCCCGGCCTGTGCGCGTGCCGGCAGCACGCGCCAGTGCTTGCGCGGCAGCGCCATCCACGGCAGCAACAGCAGCAAGGGCAGAAAGCCCACACCCTTGGTCACCGTGCCCACGCCGGCGGCGAACAATCCCAGCGTCCAAGCGCGCCAGTCCGGCCCGCGCAGCAGATGCCGCAGCATCCCCCACAACGACAGCGTGGTCAGCGCCACCAGCACCATGTCGATCTGCGCACGCTTGGCCATCAGGCCGAACTGCAGCACCGCAAACAACGCCAGTACCGCATGCCGCGCCACGCGTCGGTTCCACAACCGCCGCGCGATGTCCCAGGTCAGCCATAACGTGGCGAGCGCAGCCAGCAGCGACGGCAGCAGGAACGCGACCGGCCAGTGCGGCACCAGCTCGTAGCTGGCTGCCTGCAACCACATGAAGATCGGCGGCTTTTCGGCGTACAGCTGGCTGCCCCGATGCGGCAATAGCCATTGACCGGTCGCAACCATGCTGCGTGCGGCCAGCACAAAGCGCGGCTCATCCGGTGGGTTGGGCTGACGCAGGCCCAGCCCGGCCAGCAGGCTGACGATGATCAGCAACACGGCGGCAAGCAGCGCACGCTGGCGGGAAGTGGCGGCGGAGATGGCAGGCGACACGCGCACGCCCCGATCGGTGGGGCGCCACACTATCCGGCAAGCAGGTCGGAATTTTGTCGGAGCCATCCAGAGCGGCTGTGTTCGGCCAGGCTCGGTTAGGATGCGCACATCGTCCCTGCCGGGCCGCCCTGGAAACGCGCTCATGCGGTTGCTGGTCATCGAAGACAACCGCAACATGGTTGCCAACCTGTTCGACTATTTCGAAGCGCGCGGGCACACCCTGGACGCAGCGCCCGACGGCATCACCGGCCTGCATCTGGCCACCACCCAGCAGTACGACGTGCTGGTGCTGGACTGGATGATGCCGCGCATGGACGGCCCGGAAGTGCTGCGCCGCCTGCGCGAGCAGCACCAGTCCGAGCTGCCGGTGATCATGCTCACCGCCCGCGACGAGCTGCCCGACAAGATCGCCGGCTTCCGTGCCGGTGCCGACGACTATCTGACCAAGCCGTTCGCGCTGCCGGAACTGGAGGTCCGCATCGAGGCGCTGCTTGCGCGTGCGCATGGGCGCCGACGCGGCAAGTTGCTGCAGGTGGCCGATCTGCGTCTGGACCTGTCCACGCTGGAAGCCACCCGCGCCGGCCAGGTGCTGCACCTGTATCCGGCCTGCCGCAAGCTGCTGGAAGTGCTGATGCAGGCCAGCCCCGCCGCGGTCACCCGGCAGCGGCTGGAGCAATCGCTATGGGGCGACGATCCGCCCGATGGCGACATGTTGCGCTCGCATATCTACGAGTTGCGCCGCAGCGTGGATGGTCCGTTCGCACAGAAACTGATCCACACCCTGCCGCGGCTGGGCTATCGCCTGGCGCCGCTGGAAGGTGCCGGCGATCCGGCCACGGGCGAGTGCAGCGATGCTTAGGCAGCGCCCGTTGGGCCGCCGCGTGCTGGTGTGGTTGTTCGGCTACACGCTGCTGATGGTGCTGGCGGTGTTCGGCACCGCGCAGTATCTGCACGAGCGCGCAGAACACGGCGTGTGGCGCTCGTTGTTGAATTCGGAGCTGGACAGCATCCTGGATCGCAGCGCGCAGAATCCGGATTACCGCTGGCAGGACTCGGACACCCTGCGGCTGTATCGCGTCGACGGCAGCGCGACAGTACCGCCGGTGTTGCGCACGCTGCATCCCGGCCTGCACGACGAGCTGGAAATCGCCGGCCGCCAGAGCGCGGTGATGGTGCGCGACACGCCGCATGCCGGGCGCCTGGCGCTGGTGCTGGATATCACCGACTTCGAGGCGCTGGAGCAGTTCATCACCCGCTGGATGCTGGCGGCAGGCGTCGCGCTGATCGGCATCACCTTGCTGATGGGCACTTATGCGATGGCGCGGCTGGTGCGCCCGCTGGTGGAGCTGGCGCGCGACATCGGCGCGCTGCGTCCCGAGCGGCGTGCACAACGCATTGCTGTTGGCCCGCAGGGCAGCGCCGAGCTGTACGTGATTGCCGATGCGCTCAACGACTATCTCGATCGCAACGGCCAGTTCGTCGAACGCGAACGCGCCTTCATCGACAGTGCCAGCCACGAGTTGCGCACCCCGCTGGCAGTGATCGGCAACGCCGCCGAACTGGCGCTGGAACAACCCGGCACACCGCCGGCGGTGCGCCACCAGCTGGAGCGCATCGCGCAGACCAGCGCCGCGGTGGAGCAGTTGATCACCTTGTTACTGGTGCTGGCCAAGGACCCCGGCCGGCTGACGCGCAGCAGCGATACGCTGCGTCTGGACCAGTTGCTGCCGGAGATCGTCGCCGACCACGCGCATCTGCTCGCCGACAAGGATCTGCAGGTACTCACCGACCCGCTTCCGCCATGCAGTCTCACTGCACCGGTGGCGATCGTGCAGACCGCCATCGGCAATCTGTTGCGCAACGCGATCGAGAACAGCGACCGCGGCATCATCCGTGTCTCGCTATCGGCACCAGGGGTGGTGCGCATTGCCGACCCGGGCCACGGCATGACGCCGGAGGAGATCAGCGCAATCTACGCGCGCCTGGCGCGCGACAACGCACGCCAGGGCAACGGCATCGGGCTGGAGCTGATCGGACGGCTCTGCGAGCATCTGGGCTGGCATCTGCACCTGGATTCCAGCGCGGGGCAGGGCACGGTGGTGACGCTGGATCTCAGCGGCGCGCAGCGCAGCTAAGCGCCGGTACGCTCAAGGCAGCTGCGCAGTGCGGCCATCGCCGCCGCCGCGGTGGCCGGGGCAGCGGCGGCCTTGCGGACATCGTTGAAGACCTCGATGCCGATCGGTCCCGTGTAGCCCATGCCGGCCAGGCGCCGCAGCAGCGCCGACAGCGGAAAGCAGCCTTCGCCCGGCAGCAGGCGCGCATGCCGCGCCACCGCAGCCAGCGCACCTGGCGCCACCGGCTGCGCCACATCGCATAACTGCACGTTGGCGATGCGCGTGGCCGGGATGGCGTCCAGGTCGTCCAGTCCGCGGCCTGGCGCGAACAGATGGTAGGCATCCACCACCAGGTCGATGTTGTCCGCGCCGCTGGCACGCACGCTTGCCCACGCGGCAGGCAGGGTGTGATTGACCGTGCTCCACGCCATCGGTTCGTAGGCGATGCGCAGGCCGTGCTCGGCCGCGGCACGGCCGAGCCAGCGCAGATCCTCGACGATCCATGCAGGCACGACGTCGGTACGCGTGTTGGCCGGTGCCTGCACCACGCCCGCGCCCAACGCGGCGGCGGTTTCCAGCATCTGCAGCGCGTGCGCGCGGCAACCGTCGCGTTGCGCGTCAGCGGCACCGTCCACATCGCGCAGCACCTGGTAGTCGGTCAGTCCAAGCCCGAGCTGGTGGAGGGCGTCGCGCACCTGCGCCGGCGAGCGCGCCAACTGCTGCAGGTCCTGTTCCCACAATTCGACTGCATCGAAGCCGGCCGCCTGTGCGGCCGACAATTTATCGGCTGCGGTGCCGCCCAGCAGCACCGTGTTGAGAAACAGGCTGTGCATGCGTTGCAGCCTACGCGGCGTGGCGTTGAGGAGATGTCTGCGTCGTAGTGCTGCTGCGCGGCGCGACCTGTAGTACTACGAAACGCCGCGCCTGGCGATGCGCGCGACCTGCACGGAGACGGCGGCCGGCATGTTTTACGCGGAGGCACTCGGCATGGTCTATGCCGATGTTGACGACCCCGTCGTCTGCGGCCTGCTTGTGGCACGCAGTGCAGTGCCACTGCACTGCGTGGCCACTGGCTCGATCCCGGGGCTGCATGCTGGCAACCTGTGCATGCCGGCCTGCAGGCACGTCACAGCCAGGCGATCAGGTTGCGGCGCTCCGGCGTTACTGCGGTAACAGGTTGCGCGCGAGCAGCCAGCTGCGCGCATTTTCCGCGTCCTGTTCGAACCAGGCGCGCGTGGATCCCAGCCGGTAGGTGTAGCCCCAGGTGTCCATGTCGGTCATCAGGCGCGCGCTGCCCACGCCCGGCAATTGCTCGGCCAGCAGGATCTGCAGATAGCAGGTGGCGTCTTCCTCATCCACCGAGTCGGTGGCGTCGGTATGCACGGCCGCGCGTTTGTCGGCCGGCAGGACGATCAGGTGCCCGGCTTCGTGCAACAGCGAATGCACCGGCGTGTCGTCACGCACATAGACATCGCAGCCGATGATGCCGGCTTCCGGTTCGCCCCAGAAACTGCCGGGGATCGGCGCGCCGGCTTCCACGCGATGCAGGCGCAGGCCATAGCGGACGAGCAGGGCAGCCGGTGCGTCCAGGCCGATATCGCCCACGCACAACACGCTGGCTGGCTCGGCGCTGGTGGAAGAGTCGATGGTCACACGCAAGGGCTCGTGGTCGGTTCGGGCCGTCAAGGCGGCACCGTGCAAACACGGTGCCGCAGGGGACACTTACTTGTCGCCGTCTTCGGGCAAGGCGACCGAAATATCGAGCACGTCATGCTCGCCATCCTTGACCAGATCAACCCGCACCGCATCGGCGTCGATGTTGACGTACTTCTTGATCACTTCCAGCAATTCGCGCTGCAGCAGCGGCAGGTAATCCGGCCCGCCGCGGTGGTTGCGCTCCTGCGCAATGATGATCTGCAGGCGGTTCTTGGCCGTCTCGGCGGTGTTCTTCTTGCTCTTGAGAAAATCGAGCAGGCCCATGCTTACCCTCCGAACAGCTTGCTGAAGAAGCCTTTCTTCTCCACGGATATGAATCGCATCGGGCGCTCTTCGCCCATGATGCGGGCGACCGCGTCGTCGTAGGCCTGGCCGGCCGGGGACTCGGCATCCAAGATCACCGGCTCGCCCTTGTTGGAAGCGTTGAGCACATCACCGGATTCGGGAATCACGCCGATGGCCTTCAGCCCCAGCACTTCTTCCACGTCGGTGATGCTGAGCATCTCGCCGCCTTCCACGCGGCCCGGGCTGTAGCGGGTCAGCAGCAGGAAGGCCGGCACGGTCTGGCCTTGCTCGGCCTTGCGGGTCTTGGAATCGAGCAGGCCGATGATGCGGTCCGAGTCGCGGACCGAGGAGACTTCCGGATTGACCACCACCACCGCGCGGTCGGCGAAATACATCGCCAGGAACGCGCCTTTCTCGATGCCGGCCGGCGAATCGCAGACGATGTAGTCGAAGCCGTCGGCGGCCAGGTCCTTGAGCACCTTCTCCACGCCTTCCTGGGTCAGCGCGTCCTTGTCGCGGGTCTGCGAGGCAGCCAGCACATACAGGTTGTCGAAGCGCTTGTCCTTGATCAGCGACTGCTTGAGCGTGGCTTCGCCATGCACGACGTTGACGAAGTCGTACACCACGCGCCGCTCGCAGCCCATGATCAGGTCCAGGTTGCGCAGACCGACGTCGAAGTCGATGACGGCGACCTTCTTGCCGCGCCGTGCCAGCCCGCAGGCCAGGCTCGCGCTGGTGGTGGTCTTGCCAACGCCGCCCTTGCCGGAGGTGACTACGATGATTTCAGCCAAAGGATTTCTCCGAATATTTCTGTGGTTGGGCTGCGTCAGTCCAGCGCAGCGATCTTGATCTGATCCTGCTCCAGCCAGACCTGGACGGCCTTGCCACGCAGGTCCATGGGAACATCGTCCAGCACCTTGTAGTGGCCAGCGATGGCAACCAGTTCGGCGTGGAAGTCGCGGCAGAAGATGCGCGCGTCAGGGTTGCCCTGGGCGCCGGCCAACGCGCGGCCACGCAGGGTACCGTAGATATGGATGCTGCCGTCGGCGATGACCTCCGACCCGGCACCGACCGTACTGAGCACAGTCAGGTCGCAGTTCTCCGCGTACAGCTGCTGGCCCGAGCGCACCGCGTTGCGTTGCATGCGCCCAGGCGCAGGCCGCGCCGCGGGCGCTGCAGGTTCGGCACGCGCCGGTGGCGGCGGGGGCGGCGGCGGGCTCACCGCGGTCGGCTCGTATTGCGCACGGAACTTGGCCAGCAGCGGCACGCCGAGCTGCTGCGAGAGCAGGTCGATCTCGCTGGTGCCGTAGGCCAGTGCCACCGGCAACACGCCGGCATCGCGCAAGCCGTCCAGCAGCGCCTTGGCCGTGGCCAGGTCCGGTACCTGCGACAAGCCGCCGAAATCCAGGATCACCGCCGCGCGTCCGAACAACTTCGGCGCTCGGGTCACGCGCTCGCGCATCTCGCGCACCAGGCGCGGCACATCCAGCGTGCGCACGCGCAGGTTGGCAATGCCCACCTGGCCGATCTTCAGTTCGCCGGCCTGTTCAAAATCCACATTCACGCTCGCCACGCCTCAGCTCCCCGTCGACGGGTTGTCGGTGGCGGCGGCATGACGCGGCCGGCCGACCCACGGCAGGTGGTCGGGCAACTTGCCGGCATAGGTCTCCTTGACCCACGGATAGCTGCACATGTCTTTCATCAGCATGCTGGCGCGCACCTCGACATCGGCCATGGTGTTCTGGCCAACCTCGCGGAAGCCGAAGCTGCCATGGAACAGCAACGCCGCATCGGCGCCATGGTCCAGGAACACCTCGCAGGCCAGTTGCGGGTAGCGCAACTCGGTGTAGCTCTGCACATCGGCATAGAACGCACGCCCGACGCCACCGCCGCGACGGCGGCTGGCGACCACGATGCGGTCGATATAGAAGAATTCCGGGTGACGGTCCCGGAACCAGGCGAAATTGCTGCTGTCATGCGCACTGCCGCTGCCGAACCCGACCAGGAAACCGGCCAGGTTGCCGTCGCGCTCGGCGACGCGGAAGTATTCGGCCTGCTCGTAGAAACGTTGCAGCTTGGTTGAATCCAGCGGCAGGATTGCCAGTCCGGCATTGTTGTTCAGGGCCAGGACGGAATCGAGCTCGTGCTCGCGCACGTCGCGGATAACGATCGACATTGGGACTCCGTGGGGTAACGCTCTCGACCCGAAATCGGATCTGCGTCGGATTATTGCATGCGTGGCCTGAAGCGGCGACCCGCCGTGTGCCGCCAGCCAGGCATGAGAGCCGACTGCAGCATGCCGACGCCGGCAGCTCCTGCTGCCAAGGCCGTCGCGCCATGCCAGGCGTATGCATGACTTCCGGCAAGAGGGCAGCCGCCCGGCGAGCGCCTAAGATGCCTGCATGTTGGGATACCTCAGTCATACGCGCGTCCTGCGCTTCGCCGGCCTGTTCACCTGGGCGATGATCGCCATGCCCCTGGTGTACACCTATTGGCCGGCCGCCGAAGAGGGCGACCACCGCAGCGTGGCCGAAGGCCTGCTGATGTCGGCGTTCTTCGTCGGCTTCGGCGCCAGCTACTTCTGGCTGACCCGCGGCCTGAGCAGCGGCGGCCATGCGCATTGGTACGACCGGCTGATCCTGCTGCTGCTGACCATCTTCGCGCTGGCGGTCAGCTATCTGAGCGGGACCGGGCTGGGCAGCATCCTGATGATGGTGGCGGCCGGGGTGATCCCCTGGCTGCTGCCACTGCGCATCGGCGTGGCCTGGCTGGTGCTCAGCCAGCTGGCGGTGCTGCCGGTGTTCTATTACCTGCGCCCGGACTTCACCCTGTTCGCCGCGCTGATGCAGTCGCTGTTGTACGGCGGCTTTTCGATGTTCATCTTCGTGACCAGCCTGGTCGCGCGCCAGCAGACCGATGCCCGCGAAGAACAGCGCCGGCTCAATGCCGAGCTGCGCGCCACCCGCGCGCTGCTGGCCGAAAGCGCCCGCGTCAACGAGCGCACCCGCATCTCGCGCGAGCTGCACGACCTGCTCGGCCACCACCTCACCGCGCTGAGCCTGAACCTGGAAGTGGCCGGCCACATCACCGATGGCCAGGCCCAGGAACACGTGCGCCAGGCGCATACGCTGGCCAAGCTGCTGCTCACCGATGTGCGCGAAGCGGTCAGCCACCTGCGCGACAGCGGCGCGATCGACCTGGAAGCGGCCCTGCGCCCGCTGGTGACCCAGGTGCCGTCGCTGGACATCCATCTGGACATCGCCCAGCCGCTGACCCTGGACGACCCCGAGCGCGCCCACGTGCTGCTGCGCTGTACCCAGGAAATCATCACCAATGCGGTGCGCCATGCCGGTGCGCGCAACCTGTGGATCCAGGTGCGGCGCGATGCCGACACCGTGTTGATCGACGCGCGCGACGATGGCCATGGCGCCGACGCGGTGGCGCCCGGCAACGGGCTGCGCGGCATGCGCGAGCGGCTGAACCAGTATGGTGGCCAGCTCGAGATTCAAACCCGGCGGGGTGACGGCTTCGGCCTGCGCATCTCCGTTCCAGGCGCGCCGGCACTGATGCCTGCGGCCGTGACTCAAGGAGTGTTCTGATGATCCGTGTGTGCCTGGTCGACGACCAAACCCTGGTACGCCAGGGCATCCGCTCGCTGCTGGCGCTGGATAACGGCATCGAGGTGGTGGCCGAGGCCTCGGACGGCAAGCAGGCGGTCGAGCAGATCCCGCAGGTCCAGCCCGACGTGGTGCTGATGGACATGCGCATGCCGGTGATGTCCGGCCTGGAGGCGCTGCAGATGCTCTCGCGCAACGGCACGCTGCCGCCGACCATCATCCTGACCACCTTCGACGACGACCAGCTGGTGCTGGCCGGGCTCAAGGCCGGCGCCAAGGGCTACCTGCTCAAGGACGTCTCGCTGGAACAACTGGTCGGCGCGATCCGCACCGTGGCCGACGGCGGCTCGCTGGTGCAGCCGGCGGTGACCCAGCGCCTGCTGTCGGGCCTGGAGCACATGCGCAACGAGTTCGTCAGCCTGGACCGGCCCGATCCGCTGACCGACCGCGAGACCGAGATCCTGCGGCTGATGGCCAGCGGCTTCTCCAACAAGGAGATCGCCAACTCGCTGGGCGTGGCCGAGGGCACCATCAAGAATCACGTCTCCAACATCCTGTCCAAGCTCGGCGTGCGCGACCGTACCCGTGCGGTGCTGAAGGCCTTCGAGCTGCAATTGGTCTGATCGGCAACGCAGGGGGCGCAGCTGCCGACGCGCGGCGCTGCGTGCGCTCCGCCGCGCGCGTGGCAAAGCGCGTGGCGGGGTGGTCTGGTCGTTTCCAAGCCGATCAAGCGTGCTGCCGGAGGAACGAAAACCGCGCTGCCGGCAATCGCATCACACACAGGCATCGCGCGATGTGCATGATAGCTGCGCGCAATCTGCCCAAACCCTTGTGCAGGTTGGGATTGCGCAGTCATGGACTGCGCGGTTGCGCGGTGGATGACACCGCAAGACCGCGCTACCCGTCGCACAACTGAACATCTTTCTCGAAGCCTGCTAGGATGGCGGCTTCGCTTCACTCAACCCGGCCGTGGGATCGGCCCCGGAGACCTCCTGAATGACCCGTATTATCGAGTTCCTGATCGCCTTGGGGATCGTGGCTGGCTTGTTTGTCGTGGTGGGCTTGGTGTTGCCCTCGGAGCGGCAGATGTCCGAGAGTGTTGAGACCAACCGCAGGATGACGATTGTTTACGACACCGTGAACAGCTTCCGTCGTTTCAAGGATTGGAACCCGCTTGTGCTGCGTGACCCGAAGATCCAGCTGAAGCTGGTCGGCCCGACCGAGGGCAAGGGTGCACGCGTCGAATACAGCTCCACCGAAGGCTATATCGGCGACGGCAGCTGGGAGATCACCAACAGCGTCAAGAACGAGCGTGTTGAGATTTCGATCGACGATCCCACCAAGGGCTACGACAAAGTCACCAACTTCACCCTTGCGCCGACCGGCAAGAACAACAAGAACGTCAAGATCACTCAGGACTACAGCGTCAAGTACGGCTGGAACCTGTTCGGTCGTTATGCCGGTCTATATGTCAGCCGCCACGTGGGCGACGACCTGAAGCTGGGTCTGTCGCGTTTGACGACCGCACTGGCCACCGTGCCGAATTTCGACTACCGCGCCCAGCTCGACGGCAAGCCGGTGTTGAGCGATCTCAAGCTCGTCGATGTGCCGGCCGAGGACCTGTTGGTCGTCACCGCGGGCAACATCGATCGTGACAACGAGACGATCAAGAAGTCGATCAAGGACAACCAGGAGTGGATCAAGCGCGTGATGGACGCCAACGGCCTCGAGGCTGCTGGTCCGGTCCGCATCGTGACCACCGACTTTGCTACCGACAAGTACGCGTTCGACGTGGTGCAGCCGGTCCGCAAGCGTGCCGGTGGCGCGCCGAAGACCGATGCCAAGGCCGACACCGCCAAGGCTGATGCCAAGAAGGACGACGCCGCGGCTGCCGCACCTGTGGATGCAACCCCGGTTGCTGCAGCGGGCGAGGAGTTGAAGGTCAACATCCCGTCGGAAGCACCGGTCAAGTACGAGCGTACCAAGGCACACCGTTCCGCGTTTGCGACCTACGCAGGCCACATGGCCGGCCTGGACGCAGTGCGTAGCTCCCTGCGTGCCTGGGCTGCCACCAACGGCAACGACGTGACCGAGCGTCCGTACGAGTCGTGGAAGGGCGGCGTGGACAAGTCGTTTACGCAGGATGGTACCTACGACGTCTACTGGGCCATCAAGTAATCGTCTCACCACGATGATCTGATCCAGACGAAAACGCGCCGCAGTCCTGCGGCGCGTTTTTTTTTGCGCCACGGCGCTGCAATGGAAACTTCGTTATGTCCCTGCTCGAACGTCGCAAGAAACATCCGTCGCTGCTGGCGTTTTGCGGCGGCCTGCTGGCCGCCATCGCGGTGGGCCTGTCGGCTTATGCCTCGCACGGGGTGGCCGATGCGCTGGTGCAATCGCGGCTGCAGCTGGCAGCGCTGTATGCGTTTGGCCACGGTGCCGTGCTGACCGTGCTCGGCGCTACCGAAACGCGTGCACTTGGCCGGCTCGGCCTGTATCTGCTGTTGCTCGGCACGCTGCTGTTTGCCGGCAGCCTGGTCGGCGGCGCGCTGCTGCACTGGCCCACCAGCCTGGCACCGGTCGGCGGCACCAGCCTGATGCTGGGCTGGGTGGTGCTGGCGATCGGCGCGTTGAGGCGCTGAGCATGCCGCGCCATGCCCGCGGATTCGATGTGGAGGCCGCCTTTGCGTACCTGAGCCGGCGCGATCGCGCGCTAGGCGCGTGGATGAAGCGCATCGGCCCGATCACCGCGCAGCCGGGTTGGCGCAAGCCGTTCGATCCGGTGGACGCGTTGGCGCGCGCGATCCTATTCCAGCAACTCAGCGGCAAGGCCGCATCGACGATCGTAGCGCGGGTGGAAGCGGCCATCGGTGCGCCGCGGCTGCATGCGGACACGCTCGGTCGCATCGACGACGCGGCACTGCGTGCATGTGGCGTCTCCGGCAACAAGTCGCTGGCGCTGCGCGATCTGGCGCGCCGCGAGCGCGACGGCGAGATTCCCTCCCTGCGCAGGCTCGCCTTCATGGACGAGGAAGCGATCGTGCAGGCGCTGATCCCGGTGCGCGGCATCGGCCGCTGGACGGTGGAGATGATGCTGATGTTCCGCCTGGGCCGGCCGGATCTGCTGCCCATCGATGACCTGGGCGTGCGCAAGGGCGCCCAGCGCGTGGACAGGCAGGAACAGATGCCGACACCGAAGGAACTGGCCATCCGTGGCGAACGCTGGGGCCCATACCGCAGCTACGCGGCGTTTTATCTGTGGAAGATCGCCGACTTCAGCGTGGCAGCCAAGGTGCCGACGCCGCGCTCGCAGGAGTAGGGCGTTGCAGTGCGGTGCGCGCGGCTTGCCGCGCGCGTTACGCCGCCGACCAACGCCAGTGCCAGGGCTCGTAGATGATGCCGTAGGGATTGTCGCGCGGATAACTCAGCCGGTAGCCAAAGCGATCCGCGTTGTCGCGCAGCCAAGCGAAGGCCGGCGTGGTCTCGAAGGATTCTTCCACCGGCGGCTCGCCGGGCGTGCCGATATCCAGTGCATCGCCGCTGTGGTGTTCGCTGAAGCCGGGCGCGGTGTTGACCGCCAGGATCTGCGGCACCGTCAGGCCGCGCGCCAGCTTGCGTTCGAAGATCGCCAGTTGGTAATCGTGGCTGCGATAGCCGGACAATGCATCCAGCAGCACGCCAGCGCGTGCAGCGTCGGCCCGCATCTGTCGCCATGCACGGCTTGCGCCGGCGCTGAGCCATAACGGACGCGCAAAACGATCGCGTCCGGCAAAGTGCAGGGCAGCAGGTTCGGCCACCAGGCTCAGCCCGGTCTGCCGTGGATACGCCTCCACATCGATTTCCAGTTGCGCCAGCCGCTGCTGCACGCCGCTGACCGGCAGCCGCGTGTTCGCCCGGTCCGATGCACGCCCGCCTGGCAGTTCTAGCAGCGCCAGTGCCTCGTCCAGCCCCGGCTCGTACGCCAGTCGCGGGATCAACGGCATCAGGCCCTGCGGCAGATGCGCGGCCAGGTAGCGCCCGTCGCGCTTGCGCCGCAGCAGCCAGTCGGCTTGCGCCAGCACGCGTGCATCCGCATTGCCGCGCGCACGCAGCAGGTCTGCCGGCCACAGTTCGATGTCGGAGGTGTTGAGCAGAAAGCGTGGGGAATTGCGCATCGCCGCAGCTTAGCGGGTGCCACGTGAGGGCTGCCAGTCCGGAGCGGGGCGAACGCTTCCGTGCAGCGATAAAGATGCTCCGCTGAGCGGCGGCGGGGCGGATGCATGCGAGCGGAAGCTGATCCGTTCTGACGATTACTCACGCCTGTGCTTGTTCAAGCACCGGCGTCCTTGTCGGCCTGCGGCTTCGGCAGGCGCCCGGCCTTGCGTAGCGCATCGCGCAGCACGTATTCGATCTGCGCGTTGAGGCTGCGCAGTTCGTCGTCGGCCCAGCGCTGCGCGGCGGCCAGCACGTCGGCGTTGATGCGCAGCGGATAGGCCTTCTTCTCGCTCACTCGCGCTCCTGGCGGCCGCTGTGGCGGCGCAGGTGCATCACCATCGACACGATCAACACATTCACACCGACGAGCATGCCGATCACCACCGCGTAGATGCCGGCGCGGTTGTCGCCGGCCCAGTACAGGCAGGCAGCACCGATCAGGATGACCAGGCTGATCAAGGCCCAGCGCAGCCCCAGGCCGCGCGCGCGGTCGTCGTCGTCCGCACCGATGGAGGCGGCGATTGCCAATGCAGGCAGGCCGGAAAGCGCGACGACCAACGGCACGATGACATTCATTGCATCACCTCAATACAGCGAGCCGGCGTTGACCACCGGTTGGGTACCACGATCAGAACACAACACGGTGAGCAGGTTGCTGACCATGTGCGCCTTGCGCTCTTCGTCCAGCTGCACCACGCCGTTTTTCTGCAGCTCGGCCAGCGCCATTTCGACCATGCCCACCGCACCGGCGACGATGCGCGTGCGTGCGGCGATCACCGCATTGGCCTGCTGGCGTTGCAGCATGGCCTGGGCGATTTCCGGCGCGTAGGCCAGGTGGCTGATGCGCGCTTCGATCACGTCCACGCCGGCCTGGGTCAGGCGCTCGTCCAGATGGCGCTTGAGCTGTTCGCTGATTTCGGCCGGATGGCTGCGCAGCGAGATCTGATCGTCTTCGTGCTGGTCGTACGGGTAGCTGGTGGCCATCGCGCGCAACGCCGCTTCGGACTGGATATGCACGAAGCTTTCGTAATCGTCGACGTTGTAGACCGCCTCGGAAGCGTCCAGCACCTGCCACACGATGACCGCGGCGATCTCGATCGGGCTGCCGTCCAGTTCGTTGACCTTGAGCCGGCCGCTCTCGAAGTTGCGCACGCGCTGGCTGACCCGGCGCTTGGCATAGAAGGGGCTGTTCCAGCGCAGGCCCGGGTCCTTGACCGTGCCGACGTACTTGCCGAACAGGCTCAGCACCGCCGCCTGGTTCGGCTCCAGCGTGTACAGGCCGGCCAGCATGAAGATGCCCGCCGCCACCACCAACAGCGCAATCAGGAACCCGGCTGGAGTCGGGCTGCCGGCCGCCAGGGTCGTGAGAATGAACCAGGCGGCGCCCGCAAACGCGGCGCCAGCGGCGAGGATGACCGGAATGCCCGGCAGTGAGCTGATCGGCTTCTCTTTCATGAGGTGGGTGTCCTTGGGGAGTGGAAAAAAGATATCAAAGTGATATCAGTTGCTGCAAGTCGCGCAGCCGGCGGCCATGGCGACGGCCCGTTAGAATGGCGGCCCCCTCCCGATCTGGACTGCGCTCATGACTACTCTCGGCACGCCGTTGTCGCCTTCCGCCACCCGCGTGTTGTTGCTGGGCTCGGGCGAGCTGGGCAAGGAAGTGGCGATCGAATTGCAGCGCTTCGGGGTGGAAGTGATCGCCGCCGATCGCTATGCCAACGCGCCGGCGATGCAGGTCGCGCACCGTTCGCACGTGCTGGACATGCTCGATCCCCAGGCGCTGCGCGCGCTGATCGCCCAGGAGCAGCCGCATCTGATCGTGCCGGAGATTGAGGCGATCCATACCGAAACGCTGCTCGCGCTGGAGCGCGAGCAGGGCCAGCGGGTCATCCCGACCGCGCGCGCCGCACGCCTGACCATGGACCGCGAGGGCATCCGTCGCCTGGCTGCCGAAACACTGGGCCTGCCGACCTCGCCGTATCGCTTCGTCGACACGGCTGCCGAGTATCGCGAGGCGATCGCCGCGGTGGGCCTGCCGTGCGTGGTCAAGCCGGTGATGTCGTCCTCGGGCAAGGGCCAGAGCACCTTGCGCAGCGAGGCGGACATCGAGGCGGCCTGGGATTACGCGCAGACCGGCGGACGTGCCGGTGCCGGCCGCTGCATCGTCGAGGGCTTCATCGACTTCGATTACGAGATCACCTTGTTGACCGTGCGGCACGCCGGCGGCACCTCGTTCTGCGACCCGATCGGGCATTGGCAGAAGGACGGCGACTACCGCGAGAGCTGGCAGCCGCAGCCGATGTCAGCGGCCGCCTTGCAGCGCTCGCAGCAGATTGCGCAGGCCATCACCGACGACCTGGGCGGTCTGGGCCTGTTCGGCGTGGAGTTGTTCGTCAAGGGCGACGAGGTGTGGTTCAGCGAAGTCTCGCCGCGCCCGCACGACACCGGCCTGGTCACGCTGGTCTCGCAGGAGCTGAGCGAATTCGCCCTGCACGCACGCGCGATTCTCGGCCTGCCGGTCGGTGCGGAAAACGGCGGCGTGATCCGTCAGAGCGGCCCGTCGGCCTCGTGCGCGCTGCTGGCGCACGGTCACGGCGTGCCGGTCTTCGACAATGTTGCGCAAGCCTTGCGCGACCCGGACACCGCACTGCGCCTGTTCGGCAAGCCGCGCGTGGACGGTCACCGCCGCGTCGGCGTCACGCTGGCGCGCGCGGACAGCATCGATACCGCGCGCGAGAAGGCGCGGGTAGCCGCAGAGGCAGTGCAGATCCAGCTGGACTGAGCGCTGCGCGCGTCATGGCGCGGTTGCGGCAACCAGCCGCAATCGCGCCACGTCACAAGCAACCACCCGACGCTTCAAATCCCCAATCCCCAATTCCCAATCACCGCCCCCCAGCCACATCCACCCAAACCGCATGATGGTCGCTGCCATCGGCAATCGCCGCTTCCGGCGTGGCGCTGGCGGGCCAGAAGATGCCGCTGCCGACCAAGGTGAACTGGCGCGAAGGCAGCACGTAGTCCAGCCGCATCGTGCCCGCCTGCGGCCCGAAGTCGCCGGTTACCTGGTGCGGGTCGCCCGCATGTGCAATGCCTTGCGCGGCGTACTCGGCAGTTTTTTCCGGGCCGCCTGCACTCTGCGGCGTGGGGTACTGCAGCACCCGCGGGTGCGTGATCAAGGCGCGGATCGCATCGTGCCGGCCGGCGCCGTCGACCGGGTCGTTATTGAGGTCGCCGAGAATGACGAAGCGCGCATCGGCGGGCAGCCCGCCGCAGCGGCCCTGGTCGTCGCACAGCCAGCTGGCGTCCTTGGGATTGTCCAGATACTCGCGCCATAGCCGCAGCTCGTCGTGGTTGCGGGCGACGTTGCGCTTCTCGGCGCCATCGAACACCGGCGGGGTGGGGTGCGAGACCAGCGCGTGCACCACACCGAGCGGCGTGCGCACCGGCACGTCCCAATGCGATTTGGACGACAGCCGCAGCTGCGCCCAGATCGCGTCGCGATAGAACGCTTGTTTGCTGGACGGGTCGGTCGGGCGCAGCGCACCCGGCAGCGCGCTCCATTTCAGCAACTGGAAACTGCGCACCGCCTGCGCGTCGATCGGGTAGCGCGACAGCATCAGCATGCCGTACTGGCCGGGATGCAATCCGTAACCCCAGGCATCGTTGCCGCGGGTGCGGCCATCGCCACCGACGCTGCCGTTGTTGTCCAGATCCAGGCCGCTCGGCACGCCGGTATTGACCGGGGCCAGGTAGCGATACGGGTAGTGCAACGCTTCGCCGCCGCCCGGCTGGGCGACCTCCAGATAGCGTTGCTGGAACAGATCGGCGGCGCGGTGCTCGGGGTCGAAGTCGAACTCGTTGAGCAGCACCAGATCCGGACGCACCCGCTGCAGCACCGCGGCGATCTTGCGCGCATGCGCGCTGTCGCCCTGCAGTTCGCGCACCAGGCCGCCGGCCTGATCCGAATACAGCGAGGTGTTGTAGGTCGCGATGCGCAGCTGGGCCGGCGCGGAGGCGGCAGTTGCCTTGGCGCTTGTGTCCGGAGAGGTCGCCTGATGTGCGCAGGCGGCGCAGAGCGCGGTCAGCGCAAGCAGTAAGAGAGGTCTGATCATCGCGACATTCTCGCATGTGCAAGACGACAGCCCGATGTCGTCCCGGGGTGGTTCAACCTTCCGGTGCAGCGGCAGGAAGCCCGCGCCATTGGCGGCCGTCGTAGGCCTCCAGCGCGCTGAAGCGGCGCTTGTAGTTCATCTTGGCATGGCCGTCGATCCAGTAGCCCAGATACACATGCGCGCGGCGCTCGCGTTGCGCCCATTGGATCTGCTGCAAGATCGCAAAGGTGCCCAGGCTGCGCGCAGTGGCATCCGGTGCGTAAAACGTATAGACCGCCGACAACGCATGCTCGGTGACATCGGTGACCGCAACGGCGAGCAGCCGCCCAGGCGCATGCGCCACCGCCGGTTCGCGGATTTCCAGGAAGCGTCCATGCGACCAGCCGCCGATCAGGAACTGGTCGAATTCGGTGGCGCCATGCTCGTCCATGCCGCCGCCGGGATGGCGGTGCTTGAGGTACTGCCGGTACAACGCGAGTTGTTCGTCGGTGCGCTCGGCAGCGACCACGCGCACCACCAGGTCCTGGTTGCGCGCCAGGCAACGGCGCTGGCTGCGATCGGGCCGGAACGCATCCACTGCGATGCGCACCGGCACGCAGGCGCGGCAACGTTCGCAATGCGGCCTGTAGACCAGATCACCGGAGCGACGGAATCCCCATGCCAATGCCTGCGGATAGATCGCACCCAGGCGCGGATCGTGCGGATCCAGCACCAGGTCGCGCGCGCGGCGCTCGGACCAGTAGCCACAGGCATGCTCGCCGGTCTGGAACAGGCGCAGGTCGTCATGGGTGTCGGCGTGGATGGCCATGGCGTCAGGATAGCGCCTGCGCGTCGCAACAGCGGCGACTGTCCGCCGGATGAATACGCCCGGTTGCCGCGTCAACGCGCGCGCCGATGGCTCGTTGATGTGGGTGTTGGTGGCAGCGCACGGTGGATCCGGATGCGCCACCCACGCGATGCGGCCCATGCAGGTGCCGCGTGTGGTTCCCACATTCCAGGAGTTTCTCATGACGTCTCGCAAACCGTTTCTCGCACTGGCCGTGCTGGCTGCCCTGTCCACCGGCGCGGTGTTCGCCGCTCCGCCTGCCGCCGGCGATGCGCCGCGTCCTGCCAAACTCGACAAGAACGGCGATGGCGTGATCGATCGCAGCGAGGCCGCTGCCGACCCCAGGCTGGCCGCACAGTTCGACACGCTGGACACCAACAAGGACGGCAAGCTGTCGCGCGACGAGCGCCCGCATCATCGCGGCCCGGGGCGCGGCGGACGCGGCGAATGGCTGAGCAAGCTCGACACCAACAAGGACGGCCGCATCAGCCGAGAAGAAGCCAAGGCCGACCCCAAGTTCGCCGCGCGCTTCGATGAGATGGACATCAACAAGGACGGTTTTGTCGATCGCGCCGACCGTGAGCTGCGCATGCAGCAGCATCGCGACGCGTGGTTTGCCAAGGCCGATACCGACAAGGACGGCAAGCTGAGCAAGGCCGAGTTCGATGCCGCATCCAAGCAGCGTGGCGAGCATGGCCGCTGGGGTCAGGGCGAGCATGGCGATCACGGCAAGCGTCCGATGCCGGCCAAGCCTGCCGCGGGCAACTGAGTTCATCCAGTCGCTTACCCGGTCGCAGTGCTGCGACCGGGGCAGCACTGTCGTCATACGCAGCATGTAAACCGCAACACGCAACAAGGCGCCGATCGACCAACGGCCTCCCGCGCAAGCAGGAGGCCGTTTTTGTTGACAGGAATGGTCGCACTTGCTGCATGCGACGATGAGCTCACGCTGGGATCAGAGCATCCCCAGCTTCATGTAGTGCCGCACGATGGGCAGCATGACCGCCACCGTGCTCACCAGCATCGCGCCCGGGCTGAACATGCAGCGATACAGCAGCGGTGCCCGCGTGGTGCCGCGTCGTTGCGCATCGCGTTCCAGCATCGGGCGCATGACGCGTGGCAGCACCCGGATGGATTGGTAGTTGAGCACCGCCATGCCTGCGCCCAGCAACAGCAGCGACGTCCATGCGCCGGCATCCAGGCGTTTTAGCAGCAGCGTGCTGCCCACCACCAGCACCGACGTCAGCGTGGTGATGTGCAGGAAACGACGAATCGCCGCTGCTTCGGCGGCGGTCTGCGCAAAGCGCAGCAGATACCAGCACGACCAGTACGTACCGACGCCGGCAACCAGCACGGCGCCGGCGGCGAATAGCGATGGCAGGCCGAGCCAGAGGCTTAGTGCACCGGCCGCGCTACCCCCGCCCAGTGCCGAGCCGGTCAGCCCGCTCACGCCTAATTTGCCCGCGCCCCCCATGCCGGTCAGCACGATGGCCGCGCTCGCGGTCCCCGGCGCGGCCAGCAGGGTTGCCGAGGTCACCGCAGTGGCAAAGGCCACACTGGGCGCGCTGCCACGGGCGAACTCGCCGAACCGGCGCAGCAGCTCGCCGCGCACGCTGGCACGTGCCCGCGACAGGCGCTTGCGCACGGCCGCATCGCTCAGCCCGAGCAGCAAGGCAACCTGCCGCGAACTCTGGCCTTCGCGATAAAACAGCAGCAGCGTCTCGCGGCTCTCTTCGGGCAATGCAGAAATGATGTCGAGCGCGGCGATTTCTTCTTCCACCTGCAGCAACTGGTCGGTGGGCGAGGGGGCCGGGTCGGCGGCCATCGCGATCGCCAGGTCCGCCGCTTCGCCGCTGAGCGCGCGATGCCGGTTGGCGCGCAGCCAGTCGCGCGCCAGGTTGCGGGTGATCTGCCGCAGCCACGGCAGGAAGCTGGCCGGCTGATGCAATTGCGCCAGCCGCTGCCAGGCGCGCAGGAAGGCTTCCTGGGCGATGTCTTCGCTGGCAGCGATATCGCGGGTGATCGCCAGTGCGATGGCGGTCACCGTGTTCTGGCAGGCGCGCACGATGCGGCCGTAGGCCTGCTGGCAGCCGGCGGCGGCGACCGGCAATTCGCGTTGCAACATCAGGTCCAGCGTGTCGGTATGCATCGGCGCAATCCATGTCCTGGTCCCAGCATGACGCAGGCGAGCAGCGGATGTGACCGAGGCGATGGCGGTGGCATCTGGCGCACCGCCGTGTGGCTGCGCTCAGCGCGCCGGCTGGATCCGTACACGCACTTCGTCGTCCTCTGCGGCGGGCGGTGCGGTGGTGGCGGGCGCTGGCTGCGCTGCCGGCTGCGCCACTGGCATGGCCGCATCCGGGGCATTGCGATGGCGCAGCACCACGAACATGGCGACCCCGCCGATCACCAGCAGCAGCACCAGCCGGATGCGCCAGGCCCAGCTACGCGCATTGGTGCTTGAGCCGTTTTCGCCGTCGCGGAAGGTGTACTCCACATTCGGCAGGTCGCGGCGGGTGGTGTCGAGCAGGCGTGCGTCGCGCAGCAGATCACGGGCGCGCGGCTGGTCGTCGGCGTGCACGATCCACACCGTGGGGTAGGCCTGGGCGTTGCCCTGTTCGAGATAGCTGAACTGGCCGCTGCGCTTGCTCTCGTAGGAGCGGCCGTTGCTCATGCGCACGTCAATACCGGCGTTGCGCAGGAGATCGGCCACGCCTTCGGCGGTTTCGATACGTTGACTGCTGAAGATCTTGCGCATGCTTAAGGGATGCCAGCAATTGCCGAGCAGGGCGCGCTGCGAAGGCGCTTGCTCAAGCTGAAAGAAAGGAGCGGCAAGGATGTCGATCCAGGCCGGAAAGTGCAGGCGGCCATCAGCATGCCTGCGCGCGACGAACGCGGTGCAGCGATCAACATGGCGAGTCGTTTGCCGGCACCGCGATCGTGCTGCCGTCGGGCACCACCCGGATCAGGCCTTCCTGGGTGGTGCTGGCGACCAGCACGCCATCGCGGGTGAAGAACTGCCCGCGCGCCAGGCCGCGCGAGCCCTGTGCGGTGGGGCTGTCGAGCGAATACAGCAGCCAGTCGTCGGTGCGGAACGGGCGGTGGAACCACAGCGCGTGATCGAGCGAGGCCATCTGCACATTCGGCGTGTAGTAGCTGATGCCGTGCGGAAAGGTGGAGGTGCCCAGCAGCTGGAAATCCGAGGCATAGGCCAGCAAGGCCTGGTGCAGGCCGACGTCGTCGCCGACCGGGTCGCTCAGGCGCAGCCACATCTGCTGGAACGGCGGGCGCTTGGGCGGCTTGAGTTCGTCGCGCGGAAATACATGGCGAAACTCGAACGGGCCGCCACGCGACAGCCAGCGCTGCACCTTGGCAGGCAGTTTCTCCAGCACCTCCGCCGCCAGCGGCGGGGTGGGTTCGATGTCTTCGGGCGGCGGCACCACCGGCATCGCGGACTGGTGTTCGGCGCCGTCTTCGCGCTGCTGGAACGAGGCCGCGCAGAAGAAGATCACCTTGCCATGCTGGATCGCAGTGACCCGGCGCACCGAAAAACTGCCGCCATCGCGGGTGCGATCGACGTCGTAGACGATCGGGTGGTCGATATTGCCGGCGCGCAGGAAATAGGCATGCAGGGAGTGCGCCTGGCGGCCGTTGTCCACGGTGGCCTGCGCGGCGGCCAGCGCCTGGCCCAGTACCTGTCCGCCGAACACGTACTTGGTGCCGATATCGCGGCTCTGGCCGCGGAACAGGTTGTCTTCCAGGCGCTCCAGCGACAGCAGGCTGATCAGTTCGGAGACGACGGGTTCGGCAGTGGCGGACAAGGGGCTGGCCTGGGCGTGCGACGGACCGCGATTATAGCGGGCCGCCCCCTGCGCGCCGTGCGGGAGCGGCGTCAGGCCTTCTGCAGCCGCGCCACCAGGCCGTGCAAGGCGGCCTGCGCATCCGGCGCGTACCAGCCGTCGATGAAGCGCTCCAGCTGGATCAGCTCCGGCGCCAGCGCCGCGCGCAGATCGGCGCGGGCAATCGCGCGCGTGGTCAGCATCGGCTGGCGCGGCAGCTGCTGCAGGTCCTGCAGCCAGGCCACCGCGCGGGCGGTGACCAACTCGCCATCGACCAGTTCGTCGACCAGGCCGATCGTGACTGCCTGCTCGGCCGGCAGCAGCTGCCCGGAGATCAGCAGGCGCTCGGCGCGGTGCGCGCCGACCACGCGGCGCAACAGGCGCTGGATGCCTTCCGGCGCGGCCAGGCCCACCTGCACCTCGTTCAAGCCGATCGCATACGGTTTGGCGGTATCGGCGCTGCGCGCCATCACCCGGTAGTCGCAGCACAGTGCCAGCACGCAGCCGCCGGCCGGCGCATGCCCGCCAATGGCTGCGACCACCGGCACGCGGCTATTGGCCAGCGCCTGCGCGGCCTCGAAGAAGGCCGTCCAGCTGGCCAGCAATGCGGCGCGGTCGGTGCCATGCGCCAGCAGGTGCGGCACGTCCATGCCACCGGAAAAGATCCGCTCGCTGCCCGACAGCACGATGCCGTCGGTTTCCTCGCCGGCCTGCTGCACCGCAACGCTCAGGGCCTGGCACAGCGCGCTGTCCAGTGCATTGACCGGCGGGCGCGCCAGACGGATTTCGCGAAGACGGCCATGGTCTAAGATCTGGATGCTCATTCGGGGCTCCTGGAGGTTGGGTCATGATAGATGGCAGTCGAAGCAGGCAGCGCATGTGCGGACGCGTGCTGCTCGGTGCATGGGTGATGCTGGCAAGTGCAGGCGTTGGCGCGCAGTGCCTGCCCGAGTTCAAGGACGGCTGGATCCGCATTCCGCCACCCGGTGGCATGGGCATGGCAGCGGGTTTCGGGCAGTTCCACAATGGCTGCGCGCAGCCGTTGCAGGTCACCGCGGCCAAGAGCAGTGCGTTTGCCGATGTGTCCATCCACGAGACCACGCAGACCAACGGTGTCAGCCGCATGCGCGCGGTGCCGGAGCTGGCGTTGCCGGCCGGCAAGTCGGTGCCGCTTGCGCCGGGCGGCCTGCATCTGATGCTGATGGAAGCGCGTGCGCCGCTGCAGGAAGGCGCGCAGGTGCCGGTGACCTTTACCTTGCAGGATGGCCGCGAGGTCAAGACCACGCTGCAGGCGCGCAAGCGCGCGCCGGGTTCGTAGACGCGCGCAGTGCGTGGACGAGCGAGGCTGCAGTCTGCAGTTCTTGCAGAGCCCACTGCGCGATGTTGTCGATCAAACGCAATGCGTGGTGGCAGGCAGCCGCCACTTCACTGTGTCAGTCCGGTCCCGATCACGCGGCCTGTCGGTGGTATCGCGCAGCGGCATGACAGGATCGCTGCAAACAACAACGGCGGCTCCCGGAAGAGCCGCCGTCGTCTTATGGTGCCGGAGATCCAGCGCGCAACTGGCAAATCTCAGCTGCTGGCGGCGCGTACCGCGTCCGGCAGCGATGCGCTCTTGCCGGTCTGCGTATCGATCCACACCACCACCACATTGCCATCGGAATACAGCACGCCCTCGTCCTTCTGGTCGAGGATGCGGTGACCGATGGTGATGCTGCTGCTGCCCAGGCGCTCGACGAACAGTTCCACCAGGATGTCGTTCGGCCATTCCAGCGGGCGCTTGTAGTTGACGTTGGTGGCCGCGACCACCGGCGCGATGCGGTCGGTCATCGCCACGCCTTCAACGCCCAGCATCCAGCGCACGCGCGCTTCCTCCAGATACGAAATGTACTTGGCGTTGTTGACATGGCCCATGCTGTCCATGTCGCGCCAGCGCACGCTGATCGGGATGCGTGCCAACACCTTGTGCTCTTCGCTCATCAGCTTGCCTTCTTCTTTGCGGTTTTCTTGGTGGCGGACTTGGCGACTTTCGCCACCTTCTCCGGTTTGATCTTGCGTGGCGGGCGCGCATCGGGCTTGTTGGCCATGGCCGCCGGCCGGGTCTCGCGCGCCTTCACCGACGGCAGCATCTTGGCCAGGAACTGCCCGGTGTAGGACGCCTTGTGCGCGGCCACATCTTCCGGCGTGCCGGAGACCAGGATGCTGCCGCCGCGATGGCCGCCTTCCGGGCCCAGATCCACGATCCAGTCGGCGGTCTTGATGACGTCCAGATTGTGTTCGATCACCACCACCGTGTTGCCCTCGTCGCGCAGCTTGTGCAGCACGCCGAGCAGCGCTTCGATGTCGTGGAAGTGCAGGCCGGTGGTCGGCTCGTCGAGGATGTACAGGGTGCGTCCGGTATCGCGGCGCGACAGCTCCTTGGACAACTTGACGCGCTGCGCCTCACCGCCGGACAGCGTGGTCGCGCTCTGGCCCAGCTTGATGTAACTCAGGCCCACATCCACCAGCGTTTCCAGCTTGCGTGCGATCGACGGCACCGGCTCGAACAGCCGCAGCGCGTCCTCGACGGTCATCTGCAGCACGTCGCTGATGTTGAAGCCCTTGTAGCGGATCTCCAGCGTCTCGCGGTTGTAGCGCTTGCCGTGGCAGACATCGCAGGGCACGTAGACGTCGGGCAGGAAGTGCATCTCCACCTTGATCAGGCCATCGCCCTGGCAGGCCTCGCAGCGGCCGCCGCGCACGTTGAAGCTGAAACGGCCCGGCGAATAGCCGCGCGCACGCGCTTCCGGCACCTGCGCGAACAACTCGCGCAACGGCGTGAACATGCCGGTGTAGGTGGCCGGATTGGAACGCGGGGTGCGCCCGATGGGCGACTGGTCGATATCCACGACCTTGTCGAACAGATCCAGATTCTCGACCTCGCGATGCGCGGCCACCGGATGCGAGGCGCCGTTGATCTCGTTGGCGGCCAGCGAGAACAAGGTGTCGTTGATCAGCGTGGACTTGCCCGAGCCGGACACGCCGGTGATGCAGGTCAACAGGCCGGCCGGAATGTCCAGGTCGACATTCTTCAGGTTGTTGCCGGTCGCCCCGCGCAGATGCAGCATCATCTTCGGGTTGGGCTTGTGGCGCTGCTTGGGAATCTCGATGCGGCGCTTGCCCGACAGGTACTGGCCGGTCAGCGAGCCGGGCGCATCCAGAATGTCCTGCAACGAGCCTTGCGCGCAGATTTCGCCACCGTGTACGCCGGCGCCGGGGCCGATGTCCAGCACGTAATCGGCCAGGCGGATCGCGTCTTCGTCATGCTCGACGACGATGACGGTATTGCCCAGATCGCGCAGCCGCGTCAGCGTGCCGAGCAGGCGCTCGTTGTCGCGCTGATGCAGGCCGATCGACGGCTCGTCCAGCACATACATCACCCCGACCAGGCCGGCGCCGATCTGGCTGGCCAGCCGGATGCGCTGCGCCTCGCCACCGGACAAGGTGTCGGCCTTGCGTTCCAGGGTCAGGTAATCCAGGCCCACGTCGACCAGGAAGCCCAGCCGTTCGCCGATCTCCTTGACGATCTTGCTGGCGATCTCGCCACGCCAGCCCGGCAGCGACAAGCCGCGGAAAAAGCTCAATGCCTCGTTGACCGGCAGCACCACCAGCTCGGGCAACGGGCGGTCGGCGACGAACACGTTGCGCGCGGCACGATTCAGGCGCGTGCCGTTGCAGGCCGGGCAGGGCTGCTGGCTGACGTATTTGGTCAGCTCTTCGCGCACGGCCGGCGATTCGGTTTCGCGGTAGCGGCGTTCCAGGTTCGGCAGAATGCCCTCGAAACGGTGCTTGCGGGTGGTGCGCCCGCCCGCATCGGTGAAGTAGGTGAAACTGATTACCTCATCGCCGCTGCCGAACAGTACCGCCTGGCGCACCTTGGCCGGCAGCGTGTTCCACACCGCGTCCACGTCGAACTTGTAGTGCTTGGCCAGCGAGGCGATCAGCTGGAAATAATAGGCATTGCGCCGATCCCAGCCGCGCACCGCGCCGGCCGACAGCGACAGCTCCGGATGCACCACGACGCGATCCGGGTCGAAGAACTCGGCCACGCCCAGGCCATCGCAACTGGGGCAGGCGCCCACCGGTGCGTTGAACGAAAACAGCCGCGGCTCCAGCTCCGGCAGCGAGTAATCGCAGACCGGGCAGCTGTACTTGGACGAGAACAGGTGCGGCGCCGCGGCCGGGTCGTCCAGCGACTGCACCGCGACCATGCCTTCGCCGAGCTTGAGCGCAGTCTCGAAACTTTCCGCCAGCCGTTGCTTGATGTCTTCGCGCGGACGGAAGCGGTCGATCACCGCCTCGATGGTGTGCTTCTGGCGCAGCGCCAGCGGCGGCACCGCGTCGATCTCGTACAGCTCGCCATCCACGCGCACGCGCACAAAGCCCTGCGCGCGCAGCTGCTCGAACACCTGCGCGTGCTCACCCTTGCGCTCGCGGATCACCGGCGCCAGCAGCATGTAACGCTGCTCCTGGTCCTGCGTGAGCATGTGGTCGACCATCTGGCTGACGGTCTGCGCCTCTAGCGGGAAGCCGTGGTCCGGGCAGCGCGGCTGACCGACGCGCGCGTACAGCAGGCGCAGGTAGTCGTAGATCTCGGTGATCGTGCCGACCGTGGAGCGCGGGTTGTGCGAGGTCGATTTCTGTTCGATCGAAATCGCCGGAGACAGGCCTTCGATGTGGTCCAGGTCCGGCTTTTCCATCACGCTGAGGAACTGGCGCGCATACGCCGACAGCGACTCGACGTAGCGGCGCTGGCCTTCTGCATAGATGGTGTCGAACGCCAACGACGACTTGCCCGAGCCGGACAGGCCGGTGATCACGATCAGTTTGTCGCGAGGCAGGTCGAGGTCGATGTTCTTGAGGTTGTGCGTCCGCGCGCCGCGGATGCGGATGAAATCCATCGCCATGGGGGATCCGATGTCGGGCCGGCGAACCGGCAGTGGTGCGAGCGTGCTCAGCAGGAATGAGTGGCAGTCGATCAGCCTACCCGCCGACCTAGGTGAGGGCAATTGCCCCAAATGCCAGTCTGACCGGGCGCCTGTGGCGGCCGGATGATGCGTTGCACGGGTGGATCGGGCGTGGCCGCGCTCCGGCGGCCGGCAGGTTGACCCCAACCCCCGCCAGCCCGTACAATCCCGCTCCTGTCTGCCCTAGGGCACGTCAGTGCGACCATAATAACTACAGAGGAAAACCTGGTCATGTACGCAGTTCTGGTAACCGGCGGTAAGCAATACCGCGTCGCGCAGGGCGAAACGCTCCGCGTGGAAAAGCTCGAAGTCGAAGCTGGCAACGAGATCAAGTTCGACACCGTCCTGATGTTGGGCGATAGCGATGGCATCAAGCTGGGCGATGCGCTGAAGGGCGCCTCGGTCACCGCCAAGGTCGTGGCCCATGGCCGCGCCGACAAGGTGCGCATCATCAAGTTCCGTCGCCGCAAGCACCACATGAAGCGTCAGGGACACCGTCAGTACTACACCGAAATCGAGATCACCGGCATCGCCGGTGGCGATAAGAAGTAAGGAGAACCAGTCATGGCACATAAAAAAGGCGTAGGTTCCTCGCGCAACGGTCGCGATTCCAACCCGAAGTACCTGGGTGTGAAGATCTTCGGTGGCCAGGCCATCGATGCCGGCAACATCATCGTGCGTCAGCGCGGCACCCAGTTCCATCCGGGCGCCGGCGTCGGCCTCGGCCGTGACCACACCCTGTTCGCGCTGGTCGACGGCAAGGTGGAGTTCTCGGTCAAGGGTGCGAAGAAGCGTCGTACCGTCAGCGTGGTTGCCGAGGCGTAATCGCCCGCTCCATGCAGGCCAGTCCGCCAGGCATCCATGCCTGTCGGACGAGACGGAAAGCCCCGCTTTTGCGGGGTTTTTCGTTTGACGGCCGGGAGTGGGGAATAGGGAATCGGGAATCGGAAAAGCCGGCTCCTGGTTTCTTCTCGCTCTTTGCTGTCTTGCTGGTGAGTGCGCTCGCCGGCAGGGGTCAGGCTGGTTTCTTTGGCCGATTCCCTATTCCCCATTCCCAATTCCCGGTTGCAAGCTCATGAAGTTAGTCGACGAAGCAGAAATCCTGGTCAGTGCCGGCAATGGCGGCAATGGCTGTGTCGGCTTTCGCCGCGAGAAGTTCATCCCGCTCGGTGGGCCCGATGGTGGCGACGGCGGCAACGGCGGCAGCGTATGGATCGTGGCTGACGAGAACGTCAATACGCTGGTCGACTTCCGGCATGAGCGCACCTTCAAGGCGCAGCGCGGCGAGAACGGCATGGGTCGCCAGGCCTACGGCAAGGGCGGCGAAGACCGCATCATCGTGGTGCCGGTCGGCACCGTGGTGATGAATGTGCAGACCGACGAAGTCATCGGCGACCTGACCCAGCATGGCGATCGCCTGCTGGTGGCCAAGGGCGGCAAGGGCGGCCTGGGCAACATGCATTTCAAGAGCTCGGTCAACCGTGCGCCGCGCCAGTCCACCACCGGTGAAGAGGGTGAGGAGCGGTTGCTCAAGCTGGAGCTGAAGCTGCTGGCCGATGTTGGCCTGCTGGGCTTCCCCAATGCGGGCAAGAGCACCCTGATCCGCGCGGTGTCCTCGGCAACCCCGAAGGTGGCCGATTACCCGTTCACCACCCTGTACCCGAATCTGGGCGTGGTCAGCGTCGAGGCGTATCGCAGCTTCGTCATCGCCGACGTGCCGGGCCTGATCGAGGGCGCGGCCGACGGTGCCGGGCTGGGCACGCAGTTCCTGCGCCATCTGCAGCGCACCCGTCTGCTGCTGCATCTGGTGGACATTTCTCCGATGGATGGTGGGGTGGAGGCGTCGCCGGTGGATCAGGTGCGCACCATCGAGCGCGAGCTGGAGCGCCACGATCCCGAGTTGCTGAAGAAGCCGCGCTGGCTGGTGCTCAACAAGGCCGACCTGATGTTCGAGGACGAGGCGCGCGCTGCGGCCGAGACGATCGTGGCCGAGCTTGGCTGGACCGCGCCGTGGTATCTGGTCTCGGCGCTGGGCCGCGATGGCACCTTCCCGATCATGAAGGACATCATGGCGTTCTTCGACCGGCAGCGCGAGGACGAGCTCGAGGCACGCAATGCCGGCTGAGCGCATGCGCAGGCACACAAAAAACCCGGCCAAGGCCGGGTTTTTCTATGCCACCGCAGGCCAGGCCTGCGGTGATGCCAACACGGCTCGCTTACGCGGCCTTGATGGCCTTGATGCGAGCGGTCAGGCGGCTCTTGTGACGCGCAGCCTTGTTCTTGTGAATCAGGCCACGGGCGCTGAAACGGTCGAGAATGGGCTGAGCAACGGCGAAAGCAGCTTCGGCGCCTGCAGCATCGTTGGCGTCAAGGGCCTTGATCACCTTCTTGACGGCGGTGCGCAGCATCGAACGCTGGCCCGTGTTGCGCTCATTGCGCACGACGGTCTGCTTGGCGCGCTTCTTGGCGGACTTGATATTGGCCACGGTGGTGGGTTCCTGAAAAATCGGTGTAGTGGAAAAAGCAAGCGGGAAAGTATGATGGGCTTAGTTATGTACGTCAAGTCAGTTGTCAAGAGGGATGCAGCGTGAGCAAGCCCGGCATGTTGAGAGGCCTGCTCTCATTCAGCAGTATGACCATGGTGTCGCGGGTGTTGGGCCTGGTCCGCGACCAGGCGATCTCCACCACCTTCGGCGCCAATGCGGTGACCGACGCGTTCTGGGTGGCGTTCCGGATCCCCAATTTCCTGCGGCGGCTATTCGCCGAGGGCTCGTTCGCCACCGCCTTCGTGCCGGTGTTCACCGAGGTCAAGGAGACCCGCCCGCACTCGGACCTGCGCGAGCTGATGTCGCGGGTGTCCGGCACGCTTGGCGGCATGTTGCTGCTGATCACCGCGCTGGGGCTGATCTTCACCCCGCAGCTGGCGTCGGTGTTTTCCGATGGCGCGGCCACCGATCCGGATAAATACGGCCTGCTGGTCGATTTGTTGCGGCTGACGTTTCCGTTTCTGTTGTTCGTCTCGTTGACCGCGTTGGCGGGCGGGGCGCTCAACAGCTTCCAGCGGTTTGCGATTCCGGCGCTGACGCCGGTGATCCTCAACCTGTGCATGATCGCTGGCGCGCTGTGGCTGGCGCCGCGGCTGGACGTGCCGATCCTGGCGCTGGGCTGGGCGGTGCTGGTGGCCGGTGCGCTGCAGTTGCTGTTTCAGCTGCCGGCCCTGAAGGGCATCGACCTGCTGACGCTGCCGCGCTGGGGCTGGACGCACCCGGATGTGCGCAAGGTGCTCACCCTGATGATTCCGACCCTGTTCGGTTCGTCGATCGCGCAGATCAACCTGATGCTGGACACCGTGATCGCCGCGCGGCTGGCCGACGGCTCGCAGTCGTGGCTGTCGCTGGCCGACCGGTTCCTGGAACTGCCGCTGGGCGTGTTCGGGGTGGCGCTGGGCACGGTGATCCTGCCGGCGCTGGCGCGCCATCACGTCAAGACCGACCGCAGCGCGTTCTCCGGCGCGCTGGACTGGGGGTTCCGCACCACGCTGCTGATCGCGATGCCGGCGATGCTCGGCTTGCTGCTGCTGGCCGAGCCGCTGGTGGCGACCTTGTTCCAGTACCGCCAGTTCACCGCCTTCGATACGCGCATGACCGCGATGTCGGTCTACGGCCTGAGCTTTGGCCTGCCGGCGTACGCCATGCTCAAGGTGTTGTTGCCGGCCTTCTACGCCCGCCAGGACACCCGCACCCCGGTGCGTGCCGGCGTGGCGGCGTTGATCGCCAACATGGTGTTCAACTTCGCGTTGCTGGCGGTGGTCTACCAGATCATGGTGCCGCCCGAGCTCAAGGCGCAGGGCGTGATGCAGGCGCTGGGCAAGCAGCCGGGCCTGCATCTGGCGCTGGGCATTGCCAGCGCGCTGTCCAGTTATCTCAACCTGGCTTTGCTGTGGTACTGGCTGGGCAAGTCCGGCGTGTACCAGCGCCGGCCGGGTTGGGCTGGCTATGCGCTGCGCCTGCTGCTGGCATGCGCGGCAATGGTGGCGGTTCTGTTGAGCCTGCTCTGGTGGCTGCCATCGTTCACCGTGATGGACAAGTGGGATCGCATCGGCTGGCTGGCGGTGCTGGTCGGCAGCGGTGGGGCGACCTACCTGGTGGCGCAAGTGGCGCTGGGATTGCGGCCGCGGCATCTGCGCGAGGGCTAGTCGTCCGCCGAGCTGGCCGAGCAAGTGCGGAGCCAGCCGTCATGCGCGGTGGGTGGGGCCAGTCCCGGGCCGGGAAGGCGCAATCGTCTGCCCGCTTCCGGGACGCGGCGGCACAGGCCCGGGGCCGCGCCCATGCGGATTGACAGGCACGGCTATACTTGCGGGTTATGCATCAACGAGGGTCGGCCGGCAGGCCGGCATCTGTTTGGATCGAGGAATGAGCAGGCTGTTTAGAGACGTCGAGGGCGGGACGCTGTTCCCGCACGGAAGCGTGGTCTGCATCGGCGCCTTCGATGGCCTGCACCTGGGGCATCGGGCATTGGTGCAGCACGCAGTCGCGCGCGCGCTCGCGCTCGGGGTGCCGGCGGTGGCGGTGAGCTTCGAGCCGTTGCCGCGCGAGTTTTTCGCCCCGGCCGCGCCGCCGCCGCGGTTGACCCTGGCCCGCGCCAAGATCGAAGGGTTGCACGGCTTCGGTGCCGACAGCGTGGGCATGATCCGGTTCGATGGTCGCCTGTCGGCGATGAGTGCCGAAGACTTCGTGCGCCTGGCCCTGGTCGGCCGGCTGTGCGCCAAAGAGGTCTGGATCGGCCCGGAGTTCCGTTTCGGCCATCGGCGTGGCGGCGATATCGGCCTGCTGCGCTCGCTTGGTGAGCACTACGGCTTTGCAGCGGGCGAAATCGCGCCGGTGCACCTGCACGGCGAGCGCATCTCGGCCACGCGCATCCGTGAGCTGCTGGGCGCGGGCGAGTTCGCGCACGCCGGGCAATTGCTTGGCCGTCCGTATGCCATCGGCGGGCGGGTGGTGCGTGGCAAGCAGCTTGGGCGCACCCTGGGCTATCCCACCGCCAATCTGCGTTTCCTGCGCACGCCGGCGCTGTCGGGCATTTACGCGACCTGGGTGCATGGCGTAGCCGAGCGGCCGTGGCCGTCGGTCTCGAGCTTTGGCACGCGCCCGACCGTGGCCGGTGTGGAGCCGCTGCTGGAAGCGCATCTGTTCGATTTTCAGGGCGACCTGTATGGCCGGCATATCGAGGTCGAATTCGTTGCCAAGCTGCGCGACGAAGAGAAGTTCGATGGCCTGGACGCGCTGACGGTGCAGATGCATCGTGATGCCGAGCAGGCGCGTGCGGTGCTGGACAGGCACGCAGTTTCTGCAACACATGCGAGTTCCTCGCAACAGCCCGCCTATGATGCGAGTCCCTCGCAGGAGCCGACCTATGATGCGAGTCCCTCGCAAGAGCCCGCACATCCATGTGCGGACTTATCAAAAAATCCAGCGCAACGGTAGAGACCTGTGACCCAAGACTACAAAGCCACTCTCCATCTGCCCGCGACGGAATTCCCGATGCGTGGCGACCTGCCCAAGCGCGAGCCGGCGATGCTGGACCGCTGGGAGCGCGAGGGGCTGTACGCGCAACTGCGCGCCAATGCGGCAGGGCGCCCGCTGTTCGTGCTGCACGACGGCCCGCCGTATGCCAATGGCCAGATCCATCTGGGCCATGCGGTCAACAAGATCCTCAAGGACATCATCGTCAAGTCGAAGTACCTGGCTGGCTTCGATGCGCCCTACATCCCGGGCTGGGATTGCCACGGCCTGCCGATCGAGATCGCGATCGAGAAAAAGTACGGCAAGGTCGGCGTCAAGCTCGACGCAGCCGAGTTTCGCCGGAAGTGCCGCGAATACGCCACCGAGCAGATCGATCTGCAGCGCCGCGATTTCAAGCGCCTGGGTGTGATCGGCGATTGGGACAACCCGTACAAGACGCTGGATTTCCGCTTCGAAGCCAACGAGATCCGCGCGCTGGCCAAGGTGGTCGACAATGGCCATCTGACCCGTGGCGTGAAGCCGGTGCACTGGTGCTTCGATTGCGGCTCGGCGCTGGCCGAAGCCGAGATCGAATACGCCGACAAGGTGTCGCCGACGGTAGATATCGCCTATCCGGCGCGTGATCCGGCGGCTGTTGCTGCCGCGTTCGGCGCCAGCCTGCCGGCTGGCGTGGGCGTGGCGGTACCGATCTGGACCACCACCCCGTGGACACTGCCGGCGTCGCTGGCGGTGAGCCTGGGCGCGGAACTGGACTACGTGCTGGTCGAAGGCCCGGCCGATCGCGGCCAGCCGCGCTGGCTGGTGATCGCCGAGGCCCTGGCCGGCAAGGCGCTGGCGCGCTATGGCGTGGACACGGTGGTGGTGCACGGCCATGCCAAGGGCGCGGCGCTGGAGCAGATGCTGCTGAACCACCCGTTCTATGCCGAGCGCGAGATCCCGCTGCTGCTGGGCGACCACGTGTCGGCCGAGGACGGTACCGGCGCGGTGCATACCGCACCGGGCCATGGCCAGGAGGACTATCAGGTCTCCAAGCAGTACGGCCTGCTCGAGCGTTACGGCGCTGCGCAGATCAACCCGGTGGACGGGCGTGGCGTGTACCTGCCGTCGACGCCGCCGCTGGGCGACACCGTGCTGGCCGGGCTGCACATCTGGAAAGCCAACGACATCATCATCGAGGCGCTGCGCGATACCGGCGTGTTGCTGGCGGCCAGCAAGATGGAGCACAGTTATCCGCATTGCTGGCGCCACAAGACGCCGATCGCGTTCCGCGCCACGCCGCAGTGGTTCATCTCGATGGAGCAGGCCAACCTGCGCGCCGATGCGCTCAAGGCCATCGACAACGTGCACTGGTATCCGTCCTGGGGCCAGGCACGTATCGCCGGCATGGTCGATGGACGTCCGGACTGGACCATCTCGCGCCAGCGCACCTGGGGCGTGCCGATCGCCTTGTTCGTGCATCGCGAAACGGGCGAGCCGCATCCGCGCAGCACCGAGTTGCTGCGCCAGGTCGCCGACCGGGTGGAACTGGGCGGCGTGGACGTGTGGTACACGCTGGATGCGGCCGAACTGCTGGGCGATGAGGCGGCCGATTACGACAAGATCACCGACATCCTGGATGTGTGGTTCGACTCCGGCGTGACCCATGAAGCGGTGCTGGTGGACCGCGGCCTGCCCAAGCCGGCCGACCTGTACCTGGAAGGCTCCGACCAGCACCGTGGCTGGTTCCAGTCCTCGCTGCTGACCGGCGTGGCGATGGACAAGGCGGCGCCGTACAAGCAGTGCCTGACCCACGGCTTCACCGTGGACGAGCACGGCCGCAAGATGTCCAAGTCGCTGGGCAACGGCATCGAGCCGCAGGACATCATGAAGACCCTGGGCGCGGACATCCTGCGCCTGTGGATCGCCTCGGCCGATTACAGCAATGAGATGTCGCTGTCGCAGGAGATCCTCAAGCGCAACGCCGATGCGTATCGCCGCCTGCGCAATACCGCGCGCTTCCTGCTCGGCAACCTGCATGGCTTTGATCCGCTGCAGCACCTGGTGGCGCTGGACGACATGGTGCTGCTGGACCGCTGGATCGTGCACCGCGCGCACGAATTGCAGGAAAAGATCGTTGCCGCGTATGCGCGCTACGACTTTGCCGAAATCGTGCAGGCGCTGCTGAATTTCTGCAGCGTCGACCTGGGCTCGCTGTATCTGGACGTGACCAAGGACCGCCTGTACACGATGGCCGAGGATGCACGCGGCCGCCGTTCGGCGCAGAGCGCGATGTATCACGTGGTCGAGGCGTTCGTGCGCTGGATCGCGCCGGTGCTGAGCTTCACCGCCGAGGAACTGTGGGGTTATCTGCCGGGCAAGCGGGTCGACAACGTGTTGTTCGCCACCTGGTACGACGGCCTGGCGCCGTTGCCGGCCGATGCCGCGCTGAGCAGTGCCGATGTCGACAGGCTGCTGGCCTTGCGCGAGCAGGTGGCCAAGGTGCTGGAGCCAATGCGTGCCAACGGGGCGATCGGCGCGGCGCTGGAAGCGGAGATCACCGTGGCGGCCGATGCGCAGACTGCCGCGCGCTGGCAGCCGCTGGCCGAGGAACTGCGCTTCCTGTTCATCAGTGGCGACGTGACCGTGACTGCGGCCAGCACCGACGACATCTTCGTCAGCGCGCAGCCGACCAGCAAGGCCAAGTGCGTGCGTTGCTGGCACCACCAGGCCAGCGTGGCCAGCGATCCGCGTCACCCGGAACTGTGCAGCCGCTGCGTCAGCAATATCGAAGGCCCCGGCGAGCAACGCCGCTGGTTCTGACGGGGGTGTGTGAAGGCGCGTGGCGGGCAGGTCCTGCCACGCGTTATCGAGACCCCGTACGGGCTGGCGTGCGCCTCTGTCGCGGCATCATGGGCAGGCGCTGGTGCCGGATGACGAGTGCCCCGGCGCTGCATGCAGTCCCTTGCTGAAGCGTGGCGCATGCGTCACGGCGGGGCAGGGTGGCCGGCTCCGGTGCCCATGCCATCCTTGCCTGCCGGTCATCCCGCTTTCGTCAGCTTCATCTGCCACCGCCCTTACTTATCGCCATCCAGGCATCTTCTCCGACGTCGGAGAAGTCACCACCAACTGCGACCTTTCGACATGAGTCAACGCCCCAAACCCTCTGCCCTGATCTGGTTGCTGCTGTCGGCACTCGTGATCGGGCTGGACCAGTGGAGCAAGGCCTGGGTGCTGTCCAGCCTGCCCGAATACACCCCGGTGCCGGTGATCGACGGTTTCTGGAACTGGTACCGCACCTACAACACCGGCGCGGCCTTCAGCTTCCTGAGCGATGCCGGCGGCTGGCAGCTGTGGTTCTTCACCGCGCTGGCGGTGGGCATCAGCGGGCTGCTGGCGTTCTGGCTGTCGCGCACCGCACGCAGCGAATGGCGCAGCGCGCTGCCGTATGCGCTGGTGATCGGCGGAGCGATCGGCAACGTGATCGACCGCCTGATGCACGGCCACGTGGTCGATTTCATCCAGTGGTACATCGGCAGCCACACCTGGCCGGCGTTCAACATCGCTGACTCGGCGATCGTCGGCGGCGCCATCGGGATTGCGGTATTCGGTCTGTTCGACAAGTCCGGCAAGCGCGAGTCGGGAATGCGGAAGTAGGAATCGACGCTGAAGTCGTGGCGCACCGGCGCCGCCCGGTCCCATCCTCCATTCCCCATTCCCGTAGAATGCCCGCCATGGATGTCCTGCTCGCCAATCCCCGTGGATTCTGTGCCGGTGTCGACCGCGCGATCGAGATCGTCAAGCGTGCGATCGAAACGCTGGGCGCGCCGATCTATGTGCGCCACGAAGTGGTGCACAACCGTTTCGTGGTCGACGACCTCAAGCAGCGCGGCGCGGTCTTCGTCGAGGAACTGGACGAGGTGCCCGACAATGCCACGGTGATCTTCAGCGCGCACGGCGTCTCGCAGGCGGTGCGTCAGGAGGCCGAGCGCCGCGGGCTCAAGGTGTTCGACGCGACCTGCCCGCTAGTGACCAAGGTGCATTTCGAGGTGGCGCGGCATTGCCGGGCGGGCCGCGACGTGGTGCTAATCGGCCACGCCGGGCATCCGGAAGTGGAAGGCACGATGGGGCAGTGGAGCCGCGAGCGCGGCCCGGGCGCGATCTATCTGGTCGAGGACATCGAGCAGGTCGCCACGCTGCAGGTCCGCCAGCCGGAGAACCTTGCCTACACCACCCAGACCACGCTGTCGGTGGACGACACCATGGGCATCATCGAGGCCCTGCGTGCGCGCTTCCCGGCGATGCAGGGGCCGCGCCACGACGACATCTGCTACGCCACCCAGAACCGCCAGGACGCGGTGCGCGATCTCGCGCGCCAATGTGATCTGGTGCTGGTGGTCGGTTCGCCCAACAGCTCCAATTCCAATCGCCTCAGCGAGCTGGCCCGGCGCGACGGGGTGGAGTCCTACCTGATCGACAACGCTGGCGAGATCGACCCGGCCTGGATCGTCGGCAAGCAGCACATCGGCCTGACCGCCGGCGCCTCCGCACCGCAGGTGCTGGTCGATGGCGTGCTGGCGCGGCTGCGCGAGCTGGGCGCCGAGGGTGTGTCCGAGCTGGAAGGCGAGCCGGAATCGATGGTGTTCGCGCTGCCCAAGGAACTGCGGTTGCGTCTGGTCAGCTGACAGCGGGTGCTCCGTGCTGGCTGAGTCAGCGTCGAGTGTGTGCGGCAAGTCCGGGCGTTTCGCAGTTGCAGGAGGCCATCGTTCGAAGGCCACAGCGCCGGGCTCGAGGCCGGGATGCGTAGTCCGCCGCCTGGCGGCGATTGACCGGGCACCGGCTCCGCTCCTACAATTCACGGCTCGCCGGAATAGCTCAGTTGGTAGAGCGGCGCATTCGTAATGCGTAGGTCGTAGGTTCGATTCCTATTTCCGGCACCATCGCTTCAGCACTGGGTCGACCATTGGTCGGCCCAGTTGCGTTTTGGGCCGATCACGCACATCCCGGCGCTGCGCCGCCATATACGCCGCACATCACGCAGGCCGCAATCGATGGCCGCAACCGCATCTTGGCCGCCCCGCGCAGCGCTGCGACAACATGTCGCACAGTTTTGCGCGCATTAATTGCGACAGATCATTGCCGATGGGTTTCGTGCAGGTGCAGCAAAGTCTAAAATCAGGGAGCTAACTCGTGTCTTCGGTCTGCGTGGCCGCCTTCCCCCGGGAAGCGCGCCTTCAGGACGAGTCCACATGGATACGACGAACGAGGCTGGCGTTCCTTCGCACTTGGATCGACCGATGATTCCGTTGAAACATCTCGGGCGTGTACTTCGTCCAGGCCTGATGCTGCCGTTCCTGCTGTTGGCAGGCTGCAACTCGGCCATTCTCAATCCGAAAGGCCAGATCGGCCACGACGAGAAGCAGCTGCTGATCACCTCGGTCGTGCTGATGCTGATCGTGGTCATCCCGGTGATCGTGATGACGATTGCGTTCGCGTGGAAATATCGCGCGTCCAACACGAAGGCGCGCTACGAGCCGGACTGGTCGCACTCCACCGCCATCGAAGTGGTGGTGTGGTCGATCCCCTGCGTGATCATCCTGGTGCTGGCGGTGCTGACCTGGCGCTCCTCGCACGCGCTGGACCCGTACCGGCCGCTGGATTCGGACGTCAAGCCGATCACCATCGAAGCGGTGTCGCTGGACTGGAAGTGGATGTTCATCTACCCGGACCAGAACATCGCCACGGTCAACGAGATCGCGTTCCCGGTGCATACGCCGCTGAACTTCAAGATCACCTCCGATACGGTGATGAACTCGTTCTTCATCCCGCACCTGGGCACGATGATCTACGCGATGGCCGGCATGGAAACCAAGCTGCACCTGGTGGCCAACGAGCCGGGCGAATACTTCGGCCTGTCGACCAACTACAGCGGTCACGGCTTCTCGAAGATGAGCTTCAAGGCGCGTGCGGTCGATCAGGCCGGCTTCGATGCGTGGGTGGCCAAGGTCAAGGCATCGCCGACCGCGTTGAACGCCGCCGAGTACCAGGTGCTGGCGGCCAACCGCAACGACAAGGAACAGTATCCGGTCACCTACTACTCGTCGGTGCAGGACGGCATGTTCCGCTCGCTCGTCGACAAATACATGAATGGTCCGGGCCATAACAAAGGCCATGGCGACCATCAGGCAGCGGCTGCAGAGCCGGTTGCCATGTGCACTTCTGGAGACAAGTGATGCTAGGCAAACTTACGATCGAGGCGGTTCCGTACCACGAGCCGATCATCATGGTCGCACTCGGTGGTGCCGGCCTGCTCGGCCTGCTCATCGCGGGCGCCATCACCAAGTACAAGCTGTGGGGCTACCTGTGGAACGAGTGGTTCACCTCAGTGGATCACAAGCGCATCGGTGTGATGTACATCATCGTGGCGCTGGTCATGTTGCTGCGCGGCTTCGCCGATGCGGCGATGATGCGCACCCAGCAGGCGCTGGCGGGTAACGGCGGCGAAGGTGTGCTGCCGCCGCACCACTACGACCAGATCTTCACCGCGCACGGCGTGATCATGATCTTCTTCATGGCCATGCCGTTCATGACCGGCCTGTTGAACCTGATCGTTCCGCTGCAGATCGGCGCACGCGACGTGGCGTTCCCGTTCCTGAACTCGCTGAGCTTCTGGCTGTTCGTGGCCGGTGCGGCGCTGATCAACATCTCGCTGGGTGTCGGCGAATTCGCGCAGACCGGCTGGCTGGCCTATCCGCCGTTGTCTGGGCTGGAATACAGTCCGGGGGTCGGTGTCGATTACTACATCTGGGCGTTGCAGGTCTCAGGCCTGGGCACCTTGCTGACCGGCATCAACTTCTTCGTGACGATCATGCGGATGCGCGCGCCGGGCATGACCCTGATGCGCATGCCGATCTTCACCTGGACCGCGCTGATCACCAACATCCTGATCATCGCCGCATTCCCGATCCTGACCGTGGCGCTGGCGCTGCTGGGTGCCGACCGTTACCTGGGCACGCACTTCTTCACCAATGACGGTGGCGGCAACGCCATGATGTACGTCAACCTGATCTGGATCTGGGGTCACCCGGAAGTCTATATCCTGATCCTGCCGGCGTTCGGCATCTTCTCCGAGTTGATCGCGACCTACAGCCGCAAGCGCCTGTTCGGCTACACCTCGATGGTCTACGCGACCTCGTGCATCGGCGTGCTGTCGTTCGTGGTGTGGTTGCACCACTTCTTCACCATGGGCTCGGGTGCCAACGTCAATGCCTTCTTCGGCATCACGACGATGATCATCTCGATCCCGACCGGCGTGAAGATCTTCAACTGGCTGTTCACCATGTTCCGCGGTCGCGTGCACATGACCTCGCCGGTGCTGTGGACGATCGGCTTCATCATCACCTTCACCATCGGCGGCATGACCGGCGTGATGCTGGCGATTCCGGCCGTGGATTTCGTGCTGCACAACAGCCTGTTCCTGATCGCGCACTTCCATAACGTGATCATCGGCGGCGTGGTGTTCGGTTACCTGGCAGGTCTGACCTACTGGTTCCCGAAGGCGTTCGGCTTCAAGCTCAACGAGAAGATCGGCAAGGCCTCGTTCTGGTGTTGGATCATCGGCTTCTTCGTGGCCTTCATGCCGCTGTACGTGCTCGGCTTCATGGGCATGACTCGTCGCATGAACACCTACAACCACCCCGAGTGGGCGCCGTGGCTGTACGTCGCTGCGGCCGGTGCTGCGATCATCGGCCTGGGTATCTTCCTGAACCTGGTGCAGATCGGTTACAGCGTGTGGAAGCGCAAGGAGCACATGGACTACACGGGCGATCCGTGGGATGGCCGTACGCTGGAGTGGGCCACCTCCTCGCCGCCGCCGTTCTACAACTTCGCCGTGCTGCCGCACATCGACGACCGCGATCAGTTCTGGGCCGACAAGCAGAACGGCAGGGGCTGGGTGCGTCCGTCCAAGTACGAGGCGATCCACATGCCGCGCAATACCGGGGCTGGCGTGTATATCGGTGCCTTCAGCGTGCTGATGGGCTTCGGTCTGATCTGGCACATCTGGTGGCTGGCCATCATCGGCCTGGTCGGCATGATCGGCAGCTTCATTGCGCGCACCTTCGATGACGACATCGATTACTGGGTGCCGGCCGACGAAGTGGAGCGCATCGAAAACGCGCGCTTTGCCCTGCTCGAACAGCAACATGCGGCGCAGGCCGCGAAGGTGGTATGACCATGTCTTCCTCGACCACGCTTGACCACGCCGCCCACGCGGGCGGCCACGACGACCACGAACATCACGACGCCGGTGGCAACACCGTCTTCGGGTTCTGGGTCTACCTGATGAGCGACTGCCTGCTGTTCGCCGGCCTGTTCGCCACCTATGCGGTGCTCTCGGGCGCCACGGTGGACGGACCGACCGCCAAAGAGCTGTTCGACCTGAAGTTCGTGCTGGTGGAAACCTTCCTGCTGTTGTTCAGCAGCTTGAGCTTCGGCGTTGCGATGATCTCCGCGCACAAGCGCAGCATGACCGGGCTGTACGCCTGGCTGGGTGTCACCGCACTGCTGGGTATTGGCTTTCTGTGCATGGAAGTGTGGGAGTTCAACCACCTGATCCATGAAGGGGCGGGTCCGGGGCGCAGCGCGTTCCTGTCGGCCTTCTTTACCCTGGTGGGCACGCACGGCCTGCACGTGGCCTCGGGCCTGTTGTGGATGGCAGTGCTGGTGATCCAGATCTCCAAGAACGGCCTGACCCCGCGCAACAGCACGCGTCTGGCCTGCCTGAGCCTGTTCTGGCATTTCCTGGACATCATCTGGATCGGTGTGTTCACCGTCGTCTACCTGCTGGGAGCGCTGTAATGGCCAATCACCACGCGCATGAAACCGCTGCCGACGCACATGCCGGCGGCCTGAAGTCCTACCTGATCGGCTTTGTGATGGCCGTGATCCTCACCGTCATCCCGTTTGCGATGGTGATGAGCGGGGCGTTCTCCAAGGGCGTCACCGTCATCGTGATCTCGCTGATGGCGGCGGTGCAGATGCTGGTGCACATGGTGTACTTCCTGCACATGGATCGATCGCCCGAGCAGCGCTCCAACGTGCAGGTGGGCCTGTTCTCGCTGCTGATCATCGGCATCGTGATCGTCGGTTCGCTGTGGGTGCTGCACAACATGAACGTCAACATGATGCATTGAGACGGCGCTGTGCCGGATTACGGCACGCCGGATCGAAGCATGCTGGACAAAAAGCCGCCGGGTCACCGGCGGTTTTTTTGTGTGTGAATCGCTGCGCAGCATGACCTATGGCATACGGGGAAGCGCGGGCAGGCGCTTAGCATCGTGGGCTTGCCTGTTCCAGGTCCCTGCGGAGTTGCGATGAAGATCCCCACCTTGTTGTCCGTGTCGTTGCTGGCGGCACTGTCGTTGCCTGCGGCCGCACAAACTGCCGCGCCGCAGGACGTGCCGTTCGACGGCACCTTGAAGATCGACGTCGATGCCACCGATCTGGCCCATCGCATCTTCAAGGTCAAAACCACCATGCCGGCCAGGCCGGGCCCGATGACGCTGCTGTATCCGCAGTGGATTCCCGGCAACCACTCGCCGACCGGGCCGATCGACAAGCTCGCCGGTCTGGTGATCAAGGTCGATGGCAAGGTGGTGCCGTGGAAGCGCGACCAGTTCGATGTGTATGCCTTCACCGTGGACGTGCCGCAGGGCGCCAGCGAGCTGGTGGCCGAGTTCAAGTTCCTCTCGCCGCAAGCCCCCAACCAGGGCCGGGTGATGATGACCCCGGAGATGCTCAACCTGCAGTGGAACACCACGGCGCTGTATCCGGCCGGCGTCTTCGCACGCAACATCAAGGCCCAGGCCAGCGTCACCTTGCCAGCCGGCTGGAGCTATGCCACGGCGCTGGAGACCGACCGCCGGGTTGGCGACACGGTGACCTTCAAGCCGATCGACTTCGACGATCTGGTCGACTCGCCGATGTTTGCGGGCAAGTACTACAAGCGCGTGGAGCTGAGCGGCGGCAAGCAGCCGGTCTACCTCAACGTGTTCGCCGACGAGGCCAAGTCGCTGGAGGCCAAGCCCGAGCAGATCAAGGCGCATGCGTCGCTGGTGCAGCAGATGGACAAGCTCTACGGCGCGCGGCATTTCGACCACTACGAATTCCTGCTGGCGCTGACCAAGAAGTTGGGTGGCATCGGCCTGGAGCACCATCGCTCCAGCGAAAACAGCGGCGTGCCGACCTACTTCACCGAGTGGGACAAGAGCTGGACCGGTCGCGATCTGCTCGCGCACGAGTTCAACCATTCCTGGAACGGCAAGTACCGCCGTGGTGCCGACCTGGCCACGCCCAACTTCAACGTGCCGATGGGTGACAGCCTGCTGTGGCTGTACGAAGGCCAGACCCAGTTCTGGGGCGAGGTGATGGCTGCGCGTTCGGGCCTGTGGACGCAGGACCAGGCGCGCGAGATGCTGGCCGGCGTGGCGGCGAACTACGAGCGCGGTCGCCCCGGCATGGCCTGGCGCACCGTGCAGGACACCACCAACGACCCGACCATGTCGATGCGCCGGCCCAAGGCCTACCGTAGCTATCAGATGGCCGAAGACTATTATTCCGGCGGCCAGATGATGTGGCTGGAAGTGGACAGCAAGCTGCGCGCGCTGACCAACAACAAACGTTCCATCGACGATTTCGGCAAGGCCTTCTTCGGCATGAAGAACGGCGACTGGGACGTCAACCCGTACACCTTCGACGACATCGTCGCCACGCTCAATGGCATCGCCGCTTACGACTGGGCGAGCCTGTTGCGCAGCCGCATGGACGGGCATGGTTCCTTGAACGGTGGCATCGAAGCCAACGGCTGGAAGCTGGTCTACAACGAGGAGCCGAACCTGGCCACCAAGGCCGACGAGAGCGACGACAAGGACGCCAGCCTGACCTATTCGCTTGGCGTGTCCCTGAAAGCCTCTGGCGATATCGGCGATGTGCTGTGGGACGGCCCGGCCTTCAATGCCGGCCTGATCGCCGGCAACACCATCGTGGCGGTCAACGGCCGCGCCTTCAGCAGTGAGGTGATCAAGGACGCGATCAAGGCGGCCAAGGGCACCACCGCGCCGATCGAACTGCTGGTCAAGCGCCTGGACCGCTACGACACCGTGCGCATCGATTACCACGGCGGCCTGCTGTATCCGCATCTGGAACGCATCCCCGGCAAGCCGGATCGCCTGAGCGAGTTGTACAAGCCGCGCTGAGTGGCAGCCGCCCGCTCGCAGCCGTTGAAGCGGGCAATGGCAAGAACTGGAGCTGCATGACCGATTGCGATCGATCATGCAGCTCCGTACGCTGTTTCTGGTCGGTACCGATGCCGGTGCCGACCGATCAAAAGACATCGCGCCAACCAAAACACTCGGCGCCATAGATGTCCAAGTGAAAACGCAGCAGCAGGAATGCGCGGTTGCATCCATTTCAGCAACGCCGCAGCCTTCCCGATTCCCGATTCCCGATTCCCGATTCCCGATTCCCGAATCCCGAATCCCGAATCCCGAATCCCGAATCCCGAATCCCGAATCCCGAATCCGGAATCCGGAATCCCGAATCCCGAATCCCGAATCCCGAATCCCGAGCCAGCGTCGCGCATCCTGAGACCAACGCCGACTATCCTGTCGCTCCAGAAGCGATTGGTTAACTGACGATGGCGAAGGCGAAAACGGCCTATGTCTGCGGCGAGTGCGGCGCCGAATACAACAAGTGGCAGGGGCAATGCACCGAGTGCGGGGTGTGGAACACGCTCAGCGAGATCGTGCTCGAAAGCGCCACGCCCGGCGGCAAGGCCTCGCCTGCGGCATCGCGGCGTAGCGGCTGGGCCGGCAAGGCCGAGGCGCCCAAGATCACCGCGCTCAAGGACGTGCAGCAGTCCGAGCAGGCGCGTGTGTCCACCGGCATTGGCGAGTTTGATCGGGTGCTGGGCGGCGGCCTGGTCGAAGGCGCGGTGGTGCTGATCGGTGGCGACCCCGGCATTGGCAAGTCGACGCTGTTGCTGCAGGCACTGGCGAGCATGGCCAGCACGCTGCCGGTGCTGTACGTCACCGGCGAGGAATCGCTGGCGCAGGTGGCCGGGCGAGCGGTGCGGCTGGATCTGCCGTTGGAGGGCCTGAACGCGCTGGCCGAAACCGGCATCGAAAACATCCTGCAGCATGCCAGCGTGGCGCGGCCGAAGCTGATCGTGGCCGACTCGGTACAGACGCTGTGGACCGAATCGCTGACCGCAGCGCCGGGCTCGGTCAGCCAGGTACGCGAGAGTGCGGCGCGGCTGGTGCGTTATGCCAAGGAGACCGGCACCGCGGTGTTCCTGGTCGGCCATGTGACCAAGGAAGGCGGTATCGCCGGCCCGCGCGTGCTCGAGCATATGGTCGATGCGGTGCTGTACTTCGAAGGCGAGAGCGGCAGCCGGTTCCGGCTGTTGCGCGCGTTCAAGAACCGCTTCGGTGCGGTCAACGAGCTGGGCGTGTTCGCGATGGGCGAGAAGGGCCTCAAGGAGGTCTCCAACCCGTCGGCGATCTTCCTGTCCGGTGGCAGCACCCAGCAACCGGGCAGCTGCGTGATGGTCACCCGCGAAGGCACCCGTCCGCTGATGGTGGAGGTGCAGGCGCTGGTGGACGCCTCGCCGCTGTCCAATCCGCGGCGCGTGGCGGTGGGTCTGGAGCAGAACCGGCTGGCGATGCTGCTGGCGGTGCTGCACCGCCACGGCGGCATCGTGGTGGGCGACCAGGACGTGTTCGTCAATGTGGTCGGCGGCATCCGTGTGCAGGAAACCGCTGCCGACCTACCGGTGCTGCTGGCGGTGTTGTCCTCGCTGCGTGACCGGCCGTTGTCCGAGAAGACCATCGCCTTTGGCGAGGTGGGGCTGTCCGGCGAGATCCGGCCGGTGCCCAACGGCGAGGATCGTCTGAAAGAGGCCGCCACCCACGGCTTCAAGCGCGCGATCGTGCCCAAGGCAAACGCGCCCAAGACCACCAGCATCAAGGGTATGGAGATCGTTGCGGTGGAGCGCCTGAGCCAGGCGCTGGAAGCGGCCGCCGAGTGATGCCGGTGCGATAGGGGGAGCGACTGTCGGCACAGGCGTCGCTCTGCACGCGATGAGCTGACCCCGCACCCCCATGTAGTGGGCGACATGGCCGCCTGCGCCATGCCGGAATGACATCAATGAAGTTTCGGGCTGGCTGTCGCCAGCTCCGGTGACCGTCCGTCGGCCAGCAGGTCGCGATCCGCCATTCGTCGATAAGAAAACGTTTTCAGCGCAGAGCGGCTATGGCAACATGCGCGGCCCGTTGCACTGTGCACCGGATCACGGACAGCGCTCACTGCGCGTTATCAGGAGAAAACACGATGGAATGGATGTTGTTGCCACTCAAGCGCTACGCCGACTTCAATGGCCGCTCGCGCCGCAAGGAATATTGGATGTTCATGCTGCTGCAGGCGATCGTCCTGCTGGTGTTGGGCGGCCTGTTCGGCATCGCGGCTGCACTGATGGGCGGCGAGAACGGTCCTGGTGCACTGGCATGGCTGGTTGCTGCCGTCATGGGGATCGTGGTGCTGGCATTGATTGTGCCGAGCATTGCAGTGACCGTGCGTCGCTTGCACGACCAGGGCAAGTCGGGCTGGTTCTATCTGATCAGCCTGGTGCCGTACGTCGGCGGCTTCATCGTGCTGGTCTTCATGTGCCTGGAAGGCACGCCCGGCCCGAACGAGTACGGCGAGAATCCCAAGCAGTAACCGGGGGCAAGGCCTGATCGAACAATGGCGCGGAGACTTCTCCGCGCCATTGTCGTTTCTGGAGATGTACGGTTGGCGCAGGCTGACCAACAACACGCGTGCGTTTGAGTGCCGGATTCGGCTCGATTGATGTGTTCTTCAACTGCCGGCAAAAAACCTGGACGTCCTGCCATGGTGTAGGAAGCAGTCGGCCGGCAATGCGCCAAGGCTCTATTTGTATGTTCAATACATTATTGAACTATTAACTGGGTGCGTTTCCATTCGACATGGAGCCGGCGAAGAAGTTCTGCCAGTTAATGCCTGAGCAGATCAACGCATGGTAACGGCCGATTCACTGCCATGCAGGCGCCGATAGCAGTTGGCAAGCGCAGGTCGCTGCCGATCGCCGTACTTCGCTCTTGCAGGGCCGCATCGGTCAACAGGCCGCGGCATGATGGGCGGTGCTGGGGCTGACGGCCTTGCCGGGCGTCGGTGCGTCCTTGTCCTGCAGGGCAAGTTCCAGCTTGTACCCATGCGAATACACGGTTCTGATACGCACCACGCCGCTGTGATTGCACAGTTGCAGCTTCTTGCGCAGCTTGTAGATGTGCTGCTCCATCGTGCGGTCGGTGAACTCGGTGTGGCTACCCCACACCGCCTTGGCCAATTGGCAGCGGCGGAAACACACACCGGGGCTGGAAAACAGCAGCCAGGCGATCGAGAACTCGCGTGCGGTCAACACGATCGGCTTGCCGTGCAGATACACGGTATTTTCGTCGCGGATCAGCTGGTAGGGGCCCACACTCAGCTGCTGGCTCTCGGGGCACGCCTCGGCCACCGGCGACAGCGCCAATGCTGCGCGCACATGCAGTTCGTGGGAATTGAAGGGAAGGGCGAGCACATCGTGTGCGCCGGCGCGGTACCAGGCCAGGATGTCGTGGGCACAGTCAAAACGCCCCAGCACGATCAGCGGCGTGGGATGGCCGCTGTGGCAGCGTTGCCAGGCCAGCAATGAGCTGTCGTCCGATGCAACGCAGGTCGCATCGAAGATCAACAGCTCGCAAGGGGAATGCCGCAGCGAGCGCAGAAGTTCGAGTTCGTCGGAAAACACCGCAAAACTCGGGGCGAGCGGTGCGAGGCTCGCATTGACCTGCGATGCCAGACGCGCGTCCTGCGTCAACAGGAAAGCCGATCCTTGCTTGCCGGGAAGGTTGCCGTGCATCAGCCGGCCTTCCCATGTCTGCACACGTACCAGTCGTACGTCGGATGCCTGTTGCGGACAGCAGGCGCCAATACAAAACCCACATGTATAGATAAGTGCATCGCCATCGCCTTTGGCTGCCAGGGGATCCGACCTGGGGTCGGACGAATGGTATGTACCATTGCCGAGGCAGAAAGTTTCACTGCTGCGTACTTTTCTTCGGCTTTGGGTAGGCCGGCTTTAACGTACGCTCATTTAGGCGCAACACAGCTCTTACATCCAGGGCATGCGTCGTGAGTAACTAACAAAATTCCGACATCGGGCAATGCGCAGGCCGGGCGATCCGGGGAAACAACAGGCGCGATCGCCGAGTTCATCAATCGCGTGTCCAGGTCTATACCACGTTATTGCGATTTGCATGCGCTTGCAGCGCACATGGAATATGTCGCCAATCCGTCGATGCAATGGAACCGCGCGCCAATCGTTTGAAGCGCATCTTTCATTTACTGAAGCGCCGCGCCAGCAGCCATTGCCACGTCATGCCAGGACAGCGGTCAAGCCAATGCAAGGCTTGGTCCTTGGCTTGCCTTGCGAATCCTCTCCGGCAGAAGTCCTGTCTTCAATACGGTTTCGCATGGCGTGCAATGTCCTATGCATGACAGCGCCGGCGGTATGCAAAAAGTGCCCTTTATCTGCATGCCGCATAACTGGGTTGCCAGGAGACAGAGTGAGGTTTTTTGATTTTCTTAGTGCCTTCGAGTGAGAAATTCCATTGGATCCGCTGCATACAATCGGTTGCGCCAGCCAGACCGGCGCATTGTTGTTTTTGCTCATCCCCCTATGAGAGAGCCCGGCATGATCCTTTCAACCTACTTCGCGGCGATCTCTGCGTTGTCGTACGCAGACCGTCTTCCTACCTATACAAGCAGGATGCTGGTTGGTGCCTGGCCGCAAGGTCTGCAACATCTTCAACAACGCCGTGATGGCCAGGCCGCCGCGGATGGCGCCGACGATGAAGTCGGCCTGCTCGGCGCCAGCGGCGATGCCTTGTTGATCCTCGAATACCAGGAGGAGGCCGAAGATGCCTACCGCCACGCCTTGAAGGCGATGCGCGGGCATCAGCGCCAACTGCGGTTGCTGTCCTGCCGCAATACCGCCTGGTTGATGCTGAGCCAGCGCCGCCTCAGCGCTGCACTGAACTGCTTCGCACAGCTGGCGATGGACCGCGAGACGCCGGCCTGCCTGTGTGGTGAGAGTCTGCTGGGCAAGGCGCTGACCCACTTTCATCTGGGCCAGAGCACGCTGGCGCTGCAGACCCTTGAGCGTGCCAACGACGTGCTGGCGGACCTGGACAGCGGCGCAACCGAGTGGCTGCGCATCGCCAATGCGCTGCGCCTGGACATGATTGCGCAGTTGCGCATCCGGCGCGCCGACCGGATGAGCGACCACGTGTTCTGGCAGGCCACGCTGCGCCAGGAGGATGCGGCGCACGCGTTCGAGCCCAACGAGCTGCGCGCCTGCATCGCCGACCTGGCCGAGAGCATGCCGGTGCTCGCACAGCGCATGCGCCACGTGCGCAATCTGCTGCGCATCGCCGGTGGCGACACCTTCGGTTTCGATGCGCAGATCGATGCGCTCCCGGCCGCCGCCACCGGTTGCCCGCCCTGCGCCCGCCAGGATGCGCAGGTGGAGCTGGCGCTTGCCGCATTGGCGGTGGGGCGCGCCGATCTGGCGGAGCGTGCCCTGGCCGGTGCCGGCCGGCACCACGCGCCGCGCTGGAATCTGGAGTTCGAGTATTGCCAGGCCAAGATCAGCCAGGCGTTGGGCAAGACCGAGCAGGCACTGCTGCTGTACAACCGCTATGCGCTGGGCGCGGTGCAGTGCCTGCGCAGCGAGGTGCAGGCGCCGCGGCTGCTGGAAAGCGGCACGCCGGCGCATGTCAGCGACGACATCTCCGCGCGGCTGCCGGCCAAGTACCGGCGCGCCTACGCCTACATGATCACCAATGCGCACCGCTCGGATCTGTCGATCAACGAGGTGGCTGCGCAGATCGGCGTCACCGGGCGCGCCTTGCAGCAGGCCTTCAAGTCCGCCACCGGGCTGTCGCCGACCCAGGTGCTGCGTCGTTACCGGATGCAGAGCATTCGCGACGAACTGCTGGCCGAAGGCGGCTGCGGCAGCGTGCTGCAGGCGGCCAGCCGCTGGGGCGTGGGCAGCCGCTCGGCGCTGGCCAAGGGCTATCGCCAGCATTTCAATGAGGCACCGATGGAAACCCTGCAGCGCTAAGCCGTTGCGCGCCACGGCCGGGCGTCGACGCAGGCCGTGGCGCGTCGTTTCCAAAGGGTGTGCTGCAATGGCGACCGAACGGCTGGCCAGGCGCTGAAGGCAGTCATAGTGTGACGCGCGTGCGTATGGCGTGGCTTGCGGCTATCCTGTTCGGCTAGCACTGCCACCCAGGAAGGCGCGTCCGAGGATGGGCGTGGCCGCCAAGGAAACGACGAACGATCATGCAAGATCACACCTCCGAGGCGACGGACGCCTCCCAGATCCGCCGTGCAGGCGTCGATCTCAACGGACTGATGTCCGTCCTCAGCAAGCATCTGTATTCCACGCCGGTGGTCGCGCTGCGCGAGCTGGTGCAGAACGCGCACGACTCGATCCTGCGTCGCCGGCTGGAGCAACCCGACTGGCAAGGCGAATCGCGCATCGAAGTGCATGCCGACGCTGCCCAGGGGATCGTGCGCATCATCGATACCGGCGCCGGGCTGACCCAGCAGGAAATCCACGATTACCTGGCCACGGTCGGCGTGGGGTATACGCGTGGCCTGCGTCAGGGCGGGCATGAGGACAGCGGCCTGATCGGCATGTTCGGGCTGGGCTTTCTGTCGGCCTTCGTGCTGGCGCGCCGCGTCAACGTGCGCACCACCTCCTACCAGAGCCCGACGCTGGGGCATTGCTATATCTCCAGCAATGCCGAGCAATACACGGTGAGCCCGATCCCGGCGCGTGCGCAGGTCGGGACGGAAGTGGTGCTGGAACTGCACCAGGACTATCTGTCGTTGGCCCAGGAAGCACGGCTGCGCGAGATCCTGTCGCGCTATTGCGCGCTGTTGCGCGAGCCGATCTGGATTGGCTCCGACACCCAGGCGATCAACCCCGAGCCGCCACCGTGGCGCGTGCACGACGCGGTGCCGTTGCATCCGGTGCAGGCCTGGCGGCGTCAACGCGAGTTTGCTGCACGTTTCGAGCGCAACTTCGAACCCTTGTGCTGCATGCCGGTGCGCGCGGAGGAGGGCAGCGATGCGGTCGGCCTGCTGTGGGTGCAGGACGGGGCCACCTACGGCACCAGCGACAACCGCAATCTGTCGGTATTCCTGCGCGGCATGCTGCTGGACGACAACGCGCGTGAACTGCTGCCGCCGTGGGCGGGCTTTATCGGGGGCGTGATCGAATCCAATCGTTTGACGCCCACCGCCAGCCGCGAAGACCTGCAGCGCGATGCCACCTACGCGGCCGTGCAGCACGCGCTGTCCGAGGCGCTGGTGCAGGGCCTGGCCGATGTGGCGCGTCAGCAGCCGGAAGCCTGGCGGCGCATCCTGCTGCGGCACAACGAGGCATTGCTGGGCGCGGCGCTGTGCGACGAGCGTCTGTTCGAGTTGCTGATGGAACACGTGCGGGTGCCGACCTCGCAGGGCGACCTGCCGGCGCAGCAGTTGCCGGCGCGTGGTGCGGTGCACGTGATCCTGGACAGCGACAGCGGTTTCGAAGAAATGCTGTTCCGCGCGATGGGCGTGCCGGTAGCCTACGGAAATCGCTATGCGGTGGTGCCGTTCCTGCGCCGCTGGACGCAGGCCAAGGGCGTGCGCCTGGTCGAGCTGGGCACCGAGCAGGGCAACCGGCAGTTGTTCCAGCTGGACACGCTGCCGGCCGACGAACTGGCCTGGCTGGAACAGCATCTGGGCGATGGCGAAGCGCTGGTGCCGGCGCGTTTCAGCCCCGAGGCATTGCCGTTGGTGGTGGTGCCCGACCGCGAGGCCGAACTGAAACGCCGCCTGGAGCAGGACGAGAACGACAAGCGCGTGTCCACCGCTGCGCTGCGGCTGGCCCGGCAATTCACGGCGGGGATCGAAGCACGGCAGACCCAGCGGCTCTACCTGAATCTCGACAACCCGGCGTTGCAGGCGCTGCTGGCGGCGCAGCGTGCCGGCAATCCGCAGGCGGCGGTGGCGGCACGGCTGCTGCGCTCACTGAAGGTGATCGTGTCGGCGCAGGGGCGCACCCAACCGCAGCCCGGTGCCAACGCATCGGGCGGATCGGATTTGAACCGGGCCTTCGGCGATCTTGCCGAGGCCGTGACCCAATTGCTGGCACGCTGAGCGCCGCATCGAAGGAGCAACACGATGGAAATCTGGAACTGGGTAGAAAAGCTGCAGGACGATCTGGGCGAAGCCGGGCAGCCGCAGAATGCGCAGCTGCTGACGCGCCTGACCGACCATATCTGCGACCTGCAGATCGAACGTGCCGAAGCGCTGTTGCCCGAGGCGCGTGCGCTGGGCAAGACGCTGGCCAATCCGTGGCTGGAGGTGTTCGTCGGGCATTGGGAAATGCGCAACCGGGTCGGCAACCTGTGCGAAGGCGAGCGTGCGCTGAGCGATGCGGTGACGCTGTTCGAACGCGCGCACCGCCCTGATGCGGTGGAGTGCCCGCAGTCGGTGTGCGTGACCCAGGATTTGGCCGCGTGCTACGCCAATATCGATGGTCCGGGCTGGGTGGAAGAGCGCATCGAGGTCTGCGAGGAAACGCTGGGCCGCATTGATCCAAGCTGGTCGTGCTACCAGTGCCTGAGCTGCGAAAAAGCCGATGCCTTGCTCGACGACGGACGCGGCGAGGCGGCGCTGAGTTATCTGGACCAGCAGTCGCAGACCATTCTTGCGCATGGCGGGCAGATTTACGACGGCGTGCCGGACATGCGCATCTCGATCCTGCTCTCGCTGGGCCGCGCAGAAGATGCGTTGGCACTGATCGAGCAGCGCGAGCGCGAGGCCGCACGCGAAGGGGCGGAGTGGGCCAACTGCAGTCAGCCGCGGCGTTTGCAGAAAGCCCGCGCCCTGGCGATGTTGAATCGTGACGACGAAGCGCTGGAAGCGTTTCTGCCGTGGCGCGAGGTCGCGCCGCGCTACCGCCTGCACTGGTTGCATGCGGTGGTGGTGCTGGTGTCGCGCCAGCCCGAGCGCAACACCTGGGATCTGGGCAGCCGCCTGCAGGTGATGCTCGATCATTACGCGCAGGTGGGTGCGCATCGCATCCTGATCGAGGCGGCCGAGATGGCGATCGGGCTGGCCTTGCAGCGTGGCGCGGTGTGGACTGCGCGCCGCCACCTGGCGCTTGCGCGTGCGCACGTGCCCAAGTTGCGCCAGGACCGTGGCGCCACGCAACTGCTGGACGGGCTGGCCGTGCGCATCGAAACCGCACCGGCGGGCGAGCCGGCGCCGGTCCCCGCCGAGCAGTTGCTGGCATGGCTGGATGCGCAGGGCGAAGACGTGGCGCGTAACCCCGAGCGCGAAGCGCAGTGGTTGCTGCAGGCAGTGGCCGAGCGACCCGACGATGCCGAGTTGGTGGACACCACGGCGTCGGCATTGAGCGCGTGTGCGGCCGACGACGAGGCGATCGCGCTGCTGTGGTCATTCGTGCAGCGGCATGCCGATCGCGAAACCAGCCCGACCTTCCGGCTGATGAATTTGCTGCTGGGCCGTGGCGACGAGGCCGGCCTGCGCCGGCTGGCGCAGCTGTATCGCCCGCTGGTGCCGGTGGCGGCGTTGTGGTGCGAAGCGCAGCTGGCCCAGCGGCTGGCCGATTGGCCGGCGTTGGAGCAGGCCTGCACCGCGTTGCTGGAACTGTCGCCCGGCTCGCACGGTGCGCGCGGCTTGCTGGGGCGCATGTATCTCAACACCGGCCGCTTCGCCGATGCCACCGAGGTGTATCGACAGCTGACCGAGTTGATGGAAGAACCGCGCTCCGCGCATTGGGATCACATGACCGCGGCCAGCGCGGCGCAGCAGTGGGACGCGGTGCGCGCCTCGGCGCTGGCGCTTGGCATGGAGCTGAGCAGCACCAGTGGCGTGGTCGAAGAAACCTGGGGTTGGGTAATCGTGCGTTGCGTGGATGACGGCGAGGCAGCCGAGTACTATGCGCGGCGCACCGGCCCGGTCACCGCGCGTATCGTCGAAAATGCACCGGCGCATCGGCGCCAGCATGTCGGCGACTGGGTGGTGTTCGATGCGGAGTTGTTGTACCCGCCGCCGGAGGACGAGGCCGAGCGCGAGCGTTTCGTGCCGACCTATGCGCAGGTGCATGTGCTGGAGGCGGGTGGTTACGGCAGCAGCTGGCTGGTGGATGGCGTGCATCCCGGCGAGCAGGCGATCGACGCCTTGCGCGAGGACATCGAAGCGCGTGGCTGGAAACTGTGGCTGCATAGTCGCGACGACTATCGTGTGGTCGATCCTGAGCACGCGGAGGCATTCGACCCGGAAGATGCGAGCACGGGCTTGCCGGGCGTGCTGTTCACCGTGGCGCTGCCGGAAGCGGCGGCGCCGCTGGAACTGCATCGCGTCCTGCTGGCCACAACCGCGCAGTGGGCGCACCCGATGTGCTGGCTGCGCCTGGCCGAGGCCTGCGATCAGGACCCGCGCCCGCATCTGGACGCAGTAGAGCGTTACGGGCTGTAGGGCGGCGATCAAGCTCGTCGCGCATTAGCTGCTGACGCGGCCGCCGCCGGGATTGGGGATTGGGCATTCGGGATTGGCATGCGTGGTTGCGTGCCAACTGCTGGCCTGTCGTCAGGAATGGTGATGCTCGGAAGAGCGTGCAGCCCATCTGGCTGTTCGCATTTCTTTCCGCAACCGACAACAACCGGTGGTGCTTGCGCGCGTGCCGGCGTGGGACCTTGAGCGGCATGGATGCCGCGCCAGAGCCTACATGGACGTACTTGCGGCGTGTCCTACGCCGGTACGCGTGCAAGCGCCCTCGGCAGACCGAAGCATTCGCGTAGAACCGGTGGATGTCGTGCGCAAGATTGATTCGGTGTGCGGAGTCGGTCGGCGGCGCGGCGCCGCATCCAGTGTCGGGACACGCCGTGAATCCATCCCTGGAGGCTCGGTGGCGACATCCATGTCGCCACACGGTCCCGCCACCGGACGCGGCGCCGCGCTCTCAAGATTGCTACCGCTGATCGGCAAGCAATGCTTTCAGGCAAGCGTTAATTCTTGCGGATTTCTTGGTCGATGTAATCGGTAAGCCATCCATCTACTGTCACGTCGCCAGGAATGGACGCGAGGAGGAACGTGCAGCTCATCTGGCTGCTCGCATTTCTTTCAGCAACCGACAACAACCGGTGGTGCTTGCGCGCGTGCCGGTGTGGGACCTTGAGCGGCATGGATGCCGCGCCAGAGCCTACATGGACGTACTTGCGGCGTCTCCTACGCCGGTACGCGTGCAAGCGCCCTCGGCAGACCGAAGCATTCGCATGGAACTGGCAGAGGTCTTGCACAAGATTGCCAGGTCTGCGGAGCTGTTCAGCGGCGCGGCGCCGCATGCAGTGTCGGGACACGCCGGGAATCCATCCCTGGAAACCCGGTACAAGCGCCCGCAGCAGACCTAAGCATTTGCACGTACCGCACTCTCGCAGTGCATCGCAGCTGTCCGATCAGCTGCGCTTGCCGTAACGCTCCAGCCAGTGCGCGTACGAGGGCGGTAGCACCCAGGACGGGCGTTCTTCGCCCAGGGCCAATGCGGCGTGATACGGCCAGTGTGGGTTGGCCAGGTGCGCGCGGCCGACCATCACCAGCTCCATCTGTCCGGCGGCGACGACGCGGTCGGCTTCCAGTGGATCGTCGATGTTCCAGGACGAGGCAACCGGCAGCTGCGCCTCGCGGCTGACCCGTTCGGCGTAAGGCGCCAGCAAGGCCGGTCCCCACGGAATCTGCGCAGTCGGAGTGCTGAAGCCGATGCTGACGTTGAGCAGATCCAGGCCGCCTTGCTTGAAGTTGCGCGTCAGTGCGATGGCTTCCTGCAGGGTCTCTTCGTCGCGGCCATCGAATTCGATCACGCCAAAGCGTGCGGTCAGCGGCAGCTGTTCCGGCCAGACCGCACGTACGGCCTGCAGCGTTTCCAGCAGGAAGCGCGCGCGGTTGTCGGCAGTGCCGCCGTAGTGATCCTGGCGTTGATTGGCGTGTACCGAGAAGAAGCTCTGCGCCAGATAGCCGTGGGCAAAATGCAGCTCCAGCCACTGGAAGCCGGCATCGCGTGCACGCTGTGCGGCGGCGACAAAATCGCCGCGCACGCGGGCGATGTCGTCCAGCGTCATCTCACGCGGCACTTTGGGCAGGCCGCCGCCGAAGGCGATGGCCGAGGGCGAGATGGTGTCCCAGCCGCGCGGGTCGCCGTCGGCGATGTGGTCGTCGCCTTCCCACGGCAGGTTGGCACTGGCCTTGCGGCCGGCGTGGCCGATCTGGATGCCCGGCACGGCGCCGGCAGCGCTGATCGATGCCGCGATGCGCGCCAGTCCTTCGGCCTGGTCGTCGTTCCACAGGCCCAGGCACCCGGGGGTGATGCGTCCTTCCGGTGATACGCCGGTGGCTTCGACGATGACCAGGCCCGCACCGCCGCGCGCCATGCCGGCGTAGTGCACCTGATGCCACGCGTTGCTGAGGCCGTCGACGGCGGTGTACTGGCACATGGGCGGAACCGCGATGCGGTTGCGCAGCGTGACGTCCTTGAGTTGATACGGAGAAAACAGCGATGACATGGAGAGCGACCACCTGAGAAAAGCAGGCTGCGATCAGACCACGCCCGGCCGCCGCGCAGACACCCTGCCGGTGGCACAGCGCGTTGCATGCGGTGCCGGTTGTGGACGAGCGGGCCAGCCGGCGCAGCGGGCGCGTCCGCTGGCATGGGATGCGCGGTTCCGACAGGTATGGGGCGGCGTCAGGCGCGCTCTGCCCGCAAAGCATGACCACCGTTGCGCAGCGGTCGGCCGCAGCAGGCACGGCCGAGCCGGCGGCGGACGCCAATTGGCGGCCGTCGCGCCTGCAATCGTCGCGCCGGTGGCAAGGGAACGGGACGGCAGTCATCGCATCTTTCCAGGCGTGGTCGCGCTCACGTTCACCGCGTGCGCCGCAATGTCAAACTCTGTCTGGACGTTCCTCTGACCGCTACAGGTTCGTCGCTGGTTGCCGAAACTGAATTGCTTTATTCTGCTGCGCTTCGGCGTGGGGGCGCCGCGCCAGTCAGGGGGCGCCATCGCCCCGCATGCCCAGCCTTCTCTCTTCTACTCTCGGCGGGTGATCTCATGGTGGCATTGCAGCAGCGCTCGATCGATGCGATTCGTGGCCAGGAAAGTGCATTGTTGGCTGCATGGCTGGGCTCCAGCCTGGGCAGCGATGGACGGATTTCCCGGCAGGACATCGAAACCCAGAGTGCGGACTTTTTGCACCTGTTGGTCGCTTCCCTGAAGGACGGCAGCAGCAGCCTGGATAGCGCCGACTGGAGCGAGGTACGTCGCTTCCTGGAAAACCTGTCGCGCGACCGCGCCACCCGCGGCTTCGATTCGCAGGAGACCGCCAATTTCATCTTCTCGCTCAAGCGGGTGCTGTTTGCGCTGGTGCAGCGCGAGTACGCCGATACGCCTCAAGAACTGGGCCAGCAGCTGTGGGCGCTGTCCGAGCTGCTGGACCGTCTGGGCCTGTACACCGTCAAGGCGTTCCAGAAGACCCGCGAAGACATCATCGTGCGCCAGCAGGAAGAAATGCTGGAGCTGTCCACTCCGGTGGTCAAATTGTGGGATGGCGTGCTGGCACTGCCGATGATCGGCACGCTGGATTCGCAGCGCACCCAGGTGGTGATGGAGTCGCTGCTGCAGCGCATCGTCGATACCGGCTCGGAAATCGCCATCATCGACATCACCGGCGTGCCCACCGTGGACACGCTGGTCGCGCAGCACCTGCTCAAGACCGTCACTGCGATCCGCCTGATGGGCGCCGACGCCATCATCAGCGGGGTGCGCCCGCAGATCGCGCAGACCATCGTGCACCTGGGGCTGGACCTGCAGGGCATCGTCACCAAGGCCAACCTGTCCGACGCACTGGCGCTGGCGCTCAAGCGCATCGGCGTGACCGTCAGCAAGGCAGGCTGACATGGAGCGCATCCCGATCCTGCGGATGGGCGACCTGCTGCTGGTCACCATCCAGGTGGACATGCATGACCAACTGGCGATGACGCTGCAGGAAGACCTGTCGGAAAAGATCAGCGCCACCTCCGCGCGCGGCGTGCTGATCGACATTTCCGCACTGGACATCGTCGACTCCTTCATCGGCCGCATGATCAGCACCATCTCCGGGCTGGCGGCGATCATGGATGCCAGGACCGTGGTGGTGGGCATGCAGCCGGCCGTGGCGATCACGCTGGTCGAGCTGGGCCTGACCCTGCCGTCGGTGCGCACCGCGCTCAATGTCGAACGCGGCATGCGCCTGTTGCAGCAACCCGATCGCGATTCATGACCACCGGTTCGCAACCGGTGCGCACCGAACAGGATGTGGTGCTGGCCCGGCAGACGGTACGCAAGCTGGTGGTGCAGTGCGGCCTGCGTCTGGTCGACCAGACCAAGCTGGTCACCGCAGCCAGCGAGCTGGCCCGCAACACCGTGATCTACGGCGGCGGCGGCGACATGGATTGGGCCCTGGTGGAAAGCGGCATCCGCAAGGGCGTGCAGCTGACCTTCCGCGACGAAGGCCCCGGCATTCCCGACCTGGATCTGGCGCTCACCGATGGCTGGACCTCCGGCAGCGGGCTGGGGCTGGGCCTGTCCGGTAGCCGTCGGCTGGTGGATGATTTCGTGCTGGACACCGCAGCCGGCAAGGGCACGCGCATCACCATCACCAAATGGAAGTGATGCTTGCTGGCGAAGTCACGCGCGCGTTTCGCGTCGACGAAACCAGCCAGGTCGGGCAGGCGCGCCGCGAGGCGGCGGTGCTGGCTCAGGCGCTGGGTTTCGATGAGGCTGCCGGCGGGCGCGTGGCGCTGGTGGCCACCGAGCTTGCCACCAACATGGTCAAGCATGGACGTGGCGGCTGGCTGCAGTTGTCCACGGTGGCCGCACGCCAGGGCATGGGCGTGGAGATCTGTGCCATCGACGGCGGCCCCGGGTTCGCACTCGTGGACGGCCTGCGCGATGGTTATTCCACCGCCGGCACGCCGGGCACCGGGCTGGGCGCGATCCAGCGCCAGGCGCAGGTGCTGGACGCGTATTCCGATGCCAAGGGCGCGGTGGTGATGGCACGGCTGTTTGCGCAGCAACGCGCCGAGCTGGACCTGCCGTACGGCGCCATCCGCCTGCCGCTGCACAGCGAAACGGTGTGCGGCGATGCCTGGCATCTGGCGATTGGCGACCAGCGGGCGACCGTCACCGTGATCGATGGCCTGGGCCACGGTCCGGGTGCCGCCGATGCTGCCGATGCCGGGACGCGCGCTGCAGCCACGGCCCGCGGCGAGCCCGGCGAGCGCATCGCGCAGCTGCATGCCGGCATGTCCGGCACCCGCGGCGGCGCGGCGGCGGTGATGCAGTTCGACAGCAGCACCGGCCGGGTGCGCTTTGCCGGTGTCGGCAATATCGTCGCCTCGCTGTGCGATGGCGACGGCGTGCGTGGCATGCCGTCGCATCCGGGCATCGTCGGGGTGCAGTTCCGCAAGGCGCAGCCGTTCGATTTTGCGGATGCCGCCGGCAAGCTGCTGGTCATGCACAGCGATGGCCTGCAATCGCGCTGGAACCTGCGCGATCATCCGGGCCTGCTGTCGCGCCATCCGCGTCTGATTGCGGCGGTGCTGTTGCGCGATTACACGCGTGGCCGCGACGATTGCGGCGTGTTTGTCATGCGGCTGGGAGGCCTGCAATGAATGCTTCCAGTGAGACACCGCCGCTCGATCCGCTGGCCGAACTGGACGCGCTGCGGCGGCAGAACCAGGCCCTGCGCGAAGAGCTGGAAGAGACCAACCAGGGCGTGCTGGCGCTGTATGCCGAGCTGGATCAGCAGGCCGAACAGCTGCGCGACGTGTCCGAGCTCAAGAGCCGCTTCCTGTCGTACATGAGCCACGAGTTCCGCACCCCGCTCAGCTCGATCCTGAGCATCACGCGGCTGCTGGAAGACGGCATGGACGGGCCGCTGACCACCGAGCAGTCCAAGCAGGTGCGCTTTGTCAGCGCCTCGGCGCGCGAGCTCACCGAGATGGTCGACGACCTGCTGGATCTGGCCAAGATCGAGGCCGGGCGCATCACCATTTCGCCGGGCTGGTTCGACCTGATGGACCTGTTTGCGGCCTTGCGCGGCATGTTCCGCCCGCTCACCGATGCCGGCAGCACCACCTTGATCTTCGAAGATCCGCCGGTGCTGCCGATGCTCTATACCGACGACAAGAAGCTGGCGCAGATCCTGCGCAACTTCATTTCCAACGCGCTCAAGTTCACCCCGCAAGGCCATGTGCGCGTGTTCGCGCAGCTGGAAGGCGAGACCCATGTGCGCTTCGGCGTGCAGGACACCGGCATCGGCATTCCGGCCGAGCTTCACGACGCCTTGTTCGAGGATTTTGTACAGGTGGATTCGCCGTTGCAGAAACGCCTCACCGGCACCGGTCTGGGGCTGTCGATCTGCAAGCGGTTCGCCGAGTTGCTGGGCGGCACGGTGGGGATCAACAGCGTGGTCGGGCAGGGCTCGGAATTTTTCGTGGTGCTGCCGGTCACGCTGGCAGCGGAGGATGCACTTGGGCAGTAAGCCGCACATTCTGGTGGTCGACGACAACGCGGTGACGCGTTATTCGGTGCGCCGCGTGCTCGAACACCACCAGTTCGTGGTCGACGAAGCCGGCACCGGCACCGACGGCTTGGCCAAACTGGCCGAGCAGGCATTCTCTGCGGTGGTGCTGGACGTCAATCTGCCGGACATGAGCGGTTTTGACATCGTGCGCACGCTACGCGCCGAGCCGCGCACCGCGTTGCTGCCGGTGGTGCACGTGTCGGCCGCGTCGATTGCCACCGGCGACATGATCACCGGCCTGGAGGCCGGTGCCGACGCCTACCTGATTCATCCGGTCGACCCCAGCGTGCTGGTTGCCACGCTGCGCACCCTGCTGCGTGCGCGCCAGGCCGAAGACGCCTTGCGCATCAGCGAGGCACGCTTCCGCGAGATCTTCGAGCACATCAGCGCACCGATTGCGGTGGTCGATGCCAGGCTGCACACGCATGAGGCCAATGCGGCGTTCCAGCGCCTGATCGGTACCGTCACGCCCGGCGAGGCGCTTGCCGTGCCGGGCGTGGACCAGGCCGCCACCGTGCAGGCGCTGACCGACGCGCTGGCGCAGCGCGAGCGCTGGAGCGGCGCCTTGTCGATCCTGCGCGAGGGCAAGGTGTGCGAAACCGAGTGGCGCGTGTCGCCGTACCGCGAACCGGATCTGGGCCTGCTGCTGGTCGAGGACGTCACCGAACAGCGCCTGCGCGAGCGCGAGCAGCGCCAGGAACTGGATACCGCCACCACCGAGTTGGCCCACCAGATCGCCGAGCGCCAGCGCACCGAAATCCAGTTGCTGCAGGCGCAGAAGATGGAAGCGCTGGGCAAGCTCACCGGCGGCATCGCGCACGACTTCAACAATCTGCTGACCAGCATCATTTCCGGCCTGGACATGATCCAGCTGGCGGTCGAGTCCAACCGCATCGAGCGGGTGCCGCGGCTGGCCGAGATCGCCACCGGCTCGGCGCATCGCGCCGCCGCGCTGACCCAGCGCATGCTGGCCTTTGCACGCAAGCAATCGCTGGATGCGCAGGCCTTCGACATCAACGCACGCGTGCGTTCGCTGGAAGACATGCTGCACCGCTCGATCGGCGAGAACATCGTGCTGGAACTGGAGTTGGCGGACACGCCGCTGGTGGCGGTGGCCGATGCCAACCAGCTCGAAAACGTGGTGCTCAACCTGGTCATCAACGCACGCGACGCGTTGAAGGGCCGGGGCACCATCCGCATCCAGAGCGCGGCCTACACCGCGCAAGGCGATCCGGAACTGGACGATGGCGATTACGTGGCGGTGAACGTGATCGACAACGGCAGCGGCATCGAGCCAGCGATTCTCAATCAGGTCTTCGAGCCTTTCTTCACCACCAAGCCGATCGGCGAGGGCACCGGCCTGGGCTTGTCGATGACCTATGGCTTTGCGCGCCAGTCCGGCGGCACCGCACGCATCACCAGCACCGTCGGGCGCGGGACCACGGTGGCCTTGCTGCTGCCGCGCGGGCTCACCGCCAGCGCAGTGCCGCCGGCACCGGCACCGAGTTCGCCCCGTACACGCAGCGAGCGCATCCTGCTGGTGGACGACACCGACGTGGTGCGCATGATGGTGAGCGAGGTGCTCAGCGATGCCGGTTACCACGTGGTCGAAGCCGAAGATGCCAAAGGCGCGCTGGATCAGTTGCGTGCCGGCGTGGAGATCGATCTGGTGGTGTCCGACGTCGGCCTGCCCGGCATGAACGGGCGCGACATGGCCGACGTTGCGCGCGCGCTGCGGCCGGGCCTGCCGATCCTGTTCATCACCGGCTACGCCGAAAATGCCGCCACCCGCCAGGAATTCCTGGCCGATGGCATGGCACTGCTGCCCAAGCCTTTCAGCCTCAACGATCTGCTCAACATGGTCGGGCAGATGCTCGATAGCAGCGTGATCGCCGCCCGCGCCTGACGCGTTTACGCGCGTAGGCGCCAGCCGTCGGTGCCTGCGCCTGCCGCGCGACGACGACGATGACGATGTGCCGCGACGCTTCAGGCGTTGACCGCGTCCAAACCAGCGTCCAGCTGCGTGTGTCTCAGGTGTGCGCTGCCTGTGCCTGACACGCCATGTTGCACGTGCCTGGCTGCAGTGGATGCTTGTCCAGTGCGCCGGCGTGCCGTTGGCGTGCGCGCGCTCACTGCGCGTACGCGTAGGGGCCGAACGTGGCACCCAGAAAACCGCCGGCGCTGTCGGTACTGAGCATGCGGGCATCGCCCTGTTCCAGCAGCGTCTGCCACTGACCGCTGCCGACTGCGTAATCCACATGCACGCGTGCGCCATCCAGGGCAAAGCGCAGCGTGACCGGTTGGGTTGCATCGGCCAGCGGCGCGCGCGCCAGCACGGTGCCGCTGCCTGGCTCCTGCGTCCCGGCGCGGCGCGACAGCACCACCGACATGCCGGCATCCCCGCGCACCAGCAGTAAGGCCAGGTAATGCGTTTCCCTGGCGACGATTGCCAGCCCGGCCTGTTCGCCCGCTGCCAGCGTGCTGCCATCGACGGTCGCCGCCAGCGTGGCGTGGTGATGCTGCAGACGGTGGCCCAGATACGCCGGCTGCCCGCGGCCGATATCGCCCAGCGCCACGCTCGAGGGCGTGATGCGCAGACCCTGCGGGCCGGTGACATACCACGGCGTCGTTGGCGGATGGATGGTCATCCATTGCATCGGCACGCGCGCGTCCTGGAAATGCTCGCTCCACTGCATCGGCCCGCTGGTGGCTATGCGCTGCGGGTCTGCCGGTAGCGGGGGGCGCGTGGCGACCGCAGGCACTGCCGTGCCGTGCGGCAATATCACCGGCCAGCCGTCGCGCCACTGCACCGGCAACAGGAAGGTTTCGCGACCCAGGGTGTAGTGGTTGCCTTGATATGGGCGGGTGGCCAGGAATACCGCCCACCAGGAACCGTCCTGCAATTCGACCAATTGCGCGTGGCCTGCGGAGGTGATCGGCGCGCTGCGGCTGGGGTCCAGATCGCGCTGGGTCAGCACCGGATTGCCGCTCCAGGGCTGGTAGGGCCCGGCGATCTGGCGGCTGCGGTAGATCATCTGTGCATGCTGCTCGCCGGTGCCGCCCTCGGCTGCGGTCAGGTAGTAATAGCCATCGCGGCGGAACAGGTGCGGGCCCTCGATATGCTCGGGGTTGCTGGCCGGCTGGAAGCCCGCATCCACCAGCACCTGGCGCGTGCCGACCAGTTTCATGCTGGCCAGATCCAGCCGCTGCAGCCAGATCGCGCGGTGTCCGTCGTAACGCAGCTTGCCTGCCGGCACATCGTTGTTGACCAGCCAGGCGCTGCCGTCGTCGTCGAAGAACAGCGATGGGTCGATGCCCTTGGCATCCAGCCAGATCGGGTCCGACCAGGGCCCGGCCGGGTCCTTGGCGGTGATCAGGAAATTGCCGCCATCGCAGTAGAAACAGGTGTTGGCGATGTAGAAGGTGCCGTCGTGGTGACTGATGCTGGCGGCGAACAGGCCGCGGGTGAGTTCGTCGTTGCCGTATTTGATTTGATCGGGGCGATCGATCGCGTTGCCGATCTGCGTCCAGTGCACCAGATCGCGGCTCTTGAACACCGGCAGGCCGGGGAAATAGCCGAAGCTGGAGTTGACCAGATAGAAGTCGTCGCCGACGCGGATTGCCGAGGGGTCCGGATGGAAACCCGCCACGACCGGGTTGCGGTATTGCGAGGCAGTCGGTACCGGGCCGCCATCGCCCTGGTAATCGATCCGGCTGATCACCGCGCTGCCGGCCTGCGCCAGCTGACAACTCACCGCGGCCAGTACGCCCGCCATCCATCCAAGTCGTTTCAAGCTCTGTTCCTCTCCGCTGAGCACGTCCGCATGGCGCCAGCATGACAGCACGCGGCCAGCGCAGGCATGCCGTTTCGAAATGCCTGGCGCGCGCCGCGGCATGGCTCTGCAACGGCGGCCATGTGCGCAACGGCACGCTTGCCATAGAGCTGCAACATTGCTGACATATCGTGCGCGCGGCGCCACCTTGCGTCGTCGGCCGGCATGCCCGGTGCCGACGGACGCTGGAGTGGCCAACAAAACGTGGCGAGCAGGTGTCAGGTGGGTGCGGACGGTGGGGGAGGAACCGGCGTGTACGAGTGCGACGTGCCGATTCCAAGTACCGGCCGTGCCCGCCTGATCGCCGCGCAGTCATGTTGATCGCCGCGTTTGCCTCCGTGTCACCCCTCGCGTCACTTACCCAAGGATCATCTCGCATGTCGTTGTATTCGTCTGTCTCCGCGTCCCTGACGTCCGCCACCACGCACGCACCCGCACGCCGTCGCGCCGCCTTGCAGCGCACGCCGCTGGCGCGTGCCTGCGCCGGCCTGCTGCTTGCCTCGCTGGCCGCCGCTGCCTCTGCGCAGCAGGCGCCGACGCGCCAGGGCGAGGGCGAGGGCAGCCCGACCGCGCTGGATACGGTCACCGTCACTGCCGAGCACCGCGAGCAGAACCTGCAGGAAGTGCCGGTGTCGGTGGGCGTGGTGCAGGGCGCGGCGATGCGCGAGTTCACCGCCGGTGGCGACGACACGCTGCTGGCGCTGTCCGGCCGCGTGCCGGGCTTCTATGCCGAGACCACCACCGGGCGCATCTTTCCGCGCTTCTATATCCGTGGCCTGGGTAATATCGATTTCTACCTTGGCGCTTCGCAGCCGGTGTCCATCATCCAGGACGACGTGGTGCTGGAGCACGTGGTGCTCAAGTCCAACCCGGTCTATGACGTGGACCAGGTCGAAGTGCTGCGCGGCCCGCAGGGCACCTTGTTCGGCCGCAACACCACCGCCGGCATCGTCAAGTTCGACACCATCAAACCCAGCGATACCTATACCGGCCGCGTCGATGCCAGCTACGGCAGCTACAACACGGTGTCGCTGGACGGCGGCTTCGGCGGCCCGATCAACGACGTGCTGTCGTTCCGTGTGTCGGCCCTGTACCAGCACCGCGACGACTGGGTGGACAACACCTTCGCCGGCAGCAGCGCCGACGGCACGCGTACCCCGCGCAAGGATGCGATGGGCGGCTACAACGACCGCAATGCGCGCCTGCAGTTGCTGCTCAAGCCCAACGACGCGTTCTCGCTGCTGGGCTCGGTGCATACGCGCGACTACGACGGCACCTCCACGTTGTTCCTGCGCAATGCGGTCACGCGCGGCAGCGACAAGGTCGACGTGCCGCGCGATCGCGTTGCCTACGACGAGGCGCACGACAACCCGCAGGCGTATCAGACCGACGGCGGCTCGATCAAGGCGATCTACGATTTCGGCGGCGTGTCGCTGACCTCCATCACCGCCTACGAAACCACCTCCGGCTATAGCCGTGGCGACACCGATGGCGGCGCAGCGGCCAATTACCCGGTCAACGGCGTGCCGAACGGCTTCGGCCAGTCGATGGGGCAGATCCGCGACCTGGACCAGTACACCCAGGAACTGCGTCTGGCCAGCGAAGGCGACGACACCCTGCAATGGCAGGTGGGCGCGTTCTACTTCGACGGGCGCGACACCACCGATTTCTATCAGCGGGCGTATTTCCTGCAGACCGCCGCGCGCAACCCCAACAACTGGGTGCGCCTGCGCAACACCAATACCTCCTGGGCCGGCTTCGGGCAGCTCAGCTACAAGGCCACCGACGCGCTCACCCTGACTGCCGGTCTGCGCCAGACCAAGGACAGCAAGGAAACCCGCCTGCTCAAGACCGCCGATACCGCCGCCGGTGCGGTGACCTATCGCGGCCGTCGCGACGTGCGCATGTCCGACACCCAGCCCAGCTGGGATCTCAGCGCGATGTATGAGATCAATCCCGAGCTGAGCGTCTATGCGCGCGTGGCACGCGGTTTCCGCGGCCCGACCATCCAGGGCCGCAGCGCGGTGTTCAATTCCGATTTCACCACCGCCGATTCGGAAACCATCCTGTCGTGGGAGGCCGGCATCAAGAGCAGCCTGTTCGACAATCGCCTGCGTCTGAACGTCAGCGGCTTCACCTATACGGTGGACGACATCCAGCTCAACGGCAACGACTCGGACGGCAACGGCGTGCTGTTCAATGCCGACAAGGCCAAGGCCTACGGCCTGGAGGCGGATCTGGACTGGCGCCCGATCTCCAACCTGTCGCTGACCGCCGGCCTGAGCCTGTTGCATAGCGAAATCCACGACGATCGCGTCTACGCGCAGGCCTGTGCGCTCAACGGCGTGGTGGTGTGCACAGTCAACGACCCGACCATCCGCGTCGGTGCCAACACCTTTGCGCAGATCGACGGCAACCCGCTGCCCAACGCGCCCAAGTACAACCTCAACCTGGCCGCGCGCTACGACATTCCGGTGGGCAACGATGGCGCCTTCTTCGTCTCCACCGACTGGAACAAGCAGGGCGAAACCAGCTTCGTGCTGTACGACTCCACCGAGTTCCGCGCCGACGGCAATTTCGAAGGCGGCCTCAAGCTCGGCTACACCGGCGGCTACGGTGCGTGGGAAGTGGCGGCGTTTGCGCGCAACATCACCAACGAGAAGAACGTCAAGGGCGTGATCGAAAACTACATGGCGGCGGTGTACAACGAGCCGCGCATGGTGGGTGTGTCGGTCAACGTCAACTGGCAGTAAGAGCGATTGAAAAGTAGCGGGCGGCTGCACGGTGCTCTGGTCAGCCGCTCCCGGTGCTTGATCGATCGACTGCATCACTGCGCGTGTGCCGCAGTGATGCCGACCGTAGAACGTAGAACAGACCCGCTGCGTGCATCATGCAGCGGGTTTTTTTGTGTCAACGGCTGCGCAACACCGACTGCACCCAGCTGACGATCTGCGCGCTGCTCACCGCGCCGGAGTGACGGCCCAGCTCACTGCCGCCGCGGATGACCAGCAAGGTCGGGATGCTGCGGATGCCGAAGCGCGTGCCCAGCGCCGGATGCAGATCGGTATCGACCTTCGCCAGCCGGACCTGCGGTTCGAGCAGTGCCGCGGCTGCGGCAAACTGTGGCGCCATGCTCAGGCACGGCCCGCACCACGGCGCCCAGAAATCCACCACCAACGGCAGCGCGCTGCGCAGCGCATGCTTGTCGAAATCGGCTACCGACAGCGCCACCGGCGTGCCCAGGAACAAGGGCTTGTGGCAACTGCCGCAGTTGGGGGCATCGCGCAGACGCGCAGCTGCGACACGGTTCATCGCAGCGCAGCTCGGGCAGGCGATCAAAAGCGGTGCGTCGGTCATGCGGCGGTCTCCGGTGGCAGGCAATGCAGTCGCTGCGCTCGCGCATCATGGGCGGCGAGCGCGGCTGCATGCTGCCAGTGTAACTGCCATCGCCGAAGGTCCGGTGTCGTCGGCCACTGCCGCAACACCGGGTGTGCGGCGCTCATGCGACAGGCCGGCGCACGCGCGCGCTGCAGTGCTCAGCCCGATTGCCCCAGGCTCAGGATCGGAACGAAGCCGCCGTAGATCAGGCGCTTGCCATCGAACGGCATCGGGTTGACCGATGGGTCCATGCGCGGGTCGTCCATCATCTTGCGCATGCCCGCATCGCGGGTCGCCTTGTCCGGCCATTCGATCCACGAAAACACCACGGTTTCGTCGTCGCCGGCATCGACCGCGCGATGGAAGTCGGTCAGTTGTCCATGCTGGACGTCATCGCCCCAGCACTCCACCACGCGCAGCGCGCCGTACTCGATGATGATGGCATCGCCCATGCGGGCATGTTCCAGAAACGCGGCCTTGTTGGCCGTGGGCACCGCGAGCGCAAACCCATCCACATACGACATGACCACCTCCTCAGACATGGCGCACGGCGTGCGCCTGATGATGACGAACAGATGCTGGTGCGACCGAAACAAGCTGGAATGCGGCGCCGCGATGGATGTCGCCCGCGCGTGGAATGCGAGCATACGGTGCATCCGGATGGCGAGCACTGGTCGCGCTCGCATGACGATGCACACCGTTGTCGTGCCCGGTTTAGTTCTCGTATCGCATGCGCGGCACGCTGCGTGCCGCGTCCTGGATGAGTTCGTCAGAGGGATTATGTTGTGGCGATGGGCTGGGCTTACGACAGGCCGCCAGCCCCGGGATTGCACCGGCTTCGATCACCCATCACGCCTTGCCGGGCGCGCCGCGGCGAACGCCGGGCGTGATGTTCGTCGCCCCATTGGCCGCGATTACGCGGCCAGGTTGTGTCGCCGCAGCACGGCTTCAAACACCACGTCGCCGCTTTCGTTGCGTGCCTGCAGCGTACCGCCGTGCGCCTTGACGAACTGGTCGGCGATGAACAGGCCCAGCCCCAGGCCCTGGCTGGCATGGAAGCTGGCCTTGAACGGCTCGAACAGGCGCGGCATCAGGCTGTCCGGGATGCGCCCGACATTGCGCACCGACAGCCGCAGCGTGTCGCGTTCGCGTCCATCCAGGTGCACCCGCACCGGCTGGCTACCGCCATGCAGCACCGCATTGCCGACCAGATTGGACACGACCTGGGCCAGGCGATCGCCATCGCCATCGCCGTCCAGATCGCCTTCGGTACGCAGGTCGATCGGCGTGTGCGGGTTGGCCTGCGCCACTTCGCCCACCACGCTATGGGTGACTTCGCCCAGATTGCAGGGGCCGAATTGCATCGACAGCCCGTCGCTGCGCAGGCGCGAGAAATCCAGCAGCTGCTCGACCATCCGCGCCATCCGCCGCGCGCTGTTTTCCAGGTGATCAAGCGTGCGTGCGGCCGAGCCATCGGCCTCCACATCCAGGCTGAGCTTGTCGGCGCACAGCAGGATCACCGACAGCGGCGTACGCAGGTCGTGGGTGAGCACGGCCATCATGGTTTCGTTGAGGGTGAGCGCGCGTTCCAGCGAGGCGTTGCGCGCCTTGAGCAGGCGCCGCTGCTGGTACAACTCGATGAACACATTGACCTTGCTCAGGATCACGTGCGGCTCGATCGGCTTGTGCAGGAAATCCACCGCGCCGGTTTCGTAGCCCTGGAAGGCGCGCATCGGATCGTTCGGCGATGCGGTCAGGAAAATGATCGGCACATGCCGGCTGCGCTGCGAGCCGCGCATCAGTTCGGCCAGCGAAAAGCCGTCCATTTCCGGCATGTGTACATCCAGCAGCGCCAGCGCCACATCGTGTTCGAGCAACAGCTCCAGCGCCTGCGCGCCGGACGCGGCACACAGCACCTGGAGGCCGTCGCGCTGCAGCAGCGCTTCCATCGCCACCAGGTTCTGCGGCACGTCGTCGACGATCAGCAGCTTGGCGGGTTCATCGCCATTGCTGTGCGCAGCCAGGCCGGTCGCGGTGAGATTCATGGGTGAAAGGCTTCCAGTCTGCTGCAGATCGCCTGCAGGGTGAGCACCGCATCGGCGCCAGCATAGGCGAGAGCGGAGGCGGGCATCAGCGGTGAGGCGGCATCGTCGGGGCGCTGGATCCAGGCGGTGCCACCGACCGCGCGCACGGCTGCCACGCCGGCGCTGCCGTCGCTGCTGGCGCCGGTGAGCAGGATCGCCAGCAGCCGCCGCCCGAACACGTCGGCCGCCGATTCGAACAGCGGGTCGATCGCCGGGCGCGAGAACAGCACCGGTGCATCCATCGACAACGCCAGGCTGTCGCGCGTTTCCACCAGCAGATGGTAGTCGGGCGGGGCGATGGTCACGCTGCCGGCAAGCAGCGGCTGCTTGTCTTCGGCCTCGCGCACCGGCAAGGCGCAGCGTGCATCCATCAGCTCGGCAAGATGGCTGGTGCGGTCGCGTGGCAGATGCAACACCACCAGCACCGGCATCGGCAGATCCGCAGGCAGGCTGGACAACAGCGCCTGCAAGGCCATGACACCGCCGGCCGAGGCACCGATCACCATCGCGTCGAACTGCGCCGCCGCCGCGTGCATTGCGTTCATGCCGCCGCCTTGCGGAACAGGCGCTGCTCGCGTGCCACGGTTTCGAACGCCTGCGCATGCGCACCGAACTGCAGCGACTCCTTGCTGCCCAGGCCCAGGAACCCGCGGTGCACCAATGCATCGTGGAACAGGCCCACGGCACGGTCCTGCAGGCTGCGGTTGAAATAGATCAGCACGTTGCGGCACGACACCAGGTGCACTTCGGAGAACACCGTATCGGTGGCGAGGCTGTGGTCGGCGAAGACGATATTGCGCTTCAACCGGCGGTCGAACACCGCGCCATCGTAGGCGGTGGTGTAATAGTCCGAGAGCGAGCCGCGGCCGCCGGCGTCCAGGTAATTGCGGCTGAATTGCGCGATGCGGTCGATGCCGAAGGCGCCGGCCTCGGCCATGCCCAGGGCTTCGGGATTGATGTCGGTGGCGTAGATCACGGCCTTTTCCAGCAGGCCTTCTTCGTGCAGCAGGATCGCCAGCGACCAGACTTCCTCGCCGGTGCTGCAGCCGGCCACCCACAGCTTGATCGACGGATAGGTGCGCAAGACCGGCACCGCATGCTCGCGCAGTACGCGAAAGTAGGCCGGGTCGCGGAACATCTCCGACACCTGCACGGTGAAGAACTGCATCGCCTGCGCAAAGGTGTCCGGTTCGTGCAGCAGGCGGTGCTGCAGATCGGCCACGCGGGTGCACTCCAGACGTGCCATCGCGTGGCGCATGCGCCGGCGCAGCGACGACACCGCGTAATCGCGGAAGTCGTAGTGGTAGCGCTGGTAGACCGCTTCCAGCAGCACCCGCAGCTCCAGGTCGAACAGCTCCACCGCGTTCATTGCCGCGAGCACCACACCCGGCATAGCGACACCAGCTTGTCCACGTCGATGGGCTTGGCGATGTAGTCGTTGGCGCCGGCCTCGAGGCAACGTTCGCGATCGTCGGCCATGGCCTTGGCGGTCAGCGCGATGATCGGCAGATCCTGCCACTGGCGGTTGGCGCGGATCTGACGCATCGCGGTCAGGCCGTCCATCTCCGGCATCATGATGTCCATCAGCACCAGGTCCACCTCGTGCTTGGCCAGATGTTCCAGCGCCTCGCGGCCGTTGCGGGCGATCTGCAGCGTCACGCCCAGCGGCTCGAGCACGCTGGAGAGCGCAAAGATGTTGCGCACGTCGTCCTCGGCCAGCAGCACGGTGGCGCCGTCCAGCACCGCGTCGCGGCGGCGCGCTTCGCGCAGCAGGCGTTGCTGGTCGCTGGGCAGCGAGGCTTCCACACTGTGCAGGAACAGCGTCACCTCATCGAGCAGGCGCTCGGGCGAGCGCACGCCCTTGATGATGATGCTCTTGGAATAGCGGCGCAGGCGTTGTTCCTCGTCGCGGGTGAGCGCGCGCCCGGTGTAGACGATGACCGGCGGAAACGCGACTGCGTCGTTGCCGGCCATGCGCTCGAGCAGGTCGTAGCCGCTGCCGTCGGGCAGCGCCAGATCGGTGACCATGCAGTCGAAGGTCGAGCCGGCCAGTTGCTGCATCGCCTCGGCAATGCTGCCGACTGCGATGATCTCCAGCTGATCGCGCGCCAGCAGCAATTGCAGATTCGCACGCAGCGCGCTGTCGTCTTCGACGATCAGCAGGCGGCGCACCGCGCGTGCATTGGTGTCTTCCAGTTGACGGATCGCGCCCGCCAGCAACTCGCGCGTGGCCGGCTTGATCAGATAGCCCACCGCGCCCAGTTCCAGCGCAATCTGGCTGCGCTCCAGCGCAGACACCACATGCACCGGAATATGGCGCGTGGCCGGATCGCGCTTGAGGCGTTCGAGTACGCTCAGGCCGGACGCATCCGGCAGGCCGATATCGAGCAGGATGCCGCTGGGACGCAGTTCGGCGGCCAGGCGCAGCGCTTCTTCGGCGCTGGGCGCCACCACGCAATCGAAGTCCAGCTCGTGCGCCAGGTCGACCAGCGCCTGTGCAAAGCGTGCTTCGTCTTCCACCGCCAGGATCAGCCGGCCGGGACGGGTGCGTTGGTCGCGATCATCGTCGGCACGCTGCAGCGGCGGGGCGGCGGCTGCCGGAATCGGCAGCGGCATTCCCGTGGGCGCAACCGTTGCGCGCCCATCGAGGCGCGAGGCCATGGCCGTGCCACTGGCGGATTGCGACGACGGCGCGGCGCCGATCGCCATCGCGCCCGCGTTGGCCTGTGCTGCAGTGACCAGCTCGGCGGGCGCGCCATCGATCGGCAACTCCAGCGTGAAACAGCTGCCGCGTCCGGGCTGGCTGTCCACGCGGATGCTGCCGCCCATGCGCTGGGCCAGGTCGCGCGAGATCGACAGCCCCAAACCGGTGCCGCCGTAACGACGGCGCGTGCTGCCATCGGCCTGGCGGAACGCTTCGAAGATGACCTCGGTCTGTTCGTGCGCGATGCCGATGCCGGTGTCGTTGACCTTGAACAGCACCCGGCCCGGCGTGTGCGCCTGGATCGACAGGCTGACGCTGCCGTGCTCGGTGAACTTGATCGCGTTGGCCAGCAGATTCTTGAGGATCTGCTGCAGGCGCTGGCTATCGACGACCAGTTGCGTCGGTGCGTCCGATTCGGCAGCCATCTGCAACGCTAGGCCTTTCTGCCGCGCCAGCGGCTCGAAGGTTTCGCGCAGGCGCTGCAGCACCGAGCTGGTGGCGACGGTTTCGTCGGCCAGTTCCACATGCCCGGCTTCGATCTTGGACAGGTCGAGAATGTCGTTGATCAACGCCAGCAGATCGTTGTTGGACGACAGGATCGCCTGCGCGTATTTCACCTGCTCGGGGCTGAGCGTGCCGTCCTTGTTGTCCGACAGCAGCTTGGCCAGGATCAACGCGCTGTTGAGCGGCGTGCGCAGCTCGTGCGACATGTTGGCCAGGAATTCGGATTTGTAGCGCGAGGCGGTAGACAGCTCGTTGCTGTTGCGCACCAGCTGGTTCTGCGCGATCAGCAAGGCCTGCTTCTGCGCTTCCAACGCCTGGGTGCGCTCTTCCAGCTGCACATTGGTCTGTTCCAGCTCGGCTTGCTGCAGTTCCAGATCGCTTTGCGATTGCTGCAGGCTGCGGCTTTGTTCCTCCAGCTCCTCGTTGGCCACGCGCAGCTCTTCCTGCTGGGTCTGCAGTTCCTCGCTTTGGCGCTGGGTTTCTTCCAGCAGGGCCACCAGCTGCGCGCGCAGCAATGCCGTGCGCAAGGCCAGGCCGATGTTCTCGCCGCAGCGCGTGAGGAGTTCTTCCTCGCGCGTGCGGGCCGTGCCCTGCGCAGCGGCGCGGCCCAGTTCGAGGATGCCGATCACCCGCCCATCGGCGATGACCGGCGCCAGCAGCAATTCCTGGCAGGCGCTGCGGCCCAGGCCCGAGGCGATCTGCAGATGTCCGGCCTCCACACCGCGCACCCGGCGCACCGTGCCGCTACGCAAGGCCTCGCCGAGTTGGCCGGCATCGGTCGGCAATGTCTTGGACGCATCGGCCGGCAGCGCGGCGCCGCCGGTCAGACGCAGGCGTTCGCCCTCGATGCGATACAGCGCGCCGACCTGCGCATCCAGCGTGTCGCACAGCGCGCGCACGGCGGCATTGGCCAGATCGTCCGGGCTGTGATCGCCGCGCAAACTGGCTTCGACGGTGTTTTCGGCCTGCTGCAGCCACAGCGCCAGTTCGGCCTGGCGGCGCGCGCGGATCGCCTGCATCACCACCAGCGCCATCGCCAGGAACGACACCCCGCCGATGCTGCGGTTGATCGAGGAAAAACTCGAACTGGTACTGGATGGCGCCAGCTGAAAACCGACGGCCAGCAGCACGCACGAGAGCGTGGCGACCACCAGAGGCACCTGCACGCGATTCTGGAAAACCGTCACGCCCACCGCGACGAAATAGGTCAGCCACACCGCATAGCCGAGCGGCGTGACCAATTCCACGCCGAGCGTTCCCGCCATCAGGGCCCCCGCGATCACCCACACCCAGCGGTCGCGTGTGGTCGAGATGTTCTGCATAAAGGCGCGGACCGGACGGGGAGGGCGGTCATGGTAGCCGATAAGTTTCACGCGCAAATCGCCGGGATTTTGACGCTCTGCAGCCGGGTCGGCTTGCACGCAGCCTTCACGCACTCGTCACTATGGTCGCGCGCTTTCTCGGGGAAAAGTTGCGTGATGGATGCGGAAACGGCCGTCGACAGTGCGGGGCCGCTTTCTCACGACAGCCGGCAGTGCCAGCTGTTGGTGCAGAGCGTGTCCGATTATGCGATCTACATGCTCGATACGGGCGGCCACGTGTGCAGCTGGAATCCCGGCGGCGAGCGCATCAAGGGTTACACCGCCGCCGAGATCATTGGCTCGCACTTTTCGCGCTTCTATCTGCCAGAGGATGCGCAGGGTGGCGAGCCGGCCCGCAATCTGGACACCGCCAGACGCGAGGGGCGCTTTGCCACCGAAGGCTGGCGGGTGCGCAAGGACGGCAGCCGCTTCTGGGCAAGCGTGGCAATCGAGCCGGTGCTGGAATTCGGCGTGCTGGTGGGGTTTGCCAAGGTCACCTGCGACATCGACCAGCGGCATCAGGCGCAGCAGCTGTTGCAGCACGCGCAGCACGCCCTGATGCAGTCGCAGAAAGTGGATGCGCTGGGCCGCCTCACGCTCGGCATGGCGCACGATTTCAATAATCTGCTGACCGTGATGGTGACCAGCCTGGACCTGATCGCGCTGCGTGCCGGCGACGATGCGCGCACGCGCATGCTGGTGGAAGCGGCGCAGACGGCAGTCGACCGTGGCACCTTGCTGACGCGCCAGCTGCTCGCCTTTGCACGCGGGCAGCGGCTGATTCCTGAGCGCCATGGCGCCAACGCGGTGGTGACGCGCTCGCTGGAACTGCTGCGGCGTGCCTGCCCGGCCGGCCTTGCCTTGTCGCTCAAGTTTGCCGAGCAATTGCCCGATATCCGCGTGGACCCCGGCCAACTGGAAGCGGCCTTGCTCAATCTGGTGTTCAACAGCTGCGATGCCATGCCTGGCGGCGGCAATATCGTGCTGGAAACGGCCGTGCAGCAGCGTGTTGCGCCGTCCGATCCGCATGGCCGGCCGCGCAACTACGTCAGCATTGCCGTGCGCGATGATGGCCCCGGCATGTCTGCACACGTGGCGCAATGCGCCAGTGAGCCGTTTTTCACCACCAAGGACGTGGGCAAGGGCTCGGGCCTGGGATTGAGCCAGGTATACGGCTTTGCGTCCCAATCCGGTGGTTTTGTCGAGCTGGATACCGCTCCTGGCCGCGGCACCACCGTTACCCTGTTTCTCCCGGCCATCGAGGAGGCTGAGCATGACTGAACCCCTGCGTCTGTTGATGGTGGAAGATCAGCAGGAATTACGCGAACTGATCGGCGAGGCGCTGCGTGATGCAGGCATCACCGTCGAAACTGCCGACGATGGCCACAGCGCCTTGCGCATGCTGCGCGAGAACGGCCCCTATGACGTGGTCTTCAGCGACATCCGCATGCCCAACGGCATGTCGGGCATCGAACTGAGCGAACACGTGGCGCAGCTGCTACCGCAGGCGCGGGTCATCCTGGCCTCGGGGTTTGCAAAGGCGCAATTACCGCCGCTGCCGGCGCAGGTGGATTTCCTGCCCAAGCCGTATCGCCTGCGTCAGCTGATCGATGTGTTGAAAGGCGTGGCAACCAACGCCTGAGCGTTGGCTGCATGTGTCCTGCGCTGCAGAAAGCCGTGCCTGCAATCGCGCGGGCCGTGACCGAGTATCCTGCGGCTGCGCCGCTCAACGGCTCTGGTAGTACACCTTGTCGATGGCAATCTCCACTGGTGCGGCCGGCGGATCGGCCACCAGCATGAACATCTGTTTGACCGCTTGCAGATCCAGGTCGTAGAAGGCACTGAAGGGAATGCTCACCTCGTGCCAGGCGCCGTCGCGCACCAGGCCGTACTGATTGCCGCCCGCGGCAAAATCCACCCAGCTATCACCAAAACTGGTGTTGATGCCGATCTTGAAGGTCGATGGCGTGGTGGTTTTCAGGTGTAGCTTCAGCGCGCCGCCGGTATAGGCGGCCATGTTGCGATAGTCGGTCTGGATGCCCAGGCCATACCAGGCACCGGCGTTGGCGCGATACGCCATCACGTTGCTGCCTTCGAACGGCGCCTGCGCAATCGGGGTGAGGTTGTTCCACAGATACAGCTCGGCATCCTGGCCGAAGTTGAGTCGCCCGCTGGTATCGGCCTGCTCGGTGAACACGCCGAATCGCCCCGCAGGCGCTGCGTGTTGCGCGCCCACGTACAGTTGCGAACCGGGGTTTTGATACAGGCGGATATAATCGATCTCCATCCTGCCAGGCAACGGCGCGGTCACCGCCGCAGGCGAGGTGATGCCGGTATAGGTGCCGCCCACGGCGAGATTGAGCAGCAGATACTGCTGCTGATGGAATTCGTGCAGCGAGGCGCCTTCGATATTGGAGATCGCAAACTCGAAGTATTGCTGGCCGTCGATCGACACGCGGATGAACTGCGGGTCCCAGGTCATGCGGTACACATGGAAGTCGGCATGCAGATCCACCGGGCTGGTGTAGCTGGTGTCGTAGTCGGCCTGCTGGCCGTTGTAGTCCCAGTGCACCGCGGCGCCGATACGGCGATTGGCGGTGCCATTGGCGATCGCCGCGGCCATGCCGGCTTCCAGCAGGTCGATCTCGCCGCGACCTGGCCACACGCCGATGGTGCCCAGCATCCAGTACGCCGGCCATAGCCCGTTGCCCACCACCGGCGTCTTGATGCGCGCCTCCAGCGTGCCGTATTTGAAGTGCATGCGGCCTTCGGTCTTGAGACGCGCCGAGGTAAACGGCATGCCCTGGAATGCTTCGCGTCGCGCTTCGATCACCAGCCGGCCGTTATCGATGCGCGCGTTTTCGGCGCGGCTGGTGTAGTACTGCATCTCGCCGTTGCCCCAGCCGCACAGGCCGATCTGGCAGCCATTGCCGACGTCATAGGTCCACTTGTTGCCATCGATGCCGGGGCCATTGAAGTTGTCTTCCCAGACCAGGGTTTGCGCGTGCGCGCCTGGTGTCATCGCCACTGCGCACAGCAGGGCGAACTGCACAGCGACACTGCGTAGCGTGTTCATTGCGTGCGTCTCCAAAAAGTGGACCGACGTCCATGGAGAAGTGACGCTGCGCAGCGGCTACTTCAGTGTCAAAGCAATTGTGTGGCGCGTTTCAGTTCCGTGGAGTTCATTCCGGAATCATCCAGCATTGGCATGACGGCGGTCGCAGACTGCATGCGCCGGATGCTGCGTGGCAGCAGCTGGCTGCGGATGTTTCGTTGCGGGCGCGACTGCATCTGCGGCGTTCAGGTCAATGCGTTCAAGCCGACAGATGCTTCGAACGCCAACGCGTGCACGCGTTGGCAGGCGCTGGAGTGGCTACGGCGCTGGGAACGCCATCGGAATGCCACCGTGGCCGGCAAGCCACGTGCTGCGGCACATCGATGGCCTTGCGGATGCATCGGCACATTGCCCGCGGCAGCGTTTCGCGCATCCCGCATACGCCAGCCTCAATGCCCGGCGTGCACCGTCCAGGCCACCAGCCGTATCACCAGCGGTCGCACCACCAGCACGCAGCAGAACGCGGTGGGCATCGCAATGCGGTAAGCGTCCAGCACGCGCCACAGGTAGCCGGGGGCAAGGCCGGTGTTGGCGCCGGTGATCACCAGGCACATCAGCAAGGCCATGATCGTGGCCATATAGAACGCGAACACAAACGGGGTGGTGCGCACGCCGAGTTTCCAGCGCGGGCGCAGCAATGAGGAGGAGGGGGGAGATGACGACATGCAGTGGCCTCGGTTGCCGTGGATCGGCGTGATGGGCAGCACTGTAGAGACGCCACCGCGGGCGGGGTAGATCGCGTAGCCTTGCGGCTTACGTAAGAAAAACTTACGAATCGTTTGGTAATACTTGCCTAGCCAATGAACATTCTTCAGTCCATCCGTAGCTTTGTCAGCACTGTCGATGCCGGCAGCATTGCCGGCGGTGCCAAGTTGCTGGGGATCAGTGCGGCCGCGGTCAGCCAGAACATCGCGCGACTGGAGCAGCACCTGGGCGTGCGTCTGCTGCACCGGACCACGCGCAGCCTGGCGCTGACCGAGCGCGGCACGCTGTACTTCGAGCAGGTGCGGCAGCTGGAGCGCGACCTGGAGCGCGCGCGCCAATCAGTGGCCGGGCCGCAGCAGGCGCCGGCGGGGCGCTTGCGGGTGGCCAGCACCGCGGCCTTTGCGCGGCACGTGCTCGCCCCGATGCTGCCGGCCCTGCGTCAGCAGTATCCGCAGCTGGAGATCGAACTGCTATGCACCGACCGGGCGGTGCAGCACGCGCAGGAAAGCGTGGATGTCAGCCTGCGCATCGAAGCGCAGTTGGAAGACGGCCTGGTCGCACGCTGCATCGCCCAGGTGCCGCTGGTGGTCTGCGCAGCGCCCGAGTATCTGGCGCGTTGCGGGACGCCGCAGGGTGCGGACGACTTGAAGTATCACGATTGCCTGCTGCTGCGTTACCCGGTCGACGGGCGCTGCCTGCCGTGGAATTTCGTGCGCAATGGCGTGCGCTTCCAGCCGGAACTGGGCAAGGCAATGGTCAGCGACGATATCGACGCGCTAGCCACCATGGCCGCGGCCGGCGGCGGCATCGCGCGGCTGGCCGCCTATGTCGTGCAGCCTTACCTGCAGCGCGGCGAGCTGCAGCCGCTGTTTGTCTCCGATCTCGGCAGCACCGCCCAGGCATTACCGGAGCCGCTGCGGATCTACCTCTGCGTCGCCGACCGCCGCGACTTCACCCCGAAGGTGCGCGCCTTCATGGAACACGTGCTTGAACGCCTGCCGGTGCAATGGCGTACTGCCGAGCCTGCGCTGACGCCGGCTCACGCAGCAACCGGAGTGTAGCCAGCATTCGACATCTGGAGAGCGCCTGGTCCGTGCGCTGTTCGACAGGGCGCACGCGGGGGTGACGTGCTGATGCGTGATGCATGCCGGGTTGCTTGAGAGCGGTCGACGCTGAAGACACAGTTTGCGCAGTCGTCGTTCTCGACCAACGACTACGGCGGCAGTTGATGCTGCCGCCGCCATCGCTCACTCCAGCTTGAGCATCACGACCGAGCGCGCCGGCAGCGCGACAGTCACTGCGTTGCCTTGCATGCGTGCCCCCTTGAACGCCTTGGGTTCCACCGCATGTGGCTGGGTAAAAGTGTTGTGCGCAGTGATCGCCGGCCCGGTCAGAATCTGTCCGGTCATCCCGCGCGCCGTCAGGCCATCCACCTGCACACTGACGCTCGCGGCCGACGTCGCATCCAGATTGGTCAGGGCGATATAGACGTGTCCATCCCTGGCCTTGACCGCCGAGCCGTGCACTGCGGGCACGTGGACATCGCCGTGGCGATACTCGGGTGCACTTAGTCGCAACGGCAGCTGGGTGGCGTCCTGGTAGGGCTTGTACAGCGCGAACACATGGTAGGTGGGCGTCAGCACCATCTTGTCGCCGTCGGTGAGGATCATCGCCTGCAGCACATTGACCATCTGCGCGATGTTGGCCATGCGCACGCGCTCGGCATGCGCGCTGAAGATGTCGATGTTCAACGACGCCACCAGTGCATCGCGCAGCGTGTTCTGCTGATGCAGGAAGCCCGGGTTCGCATCCGGCAGCCCGGCGTACCAGGTGCCCCATTCGTCCACCACCAGCGCGACCTTCTTGCCTGGGTCGTAGCGGTCCATGATCGCGCTGTGTTTGCGGATCAGCTCGTCCATTACCAGCGTGCGCGACAGCGTGTCGATCCAGGCGGCTTCGTCGAAGTCGGTGGAGGAGGCGCGCGGCGGCCAGCCACCGGGCACGGTGTAGTAGTGCAGGCTCAGGCCGTCCATCAGCGTGCCGGCCTCGCGCATCATCACCTCGGTCCAGTGGTAATCGTCGTTGTTGGGGCCGGGCGCGATCTTGAGGATCTTCTGATTGGCCGGCGCCTTGACGAAGGTCTGGTAGCGCCGATAGACGTCGGCCGCGTATTCCACGCGCATGTTGCCGCCGCAGCCCCACAGCTCGTTGCCCACGCCGAAGTAGGGCACCTGCCACGGTGCATCGCGGCCATTGGCGCGGCGTTCGTTGGCCAGGCTCGAGCGGGTCGGTGCCGTCATGTATTCGGCCCACTGCGCGATCTCGTCCGGCGCCGCATTGCCCACGTTGCCGGCGATATAGGCCTGGGTGCCGAGCAGCTCGGTGAACTCCATGAACTCGTGCGTGCCGAAGCGGTTGGACTCTTCCACGCCGCCCCAGTGCGTGTTGACGCTGACCGGGCGCCTGGCCGGCGCACCGACGCCATCGCGCCAATGGTATTCGTCGGCAAAACAGCCGCCGGGCCAGCGGATGTTGGGCACCGCAATCGCCTTCAACGCGGCCAGCACATCGTTGCGATAGCCGCGCGTATTGGGAATCGCCGAGTTCTCGCCGACCCACACCCCGCCATAGATGCCGGTGCCCAGATGCTCGGCGAACTGGCCAAACAGTTGCCGCGACACCTGCGCACCGGGCTGGTCCACGCGCAGCGTGCCGGTCACCTTGACCTCGGCCGCGGGGGCGGCGAGCGCGCTGGCGAGCAAGGCCGCGGCAACGACAGCCTGCAACAGCCGTCCCGGTGAGATTCGCAAAGTGGGGGAAATCCACTGCATCGGCTTGGCGCTCCTGTGCTGATCGATCGAGGGGGGGCGCACGCCGCTGCGGGGCGGGCGCGTCGCTAGCCTAGTGCCTGCGATGTCTGCTTGTCGCTGCATCGCGATCAATCAGCCAGAGGCTGGCGCAGGTCTCGCCGACATGGTCATCACGTCGCACGCCAGGATGTGCGCCGGGGCATGGCCGGCGACCGCGCTCCCCCGCTATGCTCGCCAGCTTCCAGTATCGGCAGGACGATCCATGCAGCGAGTGTTCGGGCAGTTGCCAGACGGTGTCGAAGTCCACGCGCTCACGCTGCGCAGCGATGACGGCCTGGAGGCGGAGGTGCTCACCTACGGCGGCATCCTGCATGCGCTGCGGCTGACCACCGAGCACGCGGTGGTGCCGCTGCTGCTGGCATTGCCGGATCTGCCGGCCTACGCCGCCGATGGCGACAGCCTCAACATCCTGGTCGGCCGCTTCGGCAACCGCATCGCCGGCGCGCGCTACACGCTGGATGGCGTCACCCACACGCTGGCGGCCAATGAAGGGCGCAACCAGTTGCACGGCGGCCTGCGCGGCTTCGGTCGGCGCGTGTGGAGCGTGCTGGAGCAGGCGCCGGACCAGGTGCTGCTCGGTTACGACTCGCCCGATGGCGAAGAAGGCTATCCCGGCAATCTGCAGGTGCGTGCGCGGCTGCACCTGCAAGGACGCAGCCTGCAGCTGGACTTCGAGGCGCACTGCGATGCCGCCACCGCGTTGAACCTCACCCATCACCCGTACTTCAACTTGTCCGGCGACCCGCATCGGCGCGCCGCGCTGCAGGTGCTGCGGGTGCCGGCCGATCGCTATTTGCCGGTGGATGCCGAATCGATCCCGACCGGCGAAATCACCTCCGTCGCCGGCACGCCGTTCGATTTCCGCCATGCTGCGGCGTTGGCCGACAAGATCAATCCGTTGCACCCGCAGGTGGTGCTCGGCAAGGGCTACGACCAATGCCTGGTGCTGGCCGCCGGGGCCGATTGCGTTGCCGAGCTGTACTCGCCGCACAGTGGCGTGGCGCTGCGCATCAGCAGCGACGCGCCGGCGGTGCAACTCTACGAAGGCCAGCATCTGGACGACCACCATCCCGGACTCGGCCGCGGCGTCTGCCTGGAGCCGCAGGACTACCCGGACGCGCCCAACCACCCCAATTTCCCGTCGACGATCCTGCGGCCCGGGCAGGTCTATCGCCGCCGCATCGCCTATCACTTCGCCAGCCCGGGGCCGGATCAGCCGTGGGCGGTGGTGAGCGCTGCGCTGGACGCCTGAGCGCGGGTATCGTAGCGACGGCGGGGCCGGGACGGGCCTGAATCCAACGCGATCAGCGCGGCCCCAACACCAGCTCGATCACGAACTTGCTACCGAAGAACGACAACACCAGCAGCGCCATTGCGGTTAGCGTCCAGTGCACCGCCTTGGTGCCGCGCCAGCCGTTACGCCAGCGGCCGATCAGCAGCGCACCGAACACGATCCACGACAGGATGCTGAGTACGGTCTTGTGCAGCAGCCGCTGCGCCAGGAAGTCCTGCACGAACAGCAGGCCGGTCAGCAGGGTCAGGCTCAACAGCACGAAGCCGACGGTGATCGTGCGGAACAGCAGCGTCTCCAGCTCGGTCAACGGCGGCAGCGCGCGCAGCCAGGTGTGGAAGTCGCGCCGGCGCAGGGCGCGCTCCTGCAGCCACAGCATGATCGCCAGCAACGCGGCGATGCCCAGCGTGGCATAGGCCAGCAGCGCCATCCATGCGTGCAATTCCAGCCGCCAGCCCAGGTCCGAGCTCGGTTCGTGGCCGTAAGCGTGATAGCAGGCCAGCAGGATTGCCGACAGCGGAAACACCACCACGCCCACCGCCGCCATGCGCCCGCGCGCGCCGAACACTGCCGTCAGCGCGGCCATGCCCAGGCCGCATAGCGATAGCGCCGCGAAGAAATGCATGTCCGGCCCGCCGGCGGTGCGCAGCGCCACCAGCACGTGGTACCCGGCGTGCAGCGCCACGGCCGCCAGTGCCGGGATCAGCCAGCGGGCAGGCGCCTGGTTGCCATCGCGCAGCACCGAGCGGGTGAGCAGTGCCGTGGCCAGCAGATACAAGGCGAACGCGATGAGAACGATTGTCATCGTGGAAGTTTCGCATATTGGGGGCTGGGATTCGGGAATCGGGAATCGGGAATCGGGAATCGGGAATCGGGAATCGGGAATCGGGAATCGGGAATCGGGAATCGGGAATCGGGAATCGGGAAAAGCAGTTGCGAGCTGCGGGGGCTGGAGGTGGGCTGGCGTGCTGGGGGCGGAGCGCGAGCGGGCAGGGGCTACCTGCTGGCACCGCAGTTGCCGTTCCTGTCCTGGCGCTGCTGCGCTGGTTGGCTGTGCGCGTTGGTGAGGCTGCTCGCGGGTCGGCTTCGCCGGTCGGGCGCTGGCGGCCGCCGGGGCGGCCGGGGCGGCCGGCTGGCCGGTGCCGCTATAATCGACGCCCGTTTCCCCTCACGCGGTCCCTTGCGCATGTTCGAGTCCCTTACCCAACGTCTCTCCGGCACCATGGAGCGCCTGCGCGGCCGCGGCCGCCTGACCGAGGAGAACATCCGCGAAGCCACCCGTGAAGTGCGCATCGCGTTGCTCGAAGCCGACGTGGCGCTGCCGGTGGTGCAGGCGCTGATCGAGCGCATCAAGGTGCGCGCGGTCGGTCAGGAAGTGCTCAAGTCGCTGACCCCTGGCCAGGCGCTGATCAAGATCGTCCGCGACGAGCTGACCGCCGTGATGGGCGCGGCCGCCACCGACCTCAACCTCAACGTGCCGGCGCCGGCGATCATCCTGATGGCCGGCCTGCAGGGCGCGGGCAAGACCACCACGGTCGGCAAGCTCGCCAAGCACCTGAAGGAAAAGCGCAAGAAGAAGGTCATGGTGGTCTCGGCCGACGTCTACCGTCCGGCCGCGATCGAGCAGCTCAAGACCCTGGCCGAGCAGGTCGGCGTGCTGTTCTTCCCGTCCGACGCCTCGCAGAAGCCGGTCGACATCGTGCGCGCCGCCATCAGCGATGCGCGCAAGTCGTTCGCCGACGTGCTGCTGGTCGATACCGCCGGCCGCCTAGCCATCGATGCGGCGATGATGGAGGAGATCAAGGCGCTGCACGCCGCGGTCAACCCGACCGAAACCCTGTTCGTGGTCGATGCGATGACCGGCCAGGACGCGGCCAACACCGCCAAGGCCTTCGGTGAGGCGCTGCCGCTGACTGGCGTGGTGCTGACCAAGACCGACGGCGACGCCCGTGGCGGCGCCGCGCTGAGCGTGCGCTACATCACCGGCAAACCGATCAAGTTCGTCGGTACCGGCGAAAAGACCGACGGCCTGGACGTGTTCCATCCCGACCGCGTCGCCAGCCGCATCCTGGACATGGGCGACGTGCTGTCGTTGGTGGAGCAGGTCGAGCACAGCGTCGACCAGGAAAAGGCCGCCAAGCTCGCCGCCAAGGTCGCCAAGGGCAAGAAGTTCGACCTCAACGACATGAAGGAACAGCTCGAGCAGATGCAGAACATGGGCGGCATCCATGGGCTGATGGACAAGCTGCCGGGCATGGGCCAGATCCCGGACAACGTCAAGCAGCAGGTCACCGGCAAGGAAGTGCCGCGCATGATCGCGATCATCAATTCGATGACCAAGAAGGAGCGCCGCAACCCGGCCCTGCTCAACGGCTCGCGCCGCGCCCGCATCGCCCGCGGCTCCGGCATGCAGCCGGCCGACGTCAACAAGCTGATGAAGCAGTATCAGCAGATGGAAAAGATGATGGGCAAGCTGGCCGGCGGTGGCATGAAGGGCCTGATGCGCAACATGAAGGGCATGATGGGCGCGATGGGCGGCCGCGGCGGCATGCCGTTCCGTTGAGTTTCAATCGGCGACGCGCGCGGTAAGTCCTTCGACAGGCACGCGTGGCGTTGAACTCGCGCATGACGCGTCATCACTTCAGGCCGCGCACGATGGTTTCGTTTTCGCAGATCGACGCCTTCCAGCAGCGTTTTGGTTTAGGCCTTCCCATCCTGCTCAGCCCCATGGCCGGTGCCTGCCCGGTGCCGTTGTCGGCGGCGGTTGCTGAGGCTGGCGGCATGGGCGCGATGGGTGCGGTGTTGTCGCAACCGCAGGACATCGTGGCGTGGATGACGGCCTTTCGCGACGCGAGCGCCGGGCCTGCCCAGGTCAATCTGTGGATTCCCGATCCGGCCCCTGTGCGCGACGCCGCGGCAGAGGCGCGTGTGCGCGCGTTTCTGTCGCAGTGGGGGCCGCCGGTTCCCGAGGATGCGGGCGACGCAACGCCGGCCGACTTCGGTGCCCAGTTCGACGCCTTGCTCGCCGCACGGCCCGCCGTCGCCTCATCGATCATGGGCGTGTTCCGGCCCGATCAGGTTGCGCGGCTGAAAAGCGCCGGCATCGCCTGGTTTGCCTGCGCCACCACGCTGGACGAAGCGCGTGCGGCCCAGGCGGCCGGTGCCGATGCGGTGGTTGCACAGGGCGCCGAGGCCGGTGGGCATCGCGGTGCATTCGACGCCGCTCGCGCCGAGCGGCAGATGACCGGGTTGTTCGCCTTGTTGCCACGATTGGTCGATCACCTGGATCTTCCGGTGATCGCCGCAGGCGGCATCGCCGATGCGCGCGGCATTGCCGCGGCGCTGACGCTGGGCGCAAGCGCCGTGCAGATCGGTACCGGCCTGCTGCGCACGCCCGAGGCGGCGCTGCCGAGCGCCTGGGCCGACGCCCTGGCCCAGGCCGAGCCGGAACAGACCCAGCCGACCCGCGCATTTTCCGGCCGGCTGGGGCGTGCGCTCGCCACGCCCTATGTGCGTGCTGCCATTGCCGCCGAGGCGCCGGTGCCGGCGCCGTATCCGGTGCAGCGCGCGCTGACCGCACCGATGCGTCAGGCCGCCGCGCGCGACAACCGGCTGGACGCCATGCAGGCCTGGGCCGGCCAATCGGCCTGGATGGCACCGGCCCAGCCTGCCGCGCAATTGCTAACCCAGTGGTGGGCTGAAGCACAGGCGCTGTTGTGCCGCTGATCTTCTGCAACGGCGCAGTGGCGACAGCGCAGCAGTTGGGCGCGGCCGCATTGATCAATTACGGCCACTTCACCACGTTGCAGGTGCGCGGCGGGGCGGTACGCGGGCTGGACCTGCATCTGCAGCGGCTGCAGCACGACGGCGCTGCCCTGTTCGGTGCATCAATCGATGAGGCATCCCTGCGCGCCCAGTTACGCGCTGCGTTGTTGGCTGCGAACTGCGAAGACGCCAGCGTGCGCATCACCGTGTTTGCGCAGGACTTCGACCTGCGCGATCCATTGCGCCAGCTTGCACTCGATGTGCTGATCTCCATCGCGCCCGCAGCCCGGATGCCAGCCACTGCACTGCGCGTGCAGCCGGTCCGTCATGTGCGCGAGCAACCGCGGCACAAGCATGTCGGCACCTTCGCGCTGCTGCATCTGCGTCGCCAGGCCATGGCGGCCGGCTATGACGATGCATTGCTGATCGACGCGCAGGAGCATCTGCTGGAAGGCGCTTTCTGGAATCTGGGCGTGTGGCAGCAGGGCAGGGTGGTGTGGCCACAAGGGCCGGCGCTGCCCGGCACCCAGCAGCGTCTGCTGCAGGCCGGCCTGCAGACGCTCGGTATCCAGCAGGAGTTTCGCCCGGTCGTGCTGAGCGAGCTGGGCGGCTTTGATGGCGCCTTCAGCTGCAACGCGCGCGGTCAGCAGGCGATCGTGCAAGCCGGCGCGGCGTCATGGCCGGCGCAGGCCGCGCAGCTGCCATTGCTGGAACAAGCCCTGCAGACCCAGGCCTGGCAGGGGATCTGAGCGATTCCGGGGTGACTTGGCTTCGCCGCCGGAGCCCGCTATAATCGCCGGCTTACCGCGCCATTCTGGCGACTGGGCAACTCAGGAAAACGACACCATGGTCAAGATTCGACTGACCCGCGGCGGCGCCAAGAAGCGTCCGTTCTACCACATCATCGTGACCGACGTGCGCAGCGCGCGCGACGGCCGCAACATCGAGCGTCTGGGTTACTACAACCCGGTTGCGCAGGGCGCAGAACCGCGCGTCGTGCTGGACGTTGCTCGCGTCGACCATTGGGTCGGCCAGGGCGCCCAGCTGACCGACAAGGTGCGTAACCTGTATCGCGAAGCATCCAAGTCTCAGGCCGCTGCGGCCTGATCCTGGAGGGCCGGGCGCCAGCGCCTGGCCCAGAGTCGACGCAGATGAAGCCGACCGAGCGCCGCATCCTGTTAGGCAGGATTGTCGGCGCTTTTGGTGTCAAGGGCGAGCTCAAGCTCGAATCCTGGACCGAGCCGCGCAGTGCGATCTTCCGGTATCAGCCGTGGATCGTGCGGACGCCCTCGGGGCAGGAATCGGTCGTGAGCGGCGTACGTGGGCGCGATCAGGGCAAGAATCTGATTGCGGTGTTCCCCGACGTCACTGACCGCGACACCGTCGAAGCCATGCATGGAACCGAGATTTACGTCGCGCGCAGCGTGCTGCCGCCGCCCAAGCCCGATGAATATTATTGGGTGGATCTGGAGGAGTTGCAGGTGGAAACCGTCGAGGGCGTCAAGCTCGGCACGGTGTCGCACCTGTTCTCCACCGGCTCCAATGACGTGATGGTGGTACGTGGCGATCGCGAGCGGCTGGTGCCGTTCGTGCTGCCGGATTTCGTCAAGTCGGTCGACTTCGAAGCCAACCTGATCGTGGTGGACTGGGATCCGGATTTCTGACCGGAATGGCGCATCGTGCCGCTCCGCTCTTGCTTTACCCATTCCCCACTTCCGATTCCCGATTCCCCAGTGCGCATCGACGTCATCAGTCTGTTCCCCGAGTTCATCGCGCAATGCGCGGCGTTCGGTGTGGTCGGGCGGGCGCAGGAGCGTGGCTTGCTGGAATTGCAGGGCTGGAATCCGCGCGAGCATGCGCAGGGCAATTACCGCCGGGTGGACGATCGTCCGTTCGGTGGCGGGCCCGGCATGGTGATGTTGATCGAGCCGTTGCGGGCCTGCCTGGACGCGGTGCAAGCGGCAGACGCGCGTCCGGCGCCGGTGATCTATCTCAGCCCGCAGGGGCGGCCGCTCACCCAGCCGCTCGCTCGCGAGCTGGCGCAGTTGCCACGCATGGTGTTGCTGTGCGGGCGCTACGAAGGCGTGGACGAGCGCTTTCTGGCGCAGGCGGTGGATATGGAAATCTCCATCGGCGACTACGTGTTGTCCGGTGGCGAGTTGGGCGCGGCGGTGCTGGTGGATGTGGTGACGCGGTTGCAGGAGGGGGTGTTGAACGACGCCGAATCCGCGGCCCAGGACAGTTTCGAAGGCCCGCAAGGCCTGCTCGACTGCCCGCACTACAGCCATCCATCGACCCATGACTGGGGCGATGTGCCGGAAGTCTTGCGCTCGGGCAATCACGCTGCAATTGCGCGCTGGCGTCGGCAGCAGTCGCTGGGCCGGACCTGGTTGCGTCGCCCGGACTTGCTCGATGAAGCCGGGTTGGACAAGAACGATCGCCGTCTGCTGGACGAGTTTCGCCGCGAACTCGCCCCGGGCGACGAGAAATAAGGGCTCCACCCCTAGCTCTTGCATTATCGATTGGGGTACAATATGCGGCTTGCTGGCCAGCCTTGCGTCTGGCCCTCCTACGAACCTCGAGCAATCGCCGTGCGGCGACTGCCGGTCCAATATCACCAGACACGCGGTGCCCATCATGAGCAAACTCAACAAGACCATCCTGGCTGACTTCGAAGCCGCCCAGATTCAGCGCAAGCTTCCCGAGTTCAACCAGGGCGACACCGTCGTGGTGAACGTCAAGGTGAAGGAAGGCAACCGCGAGCGCGTGCAGGCCTATGAGGGCGTCGTGATCGGTACCAAGAACGCCGGCCTGAACTCCGCGTTCACCGTGCGCAAGATCTCGCACGGCTTCGGCGTCGAGCGCGTGTTCCAGACCCACAGCGCCATCATCGACTCGGTCGAAGTGAAGCGTCGCGGTAAGGTGCGCGCCGGCAAGCTGTACTACCTGCGTGGTCTGGAAGGCAAGGCTGCCCGCATCAAGGAAGATCTGGCCGCCGCTGCACAGGCCAAGGCCGCTCGCCAGGCTGCTGCCAAGGCTGAGTGAGTCACTGGCAGGCTTGTCCTGCTGTTGCCAGACGGTCGCCTTCGGGCGGCCGTTTGTGTTGTGGGAATCGGGAATCGGCATTGGGGAATCGAGATTAGGGATTAGGGATTCGCCGGTTGTGCGTACGCGATGCTCACAGGTTTACACGTGAGCGCGCGGATGTTGCGCAGTGGGGCGGGATGTCTTTTCGTGGCGACTTGGCGAGCGATGGCGTCCGTCGGCTGGGCCGATCACTCAAGAAATCCCTGCGCGCTGTCTTGATCATTTCAATACAGCGCCTGGCTCCTGCTTTCGCGTGATGTCGGCCGGTGTGGCAGCGTTCCGCCTGGTGCCAGCCGACGTCAGCGCTGGCGGGGCTGCGGCGCGCCTGCGATGGGCGCGGTATCGGCGACCGGCGAGGCCGGATGCGCCGGCACTTCGGCGGCGGCGGCGAGTCCGGCAGGATCTGCCGGCGTGGTCAGCATGCGTGCCTTGCGCCAGCCGCCCCAGCGGTAATACGCCAGCGACAGCAGCATCGAACACAGCGAACTGATCGGAAGACTCCACCAGATGCCGTCGGCTCCCAGATGCGGAATCAAGGCGTTTGCCAGCGGCACGCGCACGCCCCACAGACCGAAGGCCAGGATCAGCAGCGGCGGGATCACCGCACCGGTGGCCCGCACCACGCCGGAAACCACGAAGCTCACGCCGAACAGCAGGAACGACCAGATCCCGATGTGGTTGAGATGCCGCGCGACCTCCAGGGTCGGGCTGTCGGTCGGCAGGAACAGCGCCAGCGTCCAGCGATCGAACACGATCAGCAGCCCGATCAGCACGCCGGTCATCAGGAAGTTGGCCGCGATGCCGGTGCGTGCGGTCGCATCCACGCGTGTCCACAATCCCGCGCCCACGTTCTGCGCGGCCATCGTCGAACACGCCGCGCCCAGTGCCATCGCCGGCATCTGCACATAGGTCCACAGCTGCAACGCGGCGCCGTAGGCGGCTGCGGTGTCGGTACCGAAGCCGTTGACCAGCGTCATCATCGCGATCATGGCCAGCGAAATCAGCACCATCTGCAGGCCCATCGGCACGCCTTTGACGATGAGCGCGCGCAGGATGGTCGGCGCGATGCGGAACAGGTGCAGATCGGCGCGGCCCAGCCACAGTACATGGCGTTTGCTGCGCAGATACAGCAGCAAACCGCCCAGTGCCACCGCCTGCGCCAGCAAGGTGGCCCAGGCCGCGCCGGCGATGCCCAGCGCCGGGAACGGGCCCAGGCCGAAGATCAGCAGCGGGTTGAACACGATGTCCAGCACCACCGACACCAGCAAGAAGCGGAATGGCGTGCGGGCATCGCCGGTACCGCGCAGTGCCGCCGACAGAAACGCAAACACATAGATCAGCGGCATCGCCAGGAAGATCACCCGCAGGTACTCCTCGGCCAGTGTCTGCGATGCAGGCGGCGTGCCCATGGCGGTCAACAGATGCGGGGCCAGAAACCAGCCCAGCACCGCGATAAGCGCCGATAGTCCGCCGAAGAAACTGGCACTGGTGCCCATGACCTTGCGCGCCTGCGCAATGTCGCGCGCGCCCATCGCCTGGCCGATCAGGATGGTCGAAGCCATGCCGATGCCGAACACCGAGCCGATCAGGAAGAACATGATGCTGTTGGCATTGGCCGCCGCAGTCAGCGCCGCCTCGCCGAGGTAGCGGCCCACCCAGATCGCATTGATCGAGCCATTGAGCGATTGCGCGATGTTCCCGGCAAGGATCGGCATCGCAAACAGCAGCAGATTCTTGCCGATCGGGCCTTCGGTCAGGACAGCGGATTTGGGCATCGCAGGCGCGCCGTGGTGCGGAAGCTGCGAACACTAGCATTGGCAGGTGTGAGGCGTGCTGTCGCCAGGTCGATGACACGGAGCACGCTGTGCGGACCAGTCTGTATGAGTCAGCCAGCGTGTAGAAGGAAGGCTGTACTTGGACGGCGGCGACGCTTGAGTTACAGCGGGCTTGCCCAGATATTTCCCGCTCAACGCAGCCCGTTGCGACGCGCCGATGCAGCGGCGATCACGGCAGCGGCCCGCAGCCCATTGGACCCGACGGCAAGCACAACGCGATGACTCAACTGGTGGAACAAGCGACGACGGTCAGGCTGGATGTCTGGCTGTGGGCGGCGCGCTTCTTCAAGACGCGCAGCCTGGCCAAGACGGCGGTGGACAACGGCAAGGTGGACGTCGCCGGCCAGCGGCCCAAGCCCTCGCGCACGCTGCGCAGCGGCGAGCAGTTGCGCATCGACCGTGGCGGCGAGATCTTCGAGATCACCGTTGCCGCGCTGAGCGATGTGCGCGGCCCCGCTCCGGTCGCACAGACGCTGTACGTGGAAAGCGATGCCTCACGCGAGGCGCGGGCGCAATGGCGGCTGCAGCGCGCCGCCGAACGTACCGGCTATCGCGCACCCGAGGGCAAGCCGGACAAGCGCGCACGCCGGCTGATCAACGCGCTTGGCGATATCGACGCGTTGTAGCACTGCGCGGGCTATTCGCTGCGAATCGACTGGCGGAAACAAAAAACGCCTGGGCCTCCGTCATGTTGTTCAATCAATAAAAACGGCGCTTCTCCATCGCGGGGAAGCGCCGTTTTCTGTTGCGGTGCGCGATGTAGCCGGTGCAGAACCATCGATCGGAAGCTTGAGAACCGCTCATAAGACCTGGCCGGCTGGCTAGCGGTCGAGTGGTGGCGGTGTTGGTGCAAGCCGCACAGTATCCAACCAGCGCACGTCATGCTCTGCTCTTAACCAAGCACACACCGACCATCTCGACGGGTCCTTGCCCGCTCACCGTCGCGGGACCTTACGCGGCATGGATGCCGCGTAAGAGCCTGCAGGGACGTACTTGCGGCGTGTCCCGCGAGGGTGGGCGGGCAAGGGCCTTGCAGCCAAACCGCAGACCCGCCGCTCCACTGACGTCTTCAGGGCCGAGTCGAGCTCTTGCGTGTATTTCAACACCGCTGCATGCGCACGCACGAGGGCGTGCGCCTTGCAACTCACGCCAGATCGAAACGATCCAGCTGCATCACCTTGGTCCAGGCGGCGACGAAGTCCTGGACGAACTTCTCCTGTGCATCGGCACTGGCATAGACCTCGGCCACCGCACGCAGGATCGAGTTGGAGCCGAACACCAGGTCCACGCGCGTGCCGGTCCACTTGGCTTCACCGGTGCTGCGGTCGCGGCCTTCGTAGATCTCCTTCGATTCGGAGGTGGCTTTCCACTCGGTGCGCATGTCGAGCAGGTTGGCGAAGAAGTCATTGCTCAGCACGCCGGGGCGGGCGGTGAATACGCCATGGCTGGAGTCGCCGACATTGGCGCCGAGCACGCGCAGGCCACCGACCAGCACGGTCAACTCGGGCGCGGTCAGCGTCAGCAGCTGTGCCTTGTCGATCAGCAATGCCTCCGCAGGCACTGCGTAGCGTTGCTTGGCGTAGTTGCGGAAGCCATCGGTCACCGGTTCCAGCACCGCGAACGATTCGACATCGGTCTGCTCCTGCGAGGCATCGGTGCGGCCGGGTGCGAACTGCACGGTGACGCTGTGACCAGCGGCCTGTGCGGCATGTTCGACCGCGGCATTACCGGCCAGCACGATCAGGTCGGCCAGCGAGATCTGCTTGCCGCCCGACTGCGCGCCATTGAAGTCGGCCCGGACGCGCTCCAGCGTGCCCAGCACCTGTGCAAGCTGCGCGGGCTGGTTGGCCTGCCAATCCTTCTGCGGTGCCAGACGGATGCGTGCGCCATTGGCGCCGCCACGCTTGTCCGAACCGCGAAAGGTCGATGCCGATGCCCACGCGGTGGACACCAGCTGCGCCACGCTCAGGCCGGAGTCGAGGATGGTCTGCTTGAGGGCGGCGGCGTCCTGCGCATCGACTAGCGGGTGGTCGACGGCCGGCACCGGGTCCTGCCACAGCAGTTCTTCGCTCGGCACTTCGGTTCCCAGGTAACGCGAGCGCGGGCCCATGTCGCGGTGGGTGAGCTTGAACCAGGCGCGGGCGAACGCGTCGGCGAACTGGTCGGGGTGTTCGTGGAAGCGACGCGAGATGGCCTCATAGGCCGGGTCGAAACGCAGCGCCAGATCCGTGGTCAGCATGGTCGGCCGATGCTTCTTCGCTGCATCGTGGGCGTCGGGAATGATGGCGTCGGCATTCTTGGCCACCCACTGGTGCGCGCCGGCCGGGCTCTTGCTCAGTTCCCACTCGAACTTGAACAGATGGTCGAAGAAGTCGTTGCTCCACTGCGCCGGGGTGGTGGTCCAGGTGACTTCCAGGCCGCTGGTGATGGTGTCGGCGCCCTTGCCGCTGCCGTAGCGGTTGTGCCAACCCAGGCCCTGGCTCTCCAGCTCGCCGGCTTCCGGCTCGGCACCGACGTTGTCGGCCGGGCCGGCGCCGTGGGTCTTGCCGAAGGTGTGGCCGCCGGCGATCAGCGCCACGGTCTCTTCGTCGTTCATCGCCATGCGCGCGAAGGTGTCGCGAATGTCGCGCGCGGCGGCGACCGGGTCGGGCTTGCCGTCCGGGCCTTCCGGATTGACGTAGATCAGGCCCATCTGCACGGCTGCCAGCGGGTTCTCCAGATCGCGGGTGTGCGGCACTTCGCTGTCGTCGTCCTTCACCAGCACGCCGTGCGCTTCGTCGACGCCGGGCGAACCACGCGAATAGCGCTCGTCGCCACCCAGCCACTTGGTTTCGCGGCCCCAGTACAGGTCCTGATCCGGTTCCCAGGTGTCTTCGCGGCCACCGGCAAAGCCGAAGGTCTTGAAGCCCATGCTTTCCAGCGCGACGTTGCCGGTGAGGATCATCAGGTCGGCCCAGGAGATCGCCTGGCCGTACTTCTGCTTGATCGGCCACAGCAGGCGGCGCGCCTTGTCCAGGCTGACATTGTCCGGCCAGCTGTTGAGCGGTGCGAAGCGCTGCTGGCCGCGACCGCCGCCGCCACGTCCGTCGCCGATGCGGTAGGTGCCGGCGCTATGCCAGGCCATGCGCACGAACAGCGGCCCGTAATGGCCGAAGTCGGCCGGCCACCAGTCCTGCGAGTCGGTCATCAGCGCACGCAGTTCCTGCTTGAGCGCGGCCAGATCAATGCGCTTGAACGCCTCGGCATAATTGAAGGTCTGGCCCAGCGGGTTGGACTTGCTCGAATGCTGGCTGAGCAGGTCCACGCGCAACTGCTTGGGCCACCAATCGCGGTTGGTGGTTCCGGTGCCGACGACGGCGTGATTGAAAGGGCACTTTGCTTCGGTTGTCATGGCAATACCTGTGTGCGTGAGCACTTGGGGAGCTGTGTGCCGAAACTGCGGACACGTGCTGGTGGAATCGAAAAGGTGGGCAATGCGTCAGCGGTGGTCATCGATCGAAGGCGCAGATGCGGCCATGGGGTTATCGAGAATGGTCGCCGGGTGTGCCGATGCTAGCGCCTGCCTGCAGGCGCCGGTATAGGTCGATATGCAGACTGTGACTGGCAGACAGACGCATCAGGCGGACTCATCGTGGTGGCGTGCGCACACGATAAGCAGCATCGATCGGTTGGGGAATTCGAATTATTCAACCATATCGATAGCGAGACGCTATGGATGGCACGCCGGTGCCGAACCGACCTGTGCCTGCGATCTCAGCGCTTGCCGAACAGGCTGCCGCCGAGCTTCATGACATCGCCCAGTCCAAGCTTTCCGTCGCCGTCCTGATCCAGCACGCTGCCCAGCAAGCCGTTGATCCCGGTGTTGCTGCTGGCGCGCTGCTGTTCCTGCGCCAGGGCCGGGCCGAGCTGGCTGCTGGCATCGGCAGTGCCGCCGAGGAAGCGCTTGGCCAGATAGGCCATCACGATGGGTGCCAGCAACTGCAGCAGCTGATTGGCCTTGCCGGTTTCCAGCCCGGTGGCCTGGCCCAGACCAGCGGCAGCCTGCGGCGCCCTGTCGCCGAACAGATGCCCCACGATACCGGCGCCATTGCCTTGCGCACCGCTGGCCGAGCCGCCCAGCAACGTACCGAGCAGGCTGCCGATGTCCGGGCTGCCGGCATGATCGCGCTGCAAGGCACCCAGCAACGCATCGGTGCCGCCGGCCTGCTGGCTGTTACGGCCCAGGGCGCCCATCAACAGCGGCAGCGCGGTCTGCACCGCCGATTGCGCCTGCTCGGGCGCAATGCCGAGCCGGCTGGCGAGCTGCTGCAACTGCGGGCCTTGCAACTGCGCGGCGAGTTGATCGGTCAACGAGGCGGACGTGGTCATGGGTGTCTCCAATTGGACAAAACGTTGCCGCAGCGTGCGCCCGTCGCGGCAGCAGAGCAACACGGCACGCGTCGCAATGCAGGGCGAGGGCAGCGATACCGCACAGTGGCAGTCAAGCCACTTCCTCCGACAACAACACGGCAACGGGTTGACCAACCCCGCAAGGCTTAGAGCCAGGCAACTACGCTCTTACGATTCCCGATTCCCGATTCCCGATTCCCCGCACTCAAAGCAACGCCTTCAACCGATACAAGGCTTCCAGCGCCTGCTTGGGCGTGAGTTCGTCCGGGTCCAGCGCCTGCAGCGCTTCCTGCGCAGCGGACGAGGGCGCGGTAAACAGGCCGAACTGTTGCGGGGCGTCCAATGCGGCCGGCGCCATCTGCGCGACATGGCTTTCGCCGCCGCGTTGTTCCAGTTCGGCCAGACGATGACGCGCCTGGGTCACCGCGGCCTTGGGCAATCCGGCGAGCGCGGCCACCTGCAGGCCGAAGCTGCGATTGGCCGGGCCGTCCTTGACCGCATGCATGAACACCAGGCGCTCGCCGTGTTCGACTGCGTCCAGATGCACGTTGGCGATGCCGCTGGCACCGCCGGCATGCGACTCGTCGGCCAGTGCGGTGAGCTCGAAGTAATGCGTGGCAAACAGCGTGTAGCAGCGGTTGGTATGCGCCAGATGGCGTGCGACGGCATCGGCCAGCGCCAGGCCGTCGTAGGTGGATGTGCCGCGGCCGATCTCGTCCATCAGCACCAGCGATTGCGGCGTGGCGTGATGCAGGATGTAGCTGGTCTCGGCCATTTCCACCATGAAGGTGGATTGCCCGCGCGCCAGATCGTCGCCCGCGCCGATGCGGGTGAGGATGCGGTCGATCGGCCCGATCACCGCGCGGCTGGCCGGCACATAGCTGCCGATGTGCGCCAGCAGCACGATCAGGGCGTTCTGGCGCATGTAGGTCGATTTACCGCCCATGTTCGGGCCGGTGATGACCAGCATGCGGCGGTCGGCATGCAGCTCCAGATCGTTGGGTTCGAACGGCTGGTCGCGCACCGCTTCCACCACCGGGTGGCGTCCGCGTTCGATGTGCAGGCAGTGGGCGCTGTCCAGTTCCGGCTGCGACCAATCCAGTGCCTGCGCGCGTTCTGCGAATCCAGCCAGCACGTCGAGTTCGCTCAATGCACTCGCGCAACGCTTGAGACCTTCCAGCTCGCTGCCGAGTGCATCGAGCAGGCCTTCGTACAGCAGTTTTTCGCGCGACAACGAGCGCTCGCGCGCCGACAGCACCTTGTCCTCGAAGCTCTTGAGTTCTTCGGTGATGTAGCGCTCGGCGTTGGTCAGGGTCTGCCGGCGGCTGTAGTGCAGCGGGGCCTTCTCGGCCTGGCCCTTGCTGATCTCGATGTAATAGCCATGCACGCGGTTGTAGCCGACCTTGAGCGTGGCGATGCCGCTGCTGGCGCGTTCGCGCTGTTCCAGGTCGATCAGGAATTGATCGGCATTGGTGGACAGCCGGCGCAACTCATCCAGATCGGCGTCGTAGCCGGTGGCGATCACGCCACCGTCGCTGAGCTTGAGCGGCGGTTGGTCCGCCACCGCGCTGATCAACAGGTGCGCGGTGGCATCGTGCTCGCCGAGTTCGGCGTGCAGCGTCTGCAGGCGCGGCGAATCCAGTGGTGCGAGGATCGCGCGTACCTTCGGCAACAGCGCCAGGCCATCGCGCAAGGTGGAAAAATCGCGCGGGCGCGCCGAGCGCAGCGCCACGCGGGTGAGGATGCGTTCCAGATCGCCCAGCGCGCGGAAGGCCTCGCGCACGTCGGCATCGGCGCCGCTGTCGATGAGGGTGCCGACCGCGTGGTGGCGCTGCACCAGCACCTCGCGCAGGCGCAGCGGGCGGTGCAGCCAACGCCGCAGCAGGCGCCCGCCCATCGGCGTGACCGTGCTGTCCAGCACCCCGAGCAAGGTGTTGCGGGTGTCGCCATCGACGCGCGTGTCCAGCTCCAGATGCCGGCGCGTGGCCGCGTTCATCGAGATCGCTTCGCTGGCCACTTCCATTGCGATGGAGGTCAGATGCGGCAGCCGCTGTTTCTGGGTTTCCTCGACATAGCCCAGCAGCGCGCCAGCGGCGGCGGTAGCGCAGGGCTTGTCGTCGATGCCGAAGCCGGACAGATCGTGCAACTTGAAGAACGCCAGCAACTGGCGCCGGCCGCTGTCGGCGTCGAACAACCACGTTGGCCGCCGCCGCACGCCGACGCGGCCGCGCAGGAACTCCGGCCAGTTGTCTTCGTCGGGCACCAGCAGCTCGGCCGGTTCAAGGCGTGCGATCTCCGCTTCCAGCGCGTCCACGCTGTCCACTTCGTTGACCAGAAAACGCCCGCCGGCCAGATCGGCCCAGGCCAGGCCGTAGCCTTGCTTGCTGCGCGCGATCGCCATCAGCAAGGTGTCGCGACGTTCGTCCAGCAACGCCTCGTCGGTGACCGTGCCGGGGGTGACGATGCGCACCACCTTGCGCTCGACCAGACCCTTGGCCAGCGCCGGGTCGCCGATCTGCTCGCAGATCGCCACCGACTCGCCCAACGCCACCAGCCGCGCCAGATAGCCCTCGTAGGCATGCACCGGCACGCCGGCCATGGGGATCGGCGCACCGCCGGAGCTGCCGCGCTGGGTCAGGGTGATGTCGAGCAGCCGCGCAGCCTTGCGCGCATCGTCGTAGAACAGCTCGTAGAAATCGCCCATGCGGAAAAACAGCAGCAGGTCGGGGTAGTCCGACTTGGCGGCGAAGAATTGCTTCATCAGCGGGGTGTGCTCTGCAGCCCCACCGGTGTTCTTGGTTTTTTCTTTTGTGTCAGTGCTTTGCAAGAAATGTTCTTCCGGGATGTGGCGGTCAATCAGGGTCGCCAGCGGCGAGTAACGGTGATTTGTTGCGAGGCTGTTGCGACGACCCTCCAAACGAGATCAATCGATGTTGCGACGAAACGGACGAAGCGTTGGACTGGCACGGGATGTTGTGACGGAACCAGGAGCCGCCTCACGTCGGCGCGGATGCAAGTTTAAGCCCACCCACCGACAAATCCTTGCGCTGGCGGTCGAGAGGGTGCCGGCCCTGGGTCCAAGTGGGCGATTGGCCATCGGGCCAGGGCCTCCAAACCTCCATTGCCGGCTCGCTCAACGCATACCGCCGCTGTCGCAGACGAATCCGCGACAGCGGCGCTAGTGCGCACGGCTGCCGGCTGGGCGTCCTGATCCCTGAGCGTGTGGCTCGGTCAGCCCGAGCACGTGCTGCTACGTCACGACCTGTGGACTTCCCGCAAGTCAGTACCAGTCAAGATGAGACCTCTACGGTCAATGTTGATGACAAAACTTGGCAGGTGTTGGACCGCCGACGCTGTCGTGCGGTCCTTGTTGGTTGTCGTCGGCCAGCCATTGTCCGTTCTGTTCGCGGAACGCGCTTCGCGTACGCAAGATGCAGCCATGCGAGCACCAACAACGCAGCGTGCGGCGCGGCCATCAGCCGTCAAGCGACGCATGCCCGGCTTGCTTGGCACGCTGTTCGGCGCTCACGGCGCAAAGGCCCGCGTGTGCGCGGCGCATTGCACCAACCGCCTGTTGCTTTGGGACTCTTTCGCCTTGGGAAAAGCTAAGATCGAAACTTGTGCAAAGTCGGAGGCGCTAATGATCGATCGTCGTACCTTTCTTGCCACGGGTGTGGTGGCCGCCGCCAGCTTCAGTGCCTCGGCAGCTCGCATCGCGCAAACGCCACGCGCCAGCAGCCCCGCGCCGTGGGGTGCGGTGCCCAGCGCGCGACAGCTGCGCTGGCATCGGTGGGAGCAATACGCCTTCGTGCATTTTGCGATGAACACCTTCACCGACAAGGAATGGGGCTACGGCGACGAGAATCCGCGCAAATTCGATCCCAGCGATTTTTCAGCCGATCAAATTGTTGCTGCTGCCAAGGCCGGCAATCTGAAAGGGCTCATTTTCACGGCCAAGCATCACGATGGGTTTTGTCTTTGGCCGACGCGCTTGACCGAGCATTGCATCCGGAACTCGCCCTACAAGAACGGCAACGGTGACATCGTCGGCGAAATGGCAGCGGCGTGTCGACGCGCTGGCCTGGCGTTCGGCATCTACCTGTCCCCCTGGGATCGCAATCATGCCGAGTATGGGCGTCCCGGCTATCTCGACTATTTCCGCAAGCAGATCGTCGAACTCTGCACAGGCTATGGCGACCTATTCGAGTTCTGGTTCGACGGCGCCAATGGCGGCGACGGCTACTACGGTGGAGCGCGCGAATCGCGCAAGATCGATGCGCCCGCTTACTACAACTGGCCACGGATGATCGAGCTGGTGCATCGGCACCAGCCGATGGCCTGCACCTTCGATCCGCTCGGCGCCGATATCCGCTGGGGCGGCAACGAGGACGGTATCGCTGGCGATCCGAGCTGGCCAACCATGCCCAATGCCCCGTATACCCAGGAAAACGGCAATTCCGGCGTGCGCGGCGGGGCGCTGTGGTGGCCGGCCGAAACCAACACCTCAATCCGCCCTGGCTGGTTCTACCATGCCGATGAAGACGGCAAGGTGCGCAGCCCGGAAAATCTGGTGCGCTATTTCGACACCTCGGTCGCGCGCGGCACCAACATGAACCTCAATCTTCCGCCCGACCGACGCGGCCGCATCCCCGACCACGATGTGGCGGTGCTGCAGAGTTTCGGCGACGCGATCCGCGCCAGCTTCGCCATTGATCTGGCCAAGGGTGCCAAGGCCAGTGCCAGCGCATCGCGTGGCCCCGGGTTCGAGCCGGCGCGCGTCCTCGACCGCCAGCCGGACAGCTACTGGTCCACGCCGAACGAGGTCACCGCGCCGACGCTGACGCTGGAATTGTCGGCGGTGCACAGCTTCGACCTGATCCGGCTGCGCGAGTATCTGCCGCTGGGCGTGCGCGTCACCCGCTTCGCGGTCGAAGCCGAGGTCGATGGGCAATGGCGGCGGCTGGCCGAAGCGCAGTGCATCGGTGCACAGCGCATCATGCGGCTGGACCGCCCGGTCGCCGCACGTCGGGTGCGCCTGGTCGTGCTGGAGGCGCCGGTGTGCCCGGCGATCAGCGAATTCGCGCTGTTCCGCGCCGTTGCGCCCGTGCCGGTCGCGCGGCCGATCGCGAACGCGCCAGACGTGCTGTCCACCGCCGGCTGGCGAATTGTCGAGGCCAGCGCGCCAGGGGCGGACATGTTGCTCGACGACGATGCCAGCACGATCTGGATCACGCCCGCTCCCACGCCGGGCCATCCCGTACAAGCAACCATCGACCTTGGTGCGCTGCGTCAGGTTGCCGGCTTCAGCCTCACACCCTCGCGCACGGTGATGAACGGTGCGGCGCCGCCTAAAGGCTATCGCGCTGAAACCAGCGAAGATGGGCAGCACTGGCAGCCGGCTGGCGCCGGCGAGCTGTCCAATATCGCTTATGCGCTCTCGACCCAGCGCCTGAATTTCCCCGAGATCCGCCAGATCCGCTACCTGCGGCTGTCGTTCGCGGAGACGGCGGTGCCCGCCGACCGGTTGGCGATCGCGGGTATCGGTGCGTTCTCGCGCTTGCGATGAGGCTTGCGCTCCCGCGCCGCCACGCGCCGCGCGGGAGCACATCGTTGCGGTGATGCAGTGTCGCGGGCCTGAGATGGGTCAGGCGAAGCGATGGAGATAGAAATCACGTGTTCGCATCACGTGATGACCTGAATCTCGAACCGTGCTTGCACACCGCCGTTCCGGATGGCGCGCTATGGTGCGCGGCGCATGGGGCAAGCGATCGGTTGGGTATGGAACAGAAACAGCAAGAGTGGATGCAGGCCGTGACCGAGGCGCTCAGCGACCTGCTGGCCGCACGCGTGGCGCAGGCCACGCTGCTGGAAGCGATGATGGTCTCGCATCCGGATCCGGTGATGCTGCGCAAGGCGTGGGACGAGCTGTCGTCCCAGCGCATCGCGTATGTCGCGCAGAAAAAAGCGGTCGCCACCGATCCGCGGCCGATGGATGCCTACACGCTTGAGCAGTTCCAGGCGTGGGAAGAAAAGCTCAGCCGCTACTTTCCGCGTGCGCCGGATTCAGGTAGCACGGATGCGTGAACCCGCCCGCCAGTGGTCCAGTCGCCGGGCGTAACAGCGATGGGCCGGGCGGGTGTAACCACTGCATGTCGCCTGCGCACGCGGGCGCAGGCGACTGACTGTGCCGGGAGCCGGTCATGGCTCCCAGTCCTGCGGTCGGTTGGTCCCGACATGGGTCCTGATAATCACTGCAGCCGCTGCTACGGCCTGCGTCAGGCCACCGATGCGCGCAGTTTGGCCTTGTCGGCCTCCAGGCGCAGGGTGGCAGCGGCAAGGCCGGGTGCGGTGGCCTGCAAGACGATGCTGCCGGCGCTGCGCGTGCTCTGCAGCAGGGCCGCACACAGTCCATTGAAGGCCTTGCGTTGCGGCGCCTTGTCGTCCTCATGGCTGGCGGGGTCGCCGTTGCCCACGCCGATCAACCGCGCAGGCCCGCGCAGCGCGAACTGCACCAGGCTGTCGGCGGTCGGTACCAGGCGGCCCTGCGCATCGACGATCTCCACCTTGACCACCGCCACGTCTTCGGCATCCGCGCGCACTGCATTGCGGTCGCAGCTCAGGCGGATCGCTGCCGGTTTGCCGGCCGTCTCGCGGCGTTCGCTGAGCACCAAGTTGCCGCCGCGATAGCCGCGTGCCTCGATCACGCCCGGTGCGTAGACCACGCGCCATTCGACATGGCCGTAGGCCGGCACCTGCTGCAGGCCCTGGCTGACGCCGTTGACCAGCAGTTCCACCGCTTCGAGATTGCTGTGGCACCAGACCTGGATGCGGCCCTTGTCATCGGGCTGCAGCAGGCCGTCCCAGTTCCAGTGCGGGAACAGATGCAGCACCGGTTCGCTGGTCCATTGCGCGCGGTAGTACCAGTAGTTGTCCTTGGGAAACCCGCAACTGTCGAGCACGCCGAACTGCGAGGCGACATTCGGCCAGCGGTTGTAGGGCGTGGGTTCGCCGCGGTAATCGAAGCCGGTCCAGATGAAGCCGCCAGCGATATACGGGCGCTGCGCGACATAGCTCCACCAGGCTTCGGCGGTGCTGGCCCACCATGGGTGGTCGGTGTCGTAGGCGCGGGTGTAGCCGCGCGCATCGTCGCGCCGGTAGTTGCCACGCACCGACACCGTGCTGCCGGTTTCGCTGCCGTAGATCGGAATGTGCGGATATTGCGCGTGGAAGCCATCCATCTGACTGGTGCGGTAGTTGAAGCCGACCACATCCACGACCTGGCCGACGCCATCGCCAAAGCCCTTGTCCATGGCGAAAGTGGTGGGACGGGTGGGATCGAGCTGGCGCACGCGTTGCTGCATGCGGCTGACGATGCGTGCGCCGCGCTCGGTGACCTGCTGCGGCTCTTCGTTGCCGAGCGACCACAGGATCACGCTGGGATGATTGCGCCCGCGCCGCACCATCGTCTCCAGCTCGCCCATCGCCTCGGGGTCGGTGGACATGCGGCGGGTTTCCTCGATCACGAACATGCCGAGCCGGTCGCACAGCGCGAGCAGTTCGGGCGTGGCCGGATTGTGCGAGCTGCGGTACGCGTTGCAGCCCATCGACTTGAGCTGGCGCAGGCGCCATTCGTGCAGGCTGTCGGGGATGGCGGTGCCGACGCCGGCGTGGTCCTGGTGATTGTTGGTGCCGTGCAGCTTGAGTGGCGTACCGTTCAACAGGAAGCCGCGCTGTGCATCGAAGACGGCCGTGCGCACGCCGAACGGGGTGACCAGCGCATCGACCGCCTTGCCGTCGCTGTGCACGCTGGTGGTCAGGCGGTAGAGCTGCGGAGTGTCGATCGACCATAGCGCCGCTTCGCCGAGCGGCAGGGTCTGTTCGACGAGGTGCACCTGGCCGGGTGCAACGGTGACCGCGGTGCTGGCTGCCTGTGCGACGACGCGTCCATCCGGTGCGGTCACGCGCGCCTGCACCGTGCACTGGCGCGGGGCGCTGCCGTCGTTGCGCACCTCGGTGGACAGCTGCGCGGTTGCGGTGGCGCCTTGCAGCGTGCTGCGCACGAACACGCCGTCCTGCGGCAGATGCAGCGGGTCAGTCTTGTGCAACCACAGATGGCGATAGATGCCGGCGCCTTCGTAGAACCAGCCTTCGCCCAGCGTGGCATCCACACGCACCGCGATCAGGTTGGGCTTGCCGTAGTCGAGCACGTCGCTGAGGTCGACCTCGAAGCCGCAATAGCCGCTGGCGTTGCGCCCGACGATGTGGCCATTGCAGAACACGACGCAGTCGCGGAACACGCCGTCGAACACCAGGCTGATGCGCTTGCCCAGATCGTCTGCGGGAATCTGCAGCACGCGGCGATACCAGCCCACGCTTGTTTCCGGAAAGCTCGTGCCCAGCGGCTTGTAGCCGTGCGCGGCGGCCGGATCTTCCTCGGTGATGGTGGCCGAGATCGGTTCCTGCCGGAAGGGCAGGGTGACGGCCCAGTCGTGCGGCAGATCCAGCAGTTCCCAGCCACTGTCGTCGAAGGCGAGTTGCGCGGCGGTCGCAGTGTCCTTGCCGGCCTTGGCGAAGCTGCGCTGGAAGGTACCGAACTCGAAGTCGCGCGACGGGTCGCTGGCATGGCCCAGATGGAAGCGCCAGCCGAAGTCGAACAGCAGCCGTTCGCGTGGTGCCAGGGCTGCATCGCCGAGCGCGGCAAGCGGCGTGGCGGTGTTACCTGCAGCTGGTGCAGCAGCTGCGATGGCGGGCAGCAACGCACCGGCCGTACCGACCGGAAGTGCGGCGCTTACGCCGCTGGCGAGCATGCCGCGCAGCAGCTCGCGGCGATTGATGCCGGTCATGGCTGGGTCCTCTTGTCGGTATCCGCAGCGTTGCCTGGCGTGCCCGCAGCGGGGGTGCTTGTCGTTGCAGGTACGCCGGTATACGGGTGGCGCATGAAGTCGATCGCCGGCAGCACTTCATTGGCGTGCTTGAAGTCGAAGAAGCTGGCGTTTTCCCACGACGAGCCGGTACCCCAGCGGGTCTTGCAGCTGCTGCTGGTCCATGCCGGCTCCCAGTACACGACGCCGGCGCCGCCGGTATCGATCACCAGCTGGGTGAGATCGACCATGTAGCGGAACTGACCCTGCGGCGTGGCCGGGTAGCCGGGAATCAGCGAGTCTTGGCCGAGCAGATTGTGCGAGGTGTCGCCGGAGTCCAGCGTCCACGGATAGGCGGTTTCCACCACCACCACGTCGGCATCAAAGCGGCCGCGCAGGCGCTTGATGGTCTTGCCCAGCTCGGCCATCGACTGGGTCGACCACTTGCGGTAGTAGCTGATGCCGATCAGATCGTAGTCGGTGACGCCGGCCTTGGTCGCGGCGGCAAACCACGGTTCCACATTCTCCGGCTGGGCGATATGCAGCATCACCCGTGGCTTGATCGCCGAGCGTGCGCCGATATCGCGTACCGCCTTGATGCCGGCGTTGAACAGCTTGGCGTTGCGCTGCCAGTCGATGGGGCGCTTTTTGTCCCATGGCTTGCTGTCCATCAGATCGGAATTGCTTTCGTTGCCGACCTGCACCAGCTCCGGCATCAGGCCGGCACGGTCGAGCGCGCTGAGCGTGTCATAGGTGAAGTCGTACAGCGTGCGTGCCAGTTCATCGGTATCGGTGATGCTGGCCCAGGCCTTGGGAATCAGCTGTTTTTCGCCGTCGGCCCAGTCGTCGGAATAGTGCAGGTCCAGCAGCACCTGCATGCCTTGCGCGCGTGCACGTGCGATGGTCTTCTTGACGTCGGACAGGTCGCTGTAGCGGGTCCAGCGGGCATCGTTCCACAACCGCACGCGCACCAGATTGGCACCGTGCGCATGGAACAGTTCGAACGGGTCCTTGACCACGCCGTTCTCGCGGTATTGCACACCGCATTCCTCCATCTCGTTGACGTAGGACAGGTCCGCGCCCAGATACAGCGTGGCGGGGGCCGGGGCGGCGTGTGCGAAGGTGGAGATGGCCAGCGCGAGCAGCGCGGGCGTCCAGAGGCGGCGTGTGGAGCGCATGCAATTCCTCGACAGATGAAACGCGGAGCGGGTGACAGCTTGCCGCATGCGGCGGTGCCGTCGTGCGGGCGGTGCGCGCAATCACAACGTCAGCGACGCAGGCGATTGCGCACACCGCCCGCAGTGGTGGAGCAGGCGTGCAGCAGCGGTGTCAGCGATGCCTTAGAACTTGTAGGTCGCTTCCAGCGAGTAGCGACGGCCGAACACCTGATAGCCGCCGTCGTCCTGGTTGGCCAGACGGTTGGGCTTGTTGTCGGTGTACGCGCGCAGCGGTTCGTTGGTGAGGTTGCCGGCCTGGAAGCGGAAACCGAGCTGCTTGCTGTACTGCCAGTTCAGGCTCAGATCCACCGTGCCTTCGCTCTGCAGCCGTGCCAGCCGCGCCGCATTCCAGCCGTACACCACGGTGTAGGGGCTGTGGTACTTGTAACCCACGCGCGCTTCGAAGCTGCCGTTGCTGTACCACAGGTCGAAGGTGCCGGTCTTGCGTGCCAGCCCGCTCAGCGGCAGCGGATTGTCTTCCGGCGAGAACTCCTTGAGGTTGGAATCGACCAGCGAGAAGTTGGAGTAGACGCCGAAGTTTTCCATGTGCGGGATGAAGTAGAACGGCGTCTGGAAGGTGAGTTCCACACCGTTGATATGCCCGCCGCCGCCATTGAACGGCGCGCTGACCAGGTAATCCAGGCCGTTGATCACTTCGCGGTCGGTGCGGTAGCCGATGCTGGAATCCACTTCCTTGCGATACACCGCAATCGCCGCCAGCGCTTCCTTGTGGAAGTACCACTCGTAGGACAGGTCGACCTGGGTGGCCTTGAACGGATCCAGCTGCGGGTTGCCGCCGCTGCCGGTGAGCTGGCCGACGGTGACGTTGGGGTCGTCCAGGCGCCGGCCGGTGCGCAACTCGTCCAGCGGCGGACGCGCGATGACCTTGGCCACCGCAAAGCGCAGGATGCGTTGATCGTCGATCAGGAAGTTGACGGTGGCACTGGGCAACACGTCGGTATATTCCTTGCTGTCGCTGCTGGCCTGCACGGTGGTGCCGACCGAATCGAAGCCGTCACTGGTGGTCTTGGTGTTGACCAGGCGCACGCCGATGTTGCCGGTGACATCGGTGCCGAACAGCTGCGAGCTGAACACCGCCTTAGCGAAGGCTTCGCGCACGTCTTCCTTGACGTTCCAGTGGTCGAGCAACTGCTCGTCGAGCGTGGCCGGGTCGAATCCGCCGAAGCCGATCTGGGCGATGGCATCCATGTTGCCGCCGGTCAGCGTGGGCACGTTCAAGTCCGGCATGGTGACCGGATAGATCAGGCCCTGGTACGCCGAGATCGGCTGGTCGTAACCGGACTGGTTACTGATGAAGCGGCGGTTCTGCTTCTCGCGGCGCGCGGCGCGTGCGCCGAATTCCAGCGAGGTGAACGCCGCGGTATCGACCGGGCGGCTGGCGTTGAGCGCCAGCGCGGCGATCTTGTCGCGTAGCCCCTGCGGCTCGGTCTGGCCGGCGATGCCCCACTCGGGCGTGTCCGAGCTGGTGCTGATGGTGGGGGTGACGCTGCGGCGGAAATCGAACGAGACGGTGTCCGGGTTGCTGCCGAAGCGTACCGCCTGCCAGGTGTTGTCACGCTTGGCCTGCGAGAACGACAGGTCGCTGCCCAGCGTCCACACGTCGCCGCTCCACTTGGCGTTGAGGCCGCCGGCGGTGAGCGTCTTGACCTCGTTGTAGTGGCTGACCACATGGTCGACCTGCAGGTTCGAGTTGGCCAGCGTGCCGGCCACCACGTCGCCATCGACGATGGTGTAGGACGAGCCCGGCGTGGTGTATGGATTGGCGCCGGTCGAGAAGGTGCTGTAGGCCAGGCCGTTGAACCAGTTCTGCAACTGGTCCTCGTCGATCTCGATACGCGAATACAGGCCGTCGAACTTCAACTCGAAGTTGCCCGAGCGCCATTGCACCGTGCCCATCGCACCGGTGCGGGTCTGCTCGGTGAGCTTGAGCTGGTCGGCCGCGCCGAACGGGGTCGGGTCCACGCGGCCGTCGCCATCCACATCGCGCGAGGTGGTGGCATCGGTATAGCCCCAGCTGCCAATCGAGGAGTTGGAGTTCTTCTGCTTCTGGTAGGTGGCACCCAGCGCAACCGCCAGGTTGTCGTTGATGTGGTGCACCCAGCTGGCACCGAAGCGGCTGCCCCACGGGGAATAGCCGTCCACGTCCTTGGCGTGGTCGTAGAACACCGGGCCGGCGGTGCCGACAAAGCCCGGGCCGGTGTAGTCCAGCGGGCTGATGGTGGAGATGTCCACCGTCGCGGCAAGGCCGCCGGCGACCAGGTCCGCCGACTGGGTCTTGTAGACCTTGACGGTGGAGACGATCTCGGTGGGAAACACTTCCCAGCGCACTGCACGATTGGGCTCGGAGGAGGCGATTTCGCGCCCGTTGACGGTGCCCATGGTCATGCGCGGGCCAAGGCCGCGCACGGTGGCCAGGCTCTCGTTGCCGCGGTCGCGGGTGCCGTTGACGCCGGGCAGGCGCACCAGCGCTTCGGCCACGGTGACGTTGGGCATCTGGCCCATGTTGTCTGCGGAGATCACTTCCATGACGTGATCGGACATCTGCTTGGCCTGCACCGCCTGGTTCAGGCTGGCGCGCTGGCCGATCACGGTGATGTTGTCGAGCGTGACCGGCGGCGCAGCACTGGTGGTGGCGTCAGTGGCCGGCGGCGCGGCAGGCGCGCTGTCCTGTGCCTGCGCACTGAACGCGGTGGCCAGCACGCAGGCGATGGTGGTGCAGAGGACGTCGCGCACGGGCGTGCGGCGCAGGCGCCGGCTGGCCAGGTGGCCGGTGTGGTGAACGGGCATCGTTTGATCCCTCCCAGGACAAAGTTACCGAATGGACTAGTAGCCGCTGGTGCGGCGCTGTGGCGCGGCTGCGCGTTGGCGTGTCCAACGCGGGCATGGCGGTTGTTGCGGTGTGGAGCTGATTGATCGTTTGCGTGACGCTGCGACGATGGTCGATCGCCTTGACGTCCCCCTGTCCTGCATGTGTCCGCTTCAGGGTAGAAGCGCAAGCCATTCCATTCCAATGAAGCATTTTGCGTGAGCTATCTCGCGTTGGAATGCTGCAGTGCAGCGGTAGCGTCTGCCTGGTCACAGTTGCGGCGTGAGTTGCGTGTACCGGGAACCACGGTTGCCTGGTGGACGCGACGGACCCGGGTCTCGGCCTAACGCGCCTTGGCAGATAATCGGGGCAGTGCCGGAAAGGCGCGCTGCACGCAGTCGTTGCGTTCGCAGGTCAGGCAGCCGGGGCCGATCGGCACCGCATCGTCCACCGCGTCCAGGTCCCAGCCGCGCGCATACACCAGTTGATCGGCATGGCGCAGGTCGCAGCCCATCGCCAACGCAAAGGTCTTGCGCGGGCGGCCGTAGCCCGGCGCGCCGCTGCTGACCTGGCGCGCCAGCCAGAAGTAGCGCCGGCCATCGGGCATGCGTGCGATCTGGGTCAGGATGCGGTCGGGCTGGTTGAAGGCCTCGTAGACGATCCACAGCGGGCAGGCGCCGCCAACATGCGAGAAGTGGAAGTCGGTGGCCGAGTGGCGCTTGGACACATTGCCGGCACGATCGACCCGCATGAAGAAGATCGGCAGCCCGGCGGCACCGCGCCGCTGCAAGGTGCTGAGCCGGTGGCAGACCGCCTCGAAGCCGACGCCGAAGCGATCGGCCAGCCATTCGATGTCGTACCGCGAGCCTTGGGCGCTGCGCAGGAATTGGCCATACGGCATCACCAGCGCGCCGGCGAAATAGTTCGACAGCCCGATCCGCGACAACGCGATACGCTCGGCATCTTCGAAGCCGGCGTCGGCGATGCGTGCGTCGAGCAAGGGCGCGCATTCCAGCAACGCCAGTTGCGCGGCCATCTGGAAGGCCTGCTGGCCGGGGCGCAGATGCGCGGGCAGCCACAGCACGCGCGCCTGCGTATCCACACTGCGCTTGTCGCTGTGCAGATCGGGCGCATCCTGCACCAGCAGGCCGTGGCGATCGGCCAGGCGTTGGCGCAGCCGCAGCGGCAGGTTGTCCGAGGTCAGGCCGAGTTCGGCATACAGCGCCTCGGCGCGCTCATCCAGTTCCGGCAGATAGTTGTGCGCGCGGTTGAAGTAATCGCGCACCTGCTCGCCCGGCGACAGCGAGGGCAGTGCGGCGTGGTCGGCGCCGATCTGTATTTCCAGTGCGGCGGTGCGCTCGAGCAGGTGCTGGTGGGCGCGGTGCAGGTCCAGCAAGGCCTGGGCCACCTGCGGCAGGTTGCCGGTGAGCACGCGCAGCTCGGCGGCCGACAGGCTGTGGCCCAGGCTGCGCAGCGATTCGTCCAGCGGCTCGACCAGCGCGGCCGGGTCGTCCAGGTCGAGCAGGCCGTCCAGATCGCCCAGCGCGACCTTGAGCCGCTGCTGGATTGCCAGGGTCAGGGGGCGCTGGTTGCGCTCGATCTGGTTGAGGTAGCTCGGCGACAGCCCGAGCCGGCGCGCCAGCTCCGCCTGGGTCAGGCCGTGGCGCTGGCGCAGCCGCTGCAGGCGCAGGCCGAGCTGGTGACGGAGCGGGAGTTGCGACTGGGGCATTTGCAAGATTCGCAAAATAGTGGCGGCAGCTTAGCGCGATTAAGCAGTCTCGGGCTGGGAATGCCAGGTCGCGGTGCGAACAATGCGAAGTATCTGTAGCAACCTTCTGCGAGCGACCCTGCAATGAGTGATTCCGTCCCGCGCGTTTCCCTGTTGATCGACGGCCAGTTCGTCACCTCCGCCAGCACCCACTGGCAGGACGTGGTCAACCCGGCCGACCAGTCGGTGCTGGCACAGGTGCCGTTCGCCACCAGCGGCGAAGTGGCCGCGGCGGTGGCGGCGGCCAGCCAGGCCTTCGTGAGCTGGCGCAAGACCCCGATCGGCACGCGTGCGCGCATCTTCCTCAAATACCAGCAGTTGATCCGCGAACACATGCCCGAGCTGGCCGCGTTGTTGAGCGCCGAGCAGGGCAAGACCCTGGCCGATGCCGAAGGCGATGTGTTCCGCGGGCTGGAAGTGGTGGAACACGCCGCGGCGATCGGCAACCTGCAGTTGGGCGAGCTGGCCAACAACGTCGCCAACGGCGTGGACACCTATAGCCTGCTGCAGCCGCTGGGCGTGTGCGCGGGCATCACCCCGTTCAACTTCCCGGCGATGATTCCGTTGTGGATGTTTCCGATGGCCATCGCCACCGGCAACACCTTCGTGCTCAAGCCATCCGAGCAGGACCCGATGGTGACCATGCGGCTGGTGGAACTGGCGCTGGAGGCGGGCATTCCCAAGGGCGTGCTCAATGTCGTGCACGGCGGCGAAGACGTGGTCAACGCGTTGTGCGACCACCCGGACATCAAGGCGCTGTCGTTTGTCGGGTCGACCAGGGTCGGCACGCACGTCTATCGGCGCGCCTCGCTGGCCGGCAAGCGCGTGCAATGCATGATGGGTGCGAAAAATCATGCCGTGGTGCTGCCGGACGCCAATCAGGAACAGACGCTCAATGCGATGGTCGGCGCCGCCTTCGGTGCGGCCGGCCAGCGCTGCATGGCGGCATCCACACTGGTGCTGGTGGGCGAGGCGCGGCAATGGATTCCGGCGCTGGTGGCCAAGGCCAAGGGCCTGACCCTGGGGGCGGGTAATGCGCCGGGCACCGAGGTCGGGCCGCTGATCTCCTGCGCGGCGCGCGAGCGTGTGGAAGGCTTGATCGCCTCCGGCGTCGAACAGGGCGCCACACTGGAACTGGATGGGCGCGCGCCCAGCGTGCCGGGCTTCGAGCAGGGCAACTTCGTCGGCCCGACGATCTTCTCCGGCGTGAGGCCGGGCATGCGCATCTACGACGAGGAAATCTTCGGACCGGTGCTGGTGATCCTGGAGGCGGCCACGCTGGACGAGGCCATCGCCCTGGTCAATGCCAACCCCAATGGCAATGGCACCGCCTTATTCACCCAGTCCGGTGCGGCGGCGCGGCGTTTTCAGGAAGACATCGACGTGGGCCAGGTCGGCATCAACGTGCCGATCCCGGTGCCGGTGCCGCTGTTCTCGTTCACCGGATCGCGGGCCTCCAAGCTCGGCGACCTGGGCCCGTACGGCAAGCAGGTGGTGATGTTCTACACCCAGACCAAGACCGTGACCGCGCGCTGGTTCGACGACGAAACGCTGGGCCACGGCGTCAACACCACCATCTCCCTCAAGTGACACGATCGCCATGAATGCAGCCATCCAGCTACACGCCAATACAGCCGATTTGAATGACGAGCAGGAAGCCTTCCGCGCTGCCGCGCGCGACTTTGCCGACAAGGAACTCGCACCGCACGCCGCGCAGTGGGATGCGGAAAGCCACTTCCCGCGCGAGGCGATCGCCAAGGCGGCCGAGCTGGGATTCTGCGGGCTGTACACCGATGAGGGCGTGGGCGGCCTGGGCATGCGCCGGCTCGATGCCGCAGTGGTCTTTGAGGAACTCGCCACGGTCGATCCATCCACCTCGGCGTTCATCAGCATCCACAACATGGCCACCTGGTTGATCGCCAGTTACGGCAACGACGCGGTGCGCGCGCAGTGGGGCGAGGCGATGACCAGCGGCGCCAAGCTGGGTTCGTACTGCCTCACCGAGCCGGGTGCCGGCTCGGACGCGGCCTCGCTCAAGACGCGCGCACAGCGCGACGGCGACAGCTACGTGCTCAACGGCAGCAAGGCCTTCATTTCCGGTGCGGGCGCCACCGATGTGCTGGTGGTGATGGCCCGCACCGGCGACGACGGCGCGCGCGGCATCAGCGCCTTCGTGGTGCCCGCCGATGCGCCCGGCATCAGCTACGGCCGCAAGGAAGAGAAGATGGGCTGGAACAGCCAGCCCACGCGCGGGGTGAGCTTCGAGAACGTGCGCATTCCGGCCGGCAATCTGCTGGGCAAGGAAGGCGAAGGTTTCAAGATGGCGATGAAGGCACTGGATGGCGGCCGCATCAATATCGCCGCCTGTTCGTTGGGAGCGGCGCAAGGCGCGCTGGACGCCGCCCGCCGCTACATGGGCGAGCGCCGGCAGTTCGGCAAGAAGCTGGCCGATTTCCAGGCGCTGCAGTTCAAACTGGCCGACATGGCCACGCAACTGGTGGCCGCGCGGCAGATGGTGCACACCGCTGCACGCAAGCTCGATGCCGGCAGCCACGATGCCACCGTGTGGTGCGCGATGGCCAAGCGTTTCGCCACCGACGCCGGCTTTGCGATCTGCGACGATGCCTTGCAGATCCACGGCGGCTACGGCTATATCCGCGAATATCCGATCGAGCGCCTGCTGCGCGACAGCCGTGTGCACCGCATCCTGGAAGGCACCAACGAGGTGATGCGCATGATCATTGCGCGCCACCTGCTCAACGGCGAGGAGGAATTGCGATGAGCGATTGGGCAACACGCACGCATACCGGTTTACATGTCGAACGCGACGGCCATGTCGCCATCGTCACCTTGCGCAATCCGCCAGCCAACACCTGGACCGTGCACAGCCTTGCGGCCTTGCGCGATCTGGTCCGCGCGCTGGATGCGGATCGCAGCATCTACGCGCTGGTGATCACTGGCGACGGCGAGAAGTTCTTCAGTGCCGGCGCCGATCTCAAGCAGTTTGCCGATGGCGACAAGGCTGCTGCACGGGAGGCCGCGCGTCGCTTTGGCGAAGCCTTCGAAGCCTTGAGCGCGTTTCGCGGCGTGTCGATTGCTGCCATCAACGGCTATGCGATGGGCGGTGGCCTGGAGTGCGCGCTGGCCTGCGACCTGCGCATTGCCGAGCAACACGCACAGTTGGCCTTGCCGGAAGCCAGCGTCGGCTTGTTGCCGTGCGCCGGCGGCACCCAGAACCTGCCGCGCCTGGTCGGCGAGGGTTGGGCCAAGCGCATGATCCTGCTCGGCGAGCGTCTGGATGCCGCCACAGCACACCGCATCGGCCTGGTGGAAGAGGTGGTGGGCACGGGCGAGTCGCGCGCGCTGGCCATCGCCTGGGCACAGCGCGCCGGCAAGCAGAGTCCGGCCAGCGTCGCGGCGTGCAAGCGCCTGGTGCAGTCCACCCGCCACGGCACGCATGCCGCCGCGCTGGTGGCAGAACGCGAAGCCTTCGTCGACCTGTTCGAGCAGGCCGATCAGGCCGAGGGAGTGGCGGCCTTTCTCGAGAAGCGCGCACCGCAGTGGAGCAATGGCTGATGCTGGATGTGAGCCTCCCCGAAGAAGCCCCGGTGCTGTTCGAACAACGCGATTGCGCCGACGGGCATCGCATCGGCATCGCCACCTTGAATGCGCCCAGGACGCTCAACGGCCTGTCCTTGCAGATGACGCGCTTGCTGGATGCACAGCTGCGCGTCTGGGCCGACGACGCGCAGATTGCCTGCGTGGTGCTGCGTGGTGCCGGCGAGAAGGCGTTGTGCGCGGGCGGCGACCTGCATGGTCTGTACCAGAGCATGCGCGCGCATCGTGAGGCGGTGCCGGACGCGCAGCAACGTCGCGCGCAACCGCAGGGCAATGCGCACGCCGCTGCGTTCTTCGAAGAGGAATATCGGCTCGATCATCGCATCCACACCTACCCGAAGCCGCTGCTGTGCTGGGGCCACGGCATCGTCATGGGCGGCGGCATCGGCTTGATGTCCGGCGCCAGCCATCGTGTGGTCACCGAGCGCTCGCGGCTGGCGATGCCGGAGATCAGTGTCGGCCTGTTTCCCGACGTGGGTGGCAGTTGGTTGTTGCGCCGCGTGCCGCACGGCGCCGGATTGTTTCTGGCACTGACCGGCGCGCCGCTGGATGCCAGCGATGCCATCTATGCCGGGCTTGCGGATGTCCGCCTGGAACATGCGCAGTACGCGGCAGTGCTGGACGCCCTGGACGCGCATGCCTGGACAGGCGATGCCGATGAGGATCGCGCCCAGCTCGGCGCATTCCTGCACGGGATTGCGCAACCGCTGGAGCCGGGCCCGCTGCAGGTGCATGCGGCGCTGATCGCGCAATTGGTGGCAGGCCAGACGCTGCAGGAGGTGGTCGCCGCAATCCTGGCACTGCAAAGCGAAGATGCCTGGCTGCAGGCCGCGCGTGCCACGCTGGCAGCCGGCGCCCCCGGCTCGGCGCGCCTGGCCTGGGAGCTGCAACGTCACCCGGGCACCGGCACGCTGGCAGACACCTTTCGCACCGAGTACGTGGTGGCGCTGTATGCCGCCGCGCATGGCGACTTCGCCGAAGGCATTCGCGCGCTGTTGATCGACAAGGACCGCACGCCGCAGTGGCAGCCTGCCGCGCTCGAGCAGGCCGATGCGCAATGGGCGGCGGCATTCCTGCAATCGCCCTGGCCACCCGCACGGCATCCGCTTGCCGATCTTGGTGCAGGTTGAGTCGCTGACACGCCGCCGCGAACGGTCTTGGCGGATGCGGACAATGAGCCGCATCCGCATTGCAGGACCGAGGGACGCCACTGCGCCCGTTTGCCGCGCTGCGCTGCGGCCGGGCACACCATTCGACGGCCGCGCCAGTTGGTGATGGCCGCCCAACCCTGGAAAACCACACCATGAGCAAAATCGCTTTTATCGGCCTGGGCAATATGGGCGGGCCGATGGCCGCCAACCTCAGCAAGGCCGGGCACCAGCTGCGGGTATTCGATCTGGTGCCCGCTGCGCTGGACGCGGCAGTTGCTGCCGGCGCGCATGCCGCCAGCTCCGCACACGACACCCTGGCCGACGCCGAGATCGTGATCTCGATGCTGCCGGCCAGCCGCCATGTCGAAGCGCTGTACCTGGGCGAGGCCGGGATTCTGGCGCAGATTCCTGCCGCTGCCCTGGTGATCGACTGCAGCACCATCGCACCCGCCAGCGCACGCAAACTCGCCGCCGAAGCGCAGGCGCGTGGCCTGGCGGTGCTGGATGCGCCGGTCTCCGGCGGGACGGCGGGCGCGGCGGCAGGCAGCCTGACGTTTATCGTCGGCGGCGCCGCGCAGGTATTGGAGCGTGCGCGGCCGGTGTTGCAGGCAATGGGCAAGAACATCTTCCACGTCGGCGACAACGGCGCCGGCCAGGTCGCCAAACTGTGCAACAACATGGCGCTGGGCGTGATCATGGCCGCCACCGGCGAGGCGCTGGCGCTCGGTGTTGCGCAGGGGCTGGACCCGGCGGTGCTGTCGCAGATGATGGCGGTCAGCACCGGGCGCAGCTGGGCCACCGAAGTGTGCAATCCTTGGCCGGGCGTGTTGCCCAACGCGCCGGCATCGCGCGCTTACAGCGGCGGCTTCGGCAACGATCTGATGCTCAAGGACCTGGGGCTGGTCGCCGAATCCGCAGTGCAGGCGGGCGTGTCGATTCCGCTCGGCGAGCTGGCGCGCAATCTGTACGCGATGAACAGCCAGGCCGGCAACGGTGCGCTGGATTTCTCCAGCGTGATCAAGCTGGTGGCCAAGGTTTGAGAGCGGCTAACAAAGCGTTTAGGCCCACCGTCAAGGAGGAGTAGCCGGAGTGGCAGTTCGCATCTGTCTGGAGAGTTGATCGAACTGGGAAGTCGGCTGTAGAGCGGATGATCTGCGGCTTGGCTGCGAGGTCCTTGCCCGCCCACCATCACAGGACACGCCGCAAGTACGTCCATGTAGGCTCTTACGCGGCATCCATGCCGCGTTAGGTCCCGCGACGGTGGGCGGGCAAGGACCTGTCGAGTTGATTGGTGTGCATGGTTTTCAGTAAGACAGCCAGCAAACTGTCTGGTGCGGTGTCCTCGCCGATTGCGGGACCGTGTGGCGGCATGGATGCCGCCACCGAGCCCCCAGGGACGGGTTCACGGCGTGTCCCGCGAGCGGTGAGGGCACCGCGCACTCGACGCTGTGGTTTTGCTGCAGGGCCCTTGCCCGCCCACCATCGCGGGACACGCCGCAAGTACGTCCATGTAGGCTCTTACGCGGCATCCATGCCGCGTAAGGTCCCGCGACGGTAGGCGGGCAAGGACCAGTCACGATGGTAGGTACGCATGGTTGCAAGCAGTGCAAGCAGTGCAAGCAGTGCAAGCAGTGCAAGCAGTGGAAGTAGTGCAAGCAGTGCAGCCGTCCGATGAGGTGGGGTCTGATCAGCTTCTTTCTATCCGAGCAATGTCACCGCCAATACGACATCACTCCACCCGCTAACGAAAGCGAGGGTTGCCGACACGTTGCCGCCATCGCTGCGGCGTTTGAGAGGTTCTGTTGGCCGCTCCAAGTCGCTACCCGGCCTGGGCAACAAGGTGCAACGCCGCGCTCGCGTGATGTGATGTCATCACGCCCGGGTGTAATAGTCTCCGCCATCGCGTGCGCCTAAGGTGCGCGCATTGCACGAGGCCACCGCATCCATGGGACACGACCACAACCACGCACCCAGCGAAATCCGTCACGAGACACCGCTGTGGTGGGCGCTGGGACTTACCGCCACGTTCCTGTTGGCGGAAGTCATCGGTGCGTTCATCACCAACAGCCTGGCGCTGCTGTCCGACGCCGCACATATGGCCACAGACACCGTCGGCCTGATGATCGCTCTGCTTGCCGTGCGCCTGAGCCGTCGTCCTGCCGATGCGCGCCGCACCTATGGCTATGTGCGGCTGGAAGCGCTCGGCGCGCTGGCGAACGGCGCGCTGTTGTTCGCAGTCGGCGCCTACATTCTGTGGGAGGCCGCGCAGCGCTTCCGCGCACCGCAAGATATTTCCTCCAGCGGCATGCTGCTGATCGCCGGTTTCGGCCTGGTGATCAATCTGATCGCCATGAAGCTGCTGCACGCCGGCAGCGGCGAGAGCCTCAACGTCAAGGGTGCCTATCTCGAGGTCTGGAGCGACATGCTTGGCTCGGTGGCGGTGATCATCGGCGCGTTGCTGATCCGCTGGACCGGCTGGCAGTGGATCGACCCGGTGCTGGCCGTGCTGATCGGCCTGTGGGTGCTGCCGCGCACCTGGGTGCTGCTGCGCGAGGCGATCAACGTGCTGCTGGAAGGCGTGCCCAAAGGCATCGATCTGCCGCAGGTGCAGCAGGCGCTGAGCAGCTACCCCGGCGTCGAAGACGTGCACGACCTGCATGTCTGGGCACTGGCCTCAAGCACGCCCGCACTCACCGCACACGTGGTGGTCAGTGAAACCACCGACCGCGACCGCCTGCGCGACGCCCTCGCCGAGCTGCTGCACGCGCGCTTCGAGATCACCCACGTCACCTTGCAGGTGGAGAGCGGCGACTGCGGCACCGAGCCGTGTGGCGCGGCGCCGGCCGCGCAAGGCTCCGCGCATGACGATCACCGTGGTCACGCGCATTCGCACGGCGGCCACTCGCACTGACGCGGACCACGCCGCCAGTGGGCTTGTTGTCTGATCGGCGGTCGAATGGCGTTGCCTGGAGCAGGACCCAGCCAGGCCAGCCTGTCCGATAGAGGGAAGAGCCGTCCGGCTGCCGAGCTGCCGCCCAGGCCGTATGATCGAGCCGGGAAAGACTGCGAGGCCGGCGGCGCGATGGCGGTACAGATCGAACAACGCAACGAACGCATTGCTGCGCTGATTGCCGAGGCGGGCGCGGCGGCATCGGCCGGGCAATGGCAACAGGCCGAGCAGTTGTGGACACAGGTGCGGCAGTTGGCGCCGACGCACCCGCAGGCCTTGTACAGCCTGGGCGTGCATGCCTACCAGCGCGGCGATGCGACGGCGGCGCTGGAGTACCTGGCAGGCGCACGCGCAAGCAGCCCGGGCGATCCGATGGTCGTGCTGACCATTGCGGTGGTGAAGCAGGCGCAAGGCGATGTGGAGGGCGAATGGCAGGCCATCAGCGCGGCGTTGGCGCTGGATGCGTACTTCCTGCCCGGGCTGCTGGCAAAGGCCGCATTCCTGCAGGCGCGCGGCCGTCCGCGCGCCGCCGCCGGTGTCTATCGCGATGCGCTGAAGGTCGCGCCACCGGAGCCGCAGTGGCCGGCGGTGTTGCGTCGCAAGCTGGCCCTGGCCACGCAGGCAGTGGAGCAGGACACGCTTGAGCTGGAGGCGCAATTGCGCGCCGTCCTGGATGCTCCTGGCATCGCGTTGGACGCCGCGCTCGCAGGACGCTGGGCGGAGGCAGCCGCGATCGCATGCGGGCGCAGTCGCCCGTTCCATTCCCAATCCAACCGCTTGTACATCCCGCGACTGCCAGCCCTGCCGTTTCACCCGCCGGACGCGTTCCCCTGGATCGCTGCAGTACAGCGTCAGACCGAGGCGATCGCGCAGGAACTGCGCGCCGTCATGCACGAGGACAAGGGCGGCTTTGCACCGTATATCGCCTACGCGCCGGACCAGCCGGTCAATCAGTGGAAAGACCTCAACCATTCGCCGGCATGGAGTTCCTATCCGTTGTGGGCACATGGACAGCCGGTGGATGAACATCTGCGGCAGTGCCCGGCAACCGCCGCCGCGTTGGCATTGGTCGATGCGGCGCAGATCGACGGCGTGTGCCCCAACGCGATGTTTTCGGTGCTTGCGCCGCAGACGGTCATTCCGCCGCACCATGGCGAGACCAACGCACGTCTGGTGGCGCATCTTCCGTTGATCGTGCCCGAGGGCTGCAGCTTCCGGGTCGGTTACGACTGGCGGCAGTGGGGGGTCGGCAAGGTGCTGGTGTTCGACGACTCGATCGAGCATGAGGCGCGCAACACGAGCGCGCAGCTGCGTGCGGTGCTGATCTTCGATGTCTGGAACCCGCTGCTGAGCAAGGAGGAGCGGCAGATGGTCAATGCCATGGAGACGGCGATTGCGCACCACCGTGCGGGGTGAGGTGGTGCCGGTAGTCGGCCGGTTCAGTCCGCAGGCGTGATGCCAAACCGGGCAAGCGTGTCGCGCAGCGGAGCGAGCTGGGTCGCGTAGGGTTTCCAGCGTCCGGACGCATCGCCATGCAGGGGCTGGCGCACCTGCCAGTAGCTGGCTGTTTTGACGGCTCCGGGTGCCTTGTGGAAATCCAGGCAATCCGGTTCCCAGGGCAACTGCAAAAAGTCCAGCAGTGCACGCAGGCTGCGTTCCGGCGCGGCGACGAAGGCGTCATAGTCGAAGGTATGGATGCTGTCCGGGTACAGCGACAGCCAATGCGCCATCAGTCGCTGGTAGGCGGCATAGAAATGCCCGATGTCCTCCAGCCGGCCCGCATAGTCAAAGCGTTGTGGATTGAGCTGCTGCATGAAGATCGACAGCCCGTTATCCAGCGGGTGACGACGTGTGTGCACGATCCTGGCCGCCGGAAACAGCTGCTTGATCAGCCCGATCAGCAGAAAGTTGTCGGGGCGCTTGTCGGTGATGTAACGCAGTTGCGCGTGATGGGGGACGGCCGCAGCCACGCGTCGACGATAGGCCGCGGCCAGCTGCGCCAGCGTGTGCGAGGACAGATGCTGCGCGGCTTGCGGGAATGGCGACAGCGACTGTGCAACCAGTCGCGGCAACGCATCCAGTTCGCCCCCTGCAGCAATGCACGAGTGGCGCGACAAGGCCTGTTCGATCAAGGTGGAGCCGGAGCGGAACATGCCGCAGATAAACAGTGCCGGCACCGCGTCGCCGACAGCATCCATGGGCGGTGGCTGGCGCGCGTCGCTTGCATCGGCAAATACCGCAGCGATGCTGTCGAACTGCTGTTGTGTGCGGATCGGGTCGTAGCGCCGCGCATGTGCATGGCCATGCCGGTTGGCGGCACTGGCCGCAGCGAATGCCTGGCTGTGCAGGCCGAGGCGGTCGTAGGCATGGGCCAGTGCATGCAGCAGCGTGGCCGTCAACGCAGGATCCTGCCCCGCGACCGAGCCTGCCTGCGCAAGTGCAAGCAGGCGTGTGTCCTGCGCATGCGTGGGAGGATCCAGGTGCAGCAGGCGTGCGGTGGCTTGCAACTGCAGCGCCCGTGTCTGGGCATCGACAGAAGGACTGGCGAGCAGCCGACGATAGGCGGCGACCGCCTGGTCGCGTGCGCCCAGCTCTTCCTGCAGGTTGCCCAGATTGAGCAAGGCCGGGGCGTAGTCCGGCCGGCACTGCAGTGCCAGATCAAGTTCCTTCAGCGCTGCCGCCTCCTGATGTAGATGGTCGCTCAGCAACGCGGCGCGATTGAGATGGATTTGCTCCGGCAGCGCGGCACCGTGCTGCAATGCCTGCGCATAAGCGTCCAGTGCGGCGGATGCCTCGCCGGTCTGGCGCAGCAGATATCCCAGGTTGTACCAGGCATCGGCGCATCGGGGCTGCGCCTGCAGGATGTGGCGATAGGCGGTGATCGCCTGCGCCAGATGGCCTTGTTGCAGTAAGCGTGCGGCGTGCTGCAAGGACGGGTCCAAGGCGTTTTCCAGGCATTCTTGCAGCGGGTGGGAGAGCTGCAGCTTAGGCGGCGCCAGCGGTGCGTTCAATCGCCCCGCGGCCGGACGGTGATGAGCGGTCTTTCCTGCGTTCGCCACTTGCCTTGTATGCTCTGCTGCAATCGACGAGTGAAGATGCGCGCATGCACAAGCGAGTGGTGTGGGGGCTGACGGTGTTGAGCTGCGCCTGGGCGGCATCGGCGCAGGACGTGCCGACGCATCGCTGCGCCGAAGTACTTGATCCCTTGCCGCGGCTGGCCTGCTACGACGCCAGCTTCCCGCCAACGCAGGCGGTGCGGGCGGCGGAGGCGGATAGGGCAGTCAGGGCATTCGGCCGCAGCAGCCAACAGGCCTCGGCAGCGACAGGCGCGCAGCAATCAGCGCCTGCGCAACTCACCGCGAAGGTGCTTGCAGTGGCGTATCAGCCAGACGGCACGCGCATCGTGTCGCTGGACAGTCGCCAGCGCTGGGGGCTGACAGAAGCGACCAGCCGCGGGCCGCTGGCCGAGGGCGAGGTCGTGGTGATCCGCAAGGCCGCAATGGGAAGCTACATGCTGGTCACCGCTGCCGGTGTGGCGCTACGCGCCCGCCGTATCGACTAGCCAGGCCAACGACGGCATCGCAACAAACAGAAGATAACGAATGACTGAGAGACAGCTGCGCGCACTGTTGCACAACGGGTATCAACTGCTGCGTCAGGGACGTTATGCCGAGGCAGCTGTGTTCGCCGACCGCGCCTGCGCAGAGCAGCCTGGCAATGCGCATCTGCTGGAGCTTGCCAGTGAAGCCCGGCTGGCCAACGGCGATCCGCAGGCCGCAGCCGACCGCATCGCACAGGCCGCGGCGGTTGCAACGTCACCGCTCCCGCTGTTGATCAAGTACGGTAGCTTGCTGCTGCAGCTGCGTCGCCGCCGCGAGGCCCGGCTTGTCGCCGGCCAGGCGCAGGCGTTGGCGGCCGCCGACGGCGCTGCATGGTGGCGGATCGGTGCGCTGTACAGTGGCTGCCACGAGGTGGCGGCCGCCCGCAACGCGTATCGGCATGCGATGACATTGCTGGGAGAACAGCCCGGCTTGCTGTACGACCTCGCCACCATGCAGTTCTTTGGCGGTGAATTCGATGCGGCTGAGCTCACCCTGGAGCGGCTATTGCAACTGGCACCCGGCACGGGCGATGCCTTGTATCTGCGCGCCACGCTCCGGCGCCAGACCGGGCAGCACAACCACCTTGACGATCTGCGTCGCCGCTTGACCACGCTATCGGAACCATCCGCCCGGGCGGCAGGCCTGTACGCCTTGAGCAAGGAGCTGGAGGACCTGGGCCAGCATGCGGAGTCGTTCGAGACATTGACCGCCGCAGCGGCCTGCAAGCGCAAGACTTTGCAGTACGACGTTGCTGCCGAGTGTGCGCATATTGCCCAGGTGCGCGAGGCGTATGGCCCGGCTGCCTTGCGCGCACTGCAGCCCGGTCATGCGGGCGAGGGGGCGATCTTTATCGTCGGTTTGCCACGTTCCGGCACCACCTTGCTGGAGCGCCTGCTGATCCAGCGCGGCGGTGCACGCTCGGCCGGGGAGCTGATGGATTTCGGTGCGTTGCTCGGCAGTGCGACCTCCGGCGTACTGTCGACCAATCCCGAACTGACCGCCGCCCAGGCATCGCTGCAGATCGATTTCGCGGCGCTTGGGCAGGAGTATCTGCGCGGCGCCCGTGAGCTGGTGCACGACCATCCGGTGTTCATCGACAAGATGCCGGTCAATTACCTGTATTGCGGCATGATTGCCGCCGCGCTGCCACGCGCACGCATCATCCATCTGGTGCGCGATCCGCTGGACACCTGTTATGCGATGTACAAGACCTTGTTCTACAACGCCTATCCGTTCTCGTATGCGCTCGATGAGCTCGCGGATTACTACCTGGCCTACCAGCAGACCATGCGGCACTGGCATGCAGTGCTGCCCGGCAGCATTCTCGACGTGCACTACGAAGAGTTGGTGCGCGACACCGACCAGCAGATCACGCGGGTGCTGAGCTGGTGCGGGCTGACGCGCAGTGACACCATCACCGAACTGGAGCATGTGCCGTTCGTGACTGCGAGCGCGGCGCAGGTGCGCGGCGATGTCCACCAACGCTCGGTGCATAGCTCTCGCCGGCATCTGGACGGACTGCTGCCCTTATTGACGCGACTTCAGGCAACCGGAGTGGTCTTACCCGGCGTCGAAGCGTCGTAAGAGTTTTCCGTTGGCCGACCAACAGTTCTTGCAACTGAGCGAGCGGTTGGCTCGCGACCGACGAACGAACGAACGAACAAGGCGGAATCGGGCTCCACGAGAGAAAAGAGCGCCGTCGGGCCGCTTTTCCGTGACATCCGCACTCTTTTGGGGATTCGCCGCACCGATTCGGAGCATTTCTGAATGGCGCTTTAATTCTCCTCAACGTGGTCTTAACATCGGGTTGGCAACGTTTTTTCGGGCGCTTTTTCGTCCGGCCGTTCGCCAGTGTGGAAGCGCAGTTTGATGCGCTTGCCAACGACGTCGCAGCACGTGCCGGCATTGCCTCAGATGCTGATGCGGTGCGTTGCGCTTACCCGTTCGAACTTCTCGGAGAGAGAGATGAGATTGAAGACCACCAAGCTGCGCGACGCCATCCGGGTATCGCTCACGGTTGGCGCTGCGGCGTTGGCCCTGTCGGGAACCGTGAGCGCGCAGGAGCAGCCCTCGACGGAACTCAAGAGCCTGGACGCGATCAGTGTCACCGGTACGCGCATCAAGAGCCAGACGATGACTGCCTCCAGTCCGGTGGCAGAGATCAACAAGGAAGAATTCCAGTACACCGGCTCGACCAAGGTCGAAGATCTGATCAATCAGTACCCGCAGCTTTCGGCGAGCTTCGACAACTTCGCCAACAATGGCTCGCAGGGGTATGCGACCGTCGATCTGCGTGGATTGGGCGCGCAGCGCACCTTGACCCTGGTCAACGGCAGGCGCATTCCCAAAGGCATCGGCGAGAGTCCGGACATCAGCATCATTCCGGCAGCGCTGGTGCGCCGCGTGGACATCCTGACCGGCGGCGCCTCGGCGGTGTACGGCTCCGATGCCGTCGCCGGCGTGGTCAATTTCGTGCTCGACGACGAGTTCGAAGGTGTCAGTGTCGACATGGGCTACAACGCCTACCAGCACGACAACGGCAACACCTTGATGCGCGGCCTGATGGACGACGCCGGTTACGATTATCCGACTGGAAACTCCGGTTTCGACGGTATCTCGCGCAATGTGGACCTGGCCATCGGCGGCAGCTTCGGTGAGGCGGGGCATGCCACCGCATGGGCCACCTGGCGCGAGAACGATCCACTGCTGCAGGGCCAGCGCGATTACTCCGCATGCGCGTTGAGTAACCGCGGCACCGCGTGCGGCGGCTCTGCCACCGCAGATCCGGCCAACTTCTATGTCGTCGCTCCGTCGGCTGGCGCGTTCTACGTGCAGCCTTCAGCCGGCGGCACCTGGTCGCAGGTCGCATCTCCGAATCTCTACAACTTCGCGCCATTGAATTACTACCAGCGTCCGGACACGCGCTACACGGCCGGCACCAACATCAAGTACGAGGTCAACGAGCACTTCAAGCCTTATCTCGAAACCCTGTTCGTCAACCGCAAGAGTTCGACCCAGATCGCGCCGTCGGGCGCGTTTTTCACCGACCTCAACGTCAACTGCGCCACCTCGGTGATCGGTAGCCTGTGCAACGATGTGGGCATCACCGACGACGAGTTCACCGTCTACGTGGCCAAGCGCAACGTCGAAGGCGGCCCGCGCATCACCGACTCGGATACCAACAGTTTCAGCATCACCACCGGCGCCCAGGGCGACATCAACGACAACTGGTCGTACGACGCCTCGTTCACCTACAACCGCAGCACCACCAAGTCGGAAAACAGGAACGACTTCGTGACCACGCGCGTACGCGATGCATTGCTGGGCTGTCAGCCTGGCTCGTTTGATGGTTGCGTGCCCTACAGCGTGTGGACCGACAGTGTCACCGCAGCAGAGGCAGAGGCGTTGCAGGGCGTGGGTATCGTCAACTACGAAACCTCGATGCGCGTGTTCAACGCCTATGTGACCGGCAATTTCGGCTACAGCCTGCCGTGGGCCGGCGATAACCCGATCAGTCTGGTCGGTGGTGTCGAGACCCGCAACGAGACCTTCAAGCGGGTGGCCGACAGCAACATGCAGACCGGCAACTTCACCGGCCTGGGTGGCCCGACCTCCAATGTGTCCGGCGACATCGGCGTCAAGGAACTGTTCCTCGAAGGCGCAGTGCCGCTGGTGGCGCAGGCCGGTAGCCTGGATCACCTCGACATGCAGCTTGGCTATCGCTACTCGGACTACGACACCTCCGGTGGCGTGAGTACCTACAAGGCCGGTCTGGGTGCAACATTCGTCGATGGCAAGTACCACCTGCGCGCGGGCTGGAACCGTGCGATCCGCGCTCCGAACGTGACCGAGCTGTACAACGAAAATACGATCGGACTGTGGAGCGGTAGCGATCCGTGTGCCGGTGCCAATCCGGTCTTTACCCAGGCCCAGTGCGCCAACACCGGTGTAACTGCGGCGCAATACGGCCGTGTTGCAGCCAACCCGGCCGGCCAGTACAACGAAATCGGCGGCGGCAATACGACATTGCAGCCGGAAACGGCCAACACCTGGACCGTCGGTTTTGCCGCCAGCCCGATCAAGGGGCTAGATCTGAGCGTGGATTACTACGACATCAAGATCGACGACGCGATCCGCAGCATCGGCTCGTCCAACATCCTTACCGCATGCGGCGTGACCGGTAATGCGGATATCTGCAGCCGCGTGCGCCGCAATGCCACCACGGGCGATCTGTTCCGCGGTAGCGATCCGGACGTGTCCGGTCTGATCCTCAATTCCCAGGATAATTTTGGTTCGTTGCATTTCCAGGGCGTGGATCTGACCGCCTCGTATGCCTGGAGCGTCGGCCCCGGGCGCCTGACCGCCTCGATGATGGGCAGCTACGCCATCAAGCAGGAGTACGAGCCGGTTCCGGGTGTGCAGGAAGTGACCTACGACTGCGCGGGCGTGGTCAACGTGGCCTGCAACAGTGCCGAATGGCGGCATGTGCTGAGCACGCGCTACAGCTTCGATCGCTACACCGTCAGTCTGCGCTGGCGCTATATCGGTGAGCTGGATTACCAGAACACCGACGGCACCCGTGGCACAACCGACGTACGCCTGGTGAACCAGGACAACAAGGTGTCGGCGTACAACTACTTCGACCTGTCCGGTTCGATGCAGTTGGGCGATTACGTCACCTGGACCTTGGGCATCAACAACATCGCCGACAAGGAGCCGCCGCTGGTGGGCGGCAGCCTGACCTTCAACGGCAACTCGCTCGCCGGTTACGACCAGGCGGGCCGTTACTTCTTCACCAGTGTGGGTCTGCGTTTCTGAGGCATGTTGCAAGTTGGTAAAAACAACGGCGAGCCTTGGCTCGCCGTTGTTCTTTGCTGCCTGCGAAGCGTGGGTCGATGGCTTGCCGCGCTGCAACCTGCAGATCACCCCAGTCGCCGATCGCCCGCCGCTTGCGTGGCTGATCGACGTCGAAGACAGCGTCGACGGCTCACGCCACCGGTTCACGCAGCAACGGCGACTGCCAGCCCGGGCGCGGCGCGAAACGCTCGCCATAGCGCGCCTGCAGTGCCTGCAGACGTGCCAGCAAGGCGTCGGCGCCGACACTGCGGATGTGCTGGATCGGGCCGCCGCGGAACGGGGCAAAGCCGGTGCCGAAGATCACGCCGGCGTCGAGCAGGTCCGCGTCGGCCACCACGCCGTCGTGCAGGCAGGCGACGGCTTCGTTGAGCAGCGGCAGGATCAAGCGATCTTCCAGGTCTGCCGGCGCCTCGTAGCCGCTGGCGACCTCGGGCTTGACCGCGCGCCCGTTCTCCCACTTATACAGGCCCTGGCCGTCCTTCTTGCCGCGCTTGCCCGGCTCCACGGTGGCCAGCGCCGCCGGAATCGGCAGGTGCAGGAACGGTGCGAGCTCCGCGCCCACGCCGGCGGCAACGTCCAGCCCCACCGTGTCGATCAGTTCGATTGGCCCCATCGGCATGCCGAACTTCACTGCGGTCTTGTCCAGCACCGGGCCCGGTACGCCTTCGGCATAGGCGGTCGCCGCTTCGAGCAGGTACGGGAACAGCACGCGATTGACCAGGAAGCCCGGGGTGCCGGCCACCGGTACCGGGAATTTGTCCAGCGCTTTGCAGAACGCCGCCAGGCGCGCGACGTTGGCCGGATCCAGCCCGTCGTGCTGCACGATTTCCACCAGCGGCATCATCGATACCGGATTGAAGTAGTGCAGGCCGGCAAACTGCGCCGGGCGCTGGATATGCCCCCGGAGCTCGGTCAACGGAATCGACGAGGTGTTGGTGGTCAGCAAGGCATCAGGCTTGAGCTGCGGCTCGATGGACTGATACAGCTCGCGCTTGGCCTGCGGGTTCTCGATGATCGCTTCGATCACCAGGTCCGCCTGCGCCACGCCCGTGCCGGCCAGGTCGCCACGCAGGCGCGCCGCCACCGCCGGCCGCTTGGCCTCGTCCTTGACGCGCTTAGCGAACAACTCGCCGCCGCGGCCCAGCGCCGTATCGATGAAGCGCTGCTCGCGATCCTGCAGCGTCACCTCGAAGCCCTTGTACGCCGCCCAGGCCGCGATATCGCCGCCCATCACGCCGGCGCCGACCACATGCACATTGCGGATCGGAGCCGGCGCCGCAGCGCCGGCATCCTTGCCACCCAGCGCTTTCAGGCGCTCGGTGAGAAAGAAGATGCGGATCAGGTTGCGTGCGGTCGGCGTGCTGGCAAGCTTGACCACCGCCTTGCGCTCTGCCGCCAGGCGCGCCTGGATGCCGCTGCCGCCGGCACGCTCCCACACATTGATCAAGGCGTAGGGCGCCGGGTAATGCTCCTTGCGCGCCTTGCGCGCGACCTGCTTGCGCATCTGTGGCGCCAGCAGCTTGCGCGCGAGCAAGGTATTGGTGGCCCACGCGGTGGCGCGCTGCTTGAACGGGCGTTTGCTGCCGGTGAGCGCCAGCGCGGCCGCGACATCGACCAGCACCGCGGGCGCGGCGACCTTGTCGACCAGGCCCATCGCGCGGGCGGCCTTGGCCGCGACGGTGCGGCCGGTCAGCATCAGGTCCATCGCCGCTGGCGCACCGATCAGGCGCGGCAAGCGGGCGCTGCCGCCCCAGCCGGGAAAGATGCCGAGCTTGGTTTCCGGCAGGCCGATGCGCGTGCTGGCATCGTCGGAGGCCACGCGATACCGGCACGCCAGCGCAATCTCGGTGCCGCCGCCCATGCAGAAGCCATGGATCGCCGCGACCGTGGGGCAGGGCAGTTCGGCCAGCTTCTGGAAGACGCTCTGGCCGCGATGGATCGCATCGTTGACGGTGCCCTTGCGGTCGAACTCCTGAAATTCCTTCAGGTCGGCGCCGGCGATGAAGCCGTTGGGCTTGCCCGAGCGCACCACCACGCCCTTGGGCGGGTCCAGCGCCAGGCGTTCGACCAGCGCGCCCAGTTCGAGCAGCACCTCCTGCGAAAACGCGTTGACCGGTGCGGCCTGACGATCAAGGCTGAGCACGACCACGCCGTCCTCGCGCAGGTCGGCCTGCCAATGGCTGAATCGGAGCCCGTCGAAACCTGGAAGCATGCGTCTGGCCGTCCGGAGATATAAGGAAAGGTCGTTATCATCCAGAGGTTGTTTCCTTCACGTCAAATACCCATACCTGTCGGCAGGGCGGCGCGCGCCTCGTGCGAGGCGTCGCCAGTGGCGCATCGGTGCAGCTAGTCTGATGCGTGACGATCGTACGGATCGGTATGAACTTTTCTTTTCAATGGTTGTCTCATTGCCCGACTTCGGTGGGCTGACAGGAGTGCGGCCCGACATGGCCGAAGTCGATACACCTCAGGAGCTGGACCTGGAACTGGTCCGGCGTGTGCAGCGCGGCGAGAGCGCAGCGTTCGATGTGCTGGTGCGCAAATACCAGCACCGCATCGTTGCGTTGATCGGGCGTTACATCGCCGACTGGAGCGAGTGCCAGGACGTGGCCCAGGATACGTTTGTGCGCGCCTACCGCGCGATCAACAGTTTCCGCGGCGACTCGCAGTTCTATACCTGGTTGCACCGCATTGCCGTCAACACTGCCAAGAACCATCTGGTTGCGCACAACCGCCGTCCGCCCACCGACGATATCGAGATCAGCGATGCCGAACAGTTCGATGGTGCCACCCGCCTGCGCGATACCGACACCCCGGAGCGCGAATTGATGCGACAGGAGCTGGAACAAACGGTGATGCGTGCGGTCCAAGCTCTGCCGGAAGAACTTCGGTCGGCCATCACCCTGCGCGAGGTGGAAGGGCTGAGCTACGACGAAATCGCGCGAAAGATGGATTGCCCGATCGGAACGGTGCGCTCGCGCATCTTCCGGGCGCGCGAGGCCATCGACATCGAGCTGCGGCCTCTGTTGGAGACCGAAAGCGCTACCCGTGAGCGACACCGTGTATGAGCCATAACCCTGCCATGTCCACCACCGACAAGTTCGAGCGTCACTACCGCCAGCAGCTGTCTGCGCTGGTGGATGGCGAATTGAGCGCCGACGAGTCGCGCTTCCTGCTGCGCCGTCTGGCCCACGACGAAGAACTGGCCGGCTGCCACGAGCGTTGGCAGCTGTGCGGCGATGTGCTGCGCGGTGCGGCCAGCGCGCCGGCACCGCTGGATTTTGCCGCGCGCGTGCGCAGCGCCATTGCCGATGAGCCGGTGCCGCAGGCGCAGCCAGCCACGCGTCCGGCCACGCGCTGGCGCTGGGGTGGTGGTGCGGCGATTGCGGCATCGGTCGCCGCGATTGCCCTGTTCATGGCGCGCGAGCGCCTGCCCGAGACCGTACCGCCGGCCGAGCAGGTCCCGGTGTTCGCCACGACAGCGCAGCTGCCGGCGGCCACGCAGGCCGCCGCCACGCCCGCAGCACCGAAGGCTCCGGCCGAGCCCGGCCCGGCCGCCCCCGACGAGGTGGCCGCGCTGGCCGCTGCGGTGCCAGCCGCTGCGCTGGCATCCACGCGCCGTGGCGCGGCCACACGCAACCAGCAGGTCGCCCGCAGCGTCGCTTCGCGTCAGCAGCAGGCGCCAACCCGCATGCTGGCGTCCGCTGCTCCCGCTGCGACGACGGCCACGGCCGGTGCGGCGGCGCCATCGAATCCGTTCACACATCCAGATACCACTTTGCAGGCACGCCCATGGCCGCGTGCGGCGCTGTCCGGTGCCGGCGAAAGTCCGCTCAATGCCAGCTTCCGCCAAGGCGGACAGGGCACCGCGTTCTATCCGTTCGAGCCTGGGCCGCAGGGTGTTGCCAGCCCGGCGCCCAACCGGCCGCTGCCGGTGCAGCCGCAGCCGCCGCAGGATTGATGCCGCCGCCGATCTTCATCCGTTCGGCGCCCTCCCTCCCGTTATCGTGCCGGACCCCTGCAGTGGCAGGGGCTTTGGCCCCTGTCGCCCTGCCATCGGAGGCAACCTGATGAACCACCGCATTCGTACCCAGATGTTCGGCCTGATCGCCATGACCCTGCCGCTGGCCGCCTGCGCGCAGCAGTCCGCGCCCGCGGCCAAGGATGTTGCCCCGATTGCCGCCAACCGCAGCGCCACCCCGGCTCCGCAGCTGGTGAGCGGCTTGCCGGACTTCACCAATCTGGTCGAGCAGGTCGGCCCGGGTGTGGTCAATATCGAAACCACCATCACCCGCAAGGACGCCATGGCGCGCCAGCGGCGTGGTGGTCCGGGTGGGCAGGACGGCGGCGCGATGCCTGGCGACGAGCAGATGCCGGAATTCTTCCGCCGCTTCTTCGGGCCGGATTTCCAGATGCCGGGCGGGCCGCGGCAGGGGCCGGGCCAGGGCGGCGATGACGATGGCGGCATCGCCGGCAAGTCGATGGGCTCGGGCTTCATCATTTCCGCCGACGGCTATGTGCTGACCAATCACCATGTGGTCGATGGCGCCAGCGAGGTCACCGTCAAGCTGACCGACCGCCGCGAGTTCAAGGCCAAGGTGGTCGGCAGCGACGAGCAGTTCGACGTGGCGCTTCTCAAGATCGAGGCCAAGGGCCTGCCGACGGTGCGCCTGGGCGATTCCAACACGCTCAAGCCGGGCCAGTGGGTGGTGGCGATCGGCTCGCCGTTCGGCCTGGACCACTCGGTCACTGCCGGTATCGTCAGTGCGACCGGGCGCAGCAATCCGTATGCGGATCAGCGCTACGTGCCGTTCATCCAGACCGACGTGGCGATCAACCAGGGCAACTCCGGCGGCCCCTTGCTCAACACGCGCGGCGAGGTGGTCGGCATCAATTCGCAGATCTTCTCCGCCTCGGGCGGCTACATGGGGATCAGTTTTGCGATCCCGATCGACCTGGCCTTCAGCGCTGCCGAGCAGATCAAGGCCACCGGCCATGTGAGCCGCGGCATGCTGGGCGTGGCGGTTGGCCCGATCGACTCGCTCAAGGCGCAGGGCCTGGGCCTGCCGGATACACGCGGCGCGCTGGTCAACGACATTCCGCCCGGCAGCCCTGCCGCCAAGGCCGGAATCGAGGTTGGCGATGTGATCCGCGCCGTCAACGGCAAGCCGATCGATGTTGCCAGCGATCTGCCGCCGATGATCGGCCTGATGGCGCCGGGCACCAAGGTCAACCTGGATGTGTTGCGTGATGGCAAGCCGCGCAAGGTGGCCGTCACCCTGACGACGCTGGACAACCCCGCCGGCAACGCCGCCCCGCGTACCGCGGCTGACGACGCCAAGCCCAGCGCCCCGGCCAGCGTGGAGCTGCTCGGCCTGCAGGTCGCCGATCTCACCGCCGCCGAGCGCAGCCGCCTGGGCCTGGAGGCCGGCGAGGGCGTGCGCATCGCCTCGGTGACCGGCGCGGCAGCACGCAGCACCCAACCGCCGCTGTCGCCGGGCCTGGTCATCGCCCGCGTCGGCCGCACCAAGGTCGGCAGCGTCGCCGACCTCAACCGCGCCCTGTCCAGCTACAAGAAGGGCGACGTTGTCATGCTGCTGGTCACCGACGGCAAGGCGACCAGCTATGTGGCCCTGAAGGCCGGCGGCTAACGGAGGGAATGGAGAATCGGGAATCGGGAATGGCAAGAGCGGCTCCGCGAGGCGATAGCCCGCCTGGCTTTTGCGATTCCCGAATCCCGATTCCCCAATCCCCGGCCCCAAAGGGGCCGACCGTGCGATAATGCTGCGTTACCCTGACGACGGCACCGCCGGCGCCCACCTCAATGTCCTCTGATTCAATGCGGAATATCCGCAACTTCTCCATCATCGCCCACGTCGACCACGGTAAATCCACCCTGGCCGACCGGATCATCCAGCTTTGCGGCGGCCTGCAGGCGCGCGAGATGGAGGCCCAGGTCCTGGACTCCAACCCGATCGAGCGCGAACGCGGCATCACCATCAAGGCGCAGTCGGTGTCCTTGCCGTATACGGCCAAGGACGGGCAGGTCTACCACCTGAACTTCATTGACACTCCCGGGCATGTGGACTTCTCCTACGAAGTCAGCCGCTCGCTGGCTGCGTGCGAAGGCGCGCTGCTGGTAGTGGATGCGGCCCAGGGCGTGGAAGCGCAGTCGGTCGCCAATTGCTACACCGCGGTGGAGCAGGGCCTGGAAGTGGTGCCGGTGCTCAACAAGATCGACTTGCCGACCGCCGACATCGAGCGGGCCAAGGCCGAGATCGAGGCGGTGATCGGCATCGACGCCGAAGACGCGGTGGCGGTCAGCGCCAAGACCGGTCTGAACATCGATCTGGTGCTGGAAGCGATCGTGCAGCGGATTCCGCCGCCCAAGCCGCGCGACACCGACAAACTGCAAGCGCTGATCATCGACTCCTGGTTCGACAATTACCTGGGCGTGGTGTCGCTGGTGCGCGTGATGCAGGGCGAGATCAAGCCGGGCAGCAAGATCCTGGTGATGTCCACCGGCCGCACCCATCTGGTCGACAAGGTCGGCGTGTTCACGCCCAAGCGCAAGGAGCTCGCCGCGCTGGGCGCTGGCGAAGTGGGCTGGATCAATGCCTCGATCAAGGACGTGCATGGCGCACCGGTCGGCGACACGCTGACCCTGGCGGCCGACCCGGCGCCGCATGCGCTGCCCGGTTTCCAGGAAATGCAGCCGCGCGTGTTCGCCGGCCTGTTTCCGGTTGATGCCGAGGATTACCCGGATCTGCGCGAGGCGCTGGACAAGCTGCGCCTGAACGATGCGGCGCTGCGCTTCGAGCCGGAAAGCTCCGAAGCGATGGGCTTCGGCTTCCGCTGCGGCTTCCTTGGCATGCTGCACATGGAGATCGTGCAGGAGCGGCTGGAGCGCGAGTACAACCTCAACCTGATCTCGACCGCGCCGACCGTGGTCTACGAGGTGCTCAAGACCGACGGCAGCATCATCCCGATGGACAATCCATCCAAGCTGCCGCCGCTCAACAACGTGGAAGAGATCCGCGAGCCGATCATCCGCGCCAACATCCTCACCCCGCCCGATTACGTCGGCAACATCATTACCTTGTGCGAAGAAAAGCGCGGCACCCAGATCGGTATCAACTATCTGGGCAGCCAGGTGCAGATCAGCTACGAGTTGCCGATGGCCGAAGTGGTGCTGGATTTCTTCGACAAGCTCAAGTCGGTCTCGCGCGGTTACGCCTCGCTGGATTACCACTTCCTGCGTTTCGACGCCGGCCCGTTCGTGCGTGTGGATACGCTGATCAATGGCGACAAGGTCGATGCGCTGTCGATCATCGTGCACCGCAGCTACGCCGACCGGCGCGGCCGCGAACTGTGCGAAAAGATGAAGGATCTGATCCCGCGGCAGATGTTCGACGTGGCGATCCAGGCCGCCGTGGGCTCGCAAATCATCTCGCGCTCCACGGTCAAGGCGATGCGCAAGAACGTGTTGGCCAAGTGCTATGGTGGCGACGTTTCGCGCAAGAAGAAGCTGCTCGAAAAGCAGAAGGAAGGCAAGAAGCGCATGAAGCAGGTCGGCCGCGTGGAGATTCCGCAGGAAGCCTTCCTGGCTGTCTTGCAGATGGATAAGTAGCAGGGATTCGGGAGTCGTGATTGGGGATTGGCAACGACTTGCCAGCCCCGTGCTTTTGCGAATCCCCAATCTCCAATCCCAAATCCCGTTCCGAAGGAACATCAATGAAATGGTTTGAAATTGCCCTGGTTGTGTTGACGCTGGGCACCGGCTTCATCTGGCTGCTGGACAAGCTGTTCCTGGCCAAGCGCCGCGCGGCACGCGCCGGTCTGCTGGACAGCGAGCCGGCCATCATCGACTACTCGCGCGCCTTCTTTCCGGTGCTGGCGGTGGTGTTGATCCTGCGCAGCTTCGTCGCCGAGCCGTACAAGATTCCGTCCAGTTCGATGATGCCCAATCTGCTGATCGGCGATTTCATCCTGGTCAACAAGTTCGCTTACGGGTTCCGTCTGCCGATCACCAATACCAAGTTCATCCCGACCGGCGAGCCCAAGCGTGGTGACGTGGTGGTATTCAAGCCGCCGCATGCGCCGGACCAGAACTGGATCAAGCGCGTGGTGGGTCTGCCGGGCGACAAGATCGGCTTCCACGGCGATACGCTGTACATCAACGACAAGCCGATGCGCTACACGGTCAAGGGCGAATACATCGGCAAGGGCAAGGGCGCCGAGATGACCGGCACCACCTTGCTGGTCGAGGATTTGCCGGGCCGCACCCACACGGTGCTGGAGTGGGTCGATCGCAACATGCCGGCCGGGCAGGGCGACTGGACCGTGCCGGCGGACAGCTATTTCGTGATGGGGGATAATCGCGACAACAGCGAAGACAGCCGGTTCTGGACCCAGACGCACTTCCTGCCGGAAGCCAACCTGCGCGGCAAGGCATTCCTGATCTGGCTCAATTGCGAAGGGTGGTTCTGCAAGGGGAGTTTCGATCCGTCGCGGATCGGGACCGGAATCCAGTAATGCACGCACGGCGTGCCGGGGGAAGCACAATGAAGCGCAAGCAAAGCGGTATGACGTTGACGTCGTTCGTGGTGGTGCTGGCGGTAGTGGGGTTCGCGCTGTACATCGGAATGAAGCTGTTTCCGATGTACCAGGAATACTATTCGGTGCGCACGGCCATGAAAGGCCTGGCCAAGGAACCCGACAGCGCCAACATGGATCCGTCCAAGTTGCAGGATCTGTTCTTTCGTCGGCTGTACATCAACTACTCGGAAAACGTCAAAAAAGAGGACGTCAAGTTCGAGCGCGTCGACGGTGGCTGGCGCATGAAGGTCAACTACGAAGTTCGCCGCGAATTGATCGGCAATCTGGATGTCGTCGGTAAATTCGAGACGTCCCAGGACATGACGGGACGTGGTGGCGAATAGGACTTTCCAGCGTGGCGATCCGATCGGGCATGCGTTTGCCGATCCGGGATTGCTCGCCCAGGCGCTGCGGCACCGCAGCGCCGGGACACCGCATAACGAACGACTGGAATTCCTCGGCGACGGCATCGTCAACCTGCTGGTCGCCGAGGCCCTGTATCAGCGCTGGCCCAAGGCCGACGAAGGTGCATTGACCCGCGCGCGTGCCGAACTCGTACGCGAAGGGGCACTGGCAGTGATCGGCCGCACCCTCAACCTGGGCGAGCGGCTGACGCTGGGGCCGGGCGAGCTGAAATCCGGCGGCCATCGACGCGATTCGATCCTGGCCGACGCGGTCGAGGCGATCGTCGCGGCGATCTATCTGGACTGCGGCTTCGAACGCTGCCGCGCGGTGGTGCTGCCGTGGTTCGAGCCCTCGCTGGCGGCGCTGCCGGTGGGCAAGGCGGAAAAAGACCCCAAGACCCGGCTGCAGGAATGGCTGCAGGCGCGGCAGCTGCCATTGCCCACTTACGCGCTGATCAGCGAAAGCGGCGACGAACATGCCAAGCAGTTTCATGTTGCCTGCATCCTGGAACAGCCCGTCGCCCGCGCCGAAGGCCAGGGCAGCTCGCGTCGCCTCGCCGAGCAACAGGCGGCCACCCTTGTCATCGCACAACTGGATTCCAACACGTGAGCGAAACCTCTTCCCCCCACCGTAGCGGCAGCGTTGCGGTGATTGGCCGGCCCAATGTCGGCAAGTCCACCCTGACCAATGCCCTGGTCGGCGCCAAGGTCAGCATCGTGTCCAACCGGCCGCAGACCACGCGCCATCGGTTGCTGGGCATTGCCACCTTCCCCGAGGGGCAGCTGGTGCTGGTCGACACGCCCGGACTGCATCGCGAGCAGAAGCGCGCCATGAACCGGGTGATGAACCGCGCTGCGCGCGGCTCGCTGGAAGGCGTGGACGCGGCAGTGCTGGTGATCGAAGCCGGCCGCTGGGACGACGAAGACACCCTGGCCTTCAAGGTCCTGAGCGACGCCGGAGTGCCGGTGGTGCTGGTGGTCAACAAGGTCGACCGGCTCAAGGACAAGACCGCGTTGTTCCCGTTCCTTGCCCAGGTCAGCGAGGGGCGCACGTTCGCTGCGGTGCATCCGGTGTCCGCGCTCAAGCGCAAGGGCCTGGAGGCGCTGGTCGGCGACCTGCTCAAGCTGGTACCGGAGGCCGAAGCGATGTTCGGCGAGGACGAGATCACCGACCGTAGCCAGCGTTTTCTGGCCGGGGAACTGGTGCGTGAGCAGTTGATGCGTCAGCTCGGCGAAGAACTGCCGTATGCCACCACCGTGGAGATCGAACGCTTTGCCGAAGATGGCGCGCTGCTGCGCATCGGCGCGGTGATCTGGGTCGAGCGCGAAGGCCAGAAGGCGATCGTGATCGGCAAGGGCGGTACCCGCCTGAAGGACATCGGCGGCAAGGCGCGCCTGCAGATGGAGCGCCTGTTCGGTGCCAAGGTATTCCTGGAGACCTGGGTGCGCGTGCGCGAAGGCTGGTCGGACGACGAAGCGGCATTGAAGGCGTTCGGATACGAGTGAGGCCCTGGCTGGCGCCTGAGCCGGCGCAGCGCTGCTGGCGTGCTGGCAGCCTGTCGATGCGAACGCCTAAACCGGCAACGGCGTGGAGCTGCGATGCAAGCGATGTCTCCATGCACCGGATCGCGCCTGGCCATTGCGGCTGCTGCCGTCGACGGTTGGGACCAGCTGCGCTGCCGGCAGCGCCTCACGGCGGTCATCGCCGGTAGCCGCTCTTGTGTCCTGCAATCGCGCTCCTTGCCGCATAACAGACCATGCTGATCGAACACGAACGCGGTTTCATCCTGCATGTGCGGGCCTGGCGCGAGACCAGCCTTCTGGTGGAAGTGCTGACCGAGCAGCATGGCCGGGTCGGGCTATTGGCGCGCGGGGTGCACGGGCCACGCAAGCAGGCCTTGCGGGCCGCGCTGCAGCCACTGCAACTGATCCAGTTCACCGCGGTGCAACGCGGCGAACTGGCGCAGCTGCGTCAGGCCGAGGCGCTGGACACCGCCCCCCGACTGGCGGGCGAATCGATGCTGGCCGGTTTCTATATCAGTGAATTGTTGCTGCGCCTGGCGCCGCGTAACGACCCGGTGCCCGAGCTGTTCGATTGCTATGCACAGGCGCGTGCGCATCTGGCATCCGGCCTGCCGCTGGCCTGGGGGCTGCGCCAGTTCGAGCGCGATGTGCTCGATGGCCTGGGCTTTGCGTTTGATCTGCAGCACGACCGCGACGGCCAGCCGATCGACCCGGCGGCGCGTTACCGGCTCGATCCGCAGGAAGGCGCGCTGCGCGTACTGAGCGAGGCGATGGCGCAGGACCGGCGCGACACCGTCACCGGTGCGGCGCTACTGGCGTTGGGCCAGGATGTCATGCCCGCAGCCGACGACATGCCGGGCCTGCGTCGCAGCATGCGGGGCGTGCTGCTGCATCATCTGAGTGGGCGTGGGTTGAAATCCTGGGAAATGCTTGAGGATCTGGCGCGGCGGCGTTGACGGTCGCAAGGCAGGTCTACCAGTCTTACGAGCAGTCGCCGGATGCGCGTTGAACTCCATGCGGACCCATCGTCATGCATGGTGCTCCATGTCGCCTGTTCCGATCCCCAACGCTGCGCCGGGCCCAGGGACATCGCTGAAGTCCTCCTTCAGTGCAGCAGTGCAGCCACCGCCGCATGGAACTGGGTCTGCGCCGTGCTGGAATGCGGGTCGCCGCGCAGTAGGCGCACTGCGCCGGCAAGCCGCGCCGCGCCGACAAAACCGCAACTGGCCTGCAGTCGATGCAGATGGCCGCGCAGTGCCTGATCGTCGCTGACCTGCAAGGCCGAATCCACCGCGTCGCGGGTGCCCGGCAACTCGGCCAGGAACAATTCGCGCAGCGCGTTGAGATGGTGTTGCTGGCCATTGAGCGCGCTGAGCGCCGCCGCTTCGTCCCAATCGCTGGCGGCAATGTCGACCACGCCCACCGGCGCCACGCTGTAGCGGCCGCGCGCCAGTCCGCGACGCACCGCCTGCAGCAGGCGCTCTGAGGTCAGTGGCTTGACCAGCATTTCCAGAAAGCCATCGGACTGCAGGCTGCGTTGCATCGCCATATTGGTGTCCGCGGTGTGGGCCAGTGCAGGCACGTCCGGGTGCAGCAGGCGCAAAGCGCGCAGCAGGCCGCTGCCGGTGCCATCGGGAAGATTGACGTCGATCAGCCACAGGTCGTGGCGACGTGCGCGCGCGCGGTCCAGCGCCGAAGACAGCGAGTCTGCGCAATCCACATGGGCGGGAAGACCTTCCAGCACCGCCTGCAGAAAGCCACGGCTGATCGGGTCGTCCTCTACCAGCAAGAGTCGTGGTTGGGGTTCCTGGCGTGTCGCCATGTTCATGCTGCCTCCTTGTCAGCGATGCCGCGTCCTAGCAGCCGCGTGCAGCGGAAGTGTGCCTGTGTTTGCGGGGCGCGACAATTGTCCATCGCGCGAAGCGGTCGCGATCGGTCGCATCTGCGACAATACGCACCCTTTTTGCCCGCAGCTCGTCGCCACGTGGCTAGAACCCGAAACCGCTTCGACCGTACTCCGTTCCAGACCGCGATCACCGACCTCAGCCACGACGGGCGCGGCGTGGCCCGCCGCGACGGCGAGGGCGGCAAAGTCACCTTCATCAGTGGCGCCTTGCCCGGTGAGCTGGTGCGTGCCGAACCCACCGCGCGCAGCCGGCATTTCGACGAGGCAAGGACGGTGGAGGTGCTGGAGGCGTCGCCGCAGCGGGTGACCCCGCGCTGCCCGCATTTTGGCGTCTGCGCCGGCTGCGTGCTGCAGCATCTGGACGAGTCGCAGCAGATCGTGGCCAAGCAGCGCGTGCTGATGGACAACCTGGAGCGCATCGGACACGTCACACCGCAGGCGGTGCTGCCGGCACTGGTCGGCGATACCTGGGGCTATCGGCGCAAGGGCCGCTTTTCGGTCCGTCGCGTCGAAAAGAAGGACAAGACCCTGGTGGGCTTTCGCGAGCTGGATCCGCGCTTCGTGGCCGATCTGTCGGTCTGCTACACGGTGATCCCGCAGATCGGCGAGAAGATTCCGCAGCTGGCGGCGTTGGTCGAAGGCCTGGACGGCAAGCGCGATATCCCGCAGATCGAATTCATTGCCGGCGACGATGCGGTGGTGTTGACCATCCGCCATCTGCAGCCGCTCAGCGAGCGCGACCTGCAGGCGCTGACCGCGTTCGCGCAGGCGCACGGCTTTGCGATCTTCCTGCAGCCCGGTGGTGTGGAGAGCGTGCATCCGCTATGGCCGCAGGAGGTGCCGCTGTCGTTCCGCCTGCCGCAGTGGGATGTGGAGCTGGCGTTCCGGCCGCTGGATTTCATCCAGGTCAACGCCTCGCTCAACCAGAAGATGATCGCGCATGCGCTGGCATTGCTCGACGCCGGGCCGGACGATCGCGTGCTGGATCTGTTCTGCGGGCTGGGCAATTTCACCCTGCCGCTGGCGCGCGGTGTGCGCGAAGTGGTCGGCGTGGAGGGCGATGCCGGGCTGGTGGCGCGCGCCAGGGACAACGCGCAGCGCAATGGTTTGGCCAATGCGCATTTCCATGCGGCGGACCTGACCCAGGACCAGCGCAATGCGACGTGGATGCGGCAGGGCTTCGACAAGCTACTGCTGGACCCGCCGCGCTCGGGCGCGCTGGAAGTGCTACAGCAGTTGCCGCTGAAAAAGTTCGAGCGCATCGTCTATGTGAGCTGCCACCCCGGCTCGCTGGCGCGCGACGCCGGCTACCTGGTCAACGAGCAGGGCTTCACGCTCAAGGCCGCCGGCGCGATGGATATGTTTCCGCATACTGCGCATGTGGAAAGTATCGCGGTGTTTGAGCGCTAGGCCTTTATGTTCCGGGCGTCGGTTACCCGTCGCCCGCTTCGCGATTGCGCAGTAATTTGTCAGCCGCTGTTAGTCTTTCTTTTCGATGGCGTTCTGCCACTGCCCGTCGACCAACGCGAAGGCCATCGGCCGCGTGCCGCGTTTGCCTTCGGCCTCAACGATGACGTCGCACTCGACCACTGGCGCCTCCCTGCCCAGTTTGCAGTGCTCGATACCGGAGACTTGCGCCGTACGCGCGGCGTCTTGAATGCGCGTGCGCATCGCCGCGTCGTTCTCCTGCACAAGCAACTGGCTGATGACATCGCGCAGGAGCACCTGCACGCGATCCTGCGGCGGTACCGGCGCGGCGACTTCCATTTCCTTCTCGCTGTGCTGCAACGCCCACACGTTCCCTTTCGGGACAAACCGCAGCGTCATGTGTCTTTCGCTGGGCCCGGCCTGGCCGGTGACGATGCAATCGAGCGTCTCCGGTTTGGCGTCGACAGCCGGCAGGCAGCCGGTCAATGCGGTCAAGCGCGGACGAAACATGGCGGACATGAGCTCGTCGCCCTGCGTCTGCGGGTCGGCTGCCATGTCATCGGCGATGGCCGCATCCAGTGCCTGTTGCGCCTGGGCCAGCGAGACCGTGGCTGCAGCAGCGCCGGCTGTGGCAGTTGCGCACACCAATGCGGCAGTGAGCGCCGCAATGTGCATGGTGGAGTATCGGCTGCCTGTCATGGCGTTCTGTCCTTGAATGAGAGGGGGGCGGAGTGTAGAGGTCGCGAGGCTGCGTCGGCCAGCATTTTTCAGCAGGTCCCGCCATACTTGTGGACATGGGCATTGAAATCGAACGTAAATTTCTCGTGACTGGCGACGGCTGGCGCAGCGCCGCGCATGCGGTGATCCCGATGGCGCAGGGCTATATCAACGATCAGGCGGCATTACGCAGCGGTGCGCAGAACGCGTCGGTGCGGGTGCGCATTCAGGGCGAGAGCGCGTTTCTCAATCTGAAATCGCGTGAGGTGGGGCATACCCGGCAGGAGTTCGAATATCCGATTCCGGTGGTCGAGGCGCGTGCGCTGCTGGCGCTGTGTGTCGGCGGTCTGATCGACAAGCGCCGGCACCTGGTCCAGTACCAGGGGCATGTGTGGGAAGTGGACGAATTTCTCGGCGACAACGTCGGGCTGGTGGTGGCCGAAATCGAACTCGGCCATGCCGACGAGGCCTTCGCCAAACCCGACTGGATCGGCGCCGAAGTCACCGACGATGTGCGCTATTACAACCTGGCGCTGGCCTCGCATCCGTTCAAGCACTGGAGCGGGGATTTGTAAGTCGGGATTGGGGATCGGGCATTCGGGATTCGTAAAAGCTAAAGTGATGCGTCGGACTTGGGCTGATTGCGGCGCGACTCCCCAATCCCTGCCTTGGTATTGGGTTTATGCTTTGCGAATCCCCAATGACGAATCTCCACTCCCCGCCCATGCGCATCGATATCTGGTCTGACGTGGTCTGCCCCTGGTGCTGGATCGGCAAGCGCCGTTTCGAGCAGGCGGTGGCCGCGTTCGGTGCGCAGGCACCGGCGCTGGACATCCATTACCACGCGTTTCAGCTGGACCCCGATGCTGGCCTGGAGCCGACCCCGCTGCGTGATGCGCTGGCGCAGAAGTTCGGCGGTGCCGCGCGCGTGGAGCAGATGCTGGCGCAGACCCAGGCCACTGCGCGCGCCGAAGGCCTGCCGTTCGATTTCGGGCGTGGGCAGGTGCAGGTCAGCACATTGCGCGCGCATCGGCTGATCTGGCTGGCCAGCCGCGAGGGCGATGTCCAGGCCGTGATCGAAGCGCTGTTCCATGCGCATTTTGCCGAAGGCCAAAACCTGGGCGCGACCGAAACGCTGGTGGCTGCCGGGGCCGCCGGCGGTCTGGACGAAGCCCGCGTGCGCGCGCTGCTGGACTCCGACGAAGGCGTCGTTGCCGTCGAGGCGCAACTGGCGCAGGCCGCTGCGCTGGGAATCCGTGCGGTGCCCAGTTTCGTCATCGATGGACGCAGCCTGATCCAGGGCGCGCAGCCGCCGGAGAGCTTTGCGCAGGCACTGTTGCAGCTGGCCGCCGAATCGGCGCCGATCGGTGGTCCCGATGCCTGCGGGCCGGACGGCTGCGCGATGTGAACGGCCGGCGGCGTGTTGCAACGGCCTGCCGCTGACGAGATGACGCGGCCCACTCCATCGAAGACGGTTGCGGTGATCGGCGCCGGGCTGGCCGGGCTTGCCTGCGCGCAACGGCTGCAGGCTTCGGGATGGACCGTGACGTTGTTCGAGCAGGGCGACCTGCCCGGCGGACGCATGCGCAGCTGTGGCGGCAATGGCTGGCAGTGCGATCACGGCGCGCAGTATTTCACCGCCCGCGACCCGGCGTTTGCCGCGGTGGTGGAGGCATGGATCGCGCGCGGTGACGCGGCGGTCTGGCCTGCGCGCGTCGCCAGCTGGGATGGCGCCGACATGCGTGCGTCGCAGGGCGGGTTGACGCGCTTTGTCGGCGTGCCGGACATGGGCGCACCGGCGCGTGCGCTGGCGGCGCCCCTGAATGTTCGGTTGGGCGCCTCTGTGCGATCGCTGCAGCGCAGTGGCGACACCTGGCAACTGGAGGTGACAGAAGACGGAACGACACGCAACTGCCGCTTCGACACCGTATTGCTGGCGGTACCGGCACCGCTTGCAGCTGCATTGCTGGCGGACAGCGCGCCCACGCTGGCGACGACGGCCGCCAACGCACGGATGCTACCGGCCTGGGCGGTGGTGCTGCGTTTCGACATGCCGGTCGACCCCGGGTACGACGCCTTGTTCGTCAACGCCGGTCCGTTGCGCTGGGTGGCACGCAACGCCAGCAAGCCGGGCAGGGATGGCGTGGAAACCTGGCTGCTGCATGCCACTGCCGACTGGAGTCGGGCGCATCTGGACGCAACGCCTGAAACAGTGATTGCCAGCGTGTTGCCCGCGTTGGCCGCGCTTGGCCTGCCCCTGCCGCAGTCCTGCGATGCCTATCGCTGGACGGTGGCCAGCACTGAGCCCGCCTTGCAGCTCGGCTGTGCCTGGGATGCGCCGCTGAGCATCGGCATCTGCGGCGACTGGTTGGCCGGTGGCAAGGTCGAAGGGGCCTGGCAAAGCGGTGTGGCCTTGGCTGCGCGTGTGTGTGTCGGCGATGCCGCCTGCAGCGGGCAGGAGTGATGCGGTGGCATGCGCGGCGGGAAATGCGCTGGCGTGTCGATGCAGAACGCGTCTGCACGCCAGGCCGTTCGCCAACGCAAACGGGCCGCGCAGGCATGGCAGACCATGTGCCGCTATGCAGTGCGCGCGCGCGTGCGACCTCGATCGTTGCGATGCTTTGTGTGCGTGCACGCGTCCGGCATAGATGAGCGACCCCGACGCGACCACATCCGAGCGTCACCCGCAGCCAGCTGCGCGCACGCTGCGCCTGGTCCTGGGCGATCAACTCAACCCGCAACACAGCTGGTTCGATGTCACCGATGCGGGCGTGGTCTACGTGCTGATGGAAGTGCGCGAGGAAACCGACTACGTGCTGCACCACGCGCAGAAGATCCTGGCGATCTTCGCGGCGATGCGCGCGTTTGCCGCGCGCCTGCGGCAGGCCGGTCATCGGGTGCGTTATGTGGCCATCGACAACCCCAGCAATCGGCAATCGATTCCCGCCAATCTGGACGCGCTGATCGCGCATTACCGCGCCAGCCAGCTGGAGTACCAGGCGCCGGACGAATGGCGGCTGGACGAAGCATTGCAGCACTGGTGCGCGCGGCAGCCGTTCGCCACGCGCATGGTCGACAGCGAACACTTCCTGACCGAGCGCGATGAGGTGGCCGGGTGTTTTCGCGCTGGCGGCCAATGGCGCATGGAAGTGTTCTATCGAAAGATGCGCCGCCGGCACCGGATCCTGCTTGATGCCGCAGGCGAGCCGGAAGGCGGACGCTGGAATTTCGATCACGACAACCGTGCGCCATGGCCAGGCGATCCGCCCGCACCGCAGGAGTGGCGCGCAGCGCACGATCACCGCGCGCTGTGGCGCTGTATCGAGGCAGCCGGGGTGCGCAGCTTCGGTGCGCCGAATGCCGATGCGCTGCCGTGGCCGCTGGACCGCGACGAAGCCTTGCGGCACCTGGATGCCTTCGTTACGCATGCGTTGCCACACTTTGGTCGCTACGAAGATGCGATGAGCACGCGCAGCCCGCGGCTGTTCCATTCGCTGCTGTCGTTCGCGCTCAACGTCAAGCTGCTGCATCCGCGCGAGGTGATCGCGCGCGCGGAGGCGGCCCTGCATGACGGGCATGCGCCGCTGGCATCGGTGGAAGGCTTCATCCGCCAGATCCTGGGCTGGCGCGAGTACGTGCGCGGCGTGTATTGGTCGCAGATGCCCGGTTACGCGCTGTCCAATCGGCTCGACCAGCATGCGCCGCTGCCGCACTGGTTCTGGGATGGGCAGATCGGCATGCGCTGCCTGGCCGATGCGATCGGCAATTCGCTGGCCAACGCGCATGCGCACCACATCCAGCGGCTGATGGTGATCGGCAATTTCGCGCTGCTGGCGGGGCTGGACCCGCAGGCCCTGCATCGCTGGTACCTGGGCATCTACATCGATGCGTTCGAGTGGGTGGAGCTGCCCAATACGGTCGGCATGAGCCAGTTCGCCGACGGCGGCCTGCTCGGCAGCAAGCCGTATATCAGCGGCGCGGCCTATATCGACCGCATGAGCGATTACTGCGGTGGCTGCCGCTACCAGCGCAAGGTACGGGTGGGCCCGCAGGCCTGCCCGTACAACGCGCTGTACTGGGATTTCCTGGCGCGGCAGCGCACGCTGCTGGGCGCCAACGAGCGCCTGGCGCTGCCGTACCGGCAGCTCGACGCCATGGCACCGGAGGTACTGGAGCAGGTGCAGGCGCAGGCCGCGCATTGGCGGGCGAATCTGGAGGTGCTTTGAGCTGCAGCCGAAGCGCAGCGACCGGGCCGAGACGGCCCGAAACATGGGCCTGCCTGAATGCGCGATCTGACGCTGCAACGCGCATCTGCGACAATGCCGCGCTGCGCCAACGTGGCGCCTGGCCCGGGAGTCCCCCAACATGCTTCTGATCGGCGTTGCCGGTACCGAACTCAGCGCACAGGAACGCGACTGGCTGCAGCACGACGCGGTCGCCGGCGTGGTGCTGTTCAAGCGCAACTTCGCCTCGCGCACGCAGGTGGCCGAGCTGTCCGCGTCCATCCGCGCGGCCGCCCCGCGCCCGGTGCTGATCTGCGTGGACCAGGAAGGCGGGCGCGTACAGCGCTTTCGCGACGGCTACAGCGCCCTGGCGCCGCTGCAGAGCTTCGGCGCGCAGTATGCGCAGGACCCGGAGGCCGCGCTCGCTGCGGCGCGCGCGCATGCGCAGCTGATGGCCAGCGAAGTGCGTGCCAGCGGCGTGGACCTGAGCTTCGCACCGGTGGTGGATCTGGGCCGTGGCAACCGCGCCATCGGCGATCGTGCCTTCAGCGATGATCCGCAGATCGTGGCCAGCTTCACCCGCGCCTATGTGCAGGCGCTGCACGGTGCCGGCATGGCCGCCACGCTCAAGCATTTCCCCGGCCACGGCACCGTGCTGGAAGACACCCACGTCGACCATGCCAGCGACCCGCGTCCGCTGGAGGTCCTGCTGGCCGAAGATCTGCTGCCGTTTATGGCCGGCATCGAGGCCGGTGCCGACGCGGTGATGATGGCGCACGTGGTCTACCCGCAGGTCGCCCCGGAACCGGCCGGCTATTCGCCGCGCTGGATCGAGCAGATCCTGCGCGGGCAGCTGGGCTTTCGCGGCGTGGTGTTCTCCGACGACATCGGCATGGCCGCCTCGTTCAGCGCCGGCGGGGTGGCCGGCCGGGTGCATGCGCACCTGGATGCCGGCTGTGACGTGGTGCTGGTCTGCCACCCGGAACTGGTCGACGAATCGCTGCAGGCCGTGCAGGGCCGCAGCCTCAATACCGCAGCATTGATCGGCCTGATCGGCCGCGGCGCGCTGGGCTGGGATGGCCTGCTCGCCGGCTCCGACGCCTCATTCACCACTCCCCTTTCCGCCTCTTTCGGAACAACTGCCTGATGTCCACGCTCACCATTTCCCAGGCCCTGGCCCAAGCCGATCTGCTGGTCGACCGTCCTGCCATCGATGCGGCGGTCGCCAGCATTGCCGACGCGATCGCGCGCGACTATGCCGGCGAAGTGCCGGTGTATCTCACCATCATGCACGGCGCGTTGCCGTTCTCCGGCCAACTGGCGCTGGAGCTGGGCGCACGCGGCCAGGACCTGCAGTTCGATTACCTGCATGCCACCCGTTACCGCGGCGAAACCACCGGCGGGGAGCTGGTGTGGAAGCACCGTCCGGCCACTGCGCTGTTCGGTCGCCGGGTGATCCTGGTCGACGACATCCTCGACGAGGGCTACACGCTGCAGGGCGTGCGCCAGTGGTGCCTGGAGCAGGGCGCCACCGACGTGCGTGTGGCGGTGTTGACTGTCAAGCGTCACGACCGCTGCGTGCCTGGCGTGGCCGCCGACTATGTCGGCGTGGAAGTGGCCGACCGTTACGTGTTCGGCTTCGGCATGGATGTCAACGAGCAGCTGCGCGGCATTCCCGCCATCTACGCGATGAAGCAGTAACTGCCGCAGTTTGCCCGCGTCGCTGCGGGCAGCCCGGCGCGCAGGCCTGCGCGTCACCATCCTGTCTTTCGTTGCAGAGGTTGCTTGTGTCCTCCACTTCCATCGCATTGGCCGTCATCGGCGGCACCGGCGTCTACAAGCTCGCACAGCTGGATCAGGTGCAGACGCACGACATCGAAACACCGTATGGCGCGCCCTCCGGCCCGATTCGCGTGGGCATGTTGCTGGGCCACCGCGTGGCATTCCTGGCGCGCCATGGCGAAGGCCATTCGCTGCCGCCGCATAAGGTGAATTACCGCGCAAACATCGCTGCGCTGCAGCAAATCGGTGCGGAGCGGGTGCTGGCGCTTAACACCGTAGGCGGCATTACCGAGCAGTTCGGCCCGCGCGTGCTGGCGTGCCCGGATCAGCTGATCGATTACACCTGGGGCCGCGTGTCCACCTTCTGCGAAGAGCCGGGCAGCGAGGTGCAGCACGTGGATTTCGGCCATCCGTATTCGCCGATGTTCCGCAGCAAGGTCATCGCCGCCGCCAAGGTGACCGGCGTCACGATGGTCGCCGGCGGATGCTACGGCGCAACCCAGGGACCACGACTGGAAACGATTGCAGAGATCGCCCGCATGCGTCGCGACGGCTGCGATCTGGTCGGCATGACCGGCATGCCCGAAGCAGCTCTTGCACGCGAAAAAGGCCTGGAATATGCATGCTTGGCGATCGTGGCCAACTGGGCGGCCGGCTGTGGCGACGCGCAGGAGATCACCATGGCGGAGGTGTTGGCCAACGTCGATGCCGCTTCGTCCGGATTGCCGGAGCTGATCGGCGAACTTGCACGCGGGTGATTGTCATCAGGGCATAAGCTTTGCATACTCGGCGCGTACGCATCGCCGTACACCACCCATTAATTATTGCAAAGGTCTCGCATCACCATGCCGAACGGTACCGTCAAGTGGTTCAACGACGCCAAGGGATTTGGCTTCATCTCACCGGAGGACGGCAGCGCCGATGTCTTCGCGCACTTCTCCGCGATCAACTCCAAGGGCTTCCGCAGCCTGCAGGAAGGCCAGCGCGTCAGTTATGACGTGACCCAGGGCCCCAAGGGTGCCCAGGCTTCGAACATCACGCCGGTCGAGTGATGTGACTCGATTGTGCGGTTGAAGAACCCCGCCACGGCGGGGTTTTTTTTGCATCGGCCCATGCGGGGTCTGTGCCGTCCAGGGAGCGAAGGACATGCAGCGAGCATTGCGCATTGCGGTAGTGGGTTATGGAACGGCGGGGCAGGCACTGGCCGTGCTGCTGGGCGCCGACGGGCACCGGCTGGACGTGTTCGAACGTGCCGCCACGCCCGGGCCGGTGGGAGCGGGCTTCCTGCTGCAGCCCAGCGGGTTGCAGGTGCTGTGGAAGATGGGCTTGCTGCCACAGGCGCTCGCGCATGGCGCACCGGTGCGCCGGCTGTATGGCGAAACACCGTGCGGACGCGCGGTGATGGACATGCAGTACCGCGATCTGGATGCGCGGCTGATGGGCCTGGGGATGCAGCGCGGCGCCTTGTTTACGCTGTTGCGCGAGGCCTGGCCAGATTACGCGCAGTTGCATGTGGATACCCAGATCACCGCGATCGATCACGACGGCGCGCGCGTGCAGGATCAGCGCGGGCACTGGCACGGCCCCTACGATCTGATCATCGCCGCCGATGGATCTGCATCGAGCTTGCGCGCGCAGGCGCAGGGCACGCGGCTGGATCGGATGTATCCGTGGGGTGCGCTGTGGTGCCTGCTGCCACGCGATGACTGGCCGTTTGTCGATGAGTTGCGCCAGCGCTATATCGGCGCGCGCAAGATGATCGGCCTGCTGCCGGTGGGCACGCGCCCGGGCGACGCCACCCCGCGGCTGAGTTTTTTCTGGAGCCTGCCGTGCAGCGATTTTGCCGCGTGGGAACAGCGCGGCATTGCCGCATGGCGGCAGGAGATTGCGCAGATGTGGCCGGATGCACATGCACGTCTGGAGACCGTGCAAGTGCATGGTGCATTGGCGCGTGCGAGTTATCGCGATGCGGTGGTCACGCGCTGGCATCGCGGCCGCTTCGTGCTAGCCGGCGATGCCGCGCATGCGATGAGTCCGCAGCTGGGGCAGGGCGTCAACATGGCGCTGCTGGATGCGTTGGCGATGCGCGATGCCCTGCGGGTCGGCGCCGATCTGGATGCGGCATTGCAGCACTATCAGCGCGAGCGACAGGCGCATGTGGCGATCTATCACCGCTGGAGCCGTTGGCTGACGCCGTTGTTCCAATCCGAGCGCGATCTCTGGGCGCACGGGCGCGATCTGCTGCTGCGCCCGATGGGACGCGTGCCCGGCGGACGCGGACATATGTTGCGCGTGCTCAGCGGTACCCAGCACGGCTGGTTCGGCAAGCTGGCGCTGGCGCCGGACTTTGTGGACGCGTTGGCGCAACCGGTGCCGCGTGTTGCCGTCAATAAGGCCGAAGCTGCCGCTTAGAAGAAGCGCCGGCCCAGGTAGGGTTGCGCCCGCTAACGCACCGGCAATGCCAGCGCATCGTCTTCCACGCAGGCGACCAGGCGCTCGCCCTCGATCAGCGTTGGCACGATACCCGCGGTGAAATGCGAGAAGGCCGGCAGGATGGTGACGCGCTCGCGCAACCAGAACGCCGGCCAGCGACGCGACATGCCGGGCAGCGCGGCAAGTGGATGCAGGTGCCCGCACAGCACATGCCCGGTCGGATGCGGCAGCGGATCGTGGCGCAGCACGAAGGGGCCATCTTCGACCTGTTCGCCGGCCGCTTCGATGTGCAGATCGGCGCCTGCCAATGCGCGGTCGTGATTGCCGCGGATGGCGATCACGCGCAACGCGCAGTGATGCTCGCGCCATGCGCTCCAGCGGCGGTGCCAGGCCGCGCGCGGTACGGGGCCGTGCAGCAGGTCGCCGAGGACCCATAACGCGTCCACCGTGCGCTGTTGCAGCAGCGCATCCAGCCGCTCCAGATCGTGCGCAGTGCCGCCGGCCGGCATGCCGATGCCGGCGCGACGGAACACATCGGCCTTGCCCAGATGCAGGTCGGCGATCAGCAAGGCGCGTTGCGCCGGTCGATACAGCGCGCGTTCGCCCAGCAGTTCCACTGTTTCGCCGGCCAGCTGCAGTTGCACGCTATCGCCCATGTTTACGCTCCAGTTGTTCGGCAGCGCGCAGCACGCGGGCCTTCCAGTCTTCGGTACTCAGTTGGCCGCGCACGCGTTCGGCCCATAATGGAAACGACAATGGGGTGAGGCTGCGCGGTTTGCACAGGCGCAGTTCGCGCCGCGCGCAATCTTCCAGTGCATGTGCAAGCCGCGCCAGTTCGAGCTGGCCTTCGAACACTTCGCGCTCGGCCTGGGCAAGCAGCAGGTGATCGGGATCGAAACGTTGCAACACGTCGTACAGCAATCCGCTGGAGGCCTGCAGCTGACGCAGGCTGCGTGGTGCACGGCCGGGCAGCGATGGCGACAGCAAGCCGGCCACGCGCGCGATCTCGCGGAACTGGCGGCGTGCCAGTTCGCCCAGGTTGAGGCTGTCGCGCAGATCGGCAAACAGGCCCTCCGGCGACAGCAGCGCCTGCAGGATGCTCGCATCGAGTTCCACATCCTGCGCCGGTGACAGTACGAATCCGTAATCGTTGGCAGCAAAACTGAAGGTATTGCGCTGACGCCGGCCCCAGCGCGCTGCCAGCAACGCGGCCAGCCCTTCGTTGACCTGGCGGCCGGCGAACGGATACACGAACACGTGCCGGCCATCGCGCGCCTTGATGCTTTCCACCACTAAATGATCCGGGCCGGGCAGCGAGGACAGCGAGGCCTGCAGGCGCAGCAACGGCGCCAGCGCCTGCATTTCCGGCGCATCGCCGGGATCGGCAAACACCGCTTCGACCTCGCGCCCCAGGGCCGACGACAACGGCATGCGCCCGCCCATCCATTTGGGCACCACGCCGCTGCCACCCTTGGCCACGCGCACGTAGGCGGTCATGTCTTCCAGCCGCACCAGCTCCAGCAAACGGCCGGCAAACTGAAACCGATCGCCACGGCGCAGGCGGCCGACGAACTGCTCTTCCACCGCGCCCAGGCGGCCGCCGCGCAGGAACTGCACGCGCACGCTGCCGTCGCTGGTGATCGTGCCGATGGACAGGCGGTGCCGCAGCGCGACGCGCCGGTCGATGACCCGGTACACGCCTTCCTCGTCGCGCACGACCTTGTGGAAATCGGGGTAATGCGCCAGCGCGCTGCCGCCCTGCACGATGAAGTCCAGCACCGCCTGCCAGGTGGCGTGGTCCAGCGCCGCAAACGCATCGGTGCCGCGCACCTGCTCGAACAAGGCATCGGCCTGAAAACCGCCACCCAATGCCAGAGTCACACAGTGCTGCGCCAACACGTCCAGCGACAGGCGCGGTGGCGGCCGTGCCTCGATCTGGCCATGCATGATGGCGCGCCGCGCAGCGGCGTATTCCACCAGTTCCAGCGCATGCGAGGGCACGCACACCACATGCCCGGATTCGCCCGGACGATGGCGTGCGCGGCCGGCACGTTGCAGCAGGCGCGCAATGCCCTTGGGACTGCCGACCTGCAGCACCTGATCGACAGCGGGGAAATCCACGCCCAGGTCCAGGCTGGAGGTGGCGACCACGCAACGCAGGCTGCCGTCGCGCAGGCCTTGTTCGGCCGCCGCGCGCAAGGACGGGTCCAGCGAGCCGTGATGCAACGCGAGCGTGGCCAGATCGTCCGGCCACACCGCACTCAAGGCCTGATGCCACAACTCGGCCTGGGCGCGCGTATTGGTGAACACCAGGCTGGTGCGCTGCTGCATGATCTTCTGCAGCACGCGCGCCAGTTGCGCCAGACCCAGATGCCCAGCCCACGGAAAGCGCTCGCCGCTGTCGGGCAACAGCGTCTCCAGGGTCATCGCGCGGGGTTTGACGCCCGACACCAGCGCAGCATCGGGGCGATGCGGCAACAGCACGTCGCGCGCCTGCGCCAGGTTGCCCAGCGTTGCCGACAGGCCCCAGATGCGCAGCTCCGGCGCCCAGCCACGCAGCCGCGCAAGGCACAGCTGCAGCAGCACGCCGCGCTTGTTGCCGAGCAGCTCATGCCATTCGTCGACGATCACGCAGCGCAGCGCCGACAGCTGCGGCGCGGTGTCGGGATACGACAACAGCAAGGCCAGCGATTCGGGCGTGGTGACCAGCACATCGAGCTTGCCGCTGCGCGCCAGCCGCTTGTCGCGCGCGCTGGCATCGCCGGTACGCAGGCCTACCTGCCAATCCAGCCCCAGGGCCTCCACCGGCTCGCGCAGCGCGCGTGCGGTATCGGCGGCGAGTGCGCGCAGGGGCGTGATCCACAGCACCTGCAGCGTGCGCTGCTGTTGGCGTCGCGTGGCCGTGGCGGGCTTGCTCGCCGGCTTGCGTCCACGCGTAGACAAGGCCTCCAGCAGCGGCCCACCGAAGGCTGCCAGCGTCTTGCCGCTGCCGGTAGGCGTATGCAGCAAGCCGGACTCGCCAGCGAGATAGCGCTTCCACACATCGCGTTGAAACGGCAACGGCGCCCAACCGCGCTGCGCGAACCAGGCACGCCATTCTTGCAAGGGCGTGCCGCGTGTCTGCGCCGCAGCACTCACCGTGCCAGCGCCTGCAGGCTGCTCAGGTGGTCGGCCTCGCTCATCGGCTTGTCCTGTCGCCAGCGCAGGATGCGCGGGAAGCGCACCGCAATACCGGACTTGTGCCGCGCGCTGCGGTTGACCGCTTCGAACCCCAGTTCGAAGACATGGTGCGCGGTTACCGCACGCACCGGGCCGAAGCGTTCGGTGGTGTTGGCGCGGATCCAGCGATCCAGTTGCAGGATTTCCTTGTCGTCCAGCCCCGAGTAGGCCTTGGCGATCGGCACCAGCTGGCCCTCGTGCCACAGCCCGAAGGTGTAGTCGGTATACAGCGTGCTGCGGCGGCCATGGCCGGCCTGCGCGTACAGCAGCACCGCATCGATGGTGAGCGGGTCGATCTTCCATTTCCACCAGTCGCCGCGGCGGCGGCCGGACTGGTAGCTGGAGCTGGCGCGCTTGAGCATCAACCCTTCCACGCCGCGCTCGCGCGCATCCAGGCGCAGCTGCGCGGCCGCCTGCCAGTCGCCGGCCTGCACCAGCGGCGAGGCGACGATGCGCGGGTCGGCGAGCGTGCTCAGCACGCCTTCCAGCAATGCGCGACGCTCCTGCAAGGGGCGCTCGCGCAAATCCTCGCCATCGAGTTCTAGCAAGTCGTAAGCGACCACGCGCGCCGGTGCCGCCGCCAATGTCTTCGGCCCGGGCTTGAGCCGCTGGATGCGCGTCTGCAAGGCGGTGAACGGCATCGGCAAGGACTGTTCCGGTTGCCAGGCCAGCAGCTCGCCATCGATGACCGTGCCGTCGGGCAACTGCAGCGCGGCCTGTTCGATCTCCGGGAAACGGCCATCCAGACGTTCCTCGCCACGCGACCACAACGCCGCTTCGCCAGCGCGCCGAATCAGCTGCAGGCGAATGCCGTCCCACTTCCATTCCAGCAACCAGTTATCGACCGCGCCCAGCGTTTCGACCTCGGCTTCGAGTGGCGAGGCGAGAAAGAACGGGTAGGGCTGCTGACGATCGCCGGGCAGTTCCTCGGCAGTCAGCAGGGTTGCCAGATAGCCCGGATGCGGCCGCCAGCTGCCGAGCATGCGCTGTGCAATGCGCGCGATCTCTATCCCGGACATCTCCGCCAGCGCCTGCTGCACCAGTCGCTGCGATACCCCCACGCGCAGGGCGCCGGTGAGCAGTTTGTTGAACACCAGGCGCTCGTCGAAGGCCAGGCTGCGCCACGCCTGCACGATGCAGGCCTTGCGCACCTCCACGTCCTGGTTGGCGATCGGCAGCAACCGCTGTTCGATCCACTCGGCCAACGGCAGATCGGCCGCCTCGGTGATCGGGTCGTCCAGCAACAAGGCCAGGGTCTCGGCCAGATCGCCGACATGGTCGTAGCTGTCGGCGACCAGCCAGTCGGCGATGCCGGCGGTGTCGGTGATCCATTCGCGCAGTTCGCCGCTGCTGGCGATGCGCATGCGCGTGCTGGCTACCTTGCCACCGGCCAGCAGGTACAGCGCCCACGCCGCATCGAACGGCGGCGCACTGCGGAAATACGCGACCAAGGCCGCACGCTTGTCGAGCGTGCCGGTGCTGCGATCCAGGGTGCGGTACAACGCGGCAAATCGCTTCACGCCGGGCCCTGCAGCTTGGTGCGGTTGTCGGCAGCACGCAGCTCCAGCGCGCGCCGCGTAAATGCGCCCAGACAACGCGGGCGCCGGTAGGGCCGTGGCGGCCCGATCGCCGCCGCCGGCAGTGCGCGATGCACGCGAAATGCCAATGCGTGGCGACGGAACGCGAGTGCGCCGGTCAAGCGGATCCGTGGGCGCGCGCGCGCATAACGACGTGCGGGCAAGGGGTTCATTCCTCGGCTCCGAAATCGGTACGGAAGGCTTCGGCAGCGACGCCGCGTTCCAGCAGGTGCTGGATCAGGGCATCGGTGTTGCCGTGGGTAGCGATCACCCGCCGTGCGCCGGTGTCTTCGATGGTACGCAGCAGGTCCGGCCAGTCGGCATGATCGGACACCACAAAACCGCGGTCGTAATTGCGTCGGCGGCGATTGCCGCGAATGCGCATCCAGCCCGATGCGAAACCCTGTTGCGCGTGCCGGAAGCGACGGATCCAGGCGCTGCCGGCCGCCGATGGCGGCGCCAGGACCAATTGCCCGGCATAGTCGGCGCCACGCGCGTGTTCGCTGACCGGTTGGGTGTCCAGCATCGGGATGCCGGCCTGGCGATACACCTCCACGCCCACTGCGATCGCGCCATGCAGCAAGGCTGGTTGCGTATCCCAGGCGCGCAATTCCGCCAATACGCGTTGCGCCTTGCCCAAGGCATAGCAATACAGAATGGCGGCCTCGCCACGTTCGGCGCATTCGTGGCGCCAGGCGACGATGTCGGCCGCGACATCGGCGGTATCCGGCCAGCGATACACCGGCAGCCCGAAGGTCGCCTCGGTGATGAAGGTGTCGCAGGGCACCACTTCGAACGGCTTGCAGGTGGGATCGTGCTGGCGCTTGTAGTCGCCCGATGCAACCCAGACTTCGCCATCCACCTCGATGCGCACCTGCGCCGAGCCGAGCACATGCCCGGCCGGATGCAACGACACCCGCGCGCGTCCCAGGTCGAAGGCTTCGCCGTCGGCATGCGTGTGATAGACCTGCTCGCCCAGGCGCCACTGCAGGATTGGCAAGCTCTCGTGCGTGCAGTGGTATTCGCCCATGCCGCTGCGTGCGTGGTCGCCATGCCCATGCGTGATCACCGCACGCGGCACCGGTCGCCAGGGATCGATATGGAAGTCGCCCTGCGGGCAATACAGGCCTTCGGGGCCAAGCACCACCAGATCGCCAAGTTGTCCGTTGCCGTTGCGCATGCGGCAACTCTGGCCAAGCCGGTGTGCAGATCCTGAGAATGGGAATGGCACGCATCGACGCACCACTGCGCCAAGGCCTGCAGATCGCAATCGCTAGTCGAGCCAGTGCGCGATCAAGACAAGGCCATCGACTCGATCAAGCGCCTGGCGTGGCATGAGCTGGCCTTCAATGCAGCACGCACGCCGCCAGCTCGCGCCGACTAATCAGTCAGCACTCGGAAATCGAACACCCACGCAGGCGCTGGCCCGCATCATCCACCCCGACTCCCGACTCCCGACTCCCGACTCCCGATTCCCCAATCCCCAATCCCCAATCCCCGCCCCAACCGCTAATGCCGCGACCGCCGCCCAGGCGAACGCACCGCAGTCGCCTCCACCGCCAGCGTAAAGCCGCGCTCCTCGCCGCCCTGCATTGCGCCGACATCCACGACCTGGCGCCGAATCTCCTCGCCCTTGCCGTTACGCACCACCACCACCACGGTGTATTCCCATGGATCGCCATCGGCGGGATGGCGAATGGTGCCGTCGACCTTGAGCGGCACGATCGGTGCCGGCTGTGCGTGCTGCGCCGCCGCCGAGTCAAAGCGCAGGTGGTGCTTGCACGCAGGGCAGACGCTGGCGCTTTCCAGGATCGTCGCCTTGCAATGCGGGCAGCTGCGCGTGGCACCGGGCGTGCCCGGGCGGGGCGCACTCATGTGGCGTCGCTGTCTCCGCTGACGACCGGCTTGGCCGCAACGACCGGTTTGCCGGTGTCCTCGCCCCAGCCAAAATCGGCCTGGCCGCGCATGCGCGCACCCGAGGCCACGGTCAGGCTGCCGGCCTTGACGTCGCCGACCAGCACGCCGGAGGTCTGCAGCTCCACCTGCGCGGCCGATTCGATATTGCCCTCGAGCTCTCCGGCGATGATCACCTTGTTGGCGCGCACGCCGCCATTGAGCTTGGCGCCGCGCTCGATGGTGAGATCGCCTTTGACGTTGACATCGCCCTTGAAGCGACCGGCCAGGCGCACGTGACCGGCACCCTCGATCTTGCCTTCGATACTGATGTCGGCGGCAATCAGCGATTCCTTGGCCTCGCTCTGGCGCTGCGGTGTGGCCGCGGCGGGTGCGGCGCTCGGTGGCGCGGCAGCGGGCACTGGCGGTGCCGGGCTGGCCTCGGCAGTGAACAGCCGCCCATCGGCAGCCGGGACCTCAGGGGCTGCGGGAACGCCGTCTTTCTTGTTGGGACCTTGATCGCGCCACATCGACATCGGACTGCCTCGCTCGGGGGTCAAAACCGACTATCGCCGCGCGGACCGATCTTTTGTGTGACGGGTTACGCAAACCAGCACCGATGGCGTGCGTGCTCAGTCCACTGCGGGCGTGGCGGCGCCATGCCGCTCGACCCGGTTACGACCGCCGTGCTTGGCGACATACAAGGCTGCATCGGCCTTCTGGATCAGGCTGGCTCCCAGCTCGCCATCGACCGGGAAGCTGGCCACGCCGATCGAGGCCGTCACCCGCGGCAACGAACGTGGGCCGTCGCTGACTGCCAGGGTCGCGATATGGCCGCGGATGTCCTCGGCCACGCGTAGCGCCTCGACCCCATCAGCCTCGGGAAGAATGACCGTGAACTCTTCGCCGCCGTAGCGGCAGGCGACGTCTTCGGCACGCAGCCGGGTCAGCAGCAACTCGCCCAGCGCCGCCAGCAGCAGATCGCCGCCGGCGTGGCCCTGGCTGTCGTTGAATTGCTTGAAGTGGTCCACGTCCAGCATCAGCACCGACAACGGCAGGCCGCGGCGTGCGCAGCGCGCAAGTTCGTGGCTGAGCGATTCTTCCAGATAGCGGCGGTTGTACAGCCCGGTCAGCGGGTCGCGAATCGACTGCCGGCGCAGCGATTCGCGCAGGCGCAGATTGCTCAGCGCCAGCGACAGCTGTTCGGCAGCCGCCTCGGCGATTTCCAGGCGTGGCATCGGCCCCGGACCCGGCGAAGACAGGAACAGGAAGCCGAGCTGGGTACCTTGCGCGGACATCGGCAGGCATGCGGTGGTGACGGCGCTGCCGTGCTCGGGCGCACCGATATGCGCACACATTGCGTCCCGGCCCAGGTCGTCGACGATGTGCGGTTGACCACGGCGCAGCGCCCAGCATTCTTCGGGCAGCAGATGCGGCGCGCTGTGCACCAGCGGCTCGCCCCAGTGGCTGATCGCTTCGGCGCGATCCTGCGAGGCACGCAGCAGATACACGCTTCCGGCAACGCCCGGCAGCAGGCTGGCCAGGGTGCGGCTGCTCACCATCAGCGCCTCTTCTGCGCTGATGCAGCTTTGCAACAGGCCGGTATAGCGGCTGAGCAGATTGAGATCGGCGGTACTGCGTTGCAGCGCAACGACGCTGTCGCCCAACTCGCGATTGGCTTGCGCTGCCCGTTTCTCGGCCTGCGAGCGATGCCGCAGTTCGCGCATCAGCAAGGCATAGACGGTGCCGACCACCGCCAGCCCGAACGGGATGCCGGCCAGTGCCAGCACCAGCAGCAAGGCCGCACTCTGCCGGCTGCTTTCGGCCCGTTGCGTCAACAGCTCCTGTTCGCGTTGCACCATGGTCAGCGCCTGCTCGCGGATCGCGCTGGTGGTGCGGAAGGCGGTCTGCCGGATGCCGGCACGCGCTTGCTCCAGGCCCTGCTGCGAATACACGTCGAGCACGTGCTGGATCTGCTGCAGGCGCGTTTCCACTAGCCGTTGCAAGGTGTCCAGGTGCTGCACCTGGCCGGGGTTGTCGGCAATCAGGCGACGCAGATTGTCGAGCAGGATCGGCAGGCGCTCGACGCTGGTTTGATAGTCGAGCAGATAGGCATCGTTGCCGGTGAGCAGAAAGCCGCGCTGCGCCGATTCGGCATCCAGCACGCGCGCCTGGATCTCGTCGACCCGGCCAATCACTTCATGCGTATGCGAGACCAGCGCTGCATCGGCCAACGAGCGGCGGGCACCGACAAAGATGCCGACACCAATGGCGATGAAGATCAGGGCAGAGAATGCCAGCGCCAGCTGGTTGCGACGGCGCGCAGTAAAAGAGGAGGGCATGGACGAATGCTAGCCTGCCAGCCTCGACAACACGAGGTCGCTGTTGGCGGGAAACAAGCGCGCCGGCCCAATTTGGCCGGCGCGTTCGCAAACTGCTGATACGGTCACACGGTCAATCAATGCTGCGGATGTTCGGCGTCGTGCTTGTCGGCGTTCTGCTCGGCCTTGTTGGCCATCTCGCGGGTCTTGTCGGCGGTGGCGTCTGCGGCATTGGCGGTTGCGCGGCTCGCATCGGCGGCCAGTTCGCGTGCAGCCACGCGTGCATCGGCGGTGGCGGCCTTGGCCTGCACGGCGGCGCGATCGGCAGCTTGTTCGGTCGCAGCCGCGGCGTGCTTGGCAGCGGAGGCGGCATCGCGTTGCGCCTGCTCGGCGTCAGGGCCCTGGCAAGCGGCGAGGGTGAGAGCTGCGATGGCGCTCAACGACAGCATGCGGATCGTCTTCATGGGTGGTCCTGTTCCTGTTCCGGTGTTGGAAGAGCGAGCTTATGCACGGGCCGATGCAGCCGGCGTCAATGCGCGGCCGGCCATTCAGCCAATGGGCGGTATGCGCAGTACACGTCGCGACAGGGGCAGGTTCGATGCAGGAACGGCAACGCTGGCCAGGCGCTTATAAATCGCGGGCAAAGAAAAAGCCGCTGGAAACCAGCGGCTTTCTCCGAACTCGCTTGGAGCTAAGAAGTGATTACTTCTTGGCTTCTTCGGCGGTGTCCTTAGCAGCTTCGGCGGTGTTTTCAGCCGTCTTGGCAGCGTCGGCAGCCTGCTCAGCAGCAGCGTCGGTGGCGGCGCCGGAAGCAGCCTGGGCAGCGTCAGCAGCGGTGTCAGCCGAAGCAGCGGCGGTGTTGGCAGCAGCCTGAGCGGAGTCAGCCGACTGCGAGCCCGAGGCAGCAGCCTGGTCAGCAGCGGTCTGAGCGTCGGCAGCAGCTTCGTTAGCCGAAGCAGCAGCGTCCTGAGCCTGTTCCGGCTTCGAGCAAGCGGTCAGGGCCAGGCCCAGAGCCATTGCGATCAGCAGCTTGTTAATGGTCATTGTTTCAATCCTCGTCGTTAGATTAGGCAACGCGCTATTGCGCGCCCCCGACATGATGACGGTCCAAAGACCAGTGTCAAGCGTGCGCGCATTCAGTTTTGCAAAATCGCCGTTAAAAACAATTAAATCAATTCGATAGCGATGGCAGTCGCCTCGCCGCCGCCGATGCACAGGGTCGCGATTCCGCGCTTGCCACCGCGCGTGCGCAACGCATTCACCAATGTCACCACCAGGCGGGCACCGGATGCGCCGATTGGATGGCCCAAAGCGCAGGCACCGCCGTTGACGTTGACCTTGTCGTGCGAAATGCCCAGCTCGGCGATCGGCGTCATCGCCACCACCGCGAATGCTTCGTTGATTTCGAACAGATCCACCTCGTCCAGTTGCCAGCCGATCTTGCCGATCAACTTCTGGATGGCAGCGACCGGCGCGGTGGTGAACCACTCAGGTTCCTGCGAGTGGGTGACATGCCCCACGATGCGCGCCAACGGTGCGATGCCACGGCGCTGCGCCTCGTCTGCGCCCATCAGCACGGTGATCGCCGCGCCATCGGAGATGCTCGACGAGCTGGCGGCGGTGACGCTGCCGTCCTTCTTGAAGGCCGGCTTCAGGGTCGGGATCTTGGCGATGTCGGATTTGCCAGGTTGCTCGTCGCTGTCGACGACCACCTCGCCCTTGCGCGTGGCCACGGTGACCGGAACGATTTCATCGGCGAACGCACCGCTGCGCTGGGCAGCCTGCGCGCGTTCGACCGAGGCGATTGCAAACGCATCCTGATCGGCGCGGCTGAAACCGAACTTCTCGGCAGTGGCCTCGCCGAACACGCCCATCGCCTGGCCGTCGTAAGGGTTGGTCAGACCATCCCAGGCCATGTGGTCGACCGCCTGGAAGTTGCCGTAGCGGTTGCCGGTGCGCGAATTAGGCAGCAGATGCGGCGCATTGCTCATCGACTCCATGCCGCCGGCGACCACGATGCTGGCCGAGCCTGCCTTGATCAGATCGTGTCCGAACATGATCGCCTTCATGCCCGAGCCGCACACCTTGTTGATGGTGGTGGCGCCGGTGGAGGTGGGGATGCCTGCGGCAATCGCCGCCTGACGCGCGGGCGCCTGGCCCAGGTTGGCCGGCAGCACGCAGCCAACGATGACTTCTGAAATGTCGGCCGGCGCGACGCCGGACTGCGCCAGCGCGCCGCGGATCGCAGTGGCGGCGAGCGTCGGCGCCGGCACACCGTTGAATTGACCAAGGAACGAGCCGATGGCAGTGCGTTTGGCAGCAACGATGACGATGTCGGACATAAAGGAGATACCGTTTAAAGTGAAACGATTATCTGCCTCATGCTCGGTTCGCGCCAGCACGCTCCCGGCGCTGCGACATTCGCTACGCAATCAGCTGCGACAGCCGTGTGAGGATGCAGTATAAAGACGGCGTTCGGGCCCGGGATTGGGCCCTATCCATGGAATGGGTTCGGGGAGAACATCCAAATGAAGAAGATAGACGTCGCCAGGACTGTCCTGGCTTCGGCGTTGGCCGTGGCATTGACCGCGTGTGGCGGCGGTGGTGGGGGCGGTGGTATCCGTCCGAGTACACCGACGGCACCGCCACCGACGTCGCCACCGCCGCCACCGCCGCCGACTTCACCGCCACCACCACCGCCTCCGCCGCCGGTGGTGGCACCGCCGACGACCCCGGAACCCGCATTCGACGCGCATCTGGCGCTGACCAACGCACGCGCTGCGCAGGCATTGGGGTTCACCGGTGCGGGCTATCGCATCGGCGTGATCGATACCGGCATCAATACCAATCATCCGGCCTTGCAGGGGCGGGTCAGCGACAGCTTCATCTATGTGGATCCGCGTACCAACAATGTCGCTGCGGGCGATGTGGTGGGCCACGGCACGGTGGTCGCGCAGCTGGCAGCCGGGCGCGCAGTGGGCCAGTGGCCGGGCGGCATCGCCAGCGGCGCCGGCCTGGTGTCGGCACGCATCATCAGCGACGAAGCGCCGGACGATGACGGCAGCGGCGAAGGCAACGAGGTCGACGGCCCGCTTGGTCTGGGTCCGGTGCATGCCGATCTGATCAGCGCCGGCGTGCGCATCATGAACAATTCCTGGGGCGGCCTGTATTGGAACGACCCGGCGGTCACCAACCAGATTGCACAGGAATACCGGCCGTTCGTCATCGGCAACGATGGGCTGGTGGTGTTCGCGTCGGGTAACGAATCGCGAGCGCAACCCTCCGATACCGCCGCGCTGCCCAGCCAGCTGGGCCCGAATGGCACGCTGCCGGCCGCCGATCTGGAGCGCGGCTGGTTGGTCGTCGCTGCGCTGGATACCGCCAATCCTACGCAGCTGGCCTCGTACTCCAATGCCTGTGGCGTGGCGATGCGCTATTGCCTGGTGGCGCCGGGCACCTCGATGTTCCTCGACCCCGATGCGACCGCCAGCAATATCCGCTACTTCTACGGCAGCGGCACCTCGTTTGCGGCGCCATTGGTCTCCGGTGCGGCTGCGCTGGTGTGGCAGGCGTTTCCGTACTTCAGCAACGATCTGGTGCGGCAGACGCTATTGGGAACGGCCACCGATCTGGGCGCGGCCGGCGTCGACCCGACCTTCGGTTACGGCCTGCTCAACGTCGGCAAGGCGGTGCTGGGGCCGGCGCGTTTTGACTGGGGCACGGTGGATGTCACCGTAAACACCTTGCGTTCCACCTGGGCCAACGACATCAGTGGCACGGGCGGCCTGACCAAACGCGGCACCGGTACGCTGGTGTTGAGCAGTGGCGCCAATACGTTCAACGGCGACACCCAGGTGCTGGGCGGCACCTTGCAGACGGCCAGTCTGCAGAGTGCGCGCGTTGGTATCGCCAATGGTGCGACGTTGATCGGTGCGGGCAGGATCGGCGGACGCGTCGATAATGCCGGCACCCTGCAGGTCAACAGTGCGACGCTGTCGATCGTGGGCAATTACACCCAGGCCAGCAACGGTCGCCTTGCCTTGAACGTGGGCGACCGGGTGAACGTGACCGGGACCGCGACGATTGCAGGTGATCTGCAAGTGCTCGGCCGCCGCAATTACGTGGTCGACAACGCGACCTACACGCTGTTGCAGGCCAGTAGCGGGTTGCAGGGCACGTTCGACACGCTCAGCCGCGGCGCGGCGGTGACCTTCCTGGATGCCTCGCTGACGTACGACAGCAATACGGCTTACCTTGCCTTGCGCAGCTTGAATGCCACCGCCGTCGCCGCCACGCTGGGCATGACCGGCACGGCAGCGATGGATTCGGCAATCCGCGTCGAGCAGGCGTTCCAGCAGGTGGATGCGCAGCAACTGCAGGGCACTGGCGGCATCAGCAGCGGGTTCATCCACGCCGCAGCGGCGTTGCAGCAGTCGCCGGATGCCAAGGCTGCCGCCGATTCGCTGCGCAGTCTGTCCGGCCGCGCGCATGCCGAGTCGGCAGCGATGACCTTCGACACCATCGATCTGGGCAGGCGTGCGTTGGCCTCGCATTTCGATGGCTTGTCGCAGCAGCCGCGCATGCTGGGCGTCTGGCAACGTGCGCTCGGTGGGCCGGGCGAGGGTGGCGTGACCACTGCGGGATTTGCCACCTCCGGTTGGATAATGGGCAACGACCTGCGCCTGGCGTCGGGCGCAGTTACCGGCTTTGCCTTCGGCGAAACGCGCTCCAACAGCCTGGGCGATCTGGACGGTGCACGCGGGCGCGATCGGCAGGTGCAGGGGCAGCTGTACTGGGGTACTACGTTGGGGTCGGCGTACACGCTGAGTCAGTTGGGTTTCGGCAACGTCAACCGGCAGATCGAGCGCAGCCTGCAGTTGGGCGAAGACCGCAGCAGTGCCTTCAGCGACTACAGCGGCAGTTACCTCAGCGGCAACCTGGAAACCGGGTATCGCCTGGGTGGCGCGCGCGCCAGCCTGACGCCCTACATGGGGCTGGATTATGTGCGTCTGCGCAGCGAGGGATTCCGCGAAAGCGGTGGCGACGGCTTCGGCTTGCGTGCCGATGCCAGCACCTCCTCGCGCACCCAGGTGCTGGCCGGCCTGCGTTCGTCCTATCGCTGGCGCGGCGTGCAGCTCGGCGGTTATGCCGAATGGCAGCAGGCGTTGAGCAGCGAAGGCCTGACGCTGGATGCCAGCTTCATCGGCGTGGACGCATGGGCGCCGTTGCGCGGCATGCAGCCGGCGCGCTCGGGTGGTCTGTTCGGCATCACCGCGGCCGCGCCGTTGGGGCCGCAGAGCCAGTTGCGCTTCGGCTACGACCAGCGGGTGGGCGAGCGCGGTGACGATCGTGCGCTGAGCCTGCGTTACAGCGCCGATTTCTGATCGGCGCGCCTGATCGGTGGTTCACCTGTCCAGGCAAGATGCCTGGACAGGTGGGTCACTCGCCGCGCAGCTTGTGCAGGAAGCGCGGTGCGGTGCGGCCCAGCGGCAGTTTGAGCTTGCTGATGGCCTCCATACGCGCCTCGGCAATCTGGTCGGCCGCCTGCTGCGGCGCGACGCCCAACCGGGAGGACAGGTCGAAGACCTTTTCCAGGTTGTGATAAATGCTGCGGATCAGGCGCATCGCACGTTCGCGGTTGTAGCCGTCGATCTCCAGCGACACGTTCATTACGCCACCGGCATTGACCACGTAATCGGGCGCGTACAGGATGCCGCGCTTGTGCAGCTCTTCGCCGATGGCGGCGCTGGCGAGCTGGTTGTTGGCAGTGCCGCAGATGATTTTGGCCTTCAGCCGCGGCAGCGTGTCTTCGTTGATTGCCCCTTCCAGCGCGCAGGGTGCGAATACATCGGCCGGCACCTGGTAGATCTCCTCGATGCTGACCGCTTCGGCACCGTATTCGGCCACCGCGCGATCCACCAGCGCCGGGTTCAGATCTGCCACATAGAGTTTGGCGCCGCGTTCCTTGAGCAGCTTCACCAGCTCCATGCCGATATGGCCCAGGCCCTGGATCGCAATGCTGGCTTTGCCGACTTCCTCGTGGCCGAGCCTGCGATTGAGCGAGGCCATCAGCGCCTGCAACGCACCGTAGGCGGTGAACGGGGCCGGGTCGCCGGAGCCGCGATGCACCTGGTGCACGCCGGTGACGTACTCGCTCTCCAGGTAGATCTGTTCCATGTCGTTGACGTCGGTGCCGACGTCTTCGGAGGTGATGTAGCGCCCGCCCAGGGTGTCGACAAAACGGCCGAATGCGCGGAACAGCGCCTCGCTCTTGTCACTCTTTGGGTCGCCGATGATCACCGCCTTGCCACCGCCGACATTCAATCCCGCCAGCGCGTTCTTGTAGGTCATGGTGCGGCTGAGCCGCAGCGCATCGTCCAGCGCCGCCTCGCTATTGGGGTAGGGGCGCATGCGCACGCCGCCCAGCGCGGGCCCGAGACGGGTGCTGTGCAACGCGATGATCGCTTTCAGGCCGGCGTCGCGGTTGTGACAGAAAATCACCTGCTCGTGGCCGGTGGTGTCGAGGGTTTCGAAAAGCATCGAAGGCTCCGCGGGGCTGCGTGATGTGCCTTCCCTGAGGCCGGGCCGAAACCCGTGCAATGGGAAACAAAAACGCGACGTCTGCAGACCCTGTCCGATCACGTCGCGCTGCAACATTTTAAACCACGTCGGCGGGGGCTAGTGTATGAATCTGTTCACCAATGCCGATAGCGCTGCTGCCGGAACCACAGCGTTCCCAGCCATTTGCTCCCTGCGCTGACCGGCAGGCCGGCGTGCAGCGAGTCCGGGTCGGGGCGGCCATCGGCATGCAGATTGTCGAAGCACACCACCGACCCGGCATGTGGACGCACGCGCACGCCCGCGACCGGGAAGTCGGTGTCGCCACCCGCGTCGACGTCGTTGAGGTAGACGCAGGCGGTGCGCAGGCGATTGCCGGCAGTGGGGCGGTCGGCGGCGATGGTGCCGGGCGGCAGGTAGTCGCGATGCGCGCGGTACTGCTCACCCGGCGCGTAGCACAGCACCGACAGCGCTTCGGCATGGGTCAGCGGCAGCTGCGCACAGGCCGCCACGCGCGCCTGCGCCGCACGCGCGGCAAAGTCTTCGAGGATGGGGTCCAGGGTGGCGCCGCGGCTGGTGCGGATCGGCGCGCGGCGCGTGCTTGCATCGTCGGGGTCGACCACTTCGGAGGCGCGCAGGTGCGGCCGCGCCAGCAACATCAACAGGCGGCACTCGTCGGCAGACAGCACGCCGCAGACTTCTTCGATCATGGGCGCATCGTGGCGGCGCGTTGCGACATGTCGGGCAGCGAAACGGATGCGCGGGTCGTCGACGAGCGGATCCGGCGGCGTGATCTGCACGGCAGGCGCCGCGGCGATACCCAGCGGCTGCAATTGCCGCAGCAGCTGCGCCGCGGCGTCGGGTTGCGGCGGGACGCCTTCGCCACGCAGCAGGCGCTCGGCCAGTAGCGCCGCAGCCAGTGCGTCACCGGCTGCCGCGGCGCGCTCCAGCAAGGCAACGCAGTTGCGTTGCTGCGCGGGGTGATCGATCCGGCCGTGCTGGATGGCCAGCGCGCGCAGCGCAGGCGGGTAGTTGGCTGCGGCCGCTGCATGCAAGCGGGATTGCGCCTGCGTGTCGAGCACCAACAGGGCGTCGGTGACGGCCACGGTCGCCAACAGATAGCGCGCTGCCGCAACATCCTGGCGCTCGGCGTGTTGCCAGTGTTCCTGCGCACGGGCCAGGTCCACCTCGCAACCCACACCGTAGGCCAGCATGCGGCCGGCTTCGATCTGCGCGCCGGCATCGCCTGCGGCCGCACTGCGCGTGTACCAAGCCAGCGCCTGCTCGGGCTGCCCGGTACGCACCAATGCATGTGCCAGCGCCGTCATTGCCGCGGGTTGGGCGGTCTGTGCGGCCTGGGTGAGCTGCTGGAGGGACGGTGCCTGCATGGAGGCATTCTAGGAGAGGCCGGCAACCCTGTCGTGCCTGATCCCAGGCGGGCGCCGCTGCGGCCCGCTTAGGTCGATGGCGGCCTCGCCGAGATCAATGCAGGTCGTGCATCCCCGGCGGGCGACCGGTCGCCACGGACCGGTGGTCGCGGCGATGGGCTGCCTCGTCTAGCCGGTGCGCGATCACGCGTCCGCGGACAGCGCCAGGTGGGTCAGATACAGGCGCAGGTCGAACTCCAGTTGGTGGTAGTCCGGGCTCATGTGGTTGCACAGCTGGTAGAAGGCCTTGTTGTGATCGGCCTCTTTCAGATGCGCCAGCTCGTGGGCGACGATCATCTGCAGGAACGGTTCGGGCGCATCGCGGAAGATCGAGGCAATGCGGATCTCGCGGCTGGCCTTGAGCCGGCTGCCGTGGATGCGCGAGATCGCCGTATGCGTGCCCAGCGCATGCTTCACCACCTGCAGATGGTTGTCGTAGAGCGCCTTGTGCAGGGTGGGCGAGGAGCGCATGTAGCGCTCCTTCATGGCCTTGACGTAGTCGTACAACTGCCGGTCGGTCCGGATGCTGTGGCGATCCGGGTAGCGGCGTGCCAGCACCAGGGCAAGTTTGTCCTGCGCGATCAGCTCGCGCACCTGATCCAGGACTGCGGGCGGGTAACCGGCGAGATAGCGAAGAGTGTCCATGCCAATCGATTGCTGCGAGCTGCGCATGATCGCCGATGCAGGCGCTGCTGGCGAATCTGCACGCCCGAATGTGGCGTCATGTGTCAGACGTATTCACGAATGCGGCACACCCGGATGCGTAGCGTGCAGCGCATGTTTTGCGGCACCACTGCGCAAGCACACGACTGAACACGGCACCGTGCCGGATGAGGAGACAACAAACATGATCAAGTGGGCCATTATTTTCGCCATCATCGGACTGATTGCCGGTGCGCTCGGGTTTGGCGGCATGGCGGGCGCTGCAATGGGGATTGCCAAGTTCCTGTTCTGGGCCGGCATCATCATCGCCATCGTGCTGTTCGTGCTTGGCATGACGATCGCCAAAAAGGTGACCTGACGCCCGAGGCGTGCATCGGCATGCGGTTCGCATGCCGGCTACATCGCCCGGAGTGCAAAGGAGCGGCCAGTGGCCGCTCCTTTTTTTTTTTATTCCTGCAAGCTAATCAACCAACAAAACGACAAGCCGGCCGCGAGCGAGGTCTAGCGCAGGGCACTCGCTGCATTCTTGCGCGGGTCAGACGCCCGTGTCTTCGGCAGTGGTGTGCAGGGCGATATTGAGTTGATCAATGGTCACGATCCAGTCTGCATCGTCGAGGCGTTCTTCACGCAGCAGCTGCGCCTGCGCCGGTGTCCAGAAGGGCGCTTCCTCCAGGCGCATGTCGCCCGGCAGCGGAGAGTGTTCGTCGATGAAGCTGCGGATGCTGACCTCATCCGACGGCAGGCCCAACTGGGCGAATAATTCGGAGAACGGGTGGACGTGTTGTTCCATTGCGACTTCCTCGAAGAGTGCGAATGGGCGGATGCTAAAGCACCTGATTTGAGCGCGCTGTGCACGTCCGGCTTGGATTTGCCCGGGCGCATGCCCATATTTGAGTTCTGAGCAGACAAGCCGAGGCGAACATGGCGACCGGATGGGCAGGTGATGGCGCGGTGCAGGACCAGATCGATGCGACCGTCGAGGATGCGATCAAGCGCGCGCGGAGCCAGCTGCATCAGGGCCCGAGCCTGACTCACTGCGAGGAGTGCGATGCGCCCATTCCCGAGGCGCGCCGCAAGGCAGTACCGGGCGTGCACCTGTGCGTGAACTGTCAGCAGGCGCACGACCAAGAGCAGGCGGCGCAAGGCGGCTACAACCGTCGGGGCAGCAAGGACAGCCAGCTGCGTTGATTGCCACGCGGCTTCAGGGCAACCGGTAAAACGACTGCGCTTGCCGCCAGGCGGCTGCGGCCATCGCTTTGATCTACATGCGACATTCGCACGTCGTGTCCTTGCGACGCTCCGACCGAGTCACCCGATAACGGCTGATGACGTCTTGTCAGACGCCCTCAGTTGGCGTTGAAGTGGCTGGTCTCGCGCCAACGGCGCGTGGTGCGCTGGAAGAACAGGCTGTTGGGAACCTGCAGCACGCTGCCGGCGTGGTCGCCGGTTTCTTCCAGGGTCGTGTAAATCACGTTGATGTCGATCACCCGGCCCTTCAGGCCGGGCTTGTCGCCGCCTTCCAGCAGCTCGATGTGGTCGTGCAGGCGGAACGGGCGCGTGGTGATGATCAGGAAGGTGCAGAAGATATTGGACAGCACGCTCCATGCCGCGAAGAATGCCACGGCACCGACTGCCGCGAATCCGGTGAACGCGGTCCACAAGGTGCCGCTGGAGACGCCCAGCACATTCAATACCGTCAGCACCGCAGTGACGGAAATGACGAAGCTGCCCACGCGACGGATGCCGATCATCATTTCCGCCGGCAGGCTGTAGCGCGTACACAGGCGGCGCAGCACTTGCCGCAGCAGTAACCGAACCAGCGCGGCAACGGTGAGGATCAGCACGATCTGGACCGTCAGCACTGCCACGGTCAGCCACTGCGGATTCCAGTGCGGCAGCAGGCTACGGATCATGGTGGGCAAAGCGTCGGACGCGGACATCGGATCGTGCAGGTTCACAGAGACCGCCCATTGTAACGGGGGCGTCATTGCGCAGCCGGTGCGCGGGGTGAACGCGCGCTCAGCTGTGGCGGCAGCGAGCTTGATTCAAGGGTGCTGCGATGGATTGCGGCACCATAGCTATGCGTGGCCGGGGCGCTCGCTGCCATGCGCATTGATGGAGGCCAACACGGCGATACAGCAGCGACAGAACTCCACGATGACGCTGCAACCGGTTAACGCGTTGAACTGCGGCCATGCGCGGACAACGCGACAACGCGCCGCCACAGCTGCTCGGCGCGGCGCACCGGCAACCAGTGCGCTGGTGAGTTCAGCTCGACGCATGACAGCCGCGTCGACGGCAGGTGCAGCAGGCAGGCCTGCAGGCGCGCAGGCGTCAGCGTGAGCTGCACTGCATCCATCGGCAGCGGGGCCGAGCACTGGGTGGAGCACAGGCTCAGCAGTATTCCGAGAACATGCGGCATGGCGACGTCCGATCAGGGGGCCTGCGCCTGGAGCGGCCAACGGCCGTGCTCCCGGCAAACGATGCGGCGCAGGATTGCGCCATCGCAGGCTTGGATGCGGCGGCCGGCGAAAAGGTTTAGAGCGGCCCAAAAGGGAGCGAGCAGTCGTCAGGCGGATGCGGGCGGCACGCTCGGAACCGGGGTGTACGAGTGGTACATGCCGATTCCCAGCACCGGCCGCGCCCGCCGGGCCGCGGCGCAGTAGGTTTGTCGGCCGTTCCTGGAACCGTGCTCGAAAAAAAACCTGGGCGTGGTTTAAACCTTTGCGCTACCCGGCGCATCGAAGTGGATATGCTCGACACCTCCATGCCCATCGATGCCTCAGCTTGTGACGGTCCGGCCGGACGCGACGATGCGGCGCTGGCGCGTGCCGCCGCAGGCGGCGATCGCATCGCCTACGAGGCCATCTACCGCCGTCATGCGCCGCGCCTGTATGCGGTGGTGTGGCGGCTATGCGGCGGCAATGCGGCGCGTGCCGACGATGTGCTGCAGGAGACCTTCATTGCCGCATGGAAGGCCTTGCCGCAATTCCGCTTCCAGAGCGCGCTGGGCACCTGGCTGCATCGGCTGGCCGTCAATACGGCCCTGATGGAGCTGCGGGCGCGCTCGGTTGCGGGCGATCAGATGGTGGACGATGTCGATGGCGAGATCCTTGCTGCCATTCCAGGTGCCGCAGCCTGCCAGGCCACCCAGATGGATCTGGAGCGCGCGCTGGAGACGCTGCCGCCGCGCGCACGCGCAGTACTGGTGTTGCACGACATCGAAGGCTGGAAACATCAGGAAATTGCCGACGAACTGCAGATGGCGGTCGGCAGTTCCAAGGCGCAACTGCATCGCGCGCGCGGCCTGCTGCGCGTGCGGCTGGGAGATATCGCATGAACCACGATCCGCTTGATCCGCAGGCAACCGATGACGCTGCGTTGTCCGCGCGTCTGCGTGCGTTGCCGCAGCAACGTCAGCCACCGACGCAGCTCTGGGAGCGCATCGCGCCCGCACTGACGCCGCACACCAACGTGGTTGCCCTGCAGCCGCGCCGCCAGCGTGCCTGGGCCTGGCCCGCGTTCGGTGTGGCGCTTGCTGCGGCGCTTGCGGTGGTGGCGATCGTGCCAGGGCTCGATCGCTCGACGCAGGCGCCAGCGCCAGCGTCGGCGTCGGCGCGCCCTGGCCTGGTGGCGCAGGCACAGGCAATGGCCGGGCAATACCAGCAGGCCATCGACGCAGTGCCGGTGCAGCAGGTGCCGGCCGATCTGCGCCCGGCGCTGGCCGAGCTGGACCAGAGTGCACAGGCCATCCACCACGCCATCGCGCAGAGTCCGCGCTCTGCATTCCTGTTGTCGCAGCTGCAACGCACCTATGCCAAGCGCCTGCAACTGACCCGTCTCGCCTCGCAGGGCGAGACGTCCTTTCCAAGCTGAGGAGCATGCCCATGCGTTACGCCCATCTATCCGTGTTGTTGCTGATTGCGTTTTGCGCACTGCCGGCGGCAGCGCAGACCACCGTGAAGCAGAGTCATCCACTAACGCGCGGCGGGCGCGTGGAACTGGACAACATCGCCGGGCAGATCCGCGTACGCGGCTGGGACCGCGACGACGTGGCGCTGACCGGCACCCTGGGCGAAGGGCAGCGCCTGGAGGTGGATGAAAGCCCGGACCGGCTGCAGTTCGAGGTGATCTACCCGCGTAACAACCGCAACAGCAGGGGTGCCCAACTGGAGCTGCGGGTTCCACGCGCGGCGCTGCTGGAGGTGGAGGCGGTGAGTGCCTCGGTGGACGTCGATCAGGTCGATCTGGCGCGGTTGCAGCTCAAGTCGGTCAGCGGCAACGTGGTCGCAGCCGGACGCGCCAGGGAAGCGCAACTGGAAACCGTCAGCGGCGCGCTGCGCAGCACGGTGGCCAGCGCACGGCTGAGCCTGGGCACGGTCAGCGGGCAGATCGATGCGCCGGCCGGCGCCAGCGGCGTAGTGTCGGTCGAGTCCGTTTCCGGCCAGATCCGGGTCGGCGCGGGGCAGGTATCGCAGCTGCGCGCCGAGAGTGTGTCCGGCGCAACGGCGCTGACGGTGGCCGGTCTGGCGCCGGGCGGCAGCATCGCTGCAGAGAGCGTCAGTGGCACCATCAGCCTGGGCGTGCCGCGCAACGTGTCGGCAGCGCTGCAGGTGGAGGTGTTCAGCGGCGACATCCGCTCGGTGGCCGGGCAGGTGGAGCGGCCGGAGTACGGCCCGGGCAAGAGCCTGAGAACTCGACTGGGAGCCGGCAATGGCGACATCAAACTCGAGTCACATTCCGGCTCGGTGCGCATCGATTACGGCAACTGAGCGGCTGCGCCAACTGTGGCCTGAAACGAACGTGCCACCTTGCGGTGGCACGTCGGTACAACGCTTCGGTTTGCGGGCGACGCTTAGGCGATCTTGTCGCCATCGTTACGCGCAGGGCCGAAGTTGGTGGTGAGCACTTCGATCCGGCCGCCGGTCTTGCGGAACGCGGCGATGTCGGCAGCGATACGCTCACGACTGAGCGGCTGCGACTTGCCTTCGCTGCGAGCGATGCTGGGCTGGGATTTCTGCTTGGTCGCGGGACGTGCCATGTGGCCTCCTGTAGCGGGGAAGTGCGATGACACCGCGTGCGGCTAGGGTGGCGCGCGCGGAAGCGGTGTCGAGAGGTGCGGTCGCGTTCGGTGCGCAATCGCGGCGGCACGGCAAGCGTGCCTTGCTGACAAGCCGGCTAAGCGGTATGCAGCAACCGTGCATTGTAACGGATAGGCGCCCGCGTTGCCTTAACCGTCCGACAGACGGGCCTGGCGTGCCGCCGCCCAGGCCAGGCCCTGCACCACGCCGAAGGACGGATCGCCCTGCACCAGGCGCGATTCCGGGAACGCGGCTGCCACCGTGTCGCGGATATAGCCAGCACGCGACATGCCGCCGGTCAGGAACAGCGTGGCAGGCGGCGCATCCAGGTCGGCGCGGACCTGCGCAAGCAAGCCTTCCAGTTCGCCCAGGTAGCTGGAAGCGGACGCAACCAGCGCGCTGGCCTGCACCTCCACCTCCAGCCCGCGTTCGATGAAGTCCAGCCCGGCCTGGTGCTGGTCGCGCTCGCTGAGCGCGATCTTGCAGGCTTCCACGCCGCGGTACAGGCGCGCGGTGTTGCCGGTGTCCTGCAGCGCCTGCAGGCGCTTGTCGAACGGGGCAGGGACGTCCTGGTACTTGTGCAGGCGGAATTCGCGCTGGCGGGTCATGTCCTGCACCATCGCCGCCTCCACGTAATGGTGGGTGGGCACGCGGGTGATGCCGCGGCCGAACAGCGGCATGTAGGCGGCCAGACTCAGCGCCAGATCGATATCGGTACCGCCGCGCGCGATGCCCCAGGCGCGGTGCACCTGCGGCGCGGCGCTGCCGCCGACGCTGGCATGGGCGATGTCGGTGGTGCCGCCGCCGATGTCCACCACAACGGTGTCGTGACGGCTGTCGTGGCTAACGTGGTAATGCATCGCGGCCGCTGCGGGTTCTTCGAGGAAATCCACGCTGTCGAAGCCGGCCGCGATGGCAGCGGTCTGCAGAATGTCCAGCGCCTGCGCATTGCCGGCCTCGCCGATGGAACTGCGGAACTGCACCGGGCGGCCCAGCGTGGCGCTGCGGATATTGATGTCGAACTGGCGCGAGGCGGTGAGCCGGATGTGTTCCAGCACGTGCGTGGCGATGCCGGTGATGGTCTGGCGCGCACGCGGATGCAGGTTGTAGCCCAGCATCGATTTGGGGCTCTGCACCAGGCTGCCTTCGCCTTCCAGGAAATACGCATCCAGCGCGTCGTCGCCGTAGACCGCGTTCTGCAGCAGGGCGGCGGAGCTGCGCGGCTCGCGCACCTGCTCTTCCATCCACTGGCGGCGCACGATGCGGATCGCATCGCGGCGCAGGCTGTCGGTGCTGGACGTGCGGCCAGCCGCGGCAGCGTCGCGACGGCCGGAGTCGATCAGCCGTTCGACCTCGTATTCCAGCGCCGGAGTCAGGCTGAAATCGTCCGGGTCGCGCATGGTCTCGGGGAAATACACCGTGGTGCGGAACTGCAAGGCCTCGCCGAAGCGCACCGGGACCACCTGGCCATCGACGATCGCCGCGGCGGCGGAGTTGCTGGTACCGAAGTCGATGCCGAGTTTCATGCAAGCGGGCCTGTGAGCGGGCCGCGCACTTTACTACTTCTGCTGCCGGCGACGCCCGTCGCACTGCGTTTGGACGTCGCAGCAGCCGAACTGCCGCATGCCAGCAGGCACGCGGCACACCCGATCAGGCCGCGACGCTGGCGACCTGGCCTTCGTTCAGTTCTTCGGTGGTGGCTTCGCGCACCTCGATGACTTCGACCGCGAAATGCAGGGTCTGCCCGGCCAGCGGATGGTTGCCGTCGACGGTGACCTGCTCCGGGCCCACCTCGGTGACGGTGACCAGCACCGGGCCCTGCTGGGTGCGCGCCTCGAACTGCACACCCGGCACGACCTCGACATCGGTCGGGAATGCCTCAAGCGGTACCTGCTGGATCAACTGCTCATGGCGCGGGCCATAGCCCTGTTCGGGCACGACATCGGCAGTGAGTGTCTCGCCGACGCGCTTGCCGTCCAGCGCCTGTTCCAGGCCGGGCACGATGTTGCCGGCGCCGTGCAGGTAGCTCAATGGCGCGTCCGGCGTCGAACGGTCCAGGACCTGGCCGCCGTCGTCGGAAAGGGTGTAATGAATGGTCGCAACGCGACCCTGGCTGATTTCCATCGGAAACCTCCATGACTTGTGATCGAGTGGGATGCGTCGGCTGACTCACGACGCCAAGAGGTGGTGCCTGCCTACCGTAGGCAATCGACCCGGATGATGCAACCGCAGCCGGGGCTGCGGTTAGGGCGAGGATCAGCTTGGTGGTGACGATGTCACCTCTGCGATTCAACTGCTTCCTGCGCGATGCGTCGTGCTTGAAGGTGAGCCGGCCGACGCGCGTCACCTGCGGTGTTTGGCCGCGTGGCGATGCACGCATTCCACGCCCTGCCGTGCGCTAATCCTTCTCTGCGTCACGTTCGATCTGGGCGCGGCGTGCGTGCCAGGTTTCCGGCGTCTGCGGCTTGATGAACAGCGCGGTGAGCTCGGGGTGCTGACGCTTGGCGGCCGCTTCGATGCGCCCGACGCAGGCTTCGATCTGTGGCGTGGTGCGGCTGTCTTCGAACTCGGCGCTCAACGCAGCAACCACCTGGTTCGGGCCCATCTGCATGGTCAATACGCCGTTGGCGGCACGCACATCCGGATCGCTGGCGGCAATGCGCAGCAGCGATTCGGTAACGTGCGCATGCGCGGGTTCGCCGATCAGCAGGCCCTTGGTTTCGCGCGCCAACAGGAATGCGGTAAAAGCCAGCACGCAAGCGATGCCGATCGAGGCGATGCCATCGAGTTCGGGCATGTCCAGCAGCTGCGCGCCGGCCAGGCCAAGCACCGCCATGAACAGGCCGATCAAGGCGGCGCTGTCTTCGAGCAGCACGGTGAACGTGCTGGGATCCTTGCTCTGCCGGAATGCCTGGAAATACCCCATGCGGCCTTTCTTGGCGCGGAATTCGCGCAGCGCCACCACCCAGGAAATGCCTTCGAACACGATCGACACGCCGAGCACGATGTAGGCGAGCAGATGGCTCTTGGCCGGCTCGGGATTGCGCAGATGCACGATGCCCTCGTACAGCGACACGCCTGCGCCCATCGCGAAGACCAATAGCGCGACGATGAAACTCCAGAAGTACAGCTCACGCCCGTAGCCGAACGGATGGGTCGGCGAGGGGGCCTGCGCGGCGCGGCGCAGGCCGTACAGCAGCAACACTTCGTTGACGGTGTCCACCAGCGAGTGCACGCCTTCGCTGAGCATCGCCGAGCTGCCCGAGATGCCTGCGGCGATGAATTTTGCGATCGCGATGGCAAGGTTGCCGGCCAGCGCGACATAGACGACCAGATGCGAGCCGGTTTTCTTTGCCGCGCCCGGTTCGCCAGCCGCAGGCGCGGTGGATCCTGGCGCAGCGCCGGGGGCTTGGGGAAGCGATGGGTTGGGCACGTGCGACCTGCAGGGCATTCGACAAGCGCTGCACTATCGCGCCGGCGCCGTGCCGGAGACGTGATCGGGCGGCCGGGGCGCTACAATCCACGCCCGTTTTGAACCTAGGAATCGCATGTCTTCCGTTCCCGCCTGCCCGCAATGTGGCCTGGACAATACCTATGCCGATGGCGCGTTGCTGATTTGCGCAGACTGCGGCTTCGAATGGAGCGCGGGCGAGTCCGCCGCGACTGCGACGGTGGTGCGCGACAGCAACGGCAACCTGCTGCAGGCCGGCGACACGGTGACCGTGATCAAGGACCTGAAGGTCAAGGGCTCGTCGATTCCGCTCAAGCAGGGCACGCTGATCCGCAACATCCGCTTGGTCGAGGACGATGCCGAGCACATCGAAGGCAATTCGGAAAAGATCAAGGGCCTGGTGCTGAAGACCTGTTTCCTGCGCAAGGCCTGAGGCTGTCGCGGAGCCAGCAGCACAGCCTGCAGCGTGTGTAGGAGCGCGCTTGCGCGCGATGAAGCGGTATCGAGACCGCCTCATCGCGCGTAAGCGCGCTCCTGCGTTGCGGGTCGCTCAATCGCGCGGATACACCGCCGCCACCGTGCAACTCTGGCGCATCCGCGCGGCCAGGCCGCCACGCGTGGTGCTCAGATCGCCCTGCTGGCCGGATCCGGCAGCCGCGCCGGCAAGCGCCATTTCGTCGAGCACATCGACCTTGTCGCCGGGATTGCCGCAGATCGCATTCAGGCCCATGCCGGAGACGAAGCGGATCGGCGGCGCGCCGCTGAGTTCGCGGCAGCTGTCCATCAGTTCGACACGGTAGTGGCGATGCGTGCCGGGGTGACGTGGCGAGACTTCCACCACCAGGCCCTGGCCGTCTTCCGACCACGAACGCAGCATGCTGGGATTGAAGCAGTAGCTGGATGAGCCGGCGAAATTACGCCGGCGCGCTTCGCGCACGCTGACGCCGTCCAGGGTCGGAATGCCGCTGTCGCGTTGTCGTGCCGCACTGGCGTATTCGCGCGCACTCAGTGTGGCGATCTGGCTGACCGCGCAGTGCTGCTGGCCCGAGCTCACGTATGCCGGCGCACCGTTGCAGACCCAGCCGTGCGCCGCCAGCAGGCTCGCATCCGCTTGTGCGGCCAGTAGCGGGCAGTCCTGCGCCAGGCTGATGCGGAACAGCCGCCCGCCCTGTTCGGCCACTGCCAGCGTGCGCGGATCGGCTTGATGCAGCTCCGTCACCTTGCGCGCATCCAGGCATTCGGCGTTTGGTGCGGCAGGGCGCAGCGACTCGGCTGCTGCGGTGGATGACGCGTAACCGACTAGCGTGCTGCCGAGCAGAACCACAGTGAGTAAACGCATCACGCACATCCTTGGCAATGAGGGATGTCCGCATCATCTGCCAAGCAGGTCGCGCTGACAATCGCAGCAACGCGCGTCGGGTCGCGCGCTCTACAACGGCGGGCGCCAGCGCTCGGCACCGCCAGCGCATACCAGTGCATGCCGATCCCGGGCTGCACGCATGCGCGCGCGCGCTTACGCGCAGCTTGCAACTCGCCGCAGCGATAACGCGGCGCAGTTCGTTGCTCAGGGTGCTTCGGGCGGATCCGAATCCAGCACCTGCAGCTTGCCGCCGGTGGTTTCGGGAAGGATGCGTTGGTCGGTGGCCACCAGCACCACACCAGGCGTCAGCAGCGGCAGCAGGCCGGCCAGGAATGCCGGCGGCACCTGCAGCCGCGCGATGGTGTCGGCATCCAGGGCCTGTCCTGCCGCAGCACTGCTGCCGGGGATGCCGATGCGCATCCAGTTGGGCATGCGTTGACCAGGCAAGCCGGGCACTTCGCCAGGCAGGAAGCCCTGGCCGACGATGAACGCCTGCGTGCCCAGCGGCGCGGCGCCGGTCTGCGCGCGCAATGCCACTTGCGCGCGTCCGATTTCCACGCCGTTGCGATACACCACCAGTTGCTGATCGCTGCTGCTGACCAGCATCGAGATGGGGCCGGTGGGTGCCAGCTCCGGCTGCCACGCAAAGCTCTGGCCGTTGGGCAGCGGCAGCAATGCCCGCTGCGCACCAGTGGCCGGGTCGATCGGGCTGAGCGCACGGGGATGCACCACCGCGTCCGCATCCACACCGGCCTGCGCGACCACCACCACCATGCCCATGTTGGAATTGTCGAACAGCAGCCGCGCGAATTCCGACGGCAGATGCACGCAGCCATGCGATTCCGGATAACCGGGCAGGCCGCCAGCGTGCAGGGCCACGCCGTCCCAGGTCAGGCGCTGCTGATACGGCATGGGCGCGGCGTTGTAGAGGTTGGAGCGGTGGTCCTTGTCCTTCTGCAGGATGGTGAACACACCGGTCGGTGTCTCGTGCCCGGGCTTGCCGGAGCTGATGGTGGAAACGCCGATCAGGATGCCGTTGCGATACGCATACGCGCGTTGCTCGGTGAGGCTGACAATCACCGCCATCGGCCCCCAGCCCTTGCTGACGCCGCCCCAGATCCATTCGCCCGGCTTGAGGTCGGCCGGCGCCGTTTCGGCAGGGCTGGACTGGCGCGCGCCCCAGAACGGCACCGCAAGCGCTGGCCCGCAGACCAGCAGCGTGCAAAAAACAATGGCAGTGAGCAGGGGCCGCATCGGCATTCCAGAGAGCAGGGTTGGCACGATCCTAGCGGGGCCGGGTGTACGCGTCATGTGGTTGCTACCGGGATGGCTACGTTGCGAAGGCATCCGCGTTGCGAGCGGCGTGCTGTGTACGCGTTTGCGTATTCGCCGAGCCTGGGGCGAACACACGCACAAGCGCCTGGCCTTGCGCGCCGGTTCAACGATTGAGTTGGCAGATGCACGATGGCCGCCGCCTAGCGCTAGACGATCGGGCAAGGGATGCGTATCGCGCTTGCACGAGACGCCGGGCCGGCGACGTGCTTAGGTCCAACGTGCGCGTGCGGACCGGTCGATCCGACGCGGCAGCTGCGCTCGCTTGATGCCGTGCGCAGCCGCTGTGTCGGCGAGACTTGGAGCGACCGACAAAACAGAGCGAGCAGTCCTCAGGTGGGTGCGGACGGCGCGCAGGAACCGGAATGTACGCGTGGTACATCCCGATTCCGGGCATCGGCCGCGCCTGCCTGGCGGTGAGCGTAGGCGTTTTGCAGCTGCGTTCAGTTCGGCAGGGCGGGGTAGTCGGTGTAGCCCTTGGCACCACCGCCGTACAGGGTGGCCTGGTCGAGCTCGGCCAACGGGGCGTTCTCGTGCAGGCGACGCACCAGATCCGGGTTGGCGATGAACGGCCGGCCGAAGGCGATCGCATCGGCGTAACCGCTGTTGATGGCGTGGTCGGACAGCGCCTTGTCGTAGCTGTTGTTGGCGATCCAGGCGCCGTCGAACTTTGCGCGCAGCGCGGCATAGTCGAAGGCGACGTTGTCGCGCGCACCGCCGGTTGCGCCTTCGATCACGTGCACGAAGGCCAGCCCGCCGATCAGGTTGAGACGCTCCACCGCACGTTCGAACAGCGGCTGCGGATCGGAGTCGTGCATGCCGTATACCGGTGTGACCGGCGACAGCCGCACACCGGTGCGCTCGGCGCCGATCTCGTCGGCGATCGCCTGCACCACCTCGGTCAGCAGGCGGGTGCGGTTTTCGATGTCGCCGCCGTACGCGTCGGTGCGCTGGTTGGAGCCGTCACGCAGGAACTGGTCGAGCAGGTAGCCGTTGGCCGCATGCACTTCCACGCCGTCGAAGCCGGCATCGATGGCGTTGCGTGCGGCGATGCGGTAGTCCTCGATCAGGGCGGGGATTTCGTCCAGCGCCAGCGCGCGCGGCTCGGAGACATCCTGGAAGCCGTCCTTGGTGTAGGTCTTGCCTTCGGCGCGGATGGCGCTGGGCGCGACCGGCGATTCGCCCGGCGGCAGCACGCTGGTGTGCGAGACGCGGCCCACATGCCACAGCTGCAGCACGATCTTGCCGCCACGGCGATGCACTTCATCGGTGACCGCACGCCAGCCCTGGACCTGCTCGGCGGTGTGGATGCCGGGCGTATCCAGGTAGCCCTGACCCAGCGGGCTGATCTGCGTGCCCTCGGCCACGATCAGGCCGGCACTGGCGCGTTGGCCGTAGTACTCGGCGGCGAGCGGCGAGGGCACCTGCCCGGCGGCGGCGCGATTGCGCGTCAGCGGCGCCATGATCACGCGGTTGGCAAGGTCCAGCGCGCCCAGGCGCACGGGGGAGAACAACGGGGATTCGGTGGATTTGGACATCAGCAACCAATTGGGTGTGGATCACGCGCCAGGCGCGACACCGCGCCGATCGCGAGTGCCCCCTAGCGATGGTGGCGGAGCAAAGCGGATTCGAGCGATAGCGATAGGACACAGCGTCTCCTGGCGCGCCGAAAGCGGCCAGACTGTGACGTGCCGGGGCCCTGGCGCTGAATCGCAGCAGGCGCCGTGCTTTCGTCGGTTGCTGCGTTGCACAATAATAAGCCGCCCCGTCATTCTGGAGTCGGGCATGTCCGATACCGATCTTCCAACGCCGCGCGTGTCACGGCGCGACTACGTGCTGATCCTGTTTGCGTTGGCGATGGGCGGCTTTGCGATCGGCATCAGCGAATTTTCCACCATGGGCCTGATGACCCAGATTGCTCAGGGCCTGCAGATCAGCGAGCCGCAGGTTGGCCACGTGATCAGCGCCTACGCGTTGGGCGTGGTGGTCGGTGCGCCGTTGCTGGCGATTATTGGCGCGCGCTGGCCGCGGCGCACCTTGTTGCTGCTGCTGATGGTGTTCTACGCGCTGGGCAATCTCGCCAGCGCACTGGCGCCGAGCTATCACACGATGTTGCTGTGCCGTTTCATCGCTGGTTTGCCGCATGGCGCGTACTTCGGCGTTGCTTCACTGGTGGCCGCGTCGATCAGCCCGCCCAACCAACGCGCCACTGCGGTGGGCCGGGTGTTGCTGGGCCTGAGCATCGCCTTGCTGGTCGGCAATCCATTGGCGACCTGGCTGGGCCAGATCGTGAGCTGGCGATGGGCCTATGCGGCGGTGTCGGTGCTTGCGCTGTGCACGGTTGCGGCAGTGGCGGCGCGCCTGCCGCCTGCGCCGGACGAGCCGCGGCAACAGCCGTTGCGTGAGCTGCGCGCATTCAATCAGCCGCAGGTATGGCTGGCCCTGGCGATCGGCGCGGTGGGTTTTTCCGGCATGTTCTGCGTCTTCAGTTATCTGGCGCCCACCCTGACCGCGGTGACCGGCGTGGAGCCGGCGCGGATCCCGCTGGCGATGGTGGCGTTCGGGGTCGGCGGCGTGCTCGGCAGCATCCTGGGCGGCTGGCTGTTCGACCGCATGCAGTTCCGCGCGGTGCCGGTATTGCTGGTGTGGTCGGTGTTGGTGATGCTGACCTTTCCGTTGGCTGCGCAGTCGGGCCTGTGGGTGTTTGTGTCCATCGTGGCGGTCGGCACCATGGGCGCACTGGCACCTGCACTGCAGACGCGTCTGATGGATGTGGCCGCAGAGGCGCAGACCCTGGCAGCGGCATCCAACCATGCCGCGTTCAATACCGCCAATGCGCTGGGCCCGTGGCTGGGCGGTATGGCGATCACGGCCGGGTGGGGATGGACCTCGACCGGCTACGTGGGCGCGGCCACTGCGCTGGGCGGCTTGCTGGTGTATGCGCTGGCGGTCTGGCAGGAGCGCCGCCAGCGCGCGTCGTTGGCGAGCTACTGAGGCGCTGCCGGCCTCGACTGCCTGCTGCAGTTAGAGTGATGAGTGGCAGAGCTGGCAGATGGCGTGCTGGTTGCGACGTTGGTCCGTACCGGACGCAAGGCCATATCCACGGCCAACTCACGAGCGCACGTCGAGACTGCATGCTCCACTGCAAGCGGACCGTACAGCGCCATGACCGAACACACGCCACCGCCCTGGAAGCGCGGCAAGCCCAAGGGTAAATCCGCCTCCACGCCGCTGACCGCAAGCCAAAAAGCCGCTGCCAAGCAGCGCGCCGAGGAGGCCGGTCGTCCCTATCCCAACCTGGTCGACAATATGTGTGCGAGCCGGCAGCCAAAGTAGGTTTGACCTGCTCTTGGCATCGATGAATCGCCATTCATTGCCTGCATGATCGCGTGAGGACAATCACCACATCACTCACATGTCGATTATGTGTGTCCCGCCAAGCTAAGGCCGTACACAACGCCAAGGCATGCAATCAGCACATCGATTGCCTCATCCCCGAAAGCCAGCGCAAACGCATCCACAACTTGCGAAGCGCTGGCCCATCGCAACCAGGAGCGACACATGAGCATTCAGAGCAAGACCGAGCATAGCCTCAACGACCTCATCGCCATTTCCCGCGACGGCAAGGACTTCTACGAAGAAGCGGCCGCCAAGGTGGGTGATGCGGAGCTTGCAACGCTGTTCCGCCGCATCGCCGGCGTGAAGTCCGACATTGTCAGCAATCTTAGCAGTGTGGTTGCATCGGTCGGTGGCAAGCCGGAAACCAGCGGCACCATGGTCGGCAGCATGCAGCAGTTCTACGGCAAGGTGCGCGCCACGTTGGGCGATACCAAGTACGGCTACGTTGCGGAGCTGGAAGAGTCTGAAGACCGTCTGCTGAAGGCATTCGACGAAACCATCGCCGACCAGGACACCCCGGCCGCCGCACGCGATGCCGCACTTCGTCTGCTGCCGGAAGTGCGCGCATGTCACGACGTGATGCGTAACCGCAAGCATGCGATGAAGAATGCCGCATAAGCTGCATGCGTGACCCAGGCGCATCCAGGTGATGCAGCTTGCGGAGTGAACCGATAAAGGCGGAAACGGGCAGCGCAAGCTGCCCGTTTCTTTTTGTGTCGCAGATGGCCAGTGCTGCGCGGTTGTTGTTCCACGCACTGCATGCGTTCCACGTTTTCGCACTGATGTTGAATGCGTGCCACGCATGCAGCTGGTCTGCTAGTATCCGCCGCCCTTCTTCCGGCAGGTCCGCGTACGCGGTCGTGGAATCAGCCCATGCAACAGCAGTTCCTGTACCTGTCTTCGGCCGAGGCGCAGTTGTCGCTTGGCCTTGGTGAGGAGAAGACCACCGAACGCCTGTTCTTTGCGGTGATGGCCGATGCGGCCACCGCCCAACGCGCCGCGGCGATCGCCGATGGGCTGCTGCACAGTGGTCATGTCGACGGCAAGCCGCTGGCGCGCGAACGCTTGCATGTGACCTTGCATCATCTGGGCGATTACGCGGGCGGCTTGCCGCCTTCGCTGGTGAGCCGCGCTAGTCAGGCAGCCGAGCGCGTGATGCTGGATGCGTTCGAGGTGGAGTTCGATCGGGTTGGCACCTTTGGTGGACGGCGCTCGCAGCTGCCATGCGTGTTGCGTGGCGAAGACAAGGTACGCGGGCTGTACGAACTGCAGGGCGCGCTGGGCCGGCAGCTGGCGCATGCGGGCATTGCCGGCGACGCGCAGTACACGCCGCATATGACGCTGCTGTATTGCAACCAGTCGTTGCCGCAACGGCGCTGCGATGCGCTGGCGTGGACGGTGCGCGAGTTCGCGCTGGTGCGCAGCTTCCTGGGCCAGTCGCGTTACCAGATCGAAGGGCAATGGGCGCTGCGCTGATGTGCAGGCAGATGCGTACGCGGTAGCCTGCGTGCATGGATGCCACCACCACACCATTGCCCTTGCAGCCCGAGCACCTGGCCGCGCTCGAACAGGCCTATGCCACGCCACCGCGTGCCTATCACCACTTCGGCCATGTGCGTGCGCTGCTGCAGCACTACGCCGAGGTCGCCGCAGGGCCGGGTTGGCAGCAGCCGGTCGAGGTCTGGCTGGCGGTACTGTTTCACGATGCGGTGTACCAGCCCGGGCGCAGCGACAACGAGGCGGAATCCGCCAACTGGGCGGTGGACTGCATCCCGCGCTGGTGGCCGCAGGCATCGGTGGATCTGCAGCGCGTGCAGCGCCTGATTCTGCTCACCGCACGCCATGGACAACTGCAGCCGGCGGACGTGGACGCCGAAGCGGCGTTGTTCCTGGATTGCGACATGGCGATCCTGGCCGCACCGGCAGCGGTGTTCGATGCGTATGACGAGGGTATTGCCGCCGAATACCGTGGGCATGTCCCCAGCCTGCTGTTCCGGCTCAACCGCAGGCGCTTTCTGGCCGGCCTGCTCGAGCGTCCGCGCATCTTCCTGAGCGACTACTTCCATGCGCGCTGCGACGCTGCGGCGCGGGCCAATCTGCGCCGGCGACTGGGGCGCTGACCTGGCACGCTGCGCGCCGTGGTTCATCCAGGCGCAGCCGTGGCGCACGCTACAATGCGCGCATGCACGACCGCGCAGCTTCCGATCACGATCCACGCCCGCAGCCGCCCGAGCCGCCTGCGCCCAACGAGTGCTGCGAAAGCGGTTGCCCGCTGTGCGTGCACGATCTGTACGCGGAAGACCTGGCGCGCTACCGGCAGGCCTTGGCCGCCTGGGAAGCGCGTCAGCGAGCACATGCGCGATAAGCGAAGCGCTGCGCTTCGCGTGGCCGCCTGGAACGATTATCTTTGAACCACTTTTCCCGATGGTGCGACATGCGACGACTTGAGATGTGGAGCGCGCTCTGCGGCGCGGCGGTGTTGACGCTATCGGGCATGGCGGCTGCGCAGACCACGCAGCCAGTGAGCCACGGCCGCTTCGAGCAGGTGCCGGTGCTGATGCCCAAGGGCGAGCCGCAGCGCGTGGTGATCTGGCTGACCGGCACCGGCAACAACGTCAAGCGCCAGGCCCAGGCAGAAAGCCTGCGTGCCGATGGCGCGATGGTGGCGATGGTGGACACCGCGCATCTGTACGCGGTGCTGCGCAAGGCCGGCGGTACCTGCGCGTTCTCGGTCGGCGATGTGGAAAATTTCTCGCGCTACGTGCAGGCCTTTTACCACATCCCCACCTACCGCCTGCCGCTGCTGGTCGGCGACGGCGAGGGGGCTGCGCTGGCCTATGCGATCGCGGCGCAAGCCAAGCCGCATGTGCTGGCCGGCGTGCTGACCGACGGGCTCTGCCCGGCGACGGTGTCCGACCAGGCGATCTGCCAGCCGGGGGTGCGCCCGGGCAGCAACACGCTGCTGCCGGTGCCGTTGCAGATTCCCTGGGTGCTTGCCGGCAGCCAGGACAAGCGTTGCCCGGCCGCGGCCGAAGACAGCTTCCTCAAGCAGGTGCCGCAGGCGCGCACGTTCACGCGTTCGGCGCAGGGCGACATCCTGCCGGGCCTGCGCGCGGCGGCACGTTCGCTGGGCGAGCAGAAGGGCGTGGCGCTGCCGCCACCGCCGGGCGGGCTGGAAGATCTGCCGGTGGTGGAGCTGCCGGCCAAGCCCGATGGCGACAGCGACGACGACACCTTCGTGATCTTCGTCTCCGGCGACGGTGGCTGGGCAGGTCTGGACGAAGAGGTGGCCGATGCGTTAGCCGCGCAGGGCATCCCGGTGGTCGGCCTGGATTCGCTGCGCTACTTCTGGACCGAGCGCACACCGCAGGGCTTTGCCACCGATCTGGATCGCATCGCGCGTTTCTATGCGCAGCGCTGGCAACGTCAGCGGGTGGTGCTGATCGGCTTCTCGCAGGGCGCGGACGTGTTGCCTGCCGCAATCAACAAGTTGCCGGCGCAGACCAAGCAGAACCTGCGCATGACCGCGCTGTTGTCGGTGGGCAAGCTGGCCGATTACGAATTCCATGTCAGCAACTGGCTGGGCTCGGACGACGAAGGCCTGCCGATCGCGCCGGAAGTGCAGCGGCTGCCCGCCGGCACCACCGTGTGCATCTACGGCCAGGACGACCAGGACGCGCTCTGCCCAAGCCTGTCGGCACAGGCCGCCAAGCGGGTCGCGCTGCCGGGTGATCACCACTTCAAGGGCGATTACGCGACCCTGGCCAAGGTGATCATGGAGCAGCTGCACGCGCTGTCGAAGCCGTAAGCGAGCGCGGCATGTCTGACCTGGTTCGGCCCAACTCCAGGCCGAACCAGGTCAAGAACCTGGTTGTCACCGTTCGGTTTGGCCCCCTGCAGTCCGGCAGGCCCTCTGCTTTTCTTTCAGCAACCGACAACAACCGGTGGTGCTTGCGCGGGTGCCGGCGTGGGACCTTGAGCGGCATGGATGCCGCGCCAGAGCCTACATGGACGTACTTGCGGCGTGTCCCACGCCGGTACGCGTGCAAGCGCCCTCGGCAGACCGAAGCATTCGCGCGTAAACGAAAGATGTTCTGCACAGATTGATCGGTGTGCGGAGTCGGTCGGCGGCGCGGCGCCGCATCCAGTGTCGGGACACGCCGTGAATCCATCCCTGGAGGCTCGGTGGCGACATCCATGTCGCCACACGGTCCCGCCCCCGGACGCGACGCCACGCTCCCAGCGTTGCCACTGCTGATCGGCAAGCAATGCTTCAAGCACGTGCTGATGCCTGCGGACTTCGTGGCCGATGTAATCGGTAAGCCATTTACCTGCTGTCATGTCGCCAAAAAAAGTGGTGACGTTCCGAAGGATCTGCAGCGCCAACAGGCCCTCCGCATTTCTTTCCGCAACCGAGACCAACCGGTGGTGCTTGCGCGGGTGCCGGCGTGGGACCTTGAGCGGCATGGATGCCGCGCCAGAGCCTACATGGACGTACTTGCGGCGTGTCCCACACCGGTACGCGTGCAAGCGCCCGCAGTAGACCGAAGCATTCGCGTGGAACCCCCAATGCCGTGCGCAAGAGTGATCGGTGTACGGGGTCGGTCGGCGGCGCGGCGCCGCATCCAGTGTCGGGACACGCCGTAAATCCATCCGTGGAGGCTCGGTGGCGACATCCATGTCACCACACGGTCCCGCCACCGGACGCGGCACCACGCTCCCGATATTGCTACCGCTGATCGGCAAGCAATGCATTCAAGCACGCGTGCGAGCGCACTCAGCAGCCTGAAGCACTCGCGCGCGTAAAACCGCAGGTATCGAGCGGCCTTACTCCTGCCGGCCCGGATCCGCCGAGATCAATCGGGTGACATCCAGTAGTGCCGCCGGCAGATGCATGCCACCGGGCGCGACCAGATAGCGCGGGCGCCAGGTCGGGGCGAACTTCGACTTGAAGCGGCGCAGGCCGCTGAAGCCATAGAAGCGCTCGCCATGACGTGCGACCAGGCTGGCGAAGCGATTCCAGCGGCCGGCCAGGCGATGCTCGGCCAGGCCCGACAACGGCGCCATGCCCAGCGAGAAGCGCGTATAGCCGTTGGCTTGCCCCCACAGGAACAGCTCGATGAACAGGAAATCCATCGTGCCCTTAGGTGCCTGCGCGCTGTGCCGCATCAGGTCCACCGACAGCTCGCCGCCGGCCGGCGCCCACCACACATTGGCGAAGGCCACGATTTCGCCCTCCGCCTCGGCCACTGCCACCGGGAAGCGGCGCAGGTAGTCCGCATCGAAGCTGCCCAGCGAGAAGCCTTTTTCTTCGCCGGACTTTTCTTCCAGCCATTGCTCGGACACTTCGGATAGACGCGGCAATACCGCGTCCACCTGTTCGGGCTGCAGCATGCGGAAGGTCAGGCCGCCGCGCTTGCCGCGGTTCCAGGCCTGGCGCAGATCGGCGCGGTCGCGGCCCTCGAGGGTGAAGCCTTCCAACGGCACGATCGCCTCTTCGCCCAGTTTGACCAGCGTCAGGCCCATGTCTAGGTAGGTCTGCCAGTATTTTTCGCCGACCTGGTAGAACACCGGGCGCAGGCCCATATGGTCGGCCTCCTCGCGGAAGCGCCAGATCAGTGCGCGCGCGACCTCCGGCGGGCCGACCGGGTCGCCCATCGAGATCAGCGAGCCGCCGTAACGCTGCATCATCACGAACCCGCGGCGCTGCTCGTCGAGCAGGAACGCCTTGTCGCCGGTCAGCGCCAGGCAGGCCTGGGTGTCGGTGCTGATGGCCAGGATCGGCGCCAGCGTCTGCAGGGTCTGCGCATCGGCGGACGGCATCGGGCGGCGGCCGCCACGCAGCAGGCGCGCCATGCCGAACACGATCACGCCCACGCACAGGATCAGCGCCGCGCGCAGCGCACGTGGCGCGTTGGCCGAGGTGGCGAACTCCCACCACAGGTCGTTGCTGTATTCGACGTGGCTGTAGACGAAGAACAGCAGCCAGAACGTGGCCACCAGCACCAGGCCGAGGTTGCTCAGCCAGCGCCACGACCAGGCTTCGTCCAGCAGCGCGCCCTGGCGGTAGAACTCGCGGCGTGCTGCCCACAGCGCCACTGCAGCCAGTGCCGCCGACAACGACACCGAGATATGGCTGCCGCGCAACAGCGACAGCGGCGGCAGCAGGATGCACACGCCCAGCGCCAGCACCCAGGCCGCATGGCTGCGGCGTTGCAGGCCCTGGCCGATCAGCAGCAGCACCATGCCGCCCAGGCTGACCAGCAGATGCGAGGTTTCGATCAGCGGCAGCGGCGCCACTTCCTGGCGCGCGCGCGGGGTGGGCAAGGTGCCGTCGATGACCAGCGCCGCACCCACCGCAAACACCGCCAACGCCAGGATCTGCGGCAACCACGGGCGCAAGGCCTTCCATACCGTGCGTGCAGTGCTGGCGCTGGCGCGCACCGGTGCGCCCAGGCCGGAGGCTGCCGCCATCGCCACCGAGATCAGCAGCGGCACGATGTAGTAGGTGACCCGGTAGGCCAGCGCGGCGGCCAGCACCGCGGCGGGGGTGACATGCGGCAGCAGCTTGAGCAGGCTCCACTCGAACACGCCCAGGCCGGCCGGCACCGTGGAGATCAGCCCGGCGACCACCGCCACCAGCCAGATGCCGATAAACCCGAAGTAGCCGGTGCCCGGGTCAGGCGGCAGCAGCACGTAGAACGCGGCGGCCGCCAGGCCCAGCTCGACCACGCTCAGCGCGGTCACGCCCAGTACCGTGGTGCGGTCGGGCAGCCAGAAGCGATGACTGCGGATCCCGAATTCGCGGCCCTGTCTGCCGACCAGCCCCAGCATCGCGACGTAGCCGACCAGCAAGGCGATGCCGGCGATGCGGATGCCCTCGGCGGTGATCGGCAATGCACGCGCAGCCGCTTCCGGTTCCAGCAGCAGCGCCAGGCCAAGCAACACCCAGGCGCCGAAGACGAAGCCCAGCGTGCTCATCAGCACCACCTGGCCGATCTCGGCCAGGGTCAGCCCGACGCTGCCATAGCCGCGCAGGCGGACCGCGCCGCCGGTGAGGGCGGCAAACCCCAGCGTCTGCCCCACCGCATGCGCCATGAAGGCGGTGATGCCCACGCGCGCCGGATGCAGCCGCTTGCCGGTGCGCTTGAGCCCGACCCAGTCAAAACCCACCAGGCAGGCGTAGCTGCTCAAGCCCAGCAACAGGGTGAGCGCGATCTGGCCGGCACCCAGTGCACGGAAGGCCTGGCGGATCTGCCGATAGCCATGGTCGGTGAATTGCCCCGACAGCGCGTGCAGCGCCATTGCCAGGATTGCCAGGCTGATGATCACCGGCAAGGCGCGGCGCCACCCGCTGGCTGGCGCTTGGGAAGACACGGAGGTATCCGTCATGAGGGAAACGGGATCTGCTGAAGGGGAGGAAGGGCACATGCACGGTGCGTGCCGTGCGGGCGGTTGCTCTGCATGGAACGGTCGGTGTCAAGGTACATGCAGGGTGATCGCGTGGATGCCGAATGAGGTGAACACAGGGTTCGGTCGCGCCGACAGGTATCGGCTCAGGACGGCCGCGCGCATCATAGGGCATCGCCGCGCCCGCGTGCCGCAGGAGACCGATATGGACACGATGACTGTTGCAACACAGACAGGCTGCTGATGGAAGATCAACACAACAGCGGCACTGCGATGCCACCCGGGTCGGCCCGCCCGCCACGCTGGGCCGGGCAGGCCGGCGCAGTCGCCGCCTGCACGGGCCTGGCCTTCATCGCCTTGATCCTGCTGCTGCAATGGTTGCGCGGTGATCTGGACTGGATCGATGCACAGCTGAGCGCGTATCTGCACGGCGCCTATGGCCTGCTGTTGCGCACGGCCTATTGCGTGCTGGCTGCCGCGATGGCGTGGATGGCGCTGGGCCTGCGTGCGGCACTTGCACCGCCCGCGCGCAGCCGCACCGTGGTGGGGCTGTTCTGGGTGGCGGCGGTGGGCCTGTGCATGGTGTCGATCGGCGATAGCTGGATGCCGGAGCTGGCGCCCGACGCGGCCATGCCGGTGCACCTGCTTTCGGCCGACATGACGTTTCTGTGCGTGATTGCGGCGGTGTTGCTGCAGTCCTGGTACTTCCGCCGCGATCGGGCGTGGCAACGCCACTTCGCCGCCGCGTTCGGCCTGGGGCTGTGCGCATTTGCGGTATTGCTGTTCCACGTCACGGTCACCAGCGCGCCGCTGGGCATCAGCCAGAAGAGCGCCATCGTGTTGATCGTGGCCTGGATGGTGCGGGTGGGGGCGTGGTTGGCGCAGCACGTGCACGCCGGGGCTGCACGTTTGCCGCATTCGCGGGACAATGCCCGGGTCAATCAACCGTAGGAAGTCTGAAAATGCTGCAGCGATTCGATGCGGGTCCGCGGATGTCGGAAATGACCGTCCATGGCGGCGTGTGCTACCTGGCCGGCCAGATTGCCGAAGACACCAGCGAAGACATCACCGGGCAGACCCGCCAGGTGCTGGGTGAAATCGACAAGCTGCTCGCGCAGGCAGCCAGCGACAAGACCAAGATCCTGCGTGCGGAAATCTTCCTGGCCGACATCGCCGATTTCGACGGCATGAACAAGGCCTGGGACGAATGGGTGCCGCACGGCTTCACCCCGGCGCGGGCCACGGTCGAAGCCAGACTGGCGCGGCCGGAATGGAAGGTGGAAATCGTGATCACCGCTGCGGCGAGCTGATCACAGCGCGGCGCGCGGATCGCGGCTCGATCGCGCGCCGACGCCGTGTCATCTGCGCGCATGCGCTCGGACAAGCAGCGCAGAGTTGTTGGACGACAGCGGCGAAAAACCGCTCACACATTTGCTTGGCAGCATCGCCAGCGCGCTTGTCGGCGCACCCCATGAGTGGAACGCCGACATGTTGCGCTTCACTCACGTGGGCCGCCTCGTCGTTTCGATGCGCGCGCGTGCCTAATCAGCGTTTGACGAAGCGGTAATGCGCCACGCCCCATTCGCGGCCCTGGTCGTAACCGAACAGCTCGGCGCAGGCCAGCCAGAACATCCGCCAGCGCTGCCACCAGCGCTGCGCATCGTCGCCGTAGGTCTGCCGCAGTAGCGGCATGATCTGCTCGCGGTGGCGGTCCTGGTTTTCCAGCCAGGCGTTGGCGGTTTTTTCGTAATGCTCGCCCGACAGCACCCAGCGCTGTTCGATGACCACGTCCTGCTGGAAATGCAGCAGGGTGTCGGCCGCCGGCATCAGCCCGCCGGTGAAGAAATGCCGTCCCATCCAGTTGTCTTCGCCGGCCACCTCGAACGGGTAGGCCAGGTCGCGGTGACAGAAGATGTGCACGAACAGCTTGCCGCCTGGCGCCAGCCAGCTGCCGACGCGCGCCAGCAGCTCGCGGTAGTTGCGCATGTGCTCGAACATTTCCACCGACACCACGCGGTCGAAGTTGCCCGGCGGCAGCGCCAGCGCGTTGACGTCAGCGGTGATGACCTGCACGTTGCTCAATCCGCGCACCCGGCACTGCTCCAGGATGTGCGCGCGCTGCGGACGCGAGTTGGACACCGCGATGATGGTGGCGCCGGGATAGCGCTCGGCCATCCACAAGGTCAGCGAGCCCCAACCGCAGCCCAGCTCCAGGATGCGTTGGCCGTCGGCCAGTTCGGCGCGCTCGCCGTACAGCGCCAGCATGCGTTCTTCGGCCGCATCCAGATCCGGCGTGGTGGCGTCCCAGTAGCAGCTGCTGTACTTGAGCCGGCGGCCCAGGCACAGGGTGAAGAACTGCGGCGGCAATTCGTAGTGCTGGCGATTGGCGGCATCGGTTTCGATCGCGATGGCGCTGGCACGCAGGCTGTCGATGAAGGCGCGTTGGCGTTCGCCGCTGGCGTCGGCACCGCCGGTGCGCTCATCGTGCAGGCGTTGCGCACACAGCCGGCGGATGCCGTAACGCAGTGCGGCGTCGGGGAGCACGCCGGATTCGGCCAGCCGGGTGGCGAAGGATTCTTCGGGCAGCGAGGAGGGCGGGATGGTGACAGTGGACATACGACTCTCCAGGCGACTCAGGACGAAGGGGGAAGTGGGAAAAACGCGCTGGTGCTGCGCTGGTATTGCGCGTAGTCCTCACCACGCGAGCGCAGCGCCTGCTGCTCGGTGTAGGGAATGCCGGTGAAGCGATACAGGAATACGAACATCACCACCGGCCCCAGCGCAGCCAGGGCAAGCGGCCACGGCCCGGCACCAACGGCCAGCGCCAGATAGGCGAACCAGTGCACGAACTCGAAGAAGTAGTTGGGATGGCGCGAATACCGCCACAATCCGCTGCGGCAGGTGACGCCGCGATTGGCCGGGTTGGCCTTGTGCGCAGACAGTTGCCGGTCGGCCAGGGCTTCGCCGCCGACCGCGATCAACCACACCGCAATCGCCAGCGTGCTCCACACGCTCCAGGCGGGAGTCGGGTTGCTGGCAGCGGCCAGAAACGGCACACAAAACAGCACCACGACCACCGCCTGCGCCAGGAAGAAGCCCAGGAATTTGCGTTGGTCGCCGTTCCAGTGCTCGCGCAGGGCGCGATAACGGCCATCTTCGTGCGGGTCGCCGAACACGCGCACGCCCAGATGCAACGCCAGGCGCGCGCCCCAGACACCGCCGAGCACGCCGACCAGCACGCGCGGCAGCAGCGCGCCATCGGACATCCACGCGCAATACGGCGCTGCCGCCGCCAGGCACGCGGCCCACAGCACGTCGACCGGGCCGGCATTGCCGCTGCGGCGTTGCCACAGCCAGCCGATCACCATCACCACGCTCGCAAACACGCCCACATGCAGCAGCGGCCAGGCATTCATTGCAGTTCTCCCCTCAGGTGTTCAGGCGATGGTCGCGCGAGGCGGCGTGCATACAGCGACAACAGACCGCAGGCCACGCCCCAGCCGATGCCGACCGCGACCGCCGCATGCAGCTGCGGCGGCTGGAATTGCACTGCCTGCCAGCTGCGTTGCGCCAACCAGTACGAAAACGGCCCGAAGATCGCACCCAGCAGCACCGCCAGCCACGGCCGCTGCATCACCGACGCCAGCGAATGATTGAGCGTGAGCGCAAAGCCCAGCCACAACGCCAGGATCCAGGCCGGCGCCAGCAGGGTGCCCGGCCACGGCGCGGCATAACGCACCCAGCCTGCGGCGGCCAGCGTGGTGTCCAGCAGCAAGCCCAGTGATAGCGCGGCGACCAGCAATTGCAGATCGCCCGGCGCACGCCGCGACGGCCATAGCTGATACAGCGCGAACAGCGCCAGCACCAGCAGGGTGGGCCAGATGCGCGCCTGCGCCGCTGCGCTGACGGCCACCAGCCACAGCACCTGCAGGCCCAGATAGTTGCCGAGCTGTTTCATGCGTCAACGGGAAGGCCGGGCACGAACTGCGGCGGGCGTGCGCCCGGCTTGCTCAGCCATAGATGCACATCGCCGATCGAGCGTTCCAGGAAACCGGCTTCGCAATAGGCCAGATAGAACTCCCACATGCGGATGAAGCGCTCGTCGTAGCCGAGCGCGCGCACCTGCGGCAGCTGCGCCATGAAGCGCTGCCGCCAGGCGCGCAGCGTCAACGCGTAGCTCGGCCCGATGTCTTCCAGGTTGAACAGGCGCAGGTCGCTGGCGCGTGCGATCGCGCCGGTCATCGCCGCCACCGACGGAATGAAGCTGCCGGGGAAGATATGCCGCTTGATGAAGTCCACCGAGCGCAACGCCTGCGCATAGCGATGGTCTTCGATGGTGATGGCCTGGATCAGCGCCTCGCCATCGTCGGCCAGCAGGCTGCCGACCTTGGCGAAGTAGGTGTCCAGATACTGATGGCCGATCGCCTCGATCATCTCGATCGACACCACCCGGTCGTAGCGCCCGTCCAGATCGCGGTAGTCGCGCAGCAACACGCTGACCCGGTCGCTCAGGCCGGCCGCGGCAATGCGCTGGGTCGCCAGTTCGAACTGCTCGCGCGAGATGGTGGTGGTGGTGACGCGGCAGCCATGCTCGCGTGCGGCGTGCAGCGCAAAGCCACCCCAGCCGGTGCCGATTTCCACCACATGGTGTTGCGGGCCGAGCCGCAGTTTCTGGCAGATGCGTTCGAGCTTGCGTGTGGCTGCGCGCTCCAGTGCGGCCTCGCCCTGGGCTTCTTCGCCCTCGACGAAGATCGCCGAGGAATACATCAGATTCTCGTCCAGGAACAGGCGGAACAACGGGTTGCCCAGATCGTAATGCGCGGCGATGTTGCGCCGGCTGCCGCCGCGGGTATTGCGTGCGAATGCATGCAGGCTGCGCATCGCCCAGCCGCCCAGCCGCGCGGTGCCGGTCTCCATCGCATCCAGGCGCTCGCGATTGCGCAGCAGCAGGCGCATCAATGCGACCAGATCGTCGCATTGCCATTGCCCGTCCATATACGACTCGCCGGCACCGACGCTGCCGTTGAGCGCGGCCTGGCGATAGAAGCCGGGGTCGATGACGCGCAACTGCATCTGCAGCGCATCCGCACCACTGGCGTTGCCGAGGGTGGTGACGCCATCGGCTTCGTGCAGCTGCAACTGTCCATCGCGCAGCTCGCCGAGCGTGGCCAGCAGGCGCTTGCGCAACAGGCGGTCCGTCCAGGAGGCCGCGCGCGGCGCAGCGGTGTCGGGCAGGGACGTGGCGTTCATCGGGGTTCTCGCACAGGCGGATGAGGGTGATCGTGGACGGGGTTGCCGCGCAGCCACAGGCGCAGGGCCTGCCAGTGGATGGCCAGCACCACCTGCACGGTCATCAAGGGGTAGGCCAGCAGCGTGCGCGCCAGGGTGCGTGCGTTGAGCGGCTGGCGTTGCAGGACCAGGGTGGCATCGAAGCGGCGCGTGCCGCGCTCGCTGCCTGCGCCACCGGCGTCAGGATGAGCGGCCGGCGTATCGCCGCCGGGTGCATCCAGCACCTGCATATGCACGCGCAATTGCGCATCCGGCACGCTGAAACGCCAGTCGTACTGATGCTGCATGCCCATGAACGGCGAGACATGGAAGCGCTTGTCGAAGCGCCAGGCATGCACGTCGCGATGCGTGCGCGCCTGCGCGACCGGCAGCACGTAGGTATGGCGCTGCTGCCAGGGCGTATTGGTGATTTCTGCAACGATCCAGCGCAGGCCACCGTGGCGATCGAAGCAGTAGTAGAAGCTGACCGGATTGAACACATGGCCGAAGTAGCGCAGATGCGTGAGCAGGCGGATCGCGCCATCGGGGCGCTCGCCGGTCTGGGCCTGCACGCAATCGCGCACGGCCTGGTCCAGCGGAACGTTCGGATCGCCGAGATAATCGCTGCGCCGGAACTGCGCCAGGTTGGCGCGCCCCACCGACCACAGCCAACGCCGCGCAAACACCGCATCGAGCTCGGACAGATCCAGGTACATCAGGAACAGCCGGTAGCGGAACGCCAGCGCTCTGGGCGCAAACCGACGGTGCCGCACCCAGCCGGTGTAGATCGCGCTGCGCAGTGTGCCCGCCACGCTGCCGGCACCGCTGTCCTCGCCCGGAGGCAGCGGTACCGCATCGGGGCTGGCTTCGCGCAGCAGCTGCATCACCAGTCCACTCCCAGTCCACGGGCCACGTCCACGCCGCTGCGCAGGCCGTCTTCGTGAAAGCCGAAGCCCCATGCCGCGCCGGCAAACCAGGTGTGCTGCAGGCCCTGGATCTCGGCCTTGCGCATCTGCGCGGCGAGCGCGGCGGCGTTCTGTACCGGGTGGCGGTAGCGCATGCGCCGCAGCACCTTGTCCGGGGCGATGTCGTGGTCGCGATTGAGGCTGACGATGAACGGCTGCGGCGCATCGATCGACTGCAGGGCGTTCATCCAGTAACTCACCGTGCACGGCGCCTGCGGGTCGGCCGGCACATGCGCATTCCACGCTGCCCAGGCGCGGCGGTCGCGCGGCAGCACGCTGGCGTCGGTGTGCAGGACGGTGTCGTTGTCCTGGTAGGTGATGCCGCCCAGAATCTGCTGCTCGGCCGCTGTGGCGTCGCTGAGCAAGGCCAGGGCATCGTCGGCATGGCAGGCCAGCACCACGTTGTCGAAGTGTTCTTCGCCACACGGGGAGCTCAGCACCACGCCGTTGGGCGCGCGCCGGATCGCATGCACCGGCGTGGACAGGCGCTCGAGTACCTGCCAGCGCCGACGCAGCGCACGCACGTAGCTGTTGGAGCCGCCACGTACCACCTGCCACTGCGGACGCCCGCTGAGCTGCAGCATGTGGTGATTGGCCATGAAGCCGATCAGCTGGCCCATCGGGAATTCGAGGATGCGTTGCGAGGGCGATGACCACAACGCCGAAGCCATCGGCACCAGATGCTGGTCGCGAAACGCGTCCGAATACCCATGCCGCTGCAGATACGCGCCCAGCGTGCTGAAGCGCTCTTCGCTGTGCAGCACCGCCGGTGCCTGCCGGTAGAAACGGCGCAGGTCGGCCAGCATGCCCCAGAAGCGCGGGCTGAGCAGGTTGCTGCGCTGGCAGAACAGCCCACCCAGGCTGCCGGCGTTGTATTCGAGCCCGCTGCGCGCATCGTGCACCGAAAAGCTCATCGTGGTCGGCTGCGCGGCCACGTCCAGCTCGGCGAACATGCGCGTGAGCAGCGGATAGTGCTGGGGGTTGAACACGATGAAGCCGCTGTCCACCGCATAGCGCTGGCCGTCCAGCTGGATGTCGTGCGTATGCGTATGCCCGCCCAGATAATCGGCGGCCTCGAACAAGGTGACCTCGTAGCGGCGCGACAGCAGCCACGCTGCGCCCAGGCCGGCGATCCCGCTGCCGACCACGGCAATCCTGCCCTCGCTCATCGGCTCACCCGCTCGGCACGTTGGGTGAGCGATTTCGGCATCGGCTTGAGGTCCCACACCAGGCCCATCCATGACATCGCGGTGAGCCCGTACCAGGTGACGTCGTACTCCCACCAGCGCAGGCCCTGGCGCGCGGAGCCGGGAAAGAAGTGGTGGTTGTTGTGCCAGCCTTCGCCGAAGGTGAGCAATGCCAGCAGCCAGTTGTTGCGGCTGTCGTCGCGGGTGTCGAAGCGCCGGCTGCCGAAGCGGTGCGCCAGCGAATTGATGGTGAAGGTGGCATGGAACAAGGCCACGGTAGAGATCACAAAGCCCCACACCAGCAGCTGCGCACCGTTGGTCTTCAACGCGGGCGCGGCAACCGCCAGCCAGTCGCCGAGCAGGTACAGCCCGATCGCCAGCAGCACCGGCATCACGATGTCGAAGCGGTCCAAAAAGCGCAGCTCGGCAAAGCGACGCAGGTCGGGGATGACCTCCCAATCGGTGCGGAAGTTGCGCGGGGTCAGGAACCAGCCGGTGTGGCTCCACCAGAAGCCGTGCTGCGCCGGCGAATGCGGATCGCGGCCGGTGTCGGTATGGCGGTGATGGTTGCGATGATGCGCGGCCCACCACAGCGGCCCGCGTTGCACGCAGGTGGCGCCGATGGCCGCGAACACGAACTGCAGCACGCGCGAGGTCTTGAACGCGCGGTGCGAGAAATAGCGGTGATAGAACCCGGTCAGCGCGAACATGCGCAGTGCGTATAAGGCCACCGCCATGCCGACCGCGAACCAGGACGCACCGACCCAGAACACCGCCAGGCAGGCCAGGTGCAGCGCAATGAAGGGCAGGGCACGCAGCCAGTCGATGCGGTCTGCGCGTGCTTCGTCCAGCGGCTCGTCGGTTTGCGAATCCACCCAACGACGCAGGCTGCCGGTGCGTGCTGCGAGCCACCCGCGGCGGGTGTCGGCAGGCTGCGGCGGCGCGGCATGTGGGTCAAAGCCAGTACTCGGCACGCGTGGTTCTCCGTGTGTAGTCGTGACCCTTTACGGACGCCGCCGGCAAACAGATGCACCAGCCGGTTTGATCGTCGCATGCGTGCGCGCACTTGGCGTGCCGGTGCGAACGAATCGCGCAATTGCGCACACATTCAACGGCGCAAGCCAGGGTCGAGGCGGATGAGGCTGTTGCTTGGAAGCCGCCGCCTGCGACGTGGTCGCAGGCGGCGTCAGGCGCGCCGGATCAGGGCGCCATTGCCAGTGTGCTGATGCCGCCCTTGGCCACCACGGTCCCGGTGGCAATGCCGCCCGGTGCGCCGCCTGGCGGCTCCAACGTGACGGCCAGGATGGCCTCGTTGCTGAGCATGGGCATCAGCTGATCGGGAATCTGCGCGCGGCGTGCCCGCTGGTCGTCGAAGGTACCCATCGAATGCGCCTTGCCGTCCGGCGTGATCAGCCACAGCTCGGGCACCTTGTCGGCGGTGGCGGTGCGGTCCAGCGGCGTCACCGTGATGGTGTGCTTGTCGGCATCCATCAAGGCGACATAGCCCGGGCGGCCGTCTTCGGTGGCCAGCGTGGAGGTCATCGCGATACCGGTCGCCGGCGCGGTGGTGGTTGCAGGCGGCGTCACCGGTGTCTGTACCACCGGGCCGGTGCCCGGCGGCGGCTGCACCGCTGCCGGCGGCGTGCGCAGGTTCAGCAGCGCCAGCACGCACACAGCGGCAGTGGCCAGGCCAGCGGCGCTTGACCAGCGCCAGAACCGCACACTGTTCCACACCGCTGGCTTTGGCGTGCCTATCGGCGGCGTTGCCGATGGCGCGGAGGCCACCGCATGCAACGGCGTATCGAAGCCCAGCGTCTGGCGGATGCGTGCCCAGACCTGGCCGGGCGGCGTCACCGTGGCGATCTCGTCCAGCAACGGCGCCAGATGTTCCTGCCACTGCGTGACCGCCTGGGCGAACTGGCCGTCGGTGGCGACGCGTTGTTCGGCAGCCAGGCGCTGGTCGGCGCTGAGCAGGCCCAGCACGTATTCGCCGGCCAGCACGTCACGCGGCGGTTCCTGGTCGATGGGAAAGGGCGTGCTCATCGTTCCAGACATGCCTTGAGTTTGGCCAGGCCGCGGCGGATCCAGCTCTTGACCGTGCCGATCGGTGTGTCGGTGCGCGCGGCAAGTTCTTCGTAGGTAATGCCATCGAAGAACGCGGTGCGGATCAATTCGCTGCGCGGCGGCTCCAGCTCGGCCAGGCAATGGTCGATGCGGCGACGCGTGCTGGCGCGCTCGGTGCGCTCCAGCGGCGAGGCATCGCCGGCGCGCAGTTCACCGGCATCGTCCAGCGCCACATTGCGGCGTTGCGGTGCATTTGCGCGCAGATGGTCGATGGCCTTGTTGCGCGCGATCATCGCCAGCCACGTTAGCCCCCGTGCACGGGCGGGATCGAACTGCCCGGCCTTGTGCCAGATCAGCGTGAACACGTCCTGCAGCACCTCTTCGGCTTCGGCACGTTGCGGGATCATGCGCAGGCAGACCCCGAACAGTTTCGGCGAGGTCTGCCGGTACAGCGCTTCGAAGGCATGCCGGTCGCCGCCCGCGGTTGCGGTCAGCAGTCGTCCGGTTTCATCGTCGTCGTGGCCAGGGATGGCACTCATGCGGTCGGGCGTTTTTTGAGGTGGGGGCGATGCTACCGGACTGTGCTGACGCTGTCCTTCACTTGCGCTGAAACCACAGCAGCACTGCCGCGAGCAGCAGCAGGATCTCGACGCCTGCCAATGCCACCGTGGGTGCGGAGACCGGCCACAGGCGCGCCAGCGAGACGCTGCGGAACAGCACGATCGGCACGTAGAACGCGAGTGCGACCAGCAGGCCGGTGCGCGGTTGATCGATCCAGGCGAAGTAGCCGAACAGGAACGCCATGCCCAGCTGCAGGCCGCCATAGATGACCAGGTATTCCGATTGGCCGGCCGGCGAGAGCTGGGTGTAACCCACGGCATTGGCGGTCTTGGCCGGTGAGAGCGTGCACCAGATCGCCAGGACGACGTAGAGCACTGCGTTGATCCAGAGGTAGGCCTTGGCCATGGCGATGGTCCTGTATGGGGAAGGGGTAACCGGGCCGTTGTACGCAACCGCGTGTGGTCGAACGTGAAGATGGCGGGTGTCTGGTTCACGGGGCGCTGCAGCTCTTGGCCAGCGGCTGCTCGCGCGCCTGGCGCAGTTCATCGGCGCCGACGGCACGCGCAGCGGTGTCCGGAAAAACGATGCGTACGTGCGGATAGCGGCCACGCTCATCGCGCAGGTTGCCCACGCCACGGAACTGCAGCAGGCGCTTGTCGGCGATGGCATAACGCACTTCGAGCGAGGGCACCGCCGCGCCGTACCAGGCATCCAGGCTCAAGCGAAACCGCCGCTCGCCGCCGGTATCGCCGATACGCTCGACACGGAACGCCAGCTGGCGTTGCAGGCTGGGCAGCACGAAGTCCACGCGTTGCGGCGCGCTGGCGAGCGCCTCCCAGTTGCTGCGCAGGTAGGCATCGAAGCCGGCATCGATCACGCGTGGGCCGTCGTCGGCCGGCAATGGCGTGCGCTGCTCGGCCTTGCCGGGCTCCTGCTGGAACATCTCGCGCACGCCGTTGCGTTGCCGCACGCCCTGGCGATAGCCATCGCGGCCGTCGATCAGGCTGAAGTCGGGTGAGCTGCCGCCGCCATCGACCTGCTTGCGCGCGAACGGGCGCCCATCCGGGCAGCGATACAGCACCACGCGCCCGCCATCGTCGAGCAGCCAGTGCGACTCGCGATAGCGCAACGCGCCGCTGTCACCATCGAAGGCATCGCCATCCACGCGGGTGACCGCAGCCGCACTCAGCGGCAGGCCGCCCAGCACCAGCAGCAACAACGGCGGAATCGGCCGGCAGACGGTGGCGAGCGCGGCAACGGCGGCGGCGAGTGGGCGCATCGGCGGATTCCTCGATGGGAGTGCCTACCAATACGAGCGCATCCGCAGCACGGATGCGCCGGACGCGTCAGGACGTTCCTGACGGGATGTCGTAATTGGAGGCCAGCGCCGCTGATTTATGGGAGCTGGGCGCTGCCGAGGCCCAGAACGCTGGTGCGTGCACGGGACCGCCGATGCCGCACCGGTCGCGAGCGAGCAGTCAACGCGAGGGCGCAGCCCGGTGCGAAAGCCCAGGCGTGTACACGAAACCTGCCGGCTCAGGGTGCCGGCCGCAAGCACGCAAGCGTCGTGAGAGCACGCTTGGCGTGCAGACATCGTGGTGCATGTGGCACTGCCAATTCCGGGCGTAGCGCGCCTGGAGCTTGCGCCATCGTCCGGCCAGCCTTTTAGCTGCTTGCGCGCAGCGCGATGCAGTCCACCGGGCAGGCCGGCAGGCACAGCTCGCAACCGGTGCACAGCGCGGCGATCACCGTATGCATGTGCTTGGCGCCGCCGACGATGGCGTCCACCGGGCAGGCCTGGATGCATTTGGTGCAGCCGATGCAGTCGGCCTCCACGATCCAGGCCACCTGCGGCGGCGTGTGGCTGCCACGGCTGCGATCGTATGGGCGTGCAGGACGCTGCAGCACGTGCGCCAACGCGCGTGCCCCGGCGTCGCCGCCGGGCGGGCAGTGATCGACATCGGCCTGGCCGTTGGCCATGGCTTGCGCATACGGGCGACAGCCGTCATAGCCGCACTGGCCGCACTGGGTCTGCGGCAGCAGGCGGTCGAGGCGTTCGACCAGATCGGGCGATGAGGCGGGCGTTGCGATATGCATGTCAGTGCAGCAGGTTGCCGCGATACCAGCGCTGCTGCGCCAGCGCCAGCATCGGCTTGTCCTCGCGGCTGTCGCCGTAGGCGTGGACGCATTCGTAGTGCGACAGGTCGTAGCGCAGGCGGATCTGTGCGGCCTTGTGCGGGCCGCAATCGCCGTCTGCATAGCGCCCGCTCAGCACGCCGGCGTGGTGTTCCAGCTTGTTGCAGATCAACGACAGGTCATGCTGGGCGCACCACGGCTGCAGATACAGGTCCAGCGATGCCGACACCAGCACGACCTCGTGCCCCTGTGCTTGATGCCAGTCGATGCGTCGCATCATCTCGGCGCGCAACATTCCGGGCAATGCGTTGCGTGCATGGTCAGCCCATGGGCGGCCATCTCATCCAGCGAGCGACCACTGAAGACCAGGCGCGTGACGCGCGCACGCAATGCGTGTGCGGAGACCAGCCCGACCCGATAGCCGAACACCCAGGGACCGGCCTGCCACTTCGCCGTTGCCAGCTGCGCAGGCGTCGCCACCTTGCGCAGGAAGCGCGCATAGCTGTCGCAGGTGGTGATGGTGTGGTCGAAGTCGAACAGGGCCAGGTGCATGGGGGCGGGGATTGGGGAGTCGGGAGTGGGGATTGGTTGGAAGCGCAGTGTCTGTTCCTTCTCCCCTCGGGAGAAGGTGCCCCGCAGGGGCGGATGAGGCGTCGGGCCGGGCACGCGTGTCAGGTCTCCCTCAACAATGAGCTGTAGCTTCTACGATTCCCGATTCCCGATTCCCGATTGCCGATTGCCGCCCCCAATCCCGCTTCACCGCACCGGCATCCCCGGCTGCGCACCACCATCGGCGTCCAGCAGTGCCAGCGCGCCGCCGTCGAAGCCGGCCGACAGGATCATGCCTTCGCTGATGCCGAAGCGCATCTTGCGCGGGGCCAGGTTGGCGATGAATACCACGCTGCGGCCGACCAGCGCTTCCGGTTCGCCATAGCTGGCGCGGATGCCCGAGAAGATCTGGCGCTTGCCCAGTTCGCCGGCATCCAGTTCGAAGCGCAGCAGCTTGTCCGAGCCTTCCACGAATTCGCACACCAGTACCTTGCCGATGCGCAGGTCGAGCTTGGCGAAATCGTCGATGCCGATGAGGCTGGGAGTGGCGGTTGGGGATTGGGGATTGGCAACGGCCGCCGGCGTCGTCTCGGCCTTGGACGGGGCGGGCTTGGCGGTAGTGACAGCGGGTGCCGCAGGTGCGGCCATGGTGTCTTTTGAAGCGTCGGTCATGGCGTCGATCAGTTTGGGGTCGATACGGGTGAACAGGGCGGTGTAGGGCTGGATCACGTGCGCGGTCAGCGGGCGGACGACGTCTTCCCAACTGGTCATCGGTGCCGACAGGAAGGCTTCGGCCTCGGCACAGGTGCGCGGCAGGATCGGCTTGAGTGCGGCCACCAGGATCCGAAACAGGTTCAGGCCCTGCGTGCACACCGATTGCAGTTGCGCATCGGCGCCGTCCTGCTTGGCGATCACCCACGGCTTGGTGTCGTCGATGTACTTGTTGGCCTCGTCGGCCAGCGCCATGGTCTGGCGGATCGCGCTGGCCGCGTCGTTGCGCTCGTAGGCCTCACGGATCGGCGCCAGCGCGGCGACGAAGCGGTCGTACTGTGCCGGGTCGGGCAGGGCGTCGGCCAGCTTGCCGTCGAAGCGCTTGCCGATGAAGCCGGCGCAGCGGCTGGCCAGGTTGACGAACTTGCCGACCAGATCCGCATTCACCCGCGCGATGAAATCGCCCAGGTTGAGGTCCAGGTCGTCCACGCCGCCGGAGGATTTGGCCGCGAAGTAATAGCGCAGCGCCTCCGGTTCCAGGCCCACGTCCAGGAAGGTCCGCGCCATCACGAAGGTGCCGCGCGACTTGGACATCTTGGCGCCGTCCACGGTGAGGTAGCCGTTGACGTGCAGCCGGGTCGGCGCGCGATGGCCGGTGCCGTGCAGCACCGCCGGCCAGAACAGGCCATGGAAATTGACGATGTCCTTGCCGATGAAGTGATGCAGCTCGGTCTGCGTGCCGGCGACCAGATGCGCTTGGAAATCCTCGCCCATCTGCGCGCACAGCGTCTTGAAGCTGCACAGGTAGCCGATCGGCGCGTCCAGCCACACGTAGAAATACTTGCCCGGCTGGCCGGGAATCTGGAAACCGAAATACGGCGCATCGCGCGAGATGTCCCAGGCGCGCAGGCCGCCTTCGGTATCCAGCCATTCCTTGAGCTTGGCCTTGACCCCGGGCAGCGCCACATCGCCGGCCAGCCACTCGCGCAAAAATCCGTCGAAATGGCCCACTTCGAAGAAGAAATGCTCCGAGTCGCGCAGTTCGGGCGTGGCGCCGGAGATCACCGACCTGGGCTCCTTCAGCTCGGTCGGCGCGTAGGTTGCGCCGCAGACCTCGCAGTTGTCGCCGTACTGGTCGGCGCTGCCGCAGTTGGGGCAGATGCCCTTGATGTAGCGATCCGGCAGGAACATGCCCTTGGCCGGGTCGTAGAACTGCGCCACCGAGCGCCGGCTGATGTGACCGGCCGCTTCGAGCTTGGTATAGAAGGCTTCGGTCAGTTCGCGGTTGACCGGCGAATTGGTCGAATCGTAATGATCGAAGGTCACCCCGAACGCGGCGAAATCGCGCTCATGGCTGGCCTGGATGTTGGCGATGAAGGCCTCCGGGGTCACCCCGGCCTTTTCGGCGGCGAGCATGATCGGCGTGCCGTGGGTGTCATCGGCGCAGACGAACCAGGTCTTGTCGCCGCGCAGCCGGCGCGCGCGCACCCAGATGTCGGCCTGGATATAGCCGACCAGATGGCCAAGATGCAGCGGCCCGTTGGCGTAGGGCAGGGCGGTGGTGACGAGTGCGGTGCGGGTCATGGCAGGCGTAATGCGGGGGACGGGCGATTATCGCATTAGTCGAGAGCAGGGATTGGGGCTGGGAATCGGGAATCGGGATTGGGGAATCGGTAAAAGCAGGGTCACGCGGCCATGTTGTCGAGGCGCGCAGGTGTTTGGCCGCGCATGTAGCGTCAGGATGGACACGCACAAAAAAGGCGCCCTCACGGGCGCCTGCTCTTACCGATTCCCCAATCCCGATTCCCGGCCTATTCGCGAATCCAGGTCTGGGTACGGCCCAACGCCTCGATGCCGACATAGCCGCGCATCTGCAGCTTCTTGCCGCCATCGGTCAGGGTGACCTTGGCCTTGTAGGTCTTGCCCTTGGCCGGGTCGAGCACCGAGCCGCCGCTCCACACCGCGGTGCCGTCGGGCTTGAGGCCCCACAGGATGGTCATGCCCTTGATCGGCTTGCCCTTGAGCGCGCCATCGCACTTGTCGCAGGTCGGGTTGGGCCCGTGGTTGGACTGCAGGATGTCGACCACCTTGCCGCTCAGCGTGCCGTTGCCGAGCTGTTCGATCTGCACCACCGACTTGGGCTTGCCGGTCTCGTCGTCGATGGTCTTCCAGCGGCCCACCGGCGAATCGGCGGCCTGGGCCAGCAGCGAGGCGGCGGCCAGCGGCAGGGCCAGCATCAGGGTCTTGAAGGTCTTGCGCATGTGTCCCCTCCCAGGGATTGCTATGGCCGCCGTCGGCGGCCTGACCGGAATGTATACCGTGGAGTATGGTGGCGGAAGGGCAGGGCGTTCAGTTTGAGGAAGGACAACGGGATGCTGCTGCCGTCTGCTCCGCCATGAGGCGCGTTCGCCCGTGCTGGGTGACGATGCGAGAAATTTCCACCTCACATTCCGGCCCACGCGACAGAATGGTCGCCACATAGTCCTGACCCGTTTCCGGGACAAAGCTGCGACTCACGGTGCATAGCGGCGTGTTCAACACGCAGCGGTTGTCCGTGCAGCCCCCTGCCGACAGCGACAGGGTGATCGGTTCGCCTGACCTGACATGTGTTTCAGTGACGTATCGTCCTCCGCTGACGGCAACGGGGGGAATGCCGATTTTTTGCCCCGCGCCCGTGCCGAACGGACCTGGCCGCGAGCTTGGTGCAATGCCGGCATCCCGGTTCGTTCCGCCGACGCAGGTGCGGTTTGGATAAAGCATGGGTGCGGGTCGCTCGGTGACCAGGCGAATACGTGCACGCAGCCCATCGCTTGGCTCATCGAACGTCGACAAGGAAAGCGCTGCGCTGCGTGTTGCCCCACAGCCGGCCAGGAGCACCATCATTACTGCCAAAAGGACACGTTCAGTTCTCATGGCACTCTCCTGACATCGGAACAAATTCCAGATCCGCCGGGGCAGCGCCGGTCTTCGCATCGGTGACGATCAGCCGACAACGGTCGTTCTCGTAGAGCTGGCTGGCGATGTAGTGCTCCCCAGTCATCGGCGTGAATGACACAAGATTGGTACAGTTGTTGGTGGTCAGGCTTTGACGGCGTGAGTCGAGCGTTTGCACCATTCGTGCGCGCAAAAAGAGCTGCTTGTCGGGGACAACCGAATACTCCTCCCGAGGCTGATTGTTACTCAATTTGCCAAGGACGCCCTTGACCGGAGCAGTCAGCGCGCCCAGAAATCCGCCACGTCCGCCCTTTGCACAACTGGCATCTTCGAAGACATCGAAGTACTGGACTGGCTCGATAGGGATCGGGCTGGGCTTGGTGGGCTTGGCAAGCGTCAAGGTGGCGAGGGGCTCACCAGGTTTCGGCGCGACATACCGCTTTGGGAAAAGAAAGCCGCAGCCGGCAAGAATGATCGCTACAGCGACAACGATGCGCAGGATGAAGTGATACATGCGTGCAATTCCGGCATGGCGTTTGTTGGCCCGTGCCGCATCCATGCCTGCGACGACGCTGCGGCGACATGACGCCGCTCTGTCGATAGCGGCTGGGCTACTCAGCGCTTGAGTCGCACGATCGACACCGCGCGAGGCGAAGGTTTGCCCTCTCTTGACGGGCAAGACTCTCTACCGCAGCGGCGGTGACAGCCAGGCATACGCGCTAGACAATCTCGTACAGCTCCAGCGGCAGGTCATCCGGGTCGGCGAAGAAGGTGAAGCGGCGGCCGGTGTACTCGTCGATGCGGATGTCTTCGGTGGCCACGCCGTGCGCAGTGAGATGCGCCACGGCCGCGTCCAGATCCTCGACGCGGAAGGCGAGATGGCGCAGGCCGCGTGCTTCCGGGCGGCTGGGGCGCAGCGGTGCGGCGGGAAACGAGAACAGCTCGATCTGGCCACCATCGGGCAGTGCCAGGTCCAGCTTCCAGGAATCGCGCGCCTGCCGGTAATGCTCATCGAGCACCCGCAGGCCCAGGATGTCGCAGTAGAACCGTTTGGACACCGCGTAGTCGCCAGCGATGATCGCCACATGGTGGATGCCGGCGAGCTTCATGCCGCGCTCCAACGCATTGACATCGACCAGCCGGGCAGTGACGGCACGCTCGGCGGCGCCTCGCATGCAGATGGCGGGCGCGTGCCCACGATGCAGGACGCAGCAACGTCATCGCATGCGAGGTGCTGCGGCATTGGCAGGGTTGTGGGCAAGCCCACAGCAAGCAGGCCGTGCGCAGATGTTTGCGGAGCTAGGTGGCGATGATGCGGCATGTCAGAAGACCAGCAGAAACCAATCGGCAGCATAACCGCCCGATAGTTAGCCGCGGGCCCTGGCATACGGCTGTGCTCGTCTGCGCACGCGTTGCAGGATGGCTGATCGACATCGTGCGGCAGCGATGTAATGCGCGTGACGCAGCGCTCCGCGCGTGCACATTGAGGACCACAGCACGGCTGATCCGCCAACGCCCCTGCATGGACATGTAGCGCCGCATGCGCGATTCCTGGCCGGGAATGCGGAAGCGCATCATGGTGCTCTCCGCTGACATCCTCCGCGTGGCAGGCCGATCTCAGGGGTTTGCCGATGGGCTGCACTGTCGACGCAACCGATGCTGGACACCGATGTCGTACCGGTGCGCGTTTGCATGATGCCGCCGGGGCATCGTCCTTCCATGCCAACCGAGTCTGCCCATGTCCATTCTTGCGTTCCAGCCGCAGCATCTCAAATCCATCCCCCAGGGCGTGCATGTGATCCGGCACACGGCCGGCACGCTGCCTGATCGCGACGCGATCGTCGCAGCTTTGCCGCGCACCGAGCAGGGCACGCCGCAGTTGCGTTACGACACGCTGTGGATCGGCGGCGGCCACGGCAATGTCGACAACCAAGGCGCACCGATCCAGTTAAACGACTGCACAGATGTCGAAGAGGTCACGAGTTTCATCGAGGATCTGGTCACCATCGGCATCCGCACGCCGGCGCTGATCGTCGATAGCTGCTTTTCGCTGGCCTGGCTGCCGCAATTTGCTCCCCTGCTCACCGAGGACGGCATGTTTGCCGGCTGGTCGTGCATCTGCGGCGTCAATCGCCTCGAACTGCTGACATCGCACCGGTTGCCGGCGCTGGTGGAGCAGATCGAGATCAATATGCACACGGCAACGTCCAGCCAGGTGGTCTACATCGCACGTGACCGGTTGCTGATCCGCTATGCGCAGTTGACCGAGAGCGTGGGGGTTAAGGCCGGCGATCTCACCGATGCCCAGGCAACCCTCGTCCGCGTTGGCAAGGCGACCTGGCAGGACAGGCCGCTGATCGCCACCGACCAGCGCATCGAGGACCGCGCCGGGTTCATCGAACGCCTGCACCAGCTCTGACCGGCCCGGCGCCGTCGTCCATCCGCGCATCCACCCAACACAAGAGGACTGTCTCCATGACCACCTACACCAACAACGGCACCGGCACGTTCAACAGTGCCAGCAGCACGATCCGCAAACATGTGCTCGACGACTACCTGGCGGCGAAGATCGCCAACCATGTCGGCATCCGCCGCAGCGAGGTCAACGACGCTACCGTGATCCAAGTCCCCGCCAACTACGCCAACAGCGAAGGCGTGATTGCGGACATGGAACTTGTCAAAGGCCTGCGTGTGGACCTGCAGCGCGCCCAGACCCACGACGGTAATACCTACGCGACCTGGCAGGTGCAGTGGGGCACCGGCAGCGGCGGCAGAACCGGCGGTGCCTATGCCGGCGTGTTGATGCGGGTGGCGACCGACTTCACGTTCACCGAGTTTCGCAACGCGATGAGCGAGAGCTTCGGCTATACACCGGGAGCCTATTGCCGGCTCGATCCCTGACCGGCACGGCGAACGTCCTGCCCTCGCGCTTCCTGCGCGAGATCTCGCGCTTCCTGCGCGAGATCTCGCGCGAACTGCTGCACGATTTGCGGCCGAAGGTGCAGGTCTCGCGCAGCGCTTCGCTGGGCGCACCGCGCAGCCTGCGGCACGGCATGATCGAGGCGCCGGCGATCACGCTCGGCGCCAACGCGCAGCATCCCAAGGTCGGCGGCGTGGTCATCGACGACGAAGACAGCGGCGCGCATGCCCGCGTGCAGGTGCAGCTCGACCCGGCACGGTCAAGGGCGCGTCGCACATAGAGGGCAGGCGTGTGCCCGCGATGCAGAGCGCAGCAAGGTCATCGCATGCACCGTGCTGTGGCATTGGCAGGTTTGTGGGCAAACCGGCCGCGCGCAGATGTTTGCGCAGCTGGATGGCGATGATGCGGCATGCCGAGGGCCTGCGGAAACCAATCGGCAGCATCGCCGCCCGTTAGTCAGCGAAAGCTCATGGCTCACTGCTCGCCCGCACACGGCTGTGCCCGTCTGCCTGCGCGTGGCAGGATGCAGCTTCCCCCCGATCAGATGCACCCATGCCCGAATCGTCGCCGACCGCCGCACCGCAATTCCAGCGCAGCATGCAGGTGCGCCATCTGGTGATGTTGTCGCTGGGTGGCGTGATCGGCACCGGCCTGTTCTTCAATACTGGCTACATCATCGCCAGCACCGGCGCGCTCGGCACGGTGATCGCCTATCTGATCGGCGCGCTGGTGGTGTATCTGGTGATGCAGTGCCTGGGCGAGCTGGCGGTGGCGATGCCGCAGACCGGCGCCTTTCATGTGTATGCCGCGCGTTATCTCGGCCCGGCCACCGGGTACGTGGTGGCGTGGTTGTACTGGCTCACCTGGACGGTGGCGCTGGGATCGAGCCTGACTGCGGCGGCGTTCTGCATGCAGTACTGGTTCCCGCACACGCCGGCATGGCCGTGGTGCCTGCTGTTCTGCGCGCTGATCTTCGGCCTGAACACGGTGTCGGCGCGCTGGTTTGCCGAAGGCGAATTCTGGTTCTCGCTGATCAAGGTGATCACGATCGTGCTGTTCATCGTGCTTGGCGGCGCGGCGGTGATCGGCGTGCTGCCGTTGGCCGATGGGTCGCCAGCACCCGGATTGCGCCACCTGCGCGCCGACGGCTGGTTTGCGCAAGGCACGCTGCCGATCCTGATGACGATGGTGGCGGTGAACTTCGCCTTTTCCGGCACCGAGTTGATCGGCGTGGCCGCTGGCGAAACCGCGCAGCCGGCGCGTGCGATTCCGCTGGCAATCCGCACCACGCTGGTGCGGCTGGTGGTGTTGTTCGTCGGCACCGTGCTGGTGCTGGCCGCGTTGCTGCCGGCCGAGCAGGCAGCGGTGGACACCAGCCCGTTCGTGCGCGCGTTCGAGTTGCTGGGCATCCCGTATGCGGCGGATGTGTTGAATGCGGTGATCCTGACGGCGATCCTGTCGGCGGCCAATTCCGGCCTGTACGCGGCCGCGCGCATGCTGTGGTCGCTGGCCAACGAGGGCACGCTGCCGGCGCGGCTCGCAGGCCTGACCCGGCGCGGCATCCCGTTGCCTGCCTTGATACTGAGTATGCTGGGCGGCCTGTTGGCGCTGCTCACCGGCGTCTATGCGGCCGACACCGTGTTCGTGGCGATTTCGGCGGTGTCCGGCTTTGCGGTGGTGGTGGTGTGGCTGAGCATCTGCGCCTCGCACTACCGTTTCCGTCGCCAGTTGCTGCGCGACGGCCTCGCGCCGGAGAGCCTGGCCTATCGCGCGCCGTGGTATCCGTGGACGCCGCTGCTGGGCTTTGCACTCTGTCTGCTGGCCTGCATCGGCCTGGCATTCGATCCGCAGCAGCGCATTGCGCTGTGGTGCGGCATCCCGTTTGTGGCGCTGTGCTATGGCGCCTATGCACTCACCCAATGGCTTGCGAGCAGGAGGCAACCCGCATGATGATTCTTCCGCGCCAGCCGCGTGCCGGTGCGCCTTTCAGCCAGGCGCTGCAGCAGGACGGCTACGTGCTGCTGGATGGCGCGCTCGCCACCGAACTGGAGCAGCGCGGCTGCGATCTCAACGATGCGCTGTGGTCGGCGCGCGTGCTGATGGAGCAGCCGGAGCTGATCTATCAGGTGCATCGCGACTATTTCGCTGCCGGCGCGCAGTGCGCCATCACCGCCAGCTACCAGGCCACGCCGCTGGGCTTTGCCGCGCGCGGGCTGGACCTGGCGCAATCGCAGGCGTTGATCGCACGCAGCGTGGCTCTGGCCGCACAGGCGCGTGCCGATCATCTGCAGGCGCAACCGCAGGACGCGCCGTTATGGGTGGCCGGGTCGGTCGGGCCGTACGGCGCCTACCTGGCCGATGGCTCGGAATACCGCGGCGACTACGCCCTGCCGCTGGCGCAACTGATGGACTTCCATCGCCCGCGCATCGCCGCGTTGGCCGAGGCGGGGGTGGATGTGCTGGCTTGCGAGACGCTGCCGTCGGCCAACGAGATCGTCGCGCTGCGCCTGCTGCTGGAGGAGTTCCCGCAGCTGCATGCGTGGTTCTCGTTCACCTTGCGCGATGCGGCACATTTGAGCGATGGCACCGCGCTGGCGCAGGTCATCCCCGTGCTGGATGCGGGCGCGCAGGTGATCGCGGTGGGCATCAACTGCATTGCGCTGGAGCAGGTCACCGCCGCGTTGCAGGCATTGTCCGCGCTGACGGCGCTGCCGCTGGTGGTGTACCCCAATTCCGGTGAGCACTACGATGCCGACGCAAAACAGTGGCATGCCGGCAGCACGACCGCCTGCACCCTGGCCGACCAGCATGCGCAGTGGATGGCGGCCGGTGCGCGGCTGATCGGCGGGTGCTGCCGCACCACACCGCGCGACATCGCCGCGCTGGCGCGTGCGCGGGTGGCGGGCTGAGCTGCCTCAGCCCTTCTGCGTGGCGATCCAGCGCTGGATCTTGTCCTGCAGGATATCCAGCGGCACCGAGCCGTCCTTGAGCACTTCGGTGTGGAAGGCGCGCACATCGAAGCGCGGGCCCAGTTCGCGTTGCGCCTGCTCGCGCAACTGCGCGATCTTCATCTCGCCGACCTTGTAGGCCAACGCCTGGCCGGGGATGGCCATGTAGCGGTCCACCTCGGCCTCGGCGTCGGTCCGGGTCATGGCCGAGTTGTTGAGCATGTAGTCGATCGCCTGGGTGCGGGTCCAGCCCTTGCTGTGCAGGCCGGTGTCGGTGACCAGGCGAATCGCGCGCCACAACGCATTCTGCAGGTAGCCGTAGTAGTTGTACGGGTCCTGATACAGGCCCAGTTCGCGGCCCAGCGATTCGGCATACAGCCCCCAGCCCTCGATATAGGCGGTCTCGCCGCCCAGGCGGCGGAACTTGGGCAGGTCGGTCAGCTGCTGCTGCAGCCCGAGCTGGAAATGGTGGCCGGGGATGGCCTCGTGCAGATACAGGCTCTCGGTCTCCCAGGTCCGGCGCGTGTCCAGGTCGGAGGTGTTGACATAGAACACGCCCGGTGTGCTGCCGTCGCCGCTGGGACGCATGTACGAGCCGCTGGCAGCCGACTGCGCACGCTGCGGTTCCACCACGCGCACTTCCAGCGCCGGCATGCCCTGCACATTGAACAGGCGCGGCACCGCAGCCTGTACGCGTCCCTGCAGGCCGCGGTAATAGCCCAGCAGTTCGGTCTCGCTGCGGAACGCAAAGCGCCTGTCGGTCTGCATGAACTTGTAGAACTTGGGCAGGTTGCCGCGGAACCTGACCTGCTTGGCCAGCGTGGCGATCTCTGCCTGCAGGCGCGCGACCTCGTCCAGCCCGACCTGATGGATCTGCTCCGGGGTCAGCTCCGAGGTGGTGCTCTGGCGCACGTCGTAGGCGTACCAGGCCGCGCCATTGGGCAGCGCGGTCAGGCCGTCGGTGTCGCGGCAGGCCGGCAGGTACTCGGTGGCGATGAAGCCGCGCAGTGCCCGGTACGCCGGCATGATCCGCACTTCGATCAGCCGCTTGTACTCGGCGGTGATGCGCTGCTTGTCGGCCTCGGGCATGTCTGCCGGCAGGTTGCGCACCGGGCCCCAGAACAGGCTGTCTTCGGCATTGCGCGCGATGATCGCGTCCAGCTGCGGCAGCACCTTCTGCATCAATACCTTCGGCTGCACCACGCCGGCCTGCATGCCGGCGCGCATGTTGGTGATGGCCTGGTCGAACAGGTCCGGGATGCCCACCGCGCGCCGCGACCAGTTGTCGTAGTCCTTGACCGTCTTGAACGGCTGCGCGCCGGTGCCCGAGCCCAGCACCACCGCGATGCTGGCGATGTTGTAGAACTGGTTGATCGGCAGCATCCAGCTGGGGAACTGCTCGGCCGCCAGTGCGCTGCGCGCATCGCGCACGAAGATCTGGTAGCTCAGCAGGTCCTGCCCGCTCAGCCCGTCCGGCCCCAGCGCCTCGGCCTTGCCCAGCCACAGCACGGTGAAGTCATGCGACTGCTGCCGGAACGCCGGCGACAGGAAGTTGGGCAACTGGTCGTTGTAGCGGGTTTCGCCCTGGAAGGTGGCCTGCAGCGGGTTGAGCTTGAGCGAGGCATCCCAGTACTGGTCATAGAGCAAATTGAGCTGCTGCGCCTTGGTCAGCACCACCGGTGCAGCCACGGCACGCGGCCTGGGCTTGGCGGCTTTGCCACCCTTGGCGGCCTTGGTGGTCTTGGCCGCCGGCTTGGCGGTCTTCTTGCCCTTGCTCGCCTTGGCGCGGGTTTGCGTGGTCTGTGCCTTGCCGGTTTTCTTCTTGGCCGCGTCGGCGGGCGCTGCCACTGACAGGCTCAGCACGGCGGCCAGGGCCAGGGACAGCAGGCGGGAAAAGCTGAGGGGCATTACCGGCTCCGGGAACAAGCGAGCGGGGAGCTTGCCCGATCCGCACCGTTCCGGCCACCCATGCGGCACACGGGGCGCGCCTGGAATTCATGAAGCCCGCTGCGCACGCCTGCAGCACGCAGGCATGTTGCAGTGCGATAGGCTTGCGCATATGCCAAGGGATGAATCGACATGCGGGACGCAGCTGCCCGTGCAGGGTGGGCAGGGCTTCTGGCGCGATCCGGCGTTGCCCTTCGTCGAACTGCGCCAGGTGATCAACAGCCGCAGCCTGTGTTATGCCGCGCATACGCATGAGCAATGGTCGGTGGGCGCGATCGATCGCGGGCTGGCGCGCTATCGCAATGGACGCATGCAAGCGCAGGTGGGCGCGCGCGCGCTGACCCTGATCAACCCTGGCGATGTGCATGCCTGCAATCCGGATCAGCAGCAGGACTGGTCGTTCCGCATGCTGTATTTGGACGTGGCGTGGCTGCGCGAACAACAACGCGCACTCGGCCTGGCCGCCAATGCGGATGTGCACATGCTGGCAGCACCGCTGTGCCAGACCCCGGCTGCCTATGCCGCCTTCGAGCGCATGCATGCCGTATTGACCGATGGCAGCGCCGATGCGCTGGCACGCGAGAGTGCGTTGATCGCGTTCGTGGCGCGGCTGCATCTGCACGTGGAGCCGATCAGTCGTGCGCTCGCGGTCGATACCGGGCCGATGCAGCGGGTGGCCGAGTATCTGCAGACCCATCATGCACGTGCGGTCTCGCTGCGCGAGCTGTGCACGCTGGCCGGGATGCCGGCACCGCGCTTGATTCGCGGCTTCCGTCAGGCGCACGGGCTGACCCCGCATGCGTATCTGCTGGATTGCCGTTTCCAGCGTGCGCGCGAGGCCTTGCGGCGCGGCGGTGACATTGCTGAGGTCGCCTACGCGCATGGCTACGCCGACCAGGCGCACCTGCAGCGCAGCTTCAAACGTGCCTGGGCGGTGACGCCAGGGCATTACCGCAATGCCGTGCCCCATTCGGTCAGCAGATAGACCGCGCTCAGCACCAGCAGCGCCGCCAGCACCCGGTTCAACCGCCGCAGCTGCCTTGGCACCTGCACATGCCGCCGCAGCACGGCGCCGGCCAGCAACCAGCACCCCAGCGAGGGATAGCAGATCAGCGCATACAACGCCGCAAAACCCGCCAGTTGCGTGGTGCCTGCCGTCGCATACAGGGCAACGCCGGAGGTCGCCGCCAACCAGGCCTTGGGGTTGAGCCATTGCATCGCCGCACCGGTCCAGAACGAGGCCGCCGGACGCGCCTCGTCGGTCTGGATGACGCCATCGTCGCGCAGCAGGCGCCAGGCCATGTAGAGCAGAAACGCCACCCCGGCCAGATGCAATGCACGGCCGAGCAGCGGCCAGCGCAGCAGCACCTGCTGCAGTCCCATGCCCACCAGCAACAGCAGCGCGACGAAGCCGACGGTGGCGCCGATCACATGGCCGTGCCCGGCACGCGCGCCGGCGCTGGCGCCGGTGCTCAGCGCGACCAGGTTGACCGGCCCAGGCGAAATCGAGCACACCAGCGCGAAGCTGGCCATTGCGACAAGATGGTCCATGGCGCGGAATCCGTAGCGGGGCGCAACAGCATGGCCAGCGAGCGCGGCGACGGATTGAACAAAATTTCGATGGGCGGTCACTGCGGGCGTTGCGTGATCGGCAAACGCAGCCGGCGGTCGTCAGGCAGGCGACATGCAGGACCGATGAGGCCGAGTGCGAGCCAACGCCACGGGTGCGGGTCCTCGCCTGGCAGCGCTGCGGCCGGCAGGTTTTCGCGTTGTCAGCCGGCGGCGGCTTCTTCGCGCAGTTGCTCGGCGCGCTCGGCGCCCAGGTATGCGCCGATGGCGCGGCGCGCCAGATACAGCAGCGGGATCAGTGCGATCGCAAAGCCCATCTTGTAGACGTAGTTGAGCGTGCTCACCGCCAGGAACTGGTCGGTGGACCAATGCTGCGGGCCGAGCACGAAGGCGATGTAGATCACCACGAAGCTGTCCACCAACTGCGACACCGCCGTGGAGCCGGTGGCGCGCAGCCACACGTGCTTTTCGCCGGTGGCGCGACGGATGCGATGGAACACCGACACATCGATCAACTGGCCGAACAGGAAGGCCACCAGCGAGCCGCCGATCGTCCATAGCCCCTGGCCGAATACCGCTGCAAAGGCGGCCTGGTAGTCGGGCACACCCTGGCTCTGCGCCGCCGTGACCCACCAACCCGCCGGCGCCAGTGCGATGGCGGCGAACGCGAACACGAAGCCGTAGCCGATCAGCGCCACCGCCACCCACGAGATGAAACGCACCCCGCGGCTGCCGAAGAACTCGTTGATGGTGTCGGTCATGATGAACACCACCGGCCACAGCAAGGTGCCGGCGGTGAAGCTGAGCGAGCCGGTCTGACCGAACAGGTTCCAGTTCAACGGCGCGATGCCGAGGGTGTCTTCCAGCGCGAAGATCTTGACCCCGATGAACTCGGCCAATGCCGCGTTGACGCAGAAGAACGCGGCCAGCGCAATGAACAGGCGAACCGCACGATCGTCGAGGGTGCGCACCTGTGTCATGGCTTTAGCGATCCGCGGTACGGGTAAAGGGAACCGATTCGGGCGCCACTGCGCCGCCGGAGATGATGAAGCTCATCGCCTGGTCCACGCTCCAGTCGGTGGGCGTGAGCAGCTCCACCGGCACGATCTCCAGATAGCCGGAGGTCGGGTTGGGCGTGGTCGGCACGTACACCGCTGCCAGCTCGCGCCCGGTGCCCTGTTCCTTGATCACCCGCGTGACCAGGCCGACCGACTTCATGTCCCGGTGCGGGAAGTCGATCAGCACCACGCGCTGGGTGCTGCCGGGCTGGGTCTGCAGGATGTCGAGCAGCTTGCGCGCGCTGTCGTACACCACGCTGGCCAGCGGGATGCGCCGCATGATCGCCTCGAACCAGCGCAGCAGGCGCTGGCCGATCACGCGCCGGCTCAGGATGCCGACGAACAGGATCGCGCCCACGGTGGCGATCAGCGCGATGGTGTTCTGTACCCACAGCGCCTTGATCCAGCCCAGATAGTCGGGGAACGAGGCGGCGATGCGTTCGGACAACGGCACCACCCAGGGGCTGCTGATGCCCGACAACAGCGAGAACACGAACTTCACCACCACCCAGGTCAACCAGACCGGCAGCAGGGTGAGCAAACCGGTCAGAAAGACGCGTTGCAGGGAAGGGCGGGTGGGCGGAATGGGGGATTCGGACATACGCGCATTGTAGGCATTCGGCCGCGTCCGGTGCAGGCGCGCGGTGCACCTGTTCGCCCGGGAGACGGCAAGTGCGCATCGGCGTATGCCACTCGCGGCTCTGTACGGGCCGCTCTAAGATGACACAGCTCATCCACGGACGGTTGCCCCCGCATGCTCGCCAAATTCATCAAGTCGGCCCTGCTGGGGCTATGCATCCTGATCGCCCTGCTGGTGGCCCTGTACGCGATCTCCGCGCGCTGGCCGATTCCTGAGGCGCAGCGCCAGGCGTTGGCGCAACTGCGTCAACCGCAGCCGCCGCTGCGTGGGCCCAATATGTTCGCCGCGCTATGGTCGTTGGGGTATGCGGTACCCGATGCGCAGCGGGATGCGCTGGTTGCGCAGGATGTGCAGCGGTTCGCGCGCTTGCCGGCAGGCATGCAGCTGCAGAGTGCGGCCACGCGCTATCCGCGCCACCCGGATTGGCCGGCCACAGCCCCGGCGCCATGCACGCGCCATGCCGGCTGCCTGGACCGCGTACGTCAGCAGCCGCAAGCCTATGCCGATGCGCTGGCTACCCAGATACCGTTGTTGTTCAAACTGCGCGATCTGGCCGGTTACGCCGATTACCGAAGCCCGTTCCCGCCTTCTGCCACTGCGCCGTTGCCGCCACTGCCTCGGTTCAATGTGTCGATGACCAGCAACGCGCTGGACTTTGTGCAAGGGCGCACCACACAGGCGATGGCGGGTGTCTGCACCGATGCGCAGGTTGCACGCGTACTGCTGCGCAGCAGCGACAATCTACTCATGCCGATGCTTGGCGCGGCGATGCTGCGCACCAATGCGCACCTGCTTGCCGACATGCTGTCCGAGCTGCCGGCGCAGCATCCGTTGCCTGCGCACTGCCTGGCCGCATTTGCGCCGCTTGTGGTCGATGAGATCTCGCTGTGCGACGCATTGCACGGCGAATCAAGGATGGCGCTTTCGATATTTCAGGAAGCCAGCCGCAACGGCCAGGCAACCGATCTGTCCTGGGACGATCGATTGTCGCTGCATCTACTCGACCAGGAACGCACCCATGCGCTGATGGCTCCGACCTATACCTGGGCATGCAGCGCGCCGGTACGGGCCGTGCTGGCGCAGGATCAAGCGATGCCGCAGGCACTGATTCCAGTGCCGGACACCGTCTCGATGGGTTGCATTGCCAATGCAGTGGGGTGTCTGTTGGCGGGTCTGGCACGCCCTGACTATGCAAATTACCAGCACAAGCGGCAAGACACTGCCGCTGCACTGCGCGCGTTATCGGCCTTGCTGTGGTTACGCGATCACCCTGGTGATGCGCAGACACTCGAGCAGCGCCTTGCCGGCTTGCCGCCATCGCTGCGCGGGCAAGCGCGACCACTGCAGCCCGCTGCGGACGGCCTGAGCATGCAACTGCGTCAATACGCCAGGCCTGAAGACGGTGTTGTGGAAGATCTGTGGCCGCTCGCAGGCATCCAGATGGCGCATCAGCCCGGGGCGGCAGTGGCCCCGAAGAACCAGGCGCCCTAACCATTGAAGGCCAGCGGACGGGTGGGGCGGGTGCATGCGATCCACCTCAGCCACCGCGTTGGGCTGCCGCTACATCTGCTGGCGGAGCATCGTCTTGCGTGCTGCGTAGGAAGGCTAATACGCCAAGTTGGCAGTGCCGCCATCTGTGATAGCGAAAGCGTGCAGCGTTGCTATCAACATCAGCTTTCTTCCGCCTGCTCGCATGGACGCGCAAGAGCGCGCTGCGCAACGCAACGCGCCGCTCGTAGCGCGGGCTTAGAACCGGAAATTCAACCAGCCCATCACGAAGGTCGAATCGCCGTAACCGGCCTTTTCGAGCGCAGGCCCGGCCATCAGGTGTTCGGCGCGGAAGGTCACCGACCAGTTCGGGTCGATGTTCCAGGTGGCGTTGATGCGCGGCATGGTGCCGATGCGGCGCTCGCCGGTGCTCTGCGTGCGGGCGTAGGCGCGTGCCTGGTTGTTGTAGATCGCATCGCTGGTGGTCTGCCGCCACAGCGTCTCCCATTCCAGGTTCACGGTGATCTTGGAAGTGGGCGAGAAGGTGAACGTGGGCGCGGCGGTGACCAGGTTGACCGGGCCGAAGAACGTGGCCCAGCTGAAGTAGATCGTATTGCCATAGAGGAAGTTGTTGTTGCGCAGCGTGCCGGTGCCGGAGGAGCCACCGCCGCCGGAAGCGATTTCGCTATGGAAGCCCAGTCGCGGTTTCCAGCCCGATTCGCTCAGCGACCAGGCGTTGGAGGTGCTGGCCATGTAGGCACGCAGATCGCGCCCGCCGTAGCTGCCGCGCTGCACGGTCACGAACGAGTCGGTGCGCAGCTTGCCCACATTGCCCCACAGGCGCAGGCCGTAATAATTGCGGTTTTCTTCGGCGGTCTGCCGGCCCCAGACCTGATTGTCGTTGCGGAACTGGTAGAAGAACGGCTCCAGATACATCGGCTTGGCGGTCGGCATGCGATAGCCGCCGACCACGCCGCGGAAGTGCCGCGAGCGGTCGATGCGATCGTCGCCCAAGCCTTCGGTGCCATCGAGGTTGAAGTTGAAATCGAACAGGTCCACACGGGTCTTTTCGCCGATCGCCCAGGCGCGCACGCCGTTGAAGGTCACGAAGATATCGGTGTTGTCGCGCAATGCCATCAGCGTGACGGGGCCATCGACAAACACCTGACGGCCGACACGCAGGCCGAGGTCGGCATCGGCGACACGGCCCTTCACATCGAAGAACACCTGCTGCAGGATCGCGTTGTTTTCCTGCGTGCCGGTCTTGGCACCTTCGTTGCGTCCATCCAGGCTGCCGTGCGCCAGTTCCGTATACAGGCGGAAGTGCTTGCCGACATGAAAGTCGGCGCCGAAGAACGCGCGCAACAGGTACTGCTGCTGCGAATGGCTGCCGGGAATCAAACCGGGATTGGTGATGGTGTTGCTGCGCACGCGCAATTCGTTGCTGAGCGAGACATACACGTCGCCCGATTCATTGAGCGGAATGTATTTGAGCGGATCGAACGGACTCTTGCGCTTGGACGGATCCTTCAGATACGACCAGTCTTCGGCCCAACGCACCTGCCACATGTTGCCGCCCTGCTTGGCGCCCCAGCCCTGCGCTTCCAGCGGATAACCCTTCGCAGCAGCGGGCGCTGCCGGAGCGGCAGGTGCAGCCTTCACCGGTTCCGGTTGGGCCTGCTCGGCATTGACCGGCGCGGTCTGCGCCTGCGCAAACCCCAATCCCGGCAGTGACAACCCGATCGCCAGGCACAGGCGCCGGGTGGCACCAAAGGAAGTTTCAGCCATGGCTGGCTGTGCCAAGCGTGCTAGTCGCATCGTGTCGCCCTATCGAAAAAAGTGAGTCGTCTGAGCGAGTGGTATCGGCTCAGTGGGCAATGACTGTAGTGGAGCGCTGCCGCAAAGGGAGTAACCCAATGGTTCTAAGCACATGAGCGCGTTGATGAAGCCGGGAATGGGGAATCGGGAATGGGGAGTCGGTAGAGCACGCTTCGTCGGCAGCGCACGACTCTCAAAAAAAAATGATTCGGTACACCGGCAAAGCCATCGGAGACCACATAAGCGACTCGGGCGACGGGACGTGCTTTTCCGATTCCCGATTCCCCACTCCCGATTCTCAATTCTCATGACTACCGGCACATCCACTATACCCAACTTCGCAATAGCATTGCCTTCGACCTAGCGGAGATGGCCGATGAGCGAACCCGATGCCTACCTGCGGAAATTTCAGAAAGAGCTGAGTGCGGGCACGGTATCGCTTGCGTTATTAGCGGTGCTGGCGCAGGCCGAGGAGCCGCTGTACGGCTATCTGATCGCCAAGCGCATGGAGCGGCTGGACGGCGTGCTGAGCGGCAAGCAGAGCGCGCTGTATCCGGTGCTGCGCAATCTGGAGGGGGCAGGGTTGCTGCAAAGCCATGTCGAGCCGTCGGCATCCGGTCCGCCGCGGCGCTATTACCGCATCACCCAAACCGGGCGTGATTGCCTGCGCGACTGGACCGCCGCCTGGCGCGCCACCCGCGATTCCGTTGACTCAGTGCTGGAGGGGACCCACTCATGACGACCATTGCGCAGGCACGCCCGTTGCCGACCACCATTCCCGATTACCTGGCACAACTGCGCCAGGCCCTGGCCGGCGCGGACCCGGCGATGATCCAGGACGCGCTCTACGACGCCGAAGAGTATCTGCGCGCCGAACTGGCCGAGCAGGCAGGCAAAAGCGAAGCGGAAGTAATCGCCGGCGTGGCAGGCAGCATGGCGCGCCGGATGAAGTGGCCGAGATCTATCGCGAAACCGAAGTGACGGTGACACGTGCACTGCGTCCGCCGCTGCCGCGTAGACGCAGCACGTGGTTCGGCAGGTTCTTCGGCGTGGCTGCCGATCCACGCAGCTACGGCGCGCTGTTCTACATGCTGCTGTCGTTGGTCACCGGCGTGTTCTATTTCACCTGGGTGATCACCGGTGCGAGCCTGTCGGCCGGCTTGATGATCCTGATCATCGGCGTTCCGTTGCTGGTGCTGTTCTTCGGATCGGTGCGGGTGCTATCACTGGTGGAAGGCCGCGTGGTGGAGACGCTGCTGGGCGTGCGCATGCCGCGTCGTCCTGCCCATCCGGGGCCGCAAGGTGGCTGGCTGCAACGCATCGGCGCGATGTTCACCGATGCGCGCACCTGGAGCACGATGCTGTACTTCCTGCTGATGCTGCCGCTGGGCATTGTCTACTTCAGCGTGTTCACCACCTTGTTGTCGTTGGCGCTGGGCCTGGCCGCATCTCCGCTGGTGCTGCTGTTCGACAACACGGCGGTGCTGACCTGGGATGGCGTGGATGTCACCAGCGCTTGGCTGACGCTGCCGTTGTTCGTCGTGGGCGTGCTGCTGCTGTTCGTCACGCTGCACCTGGCACGCGCCTTCGGCAAGCTGCACGGCATGTTCGCCAAGCACTTACTGGTCAAGAGCGGTGAAGGCTGAGTGCACCGTGTGGTTGCGGGTTGCGGGTTGCGGGTTGTGCGGCACGCGGCTGCGATCGTCTTGCTGCCGCGTGGTCTGCAGTGCAAGCCCTGACAGACGCGACGATATGAAGTCTGTTTGTCGTGTGGGTGATTGGGCAGCGCGAATGGAGCAGTTGCAGGGCGGCCGCTCTGTCGCTTGGCAGCAGGGCCCTTGCCCGCCCACCGTCGCGGGACACGCCGCAAGTACGTCCTTGTAGGCTCTTACGCGGCATCCATGCCGCGTAAGGTCCCGCGACGGTGAGCGGGCAAGGACCAATCGAGATGGTCGGTTTGCATGGTTTTAAACAAAGCAACCGACCAACGCTCTAGTGCGGTGTCCTCGCCGGTTGCGGGACCCTCAGCGGCATGGATGCCGCTGAGGAGCCTCCAGGGACGGATTCACGGCGTGTCCCGCGAGCGGCGAGGGCATCGCGCGCTCGACGACCCGAGCGTTTGACTGCACTCAACCGACGTTGCTGCGCGAAGGCCTAGTGTTAGCTGCGTAGCGTTTGATCTGCAGCTTGGCAGCAGGGCCCTTGCCCGCCCACCCTCGCAGGACACGCCGCAAGTACGTCCGTGTAGGCTCTTACGCGGCATCCATGCCGCGTAAGGTCCCGCGACGGTGGGCGGGCAAGGACCAATCGAGATGGTCGGTGTGCATGGTTACAAGCAGGGGATGACGCGGCGTCTGGATTACGGCGCATCCGATCAGTTGCCAACGTCAGGTTTGGCTGAAGGGCCCTTGCCCGCCCACCATCGCAGGACACGCCGCAAGTACGTCCGTGTAGGCTCTTACGCGGCATCCATGCCGCGTAAGGTCCCGCGACGGTGGGCGGGCAAGGACCATCGAAGATGGTCGGTGTGCGTGGTTGCAAGCAGTTTCAACAAAGCGACCGGCAAGCTGTCTGGTGCGGGTGCCGCACACGTTGCCACGCAGTGCGCTGTGTCTACTGGAACCAAAAATCTACGCATAAAAAAACGCCCCTTGATCGGTCTCGATCAAGGGGCGTTTTTGTCGGCCGATTTGTCGGCCGATCAGGCGCGTTTGCCGCGCTTGCGTATCGGGGTGACGGTGGCGGGGTCGCGGCTGCCGACCGGGTCGGCATCGTAGCGAGCGATGAATTCGCGCACCTGCGGGTACACCACTTCGCGCCAGCGACGGCCGCTGAAGATGCCGTAATGGCCGGCACCTTCCACTACCAGATGACGACGATGCGCCGCGTCGATCCCGGTGCACAGATCGTGCACCGCTTCGGTCTGGCCAAGGCCGGCGATATCGTCCAGCTCGCCTTCGATGCTGAGCAGTGCGGTATTGCGGATCGCCGACGGCTTGACCAGCTGGCCATCCACTTTCCACTTGCCCTGCGGCAGCAGGAAGTCCTGGAACACCACGCGAATGGTGTCCAGGTAATACTCGGCCGGCATGTCGAGCACGGCGTTGTATTCGTCGTAGAACTGCCGGTGCGCCTGCGCGTCCTGCAGGTCGCCCTTGACCAGGTCGGTGTAGAAATCCCAATGCGACATCACGTGCCGGTTGGGGTTCATCGACAGGAAGCCGGCATGCTGCAGGAAGCCCGGATACACCTGCCGGCCGTGACCCGGATACGGGAACGGCACGGTGTGGATCAGGTTGTTCTGGAACCACTCGATGCCATTTTCGGTGGCCAGGTTGTTGACCTGGGTCGGGCTGCGGCGCGCATCGATCGGCCCGCCCATCATCACCAGCGAGCGCGGCGTGGGTTCGTCGTTGGTGGCCATCAGCGACACCGCCGCAAGCACCGGCACGGTGGGCTGACACACGCTCACCACATGCAGGCGCTCGGCGCCGATGTGACGGATGAACTCCTGGATGTAGCTGATGTAGTCCTCGAGCCGGAAGGCGCCGGCTTCCAGCGGCACCATGCGCGCGTCGACCCAGTCGGTGACATAGACCTTGTGGTTGCGCAGCAGGGTGCGCACGGTGTCGCGCAGCAGGGTGGCGTGGTGGCCGGACAACGGCGCCACCACCAGCACGGCCGGCTGCTGCTTCATCGTGCCGATCAGCTCGACATGGTCGCTGAAACGCTTGAAGCGCAGCAGACGGCAGAACGGCTTGCTCAGCACCTCGCGCTCGATGATCGGCAGCGAGTGGCCGTCGACCTCGACATCGTCGAGTGCCCAGGCCGGCTTTTCGTATTCCTTGCCCAGGCGATGGAACAGCTCATTGCCGGCCGCCATGCGTTCCGCGCCCGGGAGCGAGGCCCACAGACTGTCGGGGTCGGAGAACATCTTGGCGTTCGCCTGGGCCTGGTGCACCCAAGGGGCTAGCAGATTGCGGGTCAGCTCGTGCAGTTGATAAAGCATTCCACCCATCCGTGCGGCTCTTTGCTGCCGCGCAGCATACCCCCTTTGGCGCATTTGCACCTTAATGGGGCTGCGGACGGTAGAGGCTGTCATACGACTTATGGCAGGCGTCAGCGCGTTGATTGGCCGCGATTTGGTTCGCCGCGATTGGTGATTCTTTGGATGGCTATGCAAGTCGAAAGCGCGCGTTCGTCGCAGAACCCTACGACTGCTGGACGAGTCCTCTTTCCTGAAGGGCAGGGATGGATGAGGTGCGGGGCGAAGCCCAGTGCACTCAATCTCCACTAGCACTCAATCTCCACCAGGTTTCGCACGTACCCTCATCCGCCCCTGCGGGGCACCTTCTCCCGGCGGGAGAAGGGAGTGACGCTCCTCTGTCTGCGGGGAGATGAGTGGAATAAAGCCCCTCTCCTGCGGGAGAGGGGTTGGGGTGAGGGTGCGCGGCGAAGCCACTCGCCATGCGTGCCTCAACCGGCCAGCGTTCTGCTCAGCCACGCTCCAGCGCAGATGCCTCATCGGCCAACTGCGGCGACAACCAGCAGTGCGAGCCGAGTGCAGCAAACCCCACGCTGGCGAAGCGGCGCCGATACCAGCGCGCCGGCCGCGCCTGAAAGCCATCGTGGTCGCCTTCGAAGGCATCCTCTTCGGCGAAGATCTCCAGAAATGCCACGCCCGCGCACATCTCGGCCAACCCCGGCAGGCCCTGGTTGAACTCGCGCGTGGGCACGTAATGCAGCACGTCCGAGCAAATCAGCAGATCCACCGGCGCGCACGGGCGCAGCCAGGCGAAATCGCCGAAGCGGGCAGGGTGGATCTGCCGGCTGCGTCCGTAACGTTGTACCGCGTAGGCGCTGCTGTCGAAGCCCAGATAGCTCAGCTTGGGACGCAGCGCCAACAATGGCGCGCGCCAGGCCGCCTCGCCGCAGCCGATATCCAGCACGCTGCGGATCGGGCGCTCAAGGTAGTACTCGGCCTGGCTCACCGCCAGTGCGACCTTGCGTCGCAGGCGCGCAGGGTCGGCCAGCCCGGCATCCCGGTACCAGCGGCGGAAATAGTGGGCGTCGTACTGCTTGTCGTCGGGTTCGGACATGGACGTCAGGTGCTTTCGCGTGAGCGGATAGGTGAAAATGCGGGCCATCCTACGCCAGCCAGCGAAGCCAGCACATGACCCTGTACCTGTGGATCAAGACCTTCCATCTGTTGTTCGTCACTGCGTGGATGGCCGCGGTGTTCTACCTGCCACGCATCCTGGTCAATATCGCCGAAGCCGGTGCCGAGCCTGCGGTGCGCACGCGCCTGGTGCTGATGGGGCGCCGCCTCTACAAATTCGGCCACAGCATGCTGGGGCTGGCGCTGCTGCTGGGCGCGGTGCTGTGGCAGGGCTATCGGGTGATTCCGGATTTCCCGACGATGGTGACCGGTGGCTGGCTGCACGCAAAACTGTTTGCGGTGGCCTTGATCCTGGCGCATTACATCGTGGCCGGGCGCTGGTTGAAGGGCGTGGATCAGGGCCGCAGCCTGCCCAGCGGCCGCGCATTGCGGCTGTTCAATGAAGTGCCGGTGGTGTTGCTGGTCGGGGTGATCTGGCTGGTGCTGGCCAAGCCGTTCTGACACAACGCCCGGGCGGTGCATGCGCTCGCCGGATGCGCCGGTCGTCGCTGGCGTGTTCGCGCAGCACTGCGGTGATGTGGCGCGGATAGTCGAGGGATTCCGCCAAGGCACCATTGCGAAACGGCTGCACCGACAATTGCAGCAGGTGATCGATCCGGACCTTCAGGCTTGCCGCTATCCCATCCTTCTGGGCATGGCAGCGCCCTCGGTTGCGTACCAGGTCTTCTGGGAACACGATGCGCGCGCCATCCGTGTTTCGCGGCTCGAGTATCGCGTCAGGCGGCGATCACGCCTGGGCGCCGAGCTCGCTCAGTCCCTTGCGCGCCAGGTCGATCCAGGCGCGTTGCTCGCGCTGGTAATGCTTGGGCGAGGCGGCTGCGTGGCGCAGCACCTGCTCGAAGACGGCCCTGGCGTCTTGCGGGCGCGCGGCGCGCAACAACAGTTGCGCATAACGCACGCGTGCTTCTTCGCCCGGATAGCCTTGAGCAAGCGTTTCGTACTCGTGCAGCGCCTCGTCGATGCTGCCGCTGTCTTCGACTGCGCGCGCGTACAGCAGGTGCCCGTCGTGCGAACGGAAGTTCGGATTGGCCGCGATCAACGCGTCCAGCGTCTTGCGCGTGTCTGCGGCCTGGCCCAGCCCGTACTGGGCCCTGGCCAGGCCCAGCATCAGGTCCGGATCGTCCTGGTAGATGCCGCGCAGCGCGCCCTGATACAGCTCGGCGGCACGCGCGTAGTCGCCCTGTTCCAGCAGCGTCTGCGCGAGGCGGCGGCGATTCTCGGGGGTGTCGGCCACATCCAGCTGGCGCGATGCGTCGCGTTGTTCGCGTTGCGGGTCGATGCGCTGACGCACCTTGCGCAGACCACGGCGCGCCGTCGGGTCGTTGCGCAGGTCCGGGATCACCGCCACGCACACGTAGACCAGGACCGCCAGCAACGAAAACGCCAGCAGGATGAAGATCCAGTACAGCGGGCGGCCGCTGCGCACCACGTGCACGCAGCAGGCAGCCTGCAATACCAGCGACAGCAGAAGTAGCGGGCTCATATCCGAACAGGTCCTTCCATGGTGGCCAATCGTCTTGCCGGCTGGCGATGCTGCGCGCAGCACCATCGCCCCGGCAGACCGCCGATCAGTTGCCTTCGTAGGCGCCGTAGCTGCGCAGGCGCTCGTAACGACGCTGCAGCAGGCCCTCGACTGGCAGCTTTTCCAGCGCTTCCAGCTCGTTGAGCAGCACCGCCTTGAGGCGCTTGCCCATCTGCTCGGGATTGCGATGCGCGCCGCCGGTAGGTTCGCGGATCACCTTGTCGACCAGGCCCAGGCCTTTCAGGCGCTTGGCGGTCAAGCCGAGCTGTTCGGCTGCGTCCTTGGCCTTGGCCGCGTCCTTCCACAGGATCGAGGCGCAGCCTTCGGGCGAAATCACCGAATAGGTGCCGTATTCCAGCATCAAGGTGCGGTCGCCCACGCCGATCGCCAGCGCGCCGCCGGAGCCGCCTTCGCCGATCACGGTGCAGATCACCGGAATCTTCAGCTCGGCCATCTCCAGCAGGTTGCGCGCGATCGCTTCGGACTGGCCGCGCTCTTCGGCGCCGATGCCCGGGTAGGCGCCCGGGGTGTCGATAAAGGTCAGCAACGGCAGGCGGAAGCGCTCGGCCAGCTTCATCAGCCGCAGCGCCTTGCGGTAGCCCTCCGGGCGCGGCATGCCGAAATTGCGGGCGACCTTGCTCTTGGTGTCGCGGCCCTTCTGGTGGCCAATGATCACCACCGCGCGGCCATCGATACGGCCCAGGCCACCGACGATCGCCTTGTCGTCGGCATAGGCACGGTCGCCGGCCAGTTCCTGGAATTCGTCGCAGATGGTGTTGATGTAGTCCAGCGTGTACGGGCGCTGCGGGTGGCGCGCCAGCTGCGAGACCTGCCAGGCCGACAGGTCGCGGAAGATCTGTGCGGTACGCACGCGCAGCTTGTCGCGCAGCGCACGCACCTCGGTGTCCACGTTGACTGCAGGACCGGTGCTGGCCTTGCGCAGTTCCTGGATCTTTGCTTCCAGATCGGCGATGGGTTGCTCGAAGTCGAGGTAGTTAGGATTCATGCAGTGGTGTCGTCAACGTAAGGCGGGGAGTGTAGCTGAAGCGCTGCCTTCGGCCCGTACGGGGCCGTTCGGTGGCGGGGGATTCGGGAGTCGGGATTCGGGATTGGCAAAAGCGGCGCTGCTGCGTTCGGGTTGCTGTTGCCAATCCCGAATCCCGAATGCCCAATCCCCGCCCCTCAAGCCCACGGAGGGCTGTACTTGATCTTCAAGGTCCGCACCGCGGGGTCGGCGCGCAGGCTGTCCATCAGCTGCTGGTCGATCCGCACCGAGTGGCTGCCGTTGAGATCGAGCATGCCGGCCACGCCGCCGGTCGGGGCGCGTAGCAGCAGGTCCAGGCGCAGTGGGGTCTTGCCGGGGCGGTGCTTGGCCAGCAGCGCGTCGATGCGCTTCCAGGCTTGTTTCTCGCGCAGGTCCAGGCGCAGCGACAGGCGCTGTGCGTGGTCGGCGCAGATCTGTTCGTAATCCCAGCATTGGCGGATGCGCAGGCTGTAGCCGCCGTTGAATTCGTCCTCGCGCAGGCCGCCCTTGACGATCAGGATGCGGTCGCGGGTGAGCAGATGCCCGAACTCGGCCATCGCATCGGAGAACGCGCTGCATTCGACCCGGCCACGGCCGTCTTCGAGCTGCACGAACACCTGGCTGTCGCCCTTGCGCCGCACGCCGATCACCTGGCCGGCCAGGATTGCGCTGACTTCCGGGCGCCAGGCGCGTTTCTCGCCATCGCCGCCACCGCCGCCGCCACGTTGTTGCGAGGCGAGGATCTTCTCCAGCGCGCCCAGGTCGCAGCCGACCAGCTCGCGCACTTCGTCGCGGTGCGGGTCGAACGGGTGACCGCTGAGATAGAAGCCCAGCGTTTCGCGCTCGCCGGTGAGCAACTGGCCCAGCGGCCATTCCTTGCTTTCGGGCAGGTCCAGACGCAGCGCCGGCGCGCTCGGGTCCGGCCCGCCGAACAGCGAGTTCTGGCCCGAGGCGCGTTCGCGCGCCAGCTGCTCGGTGGCCTTGACCACTTCCGGCAGCTGCAGCATCAGCGAGGCGCGGTTCTTGCCCAGCCCGTCCATCGCGCCGGCGTTGATCATCGCTTCCAGCGTGCGCCGGTTGAGCTTGGCGGTGCCCACACGCGTGCAGAAATCCAGCAAGGTGGTGTAGGGGCCGCCGCGCTGACGTTCTTCGACGATCGCCTCGCAGGCGCCCTGGCCGACGCCCTTGATCGCGCCCAGGCCGTACTGGATGGTGTCCGGGCTGGCGGCCTCGAACATGTAGGCCGACTCGTTGACGCGCGGTGGCTTGACGGTCAGGCCGAGATTGCGCACCTCGTCGAGAAAGCCCACCACCTTGTCGGTGTTGTCCATGTCCGAGGACAGCGTCGCGGCCATGAACTCGGCCGGGTAATGCCGTTTCAGCCATGCGGTCTGGTAGCTGACCAGCGCGTAGGCGGCGGCGTGCGACTTGTTGAAGCCGTAGCCGGCGAACTTCTCCATCAGGTCGAAGATTTCGTCGGCCTTGGCCGCGCTCACTCCGCCCTTGGCCGCGCCTTCGCGGAAGATCTCGCGGTGCTTGGCCATTTCGGCCGGCACCTTCTTGCCCATCGCGCGGCGCAGCAGGTCGGCGCCGCCCAGCGAATAATCGCCGACGATCTGCGCCATCTGCATCACCTGCTCCTGGTACACCATGATGCCGTAGGTGTCCTTGAGGATGACTTCGGTGCGCGGATCCGGGTAGATGATCTCCTGCTGGCCGTGCTTACGCGCGTTGAAGTCCGGGATCAGGTCCATCGGGCCGGGGCGGTACAGCGACACCAGCGCGATCAGGTCTTCGAAACGGTCCGGGCGCGCGTCCTTGAGCAGGCGGCGCATGCCCGACGATTCGAACTGGAACACCGCGCCGGTATTGCCCGAGGCGAACACGCCCTTGTAGGTGGGGGCATCGTCGAGCGGAATGGCGCTGATGTCGACCGGGTCGATGCCGGCGCGTGCGTGGCGCACGTTGATCGCCTTGACCGCCCAGTCGATGATGGTCAGCGTGCGCAGGCCGAGGAAGTCGAACTTGACCAGGCCGACCGCTTCGACGTCGTCCTTGTCGAACTGGGTGACCTGGTTCTTGCCGCGCCCGTCCTGGTCGTGTTCGGCGAACAGCGGGCAGAACTCGGAGAGCGGCTCGGGCGCGATCACCACGCCGCCGGCGTGCTTGCCGGCGTTGCGGGTGAGGTCCTCGAGCTGACGGGCCAGATCCATCAGGTCGCGCACGTCGTCTTCGACCTGATAGCGCTGGATCAGGTCCGGCGAGGCCATCTCCGAGTCCTTGCCTTCGCCCATCGCATCCTTGAGCGTGATGCCCAGGATGTTGGGAATCAGCTTGGCGACGCTGTCGACCAGGCCGTAGCTGAAGCCGAGCACGCGCCCGGCGTCGCGCACCACCGCCTTGGCCGCCATGGTGCCGTAGGTGATGATCTGGCTGACCCGTTCGCGCCCGTACTTGCGCGCCACGTAGTCGATCACCTCGTCGCGCCGATCCATGCAGAAGTCGATGTCGAAGTCGGGCATCGACACGCGTTCCGGGTTGAGGAAGCGCTCGAACAGCAGGTTGTACGGCAGCGGATCCAGATCGGTGATCTGCAGCGCCCACGCCACCAGCGAGCCGGCACCGGAACCGCGGCCCGGGCCGATCGGAATGCCCTGGTTCTTGCCCCACTGGATGAAGTCGGCCACGATCAGGAAGTAGCCGGGGAAGCCCATCTTGATGATGGTGTCCAGCTCGAATTCCAGCCGGTCGACATAGTCCTGGCGGGTCTTGCCGGGCGCGATCGGGTTCTTTTCCAGGCGCGCGGCCAGGCCATCGCGCGACTGGCTGCGGATCCAGCTGTCCAGCGTCTCGTCTTCCGGCACCGGGTAGGCGGGCAGGAAGTAGGTGCCCAGGCGCATCTCGATGTTGCAGCGCTGCGCCAGCGCCAGCGTGTTGTCGATCGCGTCGGGCACGTCGGCGAACAGCGCGGCCATTTCGTCGCCGGACTTCAGGTACTGCTGGTCGCTGTACTCGCGCGGGCGTTTGGGATCGTCGAGCACGCGGCCGGAGGAAATGCATACCCGCGCCTCGTGCGCATTGAAGTCGCTGGCGTACAGGAAGCGCACATCGTTGCTGGCCACCACCGGCAGACCGCGCACGCCGGCCGCATGCAGCGCGAACTGGTTGAAGCGTTCCTCGCCCTCGCGCCCGGTGCGGGTCAGTTCCAGGTGCAGGCCGTCGCCGAACACGCGCTGCCAGTCGGCCAGCTGCTGCTCGGCCAGGTCGGCGCGGCCTTCGCCGAACAGGCGCCCGGCCAGGCTGTCGCGCCCGGCCAGGGCGAACAGGTTGGCGTGGCCGCTCTGCAGCCACTCCGGGTGGATCGCCACGCCGCCTTCGGGGCGGTGGCCTTCCATCCAGGCGCGGGTCAGCAGGCGCGACAGGCTCAGGTAGCCTTCGCGGTCGCGGCACAGCAGGGTCATGCGCCAGGGCGTCATGTCCGGGGTGGCGATCATCACGTCGGCGCCGGCGATCGGCTTGATGCCCACGCCTTCGGCGGCCTTGTAGAACTTGACCAGCGCGAACAGGTTGTTGAGGTCGGTGACCGCCAGCGCGGGCATGTCGAGTTCGACCGCGCGGCTCAGCAGGTTGGCCTGCTTGGCCTTTTTCGGGTCAGCCTGATCCGGTTTCTCGGGCACACGGATGGTGGAATCCGCCAGCGAGAACTCGGTGTGGACGTGCAGATGGACGAAGCGGGAAGTGGACATGCGAGACCGGAATAATGCGTGGTCAGGGTAGCGAGCGTGGTCGGGTCGAACAAGGCTTGACAGCGCCGGCGCAGGGCCGCGGCCAGCTGCCACGGGGGCTGGGCGGTGCGGCCGATTCAGGCTTCGGCTAGCTGCGCGCAGCGCGACGGCGGCGATTGCGCGGATCGGCAGGCGTGCGGGGCTGTGGGTGCGGGACGCGATGCTCCAGGCCATGGCCGCAGCGGCGGCATGCGCGCCAAGCGATGGAGGACGCCATTACTGTTCCGGTTCGCCTGGAGGGCGGTCGGTCAGTCGGCCAGCAGCAGGTCATCGGCCGGGGCCGCGCAGGGCACGTCCCACGGCGACTGCGTCGCCTCGATGCCCAACGCACGCCGCACCGGGGCGAAGCTGCGGCGGTGCTGCGGGCACGGTCCGTGGCTGCGCAGCGCGGCCAGATGCACCGGCGTGGCATAGCCCTTGTGCTGGTCGAAGCGGTATTCCGGGTGCTGGGCGTGCAGCTCGTGCATCAGGCGGTCGCGGGTGACCTTGGCCACGATCGAGGCGGCCATGATGGCGCGATCGAGCGCATCGCCGCCGATCAAGGCCTCGGCCGGGCAGGGCAGGCCCTTGGGCACCCGGTTGCCGTCGATGCGCGCAAACCCGGCCACATGCGCCACGCCCTCCACCGCACGCCGCATGCCCAGCATGGTCGCCTGGTAGATGTTGATGCGGTCGATCTCCTCGCTGTCGATCAGCACTACCGACCACGCCAGCGCCCGCTCGACGATGCGCGCATATAACTGCTCGCGCCGCTGCGCGCTCAGCTGCTTGGAATCGTCCAGCCCGTTGATGCGCGGCTTGCTCGGGTCGAACACCACGGCAGCCACCGCCACCGGCCCGGCAAGCGGGCCGCGGCCCGCTTCGTCGACACCGGCGATCAGACGCCGGGATTCGGCATTGGGGATTTGGGATTGGCCGAACAAGGGCGACTGGCGCGCCTCGGCTTGAGCGCCCGCAGCGATGATCTTCACGCTTTTGCTCCTGCCGAATCCCCACTCCCCACTCCCGAACCCCGGCCCTCCAGCAACCCAGCCACCGCATCGGCCGCGCGTGCCGATGCGTCGCGGCGCAGTTCGGCGTGCAGGGCGAGGTAGCGCGGTTGCAGGGCGGCGACTTTTTCCGGGTGCTTGAACCAGTCCAGCAGGGCCACGCACAGCCGTTCCGGGGTGCAGTCGTCCTGCATCAGCTCGGGGGCGAGGTCGTCGTTGGCCAGGATGTTGGGTAGCGCGTAGCGGTTGACCTTGAGCAGGCCCAGCGTCCTGACGATGCGGTAGGTGAGCGGGGCGACCTTGTAGCCAACCACCATCGGGCGCTTGACCAGCATCGCCTCCAGCGTGGCGGTGCCCGACGCCAGCAGCACCACGTCGGCGGCCAGCATCGCGGTGCGCGCCTGGCCATCGAGCAGGTGCGAACGCAGCACCGGCAGCGACGACCGCGACAATTGTTCGGCCAGCAGCTGCTTGCAGCCGGGGTTGGCCGCGGGAACCAGCACGTGCAGGTTGGGCAGGTGCTCGGACACCAGCCAGGCGGCCTGGAAGAAGGTATCGCCGAGCTTGCTGATTTCGCCATGGCGGCTACCGGGCAACACCGCCAGCACGGTGCTGGACGCGGACAGGCCCAGCTTGGCGCGCGCGGCCTCGCGATCGGCCTGGTAGGCGATGTCGTCGGCCATCGGGTGGCCGACAAAGCGCGCATCGATGCCGTGCCTGGCATAGATCGGCGGCTCCATCGGAAACAGGCACAGCACCAAGTCGGCGCTGGCGCCGATCTTTTCCGCACGCTTCTCGCGCCAGGCCCAGACCGACGGGCTGACGTAATGCACGGTACGCACGCCGCGCTGCTTGAGCCAGCGCTCGACCGACAGATTGAAATCGGGTGCGTCGATGCCGATGAACACGTCCGGCTTCCACGCCAGCACCCGCTCCCGGAAGGCGCGGCGCAGCTTCAACAGCCGCGGCAGATGCTGCAGCACTTCGGTCAGCCCCATCACCGCCAGCTCGCTGGCATCGAACCAGGTCTGGCAGCCGGCACCGCGCATCGCATCGCCACCGATGCCGACGAATTCGGCGCCCGGATAGCGGCGACGCAGCTGGTCGATCAGACCCGCACCCAGGATGTCGCCGGAGGCTTCGCCGGCGATCAGTGCGATGCGCGGGGCGCGCGTTTGCGCGCTGGGAATCGGGAGTGGGGAATGGGGAATCGGAAGTGCTGGCGATGGACCGGCGGCAGGCGCGTCCGCATGCGCGCCTGCATCGATTCCCGATTCCCGATTCCCGATTCCCGTCATCGCAACAACGGCCTTTCCGCCGCCTCGATGAACTCGAGTAGTCCGCGCACGTCTTCGCTGCTCTTGGCCTGTTCGGCCAGCTGCAGTTTGGCTTCGGCCAGCGGCAGGCCGGCGACGTACAGCGTGCGGTAGGCGCGCTTGATCGCGGTGATGCGCTCGGCATCGAAGCCGCGCCGCTTGAGCCCTTCGCTGTTGATGCCGCGCGGGCGGCCCAGCGATTCGCTGCCGACCATGGTGAACGGCGGCACGTCGCCATTGGTCAGCGCGCCCATGCCCAGGAAGGCGTGCGCGCCGATCCGGCAGAACTGATGCGCGCCGGCAAAGCCGCTGATGATCACGTAGTCGCCCACGGTGACATGGCCGGCCAGCGTGGTGTTGTTGGAGAACACGCAGTGGTTGCCGACATGGCAGTCGTGCGCCACATGCGTGTAGGCCAGCATCCAGTTGTCGTCGCCGACCACGGTGATGCCGCCACCGCCGCCGGTGCCGCGATTGATGGTGACGAATTCGCGGATCACATTGCCGTCGCCGATCACCAGTTCGGTGCGCTCGCCGGCGTACTTCTTGTCCTGCGGTTCGCCGCCGATCGCGGCGTGGCCGATGAAGCGGTTGTTGCGGCCGATCCGGGTCGGGCCGTGGATCGAGCAATGCGGCCCCACCTCGGTGCCCGCATCGATCTGCACATCGGCGCCGATCAGCGAAAACGCGCCCACGCGCACATCGCTGGCCAGTTGCGCCGACGGATCGATGACGGCGGTGGGATGAATCAAGGGTGCTTGATCACGCATCGTGTCTCACCTCCAAAAACGGGTTATTCCTTGGCGCCGGCGCACATGACTTCGGCACTGGCCACGACTTCGCCGTTGACCTTGGCCTCGCCGTAATAGCACCCCATGTTGCGGATCAGACGCTTCATCTGCACTTCCAGCATCAGCACGTCGCCCGGCACCACCTGCTTGTTGAAGCGGGCATTGTCGACCTTGACCATGTAGAACAGCTTGGACAGCGCGTCGCGTCCCAGGCCGAGCTGGGTCATCACGCCACCGGCCTGCGCCAATGCCTCGATGATCAGCACGCCGGGCATCACCGGGCGGGTGGGGAAATGGCCCTGAAAAAATGGCTCGTTGATGCTGACGTTCTTCTGCCCGACGATGCGCTTGGCATCCAGGTCGAGCTCGATGACCCTGTCGATCAGCAGGAACGGATAGCGGTGCGGGATCAGCGTCTGGATCTGGTTGACGTCGATCGGCAGCTCGTAAGTGGGGTGACTCATTCTTTCTCCTTGCCCACAGCCAGGATGCGCCTTGCCAGCACATCGAGTTGTTTGAAGCGCGCGGCATTCTTGCGCCACGTGCGATTGTCGGTGAGAGGGGTGCCGGACGAATACTCGCCCGGCTCATGGATGGAATTGCGTACCACCGACTTGCCGGTGATCACCACCTTGTCGCAGATCTCCAGATGCCCGACCACGCCGACATGCCCGCCGAGCAGGCAGTAACGGCCGATCTTGGCGCTGCCGGCGATCCCGGTGCAGCCGGCGATGGCGCTATGTGCGCCGATGTGGCAGTTGTGTGCGATCTGCACCAGGTTATCCACGCGCACGTCCTCTTCCAGCACGGTGTCTTCCAGCGCGCCGCGGTCGATGCAGGTGTTGGCGCCGATCTCGCAGTCGTCGCCGATCACCACGCCGCCCAGTTGCGGGACCTTGATCCAGTGCCCGGCATCCATCGCCAGGCCGAAGCCGTCGGCGCCGATCACCGCACCGGGATGGATACGCACGCGCTTGCCCAGGCGCACCCGGGTGACCAGGGTGACGCGGGCGAGCAGCTCGCTGCCCTCATCGACCACGCAGTCCTCGCCGATGATGCTGCCGGTGCCGATCACGCAGCCATCGCCCACGCGGCTGCGCGCACTGATACTGACGAACGGGCCGACGTGGGCGTTCGGCGAAACCTGTGCGCTGGGATCGATCACCGCGGAAGGGTGGATCCCCGGTTCGCGCACCGGCGCCACATCGAACAAGGCCGCGATCTTGGCGAACGCTGTATAGGGATCCTTGGCCACCAGCGCGGTGCCGCGTGCATCCGCCGCATCGTCGGCGCGCAGAACCACCACGGCCGCCTGGCTCTGGCCTAGCTGCGGCCGGTAGCGCGGATTGGACAGGAAGCTCAGCTGCCCGGCGCCGGCATGCGCCAGGGTGGCGACGCCACTGACTTCGATGGCGCCATCGCCGACGACGGTCAACCCAAATTGTTCGGCAATCGCACTGGCGGTCAAGCGCATCAGGGTGAACCTCTTGTAAATGTGGGAGCGCCGCTTTAACGGGGAAAAAACACCATTAAACAGTTCCCAACAAAGCCTGCGTATCTAGGGTCCTGTCGCAATCAAGCGGCGAATCCAGGAGCAAGCATATGAAAACCGTTCTTTCCATCCTTGGTGGTCTGGTCATGATGGGCGCGGTCGCGAGTGCATCGGCCCAGACCTTCGATATCGATCAGGGCAAGGCCACTGGTCAGCAGCAACTGCAGTGTCTCAGCCTGCCTGCCGGCGAAATCGCCAGCTGCCTGTCCAACACCGTTTCCACCTGGTTCGACAGCTGGTTCTGACCGGCCGACATCCCACCGGCGATACACGGGCGGCCCGCACACGCGGGCCGCCTTTTTTGTTGCCGTTGGCTGTTAGAACTGGCCGCCGAAGGTGAACTGCAGACGTTCGATCTCGTCGTTGTCTTCCTTCTTCAGCGGGAACGCGTAGCTGATCGAGATGGGGCCGACCGGTGCGCGCCACAACAGCGCCACGCCGGTGGACGCACGCAGCTCGTTGGCTTTGAAGTTGTCCACGCCGTCGTAGACGTTACCGAAGTCGAAGAACGCCGACACGCGGGCCGACGGGCTGTCGAACAGCTTGGGGAAATACATTTCCACCGAACCGACGGTCTTGAACGAACCACCCAGCGGCTGGCCGCGCGTGTAATTGAAGGTCTGTTCCGAACGCGGACCCAGCGTGTTGTCTTCGAAGCCGCGCACCGAATTGGTGCCGCCGGCGTAGAAGTTCTCGTAGAACGGCAAGCCGGTGGCGGTGACCGTGCGCGTCGACCCGTCCGGATTGGTCAGCACGCGCGAGCTGTCGTTGCCGTAGCTGTCGCCATAACCCAGCTCGAAGCGCGTGTTCAACACGATCGCCGGGATGATCGGCCAGTAGTTGGAGATCTGGTAATTGAGCTTGTAGTACTCGACCGTGGAGCCGGGCAGGGTGGTCTCCAGGCCGACGCGCTGGTACATGCCGCGGGTCGGCATGAAGAAGTCGTTGCGGGTGTCGCGTGCCCAGCCCAGCTCGGTGCGCCAGGCATGGAAGGTGCGTGTACCGACCGCATCGATGTAGTCGATGATCGCCTGTGGGGTCTGGCCCTGGAACGTATTGATCTGGTTGCTGTCGATGCCGACCATCGCTGAGACGGTGTCGTTCTCGGTGATCGGCACGCCGAACACCACCTGCGCCGAACCATTCTTGCTGTTGTACTGCGCGGTGTTGAAGTCCGAGTAGTCCAGCGAGCGCCACGATAGGTTGTAGCCCAGCGACACGCCGTCGTCGGTAAAGAACGGGTTGGTGTAGGAGAACGCGTAGCGCTGCTGGTAGCTGCTGCGCGAGGCCTCCACCGCCACCCGGTTACCGCCGCCCAGGAAGTTGTTCTGCGACAACTGCACCGAGGTGGTCACACCGAAGCTCTGCGAGTAGCCGAGGCCGAACACGAAGCTGCCGGAGGTGGTTTCCTTGACGTTGTAGACCACGTCGACCTGGTCGTTGCTGCCCGGCACCGCCGGCGTTTCCACGTCCACGCTCTCGAAGTAGCCCAGGCGTTGCAGACGGATCTTGGAACGGTCGATCGCCGCCTGCGAGTACCAGGTATTTTCGAACTGGCGCATTTCGCGGCGCAACACCTCATCGGAGGTGCGGCTGTTGCCCTTGTACAGGATGCGACGCACGGTCACGCGCGGGCCCGGCACCACCTGCAGGTTCACCGCAACGGTGCGGTCCTCGCGGTTCGGGGTCGGCAGCGGGTTGACCTTGGCGAACGCGTAACCGACGTTGCTCAGCGTGTTGGTGATCGCATCGGAGGTGTACTCCAGCAGCGCACGCGAGAAGATGTCGCCGGCCTTGGGGATGACCAGGCGCTCGATGTCTGCCTGTGGCAGCACGGTGTCGCCGGTGACCTTGATCTCGGAAATCTTGTACTGCTCGCCCTCGGTGACGCCAGCGCTGACGAACATGTCGCGCTTGTCGGGGCTGATCGACACCTGGGTGGAGTCGATGCTGAAGTCCACGTAGCCGCGGTCCAGGTACCAGGAGTTGAGCTTCTCCAGATCGCCGGACATCTTTTCCTTGGAGTACTGGTCGTCGCGGCGGTACCACGAGGCCCAGTTGTGCTCCTTGGATTCCCAGTTCTCCAGGATGTCCTCGTTGGCGAACTTCTCGGTGCCGATCAGGTTGACGTGGCGGATCTTGGCCGCCTTGCCTTCCTTGATCGCGATCGCCACATCCACGCGGTTACGGTCCAGCGGGCTCACCGTCGGGGTGATCTCGACGTTGTACTTGCCGCGGTTGTTGTACTGGCGGGTCAGTTCCTGGGTCACGCGGTCCAGGCTCAGGCGATCGAAGGTGCCGCCTTCGGTCAGGCCGATGTCGCCCAGGCCCTTGAGCAGTTCCTCGGACTTGATGTCCTTGTTGCCGGTTACGGTGAGCTTGTTGATCGCCGGACGTTCCTTCACGGTGATCACCAGGATGTTGCCCTGGCGATCCAGCTGCACATCCTCGAAGAAGCCGGTGCGGTACAGCGCACGGATCGAGTCGGCGACCTTGGCATCGTCCACGGTGTCGCCGCGGTTCACCGGCAGATAGGTGAACACGGTGCCGGAGGCAATGCGCTGCAGGCCGTCGACGCGGATGTCGCTGGCAACGAACGGCTCTGCGGCCAGGGCAACGACTGGCAGGCTGAGGCCGGCGGCAAGAGCGAGGGCAAGCAGGCGGCGAGTGGGAAGACGCGTCATGTCACATCCGGTTGGAGTCGATTTCGGGTGTTGCTGGATGCCGACGTATGACGACGACAACAGGCGGAAAGAGTGGAGCAGCTTCATCGTGGAACCAGGCCGAGGATGTCGTTGTAGAACGCCAGTCCCATCAGCCCGGCCAGGACCGCCAGGCCGACATATTGCCCGGCAATCATGGCCCGTTCGCTGATCGGGCTGCCCTTGACCAACTCGGTAAGGTAATACAGCAGATGCCCACCGTCCAAGATCGGGATCGGCATCAGGTTGATGATCGCCAGGCTGAGCGACAGCAATCCGAGGAAATACAGGAACCAGTCGAGCCCGCGTTCGGCCGATGCGTTGGCTGCGCGCGCAATCGTGACCGGCCCGGAGATGTTCTTGACCGAGGCCTGGCCGGTCAGCATGCGCTTCATCATGCCCAGCGAATCGGCGGTCATCCGGCCGGTTTCACGGATCGCCGCCGGCACCGCGGCGAACACGCCATACTGCTGGCGGCTGTCGTAGGCTGGCGCCTGCGCTGCCGCAAACCCCACCCCCAGCAGCCACTGGCCCTGCGGCGACCGGCGCGGGGCGATTTCCAGCGCCAGCCGGTCTTCGCCGCGCGCGACCTCGATCATGCCGGTACCGCCCTGTGCGCCCAGTGCTTGCAGCTGGGCGGGAATCTCGTCGGCCGAGCGGATCGGCTGGCCGTCGATGGCGACAATGCGGTCGCCCGGCTGCAGCAGTCCCTGCGCCGCGGAGCCGGCGACCACCTGGCCCACCACCGGCGGCTGCAGCATGAACTGCCAGCCGATGCCGGCCAGCGAGGCCACGCGGCGCTCGTCAAAGCCGGCCGGCAGCTGCGACAGCCGCAGCGTGTGCTCGCGGTTGCCGGCGCCATCAGTGGCGGTCAGCACGCGGATATCGCGCTTGTCCATGGCTGCGGTGGTGAGCTGCATGCTGGCATCGCTCCAGCTGCTGACATCGCGCCCATCGATGCGCACGATGCGCTCGCCCGGGCTCAGGCCGGCTTCGGCGGCCAGGCCATCGGCGCGGCCGACGGTGGCCGAGTAATCCTGTTTGCCGACCACAAACATCGCCCACAGCATCGCCATGCACAGCAGCAGGTTGGCGATCGGGCCGGCCGCCACGATGGCGATGCGCTGCCACACCGTCTTGCGGTTGAAGGCCTGGTCCTGCTCGGCCGGATGCACGTCGCCTTCGCGCTCGTCGAGCATCCTGACGTAGCCACCGAGCGGGATGGCCGCCACCACGAACTCGGTGCCGTGACGGTCGCGCCGCATCCACAACGGTTTGCCGAAGCCCACCGAAAAGCGCAGCACCTTGACGCCGCAGCGGCGCGCGACCCAGAAGTGGCCGAATTCGTGGAAGGTCACCAACACGCCCAGGCTGACGATCATCCACCAGACCGAACCGATGAAATCACCCATGGATGCAACTCGTCTGCGTAAATCGATCAGGCATGAAGGCTGTGATGGGCGAGGGCGCGTTCGGTGATCTGCCGCGCTTGCGCATCGGCAGAAAGCAGGGTGTCGAGGGAGTCGGCATTGTGCCGTGGGAGCGTTGTCAGTGTGTGTTCGACCAACGCGGGAATCGCTAGGAAACCCACCTGGCCCTGAAGAAACGCTGAAACAGCCACTTCATTGGCCGCGTTCAGGATCGCAGGGGCGGTTCCACCGGCCTCCAGCGCCTCCCAGGCCAGGCGCAGACACGGGAATGCGGCGGTGTCCGGCGCCTCGAAATCCAGCCGACCCTGGGTCAGCAGGTCCAGCCCGGCAACCCCGGACTCGACCCGCTCCGGCCACGCCAGGCCGACCGCCAGCGTGGTGCGCATGTCCGGCAGGCCGAGCTGGGCCAGGGTGGAGCCGTCGACGAATTCCACCAGCGAGTGCACCAGACTCTGCGGGTGCACCAGCACATCGATCTGCGCGCCGGGCAGGCCGAACAGGTGATGCGCTTCGATCACTTCCAGGCCCTTGTTCATCAGCGTCGCCGAATCCACCGAGATCTTCGGCCCCATCGACCATTTGGGATGGGCGACCGCCTGCGCGGGCGTGACGGCGCCCAGCGCGGCGCGGTCCCAGCCGCGGAACGGCCCGCCGGACGCGGTGAGGATCACTCGGCGCACGCCGCGACTGGCGTCGCAGGAACGCAGGCACTGGAAGACGGCGCTGTGTTCGCTGTCGATCGGGATGATCTCGGCGCCGGCCGCCGCCGCGGTGCGGGTCAGCAGCTCGCCGGCCAGTACCAGCGATTCCTTGTTGGCCAGCAGCAGGCGCTTGCCGGCGCGGGCCGCGGCCAGCGTGGACGGCAGGCCTGCCGCTCCCACGATCGCCGCGACCACGGTGTCGCAGGCGTCGCTGGCGGCCAGCGCATCCAGTGCGTCGGAGCCGGCGTGCGCCTGGGTGGCCAATCCGGCCACGCGCAGGCCGTCGCGCAGCGCCGGATACAGCGATGGGTCGGCGATCACCGCATGCGCAGGACGATGGGTGACGCAGAGCGCCAGCAGCTCGTCGACCTTGCTGCCGGCCGACAGCACGCTGGCGCGCAGCCGCTGCGGATGACGGGCGATCACATCCAGTGCCGACGCACCGATCGAGCCGGTGGCGCCGAACACGGCGACCTGACGGAGAGGGGAGCCAGCCATGCCTAGAATCCGAGAATTTCCTTGCCGAGTGCGAACACCGGCAGGGCGGCGAGCACGCCGTCGATACGATCCAGCACGCCGCCATGGCCCGGAATCACTGCACCCGAGTCCTTGGCGCCGGCATGGCGCTTGAGCAGGCTCTCGAACAGATCGCCCAGCACCGAGGCCAGCACCGCCACCGCCGAGACCAGCACCAGCTGCGGCACATGCGCCAGGGTCAGCCCGGCCAGCCAGCCGAATGCGCAGGCGACCACGATGCCGGCGACCATGCCGCCGAGCAGGCCTTCGATGGTCTTGTTGGGGCTGACCCGCGGCGCCAGCTTGTGCTTGCCGAACGCGCGGCCGGCGAAATAGGCGCCCGAATCGGCCGCCCAGACCATGGTCAGCGCGGTCAGCAGCCACAGGTTGCCCTTGTCCGGGTTGGCATGCAGCAGCACCAGCGCGGCCCAGGCCGGCAGGACCGCCAGCGTGCCGGCGGCGAGCTTGAGCGCGCGCGCCTGGCCGTTGCCGTGATCGGCACCGAAGGTGAAAAAGTGCAGCCACAACAACGCCAGCAGCCACCAGACCACCCCCACCAGGGCGGCGATCTGGAACAGCACCATGGAGCCGGCCGAGGCCCACACCATCAGCACCATCAGCAGCAGATTGAGCATCAGCAGCACGGTGCGCGGCAGGCTGTCGTCGATGCCGGAGAGCTTTAGCCACTCCCACAGGCCGGTCAGGAACAGGATCGCCGCCAGCGCCGCCAGCCATTGCGTGGGCAGCAGCACGATCGCGCAAATGGCGAGCGGCGCCATGATCAGCGCGGCAATCACGCGGGTCTTGGTCATGCGGAGGAACTCTCCGTCGCCTTGTCGGCGATCTGGGCGCTGGTCAGGCCGAAGCGACGTTCGCGTCCGGCATAGTCATCCAGTGCCTGCTGCAGCACGCCGGCATCGAACTCCGGCCACAGGGTTTCGGTGAACCACAGCTCGGTATAAGCCAGCTGCCACAGCAGGAAATTGCTGATGCGGGTGTCGCCGCCGGTGCGGATGAACAGGTCCGGCGCCGGCAGATCGGCCAGCGCGACGCGGCTGGCCAGCAGCGCTTCGTCGATCTGCTGCGGCTGCAGGCGGCCGGCGGCCACTTCTTCGGCCAATGCCCGCGCGGCCAGCGCAATGTCCTGGCGGCCGCCATAGCTGGCGGCGATGCTCAGCACCAGCCGCGCATTGGCGGCGGTCATGCGTTCGGCGGCGGCCATGCGCTCGCGCAATGGCGCCGCGAAACGGCTGCGATCGCCGATGAAGCGCACCTGCACACCACGCCGCTGCAGTTCGTCGACCTCGCGATCGAGCGCATGCAGGAACAGCTTCATCAGTGCATCGACTTCCTCCTGCGGGCGGCCCCAGTTTTCACTGGAAAACGCGAACAGGGTGAGCGCCGAAACGCCTTTTTCCAGGCAGAAATCGATGGTGCGATTGACCGCGCGCGCGCCGGCGCGATGACCGATCATGCGCGGACGCCGCCGACGCTGCGCCCAACGCCCGTTGCCATCCATGATGATGGCAATGTGGCGCGGCACGGCGGCAGCGGAAGGTGCTGGATGCATGGCAGGCGATGCCACGATCAGACCGTCATCAGTTCCTGTTCCTTGGCCTTGACGACCTCATCCACATCCTTGATGGCCTTGTCGGTGAGCTTCTGGATGTCGTCTTCGGCGCTGCGCGCCTCGTCTTCGGTAACCGCCTTGTCCTTGAGCAGATCCTTGACCTGCTGGTTGGCATCGCGACGGATGTTGCGGATGGCCACCTTGCTGTCTTCGCCCTCGCCATGCACGGCCTTGCTGAGCTCCTTGCGGCGCTCCTCGGTCAGCGGCGGCAGGTTCAGACGGATCACGGTGCCGACCACGGTCGGGGTCAGGCCCAGATCCGAGGCGTAGATCGCCTTTTCCACGTCCTTGATCATGCCCTTGTCGAACAGGCTGATGACCAGCGAGCGGCCTTCGGAGACGCTGATGCTGGCGACCTGGTTGAGGGGGGTGTCGGTGCCGTAGGCCTTGACCTTGATGCCGTCCAGCAGCGCCGGAGAGGCGCGGCCGGTGCGTACGGTGGTCAGGGAGTGGCGCAGAGCATCGATGCTCTTGGTCATGCGCGTCTGCGCGTCTTGTTTGATCTGGTTGAGCATCGCCGGAATCCGTGTGGAGCTGAATCCGGAGATTATAGCCGGGACTGGGGTTTCACGACTCGCGGGTCGTCAGGACCCGCGCAGCCGGTTCACTTGCCGGCGCCGCTTCCACTGGAGCCGCTTCACCGGCAGGCATCAGCACTGCGCTTTAACGAATCCCCAATCCCGATTCCCGATTCCCGGCCTCAACTCCGACCCTGCACCAACGTGCCGATCTGCTCGCCGTGCAGGATACGCAGCAGCACCCCGGGCTCGCTCATGCCGAAGATACGCAGCGGCAGGTCGCTGTCGCGCGCCAGCGCGAAGGCGGCGGTGTCCATCACTTCCAGGCCCTGCAGGATGACCTGGTCGTAGGTCAGGCTGTCGTAACGCACCGCATCGGGGTGCTTCTTCGGGTCCTTGTCGTACACGCCGTCGACCTTGGTTGCCTTGAGCAGCAGGTCGGCACCGATCTCGATCGCGCGCAGCGCCGCGCCCGAGTCGGTGGTGAAGAACGGGTTGCCGGTGCCGGCGGCGAAGATCGCGATGCGGCCCTTTTCCAGATGGCGGATCGCGCGGCGGCGGATGAAGTCCTCGCAGACATCGTTGATCTTGATCGCGCTCATCACGCGCACCTTGGCGCCGAGCTTTTCCAGCGCGTCCTGCATCGCCAGTGCGTTGATCACGGTGGCCAGCATGCCCATGTGGTCGCCGGTGACGCGGTCCATGCCGCTGGCGGCCAGGCCGGCGCCGCGGAAGATGTTGCCGCCGCCGATCACCAGCGCGACCTGCGCACCGGCCTGCTGGGCTTCGATCACCTCATGGGCGAGGCGATTGATGACCTTGGGATCGATGCCGTAATCCCCGTCTCCCATCAGCGCCTCCCCGGAAAGTTTGAGAAGAATGCGGCGATAGGGAAGTTCAGACATGGGGGAGACCTCGGTGTGGGGGATCGGCAAACGCCGGCAAGTCTAGCGGAAGCCTGTCACCGGGCGTGGTAAAAATTCGGTAGTTGGCGATGCCGTGACGCGTTGCTCAGTGCGCGCGCGGGGGCTGCGGCGTCGGCATGTCGGTCGCATCGTAGGCGGTGACGCGGTTGCGGCCGCGATGTTTGGAGCGATACAGCGTGCTGTCGGCGGCCTGCAGCAGATGCTCGATGCTCTCGAACTGCCGGTCGCCACCGCCGTGGGTGGCCAGTCCCGCCGAGAAGGTGATGTGCAACGGGCCGCCCTGCAGTTGCGCCATCGGCGTGCGTGCGGTCTCGGCCAGGATGCGCTCGACCACCGCCAACGCCGCTTCGGCCGCGGTATTGGGCAATAGCACCAGGAATTCCTCGCCGCCATAGCGGGCCACCAGGTCGCTGGTGCGCACCATGCGCTGCAGCGTCTGCGCGAAGTTGCGCAGCACCTCGTCGCCGATCAGATGGCCATGCGCATCGTTGACGCGCTTGAAGTCGTCCAGATCGATGAAGGCGATCGACAGCGGCCAGTTCTGGCGCGATGCCAGCTCGAACTCATGCGCGAGCGCGGTGCCGAGCTGGTGGCGATTGAATACGCCGGTCAATGCATCGCGGCTGGCCTGTTCGGCCAGATGGCGCATGCGGTTTTCCGATTCGTCGGCATGCCGGCGCGCTTCGGCCACATCCTGCAACTCGCGCAGGCTGCGCAGCATCGCCAGCTCGCGCGCCTGTTCGAAGATCATCTGGATGTGCTCGGGTTGCGGCACGCGGATGTCGAACAGGGCTTCCAGTTCCGGCAGCGATTCGGCGATGCGTTCGATCACCTTTTCGAAGCGTTCGGCATCCAGTTCCAGCACGTCCTGCGCCTGGCGCTGCGCGTGTTCGGTGGCGGCCGCGGCACTGGCCGACAGCCAGATGTCTGCCAGGCGTCCGGACAGCGCGACGCAAGCCATGAACGGCTCCAGGCTGGCGGGCTCTTCCTCGCTCTGCGCGATGGCGTTCTGCAGGTACGGCGGCAACTGCCATTGATGCGCGAGCCAGGCGCCGACTTCGGCATGGTTAGCGCCCAGATGCTCGCGTTCGGCATCGAGCAGGGCGGCGTTGTCGGGCGACTGCTCCAGCAGCGGCGCATATAGCTCGGGCGCGCCCTGCAGCAGGGCGAGCTTGCCGATGTCCTGCAACAGGCCGGCCAGCATGAGTTCTTCGGGTTTGCGGATGCCGTAGGCCTGGCCGAGGATGCGGCTGGCCAGCGCGCACAGGCCGGCGCGGCGCCAGATGCGCTCATGCAGCGGATGCGCGGTGAAGGTGCTGCGTACGCCGTGCACCATCGAAAACCCCAGCGCCAGGCTCAGGGTCGCGTTGAGGCCGAGCATGGTCAGCGCCTGGCCGAGGTTGTCGATGCGGCGGCGGCTGGCGTACAGCGGCGAATTGGCCACCCGCAGCATGCGCGCGCTCAGCGCCATGTCCATGCCGATGAGGTTGGCCGTGGTGGTCATGTCCACATCGGGGTCCTGCGCAAGCTCGATGACGCGCAGCGCAACGCCTGGGGGCGAGGGCAGGTTGCGGCAGTAGTGCAGGGCGGCCTGTAGATCTGGTTGCATGGGTCATCGCCGACGGTGGGCGCAAGCATACCGCTGCGCTCGTTAATGGGGCACGCCAAGCTCTGTCGCCGCCGCGCTGCAGCGCGTGCGTGATGGACGCTGAAAGCCTGGTCGGCATCCAGTTGTAGCGGCAACCATAACGACATCTGTAGAGTTGAGGCCGGTTGCGTGCCCGGCGGATGCGTTCGCTTCAGCTTCGTGCGTCGATTGGCCTGCGCCACAGCGGCTGGCCCAAAAAAAAAGCCGCGGCAAGCCGCGGCTTTCTCTACGCAGTGGCGAGGATCAGGCCAGACCGGCCTGCTTCATCACTTCGGCGGCGTAGTCTTCCACCACCTTCTCGATGCCTTCGCCAACGGCCAGGCGCTGGAAGCCGACCACTTCGGCACCGGCAGCCTTGACGGCCTGCTCGACGGTCTGGTCGGTGTTCAGCACGTACGGCTGGCCGTACAGGGTCACTTCGTTGACGATCTTGCTGATCTTGCCGCTGATGATCTTTTCCAGGATCTCGGCCGGCTTGGCCTTGTCCTTCTCGGACATCTTGGCCAGTTCGATTTCCTTTTCCTTGGCGACGAACTCGGCCGGAACATCGGAGGCCTTGACGTGCGGCGGGTTCATCGCGGCGATGTGCATGGCGATGCCGCGTGCCAGCTCGATGTCGCCACCCTTCAGCTCGACCAGCACGCCGATGCGGCCGCCGTGCACGTAGGCTGCAACGTTGTTGGCGCTGTCGATGCGGACCAGGCGACGCACCTGCAGGTTCTCGCCGACCTTGGCGATGACCGCGGCGCGACGCTCCTCGATGGTCTCGCCGCTGTCGAGCTTGACGCTCTTGAGCGCTTCGGCATCGGCTGCATCCGAGTTCAGCGCGGCGGTGGCCACGGTCTCGGTGAAGGCCAGGAAGTTCTCGTCCTTGGCGACGAAGTCGGTCTCGGAGTTGACTTCGACCAGCACAGCTTTGCCGCCGGCCTGTGCGGTGGCGATGCGGCCTTCGGCGGCAACGCGGTCAGCCTTCTTGTCGGCCTTGGCCAGACCCGACTTGCGCAGCCATTCGGCAGCGGCGTCGATGTCGCCTGCGTTTTCGACGAGTGCCTTTTTGCACTCCATCATGCCGGCGCCGGTGCGCTCGCGCAGTTCCTTGACCAGGGAAGCAGTGATTTCCATGGAATTACCTCATATGGACGAATGCGTGCGGCGGAGTGTTCCGCCAGTAGGAGACGGCGCAGCCAGGCCGGCCGCCCCCGTAGAAATGTTCAGTGGCCTCGGCGACGGGCCGCGCTGGACCCGTCGGGGCTGCGGCCGCACAGCATGGTGCGGCCGCATTGCAAGCCGATTACTCGGCAGCCGGAGCGGCAGCGTCGGCCGGTGCGTCAGCCTTCTTGTCGCCCTTCTTGGCCGGAGCGCGACGGCTCTTGCCTTCGTCGGCGGACTCGGCCGAGAACTCTTCTTCGCGGACCGAAGCGGAGTTCGGCGCAGCAGCCTTGCCTTCCAGCACGGCGTCGGCAGCGGCGCGTGCATACAGCTGCACGGCACGGATGGCGTCGTCGTTACCCGGGATGGCGTAGTCGACCAGGGCCGGGTCGTAGTTGGTGTCGACCACCGCGATCACCGGGATGCCGAGCTTCTTGGCTTCCTTGATGGCGATGTCTTCATGGCCGATGTCGATCACGAAGATCGCGTCGGGCAGACGGTTCATTTCCTTGATGCCGCCCAGCGAGGCGTCCAGCTTCTCGCGCTCGCGACGCAGGCCCAGCACTTCGTGCTTGACCAGCTTGTCGAAGGTGCCGTCGGTCTCGGCCGACTCCAGTTCCTTCAGGCGGGCAACCGACTGCTTGACGGTACGGAAGTTGGTCAGCGTGCCGCCCAGCCAGCGCTGGGTCATGAACGGCATGCCGCAACGCTCGGCTTCTTCCTTGATGGACTCGCGCGCGCTGCGCTTGGTGCCCAGGAACAGCACGGTGCCGCGCTTCTGCGCGATCGAGGAGAGGAAGTTCATCGCGTCATTGAAGAGCGGAACGGTCTTCTCGAGGTTGATGATGTGGATCTTGCCGCGTGCGCCGAAGATGTACGGCGCCATCTTGGGGTTCCAGTAGCGGGTCTGGTGACCGAAATGGACGCCGGCTTCCAGCATCTGACGCATGGTGACTTGGGGCATTGAAGTAACTCCTGGTAGCGGAATCTACGTGCGCGGACTGGACTTTGAGGAGTCCGCACATGGATGTGCGGGCCCTTGCGATAAGGATGCGCACAAACGATTCCGGGGTTGGGCTTCCCTGTCGCCTCCGTGACGAACCCCTTGCGGGGCACCCCGGCACGGATGGTGGCGGCAGGTGTGAATTCGTCGATGACGTCCGACGTGAACGACGCAATGCGCAAGAGACGCAAAACAGCCGGCGGAGTATAGCCGGCTGAGCGGGCGCGCGCAATTGGCGAATCGGGATTGGGGAATAGGGATTCGGGATTCGGGATTGGCGGGCCGTGTGTCGCGGCAGTTGTTCGCTGTCGGTCCAGGATGGTCAAAGCGCCAGCTCTTGCGAATCCCCAATCCCGAATTCCCAATCCCCAGAGCTCACGGCTCCAACGCTAACGTCGTCTCGATATCGCTATTGATCCGCGCCACGAAGCGGCCACTGCCGGCGGGCAGGTTGGCCGGCAGTGTCCATTGCCTGGTCTGGCCGGGAAGCACGTAGCCGGCCAGATCATCGCGGATGCTGCGGCGGGTGCCGCCGGCATCGATGTAGGCCAGGTCGGCGAGCCTGGCATGACTGAGCCCGGCGTTATGGACCTTCAGTGCGCGGCCGCTGCCCTGGCCCGACAGGCTGGCCTGCAGCGCTGGGTGCGGGTCGCCGGGCTGGCTGGGCAGGGCAAACACCGGCGTGGAATAGCGCAGCAATTCGGTGTCGTTACCGGCAGCATGCTGGGTCACTACCAATCGGTAGCTGTCTTCGGTCTGCACCGGGCTGGGGCCCAGGCGGATCACCCGCAGCAGTTGCCGGCCTTGCGGAGCAATTTCGAAATGCGCCGGGCTGACGGTGGCGGCGGTGGCCGGTTCGAGCAGCTCGCGGTCGCCGTCCTGGCGCCAGCGGTAGAGCTTGGCTTCCGCGCGCCACGGCAGTGCCGCCTGGTTGTAGAGCCAGACGGTGGCCTGGTCGCTGTCGGCGGGAATGCGTGCGGTGGTCGGGGCGATGGCGATCTCGGCGGCAACGGCGCTGCCACCGATGGCCAGGCCGGCCAACGCCAGCGCTAGCGCTAGCAGGCCGCAACAGGAGCGAGACGCGGCCATGGTCAGAACGCGATCGTGGTGATGCGCGCGCTGCCGGCAGGCGCTGGCCCGGCAAGTGCGCTGGCATCCTGCCCGGTGCTGGTGACGGCGGGGGCATCGGTGCCGCTGGCCGGCGGGGCGATCGCCATCGGCGTGCCTCGGGAACAGCTGGCGCGTGGCGGCGCAGTGCGCAGCTCGCAGCCGCTGAGCAGGCGCAGGCCGATGTGCAGGGTGAAGTTTTCCGGGCCGCGAGCGGTGGCTGCGTTGGCTGCGGTAGAGCTCGCGCTGCAGACGAGGGCGACCAGCGTCAGGCGCTTCAACAGAGTGACCAGCGTCATGAAGGCAATCGTTTGCATTGGAGACGTAACAAATAGCGACGCCCCCGATGTGAACTTTATTAACTGTCAGTAAGTGATGGAGACGGTCACCGTGTCGTTATAGGCGCCCGCAATGGGCTGTTGCGGTGCCGGCGCGCGGCCATACACGGTCACCGTCTGCGCGACTCCGTTGCCGGTACCGCTGAGCGTATCCACACCGATGCCGGTGCCCCAGCGGTTGCCGCGGCCGGCGTCCCGGTACAGCTCATAGGCGATGTAGTTGGCACTGCTGGCATGGCGCATGCGCCGGACGCTGCCGGTGGCATTGATGCCATCGCCCAGCCCGATGTTCCAGGCGGTGCGGTTGGTGCACGACAGGCTGATGGTGGAGGTGCGGTCGATGGCGGTATCGATGGTGCCGGCGATGCTGCCGAAATCCAGGTCGGTGGTGACGTAGGTATTGCAGCGTGCCGGCACGTTGGCCGAGGCAGTGAACGGGAATGCGTTGCTGGCGGTCTTGGCGCCGCTGCCGCCGGCCGTGCAACTGCTCGGCGCTGGTGGCACACCGATGACGCTCTCGTTGTAGGAGTAGCGCAGCACGGTGTCGGCACCGCCGAAATTGCTGGTGTGGTTGCCGACCGACAGGATCTGGTTGGCCGGAATCCGCCCGTACACGGTGACGCTGGTCGTCTGCGAGCCACCGGTGACCACCGGGACGCCGTAGGACAACGTCAGCAGGCGCGGCGAGGGCGTTGTCGACCCGGTGGCGCCCCAGACCTGGGTGCGCGTGGCCTCGCTGTAGATCTGGAAGTCCAGGCTGTCGCTGGTGGGGTTGAGCATGCGGCGCGGCGCGTACAGCCCGTTGCTGGCGCTGCCCGGCCCGAGGTCCAGGCACAGGCTCACCTGCGCATAGCCCAGCACGCTGAGCGCAGCGGTCGCGCAGGAGACGTTGAGCGTTGCCACCGCATCGGTGGTGCCGTTGGCCGCCACGTTGCCGAACGCCAGCGGGGTGCCGAGGGTGACGCTGCAGGTGGTGTCCGCGCGCGCGTCCTGGCCGGGTGCAAGCCACAACGTGGCGATCGTCAGCGCAAAGACCAGGCGCCACAGTGCGGGCAGGCTCATGGGGTTTTCTGCTCCAGGACGCAGGGCAGCGGGCCGACCCGCGGAATGCCGCCGGGGTTGGCCGGGTAGGTGAAGCGCGCGCTGCAACGACCATCCGGCAGCTCCACCAGGATGCGGTTGTCGGTCTGCAGGTTGTCCAGATAGGTCTCGCCGTCGTAGCCGACCACCACGCGTTCGGCATCGCCCTCGCGCTGCACCACGCTGCCGACCGGCAACGGCACGCCCTGGGCGTCATGCAGCACGATCATGGCCGCGCGCACCCGGGTGATGCCGAAGCGCACCGCCACCCCGGACTGCTGGCGCGGTGTGACCGCGGTATCGACGCGGTCCACGCGCAGGTCCGCCGGCAGGTTCAGGGTGTCGATGGACAGTTGGTTGCGCTGCCACGACTGCAGCGGGGTGACCAGCAGCATGCCGCGCGCGTCAGTGACGCCGATCAGGCGATTCTCCAGCCGCACCGGAATGCCGGGCTGGCCGTCGGTGGAGACCACCGCGAAGGCATCCTGGATATCGCGCGCGGCAAAGCCGCGGCCGTTCATCCACACCAGGCTGCCGCTGGCGCTGGCATAGCCGAAGTTGGCGCCGTCCTGGTTGGCGACGCCGAGGTTGTAGCGGCCTACGCGGTTCAACCACCCCAGCTCGGCCAGGCCGCCGTTGGCATCGTCGCCGGCACGCCCCTGCAGGCGCCAACCGATTCCGCCCAGGTCGCCGTCGCCGGGCAGCGGCTGGCTGACATCGGCCACGAATCCGGTGCGGTTGCCGTTGCGCTGCATCGAGGCGCTGGCCTGGCGCAGCTCGCCGAACGTGGTCGACAGCGACAGGTACAGGCTGCGGTCGCTGCGCACATCCAGGTTCTGGTTGCCGGACAGATTGGCCGCCCAGTTGCGCCCGAAACTGCGCGACCAGAACAGACTCGCATACCGCGAGGTGTCGCCTTGCGGGTAGCTCAGCCGCACATAGCTGGTGCCCAGCGAGCCGATCGGATTGACGTTGACGCCGAACACCGCGCGGTCGCTGATGCGCGCCGGCAACGCGCCCTGCAGCGCGCCCAGGTCGCGATAGTCGCCGTGGGTGCGCTGGGTGCCGACAGTGAAGTTGAAGCGGCGGTTGTTCCAGGCATACCCCAGCACGTACTGCCCGCCGCGCAGCGCATCCATCCGGCTATGCGCGTAGGCCGCGTTGACCACGCCGCCTGCGCCGAGCAGCCACACGCCGCCGGCACCGGCATTGACCACGCCGCCGCCGGCCTCGGTATGCGCTTCGATGGTGAAATCATCGCGCAGGCCCTTGCGCAGGGTGGCACTGGCGACCGTGCGCGACTCATAGGAAAACGAGCGCACGCCGTAGTCCTGGCGCAGATGGCCGATGCCGGCCGACCATTCGGAAATGCCGCGCGCCAACAGTTGCGGCGTGCCATAGAAGGCGAAGTCCAGCCGGCGCACCTGGCCGAACGCATCGGTCACCACGATCTGCGCCTGCCCGGTGCCGCTGATGCCGGGTTGCGCGGCCAGCTGGAACGGGCCGGCCGGCACCTGGCCGCTGTACTGGCGCAGCCCGTCGACGTAGAGCTCCACCGTCGACGGCACCACCGCCTCGCCCAGGAAGCTTGGCGTGGGGGTGAGCACGCGGTACGGCTGCAAGGCGTAATTGCGGCCGATCTGTATCCCGCCCAGGCGGATCGAGCGGCTCCAGTCGACAAAGCCGCTGTAGAAATCGCCGACCGTCAGGCTGGTGGCGCTGTCGGGGAAATCCATCTGCCAGGCGCTGTCCAGGCGCACCGCTTCGCTGCGCCAGCGCTGGTCCTGCGGGCGGTTGTAGGCCAGGAACACCGCGGTGGTGTCGACCATGCCGCGGCCGATGCCGAAACCGCGCACTTCGGTCGCCAGCGACACGCTGCTGGCCCCGGCATTGCGGGTGGCATAGAGGTCGTAATTGAGCAGCATGCCCGGCGAGGCGGTGGCGCTGGGCGGTGCGACCTGTTCGGCCTTGAGTACCGTGGTGGAGAGCGACAGCTGCGCCAGCGGTACCTGCAACGCAAGCCGTTGTAGTGCGGCGTCGTAGCGCACCTCCACGTCGGGCAGGCGATCCAGGTCGACCAGCTCGCTGGCGGCGCGGTCGGCCAGGAGGAAGCCCAGCTTGCGCAGCGTGTCGACCGAGCCGCGCAGGTGGCCGTCCACCAGTTCGAACGGTGCCAGGCCGCGGTCGGCCTGGTTGAGGCTGACATCCAGGTACAGCGTCTGCGGCAGGGCCGCCACGTTCTGCGGCGCCTGATCGGGCAACGGCGCCATGTCGGCCAGATCGCCGGAGGCGGCATGTGCCAGGCAGGTGGCGGTCGCAAGCAGCGTCATCGCCAGCCGGCCCGCATCACGGCGCTGCTGGCGCGGCCAGCAAGGTGCGTTCGTCCGCCTCACCATTGATCCTTGCGATGATGGTGCCGCGGCCGAACTGGGCCAGCGGTGCCCCCAGCGACCAGCGCATGGTCTGGCCGGGCAGGACATAACCCACCAGCCCGTTCAATGCCGTCTTGGTCGTGCCATCGACCCGGTGCTGCAGGTCGGCGACCTGGGCGTGCCCATTGCCGGTGTTGCTGATCTGGATCTGCGCATTGCCGTCGCTGCCGGCAATCACCTGCGTGCTCAAGGTCGGCGTGGATTCGGTCTTGCCCGGCGGCAGCAGGAAGATCGGCACCGAGTAGCGCAACACGAACTGCATGCCCTTGCGATCCGCATCGGCGTTGGGCAGTTCGTCGACGATGATGCGGTAGCAGACTTCGTCGCTGGTCGGCGCGGGCCCGGCGCGAATCACCCGAATCAGCTGGCGCTCGCCGGCGGCCAGCGTGCGCATCGGCGGGCTGATCAGCAGTTCCTGGGTCGGGTCGAGCTGGTCCTTGCCGTCACGCTGGGTCCAGCGATAGGCGCGGGTCTGGACCTGCACCGGCGCGCTGCCGCTGTTGCTCAACCAGAGCCCGTCGGCGGACTGCTGTGCGCTCAGCGTCAGCGAGGTCGGCGCCAGCTGCAGGCTGGCCGCATGGGCCGGCTGCAGCGGCACGCCGCTGCCAAGCGCCAGCGTCAGGCTCAATCCGGCCGTGACCAGCCAGGCCGGCATCCGGTACGACAGGCAGTGGTGCAATGGCATGCGCGCGCTCAGTAGACGATCGTGGCGGTGATGGTGTCTTGGTAGGTACCGGTCGCGGGATTGTTGGCCGACGGGTTGGTCACGCGGCCGTAGACCGGATAGACCTGGTTGATGCCGGTGGCGGTGCGGCTCAGCGTATTGGTGCCGGTGGTGCTGCCCCATACCGTGCTGCGGCCCAGATCCTGGTACAGCTGGTAGGCGATGAAGTTGTTGGTGGTGACCAGCGCATCGGTGTTCTTCATGCGGCGGGTGGTGACGTCGTTGGCGGTGCCGGCATTGCTGCCCGCGCTCAAGGCGATGTTGTACGGGGTCAGCGCGGTGCACTGCGCGGTCACGCTGCCGTTGGCGTCGGCATTGGCGGTGGAGGTGGACAACACCGAGCCGAAGTCGACGTCCGTCGCCGAGGCAGCGGTGATGGTGCAGGCCTTGGTGACGGCGATCTTGACGTTGAATGTGGTGGTATCTGCTGCAGTGGCAACGCCAATGGTCGAGAGCAGGCCGAGGGACAGCAGGACAGGGCGGACAGTACGCATGGACATTTCCTTGACCGGTCTGGTCATTGGTGACGCGACGACTCGTCGCCCTGCCTCCAATGCATCAGCTGTGCCAAAGATTACCCTGAATGATTTGGCTATCTCGCTGTTTATCCTCAGAGTTTTCGCGAAATTGCGATGTCTTTCGGATGACCCCGTTCACGGACTTTTTGACGCGTGCGGTAGTGCGTCACACATGAATACGCGGCGCCGCCAGTTTCCTGCTGCCCCGTTCGTTTTGACGACTGATTGCCTCCAACGGAAAAAACGCCCGCGCAGGCCGTTCAGATTCAGCCCGAATCGGCGATAATCGCTGTCATGAGCGTCAATCTGAAAACCAAAGAAGAAATCGAACTGATGCGCGTCGCCGGCCGTCTGGCCGCCGAGGTGCTCGATGTCGTGGCGCCGTATGTGCAGGCGGGCGTGACCACGGCCGAGCTGGACCGCATCTGCCACGACCACATCGTCAACGTGCAGGGCACCATTCCTGCCAACGTCGGCTACCGCGGCTTTCCCAAGAGCGTGTGCACCTCGGTCAACAACGTGATCTGTCACGGCATCCCGAGCGTGGCCAAGGTTCTGAAGGACGGCGACATCGTCAATATCGATGTCACCGTCATCAAGGACGGCTGGCATGGCGACACCAGCCGCATGTATTACGTCGGCACGCCGTCGGTGATGGCCAAGCGGCTGGTGGAAACCACCTACGAGGCGATGTGGCGCGGCATCCGTGCGGTCAAGCCGGGCGCAACGCTGGGCGATGTCGGCCACGCGATCCAGAAATTTGCCGAAGCCGAGCGCTTCAGCGTGGTGCGCGACTACTGCGGCCACGGCATCGGCAAGGTCTACCACGACGAGCCGCAGGTGATGCATTACGGCCGTCCCGGCGAAGGCCTGGTGCTCAAGCCCGGCATGACCTTCACCATCGAGCCGATGATCAACGAAGGCACTTACCACCATAAGACCCTGCCGGACGGCTGGACCGTGGTGACCAAGGACCGCAAGTTGTCCGCGCAGTGGGAACACATGGTCGCGGTGACCGAAGACGGCGTGGATGTGCTGACGCTGTCGCCGAACGCTCCCGCTCCGGTATGACGGCCACGCCGGCGGACCGACCCGACCCGGGTGTCGCCGGCGATGCCGAGTGGGCCGCGCAAGCGCGCCCGCTGCTGGTGCATGCCGACATGCGGCTGTGCAAGCGCTTCGACCAGGGCGAGCCGATCGAACGCCTGGTGGCCTTGCGCGCCCGCGCGGTCGATCAATTGATGCGCAATGCGTGGACGCGCTGCATCCCGGCCGATGCCGGGCTGTCGTTGCATGCCGTGGGTGGCTATGGGCGCGGCGAACTGTTCCCGCGCTCGGACGTGGATGTGCTGGTGCTGGGCGAGACCGGCGTGCAGCAACAGCACGAGCAGGCCCTGGCGCGGCTGTTCGCCTTGCTGTGGGATGTGGGCCTGCCGATCAGCCACGCGGTGCGCTCGCCGGCGCAGTGCACCGCCGCGGCCGCCGATCAGACGGTGCTGACCGCCTTGATCGAGTCGCGCCCGCTGGTGGCCGGTAGCCAGGCGCGCGCCGCGCTGGCGGCAGCGATTTCGCCGCAACAGGTGTGGCCGGCGCGCGAGTTCTTCCAGGCCAAGCGCGAAGAGCTGCTGGCGCGGCACCAGCGCTTTGGCGATACCGCCGACAATCTGGAGCCGGACATCAAGGACGGCCCCGGCGGTCTGCGCGACCTGCAGACGCTGGGCTGGATGGCGCTGCGCGCGTTCGGGGTCAAGGATCTGGAGGCGCTGGTCGGGCTCGGCCATGTCGGTTTCGACGAGGCCGTAGCGCTGCGGCGCGAACGCGAGGAACTGGCGCGCTTGCGCTTCGGCCTGCATCTGGTCGCCAAACGGCCGGAAGAGCGGCTGGGGTTCGATTACCAGAAGACGCTTGCCGAGCGGCTGGGCTTTGCCGACGACCCGGAAAGCCTGGGCGTGGAAAAGATGATGCAGCGCTTCTACCGCAGCGCTGCGTTGATTCGCCGTATCAGCGACCGCTTGCTGCAGCGCTTCGAAGAACAGTTCGACGGCGAGGCGGTGCCGGAGCCGCTCGGTGAGGGCTTCAGTCTGCGCCGCGGTTATCTGGCCGCGGATGCAGAGGACTGGCCGGCCGGCGATGTGCTGCAGGTCTTTGCGCTGTTTGCGCAGTGGGCGGCGCACCGCGAGGTACGCGGGCTGCATTCGCTGACCGCGCGCGCGCTGGCCGAGGTACTGCGCGAGTTGCCCGCCTACGACGTCGCCGATGCGACCGCGCGCGACCGCTTCATGGCGCTGCTGCGCGGCCCGCGGGCGGTGGAGTCGCTCAACCGCATGGCGCGCCTGGGCGTGCTCGGTCAATGGATTCCGGCATTCGCCAGCGTGTCCGGGCGCATGCAGTTCGATCTGTTTCATGTCTACACGGTGGACCAGCACACCTTGATGGTGCTGCGGAACATCTCGCTGTTTGCCGCCGGTCGCGCCGACGAGCGTTTTTCGATCACCCACGAAGTCTGGCCGCGCCTGCGCAAGCCGGAATTGCTGCTGCTGGCTGGCCTGTTTCACGACATCGCCAAGGGGCGCGGCGGCGATCACTCCGAGCTGGGCGCGGTGGATGCGCGCGCGTTCTGCCAGGCGCACCGGCTCAGCGAAGGCGATACCGCGCTGGTGGCCTGGCTGGTCGAGCAGCATCTGCGCATGTCGGTCACCGCGCAGAAGCAGGACATCTCCGACCCGGAGGTGATCCACCGTTTCGCGACCCTGGTCGGCACGCGCGAGCGCCTGGATTACCTGTATCTGCTGACCTGCGCCGACATTGCCGGCACCAGTCCCAAGCTGTGGAACGCCTGGAAGGACCGGCTGCTGGCCGACCTGTACTTCGCCGCGCGGCGTGCGCTGCGCGAGGGCCTGGAACATCCGCCGCCGCGCGAAGAGCGCCTGCGCGAAGCGCGCGAGTCCGCCCGCGCGCTGATGCAGGCGCAAGGCCACGACGATGCCACCATCGACCGCCAGTTCGCCGGCATGCCGGATGAAAACTTCCTGCGCTTCCGTCCCGAGCAACTGGCCTGGCAGGCGGTGTCGCTGATCGAAGTGCAGATCGGCCAGAGCATGGTCAAGGCGCGGCGCGCGGTGCCGGACAACGACGCGCTGGAAGTGTTCGTGTATTCGCCCGATCGCGATGGGTTGTTCTCCGCGATCGTCGCGACGCTGGATCGCAAGGGGTATGGCATCCATCGTGCCCGCGTGCTGGATGCGCCGCACGATGCGATCTTCGACGTGTTCGAAGTACTGCCGCAGGACAGTTCCGCCGATGGCGACCCGCAGCGCCTGGCCGCGGCCTTGCGCCAGGTGCTGGCCGGCGACCTGCACAAGGTGCGGCCCTCGCGGCGTGCGGTGCCGCGCCAGCTGCGCCACTTCCGCTTTGCGCCGCGCGTAGAGTTCAGCGAGAGCGCCGGTGGCCGCCGCACCCGCATCAGTCTGGTTGCGCCCGATCGCCCCGGCTTGCTGGCCGATGTGGCCAATGTGCTGCGCCTGCAACACCTGCGTGTGCACGATGCGCGCATCGCCACCTTCGGCGAGCGTGCCGAAGACCAGTTCCAGATCACTGACGAGCACGACCGCCCGTTGCCCGAATCCGCCCGGCAGGCGCTGCGCGATGCGCTGTGCGCCTGCCTCGATCCCACCTAGTAGTCCGTTCGGAGACCCCCCATGGCCACCAGCAAGAAGACCGCGCGCAAGCAGGGCGCGACCCCCACCGGCGCAGCGCCCAAGCGCGCGCCGAGCAAGAGCGGCAAGGCGCCTCAGGCACCGGCCGTCGACAAGCGCAAGGCCACGGCTGCTGCCAAGCCGGTGGCCGCCAGCAAGAGCGTCGCCAAGCAGGTGACCAAGAAAAGCGCGACCAAGCCGGCGACCAGTGCGGCCCCGCGCGTGGCCAAGCGGCCGACCAGCGTGGTGTCCGCACCGGCCGCCAAGAAGGCTGCAGCCGCGAAGAAACTGCCGATCGCCGAAAAGGCCGTCCGCGGCGCTGCAACGCCGGTGGGTATTGACGAACTCAAGTTCGGCATCGAAAGCGCATTCGAGCGCCGCGCCAGCCTGACCGTCGACGAGATCGACGGCTCCACCCGTGCCATCGTCACCCGCGTCATCGACGGCCTGGAGACTGGCGAGTTCCGCGTCGCCGAGCCGGACGGGCAGGGCGGCTGGGCCGTCAACGAGTGGTTGAAGAAAGCCGTACTGCTGTATTTCCGCGTCAACGAGATGGCTGTGATCGACGCGCAGCCGGCACCGTTCTGGGACAAGGTGGAGTCGCGTTTTGCCGGCTTCGGCGAGGCCGAGTTCCGCAAGGCCGGCGTGCGTGTGGTGCCGGGTGCGGTGGCGCGGCGCGGCAGCTACTTCGGCAAGGACGTGGTGCTGATGCCGAGCTTCACCAATATCGGCGCGTATGTGGGCGAAGGCACCATGGTCGATACCTGGGCCACGGTGGGGTCGTGTGCGCAGATCGGCGCGCATTGCCATCTGTCCGGCGGCGCCGGCATCGGCGGCGTGCTCGAACCGCTGCAGGCCAGCCCGACCATCATCGAGGATCATTGCTTCATCGGTGCGCGTTCGGAAGTGGTCGAAGGCGTGGTCATCGGTCACCACAGCGTGATCGGCATGGGCGTGTTCATCAGCCAGAGCACACGCATCTACAACCGCGCCACCGGCGAGATTTCCTATGGCTACGTGCCGCCTTACAGCGTGGTGGTGTCCGGCCAGCTGCCGTCGAAAGATGGCTCGCACTCGCTGTATTGCGCGGTGATCGTCAAGCAGGTGGATGCCAAGACGCGCAGCAAGACCAGCGTCAACGAGCTGCTGCGCGGCCTGGCCGATTGAATACCGCGCAGCCTGCGCGCGGCACCATGCTGTCGCGTCCGCTCAGTGGCTGGGTCCGTTGGGGCATCCCGGCCCTGTGGTTGGGATGGGTAGCGCTCTACGTGGCCGGCTCGCTGCTGCGCGATGGCGTGCCGCAGCAGCTGGAGGTCCTGCGTTGGCTGGCGCCTGCACTGGTGGTGCTGATGACCCTGCGTCTGGCATGGGCATCCGCCCGCTGGGCACAGGTCCGCGATGCGGGCGATGCGCTGGAGATCGTGCAGCAAGGACGATCGCAGCGTGTGGACCTGGCCGAGTTGCGCTCGGTCGATACGGCATCGCTGATCCCGCCGCGGCGGATGACGCTGAAATTCCACAGCACACGCGCCGATGTGGTGTTCCTGCCCGCACACGGGCAGGAACACGATCAACTGGTAACCACCTTGTTGGCGCGTGCAAGCGCGCGCCGCGGAGTCGAAAAGGCGACGACATGACCACGCTCTATGGATTGAAGAACTGCGACACTTGCAAGAAGGCGACCAAGTGGCTGGACCGCTTCGGCGTGGCCTACAGCTTCGTCGATTACCGCGAGCACACGCCCGCGCCGGAGACGTTGCTGGATTGGGCCGGCAAGGCCGGCGGATTCGAGGCCTTGATCAACAAGTCCTCGACCACCTGGCGCCAGCTGCCCGACAACAAGAAGACGCCCGGTTCGGACGCCGAATGGAAGCTGCTGCTGCGCGAATACCCGCAATTGATCCGCCGCCCGGTGGTGGTGAGCGACGATGGCGCGCTCAGCCAGGGCTTCTCCGACAACGGGTTCAAGGCACGCTTCAACATCGCCTGACGGCGCCACCGCGTCATCGGTTCGCACAGGCCTGTGCGGGGCGGGCGCGTGGACGGCAGGCGACCTGCCGATGCCGGCGGCCCAGGTGCATCTTTTATCGGAAGGACGAGCATGACCAGCGACGTACTGCAACTGACCTGCGAGCTGATCGCACGCGCTTCGGTGACACCGGACGATGCTGGCTGCCAGGTGCTGCTTGCACAGCGCCTGGAGGCTGCCGGATTCGCTTGCGAGCACCTGCGCCTGGGCCAGGTCGACAATCTGTGGGCCACGCATGGCAGCGGTGCGCCGGTGCTGGTGCTGCTTGGCCACACCGATGTGGTGCCGCCGGGGCCGCGCGAGGCCTGGACCAGCGATCCGTTCGATCCGCAGATCCGCGATGGTGTGCTGTACGGACGCGGCACGGCCGACATGAAGGGCAGTGTGGCCGCCTTCGTGATTGCTGCCGAACAGTTCGTCGCCGCCCATCCGCAGCATGCCGGCACGCTGGCGGTGTTGCTGACCTCCGATGAAGAAGGCGATGCCATCGACGGCGTGCGGCGCGTGGCCGAGCTGTTCCGCGCGCGCGGGCAGGCGATCGACTGGTGCATCACCGGCGAGCCGTCGTCCACCGAACGGCTGGGCGACCTGCTGCGCGTGGGCCGTCGCGGCAGTCTGTCCGGCACGCTGATCGTCAAGGGCGTGCAGGGGCACGTGGCGTATCCGCACAAGGCGCGCAATCCGATCCATCTGGCCGCGCCGGCCTTGGCGGAGCTGGTGGCGCGGCAGTGGGACCAGGGCTTCGAAAGTTTTCCGCCGACCAGCCTGCAGATCTCCAACATCCATGCCGGCACCGGCGCCAATAACGTGATTCCGGGCGAGCTGCAGGTGGCCTTCAATCTGCGCTACACCCCGCTGTGGGATGCGCCGCGGCTGGAAGCGGAAATCACCGCATTGCTGGATCGCCACGGGCTGGACTATGCGTTGCGCTGGCATCGCAGCGGCGAGCCGTTCTACACCCCGGAAGGCCGTCTGCGCAGCGTCGCGCGTGAGGTATTGGGGCAGTTTGCCGGCGCACCGCCGGAGGAAAGCACCGGCGGCGGTACTTCGGATGCGCGCTTCATCGCGCCGCTGGGTGCGCAATGCATCGAAGTCGGCCCGGTCAACGCCAGCATCCACCAGGTCGACGAGCATGTGCGCGTGGCCGATCTGGAAGCGCTGCCGGCGTTGTACCGCACGCTGATCGAACGCCTGCTGGTCTGAGTTGCCAGGACATGCCCAATGCCACGCGCTGGTTTGCACACTACGCAGCCAGCGCACGGCATGCGTTCAGCTGCGGCATGCCGATGCTGCTGCGCGACGCGGGCATCGCCAAGCTGCACTAGATCTTCTGGATTGCAGCAGCATCGCGCTTGCATTGCATTGCATTGCATTGCATTGCGCTGTCAGGCGGCATGGACGCACAAGGCTCGGGGGCTAGTCGAACGTCCAGAACGGCGGTTTGATCGCCTCGCGCCAATGCGATTCGTCCGCGATATAGAACGTCTGTGCGGACGCCTTGGCAAACCAGGTTGCCGCCGTCTCCACGTCGCGCGTCACGCCGCTGCTGCCGCGTCCGAGCAGCAGACCGGAGAAATACTGACCATACACATTGCCTTGGTCCGCCGCGCGCCGGTACCAGCGCAGCGCCTCCGTACCGTCTCTGTCCACGCCACCCATTCCTTTTTCATGGAGTGCGCCAAGATCGACCTGCGCCTCTGCATCGCCGTTACGGGCGCGGCGCTGGATGTCGCGTACCAGCGGGTGCAATGCACCTCCGCTTGGCGCGATGGCGGCGGGAAGCCCCGACGATCCTGATGCGGAGCGCTCATAGATCGTCGCGCGCAGATCCCAGCGCAACGCCGCAGCCGCCTCCCCACGGTCGCGGTGAAACTTGGCGAGCTCGGCGATGGCATACGGGTTTCCATGCATGGCCGCTGCCAGGTACCAGTGCTCGCCCTTGCGCGGCGACGCACGTAATGCGACGCGTTGGTCGATGTACGGGCTGTCGGGATGGAAGAGCGTCCCGCTTGCCCAGATCCGTCCCAGCGCCAGTTCGGCGCGGGTGTTGCGGAACGTCCACGGGGCGATCGCAGCGGCACGTTCGTACCAGTGGATGGCGCGCGGGTCGTTGCGTGCCTCCAGGCGTTCGGCCGCATTCCACGCGCTATCGAAACTGCCATCGGCCGCGTGTTGTTCCAGCTGTTGCAGATAGACTGGATCGGTGCGCGGAGGGGCGCTGCTGCAGGCCTGCAGCAACACTGCAAGCAACAGGGCCAGGGGCGGCATGCGTCCGATGCGTGGGGTCATTCCATTACTGCCGATTGTTGGGGCGGTCATTATCCTCGCAATATGCCGGTGCGAACGCGGCGTGATCTGCGATGCCGGGCTTGGTTGCCATCGCAACAGTTGCGCCGCCGTCGAAAGCGGGATACGGTCCAGTCATGTCATCGCTCCTGCCCAACCTCGTCAATAACGCCAACCGCAACAATCTGCGCGCGAACAATCGTGCGCGGCCGATGCGGGTCTGCGACTAGGCGAAGTAAAACCAAACGCCCAGGAATCAGAAAACCCGCATCGGCCGATGCGGGTTTTTTTATGGGTGTCATTCTCGTGCAGCACGCTCTTTCATCGGCCGCCAACCCCCGCAGTTTCATCAGGAGTGTTTCCATGTGTTCCATCTTCGGTATTTTCGGCCTGCAACTCGGTGACGATCTGCAGGCATTGCGCCGGCAGGCGCTGGAATGTTCGCAGCGGCAGCGTCACCGTGGCCCGGACTGGAGCGGCGTGTATGTCGACGCCGGTGCGATCCTGGTGCACGAGCGCCTGGCCATCGTCGACCCGGCCGGCGGCTCGCAGCCCTTGTTGTCAGAAGATGGCGCGCTTGCGCTCGCGGTGAATGGGGAGATCTACAACCATCGCGAGCTCAAGCAGGAGCTGGTGCAGCCATACGCCTTCCAGACCGGCTCCGATTGCGAGGTGATCAATGCGCTGTACCGCGAGGATGCGCCGGCCTCCTACCTCAACCGCCTCAACGGCATCTTTGCGTTCGCGCTATGGGACAAGGCGGCCGGGCGGGTGCTCATCGCGCGTGACCCGATCGGCGTGGTGCCGCTGTACTGGGGCCACGATCGCGAAGGCCGCTTGCGGGTTGCTTCCGAACTGAAATCGCTGGTGGACGATTGCGCCGATGCCGCGCAGTTTCCGCCCGGCCACTGGTACGACAGCGCCACCGGTGCACTGAGCCGCTATTACGAGCGCTCCTGGCGCGAATACGCCGAGGTGGAAGGCGTGCAGGTGCAGTTGCAGGAATTACGCGAGGCCTTCGAGCGTGCGGTGCATCGTCAGTTGATGACCGATGTGCCGTACGGCGTGCTGCTGTCCGGCGGGCTGGATTCGTCGCTGGTCGCCGCCGTTGCCGCGCGCTATGCACGTCATCGCATCGAGGAGAACGACACCACCGAAGCCTGGTGGCCACGCCTGCATTCGTTCGCGATCGGCTTGAAAGGCTCGCCGGACCTGGCCGCCGCCGAAGTCGCCGCCGCCGCGCTGGGCACCGTGCATCACGGCTTCGAGTACAGCTTCGAGGAGGGCCTGGATGCGCTGCCCGAGGTCATCCGCCACATCGAGACATATGACGTCACCACCATTCGCGCTTCCACGCCGATGTTTCTGCTGGCGCGACGCATCAAGGCGATGGGCGTCAAGATGGTGCTGTCGGGCGAAGGCAGCGATGAAATCTTCGGTGGCTACCTGTATTTCCACAAGGCACCCAACGCACGCGAATTCCATGAGGAACTGGTACGCAAACTGGATGCACTCAACAACTACGATTGCCTGCGCGCCAACAAGTCGATGATGGCCTGGGGCGTGGAGCCACGCGTACCGTTCCTGGATCGCGAGTTCCTGGACGTGGCCATGCGCATGGACGCCAGTTTCAAGATGATCGACAAGACCAGCAGCGGCGCCACGCGGATGGAAAAGGGCGTGTTGCGCGAAGCGTTTGCCGGCTATCTGCCCGAATCGATCCTGTGGCGGCAGAAAGAGCAGTTCAGCGATGGCGTGGGCTATGGCTGGATCGATGGGCTCAAGGCGCATGCCGCCGCGCATGTCAGCGACCGCGAACTGGCCGCCGCCTCCAAGCGCTTTCCGGTCAATCCGCCGCAGACCAAGGAAGCCTATTTCTATCGCACGCTGTTCGAGCAATTCTTCCCCAGCCAGGCGGCTGCGGAGACGGTGCCGGGTGGCAAGTCGATCGCGTGTTCGTCGCCGACCGCGATCGCCTGGGATGCCAGTTTCGCCGCGATGGCCGACCCGTCCGGCCGTGCGATTGCCGGTGTGCACGAACAGGCCTTGGCGTCATGACGCTGCTGCATCGGAGTTGAAACTCCAGCGGCCGGCATGCGCTCACGCGCTGCCGGCCGCCGCTGCGATCACTCGTGACGCACGCAGTATCCGTAGCGTTGCGGCTCGATATCCACGCCAGCCACGTCGGCCTGGTTGTTGCGCCACAGGTTCGGCTTGAAGTCGGCCGCCGTGCAGTTGGCAGCGCGGTCCACACCGATGGTGTAGGTGAACGGCGTATTGGAGAAGCGGTTGTTCTCGAACACGTTGTCCTGGCTCATGCTGTTGTCCCAGCACAGGATTTCCGGCGTGCGATAGCGGATGGCGCAGGCCAGGAACACGCCGGCGACCTTGTTGCCGTCGAACTGATTGTTGCTGAAGCGGTTGCGGCGCGCGTCGGACAGATAGATGCCCTGGCTGCCGTTGCGCTCGAAGCGGTTGTTGCGGATCTCGCTGTCTTCCAGATGCTCGGTGGTCAGGCCTGCAGCCACGTTGTCGTGGATGTAGTTGTTGACCATGGTGACCTTGGCGGTGCGATTGAACGACACGCCGTCCCAGATCGCGCCGGACACATCGTTGTTTTCAATGGTGATCTCGCGGGTGTCGTACTCGCTCAGCAGGCAGGCGCTGCGGCACTTGTTGACCTGCAGGCCGGCCAGCCGGATGCCCTGGCCGGAACGCACGACCACCGCGCTATTGCTCAGGTACGGACGCTCGGGCATGAATTCCTTGTCGCCGGTGCTGGCGACGATCTGCATGTCTTCGATGCTGACATTGCGGATCACGCCGGTCGGCTGCTGGTTTTCGTAGTCGCCGACCACCAGCGCCGGTTGCTGCACGCCATCGGCCATGCGCAGCACCGTGGTCGGGCCCTTGCCGCGCAAGACGAGATTGCCGCGGTGGATCGAGACCAGGCCGTTGAGCGGAAATTCGCCTTTTTCCAGGCACAGGACTGCTGGCGCATCGCCTTGCGGGAGCTTGTCGATGGCTTTCTGCAGATCCTGCCCAGGGCGCACCTTGGCGGTACAGGCGGCGACCGGGGCATCCGGTGGGCCGGATTTGGCGGGCGGCGCTGCCGAGCAGGCAGTGGCAACGAGCAGGGGCAACAGGGCGGAAACGGAGCGGGCAAGCTGAGGCATGCGGATTCCGGTCAGTGGGGGGAAGAGGGCGATCGTGCGCAAACACGTTGCAGATCGCGACGGCCTCTAGTGTGTCCCACCGGACGTTAAAGTCTGGCTGATTCCGGCCTGCCTGATTCGGCGCAGGTTCATTGCACTGCCGTGGTTGAGGCCGCAACTGTGCGTGCAGCGGCCGCTTTGACCGACCAGCGTCACAGTTGCAGCATCGCTCAAGGCCCGGGCAGGCGCCCGTTTGCCACGCTTAGAAACTGTAGGCCAGCTGCGCGTAGATGCGGCGCGGTTCGCCAGGAAAGTGACCGGTGCGTTCGGTGAACCCGCTGGCGGCATAGACCTTGTCGAACAGGTTCTTGACGTTGACCTGCAGTTTCCAGGCATCCCACTGCGTCTGCCAGCTGATGTCGAAGATGGCGTACGGCTTGACGCGCTGGCCTTCCAGGCTGACCCGTTCGCCCACATAGTCGGCACCGAAGGCAATTGCCGAGTTCCAGGCCGGCAGGTCGTAGCGCGTCCACAGACCGAAGGTGTTGCGCGGTGCATTGGCAAAGCGGTCGCCGGACGCATTGGTGATGCCGTTGGTGCCGGCATCGAGCACGCGTGCATCGTTGTAGGCGTACGTCAGGTTGAGCACCCAGCGTTCGGTGAGGTCGGCCAGCAGATCCACTTCCAGGCCTTCGCTGCGCACCAGGCCGAGCGCGGAGAGCTGATTGACGCCATCGACGATACTGCCGTTGGCCTGCACGATATTGCTGCGTTCGATGCGATACAGCGCGGTGTTGAGCGTCAGCCCGCCATCGTTGAGCGCGGTCTTCAGGCCCACTTCCCACTGCGTGCTGCGCTCGGGATCGAACGGCCCGCCGACGCTGCTGTCCTGATTGGCGGCATCCTGCGGCAGGAAGCCGCTGGCATAACTCGCGTACGCGTTGATGCCATCGCGCAGCACGAAGGTGCTGCCCACACGCCAGCTGAGATCGTTGCCGGTGACACGCGAGCCGTCCAGACGGTTGTCGTCCTTGAAGCCGTCCCAACGCAGTCCGGCCATCGCAAACCAGCGCGGCGTCAGCGTGAGTTCGTCCTGCAGATACGCGCCATAGCGCTGGCTGCGGGTGCTGGTGGCACGCCAGGGCAGGCTGTCCAGGCCGTAGTCGTAAAAGCCGCTGCGGCCGTATACCGGGTTGAACAGGTCGATGCCCGGCACCGGCCCACGCACGCGGCCGGTGTCTGCGGTGTTGGCGGTCTGCGCGCGGAAATCCGCATCCAGCCGATAGTAGTCCGCGCCCATCAGCAGCTTGTGCTCGATCGCGCCGATGCGGGTGCGGAACACCGCGTTGACGTTGCTGGAAATCGCATCATTGTCGCGGAACTGGTTGCGCAGCTGCCGCGTCATCCATTCGGCGGTGCCGTCGCCATCGCGGTCGATCAGACCCATCGGCTCGTGATAAATCTGATGCTCGTCGTTCTTGAACCAGCGCATCGCCATGTCCACATCCCATGCATCCGACGGCGCAAAGCGGTACTGCGCGAACGCCACCTTGGCGCGCATGTCGAGGAAATCGGTGGGTTCGTTGTGGTTCCAGCGACGGTCGGTGAGGAAGTTGCCGTCGTCGTCCACCGGCACGCCGCGCAGACGATTGCCGCCCAGGTTCTGGGTGATGTCGGTGTACTGCAGCGTGAGCTCGCCGGTCTGGCCGATGTCGAACGCCACCGACGCATCGCCGATCTGGCTCTGGCTATCGGTGTTGCGGCGAAAGCCATCCTCGCCATCGGCATAGGCGCCAACGCGGTAGCTAATGCGTCCGTCAACGCGTGCCGGCCCGGTGGCCTCGAACGAGGCCGCCCCGAAGGATTGATTACCCACCTGCAGCTCCACCCGACGCGCGGCCTGATGGCCGGGCTTGCGGGTGACGTAATTGATGACGCCACCGGGTTCGCCGCCGCCGTACAACGCACCGGCCGGGCCCTTGAGCACTTCCACGCGTTCAATATTGAACAGCTGCGGCACCGAGAAGCCGGCATACGGATCGCCACGCAATCCGTCGTACAGCACGTTCTCCTGGCGGAAGCCGCGCAGGGTAACGCCGGCATAGCTGAAGAAACTGATGCCGCTGATGCTGCGATACAGGTCGGTGATCTGGCGCGCGGCCTGGTCGTCGATCAGTTCGCGCGGCAGCACCTGCACCGACTGCGGCACCAGCGACAACGGCGTATCGGTGCGTGTGGCCACCGCGGCATCGTCGGATTTGTACAGCGTCTGCGCACGGCCGACGACGTCGACGCCATCGAGGTCGGTGACGGCTGCCGAGGTGCTGGTGTGTTGTTGGGCGAAGGCGCGGGGCGAGGGTAACGCCAAGACAGCGGCGAGCGCGGTGACAAGGAGCGTGGGGCGCATTGGTCACTAATGGGAATGGTTATCAAATGCATCTTAGCATGTTGTGCTCGCTTGATTGCGCAGATCGGTGGGTGGGCGTGGTTGCGGATACTTGGGTATCCAGATGTGCGAGGTGCGAGATGCGAGGTGCGATCGGCAGAACGCAGACACCGATTTTGCGTTCGTCCAGTCCCCAACGACGGTCGAAACCTGTGTCGACGCTCGAGACAGCAATGACCACGCCTATTTCGGCTGCAATTGCAGCGTGTAGCGGGTTGCGGTCGGCAGGAACGGGGTTGGCCGGCCGTGTACCCAATCGTCGTGGCCTGCGCCCCAGAACGGCGACAAGGGGTGTCCGCTCTGGCCGCCCGGCATGTGCACGATGCCGTCCTGTTCGTGGCCGGGCGACACCACCATGCGTTCGGAGGCGCCAAAGGCCGGGCCTTGCACGCGCGGCATGTCGCGATCGCCTGGCAGTTGGTCGGGTGGCATGCACAGCCAGCGCTTTGCAAGCGCAGGCAATGCCCGCGCGATCGGGTGACAGATGGTGGCGGTGTTGCGTTCGCCCCAGGTGCGTTCGCTCAAGGCGCCGTCCTGCGCAGCGAGATCCGTCTGCGCATTGCGTGCAGCCTCGGCAAGCAGCTGATCCCAGTTTGCATAGGCAGGCGGCAGCAGATGCGCCGGGCGCTGCTGCAGCAACGGCCAGACGATGCCTTCCAGCTGCGCGCGACGCGGCGGCAGGAAGTCCTTGCCAAGCGCGGCTTTTGCCGGCGCCAGCAGGCCGGCTTCCACTGCGTCAATGGTCATGCCGCGAAAGCCGCGCACGATGCGATAGCTGGCCGAGCGGGTGGATGCGTGCCCGTCCCACTGCCGGGTGGCGGCTTCGATCTGTTGCAAGGCCGGGTCCTTGCTGTGCTCGACCACGCTGCGCAACAACTGCCACCACCGCGTGAGCAGCACGGCGCGATCGTCGAGCTGGATGGCGAGCAGGTCCAGCTCGTTGAAACGTTGCCTGGCGAACAAGCCGTCGCGGATCTGCTGCGCACGCGCACCCAGGTCGTAGCCGGCATTGCCGAGCGTGGCCAACTGCTGCGCATCGACGACGCGGCTGTTGGCGGTCCAGAGCCGGTGTGAGGGAGGATCGATCAGGGCGGGAGCAGCGTCGCTGCGCACCGGCCAGGGCAGGCAGCCGCCCGGCGCTGGCGCCGGTGTCGCCGTTGCCGCAACCGAAGGCGATGCCGCGTCCGCACCCTGCGCCGAGCTTGCCAGTTCGGCGATGCCGCTCGGGCCACAGCCGGCATTGCGCACCGGGCGCGCACCGATCAACCGCCAGGCGATGCGCCCGCTGCGATCGGCCAGCAACAGATTCTGTGCCGGAATGCCAGAGCGATCCGCCACTGCGAAGGCGGCCTGCACGTCGGCCGCCGTACTCATCTGCGCAAAGTCCAGCCGGATCGCGCCGGGCAGCTGCGCGGCCCAGCGCAGTGCGAGCAGGCTGCCATCGGCGTTGTCGTGCAGGACCGGTCCCCAGGCGCTCTCGCGCACCGCAAAACGCACCGGCGCGGCGCCGGCCACGCGAATGGTTTCGACATGGGTGGTGAGCGCTTGCGGATGACCCGGCGTGGCCGGCGCAATCCGCGCAAAGTCGGCGGTGTCGATGTAGCTGTTGGTAAAGGCCCAGGCCACATGCCCGTTGCTGCCGACCACCACCGCCGGCAAGCCGGGCAGGGTGAAACCGGTGACATCCACCTTGCCGTCGGGCGCGCTGTTGTCCGGGTAACGCAGGCGTGCGCGGAACCAGATATTGGGCGCGCGCAGGCCCAGGTGCATGTCGTCGGCGACGATGGCGCGGCCGTCGCTGGTGAGGCTGCCGTCCACGGCGAAGTTGTTGCTGCCCGGCGTCTGCGGCTCGGCGCCGGTGGTGGCGGCTGGATGCGGCAGGCGGCGCAGATCCAGGGCGGCGGCGTCGGGCAGCACGGCATCGCCTTGCGCGGGGCCGAACAGCGGCGCATCCCAGCTGGAGCCTTGATGGTCGAGCAATGCCGCCAGCGCCGCCGGCACCACCGCACGGATGCGGGCGGCAGCCAGTTCGGTCTGGTTGTCGTTGTCCTGCAGGTCGGCATACATCGCCATGCCGGTGAGGATGGAGTCGTCCAGCGTCCACGCGCGCGGTGTCTGCCGCAGCAACAGGTACGGCCACGGGCGCACGCGCAGTGCGGCCAGCCCGGCATTGACGCCCTCGGTATAGGCCTGCAGCGCGGCGCGCTGGCTGCCGGCGGCGACATCCAGGCTGGCATGCACGCGCGCGCGCAGCCGGTGCACGCGATTGCGTTTGTCCAGGTCCAGCGCCGCGGCGCCGAACAGCTCGGACAACTCGCCGGCCGGTGCGCGGCGCATCAGGTCCATCTCGAAGTAGCGCTCCTGCGCGTGCACATAGCCGAGTGCGCGCATGGCATCGACCTGGCTGGCCGCATCGATGGTGACCACGCCACGCTGGTCGCGTTGCACGCTGACCGGTGCCGCCAGGCCCTGCAGTGCGCTGTTGCCATCCAGCTGCGGCAGGCTGCCACGCATCAGCAGATACGCGGCCAACAGGGCCGCCACGATCAACACCACGATTGCCAGCAGCAGCCGGCCCAGCCATTTGCGCATTGTCGAGTCCTTGAGTTCGGTCACAGTGTGGCGGCCGGTCATGACCGTGGCGGGTCTGGCCGCAAGCGCAACTGAAAGTGATTCCGATTAGATCATTGCGCCGCGGCTTAGGGCACCATGCGCGCATTGCGTCGCTGGAGCACATCATGAAAGGCCATCCCGAAGTCGTCGACTACCTCAAACAGCTGCTGCGCGGCGAACTGGCCGCACGCGACCAGTATTTCCTGCACTCGCGCCGTTACGAGGACCAGGGCCTGATGGCGCTGTACGAGCGCATCAATCACGAAATGGAAGAGGAGACCGAGCACGCCGATGCGCTGCTGCGGCGCATCCTGTTCCTGGAAGGCGACCCGGACATGCGGCCGGCCGAGTTTGCGCCAGGCAAGACCGTGGTGGAGATGCTTGAGCGCGATCTGGTGGTGGAATACGAAGTGCGCGCCAATCTCGCCGCCGGCATGAAGCTGTGCGAAGAGCACGGCGATTACGTCAGCCGCGACATCCTGCTCAAGCAGCTGCAGGACACCGAAGAGGACCACGCCTGGTGGCTGGAGCAGCAGTTGGGCCTGATCAAGCGGATCGGCCTGGAGCTGTACCAGACCTCGAAGATCGACAAGGGCCACGTCGCCGGCTGAGCCCGGTGACTGGGCGCTGCGCAGCCGCTGAGCGTGCGTAGCGCAGATTTGCAATCGGCAGGTGCCGCGCGGGGCATTGCCTTGCTGGGTGGTCTGCGTCAGCTGCCGGCGGTCTGCGGCGGTGTTGCTCGGCGCCTTGCGCTGTTCTGCGAACCAGCGCGTGGCGCAACGCCGCGCGGTGCTGATAGGCGCGCGCTGCGCTGCTTGTGCAACGCCTGCTGCGCCCGACTGGGGCGTCGGCAGCGCTCGCCGATGACAGAGTTCGCCAGCGACCGTCAGTTGCGTTGCAGGCGATAGACGCCGGTCGACAGGGCAGTGACGCCATCGGCACGGAAGCGCGGCTCCTGATCGAGGATGTCGCGGCGTTCCAGTTGCTGCACCTGCCATTGCGTGCCGAACAGTGCGTGCACCGCGTCAGCGTCCACCGAAAACGGTGGCCCGGCCTTTTCGGCCTGCGGGTATTCCAGGGTGATCAACAGCCCGCGGCATTCCGCAGGCAGGCGCGCGTACGTGGTGTGCAGATACTGTTGGCGCAAGCCGGCCGGCAGGGCGATCAATGCGGCGCGGTCGTAGACGGCGCTGCAATCGGCCAGCACGCTTGGCTCCAGTGCAAGCGCGTCGCCGCAGATAATTTCGATCGGGCCGGCGATAAAGTGCTCGCCCGCGCGGCTGCTGTGGCGCTGCGGTTGCAGGCCGGCATCAGCGAAGAATTGCGTCACCGCCAGCGGCGATATCTCCACGCCCAGCACGCGATGGCCTTGTGCGGCCAACCAGTGCAGGTCCAGCGTCTTGCCGCACAACGGTACCAGCACGCGGGCAGCCTTCGGCAACTGCAACGCCGGCCAGTGCTTTTGCAGCAACGGCATCACCTGGTCCTGATGGAAGCCGGTCTGACCGTTCTGCCAACGCTGCAGCCAGAAATCTGTGTCCATGATGTTGTCTTGTTGGTTTGCGTTGACGAGTGCCGTGATGCAGCCAATGGCACTCACACTGCAGATCGAAAGGAACCGCTCAGACCACACCGCACCGCCGCGCGACATGCACTGCTCACACCCCCGCACGCCGAGCTCACAACCACCCACACCGACCATCTTGACCGGTCATTGTCCGCCCATCGTCGCGGGACCTTACGCGGCATGGATGCCGCGTAAGAGCCTACAGGGATGTACTTGCGGCGTGTCCCGCGATGGTGGGCGGGCAAGGGCCCTGCAGCAAGGCCGCAGATCTCTCGTTCTACAGCCGACGCATCCGCACCGTTCGATTACCTCTCAAGGCGATGCAGAGCTTGAGCCTCAGCGTAGCCTCGCCGTTGCAAGCCAACCTGGCCGAGGGCGTGATGCCCTAAAGTCGTCAGCGTCCAGCTGGCGTTAGTAGTTTGGGTCGCTCAAAACCGCACGGCCAACGCGCCATCGCGCGGCGTGTCAGCGAATCACCGTTACTGCACTTCCAGCCCGTCCACCTTTTGCCACCCTCGCGGCAACAATGCCCCGCGACTCGCACGCGCACCCACATAGGTATCCAGATCCTTGAACGACAGGCTCATGGTGCGTGCGCCGCTGCGCACCAGCAGCGTGTTGCCCGGAGCCACCGCCACCACCGCGACCACGCGCTCGGTGCCGAGCTTGGCCTTGGGGATGTCGATGATCTTGTTGCCTTTGCCCTTGTCCAGCTCGGGCACATCGCTGGCGGTCACCGCCAGCAGATTGCCGGCACTGGTGACGGCGACGATGCGGTCGCTCTGCGGGTTGGTCACCTGCGCAGGCGTCAGCACATGCGCGCCGGTGGTCAGGTTGAGCATCGCCTTGCCGGCCTTGTTGCGGCCGGTGAGGTTTTCGAAGCGGGTGACGAAGCCGTAGCCGTGAGAGGACGCCAGCACGAAGCGGGTGGCGTTGTCGGCGCTGGCCATGACCTGGAACGCCGCGCCCGAGGCCGGCGAGAAACGGCCGGTCAACGGTTCGCCATTGCCACGTGCCGAGGGCAGGGTGTGCACCGCGGTCGAATAGGCACGGCCTTCCGAATCCAGGAACGCCACCTGATGGGTGCTGCGGCTGCGCACCGCCGCCAGCAGGCTGTCGCCTTCGCGGTAGGACATGCCGGCCGGGTCGACCTCGTGGCCCTTGGCCGCGCGTACCCAGCCCTTTTCCGACAGCACCACGGTCATCGGTTCGCTGGTGACCATCTCGGTCTCGTCGATCGCCTGCGCCGCGCCACGCTGCACCAGCGGCGAGCGACGTGCGTCGCCGAACTTCTTGGCGTCGGCGGTCAGCTCGTCCTTGATCAGCTTCTTCAGCTTGGTCTTGCTTTCCAGGATCGCCATCAACTGCGCGCGTTCCTTGGCCAGCGCTTCCTGCTCGCCGCGGATCTTCATTTCTTCCAGGCGCGCCAGCTGGCGCAGCTTGGTTTCCAGGATGTATTCGGCCTGTTCCTCGCTGAGCGCGAAGCGCGCGATCAGCACCGGCTTGGGTTCGTCCTCGCTGCGGACGATGCGGATCACTTCGTCCAGGTTGAGGAAGGCGATCAACAAACCTTCCAACAGGTGCAGGCGGCGCTCGACCTTCTGCAGGCGATGGTTGAGGCGGCGGGTGACGGTGTCGCTGCGGAAGCTCAGCCACTCGCTCAGCAAATGCCTGAGGTTCTTGACCTGCGGGCGGCCATCCAGGCCGATCACGTTGAGATTGACGCGGTAGCTGCGCTCAAGGTCGGTGGTGACGAACAGGTGGCCCATCAGCTGCTCGGCATCGACACGGTTGGAGCGCGGCACCAGTACCACCCGCACCGGGCTGGTGTGGTCGGACTCATCGCGGATGTCTTCCAGCCATGGCAGCTTCTTGGCGCGCATCTGCTGGGCGATCTGCTCGATCACCTTGGACGGTGAGACCTGGTACGGCAACGCATCGATGACGATGTTGGCGTGTTCTTTCTTGTAGGTGGCGCGTGCGCGCACGCTGCCATGGCCGGTCTCGTAGATTGCGCGCAGATCGGCCGCCGGGGTGATGATCTCGGCGGTGGTCGGGTAGTCCGGGCCCAGCACGTGTTCGCACAGCTCGGCGACCGTGGCATCGGGGTTGTCGAGCAGGCGCAGCAGCGCGCTGACGATCTCGTTGAGGTTATGCGGCGGCACGTCGGTGGCCATGCCCACCGCGATGCCGGTGGTGCCGTTGAGCAGCAGGTGTGGCAGGCGCGCCGGCAGCCAGGTCGGCTCTTCCAGGGTGCCGTCGAAGTTGGGCGCCCAATCGGTGGTGCCCTGGCCGATTTCGCCCAGCAGCACCTCGGCGATCGGGGTCAGCTTGGATTCGGTGTAGCGCATCGCCGCGAACGACTTGGGGTCGTCGGTGGAGCCGAAGTTGCCCTGGCCCTCGATCAGCGGGTAGCGATACGAGAACGGCTGCGCCATCAGCACCAGTGCTTCGTAGCAGGCGCTGTCGCCGTGCGGATGGTACTTACCGATCACATCACCCACGGTGCGCGCGGATTTCTTCGGCTTGGCAGCGGCATTCAGGCCCAGCTCGCTCATCGCGAAGATGATGCGCCGCTGCACCGGCTTCAGGCCGTCACCCAGGAACGGCAGGGCGCGGTCGAGCACCACGTACATCGAATAGTCGAGATAGGCACGTTCGGCGTACTCGCGCAGCGGCAGCTGCTCGAAGCCGTGGAAGGTGGGGCGGGTCAGATCGGTCATGTAAAGCCAGGTCCTACGAAAGAGGAGCCCGCGCCGTGGCGCGAGCTCGAAGAGCGCCGATTATCCGGATGCGGCGGGGGATGCCAAGCCGCGCGCATGCGTGCCGGCCAGATAACGCGTGGGTGGAGCGCCGAAATGGCGGTGGAACACACTGACGAAGGCGCTGGGGCTGCTGTATCCCAGCTGGTCGGCGACCTGGGCGACCGGGCTGCCCTGGCTGAGCCGCCGCAGCGCCTCTGCCAGCCGGGCCTGCTGCCGCCACTGCGCGAAACTCAGCCCGGTTTCGCTGCGGAAATGCCGGCTCAGGCTGCGCGCCGACAGCCCGCCCCAGTCGGCCCAGGCGTCCAGCGGGCGCGGGTCGGCCGGGGTATCGAGCAGCTGCCGGGCGATGCGCAGCAGCCGCCGGTCGGCCGGCATTGGCAGGTGCAGGTGGTCGATCTGCACCTGGTGCAATTCGTCCAGCAGCACCGCGGCCAGGCGTTGCCGGGCGGGGTCGAGCGGCTGGCCCAGCGGCCAGTCGGCCGCGCGCATGATCACCTCGCGGGCGAGCCCGGTCAGGCGGATCACCCCGCCTTGCGCGGGCAACGCGGCGCAGGCGTCCGGCCGGACCACCACGCCCCAGCCGCGCAGCGGCCCGGCCAGTTCCACGGTGTGCTGCTGGCCGGGCGGCATCCAGCCGGCGCAGCCCGGCGGCAGCGACAGGGTTCCCTGCTCGGTGTGCACCGTCAGCACGCCGTGCTCCACATACATCAGCTGCCCGCGGACATGCGCATGCCGAACCGTCTCCGGCGCCCATACCGCGCGCAGGTCGGCCAGGAACGCGATCACCTCCGGTCCGTCGGCCCACTCGAAGCTGGCGCGCACGCCGGGCGGCAGGGCATCGACCGTGGTTGGCGGGTTTTCGACAGTCATTGGCGCAATTGTATTACCAGGCCAGCGCCACAGGCGCGTAAGGTGGCGATCCTTGCTGGCGGTTTAATCCCGTTAGAAATATTTGCGTTGACAAATATATTTTTCGGAAGAAAATAGCCCGCCATGAATGACCTCTCCACCGCCTCGCCGTCGTTCGGCCTGCTGTTGCGCCAGGTGCGCGATGCGCTGATGCGTCAGCTCGATGCAGAAATGAAAGGCGAGCTGCCGGACTTCGGCTTCAGCCACTACGTCGGCCTGAAGATCCTGGCGGTGCGCTCGCCCTGCACGGCCAACGAGCTGGCGCTGGCGCTGGACCAGACCCCGAGCGCGGTCACCCGCCTGCTCGACAAGCTCGAAGCGCTCGGTGCGGTGCGACGCGAGCCACATGCGCAGGACCGGCGCGCGCTGCAGATCGTCATGACCCAACAGGGCGTGGCGCTGTGGGAGCGCCTGAAGCTGCGCGGCGAGCGCGCCATCGAGCATGGCTTGCGCGATCTGGCTCCGCCCGAGCGCGAGCAACTCACCTCTCTTCTCATCCGTGTCCGCGATGCACTCAACTCATGAACGCTGCTAGTTCCCCGATCCAGATGCTGCGCCTGCGGTCCACGCAGCTTGCGCGGCCGCTCGTCCTCACTGCGCTGACGCTGGCGCTGGCCGCCTGCGCCAGCAGCCGCGGGCTTGCCCCGCAGGGCACCATGCTGGAGCCGGGCGCACTGCATGCCGAGCGCACCCTCGCGCAGGCCAACCTGAGCCCGGCCGCCTGGCCGGCCAGCGATTGGTGGCGCGCCCTGGGCGATGCGCAATTGAACGCGCTGATTGCCGAAGGCCTGCAGCACAGTCCCAGCCTGGCGGCGGCCGATGCGCGCCTGCGTCAGGCGCAGGCACGCATCGGTAGCGCGCAGGCCGATCGTGGCCCCAGCCTGTCGGTGTCCGGTGGCTATGCGGGCGTGCAGTTGCCCGAATCGATGGTGGGCGAGGAGCGCGGCGGCAAGTTCGGCGGCAACGGCCAACTGTTGCTGGACTTCCGCTATGGCGTGGACCTGTGGGGCGGCAAGCGCGCCACCTGGGAAGCGGCGGTGGACCAGGCGCATGCGGCCGAGGTGGACGCACAGGCGGCACGCCTGAACCTGTCGGCGGCGATCGCCGAAGCCTATGCGCAGCTCGACTACGCATGGCGCCTGCACGACGTGGCCAACGATGAATTGACCCGCGTGCAGAAGACCTTGGAGCTCACCCGGCAACGCCGCGGCGCCGGCATCGACAGCGATCTGCAGGTGCGCCAGGCGCAGGCCCGCGTGCCGTCGGCGCAGCAGCAGCTGCAGTCCGCGCAGCAGCAGATAGACGAGGCCCGCAACGCCCTGGCCGCGCTGGCCGGGCAGGGCCCGGATCGCGGGCTGGAGATCGCGCGCCCGACGCTGAGGGCGGCCATCGCCACGCAGCTGCCGAGCAACCTGCCCGCCGACCTGCTGGGCCGCCGCCCCGATGTGGTCGCCGCGCGCTGGCGCGTGGAGGCTGCCGATCAGGATATCGCCGCCGCCAAGACCCGTTTCTACCCCAGTTTCAACATCACGGCGCTGGGCGGTGTGGTGAATCGCGATGTCGGCCAGTTGCTGGAAAGCGCCTCGGTGTTCGGCGTGGTTGCACCGGCGCTGAGCCTGCCGATCTTCGATGGCGGCAAGCTGCGCGCCAATCTGGCCGGCAGCGATGCGCAATACGACCTGGCGGTGGCCGATTACAACCAGAAGGTGATTGACGCCCTGCGCGAGGTGGCCGACCAGGTCAACGCCGTGCGTTCGCTGGAGCAGCGTGCGCGTGCGCAGGACGACGCGGTGCAGACCGTAACCGCCGCCTTCGAACTGGCGCAGCAGCGCTACCGCGCCGGCATCGGCAGCTACCTGGAAGTGCTCAGCGTGCAGGAGCAATTGCTGCTCGCACGCCAGCGCATGGCCAGCCTGCAATCGCAACAACTGTTGGCCTCGGTGAGGTTGCAGCGTGCCCTGGGCGGCGGATTCACGCCGGAACCTGCGCGCGACACCGCACACGCCGCGACCACTTCCGCACAACCGAATTCCTGAGACAGCGACGATGAGCCAGACGACTCCAACTTCTTCCCAACCTGCGCCGGCCGCGCCCAGCAAGCGCCGTGCGGCGCTGCGCATCGTGGCCATTGTGGTGATCCTGGCGATCATCGGTCTTGTGGTGTGGTACTTCCTGGTCGGCCGCTGGCACGAGGACACCGACGACGCCTACGTGCAGGGCAACCAGGTGCAGATCACCCCGATGGTCGGCGGCACCGTGGTCAGCATCGGCGCCGAAGACGGCATGCGCGTGGAACGCGGCCAGTTGCTGGTGCAGCTGGACCCGGCCGACACCGCAGTCGCATTGCAGCAGGCCGAGGCCAATCTGGCCAAGACCGTGCGCCAGGTGCGTGGTCTGTACCGCAGCGTGGAAGGCGCGCAGGCCGAACTATCCTCGCGCGAGGTGAGCTTGCGCAGCGCACGTGCCGACTTCGCACGCCGCAAGGATCTGGCCGCCAGCGGCGCGATCTCCAACGAAGAACTGGCGCATGCCCGCGAGGAACTGGCTGCGGCCGAAGCGGCGGTGAGCGGTTCGCGCGAGAGCTTCGAACGCAACCGCGCGCTGGTGGACGACAGTGCGGTGGCCAACCAGCCGGACGTGCAGACTGCCGCCGCGCAGCTGCGTCAGGCCTATCTCAACCATGCGCGCACCGGTGTCATCGCGCCGGTGTCCGGTTACGTGGCGCGTCGCTCGGCGCAGCTGGGCCAGCGTGTGCAGCCCGGCAGCGTGCTGATGGCAGTGGTGCCGCTGGAGCAGGTGTGGGTGGAAGCCAACTTCAAGGAAACCCAGCTCAAGCACATGCGCCTGGGCCAGGAAGTGGAGCTGCATTCGGATCTGTATGGCGGCGGCGTGGACTACACCGGCCGCATCGAAAGCCTGGGCCTGGGCACCGGCAGCGCGTTCTCGCTGTTGCCGGCGCAAAACGCCAGCGGCAACTGGATCAAGATCGTGCAGCGCGTGCCGGTGCGCATTGCGGTCGATGCCAAGCAACTGGCCGGCAATCCGCTGCGCATCGGTTTGTCGATGAAGGTCGACGTCAACCTGCATGACCAGCAGGGCAGCGTGCTGCCGACCAAGTTCGCCAATGGCGCGGTGTTCTCCACCGACGTGTATGCGCAGCAGTTGCAGGCCGCCGACGCGGACATCCAACGCATCATCCAGGACAACCTGCCTGCGCAGGCTGCGTCCAAGGCGGGCTAAGCCAGCATGTCTTCGCAAGCTCCCACCGCGCCAGGCGGTCCCTCGGCACCTGCGCCCGCTGCCGGTTTTCGCCCGGCGAGCGTGGCGCTGTGCACCGTGGGCCTGGCGATGGCCTCGTTCATGCAGGTGCTGGACACCACCATCGCCAACGTCTCGTTGCCGACCATCGCCGGCAATCTCGGCGCCAGCTCGCAGCAGGCCACCTGGGTCATCACCTCGTTCGCGGTCAGCACCGCGATCGCCCTGCCGCTGACCGGCTGGCTGAGCCGCCGCTTCGGTGAGACCAAGTTGTTCGTGTGGTCGACGCTGGCCTTTACCGTGGCCTCGTTGCTGTGCGGCTTGGCCCAGAGCATGGGCATGCTGGTGGTGTCGCGCGCGCTGCAGGGGTTTGTTGCCGGGCCGATGTACCCGATCACCCAGAGCCTGCTGGTGTCGATCTACCCGCGCGAAAAACGCGGGCAGGCGCTCGCCTTGCTGGCGATGATCACCGTGGTGGCACCGATCGCCGGCCCGATCCTGGGTGGCTGGATCACCGACAACTACAGCTGGGAATGGATCTTCCTGATCAACGTACCGCTGGGCATCATCGCCAGCAGTATTGTGGGTTCGCAGTTGCGCCATCGCCCCGAGCAGTTGGAAAAGCCGCGCATGGACTACATCGGCCTGATCCTGCTGGTGGTCGGTGTCGGTGCGCTGCAGCTGGTGCTGGACCTGGGCAACGACGAGGACTGGTTCTCTTCCGACAAGATCGTGGTGCTGGCCTGCGTCGCTGCCGTGGCGCTGGTGGTGTTCGTGATCTGGGAACTCACCGACAAGGATCCCATCGTCGATCTCAAGCTGTTCCGGCATCGCAACTTCCGCGCCGGCACGCTGGCGATGGTGGTGGCCTATGCGGCGTTTTTCAGTGTGAGCTTGCTGATCCCGCAATGGCTGCAACGCGACATGGGCTACACCGCGATCTGGGCCGGCCTTGCCACCGCGCCGATCGGCATCCTGCCGGTGCTGATGACGCCATTCGTGGGCAAGTACGCGCTGCGTTTCGACCTGCGCATGCTCGCCACCGTCGCCTTCATCTTCCTGTCGTTCACCAGCTTCCTGCGCTCCAACTTCAACCTGCAGGTGGACTTCAGCCATGTGGCCACCGTGCAGCTGGTGATGGGCGTGGGTGTGGCCTTGTTCTTCATGCCGGTGCTGCAAATCCTGCTCTCGGACCTGGATGGTCGCGAGATCGCGGCAGGTTCCGGCCTGGCCACCTTCCTGCGCACCCTGGGCGGCAGCTTTGCCGCATCGCTGACCACCTATCTGTGGGCACGCCGTACCCAGGTGCACCATGCGCATATCACCGAACACATCTCGGTGTATACGCCGGGCATGCAGGAGCAGGTCACCGCGATGGGGCAGGGCGACCTGCAACGCGGCGCAGCCTCGCTCAACAACATGATCAACCACCAGGCCTCGCAGATGGGCTTCAACGACATCTTCTACCTGCTCGGCTGGACCTTCCTGGCGATCATCTTCTTCCTGTGGCTGGCCAAACCACCGTTCGGCGCAGGTGCGGGTGGCGCGGCGGCGGCGGGTGGGCATTGAGCGCGAGTCACAAGGCGCTTGGCCGCTCTAACATCGGCTAAGACAACGACTTCATGCCGGTGTAGTGCAGAGCGGGTGATCTGCGACTTGGCTGCAGGGCCCTTGCCCGCCCACCATCACAGGACACGCCGCAAGTACGTCCGTGTAGGCTCTTACGCGGCATCCATGCCGCGTAAGGTCCCGCGACGGTGGGCGGGCAAGGACCAGTCGGGATGGTCGGTGTGCGTAGTGCTTTTTGAAGCAACCAGCGAACCGTTTGGAGCGGTGAGGGCGCTGTAGCCTTGACCGGTGCAGATGCGGCGATTCGTGTGTTCGCGCTCAATGTGTTGCTGTTTCCGGCGTCCCGCAATGCGCTGGACAGCCTTGCCGAGGCGTATGAGGCAAGCGGAGATCTCGCCCGTTCGAGCGCCATCCGGCAGGGCATCAAGGACATGCCCGCCCCGCCCGGGAAACGATGATTCGACCGAGGGCGTGAGGTCTCAGCTGTTTGTTGCTGGTTGCAGCCCGACTGCCCGGTTCGGTGGCGCGTCGTCGGTGTTGGACTTCGGTTCGGCATGCTCGGTGTCATGGCGCGGCATGTCGTCCTGCAGGGGCGCGAGCAGTTGCAGCGGCTTGCCCTGGTAGCGGAACTCGAGCGCGTCCTGTAACTGACGCAGTGCTTGCACCTGGGTGCACAGCGCGTTGGCACTGGCCTCGATGGTGGATGCCTGGGCATCCAGCCTTGCATCCAGTTGGCCCTCCATCTGTTGGGCGCGTTTGTCGATTCCGTCCGAACGCCCGGTGACGATCTGCCAGAGCATGTGGCGCGCGATGCTGCCCTTGAATTGCTCGGCTTCGTGTTCGACGTAGTTTGCGAAGTTGCCGCCGAAGGCCTTCTGCTCCCAACGCCCCTTGCCCAGGGTGCCGTCGACATACGCGCGTGCGCGTTTGCGCAGCCGTTCGATCTTGCGGGCGTTGAGCGCACTGCCTGTCATGACCTCGATGACACCGCCGAGTGCGTCGTAACTGAGGTCGATCACCTGATGTGCAATGCCGGCAACCTGCGGCATCAATGCGCGGGTGCGTTGTTCCATCTCCCAGAGGCGTCGTGCATCGGCCGTGCTGGTCTGCTGCAGCTTGTGGTCGATGCTCAGTTCGCCGCCGTGGAAGAAAATTTCGCGTGGCCAATCGCTGTCGCGGTAAAGCCAGATGCCGCCGCTGTCGGCGAGCACATTGAATGGTGTGCCCAGACCGCATTGCTGCGAAGACACCTGCGCGCGATGGCGCGGGGCATCGTGTTTGTCGGTCTGCTGTGCCCGTGCATGCGGACTGGCAACGGCCGGCAGCAGGGCAAGCCAGAGGAGGATGCGCATGGAGCGTGCTGCCGTCGTGGAGGCGTTGCGCATGGTCGCTACAGCGGCAACAGCTGGTCGCGTGTCGAAAGTCATTGGCGCCGCACCCTTGCGACGCTGCCGATCTGCAGACATCACCGATGCCGCACACCATCGTGTAATCGCATCGCCCAGACGCAAAAAACCCCGCCTGAGCGGGGTTTTTTACGATCTACCGTGAGTCGTGGTGCCCAGGAGAGGACTCGAACCTCCACGAAGTTGCCCCCGCTAGCACCTGAAGCTAGTGCGTCTACCAATTCCGCCACCTGGGCGACTCAGGAGGCGAATTGTGCAAGTTGCGCGCGACGCTGTCAACGCATCCGGCACAAATTTTTCGTGGTGGCCGGTGTCTGCTGGCGAAAGGAGAAGACGGCGTGGCGGACATGCGTACTGCATGCCCGCCACCACACCGGATTACGGCAGCTGCGCCGCCTGCAAGCTGACCTCTGCACTCTGCACCGGTTCGCTTGCCGAACGCGCCAGCTGCACGCGATAGGTGCCAGCGGCAATCGTCCAGTGACGCGCCTTGGCATCGAAGTCGGCCAGCGTCTTGGGTTCGGCGATCACCTGCACGGTGCGCTTTTCGCCCGGCTTGAGTGTGAGCTTCTGCCAGCCGATCAGGCGCAGCGGGGTGGCATGGCCGTCGGGCAGGGTGACGTAGAGCTGCGGCACGGCGGCGCCTTCGCGCTGGCCGATGTTTTCCACCTCGAAGTTCGCCGTGAGCTGGCTGCCGTTGGCTTCCACGCGCAGCCCGCCCATGCGGAACTGCGTGTACGACAGGCCATGGCCGAACGCATAACGCGGGGTCAGCTTGCGCGCGGCGAACCACTTGTAGCCGACGTTGGCGCCTTCGATGGCGTAGTCGATGCTGTCTTCGCCCGGCTTGGCCGGCTTGAAGCCCAGGCCCGGGATCGAGGGACGCGGCAGCTGCGATTCGTCCACCGGCCAGGTCACTGGCAGATGGCCGGACGGATTCACTGCGCCGGTCAGCAGGTTGGCGATCGCCTCACCGCCGCCGATGCCGGGATACCACGCCTGCAATACCGCCGGCACGCGCTCGGCCCAGGGCATGCGCACCGGGCCGTTGGTTTCCAGCACCACGGTGGTCTTGGGGTTGGCCTTGGCCACCGCATCGATCAAGGCATCCTGGTTGTCGGGCAATTGCATGTCCGGCAGGTCCACCGATTCGGCCGACCATTGGGTGGCGAATACGATCGCCACATCGGCGGCCTTGGCCGCGCGTGCCGCGGCAGCGCGGTCCTTGCCGTCGACATAATCGATCTGCACGTTCGGCAACGCGGCGCGCAGCGCCTGCAGCGGCGAGGACGGATGGATGATCACCGGGCCGGGCCAGGTGGTCGGATTGAGGCCGGGTACGGCGTTGCCACCGTTGATGGTGTAGTCCACACGCGAGGAACCGCCGCCGGACATCACGCCCTTGTCGGCATACCCACCGATCACCGCGATGCGGTGCACGTCGCTGGACAGCGGCAAGGTGGCCTGCTCGTTACGCAGCAGCACGCTGCCTTCCTCGGCAACATGCTGCGCGGACAGCTGCCCGGCCTTGCCGTCGATCGGCTGGCGCTGGGTGGGATGATCGAACGCGCCATGCGCGAACAGGCTGCGCAGCACGCGCTTGACCATGTCGTCGAAGCGCGCGCGCGGCACCACGCCGGCCGACACCGCCATGCGCAACGGTGCGTCGAAGAACACCGCCGCATCGAACACTTCGCCGGCCGATTGCTGATCGAGTCCGGCCAGGGCCGCCTTGGAGCCGCTATGCACGCCGCCCCAGTCGGACATCACGTAGCCAGGGTATTTCCATTCCTGCTTGAGTACCTGGTTGAGCAGGTAATCGTGCTCGCAGCCGTAGATGCCATTGATCTTGTTGTAGGAGCACATCACAGAGGCCGGGTCGCCGATTTTCAACGCGATCTCGAACGCCAGCAGGTCCGATTCGTGCATCGCCTGCTCGCCGATCTCGGCGCTGTGGAAATTGCGTCGCGTCTCCATGTCGTTGAGCGCGTAGTGCTTCATCGTTGACAGCACATGCTCGCTCTGCACGCCGCGGATAGACTCGCCGACCATGGTGCCGGCCAGCAGCGGGTCTTCGCCGGCATATTCGAAATTGCGTCCGTTGCGCGGGTCGCGCTGCAGGTTGACGCTGCCGGCCAGCAGCACGTTGAAGCCCTGCTGCCAGGATTCGCGGCCCATGGTCTTGCCGCCGGCATAGGCCAGCTGCGGATTCCAGCTCGACGCGGCCGACGGGCCGGACGGCATCGCGGTGGCGAAGTCGCCCTTGCGGATGCCGCCGGGATTGGTCACGCCTACGCCGGCATCGGCCAGTTGCTGCGCCGGGATGCCCAGCCGTGGGACGCCGGGAACATAGCCGGCCGAGCCCAGCGCGCCCTCGGGCTTGGGAATCTTGTCGGTGCCCAGGCCGAAGTAGCTGCGCAGCATCTGGAATTTTTCGTCCTCGCTCATCTGCGCGAGCAGACGGTCGGCGCGCTGGTCCGCGGTCAGCGCGGTGTCCATCCACGGCTGCGCTGCGGCGGCGGTCTGTGCGCCGAGCGGGGCGGCAAACGCGGTGCCGACGCCAAGGGCGATGGCCAGCGCGAGATGACGTGGCCTGGAGGGTGTAAACGGTTTCATATCGAGGTGTGGCACGGGTGGTCCTTGTGGTGCGGTTGCAATCAGGGGAGGGCACCGCAGTGCCCAGGTTCGAAAGGCGCGCGTACGCGCCGAATCAGGTGCTTGCCGGAAGCGGGCGCCGCCTCAGAACTGGGTCTGTGCCGTGCGTAGCACCGGATACAGGCGGTAGCGCTCGTCCCAGGAGGAATGCAGGCGAGCGAAGAATTCCAGGCGTGCCTTCGGGTCGGCCGCGAAGGCCGCATCGCTGGCCAGGCGCTGTTCGAATTGCGCCTTCACTGCCGGGTCGCGCTCGAGCAGGTCGCGCGCGACCTCTTCGGCGACGTAGTCCTCCATGTATTCCTTGCGCTCGAATGCGGTGTTGAACAGGCCCCATTGCAGCAGCGAATCCGGCGCCTGCGGTTCCAGCATCGCCATCACCAGGCGCGACCTGGCCTGGGCGATCGGCACGAACAAGGAGCCGGCCGGCACGGTGCGGGTTTCATCGCGCCATTGCCCGGTGATCTCCAGGTTCTGGTGTCCTTCGTTGGAGCGCGCGGCAAAGGTTGCCTTGTCGGCGCGGAAGCTCTGCACCGGATGGGCGGCAGTGGTGGCAATGGTGTCGAAGGCGATGCCGTGCAGGCGCAGTTTCTCCGCCACCAGCGCCGCTTGCGCGGCAGGCACCAGGTAGCCGCCGCGTGGCGCATCGACCACCACGTCCGGCTTGATCTGATCGCGTAACGGCACCTTCCAGAGTTGTGGCCTGGTCTCGTCGTAGCGCGTCATCAACGCGCCGGAAATCGGCGAGGGCGTACGCGTGTAGGCGTAGCCACGGAAGGCAACGGTGCGTGCGGCCGGGCCGGCAGCGAAGCTCAACGGCTCCATCTCGCCGGCCAGCCTGGTGGCGCGCTGATCGGCCGCCAGCGCATCGGCGCGCCAGCGGGCGCCGTTGCGCGCGGCCTGCTGCAGCACCGACACGATGGCGTTGCGGGTGACGCGTACGCGCACCGGGTAGGTCTTCCACGAATGCGTTTCCACCAGCATGCCGAAGCGGTTGCGCAGCAGGAAATAGCCATGCGAAAAACGCGGCGGCGACACGTCGTCGGCAAAGCCCGAGGTCGGGTCGTCCTCGTGCACGAACGAGGGGTAATACGGCAGCGGCAGCGAGCCCTGTCTGGACAGGTCGGCAATCACTGCATCGCGCCAGCGCGCGCCGTCGCGTTGCAGCGTGGCATCGCCGGCGTGCACGGGTTCCACCTGCACCGACACGTCGTGCTCGAACTTGGCGCCATCGGTGACGTGCAGGTCCACATACATCAGCGGATCCCACTGCTGCACCAGCCGCAGCATCGCCTGCATTTCCGGCGCGTCGGCCTTGAGGTAGTCGCGATTGAGATTGAGGTTCTGCGCGGTGGTGCGCCAGCCCATTTGCTCGGGGCCGCGCTGATTGGGCCGGTTCCAGGCGCCGAAGCGCTCATGGCCGTCGACGTTGAACACCGGCACGAACACCCAGACCAGTTTGTCGAGCACGCCTTTGCCGGTTTTGCCATCCAGCAATTCGCGCAGGGCCAGAAAGCCCGCGTCCTTGCCGTCGATCTCGCCGGCATGGATGCCGCCTTGCACCAGCACCACCGGCAACTTGCGCTGCGCAGCGCTGTCGGCATCCAGTGCGCCGCTGGTGGAGACGATCAGCGCCTTCATCGGCCGGCCTTCCGGGGTGGTACCGAACTCGATGCAGCGCACCGCCTGCGGGTAGCGCTGCGCAAAGGCATCGCAGAGCGCGATGACTTCATCGTAGCGTCCGGTTTGCGCAAACCCGCTGCGCTCGGCCTGGGTAGTCAGCGGGTCGGCGGCCAGTGCGGCAGGGGCGGTGGTCAGCAGCAACAGGCTCAGGGCCAGGCGGGTGAAGCGGGGCATCCAGCGGTCCAGTGTTCCAGGAAAACGTTTGCAATGTAGCCGAGCCGGCGCAGCAGGCCAATCTGCACTGCGTCATGACTTGCGTGTGATCGGCGTGGTTGCGGCGTACCGACAGCATTTTTCGGCACGCCTGGGCCTGACGACGTGTCAGGTGCACCGCAACGGCGGCAACGAGCGCGGCGGCGTCGATGCATGCAGCGGTGCATCCAAGGCCTTATCCCATGGTCGCGATGGCGGCCAACCGGCGGCCGCCGGTACGATAGCGCGTGTTTTCTGCTCGACCGGACTGCCCTTGACCACTTCCACCTTGCCGGGCCCCACTGCCGGTGCGCGGCTGCCGCGCCAGATACCCTTCATCATCGGCAACGAAGCCTGCGAGCGTTTCAGCTTCTACGGGATGCGCAACATCCTGGTGCAGTTCCTGATCACCTCGCTGCTGTTGCAGGAGGTCAGCGGACCCGGCCGCGAGGCCGAGGCCAAGCACATCCTGCACAGCTTCATGATCGGGGTGTTTTTCTTCCCGCTGCTCGGCGGTTGGCTGGCCGATCGCTTCTTCGGTAAATACAACACCATCCTGTGGTTCAGCCTGGTGTATTGCGCCGGGCATGCCTGCCTGGCCCTGTTCGAAGGCAGCCGCAGCGGCTTCTTCCTCGGGCTGGGTCTGATCGCGCTGGGTGCGGGCGGCATCAAGCCGCTGGTGGCCTCGTTCATGGGCGACCAGTTCGACCAGTCCAACAAGCACCTGGCCAAGGTGGTGTTCGACGGCTTCTACTGGATCATCAACTTCGGCTCGTTGTTCGCCTCGTTGTTGATCCCGCTGGCGCTGAAGAACCTGGGCCCGGCGTGGGCGTTTGGCATTCCCGGCATCCTGATGTTCGTGGCCACGCTGGTGTTCTGGCTGGGCCGCAGGCGCTATGTGCGGGTGCCGTTGCCGCCGAAGGACCCGCACGGCTTCGGTGCGGTGGTGCGCACCGCATTGCTGACACAGGCGCCGGGGCAGGGCCGTCCTGGACTGATGCTGGCAGTGGTGTCGGTGCTGCTGGCGCTGGCCTGCTTCGCGTTGGTCGACCAGCTCGGCATCGTCATCTGCCTGTGCATGGCGCTGGTGCTGTTGCTGGCCGGCATCGGCGGCGGCACCTGGTGGCAGCTGGAGCGTGCGCGCGGCATCCATCCCGATACTGCGGTCGAAGGCGTGCGCGCGCTGCTGCGGGTGCTGGTGATCTTTGCGCTGGTCACGCCGTTCTTTTCGCTGTTCGACCAGAAGGCCTCGACCTGGGTCCTGCAGGGGCGCGAGATGACGATGCCGGCCTGGTTCACCGCCTCGCAGATGCAGGCGCTCAATCCGCTGCTGGTGATGCTGCTGATCCCGTTCAACAATCTGTTGCTGTATCCGCTGCTGCGACGTGGCGGCTGGGAGCCGACAGCGCTGCGCCGCATGACCTGCGGCATCGCCTTCGGCGGCCTTGCCTGGATTGCGGTCGGTGCCATCCAGATCAGCATGGACGGCGGCGAGCCGATGCATATCGCCTGGCAGATCCTGCCCTATGCGCTGCTGACCTTCGGCGAGGTGCTGGTGTCGGCCACCGGGATCGAGTTCGCCTACAGCCAGGCACCGCCGTCGATGAAGGGCGTGGTGATGAGCTTCTGGTATCTGACCACCACGGTGGGCAATCTATGGGTGCTGCTGTCGAACGTGGCGGTGCGCAACGCCACGGTGACCTCCCACATCGCCGATACTGGGCTCAGCGAAGCGGCATTTCTGATGTTCTTCTTCGCGGCCTTCGCGTTCCTGGCGGCACTGGCCTTCGGCCTGTACGCGCGCGGGTATCGCATGGTCGACAATTACCGTTCTGCCTGAGGTCCGCATGATTACCCTGATCCTGATCGCCATCACCGGCATCGTCTCGTGGATGGCGTTCAACAACCGCAAGCTGGCTGACCGCCTGATCCTGTGGCCGCCGGCGCTGGACAAGCACAAGCAGTACGACCGCCTGGTCACCTACGGTTTCATCCATGCCGATCTGGGCCACCTGGTCTTCAACATGATCACGCTGTTCTTCTTCGGCCGGGTGATCGAAAACGTGATGACCCAGCTGACCGGCAGCGTGCTGACCTATCCGCTGTTCTATCTGGCGGCGCTGGTGGTCTCGATCCTGCCCAGCTATCTGAAGAACCAGAAGAACCCGAACTATCTCAGCCTGGGCGCCTCCGGCGCGGTGTCGGCGGTGTTGTTCGCCTTCATCCTGCTGCAGCCGTGGACCATCATCCTGGTGCTGTTCGTTCCGGCGCCGGCGATCATCTACGCGGTGTTCTATGTCGGCTACAGCCTGTGGATGGACCGCCGCGGCGGCGATCGCATCAACCACAGCGCGCACCTGGCCGGTGCCGCGTTCGGCGTGATGTTCATGCTGATCATGGAGCCGCGCGTGCTGCAGGTATTCCTGGAGCAGCTATCCAATCCGCGTTTCGGCTGATCGGTTGGCAAACCGAGCGCTGGCCGCCGGTGGGCACGCGCGGTTAGGTCGACGGTGTCGGGAAGAGCGGGCCGCCTTGGGCGACCGGACCAGGACCCTCGCGAGTGCGCGCGTGGTCCTGGGCAGTGATGCGATGCCGGCTCAGGCCGCGTCGCGTTTCTGGTCGCCAGCGACGCTGCCGGCGGGCACCGACCCGTAGGCCTGCTGCAGGCGCTGGTACACCGTATCGTTGAGCTGCGCGAAGTCGGGGTTGTGGGTGTCGCCCTTGATGGCGAACTGGAACAGGCCTTCCAGCAGCGAGCTATCGCTGTCTGCGCTGTGTCCTGCCGAATCGTTGTGCATGCGGTGACTCCTCGTAGGTAAGGCGAAGGCGTCGGCGGCTCGCACCGGCCCGGGTGCAACGGGCGCCTTCGGCTGAGCTATCGGCGCGGTGCGAGCGAACTTAAGTGCCGGTTCGGCAGGCTGCGCGGGCGGTCACAGCATCGATTCATTTTCACGCAGGCGCGGCGCCGCGCTGGTCACACTGCTGACCATCGTCACTGCCTCGTGCAGACCACCATGGAGGCAGCGACAGTGCAGGCAGACCACGATTCCACGCAGCAGCTCTTCAGCGTAGACACCGATGGACAACATGCCGAGCTGGCATACCGTCTGGAAGGTGAGCGCATGACCATTACGCATACGCATGTGCCCGACGCGATCGGTGGACGCGGCATTGCCGCAGTGCTGGTCGAGGCTGCCTTGGCCCATGCGCGCCAGCAGGGCTACAAGGTCGTGCCTGCCTGCAGTTACGCCGAGGCGTATATCCGGCGGCACCAACAGTTTCAGGATCTGCTGGCCTGATAGCCGGCAGCGTGTCTTTGCAGATGTATCGATGGGGAGCAGGTGGGAATGGGGCGGTTGTCAGGAGTGAACGCAGTCCGGGGCTTGCTGATGCTGGCCGTGTTGGCAGGATGTACGCAGCGCGAGCCGACGACGGCCGAATCGGCACAGCCGGCAGCTGACGCAACCGCTGCCGCGGCACCGCCGGCCGAGCCCGTGCTGGTGCAAAGCGGCCCGCTGGAGGATGTGATCGAGCAAGCACCCGCCTACATGGTGGGTATCAGCTATCCGCGTGGGCTGGACGCGTTTCCCGAGCTGAGCGCACTGATCCGCAGCTATGCGCAGGCAGCACGCGCCGAACTCATGGAGGCGGTGTCCGGGCTCGGCAACGACAAGCCGGCCGCACCTTACGAGTTGTCACTGGCGTTCGAGACCGTATTGCAGACACCGGACCTGATCGTCGTGTCCGCGGACGGCAGCCGCTATACCGGTGGTGCGCATGGCGAGCCGTTGGTGGCGCGCTTCGTCTGGCTGGTCAAGGAGCGCAGGCAATTGACCGCGCAGGCCTTGATTCCGGACCCGGCAGGCTGGGAAAAGATCGGGCGCGAGGTGGCCGTGCAATTGCACAACGCCGCCACCCAGCGCGTGGAAGCCGATCGCGTGCCGGTCGCAGAACAGGCCGAGCAGGTGGCCTCGGCCGATCGCATGATTGCCGAAGGCACTGCCGCGCAGGTCGACAACTTTGCCCAGTTCGTGCCGGTGCTCAATCCGGCCGGTCAGATCACCGCGCTTCGGTTCGTGTTTCCGCCCTATCAGGTGGGGCCGTATTCGGACGGCACGCAAACGGCCGAGGTCGCTGCCTCGACATTGTTGGCGTCGGTCGCGCCGGAATATGTACATCTCTTCGCACGCTGAGGTGTCACCCCGCAGATGATGTGATTGAATGGCTTGGCCATTCAGTAATGTAATCAAACGGGTGATATGAGTAGTTTCGATCCAACCGCAAGTCGCGTGGACCACACCTGTGTGCGCTATCCGGCGTTTCCGCGTGAACCAGCCGTCCTGGTGCGGCTGATCAAGCATCTCTACAAGCGACTGCATACGCAGGGTTGTGTGCGTCTGAAGCCATACGGCATCAGCCCGCCGGAATACGAGATTCTGATGATGCTCTACGGCACCCCGGAGCAGGCGATCACGCCTACCGAGGTGGCCGAGGCCGCCAGCGAAAAGCCGGCCAACATCACCCGGCTCACCGACCAATTGTGCGAGAAGGGCTTGATCGCGCGTGGCAGCAGCCCGGACGATCGGCGCAAGATCATGCTGACCTTGCAGCCGGCAGGCCTGGCGTTGATCAACAGCCTGCTTCCCGACGCCTGCACGCTGCTCAATGCAGAGACCTCCAGCATCAGCGATGCCGAGCAAGTGCGGCTGGAAAAGCTGTTGAGGAAATTGCTCGACGGGGTGGATTCGGTCGAGCTCTGAGCACGGCGTCTGCGGCTCGCGCAGCCCGCTTCATCGCGACCATCAAAAACGCCGCCCGGATCGCTCCGGGCGGCGTCTTGGTTTCAACGCGGTGCGATTACGGCTTGGACTGCGGCGCTTCCGGCGTGGCGCCATCGCCACCTTGCGCACTCAGGCCGCGCTTCTCGAGCAGGGGCTCGATCTGCGGCGCATGGCCGGCAAAGTTCTGGAACAGTTCCATCGCATCGACGCTGCCACCGCGCGAGAGCAGGGTCTGACGGAAGCGATCGCCGTTGGCGCGGCTCAGCCCGCCGTGTTGCTTGAACCACTGCTGGGTGTTGGCGTCGAGCACTTCCGACCAGATGTAGGCGTAATAGCCGGCCGCGTAACCGCCCATGATGTGGCTGAAATACGGGGTCTTGTAGCGCGGCGGCACCGGCGCGTAGGCGATGCCGTCCTGCTGCAGGGCCTTGGCTTCGAATGCCATCACGCCTGCTGCGTCGGGCACCTGGCTGGCGCTGATCTGGTGCCAGTTCTGATCGAGCATGGCCGCACCCAGATACTCGGTGGTGGCAAAGCCCTGGTTGAACTTGGAGGCGGCAATCACCTTGTCCAGCAGCGCCTGCGGCATCGGCGTGCCGTTCTGGTAATGCTTGGCGTAGTTCTTCAGGATCGACGGCTCGTCGGCCCACATCTCGTTGACCTGCGAGGGGAACTCGACGAAGTCGCGCGGCACGCTGGTGCCGGAGAAATACGGGTATTTGACGTCCGAGAACATGCCGTGCAGCGCATGGCCGAACTCATGGAACATGGTGGTCACTTCATCCCAGGTCAGCAGCGTCGGCTGGCCGGCCGGCGGCTTGGGGATGTTGAGGTGATTGGCGACCACCGGCTTGAAACCGGTCAGCGCCGACTGCGACACGTAGGAGTTCATCCAGGCGCCGCCGCGCTTGGATTCGCGTGCGTACATGTCGGCGATGAAGATCGCCAGCTGCTTGCCGTCGGCGTCGAACACGTCATAGACGGTGATGTCGTCGCGGTAGGTCGGCAGGTCGGTGCGCTGCTTGAAGGTCAGGCCGTATTCCTGATTGGCCGCATAGAACACGCCGTTTTCCAGCACGTTCTTCAGCTCGAAGTACGGCTTGAGCTGGGATTCGTCGAAGTTGTACTTGGCCTGACGCACCTTCTCGCTGTAGTAGGCCCAATCCCATGCTTCGAGCTTGAAGGTCGGCTTGCGCGCGGCCTTCTGTTCCTTGTCGATCATCGCCTGCAGATCGGCCGCTTCGCGCTTGGCATTGGCTACCGCCGCCGGTGCCAGCTTGCCCAGCATCGCGTTGACCGCTTCCGGCGTCTTGGCGGTCTGGTTTTCCAGCGAATAGGCAGCGTAGGTCGGGAAGCCGAGCAGCTTGGCCTTGTCGGCGCGCAGCTTCATGATGCGCGCCACCAGCGCGGTGTTGTCGTACTGGCCGCCGTGGCTGCCACGCGACACCGAGGCGTCGTAGATCTTCTTGCGCAGTTCGCGATTCTTCAGCTGCGTCAGCGGCGGCTGGCCGGTGGTGTTGAGCAGCGCGATCACGTACTTGCCGTCGAGCTTGCGCGCCTTGGCGGCTTCGGCGGCAGCGGCAATCTGCTCTTCGGACAGGCCATCGAGCTGCTTGACGTCATCGACGACAACGGCGGCGGCATTCACTTCGGCCAGCACGTTCTGGCTGAAGGTGGTGCCCAGGTTAGCCAGCTCGGCATTCATCGCCTTGAGCGTGGTCTTGTCGGCATCGGAGAGCTTGGCGCCGTCGCGTACGAAATCGCTGTAGTACTTCTCGACCAGGCGCACGCCCTGGGCGTCCAGGCCCAGCTTGCTGCGCTGGTCGTACAGCGTCTGGATACGCGCGAACAGCTTGCCATTGAGCGAGATCGCATCGCGGTGCGCGGCGAACTTCGCCGAATAGTCGGCCTGCAGTTTCTTGCGCGCATCGTTGGTGTCGGCACCGACCAGGTTGAAGAAAACCGTGGTGGCGCGATCCAGCGTGGCGCCGCTTTTTTCCAGCGCGATGAGGGTGTTGTCGAAGCTCGGCTTGGCCTTCTGGTTGGCGATCTTTTCCACTTCCTTCAACTGCTCGGTCATGCCGGCGTCGAAGGCGGGTGCGAAGTCGCTGTCCTTGATCTTGTCGAACTGCGGGTAGTGCAGCGGCAGCGTGCTGTCGGCAAAGAAGGGGTTGGCTTGGGTGGCGGCCTGCGTGGTGGCGGGTGCGGCGATGCTGTAGGACGGCATGGCAAGTCCCAGGGAAGCGGCCAGGGCAAAGGCGAGACGGGTGGTCAAGAGGGTGGCTCCAAAGTGCGAACCGCCGAGGCTACCCCAGCCGGGCCGGACAGGCGTGTGACAAAAGGCATGGCTGCAAGGTCATTGCGATGCCATCAGGCGGGCACGAGCAGTGCTGGTCTTGTGGGCACATGACCGATGACACCACGGGCGCGCAGCCGCCGGACCGGCGCTGCCGGCATGCGCTGCGGCGTGTTCCACTCGGCTGCATTCCGGATGCTCGGCGGGCAGCGAGGTCTCGATCGGTCCGCCTGACGGATGCTGGCCGGTAGCGCGCCGTGTCAGCGGCCGGCAACGGCCGGGACCAGCGGGAAGGGCCAGCTGGCTGCAGCGACGGATCCGTTGAAAAACGCCTCTCCCAGCTGACACGCTCGGCGACCGCGATGCGACACTGCCGGCTGCTGGGTTACGCTGCCCATCTCGCACACTTCAGGGCAGCCATGAGCGATATCTCCACGTTCGAATTCACCGACCTGGAAGGCCGGCCCCGGTCGATGCGCGATTACGCCGGCAAGGTCGTGCTGGTGGTCAATGTCGCTTCGAAATGCGGCTTTACTCCGCAGTACGCAGGCCTGCAGGCGCTGTGGCAGCGCTATCGCGAGCGTGGTCTGGTGGTGATCGGGTTTCCCTGCGATCAATTCGGTCATCAGGAGCCGGGCGATGCCGCGCAGATCCGCCAGTTCTGCTCGCTCGATTACGCGGTGGATTTTCCGCTGGCCGAGAAGGTCGAGGTCAATGGCAGCGGCGCGCATCCGCTGTGGCAATGGCTCAAGCGCGAACAGCGCGGCGTGCTGGGATCGGAAGCGATCAAGTGGAATTTCACCAAGTTCCTGATCGGCCGCGATGGCACGGTGCTGGAGCGTTACGCCCCGACTACCAAACCGGAAGCGCTGGCAGCAGATATCGAGCGCGCGTTAGTTGAATCGTAGGAGCGCACCTGGGCGCGATGAGGCATTACCGGCAACGCTTCATCGCGCCCAGGTGCGCTCCTACGACAGTGCATGCCGGCGTCGCGGTCTGCGTAAACGCCGCATCGCGCCAGCGTCTCACGCGCGCCGCATCACTTCTCGACGAAGGCGCGCTCGAACACGTAATGCCCCGGCGTGCCGATGCGCGGCGAGGTCTGGAAGCCACGTGCATCTAGCAAGCTGCGCAGGTCGGCCAGCATCTGCGGGCTGCCGCAGATCATGAAGCGGTCGTTGGCCGGATCCAGCGGCGGCAACCGGAGCGTCTGCTGCATGCGGCCATCGGCCATCAGCTCGGTCAGGCGGCCCTGGTTGGCGAACGCCTCACGCGTGACCGCCGGGTAGTACAGCAACTTCTCGCGCAGGATGTCGCCGAGAAACTCATGCTGCGGCAGCTCGCGCTCGAAGTAGTCGCGATAGGCCAGATCCTGCACGAAGCGCACGCCCTGGGTCAGGATCACCTTGTCGAAACGCTCGTAGGTTTCCGGGTCCTTGATCACTGACAACCACGGTGCCAGGCCGGTACCGGTGCCCAGCAAATACAGGTTGCGGCCCGGGTGCAGGTCGCTGATCAGCAGCGTGCCGGTGGGCTTCTTGCCGACCAGTACCTGGTCGCCCGGTTTGATGTGCTGCAGCCGCGAGGTCAGCGGGCCATCGGGCACCTTGATGCTGAAGAACTCCAGATGTTCTTCCCAATTGGCGCTGGCGATCGAGTACGCACGCAGCAGCGGCCGCGTCTCGGTCTCCAGACCGATCATCACGAACTGCCCGTTCTCGAAGCGGAAACCGGCATCGCGGGTGGTGGTGAAGCTGAAGTAGGCATCGGTCCAGTGACGGACCTCAAGCACCGTTTCGGCGCCGAAAGCGGAAGACATACCGGTAAGTGTCGTGGGAAGAGTACCCGGCAATTCTACCTCAAGCCGGCCAAATGAGAGGGGCTCTCATTTGGCTGGGAATGGGGAATAGGGAATAGGGAATCGGTTCAGCTGCATAAGGATCCCGGAGGCCCCCGGGGCAAGACGCTCAGCACCGATCAGACGCCGGGAACGCCGCCTTTAACGATTCCCGAATCCCGATTCCCGAATCCCCGCCTCACCGATACCCCGCCGCCTGCAACTCGAACAGCTCTGCATAGCGCCCGCCCTGGGCCATCAGTTCGGTATGGGTGCCGTTGGCCTCGATGCGGCCCGCGGCCAGCACCAGGATGCGGTCGGCCATGCGCACGCTGGAGAAGCGGTGCGAGATCAGCACCGCGGTGCGGTTGTCCGACAGCTCCTTGAAGCGCTGGAACACCTCGAACTCGCTGCGCGCATCCAGGGCGGCGGTGGGTTCGTCCAGGATCATCAGCTGCGCATCGCGCATGTAGGCGCGGGCGATGGCGATCTTCTGCCATTGCCCGCCGGACAGGTCCACGCTGTTCTTGAAGCGGCGCCCGACCAGTTGGTCGTAGCCATCGGGCAGGCTATCGATCAGCTCGCCGGCCATCGCACGCTGCGCAGCGGCGCGGATGCGCGGCGCATCGTCCATCGCATCGACCTGGCCGACACCGATGTTCTCGCCCACGCTCAGGTGGTAGCGCACGAAGTCCTGAAAGATCACGCCCAGGTTGGCGCGCACATCGTCCAGGTCGTAGTCGCGCAGGTCGCGGCCATCGAGCAGGATGCGGCCTTCGTCCGGGTCGTACAGCCGCGCCAGCAGCTTGACCAGGGTGGTCTTGCCGGCGCCGTTTTCGCCGACCAGCGCCAGCACTTCGCCGGCACGCAGTTCGAAATCCAGATGCCGCACCGTCCACTGCTCGGCGTCGGGGTAGCGGAAGCCCACGTCCTCGAACACGAAGCCCTGGCGGATCGGTCGCGGCACCGGCAGCGCGTTCGGGCGCGAGCGGATCTCCGGCACGATGTTGAAGAACGAATACAGATCGTCCAGATACAAGGCCTGGCCGGCGACCTGCGAGAACCCGATTAGCAGGCCTTCGAGTAACTGGCGCAGGCGCAGGAAACTGCCGGCCAGGAAGGTCAGATCGCCGATGCTGAAATCGCCGCGCACGGTGCGCCAGGCGATGTAGCCATAGGCCATGTAGTAGCCCAGGGTGCCAAGCGCAGCCAGCAATGCGCCCCACAACGCACGCTTGCGCGCCAGTGCGCGATTGGCCTGGAAGAACTTGTCGGCCAGCCGGCGATAGCGTGCGATCAGGAAGCGGTGCAGGTTGAGGATCTTGACTTCCTTGGCGGTCTCGACGCTCGCACCGACCTGGCGCAGGTAGTCGAGCTGGCGCCGCTCCGGTGTCCACTGGAAGTTGAGCGAATAGCCCAGTGCATTGAAATGCGCCTCGCCGATGAAGGCCGGGATCAGCGCGATCGCCAGCAGCAGGATCAACCACGGCGCGTACACCACCAGGCCCACCGCCAGGCTGACCACGGTGATGGCGTCCTGCACCTGGCCGAACAGCTGGCTCATCAGGTTCATGCGGTTCATGGTCTGGCGCCGCGCGCGATCCAGCTTGTCCTGCCGGTCGGGGTCTTCGAAGTCCTCCAGATCCAGCTGCGCGGCATGCTCCATCAGGCGCACGCTGGCGGCGTTATTGAACAGCTCCGACAACAAGGCATCGGCGTAGCCGACCAGCCGGCCCAGCAGGTCCGAGCCGATCGCCAGGGCCAGTTCCAGCGCCAGCAATTCCAGCAGCCGGTTCAGCCGGCCGCTGCCCAGCGCCTGCGTCAGCGAGTCGAAGGCCGGCGGTTGACCGACCAGGTGGATGGCCTCGTCGATGATCAGTTTGCCGATATACAACGAGGCCACCGGCATCAACGCGCGCAGTACGCGCAAGCCGATGCTGCTGGCGCTCAGCCAGCGGCTGGTCTGCCAGATCTGGCGCAGGAAGGGCGGCAGGTTGCGCAGCGCATCCAGGCGCTCGCGCAGGGTGGGGCCGGTACGGGGAGCTGCAGGCGCAGAGGCGCCGGAACGGGAGGCTGACATCGGCTTAGTGTGCAGCGCCACGTGTCGGCGCGGGGTGTTGGAGGTGCGCCGCGCCCACGGCGGACTGCGTGCGCTGCCGACTGCACGCGTGCAAGACAATGCGGTCGCTTGCCTGCAGCGCGCCCATACCGCAGGGCAGCCCCGCGCGCGATCGCAGGCCCGATCAATCGCCTCGATTGACGCAACGCCCGGACACGCCGGGAGTTTCGACTAAAATGGCCGGATTGCCCCCGCCAGCCGTAGAGCCAGCCGTGACCTCGATCAAGCAGGAAGACCTCATCCAGTCCGTCGCCGACGCGTTGCAGTACATCAGCTACTACCACCCGGTCGACTACATCAGGAACCTGTCCGCTGCCTACGAGCGCGAAGAGTCGCCGGCGGCCAAGGACGCCATCGCGCAGATCCTGATCAACTCGCGTATGTGCGCCGAAGGCCATCGCCCGATCTGCCAGGACACCGGCATCGTCACCGTGTTCCTGGAGATCGGCATGCAGGTGCGCTGGGACGACGCCACCATGGGCGTGGAAGACATGGTCAACGAAGGCGTGCGCCGCGCCTACAACCACCCCGACAACAAGCTGCGCGCCAGCGTGCTGGCCGACCCGGCCGGCAAGCGCACCAACACCCGCGACAACACCCCGGCGGTGGTCAACACCAAGATCGTGCCTGGCCACCATGTCGAAGTGATCGTCGCGGCCAAGGGCGGCGGTTCGGAGGCCAAGAGCAAGTTCGCTATGCTCAACCCGTCCGACTCCATCGTCGACTGGGTGCTCAAGACCGTGCCGACCATGGGCGCCGGCTGGTGCCCGCCGGGCATGCTCGGCATCGGCATCGGCGGCACTGCCGAAAAGGCCATGCTGCTGGCCAAGGAAGCGCTGATGGAGCCGATCGACATCGTCGACCTGCAGGCGCGCGGCGCGTCCAATCGCGCCGAAGAGCTGCGCTTGGAACTCTACGAAAAGGTCAACGCGCTCGGCATCGGCGCGCAGGGCCTGGGCGGCCTGACCACGGTGCTGGACATCAAGGTCAAGGATTACCCGACCCATGCGGCCAACCTGCCGGTGGCGCTGATTCCCAACTGCGCCGCCACCCGCCATGCGCACTTCACCCTGGACGGCAGCGGCCCGGTGATGTTGGACCCGCCGTCGCTGGAAGACTGGCCCAAGCTCACCTATAACCCGACCAACGCGCGCCGGGTCAACCTGGACACCATCACCCGCGAGGAAGTGGCCAGCTTCAAGCCGGGCGAGGTAGTGCTGCTCAACGGCAAGCTGCTGACCGGCCGCGACGCGGCGCACAAGCGCATGATCGACATGCTCAACAAGGGCGAAACCTTGCCGGTCGACTTCACCAACCGCTTCATCTACTACGTCGGCCCGGTCGATCCGGTGCGCGATGAGGTGGTCGGCCCGGCCGGCCCGACCACCGCCACGCGCATGGACAAGTTCACCCGCCAGATGCTGGAGCAGACCGGCCTGCTGGGCATGGTCGGCAAGTCCGAGCGCGGCGATGCGGCGATCGAGGCGATCCGCGACAACAAGGCCGTGTATCTGATGGCGGTCGGCGGCTCGGCCTATCTGGTGTCCAAGGCGATCAAGGCCGCACGCGTGCTCGCATTCGAAGACCTGGGCATGGAAGCGATCTACGAATTCGAGGTCAAGGACATGCCGGTCACCGTCGCGGTGGATTCCACCGGCGAATCGGTGCACAAGACCGGCCCGCGGCAATGGCAATCGCGCATCGGCAAGATTCCGGTCGTGGTCGAATAAGTAACCCTGGAACGGCGACGCACTTGCACTGCGTCGCCGTTTTCAGTTTGGGCGCTGCGCGTGCCTGCTGTTCGCGCGCTGCCTAATGTGCTGGAAAAAATGCATGCATGCGTGTCCCACGTAGGGTGGCGGGACGGCCCAACAGGAACGGGCTATGCTCGGGGCGTACATGCCGGCACCCTCAGGAGAACAGGAATGCTCCGTCTCGTCTGCCTCGCCTTCCTGGTGTGCGCTAGCCTGCCTCTGGCAGCGCAACAAAAGACCCAGCCCACCGTGCTGTTTCCGTCCGGCAACTATGCGCCGCAACCCACCGCGCCAGTACCGTTTGCCGAGAAAAAGCCGCTCAAGCCCAGCGACACCGCAACGCGCTTCAACGGCCCCTCGGCGATGGAGCGCTGCATCGCGCAGTGCAACCGTCGCGCCGCGCAGTGCGCCGCCGACCGGCCCAGCGAAAGCAGCTGCCGCATGGCGGTTGCACCACGCGGAAAGAGCTGCGACGCAACCCAGAATCCGGCGCAGCGGGCCAATTGCATGGCCCAGCTGTTTGATTGCACGCAGCAGAGCGATGTCAATCGCTGTGAACCCCGCAAGCTCGCCTGCTTGCGTTCCTGTACCAACTGACGAAGGAGTTTGCATGACCACCACGCTGTACCACGCCCCCAGCACTGCCGCACTGGTCGTGCATTGGTTGTTGATCGAACTCGATGTGCCGCACGTACTGCATCCGCTGGACTTCGACCGGCGCGAGCAGAAATCGCCGCAATATCTGGCGCTTAATCCGGCCGGCGTGGTGCCGACGCTGGTGCTCGACGGACACGTGCTGACCGAGGCGGCCGCGATCGTGCTGCATCTGGCCGACCTGCATCCGCAGGCCGGGCTGGCACCGCCGCTCGGCACTCCCGAGCGCGCGGCGTACTACCAGTGGATGTTCTTCTGCGCCAATACCTTGCAGCCGGCGTACCGGGCCTGGTTCTATCCGGACGAGCCGGCTGGCGCCGCGCACGCGGATGCCGCGCAATCCCAGGCACGCGCCAGACTGGAGGCGGCCTGGGCGCGGGTCGATGCACACCTGCAGGCCAATGGCCCGTATCTGCTCGGGCAGACCCTGTCGGCGGCCGATTTCATGCTGACCATGATGATGCGTTGGTCGCGCAACATGCCCCGGCCCAGCGACACCTGGCCGGCCTTGCAGGCGCATGCGCAGCGAATGAAAGCCCGCCCGGCATTTCAGGAAACCTATCGCCGCGAAGGTCTGACGGACTGGACCTGAACCGAAGGGCGCGGGCCGCGAAATCGTGTCGACACAAGCTCCAGTCGCGCCGTGGTGCCGCGCCTGGCGCGGTGTACGATCGCCAGACAACCAGAGAGCAGGGGCTCGTCCATGTCGCATTCCGCATCCCGTCGAAAACTGCTGCAATGTGCCTGTTGTGCGCCGATCGCGGCCGCCGCCGCGTCACTGCCGTTCGCCGTCGGCGCGGCGCCGTCGAAGAAGACCGATCTCAATGCCGAGCAGGCATTACAGGTGCTGCGTGACGGCAATGCCGCCTTCGTGGAAAACCGCCCCAAGAAGGTCATTTCCGACAGCAAGCGCCGTCTGGAACTGGCGCTGGGGCAGACCCCGTTCGTGATTCTGGTGTCGTGCTCGGATTCGCGCGTGCCGCCGGAACTGCTGTTCGGCCGCGGCCTGGGCGAGATGTTTATCGTCCGCAATGCCGGCAATACCGTCGACACCACGGCACTGGGCTCGATCGAATACGCGGTCAGCCAGCTCGGCGTGCCGCTGGTGGTGGTGATGGGCCACGAGAGCTGTGGCGCGGTCGCCGCGGCGGTGTCGGTGGTGGAGAAGAACGCATTCTTCCCGGGCGCGATCGGCGCGATGATCGAACCCATCGTCCCGGCCGTGCTGACCGCCAAGAGCAAGGGCGGCGACGACCTGTTGGCGGCCTCGGTCAAGGCCAACGTCAAGCGCACCGTCGACCGCCTGCGTGGCGCGTCCGAGCCGGCGCTGCTCGAACCGCTGCGCGCAGGCAATGTCCGCGTGGTCGGTGCGTACTACACCTTGAAAGACGGCAAGGTTGATTTCTTCGACGTCTGATCGCTGCCAAAGCCGTTTCATGAAGACAGCGCAGGATGATCTCCTGCGCTGTCTTTTTTATATGAGCGGAGGGTGCGGAGCAGCCTAGCTGTCAGCGCTGCAGAACTTGGAGCGACTATCAAACTGCTGCGCTTACCGCCAGGCAGGCGTGAGCCGTGTCCGGAACCTGCATGCCACGCATGCACTACGATTCCTGCGCGCCCAGCTGACGGCTGCTTGCTACGTTTTGCCGCTCCAAGCTGCAAGTCCACAAGTAAAAAAGCCGGCATGCGCGCATGCCGGCTTTCAATATTTTTCGACCTTGCTCAACGCAGCGGTGCGTTGTGCTTAGAACCACTCCAGCAACGACACGCCCAGGCCGATGTAGGTGGCCTTGTGGTTGTAGTCGATCAGGCTTTCGCCGTAGCCGTCGAACACCTGCACGTGACCACGCAGCAGGTTGGTGATCGGGAAGCCGTAATCCAGCTGCACCGAGCCATGCGAGCGGTCGCCGCCGCGCAGCGAATGCCGCGCAATCAACGCCACTTCATGCCCGTCCTTGTTGTAGACCAGGGTGGCGTCGCCACGGCCCATGTAATCCTCGATATCGGGATTGTTGTCGTCGGCGCGGTCTTCCTTGATGCGGAACCACGGGCGCAGCGTCAGTGCCCAGTTCTCGCGATCCAGCCCGATGTTGAGGATGACCCGGTTCCAGGAGCGCGACAGTGGATCTTCGCGGCCGTTGGACATGTGGTTGATGCTGATGCCGCTCATGCGGCCCTTCCAGCCGAACAGGCTGTAGTTGTTGCGGAACACCAGCATCGCTTCCGGCTCGTAATTGGTTTCACGGAACGGGCGCGAGGCATCGGTGTTGTAGGCCTGCCAGCGCGAACTCTGGGTGTAGCCCATCCAGATGTCGCCGTTGTCGCCGAACAGATCCTCGACCACCTTGGTCTTGAAGCTGAGCTGGAATTTCAGTTCGGTGCTGTCCAGTTGCTGCGGGGTGGACACCGAGTTGGCCGGGTTCGGCGACTGCGGGGTGCGGTTGGAGTCGCTGGTCCAGAACGCCGGCAGCAGGTAGACCGGCTTGTAGCCGCGCAACTGGAAGGTGCCCAGCTTGGAGTCCTTGGCCAGCTCCCAACGGCGGTCCAGCAACGAACCGCGGCCGGCATTGGCGACCGCCTCGGCCTTGGGCTGATCCTGGCCATCGGCACGGAAGAAATCGCCGACGCGGCTGATGGCACGTTCGTCCTGCGGCTTGGACTCTTTCTGCTTGGCGATCTGCGCGGCGGCATCGGCCTCGGCGGTCAGCTGCGGGGTATAGCCCAGCGCCTGGTCGTAGCAGGCCAGCCGTGCCGCATCCGAGGTGACGGAAGTGCAGGCCTGCGGCGAGGCGGGGGTAGGGGCGATTTCCTGTGCGTGCGCCAGCGGCGCGGCCGCCAGGGCAATCAGCATCAAGGGACGGGTGCGGTGCTTGGACATGGGCAGTCTGGCCGATTAAAGGCGCCAGGCAGGCGCGTCAGATGCGAAGCTTAACGGTCGCGCCTGCATACGCGGTGTGTACACGGTGGCATAACATCCGGGCGGTACCTGCAATCGACAGCTGTCGGCGACCGTGTGGGCCGCTGGGTTGTCATCGTCCAGGCGATCAACCGACCCAATAAGCCTCGGTGAGCGCTGGAAATCCGCTAGAAAAACCAGGCGATGGCGAACACGCCCAGCATGCACAGGCCCAGTGCCAGCTTGGTCGCGGTGCCGAACACGATGCCCAGCCAGGTGCCGAAGCCGACCTTGGTGGCCTGGTCGGATTTGCGGGTCTGCCAGTACTCGCCGAGCCACGCGCCGGCGAACGGGCCGACGAACAAGCCGATCGGCATGAAGAAGATGCCGACGACCGAGCCGATCACCGAGCCCCACAGTGCCGCCTTGCTGGCACCGACCCGCTGGGCGCCATACACGGTGGCGAGGAAGTCGATCGCAAACGACAACGCCGTCATCAGACCCAGGATCACCAGCGCCACCCAGCCGACATGGGCAAAGCCATCGGCCCAGGCGGCCACCAGCAGTCCCGCGAACACCAGTGGCAGGCCTGGCAGCGCCGGCAGGACCACCCCGGCAAGGCCGATCAGGACCAGCACGCCAGCCAGGATGTAGTAGACGACGGTGGTATCCATGATGTTTAAAAATGTCCTGTTTCAGGCTTGACAAAAGTGCGCAAGGGCTGCTTGAAAATTCATTTGGCGCGGGTTAAGTTGCCAGCGCTGCTGTTTGCAACGGTCACCGTGAATCGTGGCCTGATGCGGTAGATCGTTCGATCCGCTACATCCTTGTACCTCGCTTCCTCCTTGCAATCACAGCCACCACCGTCAGTCCATCACAGTGTCGTAGGGAGTCAGTCGAGATGTCCAATATCGAACGCGAGAATGGTGTCGTGAAGTGGTTCAACGATGCCAAGGGTTTTGGCTTCATCAGTCGCGAAAACGGCGAGGACGTCTTCGTCCACTTCCGTGCGATCCAGATCCAGGGCTTCAAGAGCCTCAAGGAAGGCCAGAAGGTCAGCTTCACCGTCGTGCAGGGACAGAAGGGCCTGCAGGCCGATGCGGTGCAGGTGGTCTGAGCGCGGCGCAATACGGCCGGCCATCGTGCAGACAGCAGAAAGGCCCGTCGCCGGGCCTTTCTGTCATTCGCCAACACTGGCGAATCGAACGTAGCGAGCAGTCGTCAGGCGGGCACGAAGAAATCGAAGTACACGTGGATGCATGTCGATTCCGGGCGCCGACTGCGCCGGCCTGACGGTGAGCGCAGTGGTTTTCCTGGCCGCTACTGGTAAGCGCGCCGATCAGCGCAGCACGACCTTGCCGTTGACCACGCGCACATAGGCGTTTTCGCGCACGCCAGCCAGGTCGCGCTGGTTCACCACGATCACGCGGCCGTCGTCCATGCGCACCTGCACATCGAAGCTGTCGCTGGTGACGTTGTTCTGGATCGCATTGCCCGCCAGCGCGCCGGCGGCGGCACCGGCCACGGCCGAGACGTTCTTGTTGCCCTTGCTGCCACCGGTCTCCTTGGAGATCTGGCGACCGGCCACCGCGCCGACGATGCCGCCGAGCACAGCACCGGTGCCGGTAGGAGCGCTGCGGGTCGGGCCGACTTCATCGATGCGGGTCACGATGCCGCAATCCACGCAGCGTGCCTGCGGCTGCGAATAGCCCTGGTCGTAGCCGCGGTCGCCGCGGTAGCTGCCGTACTGGGGCTGGGAGGTGGCGCAGCCAACCAGCGTTGCGGTTGCAGCCAGGCCAATGACGAGCAGTCGGGTCTTCATGAGGTCTCTCCGGGGTGGTTCGAAAAAGCGGTCAGGGCCGCGGCGACGTCATCCTGTGTTGGTCAGGGTGAACGGTCTGCCAACTGGATCACTCCAGGCTTAACGAAACCCGAGCGTGTTGTTCACCACCGCTGCCTTGCGCGTCGATGCGGAGGTGCGATGGCGGGTCAGCGGAAGTCGCGATGACAGGCCTCGCAGGCGTCACTGATCTGTGGCCTGACTGCGGCAAGCGCGGCGCAATCGGCTGGAGGCGTGCGCTGTGCCTGGTCCAGGACGGTGCGCAGGGCGCTGGCATGCTCGCCGAAGCGGCGGTCCTCGCCGATGTCCGGAAAGGCCGGCTCCAGTTCGTCGGCAAGCAGGCGCAGCGATTGCAGTCGCGCTCGCTGGCGTGTGGAGTTGCAGCCACCATCGGTATCGGGTTGCAGGGCGCGCAGCTGGTAAGCCATCACCTGCATCAGGCTGTCCGGCACCGGGTTGCGCTTGGCCTGCAGCGCGCGCGCCACCATCACCGTGCACACCAGCCCGATCAGGATGCCCAGCACTAGCAGGAAGGCGTAGCGGGACGCGCGCGATTGTTCGGTGGGCGGGGCGGGCATGGACGGAACTCCGGTGGACGCGGGACATCAGCATGTCGATGGGCGCGCGCCAAGCGGCGCGCGTAAAATAGGCCGATGAAAGCACAATGGCGTGAACGCTTTGCCGGTATCGACCGGCTGTACGGAGTCGGCACGGTGGAGCGGCTGGCCGCCTGCCGCGTGGCGGTGGTGGGGATGGGCGGCGTGGGCTCGTGGGTGGTCGAGGCGCTGGCGCGTACCGGCGTCGGCCATATCCGCCTGATCGACGCCGACGACCTGTGCGTGTCCAACACCAACCGGCAGCTGCCGGCGCTGGCAGGGCAGTACGGACGCAACAAGGCGCGCGCGATGGCCGAACGCTGCGTGGCGATCAACCCGGAAATCGAAGCCGATGCGGTGGAGTCGTTCCTCACCGCCGGCAATATCGAACAGCTGCTCGGTGATGCGTTCGACCTGGTGATCGATGCCTGCGACAGCTTCCGGGTGAAGGTGGAAACCATCGCCTGGTGCCGCCGACGCAAGTTGCCCTTGCTGACAGTGGGCGCCGCTGGCGGGCGCACCGATCCCACCCTGGTGCGGGTACGCGATGTCTCGCGCACCGAACACGATGCAATGCTGGCGCTGATCCGCAAGAAGCTGCGCAGCGAGTTCAATTTCCCCAAGAATCCGCAGCGCTATTTCGGCGTGCCGGCGGTGTACTCGCTGGAGAACGTCAAATACCCGCAGGCCGATGGCAGCGTCTGCGGCATCCGTCCGCAGCTGGATGCCGACGCCACACTCAAACTGGATTGCGGAGCCGGGCTGGGCGCAGCCACGCATATCACCGGCACCTTTGCGTTTGTCGCGGTAGGCAAGGCGCTGGAGATGCTGCTCAAGCCGAAGGTGGCTGCTGCCAGACCTGTTGCCGAGGCTGCCTCGGCGGGGTGAGTGCGCGTGTTGCCGCTTCGTGCGGCAACGGGCAGTGCGCTCAGCCCGGCAACCCGAACAACCGCCGCGCGTTGGCGCTGGTCTGCGCGGCGATGTGCTCGGCCGCCTCGCCGCGTAGCTGCGCGATGCAGTCCAGCACCGTGCGCAGGTAGGCCGGCTCGTTGCGTTGGCCGCGGATGCTGGCGTCGGGCTGATCCGGCGCATCGGTTTCCAGCAGCAGCCAGTCCAGCGGCATCGTTGCAGCCAGGCCGCGCAGGCGATTGGCGCGCGGGTAGGTGACCGGGCCGCCCAGGCCGATCATGAAATCCAGCTTCCACAATTGCTGCGCCTGTTCGGGGCTGCCGGCAAAGCTGTGCACCACACCGCGTAGGCCGCCCACGGCCTTGATGCGGGCGATGACCTCTTCGGTGGCGCGCCGCGCATGCACGATCAGCGGCAGCTCGAAGCGCTTGGCCAGCTGCAGTTGTCCGTCGAAATAATCGCGCTGCGTCTGCGCGTCCAGCCCGTCCAGATAGAAGTCCAGCCCGCACTCGCCGATGGCGCAGGGCCGCTCGCGCTCGATCCACTCGGCCAGCAGCTGCAGGTGTTCGGGGCGGTGCTGATCGAGAAAGATCGGGTGCAGCCCGTAGGCGGGATGTAACCCGGGGGCCTGGGTGCAGACGGAGCGCAGCGCCGGCCAGCTGGCGGCGGTGATCGCCGGGATCACCTGCTGCACGACACCGGCCGCCTGCGCGCGCGCGATCACCGCGGCGCGGTCGTGGTCGAACTCGCCGGCATCCAGATGGCAGTGGCTATCGACCAGCTGCATCAATCGCGGCGCACCGGCGCGGGCAGCGGCGCCTTGCGGGTCTTCCAGTTGGCGAGGAGCAGCGTGGTCAGGCCGAACAGCAGTTCGTCCAGGAACGGGATCGGGTCCGGGAGCACCAGGTCGACCAGAAACAGCGCCGCCGCCAGCTTGAACAAGGTGGGGTAGCGCAGCTTGCTGGCCCACTCCAGGGCGCGCGAGGTGACGGGATTGCGCATGCGAATGCTCCGGCTGTTAGAAGCGCATGAAATAACCGCTAGCTGAACTTAACTGCGGCGTTCATGAGCGAGGGCGTTTTCGTTCAGGGTTCGCGTGCTGGAATCACGCCGTCAACAACGCGGCGTGTCCGCACGGAGCTGGATCATGAAGAGCAATACGACAACTATACTGGTCGCTGCTGGTGCGTTGCTGGTTGGAGGCGTGGCTACGGCCGCCTTCATGAACAATCGCCCGTCGTCCGGCGATTTCGTCGCCAACGGCGAGCCGGCACCGCGTGGTCTGGAATACGCCGACGTGGTCAAGGTCGCCCCGATCACCGAGCGCGAGCCGCAGTACGCGCAGGTCGTCAACAGCGCCGCCATCCGCGAAACCACCACCAGCTCCTCGCCGCGCGAAGTCTGCCGCGACGTGGTAGTGCAGGAACGTCTGCCCGAGCGCGATGGCAACGTCGGCGGCACCGTCGCCGGTGCGGTGATCGGCGGTCTGCTCGGTAACCAGGTCGGCGGCGGCAACGGTCGCAAGCTGGCCACGGTGGCCGGTGCGGTCGGTGGCGGCATGGTCGGTAACCGGGTCGACCGCAACCATGTCGGCGGCCGCGTGGTGGATCGCACCGAGCGCCAGTGCCATACCGAAAATGCCAATTCGCAGTCCTCGCGCGTGGTCGGCTATGACGTGACCTACCGCAACGCTGACGGCACCACCGGCACCATGCGCATGGACAGCAAGCCGGGCGAGCGCATCTCGCTGGGCGATGCCGACAACGTGGTGGCCTACGACGTGACCTACCGCTACGACGGTTTCGAGAAGACCGTGCGCATGAACGACAAGCCGGCCAGCGATCGCCTGCCGGTGGTCGACGGTCAGCTGGTGACCCAGACCGCTTCGACCGCCGGTGACAGGGGTGTTCGTGTGGATGCGGGCAGCACGCGTCAGTAAACCGCTGGCAGCGATCCTCACAGGATCGCTGGTTGGCAAGAAAAGAGCCGGCATTGCCGGCTCTTTTCGTTTTCGGGCGCTGGTGACGACGTCCGTGCGCTGAACAGGTCGCCGCCATGTTCGGCCGGCAACTGGCTGATAATCGCCACTTCTCCTGCAGTGGAAGCCGACATGCCGGTGCGCCCCGATGATCTATTCGATGTACGTGCGCTGCTGACCGACGAAGAGCGGGCAGTGCAGGATGCGGTCGCGCGCTTCACCGATACGCGGGTGCTGCCGGCGATCGGCGATGCCTTCGATGCAGGGCGCTTTCCGCGCGAATGGGTACCGGAACTGGCGGAGCTCGGCCTTCTGGGCGCCAGCCTGCCGGTCCGCGATGGCGGCGCGGGCCTGGGCGCGGTGGCGTACGGATTGATCTGCCAGGAACTGGAGCGCGGCGACAGCGGCCTGCGCAGCTTCGTCAGCGTGCAGTCCTCGCTGTGCATGTACCCGATCCATGCCTACGGCAGCGACGAGCAGCGCCAGCGCTGGTTACCGGAGATGGCCGCCGGCCGTCTGATCGGCTGTTTCGGGCTGAGCGAAGCACAGGGCGGCTCGGATCCTGCCGCGATGACCACGCGCGCGGTGCGGCAGGGCGACGGCTGGCGCTTGAACGGGGCCAAGATGTGGATCACCAACGGCAGCATTGCCGGCCTGGCGATCATCTGGGCGCATACCGATGACGGCGTGTGCGGCTTTCTGGTGGAGACCGGCAGCGCCGGCTTCAGTGCGCAGGACATCGCGCACAAGATGAGCCTGCGCGCATCGGTGACCTCGGGCTTGTTCCTGGACAATGTGTACGTGCCGGAGCAGATGCGCCTGCCGAACGCGGCCGGTCTGAAGGCGCCGCTGGGGTGCCTCAATCAGGCGCGCTACGGCATCGCCTGGGGCGCGATCGGCGCGGCGGTGGCCTGTCTGCGCGAGGCGCTGGCCTATAGCGGGCAACGCATCCTGTTCGGCCGGCCGCTGGCGGCCACGCAGAGCGCGCAGATCAAGCTGGCCGACATGGCGCGGCGGATTTCCACCGCGCAGCTGCTGGCGCTGCAGCTGGGGCGGCTGAAGCAGGCCGGCCAGCTGCGGCCGGAACAGATCTCGCTGGCAAAGTGGAATAATTGCCGCATGGCCCTGGACGTGGCGCGCGAGTGCCGCGATCTGCTGGGCGCGGCCGGCATCACCACCGAACATGTGGCGATCCGGCATGCGCTGAACCTGGAATCGGTGATCACCTACGAGGGTACCGAGACCGTGCATCAGTTGGTGGTCGGGCGTGCGCTGACGGGACTCAATGCGTTTTGACGAGGAGTGGGTGTTGATCGACAGGGATGGGAGGCGACGCCTGCGTGGCGTGTTCTGGATGCGCTGCGTGCTGGCGGTGGTTGCGAGCGTGATCGCACCGGCACAGGCCAGCGAGGCGCCGCGTATGGCGCCGCCACCGGCCTGGGTCATCGCCGATGCGGTGCCCGACAAGGTGCCCGGTGCCAGCGGGCTGCGCTATGAGCTGGTATCCGACCAGGTCGATCTGACCGGCGCGGCGCCGCAGGCGTATCGCCGCCTCAGTTACACCGTGCAGCGCGCGAAAAGTCTGGACGAAGCCGGACAGATCTCCATCGATTATCAGCCGCAGTACCAGCAGCTGGCGCTCAACAGCCTAGAGGTCTGGCGCAACGGCAAGCGCATCGACATGCGCAAGCAGGCGCACTATGCCCGGTTGCGCCGCGAAAGCGGACTGGAAGACGGTTTGATCGATGGCGCGCTGACGCTGTCGATCACCTTGCCGGACCTGCGCGTGGGCGACCGGGTCGACTACGGCGTGACCATCACCGGCAGCAATCCGGTATTCGGCAAGGGCTATTACGACGTGTTCGATGCGCGCTACGGCGTGCCGCTGGGCGAGCGCCGGGTGCGCGTGCGGCATCCGGCCGGCATGGGATTGCAGTGGCGGGTGACTGCGCCCGGTTTCAGCCGCAACGTCAGCCGCACCGGCGATGTGGCGACACTGGACATCGCCGCACGCGACCTGCCCGCCGTGCAGGAGGAAAAGGACAGCCCGGAGGATGTCGATCCGTATGGCCGGATCGAAGTCTCCACTGCCGGCAACTGGGCGGCAGTGGCGGCATGGGCCGCGCAGTTGTATCCGCACGCGTTCAAGGACGCGCGCGTTGCCGACGGGATGGTGCAGAACCTGCAGCTGCGCCGCGACGACCCGCAGGGCGCACTGCTGCGCGCAGTGGCCTTCGTGCAGGGCGAGATCCGCTACGTCGGCCTGGACATGGGCGAGAACTCGCACGCGCCGCATACGCCGGAAGTGACGCTGCGCAATCGCTACGGCGACTGCAAGGACAAGGCAACGCTGTTGATCGCCCTTCTGCAACTGGCCGGCATCCGCGCCGAGCCGGTGCTGGTGAGCAGCGACAAGGGCCACGGGCTGGATCTGCGCTTGCCCAGTCCCTACGCGTTCGACCACGTGGTGGTGCGCGCGCATCTGCCGCAGGGCGAAGTATGGGTGGATGCCACGCGCGACCGCGAAGAAGGCCCGCTGGCGCAACGCCGGCCGTTGCCGTTCGTGCGCGGCCTGCCGGTCGTGGGTGGGCAGCGCGATCTGGTGGCGGTGCCATCGCCGATGCCGACGCTGCCGCAGGTCGAGGTGGACGAGGAGATCGTGATCTCGCTGCGCAAGCCGCAGCGTGTGGCGACCTTCACCGTGGACACCACGTATCGCCAGGGACGTGGCGAGCGCGTGGCGACCAGCTTCGACGACAACGGTGCGCAGGCGGTCGGCGAGCACTATCTGGAATTCATGCAGCAGTACTACACCGCGCTGACGCAGGTCGGCGTGCCGACCATCGACGCGACCGATGTGTTGAACGTGCGCACGCACGAGGCCTACCGCCTGGAGTGGCCGACCGACGAGGGCGACGAGCTGGGCTTCCCGCTGTTCCAGCTCGGCGAATGGATGGACGCCCTGCCCACTGCGGCGCGCAAGAGCCCGCTGGCGCTGGGCGGCCCGCGGCTGGCGCGGCAGACCGTGCGGGTGCGGGTCGACCCGGCGGTGCGGGTGGAAGCCGATACGCAGGTGGTCGCCAACCCGTGGTTCCGGTTCTCGCGCACGGTCTCCACGCACGAAGGACGCATCGTCATCGTCGGCGAGTGGCAGCGCCTGTCCGACCGCATTCCCGCCAGCGGCGTGAAGCGTGCCGCCGCCGACATGGAGCGTGCCCGCGACCTGCTGTACTTCAATCACGACCTCAAGCCGCACCCGCACAGACAGCCGCTGGAGATGCACGTCTTCGTCTATCCGCTGGCCGCGCTGCTGGCGCTGATCGTGCTGGTGCTGGCATGCCTGGCCTGGTGGCGCGGCGGTGGCTTGGGCGGGATGCTGTTCGATCCGCACACCGTTGCGCAGCGCCTGCACACGCAGGCCGGCGCGCGCCGGAGCGCGTGGTGCGTGTTCGGCCTGATCCTGGTGTTCTCGAGCTGGATATGGGTGTCTCCGCAGCCACTGTGGGTGCACGCCATCGCCGTGGCGATCATGCTGGCCATCGCGCTGGTGGGCTGCGTGCTGTTGCAGTGGATGCTGCGCTGGATGGGCGGCACTGCGGAGTTTGCGGTGTTGCTGCCGGCGCTGCTGGGCAGTGCCTTGCCATGGCTGGTCTGCCTGCTGGCGGCGCTGGCCGCGCTCGGTGGCGATATCGTCCTGTTCCGGACCGCTGTGCACGATCCGGCCGGGCTGGCGCAGGTGGCCATGGCGGTGCTGATGCTGCTGCTGGGCGGGCTATGGTGGTCGATCGCTGCGGTCCAGGCGGTTGCCGGTGCGACCGGCTGCGCACGCGCGCGGGCCTTTGGTGCGCTGGCATTGACGGTGTCGGTGCTGGTCATGCTGGTCGCCGTGCTGGGTGTGCCGGTGGCGTTGGTGGTGATGCGCTGAGCCGCGCCGCCGGCAGCGCAGGCAACCGCGGCCACGCCTTGCAGCAGAATCGGTGCAGGGCTTTGCAAAGACCCCCGGGGCTGTGACACTGCCAGCCCCTCGTTGCTGCCGCGGAGCCAGCTTGATGTCGACCGTGCGTCCCCCGTTGACCGTCCATGGCATGTCCAGTTCCGGCAACTGCTACAAGGTGCGCCTGCTGCTGGAGCAATTGGGCAGCCGCTATCACTGGGTCGAGGTCGACAGCGCCGCAGGTGAAACCCGCACGCCCGCGTATCTGGCCAAGAATCCCAACGGCAAGGTGCCGATGGTGGAGCGCGACGACGGCCGCGTGCTGACCGAATCCAACGCGATCCTGTTCTGGCTGGCCGAAGGCACCCCGTATCTGCCCACCGACGCGTGGCAGCGCGCGCAGGCCTTGAGCTGGATGTTCTTCGAGCAATACAGCCATGAGCCGTATGTCGCGGTAGCGCGGTTCATCAGCCGGTGGACGCCGCGCGATGCCGCGCGCCGCGCCGAACTGCCGCAGCTGCGCGCCCGCGGCGAGCAGGCGCTGGCCGTGATGGAACAGCATCTGCAGCAGCACCGCTGGTTCACCGGCAGCGACTACGGCATCGCCGATATCGCGCTGTTTGCCTACACCCATTGCGCCGAGGACGGCGGCTTCGATCTGGAGCGCTGGCCGGCGATCGGTGCCTGGCTGCAGCGCGTGCAGGCAGTACCCGGTTTTATTGCAATGCCGGCGCCTGCGCCCGGCACGGTGACGGCATGAGCGGCATGTGCTGCCGGCGGGAGCACTGACGATGTGCGGATTGGCTGGACTGCTGCTGGCCTCGCCACGCATGCATGGCGAACAACTTGATGCCCTGGTGCGGCCGATGGGCGCCGCCTTGCGTCATCGCGGCCCCGACGATGCCGGCACCTGGTGCGATGCGCAGGCCGGCGTGGCGCTGGCGCATCAACGCTTGAGCATCCTGGATCTGTCGCCGCTGGGCCATCAGCCGATGCGCTCGGCCGATGGCCGTTATGTGCTGGCCTACAACGGCGAGATCTACAACTTCGCGCAGCTGCGCGCAGCGCTGTCCGCACTCGGGCACCGCTTCCGCGGTCATTCCGATACGGAAGTGCTGTTGGCGGCGGTGGTGGAGTGGGGGCTGGACGACACCCTGAGCCGCTGCAACGGCATGTTCGCGCTGGCGTTGTGGGACGAGCGCGACAACTGCCTGTATCTGGCCCGCGACCGCGTCGGCAAGAAGCCGCTGTACTACGGCTGGGCCGGCGACACCCTGGTGTTCGGCTCCGAACTCAAGGCGCTGTGGCAGCACCCGGACTTCGATAACGGGGTCGATCGCAATGCGCTGACCTTGCTGCTGCGGCTGGGCTACATCCCGGCGCCGGCCTGCATCCACGAGCGCACCTTCAAGTTGATGCCCGGGCGGGTGCTGCGGCTGGATGCACAGATGGTGGCGGCCGGCGCGGTGGCGCATCGGCCGGACCAGGCGCAGCAGCCGTTCTGGAACGCGCGCGAGGCGATGCAGCGCGCGCTGGCGGCGCCGTTCACCGGCAGCGATGCACAGGCCGAGGAACAGCTCGATGCCGTGCTGCGCGATGCGGTGGCGCTGCGCATGGTGGCCGACGTGCCGGTGGGCGTGTTCCTGTCCGGCGGCACCGATTCGTCGATCGTCACCGCGATGATGCAGGCGCAGAGCGCCCAGCCGGTGCATACCTTCAGCATCGGCTTCGAAGGTTCGCATCACGACGAAGCGCCGCTGGCGCGCGAAGTGGCTACGCATCTGCACACCGACCACACCGAGCTGTATGTCAGCGGCGCCGACGCGCTGGCGGTGGTGCCGACCCTGCCGGACATGTTCGACGAGCCCTTCGCCGATGCCTCGCAGGTGCCGACCGCGCTGGTCGCACGGCTGGCGCGCGGCGGGGTGACGGTGGCGCTGTCCGGCGATGGCGGCGACGAACTGTTCTTCGGCTACGGCCGGTACCAGCGTGCGCTGCGCAACTGGCGCATGCACGGGCTGGTGCCGGGGCCGCTGCGGCGGTTGATGGTGCTGGCGGCACGCCGCAATGGCGAGTCCTCGCGCACCGGCGGCCTGGCCGCGCTGGTGGCCGAGGCCGGCGCACGCGGCATCGGCGACATCTACCGTAACCGCATCTCGCGCTGGCGCGATCCGGCCGCGGTGGTGCTGGGCGCCACCGAGCCCGACAGTTTCTACAGCCTGGCCGACCCGCTGCACGGTTCCGGCACGCCGGCCGACGCGATGATGCTGGCCGACTTTGCCGCCTATCTGCCCGACGATCTGCTGTGCAAGGTGGACCGCACCACCATGGCGGTGGGGCTGGAAGCGCGCGCGCCGCTGCTGGACTGGCGGGTGGCCGAGTTCGCCTGGTCGCTGCCGCTGTCGCTGAAGTACCGCGACGGGGTCAGCAAATATCTGCTCAAGCGCGTGCTGTGCCGCTATCTGCCCGACCCGATGGTCTACCGCGGCAAGCGCGGCTTCGGCGCGCCGGTCAGTGCCTGGTTGCGTGGCGACCTGCACGGCTGGGCCGACGATCTGCTGGCGCACGCCACGCTGGAGCGCGACGGCGTGTTCGCCGCCGACACCGTGGCCGGGCTGTGGCGGGACTTCAACGGCGGCGAGCGCAAATGGCATACGCACCTGTGGACGGTGCTGATGTTCCAGGCCTGGCAGGTGCATTGGCGCGCCCAACGCGCCGCGATCGGCCGCTGAGGCAGCCGCGCTTCACCGGGTATGAGCGCCAGGCTGACTAGAGTCGGGCGCTGATTCCCCCAATGGAGCGTTCCCCATGAGCAAGATCACCATCGCCGTGCTGGTCGGCAGCCTGCGTGCCGCGTCCTACAACCGCCAACTGGCGCGCGCGCTGGAGCATCTGGCCGGCGACAAGGCCGTGTTCGAGTACGTGGAGATCGGCGACATCCCGCTGTACAACCAGGACCACGATGGCGATTACCCGGCAGAGGGCACGCGGCTGAAGCAACAGATCCGCTCGGCCGACGCGGTGCTGTTCGTGACCCCGGAGTACAACCGCTCGATTCCCGGCGTGCTCAAGAACGCCCTCGATACCGGCTCGCGCCCCTATGGCGACAGCGCGTTTGCGGGCAAGCCGGCCGCCGTGGTCGGCATCTCGGTCGGGGCGATCGGCACCGCCACCGCGCAGCAGCACCTGCGCAATGTGCTGTCGTATCTGGACATGCGGGTACTCGGCCAACCGGAAGTCTTCCTGCAGTACAAGGACGGCCTGTTCGGTGCCGACGACCAGGTCGCCAATGCCGACAGCCGCAAGTTCCTGCAGGGCTTCGTCGACGCCTTCCTGGGCCTGGTCGAACAGTCCAAGCGCTGAGTTGACCACAGCGGCGTTGGGCCTGGAGACAGCTGTCAACCGGCACCGGTGACCCAGCGCAAACCCAGGTGCAGCAAGCGTCTCGGTGGTTGCGACAGCCGCCGCGTAGAACGGTGATGCACCGGCTGTCCACCAGTTATCCACAGAGTTGTGCATGGTCGTCGGCGCCGCCGATGACTATGCTTCCTGCCCTCGTCTCCCTTGTGTCAGGTCTGTTTGTCCATGGCTGCTCGTCCTGGTTTCCGTTCCAAGCGCAATCGCGATCGCGACGATGACGATTACGATCGTCCCGAGCCGCGGCTTGACCAGTTGCGGGTACCGCCGCATTCGGTCGAGGCCGAGCAGGCCGTGCTCGGCGGGTTGATGCTGGCGCCGGATGCGTTCGATCGGGTCAACGACCAACTGACCGACAACGATTTCTACCGCCGCGATCACCGGCTGATCTACCGCGCGATTCGCGAACTGAACGAAAAGGACCGTCCCTTCGATGCGGTGACCCTGGGCGAGTGGTTCGAGTCGCAGGGCAAGCTGGAGCAGGTCGGCGATGGCGCGTACCTGATCGAGCTGGCCAGCACCACGCCTTCGGCGGCCAACATCGCCGCATACGCGGAGATCGTGCGCGACAAGGCGGTGTTGCGACAGCTGATCGAGGTCGGCACCACCATCGTCAACGACGGCTTCCAGCCGGAGGGCCGCGAAAGCGTGGAGTTGCTGTCGTCGGCGGAAAAGGCGGTGTTCAAGATCGCCGAGGCCGGCGCGCGCGGGCGTACCGACTTCGTGGCGATGCCGGGCGCGTTGAAGGACGCCTTCGAGGAATTGCGCAGCCGTTTCGAAAACGGCGGCAACATCACCGGCCTGCCGACCGGCTACAACGATTTCGACGCGATGACCTCCGGCCTGCAGCCGACCGACCTGATCATCCTGGCCGCGCGTCCGGCGATGGGCAAGACCACATTTGCGCTGAATATCGCCGAATACGCCGCGATCAAATCCAAGAAGGGCGTGGCGGTATTCTCGATGGAAATGTCGGCATCGCAGCTGGCGATGCGCCTGATCTCGTCCAATGGCCGCATCAATGCGCAACGCTTGCGTACCGGCGCGTTGGAAGACGAGGACTGGGCGCGTGTGACCGGCGCGATCAAGATGCTGAAGGAAACCAAAATCTTCATCGACGACACGCCGGGCGTGTCGCCGGAAGTGCTGCGCTCCAAGTGCCGCCGACTCAAGCGCGAGCACGACCTGGGCCTGATCGTCATCGACTACCTGCAGCTGATGTCGGTGCCGGGCAACAGCGAAAACCGCGCGACCGAAATCTCGGAAATCTCGCGTTCGCTCAAGGGCCTGGCCAAGGAGCTCAACGTGCCGGTAATTGCGTTGTCGCAGCTCAACCGCTCACTGGAAACACGGACCGACAAGCGCCCGGTGATGGCCGACTTGCGCGAATCCGGCGCGATCGAGCAGGACGCGGACATGATCGTGTTCATCTATCGCGACGATTATTACAACAAGGAAAATTCGCCGGACAAGGGCCTGGCCGAGATCATCATCGGCAAGCACCGCGGTGGACCGACCGGGTCGTGCAAGCTCAAGTTCTTCGGCGAATACACCCGGTTCGACAATCTGGCCCACGATTCGGTGGGCAGTTTCGAATAAACCTCCTGCGTGATGCCGGGCGGCAATCCGTCGCTGCGGCATCGCGCCATCCTTGCATCTGCTGGCTTATGCTGCGCGCCTCATCGCCGCTGCCGAGCTTGTATGTCCTACGCCATCGTCTGGTTCCGTCGCGATCTGCGCCTGCAGGACAACCCGGCCTTGCAGGCTGCGCTGGATGCGGGGCATCAGCCGATTCCGCTGTATATCGATGCGCCGCACGAAGAGGGCGAGTGGACGCCAGGCGCCGCCTCGCGGAGCTGGCGGCATCGCTCGCTCGCGGCGCTGGATGCGGCCCTGCGCGAACTGGGCAGCGGCCTGGTGATTCGCGCCGGTGACAGTGCGCAGGTACTGGATGAGGTGATCGCGCAGACCAAGGCGGTGGCGGTGTACTGGAACCGCAAATACGAGCCGGCCACGCAGCCGCGCGATGCGCAGATCAAGCGCAGCCTGCGCGAGCGCGGGATCGAAGTGCAGAGCTGCAACTCCGCACTGATGTTCGAACCGTGGCAGTTGACGACGCAGCAGGGCGGCCCGTACAAGGTGTTCACCCCGTTCTGGCGCAATGCGCTCACTCAGCTGCAATTGCCGGCTGCGGTGCCGGCACCGCGCAGCCTGCCGCCGCTGCCTGCGCAATTGAAGAGCGCTGCGCTGGACACGCTGGGGCTGCTGCCGGCGCTGGACTGGGACCGAGGCTTCTGGGAGCACTGGCAGCCCGGCGAGGCCGGCGCGCACGAGATGCTGGAAATCTTCATCGATGGCGCGCTGTCCGGGTATCGCGAAAACCGCGACCGGCCCGACCGGGTCGGCAGCTCACAGTTGTCGCCGCATCTGCACTTTGGCGAGATCGCGCCGTGGCGGATTGCCAGCACGCTGGAAGCCAATCGCAACGCACGCAACGGTGCCGAGATCGACGGCTATATCCGCCAACTGGGCTGGCGCGATTTTGCGTATCACCTGCTGCACCATTTTCCCGACACCACCAACCAGAATCTCAACCCGCGTTTCGAAGGCTTTGACTGGGCCAAGGTAGACCCGGTCGCACTGCAGGCCTGGCAGCGGGGCCGCACCGGCATTCCGATCGTCGATGCCGGCATGCGCCAGCTCTGGCACACCGGCTGGATGCACAACCGCGTGCGCATGATCGTGGCGAGCCTGTTGTGCAAGCATCTGCGCGTGCACTGGATCGAAGGCGCGCGCTGGTTCTGGGACACGCTGGTGGATGCGGACCTGGCCAACAACACGCTGGGTTGGCAATGGGTGGCCGGTACCGGCGCCGATGCGGCGCCGTATTTCCGTGTGTTCAATCCGGTCACGCAGGCGGAGAAGTTCGATCCGCAGGCCGCCTACATCACGCGCTGGGTACCTGAGCTCGGCAAGCTTGCGGTGAAGGAGCGCTTCGCACCGTGGCTGCATCCATTGTCGCTGGCGCGTCTGGCACCGGAGTATCCGCGCACGCCGATCATCGGCCTGGCCGAAGGCCGCGACGCGGCGCTGGCGGCGTATGCGAAGACGCGCGGCTAAGCGCGCGGCAGGGCGAGCAACCTCCTGATTGCGTGGTCAGCTGATGCTTGCTTCTGCGTGTTTGCTTTTGCAAGGCTGAAGCGTTGCGTGCGTGCGCTGCGACGCTTGTTTCGTACATCATCGAATGCGTGACGCCGATACGTGGTGCTGTCCACGCAGAAAACGTTTTCCTGAATGCAGCACTAGCTGCGCGCGATTGAAGGTCGGTTTCATCATGCGCCAGTCGCGTTGGCCTGTTTATCCTCGCCGACACGATTGAGTGCCGGATGGTCCGGCCACAGGAGAACACCATGTCCCCAGCAGCCACCAAGAGCCTTGCCGTTGCCCTGGCCAGCGCCATTGCGTTGTCCGCCTGCGCCACCGGCGGCTCGTATGTGCAGCGCGACCAATATGGCGAGCAGACCCAACAGCAGAACCGAACTGGCCGCAATGCGCTGATCGGCACCGCGATCGGCGTGGCCGCTGGTCTGCTGACCGGCGACAGCGCCACCGAGCGTCGTCAGCATGCGATGGTCGGCGCCGGCATCGGCGCGCTCAGCGGCGCGGCGGTTGGCCAGTACCAGGATCGCCAGGAGCGCGCACTGCGCGAGCGCACTGCCAACACCGGGATCGAAGTGCAGCGCCAGGGCGACAACATCACCCTGAACCTGCCCGACGGCATCACCTTCGACTTCGGCAAGTCTGCATTGAAGCCGCAGTTCTACAGCGCGCTCAATGGCGTGGCGTCCACACTGCGCGAGTACAACCAGACCATGGTGGAAGTGGTTGGTCACACCGACAGCGTCGGCAGCGATGCGGTCAACCAGCGTCTGTCCGAAGAACGCGCCGGCGCGGTCGCGCAGTATCTGACTGCACAAGGCGTGCAGCGTGAGCGCATGGAAACCATGGGCGCCGGCAAGCGTTACCCGATCGCCGACAACAGCACCGATGCCGGCCGCGCACAGAACCGCCGCGTCGAAATCCGCCTGATCCCGCTGCGCTCCGAGGGTGCCGGCAACAACACGGGCATGCGTTGAGTCTGCTGCACTGAAGCGTGGCGAGTCGACTGACGAGCCGCGATGAGTAAGCAAGACAGGCCGCGAAAGCGGCCTGTTTTTTTTGCGCTGCGAAATTTTGATCAAGCGCGCGTCGGGTGCAAAGCTGCCGATCTGCGGGTTTTTTGCAGGGCCCTTGCCCGCCCACCATCGCAGGACACGCCGCAAGTACGTCCCTGTAGGCTCTTACGCGGCATCCATGCCGCGTAAGGTCCCGCGACGGTGGGCGGGCAAGGACCATCGAAGATGGTCGGTGTGCGTGGTTGCAAGCAAGGCATGCCGTAGGTTGCTCGGAGCACTAAGTGTTCGATCAACCTCTCACCATTTTCCCGTTGCAAGCCGAGTAACAATCCTTAAAAAAGCAGCCGACCAACTTTCTGGCGGGGTGTCCTTGCCGGTTGCGGGACCCTCGGCGGCATGGATGCCGCCGAGGAGCCTCCACGGACGGATTCACGGCGTGTCCCGCAAGCGGTGAGGGCACCGCGCACTCGACCGACTGGTCTTTTGACTTGCAGCTGGACGTTATCGCTAGGCGTTGACCAACGCAGTTTCGGATCTCCAGACCACGCTAAAGCTCGCGCGTTCGGTCGCTTCAAGATTGCATCGGTCGACAGCGGTATGGTGACTTCGCCACGACCAAAAGTGCCGGCGCTGGATGGCCTCGACACTGCTGCAGAAATTCGGGATTCGGGATTCGAGATTTGTAGCAGCCAGGAAGTTCTCGCTTGTACGGGCAAGGCCTCCTCATCCGCCATTCGGACACCTTCTCCCGAGGGGGAGAAGGGTGCTCCGTTAGGCGACTATTCGAGTGCGGACTACGCCGTGACGTTTTCCAGGATGCGCTTGCCTTCGGCACGCAGTTCCGCCTCTGCGCCGACCTCGATCTTTGCATCGTTGTCGGCCTTTTGCGCAGCCAGACGCGCAGGGCACTGCGCCATCATGTAGTCCGCATCGAAGTTCATCCGCGTCACCAGGAAGTCCACGAAGGCGCGCACTTTCGGCGAAACCAGGCGGCCGCCGGCGAACACCGCGTTGAAGTCCACCTCCGGCCCGGTCCAACCCGCGAGCACCCGGCGCACCAGACCCGATTGCACGAACGGCTTGGCCATCACATCGCCGGTCAACAGCAAGCCTTCGCCGCATAACACCGCGCCATTGAGCGCAGCCGGATCGTTGGCCACCATCAACGGATTGACCGGGAAATCGCGTACATCGCTGCCGTCGCTGAGCGACCAGAAAAAGCGGTTGTTGTGCACGTTGCGGTTCTTGCGCAGCGCCAGCGTGCGATGGAACTGCAGCTCGTCCGGATGCAGCGGCTCGCCGTAGCGCTCGATGTAGGACGGGCTGGCGAAGACCTGCGTGCGCAGGCTGCCGAGCTTGCGCGCGACCAGATTGGAGTCGGGCAGCGCGCCGACGCGCAATGCCAGATCGGCTTCGCCGCCGATCAGGTCCAGCTTCTCGTTGCCCAGATGCATGTCCAGCTGGATTTCCGGGTACTGCGCATGGAATTCGCCCAGCAACGGCGCGATCCAGGTGATGCCCAGCGAGTAGGGCACGGTGAAGCGCAGCCAGCCGCGCGGACCGGACTGCAACTGCCCGACGGCGCTCTCGGCCTCTTCCAGTTCGCGTGCGATGCGTTGGCAATGTTCGTGATAGACCGAGCCGGCTTCGGTGAGGCCGATGCGGCGCGTGGTCCGGTGCAGCAGGCGGGCACCCAGGCGGGTTTCCAGTTCCTGCACCTTGCGGCTGACGGTGGTCTTGGGCAGACCAAGCGCGTTGGCGGCGGCGATGAAGCTGCCTTGTTCGACCACCTTGACGAAGATCAGGGTGTCGTTGAGATCGTGAGTCATGGGACTGCCTTCCGGGGGTCAGGAGGGATTAGACCGCTTACGGGACGATTATTCCCCTAAATCCGGACTAATCAAGTGCTGGTTTGGGGCCTAACTTATGCGGCATCCCCTCCATGCAGGAGCACGGCCATGTGGTTGTGCAATGTTTTCGGCTTGTCGTCGACATCGCGTAGCGCCATCGAAGGTGCCTTCGATCCAGTGGTTTCCACGGCGAGAAGCCCGCGCGCCGGCGTTTCGCGCGCTTTTTCGACATCGCCCCGGCGTCAGGCCGGCGGCGCTCCGACACAGCGGACTGGACTGTCGGCGCGTCTGGCGCAGCGCGGAATTGTCCCGATGTCGGGAGTGAAAGTCCCATGACCGGGATGGTCCAATCCGAGACGGCCGTCATTGGCGGCGCGGGCAATGTCGGCGCCGGTATCGTCGCCGCCTTGCTCGATGCCCGGATGCCGGTGCTGGTGATTGGACGCGACGCCGCCAAGCTCGACGCGCTGCGCGCGCAGCATGGCAATACACCGCTGCTGGAAACCTTGCAGGGCTCGGTCGCCGACGACGCTTCGGCGCAGGCGCTGGCCGGCGAAGTGGCCCAGCGCCCGCGTCCGCTGGCGGCGGTGATCGCCAGCGTGGGCAGCCCGCTCAAGGCCGGCCGCCTGCTGGACCGCCCGGTCACTGCGCTGCGTCGCCGCATCGAGCGCGATGTGCTGCCGCACCTGGCGGCCGCGCGGCATCTGCTGCCGCTGCTGGCCGAGGCCGAGGGCGGCGGCCGCTACCTGTTGCTGGGCAGCCCCTGCGCGCTGCGTGCCTGGGCCGCGCACGGCGATACCTCGATTGCCGCTGCCGCCACCCGCATGCTCGCCCAGGTCCTGCACGAGGAAGCCAAGCCGCTGGGCGTCCGCGTGCACCTGCTGTCGGTCGAGCAGCCGGTGTGTACGCCGGGCCGTGCCAAGGACGCGTGTCCGGAATGGATCCGCGCCGTGGATGTCGGCCGTGCCGCAGTCTCGCTGATCGCCGGGCCTGGCCAGCCCGGGCAAGCCATCGTGACCGTCAGCCGTCGCCTGCACGCCGCTCCTTCGGCCGACCGGCTCGCCGGTCTGCATTTTCCCATCCCCACCCGAGAGATTTCCCCATGACCCCGAACGCCACCCCGTTCCGTTTTCCCTTGCGTACTGTATTGACGGGCGCCGTACTCGCGGTTGTGCTGGCCGGTTGCGGCAGCAAGGCTGCCGAGACCGGCGCGCCGCCGCCGCCCAGCGTCAGCGTCGCCCCGGTGTTGCTGAAGGAGATCAGCCAGTGGGACGAATTCAGTGGCCGCATCGAGCCGGTGGAAAGCGTCGAGCTGCGTCCACGCGTGTCCGGCTACATCGACAAGGTCAATTACGTCGAAGGCGCCGAAGTGAAGAAGGGCGATGTGCTCTTCAGCATCGACGACCGCAGCTACCGCGCCGAATTCGCGCGTGCCAATGCCGCGCTGGTGCGTGCACGCACGCAGTCCACGCTGGCCCGCAGCGAAGCGGCACGCGCCCGCAAACTGTCCGACCAGCAGGCCATTTCGACCGAGACCTGGGAGCAGCGCCGCGCTGCCGCCGATCAGGCCGATGCCGATCTGCTGGCCGCACAGGCCGCGCTGGATACCGCCAAGCTCAACCTGGACTGGACCCGCGTGCGTGCGCCGATCGATGGCCGCGCCGGGCGTGCGATGGTCACCGCCGGCAATCTGGTCACCGCCAGCGACAGCGCCAGCGTGCTGACCACGCTGGTGTCGCTGGACAAGGTGTTCGTGTACTTCGATGCCGACGAAGGCACCTTCCTGCGTTATTCGCAGATGGCGCGCAACGGCGAGCGTCCGGATGCGCGCGGCGGCGAGTTGCCGGTGCGCATCGGCCTGGTCGGCGAACAGGGCTTCCCGCACACCGGGCGCGTGGATTTCCTGGATAACCAGGTGACCCGCAGCACCGGCACCATCCGCGTGCGCGCGGTGCTGGACAACGCGCAGCGCCAGTTCACGCCAGGCCTGTATGCACACGTGCAGTTGCTGGGCAGCGGCCAGTTCAAGGCCATGCTGGTCGACGAAAAGGCCGTGCTGACCGATCAGGACCGCAAGTACGTGTATGTGGTCGACAAGGACGGCAAGGCGCAACGGCGCGACATCGAGCTGGGCCGCAATGCCGACGGCCTGCGCATCGTGCGCAAGGGACTGGCCGCCGGCGATCGCGTGGTGGTCGATGGCGTGCAGAAGATCTTCATGCCTGGCATGCCGGTCGATGCCAAGACCGTGGCCATGGCCACGGCACCGGACAAGCGCACCGCCTCGAACTGATTCATCGCTGCATCGCGCCCGTGACCACCGGCCTTGAAACAAGGCCGGTTCGGGGCCGCTGTGCCGCGCCGCCACCCGGCGGCAACCTCTTTCAGGACCACCCCAATGGACTTTTCCCGTTTTTTCATCGACCGGCCGATCTTTGCCGCGGTGCTGTCGATCATCATCTTCGCTGCCGGCCTGATCGCCATGCCGCTGCTGCCCATCAGCGAGTACCCGGAAGTGGTGCCGCCGAGCGTGCAGGTGCGTGCGGTGTATCCGGGCGCCAATCCCAAGGTCATCGCCGAGACCGTCGCCACGCCGCTTGAGGAAGCCATCAACGGCGTGGAAGACATGATGTACATGAAGTCGGTCGCCGGCTCCGACGGCGTGCTGGTGGTCACCGTGACCTTCAAGCCGGGCACCGATCCGGACCAGGCGCAGGTGCAGGTGCAGAACCGTGTCAGTCAGGCGCAGGCGCGTCTGCCCGAGGACGTGCGGCGCCAGGGCGTGACCACGCAGAAGCAGTCGCCGACGCTGACCATGGTCGTGCATCTGACCTCGCCCAAGGGCAAGTACGACTCGCTGTACCTGAGCAATTACGCCACCTTGAAGGTCAAGGACGAACTGTCGCGCCTGCCGGGCGTGGGCCAGATCCAGATCTTCGGTGCCGGCGATTACGCCATGCGCATCTGGCTGGATCCGGACAAGGTCGCCGCGCGCGGGCTGACCGCCAGCGACGTGGTCGCGGCTATCCGCGAGCAGAACGTGCAGGTCTCCGCCGGCCAGCTCGGCGCCGAGCCGATGCCCAACAAGAGCGACTTCCTGCTGTCGATCAATGCGCAGGGCCGCCTGACCACCGAAGAAGAATTCGGCAACATCGTGATCCGCAGCGGCAACAGCGGCGAGATCGTGCGGCTGTCGGATGTGGCGCGTCTGGAACTGGGCGCTGGCAACTACACCTTGCGCTCGCAGCTGGACAACAAGAACGCGGTGGGCATGGGCGTGTTCCAGTCGCCGGGTGCCAACGCAATCGAATTGTCCGATGCGGTGCGCGCCAAGATGGCCGAGCTGGAAAAGCAGTTCCCGCAGGACATGGCGTGGTCGGCTGCGTACGACCCGACCGTGTTCGTGCGCGACTCGATCAGCGCGGTGGTGCACACGCTGCTGGAAGCGGTGCTGCTGGTGGTGCTGGTGGTGATCCTGTTCCTGCAGACCTGGCGCGCCTCGATCATTCCGTTGCTGGCGGTGCCGGTGTCGGTGGTCGGTACGTTCGCCGCGCTCTACCTGCTGGGTTTTTCGATCAACACGCTGAGCCTGTTCGGCCTGGTGCTGGCGATCGGCATCGTGGTCGACGATGCGATCGTGGTGGTGGAAAACGTCGAGCGCAACATCGAAGAAGGGCTGGCCCCGTTGGCTGCTGCGCATCAGGCGATGCGCGAGGTGTCCGGGCCGATCATCGCCATCGCGCTGGTGCTGTGCGCGGTGTTCGTGCCGATGGCGTTCCTGTCGGGCGTGACCGGCCAGTTCTACAAGCAGTTCGCGGTGACCATCGCCATTTCCACGGTGATTTCGGCGATCAATTCGCTGACCTTGTCGCCGGCACTGGCCGCCATGCTGCTCAAGCCGCATGACGCACCGAAGGACGGCCCGTCGCGGTTGATCGACCGCTTGTTCGGATGGTTGTTCCGTCCGTTCAATCGCTTCTTCAACAGCAGTTCGCACAAGTACCAGGGCGCGGTCTCGCGCACCCTGGGCAAGCGTGGCGCGGTATTCGCGGTGTATGTGTTGCTGCTGGTGGTCACCGGCTTCATGTTCAAGGTGGTGCCGGGCGGCTTCATTCCGACCCAGGACAAGCTGTACCTGATTGCCGGTACCAAGTTGCCGGAAGGCGCCTCGCTGGAACGCACCAACGAAGTGATCCGTCAGATCACCCAGATCGCGCTGCAGACCGAAGGCGTGGACCACGCGATTGCGTTCCCGGGCCTGAACCCGCTGCAGTTCACCAACACGCCCAATACCGGCACGGTGTTCCTGACGCTCAAGCCATTCAGCCAGCGCAGCCGCACTGCGGCGCAGATCAACGCGGAGATCAACGCCCGCATCAGCCAGATCCAGCAGGGCTTTGCGTTTGCGTTCATGCCGCCGCCGATCCTGGGCCTGGGGCAGGGCTCGGGCTACTCGCTGTACATCCAGGACCGCGCCGGCCTGGGCTATGGCCAGTTGCAGAGTGCGGTCAATGCGATGTCCGGTGCGATCTCGCAGACGCCGGGCATGCAGTTCCCGATCGGCACGTATCAGGCCAATGTGCCGCAGCTCGATGCCAAGGTCGATCGCGACAAGGCCAAGGCACAGGGCGTGCCGCTGACCAACCTGTTCGACACCTTGCAGACCTATCTGGGTTCGTCCTACATCAACGACTTCAATCGCTTCGGTCGCACCTATCAGGTGATCGCCCAGGCCGATGGACAGTTCCGCGACAGCGTCGAAGACATTGCCAACCTGCGCACCCGCAACGATCGCGGGCAGATGGTGCCGATCGGCAGCATGGTCACGCTGGGCCAGACTTACGGCCCGGATCCGGTGATCCGCTACAACGGCTACCCGGCCGCCGACCTGATCGGTGAAGCGGACCCGCGCGTGCTCTCCTCCACCCAGGCGATGCAGACGCTGGCCGGCATGGCGCCGAAGGTGTTGCCCAACGGCATGAACATCGAGTGGACCGACCTGAGCTATCAGCAATCCACCCAGGGCAACTCGGCGTTGATCGTGTTCCCGATGGCGGTGTTGCTGGCGTTCCTGGTGCTGGCCGCGTTGTACGAGAGCTGGACGCTGCCGCTGGCGGTGATCCTGATCGTGCCGATGACCTTGCTGTCTGCCTTGTTCGGCGTGTGGCTCACCGGCGGCGACAACAACGTGTTCGTGCAGGTGGGGTTGGTGGTGCTGATGGGCCTGGCGTGCAAGAACGCGATCCTGATCGTGGAGTTCGCCCGCGAACTCGAAATGCACGGCAAGGGCATCGTCGACGCCGCGCTGGAAGCCTGCCGCCTGCGTCTGCGTCCGATCGTGATGACCTCCATCGCCTTCATCGCCGGTACCGTGCCGCTGGTGTTCGGGCATGGCGCCGGCGCCGAAGTGCGCTCGGTCACCGGCATCACCGTGTTCGCCGGCATGCTCGGTGTGACCTTGTTCGGCCTGTTCCTGACCCCGGTGTTCTACGTGGCGCTGCGCAAGTGGGTGACGCGTCGCGAAGCCGCTGCACCGGCCACTGTTGCGCACGATCACGTCAAGGCGTGAGTGCGTCGTCCCCAATCCCCATTCGCAGTACAAGGACATTGAAATGAGCAACCACAAGATCGCATTGGTCACCGGCGCCACCCGCGGCATCGGCCTGGAAACCGTTCGGCAACTGGCCCAGGCCGGCGTGCATACATTGCTGGCCGGGCGCAAGCGCGACGATGCCGTCGCCGCCGCACTCAAGCTGCAGGCCGAAGGCCTGCCGGTGGAGGCCATCCAGCTCGACGTCAACGACGACATCAGCATCGCTGCGGCGGTCGGCACGGTGGAACAGCGTCATGGCCACCTGGACATCCTGATCAACAACGCCGGCATCATGATCGAGGACATGCAGCGCACGCCGTCGCAGCAGAGCCTGGAGGTGTGGAAGCGCACCTTCGACACCAACCTGTTCGCGGTCGTCAGCGTCACCAAGGCATTCCTGCCGCTGCTGCGTCGCTCGCTGGCCGGGCGCATCGTCAATGTGTCCAGCATGCTCGGCTCGCTGACCCTGCATACCCAGCCCGGTTCGCCGATCTACGACTTCAAGATTCCCGCCTACGACGCCTCCAAGAGCGCGGTCAACAGCTGGACGGTGCACCTGGCCCATGAGTTGCGCGACACCGCCATCAAGGTCAACACCGTGCATCCGGGCTACGTCAAAACTGACATGAACGGTGGTGGCGGCGAGATCGAGGTGGAGCAGGGCGCGTACAGCAGCGTGCAGATGGCATTGCTCGACGCGCACGGCGCCACCGGCAGCTTTACGCATCTGGGAGAAGTGTTGCCATGGTAAGAAACTTCCTGAGCGTGGCACTGGCTGCGCTGGTGCTCAGCGGCTGTGCGGTGGGGCCGGATTACCGGCCCGACCCGCCGGCCGCGGTGACCTTGCAGGGCGCGCAGGATGCGGCCTTCAGCGGCGAATCGCCGGTCGGTAACTGGTGGTCGCAGTTCGACGACCCGGTGCTGGAACAACTGGTGCGCGATGCCTTGTTCGCCAACCACGATCTGCGCATCGCCGTGTCGCGCGTCAAGCAGGCACGTGCGGTGTTCGTCGAGCGTCGCCTCGACCAGGCCCCGCACATCACCGCGCAGAGCAGCTTCGATCGACGCGAACAGCAGCAGGTGGTTGCCGGTAACCAGCGCTTCCTCACCGAGCAAACCACCCTGGGCCTGGATGCGGCCTGGGAGCTGGATCTGTTCGGCCGCCAGCGGCGCGCCTCGGAAGCGGCGCGTGCGGATCTGGAAGCCGAGCAGGCCGGCCTGCTCGACGTGCAGGTCACCGTTGCTGCCGAAGTGGCGCGCAATTACTTCGAGTTGCGCGGCACGCAAAAGCAGCTGGAGGTGTCCAAGCGCACGCTGACCAACCTGCACGACACCCAGCGGCTGACGCAGACGCGTTGGGATCTGGGCGCCGGCAGCGAACTGGATGTGCAGAGCAGCCTGGCGCGCCTGAAGGCGATCGAGGCGGACATTCCGTTGCTGGAAACCGCCGAAGCGCAGTACCGCCATCGTCTGGCGGTGCTGCTCGGCCAGCCGCCCAATGCCCTGGACGCCACCCTGGTAGCGCGCACCACGCCCGCGTTCGCACGTGCGTTGCCGCTGGGCGATACCGCCGGATTGTTGCGTCAGCGCCCGGACGTGCGCAGCGCCGAACGTCGACTGGCAGCGGCCACCGCGCAGGTCGGCGTGGCCACCGCGGATCTGTTCCCGCGCATCAGCGTCAGCGGCTTTGTCGGCTTCCTGTCCGGCGACGCGGCCAGGCTGACCGAGGGCAGCGGCAAGGCCTGGTCGATCACCCCGTCGATCAGCTGGGCGGCATTCGACTTCGGCACCGTGCGTGCACGCCTGCGCGCCAGCAAGGCGCAGGCCGACGGTGCGTTGGCGCAATACCAGCAAACCGTGTTGCTGGCGCTGGAAGACACCGAGAACGCCTTGATCGGCTACGGCCGCCAGCAGGCACGCCTGGCGATCGTGGTGGAGCAGGCCAATGCGGCGCGACGTGCCGAACAACTGGCGCAGATCCGCTACCGCGAGGGCTCGGAAGACTTCCTGACCCTGCTGGATGCGCAACGCACCCAGCTGGCCGCCGACGATGCATTGGCGCAGGCCGAAGCCGCGGTGAATGTCGGCGTGGTCGGTGTGTACAAGGCGCTGGGCGGCTGGAAGCAGGGCGAAGCGCCTGCCGCACCGGTGGCCGTGCTCAATCGGTGAGGCTGACCTGCAGGGCGGCCGTCAGGTCGTCCTGCAGGCAACCGGCTGCGCCGATGCGTCGTCCGCCAATACGGCGCATGGATCTGGGGCACCGGACTGCGTGCCTGCTGACCGGCTGATCACACGAGGAACTGCGCTCAGTCGGCAACCCGCACGCTGTCGCGGCCACCGTTCTTGGCCAGATACAGCGCGGCATCGGCACGCGAAAACCAGTCCTGCCAATGCGTTTCGCCATCGTGGCGCGCCGCGCCCAGCGACACGGTGATCCGCCCACCCGGGCCACGCAGCCCGTTGCGGATCACCTTGCGCAGGCGTTCGGTGGCCGCTTCCAGTTCCTGCAGGGAGCCGGCACGCAACAGCACCACGAATTCTTCGCCGCCGAAGCGGAACACCTGATGCGGCTCGCGCACTTCAAAGCGCAGGATGGTGGCCAGATCCGACAGCGCCGCATCGCCTGCGGCATGCCCGTACAGATCATTGACCTCCTTGAAATGGTCCAGATCCAGGATGATCAGGCTGTTGAGCCGTTCATGCGGCTGGCGCCGGTCGATCTGATGGGTGAGCGCACGTTCGAGCATGCGCCGATTGGGCAGACCGGTCAGCGCATCCAGCGAGGCCAGCTCTTCCAGATGCACGCGGTCGTCCTGCATGCGCAGCGAAAACGCATACCCCACCGCCAGCGTCACCAGCGTCACCACGACCGTCGACACGCCCTGGCCGGGGCTGACGATCAGGCCCGGCAACAGCAACAGCGCCGCCAGCAACGGCAAGCTCAGCAGCACGGCGCGTCGCGGGCCGCACAGGAAGTAATTGGTGGCCAGCACCGGAAACAACCAGGGCAGGGCACCGTCGCCGCCGCTCCAGCAGGCGACCAGACAGCCGCCGACATTGATGGATGCCAGCCACACGCCGCCGCCGCCGGTGCGTTCAGCATCGCGCATCTTCCAGCCACGCCATATCGCAAGCACACCGAGCAATGCGGTGATCAGGCAGGCCAGCGCCTGACCGGTGATGGCCAGGTACACCGCATAGAGGCAAAGCAACAGCGCGGTGATCGGCCCCAGCATCTTGACGATGCCGAGGCGGAAATCCCGCCGCAGGTGGAGGATCACAGGGAAGGTTCTATAGGAGTCGGCATCATTATCGGCGGAGCCTTGCGAAAGTTGAGCGTGCACGCGCCGCGGCAACGGGTAGGAAAATGAAGCGTTGCCGCGCCGGGCTTCGCACATCCTTGACGGCCGTGCCGCAACCGTAGCGTTTTTGCCGTTGGAGTCTGCCATGCCCACACGCGAAGAACTCGACACGCGCTTGGATGCGCTGCAGGACGAACTGCCGCAACTGTCCGCCGATGAAGACGCGGATTTCGACTATCTCGATTTTCAGGCGCGTGCCCAGGCCCTATTGAGCAGCGCCGCAGCCGAGGACGCGGCCTATGTGCGGACGCGCATCGACGGCATGCTGGCCGGCGCTGGCCTGATTCCAACCGATGCGGATGGGCGCAGTTGCGCTTGAATCCTGGTCTGCGCGGGCACTAAAACGCTTGTATTGCAGGGCATGGCACGAAGGTATGCCTGCAGGCGCAGGTTCAATGCCGATAACGGCATGCCTTAGCCTGCAGCCGGGGTGCCCGCACTCACCACCTGATTGCGTCCGGCCTGCTTGGCGCGGTACAGCGCCTCGTCCGCGCGCCGCAGCAACTGCGCCATATTGCCTGCATGTTCGGGAAAGCTGGCCGCACCGAACGAGGCGCTGACCTTCGGCAACGAGACGCCATCGGCCATGACCTGCAGCGACTCGATGCCGGCACGCAGCTTCTCTGCCATCCTGCAGGCGGTCGCCAGATCGACCTCCGGCAGGATGATCGTCAGCTCCTCGCCGCCGTAGCGGCAGCAGATGTCTTCGCCGCGCGTCTGCGCCAGCAGGAAGTCGCCGATTGCCGCCAATGCGCGGTCGCCGCCGCTGTGGCCGTGCAGATCGTTGAACTGCTTGAAGTGGTCCACGTCCAGCATCAGCACCGACAAGGGTTGTACCCGCCGCGTGCAGCGCGCCAGTTCGTGATTGAGCGCTTCTTCGAGATAGCGGCGGTTGTACAGACCGGTCAACGGATCGCGAATGGATTGCTGGCGCAACGTTTCGCGCAGGCGCAGGTTGTGCAACGCCAGCGACAGTTGTTCGGCCGCAGCCTCGGCCACGGTCAGCGAGGCCAGATCGCGCGGGTCTTCGCTGCGCAGCGCCAGCATTCCCAATTGCGTGCCCTGTGCCGATAACGGGATGCAGGCGGTGCTCGCATGCGCCGGAAGATTGGCGCCGATGTGTTGGCAGAGCATGCCCTGGCTGGCGTCTTCCACCACATGCGTGCGGTCGCGGCGTAAGGCCCAGCAGGTGTCCGGGGCGATGCTGGCGTTGTCGTCGTCGGCCATCGTGCCCCAGGCCACCACCTGCTCGGCACGATCGCGCGAGGCGCGCAACAGATAGACCGCGCCGGCTGCGCCCGGGATCAGCGGAGCGATCGTGCGTGCGGTGATTTCCAGTGCTTCCTCGGCATTGCGGCAGTTCTGCAGCAGGCCCGAGTAACGTGCCAGCGCCTCCAGCCCGGCCGACGTTCGTTCGAGCGTGGCGAACGATTCGATCAGGCGTTCGCTGGTCGTGCTGGCCGCGTCTTCGGCGAGCACGCGCCGTTCCAGTTCGCGCGATAGCAACCGGTAGGCCAGCAACATCACCAGCAAGCCGCTGAAGATCCCGACCACCGTGACCCACAGCACCCACTGCGCGCTGCGCGTGTTGGTGTCGTTGCGCTTTACCAGTTGCTGGCGCTCCAGTTCCGTCATGGTCTGCACCTGGCGGCGCAGCGAAGACGAGGTCTGGAACACACCACGTGCGATCGACGCACGCGCGCCATCCAGGCCTTGCTTGCGATAGCTGTGCAACAGGTCGTTGATCTGGACCAGGCGCATGTCCACCAGGCGTCCAAGCGCCACGACGTTGCGCCGCTGCACCGGGTTGTCCTGCACCAGGGCATCCAGCCGCACGATGCGCTCGGGCAGCCGCCCGATCGCATCGGCGTACACCCCGAGAAACGCCTCGTTGTCGGTCAGGACATAGCCGCGCACCGACGACTCCGCCGACAGCATCCCGGCCTGGATCTCGTCGATGCTGGCAATCACTTCCTGCGTATGCGTCACCCAGCCGGCGTCGGACAGCGAACGCTGCGTAGTGAAATAACCGCCCACGCCGATCAGGACGAAGATCATCCCGCCGAGCAATAAGGCGCCGGCGGCGTGGCGTTTTGCTTTTTTGGTCAACACAGTGTTCCCCGACACCGATTGTCTGGTAGAGGCTGATGCAAGTCGCGTGCCTGTGCTCCACTTCGCTTGCCAGTCAGCTGCGTGAAGGGGTTGAGGTCGCTCCGGCGCCGGCACGGCGGTATCCTTCACGTTCGTCACCGAGCCGGGCAACAGATTGGTCATTTTTCTAGGTAGCTATCAATTGACCTGCCGCGCTGCCCTGGGCGATGGCCCTAGCCGCGGCTGGGTTGCCGACTGGCAGATCGCCCAGATTGGCGCCGCAAGCGCCGGCGACCTGGCAGGCAGCGCCCTCTCCGCCACGTTTCCCGATCACCGCAGCGCCATGGCCGCCGCCCGCGTCGCCGGCATGGTGACGCTGGAAGCCATGCACGCCGAAGCGCAACGGCAGCTCGAATCCGCCTGAGGCGCATGTGCATCTGGTCGCATCGACCAAGCCTGCGCACCTCAGTGCCAGATGAGCTGGCATACCGTTTGCTTCCGTTCCGGAAGAACGCTGGGGAGCGTCTTCGACGGAGGCGACATGCAAGAGCCCAATAAAAGTGCCCTGGTCCTGCTGCGGCAGGAAGCCACCGAACTGCTCGCGCTATTCGATCAACTGCGTGGCGATGCCACGCCGGCGCATGACGCGGACAACATCGTCGCAACCACACCCGCCGAACGCACCGAACAGACCGTCCACGTCACTAATTGACTCAGCAGGTAAGCCTGCAGTCGTCTGCGATGCACGGGCTGTTGGGCAACACGCGATGCGGCATTTTTGTCAGCGCCATGTCGCTGTCGATCGTGCGTCTCCAGGACAGGGTATCGCCCATGAAAAAGGCCGGGAGCCCTCTGCATCGAGGAGTCCCGGCCTTAGTCGGTCGTCTCAGGACCGTTGTTTGGTGGAGGTGGGCGGAATCGAACCGCCGTCCGGAAGCACTCCATCCCCAGCACTACATGCTTAGCCCTCCGTTAGATCTCATTCCCAGGCAGCACGGTTGGCAAAGCGCACCTGGAAACCAGCCTGCTTTATCTAACCGGTAGCTGACAGGCAGCCACTACCGATGGTTCCGTGATAATGACCCTACACCTACGAGCACGGGCACAAGTAGGTTCGGGGGTTCGCCTTAGGCGGCTGTAGAACTACAACTAAAGCCAATTAAGCGGCGATAGCGAAGTCCGAACCGTAGTTGTCATCGTTGGCAACTAAAAGTTTGCTGCTGGATTAACGAGGAAAGCTGCCCCCTCGGCATGCGCCAAGCGACTTCGCGACCCCCGTCGAAACCAGTGCACCCCCGGGGAAAGCATCAAAACGCTGACCTGATCAGTGTAGGGATCGGAGCGTCCTGTCACAAGTGGTGAGACGTGCAGCGCTTACAGTGGCTTCAGTCCTATCGGACAGAAAAGTCTGGTAATCAAGGAGCGAAGCGATGGCGACAGGCAAGCCCCCAGGTCCGCGGCAGGCACGCAGCACGCCCCGCAAACGCGCATCGGGCGTCGACGCCCCCAGCCTTCGGCCCGCAGGCAGAGCCGCGCAGCAGCAGGCGCAGGACACCGCGCTGACGCGCGTGCAGGGCAAGGCGCGCACTGTGATCTACATCCATGGCATCGGCAACAAGCCGCCGGCCGAGGTATTGCGCTGTCAGTGGGACAAGGCCTTGTTCGGGCGGCCGATGGGCGAGCGCACGCGCCTAGCGTACTGGGTCAATCGCGAGCGCTATCCGGTTGCCGAACCCGGTAATTGCGACGCACGCGATGTCGGCCCGGCGCTCAATCAGAGCGTGCAGCGCGCCTTGAGCACGCTTGGGCTGGTGCCGGGCGAGCAGGATCTGCATTTGCTCGCCGATGCCTTGGCGCAGAGCGAGCAAGAGCGTGTCGATCTGCACCGTTTGCTGGACGAACTGGATGCGGCGCCCGCAATGCCGGCGGTGGGCCAGGTGCAGGCCAAAGGTCCGATCGATGCGATCAACCGCGTGCTGCTGCGGCTGATCTCCGCCGCGCTGCTGCAAGACGTGCACGATTTGTTCTTCGTGCCCGAGCGTGCGGCGCTGATGCGCGAGAGCCTGACGCAGCGGTTGCGCTCGGGTGGCGGGCCGTTTGTGGTGGTGGCGCACAGCCAGGGCTCGATGATCGCCTTTGACGTGTTGCGTCAGCTCCAGGCGGCCGAGTGCGAGGTCAGCCTGTTCCTGACCCTGGGCTCGCCCTTGGGCCTGCCGCAGGTGCGCAGCATGTTCAAGCGCTGGACCGGCACACGCAAGCTGCCGTTTCCCGCGTGTGTACGGCGCTGGATCAACGTGGCCGATACGCGCGACCCGATCGCGCTGGATCCTGATCTCGGCGACGAGATCGCCAACGCCAAGGGGCGTTTCGAAAACCTCGCGGGCGCGCGCCTGAATCCGGACTGGCAGCACAACGCGCATTCGGGCTCGGGCTATCTGTCGATTCCGCAGGTGCGCGCGGCGGTGCGCGAAGCGGTGGGCGTCGGCTTCGACCAACCGGTCTCCAACGCCGTGCTGATCAAGGATCTCAGCGAGCAGCTGGAAGCGCATGGCGCCGAGTACCGGCACGAAGTGCTGATCGAGCTGGATCGACGGCTGCTGGGCGACGACCCGGCCGCCACGCGTGCGCTGCTGTTGGCGCAATTGCGCCAGACCGCTGCAGCGAGCACCGGCTTGAGCGGCGATGCGCTGGACGAGGCGATCGAGCTGGAAGATGGCTTGCAGCGGTTTGTGTCGGCGCGGCTGACGCGGTTCGAGATCGAATCGCTGCAGGACCGCTACCGCGCGCTGGGATTCCGGCGCGTGTGGCGCGATGCCGGCAAGCGCGCGTTGATCAACGTGTCCGGCAACGTCCTGCATGCCGATGCGGCGCGCACCGCATATCGCGCGCGCGGGCAACAGATCGGCTGGGCGGTGCTGGACACCGGTATCGCAGCCAGTCATCCGCATTTCTTCGCAAAGGGAGAGCGCGACACGGTGGTGGCGCAATGGGATTGCACGCGGCGGGGTGCAGCCAGGCGATTGACGCGCGCCGACGGCGATGCCTTCGCTCGGCTGGATCGGCACGGGCACGGCACGCATATCGCCGGGATCATCGCCGGCCATAGCCGCGCGGTGATTCCCGACGCGCAGGGCAACCCGGGCAAACCGCTGGAGTTTGCCGGCATGGCGCCGGACACCCAGCTTTACGGGTTCAAGGTGCTGGACGATGCTGGCAACGGCCGTGATTCGTGGATGATCAAGGCGGTGCAGCAGGTGGCAGCGATCAACGAGCGCGCCGGCGAGCTGGTCATCCACGGCGTCAATCTGAGCCTGGGCGGTTACTTCGATCCGGAGAGCTACGGCTGCGGTTTTACGCCGCTGTGCAACGAGTTGCGGCGGCTATGGCGGCAAGGCGTGCTGGTGGTGGTGGCCGCCGGCAACGAAGGTCTGGCCTGGTTGATGCGCAACGACGGTGATGCGTATCCGGCCAACATGGATATGTCGATCAGCGACCCGGGCAATCTGGAAGACGCCATCGTGGTCGGCTCGGTGCACAAGAGCAGTCCGCACAATTACGGCGTTTCGTATTTTTCGTCGCGCGGACCGACCGCCGATGGGCGCGGCAAGCCGGATGTCGTGGCGCCGGGCGAAAAGATCCTGTCGGCCTATTACGATTTCGACCCGAAAGATCCGGCCAGCCTGATGGTGGAAATGAGCGGCACCAGCATGGCCGCACCGCACGTCTCCGGCGTGCTGGCCGGCTTCCTCTCCGCCCGCCGCGAGTTCATCGGCTTTCCGGATCGGGTCAAGCAGCTGATGCTGGACACCAGCACCGACCTGCAACGCGATCGCTATGTGCAGGGCAGGGGAGTGCCGAATTTGATGCGGATGCTTGGAGCGACGTGATTCGGGAGTCGGGATTGGGGATTCGCAAAAGCACGAGCTCTAAGCGTCGCCTTGTTGCTCACCAGGGCTTGGAGACAGCCCAGCGCAGGCTGCGAATGGCTTTGCCGTTACCAATCCCCAATGCCGAATCCCCAATCCCGGCTACTCACGCATCCCGGTTATGCCGCCGCATCACGCGCTGCTTGTCGCGTTGCCAGTCACGGTCCTTGGCGGCGTCGCGCTTGTCGTGGTTCTGCTTGCCCTTGGCCAGCGCGATTTCCAGCTTGACCTTGTTGTTGCTCCAGTACAGCGCGGTGGGCACCAGGGTGTAGCCGTCGCGTTCGACGCTGCTCAGCACCTTGTCGATTTCCCGGCGGTGCAGCAGCAGCTTGCGGTCGCGGCGTTCCACCGGCACGGTGTGGCTGGAGGCTTGGATCAGCGGGGTGATCTGCGCGCCGATCAGGAAGATCTCGCCGGAGCGCACATAGGCGTAGCCATCGATGATGTTGGCGCGGCCGGCGCGGATCGCCTTGACCTCCCAGCCCTGCAGGGCCAGGCCGGCTTCGTAGCGCTCTTCCAGGTGGTATTCATGGCGCGCACGCTTGTTCAGCGCGATGGTTTTCGTGGCCGTCGCGCCGTTTGCTTTATCCTTGGCTGGTTTCTTGCTCATGCCGCCATTGTCGCCGATTCGGCGTCATCAAACGATCTTCTGTCTTTCACAAGTTAGCGAATGCCTACCATCCGTCGCAGCGCCCTGGTCGAACACAGCGCCACCCGCATGTTCGATCTGGTCAATGATGTTGCCGCCTATCCGCGCCGTTTCGGCTGGTGCGATGCTGCGCAGGTGCTTGAACAGGACCAGTCGCATATCGTGGCGCGGCTGGATCTGGGGCTGGGGTCGTTCCGCACCTGGTTCACCACCGAAAACGTGCTCGAACGTCCGCAGCGCATCGTCATGCATCTGCGCGACGGGCCGTTCAAGCGCCTGGAAGGCCTGTGGGAGTTTCAGTCGCTGGGCGAGAACGCCTGCAAGGTCAGCCTGACCCTGGAAGTGGAAACCAGCTCACGACTGTTGGGCCCGGCGCTGGCGCTGGGCTTTCAGGGCCTGGCCGACCGCATGGTCAACGATTTCGTGCGGGTCGCCGATCGCGGCGACGTCTGAGCATGCGGGTCGACGTCGTGCTGGCCTGGCCGGACCGCTGCAGTTCGGTGTCGCTGGAGCTGGCCGAGGGCGCCACCGTGGCCGAGTCGATTGCCGCCTCCGGTCTGGCACCGGATCGACCACCTGCCGCGCAGGCGATCCATGGGCTGATCGCACGCGCGGATCAGGTGCTGCGTGACGGCGACCGGGTCGAATTGCTCAGGCCGCTGCTGCTGGATCCGAAGGAGGCGCGGCGTCGCCGTGCCGGACCGAGCAAAAAGGCCGGCCCCAACGGATAGCTGTTGGACGGCACTGCGATGCATGCGCGCCGTGCGCAACAGCGAGCTCTTCTTGTGAGTGATCTGGACAAGCGAGCGCAGCCGGTAGCTTGAACAGGCGCATGTCGCCCCGAGACGGCTGACAGAAAGCCGCAGATGTCGATATCCAGATCAGCGCTGCAGTTCCTGACCGAACACGTCGCCGCGACCAGGCAAATAAAAAACGCATCCGTTCAAACGGATGCGTTTTCTGGTGCGGCGACACTCAGGCGATCGCGCAGTGCGCGACCGAGCGCATCAACGGCCGCGCTGCTTCTTCTTGTCGCGGGCCAGATTGCGACCGAACTGCTTGGGTGCCGACTTGGCCAGCTGCTCGTCCTGCGACGGGAAATAATCACCTTCCCAGCGAACGACCTGCTCGTTTTCGAAGAACACGGTGAAGTTCTTGATCTCGGTGCGCGCCAGACGGTCCACGCGCTGGGTGGAGGTGTAGTCCCAGCGCTGCGAATGGAACGGATCGGGGATCGAGGGGGTACCCAGCAACGCGCTGACCTGCTGCTTGCTCTGGCCTACCTGCAGTTGCTCCACGGCATTCTGTTTGATCAGATTGCCCTGGTAGATCGGCTGCTTGTAGATGATGCCGCAGCCAGCGGTGGAGAGAGCAACGGCGGCGACCAGCAGGAGATTACGCATCGGGGATTAAGTGCTGAGGAAATCACGCCGATGATACACTCCCGCCGGTCGCCGCGACCCGTTTGATGGCAGCTGGCGCTAAATCGCCAATGAACGGAGAACATATGGAAACCCACGACCTGCGCAAAGTCGGGCTCAAGGTGACCCATCCGCGGATGCGGATCCTGGAGTTGCTCGAGCAGAAGAGCAACCAGCACCACCTCAGCGCAGAAGACATCTATCGGCAGCTGCTCGACCATGGCGACGAAATCGGTCTGGCCACGGTGTACCGGGTGCTGACCCAGTTCGAGGCAGCGGGCCTGGTGCTGAAGCACAATTTCGAAGGCGGCCAGGCGGTCTATGAGCTGGATCGCGGCGGCCATCACGACCATATGGTGGACGTGGACACCGGCCACGTGATTGAGTTCGAGAGCGAAGAGATCGAGGCCTTGCAGCGGCAGATCGCCGCCCAGCATGGCTATGAGCTGGAAGAGCACTCGCTGGTGCTGTACGTGCGCAAGAAGCGTCCGCGCTGACGGCAAGCCGGTGGTAGTGCGGTACCGACAAGGCGGCTTCGGCCGCCTTGTGCGTTTGCGGCCATCGGCAGGCTGGGCACCCCCGCGAGGGCGGCCGGCATGCGCCCGGCGGCTCAGGCGCTCTGCAACAACTTGCGTGCCGCTGCGCGGGCTTCCTTGCTGACTTCCACCCCGCCCAGCATGCGCGCCAGTTCTTCCTGGCGCGCCTGCGGGCCGAGCAGTTCGACCGCGCTCTGGGTCATGCCGTCCACCGGCGCCTTGCTGACCCGATAGTGCGCGTGGCCCTTGGCCGCCACCTGTGGCAAGTGGGTCACGCACAGCACCTGGCGCTCTTCGCCCAGGGCGCGCAGCTTCTGCCCGACGATGTCGGCCACCGCGCCGCCGATGCCGGAATCCACTTCGTCGAAGACCATGGTCGGCACGCTGTCCAGCCCGAGCGCGGCGACCTCGATCGCCAGTGAAATCCGTGACAGCTCGCCGCCGGAGGCGACCTTGCGCAGTGCGCGCGGCGGCTGCCCTGCATTGGCGGCGACCAGGAATTCCACCCGCTCGGCGCCGTTGGGGTCCGGGCGCAATGCCTCCTGCGGCTGCAGCTGGATCAGGAACTGCCCGCCGCCCATGCCCAGTTCGCCGATCAGCGTGGTGGTGGCGGCCGACAAGGCCTCGGCAGCGGTGGTGCGGCTGGCGCTGAGGCTGCTGGCCGCACTGCGCCAGACGCCGATCGCCGTCTCGATATGCTTGTCCAGCTGCTGCAGGCGCTCGTCGGCGCCGCGCAGGCTCTCCACTTCCAGGCTCATGCGGTCGCGCTGGGCGGCCAGCTCGTCCGGGGTGACACGGTGCTTGCGGGCCAGATCGTGCAGGCGGCCGAGCCGGCGCTCCATCGCTTCGAACTGGGCCGGGTCTGCCTCCAGGTCGTCGCGTACGCGGTCGAGCAGGGCCAGCGCCTCCTCGATCTGGATGACGGCGCTGTCCAGCAGTGCATCGACCTCGCCCAGGCGTGGCTCGTGCTCGGCCACGCGCGCCAGGTCGTGGCGGCTGTCCTGCAGCAGGCCCAGTGCGGAGGCGCCGTCGTCGCCATTGAGCTGCAGGGCCACGCTGTCGCAGGCGCCGATCAATGCGGTGGCGTGCGCTTGGCGGCGGTGATTGACGTCCAGCGCGGCGATCGCGGCCGGGTCCAGGTCCTCGCGTTCCAGTTCGCTGAGCTGGTGTTCCAGAAAGCCGATGCGGTCGGAGACATCGCCCTGCGCGGACAGCGCATCGCGCTCGTCCAGCAGGGCCTGCCAGCGCTGGCTGGCCTGGCGCACCTGCTCGCGCTGCGCGCCGTTGCGGGCGTAGGCGTCGAGCAGGGCGAGCTGGCTGTGGCGGGCCATCAGGGCCTGGTGTTCGTGCTGGCCGTGGATCTCCACCAGCCGCGAGGCCAGCTCCGCCAGTTGCGACGAGGTCACCGGGCGGCCGTTGATCCAGGCACGCGAGCCGCCATCGGCACGGATGATCCGGCGCAGCTGGCATTGCGCATCGTCGTCGAGTTCGTTGTCCGACAGCCAGGTCAGGCCCGGGTGCTGGGCCGGCAGCTGAAATTCGGCCGACAGTTCGGCGCGGTCGGCACCGTGGCGGACCACGCCGCTGTCGGCGCGCAGCCCGGAAAGGAAGCCTAGCGCGTCCACCATCAGCGACTTGCCGGCGCCGGTTTCGCCGGAAACCACGGTCATTCCCGGCCCGAATTCCAGTTCGGTGGCGCGGACGACGGCGAAATCCTTGATGGAGAGGTGTCTGAGCATGGGATCGAGTGTGAACGCTTTGGGGAAGCTTAGGGTGGGAGCGGCGGGCAGGGAATAAGACGCTTGCCAACCGCAGGGCCAGACATTATCTATGCCCAGTCTCACCGGATGATCCCATGCGCGCGTCACAGTCCCCAACGCTCGATCCCCGCGCACGCCAACTGCTGCGGACACTGATTGCCCGCTATATCCGCGATGGCGAGCCGGTCGGTTCCAAGACGCTGGCCCAGCACGCCGGGCTGGACGTCAGCCCGGCCACTATCCGCAACATCCTGGCCGATCTGGAGGATGTGGGGCTGCTCAGCTCTCCGCATACCTCCGCCGGGCGGGTGCCCACCGCGCACGGCTACCGGGTGTTCGTCGACAGCCTGGTGCAGATGCAGCCGCCCGGCGAGGAAGAAGTACGCCGCCTGCGCGCGGAGCTTGCCAGCGGCAACGGCACCCAGTCGCTGCTCGGCAGCGCCTCGCAGATGCTGTCGGCGATGAGCCATTTCGTCGGCGTGGTCAGCGCGCCGCGGCGCGAGCAGTTCGCGTTCCGGCACATCGACTTCGTGGCGCTGGACGCGCGCCGGGTGCTGGCGATCCTGGTGTTTGCCGACAACGAGGTGCAGAACCGGGTGATCGAGCCGCGCCGGGCCTACGAGCCGGCCGAGCTGGAGCGGGTGGCCAATTACCTCAATGCGCAATTTGCCGGGCGCGCGCTGTCGGACATCCGCGCGTCGCTGCTGCGCGAGCTGCGCATGGCCAAGAACGAGATGGAGCAGCTGCTGGCGCACAGCGTGGATCTGGCCAGCGAGGCGCTGGTGCCGGCCGACGCCGACGATATGGTGATGGCCGGGCAGACCCGCCTGATGGGCGTGCAGGACCTGTCCGACCTGGACCGGCTGCGCGAGCTGTTCGAGGCCTTCGCCAGCAAGCGCGAGATCCTGCAGCTGCTCGAACGCACCATCCAGGCGCCGGGCGTGCGCATCTTCATCGGCGAAGAGACCGGCATGGTGTCGCTGGACGATGTCTCGCTGGTCACCGCGCCGTATGCCGCCAATGGCCAGGTGCTGGGCGTGCTGGGCGTGATCGGGCCCAAACGCATGGCCTACGACCGGGTGATTCCGCTGGTGCAGACCGCCGCCCAGGTGCTGGGCGCGGCGATGGAACCGCCCGGCACGCGATAAGCGGCAGCGATCGATACGATCGTTTTGCTTGAAACGCGCGCGCGCGCCCACATACGGGGTGACGTTGGGGCGGGCGTTCCGCTTGCCCGGGAACTGCACATGAACCAAGACCACCCCGAATTCGACTCCGAAGACCTGTCCCAGAACCCACCCGAGACCGATCCGCTCAAGGCCGAGATCGAGTCGCTGCGCAGCGAGATCGCGCTGGTCAAGGCCGATGCCCTGCGCGAGCGGGCCGATCTGGAAAACCAGCGCAAGCGCATCGCCCGCGATGTCGAGAACGCGCGCAAGTTCGCCAACGAGAAGTTGCTAGGCGAGCTGCTGCCGGTGTTCGACAGCCTAGACGCCGGCCTGACCGCCGCCGGCACCGAGCCCAGCCCGCTGCGCGATGGCCTGGACATGACCTACAAGCAGTTGCTCAAGGTCGCGGCCGACAACGGCCTGACCCTGCTCGACCCGGTCGGCCAGCCGTTCAACCCGGACCAGCACCAGGCAATCAGCCAGGGCGAGGCCGAGGGCATCGCCCCGGGCCACGTGGTGCAGGTGTTCCAGAAAGGCTATCTGCTCAACGAGCGTCTGCTGCGCCCGGCCCTGGTGGTCGTGGCCAAGCACGACTGAACCGCAGCGCCCGGCTGAACTGCCGGGCGCATGCGCGAAACGCAGATTCGTGCAGGTGGCTTGAACACCTGCGCACCACCCCCACATCTCAGCCAGACCCGGCGTCGCCGGACACAGCTACAGAATCATCAGGAGCGTATCCATGGGCAAGATCATTGGTATTGACCTCGGCACCACGAACTCGTGCGTGTCGATCATGGACGGCGGCAAGGCCCGCGTCATCGAAAATTCCGAGGGCGACCGCACCACGCCTTCGATCGTCGCCTACACCAAGGATGGCGAAGTGCTGGTCGGTGCCTCGGCCAAGCGCCAGGCGGTGACCAACCCGAAGAACACCTTCTACGCGGTGAAGCGCCTGATCGGCCGCAAGTTCACCGACGCCGAAGTGCAGAAGGACATCTCGCACGTGCCGTACGGCATTCTTGCCCACGACAACGGCGATGCCTGGGTGCAGACCAGCGATGGCAAGCGCATGGCGCCGCAGGAAATCTCTGCACGCGTGCTGGAAAAGATGAAGAAGACCGCCGAGGACTTCCTGGGCGAGAAGGTCACCGAGGCCGTGATCACGGTGCCGGCCTACTTCAACGACAGCCAGCGTCAGGCCACCAAGGACGCCGGCCGCATCGCCGGTCTGGACGTCAAGCGCATCATCAACGAGCCGACCGCGGCAGCCCTGGCCTATGGCCTGGACAAGAACGGCGGCGACCGCAAGATCGCCGTGTACGACCTGGGCGGCGGTACCTTCGACGTGTCGATCATCGAAATCGCCGAAGTCGATGGCGAGAAGCAGTTCGAAGTGCTGGCCACCAACGGCGACACCTTCCTGGGCGGCGAAGACTTCGACAACCGCGTCATCGAGTACCTGGTCGACGAATTCAACAAGGATCAGGGCATCGATCTGCGCAAGGATCCGTTGGCACTGCAGCGCCTGAAGGACGCCGCAGAGCGCGCCAAGATCGAGCTGTCGACCAGCCAGCAGACCGAAGTGAACCTGCCGTACGTCACCGCCGATGCCTCGGGGCCGAAGCACCTCAACATCAAGCTGACCCGTGCCAAGCTCGAAGCGCTGGTGGAAGACCTGGTCAAGAAGTCGATCGAGCCGTGCCGCACCGCGTTGAACGATGCCGGCCTGCGCGCCAGCGACATCAACGAAGTGATCCTGGTCGGCGGTCAGACGCGCATGCCGAAGGTGCAGCAGGCGGTTGCCGATTTCTTCGGCAAGGAACCGCGCAAGGATGTCAACCCGGACGAAGCCGTGGCCGTGGGCGCCGCGATCCAGGGCGGCGTGCTGGCCGGCGACGTCAAGGACGTGCTGCTGCTGGACGTGACCCCGCTGTCGCTGGGTATCGAAACCATGGGCGGCGTGTTCACCAAGATCATCGAAAAGAACACCACCATCCCGACCAAGGCCTCGCAGACCTTCTCCACCGCCGAGGACAACCAGTCGGCCGTGACCGTGCACGTGCTGCAGGGTGAGCGCGAGCAGGCCCGCTTCAACAAGTCGCTGGCCAAGTTCGACCTGTCCGGCATCGAGCCGGCGCCGCGCGGCATGCCGCAGGTGGAAGTGTCCTTCGACATCGACGCCAACGGCATCCTGCACGTGTCGGCCAAGGACAAGAAGACCAACAAGGAACAGAAGGTCGAGATCAAGGCCGGTTCGGGTCTGTCGGACGAAGAGATCCAGCGCATGGTCGCCGACGCGGAAGCCAACCGCGAGGAAGACAAGAAGTTCCAGGAACTGGTGCAGGCCCGTAACCAGGCCGATGGCCTGATCCACGCCACCCGCACCGCGATCACCGAGCATGGCAGCAAGGTCGGTGGCGATGTGATCGGCAAGGTGGAAGCGGCGCTGTCGGATCTGGAAACCGCCATGAAGAGCGACGACAAGGCGCAGATCGAGGCCCGCAGCAAGACCCTGGAAGAAGCCGGCCAGTCGCTGTACGCAGCCGCCGCCGCGGCAGAGCAGGGCGGCAATGCCGATGCGGCCAGCGGTAACGCGCAGGCCTCCAAGGCCGCCGACGACGTGGTGGACGCCGAGTTCACCGAGGTCAAGGACGACAAGAAGTAAGCCGTGATTTGGGAGTCGGGAGTGGGGATTGGCAGCCGCTAAAGCTGCCGATCCCCATCCCGATATCCTTTACGCGTCGCGTCGCCAAGGCGGACCAGCGCATGCTGTCCGCTTTTGCGTTTCAACGAATCTCAAATCACGAATCCCCAATACCGGCTTATGAGCAAACGCGATTACTACGAAGTGCTGGGCGTTGCCCGTGGCGCCAGCGACGAGGAGCTGAAGAAGGCGTATCGGCGCTGTGCGATGAAGCACCACCCGGACCGCAATCCAGGCGACGCTGCTGCCGAGGCGATGTTCAAGGAGTGCAAGGAAGCCTATGAAGTGTTGTCGGACGGCAACAAGCGCCGCGCCTACGATGCGCATGGCCACGCTGCGTTCGAGCACGGCATGGGCGGTGGTGGCGGTGGGCCGGGTGGCCCGGACATGGGAGATATCTTTGGCGATATCTTCGGCAATATTTTCGGCGGTGGCGCCGCCGGTCCGCGCGCTGCGCGACGTGGCGCCGACGTCGGTTACGTGTTGGAACTGGATCTGGAAGAAGCCGTCGCCGGTATCGAGCGCCGCATCGAGATCCCGACCCTGATCGAGTGCGAGCCCTGCCACGGCAGCGGTTCGGAAGACGGCAAGGTGGAAGTGTGCGGGACCTGCCACGGACGCGGCCAGGTGCGCATCCAGCGCGGCATCTTCGCCATGCAGCAGAGCTGCCCGCATTGCGACGGGCGCGGTACGCTGATCCAGAATCCGTGCAAGACCTGCCACGGCGCCGGTCGCGTGGAAGAAGACAAGGTGCTGTCGATCAAGGTGCCTGCCGGTGTGGATACCGGCGACCGCATCCGCCTGGCAGGCGAGGGCGAGGCCGGTCCGGCCGGCACGCCGCCGGGCGATCTGTATGTGGAAGTGCGCGTGCGCGAGCATGCGATCTTCCAGCGCGATGGTGACGACCTGCATTGCGAGGTGCCGATCCGTATCTCGCAGGCGGCGCTCGGCGATACCGTGCGCGTGGCGACCCTGGGCGGTGAGGCGGAGATCCGTATTCCAGCCGAAACCCAGACCGGCAAGCTGTTCCGGTTGCGCGGCAAGGGCGTGCGCTCGGTGCGTAGCCGCACCGAAGGCGATCTGTATTGCCGCGTGGTGGTCGAAACGCCGGTGAACCTGACCGCCGACCAGCGCGAGTTGCTGCAGCAGTTCGAAGCTACGTTCACCGGTGAGGATGCACGCAAGCATTCGCCCAAGTCGGCCACGTTCATCGACGGCGTCAAGGGTTTCTGGGATCGGATGACGTCCTGAGGCCGGGAGTCGGGAATCGGGATTGGGGAATCGTAAGGGCGGTGTGGCCCGGCCTGCCGGGGTAGTGCGCCAGTGTGGCGATTCGGGATTCGTGGGTTTGGATGCCCGCTCCGAATGTTTGCAGAGTTGCACGGCTGAGTGAGGTTCTCCCTATCAATGCCGGCCCCAGGGGCCGGCATTTACGTTTGTGCGGCGGGAGCCCACAGAGGTAAGGGCGATAGCGACTGCTGCCGGCGCATAGACCAGCCTGGCGGCGCAGTGTGCAGCGGCGAGCAGACGACGGTCGCATCGATCGACGCTGGGCGCGCGGTGGCGCTGGCGTAAAATGCGGCGATGAACAATGCCCCCGACAGTCACCTCGTCCACGGTCGCCGCCAGCGCCCGGATGGTCCTTCGCCGATCGATGTGATCTCGGTGCAATCGCAACTGGTCTATGGCCATGCCGGCAACAGCGCGGCGGTGCCGCCGTTGCGTGCGCTGGGCCTGCGGGTGGCGGAAGTGCCCACCACGCTGCTGAGCAACGCGCCGTTCTACGCCACCTTGCGCGGCCGCATCCTGCCGGCCGACTGGTTGGCCGACCTGTTGCTGGGTGCCACCGAGCGCGGCCTGCCGCAGCGTGCGCGCATGCTGGTCTCCGGCTACTTCGGCAGCTTGGCCAATGGCGAGGCATTCGCCGACTGGCTGGAGCAGACCCTGCCGCAGGCGCCACAGCTGCGGTATTGCCTGGACCCGGTGATCGGCGACACGCACACCGGCCCGTATGTCGAGCCTGGACTGGAGCGCGTCTTCGCCGAGCGGCTGTTGCCGCATGCCTGGCTGGTGACGCCGAATGCGTTCGAACTCGGGCGCCTGACCGGTTTGCCGAGTCTGCAGCAGGACGATGCCATCGTTGCCGCGCGCGCATTGCTGGCGCGCGGCCCGCAATGGGTGCTTGCGCACAGCGTGGCCGGTGCGACCGGCGAACTGGTGACGTTGGCGGTGAGCAACTCGGCAGTGTATCGCTGGGCCACGCCGCATCTGCCGGTGGATGTGGCCGGCACCGGCGATGTGCTGATGGCCTTGCTGATCGGTTTGCTGCTGCGCGAGGTGCCGTTCGAGCAGGCGGTGGGGCACGCGCTCAGCGGCGTGCACAGCGCGCTGGAAGCGACCCTGGCTGCAGGCTTCGAAGAGTTCGATGTGCTGGCCGCCGCACCGGCCGCACTCGCGACCGCACCGCGCTTTGCCGTCGAGCGGTTGGCATGATGGCGCAGCCGGTGGTCGGCATCGTCGGCATCGCCGGCGCCTACGGACGCTGGCTGGCGCAATTTCTGCGCACGCGCATGCGGCTGGAGGTGATCGGCTTCGATCCGGCCGGTGACGGCGACATCGACGAAGCCACATTGGCGCAGCGAGCGGACGTGCTGATTTTTTCTGCGCCGATCCGCCACACCGCCGGCTTGATCGAGCGCTATGTGGATCTTGCCGGCCCGCGTGCCGCGTCGCAGTTGTGGATGGATGTCACCTCGATCAAGCAGGCACCGGTGGCTGCGATGCTGGCCTCGCCGGCCGAGGTCGTCGGCCTGCATCCGATGACCGCACCGCCCAAATCGCCTACCTTGAAAGGGCGGGTGATGGTGGTCTGCCAGGCGCGCCTGCAGCACTGGTCCACGTGGGTACAGGCGCTGTGCACTGCGTTGCAGGCCGAGTGTGTGTACGCCACGCCCGAGCACCACGACCGCGTGATGGCGCTGGTGCAGGCAATGGTGCACGCCACCCATCTGGCGCAGGCCGGCACCTTGCGCGACTACGCGCCGCTGCTCGGCGAGTTGCGCGCGCTGATGCCGTATCGCTCGGCCTCGTTCGAGCTGGATACCGCGGTGATCGCACGCATCCTCTCGCTCAATCCGGCGATCTACGAAGACATCCAGTTCGGCAACCCGTACGTCGGCGAGATGCTCGATCGGCTGTTGCTGCAACTGCAGGAGCTGCGCGCCCTGGTCGCGCAAGGCGACGATGCGGCGCGCGCGCAGTTTCGCGCCCGGTTCCTGGACGATAACGCGCAGGCGCTAAAAGGCGAGTCGCTCGCGGCCGGCAACTACACCTATGAGCGCGTGGGCTACCTGCTGGCCGACCTCACCGAACCGCTGACCTTGAGCGTGTACCTGCCGGAAGACCAGCCCGGGTCGTTGCGTGCGTTGCTGCATGTGTTCGAGCAGCACGGGGTGAACCTGTCGTCGATCCACTCCTCGCGCACGCCGGTGGGCGAGCTGCATTTCCGCATCGGGTTCGAGCCGGGCAGCGATCGCGCCGCGCTGGCGCAGGCGGCCAGCGAAATCGACCGCAGCGGCATCGGACGGGTGCTGGAGCGTTCCGACCGCAACGGGTAGCAGCAGTGCGGGGCGACCGTGGGCTTGCCCGCTGTCGATGGCCGCAGCAGGGTGCAGATATCAGGCACCGATCATGTGCTGGCCGCATGACACTGCATGCGATGGCCCCAAGCGCGAGGGTGATTGTCGCTGGGCGCAATGCCGAACAACGCGCACCGGTTTCATCCACACAGGGTGTGGATGAAACCTGCACAAGCATGTGGATAACTGTGTGCAGCCATTGTACTGCAACGGCTGCGGACGGGTTGGTCAAAAAATGACCAGTGCTATTTCAGGGCGTCGACAGGCGCAGCTCGCCACCATCGGTGATGAAGCGCTGGCCCTGCCGTTGCAGGCGGCGCCCATCGGGCAGTTCGTAGCGTGGCGCCGTATGCGCTTGCGTGCGGCCTTGCTGCTCGTTGCGGGATTCGAGCTCGTCGCGGAATTCGATGATGACGTAGGACTCGCCATCTGCACCGATTGCGGGAAATTGCCGGAAAGACATACGCACCTCCGAAGGATTTCAGGGTCGCAGTGCGAGCCGTCAGGGACCGCACGCCCGGCGCTTTGCCGGTGCAGGCGAGCATGCGCAGGCAGGTGTTACCCGGGCGTCATTGCGCACTGCGGCACCGCTCGGGAGCCGGCAGGCAGCCTGCTCAACGGCTCAGCTGCAATGCGTCCCGGTCGGCCGTTGCCGCTGCCAGCTCGGCACGCGCCGAGGCAATGCGCGCCTGCGCATCGATCAGGCGCACGCGGGCATCGTTGGCGGTTTCTTCGCGCTGATTGACCAGGAAGAAGTCGCCCGAGCCCAGTTCGAAGCGGCGGCGCTCGGCCACGGCCAGGCGGTCGGCCAGGCTGCGTTCTTCGTCGGCGATCTTGGCCAGCCGCTCGGCAGCGGTGAGCGAGATGACGATCGATTCGACCTCCACGGTGATCTGGTCGCGCAGGTAGCGGCTGCGCTGATCCAGCGCCTCGATCTCGGCGCGTGCCTCGGCGACCTTGCCCTTGGCGCTGCGGTTTTCCAGCGGCACGCTGAAGCGGAAGCCGATGATCGCATCGGTCGGCGAGCGGTTCGGGCCGCCCACACCGGGCGCCCCCAGATCCTTGCTGACCTCGAAGCTGACATCCAGGCGTGGTTTGAGATCGTTCTGCGCCAGCATCAGCCGCGCGGTGGCCTGGTCGATCCGGGTCAGCACCGCGCGGTAATCGGGGCGCTCCACCGGCGCGGTGATCCTGCTGGCACCGGCCAGACCTTCCAGCGCCGACGTATCGGCCGGCAGGCGCTCGGTGGAGACGATCAACGGCATGCCGGCATCGTCGCGCAGGTACAGCGACAAGGCATTGGCGGCGTTGGCGAAGTCCTGCTCCGAGCGCACCACCAGGGCGCGCCGGCGGACCAGGTTCTGGTCGTTTTCGGTCAGCAGGATGGTGGGCCGCGCGCCCAGCGTCACCTGCCGGGAAATCGCATTGCGGCGCTGCTCGGCCAGCTGCAGCAGCTCGTTGTACGCGCGCAGCTTCAGGCCGGCTGCGACCCAGCTCTGGTAGGCATCCACCGCGCGGCGTTGCACGCCGATGGCGACCATTTGCGCTTCGTACTGGGCGACATCGATATCGCCACCGGCAACGCTGCGGCGGGTGCGGCGCTCGTCGACCACGCGGTCGCGCAGCAGCGCATACAGCGCGCCGACTTTCACTTCGCCGCCGCGGTCGGTGTAGGACTTGTCTTCGTAGACCGGGAATGCGCCGCGCGAGGAGCGGTAACCGCCGTAGTAATAGCCGCCGTTGTCATCGAAGGGACGCTTGACGGTGCTTTCGATCGTGCTGCCGTCGTAGTAGCCGGCCTCGCGCGAACGGCCGTCGAGATCGAACACGGTATCGAACGCACCATCGGCCGAGATGCCCTTGCCCTCGGCCTGGCGGACCTTGGCCAGCGCTTCGACGATCTGTGGGGAAGAGCGTGCAGAGGAGCGCAGCACTTCGTCCAGCGTCAGCGGGGTGGTCTGGGCGGTAACCACGCCCGGTGCGAGCGCGATCAGCAGGACGACAAGACGGCGGATCATTTCTTGCCGGTCTCGTCGTCTTCGGCCTTGGGCGTCGCCTTGGCCTTGCCCTCATCCTGCGTCGTCGTCGCTGCCGGACGGCGGCCGAACTCCAACGGGAAATTGTTGAGCTGGCGCCACAGTTCGTAGCCCACCTTCACCGTTTCGCCCTGCACCCAGCCGCGCACCTTGCCGCCCTGGCGGGCGAATTCCTGCGCCGGCCAGGCCGGCTTGCCCGGTTGCGGTTCGACCAGGATGCGGAACAGGCCATCGGGCGCGGCATTGGGGTCGATGGCGCGCACGCGGCCATCGAACATGCCGTGCGCCACCGACGGCCAGCCGCTGAACTGGATCGCCGGCCAGCCTTCGAACTCCAGCCGCACCGGGCGGCCGGGGCGGATCAGCGGCACGTCGCGGCCGTCGATAAACAGCTCGACCGCGCGCTCCACCCGCTCCGGCGCGATCACCGCCAGCACCGTGCCGGGCGAGACCATCGCGCTGCCACTGGCGGCGTTGAGCTGCTGCACGCGGCCATCGCGCGGTGCGCGCACCAGCTGCGCCGACTGGCGGTTCAACTGGATGTCGATGCGGGTCAGCTTGGCGCGCGATTCGGCCAGCTTGGCATCGGCCTCGGCGACCTTAATCTGGGTCAGCTCGAAGTCGCGGCGGCCGGCCAGCCCTTCGGCGAGCAATTGCCTGCTGCGCGCCACATCGATGCTGGCGACCGCGCGCGATTGCTGGATCGCGGTGATTTCCGCCTGCACCTGCGCCCGCTCGCTGGCCAGGCGGGCGAGCAGATCCGGGTCCAGGTCGCCGACGCGCGCGATTGGATCGCCGCGCGAGACATGCTGGCCGTCGTGCACATACCAGCGCTCGACCCGGCCGGGCACGAAGGCGGTGACCTGCTGCTGGCGGTCGCCCGGATCCAGCGCCACCACCTGGCCCTTGCCGCTGGCGGTCTGCACCCACGGCGCCAGCGCCAGGATCGCGCTGGCAATGACAATGCCGATCAGCAGCATCCAGGCCAGCGCCTTGGCGATGCTGGGTGGGCGCATCGCCGCCAGGGTGGGAAAGTGTGCGTTGCGATCAGTAGCGTGCTGCATCGTTTGCCTCCTGCGTGGAGGCGATCAGTTCGGCGCGGGTGGCAAAGCGCTGCTGTCGCTCGGGCTGCAGGTGGAACCAGCCATCCAGGGTGATGTCTTCCGGCCGGCCGGTGCACAGCAGCACCGTGGTGCCGGCCGCCTTCAGGCGTCGCAGCACGCCGGCCAGGCGGTCGGCGGGAATCAGGTCGTACAGCTGCGACAGCATCAGCACGCGCGGGCGCACCAGCAGCGCATTGGCCAGCTTCAAGGCCATCACTTCGCCGATCCACAGCGGGTAGCCGGAGGCCGCCAGCCGCGTGTCCAGGCCCTGCGGCAGCGCGGCGATGCGGGTGCGCAAGCCCACCGCATCGATCGCCTCCAGCATCGCCTCGGAGTTCACGTCGGCCGACGCCAGCGCCAGATATTCGCGGATGGTGACTTCGACAATGGTCGGCCGGTCGAGCACCGTCACTTCCGAGCGCAGCAGATACATGTCGAAGGTGGCCATGTCCGCACCGCCCACCATCACCAGCCCGCGATCGGGGACTACATGGCGCTTGAGGATCATCGCCAGCAACCGCTCCGCGCCGCCATCGGCGATCGTCACCAGCTGCTCGCCGGCAGCCAGCGAAAAATCGAAACGCGCGCCGTCGATCACCACCCCGTCCAGGCGCACCGCGCTGTTGCCAGGCGTCTTGCCGGGTGCCACGACCGCACGTTCCTGCGGGATGGCAAACAGCAGCGACAGTTCCTCGGAGCTGGCCACCAGGTCGTAGAACGCGTCCAGGTACGCACCGAGTTGCGAGATGCCGTAGAACACCGCGCTGAGGATCAGCTCAGCCGCCACCAGCTGGCCGATCGACAGCTCGCCCCGCAGGATCAGGTTGCCGCCCAGCGCCAGCAGCGCCGCGCTGGCGATCGCGTAGACCAGCAGGAACGCGACCGTCTGGGTGAAGCTGTAACGGAAGTGGCGCCGATGCCGGTCGACATAGGCGGCGGTGACGGACTCGGAGCGGTCCATCGCAAAGTTGAGGTGGCGGCTGGATTTATAGAAGCCGTTGGAGCCACCGACACTTTCCAGCCAGCGCGCGGCCTCGTGCTTGGCATGGCTCAGGTCGACCGCGGTGCGGATCGACCCGCGCGACCAGATCATCCAGATGCCGAAGATGACCAGCAGTAGCAAGGCATTGAAGCCCAGGAAGAACGGGTGGTAGAAGCTGGTGAGTATCAGCCCGACCGCCGATTGCAGCACGATGGTGAAGGCGCCGATGGCCAGGCTCGGCACCGCTTTCTGCACTACCACCAGATCGAAGTAGCGGTTGAACATGTCGCCGCGGTTCTGATCGGCGAAGAACGGATTCTGCGCATGCACCGCGCGCACGGTGATTTCCGACACCACGCGTGCGAACAGCCGGCGCTCGAACAGCGCCATGACCCACACCCGCATCGCGCTCAGGCCGGCCACCAGCAGCAACAGGCCCAGCAGCAGGCTCGACAGGGTCCACAGCGGCGCCGGCAGCGCGGTATTGGCCACGCTGTTGATCAGCAACTGCACCGAGATCGGCGTGGCCAGCGACAGCAGGCTGATCGCGACTCCGTACACCATGGCCAGGCGCACATAGGGCATGTCCGGCCCGACGATTTCCGCCAGCCAGGCTCCCGCTTCCCGCCATCCGATCTGCTTGCCCGCCATTCGATTTCCGTTGATGAGTTCAATGAAGCATTGACGAGTTGCAGCTGGCGAACAAGGCCGCAGCGCTTATTCGACGCATAGGATTTTCCTATGCGGCCACCGCACGCAGAAGATCGGCGATCAGGCCGAAGGCCGGCGCGCGGCCTGCGCCCTGCCGCCACAACAGCCCGATCTCCCTATAGTAGCGTCCGCCTTTGATCGGCCGGACCACGACATCGTCGCCCTCGCGGATTTCCTGGCGCACATACAGGTCTGGCAGCAGTGCAAGACCCATGCCCATCCCGGCCATCTGGCGGATCGCATCCAGGCTGGTGCCTTCGTAATCGCGCAGCACATTGGCGCCGACGTCCATGGCGATCGCCGCAACCTGTTCGGCCAGGCGGTACTCGGGCATCAAGGTGAGCAGGTTGGCGCCGCGCAGATCGGCCGGCGTGATGCAGGTCTTGGCCCGCAAGGGGTGATCGGCGGCCATGGTCACGTGCAGCGGTTCGCGGAACAGCCGCTCGCTATGCAGGCCGCGCTCGGCCACCGGCAATTGCGCCAGGATCAGGTCGTGCACGCCGCTGGCCAGGCCGCTGGCGAGCGCGGTCGGCAGGCCTTCGCGCACGTGCACGCGCAGCGCCGGGTGTTCGCGGTGCAGGCGCGCGACCAGGCTCGGCATGAGATAGGCGCCCAGCGTGGGCGACACGCCCAGCCGGATGGTGCCGATCAAGGTATCGGCCGAGGTGGCGCGGACGTCTTCCAGATCGGCGACGTCCAGCAGGATGCTGCGCGCGCGATCAAGCAGGTCGCGCCCCAACGGGGTCAGGATGGCCGGCACGCCGCGTTCGAACAGCGCGGCGCCGACGATGGTTTCCAGCGCCCGGATCTGCTGCGACAACGAGGGTTGCGACACGCCCATCTGCTCTGCGGCGCGGGTGAAGCTGCCGGTGTCGGCGAGCGCGACGAAATAACTGAGCTGGCGAAGGGTGGTTCTGGGGCGAGGCATGCGTGACGTCGTCAGGTGGGGGCGCGTGGGGGCGCAGGATCGGCCCGGGCCGCTGCCGAGGACACGCTGGCATGACAGCACACGCCGGTGTCACCCAGGCGTCATTGATCGATGAACTGCAGCCGCGCCAGCTCCGCGTACAGGCCGCCTTCGGCGATCAATTGCGCATGCGTGCCCTGCGCGACGATGCGGCCGGCATCCATCACCACGATGCGGTCGGCCTTGAGCACGGTGGCCAGGCGATGGGCAATGACCAGCGTGGTGCGGCCTTCCATCAACCGGTCCAGCGCCTGCTGCACGGCGCGTTCGCTCTGCGCATCCAGCGCGCTGGTGGCCTCGTCCAGCAGCAGGATCGGCGCGTCCTTGAGCAAGGCGCGCGCGATCGCCACCCGTTGCTGCTGGCCGCCGGACAGGCGCGTGCCGCGTTCGCCGAGTTCGCTGGCGTAGCCCTGCGGCAGGGCGCGGATGAAACTGTCGGCCTCGGCGGCCGCGGCGGCGGCTTGCACCTCTGCATCGCTGGCGTCCAGGCGCCCATAGCGGATGTTGTCGGCGGCGCTGGCGGCAAACAGCGTGGGTTGCTGCGGCACCAGGGCGATGCGTTCGCGCAGCAGTACCGGGTCGGTATCGCGCAGGTCCACCTCGTCGATACGCAGCCTGCCGCTGACCGGGTCGTGGAAGCGCAGCAACATCGCCAGCACCGTGCTCTTGCCGGCGCCGGAGGGCCCGACCAGCGCCACGGTTTCGCCCGGATGGACATGCAGGTCGAAGCCATCCAGCGCCGGCGCATCGGGGCGCTGCGGATAATGGAATACCACCTGATCGAAATGGATCGCGCCGCGCAGCGGCTGTGGCAAGGGCTGCGGCGTGGCCGGGGCGACGATCGCCGGCTGCTCGTCGAGCAATTCGCCGACCCGGCCCATGCCGCCGGCCGCGCGCTGCAACTCGTTCCAGACCTCGGCCAAGGCACCGACCGAGCCGCCACCGATCAGCGCGTACAACACGAACTGACCCAGCGTGCCGGGGGTCATGCGTCCTGCGATCACATCGTGCGCGCCCAGCCACAGCACACCGACGATGGCGCCGAAGATCAGCATGATCGCCACCGCCGTCACGGTGGCCTGGGTGCGGATGCGCAGCCGTGCGGTATCGATCGCGGCGAACAGGGCCTGGCTGAAACGCTGGCTCTCGTAGCGCTCGCGCGCATGCGCCTGCACGGTGCGCACCGCACCCAGCGTTTCGGCCGCCAGCGTGTTGGCATCGGCAACGCGGTCCTGGCTGGCGCGCGAGATCTTCTGCAGGCGGCGTGCGCCCAGCACGATCGGCAACACCGCCAGCGGAATGCCGATCAAGGTGAAGCCGGCCAGCCGCGGGCTGGTCACGAACAACATCACCATGCTGCCCATCACCGTCACCGAGCTGCGCAACGCCACCGACATGGTGGTGCCGATCACCCCGCGCAGCAGCTCGCTGTCGGCCGACAGGCGCGACACCAGCTCGCCGCTGCGGCTGCGATCATGGAAGTCGGCGTCCAGCCCGATCAGATGCGCATACAGGCGGCCGCGCAAATCGGCCACCACTTTTTCGCCCAGCAACGCGACGAAATAAAACCGCGCGGCCGTTGCCACCGCCAGCACCACCGCCACCGCGAACAGCAGCGCGAAGGCGTGGTTGATCTGCGAGCCGCCGGAGAAACCATGGTCGATCATCTGCTTGACCGCCGCCGGCAGGCTCAACGTGGCGGCCGAGGAAATGGCCAGTGCGATCAGCCAGGCGGCGAACAGGCCACGCTGGCGCTGCACGAACGGCCACAAGGTGCGCAGGCTGCCAAGCTTCCGCAACGGGTTGGGCCTGGCGGCGGCTGGCTGGTTCATGCGGCTTCCGGTGATGAGAGATGGACACGGTTGCGAGTGGCGTCGCACAGGCGCGTTTTCAAGCCGGCCAGTTGATCGGCCGGCAGTTGCACGCGCAGTGCCGCGCCCTGCGCGTCGAAGCGCTCGTCCAGCTTGTCGGCGTGGAAGGCGCTCAGGGCAGCATGCACCAGGCCCAGGTCGTCGAACCGACATTGCAGGTCGAGCAGCGACAACGCAACCAATGGCTGTCGCGCCGCCAGTCGCAGGCATTCGGCCGCGGCGCCGCCGTAGGCACGCACCAACCCACCGGCACCGAGCTTGATGCCGCCATACCAACGCGTGACCACCACCACCACACGGTCATAGCCCTGGCCATCGATGGCCGCAAGAATCGGCCGCCCGGCAGTGCCGCTGGGCTCGCCATCGTCGCTGGAACGGTAGTCCTGCCCATATCGATAGGCCCAGCAATTATGGGTGGCATCGGCAACGGACACGCGCTGCACGATCTCCAGCGCCTGCGCGGGAGAGTCCAGTGCCGCAGCGTTGGCCAGAAAGCGACTGTGCTTGATGTCCAGGCTGTGGTGCGCGTCAGCGGCGAGGGTATCGAGCATCGTCGCCATTCTATGCGAGCCGGTCGCGCCGGACGCCGCAGCCATCGTGACTGCCGTTGCAAGCCTGCAGATCGGCAGGGGGTTGGGCGGTGCGTTGCGACGGGGGATGTGCAATGAGCGCCGTGGCTCCTAGGCGGTTACGCCAGGGTGCTATCGTTGCTCTGTCGACCTGGTGAACAACGTGACGCGGTGCGTGACATGGCAGCGCAGCTGGGTGCGGCATCGCGCCGGAGCGATGGCCGCATACGTGAGAGATGGCGACGGTGCGTCGCTGCACTTGCACGCAGCTGACGTATGACTACAGCGCCGCTGCGTGCCTACTGAGGCGCGTGCCTGACGCCAGGCCTGGCCTGCGATGGGGCAGGGAGCGTGCGTCGCCTCGCATCACACAAGCGTCGAGCGGCGCTTCTCGTCGATCCACTTGGAAGCCTGTGCCGGCGTGTAGTGCTGCATCCACTCCAGCATCTGTTCGATATCGGCGCCGTACCACAGGTCGCTGCGCTGGTCCGGATGCAGGAAGCGCTCTTCCACCATGCGATCGATCATGCCGATCAGCGGTGCGTAAAACCCTTCGATATCCAGGAACGCGCAGGGTTTGTTGCCGATGCCGAGCTGGCGCCAGGTGAGCATCTCGAAGATCTCTTCCATGGTGCCGAAGCCGCCGGGCAGGGCGACGAAGGCATCGGACAGCTCGAACATGCGCATCTTGCGCTCATGCATGGAGCCAACGATTTCCAGCGTGGTCAGCCCACGGTGCGCCACTTCCCAATCGGCCAGCTGCTGCGGAATCACCCCGGTCACCTCGCCACCAGCCGCCAGCACCGCATTGGCCACGGTGCCCATCAGCCCGACATTGCCGCCGCCATACACCAGCCGCAGGCCCTGCTCGGCGATGCGCTGGCCCAGCGCAGTGGCACGCTCGGCATAGGCGGGTTTGTTGCCGGCATTGGAACCGCAGTAGACGCAGATGCTTTTCATGGGATTCGGGAATCGGGAGTTGGGAATAGGGAATGGGTCAAAGCAAACACAGCAGCCAGAACGCATGACGCCGGACCTAGGTCCGGCGTCAGCATGAAGAGAGAGGTGAAGGGAACGCTCTTACGATTCCCGATTCCCCACTCCCGATTCCCGGCTTAGTTGGCCTTATGAATCGCGCGCTTGCTCACTGCCATCGCGGCGTCGTGGATCGCTTCGGACAGCGTCGGGTGGGCGTGGCAGATGCGTGCCAGATCGTCGGCCGAGCCGTTGAACTCCATCGTCAGCACGCCTTCGTGCACCAGCTCGGACACGCCCACGCCAACCAGGTGCATGCCCAGCACGCGGTCGGTTTCGGCATCGGCGATGACCTTGACGAAGCCGGCCGGCTCGCCCATGGCCACGGCACGGCCGATCGCCGCGAACGGGAAGCTGCCGGCCTTGTAGGCGACGCCTTCGGCCTTCAACTGCTGCTCGGTCTTGCCGACCCAGGCAATCTCCGGCTCGGTGTAGATGACCCACGGAATGGTGTCGAAGTTGACGTGGCCAGGCAGGCCGGCGATCAGCTCGGCAACCGCGATGCCTTCCTCGAAGCCCTTGTGCGCCAGCATCGGGCCACGCACGCAGTCACCGATCGCCCACACGCCATCGACGCCGGTGTGGCAATGCCCGTCCACCTCGATCTGGCCACGCTCGTTGAGCTTGACGCCGGTGCCCTCGGCCAGCAGGTTCTTGGTCGCGGCCTTGCGGCCCACGGCCACCAGCAACTTGTCCACGGTCAGGGTCTGCTCGCCGGCTGCGTCGGTGTAGCTGACCACCACCTGCTTGGCATCGCCGCTGCCGGTGATCTCGGTCTTGCTGACCTTGGCGCCGAGCTTGATGTCCAGGCCCTGCTTCTTGAATTCCTTCAGCGCGGTCTTGGCCACTTCGGCATCGGCCAGCGCCAGGAAATCCGGCAGCGCTTCGAGGATGGTGACCTCGGCGCCCAGGCGCTTCCACACGCTGCCCAGCTCCAGGCCGATCACGCCGGCGCCGATCACCGCCAGACGCTTGGGAACGGCGGTGAAATCCAGGCCGCCGACGTTGTCGACGATGGTGTCGCCTTCGAACTTGGCAAACGGCAGCTCGATCGACTCCGAGCCCGGCGCCAGGATCACGTTGGTGCCCTTGAGCTCGATCTCGCCGCCTTCGTGCTGGGCGACCTTGACGATGTTGCCCGGCAGCAGCTGGCCGAAGCCGTAGTAAGGGGTGATCTTGTTCGCCTTGAACAGCATCGCGATGCCGCCGGTGAACTGCTTCACGATCTTGTCCTTGCGGCCGATCATGGTGGGCACGTCCATCTTGGCGTCGTTGAAGCTGATGCCGTGGTCGCCGAACAGGTGGCCCATGTTCCAGAACTGGCGCGAGGAATCCAGCAGCGCCTTGGACGGAATGCAGCCTACGCGCAGGCAGGTACCGCCCAGGGCCGGCTTGCCATCCTTACCGATAGCCGCGTCGATGCAGGCAACCTTCATGCCCAGCTGGGCCGCGCGAATCGCAGCGTGATAACCGGCCGGACCGGCACCGATGACGACGACGTCGAATTGTTCGCTCATTTCATTTGCTCACGGGAATGGGGAATAGGGAATGGAGAATCGCAAGAGCGCATGCGTGCGCCTGCTGCGTCCCATCCAGGTCCAGGCGGGAATGGAGCGGTCGATGGGCGCTTGTCCCATTCCCGAATCTCCATTCCCGATTCCCGGCTCTTACAGACCGAACAACATCCGGCCCGGGTTTTCCAGCTGATTCTTGATGTCGACCAGGAACTGCACCGAGTCCTTGCCGTCGATGATGCGGTGGTCGTAGGACAGCGCCAGATACATCATCGGAGCGATCACGACTTGGCCGTTCTCGGCGATCGGGCGTTCCTTGATCGCGTGCATGCCCAGGATGGCGCTCTGCGGCGGGTTGATGATCGGGGTCGACAGCAGCGAGCCGAAGGTGCCGCCGTTGGTGATGGTGAACGTGCCACCCTGCAGATCGTCCAGGCCCAGCTTGCCGGCGCGCGCCTTGGCGGCGTAGTCGGCAATGCCCTGTTCGACGTCGGCGAACGACTGGCGCTCGACGTTACGCAGCACCGGCGTGACCAGGCCCTTTTCGGTCGATACCGCGATCGAAATGTCGCTGTAGCCGTGATAGATGATGTCGTCGCCGTCGATCGAGGCGTTGACCAGCGGGAAGCGCTGCAGCGCATTGGCGGCGGCCTTGACGAAGAAGCTCATGAAACCGAGCTTGATGCCGTGCGCCTTCTGGAACTCGTCCTGCAGCTCCTTGCGTGCGGCCGAGACCTTGGCCAGGTTGACCTCGTTGAAAGTGGTCAGCATCGCGGTGGAGTTCTTGGACTCCATCAGGCGCTTGGCGATGGTCTTGCGCACGCGGGTCATCGGCACGCGCTCTTCCGGACGGGCGCCAGACGCCTTGCCCACGCCGCCGGCCTTGGCGAAGTTGACGATGTCTTCCTTGGTCACCGCGCCACGACGGCCGGTACCTTCGACCTGGGCCGGATCCACGCCCTGGGTGATCGCGGAAAAACGCGCACCCGGCGGTAGCGCATCGGCAGCGGACTTGGATGCAGCGGCAGGCGCAGCGGCAGCAGCCGGGGCCGGCGTGGCGGCCGGGGCAGCCGCGGCCGGAGCCGGTGCCTCGGCCTTCTTCTCCTCGGCCGGTGCGGCCGCAGCCACGGCGCCTTCTTCGATGATCGCCAGGATCTGGTTGCTGGTGACGGTGCTGCCGGCTTCGAACTTGATTTCCTTCAGCACGCCGTCGACCGGCGAAGGAACTTCCAACACGACCTTGTCGGTTTCCAGGTCGACCAGATTCTCGTCGCGCTTGACCGCTTCACCGGCCTTCTTGTGCCAGCTGGCGATGGTGGCGTCGGAAACGGATTCGGGCAGTACCGGAACTTTGACTTCGGTGGCCATTCGGGGAGCGTCCTAGGGTTTTCGTTCTTTGGGGAAGAGGAGTTATTCAGCGACTTGGTCGTTGAACGGATTGAGGAGCGCATCGGCGACCAGCTTCTGCTGTTCGACGATGTGGTCGGCCATATGGCCGGCGGCAGGCGAGGGCGAACGGGCACGGCCGGCGTAATGCAGGCTCTGGCCGCTGGCCAGGCAGAAGTTCAGGTGGTGGCGGATCTGGTACCAGGCACCCTGGTTCTGCGGTTCTTCCTGGCACCACACCACGTCGGTGGCGTTGGCATAGGCCTTGAGCTCGGCGGCCAGCTGCGCACGCGGGAACGGATACAACTGCTCTACGCGCAGGATGGCGACGTCGTCCTGGCCACGCTTGGTCTGGTCTTCGAGCAGGTCGTAATAGACCTTGCCCGAGCACAGCACCACGCGCTTGACCTTGCCGGCGTCGGCCTTGGCGTCGGGAATCAGATGCTGGAACTCGCCCTCGGCCAGTTCTTCCAGGCTCGATACCGCCAGCTTGTGGCGCAGCAACGACTTGGGCGTCATCACCACCAGCGGCTTGCGGGTGGTCATGCGCATCTGGCGGCGGATCATGTGGAAGCACTGCGCCGGCGTGGTCGGCACGCAGACCAGCATGTTCTCCAGCGCGCACAACTGCAGGAAGCGCTCCAGACGCGCGGAGCTATGCTCCGGGCCCTGGCCTTCATAGCCGTGCGGCAGGAACAGCGACAGGCCCGCGATACGGCCCCACTTGGCTTCGCCAGCGGCGATGAACTGGTCGATCACCACCTGCGCGCCGTTGGCGAAGTCGCCGAACTGCGCTTCCCAGATGCACAGCGCATTCGGGTCGGTGGTGGAGTAGCCGTATTCGAAGCCCATCACCGCTTCTTCGCTGAGCAGCGAGTCGATGATGGTGGCATCTTCGGGGTTCTGCACCAGCTGGCGCAGCGGCAGGTGATAGCTGTCGGTCTTCTGGTCATGCAGGATCGCGTGACGGTGGAAGAACGTGCCGCGACCGGCGTCCTGGCCGACCAGGCGCAGCTTGTGGCCTTCGGCCAGCAAGGTGGCATAGGCCAGGTTTTCGGCAAAGCCCCAGTCGCCGGCCTGCTCACCGGCGGCCATCTTGACGCGGTCGTCGTAGATCTTGCCGACGCGCGCATGCAGCTCGACGCCTTCCGGAATCGTGGTGATCAGCTTGGCCAGACGGTCCAGCTGCTCGCGCTTGACGCGGGTGTCGACCGGATCGGCAGCGGTGCCGACCAGATACTTGGACCAGTCGATGGCGAATTCGTCCGGCTTGCGCGTCGCCAGTTCGGTGGTGTACTCGCCCGAATCAAGCTTGTTGCGATAACCGTCGACTAGCGCCTTGGCCTCGTCGGCGCTCAGCACGCCGTCGCTTTCCAGCTTGGCGGCGTACAGCTCGCGGGTGGTCTTGTGCTTGCGGATGGTCTGGTACATCACCGGCTGGGTCGCTGCCGGTTCGTCGGCCTCGTTATGGCCCCAGCGGCGGTAGCAGACCAGGTCGATGACCACGTCCTTCTTGAACTGCTGGCGGAATTCGTAGGCCAGCTTGGACACGAACATCACCGCATCCGGGTCGTCGCCGTTCACGTGGAAGACCGGCGCGCCGATCATCTTGGCCACGTCGGTGCAGTACAGCGTGGAACGGGCGTCGTCGCGGGCGCTGGTGGTGAAGCCGATCTGGTTGTTGACCACGATGTGCACGGTGCCGCCGACGGCGAAACCACGCGCCTGCGACATCTGGAACAGTTCCATCACCACGCCCTGGCCGGCGAATGCGGCATCGCCGTGGATCAGGATCGGCAGCACGGTCTTGCGCTCGGCATCGCCAAAGCGTTCCTGACGCGAACGCACGCTGCCGACCACGACCGGGTCGACGATTTCCAGGTGCGAGGGGTTGAAGGCCAGCGCCAGATGCACCTGCTTGTCGCCACCGACCGCGATGTCGGCCGAGAAGCCCATGTGGTACTTCACGTCGCCGGTGTGGGCGCGGTCGTCGTGGGCGTGCTCGAACTTGCCTTCGAACTCGTCGAACAGCTTGCGCGGGTTCTTGCCCAGCGTATTGACCAGCACGTTGAGGCGGCCGCGGTGGGCCATGCCGATCACGATGTCCTTGACCTGATCGTTGCCGGATTGGCGAATGATCTCGTCCATCATCGGGATCAGCGCGTCGCCGCCTTCCAGCGAGAAGCGCTTCTGGCCGACGTACTTGGTGTGCAGGTAGCGCTCCAGGCCTTCGGCAGCGGTGAGCCGCTCCAGCGTGCGCTTGCGGCTGGCCGCGTCGCCGGCGATCTTGCCGCCGGCATCTTCCAGGCGCTTGTAGATCCACTGGCGCTGGTCGAATTCCTGGATGTGCATGAACTCTGCGCCGATGGTGCTGGCGTAGGTCGCCTTCAGGCGGGCCAGCAGATCCTTCAGCTTCATGCGCGGCTGGCCGCCGACGCCGCCGGTGCTGAACTCGCTGTCCATATCCGCCTGCGACAGGCTGTGGAACGGCAGGTCCAGATCGGGCGGGTTGACCGGCGGGGTCAGGCTGAGCGGATCGAGCTGCGCGCCGAGGTGGCCACGCGCACGGTAGGCGGTGATCAGGCGGCCGACGTTGCGCTCGCGCTCGTCACTGGCCGCTGCGCCGGTGCCGGCATTGGCAGCCTGCTTGGAGGCGGTGAGGATGTGGGCAATGGCTGCCGAGTGCGGTACATCACCGGCATCGCGACCCTTGAAGCCATCGAAATAGCTCTTCCACTTCGGGTCAACACTGTCCGGGGCGACGAGGTACTGCTCGTACAGATCCTCGATATAGGCGGCGTTGCCGCCGGCGAGCTGCGATGACTGTGCGAACTGCTTTAGGAGATTATCCACGATGGTAAGTCGGGTCTGCTGTGGGGATGATTGTGCGGAAGCGGCGGGGCGAGATGCCCTGTCGGTCGGTCTCAAATCTCTAAAAATTATACCCCCTTGCGCTAGTGAGGGGGCGTCTGCCAGCTGACCGGACGGGTAGGTGCAACCGCCTGGCGCCTACGTGCGAAGGGCGCTGCGGTCTCAGATGCCGAGTGCGCGCGGTTCGTTCCAAAGCGCGCTACGCTCCCATATCTGCGCGAATTCGCGCTCCAGCTGGCGGCTGCGCGCCGCGCCCGACAGCCAGGTTTCGCCATCGTCGAAGCGATGGCCTGTTGGACGAAAGTAGTAGGCGTCATCGCCCACCACATAGGCCGACGCGTAGCTGGCATCGACCGGATCGCTGACCGCGCGGAAGCGGAACACGCTGGGCAGGCGCTGGGCCAGCCGCAGCATCGCGCTGCTGTTGGCGCCCGCGGCGGCGGTGTCCTGCACCAGCACCTGCACGCGCTTGTCGTGGCGGGCGGTGGCGAAGCGGCGCAGCGCATCGAGCACTGCGGGGTTGTCGAACAGCGGTGGATCCAGTGCCCGCGTATAGATCAGCACCTGGCGGCGTGCGGCGCACAGCAGGCCGGTGGTGGCGGCCAGGGCCGCGCGCAGGTCGTCCACCGCCATCGGGCCGTCGAGACGGCGGTGCAGGGGCCTACCCGGGCGATCGCCCGCCGTTGCCGCGCTAGCCGAGTGCCGGTCGGAAGAGGTGTCCGGCAGGAAGCCCAGGCGTGCGAACACGGCCTCGGCGTCTGTGTTCACGCGGGTTTGCAGGCCGGGCCAGCCGCGTTGTTGCGCGGTGGCGACGGCGGCTGCGAGCAACCGGTCGGCCAGGCCGCGGCGGCGCCAGCCCGGCAGCACGCCGAGCCGGTCGATGCGCCGATCCGCCGTCAGCCGCACCGAGCCGACCAACTGGCCGTCCTCGTTGCGCAGCGCCAGGTGCAGGCTGAGCGGGTCCAGGGCGTCCCAGTCGGCAGCGCTGTCGTCGGTGCTGCCGGTGCCGCAGGCCAGGCGCAGCGCGCGCAGGGCTGCGGCGTTGGACGCCGCATCCAGCGAGACGATCTGCGGCCCGGCCTGGGAACTCATGCGCGCTGGTCGGACCCGTCGTCGTCGCCAGCGTCCGATGCCGCGTCGTCGTCGGCCAGCCCGCGGTCGTCGTCCTGGTCGGCATCCTCGCCTTGTTCGGCCTCCTCAGCCTGGGCCGGGCCGTCCGCGGCGTCGGCGACCTGCTCGACGTCGGCCTCGGCGTCGATTTCATCGTCCGCGTCCGGCGTGTCGGCCTCGGCGTCGGCATCGTCTTGGTCAGCCGACAGGCTCAGGACGTGGGCCTGGTCGTCGTCGATGTCCTCGATGTCGTCCTCCGCGTCCTCGTGGGCGCGCTGGTAATGGCCCTGCGCCAGCAGCTCCAGCACCACCTCGCGGCCACGGTTGGACAGCTGCGCATACAGTGCGCCGTCGATCTCTTCGGCTGCGGCCAGCCGTGCGGCGTCCTTGGCCGACAGCGCGAATTCCAGGCCGCTGCAGAACAGGGTGGCGCCACGCTTGGCGCGCCGCCAGGCCAGCCGCGACCAAGGGTGACGGTGCAGCAGCACGCCTTCTTCCAGCGCCTGCTCGACCGCCTCGCGGGGGATCGGTTCGGGTGCCGGCACTACGTCGCCGGAGGCGCGGTAGGTGGTCATGAAGCGGCCGAACCAGTCGCCCAGGCGATCCGGGTCGTTCATGCGCAGCGCGTTGAGCGCTTCGACCACGCGGTTCATCGCGGTGACGTCGATCTCGTACGGATCTGCCGGCACCTTGAGGTCTTCGTCGTGATAGCGCACGGCCTCGTCGGCATCGGCGATCAAGGTGTCCAGGTAGTCGCCGATCAGCTCGGCCGAGGACGGCGCGCGGGTGCCGATGGAGAAGGTCAGGCAGGCGTCTTCGGCCACGCCGTGGTGCGGCACCAGTGGCGGCAGGTACAGCATGTCTCCCGGGCCCAGCACCCAGTCGTGGGTGGGCTTGAAGTCGCGCAGCAGCTTGAGCTCGACATCGTCGCGAAACGCCAGCGGCGCGGCCTTGCGGCCCTGCTGCGCGCGTGCGTCGATCTGCCAGCGGCGGTGGCCCTGGCCCTGCAGCAGGAACACGTCGTAATGGTCGACATGCGCGCCGACCGAGCCGCCGGTGGCGGCGAAGCTGATCATGATGTCGTCGATGCGCCAGCGCGGCAGGAAGCGGAACTGCTCCAGCAGCGCGCGGACGTCGGCGTCCCACTTGTCGACGTCCTGCACCAGCAGGGTCCAGTCATGGTCGGGCAGGCCGGGGAAGTCGGTTTCCTGGAACGGGCCGGTGCGCACGTTCCAGTCGTCGGTGGCGCGGTCATGGCTGATCAGGCGTGCCAGCACGCCGTCTTCGCAGGCCAGGCCGGCCAGGTCTTCGGGCTGCAGCGGGGACTGGAAGTCCGCAAACGCATTGCGGATCAGCAGCGGGTGCTTGTGCCAGTAGTTGCGCAGGAAGCGCTCGACCGGCATGCCCAGCGGCTGGTCGCGGGTGGCGTGGATCTCGAAGGGCAGTGGCGCGCCTTTCCTGGCGGCGATCTTTTTTGCGGGGGTTTTTTTCATGGTGTCACGGGTCCGACTGGAGGGCCGGCGCGGTGCGGCCGGCGAGGTGGCTTATTGTCGCCCAGCCCGCCATGCGCTGCCTTGCATGCGGGTGTCGCGGTAAGGTTGCGGTGCGCGTCCGGGCCATGCAGGGCCGGGTATGCAGCTTGGTGTCTCGGTGTCAGCAGATCAGCGGGTGGATATCTGGTTGTTGCTGCCATAGTCGTTGACCATCGCAGTGCCGGATTGCTGGGTGATGCGGTTGCCGCGGCCGTGCAGCGTGACGGAGGCGATCGCCTGCGCCTGTACCTGGTTGTCGTCGCCCGGCACCAGCAGCGTGCCGATGCGGCCGGCCTTGAGCGTGGAGGTGCGGCTGAACAGTTCGATGGTGCTGGCATCGCCGGCGAGGGTGACCTGGGCATCGTTGCCGACCATGCGCACTGCCTCGGCGCGCTCGATCTGCACGATCGCATGCTGGCCCAGCACTGCGATCGTGCCGCAGTCACCCTTGAGGACCAGATTGGCGTTCTGGCCGGTCAGATCGACGTTATGGCCGTCGCAGCTGACCGTGCCGCTGGTCGAGGTGACCATCAGTGTCTGCCGCTCGCCATTGCTGGCGACCTGGGTGGCGCCGTCCATGCTCGGAACTGACGGAACCGAAGGAACCGGCGGCACCGGTGCGGCCGCCACGCCGGCCGGCGCGTGCGGCGCGGCAGCGGCGGAGTCGGGGTGCGAGTCGGGAGTGGCCTGCTTCCCGCAGGCCAGCAATCCGCAGGCCACCGACGCAAGCAGGGAGGCAGACAGCAGCGCGCGCAATGCCATGGCAATACTCCTGACAGCTGGATACAAGGGCGTGATACCGGTGGATGAATACCGCTGCTTAGATCGCGCGCGCCAGCTGTTCGGCCAGCCCGGTGTACGCACCCGGCGTCAGCGCCCGCAGCCGCTGCTTGTCCTGCTCCGGCAACTGCAGGCTCTCGACAAAGGCCTGCATGGACGCGGCAGTGATGCCCTGGCCGCGGGTCAGCGCCTTGAGCTGTTCGTAGGGGTTGGGCAGGCCGTGGCGACGCATCACCGTCTGCACGGCTTCGGCCAGTACTTCCCAGGCCGCATCCAGATCGGCATCCAGGCGTTCGGGATTGACGGTCAGCTTGCCCAGACCCTTGGCCAGTGAATCCAGCGCGACCTGGGTATGGCCGAACGCGGTGCCGAGCGCGCGCAGCACGGTGGAGTCGGTGAGGTCGCGCTGCCAGCGGCTGATCGGCAGCTTGGCGGAAAAATGCTCGAACAGCGCATTGGCGATGCCGAAATTGCCTTCGGCATTTTCGAAGTCGATCGGGTTGACCTTGTGCGGCATGGTCGAGGAGCCGACTTCGCCTTCCTTGAGCTTCTGCTTGAAGTAGCCCAGCGAGATGTAACCCCAGATGTCGCGCGACAGGTCGATCAGGATGGTGTTGACGCGGCGGCTGGCGTCGCCGATTTCGGCCACGTTGTCGTGCGGCTCGATCTGGGTGGTGTAGGGGTTGAACACCAGGCCCAGGCTTTCGACGAAGCGCTGCGCGAACGCGGCCCAGTCCAGCTCCGGGTACGACACCAGGTGCGCGTTGTAGTTGCCGACCGCGCCATTGATCTTGCCGGTCAGTTCGACCGCGGCGATCTGCTTGCGCTGCCGCTCCAGGCGCGCGACCACGTTGGCGATTTCCTTGCCCAGCGTGGTGGGCGAGGCGGTCTGGCCATGCGTGCGCGACAGCATCGGCTGGCCGGCCTGGGCATGGGCGAGGGCGCGCAGGCTGGCAGTGATGCCGTCCAGCGTGGGCAGCAGCACCTCGCGGCGCGCCTGCTCCAGCATCAGGCCGTAGCTGAGGTTGTTGATGTCCTCGCTGGTGCAGGCGAAATGCACGAATTCCAGCGCCGGGCCCAGCTCGGCATCGTCCTTGAGCTGTTCCTTGATGAAGTACTCCACCGCCTTGACGTCGTGGTTGGTGGTGCGCTCGATCTGCTTGACCCGCGCGGCATCGCCGACGCTGAAGTCGTCGGCCAGGCGGCGCAGGGTCTGGGTGGCGGCGGCCGAGAATGGCGCCAGCTCGGCGATGCCCGGCTCGGCGGCCAATGCCAGCAGCCATTCGATCTCGACCTTGACCCGCGCCTTGATCAGGCCGTATTCGGAGAAGATCGGGCGCAGCGCATCCACTTTGGAAGCGTAGCGGCCGTCGAGCGGGGACAGGGCAAGCAGGGCGGAATCCGACATGGGCAGGGCACTGGGAGGCTGGCGGGGGTGCGTATTCTACGCCGCCCCGGCGCCGGCTTCGCCGATCGGCCGCACCGTGATGGCCTGGATCCGGTGCCCGGCCATGCGCCGCACCGTCAGTGCGTGGCCGTCCAGCTCCAGGGTTTCGCCTTCTTCGGGCAGCCGCTGCAACCGGTGCACGATCAGCCCGCCGACCGAATTGACGTGGTCCGGCGCGCTCAGATCCTGGCCCAGCAGACGTTCCAGGCGGAAGATCGAGGTGCTGCCGGCCACCAGCAGCGAGCCGTCCTGGCTGCGGATCGGGGCATCGCGCACCACGTGGCGGTGCTCGTCCTCGATCTCGCCGACCACCACTTCCAGCAGGTCTTCCAGGGTGAAGAAGCCCAGGATGCGTCCCTCGTCCTCCACGCACAGCGCCAGATGGGTGGTGCCGGTGCGGAACTGCTCCAGCGCGCTGGGGATCGGGGTTTCCAGGGTCAGCAGGGTGGGCGGGCGCAGCAACGGGCGCAGATCGTCCAGGTCCTGGCTGCGTGCCATCGCCACCAGCAGATCCTTGGTATGCAGGATGCCCAGCACCTGCTCGCCATCGGCGTCGAACCACGGGTAGCGGCTGTAGCGCGACTCGCTGAATTCGGCCAGCACCGATTCCAGCGTCATGCCTTCGCGCAGGCTGCGCAGGTGCTCGCGCGGGCGCATCAGGTCGCCGGCGACCAGGTCGGGCAGTTCCAGTGCGTGGCTCATCAGGGCCAGCCCGTGATCGGGCGTGGTGGCGTTGGGATCCTGGCGGCCGACGATCAGCATCAGCTCCTCGCGCGAATAGCGATGCGACTGATGTTCCACATCGCCCCAGCCCAGCACCCGCAGCAGGCGGTTGGCGCTGGTGTTGAGCACCCAGATCGCCGGGTACATCAGCCAATAGAACACGTAGAGCGGCGCGGCGGTCCACAGCGACATCCGCTCCGGGCGGCGGATCGCCATGGTCTTGGGCGCCAGTTCGCCCAGCACGATGTGCAGGAACGAGATCAGGCTGAAGGCGATCGCCAGTGCGGTGAACTGTGCCGCTTCCGGCGACAGGCCGGCGGTGTCGAACAGCGGCTGCAGCAGATGCGCGAAGGCCGGCTCGCCGACCCAGCCCAGGCCGAGCGAGGCCAGGGTGATGCCGAGCTGGCACGCTGACAGGTAGGCATCCAGATGCGCATGTACCCCGAGCAACAACCGCCCACGCCAACCGTTGTTCTGCGCCAGGCCCACCGCCTGCGTGTGGCGCAGCTTGACCAGCGCGAACTCGGCGGCGACGAAGAAGCCGTTCAACAGCACCAGCAGCAGTGCGACGAACAACAGCAGCACGTTACCCAACATGGCGTCCGCCTCCATGGCGCGTAGCGGCAGTGACGCGGTATGTCAGCGGCTGCGCGTCGGTGCCGGGGCAGTGTGCAAGCAAGCAAGACGCAAACGATGCGTTTCTACAGTCAGGGTCGTCGCCCATGGCGGCGTGGTACCTCGTATGGATCATTGGGCAGTCTAGCCCAGGGCTTGCGACGACACGGTCGCAACGCTGCGAGCGAGTATCGTAGGCAGCCTCGCCAGCGTGGGCACGCCCGCTGCCAGCCATCCATCACCACAAACCAACAATGTGCGGAGAGTGCAGATGAGCGAACGTTTCAGGACCGAACACGACAGCATGGGCGAATTGCAGGTGCCCGCCGATGCCTTGTGGGGCGCGCAGACCCAGCGTGCCGTGCAGAATTTTCCGGTGTCCGGCCAGCCGATGCCGCGCGGCTTCATCCGCGCGCTGGGGCTGATCAAGGCCGCTGCGGCTAGCGTCAATGCCGAACTCGGGCTGCTGCCCAAGTCGATCGGCAAGGCCGTGCAGGATGCGGCGCTGCAGGTCGCCGACGGCACGTATGACGCGCAGTTTCCGATAGACGTCTACCAGACCGGCTCGGGCACCTCGTCCAACATGAATGCCAACGAGGTGATCGCCACGCTGGCCACGCGCGCCGGCAAGGACGCGGTGCATCCCAACGATCACGTCAATCTCGGCCAGAGCTCCAACGACGTGGTGCCCACCGCGATCCGGGTGTCGGCGTTGCTGGCGGTGCAGGAACACCTGCAGCCGGCGCTCAAGCATCTGCGCAAGACCATCGACAAGCGCGGCAAGGGGCTGGACAAGGTGGTCAAGACCGGGCGCACGCATCTGATGGATGCGATGCCGCTGACCTTCGGCCAGGAATTCGGTGCATGGTCGGCGCAGCTGAGTTCGGCGCAGGAGCGTATCGACGATGCCCTCAAGCGCCTGCGCCGGCTGCCGCTGGGCGGCACCGCGATCGGCACCGGCATCAATGCCGATCCGCGCTTTGGCGGCAAGGTGGCCAAGGCCTTGTCGGGCTTGAGCAAGTTCAAGTTCGAGAGTGCGGACAACAAGTTCGAAGGTCTGGCTGCGCAGGACGATGCGGTGGAGTTGTCCGGTCAGCTCAATGCGCTGGCGGTGGCACTGATCAAGATCGCCAACGACCTGCGCTGGATGAATGCCGGCCCCCTGGCCGGGCTGGGCGAGATCGAGTTGCCGGCGCTGCAGCCTGGCAGTTCGATCATGCCGGGCAAGGTCAACCCGGTGATTCCCGAAGCCACCGTAATGGCCTGCGCACAGGTGATCGGCCACCACACCGCGATCACAGTGGCCGGGCAGACCGGCAACTTCCAGTTGAACGTGACGCTGCCGCTGATCGCCTACAACCTGCTGGATTCGATCAACTTGCTGGGCAATGTGGCGCGGTTGCTGGCCGATAGCGCGATTGCCGGGTTGAAGGTACGCCAGGAGCGCGTGCGCGAGGCGCTGGATCGCAATCCGATCCTGGTTACCGCGCTCAACCCGATCATCGGCTACGAGAAGGCCGCGGCGATCGCCAAGCGTGCCTACAAGGAACAGCGCCCGGTGCTGGACGTGGCGCTGGAAGACAGCGGGCTCAGCGAGGCGGATCTGCGCCGTTTGCTGGATCCGGCTGCGCTGACCCGCGGTGGCATCCAGGCCGGCAGCACGGGCGGCGGTGGCTGACCACCGCAGCGTGCGCTCCTACATGGCTTTGCGCGAATCCGCGGCTTCGCCAGGACTCAGTGCCGCTCGGCCTGCACGTTGCCGAAGCTCTCGCGATACGGCTGCAGCGACGGGATTTCATCGAGCAATTCGCCGCTGAGCTTCTGGATCTCCGGGGTGGCGGTCAGCTTGATCGACTTGTATTCCGGGTCCGCGCCAGCCTCATTGATGGCCTGCTGGCGCAGCATCTGCAGGTGCCCGAACAGCAACTGCAACTTGGCGCGCGTCGGCTCTTTCTGCGGCAGCGCGATATCGTCGATCTTCAGCGTGCCGTCGGGGGTGATTTCCGCATTGGCCGCGGGTGGGCGGCGGATCATCACCGACTGGGTGGTGATGGCAACGCGCGGCTTGCCGCGTTCGGCGCGCCGCGACGACTGGTCGCCGCAGGCGGTCAGGGCGCATAGCAGGAGCGCCATGCAGAGCATCACCAACTTGTTCATGGGGTCGCCGAGTTCAGGGGAGCGCACTAGTGTAATCCCGCTCCGGCCAGCCGATCGGCGCCTGTGGCATATGGCGCGGCTGACAAGATGTCGCAGGCGGTATCGGGTACCTAGCGTGCGCGCAGCAATCGGCGTGACGATCCATAAGGTTCCGGTCAGCCGCTGCGCCCGTCGATGCGGGCGCAGCGGCGATCAAGGCCGCGCTTACTTGCGGCAGTCGTCGATATCGTGCTGGGTGAGGGTCGAGTACGGCGCGAATGCCGGCACCAGTTGCGCGGCGGCGTCCTGCGCGTTGCGCAGCTTGGCCAGCTGATCGCAGATCTGCATCGCAGTGTGTTTGAAGGTTTCCGCCTGCGCTTCGATCTTGTCGCCGATCTGGTCGGTGTTGCCGCTGAGCACACCCTTGAGCGCTTCGCCGGCGGCATGCGCACCGAAGGCCGCGCCCTGCGTGCCGATGTCGATGCCTTTATCGGCGACGCCCTGGATTTGCACGTAGAAAGCGCGCATCGCCTGCCGCTGCGCATCGTTCAGGCTCACCGGCTTGCCGGCGATGCTGAGCGCGCCATCCACGCCGATGGTGGCCGCAGGCAGGCCGTCGCGGTGGAGCGTCAGGCTCTTGCCGTTGAAGATCACCCCGTTCGCGTTGGTCTTGCCCGACACCACGACCGTGGGTTCGGACTTGCCGCAACCGACCAGCAGCGCGCCCACCAGTACCGCACAAATCAACAGTTTCATCAGCCGTCCCCCTCTTGAATGGTCAATGCAGTGGTCAGTTGTCGGTCGGCACGCGGGTGGTGCCGGCCACATCGCTGACGTCGATATCGCCGCTGCCCTTGCGCGCGACGCTGACATCGCCGCGCACCTTGTGCACGCTGAGTGCGCCGGAGCTGACCGCTTCCACGCCGACATCGCCTTGCACATCGTCGATGTCGACATCGCCGGAGCCGATCGTGCCGAACTTGACGTTGCCTGCCACGCCGCGCAGCTTGACGTCACCCGAACCGACCTTGCCGACCTCTGCTGCGCCATGCACCTGCCTGGCCTTGAGATCGCCCGAGCCGACCGCCAGCACGCGCAGCGACCCCATCTCTTCCAGTTCGATATCGCCGGAACCGACCTTGGCGGTGACCCGGCCCCTGGTGCGGCGGATCGCCATGTCGCCGGAACCGACATCGGCACTCACGGCAGCAGCGCCGCTGATCTCGGCGTCACCGGAGCCCACGTCGAACTGCACCAGCAGCGTGTCCGGCACGCTGCCGCGCAGGTCCAGGTACGAATAGCTGTCGCCGATGGAGATGCGCAGCGGGCAGTCGTCGGCCAGCGTCACCACCAGCTTGTCGCCGACCCGCTTCTGGGTGACGGTCAGGCCCTTGAGCAGCTCGGCCCTGGCGGCGCAGGCGCGGCCGCCCAGACGCCCGCCGTTGCCCGGCGCGGCGTCCAGATGCAGGTCGTTGGAGCCGACCTCGAACAGCACCGACTTCACTCCGCTCAGCTTCAACTCCAGACTGCGCGGTTCGGAGAACTTGCATTGCTCCTCGGCAAACGCAGCGCCGGGCACGGCGAACAGGATGGCCAGACTCAGCAGACGACGCATGGGATGTCCTTCAGGCTTCGGAGCGCCGACGGCGCAGGTAGATGGAGGCGGCGATCAGGACGACGCCGATTGCAGCGCCGATCCAGATGTCCGGATTGCCGTAGACCCGTGCGCTGTCGGTGTGCTGCAGCGCCCACTGCACCAGATCGCTGGGGTTCTGCATTGCGCTGCTGTCGAGGTTGCCGCTGACCGCACGCGGCGACCACGTGCCGGGAAGGGCGCTGAGCAGGCCGCGGTAGCCGACGATGTACCAGATCCAGCCGATCGGCAGCGAAATACCCGGCATCGCCGAGAGGATGCTCAGCATCACGCAGGCCAGCAGCGGGAACAGCACCGCCCACAGGAACGGCTTGCTGGTGGCCCAGGCCGAGCAGAACATCAGCCAGCCCACCGTCGGCAACGCCCACAGCAGACTCATCGGCACGGTCTTCAGCAACAGCCACAGCAACGAGAACGGGTGCGAGTGGGTGGCCAGGGCCCAGGGGCTGGGGACGCCGGCGATCGAGGCGCCCACGATGGCGATCAGCCACAGTGCCAGGCCGACCAGCACGCCGATCACGATGGCGATCAGCGGCGCCAGCAACAGCGCCCAGGCGGCCTTGGACAGCACCGTCTGCACATCGGACACCGGCAGCGATTTCCAGAACAGCACGCTGCGGTCGCGGCGGTCGTCGTACAGGCTGCCCAGCGAATAGAAGAACACCACGAACGCCAGGACCACCGAGGCGATGCCGATACCGCCCAGCAGCAGGCCGTCTCCAACTTGTCCCAGGGTGCGCGTGTATTCGGCCAGATCGTCCATCGTGATGCTGTCGCCGATCATGTTGCGACGCGCGCTGATCGCGCCGATCACCGCGCCCAGCAGCGCGAAGAACACCGCGATGCCGCCGGTGATGATCTGTGCCCAGACGAAACCGCCACGGTGTTCCCAGTACTCGCGTTTGAGCAGCCAGCCGAACGTGCGTGCGGGAGAAGCTTGGTGGGTGAGTGCATTCATGCGTAGGTCCCCTTCATGACCGCAACGAACAGGTCGGCAAGGCCGGGATTGCGGATTTCGCCAAAACGGGCGAGCTGCGCTTTCGGCACGCCATCGAACAGCATCACGGTCTTGCCAAACGGCAGGCTGCGCTCGTCGATCGGCTGCAGGCCTCTGGCGGCGTCGAGATGCTCGGCACCCACCAGCACTTCGGTGTACCGCTCGGCCACGTTTTCCATGTCAGCGGTCAGCACGATGCGGCCGTCGCGGATGAACATCACATCGGTGAGGATGTGCTCGATCTCTTCGACCTGGTGGGTGGTGACGATGATGGTCTTCTGCTCGTCGAAGTAGTCCTCCAGCAGGCGCTGGTAGAACTGCTTGCGATACAGGATGTCCAGGCCCAGGGTGGGCTCGTCCAGCACCAGGATGCGGGCATCGATGGCCATCACCAGCGCCAGGTGCAGCTGCACGATCATGCCCTTGGACAGTTCGCGCACCCGCGACTTGCGGTTGAGCTGCGTATTGGCCAGAAAGCGTTCGCACTTGGCGCGATCGAAGCGCGGATGCACGCCGGCAACGAAGTCGATCGCCTCCCCGACCCGCAGCCAGCGCGGCAGTACCGCCACGTCGGCGATGAAGCAGACCTCGTTCATCAGCGCATTGCGCTGGGTGCGCGGATCCATGCCGAGCACGCTCAGTTCGCCGTCGAAATCGGTCAGCCCCAGCACCGCCTTGAGCGCAGTGGTCTTGCCGGCGCCGTTGGGGCCGATCAGGCCGACGATGCGTCCGGCGGCGATGGTGAAGCTGGTGTTGTCCAGCGCGAGCCGATGCTTGTAAGCCTTGCGCAGGCCACGTGCGTCGACCACATGGTCGGAGGAGACGGCGGTCATGGTGTTTTTCCCTGTGGCAACAGATCGTCGATGGACAGTCCCAGGCGCTGGATGCGTTCCAGCACTGCGGGCCATTCTTCATTCAGGAAACGCTCGCGCTCGCTGCCGCGCAATTTCTGTGCGGCCTCCGGGGTCATGAACATGCCCAGGCCGCGGCGTTTCTCCACCAGGTTCTCGTCGGCCAGTTCCTGGTAGGCGCGCGAGACGGTGATGGGATTGAGTTGGTAGTCGGCCGCCACCTGCCGTACCGAGGGCAGGGCGTCGCCAGGCTTGAGGATTCCATCGAGCATCATGGCTATCACCCGTTCCTTGAGTTGGCGGTAGATGGGAGCGCCGTCGCTCCATTGGATGTCGTTCATGGTCAGCTCCGTGGACGCAGAACCTGCGCGAAGGAGAAATAGGGCATCGACAGCGAAGCGCGCAGGTGCCGGCTGGGCCTGATGCGCGCCTCGGGGGGAGTTGTCGCGTTTTCCGTAACCGCCTCCGACACGCCATAATCGGCGCCGGACTCCGTGACCTGACTGGAAGCGGCTCCCAGGCAACCAATGGCGAACAGGGCGCTGCCGAACAGCAGCAATGGAGCTGGTCGCGTGAAGCGTGTGCTGTTCATGCTTTCCCCTGCGTTGGATGACTGGTGTTGTATTCAACTATAACACCGACACGCGGGCAGTCAACTGCCTGTCATACCCAACTGATGGCACCCCGCGTCGGCGGGTGGCCCGGACCTATCGAAAGGGATCGCTCATGTTGCTCAAGCGTCTGCTGGTCGTTGTATTCGCTGGCTTTTTCTCCATCTCGGCGCTGGCCGCCGGTGCGCCGGTGCTGGATCTGGACTACCGGCCGCTGGCCGGCAAGGCGCCAATCAACCTGAACCGTACCTACGGCGGCAAGGTGCTGATGGTGGTCAATACCGCCAGCAAGTGCGGCTACACCCCGCAGTACGAAGGGCTGGAGGCGCTCAACCAGCGCTTCGGCAGCCGCGGTTTTTCGGTGCTGGGCTTTCCGTCCAACGATTTCCAGGGGCAGGAACCCGGATCTGAGAAGCAGATCCAGGAATTCTGCACGCTGACCTATGGCGTCAAGTTCCCGATGTTTGAGAAGGTGCATGTGTTGGGTGCACAGGCCACGCCGCTGTATCAGCGCCTGACCCAGGCCACCGGTGTGGCGCCGGGCTGGAACTTCCACAAGTATCTGATCGGGCGCAATGGACGGGTGGTGGCGCAGTTCCCCAGCAAGATCAAACCGGACGATCCGAGCGTGCTGGCGGCAATCGAACGCGAGCTCAACGCGCCGTCGCGCTGAGCACGGCGCTCGCAAGGCCACGCGCACATGCGACAATGCGCATTCAGCGCCGGCGTCGGCGTGTCTTTTCACTTTCGGGAAGTGCATCGAATGAAGATGGGAAAGCGCGGCGCGGCGGCGTCGCTACTGATGGTGGCACTGTCGGCATCGATGCCGGCGATGTCGCAGCAACCGGCCGCAGCGGCCACCAAGGAGAAGCCAGTTTTGAATGCATCGTCTGAGAAGAGCACGCGCGACAACGTCAGCTACGCCATCGGTATGGACGTGGCACGTTCGTTCGAGCCGATTGCCCAGGACATCGATGTGAGCGCACTGCAACGCGCCATCGAGAATGCATTCAAGGGCGGCAAGCCGCTGTTGTCCGACGAGCAGACCCAGGCTACCGACACCGCACTGCGCACCGCGCTGGCGGCGCGTAATGGCCAGCAGGTTCCGGGCATGGCGCCGGGTAGCGCGCCGGCCGCACCGTCCAAGGAAAATGTCGGCCTGATGTTGGGCGACCGCGCGGTCGGTCCGTCGCTGGCCGGCATCAAGGACGAGATCGACCTGTCGATCCTGATGGAAGCGGTGCGCACCGTGTTCGCCAAGGGCACCACGCGTCTGACCCAGCAGGAAGCCGCTGCCACCATGCAGGCGTTCGCCTCTGCCAAGCAGGGCGCTGCCGGTGCCAAGAATCGTGAGGAAGGCAATGCCTTCCTGGCCAAGAACAAGACCGAAAAGGGCGTGATCACCACCGCGTCGGGCCTGCAGTACATGGTGCTGCGCCAGGGCAGCGGCGAGCGGCCGATGCCCACCAACACGGTGCGCGTGAACTACGAAGGCAAGCTGCTCAATGGTCAGGTGTTCGACAGCTCCTACCAGCGCGGCCAGCCGGCGGAGTTCGGTCTGAATCAAGTCATTGCAGGTTGGACCGAGGGCGTCGCGTTGATGCCGGTCGGTTCGAAATACCGTTTCTGGATTCCATCCAACTTGGCCTATGGCCCGAACGGCACGCAGGGGGGGCCGATCGGACCAGACGCAACGTTGACGTTCGATGTCGAACTGATGGGTATCCTTCCCTGATCCCCCACAGGAGTACCCCCACCCATGCGAGTTGCGATCTTTGGTACCGGCTATGTTGGTCTTGTCACCGGTACCTGTCTGGCGGAAGTAGGTCATCACGTTATCTGCGTGGATATCGACCAGGCGAAAGTTGATGGTCTCAATCGTGGGGTGATTCCCATCTATGAACCCGGCCTGGAGCCGATGGTGAAAGCCAACCACGCCTCTGGCCGGTTGCGCTTCACCACCGATGCGGCCGAGGCGATTGCGCACGGCGAAATCACCTTCATCGCCGTGGGCACGCCGCCGGACGAGGATGGCAGTGCCGACCTGCAGTACGTGCTGGCGGTTGCGCGTACCGTCGGTCGCCATATCGATGGCCCTTCGGTGGTCGTCAACAAGTCCACCGTGCCGGTCGGCACCGCCGACAAGGTGCGCGTGGCGATCCAGGAAGAGCTGGACGCACGCGGCGTGGACCATGAGTTCGATGTGGTCTCCAACCCCGAGTTCCTCAAGGAAGGCGACGCCGTGGCCGACTGCATGCGTCCGGATCGCATCGTGATCGGCGCCAAGAAGCCGGCGGCCATTGCCCGCATGCGTCGTCTGTATGCACCGTTCAACCGCAACCGCGACCGCATCGTGGAGATGGACGTGCGTTCGGCCGAGCTGACCAAGTACGCGGCCAACGCGATGCTGGCGACCAAGATCAGTTTCATGAACGAGATCGCCAATATTGCCGAGCGTGTCGGTGCGGACGTCGAGCACGTGCGTAACGGGATCGGTTCGGATCCGCGCATCGGCTGGCACTTCATCTACCCCGGCGCCGGTTATGGCGGCTCGTGCTTCCCGAAGGATGTGCAGGCACTGGCCAAGACCGCCGAACAGTACGGCATGGAGCCGATCCTGCTCAACGCGGTGGAAAGCGTCAACAACGCGCAGAAGGGGCACCTGTTCGAACTGGTGCAGCGGCATTACGGCGCTGAAGGCACCGGCAGCATTGCCGGCAAGACCTTCGCGGTGTGGGGCCTGGCGTTCAAGCCCAATACCGACGACATGCGTGCCGCGTCCAGCCGCCGTTTGATGGAGCAATTGTGGGAAGCCGGCGCCACCGTGCGTGCCTACGATCCGGAAGCGACCCATGAAGCCAAGCGCATCTTCGGCGAGCGCGACGATCTGACCTTCTGCGACGAGGCATTTGCCGCACTGGAAGGCGCCGACGCCCTGGTCGTGGTCACCGAGTGGAAGCAGTTCCGCAGCCCGGATTTCGGCAAGATCAAGCAGGCCTTGAAGGACGACGTCGTGTTCGACGGCCGCAACCTTTACGACCCGCAGGAAATCGAAGCCGCAGGTCTGGCCTACTACGCCATCGGACGAGGCCGTTCGTTGCATGCATGAGCAACTCTCGCCGCGCGACCAGGAACTGGACGCGCGGTTGGTTGAACTGGAAACGCGCCTGTCCTTTCAGGAGCAGGCGCTCAATGAACTGAGTGAAGCACTTGCGGACGCCCGTTTGACGGGCGCCCGCAATGCCGAACTGATCCGCCACCTGCTCGAGGATCTGGGCAAGGTGCGCTCCACGTTGTTTGCCGACGCAGCGGATGAACCGCCGCCTCCGCATTATTGATTGCAGATTGCCACCGCCATGAGCGATACCTTACGTGACCAGTTGCTTGGGTTGGGCTTCAAGTCCGCACCCAAGCCCGAACGCAAACCCGACGCACGGCCTGCCGCGCGTCAACATGGCAACGGTGGCAGGCCTGCGCCCGGCGGCAACAAGCCGGGCGGCCAGGGCAGGGGACCGCAGCGGCCGCATGCCGCTGCGGCGACCGACGGCAAGGGCGAGCGCAAGAATGACGGCAGGCCGGAGCGTCGCAACGATGGCAAGCCGGCAGGATCGCAACGTCCGCCGCAGTCCACGGCCGACCGCCGCGGACCCAGGCCGGCACGCACGCGTGAGGACATCGACCTGGCCAAGGCCTATGCGATCCGCGCGCAACGCGAGAAGGACGAGCGCATCGAAGCCGAGCGGCTGAAGCAGGAAGAAGCACGCCTGCGTCGCGAGGCCAAGGCCAAGCTCGAAGAGCTGCTCAAGGACAAGGGGCTCAATCATGCCGATGCGGATATCGCCCGGCATTTCCCGTATGGCGGCAAGATCAAGCGTATCTACGTGACTGCCGATCAGCTCAAGGCGCTCAACGCCGGCGAGCTCGGCGTGCTGCAGCTCAACGGTCGTTATCTATTGGTGACTGCCGAGGTACTGGCCAACGCCGAAGCGGTATTTGCGCCGTCGGTGGCATTGAAGGTGGACCCGAATGCGCCGGCAGGCGAAGACCCGTATGCCGATCCCCAGTACCAGGTGCCCGACGATCTGGTCTGGTAAGGCTGCGTAGATAGTTTTGTGTTGGCACATGGGCACCTGATGGGTGCCCATGTTTTTTGTGCGTTGCCCTGTGTGTTGCGTGCTTGAATTGTTACTTGCGCGCCTTCGGGTCGAGCTATGCGGCAAACGCACCGCCGGCGATACACGGGCCGGTCACGGCGCGCGCGGCACCATCGCCGCGTTACTGTCGACGCAGCCGGGCATGGTGCCCACTGCGTCGCTGCCCACTCCTGCCGATGGTGCCGTGTATGTCCATGTTGTCGAACGTGTTGAAGTCCCGTGCCGCTGCGTCGATTGCGTCCACTGCGCGTGGCCCTTCGGGTTTGCAGGCGACGCGCGCCACGGTGTTGGCCGCTGCCATGCTTGCGTTATGCGGGATGAGTGGGCAGGCCGCTGCACAGACGGAGGATGCGCCCGCGTTTGACCGTCCCGGCATTCCGTTTGCCGCCGAGGTGCTGCAGCCCGGTGTGTTCGCCTGGGAGCAGGGGCTGCCGGATGCGAGTACCGATCGCAGCGACGGGCAGCGAATCACGCAGTACACCGCCGATACGGTGCTGCGCCTTGGCTTGTTCCAGAACGTGGAACTGCAGGTCGGCAGCGACAGCTACAACTGGCAGCACGGCGGCGGTGCGCATGTGCGTGGCGGAGGCGATAGCCATATCGGCCTGAAGGCGGCATTGCCGTCACAGTCGGACAGCTTTCATTGGGCCGCGCTCGGCAGCTACAGCGTGCCGACCGGCAGCGCTGCCTTCAGTGATGGCTACGCGCGCGAACTGGGCGTGACCGCGTCCTGGGATCTGGCCCAGCAGCGCGCACTGGCGCTGTACGTCAACTATGCGCGCGACAGCGATGGGCATACCTGGACCTTCTCGCCCAACTACACGTTCTTTTCCGGCGAGCATTTCAGCAGTTATGTCGAGGCAGGCTTCGATACCGGCAGCGAGCATTCGCGGGTGGCTGGCGCCGGCGGTGCCTGGCAGCTGCCGCACGCGATGCAACTGGATGTCTCGGTGCTGCGCGGGCTGACCTCGGAGAGCCCGGACTGGCAGGGTGGAATTGGCCTGTCGATTGCCTTTCAGTGATGGGATGATGCAAGGCGGCGGCGACGTCGCGGCCGCTGCCTATGTTGCACTGCCGCATGCATTGAGTGCGCGGAAAAGGCCTAATTGGATCGATCCAATCGACGCCAGATGCATGCGCACTTCTCTCATTGCAAGGTCGGCAACGTGACGCGTGCCAAACCGGCGCCCTCCACTTCGGAGGACGGCGACGCGCGCCGCAACGGACGCGGGGCGGTGACCCTGCGCGATATCGCCAGTGCCATCGGCGTGTCGCGCGCGACGGTGTCGTTGGTGCTGCGCGGCAGCCCGCTGGTGCATGCGACCACGCGCGCGCGCGTGGAGGCCGAACTGGATCGGCAGCACTACGTCTACAACCGTGCTGCGGCCAATCTGCGCTGCCGCACCTCATCCAGCATCGCGCTGGTCATCAACGATCTGTCCAATCCGTTCTTTGCCGAATTCGCCGCAGGCGTGGACGAAGCGCTGGGCGCGGCGGGTTATGTGACCCTGCTCGGCAGCACCGGCGAATCGACGCAGCGCCAGCAGGCGGTGCTGACCTCGTTGATGGAGCATACCCCTGCCGGCATCATCCTGTCGCCGGCCGAGGGCAGCCAGGCACAGGCGCTGACCCAGGTGCTGGGACGACAACACAACGTGGTGTTGTTCAACCGCGAAGTGGAGGGCGCGGGCTGGGATCTGCTGGCGCTGGACAACGAGCAGGGCGCATTGCTTGCCTGCGCGCATCTGATCGCGCAAGGCCATCGGCGCATCGTGTTCTTCGGTGGCCATGCCGAATCCAGTTCCTGCCGGCAACGCCGCGCCGGTTACGCGCGCGCGATGGCCGATGCCGGTCTGGCCGCGCATTACGTCGAATCCGCACCGAACCGGCAGGATGCTGCGCTATGTGCCGCTCGTATGTTGGACAGCACCGCGCACGATCGCGCAACTGCGGCGGTCTGCTACAACGACAGCGTCGCGTTGGGCCTGATGGCGGCGCTGGCGATGCATGGCATCGTGCCGGGGCGCGATTTCGCGGTGACCGGTTTCGACGATATTGCCGAAGCCGCGTTGTTTACGCCCGCGCTGACCACGCTGGCCGCAGATCCGCGCGCGCGTGGCCGCCAGGCTGCGCAACTGGTGTTGCAGCGTATCGGGAGTCCCACCCTTGCATCGCAGCGCCTGACCGCCGCAGTCGAATTGAAGATCCGCGCCAGCAGCGCCAGCGCGTTGAGCTCCGTGATTCCGCTTCACTCCCCCAGCGATTCTCCCGCCCATTCCCCCACCAAGGCCTCAGGCCGCTGACCAGGCAATTCCTATGGTTTCCCTTTCCACGCAGTCCACAGCGCCAAGCGGCAACAAGGCGCCCGTCAACAACGGCGTTGCGTTGTCGGTCGTCACCACGATCTTCTTCATGTGGGGCTTTCTCACCTGCCTCAACGACATCCTGATCCCGCATCTGAAGGCGGTGTTCGAGCTCAACTTCGCGCAGGCGATGCTGGTGCAGTTCACCTTCTTCGGCGCGTATTTCCTGATGTCGCTGCCCGCCGGTTGGCTGGTGGCCAGGCTTGGCTACAAGCAAGGCATCGTGGCCGGGCTGGCGGTTGCCGCGGTCGGTGCGCTGGGCTTCTGGCCCGCAGCCGAACTGCGCGTCTATGGCGCATTTCTCGGCGCGTTGTTCGTGCTGGCCACCGGCATCACCATCCTGCAGGTGGCGGCCAACCCTTATGTCGCGCTGCTGGGTCCGGAGCGCAGTGCGTCCAGCCGCTTGACCCTGGCGCAGGCGCTCAATTCGCTGGGCACTGCGATCGCGCCGCTGTTCGGTGGCTGGCTGATCCTGTCCAACACGGTGATGAGCGGCGACCAGCTCAAGGTGCTGCCGGAAGCCGAGCAACTGGCCTATCGCGTGCAGGAAGCGCAAGCCGTGCAGGGGCCGTACATCGGTCTGGGCATCGTGCTGTTTCTGCTGGCGATCTTCGTGTTCCTGTTCCGTCTGCCGGCCCTGACCGATGCGGGCGCGCAGAAGGATGAAAGCAGGCATTCGCTGCTGGATGCGCTGGCGCATCCCCATGTGCGCTTTGGTGTATTGGCGATCTTCTTCTACGTCGGTGCGGAAGTGGCGATCGGCAGCCTGATGGTCAACTATTTCTCGTTGCCGCAGATCGGCGGGTTCACCGAACGCGAAGCGACCCACTACGTGTCGGCGTACTGGACGCTGGCGATGATCGGCCGCTTCATCGGTTCGGCCTTGCTGGCCAAGTTGTCGCCGCGCGTGCTGTTGTCGGTGTTCGCCGGGATCAACGCACTGCTGCTGGGCCTGACCATGGCCAGCGGCGGCATGCTGGCGGTGTATGCGCTGGTGGCGATCGGCCTGTTCAATTCGATCATGTTCCCGACCATCTTTACGCTCGGCATCGAGCGGCTTGGCCCGCTGACCGGCCGCGCCTCGAGCCTGTTGATCATGGCCATTGTCGGCGGCGCCATCGTGCCGTATCTGCAAGGTCTGCTGGCCGACAGCATCGGTCTGCACGAGTCGTTCGTGTTGCCGCTGGTGTGCTACCTGTACATCGTGTTCTACGGCATCTGGGGTTCGCGTTTGCGCGGCGCACTGGCGGAGGCGCGCGCATGAGTGCCTTGAAGAACCGGGTGGTGTGTTTTGGCGAGGCCTTGATCGACATGCTGGCACTGCCACAGGCCGGTCCGGATGAGGCACGCACGTTTGCGCAATACGCCGGCGGTGCGCCGGCCAATGTCGCAGTCGCAGTGGCGCGCCTGGGCGGTGCGGCGCATTTCGTCGGCATGCTGGGGCGCGACATGTTCGGCGATTTTTTGCTGCAGAGCCTGCAGCAGGCCGGCGTCGCCACCGATGGCATCGTGCGCACCGATCAGGCCAAGACCGCGCTGGCGTTCGTGGCGTTGGATGAAGCCGGCGAACGCAGTTTCAGTTTCTACCGTCCGCCTGCGGCGGATCTGCTGTTCCGGCCGGAGCATTTCGCCGCAGACGGCTTCACGCAGGCTGCCGTGCTGCATGTGTGTTCCAACAGCATGACCGAGCCTGCGATCGCGCAATGCACGCTGGACGGCATGCGCCGCGCACGTGCCGATGGCGCCATCGTCAGCCTGGATCTCAACCTGCGCCCGATGCTGTGGCCGCAGGACGTGGACCCGGCTGCACTGCTGTGGGAGGCATTGGCGCTGGCCGATGTGGTCAAGCTCTCGCGCGAAGAACTCGAGTACCTGGCCGGCACGCTCGATGGCGACGCCAGCGCGGTCACCCGCAAGCTCTGGCAGGGCCAGGCCAGCTGGTTGCTGGTCACCGACGGTGGTGGCCCGGTGCACTGGCAGACACGCACCGATTCGGGTCAGGTGCCGGCCTTCCGCGTGCAGGTGCGCGACAGCACGGCAGCGGGCGATGCGTTCGTCGGTGGCTTGCTGTTTCAACTGGCGACGCGTGCATCCACGCTGGAGCAGCTGTCCGGCGATGCCGCTGCGATCACCGAGGTGATCCGTTTTGCCGCGGCGGTCGGCGCGCTGGCGGTGACGCGCAAGGGCGCGTTTGCGGCGATGCCGAGCGTCGATGAAGTCCATTCCCTGATCCAGGAACAATCATGAGCCGTTTGCCTGCGAGCCCCGCACCCGATTTCCGTTCGGCCGATGTGCTGCGTCAGCATATCGCCGACACCATGGCGTTCTACCACCCGCGCGCGATCGACCCGGCGGGCGGGTTTTTCCAGTATTTCCGCGACGATGGTTCGATCTACGATGCCGGGCATCGGCATCTGGTCAGCAGCACGCGCTTCGTCTTCAACTACGCGATGGCGTATCGCGAATTCGGCGATGCGCAGTACCTGCAGGCGGTGCGTCACGGCCTGGACTATCTGCGCAACGTGCATCGCAATCCGGCCACCGGCGGTTACGCATGGACCTTGCGTGACGGCGTGGTCGAAGACGACATGAATCACTGCTACGGCGTGGCCTTCGTGCTGCTGGCGTATTCGTGCGGCCTGAAGGCGGGCGTCGAGGAGGCGCGCGCATGGATGGACGAGACCTGGCAGCTGCTGGAAAAGCACTTCTGGGAGCCGGAATTCGGCCTGTACCGCGACGAGGCCGATGCGCAGTTCAACTTCACCAGCTACCGCGGCCAGAACGCCAACATGCACATGTGCGAGGCGATGATCGCCGCGTACGAATCCAGTGGCGAGCAGCGCTACCTGGACCGTGCGCTGTCGCTGGCCGACACCATGACCCGGCGTCAGGCGGCCAAGGCCGACGGCCTGGTGTGGGAACACTACGATCTACAGTGGAACATCGACTGGGACTACAACCGCGACAACCCCAAGCACCTGTTCCGCCCCTGGGGTTTCCAGCCGGGGCATCAAACCGAATGGGCCAAGCTGCTGATGCTGCTGGATCGCTACGCACCGACCGACTGGTTGTTGCCGACCGCGCAACACCTGTTCGATGTGGCGGTGGAGCGCTCCTGGGATGCGCAGCGTGGCGGGCTGTATTACGGCTTCGATCCGGATGGCAAGGTCTGCGACGACGACAAGTATTTCTGGGTGCAGGCCGAATCGCTGGCGGCGGCGGCGTTGCTGGCGCAGCGCAGCGGCGAGCCGCGCTATTGGCAGTGGTACGACAAGCTCTGGGCGTATTCCTGGGAGCACATGATCGACCACCGCTATGGTGCGTGGTACCGCATTCTGGATGCGGACAACCGCAAGTACAGCGACGAAAAGAGCCCCGCCGGCAAGACCGATTACCACACCATGGGCGCGTGCTACGAGGTCTTGAACGTGTTGCGGCCGGCTGCTTGATGCTGGCGTGATCAAGGGCGCCGCCGCGCAATGCGTCGGCGCCGCGTAGGAGCGCACCCGGGCGCGATGCGGCTTTAGCGGTAAAGCCGCATCGCGCCCGGGTGCGCTCCTACGATGTCTGTGGTCTGCAGCTGCCCTTATTCCGGGTCGTAATCCAGATTCGATGCCAGCCAACGTTCGGCCAATGCCACGGTGATGCCCTTGCGCTTGGCGTAGTCGGCCACCTGTTCCTTGCCCAGGCGCCCGACCACGAAGTACTGGCTCTTGGGATGGCTGAAGTAGTAGCCGGAGACCGCTGCGGTGGGCAGCATCGCAAAACTTTCGGTCAGCGTCATCGTGGTATGACGCTCGGCATCGAGCAGGTCGAACAGAGTGCGCTTTTCGCTGTGCTCGGGGCAGGCGGGATACCCCGGTGCCGGGCGAATGCCGCGATAGCGCTCGGCGATCAGCGCCTCGTTGTCCAGCGTCTCATCCTCCACATAGCCCCAGAATTCGGTGCGCACGCGTTGATGCAGGCGCTCGGCCAGCGCCTCGGCCAGACGGTCGGCCAGGGCCTTGAGCAGAATCGAATTGTAGTCGTCATGCGCGGCTTCGAACCGCGCCACATGCGGCTCGATGCCGATGCCGGCGGTGACTGCAAACGCGCCGATCCAGTCCTGCTTGCCGCTGCTCTTGGGCGCGATGAAATCGGCCAGGCAGAAGTCGGGGCGGTCGACGGGTTTGTCGACTTGTTGGCGTAAGAAGTGCAGGGAATGGGGAATGGAGAATCGGGAATGGTCGGGCGCCGATGCATCGCCTTGCGATTCCCGATTCCCGATTCCCGATTCCGCAGGCTCGGTCAGCACAACAACATCATCGCCTACTGCATTGGCCGGCCACAGCCCGAACACCGCCTTAGCGGTCAGCCATTTTTCGGCGACGATGGTGCGCAGCATCTTGCGTGCATCGTGGTACAACTCGCTGGCCTGGCTGCCGACCACCTCGTCGCTGAGGATCGCCGGGAACTTGCCGGCCAGCTCCCAGGCCTGGAAGAACGGGGTCCAGTCGATCAGCTCGATCAACTCCTGCAGCGGGTAGTCGTCGAACACGTGCAGGCCCGGCTGGCGCGGTGCGGGCGGTGTGTAAGTGTCCCAATCACCGTCGAAACGCTGTGCGCGTGCCTTTTCCAGCGACACCAGGCGTTTGGCGTCGCCGCGGTTGCGATGGCGCGCGCGGATCTCTGCGTAGTCGGCATCGTTGGCGGCGACAAAGGCCTGGCGCAGGTCGCGCGAGATCAGCGATTGCGCAACGCCCACCGCGCGCGAGGCGTCCTTCACCCATACGGTGGGGGCGGTGTAGTGCGGGTCGATCTTCAAGGCGGTGTGCGCGCGCGAGGTGGTGGCGCCGCCGATCAACAACGGAATCTCGAAGCCTTGCCGCTGCATCTCGCGTGCGACATGCGACATCTCTTCCAGCGACGGCGTGATCAGGCCGGACAAGCCGATCAGGTCCGCATTCTCTGCGCGTGCACGGTCCAGTATCACCTGCGCCGACACCATCACGCCCAGATCCACCACGTCGAAGTTGTTGCATGCCAGCACCACGCCGACGATGTTCTTGCCGATGTCGTGCACATCGCCCTTGACGGTGGCCATGATGATCTTGCCGTTGGACTTGCCGACATCGCCGGTCCGCAGCTTTTCCGCTTCGATGAAGGGCAGCAGATACGCCACCGCCTTTTTCATCACACGCGCGGACTTGACCACCTGCGGCAGGAACATCTTGCCGGCACCGAACAGGTCGCCGACCACGTTCATGCCGTCCATCAGCGGGCCTTCGATCACGTCCAGCGGGCGGGTGGACTGCTGGCGCGCTTCCTCGGTATCGGTTTCCACGAATGCGTCGATGCCGTGCACCAGCGCATGCGCCAGCCGCGCACGCACCGGCTTCTCGCGCCAGGCCAGGTCCTCGACTTTCGCCGCGCCCTTGCTGCCCTTGTAGCGCTCTGCAATTTCCAGCAAGCGTTCGGTGCCGTCCTTGCGGCGATTGAGGATCACATCCTCCACGCGTTCGCGCAGCTCCGGGTCCAGTTCGTCGTAGATCGGCATGCCGCCGGCGTTGACGATGCCCATGTCCATGCCGGCCTTGATCGCATGGAACAGGAATACCGAGTGGATCGCCTGGCGCACCATCTCGTTGCCGCGGAACGAGAACGACACGTTGGAAACGCCGCCGGAAACATGGCAATGCGGCAGCGTGCGTTTGATCTGCCGGGTGGCTTCGATGAAGTCCACCGCGTAGTTGTCGTGCTCCTCGATGCCGGTGGCCACGGCAAAGATGTTCGGGTCGAAGATGATGTCTTCCGGCGGAAAGCCCACCTGCTCGGTCAGCACCTTGTAGGCGCGCGTGCAGATCTCGACCTTGCGCGCGCAGGTATCGGCCTGACCCACTTCATCGAAGGCCATCACCACCGCGGCAGCGCCATAGCGCAGTACCTTGCGCGCCTGTTCGATGAATAGCGCCTCGCCTTCCTTGAGCGAGATCGAGTTGACCACGCTCTTGCCTTGCAGGCACTTCAGGCCGGCTTCGATTACGCTCCACTTGGAGGAATCCACCATCACCGGAATGCGCGCGATATCCGGCTCGGACATGATCAGGTTGAGAAAACGCGTCATCGCCTTTTCCGAATCGATCAGGCCCTCGTCCATGTTGACGTCGAGGATCTGCGCACCGTTGGCGACCTGCTGGCGTGCCACCTCCACCGCCTCCTCGTAGCGCTCTTCCTTGATCAGCTTGCGGAACTGCGCGCTGCCGGTGACGTTGGTGCGCTCGCCCACGTTGACGAACAACAGGTCCGGGGTGATGACCAGCGGTTCCAGGCCGGACAGGCGGGTGTGGCGGGGAGTGCTCATGCGATGCTCTGAAGAAGGGCGGCCGCGTTGCTAGCCCGGATCGGAAAAGGAAGTGACGGGACGCAGCCGTCCGCACTCATCCGGCGCTGCACGCCTGCTTCCCCGGCATGCGGGTGAAGGTGCCCGAAGGACGGATGAGTGTCATCGCTCTGCATCACGCAGCAAGCTCCTGCGCGCCAGGCAATTGCCGCGGCGGCAGGTCGGCGACCGCTTGGGCGATCGCACGGATGTGATCCGGCGAGGTGCCGCAGCAGCCGCCGACCAGATTGAGCAGGCCGGCCTGCGCAAATTCGCGCAGGGTTTCGGCCATTTCTTCCGGGGTTTCGTCGTACTCGCCGAAGGCATTCGGCAGGCCGGCATTGGGATGCGCGCTGACATAGGCGTCGGCAATCTGCGCCAGCGTTTCCACATGCGGGCGCAGGTCCTTGGCACCGAGCGCGCAGTTCAGGCCCACCGACAGCGGCCGCCCGTGCGCGACCGAGGCGTAGAACGCCTCGGCCGTCTGGCCGGACAAGGTGCGTCCGGAGGCATCGGTGATGGTGCCGGAGATCATCACCGGCAGGCGTCCGCCGCGTGCTTCGAACACTTCCTCGATCGCATACAGCGCGGCCTTGGCGTTGAGCGTGTCGAAGATGGTTTCCACCATCAGCGTGTCGGCGCCGCCGTCGATCAGGCCGTCGATGGCCTCGCGATAGGTGTCGCGCAAGGCGTCGAAGCTGGTGTTGCGGTAGCCGGGGTCGTTGACGTCCGGGCTGATCGAGGCGGTGCGGCTGGTGGGGCCGAGCACGCCGATCACGAAGCGCGGCTTGTGCGGGGTCAGCGCCTCGACTTCGTCGCAACAGGCGCGCGCGACCTGTGCGCCGGCCTTGTTCAATTCGTAGACCAGATGTTCCAGGTGATAGTCGGCCTGGCTCACCGAGGTGGCGTTGAAGGTATTGGTTTCCAGCAGGTCGGCACCGGCGTCCAGATAAGCGCGATGGATGCCGGCGATGATCTCCGGGCGCGACAGCAACAGCAGGTCGTTGTTGCCTTTCAGGTCGTGGCCTTCCGGTGCGTGTGCGTGATCGCAGCCCGGGCCATGCACGTGCACCTGCGCACTGTCGTAACCGTCGGCAAAGCGGCTGCCGCGATAGTCGGGCTCCTGCAGATCGTGGCGCTGGATCATCGTGCCCATCGCGCCATCGATGATGAGGATGCGTTCGGCGAGCGCGGCAGTGAGTTTGGCGGCACGCTCGGGATGCAGCCAGGGCAGTGCAAACGGGATTGGGGGTTGGGAATTGGGGATTGCTGCGGGCGTCATGATGCGATTCTCCGTGAGGCAGTGGCGCCGCTTTCAACGATTCCCGATTCCCGACTCCCAATTCCCGGCTTCACCGCAATCAATGAAATCACCTCGAAATGCGGCGGGCGCTTCTCGCGCGTCACCGTCTCCAGGCTGGACACGTCCAGCCCGGCTTTCTCGGCAAACCTGCGCAGTTCCTTGGCAGCAAAGCCAAGATTGACGTGGCCATAGGCATGCACCGCGGCGCGGTGTTCGTGCTTGGCCAGGCTGCACAGCAGCAGCCGCCCGCCGGGGCGCAGCACGCGCGCAGATTCGGCCACTGCCTGCGCCGGCTTGGCTGCGTAGGTGAGCGCATGCATCAGCACCACTAGGTCGAAGCTGGCATCGGGAAACGGCAACGCATGCATGTCACCCTCGCGCACTTCCACATTGCGCAGCTTGCGCAGGCGCTCGCTGGCGGCGGCGACCACGCGTGCGCTGGTGTCGATGCAGATGTAGCGGGTGGCATGTGGCGCCACCAGCTCGGCAAGCACGCCGTCGCCGGAAGCGATGTCGAGCACGTCGCCGGTTTCCAGCAAGGGCAGGGCGGTGCGCGCCAGCGCCTCCCAGGTGCGCCCCGGGGAGTAGTGCCGCTCCATGTCGCCGGCCACCGAATCGGCCCAGTTCTGGTCGGCGGCGCGGTTGGCCAGCACTGCGGCCACGCGCTCGGCATCCTGACGCAGCAGCGGATCGTCGCTGCCGGTGCTCAATGCCAGCCACAGGGCGCGCTGCGCCGGGTCCAGCGACACCTCATCGAAACGGTAGTAAGCCGACACGCCGGCGCGGCGGTCGCGCACCAGCCCGGCTTCCTTGAGCTTGGCCAGGTGCGTGGACACGCGCGGCTGGGCCAGGCGGGTGATCGCCGACAGCTCAGCCACGGTGAGTTCTTCCTGCTCCAGCAAGGTCAGCAGGCGGACGCGGGTGGCGTCGGCAAATACCTTCAGGCGCGCCGACCAGTCTTCCAGATCCATGAATATCTCTATATCGCGATATGGAGATATTTTCGGCCGGGCAGGGTGTGGGGTCAACTACATACGCATGCGAATGGTTGGGGCTACAATGGGCGCTCAGCCTAGGCCTGGAGGGGTGCGACGTGGATTTCAGCTTTACCGAAGAACAATTGATGATCCAGGATGTGGCGCGCCGCATCGCCCAGGAAAAGATCGCCCCCAGCGCGGAGCAGTTCGATCGCAGCGGCGAGTTCCCGCTCGAGAACATCCGCCTGCTCGGCGAGAACGGCCTGATGGGCATCGAGGTGCCGGCCGAGTACGGTGGCGCCGGCATGGACCCGATCAGCTATGCGCTGGCGATGATCGAGATCGCCGCCGCCGACGGTGCGCATTCCACCATCGTGTCGGTCAACAACTCGCTGTTTTGCACCGGCATCCTGAAGAACGGCAGCGAGGCGCAGAAACAGCTGTATGTGCGCGCGATCGCGGAAGGTGCGCAGATCGGCGCGTTCGCACTGACCGAGCCGCAGTCCGGTTCGGATGCTTCGGCGATGCGCTGCCGCGCGGTCAAGCAGGCCGATGGCAGCTTCGTGATCAACGGCAAGAAGAGCTGGATCACCTCCGGCCCGGTCGCCAAGTACATCGTGTTGTTTGCAGTGACCGAGCCGGACAAGGGTTCGCGCGGCATTACCGCTTTCATGGTCGACGCCGATCGCGCCGGCTTCCATCGCGGCAAGACCGAGCCCAAGCTCGGCATCCGTGCCTCGGCCACCTGCGAGATCGAGTTTGCCGATTACATCGCCCAGCCCGAGGAAGTGCTGGGCGTGGAAGGCGAGGGCTTCAAGACCGCGATGAGCGTGCTCGACGCCGGGCGCATCGGCATCGCTTCCCAGGCGGTCGGCATCGCGCGTGCCGCCTATGAGGCGACCCTGGCCTACGTCAAGGAGCGCAAGGCCTTCGGCGCGGCCATCGGCACCTTCCAGATGACCCAGGCCAAGATCGCCGACATGAAATGCAAGCTGGATGCGGCGCTGCTGCTGACGCTGCGCGCGGCCTGGTTGAAGGGGCAGGGCCAGAAGTTCGGCACCGAAGCGGCCGTGGCCAAGCTCACCGCCTCGGAAGCGGCGATGTGGATCACCCATCAGGCGGTGCAGATCCACGGCGGCATGGGCTATTCCAAGGAAATGCCGCTGGAGCGTTACTTCCGCGACGCCAAGATCACCGAAATCTATGAGGGCACCTCGGAAATCCAGCGCCTGGTGATCGCCCGTGGCGAGACCGGCTTGCGCTGAAGAGCATGATCCGGCAGTACGTCGCGGTCGACACCATCGGCCCGAGCTGCGCAGCAGTCGATCCGGCACCTTGGCGCTGGCGATTGCCTCGCACTATGTAGGAGCGCGCTTGCGCGCGAAGCGGCGTTCTCGATAATGCCCCATCGCGCGCAAGCGCGCTCCTACGCAAACGTGGGCGGTCAGATGTCGCAGCGGCGCCGTGTCAGTGGCCTGGCGCCGGCACACCGCAAGCACCGTCACAGTCTTACGTCGCGCGTGGTTGCGCCCGACCTTGTCGCGCGCGGCGCGCGCGGATCACAATCGCAGCTTCTCTGGCCTCTGGTGCGCGCATGCCCCGGTCCTTGCACGCTGTGTTGTCCCGCCTTTCGTTGTCCGCCATTGCGCCCGTGCTGGTGTGTTGGGGGCTGTTGCTGGTCTGCGCTGCCGCAAGTGCGCAAACGCCGCCGCCCTCGATCGTGCCCACCGACCGCCTGCAGGAAGCCTGGTGGGCGCAGCGGCATGCGCAGGTGCTGGAGCAGGTGAAACAGCACGCCGACACGCCGCTGTTGTTGATCGGCGATTCGATCACCCAGAACTACGAAAAAGCCAAGGCGCCGGACGAGGATTTTCAGCCGACCTGGCAGACCTTCTACGGCAGCCGTGGCGCGCTCAACCTGGGCTTCAGCGGCGATGGCACCGAACACGTGCTGTGGCGGCTGGCCAATGGCGAGGTCGATGGCCTGCAGCCCAAGGTCGCGCTGGTATTGATTGGTACCAACGACACCGGCCATCTCGGCCAGACCGCGGAGCAGGCCCAGCTCGGTATCGATGCGGTGGTGGCGGCGATCGAACAGAAATTGCCGCGCACGCAGATCTTGCTGGTGGGTGTGCTGCCCAGTGGCATCTCCAGCGAGAAGTCACGCCGCGATGCGCAGATCAACCAGGGCCTGGCGGTGCGCTATGGCGACAATCCACGCGTGACCTATCTGGATGTGGGGTCGATCTTCCAGCGCGACGGCAAGCTGCGCACCGAGCTGTTTTACGACACCCGCTTCCGCCCGCCGGCCGGTGCCCTGCATCCGGACACGCAAGGCCAGCGCATGCTGGCCGAGGCGATCGAGCCGACCCTGGCGCGCCTGCTGGGCGAGCCGCCGGTCAAGCCGGTTGCCGCGCTGGGCCGCGATTTTGCGACCTCGTTGATTCCGGTCGACCGGCTGGAGCAGGATTCCTACGACTGGTATGCGCGTCACCATGCGGCGCTGGCCGCAGCGCGCACGCTCAAGCCTGAGGTGGTGATGATCGGCGATTCGATCACGCACTTCTGGGCCGGCCCACCGCAGGCCACGCGTGTCAGTGGCCCCGAGTCCTGGAGCTGGTTGTACGGCAGGGCCCCGGTGCTGAATCTGGGCTTTGGCTGGGACCGCACCCAGAACGTGCTGTGGCGGATCCGCCAGGGCGAGCTCGACGGCCTGGATCCGCGCTGGGTGGTGCTGCACATCGGCACCAACAACCTCACCGGCACCGCGCAAGCGCGCGCCTCCACGCCGGCCGAGACCGCGCAGGGCGTGGAGGCGGTGGTGAGCGAGGTGCGTCGCCGTTTGCCCAGGAGTCAGCTGATCCTGATGGCGATCATGCCGCGCGGCCGCCATGCCGGGGATGCGCAGCGCGCGCCCATTGCCGAGACCAATCGGCTGCTGGCCGCGCGGTATGGCAAGGATCGGTCCGTGCGTCTGGTCGACATCGGCCCTCGGATGCTGCAGCCGGACGGGACCTTGCCCGAGGCGCTGATGCCCGACGGCACCCATCCCAGTGAGACCGGGTATGCGATCTGGGCCACGGCGCTGCGCGAGGCGGGCATCACGGCAACGCCATAAGCCGTCCTGCGCTGCAGAGTCAGGGCTGCGGCGTCGAAGAGGGCGCTGCCGCCGCGCAGCAGGCTATCCGGTTGCCCAGTTGCCGCGTCATGGCGTGAGCGGAATGAAGCGCCGGCCGCCGATCAATAGCGGGCTGCCATCGGCCGGCAACGCAGGCGCACGGCCACCAGCAGAACTTTCCGGACCCCAGAAACCAGAAGACCCCCGATCGCTCGGAGGTCTTTTTAAACTGGTGCCCAGAAGAGGACTCGAACCTCCACGAAGTTGCCCCCGCTAGCACCTGAAGCTAGTGCGTCTACCAATTCCGCCACCTGGGCAGGTGAGCCGCGAATTTTGCAGACTCCCGGCGGGCTTGTCAATGCCTGGCGAGCGGCAATGATGGCCGGCCGGGCGAGGCTTGCTGCCCATGGCGCGTCCGCAAGGGGTACCATGTAAGCAATGACAAAGAAAAACACCCCAGATTCCGATCGGCCCAGTCGCCGCAAGTCCACCAGCCCGGGCGAGTCCACCACCGCCGAAAAACAGAAGTTGCCGGGCTGGATGCCGGACTTCCTGGTCCGCGCCGCCGCCGGTGCGTCGACCAAGTCCGCCAACAAACGCGCTGCCGACAAGGCCGCCAACGCCTCGCCCGAGCTGCCGGTAGCGCCCGCGCTGCCCACGCCGCCGGCACCACGCGCACCGCATCCGCGCAAGAGCGGTCCGCCGGCGCCGCCGCCGGAACGCTTCCAGCAGGCGCCGACCGAAGCGCCCGCGCCGGCGGCGGAGTTCAAGGACCCGCATGCCGATCGCGAAGCATTGCGCTACGCCGAGCCGATCGCCAGCCGCGAGGCCATCCTGCAGTTGCTCGACGCCTGCGATGGCCCGCAGACCGCCGAGGAAATCGCCGAACAACTCAATCTCAGCGACCGCATCGACGCGCTGGGCAAGCGCCTGGCGGCGATGGTGCGCGAAGCGCAGCTGGTGCAGAACCGTCGCGGCGGCTACGCGCCGGTGCAGCAGACCAGCCTGATCGCCGGCGTGGTGATCGCCAATCCGGAAGGCTTCGGTTTCCTCAAGCCGGACGAAGGTGGCGACGACCTGTTCCTGCCGCCTTACGAAATGCGCAAGGTCATGCACGGCGATCGTGCGCTGGCCAACGTCACCGGCATCGACCGCCGTGGCCGTCGCGAAGGTGCGATCGCGCGTGTGCTCGAACGCCGCATGTCACGCATGCTCGGACGCTTCTTCTATGAGCATGGCGTGGCCTATGTCGACCCGGACGACAAGCGCGTGCAACGCAACGTGCAGATCGCACCGGATGGCATCGGCGATGCGCGCGAAGGGCAGTTGGTGGTGTGCGAACTGATCGCGCCGCCGGACGCGCGGCGCCCGGCGATCGGCAAGATCATCGCGGTGCTCGGCGACAAGCTCACTCCGTCGCTGGTGGTGGAGATGGCCATCCATGGCCATGAGCTGCCGCACGAATTCCCGCAGGAAGTGCTGGACGAAGCCGCGGCAGTGCCGTTGGTGGTCGAGCCGCAAATGATCGGCGGGCGCGTGGATCTGCGGCAGATGCCGCTGGTCACCATCGACGGCGAAGACGCCAAGGATTTCGACGACGCGGTGTATTGCGAGCCCAATGCCGACGGCTTCCGTCTGGTGGTGGCGATCGCCGACGTGTCCAACTATGTGCGTCCGGGCACGCCGCTGGACGATGAAGCACAGAAGCGCGCCACCTCGGTGTATTTCCCGGGGTTCGTGGTGCCGATGCTGCCGGAGACGCTGTCCAACGGCATCTGCTCGCTGATGCCCAAGGTCGACCGCATGTGCTTCGTCTGCGACATGCAGGTGGGCCGCGACGGCGAAGTCACCGGTTCGCGTTTCTACGAAGCGGTGATGAACTCGCATGCGCGACTGACCTATAACCAGGTCTGGAAGGCGGTGGGCGAAGACGACGCCGACACCAAGGCCTTCATCGGCCCGTTGCTGCCGCAGGTGCAGCGCCTGCACCAGCTGTACAACGTGCTGTCCAAGGCGCGCACGCAGCGTGGCGCGATCGAGTTCGAGACCTCCGAAGTGCGCTTCGTGCTCGACAACACCGGCGAAGTCACCCAGGCCGGCATGCTGGTGCGCAACGATGCGCACAAGCTGATCGAAGAATGCATGATCGCCGCCAACGTCGAGGCCGCGCGTTACCTGCTGAGCATGCATGTGCCGGCGCCGTACCGCGTGCACGAGCGGCCGCCGGAGAGCAAATACGAAGACCTGCTGGAGTTCCTCAAGGAATTCCAGCTGAGCCTGCCGGCATGGAGCAAGGTGCGCCCCGGCGACTACACCAAGTTGCTGAAGAAGGTGCGCGCGCGCCCCGACGCGGCGCTGCTGGAATCGGTGCTGCTGCGCAGCCAGAGCCTGGCGGTGTATTCGCCGGACAACAACGGCCACTTCGGTCTGGCGCTTGAGGCGTATGCGCACTTCACCTCGCCGATCCGGCGTTACCCGGACCTGCTGGTGCACCGCGCGATCAAGCACGCCCTGACCGGTGCCAGCCCGGAAAAATACATCTATACCCCGCGTCAGATGGCGTCCCTGTCGCTGCAGTGTTCCGAGCGTGGTCGGCGTGCCGACGAAGCCGAACGCGAAGTCGACGAGCGGTATCGCGCCGCATGGATGGAAAAGCATGTCGGCGGCCAGTTCGATGGCGTGATCAGCGGCGTGACCGGGTTCGGCCTGTTCGTGGAGTTGACCCAGTCCAAGGTCAACGGCCTGGTGCATGTCACCCAGCTGCCGCAGGACTATTACCAGTTCGATCCGATCCGCAAGACGCTCAGTGGCGAGCGCCGTGGCCGCACGTTCCGTCTGGGCGATCCGGTGCGGGTGCTGGTGCTGAAGGCCAGCATGGAGGAGCGCAAGATCGACTTCCGCCTGGCCGAGGATCGCGGCGATTCGCCCGAACCGCCGCCGCCGCCGAGCGCTCAGCCGGCCAAGCGCAAGAAGAAGCAGTACTAAGCGCGTCTGCAGGACCGCGAGCCGCCGTCCGACGGCGGCTCGCGATGCGTACGGACCGCCCGATATTGAGCTGCAGGTCGTTGCGGGCAGACGCTCGTAACGCGCGCTGGGTGCCCACTTCCAAGGCTTGAGGCGACGATGGACGCAGCAATCGAGTACAGCGGTGGCTGCCAATGCGGTGCCCTGCGTTTCCACGTGCGCGGCAGGCTGACGGACGCCTCGATCTGCCATTGCCGCATGTGTCAAAAGGCCTTCGGTGCCTACTACGCGCCGTTGGTTTCGGTGCGCGGTACCGAGTTCAGCTGGACCCGCGGCGAGCCGAAGCGCTTCACCTCTTCATCGTTGGTGTCGCGTGGCTTCTGCGCCGAATGTGGAACGCCGCTGACCTATGAAGCGCCCGATGGCCTGGCGATTGCTGCCGGTGCGTTCGATACGCCCGAGCGGCTGCCTCCGGCAATCCAGTACGGGGTGGAGCGCAAGCTGCCCTTCGTCGATGCATTGGCCGGTCTGCCGGCGCGCACCACCGAGGACGATGTCGCCGCATTGGCGTTTCTGGCCGATGTGGTGTCAAGGCAGCATCCGGATCACGATACCGCGCAGTGGCCAGTGTGAGTCCGCGCCCGCAGGCGTGAATGCCTACCGCAGAGGGGGCGCGACAGCGGGTGCGTGCAGGTGCCGGCACCATCACGACGGCGCGAGCGCCATCTTCGATCCCCGCAATTGGCCGTACAGCGTGCTGAAGTTCTGGCTGTGGCCCAGGAACAACGCGATCTCCGTGCTGGCAGCGCCGTCTGCGCTCCGGCCGTGACGTGGCAGGCCGCAGGCCCTACCATTCCCCTTTATCTCTTCGTATCCGGCGCAATGAGCAGCAAGCAGAATCAGTGGATCGTCGGCGTCAACGCCGTCGCCTCGTCCGTCGAGAACGACGCAGACAACGTGCGCGAGGTCTTGATCGAGGCCGGCAGCAAGAATCCGCGCCTGATCGAAATCGAAGAGCAGGCCCGCCGCAAGGGCATCGACGTGCGCCGGGTCAACACCCAGGCACTCGATGGCGTCGGTGGGCAGGTGCGCCACCAGGGCGTGGTCGCGCGTTATGCCGCATCGCGGCTGTGGGCCGAAAACGAGCTCGAAGCGCTGGTGACCGCAGCCGAGGGACGTGCCTTGCTGCTGATCCTCGATGGCGTGCAGGACCCGCACAATCTCGGTGCATGCCTGCGCAGCGCGGCCGCGGCCGGCGTCACTGCGGTGGTCATTCCCAAGGACAAGTCGGCCACCGTCAACGCGACCGTGCGCAAGACCTCGGCCGGTGCGGCCGACCGTATTCCGGTGGTCGCGGTGACCAATCTGGCGCGTTGCCTGCGCGATCTGCAGAAGCAGGGCGTGTGGCTATATGGCCTGGCCGGCGAAGCCGAGGCGTCGCTGTACAGCGTGGACCTGCGCGGCAACGTCGGGCTGGTGCTCGGCGGCGAGGCCGACGGCCTGCGTCGTCTCACCCGCGAGCATTGCGATGGCCTGGTCAAGATCCCGATGCCGGGCGATATCGAAAGCCTCAATGTGTCGGTGGCCGCCGGCGTGACCCTGTTCGAAGCGGTACGCCAGCGCCTGGGCGCCTGAAGCGGCGACCGAAACGACTGCGCTCACCGCCAGGTGAGCGCGGGAGCGGCCGATGCCCTGACTCGGCATGCACCACCCGTGCACTGCGCTTGCTGCGCGTCGTCCGCATCCAGCTGGCGACTGTTCGCCCTGTGTTGCCAACCACTCTGCATCGCACGTGTGTGCCAATGGCGAACCGCGCAGATCGATCGGCATGGCGAGATCGCGCGTGCGGCGCGGTTCGATCCGCGCACCCACGCAGCAGCCGATCTGCGCAAACCATGGCGCCGGTGCACTTGCCGCTGCAGTCTCTGGAGCGCAGGTAGCGCGCTGCATATGACTTTCGCCCAGGCATGCGGAGATCCACCGGCGCGCGTGCCCGTTTTTGCCTACCATATCGGCAGCGAACGGCGTGTTATGTCTGATGAGAGATGGGGCGGGGGCCTGGTCGACGGGCGAGAACGGATGCGATGCCAAGGCGTCGGCACGGGGAGACAAGCGGCCGCAGCGCTGGCTCGGTGCCGTTGTCTGCATGCTGCTGGCGCTGTGCTCGCTCGCGGCACTGGCTGCACCGGCCGGCACGGCGCCACTGCGCGACTACGCGATCGACAGCTGGAGCTCGCGTAACGGCCTGCCGCACAACTCCTTGCGCGATATCGCCCAGACCCGCGATGGCTACCTGTGGTTCGCCACCTGGGAAGGCCTGGTGCGTTACAACGGCCTGGAATTCGGCATCATCGACCGCAGCACGCGTCCCGGCCTGCCCGACAACGGCGTCGGCGCCTTGTACGTCGACCACGACGGGGCGCTGTGGCTCAGCGATGCGCGCGGCAATCTGGTGCGGCACGGCAGCGACGGGCAGTGGCGGCACTGGCAGCGGCAGGGACAGTGGCCGCAGGCGCTGATCCATGCAATGACCATGGATGCGCACGGCCGCATGTGGTTGCTGTTCGAGGGCCACGGGCTGGGCTGCCTGTGGCCGGATGGGCGCTTCGAGTATTTTCCGCCGCGCGATGGCGTGCCGCTGCAGAGCAGCTTTCCGCGCATGGCGTTCGACGACCAGGGCCGGCTGCTGATCGGCACGCTGGACGGCCTGATCTACCGCGAACCGGACGGGCGCATGCATCGCGCCCCGGCCGCGTTCGGCCTGCCGGCGGGGCTGGCGTGGCCATACCGCGCGCCGGACGGCACGCTGTGGGTCGTCGCCGGCGAGCAGCTGTATCGGTTGCGGGGCGAGACTGCCGAGCTGGTGCGGCGGGTGCCCGGGCAGGGCCATTTCACCGCGATGCTGCAGGACCACCATGGCGACCTGTGGCTGGGCAGCGAAAATCAGGGGCTGCTGCGCATCGGCAGTCATGGAGTGGAGCATCTGCCGGCTGGTCGCAGCCTGCCGACCGGGCGCATCGTCAGCCTGCGCGAGGATGCCGAAGGCAGCATCTGGGTCGGCGCCAACGGCGGGCTGTTTCGGCTGCGCGAAACCCTGTTCAGCAGTTATAGCCAACGCGATGGGCTGAGCGGCGACTACGCCCGCGCGGTGCTGGAAGACCGCGACGGCAGCCTGTGGATCGCCAGCACCGCCGGCCTGGATCGCATGCTGCCGGACGGGCGCATCGTGCCGGTGGCGGTGGCCACGCCATCCGGGCGCAAGCTCTCGGTGCTCAGCCTGGCGCTGGATCGGCACGGCGATCTGTGGGTGGGCACCTATGCCGATGGCGTCTTCGTGCTGCGCGACGGACGCCTGCTGCGGCATTACGGCGACGCCGAGGGCATTCCCAGCGGGCATATCCGCGCCATCGTGATCGAAGACTCCGGCGTGGTGTGGCTGGCCACGCAGCGCGGCGTGGTGAAGCTGGTGAACGGCAAGCGGGTGCCCCTGGCCGTCGACGGCCTGCCCGATGGCGTGGTGACCGCGCTGGCCAGCATCAATGGTGCGCTGTGGATCGGCTCGGTCGACGGCGCGGCGGTACTGCGCGAGGGAAAACTGCAGCAATTGAATCTGGAGGCGCTGGGCGGTGCGCGGAGCGTGTTCGGTTTTCAGCGCATCGGTGACGCTGTCTGGATCTCGACCGATCGCGGCCTGTACCGGGTGCGCAACGGCAGGCTCGCACGCGTGGGTCTGGAGCAGGGCATGCCGGTCGATACGGTGTTCCAGCTGGTCGGCGACCGGTTCGGCAATGCCTGGATCAGCAGCAATCGCGGCGTGTTGCGCACGCAACTCACGCAGCTCAACGCGGTTGCCGATGGACGCGGCCGGCTGGTCATCGAACGCTATGGCGAGATCGACGGCATGGGCAACGCGCAGGCCAACGGCAGCTCCGGGCCGAGCATGATCGCGCGTGCCGATGGATCGATCTGGGTGGTTACCGCCGGCGGCGTGAGTACGGTCGACCCGGCGCGCCTGCAGCGCTTTCGCGAGCGGCGCGCGCCGCCTGCGGTGATCGAGAGCGTGCAGCAGGACGCACGTCCGCTGACATGGCGACAGCAGGCACGCCTGCCGGGCGGGCACCGCCTGAACGTGTCCTACGTCGGCATGAGCTTTCTGCTGCCGGAGCGGATCGAATACCGCACGCGCCTGGAAGGCCTGGACAACGACTGGACCGAGCGTGGCCGGCAACGCAGCGTGGAATTCATCGGCCTGCCGCCGGGGCGCTACCGTCTGCATGTGGCGGCCCGTCACCCGGGCGGTGCCTGGAGTCCGCACGAGGCGGTGTGGGCGTTCGAGGTGCTGCCGCTGTGGTGGCAGCGCCAGGACGTGCGCCTTGCCGCGGTGCTGGGTGCGATTTTATTGCTGGCGCTGGTGTACCGATTCCTGTTGCGCCGCTACAAGACCCATAACGCACGCCTGGCCGAACTGGTGCGCAAACGCACCGAAGATCTGCAGCTGCAGGCACAGCGCTTGCTGCAGGCCAACCAGGAAAAGAGCGAGCTGCTGACGCGGCTGCGCATCAAGTCGGATGTGTTCGAGCGCCAGGCGCACGAAGACGCCCTGACCGGGCTGCCCAACCGCCGGCATTTCGACGAGGCGCTGGCGCGCGACATCAGCCGCGCACGCCGCAGCGCGCGCCCGTTGGTGCTGGCGATTCTGGATATCGACCATTTCAAGCGCATCAACGACCACTATTCGCATGCCAGTGGCGATGCGGTGCTGCACGAAGTCGGCGTGCTGCTGACCGCCGCCGCGCGCGCGTCGGACCTGCCGGCACGCCTGGGCGGCGAAGAGTTCGCCCTGCTGCTGGCCGACACGACGCTGGAGGATGCGCAGGCGCTGTGCCAGCGCATCCGCGAGCTGTTCCACGCGCGCCACGGCTGGGGCGGCGTGGAAGGCCTACAGGTGACCTTCAGTGCCGGCGTGGCCAAGTTGCGCGACGACGACACCGGCTCATCGCTGATGCAACGCGCCGACCAGGCGCTGTACCAAGCCAAGAGCGCGGGGCGCGATCGCATCTGTGTGGGTTAGGTGCGGGGATTGGGGAATCAGGAATCGGGAATCGCAGAGCCAAGGTGCCTGGCGCTTTCCTTCTCCTGCGGGAGAAGGTGCCCGAAGGGCGGAGGAGGGTAAGGGCACACGCAGTGGCGCCGCCAACTGCTGATGTCTCAAGCAGGGAGCCCCGCTGCTTTTTAACGATTCCCCAATCCCGATTCCCGATTCCCGGCTCGCTCAGCCCGCGCCAGGCCCCGGCCAGGCATTGGCGATCGTGCAGAACAGCCGCGCGGTCTGCTCGGTGTCGTAGACCGCGCTATGCGCATCGGCGGCGTTCCACTCCAGGCCTGCGGCTTGTGCCGCGCGCGCCAGCACGGTCTGCCCGTAGGCCACGCCGGCCAGGGTCACGGTGTCGAACACACTGAACGGATGGAACGGATTGCGTTTGTGGCCCACACGCGCAACCGCGGCGTTGAGGAAGTTCAGATCGAAATGCGCGTTGTGGCCGACCAGGATCGCGCGCTGGCAGCCGTACTTCTTCACTGCCGCACGCACCGGTGCGAACACATGGTCCAGCGCGTCCTTTTCCTGCTTGGCGAAGCGGAACGGGTGGTCGAGCACGATGCCGGTGATCTCCAGCGACTTCGGGTCGATCTCCAGTCCTGGCGCCGGCACCAGATGGGCACTGGCGGTGTCGCCGGGGAAAAACCGCCCGTCGGCATCCATTTCGATCGGCACACAGGCAATTTCCAGCAGGGCGTGCTTGTTCCAGTCGAAACCTCCCGTTTCCACATCCACCACCACGGGCAGGTAGCCGCGGAAGCGCCGCGACATGGGCAGGAAGGAGGGGGCAGGCTGCAGGTCGACCGGTTCGTTCATCGGCATAGCCTAGCAGGTCGCACGGCCGGCCCGATCGTGGCAGCTGGCGGCCTGCCCGCGTGTACTGAGCGGCGATCCGGCAAACAAAAGCCCGACCCGTGTTGCCACGGATCGGGCCCGGAAGCTGTGCTACACCGCTGGCGTCAGCGGGCGGCGACCACGCTTGCGATCAGCCCGGTGGCCACCGCAATTAGCACGTAGTTGTTGTCCACGCGGCGCCACTCGTGCCCGCGCTGCGGCGTGTTCAAGTGATGCTTGCGGTAGTCGGTTACCCGTATGCCGCGATGGTCGGGTGCCAGGCGCTCGCCACGCCGATACGGCGGGCCGCGACGATCGTTGCGGTGGTCGTCGTTGTGCGCGCTGGGGCGGTGGTCACGCTTGTCATCGTGCCTGTCGTCGCGATGATCGTCGCGGCGGTCCGGACCACGCGCGTCGTGGTGCTGCGCGCCGCGGTCGCGGTCGTCATGCTGTTGCGGCGCGGCGAACGCTGCGCCGGACGTCAACAGCGACACAACCATGAGGGATCCGATGATGCGTTTCATCTGCCTACTCCTGCGTCACAGGAACAGCCTGTGCGAGTTGACCGTAGGCATTTGGAGCTGAATACGTAATGAAATAAGGCGTTGCGACCTGTGCCGGCAGATGCCGCCGGCACTTGTTGCGATCAGATGACGCCGGTGGTGCTGGTGTCGTCGCGCTTCAGGCGCGGCGGCAGCGGCTGTTCGCCATGGACCAGGAACCACACGTTCTCGGCGATGTTGGTGGCGTGGTCGCCAATGCGCTCCAGGTTCTTGGCCATGAACAGCAGGTGCGTGCAGGGAGTGATGTTGCGCGGGTCTTCCATCATGTAGGTCAGCAGCTCGCGGAACAGCGCGGTGTATTGCGCATCCAGGCGTGCATCTTCGTCGCGCACGCGGATGGCCGCATCGGCATCCTTGTTGCGGTACGCCTGCACCGCTTCGCGCACTGCATCGGCGGCCATCTGGCCGAGCGCACGCAGGCCCACCGTCTGCGGCAGCGGCGGTGCGGAATTGAGCGCGATCGAGCGCTTGGCGACATTGGCCGCGTAATCGCCGATGCGTTCGATATCGGCCGGAATACGCAGGCCGGCCAGAATCTCGCGCAGGTCGCGCGCCATCGGCCCACGCAACGCCAGCCGCATCACGTCGTGGCTGATCGCATGCTCCAGCGCATCGATCGCCTCGTCGTTGACCACGATGCGATGCGCGGCGTTGTCGTCGCGACGCTCCACCACATCCAGTGCGGCTTCCAGCTGCGCCACCGCCGTGTCGCCCATGCGCACGATCTCAGCGACAAGACGGTGCTGCTCCTCGTCGTAGCTTTTGACGATATGGTCGTTGAGGTGCTGGTTCATCGTGATCTCGATTCGTGGCGGTGGTGGATGTCCGCCGTAACCCCGGCGACATCGCAGGTGATGCAAATGTCGTGCCGGGCAGTGCGGCGGAGCTGCGTCAATGCGGCGTTGTGATGGCCCGCCTTACATCAACCGAAGCGGCCGGTGATGTAGTCCTCGGTCTGCTGCTTGGACGGCTGGGAGAAAATCGTTTCGGTGCGGTCATGCTCGATCAGGTCGCCCAGGTACATGAAGGCGGTGTAGTCGGAGACACGTGCCGCCTGCTGCATGTTGTGGGTCACGATCACGATGGTGTATTCGCGTTTGAGTTCTTCCACCAGCTGCTCGATACGGCTGGTGGAAATCGGATCCAGCGCCGAGGTCGGTTCGTCCAGCAGCAACACGTCCGGGCGTAGCGCCACTGCGCGTGCGATGCACAGCCGCTGCTGCTGGCCGCCGGACAGGCCCAGCGCGCTTTGCCCCAGCTTGTCCTTGACCTCGTCCCACAGCGCGCCCTGGCGCAGCGCCTGCTCGACCCGGTTCTGCATGTCGGCCTTGGACAGTTTTTCGTGGTGGCGGATGCCGTAGGCGACGTTTTCGAAGATCGTCATCGGAAACGGCACCGGCTTCTGGAACACCATGCCGACCTTGCTGCGCAGCCGGTTCATCGGGTACTTCGGCGACAGGATGTTTTCGTTGTCCAGCAGCACTTCGCCGCGCGCTTCCATCTTCGGATACAGCGCATAGATGCGGTTGAAGATGCGCAGCAGGGTGGACTTGCCGCAACCCGACGGCCCGATCAGCGCGGTGACGCGCTTTTCCGGGATCTCGATGTTGATGCCCTTGAGCGCGTGGTACTTGTCGTAATAGAAGTCCAGATTGCGTGCGGCCACTTTCACCGGCGCCTGCGCGGCCGGTGCTCCCTTGGCGGCCGGAACGGCGATGCGATGCATCGGCATGGCGTTTTGGAGATCGTTCATGTCGGGTGTCCGGAGGGAGATGTCAGTCATTGGAAATCTTGTTGCGCAATAGCAGGGCGCGCGCGCCCAGGCTCACCAGCAGCACGAACACGGTCAGCACCAGCGCGCCGGACCAGGCCAGGGTCTGCCAGGTCTCGTACGGGCTGCCGGCGAACTGATTCATGATCACCGGCACGCTGGCCATCGGCTGGAACACGTTGCTGTTCCAGTACTGATTGCCAAAGGCGGTGAACAGCAACGGCGCGGTCTCGCCGCTGATGCGGGCCAGGGCCAGCAGGATGCCGGTGAGGATGCCGGCCGATGCGGCGCGATACAGCACCTGCACGGTGACCTTCCATTGCGGGATACCCAGCGACAACGCCGCTTCGCGCATCTGCGCCGGCACCAGGCGCAGCATTTCATCGGTGGTGCGCACCACCACCGGCAGCACGATGAAGGCCAGCGACAGCGCGCCGGCAAACGCGGAGAAGCGCCCACCGGTCTGCATCACGTACAGCGTGTAGACGAACAACCCCAGCACGATCGACGGTGCCGACAACAAGATGTCGTTGACAAAGCGCACCACCAACCCGGCCTTGCGTGCATTGCCGTATTCGGCCAGCCAGGTGCCGGCGGCAATGCCCAGTGGCGTGCCGATCGCCAGCGCCAGGCCGCACATCACCGCACTGCCGAAGAAGGCATTGAGCAGGCCGCCTTCCTGCATCGGCGGCGGTGTCATCTTGGTAAACAGGTTGACGTCGATGCCTGGCACGCCCTTGGACAACAAGGTCCACAGGATCCAGCCCAGGAAGAACAGGCCGAACACCGCGGTGACGCAGGACAGCAACAGTGCGATCGCGTTGGTCACGCGGCGGCGGTTGTACAACGATTGCGAGACCGAGGACATCAGTTGCCCTCCCGACGCGACAGCTGCATCAGCATGAAGCGCGCAATCGCCAGCACGATAAAGGTCACGATGAACAAGACAAAGCCCAGCAGCAGCAATGCCGAGCGATAGGTTTCGGTGGCCTCGCCGAAGTCATTGGCGATCAGCGCGGCGATGGTGGTGCCGGGCTCCAGCAGCGACGGCGACAGCCGCACCGTGTTGCCGACCACGAACGCCACTGCCATGGTTTCGCCCAGCGCACGGCCCAGGCCCAGGAACACGCCGCCGATCACCGCAGAGCGGGTGTAGGGCAGCACGATGTCCCAGCTGACTTCCCACTTGGTCGACCCCAGCGCGTACGCCGATTCCTTCAGGCGCGTCGGCACGGTCAGGAACACCTCGCGCATCACCGAGGAGATGAACGGAATCACCATGATCGCCAGCACGAAGCCTGCGGTCAGCAACCCGATTCCCAACGGCGGGCCCTGGAACAACGGGCCGATCAACGGCAGCGTGCCCAGGTGATCGTTGAGCCAGGGCGTCACGTGCTCGGTCATCACCGGCACCAGCACGAACAAGCCCCACATGCCATAGATGATCGACGGGATGCCGGCCAGCAGTTCGATGGCGGTGCCGACCGGGCCGCGCAGCCAGCGCGGCGCCACCTCGGTGAGGAAGAACGCGATACCGAAACTCACCGGCACCGCAATCACCATCGCAACCAAGGCGGTGACCAGGGTGCCGTAGATCGGCGCCAGCGCGCCGTATTTGTTTTCCACCGGATTCCAGTCGGCGGAATAGAAAAAGCTCAGGCCCTGCATCTGCAAGGCATGGCGCCCGCCCCACAGCATCGACAGCGCGGCGCTGCCGAGCGCCAACAGGACGAAGACGACCGTGGCGGCCAGCGCAAGCTTGAACAGGCGATCGGCACGTGCATCGCGCAGGTCGCGGCCGCGCGGGGCGGTCATCGCTTCGGGAATGGCGGTGGCATTCATTCGATTGGACTCGTCACCCGCGCACTGGCGGGAGCGTGAGACAGCAGGAACGGCGAGGCACCCGCAGGCACCTCACCGCAGCGCAGCCCGCCATCACAGCGGGTGCAGGGCATCACTTGAACTCGCTGGCCCAGTAGGCCTGGATCTGCTTGACCAGTTCCGGCGGCAGCGGCACGTAATGCAGTTCGCTGGCCTGGGCCTGGCCGTTGTCCAGCGCCCACTTGAAGAAGTCCAGCGTCGCCTTGCTGCGCGCCGCATCCTTGGGCTGCTTGTGCATCAGCATGAAGTTGGTCGCGGTGATCGGCCAGGCCTTCTCACCCGGTGCGTTGGTGATCACCAGGTTGAAATCCTTGGCGTTGGCCCAGTCGGCGCTGGCGGCAGCGGCGGCAAAGCTTTCCGCATTCGGCTCCACCCACTGGCCGGCCGCATTCTGCAGCGAGGCGTAGGGCATCTTGTTCTGCAGTGCGTAGGCCAGTTCGACATAACCGATCGAACCCTTGATCTGCTGCACGTACGAGGCCACGCCTTCATTGCCCTTGCCGCCGACGCCACCCGGCCACTGCACCGAGGTGCCTTCGCCGACCTTGCTCTTCCACTCCGGGCTGACCTTGGACAGGTAGTTGGAGAAGTTGAAGGTGGTGCCCGAACCGTCGGAGCGATGCACCAGGTTGATCTTGGTCGCCGGCAGGGTCACGCCCGGATTGGCCGCGACGATCGCCGCGTCGTTCCACATCGTGACCTTGCCCAGGAAGATGTCGCCCAGCAGCGCGCCGGTCAGGCGCAGCTTGCCCGGTGCGATGCCTTCCAGGTTCACCACCGGCACCACGCCGCCGATCGCCGACGGGAACTGGCCCAGGCCGGCCTGCTGCAGTTCGGCGCTGTCCAGCGGCTTGTCGGTAGAACCGAAGTCCACCGTGCCGGCCTTGATCTGCGCGATACCGCCGCCGGAGCCGATCGACTGGTAGTTCACCTTGTTGCCGGTGGCGGCGTTGTAGTCAGCCGACCACTTGGAGACCAGCGGATAGATGAAGGACGCACCGGCGCCGGAGATCTCGGCGCTCTTGCTGTCGCCAGCGGTGGCACCTGCGGCGGTGGCACCCTTGGCGGTGTCGCCGGACTGCGCATCCTTGCCGGGCGAGCAGGCGGCCAGGGCGAGGGCGATGGTGAGGGACAGGGCGGTCAGGCTGGCCGACTGCAGTTTCATGGAAGCTCCGAGGCTGGGTTGGCCGGGGGACCCGGCAGACCACGCTATGAAATGATGTTTTTGTTACACGTGCATGACAGTGCCTTTTGGAGAAGGCATCACAAAAAAGACGCGACCCCGTGGGGGCCGCGTCCCGGTGCCGACGCCGGGGAGAGAGACGGCGTCGTTCCTGTCGCTGTGGCTGGGGTTACTTGGGCAGGTTCTTGGCCCAGTAGCCTTCGATCTGGGTCACCAGGCTGTCCGGCAGCGGCACGTAGTCCAGCTGCTTGGCCTGCGCATCGCCCTTGCTGTAGACCCAGCGGAAGAACTCCAGCGTGTTCTTGAGGCCGGCCGGATTCTTGGGCTTCTTCTGCACCAGGATGAAGTTGGTGGCGGTGATCGGCCAGGCGTTGTCGCCGGAGGCGTTGGTCATCACCAGGTAGAAGTCCTTGCTGTTGCCCCAGTCGGCGCTGTTGGCGGCGGCTGCAAAGGTCTCGTCGGACGGCTGCACGAACTTGCCGGCGGCGTTCTTCATCGCGGTGTAGGCCATCTTGTTCTGCAGCGCATACGACAGCTCGACGTAGCCGATGCCGCCCTTGATCTGCTTCACGTACGCGGCCACGCCCTCGTTGCCCTTGCCGCCGATGCCGGTCGGCCACTGCACCGCGGTGCCTTCGCCGACCTTGCCCTTCCAGTCCGGGTTGACCTTGGACAGGTAGTTGGTGAAGTTGAAGCTGGTGCCCGAACCGTCGGAGCGATGCACCACGGTGATCTTGCCGTCGGGCAGCTTCACGCCCGGGTTGAGCGCGGCAATCGCCGGGTCGTTCCAGGTGCTGACCTTGCCCAGGAAAATGTCGCCCAGGGTCTTGCCGTCCAGCTTCAGCGCGCCTGCCGCCACGCCGGGCACGTTGACCACCGGCACCACGCCGCCGATCACCGACGGGAATTGCGCCAGGCCGGCCGCGGCCAGTTCTTCCGGCTTGAGCGGCGCATCGGACGAGCCGAAATCCACGCTGGCTGCCTTGATCTGGGCGATGCCGCCGCCCGAACCGATCGATTGATAGTTGACCTGCTTCTTGGTGGCCGCGTTGTAGTCGGCCGACCACTTGGACATCACCGGGTAGATGAACGACGCACCGGCGCCGGTGACATCGGCGGCCTGGGCGCACAAGGCCAGCGAGGCGGTGAGCACGCCGACGGCCAGACGGGTCTTCAGAGAGTGGATCACGGAACAGCTCCTGTAGCGAAGGGATGAGGACGTCCCGCGGTCGTGCCATTGCAGGGCAGGGGCATGACTGCGCGATGTCCGGGAGATGACATGCATATGACGGCGTTGCGGTGGGGCGCGTTGCCGGGTCGGATCAGGATGGTTGCCGCCGTGGCGCGCTCACGGGAGCGCAGCACGGCGGCCGATCCAGCGCGCACTTACCAATAGAACTGAGCACGTGCCTCGATGATCGACGGGTTGTCGTCGACCAGGCCACGCGTGGCGCTGTTGTAGCGGGTGCTTTCCACCTTCGCGTAGTCGAGTGCGAACTTGAAGTTGGAGCGCCAGTACCAGTTGGCACCGATCGTCCACACGTCCATCTTGCCGCCCAGCACGCCGTCCACGAACGGGGTGGTGCCGTTGGAGACCAGGTGGCCGTCGTTGAGGTCCAGGGTGTCGTAGCGCACCGCCAGCTGCCACATCCCCGAGGCCGGCGCGTTCGGCAGCGGGGTGGTCGGCACGCCGGCCTTGTAGCCCCAGGTCTCGCCGGTGATGTTCCAGACGCCGCTGACGTACCAGCCGTCACTCTTGTAATCGTTGGCGTTGTTGCCGATGCGCTTGGCGTTTTCCTGGAAGAACTCGCTCTGCAGCTTGAACGGGCCGGTGATCCACATCGCCTCGGCGCCGGCCACACCCACGCTGTCCACGTTGGTGATGGCGCCGCTGTCGATCAGGCGCACCGTGGTCAGGTCGGCGTCCGGGCGTGCGCGCAGGCGCAAGGTGTCGTCGTCGGTGTCATAACCCAGGTAGCTCAGACCGAAGTGCAGCACGTTGCCGCTCTCGTTGATCGGCGCCCAGGTGCCGCGCGCGCCGTAGCCACTGCCGTGTGCCTGGTTGCGGGTCAGTTCGCGGCCGAATGCACTGGCGGTGATGCTCCAGTCGTTGTCGCCCATGCCGTAGGCCACGCCCAGCCGGCGCGAGATGCCGTAGGTGTTGGTCACTGCGGCCTTGGAGACGAAGTCGTTGTTCTTGGTGCTGGACAGCTCTTCCAGGCTGTTGGGCTGCTTGAACTGGCCGACCTGCAGGTAATTGTTGGCGTTGCCGGCGAACTTGTACTTGATGTTGTTGTCGAGGAAACGCCCGGTGCTACGGATAGTGGTGCCGCGGATGGTGACTTCCTTCAGCACGCTCGGGTCGTAACCGGCCACCCATTCGAAATTGCCCGGGCCCTTGCCCTTGAGCACCAGCTCGGCACGGCGGATGCTGAACTCGGAATTGTCGCCATTGGCACCGATCGGGCCATTGAGGTCCTGCACATCGTTGTGGAACCAGTTGCCGTCGGCCTGGACCAGGCCTTCGAGCGACATCTCCGAGCCGCCGATCACGTCGATGGCGATTTCGGCGTGCGCAGCGGGTGCGGCCAGCGCCAGCAGCAGGGCGGAGCCAAGCAGGGTGGGAGAAAGTTTCATATGTGCCTTGCGACCTGAGAAAGTGAGCGCAGGCTATGGCGTGAAAGTTGCGTTAATGTGACAACTTCGAATCGCATTGCAATCTGATTTTTGTCAACAAAGACAAAGATTTACGTGTGTTTGTTTTTTGTCATCGTGTGTCATGAGTCTGAACGGACCGCGTCGTATGACAGATGTGACAGTGGCGCAGTTCACCGTTTCAGCGAGCTCAAGCTTATTGCGACCTGAACCGACCAAGTGGAACTGTGGCGTATCAAGCGCTTTGTGCGTCGCACCACTTGCACAGGCGCGTTCTAAATTGTTAGTTTCGAGGCCATGTTTCCTCGATTCCTCCAATTGCTGTTGGTCTGCTTGCTCGCGCTTACTGCGTGGTCGGCGGCCGATGCACACAGCCGCATCCACGATGCGCTTGTGGGCGATGGCGTGGCGGTAATGGCGGATGCTGGCGAAGAACGTGACGCAGCCGATGATCTGCAGGGCGACGGGGACGCACAGACCCAGGTCGATACCCATTCTGCAGACGATATCCCCTTGCTCTCCCAGGCATGGCCGGTGGTCGCACGTTATTTCCCCTCCTGGTACGCGCATTACGCGCCGGCAACTCAAAAACGCGACCTGATCCCGCAACTGCGTCCTCCCAACGCAGTGCGCGCCTGATCCTTCGTTAGTCGCGTCAACCGGTGCAGCGCACCGGCTTCCTTTGATTTGTTCGTCTTTGCACTTCGCGGTTTGCGCCGCGGATGGCCATTCGTTGCCTAGAGGTATCTCCCATGGAAAGTTTGCTAGAAGGTTTTCGTCATTTCCGTAAGGAAGTGTATCCGCGCCAGAGTGCGCGCTTTCAGGAATTGGCCGGCGGCCAGAGTCCGCATACGTTGTTCATCACGTGCGCCGATTCGCGTGTCATGCCGGAGCTGATCTTCTCCGCACAGCCGGGCGAATTGTTCGTCTATCGCAACATCGGCAATGTGGTGCCGCCTTACTCCCAGCACGTCAGCGGCGTGGTTGCGGCGATCGAATACGCCATCGCCGTGCTAGGCGTGCGGCACATCGTGATCTGCGGTCATACCGACTGCGGCGCAATGAAGGCGGTGCTCAAGCCGGAATCGCTGGAAGACGTGCCGTCCGTGGCGGCCTGGCTCAAGCACACCGATGCAGCGCGTCACGTCACTGCCCATCACGGGCACGATCCGCACAGCCAGGAAGCGCTGAGCTGCATGACCGAAGAGAACGTGGTCTCGCAGCTGGACCATCTGCGTACGCAGCCGGTGGTCGCCGCGCGTCTGGCGGCCGGCACCTTGCGCATCCACGGCTGGATCTATGACATCGCCCATGGCGAGATCCGCGCCTTCGATGCCGAGAAGGGTGGCTTCCGTCCGCTGTTGGCGGACAACACCCCCGAAGCCACCCCACGTCCGCGACTGCAGCAAGTCGTGCGCGCTGAACTCGCCTGACGGAGCACATCATGAACACATCAGGTATCGGCGGATATTTCCGCCAGGGACTGTTCGGACGTGATTTGTTGTCGTCTGTCGTGGTCTTCCTCGTCGCGCTCCCGTTGTGTATGGGCATTGCGATCGCTTCCGGCATGCCGCCGGCCGCAGGCCTGATCACCGGCATCATCGGTGGGCTGGTCGTCGGCTTCCTGGCGGGCTCTCCTCTGCAGGTGAGCGGACCGGCCGCCGGCCTGGCTGTGTTGGTGTTCGAACTGGTTCGCGAGCACGGCATTGCCGCCCTCGGTCCGGTGATCCTGCTGGCCGGTGCGATTCAGTTGATTGCCGGCCTGTGCCGCGCAGGCGTGTGGTTCCGGATGACGTCGCCGGCCGTGGTGGCCGGCATGTTGTCGGGTATCGGCATCCTGATCGTGGCCTCGCAGGCGCATGTGCTGATGGACGCCGCTCCCAAGGCGCGCGGTCTAGAAAACTTCGCTGCATTGCCGGCCGTGGTGTGGCAGGCGATCAGCGAAGGGACCGGCCGCACCGCGTTGTTCGTGGGCCTGGCCACCATCGGCATCATCCTGGCCTGGGACAAGCTGCGTCCGCAGCGTCTGCGCTTTCTGCCGGGTGCGTTGATCGCGGTGGTGGTGGTCACGGCGACGGTGCAGTTGCAGGGCCTGAACGTCAACAAGGTCGATGTGCCGACCAATCTGTTCTCGGCGATCAGCATCCCCAGCGTGGCGGACATCTTCGGCGTGTTCAATGCGACCTTGCTGGTGTCGGCGGTGACCTTTGCCTTCATCGCCAGCGCAGAGACCTTGCTGTCGGCGGCGGCGGTGGATCGCATGCATCAGGGTGCGCGTACGCAGTACGACCGCGAGCTGGCGGCGCAGGGTGTGGGCAATATGCTGTGCGGCTTCCTGGGCGCATTGCCGATGACCGGCGTGATCGTGCGTAGCGCGGCCAATGTGCAGGCCGGTGCGGCCACGCGCATGTCCACGGTGCTGCATGGCGGCTGGTTGCTGGTGTTCGCGATGCTGCTGCCATGGCTGTTGCGGATGACGCCGGTGGCGTGTCTGGCCGGCATCCTGGTCTACACCGGCGTGAAGATGATCAAGATCGGGCAGGTCAAGGAGCTGGCGACCTATGGTCGCGGCACCGCGGCGATCTACCTGGCGACCACCTTCGCGATCGTGGCGACCGACCTGCTGACCGGCGTGCTGATCGGCTTCGGCCTGTCGTTGTTCCGTCTGGCCCTGCATTCTTCGCGCCTGAAGGTGGACGTGCGTGAGCACGAGCACAAGAAGGACGAGATGCATCTGACCCTGCAGGGCTCGGCGACGTTCCTGAAGGTGCCGGCGATGGCGCGTACGCTGGAAAGCGTGCCGCCGAACACCGCACTGCACCTGGACGTGGCCAAGCTGCATCACGTTGACCACGCCTGCATCGAGTTGCTGCGCGACTGGAGCCGGAATGCGGCCTCGCGCGGCTGCGAGCTGGTGGTGGACTGGAACGAGCTGGATCGACGCGTGGAAGGCCAGCCGACGGTGGAAAGCGCGCTGGTCGAACAGCGCGTGGAGCAAGCCAAGGCGGCGTAGACCTGCTGCAGACGCCCGGCGCTCGCGCCGGGTGACATCTATCGTGACCGGGTGATGCATGGCGCCGCAAGACGCATCATCCCGGTCGCGATTTTTTTTGGGCGGGGATTGGGGAGTCGGGATTTGGGATTCGTAAAGGCACACGTAGGCTTTGCCAGCGTGATTGCTTGGCGTTGGTTTTGCGGGTTGGTTGCTGTGACGGCTGGTTAGCCTTTTGCTGTTGTCGGCCTTTCGGCGGGTGCGGGGGTCTTGTCGCGGTAGCGGCATAGGTCGTGGATCACGCAGCCTGGGCAATCGGGTTTGCGTGCCTTGCAGACGTAGCGGCCATGCAGGATGAGCCAGTGGTGTGCGTCGTGCAGGAATTCGGCCGGAATGACCTTGACCAGCTTGTCCTCGACCACGCGCACGTCCTTGCCCGGTGCAAGACCGGTGCGGTTGGCGACGCGGAAGATATGCGTATCCACCGCCATGGTGGGCTCGCCGAACGCGGTGTTGAGCACGACGTTGGCGGTCTTGCGGCCGACGCCGGGTAAGGCCTCCAGTGCAGCGCGATCGTGCGGCACCTCGCCGCCGTATTGCTCCAGCAGGATCCTGCAGGTGGCAATGACGTTCTTGGCCTTGGCGTTGAACAGGCCAATCGTGGCGATGTAGCGCTTCAGGCCTTCTTCGCCCAGATCGAGAATGTCGCGCGGGGTATTGGCCACCGGGTACAGCTTGCGGGTGGCCTTGTTGACGCCGACATCGGTGGCTTGTGCCGACAGCAGCACCGCGATCAGCAACTCGAACGGCGTGGTGTATTCCAGTTCGGTGGTCGGGTGCGGATTGAGCTCGCGCAAGCGCGCGAACATCTCCTGTATTTCGGGCTTGCGCATGCTGCTGCCGCGCCGTGCAGGCGCGGTGACGTGGATCGCGTTCATGGTTGTACTCCACCAGCGGCCTTGGCCTTGGCGCGCGCCAGGATGGCCGCAGCCAGCGGCGGTAATGCGGCGGCCGCCGGTTGGCTGGGCGCCGCTGCCGGCGTCCGGCGTGCATCGCGTTCGGCAGCGCGACGTTGCAGGCGCGCAGCGCGTGCACGGTAGCGGTCGCGTGCTGCCCAGGCATCGCGCAGCCGTTGTTGTGCGGCCAGCAGCACCGCGCTCAGTTGCGGGCAGGCCGGATCCAGCAGGTCGTCGCGTGGATCGGGCCGGTACTCCATCAGGCCCAGTGCCAACGCACGATCGAGATCGTCGGCGTGGACGCAGTCGAACAGCTGCAGGGCCAGTGGACGTGGTGCCGGTGTGGGGTCGAACGTCATGGCAGGCCGATCAGCGATTGAGAAAGTGCGCGGGGCGTTTTTCGAGAAAGGCGCCGGTGCCTTCGCGCATGTCGTCGCTGGCGAACAACAGCGCAAATTGCGCGGTTTCCAGCTGCAGGCCTTCTTCGATGGCGCATTCGCCACCGAACACCACCGCATCCAGGATGCCGCGCAGCGCGAGCGGTGCGGCAGCGGCCAGGCGTTGTGCCAGGGCGAGGGTTTCGTCCTGCAGTGCCTCCGGCTCGACCACGCGATTGACCAGACCCAACTGGAACGCGCGCGCGGCATCGATCGGCAGGCCGAGCAGGCACAGTTCCAGCGCCGCTGCTCGTCCGGTCAGACGCAACAGCCGTTGCGTGCCGCCGAAACCGGGGATCAGGCCGAGATTGATTTCCGGCTGCCCCAGGCGCGCACTGGATGCGGCGATGCGCAGATGGCAGGCCATCGCCAGCTCCAGCCCGCCGCCGAGTGCAAAGCCATTGACCATGGCGATCACCGGCTTGGGCATGCGCTCGATCCGGCGCATCAGCTGCTGGCCGAGCAGCGAGAACTCGCGGCCCTGCATCGCCGACAGATCGCGCATTTCGGCGATGTCCGCGCCGGCGACAAACGCCTTGGGGCCGGCGCCGGTCAGTATCACCACGCGGATGTCGTCCGCGCTCGCTGCCTCGGCGAAGGCATGATCCAGCGCGTGCAGCGTTTCCTGGTTCAAGGCGTTCAGTTTGTCCGGTCGATTGACCGTGATCGTCCGTACACTGGCGTGGTCGGCGATCAGAATGACGTGATTGGACATGGAAATCCTTACGAACGTAAAAAATTAGTAAATACGGAACTTCCGAAAGCCTTGCTGGTCATAGCTTTCGTGATAAGTAGCGGTTCGCTATCGCGGCCGCTATCCTAGCGCGTCATCTCAGGCGGCAGACCCGTCCTGTGCCACCACCCTGGAGAATTGTTTGATGAAGTTGCGTTCTATCGCGGTCGCTGTGGCGGCCCTGGCCCTGACGGGCAATGCACTGGCCCAGGACACGACGTCCGAGAAGGGCAAGTTGAGCTACTACTTCGGCTATGACTACGGCAACAACCTTGCCGAGCTCACCGGCCGCGGCGAGCAGCTCGACATCAACTCGGTGGTAAAGGGTCTGCAGGACGCCTATGCCAAGAAGCAGCCGGCGATCACCGCCGACCAGCTGAAGCCGGCTGTCGAAGCGTTCCAGAAGCGTGAGCAGGGCCGTGCCCAGCAGGCCAAGGCCGAATACGACAAGGCCGCCGCTGCCAACAAGACCAAGAGCGACCAGTTCCTGGCCAAGAACAAGGGCACCGCTGGCGTGCAGACGTTGCCGAGCGGCGTGCAGTACCGCGTGATCGAAGCCGGCAAGGGCGCCAAGCCGACCCAGGCCAGCACCGTGCAGCTGGAAGTGGCCGGTCCGTTCCCGTTCGGCGACCGCGAGAAGGCCCGTCCTGCGCAGCAGATCCCGGCCATCAAGGTCAGCGAAGTCGAAATGCAGGCCATGCGCGACACGCTGCTGCAGATGCCGGCCGGCTCGAAGTGGGAAGTGACCCTGCCGCCGGAGAAGGCCTACGGTGCCGACCCGCGTACCCCGTTCCCGCCGAACGTGGCCGTGCAGTTCGAGATCAAGCTGGTCAGCGTCAAGTAATTGCGTTTGCTGTTGCTGTGACAACGCCGGCCACCAGGCCGGCGTTGTCGTTTGGGTCCACCGGACAGGCGCGACAGGATGGACGGACGGCGGGAGGATGCGGTGCGGCGGGAGCCAGCGATGAGCGACACGGAATCGAACCGCAGTGGCCTGCCCAGCCCGTGTATCGGTGTATGTTCATTGGACGCGCAGGCGCACTGTGTCGGCTGCCTGCGCAGCCTGGATGAAATTGCACGCTGGATGAGCATGAGCGACGGCGAACGTCAGGAATATCTGCACACGGTTCTGCCCGCGCGCGCGTTGGCGGCGCGGCTGCCCGAATGTGCGCAGCTGCAGCGTGCGTTGTATGCGCTGGACACCGCTCCCGACGGGCCGGGCTGGAATCATACCGAATTGATCGACCTGACCGAAGGCGGCGCGTCTGCGGAGGCCGCGGTGCTGTGCGGTCTGGTGCCGCGCGCGCAGGGCACCATGGTGCTGCTGACCCGGCGCACCGACAGCCTGCGTCACCATGCCGGACAGGTCAGTTTTCCCGGTGGCCGGGTCGAGCCGTCGGATGCGGATGCGGCCGCTGCGGCCTTGCGCGAGAGCTGCGAGGAAATCGCGCTCGGTGCCGGCCAGGTGCATGCGCTGGGATATCTGGATCCGTTTCTGACCGTGAGCGGGTTTCGCGTCATCCCGGTGGTGGCGGTGATCGACCCGGCGTTTGTGGCGGTGCCGCAGCCGGATGAAGTGGCCGAGGTGTTCGAGGTGCCGTTGGCCTATCTGATGGACCCCGACAATCTGCGCAGCGTGGAGCTGGAGTTTCGCGGCCGGCCACGCCGCGTGCTGGAATACGACTGGCCCGGCCACCGCATCTGGGGCGCCACCGCGGCCATTCTTCTCAATCTTCGTCGTCGTCTGGAGCAGGTTGCATGAGTGCGGAACCCCACTGGACCACGCTGGTCGACAGCGCCACGTTGGCCGCGGCATTGCCGCATCCGCAGTTGCGACTGCTGGACGCGCGCGCTGCGCCACCGACTGCGCCCGACCCGGATGCAGCGCGCAAGGCCTATGCACAGGGGCATCTGCCAGGCGCGCACTACGCCGATCTCGACGAGGATCTGGCCGATCTGTCGCAGCCGGCGCAAGGGCGGCATCCGCTGCCGACCAGCGCGGCATTTGCCAGGCGGCTGGGCGAGTGGGGGATCGACCCCGACAGCCAGGTGGTGATCTACGACGCCGCCGACGGCAGCATGGCCGCGGCGCGGGCATGGTGGATGCTGCGGTTGCTGGGGCATCGCCGCGTGGCGGTGCTCGATGGCGGGCTGGCCGCCTGGCGCGCGGCGGGGTTGCCGGAGAGCACCGAGCCGCCGGCACTGCACGATGGCGCGGCGTACCCGGGCAGCTTCGATGGCGATGCCGTGGTCGAGGCCGGGCAGATCCTGGCGCAGCTGGATCAGGCGCCGGGCTGGTTGCTGGATGCGCGCGCCGCCGAGCGGTTTCGCGGCGAGGTGGAACCGGTCGATCCGGTGGCCGGGCATGTGCCCGGTGCGGTGAGTCGTCCGTTGGGCGTGAGCCTGCGCGACGGGCGTTTCAAGCCTGCAGAGGAACTGCGCAGCGAGTTGTCAGCGCTGCTGGGCGCGTATCGTCCTGAGCAGGCAGTGGTGATGTGCGGCTCGGGCGTGACCGCCTGCCATCTGCTGCTGGCGCTGGAAGTGGCCGGCTTGTCGGGCGCGCGCGTTTACGCCGGCTCCTGGAGCGGTTGGTTGCAGGATGCGACACATCCGGTCGCGACCGGCCCCTGATTGCAGGCACAATGGCGGCAGGAACGGTGACCTGTGGGGACGCAGGTTCGCTGCGCGGAGCGCAGTTTCTCGCAGTGCTGGGTGACTCATGCGGTTGCAGTTGCAGGTCGGCGCGCTGTGCGTCGCGATGCTGTCGATGGCTGCCTGTTCGGCAGGGTCGACCGCCGACGCCAACGGTGCGCGCATCGCCGGTCGTGGACAGAGCGACCGCCATGCGGTGTATCAGGTCGAACTCGAACGTGCACGCGCCGAGCGCTTGCAGCGCTTGCGTGCGCCCGACGGCTGGCTGAGCTACACCGGCTCCGGGCGTGTGCGTGCAGGCCGTTACCAGGTGGGCAGCGATCCGCGCAGCGATCTGGTGTTGCCGGCCGGTCCTGCGCAACTGGGGCAGCTGACGCTGGATGGCGACGGCCGCGTGCACTTCGACGCCGCCGCCAATGTACCGGTGTACTTGAACGGGCAGCGCGTCGATCGCGTACGCCTGGAGCCGGAGCGCGCAGGGCAGCGGGGTGATCGCCTGGATGTGGAAGGGCGGCAGTTCTATCTGGTGCAGACCGGCAGCTTGTTCGGCTGGCGTTTCCGCGACCCGGCAGCGCCGCTGCTGAGCCATTTCGCCGGGCTGGAATATTTTCCGACCGATCCGCACTGGCGCATCCAGGCGCGCTGGCAGGCGTATCCCACCCCGCGCACGACCACATTGCTGACGTCGATCGGTACACCGCTCACCGTCGAGGTGCCGGGCGAGGCGGTGTTCTCGCGCAATGGCCAGGAGTACCGCTTGCAGCCGATCGTCAGCGACGACGGGCAGGGCCTGTTCTTCCTGTTCGCCGATCGCACCAGCGGCAAGGAAAGTTATGGCGGCGCGCGTTATCTCTACACCGCGCCGCCACACGATGGCCGGCTCGTGCTCGACTTCAATCTGGCCGAAAATCCGCCCTGCGCGTTGACGCCGCATGTGGTCTGCCCGATCGCATCGCCGGAAAATCGCCTGGATCTGGCGGTGAATGCAGGCGAGAAGACCTACCGCGCAGCCGAGCGCTGAGCGCTGCGCCAGCCAAGGCAGAATGCTGTTTCGATAGGCTGGCGTGCACTGCTGCTAGCGCGGCGTATGCGACCAGCTGACCGCCGCTTCGATCTGCGGCCACGGAAACAGCGGGCCGGGATCGAGCTTGCGCTGGATCTTGCGCGACGGGTCGTCGCTGGCCGCTTCCTGGGTGGTGTCCAGTGCCTGGTGGCCGGCAATGCGGCGTACCGACGGCAACTGTTGTTGCAGCCATTGCAGCAGCGTGATCAGTGCGTTGATCTGCACCTGCGGGTACGGTTCGCTCATGCACTGATGGCGCGAGTCCAGCCAGTGCGGATAACGGCCGCTGTTGACCAGTTCGATGCCTAGCGTATGCGGGTTGTGGCCGCGCACATGATGCGCGACGCGCTCCAGCGCAACGTACTGCTGGATGCTGCCGTTGCGGTCGATGTAGTAATGCCCGCTGTTGCCGGTGCCGCTGTCGTAGAGCACGCGTTCGCCGTATTCGCGCGCCATTGCCATGTCGGGCAATTCGGTGCAATGGATGACCACCATGTCGATCTGCGTGAGCGCGCGTCGCGCCAGCCGCGATTCGTAGGACAACGGCGCGTAGGTGATCGGTGGCGACGGCAGGACGGCATCGGACATGGGGCGGATGCTAGCATTCGACGATGGCTTTGAATCCCGACAGCCCTTTGGGCAAATTGATGGCAACCCTGCCGCAGACCGGCCAGGTGATCTGGATCGGCGTGCGCCCGGCGCGCGACGTGGACATGATCGAGGTGGACGCGGCGCAGGCCACCACCGGCATCGGCCTGGTCGGCGACCGCTACAAGGGCGGCAGCGGCAAGCGTGGCGTGACCCTGATCCAGGCCGAACATCTGCCTGTGATCGCAGCGCTGGCCGGTCATACAGCAATTGCGCCGGCCACCTTGCGCCGCAACCTGGTGGTGTCCGGTATCCCGCTGATCGCATTGAAGGGGCGGCGCTTTCGCATCGGCGATGTCGAGCTGGAAGGCACCGACCCCTGCGATCCGTGCTCGCGCATGGAAGATGCGCTGGGCGCGGGTGGCTATAACGCCATGCGCGGCCATGGCGGCTTGTGCGCGCGCATCCTGCGTGGCGGCGTGCTGCGCATCGGCGATACGGTGCAGGCGCTATGAGCCGCGGTCATTGCATCCTGTCGCACGGCTTCGAGAGCGGCCCGGATGCGCTGAAGGTCACCGCCCTGGCCGATGTCGCCGGGCAGCTGGGCTGGAGCCACGAGCGCCCGGACTACACCGATCTGGATGCACGCCGCGATGTCAGTTCGCTCGGCGACGTGCAGGGCCGGCTGCAACGCCTGCTGGAGATCGCGCGGGCGGCGGCCGACAAGGGCCCGCTGGTGCTGGTCGGTTCCAGCCTGGGCTCGTACATCGCCGCGCAGGTGTCGTTGCAGGTGCCCACGCGCGGGCTGTTCCTGATGGTGCCGCCGACCCGGATGGGGCCGTTGCCGGCACTGGAAGCGGCGCGCGTGCCGATTTCCATCGTGCATGCCTGGCGCGATGAATTGATTCCGGCCGGCGAGGTGATCGCCTGGGCGCAGGCGCGGCGTGCGCGCTTGCTGCTGGTCGACGACGAACACCGGCTGGCGTCGCATGTGGATGCGTCGGCGCGCGCCTTCGCCGAATTGTTGCAGAGCCTGTGATGCGCAACCGGTTGAAGGTGTGCGTGCTGCGGGGCCTGCGATGAACGTGCTGATTCGCGAAGCCAGCGATGGCGATGCTGCGGCGATCGAACTGCTGACGATGGTCGCGTTTATGCGCGACGAACATAGTCGCCACGACGAGCAACACGTGATCGCCGCCTTGCGCAACGACGGCGCGCTGGCGTTGTCGCTGGTGGCCGACCACGACGGGTATGTGGTCGGCCACCTGGCGGTATCGCCGGTGTCGCTGTCGGACGATTCGCCCGGCTGGTACGCGTTGGGGCCGCTGGCGATCGGGCCGGGGCATCAGCGCCAGGGACTGGGCACGCGCCTGGTGCAGGCGGCGCTGGGCAGCTTGCGCGAGCGTGGCGCTGCCGGTTGTCTGGCATTGGGCGAGCCGGGGTTTTTCCGGCGTCTTGGCTTTGCGGTGGAGCCGGGGCTGGTGTTGCCCGGCGTCCCGGCGTCCGAGCTGCAGGCGCTGGCGTTCGGCGACCGGCTGCTGCCGCTGGCCGATGTCGCCTATCACCCGGCCTTCGGGCTGGGTTGAGTGCAGCCGCTGGCGACCACCTGGCGTGATCCACGCCAGGCCTTGCGTGCGGTGCCAGTTCGCTCGGCCGCATCTTCCATCGCGGTAGAGACGCCGTCGCGCCGGGAGTGATCGCAGCATGGCGAGCGCTGCGATTGGCGCGCTCCTGTCGAGGTGGACGATGCAACGTGATGACGAAGACCTGGGCCAGGCCGCGCAGGCGGGCCGGCTGATTTCCCACGGCAGCGATGACCAGGACGATGCTGCATTGCTGGCATCGCTCACATCGCGTTTGCGCCAGAGCGGTGACCGGCCCGATGCGCTGGTCCAGCGTCTGCTTGGTCTGGTCGATGCGCTCTGGGCCACCGAGTTCGGGCGGTTTCTGCTCAGGCATCGCGGGTTGAATGCCTACTGGACCCATCGGTTGGTGACGTATCGCGCCGATGCGCAGCCGAACGAGTCGATGTCGGCGATGGAACGGCATATCTTCGAAGAGGCACCTGCGGTGCTTGCGACCCGCGAACGCTTCGGCATCTTCCAGCAGCAGCTGCAGGAGCTGCTGCGGCCAGGCATGACGCTGGCATCGGTGCCCTGCGGATGGATGGGCGAGCTGTTGCTGTTGGACTACCGGGAGTGTCCGGACGTGCGCCTGATCGGTATCGATCTGGACCCACAGGCGCTGGAAGGGGCGCTGCACCTCGCACGTGCGCGCGGGCTGGAGGGGCAGCTTTCGCTTCGTCTCCAGGACGCATGGACGCCTGGTGCCGACGATCGCGTGGATGTGCTGACCAGCAATGGCTTGAACATCTATGAGCCGGACGAGGTGCGCGTGATCGCGCTGTACCGCGCATTTTTTCAAAGGCTGGCGCCAGGCGGCGTGTTGGTCGCAAGTTTCCTGACACCGCCGCCGACGCTGTCTGCCGAGTCGCCGTGGAAGCTGGAACACATCGATCCCGAGGCGCTGATGCTGCAGAACCTGGTGTTCGCCGAGATCGTCCAGGCGCGCTGGGCCTCGTTCCGCACCCATGCGCAGACCCGCGCGCAGCTGGAAAGCGCCGGGTTCACCGATCTCCGCTTCATCGATGATCGCGCCAGCATCTTTCCTACGGTGGTTGCCCGGAGACCTGCGGCCGGCTGAGTGGGGGGTAGCGAAGGCATCGGCCGCGTCGTATGCGCCGCTATGCCGGTTGGACGCAGGCCTGGCCGGCGAGTTTCACGCTGCGTGCTGCGTGCTAAGTGCTGCGGGTCCTGGCCTTCGGCGAGCACTTGCCGCGTTTTTTCGAGGGCGCCTGGAAGTCAGCAGGTGCCGGCCGCCAGGAGCTTGAGCATGTCTGCAAGGTCGGGTGCTCACCATGCTGCGCTTGAACGCAGCCAAGCCCGAGGTTTGCTTGCGTCGCAGGCTGACCTACACTTTGCCGCATTGCCCACTGTCTGAGGATTGGTCCAATGCGCCATTGATGCCGCCGTCGTGATGACGGCCTTACCCGCTGCCGGTCCGGCTGGATCGGTGCGTGTGCTGGCATGCAATGGAGACCCGTATGACCTATCCGTCGCTGACGCTGGAAAGCGTTGCGTATGTGCTGCCCGATGGCAGCCCGCTATTTTCCGATCTGTCCATCCACATCGACCAACGCGCCACCGGCCTGGTCGGGCGCAATGGCGTGGGCAAGAGCGTGCTTGCGCGCCTGCTGGCCGGCGAGGTGCTGCCCAGCGCAGGGCGTTACGTGCGCAACGGCAGCGTGCATTACCTGCCGCAGCGCGTGCGCGTGGCGCCGGGGCAGAGCATTGCCGAACTGGCCGGGGTCGCGCCGCTGCTGGATGCGCTGGACCGTATCGCCGCCGGCAGCGTTGCGCTCGCCGATTTTGAACTGGTCGGCGAGCGCTGGACCGCCCATGCGCAATTTGCCGCAGAACTCGAACGGCAAGGCCTGGGTGGGCGCGATCCGCGTGCACCGGCCGCGCAGCTCAGCGGCGGCGAAGCGACGCGCGTGGCATTGGCTGGTGCGTTTCTGACCCGGCCGGACCTGTTGATTCTGGACGAGCCCAGCAATCACCTGGATGGCCCGCAACGCCAGCGGCTGATGGATCAGTTGCTGGCGTGGAGCGGTGGCCTGCTGGTGATCAGCCACGACCGCGGCCTGCTCGATGCGATGCAGCGCATTGTCGAATTGTCCGCGCAGGGCCTGCGCAGCTACGGCGGCAATTACACGTTCTATGCGCAGCAGCGCGCCATCGAACAGCAGGCGGCCAGCGCGTTGCTGGCCCAGCGCAAACAGGCGCGTGCGCGCGGCGAGCAGGCGCTGCGCGAACAGCAGCAGCGTCAACAGCAGCGCCAGGCACGCGGCGCGCGCGCTGCAGGGCAGGCCAACCAGGCCGCGATCCTGCTCGGCGCGCAGAAGCAACGCAGCGAGGTCAGCGCGGGGCGGCTGCAACAGCAACGCCAGGCCGAACATTCGCGGTTGAGCGAGGCGGTGGTGCAGGCCGCAGCGCTGGTGCAGGATGACCCCACGATCGCGCTCCTGGCGCCGACATCGCCCGCCGGCGCATCGCGGCAGCTGGCCACGCTGCAGCAGGTGGAGCTGGCCGACGGACGGCTGGGTGGGCGGCGGGTGGATCTGCTGCTGCATGGGCAGCCGCGGATCGGCCTGGTCGGCCCCAATGGCAGCGGCAAGTCGTCGTTGCTGCAACTGCTGGCCGGGCGCCTGCAACCCAGCGCGGGGCAATGCCAGGTGCATGTGCCGGCGGCCTATCTGGATCAGCACCTGGGGCTGCTGGATACGATGCGCTCGGCCGCTGCGCAGCTGCAGGATGCAGACCCGGGTGCGCCAGCCCACGCACAGCGGCTGCGCCTGGCGCTGCTGGGGCTGGACCAGCAGCGTGCCGACCTGCCCACCGGCCAGCTCAGCGGCGGCCAACGGCTCAAGGCGGCGCTGGCCTGTGCGCTGTACCGGGCGCAGCCGGCGCAACTGCTGTTGCTGGACGAGCCGACCAACCACCTGGACCTGGCCGCGGTGGAAGCGATCGAGGCGCTGCTGCGCAGCTACCAAGGGGCGCTGATCGTCGCCTCGCACGATGCCGCCTTCCTGCAGCGGCTGGGCCTGCGGCAGCGCCTGGAGACTGCGCAGCCGCAGTGGCGGCTGGCGCCGTGGTGAACCGCGCAGCGGGCGATCCGGCCGGCGGGCTGGTAAAGCCGGCTCCGATGGCCGACCATTTGCGCCCCGCCCGCGGCGGCCACGGCTTTGCCCTCCCGGGCGCCGGCCCAGCGTCCTGCTCCCACGCTCGCCCCCACGGCCAGCGTCTCCATCGATACCTGCCTACGTGAAATTCTTCGCATCCTGTGCCAAGGGCCTGGAATACCTGCTTGCCGACGAGCTGCTGTCGCTCGGTGCCAGCAAGGCCACCGCCACCATCTCCGGCGTCAACGTCGAAGGCGACCTGCGCGACGCGCAGCGCGCCGTGCTGTGGTCGCGCCTGGCCAGCCGCGTGTTGTGGCCGCTGAGCGAGTTCGATTGCCCGGACGAGGACGCACTGTATGCCGGCGTGGCCGAATTGCCGTGGGACGAGCACCTGTCCGTCGGCCACACGCTGTCGGTGGACGCGCATGTCTCCGGCACCGCGATCACGCACGCCCGTTACGCGGCGCAGCGGATCAAGGACGCGGTGGTCGACACCATGCGCCGGCAGGGCCTGGAACGCCCGTCGGTGGATGTGGACAGCCCGGATCTGCGGTTGAACCTGTCGCTGCGCAAGGGCCGCGCCACCATCTCGGTGGATCTGGGCGGCGGCCCGCTGCACCGGCGCGGTTGGCGCATGGCGCAGAACGATGCGCCGCTCAAGGAGAATCTGGCCGCGGCGGTGTTGCTGCGCGCCGGTTGGCCGCGCGCCTATGCCGATGGCGGCGGCCTGCTGGATCCGATGTGCGGCAGCGGCACCCTGCTGATCGAGGGCGCGCTGATGGCCGCCGACGTGGCGCCCGGCCTGCAGCGCTATGGTAGCGATCTCCCCAGCCGCTGGCGCGGCTTCGACCGCGAGGGCTGGCAGCAACTGGTGGGCGAAGCGCGCGAGCGCGACAGTCTTGGCCGCGCCGCGCTCAGGCAGGTGATCCACGGCAGCGACATGGACCCGCATGCGATCCGCGCCGCGAAAGAAAATGCGCAAGTGGCTGGCGTGGCCGAGGCGATCTGGTTCGGCGTGCGCGAGGTGGGCGACCTGCAGACCCCGCCGCAGGCCACCGGCGTGGTGGTGTGCAATCCGCCTTACGACGAACGTCTGGCCGCCGATGCGGCGCTGTATCGCCGCCTGGGCGATACCCTGCAGCGCGCGGTGCCGCAATGGCGGGCCAGCCTGCTGTGCGGCAACGCCGAGCTGGCGTATGCCACCGGCCTGCGCGCGGGCAAGAAATACCAGCTGTTCAATGGCGCGATCGAGTGCGCGTTGATCGTCTGCGACCCGATCGCGGTGCCGCGGCGCACCCCGCTGGCGGCGCCGACCGCGCTCAGCGAAGGCGCGCAGATGGTCGCCAACCGCTTGCGCAAGAATCTGCAGAAGTTCAAGAAGTGGCGCGCACGCGAAGGCATCGAATGCTTCCGCGTCTACGACGCCGATCTGCCGGAGTATTCCGCCGCCATCGACGTGTACCAGCAAGCCGATGGCGATCGCCGCGTGTTTCTGCATGTGCAGGAATACGCCGCGCCGGCGACGATTCCGGAAGCCGACGTGCGCCGCCGTCTGGGCGAACTGCTGGCCGCCGCACGCGAGGTGTTCGAGGTGCCGGGCGAACGCGTGGCGCTCAAATCGCGCGAGCGCGGCAAGGGCGGCAGCAAGTACGGCCGCTTCGAGCAGCGCAACGAGTTCATCAACGTGCGCGAGCATGGCGCGCTGTTGCGGGTGAATCTGTTCGACTACCTGGACACCGGCCTGTTCCTGGATCATCGCCCGTTGCGCGGCACCATGGCGACACAATCGAAGGGGCGGCGCTTCCTCAACCTGTTCTGCTACACCGGCGTGGCCAGTGTGGAAGCGGCGGTGGCCGGCGCGAGCTCGACCACCAGCGTGGACCTGTCCGGCACCTATCTGCAGTGGTGTGCCGACAACCTGGCTCTGAACGGCCAGGCCGGCAGCAAGCACAAGCTGGTGCAGGCCGACGCGCTGGCCTGGCTGGAAGCCGAGCGCGCGCATTTCGACGTGATCTTCTGCGACCCGCCGACCTTCTCCAACTCCGCACGCGCTGAAGACTTCGACATCCAGCGCGAGCATGTGCGGCTGTTGCGCGCGGCAGTGGCGCGCCTGGCGCCGGGTGGGGTGCTGTATTTCTCCAACAACTTCCGCCGCTTCAAGCTCGACGAGGAACTGGTGGCCGAGTTTGCGCAGTGCGAAGAAATCAGCCCGCGCACCATCGACCCGGATTTCGAGCGGCATGCGCGCATCCATCGCGCCTGGCGATTGACCGCCTGAGGAAGTGGCCCGGTGACGTCTGGCCGGGCAATACGCGTATGGCGCGCGAGATTGCCGCGCCCGTTACGCTGCCGCGCGCCGTGTCACCGGTGGCGCCCGATCGCGCAGGCGCAGGTGCGGCCGCACAGGCGAGGGCGGGGCGGCCAGCCAACAAGCCCACCACAGCGCTGCGGTATGCTGATTCGCATGCTCTGGAGTCAACGATGACCGCACCACCCCGGATTGCCTTTCTCGCCAGTCACGCCGAGCCGGCGGTGACCGCGCGCGCGCGTCTTGTGCAGCGCTATGGCGATCATGCGCTGGACACCGCCGACATCGTCTGCGCCCTGGGCGGGGACGGCTTCATGCTGCAGACCCTGCACCGGCACGGCGCTGCCAGCAAGCCGGTGTTCGGCATGAAGCTGGGCTCGGTCGGGTTCTTGATGAACCAGTACCGCGACGACGAGGACGACCTGCTCGCGCGTCTGCAATGTGCCGAACCGGCGCACCTGCGCCCGCTGGAAATGCAGGTGCAGACCGAGTCCGGTGCCAGCACGGTGTCGCTGGCCTACAACGAGGTCTCGCTGCTGCGCCAGACCCGCCAGGCCGCGCATCTGAGCGTGGATCTCAATGGCCAGACCCGCATCGCAGAGTTGATCGGCGACGGTGTCATGGTCGCCACGCCAGCCGGCAGCACCGCCTATAACTATTCCGCGCACGGGCCGATCCTGCCGCTGGGCTCGCACACGCTGGCGCTGACGCCGATCGCCCCGTATCGCCCGCGCCGCTGGCGTGGCGCCATCCTCAAGGCCGATACCGAAGTGTGCTTCCGCGTGCTGGACCCGTACAAGCGCCCGGTCAGCGTCACCGCCGACTCGCACGAGATCCGCGACGTGGTCGAAGTGACCATCCGCGAATCCACCCAGCGCCAGGTGACGCTGCTGTTCGATCCCGAACACAATCTGGAAGAACGCATCTTCAGCGAACAGTTTGCGGTTTGAGGAGCGGGGATTGGGGAGTCGAGATTCGGGATTGGCAATGGCAGAAGCGCGACGTGCAGCCGAGCCTGCGCGTGCCCAAGGTACGATGCAGTGCAAGTAACCAACTCAAATCCCAGAACATTCGTTGTTGCTCCAACCCATTCCCCAATCCCGATTCCCCATTCCCGGCACCCCAATGGCTGATAATTCCCCAAGACTCCTGACCGTCGCAGTGACCTCGCGCGCGCTGTTCGATCTCGAAGAAGGCCATGCGCTGTTCGAGGCCGATGGCGTGGAGGCGTATTCGGCGTTCCAGCGCGAGCATGAGGACGACATCCTGGAGCCGGGCGTCGCCTTTCCGGTGGTGCGCAAGCTGCTGGCGCTCAACCACGATGTGCCCGAAGAAACCCCGCGTGTGGAAGTGATCCTGCTGTCGCGCAATTCCGCCGACACCGGGCTGCGCATCTTCAATTCGATCCAGCACTACAACCTGGGCATCGTGCGGGCGACCTTCACCTCGGGTCAGCCGACCTGGCCGTACGTGAAGCCGTTCGGCACCGACCTGTTCCTGTCGGCCAACCCGGAGTCGGTACGGCGCGCGCTCACCCATGGTATTGCGGCGGCGACCATCATGCCGCGCGCGCCGGGCGAACGCGCCGAAGCCGCCGCGGCGATCGTGGACAACGACGAAAGCCGCCTGTCGACCCAGCTGCGCATCGCCTTCGACGGCGATGCGGTGATCTTCGGCGACGAGAGCGAACGCATCTCGCGCGAGCAGGGCGTGGAGGCATTCGGGCGCCACGAGCGCGAACGTGCGCGCGAGCCGTTGTCGGTCGGGCCGTTCCGCAATTTCCTGTCGGCGCTGCATACGCTGCAGGCGGCATTCCCGCCGGGCGAGGCCTCGCCGATCCGCACCGCGCTGGTCACCGCGCGCTCGGCGCCGGCGCACGAGCGGGTGATCCGCACCCTGCGCGAGTGGGGCGTGCGTCTGGACGAGGCGCTGTTCCTCGGCGGGCGGCACAAGGGGCCGTTTCTGGAGGCGTTTGGCGCGGACATCTTCTTCGACGATTCGCAGCACAACATCGACAGTGCGCGCCAGCACCAGCACGTGGCAGCCGGCCACGTGCCGCATGGCGTGGCCAACGATCCGCCGGGCAGGTGAGCGAGGCACCGAAGCCGGCTGGACGCGCCGCGCTGCGCTCCAGCTGGCGCCAGCTGGAGCTGTACTTCGCCGACGACACCGTGCAGACCCGCATGTCGCGCTGGGCACCGTACCGGCTGATGCTGCCGTATACGCGCGGCATGCTGGCGGCGCTGTGGCTGCAGCCGCGGCCCGAACGCATCGGTCTGATCGGCTTCGGCGGCGGCGCGCAGGCCAAGTTCTGCCACCGGTATCTGCGCAGCACGCGCATCGAGGCGGTGGACGCCGATGCGCAGGTGCTGGCGTTGCGCGATGCGTTTGGCGTGCCGCGCGACGATGCTCGGCTTGAGGTCACGCACGGCGACGGTGCGCAGTGGATCGGCACGCGTACCGGGCGTTACGACCTGTTGCTGCTGGATGCCTACGATGCCGAGGGCATCCCACCCGCGTTGCGCACGCCCGAGTTCTACGCCGATTGCCGCGCTGCGCTGACGCCCGGCGGTGTGCTGGCGCTGAACCTGTTCCAGGTGCCACTGGCCGGGCATCTGGCCACGCTGCGCGAGGTGTTTGATGGGCGGGTGCTGCTGTTGCCCGAGCCGGATCCGCGCAACCAGCTGCTGTATGCCTGGAACGGCAAACGCACGCCGGGCACTGCGGAGCAGGCACTGGCGACATTGCCGTGGCCGGCGCGCCGGCAACTGCGGCCGTCGATGCTGCGGCTGCAGGCAGCGTGGATGGAGCGGGCCTGGCGGTTTTCGTAAGCCGCTGTCCGGCGCGCGGCGTCAGCCTGCGAAGGAGAACACTTCGACCGCGCTCGCAGGCGCGCGGTCATGGGGGCAGCGGAGTTTCTGCATCTGCCAGCGGCAGCTGGATATCGGTCAGCCGCCAGCGCAGCCCTTGGCGGGTCAGCACGAACACCACCGGCACGCCGGTCGCGGTGCGGGTGGTGGCGGTGAAGCGGCGGGTGGATTCGAAGCGCTGCTCGGCGCCTTGCAGCGGACGCGCCGGCGCCGGCGCCGCATAGGTGTCCGGGCTGACGGTGGTGCCGGTGACGCGATTCCACACGCTATGGCCTTGCAGCAGCGCGCCGATGCCCAGCGGCGTCACCAGCGTGTCCACGCCTGCACCGCTGATACCGCTGGCGAGCTGCAGGGCGAACCCGCCGAGCAGGCTCGATTGCATGCGGCTGCCGGCCTGGCGGACCAGGTAATCGTCCAGCTGCGCCTTGAGGTTGACCCGCAGGCTGGGGAAATCCACATGGCGTTCCAGCTGCGCGGCGTCGCGATTGGCGACGGCCTGGCTGATGCCGCGAATGGCCAGGTACGGGCCTGCAACCACATAGCTGACAAGCAGCAGTACGGCCAGTACGGGCAACAGCAACCAGCGCTTGTTCATGGTGCGCAGTCCATCGCTATGGTTGGTGCAAGACGCAGCGATGCATAGCACCGCACAGCGGGAGATCGCTTCGGTGTGCCGACCGCCGGCGTCGCGTCGATGGCTGTCGGCGCCGCGCGATCCATCAAAATTCCAGATCCAGCGCGGCGCACAGGTAATCGACGAACGGCGCCAGCACCACCAGGTCGGCTTCGATGGTCTGGCGCAGGCGCGGGCCGGTCATGACGGCATCGTCGAGATGACGCAGGTACGCCCAGTTGCGATGCTTGAGATCGTCGATGAACTCGAACTCGTTGGGAAAGCCGCGCGGTGCACGCACCAGTTTCTCGCTGTCGTCCAGCGCGAACTTCCGGCGCAGTCTGGGTTCGTAGGCAGCCGCTTTCCAGTTGGCGGGATTGTCGAAGATGAACTGGCGCAGCTTGCGCTGGGTGTCCGGCTCCGGATGCCACAGCCCGGCACCGACGAAGCTCTCGCCCGGCTGCAGATGGATATAGAACGACGGCGCCGGCACCTGGCGGCGGCGCTCATGGAACAGGCGCGCGCCCTGCCAGTTCTTGTACGGCGATTTGTCGTTGGAAAAACGCGCATCGCGGTAGATGCGAAACAGCGAGCCGCCCTGGGTCTTGGGGTCGGCGCGATAGTGCTCGCTGACCTCGGCCAGGGCCGGCTGCAGGTCGGTGATGAGCTGCAGGAACGGCTGGCGCACATGCGCCTCGTACTGATGCCGGTGATCGTTGAACCAGGTCTTGTCGTTGTGGCGCGCCAGTGCGCGCAGGAACTTGAAACTGGCGTCGGAAAAATAGGTGGTCATAGCGTGCGTTGGAGGTCCAAACCCCAGGCGGCGAGCTGATCGAGCAGGGACTGCTTGGTAGCATCGTCGGGGTGAGCAAGCCGTAAATCCGCGATCTGCGCATGGAACTGATCGAGCGTGAGCTCGCCCAGGCCACGGTCTTCGAGCAGGCGCTGGCGGCGGTAGACGTTCCAGCGTTCCTGCTCTTCGAACGACAGCGTCTGCGGCCAGTTGCGCGCGCGGTAGCGGAACAGCAACTCGACCAGGCGCGGGTCGCGAAAGCGCGACTCCAGCGCGCCCAGTTCGGCCGGCGCACTGGCGCGCACCTGCGCCAGCAGGCGCTTGTCGCCTTCGGCCAGGAAGCCGTCATAGAGCGAGGCATCGGCATCGTTGACCGCCGGCGCCGCAGCACGCTCGTTGTCGTACACCTGGCGCACTTTTTCGGCCAGTTCAGGGCCGAGTTCGCGCAGGCGTGCAGCCTTGGCCAGCACCGCGTCGTGGTCGATGCCCAGGCGCTGGAAATCCGCTGCGCGCAGATGCTGCCAGGCCACCAGCGCCGGCGACTTGTTCAAGTGCACTTCCTTGAGCGGAATGCGCTGCTCGCCCTCGGGCAGGTCGGCGGCGCGGATATACAGCCGGTCGGCGATCTCGTCAGGGCTCATGCGCAACAGCACTTCAGGATCGCCGTCCAGATCGAACACGATCACGCGGCTGTCGATGCGCGGATGGCGCGTCAATGGCAGCACCGCGGCGGCGCACATGCGCGAGGCGGGATAGCGCTGCGAGATATGCAGCACCGGCTGCATCGCGATGACGTCCAGCAGCGTCGCCGCAAAGCGCTTGTCGCGCAGGCGCAGCGCGTAGTCCCACAACTTGGGTTGATGCTGCTGGAACCTGCGCGCCATGCCGATGGTGGCGTACACGTCCGACAGCGCCTCGTGCGCGTCGCCTTCGCGCACTGCGTTGGCATCGGCCAGGTGTTCGAGCCTGAACGAGGTGGCGCCGTCTTCGCGCTGCGGCCAGACGATGCCATCCGGGCGCAGCGCATGCACCAGCCGCAACACGTCGAGCAGGTCCCAGCGCGAATTGCCGCCGCGCCACTCGCGCTCGTACGGGTCGTAGAAATTGCGGAACAGTCCGCAGCGCACGAACTCGTCGTCGAAGCGGATCGAGTTGTAGCCCAGCGTGCAGGTCTGCGGCCGGCTCATCTGCTCGGAGATGCGTGCGAACGCTTCGGCCTCGCTCACGCCTTCGCGCAGTGCGTGCTGCGGGGTGATGCCGGTGACCATGGTCGCGTACGGCGAGGGCAGCAGATCGTCGGCCGGCTGCACGTAGAAACTGATCGGCTCTTCGATCACGCGCAGTTGCGCATCGGTACGCACCGCGGCGAACTGTGCGATGCGCGTGCGGCGTGGATCCTGGCCGAAGGTTTCCAGGTCGTAGAAGAGAAAGCTGTCAGGCATGCCGTATGAAATCCAGATCCGCGGCGCACTGCGCAGGGCGCCGCCAGTGCTGCCTAGTATCTCTTATCCGCGCCTACGCCTGCTGACGCCGGCCTGTGCGAGTGGATCAGTGCGCGCCTTCCAGCGGCTGCAGGCGCGCATGCACGACCGCTTCCAGCGCGGCCCAGTCGATGCGCGACAGGTCGCTGTGCCCGCGCGTGGCCTCGACCAGGATCTGGCGCTGGATCTCGCTGCGCGCCAGGGCGATCGAGTAGCGCGTGCGCAGGAAGGTCACCATCGTGTAATGCGGCACGAAGCGGGTGGGCCAGCGCGCCTGCAGTTGCTGTTCGAGCGCGCGTTGCAGCAGGAAATCGGGATCGTCAACGCGGTCGCGCATTTCCAGGTAATTCTCCAGCGCCATCTGCTGGATCGCTGCGGCGTCGTCACGGCGTGCGGCCTGGAACGCGGCAAACGCGGTTTCCAGATCCTCGTGTGCATCCAGCTGCTCTGCCAGCGCCACGCAATCTTCGAACGCGCAGTTCATGCCCTGGCCGTGGAACGGCACCATCGCGTGCGCAGCGTCGCCGATCAGCAGTGCGCGGCCGCCCAGGTGCCAGCGGTCCAGGGTGAGGGTGCCGAGCAGGCCGGGCCGATGTTCTTCCCAATGCTCCTTGAGTTGCGGGATCAGCGGCAGGGCATCGGGAAAATCACGCGCGAACAGGGCCAGCGCTTCGTCGCCGGTGCGCGTGGTGGCAAAGCTGGGTTCGCCGGCGTTGGGCAGAAACAGCGTGACGGTGAAGGTGCCGCCGTCGTTGGGCAGCGCGATGCACATGTAGCGCCCGCGCGGCCAGATGTGCAGCGCATTGCCTTCGATGCGGAAACCGCCACCGGGCAACGGCGGAATTTCCAGCTCCTTGTAGGAGTGATCGAGGAATTCGGTACGCTCGCCCAGCGGTGACTTGCGCTGCATCGCCGCGCGCAACGCCGAGCCGGCGCCATCGCTGCCGATCAGGCTCTGGAAGTGGATTTCGTGCGGCTGGTCGTCGCGGTCGTCGATGAAGCGCGCATAGCCGGCATCGAAGTCCACCGTGTGCAGGCGCCGATAGAAATGCACGCGTGCGCCAGCCTGTTCGGCCAGATCCAGCAGCGCGACGTTCAACGCGGCGCGGTGGATCGACCAGATCACTTCGCTGTCGTCGCGTCCGTAGCGTTGCAGCTGCGGTTCGCCGATCAACGGATGCACGATGCGCCCGCGCATCATCACCGCCTTGGCCATCACCGCGTCTTCGGCACCGGCCTGGCGCAGCGCATGGCGGCCGCGCTCGGCCAGCGCCAGGTTGATCGAGCGGCCGGACTCGTAGCCCTTGATGCGCGGATCGCCGCGGCGCTCGTAGACGGTGACCTGCCAGCCGCGGCGCGACAACAGGATGGCCAGCAGGCAACCGGCCAGGCCAGCGCCGATCAAGGTCAGGGAACGGGGAGAGACTGCGCTCAATGCGGTATCCGGCAGCGGCCGGACGCAAGTGCCGGCGAAGGGGGAGAACGGGGATGGCTGGCAACGGCACCAGCTGCGATCAGCCAGGTGCGGGTTCGGAGTTTACGTGCGCGTGTGCCGGTTCCGGCCCACGCACCGATCTGGTCGATGGCACAGTCTGTGCCGCGTGTGCTCAGGCGCTGGCCCAGGTTTCCACCTGTTCGACCAACCGATGCAGATCGCTGAAGCGGTTGTACAGCGGCACCGGTGCGATGCGGATCACGTCCGGTTCGCGCCAGTCGCCGAGCACGCCGACCGACTGCAGGTACTCGAACAGCGAGCGCCCCTGCGCGCGGCCACCGGCCACCCGCAACGACAGCTGGCAGCCGCGTTGCGCCGGCGCGGCCGGGGTGACGATCTGCAGCACCTGCGGCACGCGGGCGTGGATCAGCTGTTCCAGGTGCCCGGTGAGTTGTTCGGACTTGGCACGCAGCGCCGGCATGCCGGCCTGATCGAACAGCTCCAGCGACGCACGCAGCGGCGCCAGCGCCAGCACCGGCGGATTGCTCAGCTGCCAGCCTTCGGCGCCAGGCGAGGGCACGAACTGCGGCTCCATGCGGAAGCGGCTCTGCTGCTCGTGTCCCCACCAACCGGCCATGCGCGGCAGGTCGCTGTTGGCATGGCGTGCGTGCACGAAACAGCCACCCACCGCGCCGGGGCCGGCGTTGAGATATTTGTAGTGGCACCACACCGCAAAATCCGCGCCGTCGTCGTGCAGCGTCAACGCGATATTGCCGACCGCATGCGCCAGGTCGAAACCCACCATCGCGCCCTGCGCGCGTGCCAGCCGCGCGATTTCGCCCAGCTCGAAGGCCTGGCCGGTGCGGTACTGGATGCCGGGCCACAGCACCAGCGCCAGCCGCGGACCGTGCCGTGCGATGGCATCGGCGATCGCCGCCATCGAGACCGTGCCATTGGGTTGGTCGGCTTCCACTTCGATCAGCTGCGTGGCCGGATCCAGCCCATGCAGGCGCAGTTGCGATTCCACCGCATGGCGGTCGGACGGAAACGCGCCGGCTTCGATCAGGATGGCGCCACGCTCGGGCGTGGGCCGGTAGAAGCTGGCCATCATCAGATGCAGGTTGACGCTCAGCGTGTTCATCGCGACCACCTCGCCGGGCTGCGCGCCGACCACGCGCGCCAGGCCATCGCGCACCAGTTGGTGATAGGTCAGCCACTGGGTGGGACCGGTGAAATGGCCTTCCACCGCGAGCGCGCCCCACTGGTCGAGCACCTCGGCCACCATCGCGCGCGCGCCACGCGGCTGCAGGCCCAGCGAATTGCCGACGAAATAGGTCTGGTCCTGGCCGGCATGCTGCGGGAACACGAAGTCATCGCGAAGGTGGCGCAGCGGGTCGGCGGCGTCCAGGGCAACGGCATGGGCGCGGGACAGCAGGTCGGTCATGATCACGGCTCGCAACGCAGGTCAGTGACGCAGTTTACCCGCCGGCACCGTGTGCGCCGTCATGCGTGGCCGCTGGCTCGGCTGCAGCGCTGGTCGAGGCCGGCCGGGCAGGGCGCAGTAGATGCGTCAAGGTGCCGATGCTGTCGGTGATGCGGTCGATGGTGTCGGCCAGTGCGGCGGTGGCGGGCGAGCCGTCAGGCAGGGCGGCCAATGCATCGGACAGCTGGCGCTCGGCGCCGCGCAAGGTGGCCGCGGCGGGAATGCCGCCGTCGACCAGGCAGGCGATCAGCTCGGACAGCGCCTGGTCGGCCTGTTGCGCGAAGGCGGGCAGCGCTTCCAGCGCAGGCAGGGGATGGCCGTCGCGCAGCACCGCCTCCAGCGACAGGGTGGCGCGGATCAGCCGGTTGCCGTTGGCCAGCAAGGATTCGGCGAGTTTGAGCTCGTGCAGATTGCGCCGGCTGCGTGGCTCGCCGCGCAGCCGTTCGATCGAGGCCTGCGCGTTGGTGCGCGCCACGCGTGCGGCAGCGCGGGTGTCGCCCAGATCCTCCATCCTGCCGAGCAGCAGATTGCGCAGATGATCGCGGTAGGCGCTCAGCAGCTGCGCCAGCGAGGCGCGGATATGCCGGCGCTCGCGCGTGGGCCACACCGCGTAGGCGATCAACGCCCAGGCACTGCCGGCGACCGTGGCCTGCAGACGCGCACCGATGGCCTCGCCCGGTGCAACGCCTTCGAACGACAGCAGCAGCACCAGCATGCCGGTCAGAAACGCCACGCCGATGCCGTAATTCACCTGCGTCAGCAGGCGAAAGCCCAGGCAGAACAGCGCCAGCAACGCCAGGCGGACGCTGGCGCCGTCCATCGCCAGGTGCGCCAGCAAGGTCGCCACCAGCAGGCCGACGAAGGTGCCGGCCACGCGCAAGGCGCCGAAGCTGAAAGTGCCGCCGAAATCCGGCTTGAGCACGATGGCGGTGGTCATCGGAATCCAGAAGCCGTGCGGGATCTGCTGCCAGCGCTGGAAGGCGATGGCCAGCGCCAGGCACACGCCGCAGCGCAAGGCATGCCGGAAGGCCACCGAGGACAGATCCAGGTTCGCGCGCAGCGTGGCCCAGGTTGCCGCGGGCCGCAGCGCCGCCGGCAGGCGCGCTTCGGCCAGCTGCGCCTGGATCTCGCCACGGCTGCTGGCCCAATGCGCGTTGCGGATCAGGGCGCGCAGCTGGCCGCCCAGGCCTTGCGCGCGCGCCACCGCCACCCGCACCAGCCGGCGCTCGCGGGTATCGGCGTTGTCGTGCTGGAACTGCGCCAGTGCGGCGACCAGATCGTCGAAACCGGTCATCGAGGCATTGGCGGCAAGCGGGTCTTCGTCCACCGTCATCGCATGCGCGAGCTGTTCCAGCACGATGGCGCTGCGTTCGAGCACGCGCTCGATCGCCGGGCGCGCCTGCGAGTCGGTCAGGCGGGTATCGACATCGGCCAGCGACAGCAGCTCCAGCCGCACGCGCTCGCACAGCTCGGCGATGATGCGGAAGCTCTGCACGGCGATCGCGCGCGAGCGATGCTCGCCATGCAGCATCACCATCGCATCGAGCACTTCCTGGGTGGCCGGCGGCGGGGCGCTGGCTTCCGGACGCTGGCGTGCGATGCCGGCCAGTTGACGCATCAGGTCGGCCAGCGCGAAGCGCTCCGGGCGATAGCGTTGCAATGGCCAGGCCGCCAGTGCCAGCACTACCTGGAGCAGGCCGCCGGCGAAGATCAATGCCGCCACGCCCGCGGCCTGCTGCACCGGCAGGCGCATGTCGGCGCTGACCACCAGCAGGATCATGCTGGTCAGCCCCACCCGCGCTGCCACCGGGCCAAGTGCCACCAGCAAGCCGCCGCCAAGACCGAGCAGCAACCCGGCGATCACCAATGCCGGCGTGTTGTGGCCGACCCAGATGCCGAGCAACGCGGCCAGGCCTGCTGCCAGCGCGGCCATCAGCATGCGCTGCAGGCGCGCACGGTACGGGCCGGGCTGGTCGGTGAACATGGTGTTGAGCGCGCCGGTACACACGGCCAGACCGGCGGCGACATGCCCGGTGGCCACGCCGACGGCCAGCGGCAGCACCACCGCGGCGGTGTTGCGCAACGCTACGCGCAATGGCACGTCGCGCGGCTTGAGGTCGATCAGCGTGCGCAGCATGGCATGGGGTTCAACGCGGGCGCACAGCGCAGCTGCGGCGCGTGCACACGCTCGACACACGGCGCGCTGCGCACAGCTGCATCGTCATTGCGTTGCGCGGCATTGCGAGGGCGCGGCGGAGCGCCGATGGCCACCACCGAGCGAATGCGCTCGAAGACCTGTGCGACGCGTGCCTGGAATTGGCTGGGCCATCGTCCACTCATGCCTCGACAGTGGCATAGCGCTCCGGCGCAGGGTGCAGATGCCCGCACTGGCTGCAGGTGCGCAGCGCGAGCGAACGGTAGAAATGATCGAACACCGGCGGAAAATCGGTTTCGATGTCCTGCAGCGGAAACATCGCCTCGTACAGTTTGTGATTGCACTGCGGGCAATACCACTGCAGGCCGTCCTGCTCGTTGGGCAAGCGCTCGCGTTCGATCACCAGGCCGATCGAGCCGGCCGCGCGTTGCGGCGAATGCGGCACCTTTGGCGGCAGCAGGAAGATCTCGCCGGCGCGGATCGGGATGTCGCGTGCCACACCTTCGTCCTGCACCTTCAGCACCATCTCGCCTTCGAGCTGGAAGAACCACTCCGGGCCTTCGTCGTAGTGATAGTCGGTGCGCGCATTCGGCCCACCGACGATCATGATGATGAAGCCGTCCTGCTGGATGCATTTGTTGCCCACCGGCGGCTTGAGCAGGTGGCGGTGTTGCTCGATCCAGGCTTGCAGGTTGATCGGCGGGACCAGCATCGACGTTCCTCGGCAAAGAAGACGTCCAGCATAGCCAACCGACGGCGCCGATGGGCGCCGCGGCTGGCTGGCGTGCGGGTGCGGCTCAGCGTTCGGCGTGATCGGCCTGGATGCGCGCCAGTGCGGCGTCGTAACGTTCCTGCAGCAGCTCCGGGCGGTCGATCGACATGCCCAGGTCGTGCGCACGTCCGTCGCGCAGGCTGTAGACCCAGCCATGCACCTGCAGTGCCTGGCCGCGGTCCCAGGCGTCGCGCACGATGGTGGTGCGGCAGACATTGACCACCTGCTCGAGCACGTTGAGCTCGCACAGGCGCGCGTGCTGCACCGGCAGGTCGCCCGCATCGTGCAGGCAGGCCTCGTGCTTGTCGGCCACATCGGTGACGTGGCGGATCCAGTTGTCGACCAGGCCCATGCGCTTCTGGGTCAGGCTGGCAAACACGCCGCCGCAGCCGTAATGGCCGACCACCAGGATGTGCTTGACCTTGAGCACGTCGACGGCGAACTGGATCACCGACAGGCAGTTCAGGTCGGTGTGCACCACCACGTTGGCGATATTGCGATGGACGAATACCTCGCCCGGGGCCATGTCGATGATCTGGTTGGCCGGCACGCGCGAGTCAGAACAGCCGATCCACAGGTACTCGGGCGTCTGCTGGGTGGACAGCTTGGAGAAGAATTCCGGGTCCTCGCGGCGGATGCGCTCGGACCAGGCACGGTTGTTTTCAAGCAAATGGTTGAGCTCGTTCATGCGCGCAGTATTCCAGAAAACGCAGTGTTGGTGGCCCCTGTCGGGGCCCGGGATGAATCAGCTTTCAGGCTTCGTAGTATCGGTGAAGGGCCGATGTCCCGCTATTGCACCGATGCGGAAACTGGCGCCACCGATCAATTCAACAGGTGGCGCCGATGGCTGACTTCAACATGTTTTTTCCAACCCTGCTCAAGCACGAGGGCGGCTTCGTCAACGACCCCGCCGATCCGGGCGGTGCCACCAACAAGGGCATCACACTGCTGACCTTCAAGGCCTGCGCCCAGAACTTGCTGGGCGTGGAGCCAAGCTTGGCGAACCTGCGTGCATTGACCGATGCCCAGGCCGGGGTCATTTACAAGACGCAGTACTGGGACCGGCTACGCGCCGACCAGATCGCACTGCAGCCGTTGGCCAACATCTTGTTCGATTTCTATGTCAACGCCGGCGGCAACGCGATCAAGCTGCTGCAGACCGTGCTCAATGCCCAGACCGGCGGCGCGCTGGTGGTGGACGGACGGATGGGACCGGCGACCTTCGCCGCCCTGGCATCCAGCAACCAGCAAGACCTGTATGCACGTTACAGGGTCGGCCGCAAGGACTACTACCAGCGACTTGTCGCCGCGCGACCGGCGCTTGGCAAGTTTCTCAAGGGGTGGCTGGCACGCGTGGATAGCTTTCCCAGCGCGGCCTGAGCCGTCACCGTCCCCGCGACATCTCCGACCAACGAGCCCAACATGGCGCAAATCTCCCTCAATGATCTGATCGAAGCGCTGGCCGGGGCAGTTATCGACGCCCAGGACCGGATCGAACAGCACCAGATGGCTAACCTGGGCGCGTTCTTTGACGAGGACAACCGTCCCAGAAGCGTTCTGATCCGCTTGCCGTCGCAGCACCCGGAAGCGGGCGAGAACGACGAAGACCTGTATCGCGCACCGCTGTTGCCGCTGGTGTCGTCCAACGTCCTGCGCATCAAGGACGTAGAGATCAGCTTCGATGCACAACTCGGCGAGCTTAGCGAACTGGACGAAGCCGCGTTGCCGGCGTCGCTGGCGGTTCCAGCTGCCGTCGATGACTGGCATCCCAAGCCGCCAGCGCTGCCCGGCCAGATCGGCATCGACCTCGGCTCCAATGCAAAAAGTGCGCGGCACAGTGCGGTGCATGTCGTGTTACGCGTGGAAGGCAGCGAGCCGACCGAAGGCGTGGCACGTCTCATCAGTCGCCTTGCGCAGTCGCAAGGCGTGTTCAAGACGGTCAAGGGCGATTGATCCCCGCCGTCATCGATTGTTTTTCAAACAACCACTCTTCAGGAGAACACCATGAGCGATATTGTCAATATGTCCGACCAATTCAAGGGCCTGCCGATGGCGGACCTGATCGGCGCCCCGTTGCGTGCAGCCTGCGATGCGCAGGTCATGCTGGCCCGCGCCACCGCCGACTTCATCAAGGTCATCGGTTTTCTGCCGCCGACCGACCCTGCTGCCGATCCCAACGGAAACGGCGGTACGCGGACCGCGCAGTTCAAGTTCAAACGCCCGGTCGAAGACCCCAGCGGTACCGGGATGGCCGAGGAGGAAGTCGAGATCGTCGTGCCGCTGCTGACCTTGGTCAACGTTCCCAATTTGAGCATTCAGACCGTGGACGTGACGTTCGACATGGAAGTCAAATCCTCGTTTTCGGAAAAGGAAGCCGAAGACAAGAGCCTCAAGGTGGATTTGGAGGCAAGCGTCGGCTGGGGCGTGTTCAAGGCCAAGGTCAACGTGCAGGGGTCGGTGTCCAGCCACAAGGAAAACACGCGCTCTTCCGATAACTCGGCCAAGTATCACGTCGCATTGCACGCCGAAGATCGCGGTACCCCCGAAGGGCTGTCGCGCGTGCTCGACATCCTGCAGACCGCCGCAGCACCACGTAAAGTCACTGCGCCTGTGCCGGTGCCGTAAGCGTCGCTGTTGAGTCCTACACCTTTCTATCACCCGAGTCGTTGCCGATGATCGATTTGTCAGAAGTGAGCTACATCAAGCGCATCGTCGTCGGCAGCGACAACCCGGCAAAGATGCAGACCGCTGAGCAGGTCGAGGCCGCGCAGCATCTGCTCAATCGCTGCCTCAGTGAAGCGCCCAGGGGAACGATTCTCGGCATCGAGAAGAGCTTCACCATTGTGCAGCTGGGCGAGCATCAGGTGGTGCTGCAATGGTTGTGCTACCACGTGGGGTTCAAGCGCAAGCCGATCTGGCTGACGGAGTCGTAGATGGCACACGCGAGCTATTCCCTGGACGTCTTCGTGGAGCTGCTCGACCAGGCCGTCCGACAAGCGCAACAGCGATGCCGCCAGCGCCACGCCGCACTGGTGGATGCTGCGGTGGCCGCCTGCAGCATGCAGGTTCGCTGCATGGATGATGACGGAAAGGCCCAGGGCGAAACGGAGACCCTGCTGTCCATTCCGGTCTGCCAATTGCGTGCGCTGCGGCTATCGCAAATCAACGAGTTTTCGTTGACGCTGCACGTGCAAATAGAGCCGGTCACGCAGAGCGACGGCGCTCCCGGACTGGCGCTGCGTATCGCGCCGCCACGCAGCCGTACGCCAAGCCACGCGCTGAAAATCGGCTATCAAGGCAGCGAGCGTCCGCGTGGCGTGCTTTGGTTCGATGGCATCGCGCTGAAGGAATGGACGCTTCATCCGTTCGTGGACGTGCCATCTTCCGATCCCGGAGCGGTGCCGTGAGGTTGCTGCTGTCAGACGCCGATGCCCGCGCGCTCGCCGAGCGGCTGGGAACCGATGTGGCGGCCCTGCATGCGGATCTCTGCCGGCGGTCTCGGTGCCGGCGGCTGTCCAACTTCATCATCTGCTTGGTTGCAGTTCTGGTAGTTACTGCAGCCGGTGTGCTGAGCAGCAGCTTGATCGATCTTTCCATCCTGTCCAACTTCTTATCGGAGCTTTCTCATGTCTACCCAACCTCATCATCGACGTCATGTTCTCCGCATCACCTCAGCACTGGCCTTGTGCCTTTCATTGAGCGCAGTACAGGCCGCTCCGGCTGGTAGCATTCCGACAGGTGACTGGCGCGGAATCCTGTCCGCCAGCGGTGGTGCTGGCCCGGTTTATGTCCGCCTGAGCGGGCGCGCGGTGGGAGCCGACGGCACCCAAACGGCGGACGTGCGATTTGGACCTCCTTTCAATTGTGCGCTGGAGCTACGAGCGCAGCCGGACGGTTACGCGCTGCTGTCTCGCAATGGCGGCAGGTTTTGCGATGGGCTAGCCGGTGGCCGCGCCCAGCTTGAGGTGACGGAAGGTGCGACGTCCGGCATGCAACTCACGCTGCCCGGCCGCGATTCGCCGTTGGTCGTTGCTTTGGATCAGAGCAGCGCAGGTTTGGCTGAAGCTGGGCGCTGGCGTGGGGCGGGCCTGATTTCCGCCCAGCTGGAGATCGTGGCGACCACAGTCCGCCCGGGAGACGTGCTCGGTCGCCTGCGCTATGGCGCCCCCCGCGACTGCCAAGTGGAATTGCGCTATGCCGGGCGTGCGGCAGGCGCGTTGAATGCCTGGATCGGGGCCAACGATAGAGGCTATTGCCGCCAGCTCAGCGATGGCCAAGCCAGTCTGCGGATTCGCGACGATGGCAGCGCAGAGCTTGCTCTTGTTGTGAAAGGTCAGCGCGATACGACGCTGTTCGAACGGATGCCCTGAGATCGGGCTGGATGCGCGCCTGCATGTTGGGAATCACTTATGTGGAAGCGAACCAGGATGCGCGTCGGCCTGCGGCGACGCGCGGTGGCCCAGTCCGTCTCGCCGGCAGGATTCACCGGGCCGGTCTTCTCCAGCGTGCTTGAACAGCTGGAGCTCGAATGTCGGGCCATGGTGTCGTATGCGCTAAAGCAGGGGTTGGCGATGTCCCCCGATCTGCCTGGCCGGTTGGCGGAACTACGGGTGATGCCTGGCACCTCCCTGCATGGCGAAGCTGGCGCGCGCGAACTGGCCGCTCTGCACCGACAGCTGGTTCGCGCGATCCAACCCGCAACGCCGCAAGCGGTGGTGCTGATCGAGCGGGAGCGCTTACGCGGTGGCTTTTTGCGCTGGCTCGGTCCAATTCCGCTGATCCGCACCTTGACCTTAAGCTCGGTCGGCTGCCTTGCCTCAGTGGTCGGGCTGGCGATGTCCAGCCTTGTCAACGAGCAGAACATCGCGCTGGGATTTCTCGACTCCTCGGGCAGCACGCTGGGCTGGAATGTGATGTTCATCCTGGCCTGTGCCGGGCTTGGCGCAGCGTTTTCCGCCCTGTTCCAGGCCCATCGTTACGTCGCCGACGCGACGTACGATCCGCGATTCGATTCTTCCTATGCCGCGCGCATGATTCTGGGCCTCATCGCCGGTCTGATCTTGGTGGAGTTGCTGCCGGAGGATCTGTTTGCCGAAAGTAGCCTGGGCGCGTTCGGAAAACCCGCGTTGGCGATGATGGGCGGATTTTCGGCAAGTGCCGTCTATCGCCTGCTGCAACGCATGGTCGATGTCATGGAAACGGTCGTACGCGGTGATTCCAGCCAACACGCCGCTGCAGCGATCCAGTCTCAGCGCGCATTGGTCGAGTCCGAAGGTATCCGCGCGCGTGGCGAACTTGCCGCAGGTCTGCTGGACCTGCAGCGCGAGTTGGAAGCGGACCCGCGTCTGGATCAGGTGCGTCAGCAACTGACCGGCCTTGCCAGGCAAATGATGTCCGGCGACTCGTAATCTTTCGCGGTTGAGCTGCAGCTGGAACCGCGTTCGCTTTTATCGGCAGTCTCATGCAGAAACGATGTCTGGCACAGCGTGCCGAGCATCAGGTGGCGGTGCGTGTTGGTCCGGAGCGGCACAGTCCGCTTCGGCTCCGGTGCAACGTGCGTAACACACCCCAGGCAAACCTACCCGTCATTGCGTCGCACCGACATCTACACCGTTGTGCAAACCAGCATTCGACGGTCGCCAAATCAGTCCAGAACCGATGGTGCCGAGATGAGCGTATGACAAGCTCGCTCAAGTGCTCCTGCCGAGCATCTGTCGATTCGCTGCAGCGCGCCGCTTGAATGCCGCTGCACATCGCGGTCCCCATTCGTGTAACCGAGGGAATGATGAAGACACGTATCGTCGTCGCTGCTGATCGCACCATCCTCGTGGAAGGCATGGTCGCTTTGCTGCAAAAGGTTCCGGGTTTCGAAGTGGTGGGGCATGCCGAAGACGGACTGGCGTGTCTGCAGATCGCTGCCAGAGAGCAGCCGGATATCGTCCTGGTGGATGTCCTGCTCCCTGGCCTCAATGGCATCGATCTGACCCGACGTTTGATTCAACGCAGTCCCGGCAGCCGGGCAATCTGCATTGCTCCGTCCGATGCCTGCATGCGTGCCAGCGCGGTCTTCGAAGCTGGCGCAAAAGCCTATCTGGCGCGAACCAGTACCTTCGCCGAGTTGCTGCGTGCGATTCAACTCGTTGGTCAGGATCAGATCTATATCAGTCCGCAGATGTCGCGTTCGTTGATCGCAGGACTACGTCGAGCCGCCAAAGACGATTCTGCGTATACCCGGCTGACCTCACGTGAGCGCGAAATCGTGCAGCTTTACTCCGAGGGCCTGTCGACCAGACAGATCGCCACGCGCTTGCACTTGAGCGTGAAAACGGTGGGCACGCATCGCGAAAACTGCATGTTGAAACTCAATATTCAAAGCATTGCCCAGCTCACCCGCTATGCAATCGCGCAAGGACTTTCTCCGCTTGACCCCGCATCCGGCTGTGGCAGCGATCCCTGTGAGGCGCTTGTGCCGCAGCGATCGCGCCGGGCTGGCTGAGTTGCACTAGCCTTCGGGGAAATAGGGTGCCAGGCACGCCGGCGTCGGCCGACAATGTGGCCGACGCGTCCCAACCCTGTGGTGATCTGTCTTTCCAATGCGCAACTGAGGCCGTCTCAGCGCGTCGTATCGGCATTCATTGCCGCCTGCATCAACGCTGCGATCGCGTTCGAGGCTTGGTCGGGTTGCTGCGCCAGGAACTGGCTGACGCTGCGCCGATTGGCGGCGGGATGATTCTGGCTGAGCTTGAAGGTCAGCTCGATGCGGCTCGGAACGAAGCGGAAGCCGACCAGGCCGCGTAACTGGCGGCGGTGGCTGTCGCGTTCCATCTCGAACAGCCAGTCACTGCCGACGCGTTGTTCGAAGTGCGTGCTCATGCGGCCGATCAGCTCGCCCAGCGCTGCCTCATCGCTCACCTGCTCGCAGCGTCCATGCAGATGCGCCACGGCGTAGTTCCAGGTCGGCACGCGTGCGGCCGCTTCCTTGTCCGGATACCAGCTCGGCGACACATAGGCATGCGGGCCCTGCACCACCAGTACCGCATCGCCGGGACTGCGCGCCTGCGGATTGGGGCGCGCCCAGTGGCCTTCGATGACCACGGATTGCGCATCGCGTCGGTACAGCACAGGCAGATGCGAGATCGCCGGCTGTCCGTCCTCGCCGTGGCTGATCATGGTGACGAACGGGTCGCGCGCGATCAGCCAGTCCAGCAGTGCCAGATCGGTCTGCGCGAATGCGCGCGGGGCGTACATGTCAGGCGCGACCGCCCAGGGTCAGCACCATGCGTTCGCGCAGGTCCGCATCGTCGTCGCCACGCGGCGGCGAGACTTCGTCGAGCGAGAAACCACGCGTCAGCGCGTCTTCTTCGTCCAGCCCGTCGAGCGCGACGAATTCGGCATCGAACAAGGCCGCGCGGGCGCTGTCTTCGCTGTCGTAGGGCAGGATCTTGCCGTCGCTGTCCAGGACTTCGGCGGTACCGGCCTGCTTGACGCGCAGGCGCGCCCAGATCAGCGTGCGGCCGATCGTGGCCAGCCACCACGAATCGTGGTCGTCATGTGCGGTGTCTTGCGGTGTATTCATGGCATTACCTTGGAAAGCAGGCCGAGCAGGGCTGCCATGCCCAGGCCGAAGAAAATGGTCAGCAGCGACAGCCAGGCCGGCGTGGCCAGGCCGGACAGCGCACTGTCGCGATGGCTGCGGTAGCGCCGCGCCAGCAACCAGCGCAGCGCCGCAGGACTGATGAAGGCCGGCTCGCCGAAGCTGGCCAGCGCCTCGGGATGACGGTCGCGCAGGTGCACCAGCGTCAGCGGCCAGAAGATCAGCAAGGCGGTGAGCCCGGCAACGGCCACACCGACAAAACACAGTGCAAAGAACAGGGTCATGTGCCCGCCAGCATCAGTGCGAGTTGGGGAAGTGCTGCGCCGATCACCAGCGCAGCGATGGTCCACCATAACGGACGCACGGCGTGGATGATCGCCCTGCGTGCCGTGTCACCCTGCCACCACGCGCTGGCACCTGGATGTGCGGCTGCCAGCTGCGCCAGCCGGACGCCGCGCACCCCGGCGATGCCGGCGCCCAGCAACGCTGCCGCGAAGGCCAGCAATTGCAGCGTGGCGGCGGCCAGCAGGCTCACATCAGAACTCGGCGCTACCCGGCGCGCGCGGGTAGGGGATGGCGTCGCGGATATTGCTCAGCCCGCACACGTAGACCACCAGGCGCTCGAACCCCAAGCCGAAGCCGGCATGCGGCACCGAGCCGTAGCGACGGAAATCGCGGTACCAGCTGTAGTGCTCCTGGTCCAGGCCGAACTGCGCCATGCGTGCATCCAGCACATCCAGGCGCTCTTCGCGCTGGCTGCCGCCGATGATCTCGCCGATGCCCGGCGCCAGCACGTCCATCGCCGCGACGGTCTTGCCGTCGTCGTTCAGGCGCATGTAGAAGGCCTTGATGTGCTCGGGGTAGTTGGTCACCACCACCGGGCGGCCGATATGTTCCTCGGTCAGCCAGCGCTCGTGCTCGGTCTGCAGGTCCAGGCCCCACTCGACCGGGAAGTCGAACTTCTTGCCCGAGTTCTGCAGCAGTTTCACCGCCTCGGTGTAGTCGATCTGCTCGAACGGGGCATTGATGAAGGCTTCCAGTTTGGCGATCGCGTTTTTGTCCACGCGCTCGGCCAGGAATGCCAGATCGTCGCCACGCTCATCGAGCACCGCGCGGAACAGGTACTTGAGGAACTGCTCGGCCAGGCGCGCGTCTTCGGCCAGATCGGCAAAGGCGATTTCCGGCTCGATCATCCAGAATTCGGCCAGATGGCGCGTGGTATGGCTGTTCTCGGCGCGGAACGTCGGGCCGAAGGTGTAGACCTTGCTCAGCGCCAGGCAGTAGGCCTCCACGTTGAGCTGGCCGGACACGGTCAGGAAGGTTTCCTTGCCGAAGAAGTCGCGGCTGAAATCCACCGCGCCGCTGGCATCGCGTGGCAGGTTGACCATGTCCAGCGTGGAGACGCGGAACATCTGCCCGGCGCCTTCGGCGTCGGAGGTGGTGATGATCGGGGTGCTGATCCAGTTGAAGCCGTTCTGGTGGAAGAAGCGGTGCACCGCCTGCGCCAGGCAGTTGCGGATGCGGGTGACTGCGCCGAACAGGTTGGTGCGCGGGCGCAGGTGCGCCACTTCGCGCAGGAACTCCGGCGACATCGGCTTGGGCTGGATCGGGTAGGTCAGCGGGTCTTCGACCCAGCCGACGATCTCCACGCCGCTGGCCTGGATCTCGAACGACTGACCCTTGCCCTGCGACTTCACCAGCACGCCCTTGGCGATCAGCGAGCAGCCGCTGGTCAGGCGCTTGATCTCGTCGAAGTTGGGCAGGGTGTCGTTGGCCACCACCTGGATCGGAGCGAAGCAGGAGCCATCGGTCACGTTGATGAAGGCCAGTCCGGCAGATCCGCGCAGCGTGCGCACCCACCCCCGTACCGTGACTTCGCCGCCTTCCGGGAGTTTTCCCGCAAGCGCATGTTCAACGCTGACCACCGTCATGACTTGTCCTCGCCGTAGCGACTTTGAATGGTCTGCGAGTTTACTGGCTGCGGGCGCGCTGGCGCGAGCATCTGAACCGCTTGCGGATGGTTGCGCTTGTCCAAGGCCGGACATGGCCCCATCTGGGGAACACGTCGTCGCAGCGGCTGCAGCCCCGGTGATTGCAGCCTCGCTATACTTGCCACCATCGTTTCCGGAGCACCCCCCCATGGCCATCAGCCTCACCCCCGCCGCGCTGGAGCGCGTGCAGCGTTTTGTGCAGCAGACCCCGGGGACGCTGGGTCTGCGCTTTGGCGTGACCAAGACCGGTTGCTCGGGCTGGGGCCATGTCACCGACCTGGCGCGCGAGAAACGCGACGACGACGCGGTGTTCGAGCAGGAGGGCGTGCGCATCTTCGTCGACCCGGTCAGCCTGCCGCTGGTCGACGGCACCTGCATCGATTTCGGCAAGCACGGCCTGAGCGAGACCTTCACCTTCCGCAATCCCAACGCGACTGCCGAGTGCGGCTGCGGGGAGAGCTTTACGACCGAAGCCGAGCATCGCTGAGCCGGCCGGCGCGCGCTATTCCTTCTCCCACCGGGAGACGGTGCTCGAAGGGCGGATGAGGGTAAGGGGCGAAGCCTCGCGCGGTTAGACGTCACCAGTGGTTTCGCCGCGGACCCTCACCCCAACCCCCGCGCCCCGGCCCGCGCTTGCGGCGCGGGCGCTCCAAGGCACGCGCGCCAGTGGCGCGCAAGTGGTGCCTTATTACCCCGGCGGGAGAGGGGCTCAAGCAGTCGCCGCGCAGATGTCCTGTCCGTGGGCTCGCCCGCTGGCTCGGCCCGGTTGCGGCTAAGCGCCTGAACTGCCATACTTTCCTGCTTCCTGCCCGGTTCCGGGCGGGAATCCTTGCTCCACCGGCCGCCTTGCGCGGGTCACCGGGGAGCTGTCCGGCCCACGTGGCCACATCCGAAAGGTAATACAACATGAGTCGTCATTACGAAGTCGTGTTCCTGGTCCACCCGGATCAGAGCGAGCAGGTCCCGGCCATGATCGAGCGCTACAAGTCGCTGATCGAGGGCGGTAACGGCACCATCCACCGTCTGGAAGACTGGGGCCGCCGTCAGCTGGCCTACCCGATCCAGAACCTGGTGAAGGCGCACTACGTGCTGCTCAACATCGAAGTCGACCAGGCCGTGCTGAGCGAGCTGGTGGAAAGCTTCCGCTTCAACGATGCGGTGCTGCGTCACCTGGTCGTCAAGCGCGACGGCCCGGACACCGAGCAGTCGCTGATCATGAAGAGCAAGGACGAGAAGGGCGACAAGCCCGAGCGTAGCGAGCGTCGTCGTCGCGATGACGATGAGGGCGATGCTGCACCTGCCGCCACCGATACCGACGGCGACAACGCCGAAGCCGCTTAAGGAGCGCTGTCATGTCCAAGTTCTTCCGTCGTCGCAAGTTCTGCAAGTTCACCGCCGAGGGCGTGAAAGAGATCGATTACAAGGATCTCAACACCCTGCGTCAGTACCTCACCGAGAACGGCAAGATCGTGCCGAGCCGCGTGACCGGCACCAAGTCCAAGTACCAGCGTCAGCTGGCCACGGCCGTCAAGCGCTCGCGTTTCCTGGCGCTGATCCCGTACACGGACAATCACGACGTTTAATCCGAGTCGTTGATGTGAGTCCCTCACAAAAGCCCGCACATCCATGTGCGGGTTATTAAAAATATAGAGGCCGGTCATTCGAGATGCGGTGTTGATCGTGCTCTTGCGATTCCCAAATCCCGATTCCCGAATCCCGTCTTTTCGGACAGCAAACGTTGCGTCGGCCAAAGTGCCGGCGCTAACGAATAACGGAGCAACACCATGGATCTGATTCTTCTGCAGAAAGTGACCAATCTCGGCGGCCTGGGCGACAAGGTCAGCGTCAAGCCGGGTTACGGCCGCAACTTCCTCGTGCCGCATGGCAAGGCCGTTCCGGCCACCGCTGCCAACGTCGAAGCGTTTGAAGCCAAGCGTGCCGATTACGAAGCCAAGGCCAACACCATCCTGGCCGATGCACAGAGCCGCGCCGGCAAGTTCGAAGGCGCCAGCGTCACCATCGGCGCGCATGCGTCGACCGAAGGCAAGCTGTACGGCTCGGTCGGCCCGCGCGACATCGCCGAGGCGTTCACCGCCGCCGGCCTGCCGCTGGAAAAGAGCGAAGTGATCCTGGGCGAAGGCGCATTCCGCAATGTCGGCGAGTACGACGTTGTGCTGCACCTGCACGCCGATGTGGAAACCTCGGTCAAGGTCATCGTCGAATCCGACGCCTGATCCACGCTGCACGCTGTACCCGAAGGGCGCCTGGTTAGGCGCCCTTCGTCTTTCTGCGGCCACGCCAGCGGTGCCAGGCCCGCTATACTCATGCTCCATTGCCGGTTCCACGGCCCATAGATCTTGTGGATCAAGGGCTTAGGGGCGGCTTCACAGGAAAAAGCGCCTGCCGGCCCCGCCCGTGCGGTGCCCGGAACCTTCAGTCCCATGCGCCTGTCCACGATCAAACTGTCCGGTTTCAAGTCGTTCGTCGACCCGACCACGTTGCACCTGCCCACCAACATGACCGGCATCGTCGGTCCCAACGGCTGCGGCAAGTCCAACATCATCGATGCGGTGCGCTGGGTGATGGGCGAAAGTTCGGCCAGCCGCCTGCGTGGCGACTCGCTGACCGACGTGATCTTCTCCGGCTCCTCGGCGCGCAAGCCGGTGTCGCAGGCGACGGTGGAGCTGATCTTCGACAATTCCGATCACACCATCAGCGGCGAGTTTGCCTCGTTCAACGAGATATCGGTCAAGCGCCTGGTCAGTCGCGACGGCAACAGCGCCTACTACCTCAACGGCACCAAGTGCCGGCGCCGCGACATCACCGACCTGTTCCTGGGCACCGGCCTGGGGCCGCGCAGCTACTCGATCATCGAGCAGGGCATGATCAGCCAGATCATCGAGGCGCGCCCGGAAGACCTGCGCGTGTATCTGGAAGAAGCCGCCGGCATTTCCAAGTACAAGGAGCGCCGCAAGGAAACCGAAACGCGCATCCGGCATACCCGCGAGAACCTGGATCGCCTGGGCGACCTGCGCGAAGAGATCACCAAGCAACTGGCGCATCTGCAACGCCAGGCGCGCCAGGCCGAGCAGTATCAGGCCCTGCAGGAAGAGCGCCGGATCAAGGACGCCGAGTGGAAAGCGCTGGAATACCGCGGCCTGGATGGCCGGCTGCAGGGGCTGCGCGAAAAACTGAATCAGGAAGAGACCCGGCTGCAGCAGCTGATCGCCGAACAGCGCGATGCCGAGGCGCGGATCGAAACCGGGCGCGCGCGTCGCGAGGAAGCCGCCGAAGCGGTGGCCAAGGCGCAGGCCGATGTCTATCAGGTCGGTGGTGCGCTGGCGCGCATCGAGCAGCAGATCCAGCACCAACGCGAGCTCTCGCAGCGTCTGCACAAGGCGCGCGATGAGGCGCAGAGCCAGTTGCAGGAGCTGACCCAGCATATCAGCGGCGATTCGGCCAGGCTGGCGGTGTTGCGCGAGGCGGTGGACGCTGCCGAACCGCAACTGGAACAGCTGCGCGAAGACCACGAATTCCGCCAGGAGTCGCTACGCGAGGCCGAAGCGCGTCTGGCCGACTGGCAGCAGCGCTGGGAAACCCATAACCGCGACACCGGCGAAGCCTCGCGTGCCGGTGAAGTGGAGCGCACGCGCGTCGATTATCTCGATCGCCAGTCGCTGGAGGCCGAGCGCCGCCGCGAAGCGCTGGTCAATGAGCGCGCCGGGCTGGACCTGGATGCGCTGGCCGAGGCATTCGAGCAGATCGAGCTGCGCCACGAAACCCAGAAGACCTCGCTGGACGGGCTGACCGAGCAGGTCGAAGCGCGCAAGCACGCGCTCGGTGGGCTGCAGGAACAACAGCGCGCCAGCCAGGGCGAACTGGCCGACGTGCGCAAGCAGGCGCAGGCCGCGCGTGGCCGGCTGTCGTCGCTGGAAACCCTGCAGCAGGCCGCACTTGGCCAGGAGCAGGGCGCCGCAGTGGCGTGGCTGAAGTCGCGCGGGCTGGATTCTGCCGCACGTGTCGGCGAGCGCATCACGGTCGAAAGCGGCTGGGAAAACGCGGTGGAAGGCGCGTTGGGGCAGTTGATCGAAGGCGTGCTGGTGGATGCGCCGGAACAACTGGTCGATGCGTTGGGCGAATTGGGCGAGGGCCGCATCGCGCTGGTGTCCGGTGCCAGCGACAGCGCGAGCTTCGCGCCGACCTCGCTGGCGGCCAAGGTGCAGGGGCCGATCGCGATCCGTCGCCTGCTCGCGCGCCTGCACGCGGCCGAGGATCTGAAGGCCGCGCGCACGCTGCAGCGCAGCCTGCCCGAAGGCGATTCGGTCATCACTCGCAGCGGCGAGCGGCTGGGCGAGGGCTGGGTGCGGGTGTCGCGCTCCGGTGCCGCCAAGCAGGGCGCCTTGCTGCGCGAGCGCGAGATTCAGGAGCTGCGCGCACAGATCGAAACGCTGCAGGAGCGCGAGGCCGAACTCGAGCAGCGCCTGGGCAGCTTCCGCGAGCAATTGCTGGCGGCCGAACAGCAACGCGAAGATGCGCAGCGCCAGTTGTATATGGCGCACCGCAGCGTGTCCGAACTGGCCGGTCAGCTGCAGAGTCAGCAGGGCAAGGTCGATGCCGCGCGCACGCGCATCGAACGCATCGAAAACGAATTGTCGCAGCTGCTGGAAACGCTGGACACCAGCCGCGAGCAGGCACGCGAGGCACGTGCCAAGCTCGAAGACGCGGTGACCCTGATGGGCGACCTGCAAGGCACTCGCGAGGCCCTGGAGAACGAACGCCGTCAGCTCACCGATGCGCGCGATCAGGCCCGCGATGCCGCACGTGGCGTGCGCGATGCGATGCATGCATTGGCGCTGACGCTGGAATCGCAACGCACCCAGATCACCTCACTGAGCCAGACGCTGGAGCGCATGGACAGCCAGCGCGGTCAGCTCGATACGCGTCTGGAGGACCTGGTCGCCCAGCTCAGCGACGGCGACTCACCGGTGGAAACGCTGGAGCACGAGCACCAGGCCGCGTTGAGCGAGCGTGTGCGCACCGAGCGCGTGCTGAGCGAAGCGCGCACCATGCTCGAGAGCATCGATGGCGAGCTGCGCAGCTATGAGCAGACCCGCCAGCAGCGCGACGAACAGGCGCTGGCCCAGCGCGAGCGCATCTCGCAGCGCAAGCTCGATCAGCAGGCGCTGGTGCTCAGCGCAGAGCAATTGGAGGCCGCCGTGGTGAAAGCCGGCTTTGTGCTCGAAGACGTCGTCAATGGGTTGCCGGAAGCCGCGAACGTGGCCGAGTGGGAGGCGGCGGTCGGCCAGATCGACGGCCGCATGCGGCGGCTGGAACCGGTCAACCTGGCCGCGATCCAGGAGTACGGCGAAGCGGCGCAGCGTTCGGAATATCTGGACGCGCAGAATCTGGATCTCAACACCGCACTGGAGACGCTGGAAGAGGCGATCCGCAAAATCGACCGCGAAACCCGCGGCCGCTTCAAGGACACCTTCGATCGGGTCAATTCCGGCGTCCAGGCGCTGTATCCGCGCCTGTTCGGCGGTGGCCACGCATATCTGGAGCTCACCGGCGAAGACCTGCTCGATACCGGGGTGACCATCATGGCGCGCCCGCCGGGCAAGCGCGTGTCCAGCATCTCGCTGCTGTCCGGTGGCGAGAAGGCGATGACCGCGGTGGCGCTGGTGTTTGCGATCTTCCAGCTCAATCCCGCGCCGTTCTGCCTGCTCGACGAGGTGGACGCGCCGCTGGACGAAGCCAATGTCGGCCGCCTGGCCAACATGGTGCGGGAAATGAGCGAGAAGGTGCAGTTCCTGTTCGTCAGCCACAACAAGGCCACGATGGAGGCTGCGCGCCAGCTCTCCGGCGTGACCATGCGTGAGCCGGGCGTCAGTCGCCTGGTCAGCGTGGACCTGGAAGAAGCCGCACGTTTGGCGGGTGCGGCATGACGTGCCATGCTTGTCGGAATATCGACACCTGTCACTCTTATGCGGAGGCACGCTGAATGTCCGACATGGCCATGATCCGGATCGGGATCCTGATCGCTGGACTGCTGCTGGTCGCGGCCATCTTCCTGTTTGGTCGCCCGAAAAAATCGCCGCAAGGGCGCCGGGTCGACAAGGACGACGGGCAACCGCGCGAGCGCCGCGAGCCGGTGATCTCCAGCGAGCCTGGCGTGGAGGGCGACCCGTTCGAGCGCAATGAAGGCGCCGAGCAAAGCGAACTGAACCTGGACGATGCCGATGCGGCCGGCGGCAACGATGTCGGCAAGCGGCCCAACCAGGATTTCGACAAGATCGTCTCGCTGTTCGTGGCCGCCAAGGCCGGCCAGGTGCTGCGCGGCGAAGATGTGGTGGTCGCTGCCGAGAAGACCGGGCTGGTGTTCGGTCACATGAATGTCTTCCACCGTTTGGTGGAAGGGCACCCGGAGCGCGGGCCGATCTTCAGCATGGCCAGCATCCTCAAGCCCGGCAGCTTCGACATGGCCAACATCCGCGAGATGCAGACCCCGGCGATTGCGTTCTTCCTCACCTTGCCGGCACCGATGACCGCGCTGGATGCCTGGGAAAAGATGCTGCCGACCGTGCAGCGCATGGCCGAGCTGCTCGACGGCGTGGTGCTGGACGACAGCCGCAATGCGCTGGGCCGCCAGCGCGTGGCGCATATCCGCGACGAACTGCGCGCCTACGATCGCCAGCACCAGGCACCGCCGCTGACCAAGTCGCCGCGCTGGTGAGTGAGTGCGTATTGCTTTTAAGTGCGGGCTGCTGGTGATGTGCGTGGGTGGTGATTGCGCACCGCTGGTGATCGAGCGTCGCTGAGTCAGTGATTGCGAGCCATTGACCGCGAGTCATCCCGACCGTGAGTCGTCCACACGCGGTCTAAGTCGCGACCTGCCGCAGGGCGCGTTCTAGCGTAGAGGTGAACGATGTGGAGCTTGCAGGGCGCGCTGGCGGTGCTGATGTTGCTGGCGGTGTGGGCCATCCTGGCCGCACCGCTGCTATGGATGGTGTCGCGGATTGCGCTGCGTTTGCGCAAAGGCGCGCCGACAAGGCCAGGTCGCGCGCAATGGAACTCGATCGGGTTTGCCGCTGCTGTGACGCTGCTGGTTGCGCCAGTGCCAACGCCCATCGTCACTGTCTTCCTGCCGCACGTGATCGCGCTGTTGGATGCAAGCTACTACGCGCGCATCTTTCAGGGCCCGCCGATGATGCGCCAGCTCCTGGTGTGGATTGCGGTGTCGATGGCGCTGACGTTTGCGCTCAGCTACGTGTGGATCCGGCGCTTGCTGCGTCCGAATGCTGCCGCGCCTCTGCCAACTCCCACGCGATAGGAAATCAAAGCCCCTCTCTCCTGGGCGAGAACGCACCGCGTGCGCGCCACCGGCGCGCGCGCCTTGGAGCGCCCGCGCTGCTTGCGCGGGCCGGTGCGCGGAGCGGGGGGTTAAGCTGAGGGTACGGAGGCGAAGCAGTGGAGCAGTCGGTGATCCAGGTCTGACGGCACTTGGCGATGCGCTTGTCATTACAGGTGTTGATAGATCTACGAGGCGTACCCTCATCCGCCCTTTCGGGGCACCTTCTCCCGAGGGGGAGAAGGAATGACCACTCTGTGCTTGGCGATCAGCGCTTGGCCTTGGTAAACGCCTCGCGAAAGCGCAGCATCTCCGCCTCGGTGCCGACGCTCACGCGCACGCGCTTGGGCCAGATCGGCCAGCTGCGGCCGACGATCACGCCCTGTTTCTGCATCGAGTCGGCGAACACGCCGGCCTCGCGCTTGATGTCGAGCAGGAAGCAATTGGCCTGCGTGGGCAGGCAGGTGTAGCCCTTGCTCTTGAGCCAGGCGATGGTGTCGTCGCGCACGCGGGCGTTCTCCGCGCGGCGGGTCTGCACCAGTTGCGGGTCGCGCAGGCTGGCGATGCCGGCGGCCATTGCCGGTACCGACAACGGGTTGCTGCCCAGGCTGGCGAGCTTGGTCTGCAGCCCCGGCGGCGCCAGCGCAGCGCCCAGGCGCAGGCCGGCCATGCCGTAGAGCTTGGAGAAGCTGCGCAGCACGATCAGGTCCTGGCGCTGACGCACCAGATCCGCCACGGACGGCTCGTTGCTGTAGTGGATATACGCCTCGTCGACCACCAGCACCGCGCTGGCCGGCTTGTTGGCCAGCAGCCATTCGATATCGGCGCGCGGGGTGATGGCGCCGCTGGCGTTGCCGGGGTTGCACAGGTAGATCAGGCCGGCGGACGGGTCGGCCTTGGCCATCGCCTTGACGTCGTGCGCGCCATCGGCCCGCAGCGGCACCTTGCGTACCGGCACGCCGCGGGCGGTGGCGCTGTCGATGATCGGGTCGAAGCTCGGGTCGGCTACCACCAGCCCGGCACGTGCCGAGGTGAACAGGCTGCCGGCACGAAGCAGTGCGTCCCTGGAACCAGGAAAGAACGCCAGATGGTCGCCGGGCAGTTGCAGCTCGCCGGTCATCAGGTTGCGCAGGTCCTGCTCCATCTCGAACTGATAGCGGCCTGCGCGTTCCAGCGAACGCGTTGCCGCGTCCACTGCGGCGGGCGAGGGGCCGAGCGGATGCTCGTTGAGATTGAGAAACACCGCGCCCGCTGCCGGCGCCACACCGGGCTTGGCCGGCGCAGCGGCACGTTTGCGGGCTGCCCCGGCCGCGGGTGCCAGTCCCAGTGCGGAGATCGCCACGCCAACGCTGGCAAGGCTGAGAAACGAACGGCGCGAGACGGGCAACGGCACGGTGAGCTCCAGGCGAGCAGGCAAAGAGGGCGCCACGCTAGCGGGTTTGTGCCTGTCTGCCTATCGGGAAATCGCTGCCGGGCTCGCTGTCGCGCGGTTTGGTTGGCGGTCGGGCAGCACTTGCACACCGGCACGGCCCGTTAGAATGGGCGGCCCAGTGCCAGCCCAGCGATCGTATGACTGTCAGCCCGGATCCCGCTCAGCGCATCGGCGCCCTGCGTCATCGTATCGAGGACGCCAACTACCGCTATCACGTGCTCGACGAGCCGCAGATGGCCGACGTCGACTACGACCGCCTGATGCGCGAACTGGAAGCCCTGGAGGCTGCGCACCCGGAGCTGGCCAGCGCCGATTCGCCGACCCAGCGCGTCGGCCACCTGGCCGCGTCGCGCTTTGCCGAAGTGCGCCATGCCCTACCGATGCTGTCGTTGGGCAATGCCTTCAGCGACGAGGAAGTGACCGAGTTCGTACGGCGGATCAGCGAGCGGCTGGAGGTGAAACAGCCGCTGTTCTCGGCCGAGCCCAAGCTCGATGGCCTGGCGATCAGCCTGCGCTACGAAAACGGCGAGTTCGTGCAGGGCGCAACGCGCGGCGACGGCGCCACCGGTGAGGATGTCAGCGCCAATCTGCGTACCGTCAAGGCGATTCCGCTGCGCCTGCGTGGCGAAGGCTGGCCGCAGGTACTGGAGGTGCGCGGCGAGGTGTACATGCCGCGCGCCGCCTTCGAGACCTACAACGCGCAGATGCGCCTGCAGGGCGGCAAGGTGCTGGCCAATCCGCGCAATGGCGCTGCAGGCTCGCTGCGTCAGCTGGATGCGCGCATCACGGCGCAGCGCCCGCTGAGTTTCTTCGCGTATGGCGTGGGCGAAGTGAGCGAAGGCGCACTGCCGCAGACGCATTCGGCGATCCTGGCGCAGTTGCGCGCATGGGGTTTCCCGGTCAGCGCCCTGGTCGAGGTGGTGCAGGGCAGCGACGGCCTGTTGGCGTACTACCAACGCATCGGCGAGGCGCGCGACGGCTTGCCCTTCGATATCGACGGCGTGGTCTACAAACTCGACGATCTGGCCGGGCAGCGCGAGATGGGTTTTGTCTCTCGCGCGCCGCGCTGGGCGATCGCGCACAAGTTCCCGGCGCAGGAGCAGTCCACCACGGTGGAGGCGATCGAGATCCAGATCGGCCGTACCGGTGCGGCCACGCCGGTGGCGCGGCTCAAGCCGGTGCACGTGGCCGGGGTGATCGTCACCAACGCCACGCTGCACAACGCCGACCAGATCGCGCGGCTGGATGTGCGCGTGGGCGATACGGTGATCGTGCGGCGTGCCGGCGATGTGATTCCCGAAGTGGCCGGCGTGGTTGCCGATCAACGGCCGCCCGTCACCCAGCCATGGCAGATGCCCACGCACTGCCCGGTCTGCGGGTCGGAGATCGTGCGCGAGGAAGGCGAGGCGGTGTGGCGCTGCTCCGGCGAGCTGACCTGCCCGGCGCAGCGCAAGGAAGCGTTCCGGCATTTCGTCTCGCGCCGCGCGATGGATGTCGATGGCCTGGGCGAAAAGTTCATCGAGGTGCTGGTCGACAGCGGCGTGGTGCAGGGCGTGGCCGATCTGTATCTGCTCAACGTGGACCAGCTGCTGCAATTGCGCATGATCAGCACTGCCGAAAGCCCGCACGCATTCCTGCGCGAGGCGCGCGAGCATCTGGCCAGCGGTGCGTACGGCCAGCTGGAAAACACCGTGGTCGGCATCGGTGTGGACCTGGCCGGCGAGCGCGAGGCGCCGCACACCTGGCAGGCCGATCTGTTGCGCGCCGGGCTGCCGGCGTTCGACTGGAACCGCAAGAAGATCGCCACCAAGTGGGCGGAAAACCTGATCGAGGCGATCGAGCAATCGCGCGATACCACGCTGGAGCGTTTCCTGTTTGCGCTCGGCATCGAGCATGTCGGCGAGAGCACCGCCAAGGCCTTGTCGGCGTGGTTCGGCGATCTGGCGTTGATCCGCCATCTGCCGTGGCCGCTGTTCAAGCGCGTGCCCGACATCGGTGGCGAGGTGGCGCGCTCGCTCGGGCACTTCTTCGACCAGCCCGGCAATCAGCAGGCCATCGACGACCTGCTGCAGCGTGGCGTGCGCATTGGCGATGCGCATCCGCCATCACCCAGGCTGCGCGAGGCGCTGAGCTTTGCCAGCGTGCTGCAGGACATGGATATCCCCAAGGTGACGCCGGTGCGTGCGCAGCAGCTGGCTGCCGCGGTGGCCTCCTTCGATGCGCTGCGCAGCGCGGGGTCCGATGCCTTGTTGCAGGCCGGCGTTCCCGCGCCGGTGGTGGCGTCGCTGCTGCAATGGCTGGAGCGGCCGGAAAATGCGGCCTTGGCAAGCGCCGCGCAGCAGGCGATGGAAACGGTGCTGTCGCGTCTGCCCGACGCCGACGCGCTGCAAACCGGCCCGCTCGACGGCCAGACCGTGGTGATCACCGGGACCCTGGCCGCGCTCACCCGCGATGCGGCCAAGCAACGGCTGGAAGCGCTGGGCGCCAAGGTCGCCGGCAGCGTCTCCAAGAAAACCGCGTTTCTGGTGGCTGGCGAAGAAGCCGGGTCCAAGCTGGACAAGGCGCAGTCGCTGGGCGTGGAGATCTGGGACGAGGCGCGCTTGCTGGGCTTCCTTGGCGAGCACGGCCAGCAACCATGACCGTGACGCAGGTCGATCTGGACGCGTTGCGGTTGCGCGCGCGGCTCAACGCGCTGATCCGCGATTTCTTCGCCGAGCGCGGCGTGCTGGAAGTGGAGACGCCGGTGCTGTCGGAGGCCGGCAACACCGAGCCGAATATCGAGAGCTTTAGCACGCGCTTTAGCGGCCATGTCGATGCCGGCGCGGCGGTGCGCTGGTTGCGCACCTCGCCGGAATATCCGCTCAAGCGGCTGCTGGCGGCCGGGGTGGGCGATTGCTACGAGCTGGGGCGGGTGTTCCGCAATGGCGAGGCCGGCGGCCGCCACAATCCCGAGTTCAGCATGCTCGAGTGGTACCGGGTGGGTTGGGACGATCGCGCCCTGGCACAGGAGACCGTTGCGTTGGTGCGCCGCGCGCTTGCGCTGGTCGGGCGCCACGCGCAGGTGCAGGTGCTGAGCTATCGCGCGCTGTTCGTGCAGGCACTGGGCATCGACCCGTTGCGCGATCCGATCGAAACGCTGCGCGCACCGCTGCACGACATCGCCATCGATCCGGATGGCCTGACCCGCGACGACTGGCTGGATCTGCTGGTGACCCATCGCCTCCAGCCGGGCTTTGCCAGCGACACGCTGACCGTGGTGCACGACTGGCCTGCCAGCCAGTGCGCGTTGGCGCGCATCCGCCCCGGGGAGCCGCCGGTGGCCGAGCGCTTCGAGCTGTATCTGGGCGCCTACGAGGTCGCCAACGGGTACCACGAGCTCAACGATGTGCAGGAGCAGCGTGCGCGTTTCATGCGCGACAACGCGGTGCGTGCGGCGCGTGGATTGCCGCAGCTGCCGGTGGATGAGCGCCTGCTGGCGGTGTTGTCGCAACTACCCGATTGCGCGGGGGTGGCGGTCGGTGTGGACCGGCTGTTGATGGCCATGCGTGGCACCACGCAGATTGCCGATGTGCTGGCCTTCGCGTTCGCCCGCGCCTGACCCACGGCGGTACCCAGTGTCTGCGCGGCACCGGGCGCGCGCCCGGTGCCATCCCGCTGTCATCGCCACCGTATTGCTATCTTCACATCGATGATGCTCTCATCGTGGCGTCCACGGGGGCGCGGCGCAGAGTGTGTTTGGGTGAGGATTGTCGGCATGAAGTGGCTGATCAGCTTATGCGGTTTGTGGTGCTTGCCGCTGCTGATGCTGGCCGATGCGCGTGCGGCGGATCGCGCCGCCGGCGTCGTCCGTTGCGAGTCCAAGGACATGGCGCGCGTGCATTGTGCGATGGATACCGAGCACGGCGTCCAGCTGGTACGCCAGCTGTCCGAGACCAGTTGCATCCGTGGCAGCGAGTGGGACATCGAACGCGGTGGCGTCTGGGTCGAACAGGGCTGCCGTGCGGAGTTTGCGGCCGCGCGGGTGCTGAGCGCTCCGCAGATGCGCCGCGTGGTGCGCTGCGATTCCAACGGCGGCAAGGTGGTTTGCCCGGTGGTGCTGCGTGGTGCGCCGGTGCGCCTGCTGCGCCAGCGCTCGGTGTGGCCGTGCAAGGAAGGCCGCAGCTGGGGTGCGCGCCGTAACGAAATCTGGGTCTCGCGCGGCTGCGATGGCGAATTCGAGGTCGCTGCCGAGGACGGTTCCGGGTTCGTGGCCATGCCACGCATGGTGACCTGCGAATCGAAGAAGGGCGCACGCCGCACCTGCGGGATCTCGGTGGAGCGCCAGGTGCGGGTAGGCCGGCAGATCTCCAAGAAGGAATGCGTGGAAGGCCAGACCTGGGGCTGGAGCCGCGACGGCGTGTGGGTCAACGACGGCTGCCGCGCCGAGTTCATCGTCGACTGATGGAGTGACGAAACCGCTGCTCTCCATCGCGTAGGTGGGCGTAGCCGGCGCCGTGGCCCCGTCAGCACGCGACCAGGTTGGTGAGGGTGTCTAGCCCTCGACCAGCTCTGCTTGGAACATCCAGACCACGCTGAAGCTCAAGCTCCCAGTTCTCTTGAGATGTGATTGAACGGGGTGCGGATGCGTCGGGCGTGGAGCGGGCGATCTGTGGCTCGGTTGCAGGGCCCTTGCCCGCCCACCATCGCGGGACACGCCGCAAGTACGTCCCTGTAGGCGCTTACGCGGCATCCATGCCGCGTAAGGTCCCGCGACGATAGGCGGGCAAGGACCCGTCGGTGTGGTCGGTGTGAGTGGTGCAGGCAGGGCGTGACGTGCGCTGGTTGGAGCACTGTGCGTCGGCCAGCTTCTCTTTACCTTGCCATCGCAAGCCGGGCAACAGAAAAGCGTTCAACACGCCACCTGCCAACTTCTCATCCGCCTCGCGCAGGCTGCGCAACAGGCTTCCAAGAAGCTGCCGGCCAACTCTCTGGCGCGGTGCGGACGCCGCGCACTCGACCAGCTCAGTAGCGACATCGCCAGCGGGCTGAGCGATGTGGCCACTGACTGGGCTGCCCGCGCGCCTTACAATGTCCGGATGAACGACAGCGCCCATATCGATTACGCCCGCTACGACCATATCCGCCCGCTGCTGTGGACGGGCGATGCCCTGGAACTGCTCGACCAGCGCAAGCTGCCCTTCGTGGTCGAGCATGTGCGTTGCGACACCAGCGATGCCGTGGCCGAGGCGATCCATTCGCTGGCCGTGCGCGGCGCGCCGGCGATCGGCATTGCGGCCGGGTGGGGCGTGGTGCTGGCGGCGCGCGACATCGTTGCCGACGACGGCAGTGCGGCCCTGCAGAAGCTCGAACCGGCGCTGTTGCGGCTCAATGCTGCGCGTCCGACCGCGGTCAACCTGGCCTGGGCGCTTATGCGCATGCGTCGCGTGCTGGGCGCTGCCGGTGCCGACTGGCGCGAGGTAATCGCGCGCGAGGCGCAGGCCATCGCTGACGAAGACCTGGCGGCCAACCGGCATATGGGCGCGCTGGGTGCGTCGTTGATCGAGACCGGCAGCGGCGTGCTGACCCATTGCAATACCGGTTCGCTGGCCACCGCCGGCTTCGGCACCGCGCTGGGCGTGATCCGTGCCGGCATGGCGCAGCAGCGCATCGCCAAGGTGTTTGCCGGCGAGACCCGGCCGTGGTTGCAGGGTGCGCGCCTGACGGTGTGGGAGCTGCAGCAGGATGGCATCGACGCGACCCTGATCGCCGATTCGGCCGCCGCGCATCTGATGAAGTCCGGGCTGGTGCAGTGGGTCATCGTCGGCGCCGACCGCATCTGCGCCAACGGCGATACCGCCAACAAGATCGGCACCTATCAGCTGGCGATCGCCGCGCGCCACCACGGCGTCAAATTCATGGTGGTGGCACCGTCGTCCACGGTGGACATGGACACCGCCAGCGGCGATCAGATCGAGATCGAGCAGCGCGATCCGGGCGAATTGTTCGGGATCGGCGGCGTGCGCACGGTGGCCGATGGCATCAACGCCTGGAATCCGGTGTTCGATGTCACCCCCGGCAGCCTGATCGATGCGATCGTCACCGAACGCGGGGTGATCGCGCAGCCGGACCTGGCCCGCATGCAGGCGGCGTTCGGCGGCTGAGGCCAGTGCGGCGCACTATCGCCGCATCGCCCCGCCAAAATCCTGCAAGTGCTTGTTTCTGGCCGGTAAACCGGCGGCATCGTGGTGCCCCTTCGTGATACAATCCGGGGCTTGAATCGATCGGCGGGAGCGTGGGGTCGGCAGCCCGTTGTCAGGGCGCCCCCGACGCGGCTTTCCGGCTCGCCCGCCACCTCACTTACGGAACCCGAATGGCAGAAACCGCCAAGGAAATCATCCAGGTCAATCTGGAAGACGAGATGCGCAAGAGCTATCTCGATTACGCGATGAGCGTGATCGTGGGCCGCGCACTCCCCGATGCCCGTGATGGCCTCAAACCCGTGCACCGTCGCGTCCTGTACGCCATGCACGAGCTGGGCGCACACAGCAACAAGGCCTACTTCAAGTCGGCGCGTATCGTCGGCGACGTCATCGGTAAATACCACCCGCACGGCGACCAGTCGGTGTACGACACGCTGGTGCGCATGGCGCAGCCGTTCTCGCTGCGCTACATGATGGTGGACGGCCAGGGTAACTTCGGTTCGGTCGATGGCGACTCCGCCGCGGCAATGCGTTACACCGAGTCGCGCATGTCGCGGCTGGCGCATGAGCTGATGGCCGACATCGACAAGGAAACCGTCGATTTCCAGCCCAATTACGACGAGAAGGAACAGGAACCGACGGTCATGCCGACCCGGTTCCCGAGCTTGCTGGTCAACGGCTCGGCCGGTATCGCGGTGGGCATGGCCACCAATATCCCGCCGCATAATCTGACCGAGGCGATCAACGCCTGCATCGCCTTGATCGACACGCCGGAGCTGGATGTCGAAGGCCTGATGGAATACATCCCTGGCCCGGATTTCCCCACCGCCGGCATCATCAACGGCACCGCCGGCATCGCTGCCGGTTACCGCACCGGCCGTGGCCGCGTGCGCATGCGCGCCAAGGCCGATGTGGAAGTGGCCGACAACGGCCGTGAAGCGATCATCGTCACCGAGATTCCGTATCAGGTGAACAAGGCGCGGCTGATCGAGAAGATCGCCGAGCTGGTCAAGGAAAAGAAGCTCGAAGGCATCAGCGAGTTGCGCGACGAGTCCGACAAGGACGGCATGCGCATCTACATCGAGGTCAAGCGCGGCGAGTCGGCCGAGGTTGTGCTCAACAACCTGTATCAGCAGACCCAGATGGAGTCGGTGTTCGGCATCAACATGGTGGCGCTGATCGACGGCCGCCCGCAGTTGATGAACCTCAAGCAGATGCTGCAGGCGTTCATCCGCCACCGCCGCGAAGTGGTGACCCGCCGCACCATCTTTGAGCTGCGCAAGGCGCGTGCGCGTGCGCACGTGCTGGAAGGCCTGACCGTCGCGTTGGCCAACATCGACGAGATGATCGAGCTGATCAAGACCTCGGCCAACCCGCAGGAAGCGCGCGAGCGCATGCTGGCCAAGACCTGGGAACCGGGTCTGGTCGGCGCGCTGCTGGGTGCTGCCGGTGCCGAAGCCTCCAAGCCGGAAGATCTGGCGCCGGGCGTGGGCCTGGCCAACGGCTTCTATCAGCTCAGTGAAGTGCAGGCCTCGCAGATCCTGGAAATGCGCCTGCATCGCCTGACCGGGTTGGAGCAGGAAAAGCTGACCGACGAGTACAAGCAGTTGCTCGAGGTCATCCAGGGCCTGATCCGCATCCTGGAAAACCCGGACGTGCTGCTGCAGGTGATCCGCGACGAGCTGATCAACATCCGCGAAGAGTACGGCGACGAACGTCGCACCGAAATCCGTCACAGCGAAGAAGATCTGGACATCCTGGACCTGATCTCGCCGGAAGACGTGGTGGTGACGCTCTCGCATGCCGGCTATGCCAAGCGCCAGCCGGTCAGCGCATATCGTGCGCAGCGCCGTGGTGGCCGCGGCCGGTCTGCGGCGGCGACCAAGGAAGAGGATTTCATCGACCAGCTGTGGCTGGTCAACACGCACGACACGCTGCTGACCTTCACCAGCAGCGGCAAGGTGTTCTGGCTGCCGGTGTACCAGTTGCCGGAGGCCGGCTCCAATGCGCGTGGCCGTCCGATCATCAACTGGATTCCGCTGGAACCCGGCGAGCGTGTGCAGGCGGTGCTGCCGGTGCGCGAGTACGCCGACAACCGCTATGTGTTCTTTGCCACGCGCAACGGCACGGTCAAGAAGACCCCGCTGAGCGAATTCGCGTTCCGCCTGGCACGCGGCAAGATCGCGATCAACCTCGATGAGGGCGATGCGCTGGTCGGTGTGGCCTTGACCGATGGCGACCGCGACGTGTTGTTGTTCGCCTCCAACGGCAAGACCGTGCGCTTTGGCGAATCCACCGTGCGTTCGATGGGCCGTACCGCCACCGGCGTGCGCGGCATCCGTCTGACCAAGGGTGAAGAGGTGGTCAGCCTGATCGTGGCCGAGCGTGCCGGCGGCGTTGAAGGCGATGTCGAGGACGAGGGTGTCGAGGACGTGGTGGAGAGCACGGATGGTGTCGAGGCGGAGGTGATCGACGTTGCCGAGAGCGACGACATGGCCTACATCCTCACCGCCACCGAGAACGGCTACGGCAAGCGCACCCCGCTGACCGAGTACCCGCGCAAGGGCCGTGGCACGCAGGGCGTGATCGGCATCCAGACCACCGAGCGCAACGGCAAGCTGGTGCGTGCGGTGCTGCTGGGCGCCACTGACGAAGTGCTGCTGATTTCCGATGGCGGTACGCTGGTGCGCACCCGCGGTTCGGAGATCTCGCGCGTGGGTCGCAATACCCAGGGCGTGACCTTGATCCGCTTGTCCAAGGGCGAAAAGCTGCAGGCGGTCGAACGCCTGGATGCCTCGCTGGATGAGGCCGAGGACGTGCTGGACGATGCAGCGGTTGCACCGGCAGCAAGTGCAGACGACCTGCCACCGAACGAAGCGTGATCGCATCTGGCGAGCAACGCAGCTGAAGAAAAACGCCGGCGCACAGCCGGCGTTTTTTATTGCACGCGGTGACATCTGCAACGCAGTGTTTTTCGACGGCGTTCGCAAAGAACGCGGTTTTTTCACCGCAGCGGGTCGAAGGTTGGGGGTGGTGCGGCGGCGTTGCGTCGCCGCAGATCGAAGAGGAACAACTGATGACGACATTGCATCGTCCTTCCCGTCGCGGCCACTGGGCGCTGGCGACGTTGGGAGGCGTGATTGGAGTGCTGGGCGCCGTGCTGCTGGCAGGCGGCGTGTGGCTGGCCGCGCTGGGCGGCTCCTGGTATTACGCGCCTGTGGGCGTGGCCTTGCTGATCGCCGGCGTGTTGCTGTTTCGCGGTCGCAATGCGGGCGCGTGGTGGTTTGCCGCAGTGGTGGCGGCGACGTTGCCGTGGACGTGGTGGGAATCGGGCAGCGACTACTGGCGTTGGGTACCGCGGCTGGGCTTGATCGTCGGCCTGGCGTTCGTGCTGGCGCTGCTGCTGCCGAAGCTGGAGCGCCCGGTGTCGCGCGCGGTGTCGCGCAGCGTGGCCGGCGTTCTGGCGGCGGTGTTCGTGGTGGCCTTCGCGCTCGCCTTCGTGCCGTTTGGGGTGACCGAGGCCGATGGCGCGCTGGCACACGCCGCCGGCATGGCCGCGGGCCTGGTCAAGCGCAGCGCGTCTGCAGCGCCGGCCGCCGCCGACGGGCAGCCGGGCAATGCGCCTGCCGACGACGACTGGGCCGCATATGGACGCAGCCAGGCCGGGCAGCGCTATTCGCCGCTGCAGCAGATCAACCGCGACAACGTTGCGCAATTGAAGCAGGCCTGGGTCTTCCACACCGGCGACCTGCCGAGCAAGCGCTGGGGTGCGGAAACCACGCCGTTGAAGGTGGGCGACAGCCTGTACCTGTGCACTGCGCGCAATCAGGTGATCGCGCTGGATGCCGCCAGTGGCAAGGAGCGTTGGCGTTACGATCCCAAGGTCAAGGATGAGGCGATTCCGTATACGGCCGCCTGCCGTGGTGTGTCGTACTACCAGGTGCCGGCGGCAGCCAATGAGGCCGCCGCAACGATGGCAACGGAGGGGGCGCCGCTGTGCCGCACGCGCATCATCGAAGGCACGCTGGATGGCCGCCTGATCGCGCTGGATGCGCGTAGCGGCAAGCCGTGCACGGACTTCGGCAACAACGGCCAGGTCGATATCACCGTCGGCATGGGGCAGACGCCGCCGGGTTATGTATCGATCAATTCGCCGCCCGCCATCGTGCGCGGGGTGGTGGTCACCGGCCATCAGGTGCTGGACGGGCAGAAGCGTTACGAGCCGTCCGGTGTGATCGAGGGCTTCGATGCGGTGACCGGCCAATTGCGCTGGGCCTGGGACATGACCCATCCGGACTGGAACGGCGCACCGCCGCCGGGCCAGACCTGGACGCGTGGCACGCCGAACATGTGGACCACCGCCGCGGCCGACGAACAGCTGGGCTATGTGTATCTGCCGATGGGCAACTCCACCGCCGATTACTGGAGCAGCTCGCGCACGCCGGAGGAGAATCGCTATGCGACCTCGCTGGTGGCACTGGATGTCACCACCGGCAAGCCGGTGTGGAATTTCCAGACCACGCATATCGATGCGTGGGATTACGACCTGGGCTCGCAGCCGAGCCTGATCGACTTCCCCAAGGACGGCGTCAACGTGCCGGCAGTGTTGTTGCCGAGCAAGCAGGGCGAGTTGTACGTGCTGGATCGGCGTACCGGCAAGCCGCTGGTCGGCGTGGAAGAACGCGCAGTGCCGGGCGGTGGCGTGGAGCCGCAGATGCGTGCCAAGACGCAGCCATTTTCGCTGTACCACACGCTACGCAAGCCGGATCTGACCGAGCGCGATATGTGGGGGATGACGCCGATCGATCAGCTGGTCTGCCGCATCCAGTTCCGCAAGGCCAGCTACAAGGGCATCTACACGCCGCCGGAAGCCGACCGCCATTCGATCGAATACCCAGGCTACAACGGCGGTTCGGATTGGGGCAGCGTGTCGGTGGATCCGCAGCGCGGCGTGATCGTGGCCAACTACAACGACATGCCCAACTACAACCTGCTGGTGCCGCGCGCCAAGGCCGACAAACTGGGCTGGGCACCGCGCGATGAAGCGCGCGGCGATGCAGGTGGCGCGGAAGGTGCGGGCGATCCGCAGGCCGGTACGCCGTATGCGATCAACGTCAATGCCGGCTGGCGCCTGCCGTTCACCAAGCTGCTGTGCAAGCAGCCGCCGTATGGCGGCATCCGTGCGATCGATCTGGCCAGCGGCAAGACCCTTTGGGACCGTCCGTTCGGCAGCGCACGCGGCAATGGTCCGTTCGGCATCCGCTCGGGTCTGCCGATCGAGATCGGCACGCCCAACAACGGCGGTTCGGTGGTGACGGCCAGTGGCTTGATCTTCATCGCCGCAGCCACCGACGACCTGATTCGTGCGATCGATCTGGCCACCGGCAAGGAGCTGTGGCACGCCAAGCTGCCGGCCGGCGGCCAGGCCAACCCGATGGTCTATGCCTACAACGGCCGCGAGTATCTGGTGATCATGGCCGGCGGCCACCACTTCATGGAAACGCCCGCAGGCGATGCCGTGGTGGCCTACGCGCTGCCGCAGCAGGCACCATGACGCAGGCAGCGGTCAAACCCGCCAACCAAGGCAGGCCGGCCATTCCCGAGGCCTGAAACGAAAAAGCGCACCGCAAGCGGTGCGCTTTTTTCATGGGCAATCGCATCACAGCAGTCGCTGCATCGGGAAGCGGTCAAACAGCATGCATCTACCTGTTGACCCAACAGAACCCCGCACCCACGCTCCTACGATTCCCGATTCCCGATTCCCGATTCCCGATTCCCGATTCCCGATTCACCCAACGTTGGCCGCAACCGCATCCTCCATCACCGCATCGCGCACATCCTGCGCCAGCGTCGCCTTGACGATGATCGAGCGGATGGCATCGGTGGCATCCGACAGCGGCACATCGCTGCTCAGCCGCTGGAAGGTGTCGCGGCTGTTGTAGCCGGACCCGTCCTTCAGATAGTGGTCGTACATCGACAGCAGGTCCTGGCAGGCGGTGATCAGCGCCGCGACGTTGCCGCGCAACAAGGCATAGCCGATCTGGTCGAAGCTGTGCAGGCAATCGGCCAGCCAATGCAGGTCGTAACGGGCGGTGGCCGGTTCCGGCGCAGTGTGGCCGCGGCTGTAGGCGCTGTAGCGGCGCAGGCTGCGTGCCACCCGTGCGACGTGCGCGAACAACGTGCCAATCTCGTTTGCGATATCCAGCCGCTGCACCATCACCATCGGAATGACCTGGCTGTCGGCAGCCGGCGCCTGTTCGGCGGCCGTCTGTTCCTGCTGCTCCAGCGATTGCTTGAGGACGGTGTAGCTGCGCTGCAGCGATTCCAGTTCCAGCACGCTGGCGGCCGCGCGCGCCTTCGCCTGCGAGAGCGCTGCCTGGTAGCGGGCAAGGCTGTCCTGGGTGCTGGCGAGCTGGCCGGATTCGGCGCGCAGCTGGCGGCCACGTACGAACGCCAGCACGGTGGCAATCAGCGCCCAGAGCGCGAATGCAGGCACCAGGTAGATCAAGATGCCCATGGAGATCCCTCGAAACGTTGCATACCTTGTCGGCCTGCACGCGGCGGACTTGAGGGCAATCGTCGAGAATGTGATGGGCAACGATGTCCTCGCTTGCAACCCGAAGCAGGAAGTTCTCGCGCCCCCTGACCAAAGGCACGTGGCGGGCGGTATCGCGGCATGCTCGAATCAGCGCACTCGCCAGCCCGGAGCCTTGCATGCGCAGATGGATCGATCACTGGCCGCCAACGCTGCGGCGCATCCGCTCAGCCGGACTGATCTGGGTCGTGATGTGCGCTACCGCGCATGCCGCGCCAGCCATGCCGTCATCGGCACCCGTGCAGGTGGGTTACAGCGAGGCCACGGACCTGTTCAACCTGCTGGATAACCTGTCGGACTGGTTGCCGGGCTATACGGCGCCCGTGTATCGCAGCTATTTCGAAACCCACGGCGGGCTGGACCCGGCCGATCGTGCAGCACTTGTGGCCTACGCAGCTTTCCGTCGGCGCACCTCGGGGCTGACAAAGGACGACGATCTGGAGATGCTCGACCGCGTGTTTGCGCCAGATGCGACCCGTGAGGTGGATCCTTTCTCCCGGCATTTCCTCGGGAATGCCGGATTCGAGGCCTCAGCGGACGCCGCCATTGCCGAGCAGTCGGCAGACGACCAGGCGATGTTGCGCGCGTATTTTGCCCGCTTCGTTCCGCGCGCCAGGCGCGTGGTCGCCATTGCACCGCGTTTCGAGCAACAGGCGCGCGAGCTGGGCGAAGAACTGTCCAAGCCCGCCGTCTCGCGGTTGGCAGCGCAGATGCGGGCGTTCTTTGCGGTGCCGGAGCCTGCGGTGTTCCAGGCAAGATTCGTCTGGTGGCCGGAGCCGGACACCACCCAGGCCAAGGTACGCGGACGCACCATGCTGCTGTATTCGCAGCATGATGCGCGTACCGGCACGGCCTCGATGGACTGGGCGCCGATCGTGTTGCATGAATTGAGTCACTACCTGTCTGCGGGGCAGCCCTCGGCGCGCAAACGGATGCTCGCTGCCAACTTCGTGCGGCTGTGTCCGGGTGCGGCCATCTTGCGTAACCCGCTCAACGCGCTGGAAGAGCCGTTGGCGATCTACTGGGGACAGTATCGCTTCGAGCAGGCGGTGCGCGGGCGTACGCTGCCGCCGTCGTCGCAGTGGTATATCCAGGCGGACGCCGATCGCGCGGCGAAGGTGATCGCAGCGGCCTATCCAGCAAGCGGGGCGGCACCGGTGCTCGATGACGGCGCATTGCTGGCCGCTGCTGCATTGGCCTGCAAGTAGACCGTGATGGAGCTGGAAGCCGCCGGCAGAACGCGGCGGATCGTCGTCGCCTGCTGCGGACGCTGCGCCCACAACCGGTGATGTCCGCGTGCTGCATGCCGACCGCGTACGGCGTGCACGCGGTCGGCGAAACAGCCGGGGCCGAGAATCCTCAGCCCAGAATGCCGGGCAAATCCAGGCCTTTTTCCTTCGCGCAGTCGGTGGCGATGGCGTAGCCGGCATCGGCGTGGCGCATCACGCCGGTGGCCGGGTCGTTCCAGAGCACGCGCTCCAGACGTCTGTCGGCCGCCTCGCTGCCGTCGCAGACGATGACCATGCCGGCGTGTTGCGAGAAGCCCATGCCGACGCCGCCGCCATGATGCAGCGACACCCAGGTCGCACCGGACGCGGTGTTGAGCAGGGCATTGAGCAGCGGCCAGTCGGAGACCGCATCCGAGCCGTCGGCCATGGCTTCGGTTTCGCGGTTGGGCGAGGCGACGCTGCCCGAATCCAGATGATCGCGGCCGATCACCACCGGCGCCTTCAATTCACCGCTGCGCACCATCGCATTGAAGGCCAAGCCGAGCCGATGGCGGTCGCCCAGACCGACCCAGCAGATCCGCGCAGGCAGGCCCTGGAAGGCGATCTTTTCGGCGGCCATGTCCAGCCAGCGGTGCAGATGCGCATCGTCGGGAATGAGCTCCTTGACCTTGGCATCGGTCTTGGCGATGTCGTCGGGATCGCCACTGAGCGCGACCCAGCGGAACGGGCCGATACCGCGGCAGAACAGCGGCCGGATATAGGCGGGCACGAAGCCGGGGAAGTCGAACGCGTTGTCGACGCCTGCTTCCAGCGCCATCTGGCGCAGGTTGTTGCCGTAATCGACGGTGGGCACGCCGAGTGCGTGGAAGGTGAGCATGGCGCGGATGTGGTTGGCCATCGAGTCGCGCGCGGCCGCTTCCACCGCCTCCGGCGCGCTCACGCGTTTCGCGTCCCATTCCTCCACCGTCCAGCCCTGCGGCAGGTAGCCGTTGATCGGGTCGTGCGCGGAGGTCTGGTCGGTGAGCAGGTCCGGCTTGACTCCACGTAGCAGCAGTTCGTCCAGCACGTCTGCGACATTGCCGAGCAGGCCGACCGACAGCGGTTTCTTCGCCGTGCACGATTCCTCGATCAGGCGCAGCGCTTCGTCCAGGTCGTCGGTCCAGGTGTCCAGGTAGCCGGTGCGCAGGCGCATGTCGATGCTGGAACGGCGGCATTCCACCGCCAGGCACGAGGCGCCGGCCATTACCGCGGCCAGCGGCTGCGCGCCGCCCATGCCGCCCAGGCCACCGGTGAACAGCCACTTGCCGGCCAGGCTGCCGCCGTAATGCTGGCGGCCCATTTCCACGAAGGTCTCGTAGGTGCCTTGCACGATGCCTTGCGCGCCGATGTAGATCCAGCTGCCGGCGGTCATCTGGCCGTACATCGCCAGACCCTTGCGATCGAGTTCGTTGAAATGCTCCCAGCTGGCCCAGCGCGGCACCAGGTTGGAGTTGGCGATCAGCACGCGCGGCGCATCGGAATGCGTGCGGAACACCCCGACCGGCTTGCCGGACTGCACCAGCAGGGTCTGGTCTTCGTCCAGGCGGGTCAGCGCGGCGACGATCGCATCGAAGGATTCCCAGTCGCGCGCGGCGCGGCCGATCCCGCCATAGACCACCAGTTCCTGCGGGCGCTCGGCCACGTCCGGGTCCAGGTTGTTCATCAGCATGCGCAGCGGCGCTTCGGTGAGCCAGCTTTTTGCGGTGAGCGTGGTGCCGGTGGCGGCGCGGATGACGCGGGTTGCATCGTGACGGGTCATGCCGGTTTCCTTGCAATCAACGGTGCGCCGCAGGCGGCGTGGTGGCGGAGGAGTCAGCGGTGGTATTGGCAAACTGCAGGCAGGCCAGCAGCACGTGGCGCAGCACCGCGCGCAGTGCGACCGCATGTGCGGGGAGCCACGGCGTGGGCCAGTTCTGCGGGGTGATGGTGTCCGGCTCGCGCATATAGCCGCGGCACGCCAGCTCCATCTGCAGCGTATGCACGCCATGCCCGGGCTGCGCATAGTGGCGTGTGATCCAGCCGCCCTTGAAGCGCCCGTTGCGCACGGTGCTCGAGCCGCTGCTGCGGCACAGCTGCTCCACGGCATCGGCCAGGGCCGGATCGCAACTGCGGTCGTCGTTGCTGCCGATGTTGAACTGCGGCAGCTCGCCATCGAACAGATGCGGAATATGCGAGCGGATCGAATGCGCGTCGTAGACCACGATCCTGGCGTGCTGCGTGCGCAGGCGCGCGATCTCGGCAGCGAGCGCAGCGTGATAAGGGTCGAACCACTGCGTGCGGCGCCAGGCGGTCTGCGCTTGGTCGGGCTCAGCGCCGTCGGCATACAGCGGCTGGTTGTCGAAGGTGGTCAGCGGACACAGGCCGGTGGTGTTCTGCCCCGGGTACAGGGACGCTCCGCTGGGATCGCGGTTGACGTCGATCACCGAGCGCGAGATCGCGGTGCGCACGGTGGTGGCGCCCAGCGATTGCGCGAAGTCGTACAGCTGATGCACCCACCAATCGGCATCGCGGCGTGCCAGCCAGGGCGAGACGAACTGGTCGACCATCTCCTCGGGCAGCTCGGTGCCGGTATGCGGGAAGCTGAGGATCAGCGGCGCATCGCCGCGGTGGATCTCGAGCCAGGGCAGGGCGCTCATCGCGGTGCGCCTTGTGCTGGTGCGATCGTCAAGGCGCGACGATGTCGCGCCTGCATCCGGTCGGCACGCGGCGCGCAAGCGCGCAGCACGGCCTGACGCGCAAGCAGTCCGCGCGCGCGTATTGCCCGCAGTGCATGGTCATTGCGCAGATGCGCGCTCGGCAGTGACGCGAGACCTTGCACGCGCGAACACGACGCTGCCGAGGTCATTCCAGCGGCTGCGACGTGGCACGTCATGCGTGCTGCTCCACGCCTGGCAAGGCGATGGCAACCGCCTGCGCGAGCGCGCCCGAACGCACCAACGCACTGGCCGCCAGCATGTCGGGATGGAAATAGCGGTCGTCCTGCAGGGTCGGTACCTGCGCGCGCAGCAGGGCGCGTGCCGCTTCCAGCGCGGCGCTGGAGCGCAGCGGCGCATGGAAGTCGCAGCCTTGTACGGCCGCCAGCAGTTCGATACCGATCACGTGCGCGGCGTTCTCGGCCATCGCCAGCAAACGCCGCGCGCCATGCGCGGCCATCGACACATGATCTTCCTGATTGGCCGAGGTCGGGATCGAATCGACACTGGCCGGATACGCGCGTTGCTTGTTTTCCGACACCAGGGCCGCAGCGGTGACCTGCGGAATCATGAAACCGGAATTCAGGCCCGGGCGCGGGGTGAGGAACGCCGGCAGGCCCGACAAGGCCGGGTCGACCAGCATCGCGGTGCGGCGTTCGCTGATCGAGCCGATTTCGCAGACCGCCATCGCCAGCATGTCGGCCGCGAAGGCCACCGGCTCGGCGTGGAAGTTGCCGCCGGACAAGGCCTCGCCGGTATCGCTGAATACCAGCGGGTTATCCGAGACGCCATTGGCCTCGATCTCCAGCGTGCGGGCGGCCTGACGCATGATGTCCAGCGCCGCGCCCATCACCTGCGGCTGGCAGCGCAGGCAGTACGGATCCTGCACGCGTACATCGCCGAGCCGGTGCGATTCGCGGATGCTCGAATCGGCCATCAGCGCGCGCAGTGCGGCAGCGGTGGCGATCTGCCCCGGCTGGCCACGCAAGGCATGGATGCGCGCATCGAATGGCGTGTCCGAGCCCTTGGCCGCTTCCACCGACAGCGCGCCGGTGACCAGCGCTGCCTGCAGCACGGTTTCGATCTCGAACAGGCCGGCCAAGGCGCAGGCGGTGGAGAACTGGGTGCCGTTGAGCAGCGCCAGGCCTTCCTTGGCGCCCAGCACGCGCGGCTGCAGCTGCGCCTGTGCCAGCGCGTCGGCGGCAGGCAGGCGTTGCCCGCCGACAAAGGCTTCGCCGACGCCGATCATCACCGCGGCCAGATGCGACAGCGGTGCCAGATCGCCGGAGGCACCGACCGAGCCCTGGCAAGGCACCACCGGCGTGATGCCCTGGCGCAGCATCGCGTCCAGCAATGCCAGCGTCTGCGGCTGCACGCCCGAGGCGCCCTGGGCCAGGCTGGTGAGCTTGAGCGCCATCATCAGCCGCACCACCGGCACCGGGGTGGGCTCGCCGACCCCGGCGGCGTGCGAGAGCACGATATTGCGCTGCAGGGTCTGCAGGTCCTCGCGCTCGATGCGCACGCTGGCCAGCTTGCCGAAGCCGGTATTGACGCCATACACCGGCTCGCCGCGCGCCACGATGGCCTCCACCGTCTGCGCGCTGCGCAGCACCGCGGCCGCGCAGGCCTCGTCCAGCACGACGTCGGCGCCGCGATACAGCGCACGCCACTGCGCCAGCGTGACCTGGCCGGGCTGCAAGACAAGAGAAGCACTCATGATGACTCCGGATTCAGCAGGAATGCCCGCGCCAGACGCGGGCATGAAGAGGGTTGAAGCCCATGCGGTAGACCAGGTCGGCCGGCGCATCGATGTCCCAGATCGCCAGGTCGCAGTGCAGGCCGGCGCGCAGCCGGCCCAGTCGCTCGCCGCGCCCGAGCGCGCGTGCGGCTTCGCGGGTGAACCCGGCGATGCACTCGTCCACGGTCATGCGGAACAGCGTGGCGGCCATGTTCATCGCCAGCAGCGGGCTGGTCAGTGGTGAGGTGCCCGGATTGCAGTCGGTGGCCAGGGCCAGCGGCACGCCGGCGGCGCGCAACGCCGCGATCGGCGGCAGCTGGGTGTCGCGGGTGAAATAGAACGCGCCCGGCAACAGCACCGCGACGGTGCCGGCGCCGGCCATCGCGGCAATGCCGGCGTCATCCAGGTATTCGATGTGATCAGCCGACAATGCGCCATGGCGTGCGGCCAGTTGCGCGCCATGCTGATTGCTCAGTTGCTCGGCATGGATCTTGATGTCCAGGCCATGTGCCTGCGCGGCACGGAAGACCTGTTCGGCCTGCGCGGGCGAGAACGCCAGATGCTCGCAGAACACGTCCACCGCCTCGGCAAGCCCTTGCGCGGCGATCGCCGGAATCATCTGCGTGCAGACGGCGTCGATATAGCTCTGCGCATCGCCGCCCGGCGGCACCGCATGCGCACCGAGGAAGGTCGGTACCACTTCGACCTTGCGCAGTGCCGCGAGCTGGCGTGCCACGCGCAGCTGCTTGGTTTCGTCCTGCAGCGTCAGCCCGTAGCCGGATTTAATTTCCAGCGTGGTCACGCCTTCGGCGAGCATGGCGTCCAGGCGCGGCAGGCTGGCGGCCAACAGCGCTGCGTCGTCGGCGGCGCGGGTGGCGCGTACCGTGGCCACGATGCCGCCGCCGGCTGCGGCAATCTCGGCATAACTGGCACCGCGCAGGCGTTGCTCGAATTCGTTGGCGCGATTGCCTGCATACACCAGATGGGTATGGCAATCGATCAGGCCGGGGCTGATCCAGCGGCACCGGCAATCGTGCGCAACGTCCGGCTTTAGCGCCGGGGCCTGCGCGGCCGGGCCGGCATAGGTGATGCGGCCGTCCTGGCAGGCCAGAACGCCATCGTCCACGATGCCCAGGCCACCATCGGCTGCGTCCAGGGTCATCAGCTGTGCGTTGTGCCAGAGGACGTCGCAATGCATGGCGCAGGCTCGTGGTGTCTGATATGTATATACAATAGAACCGGTATTCGAGGGTGTCCAGTGGCAGACCAACAGGTGCAGGCGTTGTGGGCGGCGCGGGCTCTCTTGCCCGATGGTTGGGCGGGCGATGTGCGGATCACCCTGGCGCAGGGGCGCATCGCCTCGGTGCAGCCCGGCACCGCACCCGCTGCCGACGACAGCCGGGTCGAGTGGCTGCTGCCCGGGCTGGGCAACCTGCATAGCCACGCATTCCAGCGCGGCATGGCCGGGCTGACCGAAGTGGGCGGGCGCAGCGGCGACAGTTTCTGGAGCTGGCGCGAGTTGATGTATCGCTTCGTCGACCGGCTCGATCCGGACAGCCTGCAGGCGATCGCCGAACAGGCCTATGTGGAGATGCTCGAAAGCGGCTTCACCCGCGTCGGCGAATTCCACTACCTGCACCACAGCCCCGGCGGCGCGGCGTATGCGCAGGCCAGCGAAATGTCCGGGCGCATCGCCGCTGCCGCCGCCAACACCGGCATCGGGCTGACGCTGTTGCCGGTGTTCTATGCGCATGCGGATTTCGGTGGCGTGGCGCCCAGCGCAGCGCAGCGTCGTTTGATCCACGATATCGATGGCTTCGCGCGGTTGCTGGACGACTGCAAGGGCAGCTTGAAAACATTGCCGGATGCCGTGCTCGGGCTGGCACCACACAGCCTGCGCGCGGTCACGCCGGAGCAGTTGGCGGCGTTGGTGCCGCTCACCGATGGCCCGATCCACATCCATATCGCCGAGCAGCAGCGCGAGGTCCAGGCCTGCCTGACCTGGTCCGGCCAGCGCCCGCTGCAGTGGCTGCTGGCCAACACGCCGGTGGATGCGCGCTGGTGCCTGGTGCATGCCACGCATGTGGACGCCAGCGAGCTGCAGGGTATCGTCGACAGCGGCGCGGTGGTCGGGCTGTGCCCGATCACCGAGGCGAATCTGGGCGACGGCTTGTTCCCAATGCAGGCATTTGCCGCTGCGGGCGGGCGCTTTGGCGTGGGCTCGGATTCGAATGTGTTGATCGACGCGGCCGAAGAGCTGCGCCTGCTCGAATACGGCCAGCGTCTGCAGCTGCAGGCGCGCAACGTGCTGGCGCAGGCGGGCGCCTCCAGCGGGCGTTGGTTGTTCGAGCAGGCGGGCGAGGGTGCGGCGCAGGCCCTGGGCATTGCGCGCAGCGGCATCCGGGTCGGCGCATCGGCCGATCTGCTCGAACTGGACCCGACCCATCCGGCGCTGCTGGCGCGCAACGACGATGCGCTGCTGGACAGTTGGCTGTTCGCCGCGCGCGGCGGTGCGGTGCGCACCGTCTGGCGCGCCGGGCGCGCGGTGGTGCGCGACGGGCGCCATGTGGATCGCGCGCGGATTGCCGCGCGTTTTGCCGGGGTTCTGCGATCGCTGCTGAGCAAATGAGCGGATGCGCGCACAATGCGGGTCTGACCGGAGACCCGTTTTGACCGCCACCCCCATCGCCGCGCCCGGCACCCTGCATCAACGCATCCGGCAGGATCTGGAACGCCGCATCCACAGTGGCGACTGGCCGCCCGGTCACCGCGTGCCGCCCGAGCACGAGCTGATGGCGCAATACGGCTGCTCGCGCATGACCGTGAACAAGGTGCTTGGCCTGCTTGCCGATGCCGGCATGATCGAACGCCGGCGCCGCACCGGCTCGTTCGTGGCGCGCCCGCATCCGCATCTGGAGCAGGTCGCGTTGTCGATCCCCGACATCGAAGTGGAAATGACCGCGCGCGGCCACGTCTACCGGTTCGCGCTGCTGTCGCGCCGACTGCGCAGCCCGCGCCTGCGCGTGCTGCAGGAGCGTGCGCTGGGCAGCAGCGGCAAGGTGCTCGCGCTGGAAAGCATGCACCTGGCAGACGGCCGCCCGTTCGCGCTGGAGCAGCGGGTGATCGACATCACCACCGTGCCCGAAGCATTGCTGCAGCCGTTCACCGACGTGGCGCCGGGCAGTTGGTTGTTGCGCAACGTGCCGTGGACGCGCGCCGAGCACCGCATCAGCGCCGTCAATGCGGACGCCGCACAAGCCGAACGCCTGCAGGTGGACGATGGCGCGGCCTGCCTGGTCATCGACCGCCACACCTGGCGCGGCGACCAGCCGGTCACCTACGTGCGTCAGTTGTTCCTGGGCGGATCCTACGACCTGGTGGCACGGTTCGCGCCGGGAATGCGCTGACCCTCAAACGCCGCGCGCAAGCGCATAGGGCGATGCGTGAATCAGATCGTCGTGCACTGCCGCCAGCGCACCGCCTCGTCCACGCCGGGGCGCGGATTGAGTTGCACGCGCACGGTGCGCAGGTAGGGGTAGCGCTGCAGTTCGCGGCAGATCAACGGCCACGCCGCCGCATCGTCAACCGAGCGATCCACCGCCAGCGTTGCCTGGGTGATCCAGATACCGCGTACCAGGCCGGGCGTCTGTGCCAGCGCCTTGGACACCTCGCGCTGATAGCCCTGCATGGTCGCCGCATCCGGTTCGGCATCATTTGCCAATGGTGTCGATGCAGGCGGTGCGGCTGATGGCGACGGGGCCTGCGGCGAGCTCGCGCCCTGCGGTGCAGGTGTTGCAGCGACCGCTGCGGCAGCACCTGGGGCGGCCACCACCGTTGCCTGCTGCGCGGGCGCAGGCGGCGCCACCGGTTGCAAGGCCAGCACCGTGACCAGCGCCAAGGTTGCCAGCGCTGCACCGGCAATGAGGCTGTGACGGATTGCGCGACGGCGCGCCATGCCGACCACGCCGGTTTCCACATCGCCCGGCAGATACGGTTTGAGCAAGGGCCACAGACGCACGCCATCCAGCACTTCGATGGACTGCTTCTCGGCGGCCGCCAGGCCTTCGCGTTCCATGCGGCCCTCGGTCACCATCACGCCGCCGCCCGCGCCGGCCAGCCGCGCCATCGCGCCCAGCTCGTTCACCGCCGCCACGCCGATGCGATAGCCGCGCCCGTGCTTGCAGGCCACCAGGCGCGTGCCGTGCTCGGTCTGCATCATGAAGTCGGCCGTCGGCAGGCCATCCGGTGGCACTTGAGTGGGTTGCCAGCCGCGTTGATCCTGCAGCACGCGCTGCACCACGGCGGAAAAGTCGCGCCAGTGCATCGCCGCCAACGCACGCACGCCCTCGCTGGTTTCGTTGGCACGGCGGCGCACCAGCCACACATAGGCGCACACCACCGCCCACAGCAGCAGGGAAACCACAAGCGCCACAGTCCAGGAAGGCATGAGCATCAAGCGAAGGTATGGAACGTATGACGAAGCGGTGCGCCTAGAAGAATCCTTCGCCGCAGATTCGTCAATGGATCGCGGGCGGCGATACCACGCAGCGTGATCCAGATAGCGAAAGACCCGCCAGTCCGAAGCCGTGAGGGGAGGGGAGCAAACGGACTTCATATTACAGGACTGGCGGGTCCTTCCCGATTGTCTAAAAAATCATGTTGCTTTGCAACATTGCCGGGCTGGCTTATTCACCATCGAACGCAGCGCTGCCAGGGCTGGAGTTGCCGCTGGTCGAGCCTGCGCCGGTGGTGTCGCTGCTGGCGGCCTGTGCGGCCTGATTGGCGGTGCGGTTGGCGCGCTTGGTTGCGGCGGTATTGGCGCGCACCTGGGCCTTGAGCGATTCCACCTCGCGACGCAGGTTTTCCAGTTCGTCCTGCTCGGGGATGTTGAGCGTGCGCAGCACGCCCTTGACGCGTTCGTCGAAGGCCTTGCCCAGCTTGTCCCAGCCGCGTACGGCGGTGTCGCGTGCCTGCTCGAACTGGGTCTCCACCTCTTCGCGCAGCTCATCGACGCTTTCGGCTGCCTTGCGCTGGCCGCTGCGCTCGTAGGCCGCGCCTTCGCGCACCAGCGAATCGAACAACTTGCCACCCTCGCTCTGTACCCGTCCCAGCGCACCGAGCCCGGCCAGCCACACCGTCTGCGCCGATTCGCCGAGCCGGCGCGAAATCTGTTCCGCCTGTGCCTGGAAGCCGTGCGCGGCATCGTCGCGCTTGCCGTTCTGATCGTATCCGGTCGTCATGGAATGCTCCTGTGGGTTGCCAAAGTGACGTTGCCTTCACCCTAGTCCCGGCACTGCATCGAGCAGGTGAAGCACGCTCAGAGCATCCGCCTGCAACGGGCTGCGCGGGTGACTTGTCGCTGAAGCACCGGTGCGGTCAGGCCATGGCCGGGCGATCAGGCCCGGACCAACCGCTGCGGCTCAAGCGAGTTTTTCGGCCAGCAGGCGCCGGATTTCCGATTCCACCATCGGCTGCATCGCCGACAACAGGAAGCCGAGCTCGGCGGTGACATGCACCTGCTGCGGCAGCAGGGTGATTGCCCCATCCACGCCGGCCCGCGCGATGCGCAAGGTATCGCCTTCCCAATGCGAGGCGACACCATAGCGATCGGTCAACTTGCGCGCCGCCGCGTCGATCGCTGCGCGGGCCTGGGCCGGCGACAAGGCATGGTCGTGGCGGATATCAATGCTGGACATGGGTTCCATGGGAAAGACGAAAGAAGCGTGCATTGTGCGCATGCGCGGGCCAGGCTCCAAGTGCGGCCCGCATGTGGCCGAGCAGCGACGCCACCTCGCTGCTGTACTTGCGTCGGCCGGACGCCGGTCACATTGTTGGCCGCGGCGCGGGGCAAACCTGCTAGGCTGCGGCGGGTGCGCGATCTGCAAGTTCATTTCACCCACCGGCAGCAGCCGGATCATTCCCTCAAGCCCGGCGTCCACCGGATCGTCCGCCATGCCTCCGGCAGTGTGCGGGTGGTTGCCGATGCGCAGGGTGCGTTGCTGTTGGCGCAGTTCTGCCTGGACCAGCGCGGGCTGTGGCTGCAGGTGGCCAACGGGATCCGCGGCATCCACGTCAACGGGCGTCCGGTGCGGCGCATGGCGCTGTTGCGCCCCGGCGATGCGATCTACGCCGACGGCGTGGAGATGCTCCTGCGCAGTGCGCCATCGAGCGCGCCGGCCAACGACGTTGCAGACGACGATGCCGGCCTAAGCGAGGTCTGCCTGCTGTTGCGCGGGCTGGGCGGCCGCCATCACGGGCGCAGCTTCACGCTGGACCGCTCACGTCTGGTCGGCAGCGACCCGGCGGCGGACATCGTCATCGACGACCCGGCCTTCGCTGCGCAGCACGCGCGCCTGGAACGTCACGGCGACCGTGTGCTGATCCGCGACCTGGGTTCGGAAGAAGGCAGCTGGATCAACGGCGTGCAGGTGCGCGACGGCTGGCTGCAGGCCGGCGACCAGGTGGTGTTCGATGCCCGCCATCGCTTTGTCGTCGAGGTGCCGCGGATCCATCACGGCACCACCTGGGACCTTCCCGAGTCGGAGCCGTTGCCACCACCACGCGCGCCCGGCGAACCGGTGCGTGCGCCGGTCAAGGTCGCGCGCTGGCCGTGGTTGCTGCTCAGCGCGGTGTTGCTGGCGGCGGCGTTGAGCGCCTTGCTGTGGTTCGGCGCGCGCTGAGTTTCTTCCAGATCCGCCAGCCCAGCAGCACCGCCAGGATGCCGGCATACAGCGCCGGTTCGCGGATGTCGGATTTCACCAGCCACCAGAAATGCAGTACGGCCAGCAGCCCAATCGGGTAGATCAGCATGTGCAGGCGGCCCCAGTTGCGCTTGAGCCGCCGCATCCAGCCCTGGGTGGAGGTGATCGCCAGCGGCACCAGCAGCAGCCATGCCGCAAAGCCCACCGTGATGTAGGGGCGCTTGAGGATCTCCTCGAAGATCTGCGTCCAGTAGCCGCGCAGATCCAGGCTCAGGTAGGCCGCCAGATGCACGCTGGCGTAGAAGAACGCGTATAGCCCGAGCATGCGCCGGAAGCGGATCAGCGTCGCCTGGCCGGTGAGCTGGCGCAGCGGCGTGATCGCCAGGGTGATCAACAGGAAGCGCAGCGCCCACAGCCCGGTGCGGTGCTCGATCTCGGCCACCGGATCGGCGCCCAGCGCATCGCTGCCGGTTTGCCATACCTGCCAGAACTGCCAGCCGAGCAAGGCGATCGGGGTCAGCGCGGCGACGTGCACCAGGGTCTTGGCGGCGATCAGGGATGCGGAGGTCTTGGCCATGCGATCTCGAAGAAGGAAGCGATGCCGCGCGGGCATCAACATGCATCGTAGGAGCGCACCCGGGCGCGACGGGCATTCCTGGTGACGCCCGTCGCGCCCGGGTGCGCTCCTACGCGGGGGCATCACTGCCTTAGAACCACTTCTTCAGGTCCATCCCCGCGTACAGCGAGGCGACCTGGTCCGCGTAGCCGTTGAACGGCTTGGTCGCGATGCGCTCGGCGAACAACTTGCTGGCGGTGCCGGCGATCCGGCGCTCGGTCTTCTGGCTCCAGCGTGGGTGATCCACCGCCGGATTGACGTTGGAAAAGAAGCCGTATTCGGACGGCTGCAGATCGTGCCACGCGGTCTCGGGCATCTTTTCGACAAAGCGGATTTCCACGATCGACTTGATGCTCTTGAAGCCGTACTTCCACGGCACCACCAGCCGCAGCGGCGCACCGTTCTGCTGCGGCAGCGGCTTGCCGTACAGGCCGGTGGCCAGCAGGGTCAGCGGATGCATCGCTTCGTCGATGCGCAGGCCTTCGCGGTACGGCCAGTTGATCGAGCGGTAGCGTACGCCCGGCATCTGCTGCGGATCGGCCAGCGTGGTGAACGCCACGTACTTGGCCTTGGAGGTCGGTGCGAAGCGCTTGAGCACCTCGCCGAGCGGCACGCCCGTCCACGGGATCACCATCGACCAGCCTTCCACGCAGCGCAGCCGGTAGATGCGCTCTTCCGCGCTGATGCCCTTGAGCAATTCGTCCAGCGACAGGCTGCCGGGCTTTTCGCATTCGCCGCTGACCTTCACCGACCACGGCGACAGCTTCAGGGTCTTGGCGGCCTTGGACGGGTCGGTCTTGTCGGTGCCGAACTCGTAGAAGTTGTTGTAGCTGGTGACGTCTTCCAGCCGGGTCAGTTCCTCGGCGGTACGGAAGCCGCTGCGCGCCTGCGCCGGAGTCACCACGGTCTTGGGCGGAGGCGGCGGATCGGCCTCGGCGCAGCCGGCCACGCCCAGCGCCGGGGTCAGAGCAAACAGCTGCAACAGCCGGCGTCGGTCGCGGTAGACGGCCTCATCGGTGATCTCGCTGGACGGCGTCTTCAAGACATCGCGAAGGGACATGGCTCGCTCCTGACAGTGGCTGCTGATGAGAATACCGGACCATGGTGATGACGCTGCCGATGGCCTACGCAAACCATACGTCGCCGTGGGTGAGAAGGATGCACATGCAACTTTTCTGCAACGCTGCCAAGGCCGGTGCGCTGCGGCATACTAGAAGGCTAGCTCGACAAGGTGTGCCATGACACGCGCGTTCAATTTCAGTGCCGGCCCTGCGACATTGCCGGAATCGGTCCTGCGCCAGGCGCAGGAAGAGATGGTCGAATGGAACGGCGTCGGCGCCTCGATCGTGGAAATCAGCCACCGCAGCGCCGATTTCATGGCCGTGGCGGCCGCGGCCGAAGCCGATCTGCGCACCCTGTTGTCGATTCCCGACGATTACGCGGTGCTGTTCACTGCCGGTGGTGCCACCACCATCCAGGCGCTGCTGCCGCTGAACTTCGCCGCACCCGGCCAGGCTGCCGATTATGTGATCACCGGCCACTGGGGCAAGACCGCGATCAAGCAGGCGGCCACCTATGTGGATGCACGCATTGCCGCCGACGGCCAGGCAGGCGGCTTCACCGACATTCCGCCAGTGGCCAGCTGGACCTTGTCGCCGCACTCGGCCTACGTGCACATCACCGCCAACGAAACCATCCACGGCGTCGAGTTCCGCGACACGCCGGCGGTGGGCACGCTGCCGCTGTTTGCCGATTTCAGTTCGTCGATCGCCTCCGAGCCGCTGGATGTCTCGCGCTACGGGCTGATCTATGCCGGCGCGCAGAAGAATCTGGGCCCGGTTGGCATCTCGGTACTGATCGTGCGGCGCGAGTTGCTCGAACGCGCCGGCCAGCCGCGCGCGGACATCTTCAACTACGCCTCGCATGCCGCCCGCGATTCGATGCTCAACACGCCGCCGACCTGGAACTGGTATCTGCTCGGACTCACCGTGAAGTGGATGCTGGAGCAGGGCGGGGTGGACGAGTTCGCCCGCCGCAACGCCGAAAAGGCCGCGCTGGTGTATGGCGCGATCGATGGTTCCGGCGGGTTCTACCGCAACCTGGTCAAGCCGGCGGTGCGTTCGCGCATGAACATCCCGTTCTTCCTGGCCGACGAGCAGCTGGATGCGTTGTTCGTCAGCGAATCCAAGGCAGCCGGTCTGCTGGCGCTGAAGGGGCACAAGGCGGTCGGCGGCATTCGCGCGTCCTTGTACAACGCGATGCCGGTGGCGGGCGCGCAGGCGCTGGCGAGCTTCATGCACGACTTCCAGCAGCGTCACGGCTGAGTCTTTCATTCGACCGCGGCGCGTGCCGCGCAGGCGCATGCGCCGCAATTTCAAGGAATGCCGAGCGATGGCTCCCAAGTCCAGCAAGCCCAGTGCCGCCACCGGCGGCAAGACCAAACCGGCAGGCAAGTCCGCCGCCAAGTCCGCGGCCAACGCCTCAGACAAGCGCGCGATCAAGCCGGCCACCGCTGCGCCGGTGCTGGCCGACGTGCGCGCCAAGATCGACGAGATCGACCGCACCATCCAGGCGTTGATCGCCGAACGCGCCAACTTTGCCCACCAGGTCGGCAAGGCCAAGGGCAAGCTCGCCGCGGCGGTGGATTACTACCGGCCCGAGCGCGAGGCGCAGGTGCTGCGCATGGTGGTGGACCGCAACGAAGGCCCGCTCAGCGATGAAGTGCTGGTGCACGTGTACCGCGAAATCATGTCCGCGTGCCTGGCCCAGCAGGAGCCGTTGAAGATCGGCTATCTCGGCCCGGAAGGCACCTTCAGCCAGCAGGCGGTGCTCAAGCACTTCGGCCGTTCGGCAGTCGGCCTGCCGATGGCAACCATCGAGGAAGTGTTCCAGGAAGTGGAAGCCGGCAATGCCGATTTCGGCGTGGTGCCGGTGGAAAATTCCGGCCAGGGCACCATCCAGGTCACCCTGGACATGTTCCTGACCTCCAACCTGAAAATCTGTGGCGAAGTCGAACTGCGCGTGCACCAGTACCTGCTCTCGCGCAACGGCCGGCTGGAAGACATCGAGCGCATCTACGCGCATTCGCAGTCGTTTGCGCAGACCGCCGGCTGGCTGCGTTCGCACCTGCCCAAGGTCGAGAAGATCGCCGTCTCCAGCAATGCCGAAGGCGCACGCCGCGCCCGCAATGCCGAGGACGCCGCGGCGATCGGCGGCGAGAGCGCCGCGCATGTGTATGGCTTGAAGAAAGTCATCATGAAGTCGATCGAAGACGACGACGACAACACCACGCGTTTTCTGGTGATCGGCCGGCAGATCTTTCCCACCTCCGGGCATGACCGCACCTCGGTGCTGGTGTTCATCCACGACAAGCCGGGTGCGTTGTTCGACGTGCTCAGCCCGTTCGCGCGGCATGGCATCAGCATGAACCGCATCGAGTCGCGTCCCTCGCACCAGGCCAAGTGGGAATACGGCTTCTTCATCGACCTGGCCGGCCACGTGGAAGACGAGGCGATGAAGCAGGCGCTGGCCGAACTGGAAGCGCACTCGGCGCAGATCAAGGTGCTGGGCTCGTACCCGGTCGCCATTCCCTGAGCGCCGGGCGTCACGCCAGCGCCGTCCTGACGGGCGCGCCGTCACCGGCCGAGGTGACGGCAGCGCCACGACACTCTTCAACGTGCATCGCCGCACAGGGCGATGCCGCAGCAATCGGATCACACGCATGAGCAGCAGCACGCACCACTGGATCGCCCGGCAGGGCAGCGCATTGCAGGGCAGCCTGACCATTCCTGGCGACAAGTCGGTCTCGCACCGCGCAGTGATGTTCGCCGCGCTGGCAGATGGCGTCTCGCAGATCGATGGCTTTCTCGAAGGCGAAGACACGCGCTCCACCGCGGCCATTTTCGCCCAGCTCGGTGTGCGCATCGACACGCCTTCGGCGTCGCAGCGCATCGTGCACGGCGTCGGCGTGGATGGCCTGCAGCCGCCCAGCCAGGCGCTGGACTGTGGCAACGCCGGCACCGGCATGCGTCTGCTCGCCGGCCTGCTAGCCGCGCAGCGTTTCGATAGCGAGTTGGTCGGCGATGCGTCGCTGTCCAAGCGCCCGATGCGGCGCGTGACCGGCCCGCTGGCACAGATGGGCGCGCGCATCGACACCGAGGACGACGGCACCCCGCCGCTGCGTGTGCATGGTGGTCAGGCCTTGCATGGCATTGACTTCGTCTCGCCGGTGGCCAGTGCGCAGGTCAAATCCGCGGTGTTGCTGGCAGGGCTGTATGCGCAGGGAGAGACGTCGGTCAGCGAGCCGCATCCCACCCGCGATTACACCGAGCGCATGTTGTCCGCGTTTGGGGTGGGGATCGATTTCTCGCCCGGCAAGGCGCGGTTGCGCGGTGGTCAGCGTCTGCGCGCCACCGATATCGCGGTGCCTGCCGATTTTTCGTCGGCGGCGTTCTTTATCGTGGCAGCCAGCATCATTCCCGGTTCGGACGTGCTGCTGCGTGCGGTGGGCCTGAATCCACGTCGTACCGGGTTGCTGGCGGCACTGCGGCTGATGGGCGCGAATATCGCCGAAGAACGTCATGCCGAACATGGTGGCGAGCCGGTGGCCGATCTGCGCGTGCGCTACGCGCCGCTGCAGGGCGCGCAGATTCCCGAAGCGCTGGTGCCGGACATGATCGACGAATTCCCGGCGCTGTTTGTAGCCGCCGCTGCGGCAACCGGGCAGACGGTGGTCACCGGCGCTGCCGAACTGCGGGTCAAGGAGTCCGACCGCCTTGCAGCCATGGCCACCGGGCTGCGCGCACTGGGCGTGCGTGTGGACGAAACCCCGGATGGCGCCACCATTCATGGCGGCAGCATCGGCAGCGGCGTGATCGAAAGCCACGGCGACCACCGCATCGCGATGGCGTTTGCCATTGCCGGGCAGCTATCCACCGGCAGCGTGCGGGTCAACGACGTGGCCAATGTCGCAACCTCGTTCCCGGGCTTCGACAGCCTGGCGCGGGGCGCCGGTTTCGGGCTTGAAACGGCGTGAGTAACGGAACGTCTTAAGTTAGGAAAGGCGGGCAGTTCTCTTGCCGGTTGAGGACTGCTCGTCGGATGAAAGCTGCTTAATCGAAAGCGTCGTAAGTAGGTACGCCTGTCAGTCGACGTTTAGATGCCGCATTGCAGCCAGCACGGCGCTACTGCGACCCAACTTGGTTGATCCCGCTCAGTGCTCTGCGGTGAATTCCACCGGCACCTGCACGCTGCTGACGACGGCGTGGCCGTCACGGGTGGCTGGCTCGAAACGCCACTGACGCAAGCTGTCCATCACCGCTGCATCCAGGCGCGGGTCGTTGCTGCCGCTGCGATCGACGATGCTCACATCGCTCACCCGGCCTTGCACATCCAGCTGCAGGCGCGCAGTGCGGCTGCCTGCGATCCCGGCCTGCGCGATATCCGACGGGTAGCTCGGCATCGCATTGCCCGGCAGCGGAATCGCTTCTTCAGTGCTGATCGGCGCGCGCGCGGGTTGGTGCGCAATCATGGTCATCGCACGCGGGCCATCCGATGTTGGCAGGATCTGGCGACTGGCCGCAGGCGCGGGGCGCGTGTCGGTCGCAAACGATTCATCGCTATGGCGGGCCCACCACCAGGTCGGCACCACCACCAGCAGCGCCAGCAGTGTCGCCCACAGCCACGGCGAGGCGCCGTCGGTCGTGTCGTCGCCCACACGGTCTTGCGCATGCACGGGACGGGGCGGCAGTGCCTGGGTACGGTGTGACGAGGGATTGGAGATGAAGGACATGGCCGGCCTCCTAGCGCATCTTTGGGATGACGTGGCCAGTCTGGTCGGCCTTGCCTGAGGCCCAGCTAAGGCAGGGCGCTCAGGAAGGTTTAAACGGCGGTAGACATTCAGCTTGGTCAAGCCGAGTCGGGGTCTGGTTCGACCCGTGTTGTCTGGTTAACGCGCAGTGATGTTCGTCGATTGCGGCAGTCCGGCCGCCGTCGTGTGCGGTGCGCACGACGCGGCTTGTTGGCGGGGCTTACTGCGCCGGCTTGAACTCGAACGGGATATCCAGACTGCCGGCAATCGGCTGGCCGTTGCGCTGCGCCGGATGGAAACGCCAGTGACGCACCGCTTCCATCGCGGCGCGGTCCAGATCGCGCGAGCCGCTGCGTTGCACCAGCGTCACTCCGCCCGGATTGCCCGCTGCGTCTACGTCCACCCGCACCACCACATCGCCGGCGTCGCCGCGACGTAAGGCAGCCGAGGGATAGCGCGGCGGCGGCATCTGGCCCTGCATCGGCACCGGGCGATCTCCGCCTGCGGCCGCCGCGGTGTTTGCCGGTGCTGCGCCCGGCGCGCCGGGAACCGCGTCCTCCGGCAAGGGCGTCGGCGCAGGCGGGGCTGGCGGCGCATTTTCCACCAGTGTCGGGGTTTCTTCCGGTGGCTTGGCCTGCGGCATGTCGCTGGCGCCGTCCTGGGCCGGCAGCGGCGCGGGCAGCGGCTGGATGTTGTCGTCGGCCTGCGCACCCGCAGCCGGTTGCGCCGGCGAGGCCTTGTAGAAGTCGTCCTTGCGGCCGGTGGCCCACACCAGCAAGAACAGCAGCAGGCCGGCAACGAAGGCGATACCGGCAATTTTCAGGGTGTGGCGGGGCAAACGCAGGACGATCTGACGATCGGACGCAGGGCGGGGCGCGGGCATAGGGCTCACCTGAAGGATCGGGCCAATTCTGGCATAGCGGCGGTGAATCGATCGCAGCAGGTGACGGAACAGGCGATAATCTCGCGCTTCCTACCGACACACAGACTCCCGATGCTAGATCCGGCCCTGCTTCGCCAACATCCCGCCGACCTTGCCGAGCGCCTGCGCAGCACGCGCAGTTTCTCCCTGGACACTGCGGAACTGGAGTCGCTGGAAAGCGAGCGCAAGCGCATCCAGGTGCGCACGCAGGAACTGCAGAGTCAGCGCAATTCCAAGTCCAAGGCGATCGGGCAGGCCAAGGCCAAGGGCGAGGATGTCACTGCGCTGATGGCCGAAGTGGCCGGTTTCGGTGATGAGCTCAAAGCCTCCGAAGAAGCGCTGGAGGTGATTCGCGCCAAGCTGGAGACCATCGCGCTGGGCTTGCCCAATCTGCCGGCCGACGACGTGCCGCAGGGCAAGGACGAGAGCGAGAATGTCGAGCAGTCGCGCTGGGGCACGCCGCGCCAGTTCGACTTCCCGGTCAAGGACCATGTGGAACTCGGTGCGCCGCACGGCTGGCTGGACGGCGAGACCGCCGCCAAGCTGTCGGGCGCGCGTTTCACCGTGCTGCGCGGGCCGGTCGCGCGGCTGCACCGCGCGCTGGCGCAATTCATGCTCGACCTGCATGTCGGCGAGCATGGCTACGAAGAGACCAACGTGCCGCTGCTGGTCAATGCCGAGTCGATGCGCGGCACCGGGCAACTGCCCAAGTTCGAGGACGACCTGTTTCAGACCGAAGTGGGCGAGTCGCGCCGCTATCTGATCCCCACCTCGGAAGTGCCGCTGACCAATATCGTGCGCGACGAAATCGTCGATGCCGAGCGTCTGCCGTTGCGCATGACCGCGCACTCGATGTGCTTCCGCGCCGAAGCCGGCAGCGGTGGCCGCGACACACGCGGCATGATCCGCCAGCACCAGTTCGAAAAGGTCGAACTGGTCACTGCCTGCGCGCCGGAACACAGCGATGCCGAGCATCAGCGCATGACCCGCTGCGCCGAGGTGGTGCTGGAAAAACTCGGCCTGCCGTATCGCAAGGTGCTGCTGTGCACCGGCGACATGGGCTTCTCGGCGATCAAGACCTACGATTTGGAAGTGTGGCTGCCGTCGCAGGACACCTATCGCGAGATTTCGTCGTGCTCGAACTGCGGCGATTTCCAGGCGCGGCGCATGCAGGCGCGCTGGCGTAACCCGGCCAGCGGCAAACCGGAGCTGTTGCACACGCTCAACGGCTCCGGCACCGCCGTGGGCCGCGCGATGATCGCGGTGATGGAGAACTACCAAAACGCCGACGGCTCGATCGATGTGCCCGAGGTGCTGCGTCCGTATATGGGTGGGCTCGAGCGGATCGGATAAGAGCGGCCGAGGCACCGGCTGCGCGGCGTCCAGACGGGCGCGGCCGAGGCCGGGAAGGGGCGCGCGTGCATCTTCATTTTCAATTCCGGGCGGGCAGCCAGTCTCGACTGGCGATTGCCAGCTCCGGCTCGCTCGTCAGCCTTGTTGAGCATGTTGCTCGCTGCCGCTTAGCTGCCCAGGTTGCGGTGGGGTAGCTGTTAAAAATATTGATCGAGAACGGGGCCGGCACTGGCCCCGTTTGCATTTCCATGGCGCACGGCTTGTTGCATTGCCTGGAAGACCCTGGCGGATCTTGCGAGCGCTACCCGCCGACATTTGCGCTGGGTGCCGCGCGTAGCGGCGGCGAAAACGATGGAGCTCCGTGCACAAGAGGCCGATGTTCTGGCTGCAAGGAACTACATTTCTGATGTATCAGGTCGTTGCTCTGTTGGAATAAAGGTGGTTAAATATCACCTATCGTTCTATTCATGGATGCCAGCGCCATGCACGACCTGAATGACCTGTACTACTTCGCGATGGTGGTGGACCACGGCGGCTTTGCCGCGGCCGAGCGTGCGCTCGGGATCCCCAAGTCGCGTCTGAGCCGCCGTATCAGCCAGCTCGAAACGGATCTTGGCGTGCGCCTGCTGCAGCGTTCCACGCGCCGCTTCGCGGTCACCGACGTCGGCACCAGCGTGCATCGGCACGCGCAGACCATGCTGGCCGAAGCCCAGGCCGCGCGCGAGGTGGTGGATCGTCTCAGTGCCGAGCCGCGTGGCCTTGTACGTGTGAGCGTTCCGGTCTCGCTGGCGCAGATCCAACTGCCCAAGCTGTTGCCGGAATTCCTGGCCAAGTACCCCAAGGTGCGGCTGCAGCTCAACATCAGCAATCGCCGCGTCGACGTCATCAACGAAGGCTACGACATCGCGCTGCGCGTGCGATCGCGCCTGGATGATGACGGCAGCCTGGTGATGCGCAGCTTCGGTCAGGTGCAGGAGTTGCTGGTGGCCAGCCCCAAATACCTGGACCGCGCCGGGCGTCCCAAGGACCCGAGCGAGCTGGCCAACCACACCACCATGAGCACCAGCGAAGACGAAGCGCACCAGCGCTGGGAACTGCACGGCCCTAACGGCGAGATGCGCCGCGTGGACCTGCAGCCGCGTCTGGCCGGCTTCGATTTCCCGCTGCTGCAGTCGATGGCGCGCGATGGCTTCGGCATCACCATGCTGCCGGAAACCGTGTGCGCCCAGGCAGTGCGCAGCGGCGAGCTGGAAGTGGTGCTGCCGCACTGGTCGCTGCCGCAAGGCATCTGCCACGCGGTGTTCGCCTCGCGCCGCGGCCTGCTGCCGGCGGTGCGGGTGTTCATCGACTTCCTGGCCGAGCACCTGCCGCAGGAAATCGAACGCTCGCGCCTGGATTGCGGCGGCAACTGCGCCGAGCTGGCCGAAAAGCTCAAGCGTGCGGCCGCGACCGCACCGCGCCTGGCCGTGGCGGAAGCCGGCTGAGCGTCGTGCCTGTTCGTGGCTGAAGCCGGCCAAGCGCTGCGCCTGGTCGTCGACGTCGGCACATCAGCGCTGTCGCCTGGCAGCGCTGCGTAATCGAGAACGCTGCGTAACCCGGCAAGCGGAACCGCTTGGCAGAGCTGTGCAGCTCAACAACACGTGGCGCTTAGCAAAGCGCGTCCGGGCATGCGAGAATGCGCGCCCGGGAGCAATCCCGGGTTGATGGCGCCGCTCAATGCCGCGTCCATCGACATACGTCACCCGCATCGCGCGTGGCGCAAGCGTGATCACACGACGCCTTCGGCGGTCACGCAAGGCAGCATCGGAGAGATGGCCGAGCGGTTTAAGGCACCGGTCTTGAAAACCGGCGAAGGGTCAAACCTTCCGTGGGTTCGAATCCCACTCTCTCCGCCAGCCTGCCGATTTCACGCCGTGGCGCGAAATTCTGTGCGATAGCGACACCAAAGCCGCCGATTGCCGCATGGCTGCTGTACCTGCCAAGTCTCATCCTGCCACTATATGGCAGCAGGAAGTGGCTATAAGCTTGCTTGCATGTCCCGCTCCGAACGCCTTTTCGACCTTCTCCAGACGCTTCGCCGCCACCGCCGTCCGGTGAGCGGCAAGGTGCTGGCCGAAGAGATCGGCGTCAGCATCCGTACCCTCTATCGCGATATCGCCAGCCTTCAAGCGCAAGGCGCCACCATCGAGGGCGAGCCGGGTGTCGGCTACGTCCTGAAACCGGGATTCCTTCTGCCGCCGCTGATGTTTCCGGCAGAGGAGATCGAAGCGCTCGTCTTGGGCTCGCGCTGGGTAGCGGACAGAGCAGACAATCATCTGCGTGATGCGGCGAGAAGCGCACTGGCGCGGATCGCCGCCATATTGCCACCCGAACTACGCGACGAGCTGGATGCGTCGTCACTGCTGGTCGGGCCTGGTGCCAACATCCCGGCCGACGCGATCGACCCGGCGCTGCTGCGCAAAGCGATCCGCACCGAACGCAAACTGTCGCTGTCCTATCGCGATGGATCAGGGACAGGGTCGGAGCGTGTGGTTTGGCCATTCGCGCTCGCCTTTTTCGATCAAGTGCGCGTTTTGGTCGGATGGTGCGAACTGCGCCAGGATTTTCGCTCCTTCCGCACGGATCGCATCGCCTGTGCGGAGATACTCGACGCCCGCTATCCCAAGCGACGTCAGGTGCTGCTGAAACAGTGGCGGGAGATCCAGAAAATACCGCGCCCGGATGCTTGATGCTGCCGGAAACTGGCAGCATCAGGTCATAGGATCATGCCTGTCCAACGAACGACAGGTGCAACTCATGACCAACAGCAACAGCATTCTTCTCTATGTGACCGACGCGCTGAAGAGCGCCGCCTTCTACACGAAACTGCTCGGGCAGGAACCCGTGGACGCAAGCCCGACCTTCGCCATGTTCATCCTGCCCTCCGGCCTGGGGCTCGGCCTCTGGGGCAAGACGGGCGTGGAACCCGCGCCGGCGGCTGTGGGCGGCGGCTGCGACATAGGGTTCAAGGTCGATACGGCCGCCATGGTCGATGCGACCCATGCCGATTGGCGGAACAAGGGCGCGGATATCGCCCTGCCGCCCACCGACCTCGATTTCGGTCGGAGCTTCGTCGCCGCCGATCCGGACGGGCATCGTCTGCGCGTCTACACCGTGAACGAGGAGATGTGAGCCATGTCCAAGGCCTGGATCGCCGTAGCCTCGGCGGAGCATGTCCGGATCGGTCGAGAGGCCGGCTTCATGCAGGTCTGTCACGGCAAAGCGGCGCCGCTCAGGCGCATCAGGCCGGGCGACTGCGTGATTTACTATTCGCCGACCGTCACCTTCGGGGCCAAGGAACGTTGCCAAGCCTTCACCGCGATCGGCGCAGCGCGCGATAGCGCACCTTACCAGGTGGAGATGGCAAGCGGCTTCAGGCCCTGGCGGCGGGATGTCGTTTGGCAGTCTGCGGAAGAAACCCCGATCCTGCCACTGCTTGGCCGGCTCGCCTTCACCCAGGTCGGCGCCAACTGGGGCTATCAGCTTCGCTTAGGTTTGTTCGGTATCGACGAGGAAGATGCCGACGTGATCGCGCAGGCCATGATGCATGGGCGTCGAGAGAGCGCCTCGAACGTCGCTATTTCCGCCTCATAAACGCAAATTTCCGCGCACGGCGGCAGAGAATGCGGCGTTAGAGGGCTATAGCGTAGACGTAGTGCTCATCATCGTCGGGCGCGGTCGCGGTCCGCCATATGTCGCTGCAGAGCACTAAGGCGCCCGCTTTTTTCAAGACCCGCCGATTCGTCATGGCAGGCAGTGCTGTGCCGTTTGCAGCGGACCGTGCGCAGGGCAGCTGCCAACCGATGTAGCCAACGCGTCTGCAAATCTCTGCCGTCTCTGTCTCGGCGCAGCAGCTGGTTCATGGCCATCATCTGCTTGCCGTCCCCGCGATTGCTGCAGCCGTTGCTGAGCAATGCCGAGACGGCCTCTCCACGCGGTCAAATTCGCCATGGGCGCTTCCAATGTCCGGTCGACATCATCGTCCTCGTCGCGTCTTTCGCATGATTGGCGCTCGCTCTTTGCTTAGTGCTGCCTGCAGCATCGGCTGCTGCGGCTGACAGTATTCCGCCCGGGGATTGGCGCGGAATCCTGTCCACCAGCGGCGGCACAGGGCAGGTTTATGCCGTTCTGAGCGCGCGCAGGCAGGTGCTTTGACTACCTGGATCGGTGCCAACGATAGAGGCTACCGCCGGCGGCTCAGCGACAGCCAAGCCAGGATGCATATGCGTCCGGATGGCAGCGCCGTGCTTTCGCTGCTCTTGCATGGTCAACGCGATATGGTGTCGTTTGAGCGAGTGCCCTGACCTCGGTGCAGGTGCAGGTGCAGGTGCAGGCTGCCAGTGCGACAACACCGCCGTCTTTCAAACGGTGATTACTGTGTGTTGGTGTGCTGATGGGAGTTAAGCCTTGCGGCAGCGAACGAGGAAAAACATCAGGGGCGTGGCCTGGCTATAAATTGTTCATGAAATGAGCAAGATCAGCCGCCTGCGAGGACTGCCGCGGGTTTCTCTAACGAAGCGGCAGCTTCGACTAGAAAAACGAAAGGAATGCCGGGTGTAGGCCGGATCGCGCGTCTATTAGCCATTGCCATTGCCATTGCAAGTGCAGGCCAGATTAGGCGTGCGGCCCTCGACAAGTGACTGCCTACGGCTTCGACGGAGCGTAAACAGCGGGTGGAGCACATTGGCCTGACCAGCCATAAAGCCAGGAACCTCATGAACGCGCCCGTCGAATATCGCCCCGATCTGGAAACGCCCAGCGTCAGTGAGCAGGAAACCATTCGTTCCTTGGAAGCGCTGTTCGTTGACATGGCAACGACCGTGGCCGAGAAGGAAGGACATGCACACCGCGCAGTCCATGCGAAAGGGCAGGGCCTGTTTACCGCCAAGCTCAGCGTATTCAACGATCTGCCCGAAGAGCTGCGACAAGGCCTGTTCGCAGGGACCGGGCAGTACGATGCTTACATCCGCCTGTCATCGCCACCTGCAGAACAACTGAGCGATGCTGTCTCGACCCCGCGCGCCCTGGCCTTGAAGGTGTTGGGTGTCAGCGGCGAGCGCGTCGAGGGCGGAGACGAGAAGCACAGCCAGGATTTCTTGATGGTCAATGGCCCTTCCTTCACCACTCCTGGCCCCGATGGGTTCTTGCGTAATTTCCGGGTGCTGGCGACGACCACGGAAAAGGCGCCGGGCGCCAAGGCGGCGCTTTCAAAAGTGCTTCGGGGTGTCGAGCACACGCTTGAAAAGATCGGCGGCGGAAGCGGCAGCATTAAGCAGATGGGCGGACAGCCGCAGGTTCATCCGCTGGGCGAGACGTTTTTCTCGCAGGTGCCGTATCTCTACGGGCGTTACATCGCCAAGTTCTCGCTGGCGCCGGTGTCCAGCAATCTCGTTGAACTCGATGGGCAGGAAGTTGGCGACTCCCAGGACGCGCAGCGCGAGGCCGTTCATCACGCCATCAGCACCCTGGACAGCCCGGCCGAGTGGGAGCTGCGCGTGCAGCTGTGCCGGGACGTGGAGAAGATGCCGGTCGAGGATGCGTCGATAGAGTGGCCGCAATCCATCAGCCCCTTTGTGGCGGTCGCGCGCGTGGTGGTCGAGCGCCAGGCCGGCTGGGACGGAGAGAACTCGCAGCAGCTGGAAGACCGTATCGCCTTCTCACCATGGCATGCCTTGGCCGCTCACCGGCCGCTGGGCGCCATCAACCGGGCGCGCCGTATCGTGATGGCAGCCTCGCGCCGATTCCGCTCCGAGTTCAATCGCTGCCCGATCCACGAGCCGACTGGCGTCTAGCCGCGCTCGCTGCTTGCCTTGTGTCATGCAGTCTCTCTGCATCCGCGGGCCGGAGTGCCCCGGATCGCAGCTGCCAGGCGAGGCTTTTGATAAGTCGTTGAGCGACTGCAGCGACCGGCTTGGCATGGCAGGGTGACCGCCGCCACGTTTGGCAAGGAGGAGCAGAGCGCCGGCTCGATCCATCAGGACTGGTGCTTCTGCCTAGCTGAATGCTCGACTCACCCAGGGTGGTGGATCGGGAAAGAACCATCAAGAACGGCCGATTGCTGCCGCTAGGGACGCATCCCCAACGCAAGCAGCAGAGGCCGCTATGTTTTTCTCCGACAGCCACAAGGTGGACGCACTGACCAAGGCGGTTGATGCCACGTTGAAAGGTGGCAGTGCGCAGTGGCCCAACAACGGATCGGCTCTGCTGCTCAAGAAGATGGCCGAGCGTTTGTATGCGGCCCAGCAGGAGCGTGACCTGGCCAAGGCCCAGGCGGAAGATGCGACCACCGCGTTACGCCATCTGGAGGGCCGTTTCGAGCTGGTCGCCAGCGGTACGACCGACGGGCTCTGGGATATTGGCGTCATCGCCGGCGATCCCAGCCACCCCGACAGCCCGGTGTGGTGGTCGCCGCAGATGCGCCGGCTGCTGGGCTTTGCCTCCGAACAGGATTTTCCCAATGTCCTGGACAGCTGGGTCGCATGCCTGCACCCGGATGACAAGCAGCCGACGCTGGATGCCTTCGCGGCGCACCTTGCCGATCGCAGCGGTCGAACGCCCTACGACGTTGAAAACCGCCTGCGTCTGAAATCCGGGGAATATCGCTGGTTCCGCGCATTCGGCACCACCGAGCGCGATGCGCAAGGCTTGCCGCTCCGTGTGGCGGGTTCGCTCACCGATATCACCGAGCGCCGCGAGCGCGAGCAGTTCCTCGACATCACGCTGACGCGCTTCGAGCTCGGCTCGCAGATGCTCAGCGACGGCTTGTGGGACATGAGCGTGATCGCAGGTGACCCGATCAATCCGAACAACGAGTTCTGGTGGTCGCAGCAGTTCCGCCATCTGCTCGGCTTCGAGTCCGAGCAGGACTTCCCCAACGTGCTCGATAGCTGGGCGTCACGGCTGCACCCGGAAGACAAGGAGCGTTCTTTGAACGCATTCGCGGCGCATTTGAACGACCGCAGTGGCCGCACCAACTTCGATATCGAGTATCGCCTGCAGCTCAAGAACGGCCAGTACCGCTGGTTCCGCGCACGCGGCCTGACCAAGCGCGCTGCCGACGGCACGCCGTTGCGTGCGGTTGGAGCATTGATGGACGTGGAAGCCGGGCGTCAGCTGGGTGAGGTGGCAAACACGCTCAGCAGTGCGGCAGGCGATATCGTGCGCAGCAACGATGACCTGTCGCGGCGCACGGAGCAGCAGGCGGCGGCGCTCGAGGAGACCGCAAGCTCCATGGAAGAGATGACCAGCATCGTTCGCAAGAACGCCGAAGGTGCGCGTCAGGCCAATTCGCTGGCGAGCAAGGCCGCGGAGACCGCGTTGCATGGCGGTGAGCTGGTCAATGGTGTCGTCAGCACCATGGCGGCAATCCAGGCGTCGTCGCGGAAGATTGGCGAAATCATCACCGTCATCGATGGCATCGCGTTCCAGACCAATATCCTTGCCCTGAACGCGGCCGTGGAAGCGGCACGGGCTGGCGAGCAGGGACGTGGCTTTGCGGTCGTCGCGTCCGAGGTGCGTAGCCTCGCGCAGCGCTGCACCATGGCCGCCAAGGAGATCCGCGACCTGATCGCCGATTCGGGTGCGAAGGTGGGGCAGGGCGCGGAGCAGGTCAACGTGGCGGGCAAGGCCATGGAAGAACTGCTTTCCTCGGTGCGGCAGGTCAACGACATCATGAGCGGCATTGCCGCGGCCAGTCACGAACAGAGCGCTGGCATCGAGCAGATCAATCAAACCATCTCGCAGATGGATGCAGCGACGCAGCAGAATTCCGCTCTGGTTGACACCATGGCATCGTCGGCCCGCGCACTTGAGGATCAGGCGACGGCGTTGGTGGAGAGTGTTGCCAACAGCTCACGCAGCGTCGCTGGCAAGGCGAAGCTCGCATTGGCTGCATAACGCGTGTAGCCAGTGCCGCCCTGCGACCTGGTAATGCCGGGAAGCAGGGCGGTGCGCTGGAAACCAGAATGCGTTCAATGGCTTTTCTACACTCGGCCTGAAAAGGCGCCCGGTCTAGACCGATCGCCTGAAATGTTTCATCGGGCAGGTGCGGTGTCGATGCGTGCGCCCGTCGCGAATGAGGCTCTCTGGATTTTTCCATCGATCACCTCGTAGATGCATAGCATCTCAACAAGGCCGATCCCGTCTGGAAAGTTGCGGGTGATGCGCTCCGCGTCGGTGACCATGTTGCCGACGACGGTCCGCGACAACAGCTGCGCATGCAGGTCCGGCTCTTGAAAGCGGGCCAGAAACCGCTCGCGAAGCATGGCATGTCCCTTGGCCAGCTGTGGTCCGTGCAAGGTGTAATGCTCGGCATCGTCAGCATAGGTGGCCAGCAACGCGTCGATATCCTTGGCGTTGTAGGCATCCAGCTGCGCTTGAACGATCGAGAGCAGGCTATCGGTGGTCATGTCTGGACAATCTGCTCATGCAGCGGAGGACAAGGCGCTATCGTCCAGCATCCGTGGATGACGTGACAAGGATTTGCTGGCAGTGAGGCACCGAGGCAAGCGGATCCTGGTGGGTGTCTGCTAGTACCAACCCAGATACAGCGTCGCAATGCCCCAGGTATCGATCAAGCCATGCGCCAGGATCATCGCCCAGAGGTTGCGTCGTGATCGCAGATAGACATAGCCGAACAACGCGCCGACAAGCCCGGTCAGCAACACCCCCGAGATGCCTTGGGTCAGGTGCATCGCGCCAAACAGGGCTCCCCCTGCCAGTGTCGCCATCACGCGTCCGCCACGATGGCGGCTCAGCAGGTGATCGAGGTGGTGCATCAGGAACGCACGGAAGACCAGTTCCTCGCCAAGCGCCGCGCTGAGCCAGGCGCCGCCTGCCAGGTGGGCGGCCGCGTTGACGTTGCCAAGCAGTGCGCCGTAGCCGCTGTAGTCGGCCTTGGTGCCGGTCAGCGCATCGATCAGCGGTTGCACGAACGGATTGATGACGCCGATGACCAGCGCGAGCAGCAGCAGCGTCCAGCCGAGCAAGGCGCGAGACGGCTGAGGCTTTAATCCACAGGCACTCAGCGAGCGCGTTTCCAGCCAAACCAAGGCAATCCCTAGAATGCCGACAAGCGGCATCCGCCAGGGAAACTGCACCCAGCGGTAGTGCGCCAGTGCGAGGATGACTGCGATCGCTGCGATGCGTGCCAGAGGATGTCCCAGTACAGGGATGCCCGGGTGGAGATGTGCGCTTGAGGAGCCTTGTTGAAACATGCTGGACGAAGGATCGAGTAGGTCCTCGAACGGTAACCACGGGAGCGACAAGCGTCCTGTGCCAGAGGGCATGGGTTGCTGACTGCGACGAGGGACAGACATGCGCTGTTTCAGGCGCTCGACCGTGATCCGCACATTGAAGTAGGGCCGGCCGATGTCGCCGTGTGCGGTGAAGACGCTGCTGGCAGCGGCTGACTTCAACATTCATCACTGATGGGTTTGCATTGAGTTCAAGCAAGGTCTGCATCAGCACAGCGTTTCAGTTGGCAGCCGCTCCACGTTTTCATTTCATTTTCTGGTGGTGTAGTGGCTGGGGATTCGTTTCAGGTTGGACTGCACATCGCTCCGAAGTGACGATGTCGTTGGTGCCTTTGCCATGCGGCTTTAGTTGCCTGATCACAGCTTGAGCATTGATTGCCGCGCTCAACGTCAGCTGGTATCGATCATCTCAAGCGATGGTTCTTCGTTATAGAAACTGCGTTGGCCAGTGGTGACCGCTGACGTCTGTCACGCAGTACTCTGCTTGAACTCGGCATCACCTTGCTTGTTCAGCTGTGTTCGCGCCGACTGGCAAAACGCACCACCAAGGACATGTGGATCCGGATACGCTATGCGCTTCCCACAGCGTTGTTGAAAGGTATGGAGCAGTTGAACGAGCAATGGATGACAGCGGTTGTGGATGCCTTGAGTGACCTGCAGGCAGCAAGGGTGGCGCAGGGCGCGGTGCTTGAGGCCCTGGTTGCTTCGCATCCATCCCCCGTGCTGCTGATGCGTTGTTGGGATCGCCTTTCCTCCTCCTTGGTTGCGACCGTTTCGCAACACAAAGCCTCCTCGACAATGGCAAAGCCGATCGAGGCATATACGCTTGAGCAGTTGGCAGCGTGGACGGATCGAATGGAGCGCTGTTTTCCCCAGGCCAGAGGGCAATCCTAGCCTGGGCTACTGCAAGGCAGCGCTTGCCATCCCGCTCGATGCACAGCACCTGGCCATCCAGTGCGTAGCGTAGTCATACGCCGCGCCTGGATCAGCGAAGGCGACAATGAGCAGTCGCCAGCAGTGCAGTGTGCTGGGGCCGGACTCTAGCCGGCCGTCAAGCCCCTGTTCTGAGCCTTGATGCGCAATCAGCGTTGCGAGACAGGGCGGGCAGTCTGCCTTGACGCGCTGGACTTTACTGACGCATGCCAATCGCCAAACGATTGAATGCGGCCATCAGCGCGATGGCAAAGCTCAGGTCAGCGATCTCGGCGTCACTGAAATGGGCTTTCAGAAGAGCAAAGTCATTATCAGGGGCTCGGCTGTTTGCAATATCTGTCAGTGACTCGGTCCACCCCAGGGCCAGGCGCTCACGTTCGCTGAAATGCGGACTCACTTGCCATCCGGCCAGGCTGTCCAACTTGGCGTCGGGCATGCCGCCAGCACGTAACGCAGCAGCATGTATTTCCAGGCAGAAGGCGCAGCCATTGAGTTGCGAAACGCGCAGGTAGACAAGTTCAATCAAGGGCTTGCCGAGGCTGCTCTTCTCCAGTGCCTTCTTGGTGATGCCAAAACCTTTGTAGGCATCTGGAGATAGGGTTTGGTAAGGCAAACGAAGTGTGTTCACGCAGAATCCAGTCTTGAGTCAGTGGCAGCAAACAGCCGTTTTTAGGAGGCAAACCCGCTGACGCTGCCGCTGCGCCAACGAGGCCGCAGAACAGGGATGAGCGGCGAGCAATGTTCGGGTGCCCGGCGGAGCTTCAGCCGCCTCTTGTGCGACCACGCCTACTTTAGGAGACTGATGTCCCAGCTGGATGGGGCAAGAATTGAAGAGTCGAGTAGGGCATGAGTGACAGGGGGCAGTGCGAGCCGGTGCGCAACTTGCCGATGTTTCTGCAGTTGTATTGGCGCTACCGAAACGCAATTGCGCAAGGCGGGCTGCGCCCGGGTGATCGGGTGCCTTCGGTGCGCAGCCTTGCCAGCGAAGTAGGGGTTGCGCGTGGAACGGTAGAGAAGGCTTACGAGCTGCTCGTGAGTGAGGGATACCTTCTGACCAGGGGGCCAGCCGGAACCGTGGTGTCGCCCATGGCAGGCAGCGTGGGTGCTGGCCAGCGTCAGCGTCACTCTCCGCCGCGCGCGGCGCCTTCGCTGGATGCGTCGTCTGCAGGCGTGCTCAGCAGGCCCTTCCAACTTGGCGTGCCGGCGTTCGATGCATTTCCCAGCAAGGTGTGGAAACGCCTGGCGGGGCGTCACCTGCGCTCGCTGGATACGGCAGCCATGGCCTACCCCGAAGCGGCAGGTTATGAGCCACTCCGCCGTGCCATTGCCAACTACCTGGTCAGCGCTCGAGGCGTTGCCTGCACATACGAGCAGGTGTTCGTAACCGCAGGCTACCCGGGTGCCCTGGACTTGATCTGTCGCACCCTGCTGAAAACGGGGGATGTCGGCTGGTATGAAGATCCAGGCTATCTATTCGCCCGCCAGTTCCTGCAGCGCTCCGGGATGCAGCTGCAGCCGGTGTCAGTAGACGAGGAGGGCTTGAACGTAGGCGAAGGTCTGAAGCAAAGCCCTGCGGCGCGATTCGCTGTGGTCACACCTGCCCATCAAAGCCCGACGGGCGTAGCGCTGTCATTGCCTCGCCGCCTGCAATTGCTGGACTGGGCCAGCCAGGTCAATGGATGGGTGATAGAAGACGATTACGACAGCGAATTTCGTTACCACGGCCGGTCCCTCCCGGCGCTCAGTAGCCTGGATGACAATGATCGCGTGCTCTATACGGGGTCTTTCAGCAAGGTGCTTTTCCCTGGTCTTCGCCTGGCCTATCTGGTTGTCCCCAAGGCCCAGACCGAACGTTTCGCCGATGCAGCCGGGCAGTTTGGCTGTGTGGGATCCTTCGTGTCACAGGCCACGGTCGCCGAGTTCATGGAGCAAGGGCACTTCTCCCGTCACTTGCGCAAGATGCGCGTGCTCTACAGTCAGCGGCGCAGCTATTTGGTCGATGCGCTCAGCGATATCTTTGGCTCCCGCATGGCGATCCAGCCCCAGGCAGGCGGACTCCAGGTGCTGGCCTACCCCAGCACGGGGCAAAGCGATGCGCTGCTGGCGCAGGCCGCCCAAGCACACGGACTGCCACTTCAGGCATTGAGCAGGTGGCGAATGCGCCCCTCATCGTCGGGCGGTTTGCTGATGGGATTCTCGGGCTTTGCAACGCAAGAACAAGCGTATGCCTCGGTTCAACGGCTACGAGCAGCGCTGGATGACGTGTGGGCGCCTGCAGGGCCTAGCGGTCGTGCTGCATCGCCCCGGGCCTGAAGCACTTTGATCAACGGCCACCCTGAAAGCGAAAGGTGAAGCGCATGTCCGACGTGGCGGCCGTTGCCGAGTCTGCTGGCGGGGCAGTGGCGGCGACCAACGTCAACTGGCCATCGGCCACAGGCACCGGGATGCCAAGCGTGAGATCGATCTGTTTGGACCAGCCGCCGCCGAGCACGGTGGCCCTGACGATCAGCCGGCCTGCCACGACGCATTGCACCTCGGCCGGGCAACGGCTGTCTTCGATGACGCGGTCGGGACGAACCTTGGGGCCATCGACCGCCGCGATTTCTCCCAGCCGCACCGGGCCTTCGATGGGCTGGCTGGCAATGGGTCCTGCCGCTGCACACGCGGCAAGCCAGGCGACCAGAAGCGTTGCAAGCACCAGCCTGCGGACGGGTCGGAGACGTTCCATGGCGGCAATCATGCCCGTGTGTTGTGGAGATGCAAACTGATGTCTCGGTGCGCTGTGCGGATGTAGCGACCACATCAATGCGATGCAGTGTCACTTCGCCGTGATGCGCTCGCGCAAGTGCGCAACATTGCGCGAGCGCAGGCAGCAATATGGCCAGTCGCTAAGGATCGCGCTACCCGGCCAGTCAGATCACCGAGGCATTGACCTTAAACACCTCGACCGCCTGCGTCAGCTGGGTCGAATGCGCTTCCAGCGAGCGCGCCGCCGTGCTCGCAGCTTCGACCAGGCTGACGTTCTGCTGGGTGGTTTCGTCCATCTGGGCGATGGTCAGGTTGACCTGTTCGATGCCGCCGGCCTGTTCCTGCGAGGCGGCGGAGATGTGGCCCATGATGTCGGTGACATGCTGGACGCTGGTGACGACCTCGCCCATGGTGGTGCCGGCCTTGTGCACCAGCGTTGCACCGTCGGCGACGCGTTGCACGGAGTCGTCGATCAGGCGTTTGATCTCCTTGGCGGCGTCCGATGAGCGGTGCGAGAGGGTGCGCACTTCCGAGGCCACCACGGCAAAACCGCGGCCTTGTTCGCCGGCGCGTGCGGCCTCGACGGCGGCATTGAGCGCGAGGATGTTGGTCTGGAAGGCGATGCCGTCGATGACCGAGATGATGTCGGCAATACGCCTGGACGAGGCTTCGATGCCGGACATCTGTTCGATGACCTGGCCGACCACGTCGCGTCCCTCCGAGGCGATGGCGGCGGCGCCCAGCGCGAGCTGGTTGGCGCGGCCGGCGTGCTCGGCATTCTGCTTGACGGTGGAGGTGAGTTCTTCCATCGAGGCGGCGGTTTCTTCCAGGCTGGCGGCCTGCTGTTCGCTGCGGCGGGACAGTTCCTGGTTGCCGCTGGCGATGTCTTCGGCGGCAAAGCCGATGCTGTTGGAGGTGGTCTGGATATGCGTGACGATGTCGGTCAGGCGATGCACGGTGCTGTTGGCATCGTCGCGCATGGAGGCGAACACGCCGTGGAAGTTGCCGGTCATGCGCACGGTCAGGTCGCCATCGGCGATGCACCGCAGCAGGTCGGAAAACCTGGCCAGGTTGGTGTCGGAGGTGGCCATCATGGTGTTGAGGTTTTCGACCATCAGGCGGAAGTCGTGTTCGAACTTTTCCGGCTGGCCGCGCAGCGCGAAGTTACCGGCGCAGGCAGCCTGGGTGAGCTGCTGGATCTGCGCGTTGATGGCGCGCAGGTTCTGCTTGACCTGCTGCATGGTGGCGGTGATGGCGGCTTTCTCGCCAGGGTATTGCTCGATTTCGGGGGCCAGGTCGCCGATGGCATAGCTGCCCATGACTTCGGTCATGCGCAGCTGGGTCTGCACGTGCGCATGCACTAAAGCGTTGGTGTCCTGCACCATGTGCCCGTATTCGCCGGGGAACTGCTGGGCGTCGGTGCGGTAGCTGATCTCGCCGGCATCGTGGCGGGCCGCCATGCTGCGCTGGGCGGAGATCACATCCTGCAGGCGGCGCTGCATCTGTTGCATGGCGCGCAGCAGCTGGCCGGATTCGTCCTTGCTGGTGGGCAGGTCCTGGCTGCGCAGGTCACCGTCATTGATGCGCTCGGCCAGCCGCAGCGATTGGCGCAAGGGCAGCACCACGCTGCGGGTCAGCAACCACGCAATGGTGGCGCCCAGCAGCAAGGCAATGACGGTGGAGACCACCATCAGCATTGCAAAGCCGCGCGCGGTAGTGACCGCATCCTTGGCGGCCGCGCGGTTCTTGGCCTCCTGCAGGTCGATGAAGGCATTGATGCTGGCCAGCCAGGCGACGAAGGCGGGGCGCGCCTGCTGCAGCAGGCGTTGTTCGGCATGCGGCTTGTCGGCGCCATCGCGGAACGCGCGCACCTGCGCGATCAACGGCATGGTGCGCTGCTCAATGGCCTTGATCCGCTGGAGGATGGCCTTTTCTTCCGCGTCTGTGGAGGCCGCGATCATGTCGTCCAGTGGCTTGGCGGAGCGGGCGTAGTCCGCGGCGAGCTTGTCGATCGATTGTTCTGCCGTGTGCCGGTCTGCCGGGTCGTCCAGCAGCACGACATCGCGCAGGGCGATCGCGCGGTCGTGCACGCTGCCGCGGAAATTGATCGCATAGCGTTGCTTGACGCTGTTCACTTCGTTGATGGCGGTGAGCTGCTGGTCGATGCTGCGTACGCGCTGGATGCCGACGACGGTGAGGATCACCATCAGGACAATGATCGCGAGGAAGCCGAGGGCCAGGCGCTGACCGATGCGCAGATTCGAAAGCAGGGACATAGGGAGTTTGATCGGTGATCCGGCGAGCGGAAGAGCGGGGAGAATCCCAGCAACAGCTGGGAGGCGATGCGCCCGGGACACCGATGGGGTCGGCAGCGTTGCCGCTGCACGAAGGATGTCTCGACCTGTTCGTTAGCGGCTTGCGTCAGCGGAAATGAAACCGCCGGCGGCGGCAGGATTCATCCACGGTTGGCTTCGCAATGCCATCAGGCCGGGGCGATCAGGCAGCGAGCAATTACATTCTGACTTCGATTTCGTGCGGGGACGCAAGCCATCGGTCGCGGCCGCAGCGCAGTGCTGCGGTGCCGGTCAGCGCCAGGGCAGAAGCGGATTCAGGCTCAGCGAATGGCCTAGGCGTGGAAACGGCCGCGGCGCCGGAGCCGCGGCCGATGGCAGGCGTCGATCAGCACGCACCGTGCTGCCACCGCAGCACAGCCGCCGAGCCAGACAGCCTCACTCATAGCGCGACAGATCCGGCGCCTTCATCGACGGCGTCATCAGCTTGGCGGCAATGTTCTGGAGGCTGGGTTGGCTGGCGAATTTCAGTGCGCCGTGCAGCAGCTGGATGCCGAGCCGGCTGTGCGGGTTCATCAGGCGCGGGCCGATCTTCGGCACGCCCTGTCCCTGTTCCACCATCGGCCGCATGGCGTCGGCGTAGGCGGCGAAGGCTTGTTCCAGCGTCGCGGCGCGTGCAATCTCGTTGGCCAGCACGTAGCCGCCGGTGACCGCCAGGGTGGCGCCGATGCCGGCCAGCGGGGTTGCGCACCAGGCCGCGTCGCCGGTCAGCACGACGCGGCCGGCGTGCCAGCGCGGCATGCGCACCTGCCGCAAGGCATCGAAGTAGAAATCGTCGGTGGTGTCCATGCCGTCCAGCACCCGCGCAGCCTGCCAGCCGGCGTCGGCGAAGCGTTCGCGCAGATAGGCCTTCTGGGTCGCCATGTCCCAGTCCTGCTCGCCCTCGGGGACTTTCTGCAGCGACAGCATGGCGCGCGTGGTGCCGTGCTGGTCCGGGCGCAACGAGATGCTGCGCCCGCCGGTGGTGTGATACCAGCGCCACAGGCGGTCGTCGTCGGCGGTGCGTGCGATGGTGAAGTAGGCAATGGTCAGATCCATCCAGCGCGGGTCGTTCTCGCCGGGAAACACCAGCTCGCGTGTGGCCGAGCCGACGCCTTCGGCGACGATGACGGCATCGAAGTGGTCGCTGCGTCCGCTCTGGAAGCGGACGGTGGCAGCCTCGCCGTCGTCGTCGATGCTGGCGATGCGGTCGCCGAACCGGTACTCGGCCGTCTGGCGGGCGGCGTCGTAGAGCAGGCGGGCGAGGTCGCCGCGCAGGATTTCCAGCTCTGCGGTCGGGCCATCGCCATCGATGTCGTCGGTCTTGAAGGTCGCCACCGCATGGCCGTGGTCGTCGACCCAGGCGGTGCCTTCCTCACCGGTGCCGTGATCGAGTGCGGCCTGCTCCAGGCCCATGCGCTGCAGGACCTCGCGGCCGACCCCGCGCACGTCGATGTTCTGGCCGCCATCGCGAAACTGCGCGGCCTGCTCGACGACGCTGACGTCGAATCCCTGCCGGGCGAGCGCCCAGGCCACGGTGTTGCCGGCGACGCTTGCGCCGGTGATGAGGATGCGACGCGCCATGACAGATCACCCGGAAGAATAAATATCAGAAGTGATATTACATGTCTCGGTCGCGCTGCTCCAGGTTGGCGATCAGGCGCTGCATGAACGCGACAGTCTGCTGCGCCTCCTCGGGCGAGAAGTCCTTCAGCGCATCGGCATTGAGATCGATCAGTATCTTGCCGCCGATCTCGGCGATCTTGCGCCCACGCGGCGTGAGCGAGACCACCGCAGCGCGGCGGTCCTGCGGCGCCGGGGCGCGCTCGATCAGCTTCAGGCCCTCCAGCTTGTCCAGCAGGGCCACCATTGCCGGCTGCTTCACCGCGGAGTCGATCACCAGGTCGCGTTGCAGCATCGGCCCTTTCCAGGACAGCAGCATGATCGGCCCGATCAGTGCCAGCGACACGCCATGCGGCCGCAGTTGCGCATCCACCAGACGATTGAAGACCCGCGCAGCGTGGTTGGCCAGATACCCCGGTGCGACCGCAGCCAGCGGGTGAATGAGTACGTCGCGATCCTGCATCTGCGTTACCGTGCCACGCCTTTCGGCCATCTCGCGATTTTATCCGGGCACGCGCACCACGGGGCATTGCCTGCGCGCCGCAGCGAGGGATCCATGCCGGCTGCCGCGTGGCAACGTGCGCCATGGTGGGGCCGGCGCGCAGTCAGCAGGCATCGTCACCTGAGTGTTGTAACGTAGGCGGGCGCTGCACGCCGGGCAGGGCGCCCACGGCGATGCCGGATGGCGCTGGTGGCAGGTCAGGCCGGCAGGTCGGCCTTGCCGATCCTGCCAGCCGGCGATGCGCGGCGTTGGCCCCTGGTTCTTCTTCAATGGTTCGTCAAAGATGCTTGTTTGGGTGATTGGTAAACCGGCCGCGCACCGCGTTGCGCATTGCACGCAGGACGACTGCCGCTGGACGGCAGCGCGATCGGGCGCCGCATGAGCGCGTCGTTTCCGTATGGCGACAGCGCCATGGCGCAGGCCGTGCGCGCCTACGATTGGGCCGCAACACCGCTGGGGCCGACCACGCAATGGCCGTCGCCGCTGCGCAATGCGGTCAGCCTGATGCTCAGCTCGCCGGAAAGCATGTATGTGGTGTGGGGCGATGCGCTGACCTTCTTCTACAACGATGCCTATACGCCGATCCTGGGGCCGCGGCAGCCGCATGCGCTGGGTGCGCCGCTGCAGGAACTGTGGGCCGATGCCTGGGAGGCGGTGCGTGCGCCAATCGAGGCCGCGTTCGCGGGGCGCGCCTCGCGCTTCGAGGAAGTGCCGATCGGCATGAACCGCTACGGCACGCCGGAAGACACCTGGTGGACGTTCTCGTTCTCGCCGATCTATCTGGACGATGGACGTGTGGGCGGCGCGTTCTGCGTCACCAACGAAGTCACCGACCGCAAGGTGGCGCAAAACCGGCTTGCCGATGAGCACGAGCGGCTGATCCGGTTGTTCGAGCAGGCGCCGATGTTCATGGCGTTCCTGAGCGGTCCGCAACATCGGGTGGAGTTCGCCAACCCGTGCTATTCGCGCCTGATCGGGCACCGCGACGTGATCGGCAAACCGCTGGCCGAGGCCTTGCCGGATCTGGTCGAGCAGGGGCATCTGCATCGCCTGGACGAGGTGTACCAGTCCGGGCGTGCCTATGCGGCCAATGCGCTGGCCTATAACGTGCAGGCCGAGCCGGGCGGCCCGGTGGAGCGACGCCTGCTGGATCTGGTCTACCAGCCGATCGCCGGCGCCGACGGCACCGTCTCCGGCATCTTCGTGCAGGGCCTGGACATCACCGACCGCATCGGCCTGGAACGCGCGGTGCGCGAGGCGGAAGTGCGCAACCGGCAGATCCTGGACAGCGTGATGGACTACGCGATCATCGCCACCGACCTGCACGGCCTGGTCACGTCCTGGAACGAAGGCGCGCAGCGCATTCTGGGCTGGAGCGAAGCCGAAATGCTGGGCCAGACGCTGGAGCGCACCTTCACCCCGGAAGATGTGGAGCGCCGGCAGATCCTGATCGAGGCGGCGGCGGCGCTGGAAAGCGGCAGCGGCATGGACGAGCGCTGGCATGTGCGCAAGTCCGGCCAGCGTTTCTGGGCGAACGGGTCGCTGATGGTGCTGCGCGACGAAACCGGTGCGGCGATCGGCTTTGTCAAGGTGCTGCGCGACCGCACCGCCGAGCGGCTGGCCAGCGAAGCCCTGCGCGAGAGCGAGCGCCGGCTGGATGCGCTGGTGCGCGCGTCCTCGCAGTCGATCTTCTCGGCCAGCGCCGACTGGCGCGAGCTTCGCCAGCTGGTTGGCGAGGGGGCGCTGAGCGATGCGCTCTCGGCAAGCTTGAACTGGCAGCAGGAGATGGTGCACCCGGACGATCGCGCGCGGCTGGCCGAAGCCATTGCGCATTCGATCGTCAACAAGACCGGGCTGGATGTGGAATACCGCGTGCTGGATGCCGATCAGCGGGTGGGTTGGACCCTGATGCGCGCGATTCCCCTGCTGGACGAGCGCGAGCAGATCGTGGAGTGGTTCGGCACCGCTGCCGACATCACCGACAAGCGGCTGGCCGAACAGCAGCTGCGCCAGCTGACCGAAACGCTGGAAGAGCGCGTGCGCGAACGCAGCGCGGCGCTGCTGCTGGCCGAGGAAAAGCTGCGCCAGAGCCAGAAGATGGAGGCGGTCGGCCAGCTGACCGGCGGGCTGGCGCACGACTTCAACAATCTGCTGACGGCGATCAGCGTCGGTCTGGAGCTGTTGCAGACGCGCATCGAACAGGGCAAGTACGACCGCCTGGAGCGCTACGTGGAAATGGCGCAATCCAGCGCCGCGCGCGCCACCGCATTGACCCAGCGGCTGCTGGCGTTTTCGCGCCGGCAGACCCTGGCGCCCACCGCGCTGGACGTGCAGGCACTGGTGCAGGGCATGCACGACATCATCGCGCGCACGCTGGGGCCTTCGATCGCCTTGCGGCTGCGCCCTGCAGCCGACCCCTGGAAAGTGCTGGTGGATGCGCCGCAGCTGGAAAACGCGCTATTGAACCTGTGCATCAACGCGCGCGATGCGATGCCCGATGGCGGGGAGCTCACCATCGCCGTCGCCAACCGGGTGCTGGACGCCGGCGCCGCCCAGCAGCTGGACCTGCCGATCGGCGAGTACGTGTGCCTGAGCGTGCAGGACACCGGCACCGGCATGAGCGCCGATGTGATGTCCAAGGTGTTCGAGCCGTTCTTCACCACCAAGCCGATCGGGCAGGGCACCGGTCTGGGCTTGTCGATGATCTACGGATTCACCCGCCAGTCCGGCGGCCACGTGCGCATCGATTCGGAGGTGGGCGTCGGCACCACGATGGCGCTGTACCTGCCGCGCTTCGATGGCGTGCTGGCGCAGGACGAGGCAGTGCCGGCGACCGAGCAACCGCTGCGTTCCACCGCGCCAAGCTGCACGGTGCTGCTGGTGGAAGACGAAACCGCGATCCGCGTGCTGATGTCCGAAGTGCTGAGCGAAGCGGGCTACCGCGTCATCGAGACCGCCGAAGGCAGCGCCGCAGTGGAGCGCCTGCGCTCGCAGGAGACGATCGATCTGCTGGTGACCGACGTCGGCCTGACCGGCGGATTGAACGGACGTCAGGTCGCCGACGCGGGGCGGCAGTCGCGGCCGACGCTGCCCGTGCTGTTCGTCACCGGCTACGCGGCAACCGCGGCGGTGGGCGCCGGGCAACTGGAGGAGGGCATGGAGGTGCTGACCAAGCCGTTTTTGGCCGTGGACCTGGAACGCCGCGTGGCGCAGCTGCTGGAGCGCAAATCGCACTGAGGCCTGCATGCAGGCCTGGCGATGATTGGGTCGGGCTTGCTTACAGCGCGGTCTGCACGATGCCCAGCAGGTCGCGCAACGAAAACGGCTTGGTCAATAGACGCATGCCGGTATCGAGAAAATCCGCGCGTTTGGCAATGGACCCGGCATAGCCGGTCATGAACACGATGGGCAGGGCGGGATACAGACGGCGCGCATTGTCGGCAAGGTCGCGCCCGTTCATGCCGGGCAGGCAGATATCAGAGAGCAGCAGATCGAACGGACGCGCCTGGTTGAGCTGCTCCAGCGCCTGCTCGGCGTCTGCCGACGCGGTGACCTGGTAGCCCTCGTCACCCAGGATATCTGCGGTCATCGCACGAATGGCATCGTCGTCTTCGACCAGCAAGATACGGGCGTTACATGATGCGTGATTCACCGCTGTCCTCGAGCGATCGCAACCATGCGATGCACTTCAGGCGTAACGCTAGGCCCACGCGCGTGACGAACGTGTCGGAACTGTCATAAAGCGCGGCGCAGGTCACAGCACTCTACCGATATCGCGGACGCTCAGCTCGCGCCAAGCAAGCTGATCCATTCATTGGTGCGCAGCGGCCAGTGATGCGCCCGTGATAAATTTAAACCTATGGGAAATCTGAAGCCGATGATCGCAAACCGCATTACGACTGGTACGACGGGGCTTGACACCATCCTGCGCGGCGGCCTGCCGCCCAACCGCCTGTACCTGCTGGAGGGCCAGCCGGGCTCGGGCAAGACCACCGCGTCGCTGCAGTTCCTGCTCGATGGCGCTGCAAAGGGCGAGAGCTGCCTGTACGTGACCTTGTCGGAAACCATCGACGAGCTCAACGAAGTGGCCGCCTCGCACAATTGGTCGCTGGAGGCGCTGCATATCTTCGAGCTGGCATCGGCCGAGGCGTTTCTGGGCGATGGACGCCAGCAGTCCATCCTGCATCCGTGGGAAATGGAGCTGGATGGCACCATCAAGCTGATCCAGTCCGAGGTGGACCGGGTCAAGCCGACGCGTGTGGTGTTCGACTCGCTGTCCGAGTTGCGCCTGCTGGCGCAGGATTCGCTGCGCTACCGGCGTCAGGTGCTGGCGCTCAAGCAGTTCTTTGCACCGCGCAACATCACCGTGTTCCTGGTCGACGACCTCACCGGCGAGAACGGCGAACGCGATGCGCATCTGCACAGCCTGTGCCACGGGGTGATTTCGCTGGAACGCATGACGCTGGATTTCGGTGCGGCGCGGCGGCGCATGCAGGTGCAGAAATTGCGCGGTGTGGATTTCATCGCCGGCTACCACGACCTCACCATCACCACCGGCGGCATGCGGATCTTTCCGCGGCTGATCGCCTCCGATCACCATGTGCCGTTCATCGGCGATGCGGTGTCCAGTGGCGTGGCGCGGATCGATGCGCTGCTGCACGGGGGGCCGCTGCGCGGCACCAGCACGCTGCTGACCGGGCCTGCCGGCTCGGGCAAGACCAATATCGCGCTGCAGTACGTGACCGCTGCCTGCGAGCGCGGCGAGCATTGCTGCATCCTGGAGTTCGACGAGCGCACCGGCACCTTGCTGACGCGTGCCGAGAGCCTGGGCATGGATCTGCGCAAGTATCTGGACGCCGGCTTGCTGGAACTGCATCAGATGGATCCGGCCGAGCTGACCCCGGGCGAGTTCGCCTGGGCGGTGCGCGCCAGTGTGGAACAGCGCAACTGCCGCGTGCTGGTGATCGACAGCCTCAACGGCTATCTCACCTCCATGCCGCAGGAAAAGCAGCTGATGCTGCAGATGCACGAGCTGCTGTCCTACCTCAACCAGAGCGGTGTGACCACGTTCCTGGTCAATCCGCAGCACGGCCTGGTCGGCACGATGTCCACCGGCAACCTCAATATCTCCTACATGGCCGACACCGTCATCCTGTTCCGCTTCTTCGAGGCGCAGGGGCGCATCCGCAAGGCCTTGTCGGTGATCAAGAACCGCAGTGGCGCGCACGAGGATTCGATCCGCGAGCTGCGCATCGGGACGGGCGGTATCCATCTGAGCGAGCCGCTGGAGAAATTCCACGGCGTGCTGACCGGTACTCCGCATTTCGTTGGGGACGATACGCCGTTGCTGGATCGTCCACTTGACTACCTGTGACCCGGATGGGTCCATCGTCCACATCATCGCGCCGTTCGGCCGCGATGCGGAGAGCATTGCCGGCATTGTCGGCCAGCGCGGACTGACGCGCCGGGTGTACGGCTCGCTGGCTGCGCTGGCCAGCGACCTGCTCGATGCCTCCGGTGTGGTGGTGCTGACCGAGGAAGCGGTGGGCGGCGATCTGCAGCAGCTTTCGCGCATCCTGCAGAGCCAGGCCGCCTGGTCGGATATTCCGTTCGTGCTGCTGCGTGCGCCGCGCGGCACCCATAACGGGCGCCAGGCCACGCTGCCGGCGGAAGTCACCAATGTCATCGAGCTGGAACGGCCGCTGAGTTCGTCGTCGTTGTTGAGCGCGATTTCCACTGCCTTGCGCTCGCGCCAGAAGCAGTTCGTGATCCGCGACCAGATGGAGCAGTTGGCCGAAAGCAAAATGGCCTTGATGTCGAGCGAGGCCGAGCTGCGCCGCGTCACCGATGCGCTGCCGGTGCTGATTGCCTTCATCGACAAGGATCTTATCTACCGCTTCGCCAACCGCTCGTATGAAGACTGGATCGGCATCCCGCCTGCCGAGGTGATCGGGCGCCCGATGGTGGACGTGGTTGGGCCGGCGGTGGTGCAGCAGCGTCGCGCCTGGATCGAGGCCGCACTGGCCGGGCGGGCGTTGACGGTGGAGGCCAGCTGGCCGCACGCCGACGGACGCCGGCGTGATGCGGAGATCCGCTACATGCCGCGCCTGGATGCGGACGGCAAGGTGGACGGCTTTCATGTATTTGCCACCGACATCACCGCGCGCGCGCTGGCGCTGGAATCGATCCAGCAGCAGGCCAGCCTGCTCGAGGTCAAGGTGGCCGAGCGCACCGCCGAGCTGCAGCAGCAGATGCTGGCACGCGAGTCCAGCGAGGCGGCATTGCGCCAGGCGCAGAAGATGGAAGCGGTGGGCCAGCTCACCGGCGGCATCGCACATGACTTCAACAACATGCTGACCGGCATCCTGTCGGCGCTGGATCTGGCGCGCCTGCGCATCGACCAGGGTCGCACCGAAGGGCTGGGCCGCTTTCTGGATGTGGCGTCGGCGTCGGCCCTGCGCGCGGCCGCACTGACGCAACGGCTGCTGGCGTTTTCGCGCCGGCAATCGCTGGAAGCGCGGCATCTGCATCTGAACGACCTGGTGGTGTCGCTGCAGGAATTGCTGGCGCGCACGCTGGGCGAATCGGTGCATCTGGAAACCGATCTGCAGGCCGACCTGCCGCAGGCGTATGTCGACGAAAACCAGCTGGAAAGCGCGCTGCTCAACCTGGCGATCAATGCCCGCGATGCGATGCCCGATGGCGGGCAGTTGCGCATCGCCACCCGGCAGTTGCAGGTCCAAGCGCAACCGCTGGAACTCGGGCGCGGGGTGACGCTGGCGCCGGGCAATTACGCGGTGGTGTCGGTGACCGACAGCGGCGCCGGTATGCCGGCCGATGTGCTGGAGCGTGTGTTCGAACCGTTCTACACCACCAAGCCGATCGGGCAGGGCACCGGCCTGGGCATGTCGATGATCTACGGCTTCATGCAGCAGTCCAACGGGCAGGTGTGGGTGGAGTCCGAGCTGGGAAAGGGCACCACGGTGAGCCTGTATCTGCCTGCCGGTCTCCATCCGCAGGCGCTGTCGCCGCAACCGCAAGCCGGTGCCGTGGTGGCCGGGCGCGGCCAGCAGGTGTTGGTGGTGGAAGACGACGAACAGGTGCGGCTGCTGGTCACCGAACTGCTCAACGAGTTGGGCTATGAGGCCGATGTGGTGGCCGACGCCGATGCGGCGCTGCCGATCCTGGCCTCGCAACGGCGCATCGATCTGCTGGTGACCGACGTGGGCCTGCCCGGACTCAACGGGCGCCAGTTGGCCGAGATTGCGCGGCAGTCGCGGCGGGATCTGCCGGTGATCTTCATGACCGGCTATGCGGAAACCGCGCGCGATCGCGGCGAGTTTCTTGCCGACGGCATGAGCATGATCGCCAAGCCGTTTACGCTGGGCGAGTTCAGCGGAAAGCTGCACGAGGTGTTGGGGCCGTCGGCCTGATGGCGTTGCGCGGTCAATCGCGCCTGACACCACGACGGCGCTGCCGTCGGCTGGCACCGGGGCGGCCTTGATGAGGGATGCAGCCTGAGGTTGGCGTCAGGGCGCTGCGCGCCCGGACTGCCGCGCGCTGGCCAGCGACTCGGCCACGGCGATCTTGTCGGCCACCGCCTTCTGCATCGGCGAGCCGGCGTCGAGCAAGCCATGCAGATGTCGCCAGTGCTCGCTGGCAGCGCGGTAGTCCTGCTGCTGAAAGTCGCTGATGCCCAGCAGCCACAGGCCGCGTTGGTGGTCCGGCTCGCGTGCGACCACCTGTTGCAGGCGGCTGCGTGAGTCGGCGTCGATGGCGAAATCGCTGCGCGTGGCCATGTCCGCGGCCACCCAGCCGACGATGGCGGCGCTGAGATCCGGCGCTATTTTGAGCGCTTGCGCATAGGCCTCACGCGCATCGGCGGGGCGGTTGTCCTGCTCGTGGGTCCTGGCTTGCTGCATCCACGACTCCAGCGCCTGCTCCTGCGCAGCGTCGGCGTTGGCCTCTGCGGCCCGGGCTTGCTCACCAGCGGCGACGGCAGGCGCGTCTGCCGGTTGCGCCGTCGCATACACACGCCGTGCGATCGCGTCCGGCGCGCCGACCAGCCGATACAAGCCGGCCGTGGCGATCGGCAAGCCGAGCACCAGCAGAATCGGCAAGGTGTAGCGTGCGTTGCCATTACGCGCGGGCTGGCGCAGCAACGGCACCAGCACCAACAGCAAGGCGACGACCACCAGCGCGGCGCTTGCGACATAGAAACCGGTCATCACCATTCTTCCTCCGCCTGCGGCGCCACCGGCGTGCCGGCGCGCGCACGTTTGCGCACGGTATGGATCACCACGCCCGCACCGGCACCCAGCAGCAGCAACGGACCGAACCACAGCAGCCAGGTGCCGCGCTTGACCGGCGGGTCGTACAGCACGAAGTCCGAATAGCGATCGACCATGTACTGCTTGATCTGCGCATCGCTCCTGCCGGCCTGCAACTGCGCGAACACCTGGTGGCGCAGATCGCGCGCGAGCTCGGCATTGGAGTCGGCCAGGTTCTCGTTCTGGCACACCAGGCAGCGCAACTGCGCGGTCAGGCGCTGATAACGCGCTTCGTCGCTGCGGTTCTTGAACGGCAGCGGGTCCACCGCCTGCGCCGCCAGCGGCGGTGCAAGCAGCACGCCCAGCAGCAGCACCAGCAGCAGACGCAGTTGCCGGCCGTGCATGCGCCAGTACCAGCGCCAAACCCGGCGCGCCGCCATCACCGCGTGCCCCCGGGCAGTGCGGCGATGGCGGGCAGCAGCTCGTCGTTGATGACTGCGGGTGTGAGCACGCCGATGTGCTTGTAGCGGATCACGCCTTGCGCATCGATCAGGAAACTCTCCGGTGCGCCGTAGACACCGAAATCGATCGCGGTCTGGCCGGCTTCATCGGCAATCACCAACGCATACGGATTGCCGTACTGCGCAAGCCAGGCCGTGGCGTCGGCAGGCGCGTCCTTGTAGTTGTAGCCGATCAACGCCACACCGAGCCGGCTGGCCTGCGCCATCAGCACCGGATGTTCGTGCACGCATTCGGCGCACCAACTGCCGAACACGTTGAGGACGTAGGGCTTGCCCAGCAGCTGATCGCGGCTGACCCGTTGCTCGGGCCGATCCAGCCGCGGCAGCGAGAACGCCGGTGCCGGCTTGCCGATCAACGGCGAGGGCACATCGCGCGGGTTGTGCTGCATCGTCCAGTAAATGCCGAAGCCGAACAGCGCCGCCAGCAACAGAAAACCCAGCAAGGGCAGCAGACGGTTCATGCGTGCGATTCCTGCGCAGTGACACTGGTGCCGTGTGCCGGTGCCGTGGCCGCCGTCGTGGCGAGCGCCGGCGCACGGAACCGACGGGCGCAGGCACTGACGAAGCCGCCCAGCATCATCAGCAGGCCGCCGGCCCAGATCCAGCGGATGAAGGGTTTGTAGTACAGCCGCAGCGTCCAGTCGTACTCGATGTGTTGATCGTCCAGCGGCTCGCCGAGCGCGACATACAGATCGCGGGTGATACCGGGGTCGATCGCCGATTCGGTCTGGATGCGCTCGCTGCTGTACAGGCGTTTTTGCGGATGCAATTGCGCAACCAGCTGGCCATCGCGGCTGACCTGCACGCTGCCTTGTTCGGCCTTCCAGTTCGGCCCGTCGATCAGTTGCACGCCGTCGAAGCGGAAGGCGTAACCGGCGATCTCGGCGGTCTGTCCGGGCGACAGCCGCACGTCGCGTTCGACCGACAGGCTTTCCGATACCAGCACGCCGGCCACGAACACCGCCACGCCCGCATGCGCGAGCAGCATGCCGGCCATTTCCGCCGGAAACCGCCGGCCGCGCGGCATCTCGCGCCAGCGCTTGTACATGTACAGCGCGGTGCCGGCCGCCACCCATGCGGCGACGCCGATCCCGGCGATCGCCCTGGGCTGGCCCTCGGCAAACAGGCTGCCGACCAGCGCGCAGGCGACCGCGGCGATGCCGGCGCGCGTGCCCAGTGCCTGCAACGGCGCCGCCTCGGCCTTGCCCCAGCGCAGGTACGGGCCGAACGGCAGCAACAGCATCACCGGCAACATCAGCAGCGGGAACAGCAAGCCGAAGTAGGGCGGCCCCACCGACACCTTGCCCAGGCCGAAGGCATCGGCCACCAGCGGAAACAAGGTGCCCAGCAACACCATCGCCGCCGCCACGGTGAGCAGCAGGTTGCCGATCAGGATCGCGGTCTCGCGCGAGGCGGCGGCGAACGGTTTGCCGCTGGCGATCCGGGGCGCGCGCAGCGCATACAGCAGCAACGAGCCACCGACCACGGCGATCAGGAAGATCAGGATGTACAGGCCACGGCGCGGATCGGCGGCGAAGGCGTGCACCGAGGTCAGCACGCCCGAGCGCACCAGGAAGGTTCCCAGCAACGACAGCGAGAACGCCAGGATCGACAGCAGGATGGTCCAGGCGCGCAGGCTGCCGCGTTTTTCGGTGACCGCCTGGGTGTGGATCAGCGCGGTGCCGACCAGCCACGGCATGAAGCTGGCGTTTTCCACCGGGTCCCAGAACCACCAGCCGCCCCAGCCCAGTTCCGCATACGCCCACCAGCTGCCGGCGACGATGCCGGCGGTGAGGCAGGCCCAGGCCACATTGGTCCACGGCCGCGCCCAGCGCACCCAGGCCTGTTCCAGCTCGCCGCCCAGCAAGGCCGCCACCGCGAACGCAAACGCCACCGAGAAGCCGACATAGCCGGTGTACAGCACCGGCGGGTGGAAGGTCATGCCCGGGTCCTGCAGCACCGGATTGAGTTCGTTGCCATCCAGCGGAATCGGCGACAGCCGCGCGAACGGATTGGAGGTCAGCAGGATGAAGGCGAGAAAGCCCACCGACACCAGCCCCAGCACCGCCAGCACGCGCGCGGCAAAATGCTGCGGCAGATGCCGGCTGAAGGCGGCCAGCAACAGCGTCCAGCTCGACAGGATCGCGATCCACAGCAGCAACGAGCCTTCGTGCGCGCCCCACACCGCGGCAAAGCGGTAGTACCAGGGCAGTGCGATGTTGGCGTTGTCGGCGACATAGCGCACCGAAAAATCCAGCGACAGCAGCGACCAGGCGAGCAGGCCGAACGCCATCCACACGAACAGCGCCTGACCGACCGCGGCAGGCCGCGCAATGCCCATCAACGCGCCATTGCCGCGCCAGGCGCCGATCAGCGGCAGCACGCCCTGGGCGAGCGAGAGCAGTAACGCCAGGATCAGTGCGATCTGGCCGAGTTCAGGCGTCATGGGCGAATCGCATCGTGCAGCGAAGAGGGATCATCGAGGGAAGGCACAGCCTGCGCGCCGCATCAGCGCGGCGCAGACAGCGGCACCGCGGCGGCGGGAATCGGCTTGCCGACATGGCCTTCGGCCATCGCGTCCTTCAGTTCCTTCGGCATATAGGTTTCGTCGTGCTTGGCCAGCACTTCGTTGGCGACGAAGCGCCCGCCCTGCATGCGCCCATTGGCGATCACCGACTGGTTGTCGCGGAACAGGTCCGGAAGAATGCCGGTGTACTCGACCTGCGTCGCAGCATGCTTGTCGATCACGGTGAAGTGGACGGTGAGGCTGTCGGTGGCGCGCTGGATCGAGCCGGCCTTGACCATGCCGCCGAGGCGGAATTGCCGGTAGCTGGCCGCCTCGCCGGCATGTACCTGGCTGGGCGTGAATAGGTAGCTCATGTTCCGCTGCAGCGCGAGCACGATCAGCGTGACCGCCAATGCCGCAGCGGCGAGTGCGCCGATCACCAGCCACAGGCGTTGCTTGCGGGTGGCGTTCATGGGGCTTCACGCTCCAGCGGCGTTGTTGCCGACACTTCGCGCGTGCGCCGCGGCGTTTGCCGTTGCAGCTGGCTGCGCAGCTCGCGCGGCAGGCGGCGGCGACGCAACCATGGCGATGCCAGGTCGGCCAGCAGCACCAGCACGAACAGCGCGTACGCGGTCCACACGTATTGCCCGTAGCCGCCCATCGCCAGCAGGGTCGTCATGCGGTGCGCTCCGTCAGCACGATGCGGCGCGCCCAATCCTTACCGCTTTCCAGGGCGAGCAGGTCCACACGCACGCGGCCGAACAGGCTGGCCAGGTAATAGCACTTGGTCGCCAGCGTCATGGTCAGCAGCGGCCACAGCATGTCCGCGCTCATCGTGGAGGGGCCGAGAAGGCGCACGGTGGAGCCCTGGTGCAGCGTGTTCCACCACACCACCGAGTAATGCACGATCGGCAGATTCACCAGGCCCACCAACGCAAGCAAGCCGGCCGCACGCATCGCCTGGCGGCGGTCTTCCACTGCGTGGTACAGGCCGAGCACGCCCAGATACAGGAACAGCAGCAGCAACTCGGAGGTCAGCCGCGCATCCCAGGTCCACCAGGTGCCCCACATCGGCTTGCCCCACAGCGAGCCGGTGCACAAGGTGATGAAGGTGAAGGCCGCGCCGATCGGCGCCGAGGCCATGGTCACCACCTCGGCCAGCTTGATCCGCCACACCAGCGCAATGAACGCGGATACGCCCATCGCCGCGTAGATGAACAGACTCATCCAGGCGCTGGGTACGTGGATGAAGATGATGCGGTAGGCATCGTGCTGCTGGTAATCCGGCGGCGCCAGCACCAGCCCACCGTAGGCGGCTACCGCACCAAGCAACAGCGCCAGGCCCATTGCCCACGGACGCACGCGTCCGGCCACGCGATAGAAGGTCGGCGGCGAGCTGAGTCTGTGCAGCCACAAGGGAATCCACTTGGCCATGCCGGTGTCGTCAGTTGGAATGTCTGGCGGGAGGCGCCAGCGCCTGCACGGCGGCACCGGCGTTGACCTGCAACTGGCCGTCGGAGAGCTTGCTGGTGCGCTGCATCAGCTCGCGCAATGCAGTGGCGTCCAGCGACGGCGACAGCGACAACAGCAGCGCGACCACGCCGCTGACATGCGCGGTGGCCATCGACGAGCCGGAGGTGAAGTCGTAGCGGCCGTTCGGCTGGGTGGTCAGGATGTCCTTGCCGGGGGCGCTGAGCACGCCCGGCATGGCCGCGGTGGGGCTGCTGCTGCGTACCACCAGCACGCCCGGCACATCGTTGGGAAAGCCGTCCAGCCGGCCGTTGGGCGGCATCGCGGCGACCACGATGCGGCCCTGCTGCACCAGGTGCTGCAGCATCTTGCTCAGCAGCGGGTCGGCCGGGCCGCCAAGGCTCAGGTTGATCACGCGTGCGGAGCTGTTGTTGATCGCCGCCAGCGCCTTGGCCAGGGTGAAGGTGTTGCAGCGTGCGGTGGCGCCGACCGTGGGCGCATACCAGCAGGCCTTGTAGATGCTCAGCATGGCCTTGGGCGCCATGCCGACGATGCCTTGATGGTTGTTGCTGCCGGCGGCGATGATGCCGGCCACCTCGGTGCCGTGCGAGTCGCTGCTGGTCATCACCGGCGAGTCGTCGACCAGGTCGTGCACGTCGCGGATGCGCGCCTTCAGGTCGGCATGCGTGGTGTCCACGCCGGTATCGACCACCGCTACCACCACGCCGCGGCCCTGGGTGACGGTCTGTGCGCTGGCCGCATCGGTGGCGATGAAGCCGCGTTGCAGATCCACGTACGGGTCGTTGTAGCCGGACAGCGCAGTGGTCTTTTCCGATGCGTCGGCGGAAAACACCGAGAAATCCTGCACCGGTTGCACCAGCTCCACGCCGTCGTCGTCAGCCAGCGCGCTGACCAGTTCGTCGCGCGACACCCCCGGCGGCGGCTGCAGCACGGCGCAATACAGACCCAGCGAGGTGATCGGCCAGCCGGAGACTTCGCGCAGCTTGTAGCGCTGCTTGAGTGCTTCCATGCGCACGGCGGCCTTCTGACCGGCGCCGTAATAACTGGAGGCGTAGCCGATTAGGCTGGACCCGGCGCGGGCCGGTGGTGCGCTGAGCGGGTTGGCCACCGCCAGCAGGATGTCGCGGCTGCTGTCGGGCGTGTGCGCATCGGCCGCCGGTGGCGTGCTGGCGCTGGCGGCGGCCTGCGCCGGCTCCTGCGCGGCGGCCTGCGGGCCAAGGCCGATGCAGGCGGCGATGATGCCGATGGCGAGCAGGCGCTTCATGGTGCGGATACGATCTCGGCCATGCGGATGCCCGGGTTGGCGCGCAGCTGCTGCACGGTCTGCTGCGGCTGGACCGGCGGTTGCGGCTGGGCCGGCACCACGGTGTAGGCGCCCATCTCGTTGGGCCCGCCGATCACCTGCAACTGCTGTGCATGTAGCAGGCGGTCCCAGTCGGCCACGGTCATCTTGGCGTCCGGCACCACCCGGATGGCGCCTTGCGGCACCGGCTGGGCGGTGGCGCTGCTGAGCGTGCGGTAGTCGTGCGAGGGCGCGGGCGCGGCCAGCCTGACGCCCATGACGCCCAGGCCGATTGCCTGCACCAACGCTGCGGCCGCCAGGGCGCGCACGGTCCAGCTACCGGAGCGGCGCGCTGCCGGCGGCGCGGGCGCGCTGGCCTGCTCCGGCGCGTCCAGGCGGCCGAGCAGGCGCTGCAGGCCGGCGTTGGCGTCTAGCTTCACTGCCGACGGCAGCGCCAGCGCCTGGCGCAGGCGGTTCTGCTGGGCGAACTCGGCACTGCACGAGGCGCACTTGGCCACGTGCGCGATCAGCCAGGTGTTCTCTTCCTCGGTGGCGCTGTCAAGCAGGACCGCGGGCATCAGTTCCCAGGCGTGCGAGCATTCCTTGCCAGGCGCGATGAAAAACGTCTTCATTGCATGGTCTCCGTATAGGGGGCGCCGCCGGCCAGGCCGGGCAGCACATTGCGTAATTTGACCCGCGCATGGAACAGCCGGGCCTTGATGGTGCCTACCGGGCACTGCATGATCTCGGCCACTTCTTCCAGCTTGTGGCCGACGCCGTAGACCAGTTCGATCACCAGGCGCTGGTCCGGCGACAGCCGTTCCATGCCCTTGTCGAGCCAGTCGCGCAGCTCGCGGTCGTCGTTGTCGTCGGCGCTGGGGGCGTGGTCTTCCACCACCGCGGTATCGTCGATGGCCTCGCCGTCGTGCTGGCGCAGGCATTTGAGGCCGCAGCGGTAGGCGATGCCCATGATCCAGGTCGAGACCTGCGAATCGCCGCGGAAGTCGCCGGCCTTCTGCCAGGCGATCCAGAAACAGTCGTTGATGGCTTCTTCGATGATGTCCGGGCGCCGGGTCAGGCGCGACAGGAAGCGGCACAGCCGGCCGTGATAGCTGGTGTACATGGTGGACAACGCGGCGCGATCGCCCGCCGCCATGCGGCGCAGCAGCATGCGATCGGTGGCATCACCCAGGGTGTCGGAATCATTCATCGAGGCAGGCACGGCTTAGGACGCATGTCAGTGCCCGCGGGCGGGCAAAAGGTTGCGTGGGGATCAGAAGGTGACCGACGCGGTGCCCAGCCAGGGCGTTTCGCCGGGGCCGCCCTGCAGGCGTGGGGTGTTGTCGCTGGTGACGATGCGTTCCAGCTTCAGCGTCCATCGGTCCCGACTCCAGCGCAGGCCGAATTGCCCATACTGATAGCGGCCGGACCGGGCGGCGCCGTAGGCCATCGCCGGGAAACGTGACGAGCCGGCGCCGACCGTCAGGCTGAGGTCGTCGCGCAGCGGGATATTGGCGGTGACGTCGATGGCGACATTCCACGGCGACTGGTCGGCGCGCGGGAAATTGAAGGTCGACACCGAGAAGGTCAGCACGTCGCGATAGGACCAGGCCAGGCTGGCCTCCTGGCGGTCGAAGGTGCGCGTGGCCTGGTTGGTCGGGTAGCCGTAGTACAGCGCGCTGGCCTGCATCTGCCAGCGGTCGCCCAGCATCCAGGCGCGTGCGGCCTGGGCGGTCACCGCCACCGGCCTGCTCAGCGAGGGCGATTGCAGCGCGACCGACGCCGACGTCGACCAGCCCGGTGCGGGCAGCCAGTAGCCGGCGGTCTGCAGGGTCGCCTTGTTGGGCGCGATCGAGATGCCGCGGTCGATCAATTGCGAGGTCAGCGCCACCGCGCCGCCGACCGTGCCGGCGATGGCGTTGCCCGGGCCCAACACCAGGGCCAGCAGCAGGCAGTGGCGCAACGCGGCGCGTCGGCGTGCGGCTTGCGCGTGCCGGCAGTGCGGCATGCCCCGGGGCGTGTGGCAGCGTCGCCGGCCCGCCCCGTGGCCGCTCGCGAGCCACGGCTGCCCGTCGCAGGCGCAGCTGCGTCGCGTCCGGAGCGGGTAAGGCCTGGCAGTCAAGGCATTCGGCAATGGGGTAGGCGTCTACATGGAACAGGGGCGCGATAGTGACCCATCACGCAAGACGAGACCGCTGCGACGGCGGTTGTTCCGTCCGTATACGCGAAGGAACCGGCACAGGCAACGCGCACCTGTGCCGGTATGCGCCGGCGATCGCGCTTCCGGATGCCAACCGGCAGCGCGCCGGTGGCGATCAGTGCAGGGTGTTGAGGTAGGCGATCAGCGCGTCGAGCTCCTTTTGATCTTCCAGGCCTTCGTACTTCATCTTGGTGCCCGGCAAGGCCTTGGAGGAGGACTGCGACAGATAGGTCTTGAGCTGGGCAGGCGTCCACTGCCACTTGCTCGCCTTGAGCGCATCGGAGTAATTGCTGTAGTCGGCCAGGCTGGCGGCCGGGCGCCCGGCCACGCCGAACATCGACGGGCCCTTCTTGTTCTTGCCCTGGGCGGCGCTGTGGCATTCGGCGCATTCGGTCATGAAAACGCCTTTGCCGTCGGCCGCGTGCGCAGGTGGGGCAAGCAGGGCGCCGGCCAGTAGCAGGCCGGCCAGCGGGGCGCACAACAGGGTCTGGTGGAATGACTTCATAGGGGTCCTTACGCGTGCGGGGGGATCAGAACGAGACATTGACCGACAGCGCGAAACTGTCGAGATCGCGCGGGTTGGTGATCGGAATGCCGCCACCGAACACATTGGTGGTGCTGCCGTTGAACTTGTCGAAGCGGAACCAGGTGGCCGCAAACCGCACGTTGGCATTGGTGGTGTAGGTGCCTTCCTTGCCGAACGGGGTCCAGTACAGCAGGATCAGATTGGCGGTGGTGTCGGGAATGCCGTAGGGCTGATAGCGCGCCACATCGAACGAGCCGCTGTTGATCAGATGCGCCGCCAGCACGCCGTAGGTCTGCTTGAACGCGTAGTTCATGCTGATGTTCTGGTCGCGCACGCTGCCGCGATCGCGCGGGGACATGCTCGGGTCGGTCGGCAGCAGCGGGCTGCCGTATTTGCGGCGCTCGTAGATGTTGACGTAGGCCAGCGACAGCACGTGCTCGCGGGTGCCGAGGAACTGATAGGTCAGGTCGTAGCCCAGGTCGGTGAGGTCATCGCTGGGGCCGCCGCTGCGCAGTCGCTGGCGGCGCGTGGTCATGGCGGTCAGGCCGGCCGAGAAGAACTGCCGCTTCATGTCCTTCATATAGGCAAAGCGCGCATAGCCGGTGTCGCTGAGCTTGCCCGGGTCGCCATTGGGGTTCCAGCCCAGGTGGTCCTGCGCGTCGGTGGACAGCGCGCTGTAGCTGCCGACTTCGCCGTACCAGTTGCGGTCGAACAGGCCGTACACGGTGGCGCCGATCACGCGGTTGGAGAGCGAGGACGAACTGAGCATGCTGGCCGAGCCGGCATTGGACACCGGGCTCAACGTCGATGCATTGGGCAGCACCTGGATCGGGTCGGACACACCGGGATTGTTGTTGATGCTGACGCCGACCATCGCGTCCTTGCCGGCCAGCTGGAACGGCTTGCTGACAAAACGCAGATCCACATCGTCCAGCTGGGTGTTGAAGGTGTCGTTGCCGCCGTTGTTGGAGCGGATCTTGGAGTAACCGCCGACGTGGTCGTTGACCCGCCCGGCCAGATACAGGTCCGCTTCGTTGATGCGTGCGCTGCTGTCGCCACGGCTGGGATTGCGCCGGGTCCAGGTTACCTGGCCCGAGGCCGGGATCTTGGTGCCGTTGCCGTCGGTGTCAGTGAAGCCGCCGAGCTTGAAGCGCATGCCGTACGGCGTGAGCGACGGACCGTAGGAGCCGACATGGCAGTCCGCGCACGACGAACCGGTCTGGCGTGCGAACGAGGGAATCGCCTGCGCCTGGGTGCTGGCCAGCAGCAGCAACGGGCCGGACACGCACAACAAGGAGGTCAGGGAGGCGGTGCGCGTGGCAGTGGTGCGACGCGGAGCGGGCTGGGGAGTAGGCATGGAAAGTCCTTGTTCGACGGTACGGGGTTCGGCGCTGCGGGAGCGGGGGACGGCGGGCAACACGACGGAGCTCATCGGCGTTTTCCCGGCAGCACGCGGTGCAGCAGGCCATCGCGCAACACCAGGTGATGCCAGAGGGCGGCGCCGATATGCGCAATCACCAAGGCCAGCAGCACCCAGGCGGCATTCAAGTGCCAGGTGCCCAGGGTGTCGGCCAGGTCTTCGTCCGGCGCAACCAGATTGGGCAGCGTCAGTCCGAACAGGTAGACCGGTTTGGCGTAGGCATTGCTCAACGACCAGCCGATCAGCGGCAGGGCGACCATCAAGCCGTACAGCGCGAGGTGGGTGGCGCCAGCAGCCAGCCGCATCGGCAGCGGCGATGGCGGGCCAGGCGGCAACGCGCGCAGGCGGATGCGCAGGCCCACCCGCAGGACGAACAGCAGCAGCACCATCAAACCGAAGTGGCGATGGCCTTCCATCAGCCACTGCCGCAGGGCGCGTCCTTCCAGCTCGGCGCGCAGCAGGATCAGCGTGGCTGCCATCGCCAGGCAGAACACTGTCAGCCAATGCAATCCGCGCATCGGTCTGGGCAGCGGAATGACGCGCGCCGGCAGTGCGGCCTGCTCCGGCAGCGCACTGGCACTGTCGGCTGCAACCGCATCGGGCGCGTGGGGGGATGAACTCATCGATCGGTGTCCTGCGCTGGTGTCGTTGGATCCGGCAGTGCGCGGTGCGCTGCCAGGCCTGGCTCCCCACGCCGGCCGAGCTGCGGCCACGTGAACGTGCACCGATATGTGCGGCGCGGCCGCTGAAAGGTTGCATCGCCGTGCAGTGATGACGCGCCTTGGCACGGGGTTGGCGGCAGCGACTGCGCTTGCGCGCACCCGGGTTCGCAGCGCCGTGACGCCGCGCAACCTTTCGCGCATGCCGGCGCACTCAGGCATGTCGCACTACGTGCAGTCAGCGGTTACGCCCTTCCGATCATGGCCATCGAACGCATCCAGTTGCATACCCACGGCGACGATCGCGGGCTGCTCATCTCGTTGGAGCAGCAGCGCAATGTCCCGTTCGAGATACGTCGTGTGTATTACCTGTTCGGCACCCGCAACGGCGTCCATCGCGGACAGCATGCACACCGGCGGCTCAACCAACTGGCGGTGGCCTTGCACGGCTCGGTGACGATCCTGCTGGACCAGGGCGACGGCCACGGCCAGCAGGAAGTGGTGCTGGACGATCCATCGCAGGGCCTGCTGCTCGGCCGCATGGTGTGGCGCGACCTGCATCGCTTCAGCCCCGACTGCGTGCTGATGGTGCTAGCCGACCAGTTCTACGATCCCGCCGACTACATTCTCGATTACGACCAGTTCCTCAGCGAAGTGCGCGATGGCAGCGGTCTGGATGCACGCAGGCTGGAAGCATGAGCGTGCACAAGCCCCTGGTGATCGTGGGCGCAGGCGAATTTGCGCAGATCGCCTGCGAGTATTTTCAGCACGACAGCGACTACACGGTGGTGGCCTTCAGCGTGGAGCGCGACTTCCTGTTGCGGCCCACGCTGGCCGAGTTGCCGGTGGTGGCCTACGAAGAGCTCGAGCAGCGCTATCCGCCCGAACAGTACGAGGTCTTCGTCGCCATCCCGGCCACGCAGCTCAATCGCCTGCGGACGCGCTTTTTCCAGGACATGCTGCGGCGTGGCTATCGCTGCGCCAGCTATGTCAGCTCGCGTGCGTTCGTCTGGCGCAATGCGCAGATCGGCGCCAACTGTTTCCTGTTCGAAGGCAACGTGATCCAGCCATTCACCCGGATCGGCGACAACTGCATCCTGTGGAGCGGCAACCATATCGGCCACCGCACCGTGGTGCAGGACAATGTCTTCATCGCCTCGCATGCGGTGATTTCCGGCTATTGCGAGATCGGGCGCGGCAGCTTCATCGGTGTCAACGCCACGCTCAGCGACAAGGTGCGCATCGCCGCCGACAACATCATCGGCGCCGGTGCGCTGGTGACCCGGCATACCGATGCCGAGCGTGTCTACGTCGGCTCGCCGGCGCGCGCGGTGGCCGGCAGGTCCAGCTTCGACGTGGAGCTGTGAGTATGTTTGCCTGGACCAAGCGCGGCCTGGTCTTCGACGTCGCACGCGATGGCGTGGGCGGCTGGATGCAGCACGCCGCGCTGACGCCGACGCCCTACCGGTTGTCTGCGCAGGTGCTGCGTGTCTATGCGGGCTTTCGCGATGCGCAGGGCGTGAGCCGGATCGGCTATGTGGACGTGCGCGCCGACGCACCGACGCAGATTGTCGGCGTCAGCCCGCAGCCGGTGCTGGACATCGGCCGCGCTGGCTGTTTCGACGACAACGGCATGATTCTCGGCGATGTGGTGGCCGGGCCGCATGGGCTGTACATGTTCTATGTCGGCTTCCAGCGCGTGGCCAAGGCCAAGTTCCTGGCCTTCACCGGGCTTGCGCTGTCCCGCGATGGTGGCGAGCGTTTCCAACGCTTGCAGGACACACCGCTGCTGGATCGCGCGCCCGGGCGCAGCACGATTGCCGCGGTGCATTCGGCACGTTTCGAGGATGGGCGGTGGCGGCTGTGGTACGCGGTGGGCGACGATTGGGAAAGCATCGGCGGCCAGCCGTATCCGCGCTACCACATCCGCTATGCGGAGACCGACGATCTGCGCCATATCCCTGTCGACGATGTGGTGTGCCTGCGTCCGCAGGGCGACGAATACCGCATCGGCCGTCCGCGCGTGTATCGCCTGGGCGATCGCTATCTTATGTATTTCACCCGCGGCGATACGCACGGCGGTTATTTCCCGGGTTTCGCGTCCAGTCGCGACGGCGTGCAGTGGCAGCGCGACGACAGCCAGCTGGGGCTGCAGCTGTCCGAGCAGGGCTGGGATGCGCAGACACTCTGTTACCCGGCCTTGATCCAGCAGCATGATCGGGTGTTGATGTTCTACAACGGCAATGCAATGGGGCAGGCCGGCTTCGGCCTGGCCGATGCCGCGTTGCCGCCGGACCTGCAGGAGCACCATGCTTTCGGTTAGGCCGTATCTGCCCGGCGATGCGCCTGCCTGGGATGCCTTGGTGGCGTCCTCGCGCAATGGCAATGTGTTGCATCGGCGCGGCTACATGGACTATCACGCCGACCGCTTCGTGGACGCATCGTTGCTGATCGAACGCGGTGGCGAGGTGGTGGCGGTGTTGCCGGCGAACGTGGAGGGCGACTGCGTCAGCAGCCACGCCGGCCTGACCTATGCGGGCCTGCTGTCGTCCACGGCCTTGCGCGCGGGTGCGACCTTGCAGGTGTTCGAACAGATCGCCGCGCACTATCGCGCGCGCGGGGTGCGCGAGCTTGTGTACAAGCCGGTGCCGCATATCTTTCACGCATATCCGGCCGAAGAAGACCTGTATGCCCTGCATCGCGTAGGCGCGCAGCTGTACCGGCGCGATCTGTCCTCGGCGATCGCGTTGCGCGAGCCGTTTGCGTTCAGCGCCGAACGTCGACGCTCGCTGGGCAAGGCACGCAAGGCCGGTATGCAGATCCAGGTCGGCACCCGACTCGATGAATTTCATGCCCTGCTGACCGAGGTGTTGCAGCGCCACCACGTGGCGCCGACCCATCGGCTGGACGAGCTGCAATTGCTGCAACTCCGGTTTCCGCAGCAGATCGTGCTGCATGAGGCGCGGGCCGAAGGGGAGCTGTTGGCGGCAGCGCTGGTGCTGGATTTCGGTCGCAGCGTGCACACCCAGTATCTGGCGGTGTCCGCGCGCGGTCGCCAGCTGGATGCACTGAGCCTGCTGCTGGCCGAGCTGATCACCCAGGTGTATGCGCAGCGCCATTACTTCAGCTTCGGTATCTCGACCGAGCAGGCCGGCCAGGTGCTCAACGACGGTCTGGTCGAACAAAAGGAACGTTTCGGCGCACGCGCCGTGGTACAGGATTTTTATCGGTGGATGCTGTAATGGATGTGCCGTTCTTGGATTTGCGCGCGGTCAATGCGCGGTATGCGGAGGAGCTGAAGGTCGCTGCGGCGCGGGTGATCGATGCCGGCTGGTATGTGCTTGGGCAGGAGCTGGCCGCCTTCGAGGAAGAATTCGCGAGCTACTGCGGCGCTGCGCAGGCGGTGGGTGTGGGCAACGGGCTGGATGCGTTGTCGCTGATCCTGCGTGGCTATCGCGAGCTGGGCGTGTTGCGCGAGGGCGACGAAATCATCGTGCCTGCCAATACCTTCATCGCCACCTTTCTTGCGATCAGCCAGAACCACTTGGTGCTGGTGCCGGTGGAGCCGGACCCTGCGACCTTCAACATCGACCCGGCCAGTGTGGAGAAGGCGATCGGCCCACGCACGCGCGCCATCATGGCGGTGCATCTGTACGGGCAGTTGGTGGATGTGGCGGCGCTACAGACGCTGGCGCATCGCTACGGGCTGCTGCTGATCGAAGATGCCGCGCAGGCGCATGGCGCCAGTGCGCACGGGCGACGTGCCGGCGCCTTTGGCGATGCGGCAGCGTTCAGTTTTTTCCCGACCAAGAACCTGGGCGCACTCGGCGACGGCGGCGCAATAGTGACCTCGGATGCGCGCCTGGCCGAGCGCATCCGCGCGCTGCGCAACTACGGTTCGCAGGTGAAGTATCACCACCTCTGCCAGGGTGTGAATTCGCGGCTGGACGAGATGCAGGCGGCGTTCCTGCGGGTCAAGCTGGGCTATCTGGACGATGAGACCGCCCGCCGCCGCGCAGTGGCGCAGCGCTACCTGCACGGCATCGACAACCCCCTGATCACCTTGCCGACGGTGGTGGCCGAAGCGCAGCACGTCTGGCATCTGTTCGTGGTGCGCAGCGCCCAGCGCGATGCCTTGCAGGCGCATCTGCTGCGCTCGGGCATCCATACCCAGATCCATTACCCGGTGCCGCCGCATCGGCAGCCGGCCTACACCACCTTGGGCGATGCCTGCCTGCCGGTGAGCGAGCGGCTGCACCGTGAGGTGCTGAGCCTGCCGATGGGGCCGGCGCTGGACGATGCGTCGGTTGCGCGCGTGATTGCCGCATGCCAGTCGTTTGGCACCCCCCCATGAATGTCGTGCGCAGCAGCGCCTACACCGGCGTTGCGACGCTGGCCAAGCTGCTGGCCGCGCTGGTGGTGGTGAAAGTGGTGGCGGTCTACGCCGGCCCGCAGGGGGTCGGCCGGCTGGGCCAGTTCCTCAATCTGATGTCGGTGCTGGCGGTGCTGGCAGGCGGCGGCATCAGTGCCGGCATCGTCAAGTACGTGGCCGAGTACCGCGACGACGCGGCTGCGCTGGCACGTCTGCTCAGCGCGGCGCTGTGGTACGCGTTCTGCGCGGCCTGCGTGATGGCGGCACTGGCGTTGCTGTTCAGTGGCGCCATCGCCGAGCGCCTGCTCGGCGATGCGGCGTACCGGCCGCTGATCTGCGTGGCGGCGGTGGCGCAGCTGGGCATCGCACTGGTCAACTACATCCTGGCGGTGATCAACGGCTTCATGGACGTGCGCCGCCTGGCATTCGTGCAGGTCAGCGGTGCGGTGCTGAGCACGGCACTGGTGGCATGGCTGTCCAGCCGGGCACAGCTGCAGGGCGCCTTGCTGGCGCTGGTGCTGGGCCAGGTGCTGTGGCTGCTGGCCGGCGTGCCGGCGCTGCGGCGCAGCGGTTATTTTCGGCGCGAGATGTTGCGCATGCGCTTCGATGCGCAGATGACGCGCAGGCTGGCGGCGTTCTCGGTGATGACGCTGACCTCCACGCTGGTGCCGCAGCTGGTGGCCATGCTGGTGCGCGACCATCTGGCGCTGCAGTTCGGCTGGCAGCAGGTGGGGTACTGGCAGGCGGTGAGCCGGGTGTCGGATGCGTATCTGCTGTTCTTCACGACCGCGATCAACGTGTATTACCTGCCCAAGCTGGCATCACTGCAGGAGCGCGCAGCGCTCGGGCGCGAGCTGCGGGCCGCGTATCGCCATGTGCTGCCGGCGGTGATCGTGATGGCGCTGGGCGTCTACTTGTGTCGCGATTGGCTGACCTGGCTGCTGTTCGACGCCCGGTTTGCCCAGGCCACCCCGCTGTATGCCCCCCAGCTGCTGGGCGATGTGATCAAGATCGCCGCCTTCGTGCTGTCGTACGTGATGCTGGCCAAGGCGATGACGCGGCTGTTCGTGATCTCCGAATGCGTGTTTGCCGCCAGCTATCTGGCGCTGGTGTATCTGTTCACCGCGCAATGGGGGCTGATCGGTGCGATGTATGCCTTCGTCGCCAACTACGTGCTGTATCTGCTGTTCAACATCGTGGTGGTGCGGCGCTATCTGGTGCAGCCGGCATGAGCGATTCCACCCAACCCCTCCGGCGCGCACGCTGGCCGCTGGTCTCGGTGCTGATTCCGGCCTTCAACCACGAGCGTTTCGTGCAACGCTGCCTGGACAGCGTGCTGGAGGACCCGTACCCGTGCAAGGAGCTGGTCATCATCGACGATGGCTCCAGCGACGCGACCGGCGAGAAGATTGCGCAGTGGATCGCCAGTCATGGCCACCGGCTGCCGGTGCAGTTCGTGCAGCGCGCCAATCGCGGGGTGGCGGCCACACTCAACGAGCTGGCGCTACGTGCGCGCGGCGAATACCTGCGGCTGGGCGCAAGCGACGACTATCTGCTGGCCGGCGGGCTGGATGCGCAGGTGCGCTACCTGCGTGCGCATCCGCAGAAACTGGCGGTGATCGGCGATGCCTGTGTGGTCGACCAGCATGGGCAGCTGCTGCACGGCAGCGCCATGCGCGACCTGCATCGGGTGGATGTGAACCTGTACCGCTCCGCATCCGGCATCCGCCGCGCGGTGATCCAGCAGTGGGCGGTCGGCGGCGCGGTGGCGCTGCTGCGCCGCAGTGCCTTCGATGCGCGCGCCGGCTGGGACGAGTCGCTACGGATCGAAGACTGGGATTTTTTCCTGCGCCTGGCCGCGCGTGATGCGCTGGGTTTTGTCGACGTGCCGGTGTGCGCGTACCGGTTGCATGGCCACAACCTCAGCAAGACCGTGGACGTGCGCGCGCGCATCGCCAACCTGAGCGAGTCACGTCAGGTGGCACGGCGCTGTGCGGAATTGTTCGATGCGCCCGAGCGCGGCTTGCTGCACGCGCAGTCGCACTACATCGCGGCCAAGGTGGCGTTCCTGCAGCGCCGGCCGCACCGGGTGATTGGGCATCTGCTCGCCTATGCCTGGATGTCGCTGCCAGCCAGGTGGCGGCCCAGGCAGGCGCGCAGCACGGTGAAACCGGCATGAGCACGTTGTTACGCCGGCCGGCGACCTATCTGGCACTGCCGATGCTGCTCAGCTGTGCGCTGACGTTGCTGACCTATGCGCTGCCCGGCGACTATCTTGACGGCATCGCGCTGCTGGCCGCCGCCGCCGCCGCGACCTGCGTGCTGGATGCCGTGCTGCGCGTGCAGTTGCCTGCGGTGGAGCGCTTTCGCGCCTACCGTTACACCGGCACCCGCGATGCGTTCCTGGTGATGACGCTGGCGGCGGTGGTGACGCTGTTCTGCATCGTGGATGTGGCGCTGTTTCCGGTTCCGCTGTTCAGCGATCCGTCCTCGTATGCGACCTTGAGCCCGCTGCGCGCGCATGTGCGGCACATCTCCAACATGTGCTGGATCCTGCCGCCGATCGCGCTGCTGTGCGTGCGCCATCGCGGGCTGCGCGCGGCGATGCTGACACTGGGTTTCGTGTTTCCGATCGTGGTGATCGACCGCAACCGCATCTTTGCCGGGCTGTTTTCGTTCGTGCTGGTGATGCTGTTGCGCCGCGATCCGGCACGTCGCCTGCCGTGGAAGACCATCGGCCTGCTGGTGCTGGCCGGTGGCGGGGTGTTTTCCATCCTCGGCGCACTGCGTTCCGGCTCGCTGGCCACCGTGGCCCTGCCGTTCAGTGCCTTGTATCGCGCCATGCCGCAGGGCGTGCAGTGGTTACTGCTGTATATCAGCGCCGGGCCGTACAACTTCGGCGCGATCCTGGCCAAGGGCTATGTCAACGCCAGCTTCCTGGTCAATCAGCTGGTGCCCTTTAGTGGCTCGATCGCCACTGCCGGCACCAGCATTCCACTGGATGCGCCCAACATCAATGTAGGGACCGAATTCTTTCCGTTCCTGATGGCCTGGGGGGCGCCGGGTGCGTTGCTGGCGCTGCTGGCGTTGTATGCAGGGCTGGTGTGGAGCGTGCGCCTGCTCAACAGCTCGCTGTCGATCTTCCATGTGCTGATCTTCCTGCGCATCGCCTATGCCTGCCTGATGTCGCCGTTCGCGCCGCAGGCCTTCACCTGGACCAATTTCGGCTTCATCGCGCTGTGCTTGGTGTTGCATGCCTGCACGGTGCTGTTGCCTACCCGCAATGCCGTACCCACCGCTGCTGCGTAATGCGCGGCCGCTTCGCTTCACCCTGTTCCAGAGCCGGTGCACCATGACTCAACACGACGATATCTATCTGATCGACCTGTGGCGCATCCTGCGCCGCGAATGGCGCTGGGCGCTGGCCGCACTGCTGGTGGTGCTTGCATTGACCTTGGCCTTTACCCGCCTGGCCAGGCCGCAGTGGGAAGCCACCGCCTGGATCCAGGTCGGCGAGATCGGCCCCACGCCGGCCGGGCGCGACCCCAAGGTCGAACCGTTTCAGCGCGTGATCGACCGCATGAAGACGCGGCTGTTCCAGGATGCGGTGCTGCGCCAGGCCGGCGTGCCGCTGAAAAGCCGCGCTGCGCAGCTGTACCGCGGCAGCCTCAAGCCGGACCCGGACCCGTATGCCAATCTGATCGGGGTGACCATCCGGGCCGAGTCGTCGGCGCAGGCGCGCAAGCTGGCGATGACGACGGTGAGCGCCTTGCAGGGCCTGCACGGCGACACCAACGCAGTGGCGCTCGCACTGGCGCGTACACGCCTGCAAGGCCTCACCGACGATCTGCGCGCAGCAACCCGCAACCGCGATCAGTTGCAGCAACAGGTGCAGGCCGGGCAGGGCGCCGCTGCGGCCACACCGGCCCAGGTTCTGGCGGGCGTGCTGTTGACCGACAGCAACACCACCGTGCGCGCATTGAAGAGCGAACGCGACGATCTGATTGCCCGGCTGACCACGCGCTACACCTATCAGACCTCGCTGGCATGGCCGTTGTACGTGCCCGAGCAACAGGCGTTTCCCAATGCCGTCACCGCCTGGGCCGCCGGCCTGCTCGGCGGGGCGGGGCTGGCGGTGCTGGCGGCGGTGTTGCGCAATGCATGGCGTCGCCGCACGGTGGCCGCCCCGCGCGCCGCCGGCTGATCTGCGCAGCGCCGTGCGGCACGCTGCGCAAGGCTGCCCACGCTGCAACCAAACCGCCGGCGCGAGGCACTCACCGGTCAATCAAGCGATTGCCGCGTTGGCGGTATCGCGTCTGGAGAGTGTCGTGAGAACAGCTGGATCGGTATGGGAGGCTGCGCATGTCGGTGGTCAATGAGCATGCGGCGCGCGGTGGCACGGTGGCGCCGGAGCGCTTGCTGGAAACGCAACGCGCGTTTGACAGCGTTGCGCCCGACTACGACGGCCCACGCGGCAACAACGCGTTGATCCAGCGCATGCGCACCACCTTGTGGGACACGGTCGCGGCCGAGCTGCCGGTGGGCTCGCATCTGGTGGACCTGGGCTGCGGTACCGGCCTGGATGCCGGCGAATTCGCACGTCGCGGTTACCACGTGCTGGCCACCGACTGGTCGCCGGCGATGGTCGAGCGCACCCGCCATCGCGCGGCCACGCAAGGCCTGCAAGAGCGCCTGAGCGCGGCCCATGTCGGCATCCAGCAGCTTGACCAGCTGCAGGGCAGCTTCGACGGCATGTATTCCAACTTCGGCCCGCTCAACTGCGCGCCGGATCTGCCGGCGGTGGCGGCCGAATGCGCGCGTCTGCTGCGCGCCGATGGCTGCCTGGTGTTCTCGGTGATCGGGCGCATCTGCCCCTGGGAAATCGGCCATTACGGCGTGCGCGGGCGGTTCAAACGCGCCGCGGTGCGCGCCGCGCGCGGGGTCACCGCGGTGGGCATGAACGGCCACACCATCTGGACCTGGTACCACCTGCCGCGCGAGTTCTACCGTGCCTTCGCCAAGCACTTCGTCCTGGACCGCTATTGCGCGTTGAGCCTGTTCCTGCCGCCGCCGTACCTGGTGGATTTTTGCGAACGGCATCCGCGCCTGTCCGCGCGCCTGGGGCAGTGCGACGACCGGCTGGGCGGCCTGCCGTTGCTGCGCGACATGGGCGACCACTTCCTGATCGTGATGCGCAAGCGCTGAGTGGAGACGCCGATGTCCATGGCCGATGTCTGTCTGCAGGGCGCGCGCTCGATCACCCTGGCCGGCCCCTCGCGCGCGCCGCTGACCATCCGCGCGGGGCGCTTCGGCGGCACGCTCGGCACGCGCAGCCTGCGCCTGGACCTGCAGGGGCATGTGCTGGCGCCCGGCCTGATCAATGCGCACGATCATCTGCAGGTCAACTGCGTGCCGCCGCTGCCGCAGGGCGCGGCGTTTCCCAACAGCTATGCGTGGATCGAGGCATTCCAGGCGCATTTCCGGCATCCCGAGGTGGCCGCGGCCCTGCGTGTGCCCAAGGCGGTGCGTCTGCGTCACGGTGGATTGAAGAATCTGCTGGCCGGCGTCACCTGCGTGGCGCAGCACGACCCGTGGCATGCCACCCTGGACGAGCCCAGCTTTCCGGTTGGCCTGCTGCGCGAGTTTGGCTGGAGCTATGCGCTGGGATGGACCGGCTATGGCCCACCGGTGCAGGGCAGCTTTGCCGCCACCTCGCCCGAGCATCCCTGGATGATCCACCTGGCCGAAGGCACCGACGCGGTGGCGGCCGCCGAGCTGGAGGAACTGGATCGGCTCGGTTGCCTGGCCTCCAACAGCGTGCTGATCCACGGCGTGGGCATGGGCGAGTGCGACATCGAGCGGGTGATCGCATGCGGCGCGGCGGTGGTGTGGTGCCCGTCGAGCAATCTTGCGCTGCTGGGTCGCACGCTCGACCCCTGGCGCCTGTGCATGGCGGGCCGGCTCGCGTTGGGCAACGATTCGCGCGTCAGCGGTTCGCGCGATCTGCTGGAAGAACTGCGCATTGCCGCCAGCAGCGGCTTGGCTGCGGATCTATTGCTCGGCCTGGTCACCCATCAATCGGCGCGCATCCTGCGCATGGCCACGCGTGGACGCCTGGCGCCGGGGGCGGCGGCCGATCTGGTGATCGTGCGCGACCGCGGTGGCGACCCGGCCGACAGCGTGGTGGGCTGCACACGCAGCGACCTGCGTGCGGTGATACGCGATGGCGTCCCGCGCATCGCCGACCCGGATTTTGCCGACTGGTTCGACGCTGCAGGCGTCCCGACCGTGCCGGTGCTGCTGGATGGCCGGCCCAAGCTGCTCGATGCCACGCTGGCCGATCCGGCGGTGCTGGCACTGGAACCGGGCCTGCAGCGCGTGGCGCAGGCTGTGCACCGGCCCGGTGTGGTCATGGCCGCCAGCGGTGCGCTGTCGTGAGCGCAGTGCCGACGCTGGAGCCGGCAGCGGCGTATGCGCTGTGGGCGCAGGCGTATCCGCCGCATGCGCACAATCCGGTGATGCTGGCCGAGGAGCGCGCCATGCTCGCGCTGATGCCGAGCGTGTTGCAGGGCCAGCACGTGCTGGACGCCGGCTGCGGCAGTGGCCGCTACATGCTGCATGCCTTGCGGCGCGGCGCGCTGCAGGTCACCGGCGTGGATCTGTCGCCGCAGATGCTGCAGCGTGCGCACGCCGAGCTGTCGCAGCACTGGCCAGCGGCGCGTATGCGCCTGCAACAGGGCAGCCTGGAGCAGTTGCCGCTGGACGATGCGGTGGCCGATCTCAGCGTCTGCGGCCTGGTGGTCGGCCATCTGCAGCGGCTATGGCCGGCGCTGGAAGAACTGCATCGGGTCACCCGCGTCGGCGGCATCGTGCTGTGCAGCGATGTGCATCCGATCGGGCATGCGCTGGGCTGGCGGCGCGACTTCAAGGCCGATGGCCGGCAGTACGCGGTGCGGCATACGCAACATCTCTACAGCCATTGGCATGCGGCCTGTGCGGCGCTGGGGATGGAAATCGAAGCAGTGGCCGAGCCGATGCTGGACCCGGCCGACATCGCGCCCGGTGCACGGTTCGATCAGGCCGCGCTGCAGGTGCCGGTCGCGCTGGTATTGCGGCTGCGGCGCATCGCGTGAGCAACGTGGCGGCCATGCTGGCATGTGCCTGCAGCACCTCGGCCGCGGGCAAGCCTTGCCGTTTGCGCGCCGCGCGCTGCGCGGCACGTGGCCCGATCGCGCTTGCAGGCCGTGCAATCCGGGCGCGGTCGCTGTCATGAGCTTGCGGGTGGCGCAACTCAATCTGGTGCCGACGCCGGCCGGCCTGACGGCGGAGCAGGTGTTCGCGCAATGGCCATCGCTGGCCGATATCGCCGAGGCCGTCGCCAGCGCCGGGGTGCGCGTGGCGGTGATCCAGGCCTCTGCACTGAACCTGCGGCTCACCCGCCAGGGCGTGGATTACCGCTTCGTCGAGCTGGGTGCGCGCGGCAGTGCGCAGCGCGCAGCGCTGCTTGCGGCGACGCTGCGCGAGATCGGCGCCGATGTGGTCCATGTCCACGGTCTGGAATTTGCCGGCGATGCACGCCGTCTCGCCCGCCTGCTGCCGCATACGCCGATCCTGCTGCAGGATCACGCCAACCGCCCGCCGCGCTGGTGGGCCCGGAGTGTGTGGCGGCGTCGCTACGCTGCCGCCGCCGGGATCGCGTTCACCTCGCTGGACATGGCGCAGCCGTTCGCACAGGCGCGCCTGTTCAAGGCCAGGACGCAGCTGTTTGCGATTCCCGAATCGAGCAGCCGCTTCTTGCCGGGCGATCGCCTGCAGGCACGCGAGCACACCCGCCTGCAGGGCGACCCCTGCGTGTTGTGGGTCGGGCATCTGAGCGCGGCCAAGGATCCGCTGTGCGTGCTCGATGCCGTCGCCCTGGCCGCGCGCGTGTTGCCGGGCCTGCGGCTGTGGTGCGTGTTCGACCAGGCGCCGTTGCTGGAGCAGGTGCAGCAGCGCCTGCGCGCCGATCCGTCGCTGGCGCGCTGCGTGCAGTTGCTGGGCAAGGTGCCGCATGCGCGCGTGGAAACCCTGCTGCGTGCCTGCGACCTGTTCGTCTCCGCCAGTCATGCAGAGAGCTGCGGTTATGCCGCAGTGGAAGCGTATGCCTGCGGCACCTTGCCGCTCTTGACCGATATCCCGGCCTTTCGTGCGCTCAGCGATGGCGGCGCAGTCGGCGCGTTGTGGCCGGTGGGCGATGCCTCGGCCCTGGCGGAACTGCTGTTGCGGGTCTTTCGGCAACGCCCCGACCGCGCACAGGTGCGCGCGCATTTCGATACACGGCTGTCGTTTGCCGCGGTGGGGCAACGCTGGAAGCATGCGTACACCCGGTTGCTGGCCGCCGCGCCAGGGCGGGCCGCATGAAACTGGCCCTGGTGGTCCCGGGCGGCGTGGACCGCAGCGGCGAGGTCCGCGTGATCCCGGTGTTCCTGACCCTGATCGAATGGCTGGCGCGCCATCACCAGGTGCATGTGTTCGTGCTGCACCAGGAGCCGCTGCCCGGTACCTGGGCATTGCGCGGCGCCACCGTGCACAACATCGGCGCCAGGCGCACCCGCACGCGCGCGATCGCCGCCATCGCCAGCGAACACCGGCGTGCCCCCTTCGATGTGATCCAGGCCATTTTTTCCGGCTACTGCAGCCTGATCGCGGTCGCCGCGGCAAGGCTGTTGCGTCGTCCAAGCGTGGTGCATATCGCCGGTGGCGAACTCGTCGCATTGCATGGCATCGGCTACGGCGGCCGGCAGCGCTGGCGCGGGCGTTTACGCGAAGCGGTGATCCTGCGCCTGGCTGATCGCGTCACCGCGGCCAGTGCGCCCATCCTGGAGTCGCTGACGGCGCTCGGCATCCACGCGCAGCGGGTGCCGCTGGGCGTGGACCTGCGGGCCTGGCCGCCGGCGGCGCCGCGTGCACGCAGCGGCGGCATCGCCCGCTTGCTGCATGTGGCCAGCCTCAATCCGGTCAAGGACCAGACCACCTTGCTGCAGGCAATGGCGGCGCTCAAACGCGCCGGTGTCGCCTTTACCCTGGACATGGTCGGCGTCGATACGCTGGATGGCGCCATGCAGCGCCTGGTGCACCAGCTGGACCTGGGCGGGCAGGTGCGTTTTCTCGGTTTCAAGACCCAGCGCGAGTTGCGCCCGATCATGCAGACGGCCGACCTGCTGGTGCTGTCGTCCTTGCACGAAGCCGGCCCGCTGGTGCTGCTGGAAGCGGCGGTCGCCGGCGTGCCCACCGTCGGTACCGCAGTCGGGCATCTGGTCGAGTGGGCCCCGGTGTGCGCACTCGCGGTACCGCCGGGCGACTGGGCCGGACTGGCAGAAGCCGTCCGCCAGGTCTTGGCCGACGACGAGTTGCGCCTGCGTCTGGCCTGGGCGGCGCAATGCCGTGCGGTGCGCGAGGACGCGGCGTTGACCACGCGGTTGTTCGAGCAGCTGTATCGGCAACTGTGCGAGGCGCGGCCGCTGCGCTGACTGCGCCTATAAGGACGCAGCCTGCAGCGGCCGCCATGCAATACGCGCGGTGCAGCAACGAGGCTGCCAGGCCAAACCTGGTGACATCCTCGCAAGGGCGATCGGCTGAAAAGCGGCAGCCTGCGCACGCCTGCTGCAGTCCTGGAATCACCAACAAGACGTCGCGATCGGCCGATGGATGGATGCGGACGGCGCGCCCGGAATCGGACTGTGCGGCTGATACCTGCCGCCTCCGGGCATCGGCCGCGCCGGTGCGGCAGTGAGCGCAGCAGCGTTGTCAGCCGCGCTCAGACTGGCTGCAGATAGCCGTCCAGCGCTGCACGCACCACATACAGCATGTCGGTGCGCGGCACCGGCCGGGTCAGGCGCGTCATCACCCGGCGCAGCTGGGTCTGCCGCACCCATGGCTGGTCCTGAAGCCACAACTGGGTCTGCAGCATGTCGGCACGTTCCTTGCGGCTCTCGGCCGACGGCACCACCCGGTTGCGCAGGTACTGGCGCGCTTCGCCCAGCGAGCGTGACCATTCGATGCCGGGCAGGGCCGACAACCACAGGTTGGAACACGAGGCGGTGGTCAGGGTCTGGCGGGCCGCACGCATGCGCAGCAGGCGCGGGCAATCGGCCTGCAGCCGCGCCATCACCGCCGGCGGCACCACGCTGCGGTAATAGCGTTGCAACAGCAGCAGCGGCGGCAACGCCCACCACGGTGCCATGGCCGGGTCGTCCCACAACTGTTCCCAGTCGCGCGGGCCCATGCGCGTGGCCAGCAATGCCAGGTCATGCAGATGCATCAGGCGAATGCTGCGCTGGCAGATGCCGCCGGCTGCGTGCAGCAGCAGGTGGCACATCAGCGCGCCGACCGACGGGTAGGGATTCAATCCCGGCTGCGGACGCTCCGGCAGGATGCGCGCGGTGATGTCCACGCTGCTCAGCGGCAGGCGTTCCTGGATGCGGGTATGCAGCTCGAGATTGATCGGCGCATCGCGATGCTCCCCCAGCCCTGCGACCGCCTCGCCCTGCAGCGGCTTGAACACCTGGTGCTTCCATTGTTCGAAGGAGGCCACGTAACCCAGCTCGCACAACAGCGCCGCCGCCGCGGGCGCATCCTCCGGCGCCACCAGCAGATCGATATCGGCCATCGGGCGATCGCCGGGCAGATAGACGCCGAGCCGATGCAAGGCGGTGCCCTTGAGACCGACCAGGGCGATGCCCGCCGCACGCGCTGCCGCGTCGATGCGTGTCAGCAGCAGCGCGATGCGCCGATGGCGGTCTTCGACATGGCGGCGTTGCTCGTGCAGGAACGCGGTCCAGTCGACCTCCTGCCACAGCGAACGGCGTTGCAGCAGCGGCGACACCCCATGCGCGGCCGCCGCGGCCGCGGCCAGCTGCCATTGCAGCCGGTTCCACTGCGGCACCGCCTCGCCGGGCTGCGCCAATTCCCGGGCCAGCCGTTCGGTGGCCGTCTGCAGGCCGTGCTTGATGGTGCGAAGGGAAGGCTGCATGCGGCGGAGATTCCGAGAAAGGCGACGTGAGGTCGGGAAGCGAGGTCGGCGGGTTGTGCGTCAGCCGACCAGCACGCTGGCCAACTGGCGCGGTTGGCGTTCGGCAGCGCCGGCAAGCGGCTCGGTGCGATGTTGCCGTTCGCTGGCGATCAAGGCGGACCAGCGTGCTTCCAGCGTGTCCGAGGCCTGTGCAAACGCATCGGCGCCCAGCGTGGCGCGCGCCTGTTGCAGGTCCACCTGCGTATGCAGCAGATCGCGCACGCTGCGGTAGAACTCCGAGTCGTACGCGCCATGGAACATCATCGCCAGGTCGTCGCTGTCCTGCCAATGGGTCTTGCCGCCCAGCTGGTTTTTCACTTCTTCGTAGAACTTGGTGCCGGGCAGCGGATAGGACACGCTGACGCCGATGATGTCCGGGTTGGCCTGCGTCACCAGTGCGCGCGTGGCCAGGATGTCTTCGAGTTCTTCGCCCAGGTAGCCGAGTTGAATGAAGAAGCCCACGCGGATCCCGTGCGCGCCCAGGCGCCGGCGCGCGGCGATCACCTCGCCAACCTCGGTGCCCTTGGTCATTTTGTCCAGGATGCGCTGGCTGCCGCTTTCGGCACCCAGCCAGGCCTCTGCGCAGCCGGCGCGTGCCAGCGCGGCAGCCATGCGCTCGCTGGCCAGGTCGGCGCGGGTCTGGATGGTGAACGGGATCGCGCCATCGGCGTCGCTCAGGCGCTGCGCAAAGGTTTCCACCCAATCGATGTGGAAGCCGAAGATGTCGTCGGCCATCCAGAGGTGATCGGGCTGGAAGCTGCGCTTGAGATGGATCATTTCGGCAGCCACGTCTTCCGCATCGCGGCGCTTGTAGTGATTGCCCCAGATTGGTTTGGCGCACCAGTTGCAGCGGAACGGACAACCGCGCGATGCGGCCATGTTGAGGCTGAAATAGCCGTGCCGTTGCCGCCAGAACCGCTGATAGCGCGGCATGTCCACCAGGTCCCAGGCCGGCAGGCCGCTCAGGCGCGCGTCCGGCGGTTGCGCGCCACGATGCACGTGTGCTGCAGCAGATGAGCTGACGGCGATACGTGCAACGCCCGCGAGCCAGGCGTCTGTATCGATGATGGGATCTTCTTCGACGCGCGCCACCAGTTCGAGCAGTGGTGCGATGCCTTCGCCGATCAACACAGCGTGCGCGCCGGCAGCCAGAAACACATCCGGGTTGTCGGATGCATCGGAGCCGGCCACCAGCACGCGGCAGCCGGCCGCGCGCGCTTGCCCAATCATCTGGCAGGCCGCCTCGCGCATGCGGCTCAGGCACATCTTGGTAAGGAAGTTGAAGTTGTCTTCGTAGAACACCACCAGATCCGGTTTCGCCTGCTGCAAGGCACCGGTGTAGTCCTGCACGTCGTCGGCCAGCATCGCGTCGAACAGGCTCAGTGCATGGCCACGCTCGCGCAATAACGCGGCAACCTGCAGCGTCGCCAACGGTGGGTACGGTTTGCCGCGCTCCCATTGCTTGGGGTCGTAACGCAGGAAATACGAATGACTGACCTGGATCTTTAGCATCTGCACAAGGCTCTCGTTCTGTCGCCAGGTGCGCGCAGCGGCGGCGTGCGCAGGCACCGGCATTCGGCTCGGCAGTAGGTGCGGATGCAGGTGGCTTTGGTTGCGCCAATCGGCATGCCGTCGTTGGCGTGCATTGGGCACGCGTGCCGATGCGGATGCGGCAACCTTTCTGTTGCCGTTCGGCACATACCGGCTGATCGATGCAATGGATGGAAAGGCATGCCGCAGTCGGCTGCGTTGGCGCAATTGATGCCGGTGGGCGATGACGCAGGCACTGGCGCGCCGGATGCGGCGGCAGTGGCAGCAGATCCGTTCGGCGAACATCGGCCGCGTCGGCAGTGCGTGCGCCGGCAGATCCTCGGCGCACTGTTCCACTTCGAAAGCGACAGCGAGGCGCTGCTGGCATTGGTGGACCTGGCCTACGCCGGCCTGCCTGCGCATCGCCTGCCGGGTGCGCCGGAATTCCATATCACGCTGGATCTGGTGGCGCGTGGTCAGGCGGCTTCGAGCGCACAGCCGCCACCGGTGCGCACCCATGCCAGCGGCGGATTGCTGTGCGGCGTCATGGATGCCTGCAATTACCTGATGTTGTCGGTGCCCGCGCGCCGCGCCATGCTGGTGGTTTCCGACGACATGCTCGCCCACGCCTATCACGTGCGTTATGAGCTGATCGAATTTTCGGTGTTCCTGCTGGCGGCACGCGGCATGGGTCTGGTGCCGTTGCATGGCGCCTGCGTGGGCCGGCAGGGACGCTGTGTGCTGTTGCTCGGCGCCAGTGGCGCCGGCAAATCGACCCTGGCGCTGCACAGCCTGCTGCATGGCCTGGATTTCATCGCCGAAGACGGCGTGTTCGTGGCGCCGGAGAGTCTGCTCACCACCGGCGTTGCCAATTTCCTGCATCTGCGCGCCGACGCGCTGGGCCTGGTCGATGCGGACACCCGCGCGTGGATCAGCGCCTCGCCAACCATCCGCCGCCGCAGCGGTGTGGAAAAGTTCGAGATCGACATCCGCCACGGCCGTGCGCAGCTGGCGCGCGCGCCCTTGCAACTGTGTGCAGTGGTGATGCTGTCGGCAACGCCGGCGAGCGATCCCGCGCAGCCATTGCTGGCAATGCCCGCCGAACGCATCGCCGCTTGCCTCGCAAATGATCAACCGTATGCGGCCGGGCAACCGGGCTGGCAGCGCTTTATCCAACAGGTACAGCGCATCGGCATGTTCACCCTGCGCCGCGGGGCGCACCCGCAGGCCGCGCTGGACGCGCTGCTGCAGGTGTTGCGGTGAGCGCGCCGGCAGCGCGGCAGCGGTGCGTCCCCTGCCGGGCCGACGCCATGCCGTATTCCACAGTGAGCGTCAGGCGTGACTGAGATACGCGCTACTGCAGATCGCAAACCCATGCGTGCGCTGTGGCGCGATTTCGTCGGCACGCTGGTGCCGGCGGATGTCTCGACCATCGCACTCTATGTCGGCTTGTCGCTGCTGGCCGCACTGGCCGGCAGCCTGGTCGCGGTCAGCCTGGTGCCGCTGGTGCAGCCTGGTCATGCCGTCCGCCTGGCCGGCTACGCGCTGGCGTTACCGGCTGGTCTGGCAATGCAGGTGGCGCTGTTTGCCGGTGTCAGCCTGGTGTTTGCCGCACTGCGCTGGCATGGCGCACGGCTGGCCGCACGGCTGACCAGCCGCTACGCGATCGGGTTGCGGCAGCGCGTGCATGCGGCGTTGATCGATGCGCCGCTGCCGGCGCTGTCCGGTGCCAGCTCGGCGGAAATCGCCAATGTGCTGACCTACAACATCGAGATCGCCACCCAGGGCTTCAGTGCCGCCTTGCAGCTGCTGGTGGCCGGCATGACAGCACTGGTGAGCATCTGCATCGCGGTCATGATCGCCCCCGCGTTGCTGATGGCGACGCCGTTGCTGCTGGCACTGGCGTGGCTGGGCTTGCGCATCTCCAGCAGCGGCACCCAGGCGCGCATCAGCCGCGATTACGTGGCCGACATGACGCAGCTGTTCTGGTTGAGCGAAGATTTCCCGCGTCGCCTGCGGCATGTGCGTTCGTTCCAGCGCGAAGCACTGGAAGCCCGTCATTACGAGCGCATTTCCGCTCGGCTGGGGCAGGGCTATGCGCAGCAGCAGGCACTGGTGGCGGGCAGCCGGCTGATGCTCGAGGCCACCGCAGTGGCCGCCATCGCCGGCATCCTGGTGCTGGCCAACCTGTGGCAGGGCGCGGATCGCGCTGCGCTGATCACCGTCAGCCTGCTGCTCGGGCGCCTGCTGCCGTATCTGGTCAGCACTCGCCAGAGCGTTCAGCAACTGCGCTCGGCGTGGCCGGCGTTGCAGCTGTGGCGGCGCTATGTGGCGCTGGGCACGACGCGTCCACCGGCGTCGGCCGCACCGGCACAACCGTTGCCGGCCGCCCTGCATCTCGAACACATCGGCCTGGCACCGCCGTTGCCCAGGCTCGCTCTCGATCCGCTGCTGTTGCTGCCCGGCGAACTGACCTTGGTCGTCGGTCCCTCCGGCATCGGCAAGAGCAGTCTGATGGACGTGCTCTCGGGTCAGACCACGCCTGCGCAGTTCACCGCGCACATGGCCGGGCGCCGGCTGGATTTCGCCGCGTATCGCGCCCTGGTGCGGCATGGCGCCTACCTCGGTCAGGGGGTGCGGCCGTGGCAGCGCACGGTTCGCGCCTGTCTGGACTGGGCATTGCCCGGCACCAGCGATGCACGCATGTGGCAGGTACTGGCCGACGTCGGCCTGGGCGCGCGTCTGCAGCGCGACGGGCAAGGCCTGGACAGCCCGATCAACGGCCCGGATGGGCGCCTGTCCGGTGGCGAAGCGCAGCGCCTGCTGCTGGCGCAGGTGCTGTTGCGCAAGCCGACCCTGGCGGTGCTGGACGAGGCCACCAGCGCACTGGATGCCGAGGCCGAACAGCAGGTGTTGTGCATGCTGCGGCAACGCCTGCCGCAGACCGTGCTGGTGGTGGTCTCGCATCGCACCAGCCTGGCCGCAGTGGCCGATCGCACGGTTACCTTGGGCACCGCAGTTGCCGCGCAGACCGCCGCCCACACCGATGCGGTTGCAAGCTCAGATGCGTGATGCCAGGTGGCGTGGTCGCGTCGGCGCCGCGATCAGCCGGCAATCTCTTCCAGCGCCCGATTGCGCGTGCGCGGGCCCAATAGCGCAATCACGCCGGCCACGATCGACATACTGATCACGATAAAGGCCAGCACGCCATGGCTGCCGACCTGGGCGAGCAGCCAACCGATCAGCACGCTGCTCACCGCCGTGGAAAGACGGCTGAAGGAATAGCAAAAGCCCACCGCCCGCGCGCGCAAGCCGGTGGGGAACAGCTCGGCCTGATAGCCGTGATAGGCAAAGCTCATCCAGGCATTGCAGAACGCAATCATCGCCCCGCACAGCACCATGCCGATCGCCTGATGCTGCAGCGAAAACAGCACACCGAACAGCACCGCGCCCAGGGCCGATGCGGTGATCTGCCATTTGTTCTCCCAGCGCTGCGCAAAGCGCAGCAACAGCAGCGGCGCCAGCGGGTAGGCCAGCGAAATCGCAAAGGAATAGGCCAGGCTCTTGGTCACGCCGGTGCCTTGCGCCGAGATCAATGCCGGCAACCAGTTGCCGAAGCCGAAGAAGCCGATCGCCTGAAAGATATGGAATACCACCAGCATGCCGATGCGCCCGCGATACGGCGCACGCCACAGCGCCGCGGTCTGCATGTCGCCGGCCGGCGAAGGGGCGGTCACCTGGGGTGCGGCCAGGGGCGCACCCAGATCGCGCGCGCAGCGCGCTTCGAGCTGGGTCAAGACCGCATCGGCTTCGGTATGGCGTCCCTGCGCCGCCAGCCAGCGGGCCGATTCCGGCAAACGGCTACGCAGCCACCAGATCGCCAGCGCAAACACCCCGCTCAGCAGCACCACCCAGCGCCAGCCGCTCACCCCCAGCGGTGCATGCGGCACCAGCAGCCAGGCGGTCAGCGCCACCGCAGGCACCGCCAGAAACTGTACGAAGAATGCAAACGCGAATGCGGCACTGCGCATATGCCGCGGCACCAGCTCGGACAGATAGGTGTCGATGGTGACCAGCTCGATGCCCAGGCCGATCCCGACCACCAAGCGCAGCAGGATGACGCCGGTGGCGGTGTGCTGCAGGCCCATCGCCACGGTCGCGGCGGTGTACCAGATCAGGGCAAAGGTGAACACCGGACGGCGCCCGAAGCGGTCGGCGAACGGACTCAGCAGGGCGGCGCCGACGAACAGACCCAGAAACGTCGCCGCCGCGAACGCGGCCTGGTCGGACATGCCGAACGCGCCATCGGCAGCGCTGGCGAAGATGCCGTCGTGGATCAGCCCGGGGCTGATATAGGCGGTCTGGAACAGGTCGTACAACTCGAAAAATCCACCCAGCGCGAGCAGGCCGACCAGCCGCCACAGCGTGGCGCTGGCTGGCAGTCGATCGATCCGCGCGGCGATGTGCAGGGTGGCGGAAGCGGGGTCAAGCGGAGCGTTCGAAGCCATCGTCATGCAGGCGCTGCCAATGCGGTGTCCATCATAGCCAGCAGCCCTGTCACCCGGCGCCCGCGCTTCGCGGTCAGGCAACTGCATTCGCAGGCGATCCGACGAGCGCCAGACACCCACAGCCATCGCGCATGGCCTGATATCCCTCCCTCCGCGGCGAATGCATGGCTTGCGCGCCATTGCCGCGCCTGCGTTGCAGCGCCCGTCCAATGAGGCGCGGCCTGGGCACGGAGCGGGACAGTGGCCAGCTGCAGATCCTCCCGTTGTTTGACCACTGGAATGCTGTAATCCCCCCAGCGCCACCTGGGCAGGTGGCAAAGCCGCCTGGCCAGCCCCATCTCTTGCACATCATTCATTCCCGGAGTCATCCGATGACGCCCATTTCCGTGCTCGACCTGGCGCCGGTCTGCGAAGGCAGCGACACCACCCACGCCTTCGCCAACATGCTCGATCTGGCCCAGCACGCCGAGCGCTGGGGCTACCAGCGTTACTGGCTGGCCGAGCACCACAACATGCCGGGCATCGCCAGCGCCGCCACCGCGGTGCTGATCGGCCATGTCGCCGGTGGCACCAAGACCATCCGCGTCGGCGCCGGCGGCATCATGCTGCCCAACCATGCGCCGCTGCAGGTGGCCGAACAGTTCGGCACGCTGGCCTCGCTGTATCCGCAGCGCATCGACCTGGGCCTGGGCCGCGCGCCCGGCACCGACCAGCCGACCGCGCGCGCCCTGCGCCGCTATTTCGACAGCGCCGACCATTTCCCGCAGGACGTGGCCGAGCTGCTGCGCTACTTCGCGCCGGTGGTGCCGGGGCAACTGGTGCAGGCAGTGCCGGGGGGCGGTCTCGACGTGCCGGTGTGGCTGCTGGGTTCCAGCCTGTTCAGTGCGCGGCTGGCCGCGGCGATGGGCTTGTCGTTCGCGTTCGCCTCGCACTTCGCGCCCGATGCAATGGACGAGGCAGTGGCGATCTACCGCCGCGAGTTCCGTCCGTCCGCGCAGTTGGCCAAGCCGCACGTGATGCTGGCCTTGAATGTGGTGGCTGCGGAAACCGAAGCGCAGGCACGCCGCCTGTTCACCACCCAGCAGCAGAGCTTCGTCAACCTGCGTCGCGGCAAGCCGGGCAAGATTCCCGCGCCGATCGACGATATCGACAGTTTCTGGCAGCCGCACGAGCGTGCCGGCGTGGAGCGTGCGCTGGCGTGCACGGTGCTGGGCGATGCCGAGCAGATCGCCCAGGGCGTGGCCGAGTTCATCGAGCGCCACATGCCGGACGAACTGCTGTTCACCGCCAACATCTACGACCATGCTGCGCGTTTGCGTTCGTTCGAAATCGCCGCCATGGCCTGCCGCGAGCTGGACGTGACTCCTGCGTGATTCACGTCGCTTTGCGCGGCGATCCGCTCAGATGCATGCACCTCCATTGGGAACACCAGCATGCAATTTCAGGAACGCAGCGAGAGCATCAAGCAGTTGGCGGAATTGATCCGCGGCGTGGACATCGCGATGTTCACGACCGTGTCGGCCGACGGCAAGTTGGTGAGCCGGCCGTTGGGAACGCAGGAAGTCGAATTCGATGGCGACCTGTGGTTTGCCACCGCCGCCGACAGCCCCAAGGTGGCCGAAATTGCCGCCGATCCGCGCGTCAACGTGGCCTATGCCTCGGCCTCGAAGAACAGCTACGTATCGGTCGCCGGTACCGCACGCGTAGTCGATGACCGCGCCAAGATCGAGCAGCTGTGGTCGCCGGCGATGAAGGTGTTCTTCCCCGGCGGCAAGGACGACCCGAACCTGCGCCTGATCCATATGCGCGCCGAATCGGCCGAATACTGGGATGGCCCGAGCGGGCTGCTCGGCAAGGCGCTGTATTTCGTGATGACGGCCGTGACCGACGATACCGGCAGCCTGTCGGACAACCGCGTGGTCGATCTGAAGTAACTGCGCTCTAGGTGCGTCGGCCGTCGCGCGCTCAGCGCCAGGCGGCCGGCCACCAACCGCGGATCAGGTCCAGCAACTGGTCCGAGGTGACGCCGAACACCGCCACCGAGATCAGCGCAGCGGCCCAGCCCACCAGCAGCAATGCGCCGTCGCGCTCTAGCAGAGCCAGCGCAAACAGCAGCAGGATCAGCCCGAAGATGTAGTTGGTGAAGGGAATCGGCAGCGTCAACAGGACGCCGACCAGCACCAGCAGCACGCCGGTGAATATCTGCGCCGGCATCCGGTCCAGCATGCCGTGCAGGCGTGGCTTGAGCAGCCGGTCCAGGCGCTGCAGCGTCGGCGCAAGCCGCGCGACGAAACGCTGGCTGGTGCTGCGGCGCGGCCCGCGATTGCCGATGAAACGCGGCACCCATGGCTTGCGCAGGCAGCACATCATCTGCAGCCCGATCAATACCGTCAGCGGGCCACTGATGCCGCCGGCCACGCCGGGAATCGGAATGAACGACGGCAGGATCGCCAGGAACAGGAACACCCCGAACGCGCTCTGCTGCAGATCGGCCAGGATCTCGCGCACCCGCAGCACATGCTCCGGATCGCCCTCGCTGAAGGCCGCCAGCAGGCTGCGGATGCCTTCGTTGCGATAGCGCATCTGCGCACCGTCCGCTCCATCCGAGGGCGGGGCGCCGTTATCCGACGATGTCATCGCTGCCCTCGTCGCTGACGCGGCTCAGCAGCAGCTTGTCCACGCGTGCGCCATCCAGATCGACGATCTCGATGCGCCAGCCGGCCCAATCGAAGAATTCGCCCGCCTGCGGGATGCGCCCGAAGTAGTAGATGCACAGGCCGGCGAGCGTGTGGTAGTCGCCTTCATCAGCTTCCGGCAGTTCGGCGCCCAGCACTTCGCGCAGTTCCTCCACCGGCAGCGAGCCGTCGATCAGCAGCGAGCCGTCGGCGCGGGTCACCACCAGCGCATCCTCGTCGGTGTTTTCCACCGCCTGCAGGCGGCCGACCACCGCGCCCATCAGGTCGCTGATGGTCACCAGCCCGCGGATTTCGCCGTATTCGTCCACCACCAGCGCCATCGACTGCTGCTCTTCGCGGAAGATCTCCAGCAGCTTCATCGCATGCGTGGACTCGGACACGAACAAGGTGTCGCGCAGCGCCTGGAACAGCTGCGCGCCGTGTCCGTCCATGCGCGTGACCAGCGACTTGACCTCCAGCACCCCGGCGATGTCCTGGTCGCTGCCGCGGTAGACCGGGTAACGCGAGAATTCGTGTTCGCGCATCACCAGCAGATTGCGTTCCGGCTCGGCGTTGGCATCCAGCCAGGCGATGCGGTTGCGCGGCGTCATCAGGCTGTCGGCGGTGCGGTCGCCCAGCCGCATCACGCGGTTCATCATGTCGCGCTCGTGTGCATCGATCACGCCGGCCTCGTGGCTTTCGGCCACCAGCATGCGGATCTCCTCTTCGGTCACCGATGCCGATTCGTCCTTGCCCATGCCGAGCATGCGCAGCACCAGCCGGGTCGAGCGCGCCAACACCCACACGCCGGGCGCGGCGATCTTTGCCAGCCACGCCATCGGCACCGCCACCACCCCGGCGATGTCCTCGGAGTTGCGCAGCGCCAGCCGCTTGGGCACCAGCTCGCCGAAGATCAGCGTCAGGAAGGTGATCAGGGCCACCGCCAACGTGCTGCCGATCACCACCGAGTACGGGCGCGGCTTGCCGACCAACTCGAACGAGGCCGACAGCGCCGGGAACAGCCCCTGCAGCCAGCTGCTGATGGCCTCGCCGATCGCCTCGCCACCGAACACGCCGGTCAGGATGCCGATCAGGGTGATGCCGATCTGCACCGTGGACAGGAAGTTTTCCGGGCTTTCGGCCAGCGCCAGGGCGCGGGCGGCGCGCTTGCTGGAGCCGGCCATCTGCTTCAGCCGGCTCTTGCGCGAGGTCATCAGGGACATTTCCGACATCGCGAAGAAGCCGTTCAGCAGGATCAGCGCGATGACGATCAGAAACTCAACCACGGGCGTCTTCCCCGGTCAGTGAAGGGGAGGGCGGGCGAGCACTGGGTTGGCCGGCGCGCACGGGGGCGGGGCGGCAACGGGGGAATATAGGGTCGTCTTCCATAGGGTGCACCCGAGGGCGCGGGAGCATGTTAGCAAACCACAGGGTGGTTCGAGCCGGGAAATGCCGATGTGAAGGCCGCCTGCGCGGCCGAGATACCCAGACAGGTCATGGAACGGTCATAATTCGCGCTTGGCGTCCGTCTCTCCCTCGACGGCAGGAAGTTTTCCACCCATGTTCTCGTTGCAGACCATCTTCGGCTCCGGCAAGCAGTTCTATGCGCTTCTGAACGAAGCGGCGCAGGCCGCCTACGACAGCACCAAGGCCTTGCACGCCATGATGCGCACGTCCGACCGCCAACCCGCGCTGGACGCCTTCAAGCTGGCCCGCCTGCGCGAACGCGCCGCCTCGGACAAGATCGGCCAGGCGCTGGTGGACAGCTTCATGACCCCGATCGAGCGCGAGGACATCGAAGCGCTGGGCTCGGCGCTGTACAAGATTCCCAAGCAGGTCGAGAAGTTCGCCGACCGTTACTCGCTGGCCACCAAGCATCTGGAGCACATCGACTTCGCCCCGCGCGCGGCGATGCTGGAGCAGGCCGCCGCGGTGGTGGTGGAGATGGTGGCCGACCTGCCGCAGATGAACATCGATCGCATGACCGCGCTCAACGACAAGCTGCGCATGCTGGAAAACGAAGCCGACCGGCTGATGCTCGAGCTGTACCGCGACATCTATTCCGGCCGCCTGGACACGCTGCAGATGTTCCTGCTCAAGGAATTCTTCGAGATTCTGGAAAAGGCCATCGACCGTTGCCGCGAGGCAGGGGTGGTGGTGTACCAGATTGTATTGAAGAACAGCTGAGGTCGCCGCGTGCTTACCCTAGTTCTGGTGGTGATCCTGGCGGCGTTGGTGTTCGAGTTCATCAACGGCTTCCACGACACCGCCAACTCCATCGCCACCGTGGTCGCCACCAAGGTGCTGTCGCCAGGCTGGGCGGTGATGCTGGCCGCCGGCATGAACCTGATCGGCGCGCTCACCGGCACCGCAGTGGCGCTGACGATCGCCTCCGGCCTGCTCAACACCGACGTGGTCGAGGTCACCCCGCAGGTGATCCTGTGCGCGCTGCTGGGCGGCATCATCTGGAACCTGATCACCTGGTGGAAGGGCCTGCCGTCGTCGTCCTCGCACGCCCTGATCGGCGGGCTGTGCGGCGCCGGCCTGGCCGCCGCGCACAACAACTGGAACGCCTTGATCTGGTCGGAAAACATCGGCAACTGGGCCAAGAACAAGGGCCTGTTGTGGAAGGTGTTCGTGCCGATGATCACCTCGCCGATCGCCGGCTTCCTGCTCGGCATCGTGGTGATGCTGCTGCTGTGGGCGATCATTGCCGGCATGGCCCGGCTGGGCGGGCCGATCGGGCGGCTGGCGCGTCCGCGCTGGGTCAATGCGTTCTTCGGCAAGGCGCAGATCGCCTCGGCCGCCTACATGGGCTATGCCCACGGGCATAACGACGCGCAGAAGACCATGGGCATCATCGCGATGACCCTGATCGGCGCGCAGTCGGCCGGTGCGCTGGACGATCTGCCGAGCTGGCTGTCGTTCCTGCATCCGGGCACCGGCCTGGCTGCGGGCGCCGGCATTCCGATGTGGATCGTGCTGACCTGTGCGGTGGTGATGGCTGCTGGCACCGCCTCGGGCGGCTGGAAGATCATCAAGACGCTCGGCCACAAGATGGTCAAGCTGCATCCCATCCACGGCTTTGCCGCAGAAACCAGCTCGGCCACCGTGCTGACCGTGGCCGCGCACTTCGGCATGCCGGTGTCGACCACGCACAGCATTTCCACCGCGATCATGGGCGTGGGCTTCGCCAAGAACCCGCGCTCGCTGCGGCTAGGCGTGATCGAGCGCATCGTCTGGGCCTGGATCCTGACCATCCCGGCCGCCGGCGGAGTGGCGTATCTGATCCTGCGCTGCTTCGAATGGTTCGGCTGGACCTGAGCGATGTCGTGCTGTGGTCACCTCGGTGGGCGAGCATGCGCGCCACCCGCGGCGTGCCCTGCAGGCCCCCTGTTCGACCCTGATGTGCCAACGCGTCCTGCCTGAGGAAACGCGCCGATGATGCTTGCGCTGGTGTGCGTGCTGTTCTTGCTGTCCTGGCTGATCGGCCGCCGGCGCTGGCTGCGCACTGCGCGTGCGCTGGCAGCGGCCACATTGACGTTGCTGCTGCTGGTGGGCTGCGGCCCGTTGGCGAGCTGGATGCTGCACGGGCTGCAGCAGACCGGCGTCAACGATTTCAACGACTGGCGCGCGCGCAACATGATCGTGCTGCTGGGCGCGGGCACGGTGCGGCCGGATGGCCCCGACGCCACCGCCGAGGCCAACATGTTCGCCTACGGCCGCATCGTCGAGTCGGCGCGGCTGTACCGGCAGTGCCGTGCGCATGGCGGCGACTGCAAGATCGAGATCAGCGGCGGCGACGCGCGCGGGCTGGGGCTGTCCGAGGCGGTGGTGTATCGAAAGGTGCTGATCGGGCTGGGCATCGCCCAGGCCGATCTGATCATGGAGCCGTCCAGCATGAACACCTGGCAGAACGCGCAGTTCAGCCAGCCCTTGCTGCGCCAGTACCGCCCCGAGCGGGTGGTGCTGGTGTCCTCGGCCACGCATCTGCGGCGTGCCGAGCTGTACTTCCGCCACTTCGGCATCGACGCCACGCCGGTGCGCTCGGACTGGTTGACCGCGTCCTGGGCGTGGTTGCCGCAGAGCTACAACTTCACCGTGGCCGACGTCGCCTTGCACGAGTACCTGGGCATCGCGCGCTATCGGGTTTACGAGTGGCTGGGGTGGAATGTGGAGGCTGTTCGGGCTGGGGCGTTGTGAATGGGGAATCGGGAATGGTGATTCGGGATTCGGGATTCGTAGCAGCTGGTGCGCTGCCTGATATGTGCGGCTGATTTGATTCAGCGGCGCCTGGTTCCCCTTCGGATTGGCGGTGCAATGCGTGTGCGCGGCAGTCGGGAAGGTGATTGCGCTGCCTGGTGGCAGCGCGGCTCGTTGCGCACTTAGCTGCGGCTGGCGTGATGCACCGCCCGCCGCGTGTGCGGCCGGCGATGGTGGTGCTCAGCGGGTTTCGTACATCGTCTTGACGTCGTTGCGGAATGCGGCCTGGCTGTCGGCACGGTTGTAGAACATGTGGCCGCCGGGATATTCGCGTACCTGCACGCGCTTGGGGTCGCTGCCCATCGTCGGCATCTGGTCCACCGTCAGCACCGAGCCCATGAACGGGCAGGAGAGATCGTTCCAGCCATGCGCGATCAACACGCGCAGCTTGGGGTCGATCGCCACCGATTGGCGCAGCTGGGTCACCGCGCCCTTGCGCAGTTCGTCGTTCCAGTCCCACAGCTTATTGACGTCGTAATTGAGCGCCTGATAACGCGCATCGACCTTCCAGCCGACCACGCGGGTGACGAAGTCCACCATCGCGGTGGTGGTCGGGGCGATGATGCTGTCCAGCAGCGGGTCGTTGGCGCGCTGCTCGGGATCGTTGGGGAAGGGGTCGAACGCGGTCACGTTGGCGTCGTAGCGGCTGCCCAGCTCGCCCTTGTCGCGGAACACCTCGCGCAGATACGCCTGGGTTTCCAGGCGTCCGCCGGAGCGACGCACATAGGTCGCGTCCAGCCCGGTCATGCGGGTGACCTGCTGCAGCATCGCCTCGGTCGCCTGCGGGTCGGTGCGGCCTTTCATCAGCGCCACCGCGTAGTCGCCGCGGGTGTAATCGATCACCTGGCGCATCGCCGTGTCGCTGAGCTGGCCCTGGCGTTCCAGGTGCGCGGCGGCGATCGAGGGTAGCGTCATCATCCAGGCCAGCGGCGACACATCGCTGTTGTCGTCCAGGGTGGGATTGAGATACGGCGACACCAGCACCACGCCGTTCATCGCCACGCCCAGCCGGGTCTGCAGGTACTGGGTGATGCGCGGGCCGCGGAAGCCGCCGTAGCTTTCGCCGACCAGGTACTTGCGTGCCTGCAGGCGGCGGTTCTTCAGCAGCCAGTCGTAGACCACACGCGAGAGATATTCCACGTCGGCCTGCGGGTTGTAGAACTGCTTTTTGGCCTCGTCGTCGCCGATCAGGGCGCGGCTGAAGCCGGTGCCGACCGGGTCGATGAACACCAGGTCGGTGAAGTCCAGCCAGGTGCCGGGGTTATCGCGCAGCGCCGCCGGCGCGGAGGCGCTGTCGCCTTCGGCGCCGAAACCCACCACCTTGGGTCCGATCGCGCCCATGTTCAGATACACCGACGACGCACCGGGCCCGCCATTCAGCGCGAAGGTCACCGGGCGGTCCTTGCCATCGACGGTGTAGGCGGTGAACACCACTTCGCCGGTGGTCTTGCCCTGCGCATCGCGCACCGGCAGCGTGCCGACGGTTGCGGTGTAACTCAGCGTGCGCCCGCCCACGCGGGTGCTTTGCCGCACGCTGGCATCGGCCGGCAGTGGCGCGGGCTTGGCGACGGCGGCGTCGGACTTGGTGTCGGTTTTTGCAGCGTTCCTGTCGGGCGCATCGGCCAGCGCGGTTCCGCTGAGCAGGACGCAGGCCAGCAGGCTGGCACGGAGGAAGCAGGGCATGAGCATCGGAAGGTTCGGCAGGGAGCGACGATGCTAGGCCGCCGATGGCGTCGGATGGATGTGCACAAAGGCATGTGTGTCGCGTTGGCCGACGTGGCCCGCCTGGCTTGGAGCAGCATGTGCCGCTGCAGGCAGTTGTCTGAGCCGAAGGGTGGGGATCGGCTTCACCCTCACCCCAACTTCCGCTTCGCACCCCCGGCCCGGGCTGGCAGCGCGGGCGCTCGAAGAGACCTGCACAAGCAGTGCCTTCTCGCCCCGATGGGGGCGAAGCTTTCGCTGCTTGGTGTTTTCAGATTTTCAGCGAATTCAAACCTCCAGCGACGCCAGATCGCCCTTGGTCTCCAGCCACTGCTTGCGATCGCCGGCGCGCTTTTTCGCCAGCAGCATGTCCATCAGCGAGCGGGTCTGTTCGCCATCGTCGATGGTCAGCTGCACCAGGCGACGCGTATCCGGGTGGATGGTCGATTCGCGCAGCTGCTGCGGATTCATCTCGCCCAGGCCCTTGAAGCGGGTGACGCTGACCTGGCCCTTGAGCTTCTCGCGCGCGATCTTGTCCAGCAGCGTGGTCTTTTCCTCCTCGTCCAGCGCGTAGAACACCTGCTTGCCCACATCCACGCGGAACAGCGGCGGCATTGCCACGAACACGTGGCCGGCCGCGACCAGCGCAGGGAAATGCTGCAGGAACAGCGCGGTCAGCAAGGTGGCGATATGCAGGCCGTCGGAGTCCGCATCGGCCAGGATCACCACCTTGCCGTAACGCAGCCCGGTGATGTCGTCCTTGCCCGGGTCGCAGCCGATCGCGATCGCCAGGTTGTGCACTTCCTCGGAGGCCAGCACGCTGCCCGATGCCACTTCCCAGGTGTTGAGGATCTTGCCGCGCAGCGGCAGGATCGCCTGGAAGTCCTTGTCGCGGGCCTGCTTGGCCGAGCCGCCGGCCGAATCGCCCTCGACCAGGAACAGTTCGGTACGCGACAGATCCTGACTGATGCAGTCGGCCAGCTTGCCGGGCAGGGCCGGACCCTGGGTGACCTTCTTGCGGACAATCTGCTTTTCGGTCTTCAGGCGCGCACTGGCGCGGTCGATGGCGATCTGCGCGATCTTCTCGCCGATCTCCACGTTCTGATTCAGATACAGGCTGAAGGCATCGTGCGCGGCGCCTTCGATGAAGCCGGCGGCCTGGCGCGAGGACAGGCGTTCCTTGGTCTGGCCGGAGAACTGCGGGTCGGTCATCTTCAGGCTGAGCACGAAGGTGACCCGGTCCCACACGTCTTCCGGTGCCAGCTTGACCCCACGCGGCAGCAGGTTGCGGAAGTCGCAGAACTCGCGCAGCGCATCGGTCAGGCCCGAGCGCAGGCCGTTGACGTGGGTGCCGTGCTGCGCGGTCGGGATCAGGTTGACGTAGCTTTCCTGCACCAGTTCGCCTTCCGGCACCCAGGCCGCAGCCCAGTCGACGATCTCGGTGTCCTTCTTCAAGCTGCCCACGAACAGGTCGGCCGGCAGCATCTCGTGCTCGGCCATCTCGCCCTTGAGGTAGTCGCGCAGGCCGTTCTCAAAGTACCAGCTGTCCTGCTCGCCGGTGGCCTCGTCGTGGAGCTTCACGGTCAGGCCCGGGCACAGCACGGCCTTGGCGCGTAGCAGATGGCGCAGCGCACGCACGTTGAACTTGGGCGTGTCGAAATACTTCGGGTCGGCCCAGAATCGCAGCCGCGTACCGGTGTTCTTCTTGCCAACGGTGCCGACCACTTCCAGCTTGGAGGCGGCGTGGCCGTCGCGGAACTCCATGCGGTGCTCGCTGCCTTCGCGTTTGATGAACAGCTCGACCTTGGTCGACAGCGCATTGACCACGCTCACGCCCACGCCGTGCAGGCCGCCGGAGAAGGTGTAGTTGCGGTTGCTGAACTTGCCGCCGGCATGCAGCCGGGTCAGGATCAGCTCGACACCGGGAATCTTTTCTTCCGGGTGCATGTCCACCGGCATGCCGCGGCCGTCGTCGGACACCTCGCAGCTGCCGTCCTTGTACAGGGTGACTTCGACCTGCCTGGCGTGACCGGCCAGCGCCTCGTCGACCGAGTTGTCGATCACTTCCTGCGCCAGATGGTTCGGGCGCGCAGTGTCGGTATACATGCCAGGGCGGCGTTTGACCGGGTCCAGGCCCGACAGCACTTCAATATCGGCGGCGTTATAACGGGTGTTCATGCATCTCGTTGGCACGTGAAACGACGCGCAAGTGTGGGGGTTGGGCCGATTTTTTGCACGCGACAGGCGTTCAGTGCAGGGCGGGGTGCGGCTGGATACCCTGGCGTTGGATTCGGAACCAAACGTCCCCACCTGAGGATGTCACCGAACCCGGAGGACACCATGAAGTTCAAGCACATCCTGATGCTCACCCTCGGTGCTGCCGCAGTGGCCGCGCTTCCTGCCATGGCCCAGGCCGCTCCCCAGCAGACCGGGCAGGGTGCCGGCGCCAGCGCGCAGAAGGCCGACGACGCCAAGGCCAAGACCGAAGCCGAGCGCAAGGCCGAGCGCCGCGCCGCCGCCGCGGCACACAAGCCCAAGGCCGACGCCGCCACGCGCGAGGAAGAGGAAGAAGAAAAGCCGGCGCGCTGATTCCATCGCGCGACGGCACAACGCCACACGGACGCCCCGGCCTTGGTCGGGGCGTCTGCATTTGCGCGCCAGGCGCAGCGCGTTTTTCGCCGCTGTGACGACATGATCGTCACGCAACCCTTGGGCATTCGCCCGTCACCCGCTAAACTATGGCTTTCCGGGAGGCTTCAAGCCCCATGACCCCCCTGATTTTTGTTACCGGCGGCGTAGTGTCCTCGCTAGGCAAGGGCATTGCCGCCGCTTCGCTTGCCTCCATTCTGGAAGCGCGTGGCCTGAAGGTCACGATGATGAAGCTGGACCCGTACATCAATGTGGACCCGGGCACGATGAGCCCGTTCCAGCATGGCGAGGTCTACGTCACCGACGACGGCGCCGAGACCGACCTGGATCTGGGTCACTACGAGCGCTACGTGCGCACGCGGCTGTCGCGCAAGAACTCGGTCACCACCGGCCGGATCTACGAGAACGTGATCCGCAAGGAGCGTCGCGGCGATTACCTGGGCGCCACCGTGCAGGTGATCCCGCACATCACCGACGAGATCCGCCGTTGCATCGACGAGGCCACCGCCGGGTTCGACGTGGCGCTGATCGAGATCGGCGGCACCGTTGGCGACATCGAGTCGCTGCCGTTCCTGGAAGCGATCCGCCAGGTGCGCACCGAGCGTGGCGCCGAAAAGGCCATGTTCATGCATCTCACCCTGGTGCCGTACATCGCCGCCGCCGGTGAGTTGAAGACCAAGCCGACCCAGCATTCGGTCAAGGAGCTGCGCTCGATCGGCATCCAGCCGGACGTGCTGCTGTGCCGTTCCGAGCAGGCGGTGCCGGATTCGGAGCGCCGCAAGATCGCACTGTTCACCAACGTCTCCGAGCGCGCGGTGATCAGCTGCCCCGATATCGACGTGTTGTACGGCATGCCGCTGGAGCTGCGTCGCCAGGGCCTGGACGAACTGGTCATCGATCAGTTCAAGCTGCGCGACAAGGTGGCTGCGCCCGACCTGTCCGAATGGGCTGCGGTGGTGGATGCGGTCAAGCACCCGCTGGACGAGGTCACCATTGCGGTGGTCGGCAAGTACGTCGATCACCAGGACGCCTACAAGTCGGTGGCCGAAGCGCTGCGTCACGGCGGTCTGCGCCAGCGCACCAAGGTCAACCTGAAGTGGCTGGAAGCGCAGGATCTGGAGGGCAGCGACATGGCTGCGCTGCAGGATATCGACGGCATCCTGGTGCCGGGCGGCTTCGGCGACCGTGGTTTCGAAGGCAAAGTGCTCACCTCCAAGTATGCGCGCGAGCACAAGGTGCCGTACTTCGGCATCTGCTACGGCATGCAGGCGGCGGTGGTGGACTATGCCCGCCACGTGGCCGATCTGGATGCAGCCAACAGCACCGAGAACGATCGCCAGTCGCCACACCCGGTGATCGGCCTGATCACCGAATGGCGCACCGCCACCGGCGAAGTCGAAAAGCGCGACGAGAAGTCCGACCTGGGCGGCACCATGCGGCTGGGTCTGCAGGAGCAGCGGCTCAAGCCGGGCACGCTGGCGCGCGAGGTGTACGGTAAGGACGTGGTCGCCGAGCGTCATCGCCACCGCTACGAGTTCAACAACCGCTACCGCACCCAGCTGGAAGACGCCGGCCTGGTGATCTCCGGCAAGTCGATGGACGACACGCTGGTAGAGATGGTGGAGCTGCCGCGCGATGCGCACCCGTGGTTCCTGGCCTGCCAGGCGCATCCGGAATTCCTGTCCACCCCGCGCGACGGGCATCCGCTGTTCATCGGCTTCGTGCGCGCTGCGCGCGAGAAGAAGGCGGGCGGAAAACTGCTGAAGGAAGCGCGTGCCTGATCCACTCCTTCTCCCGTCGGGAGAAGCTGGCGCGCAGCGCCGGATGAGGGGCGTCGCAACGCACCGGAAGATGGCCGCCATGACGAACGCGTCGCCACGCGTCAGCCGGGGCAAACCATCGCACTTCAGCAGCGCTTCGCAACCGTACCTGCACACCAACCCCTCTCCCGACGGGAGAGGGGCTTTAATCAATAGGTGACCTGATGAAACTGTGTGACTTTGACGTTGGCCTGGATCAGCCGTTGTTCCTGATCGCCGGCCCCTGCGTGATCGAGTCGATGCAGCTGCAGCTCGACGTGGCCGGCAAGCTGAAGGAGATCACCGGCAAGCTGGGGATCAACTTCATCTTCAAGTCGAGCTTCGACAAGGCCAACCGCACCTCCGGCACCAGCTTTCGCGGCCCTGGCCTGGAAGAGGGCCTGAAGGTGCTGGCTGCGGTGAAGCAGCAGATCGGCGTGCCGGTGCTGACCGACGTGCACGAATACACCCCGATGAACGAGGTCGCTGCCGTCGTCGACGTGCTGCAGACCCCGGCCTTCCTGGTGCGCCAGACCGATTTCATCAAGAACGTCTGCGCCGCCGGCAAGCCGGTCAACATCAAGAAGGGCCAGTTCCTGGCGCCGTGGGACATGAAGCCGGTGGTCGACAAGGCCAAGTCGACCGGCAACGAGCAGATCATGGTCTGCGAGCGTGGCGCCTCGTTCGGCTACAACAATCTGGTCAGCGACATGCGCTCGCTGAGCGTGATGCGCGACACCGGCTGCCCGGTGGTGTTCGATGCCACCCATTCGGTGCAGTTGCCGGGCGGGCAGGGCAGCAGTTCCGGCGGCCAGCGCGAGTTCGTGCCGGTGCTGGCGCGCGCGGCGGTGGCGGCGGGCATTTCCGGCCTGTTTGCCGAAACCCATCCGGACCCGTCCAAAGCCTTGTCGGACGGCCCCAACGCCTGGCCGCTGGACCGCATGGAAGAGCTGCTCGAGACCCTGATGGAGCTGGATGCCGTCACCAAGAAGCACGGGTTCGCGCGCTTCGCATGAGTTCCGATCCCTGGGCGCTGGCCGCGTCGCAGCGCCAGCGTCGGCAGTGGCGCCACTGGCCCTGGGGCTGGATCGCGCTGGTCGCATCGATCGCCGCGTGGGCGTGTATGGCCGCAATGGTGTTTCTGGTCGCTGCCAGCATCGGCATGCCGGGTGACGGCGACCATGCCATGCAGGCCACGCGGGTGCCAATGCTGGTCACGCTGCTGCTGGCCGCAGTAGCGATCACAAGTTGCCTGATCGCCGGCCCGCTGGCGTTGCGGCTGGCTCGCCAATCCGGCGCAGCGATCTTTGCGTTGGTGTTGCTGTCGGTCTTGCTGCTGATGTCTGGTTTACCGCTGCTGGGCTTGATGGCCTAGCGGCATGCTTGCCGGCCTGTTGCGTGCGGCAGCTTCACGCGATTTGGCAATGTGCCGGTGTGCGGCGATAATCCCGCAGCTTGTTTCCGGTGTACTTCCCCCTTACTGGTAACCGATCGACCTATGACCACTATCGCCAAGATCCTCGCCCGCGAAATCCTCGACTCCCGCGGCAATCCCACGCTGGAGGCCGAAGTCACGCTGGACGACGGCTCGTTCGGCCGCGCTGCCGTGCCCTCGGGCGCCTCGACCGGCACCAAGGAAGCGGTGGAACTGCGCGATGGCGACAAGACCCGCTACCTGGGCAAGGGCGTGCTGCATGCGGTGCAGAACGTCAACGGCACCATCGCCGAGACGCTCAAGGGCTTCGACGCGGCCGACCAGCAGGGTCTGGACCGCCGCCTGATCGACCTGGACGGCACCGAGAACAAGGGCCGCCTGGGCGCGAACGCGTTGCTGGGTGTGTCGCTGGCCGCCGCGCATGCCGTGGCCGCCTCGCGCAAGCAGCCGCTGTGGCAGTACCTGTCCACCATCACTGAGTCCGACGTGGCACTGCCGGTGCCGATGATGAACATCATCAACGGCGGCGCGCATGCCGACAACAACGTCGACTTCCAGGAGTTCATGGTGCTGCCGGTCGGCTGCAGCTCGTTCTCCGAAGCGCTGCGTGCCGGCACCGAAATCTTCCACGCGCTCAAGTCGGTGCTCAAGGGCCACGGCCTGAGCACGGCAGTGGGCGACGAAGGCGGCTTTGCGCCGGACTTCCGCAGCAATGTCGAAGCGCTGGACACCATCCTCGAGGCGATCGGCAAGGCCGGCTACACCGCGGGCGAAGACGTGCTGCTGGGCCTGGACGTGGCTTCCAGCGAGTTCTACGACAACGGCAAGTACAACCTGGTTGGCGAGAACAAGCGCCTGACCAGCGAGCAGTTCGTCGACTTCCTGGCCGACTGGGTCGCGCAGTACCCGATCATCAGCATCGAAGACGGCCTGGCCGAGGACGACTGGGCCGGCTGGAAGCTGCTCACCGACCGCGTCGGCAAGAAGGTGCAGCTGGTGGGCGACGATCTGTTCGTCACCAACCCGAAGATCTTCAAGCAGGGCATCGACTCGGGCACCGCCAACGCGATCCTGATCAAGGTCAATCAGATCGGTACGCTGACCGAGACGCTGGAAGCCATTGCGATGGCGCATGCGGCCAATTACGCCTCGATCGTCTCGCACCGCTCGGGCGAAACCGAAGACACCACCATCGCCGACATCGCCGTGGCCACCACCGCCACGCAGATCAAGACCGGCTCGCTGTGCCGCAGCGACCGCGTCGCCAAGTACAACCAGTTGCTGCGCATCGAGCAGGCGCTGGGCTCCGGCGCGCGTTACGCCGGCCGCGACGCGTTCGTTTCGCTCAAGCGCTAAGCCGTGCGCAACTGGCGCTGGCTACTGCTGGTGCTGGCGGTGCTGCTGGCTTGGCTGCAGTACCGCTTCTGGTTCGGGCCTGGGAATTCCGGCGAAGTGATGATGCTGGAAGCCCAGGTCGCGCATCAGACACAGGACAACGAAGGTCTGCGCCAACGCAACCAGGCGTTGGCAGCAGAGGTGAAGGATTTGAAGGACGGCGAGGCGGCAATCGAGGAACGCGCGCGCAGCGAGCTGGGCATGATCAAACCGGGCGAGACGTTCTATCGCGTGGTCGAGGATGCACCGCCGCTGCCGCCCGCAGTGGCCGCGCCGTCCGCTGCGCCCGTCGAGCCTGACGCTCCGGCGGAACAACCATGACCGGTTCGATCTGGGCGATCGTGCCGGCCGCCGGGCGCGGCACGCGCTTTGGTGGGCAGACCCCCAAACAATATCTGTCCGCTGCCGGGCAACCGCTGATGGCCTACACGTTGGCGGCGCTTGCTGCGCATCCGGTGGTAGCCGGCATTGTGGTGGCCATCGCGCCCGACGATGCGGATTGGCCAGGCTGGAGCTCGGTGCAGGACAAGCCGGTGCTGACCTGTGTCGGCGGCGGGACACGTGCGGCATCGGTGCTGGCCGGATTGCTGGCCCTGCCGGAGAGCGTGCGGGCCGACGACTTTGTGCTGGTGCACGATGCCGCGCGGCCCAATCTCGCCTTGGCCGATCTGGAGCGTCTGCTGGAAATCGGCCGCGGCGATCCGGTCGGCGCGATCCTGGCTGCGCCGGTGCGCGACACGCTCAAGCGTGCCGGCGACGATGGCGGCATCGATGCCACCGAGCCACGCGAGCGGCTGTGGCGTGCGCTGACCCCGCAGCTGTTCCGTCGCCATCAACTGATCCGCGGCCTCACCGAGGCGTCGGCGGCCGGGGTGGACGTGACCGACGAGGCGATGGCGATGGAGCGGCTGGGATTGCGCCCGTTGCTGGTGGAAGGTGCCGAAGACAACTTCAAGGTGACCACGCCAACGGATCTGGCGCGCTTCGAGTTCGAACTGGCGCGCCGAGGTGTTGCAGTGGATGCCCAGTCGCCTGCAACCGACCCGCGCGCCGGGGCGGTCGTTGGCCACGCCGATGCGCTGTCCGCTGGTGCCCACCACGACGCCGACGCTCCCTAATCACCACGGATTACCATGTCTTTCAATTTTCGAATCGGTCAGGGCTACGACGTGCACGCGTTCGGTGCGGGCGACCACGTGATGCTGGGCGGCGTGCGCGTCGCGCACAGCCACGGCGTGCTCGCGCACAGCGATGGCGACGTGGTGTTGCATGCGCTATGCGATGCGATGCTGGGCGCGCTGGCGCTGGGCGATATCGGTCAGCACTTCCCGCCGTCCGACGCGCGCTGGAAGGACGCCGACAGCGCGCAGTTCCTGCAGCATTGCGATCACTTGCTGCGCGAGCGTGGCTGGCGGGTCGGCAATGCCGATGTCACCGTGATCTGCGAGCGTCCCAAGATCGGCCCGCATGCGCTGGCGATGCGCGAGCGTATTGCCGGCCTGCTGGCGATCGAACTCGATGCAGTCAGCGTCAAGGCCACCACCAGCGAAAAACTGGGCTTCACCGGCCGCAGCGAGGGCATCGCCGCCCAAGCTGCGGTGTTGCTCGGCAAGATCGCCGGCTGACCGCGACTGACAAACGCCTGCGCGCACCGTCGGTGGCATGGACGGTGCCGGGCATGGCGATCATCCCGCATACGCTGCAGTGCTGAGCCTGCCGTCCACGCATCCGGCCACTGCCGGCCAGCTGTTCCAGCCGCTCCAGATCGCGGTTACCTGCGCCGGGCTCGTCTTGGCGTCGCACCGCGACATCACCGCGCCGAGGCATTCGGCACATAGCGCACGACCTGTCGGCGCGAAGGTAAATCACAGCATGAGCGACACCTCTGTTCTGCCGCGCGCGCATGGCGCTGCGGTCCTCGGCGCGGCAATGCGCAGCACGCCCGAAGATTTTCAGGTCGATGAGCTGCCTGCCTTCGAGCCAACCGGCGAGGGCGAGCACCTGTTGCTCACCATCCGCAAGCGTGGGCAGAACACCGCCTATATCGCAAAGAAACTCGCGCAGTGGGCCGGAATCGCCGAGATGGGCGTCAGCTACGCCGGGCTGAAGGACCGCCATGCGGTGACCACGCAGCGCTTCAGCGTGCATCTGCCCAAGCGCATCGCGCCGGAGCTCGCCGCGCTTGACGACGATGAGATGCAGGTCATCGCCAGCACCTGGCACAACCGCAAGTTGCAACGCGGCGCACTGCTGGGCAATCGTTTCGTGTTGACATTGCGCCAGGTGCAGGGCGAGCACGCGGCGATCGAACAGCGCCTGCAGGCGATCGCCGCGCGTGGTATCCCGAACTGGTTTGGCGAACAGCGTTTCGGCCGCGATGGCGGCAATGTGGCCTCCGCACTGGCGATGTTCGGTTATGTATCCAATGCCGACGGCACCTTGTCAGCGGCGCCGGCATCCCGGCGGCGGCTGCGCAACGATCAACGCTCGATGCTGCTGTCGGCGGCGCGCTCGGCGTTGTTCAATCGGGTGCTCACCGCACGCGTGGAGCAGGGCAACTGGGACACCGCGCTGGATGGCGAGGCGTGGATGCTGGATGGCTCGCGCAGCGTGTTCGGCCCCGAGCCGTTCACCGATGTACTGGCAGAGCGCCTGGCGCGCTTCGATATCCATCCCAGCGGGCCGTTGTGGGGCGCCGGCGAGCTGCGTTCGACCGGGCAGGCCGCGGCGGTGGAGCAGGGCGCGTTGTCCGATCCGCAATCGGAGGTGCTGCGGCAAGGCCTGGAGGCCGCGGGCTTGAAGCAGGAGCGCCGCGCACTGCGCTTGCGTCCGCAACAGCTGGAGTATCGCTGGCTGGATGCGGACAGCCTGCAGATCGCATTCGCGCTGCCGCCGGGCTGCTACGCCACCGCGGTGCTGTGGGAACTCGGCGAGGTCAGCGACGTCGGCCGTCTCAACGCCGGCCTGCGTTCCGACGCCTAGGCCTGCTCGGTTGTCGTTGGCCGCCCGGCATGGCGCCAACGACAACCCGGCGTGCCGACCCACACACGTAGGACCGGCCGCAGCCAATCATCTGGCAAAACGCATCACTCCCGTAGGAGCGGCCCCGGCCGCGACAGGCCTGCCCATTAACGCGTCCTTTGCGCAAGCGCGTGCCTGCACCAGCGACCCGTCGCCCAGTCGGCGCTAACGCCGTGCCAGCAACACCAGCAGCGCTCCGGTGCCACCTTGCGTGGCCGGCGCGGAATGAAATGCCAGCACATCGTTGCGCTGACGCAGCAGGCGATCCATCAGGTTTTTCAACACTGGCGCGCCATTGTCCGACTGCAGCCCCTTGCCGTGGATGATGCGCACGCAGCCATGCTCGTGCGCATGCGCTTCCAGCAGGAACTGCCGCAGCAGGGATTCGGCCTGCGCGGCGGTAGCGCCATGCAGGTCCAGTTCGTCCTGGATCGAGAACTGACCGCGCTTGAGCCGCTGAAACAATCGGGTGGGAAGATTCTCGCGCCGGTAGCTGGCGGTATCGCCGGCTTCCAGCGGCGCACTGTCGCGCAGCAGACGCGCGAATTCGGTGTGCGCTTCCGCATCGTCGCGCTCGGCCATGCGTGCGCGCGGCTTGGGGCGCGGCTTGGCATTGGCCGGTGGGGCGACTTCACGAATCGGCTTGACCGCGCCGATCGCTGCGCGGAACAGCGCGCCGTCGTCTTCGTCTTCAGGATGCGACATGCTCACAGCCTAACCTGCCCAACCCCAGGTGCAAGCGAAGATCAAGCGCGAAGGGCGCGGACGCATCCGGTATCATGACCCGGTTTTCCGAGGAGTCCCATGCGCGTACTGGTTAGCAACGACGACGGTGTCGACGCCCCCGGCATCCAGATTTTGGCCGAGGCGCTGCGCCATGCCGGTCATGAAGTGATGGTGGTCGCGCCCGACCGCGACCGCTCCGGCGCCAGCAATTCGCTGACGCTGGATGTGCCGATCCGCACCCGCCGCATCGACGCGCAGACCTGCGCGGTTGCCGGCACGCCGACCGACTGCGTGCATCTGGCGCTGACCGGCATGCTCGATTACGACCCGGACATCGTGGTCTCCGGCATCAACAACTCGGCCAATCTCGGCGACGACGTGATCTATTCGGGCACCGTGTCCGCCGCGATGGAAGGCCGTTTCCTCGGCCTGCCGGCGGTGGCGGTCTCGCTGGTGACGCACAATCACGAAGCGCATCACTACGAAACCGCCGCGCGCGCCGCGGTGGAGATCGTGGCACGGCTGAAGTCCGATCCGTTGCCTGCCGATACCATCCTCAACGTCAACGTGCCGGACCTGGCCTGGTCGGAGGTGCTCGGTTTTGAGGTCACCCGGCTGGGCAATCGCCACCGGTCCGAGCCCTGCGTGCCGCAGCGCGACCCGCGCGGCCGCACCGTGTACTGGATCGGCCCGGCCGGGCCGGAGCAGGACGCCGGCGCCGGCACCGACTTCCATGCCGTGCGCACCGGGCATATCTCGATCACCCCGATCCATGTCGACCTGACCCGCTATCAGGCGCTGGAGACGGTGGCCGGCTGGGTGGGCGGCCTGACCGCCGCGCTGGATACGCCGGCATGACGCCGAGGCTGCGGCTGCAACCGGAATCGGTCGGGATCGGCATGACCTCGCAACGCGTGCGCGACCGGCTGGTCGAGCGCCTGCGCGAGGCCGGCATCCAGGACGAGGCCACACTCAACGCGGTGCGCACCGTGCCGCGCCATCTGTTCATCGACGAAGCGCTGGCCTCGCGTGCCTACGAAGACACCGCCTTGCCGATCGGCCACGGCCAGACCATCTCGCAGCCCTGGGTGGTCGCGCGCATGACCGAGGCGGTGCTGCAGGTCGGCCCGACCAGGGTGCTCGAAGTGGGCACCGGCTCCGGCTACCAGGGCGCGATCCTCGCCGCGCTGGGGCTGGAGGTGTACACGGTCGAGCGCATCGGCGACCTGCTGCGGCAGGCGCGCAAGCGCTTCCGCCATCTGGGCATGAACGTGCGCAGCAAGCACGACGACGGCCGCATCGGCTGGCCCGAACATGGCCCCTACGATGCCATCGTGGTCACCGCCGCCGCCCCGGCCCTGGTCGATGCGCTGGTCGATCAGCTGGCGGTCGGCGGGCGACTGGTCGCGCCGGTCGGTGGCGCCTCGTCGCAGTCACTGGTGCAACTCACGCGCGCTGCCGACGGCGCGATCGAGCAGCAGGTTCTGGCGCCGGTCACGTTCGTCCCGCTGTTGTCGGGCATGCTGGATTGAATCCATGAGAGTTTCTCGATGAAGATCTTCGGGCCGTTGTACGACGTGGCCATTCGTTGGTCGCGCAATCGCCGCGCTCCGGCGCTGCTGACCGGCCTCAGTTTCGTGGAGGGTTTTATCTTCCCGGTGCCGCCGGAGGTGATGCTGGCACCGATGTCGCTGGCCGAACCCAAGCGCGCCCTGTGGTTCGCCACCTTGAGCCTGATCGGTTCGGTCTGCGGTGCGCTGGTCGGTTACCTGCTGGGCCATTTCGCCTTCGCCGCATTGCAGCCGCTGATCGAATGGCTGGGCTGGAGCGCCAAGATCCAGGCGCAGATCGAGACGTTGCGCACGCTGGTCGCCGATTCGCCGTGGAAGGCCTTCTGGGCGCTGGTGCTGGTGGGCTTCACCCCGATCCCGTTGAAGATCTTTACCTGGGCCTCGGGCGTGGTCGGCGTGCCGATCCTGCCCTTCATTGCCAGCATGCTGGTGGGGCGCGGCAAACGCGTGTACCTGGTGGCCGGCGCGATCCGGCTGGGTGGGGCGCGTGCCGAGGCCGCGTTGCATCGCTGGATCGAGCCGCTGGGCTGGGTGGCCATGGCCGTCCTGGCGGTGGGAGCAGGCTGGCTGGTGTGGAAGACAACCAACGGATGAGCAAGTTGCAGATGAATTCGGTACGTAAGACAGCAGTCCTGCTCGCAGTCGCCGTCGGGCTGGGCGCCTGCAGCAGCGCCACGGTGGTGCGTTCGCCCGGAGCCGGCGGTGGTTCGGCGTCCGCGCGTCCGTCCGCGGCGCCGCGTCCGTCGGTGCCGCGCCCGGGTGCGACCGTCACCGTGCAGCGCGGCGACACGCTGTACGCCATCTCGCGCCGCACCAACATCACCGCGCCGGATCTGGCGGCCTGGAATGGCCTGTCCTCACCCAACACCATCTATCCCGGCCAGACCCTCAAGCTCTATCCGCCCGGAGCCAGCAGGCCGGGCGGCAGCGCCTCCAGCGCAGGCACGGTGGTTCCGCCGCGCCCGAGTGCCCCGATCGCAGCACCGGTCAGCAGCGGATTTCCGTGGCGCTGGCCGGCCGACGGCGTGGTGGTCGGCACCTTCGTCAGCGGCGAGACCACCAAGCAGGGCGTGGATATCGCCGGTGCCAGCGGGCAGGCGGTGCGTGCCGCGGCCGACGGTGTGGTGGTGTACTCCGGCGCCGGCCTGGTCGGCTACGGCGAGCTGATCATCATCAAGCACAACGACCAGTGGCTGTCCGCCTACGGACACAACCGCAAGCGCCTGCTCAACGAAGGTCAGAGCGTCAAGGCCGGCCAGCAGATCGCCGAGATGGGCCGTAGCGGCGCCGCCCGCGACATGCTGCACTTCGAGATCCGCTACAACGGCAAGCCGGTGGATCCGTTGCTGTACTTGCCTAGGAAGTGATTCGGGATTTGGGATTCGCAACGGCAACGGCGCTGGGCTGATGGTGCCGCGTGGAAGACGCGTTCTAGCGGCCTGAAGATTGCTTGGGGTGTCGCTCCTGCTGTTGGCATGAGAGCGACATCTGCTCCAGCCTCCAGTTGCAAATCCCCAATCCCGACTTCCTAATCCCGGCCTTCCAGAATCATCGCCAATGCCACCCGGCGGCCTTCGCTGGCCAGCACGTTGTAGGTGCGTGCCGCGGCCGCATTGGTCATCGCTTCCAGGCCGATGCCGCGGGTCAGGCAGGCTGCCAGCACGTCCGTCTTCGGGAACTGCTGCCGCTCGCCGGTGCCGAGCAGGATCACTGCCGGGGCGAGCGCCAGCACCGCATCCATATGTGCGACCTGGAGCTGTTCCAGGCCGGGGACCGGCCAGCCTTCCACCAGCTCGTCCGGCATCAGGATGAAACTGCGCTGCAGAATCTGGTCGTTCACCTTGGCGTGGCGGCCATCGGCCGCGCGCAGCGCATAGGTGTAATCGGGGTGTTCCTGGCTTAGAGGCATGTCAAACTCGTCGGGTCAGCCGCGCGGCAGCACGATCTGACGCTTTTCCTTGCTGGGGCGGTACAGGATGGCGACATGGCCGATCCGCTGCACCAGCGCGCTGCCGGTCTTCTCGGTCAGTTCGGCGATCATGGCGTCACGGGCCTCGCGATCCTCCGATGTCACCTTCACCTTGATCAGTTCGTGGCGCTCGAGCACTTCCTCGAGTTCGGCCAGAAATGCCGGCGTGACCCCTTTGCCGCCGGTTTGCAGCAGTGCCTTGAGATCGTGGGCCTGGCCGCGCAGGAAACGGTTCTGGGCGGAGGTGAGAACAATGGACATGCAGGATCAAAGGGAAGCAAAGGGTGTTCAGGGTATCATGGCGACCCGTTCAGACCCCTTTGCCGATGCCTTCCCGTAGTAAAAGCAGCCAGCGCTGGCTCAAGGAACACTTCGCCGATCCGTTCGTCAAGAAGGCGCAGGCCGAAGGTATGCGCTCGCGCGCGGCCTACAAGCTGGAAGAACTGCTCCAGCGCGACCGCCTGCTCAAGCCGGGCATGGTGGTGGTCGACCTGGGCGCGGCGCCAGGCGGCTGGTCGCAGCAGGTGCGCAAGTCCATGGGAGACAGTGGCCGGGTGGTGGCGCTGGATATCCTGGAGATGCCGCCGCTGGCCGGCGTGGAGTTCCTTCACGGCGACTTCAGGGAGCAAACCGTCCTATCGGAATTCGAGGCGATGCTGGGCGATGTGCCGGTGGACCTTGTGCTGTCCGATATGGCCCCCAATAAGAGTGGCATGGATGCGGTCGACCAACCGCGGATGATGCACCTGGCAGAACTGGCGATGGAATTTGCCGACACCCACCTCAAACCGGGCGGGGCGTTCCTGATCAAGCTGTTCCAGGGTGTCGGGTCCGACGACTACATTCGTGAGCTTCGCCGCCGCTATGACAAGGTGACGATTCGCAAGCCGGCGGCCTCGCGCAAGCGCTCCCCGGAAGTTTATGCGCTCGGTCAGGGCAAGCGTGCCCAGATCAAGTAAGCTGCCAATGACCACCGTGTTTCAAGAATTGAAGAGTAGAGGGCACCGGAGCCAATGAGGATGAACGACTTGACCAAGAATCTGCTGCTGTGGGTGGTCGTCGCGGTTGTGCTGATGGTCGTCTTCCAGAGCTTCTCGCCGCGGATGGCGGGCGGTGTCGGCCCCGACTCGATCACCTACACCCAGTTCCTGAAGGAAGTGGACTCAGGCCGCGTGAAATCGGTGGACTACACCGACGAAACCAACCTGGCGGTCAATGCGATCCGCTTCAAGCGTACCGACGGCAGCGAAGCCACCGTTTACGGTCCGCGCGACGACAAGCTGGTCGACGTGCTGTATAGCAAGAACATCGAAATGACACGCCAGAAGCCCTCCACCGGGCCTGGTTTCTGGTCGTTGGTGCTCAATTTCCTGCCGGTCATCCTGATCATCGGCTTCTGGCTGTTCATCATGCGCCAGATGCAGGGCGGTGGCGGCGGTGCCAAGGGGGCGATGAGCTTCGGCAAGTCGCGCGCCAAGCTGCAGGGCGAGGACCAGGTCAAGATCACCTTTGCCGACGTTGCCGGCTGCGACGAGGCCAAGGAAGAAGTCGGCGAGCTGGTCGATTTCCTGCGCGACCCGACCAAGTTCACCAAGCTGGGCGGCAAGATTCCGCGCGGCGTGCTGATGGTGGGCCCTCCGGGTACCGGCAAGACGCTGCTCGCCAAGGCGATCGCCGGCGAAGCCAAGGTGCCGTTCTTCAGCATTTCCGGCTCGGACTTCGTGGAAATGTTCGTCGGCGTGGGTGCCAGCCGCGTGCGCGACATGTTCGAGCAGGCCAAGAAGCATGCGCCGTGCATCATCTTCATCGACGAAATTGATGCGGTGGGCCGTCATCGCGGCGCCGGTCTCGGCGGCGGGCATGACGAGCGCGAGCAGACCCTGAACCAGTTGCTGGTCGAGATGGACGGTTTCGAAGGCGGCGAAGGCGTGATCGTGATCGCGGCGACCAACCGTCCCGACGTGCTGGATCCTGCGCTGCTGCGTCCGGGCCGTTTCGACCGCCAGGTCGTGGTCGGCCTGCCGGACGTCAAGGGCCGCGAGCAGATCCTGCGTGTGCACATGCGCAAGCTGCCGCTGGCCGACGACGTGGTGCCGATGGTCATCGCACGCGGTACGCCGGGCTTCTCCGGTGCCGATCTGGCCAACCTGTGTAACGAGGCGGCGTTGTTTGCCGCGCGTGGCAGCGAGAAGGAAGTCCGCATGGACCACTTCGACCGTGCGCGCGACAAGATCCTGATGGGTGCCGAGCGTCGCTCGATGGCCATGAGCGAGGACGAGAAGACGCTCACGGCCTATCACGAGGCAGGTCACGCCATCGTCGGTCGTCTGGTGCCCGAGCATGACCCGGTCTACAAGGTCACGATCATTCCGCGTGGTCGCGCTCTCGGCGTGACGATGTATCTGCCGGAAGGCGACCGTTACTCGATGAACCGCGTGGCGATCGAGTCGCAGCTGTGCTCGCTGTACGGTGGCCGCGTTGCCGAAGAGCTGATCTTCGGCGGCGACAAGGTCACCACCGGTGCGTCCAATGACATCGAGCGTGCGACCAAGATGGCGCGCAACATGGTCACCAAGTGGGGCCTGTCCGACGAGCTCGGCCCGGTGGCCTACGGCGAGGAGGAAGACGAGGTGTTTCTGGGGCGTTCGGTCACCCAGCACAAGAACGTCTCCGACGAGACCGCGCGCATGATCGACGAAGTGGTGCGCTCGATCCTGGACAAGGCCTACAGCAAGACCAAGGCGATCCTCACCGAGAACCTGGATAAGCTGCATGCGATGTCGCAGCTGCTGCTGCAGTACGAGACCATCGACGTGCCGCAGATCGACGCCATCATGGAAGGCCGCGAGCCGCCGCCGCCGGCAGGCTGGGGCAAGTCCGACAAGGACGGTGGCAACAACAACGACAAGGGTAGCCCGCGTCCGTTGCCGCCGATTGCCGGGCCGGCCGAGCAGCTGTAACCCAACGCATCGGTCAGCTGCAGCAGCATTCATCAAGGCCGGGAAGCGATTCCCGGCCTTGATGCGTTATAGCGCCGCATCACCATAGCGCCGCATCACCCGATCAGCGCTTGCCGCAATCATCCAAGGAGACACCATCGATGTTTGACACTGCCCTCAAGCTGGATTGCGCCGGTCGCGAGCTGCGACTGGATGCACCGCAGGTGATGGGGATCGTCAATGTCACGCCGGATTCGTTTTCCGACGGCGGCCAGCACGCCAGCTGCGAGGCCGCCATCGCGCATGGCCTGGGTCTGGTCGAGCAGGGCGCTGCGGTGCTGGATATCGGTGGCGAATCCACCCGTCCCGGTGCCACGCCGGTATCGCTGGAGGAGGAGCTGCAGCGCGTGATCCCGGTGATCCAGGCATTGGCGCAGCAGACCACTGTGCCGATCAGTGTGGATACCTACAAGCCGGAGGTGATGCGCGCGGCGGTCGCAGCCGGCGCCGGCATGATCAACGACGTGCATGCGCTGCGCTCGCCGGGCGCGCTGGATGCAGCAGCCGAATTGCGGGTGCCGGTGGTGTTGATGCATGCACGCAGCGCGCCGCATGCGATGCAGGACGCGCCGCACTATGACGACGTGGTGGCCGAGGTGCATCGCTTCCTGGCCGAGCGCATCTTCGCGGCCGAAATGGCCGGGATCGACAAGCGCCGCTTGATCCTCGACCCGGGGTTCGGCTTCGACAAGACCACCACGCACAATCTGACCGTGCTGGCGCAGTTGCAGCGCCTGCAGGAGTTTGGCCTGCCGGTGCTGGCGGGGCTGTCGCGCAAGCGCAGCATCGGCGAGTTGACCGGGCACCAGCTCGCCGCAGAGCGCGTATACGGCTCGGTCGCCGCGCATCTGATCGCCGCCCAACACGGCGCGATGTTGCTGCGCGTGCATGATGTGGCCGCCACCGTGGATGCCCTGAAGGTGTGGAGCGCGATGACGGCGATTCCGCTGCCGCGCGTGAGCGCGCCTGCGGCACCGAGCATTCGCTGGCCGGACGAGGACTGATGCCGGCCGACCGCCGCCCGCTGGCGATTGCGCTGATGGGGCCGACCGCCAGCGGCAAGACCGCGCTGGCACTGGACGCCGCGCAGCGCTGGAACGGCGAGATCGTCAGTGTCGATTCGGCGCTGGTGTATCGCGGCCTGGACATCGGCGCGGCCAAGCCGGATGCGGCGATGCGCGCGGCGGTGCCGCATCACCTGATCGATCTGCGCGAGCCCTGGCAGATCTATTCGGCGGCGGAATTCGCCAGCGATGCGCGGCAGGCGATCGCGCAGATCGTGGCGCGCGGCAAGCTGCCGATTCTGGCCGGCGGCACCGGGCTGTACTTTCGCGCCTTGCTGGAAGGGCTGTCGCAGTTGCCCGAGGCCGACCCGGCGGTGCGCGCGGCGATCGCAGCCGAAGCCGGCGAACTTGGCTGGGCCCGGATGCACGCACAACTGGCGGACGTCGACCCTGTTGCGGCGGCGCGCATCCATACCACCGATCCGCAGCGGATCCAGCGCGCCCTGGAGGTCTACCGCATCAGCAGCAGGCCGATCAGCTACTGGCAGGCGCTACCGCCGGGCCCGCGCTTGCCGGTGCGGGTGCTGAAGGTGGTGCTGGCGCCGCGCGAGCGCGCAGTGCTGCATGCACGTATCGAACAGCGCCTGGACACGATGCTGGCGCAGGATTTCCTGGCCGAGGTGGAACGTCTGCGGGCACTGCCGCAACTGCGTGCGGTCGCCGCGCCGCTGGATCTGCCCGCGGTGCGCGCGGTGGGGTACCGCCAGGCCTGGGAGTACCTGGATGGGGCCGGTCGCCTGGCCGACTTCCGTGACAAGGCGGTGCAGGCCACCCGTCAACTGGCCAAGCGGCAACTCACCTGGCTGCGTGGCGAGCTCGACGCGCGCTGGTTCGACCCGGAGCATGACCGCCATAGACTGGAGAGCGCACTTGTCGGCTTCCTCGGTCAACGTCCCGCTGTGCGGCAGGCTTCAGGCGTGTAACATCCCGTTTCCGGGGCCGGCTGGGGATGGCAGGTGTCGACCGGGACTATAAGAACAATAATGAAGAGGAGTTTTCGATGGCTAAGGGGCAATCTTTACAGGATCCATTCCTCAACGCGCTGCGGCGCGAGCGGGTGCCGGTCTCTGTGTATCTGGTCAACGGCATCAAGCTGCAGGGCACGATCGAATCGTTCGACCAGTTCGTGGTCCTGCTGCGCAATACCGTGAGTCAGATGGTCTACAAGCACGCCATCTCCACGGTCGTGCCGGCGCGCAATGTGCGCGTGGGACCAGGTGGTGGGTATGTGCAATCCAATGAAGGCAACCAGGCGGAAGATGACGACGTCGAGCAGTAATGGAGTAGTGCGTGTTTGATCGCTCACGCAAGGGTGAACACGCGTTGTTGATTCAGACCCACTCCGGTGGGCCTGCCGAAGAGGATGTGCTGGAGGAGTTCGCCGACCTTGCCAAGTCGGCGGGCGCCACGGTGGCGGCCACGCTCACCGCGCGCATCGACAAACCGAACCCGTCGACCTTGATCGGCAGCGGCAAGCTGGAAGAGATCAAGGCCGCCGCCGAGGCCACCGGCGCGGATCTGGTGTTGGTCAACCACACCTTGTCACCCGGCCAGGAGCGCAATCTGGAGCGCTATCTGGAGCGGCGCGTGATCGATCGCACTGGCTTGATCCTGGATATCTTCGCGCAGCGGGCACGCAGCCACGAGGGCAAGTTGCAGGTGGAGCTGGCGCAGCTGCGGCATATGGCCACCCGGCTGGTCCGCGGTTGGACCCATCTGGAGCGTCAGCGCGGTGGTTCGATCGGCCTGCGCGGCCCTGGCGAAACCCAGCTGGAAACCGACCGTCGCCTGTTGCAGAAGCGGGTGGAACAGTTGCAGCAGCGGCTGGAAAAGGTCGAGGTGCAGCGCACCCAGATGCGGCGTGCGCGCATGCGCAGCGAACTGCCGCGGATTGCATTGGTCGGTTACACCAATGCCGGCAAATCCACGCTGTTCAACGCCTTGACCGGTGCGGAGGCCTACGTGGCCGATCAGTTGTTCGCCACGCTCGATCCCACCGTGCGCCGTATCGCGCTGCCCGGTGGCAGTGCGATCCTAGCCGACACGGTCGGCTTCGTGCGCGACCTGCCGCACCAACTGGTCGCCGCATTCCGTTCGACCTTGTCCGAGGCGCGCGACGCCGATCTGCTGTTGCATATCGTCGATGCGGCCGACCCGCTGCGCGAGGAACGCATCCAGCAGGTCGATGAGGTGTTGCATGCGGTGGGTGCGGGCGATCTGCCGCAGCTGCTGGTGTTCAACAAGATCGACAAGATCGAAGGCGCGCAGGTGCGTCACGATGCGCAGGACGGCATTCCCGACCAGGCGCGTCGCGAACGCGTGTGGGTCTCCGCGCGCGACGGACGTGGGCTGCAGGAACTGCAGCATGCGCTCGGGCAGCGACTGGACCTGCGCCATGTGACCGGGCAACTGCGGTTGCCGCCATCGGCCGGCCGTCTGCGCTCGAAGTTGCACCAACTGGAAGTGGTGCGCGGCGAGCAGTCCGACGAGGACGGCTGGTTGCTGGACGTCGACCTGCCGATGGTCGAGGCCGAGCGCCTGGCTGCCGGCGACGACGGTGCGCCACTGCGCGCGATGCTGCCCGATCGTCGCGAAGACTGGGAGTCGTGATCGGCGCTGCACGGTCGGCTTGTGCCGGCCGTGCGGATCGCCGTTGTCGGGGCTGGCTGATGGGTGCCAGCGCTGCGGCGATCGCGCCGCTTCGGCCGTGGCGTTCTGTTTGCTGGCGACCGAACGCGTGTCTGCAGCAGTGGTGCAGGCGTGAGAACGTCCGCCGGCCGCCGATATCCTTGCGATTCTGCTGCCAGCACAGCCGATGGCTGCTGCCATCGGCTGCACACCGCCACTGAACCTCGGCCACGTCGTCGCTGGCGCGGATTGGGCGCCAGCGCAGACAGACGCGGCAAATTCGGCTAAAACGTCGGTTGCTCCTTCACTCGCCGTGCCCATGTCCATGTCCGCCGATTCCGAACTGCAGCAGCTGGCCGAACGCCTCGGTCAACAGCTGCTTGCCGCGCGCGAGCGCCTGGTCACTGCCGAGAGCTGTACCGGTGGCTGGATCGCCAAGGCGGTCACCGATGTGGCGGGATCCTCGCACTGGTTCGATTGCGGCATGGCCGCTTACAGCTACGAGGCCAAGCAGGCCTTGCTGGGGGTGCGGCCGCAGACGCTGGAAGTGCATGGTGCGGTCAGCCGCGAAACGGTGATCGAAATGGTGTCGGGCGCACTGGTCAATTCCGGTGCGAGCATCGCTGTGGCGGTGACCGGCATCGCCGGCCCGGGTGGCGGCAGTGAGGACAAGCCGGTCGGCACGGTATGGATCGGCTGGAAGCGGCGCGGCGGCTATGCCACTGCGCAGTTGTTCCAGTTCGCTGGCAATCGCGATGCAGTGCGGCGTCAGACCGTGGTTGCCGCGCTGCAGGGCTTGAGCGCACTGCTCTAGTCTCCGTCCGGAAGAAAGCCGCACGCGCACCTATGCTGCGCGCAGTGCGACGCTGGCCGCGGCGATTGTCTTCGACATCCAGCGATTGTGCAGTTCCTGCATGGCTGCAATGCAGCTTTCACCGCAGTGCGTTCGCTGCGCGCTGCGCAGCTTCTGCCAGCGGTGTTGTCCAACCCCGTTCACTCGCTAAGGTGTGGTTTCACGCGACCTGCGGCGCTCGCCGCAGTGCATTGCGGGCTCTTTGTCGGGGGACAGGCATGCGCATGCAACAGCAACGCAGCACCGGGCTTGCGCTGGCGCTTTTCGCGGCCGCACAGGCATCGCCGCTGCATGCGCAAACGGCCACGCAGCAACAGCGCAACGAGCCGGCAACGCTGGCGGCGCTGAAGGTGACTGCGCAAAAGCGCGAGGAATCGCTGCAGAACGTGCCGGTGGTGGTCTCGGTATTGCCCGAACAACTGCTGCAGGACAGCGGTGTGCATGACATCAAGGAACTGCAGGTGCTGGTGCCCGGTTTGATCGTGACCAGCAGTCAGAGCGCTGCGCAGACCACCGCGCGCATCCGCGGCATTGGCACCGTGGGCGACAACGCCGGGCTCGAATCCTCGGTCGGTGTGGTCATCGATGGGGTGGCGCGCGCACGCAACGGCGTGGGCTTTGCCGACCTCGGCGAGCTTGAGCGCATCGAGGTGTTGAAGGGGCCGCAAGGCACCGTGTTCGGCAAGAACACCTCGGCCGGCGTCATCAACGTGGTGACGCGTCGGCCCAGTTTTACCCGCAGTGCCGATGCCGAGATCACCGTGGGCAACTATGGTGCGCTCGGGATTGCCGGCGCCTTCAACGATGCGCTGGGCGACACCAGTGCCTTGCGCGTCTATGCGGCCAGGCGGCGTCGCGACGGCTTCGAACAGGTGGTCACCGGGGCCGGCCCACGCACCGCCAGCGACGATGGCGACCAGAACCTGCGCACTGCGCGCGTGCAATGGTTATGGGAACCCGGCGCCGACCTGGACATCAATCTGGCTGCCGACTACACCCGCCGCCAAGAAAACTGCTGCGTCACCGTCACCACCGAACGTGGGCCGACCGCAGCACTGATCGATGCGCTGGCACCAGGCGGGCAGGGCACCACTGCGCGTGCAGACCCGCAAGGCAGGCGTGCCTACAGCAATCGCAGCACCGCGCAGGATATCCAGGACAAGGGCGTGTCGGCGCAGCTGGATTGGGCCACTCCGTGGCTGGGCAAGGCGGTGCTGACCTCGATCACCGCATTGCGCGACTGGACATCCATCAACGGCCTGGACTTCGACTACAGTGCGGCCGACATCCTCTACCGCGCGCCGCGCGAGGACGAGATGCTGACCCGGTTCAAGACCTTCAGCCAGGAACTGCGCCTGGCCGGATCTGGCGAGCGTCTGGACTGGATGGTCGGTGCGTTCTACGCCGACGAAACCCTGCATCGCAACGAGTCGTATCGCTTCGGCAGTGCCTATGAGCCGTATCTGTCCAGCGTGTTGCTTGCACGGGTCAATCCGGCGCTGGCCACCCGTGCGGATGCAACGCGCTTTCTCGCGGATGCCACCGGCTTGCCGGCCCGCACGCTGTTTCGCGGCCAGGGTAGCCAGGATCGCTTTCGGCAGGATGGCACCAGTGCCGCGCTGTTCACCAACAACACCTGGCATGCCACCGATACATTGGATGTGGTGGTTGGGCTGCGCTACACCTACGAGCACAAGGCATTGCAGTCGAGCTTCGAAAATCCCGATGGAAGCCCGGCGTGCGCCAGTTACTTCGCGGCCAACGGTCAGCTCGATCCGGCCGCATTGCGGCGTATCGGGGCCGCGCTGGTCGCGCGCGGCGTGCCTGCGTCGGCGGTGCCGACAAGCGCACCACAAGTGGTCGGTTTCACCTGTCTGCCCTGGGCCAACGTCGCCCATGCCGGCCGTCGCACCGAGCAACGCCGCACCGAGCGAGAATGGTCGGGCACGGCGAAGCTGGCGTACCGCTGGAGCGATGCGGTGATGACCTATGTGTCCGCCGCACGCGGCTACAAGGCCGGCGGTTTCAACCTGGATCGCGTGCAGTCCTCCGATGGTTTGTCCAGCGGCGTGCAAGGGATCCTGGCGGTGGACGACACCGCGTTTCCCGGCGAATTCGTCGACAGTTACGAGCTCGGCGCCAAGACCAGCTGGCTCGGTGGCAACCTGCTGCTCAATGCCGCGCTGTTCTATCAGGACTTCAGCGACTTTCAGCTCAACAATTTCCTCGGGACCAGCTTCGTGGTGCGCGCCATTCCCAGCGTGGTGTCGCGCGGCATCGATACCGACCTGCTGTGGCAGGGCGCCACGCCCGGCCTGATGGTGCAGGGCGGGCTCAGCTACACGGATACCGCGTATGGCGACGATCCGCTGCCGGACGCCGATCTGGCACTGCTGCCGGGCAGTCGTCTGAGCTTTGCGCCACGCTGGTCGGCCAATCTTTCGGTCAGTTACGAGCACGCGCTCGGCAATCGCATGACCGGCCGGTTCAATGTCGGCGCGAAGTATGTTTCCGAGTACAACGCCGGCTCCGATCTGGATCCGCAGAAGGCGCAACCGGGCTATACGGTGCTCAATGCACGGGTGGGCATCGGCGCCGACGACAAGCGCTGGATGCTGGAAGCGTGGGCAGAAAATCTCGGCAACGAAACCTATCGCCAGATCGTCATCGATGCGCCGCTACAGGCGGGTTCGTGGAATGCATTTCTGAGTGCGCCGCGCACGTATGGGCTCACCTTGCGGTTGCGGTATTAGGTTTCGAAGGCCCAAGCACCGCATTGCCAAGGCAGCAAGATGCATGCGCAAGCGCAACCTCGGTTAAGCCCGCAGGTATTCATGACGCGACAGGCACGTGCAGATCGGCTACAAACAAGGTCCCGTTTCCAACCTGCGTGCCGATGCTTCCGCTTTTTGCTCATGCGTTGTCGTTGTCCTTGCTGCGCCGATCTGCTGGCGCTGTCCGGGCGTTGCTGGATGATCGGCGCGCAGCCGCGCGGCAGCCGATGCCTGCGGCGACCGGCCACCGCGCCGTCCTGCGCGCGAGCGATCATGTAGCCACAGGCGTTGCGCGTGGTCGTGCATGGTCAACAGGCGTTTGCAAGGAGCGCACACAAGCAGTGATGCACGTTAACGCCATGCGGCCCGTTGCCGCAGCGCAATCGCAGGCGGTGTGCTGATGTGGGAAGCGCTCGGCACCGTTCGGGATCTTGGGCGGCTGCAGGAAATCGCCGCGGTGCTGATTCGTTACGGATTCGGCGATGTGGTGCGGCGCATCGGGCTTGCCGACGTGCTCGAACGTGCCGGCAAGCTGCTGCACTGGCATAACGCCGAGGGCCGCCTGCGCATGTCCGCCGCGACGCGGGTGCGGCGCGCGCTCGAGGAACTTGGGCCGACCTTCGTCAAGCTGGGGCAGTTGCTGGCCACGCGCGTGGACCTGCTGCCGCCGGAGTGGATCGAAGAGCTGAGCGAGCTGCAGAACGCGGTGCCTGCACTGCCGTTCGAACAGATCCGCCCGCAACTGGTCGCAGCCCTGGGCGCGGAGCCGGAAAGCGTGTTCGCACGCCTGGACGAACAGCCTCTGGCTGCGGCATCGCTGGCGCAGACGCATCGCGCCTGGCTGGCCGATGGCACACCAGTAGTGCTGAAGATCCGCCGCCCCGGCATTGGCGATGTCATCGATGCGGATCTGCGTCTGTTGGCGCGCCTGGCGGAAATCGTGGAAACGCGTGCGCCCGATCTCAAGCGTTATCGCCCCGCCGAAGTGGTGCAGCAATTCACCGTCTCCTTGCGGCGCGAACTCGATTTCGCCGCCGAGTGCCGCAATGCCGAGCGCATCGCAGCCAATTTCGTCAACGACCCTCAGGTGGTGGTGCCGTCCGTCTATTGGCAGTGGACCTGCGAATCGCTCAATGTGCAGGAATTCATCGACGGCATCCCGGGGCGGGACCTGGTCGCCGTGGATGCGGCTGGCCTGGACCGCAAGGCGCTCGCACGCACCGGTGCCGGGATCGTGCTGAAGATGGTGCTGCAGGATGGCTGTTTCCACGCCGACCCGCATCCGGGCAACATTTTTTATCTGCGCGACGGGCGCATCGCCGTCATCGATTTCGGCATGGTCGGGCGCGTTTCCGAGCAGCGCCGCTTCCAGGTCGCGCAACTGCTGCATGGCATGGTCAGCTACGACGCCGAAGCGGTCATCGACGTACTGCTGGAATGGGCCGGTACCAGCCTGGAGATCGATGAGTCGCGGCTGCAGCAGGATATCGGTGCCTTCGTCGACGAGTACCGCGGGGTGCCGCTGAAGGAGCTGCGCATCGGCGCGATGCTGGGCGATGTGACCTCGATCCTGCGCGATCACGGGCTGACCCTGCCGTCGGATCTGGCGCTGATGATCAAGGCGTTTCTGACGCTCGAAGGCATGGGGCGCCAGCTCGATCCGGATTTCGATATGGCCACCGAGGCGCGTCCATATCTCGAACGCGTGGTGCTGCAGCGTTATGCACCCAGCGCAATGCTGCGGCGCAGCCGTCGCACCGTGACCGGCGCGATCGACCTGATCGGCGATCTGCCACGCGACCTCAAACGGCTGCTGCAGGCCGCACGGCGCGGCAAGCTGCAACTGCAGATCGAAACGCGTGCATTGCGCGAGTTCGGCGAGCAGGTCGATCGCGCGGCCAACCGGCTCACCATGGGGATCGTGACTGCCGCGCTGGTGATCGGCTCGTCGATCGTCATGAACAGTGTTGGTGGCAGTGCCAGCCGCTGGCTGCTCGCGTTGGGCGTCGGCGGTTTCATCGGCGCAGCCATCTGCGGCGTCTGGATCCTGTTCTCCATCTGGCGCAGCCGCCGCTAGACGCGGCACATGCTGACCCCCGATTGCCGGACTGTGCATGGCGCACGGCGCGGCTATTGCGCAGGCGTCAGTTAGTAGTAATACTACTAACCATGGACCTGACCGATACCCAGCAAGCAATCCTGGCCTTGATCGCCGAGCGCATCGATGCCGACGGCGTACCGCCCTCGCAGACCGAGATCGCCCGCGCCTTCGGCTTCAAGGGTGTGCGCGGCGCGCAATACCATCTGGAGGCATTGGAACTGGCCGGTGCGATCCGTCGCGTCCCCGGCCAGGCCCGCGGCATCCGTCTGGCCGGGCAGGGCGCCCAGCCGCGCACCCCGCCTGCCGCTGCAAACGAGCCGGTACGCGACGATGTGCTGCGCCTGCCGGTGCTGGGACGCGTGGCGGCAGGCCTGCCGATCGGCGCGGATATCGGCTCGGACGACTTCGTGGTGCTGGACCGGGTGTTCTTTTCGCCGTCGCCGGACTATCTGCTCAAAGTGCAGGGCGACTCGATGCGCGATGAAGGCATCTTCAACGGCGACCTGATCGGGGTGCACCGCACCCGCGACGCGCGTTCGGGGCAGATCGTGGTGGCGCGCATCGATGAGGAGATCACGGTCAAGCTGTTGAAGATCGGCAAGGACCGCATCCGCCTGCTGCCGCGCAACCCGGACTACGCGCCGATCGAAGTGTTGCCGGATCAGGATTTCGCGATCGAGGGCCTGTACTGCGGGCTGTTGAGGCCGAATCGTTGAGTACTGCGCCGATGGCCTCACTGGCGTTATCCCGAGCCGGTGCCGCAGGATTTCCCGCTGCCATCGCCATGGCCGCCTCCCTAATCTGAGTGTGTCGCAGCCAGTCTCAGCCTGTGCGATACACCGCCGCTACATTAGCCCTACACCGAAATCACTGACAAGGATCACCCAGATGGATGAGAACAAGAAGCGCGCCCTTTCCGCCGCACTGAGCCAGATCGAGAAGCAATTCGGCAAGGGCTCGGTGATGCGCATGGGCGACCGTGTGATCGAGGCCGTCGAAGTGATTCCGACCGGCTCGCTGATGTTGGACATCGCACTGGGGATCGGCGGCCTGCCCAAGGGCCGCGTGGTGGAGATCTACGGTCCGGAATCGTCGGGCAAGACCACCCTGACCCTGCAGGCGATTGCCGAGTGCCAGAAGAAGGGTGGCACCGCTGCCTTCATCGACGCCGAGCATGCGCTGGACCCGATCTACGCCGCCAAGCTGGGCGTCAATGTCGACGACCTGCTGCTGTCGCAGCCGGATACCGGCGAACAGGCGCTGGAAATCGCCGACATGCTGGTGCGTTCCGGTTCGGTGGACATCGTGGTGGTCGACTCGGTCGCCGCGCTGACCCCGAAGGCGGAAATCGAAGGTGAAATGGGTGACCAGCTGCCGGGTCTGCAGGCTCGCCTGATGAGCCAGGCGCTGCGCAAGCTGACCGGCAACATCAAGCGCTCCAACACGCTGGTGGTCTTCATCAACCAGTTGCGCCACAAGATCGGCGTGATGATGCCGGGCCAGAGCCCGGAAGTGACCACTGGCGGCAACGCGCTGAAGTTCTACGCATCGGTCCGTCTGGATATCCGTCGTATCGGCGCGATCAAGAAGGGCGACGAAATCATCGGCAACCAGACCAAGATCAAGGTGGTCAAGAACAAGCTGGCGCCTCCGTTCAAGCAGGTCGTGACCGAAATCCTCTACGGCGAAGGCATCAGCCGCGAGGGTGAGCTGATCGACATGGGCGTGGAAGCCAAGCTGGTCGAGAAGGCCGGCGCCTGGTACAGCTACGGCGAAGAACGCATCGGGCAGGGCAAGGACAACGCGCGTGGCTATCTGCGCGACAACCCGCAGGTTGCGGTGCGGCTGGAAGCCGAGCTGCGCGAGAAGTTCCAGCCGGCCGAAGCGCCGCGCGAAGCCGGCGACGATGTCGAGAAGGAATAACAGCAGCCAGGCAGTGCGAGCCCAGCCGTCATCAGGCCGGTGTCTCGGCGGCAGCGCGAACCGGGACGTCCGCGTGGGCCATCCCCGGTTCCCCCTGCCGGCCGCGTCCGCCTGATGGCAGAACGGCAGCACTGACGGCTGTGGCAGGTTTTCTATCGCGGGGACGGCGGAGTCAGTGCCGTCGCTTCCCGCGGTAGATCTATTGAAGGCCAGGAGGGCAGGCGCCATGGACGGCGCATTGATGCTGTGTGGTTTTGGTACTCGGGACACCCACGATGGACGAGCAACAGCCCGCGCCAAAGCGGGGACGCCGGTTCAAGGAACAGACGCCGGTCCAACGCGCACTGGGATTGCTGGTGCGGCGCGAGCATTCGCGCAAGGAATTGAACCGCAAGCTGCTGGCACGCGGTATCGAGCCGGACGCTGCACAAGCGGCCGTGGAGCGCCTGGCTGACGAGGGGTGGCAGGACGACACCCGTTTTGCGGCCTCGGTCGTGCGCAATCGTGCAGGCTCGGGCTACGGCCCACTGCATATCCGCGCAGAGCTGGGAACCCATGGTCTGGACAGCGATGCCATCAGCGCCGCAATGGCGACATTTGAGGGCGACTGGACCGAAAATGCGCGCGATCTGATCCGCCGTCGCTTTGGCGACCAGGGCCCCACCGATCTGCCGCAACGGCGCAAGGCCGCCGATCTGCTGGCCCGGCGTGGTTTCGATGGCAACAGCATTCGTAGCGCCACGCGCTTCGACCTTGAGGACTGAGGGCGTCAGGCCTGCTACCCTTCGTGGTTTCAGGTTGTTCCGCTCATCTGCGCCCACATCTCATTGGGTGACCGGGACTGCCGCCCGCCCAATGCCAGCACATGAACGCACCTGCCAAATTCAGCACTTCCCAGATCCGTAGTGACTTCCTCGCGTTCTTCGAGGGGAAGGGCCACACCATCGTGCCATCCGCGCCGCTGGTGCCGGGCAACGACCCGACCTTGCTGTTCACCAACTCCGGCATGGTCCAGTTCAAGGATGTCTTCCTCGGCGCGGAGAAGCGCAGCTACGTGCGCGCGGCCGACGTGCAGCGCTGCCTGCGTGCCGGCGGCAAGCACAACGATCTGGATTCGGTGGGCTACACCGCGCGTCATCACACTTTTTTCGAGATGCTGGGCAACTGGTCGTTCGGCGACTACTTCAAGAAGGACGCTATCAGCTGGGCCTGGGAGCTGCTGACCCAGGTCTGGAAGCTGCCGGCCGAGCGGCTGCTGGTCACCGTCTACCACACCGACGAAGAAGCTTTCGCGCTGTGGCGCGACATGATCGGCATTCCGGAAAGCCGCATCGTGCGCATCGGCGACAACAAGGGTGCGCCGTACGCGTCGGACAACTTCTGGCAGATGGCCGATACCGGCCCGTGCGGCCCGTGCACCGAGATCTTCTTCGACCACGGCGACCACATCGCTGGTGGCCCCCCGGGCTCCCCGGATGAAGATGGCGATCGCTTCATCGAGATCTGGAACCTGGTGTTCATGCAGTTCGACCGCCAGCCTGACGGCACCCTGGTGCCGCTGCCGGCGCCGTGCGTGGACACCGGCATGGGCCTGGAGCGCCTGGCTGCGATCCTGCAGCACGTGCATACCAACTACGAGATCGATCTGTTCCAGGCCTTGATCGGCAAGGCCAGCGCGCTGACCGGCGTCACCGATCTGGAGAACAAGTCGCTGCGGGTGATCGCCGATCACATCCGCGCCTGTTCGTTCCTGATCGTCGACGGTGTGCTGCCGTCCAATGAAGGCCGCGGTTATGTACTGCGCCGGATCATCCGGCGTGCGCTGCGCCACGGCTGGATGCTGGGGGTACGCCAGCCGTTCTTCAGCAAGATGGTGCCGACCCTGGTCGAGCTGATGGGCGAGGCCTATCCCGAACTGGTGGTCGCGCGGGAGACCGTCGCGCGCGCACTGCTGGCCGAGGAAGAGCGTTTTGCCGAGACGCTGGACGCCGGCATGAAGATCTTCGACGACGTCGCCGCGCGCGCGCAGGAAGTGATTCCCGGCGCCGATGCGTTCCGCCTTTTCGATACCTACGGGTTCCCGGTCGATCTGACCTCCGACATCGCACGCGAGCGTGGCTTGCGCGTGGACATGGAGGGCTTCGAGTTCGCCATGGAGCGTCAGCGCGAGACCGCGCGTGCTGCCGGCAAGTTCGGTGGCGGCGTCGCATTGCCAGCCGATCTGGTCGCCACCATGTCGCCGACGGTATTTCTGGGCTACGAGGCCTATGACGCCGATGCGCTCAAGGTCGTGGCGTTGCTCAAGCAGGGCCGCCCGGTCGAACGCGCGGAAGCCGGCGACGAGGTCATCGTGTTCACCGACCGTACGCCGTTCTATGCCGAGTCCGGTGGCCAGGTCGGCGATAGCGGCCAGCTGAGCGGTAGCGATGTCTCCATCGAGATCACCGACACCCAGAAGTTTGCCGGCCAATTCCATGGCCATGTCGGGCGCATCACCGAAGGTGCGCTGGCATTGGGCGATGTGCTGGCAGGCGGCATCGACGTGCAGCGTCGCGGCAAGACCATCCTCAACCACTCGGCCACGCATCTGCTGCATGCGGCCCTGCGCGAGGTGCTGGGCACGCATGTGCAGCAGAAGGGCTCGCTGGTTGCACCGGACCGCTTGCGGTTCGACTTTTCGCACTTCCAGCCGATCACGCCCGAAGAGCTCGCCGTGATCGAACGCAAGGTCAACGCCGAAGTGCGCACCAACCACAGCGTGGAAGTGCACAACATGACCATGCAGGAGGCACTGGATTTCGGCGCGATGGCCCTGTTCGGCGAAAAGTACGGCGAGAACGTGCGCGTGCTGAAGATGGGCGGCTATTCCACCGAGCTCTGCGGTGGCACCCATGTCACCCGTACCGGCGACATCGGCTTGTTCAAGATCACCTCCGAAGGCGGTGTGTCCTCGGGCGTGCGTCGTATCGAGGCGGTGACCGGGCAGGGCGCGCTGGATCATGTCGTCGATGAAGAGCGACGTCTGCTCGAGGCAGCCAGCCTGCTCGGCGGCAATGCCACCGAGGTGGTCGACAAGGTTCGCGCGCTCACCGAACGTCAGAAGCGGCTCGAGCGTGAGCTGGAGTCGCTCAAGGCCAAGCTGGCCTCCGGCGCAACTGCAGACCTGGGTTCCAGCGCGGTCGATGTGGCAGGCGTCAAGGTGGTCGCCGTGCGTCTGGAAGGCTTCGATGCCAAGGCGTTGCGTGATGCGATGGATCGCCTCAAGCAGCAGTTGGGCGATTCGGTCATCGTGTTGGCAGGCGCTGCTGGCGGCAAGGTTGCGCTTGTGGCCGGCGTGAACGGCAGCCCAACTGGCAAGGTGAAGGCGGGGGAACTCCTCGGCCATATCGCCAGTCAGATCGGAGGCAAGGGCGGCGGTCGTCCGGATCTCGCCCAGGGTGGTGGCGAGGATGGTCCCGCCCTTGCGACCGCGCTGGAAGGCGTGCCCTCCTGGGTCAAGCAACACTTGGGCTGAACACTTGTCCTGGTATGCCTTGCTGGTTGGCAGGGTGTCCCGCTACCATTTCCGGTCTATTCCCTTTACCTAGGGCGCGCCTCGTCAGTCGGCCGCCGATGCTGGTGGGAAACCCACCGGTTCCAGGAGATTTGCAAAATGTTGATCCTCACTCGCCGGGTAGGCGAAACCTTGATGATCGGCGACTCGGTCACTGTGACCGTACTCGGCGTCAAGGGTAATCAGGTGCGTATCGGCATCACCGCACCGAAAGATGTTGCTGTACACCGCGAAGAAATCTATCAGCGGATCCAGCGTGGGGATGAGCCGGTCGCTTCCGGTGCGCATCAGGGCGACGATTCTTCGAATTGATCGTCATAAAGGGTTTACGTTAGCCCCTCTTACCCGGTATTCTTCGCGGCCTGCAACGGACACCGCGGCAGGACGTAAAAACTGGAGCGATGCCCGAGCGGCTGAAGGGGCTCCCCTGCTAAGGGAGTATAGGGTCAAAAACTCTATCGAGGGTTCGAATCCCTCTCGCTCCGCCAGTGTTCTAGACGCCCGCAAATCCCTGATTTGCGGGCGTTTTCATTTGTGCCGGCAGGTCAGTGACGGTCTGCATTGGCATTGCTGGCGCAACGCCGGCGGCTGTGCCGGCCGCAGCATCTGAACTGCCACGAACGCGCCGCGGGCAGCGATTCAAGTAAGCCGGGCACGGGTCGCTAAGGCTGTGACACCTCTCTCGGATCTCACCCCGATGCGCCTGCCGCCGCTGCTTGGACGCCTGTTTTCTTCACTGAGCCGTAGGCTGCAGCACAAGGCCGATGCGGTGGACCGGGTGATGGCGGTGATCGAGTTCGATCTGGATGGCCGCATCCTGCACGCGAACCAGAACTTCCTGTCGCTGATGGGCTACCGGATGGACGAAGTCGTCGGTCAGCATCACCACATGTTCGTGACCCCCAGCGACCGCGACAGCGAAAGCTATCGACAGTTCTGGCAGGCGCTGCGTCGCGGCGACTTCAATGCCGGGCGGTTCTGCCGGTTGGACAAGAACGGGCGCGAAGTGTGGATCAACGCTTCCTACAACCCGTTGCTGGATCGCGCGGGCAAGGCCTACCGGGTGATCAAGTACGCCACCGACATCACCGCGCAGGTGCGCCAGACCGCCGACTTCGAAGGCCGCATCGATGCGATCGACAAGGTCATGGCGGTCATCGAGTTTTCGCTGGATGGCACGGTGCTCGATGCCAACGAGAATTTCCTTGCGGTGATGGGCTACCGGCTCGATGAGATCCGCGGCAAGCACCATGGCATGTTCGTGGACGCGCAAACGCGTCAGTCCGCGGCCTATCGCGCGTTCTGGGACAAGCTCGGGCGCGGCGCGTTCGACGCGGGGCGCTACAAGCGCCTCAACAAGGACGGCAGCGAAGTGTGGATCCAGGCGTCCTACAACCCGGTGCTCGACGAGCACGGGCGGCCGTACAAGGTGGTCAAGTACGCCACCGACGTGACCCGCCAGGTGATCGATTCGGCCGACGCCGATGGACGCATCCAGGCCATCGACAAGGTGATGGGCGTGATCGAATTCGATCTGCAAGGGCGCGTGCTGAGTGCCAACGACAACTTCCTGGCCATTTTGGGGTACTCCGCCGAGGAGGCGATCGGCCAGCATCACCGTATCTTCGTGGACGCAAGCTACGGCGCCTCCGAGGACTATCGGCATTTCTGGGCGAAGCTGGCGCGTGGGCAGTTCGATGCGGGCCGCTACCGTCGCCTGCGCAAGGACGGCAGTCCGGTGTGGATCCAGGCGTCCTATAACCCGATCCTGGATGTGTCCGGGCGCCCGTACAAGGTGGTCAAGTACGCCACCGATGTCACCGATCAGGTGCGCTCGGCCGAGCGCATGCATCAATTGATGCAGCAGACCATGAGCATTGCGCAGAACGTGCAGCGCGAGGCGCATCATATTTCGGTCAGCAACCAGGAACTGGTGAGCCGCTCGTCCACGCAGTCGGCGGCCGTGGCGCAGACCTCGACCACCATCGATCAGCTGGCAGAAACCGTGCGCAGCAATTCCGACAGCGCCGGTTCGGCGCAGCGCATGGCCGAGGCATCGGCCGATGTGGCGCGGCGCGGCGCCACCGTCATCGCCGACATGGTCAAGACCACGGCGGGCATTCGCGCGGCCACCGACCGTATCGGCCAGATCATCGAGGTGATCGACGGCATCGCGTTCCAGACCAATATCCTGGCCTTGAATGCAGCCGTGGAAGCGGCACGCGCTGGCGAGCAGGGGCGTGGATTTGCCGTGGTGGCGACCGAGGTGCGTAGCCTGGCGCAGCGCTGCAGTGTCTCGGCAAAGGAAATTCGTGGCTTGATCGACAATGCGACCGACCAGGTGGGCGACGGTTCGCGCCTGGCCGAGCAGGCCGGGGCGGTGATGCAGGACATGGTCGGTTCGGTGTTGCGGGTTACCGCCACCGTGGAGCAGATTGCCGCTGCCAGTCAGGAGCAGGCGCGGGATATTTCCACCGCCAACACCGCGCTGCAATCGATCGGGGTGCAGGCGCGTGACCAGGCGCAGATGGTCGACGATCTGGCGCGCTCTGCACGTGTGCTGGAAGCCGATGCCGACGCGCTGTTTGCTCTGGTCAATGGCGATGGTGATGGTGATAGCGATGGCGCCGCAGCGGCGGCTGTCGTGCGCAGCGAGACCCCGAGCAAGTCGCTTGCCAGGCCTGCCAGGCCGCAGGCCGCGTGATCTCGCGCAGTGATGCAGTGCTGCGCGGCGTTGGCGATGCGTCGCGTCAAGCGTGGCCGCGTCATCGCAGGTGTCCTGCAATCAGCGTTGCTTGAGCACAAAAAAGCCCGCCGGAAGCGGGCTTTTTGATGTCTGCAAATCTCCAGTGCGCAGCGTGCCGGCTTGTCGGCGGCACGCTGCGCGCTGCGCTGGTGCCGCTTACTTCGGCAGGTCGAACACCAGCACTTCCGCATCGCGTGCATCGGCCAGCACGATTTCCGGCTCGTCGGTGATCTGCAGCGCATCACCGGCCGACAGCGCCTGGCCATTGACGCTCAGGCTGCCGCGCGCCACCTGCACGTAGCCGATGCGGCCGTCGGCCAGCGGCTGCTGCAGGCGCACCTCACCATCGAGGATCGAGGCATACAGGCGCGCATCCTGATGCAGGCGCAGCGAGCCGTGCTCGCCGCCGGGCGAGGCGATCAGGCGCAGCTGGTTGCGCTTGCTGTCGGCATCGAAATGCTTCTCCTCGTAGCTGGGCTCGATGCCGCTGCGCTCGGGCATCACCCAGATCTGCAGGAAGTGCACCGGTTCGCTGGCGGAGTGGTTGAACTCGCTGTGGCTGACGCCGCTGCCGGCGCTCATGCGCTGCACGTCGCCGTAGTGCAGCACCGAGCCAGTGCCCATGCTGTCCTTGTGCTCCAGCGCGCCGCCCAGCACGTAGGAAATGATCTCCATGTCGCGGTGGGCGTGGGTGCCGAAGCCTTCGCCCGGGATCACCTTGTCTTCGTTGATCACCCGCAGCGGGCCGATGCCCATGTGGCGCGGGTCGTGGTAACTGGCGAAGGAGAAGGTATGGCGCGAGGACAGCCAGCTATGTTCGGCGCGGCCACGGGTTTCGCTCTTGCGGACATTCAACATGCTGCTTCTCCTTGAAAGGGTTGGTGTCGCCAGGGAATGAATCGGTGTCCCGGCGGCTTGATGGCTAGTTTCTACCTCCGCGCCGGCGCCAAAAAGCGAGTAGATTTGGCCGCTATCATCGAAAAAATCGAACAATGAAAATCAGCCTGGAAGCGTTGCAGATCCTGGATGCGATCGACCGCCGCGGCTCGTTCACGGCCGCGTCCAAGGTGTTGTTCAAGGTGCCGTCGACGATTTCCTACACGGTCTCCAAGCTGGAGGACGATCTGGGTGTGCAGCTGTTCGAGCGGGTCGGCCCCAAGGCGACACCGACCCAGGCCGGGCGCGAACTGCTGCGCGAGGGGCGGCAGCTGCTGCGGGCCGCGCAGGAGCTGGAGGTGCGGGTCCGGCGGGTGGCGTCGGGCTGGGAGTCGGACTTCGCGATCGGGCTGGATGCGATCCTGCCGGTGGCCTTGCTGCAGACGCAGATCCTGGACTTCTACACGGTGGCCGACAGCACCCGCCTGCGCGCGGTGAGCGAATCCTTGTCCGGCAGTTGGGAGGCACTGCTGGATCGGCGCGTGGACCTGATCGTGGCGGCGGGCGAGGGGCCGAGCGGTGGCGGCTATGTGGCCGAGGCGATCGGCACGCTGGGCTTCGTGTTCGCGGTGGCCTCCACGCATCCGCTGGCGGGCGCCGGCCTGCTGGGCGCGGCCGAGCTGGCCGAACACCGTGCGATCGCGGTGGCGGATTCGGCGCGGCGTCTGCTGCCACGCACGGTCGGCCTGCTCTCCGCGCGCGATGTGCTCACCGTGCCGGACATGCAGGCCAAGCTGCAGCTGCAGCTGGCCGGTGCCGGCTACGGCTTTCTGCCCGAGCCGTATGCGCGCGGCGCGCTGCAGGACGGCCGGCTGCGCGAGCTGCAGGTGGAAACCCATAAACCTGATGAAACCTTCTACCTGGCATGGCGGCCGGGCGAGGAGGGCGAGGCATTGGGCTGGTGGCGGCGCGCACTGCGCCGCGATGGACTGTTCGATGGCTGGTTGCAGTCGCTTGCCGAAACGTATCGTTCCGTCGCCGCCGGGCAGCCGCGTGCGTGAGGAAGGGCGGATAATGGGCCCTCGCCGTCGCGCAGGGTCGCCGCATGCAAGGCTTGATCGAACAGTACGGATTGGCGCTGGTCTTTGCCAACGTGCTGGCGTTGTCGCTGGGCCTGCCGGTGCCGGCGCTGCCGACCCTGGTGCTGGTCGGTGCCGGCTACGCGCTGCAGGGTGGGAGCGACGCCTGGCTGGCCGGATTGCTGGCGTTGGCAGTGTCGGTGCTGGCGAGTCTGCTCGGTGACCTGGCCTGGTATCTGGCCGGCCGCCGCTTCGGCAATCGCACCCTGCAGTCGCTGTGCTGGCTGTCGCTGTCGCGCGATACCTGCATGAAGAAGACCGAGCGGTTCTTCTCGCGCTGGGGTGTGCGGGTATTGGCGGTGGCCAAGTTCGTGCCCGGTCTGTCGATGGTCTCGGTGCCGATGGCTGGTGCGATGCGGGTGCGCCTGGCGGCGTTCCTGCGCTACGACGCCCTGGGTGCGTCGCTGTGGGCGTTCGTCGGGCTGAGCCTGGGTGCGCTGTTCGCGCATCAGGTGCAGGACGTGCTCGCGTTGCTGTCGGATCTGGGCTCCGGTGCCGTTGTCGTGTTGGCCGTATTGCTGGCCTGCTATGTCGGCTGGCGTTGGTGGCGGCGGCATGCCTTGCTGCGCTCGCTGGAGCACGCGCGTATTGCGGTGGACGAACTGGTGCCGTTGCTGGATGGCGACGAAGCGCTACGGCCGACGGTATTGGATATCCGTGCGCCGGGCCATCGCGATCTGCAGCCGTACACGATTCCCGGCGCGGTGTTTGCCGACGAGCGTCAGCTCGCGCAGATCCTGGCCAGCGTGCCGCGCGATCGCAGTGTGGTGATTTATTGCGCGTGTCCGGACGAGGTGTCGGCGGCGTGGTTGGCCGGTCGGATGCGCGAGCGCGGATATGGCGACGTGCGGCCGTTGCTGGGTGGGCTGGATGCATGGCGCGACGCCGGGCATCCGGTGACCTCGCTGCTGCCGGTGGCGGTGGTTGCCCGTACCGATGATGTGCTGGGCGCGATGGCCTGACCGCAGTGACGCGATGTCCTGCGGCGGGCGTGCTGGTCTTTGGCAGTTGCTGCGTCGCGTTCGCTGCGTGGTAACAGCGTGGCCACGCCATGCGCTCGAACGACAGGCAAAAAAAAAGACCAGCAAGCTGGTCGTTTTCTTCAAGATTGGTGCGCCCGGAGAGATTCGAACTCCCGACCGCCTGGTTCGTAGCCAGGTACTCTATCCAACTGAGCTACGGACGCATTATCTTGTTTTGACTTGCATTTCTAACTTGCAGATCCGTCGCAGTGTGATCGGACCCTTGTAACTAAAAAGACAGCGGTTGAAGGCTGTCTCTTATTGTTCTGAAGATGGTGCGCCCGGAGAGATTCGAACTCCCGACCGCCTGGTTCGTAGCCAGGTACTCTATCCAACTGAGCTACGGGCGCGTCGTCAGGAGCGGAATTATGCGGATGCCTGGAGTCCTCGTCAATCCCTTTGTGACATTCGATTGTCGCTACCCTCATCGCCAAGACGCCGGCGCAGTGCAGCGGCCACGGCGGCAGGCGTCTTCATCCATGCGAAGTGATCACTGCGCGCGCCCAGTTGCGCATCGTCCAAGGCAACACGTTCGGCACGTGCCTGCGGCATTTTCTGCAGCAAGGCCTGCAAGGCGCCGGGCGGGCCGAAGTGGTCGCGTGCGAAGGTCACTGCGCTGATCGGCAGATCGAGTTGGCCCAATGCCTGCTCGAGATCCCACGACGTGCCTGCCGCACGATAGCGATTGCTGCGACCGACCTGCGCCCAATCGGCGATCAGGCTGCGCGCCTCGGTGCCGCCGAAACCAAGCGTTCGCCCGTGCAACACGCCCTGCGTGCGTGCCAGCCATGGCAGCAGCCGGAAGATCAGCGGCAGGCCGTAGCGCATCGGCACCGGAAAATTGCGCCAGTACGGCGAGCCGCTGGCGACCAGCCACAGCTGCGCAATCCGTGCCGGCTGCAGCGCGGCATGGCAGCAAGCCAGTTGGCCGCCCAGGCTATGACCGCCCAGCACGCACGGCAGCTGCGGGTCATGCAGGTCGAGCAGCGCGCGGCTGGTGGGGATATCGTCGGCAAGCAGCGTGCGATAGCCCCAGTCGTGCTCGCGCGAGGGGCGCAGGGTGCTGCTGCCGTTGCCGCGCCACTCGTGCAGATACACCGCAATGCCGGCGCTCGCCAGGGCGTGCGCGAACGGCTGGTAGTGGCGGGCGGCAACGCCCAGTGCCGGCAGCCACAGCAGGCCGGCGATCGGCCGCGCCGGTGCGTGGCGGAGCACCTGCCAGGCATGTCCATCCGCTGCGGTCACGACAAGCGTGCTGGCCTGCACGCTCATGGGCTGGGCGCGGCACCGAAATGGTCCAGCACCAGCACCTCGCCGTGACCGGGGCTGTGGCCGAGGCGGATGGCACGCGCAACGTAGTCGATGGCCGCTTCGCAGGCGTTGAGTAGGGACAGGCCCTGGCACAGCTGCGCGGCAATGGCCGCCGACAGGCTGCAGCCGGTGCCATGCGCATCGACCTGCAGGCGCGGATGCATGAACACGTCCTGGGTGACGCCGTCATCGAAGCGGTCGATCACCCGCGTGCCTTCGTGCAGGTGACCGCCCTTGAGCAGTACCGCATTGGCGCCGAGTTCGAGCAGGGCGGCGGTGGCGTGCTCGGCGGCATCGGCATCGTCGATGCGGCGGCCGGTCAGCAGTTCGGCTTCGGGCGTATTGGGTGTGATCAGCGTGGCCAGCGGCAGCAGGCGCATGCGCAGGGCCTCTAGCGCGGCGTCTTCGAGCAGGCGGGCGCCACTGGTGGACACCATCACCGGGTCGAGCACCACGAACGGTGGGCGATGCGTTTCGAGCAGATCGGCCACGCAATGGATGACCTCGGCGTTGGCGAGCATGCCGAGTTTGACCGCCTGGATCTCGAAGTCCGCAAAGCAGGCATCGATCTGCGCTCGCAGAAACGCGACCGGCGGGATATGCACGGCAGTGACGGCGCGGGTGTTCTGCGCGGTCAACGCGGCGATCGCCGACAAGCCGTGCACGCGGTGCGCGGCGAAGGTCTTGAGGTCGGCCTGGATGCCGGCACCACCGCCGGAATCGGAGCCGGCGATGGTCAGGGCGGACAGCGTGCTGGACGTGGTCATGGGGGGATTCTGCACTGCTGTCTGGCGGATGTGCGGATCAGCGCGTGCGCCAGCGACGCCACTGCAGGTAGCCAACGTAGCCGGCACCGGTCACTCCGGTCAGGCCGGCCGGCAGGTAGAGCGCGTCGTAGTGCCAGCGCTGGAACAGCCAGGTGCCGAGCATGCTGCCGCCGAGAAAGCCGCCGATGATCAGCCCGCTCAGCGTGAGCCGGCGCACCTGCAGCGGGCGCCCGCGCAGTAGATGTCCCAGGCCGATGCCCAGGTCGGTGAACATGCCGCTCAGATGGGTAGTGCGGACCGCCGCCCCGCTGAGGGTGGTGGCCATGGCGTTCTGCAGGCCGCAGGCGCCTGCGGCGACCAGTGCGCCGCCGACATGGTGCAGCTTGAACAGCGGGATCGCAGCCAGCAACAGCAACGCTTCGAGCAGCAGCGCCGCGCCGTAGCGCTGTCCCAGCCGCAAGACATCGTCCTGGATGATCAGGCCGCTGAGCATGGCGCCTGCGCAGAACGCGATCAGGATGCCCCAGAGAAAGCCGATCTCCGGCGCGCTGTTCTGCACCAGGGCCACGCCGAGCAGGCTGGTGGTGCCGGTGAGGTGGCTCACCACCTGATGCTCGGAGCCCAGGTAGCCGACCACGTTGACCATGCCGGCCACGCCCGACAACGCCACCGCGCCGATCCAGACCCAGCGCGGCAGCAGGATTCCCATCGCCGGTCAGGGTGTGCCGTTGACGGCGATCTGCGAGAACGCGCCGGTTTGCGGGTCGTACAGCGCACCCCAGAAGGCACTGCCGCCATCGCACACCCGGATCGCTTCCTTGGCCGGCTTCACCGGCGGATCGTTCGGCAGTTTGAAGGCGTTGATGTAGATCAACTGCTGGCCCTGGATCACCACGCCCACGTACTGGCGGTCGAAATCGCGCGGCTCGGGGATGGTCGGCGTCAATGCGTCCTGCCTGGATTCGAGCTGTTCGATCTGCTGCTGGCTCGGTGTCCAGTAGCCGGTGACCTGGCCCGGATGCCGCGCCGGGCTGTCGCGCGAGCAGGTGTCCAGCACCTGCTCGGCGATGCCCTGGCGGGTGATGACCCAGGACTGCCCGTTCTTGAGGTTGGTCGGCACGCTCGCTGGCGGCGGCGTGGTCGCGCAGCCGGCCAGTGCCATCACGGCGAGCGCCGCCGCGCCGCGCAGCCTGTGCATCACAGCACCTCCGAAGCGAAGTCGGCCAGACGCGAACGCTCGCCGCGCCGCAGCGTGATATGCGCGCTGTGCGGCCAGGCCTTGAAGCGATCCACCGCATAGGTCAGGCCGGAGGTGGTTTCGGTGAGGTAGGGCGTATCGATCTGTTCGACGTTGCCCAGGCACACGATCTTGGTGCCGGGGCCGGCACGGGTGATCAGTGTCTTCATCTGCTTGGGAGTGAGGTTCTGCGCCTCGTCCAGGATCAGGTAGCGCGACAGGAAGGTGCGCCCGCGCATGAAGTTCATCGAGCGGATCTTGATGCGGCTGGCGAGCAGGTCGTTGGTGGCCGCACGCCCCCAGGCGCCGCCGTCCTGGTTGTGGGTGAGCACTTCCAGGTTGTCGGTCAGCGCGCCCATCCAAGGCGTCATCTTTTCTTCCTCGGTGCCGGGCAGGAAGCCGATGTCTTCGCCGACGCTGACGGTGGCGCGGGTCATGATGATTTCGCGGTAACGCTGCTGATCCATCGTCTGCGCCAGGCCGGCGGCCAGGGCGAGCAGGGTCTTGCCGGTACCGGCGGTGCCGAGCAGGGTGACGAAGTCGATTTCCGGGTCCATCAAGGCATTGAGCGCAAAGTTCTGCTCGCGGTTGCGCGCCACGATGCCCCAGACCGCATGTTGGCCGCTGCGGAAATCGTCGACCAGGCACAGAGTGGCCTTGCCGCCGCCGACCTTGGCCACGCGCAGCTCCACTTCATCCTCGCCCGGCAGGTACAGGTACTGGTTCGGATACCAGTCTTCGTCCTCGGCCAGCACGATCTCGTAATGGGTGCGGCCACGCTCGTTCCAGCTGCGCAGGTCCTGGTTGTGCTTTTCCCAGAAGTTTTCCGGCAGCTCGATGGCGCCGGTGAACAGCAGGCTGAAATCGTCCAGCGCGCGATCGTTCTGGTAGTCCTCCGCGTTCAGGCCGCTGATGTAGGCCTTGATGCGCAGGTTGATGTCCTTGGACACCAGAATGACCGGCACATCCGGATGCTCCTCGCACAGCGCCAGCACCGAGGCCAGGATCTTGTTGTCCGGGATCATCGCGCCGAAGGTGCGGCCCGGGTCGATCGGGTGGATCTGGAAATACAGCCGGCCGATCGCGGCCTGGCCCTTGAGCTGGATACCCTGCGGATGGCTGAGCAGAATGCCGGCCTGGATCTGCTCGGCATTCGTGTTCTCCAGCAGTTCGTCCAGGAAGCGGCTGACCTGGCGCGCATTGCGGCTGACTTCGGACGTGCCCTTCTTGGCGTTGTCGAGTTCCTCGATCACCTGCATCGGCAGGAATACATCGTGTTCCTCGAATTTGAACAGCGCGGTGGGATCGTGCATCAGCACGTTGGTGTCCAGCACGTAGATGCGCTTGCCTCGGGTCATTGGGTCTTCCAAGTGATGGAGCAGGGGCGAACCATCACGCCTGCAGGGCAGGGTGATGGAGGACACGGGAAACCAGGGAGCGTCACTGTCTGGCGTGCGCCTTCAACGCGGCCAGAACGGCGTCGGCGTGGCCGGGGACCTTGACCTTGCGCCAGGCCTGCACCACCACCCCTTCGGGCGACAGCAGGAAGGTGCTGCGCTCGATGCCGAGCACCTGCTTGCCGTACATGTTCTTTTCCTTGATCACATCGAAGGCGCGGCACAGGGCCTCGTCGCCATCGCTGACCAGCGGGAAGGTAAATCCCTGCTTGGCGCAGAAATTGTCGTGCGACTTCACCGAGTCGCGCGAGACGCCCAGCACGACCGCGCCGGCCTGGGTGAACTGCGGCAGCAGCGCGTTGAAATCCAGGCCTTCGGTGGTGCAGCCGGGCGTGCTGTCCTTCGGGTAGAAGTACAGCACCACCCATTTGCCGGCGTAGCCGCGCAGCGTGGTGTTGGTGCCGCCGGACAGCGACAGTGGCAGGTCGAAGCTTGCAGCGGGTAGTTCGAATACAGCGTCGGTCATCGTTGCTCAGCCCTAAGTGGAGGGGCGTACGGCGCGGTCAAGCCGGGCCGACGTCCATCCCATCATAAGCAGCCACATGGAAACGTTTGGCAAGCGCATCGAACTGCGCATTGCGCTGATTCAGCGACTCGATGGTGTGCTGTTCCAGCTTGTCCACGTGCAGGAAGTAGGACTCTTCGTCGTCGCCATCGTCCTCGTCGCGTTCGCCCAGGAAGATGTCGATGACCCGATAGCCGTCCTGGGTCAGTTGCTCGGCGAGGTGTTGCAGCGGTTGCTGCGCCGGGTCGGCGAAGAAATATTCCCAGCGCAACGGCCCGTCGAGATTCCAGTCGGTCTCGGAGCGGATGTGCTCGAACATCTGTTTCAGTGCGGAAAGGGCAATGGCCATCGGAACGTCTGCCTTAGAACTTCATCGGGTCCATGATCGCGTCGAGATTGAGGTGATCACAGAATTCCAGGAAATCATCGCGCAACGCGGCGATGTGCATATTGGCCGGCACGCCGATCGTCACCTGCGCCGAGAACATCTCCGCGCCGGTCTGCATGGCGCGGTAGCGCGTGCTCTGCAGGTTCTCGATGGTGATGCCCTGGCGGTCGAAGAAATCGGCCAGCTGGAACAGGATGCCCGGCTTGTCGGCGGCGATGACTTCGACGATGTAGGGCAGCAAGTTGGACTGGGTCTGCTTGGGGCCGGTGCGGTACCACACCAGCTTCAGGCCTTCCTCGCGCTCGAGCCGGGTCAGCATCGCTTCGAGCTTGGCGACCGAATCCCAGGAGCCGGTGGCCAGGGCGGTGACCGAGACATCGCGCCCGACCGTGGCCAGGCGGGCGTCCACGAGATTGCAGCCGCTGTCGGCGATGCGGCGGGTGACGGGCAACAGGGGGGACTCCGGATGCGTCGTGTAGGCGTTGATCAGGAGGTGGTTTTCGGTCGGCGAAGGCCGGGGAGTCGAGTCGGTCAAAGGGGCTTCCGGCATTGCATCAGGCTGAATGGCCGCCCGGGCAGGCGCCCTGGCGGTGACCAGCATACTTGCCCGTGGTTTCGCGCCGCAAGTAACATGCAGGCGGCCACAACCCGCGTGCGCGCGGGCCTTTCCTGTCACGTAAGAGCAGCAGAATCTTGTCCCTTTCCGGCATCATCACCGCGCTGGCGACCCCTTTCGGTCCGGACGGCGCACTCGACCTGGATGCCTGGCGGCGGTTGCTGGAACAGCAACTGCACGGCGGCGTGCAGGGAATCGTCGTCGCCGGTTCCACCGGCGAGGCTGCGGCATTGAGCGACGAGGAGTACGACACCTTGTTGCGCGCCGCGGTTGCGCAGGTGGCCGGCCGCGTGCCGGTGCTGGCCGGTACCGGTCTGTCAGGCACCGCCAAGACCATTGCGCAGACGCGCCGCGCCGCCGCGTTGGGTGCGCAGTACGCGCTGGTGGTGACGCCGCCGTACGTGCGTCCGACCCAGGCCGGCCTGCAGGCACATTTCCAGGCGGTTGCCGACAACGGCGGGCTGCCGGTGGTGCTGTACAACGTGCCCGGCCGCACCGGATGCGATCTGTTGCCGGAAACGGTTGCTGCGCTGGTCGGCCATCCGAATATCGTCGGCATCAAGGAAGCACGCAGCGAGCCGGAGCGCGTCGCCGCGCTGGTGGCGCTGCGCAGCGAGTCCTTCGTGGTGCTCAGCGGTGACGATGGCAGCGCCGCGCAGGCGATGCTGTCCGGTGCCGACGGGCTGATTTCGGTGGCGTCCAACGCGTTGCCGTCGGCGTACCGGCGGCTGTGCGATCTGGCCCGCGATGGCCAGCGCGAGGCGGCCACCACGTGGGACGCACGCCTGAGCGAGTACCACAGTTTCTGCGGGATCGAATCCAATCCCATCCCGGTCAAGGCGCTGCTGCAGCGCGCCGGGATCGGGCACGGCCTGCGTTTGCCGTTACTGCCTCTTTCAGCGGCGCACCAGCCTGCCGCCGACCGCCTTGCCGCCGACGCTGTTGCGTTGGAAGCGCTTTCCAGCCGCGAAATGCTCGCGGCCTGACCCAGGAGATCTATCGATGCGTCATTCCGTTTCCCCCGTCCGCGTGCTCTCGCTCGCGTTGCTGGCGACCGCCACCGTCGCCGCCACGAGCGGTTGCAGCTGGTTCCACAAGGGCGCACGCGGTGACTACGCGCTGGCCCCGGAAGCCCGTCCGCTGGAAGTGCCGCCGGATCTGAACCTGCCCGACACCTCCGGTGCGATGAAGGTGCCGACGCTGGCATCGAGCACGCAGCAGAACACCGCGACGCCGCCGTCCGCCAGCGCCAACAGCGGTTTCACCACGCCGGGTGAGCGCGACGAGGTGTTCGCCAAGGTCGGCGCGGCGCTGGCCGACATTCCCGGCCTGACCATCGCCAGCAAGGCGCAGATGCTCGGTTCCTACGACGTCAGCTATGAAGGCTCCAGCTTCCTGGTACGCGTGGTGAAGGTCGAAGCCGGCAGCTATGTGTCGGCGGTGGATCCGCGCGGCATGCCGGCCACCGCGGCAGCGCCGGTGGCGGTCATTACCGCGTTGAAGGGCAAGCTGGGCGGCTGAGGCCGCTGCAGCAATCGCAGACAGCAGAACGGGCGCTTCGGGCGCCCGTTTTGCGTTCTGGTGCGTGGTATCGCTCTGTCGCTGCGTTGTCGCCCGGCTGGATGCTGCCAGGCGCCGTTTCAGCGTTGCAGCAGCGGCAACTTGTTCGGCTTGCCGTCCCACTCGGCGGCATCGGGCAGCGGCTCCTGGCGTACGGTCAGCACCGGCCAGGCCTTGGCCAGCTCGGCGTTGAGCGCGACGAAGCCTTCCTGGCCTGCCGGGACGTCGTCTTCCGGGTAGATCGCATTGGCCGGGCATTCCGGCTCGCACAGCGTGCAGTCGATGCACTCATCCGGGTCGATGACCAGGAAATTCGGGCCGACATGGAAGCAATCCACCGGACAGACCTCGACACAGTCGGTGTATTTGCACTTGATGCAGTTTTCGGTGACAACAAAAGGCATGGCGGAATCCGGCGTTTAGCCTGTCAATTCTAAAGCAGTCCGGTGGCCGGTGTGGGGTTGGCCGGGATTTGTCGGCCGCCAGCCCTGGCCGCTCGGCGCGGTCCTGACCGTCTCCGGTCAGGCCAAGTCGCGCTGCCTGGCCAGCGCGAACAATCCCGTCGCAGCCAGATCTTCCCGATGCAGCTGCGTCCGCACGCCCAGATGGGCAAGCGCCAGCGCGTAGCGCTGCGCCAGTCCGGGGCTGCCGACCAGGTGCACGGTGGCGTGAGTACCGCGCTGCTCGCGCAGTTCGTGGCCGATCAGCAGGCCCGAGAGGTAGGACGGCAGCGCGGTGGCGGTGAGGCGGTCGAACAGGCCCAGCGTGCGGGCGCCGAACAGGTGGTGGCTGAGGCCGCCGGGCGCGGCGCTGCGGTCGACGCCTTGCGCGAAGGCATCGGTGTCCAGGTCCGCAGGATCGTCCTGCATCAGCTTGCCCAGGATGCTGTGCTGGCGCAGCACCGCATACAGCTCGCCGGTCATGACGGTGGCGAAACCGGTCAGCTGGCCGTGCGCGATCTGCGCCCATTTGCTGTGGGTGCCGGGCAGGCAGGCGACGTGCTCGCCGTCGCCGAGTGCGGCGATCAGGCCGACCAGCTGGGTTTCCTCGCCACGCATGACATCGGGCACACCGTGCTGCTCGCCGGTGCTTACGCCGGGTACGAACCACAGCGTGCGTCCGGGCAGCAGGTCGGTGTAGCTGCGCATCGCCTGCGCCAGTGCGGTGGTATCGGCCGGGCAGGGCAGATAGGCCTGCTCGACCCAGCCATTGCGGCTGCCGATCATGCCCGACAGCAGCAGCGGGCCATCCCAGCCGTCGATCAGCGTGCTCAGCACCTCGGCGAAGCAGCCCTGGCAGGCCAGGATGCCGTCGCTGCCGCGGCGTTGCTCCAGCACCGTGCCGTCGGCAGCGAGCAGGTAGCCGCGCAGGCTGCTGGTGCCCCAGTCGATGGCGATCATGCGCTGGCCACCCGGCTCTCGGGCAGGCCCTTGATCGGCACGTCGCAGACGTACAGACCGCCGGCTTCCGGCGTGCGCGCCAGTTCTTCGGCGCTGTGGTCCAGGCGCGAGCTGATCACGTGCAGGCGGTCCAGCGCGGCACCGCCGAGGGCGCTGCAGGTGGGGTGTTTGACCGGCAGCTGCACGATGCGCTCGATGCTGCCGTCGGGGCGGTAACGCACCACGCGCCAGGCGCGCCATTGCGCGTTCCACAGATGGCCTTCGCTGTCGATGATGGAGCCGTCCGGCTCGGCATCGTCGCGATCCAGCGTGGTGAACACGCGCACGTTGCTGGTCTGCGCAGTGTCGGCGTCGTAATGGCAGCACAGGATCTGCGGGCGCAGCGAGTCGCAGTAATACAGCGTGCGGCCGTCGGGGCTGAAGCAGATCGAGTTGGGGATCGACACGCCCGGCAGCGGCAATGCACGCAGGCCGTGGCGCAGCGAAAACTGATACATCGCGCCGCGTGCGGCCTTGTGGTCGTGCTCGTCCATGGTGCCGAACACGAGGTTGCCGTTGCGATCGGCGCGGCCGTCGTTGCTGCGCGTATGCGGGTTGCCGGCTTCGATATCGGCCAGGTGCTCGAGCGGCAGCGTGTCGGCGTCGGCGTTGTCCGGGTCGGCGATGCAGATCGACTTGGCCAGCGCGATCAGCAGGCGGCCGTCGTCCATCAGACCGAGGCAACCGGGGCGGTCCGGCAGCGTCCAGTACTGCGTGTGTGCGCTGTGCGGATGATGCCGCCACAGCCGCTTCTCGCTGATGTCCACCCAGTACAGCGCTTCACGTTGCTCGCACCACAGCACGCCTTCGCCATGCGTGCAGCGGCTATCGACCGCCAGCACGGCGGTGTGTTCGGGCGTGCTCACCATTCGGCGATGCTGCCATCGCTGTGACGCCAGACCGGGTTGCGCCAGTCCGGCGGATTTTCGTTTGCGCGCTTGAGCATGTCTTCGTCGATCTCCACACCGAGCCCGGGCTTGGGCAGGGCGGCGATACTGCCATCGATACACTGAAAATCGTCTTTATTGATGACGTAATCGAGCAGGTCGGCGCCTTCGTTGTAGTGGATGCCGATGCTCTGTTCCTGCAGCACCGCGTTGTGCGAAACGAAGTCCACATGCAGGCAGGCGGCCAGCGCGATCGGCCCAAGCGGGCAGTGCGGGGCGAAGCCGACATCGTAGGCTTCGGCCATCGCGGCGATCTTGACGCACTCGGTGATGCCGCCGGCATGCGACAGGTCCGGCTGCACCATGCCGATACCGCCGGCGCACAGCACGTTCTTGAATTCGAAGCGCGAGAACATGCGCTCGCCGGCGGCCAGCGGAATCGAGGTGCTCGCGGCCAGGCGCGGGTAGTACTCGGCCTGCTCGGCCAGCACCGGTTCCTCGACGAACAGCGGCTTGAACGGCTCCAGCTCGCGCAGCAGCGCCTTGGCCATCGGCGCGCCGACGCGGCCGTGGAAGTCGATGCCGAAGTCGATGCTGTTGCCGAAGGCTTCGCGGATTTCGGCGACCTTGACCACGGCGGCATCGACGGCGCGCGCGCTGTCGATCAGCTTCATTTCCTCGGTGCCGTTGAACTTGAAGGTGTCAAAGCCCAGCGCACGGTAGTCGGTGATCTGCTGGATGATCGCGCCCGGGCGGTCGCCGCCGACCCAGCGATAGGTCTTCATGCGGTCGCGCACCAGCCCGCCCAGCAGTTCGTACACCGGCACGCCCAGGGCCTTGCCCTTGATGTCCCACAAGGCCTGGTCGATACCGGCGATGGCGCTCATCAGGATGGCGCCGCCACGGTAGAAACCGGCGCGGTACATGGTCTGCCACAGGTCGTTGATGCGCGCCGGATCCTTGCCGACGACGTAGCCGGCCAGTTCGTGCACGGCGGCTTCCACCGAGCGCGCGCGGCCTTCGATGACCGGCTCTCCCCAGCCGGTGATGCCCTCGTCGGTTTCGACCTTGAGGAACAGCCAGCGCGGTGCGGCGTGGTAGGTGGTGAGGCGGGTGATCTTCATCCTTGCAGTTCCTGGTAGGCCTGCACGAAGGCGCGTGCATGCGTCTGGGTCGTTTCGAGCGATTGCGCGGGTTTGTACAGTTCGCCACCGATGCCGGCGCCGGCGGCGCCCTGGGCAAGGAAGCCGGCCAGGGTCTGCGGGCTGACGCCGCCGACCACGTAGACCGGAATGTGCTTGGGCAGCACCGAGCGCAGCGCGCGCACATGCGCGGCGCCATAGGTGGCTGCCGGGAACAGCTTCAGGATCGTTGCGCCGGCATCGATGGCGTCGAACGCCTCGCTGGCGGTGGCGAAACCGGCGACCACGGTGAGCCCGCGCGACACCGCATGGCGGATCAGCGACGGGCGCGTATTCGGGGTGACGATGAAGCGCGCACCGATCTCGGCCAGGGTGTCGACATCGTCGTTGCGCAGCACGGTGCCGGCGCCGATCCAGGCGCGCTCGCCGTAGGTCTGCTGGGCCAGGGCGATGCTCTCGGCCCAGCGCGGCGAATTGAGCGGGATCTCGATCGCGTCGAAGCCGGCGTCGATCAGTGCACCGACATGGTCGAGCGTTTCTCCCGGCGTGATGCCACGCAGGATGGCGATCAGCGGCAGGGCGAACAGGTTGGCGGTGGTGTCTGAGGTCATCGTGTTACTCGCGATAGAGCGGAAAGCGGCCGCCAGCGTCCGGATGGGCGCCAGCGTCGGGGGAAGTTGCAGCGCTGCACAGCAGCGCGCGGAGGGCGGCAGGCAGCCGCGACGAGGTGGCTGCCGCACTTGCGTGCGCACTCCAACGGCCTGCAATTGGCCGGCAAGTTGCCGTCATCGTCGTCCACCTCCGCAATCATGGCGTGCGTGTTGCCATCTTGTGGAAGATGGGTCACGTCTGTTCTGGCCGCGCCCGGGAGGTAGGGGCTCCTGCTGCGGCGTTCGATAGCCTCGCGCGGGGAGATATGTGCTGCAAATGAAATTTTCGGCATATTCTATTCCTCCTACGAATACAGCTGCGTGGCGATACCCCATGGCAAATTCCGGCACTCCCTGGTTCAACGCTGCCCGCCTCAAGACGCGCCAGCTGCTGCTGCTGCTGCATCTGCACGAACAACGCTCGGTGCTGCGCGCGGCCGAGGCCGCCAGCATGACCCAACCGGCCGCCTCCAAGCTGCTGGCGGAAATGGAAGACATGCTGGGGGTGAAACTGTTCGAGCGGCATGCCCGCGGGGTGGAGCCCACCTGGTACGGCCATGTGCTGATCCGGCGTGCGCGTGCGGCGATGTCGGAGATCGGTCGGGCGCAAGAGGAAATCGCCGCGTTGCGCGCCGGGCGCATGGGCCAGGCCTCGATTGGCACCGTTGTGAATCCGGGCACCAACCTGGTGCCGCAGGCGATCGCCGAGGTCAAGCGCGAGTTCCCCGACATCCTGGTGCGGGTGGAAATGGACTACAGCCGCCCGCTGGTGGCCAAGTTGCTGGACGGCCAGCTGGACATCGTGATCGGCCGCATCCTGGGGCCCGAAGGCGTGGGCGAGCTGGAGTTCGAGCCGCTGGCCGACGAGCCGCATTCGGTGATCGCGCGTGCCGGCCACCCGCTGGCCAGCCGGGCCGGCCTGCAGCATGCGGATCTGGTGCGGCATGGCTGGATCCTGCCGCCGGCCGACAGCGTGCTGCGCGCGCGGCTGGACTCGATGTTCATGGAGCACGGCGTGCAGACGCCGACCAATGCGATCGAGACCTCGTCGCTGCCGGTGACCTCCACGCTGCTGCGCGGCACCGACATGCTGACCGCCTTGCCGGTGGAATCGGTGGCGCCGCTGATCCAGGCCAAGCTGCTGACCGTGCTGCCGATCGAACTGGGCGTCCGCATGGAGTCGTTCGGCATCATCCGGCGGCGCGATTACATTCTGCCGCCGGGGGCCGAGCGCATTCTGCAGGCGCTGCGCACCACCGCGCGGCGTTTGTACCCCGGTCTGCGCGGGCCGGAATCCACTGGTTAAGCGGGCTCTTCCATTTGTATTCCGGCATGGCATACCAGGCTGTGAATTTTTCATTGGCTGGCGCTAGACCACGCGCCTATATCTGTGAGCCAGATCGCACGCTGAAGCGCACGTGAAGTCGGGCAGGTGATCGGCGGCCAAAGCCGCCATGCAGTGAGAAGTGGAGCCGGGCGGCGACGTCCGCGTCCTGCACGATCATGTGGCCCGTTGACGGTGCCGCGACAACCAGTCTTCAGTCGTCTTGCGTCCTGGGAGGGATTCAGATGTACAAGTTTTCAAGCCATGCCTCGGCAGGGACGGGCGTGCACGCACGTCGTACCCCGCGTTTGCGTCATTCCGCCATGGCCGTCAGCATCGGGCTGTTGCTCGCCGCACCGGTGTACGCACAACAGAGGCCGTCGTCTCCGACGGCCCCGGCCGGCAAGACCGCCGGCAGCGCGGTGGATCTGGATACGGTGGAAGTGCGCGGCGTGCGCGCCAGCCTGATCAAGTCGCAGGTGATCAAGCGCGATGCCAGCCAGATCGTGGATTCGGTCAGTGCCGAAGACATCGGCGCCTTGCCCGACCGCAGCGTCACCGAAACCCTGCAGCGCGTCAGCGGCGTGACCATCGATCACTTCGCCGCACGCAGCGATCCGGACCATTTCTCCGCCGAAGGCAGCGGCGTGATGATTCGCGGCCTGACCCAGGTGCGTGGCGAACTCAATGGGCGCGACATCTTCAGCGCCGCCAGCGGCCGCGGCCTGAGCTTCGAAGACGTGCCGGCCGAGTTGATGGCCGGTGTGGACGTCTACAAGAACCCCTCGGCGGAAATCATCGAAGGCGGGCTGGGCGGCACGGTCAATCTGCGCACGCGCATGCCGTTCGACAATCCGGGCCGGATCGTTGGCGGCAACGTCGATTACAACTACGGCGACATGAGCAAGAAGTACAAGCCGTCGGCCTCGTTCCTGTTCAGCGACCGCTGGAACACCGGCATCGGCGAAATGGGCTTCATGATCGATGTCGCGCATTCGGAGCTGGCTACGCGCTCGGACGGCATCCAGGTGGAGCCGTACGTGCGGCGGACCGATGAGGCCGTGCTGGCCGGCAGCGGGCGCAGCGAAGTGTTCGTGCCGGGCGGGGTGAACTGGCGCCAGCTGGATTTCGAGCGCAAGCGCGACGGGATCGCGGCGGCGTTCCAGTGGAAGCCCAGCGATGCCACCGAGATCTATGCGCAGTTCCTGCGCTCGCGCTACGAGATGAACTGGCAGGAGCGCGCCGCGTTCTTCAACGACAGCAACAACAGCATCACGCCGGCACCGGGCACCACCTTCGACTACGACGATCGCGGCGCCTTCCTGCGCGGCTCGCCGGTATCCAGCTCGTGGCGCGGGGTGCTCACCGGCGATGGTGTGCGCTTCAATACCGACAACCGCTATTCCGAACAGCGCACCACCACCACCGACATGTCGGTGGGCTTCAGCCATTTCTTCAACGACAACCTGCAGATCAAGGGCGATATGCAGCTAGTGGAGTCGGAGAACGAGCAGCTGGATTTCACCGTGTTCAGTGCGACCTATCTGCCGGGCCTGTCGTACGACGTGTCGGGCAAGTATCCCAGCGTGCAGATCGCCAATCCGGCCTTTACCCAGGACCCGTCCAACTACTTCTGGGCGGCGGCGATGGACCACCTGGGCAAGAACCGCGGGCGGCAGCTGTCCACGCGTGTGGATCTGGAATACACCTTCGATGACAGCAGCTGGTTGCGCTTTGCGCGCTTCGGCATGCGCGCCACCGACCGTAACCAGATCAACAAGAATTCCGGTTACAACTGGGGCGTAATCTCCGACAACTGGGCCGCCATTCCGGGCACCAGCAACGGCCTGGCGAATATGTCCGAGTTCATGACCGACCAGTCGTCGTTGTTCACCTTCTCCGACTTCTTCCGCGGTGGCGTGAACGTGCCGACCACGCTGGTGGTGCCCAACAGCAGCCTGGTCAACAACTACCGCTCCGCCTCGCAGATGATCCAGCAGATCGTGGCGCTGCGCGGCTACGGCTGGGCGCCGGACACCTATCAGCCGCAGGACACCAACCGCCAGCACGAACGCACCCAGGCCGCCTACGCGGCGCTGTATTTCGGCAACGACGAGGCCTGGGGCGTGCCGGTGGATGGCAACATCGGCATCCGCGTGGTGCAGACCAAGACCCAGGCCGAAGGCTTCGGCCAGTTCCAGAACCTGGCCGGGCTCAATGTCTCGCCGGAACTGCAGGCGCGCTATACCGGGCAGTACTTCGAGAACAACTCCCAGGGCAGCTATACCAACGTGCTGCCCAGCCTGAACCTGCGGCTGCGCTTCACCGACAGCCTGCAGTGGCGCTTTGCCGCCTCCAAGGCGATGGCGCGCCCGGACTACACCCAGCTGCAGCCGTATGTGTTGCTCAACGTGGAAACCAACGACGCCGGCCAGGCGACCGATTTTGTCGGCACCGCCGGCAACCCGAACCTCAAGCCGATGGTGGCCAACCAGTTCGACACCGCGCTGGAGTGGTATTTCGACACCAGCGACATGCTCTACGCCACGCTGTTCTACAAGAAGGTCAAGGATTACTTCTCCACCCAGACCCGCAGCGAGATCTACGACAACCGCCCGTGGCTGGTGACACGCCCGTACAACATGGACGAGGGCACCATCCGCGGCGCGGAGCTGGGCTATACCCAGTTCTTCGATCAGCTGCCGGGCTGGCTGAGCGGGTTCGGCGTCAATGCCAACTTCACCTTCGTCGACAGCCAGGGCGGCGCCAACACCGCCACCGACCCGTACACCAATACCACCGTCACCGGTGTCGAGCTGCCGCTGGAAGGCCTGTCGCGGCGCAGCTACAACCTGGCCGGTATCTACGAGAAGGGCCCGTTGTCGTTGCGTCTGGCCTACAACTGGCGCTCGCGTTACCTGCTGACCACCAGCGATGCGTCCACCCGTCTGCCGACCTGGGCCGACGACTATGGCCAGCTCGACGGCTCGTTCTTCTACCGCTTCAACGAGCACCTGCAACTGGGCGTGCAGGCGAATAACCTGACCAATACGGTGACCAAGGTGCTGATGGGGCCGACCTCGTACGAAGGCGGTGAGGTGGACCCGCGTCTGTATACGCGCTCCTCGTTCGTCAACGACCGGCGCTATTCGCTGGTGCTGCGCATGAACTGGTAAGCGAAGGCCATCACGGAACCGCCGTGTGCGGGCTCGCAGACTTGAGCCCGCTTTGGCCGATCCGGCCATCCGGATCCGTAATGCCAGACCCAGCGGGTTTGTCGGCGTTGCTATAGGTTTTACGAATACCTTTCCAGGAATATTTCATTGGTGTGGCACGACGGCGCCGCCCTATGCTCCGGCCGCAGCCGCTAGGTAAGCCTCGTCAGGATTACCACGCATCGCACCCGCCCGGCCTACCGGTCGTGGGCGGATGCGGGCCAGCACCAACGACGGGCAGGGCGTTCGCGCACCGGCCCGCTAAAAACTAGAAGTACATGCGTCCTGGGAGGGAGCACCATGTCAGTGCAACATCGCCACATTCCGGCAGGCCGGACTGTGGGTCAGCGTTCGATCCGTGATTTCCGCCGCTCCGTGATGGCCCTCAGTGTGGCCACGCTGTTGAGCGCGCAGGCCTACGCGCAGGACGCGACCACCACTGCCGCCCCGGCCCAGGACTCCACCACCCAGCAGCTCGACACCGTGCAGGTCACCGGCACGCGCAGCAGCGTCACCAAGGCGCAGCTGGTCAAGCAGAACGCCGAGCAGATCGTCGATTCCATCGTTGCCGAAGACATCGGCAAGCTGCCCGACAACAACGTCGCCGAGGCGCTGCAGCGCATCTCCGGCATCCAGATCTCGCGCAACTACGGCGAAGGCAGCTCGATCGCCATCCGCGGCCTGACCCAGGTGCGCACCGAACTCAATGGCCGTGACATCTTCACCGCCAACGACGGCCGTGGCCTGAGCTTCGAGGACGTGTCGGCCGAACTGCTCGGCGGCGTCAACGTCTACAAGAATCCCTCGGCCGACATGATCGAAGGTGGCCTGGGCGGCACCGTCGACCTGCGCACGCGCCTGCCGTTCGACTACGACGGCCGCAAGATCGCCGGCAGCGTCCAGTACAACTATTACGACCTGGCCGACGACGGCAAGCCGGCGTTCTCGGGCCTGTTCAGCGATCGCTGGCAGACCGGCATCGGCGAGATCGGCCTGCTGGTGAACTATTCGCAGCAGAAGAGCCCGTTCCGTCAGGACACCATTTCGATTGAGCCTTGGTATACGCAGACCGATCTGCCGGGCTATGAAGGCCAGGGCGTGTCGGTGCCGCACGGCGCCGGCATCAACACCACCATCGGCGAGCGCGAGCGCAAGACCGGTGCGTTTGCGATGCAATGGCGTCCGAACGATTCGGTCGAGGTCTATACGCAGGTGCTGCGTTCGGATTACGACTTCAGCTGGCACGATTATTCGTTCTTCGCCCTGACCGGCGCCAACCCGATGCAGGGCTTGCCGGGCATCCAGGTCAACGACCGCAACGAGTTCGTCAATGGCTCGTTCCAGAACGTGCCGACCGAATCCAACACCAGCCTGACCGAGCGGCATTCGGTGACCACCGATTACTCGCTGGGCGCCAAGTGGACGGTCAACGAGAAGCTGACCCTGAGCACCGACTTCCAGTATGTCGATGCCACCACCAAGGGCACGCGCTACATCATTGCCACCGGGCAGGACACCAGCCCGCAGTTCAACGTCGACTTCCGTGGCGATCTGCCACGCCTGTCGGTGACCGATGCCAGCGGCGCGGAAGGCTATCTGGCCGATGCCAACAACTACGACGGCTGGCGCTGGCACCTGGACAACAAGGACGACAACAAGGGCACCGAGTTCGCCTGGCGCGCCGATATGGACCTGGCCTTCGACAGCGACTTCGTGCGCAGCTTCAAGGCCGGTGTGCGTTACACCGACCGCGATGCCGAGACCAAGGGCAATATCTACCGCTTCATGTGCATCAACGATTGCTCGGGTACGCCGTTCTCGCAGTACCCGACCATCGGCCTGGTGACCAACCCGATCACCGACTTCTTCCGCGGTGAGAGCAGCACCTTCGGCCGCACGCTGACGGCTGCCGACTCGGCAGTCGCCAACTACGAGCAGACCCTGGCCACCTTCGGTGCCAGCCCGCTGGAATTTGCGCCCAACAACATCAATACGCAGAACGAGAAGACCTACGCGGCCTATGGCGTGCTGCGCTTCGGCGTGGACAGCGACTCGATTCCGTTCGACGGCAACATCGGCGTGCGCGTGGTGCGCACCGAGGTGGGCTCGCAGGGCGTGCGCACCGGAACCGACAGCGAAGGCGGTGGCCTGATCCCGGTGGATGCGCAGCAGACCTATACCGACGTGCTGCCCAGCTTGAACCTGCGCTGGATGCTGAGCGATCAGCTGCAGTGGCGTTTTGCGGCCTCGCGCGGCATCTCCCGTCCCACCTTCGACCGGCTCAACCCGAACCTGAGCCTGAGCACCGGCACCTCCAATGGTGCCTCGACCTTCACCGGTACTGCGGGTAACCCGAGTCTGGAAGCGGTCAAGGCCGACCAGTTCGACACCGCGCTGGAATGGTACTTCGGCCAGGGCTCGATGATGTACGGCACCTTGTTCTACAAGAAGGTCGAAGGCTTCATCGCCAATGCCGTCTTCAACGAGGTCTACGACGGCCAGGTCTGGCAGATCACCCGTCCGGTCAACGGCGATGCCGGCAAGATCCGCGGTGCGGAACTGGGCTATACGCAGTTCTTCGATTTCCTGCCGGGCTGGTTGAGCGGCTTCGGCCTGCAGACCAACTACACCTATGTCGACAGCGAGGCACCGAGCCCTACTGCCACCGACACCAACGGCCAGGCGCTGACCGTGCCGCTGGAAGGCCTGTCCAAGAACAGCTACAACGCGATCCTCAGCTACGAAACCTCGCGCTTCCAGGGCCGTGTGGCCTACAACTGGCGCAGCGACTGGCTGGTGACCACCGCGGGCAACGGCACCGGCAACCTGCCGGTCTACAACAAGGGTTTCGGCCAGCTGGATGCCTCGCTGCGTTTCAACATCAATGATGTGTGGTCGATTTCGCTCGATGGCGTGAATCTGCTCGATACCCGTCGCGAAAGCTATCTGGGCACCGAGTCGCGCTACCGTGACTTCGTGATCAACGATCGTCGGTATGGCCTGACATTGCGGGCCAGCCTGTAGAACGCGCCGTAGGAAGTGCGTCTCCGGTCCGGCGAGCTGTGCAGGCAGCCCGTCGGGCCGGTGTTTTTCCTATCGACGGCGGGCCGTCGATCGCAAGAGGAGCCGGAGGAATGATCGCTGTGATCGATCCGCCTACTGTGCGCCGCGTTACCGCAGCGATGTGGCCGGTCCGTGTATGGCTGGCACTGCTGGTGCTGTTGTCGCTTTCGATTTTGCCGCTGCAGGCTGCCGATCCGGCGGTGCAGGGGCCTTACCAATGGCGCAGCGTCGCCATCGGCGGTGGCGGATTCGTCACCGGTGTGCTGTTTCATCCCGCCGAGCACGATCTTGCGTATGCACGCACCGATGTCGGTGGTGCGTACCGCTGGGATGCGCGTGCGCAGCAGTGGGTGGCGCTTACCGACTGGCTGGGCGCCGACGACTGGAACCTGATGGGGATCGACGCATTCGCGGTCGATCCTGCCGACCCGCAGGCGCTGTATCTGGCCGCAGGTACTTACATGCACGAGCGCGCCGGCAATGCCGCGGTGCTGCGCTCGTTCGATCGCGGCCGCAGTTTCGAGCGTGCCGAGTTGCCGTTCAAACTCGGCGGCAATCAATTGGGCCGTTCCAATGGCGAACGGCTGGCGGTGGACCCGCACGATGGCCGTGTGCTTTTGCTGGGCTCACGCGATGCAGGCCTGTGGCGCAGCGACGATCGCGGCGCGCACTGGGCGCGGGTGGACGCATTTCCCGCCGAGGCAATGGCGGGCGCGACGGCGCGCAATCATGTCGGACGCGAGCAGGCGGTGGGCATCGCCTTTGTCGTCTTCGATGCCGCCAGCGGCCGCCCCGGCCGTCCGACCCCGCGCATCTATGTTGGCGTGTCCACCGCGCAGACCAGTCTGTATGTCTCAGACGACGCCGGTCGCAGCTGGTCGGCGGTGGCCGGGCAGCCCAAGGGCCTGCGTCCCAGTCATATGGCCAGCGGCAGCGATGGGCAGTGGTATCTGAGCTACGGCGACCAGCCCGGGCCGGACCTGATGGCCGGCGGCGCGCTGTGGAAATACACCCCGGCGCAGGCGCGCTGGAGCGAGATCAGCCCGCTCGCGCAGCCGGCCAGCGGCGATGGCTTCGGTTGGGGCGCGGTGGCGGTGGATCCGCAACAGCCGCAGGTGCTGCTGGCCAGCACCTTCCGCCGTCGTAGCCCGCACGATGAGCTGTTCCGCAGCGTCGACGGCGGGCGCAGCTGGACGCCGTTGCTGGCGGGCGCGCAGTTCGATCACAGCGCAGCACCGTGGACCGCGCAGGCTACGCCGCACTGGATGGGCGCGCTGGCGATCGATCCGTTCGACAGCAACCACGCGCTGTTCGTCACCGGCTACGGCATCTGGGCCTCGCGCAACCTGCAGGATTTCGCCAGGCAGCAGCGGCCGTTGCAGTGGTGGTTCCAGGATCGCGGGCTGGAAGAAACCGTGCCGCTGGATCTGCTCAGCCCGATGCAGGGCGCGCACCTGCTCAGTGCGCTGGGCGATATCGACGGCTTCCGGCATGACGATCTGGAGCGTGCGCAGCTGCAATACGCCGGCCCGCGCCTGACCAATGGCGAGAGCATCGATGCCGCCGGGCAGGCCGCGCAGTGGGTGGTGCGCAGCGGTACCGTGCGCGATCGCCGCAACAACGAGATCCGCGCGCTGTGTTCGCGCGATGGCGGCGCGCAGTGGACGGCGTTCGCCAGCGAGCCGCCAGCCGGGCAGGGCGCCGGCAACATCGCCATTGCCGCCGATGCATCCCATGTGGTGTGGGCGCCCGAGAAAGGCGGTAACTGGCGCACCGCCGATTTCGGCAAGCACTGGCAGCGTGTGCAGGGGCTGCCCGAGACCGCAGTGGCGGTGGCCGATCGCGTTGATGCGCGGCGCTGGTACGCGGTGGATACCGCCAGCGGGCGCTTGTACGAGAGCGGCGATGGTGCGGCGAACTTTCGCGATACTGGTGTACAGGCCGGCAACCCGGCGCGTGACGAACGGGCGCGCCCGCAGCTGCGCCCGGATCCGTGGCGGGCGGGGGTGGTGTATCTGGCCAGCCCCGCGCTGGGCGTGATGCGCTGGCAGGACGGGCGTTTGCAGACCTTGTCCAGGCCGGACGAGGCGCGTTCGCTGGGCATTGGCAAGGCACTGCGCGATGGCGCACCGCCGGCGCTGTATCTGGCCGGCCGCGTGGATGGAGTGGACGGCGTGTTCCGCTCCGACGATGAAGGCGCGCACTGGTTGCGCATCAACGACGACGTGCACCGGTTCGGCAAGCCCTACAACGTCACCGGCGATCCGCGCATCCCCGGGCGCGTGTACTTCGCCACCGGTGGGCGTGGCATCTTCTACGGCGATCCACGATGAGTGCTGCGTCCCTGTGCGCGTCATCGCGCTGTCTTACCGTGTACGGCGGCATGCGCCGTCGCATCGCTGCGCGCCGAGTGGCCGCGCCGACCCTGGAGATCACTGCATGACCGTTTCCCTCATCCGTCGTGGCTGCCTGTTGGGCCTGGTCCTGGCCAGCCCTGCCGCATTGGCGCAACCGAGCCTGCCGTTGTTGTTTGCCGATGGCGCGGTGCTGCAGCGCGACCAGGCGATGCCGGTGTGGGGCTGGGCCACGCCCCATGCCGCCATCACGGTCAGCTTCGACGGCAAGCGGGCCACCGCTAAAGCCGATGCCAAGGGCCAGTGGAAGGTCAGCCTGCCCGCGCACAAGGCAGGTGGCCCCTATGTGCTGAGCGTGCAGGGCGACGGCGACGAGTTGCAGGTGCGCGATGTGCTGGTCGGCGATGTGTGGCTGGCCAGCGGTCAATCGAACATGGAGTGGCCGTTGGCGCAGGCCAGTGATGGACCGCAGGCGGTGGCAGCGGCCAACGACCCGCAGTTGCGGCACTTCAAGGTGCCCAAGTCGTGGTCGCTGCAGCCGGAAGCGCGCCTGACCGGCGGCGACTGGAAGGCTGCCACGCCGGACAACGCCGGCGAGTTCACCGCAGTCGGTTATTTCTTCGCCAAGGAGCTGCGCGCCAGCACCGGCGTGCCGATCGGCATCGTCAACAGCACCTGGGGCGGCAGCGCGATCGAGGCGTGGATGGATGCGGCCTCGCTGGGCCTGGATGCCGGGCAGAACCAGGGTGCGATCGAGGCGATCAAGCAGCGCGATGCCGCTGCGCAGGCCGCCACCGGCAAGCGCATCGCGCGCTGGCCCAAGGTGGATGGCGAGATGCCGCAGTGGCGCGAAGCGACATTCGACGACAGCGACTGGGACAGCATCCCGACCACCCAGCAGTGGGAATCCAGCGGCTATGACGGCATGGACGGGATCGCCTGGTATCGCACCACGGTCACCCTGAGCGCTGCCGAAGCCAAGGCCGGCATCACGTTGGGCGTGGGACAGATCGACGACTCGGACATCACCTACGTCAATGGCCAGCAGGTCGGCACGACCGAAAAGCAGTGGAACCTGCCGCGCGTCTACAGCGTGCCGGCTTCGGCCTTGCATGCAGGGGTCAACCACATCGCGGTGCGGGTGGAAGATCTCAGTGGCGGTGGCGGCATGCATGGTCCGGACGAGCAGCGCTTCGTGCAGACCAGCGCCGGTGCCAAACGCGCGTTGGGCGGCTGGAAACTCCGCCCCGCCGCCGTGCGTGTATCGCTGGTAGACAACAAGAATCAGCTGCCCACGCTGCTGTACAACCAGATGATCCATCCGCTGCAGCCGTTCCCGGTCAAGGGCGTGATCTGGTACCAGGGCGAAACCAACGCCAGCGACACCGGCGCGCTGAAGTACCGTGAACAGTTCGCCGCGATGATCCAGCAATGGCGCGCCGAACGTGGCGCGAAAACCCTGCCGTTCATGTGGGTGCAGCTGGCCAACTTCAAGGCCGGCGGCGACAAGGGCGAGCTGAGCCCGTGGGCACTGTTGCGCGAGTCGCAGTCCAAGACGCTGGCGCTGCCGGCGACCGGGCAGGCGGTGATCATCGATATCGGCAACCCCACCGATATCCATCCCACCAACAAGCGCGATGTCGGCCATCGCCTTGCGCTTGCTGCACGTCATGTGGCGTACGGCCAAACGCTGGTGTACAGCGCGCCGGTGTTCAAGCAGGCGCGCTTTGTCGATGGTCAGGCAATGCTGAGTTTCGATCTGCAAGGCAGTGCGTTGCAGGTGCGTAATGGTGGCGAAGTGCAGGGCTTCCGCGTCGCCGGTGCCGACAAACACTTCCATCCGGCTACCGCGCGCATTGAGGGCGATCGCGTGATCGTGCGCAGCGACGCGGTGGCTGCACCGGTCGCGGTGCGCTACGGCTGGAGCGAAAACCCGGACGACGCCAACCTGGTCAATCGCGAACAGCTTCCCGTTTCCCCCTTCCGCACCGATACCTGGTGACACGGAGTCCTATGTCCATGCATTCCCCCGTTGCACGTCTAATCGCTTCTTCCCCTGCACGCCGTTGCCTGCGTCCGCTGCTGCTGTCCGCGCTGACGCTGGCCCTGGCAGCGTGCCAATCCGGCGAGCAGGACGACAAAGCCAAACCGGCCGCAGTGGCACCGACTGCCGGTAGCGCAGGGACCGCGCCTGCCACGGCAGCGGCGCCGGCTGCGCAGACGCCGATGCCGCAGTTCGTCAGCAAGGACGGCAAGCACGCATTGATGGTCGATGGCGCACCGTTCCTGATCCTGGGCGCGCAGGTCAACAACTCCAGCAACTATCCCGGCGTGATGGACAAGGTGTGGCCGGCGATGCAGGTGCTGGGCCCCAATACCGTGCAGGTGCCGATCGCCTGGGAGCAGGTCGAGCCGGAAGAAGGCAAGTTCGATTTCTCCTTTGTCGATACGCTGCTCACGCAGGCGCGCGAGCACAAGGTGCGGCTGGTGCTGCTGTGGTTTGCGACCTGGAAGAACAACGGCCCGGCGTATGCGCCGCGCTGGGTCAAGACCGACAACCAGCGCTTCCCGCGCGTGGTGACGCGTGAGGGCAAGGCGATCGGCTCGCTGTCGCCGCATGCGCAGGCCACCCTGGATGCCGACCGCAAGGCCTTCGTCGCCTTCATGCAGCACCTGAAGCAGGTCGATCCGCAACACACCGTGATCATGATCCAGCCCGAGAACGAGCCGGGCACCTACGGCAGCGTGCGCGACTTCTCGCCGATGGCGCAGAAGCTGTTCGACGGCCCGGTGCCGGAAGAGCTGCTCAAGCGCTTGAACAAGCAGCCGGGCAGCTGGGCGCAGGTGTTCGGTGCCGATGCGGACGAGATCTTCCATGCCTGGTCGATCGGTCGCTACATCGACCAGGTGGCCGAAGCCGGCAAGGCCGAATACCCGCTGCCGATGTACGTCAACGCCGCATTGCGTGGCCCGTTCAATCCCGGCCAGCCTGGCCAGTACGCCAGCGGCGGCCCCACCGACAACGTGCTGGATGTGTGGAAGGCCGCCGGCCCGCATATCGACCTGCTGGCGCCGGACATCTACATGCCCGAGTACCGCACCTACACCACGGTGCTGGAGCGCTACGCCCGCCCGGACAATGCGCTGTTCGTCGCCGAAACCGGCAACCGCCCGGAATACGCGCGCTATCTGTTCCCCGCGCTGGGCCATGACGGCATCGGCTGGTCGGCGTTCGGCATGGACTACACGCGTTATTCCAACTATCCGCTGGGCGCCAAGCACGTCAACGCAGAAACCCTGGCCCCGTTCGCGCTGGGGTTCGAGCTGGTCAAGCGCGGCATGCGTCCGTTCGCCAAGGCCGCGTCCGAAGGCAAGCTGCACGGCACTGCCGAAGAACCCGGCCAGGCGGTGCAGGAGCTGCAGCTCAACGAACGTTGGGGCGCCACCATTACCTACGGCGTGCCGCAGTTCTGGTTCAAGGGCGAGCCGCCGGGCAACCCCGAGCCGATCGGCGCGGCCTTGATCGCCGAGCTCGGCCCTGACGAGTTCCTGGTCACCGGCTACCACGTGCGCGTGACCCTGCATCCGGCCAGCGAGGCGACCGCCAACATGCTCTACGACCGCGTTGAGGAAGGCGTGTACGACGGCAGCGACTGGAAGTTCGAGCGCAACTGGAACGGCGACCAGACCGATTACGGCGTCAATTTTTCCAGTGCACCGCAGCTGCTGAAGATCAAGCTGGCCACCTACAAGTAAACCTGCACGGCCACTTGCTGCGCAGCCAGATCGCTGCGCAGCAGGCCGTCTTCCAGGTCGAACGCAATGAACCCATGCGTTGCCGCCCCCGCGGCAGCGTTTCGTAATTCCAAGGGAGTGAACATGCAAACCATCAACCGTTCCGCCGGCCATGCGCCTGCCACCCGACGTACCCCGCTTGCGCAGTGCCTGGCGTTGTCGCTGGCCTTGCTGGCCAATGCCGCGCACGCGCAGGAAGTGCGCAAGGCCGCCGATGGCGTCACCGTGGTGCCGAGCGCCAAGGGCGCCGCACCGGTGCGTCTGCAGGTGGTCGATGCCGGCATCATCCGCGTCAGTGCCGACCCGGACGGCGACTTCGCGCGCAGCCCCAGCCTGATGCGCGTACCGGTGCAGGGCGATGGCAACTTCCAGCTGGCCGAGCAGGGCGACAGCGTGCAGCTGAAGACCGGCAAGGTCACCGCCACCGTGTCCACCGTCGATGGCCATGTCAGCTTCGCCGATGCCAATGGCAAGCCGGTGTTGTCGGAAGTTGCCGGCGGGCGCAGTTTTGCGCCGCTGAAAGTGGAGGGCAAGCAGTACCTGAGCGTGCGTCAGCGCTTCCAGTCGCCCGACGACGAAGCGCTGTACGGCTTCGGCCAGCACCAGCAGGGCTGGATGAACCAGAAGGGCCGCAACATCGAGTTGCAGCAGAACAATATCGACATGGCGGTGCCGTACCTGGTGTCCAGCCGCAACTACGGCCTGCTGTGGGACAACAACTCGATCAGCCGCCTGGGCGACCCGCGCGGCCTGCAGCCGCTGCCCAAGACGCTGAAGTTGTATGACGCCAAGGGCAAGGCCGGTGCGCTGACCGCACGTTATGCGATCAACGGCAAGCAGATCGTCGAACGCCGCGAGAGCGAGGTGAACTACCAGTACCTCAGCGACCTGACCAAGTATCCGAAGAAGGCGATCACCAAGGACAAGGACAGCCGCATGCAGGTCACCTGGGAGGGCGAGATCGAAGCGCTCACCGGTGGCGAGCACACCTTCTCGCTGTATTCGAGCGAGTACGCCAAGCTGTACGTGGACGGCAAGCTGGTCGTCGATCGCTGGCGCCAGAACTGGAACCCGTGGAATCACGAGTTCAAGCTGGATCTGGAGCCGGGCACGCGCCACACCGTCAAGGTCGAGTGGGACCTGATCGACCCCAGCTACATCGCGCTGCTGCACCGCGACCCGCTGCCGGCCGCCGAAGCGAAGGACCTGTCGCTGTGGTCCGAAGCCGGCCAGATGATCGACTACTACTTCGTCTCGGCCGATTCCTACGATCAGGCCGTGGCCGGCTACCGCGAGCTGACCGGCAAGTCGGTGATGCTGCCCAAGTGGGCCTACGGCTTCTGGCAGAGCCGCGAGCGTTACAAGAGCCAGGACGAGTTGGTCGGCGCGGTGGCCGAATACCGCAAGCGCAAGTTGTCGCTGGACAACATCGTGCTGGATTGGTCGTACTGGCCCGAGAACGCCTGGGGCTCGCACGATTTCGACCCGCAGCACTTCCCCGATCCGGACGGCATGGTCAAGGCGGTGCACGACATGCATGCGCAGATCATGATTTCGATCTGGCCCAAGTTCTATCCCACCACCGCCAACTACAAGGAACTGGACGCGGCCGGTTTCATGTTCAAGCGCAACGTGGAAGTGGGTGAGCTGGACTGGATCGGCAAGGGCTACAAGAACTCGTTCTACGATCCGTATTCGGAAAAGGCGCAGGCGATCTACTGGCGCCAGGTCAACGAAAAGCTCAACAGCAAGGGCTTCGATGCGTGGTGGATGGACGCCGACGAACCGGACGTGCATTCCAACCTGGACATCGGCGAGCGCAAGGCGCGCACCACGCCCAACGCGCTGGGCTCGTCCACCGAATACTTCAACTCCTACCCGCTGCCGCACACCCATGGCGTGTACGTGGGCGACCGTGCGGCCGACGACAAGCGCGTGTTCATCCTCTCGCGCAAGGGCTATGCCGGCACCCAGCGCAATGCGGTGGCAGTGTGGAGCGGCGACATCGTCTCGCGCTGGGACGACATGCGTGACCAGATCTCCGGTGGCGTCAACATGGCGCTGTCGGGCCTGCCCAACTGGACCTTCGACATCGGCGGCTTTGCGGTGGAGAAACGCTACGAGAACCAGGACCCGGCGCACCTGCCGGAATGGCGCGAACTCAACACGCGCTGGTTCCAGTTCGGCGCATTCGTGCCGATCTTCCGCTCGCACGGCCAGTTCCCGTACCGCGAGATCTGGAACATTGCCCCGGAAGGCACGCCGTTCTACGACAGCATGGCGTACTACAACCGCCTGCGTTACGCGCTGCTGCCGTACATCTACAGCCTGGCCGGCGACACCTATCAGCGCGATGGCGTGATCATGCGCGGCATGATGATGGACTTCCCGAACGACCCCAAGGTCCGCGACATCAACGACCAGTACCTGTTCGGCCCGGCCTTCCTGGTCGCACCGGTGACCCGCTTCGGCGCCACCTCGCGTCAGGTCTATCTGCCGGCCGGCAGCAGCTGGCTGGATTTCGCCACCGGCAAGCGCTACGAAGGCGGCCAGAGCATCGAGGCGGCCGCGCCGATCGAGCGCATGCCGTTGTTCGTCCGCGCCGGTTCCATCGTGCCGACCGGCCCGGTGCAGGAATACGTGGATCAGAAGCCGGACGCGCCGCTCACCGTGGTGGTCTACACCGGTGCCGACGGCCAGTTCTCGCTGTATGAGGACGACGGCAAGGGCTACGGCTACGAGAAGGGCGAGTTCAGCCGCATTCCGTTGAGCTGGAACCAGGCCAAGGGCGAGCTGAGCATCGGCAAGCGCGAAGGCAGCTGGACCGGCATGCGGGCCAAGCGCACCGTCAATGTGCGCTTTGTCGACGGCCCGCGCGAGGACGCCGGTGCGCTGGAGCCCAGCACCGATGCCAGCATCCAGTACGACGGTAATCCGGTCAGTGTGTTGCAGCGCAAGATTGCGTCCGGCAAAGCGCGTCGTCGATGATCGCAACTCGTTGTCAGTCAGTGAGTGCGCAGATGCCGGATCGCCGCAAGGCTCGGGCGTGCAGGTCCGGTCATGCAGCACGGTGGTGCACGTGCTGACCCGCAGGGAAGTCTGCAAGGCAACCGGTGCCGCACTCGCGGCGCTGGGCGCTGTGCCGACTGCGTCCGCCATTGCTGCGCCGGCCAAGGCTGCCGGCGAGCAATCGCTGCCTGCCGTTGCTGCGGGCGATGCCTTGCAGCTGTGGTACCGCGAACCGGCCAACGAGTGGGTGCAGGCGCTACCGGTCGGCAACGGCCGGCTGGGCGCGATGGTGTGGGGCGGCATTGCCCATGAGCGCCTGCAACTCAACGAGGACACGCTGTACGCAGGTGGCCCGTACGATGCCACCAGCCCCGACGCGCTGGCGGCCTTGCCACAGGTGCGCACGCTCGTATTTGCCGGGCGCTATGCCGAAGCTGAAACCCTGGCCGACGCCAAGATGCTCTCGCGTCCGCTCAAGCAGATGCCGTATCAACCGCTGGGCGATCTGTTGCTGGATTTCGATCGTGCCGACGGCATCAGCGAGTATCGCCGCCAGCTCGATCTGGATACCGGCGTGGCTACCACCACGTTCCGCTCCGGCGGTGCTGTGCACAAGCGCGAAGTGTTCGTGTCGGCACAGTCGCAATGCATCGTGGTGCGCCTGTCCTGCGATCGGCCACGCGCGATTTCCCTGCGCGTGGGCATCGACAGCCCGCAGACCGGCGCGGTCACGGTGGAGCAGGGCGGGCTGCTGTTCAGTGGCCGCAACGGCAGCTTTGCCGGCATCGACGGCAAGCTGCGTTTTGCCTTGCGCGTGCTGCCGCAGGTCAAGGGCGGCACGCTCAGCGGGCTGCGCGACCGCCTGCGCATTGACGCCGCCGATGAAGTGGTGCTGCTGCTCACCGCCGCCACCAGCTACCAACGCTTTGATGCAGTCGATGGCGATCCGCTGGCATTGACCGCAGCAAGCATGCAGAAGGCCGGCAAGCTGGACTACGCCGCATTGCTGCGTGCGCATCTGGCCGATCACCAGCGGCTGTTCCGGCGCGTGGCGATCGATCTGGGAACCAGCGAGGCGGCGGCACTGCCCACCGACGAGCGCGTGCAGCGTTTTGCGCAGGGCAACGACCCGGCGCTGGCCGCGCTGTATCACCAGTTCGGCCGTTACCTGCTGATCTGCAGCTCGCGGCCCGGCACCCAGCCGGCCAATCTGCAGGGCATCTGGAACGACCTGATGCAGCCGCCGTGGGAAAGCAAGTACACCATCAACATCAACACCGAGATGAACTACTGGCCCAGCGAGGCCAACGCGCTGCACGAGTGCGTCGAACCGCTGGAATCCATGTTGTTCGATCTAGCCAAGACCGGCGCGCACACCGCACGTGCGATGTACGACGCACCCGGCTGGGTGGTGCACAACAACACCGATTTGTGGCGCCAGGCCGGGCCGATCGATGGCGCCAAGTGGAGCCTGTGGCCGATGGGCGGCGTCTGGCTGCTGCAGCAGTTGTGGGACCGCTGGGATTACGGCCGCGACCGCGCGTATCTGGGCAAGATCTATCCCTTGTTCAAGGGCGCAGCGGAGTTCTTCGTCGCCACGCTGGTCAAGGATCCGCAGACCGGCGCGATGGTGACCAACCCGTCGATCTCGCCGGAAAACCAGCATCCGTTCAACGCCGCGCTGTGTGCCGGCCCCACCATGGATGCGCAGCTGCTGCGCGATCTGTTCGCCCAATGCATCGCGATGAGCAAGCTGCTCAAGGTCGACGACGCCTTCGCACAACAACTGAGCACGCTGCGCGAGCAATTGCCGCCCAACCGCATCGGCAAGTCGGGGCAATTGCAGGAGTGGCAACAGGACTGGGACATGCAGGCGCCGGAGATCCATCACCGCCATGTCTCGCATCTGTACGCCTTGCATCCTTCGAGCCAGATCAATTTGCGCGATACGCCCGAGCTTGCCGCCGCGGCCAAGCGCACGCTGGAAACGCGCGGCGACAACACCACTGGCTGGGGCATCGGCTGGCGGCTGAATCTATGGGCACGTCTGGCCGATGGCGAGCATGCCTACCGCATCCTGCAACTGCTGATCTCGCCCGAGCGCACCTACCCGAATCTGTTCGACGCGCATCCGCCGTTCCAGATCGACGGCAACTTCGGCGGCACCGCCGGCATCACCGAAATGCTGCTGCAAAGCTGGGGCGGCAGCGTGTTCCTGCTGCCTGCCTTGCCCAAGGCATGGCCACGCGGCAGTGTGCGTGGCTTGCGCGTGCGCGGCGGTGCCAGCGTGGACCTGCACTGGGAGGGCGGCCGCCTGCAGCAGGCACGCGTGCACAGCGAGCGGGGCGGGCGCTATCAACTGTCTTACGCAGGGCAGACCCTGGACCTGGAACTGGGTGCCGGCCGCACCCGGCTGGTGGGCCTCAACAACAACCGATTGGTGATGCAATGAGCTTGTACGTAGGACTGGATGTGGGCACGCAGAGCGTCAAGCTGGTGGCCTACGATCCGCAGGAGCGCGCCGTGGTCGCCACGATCGCCGCGCCGATGGAACTGATCAGCCGCGACGACGGCACCCGCGAGCAACAGGCGCAGTGGTGGATCGACGGCATCGTGCATTGCTTCGCGCAGCTCGATGGCGAGCAGCGTGCGCAGGTGCGTGGCATCTCGGTCTCCGGCCAGCAGCATGGCTTTGTGCCGGTGGCCGCCGATGGCAGCGTCACCGCACCGGTGAAGCTGTGGTGCGATACCAGCACCGCACTGGAATGCGAGGAAATCATGGATGCGGTGGGCGGCGCCGCGGGCAGCGTGGCGACCGCCGGCAACCCGATCATGGCCGGCTACACCGCCTCCAAGCTGCCGTGGACGCGCAAGCATCGCCCCGAGGCGTATGCGGCGATGACCACGGTGATGCTGCCGCACGACTACGTGAACTTCTGGCTCACCGGTGAGCGCTTTGCCGAAGTCGGCGATGCCTCCGGCACCGGCTGGCTGGACGTGCGCACGCGGCAGTGGTCCGAGCGCATGCTCGGCGCGGTAGACGCACAACGCGACCTGCGCGAGGCACTGCCGCCGCTGGTGGAGACCGGCGCGGTCTATGCCTTGTCCGACGCAGCCGCCGATGCCTTGAATCTGCCGGCCGGTGTGCGTGTCACCACCGGCGGCGGCGACAACATGATGGCCGCCATCGGCACCGGCAACGTGGTGCCGGGGCGTCTGACCATGAGCCTGGGCACCTCGGGCACCTTGTTCGCCTACGCCGATCACCCGGTGGTGGACGACGAGGCACGCTGGGCCGCGTTCTGTTCGTCCAGCGGCGGCTGGCTGCCGCTGATCTGCACCATGAACTGCACCGTCGCCACCGAGGCGGTGATGCGCATGTTCTCGATCACCCGCGAACAGACCGACGCCTTGATCGCCAGCACCACGCCCGGCGCCGATGGCCTGGTACTGCTGCCGTTCTTCAACGGCGAGCGCACCCCGGACTTGCCGGCCGCCCGCGGCTGCCTGTTCGGCATGGACCTGCACAACACCACCCCGGCGCATTTCTATCGCGCCGCGATGGAAGGGGCGACCTATAGCCTGCGCAACGGCTTCGATGCGTTCGTTGCGGCGGGTCTGCAGTTCGACACCATCCTGCTCACCGGCGGCGGCAGCAAGAGCGCGCAATGGCGGCAGATGGTGGCCGATATCTTCAACCTGCAGGTCGTGGTGCCGACCCAACCCGAAGGCGCTGCCTTCGGTGCCGCGCTGCAGGCCTTGTGGGCCTGCGATCGCGATGACGGCGGTACGTACGCGTTGTCGGATGTGGTGCTGGAGCATCTGCAGGTCGACGACAGCCTGTCGGCGCGCCCGGATCCGCAGCGCGTGGCCCAGTATCAGCAGCACTACCAGCACTTCCTCAAGCACCTGCATGTGGTCAGCCCGCTCTACGCCGGCTGATTGACACGCTTTCTACAACTCCCCCAGCAGCAAGGACATTCCACCCCATGAGCAACACCGTCTACATCGGCGCCAAGGAATATTTCCCCGGTATCGGCAAGATCGGCTTCGAAGGCCGCGACTCGGACAACCCGCTGGCGTTCAAGGTCTACGACGCCAACAAGCAGGTCGGCGACAAGACCATGGCCGAGCATCTGCGCTTTGCCGTGGCCTACTGGCACAGCTTCTGCGGCAACGGCGCCGATCCGTTCGGCCCGGGCACGCGCACGTACCCGTGGGATATCGGCAACACCGCGTTGAATCGCGCCGAAGCCAAGGCCGATGCCGCGTTCGAGTTCTTCACCAAGCTCGGCGTGCCGTACTACTGCTTCCACGACATCGACCTGTCGCCCGATGCCGACGACATCGGCGAGTACCAGAGCAACCTCAAGCACATGGTCGGCATCGCCAAGCAGCGCCAGGCCGATACCGGCGTCAAGCTGCTGTGGGGCACCGCCAACCTGTTCTCGCACCCGCGTTACATGAATGGTGCGTCGACCAACCCGGACTTCAACGTAGTGGCGCGTGCGGCGGTGCAGGTCAAGGCCGCGATCGATGCCACCGTCGAGCTGGGCGGCGAGAACTACGTGTTCTGGGGCGGCCGCGAAGGCTATGCCTGCCTGCACAACACCCAGATGAAGCGCGAGCAGGACAACATGGCGCGCTTCTTGACCCTGGCACGCGACTACGGCCGCGCGATCGGCTTCACCGGCAACTTCCTGATCGAGCCCAAGCCGATGGAGCCGATGAAGCACCAGTACGACTTCGACAGCGCCACGGTGATCGGCTTCCTGCGCCAGCACGGCCTGGACCAGGACTTCAAGCTCAACATCGAAGCCAACCACGCCACACTGTCGGGTCACAGCTTCGAGCACGACCTGCAGGTGGCATCCGATGCCGGCCTGCTCGGCAGCATCGATGCCAACCGCGGCAACCCGCAGAACGGCTGGGATACCGACCAGTTCCCGACCGACCTGTACGACACCGTCGGCGCGATGCTGGTGGTGCTGCGTCAGGGCGGGCTGGCACCGGGCGGGCTGAACTTCGATGCCAAGGTGCGCCGCGAGTCGTCCGACCCGCAGGATCTGTTCCTGGCGCATATCGGCGGCATGGACGCATTTGCACGCGGGCTGGAAGTGGCCAATGCGCTGCTGACCTCCTCGCCGCTGGAACAGTGGCGCGCCGAGCGCTACGCCAGCTTCGACAGCGGCGCGGGTGCGGATTTCGCCAACGGCAGCAGCACGCTGGTGGATCTGGCCAAGTACGCCGCCGGCAACGAACCCAAGCAGCTCAGCGGCCGCCAGGAAGCCTACGAGAACCTGATCAATCAGTATCTGACGCGTTGATGTCCCGTGGCCGGCGGCGCACTGCGCGTCGCCGGCCGATGTCGGCCGCCCCCGTGGCCGCTCCCTTGCATGCTTCCAGGTGAATCCATGTCCAGTGTCTCCGTAAACGGCGCCCCCGATGCCGGTGAGAACACCCGTTTTATCGTCCTGATCAGTTGCGTAGCCACGATCGGCGGTTTTTTGTTCGGTTTCGATAGCGGTGTGATCAACGGCACTGTCGACGGCCTGAAGCAGACCTTCAATTCCAGCGCCGCCGAGACCGGGTTCGAAGTCGCCTCGATGCTACTGGGTTGCGCCATCGGCGCCTTCTTTGCCGGCCGTCTGGCCGACCGCTGGGGCCGCCGCGCGGTCCTGATCATTTCGGCGGCACTGTTCCTGCTCTCGGCCATTGGCGCCGGTGCCTCGCACAGTTCCGGCTTCTTCATCTTCGCTCGCGTGATGGGCGGCTTTGCGGTGGGCGCCGCCAGCGTCATCTCGCCGGCCTACATCGCCGAGGTCGCCTCCGCGCGCTATCGCGGCCGCCTCGCCACGATGCAGCAGATTGCCATCATCAGCGGGCTGTTCTGCGCATTCCTGAGCAACTACCTGCTGGCCAATGCGGCCGGTGCCTCCACCGAGCCGCTATGGGCCGGGCAGGCCGCCTGGCGCTGGATGTTCTGGATGCAGGCGGTTCCCTCGCTGCTGTTCCTGTTGCTGTTGCTGGTCATCCCGGAAAGTCCGCGCTACCTGGTGGTCAAGGGCCGCCGCGAGCAGGCGCTGGTGGTGCTGAAGCGGCTGTACGGCAACGCCGCCGCGCAGACCAAGCTGGCCGAAATCTCGGCCTCGATGTCGGCCGACCAGCACAAGCCCAAGTTCTCCGACCTCATCAACAAGGCCACCGGCAAGATCCGTCCGATCGTCTGGATCGGCGTGGGTCTGGCGGTGTTCCAGCAACTGGTCGGCATCAACGTGGTGTTCTATTACGGCGCCGTGCTGTGGCAGGCGGTGGGCTTCTCCGAGCAGGACGCGCTGCTGATCAATGTGCTCTCCGGCGGCCTGAGCATCGGCGCCTGCCTGGTCACGGTGATGCTGGTGGACAAGATCGGCCGCAAACCGTTGCTGTGGATCGGCTCGGCCGGCATGGCGGTCTCGCTGGCCCTGGTGACCTATGCCTTTGCCACCGCCTCGCTGGACCCCAACGGCAAGCTCGCCATGTCCGATGCCATGGGCATGCTCGCGCTGGTGGCCGCCAACGTCTACGTGGTGTTCTTCAATGCCTCGTGGGGCCCGGTGATGTGGGTGATGCTGGGCGAGATGTTCCCGAACCAGATCCGCGGCTCGGGCCTGGCCATTGCCGGCGCCGCGCAGTGGACCTCCAACTTCGCCATCACCGTCAGCTTCCCGATCCTGCTCGGCAGCATCGGCCTGGCCGGCGCCTACGGCATCTACACCGTCGCCGCCTTCATCTCGGTGTTCTTCGTGCTCAAGTACGTCTACGAGACCAAGGGCAAGGAGCTGGAGCAGATGGAGGGCTGATATCCCCCGTTATGCTGATATCGGCATGGATGACGAACAAGGCCGCGCACTGCGCGGCCTTGTTCGTTGACGGTCTCGCCGGGATCTTGCCGACGTCTCGCATACCTGCAGGCGCCTCAATCGCGCTGGCTGTCATCCTTGGGCTGGATTGGGTGCGTGCGTCGTCTCGTGACTGCCGGCAGCTCTGACCTGTGCTGTGTCAGGCGGCCTGATTTCCGCGTGGCCCAACGCACCAGCAAAGTGCAATGCGCGTCTTCAATGGCGATAACCGCCTGGAAGGGCACCGGCTCTTTTTGCAAATTGTGCGCCACCGCTATACTCCACCAGGCAGTTTCCCTCCAGACTAGGGCGAATCGTGGAACCAAGGAGTGGTGGTATGGCAGTAGCTAAAGAGCTTGTCAGGGGCATGCTGATCAGCGTGTGCTACTGCCTGGTGTTTCTGATGCTTTGGCGCTTGTCGATCGAACAATGGTATCTGCCGGTTGGTTTGCGCGTAGTCGCCTTGCTCTTTCGGCCTTATCGCGAGTGGCCTTTTCTGTTGGCAGGTGACGCTGCGGCGATGTTGTTCTTGCGTATTCCGCTAGGCGAGTTACAGGGCTTCAATCCGTTATGGTCATATCTGAGTCCCTTCATTCATGCGCCTTTGATTGCTGGGGCGATTGGCCTGCTTCGATATCAAGTTCCTCATATTGTTAAAAGCCAGCAGTGGTTTATTCCTGCTGCTCTTGCTATAGCTCTCTGGAACGCTATATGCAGCCTGTTAATAAACGTGACCCTCGGTGGACCGCAGGCTGACCCTGCACTAGACCTGATAGTGCTCTATTGGTCAGGTAGCTATCTGGGCATGCTGGTCTTGCTTCTTCCTGCGATGTTATGGGCGAACTGGAATGACGGTCCTGTACGCCCGAGTCTCCAGCGAGATCTCGGAATCGCGGTGGCTGTTATCCTCGGTTTGTTCTTCTTATTAGGGGTCTCGCAGGAACCATTGACTCGAAGCATCTTGATGGTTGCGATGCTCGTGCCAATGGTCGTGTTGACTTTCAGGCAGGGGTGGAGAGGCAGTGCTCTAGGGTCACTATTGGCAAGCTTCGCAATTGAGTTCTCGCTTCCTCGGGTGTATCAGATCGGGTTTTTTGATCAACAAGTCTTTAGTATCCAGTTGCTCTATGCGGTCACGACGACAGCTCTTTTTGTTTTCAATGCTCGTCTGCGCAAGCCTGCCCGCGATAAGGTTTCGAACCAGCCAAGAGATGATGCCTTCATACTAGCCCGAGCAAGCTATTCCAGTGCTGAGCGCATGCTGCGCAATCGGGTGCTCGAATACTCTGACATCAATGTTCAGATCAACAAGATGCGCAAAGATGTGGTGGCTGATTTGAGGGGCAGAGGGCAGCATTCTGCAGCAATGGAGATGACGCGGGTTGGTGTCCTTGAGTCGCAATTGCTTCAGCAGTATGTCGCCGCGCTGTATCCGTTGGAAATCGAGACGCATGGGCTGTATCAGGCTCTGCGTTCGTCAGCACTCGAACGCTTCTGCCAATCTCAGTTTCAATGCGTGTTTCGCGGTGACTGCAGGAAGCTGTCATTGGAGCTCCAATTGAGTGCTTATCGCAGTACGCTCAATTGTGTGGAGATCTTGCCGCCGGCTAGTCGGCACTTCATCCAGGCTCGTGCTTGGACAGGGAGAGGGGCTAAGGGCGTGTTGGTGCGCGTGATTGCGGATTCGTCGTCAGCTGAGGCGGCCAAGAGCGACTCGGTCGATGTGGAAGCTGAACTGAAGGCGCGCTTGAAAGCGCATGGCGGCATGTTTCGCCGCCGCCATGCGTTGGTTCTTACCTTTCTGGTTGCCGAGCCAGTCTCCGTTGCAGTCAGGGGGAGACTATCCAGTGTTCCCCAGTTGCTTCCCGCCAGTTGAATACCGTGAAGTTCTTTGTTTTGTAGACAAGTCGTGCTTGATCACGCTGAGTTGAATCAAACGTTGGCGGATTGTTTGAACTCGTGCTTGCCGAAATCCTGTTTGCCGCCGGCAGCACGACGCGTTCTACATCCTTGCCCATTGGCAAGGTCCAGAGTGCGTTGTCCACTCGTGCTACCACTGCGTGGACCACTCCAGTTACATCGTTGATCTGGAGATATGTCACTCCATCGCGATGGAGTTCATAAATGGCAAGCGACGGATCCATCGTTAGGTTGGCTGCCTTGGGATTGCTGTCGCCAAGTCCTGTCATTGCATGTACGCCGACGCCACCATTGGCACAGCATTGAGCCATTGCCATGCCTGACGACAGCATTCCAGCAACGACGCAAAAAGCCATAAGCCAATCTTTTGCGTTCTTCATGATTTTGCCTTCCCCCTGCATGGGGCAACTCCGCCTGCGATTCAGGCGCTTATACGTTACGTGTTGAATGGCAGATTTTGTTGATTGTTTGTCGCAGAAAATCGCTGCGGCATACCGTTCGCCGATCAGCGAGGAACAGTCAACCGCATCCGCTGTTACCTTGGACCTATCCGGTCAGGCGTGATGTGCAGTGCTGGAGCGCGCGCGCTATTTAGCGGCTCGGCTCGAGTTCGCCACCGGCACGTTCAAACCATCCAATCACTCGCCGGTGATGAGATTCGCCCCAACGACGCGAGAACTGCTGGGTGTGGTGGTCGCCGAGGTCGCGCAGGCTGGCGAGTCGTTGGGCGATGAAAGGGACGGTCAGTGGCTGGGCGCAGTCGACTTCGATGCAGTGGCGCCAGGCGGTATAGCTGTCGGGGATGACGGGCGACATCGAGGCGCTCTTCGGTAAAAGTGAACGTGAGGGCAGTGGCGAGGCACGGCGGGCTTGATTTTGCGCAACGAGTGTTACTTTATAACACTTCATCCATCGTTCGTCCGGTCACGCCGTGTCGCGTTCCTTGCCGCAGAGTGTCGTTTGCCTGGTCACCATGCCGAACCGTCCGCGCTCCAAGTGGCGCGGTGGCCGCGTCGATCCAGCGGGGTTGGCCCGATGAGGCGGCGGCAGGTGTTGCACACCGTCGGCGCAGCCTTGCTGCTGTCGCCGCGCCTGGTCCAGGCGCAGCCGCTGCCGCTGCTGCGTAGTTGCAATCTGCAGCGTCAGGATGCGGGGCTGCGACTTCGGCTCGCATTGAGTACGCAGGTCGCCTACCGCAGCTTCAGCCTGTCCAATCCAGCGCGCTTGGTCATCGACCTGCCGGGCGTTTCGACACAGCCACCGCAGATCGATCCATTGCCTGACGGTCTCGCGGTCGTTGCCATCCGCAGCGGCCCGCACGGCGATGGGCTGCGCGTGGTGCTCGATCTGGCGCAGCCGCTGACAGCCACGGCGCGCTGGGAGGATGGTGCACTGGTGGTCGATCTTGCTGCTGTGCCCGGCACTGCGTCGTTGTCCGCAGCCGATCCGACCGAGCCGGCCGTTGCGGCGGCTGTGCCCACGCGCTCCCGCCTGCATCCCTACGTGGTCGCCATCGACGCCGGTCACGGCGGCAAGGATCCCGGCGCGGTCAGTGCCGATGCGCGCTACGAGAAGTATGTGGCCATGGCGGTCGCGGGGCGGCTGCACCAGCGCCTGGCGGCCGATCCGCGTTACCTGCCGACCATGATCCGCAGCGACGATCGCTTCGTGGCGTTGCACGAGCGGGTGTTGATCGCCCATCGCCACAATGCCGATCTGTTCGTATCCATCCATGCCGATGCTGCGCCCAGCAGCCAGGCGCGCGGCGCGTCGGTATTTGCCTTGTCGCAGAACGGCGCCAGCTCTGCATTGGCGCGCTGGATCGCCGACAGCGAAAACGCCGCCGACGACATGGGCGACAGTGCGCGCCGCTTGCGGGTGCCCAGCAACCCGGTGCTGTCGCAGGTGCTGGCCGACCTGTCGCTGAGCGGCACCATCGCCAGCAGCGTGGCGTTCGGCAAGTTGATGCTCGGGCGGCTGCAGCAGGTGACGCGGCTGCATCAGGACCAGGTCGGGCAGGCCGGCTTTGCCGTGTTGAAGTCGCCGGACATTCCGTCGCTGCTGGTGGAAACCGGCTTCATGAGCAATCGCGACGACTGCCGGCGGCTGTGCGGCGATACGCATCAGGACGAACTGGCGCACACGCTGCATGCCGGTATCGACGATTACTTCCAGATGTTTCCCGGTCGCGCCTGAGGCGGGATTGCCCTCATCTCCTTCTACGAGCTTTCGATGTCCGCCACGCTTCCCGATGTTGCCGTTACCGAACCTTCCCCACTGAGCGCGCCGCTGCGCTGGGTCGGCATGCAGGACATCGCCGTGCCGCTGTGCCTGGCCGATGCCGGGCCCAGCGGCAGCGTGGCCGCGCGTGCCAGCGTGCAGGTGGATCTGCCGCGTCGGGAGCTCAAGGGCATCCACATGTCGCGCTTGTACCGCCTGCTGGATCGGCATCTGGAGCAGCCGGTGTCGCCAGCGATGGTGTCGCAGCTGCTGCAAGCGCTGATCGACAGTCATGCCGATTGCGGCAGCCGTGCGGCGCGGCTGGCGCTGAACTTCGAGTTGATGCTGCGGATGCCGGCGCTGCGCAGCGAAGGGCTGAGCGGTTGGCGCGCCTATCCGGTGCGCATCGACGCGCAATCCAGGGCAGGCCGCACCGAGATCCAGTTGCAGGTCGATGTGCTGTACGCCTCCACCTGTCCCTGTTCGGCGGCCTTGTCGCGCCAGTTGCTGAGCGATGCGTTTTTGCAGCAGCACCAAGGGCGCGATGCGTTACCGGTCGCAGAGGTTGCGCAATGGCTGCAACACAACGGTTCGCACGCCACGCCGCATAGTCAGCGCAGCGTGGCGCAGGTGCGCGTGGAACTGAGCGCATGCGTGCAGCGCTTTGACATCCGCGAACTGGTCGGCCTGTGCGAACAGGCACTGGCGACGCCGGTACAGGCGGCGGTACGGCGCATCGACGAGCAGGCGTTTGCCCGCTTGAATGGCGCCAACCTGATGTATGTCGAAGATGCCGCGCGGCGGTTGCGCAAGGTGCTGGCCGAGCGCCACGCCGTCTTCCATGTGGCAGTGCGCCACCTGGAAAGTCTGCATGCCCATGACGCCATTGCCGAAACCGACAGCGATGCCGGCGCGTTTCATCCATTGGCTGAGTGAGGAGTTGCCATGCAATGCAAACATCCACGTCGATCTGCCGTTGCTGCGCGCAAATGCGAGATTGATCGCACGCTGCGGCGATGCGGACGCGCTGTCGCGCAGGCCTATGTGTTGATCGGGCCGTACATGATTTTTGTAGTGGGGTGATCGGCAAGAGCCACGCCCATGTGCCGCCGCCAGGGTGAACGATGTGCAGCCGCAGGACTGAATTGCGCGATCGGCGGTAAGGCGCAATCCGCAGCGCTCGGCGCCGTAACCGGCCTCAGCCAATCGGCGCATCTCAGCAAATTGGCTCGATGGCGTTGCCATGGGAGCTGCGCTTGACCGGTGCGGGATCAATGCGCGTCCACCCGACCAGCGGCAACCACCCATGCCCAATAACGCAAAAACCCCGCAATGCGGGGTCTCGGCGTGTTCTGCAGTCAGACGACGGTGGTGCTCCCTAGGGGACTCGAACCCCTGTTTTAGCCTTGAGAGGGCCACGTCCTAACCATTAGACGAAGGGAGCGTTTGGTGCGTCTTGTGCAGCGCGCTAGTATAGTGCGCTAAAACCCGTTGGGCAATCCTGCAACACAAGACGGAAGCGCCATCATCGAACCCTCAGTTACATCTCCGTTCACGCTGCGCGTCATCCCACGCGATCAGCACACCATCTCGCGCAAGGACATCAGCCCCAACGCGCTGCGCGTGCTGTACCGCCTGCGCGAATCGGGCTTTGGTGCCTACCTGGTCGGCGGCGCCGTCCGCGACCTGCTGGTCGGCGGCCATCCCAAGGATTTCGACGTGGCTACCAGCGCCACGCCGGAAGAAGTCAAAGCGCTGTTCCGCAACTGTCGCCTGATCGGCCGCCGCTTTCGCCTGGCGCATGTGGTGTTCGGCCGCGAGATCATCGAAGTGGCCACGTTCCGCGCCAACATCGACGATGGCAGCGGCGACCGCGAACTGGATAACGGCCGGCTGGTGCGCGACAACGTCTACGGCACCATCGAAGACGATGCGATCCGTCGCGACTTCACCTGCAACGCGCTGTACTACGCGATCGAGGATTTCTCGGTACGCGACTACTGCGGCGGCTTCGAGGATGTGCAGGCGCGCCTGATGAAGCTGATCGGCGACCCTGAGCTGCGCTACCAGGAAGATCCGGTGCGCATGCTGCGCGCGGTGCGTCTGGCGGCCAAGCTGAACTTCGATATCGAAGCCGGCACCGCAGAACCCATCCCGCGCCTGGCCGGTCTGTTGTCCGAGGCCGCGCCGGCGCGCTTGTTCGAAGAGATTCTCAAGCTGTTCCTGTCTGGACACGGTGTGGCCAGTTTTGAGGGGCTGGAGCGTTACGGCCTGCTCGGTGCGCTGTTCCCGGAGAGTGCGGCCGCATTGCGCTCCAACCGCAGTGGCGCATTGCGCGCCATGGTGCTGGAAGGTCTGCGCAATACCGATGCGCGCGTGGCCAACGACGAGCCGGTGTCGCCGGCGTTCCTGTTCGCCCTGCTGCTCTGGCCGGCGTTCTGCCGCACCCTGATGGGCCTGCAGGCGCAGGGCGTGCAGCCGGAAGACGCGCAGCGTCGCGCCGCCGACCGGGTCACCCTGCATCAGCTCGAGCGCGTGGCGCTGCCGCGCCGTTTCTCGCTGCCGATGCAGGAAATCTGGCTGCTGCAGACGCGCTTCTCCTCGCGGCAGCGCAAGCGCGTGTTCCGCACCTTGTCGCATCCGCGTTTCCGCGCCGCGTTCGATTTCCTGGTGTTGCGCCAGTTCGCCTCGGCCGATCACGCCGCCGATGTGGAGTTCTGGCGCGAGGCGCAGAAGTCCTCCGGCCAGGAACTGGTCGATGCGATCGAAACCGCGCAGGCTGATCACGAAGGCGAGGAGGGTGCACCGCGCAAGCGGCGCCGTCGCCGCCGTCGCACCGGCGCACCAGCAGGCGAGTAGGGCGTGCACACCGCCTTTGTCGGCCTGGGCGCCAACCTGGGCCCGGCCGAGGCCAGCGTGCGCGCGGCCATCGCCGCACTGGGCGAGCTGCCGCAATCCACCCTGATTGCCGCCTCGCGCCTGTACCGCACGCCGGCCTGGGGCCGCGAAGACCAGCCCGATTTCATCAATGCGGTGGCGCAGCTGCGCACTGCGCTGGCGCCATTGCAACTGCTGGAGGCCTTGCTCGGCATCGAGCAGGCCTTCGGCCGGCAGCGCATTGACGGCGAGCGCTGGGGCCCGCGCACGCTGGACCTGGATCTGCTGTTGTACGCCGATCAGGTGATCGACCTGCCGCGCCTGCAGGTCCCGCACCCGCATCTGCAGGCGCGCGCCTTTGCGCTGCTGCCGCTGTCCGAGCTCGCTCCGGAGGCGATCATTCCGGGCCATGGAACAGTGCGACACGCCCTGCAGGCCATCGATGTCTGCGGGCTGGAGCCGATTGGGTAGATAATGGCCGGCTTATCACCCCACGTAATGACTTCATGAGCAGCCATACCGACAGCAAGCCCTGGACCGTGCCCGCCTTGGCGCAGGCCAAGCGCGAGGGTCGAAAACTGGTCATGTTGACCGCCTACGACGCCGGCTTTGCGCGGACCTTCGATGCCAACGGCGTGGACCTGATCCTGGTTGGCGATTCGCTGGGCATGGTGGTGCAGGGGCACGATTCGACCTTGCCGGTGACCACCACCGACATGGTCTACCACACCGCCGCAGTGGCGAGGGTGCTGGAGCGGGCGTTGCTGGTGGCCGATCTGTCGTTCCAGGCCGATGCCACGCCGGAGCGCGCACTGGACGCTGCTACCCAACTGCTGCAGGCCGGCGCGGAGATGGTCAAGATCGAGGGCGCCGGGCACAAGCTCGAGGTGATCCGTTATCTGGTCGAGCGCGAGATCCCGGTCTGCTCGCATCTGGGGCTGACCCCGCAATCGGTGCTGCGTTTTGGCGGTTACACGGTGCAGGGGCGCGGCGAAGCCGGCGAGCAGTTGCGCCGCGACGCGCAGGCCGTGGTCGACGCCGGTGCCAGTCTGGTCGTGCTGGAATGCGTGCCCACGCCGATCGCCACCCAGATCAGCGCTGCGCTCAGTGTGCCCACCATTGGCATTGGCGCCGGCCCCGGCTGCGATGGCCAGGTGCTGGTGATGCACGACATGCTGGGCCTGGACAGCGGCCACCGCCGGCCCAAGTTCGTCAAGGATTTCCTCGCCGAAGGCGGCTCGGTGGCGGGCGCAGTGCGCGCTTACGCGCAGGCCGTGCGCGACGGCAGCTTCCCCGACGCAGCGCACGCGTACGCCGCATGATCCAGACCCTGACCGATCTTTCCACCCTGCGCGCACTGGTCACCGGCTGGAAGCGCGAGGGCCTGCGCGTGGCGCTGGTGCCGACCATGGGCAACCTGCACGCCGGCCACTATTCGCTGGTGATGCTGGCGCGCCAGTACGCCGACCGCGTGGTGTCGAGCGTGTTCGTCAACCCGACCCAGTTCGGCCCCAACGAAGACTTCGCACGTTACCCGCGCACGCCCGAGGCCGACCTGCGCGGCCTGGAAGACGCCGGTTGCGATGCACTGTGGCTGCCCGACGTGGACACCATGTATCCGCTCGGCACCGCACTGGCCACACCGATCCACGCGCCGGGCGTCAGCGACGTGCTGGAAGGGGTGTGCCGGCCGGGGCATTTCGACGGCGTGTGCACGGTGGTGGCGCGGCTGTTCAATCAGGTGCAGCCGGACGTGGCCGCCTTCGGCAAGAAGGACTATCAGCAGCTGGCGGTGATCCGCCAGATGGTGGCCGACCTGGCGTTTCCGATCGAGATCCTGGGCGGCAGCATCGTGCGCGAGGCCGACGGCCTGGCGATGAGCTCGCGCAACCAGTATCTGACCGCCGACGAGCGCCCGCGCTCGACCCAGATCCGCAAGGTGCTGCTGCAGATGCGCGACAGCTACGCCGCCGGTACGCCGCGTGCGCAGGTCGAGGACGCCGCCACCCAGGCGCTGGAACAGGCCGGTTTCCGCGTCGATTACGCGGTGGTGCGGCTGCCCGACCTGAGCGAGCCGAGCGACAGCCATGCCGGCGCGCGCGTGGCCCTGATCGCCGCCCGTCTGGGCAGCACGCGGCTGATCGACAACCTGGAATTCTGAGCGGTCTGATGCCGCTGCAGGCGCTGCGTCAGGCCGTGACCGGCGACGCCTGCGATCCTGCGCACAGGCGTGTTTGTCCAGTGCCGGCCTGAAGCCCTCACCACCGGTTGCGTGGCAGGCCGGTGGACACCGGCGCTTTCCGCTAAAATGCCGGCTTTCCTTTGCCGTTGCCCGTCATGCACCTGTCCCTGCTGAAAGCCAAGATCCACCGCGCCACCGTCACCCATTCCGAGCTCAATTACGAAGGCTCGATCGCCATCGACGGCCTGCTGCTGGAAGCCACCGGCATCCGTGAGTTCGAACAGGTGCATATCTGGGACGTCACCAACGGTGCGCGTTTCAGCACCTATGCCATCCGTGCCGACGAAGGCAGCGGCATCATTTCGCTCAATGGCGGCGCCGCGCGTCACGTGCAGGTCGGCGACCTGATCATCGTGGCCGCCTTTGCCAGCATTAGCGAAGCCGAAGCCGAGACCTTCAAGCCCAATCTGGTATACGTGGACGGCAGCAACACGATCACCCACACCAACCACAGCATCCCCACGCAGGCCGCATGACACACACCAACGGATTCGACGCGCTTCACGCCCACGCCCAGCGCCTGCGCGGCGCTGCCATCCCCGCATTGCTTGCCGCCGAGCCGCAACGGCCGACGCAATACGCCAGGCAGGTCGGTCCGTTGTATTTCAATTTCGCGCGGCAGAAGTACGACCGCGCCGCGCTGGATGCCTTGTTCGCCATCGCGCGCGAGCGTGACCTGGCCGGCGCGTTCCAGCGCCTGTTCCGCGGCGAGCAGGTCAATGTCACCGAACAGCGCGCTGCATTGCACACCGCATTGCGCGGCGACCTGACCGATGCGCCGGTGGCCTCCGAAGCGTATGCCACCGCCGCTGAAGTCCGCCAACGCATGGGCGCGCTGATCCAGCAGCTGGAAGCCACCGACGTCACCGATATCGTCAGCGTCGGCATTGGCGGCTCGGACCTGGGGCCGCGGCTGGTGGCCGATGCCTTGCGGGCGCCGTCGGGTGCGCGTTTCCGCGTGCATTTCGTCTCCAACGTCGATGGCGCGGCGATGCAGCGCACGCTGGCCACGCTGGACCCGGCACATACCGCCGGCATCCTGATTTCCAAGACCTTCGGCACCCAGGAAACGCTGCTCAACGGCAGCATCCTGCACGCCTGGCTGGGCGGCAGCGAGCGCCTGTACGCGGTGAGTGCCAATCCCGAGCGCGCTGCCAAGGCCTTCGACATCGCACCGAGCCGCGTGCTGCCGATGTGGGACTGGGTCGGTGGGCGTTATTCGCTGTGGTCGGCGGTGGGGTTCCCGATCGCGCTGGCGATCGGCTTCGAGCGTTTCGAACAATTGCTGGAAGGTGCTGCGCAGTTCGACGCGCATGTGCTCGACACGCCACTGGAAGAAAACGTCGCCGTGCTGCACGGCCTAACTGCGGTGTGGAACCGCAACCTGCTCGGCAGCGCCACGCATGCGGTGATGACCTACGACCAGCGTCTGGCCCTGCTGCCGGCCTACCTGCAGCAACTGGTGATGGAAAGCCTGGGCAAGCGGGTCAAGCTCGACGGTTCTGCAGTGGACAGCGACACCGTGTCGGTGTGGTGGGGCGGTGCGGGCACCGATGTGCAGCACAGTTTCTTCCAGGCGCTGCACCAGGGCACCAGCGTGGTGCCGGCCGATTTCATCGGCACCGTGCACAACGACGATCCGTATGCGGAGAACCACGTCGCGCTGATGGCCAACGTGCTGGCGCAGACCGAAGCGCTGGCCAACGGCCAGGACAGCAGCGATCCGCACCGCAGCTATCCGGGCGGTCGCCCGAGCACGGTGATTCTGCTCGATGCGCTGACCCCGCAGGCGCTGGGTGCGCTGATCTCGATGTACGAGCACAGTGTCTACGTGCAGTCGGTGATGTGGGGCATCAACGCGTTCGATCAGTTCGGCGTGGAGCTGGGCAAGCAGCTGGCCAGCCAGTTGCTGCCGGCGCTGAAGGGCGAGTCGGCCGACGTGGCCGACCCGGTGACGCGCGAGCTACTGGCCAAGCTGCGCGGCTGAGCCTGTTGCGCATCGATGGGTGTCAGACGACGGGGCCTGCGGGCCCCGTTTCGTTTCTGGAGCACCTGCCTGGCGATAAATTTGGACTAAATGGCCAAATTTCCCCAAATGGGACGTTGGGAGTAGGCTGAAGCCACCACAGCGCGCAGGACCGTCCCATGTCTCGCCTCCAGGATCTGCCCGAGCTCGAAAAATCCCCCGCCGCCGACATCAAGGTGAAGGGCTGGCCCAGCCTGATGCGCAAGGTGCGCTCGCATGGCGCGGTGGTCATCACCAACCACAATCACCCCGAGGCGGTGGTGGTGGACGCGGAGGAATACCGCCGGCTGGTCAGCCAGGCGAGTGCAGCGACGGCCTCCTCGACGCGCGCGCAGTCGCTGCAGGCATTGCAGGCCAGGTTCGATGCGCATCTTGCTGCGGTGACCGATGGCGCAGGCCTGGCCCAGGTGATCGGCAAGCCGGCACGCCGGGGCAGCAAGATCGCGCTGGGGCCGTCGCTCTAAATCGTGGGGAACATTCTGGTGCTGGCCGGCGTCAACGGCGCCGGCAAGAGTTCGCTGCTGGGCAGCCTGCTGCGGGAAGACGGTGCCACCTGGTTCAACCCGGATGCGTTCACCCGTGACCTGGTGGAGCAGGGCTGGTCACCCGAAGATGCTAATGCGCAAGCCTGGCAGGAAGGTGTGCGGCGGCTGCGTCAGGCCATGGACGCCGGCCACGACTATGCATTCGAAACCACCCTGGGCGCGACCACCATCCCGCGCCTGCTGCGGCAGGCCTGCGCGACGCACACGGTGGCGGTCTGGTTCTGCGGCCTGTCCAGCGTCGAGCTGCATATCGCACGTGTGGCAGCGCGCGTGGCCGCGGGCGGGCATGCCATCCCCGAGCACAAGATCCGCGAACGTTACGATGCCTCGCGCGCCAACCTGATCGCGCTGTTGCCGCACCTGTCGGTGCTGCATGTCTACGACAACAGCGCGCCTGCCGACGCGACCGGGCAGGTCGCGCCGCTGCTGGTGCTGGAACTGGACCGCAACGGCCTGCAGCACCCGCAAACGCCCGAAGAATTGGCGCAGGTGCCCGAATGGGCCAAGCCCATCGTGATGGCGGCGCTGGAGGTGCGGCAGTCCTGAACCGCGCGCTCAGGCACTTGCGGTCTGATCTGCTTCTCACTGACGCTGCCAGACATCCATCGACTCACCCGTAGGAGCGCACCCGGGCGCGACAGGCCTACCGGCAAAGCTCCTCGCGCCCAGGTGCGCTCCTACTGGCCTTGCGACAGCAGCGAGAACGCCACGCTGCACGTGTCAGCCTCACCCGTAGGAGCGCACCCGGGCGCGACAGGCATACCGGGAAAGCTCTTCGCGCCCAGGTGCGCTCCTACTGGCCTTGCGACAGCAGCGAGACGCCATGCTGCACGTGTCGGCTGTAGCGTCACGCAGCGCTGCAACTGCAACGGCGGCGCTTACGCCTTGCCCAGCTTCACCGCTACCGGGTCGCCGGTGAGGTAGCCCACCGCTGCGCCGAAACGGTTCTTGTAGTTGGCGCGGATCAGCGGATCCAACGTGGCCTTGACGGTGTCGTGCAGCGGGCTTTCCCAGTCGCCGGGATGCTGGAAATTGCTCATCACGTAGGTCCAGCCGTGGATCTGGTCGACCGCATGCAGGCCGGTGGATTCGGCGCCGGCCGGCACCGACAGCACCCGCGTCAGCGTGCCGCTGTCCACGTTGTAGGCCCACAGGAAATTGTTCACGTGCAGGCTGCTGTCTTCGCCGATGAACAAGGTGCGCAGCGCTTCGGAGAACTTGAGGTTGTCCGGGTTGGCCAGCCGTTCCGGGTCGGCCAGGTTGCCCAGCGCGTCGGCCTTGGCCAGATCGTGGCCGGTAAGCGCGGCCGGTGCGGCCATGTCGATCGGCACCCAGTCGCTGTGGATCGGCGCACCGTGGTTGTCGCGCTGGCCGCCACGCAGATTCAGGGCGTATACCGCACCCGCATCCGGGCCTTCCACCTTCACGTCGCCCGAGCCGTTGCGCATGCTGGTGACGATGTAGGACATCGCCATGTAGGCGATCTTGTCGCGGGCGTTGACGGTGGTGCCTTCGAGCTTGGTGAAGCCCAGGCTGCCGCCGGCCAGCGCCGCGTAGCGATGGGTTTCCAGATAGGTCGCCGCCTTCTCCATGCCCGGCTTGATGCGGATCCAGTTGAAGGTGCCGTTGAACGGGATCTTGGTAAACGACGCATCGCCCGGGTCGCTCAGATGCACGTCGAGGATGTCGGCGGCGGTCAGACGGTCGGCCATGGCCTGGATCTCGGCGCTGGTGGCGTGGCCGAGCTTGATCCAGCGCAACGTGGCCGCGCCCGGGCCCACGCCCGAGGTCTGCTGCCACTTGCCCACGTACAAGGTGCCGGCCGACAGGTCCGCCTTGCGGTCGGCGATGAACATGAAAAGACCGCCATTGGTGGCATCGTCGCCCATCAGCACGGTGCGCTGGTCGGGCATCACCTGCACCAGCTCGTGCGAGATGCGGCCCAGGCAGTAGTGCTTGCGAACGCTCCCGGTGCCGTCCGGGTGCACGGTGATTTCGGGCAGGTGGCCGTAGTGATACGGATTGGCTTTTTCCGGGTCGCCGTACAGATGCGTGCTGTAGCTGCGGAACTGGGTGTTGCCGGCCAGCGCGGTGGCGTCGGGTTCGTACTCTTCGCTGGACAGGTGGGTATTCCACGGCGACAGGCTGGCGCCGCAGGTGGTCCACAGCCCGTGCACCGGCGCGGTGTCGACGTTGTGGTACTTCACCAGCGACAGCTTGCCGGTGGCCGGGTCCTGATCCAGCGTCAGCACCGCGATCGGCGCGGGCAGGTGGCGGTTGGTGTCGTTGCCGGCCTGGTCGCGGGTGGTGTATTCGAACTGCACCACCGCAAACACGTGGTTGCCCTTGACCCCGGGCACCTTGGCATCGGGCAGGGTCAGCAGCGAGGAGCCGTCCGGGCAATCGGAAAAGAACGGGCGTTCGGCACCGGGTTTGGAGCGGTCGATGATCGGCCGATGCTGGATGTCGTAATAGCCACCGGCCAGCACGGTGCCGCCCTTGCCGTCGGGCACCTGGTCGCCGGTGACGAAGAACGGGTGGTACGCAAGCGCATAACGCTGGCTGCTGCCGTCGCTGCGCGCCACCGTCAGCGCCGACCCCACCGTGGTGGTGGCCATCGCCGCGGGGTTGGCCAGGCTGGGTGCGGGCATGCCATGGAACGTGGCCGACACCAGCTGGGTCGGGTTGTCCGACGGCCGCAACGGGTGTGCGGCCAGTGCCGCGCCGCCGAGGTGTTGCAGGGCGGCGGCGCTGGCGCTGCCCAGCGGCAACAGCGGGACGGACGCCAGCAACTGCATCAGGCGGCGGCGGGCGGGATCGGGGGAGGCAGACATCGAAACTCCAGGCAAAGACGACGATCAACGATGGCCGGTGGCGCATCGGCAAGCCGGTCACGCTAGGCCCGAGGTATGACAGTTGTTTGACGGCGAGCTCACCCGTTGGCGGGCGTTCGAACACCTGCCTGCAAGCGAACCAGGCAATACCCGCGCGGGCGACAGCGGCTGCGCAGTGCGGAGCCTGCGAAGTGGTGCATTGCAGCAAAGTACGCCGCCGCGAAAGATCAAGCGCCACGCCGGATTCGGCGCTTTGCCGTGGTTTGACAGGTGCTGCCGGTATTCCAAGCCTATAGCCCGGGCCAATAAGTTGGCCGTCGTTTGGCATACAAGCGCGCGTTGTTGACAGGGTAGGGGAATCACGCAAGCGTACGCCGCCTAATGGCCTGCGGCGTCACGCATCGCCGTGGGGAGAACCACCTGGAGACCTGGATCTTGGACAAGCTGCTTCGTCGTACCGCCGCGCCTGTCGCGCGTCGTGCCCTCTCTCTGGCCACCGCCGCTGCGGTGCTGATGCTGGCCGCCTGCCAAGGCAAGGACACCGCTGCCGAGGCGAGCAAGACCGCACCGGCCGCCGCACCTGCCGAGGCGTCCACCACGATCCATCCCGACCAGTGGCCGTCGCCGAAGTGGCCGTTCGCCCAGGACCAGGCCCTGGAGCAGCGCATCACCGATGTGATGGCCAAGATGAGCGTCGAAGAGAAGGTCGCGCAGACCATCCAGGGCGACATCGCCAGCATGACCCCGGACGATGTGCGCAAGTACCGCATCGGCTCGGTGCTGGCCGGCGGCAATTCCGATCCGGGCGGCAAGTACGACGCCAGCCCGGCCGAATGGTTGAAGCTGGCCGACGCCTTCTATGAAGCGTCGATGGACACCTCCAAGGGCGGCAACGCGATTCCGATCATCTTCGGCATCGATGCGGTGCACGGCCAGAGCAACATCGTCGGCGCCACGCTGTTCCCGCACAACATCGGCCTGGGCGCCACGCGCAACCCGGAGCTGATCAAGCAGATCGGCGAAGTCACCGCCGCCGAAACCCGCGTCACCGGCATGGAGTGGACCTTCGCGCCGACCGTGGCGGTGCCGCAGGACGACCGCTGGGGCCGCAGCTACGAGGGCTATTCCGAGTCGCCGGATGTGGTGGCCAGCTTTGCCGGCAAGATGGTCGAAGGCGTGCAGGGCGTGCCGGGCACCCCGCAGTTCCTCGACGGTAGCCACGTGATTTCCTCGGTGAAGCATTTTGTCGGCGACGGCGGCACCACCGACGGCAAGGACCAGGGCGACACCAAGGTGTCCGAAGCCACCATGCGCGATATCCACGCGGCCGGTTACCCGCCGGCGATCGCGGCCGGTGCGCAGACGGTGATGGCCTCGTTCAACAGCTTCAACGGCGAGAAGATGCACGGCAACAAGGTCATGCTGACCGACGTGCTCAAGGGCCGCATGAACTTCGGCGGCTTCGTGGTCGGCGACTGGAATGGCCACGGCCAGGTCAAGGGCTGCACCAACGAAAACTGCCCGGCCTCGTTCATTGCCGGCGTCGACATGGCGATGGCCTCCGACAGCTGGAAGGGCATCTACGACACCGAACTGGCGGCAGTGAAGTCGGGCCAGATCTCGGCTGAGCGCCTGGACGATGCGGTGCGCCGGATCCTGCGCGTCAAGCTGCGCCTAGGCCTGTTCGAAGCCGGCAAGCCGTCCAAGCGCCCGCTCGGCGGCAAGTACGAATTGCTGGGCGCGCCGGAACACCGCGCGATCGCCCGCCAGGCGGTGCGCGAGTCGCTGGTGCTGCTGAAGAACCAGGCCGGCATCCTGCCGCTGGATCCGAAAAAGCGCGTGCTGGTGCTGGGCGACGGCGCCAACGACATGGGCAAGCAGTCCGGCGGCTGGACGCTGAACTGGCAGGGCACCGGCACCAAGCGCAGCGACTACCCCAATGGCAACACCATCTGGGAAGGCCTGGACAAGCAGATCAAGGCTGCCGGCGGCAAGGCCGAGCTGGCAGTCGATGGTGCGTACAAGACCAAGCCCGACGTGGCGGTGGTGGTGTTCGGTGAGAACCCGTACGCCGAGTTCCAGGGCGACATCGCCACCCTGCTGTACAAGCCGGGCGACGAGAGCGAGCTGGCGCTGATCAAGAAGCTCAAGGCCGAGGGCATCCCGGTGGTGGCGGTGTTCCTGAGCGGGCGCCCGTTGTGGATGAACCAGTACATCAACGCCGCCGATGCCTTCGTCGCCGCCTGGTTGCCGGGTTCGGAAGGCGAGGGCATTGCCGACGTGCTGCTACGCAAGGCCGATGGCACGGTACAGAACGACTTCAAGGGCAAGCTGAGCTTCTCCTGGCCCAAGACCGCGGTGCAGTTCGCCAACAACGTCGGGCAGAAGGATTACGACCCGCAGTTCAAGTTCGGCTTTGGCCTGACCTATGCCGACAAGGGCGACCTGGCTGCGTTACCGGAGGAATCGGGCGTGTCCGGCGAGCAGTCGGTGGGCGGGGTGTACTTCGTGCGCGGCAAGCCGGCGCTGGGTATTGCGATGCAGCTGTCCAATGCCGGCCAGGCCAACATGCCGGCGACCACGCTGCCGGTGGGTCTGTCCGATGGCAGCCTGAAGATGACCGCGGTCGACCACAAGGCGCAGGAAGATGCACGGCGTCTGGTCTGGTCCGGTGCCAAGGCCTCCAGCGTATTGCTGGTGTCTGGCAAGCCGGTCGATGTCTCGCGTGAGAGCAACGGCGATGTTCAGTTGCAGCTGACCGTGCGCCGCGATAGCGCGGTGACCGCGCCGGTGTGGCTGGGCGTGGGCTGTGGCGACAAGTGCGGCGGCCGCGTCGATGCGCAGAAGACTCTGGCCGCGCTGCCGCAAGGCCAGTGGAAGGTGGTGGGCGTGCCGTTGAAGTGCTTCGCAGTGGCCGGTGCGGATGTGACCAAGCTGACCCAGGTCGCCAGCATCGAAAGCGCTGCGGCGCTGGACCTGTCGGTGTCGAAGATCGCGCTGGGCGCACTCAACGAGGCCGAAGTCACGCTCGACTGCCCGGTCAAGTAAGCAGCACACCCGCAGGCGCGCTTGCGGGTATGCCCAGGTAAGAACCACATACATGCGTCGCCGGCCCCGGCGACGTGTTACAGCGGCCACCCTCAGCGGTGGTGTCATCAGCCGCCGCGGGACGCGCGCGTCGATCGGCCGGGACGGCCTGCAGCTGCGGTTCGCCGCGCTGCTGCCACGCACGTAGTGCGGGCGGCGGCAGTCTGCAGACCTGTCCGGTCCACGACGCTCAGCCCAGAGCCAGACAGGAGAGTGCAGTGGGTTTGGCGACGTTGGATATCGTGATTGTGCTGGTCTATCTGACCGGCATCTTCGTGCTCGCGCAGTGGGTCTCGCGCGAGAAGGCAGGTCACAGCAAGAGCGCCGAGGATTACTTCCTTGCCAGCAAGTCGTTGCCGTGGTGGGCGATCGGCGCCTCGCTGATCGCCGCGAACATCTCGGCCGAACAGATCATCGGCATGGCCGGTTCCGGTTATGCGATCGGCCTGGCGATCGCCTCCTACGAGTGGATGGCGGCGCTGACGCTGCTGATCGTGGGCAAGTTCTTCCTGCCGATCTTCCTGCGCAACGGCATCTACACCATGCCGCAGTTCCTGGAACAGCGGTACGGCAAGTGGATCCGCACCCTGATGGCGGTGTTCTGGCTGCTGCTGTACGTGTTCGTCAATCTCACCTCGATCCTGTGGCTGGGGTCGATCGCGGTCAGCCAGGTCACCGGCATGGACCAGACCCTGGCCCTGGCGTTGATCGGCGTATTCGCGCTGGTCTACCAGCTGTACGGCGGTCTGAAGGCGGTGGCGCTGACCGACATCGTGCAGGTCACGCTGCTGGTGCTGGGCGGCCTGCTGGTGGCCGGGCTGACCCTGGCACGGATCGGCGACGGTGCCGGCGTGCTGGCCGGCTTCAAGCATCTGTGGAGTGCGCACCCGGAGCACTTCCACATGATCCTGAGCAAGGACAACCCGTTCTACAAGGACCTGCCCGGCCTGAGCGTGCTGCTGGGCGGTCTGTGGGTGATGAACATCAGTTACTGGGGTTTCAACCAGTACATCATCCAGCGCGCGCTGGCGGCCAAGAACATCGGCGAGGCGCAGAAGGGCATGGTGTTCGCCGCGTTCCTGAAGCTGCTGATGCCGTTGGTGATCGTGGTGCCGGGCATCGCCGCGGTGGTGCTGGCGCCGGACCTGGCCAAGCCCGACCAGGCCTATCCGACCATGATGCAGCTGTTGCCGACCGGCATCCTGGGCCTGGTGTTCGCGGCGCTGGTGGCGGCGATCGTGGCCTCGCTGGCGTCGAAGATCAATTCGGTGGCGACCATCTTCACCCTGGATTTCTACGCCAAGTTCCGCCCGCAGACCGAGCAGAAGCAGCTGGTGCGCGTGGGTCGCATCGTGGCGATCGTGGCGGTGGTGATCGGCATCCTGACCGCGCGGCCGCTGCTGGGCAACTTCGATCAGGGCTTCCAGTTCATCCAGGAATTCACCGGCTTCTTTACGCCTGGCGTGGTGGTGATCTTCATGCTTGGCCTGTTCTGGAAGCGCGCCAATGAAGCCGGCGCACTGACCGCGGCGATCGGCTCGGTGGTGCTGTCGTTCGCGCTCAAGTTCGCCTGGCCGGAACTGCCATTCATGGACCGCATCGGCGTGGTGTTCGTGGCGGCGCTGGTGCTGGCAGTGCTGGTGTCGTTGATGACCGCGCCCACCCAGGCGCGCGACCTGATCCGTACCGACGATGTGGCCTACGGCACCACGCTGGGCTTCAAGGTCGGTGCGATCGGAGTGGTGGTGATCCTGATCGCGCTGTACGCGGTGTTCTGGTAATCGCCCAGTCAGTCCGCTGAAATTGGTTGTGCGCATGCGGCGCGACACTCAGGTGTCGCGCCGCATGCGTTTTGGCTGCTGTGCTGCTTCCGCTTACACCCGCGCCGCGGCCAAGCTTGCGGCGAGCAGGTTGACCGGCGCTTCGAACTGCTCATACCACGGCGTCTGCAGCCAGGTTTCCAATGCGGCCGCCGGCATCGGTTTGGCGATCCAGTAGCCCTGACCTTCGTCGCAGCCCCAGGCACGCAACTGCGTGTAGGCCTCTGCCGACTCGATGCCTTCGGCGACTACGCGCTGGCCCAGGCTGTGGCCGAGCTGGATCATCGCCGGCACCAGGGTGCGGTCGGTGCGGTTGTCCGGCAATGAGCGGATGAAGGATTGATCGATCTTCAACGAGCTGGCCGGCAGCTGCTTGAGATAGCTGAAATTGCTGTAGCCGGTGCCGAAGTCGTCGATGGCGATATGCACGCCCAACGCCGCGATGGCCGCCAATTGCTCGGCCAGATGCTCGGGGTGGCGGATCATCGCGCTTTCGGTGAATTCGATCTCCAGCCGGCGCGGATCCAGGTTGTGGCGCTCCAGGCCACGCCGCAGCAGGCCGACGAAACCGGGCCGGTCCAGATCGGCGGCCGACACGTTCAGGGCCAGATTGAAATCCAGGCCCTGTTGCTGCCAGCGCGCGGCCTGGGCGATGCCGTTGTCGATGACCCAGGCGGTGATGCGGTTGATCAACGCGGTTTTTTCGGCCATCGGCACGAAGTCGGCGGGCATTACCGGGCCGATCATCGGATGCTGCCAGCGCAGCAGCGCCTCCACTCCGACGCAGCGGTGATCGTGCAGGTCCACGCGCGGCTGGTAGTGCAGGCGTAGCTGGCTGGCGCTGTCCAGCGCGGCGGGCAGGGAAGCCAGCAGGCGAAAGGTGTTGCGCTGGGCCACGTCGTGCTTGCGCTCGTACATGCTCCACGGCACGCCACGTTCGCGCGAGATGTCCACCGAGGTGGTCAGCGAGCGGATAGTGTCGGCCGCGCCATAGCTGGTCTGCAGCGAGACCGCGCCGATCGAGGCCACTGCGGTATGCGGAATGCCCTGATGTTCCAGCGTCTCGGCAAAGGCCTTGGAGACCTTGGTGCACAGCGCGGACAGACGCTGCGTTTCGGCCTGGGCCAGAAAGCCGAAGGTGGTCGGGTCCAGCCGATACAGCGCGGTGCCGGCGGGCAGATACGCCGCCAGCCGACGCTGGGCGATGGCCACATAACCGTCGGCGTAGTCCCAGCCCAGCGCCTTGACCATGTCGCGGAAGTAATCGCTGCCGCAGATGTCGACCGCCACCGCGGTGGTGGCCGGCGCGCTGTCGCGTTGCGACAGCCAGGCATCCAGGTCCTCGGCAAAGCGCGACCGATTGGGCAGCCCGGTCGGGCCGTCGCGGTAGGTGGTGCTGCGCAGGTTTTCCACCCGCAGCACCGCCAGGTCGCGCAGGCCTTCCAGCTGGGTGATCGCTTCGGCGTCCAGGCCCGGACGCGGGCTGGTCCCGATCACACACAAGGTGCCGATGCGGTGGCCGTCGCGCAGCGTCAGCGGCGCGCCGGCGTAGAAGCGGATGAAGGGTGGCCCCAGCACCAGCGGGTTGTGGCAAAAGCGCGGATCCAGTTGCGCGTCGGGCACCACCATCACCTCGGGGGCGCGGATCGCATGCGCACAGAACGCCTGGTCACGCGGCGTTTCCTGCGGTTCCAGGCCGATGCGGGCCTTGAACCACTGACGATGCTCGTCCACCAGCGACACCAGCGCGATTTCTGCGCCAAGGTTGCGGGCGGCCATGGCGGCGATGGTCTCGAACACCGGGTCCGGCGGCGAGTCCAGCAGGCACAGGCCACGCAGGACGGACAACCGGGTCGACTCGTCGACCACGGGCGGAGGAGGGGACTTGGCGGGAGCGAGCGCGGATTGCATGCGCTTCTATCGGCCTGGAGCGTAATCCCTTGACCGATCGCGCTGGGCGCCGTTCAGTTGAAGCGGGGCTTGCCACGCGATGGCTGCGACTGAGCCGCTGCCGCGACGACAGCTGCGCGATGGCATCAGGCCACAGCATGCGGCGAGAGCCAGGCGCCAGGCCCGCGGTCGCTCTGACTCCCACGTCATGCGTGATGTAAGCAAACGTGCGGCGTCGCGGTCGGCGCTGGCGCACGGCCGCTAAACATTGGCGACGCCTTGCCGATCACTGAGGGTGCGCCTGCTTCGTTGCCCCACAACAACGTAATCGTTCAGCGCGCTTGTTTCGGCGCTTGTTCGATATGTGACAGGGGTTGCATCGGCTGACACGTCAAATTGACACAGTGTTCACGCGCACTGTGGGTGCCGCCATTGCTCGTCGTCCTCCTCTCTGTCTGGAAAATCGATCGTGAAATCACCGTTGTCTGGTTTTGCCCGCCGCATGCTGCTGGTCGTTGCAGGCCTGGCAGTGTCGTCTGCCGCACACGCGGGGCTGTCGGTGTCCGGCACACAACTACGTGAGTCCAATGGCAACACCGTGGTCTTGCGTGGCGTCAATCTGCCGCACGCCTGGTATGCAAGCCGTACCGACGCGGCCCTGGCTGCCATCGCTGCCACCGGCGCCAATAGCGTGCGCGTGGTGCTCAGTTCCGGTTATCGCTGGAACCGCACACCGGAGGCCGAGGTGTCGCGCATCATCGCGCGTTGCAAAAGCCTGGGCCTGATCGCGGTGCTGGAAGTGCACGACACCACCGGCTATGGCGAAGACGGCGCTGCCGCTGGCCTGGCCCACGCTACTGCGTACTGGACCAGCATCCGCAAGGCGCTGATCGGCAACGAAGACCAGGTCATCATCAACATCGGCAACGAGCCGTTCGGCAATCAGTTGAGCGCCAGCGAATGGGTCAACGGCCATGCAACCGCAATCGCCGCATTGCGCAAGGCCGGACTGACCCACGCCCTGATGGTGGATGCGCCGAACTGGGGCCAGGACTGGAAGTTCTACATGCGCGACAACGCTGCGGCGTTGCTGGCGCGCGACAGCCGCCGCAACCTGATCTTCAGCGTGCACATGTACGAAGTGTTCGGCAGCGATGCGACGGTCAACAATTATCTGCGCGCCTTCCGCGATAAAAAACTGGCGCTGGTGATCGGCGAGTTCGGGGGAGACCATCGCGGCGCGCACGTGGACGAGGCAGCGATCATGCGCCGTGCCCGCGAATACAACGTCGGCTATCTGGGCTGGTCGTGGTCGGGCAATGACAGCAGCACGCAATCGCTGGACATCGCAATCGGCTGGAACGCCACGCGCCTCAGCAGCTGGGGGCGCAACCTGATCCTCGGCGCCGATGGCATCACCGCGACCTCGCGCAGGGCGAGCGTGTTCGGGCCACGTTGAGAGTGACGCCCTGCGGTCAGCGTCTTTGGTTTTTGGGATGGGTGGATAGTTAGCTGCGGAGCTGCCATCTGCGGCTTGGCTGCAGGGCCCTTGCCTGCCCACCATCGCAGGACACGCCGCAAGTACGTCCATGTAGGCTCTTACGCGGCATCCATGCCGCGTAAGGTCCCGCGACGGTGGGCGGGCAATGACCAGTCGAGCTAGTCGGTGTGTATGGTGTTCAACAAAACAGCCGGCAACCGGGGCGGTGTCCTCGCCGCGCCATCGACGCTGTGAGTTGGCTGCAGGGTCCTTGCCCACCCATCATCGCAGGACACGCCGCAAGTACGTCCTTGTAGGCTCTTACGCGGCATCCATGCCGCGTAAGGTCCCGCGACGGTGAGCGGGCAAGGACCAGTCGAGATGGTCGGTGTGCATGGTTTCGATAGAGCAACCGGAAACCGGTGCGGTGTCCTCGCCGTGTTCTCGACGCTGTGAATTTGCTGCAGGGCCCTTGCCCGCCCACCATCGCAGGACACGCCGCAAGTACGTCCATGTAGGCTCTTACGCGGCATCCATGCCGCGTAAGGTCCCGCGACGGTGAGCGGGTAAGGACCCGTCGAGATGGTCGGTGTCATAGTGGAAGCGACGCATGACGTGCGCTGGTCGGATCACTAAGCGTTCAATCCATCTCTGACCATTCTTCCGTCGCAAGCCGAGCAGCAAACGGGCTTTCAACACGCAAGCTGCAAACGTCGCATCTGCTGCCGCAAGCCAAGCAATACGCTTTCAAGAAAGCAGCCGGCCAACTCTCTGGCGCGGTGTCCTTGCCGGTTGCGGGACCCTTGGCGGCATGGATGCCGCCAAGGAGCCTCCATGGATGGATTCACGGCGTGTCCCGCAAGCGGCGAGGGCACCGCGCTCTCGACTCACCGAGCGTTTGAGCTATGTATCGGATCGCGCCCCAAAACAGCGCCATGGTTGAACGGAATCAAGCCTCGCGTAGCGCCTGAAAAACGCAATGGTTCAACGTCTCGATGCCAGGTCTCAACGCCCGGGCTCGCGTAACGGCCCCGGGCTTGGACGCTTGGTCAGCTTGCGCTGCAGCGAGCGTCGGTGCATGCCGAGCAGGCGTGCGGCAGCGGACACATTGCCGCCGGTTTCGTGCAGCGCCTGCTGGATGTGCTCCCACTGCAGGCGGCTGAGCGGTGTCATCATTTCCCGCGCGGTTTCTTCTTCGTCCGGCTCCGGTAGCTCGTCGTCCTCTTCGCCCAGCGCCCGCATGATGGTGGGGATATTGGCCGGCTTGGGCAGGTAGTCGTCGGCGCCGAGCTTGATCGCCTCTACCGCGGTGGCGATGCTCGCATAGCCGGTGACCAGCAGGATGCGCATGTCGGCGCGGATCTCGCGCAGCGGCTGGATCAGGCTCAGGCCGGAATCGTGGCCGAGCTTGAGATCGATCAAGGCGAAATCGGGCAAGGCGCTGCGTGCGGTCGACAGGGCACTGGCCGCGTCGGTGGCGGTCAGGGTTTCCACGCCGCGGCGGGCGAGGCTGCGCTGCAGCGTGCGCAGATACAGGGTGTCGTCGTCGACCAGCAGGCCGGTACGCAGGGGAGTGCTTGTCATGCGAGTGCCTCGTGTTCGGAGAGCGGCAGACGGAAACCGACGCGGGCGCCGCTGCCTTCGGCGGGCAGCATCCACAACTCGCCCTGCAGCCGCTCGACGGTGGCGTGCGAGAGCGCCAGCCCGACGCCCATGCCGTCGTGCTTGCCGCTGTTGAACAAGGTGCCCGGCAGCATGGCCTGCGAGGTGTCGAAGCCCGGACCGTAGTCGCGGACTTCGCCGCTGAGATGATCCTGCTCCACGCGCAGGGTGAGATCGATCTGCGGCCGGCCAGCACGTTCGCCGGCATCGGCCGCGTTGTTGAGCAGCACCATCAGCAGATGGCTGACGCCTGGCTGCAGCAGCAGGCGCATCGGTGCGTCGTCGTTGCGGCGCAGCTCGATGGTCGGGCGTACCAGCCGCCATTGTTCCAGCACGTCCTTGACCGCCACTTCGCGGCTGAGGTGGCCGTTGTCGGCCGGTGCGGCCAGCGCCAGCACGCGCTCGTGGCACTGCACCAGCAGCTCGCGCAGGGTGTCCAGATCCTCGCGCAATTCGCCTTGGTCGCATTGGTCGGCGATGTCGTCGACCAGCAGGGTCATCGTCGCCAGTGGCGTATTGAGTTCATGCGCCACCGAGGCCGCATGCGTGGCCAGCGCGACGATGCCCTCGTTGCGCGCAAAGCGCTCGCGCAGCGTGGAGATCTCGCGCTCGCGTTCGCGCATCGACAAGGCCAGCCGGGTGGCGAAGGCCAGCACCACCACCGTCGACAGCAGGAAGTTGGCCGCCATGCCCCACATGTGCAGGCTGAGCGGGTCGAAGCTGCCGTAGGGCAGTGGCAGGCCGAACGCCGCACTGATCACATACCCGGCTACACAGGACGCCGCCACCGCCATCGCCCAGCCCAGCGGCAGGGCCAGCGCGGCCAGCGCGATCAGCACCAGGAACAGCGAGCCGAACGGGTTGGCGATGCCGCCGCTCCAGCCCACCATCCAGGTCAGCACGGTGACATCGACCAGGATGTGGCCGAACTCGGTGGCCGGGCTGACCGCGCCACGGTGAGCCACCCGCAATTGCGCATACAGGTTGAACACCGCCAGTGCGGCCACGCCGGCCCACAAGGGTTGCTGCGGCAGGTCCAGGCCCATCAGGCCGGTGGCGACCAGGATGGTGGCGGCCTGGCCGGCGGTGGCCAGCCAGCGCAGGCTGCACAGGGTCCGCAGGAAGGAGGCGTCTGAGGAATTCATCACGGCAATGCTATGCGCTCGGGGGCGTGGCGGCCTGCGACAAACCGTCGCATCGGCCCGGAAGACGACCCGCGCAGCGCTTCAGCTGTGAGCGGACCGATGACAGGCTAAAATACCGCGATGTACGACGCCGTGACTCGCCCAACCCCTCCCGCCGACGCCACCGCCTGGCCGCGCCGCATCACCCAGGCCGTCAAGATCGGCAGCGTGACTGTGGGCGGCGGCCACCCGGTGGTCGTCCAGTCGATGACCAATACCGATACCGCCGATATCGCCGGCAGCGTCAAGCAGGTGGCCGACCTGTGGCGCGCCGGCTCGGAAATGGTGCGCCTGACCGTCAATAACGCCGAGTCGGCCGCGGCCATTCCGCGCATCGTCGACAAGCTGCGCATGATGGGGATCGAGGTGCCGTTGATCGGCGATTTCCATTACAACGGTCACCAGTTGCTCGCCGCCGAGCCGGCCTGCGCCGAAGCGCTGGCCAAGTACCGCATCAATCCGGGCAATGTCGGCTTCGGCAAGAAAAAGGACCTGCAGTTCGCGCAGCTGATCGAGTTCGCGATCAAGTACGACAAGCCGGTGCGCATCGGTGCCAACTGGGGCTCGCTGGACCAGTCGCTGGCTGCGCAGCTGATGGACGAGAACTCGCAGCGCGCCACGCCCTGGGATGCCGGCCGCGTGCTGCGCGAGGCCTTAATCCGTTCGGCAGTGGATTCGGCCGAGCGCGCGGTGGAACTGGGGCTGGCGCGCGAGCGCATCATTTTGTCGGCCAAGGTATCCGGTGTGCAGGAGCTGATCGCGGTATATCGCGACATGGCGAGCCGCTGCGACTTTGCGCTGCACCTGGGCCTGACCGAGGCCGGCATCGGCAGCAAGGGCATCGTGGCCTCCGCCGCGGCGCTGAGCGTGCTGCTGCAGGAAGGCATCGGCGACACCATTCGCATCTCGCTGACGCCGGAACCGGGCCAGTCGCGCACCCAGGAAGTGATCGTCGCGCAGGAACTGCTGCAGACCACCGGCCAGCGCGCCTTCACGCCGATGGTCACGGCCTGCCCGGGCTGCGGCCGCACCACCTCCGAGTTCTTCCAGGAACTGGCCGGCGTGGTGCAGAACCATGTGCGCGCCAAGATGCCGGAGTGGAAGATCAGCAACCCCGGCGCGGAAAACATGACCCTGGCGGTGATGGGCTGCGTGGTGAACGGGCCGGGCGAATCGCGCCACGCCAACATCGGCATCTCGTTGCCGGGCACGGGCGAGGCGCCGTCGGCGCCGGTATTCATCGATGGCGAAAAAAGCGTCACCTTGCGTGGCGAAAACATCGCCTACGAGTTCATCGATCTGATCGATCAGTACGTCGAACGTACCTATGTCCGCCGCGCCGGCTGAATCGCCGGCCGGTTTCAGGGGATGGCTGCGCAGCAATGCGTGGCGCATGGCGTTGCTGTTTGCCGGCGTACTGTTGCCGTTGGGCTTGTTCGTCGACCTGGCCGACGAAGTCCACGAGCTGGAAAATTTCTATTTCGACGAGCCCCTGCTGTGGAGCATGCGCAGCATCGCCACGCCGGGGCTGGATGCGTTTTTCGGGGTGATCTCCAAGATCGGCTACCAGTACGGGGTGATCCCGGCCGATATCGCGATCGTGCTGGTGTTGCTGATGTTGCGGCGCTGGCGCGAGGGGACCTTTGCCGCACTCGGCTTTGCCGGCTCGGCCTTGTTGAACATGGGCGCCAAGCAGGTGTTCCAGCGCGACCGCCCGAGCCTGTGGGAATCGATCGCCCCGGAGAGCACTTTCAGCTTTCCCAGCGGGCATGCGATGGGCTCGATGACGCTCGCTGCGGTGCTCATCGCGCTGGCCTGGAACACGCGCTGGCGCTGGCCGGTGACCATTGCCGCCAGCCTGTTCGCGGTGCTGGTCGGCGTGTCGCGGATCTACCTGGGTGTGCATTATCCCTCCGACATCCTGGGTGGCTGGTCGGCCGCGCTGGTATGGGTGGTCGGGCTGTATCTGGTGATGTTTCGCGGCGCACGGCGGCCGCATTGGCGTCGCCGTCTGACCTCGGCCTGAGCGTACGGCCGCGCTGACGTCGAACGTTGTGGGCGAAAACGCGGGTATCGAGCATGGCGCAGACAGGCACGGCGTTCGACTCAGTAACGACGTGCGCGCTCCCGGCGCCACAACTGCAGCCCGATCACGCTGCCGATCGCGGCCAGCAGAATCATGTAATACGCCGGGCCCATCGGGTGTTGCTTGAGCAACATCACCACCACCAGCGGGGTCAGGCCACCGAATACCGCATAGCCCAGGTTGTAGGCGAACGACACGCCGGACAGGCGCACCACCGGCGGAAACGCTTCGACCATGACGCGCGGAACTGCCCCCAGGACACCGAGCGCCGCGCCCAGCAGGGCGTACAGCGGAAACAGCAACTGCGGATCACCGGCCAGGCGATAGAACAGCCAGGCGCTGGCGCCCAGGAACACGCTGCCGGCAAGCAGCACGCGTCCGTTGCCGCAGCGATCGGACAAGGCGCCGGCCACGATCGAGCCGATCGCCTGCAGCAGGACCGCAAGCAGGTTGGCCTGCAAGGCGACCGCTGCCGGGTAGTGGTACGCGCTCTGCAACAGCGTTGGCGTCATCAACGACACCACCAGCACCCCGGCGGCCACCATCCAGGTCAGCCACAACGACTGCGCCACACTGCGTGGATGATCGCGCAGCACCAGTTTGAGCGGCGTTTCACGCGCGACGGCACGCATCGCCATCAGCTCGGCGAACACCGGCGTTTCATGCAGCCAGCGTCGCAGATACACGGAAAGCAGGCCGAAGAGGCCGCCGGCCAGGAACGGCAGGCGCCAGGCATAGTCGGCGATTTCCTGCGGGGTGAAAGCGCGATTGATCGCCCCGGCGCTGAGCGAACCGAGCAACACCCCGGCGGCCAGGCCGGCGGTCAGTGTTCCGCAGGCCAGTCCCCTGCGTTGCGCAGGCACGTGCTCTGCGACGAAGACCCATGCACTGGGAACTTCGCCGCCGATGGCTGCGCCCTGCAGCAACCGCATCGTCAGCAGCAAGAGCGGGGCGGCCAGGCCGATCTGCGCATAGGTCGGCAGCACGCCGATGGCCAGCGTCGGCAAGGCCATCAACCCGATGCTCAGCGCGAACATGCGCTTGCGACCGAGCAGGTCGCCGAAGTGCGCCATCACGATCCCGCCCAGCGGACGGATCAGGTAGCCGGCAGCAAAGATGCCGAAGGTCTGCAACTGCCGCATCCAGTCCGGTATGCCCGGCGGAAAGAACAGCTCTCCCAGCACCGTCGCGAAGAAGATGAAGATGATGAAGTCGTAGAATTCCAGCGCGCCGCCCAGCGCGGACAGGGCCAGGGTCTTGTAATCGCCGCGTGTGAGCTGGCTTGCGGGTGCGGTGCCTGTTGCGGGATGGGTCTTCAAGGCATGACATCCTGTGGCAGGTGCTCGCGCGCATGCGCGTGCTGGAGCAGTGAGGTATGAGTCATCCGTGCTATTGCTGCGGCAACGCGCAGCTTGCACGCTCGCCCGCCACGGCCAGGCGCATGCACTTCGGGAAAGGCGCGCTGGCTGCGCCTTCGGTGCCGATCAGTCGCGCACACTTGCGTGCGCCGCCGCTTCGGCATGCAGTGCGGTGGTGTCGAACAACGGCAGCTGCGCATCGCTGCTGTCCACCAGCAGCGAAATCTCGGTACAGCCCAGGATGATCGCTTGCGCACCCTCTTGGCCGAGGTCGGCCATGACCTGGCGGAAATAGCCGCGCGACTCCGGCCGGATGATGCCCTGGCAGAGTTCGTCGTAGATCACCCGATGCAGTTGCGCGCGTGCGTCGGCCGGCGGTACCAGCACCTGCAGGCCACGCGCAGCCAGGCGCTCGCGATAGAACGGCTGTTCCATGGTGAAACGCGTGCCGAGCAGCCCGACCCGGGTGACGCCCGCGGCAATCAACGCATCGGCGGTGGCATCGGCGATATGCAGCAATGGCAGCGGCGTTGCGGAGGTGATCGCATCGGCAACGCAATGCATGGTGTTGGTGCACAGCACCAGGAAGTCGGCACCGCCGGCATGCAGCGCGCGCGCCGCTGCCGCCATTGCCTGGCCTGCGCCGTCCCAGTCGCCGGCGTGTTGCAGGCGCTCGATCTCATGGAAATTGACGCTGTACAGCAACAGCCTGGCCGAATGCAGGCCGCCGCAGGCCAGGCGCACCCGCTGGTTGATGATGCGGTAATAGGGCAGGGTGGATTCCCAGCTCATGCCGCCGATCAGGCCGATGGTTTTGCTTGGAATCGGCATGCCGACCTCACCTTGGAACAGTCAACGAAGTGCGTGCGCATCGCCCCTTCAATGGCCGGGGAGCGCGTACCAGCGCAGTGTACGTCGGCATCGTCGCCACGCCACCGCGCGGGCCGGTCAGGCCGCTCGCAGACGGTCGATCACTCGCCGGGTTTTGCGCCTTCCAGCGGTGCGTGCGTGGCGGCGCGACGCGCCAGCACGCTTTCACGATGGGCGATGTAGACATTGGCGCAGATGATGATGGCCGCACCGATCAGGGTATGGTGTTCGATCGCCTCGCCGAACAGCCACCAGCCCAGCAGCGCCACCAGCGGCAGCTGCATGAAGCTGATCGGCTGCAGTGCGGAGACTTCGCCCAGCTTGAGCGCGCGCGTCCAGAACAGCTGCCCGGCGGTGCCGAAGATGCCCGTCGCCGCCAGCCAGAGCCAGTCGATGCCCTGCGGCCAGCTCCACTGGAACAGTGCCGGAATCAGCGACATCGGCACCCAGAACACATAGGTGTAGAACACCACGGTGTCCGAGTCGTCGCTGCGCGAGAGCTGCTTGATCTGGATCGCCACCACGGCGCTGATCACCGCTGCCAGCAGCGCAATCAGCAGGCCGGGCGTAAAGGTGGACGAGCCTGGCCGCATGATCACCAACACGCCGATGAATCCGGCCGCCACCGCCAGCCAGCGGCGCAGGCGCACCTGTTCGTGCAGCCACACCACGGCCAGCACGGTGACGAACAACGGAGTGGAATACGACAGCGAGATCGCCTGCGACAACGGCAGATGGCCGATCGCCCAGAACCCGCACAGCATCGAAGCCAGGCCGATCAGGGTGCGCGCCAGGTACTGCGGCAATTGCCGTGTGCGCGGCAGCGCCTTGCCGGCGCGCAGGATCAGCGGCAACAGGGCCAACAGCCCGAACGCGTTGCGAAAGAACGCGATCTCGGTGGTGGCGATCGTGCCCGACGCCAGCCGGATGCAGATGGCCATCAGGCCGAAGGCGAAGGTACTGGTGAGCATCCACAGCGCAGCACGTCGTGGTGCCTGCTGCGCTGTCACCAATGCGCTCCGATGATGCGCGGCTCCGGCTCCAGGATCACCGAGTAACGCTCTCGCACCGATTCGGCGATGCGCCGCGCAAAGTCCAGCAGCTGCGCACCGCTGGCGGTGCCGTAATTGACCAGCACCAGGGCGTGATCCGGCGACACCCCGGCATCGCCTTCGCGCCGGCCCTTCCAGCCGCACTGCTCGATCAACCAGGCCGCCGACAACTTGCCCTGGCCGGGCTGCTCACCGGGATACACTGGCATATCGGCAAAGGTGGCCTGCAGCGCGGCAATCTGCTCGCTGGGTAACAAGGGATTCTTGAAGAAGCTGCCGGCATTGCCGAGCACATCCGGGTCGGGCAGCTTGCGCCGACGGATGTTGATCACCGCCTGCGCCACATCGGCGGCACCGGCCAGGTCGGCGCCCATGCTCGCCAGCTCCTCGCGGATGCCGGCGTAGTCCAGCCGCAACTCGTGCAGCAGCGGCAGATTGAATTCCACCGCGACGATCAGATAACGCTCCGGCTGCTGCTTGAACACGCTGTCGCGATAGGCAAAGGCGCACTCGGCCGCGGTCAGCCGCACGAACTGCTGGGCGTGCAGATCGAAGGCGTCCACCACATGGATGAAGTCGCCCACCTGCGCGCCGTATGCGCCGATGTTCTGGATCGGGCAGGCGCCGACGGTGCCGGGAATCAAGGCCAGATTCTCCAGCCCCGACAGGCCTTGCTGCAGCGAATACAGCACCAGCGCGTGCCAGTTGACGCCGGCACCGGCGCGCACGATGGCGTGGTCGGCGTGGTGCGCGATGATGGCGATGTCGCGGTTTTCGAAACACAGCACGCAGCCCGGTGGGTCGCCGGCCAGCAGCACGTTGCTGCCGCTGCCCAGCACCAGCAGCGCTTGCCCGGCGATCTCCGGCGCTGCCAGCGCCTGCGGCAAGGCATCGGGTGCGTGGATGCTCAGCAACCAGCGCGCCGTGGCATCGACATGAAAGGTATTGAGCGCACGCAGGGGCGCGTGTTCGCTCAAGTGCCAGCCGGCCTGCGTTGCATCGCTCATAGCGGCGACACCGCACCGCCGCTGGGCGCTTCGCGGCGGCGACGGATCGCGTCCACGCATTCGCCGATCAGCGGCGGCCCGCGATACACCAGGCCGCTGTAGCACTGCACCAGCGTCGCGCCGGCTGCCATCTTGGCCACCGCATCCGCACCGGAGTTGATGCCGCCCACGCCGATCAACGGAATCGACTCCGGCAGACGCGCGCGCAGGCGGCGCAGCACCAGGGTGGATTGCCCCAGCAGCGGCGCGCCCGACAGGCCGCCGGCCTCGGCAGCCAGCGGATGGTTGGCGATCAGGGTGCGCGTCACCGTGGTGTTGGTGGCGATCACACCATCCACCGCCAGATCGGCCAGCACGCGCGCGGCCGCATCGATGTCGCGATCGTTGAGATCCGGCGCCACCTTCACCAGCATCGGCACGCGCTTGCCGTGTTGCGCGGCCAGGGCTTCCTGGGTGTCGCGCAGATCGGCGATCAGCCGGCGCAGCGCCTGTTCTTCCTGCAGCTCGCGCAAGCCGGCAGTGTTGGGCGAAGAAATGTTAACGGTGATGTAGTCGGCCAGCGGGTATACGCGCTCCATGCAATAGCGGTAGTCGCTGGTGGCTTCCTCGTTGGGCGTGTCCTTGTTCTTGCCGATGTTGATGCCGAGCAGGCCGCCGCGACGCCGCGCGCGTTGCACGTTGGCCACCAGCACATCCACGCCCAGGTTGTTGAAGCCCATGCGGTTGATCACCGCCTGGTATTCCGGCAAACGGAACATACGCGGTTTGGGATTGCCTTCCTGCGGCCGCGGCGTCACCGTGCCGATCTCGACGAAGCCGAAACCCAGCGCGAGCAGCGCATCGATGTGCTCGCCGTTCTTGTCCAGGCCGGCACCGAGCCCGACCGGGTTGGGAAACATCAGACCGAAAGCCGGCGTCGGCAGCGGCACCGGGCGCTTGGCCAGCAGCGGCGTGGTGCCGGTGCGGTAGGCGACATCGATGGAGCGCAATGCCAGCGCGTGGGCGCGCTCGGCATCGAGGGAAAACAGCAAGGGGCGGGCAAGCGAATACATGCGGGTCAGTTCAATCCCCCGGCGAACACCCGGGTCTGGTATTGGAAGTCGATCAGCCCGTCGCGTGCATGCACATCGAACAGCGTGCGCAGTGCGGCGAGCATCGGGACATGGCGTGGGTCATGCGCGAGCGGCGCATACGACGAAGACAACAGCCGGCCGCGTAAGGCATCGAAGTCCAGCCGTTGCACATTCGGAAAGCGTGCCATCGCGCGGAAGCCTTCGCCGAACCACGCCTGCATGGTGGCATCGTCCTGATAGCGTTCGGCCACGGCCGAATAGTCGGTGCCGTAGTCCAGCAGCAGTTGCTCGTAGCCGCGCAGGAAGTCGGTGGTGTCCAGCTCGCGGCTGTTCCAGTAGATCACCGCCAGCCCGCCGGGCTGCAGGATGCGCGCCCACTCGGCACGCACCGCCTGCACGTCGAACCAGTGAAAGGCCTGCGCCGCGGACACCAAGCCGACGCTGGCATCCGCCAGCCCGGTGGCCTCGGCGGTGCCGTCGACCGCGCGGAACTTGGGGAACTCCGCCAACCACTGCTGCGCGGCTGCGCGCATGGCCGGGTTGGGTTCCACCGCCGTGACCGGATAACCGGCCTCCAGAAACAGCCGGCTGGAGATGCCGGTGCCGGCACCGATATCGGCCACCGCGGTGGCCGGCGTCAGGCCCAGCTCTTCGTGCAGCCAGCGCAGCAGCTGCGGCGGATAGCTCGGCCGGTAGCGCACATAGGCCGCGACGCGGTCGTTGAAGCGTTGGGCGGAGGAGGGCGCGGCCATGCTCAACTGTTGGCGGCCGCAAGCCAGGCCAGGCCGCCGAAGAACAGGATGAAGATCGCCACCCCTGCCACCCAGAGCGCGACCGCCAGCCAGCCAAGAATCAGCCCGCCGATGGCCAGCCCGTCGCCGTCCAGTCCCTGCGGATTGCGGCGGATTTCGCCGCGCGCCAGGTGGCCGGTGATGATGGCGCAGAGGCTGCCGAGGAACGGGATCAGCGTCCAGCCGAGAATGCCCGAGACCAGGCTGACGATGGCCATGGCACTGGTCTGTCGAACGACGACGTTCATCATGAACTCCTGAAGTGGCGGCAGCCGACGGCTGGCGTGGGCCGATTATCCCAGAGCCGCCGCCTGAATGGCGTGCCGTCTGCGGCCAGACGCGGTGCGGGGCCGGTTTTGACCGGAATGGGAGGGCTTGCGTGTCTGGTCGCCCCGCTATCGGACCGAGCGGCCGATGAGACGTTGGGTGCCGAGATCGTGCGCGGCTGCGTGGCGCACTGCCAATGACAAAGACATCGGAACCAAGCCGCCGCTGATTGGCTGAGCCGGACGCAGGCGCAACGTGGCGGCCATGCTCCGGTACGCTTGCGACAGCGCGCCGGCTCAATGCCCGGCGCGCCTGCACATCGATCAAAGATCGAACTTGATGCCCTGCGCCAGTGGCAGCGAGTCAGAGTAGTTGATCGTATTGGTCTGGCGACGCATATAGACCTTCCACGCATCCGAGCCGGATTCGCGGCCACCGCCGGTCTCCTTTTCGCCACCGAACGCGCCGCCGATCTCCGCACCCGAGGTACCGATGTTGACGTTGGCGATGCCGCAGTCGCTGCCGGCCGCCGACAGGAACTTCTCGGCCGCCTTCAGGTTCTGGGTGAAGATCGACGACGACAGGCCCTGCGGCACGCCGTTCTGCAGCTCGATCGCCTCGTCCAGCGTGCTGTACTTCATCACGTACAGGATCGGCGCGAAGGTCTCGTGCTGCACCACCGCGTCGCTGTTCTGCAGCCCGGTGACGATGGCCGGCAGCACGAAGTTGCCCGGGCGGTCGATCGCGGTGCCGCCCACTTCGACCGTGCCGCCAGCGGCCTTGGCCTTGGCGATCGATGCCAGGAACTGTTCCACCGCGCCCTGGCTGTTGAGCGGGCCCATCAGGTTTGCCGGGTCGGTCGGGTCGCCGATCTTGCTGTCGAGCTGCTTGTACGCCTTGACCAGCGTGGCCAGCACGTTGTCGTAGATGGATGCGTGCACGATCAGGCGGCGCGTGGTGGTGCAGCGCTGCCCGGCGGTGCCCACCGCGCCGAACACGATGCCCGGGATGGCCAGCTTCAGGTCGGCGGTCTCGTCCAGGATGATGGCGTTGTTGCCGCCCAGCTCCAGCAGGCAACGGCCCAGGCGGTGCGCGACCTTTTCCGCAACCACGCGGCCGATCTGGGTCGAACCGGTGAAGCTGATCAGCGGGATGCGGGTGTCTTCCACCAACTTCTGCGACAGCGCCGTGCCGGCATCGTTGATCAGGAAGAAGATGTCCGGGAAACCGGCGTCCTTCAACGCCGCATTGCAGATCTTCATCGTCGCGATCGCGGTCAGCGGGGTCTTGTTGGACGGCTTCCAGATGCAGATATCGCCGCAGATGGCCGCCAGGAACGCATTCCACGCCCACACCGCCACCGGGAAGTTGAACGCACTGATGATGCCGACCAGGCCCAGCGGCTGGTACTGCTCGTACATGCGGTGGCCCGGCCGCTCCGAGTGCATGGTGTAGCCATAGAGCATGCGGCTCTGGCCGACCGCGAAGTCGGCGATGTCGATCATCTCCTGTACTTCGCCATCGCCCTCGGGCTTGCTCTTGCCCATTTCCAGCGCCACCAGCGAGCCCAGCGCATCCTTGTGCGCACGCAGCGCCTCGCCACACAGGCGAACGGCTTCGCCACGGCGCGGCGCAGGCGTGGTCCGCCACACCTTGAAGGCAGCCTGCGCACGCTGGACGATCAGCTCGTAGTCTTCCGGCGTGGTGGCCTGCACCTCGGCGATCACCGCGTTGGTGGTCGGATTGAGCGGCTGCAGCACCCCGGCGCCGGTGGCCTGCGACCAGGTCGCCTCGCCAAGATAGGTACCGGAATTGGACGCGGCGAGGTCGAGCGCCTTGAGCAGGTCAGCGGACATGGGATCTCCAAAGGTCGGGACGGTCGCGCGGCGGCCAGGGCCTCCCGCGACACGGGTAGCCGCCGATTTTAGCAGGCTCCGCCGACCACCCGCCGGCTTGGCAATCGCAACGATCGTGCGACAATGCCCACCTTGGCCCCGTAGCTCAGCTGGATAGAGCGTCCCCCTCCTAAGGGGAAGGTCGCCCGTTCGAATCGGGCCGGGGTCACCAGGAATCAATCACTTAGCGCTTTCGCTGGTCCGCCGGCACATATCTGCGCATGCTGTGCAGGCGAATGCCACAGCTGCTACCGCTACCATGAACACCGGTGGTGCTGAGCAGTGACAAATATCTAGGTGATTTGACAGTATATTTAATCATACTGGTCTTGCCTGGTATTAATTCAAAAATTTAATGTGATCATTAAGTGGTTGCTTGGTAATATTAAATTCTGCGGGATTTTGATGTGGTGTTGCTCTGGATCTATATCCGGACAGGTGGTTCGAATAGATCGGGTAGATAGTAGAGGCTTGTTTGGCTCATCAAAGCTGTAGCTAATTTTTTCACATGCTATGCGGTGAGCTTGGGGCGATGCTGACTGATGCTTTGATAGATAATTTCAATCCGTCAGGGAATTGAAAGTGCGTGAGGTGATATGGGTGGTTTAATTTTAATTATTAAAATTTCTCTCCGTGCCATCGAAAGGTTGCCTGATATGGTTGCTGGGCCTCGATTCTTTGTGGGTTTCTATTGCGCGATAAATGGTGTGGCTTTAGCTTGATGACCTGTCCGGGACGAGCCCCGAAGAAAATTATGCTGATCGACCGGGTCTTGTGGTTATTTGATAAGTGCGGATCATTGAGCTCTCGCCGCAACAGCAACTTCCGCACGGAGGTGGCCACCAACTTGTCAGTCGTGCCGCCTTTGGTAGCAAAAGCTTTGAGTGCGTGGCTAAATCGACGCGTTCGCGCTCTTTGCGGATGGCAGAGAAGAGAACGAAGGCACATATCTTGCACTTACTTTGTCAGGCGTAGCGGTCGCGCAGGCGAGACCACGCGAGTCGAAGATGATGAGGTTGGGGAGCTACGGACCGTGGAGCTGCGCCAGCCAGGCGTTGTCGCGCCAGTAAAAGGCTGATGATTCATCTCATGGACAAGCCCGGCTGCTAGGGCTGCGATGTGCGACGTTGACATCGGTTGGTAAAAGACGCTGGAAGAGGTAAGACACATCCGTCACGGATGAATTTCGCTTTTGCTTGTCATGCGAAGCATGTCACTATTGCTAGGCCGGTTTTGGGGGAAGGGTCTTGCATCCTTTATCAAATCTCTGTCGCGCACGCAAGGTATTCTTGTGCGTGGTGTGCTTTTGCATAGACCGGTCACGTCAGTAGTCAGGCTTAATCAACTTAGTGGAGCAACAATGAAAGGGATAGTTGGTATTACATTCGCAGTGCTTGTCGCGACATCTTTCCAGGCTTCGGCAATTGGTTCGCGATACACCAATTACAACACTACGACGACAGTTACGTCCTCGAATCCATTTCCGGCTGGCGGCGAGACGGTAACTATTACTGCCAAGGTTTCCGCCCCAGCACTAGGTGTGAGGGTCGGAAATCCCGCAGCTGGCGAGGACATCGGCGGGCGAATCAACTTTTTCGCAAATGGAGTTTCCATCGGGCAGGTGCGAATTGGTGGTGCAAACACCCCAGTTGTAGGCCAGGTTCGTGATTTGGATGAGTCTTGTTATGCTGTCACAGGGGATCCTGCTCGCTGCACATATTATTTTTTCTATGCGCGTGAAGCAAATTTGTCTGTCCGTTATACGCTTCCAATTCAATACAGTAATGTAGTTATCACTGCCTCTTTCACTGGGGACTCCAATTTTTCAAAGGCATCTTCGTCTGCACCAATCACGTTGAAAACACTTCCGGCCTTTGGTCTCATCAAGGGCATGGGAAACAAATGTCTTGATGCAGTCGGCGGCGGTTCGGTCAACGGGACCGAGATTCAGCAGTACTCCTGCAACGAGAACGTGCAGCAGATGTGGAGTATGGTGTCCGGTTCTGGCTACATTCGTGGCGTGCCCAGTGGGCTCGTGCTAGATGTCAAGGATCTTGGAACCGCCAGTGGCACCACACTTCAGCTGTGGAATGGTCTCGGTGCTGCTAACCAGCAGTGGTGGTTCACTAACGCCGCTATCGTAGGCATTGGTGGGAAGGTTCTGGACGCAGTAAATCAATCCAGTAATAACGGAACAAAGCTGCAGATATTCTCTTCTCTCTCTAATGCTGGTCAGACTTGGAACTACGATCCGATCTCCGGGCGGATCACCGGTATCGGCGGCAAGTGTCTGGATGTCGAAGGTGCATCAAACGCGAACGGAACTTTAGTTCAACTTTGGGACTGCAGCGGTGCGCCACAGCAGCGTTGGGAAGTTGGCGAGCACGGAAGCTTGCGCTACGCTGGTAAGTGCCTGGAATCTGCAAATGGTAGCGCTCAGGATGGTAATGTTGTCCGCATATGGGATTGTAATGGTGGCGCCCATCAGGCGTGGCATTTCCTAGGCGAAATCCGTAACGTAGGTAGCAATCGTTGCCTGGCGGATCCGGGTCGAGGAGCTGCCGATGGTGCCCGTACCTATATTTGGGACTGCACTGGTGATGTTAATCAGAAGTGGGATTTTTCGTCTTACTAAGTAATTTTATAATTGCAAAAAGAAAAGGCCCGGTAGAACCGGGCCTTTTCTTGCTTCGGAGAATTTACTTTAAATATTTAATATTTAAATATAGGTTGCTGAAATTTATATAAGAGCCGAGCTTGGGGCGAAATATGTTGATGCCGGTATGTTGCATGAGCTGCAAGAACCACTCACCCATGCCGCACAACTCGCACCCCCACCGGCCTTGCAAACTTGTCCATCGCCACCGAGCAGATGCGGCTATGGCGCAGCAGGCTGCCGAGCTGTTCGGGGACGCCCAGACGTTGATCGACTTCCGGTTCGAGTACGGTGCGGCGGCGTTTGCGCTGGTCGGCCTTGGCGAAGCGGATGCGGTTGTACTCGGCCCAGCCGACGGTGGTGATGGCGCTCATCAGCGCGATCACCGGCAGGGCGCCAAGTGCGAACGGATCCAGCGCGTTGTGCTTGAGGTACAGCTCTATATAGGCGCTGCGCAGGCCGAAGAACCAGGCGATCAGCGTTGCCAGTGGTGCCCACAGATAGAAGTAGACCATCCAGGCGCCAGCGGTGGCGGCGCCGTAGGCGAGTCGGCGCGAGCGGCCGAGGCGTTGCGGCAGGTTGATGATGGGCGGTGTCATTGGATTCCTCGGTCGGGGCTTTTCCAGCGGGCGCGTTTGCTGCGGCGCGCGAGCAGGGCACGGGGGAAGGCGATGACGGCAGTGAGCATGCCGATCATCCAGAAGGCGACCGGATACCAGATCACCCAGAAGAACTGGCGCGCCAGGCCTTTTTCGTAGCGGCGTTCGATCACCAGGCTGGTGGCGAACTGCATCAGGCATACCACCGCCAGCACCAGGCCATGCCAGCGCGGCAGGATGGTGTCGACGTACAGCGCAGGCGGCAGCGTGATGACCTTGCCGAGCAGCCACAGCACGATGATGAAGAGCATCGTGTAGGCCCAGGCCAGGCTGAGCGCGTATTCCAGCAGCACGCCCCACATGCGTCGGCTGCGCCAGGACAGCACGCGGCGGCCATGGCTCAGCAACACTTCCACACCGCCGCGCGCCCAGCGCAGGCGCTGCATCCACAGGCCGCGGAAGGTCTCCGGCATCAGGATCCAGCACAGCGCGTTGGGTTCGTAGCGGATATCCCAGTCGTCGAGCTGCAGGCGCCAGGAAATGTCGATGTCTTCGGTGACCATGTTGTCGGACCAGAAGCCGACGTGATGCAGCGCCGACCGCCGGAACGCGCAGATCACGCCCGACACGGTGAACAGCCGCCCGTAGACACGCTGCGCACGCTTGATCAAACCGACGATGGCGGAGAATTCGCCCACCTGCATGCGGCCCATCAGCGTGGTGCGGTTACGCACCCGGGGGTTGCCGGTGACACCGCCGACGCGCGGGCCGGAGATCAGGTGGCCGACCATCCAGCGGGTGGCGTTCGGGTCCAGGATGGCGTCGGCATCCACGCACACCAGATAGTCCGAGCGCGACGCCAGCGTGCCGACACGCAGCGCGTTGGCCTTGCCGTGATTCTGCTCCAGGTGCACCACGCGCAGGCGCGGATGCTGGTGGGTGAGGTCGTCGAGCGCTTGGGCGGTGTCGTCGCTGCTGCCATCGTTGATGGCGATGATCTCGAAGTCCGGGTAGTTCTGCGCACTCATCGCGGCGATGGTTTCGCCGACATGCTTGGCCTCGTTGTAGCAGGGCACCAGCAACGACACGAACGGCTCGCTGGCCAACGGTGGCGGCGAGGAGGGACCTGGCGTGCCGCGTTCGCGTCGCAGGTAGTAGTACGTGCCTCCGATCATCCAGAAGAACGCCATGATGATGGGATAGAAAAACGCGAAGTTGAACAGGGCGCCCAACAGGAGGCTGGTCGTCATCGGCTACCGCTCGATATATGGGAATTGCCGAGCCGACATGGCCTCGCGCGCTTCGGGAACAGACGGGTGGCCGCCGATGAAATCGTCGGGGTAGTACGCCAGGTGGCGCACGCCCGCAGCCAGAAGCAACTTGCTGTGTTCGAGCAGCACGCCTTCCGGCAAGGGCTTGCCGGTGCGCCAATCCACGGTCTGCAGTTCAAAAATGGTGTTCTCGAAACCATGCGGCTGCTGGCCGACACGCTGCGCCAGCTGCTGCAGCCACTGCTGCGGGTCGTTGGCTTGCTCCATGTACGGCATCGCCATCAGCGCGGTGTAGTCGTAGGCCGAAGCAAACGCGTCAAGGCGCTGCGCGAACCAGGCTTCGCTATGCGGCTCCAGCACTGGCTGCGCGAACAGGTTGCGCACGGTCACCAGCTTGGGGCGCCAGCGTTCGGCGGCTGCTTTCAGCTCCTGGGTGAAGCCGATCAGCTGCTGCGTGCGCGTGGCAGGATCGCCATTGCCGTAGGCAGGCACTTCGTCGTCGCGCAGATAGGCATCGTCGTGGAACAACAGGCCTTCGAAGTAGGTGTTGGCGGCCAGGTCTTCGTAGATGTCGGCGACCAGCTGATGCGTGCGCGGATTGCCCGGGTCCAGGCGTGGCACATCCTTCGGGTCCTTGCCGCGAATCTGCAGCGCCGCCTGCTGCTGTGCATCGGGCAGATGAAAGCCCAGCACCGGCAACCAGGCGAACACGCGCACGCCAGCACGGGTGCGCAGCTGCCAGGCCACACGCCCGAACAGATCCGCACGCATCGGCAGATGCCGGTTAGGGAAGTACAGCGCATCGGCTGCGCCATCGCCATCCGGGTCGGCGAAGGCCTGCAGGAACACATGGCTGGGGCCGATGTCCTTGACGCGCTGGACCAGGATGTCGAGGTTGCGTGCCAGCTGCGCCGGGTCCGGGTCGTAGACGTAATCCAGATCGATCTGGATTGCACGCAGGCCGTCGCGCGACAGGTCGCGTCGCAGTTCGCCGGCCAGGTCGCGCACATCGGGGTTGTTGAACAGCAACAGGCGGCCGAGGCTGGCCAGCGATTGCCCGTCCACGCGGTCGCGGCCCTGCTGGCCGATATCGGCTTCGTGCGAACGGCCTTCCAGGTCGAAGCTGAGCGTCATGCCCAGTTGCGCGGCAATGGCATTGCTGGCGCGGTTGTAGGCGGCATACGGCCACACCATGGCGCGCGGCGGTTTGCCCAGATGCGCCACGATGACGTCGCGGCTATGGCGCAGATCGGTCTGGATGCGCTGGCGATAATCCGCTTCGCTCTCATAGCCCTTGCCCGCATCCCAACGACGGGTGACCGCGGCCGGGGTCTGATTGCCGAATGGATTGCCGGGGATACCTTTGTGTAGATCATCGCTGTGCGAGCCGATTTCGATCAGGCCGCTGTCCTGCATTTCGCGCAGTTGTGCCCAGGTGACGAAATCATCGTGGGTGAAATCGCGATGGCCGTAGGGCACTACCTGGTCGGCCGGCAATTCGACCCAGCTGGTGACGGGGGCGACCAGTGCGGGATAACCATAGGCCTGCAATAACGGAAAAACGCGCGTGTAGACGCTGCGCAAGCCGTCGTCGAAGGTCAGTAACACCGGCCTGGAGGGCAGGGCGTGCCTGCCGGCACGTGCGTCCAGGACCTGCTGCACGCTCACCGGGTGGTAGGCATGCGAGCGCAGCCAGTCCAGGTGCGCGGCGAAGTTGCTGGTGGACACCGCATAACGATCGGGATCGCCCTTGGCGGCGACGTCGTCGCGAATATCGTGGTAGCTGAGCACCAGCAGGCCCGCCTGCGCCGACGACGCGAACGTCATCAGCAGCAAGGCGACCAGCAACAGCGGCAGGCGGATCAAGGCGTACCTCCCCATCGGAAATCCAGGTCGAATCCAAGTTGTTGTTCGCGCTGGCCGTCGTAGACCGGGCGCGACCAGCTCACGCCGTAGCTCAGCGCACTGCCGTCGCCCAGCGACCACAGGTGCCGATACGCCGCGCTGGGCACCCACTGGCTGCCGAAGCCGGACTGATAGGTCGGCCCGACCGTGACCTCCAGCCGCTGCCGGAAGGCGTAGTCGTAGCGACGCCAGCCGATCTGATCGATGCGCACGCCGGCGGCCACCGCAGAGTTGCGGCGCGGATTGAAGTAATTGACGGCGCGATCGTCTTCGGCGCGTCCGGCCGAGGCGGCGAACAGGCCATCGAGCAGCACGTGCGGGCTGGCCCACAGGCGCTGGCTGCCGGACAGATCCAGCTGATCGCGCCGATTGCCGTCGCTGTAGCGCAGCTGGCGTGCCTGCAGTTCCCAACGGCTTTCGTCGTTGGGTGTCCAGCGCAGGGCGGCGCCGATGCTGTCGCCAGTGATGCCGAAACGGCGTGCCTGCAATGAGGCGTCCGGATCGCGTGTGCGCCAAGACAGGCTGCCGTACCAGGCATCGGAAAACCGCCACCCGGCATCCAGCGCCCAGGCGGTGCCATCGCGATCGAATTCGTCGAGCGCGCGTCCGCCGTAGGCGCTGACATCCAGGCGGTCGTAGCGGTAGTGCGTGCCCAGCCAGAAGCTGCGGTAACGCACGCGCGTGTCCTGGAAATCGGCCCAATCGTCGCGTGCACGCAATCCCACGCGCCAGCGCTCGCCGAGCAGTGGCGATTCGGCTTCCAGCAGCGTGCTCCCGAAGTCGTTGCCGAGCGGCGAGGTGCTGTTGGTCAGGGTGTCGTTGTCGCTGCGGCCGCGCGCATGGCTGAGATGTACCTGCCAGCCGCGTTGGCGTTCCAGCGAGGCGCCAAGCCGCTGCAGGCCGGCGTCATCCGGATATTCCTTGCGCAGCGGCGCAAAAGTCGCTGCGGCCAGATCCAGGCGATCCAGATCGCGCTGCGCTTCGACCACGCCACTGCGCGCCTGTTTCTGGTGCGGATCCAGCGTCAATGCCATCGCGTTGCGTTGCAGCGCGGCGCTCGGGTGCCCGCGACGGAATTCGATCGAGGCCAGTGCCGCCTGCAGCTCTGCATTGTCGGGGCCGATGGCCACACGTTCGCGCAGCAGGGCGTCTGCGTCGCGATTGTGGTTGGCCGCCGAGCGTGCGGTGGCCAGGGCGATGTCTGCGCTGAAGCGATCCCAGTTTTCGTAACCGCTGCTGGCACCGTTGCGGCGCGGCCACGGCGCCTGCGTGGCCGCGAGTGTTTCAAACAGCGGCATCGCCAGGTCGAAGCGTTCCTGCTCGAGCAAGGCATAGCCCAGCAGCAGCTGCGTATTGAAGTCGTCGGGATTGTGCTGCAGGGCCTGCCGGAGCACGGCTTCGGCCTCGGCCGGGCGACGCAGGCCCATCAGCGAATCGCCGACCGTCGGTAGCACATAGGCGGGAACCTCGATACCTTCTGCCTTCAACGCCTGGTAGTTGGCCACGACGTCGCGATGGCGCTGCCGCTGGTTGAGCGCGACCACGCTGTCGACGCGCAGCCGCGTGGCTTCCCACGTCAGCGTCGGCGGTGATTCGCGTTCGATGCGGGCGACATTGACCAGGGCCTGATCGGTCTCGGCATAGCGGTGCGCCGCATCGATGGGCTCGGCGCTGGCCCAGCCGATCATGCGGGCGACGCGATCGTTTTCGATGCGCTCGCGCTCCTGCTGCGAAAACCAGTCCGGATGCCGCCACACGGCCTCTGCCGCGAGCTGTGCGCTGCCGAGGTCGCTTAGCGTGATCGCACGCATGGTGTAGGCGCCACGGTCCCGCGGATTCGCACGCAGTACGCGCTCGTAGATGGCCAAGGCATCCGCATGGCGCTGCTGGCCGCGCAATTGCTCAGCCTGCTGCATGGGAGTGAGGGCGGTGGAGGCGTCAGTCACCCCGTTCGGCCGCACTTCACCACCGTGCGCCTGGGGCACACATGCGGCAATCAAAGCGAGGCTGAGCAGAGGAGTGAGTGCGCCCGTACGGTCAGGACAACCGCGACGCACGTGGTTGCAAAAGCTGGGGGAAAAGGCAGTGCATTAGCGGTCCAGGCGTATGACGACTGGCGATACTGCGTATGCCCACGTAAAGCCTACGTCATCACGAATTTAACGCGATCTTCATCTGATCAGTCCGCTTTAAATGTGACTTGGGTCACGAAAAATGCCTTGAGGCAATCTTCCTGCCCTAATTAATTGCCTTCAGCGGCGCCACGGAGACCTGAAGATTGACCAGACCGGCATCACTCAACTACGCCGCTGATTTGCCACGCTGGTCGCAGTTAGATATGCATTAAAGGTAATTATTCTGTTGTCTACGTTAGCGGCACGTTGCCGGATGTTTCTGGTTCGGGAGCAACGGAATTCGGTAGTGAGCGCGTGAGCCGAGATATTTTCGCCCGCTTTTTAAGTGATTTACGTCACAAAAGTGAAAGGGTCGGGTTTTTCTTACAGGGTGGCCCCTACATAGCGCGTTGACCAGTTCTTAACGTTCCATCACAGTTGCGCCGCACTCGTTGTGTTGAAGGGTTGCGTCGCCGTCTTGGTGGCCAGGCATAGCGGTGTGAGCGACGGCGCGCCAAGGCGCGGCCCGCCGCACAGGGGGCAGGACAGATGTGGATGCGTTCGGCGCCAATGGCGCTGGCGGCTTGCCTATGGGCTGTCGCCGGGCTGGCGGCTGCACAACAAACGGCACCGACGACGCTGGATCGGCAGGAGCAATTGCGCCAGGCCGAGGAGATTCAGCGGCGTCAGGAACAGGAGCGACAAGCACCCTTCGCTGGCCCGCGCGAGGATGCCGAGCGCGTGGATGCGCGCAGCACCGTGCTGCCCAAGGAGGAACTGTGTTTCCCGATCGCCCGCGTGCGCCTGTCCGGTGCAGGGAACGACGGTGCACGCCTTGCGTGGTTGTGGAAGTCGCTGCGTCGTTATGAGGGCCGCTGCATCGGTCGCGCGGGTATCGACATCATCCGCCGTCGCGCCCTGGACCAGCTGGTCGCGCGCGGCCTGGTCACCACCCGCATCGGCGTGCCCGAACAGGATCTTTCGCGCGGCGAACTGCGTTTCGAACTGATGCCCGGCCGCTTGCGTGCGGTGCGCGTGGTTTCCGACACCGGCGGCGAACATTGGAAGAGCGCGCTGCCGCTACGGCACGGCGACCTGCTGGACCTGCGTGCGATCGAGCAGGCGGTGGAGCAGTTCAAGCGACTGCCTTCGCAGGACGCCAAGATCGATATCGCGCCGGGCGAGGCACCGGGCGAATCGGATCTGGTCATCACCTTGCAGCATGGTCGGCGCTGGCGCGGCGTGGCCAATGCCGACGACTCTGGCGTGGAAGCCACCGGGCGCGTGCAGAGCGGGCTGGATTTTTCGCTGGACAACCTGCTGGGCCTCAACGATCTGCTCAGTGTCGGCTACAGCCATGACCTGGCCACGCGCGACGAAGAGCGCGGCACGCGCGGCAACAGTCTCAGTTACAACCTGCCGTGGGGCTGGTGGACGTTTGCGTTGTCGGCCTCGTCATACCGCTATCACCAGCGCGTGGACGGATTTTTGCAGACCTTCCAGTCCAGCGGCGAATCCAGCAACGCGCAGCTGGATATCCAGCGCGTATTGCATCGCAACGGCACCAGCAAGACCTCTGCCGGTGTCACGGTTGGCCGGCGGCGTGCGCGCAGCTATCTGGATGGCGTGGAGATCGGCATCCAGCGTCGCGATACCAGCAGCGCGGAGTTCTACTTCACCCATCGCCGTTATCTGGGGACGATGCAGTTGGACGTGCGTATCGCGCATCGGCGTGGCACGCCGTGGTTCAACAGCCAGTGGACCGGTTACGACCCGCAGATCGGGTTCCCGACATTCCGTTATGGCGTGACCACGCTGGACGTGAGCACCGCCATGCCGTTCAAGCTGGGACCGTTGCCGATGGCGTGGGAAAGCAGCCTGCGTGCGCAAACCGCAGGCGAGCTGTTGCTTGGCTCGGAGTTCGTCACCATCGGGGGTCGCTACAGCGTGCGCGGCTTCGATGGCGAAGCGACCTTGGGCGCGGAAAAAGGCGCGTACTGGCGCAACACCTTGAGTTTTCCGATCCAGCAGATCGGGCTGACACCGTACCTGGGCCTGGATGCGGGTCGCATCGATGGCACCAGTGCCAGCGGCCTGCGCGGCCGCAGTCTGGTGGGCGGCGCGGTGGGTCTGCGCGGCGGTTGGTTCGGTGCCAGCATCGATGCGTTTGCAGGCTGGGCGATCCATCGCCCGGATGGATTTGGAAGTGCGCAGCCGGCGTATGGCGCGCGTGTGATCTACCAGTTCTGACATGGATCGCGCCGCCAGCCGGCAGCGCGCTGTTGATTGATGACGCCCACCAGTGGCGAGAGAGAAACGATGGACACCGAAGCGATGAGCGTACGTGCTTACCTGGCCGAACAAAGCAAGCGCGCGCTTGCGTTGCTACTGTGCTGCACGGTCACCTGGACATCGTTTCCGGCATGGGCACAGGTGACGCCAACGCCAAATCCCGGCGGGCAGACACCCGGTCAACAGGTCGCCGCCAATGGCGTGCCGGTGGTGGACATCGTCGCGCCCAATGCGCGCGGCATCTCGCATAACCGCTACAGCAATTTCAACGTCGGCCCGAACGGGTTGATCCTCAACAACAGCGCGCAGATCTCCAAGACCGAGCTGGGCGGCTATGTCGCCGGCAACGACAATCTGCAACGCAGCGGCGCCGCCTCGCTGATCCTCAACGAGGTCACCTCGGCCAGCAGCCGCTTGCAGGGATACACCGAAATCGCCGGTGCCAAGGCGCAGCTGGTGATCGCCAACCCCAACGGCATTTCCTGCGATGGCTGCGGGTTTCTCAACACCTCGCGCGTGACCTTGACCACCGGCACGCCCAACCTGGGCAGCGATGGCGCGTTGAACGGCTTCAGCATCACCGGCGGTGCGCTGAGTATCGGCAGCAACGGTCTGGATGCGTTCAATGTGGATCGCCTGGACCTGCTCTCGCGTCAGCTCAGCGTGGAGGGCTCGATCTGGACCAGGGAACTGGTCGCTGCCGCGGGTGCAGGGCGGGTCAATTATGACGGCATGCTGCTGGACGTGGTGCCGGGCACCGATGGCGCGGCACCGTCGATCGGCATCGACGTGGCGCAGCTGGGCGGCATGTATGCCGACCGTATTCGCCTGATTGCGACCGAAGCCGGTGTCGGCGTGGTAAGTCGCGGCACCCTGGCGGCGCAGAGTGGCGATCTGCAGATCGACAGCGCGGGCCAGGTGAGCCTGAGCGGGACCACGGTGGCGCGCGATGGAATGGGTGTGCGTGCCGCCGGTGACCTCGACCAGCGCGGCGTGCTCGGCTCGCAGCAAGGCGATGTGCGTCTGCGCGGCGCGCGCATGACCCTGGCAGGCGATCTGGTCGCCGCCGGTACCCTGGATGCACAAACCAGTGGCACGTTGAGCCACAGCGGCCGCAGCAGTGCCGGGGCCATCCGTCTGTTCGGTTCGGAATTGAATGCCGATGGCAGTCTGCATACGACTGGTGCGCTGGATCTGGGCGCCGATGGCGTGTTGCGCAGCAACGGTGTGGCCTATGCGGCAACCGCTGCAACCCTGCGCGCGGGGCAGATTGGCCTGACCGGCACGCTGCAGAGCGGCGGCGCGATCGGGCTGAATGCGAACGCGATTGATGCACTGGGCACCCTGGACGCGGCCACCGCCTTGCGCGTGAACAGCAGCGGCGACGCGCGCCTGGGTGGATTGGCGCAGGCCGGGCGGGGTGCTGATGTGCAAGCCGGCGGTCGGCTGGAACTGCAGGGTCAGCTGATTGCAGCGGATGCAGTGGCGCTCAATGCGGCGAGTATCGACATCGCACAGCGCGGTGCAGTGTCTGCGGGTGGCGATCTGGAGTTGCGCAGTGCAGGTGCGTTGAACAATGCCGGTAGCGGCTACGCCGGCCGAGATCTGCGTCTCCAGGCAGCGACTGTCACCACGACAGGCAGTCTGGCGGCCGCACGCGATGCGCAGGCGGCGGTTGCCGGTGGTCTGGTCAATAGCGGCACGTTCGTTGCAGGCAATGCGCTGACCATTGACGCAGCGCAGCTGGACAGTCGTGGCGATATCGGCAGCCAGCGTGGGGAGACGCTGCTGCGCAGCCGCGGCGGTCTGGCGCTCAGCGGCAACACCGTGGCAGGTACTGTTCTGGGCCTGGACGCCGCAGCGGACGCGCAGGTCTCGGGCATCGTCAACGCCGGTCGCGTAGATCTTCGTAGCGGCGGGGATACCGCACTCTCCGGCACCCTGCAGACCACCGCCGGTGGGTTGGTGATCGCCGCAGGCGGTGAGCTCGTCAGCGATGCCGTGGTGAGTTCGACAGGCACGATAGATTTGCAGGCGAACGGCGCGCTGCGTCAGCGTGGTCAGCTCCGCGGCGACGGCGCGGTACAATTGCGTGGCGCGGCGGTCGAGCACAACGGTGTCATCGATGCAGCTGGCGACCTGCGCATCACCAGTGCTGCCGAGCTCGCGTTGGACGGCACCGTGCAGAGCGCTGGCTCAGCCACATTGCAGGCGGGCGCAGCACTGCAGAACCGCGCGAAGGTGATCGCAGCTGGCGCGCTGGATGTAGAGGCAGCCTCGTTGCGCAACGCGCAGAGTGGTGCGTTTTCGTCGGATGCCGGTGCGCGCGTGCGCACGGCCGGCACATTGGACAACGCCGGCAGCCTGTATGCGGCGAGCGATCTGCAGCTGACCGCAGGCGGGTTCACGCAAAGCGGCAGCGCCAGCTCGGGTAACACGCTTTCGGCAGCTGTGAGCGGGTCATTCGACAACGCTGGCAATGTGATTGCCAGGAACGCGCTACAGATCGATGCCGGCAGCGTGCGCAGCAGCGGTCAACTCGGCAGCGAAGCGGCAGGTGTTCGTCTGGACAGCCAGGGCGATATCGCGCTGCAAGGCGTGGTTGCCGCTGCGACCACGCTGCAGGCCAGCGCCGCTGGCGATCTGCAGCAGGCAGGGTCGCTAAGAGCGCAGTCGCTGGCATTGAGTGCCGGGCGTGATCTCACCGCTGCTGGCAACCTGCAATCGGCGTCCACGCTGGATCTGCAGGCACAACGTGCTCTGACATTTGCTGCCCAGGGCCAGGCTGGCGGTGATGCTTCGCTGCGCGCTGCCACACTGACAACCAGCCAGGATGCGGTGTTGCAGAGCACGGGAGCGATTGCGCTGGACAGCGCGGCCATCGACAGCCGCGGCAAGCTGGATGCAGGGAGCGATCTGCACATCCGCAGCCAGGGCGATCTGGCGCTGGCGGGTGTGGCACAAGGCGGGCTCGACGTTGTTTTGAATGCCACCGGCGCGCTCAGCAACGCAGCGCAGGTGTTTGCAGGCCGCGATCTGTCGTTGCAGGCAGGTAGCCTCGACAACGCCACGAGCGGTGTGTTGGGGGGCGAGGGCAACATCGCCCTGACCACTACGGCACTGCTGAACAACGCTGGCCGCGTGCAGGCCGGTGGCGATCTGCAGGTCAGCGCAGCAAATATGGACCAGGGCGGTAGCGCGTCTGCAGGCAGGGCGTTGCGCGCCGCCATCGCAGGCACGCTGGCCAATCGTGGCAATCTGATCGCCAAGGATGCGTTGCAGGTCGATGCGGCCACGCTGCGTAGCAGTGGGCAGTTGGGTAGCGAGCGGGCCGATGTCACGTTGAACAGCCGAGACGCGCTGCAACTCGAGGGTGTGGTTGCAGCGGCCACTGCATTGCGTGCGACTGCTGGCGGCGATTTGCAGCAGGCCGGTTCGCTCAAGGCACAGTCGATCGCATTGCAGGCGGGGCGCGACCTCACTGCAAATGGCACTCTGCAATCGGCATCCACGTTGGATCTGCAAGCGCAGCGCACGCTCGCCCTGAATGGACAAGCATCGAGTACGGGTGAGGCAACCGTCACCGGCGCAACGGTTCTGACAGGCGCTGCAGCAGTGCTGCAGAGCGGTACCGCCATCACCCTGGATGGCGGCTCCATCGATAGCCGCGGTTCGCTCGATGCGGCGACCGATTTGAATGTGCGTAGCGCCGGTGATCTTGCACTGGCTGGCGTGGTCCAGGGCGGGCGCGATGTTGTGCTGACCGCTGCGGGCGCGTTGAACAATGGCGCTCAAGTCGTCGCAGCCCGCGATCTGCACGTGCAGGCTGCCAGTGCCAACAACGCCGCAACGGCAACCCTGGGTGCACTACGCGACCTGCGCGTTGATGTCGCCGGGGTGTTGGAAAACAATGGCAGCCTGCATGGCGAGCGTGGCCTTGCACTGAACACCGGCACGCTGCTGCAGCGCGGCCGTGTCTACAGCGGGGATGCGGTATCGATCTCGTCGACAGGCGCATTCGAAAACGCGGGCCAGCTGGTATCGGGCAAGGATCTGAGCATCGCTGCCGACAGCATCGTCAGCAGCGGGCAACTCGGCTCGGTCAACGGCGCACTGACGTTGACCAGCCAGAACGCGATCGATCTGCACGGTGTGGTGGCTGCGGCGACTACGCTGCAAGCCACCGCTGGCACCGATCTGCTGCAGGCCGGCTCGCTCAACGCGCAGGCCGTGACATTGCAGGCCGGCCGCGATCTCACTTCCGGGGGTACCCTGCAGTCCGCGTCTGCGTTGGATCTGCAGGCGCAGCGTAGCCTGACGTTGAACGGTCAGGCGCAGGCGGGCAGTGACGCCAACCTGCGCGGCAGCAGCATCGCCACCGGCCGCGACGCCGTGCTGAAAAGCGTCAGCGCGATCAGCCTGGACGGTGTGGCAATCGACAGCCGTGGCACGCTCGATGCCGGCACGGACCTGCGCCTGCGTAGCACGGGAGCACTTGCGCTCGCAGGCGTGGCGCAAGCCAATCGCGATGTCGTGTTGAGCGCAACCGACACCTTAAGTAATGCGAGCCAGGTGATTGCCGGCCGTGATCTGTCGGTGCAGGGAGGCAACATCAACAACGTGGCGGCCGGCGTGTTGGCGGCCGATGGCAGCGTCACGCTGACCACTGGCGCGTTGCAGAACGGCGGCAGCCTGCAGAGCGGCGGCGATCTGCGCATCACCGCCGCCAGCATGGATCAGGGCGGCACTGCGATTGCAGGCAAGGCACTGACCGCGAAGGTCACTGGCACGCTGGACAACCGCGGCAACCTCATTGCCAAAGACACGCTGCAGGTTGAGGCAGGCAGCTTACGCAGCAGCGGCCAGCTCGGTAGCGAAATTGCCAACGTCAGCTTGATCAGCCAAGGCGACATGACGCTGCAAGGCGTTGTCGCCGCAGCGACCACACTGCAGGCCGCTGCAGTTGGCGATCTGCAGCAGGCGGGCTCACTCAAGGCGCAATCGATCGCGCTACAGGCCGGGCGCGATCTCACCGCCGCAGGCACGCTGCAGTCGGCAACGCAACTGGATCTGCAGGCGCAGCGCGCACTGGCAATGAACGGACAGGCGGTGGCGACGGGCAATGTAACCCTGCGCGGCGCGCGGATCGGTACCGGTCAGGCTGCCGTGTTGCAAAGCGGTGGCGCGATCAGCCTGGATGGTGCCGCGATCGATAGCCGTGGCGCACTCGATGCAGCCACTGATTTGAATCTACGCAGCACCGGCGACCTGGCGGTTGCCGGTGTCGCGCAAGCCGATCGCAATGTGGTGCTGAGCGCAGCTGGCGCGTTGACCAATGCGGCGCAAGTCGTCGCTGGTCAGAGCTTGAACGTCACCGCAGCCAGCGCAAGCAATGCCGCCAGCGGCGTGCTGCTCGCGCAGAGCGACGCTACCTTCACCATCGGCGGCTTGCTCGAAAATGCTGGAGCCGTGCGCGCCGGCAATCAACTCGCCTTGGGCGTCGGGTCGCTGCGCCAGACCGGCCAGGCCTACGGCTCGCAACGCCTGGGTGTTATCGCCACTGGAGCGGTGGACAATCGCGGTGACCTGATTGGCGGCAATGGCTTGCGCGTGGAAGCGGCGCAAGTCAGCAGCAGCGGCCAACTGGGCAGCGAGCGCGGGGATGTCGCATTGATCAGCCGCGGCAACCTGGAGCTCGGCGGCAACCTCGCATCGGCAGGCAGCTTCTCGGCGCAGGCCGATGGCGCGCTGGCACAGAGCGGCACCTTGAGCGCTGGTAGCACGCTGGAGTTACGCTCCAAGGGCGATCTGGGTGTGGCCGGCCAGCTCGGCGCTCAGCAGGTCACCTTGACCAGCGACGCCGTGTTGCGTCAGCAGGGCACCGTCAGCGGTACGACGGTAGGTCTGCAGGGCGCCCGCATCGAGAACGCCGGGCAGACCACCGCTTCGGGCAACTTGAGCCTACGTGCGGGTGAGATCAGCATCGCCGGCACCGTCGGCGCTGGTATCAACGCAGATGGCAGCCTCGGCAGCGGACGCACGCTGAGCCTGATCGCCGATCGCCAACTCAGCGCCTCCGGCAAGCTGTTGGCTGGCGGCAACCTCACGGCGCAGGGCAGCCAGCTGCAGCTGGCGGGTGCCAGCACACGCGCAACCGGCAATGTCGCACTGACCACCGGCGGCAACCTCGATCATCGTGGCGGTGATTTGCTTGCCGGTGGCACGCTCACCGTGCAGGCCGGCGGCACCATCGACAACGGGCGTCTCAACGCCGTCGCCGGCCAGATGCATGCCAACCAGCTGAGTATCGACGGCGCCAGCCTGAGCAATGCCGGCGGGCGGTTGGTGCAAAGCGGCAACGGACTGACCCGCGTCAGCATTGGCGGCGCGATCGACAACACCGGTGGCACGCTGGCCAGCAATGCGCAGGATCTGAACATCACTGCAGCCAGCCTGGAAAATGCACAAGGGCGCATCGAACACGCCGGCACCGGCGTCCTGTCGGTCACCAGCCGTAGTGCGCTGGGCAACAGCAGTGGGCGCATCCTCACGCAAGGCCAACTGAGCCTGGATGCCAGTGGCGCGTTGAACAACCAGGGCGGCGCGATTGCCGCAGCGGGCGATGCAGCACTCACTGTTGCTGGCCTCAATAACATCGGTGGTTCCGTCTCAGCACGTGAATTGAAGGTGCAAAGTACCGGCGCGGCCGACAACCGCAACGGCTTGCTGCAAGCCAGCGGTGGTGCGCTGACCTTGCGTGCCGACAGCCTCAGCAATGCCGGCGGCATTGTGCAGGCGGTCGCGAACGCTGGTGCGGGTGGAAGCCTGCGCGTCGAACTCAATCGCGGCCTGGACAACGGCAACGGCACGATCGGTGCCGGCACCGACGCAGTGGTTACTGCGGAAAACATCAGCAGCAGCGGCGGCAGTCTGCAAGCGGCGCGCGACCTCAGCGTCACTGCACGCGGCCAGCTGGACAATCACCAAGGCGGCAAGCTCAGTGCGGGGCGTGATCTCAACGTTGCCGTCGCCGGCGCGTTGCTCAACAGCGGCGGCCAGCTTGATGCCGGCAATACGCTGACCGCCTCCGGCAGAAGTATCGACAATAGTCAAGGCAGTATCGTCAACAACGGCGGTGGACTGACACGCATCACCACCGCTGGTGCATTGACCAACAGCGGCGGCAATCTCGGTGGACGCGGCAGCGTGGTGATCGATGCCGCCAGCATCACCAACAACAGCGGCCAGCTGGTCGCCGGCGGCGACCTGATCGCCAACACCAATGGCTTGAACAACCAGGGCGGCAACGTCTATGCCGGCGCAAGCTTCCTGCTGCAGCGCGCAGGCGCCACGCTAGACAATCAGAACGGCACCATCAAGGCCGAGCAGGCAGTCCGCTTGAACCTGCAGAACTTGAACAACGCGGGTGGCAAGATTGGCGCCGGCAGCATGACCGGCGGCGCCGGCGATGTGGTGATCGATACCGTCGGCTTCGACGGTGGCGGCAGCATCCTGGCGCAGAACCTGCTGGACCTGACCTTGCGTAGCGACTACACCCACCGCGCCGGTGCAGACCTTACCAGTAACGGCAATTTCAACCTGCGCGTCGGTGGGAGCCTGGTCAACGAATCCACGCTCAAGGCTGCGCGCAGCCTGGACATTACGGCCGGCAGCATCACCAACCGTGCGGGCGCCAACATCCTGTCCAACGACACCCGCCTCAACGGCGGCAACATCATCGACAACGCCGGCAGTATCTCCGGCAATGGCGCACTGTCGCTGGTGGCGAACAGCATCAACAACACCGGCAGCATCGTCGGCGGCAACGTCTCGGTGAACACCGGCACATTGGTGAACGGCGCCGACTTCGGCGGCGCGACCGACAACGCAGCGTATGGCTCGGCCTTGCTCGGTTCCACCGGCAACATGAACCTGATCGTGCGCGATCAACTGCTCAACCGCGACGCGCGCATCTTCAGCCTGGGCAATATCGCCATCGGCGGCGCGCAGGATGGCGGTGGCACCTTGGTATCGCGTACGGGTGTGGTCAATAACCTGTCGGGCAGCATCGAGGCTGATGGGAGCATCTTGATTGCGGCCAATCAGCTGAATAATCGGCGGCGGGTTTTGACCACTGCATTGGGTGCATTGACCGAGCAAGAAAAGGCAGCTGCAAATGCAACGATGCCCGAGGAGCTTATTGAGTCACGTGGAATTGTCTATCCAAGGCAATCATACTTCATTCGTTTTCCTTACACAGGAAAAAATCCTGGTGTTTATCGTTCCTATTCGGTCGAACAGCAAGAGCGTCTCATCGCTGCAAGTACGGAGGGACGAATCGCGGCTGGAGGAAATATAGCGATTTCCGGAAGCATCACCAATAACACTTCGTCGATTGCGGCGGCAGGTGCGCTGCAAATAAACCAACGTGGCGTGGGTGGATTGAGTGATGGGCTTTTCGTTGGAGGAGAGTCGATCTTCAACGAATCGCTTGCCTTGAATAGGCAAGTCGTACAGAGAGACTACGAGTATTCAGTAACAGCAGTCATTGACGACTGTGCGCTGAACCAAGGGAATCGGCGTCCTATCTGTACATATGATGCTGAGTCAAAAACCATTTCTTCTTCTACGATCAACACGAGCTATATCGCCCTGGGCGCCAGCATGACCGGTGGCCAAGGCGTCAGCATAAACGGCGCCAACATCAGCAATGGTGCCGTCGGCAGTGACGGTCGTGGCATCAGCGGCGCTTCGCTGAATGGTGTCGGCGCACAAGGGGGCTTGACCGGTCGCGCCACGCAAAGCGCCGGTGGAGTGGGCGGCCAGGCAGTGATTGGTCGCGCCAATGGCGGCGCGAGCAGTATTCGTGTTGCCACCGGTACGACCGGCAGTGCAGGCACTCAGGTGGGTGCCAACACGCAAGACGCAACGCTGGCCACATCGGGTGGCATCGTCAAGATGTCGGTTGCACCTGTCGCGTCCAACGACAGCGGGCTTGTACGCAGCAGCGTCGATCAGGCAAACGTGCAGGCCACCGCGGCCGGTACCGGCGTCACTGCCGTCGCGACCGACAGCCGTACCCGAGTCGATCCGGCCACCATTCCGGTGACCAACATTGTTGGTAGCGGGCAAACATCGCTGACGCAGATCGATCTGCCCATTGGCGGGCTGTATCGCCTATCCGGCGGCACCGGTACCGATCTCACCGCAATGGGCCGTGCCGCCAACGGGCTGGGCGGCATCAATGCCTGGCGCAGCAATGGCCCGGGCCGTCGTTACCTGATCGAGACCGACCCGCGCTTCGTCAACTACGACAACTTCATCAGCAGTGACTTCCTGCTGGACAAGCTGGGTGTTGATCCAGAGTGGACCCAGACCCGCCTGGGCGATGGCTTCTACGAGCAGCGCCTGGTGCTGGACCAGATCACCCAGCTCACCGGCCGCCGCTATCTGGGCAACTACGCCGATGGCGTGGCGCAGTACCACGCCTTGCTGGAATCGGGCGTGGCCGCCGCAGGCCAGCTGCAGCTGAGCATGGGCGTTGGCTTGACCGCCGCACAAGCGGCCGCGCTGACGCAAGACATCGTGTGGATGGTCGAACAGGACTACCAGGGCCAGAAGGTGCTGGTGCCGGTTGTGTATCTGGCCTCCAACTCGCTGCAGTTGCGCGGCAACGGCGCATTGATTGCAGGCAGCAACGTCGAGCTCAACGCCACCAATTCCATGAGCAACCAGGGCGTCATTGCCGGCGCCGACGTCAGCATCACCGCAGGCAACCTGCTCAACCAGGGCCGCATCAGCGGCACTGGCAGCGTTGACCTGGAAGCGCGCAACGACCTGCTCAATCAGGGCCAGATCCAGGGTCGCGACGTGGCACTGGTGGCCGGCAACAATCTGGTCAGCGAAGCATCCAAGGCCATCAACGGCGTCGGCATTCTGTCCGGCATCAGCGCCAGCAACACCCTGCAACTATTCGCCGGCAATGACATGACATTGACCGGTACCCGCGTGCAGGCCGATGGCAGTGCGGCGTTGATCGCAGGCAACAACCTCAGCCTCACGCCCAGCGCCTTGCGCGACGACAACGGCCTGCTGCGCGGTGGCGATGCGGTGTCGGTGACCACCGGCAAGGATCTGGTGATGTCTGCAGGCAACGACCTGCAACTGCATGGCGTGACCATCAAAGCCGGCGGCAGTGCCGCACTGCAGGCAGGCAACAACCTTTCACTGACCCCGACCACTGGTCTCGACGGCAAGGTCGCCACGCGCACCAACATCAGCACCGGCGACAGCCTGCAATTGACCGCCGGCAACGATCTGACCATCCGCCAGGCCGACGTCAAGGCCGGCGGCGATCTGATTGCCGCAGCAGGCAACAACCTCAACGTCGAATCCGTCCTCAACGAGAGCGAGACCAATAGCTACAAGACACGCAACGGCAAGACCCGCGTCACCACCGCCACAACCACCCAGAGCATTGACCAGCAGGCGCTCACTGCGGGCGGCAACCTAATCCTCAGCGCCGGGAACGACGTCAATCTGGTCGCCGCCAAGCTGGACGCCGGAAAGGGTCTGGGCATCAGCGCCGGCAACGACATCAATGCCAGCACGCTGACCACGGTGGACACCAGCAACACGCTGGAAACGCGCAAGCGCTTCAAGCAGACCACCGCGACCAGCGACGAGACCGTCCACGGCACCGAGTTCAACGCTGGCGGCAACCTGGCGATGCAGGCCGGCAATGACATCACCCTCACCGCCGCATCTGCCGCTACCAAGGAAGGCGGCATCACCCTGGCTGCCGGCAACGACGTCAACCTGCTCGCCGCCAGCGAGCAGCACGACGCCGTGCAGGACATGACCAAGAAGAAGAAGGGCACGTTCTCCAGCAAGACCACGACCACGCACGACGAGTGGCACGACAACGTGGCGGTCACCACCACGCTCAGTGGCGACACGGTGCAAATTGCGGCGGGTAACGATTTGCTGTCGCAAGGCGCGCAGGTCGCCAGCACGGGCGATGTGGTGCTGGCAGCAGGCAACAACCTGACGCTGGATACGGTGCAGAATACGCACAGCGAGGAACACGAAAAGACAGTCAAGAAGTCCGGTCTCTACGGCGGCGGCGGATTCAGCGTCGCTTTGGGCGTCACCAAGAAGACCGACGGCCTGGATGTCACAGAAGTCACCAACAGCGGCAGTCTGGTCGGCAGCACCGACGGCTCGGTGACGATGACTGCCGGGAACAAGGTAGCCATCACTGGCAGCGATGTGCTGAGCGCGACGAGTACCACCATCGTCGGCAAGGAAGTCACGATCGCTGCAGCGGAAAACACCGTGGATACGGTGCAGACCTCCAAGCAGCAGAGTGCGGGTCTGACGTTGGGGCTGACCGGTGCAGCGGTCGAGGCAGCCCAAGCGGCGTATATGGCGACCAAGCGCGGGTCGGAAGTAGAGGACGACCGCCTCAAGGCGCTCTATGCGGCCAAGACGGCATACGCCGTCAGCGATGCGGTAAGTGCTTACCAGGCACCGCCGACCAGCGGCGGCCAGGACGCCGTCAGCTTGAAGATCGCCCTTGGTGCCAGCAGCGCGTCGAGCAAGACGACCACGCACGACGAAACGACTGGCGGCAGCCGCATCCTCAGCGACGGCAACGTGACCATCGCCGCCACGGGCGGCGACCTAAACGTGATGGGTAGTGAGATCAACGGCCAGAACGTGACGTTGGCGGCGGCCAACAATCTCAACCTGCTCAGCAACAAGGAAACCAATACCAGCAAGTCGGAGAACAAGAACGGCGGCGGCGAGATCGGTGTGAGCGTCGGCACCACCACCGGTTTCTACGTGAGTGCCTACGCTGGCAAGGGCAGTGCCAAGGGCAACAGCGAGCTGCACACCGAAAGCGTGGTAACGGCCAAGGACACGCTGACCCTGGTCAGCGGCAACGACACCACGATCAAGGGCGCACAGGCGATCGGCGACACCGTGCTGGCCAAGATCGGCGGCGACTTGCTGCTCCAGAGCGAACAGGACACCGAAGACTACAAGAGCAAGCAGCAACAGGCGGGCGTCAAGCTGGTCTATGGCGTCAGCGGCAGCAGCGCCAACTACAGCCAGCAGAAGGTCAACAGCAGCTACACCAGCGTCAAGGAGCAGAGCGGCATCCAAGCCGGCAATGGCGGCTTCGACATCACGGTGGGCGGCAATACGCACCTGATCGGCGGCGCCATTGCCAGCACGGCCGATGCAACCCTGAACCACCTGTCCACCGGCAGCCTGACGGTGGAGGACTTGCATAACAAGGCCGAGTACAAGGCTGGCGGATTTGGGGTCGGCACAGGCGATTGGAAATCCGTGGCGGCCGGTGCGGCCTTGAGTCTGGCAGGTAATCAGACCGGAAGCAGCGGCAGCACGACCAAGAGCGACATCGCGGCGGGCAGTGTCGAGGTGCGCAACGGGGACTCGACTGCTTTGGCTGGTCTGGATCGCAGCGCTACGGAACTGCAGCAGAGCGGGCTGAAGCAGATCTTCGATGAGAAGAAGGTTGCGGAGCAGCAGGAACTGGCGCAAGTCGCTGGCGAGGTCGCGTTTAGGTCGGCCAAGGAACTTATTTCCTACAAGAGGGAGCAAGCGGCTGCAGACGCAGAGCAGGCCATGGCCGATCTGGAAGCGGCCAAGGGCGATCCGGAAGCGACGGCAACGGCGAAGGCACGCCTGCTAACAGCCAATGAACAACTCGCAAAATGGAACGACGCGGGAGCCGCAAAGCAGATCACCCAAGTGACTGCGGGCGCACTGGCTGCTGCTGTCTCGGGCGGCAATGTCCTGAGCGCAGCCGGTGGCGTGTTGATGAACGAAACGTTGTTGCCGAAGTTCGCTGACGCATTGCAAAAGGGTGGCATACAGCCGGGAAGTGGTGCCGAGGCCACGCTTATGGGGGGCCTTGGAGCCCTGCTTGGCGCTGCGGGCGGTCTCCTGGGTGGCGATGTACAGGCTGGCGCAGCGTCGGGCAATGCGGTCCAGACCTATGGCTACTACGACTATCGCGAAGGGCGTGCGCAACGGCAGGCGATGGCTGCTGAGGCATTGAAGAATGTCGGGATCACCGATCCCAACGACGTTGCCGGTGTCAATGCACTTCTCGATAACTGCGTGAAGCTCGGCTGCGATCCGGACAAGCTGGTGCTGTTGCTCAAATCTCCGGATGCAGCGTCAACGCTGCGAGAGCTCGCGCAACCTGAGAGCGTTGCCTTCCAGCGCTATGGCAAGGGTTTCAATGAGCTGGACGAACAGCAGCGCAGAGATGTCATTAATCACATTCCGACGGGTGAGGTCAGCGTTGGTGCTATTGAAAAAACTCCGATTGGGACCGTCACCGTTGGGGCTGTGGGAAGTACTCATGCAGGTGGCACAGCTTCTTCTAGCAGTGAGGGAGCTGACAATTCACAGGGAATCGCGGGCTCGCAGCAATCGCAAGATGAAAATTTAAGACTGAAGGGGGCAACGGTTGTCTCCAATCTCGCCATCGCAGGTGGGAAGAAGGTAGAGCAGTTCAAGAACTGGCTGGGCGAAGACAATGCAGAGACTGCTGCGCTGGTCTTGATGGCGGCGGCAGGTGGCCCGGTGAAGACGTTGGGCAGTACACTGTGGGCGGCAACGCCGATAGCGGGGTATTTTTCGGAAAAGAAAGAGGAGTATCTGGTCAATCCGTTGACACCGTTCATCGGCACCAACGCATTTGGTGCTTTGACCGATCGCGATCAGCAAGCGGTGCAGCCTGCGAGTCATGCGACTAGCTCGATGCTTGTAGATACATTGCTGTCGTCACTTGGTGTGGTGGGCACCAAAGCTGGTGCGATCGGCATTATCAAAAGTAGCGACGGATTTTTGGCGAAAGTTGAAGGTGCAGATAATGCATTTACCTTCTCTGGAGGAAAACCAGCAGTAGCTGGTGACAGCTACCATCCTTCATCTGTAGTGGAACGTTCGAAATCTAATAGAGATTACTATGGTGAAGCAAATGCCTCTAATGAATTTCCAGCGGGAACAGTAAATTATGAAAGCCACTCGACAGCCAGGCTTGAGCAATCTAAAGTTCCGCGGGATCTGAATGAACAAGTGCTCTGGAATAGAGTAAAAGATGATCCGTCGAAGGGTGAACCCTTAAAGCTTAATAATGATCCAAATTTCCCCCGTGAGGACGGCTGGCAAAAAATGCAAGTAACGCATCGGCTTCCAAATGGAAATAATATAACTATTCATTATCAATACAATGAGCGCACTGGAAAGGCATATGACATGAAAGTTCTTACGCCTCAGTATGATTTAAATCCTTCGGGAGATAAATAGTCGCATGCATATAAAGTTTAATGATAGCGACAATTCAATAGAAGTTCTTGGAATTTATTGGGTTAATGGAAAGAAATACTATTGGATTATTCCGCATGAAGGGTATCAAGGATTTTTGGCCGTAAGTGAAGATAATTGCGTAGTAACCGATTCATTTCTTTCTAGTGATATGATTATTTGTAAGGGCGATGATGGTACGGACGAAATCATACATTGGGCAGCACATGATCTATTAGAAGATTTGGTTGAACATGATGCCCGAGCAATGATGGAATTTATCAGGAGAAGGAAATAGCGAAAGCACTGCCTGGTTGGCAACAACGGCGCCAGCGTCAACACGCTTTGGAAGAAGGTAAAGCAGTTCAATAACTGGCTGGGCGAAGACAATGCAGAGACTGCCGCGCTGGTCTTGATGGCTGCGGTAGGTGGCCCGGTGAAGATTTTGGGCAGTACACTGTGGGCGGCGACGCCGATAGCGGGGTATTTTTCGGAAAAGAAAGAGCAGTATCTGGTCAATCTGTTGAAACCGTTCATCGGCACCAACGCAATTGGTGCTTTGACCGATCGCGATCAGCAAGCAATGCAGCCTGCGAGCCATGCGACTAGCTCGATGCTTGTGGATACATTGCTGTCGTCGCTTGGTGTAACGGGTATCAAAGCCGGTGCGATCGGTATTATCAAAAGCAGCGATGGATTATCGGGGGGCAGTAAAAAGCGCGCCGAGAATGCCTTGCAAGATCCGACCCGCTTTATTAATGGTACTAAAGTCGTTGAGAAAAACAGGTCAGTTGTTCGAAGGAACGGTTGACTTGGCTCCGGCTTTGAGTCGTATAAAATCACAAATGACGGGGTCCACGAATAACGGGGTCAGGTTGAGCTACCCCCGATTTCTCGGACAGATTAATTAGGGGGCAATAACCATCTTTTCGAACTCGGCCGGCGAGCGGTAGCCCAGCGCACTGTGCAACCGCTGCCGGTTGTAGAACACTTCGATGTACTCGAACACCTTCCCGCGCGCTTCGTCGAGACTGGCGAAGCGCTCGTGGTGCGTCAGTTCCTGCTTGAGCGAGTTGAAGGAGCTTTCCATCAATGCATTGTCGTAAGGCATGCCCTTGTAACTCATGCTCGCGACTAACCCAGCTTCCTGCAATTGCCGCTGATACGCACCGCTGGTGTATTGCGTGCCCTGGTCGCTATGGTGGATTGCGCCCTTCACTGGCCGCCGGCGTTGGAGTGCGATTGTCGAATCCCCGTAATTCAATTCCAGCGAAAATTAGAGGTCTGTGGTTGATGTTAATCGCCAAACTCGGCGGGAGTTAGCCCGCCCACGCTGTCGTGCGGTATCTGTTGGTTGTAGTCGGCCAGCCACTGCTCGGTCTGCTCACGGACCTCGCTCAGCGTGCGGAAGAGATGCATGTCCAGCGCGCCGCGCCTTTAGCTGCCGTTGAGGCGTTCGATGAAACCGGTTTGCATCGGCCGTCCCGGCTCAACGAAATCCAATACGATGCCATCGCGCTCGCGACATCCCCCCGATTTTGAGTGGCGCATTGCTTTGGAGTCCAATTACCTATCCCGAGGAGATTGGACATGACGGCACGAATCCGTACGGCGTTAGCTGAGCGCGGACTCGCTTATGCGCGTAGTCACGGCTTGCACAGAAGCTCTGCCACGCTGACGAGCGCGGATCACAGGCCAAAGCAGTCATGACCCAAGGACGTTCAAAAAAATCGCAATGGTTCGGCCTTCTGGGTTGGATGGTGCTTTGCTATGCCGTCGCTGGGCTGGGCGCAATGGCATCGATCCAGGCGGCCAGCCTTTATGCGCTTCTGCAGCGGCCGGCGTGGGCGCCGCCGGGCTGGTTGTTCGGACCGGTGTGGACAGTGTTGTACGGAATGATGGCGGTGTCGGTCTGGTTGATGTGGCGGCGCGGCAGCTGGGCGGGGACGCGTCCGGCGCTGGGCCTGTTCGTGCTGCAGCTGATGCTCAATGGTTTGTGGAGCTGGCTGTTCTTCGCGTGGCAGTTGGGGGCGTGGGCATTCGCGGACATCGTGGCGCTGTGGCTGGTGCTGGTAGGAATGATTGCCGTGTTCGCGAAGCGGCAGGCGCTGGCGGCGTGGCTGTTGGTGCCGTATCTGGCGTGGGTGAGCTTCGCAGCGGCGCTCAACTTTTCGGTCTGGCAACTCAATCCCCAGGTACTCGGCTGATCTCCGCTGCTGATCCTGGAGGCTCGTACTCACCGGCGCTGCACTAGCGACGATCTGTTGCTTGGTGCGAAGTGGCCTGTTGCTTGATGCGAACTGATGCCGGCAGCGAAGCGACGCCTCGCCCGCAGGCGATCTAGTCAGTTGTATCGCGTGATCTGAGCGCATGACACTACCAATCGAGGTTCGAAGCCTGCGCAGGGCGGCTCTCCAAAGTCGTTTCAAAAGTTTCCATAGCAATCAATTGATTGCGCGCGCGATGCTTAAATCCCTGAGCAGCAAGGTTTTCTGTTTCGCGCCCCGAGCGCGTGCGCCTACCCATTCACGCAATGCTTGACAGGCCTCGGCCCTGTGATGTCTTTTGCACGCATGCCTAACGCCTCCGCCATCTCCTCGCTTACCTGCCAGCCGCACCTGCGGCCGGGTGCGGGCGTGGCCGGCATTAGCACCACCATTACCACCGTCACCATTCGCCCGGTGCGGCCCGTCGTCTTCGCGTAACTTCCGAAAACAACGGCCCCGCACCCGGATCAGGATGCGGGGGCTTTCCTCCCTCATCTGATGCGGACGGGGCCTCCCTAACGAGGTCTTTCGATGTCATCGCCTGCTGTTTCCTTCGAACCCGCTGCTGTTCTTGCGTCCTCTGCGCGCACCATTGTGCACAAATTTGGCGGCACCTCGGTGGCCGATGCCGAGCGCTACCGGCATGTGGCGCAGCTGTTGCTGGCACGCGACGAGTCGGTGCAGGTCACCGTGGTGTCGGCGATGAAGGGGGTGACCGATGCGTTGATCGCGCTGGCCGAACTGGCCGCGCAGAACCGCCCCGAATGGCGCGAGCGCTGGCATGAGACGCGGGCGCGCCATCGCGGTGCGGCGGTGGCCCTGCTGGGCGAGCATTCCGGGCCGACGGTGGAGTGGCTGGACGAGCGCTTCGAGCATCTGTCGCAGATCCTGGGCGCATTGGCGGTGATCGGCGAGCTGCCGCGCGAGGTGCTCGACCGCGTGCAAGGCCTGGGCGAGGTGTATTCGGCGCAGTTGCTGGGCGACCATTTCCGCGCGCTTGGCGAGGATTGTGCGGTGCTGGATGCGCGCGATGTGCTGGTGGTCAACCGCGGCGAACTCGGCGTGGATGTGGACTGGGACACCAGCGCGCAGCGCCTTGCGACCTGGCGCCAGGCGCATCCGCAGACGCGCGTGGTGGTCACCGGGTTTGTGGCGCGTGACCGCGCCGATCGCATCACCACGTTGGGCCGCAATGGCAGCGATTATTCCGGCGCGATCTTCGCGGCCTTGTTCGATGCCGATGAGCTGCATATCTGGACCGACGTGGACGGCGTACTGTCGGCCGATCCGCGCGTGGTGCCCGAAGCGGTGCAACTGGAAACGTTGAGCTACGACGAGGCCTGCGAACTGGCCTACTTCGGCGCCAAGGTGGTGCACCCGCAGACCATGTCGCCGGCGATCGAGCGCGGCTTGCCGATCATCATCCGCAATACCTTCCAGCCCGAACATCCGGGTACGCGCATCACCGCCAGCAGCGCGGTGAGCGGGCCGATCAAGGGGCTGACGCTGAGCCCGGATCTGGCCGTGCTAAACCTGGAAGGCACCGGTCTGATCGGCGTGCCGGGTACCGCCGAGCGGGTGTTCGCAGCGCTGCGCACGGCGCAGGTGTCGGTGGTGATGATCTCGCAGGGCTCGTCCGAGCATTCGATCTGTTGCGTAGTCAAGCAGCATGAATCCGAGCGCGCACGCAATGCCTTGCTGCAGGCCTTTGCGCATGAACTCACGGTCGGTCAGGTGCAGCGTGTGCAGCTGACCACCGGCATCAGTGTGCTCGCCGCAGTGGGCGATGGCATGGCCGGGCAGCCGGGCGTGGCGGCGCGGCTGTTCGAGTCCCTGGGGCGTGCGCAGGTCAATATCCTGGCGATCGCGCAGGGCTCGTCGGAGCGCAACATCTCGGTGGCCATCGACGCGGCGCATGCGACCAAGGCCTTGCGTGCGGCGCATGCCGGCTTTTGGCTCTCGCCGCAGACGTTCTCGGTGGGCGTGATTGGCCCGGGTAATGTGGGTGCGGCGTTGCTGGACCAGTTGTGCATTGCGCAGCCGCAGTTGCTGGGCAAGGCCAACCTGGATCTGCGCCTGCGCGCAGTAGTCTCGCGCGGCCGCATGCTGCTGGACGAGCGCGGCCTGGTCGGCAACTGGCGCGATGCCTTCGCCTCTGCAGCCACCGCGACCGATCTGGAGCGTTTCACCACGCACCTGTTGTCCGCGCATCTGCCGCATACGGTGATCATCGATTGCAGCGGTAGCGCAGAAGTGGCCGATCGCTATGCGGAATGGTTGGCTGCCGGCATCCATGTGGTGACGCCGAACAAACAGGCCGGCTCCGGCCCGTTGCAGCGCTATCAGGCGATCCGTGCGGCGGCCGATGCCAGCGGCGCACGCTTCCGTTACGAAGCCACCGTGGGCGCCGGCTTGCCGGTGATCACCACGTTGCGCGATCTGGTCGATACCGGCGATGCGGTGACCTCGATCGAAGGCATCTTCTCCGGCACCCTGGCGTGGTTGTTCAACAAATACGACGGCAGCGTGCCGTTCGCCGAACTGGTGACGCAGGCGCGCGGCATGGGCTATACCGAGCCGGATCCGCGCGACGATCTGTCGGGTGTGGATGTGGCGCGCAAGCTGGTGATCCTGGCGCGCGAAGCCGGGCGCGAGATCAGCCTGGAAGATGTGCAGGTCGAGAGCCTGGTGCCTGAAGCACTGCGTCAGGCCAGCGTGGACGATTTCATGGCGCGCCTGCATGAGGTGGATGCGACGTTTGCGCAGCGCCTGGCCGACGCACGTGCACGCGGCAATGTGCTGCGCTATGTCGCGCAGCTGCCACCGGATCGTGCTCCCAGCGTGGGTCTGGTCGAACTGCCGGCCGATCACGCGTTCGCCAACTTGCGCCTGACCGACAACGTGGTGCAATTCACCACGCGTCGCTACTGCGAAAACCCGTTGGTGGTGCAAGGCCCGGGCGCTGGCCCGGAAGTCACCGCAGCCGGCGTGTTTGCCGATCTGCTGCGGGTGGCGGCGGGCGAGGGGGCACGCTTGTGAATCAGGCGGTTGCAGACCAGTCCGCGGAGATGCAACAGGTGGCGATTGCTGCGCGCGAGCTTGGCCAGGCGCGCGCCTTCGCACCGGCCTCGGTGGCGAATGTGGCAGTAGGATTCGATCTGCTCGGTTATCCCATCGACGGCGTCGGCGACAACGTCACGGTGCGGCGCATCGATGCGCCACTGGTGCGTATCGCCGCCATCCGCGGCACCACCGTGGCCTTGCCGCTGGATGCCGAACGCAACACGGCGGGCGCGGCCTTGATGTCGTTACGCGCGGCGCTGGCGTTGCCGTTCGGCTTTGAAATCGAGATCGACAAAGGCATCGCCTTGAGTTCGGGCATGGGCGGATCTGCAGCGTCATGCGTGGCGGCGTTGGTTGCCGCCAACGCGCTGCTGGATGCCCCGCTGAGTAACGAGCAGCTGTATCAGCACGCACTCGATGGCGAGGCGGTGGCCAGCGGTAGCCGCCACGGCGACAATCTTGGCCCGTTGTTTTTGGGCGGCCTGGTGCTGTGCACGCTGGAGCGTCTGGTACCGATCAACGTGCCGGCTGCGTGGCACAGCCTGCTGGTGCATCCGGATGCGGTGCTGGAAACGCGCCGCGCGCGCGAAGCCCTGGCCGGCGACTATCAGCTGCGCGAGTTCGTCGCGCAGAGTACCAACCTGGCCTTGGTACTGGCCGGCTGCCATGCCGGCGATGCAGGGCTGGTGCGGGCGGGCCTGCGCGATGTGCTGGTCGAACCACGCCGCGCGCCCTTGATCGCCGGCTTTGCCGCTGCCAAGCAGGCCGCGCTGGATCACAATGCCTTGGGTGCCAGCATCTCCGGCGCCGGCCCCAGTGTGTTCGCCTGGTTCGCATCGCGCGCGGCCGCCGACGCTGCCGCCGCATCGGTCAAGGCCGCCTTCGCAGGCGTTGGCCTGGATAGCCAGCACTGGGTGTCTCCGATTGCCAGCCCGGCGGCGCGGTTGCTCGCATGAGCCATCGCGCGGATGTCGTCGTCGATCGATCACCCGCCCACGGCATCCATGCCGTGCAGCGTGCAACGCAACGTTTAACCGACCACCACCTCGCTGATCTGCATCACCGGCGCAAGATCGGTGTAGTTGGCGATATCGGCCAGGATCTCCTCGGCGTGCGGCCCGAAGCTGGCGCCGAAGGCCTCCACCGACTCGCAGAAGATATGGCACATGCCGATGAAGGCCGGGGGGCTGCCCGGCTCGCCGCCGCTGATGCCCTTGTCCACCGTATAGCGCAGGCAGGCCGCGCCCATCCGCGCGCTCACCAGCGGCATGTGCGAGTCGCGGTAGTAGGCATGGTCGAAGCGGGCGCCTTCGCGGTACGGGTACATCACGCTGACCTTGATCATCTGCCGGCTCCACTGGAAGGTGCGCGCAGCATAGCGCTGCGCCGCCCTTGCCGGGCGCCGCCGCAACGCGGCGCGGCCATGCCGCAGTGTCCGGCTTTCTCATTCACGGGCCACGCCCCGTCTTCGTCTTGTCTGGAGTCGTCACCATGAACTTTCTCTCCACTCGTGGCGGCGCGCTCGCCGCAAGCCTGAGCCAGGCGATTGCCGCCGGCCTGGCGCCCGATGGCGGCCTGTACGTGCCGCAGACCCTGCCACCGGCACGCACGCTGACGGCCGGCACCACCTTGGCCGACACCGCCGCCACGTTGCTGCAGCCGTTCTTCGACGGCGATGCGCTGGCGGCCGAGCTGCCGGCCATCTGTGCCGAAGCCTTAGACTTCCCGGCGCCGCTGGTGGCCCTGGGCACCCCTGGCGACTACGCGCTGGAGCTGTTCCATGGCCCGACCGCCGCGTTCAAGGATTTCGGCGCGCGCTTTCTTGCCGCCTGCCTGACCCGCCTGCGCCGTGCCGAAGACCGCCCGCTCACCATCCTGGTCGCCACCTCCGGCGACACCGGCGCTGCGGTGGCCGCGGCATTCCACCGCCAGCCGGGTCTGCGCGTGGTGGTGTTGTATCCGGACGGGCGCGTGTCGCCGCGCCAGGCGCATCAGCTGGGCTGCTTCGGCGACAACATCCACGCCCTGCGCGTGGCCGGCTCGTTCGACGATTGCCAGGCGATGGTCAAGCAGGCCCTGAACGATGCCGACCTGCAGGCGCAGCTGCCGCTGAGTTCGGCCAACAGCATCAGCCTGGGCCGCTTGCTGCCGCAGATGAGCTATTACGCGCACGCCGCCCTGCAGCACCATGCCGGGGCGGGGGCGGCGCTGAATCTGGTGGTGCCCACCGGCAACCTTGGCAACGGGCTGGCGGCGATCCTGGCGCGCGCGCTCGGTGTGCCGCTGGGCCGTATCGCGTTGGCGTCCAATGCCAATCATGTGTTGCCGGATTATTTTGCCGGCGACGATTACGCGCCGCAGGCCAGCATCGCCACGCTGGCCAATGCGATGGACGTGGGTGCGCCGAGCAACTTCGAACGGCTGCGCTGGCTCTACCAGGGCGACGACGTCGCGCTGCGCGAGGCCTTCCGTGCGCTTTCGGTGGACGATGCGGCGATCCGCCACACCGTGCAGCAGCGCTTTGCGCGCTACGGCGAAGTGCATTGCCCCCATACCGCCACCGCCGTGCATGTGCTGGAGCAGCTGCGCGCAGAAGGGGCCGAGGGCGGCACCGGCGACTGGGCGGTGGCGGCCACCGCACATCCGGCCAAGTTCGAGGGCGTGGTCGAGCCGCTGATCGGGCGTGAGGTGGAGGTGCCGCCGGCGCTGGCCGCGCTGCTGCAGCGTCCTGCGCATGCCGAAACGCTGGCACCGGACTACGCGGCGTTCCGGCAGCGCCTGCTTGCGGATGCGGCCTGACCGAACGCGTTCAGCCTGCCGGGGTTGGAAAGTGCGGCACATGCGGCTATTTGTAGGGGGTGCGGTTCCGCCATGGCGCCGCGTCCGATGTGGGTCGTTGCATGTCTTATCGAGTGATCGCCGTTGCCGCCGCGTTGTGCGGGTGGGCAGCGGCTGGAACGGCCAGTGCGGCCGATGCCATCTCCGCCGCGCCGTTGCCGGGGCTGGGCGCACCGCGTATGGGTCTGGTCGATGCATTGGCGCGGCAGGCGCCGTCGCTGGATCGCCAGGTGCTGGCCCTGGCGGCCGAGGCGCTGCAATGCGCGCGGCAGCGCCAGCAGGTGGGTGCCGAGCGCGTGCTGAGCGTCATCGACTACAGCCGGCCGTCGACCGAGCGCCGGCTGTGGGTGTTCGATCTGGAGCGGCAGCGGCTGCTGTTTCAGGAATGGGTGGCGCACGGGCGCAATACCGGCAACAACCTGGCGGCCAAGTTTTCCAACGACGACGGCAGCTTCCAGTCCAGCCTGGGCGCGTTCACCGCGCAGGAGTCGTACACCGGCCACAACGGCTATTCGTTACGGCTGAAGGGCCTGGAGCCCGGATTCAACGACCATGCGCGCGACCGCGCAATCGTGATCCACGGCGCGCCCTATGTCAGCGAGGCGGTGATCCGCACACAGGGCCGGCTTGGCCGCAGCCTGGGCTGCCCGGCGGTGCGTCCGGCGGTGGCCAGACAGCTGATCGATACCTTGCGTGAAGGTGCCTTCGTGTTCGCCTACTACCCGGACCGGGCCTGGCTGCGGCAATCGCGGTTGCTGGGCGGCGGCTGTGGCGCGTCTGTGGCGAGTGCGAATGTGGGCGGTCGCTGAGTCGTTGTAGGCGGCGCGGGGTGTGAAGATCGCCCGATCAGCCTGAAGTGCTGGCATCGCGTTGGAATCTGCGGGTCACTCACGCGGCGATGCTTGCCTGCTGTGCGAGGCACAAAGCGTCGTCGGTGGTCTGGTGCGGACGGGCGCGCAGGAATCCCGCGTTTGTTGATGCCAACGTCCGCACCGCTTGCGCCTATGGGTGCGTGCGCTCGCTGGTCGCATCGGTCCTGCTGGCCGTCGCGTCTCAGACGGTATCGCCCGCCAGGCTGCGCAGCGCCGCGTAATCCAGGATCTGCACCAGATGCAGCTGCGGCAGCGCGATCAGCTGCTGTTGCCGCAGCTTGGTGAAGGTGCGGCTCACCGTTTCCACGGTCAGCCCGAGGTGGTCGGCGATATCGCTGCGGCTCATCGGCAAGGCGACGGTGTCGCCGCTGGCGCCGGGCTGGGTGGAGCGGGCGGCCAGTCGCATCAGGAAATGCGCCAGCCGTTCGCCCGGTTGCAGGCGCGCCAGCAGCAGGCCGGTGTCCTGCGCGGCGGCCAGCTCCATGCTGGCACGCTGCAGCAGCTTGCGTTCCAGCTGCGGGTAGCGCTCGCGCAACTGGCGCATCTGCGCCAGCGGCGTGCGGCAGACCCGGCTGTCGATGATGGCTTCGATATCGTGGCGGTGCTGCGGGGTTTCGGTCAGCCCCACGTAATCGCCCGGCAGCACGAAGCCGGTGACCTGGCGGCGGCCGTCGGCTAGCGTGCGCACCATGCGCAGCGCGCCGGAGGTGAGCGTATAGACGTGGTGGCGGGTGTCGCCGGCGCGCACCAGGGTGCTGCCGGGCGCGTAGGACTGGGCGCTGGTGGCCTGGTCGAGCGCGTCCATTTCCTGCGGCGACAGCGCCGCGCAGATGGCCCGGCCGCGGACCGCACACTGTGCGCAGTCGGAACCGCGCGCATCGGTGCGCGCGGCCGCGCTGGGCGCCGGGCAGGTCGTGCTGGGGTCTGGAAGCTGCCGGTACATGAGTCACGCACTGCTGGAACGCGTGTGAATGATACGCCATGCGGTCAGCGCGGCCGGCAGCCGGTAGAATTGCGCGTTCGCCACATTGCCCTGCAGGAGTTTCGCTCGTGATCAAGCCCCGTACGCCGCCCGGCATCATGGAATTGCTGCCGCGCGAGCAGATCGCGTTCCAGCGCATGCTGGACGTCATCCGCCGCAATTACGAGCGGTTCGGGTTCCTGCCGGTCGAAACCCCGGTGTTCGAGCTGTCCGACGTGTTGCTGACCAAGTCCGGCGGCGAGACCGAACGCCAGGTCTACTTCGTGCAGTCCACCGGCGCGCTGGCTAATGCCGCCGCGGCGGCAGACGAGGGCGGCGAGGGCGGCCTGCCGGAGCTGGCGCTGCGTTTCGACCTGACCGTGCCACTGGCCCGCTACGTGGCCGAGCACGAGCACGACTTGAGCTTCCCGTTCCGCCGCTACCAGATGCAGCGCGTGTATCGCGGCGAGCGCGCCCAGCGCGGGCGGTTCCGCGAGTTCTACCAGTGCGACATCGACGTGATCGGCAAGGATGCGCTGAGCATCCGCTACGACGCCGAAGTGCTGGCGGTGATCCACGCGGTGTTCGCCGAGCTGGGCATTGGCGCGTTCAAGGTGCAGTTGAACAACCGCAAGCTGTTGCGCGGCTTCTTCGAAAGCCTGGGCGTGGCCGAGGGCGAGCTGCAGCTGGCGGTGTTGCGCGAGGTCGACAAGATCGACAAGCGCGGCGCCGACTACGTGCGCGACACGCTGGTGGGCGAAGGCTTCGGCATCGCCGCCGCGCAGGTCGACAGGATCCTGGCCTTCGTGGCGGTGCGCTCGAACGGGCATGCCGATGCGCTGGCACAGCTGCAGGCGCTGGAGGCCTCGGTCGCTGCGAGCGCGACCCTGGGCGAGGGCATCGCCGAGCTGCGCGAGGTGCTGGAACTGGTCAAGGCACTGGGCGTGCCCGAGAGCGCGTACTGCCTGAACTTCTCGATCGCGCGCGGGCTGGACTACTACACCGGCACGGTCTACGAGACCACGCTGACCGACCACCCGCAGATCGGCTCGATCTGCTCGGGCGGCCGTTACGAAAGCCTGGCCAGCCACTACACCAAGTCCAAGTTGCCCGGCGTGGGCATCTCGATCGGCCTGACCCGGCTATTCTGGCAGCTGCGCGAGGCCGGCCTGATCCAGGGCATCGCCGAGAGCAGCGTGCACGCGATGGTCGCGCTGATGGACGAGTCGCGCCTGGGCGACGCGCTGGATATCGCGCGCCGGCTGCGCATCGGCGGCATCAATACCGAAGTGCAGATGGAGCCGAAGAAGATCGGCAAGCAGTTCCAGTACGCCGCACGCGCGGGCATCCGCTTCGTGGTGCTGGCCGGCGACGACGAGCTGGCGCGCGGGGTGGTGGCGGTCAAGGACCTGGTGCGCGAGCAGCAGTTCGATGTGGCCCGCGACGAGCTGGCCAGCACCTTGCTGGTGGAGCTGGAGCAGGCCAGGGCGATGCTGGTGGCCGGTAACGTCAACGGCGATTGACGCCTCCGGAAGCAGCGCTATGGCGCCTCCAGGGTGGTAAAACGGGTAGCAGCGCTCACGCCTGCCGAAGCATGCACAGGCCCACTGGCACCTCGGTGTCGGTGGGTTTGTCGTTTCTGGTCCGCCGCACGGTCCGGGGCTTATCTGAACGCTTTGCCCGTCGGACTTGTCCCGCCGCCTATGTTTGCGTTAATGTACTAACACGCTATTACATTAACGCAATGAAACAACGACCTGCCCCCCGCGAAAGTGCCGATGCCGCCGCCTCCCTCAAGATGCTGGCCGATGCGCTGGCGTGCCTGAAGGACCCCGGCGCGGTCGAGGCCTTTCTGCGCGACCTGTGCACGCCCGCCGAGCTGGAGGCCATGTCCGACCGCTGGCGGGTGGTGCCCTTGTTGATCAAGGGCGTGCCGTATCGCGAAATCCACGAGCTGACCCAGGTCAGCGTGACCACCATCGGGCGCGTTGCGCGCACCCTGGAACACGGCGCCGGCGGCTATGCCGAGGCCCTGCGCGAGCAATCGTCGCGCCCTGTCGAATCCCACTGAGAGAACAAGATGAGTGCTTCCACGGCAGCACCGGCACGTGACCGGTTGCGTATCGCCATCCAGAAGAGCGGCCGCCTGGCCGAACCGGCGCGCAGCCTGCTGGCCGCCTGCGGGCTGAGCTGGCGGCAGAGCCGCGACAAGCTGTTCTGCTACGGCGAATCGCTGCCGGTGGACCTGCTGCTGGTGCGCGATGACGACATCCCCGGCCTGATCGCCGATGGCGTCTGCGATCTGGGCATCGTTGGCCAGAACGAACTCGAAGAGCAGGCATCCGAGCGCCGCCGCAACGGCCTGCCGGCCGCGTATCACGCAGTGCGCGGGGTCGGTTTCGGCCAGTGCCGGTTGATGCTCGCGGTGCCGGAAGAGTGGGACTGGCAGGGCGTGGCGCAACTGGCCGGCAAGCGTATCGCCACCAGCTACCCGTCAATCCTGGCCGACTGGCTGGAGCGCAAGGGCATCGACGCGGCGGTGGTGGAGCTGTCCGGCTCGGTGGAGATCGCCCCGCGCCTGGGCACCGCCGATCTGATCTGCGATCTGGTTTCCAGCGGCGCCACCCTGGCCGCCAACCAGCTCAAGCCGGTCGAGCTGGTCATGGAGAGCGAAGCGGTGCTGGCCGGTGCGGTGCGCGAGCCGGCCGACGCACGCGCCGCGCTGCTGGCGATGCTGCTGCGGCGCATGGACGGCGTGCTCAAGCTGCGCGACAGCAAGCTGCTGATGTTCCGCGCTGAACACGGCGACGTGGATGCGCTGCGCCGTCTGCTGCCCGATGCAGAGCCGCTGGTGCAGCTGCCCGACGATGGCAACGGTGCGTTGCGCTTGCAGACCATGTGTCATGGCGCGGTGACCTGGCAACGCTTGGAAGAACTCGAACGCGCAGGTGCGCAAGGTTTGATGGTGTTGACGGTGGAGCGCTCGCTGGCATGAATATTCTCGATTGGTCGCAACTGGATGCCGCTGCGCGGACGCAGGCATTGACCCGTCCGGTGCAGACCGTGGCCACGCAGACGCGCGACGCGGTGGCTGCATTGATTGCCGATGCGCGCGCGCGCGGCGATACCGCCTTGCGCGAGATCACCGCGCGTTTCGATGGCGTGGCGCTGGACAGCTTTGCCGTGAGCGAGGCCGAATTCGCCGCCGCCGAAGCGGCGGTGGCGCCGGAACTGCGTCAGGCCATGCAGGATGCGGTGGCGCGCATCGACACCTTCCACCGCGCCGGCATGAGCGAGGGGTATGCGGTGGAGACCGCGCCGGGCGTGGTGTGCGAAAAGATCGTGCGGCCGATCGGCCGGGTCGGCCTGTACGTGCCGGCCGGCAGTGCGCCGTTGCCGTCGACTGCGTTGATGCTGGGCGTGCCGGCACGTCTGGCCGGATGCCGCGAGGTGGTGTTGTGCACGCCGCCGCGCAAGGACGGCAGCGTGGATCCGGCAGTGCTGGTCGCCGCGCAGCTGACCGGCGTGCGCCGGGTGTTCAAGCTCGGCGGTGCGCAGGCGATTGCGGCGATGGCGTATGGCAGCGAATCGGTTCCGAGTTGCGACAAGCTGTTCGGCCCGGGCAACAGCTTCGTCACCGAGGCCAAGCAGCAGGTGGCGCAGTCCGGCGCGGCGGCCATCGACATGCCGGCCGGTCCGTCCGAAGTGCTGGTGATCGCCGATGCCGGTGCGCAGCCGGCCTTCGTTGCCGCCGATCTGCTGTCGCAGGCCGAACATGGCCCGGACTCGCAGGTGCTGCTGCTGTCCGACAGCGATGCGCTGATCGCAGCGGTGCAGGTGGAACTGGACACCCAGTTGGCGCAACTGTCGCGCGCCGGGATCGCACGCCAGGCGCTGGCGCAATCGCGCCTGATCAAGGTGCAGACCCTGGACGAGGCGTTTGCGATCAGCAACCGCTACGCACCTGAGCATTTGATTCTTGCGCTGCGCGAGCCGCGTGCGTGGCTGAGCCAGGTCGAAGCGGCCGGCTCGGTATTTCTCGGCGATTACACGCCCGAAGCATTGGGCGATTACTGCAGCGGCACCAACCATGTGTTGCCGACCAGCGGCGCGGCGCGCGCCTACAGCGGCGTGAGCGTGGCCAGCTTCCAGAAAATGGTCAGCGTGCAGGCGGCCAGCAAGGCCGGGATCGACGGCATCGGCGCATGCGCGCTGATTCTGGCGCGCGCCGAAGGCCTGGATGCGCACGCCAATGCAGTGGCATTGCGCATGGGAGTGGCAGCATGAGCACGTCATCGATTCTGGATCTGGTGCGCGAGGATTTGCGTGCGTTCGCCGGCTATTCGTCGGCACGCACCAGCGCCTTGCAGGGCGATGTGTGGCTCAACGCCAACGAGTCGGCTTGGGGCAATCCGGCCGACCCGGGCGCAAGCACGCGGCGCTACCCGGATCCGCAACCTAAGGGTTTGCGCAGCGCACTGGCGGCGCTGTACGGCTGCGCGCCCGAGCAGCTGTTGATCGGCCGCGGCAGTGACGAGGCGATCGATCTGCTGGTGCGCGGCCTGTGCGCCCCCGGGCGCGATGCGGTGGTGGTGACGCCGCCGGTGTTCGGCATGTACGCGGTGTGCGCACGCCTGCAGAACGCACCCCTGGTCGAGGTGCCGCTGGTGGACGGGCCTGCGGGTTTCCACGCGGATATTCCGGCGATCGTTGCGGCAGCGCTGGCATCGCAGGCCAAGCTGGTATTCCTGTGTTCGCCGTCTAACCCGGCCGGCTCGGCGATTGCCCTGGACGAGATCGAAACCGCGGTGCAGGCCCTGCAGGGGAAGGCGCTGGTGGTGGTCGACGAGGCCTACGGCGAATTCTCCGACGTGCCGTCGGCAGTGGGCCTGCTTGCGCGCTACGACAATCTGGCGGTGTTGCGCACGTTGTCCAAGGCGCATGCGCTGGCAGCGGCGCGCATCGGCAGCCTGATTGCCAACGCCGAGCTGATCGCCCTGCTGCGGCGCTGCCAGGCGCCGTACCCGGTGCCGACGCCGTGCGCGGCAATGGCCGAGCAGGCCTTGTCGGCGCCTGCGCTGGAGGTCACGCGTCGGCGCATCGCCGAGGTGCGCAGCGAGCGCACGCGTGTGCACCAGGCGCTGGAGCAGCTGGCCGGGGTGCGTCAGGTGTATCCCTCGCAGGGCAACTTCTTGCTGGTGCGCTTCGACGATGCCGAAGCGGCATTCCAGGCGCTGCTGGAGGCTGGTGTGGTGGTACGCGACCAACGCGCGGTTGCGCAGCTGTCCGACGCGCTGCGCATCACCCTGGGCACGCCCGAACAGAACGAGCGCGTGCTGAGCGCGCTGCAACGCAAGCAGGAGGCCGCCGCATGACCCCGATTCTTTTCGTCGACCGCGACGGCACGCTGATCACCGAGCCGGCCGATTACCAGATCGACGCCTACGAAAAACTGCGCCTGGTCGACAACGTGATTCCGGCGATGCTCAAGTTGCGCGATGCCGGCTATCAGTTCGTCATCGTCAGCAACCAGGACGGGCTGGGCAGCGACAGCTATCCGCGCGCGTCCTTCGATGGCCCCAACAACCTGATGCTGCAGATCTTCGCCAGCCAGGGCATCGTGTTCCGCGAGGTGTTGATTGATTGCAGCTGGCCGGCCGACAACGCGCCCACGCGCAAACCCGGTGTCGGCCTGATGGTGCCTTACCTGCAGGACCGCACGATCGACTGGGCACGCTCGGCAATGGTGGGCGACCGCATCACCGACATCCAGTTCGCGCAGAATCTCAATATCCGTGGCTTCCAGCTGCGCACCGACGAGTTCGGTGGCGAGTGGGACTGGCCCGGCATCGCACACGAGCTCGCCGATGCACCAAGGCGCGCGGTGGTTCAGCGCAACACCAAGGAAACAAAGATCCGCGTCGAACTGGATCTGGACCGCGTGGCCGAGCCGAAGACCGCCACCGGCCTGCCGTTCTTCGATCACATGCTGGAACAGATCGGCAAGCACGGCGGTTTTGCGCTGGACATCCGTGCCGAAGGCGACCTGCACATCGACGAGCATCACACCATCGAAGACACCGGTCTGGCACTGGGCCAAGCCTTGCGCGAAGCGCTGGGCGACAAGCGCGGCATCGGCCGTTACGGCTTCGATCCCGACGACAGCCCGTGGCGCGTGGCCGGCGCCACCGCGCAGCATGGCTTCACGCTGCCGATGGACGAAACCATCGCCAGTGCCGCGCTGGATTTCAGTGGCCGGCCGTACTTCGTGTTCGACGGCGAGTTCAAACGCGAGCGCGTGGGCGACATGCCGACCGAGCTGGTGCCGCATTTCTTCCGTTCGATCAGCGACGCCTCGGGTTTGAACCTGCACCTGAGCGTGCGCGGTGAGAACGATCACCACAAGGTCGAAGCCTGCTTCAAGGCCCTGGCGCGTGCGTTGCGCCAGGCGATCCGTCGCGAAGGCACCGCCTTGCCCACCACCAAGGGTGCGCTATGACCGATGTCGCGTTGATCGATGCCGGCGGCGCCAACCTGGGCTCGGTGCGCTACGCGTTGGAGCGGCTGGGCGTGGAAGCGCGCCTGGTACGCGATGCAGCCGGGTTGCAGGGCGCGCAGCGGGTGATCCTGCCTGGCGTCGGCGCTGCGCCCGAAGCGATGTCGCGCCTGCGCGCACAGGGCCTGGTCGAGCCGTTGCGACAACTGCAGGTGCCGCTGATCGGCATCTGCTTAGGGATGCAATTGCTGTTCGAACATTCCGAAGAAGGCGATGTCGATTGCCTGGGTCTGCTGCCGGGCATCGTGCGTCACATGACGCCGGCGCTCGGCATTCGCGTACCGCATATGGGCTGGAACCAGCTGGTGCCGATGCGCGCGTCCGCGCTGCTGGACGGCCTGCCGGAGCGTGCCAGTGCGTATTTCGTGCATGGTTATGCCGCGCCGGTGACGGCCGACACCGTGGCCGCCTGCGATCACGGCGGCCTGTTCACGGCGGTGGTGCAGCAAGGCCTGCGCTGCGGCGCGCAGTTCCACCCCGAGCGTTCGGCCGAAACCGGTGCACGCATCCTGCGCAATTTTCTTGAGATGAGCTTCCCATGAGTTTCACCGTTTACCCGGCCCTGGATATCCGCAACGGCCGCGTGGTGCGCCTGCTGCAAGGCGACTACGCACGCGAGACGCAGTACGGCGACGATGTGCTGCCGCGCGCGCAGGCGTTTGCCGATGCCGGCGCGCAGTGGATGCATCTGGTCGATCTGGATGCGGCAAAGGCCGGTGGTTACACCCTGGCCACCACACTGGGCGAGATCGCACGTGCCACCGGCTTGCGGGTGCAGACCGGTGGTGGCGTCCGCTCACGCGAGGACGTGGCGCGCATCCTCGATGCCGGCGCCGCACGCGTGGTGATCGGCTCGTTGGCGGTGCGCCAGGCCGACACCGTCATCGCCTGGCTGCAGGAATTTGGCGCCGATCGGCTGACCATCGCGCTGGACACGCGCCAGGACGCGGACGGCGTATGGCAGTTGCCTGTGCACGGCTGGACCGAGGCCGCCGAGGCCACGCTGGATCAGTTGGCCGTACGTTACGCGCAGGCCGGCCTGCAGCATCTGCTGTGCACCGACATCGCGCGCGACGGCATGCTGTCCGGCCCGAACATGGATTTGTACGCGCACCTGCGCACGCTGGCGCCGCAGTTGCAGGTGCAGGTGTCCGGCGGTGCGCGCAACCTGGCCGATGTCGCGGCCGCCAAGGCTGCCGGCTGCGCCGGCATCGTGCTCGGCAAGGCCTTGCTGGAAGGGCATCTGGTACTGAAGGAGGCACTGGCATGCTGAGCCGCCGCATCATTCCGTGCCTGGACGTGCGCGACGGGCGCGTGGTCAAGGGCGTCAAGTTCCGCGACCACATCGACATGGGCGACATCGTCGAACTGGCGCTGCGCTACCGCGACCAGGGCGCAGACGAGTTGGTGTTCTACGACATCGGTGCCAGCCCGGAAGGGCGCTCGGTCGACTACACCTGGGTCGAGCGGGTGGCGCGGCTGATCGATATCCCGTTCTGCGTGGCCGGCGGCATCGGTAATGTGGAAACCGCGCGCGCGGTGCTGCATGCCGGTGCCGACAAGATTTCGATCAACTCGCCGGCGCTCGGCAGGCCGCAGTTGATCTCCGAGCTGGCCGATGCCTTCGGCGTGCAGTGCGTGGTGGTCGGTGTCGACTCGATTCGTGAGGACGATGGGCAATGGCGCGTGCGTCGCTATACCGGCGACCCGAGCAAGACCCAGGCCTTGCCGATGCGCACGCTGGACTGGGTGGCCGAAGCGCAGCGCCTGGGTGCGGGCGAGATCGTGCTCAACTGCATGGACAACGACGGCGTGCGGCGTGGTTACGACATTGCACAGCTGCGTCAGGTGCGCGCGCTCTGCCACGTGCCACTGATTGCCTCCGGCGGTGCTGGCGAGATGCAGCATTTTGCCGACGTGTTCGACCAGGCCGATGTCGATGGCGCGCTGGCGGCAAGCGTGTTTCACAGCGGCGCGATTCCGATCCCGGCACTCAAGCAATTCCTGCGCGCGCAACAGATCGAGGTACGTGATGGGCAGTAACGAGATGACAGCGGGCGACGCGCTCGCCGCGCTGGACTGGAGCAAGGGCGAGGGCCTGTTGCCGGTGGTCGTGCAGGACGCCGACAACCTGCGCGTGCTGATGCTGGGCTACATGAACGCCGAAGCGCTGGCGGTGACGCAGCAGCGTGGCGAAGTGACCTTCTTCAGCCGCAGCAAGCAGCGCCTGTGGACCAAGGGCGAGAGCTCGGGCAACGTGTTGCGGGTGGTGTCGATCGAGACCGATTGCGACGCCGACACGCTGCTGGTGCAGGCACGCCCGCACGGGCCGACCTGCCATCTGGGCCGCACCAGCTGCTTTCCGGGCGCGCCCGGCCAGTTCCTCGGCAGCCTGGACGCCTTGATCGCCACGCGCGAGCAGGAGCGCCCGCACGGCAGCTACACCACCAAGCTGTTCGAGCAGGGCATCCGCCGCATCGCGCAGAAAGTGGGCGAGGAGGGCGTGGAAACCGCCTTGGCCGGCGTGGTGCAGGGCGATGCCGAGTTGCTCGGCGAGTCGGCCGATCTGCTGTATCACCTGATCGTGCTGCTGCGTGCGCGCGGCCTGGGCCTGGGCGATGCGGTGGCGCTATTGGAGTCGCGGCACAAGTAACGTAGTCATGTAGGAGCGCACCCGGGCGCGACGGGCGTTATCGGTAATGCCCGTCGCGCCCAGGTGCGCTCCTACGGAATGTGTCGGCGTGTCTTTCGCGCCGTGCGCCTGGCGAGGGCGGGTACAATTTCCGCTGATCTTCGCGCGGGAAAACGCATGCAGCTTCGCTTCGCTCTGTTGGCCCTGGGTGTGCTCGCGGGAAGCGCCTACGCGCGCGATGCCGTGGTCGATGGCACCGTCTACGAAGAACGCGACGGGCGTGCCGGGCGCAGTGCCGATGAGCCGGGCATTGCCGGTGTAGTGGTCTCCAACGGCGAGCAACTGGTACGTACCGACGCGCAAGGCCGCTATCGCCTGCCGGTGCGCGACGGGCAGACGGTGTTCGTGATCAAACCGGGCGAGCGCAGCTTCGTGCCAGCCGCCGACGGACTGCCTGGTTTCTGGCGTCACTACGCGCCCAAGGGCTCGGCCAAGCGCAAATACCCAGGCATCGCCGCAACCGGGCGCAATACGCAGCACTGGGATTTCGCGCTGACCCCGCGCGCCAGTGCCGGCGGCAAGGAAGGCTTCCAGATGCTGGTGTTTGCCGACAGCCAGACCGCCAGCCTGACCGATGTGGGCTACTACCAGCGCGACATCGTGGCACCGATCGTCGGCAAGACCTCGGCCAGGCTGGGCACCACGCTGGGCGATATCGTCAGCGACGATCTGAGCCTGTACCCGGCCTTGAACAAGGTCACCACCCAATTGGGCGTGCCGTGGTTCCATGTGCCGGGCAATCACGATCTCAACGTCGACGCCGGCGACGATGCGCATTCGCTGGACAGCTGGCGTGCCGTCTATGGCCCGGACACCTATGCGGTGGAAGAGGCCAACGCCAGCTTCGTGTTCCTGGACGATGTGATTTATACGCCAGGCGGCAAACCGGCTTATGTGGGCGGCCTGCGCGAGGATCAGTTCACGTTCCTGCAGGCCTATCTGGCGCAGCTGCCGCGCGAGCGGCTGCTGGTGCTGGGCATGCATATTCCGTTGTTCGACGCAGCGCCGGGGCAGGAGACCTTTCGGCATGCTGATCGTCGCCGCCTGTTCGCCTTGTTGAAGGATTTTCCGCATGTGCTGGTGCTCAGCGCACACAGCCATACCCAGCGACAGGTCGATCACGGCGCCGATGAAGGTTGGCAGGGCACCCGCCCGCTGCACGAATACAACGTCGGCGCGGCCTGCGGTGCGTTCTGGTCCGGTGCCAAGGATGCCGACGGCATTCCCGACGCGACGATGAGCGACGGCACGCCGAACGGGTACGCGGTGCTGCAGGTCGCGCCCGGCGGTGACTACACGCTGGCCTATCACGTCGCGCGCTCGGTCGATGACGCGCAACTGCTGCTGCACGCGCCCAAGGTGCTGCGCCAGGGTGCGTATGCGGCCTGGGGGATCTACGCCAATGTCTTCATGGGCCAGGACGACACCCTCGTCGAGATGCGCATCGACAATGGCGCATGGCAACCGATGAAGCGGGTGGAGCGTGCCGATCCGCGCCTGCTGGCCGAGAACGTGCGCGACGATGCGGCCGAGCAATTGCGCGGCTACGACCGCTCGCCCGAGGCCACGCCGTCCACGCATCTATGGCGTGGTGCGCTGCCGACCACGCTGGAAGTGGGCGAACACGCGGTGGACGTACGCGCATCGCTGCCGACCGGGCAGTACAGCGCACGTACGGTGTATCGCTTGCAGCGCGCCGATCCCTGAGGGGGAGGCGTGTGTGGGGCGGGGTTCTGATGTGGAGCCCGTCGCGCATAAATGCGCTCCTACGGTGATTGGTTGTTGGTTCGTTGACGCTTGAACCCTATCGCCGGAAACACAAACGCCTCCACGAGGGAGGCGTTTTGGGATCCGGGCTGGCAGGCGATGGCGCGCTGGCGGGGATCGATGCTGGCTGGCGTGAGCTGGCTGGCCGGGCGAGTGTAGCGAGGCTGCGCCAGCGCTGACGAAATGAGAATTAGTCTCAGCGCGTGGCAATCTTCATGGCGTCGCGGATGCTGGCACGGGCGACGGTTTGCGCGGGCTGGCCGGTGCGGCCGGCACCTTGACCTTGGTCGGGTCGTCCAGCGACTTGCTATCGGGACCGGCTTCCGGATCCTGGTCCTGCCCGGCGTCCGGGGCGGTCTCCAGCGGCGGATACGGGTAGGCTACGGCCGCACCTGCATGTAGCCCTGCACGCCAGCGTGCCAGCACCGGCGCGATGCGCTTGCCGAGCGATTGCTGCGGCAACGACGGCAGTTCGCCTTCCTGCTTCTCGCGCGCGGTGATCGCCGTCTTGGCCATATCGAACGCGGCCAGCGGGTCGTCGCTGCGGTTCATCGCATCGATCAGCCAAGCCTGGCCGAAGTAGGTTGCATTGGAGGTGTTGCCGCAGCCGAACGAGGGCCGGTCCGCGCGCGCGGCGGTGAGGATCAGCGTGTCCGGCGAACGCAGCGCCGGAATGAAGCCGCCCGAGTAGCACGCCGACAGCACGATGATGCGATTGCCGATGCCGGCATCGTCCAATGCCTGCCGCAGATCCTGCGGGCTGATGAAGTCTTCCTCGTCCTGGTCCACCTGCACGTACAGCGTGTGGTCTTCGGTGCCATGGGTGGTGACGAACAGCAGCAGCGCGTCTTCCTTGCGATCCATGCGCTTGCCGATTGCGGCAAGCGTGTCGTACAGGTTGTCGTAGGTTGCCAGCGGTGCGTACGGCTGCTCGCCCAGATTGTCGGGGTTGTTGACCAGCGTCACCACGCGGCCGCGCGCAGCGAAGCGTTGTTCGAACAGTTGCCTGAGGTAGAGCGTCTCGTTGCGAAACACATCGTCGCTGGCATCCCCGGCGAAACCGACCACATACAGGTCGGTCACCCCAGGACGCTGTGGCTGCAGCGCGTTCAATGCCTGCGCAAGCGCCGCCTGGTCGACCGGGTCCACCTCATCCTTGCCTGCCGCCGCCTGGTTCGGCAGTGCGGCACCGGCATCGGGATGACAGCCGGCCATCAAGGCCACGATGACGATCAACAAGGAGAGTCGCCGCAACAAGGCGTTCGGTCCGAAGGGGGAATGCAGCGACATGACAAACGCCGAGGTCTGGGAGAACGGGTGGAGCGCCTGGGCGCAGTGATCGCAACGCAGGCCATGACGTTGCACAACGTCCATCGATCCGCTTCAAGCACATCTTGCAGAACACGTTGCCTGCAGCAGGCCTTGCCTGCCAAGTCTCGCCACTGCGCATCGTCAAGGCCGGCTGACCCATGCCTGCAATCGCGCCGCAAGCCTGCCGTCAAGCGGGTGCGGACGGCGCGCTTGAACCGCAATACATCAGGAGCGCATGCAACGCCGAGTAACGACTGCGCTCACCCGAAGATGAGCGCAGCAGGCTTGCCGACCGCGCCTACAGCGCCAGCTCGGTGAAACTCTCCACGCGCTGGTGGCTGCCGATCTCGTCGGCCGAGCGTGGGGTGGGGTAATCCTCGCGACGGTCCAGCAACGCGGTACGCATTCCGGCACGCTTGGCTGCGTCCAGCTCTTCGATCACGTCCGACAGGAACAGGATCTCGCCCGGCGGCACGCCGATGCGTTCGGCGATGCGGCGGTAGCTGGCGCTCTCTCGCTTGGGGCCGACCTCGGTATCGAACCAGTCGCTGACCAGCCCGCTCAGGTCGCCGGCATCGCTATGGGCGAAGAACAGCTTCTGCGCCGGCACCGAGCCGGACGAATACACGTACAGCGGAATGCCGGCCGCATGCCAGGCCTGCAGCTGGATCGCTGCGTCGGCATAGATGTGCGCGGTGAAGTCGGCGGTCTTGTAGCCGTCGCTCCAGATCATCCCCTGCAGCGCCTTGAGCGCAGTGTGCTTGCGATCCTCGTCGATCCAGGTCTGCAGGGTGCTGACCAGGACTTCGTCCGGTACGTCCTCGCCGATCTCGTCGGCCACCTGGTTGAGCCAGTGCCGCACCTGCGGGTGACCGCCGTGCTCCTGCACGTAGGCCGGCATGGCGCGGCGCGCATACGGAAACAACACGTCCTTGACGAACGAGATGCTGCTGGTGGTGCCTTCGATATCGGTGAGGATCGCTTGCGGTCGTGTCATCGTCAGCTGGCCTTTGGAGGTTTCTCGGGGGCGTAGCGGGGGAATTGTTGGGCGATTTCGGTGCCGGTGAAGTGGCCGACCCAGCCATCGGGCTCGGTGAAGAAGCGGATCGCCACAAAGTGCGGCTCCGGCCCCATGTCGAACCAGTGCAGGGTGCTGTCGGGCACGGCGATCAGGTCGTCCTTCACGCATTCGATCTCGTAGACCTTGTTGTCCACGTGCAGCGTGAACTGGCCCGAGCCGGCGACGAAGAAGCGCACCTCGTCTTCCTTGTGGAAGTGCTCGTCCAGGAACTTGGCGCGCATTTCCTCGCGCTTGGGATTGTCCGGCGCGATGCTGACCACATCGACAGTCTTCAGCCCGCGCTCGGCGCTGAGCCGCTCGATATCCTCGCGGTAGGCCGCCATCACCTGCTCGGGCGATGCGCCCGGCTCGATCGGCTGATTGGCCTTCCAGCGCTCGAAGGTCACGCCGATCTTGCTCAGCTCGGCGGCAATCTGCTCGCCGTCGCGGCTATCGAGCTGCGGCAGGTTGGGATCGGAATCGTTGTAGATGCGAAGTCGGCTCATGGCGATCTGGCTCACAAGGAAAGAGGGAGGTGGCGAGGACTTAGCGCGGGCCGCGCAGCTTCAGCAGTTCGAGTTCGCAATGCAGCAGAAATTCGAAGGCCTCCAGGTGACGGCGCGCCTCGGCCATGTTGCGGCCCCAGGCATACAGACCGTGTCCTTCGATGAGATACCCCCACAGGCTCTGTTTGTCCAGCAGGGCCTCGACCTGCGCGGCCAGCACCTGCATGTCCTGCGTATTGGCGAACACTGGCACGTCCACCGCCGTTTCATGTGTGGTGTTGCCTTCGAAGGCTTTCAACAGCTCATAGCCCTCCAGCCGGATCATGCCGCTGCCGGCGTACAGCCGCGAGGCAATGGTCTGCACCGGCGAATGCGTGTGCAGCACGCAGCCGATCTCGGGGAAGCGGCGATACAGCTGGGTGTGCAGCAGCGTTTCCGCAGACGGGCGCAACGGACGGCCAACCGCCAGGCCATCGAAGTCCACCACCATGATGTCTTCTTCGACCAGGCGGCCCTTGTCGCGGCCGGACACGGTGATCGCAGCGTGCTGTTCGTCCAGGCGATGGGAGAAATTGCTGCTGGTGGCCGGCGTCCAGCCGGCCTGGGCCAGCTCGCGGATATTGCCGATCAGCAGGTGCGCCAGCTCGTGCAGACGCGCGGCGCTATAGGGCAGGGGGGCAGTGGTCGCATTCATGGACCTATTCTACTGCCCCGCCGGATTACGGTCAGGTGCAGCGCAGCAGGGTTTTGTTCCTGCCAGGCCCGTACCCAGAGCGGCCGACAAAACGTGAGGAGCGCGCGCCTGGCAGTGAGCGAGGTGGTTTCGTCAGTCGTCTGTTGTCGGATGCAGTCACCAGCTCAGGTCAAATGCCTGTTCGGTCGAGGGCGCGGTGCCCTCACCGCCCGCGTGACACGCCGCAAGTACGTCCATGTAGGCTCGGTGGCGGCATCCATGCCGCCACACGGTCCCGCAATCGGCGAGGCCACCGCACCAGAGAGTGAATCGGTGGTCGTGTGAAAGCTGCTTGTTGCTCGGGTTGAATCTGAAAGCTGATCGGAAGCGATGCGATCCGAGCAACACACCGCGTGCTCTGCTCGCAACCATGCGTACCGACTATCTCGACAGGTCCTTGCCCGCCCACCGTCGCGGGACCTTACGCGGCATGGATGCCGCGTAAGAGCCTACAGGGACGTACTTGCGGCGTGTCCCGCGACGGTGGGCGGGCAAGGACCCTGCAGCCAAGCCGCAGACCAGCACCCACTAACCAACCAAGCTACAGATCAGCCGCGCTGCAATAGACCGGCGCGCAGGCGTTCTACCATCCGCTCAAACCACGGATATGCTCAGTGACCGTCGCGCAGACGGCTGTGGCGGTAACCGTAGCCGAAATAGACCACCAGCCCGACCAGCGTCCACACCCCCATCAGCATCCAGTTGTGCAGGGTCATCGCCGACAGCAGGGCCAGGCAGCTCAACACGCCGGCGCTGCAGATCAGCCAGGCCACCGGCATGCGGAACGGACGCGGCAGTTCCGGGTGGGTGCGGCGCAGGATCAGCACGCCGGCGCACACCGCGGCGAAGGCGATCAGCGTGCCCATCGAGGTTAGCTCGCCCAGCACATCCAGCGGGAACACCGCTGCCAGCAGGGCGATGCCCACGCCGGTGATCACGGTATTGACGTGTGGGGTGCGGTACTTGGGATGGATGCGGGTGAAGATCGACGGCAGCAGCCCGTCGCGCGCGATGATCATGAAGATGCGCGGCTGGCCGATGATCATCACCAGCACCACCGACGACAGCCCGATCAGCGCGCCGACTTCCACCACCACGCGCAACCAGGCCAGCTGCGGATGCGCCGCTACCGCGGTCACCACCGGCTCGTCGGTGCCGAGCAGGGTGTAGGGCACCAGGCCGGTCATCACCGCCGCCATGGCGATGTACAGCACGGTGCAGATGACCAGCGACAGGATCATGCCGATCGGCAGGTCGCGTTGCGGGCGGTGTGACTCCTGTGCCGCCACCGACACCGCCTCGAAGCCGATATAGGCGAAGAACACCATCGCCGCGCCGCGCAGCACGCCTTCCATGCCGTACTTGCCCGGACCTTCGTTGGCCGGAATGAACGGGTGCCAGTTGGCGGTATCCACGTACTTCCAGCCCACCGCGATCACCAGCAGGATCAGCCCGGTCTTGAGGATCACCATCGCCATGTTCATCGCCGACGACTTGCGGATGCCCACGTAGCACAGCCAGGTCAGCAGCAGCACGATACCGGCAGCGGGCAGGTTGGCGATTGCGCCGGTGCGCTGCAGCTTGCCGTCCAGCGGCGCGCTGACCAAGGCAGCCGGCAGGTGGATGTTGAAATGCTCCAGCAGGCTGAGGAAATAGCCGGTCCAGCTGACCGCCACCGCCGAGGCGGACACGCCGTATTCCAGCACCAGCATCCAGCCGATGAACCAGGCCGCCAGTTCGCCGAAGGTGGCATAGGTATAGGTGTAGGCGCTGCCGGATACCGGCACCATCGCCGCGAACTCGGCGTAGGCCATTGCGCAGAACGCGCAGCACACCGCGGCCAGCACGAACGACAGCATGATCGCCGGGCCGGCGTGGTCGGCCGCGGCCTGGCCGGTGATGACGAAGATGCCGCCACCGATCACCGCCCCGATGCCCAGGGCGGTCAGCCCCCACGGCCCGAGTGCGCGTTGCAGGCCCAGCCCGTCGGCCGCCTCGTGGCTGGCGTGCGGATGCTTGGTGGCCCAGAGTTGCTTGAACATGCAGCGGTTCCTGTTGAATCCCTGCACGTAGCAGTGCGGGCGTGTGCGAGATGTGCGGGCTGTTGCGAGGGACTCGTGTTGTCAAATCCCCGCACACGGATGTGCGGGCTGTTGCAAAGGACTCTTGTCGTCAAATCCCCGCACACGGATGTGCGGGCTCTTGCGAGGGACTCGTGTTGTCAAATCCCCGCACATGGATGTGCGGGCTCTTGCGAGGGACTCGCAGTTACGCCTTACGGGCCAGCCGGCTATGGCGAATGCCATAACCGAAATAGATGACCAGGCCGATCATGGTCCAGCCCACGAACACCTTCCAGTGTTCCTGGAAGGCCTGGAAGAACAGGAACAGGCAGGCCAGCGCGCCCAGCGGGCAGATCAGCATCGCCAGCGGCACCCGGAACGGGCGCGGCAGATCCGGCTTGGTGAAGCGCAGCACCATCACCCCGGCGCACACGGTGGCAAAGGCGAGCAGGGTGCCCATCGACACCAGTTCGCCCAGCACACTGAGCGGGATCAACCCGGCCAGCAGCGCGGCGACCACGCCGACGAAGATCGTGCCGACATAGGGGGTATGGAACTTCGGATGCACCTTGCCGAACAGTCGGGGCATCAACCCGTCCTTGGCCATGGTGTAGAAGATGCGCGGCTGCGCCATCAGCATCACCAGCACCACCGAGGACAGGCCGGCGATCGCGCCGATCTCCACTGCGGTCTTGAGCCAGGTCAGTTGCGGGTGCGCTTCCAGCGCAGTGGCCACCGGCTTGGCGGTGCCGAGCTGGGTGTAGGGCAACAGGCCGGTCAACACCGCACAAACGATGATGTAGATGACGGTGCAAACCGCCAGCGATACCAGAATGCCGATCGGCATGTTCTTCTGCGGATCCTTGGTCTCGCCGGCGGAGGTGGAGACCGCGTCGAAGCCGATGTAGGAAAAGAACACGATGGACGCGGCGCGGAACACGCCGTCCCAGCCGAACTGGCCCGGCCCGGTATTTTCCGGGATGAAGGGATGCCAGTTGGCCGGGTCGATGTAGGCGATACCGAAGCCGACGAACAGGCAGATCACCACCACCTTGATCGCCACCACGATGGCGTTGGCGAATGCCGACTGGGTGACGCCGACGTAGCACAGCATGCTCACCGCAGCCACGATCAGCACGGCCGGCAGGTTGATGAGGTTGCCGGAGCTGACAAAGTTGTGGCCGTCCCAGGCCAGTGGCGCGCCGGCCAGCTCGGCCGGGAACGGCAATCCGAGTGTGCCGGTCAGGAAACTGATCAGGTAGGCGGACCAGCCGACCGCAACGCTGGATCCGGCGAACAGGTATTCCAGCACCAGGCACCAGCCGATGAACCAGGCGATGCCCTCGCCGAGAGTGGCATATGAATACGAGTAGGCGCTGCCGGAGACTGGCATCATCGCCGCGAACTCCGCGTAGCACAGGCCGGCGAATGCACAGGCGATGCCGGCGAACACGAAGGACAGCATCACCGCCGGGCCGGCATGGTTGGCAGCGGCCTGGCCGGTCAGTACGAAGATGCCGGCACCGATCACCGCGCCGATCCCCAACATGATCAGGTGCTTGGCGGTGAGGGTGCGTTGCAGGGTGGCTTCGCCTTGCAGGCTGCCTTCGACCGGTTCGCCCCCATCGACATGTCCAGCGGGCTCGATCGGTTTGACCCTCAACAGAGACTTCAGCATTCGGTACATCCCTAAGTGGCAAAGCTAAGGCGCGCGCGCCTGGGCGAAGGTGGTGCGCCGCGTCCCGGTGGGACAGGCAAGCGGCCTACCTTGCCAAAGCTACACGCTCACGACAAGCACGTACGCAGCATGAATGGCGATAATGGCCGCCTGGCCCGCGACGGGCGACCGGGAACGACAGATGGTGGATGCAACCCTGCAACAGCGATTGGCCGACTACCGCGCACGCTGGCCTGACGAGGCGGAGCTGGCCGAGCAGTTCGCTCAGCTGCTGGACGATGCCACCAACCCGTTCCTGCGCGAGCGTGTCGAAGGTCATTTCACCGGCTCGGCGTGGGTGGTCAGCGCCGATGGCACGCGCACGTTGCTGACCCATCACCGCAAGCTGCAACGCTGGCTGCAACTGGGCGGGCACGCCGACGGCGACCGCGACCTGGCGCAGGTGGCCTTGCGCGAGGCGCAGGAGGAATCCGGATTGACCGGCTTGCGCCTGGCTGACGCGGCCATTTTCGACCTGGACCGGCACTGGATTCCCGCGCGCGGCGAGGTGGCCGGGCACTGGCATTACGACGCGCGCTATGTGGTGATGGCTGGGGCGGACGAGGCGTTCGAAGTCAGCGAAGAATCGCTGGCCCTGGCGTGGCGCCCGGTCGCCGAGCTGCTTGCCGATCCGCAACTGGATCCGTCGATGCGGCGCATGGCGGAGAAGTGGGTGGCGCGCGCGCGTTGAGCAGCTTGTTAAAGCCCCTTTTGTCGGGGCGATAAGGTGCTGCTTGCGCGCCACTGGCTCAGGTGCCGCAAGCGCGGGCACGCCTGTTACTTGCCGGCTTCGGTGGGCGGCAGCAGCGCGGCCGGGGATCGGCTGCTCGGCTCGGTCAGACATCCTGTCTGACTCGCCGCCGCGGCACATCCCTGTGCCGCTTTCCGCCAATCCCCGGCCACGCTGCTGCCTCGGCCATTCGCTGTCATGGCCTTGGAAGCATTGAGTGAGTGATGAGACGTTGCCTAACGCTTACGTCTGCGAACCAAAGCCCCTCTCCTGTCGGGGCGAGCAGGCACAGCTTGCGCGCCATGGGCGCGCGTGTCTGCGAGCGCCCGCGCCGCAAGCGCGGACCGGGGGAGGGTACGGTTGACTAATTGGGGGATAAAGCACTGCCTGCGCGCCACTGGCGCGGAGCGGGGGTTTGGGGGTGAGTACCGCCAGGTATCGGCTGCCAGTCTACGAGTCACCCTTACTGGCGCGGGGCGACGCGTTTGCCATGGCAGACGCGCCGAAATTGGCCGCAGCACCCCTCATCCGGCCCTTCGGGCCACCTTCTCCCGTTGGGAGAAGGGATCACCTCAGTACAAAGTCCGCTCAGTACAGAATGCGCGTCCGCAAGGTCCCTTCGATCAAGGCCAGGCCTTCCTTCAGTGCGGTGGCCTGCGCCTCGCTGGCGCTGACGTCGATCACCACGTAGCCGACCTTGGGATCGGTGCGCAGGAACTGGCCGTCGATGTTGACGTTGTGGCGCGAGAACAGTTCGTTGATCTTGGACAGCACGCCGGGCACATTGCGGTGGATATGTAGCAGACGCAGGCTGTCGGGGTGCTCGGGCAGGGTGACCTCGGGGAAGTTCACCGCCGACAGGGTGCTGCCGTTGTCGCTGTAGCGCACCAGCTTGGCAGCCACTTCGACGCCGATATTGTCCTGCGCTTCCAGCGTGCTGCCGCCGACGTGCGGGGTCAGGATCACGTTGTCGTGTGCGGTCAACTTTGATTCAAACGCATCGCCATTGCCCTTGGGCTCGATCGGGAACACGTCCACCGCCGCGCCGCCGATCTGGCCCGAGCTCAGCGCCGCGTCCAGTGCGTCGATGTCGATCACCGTACCGCGCGAGGCGTTGATCAAATGCGCGCCGTGCTTCATGCGCGCGATTTCCGCCGCGCCGATCATGTCCTTGGTCGACGGCGTCTCCGGCACATGCAGGGTCACCACGTCCGAGCGTGCCAGCAGGTCGTCCAGATCGATCGCCGCGCGCGCGTTGCCCAGCGACAGCTTGGTTTCGATGTCGTGGAAGATCACCTGCATGCCCAGCGACTCGGCCAGCACGCCGACCTGGGTGCCGATATGCCCGTAACCGACGATGCCCAGCACCTTGCCGCGCGTTTCGTGGCTGCCGGCGGCCGACTTCGACCACCCACCGCGATGGCATTCGGCGTTCTTCTGCGGGATGCCGCGCAACAGCAGGATCGCCTCGGCGATGACCAGTTCGGCCACGCTGCGGGTGTTGGAGTAGGGCGCGTTGAACACCGGGATGCCGGCCAGCTCGGCTGCGTCCAGATCGACCTGGTTGGTGCCGATGCAGAAGCAACCCACTGCGATCAGCCGCTTGGCATGCGCCAGCACCTCGGCGCTCAACTGCGTGCGCGAGCGGATGCCGACGATATGCGCCTCGGCGATGCGCGCGATGAGCTCGTCTTCCGGCAACGACTTGGCGTGCAGTTCGATCTGCGAATAACCGGCGGCGCGGAACACATCCACGGCAGTCTGGCTGATGCCTTCCAGCAACAGGACGCGGATGTCCTGCTTGGGAAACGAGGTTCTCTTCGGCGACATGGGGGAGCGCATTGCAGCAATCGGGTCGGCAACTATGCCAGATGGGCCGCGCGATGGGGCGCCCGCAACGCAGTGTTTGCGCAGGCAAAGTCCTTGCGGTGCAACGGTTTCAGCTGAATCCAACGCCGCGGCGGCGCCATGTCGTGCAACTGGACGAGGCTGGCGCGCACTGGCACGCTGTGCGGTTCCTACTGCAGCGCCGTGTGCCATGACCGATCCCCGCATCCTTTCGTTGCAACAGGCCGTGCCCGCGTTGCGTTTGAAGACCGAGCCGGCCGACCTGGAACACTACGGCCGCGACTGGACGCGGCGCTGGACGCCCAATCCGCTGGCGATCGCCTTGCCCGGTGCGGTGGACGAGGTGCAGGCGGTGCTGCGCTGGGCCAATGCGAACGCGGTTGCGGTGGTGCCTTCGGGCGGGCGCACCGGTCTTTCCGGCGGTGCGGTGGCTGCCAATGGCGAGCTGGTGCTGAGCCTGGAGCGCCTGAACAAGCCGCTGGAGTTCAATGCGGTGGATCGCACGCTCACCGTCCAGGCCGGCATGCCGCTGGAAGCGGTGCACAATGCCGCGCGCGAGCATGGGCTGGTGTATCCGGTGGATTTCGCCGCGCGCGGTTCGTGCTCGATCGGCGGCAACATCGCCACCAATGCCGGCGGCATCCGCGTGATCCGTTACGGCAATACCCGCGACTGGGTGGCCGGCCTGAAGGTGGTCACCGGTGCCGGCGAACTGCTGGAACTCAACAACGCGCTGGTGAAAAATTCCAGCGGCTACGATTTCCGCCATTTGATGATCGGCTCCGAAGGCACGCTCGGCGTGGTGGTCGAGGCGACATTGCGACTGACCGACCCGCCGCCGCCCAGCAACGTGATGCTGCTGGCACTGCCCTCGTTCGAGGTGCTGATGCAGGTGTTTGCCGCGTTCCGCGCGCAGCTGCGGCTCGAGGCGTTCGAGTTCTTCACCGACCGCGCGCTCGAACACGTGCTGGCGCACGGCGCGCAGGCGCCGTTTGCGCAGGTGCATCCGTATTACGTGGTCACTGAATTCGCCGCCGGCGACGAGGCGCAGGAAGCCGCGGCGATGGCGGCATTCGAGACCTGCATGGAGCAGGGTTGGGTCAGCGACGGGGTGATCAGCCAGAGCGATGCGCAGGCCGCGCAACTGTGGCGGCTGCGCGAAGGCATCACCGAAGCGCTGGCGCGCTACACGCCGTACAAGAACGACGTGTCGGTGCGCATCTCGGCGATGCCGGCGTTCCTGGCCGAAACCCAGGCGTTGCTGCACGATGCGTATCCGCATTTCGATGTGGTGTGGTTCGGCCATATCGGCGATGGCAATCTGCATATCAACGTGCTCAAGCCCGACGACACCAGCCAGGCCGATTTCGTGACGGCCTGCGATCAGGTGACCAAGTTGCTGGCGCAGGCCTTGCAGCGTTTTGGCGGCAGCATCTCTGCCGAACACGGCATCGGCCTGGTCAAGAAGGCCTATCTGTGGAGTACGCGCTCGGCCGAGGAGATCGTCTTGATGCGCGGGATCAAACATGTGCTCGATCCTCATCTTTTGCTGAATCCCGGCAAGCTGTTCGAGATGGACGACGCGCCTGCCGCCACGCGTGCCGGTTAGTCTTTCACCACCTTTACATGGAATCGATACGCCAATGATGCGCTCCCTCGTGTTTTGCGCTTTGACGCTGCTGCCGCTGGCGGCCTTCGCATCCAGCCTGGCCGGAACCTCGGCGGGTGCATCGTCGGCCGGTTCGTCCAATTCCTCCGGCAGCAGTTCCGGCGACGACAAGGTGGTGGCCGACGCACGCGAAGATGCCGCCGGCTTCGTCGCCAGCGATGGTGCGATCCGCGGCGCGCGGCTGGAAGCGGCGCTGCTGCAGTTGCGCAGCCGTAGCGATGCGGCGCGGCTGTCCAGCGACCTGGAACTGGCGCAGTCCATCCTGGCCCAGTGAGTTCTCTTCGCCGGTGCTGGTGGCTGTGGCTGGCCGCAGCGATCGCACCGGCGGCGCAGGCCGAATTACGCATCGATGTCGATCCGCAGGGCCTGTCTGCGGCGCAGATCGACACCACGCACGCATTGGTGAAACAGGTGGCGCAGCGTCTGCCGCCTGCCTGGATGCAGCGCATCGACGCACCGATCCAGCTGCAGTGGCGCACGGACTTGCCGGCACACGTGCACGGCCGCGCGATCGGCCGGCGCATCCTGCTTGATCGTGCGCTGCTGGATGCCTGGAGCGCGCAGGCGACGGCCACGCAGACCGACCCCGAGGCACCGGCCACGCGCGCGGCAATGGCCGCCGTGGTACATGAACTGGCGCATGTGCTGGACCGCGGTGCGCACGGCCGCCTGTCGCGCGACCCGCGGCTGCGCGACCTGGCCGGCTGGCAGGTGCGTCCCTGGCGGATCGGGCGTGGCGCAAACCGGTTCAGCGATCGCAGCCCCGACGATTACGAGCGGCGCAGCCCAGCCGAATTCGTCGCGGTGAATCTCGAACATTACGTGCTCGATGCCGACTATCACTGCCGGCGTCCGGCGCTGGCCGCCTGGTTCGCCGAGCAGGTCGGTGCCATGCCCGATGCAACGCATTGCGAGACGACGCTACCGTACCTGCAGGCTGATAACGATGCCGGCGCGATGTCGCTGCTGGCACTGGATCCAGCGCGTGTGTACGCGGTGGACTACCTGCTGGCCGAGGGCAATGCGCAGCCGATGAGCCGCTGGGGCCACAGCATGCTGCGTCTGGTGATCTGTGCCCCTGGCCGCACGCCCGGTCCCGATTGCCGTCTGGATCTGCAGTATCACCGCGTGCTGTCGTTCCGCGCCTTCGTCGGCGATGTGCAGATTTCCAGCTGGCGCGGGCTGACCGGCTCGTATCCCTCGCGGTTGTTCGTATTGCCGTTGAATCAGGTCGTGGACGAATACACCAAGGTGGAGCTGCGCGCGCTGTCGTCGGTGCCGCTGACACTGACGCGCGAGGAGATCGCCGCGCTGCTCGCACGCGCCGCGCAGGTGCATTGGAGTTACGACGGGCGCTACTACTTCATCGGCAACAACTGCGCGGTGGAGACCTTCAAGCTCCTGCACGACGGCGTGCCGCGGCTTGCCGCGGCCGGGCTGTCGTCGATCACCCCGCGCGGCGTGAGGCAGCGCTTGCAGCGCGCCGGCATCGCCGACATGCAGGTGCTGGACGACCCTGCGCAGGCGATTCGCCAGGGCTATTACTTCGAGTCGGCGGCAGCGCATTACCAAACCATGTTCGAGGTGATCCGCCGCGGCCTGCCGGTGCCGCAGACCAGCGTGGAGCAATGGCTGGACGCGCGCGCGGACGCGCGTGCGCAGTGGTTCGACCGCGGCGGTCTACGCGAGACCGCTGCAGCGTTGTTGCTGGAACAGGCCGCGTTGCGCCGCCAGGAGTTGCTGGCACGCGATGCGCTCAAGCGCCTGCTGACACCCGGCGCTGCCGGGCGCGACTCGGTGCAGGGTCAGCTGCAGTCGCTGTTCGCGCGGCAGGCCCAGCTCAGTCACCCGGCCACGCTGTTGGGCAGCGCCGGCTACGGGCTGCCGCAAGCGGAAGAGCAGCAAGACCTGAGCGTGCGCGTGGCGCAGGAAACCGGCGTACTGGTCGACGGCTGGAAACAGCTGCAGGCGCTGGGGCGGCAGCAACTGCCGGCCGACGTCCGCGCCGGACTAGAGCAGGGCGAGGCGAATGTGCAGCGCCTGCGCGCACGCCTGCGCGTGCTAGCGCGCGGTGATGCGGCTGCCGACAAAATGCGGTCGGAGATGGGTATACCTTTGCAGGCGCAATAGCGATTCGGACCACGCCGGGGGCGCGGTACCAGCCGCTCTCCCTGCGGGGCGAGAAGGCACTGCTTGCGCGCCATCGGGGCGCGGAGCTGAGGATAGGGCGAAGCTCTCGTGTGAGTCCAACTGCACGAGGCTTCGCCCGTACCCTCATCCGGCGCTTTGCGCCTACCTTCTCCCGATGGGAGAAGGTAGGCGCTGTGGCCTGCAGCTGTAAGTCCCAGTCCCCAGTGCTCCGGCCAGGGACAATGCATTGCACAGCTGGCACCTGTCACACCAGCCGGCGCACCTCAGCCAGCCGGTTGCAGATCCGCCTGCACCGAATACTTGCGCAGCCACTCGCTGACCCGCGCGTTGTTGCGGTATTGCTTCAGTAGCTTTGCAAGCCGTGCCGGTGCCGGCGTGCAGAATTGCGCGATCGCCACCTCGATCTCGTGGCGACGATCGGCGTCGTACGGGTCCTCGCCCGCGAAGTGCTCGCAGGTGTCGTAGTCCTCCACCAGCGTGCGCACATCCTCCGGCATGCCGCACAGGCCGGGCGGATGTTGCAGCCACTCCTCGTCCACCTTGGCATCGGTGCAGGCCACCGGCGCAGGTGCGTGCGTGGCTGTCGGCGCCGGGGCTGGTTGCGCCGTGCAGGCGCCCAGCAGCCCCAGCATCACCACAACGACCAGCTTGCGCATCAGTCGGCGCGGCCTGCGAATTCGCCGGTGGTGGTGTTGACCAGCACGCGCTCACCGTTGGTGATGTATTCGGGCACCATGATTTCCAGGCCGGTGTTGAGCTTGGCCGGCTTGGGCCGCTTGGTGGCGGTGCCGCCCTTGAGTTCGGGCGGGGTTTCGACCACTTCCAGCGTCACCGTCTGCGGTAGTTGCACGGCCACCGGTTGGTCGTCGATCACCTGCACGTAGATGCCGGTCAGCCCGTCGATGATGTAGCCGGCATCGGTGCCGATCACGTCCGCATCCAGCGTGTAGGGTGTGAAGTCCTCGTCGTCCATGAACACGAACGCCTCGCCATCCTTGTACGAGAACGTCGACAGGCGACGCAGCAACTCCACTTCCGGCAGGTTGTCGTCGGCGTCGAAGCTGGCGTCCAGCTTGGCGCCGCCGGGCACGCTGTACATGATAAAGCGGAAGCGCACGTTGCCACCGCGGCCCTGCGGCGAGCTACGCTCGATGTCGCGGATCTGGTAGATGCCGCCGTTGTATTCGACGACGTTGCCTTTCTTGATGTCGTTAGCTTTCATGGGAATCGGGAGTTGGGAATGGGGAATCGAAAAAGCCGGGGCCGGGGTGCTGAGAGTAGGGCGCCGTTACGATTCCCCATTCCCGATTCCCCATTCCCTGCTACTTGGGCGCCAACCGCACGCCACCGTCCAGGCGAATCACATCGCCGTTGAGATAGCGATTGCGCAGGATGAAGGCGACGGTGTCGGCGTATTCGCCGGGCTGGCCCAGGCGCGAGGGGAACGGGATCGTCGCGGCCAGCGATTGCTGCACCGCCTCGGGCATGCCGTCCACCATCGGGGTCCAGAACACGCCCGGTGCGATCGTCATCACGCGGATGCCAAAGCGGGCCAGCTCGCGTGCCATCGGCAAGGTCATGCCGACCACGCCCCCCTTGCTGGCGGCATAGGCGGCCTGGCCGATCTGGCCTTCGTAGGCGGCCACCGAGGCGGTGTTGATGATCACGCCGCGCTCGCCGTCGTCGCCGGCACTGTTGTGCTGCATCACATCGGCCGCGGCCTTGGCCACGTTGAAGCTGCCGACCAGGTTGACCAGCACGGTGGTGCGGAAGGTTGCCAGCGGCATCGGCGCTTCCTTGCCGAGCACGCGGCCCGAACCCAGGATGCCGGCGCAGTTCACCGCCAGGTTGAGCCCGCCCAGCGCCTGCGCGGCCTGCGCCACGTTGGCGGCGACCTGCGCTTCGTCGGTGACGTCGGTGGCGAAATACTGCGCGTTGCCGTCACCGAGCAGTGCCAGCGCCGCCTCGGCCTTGTCGGCGTTGACGTCGAACAGGGCGACCTTGCCGCCGTCGGCCACGATGCGCTGCGCCACGGCCAGGCCCAGGCCGGACACGCCGCCGGTGACGATGGCAAGAACAGAAGAAGGCTGCATGCGGTGGTTCCTTGGAAATCCTGGAAGCCGGTGGATGCCGGCAGGCGAACGGGTGACGACGCAGCCGGCGATTCTAGCCGAAGCGTCCGTGTGACCGCCCTGGAAGATGCGCGGGCGTGGCGGCGGCGTGCGGGACTAAAATCTTAGCCGGCGGCCGCCAAGGCCTTGCCGACCTTGCTGCCGGTCTCGCGACCCAGCAGCTGCGCCAGCCAGCGGCCGGTGCGGGCGAGGGCGGGCAGGTCGATGCCGGTCGGCATGCCCAGCCCATGCAGCAGATACACCACGTCTTCGCTGGCCACATTGCCGCTGGCGCCCTTGGCGTAGGGACAGCCGCCGGCACCGGACACCGCCGCATCGACCACGCGCACGCCTTGCTCCAGGCAGGCGGCGATGTTGGCCAGTGCCTGGCCGTAGGTGTCGTGGAAGTGCACGGCCAATGCCGGCATCGGGACCGCCTGCGCCACCGCGGCCAGCATCTGGCGTGCCTTGGCCGGGGTGCCGACGCCGATGGTGTCGCCCAGCGAAATCTCGTAGCAGCCCAGTGCGTACAACCGTTGCGCGACATCGACCACGTCGGCCACCGGCACCGCGCCCTGATACGGGCAGCCCAGCACGGTGGAGACGTAACCGCGCACGCGCACGCCGTCGAGCGCGGCCTGCTCCAGGATCGGCCGAAAGCGCGCGATCGATTCGTCGATGCCGGCGTTGGTATTGGTGCGATTGAAGGCCTCCGACGCCGCGGTGAACACCGCCACCTCCTGCACACCGGCGGCGCGTGCGCGCGCATAGCCCTGCAGGTTCGGCACCAGCACCGGATAGGCGATGCCCGGCGCCTGGGTGATGCCGGCGAACACCTCGGCCGCATCGGCCAGTTGCGGCACCCAGCGCGGGCTGACGAAGCTGGTCGCCTCGATGCTGCGCAGCCCGGTCGCGGAAAGTTGATCGATCAAGGCGATCTTGTCGGCGGTGGCGATCGGCGTCGCTTCGTTCTGCAGGCCATCGCGCGGGCCGACCTCGACAATGCGGACGAAGTCGCTCACGCCGCGCCCTCCGGCACCCAGGCCGGGCTACGCTTGTCGAGGAAGGCGCCCAGGCCTTCCTGGCCTTCCGCGGAAACGCGCAGGCGTGCGATCCACGCGGCATTGGCAGCGTCGATGGCGTCACGGTCGATCGGCGGCAGCACCGCGCGCACCAGCGCCTTGGCGCTGGCCGCCGCCAGTGGCGCGGCCGCCAGCAACAGGCGGACCTGGCGCTCCACCGCGATATCCAGTTGGTCGGCGGCCACCAGTTGATGCAACAGGCCCAGCAGCTGCGCGGTGGCCGCGTCGAAGATCTCGGCAGTGGCGAACCAGCGCCGTGCCTGGCGCGCGCCGATCGCTGCGATCACATACGGCGAAATCACCGCCGGCAGCAGGCCGAGCTTGCTCTCGGTCAGCCCGAAGCGCGCCTCGGTGCAGCCGATGGCGATATCGCAGCACGCCACCAGGCCCACGCCGCCGCCGAACGCCGCGCCGTTGACGCGCGCGATGGTCGGCTTGGGCAACTCGTCCAGCGTGCGCATCAAACGCGCCAGGGCGAGCGCATCGGCCGCGTTGTCGGCCTCGCTGGCACCGGCCATGCCGCGCATCCAGTTCAGGTCGGCGCCCGCGGAGAACGCAGCGCCGGCACCGGTGATCACGACGACGCGGATCTGCGCCGCCCGGCCGGCCTGTTGCAAGGCGTCGGTGAGCGCGCCGATCAAGGTCGCATCGAAGGCGTTGTGCACCGCCGGGCGGTGCAGTCGCAACGTGCGGACCGCTTCCTGGTCCTCCACGATCAAGCCGGTGTCGTGCATTGCGTCAACGTCCATGAATGGGATGCGAACCATGATAGCGGCACGGGTCGGCTGAGCCATGACGCGGTGCGTCGATGCTAGAATTGAGAACCATTCCTAACAATCAGGCCGTCTTTGTGACGCTGTCCGACATGCCCTTGCATCGCGCCGCCATCGTGGATTCCGTGGAGGATCGCCTCCCCAACGACACGATCGCCCGGCGTCTGCGCGAACTGGGTTTTGTCGCCGGCGAAGAAGTCACGGTGCTGGCGACCGGGCCGGTCGGGCGCGAACCGCTGCTGGTACAGGTCGGTTACACGCGGTTCGCCCTGCGCCGTAGCGAGGCCGCACGCGTGCAGGTACGCGTCGATGGAGCACAGGCATGAGCGTGGCAAGCGTTCCGTTGCGGCTGGCGCTGGTGGGCAATCCCAACAGCGGCAAGACCGCGCTGTTCAATCAGCTGACCGGCAGCCGGCAGAAGGTCGCCAACTACACCGGCGTCACCGTCGAACGCAAGGAAGGGCAGTTCCGTGCGCCGTCTGGGCGCGACTTCGCGGTGCTGGATCTGCCCGGCGCCTACAGCCTGCAGCCGGCCAGCCTGGACGAGGCGATCACCCGCGACCTGTGCCGTGGCTTCTACCCCGGCGAACCGGCACCGGACGTGCTGATCTGCGTGATGGATGCGACCAACCTGCGCCTGCATCTGCGCTTTGCGCTGGAACTGCGCGAGCTGGGCCGGCCGATGATCGTGGCCTTGAACATGGTCGACGCCGCGCAACGACGCGGCATCGTCATCGACCTGCCGGCGCTGGAACAGGCGCTTGGGGTGCCGGTAGTGGAAACGGTGGCGGTGCGCCGCGGCGGTGCCAAGGCGCTGGTCGAGCGCATCGACGCGCAGGCCGCGCGCCTGGCGGCACCGAGCGCCACGCCGCCTGCCGATGGCAACTACCATGCGCAGGTGCGACAGATCCTGAGTGCGGCGGTGACCATGCCGACGCGGACCTCGCGCGTGGACGATGCGCTGGACCGCTGGCTGCTGCATCCGCTCTGGGGCCTGGTCACACTGGCGGTGGTGATGTTCCTGATCTTCCAGGCGGTGTATGCCTGGGCCAACCCAGTGATGGACCTGATCGATGCCGGCACCGCGATGCTGGGCGAGTGGGCTGGCACCACGCTGCCGGAGGGCCCGCTCAACAGCCTGCTCAAGGACGGCATCATCACCGGCCTGGGCGGGGTGATCAAATTCCTGCCGCAGATCCTGATCCTGTTTGCCTTCATCCTGGCGCTGGAGGAGTCCGGCTACCTGCCGCGCGCGGCCTTCCTGCTCGACCGCATGATGTCTGCCGCCGGCTTGTCCGGGCGCTCGTTCATTCCGTTGCTGTCGAGCTTTGCCTGTGCAGTGCCGGGCATCATGTCCACCCGCAGCATCCAGGACCCGCGCGACCGACTCGCCACCATCATGGTCGCGCCATTGATGACGTGTTCGGCGCGCCTGCCGGTGTATGCCTTGCTGATCGGTGCCTTCATCCCGCAGAAGACCGTGTGGGGCATCTTCAACCAGCAGGGCCTGATCCTGTTCGGGTTGTATGCCGCGGCCATCGTCAGCGCGCTGCTGGTGTCGTGGACGATGAAGAAGTGGCGCCGCGACAAGAGCGAGCATCCGCTGATGCTGGAGTTGCCGTCGTACCGCCTGCCGCATCTGCCCGACCTGGCGCTGGGGCTGTGGGAGCGTGCGCTGATCTTCCTCAAGCGCGTCGGCGGCATCATTCTGGCCCTGACCATCCTGCTGTGGTTCCTGCTGTCGTTTCCGGCTGCGCCGGCCGACGCCACCTTGCCGGCGATCGATTACAGCTTCGCCGGGCGCATCGGCCATGCGATGGCGATCTTCTTCGCGCCGCTGGGCTTCAACTGGCAGATCTGCATCGCGCTGATCCCGGGCCTGGCCGCGCGCGAAGTGGCGGTGGCCTCGCTGGCAACCGTGTACGCGCTGTCGGCGGCCGACGACGATGCCGCGGCGCAGGCCTTGTCGCCGCTGATCAGTGATGGCTGGTCGCTGGCCACAGCGCTGTCGCTGCTGGTCTGGTACATCTACGCGCCGATGTGCATCTCCACGCTGGCCACGATCAAGCGCGAAACCAACTCGTGGAAGCAGATGACGGTCAGCGCGGTGTACCTGTTCGCGCTGGCCTACCTGGCCTCGCTGGTGACCTACCAGCTGGCCGTGCTGCTGGGAGCCGGCTGAGGTGGATCTCTCGCTCACGCTGCAATACGTGGTCATCGCGGTAGCGGTGTTGCTCAGCCTGTGGGTGGTGATGAAGAAGCAATTTCCCGGCACGCTGCGGCGTGTGCGTGGCGCAGTGGCGATCGGCCTGCTGCGCGATGGGCGGCCTGCGTGGATGCGGGCGCTGGGCCGCCGCGTGGCGCCGCAGGCGGCGCAGAGCGCCGCAGCCTGCGGTGGCTGCGACAGCTGCGGGCCGGCGCCGCCACGTCGTCACTGATCCATCGCATCCCTTACACTTGCGCGGCCGCAGGACGCGGTGATGCAGGGGGCGCAGATGCGGTTGTTGGTGTTATTGGCAGTCCTGGCGGCGGTTGCCGGCATTTATAACTACTGTGGCAACGCGCTGGACGAAGCGCAGGTGCGCGATTTCTACGCCGCGCACGACAAGGCGATGCTTGGTCAGGACGGCGAAGCGCTGTGCGCGATGACCGCGCCGGCGTTCGAAATGGTGGTGCTGTACCGCATGGATTCGCACCAGAAGCGGCAGACCACCACGCGCGAGCAGTACTGCAAGTCCAATGGCGAATGGGCGCAGGTGCTGCGTCAGATGCGTCATGTGGCTAACCCGGAAGAGGTGATCGACTACAAGCAGTCGATCACCAGGATCGAGATTGCTGCCGATGAGGCCTCAGCCATGGTCGAGACGCGCGCCACGCTCGGCTTGCCGGGCTTGCGAATGACCTTCCGCTCGCGCGACAAGCTGGTCCGCAAGCGCTGGAAGACCTTGATCGAACGCAGCGAAGGCACTGCCTGGGTCGGCCCGGCGTACGACTGAACGCCGTCGGCACGATTGCTGCCGCATTGTCGTGCCGGCGCCATCGATGCGCGGAAGGGCTGCCTGTGATCGGTACGCGCTGCCCTGGCTCGCGACCCAGCCGATTTGCGCACGTAACCCGCGTCGACGACAGAAGCCGGTGACCATCCTGGGCGAGGGGATGCGCGTGTAGCGATTGCCTTGCCGGCTGGCATCGGCGCCAGTGCATCGGCATCACTGCAGCGCGTGTTCGTTAGCGCCACCGCAACCCAGGCGTGTGTGGTGACGCGTGGCGATGGTCGGTGCAGCAGCGATACCGTCACTGGCCGGGTCGCGTAGCCGACGCTGCAGTGCACAGCGCGTCGGCCACGGGCCTTCGCTATGCTTGCGCGATGACGACTTCCTTCCAGATCTCCCGACGTGCGCAGGCGCTGACCAGTTCGGCGATTCGCGAAATCCTCAAGGTGACCGAGCGGCCGGAGGTGATTTCCTTCGCCGGCGGGCTGCCGTCGCCGGCCACCTTTCCGGTGGAGCGCATGCGCGCGGCCAGCGATCAGGTGCTGCGCGATGCGCCGCAGGCCGCGCTGCAATACGGCCCCACCGAAGGCTATGCGCCGCTGCGCGAATGGGTGGCCACACGCCTGAGCCGCGACGGCGCCAGCATCCGGCCCAGCCAGGTGTTGATCACCACCGGCTCGCAGCAGGGTCTGGACCTGCTCGGCAAGGTCTTCATCGACGAAGGCAGCAAGGTGCTGGTGGAAACGCCGAGCTACCTGGGCGCGCTGCAGGCGTTCTCGCTGTTCCAGCCGAGTTTCGTCGGCATGCCCTCGGACGAGGACGGGGTGGTGGTGGACGCGCTGGATCCTGCAGTGCTGGCCGATGCGCGCTTTCTGTATTGCCTGCCGAACTTCCAGAACCCCACCGGTCGCCGGCTGCCGCTGGCGCGCCGTCAGGCCCTGGTGGCGCGGGCGGCGGAGGCGGGCGTGCCGATTGTCGAAGACGATCCGTATGGCGAGCTGTATTACAGCGGCCAGCCGCTGCCGAGCCTGCTGTCGCTCAACCCGGAGGGCGTCATCTACATGGGTTCGTTCTCCAAGGTGCTCGCGCCCGGGTTGCGGCTGGGCTATGTGGTCGCGCCCGAAGCGGTGCTGGGCAAGCTGATCCAGGCCAAGCAGGCGGCCGATCTGCATACGCCCTCGTTCACCCAGCGCGTGGTCCACCAGACGTTGCAGGACGATTTCCTGGACACGCATATCCCGCAGATCCGCGCGCTGTATGCGCGTCAATGCAGCCTGATGCTGGAGGCACTGGATCGGCATTTCCCGCCCCAGGTGCAATGGAATCGCCCCGAAGGCGGCATGTTCCTGTGGGTGACCCTGCCGCCCGGGCTGGATGGCACCGCGCTGCTGGCGCGTGCGATCGCGCGCAATGTGGCATTCGTGCCGGGCGCGCCGTTCTACGCCACCTTGCCGCAGGTCAATACCTTGCGGCTGTCGTTCGTCACCGTGCCTGGCGACAGGATCGACGCCGGCATCCAGGTCCTGGGTGAAGTGCTACGCGAGGCGCTGGCCGAATTGCCCGGGCAGGGCGCGTGAGTACGCAGACCGCTGGCGTGCAGGCGCCTGCGCTTGCGACCACCATCGACAGCATTGCGATCGGCATCGCACGCGACTTCACCCGGCCCGGTAGCCGCAGCGCTATCGACAAGCGGGTGGTGGACGGCAGGGTGCACGTCGGTCCCGACGGTCTGCACGGCGACGAGCAGGGCGACCGGCGTGTGCATGGCGGGCCGGACAAGGCGATCCATCACTATCCCCGTGAGCACTACGCCGCCTGGCAGGCCGAGCTCGGTGCGCATGCGTTGCTGGAGACGGCCGGCGCATTCGGCGAGAACCTGAGCAGCCTCGGCCTTACCGAAGCCGACGTCTGCCTGGGCGATCGCTTTGCATTGGGTACGGCGGTGGTGGAGGTCTCGCAGCTGCGTCAGCCATGCTGGAAGCTGTCCGACCGTTTCGGCCTGCGCGACATGGCGCGCCGCGTGCAGGACACCGGCCGCACCGGCTGGTATTACCGCGTGCTGCAGTCCGGCGACATTGCGGCCGGCGATACGCTGACACTGCAGCAGCGACCGCATCCGCAATGGACGCTGTCGCGCCTGCAACAGCTGCTGTATGCGCGCGATGTCGATGTCGCCGCCATCACCGAGGTGCTGCAGCTGCCGCTGGTGCCGTCATGGCAGGCGCTATTCGAACGCCGCCTGCAACGCCGCGAAATAGAGAGCTGGAGCAAACGCCTGCACGGCGCAAGCGACTGAGAGCCGCCAACACCATCGCGCGCAATCAAAGGCCTCAGCCGCGCTAGCTGCAGGGCTGAGATTTGGGATTCGGGAGTCGGGATTGGGGAATCGCGGTCACGAAGTCGGCAAACGCCACCTTCCAGGCGCCACCATGATGGCCGTGTGCCATGCGTCCTAATCGTCCTTACCAGCGTGCAGCGACGCAGCCCTCACCAACCCATGACCGCTCGCGCCGTTGTGTGCCAACCACCACGCGCACCCCACGGACGCCACCAAGCCAAAGCGCCACAGCACGTAAAACGCGCACACCCGCATCCGCTCTCACGATTCCCTAATCCCGATTCCCGATTCCCAGCTATCTTGTACAACCCCATCGCCCAGCTAGGCCTGCCGCCATGACACCGTCTCCTGTGAAAGTTCTGATCCACGGCGCCTCCGGGCGGATGGGCAAGGCATTGCTGCGCCTGGCTGCCGAAGACGAGGCGCTGCACGTCGTCGGTGCGGTGGTGGGGCGCTCGCCGTCGCAGCGCGTGGTGGACGGTGTGCCGTACTTTGCCGCCAGCGAACTCGGCGGTGCGCCGGCCTTCGATGTGGCAATCGACTTCAGCCTGCCGCAGGGCTTCGCACCGATCCTGGCGCTGTGCGCGCAGCGCGGCAAACCGCTGGTGTCCGGCACCACCGGCCTGGATGAGGCGCAGCGCGCCGCGTTGCTGCAGGCCGCGCAACAGATCCCGTTGGTGTGGGCGTCCAACTTCAGCCTGGGCGTTGCGGTGCTGACCGAACTGGTGGAGCGTGCCGCCGGCAGCCTGCCGGGCTGGGATTGCGACATCGTCGAGGCGCATCACGTACACAAGCAGGACGCACCCTCCGGGACCGCACTGACGCTGGGGGAGGCGGCCACTGGCAGCGGCGCGCAGCCGCGCTTTGCCAGCCTGCGCGCCGGCGACATCGTCGGCGAGCACACGGTGCAGTTCACCGGGCTGGGTGAGCGGGTGGAGCTGGTGCACCGCGCCACCAACCGCGACATCTTCGCGCGCGGTGCCCTGCATGCGGCCAAGCGGCTGCTCGGCAAGCCGGCCGGCAGCTATCGCGTGCGCGATCTGGTGCTGTAAGCCGGCGCGTCGCCGCGCATGAATGGCGAGTGATCGCGGTGGCGCATTCATCCCGCCATTGCCATGCCAGCGCGGCGACCAGTGTTCTCCAGGCTGGCATGCCGGGGCACTTGCCTTTACAATTCTCGCTTGCCCGAACCAGCGTCGGACCGGTCCTCAGCACCGCGTCCGCGCTTTGCTGCAACCGGAATTTGGCCGGAAGCGCATCGGAGTCCCAGGCAGCCAGAGCGAGACCCCCACGTGACCCAACCCGCAATCCTTGTCCTCGAAGACGGCACCGTGTTCGAGGGCGAATCCGTAGGCGCCAACGGGCTTTCCGTCGGCGAAGTGGTGTTCAACACCGCCATGACCGGTTACCAGGAAGTCCTGACCGATCCCTCCTACGCCCGCCAGATGGTCACGCTGACCTATCCGCATATCGGCAACACCGGCTTTACCGATCAGGATGACGAGGCCAGCAAGATCTGGGCCGCCGGCCTGATCGTGCGCGACGTGCCGCGTCGCCCCAGCAGCTGGCGCAGCGAAGTCGCGCTGCCGGAGTGGTTGCAGGCCCGCGGTGTGGTGGCCATTTCCGGCATCGACACCCGCAAGCTGACCCGCCTGCTGCGGCAGAAGGGCGCCCAGAACGGCGCACTGATGGCCGGCGAGATCGATGTCGCCAAGGCACTGGAAGCCGCGCGCAGCTTCCCCGGCCTGAAGGGCATGGACCTGGCCAAGGTGGTTTCCACCGAGACCAGCTACAGCTGGCAGGAAGGCTCGCTGGATCTGAATTCCGACACCTTCGTGCGCGCCGAGCTGAAGCACAAGGTTGTTGCTTACGATTACGGCGTCAAGCTCAACATCCTGCGCATGCTGGCCGACCGTGGGTGCGACGTCACCGTGGTGCCGGCACGCACGCCGGTGGCCGAGGTGCTGGCGATGAATCCGGACGGCGTGTTCCTGTCCAACGGACCGGGCGATCCGGAACCCTGCGATTACGCCATCAGCGCCATCCAGGAATTGATCGCCAGGCAGGTGCCCACCTTCGGCATCTGTCTGGGCCATCAGCTGCTGGCGCTGGCCGCCGGCGCCAGCACGGTCAAGATGACCACCGGCCATCACGGCGCCAACCATCCGGTGCAGGATCTGGACGGCGGGCGGGTGATGATCACCTCGCAGAACCATGGCTTTGCGGTCGACGAAAGCACGCTGCCGGCCAATGTGCGGGTGACCCATCGGTCGCTGTTCGATGGCACCAATCAGGGCATCGCGCTGACCGACGCACCGGCGTTCTCGTTCCAGGGCCACCCGGAAGCCTCGCCGGGCCCGCGCGATGTAGGGCCGTTGTTCGATCGGTTCGTGGAGTTGATGGCCAAGGATGCCAAGCCCGCATGAGCGCTCGTTTGATGGGCGTGCTGATCGTGCTGATGGGCGTCGCGCTGACGTATTGGGGCGTGTGGATGCCGCTGGAGCAGGCACGCGCTGGTGCACAGTCAATCACGCTGCACGGCGGCATGAAGCTGGCCTTGCTGGTACCGATGTGCTTCGTTTTCGGCGTCGGCTATGTGGCTGGAGGGGAATCCTTTCACCACCGCATGCAGAACACCGACCCGGACAAGGTACGCCGTTGGGGCAAGACCTCCGGGATCGGCTGGCTGCTGATCCTGGGCAGCTTTGCCGCGTCCTTCGGGCTGTATCAATGGCTTCAGCACACCCTGCGCGCCCTCGGCTATGGATCTGCCGGATGAACCCGGCGTTCGACTCCGCTGAGTCGATGCACTATCACGCCGCGTCGCGATGCGATCGCCGCGGCCACTCTTCCGCACCTGCGGCTTGCCGCATGTTCCTAATCGAGTAAAGAAATGCCAAAGCGCACCGACCTAAAAACCATCCTGATCATCGGCGCCGGCCCGATCGTCATCGGCCAGGCCTGCGAGTTCGATTACTCCGGCGCGCAGGCGTGCAAGGCGCTGCGCGACGAGGGCTATCGCGTGGTGCTGGTCAACAGCAATCCGGCCACGATCATGACCGACCCGGACATGGCCGATGCGGTGTACATCGAGCCGATCAACTGGCAGACGGTCGAGAAGATCATCGCCAAGGAAAAGCCTGACGCCCTGCTGCCGACCATGGGCGGTCAGACCGCGCTGAACTGCGCGCTGGATCTGGCCGACCACGGCGTGCTGGAGAAGTACAACGTCGAGCTGATCGGCGCCAAGCGCGAAGCCATCCGCATGGCCGAAGACCGCGAGCTGTTCCGCGTGGCGATGGGCGAGATCGGCCTGGATTGCCCCCGCGCCGAAGTGGCGCACACGCTGGAAGAGGCGCTGGATATCCAGACCCGGGTCGGCTACCCGACCATCATCCGTCCCAGCTTCACCCTGGGCGGTAGCGGCGGCGGCATCGCCTACAACCGCGAAGAGCTGATCGAGATCGTCGGCCGTGGCCTGGAACTGTCGCCGACCACCGAAGTGCTGGTGGAAGAATCGGTGCTGGGCTGGAAGGAATTCGAGATGGAAGTGGTCCGCGACACCGCGGACAACTGCATCATCGTCTGCGCGATCGAAAACCTCGATCCGATGGGCGTGCATACCGGCGACTCGATCACCGTGGCGCCGGCGCAGACGCTGACCGACAAGGAATACCAGCGCCTGCGCGATGCCTCGATCGCGGTGCTGCGCAAGATCGGTGTGGATACCGGCGGCTCCAACGTGCAGTTCGGCATCAGCCCGACCACCGGCCGCGTGGTGGTGATCGAGATGAACCCGCGCGTGTCGCGCTCCTCGGCGCTGGCGTCCAAGGCCACCGGTTTCCCGATCGCCAAGGTCGCCGCCAAGCTGGCGGTGGGCTACACGCTGGACGAATTGAAGAACGAGATCACCGGTGGCCTGACCCCGGCCTCGTTCGAGCCGTCGATCGACTACGTGGTCACCAAGATCCCGCGCTTTGCGTTCGAGAAATTCCCGCAGGCCGATGCGCGCCTGACCACCCAGATGAAGTCGGTGGGCGAGGTGATGGCGATGGGCCGCACCTTCCAGGAATCGCTGCAGAAGGCACTGCGTGGCCTGGAAACCGGCAAGATCGGGCTGGACCCGACCGGCCTGGATCTGAGCAGCGAAGACGATATCGCCGCGCTCAAGCGCGAGCTCAAGGCACCGGGCCCGGAGCGTTTGTTCTATGTCGCCGATGCGTTCCGCGCCGGCATGAGCGTGGCCGATGTCTACGCGCTGTCGTTCATCGACCCGTGGTTTCTGGATCAGATCGAAGAACTGATCAGCCACGAACAGCAACTGGCCGACGACGGGATGCCGGCACTGGATGCGGCGCGTCTGCGCACGCTCAAGCGCGCCGGTTTCTCCGACGCGCGGCTGGCCGAGCTGACCGGCACCAATGAGGAATCGGTGCGCACGCTGCGTCGCGCGCTCAAGGTGCGCCCGGTCTACAAGCGCGTGGATTCCTGCGCCGCCGAGTTCGCCACCAGCACCGCGTATCTGTATTCGACCTACGAGGACGAGTGCGAGGCGCTGCCGACCGACCGCGACAAGATCATGATCCTGGGCGGTGGCCCCAACCGCATCGGCCAGGGCATCGAGTTCGACTACTGCTGCGTGCATGCGGCGCTGGCGCTGCGCGATGACGGCTACGAGACCATCATGGTCAACTGCAACCCGGAGACCGTGTCCACCGACTACGACACCTCCGACCGTCTGTACTTCGAGCCGCTGACGCTGGAAGACGTGCTGGAAATCGTCGAGCTGGAAAAACCCAAGGGCGTGATCGTGCAGTACGGCGGCCAGACCCCGCTGAAGCTGGCGCGCGCGCTGGAAGCCAACGGCGTGCCGGTGATCGGCACCTCGCCCGATTCGATCGATCTGGCCGAAGACCGCGAGCGTTTCCAGCAACTGGTCGACAAGCTGGGCCTGAAGCAGCCGCCGAACCGCATTGCCCGCAATGCCGAGGAAGCCCTGGTGCTGGCGCGCGAAATCGGCTATCCGCTGGTGGTGCGCCCGAGCTACGTGCTGGGCGGCCGCGCGATGGAAATCGTCTACGGCGAATCCGACCTGGCGCGTTATGTGCGCGACGCGGTCAAGGTCTCCAACGATTCGCCGGTGCTGCTGGACCGCTTCCTCGACAACGCGGTGGAAGTGGACGTGGACATCATTGCCGACAAGGACGGCAACGTGCTGATTGGCGGGCTGATGGAACACATCGAAGAGGCCGGCGTGCATTCGGGCGATTCGTCCTGCTCGTTGCCGCCGTATTCGCTCTCGCCCAAGACCCAGGCCGAGCTGCGCCGTCAGGTGGTGATGCTGGCCGAAGGCCTGAACGTGGTCGGCCTGATGAACACCCAGTTCGCGGTGCAGGTGAACGAGGCCGGCGACGACGTGGTGTTCCTGCTGGAAGTGAACCCGCGTGCCTCGCGTACCGTGCCGTTCGTGTCCAAGGCGATCGGCATGCCGCTGGCCAAGATCGCCGCGCGCTGCATGGCCGGCAAGACGCTGGCCGAGCAGGGCGCCACCAAGGAAATCGTGCCGGGCTATTACTCGGTGAAGGAGGCGATCTTCCCGTTCGCCAAGTTCCAGGGCGTGGACCCGATCCTCGGGCCGGAGATGCGCTCCACCGGTGAGGTGATGGGCGTGGGCCGCAGCTTCAGCGCCGCGTTTGCGCGTGCGCAGGAGGCCGGCGGCATCAAGGCACCGCCGGTGGGCAAGGCCTTCGTGTCGGTGCGCGATCCGGACAAGCAGCGCGTGTTGCCGGTGGCGCAGGCGCTGGTGGAGCGTGGCTATACGCTGGTCGCCACGCGCGGCACCGGAGCCTGGCTGCAGCAGAACGGGCTGAGCTGCGAGATCGTCAACAAGGTCGCCGAAGGGCGCCCGCATATCGTCGATTCGATCAAGAACGGCGAGATCGTGTATATCGTCAACACCACCGAAGGTCGCGCCGCCATCTCCGACTCGTTCTCGATCCGGCGTGAAGCGTTGCAGCATCGCGTGACCTATTCGACCACCGTTGCCGGCGCCAAGGCGCTGGTGCATTCGCTGGAATTCCGCGGCACCGGCCCTGTCTGGTCGCTGCAGGAACTGCACAAGGAGCTGGAAGCATGAGAGCACCCATGACGGCAAAGGGCGCGCAGCGTCTGCGCGAAGAGCTGGACCAGCTGAAGTCGGTCAAGCGTCCGGCGGTGATCAACGCGATCGCCGAAGCGCGCGCGCACGGCGATCTGAAGGAAAACGCCGAGTACCACGCCGCGCGCGAGCAGCAGAGCTTCATCGAAGGCCGCATCAAGCAGTTGGAAGGCGAGCTCTCGCATGCCGAGATCATCGACATCACCAAGCTGTCGGCCGGCAACAAGATCGTGTTCGGCGCCACGGTGACGCTGGCCGACACCGAGACCGACGAAGAGAAGCGCTACCAGATCGTTGGCGATCTGGAAGCGGACATCAAACTGGGCATGATCGCGATCTCCTCGCCGCTGGCGCGTGCGTTGATCGGCAAGCTGGAAGGCGACTCGGTCACCATCGATGCGCCGGCCGGCCAGCGCGAGTACGAAGTGGTCAGCGTTGCCTATCTGGACTGACGGGCCGGGATTGAACGACGCCACCGCCCGATGACCACCGCCACGCTGCTGCTGCCGGAAAAACGCCGCCTGCCCGGTGAACTGGGCGACACGCCGGTGGCGCGTGCGCTGGCGCGTGCCGACCAGCAAGGTGCCGAGCCCGGCGAAGTGGCGCAGCTGCAGCGCCACTTCTCGCTGACGCCTGCGCACTGGCCGGTGGCCGCGTTGACCCGCCAGCTCGATGCCGGCGATGCGGCCGGTGCGACCTGGGTGCGTGCCGATCCGGCCTATGTGGTGCCGGATATGCAGGGCGCGCGCTTGATGGGCTACGGCGAGGCGCTCGGCCCCACGGCCGAGGACCTGGCGGTGTTGCTGCCCATCCTCAAGCCGATGTTTGGCGATGCCGGCTTCCTGCTGGATGCGCCCACGCCTGCGCGCTGGTATCTGCGGCTGTCGCCGGATGCCAAATTGCCAGAATTTGCGCCACCGGATCTGGCGATCGGCGATGACCTGTTCGAGCATCTGCCGGCCGGCGAGATCGGCCGGCGCTGGCGTGCCTTGCTGACCGAGGCGCAGGTGCTGCTGCATCAGCATCCCTGGAACGAGGGCCGCGTGGCCAGCGGCAAGCCGGCGATCAATTCGCTGTGGTTCTGGGGCGGTGGCGTGCTGCCGCATGCGGTCAGCTCGCCGCACCGTCAGGTACGCAGCCGCGAATCACTCCTACGTGCGCTGGCGCTGGCGGCCGGTGCCGATGCGCAGGGCGAACAACGCGTGGATGCGTTGGTGGACCTGCGCCATCTGCGCTCGCTGCAGCAGTTCAGCGACGACGCGGTGGCGCCGCTGCTGGCGGCGATGGCACGCGGCGAACTGGATCGGCTGGTGCTGGATTTCCAGGACGGCGAAACCGTGTCGCTGACGCATGCGCAACGCTGGCGTTTCTGGCGCAAGCCGCGCGTACAGCTGGCGCAATGACCTCCACCCCGCGGATCGTCCGGCGCCCGCCCGGGCAGGCCGGCAGCTGGCCCGATGCCATGTTACCGCTGCTGCGCCGCATCTATGCCGCGCGTGGCGTTACCGATACGCACGGCGCGCAGCCGCGCCTGGGTCAGTTGCTGTCGCCGCAGTTGCTGCACAACAGTGACGTGGCGGCCGAGTTGCTGGCCGATGCGATCGCCCGGCAACGGCGCATCCTGGTGGTGGGCGATTTCGACTGCGATGGCGCCACCGCCTGTGCGGTCGGCGTGCGTGGCTTGCGCATGCTCGGCGCGCTGGATGTGCATCACGCGGTACCCAATCGCATGGTGCATGGCTATGGCCTGTCGCCGGCACTGGTGGAGGAGCTGGCCGCATTGCAGCCGGATCTGCTGGTCACGGTCGATCACGGCATCGCCTGCCACGCCGGCGTGGCCGCCGCCAAGGCGCGCGGCTGGACGGTGCTGGTCACCGACCACCACCTGCCTGGCGAGGTGCTGCCGCCGGCCGATGCGATCGTCGATCCGAATCTGGCCAACGATCGCTTCCCGAGCAAATCCCTGGCCGGGGTCGGGGTGATCTTCTATGTGCTGATGGCCTTGCGCGGCGTGCTGCGCGCGCGCGGTGCCTTCGCCGAGCGCGCCGAACCGGATCTGTCGGTATTGCTGGACCTGGTGGCAGTCGGCACCGTTGCCGATCTGGTGCCGCTGGACACCAACAACCGGGCGCTGGTGTCGGCCGGCCTGCGCCGCCTGCGCGAAGGCAAGGGTTGCATCGGCCTGCGCGCCTTGATCGATGCCAGCGGCCGCGACGTGGCGCGCTTGAGCGCCAGCGATATCGGATTTGCATTGGGCCCGCGTCTCAACGCAGCCGGCCGGCTGGAAGACATGGCGCTGGGCATCGAGCTGCTGCTCAGCGAGGACTGGAACCGGGCGCGCGAGATCGCCGGCATGCTGGAAGAGATCAACGCCGAGCGACGGGCGGTGCAGCAGTTGATGACCGACGATGCCGAGCAGGCCGTCACCAAGGTGGTGCTGGATGCCGATGGCGCGTTGCCGATCGCCGCGTGCCTGTTCGATGCCGACTGGCACCCGGGCGTGATCGGCCTGGTCGCCTCCAAGCTCAAGGACCGCCTGCATCGCCCGGTGATTGCATTGGCGCCGGCCGAGCCGGGCAGCAGTCAGCTGCGTGGTTCGGCACGTTCGATCCCCGGCCTGCATATCCGCGATGTGCTGGCGGCAGTGGATGCGCGCCACCCGGGCCTGATCCAGAAGTTCGGCGGGCATGCGATGGCGGCCGGGCTGAGTCTGGAGCATGCCGCGCTCGCGACCTTTGAACAGGCATTCCAGCGCCAGGTGCAGGCGATGGTCGACGCCTCGCTGCTGCATGCCGAATTGCACAGCGATGGCGAACTGGCTGTGCACGAACTCGATCACCTGCATGCAGAGGCGCTGCGCGTGGCCGGGCCGTGGGGGCAGGGCTTTCCCGAGCCGCTGTTCGATGGTCAGTTCGAAGTGCTGCAATGGCGCCTGCTCAAGGAACGCCATCTCAAGCTCACCCTGCGCTGCGCCGGCCGCGCCGAACCGCTCAACGCCATCCACTTCAACGGCTGGCGCGGCAGCGAGCCGGCACGCATGGTGCGGCTGGCGTACCGCCTGGTCAGCGACGACTATCGCGGCGGCACCGCGGTGCAGTTGATCGTCGAGCACTGCGAGCCGGCGGCAGTCACGGGCTGAGCGCGCGGCTGTCAATCGCGGGCTTCGGTAGGGGCGACAGCGCGGCCCTGCAGCCAGGCTGCACATCAACCGCTCTACACGGGACGGCGCACCCACAGCCGGCATGCACTTGGTGGTACATGCCGCAAGTGGCGCCTGCCTGATGATGGCGGCAAAGTAGTTCCGTTCGCCGCTCAAGGCGTCTTGCAGGGCAGTGCAAGCGCACGCTCGCACCGTTCTCGCCTCGATCAGGGCGCCTTCTTGACCTCGGTCACCAAGGTCGGCAATTCCCACGCCCCGCCAGCGGCCACCAGCCGACACAGGCCGGAGGTGGATTTGGAGGTCGGCACAAAACGGCGGCCGTCCCAGGTCCAGCTGGCCTCGCTGTAGCAGTCGCCCAGGCCGCGGCCCTTCTGCGATGCAAGGATGGTGGAACCGTCGATATCGCTGGCGTGCGTGGTCACCAACGTCGGCGCGAACGGCGCGCGTGCATTGATGACCCAGAAACCGGTGCCGACGTTGTAGGCGCCCATCCAGCAGTCGGTCGAGACCAGCAGTTTGTCGCTGCTGAGCCGGGTAACCGTCAGCGGCTCGGTTGCGTCACCGGCCTGCAGTCCCTTGCATTCCTCATCGGCCGGCAAGCTGGCACGCAGTGCTTGATAGAGCGCCGGCAGTGTGCCCAGGCGCGCATCGGCTGCTTGCGTTGCTGCGAGTCTGACTGCTCGCACCTGCGGTGCGGGCACGGCCGGCAGCACTGCAGCGTCGTCGCGATCGCCCTTGCGCACCAGTGCGCCACGCGTGCCCAGCCGACCCTGGAACTCGTCCATCTTCAGCAGCACCGCTGCGGCGCCGCGGTCGGACAGCTGCCAGCGGCGACCATCGTTGCCGAGCGCCACGATCTTGCTGCTGCGGGTCAGTGCGGCCAGCAGCGCGGTCACCTGCGCGCTGGTCAGCGGAGCGGTGCCGCTGTCGCGATTCAGTGTCAGCTTGCCCAGGTCGCGCTGGTCGATGCGCAAGGTGAGCGATGCCGGCATCTTGATCTCGTCGTACTGGCCCAGCACCAACTCGGCGGTGACCGCTTGCCCGGCACCGGCCTTGCGCGTCAGCAAGACCGATACCGGCGTGCTGCCGTCGTCATCCGGCTGATAACCGGCAGCGCGGCAGGTGCGGGTGTTGTCGCAGGCGATGGTCCAGTCCTGGTGATCGAAGGCAATGCCGACCGGCGCATCGGCAAGGGCGGCGACGGGTGCGAGCAACAAGGTGGCGGCAAGCAGGGTAGGGCGCATGGTGTCTTCGAAAGAGCGTATCCGGCGGGCATCTTGCGTTGCTGCCGACGGGCCGTCCAGTGCGTCGCATGCCGAAGCGGGACACGCCTGCGCAACATTTTCATGACGGCACCGGCGCGCTGTCGGTCTTGCTCGCCGGTCGCGGCCTGCGTGCACGCAATCCGAACAAGGGACGCAACCAGCGCACCCGGCGGATCGCAAACTCATGCAACGCCAGGCAGCCGATCACGGTGGCGGCGATCACCAGCGCCGGCTCCAGCCAGGCATTCAGATGCAGCGGCATCAGCCAGTACAGCGTCACGATGATCAGGCTTTGGTGCAGGATGTACCACGGGAACACCGCCTCCGTGCAGTACGGCAGCCAGCGGAACGGGCGATTCCATCGAAGCCTTGCCCAGCCAAGAATGGTCAGCAGCGCCAGCCAGGTGTAGGCGGCCCGTGCGCCGTGTTCGATCGCCTCCCACGGCAGCGCGGCCAGCGGTGCACCCAGTTGCGCAGTCTGCCCCTGGATGCTGGCATAGCGAATGCCCAGTTCGGTGCCGATCGCCACAAGTGCGGCGCCCAATGTGAGCCAGCGCAGTTGTACGGCCAGCTGCCAGAAGCGCTCGCGGCGTGCCAGCAGATACCCCAGGACGAACAGCGGGAACGATTCGGCGTGCACGAACCAGTCGCCAAACAGGGCGTGGGTGGGCGGATGCCGCGGCATCACCCACAGCACACAGAACGCTTCCCACAGGATCGGCAACAGCAGCAGTGCCGGCACCACCAGCGCAGCGGGCAAGCGCGGCCACGCGGCCAACCGCAGCGGTCGGGCCAGCGACACCAGCGCCATCAAGGCAATGGTGTAGGGCAGCAAATAGGCCAGATACCACAGATGGTTCCAGGTGATGCCGTGCTCCCAGCCATCGAAACTGCCGGCCGGCCATGGCCGCACCTGCCAGTAGCGCAGCAGGAAGCTGCCGAAGCCCGGGCTGACCTTGCCGTTGCTCACGCCCTGGCAATAGGCCTGCACCGCGACCACCACGAACATGCCGAACAACAGCGGCGGCAGCAATCGCCCGCAGCGCTGCAAGGCAAAGCGCCAGGGCCTGGCCTGCGGCCGCGCCAGCCCGATCGCGATGCCGGAGATCATGAACAGCAGGGGCATCCGCCAGCGGTTGAGCACGATCATCGGCCATTGCAGCCACTGCGCGGTGTGCACACTCTTGAGGTGGAAATCCCAGTCGGCCACATAGGCCATGCCCACGTGATAGAGGATCAGCAGGGCGAAGGCGAAGACGCGCAAGGCATCGATATCGTGACGGCGTTCGGTCATGGTGGTGTCGACAGGAGGCATGCCCGCATCCTCGGCAACGCAGGCCGCAAGCAGCTGCGCCAAGGGCGGCAATGTCGTCCCCGAGTGACCAGTTGCGGTCCCACAGGGACGAACTGGGGACGGCAAACGGGCGGTTTGCATAGAATGCGCGGATGAATTCACCTGTGTCCGGGGCTATCGCACACGAGACCGACAGCGATGCCAGCGCGGGCAGGCGCTGGGTAGCGTTGATCTGGCTGCTGGTTTTCTATGGCAGCGCGCTGGGCAACACCGCGAGCACATGGCTGGCGGCACGGCGCGACGGTCAGCCGCTGCTGCTGTGGCAGGTGCTGACCTGGGAGCTAAGCAGCGCGACTGTCTCACTGCTGCTCTTGCCGCCGCTGATCTGGCTCTGCACGCGTTGGCCATTGCATGCCGATGTCTGGCGGCGGCGCGTTCCTCTTTATCTCGCGGCCGCACTTGTCTGGTGGCTGCTGCACGTGAGCGGCATGGTGCTGCTGCGCAAGCTGGTCTATCTGGCGGTCGGTGCGCACTACGATTTCGGTGCCTTGCAGTTGCAGTGGCTGTATGAACTCTCCAAGGATCTGCGCACCTTTGCCCTGCTGGTGGCGTTACGACATGCGCTGGCATGGTATGGCCGGCGTCGGCAGGGCGAGGCACATCTGCTGGCCGCCCCGGACGAGGGCCCGCCGGTCGAGCCGCTGGACCGTCCGGAACGTTTTCTGGTGCGCAAGCTGGGGCGCGATTTCCTGGTCGCCACTGCCGACATCGAATGGGTCCAGGCGTCGGGCAACTACGTCAATCTGCATGTGCGCGGCCACGATTACCCACTGCGCAGCACGATGGCCGCGATCGAGGCCAGGCTCGAGCCGTCCGTGTTTGTGCGCATCCACCGCAGCTACCTGGTGCAGCTGGCACGCATACAGGCGATCGAGCCGCTGGAATCCGGCGACGCCCGCGTGCACCTGGCCGACGCCACCGTGCTGCCGTGCAGTCGCCGTTACCTGGCCGCGTTACGGGCGGTGGCAGGGCAGGCGCCTACACCGCAGCGTGTCGAGGCCGCACAGGGCTGACCGGTTGTGCGGGCTGTCAGCCCTGCGATCGTGCCGAGGGCTTCGCGGTGGCAGATGAGCCCAGGCGCTCGTCGTCTGAGCCGCCTCCTGGCTGCCTTGTTCCGGTCTGAGCTTGCAGTGCTCGCCATGACGTCCACGGCCGGCACGAAACTGCGGCCCGTCACGATCGCCACCGCGTTCCGCCACCGTCGCCCGCTTGCTAAACTAGCCAGCTTGTTTGCCGGAAGTCCGTCATGATCGAAACCAATCCGATCCGCCAGCGCATCACCGATCTCAACGATCGCGTGCTCTCGCTCAGGGGGTATCTTTGACTACGACGTCAAGAAAGAGCGTCTAGAAGAAGTCAGCCGGGAGCTTGAGAGCCCCGATGTGTGGAACGACGCCGAGCGCGCGCAGGCCCTGGGCCGCGAGCGCTCGATGCTGGAAAAGACCGTCATCGGCATCGCCGATGTGCTGACCGGCCTGAGCGATGCCGGCGATCTGCTGGAACTGGCCGAAAGCGAGCAGGACGAAGACACCGCGGTGGCGGTGATCGCCGATCTGGACAAGTACCAGGCCCATGTCGAAAAGCTGGAATTCCAGCGCATGTTCTCCGGCCAGATGGACGGCGCCAACGCGTTCGTCGACATCCAGGCCGGCGCCGGCGGCACCGAGGCGCAGGACTGGGCCGAAATCCTGTTGCGCATGTACCTGCGCTGGGCCGAGTCGCGCGGCTGGAAGACCGAGCTGATGGAAGTGTCCGGCGGCGAAGTGGCGGGCATCAAGTCGGCCACGATCCGCATCGAGGGCGAGTACGCCTATGGCTGGCTGAAGACCGAGATCGGCGTGCACCGGCTGGTGCGCAAGTCGCCGTTCGATTCGGACAACCGCCGGCATACCAGCTTCACCTCGGTGTTCGTGTCGCCGGAAGTGGACGACAACATCGAGATCGACATCAACCCGGCCGATCTGCGGACCGACGTGTATCGCTCCTCCGGCGCCGGTGGTCAGCACGTCAACAAGACCGAATCGGCAGTGCGTATCACGCATATTCCGACCAATACCGTGGTCGCCTGCCAGACCGGCCGCAGCCAGCACCAGAACCGCGACAACGCGATGAAGATGCTGGCGGCCAAGTTGTACGAGCTGGAGGTGCAGAAGCGCAACGTCGAGCGCGACGCGCTGGAAGCCACCAAGTCCGACATCGGCTGGGGCAGCCAGATCCGCAACTACGTGCTCGACCAGAGCCGCATCAAGGATCTGCGCACCGGCATCGAACGCAGCGACACGCAGAAGGTGCTGGACGGCGACCTGGACGAATTCGTCGAGGCCAGCCTCAAGGCCGGTCTGGCGGCAGGCTCCAAACGCCTGGATGCCTGACCGTAGCAAGACGTCGCCGCGCCCGCCGCGCAGCGACGTCTTCCGCGGATGCTGCGATATGTGCAGCGCCGCGCAGCCTGTACATCGCCACGCAATTCCATTGCGCCGTGCAGTTGTCACCGATACACCGTAAAACGCAGGAACCGGCCAGCCCGGTTCCGCATTCTCCACCGGGCACGCGCCCGACCTATCGCAGACCGATTCCCGCCATGACCGAACAGACCCCCGCGCCGCAGATCCCCGCCGACGAGAACAGCCTCATCGCCGAGCGTCGCGCGAAACTGGGCGCGTTGCGCGGCCAGGGCATCGCCTATCCCAACGATTTCGTGCGCGAACACTTCGCTGGCGATCTGCAGGCCGAGTTCGCCGATGCCGACACCTGGACCTCCGAGGCGCTGGAAGCAAGCGGGCGCACGGTCAGGATGGCTGGCCGCCTGATGGCCAAGCGGGTGATGGGCAAGGCCAGCTTTGCGCAGATCCAGGACGAGTCCGGACGCGTGCAGCTGTTCCTGCAGGGCAATGTGCTGGGCGATGCCTATACCGCGTTCAAGGGCTGGGATGTCGGCGACATCGTGGCGGTGGAGGGCGGGCTGACCCGCACCAAGACCGGCGAGCTGTCGGTCAAGGCCAGCGCGTTGCGCCTGCTGACCAAGTCGCTGCGTCCGTTGCCGGACAAGTGGCACGGCCTGTCGGACGTGGAGCAGCGCTATCGCCAGCGCTACGTCGATCTGATCGTCACCCCGGAGGCGCGCGAGGTCTTCATCAAGCGCTCCAGGATCATCCGCGCGATCCGCGCCTGGCTGGATACGCGCCGCTTCCTGGAAGTGGAAACGCCGATGATGCATTACATCCCCGGTGGCGCCACCGCCAAGCCGTTCACCACCCACCACAACGCGCTGGATCTGGACCTGTACCTGCGCGTGGCGCCGGAGCTGTACCTCAAGCGGCTGGTGGTCGGTGGGCTGGAGCGGGTCTACGAGATCAACCGCAACTTCCGCAACGAGGGCGTGTCGACCCGGCACAACCCCGAGTTCACCATGCTCGAGCTCTACGAGGCCTATGCGACGTACCACGAGATCATGGACCTGACCGAGCAGGTGATCCGCGACACCGCGCAGTCGGTGCTGGGCACCGCCCAGGTGAACTGGGACGGCGCCGCCATCGATCTGGCGCCGGCTTTCCGGCGCTGGCGCATGGATGAGGCCGTTCGTCACCACAATCCGGAGATCAGCGCGGCCGATTGCACCGATCGCGATGCGCTGCTGCGCCATTGCGAGCGGCTGAAGATCAAGGTCAAGCCGTCCTACGGCTGGGGCAAGTTGCTGCTGGAAATCTTCGAGGCCACCGTGGAACACACCCTGGTGCAGCCGACCTTCATCACCGACCACCCGGTCGAGGTGTCGCCGCTGGCACGTTCCAGCGACACCGAGCCGGGGTATACAGACCGCTTCGAGCTGTTCATCAACGGCAAGGAGCTCGCCAATGGCTTCTCCGAGCTCAACGACCCGGAAGACCAGGCCGCACGCTTCCAGGCGCAGGTGCAGGCCAAGGACGGTGGCGACGACGAAGCGATGCATTACGACGCCGATTACATCCGTGCGTTGGAGTACGGCATGGCGCCGACCGGCGGCCTGGGCATCGGCATCGACCGCCTGGTGATGCTGCTGACCGGCAGCACCTCGATCCGCGATGTGCTGCTGTTCCCGTACATGCGTCCGGAAGCCTGATCTTTTTTGTGCCGTCGGCGTGCCGACGGCACAGATACTGCATATGCTAGAGCGGAGCCCCGAATGGCGTATCGTCGGGGGAGTCGGCACAGCGGCCGGCGTCATCGCTTTTCCGTTCTCGGGATAGAGGAGCAACGGCTATGCAGGATGTTTTGGGTAATCTTGCCGGCGTATCGTCGGCGGATCCATCGGGAAGCTGGTCGGAAAAGGCGGATCTGGGATTGAACATCGTCATTGTCGATGACCAGATGTCTGCGCGGACGATGCTGCGCCACGTCATCGAGGACATCGCACCGGAGTTGAAAGTCCACGATTTCGGTGACCCGCTCGACGCGCTGGCGTGGTGCGAGGCCGGACGGGTGGACCTGTTGCTGCTCGACTACCGCATGCCCGGCATGGATGGGCTGGAGTTCGCCCGGCGTCTGCGCCGGCTGCCCAGCCATCGCGATATTCCGATCATCCTGATCACCATCGTCGGTGACGAGCCGATCCGCCAGGCGGCGCTGGAAGCGGGCGTGATCGATTTCCTGGTCAAGCCGATCCGCCCGCGCGAACTGCGTGCGCGCTGCGCCAATTTGCTGCAGCTGCGTCAGCAGAGCGAAAGCGTCAAGCAACGCGCACTGTCGCTGGAGCAGCGTCTGCTGGCCAGCATGAACGAGGTCGAGGAGCGCGAACGCGAGACGCTGTCGCGGCTGGCGCGTGCCATCGAGTACCGCGACTCGGGCACCAGCGCCTTCCTGGAGCGCATGTCGCACGTGGCCGGCCTGATCGCCGAGCAGCTCGGCTTGTCGGAAGAAGAAGTGCGCATCATCGAGATGGCCGCACCGCTGCACGACATGGGCAAGATCGCCATTCCCGATGCGGTGCTGCTCAAGCCGGGCAAGCTCACCGACGACGAGATGAGCATCATGAAACGGCATCCGCGGATCGGCTACGAGCTGCTCAGCGGCAGCCAGAACCGCTTCATCCAGGTCGGCGCCCTGATCGCGCTGCGTCACCACGAGCGCTACGACGGCACCGGCTATCCGGATGGACTGGTGGGCGAGGCGATTCCGCTGGAAGCGCGCATCGTGGCGGTGGCCGACGTCTTCGACGCACTGCTGTCGCCGCGCCCGTACAAGGAGGCCTGGACCATGGACGCCGCGCTGGCTTATCTCTACGCACAACGCGGTCGCCTGTTCGACCCACGCTGCGTGGATGCGCTGCTGCGCGGCCGCGCGCAGCTGGACCAGATCTGCGGCGAATTCTCGACCGCATCGGCACGACCCGGGGTGTAAAGCTATGAATCCGTTCGGAAGGATCCGGCAGCGGTTGATGAATCGACCTGACAGCGAACATGGCCAGGCGATCGTCCGCATCGTTCTGATCAGCCTGATCCTGTCGTATGTCCTCGTGCCGAGCGTCCGGCACAGCTTGCCGCTGCACCAGCACACCGGTGTCTTGGTCATCGTGCTGACAGGCCTCGGGCTTGGCCTGGCCTTGTTCGGATGGCTGCTGTGGCGACCCGACCGCTCGGATGCGCGTCGCATCCTGGGCATGCTGGCCGATTACGGGCTGATGGCAGCCGGCATGATCCAGATGGGCGAGCCGCTGGCCTGGGTCTATGTCGTGGTGATGTGGGTCACCGTCGGTAACGGCCTGCGCTACGGCAACCGCTATCTGTATCTTGCGGTGGCAATGGCAGTGGTGAGTTTTTCCACGACGCTGTCGATGACCGAATACTGGCAACACAACCAGCGCCTTGGGGTCGGGCTTGCGGTTGGTCTAGCCGCCGTTCCGCTGTATTTCTCCAGTCTGCTGCGGCAGTTGACCCGTGCAACCGCCGAGGCGCGCCGCGCCAGCGAGGCCAAGAGCCGCTTTCTGGCCAACATGAGTCACGAGTTCCGGACACCGCTGAACGGTCTGTCCGGCATGACCGAGGTATTGGCAACGACGCGTCTGGACGATGAGCAGCGCGAATGCCTGAAAACCATTCAAGCCTCCACACGCAGTCTGCTGGCACTGGTGGAAGAGGTGCTGGACATCTCGGCCATCGAAGCCGGCAAGCTGCGGATCAACGCATCCGACTTTGCTGTGCATGACACCTTGCAGGCAATCGGTCTGATCCTGGAGCCGCAGGCCAAGGCCAAGGGCTTGCGTTATCAGGCAACTATCGCCGCAGATGTCCCTCCCCGTGTGCACGGGGATGCGGGACATCTGCAGCAGATCCTGCTCAATCTGGTCGGCAATGCGGTCAAGTTCACCGACCACGGCGGTGTCCAGTTGAAGGTGGCGGCCACCGAGGCCAGTGGCCGCGCTGGTCTGCTGCTCCGTTTTGAAGTGCTCGATACCGGGATCGGTGTGCCGATCGATATGCGTCCGCGTTTGTTCGAGGCGTTCGAACAGGCGGACACCGGACTGGCGCGCCGGTTCGAAGGCAGCGGCCTCGGAACGACGATCGCCAGGGGGCTGGTGCAGTCGATGGGTGGCGCGATCGGGTTTGAGGAAAATCCCGAAGGCGGCAGCTTGTTCTGGTTTGAACTGCCGTTCGGCCTGGCGACTGCCAAGCCTGCAGCAACTCCGTCGCCTGTGCTGCACGAGACGGAGTCCACCACCATACCGGGCAACGTGATTGCGTTTGCCGATCCGTTCCTACGTCACCGTGCCCGCGTGCGTAGCATGCAGATCCTGGTGGCAGACGACCATCTGGCAAATCGCCTTGTGCTGCAGCGGCTGCTGCAAAAAGCAGGGCATCGCGTGACCTGTGTTGATGGCGGCGAAGCCGTCCTGGATGCGTTGGCCGAAGCCGACTACGACGCGGCCATCGTCGACCTGCACATGCCTGGTGTCAGCGGTCTGGACATGTTGAAGCAGCTGAGGGTCATGCAGGCCGGTGGTAAGCCGGGAACCCCGATCGTGGTATTGAGCGCTGATGTCACCCCCGAGTCGATTCGCAGCTGCGAACAGGCGGGCGCCTATGCATTCCTGGCCAAGCCGGTGGCGGCGATCAAGTTGCTGGATACGCTGGCCGAAATCGCCGTCAACCAGAAGCTGCGCCAAACCGATCTGAGCATTGGTACCCGTAGCGCGGCGCCAAGCGGCGCAGTCCTCGATCCTGCCGTGCTCGACGAGCTGGCGGAACTGGGGATGGGAAATGAGTTCGAACGCGAGTTCATTCAACAATGTCTCAGCGATGCTGCGGCATGTGTTGTCCAGCTCGGTAAGGCGGCGGCGGACGGAGACTGGGCACGTCTGCGCGAGCATGCTCACGCGGTCAAAGGTGTTTCCAGCAATCTCGGGCTGGTGATGTTGGCCGAACAGGGCGGTGAGTTGATGCGCCTGCCGGAAGCGCAGCTGCGAGCAGAATGGAGTCAAAGACTGGAGCAGCTGAAGACTGGTTTGAAGCTTGGGCGCGAAGCGCTCGCCCAGCGTGCTCAAAATAAGTCCGACGGAGGCGTCAGCGGGAATGGCGACCGTGGGTAAGCGAAGCCCGGCAATAGGCCGGGCCTGATTCCCCCAGTATTGGATCCACCAAAATCAGGCGACACCCGCGCCTGCGCGGCGGTTCTGTGCTTTGACCAAACGGCCCATCGTGCGCAGTGATTTCTCACTGAGTGCCAGGGCCGTGTCTACCCAGACTTCGGTGATGCGCAGCAATTCCTCGTAAGGCACCGCCTGCGCGAGATTGCGTGCGGCGTTCATCCCCAGATAGGAGTGGGAGATGCGCTTTTGCTGGCGAATCAGCGTTTCGGTGGCAACCACGCCTTGGCCCTTCGGTACGAGTACGTCCACGATCCCCATCGCATGCATTTCTTCGCTGCTGTAAATGCGTCCATCGAGAATGATTTTTTCCGCCAGATGGGGCGAAACGCGACGGCACAGGAAGGAATACGCGCCCATGCCCGGAAACAGGCCGAACAGGACCTCGGGCAGTCCCATGCCGATGCCTTCCTCGGCCACGATGGTATGGCAGGCCAGGGCCATCTCCAGCCCGCCTCCCAATGCATCGCCCTGCAGCAGCGCAATGCTGCGCACATCCCCACCGAAGCCGGTATGCAGGTGATGGACGCCTTCCACGCAGCGAATGGCATACCGCATGAGTTGCTCGCGATTCTGTTCGCGGATCAAGCGTGCGAACAGGTCCAGATCGCCACCGAGATTGAAGGCATCCGCGTCGGAGGCGAGTACGAAATGGCGCAGTTCCCCACTGCGTCGCTCATGCGGGGCGCGGGTGATGGAGCCCATGACATCCCAGATGTCGTCCAGTAACTCAGGACTGCAGCAGGGACGTATGCCAAAAGGCGCATCGGCATGCATGAACAACCAGTGGGTGCCGTCAGCAGCCGAAGAATCGACCCGAATGGTGGAGTGGGGACGACCGAGGGAAATCTTTTCAATCGTGTTCATGGGCGTGATCCTGGAAAAGCCCGCAGTGGGAGAGTGAACGCCGGCGGGCGCGCGCGATCCACTCCGAATCGATGCTACACCGGCACTATCTCCATGAACGCAGAGGGCTTCCTTTCTATCCGGTGAGCCCTATGACCTGAATCTTTCAGTGAATTTCCGCAAGCAAAAGTAGTTTATTGTGAATTGCACATTCTTGAAATTATGTGTTCCGTGATTCTGTCTTCTGGGTCCACCGAAGTACTCCCTGGGAGACTTTCATGAGCTCTAAAAACGCATGGTATTTCCATGCATCGGAACGGCGCAGATAACCAAGTGCAAATCGGCCCTTATTCCGGCGCGCGCGTCATCGCACGCTGGCCGTCCGAAGCGAACGTTCCGTCCGAAGCGTTCAAAAACAAACGCCCGCAAGCCTGGCGGCAGTGCGGGCGTTGGATAACAGCCGGGTGGCTGTCGATCTACGCTGGCGTAGGTGGATTATCCCTTAGGCGCATCCCGCAATTCGCGGCGCAGGATCTTGCCGACATTGGTTTTCGGCAGTTCCTTGCGGAATTCGATCACTCGCGGCTGCTTGTAGCCGGTCAGGTTGGCGCGGCAGTGCGCCTTGACGGCGTCGGCGGTCAGGGCAGGGTCCTTCTTCACGATGACGGCCTTGACGATCTCGCCGGACTTCTCGTCCGGTACGCCGACGGCGGCCACTTCCAGCACGCCGGGCATCTCGGCGATCACGTCCTCGATCTCGTTCGGATATACGTTGAAGCCGGACACCAGGATCATGTCCTTCTTGCGGTCGACGATGTAGACGAAGCCCTGTTCGTCCATTCGCGCGATATCGCCGGTATGCAGCCAGCCATCGGCATCCATGACCTTGGCGGTTTCTTCGGGCTTCTTCCAGTAGCCCTTCATCACCTGCGGGCCCTTGATGCACAGCTCGCCGATCTCGCCCAATGGCAGCGCCGCGCCGGCGTCGTCCTTGATGCAGGCATCGGTGGACGGAATCGGCAGGCCGATCGAGCCGTTGTAGTCCTTCAGGTCCATCGGGTTGATGCAGGCGGCCGGCGAGGTTTCGGTCAGGCCGTAGGCCTCGACTAGGGTCAGGCCGGTGACCTTTTTCCAGCGTTCGGCGACCGAACGTTGCACCGCCATGCCGCCGCCCAGGGTCATCTTGAGCGACGAGAAATCCACCTGATCGAAGCCGGGGGTATTGAGCAGGCCGTTGAACAGCGTGTTGACCCCGGTGAAGGCGGTGAAGCGGGTCTTCTTCAGTTCCTTGACGAAGCCGGGCATGTCGCGCGGATTGCTGATCAGGTGATTGCAGCCGCCGATCTTCATGAAGACCAGGCCGTTGGCCGTCAATGCAAAGATGTGGTACAGCGGCAGCGCGGTGATCACCACCTCGGCGCCTTCTTCCAGCTTGCCGGTGCCGGCAAGCCACTGATGGGCCTGCTGCATGTTGGCCACCAGATTGCGGTGGGTGAGCATCGCGCCCTTGGCCACGCCGGTGGTGCCGCCGGTGTACTGCAGGAAGGCGATGTCGTCGGGCTCGATCTGCAAGGTCGGCATGCTGTGCTTGCGGCCCAGCGCCAGTGCATCGCGGAAACGGATCGCGCCATTGAGGCGGTAATCGGGCACCAGCTTCTTGACGTACTTGACGACGAAGTTGACCAGCGCCGCTTTCGGGAAACCGAGCATGTCGCCCAGCCCGGTGGTGATCACCTGCTTGACCGGGGTGTCGGCGATGACCTGCTGCACGGTGGTGCCGAAGTTGTCGATCACCACCAGCACGCTGGCGCCGGAGTCGATCAGCTGATGCTTCAGCTCACGCGGGGTGTAGAGCGGATTGACATTGACCACGGTCAGGCCGGCACGCAGGATGCCGAAGGTGGCGACCGGATACTGCAGGCAGTTGGGCATCATCAGGGCGACGCGGTCGCCTTTCTTCAACTGCAGTTCGCCAAGCAGATAGGCGGCGAATTGTTCGACCAGCTGATCAGCTTCGCGATAGGTGATGGTCTTGCCGAAGCTGTGATACGCGGGGCGGTCGGCAAACCGCTTGACCGAGGTGGCGAACACCTCGGCCACGGTACGGAACTGCTCCAGATCGATCTCGGCGGCGACGCCGGCCGGATAACTTTGCAACCAAGGACGTGCCTGATTCATCTGCCCCCCTCCAGGGTATTCGGTACGTGACGCGGTGTGTTCCACGGCACTACAACAGCAGTCAGCATACCGTCATGGATGGAAAAGGCGAAGCGTGATGCAGAGCAGCATTCAAGCGCGGTGGCAGGTCGGGTTGGTCGCGGTTTTGGTCGTGGCCCTGAGCGGTTGCACGCGTGCCGCACCGGAGCAACGGTTGCGCGCAACACTGGAAGCGATGCATCAGGCGATCGAGGCGCGCGAGATTGGCGAGGCAATGACGCCGGTGGCCGATGACTTTGTCGGCGAACAAGGGCTGGACGCAGCCGGCCTGCGGCGATTGATGCAACTGCAGATGCTGGGCAACCGCCGCATCGGCGTAACCCTGGGGCCGGTGGATGTGCAACTGCGCGATGACACCGCGCGCGTGCGCTTCACCGCGCTGCTGACCGGTGGCAGCGGACGCTGGCTGCCCGAGCAGGCACAGACCTATCAGGTGACCACCGGCTGGCGCCTGCAGGACGGCAACTGGCAGCTGACTCACGCGCTATGGGAGCCCGCGGGGCGCTGAGCACGGCAACTCCGGTGTGCGCATCGTCAGGCGAGCGCGGCCGGTGTCTGGTGGCAAGGTATCTCCCCCGTTGCGCTGCGTCGCGTGCAGCGTCTTGCTGCCTCCGACGACGGTTCACCTGCCCGGCGTTGGCGAGTTCTGGCCACCCAAAACGACACTCCCGCCAGGCGGCGGGAGTGTCGTCGAGCTGATGGCGCAGCGCGCCTTGCGATCAGGCCGCCTTGCGTGCGGCCAGTTGGCGCAGCACGTACTGCAGCAGGCCGCCGTGCTTGAAGTACTCCACTTCCTTGGGCGTTAGCAGCAGCACCTTGACCTGGAACTGCTTGACGCTGCCGTCGGACTTTCTGGCATCCACGGTGGCACGGCGGCTGGCGCCGTCCTGCAGGCCGGTGATGTCCAGCACTTCCGAACCATCCAGGCCCAGCGTCTGCGCGTTTTCGTTCTCCAGGAACTGCAGCGGCAGCACGCCCATGCCGACCAGGTTGGAGCGGTGGATACGCTCGAAGCTCTCGGCGATCACCGCCTTGACGCCGAGCAGGTTGGTGCCCTTGGCCGCCCAGTCACGCGAGGAGCCGGTGCCGTATTCCTTGCCGGCCAGCACCACCAGCGGCACGCCGTCGGCCTTGTACTTCACTGCCGCATCGTAGATCGCCAGTTTTTCAGGCGCCGCGCCGTCCTTTCCGTAGTACAGCGTGTTGCCGCCTTCTTCGCCACCGAACATCAGGTTCTTGATGCGGATGTTGGCGAAGGTACCGCGCACCATCACATCGTCATTGCCGCGGCGGCTGCCGTAGCTGTTGAAGTCGGCCGGTTGCACGCCGCGTTCCTGCAGGAAGCGGCCCGCCGGCGAATCCTTCTTGATGTTGCCGGCCGGCGAGATGTGGTCGGTGGTGATCGAGTCGCCGAACAGGCCCATGATGCGCGCGCCGTGCACGTCCTCGACGTGGCCGACCTGCATGGTCATGCCGTCGAAGTAGGGCGGGTTCTTGATGTAGGTCGAGGCCGCGTCCCATTCGTACAGCGCACCATCCGGGGAGGCGATGGTGTTCCAGCGGCTGTCGCCCTTGAACACGTCGGCGTAGTTCTGCTTGAACATTTCCGGGCCGACGGTGGCGGCGATGGTGTCGCCGATTTCCTTGTTGCTCGGCCAGATGTCGCGCAGATACACCGGCTGCCCGTCGCTACCGGTGCCCAGCGGATCGGTGGTGAGGTTGATGTCGGTGGTACCGGCGATCGCATACGCCACCACCAGCGGCGGCGAGGCGAGGTAGTTCATCTTCACTTCGGGATGCACGCGGCCTTCGAAGTTGCGGTTGCCCGACAACACCGAAGACACCACCAGGTCGTCCTTGGCGATCGCTGCAGACACATCGTCCGGCAGCGGGCCGGAGTTACCGATGCAGGTGGTGCAGCCGTAGCCGACCACGTAAAAACCGAGCGTTTCCAGATCGGCGAGCACGCCGGCCTTGCTCAGGTAATCGGTGACCACGCGCGAGCCCGGCCCGAGCGAGGTCTTCACCCACGGCTGCGCCTTCAGCCCCTTGGCCGCCGCGTTACGCGCGAGCAGGCCGGCACCCAGCATCACTGCCGGGTTGGAGGTGTTGGTGCACGAGGTGATCGCGGCGATCACCACCGAGCCGTCGCGCAGCTGCCAGCCGGCGCCGCTGTCGGTGGAACTCTCGGCTTGCGCTGCCTTGGCGCCGACCGCAGTGCCGCCGCCGCCTTCGTTCTTCAGGCGGTCTTCCTGCTTGATATCGGTCAGACGCTTGCTGCGCGCATCCACGAACGGCTTGAGGCTCTCGCGGAAGTTGGACTGCATGTCTTCCAGCAGCACGCGGTCCTGCGGGCGCTTGGGGCCGGCCAGCGACGGCTTGACCTCGCCCATGTCCAGCTCCAGCGTGGCGCTGTACTGCGCCGGCGGGGTGTTGGCGTCGTGCCACAGGCCCTGCGCCTTGGCGTAGGCCTCGACCAGCGCGATCTGTTCCTCGCTGCGGCCGGACAGGCGCAGATAGGTCAGCGATTCGTCGTCAACCGGGAAGATGCCGCAGGTGGCGCCGTATTCCGGTGCCATGTTGCCGATGGTGGCGCGATCGGCCAGCGGCAGATGCTGCAGGCCTTCGCCGTAGAACTCCACGAACTTTCCGACCACGCCGGCCTTGCGCAGCATCTGGGTGACGGTGAGCACCAGATCGGTGGCGGTGGCGCCTTCGGGCAGCTTGCCGCTGAGCTTGAAGCCGACCACCTGCGGAATCAGCATGGACGAGGGCTGCCCCAGCATTGCGGCCTCGGCCTCGATCCCGCCCACGCCCCAGCCCAGCACGCCGATACCGTTGATCATGGTGGTATGGCTGTCGGTGCCGAACACGGTGTCCGGGTACGCAATCTGTGTTCCGTCCTTGTCCGCGCTCATCACCACGCGCGCCAGATTCTCCAGGTTCACCTGGTGGACGATGCCGGTGTTGGGCGGCACCACCTTGAAGTTTTCGAACGCCTTCTGGCCCCAGCGCAGGAAGCCGTAGCGTTCCTGGTTACGCTGGAATTCGATCTTGCCGTTGAGGTCGAGCGCATCGGCCGAGCCGAATACGTCCACCTGCACCGAGTGGTCGATAACCAGTTCGGAGGGGATCTGCGGGTTGATTTGGTCGGCGTTGCCGCCGAGCTTGACCACGGCATCGCGCATCGCGGCCAGGTCGACCACGCATGGCACGCCGGTGAAGTCCTGCAGCACCACGCGGGCGGGCATGAAGGCGATTTCGATATCGGGCTCGGCCTTAGGGTCCCACTTTGCGACCGCTTCGATATGGTCTTTGCCGACGGTGACACCGCCGTCTTCGTGCCGGAGCAGGTTCTCCAGCAGGATCTTCATCGAATAGGGCAGGTGGCCGATATCGAAGCGCTCGCCCAGCTTCGGCAGGCTGTAGTACTCGTAGCGCTTGCCGTGGACCTCAAGCGAGGTGCGGGTGGAAAAGGAATCGCTCATGCATCACTCCTATGGCTGCAGGCTGTAGGTCTGTTTGGAACAGTGTGACCAATTCAGTGTGTACGTTCGGTTGCAGGACACGGTATGTGGCCTTGAGTACGACAAGTCAAGTATGTAAAATCGGCGCATACTTTCTGCCGGGGCCACCTCCATGGAAGCCACAGTTGCCGAACGCGGGCAGATCACGCTGCCCAAGGCCGTGCGCGATGCCCTGGGCCTGACCAAGGGCACCACGCTCAAGATCGAGCTCGACGGCGGGCGCATCATCCTGCGCAAGGACGTCAGCGAGGCACTGCGCAAGGTGCGCGGCAAGTTCAAGCTGGTCGACGGGCTGACCAGCACCGACGAGGCGATGCGCGCCATCCGCGGCCGCGCCCCCGGGGATCCGTTCGACCCATGATCGCCCTGGATTCCTCGGTGCTGCTGGACATCCTGGTCGGCGATGCGGTCTACGGCGAGGTGTCGGAGATCTGCATCGGCGATGCGCTGGCGCGCGACGAGGTGGTGGTCTGCGATGCGGTGGTGGCCGAGGTGCTGGCCATGCTCGATACCCAGGTCGACCTGATGGAAACCCTGGCCTCGATCGGGGTGCGTTACGAAGCCACGCAGGAAGCGGCGGCGGTGCGCGCCGGCCATATGAACAAGCGCTTCCGCGCGCGCGGCGGCAAGCGCGAGCGGGTGGTGGCCGATTTCCTGATCGGCGCCCACGCGATGCTCCAGTGCGACGGGTTGATCACCCGCGACGAGGGCTTTTTCCGCGACTACTTCAAGGGTTTGAAGATCGTTGTTCCCAAACCCGCAAGCTGATCCACGTTTCGCGTCTACACATTCACTGTTGTCTTTCGGAGAATCCGCATGTTGGAAGCCTACCGCCACCACGTTGCAGAGCGCGCCGCGCTCGGTATCCCGCCGCTGCCGCTGACCGCGCAGCAGACCGCCGAGGTCATCGAGCTGCTGAAGGCTCCGCCGGCGGGCGAAGAAGAATTCCTGGTCGAGCTGCTCAGCCAGCGCGTGCCGGCCGGCGTCGACGATGCCGCCAAGGTCAAGGCTTCGTACCTGGCTGCGGTGGCCTTCGGCACCGAGAAAACCGCGCTGATCAGCCCGACGCGTGCAACCGAGCTGCTCGGCACCATGCTGGGTGGCTACAACATCCAGCCGCTGATCGACCTGCTCGACAACGCCGAGCTGGGCGCCACCGCCGCCGAAGCGCTCAAGCACACCTTGCTGGTGTTCGACGCCTTCCACGACGTGCAGGAAAAGGCCGAAGCCGGTAATGCGCATGCCAAGGCCGTGCTGCAGAGCTGGGCCGACGCCGAGTGGTTCACCAGCAAGCCGGAAGTGCCGCAGAGCATGACCGTCACCGTGTTCAAGGTGCCGGGCGAGACCAACACCGACGACCTGTCGCCGGCCCCGGATGCCACCACCCGCCCGGACATCCCGCTGCACGCGCTGGCGATGCTGAAGAACAAGCGCGACGGCGCGGCCTTCGAGCCGGAAGAAGACGGCAAGCGCGGCCCGATCCAGGCCATCGCCGATCTCAAGGACAAGGGCCATCTGGTCGCCTACGTGGGCGATGTGGTCGGTACCGGTTCCTCGCGCAAGTCGGCGACCAACTCGGTGCTGTGGTGGACCGGCGAGGACATTCCGTTCATTCCGAACAAGCGCTTCGGCGGCGTGTGCCTGGGCAGCAAGATCGCCCCGATCTTCTACAACACGATGGAAGACGCCGGCGCGTTGCCGATCGAGCTGGACGTGTCGCAGATGGAGCACGGCGATGTGGTCGAGCTGCGTCCGTATGATGGCAAGGCGCTGAAGAACGGGCAGGTGATCGCCGAGTTCGCGATGAAGTCGGACGTGCTGTTCGACGAAGTGCGCGCCGGTGGCCGCATTCCGCTGATCGTTGGCCGCGGCCTGACCGCCAAGGCGCGCGAGTTCCTGGGCCTGCCGGCCTCTGATCTGTTTCGCCTGCCGATGGACCCGCCGGACACCGGCAAGGGCTTCTCGCTGGCGCAGAAGATGGTCGGCCGCGCCTGCGGCTTGCCGGAAGGCCAGGGCATGCGCCCGGGCACCTATTGCGAACCGAAGATGACCTCGGTGGGCTCGCAGGACACCACTGGCCCGATGACCCGCGACGAGTTGAAGGACCTGGCCTGCCTGGGCTTCTCGGCCGACCTGGTGATGCAGTCGTTCTGCCACACCGCCGCTTATCCGAAGCCGGTCGACGTCAAGACCCACCACACCTTGCCGGAGTTCATCTCCACCCGAGGCGGCGTGTCGCTGCGTCCGGGCGATGGCGTGATCCACAGCTGGCTCAATCGCATGCTGCTGCCCGACACCGTCGGTACCGGTGGCGACTCGCACACGCGTTTCCCGATCGGCATTTCGTTCCCGGCCGGCTCCGGCCTGGTGGCCTTCGCGGCCGCCACCGGCGTGATGCCGCTGGACATGCCCGAAAGCGTGCTGGTGCGCTTCAAGGGTGAAATGCAGCCGGGCGTGACCCTGCGTGACCTGGTCAATGCGATCCCGCTGTACGCGATCAAGGACGGTCTGCTGACCGTGGCCAAGCAGGGCAAGAAGAACATCTTCTCCGGCCGCATCCTGGAAATCGAAGGCCTGCCGAACCTGAAGGTGGAACAGGCGTTCGAGCTGTCCGACGCCTCGGCCGAGCGTTCGGCGGCCGGTTGCACCGTGCACCTGGACAAGGCGCCGATCATCGAATACCTGACCAGCAACATCACCCTGCTGCGCTGGATGATTGCCGAAGGCTATGCCGATGCGCGCACGCTGGGCCGCCGCATCAAGAAGATGGAAGAGTGGCTGGCCGATCCGCAGCTGCTGCAGCCCGATGCCGACGCCGAGTACGCCGCCGTCATCGAGATCGACCTGGCCGACATCCACGAGCCGATCGTGGCGTGCCCGAACGATCCGGACGACGTCAAGACGCTGTCCGACGTGGCCGGTGCGGCGATCGACGAGGTGTTCATCGGTTCGTGCATGACCAACATCGGTCACTTCCGTGCCGCTGCCAAGTTGCTGGAAGGCAAGCGCGATATCCCGACCCGTCTGTGGGTTGCGCCGCCGACCAAGATGGACGCCTCCGAGCTGACCAAGGAAGGCCATTACGGCACCTTCGGCGCTGCCGGCGCGCGTATGGAAATGCCGGGCTGCTCGCTGTGCATGGGTAACCAGGCGCAGGCACGCGAGGGCGCCACGGTGTTCTCCACCTCCACGCGTAACTTCCCGAATCGTCTGGGCCGCAACACCAACGTGTACCTGGGTTCGGCGGAACTGGCGGCGATCTGCTCGCGTCTGGGCCGCATCCCGACCAAGGACGAGTACATGGCCGATGTGGGCGTGATCAAGACCAGTGGCGATCAGATCTACCGCTACATGAATTTCGATCAGATCCAGGAATATCAGGACGTGGCCGACACCGTCGCTGCCTGATCCAGCCAGTCGCTCACCTGTTCGAAAACGCCCGGCAACCCCGGGCGTTTTTCGTTATTCGGGCGATGACTTCGTTTTAGCTGCGTAATGCCGGGAGTTAAGGCAATCGCAGTTAACTCGGCTGTCGCGTTGCAACAAAAATCTGAAGTCCGGAGGTCTAGAGTGGCGCCGCTCCCATCGCTCTGATTGATCTCCAATGCCCACTTGCACGATCGCTGGTCAAACGCTGCACTACGCACAATACGGTCAAGGGTTTCCGGTGTTGCTTGGCCACAGTTATCTCTGGGACGCGGCCATGTGGGAGCCGCAGATCCAGTCGCTTTCGCAGCGCTATCGGGTCATCGTTCCTGAGTTGTGGGGGCACGGGCAATCGGCGGCGCTGCCAGCGGGCACGCAGACGGTTGGCGATCTTGCCAGGCAGATGCTGCTGTTGCTGGATGCGCTGGAACTGCCGCAATGCGCGGTGGTCGGCCTGTCGGTCGGTGGTATGTGGGGCGCCGAGCTGGCGTTGCTGGCACCGGAGCGCGTGCGCAGCCTGGTGCTGATGGATACCTTCCTGGGTGCCGAGCCGCAGGCCACGCAAACGCGTTATTTCGCTCTGCTCGATGCGATCGAAGCGGCCGGGCAGGTGACGCCCGCGTTGATCGAGGCGATCGTGCCGATCTTTTTCCGCCCCGGCATCGATCTGAATTCCGCGCTGCCGGCTGCGTTTGCGCAGCGCCTGGCGGCGATGTCGGCCGAGCAGTTGCGAACCTCGATCGTGCCGCTGGGCCGGCTGATCTTCGGGCGCGCGGATCGCCTGGAGGCGATGTCCGCGCTGAATCCGGCCAGTACCTTCCTGCTCGGCGGCGCAGACGATATTCCGCGCCCGCCCGAAGAGCTGTGGCTGATGGCCGAGGTGATCGGTTGCGACTACGAGCTGATCCCCGATGCCGGACATATCGCATCGCTGGAGAATCCGGCCTTCGTCACTGCGCAATTGCTGGGTTGGTTGAAGCGCACCGTGGCATCGGATTCGACGCGGATGGAAAGGCGCGCGCTTGAAGACAACAGTCAGGCACAGGCATCGCTCTCATGATGTGCCGCTGATCTGGCGATCAGAACGACATCGTGCGTTGCTTGCAAGCATGAGCACCGACCATCCCGACGGGTCCTTGCCCGCCCACCGTCGCGGGACCTTACGCGGCATGGATGACGCGTAAGAGCCTACATGGACGTACTTGCGGCGTGTCCTGCGATGGTGGGCGGGCAAGGGCCCTGCATCGAAGCGCCAGATCAGGTGCTTTGTGTTCGCTTCTTCCATGTCGTGCAGCCTGAGCTCAGAACAACCTGTTTTTGAGCTCTGTCTGCCGTTTCAAACCAGCAAAGCCGGTTGGTCGAGGGCGCGACGCCCTCACCACTTCCGGGACACGCCGTGAATCCGTCCGTGGAGGCTCCTTGGCGGCATCCATGCCGCCAAGGGTCCCGGAACCGGCAAGGACATCACGCCTCCTAAGTTGGTCGTGCACTGATGCAACCGCAAAAGCGAGATGACTTGAGCGAGGTCATTAAACGCAATGGCTTTGTCGCCTGCATGGGTGCATGGCTATTTAGCGATAAGGGCAACCCAAGCAACTTGCGGCCCGCCTTCGACGGAAAGCTTTGGAAATCAGACCACGTCGGCCAGATCACACAAGGTCCACGGAACCAGCGCTGCATCTAACCCGCCGGCCGCCGTTCCTGCTGTTGCCATGCACACCGATCCTCTCGACTCGTCCTTGCCCGCCCACCGTCGCGGGACCTTACGCGGCATGGATGCCGCGTAAGAGCCTACAGGGACGTACTTGCGGCGTTTCCTGCGAGGGTGGGCGGGCAAGGGCCCTGCACCGAAGCACCAGATCAGATGATTTGCCGTCTGGCAGGTTGCCTCAACTTGCTGATGCGAGCGTAAAACGCTATGAGAACAGCCTGCCAAACCACGACGTAGTGTCGTGAGCCGCTCTAAGACTGCGCGCCCAACCAGGCTTCCAGTGCCGCCGCCGGCAATGGCCGCGAAAATAGATAGCCCTGCAGCACTTCGCAGCCGAGGTCGGCGAGGAACAGGCGTTGGGCTTCGTTTTCCACGCCTTCGGCAACCACGTGCTTGCGCAGATGCTCGCCGATGCGCAGCACCGAGGTGGTGAGGGCGCGGGCGTCTTCGCTGTGTTCGATGTCGCGCACGAAGCTCATGTCCAGCTTGAGTTCGTCGATCGGCAGGCGATGCAGATGGCTCAGGCTCGAGTAGCCGGTGCCGAAGTCGTCCAGCGACAACGAGATGCCGGCTTCGCGGATGGCGTGCAGGTTTTCCAGGACGCCGGGTTGCCCGGAGAGCATCACGCTCTCGGTCATTTCCAGCGTGAGGTCGGAGGGCTGCGCGCCCATGTCGGCGATCAGGCGCAACAGGTCGCTGAGCATGCGCGGGCTTTCGAAGCTGCTCGCCGACAGGTTCACCGACACGCGCGACACCGGCACGCCACGCTTGCGCCAATCGGCGATCTGCCGGCAGGCGCTGCGCAGCACCCAGTCGTTGAGCTGCGGCATCATGCCTTGTTCTTCGGCCACGGGCAGAAACCGCGCCGGCGAAATGGCGCCCATTTGCGGATGATTCCAGCGCAACAGCGCTTCCACGCCGTACAGCGCGTGCGGTGCAGCGCTGTGCAACTGCGGTTGATAGTGCAGTTGCAGCTGATCGCGGCCGATCGCCTGGCGCAGCTCCGCTTCCAGCGCCACGCGCTCCTGCGCCATGCGGTTCATGTCGGAACTGAAGAAGCGGAACCGTCCGCCACCTTCCTGCTTGGCGCGATTCATGGCCAGATCGGCATGCCGCAGCAGGATGTTGATGTCGCGCCCATCCTCGGGAAACATCGCCACGCCGATGCTGGCTGACGGATGCACGGTCATGTGCCCGACCGGCAGCGGCCTGGCAATGGTGCCCAGCACGCGTTCTGCGGCGGCACTGGCCTGCTCGGCGCTGCATTGCGGCAGCGCGAGTGCAAATTCGTCGCCGGCCAGGCGCGCCAGCATGGCGGTGGCGGTCAGCTGTTCGCCGATGCGCAAAGCGATGTCGCGCAACAACCCGTCGCCGGCGGCATGGCCCTGGCTGTCGTTGATCAACTTGAAGCGGTCGATGTTGATGAACATCAACGTGGCCGGTTCGCCGGCGTATTCGGCCTGCGTCAGTGCTTGCTCGGCGCGTGCGCTGAACATGATGCGGTTGGGCAAGCCGGTCAGCGCATCGTAGAACGCCAGTTGATGCACGCGTTGACGGATCTGTTCGCGTTCCAGCGCCAGCGTGCACAGCTGCTGGCACAGATCGGTAAGGCGCACGTGCCAGGCATCGGCACGCTGCGCCTTGCGGTAGTACAGCGCGAAGGTACCGAGCACGCGTGCGCTGTTGGAGCGGATCGGCGTGCTCCAGCACGCGCGCAAGCCCATCGGCAGCAAGAGTTCGCGGAATTGCGCAAACAGCGGGTCGGTGGCGATGTCTTCCACCATCACCGGCCGGCCGCGCCAGGCGGCCGTGCCGCAGGCGCCTGCACCCGGCGCGATCTTCAAGCCGTTGACCGCATCGGCGTATTCCGGCGGCAGGCTGGGTGCGGCCAGCGAATGCAGGCAGCCCTGATTGTCCGCGCTCATGACCGTGGCCAGCACGTCCGGTGCGATGCGCTCGACCTCGGTGCAGATCAGCGTCATCACCTCGATCAGCGGCCGCTCCTGGACCAGCGCCTCGAGCACGCGGTGCTGCAGCACCTCATGCATCTTGGTGTCGGTGATGTCGGTCAGCACCGCCACGTAATGCGATGGCAGATGCCTGGCATCGTAGATCGGATTGAAGTTGAGCGAGATCCACAGCGGGGTGCCGTCCTTGCGGTACACCAGCAGGTCGGCCTGGGTCTGCTGCAACGCGTCGGCGCGGTCGCGGATGCGCGCCACTTCTTCCTGGCCGCTTTGCGCGCGGGTGAGCACGTCCGACGGACGCTTGCCCACCAGTTCGGCTTCGGTATAGCCGAACATGCGCTGGAAGCCCTCATTTGCGTAGAGCAGGCGCGATTGCAGATCGCAGATCAGGATCGCACTACTGCTGCCGTCCAGCGCTTCGGCCAGCAGGCGTGAGCGCGTGGCGTCGGGATGTTCGTCAGGCCTGGTTATGCCAGCGGTGAGCGGGCCGGGCTTGATCATCCCGGGGGCGGGCGCGTGATCTGCCGGCGCATCCGCCGTCGCCAGCGACGCGGTTCCCGTAATGCCGGGAGCCGCCGCCTGTTCGGTCGGATGCGGGGGACGGGCCATCATGCCGGATCAGCGTGCCTGTGCCGACAGCGCGATCAGGCGCTCGGCAACGCGGTTCAGCGGCACCACTTCCTGCGCGGCACCGAGCTTGTAGGCGGCGCCGGGCATGCCCCACACCACGCTGCTGGCTTCGTCCTGCACCAGCGTGGGCGCGCCGGCCTGCAGCATTTCCAGCAGGCCGCGTGCACCGTCGTCACCCATGCCGGTGAGGATGGCGCCGACCGCATTCGGGCCGGCGTTGGCGGCGACCGAGCGGAACAGCACGTCCACCGCCGGCTTGTGGCGATTGACCGGCGGGCCGTCGTCGATGCGGCAGCGCCAGCGCGCACCGTCGCGGATGATGCGCAAGTGCTGGCCGCCCGGCGGCAGGTAGGCGTGGCCCGGCAGGATCGCCTCGCCATCGCTGGCCTCGCGCACCGACATCGCCGAGTGGCGATTGAGGCGCTCGGCGAAGGCGGTGCTGAAGCTGGCCGGCAGATGCTGGGTCATCACCACCGCCGGGGCATCGGCGGGCATGTGTTCGAGCACCACGCGCAGGGCTTCGGTGCCGCCGGCGGAGGCGCCGATGGCGATTAGGCGGTCGGTGGTGCGGAAGCGCAGCGCGCTGCCGGGTACCGGGGCGGACTGCATGTCCAGGGTGACCTTGGGCGCGCTGGGACGATTGAGCGCGCTGACCCTGGCCTTGGAGGCCATCTTGACCTTGCTGACGATCTCTTCCGCGTAGCCTTCCAGCCCGCGTGCGACGTCGATCTTGGGCTTGGAGACGAAATCCACCGCACCCAGCGACAAGGCCTGCAGGGTGGTGTCGGCGCCGCGCTCGGTCAGCGACGAAATCATCACCACCGGGGTGGGGCGCAGGCGCATCAGGTTTTCCAGAAACACCAGGCCGTCCATACGCGGCATTTCCACATCCAGCGTGATCACGTCCGGATTGAGGCGTTTGATCTTTTCGCGCGCCAGGATCGGGTCGGCGGCCGAGCCGATCACCTCGATGCCGGCATCGCGCGAGAGGATTTCGGTCAGCATCTGGCGTACGACCGCCGAGTCGTCGACGATCAATACACGCACAGGAGTTTCCAGCGTCATTCGAACAACTCCACTCCACCGGTAACCGGTGCTTTGGACAGACGGGCGCGCACGGCCGATTCGGCGGCGGCGACTTCGGCTTCGTGTGCATGCGGCAAACGCTGCACGACCACGCGTCCGGTCGTCGGGAAGAACCACACCTTGCGCGGATGGATGCCGCACAGATCTTCGGCAATGATGGGAATGTGTTCGGCCTGCAGATACTGGCGCACGAACTCGGCGTTGCGGGTGCCGACCGGGTTGCTGGTGAAGCCCTTGAGCACGTTGGCGCCGCCGAAGACCTTGGCTTCGATGCGTTTGCGATGCGCGCCGCGCTTGAGCATGTCGTTGATCAGCAACTCCATCGCATAACTGCCGTAACGCGCGGGTGCGCCATCGCCAACCTGGCCTTCCGGCAACAGGAAGTGATTCATGCCGCCGATCTTCAGGACCGGGTCGCGCAGGCAGGCGGCAACGCACGATCCCAAGGTGGTCGTCAACGCGGTGTCGTCGTCGACCACCAGGTACTGGGTGGGCAGCAGCTTGGCGGTGATGGTCTGGAACCGCGAATCGCGGTAGCGCATGACATCGTCGACCTGCACGGCGGTACTCATGCAGACGCTCCGGCGCGCGGGCTGCGCCGATACAGCGTGCGCCCGCACGGCTGGATCAGATCGGCCGCGTGCAGGTAGTTCTCCGAATGCCCGGTGTAGAGCAGACCGTCGTCGCCCATATGGCTGACCAGCCGCGACAGGATGCCGCGCTGGGTCGGCTTGTCGAAATAGATCATCACGTTGCGGCAGAACAGCGCCGCGTACGGGCCGCCGACATCGTAACGCGGTGCCAGCAGGTTCAGCTGGCGGTATTCGATGAGCTGGCGCAACGCCGGGATGACCCGGCACTTGCCTTCGTTGGGGCCGCTGCCGCGCTGGAAGTACTTGCGCTTGATCGATGCGTCCAGCGAGGCGACGCGGTCGATGGCGTAGACGCCGCGCGAGGCGGTTTCCAGCACCTGGGTGTCGACGTCGGTGGCGACGATGCTGACCGGCGGGGTCAAGGTGCCGAAGGCTTCGCAGGCGGTGATGGCGATGGAGTAGGGCTCCTCGCCGGTCGAGGCCGCGCAGGACCAGATCTTCAATGGTGCCTGCGAGGCGCGCTTTTGCAGTTCTTCGCGCAGCTTGTCGAAGTGGTGCGGCTCGCGGAAGAACGAGGTCAGATTGGTGGTCAGCGCATTGGTGAACGCCTGCCATTCCTCTTCGTCGTTGCCTGCTTCCAGCTGGTCCAGGTAGTCGCGGAAGGAGCGCAGGCCGAGCACGCGAAGACGACGCGACAACCGGCCATACACCATGTCGCGCTTGGCCGGAGCCAGGGCGATGCCGACACGCTGATAGATCAGGTCGCAGACGCGCTTGAAATCGCGGTCGCCAAAATCAAATTCGCGTGTGTCTGAAGCGGAAGTCGAGGTGGTCGTCATATCCATGCGCGTCGTTAGCTATGACTGGATATCGGCCACGTGGTCATGCAACTGAAGCACCAATCACGTATCGCAGACAGTCGGGCCTGCTGACGGTGCCCGGCGCGGCGTGGGCGGTGCGATCGCACCCAGCGGCGGGGCAATGCGCGCTGCCCCGAGGGCAGATACACAAAGCCCCGGCAGTGCCGGGGCTTTGTGGGTGACAGCGGTGGATCAGAACTCTTGCCAGTTACCGTCGGCCAACGCGGCCTGCGGCTTGGCCGGCCGTGACGAGGTGGCCGCTGCGCGCGCCGCCGGCTTGGCTGCGGACTTCACCGCCACCGGGCGCGAGGCGACCGCGCGCACGCGGGCGGCCGGGGAGGCCTGGGAGGCTGGCTCGTCCAGCTTGAACACCGACACCGCTTCGGCCAGGTGGCCGGCCTGCTCTTCCATCGAGCGTGCGGCCGCAGTGGCTTCTTCCACCAGCGCGGCGTTCTGCTGGGTGGTTTCGTCCATCTGGGTGATGGTCTGGTTGACCTGCTCGATGCCGGCCGACTGTTCCTGCGAGGCCGCAGAGATCTCGCCCATGATGTCGGTCACGCGCTGCACGCTGGCCACGATCTCGGCCATGGTCGCACCGGCCTTGCGCACCAGTGCCGAACCCTCGGCCACTTTGTGCACGGAGTCGTCGATCAAGCCCTTGATCTCCTTGGCGGCGCCGGCCGAACGCTGTGCCAGCGTGCGTACTTCCGAGGCGACCACGGCAAAGCCGCGACCCTGTTCGCCGGCACGGGCGGCTTCCACCGCTGCGTTCAAGGCCAGGATGTTGGTCTGGAACGCGATGCCGTCGATCACCGAGATGATGTCGGCAATCTTCTTGGACGAGGCTTCGATGCCCGACATGGTGGTGACCACCTGCGAGACCACGTCGCCGCCCTGCGAGGCCACGCCGGTGGCGCCGATGGCCAACTGGTTGGCCTGACGGGCGCTTTCGGCGTTCTGCCGGACGGTGGAGGTGAGCTCCTCCATCGAGGCAGCGGTTTCTTCCAGGTTGGCGGCCTGCTGCTCGGTACGATGCGACAGGTCGCTGTTGCCGGAGGCAATCTCGCCGGCCGCCGAGTTGATCGCGGTGGACGAGACCTTGATGCGTCCGACGATGTCGGCCAGCTGCTCGGCGGTGGCATTGGCATCGTCACGCATCTGCGCGAACACGCCGCTGAATTCGCCGTGCATGCGCACGGTCAGGTCGCCGCGCGACAGCGCCGACAGCAATGCGGAGATCTGCTCCAGGCTGCCGGCGTTGGCATCCAGCAGGCCGTTGAGCTGCTGGGCCAGCTGCAGGAAGAAGCCCTGCTTGCCGTCGGTTTCCACCCGGCCGCTCATGTCGCCGCTGGCGGCGGCACGCACGATGCGGGCGACTTCCTCTTCAACCTGGACTTCGATGGTGCGGTCGCGCCATTCGCAGACATCGCCGGTGCTTTCGCCCTGCTCGTTCTTGATGACGGTGACGGTCTGCATCATCACAAACTCGCCGTAGCGCTCTTCGAAGCTGGTGATGCCGTCGCGTTCCAGTGCTGCGATGGCCTTGCGCACGGTCGTTTCGGGCAGGCCGAGATAGCTGATGTGCTGGCCGATGATCTTGCCGGCTTCAAAATCGGGCGAGGACAGACGAATGCTGCCTTCGTAATGCGTGACCAGCTTCATGAACGCCTCGTTGGCGTAGATCATGACCCGATCGGCGTTGGTGATGAAGGTGCTGGTGGACGATTTGTCCAGCGCGGTACGGATGCGCAGGTTTTCGTCGGCAATCTTCTGATCGCGTTCGATGCGTTCCTTCAGGTCGCGCTGCATGCGGTGCATGGAGCGCATCAGTTCGCCCACTTCGTCCTGGCCCTGCACATTGATCTGGCCATCCAGCTTGCCGCTGGCGATTTCGGTGGCGGTGGAAACGGCGCCGCGCATGCTCTTGACGATGGAACGTGCGAACAGGAATGCCAGGCCCAGGCCACCGGCGATGCCGATCAACAGCACCATCACGGTCAGCGAGACCGAGGTGGCATGGACTTTTTCGGCCTTGCTCTTGGCAGCCTGCGCCAACTTGTTGTCTTCGACGATCAACGCGGCCAGCGAATCCTTGGCCTTGTTGTGCAGGGTGCGGGTCTCGCCGACAAAGGTGTCGACGGCATCGTCGGGCAGATTGAGCTCGACCATTTCGTCGACGCTGGCGTAGGAGGCCGCTGCCTTCTTCCAGTCCGCCACGAACACGTCGAACAACTTCTTCTGCTGCGGGCTCTCGATCAGGCGGGGGTAGCCCTTGATCGTGGCTTCGATTTCGCCATGGAGCCGCTTGGCGCGGACCTTGGCTTCCTGCTTGACCGAGTCGCTGGCGCGCACCAGATTCTGATAAGACGCATTTCGATATTCGCCGAGCATGCCGCGCAGGTCGCCTGCTTCGCGCACGCTGGACATGGTATTGCCGGCCAGATCGCGGGTGACGTTATTGAGCGACGCCAGGCCGGCATAGGCGATGATGCCCTGCACCAGCATGATCAGCAGCACGATGCCGAACGCCAGCATCAGCTTGGGCATCAATTTCAGATTGTTGATCCATTGCATTGACACGATTCCCCGATAGAAGTCAGTGCGCATAACCGCAAACAGCAGATCGCCACGCGCGAGGGCGTGGCGATCTGTGGGCGATTACTTGATGGTGGCCAGCTTCAGGCTGGCCGGCGAGCTGACTTCGATTTCGGCACGCGAGCTGTCACGCTGGATCTTGCCGAGCACACAGACGTCCTTGCCTTCCAGGCTTTCCGGGGCAAAGCTGAACTTGCCGCGGTTGGCGCCGTCGATGCGGGCCGAGAAGGTGTGACGCGGGAACATGCCGCCCATGTACAGGAAGGTGGGTTCACCTTCCGAGCTCTGGGCGTACTTGGCCTTTTCGACCTTGCCGCACACCATGCCGTCCTTGCCGACGAAACGGGTCGCCATTTCTGGCGGAATCATTTCCTGCGACTGAGCCGACAGCGTGGGAGCAACGATCACGAGAGCAGCGACGGGGAGGAGCGAGAGCAGGAACTTCATTGGGATTCTCCAGAATCAAAAGTCGAACGGTGACCCGTTTGTGTACGCGGGCTTCTATTCAGCTATCGGCTAGCCGCCGTTCAACTTGAATCCGAAAAACGTGATTTCTATCTCACTTCAACTTCGTTGTGCGTCTCGTGTCGGGAAGCTCCCGACACCAGATGGTCTGAATCAGGCCGCTTCTTCGGCCAGTTGCTGCTGACCGAGCTCGGTGCTGTCCAGCAGGGTCTCGATATCCAGCAGGATCAGCATGCGATCGTCCTGGGTGCCGATGCCCGAGATGAAGCGGGTGTCGACCGAGGCGCCGAATTCGGGGGTGGGGCGGATCTGGTCGTCGTTGAGCGGAATCACGTCCGAGACGCTGTCCACAACGATGCCGACCACACGGTCTTCGACGTTGAGCACGATCATCACGGTGAAGGCGTCGTAGCGCGCTTCTTTCAGGCGCAGCTTCAGGCGCAGGTCGATCACCGGCACGATGGTGCCGCGCAGGTTGATCACACCCTTGATGTAGTCCGGTGCGTCGGGCAGGCGGGTGACCGAATCGTAGCCGCGGATTTCCTGCACCTTCAGGATGTCCACGCCGTAGTGTTCTTCGCCCAGGGCGAAGCTGAGGAATTCACCACCGGTGCCGGTGGTCGTGCTTTTGTCGTTCATGGAAACTCCGGGCGTTGCGGCTGAGTGTCGGATTGCAGCTATAGGAAAAGCATGCGGATGAGGATTGCCCTAGCAACATCGGCGCAGCGCAGGGCAACTTTAGCCGCGCGCCGTGGCTGGTGCGGGTGGGTTCAGAACACGCCGCTCTTGCGCGCATTGCGCTGGCGGTCGACCCGGAAGATGTAGCGCTGGATGGTCTCGTCGGCGCCGCGTGGCAGGTCGCTGAACTGCATGCCGACGCGGAAACCTTCGCTGCCGTTGGGCAGGGTTTGCTTGTATTGGCTGCACACCGTTAGCGGCAGGGTGATCGGCGCGGTGTCGGGCAACTGCAGCGTGCAGTTGCGGTAGGTGCGCTGCGGTTCGAGCAGGGGCATGCCATCGATGAGCGAGACCGCCAGGCCACCGCTGCTGATATCGATCACGCGCAGCTGCAGGTTGAGATTGCCGCCCTGTGCTTCATCCTGGCGAATGATGCAGACGGGCGAGTCGGTGATCGGCGTTTCCAGCCGGTACGACTCGCGACGCTGCAGGTGATACATCGCCTCGGGCAGCTCGGCGCGGAAGGCAACGTGGATGTCGCGCTCCAGCCGCTCGGGCGTTTCCAGGCGGAAGCGTATATTGACCCGTTCCAGCTGCGCATAGCACAGCAGGTACTTGGCGTCCTGGATGGCGCGGTTGGAGGCTTCGTTATGGCTGCCGTCCAGAATCACGCAGTCGTCGTCTTCGTCTACCTCGAGCACGGCGGTGGGCACGGCCATGTCGCGCCCGGCCACATGCATGGTCACGATGGCGCGCTGGTCGAGCAACTGGCGCAGCAGGCCACGGATCTGCCGTTTGTTGCGCAGCAGATAGCGCTCGTCACCTTCGGCAAGGTGGTCGGCATCGTGGTCCAGCTCTGAGGTATCGCCTTGGGACATGGGCACAGGCACTGTGGATGCGGGAAGACGCCGGAACGGTTGTCACGGCGTCGACTTGATATCGGCGGCAAAGCGAAATCTTTAAGAGCAGCTGACAAAAACTATTGCATGAAGCCTTGGTTGCTTTGGGTGTTGTGTTTCCAGTGGCTGGATAGTGCACATGGATCAAGTGTAGAGCGCGTGGTCCTGCCGCTTGGCTGCAGGGTCCTTGCCCGCCCACCATCGCATGACACGCCGCAAGTACGTCCGTGTAGGCTCTGGCGCGGCATCCATGCCGCGTAAGGTCCCGCGACGGTGGGCGGGCAAGGACCAGTGGAGATGGTTGGTGTGCACGGTAAGGGCAGTGCTTGATGCGCGTTGTTCGGATTGCACGTTCAACAATCTTCCATCACGAGCCGAACAACAAGCTTTCAAGAAAGCAGCCGACCAACTTCCTGGTGCGGTGTCCTTGCCGGTTGCGGGACCCTTGGCGGCATGGATGCCGCCAAGGAGCCTCCATGGATGGATTCACGGCGTGTCCCGCAAGTGGTGAGGGCACCGCGTACTCGACTCACCGAGCTTTTGATCTGAGCATCTGATCGCGTCTGAACGCGGCAACGATTCCAGGGGTCTCGTTTTTTCAGGCGCTGTGTTTCGATGGGCTTGGATGGTGCGGATACATCAGTCGCAGAGCGGGTGATCTGCGACTTTGCTGCAGGGTCCTTGCCCGCCCACCATCGCAGGACACGCCGCAAGTACGTCCCTGTAGGCTCTTACGCGGCATCCATGCCGCGTAAGGTCCCGCGACGGTGAGCGGGCAAGGACCAGTGGAGATGGTCGGTGTGCACGGTAAGGGCAGTGCTTGATGCGCGTTGTTCGGATCCTCGTGCGTCCGAAGATCTTTCCATCGCATACCGCGCAACAAGCCTTCAAGAAAGCGGCCGACCAACTTCCTGGTGCGGTGTCCTTGCCGGTTGCGGGACCCTTGGCGGCATGGATGCCGCCAAGGAGCCTCCATGGACGGATTCACGGCGTGTCCCGCAAGCGGTGAGGGCACCGCACTCTCGACCCACTGAGCTTTTGATTCAATCAGGATCGCGCCTAAACGACGCGACGCAGTCTTCGCTGACGGATTCACGGCGTTTCCGCGAGCGGCGAGGGCATCGCGCCCTCGATTTACATATTCGATGGGCGCGTCGTCGTCTGTCGCATCAGGTGTAGGCGTGGCGTGCGTTGGCCAGCAAGGTGTTCAGTTGGTCCTGCTGTTCCAGGCGGAACACAGCCACTGCATCCACCAGTTGCGCGGCCTGGTCTTCCATCGCGCGTGCAGCCGCGGTGGCTTCTTCCACCAGGGCGGCGTTCTGCTGGGTGGTTTCGTCCATCTGGGTGACGGTCTGGTTGACCTGGGTGATGCCGGCGGCCTGCTCGCGCGAGGCGCTGGTGATCTCGCTCATGATGTCGGTGACGCGCTGCACCGAGCTGACCACCTGCTGCATGGTGCTGCCGGCTTCGGACGCCAGTGCAGCGCCGTTGCCGATGCGGGTCACCGAGTCCTGGATCAGGTGCTTGATCTCCTTGGCTGCGCCGGCCGAACGCTGTGCGAGCGTACGTACTTCGGAGGCGACCACGGCAAAGCCGCGGCCCTGTTCGCCGGCGCGCGCGGCTTCCACTGCCGCGTTCAAGGCCAGGATATTGGTCTGGAAGGCGATGCCGTCGATGACGCCGATGATCTCGGCGATCTTCTTGGACGAGGTATCGATGTCGGCCATGGTGGTGACCACGCGGCCGACCACATCGCCGCCCTGGGCCGCCACGCCGGCGGCGTCCAGCACCAGCCGATTGGCCTGGTCGGCGTTGTCGGCATTCTGCTTGACGGTGGCGGTGAGCTCCTCCATCGAGGCGGCGGTTTCTTCCAGGGCCGCGGCTTGCTGTTCGGTGCGACGCGACAGGTCGCCATTGCCGGTGGCGATCTCGGTGGCGGCCGAGTTGATCGCCAGCGAGGAGTCCTTGATCCGGCGCACGATGCCGGCCAGCTGGTCGGCAGTGGCATTGGCATCGTCGCGGATGGTGGCGAACACGCCTTGCAGGTCGCCATCCATGCGCGCGGTCAGATCGCCCTGCGACAACGCAGAGAGCAGGGCGGACACGCGCGACAGCCCGTCCGCATTGTTGTCCAGCAGCGCGTTGAGTTGCTGGGCAAGCAGCAGCAGGAAGCCCTGCTTGCCTTCCAGGCCGACGCGCTCGCTCAGGTCGCCGGCAGCGGCGGCCTGCACGATACGTGCGACCTCCTGTTCCACCTGGACTTCCTGGGTGCGGTCGGCCCACTCGACCACAAAGCCCATGCGCTCGCCGGCCGCGCCCAGCACCGGGTTGACCACCAGCCGCATGGTGCGGCCACCGACATGGATCTGCGCGGTGTGGGTGCCGGTGAGCTGGTCGAGCATGCGTGCCTGGTGTTCAGGCTTGCGATGGAACTGGTCGATGCTGGCATCGATCAGCGCATCGGCATCGAAGTTGGGCAGGTCGCGGCGCAGTTCGTCCTGCACGCTCTTGAGCATGCGTTGCAGCGGGCGGTTGACGTAGATGATGCGGCGATCGGCATCGGCGATCATCACGTTGGTGCTGACATCGTCCAGCGCGGTGCGCACGCGCAGCGCTTCGCTGGCGATCAGCTGATCGCGTTGCAGCCGCGCGCGCAGGTCGTCGCGCATGGCGCGTGCATTGAGCAGCAGGCGACCGAGTTCGTCGTGGCGGTCGATCTCGATGGGATTGTCCAGGCGTCCGGCAGCCACATCGCCGAGCACGCGTTCCACCGCCAGCAGCGGGCGGGTGACCATCTTACGCGCGGCGATGAAGACCACTGCGATGCACAGGCCCAGCACCACCAGCGAGAACAGCAGCATGCTGCCCATCAGCTCGTCCAGCGGGCCGTCGATGGCACTGCGCGGCTGGGTGCCGATCACCGCCCACTGCCACGGCGCGTAGCGCTGGGCGGTGACTTCGAAGGCATGGGCGTTGCCCTGGGCATCGCGCAACTGCAGGTTGGCGCTGGGCTGCTTGCCGTCCAGCACCGACTGCAGCAGCGATTGCTGCTCGGCCGGCACCAGCGCCGCCAGCGTGGCCGGTGTGCCCGGCGGTGCGGCGATGACCTGGCCCTGGTGCTCGCCCGGCGCCATGTCGACGATGAGGAAATAACCGTCCTGGCCCAGCTTGGTGGTGCTGACCTGCGCCTTCAGCGCGGCCAGGCCCTGGGTGTAGTTGCGCCCGACGAACAGGGCGCCGATCACCTCGCCGGCGGCATTGCGCAGCGGCTGGTAATGGGTCATGTACTGCTCGCCGAACAGCTGTGCCTGGCCGGTGAAGGCCTTGCCTTGCGACAGCGCGGCGTAGGCCTTGCCCTTGCGGTCGAGCAGGGTGCCGATCACGCGCTCATTCTGCTTGTTGCGCAGCGAGGTGGTGATGCGCACGAAGTCGTCGCCGGTGCGCGCGAAGATGGTGGCGACCCCGCCGGCAGTCAGCGCGAAGCGATCCACCGCGTCGACGTTGAGATTCAATGCCTGCTTGCCGGCCCGCAGCGACGGCGTCTGCTGCTCGCCGATGACGACGGTGCTGGCGGTGTCGAGAGTGCGCTCGCCGCTGGGGAGCATGGTCTCGAACACGCTGCCCAGGCGCTGGGTGCCCTCGGTCAGTGTGACGTCGTACATCGCCACCGACTGCTGCATCAACCGGGTGCTGGAGCGCAGCTCGGCCTTGACCTGGGATTCGATGTCGTCAGCGGACTGGCGGTAGATGGTCAGGGCCAGCAGGCCGAGGGAGAGCGCAATCACCAACGTCAGCAACGCGGACAGCCGGGTGCCCACAGACAGGCGGTTGAAGGAGTGCATGAGGAATCGACCTTGCCCGGGGGAGGGCGTTACGGATGCGTGAAGTCGATAGCGGCCGTTTATGCAATTAATTGATGGTTTGTGTCGAAATCCGCACAATTGTCCAGTTCGCTTGTCCGATTTGGGCGCAGCGGCGATGCGGCGATTGTTAGTTTTTGATGAAGTATGGCGCGTCGCCTGATGTTCGGTCTGACGCCCGCCGGCGGATGTCGACCGATGCCCGGAACAAAAAAAAGGGCCGCTTCCCTCGCTAGGAAGCGACCCTCAAGATTCGTCACCGAATCAAACTACGCTCGAATGGTGTTTCTGGAGATTGCGGGTGTGACGCGTTGCGGTGGGGCTCAGAACTCCTGCCAGTCGCTGGGGCCTGCCGGGGCTGCCGCTGTCGCCGTGCCGGCGGTGCTGCGGCGTGGCGCTGCGTTGCTGCCGGCACGGGCGGCCGGGCGGGCGGCAAAGCGTGCATTGACCGGCGCAGCGACCATCGCCGCGGGCTGACGTGCGGCCGGGCCCTGCTCGACGATCTTGAACACGGCAACCGCCTCGGTGAGCTGCTGGGCCTGTTCTTCCATCGCGCGGGCAGCGGCGGTGGCTTCTTCCACCAGCGCGGCATTCTGCTGGGTGGCTTCGTCCATGTGGGTGACGGTCTGGTTGACCTGTTCGATGCCGGCCGACTGTTCCTGCGAGGCGGCGGAGATCTCGCCCATGATGTTGGTGACACGCTGCACGCTGGCGACGATCTCGGCCATGGTCTTGCCGGCCTGGTCCACCAGCTGCGAACCGTCGGCCACCCGCTGCACGGAGTCGTCGATCAGGCTCTTGATCTCCTTGGCCGCCGCCGACGAACGCTGTGCCAGGGTGCGCACCTCGGAGGCGACCACTGCAAAGCCGCGGCCCTGGTCACCGGCACGCGCCGCTTCCACGGCGGCATTCAGAGCCAGGATGTTGGTCTGGAACGAGATGCCGTCGATGACGCTGATGATGTCGGCAATGCGCTTGGACGAGGCCTCGATGCCGCTCATAGTGTCGACCACCTTGCTGACCACCTCGCCACCCTGCGAGGCCACACTGGCGGCGCCGATGGCGAGTTGGTTGGCCTGGCGTGCGCTTTCGGCATTCTGGCGCACGGTGGAGGTGAGTTCTTCCATCGAGGCAGCGGTTTCCTCGAGGTTGGCGGCCTGCTGCTCGGTGCGCTGCGACAGGTCCTGATTGCCGGCGGCGATCTCGCTGGCGGCAGCATTGATCGAGGTGGCCGAGTGCTGGATGTGCCCGACGATGCCGGACAACTGGGTCGCCGTGGCGTTGGCGTCGTCGCGCATCTGTGCGAACACGCCCTTGAACTCGCCGTCCATGCGCGCAGTCAGGTCGCCCGCCGCAATCGCACGCAGGATGCCCGACAGCGACTGCAGGCTGCCGTCGGCGGTGGCCATCAACTGGTTGAGGCTCTCGACCATGACGCGGAAATCGAACTGGAACTGCGCCGCATCGCCGCGTGCGCCGAAGTCGCCGTCGGCAGCGGACTGGGCCAGTTGCTTGATCTGCTGATTCATCGCCGCCAGGTTGGTTTTCACTTGCGCCATGGTGTCGGTCAGCCTGGCCTTTTCGCCGGGCAACGCGTCCATGTCCTCGCTGAGGTCGCCGATGGCGTAGCGGCCCATGATCTGTGCCAGACGCAGCGTCACCTGGACGTGGCTGTCGACCAGGGCGTTGGTATCGCCGGCCATGCGGCCGTAGTCGCCCGGGAACGCGTCGGCATCCATGCGGAAGCTGATCTGGCCGTTGTCATGGCGCTTGGCCATGTCCAGCTGCGCGGTGATCAGGTTGCGCACCTGCGACTGCATCTTGTCCATTGCCTGCAGCAGACGGCCGGTTTCGTCGCTGGCCTCGCTGTGCACTTGGTTATCGAGCCGGCCGTCGGCGATCGCCTCGGCGGCGCGGGTGGCGCGGTTCAACGGGCCGGTGAGGCTGCGGGTGATCGTCCAGGCCAGCAGGGCGCTCAGCAGCACCACGGCCAGGCCGCCGCCGATCAGCATGGCGCGGCCACGCGCCATCGAGGCATTGGCCTGGTCATAGGCCAGCTGGCTGCTCTTGCGCTGCGCGTCCGAGTAGGTGCGGATCGCATCCTGCCAGCGCTGGGTGGCCGGTGCGGCGCGCTCGAGCAGGATCGGCATGGCCTGGTCGACCTTGCCGGCCGTGCCCAGTTCGCGTACCTGCTGGTTATGCGCCAGCGCCTGCTCGCGGGTCAGATCCAGCGCGTTGCGCAATTGCTGGTCGTGCGCGTCGGCGGGGAACGCGTAGAGCTTCTCGCGCAGCTCCTTGTAACGGATGCGCTGGGCGTCGATCACTTCGCCGAACTGGCGATTCTGTTCGGCAGTGGTCGGCAGCACGATGTTGCGCAGGTTCAACGAGATGGTGGCATTGGCGTCCAGCATGTCGGTGGCGTACTGGATCATCGCCATGTTGCGGTTGACGATGGTATCCAGGCGCTCACGCGCCTGGCTGAGCGTGTACAGGCCGGCGGCCACCAGCGCGCAGGACAGAAGGATCAACACGCCGAAGGCCAGGGAGAGGCGCTTGCCGACGTTGAAGCGGTGCAGAAAGGAATTCATGGAGTGACCTGAGCGAATGTGCCGTTAGGTGGACTGGCATGCGATGCAGTGCTGGAGCAGTGCGTCGCACGTCATGCCTTGTGTGATGCGTCGGTCAGATAACGGCGTTAGAACTGCTGTATTGAGGCAAGCCGGGCTGGCCGGTAAAGCCGGGTCTCAGGCACGTGACTGCCATGTGTACAAGGGGTAGGGAATTGGTGGGGGTGTGTCGGGAATTCCCCTAGAAAACACCCGTTGAACGTGGTTTTGGAGGCAACGCGATAGAGTCCGGCTTGCACGATGTGAAGTGCGATTTCACGCTGGCCGCGGTGCATGCGGGCTTGCGGGCAGCTGTCATGGCGCGCACAACGCACAACGGCACCGCGTGTGCGGTGCCGTTGTGAACTTGCTGCGGATGCGGAGTGCACGGCTGGGTGCTTGAGCGTGGTGCCGAGCGTGTGGATTCCGCGCACCGTGCACGCCGGTTGCAACAACTGGCGTGCACTGCTGTCGATGTGCTGACAGTACTTGCTGGCGGCTTAGAACTCCTGCCAGTCGCCCGCGTCGTTTGCCGTTGCCGACGCAGCAGCGGTGCTGCGGCGCACGGGCGCGGGAGTGCTGGTGCGGGCGATCGGGCGCGGTGTGCTGCGGGCGTTGGCGGGCGCATTGGCAATGGCCGACAACTGGCGCGCCACCGGCGCGTGTTCGGCAACCTTGAACACGGCCACCGCTTCGGTGAGCTGCTGGGCCTGTTCTTCCATCGCCCGTGCGGCGGCGGTGGCTTCTTCCACCAGCGCGGCATTCTGCTGGGTGGTTTCGTCCATCTGGGTCACGGTCTGGTTGACCTGCTCGATGCCGGAGTACTGCTCCTGCGACGCCGAGGAAATCTCGCCCATGATGTTGGTGACGCGCTGCACGCTGGCGACGATTTCGGCCATGGTGGTGCCGGCCTGGTCGACCAGGGTGGCACCCTGGGTGACCTTGTCGACCGAGTCGTCGATCAGGTGCTTGATCTCTTTCGCCGCACCGGCCGAACGCTGCGCCAGGGTGCGTACTTCAGAGGCGACCACCGCAAAGCCGCGCCCCTGTTCGCCGGCACGCGCTGCTTCCACTGCTGCATTCAGGGCCAGGATATTGGTCTGGAACGCGATGCCGTCGATGACGCTGATGATCTCGGCGATCTTCTTCGACGAGCTCTGGATGTCGGACATGGTGGTGACCACCTTGGCCACCACATCGCCGCCTTGCGAGGCCACTGCTGCCGCGCCGATGGCGAGCTGGTTGGCTTGGCTGGCGTGCTCGGCATTCTGCTTGACGGTGGAGGTGAGCTCTTCCATCGAGGCAGCGGTTTCTTCCAGGTTGGCGGCCTGCTGCTCGGTGCGCTGCGACAGATCCTGGTTGCCGGAGGCGATTTCGCCCGAGGCCAGGCCGATCGCGTCGGCAGCGGTCTGGATGCGGCCCACGATGCCAGCCAACTGTTCGGCGGTGGCGTTGGCGTCGTCGCGCATCCGCGCAAACACACCCTGGTACTGGCCACTCATGCGTGCGGTGAGGTCACCGGCGGCGATCGACTGCAGCAGGCCGGACAGCGACTGCAGGTTGCCGTCGGCGGTGGCCATCAGGTTATTGAGGCTTTCCACCATCACGCGGAAATCGTACTGGAAGCGCTCGGCATCGCCGCGGGCGCTGAAGTCGCCGTTGGCGGCGGCCTGTGCCAGCTGCTTGATCTCGGCGTTCATCGTCGACAGGTTCAATTTGACCTGATTCATTGCCGTGGTGATGGCGGCTTTTTCGCCCGGCAGCTGCGGCATGTCTTCGCTCAGGTCACCGATCGCATAGCGCTCCACCAGATGGATGGTCTGCATCTTGACCTTGATGTGCGCGGCGACCAGCTCGTTGGTGTCCTTGGCCATGCGGCCGAAGTCGCCCGGGAAGGCGCCGGCATCCATGCGGAAGCTGATCTGGCCGTCATCGTGGCGCTTGGCCATGTCCAGCTGTGCGGTGATGAGGTTGCGCACCTGGCCCTGCATGCGATCCATGGCCTGCAACAGGCGGCCGGTTTCGTCGTTGGACTGCGTGCGCACGTCGTTGTCGAGATTGCCGTTGGCGATCGCTTCGGCAGCGCGGGTGGCCTGGGTCAACGGGCGCACCAGGCTGCGGGTGATCAGGAAGCCGAGCAGGGTACTGAACAGCACCACCGCCAGGCCGCCGCCGATCAACATCGCGCGGCCGCGGGCCATTTCTGCCGTCGTGGCCACATAGGCTTCCTGGGTGCGCTGACGCTGCAGATCGGAATACTCCGTCAACGCGTCCTGCCAGTTCTGCGTGTTCGGCGCGGCCTTTTCCAGCAGTAGCTTGAGTGCCTCATCAGCCTTGCCGGTCAGGCCCAGCTGCGCGACCGCTTCGTTGGTCTTGCGGGCCTGGTCGCTGGCAAGGTCGATCCGTTCGCGGATCTGGGTGGCCTGGGGCGAGGCAGAAAATTCATACAACTTGCGGTGGGTGTCTTCGTAACGCTTCAGCTGGTCCTTGATGATGGCGTAGAAGCGCAGATTGTCTTCTTGCGAGGTCGGCAAGACGATGTTGCGCAGCTGCACGGCGATGACCGAGGTGGCGTTGGTCATGTCCTGTGCGTACTGCATGATCGTGATGTTGCGGTTGACTACCGTGTCCATGCGTTCGCGGGCCTGCGCCAGTGTGTAGAGGCCGGCGGCGACCAGCGCGCACGACAACAGGATCAGCGTGCCAAAGGCGAAGCTCAGGCGCTTGCCGACGTTGTACCGTTGAAGAAGAGCGATCATTTGGGGGGTCTCGAGGCAGTTGGCAAGGAAGAACAAGACGCGTCGGGGAGGACGCGTGGGCGGTACACAGGTGCAGCGGGGCAGCATCCAACCGATCCATCACCCGGGCCACCGCGTGGTGACCCCAGCAATTGCAAGGCAGGTATGCGTGCGTGGTAGGTAACGGCCGGTGCCTGGACGACTGAACGCATGCCCACCGCTGCGTATGGGTGGCCGTCACTGAAGTGACGCGCATGTGCACAAATGGACCGGAAACGTCGATGGGAGCGCTCTCAACACCGATGCATCCATCGGCGGATTCACATCTGTCTCACCCTTTTGGGCGCGGTGCAACGTTGCCGTTGCGAGATGGCCGGATGGAAATCCCTGGCCGATGCAGTGATGGGGCCGGCTATGCGACGTTGTCGCAGCGGCGTGCGAGAGCAGGGCATTGCCTGCGCCAGACATCAAACGGCTGCCGGGCAGATTGACGTCGGGTCCGCAGCGGACGTAATGCCGCTGCGTTGGTTCCAGTCTGGAGGCAGCGCTTGATTGCGCGGCCCAGGCGGTGTTGCTCGGCCGCGATCGGTCAGCACACCGGCGCCGGCGACCCTGTTGCACGAGGGCCATGTGCGCTGGCCCACATGTGTACGGCCTCGCGCGCATGCAGCTGCGCGCGCAACCGCCTTACGCGGCGCGCACCAGCCTGGCCGGCCTGGCAGCGGCCTGCAGCTGGAACACCGACACCGCATCGCGCAGCTGCTGCGCCTGTGCTTCCATCGAACGTGCGGCGGCGGTGGCTTCTTCCACCAGCGCGGCGTTCTGCTGGGTGGCCTGGTCCATCTGTGCGATGGTCTGGCCGACCTGTTCGATACCCTGCGACTGCTGCTGCGAGGCTTCGCTGATCTCGTGCATGATCTCGGTGACGCTGTGCACCGAATCGACGATGTCCTGCATGGTGCGGCCGGCCTGGCTGACCAGCACATTGCCTTGCTCGACCCGGCTCACCGAATCGTCGATCAGCTGCTTGATCTCCTTGGCCGCGCCGGCCGAGCGCTGCGCCAGGGTACGCACCTCGGAGGCGACCACCGCAAAACCGCGCCCCTGTTCGCCGGCGCGTGCGGCTTCCACCGCCGCATTCAGGGCCAGGATATTGGTCTGGAAGGCGATGCCATCGATGACCGAGATGATGTCGGCGATCTTGCGCGAGGCGGCCTGGATGCCGGCCATGGTGCCGACCACTTCGCCGACTACCGTGCCACCTTGCGAGGCCACCGCGGCGGCGCCGACCACCAGCTGGTTGGCGCGCCGCGCATGCTCGGCGTTGTTGCGCACGGTGGAGGTGAGTTCTTCCATCGAGGAGGCGGTTTCTTCCAGGTTGGCGGCCTGCTGCTCGGTGCGCTGCGACAGGTCCTGGTTGCCGGCGGCAATCTCGCTGGCGGCATCGTTGATGGCGTCGGTGGACTGCTGGATGCGTCCGACGATATCGGCCAGCTGCGCCACGGTGGCATTTGCATCGTCGCGCATCTGCGCGAACACGCCGTGGAAGTCGCCATGCATGCGGGTGGTGAGGTCGCCGGCGGCAATGGCGCGCAGCACGCTGGACAGCGCGCCCAGATTGCCATCGGCAGTGGCCATCAGCTGGTTGAGACTCTCCACCATGGCCAGGAAGTCGTGCTGGAAGCGCTGCGTATCGCCACGCACGCTGAAATCGCCGTTGGCCGCAGCCTGCGCCAGCAACTTGATCTCGCTGTTCATCGCAAACAGGTTGCGCTTGACTGCATCCATGGTGTCGCTGAACACGGCTTTTTCGCCGGGCAGGCGGTCCATGTCCTGGCTCAGGTCGCCGATGGCATAGCGCGACATGATCTGGGCGAGTTTCATCTTCACCGCGATATGCGTGCCGACCAGGGCATTGGTGTCGCGCACCATGGTGGCGTACGCGCCCGGGAAGCTCTCCGCGTCCATGCGATAACTGATCTGGCCGGCGTCGTGACGCTTTGCCATCTCGCTCTGCGCTGCCAGCACCCGCTGCAGCTGCTCCTGCATCCGGCGCATGTTGTCGAGCAGTTGGCCGGTTTCATCGCGGCTCGGCGCGGCGATGTGTTCGCCGAGCTGGCCTTGGGCGATATTGGCCGCCACCGCAGCGGCGCGGCGCACGTTGCGGGTCAGCCGGGACAAGGTGTACCAGCCCAGCGCCGTGATCAGCACCGCCAGCAGCGACAGCCCGGCAATGGCCTGCCACATCGCGTTGCGGGCATCGGCCAGGTGGCGTTCGGACTGGCGCTGCAGGGCCTGCAGCGAGACGCTGCTGAGCGCCTGCATGGCTTGGCCGAGATCGTCGAGCGCAGCGTTCCACTGGGTGTCGGCGTTGGCGTCGCTGCCGTCCAGCGCGGTGCCGAGTGCGGCCAGCGCCGCGATTGCACGCGTGGTTTCGGTCCTGGCGGCATCGGCCAGTGCGGGGTCGGGTTGTTCCAGCAGGCCCATCGCCTTGTCCAGTTCATGCCGGAAGCGCGCATGGCTGCGGGCCAGCTGGCCGAGTTGTTCGCGCAGCATGGCGCGGCTGTCGGCGGCCTGCGACGGGTCGCTGGCCGCATCCAGGCGGGTCAGCGACTCGGTGGCATCGGGGCTGTAGATCAGCGTGGCCACCACCAGGTGGTAGCTCTCGATATACGGGGTGTAGACCAGTTGGCTGTCGTCGCGCAAGGCGTCGAGCGCAGCAAACGCCTGCTCGCTGACTGCGGCGTAGCCGTCTGCAGCGGCACTGGCAACGTGACGCTGCTGCAGGCCAAGCAAGGCCTTCTGGCTGCGTTCGAAGCCCGGCATCGTGGCGGTGGTGGCCAGCAGTTGTTGCAGATCGCGATCGGTGCGCGTGGCCGCGGCGCGGGCGGCGCTGCCGCTGTCGACGTGGGCGGCGTGCAGGTCGGTGATCAGGCCCAGCATCTGTCCGAGCGGCGCGTAGCTGCGCAACTCGTTGCTGCTGATGGCCACACTTTCGTTGAGCTTGCCGCTGTACAGCAGTACCGGAATGACCAGGCCGGCCAGCGCCAGGATGCCGATCATGCCGAGCTTCTTGGCGATCGCCAGATCATCCCAGCGGCTGCTCCAGCGCTGCGGAGGGGGTGGGGCGGTCTGCGGCGACAGCGCGGGCGACGTGGTCATGGAGGGTTCTCATAGGCGTACGCAGCCTATCGGCCGATAACAGTTATGCCTTGAGCCGGTCGGCATCGATGCCGACCGGCTCCATTCAGACTGTTGTGCTCGCTTGGCTCAGAACTCCTGCCAGCTGGCGTCGTTGATCGGCGCGGTGACCACGGGGCGCGGCTTGGACGCGGCGGTGCGTCCGGCCGCGACCACCTTGGCCTTCAGCGCGGGAGTCACCACCGGCCGCGGCGCGGCGGTGCGCACCGGCGCCAGGGCATGGCCGGCATCGGTCTTGAACACCGCCACCGCGTCGGTGAGCTGGGTGGCCTGGTCTTCCAGCGCACGTGCGGCGGCGGTGGCTTCTTCCACCAGTGCGGCGTTCTGCTGGGTGGTCTCGTCCATCTGGGTGACGGTCTGGTTGACCTGCTCGATGCCGGAGGATTGCTCCTGCGAGGCAGCGGAGATCTCGCCCATGATGTCGGTGACCCGCTGCACGCTGGAGACGATCTCGCCCATGGTCTTGCCGGCGCTGTGCACCAGCACCGACCCTTCGGAGACACGCTGCACCGAGTCGTCGATCAGCCCCTTGATCTCCCTGGCGGCCGCGGACGAGCGCTGCGCCAGCGTGCGCACTTCCGAGGCGACCACGGCAAAGCCGCGTCCCTGCTCGCCGGCGCGGGCGGCTTCCACCGCCGCGTTCAAGGCCAGGATGTTGGTCTGGAACGAGATGCCGTCGATGACCGAGATGATGTCGGCGATCTTCTTGGACGAGGCTTCGATGCCGCTCATGGTCTCGACCACCTTGCTGACGATCTCGCCGCCCTGCGAGGCCACGCCCGCCGCGCCGATGGCGAGCTGGTTGGCCTGCCGTGCGCTCTCGGCGTTCTGCTTGACGGTGGAGGTGAGCTCCTCCATCGAGGCGGCGGTTTCTTCCAGGTTGGCGGCCTGCTGCTCGGTGCGCTGCGACAGATCCTGGTTGCCGGCCGCGATCTCGCTGGCAGCGCCCTTGATCGACACCGCCGAGGCCTTGATGCCGCTGACGATCTCGGCCAGCTGCGTGGCGGTGGCATTGGCGTCGTCACGCATCTGCGCGAACACGCCGCGGAAGTCGCCGCTCATGCGTGCGGTGAGGTCGCCGGCGGCGATGGACTGCAGCAGCGTGGAGAGCGACTGCAGGTTGCCGTCGGCGGTGGACATCAGGTTGTTGAGGCTTTCCACCATCAGGCGGAAGTCGTACTGGAAGCGCTCGGCATCGCCGCGGGCACTGAAGTCGCCGTTGGCCGCCGACACGGCCAGGTGCTTGATCTCGGTATTCATCGCACCGAGATTGACCTTGACCTGCGCCATGGTCTCGCTGAGCACGGCCTTTTCGCCGGGCAGTTTTTCCATGTCCTCGGACAGGTCGCCGATCGCGTAGCGGCCCATGATCTGCGCCAGGCGCATCTTCACCGCGATATGCGAGCCCACCAACATGTTGGTGTCGTGCGCCATGCGGCCGTACTCGCCGGGGAAGGCAGCGGCATCGATGCGGAAGCTGATCTGGCCGTCGTCGTGGCGCTTGGCCATGTCGGTCTGCGCGGCAAGCAGGTTGCGCAGCTGCAGCTGCATCTTGCTCATCGCCTTGAGCAGGCGGCCGCTTTCGTCGTTGAATTGGGTGTCGACGTCGTTATCCAGTTTGCCGCCGGCAATCGACTCGGCTGCGCGGGTGGCCCGGCTCAGCGGCTGGGTGAGGCTGCGGGTGATCAGCAGGCCCAGCACGCCGCTCAGCAGCACCACCAGCAGCGAGCCGCCGACCAGCAGCTTGCGCGAGTCGTCCATGGATTGCAGTGCGACCTCAGAGGCCTCACCAGCCAGCCTGTCCTGCAGGGCGATGTTCTCGGCGATCTTGTCCTGCCATTGCTGCATCGCCGGCGCGGCCTGGGTCAGCAGCAAGGGCAGCGCCTCATCGCTGTGGCCGGTCATGACCAGATCCATGACCTTGTCGTTCAGGACCTTGGCGACCGCACGGCGGCGATCGATTTCCGCCCGGATGGCCTTGCCTTCTTCGGAAGGCGGAATTGCATACAGGGTTTCGCGTGCCTTGAGATAATCGGCACGCGCGGTCTTGATGATCTCGATGAATTTGAGATTATCTTCATTGGACGTCGGCAGGACCACGTTGCGGATCTGCATCGCAATGATGTAATTGGCATTCATCATGTCGTGGGAGAGGCGGATCTTCTCCATGTTCTGGTGCACCAGATGGTCCACCAGCGCGCGTGCAGAGGTCAGGCCGCGGTAACCGATAAACGCAATGATGCCGGATAGTACGATCAGGACAGCAAAAGCCGCCGCTAGTCGAGGGCCGACGTTGTAGCGTTGGAGAAGTGCAGTCATGACAGATCCTGGAAGGCTTTATGCGATGGATGGGAGCGACCAGGCAACGCCAACCAGTGTCTGCGTGACATGTCGCTATGCGCAGTAACGGCGCGCAAGCGCAGTGCTGAATACCTCGATATCAAAAAAATATATAACTCGGTCAGGCTTGTGAAAAATATAAGTCGCCAGGGGTGGAGTTAATCGGGTTTTGTGATCGCTACCGGCGGAGATAATGCCGAACTCGACAATGGGCATATTCCTACATAAGTAAAAGGTTATTTTAAAGTTGTTTTATTGCCTATCGGGTTGATATGTCTTTTAAAAAAACGATGCGGCAATAAAAAAGCCGCGCTCCCGGGAGCGCGGCTTGTGTTTCACAGCAGCCAGTGCGCGGCCGCTGCGGCGTTTCCTAGAACTCGGCCCAATCCGACTCGTTGGACGGTGCCAGCGCCACTGCGGCGCGTGCAGCGGGCCTGGCGACCGGCGGCTTGGTCGCCGCTGCGCCGGCGGGGGCAGGCCGCTTGGCAGCGATCTGGCGCACCACCGGCGTGGCACGCGTCACCGCTTCCAGTTCGGCCGACAGGCGGAACAGGGCCACCGCTTCGGTGAGCTGCTGCGCCTGTTCTTCCATCGAACGCGCGGCGGCGGTGGCTTCTTCCACCAGCGCGGCGTTTTGCTGGGTGGCTTCGTCCATGTGGGTGACGGTCTGGTTGACCTGCTCGATGCCGGCCGACTGTTCCTGCGAGGCGGCGGAGATCTCGCTCATGATGTCGGTCACGCGCTGCACCGAGGAGACGATCTCGCTCATGGTGGTGCCGGCCTGGTTCACCAGCGCCGAGCCTTCGGCCACCTTGCTGACCGAGTCGTCGATCAGGCTCTTGATTTCCTTGGCGGCGCCGGCCGAGCGCTGCGCCAGCGTGCGCACTTCCGAGGCGACCACCGCAAAGCCGCGGCCCTGTTCGCCGGCACGTGCCGCTTCCACCGCCGCGTTCAGGGCCAGGATGTTGGTCTGGAACGCGATGCCGTCGATCACCGAGATGATCTCGGCGATCTTCTTGGACGAGGTCTGGATACCGGACATGGTGGTGACCACCTGGCCGACCACGCTGCCGCCGTGCGAGGCCACATCGGCCGCCCCGATCGCCAGCTGGTTGGCCTGGCGTGCGTGTTCGGCATTCTGCTTGACGGTGGAGGTGAGCTCTTCCATCGAGGCTGCGGTTTCTTCCAGGTTGGCGGCCTGCTGTTCGGTGCGCTGCGACAGGTCCTGGTTGCCGGCGGCGATTTCGCCAGCGGCGGTGTTGATGGCCAGGGTGGAGTGCTTGATGCGCCCGACGATGTCGGTCAGGCGCTGGGTGGTGGCATTGGCATCGTCGCGCAGGCGCGCGAACACGCCGTGGAATTCGCCATCCATGCGTGCGGTCAGATCGCCTTCGGCCACGGCGCCGAGTAGCTGCGACAGCTTGCCCAGGTTGCGGTCGCTGACCTCCATCATCGAGTTCAGGTCCGCCACCATCACCGCGAAGTCGTACTTGAAGCGCGCCGCGTCGCCGCGTGCGCTGAAGTCGCCGGCCGCTGCGGCCTGCGCCAGCTGCTTGATCTCGGTGTTGATCGACAACAGGCTGGCCTTGGCCGCATCCATCGCCTCATGCAGGATGGCGCGGCTGGCCGGCAGACGACGTGCGTCCTGGGTCAAATCGCCCTGTGCGTACTGGTTGAGGATGCGCACCGCGTCGGTGATGGCATCCAGATGCTCGAAGATCATCGTGTTGATGCCGCCGGCCAGGGTGCCGTACACGCCGGGGAAATCCTCCGGCATGCGGTGGGTGATGTCTTCGGCCGCATGCAGGTGCGACATGCGCGCGGTCTCGTCGCTGAAGCGGCGCAGCATCTGCGTCATGCTGCCGGTGGCGTCGAGCATCTGGCCGATTTCATCGTTGCTGGTCTTGTTGACCTGCACGCTCAGATCGCCACGCGAGACCGCCTTGATGGCGCCCAGCGCCTTGGACAGCGGATTGGTGATGCTGCGTGCGATCAGCCAGCCAAAGGTCACCGACAGCGCGGCCATCAGCAGCGTGCCGATCAGCAGCACCGCGCTGGTCAGCTTGAACGAGGCGTCGCTGGCCGCGACCATGTCGCTCAGGGCCTTGGATTGCTGTGCATAGAGCTTGTCGACCGAGGCGAACAGTTCCTTGCGGATCTCGCCGGACTGCTTGCGCGAAAATTCCATCGCCGCAGCGCGGTCGGGTTCTGCATAGAGCTTGCGCAGCTGCTGGTTGGCGGCGAAGTAGCGCGTGCTGGCATCGCTCAGCTTCGCGTATTCGGCCTGCAGCGGCGAGCCGGCGCCGATCTTGGCGTCCAGCAGCTTTTGCGTCTCGACGTACTTGGCCTGGATCTCGTCCATGCGCTTGAAGAACATCGCATAGCGTTCCGGATCGTCCAGATTGACGAACTGGCCCACTTCATAGACACGGAATTCGCCGGCAAAGCCACGCAGCTCGGACAGACGGCTCAGCACCGGCACCACGTCCTGGTTGATCAGGGTGGTCTGCCGCTGCATCTGCTGCATGCGCGAAAAACCGAGCCCGCCAAGCAGGGCGGTCAACACGGCACTCAGGCAAAAGGCAAACATCAGTTTGCGGCGGATCGGCCAATCGTTGAACTTGTTCATCAGTAACTCCGGGGCATTGCGCAGGAACGCTCTCCAGCACGCTAGCGGCTGCCCGGCATGATTCTTTATCTTTGAAGGATGAACGGTGCCGTGGCCGGCCCGCGGATGCCGCAATCAGGCCGCCGGCTACGCTGCCGTGGCGGGCAGGGCGGCACGCCGGTAGCGCGGCAGCTACGCGGGTGCTGCCCAGGCTTGGGCCGCGTGCACACGCGGCTCAGAAGTCCTGCCACTGCCCGTCGTTGCTAGTGGCGACCACCGGCGTGATTGCCGGTTTGCGTGCGGCCGCTGCGCCGGGGCTGCGCTTGAGCGCAGCCACTGCCGCTGTGGCCGCCGGCACTGCCGCCATCGGCGCCGGCGCATCGGCAAGGGTGAAGCGCGACACCGCCTGCGCCAGCTGGCCGGCTTGGTCTTCCATGGTGCGCGCGGCGGCGGTGGCTTCTTCCACCAGCGCGGCGTTCTGCTGGGTGGCCTCGTCCATCTGGGTGATGGTGAGGTTGACCTGCTCGATGCCGGCCGACTGCTCCTGCGAGGCTGCCGCGATCTCGCCCATGATGTCGGTGACGCGCTGCACGCTGGCCACGATGTCGGCCATGGTGGTGCCGGCCTGCTGCACCAATACCGAGCCTTCGGCGACCTTGCTCACCGAGTCGTCGATCAGGTGCTTGATCTCCTTGGCCGCGCCGGCCGAGCGTTGCGCCAGCGTGCGCACTTCGCTGGCGACCACCGCAAAGCCGCGGCCCTGTTCGCCGGCACGCGCCGCTTCCACCGCGGCGTTCAAGGCCAGGATATTGGTCTGGAAGGCGATGCCGTCGATGACCGAGATGATCTCGGCGATCTTCTTCGACGAGACCTCGATGCCGGACATGGTGGTGACCACCTTGGCCACCACCGCACCGCCTTGCGAGGCGACGCCGGCCGCACCGATCACCAGTTGGTTGGCCTGGCGCGCGCTTTCGGCATTCTGCTTGACGGTGGAGGTCAGCTCCTCCATCGAGGCGGCGGTTTCTTCCAGGTTGGCGGCCTGCTGCTCGGTGCGTTGCGACAGGTCGCTGTTGCCCGCGGCGATCTCGCTGGAAGCGGTGTGGATGCTGCCGGCGGCCTGCTGGATGCGCCCGATCACCAGCGCGAGCTGCTCGGCAGTGGTGTTGGCATCGTCGCGCATGCGGGCAAACACGCCGTGGAAATCGCCCTGCATGCGCGCGCTCAGGTCGCCATCGGCCAGTGCGCTGAGCAGGCGCGAGACCTCGGCGATGCTGACCGCGTTGGCATCGAGCAGCGCATTGAGCTGCTGCGCCAACTGCAGGAAGAAGCCTTGCTTGCCCGCGCTGTCGATACGCCTGGATAGGTCGCCGGCCGCGGCGCTGCGCACCACATCGGCGACGTCGATTTCCACGCGCGCCTCGGCGGTGCGGTCACGCCATTCGCAGACAAAGCCCAGATGCGCACCGGCCGGGTCGCGGATCGCCGAGACATCCTGGGTGATGCATGCCGCGCGGTACTGCACCTGGCGTTGCGCCGAATCCTGGCGATCCAGTCGTTGATAGATCTCCGCATCCTGCGCATTGCCCACTTCCAGCATGGACACCGATTGGCCGATCAGGTTGCTGGAGCGGTCGAACGCCGGCGCGCAGGCGTGGATGTCGTCGGCATAGGTCTGCAGCAAGGTCCGCAGCGCGGTGTTGGCGTAGATGATGGTCAGGTCCGGGTCGGCGATGTACATGCCGGTGGAGGCGTTGTCGAGCGCGGTGCGGATGCGCAGGTTTTCCGCAGCGATGCTGCGCTCGCGCTCCAGGCGTTCGCGCAGGTCGCGCTGCATGCGCGCCAATGCGGCCATCAGGCTGCGTGCGTGGTGTGCGGCCACCGGAATGGGCTGGTCCAGGCGACCTTCGGCGATGTGCTGCGCAGCGCTCATGGCCAGCTGCGGCTCGCCGCCGAGCAGGCCGAACACCGAGCGCAGGATCCAGCCGGCGGCCAGTGCCAGGCAGACGAAGGCGAGCACCACCGCGCCGCCTTGCTGCCACATCACCCGGTGGCTGTCCTGTTCGGCTTTCAGCCGATTGGCCTTGTTCAAGGCCAGGATGCGCTCGCTGATCGCGCCCATGCGGGTTTCCAGCTGGGCGAACTTGGCGGTGAAGTCGGCGTAGGCCGCGCCGCTGTCGGCCTGCGTTTCGGCCAGGGTCATGACCTGGTCCGCCGCGCCGATATAGGCCTGCACTGCCGGCGCCGCCGCGTCCAGATCGCTGCGCAGTGCCGGGTCCAGCGGCAGTTTGCGGTTGGCCTGCAGCGCCTGACGAAATTCCGTGGCGTGTTCGCCCAGTGCGCTGCGTGCTTCTGCAATCGCAGCGGCGTCCTGGCGCGAGGCAGCCAGCAGGGCGGCAGTGACGTCGCCGCGCAGGGCGTCGTGCATCATGTCGGCCTGCATGTGGTTGCGCAGCGCATCGGAGGAGATGACCTGTGCGGCGATCGCGTCGAGCAGGCCGCGCTGGCCGTTGTAGCCGACGCCGCCCAGCGCGAGCAGCGCCAACGCTGCCACCAGCACCAGGATCCCCAGCATGTGCATGATTTTCATTGTGCGGCCTGTTTCAGAAGCGGAAAGACAGACCCACGCCGAGCGCGTGATCCGGTGAGCGATCGTTGAGGCCGCGGCTGTACACCGCATCCAGTTGCACATCGTTGCTCAGCAGCCAGGCCGAGCCGACATCGAGCAATGCCACGGTGCCGCCGTCCTCGCTGTTGGCGACCTGCGGCAATGCCACTTCCACGAAGGAGCGCACGCGCTCGTTCCAGGCCTTGCCCAGTACCGCGCCGAAGATGCCGGCGGTGTAGCGGTTGCCTTGCCCATCGTCGTCCCACACCACGCCGGGCATCAGCCCGGCCGAGAGGCTGTCGCTGAGCTCCCATTCGGCCACCAGCCGCAACGATGGCCGTGCACCGTGCCCACGCAGGGCGTGGGCGCCGCTGGGCAGGTCCACATGCAGTAGCCAGGCCAGCGAGGCCTTGCCGTCGTCGGACCCGGCAAGATGGTGTTTGACCCCGAGCGACACATCGGACATGCCGCTAACGCTGGTCTCGCCGGGTGCGTCGATGCGCTGCCAGCCATCGGTTTCCAGCCGCAGTTCCCAGCTCTGGCCAAGGCCGTAGCGAAACAGCGTGGGCGTGGAATATCCGTCGACCGAGGCATCGCGCTCCCAGGCGACGCTGGTTTCCACCTGCAGCCGGCGGTCGCCGACGGTGAGGCTGGACTCGACGAAATCAGGGCGGTCGGTGGCGATCGGATCTTCGGCGCGGGCATGGCCGACGACGCAACACAGCACAACACAGCTGGCAACAAGGCATGGCTTCATGGCGACCCCTGGAACGCGCGAATCTCCGGGCGCATGTGCAGGTCTGGCGACCAGGCAGATGCGCTGCTGGACCGGCTGCTGCGCTGGGGCGCAGGCCGCCGATGTCTTCCTCGCTAACGGCAACGGCGGCTGAATCTTTAAGCGTGGCCGATGGCCGGAGCCGGGCAGGGCAGTGGGGTCAGGTGTCAGCTCAGCGATATGACGATGTGGATGTGCTTCATCCCGCGTCGCAGCTGCGCGCGTGCGCAGCTGCAGACGCTGCACTCAGAAATCCTGCCACTGGCTGTCGTTGCCGGCGACACTGCCGGGCGACTTGCGGGTGGGGTGACGCGCCGGTACCGCCGCACGCTTCTTGTCGGTCGGCGCCCGGGTGGATGGCGCAACCGCGCTGACCATGGGTCTGGCGGCAGGCGCAATCGCCGCCGGCCTGCCGGCGTGGCTGAGCTTGAACACCGCCACCGCATCGGTCAGCTGGCCGGCCTGTTCTTCCATCGCGCGTGCAGCGGCAGTGGCTTCTTCCACCAGTGCAGCGTTCTGCTGGGTAGCCTCGTCCATCTGGGTCACGGTCAGGTTGACCTGCTCGATGCCGCTGGACTGCTCCTGCGAGGCGGCGGAGATCTCGCCCATGATGTCAGTGACGCGCTGCACGCTGGCGACGATCTCGGCCATGGTGGTGCCGGCCTGCTGCACCAGCGACGAGCCCTGCGCCACCTTGCTGACCGAATCGTCGATCAGGTGCTTGATCTCCTTGGCCGCGCCGGCCGAGCGCTGCGCCAGTGTGCGCACTTCGCTGGCGACCACCGCAAAGCCGCGGCCCTGTTCGCCGGCACGCGCCGCTTCCACCGCGGCGTTCAAGGCCAGGATATTGGTCTGGAACGCGATGCCGTCGATGACGCTGATGATCTCGGCGATCTTCTTCGACGAGACCTCGATGCCGGACATGGTGGTGACCACCTGCGCCACCACCGCGCCGCCATGCGAGGCGACGTCGGCCGCGCCGATCGCCAGCTGGTTGGCCTGGCGTGCGTGCTCGGCGTTCTGCTTGACGGTGGAGGTGAGCTCCTCCATCGAGGCGGCGGTTTCTTCCAGGTTGGCGGCCTGTTGTTCGGTGCGTTGCGACAGGTCGCTGTTGCCGGCGGCAATCTCGCTGGCGGCCGCGTTGATCTGCGTGGCCGAGGTCTGGATGCCCGAGACGATGCCGGTGAGTTGCGCCACGGTGGCGTTGGCATCGTCGCGCATGCGCGCGAACACGCCCTGGAACTGCCCGTCCATGCGCACGGTGAGGTCACCCTCGGCCAGCGCGCTGAGCAGGCGGGAGATGCGCTCCAGGCCTTGCGAGGTGGTTTCCAGCAAGCCGTTGAGCTGACGGCCGAATTCCAGATAGAAGCCGTGCTTGTCGTCCAGCGCCAGACGCTGGCCAAAGTCGCCCATCAGCGCCGACTGCACCAGCGCGGCGACCTCTGCCTGCGTGCTGACTTCGGCACTGACATTGCGCCACAGCAGCATGCTGCCGCTGCGATGGCCATCGGCGGCGTAGAGCGGGGTCATGGTCAGGTCCAGCGTCACCGGGCCGAAGGTGTAACGCTCCAGCGTGGTGGACTGCAGTTGCTGCAGGCGCTGCAAGCGCGCCTTGCCGTCGGCATCGCTGCCGAACACGTAGTCCAGCGGTTTGCCGACCACCGCGTCGGCGCTGAAGCCCTGCTGGCCCTTGGCATGAAACGCCGCTTCGCCGCATTTGAACGAGGTGTGCAGTGCCTCAGTGATGAACACCGCATTATGCTGCTCGTCGGCCAGTAGCACTTCCATTTCCGAATGTTCCAGCGCGGTGCGGATGCGCAGGTTTTCGTTGGCGATCTGCGCATCGCGTTCGATGCGCTGGCGCAGGTCGGTCTGCATGCGCTGCATGGCGCCCATCAGGCGGCCCACTTCGTCCTGGCGCTGCGCGGCAATCTGGTTGTCCAGCTTGCCGGAGGCAATCGCATCGGCCACCTTGGCAGCGGCATCCAGCGGACCCACCACCTGGCGCCGCAACAGTACGAACAGCGCCAGGCTGAGCACCAGCGCCGAGCCCAGGCCAACCGCCAGAATGGTCCACAACAGCCGATGTGCCTGCTGCATGATCGCCGCATACGGCACCACCACGCCCAGCGCAAAACGCTCCTGCGCCTGGCCGATCTGCAACGGCACATAGGTGCTGACGGTGCCGGCGGCATCCGGCGTGAAATCCAGATAGTCCTTGCCGGCCCTGGTGGCCGCCAGCATCGCGCGATAGTCGGCGCCGTCGGCCGGCTTGCCGATCCGCGCAGCGTCGCGCGAGGCCAGAATCACCCCGGCGGGCGAGATCAGCTCGACGTAGCCGTCGTCCATCGGACGCAAGGCACTCAAGCGCTTCTGCAACGCGGCCAGGGCGAAATCCACCGACACCACGCCCACATACTTGCCCTGATCCATGATGGGCGTGGACAAGGTGGTCATCAGCACCGGCTTGCCGCCGATCTGGTAATCGTAGGGGCCGGCCACGATCTGCCGGCCCAGCTCGCGCGGTTTGAGGTTCCAGTCGCCGTCGCCGGGTTTTTCGTAACCGACCAGGGGTTCGCGGATCAGCGATTGGCCGTTGTAGGCCCAGTAGGTCATGAAACGGCCGGTGTTGTCGTGACCCTCGGCATCGACATAGTCGCCGTCCTTGCCGTCGAAGGCCTGCGGCTCCCACAACGTGCCCATGCCCACCCATTCGGGATGGTTCTGCAACTGGTCGTGCACAATCGCCGACGCCGCCGCGCGGCTCACCCCGCCATGCGCACGCTGCGCGAGCAAGGCGCTGGCGACCGACTGGCCGGTGGTGAACGCTTGTCCCAGCTCGCTGCCGATCTGCTCGGCCTGATAGCGTGCGGCGTTCTGCATCGTGGTCTGTGCCGAGGCGATCAGTGCGCGACTGCTTTGCCAGTAGCTGATCGCCGCGGTCAGGCCGAAGCACAGCAATGCAGCGACGGCTGTGCCGAGCATCAGGCGGTACGCCAGACTGCCGCTGGAGCGGGATTGCGTGGGGGACGAGGGCATGGGCGTGGCTTCGAAGTGAGGGAGGTGGTGCGGGAGCGATCGGGCGGTCGTCAGCTGGCGACGCGCAAGGCCTCCGCGCGCGCGGTACTACGGCTGCTGCCGCGCTGTGCGGGCGAGGCAACGCTCACGCGGAAGCTGGACACCGCCTCATCGAGCTGCTGCGCCTGCTGCTGCATGGCGTTGGCGGCGGCGGTGGCTTCTTCCACCAGCGCGGCGTTCTGCTGGGTGCTCTCGTCCATCTGGGTGACGGTGAGGTTGACCTGCTCGATACCGGCCGATTGTTCCTGCGAGGCGGCGGAGATCTCGCTCATGATGTCGGTCACGCGCTGCACCGAGGACACGATGTCGGCCATGGTCTTGCCGGCCTGATCCACCAGCGCCGAACCCTGCGCCACCTTGCCGACCGAGTCGTCGATCAGGTGCTTGATCTCCTTGGCCGCGCCGGCCGAACGCTGCGCCAGCGTGCGTACTTCGCTGGCGACCACCGCAAAGCCGCGACCCTGTTCGCCGGCACGCGCCGCTTCCACGGCCGCGTTCAAGGCCAGGATGTTGGTCTGGAAGGCGATGCCGTCGATGACCGAGATGATCTCGGCGATCTTCCGGGACGAGGTCTGGATGCCGGACATGGTGTCCACCACCTGGCTGACCACCTGGCCGCCCTGCGAGGCCACCGAGGCGGCGCCGATCGCCAGCTGGTTGGCCTGGCGTGCGTGCTCGGCATTCTGCTTGACGGTGGCGGTGAGCTCCTCCATCGAGGCGGCGGTTTCTTCCAGGTTGGCAGCCTGCTGCTCGGTACGCTGCGACAGGTCGTTGTTGCCGGCGGCGATCTCGCTGGCCGACCCGGTGATGGCACCGGCGGCCTGCTGGATGCGCCCGACGATGCCGGCCAGCTGCGTGGCCGTGGTGTTGGCGTCATCGCGCATGCGTGCGAACACGCCGTGGAACTGACCGTCCATGCGCGCGGTGAGGTCGCCCTCGGCCAGCGCGGCCAGCAGCTCGGACAACTTGCCCAGGTTGCGGTCGCTGACTTCCATCATCGCGTTGAGGTCGTTGATCATGCGCGCCGAGTCGTGCTTGAAGCGCGTGGCATCGCCGCGCTGGCTGAAGTCGCCATTGGCTGCGGCCTGGGCCAGGCGCTTGATCTCGGTGTTAATCGCCAGCAGGCTGGCCTTGGCCGCATCCATCGCTTCGTGCAGCACCGCACGCGTGCCGGGCAGGCGCGCGGCGTCGCGCGACAGGTCGCCTTGCGCGTATTCGTTGAGGATGCCGATCGCATCGATGATGGCGTCCAGGTGTTCGAAGATCATCGTATTGATGCCGCCGGCCAGCTCGCCGTAGACACCGGGGAAATCGGTGGGCATGCGGTGGCCGACGTCTTCGCCGGCGTGCATGTGCACCATCACCTTGGTCTGCGCGGAGAAGCGCTCCAGCGTGTGCACCATGTCGTCGGTGGCCTTGAGCATCTGGCCGATTTCATCGTTGCCGTGCTGTGCAGTGCGCACGCTCAGGTCGCCACGCGCCACGCCCTTGATGGCAGCGAGCGCACGCGACACCGGCTCCAGGATCGAATTGCCGATCAGCCAGCCCACCAGCAGGTTGAGCAGCACCAGCACGCCGCCGGCCAGGGTGACAACGCCGGTGAAGGCCAGCGCCTGCGACTGGGTGTCGTCCAGATACACGCCGGTGCCGATCACCCAGCCCCACGGCTTGTACAGCGCGGCGTACGAGGTCTTCTGCACCGGCTCCTTTTCGCCGGGCTTGGCCCAGGCGTAATCGACGTAGCCGCCGCCGGCCTGCGCCGCAGTGACGAAGGCCGGGAAAATGCGCTTGCCGTCCGGGCTCAGCACATCGTTGAGCGGCTTGCCGTTGAGATCCGGGCGGATGGGGTGCATCAGCATCACCGGCGTCTGGTCGGTGACGTAGATGTAATCCACGCCGCCGCGTGCGCGCATGGTGGACAAGGTATGCAGCGCGGCTTTCTTGGCGCTGTCCACGTCCATCTCGCCCTTCTCGGCGCGCTCGGCGTAGCCGTTGACCACCGCAATCGCCATCTCGATCTGGCTCTTGAGCCCATCGCGGCGCGTATCGGTGAGATCCACGTATTGCATGCGGGCGGCGATCACCGCCAGCGCGATGATGCCCAGCGCCACCAGCGCGGTCTGCGCCAGGAACTTGCGCTTGAGCGGAACGTTGGCCAGCGTGTTTGCAATCGTGGTCTTGAAGGTCATGGCAGGTATCCAGCAAAGGAATGTGACCGGGATAAGTCGAATAGCGACCTGATCCCCAAAATGTTGAGCACTGCGCGACAGCCGGTCCGACGGCGGCTTTTCAGCGGTTTTCGAGGCGGCGGTAGCTGTACGCCGGGCATGTCATCCGATTGCCGGGGCCGTGCGGCGATTGCGCGCACCCGCGCGGGCAGGGCATACGGCACCGGGATCAGCCGGGCAGGGCAGGATGCACGCGAACCTGCGTGGCAGGCCGCGTGGTGTGGCGCAGCGCCGGGCTGGCTAACCGGGAATGCTGCAACGCCGCTGCGGCCACCGGGCTCGCAGTGCGGGCAGTGCTCAGTTGCGTTGCGTGTTGCCCACGCTGGCTACCGACTGCTGCAGGGTCTGCAGTTCGGTCCACAGCAGTTGGCGCGTGTCGCCGGCATGGCCCAGCGACAGGGCCTGCGCAGACTGCAGGTCGCCATCGTGCAGGGCGCGATTGGCCTGCCGATGTTGCGCCAGGTACTGGCCCAACTGCTGCTGCACCAGCGCGAACTGGCGCGCCTGTTCGCCCTGCGGCGCGCTGGCCTGAAAATAGCCCGCATGCCGTGCAATGCGTTGACGCAGGTTGCCCAGGCGCTCGTCATAGGCCTCGATGCGGGCAGGGTCGTGCGCTGCGGCAAGCTGCGCCCGCTGGTCGTCGCGCAACTGCACCAGGTCGATGGCCAGCGACTGCAGCGCGCTCATCGGCACGTTGTCCAGCAGGACCGAGACCGGCGCGGCCGGTGCTGCGAAGGACGGCGGCAACGAGACGCTGGCAACCAGCAGCGCGACGGCGAACACCGAGCCCAGCATGTGGCGGGCAGAGCGTGGTGAGTTGACGGTAGGCATGCGGACTTCCTTGGACGTAGCGCGGGCCAGGCAGCCCTCATTGCTCCTGGTATCGGCCGCCGAAGCTTGTGCTTGATCACCTTTCGACCAACGGCAGCAGTGCCTGGCGATCGCGGGGGTGGTGTGGTCCGTCTGCGAGTCGCTGCCGGATGGCAAAACGCCCCGACAGGATCAGGGCGTTTCGGGTGTCGATGCCGACGTGTCAAGCCGGACAGGGCGTTTGCTTCTCTCCGCGGTAGAAGGTGGTGTGCAGCACCGGACGAGGGGACGGAGGCAGGTTCCTGCGGCTTAAACCACCGTCAGATGCCGCGGGGCGGGTGTGCGGCTTGCCGACGGCAGTGCCGCGTTCGGCTGGATCTTGAAGATCGCTACCGCATCGGAGAGCTGCCCGGCCTGTGCTTCCATTGCGCGGGCGGCGGCGGTGGCTTCTTCCACCAATGCCGCGTTCTGCTGGGTGGCCTGGTCCATCTGCGTCACGGTCAGGTTGACCTGTTCGATGCCGGCCGACTGTTCCTGCGAGGCGGCGGAGATCTCGCTCATGATGTCGGTGACACGCTGCACGCTGGCCACGATCTCGGTCATGGTGGTGCCGGCCTGATTCACCAGCACCGAGCCTTCGGCGACCTTGCCCACCGAGTCGTCGATCAGCTGCTTGATCTCCTTGGCCGCACCGGCCGAGCGCTGCGCCAACGTGCGCACTTCGCTGGCCACAACCGCAAAGCCACGGCCCTGTTCGCCGGCACGCGCTGCCTCCACCGCCGCATTCAAGGCCAGGATATTGGTCTGGAAGGCGATGCCGTCGATGACGCTGATGATGTCGGCGATCTTCCTGGACGACGCCTGGATGTCGGCCATCGTGGCGACGACCTTGCTGACCACCTCGCCACCTTGCGAGGCAACGCCGGCTGCGCCGATCGCCAACTGGTTGGCCTGGCGGGCGCCTTCGGCATTCTGCTTGACGGTGGAAGTCAGCTCCTCCATCGAGGCGGCGGTTTCTTCCAGGTTGGCCGCCTGCTGCTCGGTGCGCTGCGACAGGTCGTTGTTGCCGGCGGCGATGTCGCTGGCGGCCGCATTGATCGAGGTGGTGGCGTGCTGGATGCGCCCGACGATGCCGGACAACTGCTCGGTGGTGGCGTTGGCGTCATCGCGCATCTGCGCGAACACACCGTGGAACTGGCCGTGCATGCGCTCGGTCAGGTCGCCGGCGGCAATCGCCTGCAGCACCTTGGACAGGGCACCCAGGTTGCCATCGGCAGTGGCCATCAGCTGGTTGAGGCTCTCCACCATGGCCAGGAAGTCGTACTGGAAGCGCTGCGTATCGCCACGCACGCTGAAATCGCCGTTGGCTGCGGCCTGGGCCAGCAACTTGATCTCGCTGTTCATCGCAAACAGGTTGCGCTTGACCGCGTCCATGGTGTCGCAGAGCACGGCCTTCTCGCCGGGCAGGCGGTCCATGTCCTGGCTCAGGTCGCCGATGGCATAGCGCGACATGATCTGCGCCAGCTTCATCTTCACTGCGATATGCGAATCGACCAGGGCATTGGTGTCGCGCACCATGCTGCCGTATTCGCCGGGAAACACCGCTTCGTCCATGCGGAAGCTGATCTGCCCGTCGTCGTGGCGGCGCGCCATGTCCTGCTGTGCGGCGGCAACCGCCTTGAGCTGGTCCTGCATGCCACGCATGCTGGTCAACAACTGGCCGGGTTCATCGCCAGGCTGCGGGCCGATCGGGTTGTCCAGCTTGCCGTGCGCGATGGCGTCGGCGACCTGGGTGGCCTGGGTCAACGGACGCACCAGGCTGCTCGAGATCAGCCAGGCCAGTGCGGCGGCCAGGCCGGCCGACAACAGACCGAAGGCGATCAACGCGCGGTTGGCCAGCGCCACGCTGCCGAGGATGGCGGCGGCACCGGCGGCGTTCTGCGCGTTCTGCAGTTCCACCGCGGCGCCAATCGCCTTGGAGCGGCGCTCCAGCAACGGCTGTGCTTCGCCGCGCAACAGCTGCTTGGCGCCATCTAGATCGCCGCTGCGGATCATGCCGAGCAGACGGTTGTTGGTGGCGCGGGCGGCGGTGAGGCTGTCTTCGATGGTCTGGCGTGCACGCATGCCATCGGCGGTGGTCGGCAGGCGTTTCAGCGCAGCCCACAACTCGGCGTAGTGCGCGCGATTGGCCTTGAGCTGTGCGTCGATGGCGGGCTGTTGCTGCGGCGAGGCCAGCATGAAGTCGCGGATGTAACGCTCGCCCAGCATATTGCTCTCGCGCATCTGGTTGAGCAGCTGCGCCTTGCGGTTGTTGATCTCGATGATGATCGAGACCTGGTTCTTGACGGTCTTGAATTCGTACAGCGCCAGGCTGGTCGAACCGGCCAGCAGGACGATCAGCAACGCAAATGCCACCGCCAGGCGTCGCCCGACGTTGAGGGAGTGCAGAAATTTCATGGTGTTCTCGGGAGGGAGGGAGGTGAAGAACTACAGCGGTAGCGTTCGCTAGCCGGCTTTCTTGAGCTTGCCGGCGTCTGCCCGCCCGCTTGCGTTCTTTAGATGTGACGCGCTGCGCAGTGCGCGTGTGGAGAGCGGGGTGAGGAACGAGCTGACCTGAGCTCACGTTGCAGATCGCGGACGGCCAACGCTGAGCACGCCGCGCGCAGGCAGGCGTGCTCACCCACAGGCAGACAGGCAGCAAAAACAGGTCACACAGACGCAGCAACGACAAAGCCCCGGCATCGCTGCCAGGGCTCTGTCGTTGCCGCACAAAGTGGCGGCCTGGGTGCTTCGAGTCCCTCTCCTGCGGGAGAGGGGTAGTGCGAGGGTAACGGCGCAGCTGCGTGTAACTCCGACTGCGCGTGGCTGTGCTCGTACCCTCATCCGCCCCTTCGGGGCACCTTCTCCTGGTGGGAGAAGGGATCACATTGCAGTTCTTGCGTGGCTTGGCGTCTCATGCGGCCTGCGGCACGCGCAGCGAGCGCACCAGTCCACCGATGTCCACGATCAGCGAGACCCGTCCATCGCCCAGGATGGTGGCGCCGGACACGCCCGGGATGCGGCGGTAATTGTTCTCGATGTTCTTGACCACCACCTGTTGCTGGCCGAGCAGTTCGTCCACTTCCAGCGCGATCTTCTGGCCATCGCCTTCGACCACCACCACCAGCGGTTCCTGCGAGGACTGCTGCCCGCCGAAGCCGTAGTAATCGGTGAGCGACAGGATCGGCAGGTACTCGCCGCGGACCCGCAGCACCCGGCCGTCGCCGGCCATCGAGCGGATGTCTTCCGGTGCCGGCTGCAGGGCTTCGAGCACATAGGCCAGCGGCAGGATCAGGGTTTCGCCGGCCACCGACACGGTCATGCCGTCGAGGATGGCCAGGGTCAGCGGCAGACGGATCAGCACGCGGGTACCGCTTCCGGCGTTGCTTTCCAGCTGCACTTCGCCACCCAGGCCCTGGATGTTGCGGCGGACCACGTCCATGCCCACGCCACGGCCGGACAGATCGGTCACTGCATCGGCGGTGGAGAAGCCCGGTGCGAAGATCAGATCCCACACCTGCGCATCGGTCGGGTTGTCCGGCACGGCGATGCCGCGTTCGGCCGCTTTTTCCAGGATCTTGGCGCGATTGAGGCCACGGCCGTCGTCGCTGACTTCGATCACGATATGGCCGCCCTGATGCGAGGCCGCCAGGGTAATCGTGCCGGTCTCGTCCTTGCCGGAGGCGCGGCGCGCATCGGGCATTTCCAGACCGTGGTCGATCGAGTTGCGCACCAGGTGCACCAACGGATCGGCAATCTTTTCGATCAGGCCCTTGTCCAGCTCGGTACCTTCGCCGATGGTGCGCAGGCGCACCTGCTTGCCGAGGCGGCTGGAGAGGTCGCGGACCAGGCGCGGGAAGCGGCGGAACACCGCATCCACCGGCAGCATGCGCACGCCGATGACCGCTTCCTGCAGGTCGCGGGTATTGCGTTCGAGCAGATCCAGGCCGGCGAACAGCTGTTCGGCGTGCGCCGGATCCAGGCCGGTGGAGACCTGCTTGAGCATGGCCTGCGTGATGACCAGCTCGCCAACCAGATTGATCAACGCATCGACTTTGTCGACGCTGACGCGGATCGAGGTTTCCGCTTCGGCCGCGGCGGCCTTGGCGGGCGTGGCGGCAGCAGCGGCGGTAGGTTCGGCAGCGGCGGCGGGTGCCGCAGCGACAGCGACCGGCGCCGCGACAACGGCTTCAACGGCCAGGCTCGGCGGCGGGCCGGGCACCGCCATCGGGCGGATGTCCAGCTCGCAATCGTCCACCACCCAGGCGAAGGTATCTTCGATCTTGCTGCGCGGAATCTTGCCGATCAGGCCCAGATCCCAGGCCAGGTAGGCTTCAAGCGGGTCGATGTTCTCAAAGCCCGGCATGCGCTCCAGGCGCGCAGCAATCTGCAGCGGGCCCAGGTGCTCGAGCTCGCGGATGATGCGCAGCGGGTCGTTGCCGCTCATGAACAGCGACGGCGCCGGGGTGAATCCGATATGCCAGGCTTCGGGTTCTTCTTCCTTCGGCTTGGCGACCGCAGCGGCGGTCGGCGCTTCGCCGGCCAGCACGGCGTTCAAGCGGGTATGCACGGCCTTGACCGCGGCCGGGTCGGCCGGGGTGCCGTGTTCGGCTTCGCGCAGCAGGGCGCGCAGCACGTCGACCGAGCCGAGCATGGCATCGACCGCATTGGGTTCGAGCTGGCGCTTGTTGGAGCGCAGCTCGTCCAGCAGCGTCTCCAGCACGTGGGTCAGGCCGGCGACGGATTCGAAACCGAAGGTGGCCGCGCCGCCCTTGATCGAGTGCGCAGCGCGGAACACCGAGTTGATGATTTCCGGGTCGCGGTTGCCCTCTTCAAGGGACAACAGCCCGGCCTCCATCGCGTCCAGCCCTTCGCGGCTTTCCTCGAAAAAGGTGGCGTGGAAACGTTGCAGGTCCATGCTCATGGGCGTGAGATCCGATGGTGAAGCGAGTAAGGATTAACCCAGAACTTTCTGGACGGTGGCGATCAGCTGTTCCGGATTGAACGGCTTGACCAGCCAGCCGGTGGCACCGGCGGCCTTGCCTTCGGACTTCTTGTCGGCCGCCGACTCGGTGGTGAGCATCAGCATCGGGGTGAACTTGTAGTCCGGCAGCTGGCGCAGCTCGCGGATCAGCGAGATGCCGTCCATGTTGGGCATGTTCACGTCGGTCACCACCGCATTGAAGCGTTGGCCCTTCGCGCGGCCCAGCGCAACGGCGCCGTCCTCGGCTTCTTCGACGGCAAAGCCGGCAGAGGTGAGGGCGAAAGAGACCATCTGGCGCATTGACGCCGAATCGTCCACCACCAAGATACGTGCGCTCATGCGGCGTTCTCCACAGATTTCAGGTTGTCATTGGATGCGGAAAGTCCGAGCGCGTCGGTGACGCCGAGCAGACGGGCCGCATCTCTAAAAGTGTCGTTGCAGCCATCGAATTCGGTATGCAAGCCCGCCTGGCGGCGCGTCTGCACAAAGGCGCAGAGCAACTGCACGCTGGCGGTATGGATGCGCCGGACGTCGCCGGCATTGAGCACCAGGTCGCCGTCCTGGGTCAGGAACGCGGCAAGCTTCTGCTTGAGGTCGGCGCTGGTCTCGATGCCGAGATCCTCACCCAATGTCACTGTGCTCATTGTTGCTCCGAACGGATGGTTCTATGCGTACTAACGGCGGGGGGCGGGAAAGCTTTAACGCTGAATCGTTGCGCGTGCAGGTGCGCGTCAGCTGCGCGCTGGATCAATGCAGCAGATGGCTGGCATCGAGCAGGATCATCGGCTGATGGCCCAGCCGCGCGACGCCGCGGAACAGGTTGTTGGAAATGCGGCACAGGCGGGCGTTGTCCGGCGGCTCGATCTGCTGGTCGGTCAGGCTGGTGACGTCTTCCACCGCCGACACGCGCAGGCCCATGGTCTCGCCGTTTTCTTCCAGCACCACCACGCGCGTCTGCAGATCCATGTTGATCGGCGCCGAGCCCAGATGCATACCCAGATCGATCACCGGCACCACCTGGCCACGCAGGTTCATGATGCCGAGCATCGCGCTGGCAGTGCCGCGCAGTGGCAGCAGCGGTACCGGCAGTACCACTTCCTGCACCTTGAGCAATTCGAGCGCATAGGTCTGCTCGCCGCAGCGCAGGCGCAGCCAGCGCGTACTGCGTTCGCTGGCGCGCCGCTCGGCCTGGATGTGCTCGGCCTGGCCGGGAGCCAGCAGTGCCTGCAGGCCTTGCGGGTAGATCGGCGGCGGCGGCGCGCGGTGCGGTGCCTGCATCGGTGCCGGCGCAGGCCGCGCCGGTGCCGGCGGGGCAGGTGCGGCATCGGCAAAGGCCGGGTCGGCATCCATCTCCGACAGCAGATCGGCCGCCAGCAGGTCCGCGCCGGAGGCCGCCGTGGCGAAGGCCGGGTCGGCGTCCATTTCGGCCATCAGGTCGGCCGTGCTCATGAACGGGCTGGGTGCAGCGGTGGCAAAGGCCGGGTCGGCATCCATTTCGGCGAGGAAGTCGGCGGCGATGTCCGCGGCGCTGGGTGCGGCAACCACCGGCGGCCCAAAGGCCGGGTCGGCATCCATTTCGGCCAGGAAATCGGCAGCAATGTCCGCGGCGCTGGGTGCGGCGACCACCGGCGGCCCGAAGGCCGGGTCGGCATCCATTTCGGCGAGGAAGTCGGCGGCGATGTCCGCGGCGCTGGGTGCGGCAACCACCGGCGGCCCGAAGGCCGGGTCGGCATCCATTTCGGCGAGGAAGTCGGCAGCGATGTCCGCGGCGCTGGGTGCGGCGACCACTGGCGGCCCGAAGGCCGGGTCGGCATCCATTTCGGCGAGGAAATCGGCGGCGATCGCGTCGGCGCTCAGCACCGCGGCAATCGCGTTGGACGTCGCCGCTTCCGACACAGCGGCGGCTTCGGGAGCCGCGGCAGCCTGCACCGGCGGCTCGGCCAGCGCGAGGTCTGTGTCCGCAGGCGCCGGAGTTTCGCTGGCAGCAGGGGCGGCAGTGGCCGCAGCAGCCGGGGCGGGGATCTCGACGCCGGCGTCGTGCAACAGGCCTTCCAGATAATCGTCCAGCTCACCGTTGGCGGTGTGGTTGCTCATGCAGCTTGCTCCATACGCATCGCGTCATCGGCTAGCACCCATTCCAGCGCGCGGCGATAGGCGGACAGGCCGCGGCCCTGGTAGTCGCCGCCGGTAGCGGGGACGGTCAGTGCGGCGGCATTGCAGATTCGGGTATCCACCGGCACCGCGTCTTCCCAGACGACGGCGCCGTAGGTGTCCTGCATCTCCTTGAGTGTCTCGGTGCCGGCGCGGGTGCGACGGTCGAACAGGGTCGGCAGGATCGACACCGGCAGCGCGCGGCGACGCGAGCGCTGCACCATGTCGGCAGTCCGCACCATGCTGGCCAGGCCATGCAGTGCCAGCGGCTCGGCCTGGGTCGGCACCACCACGCGGTCGCAGGCGGCCAGCGCGTTGATCATCAGCAGGCCGAGCGTGGGCGGGCAGTCGAGCAGGATGTAGTCGTGCTGGCCGGCATGCCGGGTCATCGCGTTCTGCAGCGCCAGGCCCAGGCCGGGCTGGTTGGCGCTGCGGCGTTCCAGCGTGGCCAGTGCGGCTTGTGCGCACACATAGGACAGGCCGGGGATGGCGCTTTCATGGGCCAGGCTGGCCAGGTCGCTCGGCGGGGTGCCGAACAGGTCCAGCACACCGCGCGGCGGCGGGTCGATCGCCACACCGAACGCGCGGGTGAGGGAGGAGTGCGGATCGAGGTCGATCAACAATACCCGGTGGCCGAGCGCGGCCAGGCCGCGACCCAATGCCAGCGTCGTGGTGGTCTTGCCGACGCCGCCCTTTTGGTTGGCGATTGCCCAGATACGCATCTCACTGCACTCCTTGAATTACGGCGGGGACGGAACTTGTGCCGCTTTCGGTGGTGACGGCCGTTTGGCCGCCGTCAGACTTGGGAAGCTTGGGCGCCCCGGCGGCGGTCGCATGCATCTGCGATGGCGGATCGGGTGCGAGTGAGCCAGCCGAGTCAGCGAGGATGATCAACACCACACGCCGGTTCGCATTCCGTCCCGCCTCAGTGCTGTTATCGGCACGTGCGCGGAATTCTCCATAGCCCACCATCGCCAATCGTTGCGGGGCGACGCCGTCGTCGGCAAACAGGTGCACCACGCTGGCGGCGCGCGCGGCCGACAGCTCCCAGTTGGAGGGGAACTGTGCGGTGGCGATCGGCTGGTTGTCGGTATACCCCTCCACGCGCACGCCATTGGGCGCATCGCGCAGCACCGCGGCCAGCGCCGACAGGGTGCCGCGGGCGCTGCCGGCCAGCGAGGCCGAGCCGGTGCCAAACAGGATGTCGCTGTTGATCTCCACCTCGATCCACAGGTCGTTGCGGCGGATGGTGATGAGTTTCTGCTCGATCAGCGGCGCCAGCGTCTTGCTCAGCTGCTGGGCCACCGCATCCATCTGCCGCTGCGCGCGCGCCAGCTGCGCCTGGTTGCGCAGCGACACCGGCATGCGCATCTGCGCGGCCATCGACGGCAGCAGGGTGGGGTCGGTCGGCCCGCTGGAGGCGGCCATTGGCGCGCCGGCCTTGATCACCGAGGGGCGGTCGTAATCGGCGCCCAGGGTCTGGGTTTTGCCGATCTGCACCGGGCTGGCGGCAGTGGACGAGCCGCCGAAAGCGGTGGTCAGCGCCTGCGCCATGACCTTGTACTTGCCCTCGTTGAGCGAGGAGATCGCGTACATCACCACGAAGAACGCCAGCAGCAGCGTCATCAGATCGGCATACGGGATCGCCCACGCTTCGTGGTTGCCATGGTCTTCGTGATGTTTGCGACGGCGGGCCATGACGGGACTAATGCAAGTATCCGGCCAATTTCGACTCGATGTTGCGCGGGTTCTCGCCCTGGGCGATCGCGATCAGGCCTTCGATGGCCATTTCGCGCTCGTTGGTGCTGCAGTGGATGACGCTCTTGAGCTTGGCGGCGACCGGCAGGAACAGCAGATTGGCCGAGGCGATGCCGTAGATGGTGGCGGTGAACGCCGCGGCGATGCCATGGCCGAGCATGGCCGGGTCGGCCAGGTTCTTCATCACCGCCATCAGCCCCAGCACCGCGCCGATGATGCCCAGCGTGGGCGCATAGATGCCCATGCCTTCGAACACCTTGGCCGCGGCAAGATCCTGACGCTCCTGGTTATCCATTTCGATCTCGAGCATGTGCCGCATGGATTCGGGCTCCACGCCATCGACCAGCATCTGCAGGCCCTTGCGCAGGAACGCGTCGTCCTGGCGCGGGAGCTGGTCTTCCAGGCCCAGCAGGCCCTGGCGGCGGGCGATGTTGCTCCATTCGACGATGCGCGCCAGCAACTGCGGGCGGTCGCTGGCCGGCGGCTGGATCACCCAGCGCAGGATCTTGAAGGCGCGCCGGAAAACTGCCGGCGAGGTGTGCAGCAGGATCGCCGCCACGGTGCCGACGATCACGATCACGAAGGCAGCCGGCGACCACAGCGACGAAATGCCGGCGCCTTTCAACACGCTGCCGCCCACGATCGCCACGATCGCGAGCACCAGTCCGATGATGCTGAGTCTGTCCATGGAAGCGATATCGGCGCGAGCCCGGCGGACTTGATAGGCGCACTCGGTCGATGCGCCAGAAAGTTGTCGTTTTGCGGCATGGGCCGCTTCCACGCTGGCGTCGATGCAGGGTTGACAGGTCATCGGCGCATGCGCTTCCGACCAAGGCGTGTCATCAATGCCGCAGCAGGCCCCGCCGCCCTTGCGCGTGCACGCAGGCAACAAGCGCGCGCATGTTCGGTGTGGCGATCGCGTTGGCGATGGCCGCCAAGCGGCGTGTGGTGGGCGATGCCCTCACGCCGATCCAGCCTCTTGCTGAGCTCGGTGTCAAATAAGGTGCGTGCTGGCGATTCGGCAAACCGCTTGCGTCCGGTTGCGGGCAAGGGTGTGTTGCTTGCAGCGATCACGCTGCTGCAGCCGGCGACGCGGTAGGCCGTGCCATGCCGCGTGCAAGCGTGGCGGGCCGGCCGGCCATCGTGGATGTCCTGCAACGCCGCTGGTCTGTTGCGCGGCAGAATGCGCTGCCGCATCGGCTGTGCTACTTAGCTTTCCACGGCATTAGAACGATCTAATTGCATCTGCGTGGAAGCGGACGCAAGAGGAGGGGGGGCGCAACGGCGCCGGATATTTCTGCGTCACTTCGCGCGGCGTCTTTGTCCGATTGTTGGATCGACAGGAATCCGCCGAAGCCGATCACTATTGGGAGAGCATGATCGAAATGAACTGCATGCCATTCGCACGCAACCGCAGCACGCTGTCCGCCGGTATCGCCATCGTCTTGTTCGCGAGCGCCGCCTCTACCACCGCTGCCGCCCAGCAGGCCGACGCCACGCCGGCGCCCACCGGCCAGGCCGAGGTGCAGGCCACGGACCTGGATGCGGTGACGGTGACCGGCTACCGCTACGCGATCGAAAAAAGTCTGGAGCAGAAGCGCAACGCCAACGCCGTGGTCGATGTGATCACCGCCGAGGACGTGGGCAAGTTCCCCGACAAGAACGTGGCCGATGCGCTGCAGCGCGTGCCCGGCGTGGTCATCAGCCGCGACGGCGGCGAAGGCAAGAATGTCAGTGTGCGCGGCCTGTCCTCGGAGCTGGTGCTGACCGAATTGAACGGCAACTACATCGCCACCGCTGAATCCAACGGCGACCCCACGCGCTCGTTCAACTACACGCTGCTGCCGTCGAACCTGCTGGGCAGCGCGGAGCTGTACAAGACCCCGGAAGCACGCATCGACGAAGGCGGCATCGGCGGCACGGTGATCCTGCAGACGCGGCGCCCGCTGGAACTAGAGCCACATTCCGGCTTCGTCTCGGCCGAGGGCACCTGGTCGGATACCAGCAAGAAGACCGACGGCCAGTTCTCCGCTTCGTACTCGTGGCACGACAAGGACAACCGCTTCGGTGTCTTCGTGGGCTACACGCAGCAGAAGCGCACCGCTCGCACGCTCAATGCCAGTACCGAGAGCTGGCAGTGGTACGGCCGCGACGAAGTCGGCCCGGCGGTCGATGTGAACGGCAATCCGTCGGACTTCAACGCCAACTGGTGGGGCGGTACCGGTTTCTGGGACCAGAACAGCAATTACTACACCGGTTTCATGATGCCGACGGCGGTCAGTCTGGAGGCCAAACGCGAGGAGCGCGAGCGCAAGGGCGGGCAACTGACCTTGCAGTTCAAGCCGACCGACGACCTGACGCTGACCGCGAACTACTTCCGCTTCGACCTGTCGCAGGACTCGCAGACCAATACCATCAAGATTCCCGAGTGGAACATTGCCCGCTATAACGGCGACGGCAACTGGCGCGGCGGCCGTCTGCTCGACGGGCTGCAGTTCGATCCCAGCGGCACGATTGTCACCGGCGCCGCCTACAGCCTGCGTCCGGGCAAGACCTACTATTGCAGCGAGGCGCAGGCCGCCGCGGCCGGCCTGCCACCGGGCGGCTGGGGCTCGGACGATTGCACCGTGCCGACGCCGCAGATCACCGGCAGCTACAACATCGAGAAATCGCAGTCGCAGACGGTGGACCTGGGCGGCGAATGGCGTGGCGAGCAGGTGGACGTGGCGTTCAAGGTCGGCCGCACCTGGGCCAAGGGCGGGCCGGAGCTGCAGTTCTCCCTGCCGATCAAGCCGCGCCTGCAGAACGCCGACGGCAGCTGGAGCAACGGCAACTTCGCCAGCGCCTGGGACCTGACCGGCACGCCGTCCATGACATTCTCGCCGCAGCTGATGCAGAACCTGCGCGACGGCATCCTGCAGGTCGACCTGGGCTCGACCGGCTCGTCCTGGACCCGTAACACCAATCAGCAGCAGTACGCGCAGATCGATACCACCTGGCATTTCGATGGCGAGGTCGTCGACTCGCTGCAGTTCGGCCTCAAGCGTCGCGACGGCGGCATCCACCGCAGTACCGGCAACAACTACTGGGTGTGCCCGGGCACCGACCCGGGCGACTACGACAACCGCTACTGGAACGGGCGCTGCAATGCCATCGCCACCCAGTTCTCGCCGGGCCTGCTGTTCGCGCAGGACAACCTGGCCGGTGGCGTCAACGCCAGTGCGTTCCCGGCGATCAACTTCCCGGGCTACATCGGCTACTTGAACCAGACCTACGGCGCGATGCAGACCCGCAGCGAAGACAACTTCGTCTACAACGTCGACGAGGAGATCTATTCCACCTACCTGCAACTCAACTTCCACACCGAGCGGCTGCGTGGCAACGTCGGCGTGCGGGTGGCGCGCACCGGCCAGCGTGCCGATTCCACCGACAAGGTGACCGCTTACAACGACTACTTCTTCGATGGCGCCGACGGCAATCCGCTGGCCTGCCAGCAGGGCGCCGCCATGCCCGGCGGCGCCCCGGCCGACACCTATTGCGGGACCGAAGGCTACTGGCGTTTGTCCGACAGCGTGCAACGCACCGAGTCGTTCGTGGTCAGCGGGCTGGACCGCAACTACACCGACGTGCTGCCGAGTTTCAACCTGGCCTACGACCTGACCGAGAACCTGCTGCTGCGTGCGGCAGCCGCGAAGGTGATCGCACGTCCCAGCTACAACGACATCGCCGCGCCTGGCAGCCTGGAGTTTTACAGTCCCGAGTACGTGGCCGACCGGCGCCTGACCGGCGGTGCCAGCGAGCAGGGCTGGTACGGCTCGGGCAGCAACAAGAACCTGGAGCCGTACAAGGCCAACCAGTTCGACCTGGGGCTGGAATGGTATTTCCAGCCGGGCTCGGTGGCAGGTGTGGGACTGTTCCGCAAGAACGTGGAGAACTTTGCGGTCGACGTCATCAGCGACGTGAACATGATGGTGGACGGGCAACCGGTCACCGTGCAGAACTACAGCACCCAGGCCGGCGGCCAGGACGCGGTCTCGCAGGGTGTGGAGCTCTACGCGCAGCACACGCTGCCATTCGGTCTTGGTGTGCAGTTCAACTACACCTACAACGACGCCAGCAAGGCGGCGGTGCGGCTGGAGGATGGCACCGAGGTCGGCAAGACCTCCATGCCGGGCAGCGCCAGAAACCAGACCAACCTCACCGTGTTCTACGAGACCGACAGCCTGCTGCTGCGCGCCTCGTACAACCGTCGCGGCGAGCTGGTGCAAGGCCTGGTCAACGGGTTGAACGTCTTTGAGGAGCCGTACTACCAGATCGATCTGAACGCGGCGTACAACATCACCCCGGCGCTCAGCCTCACCGCCTCGGTGCTGAACCTGACCAAGCAGGAGTCCCGCTCGCACCTGGGCGACGACACCCGCGCCCGCTTCTATACCGGCGGATACGCAGGCCGGCTGGCGTACCTGGGGCTGACCTACAAGTTCTAGATGCCAACCTGTCGCGCCCATGCCTGCCGCGCGGCAGACGGTATGGGCGCGACGGTAAAGAAGTGAACTTGGAACCATTATTGAGCCATCGTGGGCAGCGTGGGCGACAGCTATGACAACGCGCTGGCCGAGACGATCAACGGGTTGTACAAGGCCGAGGTGATCTGCCGGCGCTCGTGGCGCAACCGTCAGGACGTGGAACTGGCCACGCTGGATTGGGTTCATTGGTACAACCACAAACGCTTGCTGGGGTCGATCGGGAACATTCCGCCAGCAGAAACCGAAGAGGCTTACTATCGACAACAAGCTGGTTACGCCGAAGTTGCGTGACTCAAATCAAACAGCCTTCCACATTCCCGGGGCGGTTCAAGCTTGTTGTGCAAGAAAATTTTTATATTGAATTGAATGGGCTAAATAATGCATAAGTGTGAAATTTTTTTGGCTGCTGGATCTGACTACATTGATTTCTCACAACATTTCACTACTCGCCACCTGTCACTTGGCTATGAGCATGATGAGCACACCGGACACGTGTTTACAGCCTACAGTCATCACCTAGACCACATTTCGGATCATTACGAATTATCTAACAGAATTTATTCTTTAGAAGTTTTATTAAATGGAGCGCGCAGGATTTCTTTGCGCAGCATAGCAACAATGAGGATAGAGTTTCTAGTTTACAACATGAATGATGTGCGCGGGCAATACGCCATTAGGTCTATTGATGAAAATCCTTTCGCATCTCCCACAATGCCATTAGCTACCACTTCAAATTCAAATCCTACAAGGCACAGTGCGGGTCACTATTTTGACTTGGCCGCCAAAGACGACGCGGTAAGAACGTTACTATTCCTTGCTGGGTTAATATATAAAAGAAGCATCCAGGAGATTATACTTACATGGGGTACTCTTTATAAAATATATGATACCTACAAATGGATGGCTGGAGAATTAGGTGTCGATTTTGAAAGCTACGAAAAAACGCCTGGGGAAATAAGTCGTTTCAGAATTGCGTGCAACAAAATGAGCATTATTGGCCTGAGCGCGCGCCATGGGCTGGAGAAAGCTAGTAAGCCTCCTAAAGACATTCCGATAACAGATCTAGATGAAGCCATATCAATTACCCTGCAGGTCGCTGGCCGTATTTGCAAGGAATATGTAGATGTAAAACACCAGCGGTGAGCAGTATTGAGCGCGCCAGGGACTTTCGTGGGCTACTATATCTTTTTTATGCACATATCGAATGATTCGTTAGATAAATTAATAATCGCTTCTTTTTCGGCACTTTTTGCATTGGTGATTGCCCAAATATCAATTGCATTAAGAAACTACCTCTATACGAACAAGATCATGAAATTGCTTCGGGAGGAATTGAAGGATTTGGAAGTAGAGACAACACGCGTTCTCTACAGTTATGCTCGCGCCCTCCAGCTTTACGCATTAAATGGCATTGAGCCGTCAGCGGTTGTTGGGTTGTCAAATCCTATTTACACAAGTTATTACAAGGATGCCCTTTTAGCATTGAGGCAAAAGCAGAGAATATCACTTCAACTTATTCATGGGCTTGTCGCGGTGCACAACAAAAACCTTGAGCGCTACCAAGATAGAAATGAGGAGGTCATAAAAGATTTTCGTGATAATGGATTGACAGAAAAAACCTCAAAGGCAGCCGAGGAATTGATAACAATGGTGAAGCATGGATATGCTAATTGTGCGATTATAAAGTGGCATATAAGACATCACCTTAATTATAGGAATCCTGACTTATCTGTAGGCACGAATCATCATAAGGAATATTTGAAATTCATGGAATCAGTAAGTGATGAGATTGAAAGAACTATCAATTCGGGCGTCACGATACCGAGGGAAAAATTTGAAAAAGTCTATTCAGAAGAGTGGTTTAAAGGAGGAGGTGGCTGAGATAATTATTCGGGACACTATGCGGATGCGCCTTCTATTTTTGAAATAGCGCTGCCGTAATAGGGTCAGGTGCACTTATCAGGCGACGGCGCTCGGCTCGCGTGGCCTGTATGGAGCTGCGCCAGCGGCGCACACATCCGCGCGAGACCCGCCAGCGTGTATTGACACGCCAGACCGTGTACTTGCAATCTAGGCCCAAGGAGCGTCGAAACTCCTCTAAGAGCGGTACCCACCTCCGTCAAACCGGTGGGTTTTTTGTGCCTGCATCCTGCAGGTACAAGCCGATGCGATGCCTGCGTCGGGAGGGCGGCTAATACAACACCCGCAAGGGGAATACGCCCGCCGGCTCTTAGCGGTTTCGAACCTCCCGACATCCCGTCGCCGTTGGCGGCGGTTCTTGGGTTGTTCCAGGAGGGCGTTGCCATGTCTACCGCACCATCCATGCCGGCATCTGTGCCGGTTGATCTGTTGCCAGCTTCCGCTCACCGCCTGCGGTGGGATATGGGCGATGTGCTGCGCAGGCTCGACGCAAGCACAGGTATTGAGCAGGCGAGTGACCATACTGCGCATCCGCTGAGTCGCCAGCTCGGTGTATTGCCGTACACCTCGCGCCGCCTGTCGGCACGCAGGGCTGTGCCATTGCAGCAGTACGTCGCTGCAACCATCACCCGCCATCACCCGGAGGCGCCATGACACGCCGCCGCCCACCCACGGCATCTGCCAGCGCACGGCCCACCCGCACACGTGCGCGTTCCACACCGCCCAAGCGAGTGCAGTGGGTCGTTGTGGAACCCGACCGCACCAAGCTGCCGCCGATGCTGCCGCCCGACCCGGACGCCTCCCCGCAAGGGCCCGGCACGCTACGCGCACCCCGCCGCGCCCGCCGCCCGCGCCAATGCACCGTCAGCTACACCCATTACCCCGGCGCCCACGACCATGCCGGCGACCAGCACGTGCCCCATGTCCGCCTCAGCGGCCTATGGCTGGAACAACTGGGCTTTGCCATCGGCACCAAGCTGCGCATCACCGCCAGTGAAGGGCAGCTGCTGATGGAGGTGTTACCGCCGGTGGAGGTGCCGGCCAAGGCGCGCAGCGTGCGACGATGATGGTGCGGGTGACAGAGACCTGCGATTGACCTCAGTGCCGCATGCCACTAGCGTCGCAGCCACACCAGCGCACTACGGACGCTTCATGATCGCGCGCCCCCTCTACGCCTTGCTCGCCACCCTGGCTCTGGGAGCTTGCGCCCACGCGGCGGGCGGCGCAGCTCCGGCAACCGTCACGGAGACATCTGCCATGCGTTCCTCATCCGAATCCGCAGCCACTCCCGCTGGCAGTGAACCCAGTAGGCCAATACGAACGGCAGAGGATGCGCTCACCCGCATGCTTGCATTGATTCAAGCAATTCACCGACTGGACGATCTGACACCTGGCTACCTGCAGTCCAAAATGGGGGTTCCGGTGACGCGTGCGGCAGCTGATCCCAAGCGTTATGGCGCCAGTGCTCCGCTTACCAGTGAGTGGGGTTACAGCTTTGGCATGGACCAGACGCCTACTGCGGGGCGTTGGTTCGAGTTCACTTTTATTCCAGCGCAAGCGGGTGCTTCCCCGTCCATGACGGAGATCTGCGGGATCGATTTCGATACGTTTACCAAGAAGCTGGAAAACAACGGGTTTGTACGTCAACGCAACATGGTGGAAGACGGGCGATGGATGAGTGACTTCTTCAGCCGGCCAGGCATGCGCGTGGAGGTGTTTCCACGAGGCGAGGCCGATGCGCCGCAAGAGCGGGTGGAGCACCACTGCGTTGAATGGATCTACATTCGTTAAGCCAAGGCAGATAACGGTTCCAGGTTCACTTCCACGGCAGCCTGGCCGTCGCCCACTTCAAAAGAACGGGGTCAGATTCACTTAAGGAAGTCAACCTGACCCCGAGGTTTGGACCCGTTATTCGACAAATAGCTGCCATTGTTGAATGGCCGGGACTGGTGAAATGCGGAAAGGCTGGTTTCGAAGCAGCTAAAGCGATTCCCGCCGCTTAGCCGTATCACCAAACCGGCGAGAGATTTCTGTATTGCGAGGTGGCGACACCATACAACGTCGCGTATGCGGACAGGAAGCATCCGTCCGAATAGGGTGATAACCTCTGCATGGCTCAAACGCTGATGTTGGAGTAAGGAGTAAAAATGGTCGCCTCAATTAAACGCCGCACTGTTTTGGCTGCGGCATTATCCATGGCGCTGCCGATGCGTAGCTTTGCCAAACCCGGAATTGAAGCTGATAGCGTGTCCTCGGCCCTTCGCCGTCGCGTAGCCGAGGAAAAGCAGGGCACCGGGGCCGTATTGGGGGTGGTACGTGCAGGCGAATTGAAGACCTTCCACTACGGAACGGTTGGCCTAGGTAAACTCCAACAGCCGAATGATCGGTCAGTATTTCAGATCGCCTCGCTAACCAAGATATTCACGGCACTACTACTTGCTGATTGCGTTCAGCGGGGTGAAGTGAATCTCGCCGATCCGCTATCAATGTACATTGCAGTTCCTCCCGCCACCTTCGACGGGAATGAGATCACGCTTCTCGATTTAGCCACTCATACGAGTGGGCTACCACTTCGGCCATTCAGTCGCACCGGCCTCAGTCAAGACAACCCCTACGCCGGCTACACCGAGAGCGATCTTTGTGCTGATTTAGGTCGTGTTCGTCTCACGCGCTTACCGGGGTCGAGTTTTGAATACTCGAATTTTGACTACGCATTATTGGGTTACGCGTTGTCACAGCGCCTTGGCAAAACCTATGCTGACCTCTTGCGGGCTCGCATTCTTGAGCCGCTTCGTATGGACGAGACTACGCTTGCTCCGTCAACGGAGATGCAGCGCCGGGAAATTGGGGGTTACGATGCGGACTTCCACTCGGCTCAACCCTGGGAATTTGGTGCGTTAGCGCCGGCAGGCGGCCTTTTTTCGACGGTAAAGGACCTGTCGAAATTCATGACACTTTGGACAAACAAAGAAAGCGGTCCCCTCTCGCGGGCGGCTTCAATGATGCTGACCGTAGATAGGCCCGGCGATAATACCGATACCAGAATGGGTATCGGCTGGCGGAAGGTCCACCCGGATGGCCAGAGCATAGCTTGGAGCAATGGAAATGGCGGCGGCGTTCGTAGCTTCATGGGCTTCAACGCCGACACGCGCGTCGCCGCAATCGCGTTTATCAACAAAACATCGAGTTTTGGAGTTGACGATATCGCGCTTGGGATGCTTGCGCCAGCTGGCTCGCATGTTCCCCCGTTTTTCTAAAACCCGGGCTGGTTTAAGATGCTTAAATATTAGCTGGATGGGAAATAACGGTTCCAGGTTCACTTCCACGGCAGCCTGACCGTCGCCAAACCGTCGCGCCCATGCCTGCGCGCGCAGCGACATAGATCAACAGCGATGCTGGTAGTGAAACGACAACGGCCGCAGTACGCGGCCGTTGTCATTAGATCAGGCAACCAGGATCGTCTTGACGATTCCCGATTCCCGATTCCCGATTCCCGATTCCCGAATCCCGAATCCCGAATCCCCAACCTCAATGATCGCTGGAACGCAGCCCATCCACATCCAGGATCAGCGCCATGCGGCCGTCGCCGATCAGGGTGGCGCCGGCGTAGCCGGGCAGGCCGCGCAGGGCGCGGGGCAGGGGCTTGATCACCACTTCCTCGCGGCCGCGCACCTGGTCCACCACCAGGCCGAAGCGGGTTTCGCCGGCCTGCAGCAGCACCACGGTCAGTAGCGGCGGTTGTTCGGCAGGCACGCCCAGCCAGCGGCGCAGGTCGATCAGCGGCAGGGTGTGCGAGCGGCGGTCCAGCACGGCGCGGCCGTCGAACCAGCCCAGCGAGGTCTGCGGTGCGTGCAGCACCTCGACCACGCGCGCCAGTGGCAAGGCATAGACCGCTTCGCCGGCCTGCACCAGCAGGGTCGGCAGGATGGCCAGGGTCAGCGGCACGCGGATCATGAAGCGGCTGCCGCGGCCCAGTTCGGACTGGATCTGGATCTGTCCGCTGAGTTCGCGGATGCGCGATTGCACCACGTCCATGCCCACGCCGCGGCCGGAGATGTCGGTGACTTCGGCCTTGGTCGAAAAGCCCGGCATGAAGATCAGGTGCAGGCACTCGTCGGTGCTCAGGCGGGCGGCGGCTTCGGCATCGATCAGGCCCTTGTTGCGGGCGATCTCGCGCAGGCGTTCGGGGTCGATGCCGGCGCCGTCGTCCTGGATCTCGATGCTGACGTAGTCGCCTTCCTGCTGCGCGGACAGGCGCACATGGCCACTGCGCGGCTTGCCGGTGGCTTCGCGCAGGGCCGGCGATTCGATGCCGTGGTCGATCGCGTTGCGCACCAGGTGCACCAGCGGGTCGGCCAGGGCCTCGACCAGGTTGCGGTCCAGTTCCGTCTCGGCGCCGATCAGTTCCAGTTCCACTTCCTTGGACAGCGTGCGCGCGACATCGCGGGCCACCTTGGGGAAGCGTGCGAATACCTTGCTCACCGGTTGCATGCGGGTGCGCATGACCGCGGTCTGCAGGCGCGCGGTGGCGATGTCCAGGGTGCTGACCGCGCGGTCGAGCTCTTCGTCGCGCAGCCGGGTACGCAGGGTCTTGAGACGGTTGCGCGACAGCACCAGTTCGCCGATCAGGTTGACGATGGCGTCCAGGCGCTTGGTGTCCACGCGCACGGTCTGCTCGGCGTCGGCCGCCTTGGCCGCCGCCTTGGGCGCGGCCTTGGCGCCAGGCGCAGCAGCGCCGTGTGCGTCATCGTGTGCGGGTGCTGCGGCAGCGGCCTTGGGCGCGGCCTTGACCGCCGGCGGGCCGCTCTTGGCATCGAACTGCGCAATCAGCGAGGCCGGCGCGTGCGGCACGGTTTCGCCCGAGCCCATCGCATCCAGCATGGCCTGCAGATAATCCAGCGACTGCTGCGCGGCATCGAAGTGATGCGCCTGCAACACCGCCTGGCCGGAGCGCGCCATGCCCAGGGTTTCCTCGGCGGCGTGGCAGAGCTCGACCATCGGCTTGATCGCCAGGAAGCCGGCGCCGCCCTTGAGCGTGTGGAAGCCGCGGAACACCGCGTTGAGCTGGTCGGCTTCGTCCGGTGCCTGTTCCAGCGACACCAGCTGTTCGCCGAGGCGATCCAGGATCTCCTGGGCCTCGACAATGAAATCGGCAGCAATATCGTCTGGAACAGCACTCATGGTTACAGCCCCAATCCGGACAGCAGGTCGTCGGCGTCGTCCTGCGACACCGCGTGACGGTCCAGGCCCTTGACTGCAGGACCGGCAAGACCGCCGTCGTCTTTCTTCGGCTCGGGATTCTTCGGCGGCAGGCCGAGTGCACCGAAGCCCTCGTGCACGCGCCGCACGATCCCGGCCACGCGACGGATGATCTGGCCGCTCAGGTCCTGGTAGCTCTGCGCCAGCGACAGCTCGGTCAGGTTATGGCGCATCTTGTCCATCAGCGCGCCCTGGTCCTGGTTCAGGCCACCGTCGCGCAGCTGGTTGGCCAGCTCGCGGCATTCCTCGACCAGGTCCAGCGTGCGATGGCTGGCCTTCTCGGTCATTTCCACCACGTGGTCCAGGCGCGAGCAGGCATCGTCCAGTTCGCCGGCTTCCTCGGGCACGGTGGGCAACTCGCCCAGCGCCTGCCCGAGTTCGCGCGCGAGCCGGCTCAGGCTCTGCATCATCGGGCGCGTGCGCAGCGCGGCGAGGTGGTCCACCTCGCGCCGCCAGGCGACCTGGTCACCGCTTTCCAGTGCATCGAGCGCGTGCTGCAGGCGCTCGATCAGGGCGGCACGTTCGGCATCGGCTTCCACGGTGGCGTTCATCAGGCGGTCGCCGCCAGACGTTCGAACACCTTGCCCAGCTTCTCTTCCAGCGTCTGTGCGGTGAACGGCTTGATGATGTAGCCGTTCACGCCGCACTGGGCCGCTTCGATGATCTGCTCGCGCTTGGCTTCGGCGGTCACCATCATCACCGGCAGGTGCTTGAGCTTGGCGTCGGCGCGGATGTTGCGCAGCAGGTCGATGCCGGTCATGCCGGGCATGTTCCAGTCGGTGACCACGAAATCGAACGGGCCGGCCCGCAACGCCGCCAATGCGCTGTTGCCGTCTTCGGCCTCTGCGGTATTGGTGAAGCCCAGATCGCCCAACAGATTCTTGACGATACGTCGCATCGTCGAGAAGTCGTCCACGATCAAAATCCGCATGTTCTTGTTCACATCAAGCTCCTAACACTAAAAAATGCGCGAAAAAATCATTCGTCAATTTCGACACCGGCATCGGCCAGTTCGAAGACCTTGAGGCGGCCGCGCAGACGCACCACCGCCTGGCCATGGATCTGGCAGACGCGCGATTCGCTGACACCGAGCACGGCGCCGATTTCTTTCAGGTTCAATTCCTGTTCGTAGTACAGCGATAGCACCAGCTGCTCGCGCTCGGGCAACTGGCCGATGGCCTTGCCCAGCTCGCGGCCGAACTCGCCACGCTCCATCATCTGCTGCGGATTGGGGCCGCCCTTGGCGGTGGTGTCCAGCTCGCCGTGATCCTCGATCCGCGACTCCAGGCTCAGCACCTGACCGCGGGCGGCATCTTCCATCAGACGCAGGTAGTCGGGCAGCGGCATCTCCATCGCGGCGGCCACTTCGGTGGCGGCGGCGGCGCGGCCGGTGTGCTGTTCGATCTTGCGCACGGCGGCGGCGGCGTCGCGTGCGCGGCGGTGCACCGAGCGCGGCACCCAGTCGCCCCGCCGGATCTCGTCGATCATCGAGCCGCGGATGCGGATCGAGGCATAGGTTTCGAACGAGGCGCCCTGTTCGGAGTCGTAACTGCGCGAGGCTTCGATCAGGCCGATCATGCCGGCCTGGATCAGATCGTCCACTTCCACGCTCGCCGGCAGGCGCGCGGCCAGATGGTGGGCGATGCGGCGCACCAGGTCGGCGTGCTGGGTGACGATGTCGTTGGCGTTGTTGCGCTGCACGGCGCGGTACTGCGCGCTGGCCGTGGTTGCGGTAGCGGTGCTCATGCGGCCACTCCCCGTTGGATGATGCGTTCGACGAAGAACTCGACATTGCCGCGCGGCACGGTGGGGGCCTGCCAGCGCGAGGTACGGCGAGCGATTTCTGCAATGGCCTGCGCCGACGGACTGGCGGGGTAGGCCTTGATGACCGGCTGCTGGCGCTGCACCGACAGGCGCAACCAGTCGTCCTGCGGCACGTGGCCGAGGTAGTTCAGCGACACGTCGCCGAGGAATTTTTCGCAGACCCGCGACAGCTTGTCGTACAGCAGGCGGCCCTCGTTGGGGTCGCGCACCATGTTGGCGATGATCTGCAGGCGGTCCACGCCGCGTTCGCGCGAGAGCACCTTGATCAGCGCGTAGGCGTCGGTGATCGAGGCCGGCTCGTCGCAGACCACCACCACGGTGTCCTGGGCGGCCTGGCAGAAGGTCAGCACGCTGTCGGTGATGCCGGCGGCGGTGTCGATGACCATCACGTCCAGGTCGCGCTCCAGTTCGGAGAACACGTTGACCAGGCCGATGTGCTGGGCCGGGGCCAGTTCGGCCATGTGGCGGCGGCCGGACGCGGCCGGGACCACCAGCACGCCGCCGGGGCCTTCGATGATCACTTCGTCCAGCGTGCAGCGGCCGGCGATCAGGTCGGCCAGGGTGTACTTGGGCGACAGGCCCAGCACCACGTCCAGATTGGCCAGGCCCAGGTCGGCGTCCAGCAGCAGGGTGCGCTTGCCCATGTCGGCCAGCGCCACGGCCAGGTTGGCGGAGATGTTGGTTTTACCCACGCCGCCCTTGCCACCGGTCACGGCAATGGTGCGCACCGGGCCCAGGGGCTCGGGACGGGTCGCCGACAGGGGGAAGGCGTTGGTCAGCTTGGCGTATTCACGCGACTGCATGGTTGTGCTCCGGAGTACAGGGCTTATCGGCAGCGCGCCGCAAATCTTCAAGGCGAAGAACGAGACTGGCGGCATTGGCGCGGTGCAGGTCGTCGGGGACCCGCTGTCCGTCAGTCACCCAGGTGATGGGCATTTGGTGATCGACGACGACCGACAGCGCACTACCGAAGCGGCCGGTCTCGTCAAGTTTGGTCAGCACCACGCCCTGGGGCTTGGCGTGGGCGAAGCGGCGCACGACTTCGTCGAGGTCGGAAAAGTGCGCGTTGGCAGGCAGCACCAGCAGCGAAGTGACCTGGTGCGCGGCGCGCAGCCAGTTCAGCTGGGCGGCCAGGGCGCGGTCGCGCTGGCCCATGCCGGCGGTGTCGATCAGCACCAGCTTGTAGTCGCGCAGGCGCTCGAGCAGTTCCAGCAGGCTTTCGGCGCTGTCGGCCTCGTGCACGGCGATGCCGAGCTGACGGCCGTAGCTGTGCAGCTGTTCGCGGCCGCCGACGCGCTGGGTGTCGGTGGTGACCAGGGCCACGTCGCGCGGGGCGTGCTGGGCAGCAAAGCGCTGGGCGAGCTTGGCGATGGTGGTGGTCTTGCCGGCGCCGGTCGGGCCGACCAGGGCGATCACGCCGCCGCGTTCCAGCGGGTCGACCGGGGCCACCGGCAGGCGCTTGGAGAGCAGGCCCAGCATCAGCCCGCGGCCGCGGTGCAATTCGGTATCGGCCGGGATCTGCAGTGCCACGTCGCGGATCAGGCCGGCGTCGAAGCCGTAGTCGTCCATCAGTTCCAGGGCCTGCGCGCGCACCGGCGAACCACGCAGGCGCTCGTCGGTGAGGCGGTTCATTTCGCGCTCGATCATCTGCCGCATCAGCGCCAGCTCGCCACGCAACTGCTTGAGTTCTTCATCGTTCTGCGGCGCCGGGGCGGCGGCAACCGGCACCGCGGCCAGCGCCGGCGGGGCAACCACCAGCGGCGGCAATGCGGCCGGCGGCAGGATCTGCGGCAGCGCGTCCAGGTCGAAGTCGGCGTCGTCGTCCAGCGCGTCCTCGTCCTGGTCGTAGCCGGCCTGCACGGGGGCAGCGGCGGCGGCCATGATCGGGGTCGGGGCCTGCACCGGTGCAGCCTGCACGGCGGCGCGCTGCACCGGCGCGGTGGTCAGGAAATCGGCGAACAGCTGTTCCGGCACGGCCGACAGCGCGTGTTCCTGGCGCGGCGCGGTGGTCACCGCAACGGCGTGGGCCAGGGCCTGGGCGGCGGGCGAGGGGACGGCGGCGCTACGCACCGGTGCGGGCACCTGCGGCTGGCGCGGCACGTTGACCGGCTGGCGCAGCGCCATCGCGGCGATCATGTCTTCGGCGGCGCTGGCAACGCGCTGGCGCTGGCTCGTGCCGGCATCGGCGGCCGGCTTCAGCGGTGCGTGGACCTGTGCGGCTGCTGCTTGCGGGGCCGGGGCCTGCTGTGCCGGGATCGGCGCGGCGGCAACGGCCGGCGTCTCGGAGCGTGCGGTTTCCAGGGCGCGCTGCACGAGTTCTTCGTCGTAGTTGCTGGCAGCGACGATCTCGATGCCTTCAGCGGTGCGGCGATTGGACAGGATCACTGCGTCCGGGCCGTGTTCTTCACGCACCATGCGGAACGCGGTGCGCATGTCCGGGGCAACGAAGCGTTTGATTTTCATGCGAAGTGCCTCCAGGAACGGGACCCGCCGGACGCCGGACGGGTGCGCGATGAATGTCGGTGTGTTGCCAGCGTCATGAGTTGCCTGTCCCGTTCGGTTGTTCCAAGTGCTGCTCTCGCCCCGCAGCGGTGGCGCTGGCTGCGGTCTCGGCAGAGCTAATGCACGCGGCGTGCCAAAACGGGGTGCCGGGGTTCCGGCGCGGGGAGTTGGTGCGTTAGGACGGGGCGGGAGCTGTGTGTCCGGCTGGGTCCGACGGCTTCAAGTCGATGGATTGATTGACTTTTTTCTGGGCCGGCGATGCAGTGGCGTCGTCGTGCGGGCGGATGCGCTGGCGGGCCGAAGGTCGTGCCTGGGCCGCTTGGAATGCCTGGAAACGGCCAGCGCCGTGCAATCGATTGGAGATCCGGACCAGTGGCGGCTTTCCGACGCAGGGTGTGCTGGTCGGTTGCCGGCCTGCTGCCATCGCTGGTCGACGTGGTGGTTAGGTTCGTAGGAGCGCACCTGGGCGCGACGGGCGGTGCCGGTAAAACCTGTCGCGCCCAGGTGCGCTCCTACCTTGGTGGGTGCGCTCCTACGGTGGTGTCGGCGTCCGCGGCGTGTTGTCGGATTGCCTGGCCTATCGTAGGAGCGCACCCGGGCGCGACGGGCTGTGCCGGTAAAGCCTGTCGCGCCCAGGTGCGCTCCTACGGTGGTGTCGGCGTCCGCGGCGTGTTCTCGGGTTGCCTGGCCTGTCGTAGGAGCGCACCCGGGCGCGACGGGATGTGCCGGTAAAGCCAATCGCGCCCAGGTGCGCTCCTACAGTGGTGTCAGCGTCTGTGGTGTGTTGTCGGATTGCCTGGCCTGTCGTAGGAGCGCACCCGGGCGCGACGGGGTGTGCCGGTAACGCCTGTCGCGCCCGGGTGCGCCCCCACGGGGGGCGTTGGTCGGCGGGGCGGTTTCAGCTGATCGTGCCGACCAGCTTCAGGCGCTTGTCTTCGGGCACTTCGCTGTAGGCCAGTACCGACAGGGACGGGACGCTGTGGCGGACCAGGCGGGCCAGGGCGGCGCGGACCTGGCCGGGCACCAGCACCACTGCCGGCTCGTTGCGGGCTTCCTGCTTGCCGACGCAGTCGGCCAGGCTCTGGTGCAGGCGCTCGGCTAGGCCGGGCTCCAGCGCCACGCCGTTGCCGTGGGTGGACTCCTGCAGCACGCGCTCCAGCTGCGGGGCCAGCGTGTAGACCGGCAGCTCGGCCGACATGCCGGCGATTTCCTGCACGATGAAGCGGCCCAGCGAGGTGCGTACCGCGGCGGTGAGGGTGGTCGGGTCCTGGCTGTGCGGGGCGTGCTCGACCAGCGCTTCGACGATCTTGCGCAGCTGGCGCACCGGGATGCGCTCGATCAGCAGGTTCTGCAGCACGCGCACCACCACCGACAGCGGCAGCGCCTTCGGGGTGAGGTCTTCGACCATCTTCGGCGCGGTCTTGGCCAGGGTCGCCAGCAGCTGCTGCACTTCCTCGTGGCCGAGCAGTTCCGGGGCGTGTTCGCGGATCAGGTGCGACAGATGGGTGGCGACCACGGTGGCCGGGTCGACCACGGTGTAGCCCATCGATTCGGCATAGGCGCGTTGGTGCGGCTGGATCCAGGTGGCGTCCAGGCCGAACGCCGGGTCCTTGCCGGGGATGCCGTCGAGCTGGCCGAGCGCGCCGCCCGGGTCCAGCGCCAGTTCGCGATCGGGATAGATTTCCGCAGTGGCCACCGGCACTCCGTGCACCAGCAACCGGTAGGCGTTGGCCGACAGTTCCAGGTTGTCGCGGATATGCACCGGCGGCACCAGGAAGCCGATGTCCTGGGTGAGCTTGCGGCGCACGCCCTTGATGCGCGCCATCAGTTCGCCACCCTGATTCTTGTCAACCAGCGGAATCAGCCGGTAGCCCACTTCCAGGCCCAGCGGGTCGATCGGGCGCAGCTCGTCCCAGCTCAGCTCCGAACTGGCCTGGGCGGCAGTGGCCGCGGCGGCGGCCTTGGGATCGGTGGCGGGGTCGCCGGTCGGCGGGATGACCAGGCTGCGCTTGTACATTTTCCAGGCGATCACGCCCAGGATCAGGCCCAGCGTCAAAAACGCGACGTTGGGCATGCCCGGCACCAGGCCGACCAGGCCCAGGATCGCTGCGGCCACCGCGAGGGCGCGGTGCTGGCCGAACACCTGGCTGATCATGGCGCCGCGCATGTCCTGCGCGCGCGAGGCGCGGGTCACCAGCAAGGCGACCGAGGACGACACCAGCAGGGCCGGCAGCTGCGCCACCAAACCGTCGCCGATCGACAGCAGGGTGTAGGTGGAGGCGGCATCCACAAAGCTCATGCCGTGCTGGAACATGCCCACCGCCATGCCGCCGACCAGGTTGATGAACAGGATCAGGATGGCGGCGATGGCGTCGCCGCGGATGAACTTGTTGGCACCGTCCATCGCACCGTAGAAGTCGGCTTCCTCGCGGACTTCCTCGCGGCGGGCCTTGGCTTCCTCGCGCGTCAGCAAACCGGCGTTGAGGTCGGCGTCGATGGCCATCTGCTTGCCGGGCATGGCGTCCAGGATGAAGCGCGCGGTCACTTCCGACACGCGCCCGGCACCCTTGGTGATGACCACGAAGTTGATGATGGTCAGGATCGCGAACACCACGATACCCACGGCATAGTTGCCGCCGATCACGAACTGGCCGAACGCCTCGATCACCTTGCCGGCTGCGGCATGGCCGTCCTGGCCGTTGATCAGGATCACGCGGCTGGAGGCGACGTTCAGCGCCAGCCGCAGCATCGTGGTCATCAGCAGCACGATCGGGAAAATGGTGAATTCCAGCGGGCGCTGCACGTAGACGACCGCCAGCAGCACCATCAGCGAGATGGCGATGTTGAAGGTGAACAGCGCATCCAGCACCGGCGCGGCCAGCGGCACCATCAGCATGGCCAGCATGGCCATCAGCGCCAGCGGCGCGCCCAGGCCGTTGCGCAGCAACTCCATGATGCGCCGGGCATTCATCGGGGCGGGTTGGGCGCTCATGCGCTGGCTCCCTTGCCGAACTCATCCACGTCCAGCGACGGCAATTCCGGCATCGGGCCGCCGTTCCAGCCACGCAGCTGGTAGACGTAGGACAGCACCTGGGCCACGACCGAATAGAGTCTCACGGGAATTTCCTTGCCGATTTGCGCTTCTCTATACAAGGCGCGTGCCAAAGGCGGGGCGGTGACGATCGCCACGCGGTGCTGTTCGCAGGCTTCGCGGATGCGGAAGGCCATTTCGTCCACGCCCTTGGCCACCACGATCGGGGCGCGCATCTTGCCGCCCTCGTACTTGAGCGCCACCGCGTAGTGGGTCGGATTCATCAGCACCACGTCGGCCTTGGGCACCGCTTCCATCATCTGGCGCTGCGACATCTGCATCTGCATCTGGCGGATGCGGCCCTTGACCTCCGGGCTGCCCTCGCTTTCCTTCATCTCGCGCTTGATCTCTTCGCGGGTCATCTTGAGCTTCCGCAGCCAGTTCCACTTCTGGTACGGCGCGTCGATGGCGGCCAGTAGCACCAGCGCGCCGGCGGTGTAGAACAGCAGGCTCTTGGTGAAGTCCAGGCCGTTGCCCACCGCCTGTTCCAGCGGCTGGTTGACCAGCGAGCGCAGGCCGTGCAGGCCCTTGGAGATGCACAGGCTGGCGGCCAGGCCGACGAACAGCAGCCGCAGCACCGACTTGACCAGCTCGGCCAGGCTGTTGCTGCCCCACATGCGCTTGATCCCGTTCATCGGGTTGAGCTTGTTGAGGTCGGGCATGATCGCCTTGCCGGAAAAGCGCAGCCCGCTCATCAACAGCGGGCCGGCCAGGCCGGCGGCCAGGCAGATGCCGATCAGCGGCAGCATCACCCACAGCAGCTGCAGCAGCAGGTCGCCGAAATGGCCGAACAGCGCCATCGGGTTTTCACGCATCTTCGGGTCCGGGCTGAGCGCGGTCTTCATCCAGACGCTGGCGCCATCGCCGATGCCGCGGGCCAGGGCCATCAGCGCGAACACGCCGGCACCGAACACCGCGGCGGTGGACAACTCGCGCGATTGCGGGATGTTGCCCTGCTCGCGGGCTTCGCGCAGGCGTTTTTCGGTGGGAAGCTCTGTGCGTTCGCCGCCGTCTTCGGACTCGGACATGGAGGTGCCGGTGACTGGTCAGCCCTGTGTCATGCAAGTGGCGTTCCAGTTTGAGAGGCCGGGAATCGGGAATCGGGATTGGGGATTGGGTAGTCGGGACGCAGCGGCTTTGCGGGGGGCTGCTGGCGGGTCGTTGCGTGTGGATGCCGGGGCGCCGGTCGCTTTGACGCCTGCGCTCAGCCGGTCGGGCGAGTTGGGCCGTCGCGTTGGGCGACCACCACCGCGATGAAGTGCTCGGCGTCCATCGGCCGGCCCAGCAGATAGCCTTGCAGCTGGTCGCAGCCCAGCCGCTCCAGCGTGTTGCGTTGGGCGGTGGTCTCCACGCCCTCGGCCACCACCTGCAGGCGCATGGTGTGCGCCAGTGCCACCACCGCGGCGACGATGGCGATGTCTTCCGGGCCGTTGTCCAGGGCCTGCACGAAGCTGCGGTCGATCTTGAGTTCGTGCGCAGGCAGCTTGCGCAGGTACATCAGGTTGGAATAACCGGTGCCGAAGTCGTCGATGGCGATGCGCACGCCCAGCGTATTGAGCTGGCCGAGCGTGCGCAGGCAGGCCTCGGCATCGCGCATGGCCATGCTCTCGGTGATTTCCAGGGTGAGCTGGGCCGGTGGGATCGCGTAGTCGGCTAGGGTGGTGGCCACCTCGTCCAGCAGGCTGGGCGAGGCCAGCTGCGTGGCCGACAGGTTGACCGCCACCCGCCAGTGCCCATGTCCGGCCTCGCGCCAGTCGCGCATCTGCCGGCAGGCCTGCTGCAGCACCCAGCTGCCGAGCGGGCCGATCATGCCGCTGCGTTCGGCCAGCGGGATGAAGCTGTCCGGCGGTACCAGGCCGCGCTCGGGGTGCTGCCAGCGGAGCAGCGCCTCGGCGCCGACCGGGCGGCCATCGTCAGCGCAATACTTGGGCTGGTAATGCAGGACGAACTGGCCCAGTTCCAGCGCACGCGGCAGATCCTGCAGCAGCTGCAGGCGCTCGCGGGTGGTGCCGGTCATCGAGCGCTCGAAAAAGCTGTAACGGTTGCGGCCGGCCTGTTTGGCGTGACTCATCGCCGCATCGGCATGGATCATCAACTGATGCTCGCTGCCGGCATCCTCCGGATACAGCGCAATGCCGACGCTGCTGCTGAGGCGCAATTCCTGGTCGGCGACCAGGAACGGCACCGCCAGCGCCTGCAGCAGATGCGCGGCGATGGCGGCGGCATCCTCGGGGTCGGCGATGGCCGACACCAGCACGAACTCGTCGGCACCCAGCCGCGCCAGGCTGCCGTGGGCGCGCCGGTGCCCACTCATGCGCCCGGCCACCGCCACCAGCAACTGGTCGCCGAACTGGTGGCCGTAGCCGTCGTTGATGGCCTTGAATCCATCCAAGTTGATCAGCATCACCGCAAAGCGTTGCCCGTCACGCTGGGCGCGGTCGATGCTTTGCAGCACGTGCTCGTGCAGCAGCACGCGGTTGGGCAGGCGGGTGAGCGGGTCGTGCAGGGCGGCCAGCACCAGCTCGGCATTGGCCTGCGCCAACGACCGCGCGAGCACGTCGGTGCGTTGCTGGAAGCGCCGCGACAGCACCGAGATCACCAGTGCCAGCGCCAGCAGCGCCAGCGTGACCAGCACCACCACCGCGGCCAGCCAGGGCAGCGGCAGATGCGCACCGGCGGCCGCGCCGCAGATGCTGCCGGGCGCGAACTGCGCGGCCGCCATGCCGGTGTAATGCATGCCCACGATCGCCACGCCCATGATCATCGCCGCGATCAGGCGCAGGCTGTAGCGGCGGCCGTCGTGGCGCAGCCGGAAGGCGATCCACAACGCCGCCGCCGAGGCGCCGATGGCGATGGCAAGGGACAGCCCGAACAGCAGCGGGTCGTAGTTGATGGCCGGGGACATGCGCAGCGCACCCATGCCCATGTAGTGCATCAGCGCGATGCCCAGCCCCATCAGCACCGCGCCCATGCCCAGCCGCGGCCACGGCAGATCGGCCCGCGAGGTCAGCCACAGCGCGAATGCCGATGCCAGAATCGCCGCCAGCATCGAATAGGTCGTCAACGCCAGGTCGTAGCCCAGCGGAATCGGCAGGCGAAACGCCAGCATGCCGACGAAGTGCATCGACCAGATGCCGATCCCCATCGCCACCGCGCCGCCCATCAGCCAGGCCACGGCATCGCCGCCACGGCTGGCAGTCACACGTGCGGCCAGATGCAGTGCGGTATAGGAGGCCAGCACGGCCACCACCAGCGACAGCATCACCATGCCAGGGTTATAGGTTCCGACCACCCATCCACTTCCGGCGCCGAGGGACGCACTTGCTCAAGCACCTAGCGACCCCGGGCGCCACTTCTTGAGCGCCTGCGGGCAGCCGGCGGCGATCGACGCGCATGCGCCGCAGGTCACGCGCAACTGCGCTGGTCGGCCGGGCAGGGGCCGCCGGCGATGGCTGTGATGCGTTGGAGGCGAGGGGGCTGCGCGCGAGGTGACGGTGCGGGCGATGCTGCGGTGCCGTGACCGGCATGCGGGTAGCTGCCAGTGCATGCGTGGATGCTGTGCGTCGAGCTGAAATCCGTACGCAGCGAGCTGCGCCCGACCGGCGACTCTTGGGCTCACGCCACCGACGATTCGGGCTCTTCCGGTTCGATGCGATTGCGGCCATGCCGCTTGGCGCGGTACAGCGCCTCGTCGGCACGCGCCAGCAGCGTGGCGGCGTTGTCGCCGTTCCGGAACCAGGCCACGCCGACCGAACAGGTCACCTGCAGCGGCCGGGCGGCACCCACCTCGTACGGTGCCAGGCTGAGCTTTTCGTGGATGGCGCGCAGCCGGTGCTGGCTATGCTGCGACATGCCCGGCAGCAGCAACAGCAGTTCCTCGCCACCGTAACGGCCCACCTTGTCCGAGTCGCGCAGGCAGGCGGTCAGGCGAGCGCCGACCTTGGCCAGGACCGCATCGCCGACCAGATGCCCGTGTTCGTCGTTGACCAGTTTGAAGTGGTCCAGATCGATCAGCACCACCGCCAGCGGGTGCCCGCCGTGCGCACAGGCCTGCAGTTCTTCGGCCATGGCTTCGAGCACGCCGGAGCGGTTGAGCAGGCCGGTCAGGGCATCGTGGCTGGCCTTCAGGGCCAGCGCTGCGCGCGCGCTTTCCAGATCGCGTTTTTCGTGTTCCAGCTGATAGGTGCGCTCGGCCACCAGTTCGGCCAGCATGCGCTCGCGCGCGACCAGATGGCGGTGCCGCCAGCGCCACAGGCCGGCCAGCAACGCGCTGCCGATCAGCACATACAGCACGATCGCCGGCGGGCTGCGCCACCACAGCGGGGCCACCGCAAACGGCAGGTCGGCGATCGGCGAGGCGGTGCGGCGGTAGCGGTCCAGCACCTGCACCTGCAGCCGGAAATGCCCGGAGGGCAGCGGCGCCTGGTCGATCGACAGGTTGTCGCTCTGGATCCATTCGTTGTGCAGGCCGAGCAGGCGGTAACGCACGGTCAGGCGGCTCGGGTCGTCGTACACCTCCATCGTGGACAGCTCGATATGCAGCGGCTTGTCGCTCCAGCCCAGCAACTGGCCGCGCTGCACCGGCACGCCGCCACGGCTGACGCTGTCGATGCGCACGCTGGGCTGGCGCGCATCGAACAGCCGCGCCGGATCCAGCAGATGGCTCACCCCGCGCGAGGTGCCGATCCAGACCGACCCATCCGGATCCTCGGCGAAGGCGGCTTCGGAGATGTCGTCCCACAGCAGGCCCTGCGACTGCGACAGATGCGCCCAACGCTCGCCGTCGTAGACCTCCACGCCGCGCGCATGGCCCACCCAGACCCGGCCGAGGCTGTCGCCGCGCATCAGGTAGACGCCGACATCGCGCAGCGCCTCGTCGCTGATCGCCTGCAGATCCAGCCGCTCGCCCAGCAACATGCCGTGCCAGAGACCGGGCCGATAGAACGCCAGCCACACCTCGCCGCTATCGCTGATGTGGAACTTGCTGATCCACGGGTCGGAGGTGCCGCCATTGACCAGCACCTCGACCTTGGACCAGCGCGCGCCCTGCAGCCGGAACAAGCCGTTGGCGGTGGACACCCACAGCGTGCCGTCGGCGGTCTGCTGGACATCCGTATAGGCGATGGTGGGCATCTCGGTGACCGCTTCCATCGTGCCGCCTTCCAGCGGGCGCCGGATCACGAACAGCCCGCCCGCGCTGAGCATCCACATCCGCCCCTGGCGATCGATCAGCAGGCGGCGCGCGGTGCGCGGCAGTTTGGCGATCTGCGCACTGCGGCCATCCGGCCAGGTGCGGCGCAGGAAACCGGCCGAATTGAGCGTCCACAGGCTGCCGTCGGCGCTGCGTTGCATGCCCACGATCTGGATCCCGGAGGCCTGCAGGGCCGGAACGAACCGGCCGCCCGGATCGACCTGGCGGCCGGTGCCGTGTTCGTTGCCGACCAGCAGCGCGCCCTGCGCGTCGCGGGCGATCGACCAGGTGGGCGCGGCCGGCATGCCCTGCGAGACGTCCCAGTTCTCTATCCATTCGTAGCCGGCCCAGCGCACCAGGCCTTCGCCATCGACGGTCATCCAGACATCGCCATCGCGGTCCACCAGGATCGCATCGCTGCTGCCGGGCGGCAGCCCGTTGTCGGCGCCGAAACTGCGCCAGCGGCCGTTCTCCCAGCGTGCCAGCCCGTCGTTGCGACGCACCAGCACGCGCCCTTCGCGGTCCAGCACCAACGGTGCCTGCCGCCCGATGGTTCTGCCATCGAGCAAGGGCAGCGGCTGCACGCTGAATTTGCTGGCGCCCGGCGCGCGATAGAGCAGGTTGCCGGTGCCGCGGACCCACAGTGCGCCGTCGTGATCACGCAATACGCTGTACCAGCGATCGTCCGGCACGCCTTGGTCCGGCCCGTACACCTGCACCTTGCGTTGCGCATCGATGGCGCACAGTCGCTTGGCGCAGCCGGCCCACAAGGTGTCGCCTTCCACCGACAGGCTCAGCACCTTGGACAGCTCGGGCACGCGCACCCGGGTGGCGGTGTCCAGCAGCGGCTCGCTATGCCAGTGGCCGTTGCCGCGTGCGCTCAATCGTTCCAGCGTGCCGCCATTGGCCAGCACGGTGCCCCAGGAGGGACTGGCCAGCAGCATGTCTTCCTGCAGGTGTTCGGCCTCGTCGGGGGCCAGCTTGCGGAAGCCGTGCTCGTCGCCGACGAACAGGGCCTGGAAGCCGGCCACCCACAGCCGCCCGTCGGCGGCTTCGGTCATCGAGGTGATCGGTTCGTTGCGCAGGCCATCCAGCATGACCTGCTGGAAGCTGCGCCCGTTGTAGCGATACAGGCCGCTTTCGGTACACACCCACAGCAGCGTGGCGCGGGTCTGCAGCAGGCAGGTGCCGGCCAGCCCGAGCAAGCCCTGGTCGTGGGCGTAACGACGAATGCTCGCGCTCTGCGCGCCGGCCAGATCGGCCAGCGACAGCAAGGCCAGCAGCAGCACCGCCAAGAACGGTGCACGCCGGCCTGACGACCTGCATTGGCGGTACTCAACCCCCACGAGCGTTGCACTCTCCCACGCATCGGCGCGTGTGGTCCGCGCCCCTCGCGCGGGTGTCTCACGCTTGCCATGGGCGGCCCCCATAGCAGGCCGCAGTAAACCGACTAGCGGCTGTTCACGCGTGTTTCTTTAATGCTTAAGCAGGCATGGCGGCGTGAGTGCGCAGCGCGCACGGCCATTGCCGGGCGCGTGTTGTTCCCTGGGCCGGACCCTGTCGCTGCAGGCGCGATCACGCAGATGGCTTGATGCCGGTTTCAAAACAGTTGCGTGCTGCTCGCGCACAAGCACCTGCGTGGCAGCGGACACTCTCTGCAGCGACGTGTCTGCAGGCGCGCCGCCAAGGCCCATTGTGCGCCGGGTCGGTCGGCAGATCGCAGCATTGGCACTGCCTTTCGGCCTGCGTCCGGGCGCAGGCTCAGCCGCTGGCCGCGGCGTCGTAGCGCACATGGTCGTAATCGATGCGGTTGCGTCCATTGCGCTTGGCGCGATAGAGCGCGGCATCGGCGCGCGCCAGCAGCTGTTCCAGGGTTTCGCCCGGCTGGAACCAGGCCACCCCGACCGAACAGGTCACCGGCAACACGCCGCCATCGATCGGGTAGTTACCGCAGATCCCGCGATGCAGTGCCTGCAGGCGATGGGTGGCTTCGGCACTGAGCCCCGGCAGCAGCGCCAGCAATTCCTCGCCGCCGTAGCGACCGATGCGGTCGTCGCCGCGTACCAGCGTATCCAGGCGCCGGCCGACCTCGGCCAGCACCGCGTCCCCGGCCAGGTGGCCGTGCTGGTCGTTGACCAGCTTGAAGTGGTCCAGGTCGATCAGCACCACCGCCAGCGGCCGCGCGCTGGTATCGGCACGCGCCAGCATGCCGCGCAGCGCGTGCAGGATGCCGGCGCGATTGAGCAGCCCGGTCAGCTCGTCGTGGGTGGCCTTGAGCGCCAGTTCGGCGCGGGCCGCCTCCAGCTCGCGCTTGTCCTGTTCCAGCTCGGCAGTGCGCTCGGCCACCAGCTGCTCCAGTTCGCGTTTGCGCCGCAGCAGTTTGCGCGTGCGCCAGCGCAGCAGCGCGATCACCGCGGCAATGCCCAGCAGCACGTAGCCGGCCACTGCCGGCGCGCCGCGCCACCACGGCGGGCGCAGCACGAAACGCAGCCGCGCGACCGGGCTGGCGCTGCGCTGGTAGGCATCCAGCGCCTGGACTTCCAGCGTATAGGTGCCGGGCGGCAACAGTGGGTAGGTGAGGTGACTGAGCGAGGTCTGGGTCCAGCGCGCCTGGTGGCCCTCCACCCGGTAGCGGAAGCTGATGCGGTCCGGGCCGCCTTCGGCGCCGGGTGCGCTGATGTCCACATCCAGCGGCACCTGCGACCAATCGACCTGCGCCCCCGGCGTGATCGCCTGGTTGCCACGCCGCACGCGCAGGATGTCCACGCGCAATGGCGGCGCGTCGAACACGCGCAACGGATCGATCAGATGGGTGGCGCCGCGGCTGCTGCCGAGCCAGATGCTGCCATCCACGTCCTCGAAGAACGCATTGGCCGACATGTCATCCCACAACAGGCCCTCGGTGCGCGTGGCCCGCGACCAATGGCCGTTTTCCAGCATGTCCAGGCCCTGGCTGCTGCCCAGCCACAGCCGGCCCTCGCGGTCGTGGCGCAGGATGAACGGCATCACCCGCGCCACCAGCGGATCGTCCACCGCGCGCAGCGCCAGCACGCCATCGGCCTGCAGGCGGCCATGCCACAGCCCGGTATCGCGCAGCGAGATCCACAGCTCGCCATCGGGAGCAAAATCGATCAGGAAGAAATCCTGGCTGGGCAGCGCGCCACGCACCTGCACGCGCTGCCAGGCGCCGTCTGCCTGCCGCTTGTACAGCCCCTCGCGGGTGCTGGCCCAGAGCCGGCCCTGGGGGTCGAGATCGACATCGCCCACGAACGCGGCCGGCACGCCCGGATCGCGGATGGCCTGGTATGGCGCGCCCGGCGGCATGCGATACAGGCCGCGCGGGGTGGTGATCCACAAGGTGCCGGCCGCGTCGAACAGCAGCTTGTTGATCGGCAGGCCGAGCTGCAGCACGTCGACGGTCCGGCCGCTGCGCGGATCGCGCCGCGCCAATGCGCCGGACGAGCGTGCCACCCAGGCGGCGCCGTCTGTCGGCGAGAGCGCCAGGGAGATCGACTGCAGCAGAGGCTGGCCGTCGTCCAGCGTCCAGGGCTGCATGCGCCCGCTGAGCGGATCCAGCACATTGGAGCCGGCATCGCTGCCGACCAGCAGCTCCCCGCTGGGCAGCCGCTGGATCATCCAGGTCGGCGCTTCCGCCAGGCCCTGGCTTTCGTCCCAGTGTTCGATGTTGCCGTAGCCCAGCCAGCGCTGCACGCCCAGGCCACGGGTACCGATCCACAGCTGGCCGGTGCGCTGCATCAGCAACGGGCCGACCATCGGGCTGATCGGCAGCCCCTGGTCGTGGCCGAAATAGCGCCAGTGATCGCCTTCCCAGCGCACCAGGCCGCGATCGGAGCGGGTCAGCAGGCGGCCCTGTGCATCTTCGGACAGGGTGGTGGCGGCCGAGAGCGTGTCGAAGCTGGTGCCTGCCGGCGCCGCATGGTTGCGGAATACACGCTCTCCCGGCGCGCGCGACAACACCAGGCCACCGCCGCGCAGCCACAGGGTGTTCTGGTGGTCGCGAAAGATCGCCCGCCACTGCCGCTCCGGCACTCCGTCGGCTTCGCCAAGCAACTCGGTGCGTCCGTTCTCGTCGATCCGGCAGACGTGCGGCCCGCAGCTGCTCCATAGCGCCGTGCCATCGGCAAGTAACGCCTTGCCGGCCGGCAGGCTGGTGCCATCGGCCAGCTGCAACGGCAGCGGGTGCACCGACCAGCCGCCCGTGTGGTCCGGCGACAGATGCAGCAAGGCGTTCTCGCTGACCACCACCATGCCGCCGGCATAGGCGGCCAGCACATTGCCGCTGTCGGCGCGGATCGGTTTGCCGTCGCGCTGCAGCTGCACGAACGCACCGCCGTCGCGCACGAACACGCCGTTGGCACTGGCCACCCATAGCCGTCCTGCCGCATCCAGCGCCAGGGCGCGGATGTAGCGCGCATCCAGGCCGCTTTCCTGGCCGACCGGGATGAAGCTCTCGCGCTCGAAGCGGTGCAGGGCCAGCTCGGTGCCCACCCAGACCACGCCCTGGCGGTCTTCAAGCAGGCTGTTGACGGTCATGCCCTGCAGGCCATCGGCCTGGGCGTAGTCGCGGAAACTGTAGGTCTGTGCCTGCAGGTGGCCGCACACCAGCAGCCCGGCAATCCACAGGCAGGCCCAGGCCCACCAGTGGCCGCCTCGTGACGCAATCGGAGCGAACAGCGCAGACAGGTTGGGCATCGGTTCCCGCGGGCTTTGGCGTGGGTGAGTGATGGCGATTGGCGGTATCAATCGTCCTGTGCCGTTGACGGCTGACGGGCGAAAAACTTGAGGCAGTTCACACTTATGGATGTGTCCGCTAGGCGGTCAATTCCCTGGCGGCGTCGAAGGCGGTATCGAACATGCGTTGCACGGGCGGTGCGAATTCGCTGGCGAAGCTGGACAGCAGGAACAGCCCCAGCAACACCGTCAGCGGCAGGCCCAGCTGCATCGGATTCAGCGCCGGCGCGGCCTTGGCCAGCGCGCCGAATGCCAGGTTGACCGCCAGCATCGCCACCATCATCGGCAGTGCCAGGGTGAGCCCGCCGCGCAGGATCTGCAGGAACAGGGTCGGCGCTACTTCGGCGAAGGCGGCGGCGTCGGGAAGCGCGGTGCCGATCGGCAGGGCCTTGTAGCTGTCCACCAACAATGCGATCACCGCTAGGTGTCCGTTTGCCGCGAAGAACAGCAAGCCGAACCCGAGATAGAACCACTGCGCGATCACCCCGGAGGTGACTCCGCGCAGCGGGTCGGACATCTGCGCAAACGACAGGCCGGTGGACTGCGACACCAGCTCGCCGGCCATCGCGCCGGCCTCGAAGATCAGCTTGAGCATGAAGCCCATGCTGGCGCCCACCGCCAGCTCGCGGGCGACGCTAAGCACCGCCTGCGCGGTGAAACCGTCCCAGTCCGGCACCGGCGGCAGCAGCGGCGCCAGCACCATCGACAAGGTCCCGGCCAGCATCACCCGCACCCGTCCCGGCACCGCGCGGGTGCCGATCAACGGCATCGCGGTCAGCAGCGCACCGGTGCGCAGCATGGTCCACATGATCGCCCCGACCATCGCAAACGCGCGCTGGCCGTCGATCACCATCTGGGTGGCAGCATCCATCCGGCCGGGTCCGCTAGCCGATCAGATGCGGTATGCGCTGGAACAGCGCAATGGTGAACTCCACCAGATGCCCCAGCAGCATGCTGCCGGTGGCAAACAGGGTGGCCGTCAATGCCACCGCCTTGGCCACGAAGGCGATGGTCGGCTCGTTCAACTGGGTGGCAGCCTGCACCACGCCGATCACGACACCGACAACCAGCACCGCCAGCAACATCGGGCCGGCAATCCACAGGACGGTGACCAGGCCACCACGCAATTCGGTCAGGGCGATTTCAGGGCTCATGGGTGTGATGATGCAAGTGGGGTGCCAAAGGACGGGATTCGGGATTGGGGAATCGGGAATCGGGAATCGGGAATCGGGAATCGGGAATCGGGAAGCGGGAAGCGGGAAGCGGGAAGCGGGAAGCGGGAATCGGGGGGGAGGTCTGAAGCTGGTGCGACGGTGTAGGGGCTGACCAAGGTGCGGTCTGCAGAAGCTCGCCCCTCTCCAGCGGGAGAGGGCTTGGGGTGAGGGTACGAGGCGAAGCCACGCGTGTTGGGTGGTTCCGCTGGGCGTCGCTCAGCTGTGCGCTTCGGCCGCTATCGGCTGCACTGGCTGGCGCGCTTGCTGTCTGCTCTACGTATGTTGCTCGACTTCGGGACCCCATGCCGAAGCGGCAGGCCGGGTCGACACGCCGGCAGGGCGGCGCGCATGCAGACCTTGCGGCTACGACGCGTTGAAGCTCGCGGCCAATGTGCCCACCACCAGCACCCAGCCATCCACCAGGATGAACAGCAGGATCTTGAACGGCGCCGAGATCAACATCGGCGACAGCATCATCATGCCCATCGACATCAGCACGCTGGCGACCACCAGATCGATGATCACGAACGGGATGAAGATCAGAAAGCCGATCTCGAACGCCGTCTTCAGCTCGCTGGTCACGAACGAGGCCACCAGCACCGGGAACGGCACCGCGTCCGGGCCGGCGTACTTGCCGTCGCCGGCCATGCCCGCGAAGGTCATCAGGTCGGTCTCGCGGATCTGCGCCAGCATGAAGGCGCGCAGCGGCTGGGTGGTCAGCGTCCAGGCGGTCTGGAAATCGATCTGGTTGTTGAGGTACGGCGATAGGCCCGCGCCCCACATCTTCTGCCACACCGGCATCATCACCAGCGCGGTCAGGAACATCGACAGTCCCAGCAGTACCTGGTTGGACGGGGTCTGGCCGGTGCCCAGCGCCTGGCGCAGCAGGCCCAGCACGATGGTGATGCGGGTGAAGGCGGTCAGCACCAGCAGCATCGACGGCAGCAGGGTGATCGCCGTCATCAGCAGCAAGGTCTGCAGCGGCAGGCTCACTGGCTGGTCGCCGATGCGGCCGACGCTGACATTGGGCAACGACGGCAGCTGATTGGCGCCGGCCGGAGCGGCCGCAGGCGCGGCGGCGGGAGCGGCGGCCTGGGCCATGGCCGGCAATGCGGCAGGCGTGGCAGCGGCCAGCAGTGGGCAGCTCATCACCAGCAGGATCAGCACCAGGCGGAGGCTGCGCCCCCAGCGATTCCAACGACTCAACATGTCACGGGTCCTTGCGCAGCTTCTGTGCCAGCAGCTGGGCGAAATTGGGAAGTTGCTTGAAGTTGGGCAGGGTGGGGGCGGGCGCGGACGGCAGCGGTTCGGACAGGGTGTGCAAGGTGTTGATGCCGCCGGCGGTGACGCCGAGCAACAACTGCTGGCCGTTGACCTCCACCACCACCACGCGTTCCTTGGCACCCACCGCCAGGCTGGTCACCACCCGCAGGCCCTCGGTATTGCGGAAACCACTGCCGGGCATGCGCTTGAGCAACCAGCCCAGGCCGACGATCAGCGCCAGCACCAGCAGCAATGCAAACACCGCGCCAAACAGGCTGGGCGAGGACGGCGCCTGCGCGCCGACCTGGGTGGCCTTGGCCGCGACCGGCGCGGCAGTGGCCAGCAGGCCGATCACCGCAGCCTCCGGATCCGTTCGCTGGGGCTGACCACGTCGGTCAGGCGGATGCCGAAGCGGTCGTTGATGACCACCACTTCACCATGCGCGATCAAGGTGCCGTTGACGTACACGTCCAGCGGCTCGCCGGCGCCGCGCTCCAGTTCCACCACCGAGCCCTGATTGAGCTGCAGCAGGTTGCGGATGGGGATGCGCGCGCGGCCCACTTCCAGCGACAGCGTCACCGGCACGTCCAGGATGACGTCCAGGTTGAGGTCGGTGGCATTCTGGTCGTGCTCGGCCTGCAGGCTGTCGAAGGTGGCAGGCGCGGCGTCGAGGATGTCGGAGTTGATCATTTGCTGGAGTCCTGGGAGGGAACGGCGCGTGGGGCTTGCACGCCGGGCGGGCGTACGGCGGTGATCTTGACGGCGTTGTTGCCATTGGAAACGCCGAATTCGCCGGTGAATAACGGGATGTCTTCCACGCACAGCGGCACCTGTGCTGGCAGGTCGATCGGCAGGATGTCGCCGATCTTCAGGCCGGTGAGCTGGCGCAGGCTCATGCGCTTGCTGGCCAGCACGCTGGACAGGGTCACCTCGGCGGTGTCCAGCTGCTCGCGCAGCATCACGTTCCAGGAGTCGTCGCGGTCGTTGCGGTCGCTCTGGATGCCGGCATCGAGCAGTTCGCGGATCGGCTCCAGCATCGAATACGGCAGGGTGATGTGGATCTCGCCGCCGCCGCCTTCCAGTTCGACATGGAAGCGGCACACCACCACGTACTCGCGCGGGGTGACGATGTTGGCGAAGTGCGGGTTGATCTCCGAGTTGATGTACTCGAAGTCCACTTCCATCACTGGCGCCCAGGCTTCCTTCAGGTCGGCGAAGGTCTGCTTGAGCATCAGCTGCACCACGCGCATTTCGGTGGCGGTGAATTCGCGACCTTCGATACGGGTGTGGTAACGGCCGTCGCCACCGAAGAAGTTGTCCACCACGGTGAACACCAGCGTGGGTTCGAACACGATCAGGCCGGTGCCGCGCAGCGGCTTGAAGCGGATCAGGTTGAGGTTGGTGGGCACGTACAGCGAGTGCATGTACTCGTTGAACTTGACCAGGTCGATGCCGCGCACCGACAGGTCGGCCGAGCGCCGGATCAGGTTGAACAGGCCGATGCGCCACAGCCGCGCGAAGCGCTCGTTGACCATCTCCAGGGTCGGCATGCGGCCACGGATGATGCGGTCCTGGCTGGACAGGTCGTACTGGCGCGCCTCGCCGGGCAGCGGCTCCGGCTCGGTATTGACCGCACCCGAATCCACGCCATGCAGCAGGGCATCGATTTCGTCCTGGGAAAGCAGATCGCTGACGCTCATGGGGCAGGCCTTACTGGGTGACGAAACTGGTGAACAGCAGTTCTTCGACGCACTTCTTGCCGGTCTCGCTGGTCATCACCTTCTGCGCTTCGGCCAGGGCGGCCTTCTGCAGCTTCTGCTTGCCGACCAAGTCGGCCACATCGGTGGCCTTGACCTGCGACAGCAGCATCAGCAGATGCGCGCGGATGGCCGGGGCGTTTTCGGTGATCAGCTTGAGGTCTTCCGGGTCGCGGGTGACCAGCTGCACTTCGACCTGCAGGTACTGCGGGCCATCACCGGGGTCGGCCAGGTTGACCACGATCGCCGGATCCATCGGGAAGTACTGCGCCGGCTTGGGCACCTCGGCCACCTTGGGCGCGGCGTGCTTGCCGTCTTTCTCCTCGCCCTTGTGGCCGAAGAAAAACCAGGCGCCGCCGCCGGCAGCGGCCAGCACCACGACCCCGACGGCGATCAGCAGAAGTTTCTTGCCGCCCTTCTTCTTGTCGCCCTTGTCGTCTTTGTCTTCGGTCTTCTTGGGTTTTTCCGCGGCTGCCACAGTCTGCTCCAGGGGGAATGCTCACCCAGTGGATGCAATTGGCATGCCAATCCGGCGACGGTTTCCTGGCGCGCGTGCAGCTTCAACGGCAAAACCCCCGCAGGCCTTGCGCTGCGAGGGTCGCGGGGTGGTGCCGGAGCTTGCCGGCACCCAGATTTGAGCCGCGCCGGGGCGTGCCCGGCGCGGGCGCTCAGGCGTAGGCGTCCAGCAATCCACGCTGGCGTAACACCACCGACGGAATTCCGACGGGCGGGCTGTCGTCCAGGCTGAGGCCATTGCCGTCGTTGCCGCCGCCGTTGCGGTTGCCGGACTGGTTCTGCTGTTGCTGGCCGACATCGGCCTGGCCGAGCTGGAAGCCGTTCTGGCCGAGCATTTCGCGCAGGCGCGGCAGGCTCTGCTCCAGCGCCTGGCGCACGTCGGCATTGGCGGAGCTGAAGCTGGCGTTGACCTTGTCGCCCTCCAGATGCAGCCGCACCTCGACCGGGCCCATCTCGTTCGGGGTCACCTTGATATGGGCATGGCCGATCTTCTGGTCGGCCAGCCAGCTCATGCGCGCGCCGATGGCGTCGTCGAAGGTGTCGCTGCCCATTTCCGGGGTCGGGGTGGGCGAGGCGCTGAACACTGGCGCCGGGTCCTGCAGGCGGCCGAGCGCGGCCGCCGTGGTGGTCGGCAGCACGAACGCCGGGGCGTCCGGCGCGGCCGGGCCGGCGCTGTCGTCGGTGGCCGGGTCCAGCGCCTTGGTCGCCATGCTCATCATTGCGGCCGCCTGGGCGTCGCCGCTCAAGGCGGTGACGGAGGTGGGCTTGGCGCCTGCGGCAGCAGCCGGTGCCAGTGCGCCCAACGAGGGCAGGGCGGTGCCGGCGGTCGCGGGTGCGGTGGGTGCGGCCGCGTCGGTCGGCAGCGCGGTTGCAGCCGGCGTGGCGCCGGCGGCAGCGGTCACGCCGGCAGCCAGTGCCGCAGCCGCGGCCGCCAGCACATCGCCGCCCGGCAATGCCTGCGCCAGCAGGCCCATGCCGAAGCCGCCCAGGCCCGGCGGTGGCCAGCCGGTGTCGGTGGCGGTGGCTGCGTCGGCCGGCACGTCTTCGCCGTTGCTCGCGGTCTTGCTGCCCTTGCCGGTCTTGGCGGTGGCGGCAGCGCTGCTACCGTCGGCGGCAGACGACTCCTTAGCGGCGCCGGACTTGGCGGCCTTGGCATCGCCGTCCTGCGCGCGCGGGCGTGCGGTGGCGTCGCCCGGCGCGTCGTCGCCGTGGTCGTCGTCGCTGCGCTGCTTGTCGGGCTGGCTGGACTTGGGCGCGGCCTGCTTGGCCGGCACGCGCTCGGGCGCCTGCGGCGGGGCCTGGTTCGGCGTGTTGGCCGGGTTGAGCATGCGCGCGAACTGGTCCTGGCCGGCGTCCGGCTCGGACGAGGGATCGCTGTAGCTGGATTTCTTGCCGGTGCCGGCGAGTGCGCCGAGGCCGGCGGCAAAAGCGGACAAGGGGTTCATGCGGATTCTCCGTGGGTGTCTTCGCTGCGGGCCAGGCGCGAACGACGCGCGCCGAGGTCGTCCATCTCACGCTGGTCGCGGCGTTCAATCACCTTGTTCTCCTGCGCGCGGTAGCTGGCCGCCAGTTGCTCCAGCACCTGCTTCTCGCGGCTGGCCAGCAGCAGCCGGGTGCGCTCTGCTTCCACCTTGTTGCGGTTGTTTTCCACGGTCTGCGCCTGTTGCAGCACGGCGCTGTCGAGCCGGTCCAGGAAGGCGCGGCGGTTGGTCAGCGCGGCGGCGCTGGTGCCGGCCATGTGGCTATTGGCATATTCCTCGGCATAGCGGCGCAGCTCTTCCAGGCGCGACTGGTGGGTGTCCAGCGCGCGCTGACGCTCGGCCAGGTCGCGCGCGACCTTGTCTTCCTGTTCCTGGGCCCGGCGCAGCAGGGGGTCGATCCGTTTGGACTGCATCATGGATTAGTTCTCGGGTTCGACCAGCCGCTGCAACGCGGACAGGCTATCGGGCAGGTCGGCGGCCCGGTGGACGTCCTGGCCGAGGAATTCGACGATCTCCGGCCAGCGCGCCAATGCTTCGTCGGTGGCCGGGTCGCTGCCGCGCTGGTAGGCGCCGATGGCGATCAGGTCGCGGTTGGCGGTGTAGGCCGACAGCAGACGCTTGAGCTTGCGGATGCGCAGGCGCCAGGTGTCGTCGGCGATGTCCTGCACCACGCGGCTGACCGAGGATTCGACGTCGATGGCCGGGTACAGACCGCTGTCGGCAACCCGGCGCGACAGCAGGATGTGGCCGTCCAAGATGGCGCGCGCGGCGTCGGCGATCGGATCCTGCGGGTCGTCGCCTTCGGTCAGCACGGTGTAGAAGGCGGTGATCGAGCCGCGCCCCTTGGCGCCGTTGCCGGCGCGTTCGACCAGCGCCGGCAATTTGGCGAACACCGACGGCGGATAGCCGCGGGTGGTCGGCGGCTCGCCGACCGACAGGCCGATCTCGCGCTGCGCCTGGGCGAAGCGGGTCAGCGAATCCATCAGCAGCAGCACGTTCAGGCCCTGGTCGCGGAACCATTCGGCAATGGCGGTGGCGCGGTAGGCGCCGTGCAGACGCGCCAACGGCGGGCGGTCGGCCGGGGCGGCCACCACCACGGCGCGGCGCAGGCCTTCCTCGCCCAGCGTGGTTTCGACGAAGTCGCGCACTTCGCGGCCACGTTCGCCGATCAGCCCGACCACGATCACGTCGGCCGAGGTGAAGCGGGTCATCATGCCGAGCAGTGTCGATTTACCGACGCCGGAGCCGGCGAACAGGCCCACACGCTGGCCGCGGCCGATCGGCAGCAGCGCGTTGATCGCGCGCACGCCGACATCCAGCGAGGTGGTGATGGGCTCGCGCGCCAGCGGGTTGATCGACACGCCGGCCATGCTAACGCTGCCTTCGCCGCGGATCGGGCCCTTGCCGTCGAGCGGGGTGCCGTCGCTGTCGATGACGCGGCCGAGCAGGCCTTCGCCCACTTCCACGCCGCCGCGGCGCCGCGAGGGCACCACGCGGGCGTTGGGCAGCAGGCCATGCAGCTCGGCGCTGGGCATCAGGTAGGTGCGTTCGCCGGCAAAGCCGACCACTTCGGCATCGACCCAGCCACCGTCGACTTCGACCTTGCAGGTGGCGCCCATCGGCGCTTCGCAGCCGGTGGCTTCCAGGGTCAGGCCGACCGCGCGGCGCAGGATGCCTTCGCGGATCAGGGTGCGGCCGGCGCTCGGTTCCAGCCCGAGTCCGCTCAGGCGAGTGGCCAGGCGCAGGTTGCGTGCATCCAGCCAATCGGCCGGGGTGGCACCCAGCAGGGCGCTCACAGGCCCGCTCCGGATTTGCGCATGACTGTCTCCAGCGCGGCCCGCAGGCGCGCGTCCAAGGTGCCGTCCACGCGCACGCTTTCGGCGTGCACGCGCAGGTCGCCGCGGCTCAGGCTCAGGTCCGGGGCCACGCGTGTGGTGCTGCTGGGCGCCAGATGCGGCAGCAGCGCGGTGATGTCATCGGGATGCAGGCGCACTTCCACCTCGCGGCCGGCGCCGCCGACCGCATCGACGGCCTCCTGCACCAGCTCGGCCAGCAACTGCGGGTCGGCCTGATAGGCACGTCCGACCAGCGAGCCGGCGATGCGCACGGCCAGCTCGCCGAGCGCGCCGACCACTTCGTTCTCCAGTCGCGCCAGCGGGCGGGTGAAGTTGTCCAGGATGCCGTCGATCTGCGCGGTCAGGCGGCGCACTTCGGACTGGCCCTGGGCAAAGCCCTCGGCATGGCCGCGCGCGAAGCCTTCTTGCTGGGCGGCGTCCTCGATCGCCTGGATCTCTTCCAGGGTCGGCGGACGCAGCACCGGCTCGAGCACGGCCGGCTCGTCGTATTCCGGCGCCGGCGGGGCCGGCTCCAGGTGCAGGTCGGGGGCCAGCCAGCGGGTAACGATGTCGTTCATACCATCGCCTCCGCACCGGCGCCGCCGAGGCTGATGGCGCCTTCGTCAGCCAGGCGGCGGACGATGGTGAGGATTTCCTTCTGCGCCGCTTCCACGTCGGCCAGGCGTACCGGGCCGCGCGCTTCCATGTCCTCGAGCAGGATCTCGGCGGCGCGCTGGGACATGTTGCGGGTGATCTTCTCGCGCACCTTGACGTCGGCACCGCGCAGGGCCAGGCCCAGGCGCTCGCCGGAGACCTCGCGCAGCAGCGTCTGCAGGCCGCGGTCGTCCAGGTCCACCAGGTTGTCGAACACGAACATCAGGTCCTGGATCTTGCCGGCCAGGTCGGCGTCGATCTTGCCGATCTCGCCCAGCACGCCCTGGTCGGCGCCGGTGTCCAGGAAGTTGAGGATGTTGGCGGCCACCTTGATGCCGCCCACGTTGGACGACTTGAGGTTCTGGTTGCCGGAAAACTGGCGCTCCATGATGTCGTTGAGCTCGCTCAGCGCATTGGGCGGGATGCCGTCCAGGGTGGCGATGCGCAGCAGCACGTCGGCGCGGGTGCGCTCGGGCAGCAGCTTCAGGGCCTCGGCGGCCTGGTCGCTGTCCAGATGTGCCATGACGATGGCGATGATCTGCGGGTGCTCGTTGCGCACCAGGTCGGCCACCGCGCGCGGGTCCATCCACTTCAGGGTGTCCAGGCCGGTGGTGTTGCGGCCGAGCAGGATGCGGTCGATCAGGCCACCGGCCTTGTCGGCGCCCAGCGCCTGGATCAGCACGTTGCGGATGTAGTCGTCGGCGCCCACGCCCAGCGAGGTCTTGCCGGCCAGTTCGCCGTTGAACTCGTCCATCACCTTCTCGACCTGATCGCGCGAGATGCCGGTCATGGTGGCCATGGCGATGCCGATCTTCTGCACCTCCTTGGGGTCCATGTGCTTGAGCACTTCGGCGGCGTCGCTTTCCCCAAGCGACAGCAACAGCACGGCGGCGCGCTGTACGCCGGTCATCGGTGGTGTATCAGGCTTCACTGGCGACCCATCCCTTCACGACTTGTGCGACACGTTTTGAATCGGCTTTGACTGCTTCGCGTGCAAGACGCATGCGTTCTTCGTAGGCGTCCGGCAGCGCGATCGGGTTCTTGCGGTCCTGACCAAGCTGGGCGGTGTCCTCTTCCAGACGCGGCATCAGGTCGTCATCGTCGACCATCCGCACGTCGGCGCTCTGCGGAGTGCCATCGTTGCCGCCCTTGGCCTGCTTTTCCTTGATCGCGGTCACGCCGGTGAGCTGGCGCAGGGTGGGGCGCACCACGCCGAACAGCAGCGCCAGCACCACTACCGCACCGACCAGCAGGCGCAGACCGTTCTGCACGCGCGGGTCTTCCCACCACTTCGGACCTTCCTCGCCGGCCACCGCTTCGCGCACGAACGGGGCGTTCATCACCGACACCGTGTCGCCACGGGCCGCGTCGAAGCCCACTGCCTGCTTGACCAGGCCCTCGATGCGGGTGAGCTCGGCGGCCGTCAGCGGCTGCTCGACCATCTTGCCCTTGGCACCGGGGCGCGGGACGTTGTCCAGCAGCACCGCCACCGACACCCGCTTGATGCGGCCGGCCGGCTGGCGGGTGTGTTGCAAGGTCCGGTCCAATTCGTAATTGCGGGTGGCGCTCTTGGAACTTTCGGTCGGCGCGGCCGGTGCGGTGGCCTGGCCATTGGCAGCGGCCGGGGTGCCCGGTGCGCCGGCAGTGGCGTTTGCGGCCGGCGCCGGCGGCTGGCCGGGGCTGTTGCTGGTGGCGCCCGGGGGGCCCTGCGGGCCGGTGGCGCTGGTGCTGGTGTCGCTGACCTGTTCGCTGCGCAGCTTGGCCGGTTCGCCGTTGTAGAGCTCGCGGGCTTCCTCGACCACCGAGAAGTCCATGTCCACGCTGACTTCCGGGTTGACCCGGCCCGGGCCGGTCATCGGCTCGAGCAGCTCGCGGATACGCTGGTTGTAGGAGCTTTCCTGGCGACGCACCTGTTCGAACTGGGCGGCATGCTGGGCGGCGTCGCTGTTGGGATCGGCGATGGAGAGCATGCGGCCGCTCTGGTCGACCACGGTGACGCGCTCGGGGGTCATGTCCGGGATGCTGGAAGCGACCAGGTTGACGATGGCATCGACCTGGTTGCGCTCCAGGCCCTGGCCGCCGCGCAGCTCCAGCACCACCGAGGCGCTGGCCACGTCACGCTGGCGGGTGAAGGCGCTGGGCTTGGGAATGGCCAGATGCACACGCGCCTCGCGCACCGGGCGCAGGGTGCCGATGGTGCGCGACAACTCAGTTTCCAGGGCGTGCTGGTAGCGGGCGTTTTCGACGAACTGGCTGACGCCGAAGCCGGGGTCCTTTTCCATCAGCTCGAAGCCGCCGCCGGTTTCCTTGCCGGTCAGGCCAGAGCCGGCCAGTTTCAGGCGGGCGTCGTACAGACGGTCCTGCGGCACCGAGATGGCGCCGGTGTCCTGGTCGATCTTGAACGGGATCTGCGCGGTGCGCAGCAGGTCGGCCGCTTCGGCATTGCCCTTGTCGTCCAGGCCGGTGTACAGCGACTGGTAACCGGGCTTCTGCGACCAGAAGAACACTGCCAGACCGGCCGCCACCGCCACGGCGATCATCGCCATCATGGTCAGCTTGCGGGTGATCTGCAGGCTGCGGACACGGTCGAACCATTGCCCCGCCTTTTCGGCGTTCTGGTTCATGTTTTCTTTGGTGATCGCGAGAGCCATGTGTCGTCAACCCTTACAGCGGCATGTTCATGACGTCCTGATAAGCCTGGACGAGACGGTTGCGGACTTCCACGGTGGCGCGGAAGGCCACCTGGGACTGCTGGGAGGCGACCATGACCCGTGCCAGATCGGCATTGGGGTCGCCCATTTCAAAAGCCTTGGCCAAGGCGCCGGACTTCTGCTGGGCCTCGTTGACGCCGCCGATGGCGCCGCGCAAGGTCTCGCTGAAGCTCGGTGCCTGTGTGGCCGGTGTTCCCTGCGTGCCGGCCAGCCCCTGGATCTGATTGCCGCGCGCCGCATCGCCCACCGCGCCCATCGGGCCTTGGCCCATCTGCGTCTGGTAGCTGCGGATCTGCGAGAGGATGGAGGTAACGGAGTCGCTCATGGGTGCGGTCAGCCAGGGAGGCATCCACACCAATGCAAGCGGCGTGCCGAAACCGCGCCGGGATTCCGGCGCCGGGGGCGGGGAGGGGGGCTTCAGTCAGCGCGGATGGGTCCGGCGCTGGGGCATGGCCCGGGAGTATTGGGTGCAGAGCGTCGGATCTGCGGCTTGGCTGCAAGGCCCTTGCCCGCCCACTATCGCAGGACACGCCGCAAGTACGTCCGTGTAGGCCCTTACGCGGCATCCATGCCGCGTCAGGTCCCGCGACGGTGGGCGGGCAAGGACCCATCGAGAGGGTCGGGGTGTGGTTGCAAGTAGGGCATTGCGTGCATCGTCCCGATCACCTTGTGTCCGAATTTCCCCATCGCGAGCTGCGTAACGGGCGTGCTTCCAACCAGCAATCGATGGACCTCTCGGCGTCTCAATGCCTCGCAATAAGCGTGTTTTTTTACCTAACCACCGACCAACTTTCTGGTGCGGTGTCCTCGCCGATTGCGGGACCCTTGGCGGCATGGATGCCGCCAAGGAGCCTCCACGGACGGATTCACGGCGTGTCCCGCGAGCGGTGAGGGCACCGCGCCCTCGACCGACTCAGCTTTTGAAGGGGCCAAACGACGCTACGACTCCACATCAGTGTCGCTGCAAGCCGATTGAATCGTGCCGGCTTTGCTTGGCCTGATGACACCATGCCCCCGGAGGCGGCGCCCGCACGGCGCCCTTGATCCACTAATCCGGCAACCACGCCTCACGCCAGCGATCAAGATTGCTTCCGGTGAGCATCCAGTCGCGGCGCACCACGTCACGCAAGGCCGCGCCCTTTGCCGCCGAAGCGGCCGGGTCGGCCAGATGCTCGCGGATCGCGCCGATCCAGTCGCGGTAGCGGTTTTTCACCAGGGTCACCGGCAGGTTGCCCTGGTAGCAGCGCACATCGCTGGCGATCACCGGGTAGCCGCAGGCGCCGTATTCAAGCAGGCGCAGATTGCTCTTGCACTCGTTGAACAGGTTCTGCTCCACCGGCGCCAGCGCCAGATCCAGATCCAGCGCCGCCAGTGCGGCCGGGTAATGATCGATCGGCACGCCAGGCTGGAACTGATGGATGTGCTGGCGCAACGCGAACGGGTACATCCCCATGAACACCCATTCGACTTCGTCGGCTAGCTCGCGCACCACATCGGCGATCAGTTCGAGGTCGCCGGTGTGACTGACGCCGCCGGCCCAGCCGATGCGCGGCTTGCCGCCCTGGCGTTGCTTGCGTTCGCTGCCTGCGGGCAGGTGCTCCCACCAATGCGGCGGCAGGCGGTTTTCGGCCACGCGGATGTCGCCATGCAATCCGGCGAACGCCTCGGCCAGGGCGGGGGTGGACACCACGAAGCGGTCCACCATGCCCAGCCCGCGCCGCACGGTCTTGAGGATGTCCTTGGGCATGTGCTCGCGATGCGCGTTCTTCAGCGGCAGGTTTGGCAGGTAGTCGTCCAGCTCATAGACCTTGAACGCACGCGACAGCGCCTGCATGCGCCGCATCGCTTCCAGTCGCGGCTCGCCGACCTGGCGTTGCAGGATCACCACGTCGGGATCCTGGCGCGCCAGCTCGCTGATCTCCAGATAGCCGTTGAACAGCACGCCTTCGACCATGCCGGCTTCGCGCAGGGCGCGCAGCGGCTGGATTACCCGGTAGTGGCCGCAGCCTTCGATATCGGCGGGCAGGGCGATCATCGTCGGCAGCGGTCGCCACGACTGCAGCGGCCGCCAACTGGCGCGCGGGTCGGCCAGTTGGAAGCCGGCGCCGGGATCCAGCGAGAAGCCCGGGTTGTAGGCCGGGTCGTTGGCCATCACCGGCAGCCAACGCGCATACATCGCTTCTTCGTCGAGTGCAGTGGCGGGCGTCGCGTCGGGCGGGTCGATCAACAGCTGCGCGCGCGCGGCGTAGACATTGAGATAGCCGGCCTGCTGCAGGCGCAGACATAGATCGACATCGCTCCATTGCGCCAATGCCGGTTCCTGCGCAAAGCCGCCGGCGTCCAGGAACAGCTGGCGCGGCAGCATCAGGCATTCGCCACTGAGCGCGCTGTAGTTCTGATCCAATTGCAGGCGCTGCAGATAACCCGATTCGTCGAACGCCGCACCTGCGAAGGCGCGTGCTGCTGGTGCCCCCAGGCCCAGCAGCAGGCCGGCGTGATGCACGGTGCCGTCGCCGCGCAGTAGCTTGCCGGCCACCGCGCCGACCTCCGGGCGCAGCGCGTGGTTGAGCAGCTGCGCCAGCCAATCGGCCTTGATCGCTGCCGCGCCGGCCGCCAACCACAGCAACACCTCCCCACGTGCCTGCTCGGCCGCCGCATTGCAGGCCGCTTCGCGCGAGGGCACACCGTCGAAGCGCAGCACGCGGATTTGCTGCAGGCCGAGGTTGTCGATGCCCACCAGCCAGTCGCGCAACGCCGGCTCGGCGCTGTCGCCGCGATCCAGCAACAGCAGCTCGTAGTGCGGGTAGCCGGTATTGGCGAGCACGCTTTCCAGGCAGCGCTGCACCTGCGCCAGGCGTCCATCCACCAGCACCAGAATACTGACCAATGGCTGCTGTGCATGCCGGTAATCCACCGCGTGCCGGCCGGGGCCGTTGCTGCTCACCACCGCGTCCACGTACCCGCGCGCGGCAAGATGGCGGCTGATGGCGCGCTGCTCGTCTTGGTCGCCATGCCGCGTGGTGGCCGATGCCACCAGCAAGGGTTCGGCGATGTGCTGGATGCAGGCCAGGCCGTAACGCTCGACCAGCCCAAGCTGGTAATCCAGTTCGAAGGCGTCGCTCGTTTCGGTTGCAAAGCCGCCATCGGCCACTAGCGTCTGGTGCCGGAACAGCCAATGCCGCGACATCGTCGACGGTGAACTGAGCAACATGTCCAGATACAGCGCCGGCCGCATCGCCAGCCCCAGCTGACCGCCGTCCAGTGCGACTACTTCATCGGCGTAGACGGCCTGACACGTGTCCGGCAGCGCGAGCATCTCCAGCGCCAGCATCAGCAGGCCACTGGCAGTAAAGACGCTGCCGCCTTCGACCAGCAGGACCCAGTCGATGGACTGCTGTGCGGCGATGGCTTGGTTGAGTGTCGCTGCCAGGCCTTGCGGGCCGATCAACACGCCGCGCTCGCCGTGGTTGGCAGCTTGCTCCGGCGAGCTGCTGATCACCCAAGTCTGCTGGTTCCGGTAACACGCCACCGCCGCCAGGCTGGCCTGGGTTGCGGCCACCGCCGCCGCATCGCCGTCGCTGTCGACCACCATCACTGCGATCCGCGGGCCGCCCGCATGCGCCTGCAAACGTGCATCGATCAAGGCGCGCTGCACGGCGCTGGGATGACGCACCCCCAACCAGGTGGCCGGCGACACGCGCTCGGCCATTCCTGCGCTCTGCATCAACGCGTTGACCAGGTCCACCGACTTGAACACCCGCGCCTTGTGCGGGCTGAGCGGGGCGACGCGTACCTGGCGGTTGTCGCCGCCCTCGCGTCGCCAGCCAAGTTGGCGAATGCCCTGTCGCAGGTCGTCGTGGCCTTGATCGCCGATACCGGGCTGGTCGCGACCGGCCTGACTGAACTGCGCGCTGGACACGCGGAACTGCGTGAGCGGGCTGGACAGCAAGGCCAGGTTGCCGTGACGCAGCAGTTTGACGTAGATCGCCAGGTCGCCAACCCAATGGATGGCCTTGCCGTTCAACATCATCAGCTCGCCACCCAGCGCCACCAGGTCGTCGCGCCGTGCAAGCACGCAACTCGGCTCGCCGATGAAGTTGATGGCATGGTCGGCCAGGAACGACACCAGCTCCGGCCCATCAATCAGCACATCCTCGCCAAACGGAAAGCTGGTGGCCAGGATGTCGGGCAACGGCGCACCGTCGTCGTCGATCCGCAGCCGGCGCGAGGACGCCATCGCCGTGCCGGGGTTGCGCTCCATTGCGCCGACCAACTGCGCGACGCAGTCCGGCTGCAGCACGTCGTCGTCGTGCAGGAACTTGACGTACTCGCCCTGCGCCAGGCCGATCCCCTTGACCGTGCTGCCGAGTTCGCCGAGGCGCGGGGTATTGCGGTGGTAGCGGATCGGAAATGGGGCGTCAGCCAGCCTCGACGCCAGCATGGCCTCGATGGCGCCATCGGCGTTGTCGTCGCAGATCACCAGCTCCAGCGCCGTGTAAGTCTGCGCCAGCACACTGTCCAGCGCCTGCGCGAAATAGCGTGGCTTGTAGGTCGGCATGACGATGCTGACCAGGGCGTTGGACGTCATCGGCGATCGATTGTCTTGAACAGTCAAAGGTGCATCCACGGCGCAGCAAGGGGGGGGAGGGAAGAGGGCCTCACAGTGCACCGGAAGACGGCGAACCTGGGCGCGCTCAGCCTAGCCGAAGATGCAACAAGCGTGCCGTGGTGCGTAAAGTGGGACGAGCCGGTTGGGGCGTGCCGCCGCACCCGGGACTGCGAGGGAGGTCGCAGCTAGGCGGCGTCCTTGCGGTACACCACCTCGATCCAGTCGGTGCGCAGGCTCCTGGGGTTCTTGGACAGCTTGGCGATGTCCCATAGCGAAAAGCTAGCTGCCTGCATCAAGTTGACCACGTCGACGAAGCTGGTGCTCTTGCCGTAGAAGTCGTACAGCCCGATTTCGATCACTGCGCAGTCAGTGTGCTGCAGGATCGCTTTCGCGCCTTCCAGTACCTGACGCTCGAAGCCCTGCACATCGATCTTGAGGATATGCACATGGGAAATCCCCAGTTCCGCGCACGCGTTGTCTAAGGTGGTCTTGCGGACTGCAATCTGCTCGTTCGACGCCTGGCGCGCATACCCAAGAGAATCGTTGGAATCCGCATTGATCGGCAGCAATCCACCCAGGTGCGAGATGCCTTGCCGGTAGTACGGACTGATCTCTTCCTTCTCTCCCAGCGCCAAGCACACGGCTTTGCTGCCGAACTGCGCGGCTACTTCTTCCAGCGCGGCGAAATTCTGCGGATCCGGCTCGAACGAATAAAGCTGGCAGTCCGGATAGATCGATTTGAAATACCGGATCGACTCGCCGCGATGCGCGCCAACATCCAGCACGACCGGCGCATCCGTCATCAGCAACTGGTCGAAGAACCGACGAGGCGAGTACGCCTGAGCATGTTCCTCGTTTCTGAGATCAGACGCGCCACAGATTGGCGAGTGCATACCGGGCTGTGCGTTGGCTGTCTTGTCCTGCTTCATGGGGAGTTCTGCTCACCATGCTGTAGCGCACGCAGCGCCGCTTCCACCCGGACCACATCCGCTGGCGTATCGACTGCAATCGATTGGTTGCTCATCTGCACCATGCGCACTTCGAAGCCCAGTTCCAGAAAGCGCAGGATCTCGATGTCCTCGATCTCTTCCAACGTGGTCTTGCAAGACACCGAAGCGAACGCCTGCAATGCCTGTTTGGGGAACGCGTACGCACACACCTGCCGCCAGGCACGCCGGAACTCGCCTTGCTTGGTGACCGGGATCGCCGCGCGCGACATGTACAGCAGACGCCCATCCGGGCGAACGACCACCTTGGGCACGCTCGGATTACGGAACTCGTCGATGTTGGCGACAGGGCAGTAACCGTTGATGACATCATTCGGTGAAGCTGCCGCAGCGTCGATCAGCAGACGCACGTCCCGCGGATTGAATAGCGGATCGTCACCTTGCACATTGATATAGGTGTCCACATCGAGCTGCTGCGCGACCTCGGCAACACGATCGGTGCCGGTCAGGCAGTCGCTGGAGGTCATCAAGGTGCGGATGCCGGCCTGCTCGCAGGTACGTTGAATCACATCGCAATCGGTGGCGACGAGAATGTGCTCAGCTGGCACCGCCTTGGCGCATTGCTGATAGGTGTGCACGATCATGGGCACGCCGCCCAACTCGATCAGCGGTTTTCCGGGCAGGCGCGAAGAGTCGCGCCGTGCGGGGATGATGATGGCGTAAGTCATGGAAGCCTCCTGGCAACCGATATATTGGCCGTTCGGAGCGGTCAGCCCGCTCGTCCTTGCCAGAAGTCGGTCGAATTGAGCGCCAGCCGGCTGACTGCTTCCGCAGCCTCCAGCGCCGCCTCGGGATCTGTGAACAGGCGGTTCCAGCTGTCCATCGAGAAGGAATAGCTGGTGTCGCGCACCACGTTGAACAAGGGCACAAACTTCAGCGAACTCCAACTCATATGCGGTTCCAAGGCAAGCAGCCGCGACTGCGCAAAGCGATAACCGTCGGCCAAGGTGTCTGTAGGGAATCCGAGACGGCGTGCATAGTCCCGCCACAACGAAGACTCGAAGGTGTACTGGCTGAGCTCCTGGAAATGTCGTTCCGGTGCGAGTTCAAGTGTCGGCGACAATTCATCGTCCGCATAACTGGCTGGCCGCGTGTCTTCCAGGGTCGACCATAACGCCACCACGTCATCGGTCCTGCCCAACATGGCTTTTTCCGAAAAGTGGAACGGCATGTGTTGCCAGGAAGCCGCCAACGACACAGCAATCTTTCCCTGGTTGCGCTTGGCGCGAAAGTACGTATCGATGACCTTATGGACCGAGCCTGTAAGCACATTATCGCTGCGGCAGCGCACGGCGACTGGTATTCCCTGCTCGGCCAGGTGCTCGGCCCCCAACCGCGCCGACCTGAGTACGGCGTTGCGGTAATGCAGGCCAAGGTTCTCCGGCTGCGGCACCAGGATCAGTTTGTCCAGCCAGGGACGGCAGCGATCAAGGAGCTCCTCGGACTGCTGGTCCCATGTCACCATGCACTGATAGACATCAGGAAAATGCAGCCGATTCCAGGCCAGCACCAGTGGTGTGAAGTCGAACGCAAGACCCTGGACGAAAATTCCCGCCTCCGGCGAGATCAGCCGACGCGAGATGCGTAGGTCCGGCAACAGGCCGGCAAGCTTCTGCAGCTCCTGCAGCGTCACGATGCTGCTCTGGTCGTAATCGACTGCGCGCACCGTGCGGAAGTGGCCATGCGCCGCTGCGATCTGATTCATCACCTCCGGGTAGTGATTAGAGAAGATGACAATCAGCACGTCGTCGGTGGATTCGTCATTCAGCGCAGAGGGCGGCCTGACCTGGATGCCGTGGACCGTCGCGCCCTGATTTTCCTGCCGCGGACAGATGGTGTACGCCAGGTTCAACCGTTCGGCGATGGCCGGATAGAAATCGCGGAAGAACTGTCCGGCTCCCCAGCCGACAAGCTTGGTACACGCCGGATCCAGTCCAGGGTACTTGATGCTGGCTCGCTCGATCGAACCGATTGCTAACGCCATTTGGCTTGGTTCCTATTCAAGGCTGCATGTCGTATCCGCTGTGGGTACATGGACAATTCCGTATGACGACTTTCGTACAAAAAGAGCAGCTGTTCTCGACATTCAATTCCGTCTTGCAGCCATTACGCATTAGGAAAGAGGCTGCTTTGTGTATTGGAACAGGTCGGATTGCTTGAGGCGGATGACCTAATAGAAGTAAAGGCAGGTATCCCATCGGTCCTCGGTATGGTGGCGCAGGCCGATACGATAATCGTCGCGGATGTTTTCAATCGCGTCGACCAGATCGAGCAAGTCCGAGGAGCGGTGATACGCGGAAATCGCTAACGTTGGACGTCCCGTTGCGATGTGCGCACTGGCACCACGCAAGGCCCCCAGCTCCGCTCCTTCAATGTCCATTTTTATGAGTGTCGGTGTGCGATCGAGCAGGTCGTCCAGGCGGCGTACCGACACGTTATGGCAGTGTGCCTGCCCAGACGGCACCGGCACCAGTTGGCCGCCATGTCCGCCTTCATGCAGGAACGGCAGTTCGCCATCTGCTTCTCCCAAAGCGCACGCAATTAACTCAATTTTGCAATCATCGCCGGACAGGGGAGAACGGGTCTGGATGAATTCACGGAGTGTGCTGCCATTGATTTGGTCGGGCTCGATCATCCAGATTTTTTCAAATCGTTCATCCACGCTATCCAGGAAGGCGCGGCTTGATTCGGCGATCGACGCACCGCAGTCGGCAAAGCATTCCTTCAAACCAGGCACGAACAGACCTGATCGAAAATACAGACTCGAATATGGCTTGGCTGCGTGGAGGAGCCATTCCGGATTGCAGCTCAAATGCGCCAGCAGCACACTGAACAGCGTGAAGCGAGAGTATGGATCGCCGAGGCGCGTAGCCAGGGCATCGAAGCGCGGCAAGTTGCGGACGATGTAACTGCCCCAGTCGTCTACCCGGTGATCGCTGCATGCCGTAATGCCTAGCCAACGGATGGCCTGCTCGTAGTTGAGTAGAGGAATGCTGTTTGCAAGCGTGAGGTGTTTGAAGTAACGACGCGAGTAGTCAAAGCGACACGTGTTAACACAGACAATCTGGCGGGTGCGTGCCCACTGGATCAGAGTCGCGGACGTAATGAAAGGGATGCCGTGGAAGGTCTGGCCGCTATCGACCTTGTAGTCGTCCACGACGCCGACGATGTCGACGCGTGATGCTGCCTCTCGTACGAATACGCTCCCGAACAGCTTGCTGCCGAGCAGGACCACCTGCACCCTCTTTCCTTTCTCTTCCAACACCCGACGCGCCTCTTTCGGCACGCAAAAGTTCGGCTCGCGCGCATACGAGTCTGCGCAGGCAACAAGGCATTCACGCAGGATGCGGTCGTCCCCGTCGGGATTGATGCTCATCCGTTGGTACTCATCCAGCGTCATGACATGTTCTCGGGAAAGGCAAAGTTTGTTGGGCTGTTTGAATGATTAGGTCAATCACAAAATGCGTGCTCCCTGGGGCATCAGCGCATCGTAGAAGGAACGGTCCGGGAGGGTGATGGGCAACACGCCGGGCAGCAGCCACTCGCAATGACGGCCGATTTTCGTGCCAGCGCCTACGATGCTGCCGCTGCCCAGGGTACTGCCTTGCCCGATGTCCACAGCTCGCCCAATCGAGACGCCTGCATGTACCGTTGTGCAGGCGCCCAGGCGGACATCGGACTCGATCACGACCTGGCGATCGAGCCAACAACCGACGCCAATGCGCGTGCCAGGAGCAACGTTGCACCCGGGTCCGATGTAGACATTGCCTGCCAAACGCACATCGTCGTCGACGAATGCCGTTGGCGAAATCAGGTTCGCCAATCGATAGCCGGCAAGCCGCAGCTGCGCGACCAGCTTGTGGCGTGCGTAGTTCACCGCCCGTGCGTCCAGCGCGACAAAAACTTCGCTGTCTGCCGTCGGGAAGCGCGCGAAGATGTCGTCCAGCTCGAAGTTGTGACGGTCGGCCGATTCCAGTTCTATCACGGTGTGCACCAATCCGCATGCGTTTGCCGCGCGTACCGCCTGCGTTAGCGCATCCTCCTGGCCCAGCAGGATGAGTGAGGTCAATGCGTTTCCTCCAGCACCGCGTCGCGGTACCAACGATGCTGGCGCACCAGTTGAATCTCGTAATCGCCGTGCGTGATGTGGCCGGAGTGCGGTCCGAAACCGGCCTGCATGCGTTCCAACAAGACAGTATCCTCCGCGATGACAGTACGCTCGCCGCGGATCAGATCGCTCAACAGGGCCGTGAAGTCGGTGCGCTCGTGCTTGCGCTGCGCCGTCATTACCCACAGGTGGTAGTCGGTTTCCGATGACGAAACCGGATCGTATTGCTGAAGCAGGAAATAGTCGCCACGCACACTGCAGAAGTTGACGTTAGGGTAGACGAACCAGTTGTAGTAGGCCTCATCCTCGCCGTAGCGGTCGCATAGCGAACGAAACCAGCTACTTTGCGCTGTGATATGCGCCTTGACCGGGAAGCTGAGCTCGCTCAATGCGGGAACGGCCTTGGACTGCAGTAATTGTTTCACCGGCGAAGCAGCGTCGGACCCAGACTCCTGGGTGCGTGCCGCCTTGTCCGTACTCGTCATCAACGGGCCGAAGGTCTTGGGGTGAACGAAAGGGACGTGGTTATAGTCCTTGACGTTTTCCATGTTCAACTTCCAGTTGTAGCGCACCCGATGGCAGCTATAGATGATCTGCGAGTCCAGATGCGAGGACGCCAGGCGCAGCTGCTCCAGGTACTCGGGTGAAAACTGTTCGGTCAGCGGCAAGGGTTGTTCGGAGAGATTGACGAACAACAGCTGGCCGACCTGCTCTACGTGCAGTTTACGCAGACAGATGGCGTCCTTCTCTTCGGCGGTGAATTGGTACAGGCCTGGGTTGGGCAGGCCACGCAGCTCGCCCTCCGGTCCGAACGACCATGCGTGATACGGGCACACCAACGGCCGCTTGCCATGGCTGTCGATCTGGATCGCCGATTGACGATGCGGGCACTGATTGATAAAGGCGCGAATTCCGGCATCGGTGCGCTGCACCAGCACTGGCACACCAGCAACCTGGCGCGCGAAGAACTGATTACGTTTGGCCACTAATGATGAAAAACCGACAAACGTCCACAATCGGCCGAACAGCCGCGCCTGCTCCAGCTCGAAGGTATGCGGGCTGGTGTAGTGTTTGACGTCAAGTGCGTGGCGTCTCATGTCCTGCCTCCTGGAGTGCATATTTGCGCGCTACCTACTGAAGATGACGCGCGCAGGATTGCCAGCCACGGTGCTGTTGGAGGGAACATCTTTTACCACCACGCTGCCGGCGCCGATGATGGCGCCGTCGCCGATTGTGATGCCGGGAATGATGGTGGCATGCGGGTGAATTGTCACCTCGTTGCCGATGACCACGCCGCCACCAATGAAGACGAAGCTGCCGATCTGTACGTAGTCTCCTATGCTGACTTCGTGCGCGATGATCGAGGTGGAGAGCACAGTGACGAACTCACCGAGCCGGCTGCCCGAGCCGATCGACACGCGCGAATCGAAAACGCCGCCGCGCCCGATGTAACCGGCAGATGCCTCGCGCGAAGGAGGTGGGTGGAACACGATGAAGTCCGCGCCCTTTTCGATCAGCGCCTGAGCGTAGCGGCGTCGCTCCACCGGGTTGCCGATCGCGCAGATGAAAATATCGCCCTCGACGGGTTGATAGGTGACAGGGTCGCCGACGATCGGCCACCGCGATGTACCCTGCAGATGCGCGCGGTCGTCCAGAAAACCCTTGATGTCCCATTCGACGCCGAAAGCCGGATCCTCATGGTATGCCAGCGATGCGATATCTCTTCCGTAGCCACCTGCGCCAACGATCAGCAGGTGATAAGGGGGTGCGGGCGTAGCGGATGTCATGCGAATTCCACGCCTCCGTCCATGCTGAAGGCTTGTCCGGTGACCTTGCTGCTGGCATCGGAGAGGAAGTACAGGCACGCCAATGCAACGTCTTCCGGCTGCCCGATGCCCAGCGGATAGCGCTTGCGACTTTCCTCGAACCAGGCCTTGTCCTCGTTGATCAATGAGGTCTCGACCAGGCCAGGGCACAACGCGTTGGCGCGGATTTTCCGGCGTGCCAACTCCAGCGCCAACGGTCGCAAGGTACCGAGCAATGCGGCCTTCGAGCCTGCATACGGACCAACGCCGACCGTACCAGTCAACGCGGCGATGGACGACAGGAAAATCACCGAGCCACCGGGGCGCAGCGATTGCCGCGCCAGCAGGTGCCGGGTCAGCATGACCGGCGCCAGATAATTGATGTCCATGACCTCGCGCAGGAATTTTTCGCTTACCAGCTTCATCGGCGACAACCCGCGAATGCCGGCGCTGTGCACCACACCGTCGACGGGCCCGCAGTCAGCAGCGAGTTGTTGCACGACAGCCGCATCGCTCAGGTCGCCAGCAAACAGGCGATGGCCATCGCCGTGCAGCGATGCCAGCGTGGTTTGCAGACGTTCCGCATCGCGCCCGGTGACGATCAGGCGTGCCCCCGCGGCGGCGCATGCACGTGCGACCGCTTCACCGATGCCTTTGGATGCGCCGGTCACCAATACGGTCTTGCCGTGCAGGCCATATAGGTCGCGCAGCAACGCGGAAACAGGATCTTCTGCTGCCATGGTAGTGTCAATGCTCATAGGCGGATGGGCAGGGAAATCCCGCCATCGATGGTCAAGGCGCTGCGGGTAATCCAGCGGCTGGCCCCCGACAGCAGATACACCGCGCCTTTGGCGATGTCGTCCGGGTCGATGCGCCCCAGCGGCGTCAGTCCGATCTTGTCGTCCAGGTCTGCTGCGGCGCCCAATTTCTTCAGCATGGGCGTGTCCACGTAGCCTGGCGCGATACAGTTGGCGCGGATGCCGTGTTTGGCCTGTTCGAGCGCCAGTGTGCGGACCGCAGCTTCCAGCGCTGCCTTGGATGCTGCGTAGCCGGCGGCGGCCTGAGGCGCCGCGCGTGCGGACAATGCCGAGATATAGACCAGCGATGCGCCTTCGCTCAGGCGGCGCTTGACCAGCAACTGCTGCGTCAGCGCGATCGGTGCCAGATAGTTCACCGACAGCATTTGTTGCAGATGCTTTTCTGCGGCCATGCGGAACGGCACCAGCGCCGCGATGCCTGCGCAGGAAACCAGCCCGTGATACCGTTCTGCAGCGTTGATCAGACGTGTACGGGTGTCTTCTTCGGTCAGATCGCCGGCCACCACCGCATGCCCATTGCCCTGCAACGCGACCGCAACCGCATCCAGTCGCGCAATATCGCGGCCGGTGAGCACCACCTTCGCGCCCAGACGCGCGCACAACGTGGCGACTGCAGCGCCAATGCCCGACGACGCGCCGGTCACTAGAACGGTCTTGTTTTGCAGCCCGAACGCATCAGTGGTTGCTGCAGGTGTGGCCGTCATGACTCGATCAAATCAGGAAACACCGCGCCCTCGATATCCACCAGGCAGGTGCCCCACGACAGCCCGATGCCGAAGCCGCATAGCAGCACGCGCTTGCGGCCCGATTCCAGTTCCTTGTTGATGCGCGCGGTCATGGTCACTGGCAGCGAGGCGCCGCTGGTGTTGCCGAAGTCGCGCAGTGTCGAAGGCACCTTTTCCACCGGCAGGCCGAGCTTTTTGCGAATGGTCTCGTTGATCATGCGGTTGGCCTGGTGAAACACGAAGTAATCGATGTCTTCCTTGGCCACGCCAGTGTACTCAAGCAGTTTCTGCACGGCAGGTGGAATGCGCTGGGTAGAGAAGCTCAGCACCGCAACGCCATCCAGGATCAGGTCCACGCCACGCTTCCAGGCACCATCCGCCTCATCGCGATACGGCACCAAGTGCTGGATGCCGACCGGTTCGCGGTGGCCGCCTACCGGTAGGATGATCGCCCTGTAGCCGCTGCCGTCGCTGTTGAGGTCGAAATACATCGGCGGGGCGTCGGCACTGAATTCCAGCGCGGTGGCCGTGCCGGAATCGGAAAAGATCGGGTCTTCCAGATTGGCGCTGCGGTCACCGACCAGCAGCAGGCCTTTCTTGACGCCGCCGGCGGCGATCATCGAGCCGAGCAGGTTGATGCCGAACGGGTAGGCCGAGCAGCCCAGGTTGACGTCGAAAGCGACCGTGGCATGCGATAGCCCCAGCCGGTCCTGCAGGATGATCGCGGTGGCCGGGATCGGGTAATCCGGCGATTGGGTCACCACGATCAATGCATCGATCTCCTCACGCTTCCACTGCAGACGCTCCAGCAGCACTTCGGTCGCATCGAAGGCCAGGTCGGAAAAGCACTGCCAATCCGAGGCCATGCGGCGTGTCTCGATGCCGATGTTGCGCACCAGGCGCTCGCGTTCGGAGCGGATCTGCGGGCGGCAGTCGGTGAGATTGGACACGACCCGCTTCGGCACGCAGGTCGCCATGCCGGCAAAGCGGACGTTGTGCAGCGTGGAGGTCGGCATGTTACGCCTCGGTCAGTTTGTAGAGATCGCCCACGGTGGTTGCGGCGGTGAGATCTTCGCCGGTAATGGTCTTGCCGTACTCCATGTCGAACATGACGATCACACCCAACGCGGCCAGCGAATCCCACTCCGGCAATTCCAGCAGCACGGTGTCCAGCGTGACCTCCACCGGCTCCTGGAAGTCGGTGGCGGAGAGGAAGTTCTCGATAAATGTTGCCTGGGTCATGCGAGCTCGCCTGGTTGCCTGTTGAAGAGATGGGAGTCTGAAATGCAGCTGCAGTGTGTTGCGATCATGTTGCCTGTGCGCCGGCGATCAGATCGGCAATGGTATCGACCTGGTCGCGGGTCAGGCCAGGAAAGATCGGCAGGCACAATACCTGTGCGGCCACCGAGCGCGCGACCGGTAGCCATGCCGGCGCCGAGGAGGGCAGGGCGCGATACATCGGGAAATCGCTGATCAACGGATAGAAGTACCGCCGCACCAGGATGCCGTGCTCGCGCATCACTTGGTACAGCGCATCGCGCGACAGCGGGTAGTCGTCCTGCACCAGGATCGGAAAGTACGCGTAGTTGGCATTGGCGTGATCGGGCCGTGCCACGCAGCGCACGCCGCGAACATCGCTCAATCGTTGCCGATACTGCGCATCGATGGCGCTGCGCTGGGCGATGGCGTGATCGATGTGCTTGAGCTGCAGCAAGCCGAAGGCTGCGCTGATCTCGTTCATCTTGCCGTTGATGCCCGGCGCCACCACCGTGGTCTCATCGACGAAGCCGAAATTCTTCAGATGCCCGATGCGCTGATAGGTTCTTTCGTCCGGGCAGACGATGGCGCCACCTTCGAAGGTGTTGAACACTTTGGTGGCATGGAAGCTCAACACGCTCAGGTCGCCATGGCGCAGGATCGAGCCGCCGTCATCGCGCACGCCGAAGGCATGCGCCGCGTCGTAGATCACCTTGAGGTTGTAGATGTCGGCGATGCGCGTGATCGCAGCGGTATCGCAGGCGGTGCCGTAGCAGTGCACCGGCATGATGGCGGTAGTCTGCGGGGTGATGGCCGCTTCGATCTTGGACGGATCCATGTTGAGCGTCACCGGGTCGATATCCACAAACACCGGGGTGATGCTTTTCCACAGCAGCGAATGCGCAGTGGCCACGAACGAGTAGGGCGTGGTGATGACCTCCCCGGTGATGCGCAGCGCCTGCAGCGCGGTGATCAACGCGGTGGTGCCGTTGGTAAGCAAGGCCAGGTGCGGCACACCCAGGTACTCGCACAACGCGCGTTCGAACGCGTGATGCATGTCACCGCCATTGCTGAGAATGCGGCTGGACCAGATCTGCTCCAGATAGGGCAGAAATTCTTCCAGCGGCGGCAGCAGCGGACTGGTGACAGGGATGGGCATCAATGCCTCGGCAGGTGCTGGTGAATGTCGGGATTCCGCCGCAGCCGGCGGCTGCGGACGGGGCAATCCTGGTGAAGCAAGCGCTATGCCAGCGAGCCGGGCGGCGAGGCCGGCCCGCTCAGTTCGCCAGCTCGGTCTGCTCGCGATCGATGCCGTACTTGCGCAGCTTTTCCACCAGCGTGGTGCGGCGCAGGCCGAGCAGTTGCGCCGCATGCGCCACCACGCCCTGGGTGCGTTCCAGCGCCTCGTTGATCAGTGCCAGCTCGATGTTGGCCATGTGGCCACGCAGATCGATGCCATCGTCGGGCAGGCTGGAGCTGGTCGCCGGCTCGGCATCGGCTGGCGTGGATGGCAGGGTCACCACATTGCCCGACAGCGCGATGTCTTCGACGGGGGCGGCAACCAGCGCCGGTTCGGGCGCAAGCTCGACCGGCACGGCCGCGGCAAAATCACCGCGGTAGCGCGCCGGCAGGTCCTGCACGCGCACCAGTCCGCCCGGATGCAGCACCGCCAGGCGCTCGACCAGGTTGGTCAGCTCGCGCACATTGCCCGGCCAGTCGTAGCTGCGCAGCGCCTGCAGGGCTTCGTCGGCAAAGCGCACTTCGCCGCGTCCGGTGCGTGCCAGCTGCCCGGCGATGGTCTGCACCAGCATGGCCAGGTCGTCGACACGTTCGCGCAGCGCCGGCATCTCGATCGGGAACACGTTGAGGCGATAGAACAGGTCCTCGCGGAACTGGCCGTCGCTGATGCGGGTTTCCAGGTTGCGGTGGGTCGCGGCGATCACGCGCACGTTGCAACGGATGGTCTGGCCACCACCGACGCGCTCGAAGCTGCGCTCCTGCAGCACGCGCAGCAGCTTGACCTGCATCGGCAGGCTCATGTCGCCGATCTCGTCCAGCAGCAGGGTGCCGCCCTCGGCCATTTCGAAGCGGCCCTTGCGGGTGCTCAGCGCGCCGGTAAAAGCGCCTTTTTCGTGACCGAACAGCTCGCTTTCCAGCAGATCCGGCGGGATCGCGCCGCAGTTGATCGCCACGAACGGCCCGTCGCGCCGTGGCGAATGCTGGTGGATGGCGCGCGCGACGACCTCCTTGCCGGTGCCCGATTCGCCCAGCACCAGCACCGTGGTGTCGAAGGCAGCCACCTGGTCGATCAAGCGGCGCAAGCGGGTCACCGCCTCGCTGTTGCCGGTCGGGCCGGTGTCCTGCTGCACGCCGGCCTGGTGCTCGGCGTCCAGGCGCTTGAGGCTGGCACGGCGCAGCAGGGCTTCCAGCTGCGTATGCCGCAGCGGCGTGTCCAGCGTCCAGACATTGGCTTCGTGCAGGCCATGGGCCTGCGCAAACGCGCTCGGGCTGCCTTCCATCAGCAGCACCGGTGGCGGCAGCTTGGCATCGGCCAGCCAGTCGAAGAACTTGTCGGCCTGTGCAGCGTCCTGCGCCGAGCCCACCATCACCGCCATCCATTCGTCGTGGCGATGGCGGCCGGGATTGATGTCGGCGCCGTCGGTGACCCAGCGGGGATTGAAGTCCATGAACTCGAGCAGCGAGACCGTGCGCTCGGCGCGCACGGCATCGCTGTCGATCAACAGAATGCGGGACTCACTCATTCCTGGCTCCTTCCGTCAGGCCCTCCAGGATTGGCATGACTTCCTGGATATAGGACAGCTTGCTAACAAAATTGTCAGCACCCGCGCGAAGAGCATGTTCACGATGCTCTGCATCGTCGAAGTGGCTCGCGATGACAATATACGGCGGATCGTCCTGCGTCTTGATCAGACGCGTTGCCTGCAGCCCGCCCATCTCCGGCATGGCCAGGTCCATCAGCACGACATTGGGGCGCAGCGACTCAGAGCGCTCGATCGCTTCCAGTCCATTGGCGGCACTGCCCACGATATCGAGCCACTCCACTTTGCGAAAATGACGCATCGCAGCGTTGATGAAGCCCTCGTGGTCGTCGACCAGCAGCACGGTGAGTTTGCTCATAGTAATCCTTATCCTGCCCGGGCAAGCAGCGGTTTGTTGATGCGGCGGCGCTCGCGTGCCGGGGCGATGTCGAGTTGTTCGCGGTACTTGGCCACAGTGCGACGGGCAATATTAACGCCCTGGCGCGACAACAGCCCGGCGATGGCTTCGTCGGCCAGCGGCCGCCCGGCTGGCTCGCTTTCGATCAGTCGCCGCACCATCGCCTTGACCGCCTGGCCTGAAACGCTGGCGCCTTCCAGACGTACGGCAAAGAAGTGCTTGAGCTCGAAGGTGCCGCGCGGGGTCTGGATGTATTTGCCGGTGGTGATGCGCGAAATCGTCGATTCGTGCATGCCGATCTCATCGGCAATTTCCTTCAGCGTCAGCGGTGCCATCGCTTCTTCGCCGCGCACCAGGAAGGTGGCCTGGCGTTCGACGATGGCGCGCGTGGCGCGCAGCAGGGTCTCGTAGCGCATCGACAGGCCGCGGGTCAGCCAGCGCGCTTCCTGCAGCATGTCGCGCAGCGGCTGGGCGGCGTCGCCGGCCTCGGCCAGTGCGCGCTCATGCACGGGGTTGATGCTCACCCGATGCGTGGTGGCCGGGTTCAAGGCCACCCGCCAGCTGCCATCGGCATGCCAGGCGAGCACGTCCGGAATCACACTGGCGTTGCTTTCCTGCAGCAGGTCATCGCCGGGGCGCGGCTGCAGCGACAGGATCAGCCGTACCGCTTCGCGCACATCGTCCACCTCGGCATCGTGTGCGCGCGCCAGCACCGGATAGTCGTGGCTCGCCAACAGGTCCAGGTCACCGGCAAGGATGCGCGCGGCCAGATGGCGCGCCGGCACGCGGCCGGGCAGGGCGCCCAGCTGGGCCTGCAGGCACTCGCGCAGGTCGCAGGCGGCCAGGCCGGCCGGGTCGCCGTGCAGCAGGCGCTGACGGACCGCTTCCACTGCCTGCCCGGTCATACCAAGACGGGTCGCGCCGAGCTGCTGCAGCGTCGCCAGGGCCTCGCTCAGGTAGCCGGCGTCGTCGGTCTGCTCCAGCCAGAACGCGGCGGCCCCCAATGCGGCCTCGTCCAGGTCCAGCGCCAGATCGCGCAGGATGCGCACGTGCGGGTCGGTGGATTCGCCAGCTGCCACGCGCTGCATGCGGTCGTCGTCGTCGCCGTTCCAGCTGCTGCTCTGCACGTCCCACATCGTGCTTTCCGGCAGTTCGTCGAAGGCGGCGACATCGGAAGCGCCATCGTCGCTGGTCGCGACGGCGTCGCTGTCGGCCAGTTCTTCCAGTTCCAGCAGCGGATTGGTTTCCAGCGCGCGACGGATTTCCAGTTCCAACTGCATGCCGTCCAATTGCAACAGACGGATCGACTGCAGCAACTGCGGGGTCAGGTGCAGTTGCTGGCCAAGCTGGGCGGAAATGGTCGTCTTCATCGAAGCGCTTCCGGAAGGCGCCGCACGTGGCAGCGATGGAACGCATCTTGCAGGACAAGGCGACGGGTTTCTAATCAGGGAATCGCGTGAGGCAATTCGTGATTTTCCTGACAGGGCGTGGGGAATTCCCTGACGTTCAATACGGACTCAAGCGTGCCCGCCGGAATCCCGTCACTGTTTTCGTCGCTGGCGGCCGTTTCCGGTCGGCGCAGCGGTTTGCTCAGACCAGTTCGTTGTGATGCTTGGCGGCCAGCAACACCAGGTCGTTGGCACGCCGGCAACCGAGCGATTCCATCATGCGCGCGCGATGGGTCTCCACCGTCTTGACGCTGATGCCGAGGTCGGCGGCGATTTCCTTGTTGCTCTGGCCGCGGCCGATCTCGCGCAGGATCTCGCGCTGGCGCGGCGACAAGGCGGCGATACCGACCGGTTTTTCGCGGCCCAGCATCGGCGCGATCATCTTGGACGAAATCTGCGGGCTCAGGAACACCTGGCCGGCCGCCGCTGCACGCAATGCCAATTCCAGCTCAAGCGGCGCGGCATCCTTGACCACGAAGCCGACCGCACCGCGATCGAGTGCATCGCGCACGTGCACCGGGTCGTCGTGCATCGACATCATCACCACATGCGTGCGCGGCGCCGCGCGCAACACATCGGTCATGGCATCCAGGCCGCTGCGGCCGGGCAGGGACAGATCCATCAACACCAGATCAGGCCGGTGCAGGGATGTCATGTCCAGGGCTTGCTGTGCATTGCTGGCCTCACCCACGACATCGATGCCGGCGAAGGTTTGCAGCAGCCTGGACAGGCCGGCACGGACAAGGGTGTGATCGTCGACGATGATGACTCGCACGGCGCAGAAGAGACCTTTTTTCAGTAAAGGGCACCTTAGCCGACCCGGCGCCCCGCGCCAACAGGCGCTATCAGCGCTGGCGGCGGGCGTCGGCGATCTGACGGCGATGCAAACGGAACAGATGACGTTCCAGCGCCTCCTGCAAGCCTGGGGAAAGCGGCGCAAACCGCAGCCATAGCCAGTGATCGTGGCCATCGCTTGCGCTTGCCAGGACCTCGGCAGGAAACTGTACCAGTTCAGGAAGCCAGTCGGAGGGTTGCAGGCAAACGCTGCCCAGGGTGCCCGGCGGGTGGCTGCTTGCGCAGCTCAGGCGGATTCCGCGCACCGACCAGTGCACGTTCGCCTGGATCAATCCGGTGTCGCCCTGTTGCACCAGGCGGCCGATCAGGGCCAGCATCAGGTCGAGCTTGGCGTCCATGCGCTGCACCAGCAGCGGCAGCTCGCCACGGTCTTCGCTGGTGTCTTCGCTGCGCAGGTCTTCCACCTGGCCCAGGCTGCGCAGCAGTGTTTCTGCGGCGCTGTGCGAGCCGGCGTCGCTGCCGGCACGGAAGCCGGCTGGCAGGCGCACTTCGCAGCTGAGCGTGTCGGCGAACAGCGCGGCATCGGCCGATGGCGCGAGTGTGCCGAGCGCGGGCATCAGATCCGTCCGATCCGTGCGTAGGCGCGGCTGGCCGTAGAGGACGTGCGCTGCGCGCGGATCAGATCCAGCAGCTTGCGTCGACGCTCGAGCATCATCCGCATCAGGTCCTGCTGCATCGCCTGCAACGTCTGCAACGCGTCGCGGTCCTGACTCAGGTCCGCCTGCTGCGCGTACTCGCGCAGGTGCAGATCGTGGGCGTCCAGCATGAACGGCATCACCTCGAATTCCTCCTGTGCCATGGCCAGGCGGATGTCGGCAATTTCGGCTTGAAGGCTCTGCGCGCTATGCATGGTATGACTCACGAAGCGGCGGAAAGGCCGCGTTGGTCCAGGGGAATGGAATTCCACGCCGAGTCGATTTCGCTGAGCAGTTCCAGCGCTTCGGTCAACGCGGTTTCGTCGTTGTGCAGGTTGGCGGCAGTCAGCCGCTGCATCACGTAGTCGTAGAGCGCCGACAGGTTACCAGCGATCTCGCCACCGGCTTCGTGATCGAGCGATCCGTTCAAGTGACCGACGATCGCGCAGGCTTCGCCGATGGCCTTGCCCTTGCGCGCCTGGTCGCCCTGCGCCAGGCAGGCCTGGGCCAGACGGATGCGCTGGCAGGCGCCGGCGAACAGCAGCGACACCAGCTTGTGCGGGTCGGCTTCGGTCACGCTGGTGGACACGCCGACCTTGCGGTATTGCTCGGCATACTGACGATTGGAACCGTACATGGATGACTCCTCAATGGGCTGACCTTCGTTGGTCCCGGAGCGCTGCGCTCCTGCGACGACGCTCCTGCCGGAAGGCAAGGCCGAAATCACGATAGGCCCTTCTTGTATCGGCAAGACCATTGCGGGACTTGAGGATCCTCATCACGGAAATCAGCTCGTCAGCAGGCCGCTGAGCGAACTGGTGCTGCTCTGCAGCTTGCTGATCATGGTTTCCATCGCGGTGAACTGCGCGGTGTAGCGATCGCTGAGCTTGGTCATGCGCGCGTCGAGGTCATCCAGGTCATCCTCGTAGCCCTTGATCTGCTTGTTCAGGCTGTCCGAACGCAGGGTCAGGGTGCCGTTGTTGGCGTTGACGTTGCTGTCGAGCAGCTTGGTCATGGCCGAGCCGAACTTGCTGTCCTTGCCGAGCACCTCGGCGGCGGCACCGCCGTCGGCGGCGATGGCGGTGTCGAACTTGCCGCCATCGAAGCTCATCACGCCATCCTTGTCGATGGTCAGGCCGAGCGACTTGAGCTCGGTGAGGTTGCCGCTGACCTGGCCGCGCAGCTGCTGCTGCAGGCCGCGCACCAGCGAGTCGCCGGTCAACGCCGCGGCGGTCTTGGTGGTGGGGTCGTAGGCGCTGCTCTTGGCCAGCAGGGTGTTGGCGGTGTTGTAGGCGGCGGCGTAAGCGGTCAGATTGGCCTTGAGGCCGCTGGTGTCGGCCGCAACGCCCAACGTGACCTTGGTGCCTTCGGCGGCCTTGGTGAGGTTGAGCACCACGCCCGGCACGATGTCGGTGACGGTGTTGGAACTGGAGGTGCGTTCGAAGCCGTCCACGCGCACCAGCGCATCGGTTGCGGCCACGGACTGGGTCAGGCCGCCGCTGACGCCGGGGCCATAGGTGAGGCTGCTCAGGCTCGGGTCGCTGGCGCTGACGGTCAGCGCGCCCTTGGTACCGGTGTCGACCGCGTTGAACACCAGGTGCTGGCCGTCGTTGGCGGTCACCACGCTGGCGGTGACGCCCTTGCCACCCGCCGCCTTGTTGATGGCGGCGGCGATGTCGGTGAGCTTGTCGGTGCCGCTGATGTCCACGGTGATTTTTTTCTCGCCATACCCGATCGTCAGCGTGCCGCTGCCGACAGTGGCATCGGCAACGAACGCGCCGGAGGCGAGCTTTTGCGCGCTGGCCAGCGAGACCACTTCCACCGAATAGTTGCCCGGCGCGGACGAGCTGGTGGTGGTGGCGGTGAAGCCGGCATCGGTCGGCACCGTCGCCTTGTAGGCGTTGGTGTCGGCGCTGCTGATGACCTTGTCCAGCGCAGACTTGAGCGTGGTCATGCTGCTCTTGATCTGGCTGATCGCCGACAGCTGCGTGGTCGCGGCGCTCCCGGCCTTGTTGATGCGCGCCTGCTCGGGGTCTTTCTGCCGGGAAACCAGGGTGGACACCACAGTTGGGATGTCCAGACCGGAGCCGGAAGTGCTGATCACCGATGCCATGTTGCATTCCTCGTCTGGGCGTCCAAGCAAGGATGGACGCATGGGATTACGAGACGGGTATCGGCCGCATCCGTCAGGACTTTAGCGGCAGCGACCCGTTTCGCTCACGAGCTTCGATGATGCAATTTCCATGCCGGCGGGGCGTGTCAAAAAACCCGCGCCAGGAAAGCGTGCTGCGCGTTCGCCCTGAAATCTCGGGCGAAGCAATCTGCGGCCACAAAAAAGCCCCTCCGAAGAGGGGCTCTTGACTTGCTGCGAAGCGCTGCCGATTACTGCAGCAGGCTCAGCACGTTCTGCGGAACCGACTTGGCCTGGGCCAGCATCGCGGTACCGGCCTGCTGCAGGATCTGCGTGCGGGTCAGCTCGGCGGTTTCCTTGGCGTAGTCGGTGTCGCGGATACGGCTACGCGAGGCCGACAGGTTTTCCGAGGTTGCGCTCAGGTTGGCGATGGTGGAGGTGAAGCGGTTCTGCACCGCACCCATGTCGGCGCGCGAGGAGTTGACCGCGGTCAGCGCCTTGTCGACGATTTCCAGGGCCTTCTGTGCGCCGGAGAACGTGGAGATGTCCAGGGTGCTCAGGGTCGAGGCGGTAGAGCCGGAAGCGGCCGAGGCGGTGGTGATGCCGGCGCCGACGGTGATGCCTGCGGCGCTGGAAGTACCGGCGGTCAGCGAGGTGAAGTCCTGGCCAGCCTTCAGCGATTCGATCTGCACCGTACCGTCGGTCTTGATCGAGGCGTACATGCCGGTCTGGTCGAGCTTGTCGTTGATCGCCGCAGCCACCTTCTTGTTGACGTCGGCAGCGCTCTCGCCGACGCCGATCTTGACGTCCGAGATGGTGACGCTCTTGGCTGCGCCGCTGGCGTCCTTGAACGACAGGCTCATGCCGCTGATCGAGCCCGATGCGGTGGAGGTGCCGGTCACGCCAGCGCCGGAAACGGCGGCAGCGAAGTTGGCCTTGCCCAGCGAATCGACGTTGGCGTCGACGATGCTGTTGATGCCGATGGTCTGGCCAGCGTCGGCGCCGACCTGGAACAGCGCGCCGGAGAAGTCGCCGTTCAACAGCTTGGTGCCGTTGAAGTTGGTCTGGTTGGCGACGCGGTCGATTTCGGCGGTGAGCTGCTTGACTTCGGAGTTCAGCGCGTCACGGTCGGTCGGCGAGTTGGTGGCGTTGGACGACTGCACCGACAGCTCGCGGATACGCTGCAGGTTGCTGCCGATTTCGACCATCGCGCCTTCGGCGGTCTGGGCCAGCGAGATACCGTCGTTGGCGTTGCGCGAGGCAACGTCCAGGCCGCGGATCTGCGTGGTGAAGCGCTCGGAGATCGCCAGACCTGCGGCGTCGTCCTTGGCGCTGTTGATGCGCAGACCCGAGGACAGACGCTGGATGCTCGTCGACATGCTCGCGCTGCTGGTGTTGAGGTTCCGCTGAGCGTTCAGCGACATTACGTTGGTGTTGATTACCTGTGCCATTTTGATTTCTCCTAAGCGATTTTTCCGGCAAGGGGGACTTGCCCGGAGCCTCCGCAGGGGGGCCATCAAGTTGGCCGTTGCCGCTGCTGAGATGAATAACGGCGTTGCGTCGGGAACCTTTAGCGAAATCCAGTGTTTTTTTACTGTTTTTCTGCTGCGGGACGAAATACGGAAGCGTTGTGTATCAAGGGGTTTGGTTTATTCGGCAGCACCCCGTAGATCTTTAGCGTTGGTATAACTTTCGACGAATAAACTCCGTCGGCCTGCGCAAGTGCTCGCGCGCAGGAGTGCAGAAAACGCGGGTTTTCTGCTGCAAATCAGCGGATCAGGTTGAACAACGACGACGACTGCATCTGCTGAAAAATCGTTTGAGCGGCCTGCAACGAGGCCTTCTCCAGTTCGTACTGCCCAAGCGCCGAGGCGTAGTCCAGATCGCGGATCGACGACAGCGTGGTCTTGAGGGTGACCTCGTTGGACTCGAGCAGGGAGTTGGCGTTGTCGATCGCCGACAGCTGCGCACCGCCGGAGGCGCGCGCATCGATCATCTTCGACGAGGCCTGTGCGATGTCGCGCATCGACGACTGCAGCGTGTTGATCATCGCCGCCTTCTGCGGCTGGGTCAGCGTGTCGGAGTTGAGCGCGCCGACCAGGTCGTCGATGGTGGAGAACACGTCCTTGGTGGTGGAGGCGCCGATCTGGAAACTGTCGCCCACCGCCGGTGCGCCGCTGATGCGCATGCGCACGCCGGCCGCGTTGATGTCCTCGCCATCCTTGTAGGTGCCGGTGCCGACCACCGTATTGGTGCTGTCGCGCACCTCGTAGGTGTCGGCGGCGGTGAACTGCACGCTGTAGCTGCCGCCGTTCCAGCTGCCGGTGCTGGAATCGCGGCTGAAGTCCAGCAGCAGTCCGGTGCCGGTGTTGGCGGTGTTGGGGTGCGCATCCACGGTGCCGTCGCCGGTGCGGATACGCATGAAGATTTCGCTGCCGGGCAGGGTGTCGCTGACGAAGGTGTCCGGCGCCACTTCGACCTGTTTCTGGGTCTGGTCGCCGTTGTAGGTGACGCCGCCGCTGCTCTTGATGAACGGTGCGCTGCCATCGGCGGTGCCGCCGAACAGGTAGCGCCCGGTGCCGTCGGTGCTGTTGGCCAGGCTGACCATGCTGTCGCGCAGGGCGGTCAGTTCCGAGGCGATCGCCTTGCGGTCGTCGGGGCTGAGCGAGGAGTTGTTGGCCTGCACCGCCAATTCGGTGACGCGCGCCATTTTGTCGCCGGCCTGCGACAGGGCGTTTTCCTGCAGGCCAAGGCGGTTCTGCACGTTGTTGGCGTTCTCGCCAAAGCGGGTGATCGCGGCCAGTGCGCGATCCAGGCCGACCGCAGTGCCGGCGGCGACCGGATCGTCCTTGGCGGTGACCAGGCGCTGACCGCTGGTGAGCTGGGCCTGGATCTGGTTCAGCCGGGACTGCTTGGCCGTCATCGACGACACCGACTGGCTGTACATCATGCTGGTGGAGATACGGTCGGTCATCAGCGTACGGCACCCAGGATGGCTTGGAAGATGGTGTCGGCGGTGGAGATCATCTGTGCGGCGGCCTGGTAGGCCTGCTGCAGCTTCAGCATGTTGGCGGCTTCCTCATCGAGGTTGACGCCGGAAATCGAGTCGCGGCTGGCCTGCGCCTGGTCGTTGATGACCTTCTGCGCGTCCGAGGCATAACTGGCCGCACGCGCGGCCGAGCCGACCGAGGTGGTCAGACCAGACAGCGCGCCGTTGAGCGTGACCGTGCCGCCGCTGAGCGCCTTGGCATCGTCGAGATTGGCCAGCAACTTGGCGTTGCCGTTGTCGCTGGAGCCGGCACCGGTGGGGCCGACGCCGAAGGTGTCGCCGGCCTTGGGCGCGCCGTCCAGCGCAAAGCTCCAGCCGTTGGCGCTGATGGTCTGGCCGGCGGTGTAGGCGAACGGGCCGGTGCCGTCGATGGTGTACTGGTTGGCGTCGATGAACTCCACCGATGCCGGGGTCAGCAGCGCCGGGTTCTGCGCATTGGTGACCTTGACGTCGCTGATCTTGCCGGTGCCCAGGTTGGCGACCGTGGCGGTGGCCTTGACCGGGGTGGCCGCGGCAATCCGCGAGGGGTCGGTGATGGCCACCGACAGGGTGCCGGCCAGTCCGGCAGTGGGCTGCAGCAGGAACTTGTCGCCGTTGGCCGGGGTGCCGCCGACCACCAGGCTGACGCCGTTGAGCACCAGCGGATTGGCCGGGGTGCCGGTGCCGCTGAGCGGCACCGCCGAGCCGGTGCTGGCATTGGTGGCCTTCCACGCAGTGCCGTCGAAGCTGAGCGTGACGTTCTGCCCATCCACCGCCGCCATGTTGCTGAAGCTGGCACTCAGCGAGGCGCTGCCGGTGTTGGCGGGGTTGGCGGCGGTGGTGGGCGAGCCGATGTTGAAGAAGTTGCCGCCCATCGCGCCGTACAGGTCCATGCCTTGCGCGTGACCGGCGTTGAAGGTGCTGGCCATGCCCACGGCCAGGCGACCGAGTTCGGCCTGGGTCGGTTCCAGCACGCTGCTGCGGAATTCCAGCAGCCCGCCGATCTGCCCGCCCAGCGAGCTGGCGCTGAGGCTGACATTCTGGCCCTGGGTCTGCATTGCCACCTGCAGCTTGCTCGGCTGATACGGGTCGGCGACGGTGGTCAGCTTGGACGAGGTGGTTCCCACTACCAGGGCCTGGCCGCCGGAGGTGAAAACGTTCATGAAGCCGCCGTCCTGCATCACCGCAGTGCCGCCGGTGTAGCCGACCAGCTTGCTCACCAGCGCGTCGCGCTGGTCGAGCATGTCCGGCGAGGCGCTGTCGATGCTGTTGCCGATGGTGCCGTTGATCTTGGCGATCTGCTGGGTCAGCCGATTGACCTCGTCCACCGCGGAGGTCAGGCCGCTGTTGACCTCGTTGCTCAGGCTGTCCATCTGCCCGTTGAGCTGCTTGAAGCGCGTGGCCAGCGAGTTGCCGCTGTCGAGCATGCTCTGCCGCTCGGCGGTGGACGAGGCATTGGACGAGACCGCGCTGGTGGAGTCGAAGAAGTTCGACCACAGCCCGGCCACGTTGGTGGCGGTGTTGGAGTACAGGCTGTCGACGCGGTTGGACAGCGAGGACAGCTGCTGCAGCCGCGACAGCTCGCCGCCGCTGTCGAGCAGGCGCGAGGTGGCCAGCTGGTCGGCCACCCGGCTCACGTCGGTGATCTTGGCGCCATTGCCCACGAACGCGTAGCCCATGTCGGTGGGCGTGCGCGTTGCAAATTCCACACGTTGGCGGCTGTAGCCTTCGGTATTGATGTTGGCGACGTTATGGCTAACGGTCGACAACGCCCGTTGGAAGGCGATCAGCGCACTGGTCCCGGTGGACATGATGGACATGGGCGTTTACCTCAACGACGAATGGTGCCGAGCCCAGCGGGCTCGGCGGTGCTGGCATAGCGGTTGGACAGGTCGGCCGCCGCGTTGCCGATCGCGGCCACCGCACGGTCGATGGTCGGACCGTTGGCGATCGCCGCGATCTTGGCTGCGTAGCCCGGATCGGTGGCGTATCCAGCCTGTTGCAAGCCGCGTGCAAAACCCTTGATATCGGTGCCGGCCTGCAGCGCGGGCTGGTAGCGACTGTTGTTCTTCAGCAGCCGCACGTAGTCGGCAAAACTCTCCTCGGCCGAGCCGTAGGCACGGAAATCGGCGGTTTCGGTGGTTTTGACGCCATTGACGTATTCGTGGGTGCCGGTGGTGACCTTGTCGCCGCTCCAGCCGGTGGCCTTGATGCCGAACAGGTTGTTGGAATCGCCGCCATTGCCGATGCCGCGCCGGCCCCAGCCGGTTTCCAACGCAGCCTGCGCCACCAGCGCACGCGGATCCACGCCCAGTTCGCGCGCGGCCTTCTGCGCATGCGTCCAGATCTTGGCGACGAAGCCTTCCGGGGTACGCTCGCCCAGGCTGGCGGCCGCGCTGCTCGCCGCGCTCGCATTGACCGCGGCGTTGGCGTCGGCGGCATCGCTGGCCGCCACATCGCTCCAGCGATCGTTGGCCGAGGGCCAGCTCAGCGCGGCCGCATCGTCGCTGCCGGCATCGCTGCTGCCGGTGCGCCCGGCGATCAGATCCAGCACCTGGCTCATGCCGATGCCGCCCAGGCCGCCTGCGCCGATGCCTGCAGCGCTACCGGTGCTTGCGCCGACGCCGGTCGCCGCGCCATCGCGGCTGGGCAGCGGCAACGAGGCGTCGCGCTTGCCGGCCACCAGCGAATAGGCCTTGGCGGCATCGGCAGTGCTCAGCGAGGTATTCAACGCCGGGCCGCCGGTGTCGCCGCTCAACTGCTTGGAGATCATCGCCGACAGGCCCAGCCCCTTGCCGTCGGTCAGCGCCTTGGCCATCTGCTGGTCGTACATCTCGCGGAACATCTGGTTTTCGCCCGGAAACATCGGGTCGCCAGAGCTTGCATCGCGCATGCTCTTGACCAGCATCTGCGCGAACTGTCCTTCGAGCTGACGTGAGACCTTGTCGATCTTGGCGGGATCGGCCTTGGTGCTCGGGTTGAGATCAATGGGCGAGGCTGCGATACGCATGTCAGATCACCTCCAGCTCCGCCGTGAGCGCACCGGCTTGCTTGAGCGCTTCCAGGATGGCCACCAGGTCGCCGGGAGCGGCCCCCACTTCGTTGACCGCACGCACGATCTGATCGAGCGTGGTGCCGCCTTCGAACTTGAACATGCGGCTGCCTTCGGAGGTGGCCGTGATCGTCGACTGCGGGGTCACCGCGGTGCGGCCGCCGCTGAAGGCGCCCGGCTGGCTGACGTTGGTGTTCTCGCTGATGGTCACGGTGAGCGAGCCATGCGCGATCGCCGCCGGCATCACCCGCACCAGCTGGCCGATCACCACGGTGCCGGTACGTGCGTTGACCACCACCTTGGCCGGGGCATCGCCCGGAGACAGTTCGACATTTTCCAGCCGCGACAGCAGGCCGATACGCGCGCCGGGATCGGTCGGCGAGCGCACTGCCACGGTCACGCCGTCCACCGCACGCGCGGTGCCGGCGCCGAAGCTGCTGTCGATCGCCGCGACCATGCGCGAGACGGTGGTGAAGTCGTTCTGGTGCAGGTTGAGGGTGATCTCACCACTGCCGGCAAACACGTCCGGCAACGCACGTTCGACGGTGGCGCCGTTGGGAATGCGGCCGACGCTGGGAATGTTGACCGACACCCGCGAGCCGTCCTTGCCCTGCGCGCCGAAGCCACCGACCACCAGGTTGCCCTGCGCCATCGCATAGACCTGGCCGTCGGCGCCTTTCAGCGGTGCCATCAGCAGCGAGCCGCCACGCAGCGACACCGCGTTGGCGATCGAGGACACGGTGATGTCGATCGGCTGGCCGGGCTTGGCGAACGGCGGCAGTTCGGCATGGATGGCCACGGCCGCGACGTTTTTCAGCTGCGGATTGACGTTCGCCGGAACATTGACGCCCAGCTCGCCGAGCAGGTTCTTCAGGCTCTGCACGGTGAAGGGCGCCTGGCTGGTGCGGTCGCCGCTGCCGTCCAGGCCGACCACCAGGCCGTAACCGACCAGCGCGTTGCCGCGCACGCCGCCGACCTGGGCAAGATCCTTGATGCGCTCGGCCGAGGCCGGCGCGGCGATCGCGCAGACCGCCACAGCGGCGGCCAGCAGACGGAAGGGCAGGGAAGACAGATTCATGGTCGCAGGCTCAGTAGGGCGACAGACGGGAATTGAAGAAGCGGCTCAGCCAGCCCATTGCGTTGGACTGCGCGATCGCGCCGCGGCCGCCGTAGGCGATGCGGGCGTCTGCCACCTTGCTCGAGGGCACGGTGTTGTCCGGGGCGATGTCGGCGGCGCGCACGATGCCTTGCACCTGCACCAGTTCGTCGCCCTGGGTCAGGCGCAGGTTCTTCTGCCCCTGAATCACCAGATTGCCGTTGGGCAGGCGCTGCATCACGGTGACGGTCACGCTGCCCTGCATGCGGTTGCTTTGCGCGGTGTTGCCCTTGCCGTCGAAGCTGCGATCGCCGCTCAACGAGTTCTGCAGCACGTTCAAGCCACCGACGGTGAGCGGCGCCCCCAGCAGCGTCGGCGCGGCCATGGTGGTCGCGTCCTTCTTGCTGATGCTGGTATTGGCGGTGGACGAGGCGGTGGTGCTTTCCACCAGGTTCACCGTCAGCAGATCGCCGACATCGCGGGCGCGGCGGTCGCCGTACAGGTTCAGGCTCGGGCCGGCGGCGTAGATCGCCCCGGCGGTGGGCTGCGCCACCGGCGCGACCACCGGCACGATCGGCGCCAGTTCGGCGAACGGCCGCACATCGCCGGCCGCCACGCAGCCGCCCAGCAGCGCGCTGCAGGCAATGGCGAGGCACAGGGAGGAAAGAGAAGGCAGGCGGGACATGGCGTGGATTCCTGAGAGGGCAGCGACCGGCGGGCCGATCAGACGTTGTTGTTCAAGTAACCGAGCATCGAGTCGGTGGTGGAGATCGCCTTGGCATTCATTTCGTAGGCGCGCTGCGTCTCGATCATGCTCACCAGTTCTTCCACCGTGTTGACGTTGCTGCCTTCCAGCGCGCCCTGCACGGTGTTGCCCAGGCCATTGAGGCCGGGGGTGCCGTTCTGCGCGGGGCCGGAGGCGGTGGTTTCGACGAACAGGTTCTCGCCTTTGGACTGCAGGCCCGAGGGGTTGATGAAGTCGGTCAGCGTCAGCGCGCCGATTTCCTGCGCGGCGGCCTGGCCGGCCAGCGTCACGCTGATGGTGCCGTCGTTGCCGATGGTCAGCGACTGCGCGCCTTCGGGGATCTGGATGCCCGGCTGCAGCGGGTAGCCGCTGTTGGTGACCAGTTCGCCCTGCGCATTGATCTGGAAGGTGCCGTCGCGGGTATAGGCCGAGGTGCCGTCAGGCATCTGCACTTCGAAGAAGCCGCGACCGTTGACCATCACGTCGAGCGCGCGGCCGGTCTGCTGCTGGCTGCCCTGGTCGAAGCCCTTGAAGGTGGAGACCACCCGCACGCCGGTACCCAGCTGCAGGCCGGTCGGCAGCTGCGTCTGCGCGGAGGTGGAACCGCCCGGCGCACGCACCTGTTGGTACAACAGGTCTTCGAACGCCGCACGATCGCGCTTGAAGCCGGTGGTATTGGTATTGGCCAGGTTGTTGGAAATGACCGACATGCGCGTCTGCTGCGCATCCAGTCCGGTTTTGGCGACCCACAAAGCCTGATTCATGACCCGATTCCTCGTTAGACCCGGGGATGTGTTCCGGGTACGGGTGGGTATATGCACGTGCCGTGCCAAACCCGCGTCGGATTTTTGCCGGCTGTGCACTGGATCACGCGAAGCGGGCGCGGTCGCCTGCGCGGGGCAGGCTGGCGGCGGGAAGGCAGCGGCTAGGCCTAAGCGGTGGAAGCCTGCGCGGCAGATCAGGCGCGCTAGATCGGTCGCCGGTCAGCGATGTATTCGGCGACGATGAACCCTTGGCGCTGCGTGCAGAAGGGTTGTTGGGAGCGCGCGGTGTCCTCACCGCCCGCGGGACACTCCGCAAGTACGTCCATGTAGGCTCGGTGGCGGCATCCATGCCGCCACACGGTCCCGCAATCGGCTAGGCCGCCGCAGCAGAGAGTTTGAAGGTTGCTTTCTTAAAGCTTGTCCATTGCTCGGCTTGCATTGAGAAGATCATTGGACGCGCCGTTATCCAAGCAACCCACGTCAGGCATTGTTTGCACCATGCACGCCGACCATCTCGACAGGTCCTTGCCCGCCCACCGTCGCGGGACCTTACGCGGCATGGATGCCGCGTAAGAGCCTACAGGGACGTACTTGCGGCGTGTCCTGCGAGGGTGGGCGGGCAAGGGCCCTGCAGCCAAATCACAAACCAGCGCTCTGCAGCGAAGGCCCAGATCAACAGCATTGCCAACCGCACACACCTGGCCGACAAACCATCGCTAGTCAGCGTCAACCGTGTACGAACCACCTGCGAGACCGCAGGAGTCAAACGACATGTCGCTTTGCTCGCGAGCCACGTCCCCCGGGCGGCAGCCAGCAAGGTGCTCGGCAGCGCGGCAAGCCAACCGGCGGTGCGGCAGTGGGCGTCAGTGGCGCTTAGCCGCTGACCCGCAGCAGCGAATTGGCCGACTGCGCGTTGTCGTCGCCGTTCTTGATGATCTTGACCTGCATTTCGAACTGCCGCTGCAGCTGGATCATCTCCACCAGCGCGCCGGCGGCGTCCACGTTGCTGCCCTCCAGCATGCCGCTGTTGATGGTCTTGCCGCTGGCCACTGCAAACGCCTGCGCCGGGTCGGTGCTGGTGTTACGCATCAGCCCGTCCGGGCGCCGCGTCAAACGGTCGGCGGGGGCGTCGACCACCTTCATCTTGCCGACGATGGCCATGGTCTGCGGGCCTTCGCCCTGCGGAATGATCGAGATGCTGCCGTCGCTGCCGATCTCCATCGCCTGGTGCGGCGGGATCGTCATCGGGTTGCCGCCCTCATCCAGCACCGCATGCCCATTGGCGGTGACCAGCTGGCCATTGGCGGTGAGTGCCAGCTCGCCGTTGCGGGTGTAGGCCTCGCTGCCGTCGGGCGACTGCACCGCCAGCCAGCGGTCCTGCTGCAGCGACACGTCCAGCGGGTTGCCGGTGACCTTCTGGTGGCCCTGGCTGCGGTCGAAACCCTGGTCCACATGCAGCGCATCGATCCGCGACGGATAGCCCTTGCCCTGGATCTTGAACGCCTCGGTATTGGCCAACGCAGCCTTGAACCCCACCGTATCGACGTTGGCGAGATTGTGCGACACGGTGCCCTGCGCCTGCAGGGAGGCGCGGGCACCGGTCATCGCAACGTAGAGAGCTTTGTCCATGAGGCACCGGGATTGGGGAATGGAGAGTCGGGAATCGGGAATCGCAAAGGCGGGATTGCTGGAGACTGGAAGAGGGGGGCAAGGCCGGCATCCGATACACGCAATGCCAGCTCTTACGATTCCCTATTCCCCAATCCCGATTCCCAGCCGTTAACGAATATTGATGATCGTCTGGGTGACCTGATCCTGGGTCGAGATCATCTGCGAGTTGGCCTGGAAGTTGCGCTGGGCCACGATCATGTTCACCAGCTGCTCGGTCAGGTCCACCGTGGACGATTCCAGTGAGCCGGATTCGATCTGGCCCAGGTCCGAGGTGTCCGGTGCGCCGGTGCGGGCGGCACCGGAGGTGTAGCTTTCGGCCCACATGTTGTTGCCCTGCGATTGCAGGCCCTGCGGGTTGACGAAGGTGCTTAGCGCGACCTGGCCCAGCGGCTTGTCGGCGCCGTTGGAGTAGCGCGCGAATACCACGCCGCTGGTATCGATGCTGATCTCGTTGAGCTTGCCGCTGGCATAGCCATCCTGGCGGGTATCACGCAGCGCGAAGGCTTCGCCGTACTGGGTCGAGCCGCTGACGTTGAGCTGCATGTTCAGCACGCCGGCACCGGTGCTCGGGGTGAACGGGTCCATCGTGATGATGCCGTTGGCCGGGGTGGTCAGCGCGCCGGTATCGGAGAACTGCAGTGTGGTGGGCGCACCGACCGCGGCACCGTCCACGTAGTTGTGCACCTGCCACTCGTTCGGGTTGGCGGTCTTGACGAAGTAGGAGGTCTGCACATGGCTGACGCCCAGCGAATCGTAGACGTTGATACCGCCGGTGGAGTGGCTATAGGTCTTGTCGTCAGCCGGGCTGAACGGGGTCACCGACGGGGCGGTGGCATTGCCGGGCAGGGTGAAGGCCAGGTTGACCGTGGAGGTCGACTTGGGCGGGCTGTCGGTGGTCAGCAGCTGCAGGTCCGACAGGCGGCCGACGTCGAAGCCGTTGCCGCTCGGGTTGGGGGCGAAGACCTGCAGGCGCGCGCCTTGCGGATTGATCACATAGCCGTTGGCATCGGTCTGGAAGTTGCCGGCGCGGGTGTACATCTTGGCGCCGTTGGAGGTCACGGTGAAGAAACCCTCGCCGGAGACCGCCAGGTCCAGGCTGCGCCCGGTCGGATCGATATTACCCTGCGAGAACTGCTGCGCCACATTGCTGACGCGCACGCCCGAACCCACCGCGTTGCGCGACAGGCCGTAGCTGGTGCTCTGGAACATGTCGGCAAACTCGGCACGCGATTCCTTGAAACCGGTCGTGTTGACGTTGGCGATGTTGTTGGAGGTGACGTTCAGATCGGCATTGGCTGCGTTGATGCCGGACAACGAGGTATTGAAAGCCATGGATGAGGTCCTTTAAGTGTCGGTTGCCGGCTCAGCTGACGCGGAGCACGTTGGCGAGCGGGGAGGTGCCTAGCCCGGTCAGGTTGAGATACAGGCCGTCCGAGCCGATCGTGACGCTGTCCACCGGCGCGTCGACATAGGTGGACAACTTGCTTTTGGAACCGGCGGTGTCGGTCTGGGTGGCGGTCACGCCGTACTTGCCGGCGGCCATGCGGTTGCCGTTGGCATCGGTGCCGTCCCAGGCAAACGACACTTCACCGGCGGCGCTGGCCGGCACGCTGAGCTGTTTGACGAAGGCGCCGTTGGCATCGGTGATTTCGAAATTGACGGTGCCGGCCGAGGTCGCGGCGACCACGCCCTTGGCCGAATTGGTGGCATCGATGGCGAGCTGTGCGGAGGGCACCAGCACGTTGTGCCCGACCAGCGAGGCGCCCTTGAGCACCTGATCGCTGCTCTGCGCTGCCGAGAAGCTGCTGACCTTGTTATTGAGGTCGCCGATGCCCTGCACGGTGGAGAACTGCGCCAGCTGGCCCAGAAACGCGCTGTTTTCCATTGGTTTGAGCGGGTCCTGGTGCTGCAGCTGCTCGGTCATCAACTTGAGGAAGTCGGCCTGGCCGAGCGATTCCTCCTTCTTCTTGGTCGCTGTGGCGCTGCTGGAGGTCAGCCCGAGGCTGGTGTAGAGGTCACTACCGATCGTGCTCATGTGAAAGGGTCCGTAAGGGAAGGGTCAGCTAGGAGGGTCAGCGACCCATGGTCAGGGTGGCGAGCGCCAGTTCCTTGGCGGTGTTGAGCATTTCCACGCCGGCCTGGTAGTTGCGTGAGGCCGAGATCATGTTGACCATCTGCGAGACCGGGTCCACGTCCGGCGAGAACACGTAGCCATCGGCATCGGCCAGCGGATGGCCGGGCTCGTAGCGACGGATCGGCGGCGCGTTGGTGGTGGTGATCTCCTTGACGTTCACCGAGGTCAGGCTGGGGTCCTGGCGACTTTGCTGGGCCTGGAAGATCGGCTCGATCGGCTTGTAGGTCGCCTCGGCCGAGCCAGCGACGGAGTCGGCATTGGCCAGGTTGGAGGCGATGGTGCTCAGGCGGACCGACTGCGCGTGCAGCGCCGAGCCGGCCACATCGAAGATGGGAAGATTGCTCATGACTTATTGGCCGGTGATCGCGGTGAGCATCGAGCGCACCTTGGATTCGAGGAAGCTCAGCGAGGCGCGGTATTCCAGCGCGGCGCGGCCGTAGGCAGCACGTTCGGCATCGGGATCGACGGTATTGCCGTCCAGGCTGGGCTGGTCGGATTCGCGGGTGATCTGGAACGGGTTGAGCCCGGCACTGCTGCCGATCTCGTAATGCTTGGCGTCGGTGGTCTGCAGCAGGGTGCCGTCGCGCACGCCTTCGGCCGATTTGAGCGCCGCCTCGAAATTCAGATCCTTTGCCTTGTAGCCAGGGGTATCCACATTGCTCAGATTGCTGGCAATGAGCTTCATGCGCTGCTCGCGTAGCGGCAGAGCATCGCCGTGGATGCCTAGAAAGGACGAGATGGAATTGGACACGGTGCTCTCCGCGAAGTGTTACCAGGGAGAAAGCAATGTTTGTGCCAATCGAGGTGGTGCGGGCCGCGGAACGCGGAGAGTGATCGGCGCTGCCGACGAACGGCAGCTTGGTCGTCCGGGAGAAGCGGTGGACCTTCGTCCGTCGCGGAGCTGGTTCACTCGGGCGCGCCAGGCCAGAAGGTTCGGCATGACGTCAGGGCTGCCCGGCGACGTCGGCCTTAGCGGACGTCAGTTTGAAAGCGGGTTGACGCATACCGCCCCAACTTCAATGCTGCCGGGCTCTTGGAAGCCCGGCGTGGGGCCTTGTCGCTGTCATCGGCTCCGACCCCGGCAGCCGCCTGGCCTGCTCAGGCCGCTTCGGCGACCACTTTCAGGCGCGCCAGCACGTAGTCGGCCAGCTCGTGGGCACTGTACTTGGCCACGAAGGCATTGGCGCCCACCTGTTCGACCATGGCGTTGTTGAACACGCCCGACAGCGAGGTGTGCAGCAGCACGTACAGGCCTTGCAGGCCCGGCGTGCGCCGGATTTCCGTCGTCAGCGTGTAGCCGTCCATGGCCGGCATTTCGATGTCGGAGATGACCATCGCATAGCGGTCGGCCGGATTCTCGCCTGATGCAGCCACCTGCAAGAGGTGGTCCAGCGCCTGGCGGCCGTCGGACAACAAGGTCGCCGAGACGCCGAGCTGGTCGAGCACGCTGCGGATCTGCTGACGCGCCACGCGCGAGTCGTCCACCACCAGCACCTGGAACTGCCGGTCGTAGGCGACCAGCTGCAGCGAGGGATCCAGCTGCACGTCCTTGCTGACCTTGGCGATGTCGGCGAGCACGCTTTCCACGTCGATGACCTGGATCAACTCGCCCTGGAAGCGCGTCACCGCCGTCAAATAAGTGGCTTCGGCGCCCAGTTCCGGCGGCGGGTGAATATCTTCCACCGCAATATTGACGATGCGCTCCACGCCGCTGACCAGAAAGCCCTGGACCGAGCGGTTGAATTCAGCCACCACCAGATAGCCGGGGCCGTTTTCCGAGTGCGCATCGCGCTCCGGGTGGCCGATCGCCAGGCCCAGGTCCAGCACCGGCACCGAGCGCCCGCGCACGTCGGCCACGCCGGCGAACTCGGTCGGCAGGCCGGGCACCTGGAACAGCTCCGGGCGGCGCAGCACCTCCTGCACCTTGAACACGTTGACGCCAAAAAGCTGGCGCCCGCCCAGCCGGAACAGCAGCAGGGCCAGTCGGTTGTGGCCAGCCAGACGCGTGCGCTGGTCGATGCGGTTGAGCAGATCGTGGGTCATGGGGCAGATATCGACAGCGCCCTCGGAAAACTTGAGCGGTTTTAGCCTGGCGTGGGGCGCTGTCGGGATTGGGGAGTCGGGATTCGGGATTGGCTCAAGCGCCGGGACCTGGTGATTTGGGATTGGGGATTGGCTCAAAGGCGTGAACGAGCGCGTTGGTCAGGCCGTTGCTGCTTCTGCAGCCCTGAAGGCTTCGGAAATAGTTGGTCGGATAGATGCGCTGGCTCAAAGGGCCTTGGCACCGGCCAAATGAATCACCCGCCAAGCCGCTTTTACAAATCCCCAATCCCCAATCCCAACTCCCCAATCCCGGCAAAAAACAGGCACGCCTCTTGCATTGCCTGTTCCGTCTCCTTCCGGATCTGGTCCCATGCGCCTGCTCCTGCTTGTCATCTTGTTGGCTGCCGCTCCGGCCTGGGCCCAGAGCTATCAGTCTGTCGATTCCATCCGCGCTGCGGCGCTGGCCACCGTTGGCCCGGATGCCGAGGCCGAGGCCACGCTCGATCCGGGCTTGCGCATGCCGGCCTGTCCGATCGCGCTGCAGGCGCAGCCGACCGGCACCAATACGGTGGAAGTGGCTTGCCCGCAGCCGGCCGGCTGGCGCCTGTTCGTACCGCTGAAGGTGCGCCGCAATCAGGACGTATTGGTGTTGCGCCGCGGCATCAGCGCTGGAGAAGTCATTTCGCTGGCCGATATCAGTATCGAGAAGCGCGATGCCGCACGCATCGTCGGCGCGGTGCTGGCCGATCCGGTGGCGGCGGTGGGCAAGACCGCCCGGCGCATCCTGCCGGCCGGCTCGCTGCTGTCGGCCAACGATCTGGTCACGCAGCGGCTGGTCCGGCGCGGCGACACCGTGCCGCTGGTGTCGCGCAATGGCGGTCTGGAGGTGCGCATGAGCGGTCGCGCACTGTCCGATGCCGGCGAGAACGAGCGGGTTTCGGTGGAAAATTCCTCTTCGCGCCGGGTGGTGCAGGGGATCGTCGAAGCGAGCGGGACCGTTGTGGTGTCCAGATAGAAAATCGCTATAAAGTTTTTTTTTGGCATGCCGTTATCCCCTACGACCTGTAGAGGAGTTCCCGACATGAGCCAGAAAATCGAAGGCAATCTACCGACCGCTGCAACCCTTCGCACCGCGGCCACGAGCAGCAAGATCGCTTCGGCCGGTGAAGATCGCGCGTCCCCGATCGCCGCATTGCCGCCGACCGACAGCGTCAAGCTGACCGGTGAGGCGACCAACCTGCAGAACCTGCAGCGCACGCTGTCGCAGTCCTCGGCGATCGACACCGGTCGCGTCCAGGCAGTGAAGGATGCGTTGCAGAACGGCAGCTACTCCATCAACCCGGATGCCATCGCCAGCCGCATGATGGATCTGAATCAGCAACTGGCGGGCTAATCCCCGACCCAAAGGATGAACGTGAACGAGTTCCTGCAACGTCTCAGCGATGCGCTGGCCGGCGAACGCCAGGCATTACTCGAGAACGACATCGATGGGTTGATGCGCCATACGCAGGACAAGCTGTCGGCACTGCGCGCGCTGGAAGCGGCAATGCCCCAGGGCGAAGAAGAGCGGCTGCGCGAACTGGCCGAAGCCAATCGCGCCAACGGCGCGCTACTGGCACGCCGGCGCCGCGAAGTGAACTGGGCACTGCGTCATCTGGGCCGCACCGAGAGTGCGCCGTCCTACGACGCCAAGGGCCAATCGAGCGTGCTGCGCGGCGGTCGTTCGCTGGCAGTGGCCTGAAGCACCGTAGCGTGCCCGAGCGCACGCAGGCTGGACGAGGCAAGTGATGCAGCCTTGAGCTGCCCGGCGTGCAAGAGCGTGGCCCCGCGCAATACGAGGCCTGGGCGGTTCGGCGTATATTGAAGCGTCCTCTACGCCGCCCTGTCCCGTGACTGCCAAGTTTTTTCTCAATCAAACCCTATTACCGTCCTCGACCATGCTGCGCGCCTTTGGCGACCAGATGCTCGAAGGCGTGCTGCTGTTCCGCGCCGACGGGCAGCTGATCCTGGCCAACGCCATCGCCCGCCAGAGCCTGTGCAAGGAAGATCCTGCCGACGACCGCAATCTCGGCGAGCGGATCTCGCAGGTGCTGCCGTCGGATGCGTTGAATCAGGCGCGCAGCAAGGGCAGCTGGACCGGCAGCCTGCCGGTGGCCGATCGCGTGGTCATCGCACATCTGTACTACAACGAGGAGCAGGGGGTCGGGCACTTCCTGGCACTGTTCCACAACATCGAAGGCCAGCAGGATTACGAACGCGAGCTGCAGCAGCGCCATGCCGAACTTCGCCAGGCCTACCTGCGTTTGAACGGCGCGCAGGACAAGCTGCTGCAGTCGGAGAAGATGGCCTCCATCGGCCAGCTGGCCGCCGGCGTGGCGCACGAAATCAACAATCCGATCGGTTACGTGCACTCCAATCTCGGCAGCCTGCAGGAATACCTGCGCAGCCTGTTCACGCTGATTGAAGCCTATGAGCGCGCACTGCAGGCGCCGGATCCGAAGGCGCTGATTCCGGAGATCGACGAGATCCGCAACCGCGCCGACATCGACTTCATCAGCCGCGACCTGCCGCAGTTGATGGCCGAATCGCGCGAAGGTATCGAGCGGGTCACCCGCATCGTGCGCGACCTCAAGGACTTCTCGTATTCGGACCGCTCCGAGTCGTGGAAGATGGTCGACCTGCATGCCGGTCTCGAATCCACGATCAACATCATCTGGAACGAGCTCAAGTACAAGGTCACGCTGGAGCGCAATTACGCCGAGCTACCGTTGGTGGAATGCCTGCCGTCCGAGCTCAACCAGGTCTACATGAACATGCTGCTCAACGCCGGCCAGGCGATCGTCGAGCGTGGCACGATCACCGTCACCACCGGCCGCGACGAGACCGAGAATGTCTGGATCCAGTTCCAGGACAGCGGCGCCGGCATCGCCCCGGACCTGCTGCAACGCATCTTCGACCCGTTCTTCACCACCAAGCCGGTCGGCAGCGGCACCGGCCTGGGCCTGTCGATCTCCTACGGCATCATCAACAAGCACCACGGCCGCATCGACGTCGCAAGCGTCCCGGGGCAGGGCGCCAGTTTCCGGATCGTGCTACCGGTGCGGCAGCCGCGGTAGCGCTGGCGCGCTGGGAATCGGGAATAGGGAGTGGGGAATCGGTAGAGCGGCATGCGCTGGTGCTTTGGTTTTGAGGCACGAGTTGGCACGCGGAGAATCAAGCGGTACAGATCTGCTCTACCAATTCTCCATTCCCGATTCCCTATTCCCGGCCGTTACGCAGCTCATCATGCGTGCGAAATGCCTGACGAATGTGCTCGCGCAGCTCGTCGTCGTTCCAGGGCTTGGTCAGGAAGCGGTAGATCGCGCCGCGGTTGATCGCTTCGGTGACCGTGGCCAGGTCGGTGTAGCCGGACAGCACCAGGCGCACGGTATCGGGGTAGAGCATCTTGACCCGGCCCAGGAACTCGGTGCCGCTCATGTCGCTCATGCGCTGGTCCGACAGGATCACCTGCACGTCGTTGGTGGCGAGCAGGTCGAAGGCGTCGCGCACGTTGCCGGCGGCCAGGATGCGGTAGCCATCGCGGCGGAACAGGCGCACCAGCGAGCGCAGCACGTTTTCTTCGTCGTCCAGCAGCAGCAGCGTGCGGTCCGGGCGGCTTTCGGCGAACGATTCCGGGCGCAGGTAGCGGCGGCGTAACGCCATGCCGGCCGACTCGGCTGACATCGGTTCGCCGAACAGATAGCCCTGGAAAATATCGCAATCGTTGCGCCGCAAAAAGCCCAGTTGCGCCTGCGATTCCACGCCGTTGGCGATCACTGTCATGCCGAGCTGGTGGCCCATCGCGATGATCGCGCGCGCAATCGCCGCCTCACGGCTGCCGGCCGGCGCGCTCTTGATGAAGCTGCGATCGATCTTCAGCCGGTCCACCGGATAGCGTACCAGCGCGCTCAGGCTGGAATCGCCGGTACCGAAGTTGTCCAGGCTCAGGCTGATGCCTTCGTTGCGCAGGTTGGCCATCGTCTCGTGGACGAAGTTGACGTTGTTGGTCAACGCGCTTTCGTTGATCTCCAGCGTGACGAACTGCGCCGGCACGCCGGCGGTCTGCAGCATCGCCATCACTTCGTTGAAGAAACCCGGGCGCAACAGCTGCAGCGTGGAGACGTTGACCGCGATGCTGAAATCGTCAAAGCCCTGGTCGCGCCATAGCCGCGCCTGGCGCACCGCGTTCTGCAGCACCCATTCGCCGATCTGCACGATCACCCCCAGGCGCTCGGCGGTGCGCATGAAGCGCTCCGGCACCAGCATGCCCAGGGTGGGCGACTGCCAGCGCAGCAGCGCTTCCATGCCGACGATGCGGCCGTCGCGTGCGCTCACCAGCGGCTGGTAGCGCAGCCGCAGTTCGCCATGCGGGATCGCATCGACGATCTGCCGCGCAATGATGCTTTCGCTATGCGCATTGGTGGTCGAGTTGCGCGTGTACAGCCGCACCGTGTTGCCGCCTTCGCGTGCGGCCTGGTAGCTGGCTTCTTCGGCGTAGTCGAGCAGGATCGACAGCGAGGTCGAGTGTTCCGGGCACAGGCTGATGCCGACCTTGCCGGTCATGAACAAGGTGTACGGCAGCACCGACAGCGGCAGTTCCAGCTGCTGGCGGATCTCTTCGGCAAAATCCTCCGGCAGCGGGGTGTCTTCGCGACGCACCGCCACCACCACCATTTCATCGCTGCCATGACGCCACAACTTGCCGCGCGTGCCGAGAAAATCCTGCAGCCGGCGCGCCACCAGCGTCAACGCCTGATCGCCGACTTCGGCGCTCATGTTCTCGTTGATCGAGGCGAAGTGATCGATATCGATGTGGAACACCATCAATGGCGGCCCGCCGGATGCGGCAGCGTCCACCAGATGCAGCAGTTCGGGATTGCCCGCGCCCAGGCGGGTGGGTTTGACGATTTCCAGTCCGGGCGGGATTACGGGGCTCCACATGACTTAACGTCCACCATCGTCGTGGACGGGCTCGCCGACCGGGTGATAGGGCAGGCGCAACGTCACGCGCGTGCCTGCTCCGGGTGCTGATTCTATCGCGAGCGCACCGCCGACGGTTTGCGCACGCTCACGCATCACGATCAGCCCGAGCCCACGCGGGCCTTCCGGTTCGAAGCCATCGCCGTCATCGCTGACTTCCAGGCGGAAGCTTTCGCTGTCGATCGAGTACAGCCGCATGTGCACTTCGCCGGCGCAGGCGTGGCGCAGCGCGTTGGTCAGGCTTTCCTGCGCAATCCGGAAACACGCCTGCTCGATCTCGTTGCCCGGGCGCACGTCCAGTGCCTGGATATCCAGCTCCAGCCGCACCGGCGATGCGCGAAACAACATCGAGGCCTGCCAGCGCAGCGCCGCTTCCAGGCCCAGCGCATCCAACTGCGGCGGACGCAACAGCATCGACAGGTTACGCAGCTTGGTCACGGTGCTGTCGGCCAGCGACACCACTTCCAGCAGGTCTTCGCGGCGCGCGTCAGGATCGGGCTCGTCCAGCGCCGCATGCGCGGACAGCTTCATTGCCGTTATGGCCTGGCCGATGTCGTCGTGCAGATCGCGCGAGATCGCGCGGCGTTCGTCTTCCTGCAGCGAGAACAGGCGCTTGGCCATAGCCTGCAACTCGGCATTGCTCTCGGCCAGCGCATCGCGCATGCGTTCGGGTTCGCTCAGGTCGCGCACCACCAACAACTTGCAGCTGCGTCCGCCGTAGCGGATATCGCCGGCCGACAGGCCGGCATAGAAGGTGCTGCCATCGCGACGGCGCATCGCCCGTGCGCTGGACACCGGCTCATTGCGATCGCTGCCCGCGCGCAGGTACTCGCGCACCACCGGCAGATCGCTGTCGCCGACCAGCGTCTGCAGCGGCTCGCCCAGGATGGTTTCGCCCTGGAAACCGAACTGCACAGAACCGGCGGCATTGGCATACATCACGTGCTCGTCGGCCAGGATCAGCACGCCATCGGGCAGCACCCTGACCAGCTCGCGGAACTGCTCCTCGCGCTCGCGCAGCAAGCGGCGCGACTGCTCGCGCTCGCTGACGTCCTGCAGCGTGCCATGGATATGCCGGGCGCCGTTCGGGTTGGTGACGCTTTCGGCGCGCAGATGCACGGTGCGCGGCTGCGAATCGCCGCCGGTCAGCGGCAGCAACACGTCGATCTGCACTTCGCCACCGGTGCACATGTCCTCGATCATGCGTTCGATCCGCGCCTGGGTGGCGGTGTCCGAGGCGGTCAACAGTTCTTCCAGCCGATGCTCGCGCCGATGCATCGGCACGCTGCGGCCGAGCAGGCGGTACACCGCCGGCGAGTAGCGCCCCAATCCGGTCGCCCGATCCAGCTGCCATGAGCCGAGCCGCGCGATGCTCTGCGCCTCTTCCAGCCGCTGCAGCGCCTCGTCGCGCAGATGCTGCGCCTGGCGTTCCTCGCTGCGGTCCACGGTGACTACCAGGCGGGCAGGGCCGCTGGCCAGATGCAGCTGGTTGCTGCGGATCTCGACATGGCGCGGGCCGCTGCGGGTCAGCAGATCCTCGTGCAGGGTGCAGGTGGCGTCGCCCTTGGCGCGGATCTGGGCAATGATTTCCTCCAGGCGCGCGCCGTCGGCGTTGGGCCAGATCGCCTGCAGCGTCTGCTGCAGGAATTCGTCGCGCTCCCAGCCGAAGAATTCCAGCGCTGCCGGGTTGGCATCCAGGATGCGCAGCGTGGCCAGGTCGTAGATCAGCGCCGGGCTGGGCAGGGCCAGGAACTTGGCCTGCAGCACCGCCTCCGATTGCGCCAGTTGCGCGTGCTCTTCCACGATCAGCGCCACGAAACGGCGCAGCACCAGGTGGATCACCACGCTCGACACCAGCAGGAAGCTGGCGTCCGACCAGCGCTCCGGCATGGCGGCGCCGGCCAGGTGCAGCAACCGGTTGCCCAGCAGCAGCCAGATCACTCCGACCAGCAAATACAGCCCGGTCAGGGTCCACAGACCTTGTTGCAGGCGCTCGGCGAGGCGAAGACGGGACACGGGAGCGGACGAAAACGCGGGCGCGGCGACAGGATGAGGCATGGGTCCGCGGACGACCTTTGGTGCTGGCGATGCAACCATCTTAGCCGCAACTCGTCCCGGTTCGGTCGGGCCCGAAACACGCGCCTCAACTAATCCAGGAAACGGCCGTTATCCATTGCGACTCCGAAGGCCGGGGTCGATTCTTCGGAGTGTTCCAGAGTGGACTCAGGCGTCATTGCAAGCATGCTGCAGCACCCGCTGACCTCGGCGGTGGTGTTGTTGGATGCGCATGGCCAGCCTCTGGCGGCCAACCGCGTTGCGCAATCGCTGGGATTGCCGTCCACCCTTGGCGCCTATGCCGAAGTCCTGGAAAGCAGTCGCGTCCAGGTGGCCAATAGCGGCGGCATGGCCGCCTGCGTGCTGCCGGGTACCGGTGGCGGGCGTCTGGAAGGCTGGCTGCGCGCGGTCAGCGACGAACACGGCCAGGTCATGGCCTTCACCCTGAGCATTCCCGAGCCGATGGGCGCCGACGGTACCAGCCGCTGGGAAATGGGCCTGGACAGTGCCGATCACGGACTGTGGGACTGGGACATTCCAGCCGATGTGGTCTACCGCTCCGAGCGCTGGACCCGCATGCTCGGTTATTCCGAGCAGCCGCTGCCGAACAATCTCACCGCGTTGTCCGGGCTGATCCATCCCGACGACCATGCGCTGGTCAGTGCTGCCGTGCAGGCGCACCTGGACGGGCGCACCGATACCTATACAGCCGAATTCCGTCTGCGTCAGCACGACGGCCAGTGGCGCTGGATCCTGGATCGCGGCCGCGTGGTGTCGCGGACCGCCGACGGCCGCCCGCTGCGCATGGTCGGCACGCATACCGATGTGCACCACCACAAGTTGCTCGAGCAGCAGCTGCGCGAGCAGCAGGCCCAGCTCGAAGAGGCCCAGCGCATCGCCAGCATGGGCAGCTGGAGCTGGGACACGCTCAAGGACGCGCTGTGGGTGTCGCCGGATTTCCTGCAACAGCTCGGCGTGACCCAGCAGCGCCTGCAGGGCATTCGCGACATCCTGCGCCTGCTGGGCCGGCCGTCGGTTGCGCATTTGCGCAGCGCCTGGCGCAAGATCAAGCACGAAGGCCTGCCGGTGCATTTCGAGCTGGAAATCAATGGGCTTGGCGACGTCAATCCGCATCACCTGCGGGTCTGGGCGCAGCCGGTGTTCGATGGCAACGGCAGCATGGTGCGTTTGCTCGGCCAGTTGCAGAACGTCACCGAGCAGCGCCAGACCGATGCATTGATCCGCTGGCGTACCGAGCTGCTCAACCGCGTGTCTGCGCTGGGCAAGATCGGCGGCTGCGAGATCGAGGTCGACACCCGGCGCATGCAGTGGACCGAGGAGTGCTACCGCATCCACGGCCTGCGCAAGGAAAACATCACCCTGGAGCAGGCGCTGTCGCTATACACGCAGGACTCGCGCGACGCCTTCGAGGCGGCGCTGCTGCGTATCTCCGACGGCGGCCTGCCCGAACAGCTGGAGCTGTGTTTCTACCGCAACTCCGGCCAGCGGATCTGGGTACAGGTGCTGATCGAGCTGGACCGTCGCGAAGGCCTGCCGCCGCGTTTCGTCGCCTTGTTCCGCGACGTCACCCGCGAACGCGAAGCCAACGAGCGCATCGAGCTGCTGGCCCATTACGATCGCCTGACCGGTCTGCCGAACCGCTTCCTGCTGCGCGAGCAGGCAGAGAATGCGATCCGCGAAGCGCACGAGCGTGGCCAGGTGCTGGCGATGCTGCTGATCGATCTGGATGGCTTCAAGAGCATCAACGATTCCTTCGGTCACGCCACCGGCGACAATCTGCTCAAACTGGCCTCTGCGCGTCTGCACCAGCATCTGCGCAACAGCGACCTGTTCGGCCGCTTCAGCGACGACGAATTTATCGTGCTGCTGCGCGATCTCTCCGAACCGGAAGACGCCGGCCATGTTGCGCGCAAGCTGATCAGCGCGCTCGGCGAGCCGCTGCGCAAGGACCACGTCACCCTCAAGCTCGGTGCCAGCATCGGCATCGCGCTGCAAGGAGAAGGCCTGTCGGATTTCGACAGCCTGCTGCGCGCCGCCGATGCGGCGATGTATGCAGCCAAGGAATCGGGCCGCAACACCTTCCATTACTACAGCCAGGACGTGCTGATGCGCGCCCAGCGCCGCCTGGAGCTGGAACACGCGCTGCAAGGTGCGCTGGAACGCGAAGAATTCACCCTGGTCTATCAGCCGCTGGTCAACACGGTGGGTGAATCCTCGCCGGCGATCGAAGCGCTGATGCGCTGGAATCGCCCCGGCCATGGCCAGTGCAGCCCGGTCGAGTTCATTCCGATTGCCGAGGAGTGCGGCGAGATCGTGCGCCTGGGCGAATGGGTGATCGGCGAGGCCTGCCGCCAGGCCGTGGTCTGGGACCGCGCCGGGCTCAATTTCAGCCGCATCGCGGTCAACGTCTCTGCGGTGCAGTTGCGCGAGCGCGGCTTTGCAGAGCGCGTACTGGAAATCTGCCGCGACAACGGCTGGTCGCCATCGCGCCTGGAACTGGAATTGACCGAATCGGCCTTGATCCGCGATTCCGACTCGCTGCGCCGCTGCTTCGAGCTGTTCGAACAGAATGGTGTGCTGTTGGCGGTGGACGACTTCGGTACCGGCTTCTCCAACCTGCATTACCTCAACCGCTTCCCGGTGCAGCGTCTGAAGATCGACCGCAGCTTCGTGCAAGGCATGCTCGACGACGCCAACACCGCCGAAGTGACCCAGGCCATCGTGCATCTGGGCCATGCGCTAGGCATGCAGGTGGTCGCCGAAGGCGTGGAAACGGTGCAGGAAGACGCATTGCTGCGCCAGCAGGGCTGTGACGAAATCCAGGGCTACTTCTATTCGCGGCCGCTGTCGCCGCGCGACATGGCGCAGTGGTTGCGCGAAGCCGAAGCCGGCATGCGCCTAGGCGCGCGCCTGGTCATCGCCAGCTGACGCAAGCTGTCGCAATGCCAGGCGTCGCCCGCCCGGCTGTTGAAATGCGCCGGTCAAAAACTCAGTGAGTCGAGGGCGCGATGCCCTCGCTACTTGCGGGGCACGCCGTGAATCCATCCATGGAGGCTCCTTGGCGGCATCCATGCCGCCAAGGGTCTCGCAACCGGTAAGGACACCGCACCAGGAAGTTGCTCGGCTGCTTTCTCGAAAGCTTGTCCGTTGCTCGGCTTGGGCTAGGAGCATGGAAAGCCTGTGGGCTGCATTTTGAATGCTTTTCTGCTGCTCAATTTGCGACGGGGATCTGATCGTCTATACGGCGATCCATGCAATTCCCGTCACGCGTCGCTTGCACCACACGCACCGACTATCTCGACTGGTCCTTGTCCGCCCACCGTCGCGGGACCTTACGCGGCATGGATGCCGCGTAGGAGCCTACAAGGACGTACTTGCGGCGTGTCCTGCGATGGTGGGCGGGCAAGGGCCCCGCAGCCAACCTGCAAGGCCAGGCGCTCTACACCTGATCCATCACCCGCCGGACGACCGAAAAGGTACACGCCGCGATTCTGGGCAAAAGTAGCGTCGTGCCGGTGCAGTCCGCTCACCATCGCGGGACCTTGTGCGGCATGGATGTCGCTTAAGAGACTTCAGGAACGGGTTCAGGGCGTGACCAGCGACGGTAGGCAAGCAAGGACCCCGCAGCCAGGCCGCAGATCATCCGATCGAAGTGTTGCGTTATGTCGTGGAAGTACTCGAGCAGACGGGCAGGGGAGACCTCACCCTGGTGCTGCAATCGCACGGCATTGCCTGTTCGGCGCCACGCCGGGTGGCATGGCCTGATGCACAAGCGCCAAGGGTCGGGCAGTGGATACAGCCAGCGGGGCGCCTGCCGAGGCACGCCCCGCTGTCGCACAAAAACGTCAGCGTCCGGATACGTCGACAGCGGCGCCATCCAGGCCCAGGTCCCAGGCCACGGTCGCGAACAGCAGTTCTTCTTCGCTGCAGCTGCGGCGCGGGTTCTGCATTGCCTGCACTTCCGCACGCGCGGCACGCTCCAGCCGTTCCAGCGCGGCCGGCATGCGCACGCTGCGCAGCGCGGGCCGGGCAGCGTCGCTTTGCGCAATGCGCTGGGCGTGTGCAGCCGCCAGCGCGGCTGATTCCAGCACGGCCGTGGGTGCATCGGTGGGCGGGGCAAGGAGCGTCATCAGCGGAATACCAGATTGTTGCGGAACGACAAATCCCCGGAAGGCCGGGGAATGTCGGAAATCAGACAGTGCGTGGCATCGGTCTTAGAACAGCTCGACCGTACCGGCGCCCATGCCTTGCTGCGCCACCGGCTTGTGCGGCGGGCGCTCCCATTCCACACGCATGTCGCGCAGGCGGTTGGACACCTTGGCCAGCGCGGCGACCAGATCGCTGTCGTACACGCCGCCATTGCGATGCAGCAGTTCCTGCAGCGCCACCGCCTCACGGTTGATCGCGGTGAGGCGATCGAGGTGGGTATGGATACCGCTCAGCGTCTGCGTGGCGATGTCCTCGAACTGCAGGGCACGCACCGCTTCGGCCACGCTACCGTCGATGGAGCGCGCACATTCGGAGATTTCGCGCATGCCGTCGCCCAGTGAGGCGTTGATCTGCGCGACGTTCTCCAGCATCGCGGCCGATTCGTGGCGGGCTTCGCGGGAGCGATCCATGTGACGCGAGGCCAGCTGCGAGACCGTTTCACGCACCTTGGCGATCGATTCCTTGGAGCTGTGCGCCAGCTTGCGGATCTGTTCGTTGAAGGTGGTAGAACGCTCGGACAGGTTGCGCACCTCGTCGGCGACCACCGCGAAGCCGCGACCGGCTTCACCGGCACGGGCTGCTTCGATGGCGGCATTCAAGGCCAGCAGGTTGGTCTGGTCGGCGATCGACTTGACGTCTTCCAGCAGCGCGAAGATGCCATCCAGGTGCTGGGCCATCTCGTCGATGTGGTGCACGGTGTTGGTGCTTTGGCCGCTCACCTGTTCCAGCGCTTCCACCAGTTGCTCCATGCGGGAGCTGGCGTGCTGGGCGAAGCGGGCGACGTCGACACCGGCGCTGCCGTCGTCACCGGCACGGTCGACGATGCGGGCCAATGCCTGGCTTTGCTGGCGCGACTTGCGGTTCATCGCTTCGAAGCTGCCACCAAGACCGGACACGGCCTGGCGGATCAGTTCGCGGGCACGCTCGACTTCCGAGCGCGAACCGTCGACTTCGTTGCTGACGAACGTACGCAGTTCGTTGAGCAGTTGATCCTGCTCGCGCAGGATGCGGGTCTGGTCCGGATTACGCCGGAACTGGGAGTAGGTCACCCAGGCAGCGAAACCGAGCCAGCTGAGCGTCATGGTCGCCAGGATCGCCCAGCGCACCGAAGCGGGCCAGTCGAATCCGACAGCGAAGGGAAACAGCAAGGTCAGGGCCAAAGGGGCGGCCAGACGGATAAGTGGACGTGAATACATGGGCGTTCTCGGCAGAGTCACGGTTGCTGTATCGGCCGTACCCCCTTTGTCTTTAGCGACGATCGCCACATCGTCTCGCCCGTTCAAGCTTTGTTGACACGCGCCAGCGACCGCTAGCGCGTGTAGCACACCGGAATCGTCTAGCACACCGGAATCGTCAGTGCTTTAGCGCAGCGCGCGGTCCACCGCTTCGATCATTGCGCGCTTGGCAAACAGGAAATCCCACAGGCTGCCACCCATCTGCCGCCACAACACGGCCGAGCGGACCGCGGCCAGCAGCAGCGCGCGGATTTCCGCAACCACGCCGGCCTGGCCCAGGTAATGCGGATTGCCCTGCACCATGACCTTGGGGCGCAGGTGGCTGATGGTCTGCGCATACAGCCCGCCCAGCGAACTCAGCACGTCAGGATGGCCGCTGTCGCCCAGGCTGTGTGCCTGCCGCGCCGCTGCCTCGATGCCATTGGAGACCGTGGCCACGGTGGCGGTGTCGCGCACGAAGCGGCGCTCCAGCTGCAGCACTGCCAGCGCCAGCCGCGGCAGGACCTCGTCCTGGCCCTGGTTGTGGAAATAGTTGTGCAACAGCCGCAGGCCCGGCGCCAGGTCCGCTGGCGAGCCATACACGGCCTCCGGCGAGGACGCATCCACCCGGAACACGCTGTCCATGGCGGTACGCACCGTCGCAGCCTCCGAATGCCCGGTTTCGGCGATCCGCCGCACCTGTTGCAGGGCCTGGGCGACGCCGGCAAGCGCCAGCACGCGGTGATCCATGGAAGAACTCATCAAGCCACTACCTCAGGTGAAAAAGAAGATCCCGCCAGTTGGCGTTCCAGCGGCGCATCGGTGGCGGCAATGACTGCGCCACCCAGGCATTCCTCGCCGTCGTACAGCACCAGCGACTGCCCGGGCGTCACCGCCCGCTGCGGCCGCTCGAAACGCACCTGCACGCTGCCATCGTCCTGCACCTCCACCGTGCACGGCTCGTCGGGCTGCCGGTAACGTGTCTGTGCGGTGCAGCCGAAGCTGCGCGCCGGCGGCGCCCCGGTGACCCAATGGGCCTGCTCGGACTGCAGCCAGCGCGATTGCAGCAGCGGGCTGTCGCGGTCCTGGTCCACATACAGCACGTTGCTCGCCACATCCTTGCCGACCACGTACCACGGCGCGGCGGCACGCCCACGTACGCCACCGATGTTCAGGCCTTCGCGCTGACCCAGGGTGAAATAGAACACCCCCGGATGCTCGGCGATGCGCTGCCCCTGCGGGTCGCGGATCTCGCCGCTGCGCGCGGGCAGGTAACGGCCCAGAAACTCGCGGAAATCGCGCTCGCCGATGAAGCAGATGCCGGTGGAATCCTTCTTGGCATGGGTCGGCAGACCGGCGTCCTGGGCGACCCGGCGCAGCGTGCTTTTTTCCATATCGCCGATCGGAAACAGCGTCGCGGCCAGTTGCGTCTGTCCCAGCTGATGCAGGAAATAGCTCTGGTCCTTGCTGCGGTCGGCGCCGCGCAGCAGGCGCCAGCGCCCGCCGCTGTGCGCCACCCGCGCATAGTGGCCGGTGGCGATGCGCTCGGCGCCCAGCGCCTGGGCCGCATCCAGAAAATGCTTGAACTTGACCTCGCGGTTGCACAGCACGTCCGGGTTCGGCGTGCGCCCGGCCGCGTATTCGGCCAGGAAGTGCTCGAACACGCCGCTCCAGTATTCGCCGGAAAAATCGCGGAAGTGGAACGGGATGCCCAGCCCCCCGCACACCGCCACCGCATCGCGGCGGTCGTCCTCGGCGCGGCAATCGCCGCTGCCGTCGTCGGCCCAGTTCTGCATGAACAGCCCTGCGATCGACTCGCCCTGCTGGGCCAACCGCCAGGCCGCCACCGACGAATCCACACCGCCGGAGACACCGACAACGATCCGCGGCGTACTCATGCGACGTGCCGCACCAAGGCCAAGGGATGGCGCTGGCCGGCCAGATAGTCGGCCACCACCTCCCACACCAGCGGGCTGCGCAGGCGCTCGCTCGCGCTGCGCAATTCGTCCGGCGTCATCCACAACGCGCGCACCACGCCGGTATCCAGGCTGCGCTCGGGATGGTGGGTCACGGCCTCGGCCACAAACGCAAACCGCAGGAAGCATTGGCCAATCGGCGCGACCCACTGATAGGTGCCGATGAAGTGGGTCAGGCGGACATCCCAGCCGGTCTCTTCCAGCGTCTCGCGCACCGCCGCATCGAGCAGGCTCTCGTCCGGTTCCAGGTGCCCGGCAGGCTGGTTCAACAACAGCTTGCCGCCGATGGTCTCTTCGACCTGCAGGAAGCGCCCGTCGCGCACCACCACGGTTGCCACGGTGACATCCGGATGCCAGCGTTGGTCGGAAGCGCTCATCGCCGCAGGTCCTGCATCATCGGGGCCGCGCTCGCGCTACCGGCGAACCGTACAGTTTGAAGCCGGGTCAAGCGGCGCTGCGACCCGGCAAGGTGCACGGAGCTGGACAAGTCGGCAGTGAACGACGGCGCCAGCAACCGCGCGGTCAGGGAATCGGTCATCAAGGGCCAGCCATGGAATCGGAGACAAATTGTGCGGGGCGCGGCGTAAATCGTCCAATGCGTGCGGCGATGAACCGTATAATGCCCGGATGCCTCGTAAGACCTCACACGAACACGATCACGGCCTCACCGTCGAAGCCAGCAAGCCTGAAGTGGCGCCACCGCCGCGTTATCAGGTGCTTTTGCTGAACGACGACTACACCCCGATGGACTTCGTGGTGACGGTGCTGCAGCAGTTTTTCAACCTCGATCTGGAACGGGCCACGCAGGTCATGCTGCATGTCCATACCCGTGGACGCGGCGTCTGCGGGGTCTACAGCCGCGAAGTCGCCGAGTCCAAGGTGGCGCAGGTCAACGAATTCTCGCGCATGAACCAGCACCCGCTGCTGTGCACGATGGAACAGACCTGAGGCGTCAATCCGATCATTCCAGCAGCGCAACACTGTGGCTGCAATCACATGCTAACGCCGTCTGAACATGCCTATCCGATAGGGTTGTGGTAAATCCCAACAAAAGCCGCATATTGTTGGCAACAGCCGTTCGGAGTTACCAATGTTCAGCAAAGACCTAGAGCAAACCATCGGCCAGTGCTACAAGCGAGCACGCGAGGCGCGTCATGAGTTCATGACCGTCGAGCACCTGCTGCTCTCGCTGCTGGACAACCCGTCTGCCCAGGCCGTCCTCAAGGCCTGCGGCGCCGACCAGGTGCGTTTGCACAACGATCTGGAGCAGGCGATCGAGGCCTCGGTCTCGCGCCTGGCCGAAGACGATGGCCGCGACACCCAGCCCACCCTGGGCTTCCAGCGTGTGCTGCAGCGTGCGGTCTATCACGTGCAATCCTCGGGCAAGAAGGAAGTCACCGGCGCCAACGTGCTGGTCGCGATCTTCGGCGAGAAGGATTCGCACGCGGTGTACTTCCTGAACCAGCAGGACATCACCCGTCTGGATATCGTCAATTATCTCTCGCATGGCATTGCCAAGCTGGGCGAAGACGGCGAGCAGCCGTCTGCCTCCGATGGCGAGCCCAAGAGCGAGGGCGGGGAGGGCGAGGCCAAGGGCGATGCGCTGGCCGAGTTCGCCACCAATCTCAACGAGCAGGCCCGTAACGGCAAGATCGACCCGTTGGTCGGCCGTGGCGATGAAATCGAGCGCACCATCCAGGTGCTGTGCCGCCGCCGCAAGAACAACCCGCTGTACGTGGGCGAGGCCGGCGTGGGCAAGACCGCGATTGCCGAAGGTCTGGCCAAGCGCATCGTCGACAACGACGTGCCGGAGGTACTGGCCGATGCAGTGATCTTCTCGCTGGACCTGGGCGCGCTGGTGGCCGGCACCAAGTACCGTGGCGACTTCGAAAAGCGCCTCAAGGGCGTGCTGGCGGCGCTGAAGAAGGTGCCCAACGCGGTGCTGTTCATCGACGAGATCCACACCATCATCGGTGCGGGTTCTGCGTCGGGCGGCACCATGGATGCGTCCAATCTGATCAAGCCGGCGCTGTCGTCTGGCGAGCTGCGCTGCATCGGCTCGACCACGTTCCAGGAATACCGCGGCATCTTCGAAAAGGACCGTGCGCTGGCACGCCGCTTCCAGAAGATCGACATCGTCGAGCCGACCGTGGGCGAGACCTTCGAGATCCTGCAGGGCCTCAAGCCCAAGTACGAAGCGCACCACGGCGTGACCTATGCCGATGACGCACTGCAGGCGGCCGTGGACCTGTCGGTCAAGCACATCGGCGACCGCCTGCTGCCGGACAAGGCGATCGATGTGATCGACGAGGCCGGTGCGCGTCAGCGTCTGCTGCCGGAAGGCAAGCGCAAGGAGCTGATCGACATCGAGGAGATCGAGACCATCGTCGCCAAGATGGCGCGGATTCCGGCCAAGCAGGTCAGCGCGACCGACAAGGACGTGCTGCAGCATCTGGAGCGCAATCTGAAGATGGTGATCTTCGGCCAGAACCCGGCAATCGAGACGCTGGCCGGTTCGATCAAGCTCGCGCGTTCGGGCCTGGCCAATCCGGAAAAGCCGATCGGCAACTTCCTGTTCGCCGGCCCCACCGGCGTCGGCAAGACCGAGGTCACCAAGCAGCTTGCGCTGCAGCTGGGGATCGAGCTGGTGCGCTTCGATATGTCCGAGTACATGGAAGCGCATTCGATCAGCCGCCTGATCGGTGCGCCTCCGGGCTATGTCGGCTTCGATCAGGGTGGTTTGCTGACCGAGAAGGTCGTCAAGACACCGCACTGCGTGCTGCTGCTGGACGAGGTGGAGAAGGCGCATCCGGATATCTTCAACATCCTGTTGCAGGTCATGGATCGCGGCATCCTCACCGACACCAACGGGCGCGAGGCGAACTTCAAGAACGTGATCCTGGTGATGACGACCAATGCCGGTGCCACCCAGGCCTCGCGGCGGTCGATCGGCTTCACCAAGCAGGATCACTCCACCGATGCGATGGAGTCGATCCGTCGCGGCTTCACGCCCGAGTTCCGCAACCGCCTGGATGCGATCGTGCAGTTCCAGCCGCTGGGCTTCGACCATATCCTGCGGGTGGTGGACAAGTTCATCATCGAGCTGGAAATGCTGTTGCAGGAAAAGCACGTCTCGCTGTCGGCCACCCCGACTGCGCGCGACTGGCTGGCCCAGCACGGCTTCGATCCGCTGATGGGTGCGCGTCCGATGTCGCGCGTGATCCAGGAGAAGATCAAGCGTCCGTTGGCCGACGAACTGTTGTTCGGCAAGCTGATGGAAGGCGGCCGGGTCAATATCGACGTCAAGGATGGCGAACTGGTGGTGGAAGCGCACCCGGAACCGGAGCGTCTGCTACCGGCAACGGTCGACTGATCGCCTTGCGGTCCTGAAACGAAAAAACCGCTCGAAAGAGCGGTTTTTTTATGCTCTCAGAACGTGTGGCCCGAGTGGAGGGGGCGTAGAAGCCGAGCGGCGGTCGCGGCTCGCGAGGAACAACGACAGCGCGCTTCCGGAGCTTGGGCGGGGTAGCGATCGAGGCGCAAGCGCCGGAGGCAAGGTGCAAGTGAAGGGCAGAAGCAAGCCGACACCGCCGGATCACCGCTACCAGATCCGCAAATCTCGGGCACGACAAAAAGCGGCCATTGGCCGCCTCGCGTCTCACACCAGAACCGCTTACTTCATGCGGTAGGTAATACGACCCTTGGTCAGGTCGTAGGGAGTCATCTCAACTTTGACCCGGTCGCCGGTCAGGATGCGGATGTAGTTCTTGCGCATGCGGCCGGAGATATGGGCGATGATTTCATGCCCGTTTTCCAGCTTGACCCGGAACGTGGTGTTGGGGAGCGTCTCGCTGACGCTGCCTTCGAATTCAATGGAGTCGTCTTTCGACATGTAATCCTGTGCAATCACGGCTGGCCCGGGAGGGCCGTAAGGGACAGCATTTTACGCGCCATCTCCCCGCGGTGCAAATTTTATGTTAAGCGGACTTCAGCGAGCGCGCTGGCAGGCCGCTCGCCGTAGCGCTCGGACCAACTGCCGGGTGCCGCCGCCCGGTCGACCTGCAGCCGCACCTGCTGCAGGAATTCTGCACGTGGCAGGCGTTGCGCGCCCAGGCGCATCAGGTGCGGATTCTCCACCTGCGCATCGAGCAATGGCCACCCGCGGGAGTGCAGATGCGCGGCCAGCGCCGCCAGTGCCACCTTGGAGCCGCCGCTGTCGGCACTGAACATGCTCTCGCCGAAGAACATCTGGCCGATCGCCACGCCGTAGATGCCGCCCACCAGGCACGTGCCATCGAACACCTCCAGCGAATGCGCATGGCCCAATCGATGCAGTTCGATGTAGGCCTGCTGCATCGGCGTGGTGATCCAGGTGCCATCCTGGCCGGCACGCGGAATCGACGCGCAGGCATCGATCACCTGCGCGAAGGCGGTATCGGCGCGCACGATCCAGTGGCTGCTGCGCAGCTGGCGACGGAAGCGCGAGGACAGGCGCACGCCATCGGTACGAAACACCGTGCGCGGGTCCGGGCTCCACCACAGGATCGGCTGGCCTTCCGAGAACCAGGGAAACACGCCACTGGCATAGGCGTTGAGCAGGCGCTGCGGCGACAGGTCGCCACCGATGGCGAGCAGGCCGTCCGGCTCGCGCAACGCGGACTCGGCCGGCGGAAACGGGGCGGCCGGATCGGCCGCCAGCAGGTAGGGAAGGGCGCGGGACATGCGTGCAGTGTAGAGCGTGTCGTACAGGTGCTCCCAGGGTGTTGACCATCGCCGGCACGCGACGAACCGCGTGTGTGGTCGACATGCTTTGCGGCATGCGTCCGCAAGCACCGCGATGCTGGGCGCGTAGTTCGAACTCGCCAGACGAGTGTTCTCTGGGTGGATTTGGCCGCCTTGCTCCGACGTCCCCAAGACGCCCGGCCGGCGATCAGCGGCGGCTACGCCCTACGTCGCAGCCGCCAGGCTCAGTCGCGAAACGGGCTGTGCTCGGACAGCTCGCGTGCATGCCGGGCCACCGCCTGGCGCTCGTCGGCGCACCATTGCGCCAGCGGCTCGCGGAAGCCGGGATCGGCGATCCAGTGACGGCTGCGGACCAGCGTCGGCAGAAAGCCGCGCGCGATCTTGTGCTCGCCTTGCGCGCCGGGCTCGAAGCGGGCCAGGCCCTCGCGCAGGCAGTATTCGATGCCCTGGTAGTAGCAGGTTTCAAAATGCAGCCCCGGAAGGGCTTCGCCGCCCCAGTAACGCCCGTACAACGTGTCGCGCCCGCGCAGGCAGAGCGCGCCGGCGATCGGTTGCCCATCCAGCTCGGCCAGAAACATCACCAGCTCACGGGGCAGGTGGCGGGCCAGGTGATGCAGGAACTCCGGCGTCAGCGCAGGCGAGTTGCCGTATTCATTGAAGGTCTTGAGATAGAAGCCATACATCGCCTCCAGGTCGGCGTCGCTGGCTTCATCGCCATGCACCACGCGCAACTGCACGCCGGCCCGCTGCACCTTGGCGCGCTCCTGGCGGATGTTCTTGCGCCGCTTGTGATCCATCGCCGCCAGGAAGCTTTCGAAATCGCTCCAGCCGCTGGCGTTGTGCCAGTGGTACTGCAGATCGTTGCGCTCCAGCCAGTCGGCGTCGAACGCGGCATCTTCGTCGGCCGGGTGGAAGTTGACGTGCGCCGACGACAGCCCGCTGCGCTCCACCAGCGTGCGCATCGCCGCGAGCAACTGCGGGCGCCAGCGCGGTGCGCCCAGCAGGCGAGGGCCGGTCACTGGCGAGTAGGGCACCCCGCACAGCCACTTGGGGAAGTACTCCTGCCCGTAGCGCGCGTAGGCGTGCGCCCAGGCGTGGTCGAACACGAACTCGCCATGCGAGTTGTTCTTCAGGTATCCCGGCGCGGCGGCGACCAGCGTGTCGCCATCCCATAGCGTCAGGTGCAGCGGGTTCCAGCCCCAGTCCGGGCGCAGGCAGCCCTCCTGCTCCAGGCCTTCCAGGAACGCGTAAGAAATGAATGGGTGCGCGCCGTCGTGCAGCGCGTCCCAGGCACCGGCCGGAAGCTCGTCCAGCCGGCGGCACCAGCGGGCGGTGACGCTCATGCGCACGGCCCGCTGGTATCGGCGCTGCCCGCGCGGCGCGGCCGGCGGTCAGCAGCCACCTCAGGCGCTCTTGTCGAGGTAGCGCTCGGCATCCAGCGCGGCCATGCAGCCGAAGCCGGCCGAGGTGATCGCCTGACGGTAGTGCTGGTCGGCGACGTCGCCGGCCGCGAACACGCCGGCCACCGAAGTCTCGGTCGCCGCGCCGTTGAGGCCGGAGCGGATTTCCAGGTAGCCATTGTTCATCGCCAGCTGGCCGTCGAACAGTTGCGTGTTGGGGTGATGGCCGATGGCAACGAAGAAGCCGTGCGCGACGATCTCGCGGGTGCTGCCGTCGAGGGTGGACTTGACCCGCACGCCGGTGACGCCGGCATCGTTGCCCAGCACTTCATCGATGGCGTGGTGCCAGACGGTTTCGATCTTGCCGGCGGCGACCTTGGCGAACAGCTTGTCCTGCATGATCTTTTCGGCGCGCAGCGTGTCGCGGCGGTGCACCAGGTAGACCTTGCGGGCGATGTTGGACAGGTACAGCGCTTCTTCGACCGCGGTATTGCCGCCGCCGACCACCACCACGTCCTGGTCCTTGTAGAAGAACCCATCGCAGGTGGCGCAGGCGGACACGCCGCGGCCCTTGAAGGCTTCCTCGCTGGGGATGCCCAGGTACTTGGCGGTGGCGCCGGTGGAGATGATCAGTGCGTCGCAGGTGTATTCGGCACCGTCGCCGGTCAGCCGGAACGGGCGCTGCGACAGGTCGGCGGTGTGGATGTGGTCGAAGATCACCTCGGTCTCGAAGCGCTCGGCATGCGCCTGCATGCGGCTCATCAGGTCCGGGCCCATCAGGCCGTGGGGGTCGCCCGGCCAGTTGTCGACTTCGGTGGTGGTCATCAGCTGGCCGCCTTGCTGCAGGCCGGTGATCACCACCGGCTTGAGGTTGGCGCGGGCGGCGTAGACCGCGGCGGTCCAGCCGGCCGGGCCGGAGCCCAGGATCAACAGGCGGGAATGCTTGGCGGGACTGGCAGAAGAGGCGCTCATGTATACTCGCGATCTAGGAATTGGCAGGGCAGGCGAGTGAATTCGCGCCCCTGTGGCGGCATAGAGTGGCGGTCCCCACCCGGTGAATCAAGGCGGCGCGATGGAACTGCTTGAACCGCAGATGGCATGGTCCACCCAGTACGCGTAATCGACGCCGCCCCGTGCGGCGTTTTTTGTTGACCATCGCATGCCCGGGCAGGCGATGCTCATGCAACAGCTGAAACCGTGGCCTCAGTCGTTTATTATCAACCACTAACAGCATTTTTCTAAGGTCTGGCTACAGGTGGCAAAGCAGGTTCCCGAACGCAGCAAGCCCGCTGAGGGCAAGACGTCCTCGCGCAAGACAGCGGTGGCGGACAATCCGCGTCGGCAAAAGCTCTGGCGCGATCTGGCATTGATCGCGGTGGCGCCGCTGCTGCTGTATCTGCTGGCCAGCCTGTTCACCTATTCGAGCGCCGATCCAGGCTGGTCGCAGACCGGCAGCGTGGTGGCGCCGGTGCACAACATGGGCGGCCGCGTCGGCGCCTGGACGGCCGACGTGCTGCTGCAGCTGTTCGGTTATGTGGCCTTCCTGCTGCCGGTGGTGCTGGGCGCGGTGGCCTGGATCGCCTTGTTCGGCATGGACAAGGAAGGGCAGGCCGAGGCCGATCTGGGGCCGGCATTGCGGCTGGTCGGCATGGTGGGTTTCCTGATCGCCTCGACCGGCTTCCTGCATCTGCGCCTGTTCAACGGCGACGTGGCCGCCGCCGGCGGGATCCTGGGGCGATTGGTCAGCAATTCGCTGAGCGCCGGGTTCGGGGCCTTGGGCGCCAACCTGTTCGTGCTGGTGCTGCTGCTGGTGTCGATCACCCTCGCCACTGGCCTGTCGTGGTTCGCGGTGATGGAGCGCATCGGCACCTGGGTGCTGGCGCTGGGGCCACTGATGCAGCGCAAGACCCATCAGGCCACCGAGTGGCAGCAGACCCGCGTGATGCGCGAAGAGCGCGAGGAAGTGCGCAAGGTCGATGCGGTCAAGCAGGCCAAGCGCGAGCCGGTCAAGATCGAGCCGCCGCCGGCACCGGTGGTGGAGAAGAGCGAGCGCGCCAAGCGCGATACCCAGATCCCGATGTTCCAGGGCGTGAGCACCGACGGCTCCGACCTGCCGCCGCTGGCCCTGCTGGACGACCCCAAGCCGCAGGCCAAGGGGTATTCGGAAGAGACGCTGGAGACGCTGTCGCGGCAGATCGAGTTCAAGCTCAAGGATTTCCGCATCGAGGCGCAGGTGGTGGGGGCCTATCCGGGCCCGGTGATCACCCGCTTCGAGATCGAGCCGGCGCCCGGCATCAAGGTCAGCCAGATCAGCTCGCTGGACAAGGACATCGCGCGCGGGCTGTCGGTCAAGTCGGTGCGCGTGGTCGACGTGATCCCGGGCAAGTCGGTGGTCGGCCTGGAGATCCCCAACGTCACCCGCGAGATGATCTTCCTGTCCGAGCTGCTGCGCTCCAAGGAATATGACAAGTCGGCCAGCCCGCTGACGCTGGCCCTGGGCAAGGACATTGCCGGGCGCCCGACGGTGGCCGACCTGGCGCGCATGCCGCACTTGTTGGTGGCCGGTACCACTGGCTCGGGCAAGTCGGTGGCGGTCAATGCGATGGTGCTGAGCCTGCTGTTCAAGGCCTCGCACAAGGAACTGCGCATGCTGATGATCGACCCGAAGATGCTCGAACTGAGCGTCTATCAGGGCATCCCGCATCTGCTGGCGCCGGTGGTCACCGACATGAAGGAGGCCGCCAACGGCCTGCGTTGGTGCGTGGCCGAGATGGAGCGCCGCTACAAGCTGATGAGCGCGGTGGGCGTGCGCAACCTGGCCGGCTTCAACAAGAAGATCAAGGACGCCATCGACGCCGGCCAGCCGATGATGGACCCGCTGTTCAAGCCCAACCCTGAGCTGGGCGAGGCACCGCGGCCGCTGGAGACGCTGCCGTTCATCGTGATCTTCATCGACGAATTCGCCGACATGATGATGATCGTCGGCAAGAAGGTCGAAGAGCTGATCGCGCGCCTGGCGCAGAAGGCGCGTGCGGCCGGTATCCATCTGATCCTGGCCACGCAGCGGCCGTCGGTGGACGTGATCACCGGCCTGATCAAGGCCAATATCCCGACCCGCGTGGCGTTCCAGGTCAGCTCCAAGATCGACTCGCGCACCATCCTGGATCAGTCCGGCGCCGAAGCGCTGCTGGGCAATGGTGACATGCTGTATCTGCCGCCGGGCACCGCGCTGCCGGACCGCGTGCATGGCGCCTTCGTCAGCGACGAGGAAGTGCATCGGGTGGTCGAGCACCTCAAGGCCAGCGGGCCGGTGTCTTATGTCGAAGGCGTGCTGGACGAAGTGCAGACCATGGGCGATGGCACCGTGGTCGGCGCGACCGGCTTGCCGGAAAGCAGCGGCGGTGGCGGCGACGAGTCCGACCCCCTGTACGACGAGGCCTTGCGCATCGTCACCGAAACCCGGCGTGCCTCGATCTCCGGCGTGCAGCGGCGCTTGAAGATCGGCTACAACCGCGCCGCACGCCTGATCGAAGCGATGGAAGCGGCCGGTGTGGTCAGCCAGCCCGAGCACAATGGCGACCGCACCGTGCTGGCACCGCCGCCGCCCAAGTAATCGGCGGCCAGCAACGCGGGGCGTATCGGCTTGACGGTGGCGCCGCGTTCCGGGCTTGTTCGGATTGCGTATGCGTATGCGTAGACGCGTAGATGCGGCAATGTTGGAGGCCGGTGCCTGACGCTGCGGCGCGCACCCGCTACCCTGTTGCACGAGGGCCGCTCCGGCCCGCCGCGATCAAGACCCATGCTGCGTCGTTCCGTGTTGCTGTTGCTGCTGCTGATCTCAGTGCCGTTGCTGGCCCAGGCCGAGCAACAGGTCGCGCCTGCCGCCGCCGCGCGCACGCAGGCCGACACCAACTATAGCTTCGTGCGCTATCGCGCCGACTACGAAGTGCGTGCCGACGCCAGCAGCGTGGAAACCGACGAGTACGAGATCCTGCTCAAGACCAAGTCGGCGGTGGAGCAGTTCAGCCAGGTGCGGCTGAGCTACAGCGAGAAGATGGAAACCCTGGAGGTGCTGCAGGCCTACACCGTCACCGCCGAAGGGCTGCGCCAGGACGTGGCGTCCGACAAGATCTACACCCAGGAAAGCTATTCCAGCGCGGCGGCGGCGATGTATGCCGATCGCAAGGTCAAGGTGGTGGTGTTCCCGAATCTGGCGCCGGGCGCGCGCATCGTCTATCGCGTGCGGCGTGCGCAGAACACCCCGTACTTCCCCGGTTATTTCAGCCTGTGGGAGACCTTCAGCGTGTTCGCGCAATACGACGATGCGGTGGTCACGCTGGTGGCGCCGAAGGCATTGCCGATGCATTTGTCGGTGCGCGGCTTGCAGGGCGGGACCAAGCCGGTGGTGCGTGGCGATCAGGCGCGCTGGGAGTGGCGCTATCAGCGCACCACGCCGATGAAGAACCAGAACTGGAGCGCGGCGACCTGGGAGTTCAGCCCCACCTTGATGGCCAGCACCTTCGACAGCTGGGCGCAGATGGGCCTGGCCTATCACGTCAAGGGCGGCCGCGCCGCTGCGGTGACGCCGGCGATCCAGTCGCTGGCCGACGAGGTGACCCGCGGCATCGACGCGCCGCGGGCGCAGGCCGCTGCGCTGTACGCGTGGGTGGCGCGCAATATCCGCTATGTGGCGGTGTACCTGGGCAATGGCGGACTGGAGCCCAACAGCGCCGACAGCATCCTGGCCAACCACTATGGCGACTGCAAGGATCACACCGTGATCCTGGAAGCCTTGCTGGCGGCCAAGGGCATCGCCAGCACACCGGTGCTGATCGGCGCCGAAGGCGGGCCGACGCTGCCGCCGATCCCGGTGCTCGGCCGCTTCAACCACGCCATCACCTATATCCCGGCGTTCGATCTGTATGTGGATTCGACCAACCCCTATGCGCGCTTCGGCCAGTTGCCGGCCGGCGACCTCGGGGCGCCGGTGGTGCATACGCTGGACGGCAAGGTCACGCATACCCCGCCCAACGACCGCAAGGTCAACCGCTACGTCGCGCGTACCGAGTACCGCTTTACCCCGCAGGGCGGGCTGCACGGCCTGACCACGCTCGACAGCGGACAGACCGGCGAGGTGGGGCTGCGTGCGATGTTCGTGCAGCTCAATGCGCAGAACCGCAATCGCATCGAGGAGTCGATCATTGCGCAGTCCGGCTTCGATGGCACCGGCGATCTGTTGGTCCAGGGCGACCCGCTGGATCTGGATGCGCCGTTCAACTATCGCTACACGTTCCAGGCCGAGGATGCGGTGGATTTTTCGGTGGTCGGCGGCATGACCTTGCCCGACATGCCCGGTGCCGAATCCACCCGTGGCATCTATACGACCACCTCGGCCGACGACAACCTGACCCCGTTCTACTGCAACGACAGCGTGCGCGAAGAGACCTATGTGGTGAGCTTCCCGGCGACGGTGCCGATCATCGCGATTCCGCGCAGCAGCCGCTTTCGCAATGCCGCTGGCGAGTACGCGGTCGAGTGGACGCACCAGGGCCAGACGGTGACGGCGGTGCATCGCCTGCAGCGCGCGGCGGTACGTGGGCCGCAGGCGCTGTGTCAGCCGCAGGATTACCGCGCGTTTCGCGAGCTCTACCAGCAGGTGCGGCGCGGCTTTCGCGGGCAGATCGTGTACGGCGATCTGTCCAGGGTGCAGACGGCGCAGTGAGATGAATCGACTGGCGGCGGCCGCGATCTGAACGCCTTGTGCGATAGCGCTCGCCCATTCATCCATGAAGCATCAGAATTCCCGCATACCCTTTCTGGAACACCGCGATGCATCGCCAGCTCCGTTATGCCGTTCTCGCCACCGCTCTGTTCGCCGGCACCGCGTTTGCCGGTGCGCGTCAGGAGCTGGATACGTTCACGCGCGGCCTGAAAGGCCTGGACGGGCAGTTCAGCCAGCAAGTCTCCGATGCCAACGGCCGGGTCAAGGAGCGCGCGAGCGGGCGGGTGGCATTGTCGGCGCCGCGCCAGTTCCGTTGGGAATACGCCAAGCCCTACAAGCAGCTGATCGTGGCCGACGGCAAGAAGGTGTGGGTGTTCGACCCGGACCTGGAGCAGGTGACCGTGCGTGCGCAAGGCAGCGAAGAACAGAACAGCCCACTGGTTGCATTGATCGACCCGGCGCGCCTGGACAAGCAATACGACGTCAGCGAAGAAGCGGCGCCACGTGACGGACTGCAGTGGCTGTCGCTGACGCCCAAGGTCGACACCGAAGCCAGTTTCCAGATGGCCTCGCTGGGGTTCGGCAAGGATGGCCTGGCCAGGATGGAAGTGGTGGATGCGGTCGGCCAGCGCACCGCGATCAGCTTCAGCGGCTGGAAGCGCAACCCGGCATTCGCGGCCGACACCTTCCGCTACACGCCGGGCAAGGGTGTGGACGTGGTCGGCGACGCGCAGTAAGCCGTTGCTTGCAGGAGTCGTGCAGCCAACGGCCGTGTTCGCAGAAGGTCGTTGGCTGACGCGATACAATGCCGCGTGGCACGAACCAAGCTCCCCATCACTCCCGAAGCCGATCTGCTCAGCGTAGACGGCGAGCATCTGCGCCCGCTTGCCGAGCGTATGCGTCCGCGCACCCTCGACGAGATGGTCGGGCAGAAGCGACTGCTCGCGCCCGACAGTGCATTGCGACGCGCGGTGGAATCCGGCCGTGTGCATTCGATGATCCTGTGGGGCCCGCCCGGCTGTGGCAAGACCACCCTGGCACTGCTGCTGGCGCATTACGCCGACGCCGAATTCAAGGCGATCTCGGCAGTGCTGTCGGGTTTGCCCGAGGTGCGCCAGGTGCTGGCCGAGGCTGCGCAGCGCTTCGCCGGCGGGCGCCGCACGGTGTTGTTCGTCGATGAGGTGCATCGCTTCAACAAGGCGCAGCAGGATGCGTTCCTGCCGCATATCGAGCGCGGCACGATCCTGTTCGTCGGTGCGACGACCGAAAATCCTTCGTTCGAACTGAATTCGGCATTGTTGTCGCGCTGCCGCGTGCACGTGCTGGAAGGCGTTTCGCCGCAGGACATCGTCGAGGCCTTGCAACGTGCGCTGCACGATCCGGAGCGCGGGCTGGGGCAGGAGAGCATCCAGGTCAGCGATGCCTCGCTGCTGGAGATTGCCAGCGCGGCCGACGGCGACGTGCGCCGCGCGTTGACCCTGCTGGAGATCGCCGCGGAACTGGCAGGCGGCGAGGGTGGCGAGATCACCCCGCAGACGCTGCTGCAGGTGCTGGCCGACCGCACGCGTCGCTTCGACAAGAACGGCGAGCAGTTCTACGACCAGATTTCGGCGCTGCACAAATCGGTGCGCAGCTCCAACCCCGATGCCGCGCTGTACTGGCTCACGCGCATGCTCGACGGCGGCTGCGACCCGGCCTATCTGGCGCGGCGGCTGACCCGCATGGCGATCGAGGACATCGGCCTGGCCGATCCGCGCGCGCAGAGCATGGCGCTGGAAGCCTGGGACATCTACGAGCGTCTGGGCAGCCCGGAGGGCGAGCTGGCGTTCGCGCAACTGGTGCTGTATCTGGCCAGCACCGCCAAGTCCAATGCCGGCTATGCCGCCTTCAACCAGGCCAAGGCCGAGGTGCGCGCCACCGGCACGCAGGAGGTGCCGCTGCATCTGCGCAACGCGCCGACCAAGCTGATGAAGACGCTGGGCTACGGGCAGGACTATCAATACGACCACGACGCCGAAGGCGGGATCGCGCTGGACCAGACCGGCTTTCCGGATGCGATGGGCGAGCGGGTCTATTACAACCCGGTGCCGCGCGGGCTGGAGATCAAGCTCAAGGAAAAGCTCGATCGCCTGCGCGCCGCGCGCGAACAGGCGCGGGCTGACAAGGGCGGCAAGCCCACGGCATAATCGGCCGCACAGGAGATGGCATTCCTCCTTGAACCGCACGCACCATGCGCGCTGATGATGCCTGCCCACCCCCGCCGGGGCGGCAGGTCTGTGCCCCGGCATCTTTTCTTGCTCAGAAAACCGGATGATGCCGACATGCATGACACCTTGTTGAAACCCCCTTCGGCCGCCTGCGGAGTGCGCGCATGAGCGCACCGGTGTGGTGGCAGCAATTGCTGCTGGCGATGACCGGCGGTGCGCTGGGTTCCGGCCTGCGCTTTGCCATCGGTGCCTCGTTGCTGCAGCGCTTCGGTAACGGATTTCCGTGGGGCACGCTGACGGTGAATCTGCTCGGTTCGTTCGTCGCCGGTGTGCTGCTGGTCTGGCTGGATGCGCGCGGGCCGGCGAGCTGGCCGTTGCGGGCCTTGCTGATCGTCGGCGTGATCGGCGGGCTGACCACGTTCTCGTCGTTGATGATGGAATGCCTGGTGTTCGCACGCACGGATCGGTCCGCGATGATCGGCGTGTACCTGGCCATCACGCTGGTGGCCGGACTGGCGCTGGTGTTTGCCGGTGCGCGTACCGGTCAGTGGCTGGTGGCGCGTTAGGCGCAGCTCTGCCGTGTAATGGCGGGAGTGAAGCCAAGGCCGGGATGCGGCGACGTTGCGTGCGTAGGCACACGCCAACGATCGAATGGCTGGCATGTGTTGGCGCCGCCGGGCGACGGTCAACGTGCGATCAGGGGCCCATGCTCGGACGCGACGCCTGGCCGCGTGCCTGTCGGGCGCACCGACGGATACATGGTGTCGCTGGCATTCGCCGGTGATCGTTTGCACTGGCGCATAAAGAAGGCGTGCTCGCGCACGCCTTGGTTGACTGACAGCCTGGTCGGCACTGCGAGATCAGCCCGACGGCCGATCCCGCAGTACATGACTTACAGCGCTTCGATGATGCCCGCCGCGCCCATGCCGGTGCCGATGCACATGGTGACCATGCCGTACTTCTGCTGACGACGGCGCAGGCCGTGCACCAGGGTGGCGGCACGGATCGCACCGGTGGCGCCCAGCGGGTGGCCCAGAGCGATGGCGCCGCCGAGCGGGTTGACCTTGGACGGATCCAGTTCGCTGTCGCGGATCACCGCCAACGCCTGGGCGGCGAAGGCTTCGTTGAGCTCGATCCAGTCGATCTGGTCCTTGGTCAGGCCGGCCTGCTTGAGCGCCTTGGGAATCGCCGCGATCGGGCCGATACCCATCACTTCCGGACGCACGCCGGCCACCGAGAAGCTGACAAAGCGCGCCAGCGGGGTGAGGCCGTAATCCTTGATCGCCTGCTCGGAGGCCAGCAGCACCGCACCGGCGCCGTCGCTCATCTGCGAGGAGTTGCCGGCGGTGACGCTGCCACCGAACTGGCCGTTGCGGAACACCGGGCGCAGCTTGGCCAGGCCTTCGAGTGAGCTGTCCGGACGCGGGCCGTCATCGGTGTCGACCAGCCGCTTGCGCAGCGCGATGACATTGCCGGCCAGGTCGGGCTGGTGCGAGAGGATTTCGTACGGAGTGATTTCGTCGCGGAATTCGCCGGCGGCAATGGCGGCAATCGCCTTCTGGTGCGAAGCGAGCGCGAATGCATCCTGATCCTCGCGCGAGACCTTCCATTCCTCGGCCACTTTCTCGGCGGTGATGCCCATGCCGTAGGCGATCGCGACATGGTCGTCGGCAAAGACGTTCGGCGACATGGCGACCTTGTTGCCCATCATCGGCACCATCGACATCGACTCGGTACCGCCGGCCAGCATCAGGTCGGCATTGCCCAGACGGATCTGGTCGGCGGCCATCGCCACGGCCTGGATGCCGGACGAACAGAAACGATTGATGGTCTGGCCGGCCACGCTGTTGGGCAGGCCGGCGAGCAGCACGCCGATGCGCGCCACGTTCATGCCTTGCTCGCCCTCGGGCATCGCGCAGCCGATGATGGCATCGTCGATCCGCGACAGATCGATGCCTGGCGCCTGTGCCACGACTGCACGCAACACGTGCGCCAGCATGTCGTCGGGACGGGTATTGCGGAACACGCCCTTGGGCGCCTTGCCGACCGGCGTACGGGTGGCGGCGACGATGTAGGCTTCTTGAATCTGTTTGCTCATGGCTATCTCCGATAGCCGGGAATCGAGAATGGGGAGTCGGGAATCGCAAGTGCGGATTCGCCTGAGTTCGCCATTTTCATTACCCGGCAGAATAGTGGGGAGAAGCGGGGAGTCGGTTGGGCTTTTACCCATTCCCGATTCCCCACTCCCGATTCTCAGTTCCTGAGTGGCTTACCCGTCTTGAGCATGTGCCCAATCCGCGCCTGGGTCTTTTCCTGCTGGGCCAGTTCGACGAAGTGCTTGCGCTCCAGCTTGAGCAGCCATTCTTCGTCGACCAGTGCGCCGCGATCGACTTCGCCGCCGCACATCACCGTGGCGATACGGGTGGCGATTTCATAGTCGTAGTCGCTGATGAAACGGCCTTCCAGCATGTTGACCAGCAGCATCTTGAAGGTGGCGATGCCGACGTCGCCGGCGACCTGGATGCGGCGTGCCGGCAGCGGGGCGCGGTAGCCGCCTTCGGCCAGTGCGCGCGCTTCGGCCTTGGCGATGTGCAGCGCTTCGAAGCTGTTGAACACCACCTTGTCGGTGGCGCGCAGCAGGCCCAGCTCCTTGGCATTGACCGCCGAATTGGAGACCTTGGCCATCGCGATGGTTTCGAAGGTCTTCTTCAGCTCGGCGAACACATCGCCGCCCGGACCTGCGGCCTGCGAGGCGCGCACGGCGATTTCCTTCAGGCCGCCGCCGGCCGGCAGCAGGCCGACGCCGGCTTCGACCAGACCGATGTAGCTTTCCAGCGAGGCCACGGTCTTGGCGCTGTGCATCTGGAACTCGCAGCCGCCGCCCAGCGCCAGCCCGCGCACGGCCGAAATCACCGGCACCTGCGCGTACTTGATGCGCTGGCTGGTGGCCTGGAAGTTGGCGACCAGCGCTTCGAATGCATCGACCTTGCCGGCCTGCAGCAGACCCAGCGCGCCGGCCAGATCGGCGCCGGCGGAGAAGGGCTCCTTCTGCTGCCAGATCACCAGCCCGGCGAAGTCCTTCTCGGCGCGGCCGACGACCTCCTGCAGACCGTTGAGCACGTGATCGGAGACGGTGTTCATCTTGGTCTTGAAGCTGACCACGGCGATGTCGTCGCCGTCATGCCACATGCGCACGCCGTCGTTTTCGAACACCGTCTCGCCCGGCGAGAACTGCTCGCCCAGCAGCGGATCGGGGAAGCGCTGGCGCTTGTACACCGGCAGTGCCGAGCGCGGCAGCTTGGCGTCGCGCGCCGGGCTGTACGAGCCTTCGGCCGCATGCACGCCATCGCGGCCGTCGAACACCCAGTTCGGCAGCGGCGCGCTGCTCATGCTCTTGCCGTTGGAGATGTCTTCGGCAATCCACTGCGCTACCTGCTTCCAGCCGGCGGCCTGCCAGGTCTCGAACGGGCCGAGCGACCAGCCGTAGCCCCAGCGGATCGCCAGATCCACGTCGCGCGCGGTCTCGGCGATATCGGCCAGGTGGTAGGCGCTGTAGTGGAACAGGTCGCGGAACGTGGCCCACAAGAACTGCGCCTGCGGGTGCTGGCTTTCGCGCAGCTTGGCGAACTTCTCGGCCGGGTTCTTGATCTTGAGGATCTCGGCCACTTCCGGCGCCGCGCTGCGATCGGCGGTTCTGTAATCCTGCTTCTCTAGGTCCAGCACCACGATGTCCTTGCCGACCTTGCGGAAGATGCCGGCACCGACCTTCTGGCCGAGCGCGCCCTTGCCGATCAGCGCATCCAGCCACTTGGGCGACTTGAAGTACTGGTGCCACGGATCGTCGGGCAGGGTGTCGCCCATGGTCTTGATCACGTGCGCCATGGTGTCCAGGCCGACCACGTCCGAGGTGCGGTAGGTCGCCGACTTCGGGCGCCCGACCAGCGGGCCGGTCAGCGCATCGACTTCATCGAAGCCCAGCCCGAACTCGGCGGTGTGGTGGATGGTGGACAGGATCGAGAACACGCCGATGCGGTTGCCGATGAAGTTCGGGGTGTCCTTCGCATACACCACGCCCTTGCCCAGCGTGGTGACCAGGAAGCTTTCCAGTCCTTCCAGTACGGCCTTGTCGGTGCCCTTGGTTGGAATCAGTTCGGCCAGGTGCATGTAACGCGGCGGATTAAAGAAATGCACGCCGCAGAAGCGGTGACGCAACTGCTCGGGCAGCACGTCGGAGAGCTTGTTGATGCCCAGGCCCGAGGTGTTGGAGGCCAGCACGGCGTGATCGGCCACGAACGGGGCGATCTTCTTGTACAGGTCCTGCTTCCAGTCCATGCGCTCGGCGATCGCTTCGATGATCAGGTCGCAATCGCGCAGCTGCTCCAGGCCGCTTTCATAGTTGGCCGGCGTGATCGCCTCGGCCAGGGCCTTGCTGGCGAGTGGGGCAGGGCTGAGCTTGCCGAGGTTGGCGATGGCCTTAAGCACGATGCCGTCGGCAGGACCTTCCTTGGCAGGCAGGTCAAACAGCACGGTGTCGACACCGGCGTTGGTGAGGTGCGCGGCGATCTGCGCGCCCATGACGCCGGCACCGAGCACGGCAGCACGACGGACTAGCAACGGATTGGACATAGCGATGAGCCTTTGGTGTGAGCGACTACGGTGTGGAATGGGTACGGAAACCGGGTTCCGCAAAACGAATCAGTTCGCGCGCGGCGCGCGCGCGGTGGTCGGCCTCGCTGACCCCGGCCGGGCGCTTGATCAGTCCGAAATCGGCCATCGCATAGGTGAGCGCACCGGCGAGGAAATCCAGGCGCCAGTACAGCTCTTCCTTGCTCAGGCCTGGCACGCAGGCCGCGATGGCCTTGCCGAACTCGCGCAGCACGTGCCCGTAATGGTCGGACAGGAACTTGCGCAGGTTGTCGTTCTTTTCGGCATAGGCGCGTGCGATCACGCGTACGAACGCGCCACCGCTCTGGCGGTCCTGCGCCATTGCCAGGGCCGGCTCGACGAAGGCCGCCAGCACCGCGGTGAGTTCGCCCGGCTGTGACTTCCTGGCCGCCTCCAGTTGCTGCAGGCGCGCGGCGGTCATCTCGTCCATGCGGCGACGGAACACCTCGTTGACCAGGTTTTCCTTGGAACCGAAGTGGTAATTGACCGCCGCGATATTGACGTCGGCCTGGCTGGTCAGCTGGCGCAGCGAGGTCCCGGCGAAGCCATGCTGGGCGAACAGCTCCTCGGCCGCGCCGAGGATGCGGTCCTTGGTGGAGAAGTGGGCGGGCTTGGGCATGCGCAGGGCGGAACTCAATCAAACGATTGTTTGAGTCTACGGGCAGGACGGCGCACCGGTCATGCGGCAACGCAGCACGATTCAGGGGGCGGTGTGCAAACGCAGCGATGAAGAGATAGAATTGACCATCGCAAAGAAGCCTAAGCCCGCGTTTTGACGCGGGTTTTTTTCATGATAATCTCGGGCCTTCAGTGGCCCGCCCAACGGAGATCCTCCCATGGCGCTGGAGCGCACCCTGTCCATCATCAAGCCCGACGCCGTTGCCAAGAACGTCATCGGCGAAATCTACAGCCGTTTCGAAAAGGCCGGCCTGAAGATTGTGGCATCCAAGTACAAGCAGCTGTCGCGTCGTGAAGCCGAAGGCTTCTATGCCGTGCACCGCGAGCGTCCGTTCTTCAACGCGCTGGTCGAGTTCATGATCTCCGGCCCGGTGATGATCCAGGCGCTGGAAGGCGAGAACGCCGTTGCCGCACACCGTGACCTGCTGGGCGCGACCAATCCCAAGGACGCTGCGCCGGGCACCATCCGCGCCGACTTCGCCGACTCGATCGATGCCAATGCCGCCCACGGCTCGGATTCGGTCGAGAACGCTGCCAACGAAGTCGCGTATTTCTTTGCCGCCACCGAAGTGGTCTCGCGCTGAGGCCGAGAGAGTCGAATCGTGAATGAGGTCGTGATCCCCTCCGTGCTGCAGGACGTCCCCGTCCGTACCCCGGAACTGCGCAAGCAGAACCTGCTCGACCTCGACCGCGAGGGACTGGAGCGCTTCTTCGCCGACACGCTCGGCGAAGCGCGCTACCGTGCCCATCAGGTGATGAAGTGGATCCACCATCGCTACGTCACCGATTTCGATCAGATGACGGACCTCGGCAAGGCGCTGCGTGCGAAGTTGCACCAGCACGCCGAGGTCCTCGTCCCGAATGTCGTGTTCGACAAGCCCTCCACCGACGGGACCCACAAGTGGCTGCTGGCCATGGGCACCGATGGCAAGAACGCGATCGAAACCGTCTACATCCCCGACAAGGGCCGCGGCACGCTGTGCGTGTCGTCCCAGGTCGGCTGCGGCCTGAACTGCACTTTTTGTTCGACCGCCACCCAGGGCTTCAACCGCAACCTCACCACCGCCGAGATCGTCGGGCAGGTGTGGGTGGCGGCGCGCCATCTGGGCAACGTACCGCACCAGCAGCGCCGCCTCACCAACGTGGTGATGATGGGCATGGGCGAGCCGTTGATGAATTTCGACAACGTCGTGCGCGCGATGAGCGTGATGCGCGACGACCTGGGCTACGGCCTGGCCAGCAAGCGGGTGACGCTGTCGACTTCGGGCCTGGTGCCGATGATCGACCGGCTCTCGACCGAAAGCGATGTCTCGCTGGCGGTCTCGCTGCATGCGGCCAACGACACGCTGCGCGAAAGCCTGGTGCCGTTGAACAAGAAATACCCGATCGCCGAGCTGATGGACTCCTGCGCGCGCTATCTGCGCGGCAACAAGAAGCGCGATTCGGTCACCTTCGAATACACCTTGATGAAGGGCATCAACGACCAGCCCGAGCATGCGCGCCAGCTGGCCAGGTTGATGCGTCAGTTCGACAATGCGGTGCAGTCCAAGGACGCCGGCAAGGTCAACCTGATCCCATTCAATCCGTTCCCGGGCACGCGTTACGAGCGCTCGGGCGAGACCGAGATCCGCGCTTTCCAGAAGATCCTGCTCGACGCGCAAGTGCTGACGATGGTCCGGCGTACCCGTGGCGACGATATCGACGCCGCCTGCGGGCAGCTCAAGGGTCAGGTCATGGACCGCACCCGTCGTCAGGCGGATTTCCTGCGCACGCTGGAAGGGCAGGCCGGTCGAGATGCGGCAGCGTGATCTAGCGGCCATGGCGGCTGTGGCGATCGCGCTGTGCGCGGTCGGCTGCGGTGGTCGCAATGCCAAGGCGGGCTCGGTTCAGACGGTCGAGGAGGTCGCGCAGGTGCATTCGTTCCGCGACAGCACCGCGACAAAGAATCGTCTGGCGGTGCAGGAGAAGCTCGGCCTGGCCAATAATCGGCTACAGACAGGCGACTACGCCGCTGCCGAAGAGCAGGTCCGTGCAGCCCTGAAGAAAGATCCCCAGTCGGTGGATGCCACTGGTCTATTGGCGCTGATTCAAGGCGTCAAGGGCGATGTCGCCGGCTCCGGCGCGTCATACCGCCGGGCCGCGGAACTTGCGCCGCAGCGCGGCGATGTCTTGAACAATTACGGCGCATGGTTGTGCGCGAACGGCTCGCCGGCCGAATCGCTGATCTGGTTCGATCGCGCCCTGACCGACAGAAACTACGCATCGCCAGCCTCCGCGTTGGGCAATGCAGGTGGCTGTGCACTCAAGGCGGGGCAGCCGCAGCGTGCGGCCGGCGACTTGCGCAAGGCGCTGGAACTGGATCCGCGGAATCCGTACGCACTCGAGTCGATGGCGCGCTCCGAAGCAACCAATCGCAATTATTTCGAAGCGCGCGCGTTTATTGAACGACGGCTTGCGGCTGCACCGGCAACCGCTTCCGTGTTACAACTCGCCATTCAGATTGAGCAAGGGCTAGGCGACAAGGTAGCTGCCAGCCGTTATCAACAGCGGTTGGTCAAGGAATTTCCTGACGCAGCGACCGCTAACCCCGGGGCCAATGCATTGTGATCAGTGATTCCAATCCGAACCCTTTTGAGCAGGAAAAGGGCTGCGGACAGCATTTGCGCGACGCGCGCGAAGCGGCAGGTCTGAGCGTGGACGATGTCGCCGGCAAGCTGCGCATGCCGGCGCATGTGGTGCGCTCGCTGGAGCAGGAAGAGTGGCAACGCCTGGGTGCGCCGGTCTTCGTGCGCGGTCAGTTGCGCAGCTATGCGCGCTTGCTGCATGTAGACCTGGAGCCGCTGCTGCAGCAAGCGGCGATTGCGCCGATCGAGCCGGTCAAGCTGGTCAGCCATACGCATACGCCGCGGGCGCGGCGCATCCTGGAAAGCACGGCGCGCAAGGCGATGTATGTGGTGATCACCGGTGTGTTCGCGGTGCCGGTGTGGTACGCGACCCGTTCGCATCTGGATGGCAAGGCGCCCAGCACGGTATCGCTGGACAGCATGCCGGAAGCGCCCGGGACCGGCACCCCGGCCAACGCTGCCACGCAGCCGGCCAGTGCGCCGCGCGAGCAGCCGGCGCCGTACATCGCGTCGATGACGCCGGTGCCGCGGGCTACGCCAGAGGTCGAGACCGCTACAGCGTCGGCCGCCAGTGGCGGCAGTTTGTCGTTGAGTTTCAGCGGCGACAGCTGGGTGCAGATTCTGGCACCGGATGGCAGCGCGGTCGAAAAAGCACTGGTGCGTGCCGGCGAGCGTCGCAGTTATTCGCCAGGGCAGGTGGGTCGCATCGTGCTGGGTAATGCGTCGGCGGTAGAGGTTCAGCAAGGCGGCAGTATCGTCGATGTGAAACCGTTCCAGCGCGCTAACGTGGCCCGTTTTGCGGTATCCTCCGACGGCTCCGTGGTACCTGCTTCCGAGTGAAGCGGACTGCGGTTTTTCATTTTTCCCTATTGATGTTCCGCGCCTCCGGGATGACGGAGCGAGAGTACGCATGGCGATCGACGATCTGCTGGACGAACACGAACAAGGCGAACGCGTTCGTTCCTGGTTGAGAAAGAATGGCGCAGGGCTGGTAGGCGGCGTCGTGGTGGGCCTGGCCCTGATCCTGGGCTGGCAGTGGTGGCAGAAGCACACCGCCACCCAATCGGTGGAAGCCAATACCCGTTACGAAGCGGTGGTCAAGTCCATCCAGGGCAAGGGCCTGGACAAGGCGGCCAAGGACATCGTGGCGCTTGACGATGGCAAGGGCGGTGTCTACGCCGAACTGGCTGCATTGCGTCTGGCCAAGGCCCAGGTGGATGCCGGCAAGCATGCCGAAGCGATCAAGACCCTGCGCGACGTGCCTGCCGAAGGCGAGCTCAAGCAGATCGTGCAGCAGCGCCTGGCGCGTGTGTTGACCGAAAGCGGCAAGCCGGACGAAGCGATCAAGCTGCTGGCCGATGCGCAGGACCACACCAGCCTGGAGATCCGCGCCGATGCGCTGGTCGTGCAGGGCAAGCCGGATGAGGCGCGTGCGCTCTACGCCAAGGCCCTGACCACGGTGGACGTGGCCTCGCCGCAGCGCCGTTTGCTGGAAACCAAGCTGATGGATGTGGGCGGCAAGGTGCCCGATCCGGCGGAGCAGATTTGATGAAGCAGGTTGATATGTACAAGCGCATTGCATTGATCGCCCTGATGGGCGTGTCGCTGGCCGGTTGCAGCACCGTCAAGGGCTGGTTTGCCGGGAAGGACGCTGCTGCCAAGAAAGCGCAGGAACCTGCCGAGCTGGTCAAGTTCGAGCCGTCGGTCAAGGTCGACAAGATCTGGTCCACCGGCGTGGGCAAGGGCGAAGGCCATATCGGCGTGCGCCAACGTCCGGCGGTGGCCGATGGCAAGGTGTACGCCGCGGCGATTACCGGCGGCGTGCAGGCGCTGGACCTGCAGACCGGCAAGCGCGTGTGGGAATACAAGCCCAAGAAGGAAGAGCGTAACGATCGCAAGTTCAAGCAGCGCCTGTCCGGTGGCCCTGGCGTCGGCGAAGGCCTGGTGGTGATCGGCACGCTATCTGGCGACGTGATTGCGCTGAACCAGGCCGATGGCACCGAAAAATGGCGTGCCAAGGTGCCGAACGAAGTCATCGCTGCACCGGCGATTGCACAGAACCTGGTGTTGGTGCGCAGCAACGATGGTCGCGTCAGTGCCTTCGACGCGGCTACCGGCGAGCGCCGCTGGTTCCATGCCGAAGAAGGCCCGACCCTGTCGGTGCGCGGCAATGCGCCGATCGTGACCGGCCCGGGCGTGCTTTTCGTCGGCAACGACAGCGGCACCTTGAGCGCCCTGGCGCTGCAGGACGGCCGCCCGTTGTGGGAACAGGCGATCGGCGTGCCGGAAGGCCGCACCGAGCTGGAGCGCATGTCCGATGTGGACGGTGCCCCGGTGCTCGACGGCACCACGCTGTATGCGACCAGCTTCAAGAACGAAACCCTCGCACTGGAAGGCCCGAGCGGCCGTCCGCTGTGGACGCGCGATCACGGCGGCGCCGGTGGCGTTGGCGTGTCGTCGGCGGTGGTGGTGGTGTCCGACAACGCCGGCTCGGTCTGGGGCCTGGACAAGAGCAGCGGTGCGGCGATGTGGTCGCAGGCCGCGCTGGCGCGTCGCTCCCTGACCGGCGTCGCTATCCAGGGCGATTACGCTGTGGTCGGCGATTACAAGGGCTATCTGCACTGGCTGAAACTCAGCGACGGTGCACTGGCCGCGCGCGCTCGCGCTGGACGCGACACGCTGCTGGCGCAGCCGATCGTCGTGGACGGCATTCTGTTGGTACAAAACACCGATGGCGATATCACCGCCTTCCGGTTGGCACAATAAGGACTTCGCGATGCTGCCCCTGGTCGCCCTGGTCGGACGGCCCAATGTCGGCAAGTCCACCATCTTCAATGCGCTGACGCGCACCCGTGACGCGCTGGTCCACGACCAGCCCGGCGTCACCCGCGACCGTAACTACGGGGTCTGTCGTCTCGACGAGGAACGCCCGTTCATCGTCGTCGATACCGGCGGTATCGCCGGCGACGAGGAAGGCCTGGCCGGCGCTACCGCGCGGCAGGCCCGTGCCGCTGCCGGCGAAGCCGATCTTGTGCTGTTCGTGGTCGATGGCCGCGAAGGTGCTTCCTCGCTGGATGACGAGATCCTGGCCTGGCTGCGCAAGCTGGCGCGGCCGACCGTGCTGGTCATCAACAAGATCGACGGCACCGACGAGGAAACCGTGCGCTCGGAATTCGCGCGCTACGGTTTCTCCGATGTGGTGGCGTTGTCTGCCGCGCATCGGCAAGGCATCGACGAACTGCTTGAGGAAGTCGGCGCACGTCTGCCCGAGGAAGGTGCCGGCGAGCTGCTGGATACCGACCCGGCGCGTGTGCGCATCGCCTTCGTCGGTCGTCCGAACGTGGGCAAGTCGACGCTGGTCAATCGCCTGCTCGGCGAAGAACGCATGATTGCCTCGGAAGTGCCGGGCACCACGCGCGATTCGATCGCCGTGGACATGGACCGCGACGGGCGTCAGTACCGCTTGATCGATACGGCCGGCCTACGTCGCCGCGGCAAGGTCGAGGAGGCGGTGGAGAAGTTCAGCGCGTTCAAGACGCTGCAAGCGATCGAGCAATGCCAGGTCGCGGTGCTGATGCTGGATGCCGGTGAAGGCGTCACCGACCAGGACGCGACCATTCTGGGCGCCATCCTGGACGCTGGCCGCGCCCTGGTGGTGGCGATCAACAAGTGGGACGGGCAGAGCGACTACCAGCGTGCGCAGGCCGAAGACCTGCTGTCGCGCAAGCTGGGCTTTGTCAGCTGGGCCGAGGCGGTGCGGATTTCCGCGCTGCACGGCTCGGGCATGCGCGAGCTGTTCCAGGCGATCCACCGTGCACATGCGTCGGCCACGCACGAGTTCAGCACCAGCGAAGTCAACCAGGCGCTGGAAATCGCTTACGAGACCAATCCGCCGCCGAGCATCCGTGGCCACGTCTCCAAGCTGCGTTACGTGCATCCGGGTGGCGCAAATCCGCCCACCTTCATCGTGCACGGCACGCGCCTGAAAGTGTTGCCGGAGTCCTACAAGCGCTATCTGGAAAACTTCTTCCGCAAGCGCTTCAAGCTGGTCGGCACGCCGGTGCGTTTCATCTTCCGCGAAGGTGCCAATCCGTACGAGGGCAAGAAGAACACGCTCACCGAACGGCAGGTGGCGCGCAAAAGACGGTTGATGAAGCACGTCAAGGGCAAGTAAGCAGGGAACGGTCCGTGCCTGGCGAATGATCGTCAGGTGGAGTGGCCGCAGCGGCTGCAACCGTGGTCGAGTGCCGCGAGCTACGCCAGGAAAGTGCAGTGATTCCTTCTGGCATCTGCACTGGCAGTGCCTGGCGTTCTGAGTCGTCGTGGTGCACTGGTATCCTGCGTGCCATGACCGACTATCCATCCCGCATTCCCTATGCACAGGCGCTGCAGATCCTGCAGGCCGTCGCCGCCAATAGCCGTCCGCCCGACGAGAACATCGCCACCTCGCGTGCCGATGGGCGGATCAGCGCTGCCGATCTGATCGCACCGATTGCGTTGCCGCCCTTTGCCAACAGCGCAATGGACGGCTTCGCGTTGCGGCATGCCGATGTCGCTGGCGGCGATGCGGCGTTGCAACTGGTCGGCGAGCAGTTCGCTGGCGAGCGTTGGACCGGCACGCTGAGCGCCGGCCAATGCCTGCGCATCACCACTGGTGCGCCGCTGCCCGATGGCGCCGATACGGTGATCCCGAAAGAGGATGCGCAGGAACGCGATGGCGTGGTGCGTTTCCATAGCATGCCTGCGCCGGGTGCGGCGGTGCGCCAGGCCGGCAGTGACGTGCGCGCGGGCGATCTGGTTGTACAGAGTGGCCAGGTGTTGACGCCTGCGCGGATCGGACTGGCGGCTGCGCTCGGTCTGTCGCGGCTTGCGGTGGCGCCGCGGCCGACCATTGCGGTGCTGGCCACCGGCGATGAGCTGGTGGAGCCGGGCATGCCATTGGGGCCGGGACAGATCTACAACAGCAACCGCGACATGCTGATGGCGCAGCTGCGCGCACTGGGCTACGCGCCGACCGCATGGCCGACCCTGCCGGACGATCCGCAACGTATCCGCACCATGCTGGAGGACGCGGCTGCGGCGTTTGATGTGGTGATCACCTGCGGCGGCGTCTCGGCGGGGGAAAAGGATTATCTGCCGCAGCTGATCGGCGAACTGGGCCGCATCCACTTCTGGCGCGTGCGCATGCGCCCGGGCATGCCGGCGGTGCTGGGCCAGATCGGCCGCTGCCTGGTGCTGGGCCTGCCGGGCAATCCGGTCTCGGTGCTGGCGACGCTTATCGCCTACGGTGTGCCGCTGCTGGATGGCCTGCAGGGACGTAGCGAGCCGCGCCCGCTGTGGCATGCGTCCCTGGCCAGTCCTTGGGAAAAACGCCACGAGCGCCTGGAGTTCCTACGCGGGCGGCTGGAGTGCGGCGAAGACGGGCGTCTGACGGCGTTGCCGCATCGTGGCGATGCATCGCACCTGCTGCGTGGCGCGGCCGACAGCAATGCCTTGATCGTGTTGCCCGAGCAGGCACGGCGTTTCGAGGCGGGCGAGATCGTGCGAGTGATTCCTTACGCGCTTTGAGTGTTTGGTGCAGCACGCGCGACAACCGGCGGGGCCGCGCTCGCCGCCAGGCGGGCGCTATCGGCTGCACGCCGGTTCTTTCGCGCCTTCGGCACTAAGCGCCGACACTGCGAGCTGATGGCAATCACATGGAGGGCGCAGCCCGGTGTGGCAGACCGCGGCATCCACGTCACACGCAGGGACGCGGCGGTCGGACGCGAGGCTGCAACTAGCACCGATCAGGCCGTCCTCAGCTGACGGCGCTGCCGCAGAACGCGGCGTAGTCGGCATACCCGTTGAATGCGACACCGGGCGCGCATACCGGGCAATACGGGTCGGGCGGCAGCCGGATTTCGCGAAAGCGCATCGCCAGTGCATCGAAGCTGAGTAAGCGCCCGGTGAGGGTGTCGCCGATGCCCAGCAGCAACTTGATCGTCTCGGTGGCCTGCAGCAATCCGATCACCCCGGGTAGCACGCCCAGCACGCCGGCCTCGGCGCAGCTGGGCGCGAATTCGGGCGGCGGCGGCTCGGGAAACAGGCAGCGATAGCACGGTGCATGGCCGCGCTTGCGGCCGGCATCGAACACGCTCAATTGCCCTTCGAACTGCTGTACCGCGCCGTAGACCAGCGGTTTGCCGAGTTTGACGCAGGCATCGTTGAGCAGATAGCGCGCAGGAAAATTGTCGGCGCCGTCGACCACGACATCCACGTCCTTCAGCAGGGCTTCGACATTGCCGGCAGTCACGCGTGCCTGCAGCGCTTCGACCTGCACGCGTGGATTGAGCGCGGCAATGCGTTGCGCGGCCGAGCTGACCTTGGCAACGCCGACGCTGTCTTCCACATGCAGGATCTGGCGCTGCAGATTGCTGCGGTCCACCACATCGTCATCGGCGATCCGCAGGTGGCCGACCCCGGCGGCAGCGAGATAGAACGCCGCCGGCGAGCCGAGCCCACCTGCACCGACCAGCAACACGCGCGAACGCGCCAGACGCTGCTGGCCTTCCAGACCGACCTGCGGCAGGCGCAGATGGCGCGAATAGCGCTCAAGAAAATCCTGCTCGTCGGGCGGCAGGGTAGGGCGCACCAAGGGGAGGCCGGCGCCGGTCCACGCGGCGGTGCCACCGAGCACCGAAGACACCTGCGTATAGCCTTGCGCGCGCAAGATCTCCGCCGTGTGTGCCGAGCGCTTGCCGCTCTGGCAGATCAGCACGATCTCGCGTGCCTGCTCCGACAGATGCTGTGCGGGTGCGGTTTCCAGATCGTGTTGCGCAATCGCCAACGCGCCTTCGGCCTGGCCGCCGGCACGTTCGTGCAACTGCCGGATATCGATCAGCAAAGCGCCTTGCAGGGCGCGCAGGCGGGCGTCTGCGGGGGAGATGTCGTAGCTGCTCATGGCGTCATTGTCGCGCAAACACAGGCCGTGCGATGCACGGGACTGCCATGTTGGCATCAGGCTCACCAGCACGGCGGTAGTGTGGTCACACAAGGAGACCCTCAATGACACCTGATATCGACGCGCAATTGACACAACTTGCCGATGCATTGCCTGATATTCGTCGCCAGCATCCGGACGATTTCTGGGATGTATTCCACGCACGTGCAGAGAAGATCACTGCTGCCGCAGAGTCGCAGGAGCAGGCGGCGCAAATCGTCAAACGCATCGACGAAATCCTGTCGGCGCATCAGTTGGGCCCTGCGGATCCCGGCGCCTGACCCAGCAGTCTTCGATGCGCGGGCGCTGTCGTAGGTCAGGTTGGCCTGCGCCCACCCCGCGTATCCATAACATCGACCGGCAGCAAGCTAGCGCAGCATTACGGTAGCGCCGACTTGCCCTTGGCATCGCATAACGGTGCACGCAGGGATCCTGCATGGCACGCAGTCGCTGCATGCAATCGATTAGCGCATGGGGTCGGCCATCTCAGCAGGTATGCGGATCGGTCGGAGTGATAACGCTCGACCTACTGCGACACCATTACGCCCGCCGTGCACGCGCGTACAGCGCTTGACCGCAGCATCGGCGGTGCTGAGTGCTGGGTATTCCAACGCAGTCTGACGTCCGAGCCATGTTCTGTCGTAACAGAGGCCGGTTTCGCAACGCAACGGCCTGTATGTTGCGACGACCCGAACAAGGACGCCATACCACCTTCACTCCATGTGAAGCGCACTGCGGTGCAGCACCGTTTCCTCTCCGTCTTTCGACATCGGTACGACGATCGGGTCACGCAACCAGGTCCAGCATGGATGCACACCCTCTGGCTGGAGATTCACATGAAAGTACGTCACCCGATGTTTGCGGCGCTGATGCTGTGTTTAGGCATCACTGCCACGGCACATGCGCAGAATGCAACACAGGCCGGCATGCCCGCCACCACGCAGCAACAGGCGGGCAATAGCGCCCCAAGCGCGAAGGAGCGTGAGGCGCTGGGCACCTTGAGCGCCATCAATACCAGTGAAATCAGTGCGGCCAATCTGGCGCTGCAGAAGCAGGTGCAAGGTGGCGTGCGCGACTATGCGATGCAGATGGTCAAGGAGCATACCGACAACAATCAGAAGCTGGCCAAGTGGTCGCCGGACCTGTCTGCTGCCGCTGCCAAGGCGCAGATGAGCAAGGGCAAGACCGAACTGGCGATGTTGCAGAAGCTCGATACCAAGGCTTTCGAGGCTGCCTACGTCACGGCAATGGTCAAGGACCACACCGATGCACTGGCGGCGCTGGACAAACAACTGATTCCTGCGGCCAAGACGCCACAGGTGCTGGCGCATCTGCAGACTACGCGCAGCCATGTCGCCGAGCATCTGGCGGCTGCCAAGACGCTGCAGGCCAGCAGCAAGGGTGCTGGGCGCTGAGACGTGCCTGGATTGCCGGCAACACCGGTTGCCGCTGCTGAAGACCCGATGCTGTGGATGCGTCGCCTGATCATCCGTGCCGAGCCGCACCAGATCCTGGATGCGTGGTGCGATGCCAATGTGCAGCGACGCATCCTGCGTGGAGTGGCGGAGCTGGTCGCTGGCGATGGACATGCATCGCGCTGGGCGCTGCAGGCAACCTGGTGTCGGCGCGGTGTTGTCGGGTTGCAGCGTGGTGAGGCGCGCCTGGGTGAATCGGTGCGTTACCAGGTTGATGGCGATCGCGGCCTGCAGCTGGGCGTGTTGCTGCATGTGCAGACTGCGCCTGCATGCGAGGGCAGTTGTGTCACGTTGAGCCTGCAGGGTGCAGATGGGCGGGAGAGCGCTCGGCCATCGGTCGAGCGCATGCAGCGTGCCCGGCATCTGTGGATGGGCAAGGCGTTACGGCGGCTGCGTGACGGTATGGATGTTTGAGATCGCGTCCGCTTGTCTGCACCTTGTCGATGGACTTCGAATACCTTGCCGCCCGATTGCAGTTGCAACGGGCGGTCAGGTTTTGAGGATTCAGTCGGATGGGGTGCTTGCGTCAACCACCCCGGAAATCGGTTCGGCATTGCCGAAGTGCGGCCGCAGGGCATCCACGCCGTGCTGCGGCTTTGCCAGCGGGGTCAGGTCCTGGCGGTTGGCGCGACGTTGCGCAGTAGAGAACGTAGCCAGCTTGTCGCGCTGATCGATCAGCGGTTGCTGGACCTCGCCATCGCGGTTGAACGACCAGGCCAGCATCGGCTTGCCCAGCGGCAATGCATCGCCCGCGGCGGTGCCGTTGCGCGAGTGCCAGGTGTGCCAGGTCTTGCCATAGCTGTTGAGCTTGCTGCGCATCAGTTCTTTCTCTGCGACCAGCGGCAGGTTGGGCGCGGACAGCTGGCCCGACAGGATTTCGCCATTGTGCGGATGCCAAAAGCTGCGCTCGTGCTGCGGCAACTGCGCGAACAGTTGTTCGGAAATGATGTACTCGATGCCGGTCAGGTTGGCCTGATCGGTATTGCCGTCGTAGAGCGCGCATTGCGCCAGGTCTTCATTGACCTGATGGCAGTAGTGATGCGCTTCCATCTGTACATCTGGTGCGTCTTTCATCGGATGGAAGCCCACCAGGTAGATGTCGAGCTTGCCGACCGGCCCGGTCGGTTGCAGGACCCTGGCGCCGGCTTCCAGCACATTGGTCTTGGCGCTTTCAGGCGCGCCCGGTGGGGTAACCGAAGGCGGGCTGCGCGAGCAACCGGCGCACAGCAGGGCGATCCAGAGTGCGGACTGTCGCATGCGATCTCCAACAATGAGTAGTGGGGCCAGGCTACGGAGGCTGATGGTCTGCGAGGCGTGAGCGCGTGCGCCGATCTGCAGCGGAGCTTCACCTCGCTTGAGCATCTGCTTAATGCCGTGACGGCGATGCTGCTTCACTACGCACGCCTGGTCGCTCACCCATGTCCGCCACCACCCGCAAGATCGCGACATTCAATGTCAATGGCATCACTAGCCGGCTGCCGCATCTGCTGGAATGGCTACAGCGCGAGCAACCGGACATCGTCGGCTTGCAGGAATTGAAAGCCACGCAGGACGCCTTTCCGGAACAGGCGATCCGCGATGCCGGCTATGGCGTGATCTGGCAAGGCGAGAAGTCGTGGAACGGTGTGGCATTGCTGGCGCGCGGCGCCGACCCGGTGGAAATCCGTCGTGGGCTGCCGTGGGACCGCAGCGATGCGCAGAGCCGCTATCTGGAAGCTGCAATTCACGGGGTGGTGGTGGCCTGCCTGTATCTGCCCAATGGCAATCCGCAGCCCGGGCCGAAGTTCGACTACAAGCTGGCGTGGTTTCAACGCTTGATCCGGCACGCCAAGACGCTGGTGGACCTACCGCACCCGGTAGCACTGATCGGCGATTTCAACGTGGTGCCGACCGATGCCGACATCTACGACCCCAAGGGCTGGCGCAAGGATGCGTTGCTGCAGCCGGAGAGTCGCCAGGCGTACCAGACCCTGCTCGAGCAGGGCTGGACCGACAGCCTGCTTGCAGTGCATGGCGAAACGCCGATCTACACCTTCTGGGATTATTTTCGCCAGCATTTTGCGCGCGATCGCGGCTTGCGCATCGACCACCTGCTGCTCAATCGCACCCTGGCGCCCGGGCTGCAGGACGCCGGCGTGGACAAGTGGGTACGTGCACTGGAAAAGGCCAGCGATCATGCGCCGACCTGGATCAGCGTGCATGTGCCCGAAGCGGTAGCCGAGCCAGCAACGCAGGCCGAGGCTGTGCCCAGGCCACGAAAGCGGGCCGTGGCAAAGGCAAGCCCGGCACGCAAGTCCACGACGAAGAAAACGCCCAAGACCGCGGCAAAGACGGCCGCAACGCGGCCTGCCACCAGCAATTCAATCGCACCCATCAAACCGCGCAAGCCGGCGAGGAAAACCGCCAAATAACGCGGCAGCGCTAGCCGATACTGCCCGCGTGACGCTCCATCCGACGCTGCTTGATCCGGTGTAGCACATGCCCGGTGAGGGCGGTCAGCAGGATCAACACATTGCTGACGATAAACACGGCATTGCCGACCAGGTAGCTGTAGAGGATGAACAGCACCGAGGCGCTGATCTGGCCGATGAACAGCCAGCGCGAGACGCCCTGTGCTGCATCCGAGCGCCATTGCTTGTAGATCTGGCGGATCAAGGTGGCAATCAGGACGGCACTGGCGAGCCAGCCCACAAGGTCGACGAGTTGCATGCGGCACAGATACCGTGGGGGAACTACGTGCCACTGTGCGATCTGCCGTGTAGGCGCTGCGTTCTAGCGGCTTCAAGCGACGTGCGCATTGGTCTAGACGAGGGCATGCATGCAGCAGGATACGGTGATGCCGCGATCGCCACGCCTGTACCGTCCGCGTCGGGGGCCGGTATCCTAGCCAGGTCATCCACCGGTCGACCGTGCCTTGCTCATGATCAGCTACGCCGACGCACTTGCGATTGTCCATCAGCAGATCGCCGTGCTTGCCGGCGAGTGGGTGGACAGTGCCGATGCCGAGGGGCGTGTGCTCGCGCAGGCGTTGTCGAGCCCGGCCGAGTTGCCGGCGTTCGACAACAGTGCGATGGATGGATTTGCGTTGGTCACGGCCGGCCGTGGCGCGATCGCCGGCAGCGAACATACGATTGGTGGCAGCGTCGCCGCAGGCGAGGATGTGGGTGGCATCACGGCGGGCAGCGCGTGGGAAATCATGACCGGTGCCGGCTTGCCCGCAGGTGCCGATGCCGTGGTGCCGATCGAGCAGGTGGACGTGCTGGCGCACGATGGCGCGCGGCCGGGCCGCATCCGGCTGCGCGCCGATATCCGCGCCGGTCAGCATATTCGTCGACGTGGGGAAGATGTGGCCTTGCACGACCGCGTGATCGAGGCCGGCACCGTGCTGCGCGCCGCGCACCTGATGTTGTTGGCCGGGCTGGGCTATGCGCGGGTGCAGGTGGTGCGGCGTCCGCGTGTGGCCTTGATTGCGACTGGCCGCGAGTTGATCGGCGATCCGGCGCAGCCGTTGCGGCCGGGCCAGATTCGCGATGGCACCAGCAGCTATCTGCTCAGCCAGCTGCGGGCAGCCGGTGCCGAACTGGTCTGGCATGGCCAGGTGGGCGATGACGATGCCGGTTTCGATCTGGCGCTTGCGCAGGCGCGCGATGCGGGCGCCGAGGTGATTCTGAGCACCGGTGCGGTGTCGCGCGGTCGCTACGATTTCGTGCCCGATGCCTTGGCACGGCATGGCGCGGCGGTGCTGTTCCACAAGGTTGCGGTGCGGCCAGGCAAGCCGGTGTTGCTGGCGCGCTTTTCAGACGGTGCGCTGTATATCGGTTTGCCGGGTAATCCGATGGCCAGCGCTGCCGGGCTGCGCTTTTTCGTGGAGCCGGCGCTGCGCGGTTTGCTTGGCATGCCGGCCGAGCGCGGCGTGCAGGTTGCGCTGGAGACGCCGATGCAGGCACGACCGCTGTGGCGGCAGCACCTGCGTGCACGTTTGACCTGCAGCGCTGCCGGCGTGCTCTGCGTGCAGATCCTGCCGCAGCAGGAGTCGTTCCGTGTGGCGCCGTTGTTGCAGGCCAATGCGTGGGCGGTACTGGAGCCGCAGGACGATGGCGCCGCACCCGGTACGACAGCGCAGGTGTTCGGGTTGGGCCATCTTCAGCCGGCGGCACCGGCGATTACGCCGTGAGCCAGCACTTGCACGTCGTGCGATGCCATGCCCGCGAGCAGACGGCATGAGCGCGAGGCTTGCATGGACGGGCGTGGTGCTGGCCGGCGGCCGTTCCTCGCGGATGGGGCAGGACAAGGCGCTGCTGCACTGGCGCGGACGTCCATTGCTGGAGCACATGCAGGCGTTGCTGCGCGATGCCGGCGCGCACAACGTGGTGATCAGCGGCGATCGCCCAGACTACGCCGGCATTGCCGACGCACAGCCGGATCTGGGGCCGCTTGGCGGCTTGGCCAGCGTGATCGATCAGCTGGCCGATGCAACAACACTGGTGGTGGTGCCGGTCGACATGCCGCTGCTGTCCCGGTCATTGCTGGATCGGCTGCTGGCGCCACCGCATCGGCGCTGCGTCACCTTTGAAGACCAGATGCTGCCGATGCGGCTATACGTAGATGACGTTGTGCATGAGGCGCTCACTGCGCTGATGGCCGGCCCTGGTTCGTCACGCTCGCTGCGCGCCCTGCAGGCTGCGCTGCAATGCCATCGCATCGCTGTCACCGCCAGCGAACGCGCCGCGTTCGTCAATTGCAATACGCCCGAGCAGTGGAGTCAGCTCATTCATGAAAATCCAGATTGAAGCTCAGCAGCTGCGCTTCCGCATCGACGAAGCCGAACTGGCCGAGTTGCTTGCCGGGCGCACGGTCGAGAATCTGAGCCGCTTGCCGAGCGGGCAGGGCGCGCGACTGCTGCGCCACAGCGTCAGCCTGAGCGACAGTGATGCGGCCTGCAATTGCACTGCCGAGCATTGGCAGTTGTCAGTGCCGCGCGATGCGCTGGAACAACATGCACGGCAATTGCCCAGCCGCGAGGGATTGCGCTTCAGCTTCGATGCCGGTGCTGGCGATGCCGAACCGACGGCGTTGCAGGTGACCTTCGATATCGATGTGCGCGACAGTGCGCGCAAGCGCTTTCCGAAAGCCTGAAGTGCCATCAGCGCACACGGGCAGCGCTCATGCGTTGATTTTTTCAAGACCTGCAGCAATGCCGGGCACCCGATCGCAGGCCAGGCCACGCGCCTTTAGCGCCGCTTCGATGGCCGCAGCATCGGCATCGCTGTAGCCGGCGCCACTGCGCAACGCGACCACATGCAGGCCTTCTGTGGCCAGTTCCAGCACCAGATGCTGTTGTGCGTCGGCCTGCCGCGGCAAGGTGCGGCGTGCGGCATCGCGTCTTGCCAGTTCCAGCACCGCGTCGGGGATGTCGTCGCCGATCAGCAGGACGTCGGCCAGATTCATCGCACGCAGCGCCTTGATGGTGAGCAGGCCGGGATCGCCCGGGCCGGTGCCGACCAGTTGCACGCTGCCGCGCGCCGTCACTGCGCCGGCATCGTCCAGTGCCGCGATGAAGGCGCCTTCGGCTGCGTCGTCGTTGCCCGCCTGCAGCAGCAGCGGCACGTCGCCGTCGATGACGCGGTCGAACCAGCGCCGGCGCCGGTTCATGTCGGGGAACTGGCTGCGGATGCGCTCGCGATGACGCGCGAACATGCCGGCGAAGCGGCCGACCGAGACGTCCAGTTCGCGTTCCAGCCGTTCGCGCAGGCGGCGCGCCAGCATCGGTGCGGCACCGGCGGAGGAAATGGCGATGACCAGCGGGTCGCGATCCACGATGGCCGGCACCTGATAGGTCGACAACTCGGCATCGTCCACCACATTGACCAGGCGCCGACGCGCGCCGGCAGCAGCGGCGACGCGTTGATTCAACTCGCCATCGTCGGTGGCGGCGACCACCAGCCACACGTCGTCGATCCAGGCGGGATCGAACTCGCCGTCCAGTTGTTCGAAACGGCCGGCCTGCATCAGTTCCGCCAGTTCGGGCGAGAGCGCATGCGCATACAGGCGGATCTGCGCGCCCGCCTTGAGCAGCGCCAGCACCTTGCGCGTGGCGACCTCGCCACCGCCGATGACCAGCACGGCGCGCGCTTGCAGGTTTGCGAACAGCGGGAACAACGGCATCAGACGTACTCCGAAAGGATGGCTCGCACCGACGGCATGTTGCATGGCACCATCAGGCCACGTCCACGCCTCGCTGCCGCCAATGCGTGTCTTGCTGGTCAACGATACCGAAAAGCCGATCGGCGAACTGCGTCAGGCACTGACACGCGCCGGTTATACGGTGCTCGACGATGTGGCCTCGGTCGGTGCCTTGCTGCACGCGGTACAGAGCCAGCAGCCGGATGTGGTGGTGATCGATGTCGACTCGCCCTCGCGCGATACCCTGGAGCAACTGTCGATGCTGCATGCACATGCGCCGCGCCCGGTGGTGATGTTTTCCGGCAATGGCGACGATGCCTTGATCCATGCGGCTGTCGGCGCTGGCGTCACCGCCTATGTGGTCGATGGCCTGGCGCCGGCGCGGCTGGCGCCGATCGTGCAGGTGGCGCTTGCGCGGTTTGCGCAGGAAAGCAGCATGCGCAAGCGCCTGGACGATGTGCAGCAGGCGCTGCAGGACCGCAAGCTGATCGATCGCGCCAAGGGCCTGCTGATGGAAAAACGCGGCCTGAGCGAGGCCGATGCCTACGCGGCGCTGCGCCAGCAGGCGATGAAGCAGGGCGTCAAACTGGCCGAAGTGGCGCGACGCATCGTGGCCATGGCCGAGTTGTTGGGATGAATACATGAGCCAAGCCGACCTTCCCGTACTACGCGTGGCCTACATGCCGCTGATCGATTGCGCGCCCCTGGTCGCGGCGCAGCGGCTGGGCCTGGATCGCGTCCATGGGCTGCAATTGGACTTGCAGCGGCAGGCCTCCTGGGCCGGCGTGCGCGACCGTCTGCTGGCCGGCGAGGTCGATGCGGCACATGCGCTGGCCAGCCTGGTGTATGCGATCGACCTGGGCATTGCCGGGCCGCAATGCCCGATGGCGCTGTTGATGACGCTCAATCACAACGGCCAGGCGATTACGCTGGCGCCTGCGCTTGCGCAGGCCCTGGAAGAGGGGCAGAGCTTGCCGCAGGCGCTGGCCAGCCTGGGCCGCCGCGCCGTGTTTGCGCAGACCTTCCCGACCGGCACGCATGCGCTGTGGCTCTATTACTGGCTGGCCGCGCGCGGCGTGGACCCGATGCGCGACGTGGAGGTGCTCAGCATCCCGCCGCCGCAGATGCCGGACGCCCTGGCCAGTGGACTGGTCGACGGCTATTGCTCCGGCGAGCCGTGGGCTGCGGTTGCGCAGGCGCAGGGCAGCGGTCGCCGGGTGATCCGCAGTGGCGAGCTATGGGCCGGCCATCCGGAGAAGGTGCTGGCTTGCCGACGCGAATTCGCCGCGCTGCAACCCGAGTTGAGCGAACGCCTGACCGCCTGCGTACTGGATGCCTGTCGCTGGCTGGATGCGGACCCGGCAAATCGGGCGCAATGTGCGCAATGGCTGGCCGAGCCGAAGCATATCGGGGTGTCGGCCGCGCATCTGGCTGCCTGTCTGGATGCCGATGTCGAAGCCGAGGCACATGCGAAGGATGTGACAGCGCTGGCCTTCCATCGCGATGGCGCGGTCAACATGCCGTGGCTGTCGGACGGGGAGTGGTTCCTGACCCAGTTCCAGCGCTGGGGCTGGCATGACATCCAGGAAGACGACATCGTGCGGCTGCGCGACATCCATCGACTGGACAACTATCGGCGCGCTGCCGCGCGCGTGGGCGTGGTTTCCTCCGAGGGCGACCACCGCAGCAATCGGTTGTTCGATACGCCCTGAGCCCGGGTGCCGAGCGCATCAGGCGGTAAGTCAGGCTGGGGTGCGCTGGATGCATTGGATCTTGCGGACAAAAGCCGAGGCAACGGCAACGGCGCGAGGCATGTGGTCTGCGGCTTGGTGCAGGGCCCTTGCCCGCCCACCCTCGCAGGACACGCTGCAAGTACGTCCCTGTAGGCTCTTACGCGGCATCCATGCAGCGTAAGGTCCCGCGACGGTGGGCGGGCAAGGACTTGTCGAGATGCTCGGTGTGCATAGTTCTCAATAAAGCAGCCTGCAAACTTCCTGGTGCGGTGTCCTCGCCGATTGCGGGACCGTGTGGCGGCATGGATGCTGCCACCGAGCCTCCACGGACGGATTCACGGCGTGTCCCGCGGGCGGCGAGGGCACCGCGCGCTCGACTGACACGGCTTTTGACCTAGATATTTGATCGGTATGCACGCGTCCTAGATGAGGCTTACGAGCACAGCCGTGTATTAGCTCTGTTGGGCGCTGTTAGTCATGCCAAGCGACAGAGCCTGCGATACAGGGTGCACGCTGTTGGTGCAAGGCTGCACAAAAGACGGGACTGGTGAGCTGCAATGGCGTGTCGGTAGACTGTCGTGAAATCGGACGGACTGCATCCAAAGCGCTATTTTTCAATGACTTGTATCGTCGTGATGCTCAGGTGAGCAAGTTGGCACGTTGATTGCGTAGTGATTCCGTGCAGGTGCAACGGCGTACCTGCCACAACACGAACACGATGCAGCGGATCAACGGCGATCCGCACGCATCCAGGACAACGGCGTCCTTCCGGTTTTACCGGAGGGGCGCCGTTTTTTTTTGGCCATCGCATTCGAAGAGGTCTCTATGCAGCGCTCGTTCTGGCGATCCGGGCACACGCCCACCTTGTTCGCATCCTTCCTGTATTTCGACCTGAGCTTCATGGTGTGGTATCTGCTCGGTCCGCTGCAGGTACCGATTGCGCAATCGCTGGGGCTCGATACGCAGCAGCGCGCCTTGATGGTGGCGGTGCCGATCCTGTGCGGCGCGGTGCTGCGGCTGGTGCTGGGCATGCTGGCCGACCGTATCGGTGCCAAGCGCGCGGGCGTTGTCGCACAAGTTGCGGTGATCGCTTCGTTGTTTGGTGCCTGGCAGTTCGGCGTGCACAGCATGGGGCAGGTGTTGTTGCTGGGCGTGTTGCTCGGCATTGCTGGCGCCTCGTTCGCGGTTGCGCTGCCGCTGGCCTCGCGCTGGTACCCGCCCGAGCATCAGGGCACCGCGATGGGAATTGCCGGGGCGGGCAATTCCGGCACCGTGCTGGCGGCGTTGTTCGCACCGATGTTGGCGTTGGCGTTCGGTTACCAGAACGTGTTCGGGCTGGCGTGCATTCCGCTGCTGCTGACGCTGATCGTATTCGTCCTGATTGCGAAAGAAGCGCCAGTACCGGTCGCGCGCAAGCGCTGGTCCGACTATGGCCGCGTGTTGGTGGCTAATCGCGACGCATGGCGCTTCATGTTTTTCTATTCGGTGACCTTTGGCGGTTTTTCCGGGTTTGCCAGTGCCTTGCCCGGCTACTTCCACGACCAGTTCGGCTTCGATGCGCGTACTGCAGGATGGGCGACGGCTGCCTGCGTGTTGGCGGGTTCGGTGATGCGTCCGTTGGGTGGTGTGATTGCGGACCGCATTGGCGGCACGCGCGCCTTGCTCACCGTCTATCTGCTGGTTGCTGCGCTGGTGGGCATCGCAGGCTTCGGTGCGGGTGGGGCAATGGTGACGCTGGCCTTGTTCGTACTGACCCTGCTGTGTCTGGGTGCCGGCAATGGCGCGGTGTTCCAGTTGGTGCCGCAGCGGTTTGCGCAGGACATCGGCGTGATGACCGGCTTGATCGGCATGGCCGGCGGCATCGGCGGGTTTGCGCTGGCTGCGGGCCTGGGCGTGCTCAAGCAGCACACCGGCAGTTATGCGATGGGCATGTGGTTGTTCGCTGCGTTCGCACTCGGTGGTTGGGCGCTGCTGGCCGGGGTCAAGACACAGTGGCGTAGCGAATGGTCCAGCGCCGGCGCGGCGCGGGTCTGACATGTCGACAGGAATCCAGGCAATGAAGCAACCCAGACTGGTCGTCATCGGCAATGGCATGGCCGGCATCCGCACCGTGGAGGAACTGCTCAAGCTGATGCCGGGCATGTACCAGATCACCGTGTTCGGGGCCGAGCCGCATCCCAACTACAACCGCATCCTGCTGTCGCCGGTGTTGGCCGGCGAGCAGGAGTTCGACGATATCGTGCTCAATCCGTTGCAGTGGTATCAGGGCAACGGCATCCGCTTGTATCTGAACAAGGAAGTCACCCGCATCGATCGGGTACGTCGCCGCGTGATCGCCGCCGATGGCACCGAGGCGGAATACGACCGCTTGTTGATCGCCACTGGTTCGGTGCCGTTCGTGTTGCCGATTCCCGGTAACGAATTGAAGGGTGTGATCGGCTACCGCGATATCCAGGACACCCGCACGATGATCGAGACCTCGCGCAGCAAGCGGCACGCGGTGGTGATCGGTGGCGGTCTGCTTGGGCTGGAAGCGGCCAATGGCCTGAAGCTGCGCGGGATGGACGTGACCGTGGTGCATCTGGCCGGGTGGTTGCTGGAGCGCCAGCTCGATCCGGTAGCCGGCAATCTGCTGCAGCAGGCCCTGCGCGCGCGCGGGCTGGAGTTCAGGCTCAGCACGGCGACCAGTGCAGTGCTGGGCAACGCGCAGGGCGAGGTGATTGGCGTGAAGTTCGCCGATGGCAGCGAGATCCCGGCCGATCTGGTGGTGATGGCAGCGGGCATCCGCCCGAATACGCGGCTGGCCGAAGAAGCCGGCATCCACTGCGCGCGCGGCATCGTGGTCAACGACAGCCTGCAAAGCTTCGACCCACGCGTGTACGCAGTGGGCGAATGCGCAAACCATCGTGGCATTGCCTACGGACTGGTGGCGCCGCTGTTCGAGCAGGCCAAGGTGTGCGCGAATCACCTGGCGCAGTTCGGCATCGGCATTTATCGCGGCTCGGTGGCGTCGACCAAGCTCAAGGTCACCGGGATCGATCTGTTTTCCGCCGGCGATTTCATGGGCGGCGATGGCTGCGAGGAGATCGTGCTGTCCGACCCGGCCGGCGGGGTCTACAAGAAGCTGGTGATCCGCGACGACGTGCTGGTCGGCGCCTGCCTGTACGGTGACACCAGCGATGGCGGCTGGTACTTCAAGCTGCTCAAGGACGGCACGCCGATCCAGGCGCAGCGCGATCAACTGATCTTCGGCGAAAGCGCGCTGGGCGATGCTGGCACCGGCGGACAGGATCGCGCCAGTGCGATGGCCGACAGCGACGAGGTCTGCGGCTGCAACGGCGTGTGCAAGGGCACCATCGTCAAAGCCATCAGCGAGCAGGGGTTGTTCACCGTCGACGAGGTGAAGAAGCACACCAAGGCCGCCAGTTCCTGCGGGTCGTGTACCGGCCTGGTCGAGCAGATCCTGATGAACTGCCTGGGCTCCAACTTCCAGGAAACGCCGAAAACCAAGGCAGTTTGCGCCTGCACCGATCTGAGCCATGGCGATGTGCGGCGCGCCATTGCCGAACACAAGCTGCTGACCCATGCGCAGGCGTATGCCTTCATGGAATGGCGCACGCCCAACGGCTGCGCCACCTGCCGGCCGGCGATCAACTACTACATGTTGTCGAGCTGGCCGCATGAGGCCATCGACGATCCACAGTCGCGTTTCATCAACGAACGTGCGCACGCCAATATCCAGAAGGACGGCACCTTCTCGGTGATTCCGCAGATGAAGGGCGGGGTGACCAACGCCGGCGAGCTGCGCCGCATCGCCGATGTCGCCGACAAATACGCGGTGCCGATGGTCAAGGTGACCGGTGGCCAGCGCATCGACCTGCTCGGGGTCAAGAAGGAAGATCTGGTCGATGTCTGGCGCGATCTGGGCATGCAGTCCGGGCATGCGTACGGCAAGTCGATCCGCACGGTGAAGACCTGCGTGGGCAGCGAGTTCTGCCGCTTCGGCACACAGAACAGCACGCAGATGGGCATCGACCTGGAAACCATGCTGGCCAATATGTGGAGCCCGCACAAGGTCAAGCTGGCGGTGTCCGGCTGCCCGCGCAATTGCGCCGAATCCGGCATCAAGGATGTCGGCATCATTGCGGTGGATTCTGGGTGGGAGCTGCATGTGGGCGGTAATGGCGGCATCAAGACCGAGGTCGCCCGCTTCCTGGTCAAGGTGAGCACCGCCGAGGAAGTGCGCGAATACACCGGTGCGTTCCTGCAGCTGTATCGCGAGCAGGCGTATTACCTGGATCGCACCGTGCACTACATCGCACGGGTGGGGCTGGATTACATCCGCGCACAAGTGGTGGATGACGCGGCCAATCGGCGTGCGTTGTACGAACGCCTGCTGTACTCGCTGGAAGGTCTGGTCGACCCGTGGAAGGCGCGTATCGCCGGCGAACGGCGGCAGGAGTACCAACCCTTGCGCATCGCCGCGCCGGTCGCAACGGTGGAGGAATGAGCATGCGACAGGCCGCGTGGATTCGCGTGTGCGCGCTGCAGGAGCTACCTGCATTGGGTGCGCGCGTACTCGAGATCGAGGGCATTGCACCGATCGCCTTGTTCCGCACCGCCAGCGATCAGGTGTTTGCGTTGCGAGACCGTTGCCCGCACAAGGGCGGGCCGTTGTCGCAGGGCATCGTGGCCGGCGAAACGGTGACCTGCCCGTTGCATGGCTGGGCGATCGCCTTGCAGAGCGGCCAGGCCTGCGCACCGGATGTGGGCTGCGCGCCGCGTTACCCGGTCAAGGTGGAAGCCGATGCGGTATGGATCGTGTTGCAGCCGGTATCGCTGCCGGATGCAGTCGCCGAGCCGGCCGCATGAGCGACGGCCAGCAGCTACCTTTGATCGGTGCGGCGGTACAGCCGCATACGTCTGCGCCGATGCATCGCATCACCCGGTCGACCTGCTGCTACTGCGGGGTGGGCTGCGGGGTGCTGATCCACAGCGAGCACGACACGCATGGCGAACGCATCGTCGGCATCGAAGGCGACCCGCTGCATCCGGCCAATCATGGCCGGTTGTGCAGCAAGGGCCTGGCCTTACCGCAGACCGCCGCCGGTACGCAGGGGCGCGTGCTCGCGCCGGAGCTGCGTCGTCATCGGCAGGCACCGCGGGCGGCGGTGAGCTGGGATCAGGCGCTCGATCACGTCACCGGCAAGCTGGCGGCGATCGTCGAGGAGCACGGCGCGGACGCGGTGGCGTTCTATCTCTCGGGACAGCTGCTGACCGAGGACTATTACGTCTTCAACAAGCTCGCCAAGGGCCTGCTGGGCACCAACAACATCGACACCAACTCGCGCCTGTGCATGTCCAGCGCGGTTACCGCCTACAAGCTGGCGCTGGGCGCCGATGGCCCGCCCACCTGTTACGAGGATCTGGAGCTGGCACAGACGGTACTGTTTGCCGGCAGCAACATGGCGTATGCGCATCCGGTGCTGTTTCGCCGGCTGGAAGAGGCGCGGGCGAAAAATCCCGCCATTCGCTGGGTCGTGATCGATCCGCGTCGCACCGACACCGCGGCCATGGCCGACCTGCACCTGGCGATCGAGCCCGGGACAGACGTCGCCCTGTTCAACGGCATGCTGCATCACCTGATCTGGGAGGGTCTGGTGGATGCGCGTTTCGTTGCGGCGCATACCGAGGATTTCGACGCCCTCAAGCACATGCTGCGCGAGTACACCCCGCGCATGAGCGCCGAGATCTGCGGTATCTCGCACGAGGACCTGGTGCAGGCGGCCGAGTGGTTCGGGCGTAGCCCGGCGGCGCTGTCGCTGTACTGCATGGGCCTGAACCAGTCCGCGCAGGGCACCGACAAGAATCTGGCCCTGATCAATCTGCATCTGGCGACGGGGCAGATCGGCAAGCCGGGCGCAGGGCCGTTTTCGCTGACCGGCCAGCCCAATGCGATGGGCGGGCGCGAGGTCGGCGGCATGGCGACGATGCTGGCGGCGCATCGCGAGATCGGCAATGCCGACGATCGTGCGGAACTGGAACGTCTGTGGCATTTGCCCGCCGGCCGTCTGAGTGCCACGGCCGGCACACCGGCCGTGCAGTTGTTCGAGCGTCTGCGTGCGGGCACGTTGAAGGCGGTGTGGATCGTCTGCACCAACCCCGTGCATTCGATGCCGGAGGTGTATGGCATTCGCGCCGCACTGGAACAGGCCGAACTGGTGATCGTGCAGGACGCGTTTTCCGGCACCGACACCGTGCCGTACGCCGACGTGCTGTTGCCGGCCGCCAGCTGGGGCGAGAAGGACGGCACCGTGACCAACTCCGAGCGCCGTATCACCCGCGTGCGCAAGGCGGTGGACGCGCCGGGCCAGGCGCGCGCGGACTGGTGGATCGCCCGCGAAGTGGCACGCCGGCTCGAAGCGCGTCTGGCACCTGCCAGCGATGCAGGTCTGTTCGGGTTCGACAGCACCGCGCAGATCTTCGACGAGCATCGCGCGTTGACGGTGGGGCGCGATCTAGACATCGGCGGGCTGGATTACCCGCTGCTGGATGACGGGCCGCAGCAGTGGCCGTTCCCTGCCGGCGCCGCACACGGGCAGGTGCGACGCTATACCGATGGCCTGTTCGCCACCGGCAACGGGCGCGCGCGCTTCCACGCCACGCCGTATCGCAAGGTGGCCGAGCCGACCTCGGCCCGCTTTCCGATGCGCTTGCTGACCGGCCGCCTGCGCGATCAATGGCATGGCATGTCGCGCAGCGGACGCGTGCCGGCAGCGTTTGCGCATAGCCCCGAACCCGCGTTGCGCATGCATCCGGACGACGCAGCGCGGCGCGGCCTGGTCGCCGGCGAGCTGGTGCAGATCGCCAGCAAGCGCGGTGCGCTGGTGCTGCCGCTGGAACTGTCCGACGAGCTACGCTCGGGCAGCGTATTTGCCGCGATGCATTGGAGCGGGCAGCACCTGTCCAGTGGCGGCATCAACGAAGTGAGCAGCCCAGCGGTGGACGCGCGCTCGCAGCAGCCCGAGCTCAAGCATGCGGCGGTGCGGGTGGAGAAGGCGGTGTTCGGCTGGCATCTGCTCGCTGCCCGGCGCGGCGATGCGTTGGCCTTGCAACAGGCACTGCAGCCGCTGTTGCGCGACTGCGGCTATGCATCGCTGCGGCTGCATGCCGAGCCGCTGGCCGAGGCCGGCGGGCACTGGGCGGTCTTGCATGCGGCCTGCGAACGCGCGCCGGATGCGCAATGGCTCGATCGCCTGATCGTCGCATTGCAGTTGCCGGCCGGCGCAGACGTGCTGGAGTACCGCGACCTGCGCCGCGGGCTGCTGCGTCGTGTGGGCTGGCGCATGCAAGACGGCCACAGCCATATCGACGGCCTGCTGCTCAGCGCGGCGCAGCCCAGCGAGGCCAATCAGGCGTTGCTGCGCAGCGCATTGGCAGGCCGGCCCTGGCGCGGTCCGCGGCTGGCGGTGTTTGCGCAGACGCAGGGCGCGCCCAGCGACCCGATCGTCTGCAGCTGCATGCAGGTGTCGACTGCTGCGATCCATGCCGCCATCGACGACGGCGCCGACCTGCACCAGCTCAAGCAACGCCTGGGCTGCGGCACGGTCTGCGGCTCCTGTGTTCCGCAACTCACCCGGCTGTGCCGGCAACCCCGACACGCCTGAGTGCCTGTCCCGACCTCCCCATATTGCGAGACCTGCTCATGTCAGTCATTCCGTCCTGCGCGCGTGATGTGGTGTTGTTGTCCGCCGGCCCCGGCGATCTGGATCTGCTCACCATCAAGGCGGTCAAGGCGCTGGCTGCCGCGCAGGTGCTTCTGCTGGACGATCTGGCCAACCCGCAGATCGTCGAGCTCGCACCGCAGGCGCGGGTGATCAGGGTCGGCAAGCGCGGTGGCTGCCGCTCGACGCCGCAGGACTTCATCTGCCGGCTGATGCGGCGCTACGCCGTGCAGGGCTTGCGCGTGGTGCGCGTCAAAGGCGGCGAGGCACTGCTGTTCGGGCGCGCGGGCGAGGAGATCAGCTTCCTGCGCCGCGCCGGTGTGGGCGTGCAGATCATCAACGGCGTCAGTGCCGCATTCGCCGCCGCATCCGCACTGGAAGTGTCGCTGACCCATCGCAGCCATTGCCACGGCATCACCTTCGTCACCGCGCATACGCACGATCACGGCGAGCCGAATTGGGGCGCACTGGCCGCCAGCGGCACCACGCTGGGCATCTACATGGGCCTGCGGCGTGCCGATGCCTTGGCCACCGCGTTGCTGGCGCATCTGCCGCCCAGCACCCCGGCGGCCATCGTGCAGGCCGCCACCCGGCCCGAGCAGCAACGCCGGCTGACCACCCTGGGCGAGCTGGGACTTACCGCCGCCGGCATGCTGCCGGGCTTGCCGACCTTGCTGCTGGTGGGCGCTGCCTTGTCCGAGGCGGCAGCCCAGTGCGACGATCGCTTCGGTATGGCGCTGGAGCAGGCGGCGGGGTGAGCGCGATTTGCCTAGCGCCGTGCGCGCCGATCCACGCGCGGCTTGGTCGCAAAACTTCAACGGATCACGCGGCGTGCCAGCACGCGGCGCGCATTCCGCAGCGCGATGCGCTCGTAGCACAGGTGATAGATCACGCCGAGCAGCAGCGCGGCACTCACGCTGAGCAGCAGGTTCACCGGCCAAGTGGCCAGCGGCCCCATCCGTCGCGTGGTGCGTGCCACCAGCGACATCAACGGCATATGCACCAGGTAGATCGCATACGACGCATTGCCGAGCAATAACAGCACCGGGCCGATACGCAGCCAGCCGCGCCATTCCGCGCGCACCAGCCCGACCACTGCGCCAGCGAGCGCCAGGCCGAACAGCGGCGAATGCGCGCGTTGCATGCCATCGAGCACGAAACACGCCGATGCCACGACCGCGACTGCAGCGCTGACCCACAGCGTCCATGCTGCAGCGCTCAATACCGCGCGTGCCGCCAGCATGCCGAACACGAATTCCAGCGTGATGGGATGCAGCAACAACGCCCGCCAGGAAACTTCCACCGGTTGCGCGAACGGCGCGCCAAGCGCCGCGTACAGCAGTGTCACGCCGGCCCAGAGTAGCGCGCAGCGCAGCGGATGCCCGCTACGGAAGAACAACCACGCCAGTGCATAGAACATCAGCTCGTAACTCAGCGTCCACGCCACGCCCAACGCAGATTGCCCATCGACCGGCAGCAGGGTCAGCGTGGCAAACCAAGACCAGCCCATGTCGCCATCGTCCAGGCTGGGCCGCAGCGTATAGGCCAATGCCAACGCAACACCCACCGGCCAGTACGGCAGATAGATGCGGCTGATACGGCTGCTGGCGTAATCGCGGCTCCAGCCCGGCGTGTCCGCGCCGGCATGGTTGACGTAGTAGATGATGAAGCCCGACAGTACAAAGAAGAAATCCACGCCCAGATAGCCGTGCGCCAGCGCCGCGGCCAGCCATGCCGGTAACGGCTGCACCAGATGCGTGGTGGGCAGCACGCTGTGGCTGAGCACCACCATCGTGGCGGCCAGCGCACGCCCGGCCTGCAGGACGCGGATGGTGGGACGGGCAGGCAGTGCGACCATCGGCTGCGGCATCGGTACGCGGACGCCGGCCGATGTCCCTGCGCTCAGGCGGCCAGTTCCGCAGCGTCGGCGAAAACGCTGGCCTGCTCGGCACGCAGACGATCGATCAGGCGGTTGGCCGGCAACTGCACATCGTCGTAGGTCAGCACTTGGTCCCTGGCCACCGCATGGCGGAGTACACAGCCTTCAGCCACGCCCATCGGCAGCAGCCCGGCGTTTGCGGTGACATCGGCGCGCTCGCACTGGCCGTAGCTCATGTAGCCGCCGAGTCCGTCGATGGTTTCGCCAATGGCCAGGTCGCGCTTGGCGGTGGCAATCACTTCCACCAGCGGTGCCCCCAGCGGTTGCAGCACCGCATCGCCCAGCAGCACCACCCGCGCCACCGACAGCGGGACTTCGAAGTGGCAGAGGTGGTACGGGGTGTAGAAGCTGTAAAGCGGGCCTTCGCCGAGCTTGTAGAGATTGAGGTAGTGCTGCTGCCTGGCATCGTCGTGGCTGGCCAGCACGAACACGCCGGGCGAGGGCAGGGCGCCGACCACGTAATCCACCGCGCCGCCCACCGCACGCAAGGCCTCGATGTCGTAGCGCCGGGTCAGTTCGTCGACATGTGCGCGATGCTCATACCCGGTCATGCCGCGCTGCAGGATCGACATGCCGGTGCCATTGGCCACGATCGCCTGCTCGAAGCTGATCTTGGTGCCGTCGGCAAAACTGGTGACCATATGCGGGTCCTGGCCCCACTTCGCTGCAAAACCGGCCTGTGTCGCCGGTGTGCGATACGGGTCCTGCAAGCCCTTGATGTTGCCGCACAGCAGCGGTGTCAGGCCGATCGAACGCACGAACCGGTACAGGTTCATCTGCACGCCGGGCTGGTCACCATCGCAGGCGCTGAAGATCACCCCGGCTGCATCGGCCTTGCGCTTGAGCAGCGGGCCAACGGTGCCATCGAGTTCGGCATTCATGGTGACCATGTGGCGGCCGTGGGCGATGGCGCCCAGACTGATGCGCGCACCATAGTCGATGGCGCCGGTGGCATCGATCAGGCAATCCAGCGCATCGCATTCGTACAGCAGTGCAGGGTCATCGGTCACGGCGGGAATGCCGGTGGCGATCTGGCGCTTCAACTCGCTGGCGCCATCCACCACGCGTGCGTGCTGGCCAGCCTGGCGGTAGGCTTCCAGCGCCTTGTCCACGCTGCGGTTGCAGATCACCGACACCCGCATGCCCGGCACCGAGTGCGCGATCTGGTTGACGATGCCGCGCGCCATGAAGCCGGCGCCGTACAGGCCAACACGCAATGGGCGGCCTTCGGCGGCACGGGCCTGCAATAGACGATCGATATTCATGCGCGCTCCCGCGGGGTGAGTCCGGCAAGGGTGGGGATGCCTTGTTGTTGTTCGTTGAAATCCGGCCACGCGGCATCCTTGTCGGACACCAGCTGTGGTTCGAGCGGCCACTGCACGCCCAGGCGCGGATCGTTCCAGCGCAAGCCACGCTCGGCCTGCGGCGTGTACATCGCACTGGCGAAATAGAACGCTTCGGTCTGCGGCTGCAAGGTGATGAAGCCATGCGCAAAGCCGCGCGGCACGTACAGCGCCAGGCGACTGTCGGCAGTCAATTCGGTGCCGTACCACTGCAGGTAGGTGGGCGAATCCGGGCGCAGATCCACGATCGCATCCCACAGCGCACCACGGATGCAGCGCACGATCTTGACCTCGGCAGCGGGCGGCAATTGGTAATGCATGCCGCGCAAGGTGCCGGCCTGTGCATTGAACGAATTGTTGACCTGCACGAACTGATCGACCAGGCCGGCCTGCGCCATCTCCTGGGTGCAGAACACCCGTGCAAACCAGCCGCGTTCATCACCGCGTTGTTCCGGCTCGATCACGAACGCACCCGCCAGCGGGGTGGGGTGGAAGATCATGCCGCCACCCTCAGATCCGCTGCCAGGGTTCCTGTGTCGACCAGTTGCTGCAGGATGCGCAGACGAATGAAGTCCGACCGCTGGCGGAAGTCGCCATCGCTGAACCCGGCGCGCTGCAGATCGTCGCGCAGCTCGGTGATGGTGGAGCGCAGGGTTTCCTGCGGTTGGTGTTCCGGCGCCAGGCGTTCGAACAGCGAGAAATCCACGCGATAGGAGCGGTTGTCGCTGGGTGCGCTGGTGGAGATCGCAACATGCGCAGAGGGGATCGCCACGCCGACCGCGTGGGCAAGATCGCGGATCTGCACGTTCCAGCGCTCCGAGCCGGCATTGACGAACAAAAACTGCCCGCCTGCCGCTGGCGTGCGGCGCAATGCCCAGTCGATGGCGCGCGCCATGTCGCGCACATGGATCAACGGCCGCCATGGCGAACCGTCCGACAGCACTTCCACGGTGCCGTTGGCCACCGCGCTGGCGACGAAATCGTTGAGCACCAGATCCAGCCGCAGACGTGGCGAGGCACCGCAGGCGGTGGCAAAGCGCAGGCAGGTGATCACCATGTCGGTGTCCAGCTGAGCAAGCGCGCGTTCGGTGTCGATCTTGGAATGCGCATACGCGGTCAGCGGCGCGATCGCGCTGGTTTCCGAACGTGGCGTGCCATCGGCGGCGGCGCCGTACACGCTGCAGCTGGAGGCAAACACGAAGTGCCCCACACCGGCCTGCGCGGCCGCCTGCGCCACCGCCACGCTGGCGCGGCAGTTGATCGCATCGGTGACCAGCTCGAAACGCTTGCCCATCGCATCGTTGGAGATCGCCGCCAGGTGCACCACCGCGTCGAAGCCCTGCAATTGCTGCGCGGTGAGATCGCGCACATCGCCGAACCATTGCTGGTCCAGCACCACTTCCGGCAGGCGGCGCGGGTCGGACAGGCAATGCGCGAACCAGCCGCGATCCAGCCCGACCAACCAGGCCTGCGGATAGCGCTGCCGCAAATGCGCAGCCACGACCGGGCCGATGTAGCCCATGTTGCCGGTGATCAGAATACGCATGTTGTTACTCCCACACGCGCCAGGGCGCGCGATTGGACGACCAGAGGGTTTCGAGATGATTGCGGTCGCGCAGCGTGTCCATCGGCTGCCAGAAGCCGTCGTGGCGATACACGCTCAGCTCGTCGCGATCGACCAGCGTTTCCAGCGGGCTGTTCTCCCACACGGTGGCATCGCCGTCGATCACATCGATCACGCGCGGGTCCAGCACGAAGAAACCGCCGTTGATCAGGCCGTCGCCATCCAGCGGTTTCTCGCGGAATCCGGTGACCTGTTCGCCTTCCAAACGCAGGGCGCCAAAGCGGCCGGGCGGTTGCACTGCGGTGACCGTGGCCATGCGGCCTTCGCGCTGGTGCAGTGCGATGGCGGCGGTGATGTCCACATCGGCCACACCATCGCCATAGGTCATGCAGAACGCCGCCTCGTCGCGCAGATGCTCGCGCACCCGGCGCAACCGGCCGCCGGTCATGGTCTGGGCACCGGTATCCACCAGCGTCACGCGCCAGGGCTCGGCGCGGGTGTTGTGCAAGGTGGTGGTGTTGCTGCCGAGGTCGCAGGTGACGTCGGATTCGCGCATGTGGTAATTCATGAAGAAATCCTTGATCACCTCACCGCGGTAGCCCAAACAAACGATGAAATCCTGGATGCCGTGGTGTGCGTAGATCTTCATGATGTGCCAGAGGATCGGCTTGCCGCCGATCTCCACCATGGGCTTGGGGCGGATGGCGGTTTCTTCGGAAATGCGCGTTCCCAGGCCGCCCGCCAGAATGACTGCTTTCATTGCGATTCCTTGAACTGACGCGCCAGTGACTCGGCGCAGTGCGATGGAGCGCTAGGCGGTCATGCTCAGCGCAATCGCCGGCGGGCAGGCGGCCTGTTCGGCCATCGTGGCCAGGTTGTCGAGCATGGCAAAGCGCTCGGCCATCAGTGGCGGGCGCGGCAACTGCAGCGTCTGCAGGATCTGCGCCCATCGGTGTGCCCAGTCGTGCCGTCGCAGGCATTGCACGGTGTTGTGCAGGCGGGCACACTCCAGTCGGTCGGTCTGCTGCTCCAGATCGCGCAGGAACAGGCCAATCTCCTTGCCATCGGCCGGCAGCTCGATCACTGCATCTTCCCAATCGAAGTGCTCGGCAAATTCCGGGCATGCCTGTGCGGAGCCAAGAATCACCGCACCCCCGGCGGCACCTTCGAAATAGCGCGTTGCCAGCGCCTGTTTTTTCACACCCCTGAAAAATCCTTGGGTGTCGACCACGAAGTCGTGCGCCATGAAGAACTTGGCGCGTTTGATCATGGCTGCCGACTGCAGCCGATGGGCAGCCCAGTCCTGCACCGCGCCACCGCGCAGCACATCGTGCATATAGAAAAAATCCGGGTTGGCCTGTGCATGCGCAAGCAACTGCGCGTGCACCTGCGGCATGCGCCGGCCGATGCTGACCACATCGATGCAGCGCTGCGGTGGCCGCGGCTGTGGCGTTGCCAGCAGGGTGTCGCAGGCGCTGGCCAGAAACGAGACCGGCGTGCTGGTATAGCTACGCAGCGCATCGACGCAACTGGCATTGAGCACGAACACATGGTCGAACTGATCCAGCAGTTTCAACTCGGCTTTCTGCGATTCCAGCAATTCCGGCCAGGTTTCCAGCAGATACACCACGCGGGTACGGCAGCGCTCGCGCCATCCCTTGATGCGCCCCAGCGTGCTCAATTCCCGGGGGAACTGGCACACGTAGAAGAACAGGTCATAGTCCTGTTCGACCACCCGTGGCTGTGCGTTGGAGAGCGCAGGTTGCCCGCTCAGCCGCTGCAGCGCAGAGACACTGCGGTATTTGAGTTCGTTGAGCAGATACGACACGCCGGGATTGACGCCGCGCCCGCGGGTGTAATCCGCCGCGGGCGGGCACAGCAGCTGCGCGTGTTCCAGACTGCGGACCACGTTGAGCAATGCATATGCCTGCCCATTGAAGGCCTCTGGCCATGCCTCGTAATTGGAGGCAAGCAGGACCGAACGCGTTGCGTCCATTCAAACTCCTTCGGTGATTGCAGCTTCGAACCGGACGCGACGGGGTGCGCTCGGGTGGGGGAAGAATGCACACCGCAAAATTCGGAAAACGTCTGTCGGCGTTGAATAACGTGATTTACGTCATGGCTTGAGCTGAATATAGAGCTGGGTAGTGAGAAAACAGTGATAACGGTCGCGACAATCCTGCGCGTTCTAGTGTGCGGATAGACTGATCGGCCATCGTGTGAGAGCGGCCATGCAAGACGTCGAGTGCATCGTGATAGGTGCCGGAGTGGTGGGGCTGGCAATTGCGCGCGAGCTGGCGATGCGAGGGCACGAGGTGCTGGTGCTGGAATCCGAAGGTGCCATCGGCACCGGCAGCAGCGCACGCAACAGCGAGGTGATCCATGCCGGGCTCTACTATCCGGCCCCTTCCTTGAAAGCGCAGCTGTGCATCATCGGCAACCCGCTGTTGTATGCGTATTGCAAACAGCGCCACGTGCCGCATCGGCGCTGTGGCAAATTGATCATCGCCTGCGACCACGCGCAGCGCGACCAGCTCGAGCAGTTGCACCGCAGTGCCATCGCCAGCGGCGCGCACGGCTTGCTGCCGCTCGACGCGGCGCAGGTACAGGCGCGCGAACCGGCCCTGCGCTGCGTGGCTGCGCTGGAATCCACCGCCACCGGCATCATCGACAGCCATGCGCTGACGCTGGCGTTGCAGGGCGATGCCGAAGCGCATGGCGCCACCGTGGCGCTGCGCGCACCAGTCGTGCAGGTCGAGCTGCTTGCGCAGGGCTTGCGTGTGAGCGTCGCGGGTCAGGCGCCGGCAAGGCTGACCTGCGCCTGGCTGGTGAACGCGGCCGGTCATGGTGCGCCGCCACTGGCTGCGCGGATCGATGGCCTGCCTGCGCATGCACAGGTGCGCGGCTATTTCGCCAAGGGCAGCTACTTCACCCTGGCGGGCCGCTCGCCCTTCCAGCAGTTGATCTACCCCATGCCCGAACCTGGCGGCCTGGGTGTGCATCTCACGCTGGATCTGCATGGGCGTGCGCGCTTCGGCCCCGACGTGGAGTGGGTCGCGCAGCCCGACTATCACTGCGAGCCAGCGCATGCGGCGCGTTTTGCCGCAGCGATCCGGCGTTACTGGCCTGGCCTGCCGGACGGCGCATTGCAGCCCGGCTATTGCGGTGTGCGCCCGAAGATCAGCGGGCCTGGCGAGGCGGCGGCCGATTTCCGTATCGACGGTCCGTCCATGCACGGCATCGCCGGTCTGGTGAACCTGTTCGGGATCGAGTCGCCAGGCTTGACCTGCTGCCTGAGCATTGCGCGGCATGTGGCCGCATTGCTGGCTGACGGGCGCAGCGCCACTACGCTGCCGGTCTGACCTCGCCAGACCTTGCGCCTGGTTGCGGTTCGCTGACGCATTGGGCGAGCCAGGTATCGATCGATCTGACGATGCTGCATGCCTGGATGCTGCCGGCGACGGCCGCACGAGCAGGTCGTTCGTGCGGCTGCGTTGGTAGCGCTATCGGTGTGTCGCGTGTGCAACATCAGCCTGCGCAAGGCAGGAGTGCAAGATTTGCACAGCGAGCGCAGCTGTTTTTTCCTGCATCGTGCGGCGTGGCGCCGTCTGGCAGGGCTTTACGGGTTGGCACGATAGTTGCGTTACCCCTCCTACCAGTGGCGTGATCGACGCATCGAGAGGAGGCACAGTGGAAGACGGACAAAGCAATACTCGTAGCCGGCGCGGTTTTGCCGCATTGGATCCTGAAAAGCGCCGCGTGTTGGCGAGCAGCGGCGGCAAGGCAGCGCATGCCAGCGGCAACGCGCACGAATTTACCAGCGACGAAGCACGCGAAGCTGGCCGCAAGGGCGGCCAGGCGGTCAGCCGCGATCGCGATCATATGTCGCGGATCGGCAGCAAGGGTGGGCGTTCCAAGCAGGCCAAACCTCAGGAAGAGGCCGTCTAAGCAAGAGTGCGGCGCGCATCTGGCGCGCCGTTCTTGCTGCAGCGGACTGCAGGCCCTGCACGCCATGTGCGGGGCCTGCTTCGTTTTGCGGAGCTGTCCGCAGCGCTGACAGCATGTCTGGAACAATCGATTGCAGCGACATGTTGTTTTTAATCTGCTTGTGCGTTGCTTGGGTTGATTGAGACCTGATAAAGATATTGATGTGCAATGCATCACGACGAGATCGGAAGTTTTTTCACTCGTTGTCGCACGCACGCTATCGATTGCAGCGAAATATTTCGCGATTGCCTAGTGCACCTACCCAAGTGAATGCAGGATTTGCACCCACTGCAGAGTTGCAAAGCCGGCAGATGGAGTAGGAGCCAAGCGCGTTCGGTGGAAGGCTTAGGGACGCCATTGCATGGCAGCTCGCCTGTATTGACCCCCTCGACTGCCCAACATTGAAACCAGGTCAGCGAATGGGGCAGACCCAACCGCGGCCGAAGTCACGGCAATCCTTATGCACGGCGGTATTGCGCCCGATGTCGACACAGCCTTGTTGACAGTCAAATTTGAAGGCCAGCAGCAACCGGGCTCGACCTTACGGGTCGTCACCATCATCGTATCTGCCGCCGAATGGACCGCCCAGCGCGCAGCGCTTACCCTGGCCGTCTTTCAATGGACGGCACCGGTAATGACAGAACGCATGGCGTATCCGATCGGCACTCCACAACAGCCCTGGGGCGAGGCGGAGCGCGCCGCATGGCGGACACGCCAGCTGTGTCAGCGCAGTCATGCCGACGATGTGGTGCAGGTCATCGATGCACTGGATGTCAGCTATGAGCGTGTGCATTACGGGACGATCCAGGCGGCAGCCGAGCAATATCCGCTGATCGCGCTGCGCAGCGCGCAGTGGGACGCTGCGCTGCCTCGCGCGCTGGTGACCGGTGGCGTGCATGGCTATGAAACCAGCGGCGTGCAGGGCGCGCTGCAGTTCCTGCAGCAACGCGCGGCGGCCTATGCAGGCAAGCTCAATCTGCTGGTGGTGCCTTGCGTCAATCCGTGGGGCTACGAGCGGGTCCAGCGCTGGAATGCCGATGCCATCGACCCCAATCGTGCGTTTCGGCCGGACAGCCCGGCCGCCGAGTCGGCGGCCTTGATGCAGCTGGTCGCCACAGTGGCCGGACAGATGCTGGTGCATATCGATCTGCACGAAACCACCGACAGCGACGAGAGCGAATTTCGCCCGGCTCTGGCCGCACGTGACGGCGTCGATTTCGTGCCCGGCAGCATTCCCGATGGCTTTTACTTGGTGGGCGATAGCGACGATCCGCAACCGCAGTTCCAGCAGGCCATCATTGCCGCTGTCGCCGAGCTCACCCATATCGCACCTGCCGACGCGAACGGCCAGATCATCGGCGCAGCGGTGGTCGCTCCTGGCGTGATCAACTACCCGGTGCGGCGTCTTGGCCTGTGCGCGGGCGTCACCGACGCGCGCTATCGCACCACGACCGAGGTGTATCCGGACAGTCCACGCGCGACGCCCGCGCAGTGCAACGCCGCGCAGGTGGCTGCGATCTGCGCGGCGCTGGACTACGCGCTCGCACAGCGCTGACAGCATGGGTTGGCGCCAGCACTGAAGCTGTTGCCGCAGCGACGCCAGCCATCTGCAGCACTGCCCAGGCACACGCGTTTTGACCCACCGCGCGGCTAGACTATGCAGTTCTTCAAATGCATGGACGACACTGAATGACCCACGATGCGATAGACGGTGCACGCAGACGCCTGCTGGGCGGCGCGATGGGAATGGCCATCAGCGGCGGTGTGCTTGCCAGGCAACCCAACACGGAGAACACGATGGCGCAGGACACGCAGTGGCAGGATGGCAGCTGGCTCAATCGGCCACGGACCGTCGCAATCAGCGGCGGCACTTTGGACGTGGTCACCGACAAGGCCACCGATTTCTGGCGCAAGACGCATTACGGATTTACGCGCGATAGCGGGCATTTTCTAGGTATCACCGCCGCAGCGCGCTTCACTGCGCAGTTGCGGGTACGTGCGCAATACGAGTCGCTCTACGATCAGGCCGGCATCATGGTGCGCGTGGACGAGCAGCACTGGGTCAAGGCGGGCATCGAGCTTAGCGATGGCCGTGCCATGCTCAGCAGCGTGTTGACCAACCCGGTCTCGGATTGGGCGACCGGCCCCTACGAAGCCGACCCCAAGGATTTCTGGATACGCGCCACCGTTGCCGACGGCGTCCTGCGTCTGCAGGTATCGGCCGATGGCCGGACCTGGCCGCTGGTCAGGCTTTGCCCGTTTCCCGTCGCCGACGCGTACCAGGTCGGGCCGATGTGCTGCACGCCGGAGCGTGCCGGGCTGAAGGTGCGGTTTTCCGACTGGACGCTGGGTCCGCCGCTGGGCAAGGACCTGCACGATCTGAGTTGATGGCCGCGTGGCAACGCAGCGTGCGCGCTGCGTTGCCACGCGTATCACTGTAGGCGGCGAGGGCGGCGCTGTGTGAGTCGATCAAGGACGACGCACGCGCCTAGTCGGGCAGATCACATCACGGCAAGCGCTGTTCGGCCACCGCGCTTGCCACATAGGCCGCCACCAGCTCCGCCTCCATCGGCCGGGCCAGCAGATAGCCCTGCGCTTCATCGCATCCCCAACTGCGCAGCAGCGCAATTTCGTCGGCATGTTCGATGCCTTCGGCCACGGTGCGATATCCCAGTGCACTGGCCAGACGTACCACCGCCTCGGCGCGCAACTGCATCCCGGCCTTGTTGGCGATGCCGGTCACCAGCGATCGATCGAGCTTGAGCACGTTGACCGGCAGCTCGGTGAGGTAGCCGAAGTTGCTGTAGCCGGTGCCGAAGTCGTCGATGGCCACACTGACCCCGGCGTCGCGCAGGGTGCGCAGCCGGGGCACGGCCTCGACATTGCTGCGCAACCAGCGGCCCTCGGTAATCTCCAGCTCGATGCGGTGGGTGGGAATGGCCAACTCCCTGCAACGTTGGATGACGTCTGCGGCGAGATTGCGGTTGCCGAAATCGCGCGAAGACAGATTGATCGACATGGAGAAATCCAGCCCCTGCGCACGCCAGCTGGCCAACTGCACCAGCGCGTTCTCGATCACCCAATTGGTGACGGTGCACATCAAGGCGGTCTTTTCGAACAAGGGGATGAATTCATCCGGGCCGATCGGGCCGAGGTTGGCATGCCGCCAGCGCAACAGCGCCTCGAAGCCGGTCACCGACAAGTCTTCAAGATTGATCCGGGGCTGGAAGACCAGGCGGAAATCGCCGGCTTCCAGCGCCTTTTCGGCATCCAGCGCCAACCGGTACGAGCGCTGGATCGCATCGTCGTGGGAGGCGCTGTACCAGCACACGATGGCGTGATTGCTGATCGCATCGCCCAGCGCCACCAGCCCCTTGCGCATGACATCGTTGGTGTCCGGTTGCTGCGGCGCAAAGCGCACCACACCGGCATGGAAGGTCAAGGACATGGGGATGCCGGCCGCATCCATCGGTGCATGCAACATGTCGCGCAGATCGAGCAACAGGTCTTCCATCTCGTCGGGTGCGGAATTCAATAGAAAAAACGCAAAACGCATCGGTGCCACGTGATAGACCGTGGCCTTGCCGCGCAGTGCGCGCGTCAGCACGTAGCTGGCATGGCGCACCAGTTCTTCCAGCGGCTGCATGCCCAGCGCCTGACGTGCTTCATTGGCCGCCTGGGTGTCGTAGACCTCGATGAAGGCGGCGATGGTCGGCACACAGTGGCTGCCAAAGGCCAGGGCATCCAGGTCCGACTGCAGCTGGCGTGCATTGAGCAGGCCGCTGTGCGGTTCGCGCCGCCCGGCGCCGAATTGCAGTTCCAGCTGCGCGGCTGCCACATTGGCGAACATCAACAACTGTTGGTGTTCCTGGCTGGCCAGGCGACGCTCGCGCGTATCGATCACGCACAGGGTGCCGGAGACGCCGGTCTGCGGTGCACCCACCGGAACGCAGGCAATAAAGCGCGCCGGCAAGCCCGGGAAGGCGGCGTCGCCCAGCTGGATCGGGGCAAGGGCGGCAGGTTCGATCAGCTCCGTCACGCCGTTGGGCGCAGTAGATGCATGCCGGCACAACTCGATGGCTTGTTCGACATGGGCGGCACTGATGCCGCGGGCCGCCAGCACGCGCACGCGGCCGCCCTCGACGATGGTCAGTGCGGCCGCAGGCGCAACCAGTGCATGGCACAGCAGGCGCGCGATCTGATCGAGCGGCTCCATGCCACCCAGGTCGATCGGCACACCCGACCAGTCGAAGTGCTGTTCCTGCCGTTTGGTATCCAAAGCAAGCGTCATGTCGTCAGATTCCGTGTTGAAGATCACACACTGCATGGCTACTAGAAACAAACCGAGGTCATCGACAGGTGACGATCATCGGGCACTAAAACCTTTTCGAATAAGCCGGCCTCTTCAATAAAATCCACCGCAGGCTATCGAACGCGACAATAAACTGGACAGGCGGGGTGGCCGCACACAAATACCGCAATCAATGAACGGCGTCGACAGTTGATGGTGGTCTTAATAGTGAAAGCGGGCTCATTAAAACAACTGACGACACTGCAGCGAACGGGAATTCATTCCTGCGCCGCAGCATTCCACACAAAGTTGTAGTCGAAATGGTTCGGTTCGCTAATATCCAAGCTGCCGCATCAGATCGCTTTAAATCATTCGGACTCATCCAATCATATTCCGCTTTACAGCTGAATTATGCCATTTTTTTACTTGAAGCCTGCCGCGCATGATCTGTGGCGCCTGCCGCATGAGGTGGCGCGATAACACTGACGGGCACGAGCAAACCAGTCGACAGTTTCGACGTGTGTCATGGATAGTTTTGTGGTTAGTGATATTCAGCACAGTTTCATGCATGGCGCTTTGCCTATTAATCTCCCAATATTATCCGCAGGGAATGGTATTAAACGTACTCATCCGTAGGCGATACCGGTTGGCACGGCAAAAGCTGTTTTAAACCGACTCGACAGTAAATCAACTTTCTGCTGTTGGAGAGCGCGTGTGTGTGCGTGAGTCTCTGCACGGCGATACAGGGGGAATAAAATGAATCGTGCATTTGCGCTGGTCTGGAACGCGGCGATTGGCAATTGGGTGGTGACGCACGAGCTGGTACGTCGGCGGCGCAAGCCCGGTTCAACCCGCCGCAGTGTGGCGAGCCTGGTCGTCCTGGCGGTGGGAGCCGCCGCACCGATGCTGGCCTGGGGGGCATGCACACCTGCGCTCCCCGCAGCGGGTGCAACCGTCACCTGCACGGGGCTGCCAATCACCAGCAACAGCTTCGCAAGCAACGCAAACAACCTGACCATCAATGTTGCGGCTGGCACGCAAATGACCGCCGGGCTGCTGGGTGGCACCGCCATTGCGCTCAGTGGCACCAATGCCACGCTCAACAACAGCGGTACGATCGATCCCTCGGTGCTCGGCCTGTTGTCGGTGTTGAGCACCGGCGTCACCATGGGCAACGCCAGTTCCACCACGGTGACCGCCAACAATCTCGCCACCGGCGCGATTTACGGCACCGGCGGCCTGCTGGGGGCGAACCTGCTCAATCTCGACGGCATGGCGCTTGGCATCACCTCGGCCAGCAATGGCGTCGTGCAGATCAACAATGCCGGCCTGATCGATAGCCGTGCATTGTTGAACCTGTCGGTGCTGAGTGCGGATACGCCGGTGATTGCAGTCAGCGGCGGCGGTACCGTCAATGCGGTCAACACCGGCACCATCAACGGGCGTGTGGGCTTCCAGAGTTCGGCCACCGGCAACAGCTTCGTCAACGCCGGCACCATCAACGGCAGCGTGTCGATGGGGGCGGGCAGCACCAACAGCTTCACGGCGGTGACTGGCGGCAGCGTCAACAGCGGCGGCGGGCTCGCGCTCGAACTGCTTGGGCCGGGCGGCTTGCTGAGCTTTGCGCAGACCGGTGTGGTGGATGGCGGCGCAGGCGGCACCAATACGCTGATCCTGCAGAATTCGGCCACCGGCACTGGCAGCGGCAGCACCGGCGCCGGAACGCTCAGCACCGCGCAGTACATCAATTTCGGCAGCCTGCGCGTCAACAGCGGCACCTGGTCGGTGGGGGGCGGAAGCAACTTCGGCAGCAGCGCGCTCAATGGCGGCGTACTGCAGTTTGCCAATCCTGCGCAGCTAGGCACTGCCATCACCGCCAACGGCGGTGCGCTGGAGGCGACAGCCGCCGGCCTGAGCCTGTCGCCTGCCGGCGGCATCACGTTGGGAACAGGTGGCTTGACCTTGCAGGGCGCCAATGCACTGACCGTTGCCAGCCCCATCATCGGCACCGGTGCGCTGACCAAGACCGGGACCGGTGCGTTGAGCCTGACCGGCAGCAATACTTTCAGCGGTGGCGTCAACCTGCTCGGCGGCTCAGTGACCGTTGGCACCAATGGCGCACTGGGAACAGGCACCGTCAACGTATCTGCCGGCAGCGTGCTTTCCAGTGCTGCAGTCGACTTGCCGAACGCGTTCGTGCTCAACGATTTCATCGGCATCGGCGGTGCCAATAACCTGCGACTTGGCGGCGGCATCAGCGGTGCCGGAGCGCTGAACAAGATCGGCACCGGCACGCTCACCCTGGGCGGCAGCAATACCTATGCAGGCGGCACGACGCTGGCTGCGGGGACGCTGCTGATCGAAACCAACACTGCGCTCGGAGCGGGCACGGTGACAGCCGCCGGTGGGCAGCTGGATACCAGCGCTCCACTGACCCTGGCCAACAATGTTGCCTTGACCAATACGCTGGGCCTGGGTGCCAGCGGCAATGCGCTGACCCTGACCGGTACGCTTGCCGGTGCGGGTGGTGTCAACAAGACCGGCACCGGCACGCTCGCGCTCAACGGCGCCAACACCTACGCTGGCGGAACCACGCTGGCATCGGGCACCTTGCAACTGGGCAGTGCCTCGGCACTGGGAAGCGGCGGCCTGAACGTCACCGGCGCGTCCAGCCTCAGCAGCAGTGCGCCACTGACGGTGGCCAACGGCATCAGCCTTGGCGGACCCTTGAACTGGACCGGCGCGCAGGCGCTGACATTGAGCGGTGCCATCAACGGCGGCGGCAGCCTGATCAAGAGCGGCGCGGGCGACCTCACCCTGACCGGTAACAACGCCTACACCGGTGGCACCAGCTTGAGTACCGGGCGCCTGGTGGTGGACTCGAACGCGGCACTGGGCACCGGCACCCTGACCGCAAGCGGCGGCGAGCTGGATGCCACCGCTGCGGCAACCCTGGGCAACACGATTGCACTCACCGGTAGCTTGGGCGTGGGCAGCAGCGGCAATGCCTTGAACCTGACCGGCGCCATTGGCGGCACCGGTGCGTTGAACAAGCTCGGCACCGGCAGCTTGACCCTGAGTGGCCTGAACACCTATGCCGGCGGCACCAACCTCAATGCCGGCATCTTGCAGGTGGCCAGCGGCACCGCGCTGGGCACGGGGGCGTTGAACGTCACCGGCAATGCGGCCCTGCAAAACACGGCGGCCACCTCGTTGAGCAACGCGATCGCGTTGACTCCAGGTGCGCTGACACTCAGCGGGGCGCAAGCACTGACACTGAGTGGCGCGATCAGCGGCACCGGGAGCCTGATCAAATCCGGCACCGGCGACCTCACGCTGAGCGGCAACAATCTGTACAGCGGCGGCACCACGCTCAGCGCCGGCAAGCTGACGGTAGGCAGCGACACCGCGCTCGGTGTTGGCGCGCTCAGCGCAGCAGCCGGTACCACCCTGGACAATGCAACTGTCAGCACGCTGGCCAATGCCATTGCATTAGCAGGCCTGGTCAACGTGGGTGGCAGCAACGCGCTCACGCTTACCGGCGCCATCACCGGCGTGGGCAGCCTGGACAAGCTGGGGCCCGCCAGCCTGACCCTGGCCGGCAACAACAGCTACACCGGCGGCACGCGCCTGAGTGCAGGCAGCCTGATCCTGGGCAGCGACACCGCCTTGGGTCTTGGCACCCTGACCGTCGGCGGCGGACTGCTCGACAGCACCGCCGCACGCGTGCTCGCCAACAACGTGGCGCTGGAAGCGGACCTGCAGCTCGGCGGCAGCCAGGATCTCACCCTCACCGGTGCGGTCAGTGGCGTGGGTGGCGTGGTCAAGGACGGCAATGCTGCATTGACGCTGGCTGGACCGAACAGTTTTGCCGGTGGCGTGGATCTCAATGCAGGCGCGCTGCTGATCGGCGACGGCGCAGCACTGGGCACCGGGGCACTGACCGCTGCCGATGGCACGCAGCTGCAGGCCACCGCCGCGACCACGATCGGCAACGCTGTGGTGCTCAACGGTGCGCTTTCGCTGACCGGCAACAACGATCTGGGCATCACCGGCATCGTCAGTGGCGCAGGCAGCCTGGTCAAGCAGGGCGCCGGTGCGTTGACCCTCACCGGCAACAATGTCTATACCGGCGGCACCTTGCTCGACACCGGCATCCTGTCGGTCGACAGCGACAGCGCACTCGGCACCGGCGCGCTCACCGCTGCCGATGGCACGCAGCTCACTGCCAGCACTGCGGTGACCTTGCAGAACGCGGTCAATGTCGCCGGTCAACTCGCAATCGATGGCCAGGACCTCACCCTCGATGGCGTGGTCGACGGCGCCGGTCGCCTGATCAAGAATGGCACGCAAACGCTCACGCTCAATGGCAACAACACCTGGGCGGGCGGACTGCAACTGCAGGGCGGCGCAGTGGTGGTCGGCAGCGACACGGCACTGGGCTTGGGCACGCTGAGCACCGCCGCGGGCACCACACTGGATGCCAGCACCGCGGTGACGCTGGGCAATGCGCTTGCCTTGAATGGCGCACTCACCTTGCCTGGCACGCAGGACATCACGCTCAACGGCGTGGTCAGCGGCAGCGGCAGTCTCGACAAGCAAGGCGCTGCCACGCTGACCTTGGCCAATGCCAATAGCTTCAGTGGCGGCGTTGCGCTGAATGCGGGACGTGTGGTGCTCGGCAACGACGCTGCGCTGGGCGTGGGTGCGCTGCTGGTCGGCGGCCCTGCCGAACTGGATGCCGCTGCCACGCTGACGCTGGGCAATGCGGTGCAGTTGAACGATCAGCTCACGCTGGTCGGCAGCAACGATCTCGGCTTGAACGGTGCCATCACCGGCAGCGGCAGCCTGATCAAGAATGGCGCCACCACGTTGTCGCTCAACGCGGGCAACAGCTATAGCGGTGGCACCACGTTGACGGCCGGCACCATTGCGGTCGGCGCCAACGATGCACTCGGCACCGGCAGCCTGTCGGTCGTCGGCAATGCAGCGCTGAGCAATGCGATTGCGGTGGCGCTGGGCAACGACATCGCGCTTGGCGCAGCGCTCACCGTGGACAACGGTGCGGACATGCTGGTCAGCGGCAGCATCAGCGGTACAGGCGACTTGATCAAGACCGGTGCCGGCACCCTGACCTTGAATGGCAGCAACAGCTACACCGGCCCGCTGGCGATCCAGGCCGGCACGCTGGTTGCGAGCACCGCTGCGTCGCTTGGCAACGCCAGCAATGTCGATGTCGCTGCAGGGGCGGTGCTGAATCTCGGCAACGGCGGCCTGATCAGCGCGCTCAGCGGCGCCGGCAATGTCACTACCGATGCCGGCGGCACGCTGCAGTTGGGCGGTGGCGATTTTGGCGGCAGCCTTGGTGGTGGCGGCAATCTGGACAAGGTCGGCGCCGGCACGGTGCGCCTGCTCGGCAACAGCGCGATCGGCGGTGCCACCCAGGTCAGCGGCGGCACCCTGGATGTGATCGGCACCCTGGGCACCAGCGCATTGAACGTGGCGCTGGGCGGCACGCTGACCGGCACCGGCACAACCGGCAACGTGGGAAGCAATGTGACCATCGCCGACGGTGGCCGGCTTGCCTTGACCAGTGGCTCCTCGCTCAGCGTGGGTGGCCTGACCCTGGCACCGGGTGCGTTTTTGGATGTCGCACTGGCAGCGCCGAGCAATACGCGGCTGCTCGCGGTCAATGGCGACCTCACCCTGGACGGCACGCTCAACATCACCGACATCGGTGGGTTCGGCACGGGTGTGTACCGGCTGATCGATTACACCGGCCTGCTCACCAACAACGGTCTGGCGATCGGCCTGTTTCCGGGCAGCGTGGATCTCAGCCAGCTCGCGCTGCAGACCGCCATCGGCCAGCAACTCAACCTGGTGGTGACGGCGCCGGGCAGCATCGTGCAGTTCTGGGATGGTGTCCAAACCACCGCCAACGGCACCGTCGACGGCGGTGCAGGGACCTGGGGTGCGGCGACCAACTGGACCAACCAGGACGGCAGCGCCAACAGCACCTGGCAAGGCGATTTTGCGGTCTTTGCCGGCAACGCAGCCACCGTTGGCGTGGTGGGCACGCAGAGCATCGGCGGCCTGCAGTTCGTCACCGATGGCTATCAGCTGACCGATGCCGGCGCGGGTGGACTGGCTGTGACTGCGCCGTTGACCGCGATCCGTGTGGATCCGGGTGCAACCGCCAGCATCGATGTCGCCATTTCCGGCAGCGGTGGCGTGGAAAAACTCGACACCGGCACGCTGGTGCTCGATGCGGCCAACAGCTATACCGGCGGCACCGCACTCAGCGGCGGCACCCTGGTGCTGGGCGACGCACAGGCACTGGGCACCGGCACCCTGACCGCAGCAACCGGCACCAGCCTCGATAGCAACCAGGCATTGGCGGTCGCCAATGCGGTGGTGCTCGATGGCGCGCTCAACCTGGTCGGCAGCAACGACCTGCGCCTGTCCGGCCCGATCAGCGGCGCGGGCAGTCTGATCAAGAACGGCGCGTCCACGCTCACCCTCGACGGCGCCAACAGCTACGTCGGTGGCAGCGTGTTGAATGCAGGCACCCTGGCGGTTGGCAGCAACACTGCGCTCGGTGTCGGCAGCCTGTCGGTGCTGGGCAATGCCACCTTGAGCAACGCGATTGCGCTGGCACTGGGCAATGCAGTCAATCTTGGTGCCGATCTGACCATTGCCAGCGCGGACGAGCTGGCCCTGACCGGGGTGCTGAGTGGCACGGGTGCCTTGACCAAGACGGGCCTGGGCACCTTGACCTTGTCCGGCGGCAACACGTTCACCGGCCCGGTGTCGGTGCAGGCCGGCGTGCTCGCCACCGCTGCCCCCGGCGCGTTGGGCAACACCAGCGTTGTGGACGTTGCCGCAGGTGCCGGGCTCTCGCTCGGCAGCAATGCGGCCTTGGGCGCAGTGACCGGGCAGGGCAATGTCGCGGTGCTGGGCGGCACCACGCTGCAGCTTGGCGCCAACAACGTCGGCAGTACTTTTGCCGGAAGCCTGAGTGATGCAGGCAATCTGGACAAGGTCGGCACCGGCACCTTGCAGCTCACCGGCACCAGCGCGCTCGGCGGCACCACCCAGGTCACCGCCGGCACGCTGGACGTCGATGGCACGCTGGTCAGTGCAGGCGGCCTGACCGTGGGCAGCGGTGCCAGCTTGAGCGGCAGCGGCGTGGTCGATGCCGCGGTCACGGTGAATGACGGCGGCCGCCTGGTGGTGACCAGTGGCGCAGTGTTGACCACCGGCAGCCTAAGCCTGGCTCCCACTGCCACCCTGGACGCGTTCCTGGGCATCCCCAGCCAGACCGGCGTGTTGGCGGTCAATGGCGATCTCACCCTGAACGGCACGCTCAACATCACCGACATCGGCGGCTTCGGCACCGGCGTGTACCGCCTGATCGACTACACCGGTGGCTTGACCGACAACGGCCTGGGCATCGGCACGCTGCCAGGTACGATCGATCCCACCCAGCTGACGTTGCAGACCGCGCTAGCCCAGCAGGTCAACGTGGTGCTGCTGGCGCCCGGCAGCAACGTGCAGTTCTGGGATGGTGCGCAGACGGTCGCCAATGGCAGCATCGATGGCGGCGCAGGCGTCTGGGCCGCAGGCCCCACGAACTGGACCTCGATCGATGGGCTGAGCAACAGCGACTGGCAGAACAGTTTTGCCGTGTTCGCCGGCACCGCGGGCAATGTAGGCGTGCAGGGCACGCAAGGCATCACCGGCATGCAGTTCATCAGCGATGGGTATGTGCTGAGCGATGCTGGCGGCGGTGCATTGAGCGCCAATGCGGCCACCACCATCATCCGGGTCGACCCTGGCGTCACCGGCACTATCGATGTGGGCATCGGCGGCACCGGCACGCTGCAGAAACTCGACACCGGCACGCTGGTGCTGAGCGCCGCCAACACCTACACCGGCGGCACCGCGCTCGGCGGCGGCACGCTGGTGCTGGGCGATGCGCAGGCATTGGGCACCGGCACGCTGACCGCGGCAGCCGGCACCAGCCTCGATACCGACCAGGCATTGGCCGTGGGCAATGCGGTGGTGCTCGACGGTGCGGTGACGCTGCTAGGCAGCAACGATCTCGTCCTGACTGGCGCCATCAGCGGTGCTGGCAGCGTGATCAAGACCGGTGCATCCACGCTCACCCTCAGTGGCAACAACAGCTATGCCGGCGGGACCGCACTGGGCGATGGCACCTTGTCGATCGGCAGCAACAACGCGCTGGGCACCGGCAGCTTGTCGGTGGTCGGCGATGCGGTGCTGACCAACCCTGTTGCCGCAACTGTGGGCAATGCGGTCGTCCTGGGCGCTGCGCTGAGCGTCGACAATCCGGCAGACCTCACGCTTGCCGGCGATATCAGCGGCAGCGGCGCGTTGATCAAGACCAACACCGGCACGCTGACACTGGACGGCAGCAACAGCTACACCGGTGGCACGACGGTCAACGCCGGCACGCTGGTCGGCGACAGCGCCAGCCTGCAGGGAGCCATCGTCGACAACGCGACACTGGCGTTCAACCAGGCGGCCGATGGCGTGTTCACTGGTTCGATCACCGGCACCGGCAACGTGATCAAGGACGGCGCCGGCGCACTATTGCTCAACGGTGCGAACGGGTACACCGGCGGCACCACGATCACGGCCGGTACCTTGATCGGCGATACCAGCAGCCTGCAGGGCGACATCGCCAACAACGCGGCACTGGTGTTCAACCAGAACACCGGCGGCGTGTATGCCGGCACCCTCAGCGGCACCGGCTCGCTGCAGAAGGCCGGCACCGGCGCGCTGCAACTGCTCGGACCCAACACCTATACCGGCGGCACCGTGATCAGCGCCGGCAGCCTGATCGGCAACACCACCAGCCTGCAGGGCAATATCGTCGACAACGCCACGTTGGTGTTCGATCAGGCCAGCGATGGTGTGTTCGCCGGTGCAGTCAGCGGCACCGGCAGTGTGGTCAAGCAGGGAGCGGGGGCGCTGACGCTGGTTGCGCCCAATACCTATAGCGGTGGCACCACCATTGCCAGCGGCAGCCTGATCGGCAACACCACCAGCCTGCAGGGCAACATCGTCGACAACGCGACACTGGTGTTCGACCAGGCCGGCGATGGCACGTTTGCCGGCAACGTCACCGGCAGCGGTACGTTGATCAAGAACGGCGCGGGCGCGTTGACGCTGGATGGCGTCAATGCCTATCTCGGCGGCACCACGATCAATGCAGGCACATTGATTGGCGATACCGACAGCCTGCAGGGCAATATCGCCAATGCCAGCGCGCTGGTGTTCCAGCAAACCGCCAATGGCACCTACGCAGGGACCTTGTCGGGTACCGGCAGTCTGCTCAAGGATGGTGTGGGCACCTTGCTGGTCACCGCAAACAGCAGTGGCTTCACCGGGCCGATCACGATTGCCGCAGGAACCTTGAGTGTGGGTAATGCTGCCAATCCAGGCGCCGCATTGGGCGGGCCGGTCACGGTGGGTCCGGGCGGCACGCTCACCGGCAGCGGCAGCATCGGCGGCCTGACCTCCGGTGGCACCGTGGCGATCGGTGGTACGGCTGGCACGATCAGCGTCGGCGGCAATGCCGCGCTCGGAAATGGCTCCACCCTGCAGGTCACGCCGGGCGCAGGTGGCACGGTGACACCGATCAGCGTGGGCGGGGCGGCCACGCTGGCACCGGGCAGCACCCTGCAACTGGTGCGTGCGACTGATCTGCCGTTGTTCACCGAGATCCCGGTCATCAGCGCCGCTGGCGGGCTGACCGGGCAGTTCACCAACGTCGTTTCCGACTACGCCTTCGTCACGCCGAATGTCAGCGCCAGTGCCACTGCGTTGTCGGTGTCGTTTGGCCGCAACACCGTGGCCATGGTCGATGCGGTCACCGCGCCAAACCAGCAGGCTGCCGCAGCTGCGGTGGATGGCTTGCCGACCACCAGCCCGGTCTATCAGGCGGTGGTGCGCTTGCCCGACGACCCGCAGGCGATCAGCACGGCGTTTGCCTCGCTGTCGGGCGAAAGCCATGCCAGCACGGCGACCGCTTTGCTGGATAGCCGCTTCCTGCTGAGCGGCGTCGGCAATCATCTGCGTGGCGACAGTCAGGATGCGCGGGTGGGCGACACCACGGTCTGGATCACCGGCCGTAGCCTGCCCAATCGTGTCGATGGAGATGCCAACACCGCCTCGGTGCGGCGCGAGGACAACGGCATCATGGCCGGTGCAGAACGGCGCATTGGCGAGCGCAGCGTGGTCGGTGTCGCGGTCGGTAATCAGGACATCGAAACCCGCTCGCGCGAATCCTTGGATCGTTCCGATATCGATGGCACCCATGCCGGCATCTACGCCCAGGCAGATTGGTCCGCGTTCGCTGTGCAGGCTGCGGTCGACTACGCGGATTACAGCGTGGACAGCAGCCGTCGGGTGATGTTGCCCGGCGTGCTCGAAGAGCGGCTGACCAGCAATTACGATGCGAAGGCGGTCACCGTGTCGCTGGAAGCGGCCTGGAATCTGCGCACCGGCAATGCGGTGTACAGCCCGTTTGTTGCGGCGGACTACACGCACCTGAAGACCGACGGCTTCAACGAGCGCGGCGGCATTGCCGGGCTGTCGGTGGACAGCGCCAAGGACGAATACACAACCAGCACAGTGGGTGTGCGCGGGCGTTGGCAGTTGGGTGCGGCGGCCGGGGTGTATGCCTCGGTGGGTTGGCGGCATGCGTTCGGTGACCGCGCTGTGGAGCGGTCGGCCGGCTTTGTCGGCAGCGGCTCGCAGTTCTCGGTGCAGAGCGTCACGCTGGCGAAGAACGCGGTGGTCGGCGAACTGGGCGTCAGCCTGATTACCTCGCCCAACAGCCGCATGGCGTTGTCGTTGCAGGGACTCAACGGCGATGGCCAGACCGCATACGGCGGCCAGGTCACCTGGGGCTGGAGCTTCTGAGTCATCGCAGACCAAAAAGCCCCGGCATTGCCGGGGCTTTTTTTTTGCCTGATGCGCAGTGCTGCATGGCATCAGTGGTTGTGGTGACCAAGTGCGGTCGGGTGCCGGTCGCGATCAGAACTGCCAGCGCAAGCCGACATTGGCATTGATGCTGTTGGCATCGGAACGACCGCGCTCGGCGCCCACGTTGCCGTAGATGGAGAAGGCATCGTTGAGCTGGTAGCGCACGCCCACCGAGGCACGTGCCGACTGCTTGGACACCGGCTCGCCGGCCACGTTGAAGCGCGCTTCCGGCAGACCGGTGAACCAGGCGGTGAAGTCCGAGTTCGGATTGCCGAGCAGCGAGCGGTAGGCGATCAAGCCATCAAAGCCCCACTTGCCCCGTACCAGATGACCGCGCACACCCACCTCGCCATAGCCGGCGCGCAGCGTGTCGCTGTTGGCGCTCAACCCCAGCCCGGTGGCCGACGCTTCGCTGAAGGCATCCTGGGTCTGGCTGACCACGCCTGCGGCAATGAACGGCGACAGCCCTGCCTGCGGCATCAGGCCGACTTCCGCGCGCAGCGACCAGTTGGTGTCGTGGCGGCGATCCTGCAGGCGCTCGCCGATGCTGCCGGCCTGCACCGTGCGTTCGGTGTCCACATTGCTCATGCCGTAGGAACCGATCCCGGACACATACGCTTGGCCGATCGGCTGATACAGGTACGCGGTCATCGCGTAACGGTCCGAGCGCAGGCGACTGGCCGACGCATCGATGTGCGCACGGTCCTGACCCGAACTCAGCGCCGCACCCACGATGGTGCCGGCGTTGCCCATCGGCAGATCCACGCCGACGGTGGTGGCCTGCTGGGTGTAGTCGGCCGAGTCGAAACCCTTGCCGCCCAGTTCGCCGTCCAGATAGCTGCCCTGCATCCAGGTGGTCAGCGTGGTGGTGTCGGCCAGGTAGGGCAGGCGATCGGCCGCCACGCGTGCATCGTTGAGTGCGGATTGGAAGCCCAGCGTGCGCTCGATGCCGTGCACCTGGCCGGCCAGGGTCGGCAGCGATGCGGCAACCTGCGCATCGTTGGCCGCCAGCAGCGCGCCGGTAGCGCTGATCAGGCCACCCAGGTTATCCGTATCGCCGGCGGCCACACGCGTATCCAGCACCTTGACCAGCGTATCGGCCTGCGTGGCACCGTTGACCACCGACTGCGGCGCACCGGCCGCTTGCGCGCTGGCAGCGGAGGCATTGCGGGTCAACGTGGCGGTGACGGTGGTGGGGTCGTAGGCGAGCGAGGCAGTCCAGAAGAAGTTGTTGGCGTACTGCACGCGGTCGAAGGTGCCCTGCAGCGTGCCGGCCTTGACGATCTTCTCGCTGCTGCCGACGTTGTAGCCAGCCGCTTCCGGCAGCAACAGCAGGTTGCCCTTCAGGCTGGCCTGGCCGGTGACGGTCAAGCCCTTACCCAGCTCGAGGGCGGTGGTGCCGGTGGGGTTGACCAGGCTGTAGTTACCATTGATCACACCGCCGTGCGATTCGAACGTGGCCGAGTTGAGCACGATGACATCCGAACGCAGGCTGCCGGACAGTGCGAGCACGCCGTCGCTGACGCTGGTGCCGCCGGTGTAGGTGTTGTTGCCGCTGAGCGTGAGCTTGCCGGTGCCGTTCTTGGTCAGGCCGCCGGCGCCGGAGATGTCATTGCTGAAGGTGCTGTCGTAGCCGGAGGTCACATTCGCCGACCAGTTGCTGGCGAACTGGCCCGGGCCCTTGATCGCCTTGGCCGCATTGACCAGGCCGAAGCCGTACAGCGCATCCACGCCGGGGTCGCCCAGGTCGGTGGCGGTGGTCAGCAGGGTCTGCTGCAGGTTGGAGGCGCTCATCCACGGATACACGCCCAGCACCTGCGCCGCGATGCCGCTCACTGCGGCAGTGGAGAACGAGGTGCCGGCGATCTGGCCCTGCAGCTCGGTGCCGGCCAATGCCGGTGCGAAGTAGCTGCCCGGCGCCACCAGGCACCACTGTGCAGCGGCGCCGCAATGGTTGGAATAGCTGGTCAGGCCGGCGGCATTGCCGGCGCTGTCGATGTTGACCGCGCCCACGGCCAGCCAGTTGTTGCGCAGGCTGGCTTCCTGCACCGGCGTCGCTGCCGGGTAGGAGGCTTCCGCCGCGCCTTCGTTGCCGGTGGCGGCCACGATCAGCGCATCGGCCTGCACCAGCGGGGTCAGCGCGTACTTCCAGGCCAGTGCGGCATTGGCACTGCTGGCCGCATCTGCATACGAGGCGCCGATCGACAGGTTGGCGATCCGCACACCGGCAGCCGCCAGGTCCACCGCAGCGCGGCGGGTCTGCTGGGTACCGCAGGAGTTTTCGGCGCAGATGCGCGCATAGAACAGGTCCGAATCCGGCGCGATGCCGCCGGCGAAGCCATCCTGCGCGGTGCCCAGCACCAATGCCGAGATGACGGTGCCGTGGCCGCGCAGCGCGTTCGACGTGGATTCCGGTGTGCCGGGGCTGGCGGTGTAATCGTTGAAGGAATCGACCTTGCCGCTGATCGGCGCGTAGCTGCCGTAGAGGTTGTCGTCCAGCACTGCCAGCTTGACGCCCTGGCCCCTGGCACCGGCCTGCTGTGCCAGATCCGCATTGGTCGGCACCAGCAGGTTGCTGCCCAGGCCCTGGTAGCGGGCGGGCGCAGGTGCCGGCGTCGGCGCGGTCTTGGGCAACGGGTCGGCCGTGGTGGTGCCCGGCGTCGTCGGCGTCGTCGGAGTTGTCGGAGTTGTCGGAGTTGTCGGAGTCGTCGGAGTCGTCGGAGTCGTCGGAGTCGTCGGAGTCGTCGGAGTCGTCGGAGTTGTCGGCGTCGTAGGCGTAGACGGCGTCGGGGCGACCACCGTGGTCTGCGGCGGATCACTGCGGACATTGCCGCCGCCGCCACCGCCGCCACAGGCAGTCAGGACAAGGCAGGAGGCGATCGTGGTTGCGAGTAGCGAGCGATTCATAGGTTGGTCGATTCCGGTAGTGGCGCGCCGCAACTGCAAAAGATCTAAAATTTGGCGCAGACGATTCCATCACCGGGGATTACCGGCGTGGCATTTGATTTCACGTATCATTCACTTTATCCGCCGCGAATCCGTCCCCTCAGATAAGCGCTTCGGATAACACGGTGATGCGCCGACGCATTGAACCGTGTGCTTGCGAGATTGTTTAACGGCGCTATCCGTAAACTCTAAAACCTGAACGGACAGTTGCTATTCAGAGAAAAACATCACGCATAGGGTTTTACGATTTAATCCATAGCCAAATTGGATTAGAAAACTCCCTATCAGGCCCGACTGCAAAGAAATGTCAGAGCGGACGCGACAATAAGCGGTCACGAATCTCCGGGGGCGGCAATCCTAAATGCGATGCATATCGCAGGTAATCGGGAAATGCGTCGAACATGTCGGTGAATTGCCCACACGCCGTAGCGGATTCGACTGTAAGTTAGCAGCCCTAACGGACTCTTCCGTATCAGGCCTGACCGGGTGCGGTTTATCGAAATGACACCGGTGTTATATTAAATTTTCTGCTACTAGACGAATATATTCGCCGGATTTATATTGACCAAAAACGAGCGAGCCCGGCCATTGTGCCCAATTCTCCGCATTTCCTATATGAAATTCGCAAGGAGATATGCTCGAAGAAACGATGGATGTTCAGTGCGCCGAATAAACTTCGAGGCCGGCGCGCCTTTGCTTCAGGCCATCAAAGCTGAATGCCAGGGGAATATTCAAGCCGATTGTTTCCGGGGGGAGCTCAAAATTTGGCGTTCCCCTACAGCAGATTATTCTGATGATGTCCTCGTCGGCGCCGCTACGTCCGCCACGCAGAGTGCGACATCGGTGTCATCGCAGCATTGTCGGGCCTGCTCAGGCCGCAGCGGTTCTGTCGGAAGTGCGCCGCTGGTGCTGCGCTAGCGTCTGCATAAATTGTTCAAATTGCCACGCCACCAAATTTGGGCATCACAGCTATGCTCGAGCCCGATGAGTACCCACTGCACCGAAAGAATGTCCACGGAAGGCACCGACCAGGGCCTGCCGTACCGCGTGGTCGCTCGACAGCTCGGGCATCGGCGCATCGTGCTGGAGACCTTGCAGGTCTGTGGGCATGCCGTGCCGCTGCCGGCTGCGCCCACCTTCGGCTCGCTACAGACCGCGCTGGAGATCGGTACCAGGCTGGCCGAGCAGTACATCGGCCAGTTGGTCGTCAAGCAGGCCGGTGGGCGGCCGGGGCTGGCGGCTGGCCCGGCGCCGCTTTAGCGGGGCCAGATCGGTTTCGACGTAGTGCCGCCACCGGCATGGCACCCCGCAGCGGCATCATGTGCTGCGGTTGTCGAATCTTGTCGCAGGCTCACTGGGTCCTGGCTTTGGCCAGTGCCGCCTTGGCGCGTGTGCCGGCGGCCGCACCGACGCGCTTGTCCAGCACCTGGGCCAGTTCGTGCAGTTGTGCCTCGGTCACACCGATGTTCAGGCCGATCTTCAAATGCGATTGCAGCTGCGCCTCCACGCCTTCCAGGGCGGCGAGCACGCTGATCGTGGCCAGTTCCCGGCTCACCCAGTCCAGGTTGTCGCGGGCAAAGATGTCGCCGAACAGATGCGTCTTGAGGTACTGATCGATTGCCGGCGCAAACGCAAACAACGGCCCGGTCACCGGTGCGCCGGCCAGACGGGTCTGGTTGGCGGTGCCCAGCGCCAGCAGCGCATCGCCGCTCGGTACCGGGCCGGGGTCGTGTCCCGGCGCATCGGCGATGCCGCGCTGCTTGCGTGCATCGGCGACCTGCATCAGCGCAGCCAGTGCATTGAGGCTGCGCGGAAACCCGGCGTACGCATACAGCTGGACCAGTACCTCCTTGCAGTCGCTGATGCTCAAGCCAGCATCGAGGCCCGCCTCCAATGCGGTGTTCAAGCGGTCGATATCGCCGGTGGCCGCAAACGCGGCAATCGGCGCAATGGCCTGCTGCGTAGGCGACAAGGTGGCGTGTGTCGTCATGGACGTGATCTCCGAAGGGTGTGCTGCCGCGGGGGAGGGGGCAACAGAGAGCAAGACAACTGCGCCCAACAACAGCGCAGCCATGGAGGGGAGAGTGCGGCGCAGCGCGCTTGCGCATGGCATCGCATCTCTCCACCGATTTAGGGGCAAGGCAGCGCGAATCCAAGCATCCGATGCCGGACCATGCGGTGCAGGTGGCGCCCCAGCTGTGCGTACACCATGCCGAGTCGAATGCACCAGGCTTGCGTTTTCCATCGCCGTCTCCTTGCCGTACATACCGGCAACGAGCATGACGCAGATGCAACGCCGCTCCATCCAACCAGCTTGCATGGTCCTATGATCGGCGCTCATCACTGCAGACCCGCACTGGAACTCAAGCCATCCTGGATGCGTGCTGCTGACGAAATCGGCGGGGCAGGGAGTCACTGCTGGTCTTGGTCACGCAGCTCGTGCAATCGCATCGCTGCGGTCCTAGTCTGTGCCCCTGTTTGGAGCGGTGCTGGCTGGGCATGCTGGTCGTGCCGGTCATTGTCAACGCGGTTGCCAGCAACATCATTGCGAATGCTTTCATCTGCCCGCTCCTCCAGTGGGTGGAGCCCCGCGGAGAGAGCGGCCTGGAGCACGCACATCTTTCCATGACCTGTGGTCGTGGCGGCGGTCCAGCGGTCGCTCGGCAGGATGAGTGGTTTCGGTTTTGCCTGAGCAGCGCAGCCTTGGAAGGGGCTGGATGTCTCCATGCCCGCCACGCCAGAGCGCCTACATTCCACTATTCTGTCGTGGGCTTTTGCAGCGACAAATCCAGCCGGTTGAGAAGCCACATCAGCTGCCTGTGTCAAAGAGCGGGTGATTGCCTGCTCGGTATGAGTTACAACCGTTCCTCTATCGGTAGTTGATTGATGAAAACTTCACGCGGCGATGGTGGTGGGCTTGGCCGCACATTCCATGGCTGTCCAAGTGCGCAGTTTCGCGGCTGCTGCCGCACGACATTTGAGAGGCGACATGACGAGTAGCGGCAGGGAGCTCCTGAAATGGATTGCGCTTGTTTTTATGACCTTCGATCACGTAGTCAAGGCACTGCTGGATGGCTATGTACCGGTTCTATCTGAACTCGGACGCATAGCCTTCCCAGTTTTTGCTTTGATCATGGCCTTCAATCTCGCGCAACCTGGAACCGACTACGCGAAGTCGGTAAAGCGGTTGGCTGGCTGGGGGCTCATTGCACAGCCGTTCCACGTGTGGGCATTTGGTTTCCTGCTGCCGGTCAACATTCTTATCACCTTCGCACTTGCGACTTGTCTCGTCTGGTCAATGCAAGATCGCCGCTGGCTGCTGGCCTCGTTTCTTGGACTACTTGCGCCAATGGCCGTCGACTATCAATGGATCGGAGTTTGGCTTGTAGGGGCGGCATGGAGCTGGTTTCGCACTGGCGGAACGCTGCAGTCACTTGTCGGCCTGGCTTCCACAAAACCGACTTTAGCCAAATTGCCTTGGAAGTTGTGGATTTGCATGGGACTGTTGTGTTGGAACAACGGCAATGGCTGGGCCTTGTTGGCACTTCCGCTGATGCAGCTCGGCAGGCTGCAGTTACCGCTACCCCGGCTACGTTGGGCATTTTATGGTTATTACGTTGCACACTTGGCCGTGATCGGCCTCATCTGGACAGTAAGTTAGTCGCGTCCCGCGCCGCGGATGCTGTTCGAATCGATAGCCTTGGGTCACGATGTCCTGAACCATGGGCACGAGGATTCTGCGTCAGAGCAGCCATCGCGCAGAAAAGACTCAGCATCACCGCGCTCATCACGTGGCAGCTGGCAGCATCGGGGCACGTTTCACCACGCGCCCAATGAGTCCGCCATGAATTCAACTGCCACGCCCGCCCGATCCTGGGCAATCCATCCGTTCCATGCAGCCGTGCTCGGCGGTGTGTGGCCGCTGTTTCTCGGTGCCTTGCTGAGCGACTACGCGTACTGGAGCAGTCATCAGATCCAGTGGGCCAATTTTGCTGCGTGGCTGCTGATCGGCGCGATGGTATTGACGACCATCGCCTTGCTGTGTGCGATCGTCGGCTTCGTTCGCGGAAGCCGCAATGTGATCTATGTAATCGCGCTCGGTGCAGCATGGATCGTCGGCTTCTTCGACGCCCTGCATCATGCCCGCGATGCCTGGGCCATCATGCCGGCAGCGTTGGTATTTTCTGCGATTGCGACCGCATTCGCGCTTGTTGCAACCTGGTCGGGGCTGTCCAGCCTGCGCGTGGGAGGTGCCCGATGAAGCGTCATACCGTTACCGTCGTGTCGGTCTCCATTCTCGCTGCCGCACTCGCGTCTTGTGGCAAGGCACCCGAGCTCAAACAACACGGCACCAGTCCCGAACTGCCAGCGCCGGATCGCGGCCTGCTGCCCGACATGACCATCGCCGAGCCGGCAGCCTGGGGCGAGCGCAAACCCACCGTGCCTGCGGGTTACCGCATCACTGCAATCGCCACCGGTCTGGGCATCCCACGCCAGACGCTGGTGTTGCCCAATGGCGACATCCTGGTCGCCGAAGGCCGCGGCGGCAACGCACCCAACCTCAAGCCCAAGGACGTGATTGCCGGTGCGATCAAGGCCAAGGGCAACACCTCGGTCAAGAGCGGCAACCGGCTGACGCTGCTGCGCGATGCCGATGGCGACGGTACCTATGAACTGAAGACGGTGTTCGCCGACAAGCTCAATGCACCGTATGGCCTGGCGCTGATCGGCAATGCGCTGTACGTGGCAAATCAGGACGCACTGGTGCGTTTTGATTATCAGCAAGGGCAGACCAAGGCCAGCGCTGCACCCAGCAAGGTCACCGACTTGCCGTCGGCCATCAACCATCACTGGACCAAGGCGCTGACCGCCAGTGCCGATGGACGCTATCTGTATGTTGCGATCGGCTCCAACAGCAATATCACCGAGCGCGGCATGATTGCCGAAGTCGACCGCGCCCAGGTCTGGCAGGTGGATCCGGCAACCGGCGCCCACAAGAGCTACGCCACCGGGCTGCGCAATCCCACTGCATTGGCGATCCAGCCAGGTAGCGGCGCACTGTGGGCGGTGGTCAACGAGCGTGACGAGATCGGCCCGAACCTGGTGCCCGATTACCTGACTTCGGTGCGCGAAGGCGGCTTCTACGGTTGGCCCTATAGCTACTGGGGCAAGAATGTGGACACGCGAGTCATGCCGCAGGATCCGCAGAAGGTTGCCTCGGCCATCGTGCCCGACTACGCGCTAGGCTCGCATGTCGCCGCACTCGGTGTCGCGTTTTCGGCGACCACGATGGGAGCGCAGTTCGGCGACGGCGTGTTCGTCGGCGAGCACGGCAGCTGGAATCGCGACCCGCCGGTTGGCTACAAGGTGGTGTTCGTGCCGTTCCGCGATGGCCGCCCGGCGGGCGACCCGATCGACTTCGTCTCCGGCTTCCATGGCGACGATGGCCTGACCCGCGGCCGCCCGGTCGGTGTCACGCTCGATCCGCGTGGTGCGTTGATCGTCGCGGACGATCTGGCAAATACGATCTGGCGCGTGACGCCGGATGCGGCGCCTGTCGCGCCGCAAGCGGCTGCGCAGTAAGCCTGCCTGCATGCCCGGTTCTGCAAAGAACCGGGCAGTACTCGGCGTGTCACTTGCGCCAAGGGTGCGGGGGCAGGGGCTACCTGTAGGTCTCATCAGGATCAATCCAACTTCTCAGAGACACCGGCCTTCAAGGCAGCGGGTTTCTACTCGCCGTCTATCGGCACCGCGATTGATCGGCGGCCAATGCAGCCGTAACGAATGCGCATCGATGAACACCGAGCGCAACACCGTCTTCGCGGACCACCGCGAGGGATAGGCATCGCCGTCCCGTTGGCATACAGTGCCGGCCCTGCGTCGGCCTGGACGACGCAGGCATCAGTGCGATGGATCTCTGATGAGCCAATCGGCTAGACGCTGTCACCAAGGCAAGAACAGACGGAACACGCTCTGCCGATCACCCGAGGCTTGTTGTTGATGTTGTTTAGATGTTCGGTGGTGGTTGTCGTGGCACTATTCGCTTCACCCCTTACTGCAGCTGAGTTGGTCGGCCGGGCAACCGTGACCGATGGCGACACCATCACTGTCGCGCAGAAACGTATCCGCCTGTGGGGCATCGATGCACCGGAAAGCGCGCAGCAATGCACCAGCAACGCTGGCAGTGCATGGCCCTGCGGCCGACGTTCCGCTGCCGCACTGGATGGCTACCTGCTCGACAAGACGATTCGCTGCCAAGCCAAGGACACCGATCGCTATGGACGGATCGTGGCCGAGTGCTATGTGCAGGGGCAGTCGGTCAACCGCTGGATGGTGCAATCCGGTTGGGCGGTGGCCTACCGCGAGTACGCCACCGCGTTCGTTGCCGACGAGCGCAACGCGCAGCAACAACGGCGCAACCTCTGGGCCGGCAGCTTTCAGATGCCTGCCGATTACCGACGCAGCAAGCGCACGCAATCGGCACAGCGTGCTCAGGCCGCAGTGCAGACGCAAACGCCTGCGCACTGCGCCATCAAAGGCAATATTTCCAGCAAGGGCAGCAAGATCTTCCATATGCCCGGGCAACGCGATTACACGCGGACCAGCATCTCACCTGCCAAGGGCGAGCGTTTTTTCTGCACAAGCCAGGAAGCAATCAATGCAGGCTGGCGGCGCGCGGCGCGCTGATGGCTGGCACAGTGTGCGATCCAGCGTCGAGCAGCTTATCGCGACGCCTGTCGATCCTGCTGGGGTGTTTTGGTCAATCAACCCAGCGCGGGGCAAGCAGCACACCTGAAACATGCACATGCGCCGCAAGGTGCGAGCTGACCGTCACGCCAAAAGCGGCTGACAAAACGTAGCCAGGGGTCGTCGGGACTATGCACGAGGGACTCGGAACCCAAGGGTAGGAGTGACGCCGATCCCGAGCACCGGCCGGGCCCGCCTGACGGCCGCGCAGTAGTCCTGCTAGCCGCTCTAATGCCCGACAAAAGCCTCGATATTCTGCACCAGGCTGCGGCGTGTGTAGGGCTTGCTTAAGAACGTCGTCCGGCTGGGTAACCCATTGGGGGAATGCCCCAGACCCGATGTCAGGATCGCCGGCAGATTGTTGCCATCCGCGCGCAGATACGAAATCAGGCCGTATCCATCCAATAACCCCGGCATCTGCAGATCGGTAAAAACCAGCGCGATCGCCGGGTGCTTATCGATATGCTCCAGCGCGCCCTGCGCATCGGTTGCGGTGACGACCGCATAACCGCTCTCGGTCAGCAGCAGCGTGGCCAACTCGAGAGTGTCAGCATCGTCCTCGACGACAAGAATCAGTTTTTCGTTTGTAGAGCCCATAAAGCAGGTTTTCTGAGGATGCATGCATCACACTACGTTTCCCACGCGAAAAACACGTGATCGATTTGAGAACCATGAACAGCACGCAGGACTTTCCCGACCATCGCTATCGACAGGTCGTCGAGCTGTCGCTGGATTCCATCAAGGAAATTGCCTTGGACGGACGCGTCAGGTTCGTCAACGCGCATGGTCTGGCGCGTGTGGCGTCTGTCGATGCCGCCTCTGTGGTGGGCCTGCCCTGGGTGTCGTTATGGCCGAAGCGATTCAGGCCGCGCGTTCGGCAGGCGCTCGCTGCTGCCGAGCGTGGCGAGTCGCAGCAGTTCGAGACCGAATGTACGAATGCAGACGGGCAGCTCCAGAGTTGGTTGGTGTCGACAAGCCCACTGCGTAACGCTGATGGCCAGATCGAGGGCGTGCTGGCGGTCAATCGCGACATCACCGAACGCCGGCAGTCGCAGCAGGCATTACGCACGCTCAACCAGACGCTGCAGGCCCGCAGCGAGGCTACAACCAGGCACGATGAGCAGGCTGCTGCGGCGACGCACGACCAAGTACGTGCAGAGGCGCAGTCTCCAAGCATCGAGGTTGAGCTGGATATTGCACGCGCCGCGCAGCGTCTGGCTGAGCGCGTAGCCGAGCGTGCGCAGGAGGGCGAGGCAGTCGGTCAACTGTTGGCCGGTGTCGTTCACGACCTGAACAACGTGCTGCAAACCGCGGGCGCTGCCATCGATGTGGTTCAGTCGCGTGGCTCGATCGTGGAAGAGGATCAGAAGATTTTGCGCATGGCAGAGACCGCTCTGCAGCAGGGCTCGGTCATGGCCCAACGCCTGCTGGGATTTGCACGCAAGCATCCTTATGCTCCCGAACGCGTCGAGCTCAATGCGCTGGTCGAGCGCCTGCTGCCCCTGCTTCAACAGGCGGCAGGCGCTGCGGTATCGGTCGAGTGGGAAACCACGACTTGCGACAGTGCCGTACTGGCGGATCCACACACGCTGGAACGGGCCTTGTTGAACCTGGTGATCAATGCGCGCGATGTCTGCGCGGTGCGTGGCAGGGTCTGCATCACCGTGGCGACGCGGACACTAGCAGATGTGGATGCCGCCGGTCGTCGCGCCGGCGATTATGTCACCCTCTCTGTCCAGGACAATGGCAGCGGCATTGCGCCGGAGATCCGCGACCAGCTGTTCGACGCCTACTTCACCACCAAACCGGCAGGCAAGGGCACCGGGCTGGGCTTGGCGCAAGTGGATGGGGCGGTCAGGCAGGCCGACGGCTATATCGAGGTGCAATCGGTGCCAGGGCAGGGCGCCTGCTTCACGCTGGGCTTCCCGGCAGCGGAGCCATCTGGTTCCTGACATCAGAGGTAGCGGCGACGCTCAGAGACTCTCGAGAATGCCCAGCGGCGTGATGGTGCATCTGCTCATCCATTGTCTGGCGTAGTGATGCGCGGCAAGTTGCGTGTCGAATCGCATCTCACGCCTGTGCCCATACAAGGTGATCCCATCTTCGAACGACACCAGAATCTCCGGGAAGAATACGCCGTCCAACGGAACCGTATGTGCAGTCAAGCGATAACGACCAATCTGCCGGAACATCGTGGAGTCCATCATGACCTCGGTAGCGGCAGTGGCCGGCGTGTGCCGGCGCATTAAGTCGAGAACAGTTGCACCTTGAGCGCTATTTTTTCAACTTGCAAGCGATAAAGGCAATAATCAGCAGATGACGATTAAATCAAAAAGAACACGACCGCAGTGGATTATGCATAGCTCGCTTATGCAGATAAACGCAGCTTCCATTGTCGCGACAGCTGGTGGTGATCGAGGTATCGATCGCTGGATAAACTGATTTATTTGCGCCGTTTCCAATGGCGATCCCATCCAATGCCTGGAACCGACGCGACTGCTTGCTGCTGAACAATAGTCGGCGACACACCCAACGATTAAGAGTGGCCAGTAAGGCGCAGCAGGCAGTCGCCACGCGAGTGCGGATGACGCGAAGGAATCGCAGTGCAAGAGTGGTGCATGTAATTCCCAGCACCAGCCACGCCCACCTGGCGGCTACGCAGTGGTATTGATAGCCGCTCTAGACCTGATTACCCAGTACCGGCTCGCCTGCCAGTACGGCCATCTCCAGTCGAGCCAGGTGATCGCTGAATCCGCCGGTCGCACGGGCGATGCGGCGGGCGCTGGTATTGACGACCGGCTTGACCAGGCGGGCAATCTGCATGCCCGCGCGCTCCAATGCCGAGACCAGCGCCACGTCTTCGCTGCACTTGAGCGCAGAGAAACCACCGGCTGCCACGTACGCAGCCACACTCATGCCGAGATTGGCGCCATGCACATGCGGATGCCCGTCGCGGCGAATTTCCTTGGTCAGGAAGGCCTGCCGTGTCTCAGGACGGAAATCGTGCCAGTCGGTCACCTCCACCACGCCACAGAACACATCAGCAGCGCAATCGAGCTGTGCCGAAAGCCAGTCCGGCGGCACGCAGGTGTCGGCATCGGTAAACGCAAGCCAGCGCGCCCCGCGCGCAATCGCCGCCGATGCGGCCGCTGCACGCGCAATGCCGACACCACCGGAGGTGGTGACGGTTCTTGCGCCGTGCGCGCGTGCGATGGCGCCGGTGCCGTCGCTGCAGCGATCGAGCGCGACATGGATTTCCACGCGCTCTCCAAACAGATGCGGATGCGCGGCCGCCACCAGAATGGATTGCAGGCACTTGCCGATCAGATCCGCTTCGTTATGCGCCGGGATGGTCACCGCGATCATCGCAGCTGCTCCTGTTGCGCAATCGACGGCCCGGACATCCAGGCCTGCAGCACGAAGTCCGCATCCTGATAGGAACACAGCGTGTCCATTGCCAATGCCTGGTTCAGTGCGCTGTGGACCTGCTCGGCACTGCGCAACGCACCGTCGAAGTCATGCCGCCAGTGACATGCCACGAGACAGCCCTTGACGGTGAGCGAGCGGGCGAACAGCGCGACGGTCTTTTCGAAAGCCGGAGTGTCGAGGTAATAACCCACTTCACTGAAGACGATCAGGTCGAACAGCCCTTCCGGCCAGTCCGACGGATGCGCGGCCTGTTGCAGCGTGACCGCGGGCAGCGCCTGCACGCGCATGCTCGCCAGCTCGACCGCCTGCTGCGACAGATCCGTCGCCAGCAGCGTGTCGCAACGCAGCGCCAGCTGCGCGGTCAGCTCGCCGTTGGAACAGCCAAACTCCCAGCCACGCGCGAACCTCGGGTAGGGCAGGGCACCGAGCAGGATGTCGCGCTTGCGTTGCTCGTACCAGCGCGAGCGATAACCGAACGGGTCTGCATCGGCATACATCTGCTCAAAGTGCTCAACGCTCAGCGCGGTCATCGGATGAAGACCTCGAACGGCCGCGCAAAGCGCTCCAGCACCGACGGCGGCAGGATCGGTGCTGCAACGGCCGGCGTGCAGTTGCCAAGCTGCGTCGCAAAGCACGCGATGGCGCGCTGCTTGGCACTCAGCACCGCAGGCGATAGATCGAAGCGCACGGCAGTGCCATCGGCAAATACCCCATCTTCCGGACGCGACCAATGCCATGCCCAGACCGGATATTGCAAACGCCGCGCCGACTGCGCCTTGCATGCGGCATGGGTCGCGCGCGACGCCGCCTCATGATCCGGATGGCCATCGCGCTCCCAGGTCACCAGCACCGTGTCCTGCGCAGTGATCAGATCACCGAGGGCCTGTGCCATGCGCGCTTCGCATGCCGCCAGCGCGCCATCGCCCAGTGCGAGATGGGTCAATGCGCCAGGCACTACACCCAACTGCTGCGCGGCAGCTTCCAGTTCCAGGCGCCGCGCCGGGCCCAACACCTGTGGCTGCCAGCCGGGTTCGTCGGGATAGGCCTGCTCCCCATCGGTCAGCGCGATGATCAGCACCGGTACGCCTGCGGCACGCGCGGCGGCAATCAACCCGCCACATCCAAGCACCTCATCGTCCGGGTGCGGCGCCACCACCACCAGACGCTGGCCGCCTTGCATCAGTTGCAACAGCGTGACACGTGACAGCTCGCTCAGGTACAGCGCGGCGCGCCATACGGCTTCCGGCGTGCCTGTGCCCTCGATGGTCTGCCCGGCTAGATCTTCCAAGGCGATGCCTCCTGTTGGCACAACTCGCCCAGGGCCTGCAGGTCGCGTTCTGCATGATGTTGCCGAATGAACACCGACAAGTCGGCACAACGCTGCGCATGTGCGCGGTTGCCGCACAGCGGCCCTGGACCCAACGCACGTGCGACCCGATCCAGCGTGTCGCTTGCCACCGCCTCGACCACGCTGCGCACCTGCAATACGCCACGCAGATGTGCCTGCTCCGGCTGCGCATCGATGCGTGTTGCCAGCTGACGCAACAACGCAGCGGCAGATGCCAGGCCTGCATCGATAGCGCCCAGGTGCGCGGCGGCATGCGGATCCTTGCTCACACGCGCAGAGGCACGCAGCACATCGGCAACTGCAACGGTGGCGCCGAACCAGCAAGCAGCGATGCCGGCACCTCCGTGCCAGAATCCAGGTCGGGTCAGGTACGCATCACTTGCGCCAATCTGCCGCGCTGGTGTATCGGAGAAGCGGACATTGGCCGTCTCGATGCCTTGCATGCCGACCGCCTGCCACGCGCTGCTGTCGATCTGAATGCCGGGCTGATCCAGCGCCACGGCAAACAGGCAACTGGCGCCTGCATGACGCGTCGTCACCAGCGCATGCGTCACTTGCGCGGCACCCGAACACCACGCCTTGGTGCCGTTGAGCACTTGTCCGGAAAAACGCATATCGGAGCCGGGTGGCTCGGCCGCCCACACCGCCCAACGCTGGGTCGGCGTGATGAGTTCCATACCCAGATCGGCGCAGATGGCTTGCGCATCGTAATGCGCTTCCAGGAACTTTGCCGCGCACAAGTCATCTGCCGCGATATCGGCAAGCGCCTGCCAGCGTTCTATGGTGTGACCGCGCCCGGGAAGCGGCAGCATCGGGTGGGTCTCGAGCCACTTGTCCGCAATCGAATGCTTGAGTTCGGCGGTAGGGGCTGAATCCGTGTGCGATGCAAAGGCAAAGGTGTGCGATGAAATACGTGCGCTCATTGGAACAAGCTAAGCAGCACACGGTGCAAGGCGTGTGACGCGTGAAGAGGGCTCTCCACGTGAAAAGCGAGCAGAAGTGCAGGGATGTTGTCGCAACTTGCTGCGCGAATCGATGCTCAGACGACAATGTCGTTCCAGTGGAATATGTGGTCACTGACTCGTCTGCGTTGTGCCACCAGTCAATAGCAGCGCGCTAATCGGCGCGATGTATCTCGACCACAGGCTCCGAATCGCGAGCGATCACAGCCACGCGATGACGAACTTGATCGCCCATGCGTTCGACGCCAGCGCTGCGGCGTCGCTCGACTCCTGGTGCAGGGAGTTTCCAAGGATGCAGGGCACCGGCAGGCAAATGCTGCAGCCTAAAATTTGCAATTGACAGCATATTGTCATATCGGCAGCATGCTGCCTATGAGCACTCAAGACGATTTACTGGCTGTCCGCAACCTGGTGATCAAGATCTTCGAAACGAACGGCCGTCTGGTCGAGACCGGTAATGCGTTGGTACGCCCCGCCGGGCTGACCACTGCGTGGTGGCAGGTCCTGGGCGCGTTGGGCTATTCGCCGATGCCACTGCCGGTGGCGCATATCGCGCGCAACATGGGCATCACCCGGCAGGCGGTGCAGCGCGTCGTCGATCTGTTGCTCGAGCAAGGCTTCGTTGCGCTCCAGCCCAATCCCCACCACCAGCGCGCAAAGCTGGTGGTGCTCACGCGCACCGGCCGCGCCGCGCTAAATGCAGCAGAAGCCGCCGCCGCTCCGCTAGACCAACGCATGCTGGATCGCATCGGAGCCAGACGCGTGGCAACCGCGCTCGCCGTGCTGGTCGAAATGAACGAGGTCATGGCGCACGACGTCAGTGCGCCGAGCGCGACCGCCGACGCAACACGCGTCGCCCGAAAAAAAGGCAGGCCATGAACGCTTCCGTACAACGCGACGTAGACACCGACGTCATCATCGTCGGAGGCGGCCCGATCGGATTGACCACCGCCTGTGCGCTCGCCCATCACGGCGTCGACTTCCGCGTCTTCGAACAACGCGTGCAAGCCAGGCCGCATTCGCGCGCCAACAACCTCTGGGCGCGGCTGCAGGAGCTGCTTCACAGCATTGGCATCCGCGATGCGCTGGCGGAAAAGTCGTATCGGATCACCAAGGTCAGCACCTTGCTCAACGGGCAGACCGTCGACCCGGTGGAAATTGCCGATATCGCCAGCCCGTATGCGCAGGTGCTTTACAGCGGGCAGGACGTCATCGAAACCGTGCTGGCCGAGCAGCTCGAAGCGAAAGGCGGCAGCGTCGAGCGCGGCCGCAAGATCATCGGCTTTGAACAGGACGCCGACGGCGTCACCGTCACACTTGCAACATGCGGCAGCGGCGACCAGTACGACGGCCCGACAGAGCAATTGCGCTGCCGTTACCTGATTGGCGCCGATGGTGGCGACAGCGCCGTGCGCAAACAGCTCGGGCTGGATTTCGAACCGAAGAAATTGCCCAACCGCATGAACCGTCAGGTCGATGCCAAGCTGCGTTGGCGACGTTCCACCGACTTCGATCAGCTCTGGTTTTTCTATTACCCCAAGGGTTTCTGCGGTGTGCTGCCGGTATGGGGCGGCTACCACCGGCTGTTTTTCCTGGCCGACGACACCGGCATCCCGGAGCGTGACCCGACCCTGGAGGAAATGCAGACCATTGCGCGCGAGGTGACCGAAGACCCGACGCTGACCCTGAGCGATCCGATCTGGCTGACGCATAGCCGCTTCCAGCATGGCACCGCCGCGCATTACGCCAAGGGGCGCGTACTGCTGGTCGGCGACGCCGGCCACCGCACCTTGCCGATTGGCGGGCAGGGCATGAATGCAGGCCTGCACGATGCGATCGGCCTGGCATGGCGGCTGGCGATGACCTTGCAAGGCAAGACCGCGCCGGTGGTGCTCGATTCCTACGACGTGGAGCGTGGCGGCGAGCACCGTGAACTGGACGAACGACAAGCGCGTGGCTTCCACAACAGCGTCTACCGCGGCCCGATCAAGGATGCGGCCATGGACATCGCCGCCAAGCTCATCCCCACCATCGGCACATTGATCCAGGGCTCGGACGATCTGCAGCAGTTGTCGGTGGCCTATCCGCAAAGCCCGCTCAACGACGATCATCTTGGCGGCCTGCGCGAGCTGCTTCAGCGCCGCGTGCCGCACTGCGGCGACCGCGCGCCCGATGCGAATGTCATCGCCACCGATGGCACCTCGACAACGCTGTTCGTCCATCTCTACAACCCGGATGGATGGAGTTGGGGATGGGCGCTGCTTGCCTTCGACGGGCGGCAGCACGATGCCATGCCACAGCTGCGCCTGGCGCTTGCCGGGCTGAAGGCGTGGCCGTGGCTGCGGCCCAGACTCATCCTGGGCGCCGCCGTGCCGCAGCCCGACGACGCCACCGCACTCTCGGATCTGGACGGTGCTGCGCACGCCGCCTATGGCATTGCGGACACCAGCGCGCTGATCCTGGTGCGGCCCGACGGCCACATCGCCTTCCGCGGTCGTGCCGATGCGCCGGAACATCTGCACTCTTATTGCAAGCGCGTCTTCGACCCGGCGACAGAAGGCGCTACACGCTGAGCCTGCAGTGATCCATCCAAACCGCTCGATGACGCTGCGCAAGCTGACACCACCGGGAACGCTGCTCCCGCTTTGCTAGGATGCGCGCACATGCTACCCAGGAGGCCAAGCGCATGACGCCCACAGTGTTTCCCGAGCCCGAGCTGTTCCTGCCGCAGCGCGGCGAGCCCTCGTTGCGGTGGGGAGTGCTGGGGCCTGGAGCGATCGCCTCGGCGTTCGTGAGCGCACTGCGCCGCCATACCAGGCAACAGCCATTTGCAGTGGCCTCGCGCACGCGTGCGCGTGCCGAGGCCTTTGCCAGCACTTGGGAGATGCAGCGCGCCTATGACAGCTACGAGGCGCTGGTTGAGGACCGCGATGTCGACATCGTCTATATCGCCACACCGCACAGCGAACATCTGCAGCAGGGCTTGCTGGCGCTGCGCGCCGGCAAACATGTGTTGATCGAAAAGCCCATGACTACCTGCGCCGACGATGCGCGTGTGCTGGTGCAGGAGGCGCGGCAGCGCGGCCTGTTCCTGATGGAAGCCATGTGGAGCCGTTACCTGCCGCATACCTCGGTGCTGCGGCAACTGCTGGCCGATGGCGCGTTGGGCGAGCTCCGCCATGTGTTCGCCGATCTGAGCCAACGCGGCCCTGACGATGCGACGCACCGCCAGCGCAATCCGGCGCTCGGCGGCGGCGCGCTGCTGGACCTGGGCGTGTATACGGTGCAGTTCTCTTCGATGATCCTGGGCGCACCGACCGCAATCACGACCACCGGCGCGCTGACCGACACCGGCGTGGATGCCTTCTCGACCATGGTGCTGTCGCACGGCGGCACCGCGCAATCCACGCTGATCAGCTCCATCGTGGCCCGCAGCAGTTCCACCGCCTATGTCACCGGCAGCCAGGGCCGCATCGACCTTGCCGGCGAGTTCCACAACCCGACCGCGCTGAGCCTGGTCGGCAACGACCACGCCGGCACGCCCGCGATGTGGACGGATCCGACCGGAATCAGCGGCTACGCGGGCCTGTCGTGGCAAGCGACAGCCGCGGCGCGTTACATCGGGGAAGGACGCAAGGAGTCTCCGCTCCATCCGCTGGATGAAGTGATCCAGATCATGACAACCCTGGATACCGCGCGGGCACAGCTGGGATAGCGGGTAGGGCGTCTGCATCAGCCAAGGCGCGTTTGCAGAGAGTGCAGCGCACGGTGATGCACGATGTTCAAAAACCGCATTGCCAAGTGCAGCACGTATTGCAGCTGATGCAAGCCCGCCCGCCTGCCGATGAGCGCAGGCGAGCGATGATCAACGCGTAGCGCGCCTCAGCGCGGTTTTTCACAAACAGGATGGAATCGACGCTCTTCAACCGTCGGCCCGACGCGCAGGGCCGGCCGCCGTAAAACAAAACCCCGCGTGTGCGGGGCCTTGTGGTGATCTAGGTGCCCGATGCGCGATGGACGCGCTTTGGCGCTGCCAGGCGCGTTTCGTTAGCCGCGCTTAGGGCAGGTCGCATTTGATTTTCGCGTCCACATAATAGGGCTTTGGGACGTCCGGGTTCTTGCTGGTCCTCTCGAACACCACCTCGAACGAATCCAGATCCACGGTACCGTTGCGCGACTTGCAGGCGTCCTGCAATTTCTGCTTTACCGCCGCGATACCCGCGTCGCGATTGGCGCCATCGGCGCTATTGGTCAGATTGGCGATCTCGGCAAATGCAGGCGAACTCAGACCCAGCAGGCAACCGACAGCCATAAGCGTGTGCAGCTTCTTCATACAGTCTCCTTTGCGATGTCTTTGATCTTCCGGGGGCATGGACGACAACGGCGATCGATATTCAGCGCAACGGAGCGCCGCGCGGTCCAGCCCGGCGCAGCATAGGCCGGGCGGGTTAAGGCATCGTGCAGGCGTTCGCACATCAGGTACCGGATCGCTTTGGCGCCAGAGTTAGCTGCATTCGCTCAGCCCCCAAAAGCAAACGGCCCGGACTAGCCGGGCCGTTTGCGATGCGACAGATCAGAACTCCTGCCAGTCGCTTGCATCGTGCGATGCGCCTGCGGCCACCGCCCGTTTCGTTGCAGGTGCCTGGCGTAGCGGGCTTTTGACAGCGGCAGGTCGGCCCGCAATCTCGCTGAGCTTTGCCGCAACCGGCGCTGCCGGCCGCGTGATGCGCGTGCTGCCCTCGCTGATCTTGAACACCGATACTGCCTGCGTCAGCTGCACGGCCTGTTCTTCCATCGAGCGTGCGGCGGCGGTGGCTTCTTCCACCAGCGCTGCGTTTTGCTGCGTGGTTTCGTCCATCTGTGTCACGGTGGTGTTGACCTGTTCGATACCGGCCGACTGCTCCTGCGATGCCGCAGAAATCTCGCCCATGATGTCGGTCACGCGCTGCACGCTGGCCACGATTTCGGCCATCGTGGAACCTGCCGTATGCACCAGCGTCGAGCCTTCGGCGACCCGCTCGACCGAATCGTCGATCAAACTCTTGATCTCCTTCGCCGCAGCGGTGGAGCGCTGGGCCAGGGTGCGGACTTCCGACGCCACCACCGCAAAGCCGCGGCCTTGTTCGCCGGCACGTGCCGCTTCCACCGCCGCGTTCAAGGCCAGGATATTGGTCTGGAACGAGATCCCGTCGATGACGGAGATGATGTCGGCGATCTTCTTGGACGAGGCCTCGATACCGGCCATGGTGCCTACGACCTTGCTCACGATCTCGCCGCCCTGCGATGCCACGCCGGCCGCACCGATCGCCAGTTGATTGGCCTGACGGGCGTGTTCGGCATTCTGGCGCACGGTGGAGGTCAGCTCTTCCATCGAGGCGGCGGTTTCTTCCAGGTTGGCCGCCTGTTGTTCGGTACGCTGCGACAGGTCCTGATTGCCTGCCGCGATTTCGCTGGCGGCAGAGTTGATCGACACGGCCGAGTGCTGGATACGGCCGACAATCTCTGCCAGCTGCGCGGCAGTGGCGTTGGCGTCGTCACGCATCTGCGCAAACACGCCCTTGAACTCGCCGGTCATACGTGCGGTGAGATCGCCTGCGGCGATGGATTGCAGCAGCGACGACAGCGATTGCAGGTTGCCGTCGGCAGTGGCCATCAGCTGGTTGAGGCTGTCGACCATCACATGGAAGTCGTACTGGAAACGCTCGGCATCGCCGCGTGCGCTGAAGTCGCCGTTGGCTGCAGATTGCGCCAGCTGCTTGATCTCGCGGTTCATCGCGGACAGGTTGGTCTTCACCTCGTCCATGGTCTGCGTGAGCACGGCCTTCTCGCCGGGCAGGCGGTCCATGCTCTCGCTGAGGTCGCCGACGGCGTAGCGTCCCATGATGCGTGCCAGGTTGGTCTGCACCGCCAGATGCGACGCCACCAGCGTATTGGTGTCCTTGGCCATGCGGCCATAGTCGCCAGGAAACGCTGCGGCATCGATGCGGAAACTGGTCTGGCCATCATCGTGGCGTCTGGCCATGTCGCTCTGCGCGTCGAGCAAGGATTGCAGCTGCCTCTGCATGCCACGCATCGCGCGCAACAGACGGCCGGTTTCATCCTTGGCGTCGCTTTCCACGTCATTGTCCAGCTGGCCGTTGGCAATCGCCTCTGCGGCCTTGGTTGCGCGTGCGAGCGGCTGGGTCAAGCTGCGGGTGATGAGCCAGGCAAGCAGGCTGCTAATCACCACCACGGCAACGCCACCGGAGATGATCAGCAGCTTGCCGCGGTTCATCGACGCCACTGCGTCGGCATAGGCTTGCTGGCTCTGGCCTTCCTGACGCGTCACCAGCTCGCGGATCTTGTCCTGCCATGCCATCGTCGCCGGGCGCGCCTTTTCGCTGAGCAAGGCCTGCGCCGGCGCATTGTCGTTTTTAGCGGCAAGTGCCATGACCTGGTCGTTGATCTTGCCCGAGATGGCACGTCGCGCATCCATCTCGGCGCGAATCTTGCGACCTTCCTCGGAGCTGGGCAGCGTATCGAGCTTGGCACGCAACTCGTTGTAGCGCTGGCGCTGCGCCTTGATGGTGGTCAGCGCTTCGTTGTTGAGTTCATCGCTGGTGGCCATGGCATAGGTGCCCAGCGCGATCAGGATCGATGAGTTGGCATCCAGCATGCCATTGCCGATCTGGATCTTGGCCATGCGATCGAGCACGATGAAATCGAATTGCTGCCTTGCATTGGCCATGGTGACCAGGCCCGTCGCCACCAGCAGGCTCGACAGCAGAATCAGAATTCCGAAGGCGACGCCGAGACGGCGCCCGACGTTATAGCGTTGCAAATAGGCAGTCATGCGAGTCGTCCTGATGTCCAGTGGGTGGCACCGGCTGGCAGGCCACGTGATGTTCGCGTGAATGCCTCGGCAACGTGATAACGACGCGAAAATCGGAAACTTAAACCGCCCGCTCCAGGCCGCGTTTAGCTCGCATTTTCGTTCACGCAGGTCAGGAAAAAACCGACTTTCGGCGCGGCGATTCGCAGCGTGATAATGCTGACGTTACTTGCCTCAGCATCGTGCTCGATGCTTGGCTTGTTCGTATGGACGGCAGCTGCGGCAGCGAACGGCCTGTCCGACCAGATTCTCTCTGGTTTACGGCGCGCGACGTAGCGTCCAACGCAAGCTGCGTGGCGGTGTCGATGGGTGTCAATCGTGCTGCTTCATCGCTTGGTTCGCGTGCTTGGCCTGTGCAATGGTCTGCACCCATCGGCGCTGGCGCCGGGTATGTCTGCTGGCCGGTTTCTCGATACGTTGGTCAGCCGTCGCTTCCGCTCCGGATGTCATGTCGTGCCATCACCGGCTCACTCCGCCACCACGCCCCAAGCGTGATCATGTTCACCATGAACAGCAGTCAGATCACCGCGCGAACGATCACGGTCACCCCGGCAAGCACCGCATCTGCCGGCAGCGAGGTGGTGGTGCAGTTGTCGGCCAGCCCCGACCCGCGCTGGCAGGCGTGTTTCCATTTCGTCGTGCAAGGCCGCGATGGCTTCTTCCTGCAGGGCAGACCGGTGTTCGACAACGCAAGCTTTCACGGGGTCTTGCAGGCCGGGCAAGCCGAGGCCTTCCGCCAGGAGCTGCCGGATGTGCTGGTATCGGCCAGCGTGCTCGCGCGTGCCCAGGTGAACAAGGACGCAGCGCGATAAGCGTGCTGCTTCAGCAGTAGGAAGTGCTCAGAGCGTCGTGTTCGGTGGCGGGTACTTGGTGACCAAAAGCGGTTATACGGCGAGGCTGGGTGTCTGCACGACCGCTCGGGCATCCCTACACCGTGAACAACATCGTCACTGCGCAGGTCAGCATCGCCCGCAGATAGCATGCAGCACTACAACTCTAGCGCCATATCCCATCGTTCCAGACCCGGCGCATAGCCATCCACCGTCACTTGCTGCACCACAAAGCCGAAGCGGGCGTAGAACAGTTGGGTATGTTGACTCGTATCCAACAGGACACGCCGGACATCCGGCATCTGGCGCAATGCTTCAAGCCGGGCCAGGAGTAACTGCGTCCCCACGCCGCAGCGGTGCAGACGCGGGTGGACCATGCCCCAGCACAAGCTCGCCGTTGTGCCATCTGAGCCGATCGCGTAGCCGGCGCAGCCAGCGACAGCGTTGCTGCGCTCTAGCAGTTGGTAGTGCCACGCCGCGGCGTGATGGCTCAGGAAGCCGGCGAAGTCGGCACGTTCACCGGCGCTGAAGAACACCGGCACATTCGCATCGAAGAGCGCCATGCAGGCGTCGAAGTCCCGAGATTGATACGGCCGAATCGTGTCCATCTGCATAGTCTGCCTCAGACGCGCAGATGCCATGCAGCCGCATGACATCCTGCCCCGTGATCACCGCGCCTGTCGTACCACCTGCGCTCAGGCCCGGGCCGTCACCTCGCGCACAAAGTCTTCATAGGTGCGCAGCGGACGCCCCAGCATGGCCTGCAGCGTTTCCACCGCGCCGTCGGCCGCCCGCATGCCGTGGGTCTGGATGCCGGCCATCATCAGGCGCATGTCATAGGCCAGCCAGGAGGGGCCGTAGGCGGCCATCTGCGCTTCGAAGGCAGCCACGTCATCGCCCGCATAGGCGATCTCGCGCCCAAGCGCCGCACTCCAGACCTTCGCGGCGGAAGGGCCCGTCATTGCATGCGGGCCGACCAGTTCGAGCGTGACACGCTCAAGTGCGGCGGGTGCGCGGTCGCGGCGCAGCAACTCGGCAACCGCGATGTCGGCAATGTCGCGCGCATCGATCATGGCCACACCTGCCGAGCCGATCGGCATCGGGTAGACGGCGTACTGTTGAATCGTCTGCTGGATCATCGCTTCGTTCTGCATGAAATACGCCGGGCGCAGAATCGTCGCGGCAATGTCGAGGCTTTCGATCATGCGCTCGACCGTGTGCTTGCCGGTGAAGTGCGGCACGTTGGTATACCTGTCGGCATGGATCACCGACAGGTACACGATGCGCTCGATCCCTGCCTCCTTGGCAAGATTCAAGGCGATCAGCGCCTGCGTCACTTCGTCGGGAGTGACCGCATTCAACAGGAACAGTGTGCGCACCGACGACAACGCGGCGCGCATCGACGCGACGTCGGTGAGGTCTGCGACCACTTCGGTGACACCGGTCGGGAAAGTGCGCTTGCCGGGTTGGCGAACCAGTGCCTTGACCTCTGCGCCTGCGTCGGCCAGGCCCTGGGTGATCAGAGAACCGATGGTGCCGGTGGCACCGGTAACGAGAATGCTCATGTGAATCTCCTGCTATGGATGGAAGAGGCGTCAGTGCGACATGTCCGCTGCGCTTGGCGTTGCGGTGACGAGACGATAGGCCGTTGCACCCACAATACGAAGACGCCAAGATGTAGACGCCTGGTTTCAAATGTGGAACACCATGGATCTCAATGCATTGATCGATTTCGCGCTGGTCGCGGCGAACCAGGGCCTGGGAAAGGCGAGCCGTGCCAGCGGCAGATCCAAGGCGACCCTGTCGCGTCGCATCGCCGAGCTGGAGGAGCAACTGGGAGTGCGACTGGTCGAGCGCAGCGCACGTGGCCTCAGGCTCACCGAGGCCGGGCAGCTGCTGATGGAGCGCACCGAAGTGCCGTTGAGCGAGGTGGCCGAGGCCATGGCAGCCGCACGCGAGGGGCTCTCAAGCCCGCGTGGGCGCTTGCGGGTTGCATCGCCGGTGCTGTTCTCGCAACTGGCGATGGGGCGCATCGGCGCAGAGTTCTGCGCGGCCTATCAGGAGATCACGCTGGAGGTGGTGGCTGAGGACCGCACGGTCGATCTGGTGGAAGAGCAGTTCGATGTGGCCATCCGCATCAACCCCAGCCCGGACAGCAGCCTTGTGGGGCGCTGCTTCGCCAGGGATCGGCTGGTGGTCGTGGCCGCCCCCGGCATCGCCATGCCGACCGGCGGCGCGGTTACACCACTGCCCGCCGTGGTGATGTCGAGCTTCCAGCCGACCACATGGACGCTCGATGACGGGCGTCTGGTCCTGGAACCCATTCCAAGACTGCGGTTTTCCTCGTTCCTGATGGTCCGCGACGCGGCGATGGCAGGCGGTGGCATCGCGCTGATTCCGCAGTCGATCGCCCGGAACCAGCTCGCGTGTGGCGAACTGGTGCAATGGGGCACCATCGCTGACGCGGAGCCGGCGTTGTGGGTGTTGCACACGTCCAGGCGCCTGGCTGCCCCGAAGGTGCGTGCCTTCGTGGACTTTATGTGCGAAAGGTATCCGGATGGGTCGCTGGTGCTGAAGGGGTAGGGCGCTGCATCCAGCTTGTGCGGGCCAGCCTGTGTGGCAGCCAGCGTGGACGCGTTATCGCTGGACAGATCCACCACTGGGGTGCAGATAGCGCTGCGAAAGTGCTGATCGATAAGCCGGTCCACACGCTGATGGCAGGCCCGCTTGCGCGTCCTCGAACATGCTGGTTCGGGGACGCGCGGCCGCGTCATGACGTCGGTAAACCGCCTCGCGCTCAGGGATGCATGCCGCAATGAGGCAAGCCCTCCCTTGCCCAGCTGACCACTGCAGATGCCCACTCAGCCGCTCGCCGAGCACTCGGTTGCCTCACACGCGCAATAACCGCCTGGCTAGGCTGCGGCCGCGCGCGGCATCGGCTTGCTCGCCACCAGCGCCCAGGATCGGGCGGCGCAGATGGGGCGGCGGCAGGCAGATCAGCACGCACGGCGTCTTTGCCAGTGCCGACTGCAGCGAGGAGCGCCAGACGCCGCGGCGGACGACGGCGTCGTGTTCGACCACCAGCACGTCGGCGCAGGCGCGTTTGAGCAGGCCGGCGATCTCGCGCCGCGGATTGCCGACGGCGACGTGGATGCGCACGCGCAGGTCCTCGTCGGGCAGTTGCTGGACCAGGTCGCCGAGCCAGCTGGCGGCCGCGTCTTCGCTCAGCGGCTTGTCGTTGAACAGGCTGTCCACCAGCAGGCCTTCGCTGATTTCCGGCACGACATGCAATAGATGCAAGTCGGCGCCGCGACGGCGTGCCAGGGCAGCGGCATCGCGCAGCGATTCCAGGCTGGTTTCGCGGCCGGTGATCCAGCAGGCGACGTGGCCGCCGACGGCGCCATCGCGCGGGATCGCATCGGCGTAGGGCAGGGTGAGCATCGGCGTGGCCACGCGCTGCAGCACCCGCGCACGCAGCGAGACATGCAGCGGGCGTGGCAGGCCGGTGCGCTCGGACGGCGGCATGATCAATAACGCGTCGTCGCGGCTGCGGCAGAACGAGACGATGCCGGCGGCGGCCGGGCCGCCGGCAAGTGCGCGCTCGCAGCCCGGGTAATTGGAAGCCTCGGCAAAGAACGCATCCAGCGACTGCTGGGCCTGCGCACGCTTGCCCTTGGCGTGCACGTGCAGGATGGTCAGGCGTGCGCGCAGGCGGTCCACCAGTTGCGCCACGGTCGGGATGGCGGCATGGCAGGTCTCGGAAAAATTGGTGGCAAAGATCAGGTGGGTGGGGGTGGTCTGCATGGCTGGCTCCGTGGTCAGTAGATGAAACCGTCGATGGCGCGCACTTCGCGCAGCGGTACGCGCTGGCCCAGCATTTCGCGCAGGGTGAGTTCGATGCCGCGCGACAGCGCGGTCATCGGGGTGTCGTGCACGGTGTTCTCGAACGGGTCTTCGATGGCGCTGCTGGCGCTGTCGATGGCGATCAGGGTGAAGCTGATCAGTACCGAGGCGATCGGCATGGCCAGGCCCATGCCGGCGATCAGGCCCAGCGGCACCAGCCAGCAATACATGTTCACCAGCGTGCGCGGCAGCGAGGAGAACTGCCGCGGCAGCGGGGTGTTCTTGATGCGTTCGCAGGCGCCCTGGATGTTGGCCAGCGTGGTGAGGTTGGCGTCCAGCGACGACCAGCGCAGGCTGTCGAGCATGCCCCAGTCGCGCGCCTGCTGCAGTTGCTGGCCCAGCCGCAGGGTTAGCGCGTTGGGGATGTTGGCGTAGCCGCGCAGGTCGTCGGCGCGTGCCTGGCCGAGCAGCCCGGCCAGCTCGGGAAACGGGTTCTGCCGACGCAGATGGCAGCGCAAGGCGTGCACGAAGGCGACCTGGTGCACCACGATATCGTCGCGCAGTGCGGCCTGGCGCGGGTCGGCCGGGTCCACATCCAGCGCGGTCAAGGCCTGGCGTGCGATGGCGCGCGAAGTGTTCACCAGCGCGCCCCAGAGTTGCCGCGCCTCCCACCAGCGGCCATAGGCCGCATTGGCGCGGAACGCCAGGAAGATGGTGAGCGCCGAGCCGAGCTGGGCCAGCGGCAAGGCTTCGATCGACAGCCACTGCCAGCCGAAGAAGGTGTAGAGCACGGCCACAGCGCAGTCGAACGCCAGCAACACCAGCAGGCGCTTGTAGGTCTTGGGCCAGATGCGTCGCAGCGGGAACGTATCGCGGGTGATCATGGGAGAGGCAACATCGACGTGGGGTGGATGCATTACACCCAGCCTCCACGGTCGTGTCTGCCATCCTTGCGCCAGCGTTGGACAGTGCACGCACCGTCCGAACGATGCGGCCGGGCTATCTTTCGATAGGGTGAAATCCGCAGCCCTGGCCACGATGCTGTGGCATCAACCATCGCAAGAGAGGAGCGGCATTGCAGCGCAGGTGCATGGGTAGGCAATGGACAGACTGAGACTGCCATTCAAGTGGCGCGGGCAGGTGGTCAAGCTCAATCGCGGCCCGACGCTGTGGGCGTCGCTGGCGATGCTGGCCTCGCTGGTGTGGGCGGAGTGGTACTCGCACCTGGGCGTATCGCTGGGGCTGCTGTACATCCTGCCGGTGGTGCTGGCGGCCACGGTGCTATCGCGGCGCGACATCGTCATCGCCGCGATCGCCTGCGCGGTGCTGCGCGGCCTGTTCGTCACCGACGAAACCCCGGTCGAACAGGCACTGCGCTTTTTCATGGCGACGATTGCCTATGCCGGCTGCGGGCTGCTCGTGGCCGAAATCAGCCGCACCCGCCGGGTGATCCTGGCCCATTACGTGCAGCTGCGCGCCGAACAGCGGCTGCGCCGGCGGCTGGAGCGGCAATTGCGGCTGCTTGCCGAGAGCAGCCCGGCGGCCTTGCTGACCGTGGCCGGCGACGGCCGCATCGTGGCGGCCAACCGCGCCGCGCACGAGATCCTGGACATGGCCGAGGAGGGCGGGCTGGAAGGCCGTGCGGTGCGCGAGTTCCTGCCGCTGCTGGACGACGCGCTGAGTATGAGCGCCAATCTCGATGGCATGCGCACCTCTGCCAGCACCTGGGGTTGCCGCAGCGACGGCACCCGCTTTCCGGCCACCACCTGGTTCTCGGTCTACGAAGACAGCGCCGAGCGTCACCTGGCCGCGATCCTGGTCGACACCAGCGAGGAAGTGCGCGCGCGCGAATCGGCGCACTTCGACGATGTGCTGAAGAACAATCGCCTGCTGGCCGGCGCGGTGTCGCACGAGATCCGCAACCTGTGTTCGGCGGCGGGTGTGGTCACCTCCAACCTGGCGCGGCATCCGGCCATTGGCGCTGATCCGGACCTGGCCGCGTTGCGTAGCCTGGTGGCGGCATTGATGGAGCTGGCGTCCTTCAACCTGCGTCGGCAGCTGCCCGACGACGCGCATGAAACGCGGCTGCAGACGCTGTGCAGCGAGCTGGATGTGATCATCCGTTCGGACTGGGAGGACGTTGAGGGCCAATTGGTGATCCAGATCCCGGCCGACTTCCCCTCGGTGCACGGCGACCGCCACGCGCTGTTGCAGGTGTTGCTCAATCTGGCGCGCAATTCGCTGCGCGCGGTGCAGGCGCTGCCACCGCAACGCCGCCAGTTGATCGTCAGTGCGCGCCTGGAGCAGGAGCGTGCAGTGCTGAGCGTGCGCGACACCGGGCCCGGCATTGCCGAGCCGGGCCGCCTGTTCCAGCCGTTCCGCAGCGACAGCGACGGCTCCGGGCTGGGGCTGTACATCTCGCGTGCGCTGATGGCCAACCAGGGCGGTCTGCTGCGTTACGCGCCTGGCGGCGAAGGCGCCTGTTTCGAGCTGCATCTGCCGCTGGCGCACGCATCGTATGCGGAGGCGCTGGATGGATGAGTCGCGGCGCGCACCGGTGCGCCTCTATCTGCTGGACGACCACACACTGTTCCGCGAGGGCCTGCTGCGCCTGCTCGGTGCCGACGCCCGCTTCGAGGTGGTCGGGCAGTCCGGCGCATTGGCGCAGGCCATCGTACAGATCGCCTCGCTGACGCCGGACGTGGTCATCCTCGACTACGACATGGGCGAGTACAACGCGCTGGATTACATGCGGCGCCAGGCCGAGCAGGCGCGCCGTCCGGCCACGCTGGTCGTCACCGCCGGGCTGCCCGAGCGCGACGCGCTGGCCTTGATCCGGCTCGGCGTGTCCGGTATCTGCCGCAAGGATGTCTCCACCGATGAACTGATCGACAGCATCCATGCGGTGGCGATGGGCCGGGTACTGATCGACCAGCGTTATCTGCAATCGCTGGTCGCCCAGGGCACCCAGGAAAGCCGGCCCAGTTTCACCGACCGTGAGCGCGAAGTGCTGCGTGGCCTGCTGCGTGGGCAGTCCAACAAGTTGATCGCACGCCAGCTCGGCAGTTCGGAAAGCGCGATCAAGGCCACCTTCCAGCAGCTGTTCAACAAGCTCGACGTGCGTTCGCGCAGCCAGTTGGTGATGGTGATCCTGCAGGATTATCGCGACCTGGTATGAGGCGTCTTGTTCCTTTGAAAGACACCGGGCGAGCGATGCAGATGCAGATGCTTATCCGCTGAGCCCGATGCAGTTGCAACGGCACGCTGACAGATAGGGCGTGCGACAAGGCCGCATGTGTGACGCTGATCTGCCGCCTTGCAGGCATGCCGATCGGGATGCAACAGACGTTGTTCGCGGACAAGCGCCAAGCCTCACGTCATCACACGATGTCGGACTCATCTGCACGAGGCATGGACAAAGCGCCGGTCATCATGCGCGCCTGATGGAGAGAGGTGTTACATGGCGAAGCCGACGCTGTTCTTCCTGCACGCGCTTGGGTCCAGCAGCAACGAGTGGTCTGGGGTGATCCAGCGACTGGAGGCGCGCTTCGACTGTGTGGCGCTCGATATTCCCGGCTTTGGAGACGCGCCGCCGCTGCAGCATGTCGACACCGCCGCACTGGTTGCCTGGTTTGTCGACGAGGTAATCCGGCGGCAACCGACCTGCTGGTTTGTGATCGGACACAGCATGGGCGGAAAGATCGCCACCCTGGCAGCGGCGCAGGCACGCGATGGCGTGGCCGGGCTTGCCGGCCTGGCCGGCGTGATCCTGGTCGCGGCGTCGCCGCCGGCGCCCGAGCCGATGGAGGAGTCACGCCGACAGACTATGCTGGCCTGGTTCGAAAAGGGCCATCCCACCCGGCAAGAGGCCGAGCAGTTCATCGACGACAACTGTGCGGCGAGGTTGCCTGCGCATGTGAGGGACGCGGCTGTAAACGATGTGCTGCGAACCAGTGCAAAAGCGTGGATCGCCTGGCTCTCAGACGCCAGCCGTGAGGACTGCAGTGCGCAAGCCGGCTGCATGCACGTACCGGCATTGATCCTCGCCGGCAGTGAGGATGGCGACCTCGGCGAAGCCGCGCAAACAACGCTGAACGCGCCGCATTATCACGATGCGCGTCTTGCCGTCGTGGCCGATGCCGCGCACCTGATCCCCTACGAACAACCGCAATACCTGGCGCAGCTGATCGCAGCGCATGTGGAACGCAGCATCGACAAGCGCCTGCCCGATGACTTCGTCAGGCTGCTCAATGCAGACCGGGTTGCCCCGCGCATGCGCAAGCTGCTGCTCAGCCGGCATGCCGGCCCACCCACAGATACGCGAGGCGTGCTGAGCCAGCACCAACTGGAGATACTTGGCGCAGTCGTTGCGCGTGTATTGGATGGGGCAGGGGATGCTCGCGGGATCGCACGGCGGATCGACGTCCAGCTTGCCGAAGGCGCAGGAGATGGTTGGCGCCATGCCGCGTTGCCACCCGATCGGCTGGCGATGCCGCTGGGGCTCGACACGCTCGACGCGCTGAGCAATGGCTTCGTCGGCTTGTCTGCCGATATCCAGGACCGTTGGCTGCGCGAGGTGTCGCGCGCGACGGCTGGCGATTCCTCGGCGCATGGGCTGGATGCAGCGCAGCTGGCGCATTGGTTCGAGGATGTGCGCGCCGAAGCCGTGCGGACCTGGGTCAGCCTTCCCGCCACGATGGCCGCATTGGGCTACGACGGCTTTGCGGTTGGCGGTTTTGGTATCGACAGCCTGGGCTATCAGCACACCGCAGCCGACCGGCAGGAAGCCTGGCAGTTTCCTGCCGAAGGCCTGCGATGAGCCCGGGCATCCACGACGCTGCAGTCGATGTGGTGGTGGTAGGCAGCGGTGCAGGCGGCGGCCCGCTGGCCGCACGGCTTGCACAGGCAGGTCTGTCGGTGGTGGTGCTGGAAGCGGGTGCGGCCTTCAGCCCCGCCTCCCATCTGCCCGATGAGTTGACCACCGGCATCTACTGGATGGAGGAGCGCCTGAGCGGCGGGCAGACGCCCACCGCATTCGGCGCCAACAATTCTGGTTCGGGCCTGGGTGGTTCGACACTGCACTGGGGCGCCTTCTGCCCGCGTCCGGACAAGCGCGATCTGAGCCTGTCGACGCACACCGGGCAGCGCAGCATGGACTGGCCGATCGCGCATGAAGAGCTGCTGTCCTATATCCGCCGCGTCGAGGAGTTCATCGGCGTTTCCGGGCCGGCGCACTATCCGTGGGATCCCGAGCGCAGCTACGCCTATGCGCCGCCGCAGCGCAATGCGTCGGCCAACGCGATGGAGCGCGGTTGCCGCACGCTAGGCATCACCGCCACCGATGCCCCTGCCGCGTTGGTGACCAGGGCGCACGCGCAGCCGCACCACGGCATGCGCGCGGCCTGCAACAACTGCGGCGCCTGTCATCAAGGTTGCAGCAACGGCGCCAAGGTGAGCGTCGATACCACCTGGCTGCCGTTGGCGCGCGCGCACGGTGCTCAACTGCGACCCGGTTGCCGGGTCATCGATATCGAGCGCGACGCCCGTGGCATGGTCAGCGCGGTGGTCTACCAACAGGGCGGACGCGAACTGCGCCAGCGTTGCGCAAGCCTGTTCCTGTGCGCAGGCGGCGTGGAAACACCGCGCTTGCTGCTCAACCTGGGGCTGGCCAACTCCAGCGGTCAGGTCGGGCGTAATTTCATGGCGCATGTGGCTACCCAGGTGTGGGGGGAGTTCGATGCGGACATGCGCATGAACCGTGGCTACCCCTCGTCGCTGATCACCGAGGACATGCTGCGCCCGGCCAATGCGGATTTCATCGGCGGTTATCTGGTGCAGAGCCTGGGTGTGCAGCCGATTACATTGGCCAACACCCTGGCACGTGGCGTAGGCCTGTGGGGTAGGGAGCTCGTCTCAACCATGGCGCGCTACAACCGCCTGGCCGGCATCGGCATCAATGGCGAATGCCTGCCCCAAGATACCAACCGGCTGAGCCTGTCCGATGAGTGCGATGCCTTCGGCCAGCGCAAGGCGCGTATCGACTTCAGCTATGGACCCAACGAGCGCGCGATCGATGCCCACGCGCGCGCATTGCTGCACGCAATCTGGGAGGCGGCGGGCGCCCAACGCATTTTCGCTGCCGCCCGCTCCGCACACACGCTGGGCACCTGCCGCATGGGCAATGATCCGGAGCAGGCCGTGGTGGATCCGGATGGTCGCGCATTCGACATCGCCAATCTCTACATCTGCGACAACTCGATTTTTCCAAGTGCACTGGCAGCCAATCCCGCGCTGACGCAGATGGCACTCGGCCTGCGCACGGCGGAGCGCTTTCTCGCCCGCTAGTGGCGCATACCACCACCTCTCTCTACCACCAGGAGTTCAGTATGGATCTCGGAATCAACAATCGGATCGCCCTCATCAGTGGCGGCGACTCGGGAATGGGCAAGGAGACTGCGCGGCAGCTGCTCGAAGCCGGCGTGCGCGTGGCGATCACCGATCTTCCGGACGGCACGCTCGACCAGGCAGTGGCCGAGCTGTCGGGCCTGGGGCAGATCATCGCCATTGAAGGTGACGTCACCCGCGAGCAGGACGTCACCGCCATCTGGGCACAGGTGCGCGAACAACTGGGAGACCCCGACATCTACATCAACGCAGCAGGCGTCACCGGCGCAACCGGCGATTTCCTGGAGGTCAGCGACGCCGGCTGGCTCGAAACGCTGGACATCAACCTGATGGGCGCAGTGCGCATGTGCCGCCAGGCCATTCCCGCGATGCGCCGCAACCAATGGGGCCGGATCGTGCTGTTCGCCTCGGAAGACGCCGTGCAGCCTTACGTGGACGAGCTGGCTTATTGCGCATCGAAGGCAGGAATCCTGAGCCTGGCCAAGGGCCTGTCCAAGGCCTACGGACCGGACAAAGTGCTGGTCAATACGGTGTCGCCCGCCTTCATCGCAACCCCGATGACCGACAAGATGATGCAAAAGCGCGCCAGCGAAAACGGAACCACGTTCGAGCAGGCGATCGAATCGTTCCTGGACGAAGAGCGTCCCGGCATGGTGCTCAAGCGACGCGGCCGCCCCGAGGAAGTGGCCTCGGCGGTTGCCTTCTTGTGCTCCGAGCGCGCCAGCTTCATCAACGGCGCCGGGATCCGGGTGGATTCGGGATCGGTCTTTACCATCGCGGGTTGAGGCGGGCGTCGTTCCGAGATGCGGTGAGCTACATAAGCTGCCCCATCCTTTCTCTGCACCCGGTACCAGGTGCGGATAAGTAAGCGCATGTGTAATCGGCTGCAGGAATACTGCAGCCGCGTTGCTCAGGAAACCAGCTCGTTCAGCGGAGTGGGGCGCCCACGTTTGCGGCAACGCACTCACCACAGGCTTGGCAACCGCCTGCGGTGCATGGGCCGCGCAACTCCCCTCGATACCCATCCCACGCCGTATCGCAGGCATTGTCTTCGGCAGGGTAGGAGACGCTACCTTCTGCTTCTCGCTGCGGCATCGCTGTTACCGGCCGCCGCCAACGCTTTCGGCGCGAACTGATACCCCATCGAGCGCCAGGACGATGCGATGCCCCGGTCATAGCCATAGACCAGCGTGACGTGGATCGCCGACATGGCGGCCGCCTTCTTGTCGTTAGCAAGGACGACCTTGGCAATGTGCTCCGCCAACGCTTTGTCGTCGATGCGCCGTTTGGAAAGGTTGACCTGCACAACCACAGATTCGACATTCGGCGTGCCAAACACCGTGTTGTGCACGACGCGCGCGGACTGCACGCCCGGCTCGGCACTGACGGCTTCATGTGCCGCCAGCAAGTCCTTGAAGTAATCGCTCTGCGCAAGTTGCCCGGTAAACGCCGGAACTGCTGCGGCTGCGATCATCAACACAGCGACCACCACCAAGTGCACACGCCACACCGGCATCGGCCTGACAGCGGCGAGCGGTGTCTGCGCGGTGACCACCGAGCTTCCCACCGCAAGGTCGTGCAACGAACGACGGCCGCGGCGATTGAACAGATACAGATAAAGGTCCGTCTCCGACCAAAAACGGGCTTGGCTAAGGAGTACAGCTTGGGGGAAATGTGGCTATCGATTACGAATGTTTATCGAGGGTACGAGAAATTGAGGTCCGCGGTGAAGGTCGATAGCAAACTAGCCATGCCGGCGTTCACGCCGATAGGTAATATTGAGGCTTGCATTAAACGAAACCTAAGGAAGGACCAATGTCATCGTTCCCAGCAAGAGCAGTCGAGATATGGAGGTCATCACAAGCGGAGGTAATCGCCCCAATACACGGAGTTTTCTCCTTCGAAGTCTTCAAAACTTTGATGGTTCCACAGACTTTACAGTTCCTCGCCGAATGCGCCAATCGCCCCCTAAATGGCGTGAGCGAAATCTCATCCGCGTTTCTGCAGGGCATGCGCCACTTCGATCAGGGCAAGCCTGCGCTCCTGTTCTGGAAGCAATTCCGACATCATGAAGAGTTGTTTTCGTTCGATCCCGAGGTCCTTTCCGAGGCGATTCGGCAACTTGAAGTCCATACGGATATCAATCTCACCTTTGGCCAAGTCACCTACTTGGCCGATATCGGACGCGGCCCGGAATTGCCATTGTGGATATTGTCGAGACTTCCATTCACCAGGGGAGTTGCGTTCGAGATCGACGAGCGTGGCGCCACCGAAGCATCACTAGGGGGCGGCGATTTCGAAATGTCGGATAAAGCCAGGGTGGCGCAACAACATTACTACACCGGCATGTCCCTGCTCGCAGGAGAGGACTCAATCTCAGGTCTCGTTGATGCTGCTTTTATGCAGTTCTATCTCGCAACAGAGGCGATTCTCGAACGGCATGAGAAGGACAAGGCACTTGAAGCAGGCGCTCAGATATTCGGCGCTGAGTTCGACGCGAATCTTCAGCTGATCGTGTCTCATGTGTATCTGGCGCGTCACCGCTTCTTTGGCCACGCGCACCCCAAGTACCTCAAGGGGCTTCTGGACACCGACACTGCGTTTGATATTGCGAAGCAGACTCTTGTGGCTCGATGGTGCGCGAGGCGCCTAATGGAGCTTGAGCTAAAACGATCATTGGTCAAGCGAGAAATGAGGCTGTACGCCGGGCCTCAACAGTCAGTAGCGTTCTACGGAGATGCCAGCTATCTAAAGTCTGACTTCACTCTGCCGTGATTGCGAGCAATCCTCGCGCCCGCGAGGACGCGTGCATATTCGACAGAGAGATTAGATCGATTTATCCGAGTTAGGAGAAGGGCCGCTTCCGATCTTGGTATATGCCACTCATCACCCTGCGAGGCTGGTGGTGTTCTGGGAAGAGGCAGAGAAAACGGCGCAGCAGCAGACGAGGCTCAAACTGCAACATCGCTTGGACAAGAAGGCTGAGAAGCTGGGACAAGGCGACTTCTTCAATGCCGACCAGCATGAAGATGAGCCGACGATGCCGTCCTACGATTTGAAAATGGCCTGGCTGCGAAGGCTTCCTCAAGTAAGGAGCACTCTGACTGTCGACATGGTCGCCATGGCTGACCTGATCGAAGAAACCGACGGTTTGCTTTCTGAGCTGCAGGCTGCGCTCGGCGAACTGATCAAATCCGGCATTGTCGAGAACACAAACGCCAAACGGCGACGCACTGTGAACGTAGTCAACTTTCGTAAGAACGAAGTGTTGCGACGCCTGGCAGCCTGACCACGGCGATTTTTTTGGAGGAAACCAAGGGCGCGAACGAGCCGGTCTCATTGAGACCTGGAAGGAGTACGAACTGAAGCGGCGTTGAAACTGGGGATTTCAAAGCGCGGCGTTGCTGTTTGTGGGGCTACCAAAGTGCAGCTGTTGAAATCCGGGACACTAGAGTGCGGCCATTGGGAAGGGTTGATGCGGCTGCTGGTCAGACAATGCCGCAACCGGGCTCGGTAAACCTGTGACCACACTTCTTTCGTCTCGCTTCATATAAAACAATCACTTATCGGTGGGCGAGGATTGGGTTTGGATTCGGTATCACTGTAACAAGGGGACCAGTAAAGCTGTGACTACTTTGGGGTGAACGCTAAAGCTGTGACTTTCCCGACCCGCTGAATTTTTGGGAAAAGCGATCAACAATTCCCCAAGTCTTGCTTGGAGAAGGGTCTTGAGCGATGAAAAGTTCGAGCCGTACATACCTTGGGTGCGCGACGCCTTGCTGCCAGGAGAATCAACATATGCATTTCTGAACAAATTGGGTTGGTTCGCTGCAAGGGGCCCACTTCAGCTGATGCGTGATCTTCGTATCACCGAGCAAAACCAGTATCCCCGCAAGCCAGATCGGATCGACTACGCGGAGGTGGTGAATGAATGGAGCAGTAAGGCGCACAGGTATCTGTGGCCAATCCAGCAAGGGAGGCTAAGGGAGTACTTCAATGAGTCGGATTTCCTAATGCTGAAGGACTACTCAGATAGGGCATGGGAAGACGAGTGTCTCCGCTTTTGCACAGAATGCATCGCCCTTGGAATGCACTTCACGGTCTGCCAACTGCAGTTCGTTGAGTTCTGTCCTTACCACCAACGACGACTGATCTCGCACTGCCCAGTCTGCGGGGAGCAAATGAATTACATCGCCGCCGTGTCCCGCCCAGCATTTGGCTGTGACGGCTGCGGTGGCTCTCTGTTAGCTGCCGATGTGACCAATGTGTGTGCGAACCGACGCGTCCGATGGCAGATTTCACGCGCCCACCAGGAGCTGTTTAGGGCAATGGATACTTGCGCACCGATTTATTCCATGACGACGGGACGGTTTGGCAGGAAAGGCTATTTTCCCGGAGTCAAGGAGGCTGCCACAGCGATGTTGGAGCTCAATAGACAACGTTCCGAGGAGCTTTCTTTTGTACCAACATTCGCCGCTATCAAAGTCACTCCCAATCATCGGGGACAGCCATCTATCCATCGGATCTCAAAAAGCCCCCGTGCCGAGGAACCATGCTCGATCAACGAGGAGAATCGTACTGTCGTCCATCGAACTGCCCAATTGCGAGCAGGTGCCTGGCTGCTTCAACGGTATTCCGATCACCTTACCTGTATCGCAACCTCGCGAGAGGTGATCAAACGCAAAAAAGTGGGGCAGTTTCCTGCTCGGACCGCGCATAAGCTTTGTTGCATAGGGAACGGGTTTGTGGCGTGGGAGATGTGCCGCATTGACCGCGTACACGAGAAGCTTCCCTATGAACTCTGGGACGCGTGGGGGCTTAATAGCACGGCCGAGCGGTCCTTCGGTTCCTACGTCCTTGAGAAGGCAAGCCTGATGAGTTCCATTTCGACCTTCCTGAGAAGTGATCCGGATGAACTGTCAGGTTGGCTAGCAAATAAATTGCCCACGAGCTTTGAGCGTTGGCAAGCATCGAGGATAAATGAGGGCACACCGGCGATACTATGGCAGGACATAAACGACGTCGATTTTTCCGAGGTGTGTGAAGCTTCAAATATTAATGAAGAAGCGAGATGGCAGTTAATTTCGGCTCACTGCATGGAAAGCTATGACGCATTGCAAGAGCCGGCACTAGCTAAGATGCGTGCGGAGCATGCGGCTAAGAATCTGGAGCGTGAATACGGGTCGCGCGAGCGTGCGGCGATCTCTATGCCGATTGTGCACGCGAGGATAAACGAGGCGAACGGGTGTTCCTACTAGCCCGTGAATCGCCGGGCAGCCTTTCATATGCGACGTGGTTAGTGCCTGTCGTTATCAAGAGCGACTGATTGTATTCGAGCGAGATATCCCCATGTGTTTTGAGCAACTCCAATCGCAGCGCAATGAGCGCCGCTTCGATGCTCGCATGGGCGGGTGTATATGAGGTCAAGCCCTCAGTTGTCACCTCCAGGGCGCCATCCCGGTAGCGCTCAGGCAACGGATGATCGATTCGTTCGTACCATGCTTCACCGGCCGCATGTAGGCAAGCGCAGGCATCGAGCATGTCCTGGTTTTTCCTCATCAGGAAAGGCAGTACCCAAAGGTCTCCCAGTGCCCGAGGGAGCTTTGACGGCGCGGATCGGTCACCCCATACCGAGACATTGGCCACGGCGTCTTGCAAGTAAGGTCGAAGCCGTTCGCCCAGTCGCTGGCCGTCTTCGAAGGCGCGTTCGTGCATTGAGGCAGAGAATGCGGTAACCGCGTTGTCAGCTAATTCCCTTGCCGCTTGTGTCCCCCGGTGCCTGCGCCAGGTGACCTCATGCAGAAAGGCGATGACAAAGAGCAGTGTGCTGGGGGTAGCCGCTTTAATCAGCGCGCTGGTGCATCGGTGCTCAAGATCGGCGTATAGCGCCGGATCCAGGTGTTTCACGGCGGCCATGACGCGCCCAGGTACCAGCAGAAGACCTCGCGAGTTGGTGTAAACCAGCAACTGCTCGCGTGAGTCCAACAATGAGGGCGGATCAAGCTGCATGTAGCGGTTGAAATCGCGCAGCAACCAAGCGCGTGACGCCGGCACACGTTCACATACCCGTTCGAGCAGGTTGAACTTCTTGGTCTTGTCCTTGATCTCTTTCCAATAGGCGCCGTCGGGGTTCTTGCCCGCGTTGTGGATCTCTTCGAAGACCCGAGGTGTCAGCCCCTCATAGATCGCCCCGGTGAAGCCCTCGCAGGGCAAAAGCAGAGTTCGATTCAACCACTCGACGTCGCATTCCAACGACTTCAACAGGTATCGGGTCCATATCCATGCGCCTATCTGACGAAATCCGCTAGCACAGTCCAGCACCATGATCGGGACTCTTCGGGCGAGGATTGAAAATCAAACCACGGCAGGAGATTGAATCTGACGACCTTCCCTGCGAGTAGTCTGTACGCCAGCACTACTGGAATTAAAAACTAATTCACAAAAAAGAGCCCGCCACGGCAATGGTCGGACTCTTGAGGCCAGGTCGTTTGGAGGACCTGTTTATGCCGAAGACACTATACACCCCTTCCCGCCACGCGGGTCAAGGTCGCACCCGCTTGCCTTCCGCCGCTGGTCTGCGCGGGCAACCTAATGGGTAAGACCCCGGCGCAAAAGAAGCGCAACCAGTACCTGGCCTCCGTGCGTGCCAGAGGGGCCAGCGGCCACAACCTGTGGTTTGTCAGCCCCCCGCAGGACACGCAGGCGCTCCCGCTAACGCTGAGTTCGGACATCGAATTGGAGGCCTTCTTCTACCTAGAAGGTTCACCGGATGTGGCGTTCGTCGACTATTCCCCCCTGCGCCACGGGCGAGCGCACTCGCACCCGGGGCGGCGGCACTTCGCTACCGTCACCACGTTGGAGGGTACCGAGCTCGACGTCGACCTGGCCCTTGAGGCCGACAAGGCATCGGCGGCAGGCCGGCGATTGATCAGCCTGGCGATGCTCAACGCAGCCAAGGTGCGTGTCCAGAGCTGGCGGGCCATCGTTCCCACGATCAACCGGTGCCGATCGCATTCCTTGGGGCCGCTGATCATTCGCTGCCGGCATCTGCTGGAAGAACATGGCGAGCTAGCGGTTCGGGATCTGTGCCAGCAGCTCACCTCCGAAAGCACCGCGCTGATCACAGGCGCGGTGGCCACGCTGCTGCGTTCGCGCGAGGTCGAGAGCAACGTGGATACGCGCCTATGGGGTCCCGGTACTATGCTGCGGACCCATCTCCATGGGTAGCCGCCTGACTCTGAAGACGACGCCTCCGGAGCGTTTGGTTCTCGCCAGCTGGGCCATGCCATCACTGGAAGGCCTGGGTGCGGCGGAGAAGAAACGGTTTTACTCGCTCAAGGAGGCCATTACCGGCTATGTGCACGGCGCACGGATCACACGCCTGCTGCAGGCCCAATCGATCTGGAAAGAGGTGTTCTATCGCGCCTATGACAAGTGTGTCGCGCTTGATGGGCAAGGCATGCCGATCGGCTGGGTAGGGCTGCTGCCCTATTTGGAGATCCAGCCGCGGCAGCCCCTGCCGACGCATCAAAGCAAAGGGCTAGCGGGGGCATTTGCGCAGTTCCTACGCCAGAACAGCGACATTTCCGCAGCATTGGAGTCGTACTTGCTGCTCAATGCCAAACGAAAGCCCGGCGGAGAGGCGGGCGTCCGACACAAGTCGGTCCACATGGAATTTTTGCGTTTATGCGAGGCCAAGGATCCCGACATGCAGTCCTGGCCTTTTACCTCCCGTCGGCGTGGGGCGGGGGCCTTACGGGAGTTCACCAAGGCCTTTCTGATCCAGCACTACGACGCGATCGTGGCTACCCAATATGGGGACAAGGCCGCGACCAAAGCCAAGGCCGGCAACGGCCATGTCTCTCGCCTCGTGGCCTGTATGCCAATGGACATCGTCGAGATGGACGAGCATGCCATGGGTTGCATCGGCACCGTCAGGATCGAGTCGCCTGAGGGTTTCCGGTTTTTGGATGCAGGCCGAATGACGCTTTTGCTGCTGGTCGATCGCCACAAGGGCTGGATCATGGCCTTCAAGGTGATCTTCCGCGAGGCGGCCAACGCCGGCGATGCGATGGACGTACTTCACGCGGGCGTAGTCGGCGAACCGGACTGGGCCCACCGCAAGGACGGTCAGCTGGCCACGCGCCCCTTGGCAGACCTGGACGACCGCTTCGGCTGGTGTGGATTCAACTGCCTGTTGCTGGACAACGCGCTCATCCATCTAGCTGACGAACTGGTCTCACGTGTGATGTCGCTGAGCGGATGCGCGGTGAACTTTGGCCCAGTAAAAACGCCAGCCCGGCGCCAATTAGTAGAACGCGTTTTCAACGAACTGGAACGCGCAGGCTTTAAACGGCTCCCTCAAACCACCGGTGCTGGACCACAGGATCCTCGGCGGCAGAAGGCGGAAGAGGCCGCCCGCGCGTGCGTGCTGTCAGAGCGCGAGATTGTGGATCTAGTATCAAACCTGTTGCGCAACTTCAACGAGAAAATGGGCAAGGCCAACTTGGCGGCCAGCCCCGCCCAGCGCATGCATGCGCTCATTTGCGGACCCGAACGCGATCAGTACCAGTTTCCGTTTCTACCCCCGCTTCGGGAAGGCGAGGCAGATCTGTCCAAGTCGATCATCACCGTACCAATTCGGGGAAACAAAGCCACTGGGCGTCGCCCCTATTTTTCTTTTTTGGAGGTCGACTACACGAACCCGGCCATGGCGAAGGATTGGGCGCTGTTGGATGAGCAGGTCAACCTAGAACTGCATGTGGCACGAACCAATGTCCGATTCATTGATGCTTTCTGCCGTCAGCGCCCCTTGGGCACATGTCAGGCGGGTGGCCGCTGGCGTTGGAGCGATCACTCGATCGATCTACGGCGCCAGATCAATCAGCTCCTTCGCGGGGGCTACATCGAGAACGATAGGAACGACGATGTCGTGGCCGCGTTCCTGAAGAAGGTGGCGGACGAATATGCCATTGCCAAGGGTAAATCCAAGCCGGCCAAGGCGGCCATGCGACATGTGGGCGATCACAACGCCCGCCGCGATGTGCCCGATGACGTCCCCAACACCGCCGATCAGGTTAAGCAGGTCGGAGTCGCAGTGACGGACCTCCTGGATCGGGCCAGCGACTCAACAACGTCCAACTACATGCAGTGGGATGACATAGTTGCCTTCAACGGAGATCGTTATGACGCTTGAGAAGATTCTACGCTTGCGTGATCAGGTATGGGATGAGCATCCGCTAATCATTGAGCGAGCGGTGCTGCCAACGCTTGCTGCCAAGGACGTTCTGGCCCGTGTTTGGGCGCTTGGCCGCAAGGGCAGGGGATCCATTGCCTTCTTCGCCCAGCCGCTGTCGGGCAAGAGTTCATGTGCCGAGTTGCTATTGGTGGAAATGAAGCGAAAAAAGCCTGGCTGCGGCGTGTTGATCTTTGAGGTGGTCGAAGATACCAATCCGGCCGAAGGGCGCTTACTTTCGGAAATCCTCAACCAGATCGACTATGCGCCCAAGATCGCCAGAGATTTGGCCGGCAAGCGTACCCAAGTGCACCGCGCCTTGCTGGCCCTATCAGGGGAGTCCCGGCACCTTTTTCTGATCTTCGATGAAGCCCAGGAGCTGAGCTGTGACGAGTTTGCCTGGCTCAAGTCGGTCATCAATCGCCTAGTGCGAGACCGCGTGAAGGTCACAGTGGTCTTGTTCGGGCAGGTCGAACTCAAAGAGAAACGGCAACAGTTGAAGGCCGCACGCTCGGATCTGGAAAAGCGCTTCATGTCCACGTTGAACGAATTCAGGGGGATTCAGAACTCAGCAGAACTGGAACCGCTGCTGGCGGCAATTGACACCGGTTCTGAGTTTCCTGTGGGTTCGGGAGTGAGTTACCTGCAACTACTACTGCCCCGATTCTATGAGGGCGGGGGGCGGCTTGTCAGCAGTAGCGCGCTGTTCTGGCGCGAACTGAAACAGCAACGCTTGCCTGGCGTGGGGACCGTCGTGGCCATGTCCAGTGTGGCAGGGTTCTTGGCATCGTTCTTCATTCACCTTCGTGGTGCAGACAGTGCGGAGCTGAAGATCACATCTGAACTGCTTCAGAAGATTGATGTCATCTAGGGCCTCGGCCCCGACGGGTTTTGTCGCCCATCTCTCAGAGCATTGGGAGAATAACTCCCTTTTTGGGGCATATGCGGCGATCGGTCGATTCAACCTGTGCCGCGCATATGATATTGCCAAACTCATCGAGCGGCCCTTACGCATATTCCAGCCGTGTCGTCCGCCTTCGCCCACCCACCTGTTCGAATTCATGAACTGGGTAGCGCAACTGAAGGTGGCGAACGACGAAATCACGCATCAGCTGCTCCGTCGCGTGATCACCAAGGCGCGCCAGGACCTCACTGAAGTGCCTCTGGAGTGGTATCGAGCCACGGTGTTCTGGTGCCCGCAGTGCATGAAGCGGAATCATCACAAGGCGATCCATCAGCATCGCTCACTCTGGCTCTGCCCTGAGCATCAAGTCCGCCTCGAACAATTCTGCAACTACTGTGGCCAGCACATTGGCTATCGTGTCTTCTTTGATAGGGAGCCGCTGCAATGCGGCGGATGCGGAAGTCGTCTGGATGGCCTGGATGACGGCGCCATATCGCAGACCGCCGCACCTAAAGCCTCCTCGTTCGGGGATCAACCGACCTGCCAGGCAGCTGAGCAGGTCTGGGTTGCCGGTCTGCCATGGTCATCCGGACCGCCTCGTCCGTTGGGTATTTCGCCCCATGATGTGCGCATTCATGCGGCAGAGAGGATGCGCGCAGCAGCACCTTGCCCACAAAGCCGGGTGCTTAGTCAGTACTTCCGCTTCATCCCGCCTAGGCAAGTAACCAAAACCCTTGTTAATAGCCACACAGAAGCTATTTCTCGCATTGCCGCCCAGGCGCGCACCTTGGCGCGGAAGTCTGGCCATGCGTGCATGCAAGGCATGGGTGGTGGATCAGGCAAACATCAGCTTCAGTGCCCCTGCAGCATCGGCTTCTCCATGTGGTGCTTGCGCAGCCAGCTCGGGCAAGTCAACACTGCGGTCTGGTCAGACAATGTCAACCTGTTAGCGTATGAAGGGTCGCATCTGGGCTTGTGTTTGTCGGTGAGCTGGCTAGCGTACGTGCAGGCACCGCTTATGGGGAAGACCTCCGCCAGCGAGATGTTGCTCGCGTTTTGGGATATTCCTTCAAAGATACGATCACCCCGCCGACGTAGCGAGCACACCCACGATACAAGTGTCTTTGTTTCCCACACCTTTCAATGGTCTGCCGTTCACTGTCGTCATGTCGGCAATCAGGTGATGAGCCTAGGGGAGCGCTTGTCGACCTCGGGCCGCCGATCATTGCGTCATGTCCAAAGCGATGTTATTGCAGATGCGTGCTGGATCATGGATCAGTTAGGTGTCTCCGCAAGGCGCTGATACTGCTTACGCGGTGTGATACATGGGCGCATGTGTCACACCTGCGCCACTAAGTCCGAGGGCTCACCGGCTCAACGATGCAGCAGTCAAAGCCGAACGAGCAGGGGCAATGTCTAGGACAGTGCCATTTCCACTACCAAACTGGCCCAGATGGGATTGCTGACAAGGTCGCGTTAACCACCTTCAAGGAGCTGCCAGGCGAGGGCAGAACTTGGCCAGCATGCGAAGTCGCACCGGCTGACATTGGGTGAAGCCTCGGTGGCAGCGTCTGGCCGCAGCAAGGAGCTCGTGCCGGACCGGTGCAAGAAAGGCGCGCCTGGCCAGTCCTGTATGACAACCCCGTGCGGCCGACTATCAGACCCATGCCCACATGTCTGGCCGAATCCTAATCGTGGGCAAGACGTACGTGACGCGAGTGCAGATCCGTAGGTGCTATATCAGCTCAAGGGTGGGGGGAGACATCCAGTACCGATCGCCCAGTCGCGTGGCGACGGTGGAGAACGCAGACGTTAGCGCACAGTCTGGGAGCGAATGGGAAGGGGAAAAGCAAAGCTTTCCTTCCAAGCTGCCCTGGGTGAGCCTGAGTCGCCGCGGCAGTTCGCTGCTCAGCGTGAACTTCAAAATCTCGACGTTGCCTGGGTATTGCAGGGAGATCGATGCCATGCTGCGAACCGCTGCCCAGCACGCATAGCGCCAATGGCCCAGGCTGTATCGGGACTCGTACGGCATGAGTAGCCGGGCCAATTCAACAAGGAAAAAGTCGGGAAACTGGTGAATGCGCAACTGATGCCGAAGATAAGCGGTCACCTCCAGCGGAACCAGCTCCTGCCAGACCCTTAACCACATCTCTGCATAAGGGGGCTCTTGAGCTTCACTTTGCAGGTAGTCCTTGAGCCGCGATTCGAGTTCTCCGAAGGGGACGTGTGGCCAAGTGTAGGACCAGGCAATCTTGTCACCAGCGATCGCATGGATATCCGGGCCGGTCTCCGGCTCGATTCGGATGACTCCCAGCGCATCCAATACCGAAAGAACACTATGAGTCCCCTCCAGGGTGGGCGCCAAGCGTGTTCGCGCGTGGAGAGCTTGCACCAGAGCCAGAAGATAGAGGGCGCCACGGCCGCCTAGATGACGGACGTCGCTAATGGTTGGGGCGTCAAGACGCCCAAGACCCTGAGGCTGCGGTTTTGAGTTGTTCATTTCTTTGACGAAGGGACACGGAGCAGTCAATCCAGGGCCCGAGCTGCTTGCTGGCCGTTGCCATAGCATCTAAGAATATCTTAGTATCCAAGCGCCGGTCACTTCCGCCATCCTTAACCCTCTCTTGAGGGGGTAAAAGTGAACGGGCGGACGGCAGAACATCCGGTTTTTGCGCTGCGGCTAGCACAGGCGCGCGAACGAGCCGGGCTATCTCAGAAGCAGCTCGGCATCCTTGCCGGCTTGGATCCCGCCGTGGCCTCTCCACGTATCAACCAGTACGAACGCGGCAAGCACGAACCCCAGATCAAGACAGCCAAACAGCTGGCGGAGGTGCTTGGCATACCCGCGGCATTTCTCTACACCGAAGACGAACTGTTGGCCCAACTCCTTCTGCAGTGGAACGACCTATCCGTTCGCCAGAAGAAGGATCTGCTCAAAAGCCTTGAGAAAACTCCGGCGAAGCGGGAGCCGCGCAAAAGCCGATGACGCGTTGGCCCGCGCGTTAGAGATCAAGCAGTCGAGCCGCTGGGTTGCTTGACGCGTCACCGGCATTAAAGTAGCCGATCACTTACGCCATGAAGCGATGCTCAGTCAGCGTCACTAGGGCGGGCGGCGACCGCCCTCGGTGATAAAGCCCGAGCGCGGACTGTGACCGCCAAAGTCACCGTTTAACCCCGCCTGCAATGCCCGCCGCTGCACAATCGCTGCAACCGCCTTCGGCGACAGACTCGTTCACCCCAGAGGCGGCGGAAGAAGGGCCCCTGTGATGTCGGCAGCGCTCAGCCAGGCAGCCAGGGCGACCCTGCGCGGCCCAACACGGGTTGGTCTGGTGTGGAAGTGGCGCTCGGACCAGCCTGCTGGTCTTGCTGTGCTCCAGCCGGTAGCTGAAGGCGTTTTCGCCAATGCAGCGCTGTGCAGCCGATGCCGAATTTGAACGCCTGTTGGATGATTCGGTACATGAGTGTGCGTGCTAGATATCCAGGTTTAACCGCCTGGCCAATTCCTCGTGGCAGGTCAGTTCCGTTCCACGTTCGTAGGTCAGGCTCTGCCGCAGGAACGCCGGCAGTTTCTTCATCTGCCGCGTAAACCCAGCCAGTGCCGCCTCGGCCGTGCAGCCCTCCATCTTGCACAACACCAAGAACCGGGTCTTGCGCTCGACCAGCGTGCCCACGCAGGAGCGATTGAAGGCGCGTTTGATCAGATCGCCCTCCCAATGTCCTGGAACCAGGCGTTGCTCCACATGCTCCGGGCGATGCACGATGCGCAGTTCCTCCGGCACCTACGAACGCTTTGCCGCAGTGGTAAGCCGCAGCCCGCGCGTCGGCTTGCCTAGGCGCAACGCGTCCACCAGCGCCTTCTTCAGCCCACCGCGCGGATGGGCATAGATAGCGGCATAGATTGTTTCGTGGCTGACCCGCTGGCGGGCATCATCCGGATGCATGACACGCAGTGCTGCGGCAATCTGCTGGGGGAGACCAGCGATCGAACACCAGCCGATCATGCACGAAGGCGAACATGACCGTCCCTTGTTCAAGCAGACACGGATGCACGCTGCGCCCGATAGCTGACTGCCGCCGAATGTCGCGACGACTGCTGGCGTCTAATTTCCCGGCTCAGGGTCGATGCGCTGCGTTCAAGGCAGCGGCCGATCGCTCGCAGGCTTGTCCCTCAATCACGTTCCACCTGAAGCACCGCACACTCCTCAGGACTCAGACGACTGTACTGTTTTCTCTTCCCGACACCCTACACTCTGCGAGGTGTTGCACTTGAAGGTTGAGTCTGCCCAGTGTCGCGCATCTCGGGGCTTTGTTCAGAGGTTCCCTAATGGGCGGCCAGCAGCGGTTTGGCCGCGCTGTCAGGCGTTTGTATTAGTCAGCGCACTGTTTCTGGTTGCACCCGGATTTCGTGTTCCGTTTCGCCGGCTACAAGCGGCATAGGTTGGTTCTTGACCCACTGTGCATGCCCCCTGTCGAAGTACGAGGACAGCGGATTTGACGACTGGCCGCCAGGCATCGTCAGCAGTCCCTGCGATTCGCGCCCGGGCGCCACGACCATGCGCTGGGTTGCGCCGAAGCCCGGGGCTTGAACCAGCGGCATGTGGGTGTCGCCGGACATCTCGGTGTTGGGCATGCTGAAGAACCACCCGAGCACCGGAATGTTCCCGAATATCGGATGGCGCATTTCCAACCGGTTGCGCTCACCCCAGGTCGAAAGGGTCAGATCGGGATCGTCGGTTTGATATTGTTTGAGGCTGCGATCAAGAATGCTGCGCAGGTAATCGTCCCAACTCGCGAAACCGGCAGGCAACCAAGCCGCCGGGCGTTGGCTGACCATGGCCCACACGGGATACTCGGCCTGCGGCAGGTTGTCATAGAGTTCGGCGGCGGTCATGCCGCTGCCGCTGGCCAGCAGCGTCAGGATTTCGCCGGACACGGCGTCGCGATATTCGCGGATGACCCGGTACGCGACCGAATTGGCCGAAGCCCGGTGGGTCCAGCCGCGCAGCCGCGCCGCAAGCACGTCGTACTTGCCGTCGCGTGGGTTGGGCCGCTCCGCGATGAGGCGCAGCATCAGCTCGTTCCATCGCTCCAGAAACAGAGCGCGGTCATCGCCCTGGATGCGCATCGCCGCGGCCTCGTCGATCGGTTTGGTTCGATCGAGCGCATCGGCGATCTGTCTGGCGCGCGCGCCGAGCTGGTAGGAGCCGTCGCATACGGCCGGCGCGTCGGCCTTGGGCAGGATGCGCTGGTTCGCGGTGACGAGGTAACCGGACGGCGGATCGACGACTTGCAGATCCGCGATCGTGGTGTTGAGACGGCTCCAATCGTCGACGCGTGCGGAGTCGGCCAATCGCGGCGCGATCGGGCAGCCGTCTGCCCGACTCGGAAGCTGCCCGGCCAGTGTCCAGCCGATCCTGCCGTCCGCGTCGGCGACGACGAAGTTGACCGGGGGTATGCCCGACGCGCGCGCGATGCGGATCGCTTCGGGCACGTTATTGGCTGCGAACAGATCCAGGTGCAATAGATTCGTCGCCAGGCGGTTGTCGCCGAGCCAGCGCCGTACCAGCGGCTTGCGCCGCGGGTCGCGATTGGTCAACGGACCCCAGTGGGTGAGCAGGAAGCGCGTCGCCGTGTCGGGCGCGTCGGCGACCTTGATGGTCTCCTGCTCGCTTTGATAGGGCAGGCAGTCCGCGTCGACCCGATAGCCCGGAGCGCTGCCGCGCTGGCAAGGCGTCAACGTCAGCAGGTCCGCCCAATCGCCCTGGCTGTTGGAAAATCCCCAGGCGACGTGACCGTTGCTGCCCACGACGAAGCCCGGAAGACCCGGCACGGTCAGGCCGTAACCCGATTGCCGGGGCGTGCCAGCCTTGTCAATATGGATTTCGGCGCGATACCAGATGTTCGGCACGGTCAGGCTCAAATGCATATCGACGGCCAGCAGGCCTTGCGCATGGGCGGTCCTGCGACCGCTGACCGCCCATGCGCTACTGCCGTTGAAAACCGGATACCCGCGCGGTACGGCATCGGCGCCGAGTGTACGCGCCGACGCGTCGCGCAGCGGCGGAGCTGGAATCGCGGCCGTCGCTGGAGCCGTGGTGCCGTCGAGAAAGCTCGAGTCCCATTCGCCGTGATCCCAGCTGATGAACCGGAACACGTCGTCGGGCAACGTTTGCTTGAGCCGGCTGAGGAACTGTTCCTTGCGCGCACCTGCGTCGGTGAGCATCAGAAACATCGCGTGGATGATGAGAAGGCTGTCTTCATCGCGCCACGGCCTGGGCTCGCTGCGCAGAACCACGTATTCGAACGGCCGCACCCGCATATGAGCCAACCCTGCGTTGACCCCGCGCGTATAGGCGTGCACGGTCGCGATCAGGTCCGGGCGCGAGGCAGCCAGCTGTTCGCGTGCGAGCGCGCGCAGTTGCCAGCGGCGCTGGACGATGTCGAAACCCAACTGTCCGCCGCCGAACAGCTCGCTCATTTCGCCGGCCGCGCTCCGGCGCATCACGTCCATCTGGAAATAGCGATCCTGCGCGTGCGCATAACCGAGCGCCCAGGCGGCGTCGGCTTGCGAGGCGGCGTTGATTGCGGCGATGCCGAGCGCATCCCTGCGCAGGCTGACCGGCGCGGCGATATCCGCCGAAGCGATCTGCCCGTCCAGATTGGGCAGGCTCAGCGCAAGCACGGCCAAGGCGCCGATCGGCAACGCGAAAATCGCCGCGAACAGCAGGAGGATGAACCAGCGAAGAAAGTCTATCTTTGGGGCTGGCTTCACGACCGTCCTCGAAAAAACGCACGGCACGCCTGACGACCGCTTGCGCGTCGACGGCGCCGTCGTGGAGACGCTCGCAAGCGTGTACGCATCAGCGCGCCGACACTGTGCCGGCCGACGGGTCAATCCAGCGCTTGCGTCGCAATCATTGCATCCGGCCGCGCTCGCAGATCACCGCCGGAGCGGACCGGTAAACCGGGGCTGGGACGGATCAGCCGTCCCACTGGCACAGGTGCAACAGCACGCCGGTCGGATCATGAACGAATACAACACTGGCACCGTAGGGCTGCCTGGAAGGCGGCTGCACCTGCGCGTCGGCAAACGTGTCGTCTTGCAACACCGAAGAAAGATGCGCGTGCCATGCCTGCGCATCCTCGATGGTCACGTGCAGCATGCTGTTCTCGGCCACGTCCTTGAGGTAGTAATTCTGGATGTAGAAATGTTGCTGGTCGCTCAACTGGACCAAGGCCAGACCGGGGCCGACATCGTGGGTTTTCCAGCCAAGGGCGGTATAAAAGCGCTTGGACAGCGCGAAGTCCTTGGCGGGGATGAACGGACGAATGTCCGTGACTTTCAGGTTGGGCACAACGACCTCCGTGACTGGCAAGAAAACCGCATCCGTTGCGTGAGTTTTCGCGCTGCCGCAACGGGGTCAAGGTGCTTTGTATGGCAGCTGCTGACGCTACTCGATGTGGCGGGTAGATTCAAGGTGACGCCATGGTCTTCACAGCGTTGAAAGCATCGCGATGCGCCTGCCGGCGCTGTGCTTGAAGTTCAAGCCATCTTCGCTTCGGAAGCCTCCAGCAGCAGCCGCGCCGGCCGCGGGAAATGCCGGCAGACGCCGCGTTCGATAAGCTCGTCGATCTCCGACGACGAAAACAACACGTTGTCCTGGAAGAATCGCGTCGCCACGCCCGCATCCGCAGCGCCGACCGCATCGCGCGCGGCGAGGTGGAAGGGAATCGCGGTCTGGATGTCGACGCCGTTGCCGAACCAGCGATCCGCGAAGCGACCGAGCACGCGGTACTTGCGTACGAACTCGTCGAACCCGGCGATGGCGTAATGCAGGATGCACGGATCGCTCTGCAACGTCGGCTGGCGATATGCGCGCGTGGACGGCTGGAACGCGTCGGCCAACGAAGGCAGGGCCTGGCCAGGCACGGTGAATTCATGGACCGTCATGCCCGGCAGCAACCCCGCGTCCACGCGCGCGGCCGCCTTGCCCCAGTGGTAATAGTTGAAATAGCGTGGCCGCCGCGGAAACCTGCTCAGGAACCAGCGCTTCCGCTCATCGTCGACACAGGCAGGCGAGAGTTTGAACAGCGTTTCCTCGCGCACGATGTCACCCGGCTGCCACGACAACGGTACCAGCTCGTGGTTGGCGTAATGAACCTGGCGCAAGCCCAGTGCTTCGGCATGGCGGAAATGCTCGGCGACCGTGCTGCCCGCGCAGTGGAACAGCTCGTCCACGTCAATGTGCAGCAGCCAGCGCTGGCCGGCGCGCAAGGCGAGGTCGATGGCGATCTTCACGTTCAACAGTTGCCGGGCCATGACTTCGCGCTCGCGCCATTGATGCGCGAAACCGATCAGCTCGTGCTCGAGTGCGATGCGTCGCCAGGCGGTTTCAAGCGCGTCGTCGCGGCGGATCAGGCTGACCCGCGGTTCCGAGCGCAGCCAGTCGGGCACCGCTTCGGCGGGATCGTCGAGAAAGAGGTACAAATGGGCAAAGCCGATGGCGAGGTGGTAGCGCGCGAAGTTGTCCAGGTAGGCGCCGGCGGCGCGCAAGGTGGTAACGATCGCGGCACCCGGTGCGGCTTCGACCGGGACTGCATTCACGGACATCGGAGGGGGCTCCCGGTCATTACGGCCAGCGGTGGGCGATGCGCGTTGCAAGCGAAGCGGCCAGCGCATTACCCGACGAAACGATCGCCGCGGCGATGACGCAGCACTTGCGCCGCAAGCGGCCGCTGCCGGCGCTCAATCGGCGATGCCCAGCAACCGGTCGAGCTGCGCTCCGAACGCGCTCTCCCACGCGTTCCATCGGTTGGCCGAATCCTCGATCGACGGGCTGGCGGCGATCGCCGCGACCACCTCGTCGTTGCGCCGGGTCAGCTCGGGCGGCAGCGGACGAACGAAATCGAGCAGAAGGATGCCGCGGTCGCGGTCGCTGCGGTTCCACGCCGCATGCAGGTGGCTGTCGTCGAAGATCAGGCTGGCGCCATTGCGCCAATGCCGGACCTCGTCGCCCACCTGCAGGCCGCACGCTTCCGGCGGATCGGGCACCACCAGGCCGAGGTGATAACGCAATACCCCGCAGTAGTTGCCGTAATGCGGCGGCAGTTCCTTGCCCGACTGCATGATCGAGAACATCGCGACCTGCAGCCCCGGCACCCGTTGTAGCGCACGCGCGGTCGCCGGGCAGCGCCGCGCGTTGCGTTCGGACCAGCGCCCGTAGGCGTACAGCGGCAGCACTTTCCAGCGCCGGTCCTTGGTCAGCGAATACTGGCCGACCTGCACGTCTTCCAGCCCCGGCAGCAGTTCGACCGCGTCCAGCACGCGTTCCAGCTCGGCCCGGATGACGGGATACTCCGCCTCAAGTTCTTCGACCCAGGCGAACCCGTCTGGATCGAAGAACGCGCAGCGACCGTCGGCGCTGGCGCGGATCGCATCGACGAGCGATTGCAGCCCGGTGGCCGGCGATGCTGCGATCTGGATGCCGACCGTGTCGTTCGTGGTTGCCATCGCCGCGTTCTCCGTCCAGCCTATAGCCTGTGAGCGATGTACAACCCGGGATGATCGGTGTTGACGTGGCCATACCCGCACTCCTTGTACCAGCCTGCGACTTCCGCGATCGAATGCCGGTGCTGGTAATAGGGCGCGACGTTGTCGTGGGTATAAAAGACGGCCGAGTGGTATTGCTCGCTCAGGCTGAGCAGGTTGCGCTCGCTCAACGCGCCGAAATTGCTGATCCGCTTGATCGTCGGTATCAGGATCGGGAACAGCAGCGCCACGTAGGCCTTGCAACAAAGCATGCACGCCCATGCCGGCAAGTGCCGCGGAATGTTGAGCATGTGCCAGTCGCGTTGGCGGTACAGCGCGCCATAGGCGTGGTTGGGATATTCCTTGGCAACCGGATACAGCCAGCTGAGGAAGGTGCCGCGGCGTTTGACCGTCGCGGCGATCGCGCGGAACGCCTGCGCGGTGTCCGCAGTGTGGTGCATCGCCGCAAAGCTCATGCCGAACGCGAACGTGCCTTCCTTGAACGGCGGATGGAACATGTCGGCCTGGACGAAGTGCAGGTTGGAGATGTGCTTGTTTTCCTCGTAGGAGGATTCCAGCGTATCGCTCAAGTCCAGCCCGACCACGTTCTGGGACGGCACGCACTTGGCGAACTCCACGGTTTTTTCCCCACTTCCGCAGCCGGCGTCCAGGCACCAGCTGTCGGGTCCGGAAGCAAGCAGGGCGCCTTGCGCGCTCTGGTGAATCCACAGCACCGTGTCGAGCACGTCTTGCGCGAACACCATGGTGCGCCGCTCGGCCTTGCCGGCGAAGCGGCTCATCCATTGCGTGCGGAAACTCGAGCGGGTCTTCTGTACCGGGGCGGTGTTCAAGATCATGCGCGGCACGCGGTTGACGATCGGATAGCGGCGGGCACACCCGCGGCATTCCAGCGATCCTTCCAGGGTCTCCGCGCCCTCGGTCCGATCCGGATGCAGATCCAATTCACTGCGGCACCCTGGACAGCAGAGGATTTCCAGAAGCTTCCGTTTCATGCGGGGTGTATCCCTACAGTCCGTTTGCCAGCTACTCTAATAACCATGGGTCGATAAATCCAGCGTCGCCAGCACGCGCACAAGACGGCCCCGGCGGACCAGCGCCATACCCACAGCGGTATCGCTCGGTCAGCGGCCGGATGATCGCCATCACTGCGGCCGCATCCTCGTGCAGGAAGAAGTGCCCCCCATTCAGCTCGTGAAAAGAGAACGGTCCCTGCGTGTGCTCGCCCCAGGCGGCGACGTCGGCGACCTCGGCCAGCATGTCCGACCGGCCTGCCACCGCGGTAATCGGACAATGCAAGGCGTGCGACGGTGCATGGCGATAGCGTTCGGCCACCGACAGGTCTTCGCGGATGAAAGGCAGCAGATACGCGATTGCCTCCTTGTCCTGCAACACCGCTTCGGGCGTTCCGCCGTAGCGGCGCAACTCCTCGATGAGCTCGGCATCGGTCAGTTCGGAAATCGGAGGGGACCGCCTGGGCATGTGCGGTGCGCGTGACGCGGCGGCGACCATGTGCACGGGCGCGTCGATGCAGCGACGCGACAGCTCCAGGCCGACCTCGTAAGCGACCAGTGCGCCGAGGCTGTATCCCAGGAAGATCAACGGAACGTTCGCAAGCGTAGCGACATCGGCGCAGACCTCGGCGGCGATCGATTGCGGCGTGCGCGCGACTTGCCCGGTCGTCCGCGGATAACGCACTCCAAGCAATTCAACATTGCGCGGAAAGGACGAACCCCAGTTGCGGATATGCGATGCGTTGCCGCCGGCATACGGAAAGAACAGCACGCGCACCGTCGGCGATCGTTCCGGCGTCAGCAGCAATAGCGATTTGCTCATCGTTGATCCGTGGTCGTTTGCGTTGGCTGGAGCGTTGCGAATTATTCGACATCCGCGCCAGCGGCCCATGCCGGTGCCGAGCCGTCCGGCGTCGTGTCGCAGCGCGACAACCGCAGCCGACGAAGCCGCCGGGCAGGTCGCGCGAACAGGAAATCGCCGGACCGTCGCTCGATCGTGCGGCCGAGCCGACGACGATCGAGCGACTGTCATGTCCCCGCGATGGACGTACACAGTCAGGACCGGACGCAACGGGAACGGTGCGGACAGATGATACACTGCGATCGCCTCGCCATGTCGCCGGCCAGCTTGCGCAGTTATCGCGATGCCCACGGCGAGACGAGTTGCTGTTGCCTTCAGGCGTCGGAGTTTGTGCATGCGCCGGCTGTGCCGGACATCGTTGCAACTGCGAAAGGCAGGAGGCGGAAAGCCGAAGTGAATATGCGTGCCGGGGATCGCCCCGCGGCTTGCGGCCTGGACCGCACCGCGCATTTCGCGATATCCGTGCGCGCATGCGGCCGCCGCGACACGTGGCGGTCAGGGGAACACAGAAGGAAGAGTGTCGACCGTCGCGCCGTGCGATCACAACAGGAGAACGTATGAAAGTCGGGTTCGTAGGCTTGGGGAAGCTCGGATTGCCTTGTGCGGTAGCGATGGCGGACAAGGGCCACGACGTGATGGGATATGACTGCCTGACGCAGAACATGAGCAAGGCCGAGCGAACATATCGCGAGACAGGGCCCGACGGACGATCCGATTTCAACCAGACGCTGCGCGACAGCAACCTGCGTTTCTGCGAACTCAAAGAACTGGCCGAACACTCCGACGTGATTTTCGTGGCCGTGCAGACGCCGCACCTGCCCGAGTTCGAAGGGATTTCCCGCATCGGTGAAGCGCGCGCGGACTTCGATTACACCTACCTGTGCGAGGCCATGCGCGGGCTGGCCGCGGTGATCGAGCGCGACACCATCGTGGTTGTGATCTCGACCGTGCTGCCGGGCACGATGCGCAATGTCGTGGTGCCGCTGATCAACGCAAGGATGAAGCTGGTCTACAACCCGTTCTTCATCGCGATGGGCACCACGATCGTGGATTTCCTGAATCCGGAATTCGTGCTGCTCGGCGCGCACGACCCGGCCGCGCTGGACACGATCAAGGCGTTCTATGCCGGACTGGTCACCGCGCCGGTGCATGCCACGACGCTGGAGAACGCCGAGCTGATCAAGCTGCTTTACAACACCTACATCGGCATGAAGATCGTCTTCGCCAACGTGGCGATGGAGATTTGCCACAAGACCCCGAATACCGACGTGGACGACGTGGTCGCGTGCCTGGCGCTGGCCAACCGCCGACTCATCAGCGACAAGTACCTGTCCGGTGGCATGGGCGATGGCGGTGGCTGCCATCCGCGCGACAACATCGCCATGTCCTGGTATGCGCGCAAGACAGGGCTGAGTTTCGACTGGTTCGAGAATGTGATGCAGGCGCGCGAAAGCCAGACCCGCTGGCTCGCCGATCTGATGCAAAGCTACCGCCTGCCGCTGACCATCCTAGGCTACGCCTACAAAGAAGAGACCAACATCACCACCGGTAGCGCAGCGATCCTGCTCAAGAACCTGCTCGAAGAGCGCAAGGCCGAGGTGCTGCTGTTCGATCCTTACGTCGACGCGGACGACCGGCATATCCCGCGCGATGCGCCGCGGGTGTACCTGATCGGTTGCAGGCATGCGGCTTTGCAGGACTATCATTTTATTTCCGGTTCGGTGGTGCTCGATCCATGGCGTTACCTGCGTAGCGTCAGTGAAGGCGTGGAGTACCGACCGATCGGTATCGGCGTCGGCTGACGCGGCCGGTCCGGGTCGCAGCGCGGCGGTGGCAACGGTGCCTGCCGTCGCCGCTCACTGATTTAGAAATCCCAGTCGGCGATGCGCCGGTCCGGTTGTTCGGCCATGCCGGCGTAGATCGAGCGCAGCCGGTCCAGCCAGGCTTGCGCCGTTGCGTGTTCGAATTTGTCGCTTGCGTAGTGCAGGTTGGCCAGGATCTGCCCGGGCTGCTGATCCACCACCAGCGACACGTCGACGTGCAGCAGGTCCGGCCTGCCTTCCGGTCCATCGGGTTGCGGCTGCACGCTGAGGCCGTCGAGCGACAGCGGGCTGCGCGGTTCGTTCTGGAACCGGAACAGCGCGCCGATCGGACGGTGGCGCAAGTTCATCGCATCGAAGATCTTTTCCGCCGACAGCGACTGGTAGCTCTGGCTGGCGACGGCGACTTCGCGTACGGCATGCAGGAAACCGCTCACGGTCATGTCCGCGTCCACACGAAAGCGCATGGCGATGGCCTGGGCGAACGGACCGATCAGCGATTCCAGCTCCATTCGCGGACGGTTGCCCACGATCGTGCCAATGATGACGTCGTCCTGACCGCTCAAGCGCATCAGCAACAGTGCATAGCCGGCGAGGATCGCCATCGATGGAGTCACGCCACTGTCCTTGACCAGGCGCAACAGGCCGTTGCTCAACGCGCGTCCGCACACCAGATGGACTGCAGCGGCGCGGTGACTGTCCACCGGCCCGACGGGGGTGTCGGCCGGCAGCGCCAGCGCCACCGGCGCGCCGGCAAGATGGTGGGTGTAGTACTCGACGTGCTTGCGCAGGTTTTCACCCTGCATCCAGTCGTGAAACCAGGCGACATAGTCGGCGAACTGGATCGGTAGCGGCGGCAGGGACGGGTTTTCGCCGGCCTTGAACGCATTGTACAGCGCGCTGGTCTCGCGGATCAGAACTTCCAGCGACCATGCATCGCAGATCAGGCGATGCAGGGCCAGGATCAGCACATGTGTGCTCGGATCAAGGCGGATCAGGCAGGCGCGCAGCAACGGCCCGGCGCTCACGTCGAACGGCTCGCTGCCGAACTGTCTGTACAAGTCGAACACCCTTTGCTCGCGCTGCGCTTGCGGCAGGTGGGCCAGATCGAACTGCGACAGCGGAAACCGCGCCTGCGCCGAAATTCGCTGGCGTGGCTCATCCGGATCGACGTCGAGGTCGAGCCAGGTTCGCAGGATTTCGTGGCGCGCGACTATCGCGTCCAGGGCCGCGGTGCAGGCCTTGCGGTCCAGCGTGCCGTGCAGGCGCAGCGCGGTGCAGTACAGCGCCGGGTGCTCGTGATTCGTGCGGGTACGTTCCCAGCGCCACAGTTGTTGCTGGATCGGCGATAACGGGAGCGGGCGGCTTCTGTCGGCGACCGGGATTTGCACTTGCGCGGTTGCGGCGGTACTGGCCAGCGCATCGCTCAGCTCGGCCAGGGTAGGGCAGGCGAACACCGTGCGCAGGGCGAGTTCCTGGCCGAGTACAAGACGCACGCGCGCGACCAGTTGGATCGCCAGCAACGAGTGGCCGCCCAGTTCGAAGAAATGGTCATGGCGACCGACGTGCGGCAGTTGCAGCAGGTCTTGCCAGATCAGCGCCAGCGCCTGTTCGCGCTCGCCGCGTGGCGGTACGTAGGTTTGCAGCGGCAGCGCGTCTGCGTCCGGCGCCGGCAATGCCTTGCGGTCGAGCTTGCCGTTCGGAGTCAACGGCATCGCCGGCAGCAGCACCAGCGCCGCCGGCAGCATCGGTGTGGGCAAGTGTGCGCGCAGGTGCTGGCGCAGTGCGTCCAGGTCGGGGGGCTGGGCGGCTACACCGGTCACATAGCCCACCAGCCGCGCGTGTGCGCCCGTGCCGTGCAGCACCACCGCCGCTTCGCGGACCTGCGGCCAGTCGCGCAGGCACGCTTCGATCTCGCCCAGTTCGATGCGATGGCCGCGCAGCTTCACCTGGCTGTCGTTGCGGCCCAGGTAGTCGAGCGTGCCGTCGGCGCGCCAACGGCCCAGGTCACCGGTGCGGTACAGCCGTGCGCCCGGCGTCGGCCCATGGGTGTCGACCACGAAGCGCTCGGCGGTCAGGCCTGCACGCGCTTCGTAACCACGTGCAACGGCGATGCCGCCGATGTAGAGTTCGCCCGGCACGCCGATCGGGACCGGTGCGCCATGCGTGTCCAGCACGTAGATCCGTACGTTCGCGATCGGGGCGCCGATCGGCACCTCGCCCGCTGGCGGCAGGTGCGCGCAGGCGTAGGCGGTCACGTCCACCGCCGCTTCGGTCGGACCGTACAGGTTATGCAGGCCTACCTGCGGCCACCGCGCGGCGAACCGCTGCGCCAGTTCGCGCGACAAGGCTTCGCCGCTGCAGAACACCTGTGTCAACGATGTGCAAGTCGAACCGGCACCGACCTCTTCCATCCCGGCGCCGACTTCCCTGGCGCCGATCTCTTCCACGAAAGCATCCAGCATCGAGGGCACGAAGTGCAGCGTGTCGATGCCTTCGCGCTCGATGAGCGCATGCAGATAGCCTGGATCGCGATGCCCGCCCGGCCGCGCAAACACCAGCCGGGCGCCGGCCAGCAGCGGCCAGAAGAACTCCCATACCGACACGTCGAAACTGCACGGGGTCTTCTGCAGGACGCTCTGGCCGGGTTGCAACGCATAGGCGTCCTGCATCCAGCGCAGCCGGTTGACCACGCCGCGGTGCGCGTTCATCACTCCCTTCGGCCGGCCGGTCGAACCGGAGGTGTAGATCACGTAGGCCAGCTGCGCGTTCGTCAGTCCGGGTACCGCGAGGGCGGCACCGGACAACTGCGCCCAGGTGTGCGGCTGGTCCAGCCACACCTGCTGCGCGGCGCCGACCAACTGCGCCGGCACCGGCGTGCGCTGGGTCTGCAGCACCACCGTCGGCCGGCTGTCGTGCAACATCTCGGCCAGGCGCTGCGGCGGCGCGTCCGGGTCCAGCGGCACATAGGCGCCGCCAGCCTTGAGCGTGGCCAGCAATGCCAGCAACAACGGTACCCCGCGCTCCACGCTCACCGCCACGCGGTGCTCCGGGCCGACCCCGCAGGCGCGCAGATGCCGGGCCAGCCGATTGGCACGCCGGTCCAGTGCGGCATAGCTGACCTGCTCATTGGCATCGACCGCGGCGATCGCATCGGGCGTGCGCGCCACCTGCGCTTCGAACAGCGTGTGCACCAATCCGTCGGCACAGGCGCGGTCGGTGGCGTTGAAGTCCTGCACCACCTGCCGCCGCGATGCGGCATCGAGCAGGCTCAACGTGGCGAGCGGACGCTGCGGATCCTCGACGATCTGCCGCAGCACGTGCGCGTACGCAGCGGCCCAACGTGCGATCGTGTCCGCATCGAACAGGTCGCTCGCGTAGTTCAGCGTGCCCAGGATGCGATCGCCCCATTCCACCAGCCCCAGCGACAGATCGAACTGGGCACCGTTCTGCGGCACCAGCCCCGTCGCCGCATCCTGGGTCTGGCTGCGCGGCATGTTCTGCAGCGCGATCATCGCCTGGAACACCGGATGGTGATTCAAATTGCGCGCCGGCTGCAGTGTCTCCACGATGCGGTCGAACGGGATTTCCTGGTGCGCGTAGGCGTCCAGGATCATCTGCCGGGCCTGTTGCAACAGCGCGTGGACGTTGCTGCGCTCGTCCACCTGCAACGGCAGGGGCAAGGCATTGGCGAACAGGCCGATCACGCCTTCCAGTTCGGTGCGTTGCCGGTTGGCCATCGGCGTGCCGATCACCACCGTCGCCTGGCCGCTGAGCCGCGACAGCAGCACCGCGAACGCGCTGTAGAGGAGCATGAACAAGGTCATGCCGTGCGCGGCAGCCAGGGCTTTGAGGCGCTGGGTCAACGCAGGATCCAGCACCAGATCGTGACCGGCGCCGCGGTAGCTGCGCGCGGCCGGACGCGTACGATCGAGCGGCAACTGCAACAAGGCTGGCGCGGCGACCAGACGCTGCGCCCAGGCTTGCGCCAGCGCGTCGCGCTGCGGCGATTGCAGCCAGCGCTGCTGCCAGCGTGCGTAGTCGGCATACTGGATCGGCAGCGGTGGCAGGGACGGCTCGGCGCCTTGGCGGAAGGCCGCGTACAGCGTTTCCAGCTCACGTGCGAACAGCAGCAGCGACCAGCCGTCGGCGACGATGTGGTGAAGCTTGAACAGCAACGTGTGCGTGTCGGGCCCGAGCAGGAGCAGGCGCACGCGCAGCAGCGGCCCTTGGGCGAGATCGAAGTGCGCATCGATTTCCTGCGCGGTGATGCGGGCGAGGGCGGCCTGACGCTCGGCGGGGGCGAGCGCACGCAGGTCGTCGACCGGCAAGGCGATGTCGACGTCGGCCGGCGCCAGCACCGTGGCCACGGCCTGGCCGTCGAGCGTGCCGAACACGGTGCGCAACGATTCGTGGCGGTCGCGCAGGGCGTGCACGGCGCGATGCAGGGCGGCCGGATCGACCGGATCGCGCAAGGCCAGCGACCCCATCAACTGATACGCGATGGTCGATGCGTGTTCGAGCTGGTCGAGGAACCACAGGCGCTGCTGCGCCAGCGATGCCGGCTGCGGGCCGGTGGTTGGCTGATGCTCGATTTTTTCCGCCGGCACCGAATCGGCGGTGGCCAGCGCATCGCTCAGCTCGGCCAGGGTAGGGCAGGCGAACACCGTGCGCAGGGCGAGTTCCTGGCCGAGTACAAGACGCACGCGCGCGACCAGTTGGATCGCCAGCAACGAGTGGCCGCCCAGTTCGAAGAAATGGTCATGGCGACCGACGTGCGGCAGTTGCAGCAGGTCTTGCCAGATCAGCGCCAGCGCCTGTTCGCGCTCGCCGCGTGGCGGTACGTAGGTTTGCAGCGGCAGCGCGTCTGCGTCCGGCGCCGGCAATGCCTTGCGGTCGAGCTTGCCGTTCGGAGTCAACGGCATCGCCGGCAGCAGCACCAGCGCCGCCGGCAGCATCGGTGTGGGCAAGTGTGCGCGCAGGTGCTGGCGCAGTGCGTCCAGGTCGGGGGGCTGGGCGGCTACACCGGTCACATAGCCCACCAGGCGCGCGTGTGTGCCTGCGCCGTGCAGCACCACCGCCGCTTCGCGGACCTGCGGCCAGTCGCGCAGGCGCGCTTCGATCTCGCCCAGTTCGATGCGATGGCCGCGCAGCTTCACCTGGCTGTCGTTGCGGCCCAGGTAGTCCAGCGTGCCATCGGCGCGCCAACGGCCCAGGTCGCCGGTGCGGTACAGCCGTGCGCCCGGCGTCGGTCCGTGAGCGTCGACCACGAAGCGCTCGGCGGTCAGGCCTGCGCGCGCTTCGTAGCCGCGCGCGACGGCGATGCCGCCGATGTAGAGTTCGCCCGGCACGCCGATCGGGACCGGTGCGCCATGCGTGTCCAGCACGTAGATCCGCACGTTCGCGATCGGGGCGCCGATCGGCACCTCGCCCGCTGGCGGCAGGTGCGCGCAGGCGTAGGCGGTCACGTCCACCGCCGCTTCGGTCGGACCGTACAGGTTGTGCAGGCCCACCTGCGGCCACCGCGCGGCGAATCGCTGCGCCAGCTCGCGCGACAAGGCTTCGCCGCTGCAGAACACCTGTGTCAACGATGTGCAAGTCGAACCGGCACCGACCTCTTCCATCCCGGCGCCGACTTCCCTGGCGCCGATCTCTTCCACGAAAGCATCCAGCATCGAGGGCACGAAGTGCAGCGTGTCGATGCCTTCTCGCTCGATGAGCGCATGCAGATAGCCTGGATCGCGATGCCCGCCCGGCCGTGCGAACACCAGCCGGGCGCCGGCCAGCAGCGGCCAGAAGAACTCCCACACCGACACGTCGAAACTGCACGGGGTCTTCTGCAGGACGCTCTGGCCGGGTTGCAACGCATAGGCGTCCTGCATCCAGCGCAGCCGGTTGACCACGCCGCGGTGCGCGTTCATCACTCCCTTCGGCCGGCCGGTCGAACCGGAGGTGTAGATCACGTAGGCCAGCTGCGCGTTCGTCAGTCCGGGTACCGCGAGGGCGGCACCGGACAACTGCGCCCAGGTGTGCGGCTGGTCCAGCCACACCTGCTGCGCGGCGCCGACCAACTGCGCCGGCACCGGCGTGCGCTGGGTCTGCAGCACCACCGTCGGCCGGCTGTCGTGCAACATCTCGGCCAGGCGCTGCGGCGGCGCGTCCGGGTCCAGCGGCACATAGGCGCCGCCAGCCTTGAGCGTGGCCAGCAATGCCAGCAACAACGGTACCCCGCGCTCCACGCTCACCGCCACGCGGTGCTCCGGGCCGACCCCGCAGGCGCGCAGATGCCGGGCCAGCCGATTGGCACGCCGGTCCAGTGCGGCATAGCTGACCTGCTCATTGGCATCGACCGCGGCGATCGCATCGGGCGTGCGCGCCACCTGCGCTTCGAACAGCGTGTGCACCAATCCGTCGGCACAGGCGCGGTCGGTGGCGTTGAAGTCCTGCACCACCTGCCGCCGCGATGCGGCATCGAGCAGGCTCAACGTGGCGAGCGGACGCTGCGGATCCTCGACGATCTGCCGCAGCACGTGCGCGTACGCAGCGGCCCAACGTGCGATCGTGTCCGCATCGAACAGGTCGCTCGCGTAGTTCAGCGTGCCCAGGATGCGATCGCCCCATTCCACCAGCCCCAGCGACAGATCGAACTGGGCACCGTTCTGCGGCACCAGCCCCGTCGCCGCATCCTGGGTCTGGCTGCGCGGCATGTTCTGCAGCGCGATCATCGCCTGGAACACCGGATGGTGATTCAAATTGCGCGCCGGCTGCAGTGTCTCCACGATGCGGTCGAACGGGATTTCCTGGTGCGCGTAGGCGTCCAGGATCATCTGCCGGGCCTGTTGCAACAGCGCGTGGACGTTGCTGCGCTCGTCCACCTGCAACGGCAGGGGCAAGGCATTGGCGAACAGGCCGATCACGCCTTCCAGTTCGGTGCGTTGCCGGTTGGCCATCGGCGTGCCGATCACCACCGTCGCCTGGCCGCTGAGCCGCGACAGCAGCACCGCGAACGCGCTGTAGAGGAGCATGAACAAGGTCATGCCGTGCGCGGCAGCCAGGGCTTTGAGGCGCTGGGTCAACGCAGGATCCAGCACCAGATCGTGACCGGCGCCGCGGTAGCTGCGCGCGGCCGGACGCGTACGATCGAGCGGCAACTGCAACAAGGCTGGCGCGGCGACCAGACGCTGCGCCCAGGCTTGCGCCAGCGCGTCGCGCTGCGGCGATTGCAGCCAGCGCTGCTGCCAGCGTGCGTAGTCGGCATACTGGATCGGCAGCGGTGGCAGGGACGGCTCGGCGCCTTGGCGGAAGGCCGCGTACAGCGTTTCCAGCTCACGTGCGAACAGCAGCAGCGACCAGCCGTCGGCGACGATGTGGTGAAGCTTGAACAGCAACGTGTGCGTGTCGGGCCCGAGCAGGAGCAGGCGCACGCGCAGCAGCGGCCCTTGGGCGAGATCGAAGTGCGCATCGATTTCCTGCGCGGTGATGCGGGCGAGGGCGGCCTGACGCTCGGCGGGGGCGAGCGCACGCAGGTCGTCGACCGGCAAGGCGATGTCGACGTCGGCCGGCGCCAGCACCGTGGCCACGGCCTGGCCGTCGAGCGTGCCGAACACGGTGCGCAACGATTCGTGGCGGTCGCGCAGGGCGTGCACGGCGCGATGCAGGGCGGCCGGATCGACCGGATCGCGCAAGGCCAGCGACCCCATCAACTGATACGCGATGGTCGATGCGTGTTCGAGCTGGTCGAGGAACCACAGGCGCTGCTGCGCCAGCGATGCCGGCTGCGGGCCGGTGGTTGGCTGATGCTCGATCCGCTCTTGCAACGTGTCCTGAGACGCAGCCGCGGGGCGTAGCCGAGCGGCCTTGGCCAACTTCAGCAATTGCGCCTTTTGCGCGGCGGTGAGCTGAGTGATCTGCTTGTCCAAATCGCGTCCTATCCTTTGCCCAGGCCCGTGGACCGCCAGCGCAACCGCCTCAAATGACCACGGTTTCGTCGTGTGCGTCGCCCACGCGCGGTCGCGCTGCCTGCAACTGTTCGATTCTTTGCGCGAGTTGGTCGATGGTCGGACAATCGAGCAATCCGGCGAGGGTCTGGTCGACCTGGAACTCCTCGCGGCAGCGCGACAGCAACCGGATCGCCAACAACGAGTCGCCGCCCAGGTCGAAGAAATCGTCGTGGATGCCGACCTCGCGAAGCCCCAGCAAATCCTTCCATATCTGCGCCAGTCTGGATTGGACGTCGTTACCTGGTGCCTGCAGCGGGATGGCCAGCTCGGGACGCGCACGGGTCTCCACCGACAGGTTCTGGCCGGCGAGGAACGCACCCACGCCGACCCGTGCGGCCATCCGGGCGCGCTCGATCAGCGGCTGCAGTGGTTCGGTGGAGACCGCCACGCGACAGAAGTCCTGGTGCAGGATGCGATCGAAGACGTCGGTTCCGTCGCGAGAAGACATGCCGCGCAACAGTTGGTCAAAAAAATCCCCTTCGGATTGACGCGCATCCGGCGGCGGCGCCGTTTGCGTAAGCCCGAGCCGTTCCCAGCCATCGTAGGTCAGGACGATCTTGCCGATGTGGCGTGCGGCGGCCATGTAGTCGAACGCTTCGACAATGCGGTCGATCGGGAAGCTGCGGATCGGCAGCGCCGTCCAGTGGCCCTGTGCCAACTGCTCGACGGTTTTGCTCCAGGCGCGCTCCAGCCCCGGATCGGCGGTATCGACGACGATTGGCAGGAAGTGCTTGCCCTGCACCTGGGCGATCGGCTCCAGTTCGTCGTTGCCCAGGCCCAGTTCGAGGAACCGGCCCTGCGGGCGAAGCACGTCCAGGCTCGCGCGGCCCAGTTGCAGGCCCAAGGAGTTGAGCACGACATCCACGCCGCCGGCCGTGCGTTCGAGGATTTCGCGGGCAAAGGCCGGAGAGCGCGAGTCGTAGACATGCTGGACGCCGAGCCCGAGCAGGAACGCGCGCTTGGCCGGGCTGCCCGCGCTGGCATGGATGTTCGCGCCGATCTGCTGCGCCACCTGCACGGCCGCCAGCCCGACCCCACCGGTCGCGCTGTGAATGAGCACCGACTCGCCGCTGCGCAGGCCGCCGATCTCGCGCAACGCCAGCTGCGCGATGGTGAACGCCACCGGCGCCGCCGCGGCTTCGGCCACCGACAATCGCGCCGGTCGCCGCCGCAGCCACGCGGCCGGGTAGACCGCACGCGGGGCAACCCAGGGGCCGCCGAATCCCATCACTTCGTCGCCGACCTGCAGGGTGCCGACCTCGCTGCCGCAGCGGGCCACCACACCGGCGAATTCCAGGCCGAACTTACCCTTGGGACTCGGCGCCGGCACCATCCCGAGCGCCACCAGAACGTCCTTGAAGTTCAGCGCGGCGGCATGGATGTCGACTTCGACATCGTGCGGGCCCAGCGCAGGCAGATCCCTGGCGACGAAGCGTAATGCGCTCAATTCGCCGACGGTGCCTGTATCGAGCAGGAAGTTCGCCGGCGCTTGTGGCTGGGGTCGCTGCGACGGGGCGGACGCCGTGGACGGCGCCATCGCGCTCTTCCTGGCGGTCATGCCGCCTACCTCGACCCAGACCGCGCCCGATCCATCCACGATGCGCGCGTCGAGGGTCAGCGCGCCGCCGTCGCGCACCAGCGCCTGGTCGCTGCGCGCATGCGCGAACAACGCTTCTGGAAACCGCCCAGGCCTGCGAATCCGCACGCGGCGGTAGTGCAGCGGTACATAGGGTTCGGTCTGCGTCTGGAGCAAGGCGGGAATCAGGAACGAGACCGCGCAATCGAGCAGGGCCGGATGCAGCAGGTAATCATCGAGATCGCCGCGGTATTGTTCAGGCAGGCGCAAGCACGCGCTGCCACGGCCGTGGCCGGCGGCGACGCTTTCGAACGCACGCCAGCGCCCGCCGAAACGCATGCCGGCATCGCCCGTGCCGTGCCCGTTGCCCAGATGCGAGCCAGCATCGGCCAGCGGCGCACCGTCGAGGAAATCGTCCGTCGCATCGATGCTTTCGCTCTCATGCAGCGCGGCGATGTCGGCGCGGGCGTGCTCGGTCCAGGCGTCGCGCGTGCGCGCATCAAGCGTGCGGACAGTCAGCGAATAGCCTTCGCCGCGAGGCGTCAACACGACCTGCAGTTCGCATGCGTCGGCATCGGCGACCACCAGCGGCGCCATCAGGGTCAGATCGCTGATCTCGGCGCTGTGGCTGGCGGTGCATGCAGCGAACGCTGCGAATGCGAGTTCGATGTAGGCGGTGCCCGGCAGCACCGCGGTGCCTGCGATACGGTGTTCGTCCAGCACCCAGTTGTCTTGCGCGCGCAGCGTATTCTCGAACATCCATTCGCCGGCGACCGCGCCGGGCCGCTTGCGTCCCAGCAACGGATGCACTGGCGCAGGCAGCGCGACCGGCTCGGCATGGCGTTGCCGCTGCGCGAAACGCGCCTTCGCGCGTGCCGACATGCCGGCGTCCAGCCAGTCGGTCCAGTTGATCGATACGGTCAGGCCGCGCGCGTGCGCGTGCCGATACGCGGCGAACGCATCCAGGAAATCGTTGGCGGCGACGTAGCCGATTTCGCCGAATTTCAAGGCGTGCAGAACCGAGCCGATCGAGGAGCACAGCACGAAGAAGTCCAGCGCCCGCCCGTGCAGGATGTCGTCCAGATGCACCGCGCCGCGGACCTTCGCCCACAGGGCGCGCTCGGTGCCGTCCTGGCTGCGGTTCTGGATGATGCCGGCGGTATCGGCGACGCCGGCAGCGTGGATCACACCGTCGATCGCGCCGAAATCGTCTTCGATCGCGGCGATCGCCCGCACCAGCGCGTCACGATCGGCCACATCGGCCTGGTAGAGCCTGACCCGGCAGCCTTGCGCCCGTAGCGCGAGCAGCGCAGACGCCAGATGTGCCTGTTCTGGATCGGCGGCTTCGGCGCCGCTGGCCAGCGCCTGCCAGCGATCCTCCGGAGCGAACGCCGAGCGGCCGAGCAGAGCGATGTCGCAGCGTACGTTGCGCGCCAGATACGCGGCCAGCGCCAGTCCGACGCTGCCGTAACCGCCGGTAATCAGATACACGCCACCGTGCCTGAGCCTGGGCTTGGGCACCGCCGGCACCGGCAGGTGCACGGCCTCGAACGCCTGCACCCAGCGGGTATCGCCGCGGTATGCGCACACAACGTCTACCGGCTGGTTTTCGCATTCGGCGAGCAGGCGGTCGAGCAGGCGGTCTTCGACGACGGAGCCGGGATTCGGCGCGATCACGTCGACACCCAGGCACGACAGGTTGGGGTACTCCTGCGGAATGACCTTCAGTGCGGCGGTCAACGCCGCCTTGTCCGGTTGCGGGGCATGCTCGCCGCCGACATCGTGCACGCGACTGTAGACGCAGGTCAGGCGTATCGGCTGGGTGACGCCGGCCTTGCCCAGGGCCTGCGCCAGCGACAGCAGCGCATGCAGGCCGCGCCCGAGCCCTGCGCTCAGGCGCGCGGAAAGCGGCTCGGCATCGGCGGGGTCGGGCAGGCTCCACAGATGCACGATGCGGTCCGGCAGTCTGTCCTGGCGCGACAAGTCGGCCAGCAACGCGGCGTAGTCGCCGGGGCTGCGCGGATCGATGCTTGCGCGCGTGGCCGCGAGCGGTTCGAAACCAGGACCGGCGAACACCTCGATGACGTCGTGGCCGCGCTGTCTGATCCGTGTGGCGAATTCGGCGCAGAAGCGATCTTCCGCGGTCAGCAGCAGCCAGCGCTTGGGTGCCTGCGGCACCGGCGCTGCCGGCGGCGCCAGACAGCGTTTCCAGGTCGGAACGTAGCACCAGTCGCCTGGATCGGCGCTGGCCTCGTGCGCGGCTTGCACGACAGGTTGCTCCTGCTCCTGCTTTTGCACCTGCGCGGCGGTGAGCGTCTCGGGTGCTTCCAGCCAGTGACGCGAGCGCACGAACGGTAGCGAAGGAATCGGCAGTTTTCGCCGCGCCTGCTCGCCGTGAAAGGCGGCCCAATCCAGCGGCAATCGGTTTACCCACGCGGTGCCCAGGCCTTCGTATAGCCGCTGCGCCGTCGTCGCGGCGCCATCGGCGGGCTGCCACGCGTGCAGGTGCGCAGCCCATGAGGTGTGGCCGGCACCATCTGCCTGCGCGGAGAAGCACAACGCGACGTGATCGCGGCCCGAGACCAACGGTGAAGAAGCGCTCTTCGCGGCATCGGCGGCGTCGACGATCTCGGTCGTGTCCAGCAGCACGATGTCCGGATGCGCCTGGCGTACCGGTTGCGGCGTCGTGCCCGAGTACAACGCAGCGACGGCTTCGGACAGTGTGAGCGCTCCGGCCACGCACGCGGCCACGCCGGCACCGGCGCCGTTGCCGGCGACCGCCTGCGGCAGCACGCCCCAGCGCATCCACAAGCGCGCCATCGCGTATTGGCCGGCGAACAACACGGCCGCGCGCAGCGTGGCCTGTTGCGGCAGAGCCTCTTGCACGAATGCCGCGCACAGGTCGACGGACTCGCTGCCCGCGCACTGGCGCGCCGCGTCCGCGCACAGGCGAACGTCCGCACGGACGCTCGCCTCGTGCGCATATGCCGCTTTCATGACGCCGAAATCGTCGGCGCCGGGCTGCGGGAAAACGAAGGCCACGCGCAGGTGTGGCGCCGGCTCCGCGCTGCTTCCCGCGCCAGTGTCGATCAGCTCGAGCAAGTGCGTACGATCGCGCGCGACATAGGCGTGACGATGATCGAACGCTTTCCTGCACACGCCCAGGGTGAACGCCACATCGGCGATATCGACATCGCCGGCTTCGCGCAGATAAGCCGCCAGCTGCCGCGCGTTCGCAACACAGCCGGCGGCGGACGGCGCCGACACCGCAACGATGTGGAACGGCCGGGTCGACGCATCGCAGCGCGCAGCCGGCGGCGGCTCCTGCAGAATCAGGTGCACGTTGGTTCCGCCGATTCCGAACGCGCTGACGCCGGCGCGGCGCGGCTGCGGACCGTGCGGCCACGCGCTTGCCGTGGTTGGCACGTAGAAGGCGCTGCCTTCGAGCGCGCCTTGCGGATCGGGGCGGCGGAAATGCAGGCTCGGCGGGATCATCGCGTGCTGCAGCGCGAGTGCGGCCTTGATCAGCCCGGCCATGCCCGCGGCCGTGTCGAGATGCCCGATGTTGGTCTTCACCGAACCCAGCGCGCACGATCCGGCCGCGATCGCCGGGTCCGCGAACACGTCGGTCAACGCCTCCAGCTCGACCGCATCGCCGAGCAGTGTGCCGGTGCCATGGCCTTCCACCAGGGATATGTCGGTGGCATCGACGCCGGCGTTGGCGAGGGCCTGTTCGATGACCGTGCGCTGGCCGGATGCGCTCGGTGCGGCGAAACTGACCTTGTGGCTGCCGTCGTTGTTGACCGCGCCACCCAGAATGACCGCATGTATGAAGTCGCGGTCGCGCAGCGCGTCCTCGATCCGCTTGAGCACCACGAAGCCGCAGCCGCTGCCGCCGACGGTGCCCCCGGCATCGGCGTCGAAGGCGCGGCAATGGCCATCGCGCGCGTAGATGCCGCCAGGTTCGTAAGCCGGCGGTTGCTGCGGCAGCAGCACCGAACTGGCGCCGGCCAGGGCGATGTCGCATTGGTAGGTGGCCAGCGCCTGGCAAGCGCTGTGCACCGCGACCAGCCCGGTCGAGCATGCGGTACTGATGTTAACGCTCGGGCCCTTGAGGTCGAGTCGGTGCGAAATGGTGGTCGGATAAAAATCCTTGTCGTTGGTGAAAAGGATCTGCGACGCACCAACGGCCTGTGCCAGCGACGGATATATCGGCAGGATCTGGCCGAGCAGATAGGTGCTCAGGCTGGCGCCCATGAATACGCCGACCAGGCTGTCCGGAGCGGTGTTGGCGCAATTCGCGCTGTCCAGCGCGAGCCACGCGCATTCCAGCGCCAGCCGCAATTGCGGATCAGCGATGTCGGCCTGTCTCTGGGTGAAGCGGAAGAAGTGCGCGTCAAATTGTTCGACGTCGGCGAGTAGGGCGCGTGCGGCGGTGGCTTCGTGCCCGCCGCCGGTGCCTTGCTGCGGCACACGTGTTATCGATTCGATCCCACCGACCAGATTGCGCCAGAACTGTTGCGCAGTGTCCGCGCCGGGAAAGCGGCACGAGATGCCTGTAATCGCGACCGCGTCATGCCTGATACCCTGCAAGGTCAACGCCGCGTCGGTTTCGCGCATAGGTCAACAGCCTCCTGCCAGCATGATTATCCAACGCAATGACGTGTGATATCGTCCGGCCGCGCTTTATCCCGATCGTGGCGACATACACTAAGGCATGCAGCGAGCCTATCACAGTACCTTACGCGGTCGGTGCCGCCCGTATTGCGACGCAGGGAGGGTTGCGGCGGACACGACGCTGATCGAATGCCCGTGCGCGCCAGCGGCACTCGGCGCGCGCATGTCAATGCGTCGACAGGCCGAGGCTCGATGAATCGCAGGCTGGCCGACGCGGCGCTGCTGGCCTATGCCAGGCTGCTGCGTCGGTTCGAACGGGTGCCCGCCGCGACGGCGCAGGTCGAGCGGGTGGTGATCTTCTCCGCGCTGGGCCCGGGCCTGCGCGCCGGAGACCACATCGCGGCATCGATCGCGTTCGAACTGGTCGCCCGACGTTTCCCCGGCGCCGAACTGCATTTGGTCACCACCGCGTTCCAGGCCGGCAAGTTCCACGATCTCTACCTGCTGCACATGCCGATTGACCGCCTGATCGTTTGCGACGATCCGGCCTTCGGCCGCTGGCGCAACTGGCTGAGGCTGCTGCGCGGCTTGCGCGCTGCGCGCTATGACGCGTGCGTGCACGACAGCCGCGACACCCGGCTCAGTCCGCTGTTCGCTCACCTGTGCGGCATCGGCAGGCGCTTCGGCCTGCAGCGCGGGCTTGCCGTCGACGCCTTCGTCAACCAGGGCCAGATCGCGCTGAGCGGCGCCTGGGGCGCAATGACCTTGCTCGACATGGCCCAGGCCTATGCACGGGCGCTGGCGTTCGACCCGCCGCTGCCGCGCGAGCGGATCGACCCGCGCTTTCGGCTCGCGCCGGTGGATCGGCCGCTGGCGTTCTCCGGCCGGCGGCCGATCATCGTGGTACATCCCGGCGGCAGCCGCGACTGGAACCGGCGCTGGCCGGATGCCCATTACCAGGTGCTGTGCGAGCAGTTGCTGCGCCGATACCACGCGCAGATCGTCCTGGTCGGTGGCGACGACGAAAGCGACGAGGCGCAGCAACTGGTCGATCGCGTGCGCGAACGCTGCAGCGACGGCGAGTTGCGGCAAGCCTGCGGCGGCGACCTGAACTGGATGGCGCAGCACGTGGCGCAGGCGGATCTTGTGGTGGGCAACGATTCTTCGGTGATGCACATCGCCGGCTGTCTTGGCGTACCGGCGGTGATCATGTTCGGGCCGACGCCTTATTCGACCTGGGACGCCTATCGCAACCAGACCAGTGTGTCGCTGGAACTGGATTGCTGGCGCCACCGTCCCACGCTGCACCGCGACGCAGTGGCCGCCTGCAGCCGCGACTGCCCGGTCGAATACGATCCGGCACTACGCCGCTATCCGCATTGCATGACCGGCTTGAGCGTGGAGGCGGTCTTCGACGCCTGCGAACGCAAGCTCGCCGCAGGCGGGCGGCGCGACGGGCGCGACGGGCGCGACGCATCGAGCGTCGCCGGCACCGCCGCCGACCCGGCCTGAGCGGCGTGTCGCACGCGTGCAAGCGCAGGGCCGGCCCGGCGCTTGCATCGTTATCACGGCAAAGCCTTGCGTGATCCTTGCCGCGTGTGTGTCGATGTCCTAGGCTGGGACGGCAAGCATGGCCAGCTGCCGTACGGCGGGTCCGGGCGCACGAGCGCGGACTCGCGGTGACGCCGAAGACTGCTCGGGCTTGAACGACGCGTCGAGATGGCTTGATCCGCATTCCAGGGCCCAACAGTGAGCGAGCGATGGACAGCTGCGATCGATGCTTTGGCCTGGCGCACGATACGTGCGGCCGCCATCGGCCATGCCAGGGCGACTGAAGCAATCGCCGGTGCGCGCGAGCGGCGTTCGCGGCCGGACCAGGTGCGCAAGATCTGTTTGTTCGCGGCCATCGCCAACCGCGACAACCCGCATGTGCCCGGGCTCGGCGACCTGATCAGCAAGAACCTGTTCCTCAAGCTGCTCCGTCAAGCCTATCCAAACGCGCGGCTGTATTGCGTGGCCGGCCCCAACCTGCTTCGGCGCTATCGCGATTTCATGCTCAAGCACGGCTACATCGACGAAGTGGTCGAGTGCCCGGAACCGGGCGCGCGCGCGCCGCGACGCTGGATCGCGCTGATCCGCACGTTGCGCAGGCAGCGCTTCGACCTCTGCGTGATCGATCCCAGCAGCACCGGGTTGCGCGCGATCCAGGCCTATCTGAGCGGCATCCGCGAACGCGTCGGCGTGCCGCTGGACCCGGTCGAAGCTGTCTTCGTCAACAGGACGGTCGCGCTGGATTTCGCCCAGGCCGGGCGCTTTCCGGATCTGCTCGACAGCACGCGCGCCTTCGCCGAAGCGGCCGGCGTCGATATCGGATTGCACGTGCCGGGGCCGGGGCGATGTTTCCCCTACGTCGCCGACGAGGCGCACGAGCAACGGCGCGGCTTGCGCATCGCCGTGCACATCGGCGGCGACGCGCATTGGAACCGGCGCTGGCCGCTGACGCACTACCGCGAGCTATGCGCACGGCTGTGCCGCATCGACGGCGCCGGCGTGGTGCTGGTGGGCGGTGCGAGCGAGGCGGCCGAGATCGCATCGCTACGTGCCGCGGTGATCGCTGCTGATCCCGCCGCCGACATCCACGACGCGAGCGGCGGCAGCCTCAACCATATGGCCGCGCAGCTCGACCGCGCCGATCTGTTCGTCGGCAACGACTCCGCGCCCATGCATATCGCCGCTGCGCTGGGCAAGCCGGTCGTGGTGCCATGCGGGCCGATCGGCCCGGAGCTGTGGCAAAGAATGTATGCCGCGCGCGTAGTGCGTGGCGAGCACGCCTGCAGCCGGCCGTCGGCGTTCTCGCTGCAGCGGCATGGGCAGCGGCAGTTCTCGTGCGCCGAGTTCCACTGCCCCTACGCCTACGATCCGCGCGATCCGACATATCCGCGATGCCTGTCGGACACCGGCGTGCAGCAGGTGTTCGATGCGGTGCTGGACAGCGTCGCGGCGCGATGCGGCGCCAATGCGTCCGCGGCTTCGCGGTGCTGAGCGACGGAGGCCGCCGCGACAGCCGCCGGATGTGACGCGCTTTGTTTTTGCACGGGGGCAGGTCACAATCGGACCATGGGGTCGGTCCGGCGTCCACGGAAGCGATCCGGGGAATTCAGCGCAGGAGGCCAACCGATGACAACAAATTCCAACAATCTGCGCCGGCTGTACGCAGTGCTGATCGACAGCCTGGTGACCGCGGGCAGGGTCGCCGAAGCCGGGCAGTGTGCCGATCTGGCCGTGCGCCAAGGCGTCTGGAAGCACGCATTCCAGCGACCGCTGCACTACATCGACTATCTGCCGCCAGTAGTGTCCTACGATCCGGGCAAGTTCTGGATCGCCGGCTACCTGCAGCGCCACTACGCGGAAATCCTCGCCGAATTCGAGCGCGTCTCCACTGCCGACGGCGCCGCATTCAAACCGGTCGAGGAACCGCTCGTCGACCGCGGCGGCTGGGATCAGGTGATCTTCTACGAAGGCCGGCGCCGGTTCCAGCAGGTCGAGGAATTGTTCCCGGCGACCTCGGCGATCCTCGACCGCATCCCGCACGAACACCGCTGCGCGGGCGTGATCATGCTGTCGTGGCTGCAACCCGGAACGCATATCGCCCGCCACTGTGGATACACGAACGGCCGCCTGCGCATCCACATGGGGATCAAGACGCCCGCGGGCGCGAAGATGCGGGTGAACCAGTCCACGCTGACCTGGCAGCCGGGCGAGTGCCTGGTCTTCGACGATTCGATCGAACACGAAGTCTGGAACGACAGCGACGAGCCACGCGTGGTGATGCTCTACGACATCTTCCATCCCGCGCTCGCCGAAGCCGACCGGATCGAGCTTATGGGTGGCGAGTACGCGCAGGATCAGGTGCGCCGTTCGATGAAGGAGCGTGGATTCCGACGCCTGTCGCTGAAGAGCAACGGCGAAGTGCAGGTGGATCTGGACCGTTTCACCGATCTCACCGTGAGGCGCTACCTGACCGATAGCGGCATCAGCACGATCGAACTCGGCGCTGACGGCGAACTGCAGATCCAGCGCTGATGCGCGGCCCGGACATTCAGCCGTCGAGCAGCCGCGCGGCTCTTGCGAATGCGGCGGCGGTATTTGCGTATTCGCACTCGTCGAGCGGGATGTCGAGCACGAACGTGTGTACGCCGGCGCGGATCAGCGACGCCAACAGTTCCGCGGTGCGTTCGTGGCCTCCGACGAAGAACGGGCAGTCGGCCTGGAACGTCTTGAACGGCAGCATCCAGAATTCCGGCGACGCGTCGGTTTCCTGCGCCGCCGCCAGTTGCAGCCGGCGCTTCCACTGCGAATCGGTGTTGTTCATGGACTGCTGCTGCACGAACCGTCCGAGTTCGTCGTCCGGAAAGCGCGCGCGCGCCGCGACCCATGCCGACGCCTCGTCTTCGCGCGTGACGATGCCGAAGTGGATCGCCTGGCCGGTGATCGCGCCGTCGGCAAGCGCGGGCCCGAGCATCTGCAGGCCGATCGCGTCGATCCGGCTGGCCACGCGTGCAGCCGCATCTGAGTGTCCGGCGACGTAGTAGTGCGGCCGCAGGGCCTCATCCAGCGCCGGCAGCAACTGCAGGCCATCGACCGTGTAGTAGCGGCCGTCCACGGTCAGCGGCATCCCCTGCAGCAAACCATCGACGATCGATGCGTACTCGAGCAGGCGATCATAGCGTTCGTCGTGGTTCGCGCCGTCGCCGAGTGCTGCCAGATGGCTGAGCGAGGTGCCGGTCACCAGGTTCAGGCGGACTCGCCTGCGGAACATCAGGCCGAACGAGCTGATCATGCGCGCCACGGTGAACGGATGCATGTAGACCGGATTGACCGCCACCAGCGGCTGCAGGTGAGCGCTGCCGGCGGCCACGGCCTGTGCGATCAGCCAGGGCTCGACCGCGATCTCGTTGCCGGTGAGGATGAGGATGCCGGAGCAGCCGTGGCGATCGCTGAGCCGGATCGTCTCCAGCGAGTTCCGCCAGAACAGCTCGCCGTTGCCGGCACGGGAAATCAGCGACAGCAGTTCGATACGTCGGCCGCGGTACTCGAACATCCGGATATCCTCCGTCGACGGACAATTCCCATGCCCGGGGGGCGTCTTCCTTGTCGCTCGGCCACGCCCAGGCAAGGAAAACCAGGCCTGTCGCGCGCCGGCACGACGCGCCGGCGACGATACCACCGAACCCGGCCGTGCCGAGTGCGTTGCGGCCACGGCGCGAGCGGGCCGTTGCATTTGCGCCGCAATCGTACAGAATCGGCCACGCGCAGCTTCGTTCCTCCTGGCGGCGATCCGGTGCGAACGCATCGCTCCGGTTGGCGCAGTTCGTTGGGGCAGGGATGCTCGAAACTCCGCAACGCCGATAACCTTGATCGCGCACCAGGGGCTGACGTCGTGATGCATATCCTGATTCTCGCTTACGAGTTTCCACCCGTGACGTTCGGTGGCGCGGGCACGTATCTGGCGCAGTTGGCGCAGGGGCTGGAGTCGGCGGACCTGCGCCTGACCATCGTCGTCGGCGGCGGCGACAGACGCGATTCGATCATCGAAGCGAACCGGCAGGTCCACTTCCTGCGCCCGGCGGTCGACGAACTCTCGCTGGGATTCGAGTACTTCGGCCTGCTGTCCGACACGACCGCGGACGAGGTGGTTCGCCGGTGCGAAAGCGAATGGGGGATTCCCGACCTCATCCATTGCAACAACTGGTTCACCTACCGCTCCGGCGAGCGGCTGCGCGACTGCTGGGGCGTGCCGATCGTTGCCACGGTGCATTCGCTGGAGCATTTGTTCACGCCGCGCTGGGGCTGCGACACCCTGGCCTACATCGCCGAACTGGAGCGCGACATGTGCAGCCGCAGCGATCTGCTGATCGCGGTGAGCGCCTCTGTCGAAGACGACGTGCGCACGGTCTGCGCCGATGCAAAGATCGCGGTGATCCACAACGGTGCGCAGCCGCTGCCGCAACCCGATGCCGCCGCCATTGCAGAGGTCGCGGCCATGCTGGCGCCGGCCGGCGGCGATGAAGTCGGCACCGGCAAGCGCAAGATCGTCGCGTTCGCCGGGCGGCTGGTGCCGCAGAAGGGGCTGCGCTATCTGTTGCGCGCGTTCCAGCTGATCGGCACCGAGCGCGAGGACATCGTCTTGGTCGTCGCCGGCGACGGCACCGACCTCCACCCCCATGCCCTGCGCTACGTCGCCGAGCGCGATCCGGTGCTCGCCACATCGACGCGCTTCATCGGCAAGTTGAGCAGGCCGCAATTGCACGCGCTGTATGAGCGTTCGGCGGTGGCGGTGGTGCCGTCGCTGTATGAACCGTTCGGCTATGCGGCGATCGAAGCGATGGCAGCGGGTGTTCCGGTCGTCTGCAGCCGCATGGGCGGCCTGGCCGAAATTATCGAACACGACCGCAGCGGCGCCCTAGTCGACGTGTCGTTCGATGCATGCGGGTTTGCGCGGATCGATCCCCGCGTGCTCGCCGACGCCATCGTGGAACTGGTCGACGACCAGGAGCGGGCGATGCGCTACCGCGAGAGCGGACGCACGCGCGCCGCCGAGTTCAGCGGTGCGAGGATGGCGGAACATACGTTGCGTGCGTACCGTAGCGCAGCACAGCAAACGGCGGAATCGGTCCAGGCGAGGCGGCAACAGAATGCAGCTGTCGTTGCGTCGTCCGATGCCCGTTAAAGCGCGGGGCGGCACGGCGTTTGCCGCAAAATTATGATAAGAGTGGCCGTGGCGTAACGACGATGGGCGACCGCTGCCGCAGCAGGTAGCGCCAGTCGTGGGTCGCCTCGATCGCATCGAAGCACCGGCTCACATAGGGAGGAGGGATGGCGACGGAAGAGCTGCTTGAAAGCATCCGGGCGGGCAACCCGGCGGAGGTGGAGGTGGCGCTTGCGAAGGGTCCTGCACTGAACGCGCAAGACGAGCACGGCTGGACCGCGCTGTGCTGGGCCGCTGGCGGCGGCAATGCCGAGATCGTGCGCACGCTGCTCGCGCGCGGCGCGGATATCGGGCTGTGCGGCCAGGACCAGCGCACGCCGTACCTCATTGCGCTGGCAGCGGGACATCGCGATGCGGCGCAATTGCTGGCGCAGGCACAACAGCATCTTTGCTCCGGCGCCAGCCAGCCCGCCGATGGAGCAGAGCACCAACGCCCCTATTGCCGCGCCTATCCGCTCGCTGCATTGCAACAATTCGCGCAGTGGCCACACCACCGTGAACGCGCTCCAATGCCGGCACAGGATACGGACGCGATCGTGTTCCTGCACCGCGACTTCAGCGTGACCGGCTCGATCTGGGCGGGCGAAAGCGTGATCTTCGACGAGGTGAGCGACGAATGGCGCGCGTTCTGCCGGCAGCAGCTCGCATTTTCCCCGCCCACCGACCTGGATCTGCTGGACCCGGCGCAGGATGGCTGATTTTCCGGCCCACGCGGTGCGCACGCTGGTCGATCTGTTCCGGTGGCGGGCGGAGCGCGATGGCGACCGGCCGGCGTTCAAGTTTCTCGAACGCGGAGAGGTGCAGCAAGCCCTGACCTGGCGGCAGCTGGACGAGCAGGCGCGGCGGACCGCGGCGTTGCTGCAATCGCACGGCGTGCGTCCTGGCGATCGGGTGCCGATCTCCTATCCGTCGGGCCTGGACTATATCGTCGCCATCGCCGGCGTGCTGTACGCCGGAGCGATCGCGCTGCCGCTGCCGCAAGGCAACGCGCGCAGGCTCGCGTTCCGGCTTGGCCAGGTGGTCGCCGACAGCCGCGCGCGTTGCGTCATCGCGCCGGGCGATATGCGCCAAGGCTTCGTTGAAGCGGCCGAGCAGCGCCTGGCCGATGCGCGCTGGCTGGACCTGGGCGAACGCCATGCGATCGACGCCGCGGCCTGGCGCGCGCTCAAGATCGATGCCGAAGACACCGCCGTGCTGCAATACACGTCCGGATCGATTGGCGACCCGAAAGCCTGCGTGGTCAGCCATCGCAACGTGCTGTGCAACGAAGAGACGATCCGCGTCGCCTTCGGCCACGACCACGACACCGTGGTGGTCGGCTGGCTGCCGTTCTATCACGACATGGGTTTGTTCGGGAACATTCTGCAATCGGTATACGTGGGGTGCCCGTGCATCCTGTTTTCGTCCACCGAATTCTTCCGCGAACCGCTGCGCTGGATGGAGGCGATCACGCGTTTCGGCGGTACCACCAGCGGCGGGCCGAGCTTTGCTTACGAAATGTGCGCCAGGCGCGCAGCGCCCGAGGAGGTCGCGCAGTGGGACCTGCGCAGCTGGCGACTTGCGTTCAACGGCGCCGAGCCGATCCAGGCCGAAACCCTGTCGCGCTTCGCGCGCGCATTCGCACCGAGCGGCTTCCGGCCGCAGGCCATGTACCCCTGCTATGGCATGGCCGAGGCGACGCTGTTCGTCACCGGTGCCGAGCTGGATCGCGAGCCGACCCTGTTGCCGGTGGACGCGCTGGCGTTGCAGCTGGACCGGATCGCGTCGCCGGCGCACCCGGCCCAGGCGCAGACGCTGGTCAGCTGCGGCAAGCCTGGCACCGGTGTATCGGTGGCGATCGTCGATCCGCAACGGCGGGTGGCGCTGGCCGACGGCAGGATCGGCGAAATCTGGGTGCATGGTCCCGGAGTGGTTGCCGGATACTTCGAAAAGCCGCAGGCGAGCGAGGAGACGTTCCGTGCCCGGCTCCAACACGACCTGCAGCGCGACTACCTGCGCACGGGCGATCTGGGCTGCCTGATCGACGGCGAGCTGTACGTGACCGGGCGGTTGAAAGACCTGATCATCCTGCGCGGCAGGAACTATCACCCGCACGATATCGAGCGGGTCGCCGAGCGCGCGCACGCGTCGATCCGCGCGGGCAGCAGTGCGGCCTTCGCGGTGGCCGATGTGGACGGCGAGCGGTTGGTGCTGGTCTGCGAAATCGAGCATCGCACCGGCTTCGAGCCCCAGGCAGCCGCCGACACGGTCCGCGCGGCGATCGCCGAGCACCTGGACGTGGGCGTGCACACCGTGGTGTTCGTACGCGCTGGCCAGGTGCCGAAAACCACCAGCGGCAAGATCCGCCGCCAGGCGTGCCGGCAATTGTTTCTCGACGATGCGCTGGTGCGGCTGGAGCCGCGCAAGGCCGTGCGCAGCGAACCGGAAGCCGACGAACCCGCGTCGGTGCTCGCGCAACAGGTTCTCGCCGCGGCCGCCGGGCTGCTCGGCCGTCCGGCAGCGGATCTGCCGCGCCACCGTTCGCTGCCGGCGCTCGGCATGGATTCGCTGATGATGGCGCGCCTGGCGCTGCTGCTGGAGGCGCAGCAGTTGATGGTTCCGCTGGCGCTGCTGCACGAAGTGGGTGGCCTGGACGAACTGATCGCGTATTGCCAGGCGCATCCGCACGATCCGCGCGCGCGGCGGCCGTCGTCACCTGCGCCTGCGCGCGCGCCGTTGAGCCATGGCCAGCGCAGCCTGTGGCTGCACGCCCAGCTTTTCCCCGCATCGCGGGCCTATCACCTAGCCTGGACGGCACGCCTTACCGGTGCGCTCGATGTCGACCGACTCGCGGCCGCCTTCCTCCAATTGCAGCGCACGCATGAGGCCTTGCGCATGCGGGTGGAGGTGGTCGCCGGCGAACCCTGGCAGCATTGGGACTCGCCGCCGGCGCAACTGATCCAGGTGGATGCGCGCCACTGCAGCGACGTGCAGCTGATGCAGCAACTGGCGGCACGCGCCGACACGGGTTTCGAGTTGCAGTCCGCGGCGCCGATCGAAGCGGTGCTGTACGCACGCTCCGATCGCGAGCACGTGCTGCTGCTGCGCGCCCACCATATCGCCGTGGACCTGGGCTCGTTGCCGATCCTGATGCACGCCTGGCAGGCCGCCTGCGGCGACGCCGTGCACCCACACCGATCGCGAACGCATGCCGGCGACGACGTGCAGCGCGAGATCGACTACCTGGCCAGCGCCGATGCGCACGAAGACACCGAGTACTGGCGCGACCGCCTGCACGGCTACCTGGCCCTGCCGGCGGCATTGCCTGGACGGCGCAAACGCGCGCTTGACCGCCGCCAGGGCGCGGCGACGGGCTGGCCGGTTGCGCCGGCCGTCGTCGAGGGCTTCGGGCGACTGGGCCGTGATCTCGGCTGCACCGCGTTCGATCTGCACCTGGCCGTGTACGCGGCCATGCTCGCGCATTGGACCGGGCGCACCGAGGTGGTGGTCGGGGTGCCGTTCGACCTGCGCGAGGGCGACGGTTCGTCCGACGCGATCGGTTACTGCGTGAACCTGCTGCCCATCGTCGTGGAAGTGAATCGCACGCAATCCTTCCGCGCATTCGCGGCGCGGGTGCGGAAGGCGGTGCTGGCGGCGCGCAAGCACGCGCGCCTGCCGTTGGACGCGATGGCGCAGCGCCTGGGCGCCGCGCGCGAACCGGGACAGGTGCCGTTCGTCGACGCGGTGTTCGTCTGGCGCACGCTCGGCGCCGCCGCACAGGCGTGGCATGCGCCGGGCCGCCTGGACGCGCGCCTGGCCGGCGCCGCGGTCGAGGTCATGGCACTCGATGAGCGCGGCGCGCAATTCGATTTCAGCATGGTCGTGACCGAAACCGGAACCGGAACCGGGCTGTCGGCCAAGCTCGTCTACGACCCGCAGGTGCTCGACGGCGAGAACATCGACCGTGCTGCAGAGCGCTTGCAGGCGCAATATCGCGCGGTCGCCGACGACGCGGACACGCCACTGTCGGCCTTGGCTCTGCTGGGCGCGGACGAGCGGCAACTGCTGCTGACCGCTTTCGACGGGCCTCGCCGAACGTATCCAGCGCAGGCGACGTTGCTGTCGCTGTTGCTCGAACAGGCCGCGCGCACGCCTGCGGCAGTGGCGCTGTGCGGCACGATGGGAGGCCCGGTCTGCGGGGACGCGCGGCCGCAGTGGACTTACGCGCAGCTGCACGCGATCGCGTCGCGGGTTGCGGCGCGATTGCGCCAGCGCGGATACGGCGGGCGCGATGCGCTTGTCGGCGTGGCCATCGACCGTTCGGCCGCGATGGTGGTGGCGATCCTGGCCGCGATCCATGCTGGCGCGGCCTATCTGCCGTTGGATCCGGACGAGCCGGACGATCACCTGAGGCAACTGCTGCAAGCCAGCGGTTGCGGGGTGGTGCTGTCGACCGCGGCGCACCGGAGCCGTGCGGCGTTCGCCGATGTCGAGTTCGTCGACATCGGTGTGGCCGGAGCCGCGGCCGCGCAACCGCTGTCTGCCGACATCGGCTGCCGGCCCGACGATCTGGCCTATGTGATCCACACCTCGGGATCGACCGGCCAGCCGAAGGGCGTGATGATCGAACACCGCGCCATCGTCAACCGCCTGCTGTGGATGGCCGAAACCTTCGAACTCGACGCGCGGCAGGTGTTCCTGCACAAGACGCCGGTGACCTTCGACGTGTCGGTGTGGGAGCTGTTCCTGCCGCTGCTGCTGGGCGCCAGGCTGGTTTTGCTCGCGACCGGCGGAGAACGCGATCCGCCGGTGCTGATCGAGCACATGCGCCGCTTCGACGTCAGCATCGCCCACTTCGTGCCGTCGATGCTGCTGGCACTGCTCGCACATCTGCCCGCGCAGACCCGCCTGCCGGCGTGGTCGCGCTGCATTTGCAGTGGCGAGGCACTGGAACCGCACTTGCGCGACCGTTTCGTCGACGCGTTCGGCGATACCGCGCTGATCAATCTCTACGGTCCGACCGAAGCCGCGGTCGACGTGACCTGGCATGTCGTCGGACGCGACGAGGCCGACATACCGATCGGCCGCGCTGCCGCCAACGTGAGGCTGCGGATCCTCGACGCGGACGAGCGGCCGGTTCCCATCGGCACGCCGGGAGAACTGTGCATCTGCGGCACGCAGGTCGCGCGCGGCTATCTGAATCGGCCCGAGGCCACGGCGCGTGCGTTCGGCGTCGATCCCGTGGACGGCGTCTCTCCGCTGTACCGCACCGGCGATTTCGCCCGCTGGCGCGGTGACGGCAGCGTGGAATACCTGGGCCGGCGCGACAGCCAGATCAAGATTCGTGGCCGGCGGGTCGAGCTGGGTGAGATCGAGCAGGCGTTGTGTGCCTGTCCCGGCGTGCTCGGCGCCGCGGTCGCCACCCGCAGCGACGCCCATGGCGATCTGGAGCTGGTGGCATTCCTGCTGGGCGAGACCTTGCCACCACTGGAGGCAGTGTTGGCGTTTCTCAGGCAGCGTCTGCCGCGGCCATTGATTCCCTCGGCGTTCGCGCGCGTGGACGTGCTGCCGTTGACCCGCAGCGGCAAACTCGACCGCGGCCGGTTGCCGTTTCAGGCACTGCAACGGCCGCGCGCGGGGTTCGAACCGCCGCGCACACCTCAGGAACACGCGCTGTGCCGGATATGGGCCGCCGAACTCGCGGTAGCCCCGGTCGGTGTGGACGACAATTTCTTCGACCTGGGCGGCGATTCCATCCGTGCATTGCGCATCGTTGCCGCGGGTGCCAGGGAGCAGTTGAATTTCACCGTGGCCGACCTGTTCGCCCGTCCGCGCGTACGTGCCCTGGCCGAGCGGCTGCAGGCTTCGGTGGCGGCCGCCATACCCGCGCCGCAGCCGTTCGAATTGATCCCGGCGCAGTGGCGCGACCGCCTGCCGGCCGACGTCGAGGACGCGTATCCGTTGTCGTACGTGCAACGCTCACTGGTGTACCTGTCCGAAACCAGTCCGGTCTACGAAATCTACGTAACCAGCCTGCGCATGAAGGGGCGCTGCGATCCGCAGCGGCTGGCGGAGTGCATGCGCCACGCAGCGCAGCGCCATCCATTCCTCCGGGTCAGCTTTGACCTGGTCGCGTTCGCAGAAGGCGTGCAGCGCGTGCACCGGGACGTCGAAGTGCCGTTCCAGGTGCTGGACCGGCGCGACGTGCCGGCAACGGCGCAGGCGCGTGAGCTGCACGAGTGGATGCTGGCCGAGCGCAAACGGCGGTTCGACTGGAACAGCGCACCGATGCTGCGCTTTACCGTGCACCGCTGGTCCGAACACGAGTTCCAGTTCAGCCTGAGCGACGCCGCATTCGATGGCTGGTGCGTGGCGTCGCTGATCACCGAGGTGCTGGAGGAGTACGCGGCGCTGTGCGAAGGCAGGCCCTTGCAGCGGACCGCGCCGGTCACGCGCTACGCCGACTTCATTGCCCTGGAGCGCGCCGCGGTCGCCGACGACGGCACGCGCGCGTTCTGGCACGACAAGGCGCGCCGCTTCGGCGCCGGTGCGCTACGCCGGCCGGAGCGCACGCCCTTGCAGGGCCAGCACCTGCAAGGGCGCGTCAGCGTCGCATTCGCGGCCGAGGTGCACGATGCCGCGGTGGGCCTGGCGCGCGCGCTTTCGGTTCCGCTCAAGAGCGTATTGCTCGCCACGCACATGCGCGTGCTGTCGGCGTTGTGCGGCCGCCGCGTCGTCAGCGGGTTGGAGGTCAACGGCCGGCCCGAGGGTGAGGACGGCGACCGCGTGATCGGTGTGTTCAACAATACGGTCGTGTTGTGCCTGGAACTGCAGGATGCCTCCTGGAGCGCATTGATCCGCGATTGCTGGCGCGCCGAGCAGGAACTGCAACCGTATCGCCGCTATCCCTACCATCAGCTGCGAAAGGACTTCGGCCAGACGCCGTTCGACGCGGTGTTCGTGTACACCGACTTCCACGTCTACCAGCGCATCGTCGGTGCCGAGACGTTCCAGGTGCTGTCCGCGTCGGCTTCGGACCAGACGTTCTTCGCGCTGACCGCGCATTTCAACCGCGACGTGCTTTCGGGCAGCTTGCAATTGCTGCTGGACTTCGATCCGGGCCAGTGGTCGGAGGCCAGCGTGCGCGCACTCGCCCAGGCGTATCGCGACAATCTCGCGGCGATGCTCGCCGATCCCGCGGCGGCGCATGCCGGCCGTGCCGTCGCATCGTCGGTGCCGGTGCCGGCCGTATCCGGCCCCCGCCAGCACTGCCTGCCCGAGCTGATCGGTGCGCAGGCACGCCGCCACCCCGACCGGGTCGCGATCGTCTGCGGCGACACCCATGTCAGCTATGCCGCGTTGTGGCGGGATGCGGAACAGATCGCGCTGGCCTTGCGCGAGCGCGGCCTCGGGCCGGAAGCGCTGGTCGGGGTGGACCTGCAGCGTTCGGTCGACCTGATCGCCGCGTTGCTGGGCATCTGGTTGTGCGGCGCCGCGTTCGTGCCGCTCAATCCGGGCGAACCGTTCGAACGCCGCGAGCGCATCGCGCGCGACAGCTTGGTTGCGCTGGTGCTGACCGATCACGCGCACGCGCTGGCCTGGCCGGTGCCGGCATGCACGCTGCCGTCGTTGCGCGGGTCGGCCCGGCGATATCGCCGCGTGCGGTCCCCGGCGGATCCGCGCAACGTCGCATATGCGATCTACACCTCCGGTTCGACCGGCGCGCCAAAAGGCGTGCTGATCCAGCACGATTCGCTGGCCAACTACGTCGCCTGGGCCGTCGCCCATTACGGCCTGGACGGCGGCGACGTGCCGGTGCATACCGCGACGTCGTTCGACCTGACCATCACCAGCCAAATCGCGCCGTTGACTGTCGGCGCGACCCTGCGCCTGATGGCCGATGCCGACGGCGTGGCCGAACTGGCCACGGAGTTGATGCACGGGCCGGGCGCGGCGTTGATCAAATTGACGCCCTCGCACCTGGATTACCTGGCGCGTGCCACCCAGGCCGACGGCATCGCTCATCCGCCGGAGCGGCTGGTCGTGGGCGGCGAAGCCTTGCGCGCGCAATCGCTGCACGCATGGCGTCGCCACGGCACCCGGATTTTCAACGAGTACGGTCCGACCGAAGCCACGGTCGGATGCTGCGTGCACGAGATCGGCCAGGACGATCCCGAGCACGGCAGCGTCGCGATCGGCGCGCCGATCGCGACGACACGCCTGTACGTGCTTGATCCCTGGGGCGAGCCGCTCGCGCCGGGCCTGGTCGGCGAACTATGGATTTCCGGCACGGGCCTGGCGCGCGGCTATCACGGCGCGCCGGCCGCGACCGCCGACCGGTTCCGGCCCGATCCGTTCGCAGCCGGCGCGCGCGCGTATAGGAGCGGCGACCTTGCGTTCGTGAACGACGCCGGCTTGTTCGAATACGTCGGCCGCAGCGACCGTCAGCTCAAGATCCGCGGCTTCCGCATCGAGCCGTCAGAGATCGAAGCGGCGCTGTTATCGCATCCGCAGCTGGTTTCAGCCGCCGTGGTCGCGCGCCGCACCGCGGCGGGCACCATGGCGCTGGCCGCCCATGTCGTCGCCCGCAACGGCCAGAAGCCGCAACCGCAAGCGCTGCGCACGTACCTGGCCGCGCGATTGTCCGAACCGATGCTGCCGGCGACGATCGCCGTCGTCGACGCGTTGCCGCTGACCCGCAACGGCAAGATCGACTACCCGCAACTGGCCGCCGCCGCGCCTGACGAGCGCGAACGCCTGCGCGAACTGTTGCAACGCATCGAATCCGCGAGCGCCGAGGAAATCGCGCTGTTGCTGAGCGACTCGGACCCGTAGCGCGGGCCCATTGGGACAGGGTGAGAAATGGACGAATTGAAACAACGTATCGCGAATCTGTCGGCCGAACGCCGAGAGGCGTTGCGGCGGCTTGCACCCGAGCAGTACGCCGCCCTTGTCGCGGCGGACCACGCCGGTCAGGCGCTGGAACAGCAGCTCAAGGACATCTGGAGCGACGTGCTCGGCATCGCGGTCGCGCGCGATGACAATTACTTCGAACTCGGCGGCGACTCGGTGCTCAGCGTGTCGATCGTCGCCAAGGCCAGGGCAGGGGGGCTGCCACTGTCGTCGACGCTGTTGTTCCGTCATCCGACCGTTGCCGGACTGGCCCAGGCGCTGAAACAGGTGCCGGCGGAACACTCCGGCGAACCGGCGATCGAACCCACGGCAGCGACGGCCGCTGTGCTGGCCGCGCCGCTGACGCCGTTGCAGCTGGGCATGGTGTTCCATTCCCAACACGACGCGGGCCAGGCTGCTTATGTCAGCCAGCTGTCATGCGCGCTGTCGGGCCCGCTCGATCGCGACCGCGTCGAACAGGCATGGAAGCAGCTGGCGCAGCGGCACGCCGTGCTGCAGGCGGCGGTGGATCTGGACGATCCGCTGCACCCCAGGCTGCGCCGCTACCGCGATGCGATGCCGTCGATCGAATACCGCATGCTGGAGGGGGCGACGGCCGAGGCGGCGCAGCGATCGTTGCAGGCGTTCCTGGAGCAGGATCTGGCACGCGAGTTCGATCTGGCGCGCGCGCCGTTGATGCGCGTGACCTTGCTGGAGACCGAACACGGCCAGCACCGCTGCGTGTGGACGCATCATCACTTGCTATTGGACGGCTGGTCGCAGTTGATCGTGCTGCAGGAATTCCAGTCGCTGTACCTCGGCGACGTGTTGCCGTCGGTAACGACGTCGTTCCTGGACTACGCCAACTGGCTGGCCCGCCGCGAGACCGACGCTGCGGCCGCGTTCTGGAAAACCTACCTGCGCGGCGCCGCTCCGCTTTCGCTGGCGCACACCGCCACGGCCGCGACGGCGAAGCAGGCGCGCATCGCAGTGCGCCTGGCCGCCGCCGACATCGCCGTGCCGGCGTTGGCGAAGCGTCTGCGCGTGACCCCGGCGGTATTGCTGGAGGCAGCCTGGGCGCTGGCATTGGGCCAGATCGCGGCCACCGCGGAGGTCAGCTTCGGACTGACCGCGAGCGTGCGTCCGGCGGAACTTCCCGACAGCGAACGCATCGTCGGCCTGTGCATCAACACCTTGCCCATGCGCATCGCCATCGCCCACGACGGCACGGTGGCCGCGTGGCTGGCGGGCGTCCAGTCGGCGCAACACGCATGGCTCGAGCATGCCCACGCCGCGCTGCCCGAGGTGTTGCGTTGGACCCAGGCCGGCAAGGACCTGTTCGACAGCCTGCTGGTGTTCGAGAACCTGCCGCGGCAACTTGCCGCGCAGAGCGGTGCGGTGTTTCGCGAAATCGCGGACGTGGTCTCGACCGTGCGTGAACATTATCCGCTGGTGCTGGTGGTCACTCCGGGCGAGGACTTCCTGGCCGAGCTCAAGTACCTGCCGGCGGCGATCGGTGACGAGCAGGCGCAAACAGTCATGGCCTTGTTCGAATGCGCCCTGCACGCACTGCATCAGGAAACGCACATGCCGGCGCTCGCCGCGCGGCTCAGGGCGGCAGCGCACGCGCGCATGCAGACGCTGCGCGAACAGCGCGCCGCCGACGACCGGCGCCTGCTGCTGGGCGCGCGACGCGCGCCGGTGCGTCTAGATACTGACGCGGCGTCATGAGCGAGCTGCCGCGATTGCCGGCGAAGCGGCGCCTGGTCGTGCACAGCACGCAGGATCTGGTCGCGTTGCAGTTGCCCACCGCCGGCAGCCTCGATATTCCGCTGATCTCGCCCACCACCGACCGCGTCGACCTGGCCGCATGGTGCGCCGACAACCGTGAGCGCCTGAACGAACTGCGGCGCCGTCATGGCGCGATCGCGCTGCGTGGATTCCGCGTCGGCGACGCCGACGGCCTGCGCCGGCTGGTACTGGCGATGGGCGACGAGCCAATGGCCTACCTCGAACGTTCCAGCCCGCGCATGCGGGTCGGCGAGGACGTCTACACCTCGACCGAGTACGCCGCATCGCAGGCCATCCGCATGCATTGCGAAAACTCCTACGCTAGCCATTGGCCGCGGCACATCGCCTTCTACTGCCGGACCCCGGCCGACGCCGGCGGCGCCACGCCGATCGCCGACTGCCGCCGCGTGCTCGCGGCGCTGGACCCGGCGATCGTCGCCGAGTTCCGTGCGCGCGGCGTGCGCTACATACGCAACTTCCATCCCGAGCTCGGCCTGTCCTGGCGCGAGGTGTTCGCGGTGGATACGCGCGAGCAGGCGGAGGCACGCTGCCGCGCGACCCAGAGCGGATTCGAATGGTCGCACGACGGCGTGTTGCGGACATGGCGCAACGCGCCGGCGGTGGTCCTGCATCCGCACACGCGCGAGCCGACCTGGTTCAACCATGCAGCGTTCTTTCATGTGTCGTCGTTGCCGCAGGAGATCGCGAGCGGCCTACTGCAGCGCCATGAATACCTGGCGCTGCCCAACCACACCTACTACGGCGACGGTGGCGTCATCGACGACGCCACCGTCGCCGCGATCAACCGCGCCTACGACGACAACGCGCTGGGCTTCGACTGGCGGCGCGAGGACGTTGTGCTGCTCGACAACATGCTCTACTCGCACGGACGCGCGCGCTACAGCGGTCCGCGCAGCGTGTTGGTCAGCATGAGCGATCGCATCGCGGCCTCGGCGGTGGAGCCGGGATGAGCGACGCCATAGCGTGGGCCGGGAGCGACGGCAGGCGGCACCTAGCGATCGTCGGCGGCGGCCAGGCCGCGAAGTGGTTGCTATTCGGCCTGGCCGAGCGCCTTGCCCGCGGCGAGCGGAGCCTGTCGCAGCTGCGGATCAGCGTGTTCGAGCGCGGCTGGGAATTCGGCACCGGCTTCGCCTGGAGCCGCCACAACACGCTCGCCGAGCACGAAACCAGCCTGGCCGCGCCGATCAGCCGGGTTGCGTTTGGCGACGACCAGCGGCGCCAGTTCCAGGACACGGTGTCGTTGCTGCGCGAGCACGGACTGATCGTGGACCTGCGCCGGGGGATCGAGATCGCGTCCATTCAGCGCGAAAACGGGGCGCTGCACCTGTCGATCGCCGGCGGCGACAGCGTTCGCGCCGATGCCGTGGTGCTGGCGAGCGGCCACTGGCAGCCGCGCGATCCGCTGGAAGGCGCTCCCGGCTATCACGTCAGTCCCTGGCCTGCGGCCAAGTTGCAGGAAGACGTCTGCGGACGCTGGCTGCGCGAGGGCGCGCGCGCGTCCAAACGGGTACTGGTGCTGGGCACGTATCTCAACGCGCTGGACGCGGTGATCAGCCTTTCGCACCGGGTCGGCCGCTTCATCGAGGAGGCGGACGGCGGATTGCGCTTCGAGGGGCCGCGACAATTCAGCATCGTCATGGGATCGCGTCGTGGCAGTCTTCCGCGGGTGTGGGGACGTGCGCCGTCGCTACGGCCCGCGCGCGTGCTGACCGCGGCCGCGCTGGAGTCGTTGCGCGGCGCAGCAAACGCGGAGGGATTCGTCCCGCTCGACGCGTGCATCGAACTGCTCGAACAGGAAATCGCGCTTGAACAAGGCCAGCGACCGTCGTTGCGCTTGCTCCGTGTGGCCGCAGGACCCGGGCGGAAACGGTGCGCCGCAGACACGACCATCGGTTTGCGTCATCGGCTGGCGTCGGACCTGCGCGCTGCGTTCGCACCTGAATCGGGCTCACGCCGCTACGCCGACACGCTGCGGGTGCCATGGCAAGTCGCGCTGTTCTCGACGTTGCCGGTGCTCAGCGAGTATTCGCACGCGCTGTGCGCTGAGGATGAGTTCGACTTCGATCAACGCCTGCGCACGCGCTTGTTTCACCACGCGATGCCGATGACGCTGCACAGCGCACGCAAGCTTCAGGCACTGATGGCGTCGGGGCATCTGCAGGTGATGGCACTCGGGCCGCACTATGCTTGTGTTCCGAATCTGCAAGGGGTAGTGTTGACCAGTCCCGCGCTGGAAGCGCTTCGAGAAATACAGGAGTTCACCGATGTCGTGAGGGCCTACGCGGGCTCGGGCGATATACGACACCATCCGACATCTCTTGTTCAAGGCGCCCTGCGCTCTGGGATCCTGCAACCCGCGGCTAGATATTTTCGCAATCCGGATCACGCCGACACCATCGCAGTACGCAAAGGGGCTTCGGCCTTGATCGAGCGCCGCCGTGGACCCGCTCTCGTCGTCGGAGGCGTGGATGTGAATCCCGGCACGCGTGAAGTCATTGGGGCCGATTCCGAGTTCGCCACCGCTGACCAGCCGTTGTTGTTCGCGATGGGGCCGTTGCTGATCGGCCAGTTCCTCGACGCGCACAGCATCGGCCAGTTGATTCGCGACAGTGGCCGAATTCTCGACACATTGACGTCCACGCAAAAGCGGACGAAGTAGTAGGCACCATCGGAAATGTTTGGATGTCGCTGCGCCGATCGAACACAGGCGGCAGCAAAACGATGTGATCGAACGTGATGATGTAAGCGGGCTTGGCCGCCTTCCAGCAGGACCACCATCCGATGGTCCGCCGGCCACGCAAAGCGTTAGGGCGACGAATTAGGAAGTGCTCCTCTCTGATTTGCAACCGGAGGTTGTGGCATGTTTCGACACGCCGGCGATGCCGACGCGAGACAGCAGACGTCAGGGTTCCAGCCGACCGCCGCGGGCACCGTGCGCGATCTGCGGGAGCGTACCAATTTAGCCGAGGCCATCTCCTTCTTCGCCTCGCGCCAGGAAGCGCAGACATTTGCCGCCACCGCCCTTGCACACGCGCTCCCCGTCCTGCCGCAGGCAGTTCGCTACGTCGACTACGGCGGCGGCCAGGGCGTGCTCGCCGATGCGATGCGCAACGCGCTGTCGGCTGCCGGGCGGGAATGCGACGTCGCCGTGGTGGATTCCAACCTGCGCTACCTGCAGGATGCGCGTGCGCTGAATCTCGATACCCGGCTCGCCAACATCGAAGAATGCCCGTTGCACGACGCCGATCTGGCGTCCATGCGCCTGGTCAACCATTACTGCGGATACAACCAGCAGGCCGCGATCCTGCGCAGTATCCACGCCGGCCTGCGCCCAGGCGGCGTGTTCGTGTCCCAGATCGAGACCGGCAGCGACGCGATCTGCCGCTTGCAGACCAGGATAAGCAACGCCTTGTCGCAGGAAGGCTGCAGCGGCTACTACTGGCCGACATTGGATGAATACGTCGAACTCGCACAGGCGGCCGGCTTCGTCGGGATCGACGTTATCGGCGAAAGCGCGCCGGTTGAATCGACCATCAACGAAGGCCTGGCCGCGGCATGGCGGCGGTTCAACGGCCGCGAACTGCAGGCGCTGGTGGCCGACGACAGCGCCGAACAGATGCAGCAACTGCTCGCCCGGCGAGCGCTTTTTTTCAAGATGTGCCACGGCCTGATCGCCGAAGAACTGGACGCCGCGACCTCCGACGCCTCAGCAGGGCCCGCATTGAGCAAGTTCAAGCTTCGCTACCCGGTGCTGTACTGCCGGCGCTCAGAATAATCGTTGCCCGTTCGCGGGCGGCAGAACCGATCCGACGCTGACTGAAGACCAATTTCCCATGTCAAACATCACAATCCAAGGATTCACCTGCTCGCCGCAGCAGAGCCTGTTGTGGTCATCCCTGCGGCGTCCAGACGCCAAGGCGTATGTGCAAGGGGTCGTACGCATCGCCGGTTACGACGAGGGCCGGGTCCAGGCGGCGTTCGCGCAACTGGAACGACGCCACGAGTCGCTGCGCACGCGCTTCGCCTTGTTGCCGGGCATGCGCGATCCGTTGCAGGTGATCGTCGAGGACGGCGGTGCCTGGAGCGACGGTGCCGACCTGCGCGATCATGCCGACGCCGCTGCACGGCTGCAGGAGCTGTGTCGTGAAGAGGCCGGCAAACCATTCGATTTCGAACACGGGCCGCTGCTGCGCGCCGCCTGTGTGCGCAGCGGTGAAGATGCCCTGACGCTGGTTGTGACCGCCTCGCCGCTGGTGGTCGATCGCGGTTCGATCGTACGGATCGCCGGCGAGCTCGCCACGATTCTGGCCGGCACCGCGGACGCCGGCGAGGACGGTTACCAGTACGCCGACTACGCCAGTTGGCGCAACAGTCTGCTCGAATCCGAAGAGCACGCCGCGGCGCGGTCGTTCTGGGAAGCCGCGGCTGCCTACCAGGCATCACACGGCGGCGACCAGGCGCCGGTCGACACCGGGCAGGTCAGCGTCGCGTTCGATGCCTCCGTGGCCCAGCGCCTGGCAGGCATCGCGCAGACCTCAGGCGCGTCGCTGAGCGAGGCGTTGCTGTGCGCGTGGCTGACCTATTGCGGACGGCTCGACGGTGCCAGCTCCGCGCGCGTGGAATCCAGCTTCGACGGCCGTACCCATGCCGAGCTGGAGCGCGCGATCGGCCCCTTCGAACAGCGGCTTCCGGTCGATCTGGAATGGCGCGACAGCGACGTGTTCGGCGAAACATTGCGCAAGCTCATGGGTGTCGTCGACGGCATCCGCGCCCATCAGGATTACGCCGGACCCGACGTCGGCGCTGGCAATGCCTATGCGGTGCGCGGTTTCGATTTTCTCGATCTGGGCACGGGCGCCGCCGCTGGACGCGTGCAGGTTGCGCACGTGGCCCGGCAAGGCGCACCGCGCAAGCTCAGCCTGCAGGTCGAACGCTCCGCAGCGGGCGAGTACGCGTTGGTGCTGCAGTTCGACCGTGGACGTTGGTCGGTCGAGGAAGCGCAGCGCATCGCCGACGGGCTGACCGCCTATCTGGCCGACATCGCGCAACAGCCGGATCTCGCGCTCGATCGCCTGCGTATCGTCACCGAAGGCGAGAAGACCCGGCTGCTGGAGTTCTTCAACCAGACCGCGACCGTCTACCCGGGCTCGGAGCTGTTCCATCGTTTGTTCGAGCAGCAGGCGCGCGATACACCGCATAACACCGCAGTCGTATATGGCCGTGACAGCCTGAGCTACGCCGAGCTGGACGCGCGCGCCGAACGGCTGGCGCAGGCGCTGTGCGCGCAAGACGGCGTCGCCGCCGGCAAGGATCACGTCGCGGTGCTGCTGCGCCGTACTCCGGAGTTGCTGGTCGCCGTGCTCGGCGTGATGAAGGCCGGGCGCGCGTACGTGCCGCTGGATCCCGAACATCCCACGCCACGCTTCCAGGCCCTGCTCGCCGATCTGTCGTTGCCGCCGGTGATCACCGAAGCGGCGCTGGCCGAGCGGGTTCCGCCGGGCGTGGCGGTGCTGCGCATCGACCAGCTCGACGCGACCGGTTCGCAACCGCAGACACCGCCGCAAGCCGAGACCGCCAATGAGGACGGCGAACGCGTCGCCTACGTCCTGTTCACCTCCGGCTCCACCGGCCGGCCCAAGGGCGTGGCGATTCCGCACCGTGCGCTCAGCAACTACGTGAAATGGTCTGCCGCGACCTACGGCCTGGCCAGCGGGCAGGGCGCCCTGGTGCATACCTCGATCGCGTTCGACCTGACCATCACCAGCCTGTTGGCGCCGTTAACGGTCGGCCAGCGCGTGGTCCTGCTGCCCGAAGACGACGGCGTCGCCGCGCTGGCGCGCGCGCTCCAGCCAGGCAGCGATTACAGCCTGGTCAAGATCACCCCGTCCCATCTGAAGACCCTGCGCGGGCTGATGGCGCCAGGCACTCTCGACAACAGTATTCGCGTGCTGGTGATCGGCGGCGAAGCGCTGGAAGCGGCGATGCTCGAGGACATTCGCAGCCACGCGCCGACGATGCGCGTATTCAACGAGTACGGCCCGACCGAAGCGACGGTCGGCTGCAGCGCCTGGGAACTGGGGCCGGCCGATCAACACGGTGCGGTGCCGATCGGCCATCCGATCGCCAATACCGCGCTGTACGTGCTGGACCGCCACGGCCAGCCGGTCCCGATCGGCACGCCCGGCGAACTGCACGTCGGCGGCAAAGGGATTGCCATCGGATACACCGGCGCCGACCAGCTGGAAGGGTTCCGCGCCAACCCCTGGGGTCCGGGGCTGTCGTACAAGACCGGCGATTTCGTCCGCCGCCGCGAGGACGGCGCGCTGGTGTTCCTGGGCCGCGTCGACGAGGAAATCAAGGTCAACGGCGTACGCATCCAGCCGTCCGAAATCGAAGCGGCGTTGTCGCAACATCCCGCGGTGGCGGAAGCGTTCGTCGTGGCCTACACCAATGCCGGCGGCGAGCGCCGGCTGGTCGCCTATATCGTCGCGCGGCCTGGCCAGAGCGTGCATCCGCAAGCCCTGCGCGACTGGCTGGCGCAGCGGCTGCCGATCGCGATGACGCCGTCGTCGTTCATCACCGTCGCCGCGATTCCGGTCAACCGCAACGGCAAGCGCGATGCATCCGCGTTGCCGCCGCCCGAGAACGCAGTGATGACGCTGGCGCCGTACGTGGAGCCGCGCAACGAGGAAGAGCGCGTCCTGCAGAACATCTTCGCCAGGATCTTCGAATCCGAGCGCATCGGCATCGACGACAACTATTTCGTCCTCGGCGGCGATTCGCTGCGCAGCGTGCAGGTCTCGGCGCTTGCGCAGAAGATGGGGCTGATGGTCTCGGTGGCGCAGATCCATCGCAGCCCGACCATCCGCGAGCTGGCAGCGAAGGTGCGCGTGGGCGATCCGTTGCTGGAATCGGCGCCCAACACCGTGCCGTTCAGCCTGATTTCCGCGCAGGACCGTGCGGCGATGTCCGACGACATCGAGGACGCGTATCCGCTGAACCTGCTCCAGGAGGGCATGATCTATCACCGCGAGTTCGCGGCGAAATCGGCCGTCTATCACGCGATGTGCTCCTATCGCATCCGCGCGCCGTTCGACCTGGACCTCATGCGCAAGGTGATCCAGGAGCTGGTCGAGCGTCATCCGCTGTTGAGGACGTCGTTCGACCTGTCCACCTACAGCCGGCCGCTGCAGCTGATCCACAAGACATTCGAGCTGCCGTTCCGGTTCGACGACCTGCGCGGCCAGTCGCCGCAGTCCCAGGACGAGACGGTCGACCAGTGGATGGAGCAGGAGAAGCAAACCGGCTTCGACCTCGATGGCTATCCGCTGATTCGCTACCAGGTGCACCTGCTGGAAGACGGCGTATTCCAGCTCGGCTACAGCTTCCACCACGAGATCATCGATGGCTGGAGCGACGCGTTCATGGTGACCGAGCTGCTGACCCACTACCTGTCCACAGTGTTCGGCCAGCCCTACGAGGCACCGCTGCCGACCACGACCTTCCGCGAGGCCATCGCGCTGGAACAGGTGGCGTTGAAGACCGAGCGTTTCCGCGAGTTCTGGCTCAAGTACCTCGACGACGCGCAGCTGATGAACCTGCCGCGCCTGATCGGACGGCTCAAGGCAGACAAGGGCGCACGCAAGATCATCAAGTTCGAGATCCCGATTTCCCAACAGCTGTCCGATTCGGTCAAGGCATTGGCCGAGAAATTCGGCGTACCGCTGAAGACGCTGCTGCTGGCCGTGCATCTGCGGGTCATGAGCGTGTTCGGCGGCGGCAAGGACGTGCTCAGCTACACGGTCGGCAACGGCCGTCCCGAAAACAGCGAAGGCCACGGTGTGATCGGGCTGTTCGTCAACAGCCTGGCGTTCCGGCTGCCGATGCCCGGCGGCACCTGGGAGGAACTGGCCCAGTCAGTGCTCAAGCGCGAGCAGGAACTGCTGCCGTACCGGCGTTATCCGATGGCCGAGCTCAAACGCCAGGCCGGCAACGAGCCGCTGTCCGAAACGCTGTTCTTCTACAACCATTACCACGTTGCCGACGTGCTGCAGCGCTGGAGCGACGCTGAGTTGCTGGGGCTGAAGGTCTACGGCGAATCCACCTTCCCGTACTGCATCAACGCCTATCTGGCCCCGGTCACCAAACTGCTCGGAATGCGGGTCGAGTACGACAGCCTGCAATACACCGCCGAGTTGATGGAAGTGATCGGCCAATGCTACCTGAGCGTGCTCGACAGCATGGTCGCCGCGCCGAACGGGCGTTACGACGAGGATCCTTTCATCAGCGACGCCGATCTGCGCAAGCTCACCCACGACTGGAGCGCCACGCCGGAAGTGCCCACGGACTGCCAGGGTATCCATCGCCTGATCGAGGCCGTCGCGCGCGCCACCCCGGACCGCGTCGCCGTCACCCAGGGCGAGGAACATCTTTCCTATGGCGCGCTCAACCGCAAAGCCAACCAGCTCGCGCGACATTTGCGCGAGAGCGGCGTGCGCCTGGGCGATCTGGTGCCGCTGTGCCTGAACCGTTCGGTCTGGATGCCCGTGGCGATTCTCGGCGTGCTCAAGGCCGGCGCGGCCTACGTGCCGATCGATCCGAGCAATCCCAAGGATCGCATCGAGCTGGCTTTGCAGGACATCGCATCGGCAATCGTGGTGACGACCTCGGATCTGGTCGAGATCGCCGGCCTCGGCGGTGCGCGGCCGCTGCTGCTGGATCGCGAGAGCGAAGCGCTCGACGCACTGCCTGGACACAACCTGGCGCTGCCGGATATGGGCGATCGTCCTGCCTACGTGATCTACACCTCCGGCTCGACCGGCCGGCCGAAGGGTGTGCAGATTCCGCACCGTGCGTTGATCAATTCGACCCTGGCGCGGCGCGAGTTCTACCTGGAGCGCGTGGAGAACTTCCTGCTGCTGTCCTCGTATGCGTTCGACAGCTCGGTCGCCGGCATTTTCTGGACCCTGGTCGACGGCGGCAGGCTGGTGCTGCAACCCGAATCGGCCGGCGTCGACCTGACCACGGTCGAAGACGCGGTACTCGACGAACAGATCACCCACACGCTGAGCATTCCCTCGCTGTATGACGCGTTGCTGCAACAGCACCGCGATCTCGGTCCGCTGGCGCTGAAGACCGTGATCATGGCCGGCGAAGCCTGTCCGGCCGAGTTGTATGAATGCCACAGCCGCACGCTGCCGAAGGTGGCGTTCTTCAACGAGTACGGGCCGACCGAAGCCACGGTATGGTCGACGGTGTCGCGTGGCGAGGCCACGCCGCTGTGCCCGTCGGTGCTTATCGGCAAACCCGTTCCGGGCACGCAGGTGCTGGTACTGGACGCATTCGGCTTCCCCGTGCCGGTCGGTGTCGCCGGCGAACTGCATATCGCCGGAACCGGACTCGCCGACGGCTACGTGCAAGGCCAGGCGCTGACCGCCGAGCGTTTCGTGCCCAATCCGTACGCCGCCACGCCCGGCGGGCGCATGTACCGCAGCGGCGATCTGGTGCGCTGGATGGCCGACGGCCGCCTCGACTTCCTCGGCCGCATGGACGGCCAAGTCAAGATCAACGGGTTCCGGGTCGAGACAAGCGAAATCGAATCGGTACTCGGCAAGCATCCCGACGTGCATCGCGCGGTCGTGCAGGTGCGTTCGGAAAAGGACGGAGCCAAGCGGCTGGTGGCCTACATCCTCGCCGACACCCGGGACGAGCCGGCGCTCATCAACGAACTCAGCCAGTTGGCCCGCGACAAGCTGCCGAAGTACATGCTGCCTGCGCAATACGTGCGCCTGGAAACCCTGCCGACCACGGTCAGCGGCAAGCTCGACCTCAAGTCGCTGCCCGAACCGCCGAAGGAGCGCGTCGGCAACGTCGAGATCAGACTGCCGCGCACCACCACCGAAGAGGTTCTGGCGGGCATCTGGTCCGAGGTGCTCGGCGTGCCGGTGGTCGGTATCGATCAGCATTTCTACGAACTGGGAGGAGAGTCCTTGCGCGCGATGCGCATCATGGCCCGCATGCGTAGCGCGTTCAAAGTGCAACTTCCGATCAACTTGCTGATGACCGACGACCTCAACGTCGAACGCGTCGCCGAAGTGATCGAAGCCACCCTGTGGAGCCAGGCGCAGCAGCGGAGCGCATCGGATCACGTTGTCGGCAGCGTCTAGCGGGCGGGCACGATGTCTTTGTCCGAATTTCTGGCGGAACTCAACGCGTCGGGCGTGCGCCTCTGGCTAGATCAGGGCGCACTGCGCTATTCGTGTCCCGCGCCCGGGCTGCGCCCGGATCAGCTCGCCAGACTCGCCGCAGTCAAGCACGATATCTGCCAGCTGATCCGCAGGACCTCGACGCATGCGCCGGCCCAGGTTGCGCCGGCGAACGCGGGCGATGCCGGAGCAACGCGGCTCACCTTCGAACAACGACGCATCTGGCGCAGTTGCCTGATCGCTCCGCAAACGCGCGCGTTCAACATCTGCGGACAGGCCGAACTGGCCGGCGAACTCAATCTCGCCGCGCTGGAACAGGCGCTGCAAGAAATTTCGCGCCGTCACCCCGTCCTGCGCGCGCACGTCGATGGTCCGGAGGACCGCTGCGCGCTGGTTGCCGGTGCGGACGCGCTGCCGCGGCTGCCCTGCATCGACCTGAGCGGCCTGGTCCATGGCGACGCCGTGGCCGCGCGCTTGTGCGACGAGGAGAGCCGCCGCCCGTTCGATTTGCGGCGCGGGCCATTGCTGCGCGCGTTGCTGATCGTGCGCGCACCGCGGCGTCACGCGCTGGTGCTGAGCCTGCACCATCTGGTCTGCGACCACTGGTCGGTGCAGGTTCTGACCCGCGAGCTGCACGCGCTGTACGTGTCCTACACGCGCGGTGGGACCGGCGCGCTTGCCCCGCTGCGCAAGCGGTTTGGCGACTATGCCGCGGCTGAATCCGCGCGTGCCGATGGCGACGGATTCGCCGACGGGCTGAGGTTCTGGGAGAGCCAGCTGCATGGGCTGCGCCCGACCTTGCTGCCCTCGACCGCGGATCCGGGACAGGACGCGATCGCCAGCGAGCAGGCCGTGCTCGCGGCGCCGGCGCTGCACGCGCTTCGCGCGCATGCACGTTCGCGCCGGGTCGGGCTTCCAGTGCTGCTGATGACCGCGTTGTTCGTGCTATTGCGCGAATACGTCGACCAGGACGACTTGTGCGTGGGCACCACGGTGGTGCATAGGCCGCATCCCGACGACGAAGCACTGATCGGCTTGCTGATCAACACCCTGGTGCTGCGCTGCGACCTGTCCGGGGCGGCGACGTTGGATGCCGTGCTGGCGCGGATGAAAATCGCCTGGAATGCGTCGGTCGCGCATTCGGACGTGCCATTCCAGCTGGTGCTGGACCGGATCCGCCCGTCGCTGGGTCCGCATGCGTTGCCGTTCAACGTGGGTGTGGAAATTCGTGCGGATGTTTCCTTGGCGTCGGAACAGGTGCCGGGACTGCGGGTCACCCCTGTGCAGTCGCGTTTCGTCGCGCCGGTGCGGGACTTGACGCTGTTCCTGGAAGAGGCCGCCGACTGCCTGGCCGTCCGCTTCGAGTACCGCAGCGGCGCGTTTGCCGCCAACGCCATCGCCGGCTTGCAGCGTCGCTATGTCGCGCTGCTGCAAGCCCTGCCTGCGCTGCTGCCGTCGTCGATCGACGCGCTGCCGGTGGAGCGGCCGCCTGACCTGATGCAGGCATTGGCCCAGGGCGCGTCGACCATCGTCGACATGCTGTACCGGCACGCACAGGACCGGCCCGATGCGATCGCGCTGGAGACGATTTCGGAGGATGGCGCGAGCACCCAATGGAGCTATGCGGGGCTGCGCCGCCGCGTGGATCGGGCCGCGGCGGCGATGCGGATGCGGGTCGGAACCGAGACGGTAGTGGCGCTCTGCATCGGCGATCCGGTCGAGTGCCGGATCGCCGCGCTCGCGTTGATGCGTGCCGGCGCCGCGCCGCTCGCACTGGATCCGGAGTGGCCAGCCGCGCAGGTCGACGTCGTTCTCGCGCAGGTCGGTGCGCTCGCGGTGCTGGCCGATCGTGCGGTGCCTGGCGTGTTGCCGCTGTGGCGCTGGCAGGACATAGCGGCCGGCGCGGGCGAGGCCGCACCGCCGGCGCCACCGCCGGCCAGCATGGCCTGGGTTCGGGTGCGCGATGGCGCGCAGGCCGGTGCCGTCGCGATCGAGCATCGCGCGCTGGTGCGCGCCGTCGAGGCGCTGGCGGCGAACCTGGAACGCGCGTCATGCGCTCGCTTGCTGGCAACCGCCGCGCCATGGCACCAGGCTTTCCTGATGGAGTTATGCCTGCCGCTGGCTTGCGGCGGCACGCTCGTGGCCACGCAAGCTACCGTGCACGCGGCCGCAGCGCTGATGTGCACCGAACCCGATGTAATGCACGCCGTTCCGGGCGTCGTCGACCGCATGCTGCAAGCGCGCGGGCTGCCTGTCTCCTTGCGCGTGATCGTGATCACCGCGGAGAGCTTGTACGCGGACACATTGAACCGGTTGTTTTCCCAGGTTTCGATCGAACGCGTCGTGCACGGCCATGCCTGCGCGGAATCGGCCCTGGTGTCCAGCGTCGCCGTGATCAGGCGGCGCGATCGCGGCGAGACGATGCAGGCGCGGGGCAGGGTGGATGGACCGGCAATTGCAGATCTCATCCGCTTACCGCAACCGTTTGATACGCAGCTGGCACCCTCGAACGCGCCGTCGCTGGACGCCGCATCGCGGCGGCAGGTGGTGCAGGACTTCAACGCCACCGACCGCGCCTGTGCCGACGGATTGGTGCACACGCTGTTCGAAGCGCAGGTGGCGCGCACGCCCGATGCGATCGCCGCGGTCGATGCCAATGAGCAGGTCAGCTATGCCGCACTGGACCGGCGTGCCAATCGGCTGGCCCGGCATCTGCGCGCCTGCGGGGTCGGCCCGGAGCACCGCGTGGCGGTGAGCGTGGAGCGCGGGGTACCGTTGTTGCTGGCATTGCTGGCCACGCTCAAGGCTGGCGGCGCCTATGTGCCGCTGGACCCGGACGCGCCGCCGCAGCGCCTGGCCGAGATGTTGCACGACAGCCGGCCGACGGTGGTGCTGCAGACCCAGCGCACGCCGGTGCCGGCGCAGTTGGTCGGCGCCGCGCAGCAGGTGTGGCTGGACCAGCCGCACACCTGGGCGCAGTTGTCCGGTGCCGCCCTCGCGGTACCCGGACTGACGAACGCGCAGCTGGCCTACGTGATCTACACCTCCGGTTCGACCGGCCGGCCGAAGGGAGTGATGAACGCGCACCGCGGCGTGGTCAACCGGCTGCGCTGGATGCAGGACGCCTATGCGTTGCAACCCGGCCAGAGCGTCCTGCAGAAGACCCCGTGCAGTTTCGACGTGTCGGTATGGGAGTTCTTCTGGCCGCTGCTGGCCGGCGCCCGGCTGGTGTTTGCGCGGCCGGGCGGGCATCGCGATCCAGGCTATCTGCATGCGCTCATCGAGCGCGAAGGCATCGACACGCTGCACTTCGTGCCCTCGATGCTGGATGCTTTCGTGGAAGAGATCGGCGCCAGGGAAGTCGGCGCCGGGATGGAAGAGGTCGGTGCCGGTTCGACTTGCACATCGTTGACACAGGTGTTCTGCAGCGGCGAAGCCTTGTCGCGCGAACTGGCGCAGCGGTTCGCCGCGCGGTGGCCGCAGGTAGGCCTGCATAACCTGTACGGTCCGACCGAAGCGGCGGTGGACGTGACCGCCTACGCCTGCGCGCACCTGCCGCCAGCGGGCGAGGTGCCGATCGGCGCCCCGATCGCGAACGTACGGATCTACGTGCTGGACACGCATGGCGCACCGGTCCCGATCGGCGTGCCGGGCGAACTCTACATCGGCGGCATCGCCGTTGCACGTGGTTACGAAGCGCGTGCAGGCCTGACCGCCGAGCGCTTCGTGGTCGACACCCATGGGCCGACGCCGGGCGCACGGCTGTACCGCACCGGTGACCTGGGCCGTTGGCGCGCCGACGGCACGCTCGACTACCTGGGCCGCAACGACAGCCAGGTGAAGCTGCGCGGCCATCGCATCGAACTGGGCGAGATCGAAGCGTGCCTGCGCGACTGGCCGCAGGTCCGCGAAGCGGCGGTGGTGCTGCACGGCACGGGCGCACACGCGCGGCTGGTGGGCTACGTGACCGGCGCGGGCGCGCAATCCCCCGACCTGGACGCACTGCGCCAGCACCTGCGCGCACACTTGCCCACACCGATGCTGCCGGCGGCGCTGGTGCTGCTGCCGGCGATGCCGTTGACTCCGAACGGCAAGCTCGACCGCAAGACATTGCCGGCGCCGGCGATCGTTGCCGGGTGGGACGTGGCCACCGTCTCCGTCTGGGAGCATGAATCTGCCGACCCGGCCGGCCTGCATCCTGTGCGACGTCGTGCGTTGTTCGCGCCGATTGCGACGCCCTCGACGCGCGCCAACGTGCAGCTGTTGCGTCGGCAAAACGCCGACGCGCCGTTGGGCGCGACCGGCCGGATGGCGATCCGCGGTGCGGCCATCGCGCGCGGCTACCTCGGGCAACCCGGATGGACGGCGGAGCGATTCCAACCGGACCCGGCGTCGCAAATCGCCGGAGCGCGACGCTGCCTGACCGACGACTTCGGGCGCATCGGCGCCGACGGCGCCTTGTATTGCCTGGGCGCCGACGGCGACACCCTCCTGCATGGCCGCGCCATCGAGCTGCCATCGCTGGAAGGCGCGTTGCGCGCGGATCAGCGGGTCCGCGCGGCCGCGGCGCGGATCGCCACCGACGATGCGGGCCGATCGTCGCTGACGGCGTACATCGTGGTCGACGAGAGCCGCTCCATCGGCATCGAGACCGAACTCATGCAGCGCCTGACCGAGCAGCTGCCTGAGTACATGCTTCCCGAGTCGCTGCTGCGTGTGCGTGCGCTGCCGCTCGCCGCCGACGGCAGGCTGGACCGGGCCCGCCTGTTGCTGTTGGACCGGCAAGAGCGGACGCCGTCGCATAGCCAAAGCGAAGGCGTCCTGGTCGGGATCTGGAAGCTGGTCCTGCAGAGCGACATAGTCGATGCCGATCGTAGCTTTTTCGAACTGGGCGGAAACTCACTGAATCTGCTGACCGCGGCGCGCCTGGTCAGCGATCGCTTCCAACGTAAGGTCACTGCCGCGGATCTGCTGCGGCATGTGTCGCTGCGCGGCCTGGCGCGCCATCTGGATGCGGCGAACGCACACCAGGACGACGGCGATACGCCGCAACGCCGGGCCGCTGCACGCCTGAGCGCGCTGCGCGAGCGTCCACGCCGCGCTAGTGGGGCGCGGCCATGAACGCGTCACCCTCCCGTGACGGCCCGCACTTGCTCAACGGCTTGCGCTACCTGGGCATCGCCGTCGAAGCGGATGCGACGCAGCTCAGGCTCAACGCGCCGGCCGGCGTCCTCACGCCGACCATGCAGGCCGCGATCAAGGCACACAAGCCGGCGTTGCTCGCCGCTGCGAACGCCGCCGTCGCGCCGTCGCCGCAGTCCGGGTTGCCGCTCTCGTTCGAACAGCAACGCGTGTGGCTGGCGCAGCAACTGGCTCCGGATTCGCCGGAATTCAATCTCGCGCTCGCCTTCAGGATCGACGGCCCGCTCGCGCCCGAAGCGCTCGCGCGCGCGATGACCGACATCGTGCGACGGCACGAAATCCTGCGCACCGTGTATACCGGCGGCGCCGAGCCGGCGCAGGTGATCGGCGAGGCCGTCGACGTGCCGTTACCGATCGTGGATCTGCGTGCGCTGGCCGAAGCGGACCGCGAACGCGTCGCCGAACAGATCGCCAACGCCGAGATCCACCGACGTTTCGACCTGCGGCGCGACCTGCCGCTGCGCCCGCTGCTGCTGAAGCTGCAGCCGCAACGGCATTGGCTGGTGATATCGCGCCACCATATCGCCGCCGACGGCTGGTCACTGGGGCTGTTCCTGCGCGAACTGGTTTTCGCTTACGAGGCATTCCGGCGCGGCCGTCCGGCCGGGCTTGCCGCGCCGGAAATCCAGTACGCCCGTTACGCGGTCGAACAGCGCCTGGCCAGCGACGAGCAGGAAAATGCCCGCCACCTGCGTTATTGGCAGGACCGGCTGCGCGGCGCCGACCCCAACGTTTTCCCGCACATGCGCAGGGCACCGGCCGCGACCACCGGCAGCGTGGTCGTGCGCCAACTCGACCTGGCCCAGGCACAACGCATCACGGCCTGGTGCCGGCGGACCGGCGTCACCGTATTCGCCGCCTACCTGGCGGTATTCCTGGCAGTACTGCGGCATCGCAGCGGGCGGCGCGATCTGGTGATCGCGACCGACTACGTCAATCGCGACAGCGTGGAGCGCGAATCGGTGATCGGCATGTTCGTCAGGCGCCTGACCCTGCGCTGCGAACTTCAGGACGACAACAGCTTGCTCGACCTGGCCAGGCAGGTGAAACGGGTGACGTTCGAGGCCTGCAGCCATGCCGAGGTGCCGCCCGAGCGCATCGCTCGATTGCTGGACCGCGACGGCAGTGGCGGCCGGCCGCAGGTGATGTTCGGCATGCACGGTGCACCGCTGCATGCGCCGTACCGCGACCTCGCGTTGTACGGTACCCGCCGCGCCGAACTGCTGGACCTGCAGGTCGCGACCAACGAATTTCCCCTGAGCATGTACGTGAGCGACACCGCTGCGGGCCCGGTGCTGGTGCTGCGCCACGACGACGCGGTTGTCGCCAAGGCCGAAGCCGACATGCTTCTGCTACAGTTCCAGGGCCTGATCGGTCTCCTCGCCGAGACAGGCGATGCCTCACTGAAACAGCTATACGCAGTGGCGGCCACGGCGGAGCGCGAAGCCGCGGCCAATTACCTGACGATGAGAGCCCGCCGCTTCGGCCAGCGGTCCCTCGACACCAGAGGCGTCCAACAGTGAAGTTCAGCGACTATCGGAAGGTCGTTACTCCCGCGTCAGCGCTGCCTGCCGAACAGGATGCGCTGCTGGATCTGGTCGAGATCGCGAGCAATCACGACGAACTTCCGATCTTCGTCACCCCGAAGCGTCCGATCGATCTGGCCGCCTGGCTCGCCGCCGCGGCGCCATCGCTGCATGCGCTGGCAGACACGCGCGGCGCGTTGCTGTTTCGAGGCTTCAGCGTGCATGGCGCGGTCGACATGGAACGCTGCGTGCGCAACCTGATCGGCGAGCCGATGGATTATCGCGAGAACACGTCGCCGCGCACCGCCGTGCGCGGCAACATCCGCACGTCCACCGACTATCCGGAGACAGAAACGATCCTGCTGCACAACGAGCATTCGTACAGCAGGCTCTTCCCGATGCGGGTGTTCTTCCATTGCACCGTGCCGGCCAGCAGCGGCGGCAACACGCCCATCGCCGACTGCGGCGGCGTGCAACGCCGGATCGATCCGGCGATCGTGCAACGTTTCCGCGAACGCGGCTGGCTGTACGTGCGCAATTTCGTCGCCGAGGTCGGCCAGTCCTGGCAGACCGTCTACCAATGCGAGGATCGCGACACGCTGGAACGATTGCTGGACGACGCCGACATCGGTTTCGAATGGAATGCGGCCGGACGCTTGCGCACGCGGATCCTGCGCCCCGCAGAAAGCCGGCACCCCACGACCGGAGAATCGCTGTGGTTGAACCATCTGCTGTTCTGGCACTTTTCCAGCCTGGACCTGCAGATGCAGCGCATGATCCGGTCCGAGTTCGGCGAGTCCGAGCTACCACACCAGACCTACTACGGCGACGGCGAGCCGATCGAAGAAGACGTGCTGGCGAACATCCGCGAGGCGTACGAGCAGGAGCGGCGTGCGTTCGCGTGGCAGGCCGGCGATCTGCTGATGCTGGACAACATGAAGGTCGCACACGGACGCGATGCCTACGTCGGCCCGCGCAACCTGTTATTTGCCATGGGCCATCCCTACGACCGGCGCAACAGCAACGAGTGGATCCGCGCGCATGCGTAACGCCGGCGACGACTACCGCCGGCGCTGGCTCGAACGTCGGCAGCGCGGTGCCGAGGCAGCGACCGGCGATGGCTGCGTGACAGCACCCGACGCGACCGGCGCGGTGCGGGCGCTGTACGAATGCTATCCGTATCCATCGCGCGAGCAGGCCGCGCCGATCCGCGATGTATCCAACGCCATCGAGATGCTGCTTGGCCCTGGCGCGCTGCACGGCCGCTGCGTGCTCGATGCCGGCTGCGGGACCGGGCACCGCCTGGTCGGCATGGCGCGGCAGTTCCCGCACACCCGGTTCACCGGCCTGGACCTGTCCACCGCGTCTCTGGACGTGGCTGCGTCGCTGGTGGCACGGCACGGCCTGAGCAATGTAACCCTGCTGCAAGGCGACTTGTCGCACGGAAACATCGCCGGCCGCTACGACCTGATCGTCTCCACGGGCGTGATCCATCACCTGCCGTCGCCGCGCAGCGGATTCCAGTCCCTGGCCGGGGCGCTGTCAGACGACGGCCTGCTGTATGCCTGGCTCTACCACGCATACGGAGAATTCGAGCGCATGCTCGAGCGTGAGCTGGTCGCCGTGTTCCATGGCGACGGCGACGATCTGCAGCAGGGTATCGCCGTTGTCGATGCGTTGGGCTGCGTCCTGCCGGACGATCAATACGGCGCCACCGGCGCGCGCCTGGACGATGCGGAAGAGTGGCGGCGCAGCAAGCTCGCCGACGCGTACCTGCATCCGGTGGTGCATACCATGCGGATCGAACAGGCACTGGACCTGCTCGAAGGCACCGGCCTGGACTGGGCCGGCGTCAACGGCTGCAACTGCATGGGCCACAGCCATTTGTTCGACCTGCACCGGCTGGCCGACGGACTGGAGCGCGAGCTGTCGGTCTATCCCGAGGCCGCGTTCGAGCATGCGGACATTCGCCGCCGCGCGCACGCGCTCGATCCGCTGAAGCAGCTGCGGGCGCTCGAATTGAAGTTGAAGCCCACCGGCTTTTCCATCGTGGCCGGGAAAAACGCTGCCCTCCGACACTGCACCCGGCGTATCGGCGGCAATGTCTTGCGACGCTGGAACTAACGTTGTGGACGACACTATGGACACGCACTTGACCCATCCTCTCTCCAGCCAGCAGCGCCGCACCTTGCGATGCCAGTTCGGTAGCGACGCGACGTTCTTCGTGGCGCAATGCTCCGCGCAGATCTCCGGTGCAATCGAGGACACGGCGCTCGCCGCGGCCTTATGCACCCTGGTGGAGCGCCACGAGATCCTGCGCGCCGAACTCGACGAGCTGGCCGACGACGCCGGTCACCACGACGCGGGCGAGGGCGACGCGCAGGCGACGGCACGGCCGATCGACATCGGGGTCGGCAGCCGCTTGCGGGCACGGCGATCGAACACCCCGGACGGCGCCCGGCTGGAGCTGAGCCTGCCCGCGGTGGTGGCCGATCGCGCGACCTTGCACAACCTGGTCGCGGAATTGAACGCGTTACTGGGCGATGGCGGCGCTGCGCTGCCCGAATCGGTGCCTTACGCGCTAGTGGTGCAATGGCAGCAGGATCTGCTGCGTGAACCCGAAGCCCAGGTCGGCGTCGCCTTCTGGCGGACCCGGCTGGCCAACCCGCCGGCGATACCGAGACTGTTGCTGGAGCGTGCGGATTCCGATGCGCGCTTCGCTCCGTCGCGGCTGTCGCTTCCCGTCGACGCCGCACTCGCCACGGCCGCCGCCGCGCTCGCCCGCAGGCTCGGGGTCAGCGTGCAGGCGGTGCTGGTCGCGACCTGGAAGACCCTGCTCGCGCGGATGACCGGCGCGCCGGAGGTGTTGCTCGGCATCGTCAGCGCGGGACGCGCCGACGAATCCTTGCAGCAGGTGATCGGCCCGCTGGCGCGCACGCTGCCGCTGCGGCTCCCGTTCCATGCGGCCATCCCGCTGCGCTCGGCGATCGAGGAAACCGACCGCTACCTGTTCGACGCCGATGCGTGGCAGGACTGCTTCGTCGGGGGCGACAACGCGATCGGCCCGGATGACGCGCAATTGCCGGCGTTCGTCTTCGAAATGCTGGAAACCGATGCACACGCAGCGGCTTCGCCGTTGCGGATCGTCGACGACTACGTCTGCAGCCAGACCTTCCGCTTGCGGCTGGGCTGGCGCACGCTTGCGATCGACCTGGATTTCGACAGCGCACGCCTGAGCCCTGCCCAGGCCCGGCGTATCGCGACGGCGTTCGTGGAACTGCTGCAACGCGTCTGTGTTGAGCCCGACGTGGCCGGCGGCACGGTCGCGATCGCCGGCGTGGAGGAAACCCGCAACCTGTTGCAGTCGGTGTGCCTGGGGCCGGCGCTGGAAGGCGACGCGCCGCCGCCGGTGCATGTCGCGTTCGCAACCATCGCCCAACGATTCCCGCAGCGGATCGCGATCGCTGCGGTGGACGGCGCGGTCTCGTTCGCCCAACTCGAACGTGCCAGCCGGCGCGTCGCGCAGGATCTGCTCGACCACGGCATCGGCGCGGAGCAGGTGGTGGCGATCCTGGCCGAGGACGCCGTGAACACGATCGTCGCCGTGCTCGGCATCCTCAGGGCCGGCGCGGTGTTGCTGCCGCTCGACCGCCTGGCACCGCCGCAGCGGCTCGAAACGATCGTCGCGCGCGCGCGGCCGGCCGCGTTCATCGCCACCACGCCGGCGTCCCGGGGAGCGCTGCAACCCCTGGCCGCGGCGACGGCGGCGCCGTTGCTGGACTGCGACGGCGGTGCGCCGGCGCAGCGGGAGCTGCCCCCGGTGGCGATTCATCCGCAGCAGGCGGCGTATGTGCTGTACACCTCGGGCTCGACCGGCGAACCCAAGGGCATCGCCGTCCCGCACGCTGCGCTGGCCAACCACATGGCGTGGATCGTCGACGCGTTGCGCATCGGCCCGCAGGATCGCGTCCTGCAGCGCACGCCACTGAGTTTCGATGCCTCGATCTGGGAAGTGTTCGCGCCGCTGATCACCGGCGCCTGTCTGGTGCAGTGCGCACCGGACGCCAACTTCGACGTCGACGGCCTGCTGCAGACCATCGTGCGCAACGAGGTCACGGTGATGCAAACCGTGCCGAGCCTGCTGCAGGCGCTGTTGTCGGCCGGGTTTGCTGGCGCGGTTTCGCTCAGGACCCTGTGCTGCGGCGGGGACGTGTTGCCGGCGCGCCTGCGGCAGGAGGCGGCGCAGGTGCTGGACGCCGAGTTTGTCAATCTGTACGGGCCGACCGAAACCTGCATCGACGCATCGTGGTGGAGCGGCGACGCGCCGCACGGCGGCTCGATCCCGATCGGCAAGCCGATCGCCGGTGGCGAGATGTTCATCGTCGAATCCGGCCTGCCCGCACCGATCGGGGTGGGCGGCGAGATCCGCATCGGCGGTGCCGGGCTGGCGCGCGGTTACCTGCATCAGCCCGCCGCGACAGCGGTGGTGTTCTCGCCCCATCCGTGGTCGGCGCTGGCTGGCGCCCAGTTGTATCGCACCGGCGATTTCGGTTTCTGGGACGAAGAAGGTGCCGCGCATTTTCTCGGTCGCCAGGACGATCAGGTCAAGCTGCGCGGGGTCCGCGTCCAGCTGGAGGAAATCCGTTCGGCGCTGTTGCAGCATCCGGCGGTCGGCGAGTGCCAGGTCATGCTCAGCCGCGACGACGGGCAGGCGCACCAGGCCCTGCTGGCATTCGTCGAATTGCGCGCCGACCAGGACGCCACCCATGATTTCAGCGCCGAATGGCAACGGCACCTGCGTGCGCGACTGGCTGACACGGTCGTGCCGACCAGCTTCGTGGTACTGGCGCAGATGCCGCGCACCGCCAGTGGCAAACCGGACCGCAGCGCGCTGGCATCGCTGCAGGTGACGCCCAGGCGCAGCGCGCCGGCCACCGCCACCGAGCAGACCGTGGCGGTCATCTGGAAGGAACTGCTGGAGGTGGAAGAGGTCGACGCCGAGCAGAACTTCTTCGCCCTGGGCGGTCATTCGCTGCTATTGACCAAGCTGGTGGCGCGGGTCGCCGAAGAGCTTCAGGTGCAGGTGCCGCTGCGTGGCCTGTTCGATGCGCCGACGCTGTCCGGTTTCTCCGCGATGATCGACGCGCTGAAGGCGCAACCGCAGGCGCACGACCGGCCCGAGTCTGAACCGGAGTCGTCGCGCTCATGAAGCGCAGCTTCTCCGACTGGCGCGCGCAAAGCGCGCGGCAGGCGGTGCCTGCTGCGGACGATGCCGTCACGGACCTGCCGGGTGCACACGCGCCGGCGCCTGACGCACCGATCGCGGCGGCTGCGCAGCGCGACAGCTTTCCATTGTCCTTCACCCAGGAGCGGATCTGGTTCGTCAACCAGCTCGATCCGCTCAAGCCGATCTACGTCTGCCCGCACCCGGTGCGCCTGCGCGGGGCGTTGAAGCCGGCCGCGCTGGAAGCGGCCCTGTCGGCGATCGTCGCGCGCCACGAGCCGCTGCGCACGCGTTTCGCCATGCACGGACAACACCTGCGCCAGCAGGTTCTGCCGGCGCGGCGCCGGTTGATCCCGCTGGTCGACCTGAGCCACCTGCATGCGGACCAGGCCTGGCGCACCGCGACCGCGCTGGCCCAGAGCGATACGCTGCGGCCGTTCGACCTGAGGAACGCTCCATCGCTGCTGCGGGTCGCGCTGATCCGGCTGGCGGCCGACGACCACGTGCTGTTGTTCACCCTGCATCACCTGATCGGCGACGACTGGTCGATGGCGGTGCTGATCGAGGAAATGGCGCAGTGCTACGCCCAGTGCGTGCTCGGCCTGCCGTCCTCGCCATCGCCGCCATCGCTGCAATACGGAGATTACGCGCAATGGCAGCGCGACATGGCCGACGACGGTCGCCAGGAGGAGCGGCGCCGCTACTGGCACGACAAGCTGCGCGGCGTGCCGGTACTGAACCTGGCCACCGACCGCAACCGCGGCACGGTTCAATCCCATAGCGGTCACAAGGTGTTCGCGCAACTGCCGCCGCCGGTGATGGGCGGGCTGAAGGCCTTGTGCAACCAGGTCGGCACCACCCCGTTCGTGATCGTGCTGGCATTGTTCAAGTTGATTTTCCAGCGCTACTCCAACCAGGACGACATCGCCATCGGCGTACCCGTGGCCGGTCGCGCGCGGCCGGAGCTGCAACGCATGGTCGGCCCGGTGCTGAACATGCTGGTGATGCGCTCGACGATCGACGCGCGCATGCGCTTTGCCGACTTTCTCAAGGACGTGCGCAACACTGTCGTGGACGCCTTCGAGCACCAGGACGTTCCGTTCGAGAAGCTGGTGGAAGACCTGCAGCCGGCGCGCGACCTGAGCCATGCGCCGCTGTGCCAGGCGATCATCGCCTACCACTATGATTCGCTGCCGCGCTCGAGTTTCGCCGACCTCGCTGGCGAGCCGATCGCACTGTCGCGCGCGCCGGTGGTGTTCGACCTGGACATCACCGCGACCGAGCACGAGAACACGCTGTGGTTTTCGGTGACCTACGACACCCAGCTGTTCGACGAATCGACCGTGCGGCAGATGATGACCGAATATTCGCTGGCGGCCGCGGCGGTCGCCGCGGATCCGTCCATCACGCTGACCCGGTTGCGCGCCGAGTGCGCGCGCGCCTGCGCCGGGCCGCTGGCGCTGTGGAACGCCGCGCCACCGGTGGACGTGGCACAGCGCGACCTTGGCTCGCTGTTCCTGGATGCGGCGGTGGCCAGGCCGGACGCCGTGGCGCTGATCGCCGCGCAAGGGCGGGTGACCTACGCGGCACTGCGGCGAAGGACGCTGCACATCGCCGGCCGCCTGCGCGCGGCGGGCGTCGGTCCCGAGCGCGTGGTCGGCAGCGCGATCGCGCGCTCGTGCGAGTCGGTGGCCGCGCTGCTCGGCATCCTGATCGCGGGCGGAGCCTATGCCTACATCGATCCGCACTATCCCGACAAACGCATCCGCGAATTGCTCGATCTCACCGACATCCGCGTCCTGCTTGCCACCGCGGCGGAGGCGCCGCGGTTCGCGTCGTTCGATGTACAGGTGGTGGTCGTCGACGGCGACGAACACCATGACCCGCAACCACTGCTGCGGCCGCGGCTGCACCCCGACAACAGCGCCTGCGTGGTCTTCACCTCCGGCTCGCAAGGCATTCCGAAAGCGGTGATCTCGCCGCACCGTGGACTGCTGAACCGGCTGCAATGGATGTGGGACACCCAGCCTTATCGCGACGGCGAGATCCTGGCCCACCGGGTCTCGCTCAATTTCGTCGACTGCATCTGCGAGGCAGTGGGGCCGTTGCTGCAAGGCCGGCCGCTGGCGATCGTCGACGAGCGTGCCGGCCACGACGTCGCCGAACTGCTGCGCACGCTGGCGCAGGAACAGGTCGGCCGGCTGGTGCTGATTCCGTCGCTGCTGGCGACCTTGCTCACGCTCGATCCCGACCTGGGCGCGAGCTTGCCCGCGCTGCGCCACTGGGTCTGCAGCGGCGAACCGCTGGATGCCGACCTGGTGCGACGCTTCCGCGACAGCGTGCCCGGCGCCAGGATCTACAACTTCTACGGATCTTCCGAGGTAGCCGCCGACGTCACCGCCGTCGATGTGACCGACACCGTTGCGCCGCACGGCGGCGTACCGCTCGGACGTCCGATTCACAACACCCGTGCCGCGCTCGTCGACGACCTGGGTTTCCCGGTGCCGCCCATCGTCGCCGGCGAAATGGTGATCGCCGGCGACGGCCTGGCGCGCGGCTACAGCCGCCTGCCGGCGGCGACGGCAGACCGGTTCCGGCCCAGCCCGCTCGGCGGAGCGCCCGGTGAACGGGTCTACATGACCGGCGATATGGCCAGGCTGAGTCTCGACGCCGAATGCAGTTTCGTCGGCCGTCGCGACCAGCAGATCAAGATCCATGGCAGGCGCATCGAACTGGGTGAAATCGAGAGCGCGATGCTCGCGCATGCGCGGGTGACGCAGGCCGCCGCACTGGCGGCGAGCGACGGACACCTGCTGGTGGGCTTCTATTCTTCCGACAGCGGGCTGGGCGAGCAGGAGTTGCTTGGTTCGCTCAGAACCCGCCTGCCGCAGTTCATGCTGCCCTCGCAATTGATCCGGATGCAGCGCCTGCCGTCGCTGGCCACCGGCAAGCTCGATCGCAAGGCGCTGTCGGCGCTGCACCCGCTGCACCCGCTGGATACGCCCGACGCGCAGCCGTCCACGCCGCTGGAAAAACAACTGGCCGATATCTGGCGGCGTGTGCTCAATCTGGACACGGTCGGCGCGCGTGCCGATTTCTTCTCGCTGGGCGGCCATTCGATGGCCGCGCTGCAGATGCTCTTTCTCATCGACAAGGAATTGCAGCGCAAGCTCGATATCGCCGCGTTGTTCCAGAATCCCACGGTGGCCGCGCTGGCCAGCCACATCGGTACGCTGGCGGCGGAGCCCGTCGACGAGTCGACCAGCGTTGAGGCGATCCCGGATCCGGCCAGCCGTGGCCAGCCGTTCCCGTTGACCGACCTGCAACAGGCCTATTGGGTCGGGCGCACCGATGCGTTCCGTTTCGGCCAGGTGTCGATCCACGCGTACTTCGAAGTCGAGGCCGAGGGACTCGACCTGGGCCGCTTCACCCGCGTGTGGAACACGCTGGTGCACCGCCATGACATGTTGCGCGCGGTGGTGACTCCCGACGGCCAGCAGAAGATCCTGGCCGAGGTTCCCGATTACCGCATCGACGTGATCGACCTGCGCGACCTGGACGAATACGACGCGGGGCAGCGATTGTCGGCGTTGCGCGACGAGCTCTCGCACCAGGTGCTTCCGCTGGAACGCTGGCCCGGATTCGACGTCCGCGCCACCGTCCGCGACAGCGACCGCATCCGGCTGCACGTCAGCATCGACACGTTCTTCCTCGACGGGTGGAGCCAGCGGCTGCTGTTCGGTGAACTGGTCGCGCTGTATGACGACCCCGACGCCGTGCTCGACCCGCCGCAACTGCAGCTTTCGTTCCGCGACTGGTTCCTGGCGGCGCGCGAACTCGCCGCCACGCCCGCGTACGCGCGCTCGATGGCCGTCTGGACCGAACGGATCGGCAAGCTGGCGCCCGCGCCCGAGCTGCCGGTGCTGCACCGGCCAGGGCAGGGCGCGACCGCCAAGGTGCGCAACCTCAACGCGCAGCTCGACGCCGCAGCCACCCGGCGCCTGCGCGAGCGCGCCCACGCGTTGGGCCGGTCGATCGTCGACGTTGCGCTGGCGGGCTACGTGCGCATCGTCTCGGCGTGGAGCGCCAACGCGCGCTTCACTTTGAATATTCCCACGTTCAGCCGCATGCAATTGCATGCGCAGACCAACCGCGTGGTCGGGCCGTTCTCGAGTTTCACCATCGGCGAATTCGACGGATCGGCGGCGGGCAACTTCGCCGACCTGCTGGCACAGGCGCACATCCAGCTGCGCTTCGGCGCCGAACATCAGCTGGTCAGCGGCATCGAGCTGATGCGCGAGCTGCGACGCACACACGGCTTCGCCTATTACCTCCCGGTGGTGTTCACCAGCCTGATCTTCGACGCCGATGCGGCGGCGGTGGATTTCGTCTCCAGGCCCAGCACGTTGCGCAGCGTTTACGCCTGCGGCCAGACCCCGCAGGTATGGCTGGACAACCGCGTCGACCTGCTCACCGGCGGCGTGCTGTCGCTGGGGTGGGACGTGCCCGACGGCGTATTCCCCGAAGGCCTGGCCGACGACATGTTCGATGCCTACGTTGGCTACCTGCGCGCAATGGCCGACAAGGATTGGAACGCGGGCGACAGTCTGGAAATTCCGTACCAGCGGATCGAGGCGGCGGATCCGCCGTGCAGCGATGGTCTGCTGCATACCGATTTCGTGCTGCAGGCACGGGCGACGCCGCAGGCCGATGCGGTGCGCTGCGGCGCTACCCGGCTCAGCTACGCCGAACTGCACGGGCTGGCCCAGCACCTGAGCGCGCAACTGCGCGCAGCCGGCGCGCGCCGCAACGGCCTGGTCGCGGTGGTGATGGAGAAGGGCTGGGAGCAAGTGGCCGCGGTGCTGGGGGTGGTGCTGTCCGGCGCGGCCTACCTGCCGCTGGACGCGCGGTGGCCGGCCGAGCGCCTGCAACAACTGCTGGACGAAGCACAGGCCACCGTGGTGCTGACCCAAGCACGGGTACTGCAGTACTGGCGTGCGCCGCCGGGCCTGCACACGATCTGCGTGGACCAGCAGCGCGGCCGCGTGCCGGCTGCGCTGCCCGCCACAGCCGGCGAGCCGGCGCAACCGGACGACCTGGCCTACGTGATCTACACCTCCGGATCGACCGGCCGGCCGAAGGGAGTGATGATCACCCACCGCGCCGCGCTGAATACCGTGCGCGACGTCAACGAACGTTTCGGCGTGACCGCGGCCGACCGGGTGCTGGGTCTGTCGTCGATGAGTTTCGACCTGTCGGTGTACGACGTGTTCGGCACCCTGGCGGTCGGTGCCTGCTTGGTGCTGCCGACGGCCGAGGGCGAACGCGATCCGTCGCAGTGGTGGTCGCTGATCGCCGCGCATGCGGTGACGCTCTGGAACAGCGTGCCGGCGTTGCTGGATCTGCTGGTGGACTACGGCCGCCGTGTCGGCGTGCGCGCGCACGGCGCGGGCGTGACCAGCCTGCGCCTGGCCATGCTCAGCGGCGACTGGATCGGGCTGACGCTGCCGCAGGCGATCCGGTCGCTGGCGCCGGCCTGCGCGGTGGTCAGCCTGGGCGGTGCGACCGAGGCGGCGATCTGGTCGGTGCTGTATCCGATCGAGGCAGTCGATCCGGCCTGGACCAGCATTCCGTACGGCCGGCCGATGAAGAACCAGCGCTTGTACGTGTTGAACGACGCCTGGCAGCTGTGCCCGGTATGGGCGCGCGGCAGCCTGTACATCGCCGGCGACGGCCTGGCGCTGGGGTACTGGCGCGACCAGGAGCGCACGGCGGCGAGTTTCGTCTCGCACCCCCGCACCGGCGAGCGGCTGTACCGCACCGGCGATCTGGCGCGCTACCGTCCGGACGGCTGCGTGGAACTGCTGGGCCGCGAAGACCTGCAGATCAAGCTGCACGGTCACCGGATCGAACCGGGCGAGATCGAGGCGGCGATGCTGCAGCATGCAGCGGTGGCGCAGGCGGCGGTGGTGGCGCAGCGCACCGCGCGCGGCGACCAACAACTCACTGCGTTCGTCGTGCTCGCCAGCCAGCCGGCCGACCGAATGGCCGCGGCCGCGCCCGCCAGCGATTACCTCAAGAAGCTCGAGATCCGCACCAGCCAGCCCAACGTCAGGAAGGACCTGAGCAAGGCCGGCATGCCCGCGATTGCGCTGGACCGCGTGCAGGATGATGTCGCCACGCTGCTCAGGCGCCGCAGCCGGCGGCGTTTCCTGCCCGACGCCATGCCCGCGCGCGATCTCGGCCTGATGTTGTCCGGCATCGCCCAACTCCGGCACTCGCTGCTGATGTTCCCCAAGTACCAGTACGGCTCGGCCGGAAACCTCTATCCGATCCAGGTGTACCTGTATGCAAAGCCCGGGCGGATCGCCGGGCTGGAGCCGGGTTACTACTACTACAACCCGCGTAATCACGACCTGCGCACATTGCCGGATGGCAACGCACTGCGCGCCGAGGACATCGGCGAGGAGAACGCCGCGCTGTTCGACGACTGCGCGTTCGCGCTGTTGCTGGTCGCCAGCATGGCGGCGATGAGCGAACTGTACGGCGAGGCAGGTGGGCGTTACGCAGCCATCGAGGCCGGCCTGGTCACCCAGATCCTGGAAAACGGCGCCGCCGATCACGGCGTCGGCCTGTGCCAGATCGGCGGGGTAACGTTTCCGGCGATGCGCGATCGCCTGGCCGTCGACGAGCAGCACGTGCTGATGCACGCGCTGCTCGGCGGACCGGTCGATCGCGAAGAAGATCCGGTCCACGGCGCGATCGAAGACGCAAAGGCCTTTGGACGGTCCAGGCAAGCTGCCACCGTCGAGACGTCGGCCGAGGCCACGTTCGCAGCGCTCAAGGCGATGCTCAAAGCGAAACTGCCCGCCGCGCTGGTGCCGGCGGCGTTCGTGGCGATGGAGGCCCTGCCGTTGAACGCCAACGGCAAGATCGACCGCGGCGCCTTGCGCGACGTGCAGCCGGCCAGCGGCGCGGCGCGGGCAGCGTCGGCCCCCCCGGCAGCGGCAGCGGCACCGTCCGCGGCGATCCTGGCCGAACTGTGCGCACAGGTGCTGGGGCGCAGCCGGGTCGGGGTGCAGGAAAACTTCCTGGAATCCGGCGGCAACTCGATGCTGGCGATTAAGTTGATCAGCCGGGTACAGAACCTGTTCGGCCTGAGCGTTCCGCTCGCCGACTTCTTCGAAGATGCGACCCCTGCTGGACTGGCAGCGTTGATCGACAAGCTCAGACAGGACGCGGACCACAACGCCGAGGTCTGGCAGCCGGCGGTCGCCGATCCGGTCAACCGGTACCAACCGTTCCCGCTGTCGGCGGTGCAGCAGGCCTATTGGGTAGGGCGCCGCGATTCCATCCACCTGGGCAGCGTCAGCACCCATGCCTACATGGAAGTGGATATTGCCGAACTGGATGTGGCGCGCATGCAGCGGGCGATGCAACTGCTGATCGCCCGTCACGACATGCTGCGCGTGGTGTTTTCTGCCGATGGCTACCAGCGCATCCTGCAGGAGGTGCCGGCGTACGAGGCTGGCTACCGCGACCTGCGCGGCCTGAGCGCCGCCGACGCCGATCGCTCGCTGGCGCAGACCCGCGCGCGCATGTCGCACCAGGTGCTAGCCACCGATACCTGGCCGCTGTTCGAGATCTTCGTCCAGCAACTGGACGGACATTGCCGCCTGCACCTGAGCATCGACCTGCTGCTGGCGGACGCCTACAGCCTGCAACTGTTGCATCGCGACTTTCTCGGCTTCTACCAGCACGCGGAAAATTACCAGGCGCGCACGGTCGACTTCTCTTTCCGGGACTACATCCTGGCCGCGCGCCGGCTACGCGAGTCGCCGCGCTATGCGCGCGCCAAGCGCTACTGGATGGAGCGCTTGCAGCAGTTGCCGCCGGCGCCCGAACTGCCACGGCGTGGACGCGCCGGTACCGGCGCGCACACGTTCCTGCGCTTGTCGGCCCGGTTCGAAGCCGATCGCTGGGAAGCGCTGCGGCAGAGGGGGGCGCGCAGTGAACTCAGCCCCTCGAGCCTGCTGTGCGCCGCGTTCGGGCGGATCCTGGCGCTGTGGTCGGGAGCCGCGTGCTTCACCCTGGGCATGACCACGTTCGGTCGCCTCGCGCTGCATCCCGACATCGACGAGATCGTCGGCGATTTCACCACCATGATCCCGTTGCTGGTCGATGTCGGCGCATCCAGGTTCGAAACCGCCGCGCAAACCGTGCAACGGCAGATCTGGCGCGACATGGACAACGCACTGTTCGACGGCATCGAAGTGCAGCGCGAGCGCAACCGTCTGCAACGGCACATCGGCGCGGCAGCCTTTCCGGTCGTGTTCACCAGCACGATCGGTGCCGGTGTCGGCGAGGGGGCAGGGGAGAAAGTGATCGCCGCGCCTGGCGACGCCGGGCCGGTGCTCAGTGGCAGCATCGGCCACAGCATCTCGCAGACCTCGCAGGTGCTGCTTGATCATCAGGTCACCGAAGTGGCGGGGGCGCTGTCCTACACCTGGGACTACGACGCCGAGCTCCTGCCCGAAGACCTGATGGGCGACATGTTCGCCGCCTATGGGCAATTGCTGGATGCGTTGTGCAGTGACGAAGGGGCATGGGATGTCTGAGACCGCAACGCCCGCATGCGCGGAAATTCCCGCCAGCCGGCTGTTCCCGCCCGAACAGCGTGCGCTGATCACCGCACTGAACCGCACCGATGCGCCGCGCAGCGACGATCTGCTGCATACCGATTTCGTGCTGCAGGCACGGGCGACGCCGCAGGCCGATGCGGTGCGCTGCGGCGCTACCCGGCTCAGCTACGCCGAACTGCACGGGCTGGCCCAGCACCTGAGCGCGCAACTGCGCGCAGCCGGCGCGCGCCGCAACGGCCTGGTCGCGGTGGTGATGGAGAAGGGCTGGGAGCAAGTGGCCGCGGTGCTGGGGGTGGTGCTGTCCGGCGCGGCCTACCTGCCGCTGGACGCGCGGTGGCCGGCCGAGCGCCTGCAACAACTGCTGGACGAAGCACAGGCCACCGTGGTGCTGACCCAAGCACGGGTACTGCAGTACTGGCGTGCGCCGCCGGGCCTGCACACGATCTGCGTGGACCAGCAGCGCGGCCGCGTGCCGGCTGCGCTGCCCGCCACAGCCGGCGAGCCGGCGCAACCGGACGACCTGGCCTACGTGATCTACACCTCCGGATCGACCGGCCGGCCGAAGGGAGTGATGATCACCCACCGCGCCGCGCTGAATACCGTGCGCGACGTCAACGAACGTTTCGGCGTGACCGCGGCCGACCGGGTGCTGGGTCTGTCGTCGATGAGTTTCGACCTGTCGGTGTACGACGTGTTCGGCACCCTGGCGGTCGGTGCCTGCCTGGTGCTGCCGACGGCCGAGGGCGAACGCGATCCGTCGCAGTGGTGGTCGCTGATCGCCGCGCATGCGGTGACGCTCTGGAACAGCGTGCCGGCGTTGCTGGATCTGCTGGTGGACTACGGCCGCCGTGTCGGCGTGCGCGCGCACGGCGCGGGCGTGACCAGCCTGCGCCTGGCCATGCTCAGCGGCGACTGGATCGGGCTGACGCTGCCGCAGGCGATCCGGTCGCTGGCGCCGGCCTGCGCGGTGGTCAGCCTGGGCGGTGCGACCGAGGCGGCGATCTGGTCGGTGCTGTATCCGATCGAGGCAGTCGATCCGGCCTGGACCAGCATTCCGTACGGCCGGCCGATGAAGAACCAGCGCTTGTACGTGTTGAACGACGCCTGGCAGCTGTGCCCGGTATGGGCGCGCGGCAGCCTGTACATCGCCGGCGACGGCCTGGCGCTGGGGTACTGGCGCGACCAGGAGCGCACGGCGGCGAGTTTCGTCTCGCACCCCCGCACCGGCGAGCGGCTGTACCGCACCGGCGATCTGGCGCGCTACCGTCCGGACGGCTGCATGGAACTGCTGGGCCGCGAAGACCTTCAGATCAAGCTGCACGGTCACCGGATCGAACCGGGCGAGATCGAGGCGGCGATGCTGCAGCATGCAGCGGTGGCGCAGGCGGCGGCGGTGGCGCAGCGCACCGCGCGCGGCGACCAACAACTCACTGCGTTCGTCGTGCTGGTCGAAGCAAACACGCCGGAGCCGGGCAACGCCTTGTTCGCCCACGCCATGCAAAAGCTGCCGCAACACCTGCATCCGGCCCGGATCGTCGTGCTGGAACAGTTGCCGCTCGACGACTTCGGCCGGATCGACCGTGAAGCCCTGCAAGTACACGGCGTCGTCGATACCCCGATCATGTCGCCATCCGCATCTGAGGGACGCGACGACACCCTCGCCGCGATCGCCACGATCGTCGCCGACGTGCTGGTCGTCGACGACTGCGGTTTCGATCAACGCCTGCTCGATCTTGGCGCGGACTCGGTCGGCATGATCCGCATCGCCAATTCCCTGGAAGAGCGCTTCGGCCATCGGCCGGGGCTCGAATTCCTGTTCCGAAATCCGTCGCTGCGCGACATCGCCGACGAGCTGTCGGTGCTGGCGAGCACCGGATCCGATGCCGTCCAGACCTTGCGATAAACGGCCATGAACATACTGTCGATCAACTTCAATCATGACGGAGCGGCGGTAGTGCTGAAGGACGGCCATGTCGCCGGCTACGTGGCGACCGAACGCTTTTCCAGGAAGAAAAAGCATCCGGGCGTGCGTGCCAGCGACATCGAAAACCTGCTCGACCAGGCGCAACTGCAGTTGCGCGACATCGACCAGGTGCTGCTGCTCAATCTCAACAACATGGATTCGCCCGAGGTGGTGCAGCTGCACGGCACCAACTTCAAGGACACCTGGCCCGAGTTCTGGATCGACGGCAGCTACAGCACGATCAATCTGATGGGCACCCACCTGCCATGCGCGGTGATGCACCATTCCTCCCATCACGTCATGCACTCGGCCGCGGCTTATTTCTATTCGCCGTTCGAATCCGCGGTATCCCTGGCCTGCGATCCGATCGGCGCGCACGCCTTTTTCATGCGCGGCATGCAGCAGGCGCCGGTGCCGTCGTATCGGCATCTGGTCGCGCCGCGCGTCTACGACCGGGTGGCCGCCGGACTGTTCGGAACCGGCCTCATCGGTGCGGGCAAGTTGATGGGCTTGGCTCCTTACGGCGCCGACGAACGCGAGATCGACTACGCCGAGTTGCTCGGCATGCATTACCAGAAGGCCCATGCGCGCCTGCTGGAACAGACCCGCGACGATGCCATCGAAGTGGCCGCCGCCGACGGCAAACCGCTCAACGCGACCGTGGCCTTCCATGCCCAGGCCTTGCTGGAGTACGAGCTCTCGCGTCTGTTCGACGAGTTGTACGAGACCTGCGTAGCGCACGGCATCGAGCCCAATCTCTGCCTGTCCGGCGGCACCGCGCTCAACTCGGTGGCCAACCAGCGCTGCTTCGAGCGCTCGCGTTTTCGGGACATGTACCTGTATCCGGCCTGCGGCGATGACGGCACGCCGATCGGCGCGGCGCTGATTTCCTGGCACATCTTCATGCAGCAGCCGCGCATCGCGCGCAGTAACCGCGATGCGATGTACTCGCGCCGCAGCTACGACCATCTGATTCCAGACGCACTCGACCGCTACGCGGCCTCGGTCCAGGTCGAATCGCACGAGGATCACGCGCCGGTCGCGGCGCAGATGATCGCCGACGGGCGGGTGATCGGCTGGTTCCAGGGCGCCAGCGAAATCGGGCCACGCGCATTGGGCAATCGCTCGATCCTCGCCGATCCCAGGCGTGCGGACATAAAGGACTACCTCAACCGCACGATCAAGCAGCGCGAGATGTTCCGACCGTTCGCGCCTTCGATCCTGCGCGAGCATGCGATGGAGTGGTTCGGCATTGAGGAGAGCCCGTTCATGCTTCGGGTCGCGCCGGTGCGCAAGCCCGGCGTACCGGCGATCACCCATGTCGACGGCACCACCCGTTTCCAGAGCGTGGATGCCGCCGACAATCCCTCGTACCACCGGCTCATTTGCGCATTCCACCGCCTGACCGGTATTCCGTTGGTGCTGAATACGTCATTCAACGGCAAGACGGAGCCCATCGTGGAGACGCCGGACGATGCCATCGCGTGCATGCTGAACAACGGACTCGATGCGTTGGTGTTTCCAGGCCGCATCGTGCGTCCGCGACGCACCGGGTAATAACCACGACGATGCAACAACGACACTTGATCAGAACGCTGCCGATCTGATAAAAGTGCTTGCAAAGATGGGGCACTCCGGCAGCGGCCAATCGTGGCGCTAACCAACTGCTAACGCTGTTGACGAATGGGGAAAGAGGAATTCCATGTCCGACATCGATGACGATCAGACCACCTACCGTGTGGTAGTCAATCACGAAGAACAGTATTCGATCTGGCCTGCGACCAGGGAGTTGCCCGCGGGCTGGCGCGACGCCGGCAAGCAAGGCAGCAAGGCGGAGTGCCTGGCGTACATCGAACAGGTCTGGACCGACATGCGTCCGCTCAGCCTGCGACAGCATATGGAGGAGATGGCGCGCAATCCTCCCGTCGCCGAAACCGAGGTGCCCGTCGATGACGAACCCGTGCCGCTGTACCAGCGGCTGGCCGACGGCGAGCATCCGGTGCATTTCATCTCCCGTCCGGAAACCAGCGCCAGCGTCCTGCGCCGGTCGATCGATCGCGGCTACGTGCACGTCGTCTTTCCCAACACTCAGGGCGGCACCGAGCTCGGCATCCGTATCGACCCGGCCAACACCGACACGAGCAAAGCGGACTTCGAGGCCGGCTCGGGCGAAGTCAGTCTGGCCGGCACGCTCACGCTCGACGGCGCCCATGTCCGCTGCAACGCGCGGCTGGATCTGGCCACGCTAAAAGGCACGGGTCATCTGCAACTGCTTGGCTGAGCCGAAGCCCGCTCCCCGGGCATAGCGCGAGAGTGCGATCATGAATTCTGAGGGCGGGCGCGCTTTGCCGCGCATCGGCATGGCGGGTGCTTGCGTTGTCGTCGGTACGCACGACTGCGTGGGCGAAGGCGATCGTCGCAGGGTGGATTCAAGCCGGATGTCGGCGCATGCCGATGCAGCGGTCGGTCCGGCGTTTCTCGATCGGCGCAAGGCCAGGTGATTGAACGATCACCAGCCCATCGAGCCGATCGCGATCGCCGACCGCAACAGGCCATTGCGGGCGTCGTTGGCGCAGCAACGGCTCTGGTTTCTTTCACGCCTGAAGGGGGCCGATCGCGCCTACTACATCCACGGCGGGCTGCGCTTGCGCGGCGCGCTGGATCGTCGTGCATTGCTCGATGCGCTGGATCTGATCGTTCAGCGGCATGAGACCCTGCGCACCACCTTCCGCCAGATCGATGGCGATGCTTATCAGTCGATAAGCGCCGCGGCGCACGCGAGCGTTCGCCAGCACGACCTGAGCGGCGTGAAAGACGCCGGCGAGCGCTTGCGCGATATCGTCGGGCACGAGACGACGCAAGCCTTCGATCTGGAGCGCGGCCCGCTGGTGCGTGGCTGCTTGATCCGACTGAGCGCGGACGAGCACGTGCTGCTCATCACCATGCATCACATCGTCTCCGATGCGTGGTCGATGGGCATCCTGACTAACGAGCTCGGCGCGCTCTATTACGCGCTGTCGCGGCACCAGGACAATCCGTTGCCTCCCTTGCGCATCCAGTTCGCCGACCACGCCGAGTGGCAGCGAGAGAGGCTCGAGGGGGCGCGGCTGGAACAGCAGTTGGCGTATTGGCGACGGGCACTGGCCGATGCGCCGGCGACGACCGAGCTGCCCGGCGATCGGCCACGGCCGCCGATCCAGAGTTATCGCGGCGGCAGCGTCGGCATCGAGCTGGATCCACAACTGGTCATTGCACTCAAGGCGTGCAGCCGGGCTCATGGCGTGTCGATGTTTACGACGTTGCTGGCTGGCTGGAGCGTGCTGCTGTCGCGCTTGAGCCGTCAGTCCTGCGTGTTGATCGGCAGTCCCACCGCAAACCGCTTTCGCAAGGAGCTGGAAGGTCTGATCGGGTTCTTCGTCAACGTGCTGGTGCTGCGCATCGATATCGACGCGGATGCGAGTATCGGCGAGCTGCTTCGGCATGCGGGCGAGCGCGTGCTGCAGGCGCAGCAACACGCCGACGTGCCGTTCGAATACGTGGTCGAAGCCTTGAAGCCACCGCGTAGCCTCGCACATACACCGCTGTTCCAGGCGGCGTTCGTCTGGCAAAGCGTACCCAAGGCGCATCTGGGCCTGCCGGGGCTGTCCGTGCAGCCGTTGGCCATGCCCGGCGATACCGCACAGTTCGACGTGACGTTGACGCTGGGAGAGTCGGGCGATCGCATCCTGGGCACGCTGAACTACGCGAGCGACCTGTTCGATGCGGACACGATCGCGCGTTGGGCCGCTGCGTACGCGCACGTGCTGCGGCAGATCGTCGAGGATCCGCAGCGTCCGCTCGCCACGTTGAGCCTGCTCGATGCCGCATCGCGGCGGCAGGTGGTGCAGGACTTCAACGCCACCGACCGCGCCTGTGCCGACGGATTGGTGCACACGCTGTTCGAAGCGCAGGTGGCGCGCACGCCCGATGCGATCGCCGCGGTCGATGCCAATGAGCAGGTCAGCTATGCCGCACTGGACCGGCGTGCCAATCGGCTGGCCCGGCATCTGCGCGCCTGCGGGGTCGGCCCGGAGCACCGCGTGGCGGTGAGCGTGGAGCGCGGGGTACCGTTGTTGCTGGCATTGCTGGCCACGCTCAAGGCTGGCGGCGCCTATGTGCCGCTGGACCCGGACGCGCCGCCGCAGCGCCTGGCCGAGATGTTGCACGACAGCCGGCCGACGGTGGTGCTGCAGACCCAGCGCACGCCGGTGCCGGCGCAGTTGGTCGGCGCCGCGCAGCAGGTGTGGCTGGACCAGCCGCACACCTGGGCGCAGTTGTCCGGTGCCGCCCTCGCGGTACCCGGACTGACGAACGCGCAGCTGGCCTACGTGATCTACACCTCCGGTTCGACCGGCCGGCCGAAGGGAGTGATGAACGCGCACCGCGGCGTGGTCAACCGGCTGCGCTGGATGCAGGACGCCTATGCGTTGCAACCCGGCCAGAGCGTCCTGCAGAAGACCCCGTGCAGTTTCGACGTGTCGGTGTGGGAGTTCTTCTGGCCGCTGCTGGCCGGCGCCCGGCTGGTGTTCGCACGGCCGGGCGGGCATCGCGATCCAGGCTATCTGCATGCGCTCATCGAGCGAGAAGGCATCGACACGCTGCACTTCGTGCCCTCGATGCTGGATGCTTTCGTGGAAGAGATCGGCGCCAGGGAAGTCGGCGCCGGGATGGAAGAGGTCGGTGCCGGTTCGACTTGCACATCGTTGACACAGGTGTTCTGCAGCGGCGAAGCCTTGTCGCGCGAGCTGGCGCAGCGATTCGCCGCGCGGTGGCCGCAGGTGGGCCTGCACAACCTGTACGGTCCGACCGAAGCGGCGGTGGACGTGACCGCCTACGCCTGCGCGCACCTGCCGCCAGCGGGCGAGGTGCCGATCGGCGCCCCGATCGCGAACGTGCGGATCTACGTGCTGGACACGCATGGCGCACCGGTCCCGATCGGCGTGCCGGGCGAACTCTACATCGGCGGCATCGCCGTCGCGCGCGGCTACGAAGCGCGCGCAGGCCTGACCGCCGAGCGCTTCGTGGTCGACGCTCACGGACCGACGCCGGGCGCACGGCTGTACCGCACCGGCGACCTGGGCCGTTGGCGCGCCGATGGCACGCTGGACTACCTGGGCCGCAACGACAGCCAGGTGAAGCTGCGCGGCCATCGCATCGAACTGGGCGAGATCGAAGCGCGCCTGCGCGACTGGCCGCAGGTCCGCGAAGCGGCGGTGGTGCTGCACGGCGCAGGCACACACGCGCGCCTGGTGGGCTATGTGACCGGTGTAGCCGCCCAGCCCCCCGACCTGGACGCACTGCGCCAGCACCTGCGCGCACACTTGCCCACACCGATGCTGCCGGCGGCGCTGGTGCTGCTGCCGGCGATGCCGTTGACTCCGAACGGCAAGCTCGACCGCAAGGCATTGCCGGCGCCGGACGCAGACGCGCTGCCGCTGCAAACCTACGTACCGCCACGCGGCGAGCGCGAACAGGCGCTGGCGCTGATCTGGCAAGACCTGCTGCAACTGCCGCACGTCGGTCGCCATGACCATTTCTTCGAACTGGGCGGCCACTCGTTGCTGGCGATGCGCCTGGTCGAACGAGCGCGCCACCAAGGCATCGACATCGCCTTGACCGTAGTGTTTGAAAACCCCACGCTCGCCGCGCTGGCCGCGCGCGTGACCGCAGTGCCCGTTCTTGCCTTGCCGCCTTGCGTGGTGCACATGCGCGAAGGCTCGCACGAACAGAACATGTTCCTGATCCACGACATCAGCGGCGATGTCGCCGCCTGCGTGCCTCTGGCGCAAGCGCTGCCGCAAGGCTGCTGCGTCTACGGCTTGCAAGCACGCAGCGATGACGCGGCTGCGCAAACCTCGATCGGCGCAATCGCCGAGCTGTACCTGCGCGCGGTGCGCGGGATCCAGGTTCAAGGCCCTTATCGCTTGGCCGGCTGGTCCCTGGGCGGGCTGATCGCGCAGGAAATGGCCTTTCAGCTCGAATCGGCGGGGCATACCGTCGACGTCGTCGGCATGGTGGACTGCGCGCTGCTGGATACCGAATCATGGCCGGACCAGGCCGACGACCAACTGCTAAGGCACCTGCGACCGCCATCCGAAGCCGTGGCAGCGGATGAAACGCATTCGGACGCCGCGCCGGACTGGGCTATCATCGCCCTACGTCGCCGACTGCTGCAGGCAGGAACAACGCATATGCCGAACGCGATCAATTCCCCGATCCAGTACGTCTTCGCTTCCGCGTCGATGGACACGTCGCAGGCGCGGGCTCACGCTCGGCGCCTGGGCGAGGACGTGACACTGACGGAAATGGACGCCGATCACTGGACGATCATGGCACCTGCGCGGGCCGCAGCAGTCGCGCAGGTGCTGGCCGCGGCACTCCGGCCGCCGGCCCGCGCGTCTTAGGAAGCGTTCCGTGCGCGCCGATACTGCGTTGCGCGCGTTGCCCCGGCCACCAGGCTGGGCCGCAACGCATGCCTTGTCTCGACGCACCACAGGACGCTCCGCACGCACCTCGAAGTACATCACGCGCGCTAGGCTACCGACGAACCGACGCGACAAGGAGTTCGAGCATGGACACTTTCGGCCCCAGGATGTTCGAGCGCCTGCACGACGCCTATCACGCCAGTGGCCAGCGGGGCGTGTGCGCGTTCGAGATCGACGGCCAGGCAGGTGAGCAGTTCCATGTCGTGGCGGACGCCGACGGCATCGCCTATGGCGACGGTGCGCATCCCAATCCGTCCAGTACCGTGCGCATGACGTCGGCGATCGCCAATTTCGTGCTCGACAGCCCCGAATCGATCGAGTTCCGTTCGCCGACGTTCGCTCAGCAGATGCAGGTGCAGGGCGACCTGAGCCTGGCGTTTTCGCTCGGCCTGCTGCTGCGCCGCCCGTCCGCGGCGACCGTGGCGAGATTCCAGGAGGCCACCCGCATCAGCGGCTCGCGCGCACCGGTCGCAGCGATCGAGCGCCTGTATCGGCCATCGACCGAACAAGTGCTGGCCTGCCTGGCAGAGCAGCGTCCGGTGGTGGTGGAAGGCGCGCTGGACGCCTGGCCACTGCCGCGCAGCCTGCAGGAGTTTGCCGAGCGGTTTGGGCATTGCGCACTGACCATCGATCCGCGCATCGTCCAGCAACGCGATATCTCGGACCTGGTGCGTGCGTTGGACGGCAGCGGGGCGGAGGACATCTACACCCATGGCTGCCAGATCCCGGCCGCGCTGCAGCAGGCCTTCGCGCCGCCATTCTTCGATCGCCACGGGCCGCCCGCGATCGCGCAATTGTGGATGGGGCAGGGCGGGGCGGGGACGCGGCCGGTGACGTTGCTGCATCGCGACGATCTGCACGGATTGCTGGCGCAACTGTACGGTTACAAGCGCGTGCTGATGTTCCCGCCCGACCAGGGCGAATTCCTGTATCCCTCGATCGCCTACACCAACAGCCAACCCTGTCGCGTCGATCCGTCCGCCGCCGACCACGCGCGGTATCCGCTGTATGCGAACGCGCGCGCCCTGCAGGTACGGCTCGGACCTGGCGAGATCCTGGTCAATCCGCTGGGCTGGTTCCATTGCGTGTTCGCCGAGGACAAAGTCGTTTCGCTCAGCTATTCGTTCCGCGCCTGATCGCACATTCCCAAACGCATTCACCATCGAACACAGGAGAGCGCAATGAGCATCGGATCCGTCACCCGCGCAATGGCCGTCGCCTGCTGTTTCGGCGGGCTGCTTGCGACCACCGTGGGCGTTTGCGCGCAGCCGGCCGCGCCAGCCGCACCAGCTGCGGCGGCCGCCGACAACGCCGTCATCCGGGAGCTGGAAGCCCGGCTGGCGACGGCGTTCGTGAAGAAGGACCTGGTCTTCCTGGACTCGGTCATCGCCGAGGACGTGATCTATGTAGGCTCCGACGGCGCGCGCATGAACAAGAGCGCGTACCTGGTGCTGGTGACCAAGGATCGCGTGTATTCGAGCTACGTCAACAAGACCATGGTGACACGGATGTACGGCGATTTTGCCGTCGTCAGCGGTCCGGAAAAAGTGGCCGGAGAATTCGGTGGCTGGAAGGGCCAGGTCGATGTGGTGACCACCCGGGTGTGGGCGCACCGCGCCAACAAATGGCAGATCGTGCTGTGGCAGGCGACCACCGCGCCGGCACCGCCGGCCGCGCCACACTCCCTGCAAAAGTGGCTGCATGGCGGCTGAGCGATTGCCCGCACGCCGGTCGCGGCACGCTCAAGCGTCCGCGTGCAGTGGCGAGGGCGCGGTCATGAAGCCGGGGTAATGCGTCTGGGCGGTGCGGCTGCCTTGGCGCTCGAAGATCGCCAACGCCATCAGCCGGAACAGACCGATGAGCGCGGCCGGGTCCGTGGCCGCCTGCTGCGCCAACTGCGCCGCCGCCCTGGTGTCGAACAGGCTGTCGGCAACGTCGACGTACTTCTCGACGAACGACGGCCACGCGTTGCGAAACAATACGAAAAACATCCGCGTGATCGACGAGGTGTCGTTACCCTGGAAAAACGGCACTTTCGGTCTCTGGCAAAACCGCTCGGGCATCCAGCGTGACGCTGCCTTGCGCACGATTTGCTTGTCCCAGAACAGCTGCGCATGCGCCGATTCCGGGATCGACCACAGGAACTCCACCAGGCGCGGATCCAGAAACGGCACTCGCGACTCGACCCCCTGGGCGGCGCTGGTGCGATCCTCGTGCCACAGGTTGTATCGCTGCAGTGAGCACACGAACGAGCGCATGAGCGGACGGTACGACAGCCGCTCGCGATCGCGCACGTTGTCGCGGTCGATCCAGTCGCGATAGGGCGGCGCGAACGCGGCCACGCGCTGCGCCTTCAAGTAGCCATCCCACGAGACATGCGGGGCTGCGTAACTGTTGGAATAACCGCCGGCGAACTCGTCGGCGCCCTGGCCCAGCAGCACCACCTTGAGCTCGGGCCGCTGCGTCTTCAGGAAGCGATGCGCCTCGTGCTTGAAGAAGATTTCCGGGTCCAGGAACGGCGTATCCATCATCCAGACGAAATACTCCAGTTCCTCCAGGCCGAGCGGTTGTTCGGCGAGGAAATGATCGGCGCGAAAGCGCACCTGCGAAAAACGCAGGCCGGCGTGCGCGGCCAGGCTGCGAGCCGCATCGGCATCGCCGGAGGCTTCGACCGTCTCCTCGACGATGTTCAGGCAATGGATGTCCGGGCGATAGCGCCTGGCGATGGCGGCGATCGTGCACGAGTCCAGGCCGCCGCTGAGGAAGATGCCGACCGGCACGTCGCTCATCAACTGGGCATGGACCGAGGCTTCGAGCAGGTCCGCATAGCGTTCGCACAGCTGTTGCGGGCTGGCCGCCGCTTCTATCTCGGTGTCTTCGATGCGCCAGTAAGCCTGCGGCCGCGAGCACCGGCCGTCATGCACCGTCAGATAATGGCCGCCCGGCAGGACGTCGACGCCCTCCACGTAGCTCGGCAGGCGCAGCGCATAGCGTGGATCGTGCATGCCGTCGCGCGGGCCGCCAAGGTGGAGATCGCTCCAGTCCAGTTCCGGCGAGCACTGCGGATGGGCGCGCAGCGCCTTGATTTCGGATCCGAACAGGAACGTATCCGGGCCGTCGCAATAGAACATCGGCTTGACCCCGAGATGGTCGCGCGCGAGCACCAGCTTGCGTTGCCCGATGTCCCAGATGCACAGAGCGAAGATGCCGTTGAGGCGGGCGAAGGCCTCGACACCGAATTCCTGGTATAGGTGGACGACGATCTCGCAGTCCGAATGGCTGCGGAACACATGGCGGTCGCCGAGCTGTGCGCGCAGCTCGCGGTGATTGTAGATTTCGCCGTTGACCACGGCCACGATGCTGCGCTCCTGGTTCCAGAACGGCTGCGCGCCGCCAGCCACGTCGACGATCGACAGGCGGCGGAACACCAGTGACAGCCTGTCGTCGCAGTAACGGGTTTCCTCATCCGGCCCGCGGCGCGCCAGCTGCAGGCCCATGCTGTGCAGGATCGACGCGCGCTCGTGCGCGGGTTGCGCCGCGCCGTGAAAATCCAGGAAGCCTGCAATTCCGCACATGGAGTCGTTACCGCCGTCGGATCGGTGGGTTCAAGCCGTTGGATGGATCGCCGGCGCGCCACTCGGGCGGTACGTGGTCCGTCACGGCCCCGCGCACACGCGGCCGGGATGGCGTTGCGCGATGCGGCGCGTCACAACGGCGCCGGCGCACGCAACGGCGCGGCGCTTGCGGCCGGATCGGCCGGGGCGAAGGCGGCGGTACGATCGCCGGCGCGCTGGCAAACTGGCGGGTTGCCGCGATCGAACACCATGCTGACGTCGGCGCGGTCCAGGAAGCGCAAATCGTGGGTGATCGCAATGACGATCTTGCCCGCCTGCTTGAGCCAGGGAAGCAGTTCGTCGTAGAACCAGGCTTTATGCTCGGCGTCCTGCTCAGCGGCGAATTCGTCGAACAGGATGATCTGGTTCTTCTCCATCAACAGCAGCAGCAGGGCGACGCGGCGTCGCTCGCCGGTGGAGAAGTGCGCGGCCTGCGCCAGCAGACTCTCGCGCGACAGCTGAAGGTGGGAGAGCCGGGTCCGGCCGAACATGTCCAGGGAGGTGTCGGTGACCTGGCGGTCGTAGTCGCTGCCCGACAGCGAATGGAACAGCGAAAAGTCGCTGAACAGGGCGGAGACGTTGGCGCGATACAGGTGGCGGTTGGATTCGTCGATCTCCACGCCGTCCACGATCAGGCTGCCGGCGCCTGGCACGTACAGGCCGCACAGCATCTTTCCGGCCGTGGTCTTGCCGCTGCCGTTGCCGCCGGCGATGAACAGCGATTCGCCGGCGTGCAGGGTGATGTCGATCGGACCGATGACCAGGGTGGGCTCGCCATCCTTCTGATAGGTATAGCTCAGCGAGCGCGCTTCGATCCGCTGGATTGCCGGCTTGTCGCCGGCTGCGTCGGCGCCGCCTTCGGCGTGCGTCTCCAGCTCTCGTTCCAGCAAGCCGGTGAGGTCGCGGATCCGGTTCAGCGCGAACGTCGCCTGCGCGTTGGTCTGGAATCCCTGCATCACCGCGATCAGCGGGGTAAGCACGAAAAACATCAGCAATGGCGCGGTATAGCCGATTTCCGGCCCGAGCAGGCCGATCGAGGTGCCGTAGATCATCAGCAGCGGCAGGCTGAAGATCCACACCGTGTGCAGGGAGCCGGACAGACTGAAGATCAGCGCCGAGCGCTGCTGCAAGGCGTTGATGCGCTGCTGGTTCTGCGACGCCGAGCGGGTCATCTGATCGCGCTGGCGTCTGCTCAGTTTGAGCTGCTTGAGTCCGTCGGCGAGATCCCGGCCGATGCCGGAGGCGATCTCGCGCTGCTTGCCCAGCAGTTCCAGAATCCGCGAGGCATACCGCCAGCACACGTGATGGGTGACGATACTGACGGCGGTCGCGGCGACCACCAGCACCAGCGCGATCGGCGACATCCAGCCCAGGTAGCCGAGCGCGACGGTGAGGAACACGAAGTTGCGCAGCACGCCGATCAGGCCCGGCATCGCCACGCCGACCTGGCCGACGTCTTCGCCGAGCGTGGTCAGCCAGCGCGGCGGCCCGATCTCTTCCAGCATCCTCAATGGGGTGCGAAAAATCGCCTGCAGTAGATCCTGACGCATCGTCAGCGTGCAACCGCTCACCAGGCGGTTGACCGCGGCCGACGACAGCAGCGTGGTCGCGATCACCAGCGCGATCAGCAACACGAACTGCGGCCACAGCAGGGCCACGTTGGACGGATTGCGCAAGGCTTTGGACACCAGCAGGATTAGCCCGAGGTTGCTGACCGCGTTGACTGCATCGCTCAGTATGCACAACAGGAAGAGTGGTGCCGACTGACGCCACATCAATGCAACGATACGCATGCCGTGGTGTCCCTCAGGAAGTTAGGCAAGGCAATGGCAGCTTGGCCACTGCATTACATCCGACGCAGCCGAACCGGTGCGCATCCCGGGCTGGTTCGCATACACGCGCGGACATGGGTCGAGCGCGGCGAGCACGAACGGCTCACAGGACGCATCTCGCGGGACATCTGTCGCAGCGGCTTCAGTCACCAGGCCAGCTCCTTCACCTTCGCAGTTCGTCCGATGATCTTGCGTGGGGCCGCTCGCGATCGGCGGCAGTGGTAAGCGCGGCCTCAATATACTGCAATCCAGGCAGCGAGAGGGCGCTCGAAAACGCTAGCGTCCGACTGCGACGACGCAAAGCGACGCCGCCCCGCGATCACTGCACGCGGCATGCGAAGCGAATGCGGTACTCGCTCTGCGCCGTCGCAGCGCCCGCCGATGCTGCACGGATGTGCATTTTTAGAGCTCCAAACTGCGCTTGCAAGCCCGCTTTCGAATGCATATGATCGGGCGATGGGATATACGGACAACCACTACCCCGCATGAGGGGACGCCGGTCGCCGCATTCGCAATAAGCGGCCTGCGCTGGGCGGTATTCGCCTCGCCATGCATGGATCTGCTTCGCTGCAAGCGTGCCCTATGACCAAGCGTTACGTGGTTCTTGCCTTGCTGATCGTCGCCATCGCGACGATCGCAGCTTTCGTTTTTAGCCGCCCCCCGCAAGAGCAGAACCAGCGCCGATGGGCCACGCTGGTGACTAAGCGCGGCACGCTGGAAGATTCGATCATCGCCATCGGTGCGATCAAACCCGACGTCGGCGGACAGGTCAAGGTCGGCTCGCAGATCTCCGGCATCGTCGAACAGTTGCGCGTCAATGTGGGCGACATGGTCAGGCAGGGCGACGTCCTCGCCGTCATCAACACCAGCCAGATGCGCGCGCGCATCGACGCGCTCGAGGAAGACCTGGCCACCGCCAATGCCGAGCACGCGTATGCCCAGGTGCAGTTGCAGCGTTTTTCCCAGATCAGCGATATCTCGCGCAACCAGGTCGACGGGTTTCGTCGCGATGCGCAGGTGCGCGCGTCCACGGTCAGGCGGGCGCAGGCGGAATTGCGCCAGGCGCGCATCGAATTGGGCTACGCGACCATCACCGCGCCGATTTCGGGGATGATCGAATCGGTCAGTACCTATCAAGGCGAAACGGTGGCTGCCAGCTTCTCGGCCCCGACCTTCGTCACCATCGTCGATCTTCAGCGCCTGCAGATCGAGTGCAATATCGACGAAAGCAGCATCGGCCAGATCCGTACCGGGCAGGAGGTCACCTTCACCGTCGACGCGTTCGCATCGGAAGTGCAGAAGGGCGTGGTAAGAGCGATCCTGCCCAAGGCCGAGCTTGTCAACAGCGTGGTCAACTACATCGTCATCGTCGAGATACTCGACAAGAAGGAGTTGTCGCTGCGGCCGGAAATGACTGCGCGGGTCAACTTCGTGCTGCGCTCCAAGGGTGGTATCGTGCTGGTGCCGCGCAGCGCCGTGATCCGGCAGGGCGGCAGCAGCTACGTTCTGGTCCGCGACGGAGAGGGCTGGACCAAGACCAGGGTCCGCACTGGTGCGGGCAATTCGCAGCAGGTCGAAATCAGTTCCGGTGTCGGCGCCGGCCAGACCGTCCTCGTGGATGGCCAGCTGTGGGTCGCGGAATACGGAGGCGGGGCAGATGATTGAGCTCAAGGACGTCAGCAAGATCTACCGCAAGAACGGCGAGGCGCCCGTCAGCGCCGTCGATCGATTGTCGCTGACGATCAGCAAGGGCGAGTTCATCGCGATCGTGGGTCCGTCCGGCTCGGGCAAGAGCACCCTGATGAACCTGATCGGCCTGCTCGACCGGCCCGATGCGGGCCAGTACCTGCTCAACGGGCGCGCGGTGCAGGGGCTGTCGGACAACGAGCTCGCCTCGCTGCGCAACGGCTTCATCGGCTTCGTGTTTCAAAGCTACCATTTGCTGCCGAGGACGACCGCGCTGGAGAACGTACAGCTGCCGCTGCTGTACGCCAACCGCAAGGATTTCAAAAGCCTCGGCGAAGCGGCGCTGGCCGCGGTAGGCCTGTCGGACCGCATGAGCCACTACGCGAGCGAATTGTCCGGCGGCCAGCAGCAACGCGTGGCGATCGCGCGCGCGTTGGTGAACGAGCCCAAAATCCTGCTGGCCGACGAGCCCACCGGCAACCTGGACAAGGTGGCGTCGGACGACATCATGAACGAGTTCCGCAAGCAGCACGACCGCGGCACCACCATCGTTCTGGTCACCCACGATCCGGAGGTCGCCAGGCGCGCGGACCGGGTCATCACCATCAGCGGCGGGGTCATCGTCGACGACGCCCAGGGGGTGCAGGCGTGAACGCCAGCCTGCTGTTGCGCATGTCGCTGACCCGGCTGCTGCGCTTTCGTCTGCAAACCATGCTGATGTCGATCGGCATCGTGATCAGCGTCTGCGCGACCACGCTGATCGCGCTGGCGCTGGTCAACACGCGCGACCGGTTCACCGTTTATTTCAGCCGGATTTATCCGACCGATGCGATCGTGCTGACCCCGCAGTCCGGCAACGAGACCTGGGATGCCGAAGGTTTGCGGCTGACCATCAAGGACATCGATTCGATCCTGGCCACGGTCAAGGAGATCCAGGACTGGGACCCGTTGGTGTTCAGCGGACAACGCGTGGTCAGGGTCGGCCCGAACGCGACCATGGCCTTGATCACCGGCAATTCCGAACGCGCCCAGCACATCCGCAACCGCGACGTGGACGCGGGTGAGTACTTCACCCAATCCGAGGTCTCCGGCCGCGCCCGCGTCGCCTTGCTGGGATCTTCGGTCGCAACGACGTTGTTTCCGAATGAATCGCCGGTCGGCCAGCAGATCTCCATCGACGGTATTTCGTTCAAAGTCAAGGGCGTGCTGGAAACCATCGGCCTGGATCCTCATGGCAACGATCAGGACGATTTTATCCAGTTGCCGTACACCACGCTGATGGATCAGGTCGAAAAAATCGATTCGGTTACCAGCGTCACGTTCGTGCTGTCCGATCCAGCGCGCATGAAGGAGGCGGCGCGGCGGATTTCCGAGGTGCTGCAAGAACTCCATCCCTACGATCCGGCTGCCGGCGATCCGTTTCCCATCGTGACACCGGTCGATATCCAGCATCGCCTGGACGATTCGTTCTTCACCATCAAGACATTCGTCGCGCTTGCGGCGGCCATCGGCTTCGCGCTGTCGGGCGTGGTGATCGCCATGGTCATGGTGATGAGCATCAAGGCGCGCACCGCCGAGATCGGCCTGAGAAAGGCGATCGGCGCGCGCAGCAGCGACGTACAGTGGCAGTTGCTGATCGAAGCGGTGCTGGTGGCGGTGACGGCTTCGTTGGCCGGATTGTTGCTGGCCAAGATCATCGTTCTGGCCACCGCGTCGATGCTGCTGGAAAAATTTGGGCTGGTGATGCACAAAACCCCGTTCCTGGTGATCCTGGCCCTGGTCGCCGCCGCCGTCGCCACCGCCGCGCTGAGCACCCTGCTGGTCGCCAGGCGGGCCGCAAGACTGGATCCGGTGATCGCTCTACGTCAGAAATGAACACGAGCGGCTCACTCTGCCCATAGGAGCACCACTGGATGGCCGCGTCGGTTTTCCTACAGCGATTGCGCCTGCAAGCAACGATCCTGTTCATTGCCTTGCGCGTGTCGGGGTTGCGCTCGCTGCTGGCGATCTTCGCCATCGCCATGGGCAGCGCCGCGGTGATGATGATCATGGCCTCCAGCGCGGGTACCCAGCGCCGCTTGCAAGCGCTGACCGAGGTGGTCGGCAAGAACATGTTCATGGTCCAGACCGGGCGGTCGAGCATCGCCCGGTCCGGTGCCGTCGCCGATGCCAAGCTCACTCTCGCCGACGCAGATGCAATCGGCTACGAAGTTGCCGGCGTGCAGCGCGTGCTGCCCGTACTGCAGCGCAACAGCGTAGTGGTGAAGAACACCCGAAAAAGCTTTCCCACCACCGTGCTCGGCGTGACCGAGCAATACTTCCAGGCCAGGAAATGGAAGCTCGGCGAAGGCCGGCTGATCGACGATCTCGACGACCGCCGCATGGAGCGGGTCGCGGTGGTCGGCGCGGGCGTCGCCCGCTCGGTGCGCGCCGGGGGCTCCCTGGTCGGCGACATGTTGATCGTGGCCGGCGTGCCGTTCATGGTGATCGGGGAGTTGCGCGAAAAGGGGCTGGGGCCGGACGGCAAGAGCGAGGACACCAACGTATTCGTGCCGCTGCAGACCTCTCTCAGGCGACTGTACAACGTCGAAAGCCTGTCGCATCTGCTGGTGCAGACGCGCGACTGGCAGCAGATGCCCGCGGTGGAAGCGGCGACTGCGCAGATCCTGCGCAGGTCGCGTGGGATGCGGGCCAACGGCGAGGACAATTTCGAGATCCTGGGGCTGGTCAGGCAGAACGAAGCCACCCGGGTCAGCAACGCGCTGATCGGCAGAATCGGGCAATTCCTGGCGGCCACGCTGCTGATACTCGGTGGCGTGGGCATCTTCACGGTCACCTACTTCAACGTGACCCAGCGCAAGTCGGAAATCGGATTGCGACGTGCGCTGGGCGCCAAGAAACGCGACATCGCCGCGATGATTGCGACCGAGGCCTGCCTGTTGAGCGTGATCGGCGGGTGCATGGGCGTGGCGCTGGGCGCCCTGGCCGTGTTCGTGCTCGGTCGCTGGACGGAGTGGCCAGTTAGCGTGCAGCCTGCGGTGGTGATCAATCCGCTGCTGATCGCCATCGCCATCGGTTTCGTATTCGGCGTGCTGCCTGCGCTGCGTGCCTCCCAACTCGCACCCGTCGAAGCGCTACGCGCCGACGGCATCTGATATCAGGAGAACCTCGATGGGCTCGTACCAGATGCCGCGATGGATCAGCCGTTATTGGAAGGATCCGTCGGCACGGGGCGGCCGCGAGGAGCGCGAGGTGCAGGCCGCGGGCGAGCCGATCGCAATCATCGGCGTCAGCGCCGCGCTGCCGCTGGCCGCGGACCTGGATGAATTCTGGAGCAATCTGATCCAGGGCAGGGACTGCATCACCACGGTGCCACCGGGCCGCTTCGAGTGGGAATCGGTGCGCGGCGACTCCGAAGAACTCGGCATCGAAATGCGCAAGGGCGGATTCATCAGCGGCATCGACGAATTCGACCCTCTATTCTTCAACATCTCTCCTCGCGAAGCCGCGACCATGGATCCGCACCAGCGCCTGCTGCTGATGCACGCATGGCGCGCGATCGAGGACGCCGGCTACGCGCCGCGTTCGCTGGCCGGCAGCGATACCGGCGTATTTATCGGCCTGCAGGTGCACGATTACGTCCGCGTCATCGCCCGCGCCGATCGCCCGGCGGAGGGATATACCTCGACCGGCCTGCTGTCGTCGGTCACCTCCAACCGGATCAGCCATCACCTGGATTTCCGTGGCCCCAACGAGGCCATCGATACGGCGTGTTCGAGTTCGCTGGTGGCGCTGCATCGCGCGGTGCGCGCGATCCAGAGCGGCGAGTGCGAGCTGGCACTGGCCGGAGCTGCCCACCTGATGTTGACGCCGTACCTCTATGGCAGCTACGCACGCGCCGGCATGCTGAGCCCGGATGCGCGCTGCAAAACCTTCTCTAGCGAGGCCAACGGCTACGTACGCAGCGAGGGCATCGGCCTGTTCCTGCTCAAGCGGCTTTCGCTGGCGGTACGCGATCGCGACCATATCCACGGTGTGATCCGTTCCACCGTCGAGAACCACGGCGGCGCGGCGCGCTCGTTGACCGCGCCGAACCCGCGTGCGCAGGCCGACCTGATCTATCGCGCGTATTCCCTGGTCGATGCCGATCCTCACAGCATCGGCTACATCGAATGCCATGGCACCGGAACCCCACTCGGCGACCCGATCGAGGTCGAAGCGCTGAAGTCGGCGTTCGACCGGCTGAGCGATCGCTACGGTGTCGTGCCGCAGACGGGGTATTGCGCGCTGGGATCGGTGAAAGCAAACATCGGCCACCTGGAGATCGCCGCGGGCATCGCCGGTCTGATCAAGGTATTGCTGCAGCTCAGACATCGGACCCTGGCACCGACCCTGCACAGCCAGCCGCGCAATCCCTACGTGGTGACCGACGGCAGCCCGTTCTACGTGGTCGAACAGTCGCAGCCGTGGCAGGCGCCGCAACGCGACGGTGCACCGGCGCCGCGCAGCGCCGGCGTGAGTTCGTTCGGCTTCGGCGGAGTCAACGCCCATGCGCTGGTCGAAGAGTATTGCGCGCCGCCGCGCGCGCCGACATCGGCGCGGTGTTTCCCTGTGCTGCTGTCGGCGCGCAGTGCGCAAGCCTTGCAGGCTCAGATCGCCGCGCTGCTGAAGGCGGTCGAGGACAAGCCGGCCGGCGCGAACGCATTGCTCGACATCAGCCACACCCTGGCCTGCGGACGCGAAGCCATGGCCCACCGCCTGGGCTTCGTCGCCGATTCGCACCAGGCGTTAACCGGATGCCTGCGCGCGCTCGGCGAAGACATAGCACCGGAGCAGGTGCACCACGGTCACGTCGATCTGCACCGGCCACCCGCCGGCGGCGACGTACCGGCGCAAGCCGTGCTCGAAAGCGCGCTGGTGTCCGCGCAGGTCGCCACGCAGCTGGTGCGACGCTGGGTCCAGGGCGAGGCCATCGACTGGAGCACCGTCTTCGGCGCGCATGCGCCGCACCGTTGCAGCCTGCCGACCTACGCCTTCGAGATGCGCCGGTTTCCATTGCCGCAATCGACTTACCCAGCGGGCACCGCGGCCAAATCCGGCGGCTTGCGTCTGTCGGGCGAGCAGGTGTTGCTGCGGCGGCTGGATCTTGCCCTGGACGGCGACGAGACCTATCTGACCGATCACATCATCGATGGCGCGCGGCTGTTGCCGGCCGTGGCCTATCTGGAACTGGTCCGGGCGGCGCTCGAGTACGCAGCGCCGGAGCGTGCGGGAGCGGACCAGCCATCGGCCGCACCGCGCTCGATCCGATTCGACCAAGTGCGGTGGCTGGCGCCGTTCGCGCCTGCCGGTGCGGCGTCGTTGTCGGTGTGGCTGCATGGCGATGCATCTGCACCAATACGCTTCGAAGTCGGCGCCCATGGCGAGCGCCAGGCACCGGACGTCGTCTACGCCAGCGGCACGATCGCGCGCGAGGCGGCGGTCGATCGCCCACAGGTGGACATCGCCGCGGTCCGCGCGCGTTGCCGGCATGCGACCCATGCGTCGGCGCAGTGCTATGAAGCGTTCTCGCACATCGGTTTCGACTACGGATCCAGCCATCGCACCATCCGCGAAGTGCAGCTCGGAGACGGCGAAGCCGTGGCGCGGCTCGCGCTCACCGGCACGCCGAGCGCGGGGCTCGCCCTGGATCCGGGAATACTCGATGGTGCCCTGCAGAGCGTCATCGCCTGCCATCTCGATGCGCGCACCGCCTGGCGACTGGCGCCGGGCGCGCGGCCTTCGCGTTGCCGGCACGTGCAGGTGTTGCATGCCAGTACGGCTGCGGCCTGGGCGGTGGTGCGCTGGGATGCCACGGCCGCCGTCAGCGGCGCTCATACGGCGTTCGATATCGATCTGTGCGACGACGACGGCACGCTGTGCGTGCGCTTCAGCGACTTCGCGTTTCACCCCGCGGCGCAGGAGCGGCTGCTGGTGCACGACGAGATCGCATCGACCGTGCCGGCCGATGCGGCCGACATGGCATCGCAAGGCCTGTTCGTGGCGCCGGCGTGGATACCGGTGGATTCCGGCGGCGATCGGGTCGCGAGCGACGGCGTGATGTTGGTGATAGGCGGCACGACCCAGGCCCGTGCCGCTCTTGCCGATTGCGATGCTGGCATTCGCTTCCTGTCCGCGGAGGTAATCGACGACGCACAACGCTTGCGGCGCGCGATCGCCGAACGCAGCGACATCCGCCGGCTGCTGTGGCTGGTCGACGACGACGCGCTCGCATTGACCGATGACGCGATGCTCGACGCGCAGACGCGCGGCGTGTTCCGCTGCCTCACGCTTGCGCAGGCCTTGCTGGCCGCAGGCTACGGCCACCGTTGCATCGACTGGCTGACGCTGACCCGATCGACACCCGCGCCAGCCAGCGCCGCCCGGATCGATCCGGTGCATGCCGGCCTGCAAGGCATGATCGGCAGCATCGCGCGCGAGTACCCGAACTGGCGCGCGCGGCTCATCGACGTGCCGGCGGACGCGTCGCTACCGCTGCACGCGTTGACCCGCGCGGATTTCGAACGCGGCCCGGTGCTGGCGTATCGCAACCATGGCTGGTACGAACGCCGCGCCTGCGTGGTCACCGACCCGCCGCAGGACGAATACATCGTCGCGGCGGAATCGGTCTGTCTGATCATCGGCGGCGCCGGCGGCCTCGGCCAGGCCTTCAGCCGTGCGCTGCTGCAGCGCACGCCCGATCTCCAGCTGGTGTGGATGGGACGGCGGCCGCAAGCCGCGATCCAGGCCGGCATCGACGCGCTCGCCTCGCTGGGGCCGCGCGTGCACTACATCCAGGGCGATGCCGCCGACCGCGCAAGCCTGGAACGCGCGCGCGACGCGATCCAGGCGCGTTTCGGCAAGATCGATGGCCTGATCCACGCGGCCATGACGCTGGCCGACCGCTCGGTGGAGCGCCTGTCCGCCGACGAACTGCGCGAGGTGCTCGCGCCCAAGGTCGCCGGCTGCGTGCGCCTGGCCCAGGTATTGGATCCCGACCGCCTGCGTTTTGCCCTGTTCTTTTCCAGCATGAACGCGTTCGCGACCTTGCCGGGGCAAAGCAACTACGCCGCCGCGAGTTGTTTCGAAGACGCGTTCGCGCTGGCCTGGGGCGCGGCGGCGCGCTGCCGCGTGCGCGTGGTGAACTGGGGGTATTGGGGCGAGGTGGGCGCGGTCGCGTCCGAATACCACCGCACGCGCATGGCCAAGGCCGGCATCGCGGCGATCCAGGCGCCCGAAGCGGTCAATGCCGCCTTGCGCATGTTGAACGCGCCATTGATGCAGTACGGCTACCTGCGGGTACAGGATCGTGCCGGTCTGGCGGCGATCGGTGTCGACCAGGACCACCGCCTAGAGATCCAGCCGCGTTCGCTCGTAGCGGACGCCACCGCGCCGCAGGCGGAAACGCCACTGGCCGGTGCGGACGCGCTGATTGCCGAGGATGCGGCGCTGGAGCAAGCGATCGTCGCGGTGCTGTGGTCGCAGTTGCGCGCACTGTGCGATTTCGCTGCACCGCGCGCCGCGGAGACCATCCGTTGCGACGCCCGCATTCTCGATGCCTACCGTCCATGGTTCGAACGCTCGCTGGACGAACTGGTCCGGCATGGTTACCTGCAACGCAGCCACGACGGCGTATATGCCGCGACGGCCGTCGACAGCGCGCCCGCGCAGGCCTGGGCGCGATTACGGGAAGCGCGCGGAAACATCGCGCTGCGCGCGTATGCGCAGACCATGCTGGAGGCGCTCGCGGAGGTCCTGACAGGCCGCCGTTCGGCGGTCGACGTCGCGTTCTCCGAGCGCACGTCGATCGCGGCGGCGGACAGCTACTTCAACGATCCGGCGCTGCGCCATTGCAGCGTGGTGATCGCCGACATCGTCGCCGAGCGCGTCGCACGCCTGCGTCGGCATCAGCCCGGCGCCAGGATCCGCATCCTCGAAGTCGGCGCCGGGCGCGGTGCCACGACGCGCCGTGTGATCGACGCGCTGCGCGCACAACCCGATGCGATCGACGAATACGCATTCACCGATCTCTCCGCCGCGTTCCTCGCCTCCGATCGCAAGGCCGCGCTGAGCCTGCCGGGCTATGTCGACTACCGCACGTTCGACGTCGAGCGCGATCCGCAGGCACAAGGCCTGGAGCCAGGCAGGTACGACGTCGTCATCGCCGCCAACGTCCTGCATGCGACCCAGGATATCGAACGCGCGCTGGCCCACTGTAAGGTGTTGCTCAAGCGCGACGGAGCGCTGCTGGTGCAAGAGCTGACCCAAAATCCGGTCTACACCCACGTGACCTACGGTTTGCTGGAGGGCTGGTGGCGCTTCACCGATTCCTGGCTGCGCCTGCCGGGCGGACCGGCGCTGTCGCCGCCGACCTGGGCCGCGCTGTTAGCGCAGGCGGGCTTTCGCATGGTCTGCTTTCCCGCCGCATCCGCGCATGCGCACTCGCACCAGGTGGTGTTCGCCGAAAGCGACGGCATCTGGCTGCGGCCCGTCTCCACACCCGCGAGCACAGCGACACGCGCGGTCGAACCCTCCGCCAAGCGCGAGGTCGCGTCCGCGGACGCGGCACACGCCATTTCCGCCATCGGTGACAGGCAAAGCCAGATGGAGCAGATCCTGGCACGGCTACAGGCGACCGCGGCGGAAGTGCTGGAAGTCGACGAAGCCGTGTTCGCCAACGATTCGCAGCCTTTCGCCGAAGTGCTGCTGACCGAGTACGGGATGGATTCGCTGTCCTCGATCAACCTGCGCAACGCCCTGCGCCAGCGCTTCGGCATCGACGTGCCTACCCAGCAATTGCTGGGCGAGAAGACGTCCACGATCGCCGATGCGATCTACGAACAAATGCTGATGCAACGGCTGGTGTCGCCCGGGCAGCCGCAGGATGCGGCGCAGTCCGAAACCTTCGTTTTTTGAGCCGGACCACCGAATGGACTTGCGCCCGTGCATCGACGATTCACACCTTTACGGCCCGGCCCTGGACGCCGGGCTCGACGGCATCCGGATGCTGGTGGATCACACCGCGCGCGGCATGTTCGCCGCCGCGCTTGTCGGCACCGACGACGTGCACGCCGAGACATTCCTGGGACCTTCCGTCGCCGACGACGCGGCGGCGCAACCCGCGGCGGTCGCCGGCCACGGCGTGCGCAAGGCCTTGCTCGATTATCTGTTGGACGAAGGACGGCTGACGCTGGACGAGCAGGGCAGGGTGCGCGCCTCAAGTACGCTGACGGTCGCCGCCGCCGAGCGCCAGAGCGCCGACGCGCTGGTGTCGACCCGGCCGGAGCTGGCCGACGCGCGCGAATTGCTGGGGGTATTCGAGCGCCGCGCCGCGGACCTGCTGGCCGGCGCCGACGGCATCACGATCCTGCGCGATACCCTGGGGTTCCAGCGCATGCAGGCGCTGTGGGAGCGGCTGACCCTGCACCTGCCGCAGCGCCGGGTCGAGCGCCAGCTGGGCGCGGAACTGTTGATCGAGCGCATGCGCCGGCAACGCTCCGGCATCACCGTGCTGGAGTGCGGCGCCGGCGTTGGTTCGGTGCTGCGCACGGCCCTGGAACTTCCCGGCTTCATCGCGGCGGTCGATGCGCTGGAGCGATACGTCTACACCGACATCAATCCGTTCCTGATCGAATGGAGCAAGGACTGGTTTCGCCGGAACGCGCCGCCGGCGCTATTCGCCCGCATGGAGTTCCAGGTGCTGGACCTGGACGCGGGCAGCTGCACGCAGTCACCGGCGGCCGGATCGGTCGACCTGGTGATACTCGACGATGTCGCCCACGACGTCGTCGACGTCGTGGCGACGCTGCAATGGCTCGGAACGCTGCTCAGCGCCGACGGCTGGCTGGCGATGATCGAGAATTTCCGCCAGCCCGCGCGGGATTTCCTGTTCATCGAAATCTTCCCGATCACTTTCCACAGCTATAACAAAGCGCGGCTTGGGCGCGGAAGCCGGATCAACCGCGGTTTCATGAGCCTGCCCGAATGGCGCTCCGCGCTGGAGCAGGCTGGTCTACAGGCGCTGCAGGTCGTGCCCGACCCGCATCACCACCACCGCTGGCCGATGGGAGGCATCGTCGCCGCTTGCCGCGCGTAGGGGCTGACCCGCGCCACAGGCCACGGACGGAACAACGATGAGCGATCTGAGCACATTGCTGGAAGAACTGTCTTCGCTCGGCATCCGTGTGTCTGCCGAAGGCGGGCAGCTCACGCTGAGCGCGCCCAAGGGTGCGCTCAGCGACGAATTGCGCCGGCGGCTGATGCAGCACAAGCCGGCGCTGGTGGCGGCGCTGAACTCCAACCGCGGCGCTCAGGCGATCGCCGTCACGGCGCAGGCAGACATCGGCAACGATTCCGCGCCGTTCGCGCTGTCGGATTTGCAACTGGGCTTCTACCTGGCCGACGACCCGTACATGGAGTACCACGTGCGGCCGCACGCCTACATGGAAACCAACTACCAGGAGCTCGACGTCGCTGCGTACACTGGTGCCTGGAACCGTGCCTTGCGCCGCCACCGGCGTGAATTGTGCGTCGTCAACAGCTCGATCGAACTGCAGATGCTCGCCGAGTTCGAACCCGTCGCGTTCGTCGAAGACGACCTGACCGGCCAGCCCGCCGAGCACGTGCAGGCGCACCTGGCACGCGTGCGTGCACAGATGGCACGCAGCGAACTGCCGCTGGACCGATGGCCGTGGTTCGACCTGCGTATCAGCACCTGGGACCAGGACGGGGTGCGGACCTCGCGCGTTCACTACAACCACAACAGTTTTTTCGTCGATGGCTTCGGAACCTCGAAGTTGCTCGAGGAAGTCGAAGCCTGTTATCGCGGCGCTCCGGACCGCGCGTCACTGCAGCTGTCGTATCGCGACGCGGTGCTCGCGCTGGAAAACCTTGCGCGATCGCATGAGGGCGAGGTGGCGCGCGCGTACTGGTTCGATCGCCTGGCCGGTCTTCCCGCGCCGCCGGCGCTGTCCCAGGTCGCCGCGACGCGACGGCGGCGCTCGCACCTGGAGCGCCGTTCGATGCTGCTGCCCGCGGCGCAATGGACAGCGTTCAAGGACGCGGCGGCAACGTACGGCCTGACCCCGTCCAACGCGGTCGTCGCCGCGTACGCCTATGTGCTGGCCGAGTGGAGCAACAGCGATCGCTTCATCCTCAGCCAGATGGTGACGCGGCGTTTTCCGAGCGTGCACGCGGATCTGCTGGGCATGCTCGGCAACTTCGCCTCGCTGTACCCGCTGGAGATCGCGCTCGACCCAAGCCTGAGCTTCGCCGACAACGCCCGGCGCATCCAGCAGCAAGTGCTCGAGGATCTCAAGCACCTGCAGATCGGCGGCATGCAGGTGCTGCAGGAACTCAACCGCATCCGCGGTTCGTTCGGCAGCGCGCCCAGCCCGTTCGTGGTCGGCAGCGGGCTGGCGATGCGCGCTTATCGCAAGCCGGATTTTCAGGTGCTGGAAACCTCGCAGACGGTGCTGGACCACCAGTTCTTCGAGCTGGAAGACGGCAGCCTGTATGCGGTCTGGGATTTGATCGAGGAGTGCTTCCCGCCTGGTTTCATCGACGCGATGTGGGCGGCGTTCGAAGGCTGGATACACGAACTTGCGGCGGTGGCCGCGGCCTGGGACCGGCGGCAGGTGGAGTTTGCGCATGCGTGCGTCGATGCCGGAGCGACGGCTTCCTCGCCGTCCGACTGGGATCCGCACGCGCGCCTGCACGATGGCCTGGCGCGCAACGCCCGCGACGGCGGCGCCGCGGCGGCCGTGGTCGATCGCCACGGCACCGTCGATTACGCCGAGCTGGACGCATGGAGTGCGGCCTGCGCCGCGCAACTGCGCGCGCGGGGCGTCGGCCGCGGCGCAATCGTGGCGATCATGATGGACCGCGGCCGCGAGCTGATGGCCTGCGCGCTGGCGGTGGCGCGGGTCGGTGCGGCCTACGTGCCGATCGACCCCGCGCTGCCGGCCGAGCGGGTCGGCTACATGCTGCAGGACTGCGGTTGCGGCGTGGTGTTGATCCAGGCAGAACACGACGCTGCCGCCGCGTGGCCGGCGGGCGTGACGCCGTTGGCGATCGCTGAGTTCGCGCCGACGGCGCAGCCCGTGCACGACACGGCCGACCCGGCGCAGGTGCGCGGCGACGATCTTGCCTATGTGATCTATACGTCCGGCACCACCGGCCGGCCCAAGGGGGTGATGATCGAGCACGCCGCGGCCATGAACACGATCGACGAGGTCAACCGGCGCTTCGGCGTGACCGCGCACGACCGTCTCTTCGGGGTGTCCTCGTTCGGCTTCGATCTTTCCGTGTACGACCTGTTCGGTGCGCTCGCTGCCGGCGCCTGCGTGGTCTATCCGAATCCGGACGCGACCCTGGATCCGCATCATTGGCTCGACCTGCTCCAACGCGAGCGGGTCACGGTATGGAACTCGGTACCGGCGCTGATGCGTCTGCTTGTGGAGGCCGCGCAAAGGCGTGCGGTGTCGTTGCCGGATCTACGCCTGGTCATGCTCAGCGGCGACAAGATCCCGCTGGAACTGCCCGACGCGGTGCGTGCGATCGCACCCAATGCCAGCGTGGTCAGTCTGGGTGGCGCCACCGAAGCGTCGATCTGGTCGATTTTCTATCCGATCGCGGCGGTCGATCCGACCTGGCCCAGCATTCCTTACGGCTACGCCATGGACGGGCAGTCCTGGCGCGTGCTTGGCCGTCATGGCCGGCCGTGCCCGCGCTGGGTGCGCGGCGAGCTGCTGATCGGCGGGCACGGCCTGGCCCGCGGCTACCTCAACGAACCGGAGAAGACCGCGCGCAGCTTCGTGATCGATGCCGCGACCGGGCAACGCTGGTACCGCACCGGCGACCTGGGGCGTTATCTCGATGGCGACTGCATCCAATGGATGGGACGGATCGATTCGCAAATCAAACTGCAAGGCCATCGCATCGAGCCGGCCGAGATCGAGGCGGTGCTTGGCGAACATCCCGACATCGCCGACGCGGTGGTGACGGTGGGAACGACAGCGAACGCACACCGGATACTGATCGGCCACGTCGCCGGTCTCGACGGCCTGCGCGCGGCCGATTGCGAGGCCTTCCTGCGCAGCAAGTTGCCCGCGTACATGGTCCCGGGCGTGTGGCGGATCCTGCCTCGCCTGCCGGTAACGGCCAATGGCAAGACCGATCGCGACGCGCTGGCGCGGACCGCGTTGGAGGTAGACCCGGCGGCGGTGACGCCGCGCGCGCATGTGCCCGCCGCGGACGAGATCGAGCGGCAGATCCGCGACATCTGGCAGCGCGTGCTCGCGCTCGATTCGCTCGGCGTCACCGACGATTTCTTCGAGGTCGGCGGGCAGTCGTTCGATGCGATCCGGATCTTCGCCGCGATCAAGCAGGCGTTCGGGCAGACCTACACACTGAGCGATTTCTGGATCGCGCGCACGGTGCGTGCGCTGGCGGCGCGGGTGAAGTCCGGCGGTGCGCCGTCCGTGCAGGGGCAGGCCGCGGTGCGTCTCAACGATGAGCGGCGCGGGACCGGCTTGTTCCTGGTGCATCCGGCCGGCGGCTCGGTGATGGCGTACGCAGCGCTCGGCCGGTACCTGCAGCGTCCGTTGTATGGCCTGCAGGTCGGCGCCGATCCGGCGCTGGCGTCTGTGCGCCGCAGCATTCCCGCGCTGGCGCAGCGGCATGTGCAGGCGATACGCAGTGCCCAGCCGGTCGGGCCGTACGCGATAGGCGGCTGGTCGACCGGCGCAGTGCTCGCGTTCGAAATCGCCGCACAACTGCAAGCTGCCGGAGAGCAGCTCAGTTCGCTCGTGCTGCTGGACGGCCCCGCGCCGTGGCCCCGCGCCGAACCGGATCCGCAGCAACTGCTGGCGTGGTTCCTGCAGGACCTGGGACTGGGACTGCCGGTCGAGCGTCTGGCGCCGTCGTCCTTCGCCGGCCTGGATGCTGACACGCAATTGCGCAAGGCCTCGCAGGTGCTGGAGCTGTCTTACGATACGTCGCTGGCCGCGGTCTACACGGTGTTCCGCGACCAGGTCGCGGCCGCGGCGGATTACTCGCCCGGTGCGGTGCAGGCCGATGTCGTGGTGGTCCGCGTCGAACAGGATGTCGTTGCGGAATTCGCCGGCCACCCGGCGTACGATCGTGCCGACTGGGGATGGTCGCAGCATGTCTCCGGCAAGGTCGTCTGCCTGCGCGTTCCGGGCACCCACTACAGTCTGTTCGAGGACGCGACGATCGCGCAGTACCTGGAGCTGATGCATGGCTAGGCGACATGGCGTCGCGGGGCGCGGACGCGGGTCCGCGCCGGGACAATGAGGAGCGAGTCGATGCAGCAGCTGTTGGCAATTCTGGCCGAGAAGCAGGTGCGGATCGAGCTGCGCGACGGCAAGTTACATGTGCATGCCGCGCCTGGGGTGATGACCCGCGAGCTGCAGCACGCCCTGGGCGAACACAAGGATGCGCTCATCGGTCATCTGCAGGCGCAGTCCGCGCTCGCGCCAGCGGAGAACTACCCGCAGGCCGTCGCGGCGATCGAAGATGCCGACCAACCGTTTGCGCTGAATCCGGTCCAGCATGCGTACTGGTTCGGTCGCAACGGCAGTCTCGCACTGGGCGGGACGTCCACCCACGTCTACATGGAATTCGCGTGCCGTGACGCCCTCGACCCGGCGCGCCTGAGCGCGGCGTTGCGCCACGTGATCGCCCGCCATGGCATGTTGCGTGCGATCGTCGACGCGGACGGGCGCCAGCGGGTACTGCCGCGGGTCGATCCGTACCAGATCCAGGTGCACGACCTGTCCGGGCTGGACGACACCGGCACGGCGCAAGCGCTGGCCGGCATTCGCAAGGAGATGTCCGAGCTGGTCCTTCCCAGCGACCGCTGGCCGCTGTACGTGATCCGATTGATCCGCTTGCCGGGCGATGCCTGGCATCTGTGCATGGGCTGGGATTTTTTGACCATCGATGCGTGGAGCATGATGATCATTCTGCGCGAATGGGCACGGTTCTACGCCGATCCGGACTTTTCCCCGCACCCGTTGCAGCTGACTTTCAGAGACTACGTGCTGGCGGAGGAGCGCTGCCGCGCGCTGCCGTCCTACCAGCGCGCACGCCGCTACTGGCTGGACAGGCTGGACACCCTGCCAGGGCCGGCGACGTTGCCGCAGTCCAAGGCCAGGCCCGACACGCGTTATGCGTTGACGCGGCGCACGCTGAAGCTGGCGCCGTCGCAATGGACCCAGCTCAGGGCGCGCGCGCGCGCGCAGGGCATCACCGCATCGAACCTGCTGCTGGCGGCGTTCTCCGACGTGCTGGCGCGCTGGAGCGGGACCCCGCGATTCTGCGTGAATCTCACCTTGTTCAACCGCTTGCCGCTGCATGAGCAGGCGAACGCCATCGTCGGCGACTTCACCACCTTGATGCTGGTCGAAATCGACGCCTCGCGCGGCGGCAGCTTTCGCGACCGTGTCGGCCGGGTCCAGGCGCAATGCCTGCGCGACATGGAGCACCGCCAGTTCAACGCGGTGGACGTCATCCGCGAACTCAACCGCGGCAAGGACGCCGCGCTCGACGCGTCGTTCCCGATCGTGTTCACCAGCACTCTGATGCTGGACGGCAGCCGCGCCGAGAGCAGCAACGCGTTCAATGCCTTCGGCCCGATGGTCTACGGCATTTCGCAGACCCCGCAGGTGTCGCTGGATTGCCAGGTGTTCGATATCGGCGGCGAGCTGCTGGTGAACTGGGACGCATCCGATGCGCTGTTCCAGGCGGGCGTGCTCGACGCGATGTTCGCCGCCTACGCCACGCTGCTGGACACCCTGGCCGCGGATGACGCGGCCTGGGACAGCACCGATCCCGTGCCGCTGCCTGCCGCGCAGGCGGCCACCCGCGCGCGCGCGAACGCCACCGCGGCGGCAACCCCGGATCACTGCCTGCACGAGCCGTTCGTGGCCGAGGCCTTGCGCGATCCAGGCCGGTTGGCGGTGCGATGCGGCGGCCGCGCACTGAGCTATGGCAGCCTGCTCGCCAACAGCGCGACGCTGGCATCGCAACTGATCCAGTCAGGGGCCGCCCCCGGGCAACTGATCGGCATCTGCGGCGCGCGTGGGCCCGAGCAGGTGGTCGCGGTCATGGCGGTCATGCTTGCCGGCTCGGCCTATCTTCCGGTCGATGCGCGCTGGCCCGCGCTGCGCCGCGACCAGGTACTGGCTGAAAGCGAGGCCAGGATCGTGCTCGCATTGCCGGGATGCCCCGACGACGGGTTCGCCTGCGGCATCGTGCGCGTGGACGTGCGCATCGACCCGGATCGCGCCGCGCTCACCCAGGCGCCGCCACGGCGCCAGTCGCCGGCGGACCTGGCCTACGTCATTTTCACCTCCGGTTCCACCGGCCGGCCCAAGGGCGTGGTCATCGATCATCGCGCCGCCGTCAACACGGTCGCGCACATCAACCGGATCTTCGCGCTGGAAGCGAGCGACAAGGTGCTGGCGGTGTCCGACCTCGGCTTCGACCTGTCGGTCTACGACCTGTTCGGCACGCTCGCGGCCGGCGCCACGCTGGTCGTGCCGGAGCCATCGCTGGGACGCGATCCCGGCCATTGGCACACCTTGATCCGGCGCGAGTCGGTCACGGTATGGAATTCGGCGCCGCAGCTGATGAACATGCTGGTGGATTTCGCGCAGTCCATCGTCGACGGCGCGATACCCTCGCTACGCCTGGCCTTGCTGAGCGGCGACTGGATCCCGGTGAAGCTGCCCGATCGCCTGCGCGCGATCGCCGGCGATCTCGACATCGTCAGCCTCGGCGGCGCGACCGAATGCGCGATCTGGTCGATCCACTTTCCGATAGGCGCGGTGGATCCAGGCTGGTCGAGCATCCCTTACGGGATACCGCTGCCGAACCAGACCTTCCACGTCCTCGACGCCGGGTTGCGTGCGGTACCCGATTGGGTCGCCGGCGACCTGTACATCGGCGGCAGCGGCCTGGCGCAGGGGTATTGGAAGGACGAACACAAGACCAGCCTCGGCTTCCTGGTCCATCCCGACAGCGGCGAGCGGCTGTATCGCACCGGCGACAAGGGCCGCTACCGCAACGACGGCGTGATCGAGTTTCTCGGCCGCGACGATCTGCAGGTCAAGGTGCGCGGCAACCGGGTCGAACTCGGCGAGATCTCGTCGGTCCTAGCTGCGCACGCGACGGTGCGCGAAGCGGCGGTACGCGTACTCGGCGAGGGGTCGAACAGCCGCCTGGTCGCGTACGCGGTGCCGGCGAGCGCAGGCGCGGCGCTGGACGAAAGCGCCCTGCGCACCCATCTGAGCGAACGTCTGCCCGATTACATGGTGCCGGCGCGCATCCTTGCCCTGGACGGCCTGCCGCTGAGCGGGAACGGCAAAGTGCTGCTCGACAGCCTGCCGGTGCCGTCGGACGGCGAGCGCGTCGCCGCGGACACGGTCACCTTGCCACGCTCGCAAACTGAACACCGCATCTGGAGCGTATGGTGTCGGGTGCTGGGCAAGGAGCTGTTGCACATCCGCGCGAATTTCTTCGATGTCGGCGGCGACTCGTTGAGCCTGGTGGAGGTGATGAACCAACTCAACCTCGGCCGCGAGCAGCCATTGTCGATCAACGCGCTGCTGCAATACACGACCATCGAGTCGCTGGCACGGCACCTGGACGGCCAGGACGGTGCGGGCAGACGCCAGCACAATGCCGCTGCGGCGGCGAAGGCACCACCGGACGGGCACGACGACGCCGTGGCCGTGATCGGCATGGCCGGGCGCTTTCCCGATGCCGATAACGTCCACGCACTGTGGACCAACCTGACCGCGGGACATTGCGCGGTGCGCCAGTTCAGCGACGCGGCCTTGCTCGCCGCGGGCGTCGACCCGCTGCAACTGGCCGCGCCCGATTACGTCAAGGCCGGAGTGGTGCTGGCCGGCATCGACCGGTTCGACGCCGGTTACTTCGACCTCACCCCGGCCGATGCGGCGATCATGGATCCGCAACAGCGCCTGTTGCTCGAATGCGCGACCGCGGCGCTCGACGACGCTGGCTACGCGGACGAACGCGGCGGCGCCCGGATCGGCGCGTTCGTCGGCAAGGGCACCAATTTCTATCTGTACGAGCACCTGATTGGCAATCTCGAACTGGCCAGGAACGCCGACGTGATCGGCATGCTCAGCCTCAACGAGGCCGATTACGCGGCCACGCTGCTGTCGTACAAGCTTGGCCTCACCGGACCCAGCCTCGGCATCAACACCGCGTGTTCGACCTCGCTGGTCGCCGTGCACGCAGCCTGCCACAGCCTGACCCGCTCGCGTGACTGCGAGATCGCGATCGCGGGCGGTGTGACCATCGCCAACACGGTCAGCCCGTCGGGCTACTCCTACGTGAGTGGACACATCACCTCGCCCGACGGCTACTGCCGCGCCTTCGCCGACGACGCCAAGGGGTGCGTGTTCGGCAGCGGTGTGGGCCTAGTGGTGTTGAAGCCGCTCAAACGGGCGATCGCCGACGGCGACAACGTGCTGGCGGTGATCAAGGCCACGGCGATCAACAACGACGGCGCACGCAAGCTCGGCTTCACCGCGCCAAGTGCGCAAGGGCAGGCGCGGGCGATCGCCGATGCGCTGGAGGCGGCCGGTTGCGGGCCCGACGCAATCCAGTCGATCGAGGCCCACGGCACCGGGACCGCGCTGGGCGATCCGATCGAGTTCGAGGGGTTGCGCGCGGTGTTCGGCGGCCCCCGCGCCTCGGGCGAACGCTGTCCGTTGGGTTCGATCAAGACCAACATCGGCCACCTCGGCTCGGCGGCCGGGATCGCGGGGCTGATCAAGATGATCCAGTCCTTGCGCCACCGCCAGATCCCGCCGAGCCTGCATGCCGCAGTGCCGAGCCGCAAGATCGATTTCGCCGACAGCCCGTTCTTCGTCAATACCGAACTGCGCGACTGGCCGGCGCCGGCGAGCGGGCCGCGCCGCGGCGGGGTCAGTGCATTCGGCGTCGGCGGCACCAATGCGCACGTCATCGTCGAGGAAGCGCCGGCCGCGCCCGCAACGCCCGATAGGGCGCGCACCGCACGCAGCGAACTGCTGGTGCTGTCGGCGCGCACCTCCGACGCCTGCCGGCAAGCGGCGGGCGAGCTGGCCGCGGCGCTCCGCGGCGATACGCAGCTGGTGCTGGAGGACGTCGCCCATACGCTGCAGCTCGGGCGCAAGGCGCACGAATGGCGCCTAGCGCTGGTGTGCGAGGACAGCGACGACGCGGTACGCGCCCTGGATGCAGCCGCGCTGCCGTTGCGCGAATTCAACCATCGCCATACCCCGCAGGTGGTGTTGGTGCTGGCGGGCGAGGGCATCGCACGCATCGACGCGATCGCCTGCCTGCATCGGCAGGAACCCGCATTCGCCGACGCGTTCAATCGCTGCGCGCAGGTACTGCTCGGAATCGCCGCATACGACTTGCAACCGCTGCTCACGCACGCCGATGCCGCGCACATCCAGGCACTGCCGCCGCGGCAACGCATGGGCCTGCAGTTCGCGTCGGAGTATGCGCTGGCGCAGTTGTGGCTGAGCCTTGGCATCAAACCAGCGGCGCTGCTCGGGCGCGCGTTGGGCGAATACGTGGCCGCGTGCCTGGCCGCGGTGTTCTCGCTGGAAACCGCGCTGGCCCTGGTGGATGCGCAAGCGCGCCTGCTGCTGCCGCAGGAACCGGAGCAGCATTGCACGGTGGACGCGACGGCGGACTCGTTGCAGGGCCTGGTGGATGGGTGCGGTTGCCGGATCGTATCGGTGGACGGCGCGCAGCGGTGCGGCGTCAGTGGAACCGCCGAGCGGATCCTGGCTTTGTCGCAGCGCTTGCACTCGCTGGGCATCGGCCATCAACAGGCGTCGGCCGTGCTGTCGACGGCGCGCGCCGCAAGCGCGAGCGGCGATACCGGTTACGCCGCGTACGCGCAATTGCTGGCGCAGGCATCGTTGCAGCCGCCCGCACTCGCGCTGGTGCTCAGCGGTAACGAACGCGAGCGCCGCGCGCCCGACGACAGGCGCTACTGGGAACGCCAACCGTCCAACCTGGTCCAGTTCCATTCGGCGCTGCAGAAGATCGACCGGCTCGGCGATCCGATTGTGTTGTCGATCGGCGCCTGCGCGGCATTCGACGCAGTGGGGACGGACGCGCGGCCGCGTATTCGCGGTGTCGCCGCTGCAGGCGATAGCGATGGCGTGAATGATGCGCGCAAGGTCTTTCTGCAGGCCGTCGCGGCGCTGTGGATGGCTGGCGTGGACGTGGATTGGAACGGTCTGCATGCCGGATGCACGCCGCGACGCGTCTCGCTTCCCAGCTATCCGTTCCAGCGTTCGCGCCACTGGATCGAACGGTCCGCCTTCAACCGGCTCGGTGCGGCGGCCACGCTCGCGCCCGGGCACCATGGCGCACAGGAACCCGCACCGGCGACGCCGCCCGACGACGCCGCGCACGTCGCCACAACCGACCAGCGCGGCCGCATCCAGGCCGACATCGCGGCGATCTGGGAAGGCGTGCTGGGAACGAAGAACATCGGCAGCAACGACAACTTCTTCGACATCGGCGGAAAGTCGCTGACCGCCACCAGCATCTTCGCGCGGATCAAGAGCGAATTCGGACTTGAGCTTCCGCTGGATAAGATGTTCGAGTTTGCTACGATCCGGCAGATGTCTCTGTACGTCGCCGCCAAGCTGGATCCGGCGATCGTGGATCGCTTGTCGCCACAGGAACTGGAAGAAATGCTGGCCATGACGGAGGACTGATGCTGCATTTACACCACACTCGTTTGCAGGATGCCGGAGCGGCCGCATGGCTGCCATGGGGTTTGACGCTCGCATGCGCTCTTGCGCTGTGCTGGCCGGGCAGCGCGGCGGCGCATACCGTGAGCGCGGCGGAAGGTTTCATGTCCGGCCTGATGCATCCGGTCTTCGGACCGGATCATTTTCTGGCAATGCTGAGCGTGGGCATCGTCAGCACCCAGCTCGGCGGACGCTATATCTTCGTGGTGCCCGCGGTATTCGTCTGCGCCATGATCGTCGGCGCGGTGTTCGGCATCTACGGCTACCAATGGCCCGCCACCGAAGTCGGAATCGCATCGTCGGTACTCACCCTGGGCGTCGCCATCCTGCTGGTCAAGGACAACCGCTACCGCTGGTTGATCATGGCTGTGACCGCGTTGTTCGGTTCGCTGCACGGGCACGCGCACGGGCTGGAGATGCCGCACGCCGCCGATCCGGTGTTCTACGGAGCCGGATTCCTGGTCGGTACCACAGCGATCCATCTGCTCGGCGTGCTGATCGGTCACGTCATGATGGCGCGTCCGTCACTGACCCGCTATCTGCGTCTGCTCGGCGCGGGCATCGCGATCATCGGCGTGGTGTTCGTCGTCGATTTGCTCTGAACGCCTCACTGCGATGGCGGCGCGCCCGATGTCCATTCGTCACGATGCGTCCAAGCACGCGCGATACGATTGCATCGTCGTCGGCGGCGGTACCGCGGGCGTCATCGTCGCAGCGCGACTGGCCGAGGACGGCCGCCGCCGCGTGTTGTTGCTGGAGGCCGGCGACGCCGGCGGCGGCGAGCTGCCGCGCGCATTGTCGACCGCCGGCTTTCCAGTGCTGCAGGGATACAACTGGCCGTGGCAGGCGCATGTGCGGGACGAGGGCATCGGCTCGGCGGTGACGCTGCCGTATCCCATGGCCAGGACCCTGGGCGGCGGTTCGGCGATCAATGGCTCGGTCGCCGTGCATGCGCGGCGCGAGGATTACCAGCGTTGGGCAGCGGCAGGCAACCCCGGTTGGGGTTGGCAACAAGTATCGCCGTGGTGCGCGCGCGTGGACCGCGTTCTGTACGGCGACAGCGGCTCGGCATCGGCATACCCTGCATCGCTTGCCACGTCCCCGCTGCAGGACGGCTTCATCGCCGCCTGTGCCGCGCGCGGATTCCACACCGTGGACGTGGCAGTCAGCGACAGCGCGGGCGTGGGCGCGATTCCCCATAGCGCGGTCGCCGGGCGGCGGCGTTCCAGCGCCACGTTGTACCTGCGCGACGCGCCGCATCACACCAATCTCGAGATCAAGGGCGGATGCGAGGTGCGACGACTTCTCCTGACTGGAGCGGGCGAACGCGTGAACGCCTCCGGCGTGGAGGTGCGCAGCGCCAGCGGAACGGACGTTTTCCATGCTGCGCACATCGTGGTGTGCGCCGGTGCGATCGGCTCGCCTGCGTTGCTCGCACGCTCCGGAATCGGCCCGGCCGACGCGCTCGCGGCTGCTGGCATCCCGGTGCGGCTGGCGCTACCGGGCGTAGGGCAGAGCTTGCAAGACCATCCCGTGGTCAGCCTGTGGGCGAAGCCGCAGCCAGGCCGACACGCGCTGGGCGACACCCTGCATAAAGGCCTGCTGCAGTTCGCCAGCGCCGACGCCGCGCAGGGCTGCGATCTGCAGATCTTCGCCCTTGCCGGCATCCACGCCGACGACCTGCCGGGCGTCCATGAACTGGGCGGAGACGGCGTCGTGTCCGGATTGTCGAGCGTTCTCGCCGCGCCGCGTTCGACCGGCCGGATCGAATTTTTGCCGCTAGACGGTGCGCTGGTTCCGCGCATCGTCCTCAACCTGCTCGACCGCGACGACGACCTGCAGCGGATGAAGACCTGCGTGCGCATGGCATGGGACCTGATCAGGAGCCGGCCGCTGGACGCATTGATCGGCCGTCCCATGTCTTGCAGCCAGCGGGTGGTCGATTCCGATCCGTTGCTCGAACGCATGCTGCGCGTCACCGTGCGGGCGTCGTGGCATCCGGTGGGAACGTTGCGGATGGGGCCGCAACGCGACGGCATGGCCGTGGCCGACGAGCACGGACTGATTCATGGCTGTGATAATGTGTCCGTCGCCGATGCATCGCTGATTCCGGCCATTCCCACGGTGCCCACGAATCTCAGCTGCATGGTGATAGGGGAACGTATCGCCGCTCATCTGCGCGATCGGATCGGATAGACCTACGAAGGCCGCCATGGCCGGGCGCGCGCACAACATGGAGAGATCGATGAAACACTCAGAAGAGTCGCTTGCTCATCAGATCGCACTTGGATGGATCGCATCGCTGGCGATATTGGCGACGACGTTGTTGAGCATGGCCTTGTTCGGCATGTTTTCCGAAGCGGACTTTATCGCTCTGCGCCAGGATCCCGGCTACGACGGCGTGTTCGTGCTGAAAATCCTGTCCGCTGTCTACCTGTTCTCCGCAATCGGCGTCTATGCGTTCGGGTCCAGCCGCATCTTCCGCTGGGTGGAGACGTCCACGGCGATCCTGGCGTTCCTGCTGATGCTGCTGCATCACCTGAGCCATTGGGTCGCCGGCCAACGGATCGGGCTCATGTCGCATCTGATGGACGTGCTGCACCATGTTTCGATGGGGTGGGTGATCCTCAATTCACTGCGCTGGGCGCGCCTGTCGCGCAAGCCGGGGGCTGGCAAGCCTGACTGAGGCAAGATCACCGAGCGGATCGGACGACCGATGGCGACAGGCGCTTGCGCCTGGCCGAAGCCGAAGGAGGAATGCTGGATGGACAAGGAACGCAATGGGCTGTTGCTTTCGGCGACTGCATCGGCCAGCGAGGTGTTCGAACGTGTGCCGGCCCATGCCGGGCGCTACAGCAGTGCCGTCGATTCCGCCGCATCGCGACGGATGCGTGCGAAGGTGCATGCACCGGACGCTACCCTATGCAAGCGTCGGTCGTCGCTCGGCTGATGAAACCCCGGTACCGCACTCGCCGACGCTTCATCGACGCGGTGCGCTCGCACCGCATTGTCGCGTTGGCGGTCGCACTGGCACTGGCGATGCTGATGTCGTTCCAGATCGCGACCCAGACCGTGACCAGGCTGCTATGGCCCGCGCACACGCACGTTGCATCGCAAGCGCAGCGTGACGGTGTCGGCGACCACTCGCCATGCCGATGGTTGAACGCGTGCGTGCACGGGCAGGGCGCTGCCGCGACGGCCCGTCGCCCGCACGCGGCGCCAGCGATGCAAGCACAAACACCCGGTGACGCCGGCGTGGCTGCCCAGATCGCCCTGCCTGCACGCGTAGACCATTTGCGCCTGTGGCTGGAGCATGCGGACGCGCATACGCCGTTGCGCCCGACTGCCAATTCGTCGCCAGCCGAAGACGCGTTCGCTGCCGAGGCCGGGCCGGAACACTCGCACATCCAGATCCTGTCCCACGCATTGGCCCACGCGGCAGGTGTGGGTTATCACCGCCACGCCGCCGGAACCACCGGCGTGGTCTACGTCGATGACGACGGTCCGCAACTTCCAGCGAAATTGCTGATGCGCTCCGGCGACATCAGCCCGATGCTGCTGCCGGCACAACTGCTGCTGCCGATTCACGACCTGTCGTCCGCCGCACCGTCGGGCCCGCCGCTGCTGGCGCTGATCGCGCGGTACTGCCTGCCCGGTGAACGCCCGCCGCGCTGAGCGTCCGACGCCGTCGAGCATCCTCCGCCGCGGCTGCGATGCGGCGGGCGCGAAACGAATCCGCACTGCATTGCCGCAGCTTCACAGCCCGCGCTGTTGCGCCTGCCCCAAACGGGCGGCGACGGCGTCGCATGCACGTCCGCGGACCGCACCGAGGAATCGAAATGTTGCGTGCTCATCCAAGTGTCCTATCGTCGCTCCGATCGAGGGACGACGTGCATCCCCGTCATGTCACCCGCCTGGCCTTCGCCTTGTCGATCGCGTTGGCCGCACCGGCAGCGATCGCGCAAACTGTCGCCCCCCAGGACGAGGAACTCACCACCACCAATCTCGACCGCGTGCAGGTGTTCGGCCGCCGCCAGAACCTGGTCGGCGAAGCGATCAGCGCGTCGGAGGGATCGGTCGGCGTGATCGAGTTTTCCGCGCGCCCGTTGCTGCGCAGCGGCGACCTGCTCGAATTCGTGCCCGGCGTCGTCGCCACCCAGCATTCGGGCAGCGGAAAGGCCAATCAGTACTTCCTGCGCGGTTTCAATCTCGACCACGGCACCGACTTCGCCACCTTCGTCGATGCGATGCCGGTGAACATGCGCACCCACGGTCACGGCCAGGGTTATACCGATCTCAACTTCCTGATCCCGGAAGCGGTCGACGAACTCACGTACCGCAAGGGCGTGTACTACGCCGACGTCGGCGACTTTTCCTCGGCCGGTTCGGCACGGTTTCGCATCGCCGACCGGTTGGACCGCGGCCACGCCGAGCTGACCGCGGGCGGCAACGGCTACCTGCGCGGCGTTGTCGTCGACTCGGTCGATAGCGCCGGCGGTGGCTCGCTTCTCTACGGCACCGAGCTCCTGCGCAACGACGGCCCCTGGACCGACATCGATGAGGACGTGCGCAAGTTCAACGGCTTGCTCAAGTACAGCGCCGACATCGCTGGCGGCCGCGGCAGCCTGACCCTCATGGGCTACCACAACCGCTGGAACTCCGCCGACCAGATCCCGCGCCGCGCGGTCGAGCAGGGGCTGATCGACGAACTCGGTTCGCTGGACACGATGGTCGGCGGAACCTCCTCGCGCTACAGCATTTCCGCGGACTGGCACGGCCCGGCATGGGGCGGCGAACTGGCGGCGAGCGCGTATGCGATCGACTACGACCTCAGCTTGTATTCCAACTTCGCCTATTTCCTCGACGATCCGGACAACGGCGACGAGTTCCGCCAGGTCGACCAGCGACGCATCTACGGATTCGCACTGTCGCAGCAATGGACCGCCGGCCGCAGCCGCTGGCGCGTCGGCGCGGAGGGACGTTTCGACGACATCGGACGCGTCGGCCTGTTCCGCACCCGGGCCCGGCAGCTGCTGTCGACGGTGCGCGACGACGCGGTCGAAGAGGGCAGCCTGGGCGTGTTCGCCGCGCACGAGTTCCATTTCAACGACGCCTGGCGCAGCTATCTCGGTATTCGTCATGACCGTTACGACTTCGACGTCGATTCGCGCTCGTTACCGGTGAACTCCGGCAAGGCCGACGACAGCGCGACCTCGCTGAAGGCCAGCCTGGCGTGGAAGCCGGTCCAGGCAATGGAGCTCTACCTCAGCGCGGGCCAGGGCTTTCATTCCAACGACGCGCGTGGCACCACCATCGTGCTCGACCCGGTGAGCCGCGAGCCGGTCGACCGGGTCGATCCGCTGGTCGATTCCACCGGCTACGAGCTCGGCGCGCGCCTTTACTTCAGTAATCGTGTGCACGCCACCGCCGCGCTGTGGCGCCTGGATCTGGACTCGGAACTGCTGTTCGTCGGCGACGCCGGCACCACCGAGGGTAGCCGCCCGAGCCGGCGCGAAGGCATCGAGTTGGGCGTGTACTGGTTCGGCAACGGTATCTTCTCCGGCGACCTGGATGCGTCCTACACCGAGGCGCGCTTCAGCGATTCCGATCCGGCCGGCCGCAAGATCCCCGGTTCGATCCCGCTGGTGGTGTCCGCCGGCATCACCGCGCGCCTGGACAGCGGCTGGTTCTCGAGCTTGCGCGTCCGCCATTTCGGCGCGTATCCGTTGATCGAAGACAATTCGGTGAAGTCCGATGGTTCGACCCTGGTCAACCTGCGCGCCGGCCGCGAGTGGGACCGGTTCGGGGTGTACCTGGACGTGTTCAACCTGCTCGATTCCAACGACCACGATATCGATTACTTCTATGCCTCGCGCCTGCCCGGCGAGCCGGAGGAGGGCGTGGAGGATATCCACTACCATCCGCTGGAACCACGCAACGTGCGGGTGAGTTTTCGCTGGCGTTTCTAGGCTGGTTGCCGGCGCCGCGCGTTCTTCAGCGATCGCGTGGCGCCGGCAGCGCGGTCCGGCGCAAGCTCCAGCGCGGACGTCGGATGGTTACGATGCGACCGCATCGGCGACGCCGCCGGTGCCGCTGGACGGCTCGTGCAAGCCTGCCTGCTGCGACAGGTCGAGCAGTTCTCCAGGGTCGTATGCGGCGATCTGCCTGTCGACCAGCTTTTCCGCCAGTTCGGCCAGCAGCGGCGCAGAAAACACATCGGCAAGCGATGCTTCGACGTCCAGTTGGGTGCGGATGCGCGCGACCAGCTGCACGGCCATCAGCGAGTTGCCGCCCAGCTCGAAGAAATGGTCGTGGCGGCCGATCGGGTCGATCTGCAGCAACGCCGCCCAGATATCGGCCAGGGCCTGTTCGATCTCGCCCTCGGGCGGCTGGAAGCTGCGCGTCGACAGGGCTGCGCTGAGCGGCGCGGGCAAGGCCTTGAGGTCGACCTTTCCGTTCGGCGTCAGCGGCAGCGCGTCGATGATCGCGATCACGCCCGGGATCATGTAAGCCGGCAAGGCCTCGGCCAGGTGCGCGCGTATCGTCTCGACCGTGAGCGTGGCCGCGCCCGTGCAGGTCAGGTAAGCCGCGAGAGCTTTTTCGCCCGACGCGTCCTGCTGGGCGAGCACGACCACTTGCGCGACCTGCGGATGGGCAAGCAGGCGCGATTCGATTTCGCCCGGTTCGACCCGATAGCCGCGGATCTTGACCTGCAAGTCGCTGCGGCCGAGGAACTCGATGTTGCCGTCGGGCAGCAGGCGACCGCGATCGCCGGTACGGTACAGGCGCGTGCCGGTGAGCGGATGCCGCACGAAGCTCGCCGCGGTCCTCGCGTCGTCGCGCCAGTAACCGCGCGCAAGCCCAACCCCGCCGATGTACAGGTCGCCGGCGACCCACAGCGGTGCCGGCGCCAGATCGCTTTGCAGTACGTGCATGCTCTGGTTTTCCAGGGCCTTGCCGTAGGGAATGCTCTTCCATTCCGGCGCAACCGAGGCGATCGGGTAGGCGATCGACCAGATCGACGCTTCGGTCGCGCCACCCAGGCTGATCACCTGCGCCGCCGGCATCGCGGCGCGGATGCGCTGCGGCAGGTCCAGCGCGATCCAGTCGCCGCTCAACAGCACCAGCCGCAGCTGCGCGGGATACGGATCGGCCTGCAGGTCGTCGACGAACATCCGCATCAATGCGGGCACGGTGTTCCAGACCGTGATCGGTTCGTGCCGCTGGGCCAGCGCGAACAACTCGCGCCACGCGGCCGGATCGCGGATCGCCGACGCCTCGGGCAGCACCAGCGTGCCACCGGCGCCGAGCACGCCGAAGATATCGTAGACCGACAGGTCGAAGCTCAGGCTCGACAACGCGAACACGCAGTCGCTCTCGTCGACCCGGTAACGCCGGTTGATGTCGGCGATGGTGTTGTGCACGGCCTGATGTTCGATCATCACCCCCTTGGGCACACCGGTCGATCCGGAGGTAAAGATCACATAGGCCAGGTCGTCCGGCAGTGCGTCGCAGGCAGGTTCGCGCAACAATTCGGGCGGTGCGGCGCCGGGTTCGTCTTCCAGCACGTACAGCCGGAAGGGTCCCGGCGGGCAGCGCTCGACCGCCGCGGGCGAGGCGACGATCTGCTCGACACCGCCGCTGTCCAGCAGCAGCGCGATGCGCTCGCGCGGCAGACCGGCGTCGATCGGCAGGTAGGCGGCGCCCGCGCGCAGGATCGCGGTCACCGCCACCACCTGCCGCCAGTCCTTGTCCATGAGCACGGCGATCAGGCGATTGCGCGCGGCGCCACCGGATTTAAGCCGGTTGGCGAGAACCCGGCTGCGCAGCTCCAGCTCGGCATAGCTGATGCGCTTGTCGCGGCAGCGGATCGCGGTCTTGTCGCCCTGCCGATGCAGTTGCCGCAGCAACGGGTCGTGCAGCCGCCGCGGCAGCGGATCGGACACCGGCGCGTTGGATGCGGCGATCGCGCGCATTTGCGCTGGCGAAAGCTCGACGCTGGCCGGCCGGTGCCAGCTGCCGCGCTCATCGTGCAACTGCGCCAGCAGAGCATTGAACGCCGCGAACATCGCGTCCAGCACACCGTCGCCGAACAGCCCGGCCACACTGTCCCAGTTGCAGCGCAATCCACCGGCCTGCTCGAACAACTGCACATCCAGCCAGACTTGCGAGGTCTGGGTGATGCTGTAGCCCTCGGCCTCGGCGATGCGGTCGTGCAGCGACGCCAGCGTGCGCCCCTGCGCCAGGCCGAGCGTGCTGGTGACGACGATCGGATAGCTCGTCGCCGCGCCGCCGGCCCGGCGCAGCGTCTGCTGCATGTCCATGCCGTCGAAGTAGCGGTATTCCAGGTCGGTCCACAGCTGCCGCTGGTGCGCGCGCAGGCGCTGCAGGAACGGCACCGACCGATCGGCGTAGGACATTTCTAGCAGCACCAGGGTGGTGAAGTCGCCGATCAACGCATCCACCTGCGGATGAAAGGGGATGCGGTTGAACAGGGTGAGGTTGAGCGCGAACCGCGGCTGCTGCGCCCAGCGCGACAGCACCTCGCCGAAACAGCCCAGGATCAACACGGTCGGGGTGATCTGGTGGGTTCTGGCCAGCGCGAGCAGGGCCTGCCACTGCGGCGCGGGCACTACGCAGCTGCGGCGCTCGAAACGCGGGTGGGTGATCTGCGCCGGGTCGACCGCCAGCGGCAGGTCGGGACGGGCAGGGAAGTCGGCCGCACGCGCGGTCCAGTACGCCTTCGAATCCAGGAAGAGTTCGGATTGCGCGAATGCCTCGCGCGCGCGCACGTAATCGCGGAACGTCAATTCCAGCACCGGCAGACGGCAGTCGGGTTCGCGGTAGGCGGCGATGAATTCGTCGAGCAGCACCATCGCGCTGGACGCATCCAGCACCAGCGCATCCAGGCTGCAGTGGATGATGAACGCCTCGTCGCTCAACCGGCTGATGCGTACCTCGAACAGCGGCCAGGTCATGCCGTCGAACACCTGGTGCGACATCACCGCCCGGGTGTTGGCCACGCCGTCCTGGCGCTGGCCGGGATCGGCGTGGCGGTAGTCGTCCAGCACGGACGCGTACGCCGGCACCGTCGCCAGCACCTGCTGGGTCGCATCCGGGCGCACCACCGTGCGCAGCGCCGGGTGTCGGGCGATCATGCGATTCAAGGTCGCATCGAACCGCGCCGGATGCAGCCCCGCGACATTGACCTCGGCGTAGGCGTGCGCGCCGACGTTGCTGAGTTCGGCGACGCCGCTGCGTCCGACCCAGTAGGCCAGTTGTATCGGCGTGAGCGGGAACGGGTCGAACCGGCCGGCGCGATCCGGCGCCAGCGTCTGGATCGGACGTTCGCGCGCGGGCTGGCTTGCGCCCAGCGCCTGCGCGAGCGCGTGCACGGTCGGCGCCTGCATGAATTGCTGCAGCGTGACCGCATGCCCGAACCGCTCCTTGATCAAGCCGACCAGGCGCACCGCCGACAGCGAATTGCCGCCGAGCAGAAAGAAATCGTCGTCGATGCCGATGCGTTGCAAGGCCAGCGCCGACTGCCAGAGCTCGCACAACGCCAATTCCAGCGCACTGCCCGGCGCCACGTGCGCGGCGATGTCCTGCCCGGAAGCGGCCGGGCGTGGCAATGCGCGCCGGTCGAGTTTGCCGTTGGCGGTCAGCGGCAGAGCCGGCAGGTGCACGATGTCGGCCGGCACCATGTACGCCGGCAGCCGCGCGCGCAAATGGGCGACGAGGTCGTGGTTGCGCGCGGCGCCCCCCTCCACGCCGGCGACATAGGCCAGCAGCTGGCGCTCGCCGGCCACCGGTTCCACCACCACGACCGCGGCCTGCGTTACCTCCGCGTGCTGCATCAGATGCACTTCGAGCTCGCCGGGCTCGACTCGGAAACCGCGGATCTTCACCTGCTGATCGATCCGGCCCAGGTACTCGATCTGTCCATCGGCGCGCCAACGCGCGCGATCGCCGCTGCGGTACATGGTCGCCGGCCGGTCTGCGTCGTCGGCATTGCAATCGCCGAGGAACGGATCGTGCAGAAAACGCCTGGCGGTCAGCTCGGGCTGATTCAGGTAGCCCTCGGCAACGCCCAGGCCGCCGATGTAGAGCTCGCCCGCCACGCCGACCGGCACCGGCGCCAGCTGCGCGTCCAGCACGTAGATCCTGGCCGAGGAAATCGGCCGCCCAATCGGTACCACGTTCGCGGTGGCGGCCGTCGCAGGCACGGCGTAACAGGTCGCGAACGTCGTCGCCTCGGTGGGGCCATACATGTTGAGCAGATGCTGCGGCGCCCTCGCGCTGCCGGCTAGCAGGCCGACGATGCCAGGATCGGCGGCCTCGCCACCGAACAGCAGATAGCGCAGCGGCGCGAACAGCGTCGACGACGCGCGTACGCATTGATTGAACAGCGAGGTGGTCAGCCACATCGCGGTGACATGCCGTTCGACGATGATGCGTTCGAGCGCCTGAGGATCGAGGCTGGTCAGATGCGGCACGATCAGCACGCGCGCGCCATTCAACAACGGCGCCCAGATTTCGAAGGTGGAGGCGTCGAAAGCCGGATTGCTGCAATGGGCGACGCAGTCGTCCGGTTCGATCGCGATGTAGTCGTTGTCGACGCAAAGCGACAGCACGGCGCGCTGACTGACGACCACGCCCTTGGGCGCGCCAGTCGAACCTGAGGTGTACATCACGTAGGCCGGCGCCACGCGGGCCGGCGTCGGCGGGTCGGGCAGGTCCGTGGACGCTTGCGTGGCGATCAGCTGCTGCGCCGCGACCGGATCGATCCACTTCAACGCTCCCGCGCACTCGATGCCTGCCGCGGTGATGGCCATGCTTGCGCCACAGTCCTGCAGAATCGCCGCCCGCCGCTCGGGCGGGGTGTCCGGGTCGATCGGGACGTAGCTGCATCCGGCCTTGAGGACGGCGATCTGCGCGACCAGCATGTCGATGCTGCGCGGGATCAGCACGGGCACGTTCGATCCGGCAGCCAGGCCGCATGCGCACAGGTAATGCGCCAGCCGGTTGGCGCGCGCGTTCAAAGCAGCATAGCTCAGCCGTTCGTCTTCGCTCTCCACCGCCACGGCGTGGGGCAGGCGCGCGGCTTGCATTTCGAAACGGCGATGGAGGCCGGCATCTGCCGGCAGCGGCGCCGGAGCAGGATTCAGGCGCTGCAGCGCCGCGCTAGCGATGACACGGTCCTGCAGCGGAACGCAGGACACCAGCTGTTCGGGATCCCGCGTCATCGCCTCGATGGCGTTCTGCAGATACTCCGCCCAGCCCATGACGGTCGAACGCTCGAACAAATCGGTCGCATAGTTGAGCGTGCCGGCGATACCGGCCTCGGTCTGCTGCAGGAACAAGGTCAGGTCGACCACGGCGCTGCGGTTCTGCACGTCCCGGGCCTGAATCCGCAGACCGGGCAGGGCGAGCTCGTCGGCAGGCGTGTTCTGCAGCCCGAACAGCACCTGGAACAGCGGGCTGCAGCCGGGCCGCCGTACCGGCTGCACGGCATCGATCAGCTTTTCGAACGGAAGATCCTGGTGCCGGTAGGCGTCGAGCGTCGTCTGGCGCACACGCTCGATCAGGCCGCTGACGGTGGTGTCGTCGTCGATGCGCGTGCGCAACGCGAGCGTATTCAGCAGACAACCCACCAAGCCTTCGACCGCCTGCCAACGCCGGTTCGCGATCGGCGTGCCGACGACAATGTCCTGTTGCCCGGACAGGCGCGAAAGCACGATGACCCAGGCCGTCTGCAGGATCATGAACACGGTCGCCTGGCTGCGCCGGGCCAGAGCTTCGATCGCGGCTGTCCGGTGCGCATCGAACGCGATCTCCACGCTGTCGCCGCCGTAGCTCGACCAGCGCCGGCGCGGACGATCGGCCGGCAGTGTGATCTGCGCCGGCGCATCCGCCAGTTGTTCGCGCCAGTACGCCAGGTGCTCGCCTATCGCTTCGGAATCGAGCTGCGCTTGCTGCCACACCGCGTAATCCGAGAAGGCGATCGGCAGCGCGGGCAGGGCAGGCATGCCGGGAGCGACCAGGCCGCGATACAGGATCAGCAGTTCCCGCAACAGAATCCCGCGGGACCAACCGTCGGCCACGATGTGGTGCACCGTCAGCAACAACGCATGCTCGGCGGCGTCGAGCACCAGCAGTGTCGCACGCAGCGGCTGCTCGCCGTCCAGCGCGAACGGCACGGCCGATGCGTCCAGCCCCGCCTGCTCGATCCGGCGCTCGCGCTCGGCGCCTGGATCGAGCTCGCAGTCGAGTTCGATCCAGGTCGGCGACGCGTGATCGTCCACCTGCAGCACCGGCGTGCCGTCGATCTGCGCAAAGCGCGTGCGCAGTGGTTCGTGACGCTGGATCAACGCGAACAGCGCCGATCGCAGCGCGGCACGATCGAGCGAGCCGGTGAAACGGACCTCGACAGTGAGGTTGTATGCCGCGCCCGCGCCTTCCTGATCCAGATACCACAGCCGTTGCTGGGTGCAGGACAGCCCGACCTGCGCAGGCCTGCGTTCTGGGGCGATGGGCTGCGGGCCCGGATCGGCCGCGCGCGCGCCACCCAGGCGCTGCTTGAGCCGGTTGCGCAACCGCTCAAGATCGGGGGCGCTGCCATTTTCAGACGCGGGGCCGGTCATGACTGATCCTCTGCGGTATCCGTTTCCGCGCTGCACCACAGCCTCATCGCGTTGCGATCGGCCGCCGTGCGGCCTATGCTGCCGAGCAGCCGCTTCCCGTTGCATGGGAAGCACCGTTTTTGCTGACGAACGACGATAACACGAACCTGCCGGGCTACAGCTCGCGTTCGCGTCCCGCGACCGGTTGCTGGACCGGAGTTCGCACGGCGGCACCGCGATCGACTTTTCGCCCGCCGTGCGGCCTGGTTCGATGATGCGGTTCGATCGGCATGATCGGGGTGCTACATTCGCGACCCAGTGTCGCGTGCACTGCGCCCGCAGGATCGGCGAGCCACTCAGCGAGGACGAGATGCAATGAACGTTACGATGCTCAGAGCCAAGATCCATCGGGCCACGGTGACGCACGCCGAACTGCATTACGAAGGGTCGATCGCCATCGACGAGGACTTGCTCATCGCCTCTGGCATCCTGCCTTACGAGCAAATCCACGCCTGGAACGTGTCCAACGGCCTGCGCTTCGTCACCTACGCGCTCAAGGGCGACGCCGGCAGCGGGGTGATTTCGGTCAACGGCAGCGCCGCGCGCAGCGTGCAGGTCGGCGACATCCTGATCATTGCCGCGTTCGGCTCCTTCGAACACGCCGAGGCGAGGACACTGCAGCCGCGCGTGGTCCACGTAGACGCGCAGAACCGTGTGCGAGGCTGAGGCGGTGCAGGCCGCGCGCATCGGTACGCGCCGCGATCTGGCGGTGATGTTTCCCGGGCAAGGCTCGCAGAGCAAGGGCATGGGACGCGCGCTGTTCGCCGCGTTTCCGCAACAGACCCGGCGCGCCAGCGAGGTGCTGGGCTATTCGATCGAACGCTTGTGCCTGGAAGATCCGGACAAGCAGCTCAACGATACTGTTTACACGCAGCCGGCGCTCTATGTGGTCAGTGCGCTTGGCTTTCTGCGCAAGCGCATCGACGGCGACCCGGCCGCCGAAGCCGAATACGCCCTCGGCCATAGCCTGGGCGAATACAACGCATTGCAGGTGGCGGGCGTGTTCGATTTCGAGACCGGCTTGCGCCTGGTGGCCAAGCGCGGCGAAATCATGGGCCGCGTGCGCGACGGCGCCATGGCCGCGGTATTGCAGATCGACGCCGCGCGCGTGCGCGAGTTTCTCGATGGCGAGGGCCTGCATGGCGTGGACCTGGCCAACTACAACACGCCGACCCAGACCGTGGTGTCTGGCCGCAAGGACGATATCGAACGCGCGCTCGCGGCGCTGCAGCGCGCAGGGATTGCCGCGATCGCGCTGAAAGTCGGCGGCGCGTTTCACTCGCGTTACATGCGCGAGGCGACCGAGGAGTTCGCCACGTTCGCGCACGGCCTGGACTACGCTACGCCGCGCCGCACGGTCATCGCCAATTCCGATGCCGTCCCCTACGGCGCCGACGATGTCGCCAAGCGGCTCGCGGCGCAGATCGCAACGCCGGTGCGCTGGCTGGACAGCGTCCGTTATCTGATCGATCGCGGCGTATCGGAATTCGTCGAGATCAACGGCACGATCCTGGGCAGGATGGTGGCCGAAATCCGCAGTGCACCGCCACGATAGCTTGCAAGGATTCCACTCGGCCCGGACGCGGGCGAAATCAGGCGAGCTCCCGTTTCCCGCAGAACTGAGCAGGTTTGCGCATGCACAACACACCCGGTCCGGTCCGACAGCTGATACGGCGAACAGGCGCATTTCTCGCCTTGCTTGGCGGACACCTGTCGATAAGGCGGTCGCCGCGACTGTATGAAACGATCGTGGAGTGGCTGAACGAGCCGCGCTGGAGCACCAACGCGATGATGAGCGCGCTCGCGTTCACCATCAGCGTACGCCGCGTCGCCCGCTCCGTTAGGCTCGACTGCCGCACGCGCTGGAGCAGGATTGCGTTCACGTTCCGCCACCGCCGCGTGGGCGCCGATCGCCCGGCCGCGCAGGTCAAGTCGATGCTGTGTCCGACCCGTAGCCGGGTCAAGCGGGTTCAACTTTTCGTCAGGAGCGTGCACCGTACCTGCGCCGATCCGTCCCAGGTCGAGTTGCTGTTTTATGTGGACGACGACGATCCGCAGCTCGACCAATACCGGATCGCGGTCGAGAAGATGAGAGCCGCGTATAGCGCCTTCAGGGCCCTCGAGCTGATCGTGGGCCCGCCGATCAGCGTCTCCAGGTCCTGGAACGTGCTTGCGGACAAATGCAGCGGCAATCTGCTGATGATGGCCAACGACGACCAGATGTACATCGATTACGGTTGGGACTTCCACCTGGATAAGTGCTATGGCGAGCGCGAGGACGAGGTGTTCGCACTGTTCTTCGAGGATGGGCAGTATCCTCCGGATGGCGGCGACTTCCCGATCGTGAGCCGCAGGTGGTACGAGACGCTGGGTTACTTCACCCCCGGCATTTTCGAGTTCTGGTACAACGAGGCCTGGATCTTCGACGTCGCCAATCGCCTGCAGCGCATCATCCGCATCTCCGGGGTGCTGGTCGACCATCTACACTACAGCGAATACAAGTCGGTCCTGGACGACACCTACAAGCGCCACCGCTTGAACTACGAGCGGGTCAACCGCGACAGCGAGCTGTACAACCGAACCGCCGATGACCGCCAGGCGGCCGCCGACAAGCTGCGGGCGCTGATGGTGTCCTAGCTCCGCAGACGGCTGGCACGGCTCAAGGTTCGCACATCATCTGCGCGCGGAGCGGGGCGCTTGTCGCGCCGGCCAATGGCGCAGTGCGACGGCGTCAGACTAGCGGGAGCTGCGCAACCGGCGGGCGAACTCTTTCAGCGTCGGCGAGCGGAACAGGTCGTGCACGCGCACACGCCATCCGTGTTGCCTGCATGACGTGACCAGCCTGGCCGCACTCAGCGAGTCGCCGCCCAGCTGGAAAAAATTGTCCTCCCGGCCGACGCGCGGGATCACGAGCACTCCTGCCCACAACGCAGCCAGGCGCAACTCTATGTCTCCGCGCGGCGCCAAGTACCCACCGCGGGCAACGGTCTTCTCGGCCGCCCTAGGCAAGGCTGCGCGGTCGATCTTGCCGTTGGGCGTGAGCGGGAAAGATTTCAGCTGCACGTAGGCAGCCGGCACCATGTAGGCGGGCAGGCCGAGCGACAGCTGCGCCTGGAACGCGGCCGGCTGGAAGCGCACGTGGTCCTTGCAGACGATGTAGGCGACCAGGCGCTGCGAGTTCGCACCGGTCTGCTCCAGGCGCACCGCAGCCGCCTCGACCGCGGCGATCGCGGCCAGATGCGCCTCGATCTCCTCCAGTTCGATGCGGTAGCCGCGCAGCTTCACCTGCGAATCGCGGCGCCCGCAAAATTCCACGTGCCCACTCGGCAGCCAGCGGCCCAGATCGCCGGTGCGGTACATGCGACCGGTGACACCGCGAACGAACGGGTCGTCGACGAATTGCTCGCCGGTCAGGCCTGGTCGATGCATGTAGCCGCGGGCCACGCCGTCGCCGCCGATGCATATTTCGCCGATCATCCCGACTGCGACCGGCAATCCGTAGGCATCGAGAATATAGATTCTCGCCGTGTCGATCGGCCGGCCGATCGGGACGACGGCGCGCGCGCCCAGCTCGCTGCAGTCGTGGACGCTGGCCCATACCGTCGCCTCGGTCGGCCCGTACTCGTTGTACAGCCTCAGCGAAAGCGAACGCGCTGCATCGACCAGCGATCGCGGACACGCATCGCCCGCGGTGACCAATCGCAGCGCCGGGTTCACGCCGCGAAGGCCACCGAGCTCATGGAGTATCTGGCGCAGGAACTCCGGCACGGTAAGGACATAGTCGATGTCCTCGGACACGATCTTGCGCGCAAGTGCGCGCGCGTCACGCGCCGCTGCGTCCGAGGCGATCACCAGGGTGCCGCCGGTGGCGAGAGCGCCGTAGACCACGGCGATCGAGCTATCGAAGGAAATCGGCGAAATCAGCAAGGCCCGGCCGATGCAGCAGTAGTAGCGCTGGCGTGCGCGGGTAGAACTGACGGCGCTGGCGTGTTCGACCAGCACGCCCTTGGGAAGTCCTGTGGAGCCTGAGGTATAGATCACATAAGCAAGGTTGCCGGGGCCTAGCCGTGACGCAGACAGGCGGGGAGCGCGTGCGGAAGCGATGGCGATCGCGGCAGCGCTGGCGCCTTGCTTCAGGTCGATCCTGGGCAGGCGCGCGCGTTTGCACAGACTGGCTAGCGACCGCGGCGCGATTGCCGCGACCGCGCCGCTGTCCTCGATAATGTGGCGCAGGCGATCGTCGGGAAGCGCGGGATCCAGGGGCACGTAAGCGGCGCCGGCCTTCAGCACGCCAAGCATCGCCACGATCATGTCCTGGCCGCGCGGCATGCACACCGCCACGCGATCCTCCGTCGCGACCCCCTGGGCGCGCAGGTAGTGCGCGAGCCGGTTGGCCCGCGCATTCAGATCGCGATAGCTCGTTGACGCATCGCCGAACTTCAGCGCGGGATGGTCCGGGCGGCGACGCACCTGCTGCTCGAACAACTGGTGCAGCAGCAAGTTGCGCTCGCTCGGCGGTTTGCGCGCGTTGAACATGGCCACGACACGACGCTGCTGCTGCGGGGACAACAGCGGCAGGCTGCCGGCGCAGCGTTGGCCATCGCCGGCGATGGATCCGGCCACATGGGCCAGCCGCGCCGCCAGCTGTTGCATGCTGGTGTTGCGAAACTTGCGCGCGGCGTAGATCAGCTCTGCCGTTGGCCTACCGTCGATCGCGCGAATGCGCAAGGCTACGCCGAACGAGGCCGAGTAAAGCGGCGGCGGCTGTTGTGAGCGTAACGACAGGTGCGGCGACGGCGACCGATGAGCAACGCTGGTGTCCAGATGGACCATGACCCGATCCAGTACCGCGTCCGCCATGCCGTGCTCGGTATTGCCCAGGATCCATTCGCTCGGCGTGCTCGCCATCGCCTCGATCGCGGCGAGATCGCCGCCGATCCTGGCTAGCAGGTCGTCGATGCTGGCCAAATCGCAGGCGCGGACCTGGAACGGCACGATCTCGTCGAGTGGGCCGACCACGCCGCCGGCGCGGTGACGCGGTAACAGCAAACCCATGGCGATATTACTGGCCGCGCCCAGCTTGGACAGCAGCACGGCCCAGGCTGCGATCAACGGCACGTGGATCGCAAGGCCCGCCCCTGTCGAGGTGCGGGCGAGATCGTCCGCGATCGCCGCGCCCAGCGGCACGCGCACGCTTCCAAGCCGGTTACCGACACCGGTCGCAGCGGAAGCGTCAGTTTCCAGCTCGGCGCAGGCCGGCGCGCCGCGCAGATGTTCCTGCCAGAAGCACAGGCGCTCGCGCACGTCATGGGCCTCAGCATGCTGCCACTGCTGTAGCGCTGCGTCGACGAGCTGCGCCTGCGGCCGCTCGTCCTCAAGCGAGCAGCCTTGTGCCGTCGTTGCGTAGATCGTCATCAGATCGTCGGCGAGGATGCCCACCGAGCGGTCGTCGACGATGATCCGGTGCAACGTCAGCACCAAGTCGGCTTGGCCGTCGCCTTTCCTGATCAACACGCAGCGTCCCAGCGCCCCCCGGCTCAGGTTGAACGGCTTGCCGGCGTCATCGGCCATGAAGCGGCGAATCCGGCGCTCCAGCGTTGCGGCGGAAACATCCCCCCAGTCCAGCTCGGGAAAGAACACCTGTGGCGGGGCGGGCCAGATCCGCTGATAAGGATCTCCGCCGTCGCTGTGGAAGGTCGTCCTCAGCACCGCATGCCGCTGGATAAGGACCGCCAGCGCCGTCCCCAGGATCGCGGTGTCGATCCGTCCGTGGAAGCGCAGTTGCACCGTATGCCGTCGCGTACCCGCGCCGTGTTTGGCCGTATCACCAGCGATCTGGTCGGTAAGCCATATCTTCCTCTGCGAGAACGTCAACGGCCCCATCAACCTGTCGTTGGCATTCGTTGACGCGTTCGATTCCATCCGCGCCATTATCCGGGCCTCCGTTGCCATATCCTGCCCGGATCGGAGCGGCCTGCGCGCGCCGCGACGTCGCGCAAGTCGAGCGGAATCAGCGCGTCGATGAAATCCAGCGATGCGCGTTTGTCCATTCGCACCATCCGGCCGATCTCGCCGATGTGTTTCAACAACCGCGCTTCTCCGCCGCGGCCACGTGCGGCGCCGCGCGTCTGCTGATGATCGAAGGCCAGCGAATGCAGGGTAGCGGCCCACGACTCCAACGCCTTGAACGCACGCTCGATCCGTTCCAGATCGGCCAGCTGCAATTGCTCGCGCGCGTAGTCGAGCACGCTGACCAGGATCCTCCGATGCTCCATCAAGGTCCGGGTACCGCGCAGATCCAGTTCGTCTCCGGCGCGAATAGCCAAGGCCAGGCGTTGCACAAACGCGGCGACCGCATTGAGCCCGTAGACCTCCTGCTCGCAAGTGGCGTATTTATCGAGACGGCATTCCACGTAGTTGACCATTGCGCTCGCGGTCGCGAGCGGATCGAACACCTGCAGCCCGAACGGCGTATCGGCTCGCACGATTCCATGCAAAACCGGCTCGTAGAAATGCAAGTCCGACATCCGTCGCGGATCGCCGCGCTCAGTGAACGCGCGCGACAGGGCCGCGTAGCTGACCAATGTCGAACCGTAAGTGCCATCGGCCAGATAAGTGGACACCGTGAACGTCTGTGCAGCCCTGTCGCAAGCGGTCACCAGGCAAGGGTGGTTGTACGCCTCGCGCGCCGCATGTGCGCGAGTGCCGGGAATGAAGCAATCGTTGACGGTCGCGTAGACATAGATACCGCGCGACAACATGTGCACGGCCCATTCGACGATCGCCGCCCGACTGGCCTGGCCGATGTCGAACGGCGGCAACCGCTCGCGTAACAAGCCGAACGTGCAGAACCTGGCGATCGTGTTCCAGGGGGTGATGTACAACTGGCACGCCCCCGGCTGGTGCGCAGCCTGGTCGGTGGGCGCGCCGAGATTGAGGTAGTAACGCGACAGCAGATTGCGTACGTCCAGGTCCGTGGCCAGAATGCCGAGCGCGAACGCCGTGTCCAGATACGCTTTGTAGGCTGGATTCGCATCGAACGTCAGCGAGTGCGAATGCGGCGCGGGTTGCCTGGTATCGGGACTCAAGGGCATCGTTTCGTTTCTTTCGTCGCGGTTCGCACCGTGAATGTGGCGTGGCGCGCGCATCTGCGTGAAATTCGGCCGACACCGCGACGGGATTGGATCGCGCGACACGGTATGCGGTGCTAGGCGGGTTGGGGCGGGTCGCCCGGGGACAGCGGGGTCTGGCTCAACCACCAGACGATGAGGGGTGCAAAGAGCCAGGTGATCACGAACGGCAGCGCCGCCGGCAGCGCGTTCGGATTCAATACCCGAACGGCTGCGGCAATGGCCAATGCCAGCAACGGCGACAGCCCCATGCTCCGGTAATACGCCAGCAAGCCGGGCGAGCCTTGCGAGGTCAAGCTACTCGACGCTCGCCATTCCAGCATCTTGCGTTTGGAGACGATCATGCGAAAACTCGCCCGTACGATCGCATCCAGCAAGACCTGTGCTTCATGGATCAGGAAAATCAGGCCGGCCGATTTCATCAGCACCCAGGTGCCGATCCATCGGCACATCGACAGCAGATTGCCCAAGCGGAATCTTTTCAGCAGCACGTACACGATTTCGACCAGTGAGGGCGCCCAGGCGGTGGCCAGCACGGCTAGCGTCCAGTAGACGGGCGTGGCACATGTCATCCAGCCGAGCACCAGGCATACCAGCGCAGCCGCTGGCAGCAGCATGCGAACGGCGTTCTGGCCGATTTTCCAGCGCGCAAACGGCGGTGCGGCGACGCGCTCGCCCCTGGGAGCGCGCGCGACGCCGAACAGCCATGGCAGCAATTGCCAGTCGCCGCGCATCCAGCGGTGATTGCGCTGCGAGTTCGCATGGTAGGTCAGCAACGACACCGGCAGGATGACATCGCCCACGCAGGCCGAACGCACGAATGCGCCTTCCAGCAGATCGTGGCTCAGTATGGAGTTCTCAGCGATGCGCCCGCCCAGCAGCCGATGGAACACGTGCACGTCGTAGATGCCTTTGCCGATATAGCCGACCTCGCCGAACATGTCCTGGTCGAGGTTGTGCGGCGCCCTATCGACACGCGGCGGCCCGGCGGCCATGTCGACCAGCATGTTGACCAGCAATTCGAGGCGATTGGGGGCGCAACCCTTCGGCAGCGCCAGCATCGGCCGGGGTTGCAGTACGCCGTAACCCGCCACGACGGCATCGCGCTGCTCGGACAGTTCGGGTCGATTGAGCGGATGGGCCAGCGAACTGGCAAGTTTTTCGATCGATCCGGGCGCCAGCTGGGTGTCGTCCTCGTCCAGCGTCACCACGAATTGAACGCCCGACAGCTTGCCGGTGTCGCCGTGGATCAGCTGGAACGCATCGGCTGCATTGGGTTCGACCAGCAAGGCGTTGAGCTCTTCGAGCTTGCCTCGCTTGCGCTCCCATCCCATCCAGCAGCCTTCGCCCGGATTCCATCGCCGAGGCCGATGCAGCAGAACGAAGCCGCCGCCATAGTGCGCGTTCAGGCGGTCGATCTGACCCATAGCTTCCTGGATTAGGATTTCATCGTCGTCCATGAGTTGCGAATGCGCATCGACGAAATCGGACAACAGCGCGAAGCTAGCACCGCACCCCCGGTTGTCGATGTGCAGGCCTTCAAGGGTCTCGCCGAGCCTGCGAACGACATCGGTCGAGGACAACAGGCACGGAACGACCACCAATGTCTTGTGGTCCTCACCGATGCCGGCGCTGAAGTCCAGGCGGGGCAGGGGATAGGGCTCGAACTGGCTGTAAAGCAGGCCCACGATCCAGGACGGAAGCAGGCAAAACCCGTAGATCGCCACCGCCACGCCAAGGACCACGGTCCAGGCGGATGAAAGCGCGAACGAAAAAGAACCGATCAATGCGAGCGCATAGATCACCGCAATGGCCGCGATCAGCCCGGTGTAGGCGGGTAGTAGCCAGGACGGTTGTTCATGACGAATTTGTTCGCGCCACGACAGGCGCAACTGGGCTTGCGCCGAGAGCGCCAGCAGTCCCTTGCCGGTGAAGTAGTAGCCGATATGTGATCGGCGATCGGCGACGCCGGCGAGCAGACAGTTGCGCTGCGCCAGTTCCAGCGCGAGATTGGCGATAGCGCAGGGGCTGAGGCCCGAACGAGCGCTCCATCGATCGACCAGCCAGCGGTAGTCAGCCTGCGATCGCGCGTCCATCTTGCAGAACACACCGCTGGGATCGCGCCAAAGGATCCTTTCAACGTCTTCGACGGATTCATCGAAATTCATGGCCGCTCCGTGCGCTTATTCCTTCATCGCAATCGGTTTGGGTATCTCACAGACGCCCGATCCAGTCAAGCCTAGCGGCGACCGGTCCAGACCGACATTGAGCATCATCAGCGTGGCTGCAGTTGTATACACTACGTGGGCGACGGAGCGGGCCGCAGACTGCCTGGCTCGGCGCGCCGCAGGCGCACGGTGACTGCGATGCTCGATCCGCTAAGCCGATTGCAGTCAACGCCAACCAACGGTCTATGCACATGATTTTCGTCGGAAGCGGAGCTCTTCTTCGTCACGCTGTGTATTACGCGCAATCCGTCGGGCTAGAGGTGCGCGCGGTGTCTTGTCCGCCCGGCGAACACTTGCCCGGCGCACTGCATCAATCCGGCATCAAGATCGTCCAAAACGGTAATCCCGATGCCGATCTCGCCCGCGTGCTGAAGTTCGCCAAAGGCGAAACGGTGGTGTCGATCAACAACCGGCATCTTTTCAGCGACAAGCTGCTTGCGTCCGACGCCAGCTTTTTCAACATCCACAACGGCCTGGTTCAGCGCTACCGTGGTGCCGCCGAAGCCTGCGTGTTCGCCGCGCTGTGCAGGGACGAGGAGGAGTATGGGGTGACCCTGCACCGGATCCTGCCGGGGCAACGTGTCGATTGCGGTCCAGTGGTCGAGCAGCGGGTCTTCGACATCCTCCCGCAGGACGGCTTCGGTGAGGTCATGGACCTGGCCTTGCGTTGTTGCCGGCAGATTTTCGAACGCAACGTGCTCGCGCTCGCGCAAGGGGCGTTCCAGTCGCGCGCGGTCGAAGTTGCCGCCACTGCGGTCAGCTACGACCAACTCGCCAAACTGTACGCTGCGGCCGGTGCGGACGTGCGCAGGCGCGCGGCGCGGCTTGGCAAATACCGGCCTTATTTCCCGCGCCTTCATTCACTGGTCGCAACGACGGCGAAACCTGCGCGAGGCTACCATAACGCGACCGTCGCCAAGGCCTGATCGACTCGTGCAGCGACACCCCGCCGTCTCTGCGCTCGCGGCCATTGACGGCGTTTGTCATGTCAATACCCCGCATGACACCCGCATTGCCGCGCAGTATTTGCTGTGCGTCGCCGAGACCTGATCATGACAACCGATACCGAGAGCAGCCCCATCCAGGTTACGCCATTCCCAGGTATCGGCGCCCCTAGCCTGAGCGCAAGCAGCAACCGCATCGATCTGTGGCTGTTGCGTTACGATCGGATCGACGATGAGGCGCTGTTGACGCGCATGCGCCAGTGGCTGAATCCGGCCGAGCGCGCGCAAGAACCACGTTTCTACTTCGCCGATGACCGCAAGCGCTATCTGCTGACCCGCGCTCTGGTGCGCGCTACGCTTTCGCGTTATGTGCCGGTTGCACCGGCCCAGTGGCGGTTCGGCACAAATGCCTACGGCAGGCCACATATCGAAGCGACGCAGGGACAGGCCGGAGCGGAACTGCGCTTCAATCTCTCTCATACCTATGGCCTGATCGCATTGGCTGTGACGCGAGAGCGCGAGATCGGCATTGACGTGGAGCACGTGAGCCATCGCGAGGTATCGCTCGACATCGCGCATCACTTTTTGGCCCCCGAAGAAGTCGCGGCGCTGGCGCAAATGCCCGTAGCGCAACAGCAGGACAGATTCTTCGAGTATTGGACCTTCAAGGAGGCCTATATCAAGGCGCGTGGCATGGGCCTGTCTCTGCCGTTGGATCATTTCAGCTTCGACTACCCGCAGTGCGGCACGGTGCGCCTGAGCGTACGACCTGAACTCGACGACGACGCGGCGCTTTGGAGCCTGTGGCAGTACCGTCCACAGCCGCACTACCTGCTGGCGCTATGCGCCCAGCGCGACACCAGCGCACCGACCCAGGTCTGTGTGCGAGAGTTATCGACGACGCTGCAAGAGCGTACCGTAGCGCTTCTCCCGACACGGCGCTTGCACGATAACTGAATCAAAATTTTTTGACCTTCTCCCCGTTGCCGATGCTGTATTCGACTGCCGCCGCTCCCGGCGTGAGACCGGAGGCGAGAATTGCTGTGCCCATCTAAGGCGTGGCGGCGCTTAAGCGACCGTATTTGCTTCATTCCCGATATAACAATCCTGGTTCCGGCTGCGCGGTCAGGCGGCGCTCCGTCTCACAGGTGCGAAAGAAGAGCCGTCGTCATAGGCGAGAAAATTCTCCGGTTTAAAGGTGCCGCCGCAAAGGTTCTTGGATCCAAGATTATGAATGACATACCAGATTTCAAAGCAATGGGAATGAATGAGCGCCAAGTAAAGAGTGCGATGATGCTGATAGCCGTGGTCCCGCAGCCATCGCAGGATCGCTTGGCGGAGCAGTGATGGCAGTAATAGATGTAGCTACTAAGGCTGTCCATACCTTCAAGCGCTGCGGCCGTTTTGGCGAATGCATTTAGGATTCTTCTTATTCCACGCCAATACCGAATCGGCGAAATCCGCGTAATGCCTCATTTAAGCGATGCAATTGTTGTCGGTCACTCGAGAGTGATATGTCAAATAGCAATCCGTATCAAGCACTACTTCGATCAAAAATTAAGGCCGCAATTGAGAAGGCGTGTGGTGCCACAGCCTTCTCTCATCAAGGAGTTAAGGGTAGCGTTCTCAAAATTCTCATCGGAGAACTTTTCGAACCGCTGTTGCCAGATAGGGGCAGCTATGGGACTTATAGCCAAGCAGAGCCAATAAAAACGGCAGCTAAGCACTCAGGAGAAATTCCTAGGCTCTGTTCCCGTTGGCTGAGGATGACGTCACGCCGAGATGGCCAGAGCCAGCAGCGACGCGGCGCTGGCGCCGGATTGGGCATTCCAGTCGAGCGCCCGGAACCAGCCGAGGTAGTTCGGCAAGTAGGACGTTGCCACTCCCTTGAAGCGCGCCATCCAGGCTTTGAAACGGCTGTGGTAGGCATTGACGTTCTGGATGTGCCAGGCGCCATGTGTGTGCTCACCACGCAAGGTGTTCACCGCGTTGTGCTCGATTTCCAGCTCCCGCGCCACGGTGGCCAGCAAGTTGCTGCCGTCGGTGCACAGCACTGCGTCCTTGGCCAGGGCCACTTGCAGCACCGGGGTCACGCAAAGCTTGTTGGCCGCTTCCAGTACGAAGTCCGTGGTCTGACCAGCCCGGTTGCGCACCACCAGAATCGGCACTTGCTCGGCGGATAAGCCACGTTTGGCGGCCCGACCGCCCCGACGGCGCGGCTTGCGCGCCTGCTCGGCCAGCAGTTGGCGGCGCTGGCCCTTGTACGAGCGCAGCACATAGGTCTCGTCGGCCTCGGCCACTCCATCAAGGTGCTGCGCCTTGACCTCGCGCGGCAACGTCAGGAACCGGTGGCGCCAGCGAAATGCCGTGGTTCGATGGACGCCCATTCGTGCCGCCGCCTTGCGCACGCTGAGCCCTTCATCCAAGGCCTGGGCTTGCAGCAGCCATTTGTCGCGGTGCCGCAGTCGGGCCAAGGGCGTGCCAGTCAGGGCGTTGAATGTCACACCGCAGCCGCGGCACTTGTAGCGCTGCAGACCATTGGCCTGGCCGTTGCGCACCACCCGCTCGGCCTGGCACCTGGGACAACCCAGGTGCTGCGACAGATGGGCTTGAACCACGGACGTGGTCTGCTCCAGCGCCACACCGCTGCCAAGCCACGCCATCATTTGCTCTCGCTGCCCGGGGGTGAGCTTGGCCGTCAAGGCCATCAATTGCTTGAGTTCGCGCGCTCGCATCGTGGACTCCATCGGCTCGAAACCCTCGGGCCGTGGTGCCAATCTGCGGCGTGGCCGGTTCACCGACTGAGATCGTCACTACTTAACGGGAACAGAGCCAATTCCTAACAGCGTCGTTACTATACATATGTATATTCAAAAACTTCAAGACTGCGCTGTGCGACGATTCAGTGCACTATCCAAGGACTCGGATCATGGTAATGCAGAAGTTCACCGGCGCTGCCGCGCAAGCAGAAGCCCAGCGAGTTGTAGCGCTTTCACGCGAAAGTATCGATTTGGCGCTGGCACCATTTGCGCCAAACAGCACTTTCAAGGTTTGGTTCTCGACCTACCGCGGAATCGAGGAGCTGATCAATCTGCCCATAGAGTTGGCAAGCGAACCGCTGTTGTACAAGGTTCTCGGCCTTGACCTGCTTGACATGGGGAGCTTCGCCCAAGACGTGGCGTCTATCAAAGCAAGCCTGGATTCTCGTTTCTCGCGCTTGGTAGCGCAGCGCTTGCTGAAGACGCTTGTGCAATTGCAGGCCATCTCAAGTTCGTTTGCAATGAATGGAATCCCCTGTGCCAGCGAGTTGAGGACGGTGGGATCGGCCATAGGGTACCTTCAGTCCCGTCGGCGGCACATTCTGGCCCTTCTCCACACGATTCCCAGCGCTTGCCAAGGCTCAAAGCAGCTGCACGAACTCGACGGCCTCAATCAGTTCCTCTATTTGATAGAGACTGCTTGCCTGGGAACGACGGCGATGCACTACAACCTGATGCTGTCGATCGTCTATCCGGACTTCAGTTTGGAAGTTGACGATGTAGGAGCTTCCGCAAGCCATGGCTTCAATGCCCTCGACTCGCTCTTCTTGGAGCCTGAGCGAACGGCCATTACCGAAATGGCCGGTGTGGACCTTAGCGGCTTTAAGAAGTTGCCCGTGAATCACCGCCTAATCTTCTCCAAAGCGGAGCTGGAGAACAATTTGGCGCACATAGCCGCGGCTTATGCGGAGTTTAATCTTGATCAAACTACATATGGCCAGCTGGATGCGTTCTTCCGTAGCTTATTGCCGATGGTCGTGGACGAGTACTTCGTGCAGCTGACGCCAAGGCGTTTTGCTGAATTGATCTCTGAGCACAAGCTTTCGGATGCCCTCAAGAGGGCGATGGTCGTTGAGAGTGGCGACTACGTCGATAACACCAGCACATATGCACCATTTACTCGAGTCGGTGGTGAGTTGATCACTTCGGTCACCCTGCTTAGCCGATTTGCTAACCACTGGAAGAACTCCTGTCTCAATCGCGTTCGCCGCTACCAGATCCGCTCGGGGTTCATCTTTGAGGGGTCGGTCAAGGAGGCTCTGCGGGACCAGGGGTTCACTGTTACAGGCATTAAAAGGGTTGGACATGCAGAGTTCGACGTTGTTGCGACGCTCGACGGCGTGATCTATAACGTTCAGTGCAAAAATAACCTCGTGGACCTGAATAGGATCGAGGCGGATGTGAAGAAATTCGTCCGCTACAACCGCAGCCTGGATCGTGCCTATCAGCGGGCGCTTGAGAAGGAACGTGCGCGTGAACAAATGCTCTTGGACGAACTGGCTTTAAGCGACATCAAGCACTTCGTGGTGAGCCGTTTTCCCGTTGCGACCCAGAACCCCTCCGTACTCCCCTTCGGCGAGATTTCGCGATTCAAGGCCAGTGCTGTCGGTACTTGAGGGTCGGCAGGGAATCATTACGACCGGGGCCAAAATTGACCTAAACAATTGAAGTGCAAGGACAATTGGTTCATCCTGGTCACGAACATCCCCGTCTATGGGGGATGTTCAAGCACCTTGGCGGTATAGCTCAGCGGCGCCACTTCCCTTTCAAGGTCCAGATGGTAGTCGCCGAAGCGATTGATGTGGCTTGTCCGATATGGCGACAAACCAGCCAGGATTTCAGGCGTCAGCTCAACCCCCTCCTTCCGCATCTCAGCCAAGGTCCGGCTCATGCCTTCCACGTTGTGGAGGATGATCATGTTGGCCACCAGCTGGCTGTACTTGACGATCTTGCGCTGCTCGTGTTGGACGTTCTCAGCGATGATCCCCTGGCTGCCAAAGAAAACCCATTTCACGAAGCCGTTGTACTCCTCGCTCTTGTTGGTTGCAGCATGGATCGTTTTGCGAATCTCGTTGTCATCGATGTAGCGCAGCAAGAACAGCGTTCTGACGGCCTTGCCTAGCTCCCGGAAGGCGAAGTACAGCTTGTTCTTCCGGCTGTAGGTGCCCAGTCGGCGCAGGATCGAGGACGCGGTGATCTTCCCGAGTCGGATCGAAATCACCACCCGCAGCATGTCGTGGAGATGGGTGGCGATGAGCTGCCAGTCGATGCTATCCCCGAACAACGCCTGGATGTTTTTGTAGGTCCTGCCCGGTTCGGGCCGGAAGAATGTCAGATCCTTGATGTTCCGGATGCGCGGCATCAACTGGATGCCCAACATGTGGGCCAAGCCGAAGACCGGGTAGCTTTGGGCCTGGGTGTCGCCATGGACGATCTCAGGCTGGATATCGGAGGTATTGGCCAACAGACCATCGAGGATGTAGATGCCCTCGTGCACGCCACAGGGGATGAAGTGGCTGAACAGCGCTACGTATTTGTCGGACACGTGGTAGTAGCCGATGCCACCATAGCCGCCGTAGCGGATGTGATACTCGGACAACAGGTTGTCCTCGTAGACGCTCCACTTGGTGCCATCCGCTGATGCGCTCTTCCCGCTGCCCCAATAGCCCGGCAGGTCGAATTTGTTGTAGGTGTTGATGACCTCTACGATGGCCTTCTCAAGCACATCCTCGGTCACGTATTTGAGGTTGAGCCAAGCGACCTGGCGCCGACTGAAGCCCTTGATCGACCGCGCCGTCTGGGTCGGACCCAGGTTGCAGCCATAGCAAAATAGCGTGGTGATCACGCGGCGAGGCAGATCCTCGACCTGGCTCTCGGTTCCAGCGATCGGATGGAAGAAACGGTGCAGATCCAGCCATTGGCTGGCATCGATCAGCACGTCTACGATGCTGGACTCGGGGAGCCGTTCGGTGATGAGTCGGTCCACGGTGGCGATCGCGCTGGAAACCTCAGCCCGCTGCCCCTTCCGCAGCACCAGGCGTCCGTCCAGGATGTCCGCATGCACATTCTCGGGGAAACGCTCGTCGACCTCGCCGGCCAAAGCGGTCAGTTGTGCGCGCAACCCAGCCACGAAAGACTCGGCGTCGGTAGGCAGGCCTGACACCTGGCCATAGGCTTCCAGTTCCTGGGCCAAGGTGGACTCATCGACCAGCTGCTCGCGGTAGTCGTCAAAGCGCTCGCTGCTGGGAATGAAGAGATCTCCGGACTTTAGTTCGTCCTTGACCTGCACCAGGACGGCCAGCTCAAAGTACTTGCGGTGCATCCAACCGGCGCCTACCGCGCTGGCCCGCTTGCCAAACACGTGCTGACGCCAGAGCTTGGACATCCAATCGAAATCCTTTTCCGGGTGCAAACCGAGGGAAGCAACCTCGATCAGCTCACGCCGTTGATTCCGCAGTGATAGCACGGCTGCGATCAACGGCTCCATGCCGGCATCGTGGCTGGTCGCCCGCAGATTCATCAGCTCCAGCCCATTGAACAGCAGCGGCCTCACCGCGCCGTAGGGCTGTAGCATGAAAGGCAGGTAGTTTTTCCCTGCGTACGCCATATGTTCTTCGCATTCGGCCAGCAAGGTGGACACTTCCGCTTCCAAACTGTTGTCGATCGCGTCCACGCGCTGGCTATCGCTGCCATCGAGCTGATAGGCCTGCAGGATCTCCTTGAGCTGGCCGATGAGGAAGTCGGCCCGTTTGGCATGTTCGAGCTGATAGGCCAGCAGCTTTTGTTGTGCGGTGTTTTCCAGTCCACGCACCTGCTTGATGAACAGTTCTGCGGCATCGTCCAGTGTTTTGGCGTGCTGCGCGCGGATGAAGATGGTGGCGAGCGCATAGCGCTTGTCCTCACCCAAATCGGCCAACTCGCTGGCGTCGTAGGCCCGCGCCATGGCACGGAATTGCTTGAGCTTCGGGACCGGCACATCGATTGGAGGCAGTTGCTCTGCCAACTGCTGCAGCATACGGATGTGCTGCAGATAGAACCTGACCTCCTTGTTGGTCGGTCGGCCAGGCTCGCGCTTGAGCGTATGCCAGCCGGTGAACCTGGACCCCTCCGGTGCGCGCAGCAGATCGTCAATGAGCGTGCGCGTGGCAGGCGTCAGCGCGTGGCTGATGCTGCGGTAATAGCCCAAATTGACTCGCTCGCGCGCCCCAATGGCTGCCAGCTCAAGAGTGCGGAAGCCTGGTAGTTCGTAGCGATGGTGCACCAGCTCTTCCAGCAGGACGTTCACGATGTCCGGGATGGTGTGCTTGGTCTGGGCTGCGGCGGTGGCCACCGTGTCGAGCCAAGACAACCCGGATTTGTCCAAGGGACGAACCCCGATGAACTGCCGAAGTTGCGGCATGTGCCGGCGCTTGCTGCCGGATGCGTCATAGCGTTTGAGCTGGTCGGAGGCCAATACGCGCCCGAGACGAGCGGCCTTGGCGATGTGCTGCCGGATCCGCTCGGGCACCTCGGCCAACAGAGTGAAGTAGCCTAAGCGCTGGAAGAGCTTGAGATGGATCAGTACCGCCAATTGCGGACCCGGCTGGGTTGTCAGCTGCTTGGCGAATGCAATCTCAGCGGCGGTCGGGGTATAGACCTCCTCCAGTTCCTTGGCAGTGGGATCAGGCTTCAGTCGCGGGTAGGCGGTCTCGTGAAGGGTGGCCATTGGATCCGGAGGTTATGAGGGGATCAATCCCAGTGCCGGCCGTCGTCTGTACTGAGAGACGCTTCCAGGAAGCACTGGTGCGTATCGGCCATGCGATGCATGTCATCCAGCAACGTGGCCAGGATTTCATCCAGATCCCGCTCGGGATCGGTGGGGACAGTCAACCGGTACTCGCTGCTGGCCATGTTCAAGCGCACGGCCTGGAACGGCGCCAAGCAAATCTCTTCGATTCGCCCCCGTGCCTTGGCCGCGCCTCGACCCGAGCGGGCAAACGGCGTCAGCACCATGCGTAGGAGCAGCTGCAGCGCAGGTACGCCCTCGGGTGCCGGAAGCGCCACCGCCGGCGCGGCGCCGGTCGGGCTGGGCAAGCTCGCTTCAATGCGGTCACGGGCGAACGGATCACGCCCATCCAGGTAACGCATGGCTGACTGCACATCGCGCCAGCCCACGTACTCCATCAGCGCCTTCATGTCCCAGCCTTGGTCGTTGGCCCAGCTGGCAAAGCCGCGGCGCAACGAATGGCTGCTGTGGAGCCCCGCATCAGCAAAGCCGGCACCGGCCAGTAAATCGCGCAGCAGCCGCACCAAACTGTTGGGATGGAGTCCTTCGGCACTCACCTGACCCCACTGGTTGACCGCTCGAAACACCGGCCCATCTTGCACGTCGGCCGCCTGCAGCCACCCCTGGGTCGCCTCCACCGGACACAACCGCGACAACGCGGGCACCTTGTACGTGACGCCGGCCGCTTGGCGATCGCCCTTGCTGCGCGGCAGGAAGCAGGTCATCCCCTGTCCTGGCACCAGCGTTAGATGAGCCACTTCCAGACGCAGCAGTTCGTCGCCACGGAAGCCGCGCCAGAACCCCAGCAGCACCAGCGCCCGGTCGCGTTGGTGGCGTAACGCCGCCGCACCATCGCCCCGCGCGCGTGCCGCGGCGATCGCCGCGGCCAGCCAGTCATCGAGCTCGACCAGCCGCCGAATCTGGAGCGGCGCGGCTTGTTTCACTTGGCCCGGGTGCAAGGTCTGGATGCCTTTGAGCACCTTGCGCACCAGCGGCGACCGGGTGGGATCGACAAATCCGTGGTCGCGGTGCCAGGAAGCAATGGCGGCCAGTCGATGACGCAGGGTGCTGGCCGCCAGGGTCTGCGCATACGCGGCCAGGTACCGGGCCACGCTATCCGGTGTGGCTGGGAGGTGGCCTTGCCATTCGACCTCGAAGTGCCGCAGCGCCGACGCGTAGCTGCGCACCGTGTTCTGGCGCGTGGCCGCCTCGAGGTAGCGGTCCAGTTCGGTCACTGGTGCGTGGCCTCGACAGAGACCGGCTGGCGCAAGGTCGACAGGATGGTGCATTCAGCCCGCTGCCCGCCATGGCAGCTGGCAATCACGCGTTCCAATTCGCTGGCCATGCGCTGCAGGTCTGCCATCCTGGCACGCACGTCGGCCAGGTGGCTGCGGGCCAGCCGATCCACATCCCCGCACGAAAGGTCCTCGTCGCCGGCCAGTTGCAGCAAGCTGCGGACCTCTTCCAGGCTGAAACCTAGGTCGCGACCGCGCGCAATGAAGCGCAGGCGCTCGATATCGGCTGGGCCGTAGACCCGGTAGCCGTTGTCCGAGCGCCCTGGGCGCGGCAGCAGACCGATCCGCTCGTAGTAGCGGATCGTCTCCAGGTGGCACCCGCTGGCGTCGGCAGCCTCACTGATTTTCATTCGTATACGCTTGACTCCGTAGTAGCTACGGACTTTACCCTCACGGGTTCTGCCATGCCAGCGACCCGCCCCGGCCTGCCTTGGAGTCCTCGACCTCATGAACGACATCAATCTGGAACGGGTTCGTGCAGCGATGTTCACCGGCCCGGGCGTTAAAGCGGTAGACGATCTGCGCCTGATCCCTTCCAAAGAGCATGGCCGTGCGATCGCGGCCACCATCAACGTCGCTGCGCCCTCGGTCGACCTGGACTTGGTGCACGCTGTTATCGCCCAAGTGCTGGCGGACCAATTCCACATCGATCGGGTCATGCTTTGCTTCAACGATCCGGGACCGGTGTCGCCGCCGCCCATTGGGGCACTTTTGAAGAAAATGTGATCGCTGCGGCTGCTCTATGCGCCAGCGCGGTCAACGCGCGAGCGGCAACCAGATCCAGAGCGCGATGAGCGTGGCCAGCAGGACGGGCGGCGTGAGTGTGAGCCCCACCTTCATGTACTGGCCCCACGTGATCCGCTGACCCTTGCCGGCAAGGACGTGCAGCCACAGCAGGGTCGCGAGCGAGCCGATCGGCGTGAGCTTGGGACCAAGGTCGTTGCCCACGACGTTGGCATAGATCATCAGTTCGCGGGTGGCGGCGGGAACGTTGGCCCCGTCGATGGCAAGCGCGCCGACCAGCGTGGCCGGCATGTTGTTCATGACCGAGGCAAGCGCGGCCACCGCGAAGCCAGTGCCAACCGTGGCCACGAAGGTGCCCTGCGCTGCCAGCCACTCCAGGACAGCGCTCGCCGCGCCGGTCAGCCAGGCATTGCCCAGACCGTAGACCACCAAGTACATGCCGACCGAAAACAGCACGATCTGCCAGGGCGCGTCGCGCAGGATCTTGGTCAGGGCCATGGTGGCGCCTCGGCCGCCTGTCGCCCAGCGGCCCGCAATCGCCATCAATACCAGTGCGGCCGCACCTGTCACCAAGGCGATGGGTACGCCAAGCGGTCCGGTCACGAAGTAGGCGACGAGCAGCAATGCGAGAAGGGGCAAGGCGGCGCGGAAAACCGCCGTATCGCGGATCGCCTGGCGCGGCGCTTCGAGATCGTGGACCGGATAGGTGCGGGGAATGTCGCGCCGGAACCAGAGCCACAGGACGATCAATGTCGCCGCGACGGATACCAGATTCACCGGCACCATGACCGCTGCGTAGCGCCCGAACGGTACGTCAAAGAAGTTCGCCGTGACGATGTTGACCAGGTTCGAGACCACGAGCGGCAGGCTTGCAGTGTCAGCGATGAAGCCACAGGCCACGGTGAACGCCAGCGCCCCGGCGGGCGGGAAATTCAAGCGCAACAGGATGGCCAGGACGATCGGCGTCAGCAGAAGCGCCGCGCCGTCGTTGGCGAACACTGCCGCGATCGCGGCGCCGAGCAGGACAATCAGCGGAAAGAGCTTCCGACCATTGCCTCCACCCCAGCGGGCCACATGCAGCGCCGCCCATGCGAAGAAGCCGGCCGCGTCCAGGATGAGCGAGATGATGATGAGTGCGACGAAGGTGAACGTCGCATCCCAGACAATCCCCCACACCGTGCCGACGTCGTTCCACCCGACGACGCCGGTGGCCAGAGCCACCGCGGCGCCGGCCATGGCCGACCAGCCTATGCCGAGTCCGCGCGGCTGCCAGATGACGAACACAAGGGTGACGATGAAGATCGCGAGGGCAAGCATGCAGCGCTCCGCAGGTTAGTTAGATGGAGCGCTGATTCACACGCTTGGACAGTTCTTCGGCGTTCTCGACGCGCTCGGAATAACGATCGGTCAGGTACGCCGAGCGGCCACGCACGAGCCACGTGAATTTCACCAGCTCCTCGCAGACGTCGGCGACCCGCTGGTAATAGGCCGACGGCTTCATGCGTCCCGCCTCATCGAATTCCTGGAACGCCTTGGCCACGGACGATTGGTTCGGGATCGTGACCATGCGCATCCACCGGCCGAGCACGCGCAGCTGGTTCACCGCGTTGAAGCTTTGCGAGCCGCCGGAGACCTGCATCACCGCCAGGGTCTTGCCTTGCGTCGGGCGCTTGGCACCGTCGGCCAGAGGTATCCAGTCGATCTGCGCCTTCATGATCCCGGTCATGGCGCCGTGGCGTTCCGGGCTGACCCAGACCATGCCTTCCGACCAATAAGCGAGTTCGCGTAGCTCGCTCACCTTCGGATGATCCGGCGCGGCTCCGTCGGGCAGCGGCAAGTCGTGCGGATCGAAGATCCGCACGTCGCAGCCATACCAGCGCAGCAGCCGGCCAGCTTCCTCGGCCAGCAGCCGGGAATAGGAGCGCTCCCGCAGCGAACCATAGAGGATGAGGATGCGGGGCGGGTGTCTTGGATCGCCGGGCGCCGCCAGTGCGTCGACGTCGATCGGCGTGAGTTGCGTCAGGTCGATGCTCGGTAGATCCATGGCAATGCGATCGATCACGTTGATGCTCCGCCTGTCGTCACGGTCTCGCCGTCTTCCTTGGTGAAGGAGGCGACTGGGCTGTCCAGCAGCGCAAGCACCTTCTCGGATGGCCGGCACAGCGCCACGCCCCGGTCGGAAACGACGATGGGACGGTTGATGAGGATGGGGTGCGCCATCATCGCGTCCACCAGCTGCTCGTCCGTGAGCGCGGGATTGTCCAAGCCCAGCTCCGCGTAGGGCGTTCCCTTCTGGCGCAAGAGATCGCGAGGCGCGATGCCCATCGCGGCGATCAACTCGACCAGCTTCGCGCGCGCCGGCGGCGTCTGCAGGTATTCGATGACCTCAGGGTTTTCGCCGGACTGGCGCATCATCTCCAGGGTGTTTCGGGACGTGCCGCAAGCCGGGTTATGGTAGATCGTCAGCGTCATGATGATCGCCTCAAGCCACGTCGGGTCGGGGCGACGTGGCGCCTTCGAACTGCCCGATTTCGCCTACCTGCGCCGTCAAGGTCGCCCGCGACAGCGTGTGGATCGGTAGCGCGACGAACGCCTTGATGCGGTTCTCCATGTACACCAGCGCCTGCCGGAAAGCGGCGCGCTGCCACATGTCCCCGCGCGTTTCGTGGCTAGGGTCCTCGATGCCCCAGTGCCCGGTGACCGGCTGTCCTGGCCAAAACGGGCAGGCCTCGCCGGCGGCTTGATCGCAGACGGTGAACACGAAATCCATGCGCGGGGCATCCGGCACGCCGAACTCGTCCCAAGCCTTGGATCGCAGCCCCTCGATCGGGTAGTCGGCCTGACGCAGCGTCTCGATCGCCAGCGGGTGAACCTCACCCTTGGGATGGCTGCCGGCCGAGAACGCATTGAAGCGGCCATCGCCGAGCTTGCGAAGGACGCTTTCGGCCAGGATCGACCGGGCGGAATTGCCGGTACACAGGAACAGAACGTTGAAGGGCTGAGGAAGGCTCATGCGCAGGTCTCCGCGGTGCAAGGGGTGATGGAGTTGAAGAGGGCGCCGCAGATCTCCGGATTCCCGGAGCAGCAGTCCTCGGTGAGGAAAGCCAGAAGCTGACGCATGTCCTCGTAGCTCGCGGCGTATAGGACACGCCGCCCGTCGCGCCAGGAGCGCAGCAGGCTCGCGCGCTCCAAGGTCGCAAGATGGAAGCTCATGCGCGTTGGCGGGATCGAAAGCCGCTCCGCGATTTCCCCTGAGGGCATACCGTTGGGGCCAGCGCGAACGAGCATCCGGAACGCGGCCAGACGATCGGCGTGTGCGAGGGCAGAGAGGGCGGAGACAGCGGAATCATCTTTCATGCGCCTATCCTACAAGCATCCTTGTAGAATTCAATAATTGAGATCAATTCGGCAGCGATCAGGTCATGCGTTGCTTCAGCGATTCAGTGGCGGAGCGTGCCCGCGCCGTCAGTTAACCTCTTTCCTCTGAGCGGTACTGCCCAGCGATCGCCCACCCATTGCGGGTTTCGTACTGTTTTTGGAGCCGGGAAGGGTCACAAGGCCCCTTACGCGGGATAATTCAATATTATCCCGTATGACTATTTGCACCGACGAACGGCGGTCTACCTACTTTAAACGTATGTAATTACATGGTATGTAATACGTTACGAAATAAAGCGGGGTGGCACGATGGCGCGCGCAGGACTCTATAAGAGTGACGTCCAGAAGGCGCGCGACGCGCTGCTGGCCCAAGGCAAGAAGCCGTCAGTCGACGCGGTGCGAGTGGCCTTGGGCAACACGGGCTCCAAGACCACGATCCACCGCTATTTGCGTGAACTGGAAGAAGAGGAGGGCGGCGGTCCGGCACGCGCGGTGGCCGTGAGTGAAGCCTTGCAGGACTTGGTCGCGCGCCTGGCTACGCGACTTCAAGAGGAAGCGGAGGCGATCCTCACCAGGGAGCGAGAGCGCCATGGGGCCGAACTTCAGCGTCAGCAACAAGCGCTTTCCACCGCCCAGCAGGAAGCCGCTGCTCTGGGCAGCCAACTGCAGCGCACTGAGACCAGCTTGCAGCAAGAGCAAGCCGCTCACGCCCTGCTTCAGCACAATATGGGTGAGAAGGTCGCGGAAATCGCCCAGTTGAACGAGCGCATCGCCGGCATGACGGTGCGGCTGGCTGATCACGAGGCGCATGCGCGTTCTCTGGAGGACAAGCATGCTCATGCCCGGGAAGCACTGGAGCACTACCGCACTTCCACCAAAGAGCAGCGCGAGCAAGAGCTGCGCCGCCACGAGCATCAGGTCCAAGAGCTGCAAGTAGCCTTACGTCAGGCCAATGAAGCCTTAGGCGCGAAGAATCAGGAGCTGTTGGTGCTGAACCGCGACAATGGTCAATGGCTGGAGCGCCACGGGCGGATTGAGCGTGAGCTTGCCCAGTTGCGACAGGCCCACGAAGGCCAACACAGCGAGGTCGTGGCGTTGCGCCAGACCGCGACGGATCATTTGGCACTGCAGGAGCGTTGGAAGACTGACGCCAAGGCCTTGGATGCCCTGCGCAGCGAGCTAGCTCAAGTCCAAGACGCGCTTGCGCGGGAGCGCGAGCGCCGCGAGAGCGCTGAAGCCGATGCCTTGCGTGCCAACGCACGTCTTGAAGCGCTAGAGCCCCTACTGAATCAACTGACGCCGGCACAAAATGCGGTGAAGAAAACTCGGCGCGGCCGTACGCAGGATGGAGGAGCCGACTAACGAGGCTGCTCGTTTGTCTGCTAGCGGCTGGGGTGGCGCTCACCTGTCCAGTACGCCCATTCCATAGGGACAACCCACTCTACAAACAGTTTGGCTACTGAGGACTCCGGTGCCAACTGATAGGGCTTGAACATGCCTTGCTCGGGCGAACTGGTCATCAGGTAGCGCAGGCGCTTCTGGACCTCCTGAAAGATGGCTTCCCGCACATGGGCGCTGTCGTGCACGCCAAGACGCATCGCCACCGAGGCACCTTGGCGTACCGCCGCCCAGCAACAGTAACGCCACCGCGCGATCGGCAAGCCCGGCGGCCCGGATTGAAAGACGAACCCCACATCACGTGCCCAGCCTGGGTCGAAGTGATGTTTGAGCAATTGCTGCTCCAGAAACTGCTCGGTCTCCCAGAGTGCAAGTTCATCCCACAGCTCCAGTTTCGCGTCCGCCAGGTCTACATCGTGTGCCATATCGCCGAGTTGGTCTTCCAGCACCGGGAGCAGGTGCCTGCGCTCGTGGGTAGACCAGGCGAAAGCCCATTGCAGATCTTCGATGGGCGTGACCTCGGCATCGGGGCGGATCTGCCATCGATCCGCTGGCCATGGAACTTGGATCAAGGCCAGGTCTCGCAGCGCGTCCAGCACCAGCAAGGTGGAGCGGCGTGTGGGCGCCACCGGTATGCGTCGTAGCTGCGCGGCTAACAGTGCGGCTAGGAAAAGGGTGCCACGAAGGCCCAACTCCTCGATGCTGGCGACCCCAGATGGCGTCATTGACGAGGTTCCGGGCATGCGGTTTCCGGGGATGAGGGAGCGGCGTGGCTCCTGGCGGTGGCGGCGCTACCGGTGTCGCCGGTTGCCTCAAGGCTAAGAATATCTTAGTATGCAAGGCAGGGTACATCCGCCATCCTTATGGGGTCTCCATGGGGTGCGCGCGTGACTTTGTCCGTCGACTCAACACCGACCTTCGCTCGACGCCTCAAACAAGCCCGCCTGCACACGGGTTTGTCGCAGAAGGAGTTGGGCATCCGGGCCGGTCTGGATCCTCACGTGGCCAGCCCCCGAATCAACCAGTACGAGCGTGGCAAGCACGAGCCCAAGCTGGAGACTGCTGAGCGGTTGGCTCAAGCGTTGGGGATCCCCGCCGCCTTCCTCTACACCGACGATGATCTGCTGGCCAAGCTGCTCCTGCGCTGGGGCTCGCTAAGCAAGCAGCAGAAGCGCGAGTTGGTGAAGCTGATCGAGGCCACACCCGAGAAGTAAACCGAACAAGCGCTCACCACAAGGGCAACTCTTCGCCTCAACCCGCCTTTTGGGCGCTCCTGGAGGGAGTCGCAGTGGCCGTGGCTTGTGCGACTGAGAAGTCGCGGCATCTCAGGCCTGCTTGAGATTTTGTTCACGACCGATACACGCGCGCCTTGTCTAAAGTGATTTACAATGTCGCCCGTGTCAGCCTCCTCACTTCTACTGCGACTGTTCCTGATCGCCATGCTCGTGCTTAACGGCGCGTGGTCGGCGTTTGCCTCGGTCAGTATGAACCCGGTCATGGAAGAGCAGGCCAGCGAAGTGGCTGCCGCGGTGCAAGTCGACGAAGACTGCGTCGCCCATCACAGTGCTGAGCATCATCCCGATGCCACATCGATTGAAAAGGCTGGCACGGGGCATGGCGACCATGCCGGTCCCGACTGTTGCAAGTCTTCTGCGTGCCGGTGCGCCTGCGTACACGCGTGCGCGAGCGCACTTCCTGCGCGCCTGCATGTTTCGGTGCAACTGGCCTTGGGCCTGGATGTCATGCCGCTGCCCCTCGGGCATGCGGCACCTGCCTTGCCTCATCTGATCCGACCACCGATCGGCTAAGCGTCCCTAGGCGCCGCAATGGCGCCGTTGGTGTGGCTTGCATGCCTGTTTAGGCCAGCCGCCCGCTCTGTACCACCGCCCGCCGGTGGCAACACGACGCTTGGAGCATTTTCATGTCGCATGATGATTTTCGTGGTCCACACGGTGGACCGCTGCTGCCTTCGCGGCGGCGATTTGTCCAGGGCTTGGCCTTGGGAGGCGCAGTCGCAGGATTAGGTTTCTGGCCCAAAGCCAGTTGGGCGCTCAAGGGCCCGGGACAACCCAACGTACTATCGGGCACCGAGTTTGACCTGACCATTGGCGAGACGCCGATGAACTTCACCGGCAAGACCCGCACCGCGATCACGGTCAACGGGTCCGTTCCGGCGCCGTTGCTGCGGTGGCGGGAAGGCACCACGGTCAACCTGCGTGTCTCCAATGCATTGCCCGCTAACTCCCTCCATGGCGCGGACACCTCCATCCATTGGCACGGCATCATTTTGCCGGCCAACATGGACGGCGTGCCGGGCCTGAGCTTTGACGGTATCGGACGTGGTGAGACCTACCACTACCGGTTCACCCTGCATCAGGGCGGCACCTACTGGTACCACAGCCACTCAGGGTTCCAGGAACAAGCCGGGCTCTATGGCCCGATCGTCATCGACCCGTTGGAGCCGGAGCCCTTCAGCTTCGATCGCGACTACGTCGTGATGCTGAGCGATTGGACAGACCTGGACCCGACGGCCCTGTTCGATCGTTTGAAGAAGATGCCGGGCCATGACAATTACTACAAGCGCACGGTCGGCGATTTTGCGCGCGATGTGAAGCGCAACGGCCTGTCGGCCACGTTGGAAGATCGCAAGATGTGGGGCGTGATGCGGATGACGCCCACGGATCTGTCCGACGTCAACGCCAACACCTACACCTACCTGATGAACGGTACGACCTCGCTGGGCAACTGGACCGGTTTGTTCCGCAGTGGCGAGAAGGTGCGCCTGCGTTTCATCAATGGCTCTGCCATGACGTACTTCGATGTGCGTATTCCGGGGCTGAAGATGACGGTGGTGGCGGCAGATGGCTTGTATGTCCATCCGGTTTCCGTCGACGAGTTCCGCATCGCGGTAGCAGAAACCTTCGATGTGATCGTGGAGCCCTCCGGGCAGGACGCATTCACCATCTTTGCCCAAGACTCCGGTCGCACCGGCTACGTCAGCGGCACGCTCGCCGTGCGCGAAGGATTACGCGCCCCCGTTCCGTCTGTGGATCCCCGGCCGCTGCTGACGATGGCAGACATGGGCATGGATCATGGATCGATGGATATGTCTGGCGGCAGCAAGGGCATGGAAGGCGGCTGTGGTGCGGCCATGGGCATGCCTGGCATGACCCCACCTGCCAGCGGTAACGCGACCTCGGCCCATGCAGGCCATGCGATGCCCGCCGCCGGCGATGGTGCCGTGGCAGGCATGCAGCACGGGGGCATGCAATCACACCCTGCAAGCGAGACCAACAATCCCCTGTTGGACAACCAGGCCATGAGCGTGAGTTCGCGCTTGGATGATCCGGGTAATGGCCTGCGCGATAACGACCGTCATGTACTGACGTATTCCATGCTCAAGAGCACCTTTGAAGACCCTGACGGACGCGACCCCGGTCGCGAGATCGAGCTGCATCTGACCGGACACATGGAGAAATTCTCCTGGGGCTTCAACGGTCAGAAGTTTTCCGATGTCGAGCCGCTGCGGCTGAACTACGGCGAGCGTATGCGCATCGTGTTGGTTAACGACACGATGATGACCCATCCCATCCATTTGCACGGCATGTGGAGTGACGTGGAGGACGACAACGGCAACTTCATGGTGCGCAAGCACACGGTGGATATGCCGCCGGGTAGCCGACGCACGTATCGCGTGCGTGCCGATGCGTTGGGCAGCTGGGCGTTCCATTGCCACCTGCTTTATCACATGGAAGCCGGAATGATGCGCACGGTGAGGGTCGACGAATGAACATCAATAGACGCGATACCACCCTGACTGCGCTGACGCTGGCTATCTCGCTGGCCCTGGCCAATGCCGCCAGCGCCCAATCCATGCAGCACGGCTCCATGCCGATGGAGCAGGGCGCGCAGACCCAGACTCAGGATCACTCTGCACATCAGGCGCCGACATCAAAACCTGCGCCAGCCAAAAAGCCTGCAACACCGGCCAAGAAGAGCGAAGCGACGATCGATCATGCGGCGATGGGCCACGCCGCGCCGCCGGCTAAAGCAGCCGAGCCTGCCATGCAGGGCATGGACCATTCGCAGATGGGGCACGGCTCGCCCGCGAGCACACCTGCGGCGCCCACAGCACAGGCGCAGTCGATGCAGGGCATGGATCACAGTCAGATGGCACAGCCCGCTGCAGCCGACACCTCTGGTACGGCCACGCCTGCGATGCAGGGGATGGACCATTCCAAGATGGGGCACGGCGCGCCTCCGAGCACGCCCGCAACGCCCAAAGCGCAGACACAGTCGATGCAGGGCATGGATCACAGTCAGATGGCACAGCCCGCGGCGGCCGACACCTCCGGCACGGCCACGCCTGCGATGCAGGGGATGGACCATTCGCAGATGGGCCATGATTCGCCCGCGTCCGCTACACCAGAAGCGGGAATGCAATCGATGGAGGGCATGGACCACAGTCAGATGGGACACGGGCCTGCAGCGCCAACGCAGCCGCGCACCCCGATACCCGCGGTGACGGACGCGGATCGCAAGGCGGCCATCGCGCCGGAACACGCGCATCCGGTGCATGACAACTCGATCAAGAGCTATGTGCTGCTCAATCGCCTGGAAACCTGGGATGCCGATCCGGGCACCGGGTTTGGCTGGGAGGGCCAAGGCTGGATCGGTACGGACCTCAATCGCGTCTGGCTCCGCAGTGAAGGCGAACGCACGGATGGTCGGACCGAGTCGGCTGATCTGGAAGTGCTTTACGGCCGCAGTATCTCCACGTGGTGGGATGTGGTGGCCGGTGTGCGTCATGACTTCAAGCCTGGGGCATCGCAGAACTTCGCCGCTATCGGTGTACAGGGCTTGGCGCCGATGAAGTTCGAAGTGTCCGCCACAGCCTATCTCGGCGAAGGGGGCCAGACGGCCGCCAATGTCGAGGCCGAGTACGAATTGCTGCTAACCAACCGGCTGATCTTGCAGCCGCTGGTGGAAGTCACCGCCTATGGCAAGAACGATCCATTGCGCGGGATAGGTTCGGGTCTGAGTACCGCTGAGGCGGGGCTACGACTTCGTTATGAGTTCACCCGAAAGTTCGCTCCCTACATCGGCGTGGTGTACGAGCGCGCGTTTGGCAATACCGCAGACATGCGACGCGAGCATGGCGAGTCCTTTGAAGACACGCGCTTGGTCATCGGCCTTCGTACCTGGTTCTAAGGGGAACTGACAATGAAATCCAACAAGAAGATGTGGGTATGGCTCGGTGCCGGCGTGGGATTGGTTGCGGTCGCGGCAACTGCCACGGTCTCTCTGGGCGTGTACAACGTGGCCGCCGACGATCCGCATAGTCGCCCGGTGTATGCGCTACTTGAAACGGCGCGCGAGCGTTCCATTGAGGTGCGCGCCGCCAAGCTTCAGGTGCCCACGAACCTGGATGATCCTGAGCGTATCCGCCAGGGTGCGGGCAACTACAACGCCATGTGCGTGACCTGCCATCTTTCGCCAGAGGCGGCGGCCACCGAGATGAGCAAGGGCCTGTACCCCGCGCCACCGAACCTAAGCAAACAGTCGGTCGCTCCAGCTGAGGCGTTCTGGGTGATCAAGCACGGCATCAAGGCCAGCGGCATGCCCGCGTGGGGCGGCAGCATGGACGATGAGTTCATCTGGAACATGTCGGCCTTCCTGCAGAAGCTGCCCACGCTGGACAAGGCCGGCTACCAGGCGTTGGTGGCCAGCAGTGATGGTCATTCACACGGCGGTGGTGAGACCGGCGGGCACTCGCACGGCGAGGAAGCGGGTGCAGATCACCATGGCAGCGGTGATGGAGCAGAGATGGGTGATGGCCATGACCAGGGTCATCAAGCCGGTGGCATGGACATGGACATGAGCAAAGCTAAGGAAGGCACCACGCACGTGCATGCTGACGGCAAGACGCACGTGCATGCGGCCGAGCCAGCCAAGCAACCCGCGCAGGCCACATCCGAAGCTGAGCACGATCAGCACTCCTCCATGCCAGCCAAATCAGCCGAGCCAGCTCCCAAGGCCGATGACGGCCACGACCACCAGCATTGATCCCTTCATGGAGCTGCCCCGGCTCCACGCCCGAGCGCCTCGGCGCTCGGGCATCTCTTGAGGACGCATGATGAATACTTCTCGCAGCTGTCTCTTTCTGCTGACCACGGCCTTGTCGCTGACCGCATGCGCGCGCCCCGAATCGGCTGTCAGTACAGAGGCGGCATCGGCCGCCCAATCTCCGACAACGTCGGCTGCGCAGCAGGTCGCTCAACCGCAGCGTCCGTTGCCGTTGGTCAAAGTACATAAGAGTGCGACCTGCGGTTGCTGCCAACTGTGGGTGGAGCATCTGGAGAAAGCAGGTTTTACGGTTGAGGTGCACAACAGCGAAGACCTCAACCCGATCAAGGCACGCTTGGGCGTTCCTTATGGACGCGGCTCGTGCCATACCGCCGAGATCGATGGCTACATCGTCGAAGGTCATGTGCCGGTGCAGGACATCCTGCGCCTGCTTCGTGAGCGCCCGGTAGGCCGTGGATTAGTGCTACCGGGGATGCCCGCCGGTTCTCCTGGTATGGAGATGCCCGACGGACGTGTTCAACCCTATACGGTGGAATTTGTACTGCCCGACGGCACCACGCAGCCTTACGTCCTGCACGGTCAACGCAGCTGACAGTTTGCTCGCGATCCCTTCTTCCAGACCAGAGTGATCCATGTCCCCTCATTCCCACGATGAAGCCGGCAAGGCGATGCCGCAGGGTGCCAGCGATGGTCCAGACTCGGTGCGTGATCCGGTATGCGGTATGCAGGTCTCTGCGGCTAGAACGCCGTACCACGCCCTGCATGGCGGAACGAAGTATCACTTCTGCTCAGCCAAATGCCGAGAGCGGTTCATCACCAATCCCGTCCGCTATACGGACGATGCTCCCCAGCAAGTTGAAGTGACCGCCCCAGCAGCGGTGGCCCAACCCAGCGGTACCCACGCCACGGTCTACACCTGCCCGATGCATCCGCAGATTCGTCAGCCAGGTCCCGGCACCTGTCCGATCTGCGGCATGGCGCTGGAGCCGGAGATGCCCTCGCTAGAGGAGGACGACAATCCAGAGTTACGCGATTTCACCCGACGCTTCTGGTGGACGTTGCCTTTGACGTTGATCGTCCTGGTCTTGGCCATGCTGGGACATCGTCTGCCCGGCTTGTCCACGCAGGCACGCACCTGGATTGAGCTCGTGTTGAGCGCCCCGGTGGTGCTCTGGGCGGCGTGGCCTTTCTTTGAGCGCTGCCTACAGTCCATCGGCAATCGCAGCCCCAACATGTGGACGCTGATCGGCATCGGCGTGGCCGCCGCGTTTGGCTACAGCGTGGTGGCCACCGTGGCACCGGGCCTGTTTCCGGACTCTTTCCGCGAGCATGGACGGGTAGGGGTCTACTTCGAGGCGGCAGCGGTCATCGTCTCGCTCACCCTGCTCGGACAGCTGCTGGAACTGCGGGCGCGTTCCAAAACCTCGGCGGCCATCAAGTCCCTGCTGGGATTGGCGCCCAAGACGGCTCGCCGCGTCAAACCCGATGGGGGCGAAGAGGACGTTGCGCTGGATCACGTGCACGTGGGTGATCTGCTTCGCGTACGACCGGGCGAGAAGGTGCCGGTCGATGGGGAAGTCATCGAAGGCCGCACCAGTGTCGATGAGTCGATGCTGACCGGTGAACCCATTCCGGTGGAGAAGGCTGTCGGTGATCACGTTATAGGCGCCACGCTCAACGGGACGGGCGCCTTGGTCATCCGGGCGGACAAAGTCGGATCCGGGACGGTACTGGCGCAGATTGTGCAGTTGGTAGCCCAAGCCCAGCGCTCCCGCGCGCCGATGCAGCGTATGGCGGACAAGGTGGCGTACTGGTTTGTCCTGGCCGTGCTGGCCACGGCGGTGCTCACGTTCTTCGGATGGGGTCTGTTTGGACCCGAACCGTCCTGGACCTTTGCCGTCCTCAATGCCGTATCGGTTCTGATCATTGCGTGCCCGTGTGCCCTGGGTTTGGCTACCCCCATGTCGATCATGGTCGCCACCGGCCGCGCTGCACAGGTCGGGGTCCTGTTCCGCGATGCTCAGGCGATCGAACAGCTACGTCTGATCGACACGTTGATCGTGGACAAGACCGGTACGTTGACCGAGGGGCGTCCAGCCTTTCGCGACACGCTCTCCTACGCCGGCTTCGATGCTGACCAGATCCTCAGCTTGGCTGGCAGCTTGGAGCAGGGCAGTGAGCACCCCTTGGCCGAGGCCATCGTGGCTGAAGCCCAGCGACGTGGCTTGATCCTGGTGGCCGCCCAAGATTTTGATTCGCTCACCGGTCAAGGCGTTCGCGGGCGCGTGTCCGATCAGGATGTCGTGCTTGGCAACCAAAGCTTGATGGCGTCGGTAGGGGCTGATGTTGCGCCCTTGCAGAGCAGCGCCGAGCGTCTGCGCAAGGAAGGCGCCAGCGTGATGTTCCTGGCGGTCAATGGACGATTGGCCGGCGCCATTGCGGTAGCAGATCCCATCAAAGCCACGACCTTGCCTGCCTTGAACCTGCTACGTGCCGATGGCCTGCACGTGGTGATGGCCTCTGGTGACGCACAGGCGACGGCCGAGGCCGTGGGGCGCACGCTGGGCATCGAGGATGTGCGTGGCGGCGTCAAACCTCAGGACAAGGCCGAACTGGTCCAGCAACTCAAAGCTCAGGGTCGTCGTGTGGCCATGGCTGGCGACGGCATCAACGATGCGCCGGCCCTGGCGGCAGCCGATGTGGGCATCGCGATGGGGACGGGCACGGATGTGGCCATGTCCAGCGCCCAGCTCACCCTGGTCAAGGGTGATCTGAGGCGCATCGTGCAAGCCCGTGCCATCTCGTCTTCGACGGTGGCCAACATGAAGCAGAACCTGGGCTTCGCCTTCGTCTACAACGCCATCGGCGTGCCTATCGCCGCCGGCCTGCTGTATCCCAGCTTGGGCCTTTTGCTCAGTCCGATGATGGCGGCCCTGGCCATGAGCCTGAGCTCGGTTTCGGTGGTCACCAATGCCTTGCGTTTGTCCGGCTCCACCGTTGTTGCCACCTCCCACCCTGACCGCGCTGATGAGCCTGCGCGCGGCCATTCCTGTCACTGATGGCTCATATCCCACAAGGAGTACTGCAATGAAGCGTTATGCCTCCCTCTCGATGATGGCCCTGTTTCTGATGGCGGGCGCGGCCTTCGCCGGCGGCCAGACCACCACACCCACCACCGACCACGGTCAGCACAAGCCGATGGACCACAAGAAGCAGGAGCATGGTCAGCACAAGCCGGCCGCGGCCGATGCCGATTTCACCAAGCTCGATACCAACAAGGATGGCGCGCTGTCCAAGGAAGAACTGGCCAAGCACAAGCTCGCGCCGCACTTCGGCATGCTTGATGGCAACAAGGACGGCAAGCTGAGCCCGCAGGAATTCGCTGCCGGCAAGGGTATGTAACTGCTATCTCCCCGGGGGCTGGTTCCTTGGCCCCCGGGATTCGGCGATGTTCTGCCATTCCCACGGAGATCAACATGTCTTCTTCGCACGGTAAGCACGAAAGCACGCACACGCAGCATTCAGAGCAACACGCCTCGCACGGAAGTTCCGGTCAGACGCATCAGGGCCACTACGGTCGCCTGCTGCTGATGATGGCCTTGTCGTTCCTGGCCATGTACGCCCTGATGTATGCCATGGTCGATCAGTGGGCCAACGTCTATCACAACGTCAACCAGTTCTACATGGCGGGCCTGATGGCCGCGCCGATGCTGTTGATCGAGCTTTGGCTCATGTCCAGCATGTACCCCGATCGTCGGCGTAATCTGATCCTGGCCGGCGTGACCGTGGCGTTCATGCTGTTCTGCTGGTGGGGAATTCGCACGCAGGCCGCGGTGACAGATCGGCAGTTCATCCGCTCCATGATTCCCCATCATGCCGGCGCCATTCTGATGTGCGAGGAAAACCGCCTGAAGGATCCCGAACTGGTCAAGCTCTGCCAGGAGATCATAACCTCGCAGAAGCAGGAGATCGCCCAGATGAAACAACTTCTGGCTGAGCGCTCCCGCTAGCTCACTGCCTTTTGCCAGCCGGTATCACCCCACTGAGCCTGCGCGCTGACCAGGCGGTGGATCAAGCGCGCGGCCACACGTGCGGTGGCCTGATCCGGATCCAGGGGCGGACACAGTTCCGCCACGTCGACCACACGTACCTTGCCCGAGGCCATGACCAGATCCAGCAGGGCTTCCAGGACCTCCAGACTCACCCCGCGTGGGTTGGGGGCACTCACGCCCGGGGCCACCGCCTGTGGCAGCACGTCCAGGCACAGCGTCAGGTAGATAACGTCAACCGCATCACACCACGCATGCAGAACCTCAGCCTGTGCCTGCCAATTCCAGGTGCACAGCACGTCATCGGTGAGGTAATGGGCGCCTTCGCGGTTGGCCGTGGCGAATAGGCGCGGCGTGTTGCTGGATCGACTTACGCCGATGCAGTGATACTGCAGCGGGGAGCTAATGCTGCGGGCATGCTCCAGTGCCTGCAGGAAGGGCGTGCCCGAGCTTGCACTGCCTTGCTCGCGCAGATCAAAGTGTGCATCGAAGTTGAAGATACCGATGCGAGCCTTGGATGCGCCCAGGTGTCCGCGCAGTGCGGCGTAGCTGGCATACCCGATCTCGTGGCCGCCGCCCAGACCAATCACCCAATGCCCCTGATCCAGCAGTTGCTGCGCTCGATGCGAGTAGTGGGCCTGCGCCAGCTCCAATGCCTGATCCGCGCAGGTGATGTCGCCCGCATCGTAGAGCGGAGCGCAGTGGAGCACGGGCAGGTTCGCCAAGGCGTTGCGAAGTGCACCGGGCCCTTGTGCGGCGCCCAGTCGGCCGGCGTTGCGACGAATCCCTTCATCGCTGGCAAATCCCAGCAGGGCAATGCCGGGCGCCTCAGGCTGCGGATCCAAGGCCACCCTTTGGTGCCAGCGTTGCGTATCGGCGGTCGCCGGCAGGTCCACGCGTCCGTGCCAAGGCAGATTCACGCGCGCAGATCCTGCAGCGGCCAGTCCAGGAACGCGCGCAAACCGCCCCGCTCGATCAAGGCTTCCATCGCCTGCATTTCCGGGGCCAGATAGCGATCCTCATCGTAGCGGGGTACCTCGCTACGCACCTGCGCATGGACTGCCTCCAATGCTTGCGAAGACACTAGTGGCCGCCTGAACTCGATGCCTTGGCACGCGGCGAGCAGTTCGATGGCCACGATCCGGCGCACGTTGTCGGCCACCTCGCGCGACTTGCGCGCGGCGAAGGTGGCCATGCTGACATGGTCCTCCTGATTGGCCGAGGTGGGCAGGGAGTCCACACTGGCCGGGTGGGAGAGGGTCTTGTTCTCGCTGGCTAGGGCGGCCGCGGTCACGTGCGCGATCATGAAGCCGGAGTTCACGCCCGGATTGGCGACCAGGAAGGCGGGTAACCCGGAGATCGTGGCATCGATGAGTAGGGCGATGCGCCGTTCCGACAGGGCGCCAATCTCGGACACCGCCATCGTCAGCTGGTCTGCGGCAAAGGCTACCGGTTCGGCGTGGAAGTTGCCGCCGGAGATCACCTCGCCGGTGTCGGTGAACACCAGCGGATTGTCGGAGACTGCGTTGGCTTCGGTCAGCAGCACGTGGGCGGCGTGCTGCATGACATCGCGCACCGCCCCCATGACCTGAGGCTGACACCGAAGGCTGTAAGGGTCTTGCACGCGGGTGTCGTTGTGAAGGTGCGATTGGCGAATGGCGCTGCCGGCCAGCAGTCGCTGGTAGTGCGCGGCCACTGCTATCTGGCCGGGCTGGCCACGCACGGCGTGGATGCGCGGATCGAACGGCGCATCGGAGCCGCATGCCGCATCCACGCACATCGCGCCGGTTAGCACGGCGGCCGCGTAGACTTGTTCGGCGGCAAACAGCGCCATCAGCGCAATGCCCGTGGACACTTGGGTGCCGTTGAGCAATGCCAGCCCTTCCTTGGCTGCCAGTCGGATGGGAGCGATCCCGGCGTCTTGCAGGGCCTGGCTGGCCGACAGGATCTGCCCGTCGACGCGTACCTGGCCTTCGCCCATGGCCGCCAAGGTCAGATGCGCCAACGGGGCCAGATCACCGGATGCACCGACTGAGCCTTGGGAGGGAATACAGGGCCAGATCCCGGCGTTGTAGATCGCGATCAGGGTAAGCAGGGTCTGCTCGCGTACACCGGAGTAGCCTCGCGCCAAAGAAGCGATCTTGGTGGCGAAGATCAGGCGCACGCAGGCATCGTCGAGCAATGTCCCCATGCCCACGGCGTGCGAGCGCACCAGGTTGGTTTGCAACTGTTCCAGCTGCTCGCGCGGGATATGGACTTTGGCCAGCTTTCCAAAGCCGGTGTTGATGCCATAGGCCGGCTCGCCGGCGGCCACGATGGCCTGCACGGCCTGCGAAGAGGCGCGGACGTTGTCCCAGCAATCTGCGTCCAAGGCGATAGGATCAGTCCCTTGCGCGATCTGCCGCAGTTGGGCCAACGTCAGCTGGCCCGGTGTCAGGGTAAGCATGCGATTCACTCCAGAATGGCCGGCAAGGTCAGGCCATGCTCACGGGCACAGGCCAGTGCCTGCTCGTAGCCCGCGTCGGCGTGGCGCATCACGCCCGTTGCCGGGTCGTTCCACAGCACGCGCGCCAGCCGGCGATCGGCTTGCTCGGTGCCATCGCACACGATGACCACACCGGAGTGTTGCGAGAACCCCATGCCGACGCCGCCGCCATGATGCAGGCTCACCCAGGTGGCACCGCCACTGGTAGCCAGCAGCGCGTTGAGTAGCGGCCAATCCGAGACCGCATCGGAGCCATCGAGCATGCCTTCGGTTTCACGGTTGGGGCTGGCTACCGAGCCGCAGTCCAGATGATCGCGTCCGATGACGATCGGTGCTTTGAGCTCGCCATCGCGCACCATTTCGTTGAAGGCCAGCGCGGCCTTGTGGCGCTCGCCCAAGCCCAACCAGCAGATCCGTGCGGGCAGACCTTGGAAGGCAATGCGCTCGCGGGCCTGGTCCAACCAGTGGTGAAGATGCGTGTTGTCAGGAAACAGTTCCTTGACCTTAGCATCGGTCTTGTAGATGTCTTCTGGATCCCCGCTCAGGGCCACCCATCGGAACGGGCCCATGCCGCGGCAGAACAGCGGACGGATACAGGCGGGCACGAAGCCGGGGAAGGCAAAAGCATTGTCCACGCCCTGATCCAGCGCCACCTGGCGGATGTTGTTGCCGTAATCGATCGTCGGCACGCCCATGGCGTGGAAATCGAGCATCGCGCGCACATGCGTGGCACACGAGGCCGCGGCAGCCTGCGCCAGCTCGCGTCGCTGACCATCGTCACCGCTGCGGGCCTGCTCCCACTGTGAGAGGGTCCATCCGGCGGGCAGATAGCCATTGATCAGATCGTGCGCCGAGGTCTGATCGGTCACCGCATGGGGGCGGGCGCCGCCACTACGTGCAAGGGCGACGAACTGCGGCAGCAGTTCGGCCGCATTGCCCAGCAATCCCACCGACACGGGGACTGGACTACTTTCAATGATCTGCAAGGCCTGCTCGATGGAGGTTGCCTTGTGATCGACATAGCGCGTGCGAATGCGAAAATCGATTCGCGACTCCTGGCACTCGATCACGATGCTGCTGGCGCCGGCTAGCGTGGCAGCCAACGCCTGCGCGCCACCCATACCGCCCAACCCGGCGGTGAGGATCCACTTGTTCTGCCAGTTGCCGCCATAGTGCTGGCGACCCAGCTCAACGAACGTCTCATAGGTCCCCTGCACGATGCCCTGGCTGCCGATGTAGATCCAACTGCCGGCTGTCATCTGGCCGTACATCATCAAGCCCTTCTTATCGAGCTCGTTGAAGTGCTCCCACGTCGCCCAATGGGGGACGAGGTTGGAGTTGGCGATCAGCACGCGTGGCGCATCGGGGTGCGTGCGGAAAACACCGACGGGCTTGCCCGACTGGACCAGCAGCGACTCATCGTTCTCAAGCGATCGCAACGTTTCCAAAATGCGGTCAAAGCTTTTCCAGTCGCGCGCAGCACGACCGATGCCTCCGTAGACCACCAGGTCTTCCGGGCGCTCGGCAACATCGGGGTCCAGATTGTTCTGGATCATGCGGTAGGCCGCTTCAGTCAGCCAGCTCTTGCAGTGCAGCTGGGAGCCGATCGGAGCGCGAACGATGCGCGCAGGGGAAGCGGAGCGTTCCAAGGTATCCATCAAATCCTCAAGGGGTCAGGGGGGCGCCAACCTGGAAGGTGCCCACAAAGCGGTAACGAGATGCCGGGTGAATCAACCGCACAAAGCTGGCCACCTGTCCGCGCGACCATGTACGTCGGGTCAGCACCAGCAACGGATCGCCTTCATTGACCTTCAGTTGCGCAGCCAGACGCTTGCTGGCCGTCTCGGCTTCAATCACATGTTCGGCGCGCTCTAGCGGCGCAACGCGCATCAGGTACTGGTGCGGAATCTCGGTGTGGAAATCGATGTCCAGGTAATCCGGCGCCACGCTGGGTTGCACAAAGCGATCCTCCAACTGCACGGGCTTGTCATCGCTGTGGTGGAGCAGGCGGCTGTGGAACAGCTCCGTGCCCGGTGTCAGGCCGAAGTTGGTCGTCACACTGGAGCGCGCCTCGACCGTCTCGCAGATCAGCACCTGGACCGAGTGTGTCTGGCCGCGGGACTGAATCTCTTCGCGAATGTTGCGCACCTCAAACATCGCCGATTCGGCCTTTGGCCCGGCGACGAACGTGCCCACGCCTTGCACTCGGGTCAGCACGCCGGCGTCGGTCAACTCGCGCAGCGCTCGATTCACTGTCATGCGAGACAAGCCGAACTTGGCCGTCAGTTCGTTCTCGCTGGGGACGCGACTGCGCGCGGGCCAGTCGCCGTTGGTGATGTGACGCAGGATGAAGTGCTTGAGCTTCTGGTAGTGCGGCTTGGGTTCGTCCATGGCCCAAGCATTACATGTCTATACAACCAGTCCAACCACTTTCGATGCTGTGCTGCACAAGCAGTTGACACTAAGAATTTCCTCGTGCTATTGCTGTGGTATAGACAACCTGCGGGTTCGCCACACGCTCATGCCGTCGCTTCGCGTGCTACTGCGTATGTTCCTGATCCTCGTGCTCTGCGCGGATGGGATCCTGAGCGCGCAGGCCACCACGCGGATGGCCGTGCGGCATATTCCTCCCCCAGGTGCGGTGAATGGCACTCACTCGGTGCACGGCGGCGCGCGTGTCAATGAACGCGCCAAGATTAGTAACGATTGCAACAAAATTCGTCCCGGTGGCAAGCAAGCCGGGCAGGGTGATCAGAACGATCATCAGTGCGACTGTAGTACCACCTCCTGCGACTGCAGCTGTGTGCTCACCTTCTTCGCCGGGCGTGTGCCGGTCATCTTTGCCGCCCAGCACGACCTGACGAGCACCTACCTACCTACGCCTGAGTTGCCGCCGCTGCGACGACAGGTATCCCGGCTGTTCCGACCTCCCATCGGCTAATGCTGCTTGGTCGCCATTGATTGGCGACGTCTACGCACGCCCTGATGTCGCATAGGCCCCCACGTCTGGGGCACCAGGGTCATACGCATGCATTGCCCTTCGGGGGAGAGAGAACCCATGTACTTCAAGCGCAATCCTTTGGCGGTATCCGTCGGTGCCCTTCTGTGCGCCGGTTTTTCCACGGTGGCTCTGGCTCAGCAGGCTGAACAAGGCGCCGCGAGCGAGTCGGCCAAGACGCTGGACACCGTCCAGGTCACCGGCAGCCATATCAAGCGACTGCAGCTCTCCGGTGTTGGTCCGGTCAGTGTGGTGGATGCCGAAGCCATCGAGCGCTCCGGCGCCACTTCGGTGGAGACGCTGCTACAGCGCCTGCCTGCTTCGGCCGGCTTTGCCGGCAGCCAGTCCAATGCTTACTGGGCCGAGAACGGCTACGGCACTACTCAGGTCAATCTGCGCGGCCTGGGGATTAACCGCACGCTGGTTCTGCTCAATGGTCGTCGTGTGGTCAACGGTGGCACCGGTGCCAACAGCTCGGTGGACCTGAACATCATCCCGGTAGCGCTGATCGAGCGGATCGAGGTCCTCAAGGACGGTGCCTCAGCCATCTACGGTGCCGATGCCGTGGCGGGCGTGGTGAACATCATCACCAAGAAGAACTACGACGGTGCCGAGGCGGCGGTGCGGTACGGACAGACCTTCGAAAGCGATGGCGAAGAAAAGTCGTTCGATTTCGCTTGGGGTATTACGTCAGACCGCGGTTCGTTGATGGCCGGCATCAACTACTCGGAGACCGGCACGGTCAACATGGCCTCACGCGCACCGTGCGGCTTGGGTGAGGTCGACGGGCAACTCGAATGTGTGGGCAGCTCGGCCACCATAGGTGGGCGCGCATTGCTAGCCGATGGCTCGCGCGTGAACTTCAACCAGGATCCCAATGGTGACGGGGATTTCTATGAACCGTATTCGGCGGCCAAACATAACTACAACGGCAATCCCTATCTCAATGCCGTCAATCCGATCAAGCGTTTGAGCTTCAGCCTGTTCGGCGACAGCACGGTGAATGAAACCACGCGCGTGTTCACCGAGTTGATGTTCACTAACCGGCAGTCCGATCAGCTGGCCACGCCCGGCAGCCTGGGTGTCTATCGCCCGATCAACATCGCGGCCAGCCACCCGACCAACCCGACCGGCCAGGACCTGCTGCTGCAGCGCCGACGTCTGGAAGAGGCCGGCCCGCGCGAGTTCTTCCAGGAAACCAATACCTTCCGCGTGATCGCGGGCATTGAAGGCCAGTTGGGCATGAACTGGGACTGGTCGGCCGCGCTGAACTGGGGGCGCAACACCGGTGTGGATGGCTCGACCAATGTGGCCAACCTGGACCGGGTGGATGACACGCTCAATACCGCGGTGTGCAGCAACACGCCCGGCGCGGCGATCCCCTGCGGTGACTATCTCGGCTACGGCGACCTGACCCCCGAGGTGCTCAACTACATCCTGTTCAGGACGCGCGATAACGGCGGTAACGACCAGAAAAGCTTCACCGCCAACATCAGCGGCCAGCTATTCGAGATGCCGGCCGGTTGGGTGGGCTTTGCCTCCGGCATCGAGGTTCGCAAGGAGCGTGGTTGGCGCGATCCGGATCCGCTGACGGTGCTGGGCATTGCCAACACGAACCAACAGGATCCGATCGCCGGTGAGTACACGGCCAAGGAAGCCTTCGCCGAGTTTGCCGTGCCGCTGTTGCAGGACAGCGTGATCGCCGAGAGCCTGACGCTCAATGCCGCGGTGCGTTACTCCGACTACGATCTGTTCGGCGAAGACGTGAACTACAAGGTGGGGCTGGATTGGCAGATCGTGCCGTCCTTGAAGGTGCGCGCCAACTACGCCACGGCTTTCCGCATCCCCAACATCCCCGAGTTGTTTGGTGGCGTGGCCGAGGGCAACCTGACCACGACCGATCCCTGTAGCGGCTGGAGCAGCTTGCCGGCTGATTCGGTAGTGCGTCAGAACTGCCAGGCGTACGGCGTACCGGCGGGCTACGTGCAGCCGGGCAACACGATCCTGACCACCTCCGGCGGTAATCCTGACCTGGAGCCGGAAGACGCCAAGTCCCTGACCGTGGGCGCGGTCTGGACGCCGAGCTTCTTGCCCGGGCTGACGCTGACGGTGGACTACTTCAACATCAAGATCGACAACGCCATCCAGCGCATCGATGGCTCAACCAAGCTGTCGATCTGCTACAACACCCCGGGCTTGGCGCATCCGTTCTGCGGCAACGACAACTTCACCCGCAACCCGATCACCGGTGAAGTGGACTTCCTGTCGTCCCAGCCGGTCAATGCCGCCAACGAGCGGGTACGGGGCATCGACCTGGGCGGTCTGTACGAGTTCGCGGTCGCTGGGTTCGATTCGACTTTGAGTGTGGATGTGTCCTATCTGGACCAGTACGACGTGCGGCCATTCCCGGGCGCGGAGGTGATCGAGTACGCCGGCAAGATCACCGGTGGCCGTGGCAGCTTTACTCACTGGCGCGCCTTGACCTCGCTGACGATGGAGCGCGAAGCCTGGTCCGGCTCTTACAGCTTGCAGTACATCGGCAAGGCGGATGACATCAACGCCAGCCCCGGCGACATTGGCGATCATGCCCCCAGCGTGACCTACCACAACGTCCAGCTCAAGTACGCACCGAACAAGACCTTCGATGTGTCCTTCGGCATCGACAACCTGTACGACAAGAAAGCCCCGTTCATTCAGAGCTATACCGACGCCAATACCGACACGATGACGTATGACCTGCTGGGTCGTCGTTGGTATGCACGCGTGGGTTACCACTGGTAAGGCCCGCTTCACCTGTCCCCGTCCGTGTGACGGGGGCAGGTGTCGTCTTCCTGTCGAACGAGATCACTATGAAATCGGCTTTCTGGGCGCGTAAGGCTCACAAATGGATTGGCCTGATCATCGGCGTGCAAGCGCTGCTGTGGATGATCAGCGGCGTGTACATGACGGTTATTTCCTTGGACATCATCCATGGCGATCACCTGGCCCATGCGCATCAGCAACCGCTGGTCGCACCCACGCACTTGTCAGGTGAGGAGTTGCAGCGCCGCTACCCGGGCATGACCCAGGTCAAGCTCAAGCGCCTGCTAGAGCGGGATGTCTATGAGATCCATGCCCACGATAAGATCTACCTGCTCGACGCTACGACCGGCCAGGTGCTCTCGCCGGGCGATCAGCAAATGGCGATCGCGCTGGCCAAGGCGGTGTACCAGGGCCAAGCGCCGGTAGCCCGGGTTGAATGGGTGACGCAAGCGCCACAGGAAGTCGCCACGCGCCCGGTTCCCATGTGGGCCGTGCACTACGCAGATGCCGGTGAAACGACGTTGTACTTCTCGCCCTATAGCGGCGAGTTGCTCGCGCGGCGGCACAGCCTGTGGCGTTGGTTCGATTTCCTGTGGATGTTCCACATCATGGACTACGAGGCGCGCTCGGACGTCAACAACACTCTCTTGCGCGTGGCCTCGGCGGTCGGACTGGTGTTCGTGCTCAGTGGCGCCTGGCTGTTGATCTACAGCTTTCGCAGGAGGGCCGCAGCATGACGCCCTGGATGAGAACGCTGCACAAATGGGTCGGCTTGATCATCGGCCTGCAGTTGCTGCTTTGGATGGCCAGCGGCGTGATGATGAGTTGGTTGGACCACGATCAGGTGCAGGGCCATCAGTTCCAGGCCCATGCGCATGCCGCGCACGACTGGCCCGCCAACGCCCGCTCGCCGGCTAGCTTTCTGGGTGGCAACAAGAAAATCAGCCGCGTGAGTTCTGGCTGGCTGTTGGACACGCCGGTGTACCAATTGGCCGATGCGCAAGGTATCACCTTGGCCAACGCCGTCACGGGCCAGCCGATCTCCTTGGATTCGGCCTGGGCCACGCGCCTGGCCCAAGCTTCCTACACCGGACCGGGCACGCTGAAAGCGCCGCGCCTGTTGGAGTGGAGCGGGGAGGTGCGCGATCACGAGGGGCGTCTGTGGCGTGTGGACACCGATGACACGCAGGACACCACGGTGTACCTGTCTGCCCAGACGGGCGAAGTGCTCTACCACCGCAACAAGACCTGGCGTCTATTCGATGTGTTCTGGATGTTGCACATCATGGACTACACCGGGCGCAAGAACTTCAACAACCCGTTGGTGGTCACTGCCGCGATCGGCGGTCTGTGGTTGGCCCTGACCGGGATCTGGCTGCTGTTTGCCAGCTTCCACTGGAGCGAGTTCGTGCCGCGCCGCTGGCGTCCGGCCCGCGAGTTGTCGGTATTCGGTCCGGACGGGACACGGCTGCGCACCGTACGGGCGTCGGCAGGCGACAACGTCTACGTCTCGCTGGCACGCGAGGGCGTGCAACTGCCTTCCAACTGTGGAGGAGGGCAGAGCTGTGGTCTGTGCGAGGTGCGCTTCCGCGGCGTGGCGCCCAAAGCTACCGCGGCCGATCGCGCCCACTTGGGTGCCAGCAAGGTCAAGATGGGCTATCGCCTGGCCTGCAACTTGGCCGTGACGGAAGATACCGATGTCGAGGTGGCTGGCGGGGCCAGCCTGTGGACCGAGTATGGCGCCACCGTGGAACAGGTCACGGCAGTGACCCCGTTCCTGCGCGAGATCGTGCTCAAGCCCGACGAGGCTGCCGGACCGGAGTATCAACCCGGTGCTTACCTGCAAGTGCACGTGCCCGATTACGACGTGCCTGTTCACAAGTTGGTGCGACCGGAACACCACCATCAGGATTGGGCCGGCGTGGATCTGCCGGAAAAGCTGGTCAATCGTGAGCCAGTACGCCGGGCCTACTCCTTGGCCTTGCCCATTGATCAGGCGCAGGGTCGTCTGACGTTGCTGGCGCGCTTCAGTCCCGGCAGATCGGACAAGAAGCGGCAACCGCCGGGCAGGGGCTCGACCTACCTGTATACGCTCTCGCCCGGGGATCGGGTCTGCTTCAGCGGCCCCTTCGGCGACTTTGCGCTCAAGCCTCACGGACGGGAGAAAGTGTTCATCGGCGGCGGCGCTGGCATGGCCCCGCTGCGCGCGATGATTCGGACGTTGTTGGCGGGGCAGGGCGGTGAGCGGATCCACTTCTGGTATGGCGCACGCAGCCTTAAGGAGGCACCGTACATCGAGGAGATGGAGCAATTGGCCGGGCAGCACCCGAACTTCAGCTGGCATCTGGTGCTCTCGGATGAAGCACAGAACGACGATGCGCTCTTGAGGGGTCTGGTTCACGAAGTGGCCCACGATCGTCTGCTCAAAGCCCATCAGGCCCTGGCCGATTGCGAGTTTTACCTGTGCGGACCGCCGGCCATGCTCAAGGCCACCCGAGAGCTACTGAGCAGGCTAGGGGTACCAGACAGCCAGGTGGCGTACGACGACTTCAAGATCTGATCCCATCGCCCGCCGGCCAAGCAGGCCGGCGGGCGCTGCGGTGTACCGGATTTCCTGACCGCGCTCGTCCCAGTGAATGGACGTGCTTGAGCCTGCCCGATGAATCAGCGAGTACCCTGGTGACCACCGCACTGGATGAGTGGTTCATCGCCCATGTCTTGCCGCTGGAAGGCTTGATCCACGCCTTTCTGCGGCGGCATGGGCATGAGGACAGCGAGATTCCTGATCTTCGGCAGGAGGCTTACACACGCATATATGAAGCCGCGCGTCGGGGTCTGCCGTCGCAGGCCAAACCTTTTGTCATGACCACCGTACGCAACCTGCTCATTGATCGCATCCGCCGCTCACGCATCGTGTCCATTGAAGCAATGGCCGATGTCGAGCAGGCGGTGATGCAGAGCGATGAGGTGACGCCGGAGCGGCACCTGGGTGCACGCGATGAGTTGCGGCGTCTCCAGCAAGGCTTGCAGAAACTGCCCGCCAAATGCCGGCAGATCGTCGAGCTTCGCAAGATCTACGGCTTGAGCCAACGCGAAGTGGCCAGCCGCCTGGGCATCGCCGAAGATACGGTGGAGCGCCAGACGTTGTTGGGCATGCGCGCATTGGCGGACTTCATGCTTGGCGGTACCGGCAAGATTCAGCGCCCGGCCCGGCGCTTCAACAAGGAACGTTCGCACCCATGAGCTCGCACAACGACATCGAACAAGTTGCTGCGCAGTGGATCAATCGCGCCCAATCTTCGCAGTGGACCGCGCAGGACCAGAGGCAGCTTGATGCTTGGTTGGGGCAGGATACGGCCCATCGTGTGGCCTGGCTTCGTTTGAAGTCGGTCTGGGATCGAGCCGATCGACTGGCGGCCGTGCGCGGCGTGCAATCACCTCGCACGCGGCGTTGGGCCTCACCGGTGCGTTGGTCAGCGGCCGCGGCGGTGGCAATGCTGGCCGTACTGCTGAACATGCCCTGGTGGGGGCCGGGCACCCGCTACACCACCGAGGTTGGGGGGCGGGAAGTCGTGGCCTTGTCAGACGGTTCGCGGGTGGAACTGAATACGCACACCGAGCTCCGCGCGCAGGTGGATCCCTCGCTGCGCCATGTATGGCTGGACAAAGGCGAAGCCTTTTTCGACGTAAAGCCAGACCCTGCGCATCCGTTTGTGATCCATGCCGGCGACCACAAGGTGGTGGTCTTGGGAACGAAGTTCTCCGTCAGGCAAGAACGCGAGCGCCTGGAAGTGGCGGTGCTGGAAGGCAAGGTGCGCGTCGAGCCGATGGTGGCCAAGCCCGGCCGCCCGCCCGTGATCGTACAGGGCGGCGGTTTGCTGTACAGCAAACCGGCCGGCACGCTCGTAGCGGTGAATGCGCAGGACAAGGTGCGGCGATCCCTGAGCTGGCGCCATGGCACATTGGAGTTCGATCAATCCACCTTGGCCGATGTGGCAGCCCAGTTCAATCGCTACAACGAAAAGCAGCTGGTGCTGATGGATACGGAAACCGCCCACATGCGCGTGGGTGGCAGCTTCGATGCCGCCGGGGTGGATGCCTTCGCGCGACTGCTGGCCACGGGATTCAATCTGCGCGTAGAGACACACGGCGATCAGATTCGTGTCTCGCAACCGCATTGAATCGCCTACAGACATCAATCTGAAATATTTCATACCGGAACTGCGTCGCCATCTCGTCTCAGACATAAGGCCGATTTGCGCCGACCTGGGGAAAATGCATGGCACGTACGAAAGTGGCGAGGACAGCGTTGGCTGTCATGTGTGGTCTGGTCATCGCGGCCTCGGCCGCAGCACAAACAAGCACCTTTGATATTCCAGAAGGGGATCTGAAGATCGCGCTGGAGGCCTATGCCAGGCAGTCGGGCGTCCGTCTGGTCTACCTGAGCGAAGACGTGCGCGATCGGCGCACCTCCGGGGCGCGCGGTGACATGTCCCAGGACGCGGCGCTGAACCGTCTGCTGGCGGGCACCGGGTTGACCGTCAAGCGGGATCAAAGTGGCGCATTGGCCATCGTCCGCGAGGCGGCAAATGCACCGGCGCCCAGTACCCGCAGCACACCATCTTCCAGCCTAGGGCAAGCCGGCTCCGACACGTACGCCTCCACAGTCTCCGGCGGCGCCGACGCCTCCACGACGTCGACCACTGCACCCACCACCTTTGATGCGGTCCAAGTAACCGGCAGCCATATCAAGCGTGCCCAGATGTCCGGCGTGGGCCCCACCACGGTCATCGATGCCGAGACTATCCAGAGCTCCGGTGCTGTATCGGTCGAGACGCTACTGCAGCGCTTACCTGCATCGGCCGGCGCGGCCGGCTCGCAATCCAACAACTTCTGGACCGGTAACGGTAACGGCACCACCCAGATCAACCTGCGTGGCTTGGGCGTAAACCGCACATTGGTGCTGCTCAACGGCCGGCGCGTGGTCAACGGTGGTACCGGCGCCAACAACTCGGTGGATCTTAACGTGGTGCCCTTGGCCCTGGTCGATCGCATCGAGATCCTAAAGGACGGCGCATCGGCCATCTACGGTGCCGATGCCGTAGCCGGCGTGGTGAACATCATCACGCGCAAGGAAATGGATGGCGTGGAACTGTCCACCCGCTATGGCCAAACCTTCAAGGGTGATGGCGAGATCGGCTCGTTCAACTTGGCCTTCGGCACCACGGGCGAGCGCAGCTCGATGTCCGGTGCGCTGACCTATGCCGAGAGCGGCACCATCACCATGGCCTCGCGCGCGCCGTGCCCGCTAGGCGTAGTGGCGGGCACGCTACAGTGCGTGGGCAACTCATCCACCATCGGCGGTCGTGCACGCTTGGCCGATGGCCGGGTAGTCAACTTCAATCAGGATCCCAATGGAGATCCGCGCTCCTACGAGCTCTACGATCCCGCCAAGCACAACTACAACTACAACCTGCTACTCAATGCCGTCAGCCCGATCAAGCGCATTGGCCTGAGTGGCTTTGGCCAGTTCGACCTGACTGAGAACACGCGCCTTTTCACCGAACTGATGGCGACCAATCGCCAGTCCAACCAGCGTGCCTCACCCAACACCCTGGGTGTCTATCGCACGATCCGGATTGCTGCCACCAATCCGACCAATCCCACCGGCCAAAACCTGACCTTGGAGCGCCGTCGGCTGGAAGAGGCTGGAGCGCGAATCACCGAGCAAGAGGTAGACACGTTCCGCACCGTGCTAGGGCTGGAAGGGCAGTGGGGCGATAACTGGGCATGGAATGTGGCGTTGAACTGGGGGCGCAATTCGGCCACCGACAGCTCGACCAACATTGCCAACCTGGACCGGGTGGAAAACACTCTCAATACCAGTCTGTGCAGCAATACCCCGGGCGCGGCCATTCCTTGCGGCAACTATCTGGGCTACGGCAACCTGACGCCTGAAGTGCTGGACTACATTCTGTTTACCCAGCGTGGCTCGGGTGGCAACAGCCAGCAGGGCTTTAGCGGCACCATTTCCGGCGCCCTGTTCGATCTGCCCGCCGGCAGCGTCGCCTTCGCCTCGGGCGTGGAGTTTCGCAAGGAACGCGGTTGGCTGTATCCGGACCCGCTGGTGGTCAACGGCAGCGCCAACATCGTGCGTCAAGATCCGATCGAAGGCGAGTACTCGGCCAAGGAAGCGTTTGTCGAGTTCGCCGTCCCGCTGTTGCAGGACATTCCGCTGGTGGACTACGCCACCTTGAACCTGGCCGGCCGCTATTCGGACTACGACCTGTTCGGCAGCGACACCAACTACAAGGTGGGGTTGGATTGGCAGGTAGCCGAACCCCTCAAGATCCGTCTCAACTACGCAACGGCTTTTCGCATCCCCAGCATTCCGGAGTTGTTCGGTGGCATCGGCCAAGGCAGCCTGACTACGCTGGACCCGTGCAGCAACTGGAGCACGTTACCGGCCGACTCGGTCATTCGGGCCAACTGCCAAGCCGCGGGCGTGCCGACGAACTTTCGCCAGTTGGGCAACACCATCCTCACCACGACCGGCGGCAATCCCGACCTCAAGCCTGAAGATGCGCGGACCTTCACGGCAGGCTTTGTGTGGACCCCAGGGTTTGCGCCGGGGCTGACGCTCACGGCCGATTACTACCGTATCCGCATCGAGAATGCGATCCGTAGCATTGAAGGCTCGGTCAAGCTGCGTGCGTGCTACACCACACCGAACCTGGCCCATCCGTTCTGCTCGCCGGCCAACTTTACCCGTGATCCGGTTACCGGTGAGGTCAACTACCTCTCGTCCCAGCAGGTCAATGCGGCCAGCGAGGAATCCGAAGGCGTGGATATCGGCGTGCTGTATCAGTTCGATGTGGCCGGCTGGCAGGCCAGCGCGAGCCTGGACGCTTCGTATCTCGAGCGTTACGACGTCACTCCCTTCGCCGGTGCCACCACCATGGAGTACGCCGGCAAGATCACCAGCGGCTTGGGTAGCTACACCCAGTGGCGTGGCTTGGGCTCACTGCGCATGGGCAAAAACCGTTGGACCGGCGTCTATTCGGCGCAGTACATCGGCAGCGCGGACGACATCATCGCCGTGCCCGGCACGATCGGCTCGCATGTGTCCAGCGTGGTGTACCACAACCTGCAACTGAGCTACGGCACTAAGAAGAAATGGGACATCTCCGCTGGCGTTGAAAACGTGCTCGATAAGAAGGCGCCGTTTGTGCAGAACAACCCCAACGCCAACACCGACACCATGACGTACGACTTGCTGGGTCGTCGCTGGAATGTCCGCTTTGGTTACCACTGGTAAGCCACGATCCCAAGGAGCTACACATCATGAGAAACACGCAACTATCCGCCGCCCTACTGCTGTTCGCGGTGGCCGGCAGCGCCGGCGCGCACGACCTGTTTGTCGCTTTCTCCAAGCCCGGCACCGCAGCGGGCGAGGCGAACACCGCGTTGGTGAACAACGGCACCTTCGATGATAGTGCGGGCGCAGTCACCCGGGCGCGTCTGCAGGACGTTTCGCTGAGCCAGGGTGGCGCCAAGGCGGCCCCGGACTTGGCCAGTTGGAAAGAGGTCGGCAAGCAAAGCCAGCTCACCGTGCATCCGGCGGGGGAGGGCACATATCTGCTGGGCGTCTCGACGATGGCTTCCACCAGTACCCGTACGGCCAGCGAGTTCGGCAAGTACCTGGAGTTGGAAGACTTGCCCGATACGCTGGCCACCTATGATGCGAGCAAGTTCACCAACGGGGTCACCTACAGCTATACCAAGCATGCCCGCGCCATTGGACAAGTAGGCACGAAACTGACTGACGACTTCGCCGCCTCGTTGGGCTATCCGTTGGAGATCCGCCTGGCCCGCAATCCTGGAAGCGTGAAGGTCGGCGAACAGCTGTCGTTCCAGGTGCTGCAGCAGGGCACGCCAGTGCCCAACCTGCGCGTGTACGTCGGCCATCGCGCTGACGCACCGGTCAAGGGCGGGCACGGTAGCGCCACGCTGCTGCGAACCGATGCCCAAGGCCAAGCCAGTTTCCAGGTGACCTCCGCCAAGACCTGGTACATCCACACCAATCACATGGTGCCCTCTACACAAAAAGGGTTGGATTTTGTGTCGGATCGGGCGTCGCTGAGCTTTGAGATTTCCCCGCACGCCGGGCACTGATAAGTAAGCACGTAGGCGGTACTCTCCCCTTTGACGCCAGTCATGACTTCTTCCATGACTGGCGTCTTTTTGTGGGGACGGACCTCAAGTGCTCAGTCTGTCCCTCATTGGTCGCCCCGCGCCGCGCGCAATCCACGTCGCCGCACCAGATAGAACGCTGCGGGAATCACCACCATGGAGAGCACCGGTGCGGTGAGCATGCCACCTAGCATCGGCGCGGCGATACGTTGCATGACCTCCGAGCCGGCACCGGCACCGATGAACAGCGGAAACAAGCCGGCCAGGATGACGGCTACCGTCATCGCCTTGGGGCGTACGCGCTGCACGGCACCTTCGTAGATAGCCTCTTGCAGAGTCGACACATCTTCCGGCGCGCCGCTGGCCAAGCGCTGCTCCCAGGCATGGCGCAGGTACAGCAGCATGATGACGCCGAACTCAGCCGCAACGCCGCCCAGGGCGATGAATCCGATCATGCTGGCCACCGAGATCGCATGGCCCAGCCCCCAGATCAACCAGAAACCGCCCACCAACGCCAGGGGCAAGCTGAGCAGGATGATGGATACATCGCTGAGCCGGCGGAACACCATCCAGATGACCAGGAAGATGATCGCCAACGCCGCGGGCACCACCCACTGCAGGCGTGCCAATGCCCGTTGCAGGTACTCGTACTGCCCTGACCAGGCCAGACCATAGCCGGCAGGCAAGCTCACCTGGGTCTGCACTGCGGCTTGCAGGTCCTGGACCACCGATCCTAAGTCGCGATCGGCCACGTCCACGTAGATGTAGCCCACCAACCGGCCGTTATCGCTCTTGAGCATCGGCGGGCCTGGGCTGATTGACAGCTCCGCCACCTGGCTCAAGGTCAGTTGCACACCGCCTGGCGCGATCAGCGGCAGATCCTGCAAGGCCTGCAACGAGTCACGCTGGCCACGGGGGTAGCGCAAGACGATGGGATAGCGTTCGCGCCCCTCGATCGTTTCTCCGATTGGATCACCGCCAACGACCGTGGCAATCAGTTGCTGGAGTTGGCCTTGAGTGAATCCGTAACGTGCAGCGATTTGCGGGCGCACCTGTACATCGACATAGCGCCCACCCGTGACGCGTTCGGCCAGTGCCGAACTCACGCCGGGCACGGTCTTGGCCACCTGCTCGATCTGCTGGCTCAGACGCTCGATCTGCTCCACATCGGGTCCGGAGACCTTGATCCCAATCGGGCTCTTGATGCCGGTGGCCAACATATCGATGCGATTGCGAATGGGCGGGACCCATAGGTTGGTCAGACCGGGAATCTTGACCGCTGCGTCCAACTCCTGGCGTAGCTTCTGAGGGGTCATGCCCGGGCGCCATTGATCCCGCGGCTTGAAGGTCACGGTGGTCTCAAACATTTCGATCGGTGCCGGATCGGTCGCACTTTCGGCACGGCCCGCCTTGCCGAACACGTGCTCGACCTCCGGTACGGTCTTGATCATCCGGCCCGAGAGCTGGAGCAACTGACGGGCCTTGTCGGCGGACAGGCCGGGCAGCGCCGTGGGCATGTACAACAGGCTGCCTTCTTCCAAGGGCGGCATGAACTCACTGCCCAACCGGCTAAAGGGGACCAAGGTGAGCACTAGCAGCAGGCCGCTGAGCAGCAAGGTGACACCGGGATGTTTGAGGACCCACAGCAGGATGGGCCGATAGCCCGCGATCAGGATGCGATTGATGGGATTCTGCCGTTCCGGCCGGATGTGGCCGCGGATCAGGTAGCCCATCAAGACCGGGATCAAAGTCACCGACAACCCTGCTGCGGCGGCCATAGCGTAGGTTTTGGTGTAGGCCAAGGGCGAGAACAATCGCCCTTCTTGCGCCTGCAGGGCAAAAACCGGCACGAAAGACAGGGTGATGACCAGCAAGCTGGCGAACAGGGCCGGTCCGACCTCGGCCGCCGAGCGGGCCATCAACTGCCAGCGCTCCTCACCCTGAGGTTCCCGGCCGTGCGCCTCCCGCCAGTGCTCCAGATGCTTGTGTGCATTTTCGATCATCACCACCGCCGCATCGACCATCGCACCAATGGCGATGGCGATGCCGCCTAATGACAGCAAGTTGGCGGAGATCCCCTGGGCGTGCATCACGATGAAGGCCGCCAGGATACCCAAGGGCAGGGTGATGACGGCCACCAACGCTGAGCGTAGGTGCCACAGGAACAGCAGGCATACCAGCGCTACGACCAGGAACTCTTCTCCAAGCTTGTGGGTGAGGTTGCGTACCGCATCCTGGATCAGCTCGGAGCGGTCGTACACTGGCACCACTTCCACACCCTCGGGCAAGCTGGATTGCAACGCCTGTAGTCGCGCTTTGACGTTCCGGATGGCCCCCAAGGCATCCTTGCCGGTGCGCAGGACGATCACGCCGCCGGCCACCTCACCTTGACCATCCAACTCTGCGATACCACGACGGAAGACCGGCCCCCGACTGATCGTGGCCACCTCACCGAGCAAGACGGGGATGCCGTCGTTGCCGGTTACCGGCACCTGTTCGAACGCCTCCTGTGTGCGCAGGTAGCCTTCGCTGCGCACCATCAGTTCGGCTTCGCCTTGTTCGATCACCGAGCCCCCGGTAGCGCCGTTGGCCGCATCCACCGCCTCGATGAGCTCGGCCACCGTCAGTCCACGGGCCGCCAACGCCTGCGGATCGGGCTGGATCTGCCAGGCGCGCACCGCACCGCCCACACTGGCTACTTCAGCCACGTCCGGCACGGTTTTTAGCTCATAACGAAGAAACCAGTCCTGCAACGCACGCAGCTGCCCCACATCACGTTGACCGGTCCGATCCACCAGGGCGTACTGGTAGATCCAGCCCAGTCCTGTCGCATCAGGACCCAGCGCCGGATTCACATTCGGCGGAAGTCGATCGCGTACCTGACTCAAGTACTCGAGCACTCGAGAGCGCGCCCAGTAAAGATCAGTGGCATCGTCAAACAGGATGTAGACGAACGAATCACCGAAGAAGGAGAAGCCGCGTACCGCCTTCACGCCCGGGACGGACAACATCGTGGTGGCCAACGGGTAGGTCACCTGGTCTTCGATGATGCGCGGGGTTTGCCCCGCCCATTGCGTGCGGATGATGACCTGGGTATCGGACAGGTCCGGCAGCGCATCCAGCGGCGTGTTCTTTACCGACCAGATACCGACCACCGCCAGCAGCGCGGCGGCAACCAGCACCAGCACGCGATTGGCGATGCAAGCATGGATCAGGCGCGCGATCATGGTGTGCTCTCCATCGCTTCGGACATGACGTCGCTTGCCTGGCAATCAGCGGCTGCGGCGGGGCCGAACTTGGGTACCAACTGCATATCCATAAACGGTGACTTGCCCGGCTTGTCGAAATGCTTCTCCGGCACCATCGGGTCATACCAGTACTGCACCGGGCAGCGCGGCGGCGTAGAGGTGGAGGTCCCTGGCGCGACAGGCGCAGGCTGTCTGGACGGTGACGGCACGACAGTGCGAGGGTCGTGCCCGGCGTCATGGCGCTCGTGCACACCTGATGCGCTGGCAGGGCTTGTCGGTTGTGCAGCGCCCAGGCGCTCCAACGCACCGGAGAGACTGGCTTCAGAGTCGAGCAGGAACTGACCCGAGACGACCACGCGTTCACCACCAGCCAAGCCTGCCACGATCTGCGTGCGCCCTTGCACGTTACGTCCCACACTCACCCGCACTGGCCGGAAGCTCCCGTCCGGATCCTGCACGATGACCCGGCTGTCCCGTCCGGTGGCGATCAGCGCCTCCGTGGGAACGACTGGCAGGGCCTGCTCGGCATCGGGCTGCACCAGAACCTCGGCGAACATGCCCGGCACCAGCCGACGCTGCGGGTTGCGCAGCACAATCCGCGCCCGCTGCGTGCGACTAGCCATGTCGACCTGGGGAAGCAACGCCTGGATCTGTCCGACAAAGCGCTCTGCCGGCCAGGCACTGACCGTGGCCTGCACTGAGGTCCCCGGCCGCAAGGTGCCCAGCGCTGCCTGGGGCACCGAGGCCTCCAGCCACAGCGTGTCCAGCCCATTGATCTTGAACAGTGGCGTACCGGGCATCACCGTCTGCCCTTCGCGTGCCAGTATCTCGGTCACGACACCACTGTGGTCTGCGCCAAGCACGACGCCACTTCTGGACGAGGCGCCAGAAGGAACACCCAACGAACGCAGCCGTTGTTGCGCCGCACCCTGTAGCTCACGCGCGCCCGCGGACTGAGCTTGGCTCAGGGCATGTGCTTCGGCGATGGCAGCGTTCCATGCCGGGGCCTGCACGGTGGCCAGCGCTTGACCACGACGAACCTCGGTAAACGGCGCCTTTACCTGCACGTGGGTGATCAAGCCTTCCATGCGCGCACTGACCACGGTTTCCTGGGTCAGATCCCACGTCAGTGTGCCCGGCACGCGTACGGCAGTCCCTAGTGACTCTACCGTCACTTCCTGAGTGCGTATGCCCACGTTCTGCTGCAGGCGCGGATCGATCTGCGTTCCGCCCCCCATGGCCTCATCTGCGTATTTGGGCAGCAACTCCATATCCATGAACGGAGATTTGCCCGGCTTGTCGAATCGCTGCTCCGGCGCCATGGGGTCGTACCAGTACAGCACCTTGCGTGCTTGATCTGCGCCGCTCGTGCCGGTGGGCGGGGTTGTATCAGAGGTTCGAGTCATCCAGGCGTAGCCGCCGGCAAAGCCGAGCGCCAGCAACCCGAGGGCCACGGCGAGCTGTGTGAGACGCGTTTTGGTCGGGCTCATGGCGTGTTCTCCTCATGGGGCAGCAGATAGGCCAGTGCCGCCCAGGCACGGCCCTGTTCGCCCAGCAGACGGGCGTTCTCTAGTTGCAATTCGATCTCATCGCGCCGCGCTTCCAGCCACGGCTGCAGGTCGGCACCGGCGCCGTAGGCGGCCAACGCCGTGCGTGCGCGATCGCGCGCCAAAGGCAGGCTCTGCGTGTTCTGACGCTCCAACTGGCCGGTTAACCCGCGCCATCGCGCTATCGCGCGTTGCACCGACTCGGCTTGGATGCGCCGGGCCTCTTCGCGCTCTGCGGACACCGCCTCCAGCTCGGCCCGCCGTGCCGCGATGCCTCGTGCTTGGCGGTTCTTCTGGAACAGCGGCAGGCCCACACCCACTTCCACCATGAGCATGTCGCTGCGCGCCATGCCGTCGGGTGCGCGCTCGCGACGTCCGTAGGTGAGCTCCACACTCCAATCCGGGCGGGTTTCGGCCACGGCCGCATCCACCTGGGCCTGGGCTAAGCTCTGGCGTGCCTCCCAGCCCAGTAGCGGCGTGTGCTGGTCCAGTTTGGCCAGCAGTTGGGTGGGCTCCAATGGCAACTGCGAAAAATCCGGTGCCACACCACTGGCCAAGATCGCCTCTGGTGCAATACCCAACCACCGCGCCAGGCCGGCCTGCGCGGCGGCGTGCTCCGCATGTACCTGCTCCAGGCGATTGTCCAACTGCAGTAGGGCGGCCTGGGCGGCAAGCACGTCACTGGCCCCGGCCGTGCCACCTGCCAAGCGAGCACGCGCCGCACGCTCGGCTATGCGTGCCGGCTCGCGCAATCCTTCCAACGCATCTACGGCTTGCTGCGTACTCCACAGCTCGATCCAGGCCAGCGCGGCCGCTTGGGCCACCATCTTCTGTTCGGCCATCGACAGTGAGCGCGCTTGCGCCAGCGTCGCTTGCGCCAGCGCGTGCTCGGCACGTCGTTTCGCACGCGCAGGAAACTCCTGCATCAAACCGACTTGCTGGGTGGTCATCTCATCGGCCCGCAAGCTGAAGGCATCGGGTCCGCTGACGGGCCAGTTCGCCAGCCCCACGATCAAGCGTGGGTCGGGCAGCGCGCCAGCACGCGCGGCTTCTTCGGTACTGGCATCGATCTGGGATCGGCGCACCTGCAGGGTTGGGGCGTTAGCAAGCGCCCGTTGTAGGGCTTCTGTGTAGCTGATCGGGATAGCGGGCGATGCCGCCACCACAGGACCACTGAGCGCCAGGGAAAACACGAACCCACACGCCATCCTGCGCCTTGCACGCAAGAAGAAAGACATCTCCATAAGACCTCCGGACAAACGACAACGAGCGCGCTGCAACGCATGCAGCACGAGCACGGGTCAATCCAGGAGGGGGCTTAAATCAGCAGGCTACAGAAGCGCTGCAGGGGAGGCGGATCGGACACGCACACCGGAACATCCCGATAGAACTGCGCGTGTACCGGTGGCAAGAGAGCCTGCACGAGCGCGAAGGCGGCCAGCGCGGGCTGGTAAGGCACTTGAGGGGCCTTCGCATCGGCCGTGGCGATGTGATCGCGCTGGCAATGCTGGTCGCACAACGCCGGAGCATCGGGATCCGGCGCGGACATCTCTTCGCAACCGACCATCAGGGTCGCTTGTCCAGCTTCCACCGATTCCAGCGGACAGGCGTAAGCCACCAGCGCCAGTTGCTGCAGCAGCAGCGCCCACAGTCCCAGCCATGCCAGTCGGGCACGAGAACGGGGTCGCCGCCATCGCCTCAGCAGCTTCACCATGACAGCTCCCGCACGCCCGAAGCAGCGCCTGCGGACGCTGGGCAGATCACGGCAGGGGACGTGCGAGCTCTCATGATGGCCAGTCTAGCCCTCTTGGGGCTGAGTGGCATTGATCAGGATCAAGCCCTCGCGCGGACTCAGCTGTGGCATCCGCCGCAGCAGGAGGATGCGGCGGCCGGGGCGGCCGGCGTACCAGCCTCAGAAGGGAGCACGGCAGCGATCACATAGCCTTGCCGCTGGATAGCCTCAACCGCCTGTTCTACGGCAAGCAGGCCTTCGATCTTGACCACGCCACTGCCCAGATCGACGTCCACCTGGGCCTGGGGTTCAACGGCCTGAATGGCTTGGGTGACGGTCCGGACACAGTGACCACAGGTCATACCTTCAACAACGAGATTCATGGACAACCCTCCAAAAGCATCGGCGGTTTGCCGACGGTGTCACGATGGGCCTTCCCACGGTGGGAAGGTCAAACGATAGGCAAGTTGAGTGGTGCCCCGTCCCGCGCTGTTGACCTTCCCATCATGGGAAGGCTCAGGCTACTTGCTCGTTCCTATTGGTCCTTACTCCATGGACATAACGCTCACTTCGCCGCCGCCGGCGTCTACGGACACGCATCGCTTCGGCGTCGCCGGCATGACATGCGCCTCATGTGTAGGCCGGATAGAACGCAGCTTGCGGGCCGTTGCCGGCGTGAGCGATGCGTCGATCAATCTGGCAACAGAAGTGGCCGAAGTCACCGCGCCGGCAGCCGCGTTTCCTGCCTTGATCGCGGCGGTGAAGCAGGCTGGTTATGAGGTTGCCAGCAAGGAGTGGGATCTGATCATCCAAGGGATGACCTGCGCTTCATGTGTGGCACGGGTAGAGCGTGCGCTGCGCGCTGTGCCGGGCGTGATGGAGGTGTCGGTCAATCTGGCCACCGAGCGCGCGCGCATACGCGCCACGTCACTGGTGGAGGTCGCATCCCTGGTTGCCGCTGTCAGCGCAGCGGGTTACCGCGCGATCGAACCGCAGACTCCGGAAGGCAACACCGATACAGCATCGGCGCGCCAGACGCTCAGTGGTGACACCCTCAAACTGTTGATCGCTGCGGTCCTCTCCCTGCCGTTGGTCGTCCCGATGCTGGGATGGGTCGCAGGTCAGCACTGGATGCTACCGGGCTGGCTGCAATTCGTGCTCGCAACACCGGTTCAGTTCTGGATCGGTGCGCGCTTTTATCGCGCCGGATGGCACGCCCTGCGCGCCGGCACGGGCAACATGGATCTGCTGGTCGCTTTGGGGACCAGTGCCGGGTATGGACTGAGCGTCTATCACTTGTTCAATGATGCCGGACACCACGGCGATGCCGCGCTGTACTTCGAGACCTCGGCGGTCATCATTACCTTGATCCTGCTGGGCAAGTGGTTAGAAGCCCGCGCCAAGCAACAGACCACGCAAGCGATCCGGGCGTTGCAAGCACTGCGGCCAGCCACCGCACGGGTGTATCAGGACGGACAAGAGCGCGAGGTTGCCATTCACGAGGTTGCCGTCTCGGACATTGTCAGTGTGCGGCCAGGCGAGCGCATCCCCGTGGATGGCGTGATCGCGGAGGGCCGCACGCACGTCGATGAGTCCCTGATCACCGGGGAGTCCATGCCCGTGGCTCGCGGGGAGGGCGATCGCGTCACCGGTGGGGCTATCAATGGCGAAGGCCGCATCCTGGTACGCACACTGGCCATCGGCGCCGAGACCGCGTTGTCTCGGATCATTCGCCTCGTGGAGGATGCACAGGCCAAGAAGGCACCTATCCAGCGGACCGTGGATCGGGTGAGCGCGATCTTCGTACCGGTGGTGATCGGCCTGGCTTTGCTTACGCTGCTCGGGTGGGGTTTGGGAACGGGTGATTGGAACCAGGCGATCCTGAGCGCGGTAGCGGTGCTGGTCATCGCATGCCCGTGCGCGCTGGGGTTGGCGACCCCGACCGCGATCATGGCCGGCACCGGCGTGGCCGCCCGAGCGGGTATTCTGGTCAAGGATGCCGAGGCGCTGGAAGTGGCACGTACCGTAAAGGTGGTGGCCTTCGACAAGACAGGCACGTTGACCCAAGGACGTCCTGTACTGACCGAGGAGATCGCCACCCGTGGCCACGCGGCCGATCTGTTGCCGTTGGCGGCGGCCCTGCAACAAGGCAGCGAGCACCCCTTGGCCAGGGCCGTATTGAGCGTGATGGGCCAGCGCGCCATTCCGCTCGCACGCGATGTGCAGGCGGTGCCTGGCCGCGGCATCACTGGCACAGTGGATGGCAGGAACCTGTTGCTGGGCAGTACCCGCATGATGCTTGAACATGGCGTGGCGCTCACGGCATTGCAGACCCGGGCCGAACTACTCAGCCAGACCGGCCACACGGTGTCCTGGCTGGCAGAGCAGGGCACCGATCATCCGCAGTTGCTCGGCATACTGGCCTTTGAGGATCCGCCGCGTCTGGGTGCAGCCGCGGCTGTGCAACGGCTGCACACGCTGGGTTTGCGCACCGTCATGATTTCTGGCGACAACCCCGGCGCCGCCGCCTCGGTGGCCAAGGTGCTGGGCATTCAAGAGGTGCGCGCCAATGTGTTGCCTGAGCAGAAAGCTGCGTTGGTCGCTGAATTGGCTCAATTGGCACCGGTGGCCATGGTCGGCGACGGTGTCAACGATGCGCCAGCGCTGGCTGCCGCCAATCTGGGGGTGGCCATGGGAACCGGTACCGATGTGGCGATGCATGCCGCTGGGGTTACCCTAATGCGCGCTGAGCCAGGTCTGATCGCCGATGCCATCGACATTTCCCGCCGCACGACTCGCAAGATCCACCAGAACCTGTTCTGGGCCTTCGGTTACAACGTGGTCGGGATTCCTCTGGCGGCCCTGGGCTTGCTTGATCCGGTCATCGCCGGCGCAGCGATGGCCTTGTCCAGTGTGAGCGTGATTGCCAACACGCTGCTGTTGCGCCGTTGGCAGCCAACCAAGATCGATGTGGGAGAGGCATGATGGCAACCAGACGCAGCTCCAAGGCACTGCGACCCGAACTGGCCGACGCGCGCGAAGCCGGATTGCATAACATTGGCGAGGCCGCCGCGCTCAGCGAGGTCAGCGCCAAGATGATTCGCCACTATGAAGGGATCGATCTGATCCCTCCGGCTAGTCGCACCTTTGCTGGCTATCGCCTTTACACCGATGCCGATGTGCACAGGCTTCGGTTCATTCGTCGTGCCCGCAACCTGGGATTTTCCATCAAACAAATCCAATCGCTATTAGGCTTGTGGAGCGATGACCGGCGAGCCAGCGCCCAGGTCAAGAAACTGGCCCAGGGCCACATCGACGATCTGCAGATCAAGATTACCGAGATGCAGGCCATGCAGCGAACGCTGCGCGACCTAGCAAGTCGATGCCATGGCGACAACCGCCCGGAATGTCCGATTCTGGATGATTTGGCGAGTCCGACGAACGGGCATTGACGTTGCCACAGTGGGAAGCCTGACGCTAGCTATCCCTGCTGGTTGGAGCAGCAACGCATGCATCGACTACATATCCCGGCCATGGCTTGCAGCGCATGTGTGGCACCCATTCGACGTGCGCTGATGAGCGTAGACCCCTCGATGCGGGCGCAGTTCATGCCGGACCAACGCCGCATCAGTCTCGAAACCCGCCGTCCGCTTGAGCTGATAAAGCAAGCACTCAGCTCGATCGGCTATCCGGCCCATATTGTTCATTAGTGGCGTCATCAAAGAATGCGTTGTGCCATTGCGCCATCTCGATCGCCACGCTCACCAACCTCGCCGAATGAGCCTCATGCACGCCTACCGCGTCATCCGTGGACAGGGTCCACAAAGCCTTCACAGAATCGAGGTTCCGCCCTCGTCCTTGGGTGAGAACCAGGTGCTACTGGCCGTCAGGGCCGCCTCGCTCAACTACCGCGACTTACTCGTTGCTCACGGTCAGATGGGGGCCGGCGAAGCCCGCATCCCATTATCGGACGCCGCCGGACAAGTAATAGCTGTAGGTTCGGCGATCACCGACTTCTCCATCGGTGATGCCGTACTCCCCATCTTCTTTCCGCGGTGGACTGAGGGATTTCCCAGCGAGCAAACGCTGTCCCTGTCGCTGGGTGGCAACATCGACGGTGTGCTGACGACACATCTGGTGGTAGATCAAAGCGCATTGGTGCACGCGCCACGCACTCTGTCGTGGGAGCAAGCTTCTACGATCGCCTGCGCAGGGGTCACTGCCTGGCACGCGTTGTTTGAGTTGGGCGCGCTGCCCGACGGTGCTCATGTGCTGATTCAGGGCACCGGCGGCGTGTCTACATGGGCGGTCCAACTCGCGCTGGCAGCCGGCTTGCGCGTCACGGTGCTCTCTGGGAGGGAAGAGGGCATCGAGCATATGGTGGCATTGGGGGCACAAGCTGACATCAACTACAACACCGATCCCAACTGGGATGAAACGGTGCTCCGCACGACCGGCGGCGTAGATCTGGTGATGGACATCGGTGGAGCCGGCACGATTGCTCGTTCGTTGCGAAGTCTGCGCCCCGGCGGCAAAGTCGTGACCATCGGTGGCGTCGCTGGCGGATTTGCATTGAGCATCGATCCATTCTCACTCATCGGCGGAAAGTCGCTCACCGGAGTGGTAGTGGGCTCCAAGAAAATGACCCAAGCCCTTGTCCGCTTCATCGACGAGCACGCCATCGTGCCGGTTATCGACACCATCTTTCCTTTCGCTGAAGCTGCTGCCGCGTTTGCGCGGATGGAACATGGAAGGCCCATCGGAAAAGTGGTCATCGCCATCAACTAGCCTATCGGTTTCACACGAGCTCCTTCATGCCTCTGATCAACATCAAAGTCTCTGCCTCTTCGTCGCCAGCGCTGACCGCGAAGATATCTAAACAGGTGAGCGATCTGACCAGCCGGATTCTAGGAAAGAAGGCGGGCCTGATCGCGACGATCATCACGTATGTCCGGCCTGAAGATTGGCTGATCGGAGGAATGACGCTGAGCGAGATTGGCGTCGCAAGCTTTTCGCTGGAGATCATCGTGACGGATGAGACCAACACCAAAGCGGAGAAGGCGGAGTATCTTGCCGAGGTATTCGCTTGCTTTGAGCGCATGTTAGGCCCCGTGCACCCGACAAGCTATGTACATGTCCACGATGCGCGCGCCTCGGCCTATGGCTACGGTGGGCATACGCAGGAAGCGCGGTTCCATCGGTCCTGACATTCCCATTGCGCGCATATCTCGCGCGAAGGCGCGCTGTCCGGACAAGTTTTAAGGGACTTACATACCTAGGAGCTTTCGCCGGGTACCGCAAAGATCTGTCTGATGTCCATGGGGGTCGTGCGGCCATCTTTTGCTACGAGCTCATGAAAAGCTTCTTGAACTTTGGAGAGTTGGGCCATCGGCAAAGTGATTTCGCCCGATCTGACCGGATCGCACCAGTACGCCGTGTTGGTCAACGCAACATGCTGGCGGCAAACCATCGGACGGTCCTGGTAGATCGAGCATTGTTCCTGGATGAGGAAGGGGCAAGGCGAACCATGGAAGTCGGCACTAGGAAGCGACTTCGGCAATCGAGAATGCGAGGAGCGCTTCTCAATAAGCTCGGCCTCAACGGGATAAAGGTGCACCGGGTAGTGGCAACATGCCGAGCACCCCGCACTGCATGCGACATACGGAGCTATCGCAGCGGACAGGATCTCCATTTCCCTGTGCAAGGCGCGCAGCTTTTTTATCGGGCTTCCAGGCAAGGCGGCCAGCCGACTGGCCAAGCTGGCTTCTCTGTCTTGGATTTCCATCGGAATGCCAGTAAGCATTCGATCGAAATTCGCCTGAGCATTCTTCTTGGCCTGAGCAGGATCGCGCTCTGAGTCATCCGTTTGCTGCGTCATCGGTGCCCCTCAAGCGTGCCGGGTTGATTCTCGAAACCTACAACGTGAGCAAGACGCCAGTCGAGGGCGGAGCCACTCAGACACAGACTCACCATACCGGCCACGTCGCGGCTTTACATAAGCGACGTTATGCGAAGTAAGCTATTGATTATATTACATTAATCAAGGAATCGCAAGGTCTGTAGTTGCACCGTGCGCTGGCCGGCCACAAACGCGATAAGCTAAGCATTCCTTAGCGATAGTCATTCTTGATGTTATGACGATGCCATCTGAGCGCACCCGCAATGTGCTGCAGGCGGGCGCATTCCTCAGGCAGCTAGCGGCCAGCCAAGCCGTGCCGAAAGAGGTGCGGCAAGAGGCATATCGACTGCTGCGGCACTATCCAACCGTCAGCGACATCGAGGCGATTGCTGAGCACGAAGAGCGGCTGCGAGCGCTGACCCAGTCGGCCTTCGTACGGCCCTACCTGAGCAGCGAGATCGAGGCGGATTGGTTCTCCGGGTACCCGCTTGGCCCTCATCGCATCTGACCATGAAGCAACCGAGCAGGCCGCGTGGAAGAGGGACTACGTCTGCGGAGACAGCGCTGGAGGCTTCCTTTGAACGGGCCCGCGACAGTGCAGCCGAGGAACGCGCATTCTTCAAGCGACTGATGGATGCGATCGTGTACGTGCATGCGCCCGTCTCGGACGACGCGCGGACACTGCGCCTCGTCCAGTTCCGCCATCCTGACGGTTTCGATGCGATCCCTTTCTTTACCTCGCTCGACAAGGCGCAGGCGGCCAGCTCGGCTGCTGTCAGAATTCTGGGAGTTTCAGGCCGTGAGCTGCTAACCGGTACTCGCGGCGCGACGTTGATGCTCAATCCCAACGACGGCGGCGTTGTCCTGTACCCGGAAGAGGTTGCGACATTCTTGGATACGGGCTTTCTGGCCAGGGTGGAACGGCTGGCGCCGGCGGAGTTCGCGGTGAGGCCTGCCCAGGCCGCACCGGCTTGGCTCGCTCCGGCCATCAGCGGCAGCCTTGAGCACGCCGACTTCGTCTCATCGGCGTATCTCCTGGAAACTCACTCGTCAGGGGGCGTCGAACAGCCTCCCGGTCTGTTGATCTGGCTCGTGGTCGACCTGGCTTTCGCCGAGCGGGCGGCTCGTCTGGTGACCACCGCCATACAGCCCTTATGCTCAGATTTGGACGTAATCATCGACTTGGCGGTCCATGACGTATCGCTGCCTTTGCCGGCGGGCTTGGATGATCCCCAGATCCTGCCCATATTCACGAGAATCAAGCCAACTTGAGCGCAGCTCATCGGCCTATGAGCCCTGAAGACAAGCTACTAGCACTCCTTCCGGAATTGACCGAGGAAGAGAAGGATCGGCGGACCCGCGAGGGTATGGCCGACGTCGACGCTGGACGTACGATCCCGCACGAGGAACTACTGCAATGGATCAGGCGATGGTCGGAGCCTTCCTGAGCAGTACTCCAGGAATGCCTGTGTCACGCGGCTTCTGGTTCGATCAAGCCTAGGTCTGTAATCCACGAACTGCCTGACGTCGAGGGGTGTTTCCTCGTTGAATCATGGTGTTAGAGCCGATTCGGCTGTTTTTCTCACGAATCCCTGCCGACCCTCTACTTGAGATGTCAGAAGCTTTGGTGGAGGCGTCGCGACGGCCAGTGTAATACCTCAGTAGAATCTGGCAGGATGACTCGCTGTACGCCTATCGCGGCGGCGGCGCGACATTGGACGCTTGCAAGCACGCCCCTCTACCGCTGTACGCGTTCGTGATTTTCACTGAATTGGAGGCTCGTGCTTCACCGGGCATGGCTTACGTGGCAGGTAGCGACTAGCGACCAGTGAATAGCTTCGATTGCCGGCTGGGCGTGAGCCGGTCGGCGTGGGTCAGTGTCGTAGCCTTCAGGCGCCGCCTGCCTTCGGGCGAGAAGGCATCTATCTCCTTGAGCTCGATCAGCCTTGCCAACGCATGCTTGTACTTGTCGCTGTCGGCCGGCGAGGTGTTGCAGGTGGTTGCGAAAAGCTCACCCAGTGTGAGGCCGGCGTCAACGTGGATACGCCGCGGCAGTTGCTCCATCAGCGCCTTGACGCTCGCTTCGGCCGCGGGGTCGTCGAACCCGAAGGGCAGGGCATTCTGGCCGAGGAAGTCGTCGTCCCTGCGCGTATGGTATCCCAGGATCGCGCCCTGGAACATGTCGATGCCGGCGCCGCCGTAGTGCAGAAAATCGTTGTTGCTCTTCCAGTGCACGCCGGTCATGACGTCGCGAGCCTTCGGGTGCTGCGACAGATGCACCAGCCAGTAGTCGCCGTGGCCGGTCGTGCGGATGAAGAACACCGTGTAGTACTGCGCGCCAGTTTTCTCGATCAAGCTTTGGTACAGGCGGCTCTGGATGAACAGACGGAACTCGGGCTCGTTGACTTTGATCTCGCGCACCGAGCGGCCCTTGAACACGTCGGGGATGCCCATCGACTGCAACGTCTTGCGCGACTGCAGCGTGTCGCTGACGAAGTTGATGAAGGAGTCGACCGCGAAGGTCAGGATCACCTCCGAGCGCGGTAGCTCGCGCAGGATGTTGCGGATCATCGGCAGTGGCACGTCGCTATAGCCGTACTGGTCGAGCAAGAACAGCGAGCGGCCTTTGCGCGGACTCTTGCCCTTGATGAACTGGATGATCGCGGCGGCGTGATCTTCGAAGCCGCCCTGATGCAGATGGATGTCTGTGCCAAAACGTTCGCCGAAGCCTTCGTCGCGCAGAGTCTTCTGCAGGGAAGCGAAGCCGTCGGGATGCTTCTCGATGAAGACGTAGTCCACCAGCATCTGTAGCGGCTTGGTGCGCTGCATGCTCATCAGCGCCTGAGCCTCGCGCACTGTGTTGAGAAACGCAAAGGGGGAACCAAGTACCCGCTCCCCGGTATCCTCGTGACTATAGATGCCGCCGCCAGCGAACCCGTCGACCAGCGTGACACGCATGGCGTCTTGATGCGGCGAGCTGACTAACGTCTGCATATACTCGAGCAGATAAGCCTTCAAGACCTCGTGCTTGGCGACGCTGTGTTGGGCGATTTGCGCAGGGGCGCCGTCGGCCGACCATTCGTAGGCTTTCTTAACCACCGACTTTCCTGGGCTGCTGGAACTGCTTTGAGTTTATGCGCTAGAACAGGGAAAACGCCAAAAATGGAGTCTTTCACTCGCCCTTAGGCCATGGCGGCGACATGAGCCGGCATTTCGTCCCAGGTGCGCCCGTTGAGCAGCCGACCATTCTTGGCCTTGGCGCGACGCTTGCCGTCGGCGCCCCAGCCACCCCATTGCTTGAAGAAAAAGGCGACCTTCTGGGCGTGGCACTGCACGCGCACTGCCTCGGCCCATTCGGGCGCCATTGGTCGTGCCTTAGGCCCAGACTCGCCGCCAACGATGACCCAATGGATACCGCTCAGGTCCAGTGCGCCAACGTTCTCGAGCAACGGCTCGACCGAAAGAAAGCGGATGCCGGCGTTTATTGTGCGTAGATAGTCGATGCGTGGCACGCCGTGGCGGCGATTCTCGACCGATACACCCAGCCAGACGTTGGTTGGCACCGTGCGCGTGCGGAAGAACCGCGCCATCCGCGCAGCTCGCTTGGTGAGTACCTGATAGGAGTGCTGCGGCGTGGCCGCCATCACCGCAACGATCTGCTCGATGTAGATGTCGGGTACCTTCTCGTGGAACAGATCCGACATCGAGTTGACGAAGTACGTGGTTGGCTTCTTGCGCTTAAGCGGCTCTTCAAGTCGGCTTGGCAGCAGGGTGAGCGCGAAGCCATTCTCATAGCCGACCGTGCCCATGGCCTTGAGGCGGCGGGCGAGGGTTTCGGCGTAGCAGTTCTTGCAGCCGGCCGAGATCTTGGTGCAACCGACGATCGGATTCCAGGTCTGCTCGGTCCATTCGATCTTGGACGTGGTTGTCATGCGCTTGTCCTTTTCTGCAGGATATTGACGCGCAGTTTCAGGCGCTGAGACGACGCGTGAAGTGTAGCAAGCACGGCAAGACCGGTCACTGCGCGTCCTCAAGCAGGCATGCGGCGGGATTGTTGGTGGCGCTGCCGGATTGGAAATACCCAATCGCCTGGGCCACCGAGCGATGTTGGGTCAGCGCCATCAAGGCGGGCAGGGCGACGCCCTGGCGACCGCCTTCAGTAATGAAGCCCGAGCGAAGGCTGTGCCCACCAAAGTCTCCCTCCAGCCCGGCCAGGCGCGCGCGGCGCTGCACGATCGCGGCGACCGCCTTAGGCGACAGCGCCGGGCCGACGCGATCCTTCCAGAGACGACGGAAGAGGGGGCCGTCGATTATGGCCGCCGCATTCAACCAGGCATCCAGCGCAGCACCGGCGCGGCCAAGCACCGGCTTGTCTGGGGTGCCGCTAGCATTGGGGCCGGCCTGCTGGGTCTTACTGTGTTCTAACCGGTAGACGAAAGCGGTCTGACCAACGCGGCGCAAGTCCTGCCAGTTGGCTGCGGCGATCTCGCTGCGTCGCCGCCCTCCACTGGCAAAGCCGAATAGCAGCAGGGCCTTATCCCGAAGCCCCTCTAATGAATCGTCGCAGGTGACCAGCAGCGCTTCAAGTTCGCTACGGGTGATGGCAGTCTTCTTGTGTGGCCGCTCGCCACGTTTGACCGAGGCGCGGCGCCCGCGCTTGAGCAGCTGGCGTACTGCAGGCGCTTCACACGGGTTAGCGGCCTTATGCGCTTGGTGGGCCGCCGAGAGCACAGCCACGCGATGCACAACAGTGCTGAGCTTAAATGGACCGAGCTTCTGCTTGAGGCCAGCTGCGACCAGGTGTGCATCCAGTGCCGGCGGCAGCTCCCATGTCAGGCCAGTCTTTCCGCGCCGGGCCAAGTGGTCGACCACAAACTGGACCACCGCCGGCTCGGGCACCGGCAGCGTGATCGGCTGCCCAAAGCGACTCTGGAACCAGGCCGCCCAGTACCGCAGGGCGGTGGCATAGCTGCGGGTGGTATTGGCTGCGGCTGCTTCGGCCAGCAGTTCGCGCACGGCGTCGGCAGCCTGCATCGCGAGACGATCCGGAGCGAGAATGCGGAAGGCAGGGACACTAGGCGCGAGCATGTTAGATTTCATATGTCGTACGTATTAAATACTGCAATTTAAGGTGTCTACTGCCGATAACTATCTGTTATCGGACATGGATTGGCAATGGGGTAGGGCGTTCGAGTCGGAGGGCATCAGATGGCCAAAGGAATCCAAGAAAACGAGGTCTTTAAGGCGGCTGATGCGTTGCTCGGCGCCGGCGAACGGCCGACCGTCGAACGCGTGCGCCTGCACCTCGGACGCGGTTCGCCGAATACGATCGGGCCGTTGCTGGACGCGTGGTGGACTCAGCTCTCCCAGCGGCTCGATCACCGGCTGGCGCTGCCGGAGGTTCCGGAGGATGTGGGCGTGGCCTTAGCCAAAGTGTGGGAATTGGCGTTAACGGCCGGGCGTGGACAAGCAGACGCTGCGCTGGCGCCAGAGCGCGCTTTTCTGGCCAATGCCCAAGCCGAGATAGAAACCCGTGTGACCGCCGAGCGCGAGCGCATTGCCGCCATTGAGGCACAACGCCAGCAGGCGGTAGTTGCTGCCCAGATCGCCGAGGCGGCTTTAGCCGTCTGCGAGCAACGAGCCGGCGAGCTCGCCGTACAGGTGGGCGCGCTGCAGCGGCAACTGGAGGAGCTGAGCGGGCGCCGGGGCGCCCTGGAAGTGCAGCTGCACAGCGCCCAATCCCGTCTGGAGCAGGAACGAAGCGCGGCCGCGGGCGAACGCGAAACCCTGCAGACGCACCTGCGCCAGGTCGAGGATCGGGCTTACACCGAGATCGATCGCCTGCGCCAGGAAGCCAAGGTGCACAAGGCCCAACTGGCTACGCAGGCCCGCGAACATGTCGCAGCACTGCGCGAGGCCGATCAAGGCCGACGTGCGGCCGAACGGGCCCAGCATAGCGCCGAACGTGAGAGCGCCGCTGCCCAGGCACGGGCGCAGGCACTCGCACAACCACGTCCCGCCAATGCGCGGCCCGCCATCAAGAAAAAGGCTGCTAGTGCCACGCGCAGGTTGCCCAAGCGGTAGGCTGCGCCCTCGCCGCTGGCAAGCGGGTGGGGCTAAGCGCTACGCTAAGAACTCCTTAGTCTTGGTGAGCAGTCGCATGACCCTGCCTGACGAGCGCACTCGCAATCTGCTACAAGCCGGGGCGTTTCTCAAAGAACTCGCCGGCAGCCAAGCCGTGCCCAAGTCCGTGCGCGAGGAAGCCCATCGGCTGTTGCGTCACTACCCGACACTCAGTGATGTGGAAGCCATCGCCCAGCATGAGGAGCGGTTGCGGGACCTCACCCAATCGGCGTTTGTGCGGCCGTATCTAACCTCGCAGTTCGAGCAGGAGTGGTTTCGCAGTTACCCCAAAGGTCCTCATCGAATTTAACGATGGCGCGTATACAAAGCCACGTAGGAGCCACGTAGGGGACGGGAATGCCTGAGGAGCGGCGACCTAGAAGTCTCGGTGAAACGGGTGCGAGACCGGCTCGCCGAGTCCATTTCCGACACCCAGACAGGCACCTTCCCTAATTTGGGCAAGCCCCTGCCGGTCCGTGCAGACGATCTCAGGGCCTAGACTTCTTGCGCTTAAAGGACTTTCGCCGGTCCGCCGCGGCCTTTGACGTGGCGACAAGCATCTCTCTGCGGAAGCGCTCCGCCAATACAACCGCCTCGTCATAGATGCCTGGCTTGCCGCCCCTCAGCCGAAGAAATGTCTGCTGCAACGTCGGAGAGATACCCAGACGCCGGTGCCTCATGAAGTAACTCAGTTGCTTGGCTCCAACGTAGGAAGAGAATCCGGCAAGGAGGATGCATACCTGGATCCACAACGAAGCCGCCGCCGGGACCTCACCCGAATAGATGCGAATAAGCATCCATCCGCAGCCCACCAACATGACGGCCGGGAACGCCATAAAGATAAGCCGGAGGGGCCTGCCAAACCGCAGAATCCCTACTGGATCGCGAGCCCGCGCGATTGTGTCAATTGCGTAAATAAACAAGGGTACGCCCAAGCACGCAATGTCAATGTTCGACAAGGAGTAGCTTGTTTTTAGCCAGGCTGAAGATCGCAGAGAGTACGGCTGCAAACACCAGTAAAGAGAGCAGATCAGAGTGAAGCTCGGCGTAAAATCGCCTCAAGAACTCGTTGTTCTTCCTGTAGTGCGAGTTTAACAGGTCCGCAAGATAGAACGCGCTCAAACCGCATGGAAGATCAATGAGCGTTACAAGGGGCACGGCGAGCGATGCCGGCCACCCAAGGGAAATGAGATATGGAGTAAAGGCAAGCAATCCCCAAAGAAGAGAGCCTGCGACTACTAGTAAGAGGATGATGTGCATCGAGTTCAATCATAGAAATCTGTGATAAACATCGGCAAGACGTACGCAGAACTTGAGTCAATCCGCTTATAGGTTATTAGCAACCCCGCATCACTCAACGTGCTTCGGCGTGAAGTTCGCGCAGAAAGCACGCCCCTGCGTCCGGATCGGGCGCGCGTGAGTCGTGTGCAGTGCGAAGCTCAGGATGCTACCTTCTTCTTCAAGCAATGTGGCGACTGGGGAGTCGGTGGCAAGCGACGCTCCAAGAAGGCCAACGTGAGCTAGATCAACAGGGGGAAGAGGGAATGAACGGAGTCACTCGCCAAGCCTTGGCGCGCTATGAAGACAGGGAACACTCCTTGGTTAAACACACCATTTTGGCGTCCTATCTTGAGCGCTGCTTGATGATCATCGGACAGCAATGGAGCAAGATCGCATACATCGACTGTTTTGCTGGCCCATGGAAATCGTCCACTGATGACCTGTCCGACACGTCTCCAGGTATCGCTATCCACATCATGGCGGCCTGCCAAGCGCAGCTGCGTGAGAAGATGCAACGTCAGGTGCAAATTCGCTCGATTTTCGTGGAATCCGATACCGAGCGCGTGGACCTGCTGAACGCTCATGTCCAGCACGCGCCGTCGAGTATCGCCCGGCCGGAAATCTGGCGTACTTCTTTCTCAGAGGCAACCCCAGCCATATTGCGCTGGCTGCAGCCGGACGAATTCGCTTTCGTGTTCGTCGATCCCTTTGGCTGGAAAGGCATCATTGAACCGACCGTGCTGGCCCCTTTTCTTAAGCGGCCACACACCGAGCTCCTCATCAATTTCATGTGGAACTTCGTCAATCTGGCAACCGGCCTAGCCGAGCAGGACACCAACTTGGCTGCGGTGTTTGGCACAGATTGGCGTGACGCAGTGATCCACGGGGGCGAAGCCAAACAACGCGAGCTGATGCGACGTTATCGACGAAAACTTGCGGACGTGTGCGATGGCCATGGTGGTCAGCGTCTGCGCACCGCCATGCTTCCGGTGGAATACATTAACAAAAGAAAGGTCATCTTCAACTTGGTATATGCCACTCATCACCCTGCGGGGCTGGTGGTGTTCTGGGAAGAGGCAGAGAAAACGGCGCAGCAGCAGACGAGGCTCAAACTGCAACATCGCTTGGACAAGAAGGCTGAGAAGCTGGGACAAGGCGACTTCTTCAATGCCGACCAGCATGAAGATGAGCCGACGATGCCGTCCTACGATTTGAAAATGGCCTGGCTGCGAAGGCTTCCTCAAGTAGGGAGCACTCTGACTGTCGACACGGTCGCCATGGCTGACCTGATCGAAGAAACCGACGGTTTGCTTTCTGAGCTGCAGGCTGCGCTCGGCGAACTGATCAAATCCGGCATTGTCGAGAACACAAACGCCAAACGGCGACGCACTGTGAACGTAGTCAACTATCGTAAGAACGAAGTGTTGCGACGCCTGGCAGCCTGACCACGGCGATTTTTTTTGAACGCCTTCGCTTTGCGTCATCGTCGCAGGCATAGTCAAGAGGAAACCAAGGACACGAACGAGCCGGTCTCATTGAGACCTGGAAGGAGTACGAACTGAAGCGGCGTTGAAACTGGGGATTTCAAAGCGCGGCGTTGCGGTTTGTGGGGCTACCAAAGTGCGGCTGTTGAAATCCGGGATACTAGAGTGCGGCCATTGGGGAGGGTTGATGCGGCTGCTGGTTAGAAATTGCTGCGCTCAACCCCGAGCAAGGGCAAAAACTAACGGGAGGCGCAAAACCTGTGACTTACCCGAACTGGACGCCGGACCTGTGACTTGGCCGGTGGTGGGGTGAAAAGTCACAGCTTTACCGAACCCGGTTGCCGCGCTCAACAAGAGCCAAATCCAGCGAAGTCGAGCCGATGCCGCCCGGATATCTTATTTCGCATAATGTATATTATGTCAGAAACAGTTTAGCAGCCGACTACCTCACAGCCCCGTTGTCTTCCTGCAGCTCCCGCTTGAACGGCACATCCGGCGGCGGTCTGGCTGTTGCCGGCTGATCGTTGAGATTCGGGTCGCTCAGGCCGCAGCCGCCGCCGAACTGCAGCAACGACACCACACAACTGATCTTGGTGGTCGTGCCCGGGATCGGGATTTCGATCTTCTTCAGGCCGCGCCGTACCCACTCCTGCAGCAGCGACTGGTTCGGCATCCAGTACTTGTCCAGCGAGGTCGGCGTGTAGCCGTACGGCGGACGCTTGAGCCAGGTGCCGCCCTGGGCGATCTGGTCGCGGGTCCAGGTATCGGTTTCGCTGCCTGGCGGTCCTCGATCACCGGCGCCGTTGCCGGCATCGCCGGCTCCGGCGGCGACGTGAACGCTGCCGTCTGCGTTGAACATGCCATTGCGTGTTCCATTGGCGCCTGTGGCTTCACCGGCGCGACGACGGTCGGATTTACTCCAGTCGTCTGCATTGGCCGCAACATCCCAGCCGCCGCTGCGATCTGCTGGCGCCGGGCCGGCATTGCTGGTCGCCGGCTTGGCTGCCGATGCGGCTGCCGCCGTAGTGCTGCTGGGTTGCGCCGATCGCGCCAAATTCGCCTGTGCCTGATTGGGCTGCGTGGACGCCGCCGATGGTTGCGTTGCCGCAGCTACCGACGTCGACGATGTCGGCGCTGGAGTCGCCGGCGTCTGCTGGGCTGGCCCGGCCGGTGCCGGTTGCGGCGCGGGATCCGGCACGCTTGGCAACTCGGTCGTTCGAATGGCCACGTCAGGCATGCGCACAGTCGGCGTGATCTCGCGGCTGCGCACCGATGGCGCAACGACCTGGGGCCGGTCCGGAACGACGATTTCCCGCTCGCGCACCGTCGGTGCGTTGGCAGTGCGCATCGCGACGGTCGCTGCGGGACGCTGCAATTCGCGCAGCTGCGGCTGCTCGGTCACGGTCTGGATATCGCGCTGACGCACCTCGATCTGCGGTGCGGCCGGCGCGACCGGACGCGGAGCGAGCGTGATCGTGGGCGGCGGCGGCACGACAAAGTCGTTCGTGGCCACCGGTGTTTCGGTGACCTGTAGCGGCGATTCGATCGTCACCGGCGGCACCTGTACGGTCACGCGTGGCACCTCTGGAGCCACCGGTTCGCTGGCAGCGGCAGCCACCGGTTCCGGCGCGATGTCCTGGGCCTGGGCTGTGCTTGAAGGAGGGTCGACGGACTCGACAGGCGCAGGCACCGGCGGCGCTGCGCTTGCCCCGTTCGGCTTGCCGGTCGCAGCGGTCACAGCAGATGCACTGGACTGCGGCGCCGAAGCCGCATCGCCCGAGGCGGCCTGCGCAGCGTCAGTGGGCTGCCCTTGCCCACCGCCCTGCTCTGCCGCACCGTCGCCGATGAAGGTCATGCGCACCCGCGATTCGTCGCCGGTCTTGGTGTCATCCGGCGCCCAGCGCACCGTGACGACCCAGATCAGCAGTGCGATGAAGCCAAGATGGATCAACAGGCTGCCGAGCAGCGCCAGCCAGTGTTGTGGCCGCTGGTCTTTCGGCCGCGGCTCCCAGTGCTGCCACCACAGGCTGCGAAATGCCTGGAACGGCGACAACAGCGACGCCATGCCAGCACCTGCAGGCGGCGCTGGCCGTGCCAGCAGCACGCCCATCACCTGGTCATCGTCGAACGCAGCCGCCGGCCCGATGCGGCTGCTCATCCAGGTTGCCCAGCCGTAAGGCAGGCCGGTGCGCCGATCCAGGATGAGCTTGCCCGGCATGCGCGCGCGCAGTGCCTGCAGCAGATCGGCGGCCGTGGTCACCGGTGGCGGGGAATCAGGCCGCGCTGTCGCGCGGGATATACGGCGCGTCGCCGGTGGCGTGGTCGGTCGCGTCGCGCACCGCAATCACGCCGGGCACGCGCCCCATCAGGGTCTTCTCGATGCCCTGCTTCAAGGTCACATCGGCCATGCCGCAGCCGTGGCAACCGCCGCCGAAGCGCAGCAGCACGACACCCTCTGCCGAGACCTCCTGCACCGCCACACGGCCGCCATGCGATGCCAGCTGTGGGTTGATCTCGTTCTCCACCACCCAGCGCACGCGCTCCACCATCGATGCGGAATCGGCCGGCGCTTCGCCCTTGATCTTGGGCGCCTTGATGGTGAGCTGCTGGTTGCCGGTGGACTGGGTGACGTAGTCGATCTCGGCGCCATCCACCCAGGGCACGCTGGCGGCAACGATATATAAGGTGAAGCCGTCGCAGTCGATCGCCCATTCGTCGCCGCTCAGGTCCGCCGGTTCGGCGAACTCCAGCCGGGCGTCGGCGCGCGGGGTGCCCGCGTCCACCGCGCTCAGGCGCACGCCCATGCCGGGCACGCCCTCGCGTTCGATGAGCTTGCGGAAATAGGTTTGGGCTTTGTCGGATATCTGGATCATGCGGGTTATTCTACCGCTCAATGCGCCTGCGCTCATGGAACACCGTGATCCTGAGTGAACGCGCTGTCCGCCACCCCTGCGAGACTGTCATGACCGATCTGATTCCCCTGGAACAGGCCCATTGCCTGCCGCGCAAGGGCAGCGACCACAAGCTCGGCGAAGCGCGTCTGGCTGAACTGCTGCCGCAGGTGCCGGGTTGGGAGCTGGCCGAAGTGGGCACGGCGATCACCCGCACATTCCGCTTTGCCGACTATTACCGCACGCTGGCCTTCGTCAACGCGCTGGCCTGGATCGCCCACCGCGAGGACCACCACCCCGACCTGGGCGTGCATTACGACCGTGTGGTGGTGCGCTATTCCACCCACGATGTCGGCGGATTGAGCGAAAACGACTTCATCTGTGCGGCCAAGGCCGCCCAGCTTTACGATCAAGGAGCCACCCCATGACCCTGTCTCGCGCTGCCCTCGCCGGCCTGTTTCTTGCCATCGGCATCAGCGGATGTGGCAAGTCGTCGCAGCAGCCCGCAGCCCCGGCGGTGGCACCGACCGAACTGGCCGCCTTGAAGACCCCGCCGCCGGAATACTCGCCGCAGCTGGCCTGTGCCGGCATCGGCGGCACCTCGGTGCTTCGGGTCGTGGTCGGTGTCGAAGGCACCCCGACCGACGTCTCGGTATCGCAAAGCAGCGGTCAGCCGGTGCTGGACGAAGCCGCGCAAAGCCGCGTGCGCGAATGGAAATTCCGGGCCGCCACGCGCAATGGCCAGGCAGTGCCGCAGACGATCCAGGTGCCGGTCGCGTTCAAGCCGCCGGTGCCGCGCCCGGACGAATGCTTCGCCATCGAAGAGCGTGCGCGTCGAGGCGGCTAAGCCGCCTTTGATGCCTTGCGCGTACGGCCGCGGCAACGCGCCGGCGCGCAGCACGCAAGGCTGAGCACGGCGAACGGCCTGCATCAGCTCCAGCTACCCGCGGTGCACGCCTGATGCCAGCGTGCACGCGTCATGGTTATCGCGCCAGACACCACGCGTTCGTCATCCAGGCATGGCCATCCTGCAGCCGCAGTGTGGTCATGCGCAAAATGCGCAGCAGCAGTCGCCACGCTCCCCCGCCGAGTACGTTCTATTCCACGAGGTCGTGCGTCACATGCTCGAAGTGTCATCCCACAATGTCTGGACCGCATTTGCGGTCACGCTGGCCGCTGGCCTGGCGACCGGACTCGGCAGCCTGATGGTCGTGTTCTCCAAGAAGCCCAACCCGCGCCTGCTGGCATTCGGGCTGGCATTCGCCGGCGGCGCGATGGTGTATGTGTCGCTGTCGGAGATTCTCAACAAGTCGATCGCCTCGTTCTCCAACGCCTACAACGACAAGCTCGGCTTCACCTTCGGCACGCTGGCGTTTCTGGCCGGCATGCTGCTGATCATGGTGATCGACCGCCTGGTGCCCAACCCGCACCAGAGCCTGTCCAGCGACGATCCGCTGTTCCGCGACGACAACCGTGCCTATATCCGTCGGGTCGGCTTGATGACCGCCATCGCCATCACCGCGCACAATTTCCCCGAAGGCCTGGCGACCTTCTTCGCCACGCTGGAAAGCCCTGCGGTCGGCATGCCGCTCGCGTTCGCCATCGCCATCCACAACATTCCCGAGGGCATCGCCATTGCGGTGCCGGTGTACTTCGCCACCCGCAACAAGTTCTACGCCTTCGGCGCCAGCCTGCTCAGCGGACTGGCCGAGCCGATCGGTGCCGGCATCGGCTATCTGGCCTTGTCCAGCGTGCTGTCCGAAGCGGTGTTTGGCACGGTCTTCGGCCTAATTTCCGGGGTGATGGTGTTCCTGGCGCTGGACGAATTGTTGCCGGCGGCCAAGCGCTACGCGAAGGGCCACGAGACGGTCTACGGCCTGGTGGCCGGCATGGGCACGCTGGCGATCAGCCTGGTGTTGTTCCGCTTAGCCACGCCTTAACGCCCGGCGGAGCCGCAGCCGCAGCGCCGGCACGACGACCATCGCGCCGACCGCCAGGACGCGTCGGCGACGCGCTGGCGGCCGAGACCGGGATGGGAACTTCGCCGCGGCGCAATGGCGGCCTCAGCGCCCTAGCCGGTCCAATGCCTCGGCCAGCTCCGGCGCCAGCGGCGCGCTCAGCACATAGGGCGTCTTGCCGGCATCCAGCGCAAATTCCAGCGAAGCGGCGTGCAGGAACAGGCGCTTCAGGCCGAGCTGGTCGCGCAGACGCTTGTTGACCTCCGCTTCGCCGTACTTGTCGTCGCCGGCCACCGGGTGCCCCAGGTGCTGGGCGTGCACGCGGATCTGGTGGGTGCGGCCGGTTTCGATACGGACCTCGCAATAGGAGTGCCCGCCGCGTCGCTCCAGCAGCTTGAAGTGGCTCAGCGAGGGCTTGCCGATCGCATTGACCTGCACATGCCGCTCGCCGCCCTGGCGCAGCCCGATGTGCAGCGGCGCATCGACCGTCATCACCCCGTCCGGCATACGGCCGACCAGCAAGGTCAGATAGCGCTTGGTGATGCCACGGCCTTCGACACGGTCGTCCTCGCGCATCAAGGCCTGCAGCTCGGTCAGCGCCGAACGCTTCTTCGCCACGATCAGCAGGCCGGAGGTATCGCGGTCGAGCCGGTGCACCAGTTCCAGGGTCTGGTTCGGCCGCAGGGCGCGCAGGGTTTCGATGGCGCCGAAGCTGATCCCGCTGCCGCCGTGGCTGGCGACCCCGGACGGCTTGTTGAGCGCCAGCAGCCGCGCGTCCTCGAACACGATCGCCGCTTCCAGCCGCGCCAGGAACGATGCCGGTGGCGCCGCCTTGTCGCCCTCCTCGGCCACGCGCACCGGCGGGATCCGCACTTCCTCGCCACCCTCAAGCTTGCGCTCGGCCTTGGCCCGCCCGCCGTTCACCCGCACCTGTCCGCTGCGCACCAGCTTGTAGATCAGGCTGCGTGGCGCGCCCTTGAGCTGGCCGAGCAGGAAATTGTCCAGCCGCTGCCCAGCACGGTCTTCCGGAACTTTGAGAATGCGCACGCCCACACGGTCGGTGGGCGGCTTGGGGGTCTGGGGGTCGGTCATCCGGCTCTTTATTCTGTTACACTCGGCGAGCGAGATAAGGGTTTGATTTCGTTGGAAGTTGATTGGCCAGAAGCCTGCCTTCCGATGATTCCGGTACAGTGCGCGACCACCGCCCCCGGGGCGGCCATGTTAGCGGCTCACCGGCCTACCCGGCCATCGCCGGCGGTTTTTGACCGTCGCGCTGAACATGTCCCGTGCGCTGCCCCGGTTCGTCCGGACGCGGCTGCCGGCCCTGAAACACCTATAAAACTTAAGACAAGCGCTCCCGCGGCCTGCCGTGGTGTTGCAGCGCTGGAAACCCTGGTCAGGCCTGTCCGCGCGTTGCGCGAAGGGCCGACAAGCTGTTCCAGAGGCGAAACGTCACGGCGTTCCGCGCGGTAGAGCGCGAGAGGAACGCAACAATGAAGCGAATGCTGATCAACGCAACGCAGGCCGAAGAGCTGCGCGTGGCGATTGTGGACGGCCAGACCCTGTACGACATCGACATCGAACAGCCGTCCAAGGAACAAAAGAAGTCCAACATCTACAAGGGCCGTATCACCCGGCTCGAGCCCTCGCTGGAGGCGGCGTTCGTGGACTATGGTGCCGAGCGCCATGGCTTCCTGCCGCTGAAGGAAATCTCCCGCGACTATTTCCAGGCTGGTGTCGACCACAACAAGTCGACCATCCGCGAGTTGCTGCGCGAGGGCCAGGAAATCGTGGTGCAGGTGGACAAGGAAGAGCGCGGCAACAAAGGCGCCGCCCTGACCACGTTCATCTCGCTGGCCGGCCGCTACATGGTGCTGATGCCCAATTCGCCCAGCGCCGGTGGCGTCTCGCGCCGGATCGAGGGCGAAGACCGTGCCGCGCTGAAGGAAGCGCTGGACAAGCTCGACATCCCCGACGACATGGGCGTGATCATCCGCACCGCGGGTGTCGGCCGTGACGCCGAAGAACTGCAGTGGGATCTGGACTACCTGCTGCAGACCTGGAAGGCGATCGCCGAGGCGGCGCTCAGCAAGCCGGCCGCGTTCCTGATCTACCAGGAATCGCGCCTGATCATCCGCGCCCTGCGCGACTACCTGCGCGCCGACATCGGCGAAATCCTGGTCGATACGCCGGAGCTGTACGCCGACGCCCAGGAATTCATGCAGCAGGTGATGCCGCAGAGCCTGCGCAAGCTCAAGCATTACACCGACGACATCCCGCTGTTCAACCGCTTCCAGATCGAATCGCAGATCGAAGGCGCCTACGAGCGCAACGTGCGCCTGCCGTCGGGCGGCTCGATCGTGGTCGATCAGACCGAAGCGCTGACCGCCGTCGACGTGAACTCCTCGCGCGCCACCAAGGGCAGCGACATCGAAGAAACCGCCTTCCAGACCAATCTGGAAGCGGCCGAGGAAGTGGCCCGCCAGCTGCGCCTGCGCGACCTGGGCGGCCTGGTGGTGATCGACTTCATCGACATGTCCTCGACCAAGCACCAGCGTGAAGTCGAAAACAAGCTGCAGAACGCGCTCAAGTACGACCGCGCACGCGTGCAGCTGGGCCGCATCTCGCGCTTCGGCCTGATGGAAATGAGCCGCCAGCGCCTGCGTCCGAGCCTGGGCGAATCCAGCCAGATCGTGTGCCCGCGTTGCGATGGCCATGGCCGCATGCGCAGCGTCGAGTCGCTGTCGCTGTCGATCATCCGCGTGGCCGAAGAGCACGCCATGAAGGAAAACACCGGACAGGTGCTGGTCCAGGCCCCGGTGGAGATCGCCAACTACCTGCTCAACGAAAAGCGCAGCGCGCTGCGTGAGATCGAGCAGCGTCACGAGTCGCCGATCATCATCGTTGCCGACGAGCAGCTGCATACCCCGCACTACGAAGTCACGCGTCTGCGTGAGAACGAGCTGGGCGAAGACAGCGGCAAGCCGAGCTACCAGCGCGGCACCCCGCGCAAGTTGCCGGTGCATGCACTGACCAAGGCACAGTTGAATATCCCGGCTGCGCCGGCAGTGACCTCGATCAAGCCGAGCCAGCCGGCTCCGCTGCGTGAAGAGGCCCCTGCCCCGGTCGTTGCCGCACCTGCACCGGCTCCGGTCGCGCCACTGCCGCTTCCCGCGCCGGTGACCGGCGTGGTCGGCTGGCTGAAGCGCATCTTCGGCGGCGTCGAGCCGGTTGCGCCTGCGCCCGAGTCGACCCAGCGTCCGCGTCAGAACGATGCCGGCCGCAGCAGCCGCAACGAGCGTGGCGATCGTGGCGGCCAGCGTCGCGACGGCCGCGATGCCCGCAACGGCGGCAACGGTGGCAATCAGCACCGCGGCAATGGCGGTAACGGCAACGGCAATGGCGCCAACAAGGAGCGTCGTGACGAGCGTCGCCAGCCGGCCAACGGCCAGGCTGCGCAAAACGGCGGTCAGGCGCAGCAGGTGCAGGTGCCCAAGCCGCCGCGCAACGAGGCACAGCAACAGCCCAAGCAGCCGCAGCAGGCCCAGCAGCAGAAGCAGAAGCCGCAGAACCAGGCACCGCGCCCGCCGCGTGCAGCTGCGCAGCAGCAGGACGGCGCGCCGTCCGAGCGGCAGCAGCGTCCTGCGCGTCAGGAAGAAGGCACTGCCTCGGCGCAGACGCTGACCTCGACTGCTGCAACCGCAACGACTGCAACCGTGGTCGCGGCAATTGCCGACACTGCAGCACCGGCAACGCCAGTGGCAGCAGCTGCGGCCACCCCGGCGCATCCGGTCGAGGTCATCGTGACCGAGTCGCAGGCCGATCGCGGTACCGACGCAAATGCGGAGGGCCAGGCGCCGGAGGCAGCAGGCGATGATGCGGCAAATGGCGAAGGCGGCAGCCGTCGTCGTCGCGGTCGTCGCGGTGGCCGTCGTCGCCGTCGCGGCGCTGGCGCAAACGGTGAAGGCGGTGCCGGCGTCGATGGTCTGGAGACGGACGATCTGGACGGCGACGCCGAAGGCGATCTCGATGGCGACAACGAGAGCGACGAAGCCGGTGCGCAGGTCCACACCTCGGCTGCCCCGCGCGCCGGTCAACCGGAGTTCGACTTCGACGACGACGCGAGCACGCCCGCGGTATCGGCACGCGCCAAGCCGGAGTCCAGCACTCCGGCCGCAGTGAAGCCGCGCCCGGTCCCGAAGGAGCGTGCGGAAGCACCGCTGGCGGCTGACACAACGTCGACCACGGCGCCGGTTTCCAATGCCACGCCGTCGTTCGAGCAGCAGGCTGCAGCTCCGGCAGTCACCGCAGCCGAACACGCACGTGGCGACGCATCGGCGGCCTCTCCGGCACCGGCTGCAACCGCACCGGCCAGCAACGCGGCGCCGGCTGCATCAGCACCGGCTGCGCAGGCTTCTGCCGCTGCATCGACGACCCCGCAAGCGCCGCAGGCTCCGGTTGTTGCGCAGGAATCGGCGACCCCGCCGGCTCAGGCGCCGGTTGCCGCTCCGGCTCCGTCCGCTGCCTCGCCATCGGTTGCCGCCTCGGCTCCGGTCGCGACACCAGCCGCGGCTCCGGCTCCTGCAGCTCAGCCGGTCGAGCGTGTTGCTCCTCCGGCCGTGCGTTCGCCCGAGCCGGCTGTGCAGTCAACGCCGGCATCGTCGGCATCGTCGGCATCCGCCGACGCTGCAGCGCCTGCGGTTGCTCGGCAGGAAGAACAGGCAGCACCGGTTGCAGCCGCGGCAGCAACGCACGCGGAGGCGGCGAAAACCGACGCAGCGCCGGCAGCCGTCGGTGTGCCCAAGCAGGTCGCTGCTGCGTCTTTGAGCGCGCAGGCGGACGTGGTGACGTCCAAGCCGTCGCATGCCGAGCCGTCATCGGCGGCAAGCCCGGTAGCCGATGTTGCCGCGACGTCCACCGCAACCGTGCCGCAGACCTCGCCGTCTGCCGACGTTGCGCCGGCACGCAAGCCGTACGCTCCTGTGCAGACCACGCTGCTTGACGCATTGGCTCCGGCCGACGCAACAGCAGCGACCGCGACATCGACGCAGGCCGAAACGCCGGTGCCGTACAAGGCGCCTGAGCGGCCGGCAGCGGTCGCGCCCGTGCTGTCTGCGGACGCCAACGAGCAGACTGCTGACAAGCCGAAGCCGACGGTCGTCGTGTCCGAGGCAGCAAAGCCGGCAGATGCAGCGCGCAATGGCGATGACGCGCAGGAGCAGCAGGACGACACCAACAAGCCGCGTGGCGATCACTGATCGTTTCCCAGCCGGTTGAACCCGCCTGCGTGAATCCAGGCGGGTAGTGTCAAACAAGGCGGCCTTCGGGCCGCCTTGTTTTTGTGTGCGGCAGTGTCATGCCGATACTGGATGACCAGGCATTGCAGGGATCGCAACGAAACAGTTGCCGCGCTCGCAGTCGCACTTGTCCCGGGCACTGTTCCCACCGCATCAACGAGCGCCGGAGCTGCTGTCGCAAATGTCGCGACTCAGGCAGAAGCCAGCACCATCATGGCTCTACACCGTAAGTACATCCACGCCAGCAAACCTAAATGTCCGCTGCTACGCATCGGCAACCGCTCGTCATCGAAGAATGCAGCAGCGCCCAGACCGACTCAATCGCCCTGCTTCAATGCCGCGGTGTGCTGCGCTACGCCAGGTCATCATCGGCAGCCGTCGCAAGCGAAGCACCTCTCGGGCGTTGAATGCCTAAGCGAACACGCGCGTTCGCGTACACGCAGGAGTTCCTCTCCAGAGCAAAACAGCGTCTAGGCTCTTGTCACTGACTCGTTGTGCAGCAGCATCTGACTGCTGCATCTGCAAGATCGAAACCCGAGGGCGTGGCTTACAAGGTACGCGCCGGATCGGTCAGACCGTACTGATTGGCCAGACGCGCCAGGGCGATGTTGTCCTGGATGCCGACCTTCTCGAACAGGCGCGCCTTGTGCGTGTTGATGGTCTTGGCGCTGAGATTCAAGCGCTTGGCGATGTCTTCCTGGCGCAGGCCCTGGGTCAGCAACAGAGCGACCTCCAGTTCGCGCGGCGATAGCGCGTCGAAGGGCGAGCTGCCCCCTTCCAGGTTGGACAGGGCCAGATTCTGCGCAATGGTATTACCGAGATAGCGCCGGCCCAGGGCGACTTCGCGCACCGCACGCAGCAGCTCCTGCGCATCGCCGCCCTTGCCGACATACCCCGATGCGCCGGCTTCGAGCAGACGCTTGGGCAGTGGGCCGTCTTCCAGCACCGAGACGATGATGACGCGGGTGCCGTAATCGCCCTTGACGATGCGCTCGGTGATTTCCAGGCCGCTGACACCGGGCAGGTGCAGATCGCACAGCACGATCTCGGGCTTGAGCTGACGAATTTGCGGCAAGGCCGCTTCCCCGCTCTCCGCTTCTCCCACCACATCGATGTCCACTTCCTTGGACAGGATCATCTTCATGCCGGTACGCACGAGTGCATGATCGTCGATCAGAAAAACTCTGATGGTCATCCTTGTTGTCCTCGCTGTGCGGCTGGCTGGTGCAGCCTATCTCCGTGAATAATTCAGGGCAAGCTCGATGCGACGTATTACGTTCGAGTAAGAGCGCGAAGCACTCTACCGCCACGTGTCATGGTAGGCATTGCGTGCACTATCGCGGCGTGATCGGATGATGCGAGCGGGCCCAATACGCGAACATCGGGCATTTCACTCGCGCTCGGTCAGATTTTTCCTGCTTCGGTGCTGCGCTCGGCATCCACCAATGGGCGCAATTGCGCATCGAGTGCAACGCGTTCGTCGAACACGAAGCAGCGGCCGTCGTAGCCTTCGCCCCCGACTTCTTCGAAGTAGCCGAGGATGCCGCCCTCAAGCTGCAGCACGTTGTCCATGCCGTCGGCCTGCATCCACAACGCCGCCTTCTCGCAACGAATGCCGCCGGTGCAGAAGCTGACCACGGTGGCGTCGGCCAATGCAGCGCGATGTGCTTCCAGCGCTGCCGGCAGGTCGGTGAACTTGTCGATCGGCAGCGTCAACGCGCCCTGGAACGTGCCGTATGCCACTTCCTGGGCATTGCGCGTGTCCAGCAGCACCAACGGGCGGCCGCGATCGTCGCGCCCTGCCCGCATCCATTCACGCAGCGTGGCAGGCGTCACCGCCGGCGCACGGCCCTGCAGCGGCGAGGCATCGTCGCGACGAAAGCTGATGATCTCCGGCTTGACCTTCACCTTGAGCCGCGCAAACGGCTGCAACGCGCTCAGGCTGTACTTGATGCGCATCTGCGCAAAGCGCGCATCGGCCTGCAGCCACGCATAGAACGCGTCGATCTGCTCGGCTTCGCCGGCCAGAAACAGGTTGATCCCTTCTTCGGCCACCAGCACCGATCCCTTCAAGGCCTGCTGCCCGGCGTGTGCCAGGACGCTGTCGGCGAGCGACTGCGGGTCCTGGATGGTGACGAATTGGTAGGCAGCGGTATTGGTGATCATGCGGCCATTTTAAGCCGATGCGGCCGCAGGTGCGATCAGCCGCGCAACAGCAGGAACGGCAGCAGGACCAGCGAGGCGACAACCAGCATGCCGACCAACGTGGCGATCACGAACAGCGGCCGCTTGCGCAGTAGCGCGCCGAAGGTTTCGGCCGTGCCGGCAGCGAGCGCATCCTGGCGCTGCGCACGCGCCACAGCGCCGCGCTGGGCCTGATACGCATCCATCAGCGCCTTGGCGCGCGGGTAATCGGCATCGTCACTGAGCCAGATGCCGCCGGCGGAGATGCCCCAGTTGCTGGGCCGGGTTTCGTAGATCTGCACCAGATGCTCGCGCATCAGCGCCCGCACCTCGTCGGCTTCGTCATCGGGAACATTGCGCAGATTGAGCAGCAGCTTGGCCATGGGCGCGATGATACCGGGAGCCAGGTGCGATAATGACGCACTCCCTCTGCTGGACCATCCCATGCGCCTTCTGTTGACGCTTTGTGCTGCCCTGCTGCTCGCGGGCTGTGCGCCTGCCCTGCCGCCGTCCGGCGGCACCATCGCCACGTTCGAGCGGATCGACCGCAACATCGGCACCGGTGCCGAAGCCACACCGGGCGCGATGGTCACCGTGCACTACACCGGCTGGCTGTACGACGAAAAAGCCGCCGACAAGCATGGCAAGAAGTTCGACAGCTCGCTCGACCGCGCCGAGCCGTTCCAGTTCGTGCTGGGCGGCCATCAGGTGATCCGCGGCTGGGACGAGGGCGTGGCCGGCATGCGTGTGGGCGGCAAGCGCAGCTTGATGATTCCGCCCGCGTACGGCTATGGCGACAACGGCGCTGGCGGCGTGATCCCGCCCGGCGCATCGCTGGTGTTCGATGTGGAATTGCTCGGCGTGCAGCCGCGCTGAAGGGCTGAGCAATGACGGATGCGAGCAAGCGGCGGCTGGCCATCATCGGTGGTGGACCGGCCGGCCTGATGGCGGCAGAGGTGGCATGTGCGGCAGGCCTTGCGGTCGACCTGTACGAAGCCAAGGGTTCGGTGGGGCGCAAGTTCCTGATTGCCGGCAAGGGCGGCTTGAACCTTACCCACTCCGATCCGATGCCGTTGTTTGCGCAGCGCTATCGCGAGCGCAGCGAGGCCGTTGCATCGTGGTTGCAACAGTTCGATGCGGACGCGCTGCGCGCCTGGGCGCGCGATCTGGGCGTGGAGACCTATGTCGGCAGCTCGGGGCGCGTGTTCCCGATGGATCGCAAGGCCGCGCCGCTGCTGCGTGGCTGGGTGCGCCGACTCAAGGAACAGGGCGTCACGTTTCATGTGCAGCATCGTTGGCTTGGCTGGAGTGATGACGGTGCGCTGCGTTTCCACTCGCCCACCGGTGATGTCGAACGCACCGCAGATGCCGTGGTGCTGGCGCTCGGTGGCGGCAGCTGGCCGCAGCTCGGCTCCGATGGTCGCTGGCAAGGCGTGCTGCAGGAACGCGGCATTGCGGTGGCGCCGCTGGTGCCGGCCAACTGCGGCTTCGACATCGCCTGGAGCGCGCATTTTGTGCAGCGGCATGCCGGCGCGCCGCTCAAGCCCGTGGTCGCGCACTGGCAGGATCGCAGCGGCACACCGCAGCAGTTGCAGGGCGAGTGCGTTGCCACGTCCACCGGCATCGAGGGCAGCCTGATCTATGCGCTGGCTGCGGATCTGCGCGCGCAGATCGATGCCGATGGCGTCGCCGAGCTTGGCCTGGACCTGCTCCCGGGACGCTCGCTGGAACGCGTCAGCGCCGAACTGGAAAAACCGCGCAAGGGACGCAGTTTCAGCGAGCACCTGCGCCGGCAGGTCGGCATCGACGGCGTCAAGGCCGCCTTGCTCTACGAACATCTGGGCAAACAGGCGGGCGACGATCTTGCGCTGGTGGCGCGTACGCTCAAACACTTGCCGTTACGGCTGCTGCGAGCGCGTCCGCTTGCCGAGGCGATCAGCTCGGCCGGTGGCGTGCAGCTGGAGGCGCTGGATGCGCAGCTGATGGCGCGCGCGCAGCCTGGCGTGTTCTGCGCCGGCGAGATGCTCGACTGGGAAGCACCGACCGGCGGCTATCTGCTGACCGCCTGCTTCGCCAGCGGATTACGTGCCGCGCATGGCGCGGTGCAGTGGCTGCAGCAGACCGACCGCGCTACAGACGATCGCTGACCGCCTCGCGCGGCCACACCGATTTGACGTCGTAAATCACCGCACCCGGTTTGCCCAGTGCGGCGATGCGCCGGGTGTCGTAGTCGCGGTATTGCGCATGCGCGACTGCCAGCACGACGGCGTCGTACGCACCTTCGTCCGCAAGCTCGCACAACTGCACGCCGGCATGTTGCAGCGCTTCTGCGGGGTCGGCCCACGGGTCGCAGGTGTCGACCTGCACGCCCGCGGCTTGCAGCAGCTGCACCAGCTCCAGCGCTCGGCTGTTGCGCAGGTCCGGGCAGTTCTCCTTGAAGGTGGCGCCCAGCACCAGCACCCTCGCCTGCGCAAGCACCACGCCACGCGTGGCCAGCATGCCGCAGACGCGCTCGGCCACGTGCCGGCCGACGCGGTTGTTGACCTGGCGCGCGGTGTGGATCAGGTCCGGGTGATAGCCCACGCTTTCGGATTTGTGCATCAGGTAATACGGATCCACCCCGATGCAGTGACCACCGACCAGGCCGGGACGGAACGGCAGGAAATTCCACTTGGTTCCGGCAGCCTCCAGCACGTCCAACGTATCGATACCCAGCTTGTCGAAGATCAAGGCCAGCTCGTTAACCAGCGCGATATTGACGTCGCGCTGGATGTTTTCCACCACCTTGGCTGCCTCGGCCACGCGCATCGACGGCGCCCGCCAGGTGCCGGCAGTGATGATGCTGGTGTACAGCGCGTCGACCGCATCGGCGGCTTCTGCGGTGGAGCCGGAGGTGATCTTGCGGATATCGCGCAGACGCCGCTGGCGGTCACCCGGATTGACGCGCTCGGGGCTGTAGCCACAGAAGAAGTCGTCGTTGAAACGCAGCCCCGATGCGGCTTCGAGCAAGGGCACGCAGACTTCTTCGGTGGTGCCCGGGTAAACGGTGGATTCGTAGATCACCAGGTCGCCGGGTTTGAGCGCAGCGGCGATCAGCGTGGTGGCACTGCGCAGCGGTTCCAGGTCGGGCTGCTCGAAGCTGTCGATCGGCGTCGGCACGGTGACGATGAAGATGCTGCACGTAGCCAGGTCCGCAGCATTCGCGGTGTAGCGCAACCGGGTGGCGGCAGCCAGCTCGGTGTCGTCCAGCTCCAGCGTGGCGTCGTGACCGTCGCGCAGCTGCGCGACCCGCTGCGCATCGATGTCGAAGCCCAACGTATCGCGTTGCTCGCCGAATGCAACGGCCAGCGGCAGGCCGACATAGCCCAATCCAATCACGGCGATGCGGGCCTGCTGCGGAGCGAGTAGCGTGGTGCTGGACATGCGGTTCCTTCGATCGTGCGCAGCCGGTTGCTGCGCGCCTGCGCGGTGGGAGCATAGCGCAGGCAGCCATCCGGTCATCAGTGTGGCGAACCGGCGACGCGGCGATTCACAATCGGCGCGCAATCAGGCACGCTATCGCAATGCCCGGGTGGCGAAACTGGTAGACGCAAGGGACTTAAAATCCCTCAGCTGCAAGGCTATGCGGGTTCGATTCCCGCCCCGGGCACGCTCTAGTGGCACTGCAAAGTGCGCAACGCCATCGACGCGTCGACAAACCTTGCCTGCTGCGATGGTTGCAGCGCTCTCGCATAGAGCAGTCCAGCCTCTGCGTTGCGCTTACAAATGCATGGCGCGCCCTCAGCCAGCTCCCCTGTCTCGGACATCACCGCAACCGTCAGCGCATCGCAGGCTGAGATGGAATAGCGCGAGTAGATTGGTGATCACGGCTGCGATAGACGTGGTCAGCGATGCCAAGATCTGCTTTGAATGAGATGAAGCGGCGCGCCATTGCATAGCGATGCTGGCCGCGGTGCCTTTCCCTGCGCCTGGAGAGCACCAACCGCAGCATCCACGCAGTGCCACGCCAACGATGCGATCTTGTTTGCGGCAAAAGACCTGGCGCGAGCGGTGCACCAAGCGCAATGCACATCTGGCATCAAGCACGCTGCCCTACGTCAGCGAGAAGAAGGCCAATAGTTGCCCTCCTCAAATGCTAGCCCGACACCAGCATCGGCCAATAAAAAACCCTGTATATCGTTCGATATACAGGGTTCGAATTTGGAGCGGGAAACGAGACTCGAACTCGCGACCTCAACCTTGGCAAGGTTGCGCTCTACCAACTGAGCTATTCCCGCGTGGAGCAAAATTGTACAGCTTGTTACTTCGTTGCGCCAGTCCTGTCGTCGTTGCCGACGCATGAAACAACGCATGCAATGTGGAGGCCTGGGCCGGAATTGAACCGGCGTACGCGGATTTGCAGTCCGCTGCATAACCACTCTACCACCAGGCCGAAACATCAAACCCAAGGCATCCTGCCTTGAAACAACGAGACCTCCGGCAAGGGGCCTTGTCTACATCTGGAGCGGGAAACGAGACTCGAACTCGCGACCTCAACCTTGGCAAGGTTGCGCTCTACCAACTGAGCTATTCCCGCTTGGGAGGCGAAATTCTACAGCGAACAGCATCGCTGTCAACTATTGCTTTCGACTTTTTTCGGTTTGCTGGTGATCGCGGCTTTTTCGTCGGCGCGCAGGCTTGGCCAGGCGGCCTGCAGATACTGGAATCCGGACCACAGCGTCAGCAATGCGGCGATCGCCAGCGTCCAGTAACCGGCACGGAAAATCAGGTTGCCGAACCATATTTCGTGCGTGGGCATCTGCCCCGGCGTCACCGAATACAGCAGACACAGCAGCGCAACCATCTGGGCGGTGGTCTTGACCTTGCCGATCACCGCCACCCGCACCTTGGCACGCTGGCCGATTTCGGCCATCCATTCCCGCAATGCGGACACTGCGATTTCACGGCCGACGATGACCGCCGCCCAGAACGCCATCCACGGCGTGGGGTGTCCCTGCACGATCAGGAACAACGCCACTGCGACCATCAACTTGTCGGCCACCGGGTCCAGGAACGCGCCGAAGGCCGAATACTGGTGATAACGCCGCGCGACCCAGCCATCCAGCCAGTCGGTGATGGCAGCCAGCGCGAACACGCCGGCGGAGGCGAAATTGGTCCAGGTGTACGGCAGGTAGAACACCACGACCAACACCGGGATCATCACGATCCTCAGCAGTGTCAGCCACGTGGGGATGGTCAACTTCATTACGGACTCGACTCGCCTGCCGCATCGGGAAGCGCCAGCCCGTGCAGGTTAGCGTAGATTCGCGCGGCAAGTGCGGCATTGACGCCCTCCACCCGCGCAATCTCGGCCTCGCCGGCGGCCTTGAGCCCGACCAGGCCGCCGAAATGCTTGAGCAGGTTCGCGCGTCGGCGCGGGCCAATGCCGGGGATATCCTCGAGCTTGCTGGTCATGCGCGCCTTCTGGCGGCGGCCGCGGTGACCGGTGATCGCAAAGCGATGCGCCTCGTCGCGCACCTGCTGGATGAACTGCAGTGCCGGCGATGCCGCACCCGGCCGCAGTTCGCGGCCGTCGGCCATGATCAGTGCCTCGTGCCCGGCCCTGCGCTCCTCGCCCTTGGCCACGCCGACCAGCAGCACATTCTCGATGCCCAGATCGGCCAGCGCGCCCTTCGCCTGTGCGAGCTGACCGGCGCCACCGTCGATCAGCAGCACATCCGGCAGCACGCCGTTTTCTTCCACCGCGCGTCGAAAACGCCGTTCGATGGCCTGACGCATCGCGGCGTAGTCGTCGCCCGGCGTGATCCCGGAAATATTGAAGCGCCGGTATTGGCCGCGCACCGGGCCGCTGGCATCGAACACCACGCACGAGGCCACCGTCGCCTCACCCATGGTGTGGCTGATGTCAAAGCACTCCACCCGCCTGACCTGCTCGGCCAGCCCCAGCATCTCGCGCAATGCCTCGCTGCGTGCATGCTGCGCGCTCTGGCTGGTGAGTTCGGTGACCAGGGTCAGCTGTGCATTGCGTGTCGCCAGCAGCAGATAGCCGGCACGCTCGCCGCGCACGTTCCACTTCAACGCCACCTTGTATTCGGCGGCGGTGCTGAGTGCGGCTTCGATCAGCTCGGCATCGGGAATCTCCCGATCGAGCAGGATCTCGCGTGGCGGCGAATGTTCGGCGTAGTACTGCGACACGAACGCAGCCAGGATTTCGTCCGCGCTGTCTTCGCCATTAGTCTTGGGAAAGAACGAGCGCGTGCCCAGGTTGCGGCCGTCGCGAAAACTCAGCAGCAGCACACAGGCCTGGCTGGCTTGCGTGGCGCAGGCCAGCACGTCCAGATCCGCCGCGCGGCCGTCCACGTACTGACGGTTCTGCATGCTGCGCAACGAAGAAAGCAGATCGCGCAGGCGTGCGGCGCGCTCGAACTCCAGCGCCTCGCTGGCCTGCTGCATCGACTGCATGATTTCTTCGCCGAGCTGGTCGCTTTTGCCTTCCAGAAACATGGTGGCGCGGCGTACCGATTCGGCGTAATCGGGCGCGGCAACCAGCTCCACGCAGGGCGCGCTGCAGCGGCCGATCTGGTATTGCAGGCACGGCCGCGAGCGGTTGCGGAACACGCTGTCTTCGCAACTGCGCAGCTTGAACAGCTTGTGCATCAGGCTAAGCGTTTCGCGCACGCCGGTAACGCCGGTGTACGGGCCGAAATACCGCCCCTGCACGGCACGCGGGCCACGATGCAGGGCGATGCGCGGCCACTGCTCGCGGGTCAGCAGCACGTAGGGATAACTCTTGTCGTCGCGCAGCGACACGTTGTAGCGCGGCGACAGCGACTTGATCAGCTGGTTTTCCAGCAGCAGCGCTTCGGCCTCGCTGCGGGTCACGGTGACGTCCATCCGCGCGACCTGCGACAGCATCGAGGTCAGCCGCGCATTCTTCGGCGTGCCGTTGAAATAGCTGCCCACGCGCTTGCGCAATGCACCGGCCTTGCCGACATACAGCAAGGTGTCGTCGCCCGCGTACATGCGGTAGACGCCGGGCGCGGTGCTCAGTTGCGCAGCAAACGCCTTTCCATCGAAATCGGATTGGGGCCTTGCGTTCATTCTTCTATCGAAACATCGCGCAGTTCGCCGCTCGCCAGGTCGTAGCGCAACACGGCATGGGCATCGGTCTCGGCAATCCACACCGCACCGGCGGCGACCGCCAGCCCGGCCGGGCCATGCAGGCGGCGTGGCAGCGCGACCGTGGTCAGTTCGCCGCCACCCAGACGCAGGCAGCGCAGGCGGCCGTTGCCGGTGTCGGCAATCCACAGCATCGGCGAATCGGCCGCCAGGGCGATGGCTTGCGGAAACTGCAGCCGTGCAGTACCGCGCGGGCCGTCCTCGTCGCCGAACTGCCAGGTGCCCTGCCCGCCGACCAGGGTCTGCACCAGATCGCCACGCAATTGCATGGTGCGGATCGACGAGCCCAGGCCATCGCAGATGTAGGCCACCTGCTGCACCGCGGCCAGGCCGGCCGGCTGTGCAAATGCGGCCAGATGCCCGCTGCCATCGCGAATCTCGAGCGCACCAGTGCCGGCGCGTGCGCTCAATGCGGCGCGACCCAGGTCATAGCTCCAGATGCGGTTGTCGCCCGCCATGGCGATCAACGCCTGATTGTCGGCCACGGCCAGACCTTGCGGATAGTTCAGCGCCGAGGCGCCGGCAAACGCCAGCGGCCCCTCGACCGGCTCGCCGGAGCGCCCGGTGCCGCACAAGGTGTCGACCTGCCCGCTGCGCAGGTTGATGCGACGCAGGGCGTGATTGCCGGTATCGGCGACATACAGCTGGTCGCGCTCCAGCGCCAGGCCTTGCGGACGCCGGAACGCCGCCTCACCGACGCCACCATCGATGAAGTCCGCATTGCCGTGGCCGAACTGGCGCAGCACGCGGCCGCCATGCGTGCATTCGAGCACGCGGTGATGGCCGGTGTCGGCGATGTACAGGCGGTCCTCGGTGGCGGCCAGACCGGTTGGAAACCGCAGCTCCAGGCGCGGCTCGGGATCGCGCTCGGCCACTCCATGCAGATCGGCATCCGACGGCGGCTGCTGGCCTTCGCACAGGGCGACCAGCGCCTTGTCGAGATCGCCGGTCACGCCGACCAGGCGCTGACGCTCGCGGCCGTAGGCATCGAGCAGCACCAGCGTCGGCCAGGATTCGATGCCGAAACGGCGCCAGGTCTCCCAGTCCCTGTCGAGCAAGATGGGCGCTCTGACGCCATGGCCGCGCAGCTGCTTGAGCGCGCGTTGCGGCTCGCGTTCGCTGTCGAAACGCGGCACCTGCACCACGATCACCTGCAGCCGGCCGGGGCTGCGCGCCTGGAACTGCGCCAGCTCGGCCAGGCGCTCGGCGCACCACACCGAGCTGGCATTGACGAATGCCAGCACCAGCGCCCGCCCGCGATGCTCCTGCAGGGTGGATGGCCTGGCATTGAGCCAGGTAGGAAATTCCGGCAATTCCTGGGTAAGCTGGGCAGTCATACCGTAATTATGCCCAAGCCCGATTAGCTGCGGGTGAGTCTGGCCACGGTCTGGCGCGCAGCGGTATCGACCAGCTGCCAGGCACGCTCGAAATCGTCCATGCCACCGGTGTAGGGGTCGGGGATATCGTCACGCTCTTCCACACCGGCCCAGGGCAGCCAGAGCGCGACCTTGTCGCGCAGCGGCGCCGGGGCGATGCGTTGCAGATCGCGCAGATTGCTGCCATCGGCGCACAGCAGCCAGTCGAAGTGTTCGAAGTCGGCGCCACGCACCTGGCGCGCGCGCAACCCGGAGATGTCCACGCCATGGCCGCGTGCACAGCGAATCGCGCGCGGGTCCGGTGGATCGCTAGCATGCCAGTCACCGGTGCCGGCCGAATCGACCTCGATCCGCCGCGACAACCGCGCCTCGTCCAGCCGCGCACGCAGGGCGCCCTCGCCCATTGGCGAGCGGCAGATATTGCCCAGACACACGATCAGCACCCTCATGCCGCTGCCATGCGGGTTTGCGCGCGCGCCAGATCGTCCGGCGTATCGATGCCCGGCGGAAACTGTTCGGGCGTCAAGGCCACCGCGATGCGGTAGCCGGCCTCCATCACGCGCAATTGTTCCAGCGACTCGATGCGCTCCAGCATGCCGGGCGGCATTGCCGCAAAGCGCTGCAGAAATCCTGCGCGGTATGCGTAGATCCCGATATGGCGCAGCCATTGCCCGTCACTGGGCAAGTTGTCGCGCTGACTGGCGAAGCTATCGCGATGCCAGGGAATCGGCGCGCGGCTGAAGTACAAGGCGTCGCCAGCTGCGCTACGCACCAGCTTGACCACGTTCGGATCGAACAGCTCGTGCGCGCTGTCGACCTGCGCGGCCAGCGTGGCCATTTCGGCGCCGGAGTGCAGCAGCAGCTCGGCCACCGCACGGATGCCGGCGGCAGGCGCGAACGGCTCGTCGCCCTGCAGGTTCACCACGCAGGTCTCGGCTTCCCAGCCGGCGATCCGCGCGCATTCGGCAAGCCGGTCGGTGCCCGATACATGTTCGTTACCGGTCATTGCCACATGCACGCCGGAAAGGCCTTCGATCACCTCGGCAATGCGTGCATCGTCGGTGGCCACCCAGACCTCACGCGCACCGGCCAGCAGCGCCCGCTCGGCCACATGCTGGATCATCGGGCGATTGCCGATCAACTGCAGCGGCTTGCCCGGCAAGCGCGTGGAGGCGTAGCGCGCGGGAATGGCGACGACGAAATCTGCAGGGGTTGTGGTGGTCATGCGTGCGCGCTCTGGAAAGCAGGAAGAGTTGAAGAAACGAGATAACCGAATCGCATGATGTGGTGGTGTGATTGAGCGAAGTCGCGGCGGTCAGTTGGGCAGCGATGCCCGACATCGGCACTACGCGCCGCTGCCCGTACTGCCCGCACAGGCACACCGACCATCTTGATTGGTCCTTGCCCGCCCAACGTCGCGGGACCTTGATGTTCTTGCGGCGTGTCCCACGACATTGAGTCGGCAAGGACCCTGCAACCAAGCCGCAGATCGCCCACCGGCGCAGCGTTCACACCCCTTGCCGGCTCGCCAACTTGTCCAGGCGATCCAGCAGGCTCACCCAGAACGCAGCCGGCAGCTCCGCCTTGAGCGGCACGCTGTACAGCCATTCGTCGGCAAATGGCCTGCACTTCACTGCATCCTTTTCGGTCATCAGCACCGGCAGGCGGCTGCCGAAGCTGAAGTCGGCGGCGCGATAGACATGGTGATCGGGAAAGGCATGCGGCACCACGCCAATGCCGCGCGCGCGCAGCATTGCGAAGAACCGTTCCGGGTGCGCAATCCCGGCCACCGCATGCACGCGCTGGCCGGCAAGCCTGCTCAATGGCTGAGCGCGCTTGCCATCCATCGGTTGCACACTGTCGATGCTCAGGCGCATCTGCCATTCGCCGAATCCGGCGTCATCAGGCGCAGGTGCGGTCGCTGCTGCGCTTGCCTGGCCCAGATTGACCACACGGAAATCGCAGTCGCGTGCGCGTGCAGCCGGCTCGCGCAGCGGCCCGGCCGGCAGCAGGCGCCCGTTGCCGTAGCGGCGCTGGCCATCGACCACTTCGATCTCGACATCGCGGGCCAGCCGGTAGTGCTGCAGCCCGTCATCGCAGACGACGATGTCGCAGCCCGCTTCGACCAGGGCGCGCGCCGCAGCCAGGCGATCGCTGTCCACACGTACGCGGGCACCGGTCTTCCAGGCGATCAGGACCGGCTCGTCGCCGCCGAGCGCGACCGGCGTGTCCGCCTCGACCCAGCGCGCCGTGCCCGATTCGTCACGGCCATACCCGCGGCTGGCCACGCCGGGCGTCCAGCCGGCCTCCTGCAACTTGGCGACCAGGGCAATCGTCAACGGCGTCTTGCCGGTGCCGCCGGCAGTGACGTTGCCCACCACGATCACCGGCACCGGCACGCCGTGGCGCTTGCGCCAGCCGCGGCGATACAGGGCGCGTCGCAGCGCGATGGCAGCGCCGTAGACCGGCGCCAACAGGCGCGCCGACAGCGGGATCGGCGCATTGTCGTACCAGTAACCCGGCGTGCGGGTGCCGCGCTTGCTCATGCCTGACGTTCGCGGAACTGCATGCCGTGCAGGTGCGAGTACAAGCCGCCCTGCTCCAGCAATTGGTGATGGGTGCCGCGTTCGACGATACGGCCCTGGTCCATCACCAGCACCTGGTCGGCATGCTCGATGGTGGACAGGCGGTGCGCGATCACCAGCGTGGTGCGGTCCGGCATCAGCTTGTGCAAGGCGTCCTGCACCAGGCGTTCGGATTCGTTGTCCAGCGCCGCGGTGGCTTCGTCCAGGATCAGGATCGGCGCGTCCTTGAGCATTGCGCGCGCGATCGCCAGACGCTGGCGCTGGCCGCCGGACAGGCGCCCGCCCTTGGTGCCCACATGCGACTGCAGGCCTTCGGGCAATTGCGCGACGAACTCCATCGCGTTGGCACCCAGGATGGCGCGTTCCAGCTGGCCGGCGTCGGCACTGCGCATTTCGCCATAGGCGACGTTGTCGGCGATGCTGCCGTCGAACAGCATGACCTGCTGGCCGACCAGCGCGATCTGCCGCCGCAGATCGGCCAGCGCGTACGCCTGCACCGGGTGCCCGTCGAGCAGGATCTGCCCGGACTCTGCTTCGTAGAAGCGCGGGATCAACTTGATCAGGCTGGACTTGCCGCTGCCGGAACGCCCGACGATCGCCGTCACCGTGCCCGGTTGCGCCACGAAACTGACCTCGGCCAGGGCCGGGTTCACCTGGCCCGGATAGCGTGCAGTGACATTGCGGAATTCGATCAGGCCCTTGGCGCGCGTCAGCGGCACCGCGCCCTGGTCCGGCTCGTCGGGACTGTCGAGCACCGAGAACAGGCGCTCGGCCGAGGCCAGGCCGCGCTGCACCATGTTCTGCACATTGGTGAGCTGCTTGAGGCCCGGAATGATCGTCAGCATCGAGGTCATCAGCACCACGAAGTCGCCGGCGGTCAGCCGCCCGGCCAGTGCCTGGGCACCGGCGACGAACAGCAGCGCCGACAGGCCGATCGCACCGATCATCTGCACCGTGGCGGTGGAAATGCCACGCGTGGATTCGACCTTCATCGCCAGACGCAGATTGCGGTCGGCCAGCGCGCCATAGCGCTCCATTTCGGTCTGCTGGGCACCGTAGATCTTGACCTCCTGATGGCTGGACAAGGTCTGGTCGGCCGCCTGCAGCAGATGCGCGCCGCTTTCCTGGATGCTGTGGCTGATGCGCCGATAGCGCCGCGCCACCTTGTCCATCACCCAGGCCAGCACCGGTGCCAGCACCAGGATGGTCAGCGTGACCTGCCAGCTATGCCACAGCATCAGCGCCAGCGCGCCGATCACCTGCAGCGACTGCTGGATCATCACCTTGACCGCATCCACCGCCGCCTGCGCCACTTGGTCCGAGTCCGAGCCCAGCCGGATCAGCATCGACGGTACCGGTTCGGAATCGAAGCGCGATCCCGGCAGGCGCAGATATTTGGACATCACCTTGACGCGCAGGTCGCGCGCGATGCTGCGTGCGGATTTACCCATCGCCATATCGGTGATGTAGCCGGCAACCCCGCGCACCACGAACAACAGGATGATCTGCACCGGCAGCCAGCGACTGACTTCGGCATTCTTGTAGATGAAGGTCTCGTCGGTGATCGGCTTCATCAACGCCAGGAAGCCAGTCGTGCCGGCCGCTTCGATCAGCGCGGCAATCAGCGCGGCGACCAGCAACAGGCGATACGGCTTGGCGAAGGCCAGCAGGCGACGGTACGTGCGCCAGGACGAAACTGGCGCCGGGCGGTCGTTGGAGGTGGTCACTGGCGGGTTCCGTTAGTGCGTGTCTGGCCGGTCGTGGGTGTCGCCCCGGCTTGAGGCGCTGTGGCGATCGCGATGCGGCGGAAGCCGAGTTGCCCCAATGCATCCTGCGCGGTCACCACCGCTTGATACGGCGTGCGTGCATCGGCACGCAGCAACACCGTCTGCTCGCGGTCGTCGCCGGCGAGCTGGGCGATGGTCTGCTTGAGCGAGTCCACGTCCGACCGCAGCACTTCCTGATCGTTGATGAAATAACGCCCATCGGCATTGACCAGCACGCTCAGCGAACGTGGCGGTGTGCTGCTGTGCTGGTCGCTGGCGGTCGGCAGCTGCAATTGCAGCGTGGAGCGTGCGTCGAAAGTCGTGGTCACCACGAAAAAGATGATGAGGACAAGGATGACGTCAATCAATGGCACCAGATCGATATGCGGCTCGTCCTGGCCTCGGTCACTGCCGATGCGCATCCGTCAGCCCTTTGCCATGACAGGTTTGCCAGCTGCCGCGACCGGCGCCGTGGCGCCTGGCACCACGCGGCCGTCCATCGTGTCCAGCAACAAGGTGGCTTCCTGCTCCATCTCGATGATGTAGCCGGCGATGCGGCCCTTGAAGAAGCGATGCGCCATCAGTGCCGGTACCGCGATGATCATGCCGGTGGCCGTGCACACCAGCGCCTTGCCGATGCCGCCGGCCAGCTGGTTCACATCGCCCACGCCGTGATCGAGGATGCCCAGGAACATCTGGATCATGCCCACCACCGTGCCCAGCAGTCCCAGCAGCGGCCCGGCCGAAGCGATCGTGCCCAAGGCATTCAGATAGCGCTCCATGCGGTGCACCACATGCCGGCCGGTGTCCTCGATACGCTCGCGAATCAATTCACGCGGACGACCGCGCACGTCCAGCGCTGCGGCCAGCAAGGCGCCCAGCGGCGAATTGCGCCGCAGCGACTCGATGTGGCTGGGATCCAGTTTGCCGCGCGCGGCCCAGTTGCGGACCTCCTCGCCCAGACTTGGCGGGGTCACCTCGTTGCGGCGCAGGCTCCACAGACGCTCCAGCACGATCGCCAGCGCGATCACGCCCAGCAACAGCAACGGCACCATCGGCCAACCGCCTGCCTTGACCAGCTCCAACACGATTCGATTCCTCCGGCAACGCGGCCGCCTATTCGCTGGTCGATAGGATAGCAGCCGACCGCCGCCGTTCCGCAGCATCCCAGAGCCGTGGCTGCCAGCGTCGCCGCTCGCGTACCTGCAGGCCGTCGGCGCCCAGCCAGACCCGGATTGCCCCGGCCCGGGCCGTGTCGAGCAACTCGGCGCCACTGCCCTGCCAGCGCTGCACCACCTCGGCACGCGGGTGACCGAAGCGATTGCCGTGCCCGGAGGACACCAGCGCCAGCCGCGCGCCGGTGGCGGCGATGAAATCGGCATGCGAGCCGTCGGCGCTGCCGTGGTGCGGGACCACCACCACATCGGCACGTAACTCCGCGGCATGTTCCCGCAGCAGGCGGCGCTCGACGAGCTCGCCGATATCGCCCGGCAACAAGGCGCTTCCATACCGTGTTTCGATGCGCAGCACGCAACTGGACTGATTGCGCAGATACGGAAAGCCGGCGCTGGGGTGCAGGAAGCCGAAGCGCACCCCATCCCATGCCCATTGCTGGCCGGCACGGCAGCGGGTGCTGACGTCCAGTGGCGCCTGTGGCGGTGCCGCCGTCATCGCCACGGGCAATCCAGCACGCACCGCTGCATAGCCGCCAGCATGGTCGGCGTCGGCGTGACTGAGCACGATGGCATCCAGGCGGCGCACCCCGAGCGCGCGCAAGGCCGGCAGCACTACCCGCTCGCCCGCATCGAAGCCATCGCGCACCGCCGGGCCGGTGTCGAACAGCAATGCATGCCGTTGCGTGCGTACCAGCACGGCCAGACCCTGCCCCACGTCCAGCACCTGCACGTCGGCTTCGCCGGCCGCGGGCAGCTCGCGGTCCGGCCACAGCAGCGGCAACCACAACAACAGCGCCATGGATTTGCCGGGCGTGCCGCGCGGCAGCAGCAACCAGAACGCGCCGAACAAGGCCGCGACCAATGCGAGCGCATCGGACTCGGGTACCCACCACAACGCCACCGAGGTCTGTCCAAGCCAGACCAGGCCTGGCCAGGTGAGCTCGAAGCACCAACCAGCCAATCGCCATGCCCACACGCCCGCTCCCGGATGTACTGCTTCCAGCCCGGTGCCCAGCAAGGTGAGCGGCACCACTACAAAAGTCCACCAGGGAATGGCGACCAGATTGGCCAATGGCCCCACCAACGATGCCTGTCCGAACAGGCTGACGGTCAACGGCAGCAGGCCGACAGTGGCGACGGTCTGGGCGGACAGGAAGCCGCGCACGACCGCGCGATCGTCCGCTGGCAGGCACCACACCAGCCAGGCCACCCCGGCAAAGCTGAGCCAGAAGCCCGCCACCAGCACGCTGAGCGGGTCCCACAGCAGCACTGCCAACAAGGCCAGCGCGAGGATCTGCACGGTGCTGGCGCGCCGCCGCAGCACCCGCGCCAAGGCGACCACGGCAATCATCAGCACGGTGCGCACCGTCGGCAGCGCCAGGCCCGCCAGCGCCGCATAGCCTGCGGCACCGAACAAGGCGGCGACCGCAGCTACATGGGACCGCGGAATCCGCGTTCCAAGCACCGGCCAGGCTCGCCAGAGTCCGGCGACCAGCAGGGCGACGAATGCAGCGACCAGCCCCACATGAAATCCCGAGATCGCAATCAGATGGCTGAGCCCGGTCGCACGCAGCGTGGCCCAGGCTGCGTCGTCCAGCCCGCGCGTGTCGCCCAGGGCGAGCGCGCGCAGGTAAGGCGACGATGATCCGGGCACGCGGTCGGCAATGCGCTGCGACATCGCTTCGCGCCAGGCATCCACGCCGCGCGGTGCAGCGGTCTGCCGCGCCGCAATCGGCACCCGCACATAGCCGCTGGCGGCAATGCGCTGCGCCAGTGCCTGCCGCTCGGCATCGAAGCCACCAGGGTTGCGCAAGCCGCGCGGCGCACGCAGCTTGAGCCGCAGCTGCCAGGCGGCGCCCGCGCGCAGCGCGGCACGCGGCCCGATGCGCTCGGCACCGAAGTCGTCATACCAGGCCAGCTGCAGCAGCTTGCCGCGCAGTGCGGCAGGCTGTGCGGGATCGTCATCCACGCGCAGCTGAAAGCGCGTGCGTCGTGGCTCGGCGACCGGCAGTTCGACAATCTGCCCGCGCACCGTCAGTTCCCGCGCTTCATCCTGCGGGCGCAATTGGGCCTGCAGGACGCCGGCGACCTGCCAGCCCATCAGGCCGAAACCGAACAGCGCGCTGGCCAGTGTCCCTACCAACACGATCCGCCGCGGACGCAGCCATGTGCCGAGGCCGATGCCCAGCACCGCTGCAGCAAGGCATGCCGCATAGACCGCACGCGACAGCAGCGCAGGCGACCACGCGTACACCACGATGCCCAGCAACAAGGCCGCTGCCGCGGTCATCGTCGGTATCCGCCGCGGTGTAGGCGGTGCCTGTGCTGACGCATCCATGCTGTCGGTCGCCATCCCGGCCGTGGTCCATCCACCGACTCAAGTTAGACCAGCGCCTGCGTCGGGCACAGCAGCGAGCGGCGCATTGCGGGGTAGGAATCAGGCTGCCCCTGCCGTGGTACATCCGGCCGGTGGAAGGCGCTGCCACGCAGGTGCAATGCGCCAGGCAGGACAGCGTGTGCTGGCCGCATCAGCAACCCTATCAGCCTGCATTCGCCTCGATTTCATGACTGCCGCGTTATGTTCGCCACTGTTTCTGAGGAGCTTCCCCCATGCGTAAAGGCACTGCACTGATTGTCGGCGTGACCGGCATTTCCGGTTACAACCTCGCCAATGTCCTGGTGGCCGATGGCTGGACCGTCTATGGCCTGGCACGGCGCCCGCTGCCTCAGGACGGCGTGATCCCGCTTGCGGCCGATCTGCTGGATGCCGACAGCACCAGCACCGCGCTGCGTGGCCTGCCGATCACCCACGTGTTCTTCTGCACCTGGACACGGCGCGACACCGAGCGCGAGAACGTCGAAGCCAACGGCGCGATGATGCGGCATCTGTGCGAAGCGTTGAGCGATGCGCCGCTGCAGCACATGGCGCTGGTCACCGGTACCAAGCATTACCTCGGCGCGTTCGAGAACTACGGCAGCGGCAAGGCGGAAACGCCGTTCCGCGAAAGCGAGCCGCGCCAGCCCGGCGAGAACTTCTACTACACGCTGGAAGACCTGTTGTTCGCACACGCCGAGCAGCATGGCTTCGGCTGGAGCGTGCATCGCTCGCACACCATGATCGGCATGGCCAATGGCAGCAATGCGATGAACATGGGCGTGACGCTGGCGGTGTATGCATCGCTGTGCAAGCACACCGGCCAGCCGTTCGTGTTTCCCGGCTCACAGGCGCAGTGGAACAGCCTCACCGACCTGACCGATGCCGGCCTGCTCGGCAAGCAGCTGGCCTGGGCAGGCCTGAGCCCGGCCGCCCGCAACCAGGCCTTCAACACCGTCAACGGCGATGTGTTCCGCTGGCGCTGGATGTGGAGCCAGATTGCCGACTTCTTCGGGCTCGACGCTGCGCCCTGCCCCGAGACTCCGCAGCCGCTGGAGGCACGCCTGAGCGAGACCGCGCCGGCAGTATGGAGCGAGATCGCCAGCCAGCATGGCCTGGTGGAGGCCGACGTCAATCGATTGGCATCCTGGTGGCACACCGATGCCGACCTGGGCCGCGAGATCGAGTGCGTCAACGACATGACCAAGAGCCGCGAACTGGGCTTTACGGATTTCTACGACAGCCGTGCATCGTTCCTGGAACTGTTCACGCGCCTGCGCGCGCTGCGCATCATTCCCTGATGCGTTGGGTCGTCGCCACACACGTGGCGGCGACCGTTCTTCCTGTCAACGCGCGTCCTGTCACCGCGAGCATCGGCGCGATGCTACGCACGGGCACTGCGTGCTGAACGCGCATGTGTGGCGAACGCCGGTCGATGCATCACGCGAATGCACCCGTCACCAGCCCCAGGATCTTCAATCTGAGACCGCGGTTTCAACACCGCCCAGCCGCCAGGAATTCCGACGGCCAGGCAGTGCTTCTCACACCGCAGAAGGTGCCAGTTCGCGCAGCTTGCCCTGATGCAGCTCGAGCACGCGGTCCAGGCGCCGCGCCAGACTGCGATCGTGCGTTACCAGGACCAGGCTGGTGCGCTGTGCACGGTTGAGTTCCAGCATCAGTTCGAACACGGTCTCGGCGGTCTTGTCGTCCAGGTTGCCGGTGGGCTCATCGCCCAGCACGCAGCCCGGCTTGTTCACCAGTGCGCGCGCCACCGCCGCACGCTGACGCTCGCCGCCGGACAATTCGCTGGGCTTGTGCTCGATGCGATGTCCGAGCCCGACCGATTCCAGCAACTGCAAGGCCTGCGCCCGCGCCACTGACACTTCTTTCCCGGACAACAGTACCGGCATCATCACGTTTTCCAGCGCGGTGAATTCCGGCAGCAAATGATGGAACTGGTAGACGAAACCCAGGGCCTGATTGCGCAGCTTGCCGCGCTCGCCATCGGACAACGCCGACATGCGCCGGCCGGCCACGTACACCTCGCCCGAGGTCGGAATATCCAAGCCGCCGAGCAGATGCAGCAGCGTGCTCTTGCCCGCCCCTGAGGCGCCGACAATGGCCACGGTTTCGCCGGTCGCCACGGTCAGATCCAGGCCGTCGAACACCGGCGTGCGCATCTTGCCTTCGGCGTAGGTCTTGCCCAGACCCTCCGCGCGGATCACCGCCTCTGCTTGGTTTGGCGTTTGCACAGCCGATTCCCTGATCTCATTCATAACGCAGCGCCTCCGCCGGCTGCGTGCGCGAGGCGCGCCATGCCGGATACAAGGTCGCCAGGAAACTCATCACCAGCGCGACGACGGTGATCACCACCACGTCCTGGGTCTGCATGTCGGTCGGCAAGCCGGTGATGTAATACACGTCCTCGGGCAGCAGCTTGACGCTGAAGATGGTCTCGATCACACCCAGGATGCGCTCCAGGTTGAGCGTCAGCACGATACCGCCGATCACGCCCATGATCGTGCCCATGAAGCCGATCAACGAACCCTGCACCATGAACACCTGCATTACCCCAGCAGGCGACAGGCCCAGGGTGCGCAGGATGGCGATATCGGCCTGCTTGTCGGTGACCAGCATGACCTGCGAGGACACCAGGTTGAACGCGCCCATCGCCACGATCAGCGACAGCAGGATGCCCATCACGGTCTTTTCCATCTTCAACGAGTGGTAGAGATTGGCGTTCTCCTGGGTCCAGTCGCTGACCCGGTACGGGCCATGCAACTTCACCGCCAGATCGCGCGCCACCGGCCAGGCCTGATCCATGTCGTGCAGGCGCAGCCGCACGCCGGTGACGCCATCCATGCGCAACACGCGCGCCAGGTCCTGCATGTTGACCACGGCCAGGCCGCGGTCGATCTCGTTGTAGCCCGCCTCGAAGATTCCGCTGACGGTGAAGCGCTTGAGCCGCGGCATCGCGCCCAGCGGCGTGGCCTGCGTATCGCTGAGCAGCACCACGATGCTGTCGCCCATGTCCACGCCCAGCCACAGCGCCAGCTCCTTGCCGATGACGATGTTGTAGGAGCCCGGGGTCAGGCTGTCGACCGACCCCTGCTGCATCTTCTTGGCCAGTACCGATACCTTTCCCTCTTCGGCAGGAACGATGCCGCGCACGATCGCCGGCTGCTTGCGCGGGCCCTGCAGCAGCGATTCGGTTTCGATGTAGGGCGCGGCACCGGCGATGCGCGGATCGGTCATGGCGACCTCGACCGCATGCTGCCAGTCGTGCATCGGCGCGCCGTCCGCACTGACCGTGGCATGCGCGGCCATCTGCAGCAGGCGGTCGCGGATTTCCTTCTGGAAACCGCTCATCACCGCCAGCGTGGTGATCAGCACGGTCACGCCCAGGGCGATGCCCAGGATCGATGCCATCGAGATAAACGAGATGAAGCCATTGCGCCGCTTGGCACGCAGGTAGCGCAAGCCGATGGCAACCGGGATAGGTTTGAACATGCGGTTCAACCAGGAAAGGGACGCTATGGTGCCACTTGCGGCCGCCGGGACGAAATGGCGTGTGCCTGAGCGGCCAGACGCAGTTCACGTCGCTGCGCTGCGGGCAAGGTATCCGGCCAGAAAAGCAGGCATTGGCGACGTGCATCCAGGCCAGTCCACGCCACCACCGCGATCGGCCCGCGCCACGCCACCTGCAGGCCCTGTACCTGCACACCGTCAACGCTGGCGGGCGTTTCGCTCCAGGGCACGATCACTTCCCGTGCTGGCGAGCGCAACAGCAGGCGCATCGATCGCCCACCGGTCAACACTGCGTAGACAGACAACAGCATCGCCAGCCATGGCGGCACCCCACTCCGCCAGAGTGCCCACAATGCAAGCCCGCTCAGTACGCCCAGCGCGCAAGCAAGCCCGCGCGAGGGTCGCCACTCAAGCCGGCATGGCGCGAATATCGGCGATGAGTGCGGCGTTGGCGGCATCGGGGCAGGCCTCGTATCCCATGAACCAGCGCCACAACTTATCGTCTTCGCAATCCAGCAGCTGTAGGAAAACCGCGCGCTCGGACTCGGAAGCCTGCGCCCAGCGTTGATCTAGATAGCGCCCGAACAATTGATCGAGCTCGCGCATGCCGCGCCGGCAACGCCAGCGCAGTTTCTTCAGCAGGGTTTCTTCATCCATCTCACTCTCCAGCTCGCCTTGCCGGCGCCGAAAACGACAGCGGCACCAGACCAAGGGCCGGTGCCGCTGTGAACCATCTCCCCGCCAAGGCGGGGCCGCATTGCCCTGCGATCAGGCGCGACGCGCCATCATCAACTTCTTGATCTCAGCAATCGCCAGCGCCGGGTTCAGGCCCTTGGGACAGGTCCGCGCGCAGTTCATGATGGTGTGGCAGCGATACAGCTTGAACGGATCTTCCAGGTCGTCCAGGCGCGCACCGGTGTCCTCGTCGCGCGAATCGATGATCCAGCGATACGCCTGCAGCAGGATCGCCGGGCCCAGATAGCGCTCGCCATTCCACCAGTAGCTCGGGCAGCTGGTCGAGCAGCAGGCGCACAGGATGCACTCATACAGGCCATCGAGCTTGCGGCGGTCTTCCGGCGACTGCAGGCGCTCGCGGTCCGGCGGCGGCGGGGTCTGGGTGCGGATCCACGGCTTGATCGACGCGTACTGCGCGTAGAAGTGCGTCAGATCCGGCACCAGATCCTTGATCACGCTCATGTGCGGCAGCGGATAGATCGGTACCTCGGCCTTGCCGCAGGCGGCAATCGCCTTGGTGCAGGCCAGCGTATTGGTGCCGTCGATGTTCATCGCGCACGAGCCGCAGATGCCCTCGCGGCAGGAGCGGCGGAACGCCAGTGTCGGGTCGATCTCGTTCTTGATCTTGATCAGGGCGTCCAACACCATCGGGCCGCACTTGTCGAGATCGATCTCATAGCTGTCGGTACGCGGGTTGGCTTCGCCATCCGGATCCCAGCGGTAGACCTTGAAGGTGCGCGTGTTCTTGGCGCCCTGTGCAGGGTAATGCTTGCCCTTGCCGATCTTTGAATTCTTGGGGAGGGTGAACTCTGCCATAGCTGCTCTCGTTGGCTCAGGCGATGCGCGGTGCGAACGACAACCGCACCGTGCGCATGAAGGTAAAGATGACGGATGCCACCGCCGCGGCGGTGGCGCAACCGCCGGCGGCGTGCCGGCGTTGCCCCTGCGTCATGGGGCGATCCGGCTGGCGCGGTGCACCGCTGCGGTATCCGGACAGGCCGGCCAGCAGAGGCAATGCGAAAGCGGATCGATCCATGCGCATCGATCAGTAAACGCGCGGCTTCGGCGGGACCACGTCCACGTCCTTGCTCAGCGTGTACATGTGCACCGGGCGATATTCGAACTCGCACTTGCCCTTGTCGTCGACGGTGACCAGCGTGTGCTTCTGCCAGTTGACGTCGTCGCGGTCCGGGAAGTCTTCGTGCGAATGCGCGCCGCGGCTCTCATGCCGCTGCTCGGCCGAGTTGATCGTCGCCACTGCGTTGAGCAGCAGGTTGTTCAACTCGTAGGTTTCGATCAGATCCGAGTTCCACACCAGCGAGCGGTCCGAGACCTTGACGTCCTCGAAGCTGGCGAAGATCTCGGCCATCTTGTCGACACCCTCTTTCAGCGTCTTGCTGGTACGGAACACGGCCGCGTCCGACTGCATGGTGCGCTGCATGTTGTCGCGGATCACCGAGGTCGGCGTGGAGCCGTTGGCGTAGCGCAGCTTGTCCAGCAGGCCCAGCGCCTTGTCGCAGGCATCGGACGGCAGCGTCTTGTGCGGCTGGTTGGGCTTGACCGTCTCGGCGCAGCGGTTTGCCACCGCACGGCCGAACACCACCAGATCCAGCAGCGAGTTGGAACCCAGGCGGTTGGCACCGTGCACCGACACGCAGGCAGCTTCGCCGATCGCGTACAGGCCCGGCACGACCGCGTCCGGGTTGTCGCCCTGCTTGCGCACGACTTCGCCGTAGAAGTTGGTCGGAATGCCGCCCATGTTGTAGTGCACGGTCGGCAACACCGGAATCGGCTGCTTGGTCACGTCCACACCGGCAAAGATGTGCGCGCTCTCGGCGATGCCGGGCAGCTTTTCGTTGATGACTTCCGGGCCAAGATGGGTCAGGTCGAGCAGGATGTGATCCTTGTGCTCGCCCACGCCACGGCCCTCGCGGATCTCCACGGTCATCGAGCGCGATACCACGTCGCGCGATGCCAGATCCTTGTAATGCGGTGCATAGCGCTCCATGAAGCGCTCGCCGTTGCTGTTGCGCAGGATGCCGCCTTCGCCACGCACGCCCTCGGTGATCAGGCAGCCCGCACCGTAGATACCGGTGGGATGGAATTGCACGAACTCCATGTCCTGCACCGGCAGGCCGGCACGCATCACCAGGCCGCCGCCGTCACCGGTACAGGTGTGGGCGGAGGTGGCGCTGAAGTAGGCACGACCATAGCCGCCGGTGGCCAGCACCACGCCGTGGGCGCGGAACAGATGCAAGCTGCCATCGGCCATATCCAGCGCCAGCACGCCGCGGCAGACGCCTTCCTCGTCGAAGATCAGGTCGAGTGCGAAGTACTCGATCATGAAGCGTGCGTTATGCGCCAGCGACTGCTGGTACAGCGTGTGCAGCATCGCGTGACCGGTACGGTCGGCCGCTGCGCAGGTGCGCTGCGCGGACGGGCCTTCGCCGTACTTGGTGGTCATGCCGCCGAACGGGCGCTGGTAGATCTTGCCCTCTTCGGTACGCGAGAACGGAACGCCGTAGTGCTCGAGCTCGATGATCGCCGGGATCGCCTCACGGCACATGTACTCGATCGCGTCCTGGTCGCCCAGCCAATCGGAGCCCTTGATGGTGTCGTAGAAGTGGTAGCGCCAATCGTCTTCGCCCATGTTGCCGAGCGCGGCCGAGATGCCGCCCTGCGCCGCAACGGTATGCGAGCGGGTCGGGAAGACCTTGGTCAGGCAGACCGTCTGCAGGCCCTTCTGGGCCAGGCCGAACGTGGCGCGCAGGCCGGCGCCGCCGGCGCCCACCACGACCATGTCGTACTTGTGTTCAGTGATCTTGTAAGCGGACATCGAATTATGGATTCCTGTTTGGTCGCGGACGACTCAGCTGATGCCCAGCGCAATACGCGCCACGGCAAACACGCTGACGATGGCGCCCAGCACGGCGACGAAGCGCACGATGGTCTGCGCAGCAAGCGCAAGCAGCGAGTTGTGCACGTAATCTTCCAGCACCACCTGCATGCCCAGCTGCGCATGCCAGAACGAGGCGATCAGGAAGCCGACCAACAGGATCGCGTTCCAGGGCTTGGCCACCGCGGCGCTGGCCGCAGCGTGATCGGCACCGATCAGGCTCAGCACGAAGATCAGGAACCAGATCGACAGCGGCACCAGGGCGGTGGCGGTTAGGCGCTGCACCACGAAGTGCTCGGTGCCGGTCTTGGCGGCACCCAGGCCACGCACGTTCTTCAGCGGGGTACGGTAGCGGTTCATACGGCACCTCCGGCCAGCAGTACATAGGCCCAGATCGCAGCGGTGAGCACGAAGCTCAGGATCAGCGACAACCAGCCAAGACTGACGAACGAGCGCACTGCATAGCCCTGTCCGAAGTCCTGCATGATGTGGCGCAGTCCACCGAACAGGTGGAACGCGAAGCACCAGGTCCAGCCGAACAGGAAGACCTGGCCGTACCAGGCGCCTGCGTGCTCGCGGAAACAATTCCAGTGGTCGGGGCCGAGCATCAATGTCAGCAAGGCGGCGGCAATCGCCAGCGCGCCGATGGACAGTACGATACCGGTGGCTCGATTGAGAATCGAGGTCACCATCTGTATCTGCCAGCGGTACACCTGGAGATGCGGGGAAAGAGGACGTTCGCGGATCGCCATTCGCTGGGCTCGTTTTCTCGGCTGGGCGGCACTAGACCGCTGTGGCTAAAAGCTGCTCAAAAATCGATGCAGCGTCCATTTTTTTCCCAGTCGCCGTAGCGCGTTGGCTCGGGGCCGTCGCGTCCACCAATCTCCTTGGGCAGTGGCTGCTTCTCGGGAAGATGCTCCTGAGGAGAAGGCTGCGTCTCGGAATCCTGCGCTGGGGTGGGGGTTGGATGGCCTATCATAGTGGTCTCACAACATTGCGATTTTAGTCCTCCCCTTCCATGGCTGACAACCTGAATCTTATTCCACAGGGTTTTGGCTCCCTGCACGACATGCAATACGTTCGCTTGATCGGGACGGATGCAGTGGCGTTCGCGCATGCGCAATTTGCCAACGACGTACAGGCGCTGGCGATCGGGCAGTGGCAGTGGAATGCGTGGTTGACGGCTAAGGGGCGCGTGATCGCCATCTTCGCACTCCTGCGTGAGGACGACACCCACCTGCTGATGCTGTTGCCCGATGGCAATGCGGCCGAGATCGCAACGCAACTCGGCCGTTTTGTGTTCCGACGCAAGCTCAAGATCGGCGTGGCGGCGCTTTCGGCGTTTGGCGGCCTTGCCGCGCCCGCCCGCGCCCAAGGCGCGCAGGCCGATATCGGAACGCAGCGTATCGAATTGGACCTGGGCAGCCCTGCCCTGGCGCGCACGCTGGTGTTGCTGACGAACGATGAGGCATTGGCCGCGCCTATCGAAGTACCGCGCATGGACGCCGAGTGGCGCCGTACGGACCTGCAACTGGGGCTGGCGCGCCTGCCCGATACGCAACGCGAGCAGTGGACGCCGCAGCAGCTGGCGCTGGATCGCCTGCAGGCCTTCAGCGTCAAAAAGGGCTGCTATCCGGGCCAGGAGATCGTGGCGCGGACGCATTTTCTGGGCAAGGCCAAGCGTGCGCTGCAGCTGTTGCAGGTCGATGCCGTTGGCAGCGATGCGCTGGTCGAGGCGGGCCAGGCCGTGCTGCTGGGCGATGCCACCGTCGGCACGCTGGTCAGCGTGGCGGGCGATCTTGCGCTGGCGGTGTTGCCGCTGGAGCTGACCCTGGAAGCCGACGCCGTGCTGCAGGCGGGCGCGCATGCCGCCCGCCCGCTTGCGTTCGTGCAGGGGCTGGCGCGTTAGGCCAGCGCCAGCCGTTCGCCGCTGGCCGGGTCGAAGAAGTGCAGCGCCTCGCTGCGCAGTGCCAGGCGCAGATGCTCCCCCACCGACGGCAGGGCCTGCGGCGCGACCCGGATCACCAGCGGCTGGCCGCCGCGGTCGAGATTGAGGAAGATCTCGTTGCCGACCGGCTCGATCACATCGATACGCGCGTCAAAGCCCAGAGCGGCGTCGTTTGACGGCTGCAGATGCTCCGGACGCACGCCGACGATGACCTCGCGACCGAACCAGCTGCGCTCGACCCGCGCCGCACCCAGCGGCACGCGCCAGCCATCGGCCATGACCAGATGCAGGCCGTCCTGCTCATCCAGGCGCCCCTGCAGCACGTTCATCGCCGGGCTGCCGAGGAATCCGGCCACAAACAGATTGGCCGGGCGGTCGTACAGCGCCATCGGGCTGTCGATCTGCTGGATCACCCCATCCTTGAGTACCACGATGCGTTGGCCCAGCGTCATCGCCTCGACCTGATCGTGGGTGACGTAGATCATTGTGGTGCCGAGCTTGCGGTGCAGCTGCGCGATCTCGGTACGCACACTGTGGCGCAGCTTGGCATCCAGATTGGACAGCGGCTCGTCGAGCAGGAACACCGACGACTCGCGCACCATCGCCCGCCCCAGCGCCACGCGCTGACGCTGGCCGCCGGACATCGCCTTGGGCAGCTTGTCGAGCATCGGGGTCAGCCCCAGCAGCTCGGCGGCGTTGTTGACCCGCTCGGCGATGACCTGCTTGGGGTGGCCGCGCAGCTTGAGCCCGAAGGCCAGGTTCTCGGCCACGGTCATGTGCGGATAGAGCGCGTAGCTCTGGAACACCATGGCAATGTCGCGGTCCTTGGGGGCCACGTCGTTGACCACGCGCTCGCCGATCTTCAGCGTGCCGGCGCTGATGTCCTCGAGCCCGGCGATCATGCGCAACAGGGTCGACTTGCCGCAGCCGGACGGCCCGACCAGCACCATCAATTCGCCATCGGCGACCTCGAAGCTCGCACCCTGTACCGCGACCTGGCCGTTCTCGTAGACCTTGCGGACACCTTCCAACTGCACTTTCGCCATCTTCGGCCTCAACGTAAGTTGTGCGCCCTGCCCTCGGCCCTCCCGACGGCGGTGACGCCGCATGTGCCTGCAAGGAAATTTCCTGCAAACGAATGCATTGGTTTATTCTGACATGTAATCGTTTTCACATGGCAACATCGATCTCGGGAGGGACCATGCCGCCACCGACCCAAGCCGCTGTCTCAAGCGGTGCAGCCTACCTTGCAAGGCCCGCCATTCGGCCACGCATGTGCAGGTCAACCGCCGCGGCGCTAACCGCTGACGGCCACTTGCTGCAACAATCGGGGATTGGGCGTACGCGTCCATCCCCCGCTGCGCGCACGCCAGTGTCGCTCAGGAACAGACATACCGACCGCCGGCTGTCCGGCGCCTTTCCGACCAGCTGCTGATCACGATGTCTCCAGAATCTGAAATTCGGTCCATGCACAACACCCTGATCCTGTTCGGCGCCACCGGCGATCTCGCCCAGCGCTATCTCTTTCCCTCCCTGCTACGATTGTTCGTCGATGGCCTGCTGCCGGAGGATTTCCGTATCCGTGCGCTGGCGTTGTCGCCGCACGATACCGAGGCATTCCGCGAGGTCCTGCGCCCGCGCCTGGCCGCCGCGCTGCCGATCGCCACGCCCGAGCAGATCGAAACGCTGCTGCAGCGGGTCGACTATCGCTCGGTGGATCTGCGCGATGCCGAGTCGGTGTCCAATGCCGTACGCGAGCTGGCCAGCCGCCAGTGCGTGAGCTACCTGGCGATTCCGCCGGGCCTGTACATCAGCACCTGCCAGGGCCTGGCCCTGGGCGGCGCGCTGGCTGCGCCGCACCGGCTGATGCTGGAAAAGCCGATCGGCCACGACTCGGACAGCGCCCGCGAGATCCTGCAGTCGATCGGCGCGCTGATCGACGAAGACCGCGTGTTCCGCCTGGACCATTACCTGGGCAAGGCGGCGGTGCAGAACCTGATCGCGCTGCGCTTCGGCAATACGTTGCTGGAAGCGGTGTGGAACCGCACCTATATCGAGTCGGTGCAGATCCTGGTGGCCGAAAGCGAAGGCGTGGACGGGCGCGATGCCTACTACGCACGCTCCGGCGCGCTGCGCGACATGGTGCAGAGTCACATCCTGCAGTTGTTGTGCCTGGTGGCGATGGAGCCGCCGGCCTCGCTGGAAGCCGACCGCATCCGCGACGAGAAGGTCAAGGTGCTGCGCGCCCTGCGCCCGATGACCGCCGAGCATGCCGCCCACGACAGCGTGCGTGGCCGCTACACCGCCGGCAGCATCAACGGCCAGCCAGCGCAGGCCTATCACCCGCCGGAAGGCAGCGACGTGGAAACCTTCGTCGCGGTGACCGCGCATATCGACAACTGGCGCTGGGCCGGGGTGCCGTTCCACCTGTGCACCGGCAAGCGCCTGGCCGAGCGCTCCACCCGCATTGTGGTCACGCTCAAGCCGGTGACGCATTGGCTGTTCGAGCGCCCGGACCGGCAGAACGCGGTGCCCAACCGCCTGACCTTCCAACTGCAGCCGCAGGAAAACATCGAGCTCGGCCTGATGAGCAGCCTGGCCGGCCCGGAATGGGGCGCGATCGAACTGCAGCCGCTGGAACTGGAACTGTCGGTGCCGACCGGCCTGCACCGCCGCATCGCCTACGAGCGCCTGTTCGTGGATGCCTTCAACGGCAACCCGGCACTGTTCGTGCGCGACGACGAGGTCAAGGCCGCCTGGTCATGGATCGACAGCGTCAGCGATGCGTGGAAAGACGCGCAGTTGCCGCTGCAGCCCTACCCGGCCGGCAGCTGGGGCCCCGATGCCGCGGCGCCCTTCCTGCCCCCGGCCACCGACGCACAGGGACACACCGCATGACCGCTCCTTCCAAGCCGGTGCTGGTTGCCGATATCGGCGGAACCAACGCGCGCTTCGCGCTGGCCGACGTCGACGCCTCGGTGCCGCTGCTGGATGACACCTCGCGCGAATTTGCGGTGGTCGATTTCGGCTCGCTCGGCGAAGCCGCGCGCTATTACCTCGACCAGATCGGCGTCCAGGCCACCCAGGGCGTGTTCGCCGTGGCCGGCCGCGTGGACGGCGACGAGGCGCGCATCACCAACCATCCGTGGGTGATCTCGCGCTCGCGCACTGCGGCGATGCTGGGCTTCAGCACCCTGCACCTGATCAACGACTTCGCCGCGCAGGCCATGGCGATCAGCCTGCTACGCCCGCAGGACGTGGTGCAGGTCGGCGGCGCCAGCTGGCGGCCGGCGCCGATCGAACAGCCGCGCAACTACGGCGTGATCGGCCCGGGCACCGGGCTGGGCGTGGGTGGGCTGATCATCCGCAACGGGCGTTGCTTTCCGCTGGAAACCGAAGGTGGCCACGTCAGCTTCCCGCCCGGCACGCCGGAGGAGATCCGCATCCTGGAGATCCTTTCCGAGCAGTTCGGCCGGGTCTCCAACGAGCGCCTGATCTGCGGCCCGGGCCTGGTCAACATCCATCGCGCGCTCAGCGAGATCGCCGGGGTCGACCCGGGCCCGCTGCAGCCCAAGGACATCACCGCGCGTGCGGCGGCGGGCGATCCACGCTCGTCGCGCACCATCGATCTGTTCTGCGCCATCTTCGGCGCGATCGCCGGCGACATGGTGTTGATGCAGGGCGCCTGGGACGGCGTATTCCTCACCGGCGGGCTGGTGCCCAAGGTGCTGGATTCGCTGCAGCATTCCGGCTTCCGCCAGCGCTTCGAACACAAGGGACGCTTCTCCGCGATCATGTCGCGGGTGCCCTCGCTGGCGGTCATGCATCCGCATGCCGGCCTGCTCGGCGCCGCCGCCTATGCGGTGGATGCGCAGCGTCAGCATCCAGGGGAGCAGCGATGAACCTGCAGGACAATCCGCGCATCACACTGGTGCGCTATGAAGACCCGGCCGAATGGACCGAGGCGGTGGCCAGCGAGATGGCCGACCTGCTGGAACAGGAGATTTCGCGCCGCGGCCAAGCGCGCATGCTGCTGTCCGGCGGCACCACCCCGGCGCCCGTGTACGAATCGCTCGCCCACCGTCCGCTGGACTGGTCGCGGGTGGAAGTGGGCCTGGTCGATGAGCGCTGGCTCTCGCCGCAGGATCAGGACAGCAACGCCTGGCTGGTCAATCACAGCTTTCTGACCCATGCGCAGGCGGCCACCTTCATCCCGCTGGTGCGCCCGGGAAAGCAGTTGCCCGAGTGCGTGCACACCGCGAACCTGCAGGCCACGCACGCCGAGCCTGCGTGCCTGGCGGTGCTGGGCATGGGCGGCGACGGACACACCGCCTCGCTGTTTCCGGGCTCGACCGATCTAAGCAAGGCGCTGTCCAGCCCGCAGCCGTACGCTTCGCTGGATGCCACTGGCTGCCCCGGCTCGAATCAGTGGCCGCTGCGGATCACGCTGACACCGGCCGGATTGGCCACCATCCCGACCCGCCTGCTGTTGCTGCGCGGCAAGCAGAAGCTGGACGTGCTGCAGGCTGCATTGGGCGGTGACGATGTCAGCGAGTATCCGATCCGCGTGGCGCTGCAGCCGCCGGGCCCGAAATTGCGGGTTCATTGGTGTGCCTAGGTGCGAGTCCCTCGCAACAACCGATTTTGTGCGAGTCCTTCGCAAGAGCCCGCACATCCATGTGCGGGTATCTACGAAAAGAACAGCGTGATTACCTTCCCCGTTTCTCATAGCCGGTAGCCAATGAGCCTGCATCCGAACATCCAAGCTGTCACCGACCGTATCCGCAAGCGCAGCGCGCCGTCGCGCGCGGCGTATCTGGCCGGTCTAGATGCCGCCCTGCGCGAGGGTCCGTTCCGTAGCCGTTTGAGCTGCGGCAACCTGGCGCATGGTTTCGCCGCGTCCGAGCCGACCGACAAGTCGCGCCTGCGCGGTGCGGCCACGCCCAACCTGGGCATCATCACCGCCTACAACGACATGCTGTCGGCGCATCAGCCGTTCGAGCATTACCCCCAGCTGATCCGCGACACCGCGCGTACGCTCGGTGCCACCGCGCAGGTCGCCGGCGGCGTGCCGGCGATGTGCGACGGCGTGACCCAGGGCCGCGCCGGCATGGAGCTGTCGTTGTTCTCGCGCGACAACATCGCCCAGGCCGCGGCGATCGGCCTGAGCCACGACATGTTCGACAGCGTGGTCTACCTGGGCGTGTGCGACAAGATCGTGCCGGGCCTGCTGATCGGCGCGCTGGCGTTCGGGCATCTGCCGGCGCTGTTCATGCCGGCCGGCCCGATGACGCCGGGCATTCCGAACAAGCAGAAGGCCGAGGTGCGCGAGCGCTACGCCGCCGGCGAAGCCACCCGCGCCGAACTGCTGGAAGCCGAGTCGTCCTCGTATCACTCGGCCGGTACCTGCACCTTCTACGGCACCGCCAACTCCAACCAGGTGTTGCTCGAAGCGATGGGCGTGCAGTTGCCCGGTGCCTCGTTCGTCAACCCGGAACTGCAGTTGCGCGATGCGCTGACCCGTGATGGCACCGCGCGTGCGCTGGCGATCTCCGCGCTGGGCCAGGACTTCCGTCCGTTTGGCCGCCTGATCGACGAGCGTGCCATCGTCAATGCCGTGGTCGCGCTGATGGCCACCGGCGGTTCGACCAATCACACCATCCACTGGATTGCGGTGGCGCGTGCGGCCGGCATCGTGCTGACCTGGGACGACATGGATCTGATCTCGCAGACCGTGCCGCTGCTGACCCGCATTTATCCCAACGGCGAAGCCGACGTGAACCGCTTCCAGGCCGCGGGCGGCACCGCCTTTGTGTTCCGCGAGCTGATGGACGCCGGGCTGATGCACGACGACCTGCCCACCGTGGTCGAAGGCGGCATGCGCGCCTACGCCAACGAGCCGCGCCTGCAGGACGGCAAGGTCGTCTACGTACCCGGCACTGCGACCACTGCCGACGACAGCGTGGCGCGGCCGGTCAGCGCCGCATTCGAATCACAGGGCGGCCTGCGCCTGCTGCGCGGCAACCTGGGCCGCTCGCTGATCAAGTTGTCAGCAGTCAAGCCGCAGCACCGCACGATCGAAGCGCCGGCGGTGGTAATCGATACACCGCAGGTGCTCAACAAGCTGCATGCCGCCGGCGTGCTGCCGCACGATTTCGTGGTGGTGCTGCGTTACCAGGGCCCGCGTGCCAACGGCATGCCGGAACTGCATTCGATGGCGCCGTTGCTGGGCCTGTTGCAGAACCAGGGCCGGCGCGTGGCCTTGGTCACCGACGGCCGCCTGTCCGGTGCGTCGGGCAAGTTCCCGGCGGCGATCCACATGACGCCCGAAGCCGCACGCGGCGGTCCGATCGGGCGTGTGCGCGAAGGCGACATCGTGCGCCTGGACGGTGAAGCCGGCACGCTGGAAGTGCTGGTCTCGGCCGAAGAGTGGGCATCGCGCGAGGTCGCACCCAACACCTCGGTGGCGGGCAACGACCTGGGGCGCAACCTGTTCGCCATCAACCGCCAGGTGGTTGGCCCGGCCGACCAGGGCGCCATCTCGATTTCCTGCGGCCCGACCCGTCCGGACGGTGCGCTGTGGAGCTACGACGCCGAGTACGAACTCGGTGCCGATGCAGCGGCCGCCGCCGCACCGCACGAGTCCAAGGACGCCTGATTCCCCTTCCCTCTGCGCGACCGCCTCGCGGTCGCCGTCTAACGGAGTTGCAATGACGATTGCCCAGACCCAGAACACCGCCGAACAGCTGCTGCGCGATGCCGGCATCCTGCCGGTGGTCACCGTGGACACGCTGGACCAGGCGCGCCGCGTGGCCGATGCGCTGCTCGAAGGCGGCCTGCCCGCGATCGAACTGACCCTGCGCACACCGGTCGCGATCGAAGCGCTGGCCATGCTCAAGCGCGAGCTGCCCAATATCGTGATCGGCGCCGGCACCGTGCTGAGCGAGCTGCAACTGCGTCAGTCGGTGGATGCCGGTGCCGACTTCCTGGTCACCCCCGGCACGCCGGCGCCGCTGGCGCGCCTGCTAGCCGATGCGCCGATCCCCGCCGTGCCCGGCGCGGCCACGCCGACCGAGCTGCTGACCCTGATGGGCCTGGGCTTCCGCGTGTGCAAGCTGTTCCCGGCCACCGCCGTGGGCGGCTTGCAGATGCTCAAGGGCCTGGCCGGCCCGCTGTCCGAACTCAAGCTCTGCCCCACCGGCGGCATCAGCGAGGCCAACGCGGCCGAGTTCCTGTCGCAGCCGAACGTGCTGTGCATCGGAGGCTCGTGGATGGTGCCCAAGGACTGGCTGGCGCAGGGCCAGTGGGACAAGGTCAAGCAGAGCTCGGCCAAGGCGGCGGCGATCGTGCGGCAGGTGCGTGCGGCCTGATTTTATGGCCGCCGTATCCAGCGGCTTGGAACCCAGGTTGCCGGGAAAGCTGGATAGCTGAGGACAGCTGATAAGTTGGCGCTTTGGTTTTGAATGAGGAAAGCCCGGTTTGCTGGCGCTTTCATTTTGGTTGAGGAAAGGCTGCTGGCAGGCGCCTTGTTTCATGCGTGCGAGCGGCCTGCGGGCGCCGGGGCAGGACACGCCGTGAACCCATCCATGGGGGCTCTTACACGCGCCATGTCGTGTAAGGTCCTGCCCCGGCGCCCGCGGACCAATCTCGAATGTTCCTGTGTTGGCGTAACGGAGAGCAGCCACTGCCGCATGGCATGCCCGACCTAGCTTTGGTCGTTGCCCCGCCCAATGAGGCAGAGGCCTCTTCGCGTCCCTCTTGAAAGCGGCGGATTGAGAGCCTGGGAACCGTGCACTTCTGAGTAGTTGGCATCTGGGCGGTGTGTCTGAGAGCTACGAAGTCGAAGGTCCAGAGGACGTGCAGCGAACGTGGCGGATGATTGGCACGCACCAAAAATCGATCACTGAATCGGCTGCCGTTTTTCGTCGCTCAACGTCGCGGAAACGACTCGCCGAAGCGGCAGCGTGGCCGGGGATTGGCGGAGAGCGGCACAGGGATGTGCCGCGGCGGCGAGTCAGACAGGATGTCTGACCGAGCCGAGGAGCCAGTCCACGGGCGCGCTGTCGCCCTCACCGAAGCCGGCGGAACACAGCCGCGTGCTTGGCAGTGCCCCGGAAGAGAAACCGTACCCTCACCCCACCCCCTCGCTCCGCGCCCCGGCCCGCGCTTGCGGTGCGGGCGCCCAAGGCACGCGCGCCCTTGGCGCGCAAGCCGTGCCTCCTCGCCCCACCGGGAGAGGGGCTTGGCGCCTTGTCACTCAGGGCCTCAGTGCGCTGGTGAATGCCTTACGCCGGGAAACCTTCAGCAGTGTTGGCGCTCACGATTCCAGCGCAACGCTTGCCGGCTGCGTCTTCGGCACGCCGCGCGCACGTCGTACCAGCGCGGCTGCGCCGTTGCTCATGTCATCGAGAATTGCGTAGATCGTCGGCAGAAACAGCAGACTCACCACCGTCGAGAACGCCAGCCCGCCGGCGATCGCGCGGGCCATCGGGAAGTACGGCGGGCCGTCGCTGAACATCGTGGTGCTGGTCAGCGAGATCGGCACCATCGCCAGGATGGCGGTGCCCATCGTCATCATGATCGGCCGCAAGCGCTCGCGTGAGCCTTCGATCAAGGCCTGCGTGCGGCCAATGCCGCGGCGGCGCAGGTTGTTGATGTGCTCGATCATCACGATGCCGTTGTTCACCACCACTCCCATTAACACCAGGATGCCGATGAAGGACATGATCCCGAACGAGGTACCGGTGATCCAGAACAGCCAGAACACCCCAAAGATCGAAAACACCACACCGCTCATGATCGCTGCAGGAAACAGCAGCGATTCGAACACCGCCGCCATCACCACGTAGATCATCACCAGCGCGATCACCAGGTTGAACACCATCTGGCCCATCGCTTCGCCGTCGTCCTGGTAATCGCCGCCGTCAAAGGTATAGCTGTAGCCGGCGGGGAAACTCATCGCCTTGAGCGGCTTTTCCATTGCCGCGCGTGCTTCCGGCACGGTGACCTTACTGGCCAGATTGGCCTTGATGGTCAGCGTGGTCTGGCGATTGGTGCGGCCGATCTGGGTGGCGGCCGGGCGAATCTGCACATCGACCAGACTGAGCAACGGCGCGCTGCGGCCATCCTTGGTGCGTACCGTGAAGCTGGCCAGGTCTTCCGGCTTGCTCTCTTCGGCGCCGGCAAAGCGCACCCACACCGGCACCTCGTTGTCGCCGCGGCGGAACTCGCGCAACGGCGTGCCACGCAACGCCAGACCGACGAAACTTGCCACCTGCTCGGCACTGAACCCGAAGGCCGCCGCACGCTCGCGATCGACCCGGATCGCCAACTCGCTGGTGCGGTCGCCGGTGTCCACGTGCACGTCGCGCAGTTCCTTGCGCTGCGCCAGCAGCGGCATCACATCGTCGGCCAGGGCCTGCAAGGCCTGGGTCGAATCGCCGACCAACTGCACCTGCACGCCTTGATTGCCGCTGCCGCCATCGCCCTGATTGCCGATGCTGTAGTCCGCACGCGCCGAGCGCGGCAAGGCCTTGCGGATCTGTTCCAGCAACGCCGGCAGCTCCTTGACCTTGCCCGCGTCGAAAGTCACGGTGGTGCTGCCGCCTTCCGCTTCGCTGAACCACGAATAGATCTGGGTGATGTGGTACTTGTCGCGATTGGCCTGCAGGTAACGCTCGACCCGCCCTACTTCCTCACCCATCTGCTCATGCGTGTACGAGCCTTTCCACTGATACTGGATGAAAGCCTCGTTGCCGCCATCGCCGCCGAACATGTCGACCTTGGTCAACTTCATTGGCACCAGGCTGATCGCACTGACCAACACGATGCCGGCCACGCTCCAGCCGCGATGGGCCAGCGTCCATGCCAGCACCTTGGCATAACGGCGCTGCAGCCGCGCGATCACGCCGCGCTCGGAGCTCACCATCGGCGGCGTCTTCATGCGCGCCGACAACATCGGAATCAGGCTGATCGCCACCAGCCACGAGGCCAGCAGCGACACCGAAATGGTGATCGCGATCTGCGCCATGAAGATGCTGATGTTGTTGGTCTCGCCAAACAGGTTCGGCACGAACACGATGCAATGGCACAAGGTGCCGGCGCTGAGCGCGATCGCCACGCTGCGCGTGCCGAGCAGGGCCGCCAGCTGCGGTTGACCGGGCATGCGCTCGCGTTCCTGGTAGATGCTTTCCACCACCACCACCGCGTTGTCGACCAGCATGCCGACCGCCAGCAGCAGGCCCATCATGGTCAGGATGTTGAGCGTGACGCCGACGAAGTACATGAAGCCCAGCGTGATCGCAAAGCAGATCGGAATCGCCAGCGTCACCATCAGCGTCGATGGCCAGTGGCGCAGGAAGAAGAACAGCACGGTGATCGACAACAACAGGCCCACCGCGCCGGCTTCGGCCAGTTCCGCCAGCGACGAGGTCACCGCCTTACCCTGGTTGTCGATCACCTTGATCTGCACATCGCGCATCGCAGGTTCGGCGCGAATGTCCTCGACTTCCTTCAACGCCGCCTTGGACACATCCACCAGGTTGGCGCTGCGCTCCTTGTAGATGTCCAGCCCGATCGCCGGGCGCCCATCCAGGCGACGGCCGTAATTCATCCGCGTCGGCTTCAACCGCACCTGCGCGATGTCGGCGAGCCTTAGCCCCTTGGCATTGAGCACCAGGTCGCGCAGTTCCTGCAGGTCGCGCAATTCGCCGATCGGCTGTACCCGAATGCGCTGGCCGTTGTCGTCGATCTGGCCTGCCGACACCGAAAAATTGAGCTTGCCCAGGCGCTCGCTCAAGTCATTGAGGCTGAGGTCGTGCGCGGTGAGCCGGTCCGGCGCGATGGCAATCTCCACTTCGTTCGGCGGTGCGCCGGAGATCTCCACCTTGGCCACGCCGGGAATCCGTTCGATGCGCCGCTTGAACTCGCGGTCGAGCATGTCGTACGCGCCGGTCAGATCAGTCTGGCTGGCCAGGCGTACCTTCAGCACCGGCTCGTCGCTGCTGGACCATTTGTAGATGTGGAAGCGCTGCAGATCTTCCGGAAAATCGTCGCGAATGGCATCCAGCCGCTCGCGCGCATCCGATGCGGCGATGGCGATGTCGCGGTCCCAGTCGGAGAACTCGATGAAGATGTTGGCGCCGTCGGCGGTGGCGGTCGAGCGCATGCGCTTGATGCCGGTCATCGTCGCCAACGCCTCTTCGGCCGGCCGCACCAGGTTGCGTTCCACCTCGTCCGGGGTGGAGCCGGTGTACGGCAGTTGCACGAACAGGAACGGTGCGGAAATGTCCGGCAGCGCCTCCAGCGGCAACCGGAACGCGGCAATCAGCCCCACCACCACCAGCGAGACGAAGCACATGATGGTGGTGACCGGCCGACGGATGCTGAAGGCGGCAACGCTCATAGCGCCTCCAGCCCGTCGGAGTTACCGGTCGCCTGCGCACGTTGGCCGGCCGTGCGCCGGCCACGCTCCAGGTAATAGGCATCGGCGCGACGGTCCAGCAGGTCGTACACCACCGGGATCACCAGCAGGGTCAGCAGCGTGGACACCAGCAACCCACCGATCACGGTGATCGCCATCGGCGCGCGCACCTCGGCGCCCTCGCCCATCGCCACCGCCAACGGCAGGAAGCCGAACAAGGTGCACAGCGTGGTCATCACGATCGGCCGCAAGCGCGAACGCGCGCCTTCGATCAAGGCCTCGCGCTTGGGCACGCCTTCCTCGCGCAGCTGGTTGACCTTGTCAATCAGGATGATCGCGTTCTTGGTCACCAGCCCCACCAGCAGGATCAAGCCGATGAACACCACCACCGACACCGGCTTGCCGGTCATCAGCAAGGCCAGCACCGCGCCGACCATCGCCAGCGGAATGGTGAACAGGATGACGAACGGATGCAGCAGCGATTCGAACTGCGAGGCCATCACCAGATAGACCAGAAAGATCGCCAGACCGAACGCGAACAACAGCGACTTCACCGATTGCGCCAGTTCCTCGCCTTGCCCGCCGATATGCATGCCCACGCCGGCGGCCAGCGGATCGTTGCGCACCATCGACTCGACCTCGCGCACCGCGCCGCCCAGATCCATGTCATGCAGGCTGGCCGAGACGATCGCCACGCGGGTCTGATCGGCGCGATGGATCTCGCTCGGCCCGGTCGTTGCCACCACCTCGGCCACCGCCGCCAGACGCACCGGCCGGCTGCTGCCCGGGTTGACGATCAGCTGCCGGATCGCATCCACACTGGCGCGGTCGCTGTGTTGCGCACGCACCAGCACATCGATCTTGCGATCGCGAAAGCTGTAGCGCGTGGCCACATCGCCGCGCACCTTCTTGACGATCACATCGGCGATCTGGCGGGTGGTCAGGCCCAACGCAGCGGCGCGTTCCTGATCGAAACGGATCTGGATTTCCGGGAAGCCCTCTTCCACCGTCGACTTGACGTCGGCGTAATGGCCATTGGCCCGCAGCATCGCCGCCAGCTTCTGCCCGGCACGTTCCAGCTCGCCCAGATCCTGCCCGCGCAGCTCCACTTCCAGCGGCGTGGAAAAACTGAACAATGCTGGCCGTGCAAAATCCACCTGCGCTCCCGGATGGTCCACCATGCTGCTGCGTAGTCGCCTGGTGGCCGCCGCTTCCACTTCCGGGCTGCCGCCGCCGGCCATCACCACGGTGAGCTTGCCGATGTTCTCGCCGCTCTCGGTGGGGTTGGCATCCAGCCGCGTACCGCTGCCGCTCACCCCATACAACGAGGCGATGCCCGGGTCCTTGTCGTGCGCCAGCTGCAACTCGCGCACTAGGGCGTCGGTCTGCGCCAGCGGCGTGCCGGAAGGCAGCTTCACCGTCATTTCGAAGCGGTCCTGCGCCAGCTGCGGAATCAAATCTGCACCCAGCATCGGCACCAGCAACACGGTGCCGATAAATGCGGCGGCCGCCAGTCCCAGCACCAGGCCGGGCCGCCGCAATGCCGCCGGCAGCATCGCCAGATAACCACGCTCGGCGCGACCATACGGCGCCATCGCCAGGTCACTGGCCTTGCGCATCACCGGCGATACCACCCGTGCGATGCCGCGCCACAGCTTGACCACCGCCCACGCCACCGCAAATAACGCGTAGCGCACGCTCGCGCCGGCCCCGCGCCGGCCGGCAGCCACCGGCTTGAGCCAGCGCTGCTGCGGCTGCCACTGCGGATGGCTCGGCTCGTCCGGGAATGCCATCGGCGGCGCACCCTTGAGCGAACTCAGCATCGGGATCAGCGTCATCGACACCACCAGCGAGATTGCGATGGCGATCGCCACGGTCAGCGCCTGGTCGCGGAACAGCTGCCCGGCGATGCCCTCGACGAACACCAGCGGCAGGAACACCGCGATCGTGGTCAACGTGGACGCCATCACCGCCATGCTGACTTCACGGGTGCCGGCAATTGCCGCATCCAGCACGCTCAGGCCACGCTCGCGTGCCTTGGCAATGCTTTCCAGCACCACGATCGAGTCGTCCACCACCAGCCCGGTGGCCAGTGCCAGCCCGCCCAGCGACATCACGTTGAGGCTCAGGCCCAACTGGCCCATGAAGAAGAACGTGGTGATGATCGACACCGGCAACGACAGGCTGATCACGAAGGTGCTCCAGCCATCGCGCAGGAACAGGAAGATGATCAGGATCGCCAGCACGCCGCCGATCACCGCATCCTTCTTGACGTCGCTGATCGCGTGCTCGATGAAGTGCGACTGGTCCTCGATGGTGGTGATCTCCACATCGCCGGGCACGGTCGCCTTCAACTGCTCCAGCCGCTTGCGCAGCGCCGCGGCGGTGGACACGGTATTGGCATCGCCTTCCTTGTAGATCGCCAGCTCCACCGCTTCCTTGCCGCCCAGGCGGATGATCGCCTCGCGTTCCTTGTAGCCCTGGCGGACCTCGGCCACATCCTTCAATCGCACCGGCATGCCGCCGGCAATGCTGCTGCTGGACGCCGACGAGGTGCTCTGCACTTCGGCCGCCGCCGCCAGCGCCGCCTGCGACCCGGTGGACGCGGCAATCGCATACATCTGCTGCATCGCCGCTTCCGCGGCGCTGCCGCTGCTGCTCTGCGTGGTCACCAGCATGTTGCGGATCTCGTCCAGATCCACGAACTGGTTGACCGTGCGCACCAGATACCGCTGCGAGCCTTCCTCCAGCCGGCCGCCGGAGATATTGACGTTCTCCTCCTTGAGCCGGGTGATCACGTTGTCGATCGGCAGGTTGAGCTGCGCCAGTTTCTGCTGATCGATATCGACCTGGATCTCGTCTTCCAGCCCGCCGCCGACCTTGACCGCGGCCACGCCGGCCACCGGTTCGAGCTTCTTCTTCAGGTCTTCATCGGCGTAGCGACGCAGCCCGGTGAGCTGGCGGATCGCATCGTTGTCGGAGGCCGGCGCCTGTTTGGGCGACAGCGCCAGCCGCATGATCGGCTCGGTGGATGGATTGAAGCGCAGCAGCACCGGCGGCTTGGTCTCCAGCGGCAGCGACAGGGCTTCCATCTTGTCGCGCACTTCCAGGCTGGCCTGGTCCATGTTGGTGCCCCAGGCGAACTCCAGCACCACGTCGCTCTGCCCGGTGCGCGAGATCGACTTGAGCTTGCGCAGGTTCTTGACCACGCCGACGGCTTCTTCCACCGGCTCGGTCACCAGCGTTTCGATTTCCGCCGGCGCCGCGCCGGTGTATTCGGTGCGCACGGTCAGCGTGGGGTAGCTCAGGCCCGGCAACAGGTTGACCTTGAGACTGCGCAGCGCGATCAGCCCGAACAGCAGCATGGTCACGGTGATCATCGCGATGGTCACCCGCCGGCGCGTGGCGAAGGCCACCAGACCGCCGCCGCCAGGCAGAGGTGCATGCGGGTCGTGCACGGGTGCGTGCGGGCTGCCGTGATCGCTCATGAGCGTTTCCCGTCGCTATCGGCTGCCGGTGCCGCCGCCGCAACCGGCTTGCGGTCGGGCTGGCCGATGACCTGCACCGCAGTGCCATCACGCAGCGCCACTTTGCCGGCGGTCACCACTTGGTCGCCTTCCTTCAGCCCTTGCCGCACTTCCAGCCACGGACCTTCGGCATAACCGAGTTTCACCGGCACCCGGCTGGCCTTGCCGTTACGCACCACGAACACCGCCGGCTCGCCATCGTCCAGCAGCGCCAGGCGCGGAATCACCAACGCGTCCTTGCGCTGGTCGTAGTCGATACGGATGCGCCCGAACATGCCCGGCTGCAACGCTTCGGCGCCCTGGCCGAATGCACAGATCACCCGGAAGGTACCGCTGCCCGAATCCACCACCGGCGCAATGCGGTCGACCTTGCCGATGAACTGCTGACCAGGCAAGGCATCGGCCAGCAAGGTCACCGGCTGGCCGGATTTGAGCGTGGCCAGTTCGCGCTCGGGCACGTTGAGCGTGGCTTCCAGCTGCGAATCGTCGACGATGCGGAAGATCGGCGTATTGATCTGCACGAAGTTGCCGGTCTTGATCGAGCGCGAGGCGATCACCCCGGAAATCGGCGCCTGCACCGTGGTGTAGGACAGCTCCAGCGATGCCAGGCGATGCTGCGCGCGGCTGTTTTCGACATCGAACTTGAGCTGGTCGACATCGGCGGCACTGACCAGCTGCTGCCCCACCAACTGGGTGGCACGGCGGTAACTATTCTCCAGTTTGCGCAGCTGCGCTTCGCTTTGCGCCACCGCCAGATGCGCACGGTCCGGATCCAGGCGGACCAGGGCCTGGCCCGCGGACACCTTCTGGCCCTCTTCCACCATCACCGCCAATGCCACGCCGGAGGTCTTGGCCACCACCTGCGCTTCGGCACGCGGCTCCAGGGCGGCGGTGCCGGTGTAGCTGGCCGCCACCGCACGGCGTGCGGCCTTGGCAATTTCCACCGGTACCGCATCGACGGTTTTCTTCTCCTCGGCGGCCTTGGCCTCGCCATCTCCCGCCTTGCAGCCGCCCAGCAACAGGCTCGTGGTGATCAACAATGCAGCGGCGCAGGTTCCGCTGCGGCCGGGCAGGAAGGAGAGTGGCGACATCGTCGTGTCCTAGTGGATGCGTGAACAGGTGTTGTAGGCAAGTAGACCACCCGAACGATCATGTCGCCAATGCGCCAAAGGTCATGGTCTGTTCAAGTTCGCGTATTCACCCCGTTTGCGCGGCGCCAAATCGCAGGCATACTCGGACCGGTTCCGCCACGCCCCCACGTGCGGACGTTCAATCAGTCTTCCGGATACGAAACCATGCGCCCGCAGCCGCTCGCCGCTTGTCTCGCTCTGGTCGTCTTCCTGCCGTTTGGGGGCGTATCAGCGACACCGTCAGTCACGCCAGCCGCACCCGCCACGCCTGCGCCCGCCGCGGCAGTGGCCACACCCGCAGCGCCCACCGGCAATCCGTCCAACGGCCGCTTGCTGGCCTATACCTGCCAGGGCTGCCACGGCGTCACCGGTTACAAGAACGCCTATCCCAGTTATCGCGTGCCCAAGATCGGCGGCCAGTCCAGCCAGTATCTGACCCAGGCGCTGACCGAGTACCGCCAGGGCAAACGCAAGCATCCCACCATGCAAGCGCAGGCGCAGAGCTTTTCCGAGCAGGACATCGCCGATATCTCCGCCTACCTGTCCACCCTCAAATAAGCGCCCACATGCCGAACGCCCTGCACGCTCCGCGTCTAGCCATCGCCCTGGTCGCTGCCCTGATGTTGGCGGCCTGCTCACAATCCCAGGTCGAGTCCACCGATCATTCCGCCGGCGATGCCGGTCACGCCAGCGGCGAACATGGCTCCGGCTCGTCTGCCGGCCTGCCGACCGGGCGCGCCGACGCCGGCGACAAACTGGCGCACGCGAAAGGCAAGGCCACCGGCCAGAGCTGCATCGATTGCCATGGCGCCGACGGCAACGCCCCTATCGACCCCAGCTATCCCAAGCTCGGCGGCCAGTACGGCGATTATCTTGCACATGCTCTGCAGGCCTACCGCAGCGGCGATCGCCAGCACCCGTTGATGACGGCGCAGGCCACTGCACTGAGCGATCAGGACATTGCCGACCTGGCCGCCTACTTCGGTGCTCGACAGACGCAACTGCGCGACCTGCACGGCGTCAACTGAGTTGCAGACGCACAGCGTGCCCGCGCACGCTGCGTCTCATGCGAAATGAAAAAGCACTTGCGCGAACATTAACAGGCCGCTATCATTTCGTTCTCAGTTTCGTGGGGCCATAGCTCAGCTGGGAGAGCGCCTGCATGGCATGCAGGAGGTCGGCGGTTCGATCCCGCCTGGCTCCACCACTCCTGGCTTAGGCCGTCAGGGTGACAACTCAGGTTTTGATACGCGTCCCCATCGTCTAGAGGCCTAGGACACCACCCTTTCACGGTGGACACCGGGGTTCGAATCCCCGTGGGGACGCCAATCATCTGAAAGCCCCGGCACTGTCGGGGCTTTTTTTTGCGTGTTTTTCAGCATCGATTGCGTGCGCGGTTATCTGCACGCGATGCTCGTGGTGTGGCGTGTCATCTGTCGATATCGATGGTGCAACTGCTCCGCATCAGCACGGTGCGACCTGAAGCTTTGCACCTCACCTGCTGCGGCTGCCATCACGGCTATGCAGATGGGGGCGCAAGCAAACGCAGGATGTTGCGATGCTGATCGAATGTTGTGCGCAGACTGTTGCACATGACCGACGTGCAAAAGCTGCCATGGCCACTGCATCGCCCCACCTTACGCAATCTGACACTCGCGCATGCAGACGACATCCAGGTCGATCAGTTTGCGACGCGCACTCATCAAGCGCCCGCGAAGGCACTTGCCACATTGGTCCCCGCCACTCGCGAATCCGTCGCGCAAACTTTTTTGCACACACCACTTCCCAAGTGTCATCGATGTCGCTATGATTGCCGGCTCGCAGCATCGTGGGGCCATAGCTCAGCTGGGAGAGCGCCTGCATGGCATGCAGGAGGTCGGCGGTTCGATCCCGCCTGGCTCCACCAAATTCCCGACATAGGCCGTCTGGAATCTACAACCAGGTTTTGATACGCGTCCCCATCGTCTAGAGGCCTAGGACACCACCCTTTCACGGTGGACACCGGGGTTCGAATCCCCGTGGGGACGCCAATCATCTGAAAGCCTCGGCACTGCCGGGGCTTTTTTTTGCCTGGAATTCAGGGGGCATCCTACTCCACCGCATGCAGTCGGTGGCGGCACGATACGCGCGCATCGCGCCACTCCATCCAAACACGCGCGGATCGACCGTGGAACGCGCTCACTCGACGGCGCACTTAATTTGCTTGCGAATCGAACAAATCCGCACAACGACGGGTCAGGTCTGGCCGACATCCAGCGCCTTGCGGCCTTCGTGAGTGAGATCGATGTCGCCATCTTCGGCCTGTGTTGCATAGCCGGCACGCACTGCCCAGTTAGCCTCTTCGTCGGCAACCGGCGTGGTGTCATGGATGTTGCGCAAGATGCGCAGTTGCTGCGAAGAATCGAAATCCATGGGAAGCCACCTGCTTGAAAAGAGCTTTCCAAGGTACGCATCGCGCGTGATGGTTGCGTGCCTGCAGGCGCCTGGCGGCAATCCACGCTCATCTCGCCGGAATTTTCAGCGACCACGCATCATCGATGCGCGGCAATGGAACACGCCGCCATACGGCGAAGAAAGATGACGGTGCCGCACCAACTGCTGCACCACGTCGACGACAAATCGCTCTGTTTCTGACCGCAATGCTGCTCGGCGCGACGGGGCAACAGCCGCCAACATTCGCAGGTTCCGACGATTATCGAGCGCACAAAAGAAAAGCCCCTCTGACCGTCGCCAGAAGGGCTTTGCTTGTACCGCTACATCCTGGTGCCGAAGGTGGGACTCGAACCCACACGCTTTTAAGGGCGGCGGATTTTGAATCCGCTGCGTCTACCGATTCCGCCACTTCGGCGTGGCCGCGCAGTATAGCGACTTGCGCATGAAACGAACAGTGTCAGAACGCGCCTGACGAATTCAGGTGCAAGCAGTGGCGCCAGCGCTGCAGTGGAGCAGTGTCGATATACTGGCCGACTTAGGTGAAGGAGTAAGCAATGTCGGTGTTGCGTGGAGTTCGGGTGCTGGTGGTCGAGAACGACCAGATGAATGCCATGCTGCTCGATCTGCAGCTTGTCCAGGCTGGCGCGGTCGTGTTGGGTCCGGTCGGGGAAGTTGCGCAAGCGCTGACCCTGATTCAGGCCGATGCGCCGGAGATCGCAGTGCTCGACTACCGTCTTGGCAATGGCGAGACCAGCGAGCCGGTCGCCCGGTTGCTGTCGGAGCTCGGGATTCCGTTCGTGCTGGCGACCGGTGTTGCCAGTGGCACCATCCCCAGCGGCTTCGAGCGCGGCGTGATCCTGACCAAGCCCTATTTGTCAGACGAACTGATCAGCGCGCTGTCCAGGGCACGGCAGCTGAGCGGCGCCGCCAGCTGAGCAACAGCGTAAGCGGGTGCGCCGCCAGCATGTATGCGCGGCCGGTCTTCGACGGTCTTCACCGTCAGCCACAGCTGCTGACTGCCCGCCTGCCGCGCTTAACGTAGACCCCGCGCGTGGCCGCGCCGGCTGCCACACCCCCTCGATCACGGCCCGCTTGCCACTAGAATCGTGCATCCAGGCATGATGGGCAGGTCACCAATGGATATCGCCGTGTCGCCGTTTGCCGGTCTGTTGCCGGAGACGTGCGAGACAGCCGGGCTGTTGCTGGCGTCGTCCGCATGCGCCGCCGACCCGCAGCTGCGCGACAGCCCAGCGCTGCGGACGACACTTTCGCTGTGCCTGCATGCACAGGTGCCGATGCTGCTGGTCTGGGGCGAGCAGTCGCGCTGCATCTACAACGATGCCTGCATCGCGCTGTTGGGCGAACGCCACCCGGCAGCATTTGGCCAACCCTTGGCGGAACTTGCAGACAGCGTTGAAGCCAACCACACCAATGCCGATGCGCGTGCAGCATTGACGCTGTCGACGTGGTCCTGCAGCCCGGTGCTGCAGGCCGGCAAACCTCTGGGCATGCTGTATGTCGCCGGCACGCCCGCCCCTGCTGCAGGGCCGCCCCGTCGCGAGTCCGCGCCCGCAGCGGTGTCGCCTTCGCTCGACCAGTCGCCGGCCTTCATGGCGGTGCTGCGTGGACCCAGCTACATCATCGAAAGCGCGAACCAACGTTTCCACGAGCTGGTCGGACAGCGACCGTTGCTCGGCCGTCCCTTGCTCGAGGCGATGCCGGAAGTCGCCGACCAGGGCTATCTCGAGCTGCTCGATGAGGTGCGGCGCAGCGGCCGCCCTTTCATCGGCGAGTCGATGTCCGCCTATCTGCAGCGCACGCCCGGCAATGCGCTGGATCAGACCTTCGTGGATTTCCTGTATCAGCCGATGCGCGAGCGCGACGGCCGCATCGACGCGATCCTGGTGCACGGATTCGATGTCACCCAGCAACGCAGCATGGCAAGTCGCGACAGTTTCCTGCTGATGCTCGAAGACGCGCTGCAAAACGTCTCCGATCCGCGTCAGATCATCGATACCAGCGTGCGATTGCTGGGCGAACATCTGCAGGTCAATCGCTGCGCGTTCGGCCTGGCGGCGGCCGACGGCAGAACCATGCACGTGATCAGCGACCATGTGCAGGACATGCCAAGCCTGCAGGGTGATTTCCCGCTGGAAGTGGCGCAGGGCCTGCGCGACGCCTTGCTCGAAAACCGCCCCTGGTTCACCACCGATGCGATGGCGCCCGGTGCGCCGGACTATGTGGCGCAGCAGTACCGACGCTCCGGCCTGCGCGCGTCGCTGGCGATTCCGCTGCACAAACACGGCCGCCTGGTCGCGGCCATCGGCGTGCATCAGCGCGCACCGCGGCGCTGGCTGTCCACCGAGATCGAGCTGGTCCGCCTGGTTGCGGCGCGCTGTTGGGAATCCATGCAACGCGCCAAGGCGCAGCAGCAACTGGCCGCCAACGAGGCGCGGCTGCGCCGACTGGCCGACACCCTGCCGCAGATCATCTTCATTGCCGACCCGGAGGGTGAGCCGCATTACTTCAATCAGCGTTGGTATGAATACACCGGACTGGATCCTGCCGATCACCAGACCGCCGCATGGCATCAGGCACACACCGCCGAGGGCCTGCAGCTGTCAGCGCAGGCCTGGGCATTGGCCATCGAGGTTGAACGCGCCTACGAAATGGAGTGTGAGCTGCAACGCCACGATGGCCAGCGGCGCTGGCATCTGGCACGTGCCCTGCCCGTGCGCGGCGACGACGGCAGCATCAGCGAGTGGATCGGCACCTACACCGATATCCATGACCGCCGTGCGTTCGAGCAACAGCTGCGCGAAAGCGAAGTGCGCTTCCGTGCCTTGTGCGAGACGGTGCCGGCAATGATCTGGATGGCCGATGCGCGGGGCGACTGCGTGTACTGGAATCCGCGCTGGTACCACTTCACCGGGCAGGCCGAAGACCAGGCCATGGATCAGGGCTGGTGGGATGTGATGCATCCGGACGATGCCGAACGCGTGCGCCACGCATTCGGCCAGGCCTTGGAGCAGCGAGGCGAGTTCTTGGCCGAGTACCGCGTGCGTCGTCACGACGGGCAATACCGTTGGTGCATCGATACCGCGTCGCCGCACTTCGCCAGCGATGGACGTTTTCTCGGCCATATCGGCTCACTGACCGATATCTCCGAACGCAAGCTGATCGAGGATGAAACCGCCTCCGATCGTGCCATCCTGAGCCTGATCACCACCGGCGCGCCGCTGCCGGTGGTGCTGGACGCCATCGCAGCGAGCGTGGAAGCGCGTGGCGAGATTGCGCTGTATTGCGCGGTGATGGTGCTGGATGACGTACGCAAGATGCTGAGCTTCGGCTCGGCGCCGCATTTTCCGGTCGAGTACCGCGGGCATTTCGAAGCCTCGCCGATCGGACCGAACGGGCCGCCGTGCGCGCGCTCGGCCTATCTCGGGCAGCAGGTGATCTGCGAGGACATCCAGGCCGACCCCAGCTTCAGCGACCACCACGCGATTTCGGCGGCGCTGGGCATCGTCGCCTGCTGCGTGACGCCCATCCTGGACAGCAACGGGCAGGTGCTGGGCACGCTCAACATCTACTACGACCGCGTCCACCTGCCCTCGCTGCGCGAACAGGCGATGGCGCGCTCTGCATCGCATCTGGCCGGCATCGTCATCGAGCGCACGCGCGTGGATGCCAAGCTCAAGCAATCGCTGCAGGCCGAGACCGTCGCACGTAGTCAGGCCGAGCATGCCAGCCGGGTCAAGGACGAGTTCCTGGCCACGCTCAGCCACGAATTGCGCACGCCGCTCAATGCCATCCTGGGCTGGTCGCGGTTGATGCAGTCGGAGGTGTTCGAGCCGGCCAATCTGGGCAAGGGGCTGGTCATCATCGAACGCAGTGCGCGTGCGCAGACGCAGATCATCGACGACCTGCTCGACATGAGCGCGATCCTGTCCGGCAAAATCCGCCTGCAGGCAGAGCACTTCGATATCGCAGGACTGATGCGCAGCACGGTGGAGTTGATGCAACCCTCTGCACTGGCGCGCGACATCGCACTGGAACTGGATGCACCCGGCGAAGCCGAGTTGTGGTTCTTCGGCGATGCCGGGCGGCTGCAGCAGGTGCTGTCCAACCTGCTCAGCAATGCGCTCAAGTTCACCTCACCCGGCGGAACGGTGCGGGTGGCGCTGGACATCGAGGACGAACGGCTGCGACTGTGCGTGCAGGACACCGGCATCGGGATTGCGGCCGAGTTCCTGCCACATGTGTTCGACCGCTTTCGGCAGGCTGATGCCGGCACCACGCGGCGCGTGGGCGGGCTGGGGTTGGGCTTGTCGATCTCGCGCCAGTTGGTCGATCTGCACGGCGGCAGCCTGGGTGCCTCCAGTGCGGGCGAAGGCCAGGGGTCGACCTTCACCATCGTGCTGCCGTTCCAGCACGGGGTCAGCGATCTGCGTCCCGCGTCGGCCGGGTCGCTGCAGGTCGGTCCGCTGCCGAGTGATTGTCTCGGGCGCCTGGATGGCGTGCGCCTGCTGCTGGTCGACGACGACCAGGATTCGCGCGAGGCGGTGGTGCAGTTCCTGATGCTTGCCGGCGCGCAGGTGCAGGCGGCCGGCTCGGTGGAAGCGGCCGAACAATGCCTGGCAGAGACTCCCTTCGACGTGCTGGTCAGCGATATCGCCATGCCGGTGCGCGACGGCTACGACTTGATCCGCACCGTGCGCTCCGGCCGCGCCGACCTGCCGCGGCACATCCCCGCGATCGCCCTCACCGCCTATGTACGCGAAGAAGACCGCGACCGCGCAGTAGTCGCCGGATTCGATGCTCATATGGGCAAGCCGGTGGAACCACCCGGCCTGGTCGACCTGATCGAACGCCTGATCTTGCCGACGCGCGCGGTACGCAGCGAGGCGTGATGTCGCGCGGGAGCAGCTAATCAAAACAGCGTCGTCAACCAAGCGCTGCTTGCAACACACCCACCGACCATCCCGCTTGGTCCTTGCCCGCCCACCGTCGCGGGACCTTACGCGGCATGGATGCCGCGTAAGAGCCTACAAGGACGTACTTGCGGCGTGTCCTGCGATGGTGGGCGGACAAGGGCCCTGCAGCAAGGCCTCAGACCAGCCGCCTTACGACTGATCGTATCTGCATAGGCGCACCGCGGTGGTCCGAGTGCACGGACCCGCAGCCAAGTTGCAGATCAGCCTGTCCAAGCGCGATCCAATCGCAGCAGCAGACCCGCCTCCTTGCGAGCGGGTCTATCTACACTGCCCAGCCACGCCAGGGCAGCCGCCGGGCACGCTGGCTCAGCCGCGCTTGGCGCGTGCGAATGCCGCGGCCAGCGCGTTGTCGGCCGGCGGCGCAGTGGTACGCGGCTTGCTGTTGCCCTGCGCCGGGCCACGCCCACCGCCACCATCGCGCCGGCCCTGCCCCGCGCCGCCGTTGCCGCGTTGATCGCGCGATTGGGCTGCGGCATCGGCCGGCGGTGGCGTATCGGACAGACGGCAGGTCAGTGCGATGCGTTTGCGCACCACGTCCACTTCCAGCACCTTGACCTTGACGATGTCGCCGGCCTTGACCACATCGCGCGGATCCTTGACGAAGGTGTCCGACAACGCGGAGATGTGCACCAGGCCATCCTGATGCACGCCGATATCGACGAACGCACCGAATGCGGCCACGTTGCTGACCACGCCTTCGAGCACCATGCCCGGCTTAAGGTGCTTGATGTCCTCGATGCCTTCGGCGAACTGTGCTGCCTTGAACTCGGGGCGCGGATCGCGGCCGGGTTTTTCCAGCTCCTTGAGGATGTCGCGCACGGTCGGTACACCGAACTGCTCGTCGGTGAACAGCTCCGGCTTGAGTCCACGCAGGAAGCTGCCGTCGCCCAGCAGGGCCTTGATCGGCTTGCCGGTGCTGCCGACGATGCGCTCGACCACCGGATAGGCTTCCGGATGCACCGCCGACACGTCCAGCGGCTCGTCGCCATCAGCGATGCGCAGGAAACCGGCGCATTGTTCGAAGGTCTTGTCGCCCAGACGCGGCACCTTGAGCAGGTCCTTGCGGCGCTTGAACGGCCCATTGTCGTCGCGATGGCGCACGATGTTTTCCGCCACCGTGCTCGACAGCCCGGACACGCGCGACAGCAGCGCCGCCGACGCGGTATTGACGTACACGCCGACCGCATTGACGCAGTCTTCCACGCGCGCCTCCAGCGCCTTGGCCAGACGATATTGATCCACGTCGTGCTGGTACTGGCCCACGCCAATCGCCTTGGGCTCGATCTTGACCAGCTCGGCCAGCGGATCCTGCAGGCGCCGCGCAATCGACACCGCACCGCGCAGCGACACGTCCAGATTGGGGAACTCCTTGGCCGCAAACTCGGACGCCGAATACACCGACGCACCGGCTTCGCTGACCACGATCTTCTGCAGATTGCTCGCACCGCACAGCGCGATCGCCTCACCGGCGAGCTTGTCGGTCTCGCGGCTGGCGGTGCCATTGCCGATCGCAATCAGCTCCACGTTGTGCTGCATGCACAGCTTCTTGATCGTCTGCAGCGACTGCTCCCATTGCCGCTTGGGCTCGTGCGGGTAGATCGTCTCGGTGGCCACCAGCTTGCCGGTGGCATCGACCACGGCGATCTTGCAACCGGTGCGGATACCCGGGTCCAGCCCCAGCACCACGCGCGGGCCGGCCGGCGCGGCCAGCATCAGGTCCTTGAGGTTGTCGCCGAACACGGCGATCGCCTCGGCCTCGGCCTTCTCCCGCGCCTGGTTGAACAGGTCCAGCAGCAGATGCATGTGCAGCTTGGCGCGCCAGGTCAGCCGGCAGGCATCCAGCAACCAGCGATCGGCCGGACGGTTCTGGTTGGAGATGCCGGCATTGCGCGCCACACGGCCCTCGGCGTACTGATGGCCGGCCTCGGCATCGTTGCCCGGCTCCAGATCCAGGTACAGGAACTCCTCGCGGCGCGCACGAAACAGCGCCAGCAAGCGGTGCGAGGGAATCTTGGACAGCGATTCGGCATGATCGAAGTAATCGCGGTACTTTGCACCGGCCTCTTCCTTGCCCTCGGCAACGCGCGCGCGAATCACGCCGTTGTCGTTCAACCAGCTGCGCAACTCACCCACCAGGGCGGCATCTTCGCCCCAGCGCTCCATCAGGATGGCGCGTGCGCCCTCCAGCGCTGCCTTGATATCGGCCACGCCCTTTTCTGCGTCGATGTACGCCGCAGCAGCGACTTCTGGCGCCTGGTTCGGGTCGGCCAGCAGGCCATCGGCCAGCGGCTCCAGACCGGCTTCGCGCGCAATCTGCGCACGCGTGCGGCGCTTGGGCTTGTAAGGCAGGTACAGGTCTTCCAGCCGCGACTTGCTGTCGGCCGCCACGATCTCGGCGCGCAATTCGTCGCTGAGTTTGCCCTGCTCGCCGATGCTGGACAGGATCGCCGCGCGGCGCTCTTCCAGCTCGCGCAGATAGGTCAGGCGCGTTTCCAGATTACGCAGTTGGGTATCGTCCAGCCCGCCGGTGACTTCCTTGCGGTAGCGCGCGATGAACGGAACGCTGGCACCTTCGTCGAGAAGGGCGATGGCGGCGCGCGCCTGGGCGGGTTGGGCACCGATCTCGTCGGCGATGGTGCGAGCGATCTGCTGGGCAAGCTGGCTGTCGTGCATGGCGGCGCGGCCGGAGCCGCTTCACTGAAAAAAGCATTTTCGCAGTGCTGGCCCGCCGCGGGAACCCGTTGACAGGATCGCCATAACACTATGCCGGCGCGTCTTTCGACGGCTGACGAGCGCTAGCGGGCGATCGTCAGGTAGTTGCAGAGGGTGCGTAAGAGCTGAAGTACCGTTGCGATACCGGCAGCAGTGGGCACTTGGCGCCCACTGACAGTGAGCGCAGTCGTCCGGTCGGCTGTGCTTAGCTGGCGCGACCTGCGTAATGCGTGGCAGCGCGCTCGACCAGGATGCTTTCGTGCAGCGACTCCAGCGCCATCACGCGGATCTTGCCGACGTCCTTCAACGGCACCATGCGCTCGACATAGATCTCCGGGCCGGCGTCGGTCATCGCGCGCGACTTGCTGAACCCATAAGGCACAACACCCTTGTCGCCATCTTTGCTGCCACCGACGTACAGAACGATCGACATGCCCACACCCTCGTTAACAACTGTGACTACGTTAGTGGCGCGAGCATAACGACCGTGCCGTGAGGAGCTTTCCACGCACGTTAACGCCGGCTGTTTGCGGTTTGGTGACGGCAGGATCCCCTCGCCTGTCTGCACAACCGCTTCACCCGACCTACCGGTCCAATTGCGCTCCGCCCGCACGTACGACACCGCATGGACCTCAAGAGTGGCTACCCGTTCTGGTCGATCCGCAATGGGTTGATGCGCGCCTATCCGCGTCTGGAGCGGGACACCGATTGCGAGGTGGCCATCATCGGCGGCGGGGTCACCGCCGCGCTGATCGCGCACGAACTGGTCAAGCACGGGCACGAGGTGGTGGTACTCGAGCAGCGCGAGATCGGCTGGGGCAGTACCTCGGCCAGCACCGCCTTGCTGCAGTATGAAATCGACACACCAATGATCGAGTTGGCCAAGCACTACGGCATGCCGGCGGCTGCGCTGGCGTACGCTGCATGCGCGCAAGCCATCCTCGACCTGCAAGGCCTTTGCAATACGCTGGGCGGCTGCGACTTCAGCCGTCAGGACAGCCTGTACTACGCCAGCCGGTCGCGGGATCTCGACGACCTGCGTCGCGAACTGCAGGTGCGAAAAACCCACACTCTTCCAGTCGAATGGATCGAGCGCGCGCCGTTGTGGCACAACTACGGCGTACGCTCGGAAGGCGCGATCCTCAGCCGCCTGGCCGCCAGCGTCGATCCGTATCGGCTGTGCTACCGCCTGTTTGCAGAAGGCGAGCATTACGGCGCGCGCATCTACGACCGCACTGCGATCGCCACCCTCACACCCCACGACCGGCATGTCGCGTTGCGCACCCGCGACGGGGTCACGCTGCGCGCCCGGCACGTCATCATGGCCGCAGGCTACGCAAACCAGCAGTGGCTGTCGCAGCGCGTGGCACGCAACCGCAGCAGCTACGCATTCGTGACCGATCCGCTGCACGACGGCGAGATGGGCGCGCTCAAGCACACCATGATGTGGGAAACCGCGCGTCCCTATCTCTACCTGCGCAGCACGCCGGATGGACGCGTGGTGGCCGGCGGCGAAGACGACAACATCGATCTGCCCGCACGTCGCGACGCACGTGTCATGCGCAAGCTGAAGACGCTGCTGAAGAAGATCCACCAGACGATGCCGGACATCAGCCTGCGCCCGGTGTTCGCCTGGGGCGGCACCTTCGCCGAAACCGCCGATGGGCTGCCGTTCTTCGGCCCGCATCCGCAACATGGGCCGCGGGTGTCGTTCGCGATGGCGTACGGCGGCAACGGCATCACCTACAGCGCGATCGGCGCAGGCTTATTGCGCGCGCAACTGGAAGGCAGGCCTCACCCGTTGTCGGACCTGTTCGGTTTCTCGCGGTTGCGCTGAGATCCCCACGGCCACCAGCCGTGGCCATGCAGCGCATATGCGTCGGCGGCCCGTTCCAGCGGATTGCGTACGTGGATGCCGCCGCACAGCAAATACACCGGCAAAAACAGCGGGCCGAGCAGCATGTACTGGTAGACATGCGCACGCTCGTGGTCGCCCAGGCGCACCGGCGGGTGCTGACAACGCCCGGCAGCATGCGCATACGTGCTGCACTGCAGATCCAGTGAGGCGCCCTTGAGCAGGATCACATTGCCCAGCGTCATTGCCCCGCCCGGTCCCCATGGCCAGGCATGGAACACCACGGCCAGTTCCTGCCCGGACCAGCGCGGACGCGCGCCGAAACAGCTGCCGGCGGCACCGACGGCAAGGCCGAGCAAGGTATTGGGCAGCGTCCACAACGCGCCCAGCACCTGCATGGCAGACCACCGGCCCCGGGCGGGCGTCAGTCGGCCTGGTTGGGGATCAGCAGCCATAGGATCAGATAGACCAGGATGCCCGGGAACGCGGCCGAGGCGATCGACACGATCACGAACAGCACGCGCAACAGCGTAGAGCTCCAGCCGAAGCGGCGGGCGATGCCGCCGACCACGCCGGCGATCATGCGGTCGTTGAGGGAACGGGACAATGCGGTGGTCGTGGCCATGGAAGGCTCCTTCGAACGTGTTGCCCAGTCTAAAAAGCGCAGCGGCAGCGCGTCGTGACGGCTGCGGCTGCTCGCTGCAGGCACAGCGTAACCCCAAGCCGCATCACGCGTTGCCGCCACGCTCCTGCAACCAGCGGTGGATCGCCACCGGCACCTCGCGCTGCGCACGTCCGGAGACGTAGATGCCGATATGCCCGCCGCGGAAACTCAGCTCGGTGTAGTCGTCGCTGCCGACCAGGCCGCGCAATGCACGCGAGGCGTCGGGCGGCACCAGGTGATCGTGTTCGGCGTAGATATTGAGCACCGGCATGTCCACCGCCTGCAGGTCGACCGCCTCCCCGCCAATGCGCACCTGCCCGGTCACCAGGCCATTGCGCTGATAGAACTGGGTGACGAACTCGCGGAACGCCTCGCCGGCCAGATCGGGCGAATCGAAGATCCACTTTTCCATGCGCAGGAAATCTTCCAGCGCCTGCTTGTCGTCAAGGATGTCGAGCAAGCCGACGTACTTCTGCAGGTTCAGCCGGAACGGCTTGAGCATCAGGTAACTGGCGTTCATCAGATCCGCCGGCACGTTGCCCATGGTGTCCACGAACAGGTCCACATCGACCATGCGCGCCCAGTTGGAGAGCATGTTGTCGGGGGTGTGGAAATCCACCGGCGTGACCATGGTGATCAGGTTGCGCACCTTCGGCCGCTGCAGTGCCGCATAGCACAGCGCAAACGTGCCGCCCTGGCAGATGCCGAGCACATCGACCGCCTCCAGCCCCGACTGCGCGCGCAGGTGATCCACCGCGCCATCGATATAGCGCAGCAGATAGTCCTCCAGCGTCAGGTAACGCTCGGAGCGGTCCGGGTAGCCCCAATCCAGCACGTAGACGTCCTGGCCGTGGCCCAGCAGACCCTTGACCAACGAGCGGTCGGCCTGCAGATCGACCATGTAGGGGCGGTTGACCAGCGCGTAGACGATCAGCAGCGGCGTCCTGGCCACCGGCGCCTGCTCGCCGACAAAGCGATACAGCACCACCTTGCCATCGCGCCAGATTTCCTCGCGCTCGGTCACGCCGTAATCCACGTCTTCCACACCGGGCAGCAGCTTGAGCCCCTCGCGCAGCTTGCGCTGCATCGACAGGGTTTCCTGCATCAGGTCTTCGGCGCTGAATCCCAACGGGCCTTTCATGTCTGCGCTCCACGTGGCTTGCGTGCGGCCGGCTTAGCGGAAGCTGTGCCGGCCGATGGCCTGGCGGCGCTTTTGGACGCCTTCGTGTTCTTGGCTGTGGCGGTTTTCGCTGGCGGTTTCTTGGCCGGGCTGGTCGCCGCTGCCGGCTTGGGCGCAGTGTCCGCCCTGGCTGCCGGCGCGCGCCTGGTCGTGGCCGGCGCAACCGGGTCAGCCGCCGCTGCAGCGGGCTTGCCGGCCGGGCTGGCCGTAGTGCGCAGCATGCGCCGCACCGCACGTTCCAGCTCGGCGATGCGGCGATGCGCGGCGTCCATCTCCGAACGCGTCGGCATCCCGAAACGCTCGCTCAACTGCTCCACTTCTTCCTGCAACGCGGCGCGCAGGCGCATATGCGCATTGGCAAAGCCGCCGTAGACCTCGCGAAACTGGTCGGACAAGGCGACGTCGGCATACGACTCTTCGGCGGCCTCGATCCACAGATCGAACAAGGCACGCGCACTGGTCAGCTGACTGCCGCTGCTTTCGTGCTCGCCCAGCTTGGAGGCGAACCGGCCGAACGCCTGCTCGATGGCCGACTTGAGTTGTTCGCCATAGGCCTGCGATTGCGCCTGGTACTCCTGCTGCGCACGGGCCAGCGTCTGCAGGCGCGCCTGGTGATTGCGGCTCACGCCGAATGCCGGCATGTCCAGCCAGGGCGCGTTTTCCTCCCGCCACTTCGCCAGCGCCTGCGCGGCGTCCTGCAGCCATGGGTCGAAGCCGCCGGGGCTGCCGCCACGCAGCGAGCCCAGCGTCCACTGCATCAGCTGCTCGCCCTGCCCCTGTACGGCGCGCCGCCAGGCTTCGGAGACTTCGTTGGCCGAGGTGTCGCGCCCGGCGAACTGCGCGGCCACCTGCTGCATGGTGCCGAACCAGTCGCCGGCCTGATGACGGAAGCGGTCGATGGCCTCCTGCGCCTGCGGTGCGGCCTGGGTGGGCAGCAGCTGCGACCACCAGTCCATCGCCTTGCGCCAATCCTGCGGTGCGTCGCTGCCCGGCCCCGTCCCGGGAACGGCACCGGGCTGTGCAGCGGCGCCGGACTGGCCGTGGCGCATGGCATCTCCCCAGGCGCTCCAGTACTGGCGCGCCTTGTCTTCCAAGTTGCCGTTGTCCGAACCGCTGGTTGCCATGATCCCTTCCCGTGACTGTCCACCAGCCATCCTACCGCGTGTGCCCGGCTGTATCGGTCAGGGTTTGGGGATGCGCAGCGTCTTGCTGATCATCAGCGAGCCGGACACTGCAAACAGCAGCACCAACGGGTGGAACTGCCACGGCCCGAGCTGCCACTGGCCCCACCACAAGGTCTGGCCGATATGGCCGCTGCTGGCAGCGACCGCCAGCAGGATCACCAGCAGCAGGCTGGTGGGGATCGGGGTGCCCTCGAAGTACGGCACCTTGTCGGCCTCGCCGGCGATCTCTTCGGCAGTCACGTTGTAGCGCGCCAGCCGGCTCACGCCGCAGCAGACGAAATAGCTCAGCACCAGCCAATCCCAGCCGCCGCGCATGCCGCAGGCATAGCCCAGCGCCGCCGGCGCCACCCCGAACGAAATCACGTCGGCCAGCGAATCCAGCTCGCGGCCCAGGGTCGAGGAGGCCTTGCGCCAGCGCGCCACATGCCCGTCCAGCGCATCGAACACGAACGCCAGCGGGATCAGCGCCATGCCCAGCAGCAGGTCGCCGCGATGGCCTTCCTGCAGGAAGCGCATCGACGCGAACACCGCGCCGGTACCGCAGAAGGCGTTGGCCAGGGTGAACCAGTCCGCGAGTTGGAAATCGCGCAGCATCGAGAAATGGCGTTTCATGCGGAACCTGAGAGGAGCAAGGCGCAAAGGGTAACGCGCGCACGCCATGCAGGCGACCGTTTCACGCTATCGGCTAGGCTGGCGATCAGCATGGCCGCTCCGGCCGGGCACGATCGACGACGAGGACCGCATGAAGCGCAGCATCCTGATCACCGGCGCAGGCAGCGGCATCGGTGCCGGCATCGCCACCGAGCTGGCCGCCGGCGGCCACCATCTGATCGTCAGCGATATGGATCTGGCGGCGGCCGAACGCACCGCGCAGCGCCTGCGCGACACCGGCAGCTCGGCCGAAGCACTGGCGCTGGACGTGACCGATGACCACGGCATCGCGCAGGCCTTGGCGCGCGTGACGCGCGCGCCGCAGGTGCTGGTCAACAATGCCGGCCTGCAGCAGGTTGCTGCGCTGGAAGACTTTCCGATGCAGCGCTGGGCCTTGCTGGTGGATGTGATGCTGACCGGCGCCGCGCGGCTCAGCCGCGCGCTCCTGCCCGGCATGCGCGCGGCCGGCTACGGGCGCATCGTCAACATCGGCAGCATCCATTCGCTGGTCGCCAGCCCGTACAAGAGCGCGTATGTCGCCGCCAAGCACGGCCTGGTCGGCCTGGCCAAGGTCATCGCACTGGAAACCGCCGACTGCGACATCACCGTCAACACGCTATGCCCGAGCTATGTACGCACCCCGCTGGTGGAGCGCCAGATCGCCGACCAGGCGCGCACGCGCGGCATTGCCGAAGAGGCGGTGATCCGCGATGTGATGCTCAAGCCGATGCCCAAGGGCGCCTTTATCGACTACGACGAACTCGCCGGCACGGTCGCGTTCCTGATGTCGCATGCCGCGCGCAACATCACCGGGCAGGCGATCGCCATCGACGGCGGCTGGACCGCGCAGTAAGCACGGCTGGCGAAATTTTCACCAGCTTCCGTGGCCGCCTTGCGCCGCAAGGCGCGCGCGCAGTTGACCACAGACTTGCGCAGACTTCATCCACAACCGGTGTGGAGAAGTGCGTGGAGGCGAATTCGGAAGGCATGTCGCCACAGCGTGCAGCGCCGGCTTGCGCTCGCCTGGGCGGCTGCGCACTCCCTTAATCCCGCTCAGATGCGCGAATACGTCCACGACTGCATGCGCCCGTCGCGATACGGCATCACGCCATGAAACGGACGCGGGTCGCCATCGAAGACCAGCGGCAGGAAATTGCGGTCGCCCTCCCACATCGGTACCTGGTCCATGCGGTCGATCGCCACCCATTCCAGCGTGCCTTCCGGGTTGGAGGCCTGTGGCTCGCCCTGGAAGCTGCGGATCAGGAATACGAAGCCCAGCCAGTCCTCGCCATGCTTGCCGAAGCCCGGCCAGCTGATGGTGCCGCGCAGTTGCATGTCGCCGCACTCCACGCCGGCCTCTTCGCGGATCTCGCGGCGCATGCCGGCCAGCACGTCTTCGTCCGGTTCCACCTTGCCGCCGAGCCCGTTGTATTTGCCCAGGTGCTGATCGCCGGGGCGGGCATTGCGATGGATCATCAACACCTGTGTGCCGTCGGGCGACAACAGGTAGCCGAGCGTGGCGACGATGGGGGTATAGGGCATGGCGGGCGAGCTGGAATCGAGCGCATCAGTATGACCGATGCTGTGCAAGCGGCGTGGCGCAGCCTCAGCCGACCGCAGCCTGCGAGCCCGGGCGCGGTGGCGCGACGTAGTCGGTATCCAGACGCAAGGTAGCCACGCCATGGCCGCGCTCGGCCAGATAGTCCAGCCACTTGCCCAGGAACGTATTCATGCGCATGCGGTGGCTGATCAGCTCGGCCGGCGGCGGGAACATGCCCATCACGTCCTGCCAGCGACGGCCGACATAGCAATGGGTGGTCTCGGCCTGGCGCGCATCGCGGTACAGGCGCACGTAGGCCGACGGGTCAGGCTCGCCGGTGACGGGATCGCACAGGTCGTAGGTCAGCCGCAACTCGACCGTGTAGCGGTGACACTCGATCACGTCCAGACGCAGGTCCAGCCCATCGCCGATCGACGAGACATAGGAGCCGGGAGCGAGGTCGGCCGGTGCGAACAGCCGGGTCAGATGCTGAAAGTTTTCTGCGTACAAGCCCATCAGCCAGCCGAACCGGCTCAACTTGGGGATGCGTTCGAGTTTACTCAGTGCTTGCGCCATGAACCGATCCTACACGCTGCGCTGCCGCACGGGCAGCATTGACGACCGGCCACCGGCAGGCCTACCTTGGCGGAGCCCTGCCCCGCCCGCTTGATTTGCTTGACGCTCGCCGACCGACCGTGACACGTCACGGCAGCTTCGGATGGTGAATACGCTATGCGCGTCTCCACTCCCCAATCCCGCCAACCAATTCCCGCCTCAAAACATCTCGCGCTGCAGCCCCAGCGTGGACAACACCTTGCTGGAAATTTCCTCGATCGAGGTGTTGGTGGTGCTCAAGGTCGGAATGCGCTCCATCTGGAACATGCGTTCGGCGGTGGCCACCTCGCGCCGGCAGGTTTCTGCCGCGCTGTAGCGTGAGTTGGCGCGCCGCTCCTGGCGGATTTGCTGCAACCGCTCCGGGTCGATGGTCAGGCCGAACAACTTGCTGCGGTAATTGCGCAGGCGCGGCGGCAGGCGCTCGTTTTCCAGATCTTCCTCGGTCAACGGGTAGTTGGCGGCACGGATGCCGTAATGCAATGCCAGGTAGATGCAGGTCGGCGTCTTGCCGGCGCGCGACACCGCCACAAGGATCACGTCGGCCTCGTCGTAATTGAGTGCGATACCGTCGTCGTGGCTCAGCGCGAAGTTCATCGCGTTGATGCGGCGGTGATAGGTTTCGAAGTCCACCATGCCGTGTGCACGCCCCACGCGTGAATGCCGCGGCGCATTGAGCTCGCGTTCCAGCGGCTCGATGAAGGGCGCAAACACATCCAGCATCAAGGCGCCACTTTCGGCCAGGATCATGCTCAGCTGGGGATCGACGCAAGAATTGACCACCACCGGGCGCACCTGGTACCGCTCGCCTGCCGCGCGCACGCGCAATGCCGCATCGCGCGCTTTTTCTGCATCATCAATGAACGACATGCGGTCGGTGACGAAGTTGAATCCACTGAACTGCGTGAGCAGGCTATGCCCAATCGTTTCAGCGGTGATACCGGTTCCATCGGAGACGTAGAACACCGGTCGAATTGTTGACATCAAGACCACCTCTTTGAACTGGTGTCCAAAACTTACGGGTTCATGCTTGTGCAGATTCCGCTGTGCACTGCATCATAGCGGCTTCTTCCTACGGACGCGGCCATCCAGCCCGCTCGGGCGATGGCCATACGGAGCATCGCGCTTGAACGAGAATATCCTGTGGTTGCATGAGCTACGCCTGGCCGATCTGGCCCGCGTAGGTGGTAAGAATTCCTCGCTCGGCGAGATGATCGGCAACCTGGCCGGGCTTGGCGTTTCGGTTCCCGGTGGATATGCGACCACTGCCGAGGCTTTCAAGGACTTCATCGCGCATAACGATCTGTCCAAGCGCATCTTCGACAAGCTGGCAACGCTGGATGTTGAAGACGTGTCTGCCCTCACCGTTGCCGGCAGGGAAATCCGCGGCTGGGTGATCGATGCTCCGCTGCAGCCGGAACTGGACCGCGATATCCGCACCGCGTACGCACAGCTGTGTGCGGAAAACGGTGGTGGCGAAGTTGCCGTGGCGGTGCGTTCGTCGGCCACTGCCGAAGATCTGCCCGATGCCTCGTTCGCCGGCCAGCAAGAGACCTTCCTCAACGTGACCGGTGCCGACGATGTCGTGCACAAGGTCAAGGAAGTGTTCGCCAGCCTCTACAACGATCGCGCAATCGCCTACCGCGTGCATCATGGCTTCAAGCACGAAGACGTGTTCCTGTCGGCCGGCGTGCAGTTGATGGTGCGCTCGGGCGTCGGTGCGGCTGGCGTGCTGTTCACGCTGGACACCGAATCGGGCTTCCGCGACGTGGTGTTTGTCACCTCCAGCTTCGGTCTGGGCGAGATGGTCGTGCAAGGCGCGGTCAATCCCGACGAGTTCTACGTCTACAAGCCCACGCTGACCGCAGGCAAGCCGGCGATCTTGCGCCGCTCGCTCGGCAGCAAGGCGATCCGCATGGTCTACTCGGATGTGCCCGGCGAACGCGTACGTACTGAAGACACGCCAGTGGAACTGCGCAGCACCTTCTCGATCAGCGACGAAGACGTGCAGGAGCTTTCCAAGCAGGCGCTGGTGATCGAAAAGCATTACGGCCGCCCGATGGATATCGAGTGGGCCAAGGACGGTGTCAGCGGCAAGCTGTTCATCGTGCAGGCGCGTCCGGAGACCGTGAAGTCGCGCAGCCATGCCACCCAGATCGAGCGTTTCTCGCTGGAAGCCAAGGACGCCAAGATCCTGGTCGAAGGCCGTGCGGTAGGCGCCAAGATCGGCAGCGGCGTGGCACGCGTGGTGCGCTCGCTGGACGACATGAATCGCGTGCAGGCCGGCGACGTCTTGATCGCCGACATGACCGATCCCGATTGGGAGCCGGTGATGAAGCGTGCCTCAGCCATCGTCACCAATCGCGGCGGCCGCACCTGCCATGCGGCGATCATCGCGCGCGAACTCGGCGTGCCGGCCGTGGTCGGCTCGGGCAACGCCACCGATGTGATCAGCGACGGTCAGGAAGTGACGGTGAGCTGCGCCGAAGGCGATACCGGCTTTATCTACGACGGCCTGCTGCCGTTCGAGCGCACCACCACCGACCTGGGCAACATGCCGCCTGCCCCGCTCAAGATCATGATGAATGTGGCCAACCCGGAGCGTGCGTTCGACTTCGGCCAGCTGCCCAACGCCGGCATTGGCCTGGCGCGTCTGGAAATGATCATTGCTGCGCATATCGGCATCCATCCCAACGCGCTGCTGGAATACGACAAGCAGGACGCCGACGTCCGCAAGAAGATCGATGCCAAGACCGCTGGCTACGGCGACCCGGTGAGTTTCTACGTCAATCGCCTGGCCGAGGGCATCGCAACGCTGACCGCCTCGGTGGCACCGAACACGGTGATCGTGCGCCTGTCGGACTTCAAGTCCAATGAGTACGCCAACCTGATCGGCGGCTCGCGTTACGAACCGCATGAAGAGAACCCGATGATCGGCTTCCGTGGCGCCAGCCGCTACGTGGATCCGTCCTTCACCAAGGCCTTCTCGCTGGAGTGCAAGGCGGTGCTGAAGGTGCGCAACGAGATGGGCCTGGACAACCTCTGGGTGATGATTCCGTTCGTGCGCACGCTGGAAGAAGGCCGCAAGGTGATCGAGGTACTGGAGCAGAACGGGCTCAAGCAGGGCGAGAACGGCCTGAAGATCATCATGATGTGCGAGCTGCCGTCCAATGCGCTGCTGGCCGATGAATTCCTAGAGATCTTCGATGGTTTCTCGATCGGCTCCAACGACCTGACCCAGCTGACCCTGGGCCTGGACCGCGACTCGTCGATCGTGGCGCACCTGTTCGACGAGCGGAATCCAGCAGTCAAGAAGCTGCTGTCGATGGCGATCAAATCGGCGCGCGCCAAGGGCAAGTACGTGGGCATCTGCGGCCAGGGGCCGTCCGATCACCCGGAACTGGCCGAGTGGCTGATGCAGGAAGGGATCGAGTCGGTATCGCTGAATCCTGACACCGTGGTCGACACCTGGCTGCGTCTGGCCAAGTTGAAGAGCGAGAGCTGATGGGTATGTTGGGTGCGGTGTTGGCGGCGGCTGCGGGAGCAGTCGCCGCAAGGCCGGTGGCGGCCAAGACGGCGGAGCCGGCGTTCAATTGGGCCAATATCCCGTGGGCGCAATACGCGCTCAACTGGGGGCTGGCGCTGCTGATCGTGGTGGTCGGCATGTGGCTGGCCAAGCAGCTCAGCCAGTGGCTGCACCGTGCGCTGACCCGCGCGCGCATCGAGATCACGCTGACCAACTTCCTGCGCAACGTGTTGTATGCGTTGCTGCTGGTGCTGGTCTTCGTCAGTGCGCTGAGCAAAATCGGCGTGCCGCCGACCTCGCTGATCGCCGTGCTGGGTGCGGCCGGCCTGGCGGTCGGTCTGGCGTTGAAGGACTCGCTGTCCAATATCGCTGCAGGCGTGATGCTGATCGTGCTACGGCCGATGCGCGATGGCGACCATGTGGTGATTGCCGGCCAGGAAGGCATCGTCGACGAGATCCGGATCTTCCAGACCCGGATCCGCTCGTTCGACGAGCGCATGATCACCCTGCCCAACAGCACCATCACCACCTCGCCGATCGTCAACTACAGCACCCTGCCCAACCGGCGTTTGGAAGTGACCGTGGGCGTGGGCTACGGCGACGATCTGAAGAAAGCCCAGCAGCTGTTGCTGCAGATCGCCAAGGACAACCCGAACATCCTTCAGTCGCCGGCACCGTTCGTGCAGGTCACCAACCTGGGCGAAAGCACGGTGGATCTGATGTTGTTCGCGTATGCGACCAACGGCAATTTCGGCGCGGCCAAGAGCACCACGCTGGAACAGATCCGCAACCAGTTGCTGGAAAACGGGCTCAACATCCCGTATCCGCAGCGCGACCTGCACGTGTATCACCACGATGCCGACGGCAAGCCGATCTCCGACCTGCTGCTGAAAGGCATCGCCGACGACGGCGACCTGAGCAAGGGTCCGCCGCTGGCGCGCTGATGCATTCAACGGCGTGATGGAAAAGCAAAAGGCCGCATCGAACGATGCGGCCTTTCTTATTGGATGCGCTGCCATTGTGTGGCTTCTGGCCTGCCTGGTCGGCAGTAAACGTTGCCGGACGTACGCCTGCGCGTGGTCCGCAACCAGGCGCCGTCAATCAACACGCCAACAGCGCGCAACGCCGCCGTCGCCAGCGTTCAGGCCGGCACGTCGGCCTGGGAATCGCCGCCCAGCGCGCCCATGAACTGGCGGTAGTGGCGCAGCTCGTCGATCGAATCACGCACATCGCTCAACGCGGTGTGGGCCGAGCTCTTGGCAAAGCCATTGGCCACCGTCGGCGCCCAACGCCGTGCCAGCTCCTTGATGGTGGACACGTCCAGGTTGCGGTAGTGGAAGTAGCGCTCCAGGCGCGACATCTGGCGGTGCAGGAAGCGGCGGTCCTGGCAGATCGAATTGCCGCACATCGGCGAGGCGCCGGCGCGGATCCACTCGCTCAGGAAGGCCACCGTCTGCGCCTCGGCCTGGGCATGGGTGACCTGGCTGTCGAGCACGCGCTGCCAGAGCCCCGAACGGCGGTGCTGATTGCGGTTCCACTCGTCCATGGCTTCAAGCGTCGCCAGCGGGTGGGCGATGGCCAGCTCCGGCCCTTCGGCAAGCACGTTCAACTGCGCATCGGTCACGATGGTGGCGATCTCGATGATGGAATCGCGATCGGTATCCAGGCCGGTCATTTCCAGATCGATCCAGATCAGTCGGTCGTTGCCTGCAAGGGTGTCTGCCATGTCGCCGTCCTGTGGAGGGCCGTCGCCGGCCGGATGCTGAAGGGCGCGCATCATACCGCGGCCACGCCGCTCAGGGCGCGAGGGGCGGCTTGCCGCGCTTGGCCCTGAAGTAATTGGTCAGGCGCAGGCCGGCCTCGGCGGCCAGCACGCCACCGCTGACCTGCACGCGGTGGTTGTGGCGCGGGTCGGCGGGTAGATCGAATACGCTGCCGCAGGCGCCGGTCTTGGGGTCGCTGGCGGCGAACACCACCCGCGCGATGCGCGCGTGGATCATCGCCATCGCGCACATCGCGCATGGCTCCAGCGTGACATACAGCGTGCAGCCGATCAGCCGGTGGTTGGCCAGGCGGCGGCCTCCTTCGCGCATGGCCATGATCTCGGCATGTGCGCTGGGATCGTGGCTGGCGATATTGAAGTTCCAGCCCTCGCCCAGCACGGTGCCCCCGGCATCGATCAGCAGCGCGCCGACTGGGATCTCGTCAAAGTCGCGTTCGGCACGCTCGGCCAGTTGCAGGGCGCGTTGCATCCACTGTTGGTCGATCAGCGCCTGCGCCGCATCCACCGACGTTTCCACCGGCATGCTCACGCGGCGCTGCCGCCCTGGCGATCCAGGAAGGCGGCGAACGCGGCCACGGTAGCTTCGCTGACATGGTGCTCGATGCCTTCGGCGTCGCGGCGCGCGGTGGCCTCGTCGATGCCCAGGGCGAGCAGGAAGCGTTCGACGATCTGATGGCGCTGCCGGCTGGACGCCGCCAGCGCCTCGCCGGCCGGGGTCAGGAACACACCACGATACGGGCGCTGCACCACCCAGCCGTCGCGCACCAGGCGCTTGAGCATCTTGGCCACGGTCGGCTGCGCCACGCCCAGGCGCGCGGCGATATCGACCTGACGCGCCTCGCCGCCGTCAACCAACAGGTCGGAGATCAGCTCCACATAGTCCTCGACCAGCTCGGCGCGGCGCGCTTCGCGCACCTGACGGAAGCTCTCCATATGCACCTGTGCGTCGATCAGCGCCGGCGCGGCTGCTTCCAGCTTTTCGCTCTTGCCCACCCTCATCCCCGTCATCACGTCCGGCGCCAGTGCCGGGATGCGTAGTTTGAAGCACGCGGCCGATCATTACGATTTAAATTGCCAATGCTCAATAGCATAGCACTTGCTATATCATCGGTGTGACTCCCAGCCAGCCTGCTCAGCATGTCCGTCGATCTCCGTCCTCACCCAGCCTCGCCCCTCCCCTTGCCGGCCGCGGCCAATGGCGGGCTGGGCGATCACCATGCCAGCGTCGCCGTACCCAAGGGCGGCCACTGGTGGTTCCGGCTGCTGGCGTTCCTGGGCCCGGGCTACATGGTGTCGGTCGGGTACATGGACCCGGGCAACTGGGCCACCGATCTGGCCGGCGGCTCGCAGTTCGGCTATCTACTGCTGTCGGTGATCCTGCTGTCCAACCTGATGGCGATCGTGCTGCAGAGCCTGTCGGCGCGGCTGGGCATCGCGACCGGGCTGGACCTGGCGCAGGCCTGCCGGGCGCGTTACCCGCGTGGGGTGAATGTGGCGCTGTGGGGCATCTGCGAACTGGCGATCATCGCCTGTGATCTGGCCGAGGTGATCGGCACCGCCATCGCGTTGAAGCTGTTGTTCGGCATTCCGCTGACCGTGGGCGCCATCATCACCGCGGTGGACGTGGTGCTGGTGCTGTTGCTGATGAACCGCGGTTTCCGCGCGCTGGAAGCGTTCGTGATCGCGCTGCTGTTGATCATCTTCGTCTGCTTCGGCATCCAGATCGCGCTGGCGGCACCGCCGATCGCCGCCGTGCTGGGCGGCTTCATTCCGCGTGCGCAGGTGGTCACCGACCCGCGCGCGCTGTATTTGGCGATCGGCATCATCGGTGCGACGGTGATGCCGCACAATCTGTACCTGCATTCGTCGATCGTGCAGACACGTGCGTATCCGCGTACCGATGCGGGCCGCAAGTCGGCGCTGCGCTGGGCGGTGACCGACAGCACCGTGGCATTGATGTTCGCGCTGTTCATCAATGCCTCGATCCTGATCCTGGCGGCGGCGGTGTTCCATGCGCAGGGCCGCACCGATGTGCAGGAGATCGAACAGGCCCACGCCCTGCTCGCTCCAATGCTGGGCGTGGGCCTGGCCTCGACGCTGTTTGCAGTGGCGCTGCTGGCCTCCGGCGTCAATTCCACCGTCACCGCTACGCTGGCCGGGCAGATCGTGATGGAAGGCTTTCTGCAACTGCGTTTGCCGCCGTGGCTGCGGCGCCTGCTGACGCGCGGCATCGCCATCGTGCCGGTGGTGATCGTGACTTGGTTGTATGGCGAGGCCGGTACCGCGCGGCTCCTGGTGCTCAGCCAGGTGGTGCTGTCGATGCAGCTGCCGTTTGCGGTGATCCCGCTGGTGCGCTTCGTGTCGGATCGTGAGTTGATGGGCGCGCTGGTGGCACCGCCGTGGCTGGTGCGCATTGCGTGGGTCATTGCGGCGGTGATCGTCGGCTTGAACCTGAAGCTGCTGTGGGATACCGCACTGCAGTGATCCGCCTCGGCGATCTGTCGCAGCCGTCAGCTTGCGGTCGAAGCTGATGGTTGGCGGTGCCTTGCGCGTCCCGTGTGCAACGACCAGTTCGACGCATGCGCTACTGACCGCATCACGCCAGGCCCGTGATCACGACGTCCGGATTGCATGCCTTCGCCCGCAGAATGGTCCATGCCTCCGTTCGAGACGCGCCCGGTCGACGCAGCTTTCTCATCTCTGCAACGGCGGCTCTGGCAGCGTTAGCGCTGCCGAGCTTGGCCAGTGCTGTCCCGGCGCTACGCGCTCATCCCACCACACCGCCCTACCCGACCAATAACGGAGTCAACCCGATGTCCAATTTCGTCACCCGCCCCGACGGCGCCAACATTTTTTACAAGGACTGGGGCAAGGGCCAGCCGGTGGTGTTCTCGCACGGCTGGCCGCTCAGCGCCGATGCCTGGGATGCGCAGATGCTGTTCATGGGCCAACACGGCTTCCGCGTGATCGCGCATGACCGTCGCAGTCATGGCCGCTCGTCGCAGACCTGGGACGGCAACGACATGGACACCTACGCCGACGATCTGGCGGCAGTGATCGAGCAGCTGGACCTGCAGGACGCGATCCTGGTCGGCCATTCCACCGGCGGTGGCGAAGTGGCGCATTACATCGGCCGCTATGGCAGCAAGCGCGTGGCCAAGGTGGTGCTGGTTGGCGCGGTGCCGCCGCAGATGGTCAAAAGCCCGACCAATCCCGGTGGCCTGCCGATCAGCGTGTTCGACGGCATCCGCGAAGGTGTGGCCAAGGACCGTTCGCAGTTCTACCAGGAGTTGACCACGGCGTTCTTCGGCGCCAACCGCGACGGCCACAAGGTCACCCAGGGCATGCGCGATGCGTTCTGGCTGCAGGGCATGCTGGGCGGCCACAAGGGCCAGTACGACTGCATCAAGCAGTTCTCCGAAGTGGACTACACCCCGGACCTGAAGAAGATCGATGTGCCGGCATTGGTGGTGCATGGCGACGACGACCAGATCGTGCCGATCGATGCGTCGGGCAAGCTGTCGGCCAAGATCATCCAGAACGCCGAACTGAAGATCTACCCTGGCGCCCCGCACGGCCTGCCCGTCACCCACGCCGATCAGTTCAACCAGGACCTGTTGGCCTTCGCCAAAGCCTGATCCGGTTCGATTCGCGACCCCGAGCCGGCTCGTGAGAGTCGGCTTTTGTATGCGCTTCTCCTTCGCGCCGCCGGCTTCCAGGCGCGCAAAGGCCATCGCGCCGTTCGTCGGCCACGCCCGTCCCGCCGCAAGCCTGTGACGTTCTCGACCGTTCTTGAACGCCACGCCACTTGACGCAGCCGCCGCGCTTCCAAAACGATCGGCTTGAGCTATCGTATGCACCGCCAGCGGCGTGGGGGCCGCTTCAGCATCATGCGCAACAGCCGATAACGGCTAGGTCCGACCGCTGCCGGGGGGCTGCGACGGCGTTCGATTCAATCACTAAACGCGTTCAGGGGAATTGCGATGCTTCGTCACTCTTTGCGGGTGCGCCTGCTGTTGCCGGTGCTGGCCTTGGTGCTGGTCGTGGTGGTGGCACTGACGGTCATTCTGGCCATTACCGAAGCGAATCGGGTCAAGTTCGAGACCGGCGACGCGATCGAGCGCCAGTCGGTGTCCTTGCAGACCCTGTTCTCGGTCACCCGCGCGATGATGCTCGATCGCGTCAATTCCTCCATGCGCCAGCTGCGCAAGGAAGCCAACGCACACGGCGCCGCAAGTGTCGGCAACGAAGTGCGCGTGGGCGAGCGCAGCGCCAACGACCTGCTGCTGGGCCAGAAGGCGCAGGCCAACGTCTTCGACATGCTCGACGATGTCACCGCCATCCACGAAGGCACCGCCACGCTGTTCTCGCGTACCGGCGATGACTTCGTGCGCATCTCCACCAACGTCAAGAAGGACGACGGCAGCCGCGCCATCGGCACCGTGCTCGACCCCAACGGCCAGGCCGCCGCCAAGCTGCGCAACGGCGAAAGCTTCTACGGCGTGGTCGACATCCTCGGCAACCCGTACGTCACCGGCTACGAGCCGATCTTCGCCGGCAACGACAAGCGCGTGATCGGTGCCTGGTACGTGGGCTACAAGGCCGACACCCAGGCGCTGGAAAACGTGGTCAGCAGCCGTCGCGTGCTCGACTCCGGCTTCATCGCCGTGTTCGACAGCAAGAACAAGCTGCGCTTCCAGTCCACCACCGGCGCCACCACCGACACCGCCACCATCGAGCGGATCGTCAAGGAAACGCCCAACGACTGGGTCGTCACCAAGCAGGAAGTGCCCGATTGGGGCTTCACTCTGGTGTCGGCCTACCCCAAGAGCGACGTCAATGGCGTGATCGTGCGCCAGTCGCTGTGGATCGCCGGCATCGGCCTGCTGGTGTGCGCGCTGTTGCTCGGCCTGCAGTGGGCGTTGATCTGGAGCCGCGTGCTGCGCCCGATCCAGCACCTGACCACCGTGGCCGAAGAGCTGAGCCTGGGCAAGTGGAACCACACCATCGACGAGGTCAACCTCAAGGATGAAATTGGTACCCTGGCGCGCGCCATCTCCCGCCTGTCCAATAGTGTCCGGCTGGCCATGGAGCGGCTCAGCAAACGCTGAGCTGCACGCACCCATTCCGTACCAGATGATGCAAGGAAGACGCCATGTCCACTGAATTCCGTCCGCTGATCGAGGTCCTGCGCGAGCTCAAGGCGCTGGCACTGAAGAAGGCGTCCGGCTTTCTGTTCATCGTCACCGAGGAGAACCACTCCTGCATCATCCGCCTCAACGCCGGGCAGATCGAAGAGGTGGTTTTCCGCATGCTGCGCAATGACGAGGCGGTGCAACGCCTCACCATGGTCAATGCGGCCAAGGCCCGCTTCCAGGCCGATCCCGGCGCCGGCATGGGCAAGCCCTCGCTGCTGAGCGACGACTCGCGGCAGTGGTTGATGGGCGGTTTCGAACAGGATCTGGGTGGTGTGCCGGCACCGCCGCGGGCAGCGATTGCAGCGGCTCCGGCACCGGCCGCAGCAACGCCGCTCGCCGCACCGAACGCAGCACCTGCAGGCGCTGGCTCCCCACCCGACGAGCGCGTCCGCGATGCACTGGAAAAAGTCGCGCTGAATTATCTCGGCCCGATCGCCGGCATGCTCTGCGACGAAGCCTGGGACGCATCGAGCGACATCGAGCAGGTGCTCAACCAGCTCGGCGCCAACCTCTCCACGCCACAGGAAACGCAGAAATTCATGGCCGACGCGCGCGTGGCGCTGACCAAGCTGCGCTGACGGGTAACTACAGTAGATCTAGGATCAAACCGCGCATTGCGCGGTTTTTTTTCGCGCCCACTCGTGCGGAGATAGCGGAATTATCGCTGGCTAATCCGCACTTTTCACGCTTATGCCATTCAAGAACAAGTCGACGAAATGCCCGATCCGCGATTTCGATGAATGGTCATTTTCGACTGCAAGGGAAATGGCAGTCACCACGCAAATGAAATCCTCATACGTGACGTCGCCACGGATCGCACCCGCGTCCTGCCCGCGCTGAAGCAGCCGGCGCCCTTCTGCGGTGATCGCATGACAGCCGGGCGTCCCGCATTGGATAACAGCCCCGATCGAAGCAGCAAGGCTCTGATAAATGCTCGTGTTCCTGGCAAGTTCTTCCAGGTACGCGCGTACCGCCTCGCCTGGAGCAAGGTCTCGGTCGCGCGCACGGCTGGCTTGCGCCAGCGACAGGAAGCGCTCGTTGCTGGTCGCGGCTAACAGTGCCTCGCGCGTGGGAAAGCGACGATACAGCGTACCGATGCCGACACCTGCGCGCTTGGCAACTTCCTCGAGCGGGACACCAGCTCCTTTTTCCAGAAAGAGCGCTTCAGCTGCAGAAAGGATGAGTTCCCGATTTTTCTGCGCGTCAGCCCGAAGGGCAGGTTCATCGCTCACACGTTTTCCTCCCTCTCTTGTCAAGTGGAGGTTACCTCCATATCATAAGTGGAGCAATCCTCCATATTCGAAGAAGGCACCGGAAGATGACGAACCGTTTCGAAGACAAAGTGGTGGTGATCACGGGGGGCAGCGACGGCATCGGCCTGGCAACGGCGAAGCTGTTCGCAATGGAAGGCGCGCAGGTGTACATCACCGGGCGTCGGCAGGACGCACTTGCCGAGGCCGTAAAGGAGATCGGCCACGGAGCAGTCGGTGTGCAAGGCGATGTCACCAATTCCGACGACGTCGCGCGGCTTTATGAACGCATCCAACGCGATCACCACAAGGTCGATGTCGTGTTCGCCAATGCGGGCATCTACGAGGTCGTCCCACTCGACGCGATCGACGCTATGCATTTCGACACGACCTTCGACGTCAATGTGAAAGGCATGGTGTTCACCGTGCAAAAAGCGCTACCGCTGATGGCTGCGGGCAGCGCTATCGTCCTAAATGGCTCCATCGCTGGCAGCAAGGGTCTGCCAGGCCAATCTCTTTACAACGCCAGCAAGGCCGCGGTGCGCTCGTTTGCCCGAAGCTGGACCACTGACCTCAAGGAGCGAGGCATCCGCGTAAACGTCGTCTCGCCTGGTGGCACGCAGACGCGCCTGATACGCAGCTACCTCGATTCGCAGCCCGAAGTTGAAGAGGCGCTGAGCAGGAGTGTTCCGCTCGGGCGGTTGGCCGAACCGAACGAGGTAGCACGGGCAGTCCTCTTCCTGGCATCCAGCGAGAGCAGCTTTGTCGCCGGCCATGAGCTTTTCGTCGACGGTGGTGTCGCTGCGGTTTAGGCCTTGGGCAAGACGCGTGCGGTGCACGGCGATCCTGCGTGTCGAAGCCGTGCTGATCGTGCAGGCATGGCTGCGGCTCTGGTCGAAACGCTTCGTCGAGCGCAGGGTATCCCGCTGTGCGGTCTTGTTTGACGCAAAGGCGCGATGCAACCCGCGCTTCTAGAGGGTGATCCTGGCATCCAGCAACGGCACGAGCGCAGGCCAGCATCCCATCATCCGCGAAGGTCGAACGTACCTGAGTGCAGGACGCCTCACCCTCCCACGCCAACGGCGGGGTCCGGGCGCATTCGCACCCGGACTATTTCACCATCATCGATACTTGCCTCATCTTTTCGACGACTGGCGACAGTCACCGAAAACCTGATGTCATTCCCCACTCTGTCATCAACGGGCCTCGTAAACCCCCGTGATTTAAGGGATTTTTAGTAATCGATAAATCTAGACCGTCGCGATCTACCGTCAAAAACACGCGCTTAATGCTGGTGCGGGTCGTGGAGCGATCTGCGCGGCGTCGACACTTTCGGGCTTATTGCCAATCAGGATGCATCTTAGCGCGCTCCACTACGACCGGGAACGACCACACGCTAAGGGATTACAGTTCGCCCAGGAAGTCCACGATCACGACTACGCAATGATCGAAGCTGGGCGTGTAATCCAGCATGGCGATGGCGTTGAACGCGGCGCGCAGGCCGGCATGCGGCGCCTGGATCTGGGACAGAAACGCCTCCCGATGGCGTAGGAGAAACGGCGTCGCCGCCAGAAGCTGCTGAGGCTCGCGCTCGATCACGAGCGCCAGGTCGAAAAGATCACGCGCCGTGACCCGATCGCCACGGTGATACATCTTCTTGGCAATGATTTCGGCGGCTGTCTCCACCTTCACAGCGCGACCGCCGATATCCCAGGTGTCCCAGGCGCCGTCCAGCAGATTGGGAGCGGCAACGAAGTCGACTTCGCCCTCCTCGAATTGCAGTTTGACGAAGGCGCCTGGCTGCTCAGTGTAGTCCTGCGTCAAGTCCGCCGCCGAGTCGCTCAAACGAGGCGTGACAAAGCCGAGGTACTGCGGATCGGGCACAAAAATGTCGATGTCCTTGCTCAGCCGATGGCGGTAACGGAACATCAGCACGGTTCCACCGCCCAGGGTCCAGAACGGGTCCGTGATGCCGCCGTACTGGCTAATCTCGTCGATCAGCGCCAACGCCCGCGGGAAAAGCTTCTCCCATGGACCGCCGGGCAGTGCCACAGGCTTCATGCCCACAGCGCCCGACGGTGCACGGACAAGGACCCGGCCAGCTTCGCCACGTTGCGCCAGACCTGCCTTGGCGGCAGGTGCGCACGCGAGGCCGCCTCTTCCACGGCCATCACGACGATGGGCACAGGCGCCTCGTCGAGTAAATGTGTCAGGTGAGGGACAAATGGAGCAGGCACTTCGCCACTCGCCAGGGCCTGCTCCAGCGCCTCGGGCGCCAGTTCACGTGCATAGCTGACGCTCACCGTCTTGGCCGCCATCCACAGGCCGCGCTTCTTGCGTCTCGCTTGCGTATCGAGCTTGGGACTGTCCAAGCCCAGTACCGCCGTCACCTGCCCCACACGGTTGACGCCAAGATCGCTCAGCGTGCCATTTTCCAGGCCGACCAGAGTCTGGCGAGACAGTCCGCTCAAGTGTGCCAACTGCGCCTGGGACAGGCCCAGCTCAGTGCGCCGGGTCCGTACGGTATGGCCGATGTCGATGAGGTTCATGGCAGGCGCGATAGTTAGGCTAAATGTCTAATATTTTTTACATAATATACCCACTTATCACCACCTGCAAGAAGGCAGATTTGGCAAGCCGTCGTCCCTATTTCGCTGCGATGGCTCTTATCTAGCCGATATCTTTGCCAACTGGCGCTAATATCCTGGCAGGGCGTAACGGGGCGTAATGCGCGTTATGACAGGGCACTGCAGGGGATTCCATGGACGAGACACAACTGGAAGATTCGGCCACCGCTGCCGAATTGAAAATCGACGTTACCCTGATCGCCAAATTGAACTTGGCGGACTTTCAAAATGCGGTCCCACTGTTGCGGGATCTCTGGCTGGTCAACGAGACCGATCAGAAGCATGAGCAGGTCGAGTTGGTCCTGACGTCCGATCCGCCCTTTCTGAAGCCGCGCCGTTGGCGGATCGACGCGCTGGCCGCGGGCTCCCGCTATCCGATCCGCGACCTGGACCTGAATCTGGACGGCGGATTGCTGGCGCGGCTAACCGAGGCCGAGACGGCCACGGTCTCGCTGGCCTTGCGCTCCGTGGGCGCGGATGCGTCCATCCCGGCCCTCGCGCAGCGCGACAGCCATCTGGAGCTGCTGCCACGCAACCAATGGGGCGGCATCTCGCATCTGCCGGACTTGGTCGCCGCCTTCGTCCAACCCAACGATCCGGCCGTGGATCGGCTGCTCAAGCGAACCGCCGAGGTGTTGCGGCAGAACGATCGCAACCCCGCACTGGATGGCTACACCGGCGGCGCCAAACGCGCCTGGGAACTGGCTTCGGCCCTCTGGGGGGCCACGGCTGGCATGCAGTTGGACTATGCCCTGCCCCCGGCCAGCTTCGAGCAGTCGGGCCAGAAGGTGCGCAGTCCCAGCCAGATCGAAAGCTCGGGGCTGGGGACGTGTTTCGACCTCACGTTGCTGTTCTGCGCCGCACTCGAGCAGGCAGGGTTGAACCCCCTGTTGGTCTTCACAGAGGGCCATGCCTTTGCAGGTGTCTGGCTGCAACCAGAGGAGTTTTCCAACACGGTCGTCGACGACGTGACCGCTTTGCGCAAGCGCCTCAGGCTCAAGGAACTGGTGCTGTTCGAGACCACCCTGATCACCCAGCGCCCCACTGTCCCTTTCAGCTATGCCACCGAACGCGGTGCCCAGCAGGTTGATGAATCTCAGGATGCGGGATTCCGCCTGGCCGTTGACATCCGCCGGGCGCGGCTGCAGCGCATCAAGCCATTGGCCAGTGCGGAGGCGGCAGTTGCTACGGCGTCGGACACCAAAGGGTCACCGTCCACGCCCGCCGCGCCAAAGATCGAAGACGCGCCTGACCTGCCCGACAACGCGCCGGCCAATGCGGAAGATGCCAGCCAGCTCGATCCCAAAGACCGGCTGCTTCGCTGGCAACGCAAGCTGCTGGATCTGTCGCTTCGCAACAACCTGCTCAACTTCAAGGCCGGCAAGAAAGCACTCAAGCTGGAAGCACCGGACCCTGGCGCGCTGGAAGACATGCTGGCCAGCGGCCAGTCCCTGAAGCTGCGCCCGCGTCCAGACCTGATGGACGGTGCCGATCCGCGCGATCAGGCCATCTACGAAGCCCGCGAACGCGAGAACGTGCGCCGTGCGCACGCGCTGGAAGCCCTGCAGAAAGGCGAGGTTTTCGTTGGCGTTCCCGAGATCGAACTCGATTCACGCCTGGTCGATTTGTTTCGCAGCGCTCGCACGACTTTGCAGGAAGGTGGTGCCAACACGCTTTATCTCGCCCTGGGCTTCCTGTCCTGGACCCGCGAAGACCGTGACGGTCAGCGCTACCGCTCGCCCTTGATCCTGGTGCCGGTCAGCCTGCAGCGCAAGAGCGCCCGCTCGGGCTTCACGCTCAGCCTGCATGACGACGAGCCCCGCTTCAATCCGACCTTGATCGAGATGCTGCGCCAGGACTTCGAACTGAGCCTAGGCACGCTCGAAGGCGAACTGCCGCGGGACGATGCCGGCCTGGACGTCGCTGCGGTGTGGAAGGCTGTCGGCCACGCCATCAAGGACATCAAGGGCTGGGAAGTGACCGAGGACGTGGTGTTGTCCATGTTCTCGTTCGCCAAGTACCTGATGTGGAAAGACCTGGCCGAGCACAGCGAACAGTTGCGAGAGAACCCGGTCGTGCGCCACCTGCTGGACACCCCGCGCGATGCCTATCCACCGGGCGCTCCGTTCCCGCAAGTGCGCGAACTGGACCAGCACTTCGACCCCAGGCAGGTGTTCTGCCCCTTGCCGGCGGATTCCTCGCAGTTGTCAGCCGTGCTGGCCGCCTCGCAGGGCAAGGACTTCGTCCTGATCGGTCCACCGGGGACGGGCAAGAGCCAGACCATCGCCAACCTGATCGCCCAATCCCTGGCACAGGGCCGACGCGTCCTCTTCGTATCCGAGAAGATCGCGGCGCTGGACGTCGTCTACCGGCGCCTGCGTGAAATCGGCCTGGGCGAGTTCTGCCTGGAGCTGCACTCGAGCAAAGCCCGCAAGCTCGACGTGTTGACGCAGTTGCAATCGGCTTGGTCCAGTAGTGGCCAGGCCGACGCCGAGCAGTGGCGGGCCGAGGCCGAGAAACTCAAACGCCTGCGCGATGCGCTGAACATCTATGTGGAACGCCTTCACCAGCGTCGCCGCAACGGCTTGAGCCTGTTCGATGCCATCGGCACCGTCAGCGCGGGACACGACGTCCCGACACTTCACTTGGCCTGGCCCTCGGCCGATCAGCACGATCATACTGGCATCGAACAGTTGCGCAGTGCCGTGGACCGACTGGAAGTCAACGCACAGGCCATTGGCCATGCCGCGCTGGCGCAGCACCCCTTGGCCCTGGTCGGCCAGGGAGACTGGTCGCCCACCTGGCAGCAGCAACTAATCGCCACTGCGCGTGATGTGCTTCCCGCCGCCCAGGCGACGATCGAATCCGCCCAGGCGTTTGTCCAGGCCATCGGCCTGCCCTCGCCCACCTTGACGCCCGAAACCTGCGAAGCGCTGCTGCTCCTGGCCCAACGCCTGCCTCTGGCGGCGGGACATGATTGGCGCTTTGTCCTGCGGCCCGACGCACGCAGCCTGAGCCAACGCCTTCAGGAAGGCGCGGCACTGGTGCGCCGCCATGCGGAACTGAACATACAGCTGTCCACGCCGTGGCCCGCTTCTGTCATGACTGCCTGCGCCGACGGGCTGGCCCTGCTCGCCGAGCACCGGCAGACTCGCGCAGAACTCGGCGAGCCCTGGCCGATACGCATCACCGTGCAGCTCAACCAAGGGCTGGGCCTGCTGGCCCAACTCGTCGAGCACCACTCGGCACTATCGGCTCCCTACGGCAAGGCGATCGAACAGCTCGACGTCGCCCAGTTGCAGCAAATGTGGGAACAGGCCGAGCAGACGTTCTGGCCCAAGTCCTGGCTGGGTAAACGCAAAGTCACAGCACAACTGTCCAGCGCTATCACAGGCGACGCGCAGCCCGACGTCGCCAACGATCTGCAGCATTGGAAGGCCATCCGCGCCTTGCGCCAGCAGATCCAGGCCATCGTTCCAGGCCAGCAGTGTGCGGACGTCTGGGCAGGACTGGAGACACAAGAGGACAAGATACACACGGCCCTGCGCTGGCAAACCGCCCTGGCCGCCGTACGCGAAGGCCAGCCCTGGGAGGACGACGGCTTCGATGCCATCGCCAACGGCCAATGCGGGGCCGCCCTGCAAGCCGATCTGCAACGGGCACGGCAATTGCGCCAGCTCGACCAAGACATTGCGGCACAGGCATCGCTGGAAACGGCGACCGACGGCCTATGGGCAGGCCACGCCACACCAGTCGACCGCCTGCGTGCCGCACTCGACTTCCTGAGCGACTGGCGCAGCCATGCCCAGCTAGGTGCATTGGATGCCCACACCTTGGTTGAGGAAGGCGCTTGCGGCCCCACGCTGACACGTGACCACCAGACGCTTCGCCAGCGGGCCGATACGGAACAAGCACTGGCCGCCCTGGACGACTTGCGCGAGTCCACCGCAGGCCTGTGGAAAGGTCTCGCCACCCACCTGGATGACCTCGAGCATGCCTGCCAGCTCCGAGAGGATCTGGCTGCCGTGCTGGCCCGCCTGGCCACCACGCCCGAACAGATCTCTGCCTGCAAGGCACCGCTGCATGCGCTATTGGGCGATGCCAATGCACTGCTGGAGCCAGGTGGTCGAATCGTGCTGGCCGGCGCTCGATACGTGGAGAAATGGGAACAGCTGCTACCCCGGCGCGAGGCACTCGCGACAACCGGACATTTTGCCGAGGCCGCCCAGGCGCAGTGGCAGTCCATATCACTCGACGGGCTGATCGAGCAAAGTCAGTCCATCGTGCGCGCCGAACACGGGCTGCGCAGCTGGTGCGCATGGCGCCAGGCGCGCGACGAGGCGCTGGCACTCGGGCTGCCCCCCCTGGTCCAGGGCATCGAGCAGGGCCGGGTCGGCCCGGACCAGGCACGCCGAACCTTCGAGACCAACTACGCGCGCTGGTGGCTCAACGCCGTGGTCGATCACGAGCCGGTCATCCGCGGCTTCGTCAGCGCCGAGCATGAACAGCGCATCCGCGATTTCCGCGAACTCGACGAACGCTTCACCGCCCTGACCCGGGACTGGCTGCGCGCCCGCCTGTGCGCCGACCTGCCCTCGCAGGACAACGTCAGCCGCAACTCCGAATGGGGGCTGCTACGGCACGAGATGGGCAAGAAGCGCGCGCACCTGCCCTTGCGCGAACTGATGGCTCAGATTCCCGAGGCGCTGACCAAGCTCACGCCCTGCCTGCTGATGAGCCCGCTGTCCATCGCGCAGTACCTCCAGGCCGGAGCCAACGCGTTCGACCTGGTGATCTTCGACGAAGCTTCGCAGATCCCGGTCTGGGACGCGATCGGCGCCATCGCCCGCGGCCGCCAGGTCGTCATGGTCGGCGACCCCAAGCAGTTGCCGCCCACCTCGTTCTTCGACCGCGCCGAATCCGGGCTGGACGACGAAGACGTCGAGGCCGACCTGGAGAGCATCCTCGACGAGTGCATCGGAGCCAACCTGCCGACACGGAATCTGAACTGGCACTACCGCTCCCGTCATGAAAGCCTGATCGCGTTCTCCAATCATGCCTACTACGACGGCGAACTGGTCACCTTCCCCTCACCCGTCACCAACGATCGCGCGGTCAGCCTGCAGCCGGTCTCAGGCACCTACCAGAAGGGCGGTGCGCGGACCAACCCGGCCGAAGCGAAGGCGCTGGTCGCCGACGTGGTGGCGCGCCTGACGACGCCCGGTTTCCGCGAAATCGGGCTTACGATTGGAGTGGTTACCTTCAATGCCGAGCAGCAGAAACTGATCGAGGACCTGCTCGACGAGGCACGCCGCCAGGATCCAAGGCTGGAGCCCTATTTCGCCGAGAGCGAACTGGAGCCGCTGTTCGTCAAGAACCTGGAGAGCGTGCAGGGCGACGAACGCGATCTCATCTATTTCTCCATCACCTACGGCCCGGACCCTGCAGGCCAACTGGCTATGAACTTCGGTCCACTCAACCGCCAAGGCGGCGAGCGCCGGCTCAACGTGGCTATCACCCGCGCGCGTCACGAACTGCGCGTATTCGCCAGCTTCCACGCGGAGCAGATGGATTTGGCGCGCACTCAAGCCATCGGCGTGCGCGATCTCAAGCACTTCTTGGAATTCGCCGAACGCGGCGCTCGCGCGCTGGCGGAATCGAACAGAGGCAGCCTGGGGGGCTTCGACAGTCCCTTTGAACAAGCTGTGGCCACCGCCCTGACCCGGCGCGGCTGGCACGTCCAGCCGCAGATCGGCGCCTCCTCGTTCCGCATCGACCTCGGCATCGTCGATCCCGACGCCCCCGGACGCTACCTGGCCGGTGTGGAATGCGATGGCGCCACCTACCATCGCAGCGCCACCGCGCGCGACCGCGACAAGCTGCGCGAGCAGGTTCTGCGCGGCCTGGGATGGGACATCGTGCGGGTCTGGTCCACCGACTGGTGGATCGATCCGGCCGGCACGCTCGACAGGCTGGACGCCCGGCTGCAAGCCGTGCTCACGGCCCAGCGCAAGCGGCGCTCCGAACAGGCCGAGCGCGAAGCTGAGGCCGAGCGCCTGGCGCAGGCGGCCATCGCGCAAGCTATGGCGTCAGTAACGAAGCCAGACGAGGAAACGGCGGCCCCAATCCAGGATGCGGGTCCGGTCGCACCAGAAGTCCCGGCGACAGCTCCATGGCAGCAAGTCGAGGAAGTCTTTGCTCGCCAGGTCTCCGCAGCATCAGCCCATGCCGGTATCGCAGAAACAACGCCACCCAAAGCCTCGCTCTATCGGGTCACCCATCCGGCCGAAGCGGTCGCCGGCGCCAATCCCGATCGCTTTTTCGACGACGATTACAACGACACCCTATTGGCCATGATCGCCCACGTCATCGATCATGAAGGCCCCTTGCTCGACGCCCTGCTGGCTCGCCGCATCGCCCGTGCCCACGGCTGGGTACGCACAGGCGGGCGGATCCGCGAGCGCGTGTTCCAACTTGCTCGAGCCCGCCATCGGACGACGGATGAAGAGGTCGGCACGTTCTACTGGCCCGAGCATCTCGATCCTGCAACGGAGCCGCCTTTCCGGGCGCCTGCCGACGAGGACAGCGTGCGGGCGGTCGACGAGATCAGCCTGCAGGAACTGGCTTCGCTGGCCCGTGCTGTGATCACACAAGGAACGAAAGACGAAGCTGTGTATTACGCAATGGCGCGGAGACTGGGCCTCCAGCAGCTGCGGGCCTCCAGCCGAATGCGCTTGGAGCAGGCCGTGCATTCGACAGGGCATTAGGTAGACATTCTCAGGAGGGGAGCCATGCCACACCAGGAGGCGCTACCGTCGAACCCGGAACAGGGCCTTGCAACGCCCAAGATAGTCCCGGCAGAGCCTTGGCCGCAGGCATCCTCCGAGAGCAGCGAGCGATTGGATGGCGCCACAGACCTGCTTGGCCTGTCACGTCAGCAGCGCAACCTGCTACTCCTGCGTCCCATCTTCCAACTCGAGCGCTACAAGGCGATGCTTGGTGATGAGGCTAGTGGGGACAGTACACTGTTCCACGGCATCGATACCCACTACCTCGCGTTGTCAGCGCAAGTGTGCAAGGCCACGAAGATGTCCATCGCCTGCCACGACAGGTAGACCACGTGCGGCTTGCGCCGCTTCATCCGCACCTTGGGGATCGTCCAGGTGGCATTTTCGGAATCCACCTCGTTCCACGTCGCTTCGACGAGTTCGCTCTTGCGCACCATCGTCAGCAAGACCAGGCGCAAGGCCAGCCGGATGGTCGGATAGGACGCGATGGTCTTCAGTTGTTGGAAGGCCAGCCGGATCTCGGCCGGCGACAGCGCCCGGTCCTTGGGAATGAAGGTCGCGATCGAGGCCGCCTACACGTCGTCGGCAAGGTTGGCGAGCCGTTCGCCGTGCAGGATGGCGAAGGCTTAAGGCATAGACCTGCTTCACGATGTCCCGGACGTGGATGGCCGTGGCCGGTGCGTCGGGCGCCTTCACCTTGTTGCACAGCGCCCGCAGGTCGTCGGGGGTGACTTCCCTCAGCTTGCGATTCTGGAAGACCGGCAGGATGTCGCGGTCGATGATGTGCTTGCGCATCGACCGGGTGCTGTCGGCTATGCGGGCATCGACCAGCCAGCGTTCCGTCATCTGGCCGAAGGTCCTGGCGGCCGTCAGCCGCCGCTTGGCCCGCTGTTGCTCCAGCGCCGGGGAAAGGCCCTGATCGACCGAGCGCTTGGCGTCGAGCAGCCGCTCCCGCACCATGGCCAGCGACATGCCGGCCGGCCCACACCGTCCGAGGGTCAGCGTCTCGCGGCGTCCATTGAGACAGTAGTCGTAGCGGAAGCTTATTGAAAGCGCAACTTATACTTTTATAATCAAAAAGTTAAATTACTTCTACCGATACCTGGCGATAGCCTCCGAAAGACGCTCCATCATTCCCACTCGATCGTCGCCGGCGGCTTGCCGGAGATGTCGTAGACCACGCGCGAGACGCCGCGCAGTTCGTTGATGATGCGGTTGCTCACCGTGCCGAGGAAATCGTATGGCAGGTGCGCCCAGTGCGCGGTCATGAAGTCGATGGTCTCCACCGCGCGTAACGCGATCACCCATTCGTAGGCGCGTGCATCGCCGACCACACCGACCGACTTGACCGGCAGGAACACCGCAAACGCCTGGCTGGTCTTGTCGTACAGATCGGCCTTGCGCAGTTCGTCGATGAAGATCGCATCGGCCTTGGCCAGCAATTCGGCGTATTCGCGCTTCACTTCGCCCAGGATGCGCACGCCCAGGCCCGGGCCCGGGAACGGATGGCGGTACACCATCGTGCGCGGCAAGCCGAGTTCGACACCGAGGCGGCGCACTTCGTCCTTGAACAATTCGCGCAACGGCTCGACCAGGCCCAGCTTCATGTGCTCGGGCAGGCCGCCGACGTTGTGGTGGCTCTTGATCACGTGCGCCTTGCCGGTCTTGCTGCCGGCCGACTCGATCACGTCCGGATAGATCGTGCCCTGCGCCAGCCACTTGGCATTGGCCAGCTTGTTGGATTCCTCGTCGAAGATATCCACGAACAGGTTGCCGATGATCTTGCGCTTGGCTTCCGGGTCGCTGACGCCTTCGAGCTTGGCAAAGTAACGATCGGCCGCATTGACGCGGATCACCTTCACGCCCATGTGCTCGGCGAACATCGCCATCACCTGGTCGCCTTCCTGCCAGCGCAACAGGCCGGTATCGACGAACACGCAGGTCAGCTTGTCGCCGATCGCCTTGTGCAACAGCGCGGCGACCACCGACGAATCGACGCCGCCGGACAGGCCGAGGATCACTTCGTCATCGCCCACCTGCTCGCGCACGCGCGCGATCTGGTCGTCGATGATGTTGGCCGCCGTCCACAGCGTCTGGCAGCCGCAGACATCGACCACGAAGCGTCGCAGCAAGGTCTGGCCCTGCAGCGTGTGGGTGACCTCGGGATGGAACTGCACGCCGTACCAGCGCTTGTCCTCGTTGGACATCGCCGCCACCGGGATGCGGTCGGTCACCGCGGTGACGGTGAAGCCCGGCGGCACCTGCGACACGTGGTCGCCGTGGCTCATCCACACATTGAGACGCGACGCGCCGGCATGATCGGTCAGCCCTGCGAACAAGGCATCGGCGGCCACCACATCGACTTCGGCATGACCGAATTCGCGCTGATCCGCCGCCTCTGTCGCGCCGCCCAGCTGCGCTGCCAACGTCTGCATGCCGTAGCAGATACCTAACACCGGCAAGCCGCTGTCGAACACTTCCTGCGGCGCGACCGGCGCACCCGGCAAGGTGGTCGACTCCGGACCACCGGACAGGATGATGCCCTTGGCGCCGAAACCGGCGATCTCGGCCGGGTCATGATCCCAGGCCCAGATCTCGCAATACACACCGATCTCGCGGATACGCCGCGCAATCAGCTGGGTGTACTGCGCGCCGAAATCGAGGATGAGGATCTTGTCGCTGTGGATGTTGGTCATTGGGGCCGGGATTGGGAACGGGGAATCGGGAATGGGCAAAGCGGCGCAGACGCTGGTTCATCGATTCCCGACTCCCGATTCCCCATTCACGCAGAGGCATCAGCCCATGCGGTAATTCGGCGGTTCCTTGGTGATCTGCACGTCGTGGACGTGGCTTTCGCGCTGGCCGGCACCGGTGATGGTGACGAACTTCGGCTTGGTGCGCATTTCCTCGATGGTCGCGCAGCCCACATAGCCCATCGTGGCGCGCAGGCCGCCGATCAGCTGATGGACGATGCCACCGACCGGGCCGCGATACGGCACGCGCCCTTCGATGCCTTCCGGCACCAGCTTGTCGGCATCGCTGGAATCCTGGAAATAGCGGTCCTTGGACCCCTTCTCCATCGCGCCCAGGCTGCCCATGCCGCGGTAGCTCTTGTAGCTGCGGCCCTGGAACAGCTCGACCTCGCCCGGGGCTTCCTCGGTGCCGGCGAACAGGCCGCCGACCATCACCGTGGAGGCGCCGGCGACCAGCGCCTTGCCGATGTCGCCCGAGTAGCGAATGCCGCCATCGGCGATCAGCGGAATGCGGTCCTGCAGCGCCTCGGCGACCATGTCCACCGCGGTGATCTGCGGCACGCCGACACCGGCGACCACGCGCGTGGTGCAGATCGACCCGGGGCCCACGCCGACCTTGACCGCATCGGCGCCGGCGTCCATCAGTGCCAGCGCGGCATCGCCGGTGACGATGTTGCCGCCGATCACCTGCAGCTGCGGATACGCCTTCTTGACCCAGGCCACGCGATCGATCACGCCCTGCGAGTGGCCGTGCGCGGTATCGACGATGACCACATCCACGCCGGCCGCCGCCAGCAGTTCGATGCGCTGCTCGGTGTCGCCGCCGACGCCGACCGCCGCGCCGACCAGCAGGCGCGTGGACCCGTCCTTGGCCGCGTTGGGGTTGTCGGTCTTCTTCTGGATGTCCTTGACAGTGATCAGGCCGCGCAGCTCGAAGCTGTCGTTGACCACCAGGATCTTTTCGATGCGGTTGCGGTGCAGCAGCTCCAGCACTTCCTCGTCACTGGCGCCTTCGCGCACGGTGATCAGGCGATCCTTCTTGGTCATGATGTGGCGGACCGGATCGTCGAGCTTCTTCTCGAAGCGCATGTCGCGGCTGGTGACGATGCCGACCAGTTCGCTGCCATCCACCACCGGCACGCCGGAGATGTTGCGCGCGCGGGTCAGCTTGAGCACCTCGCCGATGGTCGTGTCCGGGCTCACCGTGAACGGCTCGGTGATCACGCCGGATTCGAATTTCTTGACCCGGGCCACTTCGCCGGCCTGCTGCGCAGGGGTCAGATTCTTGTGGATGATGCCGATGCCGCCCAGCTGGGCCATGGCCACCGCAAGGCGGTGCTCGGTCACTGTGTCCATCGCGGCCGAGAGAATCGGCAGTTTCAGGCGCAGATCGCGGGTCAGCCGGGTTTCCAGGCTGACGTCCTTGGGCAGGACGATCGAATGAGCGGGGACGAGGGAAACGTCGTCGTAGGTGAGAGCTTCAGCCTGGATGCGGAGCATCGGCGGACCCGAGTTTGGGGAAGCGCGGCATTTTACCCTGAAAGCCTTCACGAAGACACAACGCGACTGCAATGCAGCGTTACACGCGCCTCAGCCAGCCGCGTCGGCCGCTTCCAGCGTGTTCTGCATCAGCGTGGCGACCGTCATCGGCCCGACTCCACCCGGCACCGGCGTGATCCAGGCCGCACGTTGCACCGCTGCGTCGAAACCGACATCGCCGACCAGGCGGCCGTCGTCCAGCCGATTGATGCCGACATCGATCACCACTGCGCCCGGCTTGACCCATTCGCCCGGAATCAGGCCCGGGCGACCGACCGCCACCACTAGGATGTCGGCATTGCGCACGCTGGCTTCCAGCACCTCGGGCGGGGTGAACTTGTGGCAGCTGGTGACCGTGCAACCGGCGATCAGCAGCTCCAGGCCCATCGGCCGGCCGACGTGATTGCTCACACCCACGATGGTCGCGTTGCGGCCGCGCACCGGCTGATCGGTGTGCCCCAGCAAGGTCACGATGCCGCGCGGCGTGCACGGACGCAGGCCGAATTCGCGCAGCGCCAGGTGCCCGACATTCTGCGGATGGAAGCCGTCGACGTCCTTGCGCGGATCGATGCGCTGGATCAGGCGATTGGCATCGGGGATGCCCGGCAACGGCAGCTGGATCAGGATGCCGTGGATCTTGGGGTCGGCATTAAGCTGGTCGATCAGCCGCGCCAACTCCGCCTCACTGGTGCCCTGCGGCAAGTCGTAATCGAAGGCCTCGATGCCGACCTTCTCCGCCGCACGCCGCTTGTTGCGCACATACACCGACGAGGCCGGGTCGCCGCCGACCAGCACCACCGCCAGCCCGGGGCGCGTCTTGCCGGCGGCCAGGCGCGCATCCACGCGCAGCTTCAGCCCGTCGAGCAGTTCCTCGGCGATGCGGCGACCATCGAGAAGGCGGGCCGGAGCAGAGGCAGCTGGCGCGGAAACGGTCATGGGGCGTCAGGTGTAGAGTCGAAGGCCGTCTATTGTCCCCGATTCCGTCATGACCGACACCACCTCGACACCCGATTCCATCACCACGTCCATCGAAGCAGCCGCATTTCGCCGTCTGTTGCAGCATCTCAACCAGCAGCGCCCGGATGTGCAGAACATCGATCTGATGATCCTGGCCGGCTTCTGCCGCAACTGCCTGGGCGACTGGTACCGCGAAGCCGCCGAAGCGCACGGCCAGCCGATGAGCAAGGAGCAGGCGCGCGAAGCGGTGTACGGCATGCCGTTTGCCGACTGGAAACGGCAGCACCAGAAAGACGCCACGCCCGAGCAACTGGAAGCCTTCGCGGCCGCTCAACGCCGGCACGGCTGAGCCGGTCGACTTGTCAGCTCAGGCCGGCAGCTTGGTGCCGGCCGCTCTATCGCCCCAGGTTTTTTCTCGACCAGCCGAGGCAACCGCAGCACCGACCCTGCTTCGGCTCACGCCGCACACGACTCAGTCGCGGGTCACGGCTTCTGGCTGATTGGCCTGCGGTACCGCATCGGGATTGAGCGTGCGGCTCTCCCGCCGCGGCGGGGTGAACGGCGTGGGCTTGGGCACGGTGGGCGTGAGATTGCCGTACATCAGCCCTGCCACGGCACCGGCACGCGTGTTGCCGGCCGCAATCTCCAGTTCGAACCGCTCGGCATCGCGACGCCGGATCTCGCGCGCGATGCTGACCGCCTCGTCCTCGTCCACGCCCAGCTCGACCAGGGCCGCCTGCCCGAACGCCACTGCCGACTCAAAGGTCTCGCGAATCTGGTAGTCCACCCCGGCAGCGACCAACTGCAATGAATGCTCACGGTCGAACGAGCGCACCAGCAACCTGGCGTGCGGGAACTCGTGCCTTGCCAGCTCGACGATGCGATTGGCCGCCTCGCGGTTGTCGATGCACACCGCGATCGCGCGTGCGCTGTGCGCACCGGAGGCATGCAGCACATCGAGCCGGGTGCCATCGCCGTAGTAGATCTTGAAACCGAACTGTTCTGCGCTCTGGATCATCTCGATGTCGTTATCGATGATGGTCACATCCACGTCGCGCGCCAGCAGTGACTGGCTGGCAACCTGCCCGAAGCGCCCGAACCCGATGATCAGCACGCTGCCGGTCTGGCCATTGACGGCTTCCACGCCTTCCAGCGACGGCTGGGCGGCCGGCGTCAGCCGTCGCTGCAACAGCACGAACAGCGGCGTCAGCGCCATCGACAACACCACGATCGCCGTCAGGCTGGCGTTGACCTGCGCGTCGATGACGCCGGACGCCGATGCTGCCGCGAACAGCACGAAGGCGAACTCGCCGCCCTGCGCCATCAGCACGCCACGATCCAACGCCTGGCGATGGTCGCTGCGCATCAGCCGCGCCACGGCGTAGATGCACACGCCCTTGCCGAGCATGAGCGCCAGCACACCGGCAACGATCAGCCGCCAGTCTGCCGCAACCACACGCAGGTCCAGGCTCATGCCGACGCCCAGGAAGAACAGCCCGAGCAGGATGCCGCGGAACGGCTCGATATCCGCCTCGATCTGATGCCGGAAGGTGGATTCGGACAGCAGCACACCGGCCAGAAACGCGCCCATCGCCATCGACAGCCCACCGACCTGCATCAACAGCGCCGCGCCCAGCACCACCAGCAAGGCCGCCGCCGTCATCACCTCGCGCGCCTTGGACGCGGCCAGGATGCGGAACAAGGGATTGAGCAGCCAGCGCCCCGCCACCACCAGGCCGACGATGCAGGCCAGACCGATGCCGATGTCCTGCCAGCGTTGCGTCGCCGCCTGCGGGTCGCCGTTGGCGCCCATCCAGGCCACGATCGCCAGCAGCGGCACGATCAACAGGTCCTCGAACAACAGGATCGCCACGATCTTCTGGCCCGGCGGCAAGGCGACATCGCCCCGCTCTGCCAGCAACTGCATCACCACCGCCGTGGAGGTCAGCACGAAGCCGGATGCGGCCACGAATGCCACCGGCGGCGCGAAGCCGAGCAACAGGCCGATGCCTGTCAGCACCAGCGCACACACTGCGATCTGCAGCGTCCCCAGGCCGAAGATCTCCTTGCGCAGGCTCCACAGGTGCGATGGCCGCATTTCCAGCCCGATCACGAACAGGAACATCACCACGCCCAACTCGGCCACGTGCAGGATCGCCTGCGGGTCATCGAACAAGCCCAGGCCGAACGGACCGATCGCCAGACCCGCGGCCAGATAACCCAGTACCGAGCCCAGGCCCAGACGTCGGAACACCGGGATGGCGACTACGGCAGCGCCCAGCAGGGCCACCACGTTGATCAGTTCGCTGGATTCGGCAGGCTGGCTCATGCCGAGGATTCTAGCCGCAGGCGCGCACCACAAACTTGCACCAGCGTGCGACGTTGGCAAAGCCGCCTGACGTGTCGATCAGCCAGCGGCACGGCGTTCTCGCCCAGCGAGGCCACAAACGACGAACGACGCCAGATGGCGTCGTTCGTGAATGCAGGCGATGGCCAGGCAATCAGCCGCGCGCGTCGGCCTCGGCCAATGCGGTGCGCAGAATTTCCTTGGCCGGCCCGCCATGCTTTTCGTGCTCGAGCGCGAAATGCACGGTGGCCTCAATCAGGCCGATATGCGCGCCGCAATCGAAGCGACGGCCTTCGAAGCGATAGGCGTCGACGGTTTCCTGCTGCAGCAGTCCGGCAATCGCATCGGTCAGCTGGATTTCGCCACCGGCGCCGGCACCGGTCTCTTCGAGCAGCTCGAAGATCTTCGGGTTGAGCACATACCGGCCGACCACGGCCAGGTTGCTCGGTGCCACTTCCGGTTTGGGCTTTTCGACGATGGCGTTGATGCGCCCCTTGCGACCATCGAACGCATCGGTGGCCACGATGCCGTAGCTGGCGGTCTTGTCGTGCGGCACATCCTCCACGGCGATGACGCTGCCGCCCGAGGCTTCGGCCACATCGGCCATCTGAGTCAGCGCACCGGCACCGCGGTTCCAGATCAGGTCGTCCGGCAACAACACCGCGAACGGCTCGTCGCCGACCACGGCCTTGGCACACAGCACGGCGTGCCCCAGACCGAGCGCTTCGGCCTGCGTCACGAAAATGGCGCGCACGCCTTCCGGCAAGGCATGCCGCACCAGCTCCAACTGTTCAAGCTTGCCGGCGCGCTCGAGCTTTTGCTCCAGCTCGTAGGCCTTGTCGAAGTAGTCGGCGATCGAGTGCTTGTAGCGATTGGTCACGAAGATCAGCGTGTCGCAACCGGCCTGGATGGCCTCGTCGACGGCGTACTGGATCAAAGGTTTGTCGATGATTGGCAGCATTTCCTTCGGCACCGTTTTGGTTGCCGGAAGAAAGCGGGTCCCAAGACCTGCGACGGGGAATACGGCCTTGCGAATACGCTTGCTCATTAAAGTCTTCTGACCTCACGTGCGGGGAATGGAACGACCGTATCAGATCGCGCGTCGACTTTCCGTCGAGCAGCCGCAAAATCCGGCATCAGACTGCCGAGCACAGTCTCCATCGCCTTGATGTCATAGCGGTTAACCGCCTCACGCAAGCGCGTCACCAGCTGCAACACCTGCTCGTGCGAGAACTCGCGCACACCGGCTTCCAGAATCTTGGGATGCGCGGTGGGGCGATAGTCTTCGTCGGAATAGAACAGGGTTTCGTGCAGCTTCTCGCCCGGACGCAGGCCGGTATAGAGGATCGCCACATCCTTGCCGGGCTGCTTGCCGGCAAGACGGATCATCTGCTCGGCGAGCAGGCGGATCGGCACCGGCTCGCCCATGTCCAGCGTATAGATCGCGCCATGCGAGGCGGAGGCCGCGGCCTGCACCACCAGCTGGCAGGCTTCCGGAATGGTCATGAAGTAACGCGTCACATCCGGATGCGTCACCGTGACCGGGCCACCCTGGCGGATCTGCTCGCGGAACAACGGCACCACGCTGCCGGCCGAATCCAGCACGTTGCCGAAACGCACGGTGATGAAGCGCGTTGGCGCATCGCGTGCGTCCAGGCTCTGGCAGATCATCTCCGCATAGCGCTTGCTCGCGCCCAGCACGTTGACCGGCTCGACCGCCTTGTCGGTGGAGATGAAGACGAAGGTCTCGATGCGTGCACGCTGGCAGGCGCGCGCCACGTTTTCGGTGGCCAGCACGTTATTGCGTACCGCCTCGCGCAACTGTTCTTCCAGCAACGGCACCTGCTTGTAGGCCGCGGCATGAAAGACGGCATCCGGCAGCGCGGTGTTCAAGGCATGCGCGACCACCGCCGGGTCGCCGCAATCGCCCAGCACGCGGACTACTTCGATATCGGGGAACAACCGACGCAGGTCCGAATCAACGGTCAGCAACGCCAGCTCATCGATCTCCAGCAGCACGATGCGGCGCGCACCGTGACGCGCGCACTGGCGGCAGACTTCCGAACCGATCGAGCCACCCGCGCCAGTCACCATCACCGTCTTGTTGGTCAACCAGTCGCGAATCAGGCGCCAATCCGGGGTAACTGGCTTGCGGTTGAGCAGGTCCTCGATCGCGACTTCTTTCAGTTCGCCCGGCAACGAGCGCCCTTCCAGCACGTTGATCAGCTTGGGCACCATGCGGAACGGCAGCCCGGTACTTTCGCAGATGGCCACCACGCGCTGCATGCCCGAGGCATCCAGCGACGGAATCGCGATGACCAGCAGCTTGGCAGCCGTCTCCTTGGCGATGGCTGCAGCCTGATCCAGATTGCCCAGCACATTCAGGCCCTGGATCTTGGCGCCATGCAGATTGTTGGCATCGTCCAGATAGCCGACCGGCACGAATGCGCCGGTGCGGCGCAGATCACGGACCAGACCCTCGGCGGCGCGACCTGCGCCAAGGATCAACACGCGCTGCGCGGCATCTCCGGAATGCGCGATCTGGTAATCCTTCCAGGCGCGGTACAGCAGCCGCGGCGTACCCAGCAGCGCCGACAGTGCGAACGGATAAACGACCAGCACCGACAGCGGCACCCCATCCAGGCGGTCGTAGGACAGCGCCAGCACGATCGCGACCAGACCGAGAAAACTCGACTTGAAGATGTTCCACAAGTCCGGCACCGAGGCGAATCGCCACAGCCCGCGATACAGGCCCATCTTCCAGAACACCAGGCCCTGCGCGACCAGGACCACGGCAGTGCGCCAATCCCACAACGGCAGATCGGGAGCCTCGCGCAGCATGGAGTAGCGGCCGGCGTGCAACAGCTGCCAGCACACCCACACCATCAACAGGTCATGCAGCACCACCGCTGCTTGCGGCAGGGCTTTGGTCAAACGGTCACGCCAGGAAATCATAAAAGTCCATTACTCAGGAATTGCGCAGTCCATCGCGCAGAAAAAACCAGATTGCGGTGGCACCCACGCCCCATACCAGGGCTCCGGACACTTGCAGCCAAGTTGCATCATGACGAATTAACACATACAAGCAGACGGCAGCCACGCTGAAAGCGAAATAAATACCGGTTACCGGAACGTGCGTCTCAAGCCTGCGTGCCAGCCGCTGATAGAGATGTTGGGCATGCGGCTCCCACCACCGTTGCCCCGCGAGCATGCGAGACAGCAGCGTGAAGCCGGCGTCTACAAGAAATGCGGTCAGCGGCAACCAGCTGATCCACCAATTTACCCGCCCGCTCGCTACCGTGAGTGCGAGCAATGCAGCCAGCACATATCCCAAGGCACCACTGCCGCCGTCACCCAGAAAGATCCGCGCACGCGGAAAGTTGAACGGCAGAAATCCCAGGCAGGCCGCGGCGACGGCAAGGCCGGCCCAGGCCCAGGCGCCAGGCACGACTGCAGCAAATGCCAGCGCGGCCAGGGCCGCCTGGCTGCTGGCCAGGCCGTTGATGCCGTCCATGAAGTTCCAGACATTGATCAACACCACCGACGCCATGGCGGTAAGCACACCGTCCCAGAGATTGCCGGTGTGATGGCTGACCAGCCAGCCCAGCATGACCGATGCCAACAGATGGATCGCAAAACGCAGCCTGGCCGAGAGCGGACGGTGGTCGTCCCACCAACCCACCCCGGCCACCAGCACCAGCCCGGCCGCGAACCAACCAAGAATCGGGCCTGCCGCCGGCCAGAACACGCCGGCCGCCACGCACCCGGACAGCAGCGCCGCCACGATTGCCATGCCACCGCCACGCGGGGTGGCGACCACATGGCTGCGGCGTTCGCCCGGATGATCGAGCAGCCGACGATGCAGCGCGTAGCGCCGCAACAACCAGGTTCCCAGTGCCGCGACCGTCAGGTGCGACAGACACCACCACAGCCAGGCCTGCGGCATCAGACCACCGCGTAATTCAACAGCGGCTTGACCGTGCCCCATTCCTTGCAACTCGGGCATTGCCAGTGGTGCGTCTTCGCGCCGAAGCCGCAGCGGGTGCAGCGGTAACTCGGGTTGCGTACCAGCAACTGGTCGGTGATGTGCTTGAGATCCTGCAAGGTGCCGACCGGGTCGCTGCCTTCGGCCAGGGTCAGGTCGATCAACGCCGATTCGCCGCGGACCGATGGCCGGTCCTTGAGCTGACGGCCCAGATAGGCCAACGCAGGTGCCACACCGTCCTGCGCCTCCATCAGCTGCGTCAACGCCAGCACCGGGGCAATGCCGCGATAGTGCTCGGTCATCTCGGACAGGAAATTACGTGCGCCGGCGATATCGCCGACCCGGCGATACGCCGCCATCAATGCAGGAATGATCTCCGGCAGGTATTCCGGATCATGCCGCGCAGCACGTTCGAACGCGCGTACCGCCGCTTCGTCGTGTCCGCGCTCGGCTTCGATGCGTCCTTCCAGAATGCCGGCGCGCACCGAGGTGCCATCGGCCTGGTAGGCGCGTGCGATCGCCTGCAATGCTTCGTCGGGCTTGCTCAGGCCGCGATAGCGGTCGGCCAGCTCGCACTCGAATTGCGAGATCAGCTTGCCCATCGGCTCGCCGGTGACTTCTTCATAACGGGTGGCGTTGTCGATCGCCTTTTCCCAATCGCGCTCGGCCTGATAGATGCCGATCAGGTGACGCAGCGCCTGCGGCGCACGCTGATCCAGCTGCGCCAGTTCGGTGAATACGGTCTCGGCGCGATCCAGCAGGCCAGACTTCATATAGTCCTCGCCCAGTGCCAGCAAGGCCTGCACGCGCTGCTGATCGGTCAGGTCGGCACGTTGCACCAGGCCCTGATGCAGCCGGATCGCGCGGTCGACCTCACCGCGACGACGGAACAAATGCCCCAACGCGACCTGGGTCTCGAAGGTTTCCTTGTCCAGTTCGGCGATATGCAGAAACAGCTCGATCGCCTTGTCCGGCTGCTCGTTGAGCAGATAGTTCAGACCGCGAAAGTAGGTGCTGGACAGGCGACTGACCTGGGTATCGCCGTGGCGTTGACCACCGCGGCGGCCAACGACCCAGCCCCCCAGCGCTGCCAACGGCACGAACAGGAAGAACCAGATCCACTCGGTCAGAAAGTCCATACGCGCTTACAGTCCATCAAAGGGGCGCGGCTCGACTGCGGCAGGCGTGATCGGCCTGGCGTCGGTGCGACTGACTGCAGCCGCCTTGTTGGCCTGGCGCAGTTTGGAATAGAGGGGAATGACCACACTGACCAGCACCATGCCGGCACCGATCAACACACCGACCAGCAGCGCGACAATGATCGCGATTCCGGAGGTCGTGTGCACACTGGAGAAAAGGAAGTCGAGAGTGACGTCCTGGGAATTGACCGCACCGATGATCAGACCGACCAGCAGGAAGGCCAACATCACCAGCAAGCGAAACACCTTCATGGCCAGACTCCGTCAAAAGAGGCTTAGCTTAACCGAGCCGACATAAACGCAGCGGCAGAATGACCTCAGTCAGCCGCATCCAGCAGATCAACAGGGACCACGGAGCTGACACGCTCGCGCAATTCCTTGCCAGGCTTGAAATGCGGAACATGCTTGCCCGGCAACGCGACCGACTCGCCGGTCTTCGGATTACGACCAAGACGTGGCGGGCGGTAATGCAGCGAGAAGCTGCCGAACCCGCGGATTTCGATCCGATCACCATCGGAGAGCGCCTGTCCCATCATTTCCAGCAGCGATTTGACTGCCAGATCCACGTCGTCCGCCTTCAGATGCGCTTGACGTCGCGCCAGGATTTCAATCAATTCGGACTTGGTCATGGGAAGACTTGCTTTTTTCGACTGACACATCGGAATCGGCCCGGGCAAGCCCGGGCCGATCCATCACGCTCTTGCGAGCGCTACGCGCTTACTCGGACTTGTTGCTGTTCAACTGTGCACGCAGCAGCGCGCCCAGCTGGGTCATGCCACCGGATGCGGCCGAAGACTGGTATTCCTCCAGCGTTTCGCGCATTTCGGCATCGTCCTTGGCCTTGATCGACAGCTGCAGGGTGCGGCCCTTGCGGTCCATGCCCACGAACTTGGCTTCGATCTTGTCGCCGACCTTCAGGTGCTGGGTCGCATCGTCCACACGCTCGTTGGCGATGTCGCGTGCAGCGACGTAGCCTTCGATGCCATCGGCCAGGTCGATCGTGGCGCCCTTGGCATCCACTTCACGCACCACACCTTCGACCTTCGAACCCTTCGGGTTGGACGCCATGTACTGGCCGAACGGATCCTGCTCCAGCTGCTTGACGCCCAGGCTGATGCGCTCACGTTCCGGATCGACTGCCAGCACAACGGCTTCCAGCGTGTCGCCCTTCTTGTAGTTGCGCACGACATCTTCGCCGGTGGTGTTCCAGCTGATGTCGGACAGGTGGACCAGGCCGTCGATGCCGCCGTCCAGACCGATGAAGATGCCGAAGTCGGTGATCGACTTGATCTGGCCGGACACCTTGTCGTTCTTCTTGTGGGTGGCAGCGAAGGTTTCCCACGGATTGGCGGCAACCTGCTTCATGCCCAGCGAGATGCGGCGACGCTCCTCGTCGACATCCAGCACCATCACTTCGACTTCGTCACCAACCTGCACAACCTTGGACGGGTTGACGTTCTTGTTGGTCCAATCCATCTCGGAGACGTGCACCAGACCTTCGACGCCCGGCTCGATCTCGACGAATGCGCCGTAATCGGTGACGTTGGAAACCTTGCCGAACACGCGGCTGTTGGCCGGGTAACGACGTGCGATGTTGTCCCACGGATCTTCGCCCAGCTGCTTCAGGCCGAGGCTGACGCGGTTACGCTCGCGATCGAACTTCAGCACGCGCACGTCCAGCTCGTCGCCGACGTTGACGACTTCGGACGGATGGCGCACGCGCTTCCAGGCCATGTCGGTGATGTGCAGCAGGCCGTCGATACCGCCCAGGTCCACGAATGCGCCGTAATCGGTCAGGTTCTTAACGACACCCTTCAGGATCGCGCCTTCCTGCAGCTTGTCCATCAGCTGCTCGCGCTCTTCCGAGTGCTCGCTCTCGACCACGGCACGACGCGAGACCACTACGTTGTTGCGCTTGCGGTCCAGCTTGATCAGCTTGAACTCGAGTTCCTTGCCTTCCAGGTAGGCCGGGTCGCGCACCGGGCGCACATCCACCAGCGAACCAGGCAGGAACGCGCGGACATCCTTGATGTCCACGGTGAAACCACCCTTGACCTTGCCGCTGATGCGGCCGGTGATGGTTTCGTTCTTTTCCAACGCCTCTTCCAGCTCGTCCCACACCATTGCGCGCTTGGCCTTCTCGCGCGACAGCACGGTCTCACCGAAGCCGTTCTCGATGGAATCGAGGGCAACCTTGACCTGGTCGCCTACGCCGACATCGATCTCGCCAGCGTCATTACGGAACTGCTCGATCGGCACGATGCCTTCGGACTTCAGGCCAGCGTTGATCACCACCACGTCGCCGCGCACTTCCACGACGGTACCGGTGACGATCGAGCCCGGCTTCAGCTTCGCCAGATTGGCTTGACTGGCTTCGAACAGTTCAGCAAAAGATTCTGTCATTTGAATTTTACTCAGTTGAACACACGGGCGTTGATCGTCGGATGCGACAGATGCCAAGCGCCCAGCCTGTTGGTCGACTCCAGACAGCGAGTCGGTTTAAGTAGTAATAGAACCGCCACACGGGATGTGCGACGGAGCCTTGGAACGCCTTACGGTCGGCGGGACATGCCCGCTTGCGGAACGCTTACGACGACGTGCGAGCGGCTAACAACCCGACCACACGCTGGACGACATCCTCGATCCCCATTCCGCTGGTATCGATCAGCACGGCGTCTTCGGCCGGCCGCAATGGCGCCACCACCCGCTGCGCATCACGGGCATCTCGAGCCATGATCTCGCGCAGCAGGTCGTCAAAGATAACCGAAACACCCTTTTCCATCAACTGTTTATGGCGACGGCCCGCACGTTCTTCGGCACTGGCGGTCAGAAACACCTTGAAGGCGGCATCGGGGAAGATCACCGTGCCCATGTCGCGCCCGTCCGCGACCAGGCCGGGCGCCTGCCTGAATGCGCGTTGGCGCTCCTTCAGTGCGCTGCGCACCTCGGGAATGGCCGCAATCGCCGAGGCCAGCGCGCCGGTGGTCTCCAGGCGCAGCTCGCCGGTGGCGTCCACGCCGTTGACCAGCACCCGCAACCCCGCCTCGCCGGCGTCGTCGAACTCCACCTTGGTGTCGAAGGTGCAGCGCACCAGCGCGGCCGGGTCGGAGACATCCAGATCGGCCCAGCTCGCCGCCACGCCCACCGCGCGATACAGTGCGCCCGAATCGAGGTAATGCCAGCCCAGCCGGGCGGCCACGATCCGGCTCACAGTGCCCTTGCCGGCGCCGGAGGGACCATCGATGGTAAGGACGGGCGAAAGGTCGGTCATTCAGGTTTCCGGAAGGTCATCAGGCGGTAGTGTAGCGCCGCTCGCGGGGATTGCGATGCAACCACTTGAAAGCACGACGAAAAGCCGGTTAGAATTGCCGGCTTAATTCCGGGTGCACCCTCGATAGCGGGCACTCTCCCATCGAATCCAACCGTTTACGCCGAGGTGTGCCATGAAAGTCCTGTCCTCCCTGAAGTCTGCGAAGACCCGTCACCGCGACTGCAAGGTGGTCCGCCGCCGCGGCAAGGTCTTCGTGATCTGCAAGTCGAACCCGCGTTTTAAGGCGCGTCAGCGCTAAGCTTTCGCCGCGCGTGCAAACCCGAGAAAGCCGCCTCCGGGCGGTTTTTTCTTGGCCGATGCTTCACGCCGACGATTGCGTCATGCAGGCTGGAATGCGCGGCCGCCCGGCCGGCTCCGCGTAACGGCCGCGCTGGCAGACATCCGGCGCGGCGTTGGGTAACACCGATCTGCAAGCACGCCGGCCCTGGTTTTTGCTGTAATCACCATCCGAATCTTGTCCACTGGGGAGTAGATGACATGCGCAACCGTTTGTTTGTCCTGCCGCTGATCGCGCTGATGGGGATCAGTGCCGCTGCGTCGGCCGATACGCTGCTGATCGACCGTGCGCAGCAGAAGCCTGCCGCTGCCCTGCCCTTGCGCGGCGACAGCATGAGCCAGGTCGAAGGCCGTTATGGCGCGCCGCAGGAAAAGCTGCAGCCGCGCGGTGGCCAGAAGCGCCAGTGGCCGACAATCCACCGCTGGGTGTATCCGGCCTTCACCGTGTACTTCGAAAAGAGCCGGGTGATCGACGTGGTGGCCAACCAGGCCGATGCCAACGAGATCGGGCCCAAACCGCCGATCAAGTGATCACGGGTTGTTCGGGCTGGATCGAAGGGTGACTGCAACAGTGGTTTGATCCAATGAGATGCGCGGGAAGCGATCACTGGGAACCGGTGAGGCGAGTCCTTCGCAAGGGGCGATTCGACGCGAATTCCTCGCAAGAGCCGACTTGAGGCGAGTCCATCGCAAGAGCCGATTCAATGCGAGTCCCTCGCAAGAGCCCGCATATCCATGTGCGGGGATTGAATTAACAGCCTGGCTTCGGTTGGGCATTGATAGGTGTTTGTTAGGTTATGACCGATAGCGTTCGCTTTCCTGCCGAGTGGGAATCTCAGTCCGCCGTGTTGATTGCGTGGCCGCATGCGGGCACCGATTGGGCCGAGCGTCTTGCCGAGGTGGAAGAGACCTATATCGCGCTGGTCACGGCGATTTCCCGCTTCGAGCCGGTGATCGTGTGCGTGGCCGATGACGACCTGCAGATCTACGCGGAAGCGCGGCTGCGCTCGGCACGGGTGGACATGGCGCAGGTGCGCTTCGTGGTTGCAGCCTACAACGACACCTGGCTGCGCGATTCGGGCCCGATCACGCTGCGCCAGGACGGCGGTTTCCGCCTGATGGATTTCCGCTTCACCGGCTGGGGCGGCAAGTTCGAGGCCAGCCTGGACGATCAGCTGGTCACCTCGCTGGATGCGGCGCAGGTATTCGTGCCCTCGCAGGTGCAGACGGTGGACTTCGCGCTGGAAGGCGGCGCGATCGAGACCGATGGTGCGGGCACCTTGCTGACCACCTGGAAGTGCCTGCATGAGCGGCATCCGCAGCGCACGCGCGATTCGCTGAGTGCCGATCTTGCCGCGTGGCTGGCGCAGGACCGCGTGCTGTGGCTGGATCACGGCTATCTGGAAGGCGACGACACCGATGCGCATATCGATACGCTGGCGCGGTTCGCGGGCCCGGATGCGATCGTCTACCAGGGCTGTGATGTGGCCAGCGATTCGCATTACACCGAATTGCAGGCGATGGGCGCCGAACTGGCTGCGTTGCGCAAGGCCGATGGGCAGCCGTATCGGCTGTTCGTGTTGCCGTGGGCCGAGCCGATCCTGGACCAGGGCCGGCGTCTGGCCGCCTCGTACGCCAACTTCCTGATCGTCAACGGTGCGGTGCTGATGCCGGCTTACGGCGACAAGGCCGATGCGCGCGCGCAGGCGGTGCTGGCCGAGGCGTTTCCGCAGCACGTCATCGTGCCGGTGCCGTGCCGCCCATTGATCTGGCAGAACGGCAGCCTGCACTGTCTGACCATGCAACTGCCCGCCGGTCTGCTGGCTGCCTGAGTCACTCCTGTTCCGGCCGGCAGGCCGGTGTTACACCATTGCGCGCTACCTTAGTGCGTCACCTAGCTGGACGAATCGCCATGACCCGTCATCTCCTTCCCGTCGCGCTGATCCAGGAGCGCAACCACGGCGACGCCGCGGCCAATCTGGCCATCATCGAATCGCGCGTGGCCGAAGCCGCCGCACAGGGCGCCAAGCTGGTGCTGCTGCAGGAACTGCACAACGGTGCGTATTTCTGCCAGCACGAGTCGGTGGACGAATTCGACCTGGCCGAGCCGATCCCCGGCCCCAGCACCGAGCGGCTAGGCGCGCTGGCCAAGCAGCACGGCGTGGTGCTGGTGGCCTCGTTGTTCGAGCGCCGCGCGGCCGGGCTGTATCACAACACCGCGGTCGTGTTCGAAAAGGACGGCCGCCTGCTCGGCAAGTACCGCAAGATGCATATCCCGGACGACCCGGGCTTCTATGAAAAATTCTATTTCACGCCGGGCGATCTGGGCTTTGCGCCGATCGATACCTCGGTCGGCCGCCTCGGCGTGCTGGTGTGTTGGGACCAGTGGTACCCCGAAGCGGCGCGCCTGATGGCGCTGGCCGGTGCGGAACTGCTGCTCTACCCCACCGCGATCGGCTGGGATCCGGATGACCAGCAACCCGAGCAGGAGCGCCAGCGCGATGCCTGGGTGCTCAGCCATCGCGGCCATGCGGTCGCCAACGGGGTGCCGGTGCTGTCGTGCAACCGCGTCGGCCATGAGCCCTCGCCGTTGGGCGCGTCGGGCATCCAGTTCTGGGGCAACAGCCATGTGCTGGGGCCGCAGGGCGAGTTTATCGCCGAAGCCGGACAGGACCCGACGGTGCTGGTCTGCGACGTCGACCTGCAGCGCAGCGAACACGTGCGCCGTATCTGGCCGTTCCTGCGCGATCGCCGTATCGATGCGTATGGCGATCTGCTCAAGCGCTACATCGACTGACCGCATGCCAGTGGAGTTGCGCGAAGTCTGCGACGCGGACATCCCGGCCATCACCGCGATCTACGCGGAGCAGATTGCCGGGGTCAACAGCTACGAATACAGCGCGCCATCGCGCGATGAGATGGGTGCACGCGTGCGCGCAAGCGTGGATGCCGGCTACCCCTATCTTGTTGCCGAGCGCGATGGCGTGGTGGTCGGCTATGCCTACGTCGGCGCCTATCGCGCACGCGCCGGCTACCGCTGGACCGTCGAAAATTCGATCTATCTCACCAGCGGCGCGCAGGGCCACGGCATCGGCAAGGCCTTGCTCGGCGAGCTGATCGCTCGCTGCCAACAGCGCGGCTATCGACAGATGATTGCGGTGATCGGCGATGCCGACAACCTGGCATCGCGACGGCTGCATGAACGTTTTGGTTTTCGCACGGTCGGAGTGTTCACCGGTATCGGCCGCAAGCATGGTCGCTGGCTGGACGGCGTGCAGATGCAACGCGCGCTCGGCTCCGGCGACACCGCCCCTCCTTCTGATGAATGACCCCATGACTGAGCAAACCACCCACGTTCTGGACGATGCGCTGTCCGGCCAGCCGCATCGCATCGTCGAACGCGATGGCGTGCGCTATACCCTGCTCGGCACCGCGCATGTCTCGCTGGCCAGCGTGGCTGCGGTGCAGCGGGCGATCGGCAGCGGCCGCTACGACGCGGTGGCGGTGGAACTGGACGCGCAGCGCCTGCAGGCGCTCAGCGACCCGGACGCCCTCGCCCGCCTGGACCTGGTGCAGGTGATTCGCAAGGGCCGGGTGGCCTTGTTTGCGGCCAACCTCGCCCTGGCCGCCTACCAGCGCCGCCTGGCCAAGCAGCTCGGCATCGAGCCGGGCGCGGAATTGAAGGAAGCGGTGAACCTGGCGCGCGCGCAAGGCCTGCCGGTGCATCTGATCGATCGCGAAGTCGGCCTGACCTTCAAGCGCGCGTCCGGGCGGCTGGGATTCTTCGGCAAGATGAAACTGGCCGGCGGCCTGCTCGGCGGCCTGTTCGCGGCCGACGAGGTGGGCGAAGAGGAAATCGAAAAGCTTAAGCAGGGCGACATGCTGGAGGCGAGCTTCGGCGACTTTGCCAGCGAAAGCCCGGAACTGTACGAGACCGTGATTGCCGAGCGCGACCAGTACATGGCCACGCGCCTGCGCGAGGAAGCCACCACCGATCAGCGCGAGATCCTGGCGGTGGTCGGTGCAGGACATCTGGCCGGTCTTGCACGCCACCTGGAGCAGGACACCGCCGCACCCGGCCCGTTGCGCGAGTCGCTGGAATACGTGCAGCAGCGCAAGCGCATTCCATGGATCACGCTGGGCATCCTGGCGGTCATCATCACCGGCATCGGCATCGGGTTCTGGCGCGGCGGCCTGAGCATGGGCGCGGACCTGTTGTTGCAGTGGGCGATGTATACCGGCGGACTGGCCGCGCTGGGCTGCCTGCTGGCCGGCAGCCACCCGTTGAGCATCCTCACCGCGGCGGTGGTGGCGCCGTTCAAGCCGTTCCGTCTGAGCGTGCCGACCGGTGCGTTCGCCGCCCTGGTCGAAGTGCATATGCGCAAGCCGGCCTATGGCGATTTCCTGTCGCTGCGCGACGATGCGCAGACCTTGCGCGGCTGGTACCGCAATCGCGTCTCGCGCGTGGTGCTGACCTTCCTGCTGACCAACGTCGGCAGCATGGCCGGCGTGTGGCTGGCCGGTGTGCAGATCTTCAATCGTCTGCATGGGTGAGCGTGACGGAGCTGCAATCCGTTGCTTCTCGTAGGAGCGCACCTGGGCGCGATGGGCGTTATCGGTAACGCCCCATCGCGCCCGGGTGCGCTCCTACGGCATTCGATCGCTTGCGCGCGGCTACGGCGCGGACTGCGCCTGTGGCGCGAGCTGCAGGCGTACCCAGACGCCGTAGTGATCCGATGCCCAGCGCCCTTCCGCATAGGGGGTGTCGAACAGGATGCGCGCTTCGCGCGCCAGCAGGCGGTTCTGCTGGAAGAACACGTGGTCGATCCGCGCCGGCGTGTCGAAGACATGCAGGTTCAAGGTGCTGACGGTGGCGTCGCTGTTGCGATGTACGCTGCCGTAGCTGTCGCCGTAGCCCTTGCGTAGCGCTTCCAGATCGAGGGCGTCGGCGGCGGTGTTGAAATCGCCGGCGATCACGACCGGGGCTTGATCGCTGTTTGAAGCAATGAAATCCAGCAGGTCGGCGACCTGACGCGTGCGTGTGGCCGTGCCACGCGCATCGGCACGTTCGTTGAGATGGGTGACGTAGACGTTGATCGGCTGGCCATCGACATCGACCTGCAGATGCGCGGCAACGCGGTAGTCGTCCAGCGGTTGCAGCAGGCGCTGATGCCGGGCCAGCACCGTGCGCCGACTCAACAAGGCATTGCCGTAGCGCTTGGGCGCACCGACCGGATCGGCCGAGGCGAAGGTGTAGTCGTAATCCAGCTTGCGCGCCAGCCAGGCGGCCTGGTTCTCTACGCTGCCGCGGCGCTCGATCACTTCCTGCAGTGCGATCACATCCGGCGCCAGTTGCTTGAGCTGTCTGGCGATATAGGCGCGACGCGTCGGCCAGTCTTCGCGGTCGTGATGCAGGTTGAGCGTGACCAGGGTCATCTCGCGCTGCGCCGCGCCCGGCGACTGCACTGCCGGGGATGCGTGTGCTGCCTGATCGGTCTGGTTGAGCTGTGCGGGTTGCGCGGCCTGCACGGCCTGCGTGGCGTGTGCAGCGACAGCGCACAGCAGCAGCGCCACCCACGCGACCGGCCACCCGATACCGCGCCGCGCTGGCGCTGCCCGGGTCGGTCGAGCTGCGTGGGTCATTGCGAGGCGCGCTCGGCCCGCCGCACCGCGCTGGGCACATCGATCTGCACGTTGGCCGGCAGCTGTTGAATTCGCAATTCGCCGTTCTGCCATTCGGCTGATTCACCGTTGATGCTGGCCTTTCCCGGCGCGCCCTGGTACGGCCACGGCAGCACCACCCCGCCCGGCGGCAGGATCAGGCCGGGCTGCAGTTGCAGCACCAGCTGCTTGTCGGTGCGCTGCAAGGTGTAATTGAGGCGCCCGTACGGTGTGCGCAGCTCGGCGATGCCGATGCCCTTGCCCTCGAACCAGCGCGTCGGCGTGCCGGCAGCGATGACCAGGCTGGCGTCGGATTCGCGTCCGTAGGCGAACATGTCCAGCACCGAGCGCACGAAATCCGAGGCGACCCAGGCATGCGGCAGGTCGCCGACGAAGAACGGCGTACGCGGCGTGCGCGAAACCACTTCGGCCCACTGGTTCCAGGGTTGCGGCGCACGGTCCTTGAAGAAGAACGCGGTGGCGTCCCAGGCGCGGTCGCGCCAGCCCAGGCGCACGAACGCGGCCACGTTGCGCCATTCGTAAGGCGTGTAGTCCTTCCATGCGCGCTTGCCGTCGCGGCGATCGGAAAACTCCTTCCAGTAGCGCTCGAAGGTATTGGTCAGCAGGTCCTGCGGCAGGCGTTGCTGCTCGCCGCCCGGGGCCAGCGCGATGGTGGTCGAGGTCGCATCGAAGTCGCCCAGCTCGGCCGAGCCGGGCAGGAAATCGAGACTGTGCTGGCGCACCGCCGCGCCCAGCGAGGCGACCAGGTCGCCACTGAATTCGTCGCGTGCAGTGCTGAAGCGGGCGACCTCGTCGGGCTTGTCGAGTGCGCCGGCCAGCATCGCCGCATCCTTGTAGCCGCGCAGCGCCCAGAAGTTGTCCCAGTACGAATGCACCGGCTTGGCCGAATAGCCTTCGTGGCTGATCGACACCGGCATCATTCCGTAGAAGGCCGGATTGCGCATGAAGTTGTCTTCGGTGCGTTCGCTCGCGCGCAGCTTTTCCATGTAGTCGTAGGCGCCGGTCACGTGCGGCCACATCTTTTCCAGGAACGCCTTGTCGCCGGTGTAGCGGTAGTACTCGGCGATGTTGAAGATCAGCTCGCCATGGCTGTCGTTCTCGGGCACCGGGTCGCTGCCGCGGTCGTCCACGCAGCACGGCACCATGCCGTCGGCGAACTGATACGGGGCGAACCAGTCGACGTACTCGCGCACCACGTCTTCGCGGCCGAGCCGCAGCAGGCCTTCGGAAATCATCGCGCCGTCGCGGATCCAGCTGCGCGAATACGAGCGCGTGCCCGGCTGCAGGCGCGGGCCGATGCGCGAGATCAACATATGCGCCAGCGCGGTGCGCAAGGTGTCGACCACCGGCTTGCCTTCGGCCGGCACGCTGATGCGCACGCGATCGAGCTTGCTGCGCCACTGCTGGGCCACCTGCTGCTGCGCCTTGTCGGCATCGAAGCCGGCCGGCAGTTGCGCGGTGCCGGTCTGCGGAATCACCAGCGCCACCTCGCGCTGTTGGCCGGGCTCCAGCTTCCAGCGATACAGCAGCACGCCCGAGGCCAGGCCGGTCTCGTCCTTGACCTGAGTGATCGTCGGCGGCGTGGCGGCGGTGAGATGGCTGACATCCATGCCGCTATCGAAGGCGCTGGCAAAGCCGGCATCCGGACGTTGCGCGGCAAATACCCGCGGCTTGCCGTTGACGCTGACCTGCGCGCCCTCCACCGCCAGTTGTTCGATCCGGCTGACGCCGCCCAGGGTGTTGAGGAACTGCGCCGGCGGGTTGACCTGGAACGGCCGCACCGCCAACGCCAGGGTGAAGTCGCGCGCCTCCTTGCCGGTGTTGTGCAGCTGATAGCGTGCGACCAGTTGCGCCTGATCCGGGGTGCCCTGCACGAACGCGGTCACGCGCAGGTTCATCAGGTCGTGGTGCCAGTCGACGCTGGGAATCGGCAGGTAATCGTCCTGCAGGCTCTGTTCGCTGCTGACGTCGGACCAGTGCAGCAGCTTGCCGCCGGTGACCACGAACGGCTCGATGCTGAAGCCGCCCTTGCCCACTTCCACCGCGCCGTCCTCGCCGATCAGGCCCTGCTCGGTGCCGCCATCCAGACCCAGGATGGTCCAGTACGGCTGCTCGCCGGAGAAACCGCGCGGATAGCTACCGCGCGGCATCTGCGCGGCCAGCGACTTGATGAAGTCGTTCGGGGTCGCCGCAAACGCCAGCGGCTGCAGCTGCACTTCCTTGATGCCATAGCGCCAGTTGGGGCCGTCCTTGAGATCGAAGCGCAGGTAACGCGCCTCGGTGTCCGGCAGCGCCAGCCAATCGGTGCCGCCGGCACCGGCCGTAACGGTGCGCAGGTCGCGCCAGCCGCGCCCATCGCTGGACGCGCGCACCACGTATTGCGAGGCCTGCAGGCCGGGGACCCACTGCACCACCGCGCCGCCGAATTCGCGCACCTTGCCCAGGTCCAGCGTGACGGTCTGTTGCTTGACCGCGCCGCTGAGCCAGAAGGTCTCCGGCTTGCCGTCGGCCAGGCGTTGTTCCAGTGCGGGCGCGGTATCGGTGATCGCCTCGGCCTTCAACGGCGAGGTGTCTTCCGGCGGCAGCGGCGTGAGCGTCAGACGGTCGAAGCACACCGTGCCCTTGCCGCCGACCTTGTTGTAGATGGTGAACTCGACATCCGCGCTGCTGCGCAGCTGCTTGTCCTGGCCCGGGCCCCAGGCCTTTTCGATGTTGCGCTTGCGATAGCCGACGGTGGTCCAGTTCTTCGGGAAGTTGAAGCCGGGTCGGTTGACCCACCACACGTTGTCGCCGCTGGCATCGATCAGCTTGACCTGCAGGTCGTTGGACGGCGAGTCGCCGCGCAGCGCAAAGCCGATGCGGTAATTGTCCGGATAGTCGATCGGCAGGTTGCGGCGGATGCCGACATAGCCGGACACGCCGTTGAAGTTGTAGTCCAGGCACAGCGCATGCCCGCCGGCGCTGGTGGCTACCGGCCGCAGCGAGCCGCTGACCTGGTTGGACACCACCAGGCGCCAGACGCCGATGTCATTGAAGCCGTCAAGCACGCGTTCCTGCGCCTGCGCCGTGACCGCAGAGGTGGCAACAGCGGTCATGGCAAACAATCGCAGGAACATTGGCTTCACCCCTTCACACTCCCCAGCAGAAGACCTTGGATGTAGTAGCGCTGCAGTGCGACGAACAATAGCAGCACCGGAATCACCGTCACCACTGCGCCGGCCATCATCAGCTCCACGTCCATGATGTGCTCGCGCGACAGTGCGGCCAGCGCCACCGGCAAGGTGTATTGCTCCTGGTCGGTCAGCACGATCAGCGGCCACATGAAATCGTTCCACGAGCCCATGAAGGTGAAGATGGTCAGGGTGACCAGCACCGGCTTGAGCATCGGCAGCACGATCTGGAAGAAGATCCGCATCTCGCTGGCGCCGTCGATGCGCGCGGCCTCGATCAGTTCATCGGGAATGCTGCGCGCGTACTGGCGCACCAGGAAGATGCCGAACACCGTCGCCAGCGCCGGCACCACCACCCCGCCGATGTTGTTGACCAGATGCAGCTGCTTCATCAACAGGAACAGCGGCAGCATCGCCACCTGCGCCGGGATCACCAGCGCCGCCATCAGGATCTTGAAGATGCGCTCGCGGCCGACGAACTGCAGCTTGGCGAAAGCATAGCCGGCCATGGTGTTGATCAGCAGCGAGCCGAGCGTGATCAGCCCGGACACCATCAGGCTGTTGGCGAAGTTGCGCGCCATGCCGGTGCGCGCGAACAGCTCGTGATAGTTGGCGGTAGTGAACGCCGAGGGCAGCATCGGCGGCGGGAAGCGGCTGGCCTCGCCGGTGGGCATGAACGACACCGACAGCATCCACAGCAGCGGCGCCAGGCTGACCAGCGCCAGCAGCAGCAGGCCACCGTTGATCAGCACGCCATTCCAGCGCGATTGGCCGACATCACGACTCATATCAAATCCCTCTTGCGGCCAAAGCGCAGCATCACGGTGGTCACCGCCAGGATGATCAGGAACAACAGGAACGCCACCGCCGACGCGCGGCCGAGGTTCCACCACTTGAAGCCTTCCTCGAACATGAAATACAGCACGCTCACGGTACTTTGCAGTGGGTCGCCGCGGGTCATCACGTAGGGCTCGGCGAACAGCTGGAAATAGCCGGAGATGGTGATCACCCCGACCACCATCAGCACCGGGCCGAGCATCGGCAGGGTGATATGCAGGAACTGCTTCCAGCGCGAGGCGCCATCGATGCGCGCGGCCTCATACAGGTCCTGCGGGATCGCCTGCAGGCCGGCCAGAAAGATCACCATGTTGTAGCCGAAGTTCTTCCACACCGCGAACAGCATGATGGTCGGCATCGCCCAGCGCGGGTCGCCCAGCCAGTCGATCGGGGCGATGCCCAGATGGCTCAGACCGAAGTTCACCAGGCCGTACTTGATGTGGAACAGATAGCGCCAGATCACCGCCACCGCCACCAGCGTGGTCACCACCGGGGCGAACAAGGCGGTGCGGAACAACGCCTTGAAGCGCGAGGCCTTGGCATTGAGCAGCAATGCGGCGCCCAGCGACACCCCGATCGACATCGGCACGCCCAGCAGCACGAAATACGTGGTGTTCCACAACGACTTCCAGAACAGCGGCGTCTGCAGCAGGTCGATGTAGTTGCCCAGGCCGACGAAGCGCAGATGGCCGCTGTCGGCCAGTGCGTACAGATCGAAGTCGGTGACGCTGAGCACCAGCGCGGCGAACACCGGCACGCCGAAGAACATGCCCAGCACCAGGATCGACGGCGCGGCGAACACCCAGCCGGCGACGGAATTACGCTTCATCATCGTGCCGCTCCCTCGCCCGCTGCCGGTGCTGGCGCTGCGGCAGGTGTCGCCGCAGGCGTTGCCGTTTCACCAGCCGGACCGACATGCCCGCCCTCCTGTTCGAAGATCCAGCGGCGCTTGGCCAGGATCTCGTCCACACGTTTATCCAGTTCCTGCACGGCGGCCTCATGTGATTGGCCGCCACGCACCACGCGCTCGGTCACCAGGCGCATTTCCTGCACGATGCGCTCCCACTCCAGCACCTTGGGCGTGGCCTTGACCCGCTCCAGCTGGTCGCCGAAGGCATGCGCCAGTTCGTCGTTGGCCAGCGAGGGCAACTTCCAGGTACTGCGACGCGGCGGCAGGTCGCCGATGATGGCGTGGAAGCGCGCCTGCACCTGCGGCTGCGACAGGTATTCGATCAGCTTCCAGCTGGCGTCCTTGTGCTGCGACGATTTGAAGATCACCAGGCTGGAACCGCCGGCAATCCCGGCGCCCAGGCCGTTGGGCCCCGGCAGCGGCGCAGTGCCCCACTTGCCTTCCATGCCCGGCGGCTGGCGCAGCTTGAACTCGCGCACGTTCCAGGGGCCGGACAGGTAGAACGCGTAATAGCCGTTGAAGAACTCGTACCAGACGTTGGAGACCTGGGTCTCGGAGACCTTCGGCGCCCAGCCTTTCTGATACATGGTGTCGTAGAAGCCCAGCGCCTTGCGGAAGCCCTCGCCGCGGAAGTTGCCGTAGTTGTCGTGGTCGCGCAGCAGGCGGTCGTCCTGCTGCAGCGCGAACGACAGCTGCTGCTCGAATTCGTTGAGCGGCATCAGGATGGCGTAGCGATCCGGGCCGACCTTGCGCTTGATCGCAGCCATCACCTGTTCCATCTCGGCCCAGGTCTTGGGCATCTCGTTATAGCCGGCCTCGCGCAGCAGGTCCTTGCGATAGAACAGCAGCCGGGTGTCCACATACCACGGCACGCCATACAGGGTGCCGTCGACCAGATTGGTGTCCCACACGCCGGGGAAATAATCCTGCGGGTCGACGATCCTGGAACGCGCCACATACGGCTGCATCGGTTCCAGCGTGTCCAGCAGGGCGAACTCCGGCAGCCAGGTGTTGCCGAGCTGGCACACGTCCGGCAAGCCATCGGCGGCAAAGGCGGTCAGCAGTTTTTCGTGCGCCGCCGTCATCGGGATGTTCTGCACATCCACGTGGATATCGGGGTTTTGCTTCTCGAAGTCGGTCACCAGCTCGGCGACCACTTCGGCCTCCTTGCCCATGGCCCAGAAGCGCACGGTGGTCTTGCCGGGGTCGGAGCGTTCGCATCCCGCCACACCCAGACACAGTGCGGCGGAGATCATCAACAGTTTCAAAAGGCGCACGGATTACTCGGGTTTTTGGCGTTGCGAGGGGTCTTGCTGGGCCTGGGCGGCGGCGGCACGCGACTCGGCCATGCCCAGCGCACGGGCGGCGGCCTTCTGCTCGTCCTTCTGCGGCGCCGGCTGCGGCTCGCCTTCGGGGGTGAGCCAGCCGCCGGTAAAGCCGGCGCGTTCCAGACCGGCCCGGATGTAGGGGTTCTTCTTCATCACAGTCCAGACGAATTCGTTCTGGTAGTTGGCGATCATCGCCAGGATCGGGCCCTGGTCGATGGCGATGTAGTCGCTGGCCACCCAGCCACGGTCCGGCACCATGCGCCCGGTCTTGAGCGGGATGTCGTAGTTGAAGCTGGGATTGAACGAGTCCAGAAAGCCGTAGCTGGAATACAGGAAGTCGCCATAGCGCTTGTGCATTTCCTCGGTGGCCGGGATCACCACTTCCGGGGCGAACACGATCGAGGAGATCGCCGCCGACGGCACGATGGTGCCGTCGTCGAAGTTCTCGCGCAGGCCGGCGCCGCGCGAAGAGTAGTGGCGGAACTGGCGCTGCTCGCCACGGTATTCCTGGCTGGTGTTCTGCGGGCCGTCACCGGCGGTCAGGCCCCAGACGTTCTCGCCGTAGTCCTTCCACTTCATCGGGTTGTCGATGGCGTAGTCGCGCTGGGCCAGGGTGGCGCGGCGGCTGTTGAGGAAATAGTCGATGCCGCGTTCGCGCATGTACTGGTCCTGGATATCGCGGAAATCGATCCAGACATGGCTGTACTGGTGACCGAACAGCGGGCCGAAGGACAGGTATTCCTGGCCCTGGTAGACGCCCCAGTCGTTGTTGTAGGTGCGGGTCCAGCTGGTCCAGGCATCCACGTCCACGCCGTGGGTCGGCGAGCCGAGCGCGAGGATGTACAGCATCATCGCCTCGTTGTAGCCCATCCAGTCGTGGTCGATGAAGCCGCTCTCGGGGAACCAGCCCATCGAGATCAGCGGCGCGCGCTGCTGCAGCCAGCGCCAGTCCACGCGCTTGTACAGCGCATCGGCAATCTGCCGGATCTCCTTTTCGCGCGGGTCGTCGCCGTCGTAATACGACTGGGTGAACAACACGCCCATCATCAGCAGCGCGGTATCCACGCTCGACAGCTCGACCCAGCTGTCGTAACGGTTGCCCTGCTGCATGTCCAGAAAGTGGTAGTAGAAGCCCTTGTACCCGGCCCTACCGGTCCGCTGCGGCCCCATCGGCGCATCGCGGAAGAATTTGAGTGTGGTCAGGGTGCGGTCGATCGCCTGATTGCGACTGACCCAGCCGTTCTCGATGCCGATCGGGTACGCGGTCAGCGCGAACCCCACCGAGGCAATGCTGGCGAACGGACGTGACGGAAACCGGTCCGGCGACAGCCCATTGAGTTCGTTGGTGGTGTCCCAGAAAAACTGGAAGGTGCGGCGCTCGATGTCCGAGAACAGCGGCGGCAGCGCGGGTTTGACCGGCTTGGGTGGCAGCTGCGCTTCCACCAGGATGACTTTCACCGGCGCCTTCTTTTCAGCCACCTTGGGTTCCTCGGCCTGCTTGCAGGACGCCAGCACCAGCGCGCCCAGCAATAGTGGAATCGTCAACCAATACGAAGTCCTGCCCCTGTTCATCCGCCCCCCACTTGTGTAATCGATTACATCTCGCACGCCAACCTACCCTATCCAAGCGCCGAGTTCGACCGCCCCGGCAGCTGCCGGGGCGGTCGAGTACCTCACCAGTTCAGGCCGAAGGCCAGTCGGAAGGTACGCATCGGCGACGCCAGCACGCCGGTCGGGGTGCCGTAAGCCGTGTTCAAGTCTCCGAGTGTCCCGGTCTCGCCGTTAAAGTTGGCGTAGTTCACCCAATTGAACACGTTGAGGATATCCGCACGCACGTTGAATTTGACACCTGCGCCGGTATCCCACTCTTTATTGGCGGCGATGCTGAACTCCTTGTAGCCCAACGTACCGTCCGGCTTGAACTGCACGATGTAGCACTGGTCGTTGCCGGCCAGGCAGTTCTGCCCGTAGCGCGCGGTCTGGCTGGCCAGCGACAGCTTGCCGGACAGCTTGATCTCGTACGGCAGCTCGTAGATGCCGGTGACCACCAGGCGATTCTTCGGAATGCCGCCGGCCTCGCGCCAGCCGTAGTCTTCGACGCGCTCGCGGTCCAGCGCGTAATGCTCGCCGAACTGCCGATTCTCCTTGGCATCGGAATAGGTGTAGGCCACCGTCAGGCCCCAGCCGGACTCCTCGTCGAACGGCTTTTCGACCTGCAGGGCGAGCTGGTTGTTGCGGGTCTCCACGCCGTTGGTCCCCAGCACGATGGCGCTGTAGCCATCCGGGCCGTCGGTCGGCGAGCCGGAAGTGGTGCCCGGCTGGAAAAACGACCCGTCCGGCAGACGGTTGCCGCGCACGAACGCGAAGCCGTCATGGCTTTCGATGCGGCTCAGGGTCACGTCGGTGAACCAGTCCTGGCCCCACAGCGGCACCATGTTGCGCATGCCGATGCTGAATTGATCCGAGTACGGGGTCTTGATGTTGTTGTCGATCAGGTAGACCTCGCGACCACCGCCGCCGCTACTGGTTGCCGCCAGTGCGTCGAGACCTTCCTGGGTGTTGTAAGCCGGATTCCAGGCCACGCACGGGTCGCCCAGGCAGGCTTGGCTATTCTGGTTGTTGGGGTTGGTGAAGTAATAGCTGTAGGACTTGAACGAGTTGTTGAGCTGTTCGAGCGCCAGGTAATCGAAGATGTTGCGGTCGTAGGCACGGCCGGCACCACCGTAGATCACGTGGGCCTGATCGCCGAACAGGTCATAGGAAGCACCCAGGCGCGGCTGCCAGGCGTTCTTGAACGCCTTGCGGTTGTTGCCGGTGCTGATGAAGTTGTTGATGTCGTAGTTGGCGTTCTGCAGGTTGGGCCAGTTCTGCAGCGCACCGGCGACGTCGGACGGGGTCACGAAGTCCAGGAACGCCGGGGTTTCTTCGTAGTCATAGCGCACGCCCAGGTTCAGGGTCCAGTGCTCGTTGACCTCCCAGTCGTCCTGCAGGTAGATGCCGTACTGCTTGTTCTTGGACACCACCGAACCGCCACCTTCGACCAGCGGCGCACCGAAGCGCACCCGGTACGGCGTTTCGAGATCGCCGAGGATGTTGTAGTAGTACTGCGGGTTGGCCGGATTGAACTGGGTGGAATCCAGATCGATGCTCTTGAACTTCACGCCCATCTTGACGGTGTGCGCGCCGTGCCATTCCAGGCTGTTCAGGGTCAGGTCGTCCTGGAAGGTCCAGCCCTTCTGACCCTTGCGCTGGAAGCTGCTGCCGGCGCCGGCGGACAGCACTTCGTCCTCGATGCCGCGCACTGGCGCATAACTCAGCACATAGCCGGTGCCGTTGTTGATCGGCGCCTGGTTCCAGAACGCGCTTTCGTAGCTGAGGTTGGCTTCGTTGAGGAAGTTGGCACCGCTGTACTGCCAACGCAGGTTGGCGCGCTTTTCTTCCTGGCCGTTGATGCTGCCGTGCTCGAGGGTCGAGGTGCCACCGACGTCGTTGAGCTCGTCTTCCTTGCGGTACTTGCCGCTCAGCTCGAACAGGCTGTTGTCGCCGATGGTCCAGTCGATCTTGGCGAAGTACAGGTCTTCCTTGAACGGCGTGCTGTAGGTGGCGACCAGCGGCTGCAACTGCGTGGGCAGCTGATCGACGCGGTCCGAATAGATCGAACCGGGGATCACCACGTTCGGGGTGGTGTATTCCTTGGCTTCATAGGCGACGAAGAAATGCGCCTTGTCCTTGAGGATTGGGCCGCTAAAGGTGGCGCCGTACTGGGTTTCCTCGAAGTCGTCACGCACGCCGGCGCGCTTTTCCAGCGGGCTTTCTTCGCGCCAGCTGTCGTTGCTGGTGTCCCAGAAGAAGCTGCCGTGGAAATCGTTGGTACCGGACTTGGACGAGGCCACGATGGCCGCGCCGCTGACCTGGTCGAACTCGGCCTTGTAGTTGGAGGTGATGACCTTGTACTCGCCGATCGCCGACTGCGGGAACGGATTGCCGCGGCTGGAATCCTGGCCGCTGACGCCGCCGGTCAGCACGTAGTTCTTCTGGCTCACGCCGTCGATGTAGACGTTGGTGCCTTCGGCCGAGGTGGCGCCCGAGCGCACCTTGGTGGTGCCGTTGGCCTCGCGGGTGAACTGCACGTTCGGCACGGTGTCGGCCAGTTCCAGGAAGTTGCGCGTAGCACGCGGCAGGTTCTGGATCTGCACGTTGGAGATATAGGTGGCGTTCTCGGAGGTACGGGTTTCCACCAGTACCGGCGGGGCCTTGACCTGCACCGCATCCAGCGTGGTGGCGTTACCACCGTCAGCCGTGGCGGGTTCGCCGCCGACGCCCAGGTTCAGGGTCGCGGTCTGGCCGACCTGCACGGTGACGTTCTGCGAGGTGGTCTGGCCGTTGGCGGTGACGTCCAGGCGGTACGAACCCGGCGGCAGGCCGCCGAGCGAGTAGCCGCCGTTGCTGACCTGCACGGTGCGGGTCAGGCCGGTGGCGAGGTTGGTCGCAGTGACCTGGGCTTGGCTGGCAGGTGCCGAGTCGACGGTGACCTGGCCGCGGATGGTCGCCGCAGCACTCTGCGCAAAGGCCGGTGCGGCACCAAGCAACAGGCAACTGGCCAGGGCGCAGCTGAGCAGCTTGCGCGCCGGACTGGCGGAATGGGGGTAGTGGTGGCGCATTGGTCCCTCCAGGGATCGGTACAGATTGTTGTTGTGGCGTTGCGACTTGCAGGAACGACCGCTGCGGGGGGCAGCGGGAGCGGACAGAACGTCCGCGAAAAGGGTCAGCGGGCAGGAAACCTCAGGGGCCAGACTCGCCGGCGCCGCAGGAGGCGCGGATCACCAGCTCGGGCGTGAGCAGTTGGCGGATGCCGTCATCGCGGCCGGGCTGGTCCACCAGCCGCATCAGCCGGGAGATCGCCTGCTCGCCCAGCCGCGCGATGCTGACCCGCATCGTGGTCAGCGCCGGGTGGACGAAACGGGCCAGCGGAATATCGTCGAAGCCGGCCAGTGCCACATCGCCGGGCACCGAGACATCGGCCTGGGCAAACGCGTACAGGCAACCCAGCGCGGTCATGTCGTTGGCGGCGAACACCGCGTCGGGCAGCGCGCCGCCCGCCAGCATCGCCTGCCCGGCGCGGTGGCCGGAGGCCTCGTCGAAATCGCCGGGGAATTCGATGCCCTGCGCGGTATCGCCGTAGGCGGCGATGGCATCGCGGAAACCGCGCAGGCGTTCGCGCGCATCGAAATTCAGCGCCGGCCCGCCGATGAAGGCGATGCGTCGATGTCCGGCCGACAACAGATGTTCGGTCATCGCCATTGCGCCGGCATGGTCGTCGATGCTCAGCACCGGATAGGCATCGCCAGGAACGTGCGCGTTGATCAATACCGTGGGCAGCGCCTGCGGCAGGTTGTCGGTGAGGAACCCGGGCTGCTCGGCGTACGGCGACAGCACCAGCAAACCATCCACGCGACCGCGCATGGACTGCAGTGCCCTGCCCTGCGCCTCCGGGTCGCCGTGGTAACTGGACACCAGCAGATGCTGGCCGGCGGCGCGCGCCGCACCATCGATCCCGCGGATCAGCTCGGAAAAGAATTCGCCATACAGGTCCGGCAGCACCACGCCCAAGGTCTGGGTGCGTCGGCTGCTGAGGCTGCGGGCTGCTGCATGCGGGCTGTAGCGCAACCGCGCGGCCACGTCCTGCACCAGCTGGCGCACCGGCCCGGCGACGTTGTCATGCCCGTTGAGCGCACGCGACACCGTTGCAACGGAGACCTGTGCTTCCCTGGCGACATCTTTGATGGTGACCGCACCCTTGGCCATTCGTGTCGCCCTCCGCGACCGAGTTCCCAAAACTGGCGCGGACTGTAAGCGTTTTCATACGAAGGCGTAAACCCCTGTCTTCACGCCCGTGAAAACGCTTACAGATCAAGCATCTGCAAGTGATGAATACGTGAAGCAATGTGTTGCGACGCAACAAATACCGCCCATATGTCCACGTATGCAGGCCGACGGCGATCACAGTTGGGGCAGTTTGGTCCGCTGCGTAGGAGCGGTCGCCCCCGTAGGAGCGCACCCGGGCGCGACGGCGCTATCGGTAAGGCCTGTCGCGCCCGGGTGCGCTCCTATGACGACGGCTTGGTTGGCCTGGTTACCCCGCCTCGCCCGGCGCTATCGCCTCGATCGACAGTGCATGGATATCGGTCTGCATCATCTCGCCGACCGCGGCATACACCGCGCGGTGCCGCGCCAGCGGCGGCTTGCCGGCAAAGGCGGCGCTGACCACGCGCACATTGAAATGCCCACGCCCGTCGCGCGCGCCGGCATGCCCGGCGTGGCGATGGCTGTCGTCCACCACCTCCAGTTCGGTCGGCGCCAGCGCCGACTGCAGCGCGGTGCGGATCCGCTCGACCCGGCTCATGGCAGCACCCGGCGGAACGGGCGGACCTCGGTGCGCACGTAGACACCCGCCTCGACATACGGATCGGCATCGGCCCAGGCGCGGGCGTCGTCGAGCGCGTCGAATTCGGCGATGACCACGCTGCCGCTGAAACCGGCCGGGCCCGGATCCTCGGCATCGATCGCCGGGCATGGGCCCGCCACCAGCAGGCGACCTGCCGCCGCCAGCGCCTGCAAACGGGCCAGATGCGCCGGTCGCGCCTGCTGCCGGGCTGCCAGTGCGTCGGCCCGGTCATACCCCTCGATTACGTACCACATAGGCCACCTCGCCCAAGACGTGAAGAACAGCCTCGGGATTCTAGCCGCCTCGGCGCTGGACACCGCCCCCGCGCACGCATTACCCTTGCCACCACTGCACACGCAATCGGACGCAGCGGCCCGTCGGCCCAGGCCCCACGCCTCCTCGACGACCGATTCGCTGCCCACCGCCGACCCGCGTAGACGACCTCCTCGCTGTTCCGTCGCCGCATGCCACGCGGCGCACGTTGTATGTGGATTTGTAGGATCGTGCCGGCACGGGCACGACATTGATCGCAATAACTCAAGGCAAAGCCCTGCAGGCGCGGCTCAGACCGCGGCCGGCGACCGTAAGACCCGATGTCGACCTGATGAATTCCGAACTCGCGCACGACGCGAATCCGCCAGCCACGAGCGCGCCGCCACAGCAGCAGGAAATGCCGCTGGCGGTGGTGCATGGGCAACCGGTGCTGCAGATCCCGCAGGATCTGTATATTCCGCCGGACGCGCTGGAAGTCATCCTGGATGCCTTCGAAGGTCCGCTGGACCTGCTGCTGTATCTGATCCGCCGCCAGAATCTGGACATCCTGGATATCCCCGTCGCCGAGATCACCCGGCAGTACGTGGATTACATCAACGTAATGCAGGAGCTGCGCTTCGAACTGGCGGCGGAATATCTGGTGATGGCCGCGATCCTGGCCGAGATCAAGTCGCGCATGCTGTTGCCGCGCCCGCCCAGCGAGGAAGGCGAAGAAAACGATCCGCGCGCCGAGCTGGTGCGCCGGCTGCAGGAATACGAACGCTTCAAGCAGGCTGCCGAGGATCTGGACACCCTGCCGCGCATGGGCCGCGACAGCGCGCCGGTGCAGGCGCATCTGCCCGAGCGCGCCGCGGTCAAGCTGCCGCCGCCGGTGGAACTGAAAGAAATGCTGATGGCGCTGTACGACGTGCTCAAACGCGCCGAGCTGTTCACCGGCCATGCGATCAAGCGCGAGGCGCTGAGTGTGCGCCAGCGCATGGGCGATGTGCTGAGCCGCCTGGACGATGGCAGGTTCTATCGCTTCGAATCGCTGTTCACGACCGAAGAAGGCAAGCTCGGCGTACTGGTCACCTTCCTGGCGCTGCTCGAACTGGCCAAGGAGCAATTGCTGGACATCGTGCAGGAGGCGCCGCTGGCGCCGATCTACGTGAAGTCGCTGGCCTTGGGCAATACCAATGCGCCGCTGCAATTCTCCAGCGAATTCGACGACAGCGATGCCGCCAACGAACCTCTCTGAAGCCGATCACCGAATGGATCAAGCGTTGATCACCCGCATTATCGAAGCCGCCCTGCTGGCGAGTAGCCAGCCGCTGACGCTGGCGCAGCTGCAGGGCGTGTTTCCGGAAGAAGAACCGGCGCCGCCCGGCAGCGTCGAGCGCGCGCTGGAACTGCTGCGCGACGGCTGCGCCGAGCGCGGCGTGGAGCTGGTCGAGGTGGCCTCGGGCTTCCGCTTCCAGGTCAAGGCGGACGTGCATGGCTGGGTCGCCCGGCTGTGGACCGAGCGCCGCACCAAGTACACCCGCGCCACGCTGGAAACCCTGGCGCTGATCGCCTACCGGCAGCCGATCACCCGCGGCGAGATCGAGCAGGTGCGCGGCGTGGCGGTCAGCAGCAACATCATCCAGGCGCTGGAAGAACGCGAGTGGATCCGCGTGGTCGGCCACCGCGACGTGCCCGGCAAGCCGGCCCTGTTCGGCACCACCAAGGGCTTTCTGGATTACTTCGGGCTCAAGCGATTGGACGAGCTGCCGCCATTGTCTGAGTTGAAGGACATTGCCGAGCTGGAGCCGCAGTTGCCGCTGGACCGCGACGGCCAACTGGATGGCGCGGTGCCGGCGTCGGCGGCGATGGGTGCAGAGCATGCTGAAGCGGGTCCGGATACAGATCCAGACCCGGATATGGCGGATGCAGACGGCGCCGGCGCCGATGCGGCGATTGCCGCCCGGACTGACGCGGCGGCGGATGTTGGCGCTGACGTGGACGCCGACCCGGGCGACGCCGCGCAGGAACACCGCGATGCCGAGGATATGCTGCCGGTATCGGACAGCACCACCGATGCAACCAGCGACAGCGACGATGCAATGCACGTCGATGCCGATACCGAGCTGGCCGTTGATGCCGATGGCGATGCCGATATTGATGTAGACGACAGCGACCAGACCGCCAGCCCAGGCACTGCAGTCGACGACGAAATCGAACACCACGCCGACGCGGTCGATGACCACGCCAGCGCCGATGAATCAAGTAACGACACACCGCAACACCCCGAGCATGCCTCGGCGCAGGACCTAAACCCGTTGGACCCAGATGACGCCCGTGAGGGCGACCCCGACACCGCGCCGGGAACGCGCGCGGATGCAGTGAACGAAGACGAAGACAACGCCGTCGCGACGACGACCGTGGCTGTTGACGAAGCCGATTCCGACCCAGAGGCCGACCCAGAACGCGTCGGCCGGAGCCAGACACATGAGTGACACCCCCCGCAAGCTGTCGTTGAACAAGCTTTCCCTCAAGCGCGACAGCGCGCCCGAAGCGCCCAAGCTGGAAGAGCGCCTGCACAAGGTGCTGGCCCAGGCCGGCCTGGGGTCGCGCCGCGCGCTGGAGCAACGCATTGCCGATGGCCTGATCAAGGTCAATGGCGCCGTCGCGCAGACCGGTATGTCGGTGCGCAGCGGCGACAAGATCGAGCTGGATGGCCGCAGTTTCGTGGCCAGCGCGCTGACCGAACCCTCGCGCGTGCTGATCTACAACAAACCCGAAGGCGAAGTGACCACGCGCGAAGACCCCGAAGGCCGCCCGACCGTGTTCGAGTCGCTGCCGGCACTGAAAGGCTCGCGCTGGATCGCCATCGGCCGCCTGGACATCAACACCACCGGCCTGCTGCTGCTGACCACCGACGGTGAGCTGGCCAACGCGATGATGCACCCCTCCTACGAGGTCGAGCGCGAATATGTGGTGCGCGTGCGTGCGCCGGAAGGCGAGGACAAGGTCTCCGACGCCATCATCGAGCGCCTGTCGCGCGGCGTGCTGCTGGAAGACGGCGGCGCCAAGTTCGACGAGATCGAACGCATCGGCGGCACCGACTCGCACGACTGGTTCCGCGTGGTGGTCAAGGAAGGCCGCAACCGCGAAGTGCGTCGCCTGTGGGAGTCGCAGGGCTGCCAGGTCAGTCGCCTCAAGCGCAGCCGCTACGGCAAGATCTCGCTGCCGCGCGAACTGCTGCGTGGGCAGTCGATCGAAGTGGCGCAGGACAAGGTCGACAGCCTGCGCGCCGAACTCAAGCTGGAAGAAGGCGCGCCGTCGGCGCTGACGCTGCAGCCGGTGATCGGCCAGCGCCGCGCCGCCAAGTCCACCGTGCACGTCTCGCGCGATGGCCGCAGCAATGCCTACGTCAATGGCCAGACCTCCGGCGCCGACGAAGGCCGCGAACTGCGTCGCTTCGACAACCTGCGTGAAGATCGCGGCGGCCGTGGCCGTGGCAAGCCAGGCGGTTTCCGCGGTGGCCTCACCGTCAGCGGCGAAGCGGCGGCCAAGCAGTCGCAGCAGCGCCCGTTCAAGCAGCGCGCTCCCGGCAAGGGCGACCGCGCCCTGCCGGACGGCAACCCGGCCGCGTTCCGCAGCTGGTACGTGCCCGATGGCGTGAGCACCGGGCCGAGCGGCCACCGCAATGCCGGCCCCAGCGGCCCCGGCACCGGCCAGGCACGCCCGTACGCGAAGAAGGGTCCGGGCGGCGCACGTCCAGGTGGCGGCGCGGGCAATGCCCGTCCCGGCGCAGGCGGCGCGGGGCGTGGCGGCGCCGGTGGCGGACAGGGCCAGTCGCAGGGTCAGGGCCAGGGTCAGCGCAAGCACCCGTACGGTCATCCGGGCAATGCGCCGAGCTTTCCGTCCGATCACGCCAACCCGGGTTTCAGCCCGTATGGCGCGGCACGTCCGGCGGCCGGTCGCCCGACCGGCGCACGCGCGGGTGGCCCCGGTGGCAATCGCGGTCCGGGTGGTCCGGGCGGCGCGTCGCGTGGACCGGGCGGCCCGGGTGGTCGTCCCCCGGGTGGCGGCAATCGTCGCCCGCCAGGCGGTGGCGGTAATCGCGGCCGCTAAGCTGCGGCACGCGCAATAAAAAACGGCCCTGCAAAGGGCCGTTTTTTATTGGTATTTCCGTCGCTCCCGGCATCGCAGTTGCTGGAAACAGCAGTAACACCGAGTTCGTACAGCAACAGCGCAGGGCCCACTGTTTGGGGGCGCTGTGCGTCTACGCAGGTGTCGACCATTGGCGACGCCTGCGCTGCACCGCGCAGCGTCTTACTTGCGACGCTCGATGACGAAGTTGCCCACCGCTACGCCCAGATCGACGCCCTCGCCGGTGCCGGCCAGGGCCAGTGAAATGTCGCCCTTGGTGACCACCTGTGCCGTGCTGGACTTGACCACGCCGGCATGCGCTTCGGCCGCCGCGTAGGTGCCGAACAGATCATTGAGGCTGTAGGCGCCGGAGAAGGTGCCGCGGCCGCCGACGATCTTGGACTTGCCGACGGTCAGGCCGCCGCCCTTGCTGGAGATCTTGACCGGGATCACCGCGCCGTTGTCGCACTTGATGGTGCCGGTGCCGCTGGCGGTCTTGTAGAACACCGACCAACCCGACAGGTTGAACGACAGCTGGCAGTCGATATTGCCGGCGGCCTGCGCCTGCGGTGCAAGCGTTGCGGCGCCCAGCAGCGCGAAGAGGGAAAGGGACTTGATCATGCGGGCATTCCGGTTGGTGAACGTGGCGCCGAGCCTAGCAGCGCCGATGTGGCAGCCGCGACAACATGCCGGCACCGCGCATGCGACCGTTCAGCGAATCATTATTTCGCCGGCAGGCGGCCTGCGCCGCCACAGTCTGCGACGGCGGCATGGGATGATTGCGGCATGCAACGCACCGCCTACAGCCTGCTCTTCGCCGCCCTGCTGCTGCCCACCCTCGCCCACTGCAGCGAGACCATCCCGACCCAGGGCTATACCGTCGTGCGCACCTATCCGCACGACACCGCCGCCTTTACCGAAGGCCTGTTCTATCTCGACGGCTACCTGTACGAAAGCACCGGCGAACTGGGCCAGTCCAGCGTGCGCAAGGTCGAGCTGGAGACCGGCCGCGTCCTGCAGCAGGCCTCGACACCGGCGCCGTTTTTCGGCGAAGGCATCGTGGCCTGGCACGACCGCCTGATCCAGCTGACCTGGCGCAACCAGCGCGGGTTTGTCTACGACCTGGCCACGCTGACGCCGCGCACGCAGTTCAGTTATTCCGGCGAGGGCTGGGCGCTGACCCGTGACGACAGCAGCCTGTACATGAGCGATGGCACCGCCAATATTCGACGGCTGGATCCGCAGACGCTGCAGCAGGTCGGCAGCATCAAGGTCACTGCACGCGGCAAGGCGCTGGACAATCTCAACGAGCTGGAATGGGTCAACGGCGAGTTGTTGGCGAACGTCTGGCTGACCACCCGCATCGCACGTATCGACCCGGCCAGCGGCAAGGTGATCGCCTGGATCGACTTGAAGGCGCTGGTGCCGGACGCCGACACCCTGAGCGACCCTAGCAACGATGTGCTCAACGGCATCGCCTACGACGCCGAGCAAGATCGCCTGTTCGTCACCGGCAAGCGGTGGCCGAAGATCTACGAGATCAAGTTGGGTGAGTAGCGGGGATTGGGGATTCGGGATTGGGGATTCGCAACAGCGGGCAAACGGATAGCTGAGCCTTTCCTGCTTTGCACCAATCGCTAATCCCTAATCCCTAATCCCTAATCCCTAATCCCGAATCCCTAATCCCGAATCCCTAATCACAAAGCCATCCGCATCCAGCATCGCCGGGAAGCGTGCGCGGTGTTCGGCCAGGGCGGCAGCGCTGAGGGTGGTGGTGACCACCTGCGGCTGCTCGCGGATTTCCACCTGCGGCTGGCCGAGGAAATCGATCACGGCGCTGTCGCCGGCGTAGTGCAGCTGATTGCCGTCGACGCCAACGCGGTTGACCGCCGCGACAAAACACAGGTTCTCGATCGCGCGTGCGCGCAGCAGCGTCTTCCATGCATAGGCACGCGCGGACGGCCAGTTGGCGACGAACAGTTGCAGATCGAAATCCAGCTGGCCCGGCCGCTCGACATCGAAACGATTGCGGCAGAACACCGGAAAGCGCAGGTCGTAGCAGACCTGCGGATTGATCCGCCAGCCCTTCCACTCCACCGTCAGGCGATCGCGCCCGGCCGCGTAGCGCAGGTGCTCGTTGCCGAAGCGAAACAGATGGCGCTTGTCGTAATACTGCAGCGCTCCGTCCGGCGTGGCCCACAGCAGCCGGTTGAACACGCCTTCGGGCGTGCGCAATTGCACGCTACCGGTGACGGCCGCACCCAGCCGCGCCGCCTGCGCACGCACCCAGGCCACGGTTGACCCGTCCATGTCCTCGGCCTTGTCGATGGCGTCGTTGGAGAACCCGCTGGTGAAGGTCTCCGGCAGGACCACCAGATCGGTCAGCCCGGCCAACGGCTCCAGCAACGCACCGTAATAGTCGCGATTGCCGGCCGGGTCATGCCAGCGGGTGTCGCCTTGGATCAGGGAGATGCGCAGGTCGGGCATTGGAGGCTCGGGAATGGGGAGTCGGGAATGGGGAATCGGACAGCGGTTTGGTGAGCACGTTATGTCATCGGGCCAAGTGCAGATTCAGATCGAAAAGCGACCAACCGCTCTTACGATTCCCGAATCCCCATTCCCGATTCCCAGCTCTTCAGAGCTGCTGCAACCGCGCGATCGCCGCATCCAGCGTCGCATCGCTCTTGGCGAAGCACAGCCGCGCCAGTCGTTGCCCTTGCGGCGCGGTCTGGTAGAACGGCGACAGCGGGATCGCGGCCACGCCCTTTTCCACCGTCAGCCACTTCACGAACTCGGTGTCGGGCAGGTCGCTGATCGCCGAATAGTCGACCAGCTGGAAATAGCCGCCGGGCACCGGCAACGGCGTCAGGCGCGTGGTCAGCAACTGTTCGCGGAAACGGTCGCGCTTGGCCTGATAGAACGCGCCGAGTTGTTCGTCGTGTTCGGGTTCGTCGCGGATCATCGCGGCGAATGCGTGCTGGGCCGGGCCGAAGCTGGTGAAGGTGTTGTACTGGTGCACCTTGCGGAACTCGGCGCTCAGTGCCGGCGGCGCGATGGCGTAGCCGATCTTCCAGCCGGTGCAGTGATAGGTCTTGCCGAAGCTGGAAATCACAAACGCGCGCTCGCGCAGTTCCGGCCAGCGCAACACCGATTCGTGGCGGCGGCCGTCGAACACGATGTGTTCGTACACCTCGTCCGAGAGCAGGAAGATGTCGCTGCCGCGCAGCAGCTCGGTCAGCGTCTGCATGTCGTCGGCCGAGAGCATCGCGCCGGAGGGATTGTGCGGCGAGTTGATCATCAGCAGGCGCGTTTTCGGCGTGATCGCCGCGCGCAGCGCCGGCCAATCGATGGCGAAGGTCTGCGGGTCCAGCGCCACGTGTACGGCGCGCGCGCCGGCCAGGTCGATCGCCGGCTCGTAGCAGTCGTAGGCCGGGTCCAGCACGATGACCTCCTCGCCTGCGCGCACCACCGCGTGGATGGCGTTGAAGATCGCCTCGGTGGCCCCACTGGTGACGGTGATCTCGCTGTCGGCATCGACCTGCGCGCCGTAACAGCGCTGCGCCTTGCCGGCGATGGCCTGGCGCAAGGCCGCAACGCCGGTCATCGGCGGGTACTGGTTGTGGCCGGCCGCCATGGCCTTGGCCAGTTCATCGACCAGCCGCTGCGGCACCGCGAAATCGGGAAAACCCTGGCCCAGATTCACCGCGCCGTGTTCGGCCGCCAGCTGCGACATGACGGTGAAGATGGTGGTGCCCACCTTGGGCAGCTTGGTCGTGAGGGGCATCGGGCCTGTCCGGGCAACAAACGGGGGGACCGCGAGTGTACGCAAAGCCGCCAGGCGGTTGCGCCCGGGCGATGCAAAACAGCGTTCCCGGACACACCACGCCGCCGAACGCGCCCCCGGCAGCGCGCCATCGTCGCTACAATGCGCGCCCTGCCTCGCCCACCCCATGCCGTCCTGCGACGGGAGCCCGCTGCGCCGATGATCGAACCGCTGCACACTGCGCCACCGCTGCTGGCGGCGCGCGCGCTGGCTTTCAGCCGCAACGAGGAGCCGGTGTTCGGCCCGCTGGATTTCCATGTCGATGCCGGCGAGGCGCTGCTGGTGCAAGGCGACAACGGCGCCGGCAAGACCACGCTGCTGCGGGTACTGGCCGGGCTGCTGCATGTGGAGCGCGGGCAGATCCAGATCGACGGCAAGACCGCGCGGCGCGGCGACCGCAGCCGCTTCATGGCCTATCTGGGCCATTTGCCGGGGCTGAAGGCCGATCTCAGCACGCTGGAGAACCTGCATTTCTTGTGCGGCCTGCATGGCCGCCGCGCCAAGCAGATGCCGGGCAGCGCGCTGGCCATCGTCGGTCTGGCCGGCTACGAGGATGCATTGGTACGGCAGCTGTCGGCCGGCCAGCGCAAGCGTCTGGCGCTGGCGCGGCTGTGGTTGTCGCCGGCCCCGCTGTGGCTGCTGGACGAGCCCTACGCCAACCTGGACCTGGACGGCATCACCCTGGTCAACCGGATGATCTCCGCGCACCTGCGCGGCGGTGGCGCGGCGCTGGTCACCACCCACGGCGCCTATGCGGCGCCGCCGGTGCGCACGCGCATGCTCACGCTGGAGGCGGCGGCATGAGCCTGCATTCGCCACAAACCTCGCTGTGGCAGGCCGCGCGCGCGCTGCTCAGCCGCGACCTGCAGCTGCTGTGGCGCCGTCGCAGCGATGCCTTGCAGCCGGCGCTGTTCGCGCTGCTGATCGTGGTGTTGTTCGCGCTGGGCCTGGGCGGTCGCCCGGACCTGCTGGCGCAGGCCGCACCGGCGGTGCTGTGGCTGTCGGTGCTGCTGGCCGGCCTGCTGTCGCTGGATGCGTTATTCCGCAGCGATGTGGAAGATGGCTCGATGGAGCAATGGCTGCTGGCGCCGGTGCCGTTGGCGTGGCTGATCGCGGTGCGCGTGCTGCTGCACTGGGCGACCAGCGCGCTGCCGTTGATCGCGGTGACGCCGCTGCTGGGCGAATTGCTGCACCTGCCACATGACCAACTACCGGTGCTGCTGGCATCGTTGGCGCTGGGCACACCGCTTCTGAGCCTGCTTGGTGCCGTGGTTGCGGCACTGACGGTGACGATGAAACGCTCTGGTATTCTCGTGGCGTTGCTGGCGTTGCCGTTGTATGTGCCGGTGCTGGTGTTCGGTGCCGGCAGTGTCGCGGCCAGCGGACAAGGGCAGGATGCGGTGGGTGCGTTGTTGTTGCTGGGCGCCGGATTGGTGATCGGCGTGGTGCTGGCACCGCTGGCTGCGGCTGCCGCGATCCGGATTTCCTTGAGTTGAGCCCTGCGGTCGATGCGCTGTCGACAAGACGCTCCACTCATTGCGTTGTTGCTGTTTCGAGAGCCAATGCCATTCCAAAGGCTGCTGCCATCGCATGAACGTCGTCGCCCGCTGGTTCCACCAACTCGCCTCGCCTCCGATCTTCGACCGTTTTACTGCGCGCTGGGCGCCGTGGTGCTACGCGCTGGCCGCGGTGTTGCTGGGCGTGGGCATCTGGCAGGCCTTGTTTGCGGTCCCGGCCGACTACCAGCAGGGCGATAGCTTCCGCATTCTGTATATCCATGTGCCGAGCGCGTGGATGAGCCTGTTCGTGTTCGGGCTGATGGCGGTGTACGCGGCGATCGCGCTGATCTGGCGCATCAAGATCTGCGAAATCCTGGCGATGGCCTGCGCGCCGATCGGCGCGGCGTTCACCGTGATCACCCTGCTGACCGGCAGCATCTGGGGCAAGCCGATGTGGGGCGCCTGGTGGGATTGGGACCCGCGCCTGACCACCGAGCTGATCCTGCTGTTCCTGTATCTGGGCGTGATCGGTCTGTACCAGGCCATCGACGATCGCCGTCAGGCCGCACGCGCGGCCGCCTTGCTGGCGATCGTCGGCGTGGCGCTGCTGCCGGTGATCCGCTATTCGGTGGTGTGGTGGAACTCGCTGCATCAGGGCCAGAGCATTCGCCTGCTCGGCCCCTCCAGCATCGATGCCAGCATGCTGCTGCCGCTGTGGCTGATGGTGATCGGCACCAAGTTCTGGTTCGCCGGTTCGCTGCTGACGCGTGCGCGCGCCGACAACCTGCGCCGCGAGGCCGGCAAGGCCTGGATCGTGCGCGATGCGCCGGAGGGCGCGGCATGAGCTACCTGCCCTACGTCATCGCTGCCTACGCGGTATTCGTGCTGGTGCTGCTGTGGGACCTGATCGCCGGCCGCTGGCAGCTGCGCCGCGCGACGAAGATCGCGCAGGCGCGGCATCTGCGCGAGCGCAAGCGCGCGGTGCCCAGCGATGCGGAGCTGATCCGGTGAACCCGCAACGGCGCCGCCGGATCTGGCTGGTGATCGCGCTGGTGCTGGCCGGTGGCCTGGCGACCGCGCTGGTGGCGATGGCACTGCAGCGCAACGTGGCTTATCTGTACACACCGTCGGAAGTGCTGCGCGGCGACGCCGGCGAGCATGCGCGCTTCCGGCTCGGCGGCATGGTGGAGAAAGGCTCGTTCCAACGTGCGTCCGGTTCGCTGGAAGCGCAGTTCCGGGTCACCGATGGCGATGCACAGTTGCCGGTGCGTTACGACCGCATCCTGCCGGACCTGTTTCGCGAAGGCCAGGCGGTGGTGGCGACCGGGCGCATGCAGAACGGCGTCTTCGTTGCCGAAGATGTGCTGGCCAAGCACGACGAGACCTATATGCCGAAGGAAGTCGCCGACAAGATGGGCAGCGCGCACCGCAAGCACGACGTGCCGGCGGCCGCAGACCAGGCCGGAGCGCTGCGTTGATGGCAGGGGTCAAAACGTTCGCCTCGCTGCGCTGTGATCGCTTGCAGCTTGCTTGCGTGGCCGACGATGTCGCGATGCCTGGCCAGGCGCATGCAGACGCGGCAGGGATGACGCCTCTGCACTGCGCCCGCAATCCTCGTATCACTGCATGCTCGCCAACGCGCCAACCCGATGCTGCCTGAGCTCGGCACCTTCCTGCTGATTCTGGCCTTGCTGGTGGCCCTGGTGCAGGCCGCGCTGCCGCTGGCCGGTGCGCAGCGTGGGCGCAGCAGCTGGATGGCGGTCGCGCGGCCGGCCGCGTTGCTGCAGCTGGGCCTGATCGCAGCGGCCTTCGCGCTGCTGACGCATGCCTTCCTGGTGCAGGATTTTTCGGTGCGCTATGTCGCCGAGAATTCCAACAGCCTGCTGCCAGTGATGTATCGCTACTCGGCGGTATGGGGTGCGCACGAAGGCTCATTATTGCTGTGGACGCTGGTGCTGGCGCTGTGGACCGGGGCGGTGGCGCTGTGGTCGCGGCAGTTGCCCGCGCAGGTGGTGGCGCGCGTGCTCGGGGTGATGGCGCTGGTCAGCATCGGCTTCCTGGCGTTCCTGCTGTTCACCTCCAATCCGTTCGCGCGCTTGTTGCCGGTGCCGCTGGAAGGCGCCGACCTGAATCCGCTATTGCAGGACCCGGGGCTGATCATCCATCCGCCGATGCTGTACTGCGGCTATGTCGGCTTTGCGGTGCCGTTCGCCTTCGCCATCGCCGCGTTGCTGGAAGGCCGCATGGATGCACGCTGGCTGCGCTGGACGCGGCCATGGACCAACGTGGCCTGGGCCATGCTCACCGTCGGCATCGCGCTCGGCAGCTGGTGGGCGTATTACGAACTGGGCTGGGGCGGCTGGTGGTTCTGGGACCCGGTGGAAAACGCCAGTTTCATGCCATGGCTGGTCGGCACCGCGCTGCTGCATTCGCAGGCGGTCACCGAAAAGCGCGGCAGCTTCGCCAGCTGGACCTTGCTGCTGGCGATCGCCGCCTTTTCGTTGTCGTTGCTGGGCACCTTCCTGGTGCGCTCGGGCGTGCTGACCAGCGTGCATGCGTTTGCGGCCGACCCGTCGCGCGGCTTGTTCATCCTGGTGTTCCTGCTGGCGGTGGTCGGTGGTTCGCTGCTGCTGTACGCGTTGCGTGCGCCGCGCCTGTCGCTGGTCGATGACCCGCGCCGCGCATTCGCCGGCAGCTCGCGCGAAACCTTGCTGCTATTGAACAACCTGCTGCTCGCTTGCGCCTGCGCGATGGTGTTGCTGGGCACGCTGTATCCGCTGCTGGCCGACGCCTTGGGCCTGGGCAAGCTGTCGGTGGGGCCGCCCTACTTCGGCACCTTGTTCCTGGTGCTGATGGCGCCGTTGGTGGCGCTGTTGCCGTTCGGCCCGCTGACCCGCTGGCAGCGCGAGCAGGCTTCGCGTCCGCTGGCGATGCTCGCGCCGTGGGCAGGCCTGGCGGTTACCGCAGGCGTGCTGGCCTGGTTCGCCGCGCCGCAGGGCCAGTGGAAGGCGGCACTCGGCGTGGCCGGCGCGGCCTGGGTGCTGCTGGGTACGCTGCGCTTCCTGTGGACGCGGCGCGCGGCCAAGGGCCGCAAGCTCACCGCCGAAATGCTGGGCATGCTGCTGGCGCACCTGGGCGTGGCGGTGTTCCTGGCCGGTGCGTTGCTGGTGGAATCACTGAGCCTGCAGCGCGAGGTCGCACTTGCGCCCGGGCAGCAGATGCAGATCGGCCGCTACGCGCTGCACTTCGATAATGTCGAAGAGCTGCGCGGGCCCAATTACGTCTCCGACCGTGCCAATCTGCAGGTGTTCAAGGACGATGCGCCGGTCGGCCTGCTGCATGCGGAAAAACGCCGCTACGCCAGCGGCGGGCAGACCTTGACCGAGGCGGCGATCCGTCCCGGCCCGTTCGGCGACCTGTATGTCGCGCTTGGCGAACCCCTGGGCAACCAGGCCTGGGCGGTCCGCGTCCACCTCAAACCGTTCGTCCGCTGGATCTGGCTGGGGGCGCTGCTGATGGCGCTTGGCGGCCTGGTCACCGCGGCCGACCGGCGTTTTCGTCGTTCTCCGGAGATCCAAGATGGTTGAGTCACGTTCACCCCGCCTGCCCACTGCGGTTCTGGTGGGTGCCATCGTGCTGCTGCTCGCGCTGGCAGCGCTGCTGGTCTATGCGGTGGTGCGCTCCGGTCAGGACGATCGCGATGCCCTGCCCTCTGCGCTGATCGGCAAGCCGGCGCCGGAGTTCGCGCTGCCGCTGCTGCACGACCCCAGCATCGTGGTGCATGCGCGCGAACTGCGCGGCGCGCCGTACATCATCAACGTGTGGGGCAGCTGGTGCCCGGCCTGCCGCGAGGAGCACCCGGTGCTGAGCCGCTTTGCGCTGACCAAGCGCGTGCGCGTGATCGGCTACAACTGGAAGGACGAGCGCAACGATGCGCTGCGCTGGCTCGAACAGCTGGGCAACCCCTACCTGCTGGTGGTCGCCGACAAAGACGGCCGGACCGCGATCGACTTCGGCATCGCTGCGGCACCGGAGACCTTTCTGGTCGACGGGCGCGGCGTGGTGCGCTGGAAGTACAGCGGCATGCTCACCCAATCCATCATTGACACGCAGCTGATTCCGGTGCTGAGCAAGATCGAGCGCTCGCCCAGTGCCGCACCGGACCTGCACGCCAAGCAATGATGCGCGCCTGGCTGCTGACGCTGCTGCTGTTGCCCTGGCTGGCGCTGGCCCAGCCGGTCGGCGACCCGGCGCCGCTGCGCTATGCCTCGGCCGAGGAAGAGGCACGCTTCCATACGCTCACCGCCGAGCTGCGCTGCGTGCAGTGCCAGAACCAGTCGCTGGCCGACTCCAATGCGCAGATCGCCCAGGATCTGCGCCGCGAAGTACTGGCGCTGATGCACAAAGGCCGCAGCGATGCGCAGATCCGCCAGTTCCTGGTCGCGCGTTATGGCGAGTTCGTGCTGTACCGCCCGCGCGTGGAATCGCGCACCTGGCTGCTGTGGTTCGGCCCGCTGCTGGTGTTGCTGCTGGGCGCTGGCGCCATTGTGTTGCTGGTGCGCCGACGCAGCGTGGCTGCGCCCGCCCTGCCCGCCGATGAGCAGGAGTGGTGATGGTCGGCTTCGTCATTGCGCTGGTGGTCCTGGCCCTGCTCGTCTTCGGCGTGGCGCTGCGGCCGCTGTGGCGCGAGGCGCGCGGGCTGACCGCCAGCATCGCGGTGTTGCTGCTGGCGGCGAGCACGGCGCTGTACTGGCTGGTCGGCACGCCGAGCGCGATTCAAGCGCCGGCCGAGCGGCCGGCCACGCCACGCTCGCTGGATGAAGCCATCGTGCAACTGCGCGCTGCACTGGCGCGCAATCCCGATCAGGCCGAAGGCTGGGTATTGCTGGGACGCTCGCTGTCCAGCCAACAGAAATTCGCCGAAGCGCGCGATGCATTTGCGCGCGCGGTCGCGCTGCGTCCGGACGAGCCGGATGTGCTGGTAGCTGCCGCACAGTCGCGCATGCTCGCCGACGACAGCGGGCGCCCGGATCCGCAGGCCATGCGCCTGCTGGAACATGCCCTGGCGGTGCAACCGGACCATCAACGCGCACGCTGGTTCCTGGGCGTGGTGCAGCGCCAGGCCGGTGAACCGGCCAAGGCCAGCGAGACCTGGGAGCCGTTGCTGCGCGTGGTGGATGCCTCTACCCGCCCCGGCCTGCTGGAACAGATCAACGCCGCGCGCCAGGAAGCCAGGATGGCGCTGATCCAGACGCCGGCTACGCCTGCCGCCGATGCAGCCAGCGGCAAACGCATTCAGGTACGCGTGACGCTGGATGCTGAGTTCGCCAAACGCACCGGATTGCCGGGCGACACCAGCGTCTTCGTGATTGCGCGCGCCGCCGACACTCCGATGCCGGTGGCGGTGGAAAAACACGCACTAAGCGAGCTGCCGTTGACCATCACCCTGGACGACGGCGACAGCCCGATGCCGACGCGCCGGCTGTCGTCGCTGGACACCGTGCAGGTGCTGGCACGGCTATCGCGCAGCGGCAACGCAATGCGCCAGGCCGACGATGTCGAAAGCGTGCCGGTGATGGTGGAACTGCCCACTGCCGCGCCGGTGGAGCTGGTGATCGGTCGCTGATTGGCAACCACGTGTCGACGCGACGCAATCAACCATGACGCCGCACCAGAGTGAGTCGGCTGTGGTTTTGAAAACCACGCACACCGACCATCTCCACTGGTCCTTGTCCGCCTACCGTCGCGGGACCTTACGCGGCATGGATGCCGCGTAAGAGCCTACACGGACGTACTTGCGGCGTGTCCTGCGATGGTGGGCGGGCAAGGGCCCTGCAACCAAACCACAGATCCGCCGCTCTGCAGAGTGGCATCACACAGAGCAACGACTCAACCGATTCCCAATTCCCGAATCCCCATTCCCGAATCCCATCCTGCACCCCGGCACCTGCCATGGCAGATAGAATTGCCGCATGACTGAATTCATTCCTCCCGGCACGCTGTTCCACGCGCTGCCCTCGCCGTTTCCGATGAAGCGCGGTGGCGTGCTGATGCAGGCGCGTGTCGCCTACGAAACCTGGGGCACGCTGGCAGCCGATCACAGCAATGCGGTGTTGATCGTCACCGGCCTGTCGCCGAATGCGCATGCCGCGGCAAATCAGGCCAATCCCGAGCCGGGCTGGTGGGAAGCGATGGTCGGGGCTGGCAAGCCAATCGATACCGAACGCTGGTTCGTGGTCTGCGTCAATTCGTTGGGCAGCTGCAAGGGCTCGACCGGCCCGGCGTCAATCGACCCTGCCACCGGCACGCTGTATCGCCTGGGTTTCCCGGAACTGTCGATCGAAGATGTGGCCGATGCCGCAGCCGACGTGGTGCGCGCGTTGGGCATCGAACAACTGGCCTGCCTGATCGGCAACTCGATGGGCGGCATGACCGCACTGGCCTTGTTGCTGCGCCACCCCGGCATCGCGCGCAGCCATATCAATATCTCCGGCAGTGCGCAGGCGCTGCCGTTCTCGATCGCGATCCGCTCGCTGCAGCGCGAAGCCATCCGCCTGGACCCGCACTGGAACGGCGGCCATTACGACGACACGCGTTACCCGGAATCGGGCATGCGCATGGCGCGCAAGCTCGGCGTGATCACTTACCGCTCGGCACTGGAATGGGATGGCCGCTTCGGCCGCGTGCGGCTGGATTCCGAACAGGCCGCCGACGATCCGTTCGGCCTGGAATTCCAGGTCGAAAGTTATCTGGAAGGCCATGCGCGCCGCTTCGTGCGCTTCTTCGATCCCAACTGCTATCTGTATCTGAGCCGCTCGATGGATTGGTTCGATCTGGCCGAGTATGTCGACAACAGCCCGGCCATCGACGCGCCTGTCGATGGCACGCAAGCCGACGACACTGCTGTCGCCGCCAGGCCGAATACAGGCATCTCGACCGACGCCACGGTCCTGGCCGGCCTGGCGCAGATCCGCATCGCGCGGGCGCTGGCGATCGGCGCCAACACCGACATCCTGTTCCCCGTGCAGCAACAGGAACAGATCGCCGAAGGCCTGCGCGCTGGCGGTGCCGAGGCACACTTTATCGGGCTGGATTCGCCACAAGGTCACGATGCCTTCCTGGTCGATTTCGCACGCTTCGGGCCGGCGGTACGCAACTTCCTGGACGCTTGCTGATTTCCAGACCTGCGCAACGGCGGCGTGGCACGTCCCAGCAGCAGAGCCTGCCGCGCAAGACGCTGGCGCTGCTGTTCCTGATCGGAATGACCGCGATGGTGGTTGCAGGTCGCCTGCCGGCGCTGCTAGCGCTGTGGTACGCGGCTGCAAGCATGCTGGCGATGCTGGTCTACCGGCTCGACAAGAGCGCGGCCCGACGCGGCCGGCAACGCACACCAGAAGCCACCCTGCACCTCATCGCACTGCTCGGCGGCTGGCCGGGCGCGTTGCTGGCGCAGGCGCTGTTCCGGCATAAATCCAGCAAGGCAGCCTTCCAGCCGCGGTTCTGGATCACTGTCGTGGTAAATATCATTGCCTTGTATTGGGCATGCCGCCAACCTGCGCTGATGCCAGCACTCCACGCATTGCTGGGGTGAGCGGCGCCTGCGTGATACATGCGCACAACCGGTCAGTGCAAACCGGCAACAGCATCCTCAGGCCAACGGCTCCAGCGCACCGGCCCGCAGGCGATAACGCCGCTGCACCACGCCATCGGGGATGCTGTCGTGGGTGATCATCACCAGGCTGCGTTCGCCCAGCGCGGCAGATAGATCCAGCAGCAAGGCGTGTGCGGTATCCACATCCAGGCCGTCGGTGGGTTCGTCCAGCAGCAGGATCGGCGCCTCGCGCAGCAAGGCGCGCGCCAGCGCCAGCCGGCGTGCCTGGCCGGCCGAGAGCGTGGCGCCGTTTTCGCCGACCCAGGTGTCCAGACCGTTCTGCGCGGTGGCCCAGGCGCGCAGACGCACTTGGTCCAGCACCCGCCACATGGCCGCATCGCTTGCGCCGGCGTCGCCGATGAGCAGGTTGTCGCGCACCGTGCCGGCAAACACCGGGGCATTCTGCGGCAGCCAGGCGATGCGTTGATGCCATTGCGCCTGCACGAAGTGGCGCAGGTCGATATCGGCGTAGGTCACCTGCCCGGCCTGCGGGTCCCACAGCCGCAACAGCACTGCGGACAAGCTGCTCTTGCCGCTGCCGCTGTCGCCGCTGATGGCGATGCGCTCGCCAGGCGCCAGGCTCAGATCGAGCGCCTGCAGCAGCGGGCGTCCGCTGCCCGGCCACGCAAAACTGACATGTTGCAGGCGCAGCGTGCCGCTGCGTGGCGCATCCACTGGCTGCGACGGATCGACGACCGACGGCGCCTGGTCGACGATGGACTGCAAGCGCCTGGCCGCAACGCGCGCGCTCTGCAGCGCCTGCAAGGCGACCCCGGCGCCAGCCCAGACCTCCAGCAGTGCCATGGTCAGGAACACCAGCCCGGCCGCCATTTCCGCAGCAATCAGTCCGCGTTCTGCCGCGCTCAACCCAAGCCACAACATGCCGGCCAGACCGATACCGCCGCAGACCGCATGCAGCAGATTGCCGCCGATCAGGCGACGGCGTTGCAGGCGATCGCCATCGACCACCGCCGCCGCTGTTGCATCGACCTGATGCAGCCAGGCACCTTGCGCATCCACCGCAGCGAGATCGGCCGCACCTTCCAGGCCCTCGAACGCCTGCGTGCGCAAGGCGGTACGTTGCCGGGCGCGCAGCTGTTCGCGCTGCGCACCGCCGCGCGCCACCTGCCACGGCACCACGCCGCCGATGACCACGCCCAGCACCACCAGCAACACGCCAGCCGGTGGATAGATCAGCGCCGCTGCCACCACGCCGGCCACCCAGATGCCGAGCAATGCGCTCAACGGCGCCAGCGCGCGCACGCTCACGCCATCGACCTCGCCGATGTCGGACATCAACCGCGCCAGCAGATCGCCGGTGCGCGTGGCCGACAGGCGGCCCGGCGCCAGCGGCAACGCGCGGCGGAAGAACCACACGCGCAGATCGCGGGCGATGCGCAGCGTGGCGTCGTGGCCGATCAATTTTTCGCCATAACGCGAAACGATGCGCGCAAAGGTCAGCGCGCGAATGCCGGCCGAGGGCGAAAAGAAGTTGAAGCCGCTGCCCATGCCGGCGACACCGGCCAAGGCGGCGGCGGTCAGGAAACTGCCGGACACGCCGAGCAGGCCCACGCCAGCCAGCATGGTGACCAGCACCAACAGCGCCGACAACAGCAGCCGCCAGGCATGCCGGCGAAACACATCGCGCAGACGGTCGGGCTGTGTGCCGTTCATGGCAGCTCCGCGGTGACAGTGGCGCCGCGCAGGTCGATCACCGTATCGGCCCAGCGCATCACCGCCGCGCTGTGCGTGGCCAGCACCACCGCGCGACCGCGTGCGAACACACCCAAGGTGCGCAGCAACTCCGCTTCGGTGTCCGGATCGAGGAAGGCAGTGGGTTCGTCCAGCAGCAACAGGTCCGGCTCGCGCAGCAACAGCCGCGCCAGGGCCACACGCCGTGCTTCGCCACCGGACAGCCCGAAGCCGCGTTCGCCGATCTGCGTGTCCAGGCCCGCAGGCAGCTGCGCGGCAAAGCGCAGCACCTGTCCGGCGTCGGCCACCGCGTGCAGGCGCGCAGCGCCGGCCTGCGGATCGGCCAGGCGCAGGTTGTCGGCGATGCTGCCGTGAAACAGATACGGCCGCTGCGTGGCATAGCCGATGCGGGTCCCCGGCCGCAGCACCACGCTGCCGGCCTCCGGCACCAGCCAGCCGGCCAGGCCCTCCAGCAAGGTGCTCTTGCCGCTGCCGCTGGCACCGATCACCGCCACGCGCTGCCCGGGCTGCAAGGTCAGCGAAAAATGCGCGACCACCGTGTGCGGCGCGCCCGGCGGCCGTAGCGCAAGATCGCGCGCCTGCAGCAGCGGGGCGTGCGCCTGCGCCGGTTCCAGTGCGCGCAAGGGCGGCACCGTCACCGGTGGCGTTGCCGATGGCGGTGCGAATCCTTCCAGCAGGCGCTCGGCTTCGGCCACCGCCGCCAGCGCGTTGGCACGGTCGTGGTAATGCGCCGCCAGCCGCCGCAACGGCGCAAAGAATTCCGGCGCCAGCAGCAGGCAAAACATGCCCGCGCCCAGCGTCGGCAAGCCGTGCAGATCCAGCATGCCCAGATAGGTCAGGCCGAAGTACAGCGCCACGATCGCCACGCTCACCGAGGCGAAGAATTCCAGAACCGTAGACGACAGGAAGGCGATGCGCAGCACCTTGAGCGAACGCTCGCGCACGCCTTCGGCCGCCGCGGCAATGCCGCTCAACTCGGCCTCGCCGCGGCCATACACGCGCAGCAGGCCCAGGCCCTTGAGGCGATCGGCAAAGTGCCCGCCCATGCGTGCCAGTTCGCGCAGCTGGTCGCGCCCGGCGGCTTCGGCGCCCCAACCCACCAGCATCATGAAGAACGGAATCAGCGGTGCGGTCAGCAGCAGCACCAGGCCCACCACCCAGTCGACCGAAAACACCGCGATCAGGATCAGCGGCGGCACCAGCAGCATCTCGGTGCGTGCGAGCTGGTAGCCGACGAAGTAGCCCTCCAGCGCATCGGTATGCGCCAGGCTCAATTCGCCCAGTTCGCCGCTGCGCTGCCGGCGCAGCCACACCGGCCCGTGCTGCACCAGGCGGCGCGCGATGCGGGCACGCAGTTCGCGCCTGGCTACATCGGCCACCTCGCCGGTCAGCGACTGCGCCCAGGCATTGAGCAGCGCGCGCCCGACCAGCGCACAGACCAGCCCCGCCCCCACGTCGCGCAATTGCGCCAGCGCCAGATGCTGCACCAGCACCGCCTGCAGCAACCACGCGATCGCCGCCGCCTGCGCCAGCAGCAGCACGCCCGACACCGCCACCGCCACGCCGGCCAAACGCCGCGCACGCGTGGCCGGGGCCGCCAGTGCATCCAGCCATTGGCCGCGTTGACGGCGCTGGGCTGGCGTTTCGCTGGCTCGCACGCTGGGCTGGCTCACATCGCTCTCAAGGAAGACATTGTGTTGCAAGCGATTGTAAGTCGCCACTTCCCGCTACGGGCTGCGCATTGTGCCGCACCCGCCCGCCGCGGCATTGATCTGGATCAACGCGCGTGTCGCGGCAAGCGCAGATGATCGGCTGCATTCCTTCATCGACACCCAACCAGGCCCACCCGCCATGATCGACTCGACAGTTGTTGAACTGTCGCGGCTGCAGTTCGCAGTCACCGCGATGTACCACTTCATCTTTCCGCCGCTGACCATGGGCTTGTCGTTCCTGCTCGGCATCATGGAGAGCGTCTATGTGATGACCGGCAAGGACATCTGGAGGCGCATGACCATGTTCTGGGGCGTGCTGTTCGGCATCAACTTCGCCATGGGCGTGGGCACCGGCATCGTGATGGAATTCGAGTTCGGCATGAACTGGTCGTACTACAGCCATTACGTCGGCGACATCTTCGGTGCGCCGCTGGCGATCGAAGGGCTGATGGCGTTCTTTCTGGAAGCGACTTTCCTGGGCCTGTTCTTTCTCGGCTGGAACCGGCTGAGCAAGGTGCAGCACCTGGCCACCACCTGGCTGGTGGCGCTGGGCAGCAACTTCTCGGCACTGTGGATCCTGATCGCCAACGGCTGGATGCAGAACCCGACTGGCGCGGTGTTCAACCCGGACACCATGCGCATGGAAGTGGTCGATTTCATGGCGGTGCTGTTCAACCCGGTGGCACAGGCCAAGTTCGTGCACACCGTCAGCGCCGGCTACGTGCTCGGCGCGGTGTTCGTGATGGCGATCAGCGCGTTCTATCTGCTGCGCGGCACCCATGTGGAGATGGCGCGGCGTTCGTTCGCGGTGGCTGCCGCGTTCGGCCTGTTGTCCTCGCTGTCGGTGGTGGTGCTCGGCGACGAGAGCGGCTATGCCGCCAACGAACACCAGAAGATGAAGCTGGCGGCGATCGAGGCGATGTGGGAAACCGAAGCCGCGCCGGCCGACTTCACCGCATTCGGCATTCCCAACCAGCAGACCCATCGCAACGACTACGCGGTCAAGATCCCGTACCTGATGGGCTTGATCGCCACACGTTCGCTGGACCAGCCGATCCCCGGCATCCTGGAACTGGTCGGCCGTGCCGAGCATCGCATCCGCGGCGGCCAGATCGCGCACGGCGCGCTGGAACGCATCCGCGCCAACAAGGACGATGCCGAAGCGCGCAAGGTCTTCGATGCGCATTGGCAGGATCTGGGCCATGGCCTGCTGCTCAAGCGTTATCGCGACGATATCGGCAATGCCACGCCGCAGCAGATCGCCCAGGCCGCGATGGACACCGTGCCGCGGGTGCTGCCGCTGTTCTGGACCTTCCGCATCATGGCCGCCATCGGCATCTACCTGATCGCCTTCTTCGCCATCGCGTTCTGGTTCGCCTGCAAGCACAACTTCCAGGAAAAACGCTGGTTCCTGACCCTGGCGCTGTGGAGCCTGCCGCTGCCGTGGATCGCGATCGAGTGCGGCTGGTTCGTGGCCGAGTACGGCCGCCAGCCATGGGCGGTGGAAGGCGTGCTGCCCACCTTCTACGCCGCCTCGGGACTGGATCTGTATGAAATCGTGTTGACCCTGGTCGGCTTCACCGCGCTATACACCACGCTGCTGGTGATCGCGATCAAGCTGTCGCTGAAGACCATCCGCAAGGGCCCGGATGCGCTGTTTCCACCGAGCCAACGCACCCCGTCGCCACACAGTAGCTCGCCCCACGCGTCCTCACCCGACGCCCCATTGAGCACCGGCGCACTGGCCGGCGGCGCACCGTAAGCCAGGAGAGACAACCATGGATTTCATCTTGCTCGACTACACCACATTGCGCGTGATCTGGTGGCTGTTGCTCGGCGTATTGCTGTCCGGCTACGCGGTGATGGGCGGCTTCGATCTGGGCGTCAGCACCCTGCTGCCGCTGGTGGCCCGCAACGATGCCGAACGCCGGCTGGTGATCAACACCATCGGCCCGGTCTGGGAAGGCAGCCAGGTCTGGTTGATCCTGGGCGGCGGCGCGATCTTCGCCGCATTCCCGCCGTTGTATGCGGTGAGTTTTTCCGGGTTCTATCTGGCGATGTTCCTGATCCTGTTCGCACTGATCCTGCGCCCGGTCGGGTTCAAGTTCCGCGGCAAGCTGGCCGACCAGCGCTGGCGCAGCAACTGGGACTGGGCGTTGTTCGTCGGCGGCTGCATTCCGGCGCTGATCATGGGCGTGGCGGTCGGCAATGTGCTGCTCGGTGTGCCGTTCCACTTCGACGCCAGCATGCGCACGTTCTATACCGGCAACCTGTTCGGGCTGCTGACGCCGTTCGCGCTGCTCGCCGGCCTGCTCAGCGTGGCGATGTTGATGGCGCACGGCGCGGCGATGCTGGTACTGAAGACCGACGGACCGGTGGCCGAGCGTGCGGCGCGTTTCGGCAGCATTGCCGCGCTCTGCGCGGTGGCGTTGTTTGCCGCCGCCGGTGCATGGGTGGCGCTGGGTCTGCCGGGCTATGCAGTGACTTCGCTATTGGCCACCGATGCGCCGACCAATCCGCTCGGCAAGACCGCCGCACTCACCGCGGCCGGCGGCTGGCTGCACAACTACAGCAGCATGCCGGCCACATTGATGGCACCGCTGGTTGGCCTGGTCGGGCTGGCGATGAATGCGCTGCTGTTGCGTGTGCGTCGCGGCGGCCTGGCGTTCATCGCCTCGGGTTGCGCCATCGTCGGCATCGTCTTTACCGTCGGCTTTGCGTTGTTCCCGTTCCTGTTGCCCTCGTCTACCGCACCGAGCGCAAGCCTGACGCTGTGGGATGCCTCCAGCAGCCGCCTGACGCTGTGGATCATGCTGCTGGCGACCACGCTGTTCATGCCGATCGTGCTGGCCTACACAAGCTGGGTCTATCGCGTGCTCAAGGGCAAGGTCACCGCCGACGAACTCGCGGCCAATCCAAACGCCTACTGAGCATGCCCGCTGCGCGTTGCGATGCACAGCTGCATCGCGCTCGCAGCAGGCCTCAACCTCGCACCTGCTTCAACGACTCAAGGAGAACGACAATGTGGTACTTCGCCTGGATCCTCGGCACCGGTCTGGCCGCACTGGCAGCCGTGCTCAACGGCATGTGGTTCGAAGCACGCGAGCCGGAGCGTGGCCAACCGCATCAGTAAAATTATTTTCGCTAGATGCTTGCCGATTCCGCATTCCCTATGTAACATACGCCGCTCCTTCGGGGTGTAGCTCAGTCTGGTAGAGCGCTACGTTCGGGACGTAGAGGTCGCAGGTTCGAATCCTGTCTCCCCGACCAGTTTCAAAACACAAAACCGGCCTCGTGCCGGTTTTGTGTTTTCAGGCGCTGGCGCATGCATGCGCGCAGTGCGGATGGTCTGTCATGTCTGTTGTCATTGCCGCTGCCTCCCCGTCCGCCCGGTTGCGTGGTCGCGGCTTGGTGCTGGCTGCCATTTTGTTGTCCGCCTTCAACTTGCGTACCGCGGTGACGTCGCTGACGCCGCTGCTGGAACGCATTGCCGACGAGTACGCATTCGGCGCGCCCACCATGGGTGCGCTCGGCATGTTGCCGACGGCTGCATTCGCACTGACCGGTGTGGCCACGCCGGCCTTGCTGCGCCGCTTTGGCCTGTTGCGCACGGCGCTGCTGTCGATGGCATTAGCCACTGTCGGCATGGTGTTGCGCCCGCTGCTGCCGGGCACTGCCGGACTGCTGATCGGTTCGCTGGTGGCACTGGCCGGCATGGGCATGGGCAACGTGGTGTTGCCGCCGCTGGTGAAGCGCTATTTCGGCGATCGCGTCGGCGGCGTCAGCACGCTCTACATCACCGTGCTGCAGGTCGGCACCCTGCTGCCGGCGTTGCTGGCGGTACCGGTGGCCGATGCGCTGGGCTGGCGCAGCTCGATGGTGGTGTGGGTGTTGCCGGCACTGCTGGCATTGGCGGCCTGGGCCATGGTGCACACCAGCCACCGCCGCATCCGCGCGACCGGGCCGGCACCGGTCACGCCTACGCCCGAGGCCGAGGGCCGCGTGGCACGCACCGCCCTGGGCTGGAGCATGGCGGTGACCTTCGGCATGACCTCGCTGGTCACCTATTCGATGTTCACCTGGTTGCCGACGCTGCTGCGCGAAGCCGGCGCCTCGCCCGCGTTCGGCGGCACCATGGTGGCGCTGTTCGCCGCACTGGGCATGGTCGGCGCCTTGACCATGCCGGCGCTGGCGGTGCGCATGCGCAACCCGTTTCCCATCGTGCTGCTGTGCGCGGCCTGCCATCTGGTCGCGTTTGCCGGGCTGTGGTGGGCGCCGCTGGCCGCGCCGATCCTGTGGGTGACCCTGCTCGGCCTGGGGCCGAGCACGTTCCCGCTGGCATTGGTGCTGGTCAATCAACGCAGCCGCACCGCAGCCGGCTCGGCGGCCCTGTCCGGGTTCTCGCAGGGCATGGGCTACGCGGTAAGCTGCCTGGGGCCGTTCCTGTTCGGCTGGCTGCACGCGCACCACGGCGGCTGGACCTCGCCGTTCGTCTTCCTGGTGATCTGCATCCTGGTGCAGCTGGCCGCCGCCTGGGTGGCCTGCCGCCCGCAGTTGCTGGAAGACGTCTGGGCGCCGCCGCCACGCGGCGCCCGCGCGGTCAACGTACCGGCAGACTGATGTAGCTGGGCTGCTCGGGGCTCACATAGATGCGCTGGGTGGCCTTTCGATAATCGCCGGGCTTGGCGAAGAAGATGTTGTCCACGTAGGTCTGCGGATTGCGGTCGTACAGCGGAAACAGGCTGGACTGCACCTGCACCATCACCCGGTGGCCCGGCTGGAAGGTGTGGTTGGCGGTCGGCAGGCCGAACTGGAACGCCAGCGGCTGATTGGACGCCAGCGGCTTGGGCGTGCTGAAACTCTCGCGATAGCGGCCGCGGAAGATCGCCAGCGACACCGGCAGCTCGTAGCCGCCCATCTTGGGACTGGACGCCATCTCGTCCGGATACACGTCGATCAGCTTAACCACCCAGTCGCTGTCGCTGCCGCTGGTGGAGGCCTGCAGATGCACTTCCGGTGCACCGGCGATCTGCAGGGGTTCGGTCAGCGGCTCGGTGACGAAGGTCAGCACGTCCGGGCGGCCGTCGACGAAGCGCTGGTCCTGCACCAGCCAGGTGGTCCACATGCTGCGATCGCCGAAGTCCACCGGGCGCGGCACGAACGGTACCGGCTTGGCCGGGTCGGCCACGTACTCCTCGAAACCCGGCTGCCCCGCCGCCGGCTGCTGGAACGACAGCTTGCCGCCGGCCTGCAGGTACAGCGGTTTGCTGCTCGACGCACAGCCTTTGGCGCAGCTGCGCGGCCAGGCCTGCAGACGGTCCCAGTGATTTTCACCAGTGTTGTAGATGAACACCGGCGGCGTGCTCGCCTTGGGCGCGCCATCGACCAGGTATTGATCGAAGAACGGGCGCAGCACGTCGTAGCGGAACTGGCGCGCGGTATCGCCGTCGAAATTCAATGCGCCCAGCGCGCTGCCGTCGTAGTTGACCTGGCTGTGCCGCCACGGCCCCATCACCAGGTAGTTGAGCGTATTGCTGCGGTCGCGTGGCTCCATCGCCGCGTAGCTATGGATGGCACCCCACATGTCCTCCTGGTCCCACAGCCCCTGCAACCACATGATCGGCACCTTGAGCGGGGTGCGCGCCATCACCTTGTCCAGCGCCTGCTCCTGCCAGAACGTATCGTAGGCGGCGTGTTCGGTGAGCTTGTGCCACCACGGCAGCTGTTCCAGGCCGGCGGCCCTGGCGAAATCGTCGGCCGAGCCGGCGCGCAGCAGGTTGCTGTAGTCATCGTGGCCCTGGCGCGCGATGCCGCTGCCCTTGCCGCGCTGGGTGAGCTGGCCGGTGAAATAGTCGAAGTTGACCTGGCGGAACGCACCGTAGTTGAACCAGTCGTCGCCCATCCAGCCGTCGATCATCGGGCTTTCCGGCACCGCGACCTTGAGCGCCGGGTGCGGGTTGGTCAACGCCATCACCACGGTGAAGCCTTCGTAGGACGAGCCGATCATGCCGACCTTGCCGTTGGATTCCTTGACGTTTTTCACCAGCCAGTCGATGGTGTCCCAGGCATCGGTGGCATGGTCGACCTCGCTGGGATTGAGCGCACCGCGTAACGGCCGGGTCATCACGTAATCGCCTTCGGAGCCGTACTTGCCGCGCACGTCCTGAATCACGCGGATATAGCCGCCTTCGACGAACACGTCATCGCCCTGCGCGAGCAGGTCCTTCATATGCGGCGAGGCCATGCGCTCGGTGCGGCCGCTGGCGTTGTACGGCGTGCGCGTCAGCACCATCGGCGCATTGCGCGCGCCCTTGGGCAGCACGATCACCGTATGCAGCTTGACCCCGTCGCGCATCGGGATCATCACCTCGCGCTTGATGTAGTCGTTGGCGGCATCACCTGCCACGAACGGCTTGCCGGTGATGTCCGGCGTCATCGGCGAGGTTTGCGCCAGCGCGCTGCCGGTGGCGGCGGCAATGGCGGTGGCGAGCAGGCAGGCGGCAAAACGGCGCATCGACGACTCCGGAACGTGCGGGGGCAGTCGTCGACTGTAGGCAGAGCGCGGCCTGCCGGGGGAGTGTCAAAGGTCGTGGTTGCCGGGTAGGTCGTGGTGGCCGGGTGGCTGGCCTGCGTATCGCCGATCAGTGCCGTATCTGGCCCTCGCCACGCACCACGAAGCGCTCCACGGTCAGCGCCTCCAGGCCCATCGGGCCGTAGGAATGCAGGCGCGTGGTGGAGATGCCGATCTCCGCGCCCAGGCCGAGCTCGCCGCCGTCGGAGAAACGCGAGGAGGCGTTGACCATCACCACCGCCGAGCGCAGCGACTGCACGAACTGCTCGGCATTGGCGGCATCCTGCGTGGCGATCACTTCGGTGTGGTCCGAGCCGTACTGGCGGATATGCGCCAGCGCGGTGTCCAGATCCGGCACGACCCGGATCGCCAGGATCAGGTCGAGGAATTCGGCGGCGTAGTCGTCGTCGCTGGCAGCTGCGACGTCGGGCAACAGTGCGCGCGTTACCGCATCACCACGCAGCTCCACGTTACGTTCGCGCAGGGCTTGCGCGGCCAGCGGCAGAAAGCGCGCAGCGATATCGGCATGCACCAGCAAGGTCTCCAGCGCATTGCAGGCCGACGGCCGGCTGGCCTTGCCATCGACCAATAGACGCACGGCCAGATCCACGTCCGCCGATGCATCCACGAACAGATGGCACACGCCCTTGTAATGCTTGATCACCGGCACGCGCGCATGCTCGGCGACGAAGCGGATCAGCCCCTCGCCACCACGCGGAATCGCCAGATCGACGATGTCGCTGAGTTGCAGCAGCTCCAGCATGGTCTCGCGGCGCAGATCCTCGACCAGGGTCAACGCCGCTTCCGGCACGCCAGCCTCGCGCAGGGCGCGCTGCAAGGCGCGCGCAATCGCGGTGTTGGAGTGGATCGCTTCCGAGCCGCCACGCAGGATCACGCCATTGCCGGCCTTGATGCACAGCGCTGCTGCATCGGCGGTCACATTCGGGCGCGCCTCGTAGATCATCGCGATCACCCCCAGCGGCACCCGCACCTTCTGCACGACGATGCCGTTGGGGCGAACGTCCTCGCGCGTGACCTGGCCGACCGGATCGGGCAGTTGCGCCACCTCGCGCAGCGCGGCTGCGATGCCGTCCAGGCGCTTTGTGTCCAGCGCCAGACGATCGAGCATCGCAGCACCAACCCCCTTCTCACGCGCCGCCTCCAGATCGCGCGCATTGGCCGCCAGGATCACCGCCGCATCCTGTTCCAGCGCGGCCGCCATCGCCTCCAGCAAGGCCTGCTTGGCAGACGCGGACAGTTGCGATAGCACTTGCGCGGCATCACGGCATTGCAGGGCTAGGGTTTTGATGGTCATTGTGGAATCGGGAGTGGGGAATCGGGAATGGTAAAAGCGCGCGCCATCACTTTACTGCGACGGAATCGGCAGCGGGAAAGTTGGCTGGAAACGCTCTTGCGATTCCCTATTCCCGATTCTCAATTCCCCGCTACAAAAGCACCAAATCATCGCGATGCACCACATTCTCGCCGTAGCTGTAACCGAGCACGGGCTCGATCTCGCGGGAGTGGCGGCGGGCGATGCGGCGGATATCCACCGCCGAATACTGGCTGACGCCGCGTGCCAGGCAGCGCTCGCCGGCGTCGTCACGCAGGTGGATCTCCACCATGTCGCCACGCCTGAAGTCGCCCTGCGCACCGGCCACGCCGCCCGGCAGCAGCGAGGCGCCCTTGTCGGTCAGTGCGGCGGCGGCACCGGCATCGATCAGGATCGCGCCCGCTTCCACCGGCGCGTGCCGCAGCCAGTACTTGCGGGCGGCAATGCGCGTGCGTGCGGCGTGGATACGCGTGCCGTGCAGGCGATCCTGCGCCAGGGCACGCACCACATCGCCATTGCGGCCGTTGAACAGATAGGTTTCGATGCCGGCCGCGCCGGCCTTTGCGGCGGCTTCCAGCTTGGTGCGCATGCCGCCGGTGCCCACGCTGCTGCCGCTACCGCCGGCCATCGCCAGCACCTCGGCGGTGAGTTCGGTCACCTCGTCGAGCGGCCGCGCCAGCGGATTGCTGCGCGGGTCGGCGCTGTACAGCCCGTCGATATCGGTGGCGATGAACAAGGCATCGGCATCGACCAGGGCGGCGACGATCGCGGCCAGGTTGTCGTTGTCGCCCAGCTTGAGCTCATCCACCGACACGGTGTCGTTTTCGTTGATCACCGGCAACGCGCCCAGCCGCAACAACTCGCCCAGGGTGGCGCGTGCGTTGAGATAGCGGCGGCGGTTACGCAGGTCGTCGTGGGTGAGCAACACCTGCGCCACCGGGCGCTCGAAAAAGCGCTGCCAGAGCGCGATCAACTGCGCCTGCCCCAGCGCAGCCAGCGCCTGGCGCGCGGCGATCGGCGCACCGGCCTCGGCAGCCTTCGGCAGGATCGCACGGCCGGCGGCCACCGCACCCGACGACACGATCACCAGCTCGCGCCCGGCCATCAGGTTGGCCGAGACGAACTGCGCCAGCCCCAGCGCAAAACGCGGCGACAGGCCACCGCCATCGGCGGCGAGCAGGCTGCTGCCGACCTTGAGCACTGCGCGTCGCCACGGCGGCAGCGCCTGCTCGGTAAATGACGCAGCAGTGGCGATGGGCGTGCTCATGGCGACAACCTGCTCAGTGCGTGTTCCACTCATGGACGGTCAGCGTGGAGGCATCGCGCAGCGCCAATGGGTCGCGCGCGACGATCTGCTGTGCGTCTTCCAGGCTGGCGACGTTGATCAATACGTATGCGCCACCGCTGCCATCGCTGAAGCCGCCGGTCAGTTCCAGCTGCCCGGCCGCCCGCAGCGTGTCGAGAAATGCACGGTGCGGCTGCACCACATCGGCCGGAAAATCCGGCTTGCGCATCGCCAGCACCAGATAGCGTGTCGCCATCAGCCTGCCTCCTTGTCGGGTGTTGCCTCGCTACGGCCGAACGGCGCGGAAATCACCAGAAAGCGCGCTTCCATCCCGGACAGGTTGTGCATCTGATGGGTGGAACCGGGCGGCACATGCAGGCCCTGCCCGACCCCGAGCACATGCTGCTCGCCATCCAGCTGCAGCATCACCTCGCCGGCCAGCACATAGAAAAAATGCCGCGCGCGGCTGTGCCGGTGACGCAGCTCGGCCGCGCCGGGCGGCATGTGCTCTTCGAGCACGCTCAGGTTGGGGTCGCGCAACAGGTGCCAGCCGTCGCTGGCTTCGCCCCAGGGGTAATGCTCGGCGGTGTCGGTGCTGATCACGGCCATCAGAGCAGCGCCTGCCAGCGGGCACGCAGGACGTCCAGCTGCAGATCTGCGGCGGCACCTGGCGAGACGCGGGCGGCCAGGCTGCCTTCCGGCGTGCGCCCCTGCCCTGCAGTGTCGGCCGATTCCGCGGCCGCCTTGTAGGCCTCGCGGAACGGCACGCCGGCAACCGCCGCTTCCACCGCCACGTCGGTGGCGTACATGCCCGAATCGATCGCCGCACGCAGCTTGTCCGGGCGCCATTCCAGATTGGCCAGCAGGGCCGGTAGCAGTTCCAGTGCCGCCAGGCCGCGCCCGAAGCCGTGCACGATGGCGCCCTTGCTGCTCTGCAGGTCGCGGTGATAGCCCGATGGCAGCGACAGCAGCTGTTCGATCTCGGTCCGCGCGGCGGCCACGCTGGCGTGGGTGGCACGCATCAGTTCGATCACGTCGGGGTTGCGCTTGTTCGGCATGATCGAGCTGCCGGTGGTGTATTGCGCCGGCAACGCGACGAAGGCGAACTCGCCGCTGGTGAACAACGACAGATCCCAGGCGATCCGGCGCAGGTCCAGCGTCGCGCTGCCAAGCGCCTCGAGCGCAGCCAGTTCGTACTTGCCACGCGAGAGCTGCGCATAGATCGGCGACACCTGCAGGCGTGCAAAGCCCAGCTCGGCAGTGGTATGCGCACGGTCCAGCGGCAGGTTGACGCCGTAACCGGCGGCGGTGCCGAGCGGATTGCTGTCCACCAGGCGCAAGGTATCGGCCGCACGCACCGCGTCGTCGATAAAGGCCTCTGCCCAGCCCGCCCACCACATGCCGGCCGAAGACACCACCGCACGCTGGATATGCGTATAGCCCGGCACCGGCAACGTGGCCTCTGCCTGCGCGCGGTCCAGCGCCACCTTGGCGATCTCCGCGCCGAGCTCGGCCACGCGTTGCAGCTTGTCCTTCAACCACAGGCGCGTGGCGACCAGGATCTGGTCGTTACGGCTGCGCCCGGTGTGGATCTTGCGGCCGGCATCGCCCAGCCGTTCGGTCAGGCGCGCCTCGATCGCCGAATGGCAATCCTCGTAGCGCTCGTCCAGCACGAACGCGCCACTGCGGAAATCGGCCGCCAGCAGGTCGAGCTGCTCGCTCAGTCCGCCCAGCTCCTGCAGCGACAGGATGCCGATGTGCTGCAGTCCCTGCGCATGCGCCTTGCTGGCAGCGATGTCGTACAGGAAGAACTCGCGGTCCAGGATGACGTCGTCGCCGGCCAGGAAGCTCTGGATCTTGGCGTCCACCGCCACGCCGGGTTTTTGCCACAACAGATTGGTCATCGGAAAGCGTCTCGAAATAAATTGTCAGCTTAAATCCCCGCACACGGAGGTGCGGGCTGTTGCGAGGGACTCGCACCTTTGAATCCCCGCACAAGGATGTGCGGATTCCTGCGAGGGACTCGCCTCATCAGCCAATCGCAGTCAATTCGTCCCAGCCCAATGCCAGGTTGAGATTTTGCATCGCCTGCGTCGCCGCGCCCTTGAGCAGGTTGTCCAGCGTTGCCACCACCACCACCCGCTTGTTGCCCGGCGCCAGCGTCACGCCACCGATCTGCACGCCATGCCTGCCGGCGATGCGGCTGACCCACGGCGCTTCATCGACGATCTCGATCAACGGCTCGTCGGCGTAACGCTGCGTGTAGCGCGCCTGGACCTGCTCGCGCGTCAGCGCTTGCTGCAGCCACAGGTTGACGGTCATGGTGATGCCACGGAAATGCGGCGCCACATGCGGCATGAACTCTACCGGCACGCCGAGCTGTGCAGAGACTTCGCGCTCGTGCATGTGATTGGTCAGCGCATACGGCATCAGGTTATCGGCCAGCAACTCGGGGTTGTTCTTGTCCGACGGCGTGGTGCCCGCGCCGGAATACCCGGACACGCCGAAACACTGCGGCGGGCCGGCCAGTTGGTCGAGCAAGGGCGCGATCGTCAGCTGCATCGCGGTGGCATAGCAGCCCGGATTGCTGATGCGTCGCTGCCCGGCGTAGCTGCCGCGCGTCAGCTCCGGCAGCCCGTAATACCAGGCCAGATCGAAGCGGTAATCGGCCGACAGATCGATCAGCAGCGTCTGCGGCCTGGCCGAATCGATCGCCGCGACGAAGGGCTCGGCCTTGCCGTTGGGCAATGCCAGGATCACCACGTCGGCGGCCTTGGCGGCTACCGCATCGGCATCCAGGCTCTCGTAGCGCAGCTCGCCGCGATACGCCGCGTTGTGCTCGGCCACCGGTTGCCCGGCCAGCTCGCGCGAGGACACGAACAGCAGCTGCAGATGCGGGTGTGCCGCCACCAGCTTGATCAATTCCGATCCGGTATGCCCGCGGGCCCCGACGATGCCGATGGTCGTTGTTTGAACAGTCATGCGTTTGCTTCCAGGCGGAACTGCAGGTGGCGTTTGACCCCGGCCCATTCCGTATCGATGATGGAGAACACCACGGTGTCGCGCGGCGTGCCGTCAGGGTGACGGGTGTAATTGCGCAGCACGCCGTCCTGCTTTGCACCGAGCCGCGCAATCGCCGCGCGCGAGGTGTGATTGAACCAACTGGTCTCGAACACCACGCTCAGGCAGCCCAGCGTTTCGAAGGCGTGCTGCAGCAGCATCCGCTTGGTGTCGGTATTGACGCCGCTGCGCTGCACGCGCGGCGCGTACCAGGTGTAGCCGATCGACAGCTTGGGCACTGTCGCATCCAGCCCGTAATAGCGTGTGCAGCCGACGACCTTGCCGGCCGCATCGCGCACCACGTAAGGCAGCACCCGCCCGTCGGCTTGCGCATCCAAGGCCGCGTCCACGTAGTCGTCCACCTGCGCCGGTGCCGGCACGCCGGTGTACCACAGCCGCGACAAGGCCCCATCGCCCAGCGCAGCGCGCAGACCATCGGCATGCGCAGCCTGCAATGGTTCCAGTGTTGCGTGTTGTCCGCGCAACGTGGGCAGCTCGCGCCAAAGCGATGGCAATGCGACGGGCGCCATCGTACTCAGCCCAGCAGCGTCGGCTGACGCGTCGCGCAATGCGCCACGCAGTGCTGGATCTGCTCGAAGTTCTCCAGCCCGTACCAGAACACCTTCCACTTCTCCTGCTTGATGCAGCCGTCGGACTCGGCGTAATAGAAAATGTTGACCTGGTTGTTGTGACGCGAGCGCCAGAACAGTTGCGGGGTTTCCTCGCGCATCACGTTCCACACTGCACGGCCCAGGCCTTCGCCCTGGGCGTCGTCGAGCACGGCGAACTTGTCCAGGTAGATCAGCGCGCTTGCACCCAGCATGCCTTCGTCGGTGAGGATCACCGCGGCGCGGTAGTTCTCGCTGACATAGGCGCGCAGCAACTTGGTGTTGCTGAAGTAATCGGGCACCAGCGTGCGACCGAAGCTGGATTCGATCAGGGTCCTGAGCCGCGGCAGGTCCAGTTCGTCCCAGGAGGTCGCGCGCAGGACGCGCTCGCCGCGCCGCACCAGCGTGCCCGAGCCCTTGTGGGTGAACAGTTCCTTGGCCAGATCGGCCGGCCGGGTGATCGACACGGACGACTCCAGCGGCAGGCGGTCGAGCAGATCCTTGATCTGTTCGATCTTCACCCGCATGCCGCCGTTGATCCACGACTGCTGCATCAGATGGTCGAACTCGGTGGACAGGTTGATCGAGTCGATGACCTTGCCATCGGCATCCAGCAGACCGCCGGTGCCGGTGAGGAAGATGATCTTGTACGGCTGCAGCTCCTGCACCAGCTCGTTGGCGGCAAAATCCGCGTTGACGTTGAGGATCTGCCCGCTCGGCGTCTCGCCCAGGCTGGTGATCACCGGGATCGAGCCGGCCTGCAGGCTGGCTTCGATCGGCGCCAGGTTGACCGCCTTGACCTCACCGACCAGGCCGTAGGTGTCGCGGTCCAGATACTGCGCTTCGAACACGCCGCCGGTGATCGAGGTCGCACGCGCGCCGTTCTGCTGCAGCGCCTCGACCAGCTTGAGGTTGGAGGCCTGGAACACCTTGCGCACGATCGCCAGCGCTTCCGGCGAGGTGACCCGCAGGCCGTTGACGGTGCGCTTCTCGATACCGGCCGCCGACAGTTCGGCATCCAGCTGCGGGCCGGCACCATGCAGCACGATCGGGGTCAGCCCCACTTCCTGCAGGAACGACAGCGACGAGGTCAGCGCGTCCAGATCGTCGCGCAGCACCGCGCCGCCCACCTTGACCACCGCAAAGCGTTTGGCATCCAGCTGCGAGAAACGCTTGAGGTACTGGCTGATTTCCTTGGCGCTGGCCATGCTCGAAAGCAGGCGCACGATGGTCTGGCGGGTCTGTTTGTGGGGCTGTGCGGAGAGGGACATTGCCGTGATCGAAGAGAGGGATGGCCGCGCCGGGGCGCGGAACGCGGCTTCAGTTTGAGCCGTTGATGATGCGATGTACCGACTTGGCGTAACGCTGCAGCTGCGCAAGCGTCACGAACTCGTCGGCGGTGTGCGCCTGGGCGATATCGCCGGGGCCATAGACCAGGGCGGTGTAACCGCCGGTCGAAAACAGCGAGGCCTCGGTCCAGAAATCCACTGCATTGCCGATCGGCAGGTCCAGCGCATCGGCGACATCGCGGGCGGCCAGGCGGCGTTCTTCGGCCCGCGCGATATCGCCGGACGGCAGACTGGGGCCGCGGAAGGTTTCTTCGAAATGCGCCGCGTGTGGATCGGCAAACCCGGCAAACGTCGCCAGCAAGCCATCCACGTCCATCGACGGCAGCGGACGAAAGCCGAAACGCAGCTCGGCCGCCGGCGCGATCATGTTTGCCTTGATGCCGCCCTCGACCCGACCGATGTTGAAGCGCAGGCCGGTCAGGCCGCCGAAGCGCGCATGCGCCAGCGACTCGACATGGTCCAGCGCCCTGCCGCCCCAGCGCATCGCCTGGTGCAGCGCACTGGCGGATGGATCCTGCTTGCCCGAGGCATGCCCGGCACGCCCGGCAAACCGCATCAGCACCGAGCTGATGCCGCGATGCGCCAGCACTGCCTCGCTCATGGTCGGCTCGGCAACCAGCACCGCCTCATACGGCACGCCGCGCGCCAGGAACGCGGCGATGCAGCGCGGGTCGTTGGCTTCCTCGTCGGAGGAAAACAGGAAGGCCGCATCGCCCTGCCCGGCATTGGCCGCCGCCACCAGCGCCGCCGCCGCACCCTTGATGTCGCAGACGCCCAGGCCGATCACGCGATCGTCGGTACGCCGCATCACGTGCGGATCGGCGCTCCAGTGCGGCGAATCCGGCACCGTGTCCAGATGCACGTTGAACAGGTAGCTGGGCGTGCCGCGCACCGCATACAGGCTGACCGCACCGGCACCGTGGTCGATCACCTCGACCTGGAAACCGGGCAGCTGCGCACGCAGATAATCGAAGATGCCGCCCTCGGCAGCGATCGCCCGCGGTGGATTGCGGGTGTCGAAGGACACCAGCTGTTCCAGGTGTTCGAGGGTGGAGGCGAGTAGATCGGTCATGTCGGTTTGATCAATGGTCCGAAGTGGCGGCTAACAAAAGTCACAACTGCACCGTGGTGCGAGGTTGCGCAAACAACACATCCAAGCCCCCCCCTTCTCCCACCGGGAGAAGGTGCCCCAAAGGGGCGGATGAGGGTACGGGCGAAGCCTGGTGAAGCCAAAAATCTCAGCGGGCGAATGCGGGCGAAGCTCTCGCACTATTTAACTGCACGAGGCTTCGCTCCTACCCTCGCCCCAACCCCCGCTCCGCGCGCCGGCCCGCGCTTGCGGCGCGGGCGCTCCAAGGCACGCGCGCCAGTGGCGCGTCAGCCGTGCCTTCTCGCCCCGGAGGGAAAGGGGCTTTAGATCCTCAGCGATTCACCTGGGCGTACAGCGTCGAGCTCATCCCGAACAGCTTGATGAAGCCTTCCGCTTCCTCCACGCCCCAGTCGGCCGACTGCGCATAGGTCGCGCCCTTGGTGTTGAGCAGGTGCGGCGAACGCACCGCCACCGCATCGACGCGGCCACCGCGGGTTTCCAGCGTGACTTCGCCGTTGACCTTGGCCTGCGACGACTTCAGGAACGCCTCGATGTCGGTCTTGAGCGGGTCGTGATAGAAGCCTTCGTACACCAACTCCACCCACTTGCGCGCCACATCCGGCTTGAAGCGGTTCTGCTGCTTGGTCAGCACCGCATCTTCCAGCGCGCGGTGCGCGGTCAGCAGCGAGATCAGGCCCGGCGCTTCGAACACGATGCGGCCCTTCAACCCGATCACGGTATCGCCGGTGTAGACGCCACGGCCCACGCCGTAGGGCGCGAACAGCTTGTTCAGCTGGGCCAGGATCTGCTCGCCCGGCAGCGCCTTGCCATTGAGTTCAACGGCCTCGCCTTCGACGAACTTCAGGGTGACGGTCAGCGCCTCGGCCGGCCACTCGCTGCGCGGCGCGCACCAGCCACGCGCACCTTCGCCCGGCGCTTCCCAACGGTCGATCTCGCCGCCGGACATGGTCAGCCCGAGCAGGTTCTCGTTGATGGTGTAGGCCTGCTGCTTGGCGCGCACGCCGAAGCCGCGCTCTTCCAGGTACTTCTGCTCGTAGGCGCGGGTCTGGGTGTGTTCCTTCTGGATCTCGCGGATCGGCGCCACGATCTGGTAATCGCCCAGTGCCTTCACTGCCAGGTCGAAACGCACCTGGTCGTTGCCCATGCCGGTGCAACCGTGCGCGATGCTGCGCGTGCCCAGTTCCTCGGCGCGCTTGAGCGCGGCGTCGACGATCAGGTAACGGTCGGACACCAGCAACGGGTACTGGCCCTGATAGCCCTCGCCCGCCCACACGAACGGCTTGACGAAGCCCTGCCAGATGGCCGGACCGCCATCGACGGTGACATGGCTGGCGGCACCGAGTTCGGCCGCGCGCTTTTCGATGAAATCACGCTCCTCGGCATCCACCCCGCCGGTATCGGCAAACACGGTGTGCACCGCATAGCCCTGCGCCTGCAGATACGGAATGCAGAAGCTGGTATCCAGGCCACCGGAGAACGCCAGGACGATGTCCTTCTTGCTGCCGGGAATCGGGAGTTGGGAATCGGGAATGGTGGAAGCAGTGCTCATCATTGTTTCCTTGGTACGTAAAAGTGGGGATCAACGTTCTTGCTGTTGCGATTCTCTATTCCCGATTACCGATTCCCGCTTGCGAAGCGAGCGCCGCCATGATCGCCTTCTGCACATGCAGGCGATTCTCGGCTTCATCGATGGCGATGCAGTTGGGCGAATCCATCACCGCGTCGGTGGCCTTGACGTTGCGACGCAGCGGCAGGCAGTGCGAGAACACGCCGTTGTTGGTCAGCGCCATCTTGCGTTCGTCGACGATGAAGTGCTGGTACTGGTCGCGGATCGGCTTTTCCGGCTCCCAGTTGCCGAAGAACGGCAACGCGCCCCAGCTCTTGGCATACACCACGTCGGCACCGGCGTAGGCGCTGTCGATGTCGTGGCTGACCTGCAGCGAGCCGCCGCTTTCGGCCACGTTCTGCGCTGCCCAGTCCATATAGCGCGGGTCCAGGATGTAGTCCGGCGTCGGGCACAGCAGGGTCACGTCCATGCCCATGCGGGTGGCGATCGTCAGCGCGGAATTGGCCACCGCGGTGTTCAACGGCTTGGGATGATAGGTCCAGGTCAGCACGTACTTCTTGCCGCGCAGATCCTGGGTGCCGAAGTGTTCCTGCAACGCCATCGCGTGCGCCAGCTCCTGGCATGGGTGGGTGATGGTCTCCATGTTGATCACCGGCACCGGCGAATACTTGGCGAAGCTCCTGAGCACCTGGTCCTCGCGGTCCTTGGACCAGTCGACGAACTTCGGGAACGCGCGCACGCCGATCAGGTCGACGTAACGGCCCAGCACCCGCGCCACTTCGGCGATGTGCTCCTCGGTGTCGCCATCCATCACCGTGCCCAGATTGAACTCGATCGGCCAGGCATCCTTGCCCGGCTGCAGCACCACCGCATGCCCGCCCAGCTGGAACGCGCCCAGCTCGAAGCTGGTGCGGGTACGCATGGACGGGTTGAAGAACACCAGCGCGATCGACTTGCCCTTCAGCTCGCTTCCCAGCTTGTTGCGTTTGAACAACGCGGCCTGGGTCAACAGCGCGTCCAGTTCGGCGCGGCTCCAGTCCTGGGTGTTCAAGAAGTGCTTCAGTGACATCGATCGATCCTTGTGCTGCGTGCTTCTGCTGCGTGGTCCGCCAGGAGCGACGGGGTGCGCGACATGCGCGTTTCTTGCGGTTGAAACTTTTGTGACGTCAAAACGAAAAAACCCAGCCTGCGGGCTGGGTTTTCAACGGCGGAACAGCAAAACGCTCCGGTCACCCAGCGAAAATGTGGGATTCCGGTCGGCGGGCACGCGAGGTCATGCCGGAGGCCATACGGGCGGCGCTGGTGTCGTGCTGAAAGACGTTTGCGTACATAGGGCGCGAATCCTCGCATGCATGCGGGTACGGCGCAACCGCCGCGCGGCTCAGCGCGGCGGCGCGACGATGGCGTCGGGGATGTAGGGGGTGACCGAGACGCGGATGCGCAGCCGGTTGCCCGGGTCTTCCGGCAGCCGCGAACGGTACTTGGTGCCCTTGTAGACGTAGTCCACATCGAAGGCGATCGGCCGCCGGAACTCGCGCGGCACTTCCACCACCCGGCAGTTGCGCCGTGTGCTGGTCGGCGGCACCGCCATCGGCACGGACGCCGGCTCGGGGCGACGGGAGAACATCTCCTTGACCGAATCCACCATCCGGTTGATGCGGCCCTCGTCCTCGACCGGTGCCGCTGCCACCGGCGCGACCTGCTCGGCCTCGCACTGTTCCTCCATGCGGGTGGCACGCAGGGTCTGATAGACCGGCTCGACATTGAGCACCTGCGCGTAATCCAGCTTCACGTTCTCGATCACCACCACCCGGTTCTTGGGATCGGCTTCTGCCGCGTGCGCTGACGATGCCTGCCAGGCGAACACACTTAGCAGCAGGAAGAACGGGGAAGGTCGCATCAGTACCAGGGGGGCGCAGCCAGGCAATACGTAAGTGTATGGAGCTTGCGATCCCTTGGGCTGAACGCAGCCCATCCAGTCACCGGTGCTGCTGCGCGCGTGCGGTTGGTTCGCCACACCGCCGCGACCGGCTAGAATCGCCCGGTTATCCTTTTTTCAGATGCCGATGAGCCTGCGCCTGCACAACAACCTGACGCGGCGGGTCGAGCCGTTCGCACCGCTCGATCCGTCCAGCCCCACCCTGTATGTGTGCGGCCCCACCGTCTACAACTACGCGCATATCGGCAACGCCCGCGGCCCGGTCGTGTTCGATGTGCTGGCCGCCCTGCTGCGCCGGCGCTATGGCGCGCTACGCTACGCGCGCAACATCACCGACGTGGACGACAAGATCAACGCCGCCGCGCAGGCGCAGGGCGTGCCGATCTCGACCATCACCGACCGCTTCGCCGCGATCTACCGCCAGGACATGGCCGCGCTCGGCGTGCAGCCGCCGGACATCGAACCGGAAGCGACCGCGCATATCCCGCAGATCGTGGCGATGATCGAGCAGCTGATTGCCAACGGGCATGCCTATGCCGCCGAAGGCCATGTGCTGTTCGCGGTGGCCAGCTTTGAGCATTACGGCAAGCTCTCGCGCCGCGATCCGGACGAGATGCTGGCCGGCGCGCGCGTGGACGTGGCGCCGTACAAGCGCGACCCCGGCGACTTTGTGCTGTGGAAGCCCTCCAGCGACGAGCTGCCCGGCTGGGACTCGCCCTGGGGCCGCGGCCGCCCGGGCTGGCATATCGAATGCTCGGCGATGGCTGCCGCGCACCTGGGCCCGACCATCGACATCCATGCCGGCGGCGTGGACCTGCAGTTCCCGCATCACGAGAACGAGATCGCGCAGAGCGAGTGCGCGCATGGCGGAGCCACGTTCGCGCGGTTCTGGCTGCACAACGGCATGCTCAACTTCAGCGGCGCCAAGATGAGCAAGTCGCTGGGCAACATCGAGACCGTGCACGACCTGATCGCCCGGCACCCGCCCGAGGCGCTGCGCTACGCGCTGCTGAGCGCGCACTACCGGCAGCCGCTGGATTGGTCCGATGGCCTGATCGAACAGGCCAAGAACACGCTGGACCGGCTCTACGGCACCTTGCGCGACCTGGCCGCGGCCGAACACGCTGCCGGGATCGCCCCTGCGCAGCCGGCCACGATTCCTGACGAGGTGGAAGCCGCGCTCGACGACGACCTCAACACTCCGCTTGCGCTGTCGGTCATCGCCAGCATCGCCTCCGAGGCCCGCGCGCTGCGCACCCAACTCGCACAGGGCAGCGACGCATCAGCAGGGGTTGCCGCGCTGTCCGGGCTGAAGTCGCGGCTACTCGGCGCAGGCCAGGCGCTTGGCTTGCTGCAGCAGGATCCGGCCGACTGGTTCTCGCGCGGCACCGACGCCGGCGACGATGCGCGCATCACGGCGCTGGTCGAAGAACGCAATGCCGCCAAGAAAGCCAGGGATTTCGCCCGCGCCGACGCCATCCGCACGCAGCTGGCCGACGAAGGCATCGTGCTGGAAGACACCCCGCAAGGCGTGCGCTGGAAGCGCGCATGACCCTCCTCCCTTCTCCCGTCGGGAGAAGGTGCCCCGCAGGGGCGGATCAGGGTGCGAGCGCAGCCACATGCACCTTCCTTGCGGTAAGAGCGAAGCCACCCGCATCGAATTCCAGCGAGGCTTTGCCCGTACCCTCGCCCCAACCCCCGCTCCGCGCCCCGGCCCGCGCTGGTAGCGCGGGCGCTTCAAGGCACGCGCGCCCATGACGCGCAAACCGCGCCTTCTCGCCCCGGCGGGTGAGGGGCACCATTGCGGTGTCGCAGGGCAGCGCTATCACCGACCGAATCTGGATTTTTTGATGACCACCACTCCCTTTCCGCTTGAACCCACCGCCGTCGACGCACAGGCCGCCATTGCCGAGGAGTTTTCCTTCTTCGGCGACTGGTCCGAGCGCTACCAGTACCTGATCGACCTGGGCCGCAAGCTGCCCAGCTTCCCCGAACAGTGGAAGACCGAAGAACACCGCCTGCATGGTTGCCAGTCGATGGTGTGGATCGTGCCGGAGGGCAATGCCGAGCGGCTGGACTTCCACGCCGTCAGCGACTCGGCGATCGTCTCCGGGTTGATCTATCTGGCCTTGCGCGTGTACTCCGGGCGTAGCGCGCAGGAGATCCTGGCCACCGAACCGGACTACATCGCCGGCATCGGGCTGGCCAAGCATCTGTCGCCGACCCGCAGCAATGGCGTGGCGGCAATGCTGGCCTTCATCCGCGACACCGCCCGCGCCCAGCAGTGAGCACGCCGACACCCTCGCCTGCCGCTTCGCTGCGTACGCTGCTGGCCCACCCCGGCTTCGGCCTGGTGCTGCTGTATCGCGTGGCGGCGATGCTGTCGTACCAGATCGTCGCGGTCACGGTGGGCTGGCATATCTACGAGATCACCCGTAATCCGCTTTCGCTCGGGCTGATCGGCCTGGCGGAGATCCTGCCTTTCTTCTGCATCGCGCCGTTTGCCGGCTATCTGGTCGATCATCTGCCGCGCCGACGCCTCGGCATGGTCGCGGTGCTGGGCCTGGTCGCCACCGCGTTGCTGCTGTTGGCCATCACCCATGGCTGGCTGCCGGTGCAGGGCGTGTGGCCGATCTACGCGGCCATCGCGCTGACCGGTGCAGCGCGCTCGTTCCTGTCGCCGGTCTATAACGCGCTGTTCGCGCGTGCGCTGCCGCGCGAGGCGTTCGCCCGCGGCGCCAGCATCGGCAGCGTCACCTTCCAGGCCGGCATGGTGATCGGCCCGGCGCTGGGCGGCGTGCTGGTCGGCTGGGGCGGCAAGGGCCTGGCCTATGGCGTGGCCGCCGGCGTGGCGCTGGTGGCGATCCTGGCGCTGGCGCTGCTGCGTGTCAGCGAGCCGGTCAACGCAGGCCCGCGTGCGCCGATCTTCCGCAGCATCGCCGAAGGCGCGCAGTTCGTACTGTCCAACCAGATCATGCTGGGCGCGATGGCGCTGGACATGTTCTCGGTGCTGCTGGGCGGCGCGGTGTCGATGCTGCCGGCCTTCATCCACGACATCCTGCATTACGGCCCGGAAGGGCTGGGCATCCTGCGCGGCGCCCCGGCGCTGGGCTCGATCGTGGTCGGGGTGTGGCTGGCGCGGCACCCGCTGCAGCGCAATGCCGGGCGCATCCTGATGCTGTCGGTGGCCGGCTTCGGGCTGTGCACGATCGCCTTCGGCCTGTCGCGGCATTTCTGGCTGTCGGCGGCGATCCTGCTGGTCTACGGCATGTGCGACGGGGTGTCGGTGGTGGTGCGCCAGACCATCCTGCAGCTGGCCACGCCCGATGCGATGCGCGGCCGGGTGTCGTCGATCAACGGCATCTTCATCGGCTCGTCCAACGAGCTGGGTGCGTTCTACGACGGCGTGATGGCACGCCTGGTCGGCCTGGTGCCGGCGGTGGTGATCGGCGGCGGCGTGACCCTGGGCGTGGTCGCCACCACCGCGTGGAAGGCGCCGAAGCTGCGCAAGCTGGATCTGCGCGACCTGCAGTGAGGTCTGCAGTGGTGCCGCAGGTCTGATCGACAGCGCCCAATCGACACGCCTGGCCGCACGACACGCGCCAGGCGTGTCGATGGCTGCAACGCCCGTTGCGCTTGCACGATGCGCATAAAAAACCCCGCACATGGCGGGGTCTTTCAGTCGACGGACAAGGCCTGGACCTTGTCGAACGATCAGTCGCCCTGCTGCTTCTGCAGGTGCTCCCAACGCTCCTGGGCGTCGATGGTGCGCTCGGCGGTCAGACGCGCTTCCAGGCGGTCGATGCCGATCTCTTCGCCGGTGTCCACGCAGTAGCCATAGTCACCGTCTTCCAGACGCTTGAGCGTGCTGTCGATCTTGCCGATCAGCTTGCGGTGACGGTCGCGGGTGCGCAGCTCCAGCGAGTTCTCGGTCTCGCGCGTGGCACGCTCGGCTTCGTCGCCGATGTCGCGCACTTCTTCGCGCAGGTTTTCGATGGTCTGCTTGGACTCTTCGACCAGGTCGTTGCGCCAGCTCTGCAGACGCTGACGGAAATACTCCTGCTGCAGCTTGCTCATGTACTCCTCATCGGCTGCAGGCTTGTAGCCCTGCGGCAGGATCGGACGACCGGTGGCTTCATCGGTCTTGTACTCGACCACCTTGTACTTGGTCTTGGGAGTCGGGCTGGCCGGCTTGGAGGTCACGGCCACGGCCACCTTGCCGACCGGACGGGTCGCGGCGGGCTTGGCGGGGGCTTCGGTTTTGGTTGGCGTTTTTGCTGAAGATTTCGAAACGGGCACGGGATTCTTAAGTGGCGGGGTCGCAGGCTTTGCCGGCTTCGCAGGGACGGCCTTGGAGGCCGGTGCGGGCGCGGGCTTTTCAGCCTTGACCGGGACTGACTTGGCCGGAGTCGACTTGGTAGCCGGCTTCGGTACGGACTTGGGCGCCACCGGCTTGGCGGCCGGTTTGGCGGCAGCCGGAGCTGCCTTGTTCGCCGCCGGCTTGGCAGCACTCTTGGCGACAGGAGATTTTACAGGTTTGGCGGCCGCGGGTTTGGACGCTGCGGTCTTGGCGACCGGCGCCGGCTTGGCCGCGGTCTTGCTCGCAGCTGCCTTCTTGGCAACCGCTTGCTTGGCAGCCGGCTTGACCTGCTTGGCGGCCGGTTTTGCAGCGGCAGGCGCCGCTGCCTTCTTCGCAACGGGTTTGGCGGACTTCTTGGCGGCCTCTACGGCCTTTTTTGCAGGTTTTTTAGCAGCCACGAAACGCTCATCCTTGGTTCCCCCGGGGCCCGGGAAAGCGGGCCTTTATAGCTTACCCCACGGACCCCCGGCAACCACGTATTAATCCAAGTGGCATATCATTGGCAAGTGATCTCACGCCTGCTCATCGCGCTGCTGCGCTTCTACAAGCGGTTCATCAGCCCCCTGCTGGGGCCGCGCTGCCGTTTTGCGCCCAGTTGCTCGGAATATGCGATGACCGCGATCGGCCGCTTCGGCCCGCTGCGCGGTTGCTGGCTGGCCGCACGCCGGCTCGGCCGCTGCCATCCCTTTCATCCGGGCGGGTTCGATCCCGTCCCCGACGCGCCTGCGTCCGGGTCCTCGCCCGTTTCCCCTTCCTGCAGTTGTAAAGGACCTCATCCATGAGCCGAACCCTCATCGTCAACGCCCGCCTGGTCAATGAAGGCAAGGAATTCGACGCCGATCTGCTGATCGAAGCCGGCCGCATCGCCAAGATCGCCAGCAAGATCGCCCCAGCCGCAGGCGACACCGTGGTAGACGCGGCCGGACGCTGGGTGCTGCCGGGCATGATCGACGACCAGGTGCACTTCCGCGAGCCCGGCCTGACCCACAAGGGCGATATCGCGACCGAATCCGGCGCCGCGGTGGCCGGTGGCCTGACCAGCTTCATGGACATGCCCAACACCAATCCGCCGACCCTGGACGCGGCCGCACTGCAGGCCAAGTACGACGCGGCGGCCGGGCGCGCCTGGGCCAACTACGGCTTCTACATGGGCGCCAGCAACGACAATCTGGCCGCGATCCAGACGCTGGACCCGAAGACCGCCCCGGGCATCAAGGTGTTCATGGGCGCCTCCACCGGCAACATGCTGGTCGACAACCCCGAGACGCTGGATGCGATCTTCCGCGACGCGCCGACGCCGATCATCACCCACTGCGAAGACACCCCCACCATCGATGCGACGCTGGCGCAGCACAAAGAGAAGTACGGCGACGCGTTGACCCCGGAGATGCATCCAGACATCCGCTCGCGCGAGGCCTGCCTGAAGTCCTCGCTGCTGGCGGTATCGCTGGCGCGCAAGCACAACACCCGCCTGCACGTGCTGCATATCTCCACCGCCGACGAGCTGGCGCTGTTCGAAGCCGGCCCGCTGGTCGATGCCGAGGGCAAGCTGCGCAAGCGCATCACCGCCGAGACCTGCATCCACTTCCTGCGCTTCGACCGCAGCGACTACGCGCGGCTGGGCAACCTGATCAAGTGCAACCCCGCGATCAAGGACGCCGACGACCGCCTGGCGCTGATCCAGGCGCTGGCCGAGGACGTCATCGACGTGCTCGCCACTGACCACGCGCCGCATACCTGGGAAGAAAAGCAGAAGCCCTACGCACAGGCGCCCTCCGGCCTGCCGCTGGTGCAGTACGCGCTGGTGGCCGCGCTGGAGCTGGTCCACGAGGGCAAGCTGCCGATCACCCGTATCGTGCAGAAGTTCGCGCATGCGCCGGCACAGTTGTTCGATGTGGAAGAACGCGGCTTCCTGCGCGAAGGCTATTTCGCCGACCTGGTGATGATCGACAACACCCCGTTCACCGTGAAGCGCGAGCAGGTGCTGTCCAAGTGCGGCTGGTCGCCGTTCGAAGGCACCACGTTCCGCTCGCGCATCGCCGCGACCTGGGTCAACGGCCAGCAGGTGTGGGATGGCGAACAATTGATTGGCAGTGCCGCCGGTCAACGTCTGACCTTCGACCGCTGATGCGCGCAGCCCTGTTTGGCGCCTGGCTTGCGCTGGCGCCGCTCTCGCTCGCTGCCGGCAGCGTCGCTGCGCAGTCTGCCGACGCTACGGAGGTGGTATTTCCGCAAAGCGCTTCGCAGGGCGCGCTGGTGATCGGCAAGGTGCCGGCGGGCAGCCAGGTGCAGTACGCCGGCCGCAGCTTGCGGGTCAGCGGCTATGGCAGCGTGGTGTTCGGCATCGGCCGCGACGCCAGCGGCCCGTTGCAGATGCAGATCACCCGGCCCGATGGCAGCAAACAGACCGCCAGCATCGCGGTGACGCCGCGCGACTGGCCGGTGGAGCGCGTCAACGGCGTGCCGCCCAAGACGGTCAATCCGCCTGCGGCGATCGCCGAGCGGATCAAGCGCGAGCAGGCGCAGGTCACCGCCGCGCGCGACCGCGACGATGCCCGCACCGATTTCGCCCAGCCCTTCATCTGGCCGGTGCAGGGCCGCATCAGCGGGCGCTTCGGCAATGCGCGCGTCTACAACGGCCAGCCCGGTGCCGGCCACTCGGGCATGGATATCGCCGTACCCACCGGCACGCCGGTCAAGGCGCCGGCTGCCGGCGTGGTGACCTTTGCCGCACCGGACCTGTATCTGACCGGCGGCACCGTGTTGCTGGACCATGGCTTTGGGGTGAGCTCGAATTTTCTGCACCTGTCGCGCATCGACGTGAAGGTGGGCGACCGGGTGGAGCAAGGCCAGGTGATTGCCGCAGTCGGTGCCACCGGACGCGCGACCGGGCCGCATCTGCATTGGGGGATGAACTGGTTCGATGTGCGCATCGATCCGCTGCTGGTGCTTGAGCGCAGCAAATAGCTAACGCGCGCGGTGTGCCGGCAGGGCCGGCGCGAGGCGCCATGGTGTCTGCGACCCACCCGTTGCGCTTGTGTTCGCCGCAGGGCTTTGGGGTATAACCGGGACGACCGTCGATCGTCACCCGGCATCGGTGGACGATCGGTCACTGGCCGTCGGTCCGGTGCCTAGCCGCCGGACCTGCGTCATCTCCCCTCCCCCGACCGCAGGAGATGTGCGACATGCGCAACGAGCAACTCAAACCCACCCTGGGCACCTGGCAACTGTGGGGGATCGCCGTGGGCCTGGTGATTTCCGGCGAGTATTTCGGCTGGAGCTACGGCTGGGGCACCGCCGGCACGCTAGGTTTTCTGGTGACCACGCTACTGGTCGCGGTGATGTACACCTGCTTCATCTTCAGCTTTACCGAGCTGACCACCGCCATCCCCAATGCGGGTGGGCCGTTCGCCTATAGCCTGCGCGCGTTCGGGACCTACGGCGGCATGCTGGCGGGCCTGGCCACGCTGATCGAATTTGTGTTCGCGCCGCCGGCCATCGCGATGGCGATCGGTGCCTATCTCAATGTGCAGTTCCCGACCCTGGACCCACGCATCGCCGCGATCGGCGCGTATGCAATCTTCATGGGCTTGAACATCGTCGGCGTAGCGATCGCCGCCACCTTCGAGCTGATCGTGACCTTGCTGGCGGTGATCGAGCTGCTGGTGTTCATGGGCGTGGTGGCGCCGGGCTTCAGCGTTGCGCGCTTTGCCGCCAATGGCTGGGCCGGTAACGATGTGTTCGGCCCGGCTGCCATTTCCGGCATCTTTGCCGCGATTCCGTTTGCGATCTGGTTCTTTCTGGCGATCGAGGGCGCGGCGATGGCGGCCGAAGAAGCCAAGGACCCCAAGCGCACGATTCCGCGCGCTTACATCGCCGGCATCCTCACCCTGGTGGTGCTGGCGCTGGGCGTGATGGTGTTTGCGGGCGGGGTCGGCGACTGGCGTCAGCTCTCCAACATCAACGACCCGTTGCCGCAGGCGATGAAGGCAGTGGTCGGCAACAGCTCGACCTGGCTGCATATGCTGGTGTGGATCGGCCTGTTCGGCCTGGTGGCCAGCTTCCACGGCATCATCCTGGGCTATTCGCGGCAGTTCTTCGCGTTGGCGCGTGCCGGGTTCCTGCCGCACGGGCTGGCCAGGCTGTCGCGCTTTCGCACGCCGCATCGCGCGATTCTTGCCGGTGGCGCGATCGGCATCGCGGCGATCTGCAGCGACAGCGTGGTCAAGATCCAGGGCATGTCGCTGACCGCGGCGATGATCACCATGTCGGTGTTCGGTGCGATCGTGATGTATGTGATGAGCATGCTCAGCCTGTTCAAGTTGCGCCGCGCCGAACCCGGGCTGGAGCGCAGCTTTCGCGCGCCGGGTTATCCGGTGGTGCCGGCAATCGCGCTGCTGCTGGCGCTGGTGTGTCTGGTGGCGATGGTCTGGTTCAACCCGATCGTGGCGCTGATCTTCGTGGGCCTGCTGCTGTTCGGTGCGCTGTGTTGCGTGCTGAGCTTGCGCAGCCAGGCCACGCCTGCGGCCAGTGCCAGATGAGCGGGTTCGCGTTTACCGCCGGCGGCGAGCGCTTCCAGTTTGCTGATCTCAAGACCCTGCTGGCCAAGGCCACGCCGCCGCGCTCGGGCGACCAACTGGCCGGGCTCGCCGCCGACTCCGGGCTGCAGCGGGTGGCCGCGCAGATGGCGCTGGCGGACCTGCCGCTGCGTCACTTCCTCGATGAAGCGGTGGTGCCGTACGAATCGGACGAGGTCACCCGCCTGATCGTCGACCAGCACGATGCGGCCGCATTTGCCGCGGTGGCGCATCTCACCGTCGGTGGCTTTCGCGACTGGCTGTTGAGTGCGCAGGCCGACGAAGCGGCACTGGCCGCGTTGGCGCCCGGACTGACGCCGGAGATGGTGGCAGCAGTCTCGAAGTTGATGCGCGTGCAGGACCTGATCCTGGTCGCGCAGAAGACGCGGGTGGTCACGCGCTTTCGCAATACGCTGGGCTTGCGTGGCCGTCTGTCCACGCGCCTGCAGCCCAACCATCCTACCGACGATGCCACCGGCATTGCCGCCAGCGTGCTCGACGGCTTGTTGTACGGCAACGGCGATGCAGTGATCGGCATCAATCCTGCCAGCGACAGCCTGGCCGCCACCACCGCATTGCTGCGCATGCTCGATGCGGTGATCACCGGCTACCAGATCCCCACGCAGTCCTGCGTGCTGGCACACATCACCACCACCATCGACGCGATCAACCGCGGTGTGCCGGTGGACCTGGTGTTCCAGTCGATCGCCGGCACCGAAGCGGCCAATGCCAGCTTCGGCATCAATCTGGCGCTGCTGCAGGAAGGCCATGACGCAGGGGTGTCGTTGCGGCGCGGCAGCGTCGGCGACAACGTGATGTATTTCGAGACCGGCCAGGGCAGCGCGTTGTCGGCCAATGCGCACCATGGCGTGGATCAGCAGACCTGCGAGGTGCGCGCCTATGCCGTGGCGCGGCAGTTCAAGCCGCTGCTGGTGAACACCGTGGTGGGCTTCATCGGCCCGGAATATCTCTACGACGGCAAGCAGATCATCCGTGCCGGGCTGGAGGATCACTTCTGCGGCAAGCTGCTGGGCGTGCCGATGGGCTGCGACATCTGCTACACCAATCATGCCGAAGCCGACCAGGACGACATGGACGTGCTGCTGACCCTGCTCGGCACCGCCGGCATCAACTTCATCATGGGCATTCCCGGCTCCGACGATGTGATGCTCAACTACCAGACCACCTCGTTTCACGATGCGCTGTATGCGCGCCAGGCGCTCGGGCTGCGCGCTGCGCCCGAGTTCGAACACTGGCTGGAACAGCAAGGCATCCTGCGCCTGCGCGATGGCCGCTTCGAACTCGGCAGCGAGCTTCCCGCACCGTTCCGACGTGCGCTGGAGCAATTGAACGCTGGCAGCGTGCAATGAGCAGCCCGACCACTCCTCCGCGCGATGCCTGGGCGCAGCTGCGTCAGCTCACACCGGCGCGCATTGCGCTGGGGCGCGTCGGCACCAGCCTGCCGACCGCGGCGCATCTGGATTTCCAGCTTGCGCATGCGCAGGCACGCGATGCGGTACATCTGGCATTCGACCCACAGCCGCTGCAGGCCGCGCTGCAACAGCGCGGACGGGACAGCATTCTGCTGCACAGCGCGGCGGTGGACCGGCATGCCTATCTGCAACGTCCGGATCTGGGCCGGCGCCTGGGCGAGGATGCGGCCGCGCATCTGCGTGGCCTGACCGCGGTGCATGGCGGCGGGCACGATGTCGCGGTGGTGGTCGCCGACGGACTCTCCGCATTGGCCGTGCATCGGCATGCGGCGCAGATGCTGGAGTATATCGACGCGCTGGCTGCACACGAAGGCTGGTCATTGGCGCCGGTGGCGTTGATCGCGCAAGGCCGCGTCGCCATCGGCGACGAGGTCGGCGAACTGCTCAAGGCGCGTCTGGTGATCGTGTTGCTCGGCGAGCGGCCAGGGCTGAGCTCGCCCGACAGCCTGGGCCTATATCTGACCTACACCCCGCGGGTCGGCCTCACCGACGCCGCGCGCAATTGCATCTCCAATATCCGCGCCGAAGGACTGAGTTACGCCGAAGCCACGCACAAGCTTGCGTACCTGCTGCGCGAATCGTTCCGGCGCAAGCTGTCCGGCGTGCAGCTCAAGGACGAGGCCGAGCAACCGGCGCTGCCGTCGGCGGGCCCGTCCGATGCCGCGCCGCGGACATTCTTACTTCCCGATGGGATGCGGCCGGACTTTTGAACCTAGTTCGTAGTTAGCCGACTTAAGTAAGCGCGCCGTCGTGCGGATCGCTGGCCGCATAGGTGCTGGTCGGCAACTCGTTGTCGTGCGGATGGCGCAGGGCATTGCGTACCTCTTCCGGCAGTTGCTCGACATCCAGCATCACCTTGCCGGAATGCACATCACGCACCACCGACGCAGGCAGCACGAAGTCGCCCCCGTTTTCGATATTGATGACCAGCTCGGCGCCATCCTTGCGCACCTCGCGGACGGCACCGACGCCGACTTCGCCATCGCGCAGAAATACCATCTGGCCGATTTCGATCTGTTGCATCTTGTTTCTCCTTTGGCAGGCAGCGCTCGAACGCGCAGTGCCATGAACGTTCTTGTATGCAATCCAGGCTGACAGCGCCGATCCAGCCTCACAACTGGATCGGCGCTTGCGCAAGCGATAGGACTGAAATTAGGACCGTGCACCATCGCGAAGATCGTGCAGACGTGCAGCAGGCCTCAGCGCAGCGGAACGTCCGCCACCTTGTCCTGGTAATCCTTTTTCGGGTCGACGCCGAACAACACCTTGATACCGGCCAACAGACTGGAACCGTTGAGCCAGATCTGCGCGTGATCGGTGTCCAGACGCAGCAGCGCCAGCTTGGGATCGTCCTTGCCGCCCTCGTACCAGGCAGCCACATGCGGGTTCCACAGGCGCTCGACCACGGCCGGGTCAGTGTCTTCGCGCAACGAGCCGCTGATACTGGCGAACAAGTCATGCCCCTTGCTGCTGAAGGCGCCGATGACGCGGCGGCCCTGCCCCAGCATGGCAATCAGCGCATTGTCCTTGGAGGTGAAGAACCAGATCGGACCACCGCTGTCGCCTTCGATCTGCGCGGTCATCGGGCGGGCATGCCCGTCTTCCACGCCATCCAGGCCCAGCATCACGGTGCGATCGGACTTCAGGGCTTTCCAGAATTTTTCCTGCAGCTCTTTGGGATCTGCCATCTCGATGTCTCACATGCGCGTGTCTACGCGGGTGACTCAGTCTGGAAGTCTCCCCGCCCACGGCATGTGACGATGCGCACTCCTGCCTGCACATGGCGGCAACGCGATCGCCTCCGGTGAAATGGTGCACCTGCATAAATCACGACAGCCCAAGTGCCTGTTTGCGACGCAGTCACGTTGCAGAGCGTGATGCCACCGAAGCTCTTGAACATTGCATCTGAACGCCGGGCCGCTGTAGGGACCACGTCAGTAAGATCGCCCCGCCGATTGCTCCGCCATCCAGGAACACCCAGACGCGGTGACCGGCATCCGCCGATCGCATGCTGCGCCATGGTTGCGGCACATGCACGCGACGTCCGGCGGTTGAAGCCTATCCATCAATCGTCTGCGTCCCTTCCGAGAGAGCGCCACTCATGTCTGCATCGCCCTTGCGCACGACCTGTATCGCCGCCGTCCTGCTGAGCCTTGTCAGTGCCGATGCCACTGCCTTGACCGGCACGGCCAGCCGCCCACAACTCACCAGTAGCGAGGCGAGCACGTACACCATCTCCAAGGCCCTGGCCAAGGCCGGCCCAATCACCGCCCTGGTCACCGACAACTGGAATCCCACTGCAGGGGTCGCGCTGCTCAGCGCAGACTTCGCCGTCGCCGCCGATGGCTCCACGCGCTACCGCACCGTGCAGTCGGCGATCGATGCCGCTGTCGCTGCCGGCGGCAGCACCCGTCGTTACATCAGCATCAAGGCCGGCACCTATACCGAACTGGTTTGCGTGCCGACCAACGCGCCGCCGCTGACCATATTTGGCCTGGGCACCAACACCACCGACACCGTCATCCGCTTCAACAACGCCAACCCGACGCCCAAGCCGGCCGGCACCGCAAGTCACCCCTGTGCCAGCAATGCAGCGGCAACCACGGTGGGCACCTCCAACAGCGCGACACTGACCGTGCGCGCCGCCGGCTTCCAGGCGCGTCACCTGCGCGTGGACAACAACTATGTCGAAGGCACTTACCAGGACAACAACCAGTCGGCAGTCGCGCTGGCGGTGCGTGGCGACCAGGCCAGCTTCGAAGACGTGCTGGTGACCGGCAATCAGGACACCTTGCTGATCAGTGCGACCAATGCCGCCAATGTGATCCGCGCCTATTTCAAGAACAGCACCATCGAAGGCGATGTCGACTTCATCTTCGGCTCGGGTGTGGGCGTGTTCGACAACGCCACCATCCGCTCGGCCGGCGCGCGCCTGGGCAGCAGCCGTGGCGGCTACATCTTTGCGCCAAGCACACGTCCGGGCAGTGCCTATGGGTTCCTGGCGATCAATAGCCGCTTCGTCGCCGGCTCCGGATCACCCGACAACCAGACCTACCTGGGGCGTGCCTGGGACGAAGGCATCAGCAGCCTGTCCGCCTACGTCAACGGCACCTCACCCAATGGCCAGGTCACGGTGCGCAATTCCAGCCTGGGCAGCCACATCCGCAAGACCGCACCGTGGAATGCCTCCACCGTCAGCCGCCCGTACTGCAGCAGCAACTGCACCAATTCGACCAACCGGTTCTACGAATACGGCAATAGCGGTGCCGGCAGCGCGGACTGATGGTTCGCTACGCCAGGTTGCCCTGAGGCACCACGTCGCAACGCGTTGACGTTGCCACCCTCGCCTCTCGGCACGCCGTGTGATGCGGTGAGCCGGCAGGCGTTTTTGTTGCCTCCGATTGCGGCAACGCTGCAGCGCCTTCGGCAATGCGGTGCTGAATTCGCCCAGCCGGCAGCACGCATGGACGCAAGGGGCCACGCTTGCTCGTCGCTCGCCGCCAGCCAAGTGCTGCGGCAAGCGAGATGGTTGGCGCGCTGACGACCTGTGTTGAGGATCGCTGTCATGCGACTGCAACACCCAGGCGCGCCTGTGACTGATCGATAACGTCTTTCGCATCCCACTCCCGGAGCATCCCATGCAGTCCGATTGCCCATTTCCAGCGCTTGCGCCGTTGACGCTCGCGCTGCTTGGTCTGACAACATTCCAGGCCAGCGCCGCGCGGCCGCATACAGCGGACGCGCCCGACACCGCGCACAGCATTTCCACCAGTTGGGGCGTGATCCAGCAACCGACGCTGCCGACGCAGGTCTGCGCAACGCTCAAGGCCGCGTTGACGCCGGTTGCCGGTTCGCTGGACGCGCTCGATGCAGATCCCGCGCAGTCCAAGCGCGACACCGCGCGTTTGCAGGCGGCCATCGATGATTGCCCGGCCGGCAGCGCGGTGCGCCTGGTGCCCGGCGATGCCGGCGAGTCCGGCTTCTTGAGTGGCCCGCTGACGATCAAGAGCAAGGTCACGCTGTGGATCGACCGCGGCGTCACCTTGTTCGGCTCGCGCAATCCGCAGGATTACGACAACGGGCTGGGCACCTGCGGCACCGCGACCAGCGACAAGGCCAAGTCCTGCAACCCGCTGATCCACGTCGCCGATACCGCCAACAGCGCGATCGTGGGTGCCGGCAAGATCGACGGCCGCGGCGGCAGCACGCTCACCGCCGGCCCTAATGCCGGCACCGCCAGCTGGTGGGATCTGGCCTATCTCAATGTCAGCAAGGGACTGAGCCAGCACGTACCGCGGCTGCTGCAGATCGACGACAGCAGCGACTTCACCCTGTACGACATCACCCTGGAAAACTCGCCCAATTTCCATGTCACCACCGACAACGTCGTCGGCCTGACCGCGTGGGGCATCAAGATTCTTGCACCCAGCCTGGTCTACTCGCGCCCCGGTTATCGCTGCCCGGCCGGCACCACGCCCGACGTCACTGCGCACGCCAGTTGCTTCACGCCCGAAACGGCCAAGAACACCGACGGCTTCGATCCGGGCCAGTCGAAGAAGGTGTTGCTGGCGTACTCCTACATCGGCACCGGCGATGACGGCGTGGCGATTAAGGCGCATGCCAGCAGCAAGCGCAGCATCGCCTCGGAAAACATGCTGTTCGCATACAACCAGTTCTACTACACGCATGGTTTTTCGCTGGGCAGCGAAACCGATGCGGGCATGCGCCACATCGCCGTGCGCGGCTTGAGCATCGACGGCTTCAACGCGAATGATGTCGCGAGAGACCCGTATTCGGCCAACGGCTTGCGCATCAAATCCGATGGCACGCGCGGCGGCCAGGTCTACGACATCAGCTTCGAAAACGTCTGCATGCGCGGGGTTGCCCGGCCGCTGGTGTTCGACGCCAACTATGCCAACGCGGCGGTGCGCAGCAAACTGCCGAGTTTCAACGGTATTGCGCTGACCAATGTGCACTCGCTGGGTTCCAAGGCGTTCGGCGGCGGCGAGCTGAGCTTCTATGGGTATCGCGATGCGACCACGACCTTGCCGATCACCCTGTCACTGGACAACGTGGTACTGGAGGGCGGGCCGATCTCGTTCGCGCAACCGCACTTCGGTGGGCCGGCCAGCAATCCGGGCGCGACGCACTTCAGCTTCAAGGGCGGCCCGGTGAGCTTCTTCGATCAGCTATCCGAATCGGTGCCCAACGATATACAGCTGCAAGGCAAGCCCGGGCCGGGCACACCACTGCAGTGCAATGACGCGTTCATTGCCTACCACTCGGTATTGCCGGATTCACCGATCTGATCTTGCGCTTGAGTGGCAGCGATGCTGCGATCAGACGATCCAAGCATGCATCAAAACTCGGCTGATCGAGGGCGCGGCGCCCCCACCGCTTGCGGGACACGCCGTGAACCCATCCCTGGGGCTCGGTGGCGGCCTCCATGCCGCCACACGGTCCCGCAAGCGGTAAGGACACCGCGCCAGGGAGTTGGTCGGTGGCCGCATAAAAAAAGCCGCTAGTAGCGGTGTCCGTTGGACCTCGAGTAGGCGCGTCATGCTCGGACAACGCGCAACGCACTGCTCTTAAGCTTTGCACACCGACCATCTGGACTGGCCCTTGCCTGTCTACCGTCGTGGGACCTTACGCGGCATGGATGCCGCGTGAGGGCCTACATGGACGTACTTGCGGCGTGTCCCGCGACGGTGGGCGGGAAAGGGCCCTGCAGCCAAGCAGCAGATATACCGCTCTACCGCTGATCTATCACACCTTACAAGCCCCAATACACAACGCAGCAAGCAATCGAGACTTAGAGCGGTGGCGTCGTTTAGCCGCGATCAGAGGCTTGAATCAAAAGCTCGGTGGGTCGAGGGCGCGATGCCCTCACCACTTCCGGGACACGCCGTGAATCCATCCATGGAGGCTCCTTGGCGGCATCCATGCCGCCAAGGGTCCCGGAACCGGTAAGGACATCACGCCTCCTAAGTTGGTCGTACGCTGATGCAACCGCAAAACCGAGATGACCTATCCGAGGTGACTTAACGCAGCGGCTTGGTCGCTTGCATGCATGGGTGCATGGCTATCTAGCGATAGGGGCAGACCCACTCAACTTGCTGCCCGCCTTCGACGGAACGTGTTGTTCGGAAATCAGACCACGTCGGCCAGATCGCACAAGGCCCATGCAACCACCGCTGCATCTGACCCGCGGGCCGCCGGTCCTGCTCTTGCCATGCACACCGACGCTCTCGACTGGTCCTTGCCCGCTCACCGTCGCGGGACCTTACGAGGCATGAATGCCGCGTAAGAGCCTACAGGGACGTACTTGCGGCGTGTCCTGCGATGGTGGGCGGGCAAGGGCCTCGCAGCCAAGCCGCAGATCGACCGCTCCACCGCTGATCTACCGCACGTTACAAGCCCTGATACACAACGCATCGAGCAATCGAGACTTGGAACCGCTAACAAAACTACCGCGCTAGCTTCAGACGGGCGCAGCCGATGCTCGGTATCAGCATGTACCACCCGTACACTCCGCTCACCGCGCGCCACCCGCACTCACTGACGACCGTTCGCGACGTTTTGTTAGCCGCTCCTAGTCCGCGCCGCTGGCAGCACGCCAGCTATGCCACAACTGCTGCACGGGCGGTGGATAGGCGGCCTTGCCGGCAAGCTCGCGCTGCAGGCGCAGGCGTGCCAGCCGCGACCATACCCGGTGCGGGCGCGCCAACGCCGGTTTGCGCGGCCAGGCGCGCAGCAATTGCGTGCGCCATGCGGCGAGCGTCATGTCGCCGGGTGCGGCGCTGTCGCCAACCACACGCTGGCGTGCATCCAGCCATTGCAGCGCCACCGCGGTGGCATCGCCAGGCTCGGTGCGCGCAAACAGCGCGGCTTCCACGCCGACCACGGCCTCGGCGAAGGCACGCAATCTCGCCAACGCCTGCTGCAACGATTGCGGCTGCGCACGGGCGTCCTGCATGGCCGGCAAGGTGTCGGCCAGCTGCGCCCATGGCGCAGGCACCGGCTCCAGCACGCGCCCCAGCGGATGGCGCGAACGCTGCTGCGACCAGTCGCGCAGCTCCTGCTGCCACCATGCCAGCTTGGCGTCGGCCGGCAACGGGTCGCCGGCGATGTTCATGATGTCTTCCCATTCCTGCAGCAGCGCAAACCAGGCCGCCGTGAGGCGTCGCTGCGGTTCGGGAATGAAGGGCTCGGCAACCGACCATTCCGGCCAGCGCGTGCGCCACTTGTCGAGAAAACTGTCGAGAGCGCTGGATTGGCTCATGGCGGGTCCAGAAAAAAACGAAAGAAGATCAGGTCTGCGGCCACGCCACGGCATCCCACAGCGTCTGCGGCTGCGCGACGAGGACGTCGGCCTGCCAGCGCGACGGCTCGTCGTCGTGCAGGCGATAGCCCCACAACACCGCCACCGAGGGCATCGCCGCGGCGCGCGCGGCCAGGATGTCGCGCTCGTCGTCGCCGACGTAGACGCAGTGCGCCGGCGCAACGCCGATGCGCTCGGCCGCGGTCAGCAAGGGCAACGGATGCGGCTTGCGCTCGGCCAGCGTATCGCCGCCGATCAGCACCGCGCAGCGTTGCTCCCACCCCAATTGCGGCAGGATCAGCCGGGCCAGATATTCGGGCTTGTTGGTGACCACGCCCCAGATGCAACCGGCGCGCTCCAGCCGCAGCAGCAGTTCTTCGACACCGTCGAACAGCTGCGACTGCGTACCGATCAAGTCCTCGTAACGACGCAGGAATTCCGGCACCAACGCATCGCGCTCGAGCGCATCGAGTTCGGCAAACGCCACCGCCAGCATAGCGCGCGAGCCCTTGGATACCACCGGACGCAACTGCGCCAACGCCATCGGCGCACGCCGGCGTGCATCCAGCATCGCGTTGACGGTCGCCAGCATGTCCGGCGCACTATCAAGCAAGGTGCCATCCAGATCGAACAACACCGCACGCGGAAACTTCGACGATGCAGCGGCGTCTTTCCGCTGAGCGGCGTCATCTTGAACTCGGAATGGCTCGGACATCACCGGCGCCGGTCTCTGTTGTTGCGATTCCCGAATCCCGATTCCCGATTTGTCACGGCTTCACCGCATAGGCCAGGTAATTGACCTCGGTCCGCGACGACAGGCGCGCACGATTGCGCCATGGCTCGTACACCATGCCGCTGACATCTTCCAGCTGCAGTTCGGCACTGCGCAACCACGCCGCAAGTTCTGCCGGCTTGATGAAATCCTTGTAGTGATGCGTGCCCCTGGGCAGCAGCCGCGCGATGTATTCGGCGCCGACCACCGCCAGCGCAAACGCGGCCGGGGTGCGGTTGAGCGTGGACAAAAACAGCTTGCCGCCCGGCTTGAGCAGGCTGGCGCAGGCACGGATGATCGCGGTCGGGTCCGGCACGTGTTCGAGCATTTCCATGCAGGTCACCGCATCGAAGCTGCCCGGCTGTTCGGCGGCCAGGTCTTCCACCGACTGCACGCGGTAATCCACCTGCGCGCCCGATTCCAGACTGTGCAGGCGCGCCACCTTGACCAGCTCTGGCGCCAGATCGATCGCCGTGACCTGCGCGCCCAGACGCGCCATCGACTCGCTGAGCAAACCGCCGCCGCAGCCGACATCGAGCACACGCGCGCCGGCCAGGCCCAGCCGCGCGGACACGTACTCCAGGCGCACCGGATTGAGCGCATGCAGCGGCTTCTGCGGGCCATCGGCATCCCACCAGCGGTTGGCCAGCGCCGCGAATTTGTCCAGTTCGCTCTGATGGAAGTTGCTGGAATTGGATTGGGGATTCGGATTCATGCGGAGCTCCGTGATGGGGTGACGCGCGCTCAGGCGCGGACGGTGCGGATGCGCTCGCGCCACTGCCGCGCATTGGCGACCAGGGCAGCGGTGTCCATGTCGATGAGCTCGCGCTGCACCAGTTTGGGCTTGCCGGCGATCCACACATCGGTGACCTGATGACGGCCGGCAGCGTAGATCAGTTGCGACAGCACATGATGCAGCGGCTGGGTCTCCAGTGCGGACAGATCCACGCAGACCAGATCGGCCTGCTTGCCGATTTCGATCGAGCCGATCCTGTCGCCAAAGCCCAACGCGCGCGCGCCGCCCAACGTGGCCGCGCGCAGCGTGGTGGCCGCGTCCAGTGCGGTGGCATCGTTGGCCACTGCCTTGGCCAGGATCGCCGCCGTGCGGTTCTCGCTGAACATGTCCAGGTCGTTGTTGCTGGCGCAGCCGTCGGTGCCGATCGCCAGGTTCACGCCGGCACGTTGCAGCGCGCAGGCCGGGCAAAAGCCCGAAGCGAGCTTGAGGTTGGACTCCGGGCAATGCACCACGCTGACGCCGCGCTCGGCGCACAGGTGGATTTCCGCCTCGGTGAGCTGGGTCATGTGCACGGCGATCAAGCGGTCGTTGACCAGCCCCAGGCGGTCCAGCCGCGCCAGCGGGCGCTGCCCGTACTGCGCAACCGAATCGGCCACTTCCTGCGCGGTTTCGTGCGTGTGCAGATGCACCGGCAGATCCAACTGGTCGGCCAGCATGCGCACGCGTTCGAAGTTGGCATCGTTGACCGTGTACGGCGCATGCGGCGCGAAGGCGGTGCTGATCAGCGGATCGTCGCGCCACTGGTCGTGCAGTTCGCCGGCCCGTGCGAAGTATTCGTCGTCCGACGATGCCCAGGCGGTGGGGAAATCGATGATCACCGCGCCGACCAGCGCACGGAACCCGTGCTGCTTGTACACGGCCGCCTGCACATCGGCGAAGAAGTAGTTCTCGTTGACGCAGGTGGTGCCGCCACGCAGCATTTCGGCGATCGCCAGCGTGGTGCCGTCGGCCACGAACTCCGGCCCGATCACCGCCGCTTCCACCGGCCAGATGTGCTGCTGCAGCCACACCATCAGCGGCAGATCGTCGGCAACGCCACGCAGCAGCGTCATCGGGTTATGCGTGTGCGCATTGACCAGGCCCGGGATCAGGGCCGCCTCCGGGCGCGAGACGGTCTGCGTCGGCGCAAACCGCAGGCGCGCCTCGGCGGTGGGCAGGATCGCCACGATGACGCCGTTGTGCACCGCTACCGCGTGATCGTCGAGCACCACCGCATGCGGCTCGATCGGCACGACGTAGCCGGCTTCGATCAACAGGTCGCAGACTTCGGGAGGGGCATTGGTCATGAGCGGATCCATAAAAGGTTAGTTGTCGAACGGCCAGCTGGGATCGCCACCGGCCACAGGCACATAGCGCTGGCCGTTGTAGCGCAGCACCTGGCGCACGCGACGGGTGCGTTCGGTATCGGTGTCGCTGCCAGCGGCGCTCTCCACGGTAGACACGTTGGCTGTCAGCACGATGTCCGCATAGCCGGCATGTACCTGCGGCGCCATGCTCACGCTCAGATCGGCCACTTCGGTGATCACGTCGCCCTTGCCCAGACTGCACGGCTCGCCTTTCACACGTTGCCACGCATAGAGATCGCGTTGCAGCACCGGGCGCAGGCTACGCCCCTCGCGCACCAGCAGGGTCAATGCCTGATTGCTGTAAAAATCCGGGCAGCTGGGCCCGCGCGCGGCGCTGTGCACCACCACGCCGATCGCACGCACGCCCTTGGCCAGGTCGTAGCGCGCGGTGTCCAGGCGCAGGCTGTCGGCAGCCAGTTCAAAGGCGGCGTCCTCGCCCATTGCCTGCGCGTAGAACGCCAGCACCTTGCCGCTGGCGGCATCGAGCATGGCCACGCGCAACTCGAGGTCGCGCTCGCCAGGCACGCTCTCCGCATCGCCAGCAAATGCGATTGCCGCCAGCCGGATCGCCGCATCGTTCGGCCACGGCTTGCAGCTCTGGGCCACCAGACGGTCGACCGGCACCGCGGCGGCAGCGCCGCCCACGACGCCGGACGTTGCAATGGCCGCAACGGCGGCCACGTCATGGGCATCGCAGGTTGCGGCAGCCGATTGCGCAAACGCCGGGCACGCGAGCAGCGCACCCCACAGCCCCAACACGACACTGGCACTGCGTCCCGCTCGATCAGGCCAGTGTCCCGGACGCATCGTCTTACTTGACGCGCGCCGAGTATTCGCCCGAGCGGGTGTCGACCTTGATGATTTCGTCCTGGTTGACGAACAGCGGCACGCGCACCACCGCACCGGTTTCCAGCGTCGCCGGCTTGCCGCCGCCGCCGGAGGTATCGCCGCGCACGCCCGGGTCGGTCTCGGTGATCTTCAGCTCGACGAAGTTCGGCGGCTGCACCCAGATCGGCGTGCCGTTCCACAGCGTCACGATGCAGTCTTCCTCGCCCTTGAGCCACTTGTCGGCGCCACCCATGCCGGCCTTGTCGGTCTGCACCTGCTCGAAGGTTTCCGGGTCCATGAAGTGCCAGTACTCGCCATCGCTGTACAGGTAGCGCATGTCGGTATCGACCACGTCGGCCACTTCCACGTCGTCGGTTGCCTTCATGGTCATTTCGACCACGCGGCCGGACTTGATGAAGCGGTACTTCATGCGGGTGAAGGCCTGGCCCTTGCCCGGCTTGACGTATTCGGTCTCGGTGATGACCGCCGGCTCGTTGTTGACCAGGATCTTCATGCCGTTCTTGACGTCGTTCATGCCAACAGTGGCCATGGTGCAGCTCCTCGATAAGACCACGACCTGCCACAGGCCGTGGCAGGTCGGATTAGAATGGGGCGCCCGCCGCAACCGGCGGGCATTGGTTTTGTGACCGCACATGATACCCGCAGCCCCCCTCGCCTTGCAGCCATCTCCGCCGCCCACCCTGCAACCGCCGCGCTGGCAGCAGCAGTGGCGCGACGCCGTGCGCGACCCGCGCGCGCTGCTGGCGCTGCTGGGCCTGGAGGCGCAGGCGGCCGGGATCAGCGACGCGGCTGCCGCCCAGTTCCCGCTGCGGGTGCCGCAGGCATTCGTGGCGCGCATGCGCCGTGGCGACCTGCACGACCCGCTGCTGCGCCAGGTGCTGCCGCTGGACGATGAAATGCGGCCGGTGCCCGGCTTCGGCCTGGATGCGGTCGGCGATGGCGCCGCCAAGACCGCCGACGGGGTGATCCAGAAATACCGCGGCCGCGCGCTGCTGATCGCCACCGGCAGCTGCGCGGTGCACTGCCGCTACTGCTTCCGCCGCCACTTCCCGTATGCCGAGGAAACCGCCGCGCGCGACGGCTGGCGCGACGCGGTCGCCACGATCGCGGCCGACCCCGGCATCGACGAAGTGCTGCTGTCCGGCGGCGACCCACTGTCGCTGGCGACCGGCAAGCTGGCCGAACTCACCGATGCGCTGGCCGCCATCGGCCACATCAAGCGCCTGCGCATCCACAGCCGGCTGCCGATCGTGCTGCCCGAGCGCGTTGACGCGCCGCTGCTGGCCTGGCTGCGCAGCCTGCCGTGGCCGGTGGCCTTCGTGGTGCATGCCAACCACGCCAACGAATTCGATACCGCCGTCGACACCGCCATGCGCGCCCTGCGCGAGGCCGGCGCGCAGTTGCTCAACCAGGCCGTGCTGCTGCGCGGGGTCAACGACAGCGTGGACGCGCTGGCGGCCCTGAGCGAACGCAGCTTCGCCGCCGGCGTGCTGCCGTATTACCTGCACCAGCTCGACCGGGTGGCCGGGGTGGCACATTTCGAAGTGGACGATGCGCGCGCGCGCGCCCTGCACACCGAACTGGCCACGCGCCTGTCCGGCTACCTGGTGCCGCGCCTGGTGCGCGAAATCCCCGGCGACACCGGCAAACGGCCGCTGTAACCACCAGCTCTCAAACACATCGGATCGTAGGAGCGCACCCGGGCGCGACGAAGCATGACCGGTAACGCCCGTCGCGCCCGGGTGCGCTCCTACGCTGCTCAGCCTGCGGCGATCAGCTTGACCATGTCAGCCGGGCTCAGCGGGCGGCTGAACCAGTAGCCCTGGCCCAGGTCGCAGCCGCGCTCGCGCAGCAGGTTGAACTGCGCTTCCTGCTCGATCCCCTCGGCCACCACCGTGATGCCCAGCGAATGCGCCATGCCGATGATGGCTGTGGTCAGCGCCAGATCGTCCGGGTCGCGCTGCAGGTCGGCGATGAAACTCTTGTCGATCTTGACCCCGTCCACCGGCACCTGGCGCAGATGGCTCAAGCCGGAGAAACCGGTGCCGAAGTCGTCCAGCCACACCTTCACGCCGGTGCGGTGCAATTGATCGAGCAGGCTGGCAGCCATCATTTCGTCGCCGATCACCGCCGTTTCGGTCAGCTCCAAGTGCAATCGCGCGGCCGGCAGGCCGGACTCGGCCAGGCACTCGGCCACGGTGTCGATCAGGTCGCCACTGCGCAGCTGACGCGGGGAGACGTTGACCGAGATGAACAAGCCCTCGCCCACCACCGGCCATTGCGCCGCTTCCAGGCAGGCCGCGCGCAGCACCTTGGGGCCGATCACCTCGATCAGGCCGCTCTGCTCGGCGATATCGATAAAGGTGGATGGCGCAATCGTGCCCAGCGCCGGGTGCTGCCAGCGCAGCAGCACTTCCACCCCCACCAGCACCCGGTCGCTGGTGCGGTAGATCGGCTGATAGACCAGCCGCAACTCATCGCGATCCCAGGCCCCGCGCAGCTCGTGCTCCATGTGCACGCGCCGCTCCACCGCATGATCGGCGGCACGGCTGTAGAAGCGATGGCAGTTCTTGCCGGCGACCTTGGCCTGGTACATCGCGATGTCGCCGTTCTTCAGCAACGCAGTGGCATTGCTGGCATCGTCCGGGAACAGCGTGATGCCGATCGAGGTGCCCAGGAACACCTCCCGGCCCTGCACGTTCAAGGGGCGGCTCAATTCGTGCACCAGCCGGTCCGCCAGCTGGGCGGCAAGCAGGCTGACATCGCCGTTTTGCAGCAGGATCACGAACTCGTCGCCGCCAAAGCGCGCCAGGATCGCATCGTCGCCGCCCAACGTACCGACCGCGCGGCTGATGCGGCTGGCGAACTGCAGCAGCGCCTCGTCGCCGGCCTCGTGGCCCAGCGTGTCGTTGACGCGCTTGAAGTCGTCGATATCGGCGAACAGCAGCGCCAGCTTGCTGTCGGTGCTGCGGGCGGTGTTGAGCAGATGGTCCAGGCCCTCGCGGAACCCCAGCCGGTTGGTCAGCCCGGTCAGCGCATCGGTGTAGGCCATGTGGCGCACCTCGCGATCGTGCCGGGCGATGCTCTCGCTCATGCGGCCGAAGGCGGAAATCAACTCGCCGATCTCGTCGTTGCGCGGATGCGGCGGCAACTGCACCGCATAGTCGCCACGCTCGATCTGGCGCGCGGCCGCCGCCAGCAGCCGCACCGGCGCCACCAGGGTGCGCTGCACGTAGATGGCCAACAGCACCCCCAGCGCCACCAGCGCGGCCAGCAGCACCAGCAGCCAGCCCAGATCGCGCTTGCCGATCGCGTTGAGGTTCTGCACCAGGGTCAGGTTGGCGCCGGATTCGATCCTGCGCACCCGCTCGCGCGACATGCCCACCCGCACCCCGCCGATGCGCTGGTCGCCGATCTTGATCGGCACCGTCACGTCCAGCACTTCCGGCGTGGATTGCAACAGCATGGCCCGCGCGGTCACCGCCCTGGCTGCGAGCGGGTCGGTCATGGCCTGGCCGTAACGCTGCAGATTGGGCGAGCCGTCGTGCACCAGCCGGCCGCGTCGATCGAACACCAGCACGTAGCTCACCACCTGCTGCCGCGAGGCATTGCGCACCAGTGCGCCCACCGCGCCGAGGTCGGAGTAGTACAACGGATTGGCCAGGCCGTTCGCCAGCTCGGTGGCCAGGGTCTCGCCACGCGTGCGCAGGCTGCGATCGAACAGCTCGTGCAGGATCTGCGCGCTGAGCCCGCGCACCTCGCGCTGCATCGCGCTCTGGCGCTGCAGCAGCGACGCCAGGATCGCACCGACCAGCAGCAGCGTCAGCGCCATCACCAATAGAAAGCGTGCCTGCAGCCCGAAGCGCACCTGAGTCATTCCACTTGGTCCCTGACACGGTGCAAGCCGGCGCTCAGCGCATCCAGGCGGCGGCGGCTGGCAGCATCCAGCGGGTGGAAGGCGGTGGTGCCGAAGAAGCGCTTCAGGGCCGGCCCGGCCTTGGGGTCGGAGGCCGCCTGCAGCAGCACCACGCGCAGCCGCCGCTCCACCGCCGGATCCATGCCGGTGCGCACCATCTCCACCGCGCGCGGCACCGGCGCACTGCGATGCACGATACGGAAATCGCGCTTGAACACCTGCGGCAGATGACGCTCGTCGTCCCAGTCGGCGTTGCTGAAAGCGCCCGCATCGATCAGGTGCTGATGCACGAAGGCGGAGATATTCAATTTCGAGCCGACCATCAGGTAACCCACCGAGCCCGGCACCTGGCTGTCATCCGGCGACAGCAGCACATCGCAGGCGATGCCGTTGCGCACCAGCTCCAGCATCGGCAGCAGATAGCCGCTGGTGGAAGAGGCGTTCTGCAACGCCAGGGTGTGGCCGCGCAATTGCTTGAGCGACTGGATCGGGCTGTCGCGGCGGACGAAGAACACCGTATGGAACTCGCGCAGGCCGGCGCGCTCGGTCATCACCAGCGGGTGCGCACTGCCGCGCTGTTCCAGCAGCATTGCCGCACCGGTGGTTTCACTGACCCAGTCGACGCGGCCACGCCGCAGGTAACTGGACATCTGCCGTGCATCCGGCGCCATCAGGATTTCGCCACGGCGGATACCGACCTCGTGCATGCGCGGCACCACGTAGTCCAGCAGGGGCTTGAGTTGGGCGTAATGGGTGGCGGGATCGTCGCTGATCCGTCCAAGCACCAATACCGGGGAAGGCGCCGCTGTCGCCGTCGCGGCAAAGCCTGCCCCGGCCAACAGCCCGCAGGCAATCAGACACCATCGTAGACCGCGCAAAACGGACACTCCCCTAGAGCCGCCGACAGCCTAGCCGAATCTTTCGAGATGTGACAGACGTCAGTTTCCGTTGCGCTTTGCCAGCATGGCCATGCGCTGCGCATCGGACAGAATGCCGCGCAGCAAACGCACTTCCTGCTCGCTCATGTCCGCGCGCAACAGCAGCCGCCGCAGCTTGCGCATCGCCGATTCCGGCGCGCGCCCCTTGTGGAAGTCGATCTCGTCCAGGGTCTGGCCCAGCTGGCCGAACATGCCTTCCAGTTGGGCATGGCTGGCCGGGCCCTCGCGCAGCGCGCCGGCCGCCGTGGCGGGTGCAGCCTCCGCTTCGCCGGCCGCCAGCTGCGCCAGCCGCACCTCGTACGCCACGACCTGTACCGCCGCCGCCAGATTGAGCGAGCTGAACGCCGGGTCGGACGGGATATGCAGCGCCGCATGGCAGAGCTGCAGCTCGTCGTTGGTCAGGCCGGTGCGCTCGCGGCCGAACACGATCGCCACTTCGGCCGGTTCGCCGGCCTTGGCCCAGGCACGGCGTGCGCCCTCGTCCGGCGGCAGCTCTTCCAGCGCGACCCGGCGCGCACGCGCGGTGCAGCCGATCACCAGGGTGCAATCGGCCACCGCCTCGGCCAGGGTGGCGAAGACCGGCGCCTCGCCGAGCACGTCCTCGGCACCGGCCGAACGCCGATAGGCGTCTTCGTCGAGCGCACGCTCCGGCGCCACCAGCACCAGGCGCGACACCCCCATTGTCTTCATCGCGCGCGCGGCGGCGCCGATGTTGCCTGGATGCTGGGTGCCGACAAGAACGAAACGGATGCGCTGGCTGACGGACATGAACGGAGATTGGGGAGCGATTCGGTCGTAGATGGTAAACTGCGCGGCCGGCTTTGGTGCCGGACCGCTCTTTTACCTTCGCCATTTTCGATTCTGCCTTCACGGGAGCTTTAACCATGCAGAAACCCGCCGTCACCGTCATGGTCAAAGCCGCCCGCCTCGCCGGCAATGTGCTGTTGCGCGGTATCAACAAGCTCGATGCGCTCAACGTGGTGCAGAAAGGCCGCATGGACTACGCCAGCGAAGTCGATGCCGATGCCGAGAAGGTCATCATCAAGGAACTCAAGCGCGGCTACCCCGAGTACGCCGTGTTCGGCGAAGAAGGCGGCGTGCAAGGTGGCAAGAGTGGCCGCTATACCTGGGTCATCGACCCGCTGGACGGCACCAGCAACTATCTGCGCGGCTTTCCGCATTACTGCGTGTCGATCGCGCTGGTGGAAAACGGCGAACCCACCGATGCGGTGATCTTCGACCCGCTGCGCAACGAGCTGTTCACCGCCAGCCGCGGCGCCGGTGCGGTGCTCAACGACCGCCGCATCCGCATCGCCGAGCGCAAGGACCTGGAAGGCGCGATGGTCCACACCGGCTTTCCGCCGCGCGAGCGCGCACGCACCAGTGCGCAGCTGAAGTGCGTCGATGCGTTGCTGGTGCAGGCCGAGGATGTGCGTCGTACCGGTTCTGCCGCGCTGGACCTGGCCTATGTGGCCTGCGGCCGCGCCGATGCGTATTTCGAAGCCGGCGTCAAAGCCTGGGACATCGCGGCCGGCGTGCTGCTGGTGCGCGAAGCCGGTGGCCGCGTCTGCGACTACAAGGGTGCCACCCCGCCGCGCATGGACAACATGGGCCCGGAAACGCAGCAGATCGTGGCCGGCAACATCAAGATCAGCGACGCGCTGCAGAAGGTCATCGTCAACACCGGCTACGCCCGCGAGTTCGACGCCAAGTTCTGATCGCTCCCCGAGCGCAAGTTCTGACCGACGCCCGCACACCGTAGGAGCGCGCCAGAGCGCGACGGGCCTTCCCGGCAAAGCCCCTCGCGACCAGGGTCGCTCCTACAACAGCGCGCAGTAAAACGCACAAGGCCGGAATTGCTCCCGGCCTTGTTCGTTCCAGCTCGATGCAAAGCCCATCGGCGCCGCACACCGTAGGAGCGCGCCCGAGCGCGACGGGGCTTTCCCAGCAAAGACCCTCGCGACCAGGGTCGCTCCTACAACAGCGCGGAGCAAACGCACAAGGCCGGGATCGCCCCCGGCCTTGTACGTTCCAGTTCGATGCAAAGCCCATCGGCGCCGCACACCGTAGGAGCGCGCCCGAGCGCGACGGGGCTTTCCCAGCAAAGCCCCTCGCGACCAGGGTCGCTCCTACAACAGCGCGGAGCAAACACAAAAGGCCGGGATCGCTCCCGGCCTTTTGTGTTGGGTGACGCTGTCACAGCGCTACGTGGACCCTAGCGCTGATGCAGGACTTCAGGCGATCGCAGCGTGGTAGCGGCGCTCGACTTCTTCCCAGTTCACTGCGTTGTAAAACGCGCCGATGTATTCCGGGCGACGGTTCTGGTACTTCAGGTAGTACGCGTGTTCCCACACGTCCAGACCCAGGATCGGGGTGTTGCCTTCGAACAGCGGGCTATCCTGGTTGGCGGTGCTTTCCACCACCAGCTTCTTGTCCGGGGTCACGCTCAACCAGGCCCAGCCCGAGCCGAAACGGCTGACGGCGGCCTTCGTGAAGGCTTCCTTGAACTTCTCGAAACCACCGATGTCCTTGTCGATCGCCTTGGCGACCTCGCCCTTGGGCTCACCACCGCCATTGGGCGACAGCACGGTCCAGAACAGCGAATGGTTGGCGTGGCCACCACCGTTGTTGCGCACCGGGCCCTGCAGGTTTTCCGGCAGGCTCTTCAGCTTGGACACCAGCTCTTCCACCGGCAGGTCAGCGTACTCAGTCCCTTCCAACGCCGCGTTGACGTTGTTGATATAGGTCTGGTGATGCTTGGTGTGATGGATTTCCATCGTCTGCGCATCGATGTTGGGTTCCAGCGCGTCGTAGGCGTAGGGCAACTGCGGGAGGGTGTAGGCCATGCGTGTCTCCTGGACTTGCCGCCCGGCGAAGACCGGGCGTTGCGGGGTAGATGGTAAGGACGGCGGCGACGCTTACCAAGGGTATTGGCAGGGAAACTTCATCCCATCGCATGCCGCGTCGTGTTCGCTGCACACCTTGCACCATGCCCCGGTTACTTTGGCGTGAACCGTCCCACCGCCCGGCGCGTTCAAAGTCGACACAGTCGCGCAGCGGCATACTTGCTCTGCCGTCCCACCCCCCTGTTTCTGGAACCGTCATGCGCAAGCCCGCTTTGCTGATCGTCGCCATCGTGCTGCTCGTCGCCGGGTTGTGGGGCATGCGCGCGATGCAGACACCCAAGCCGCACTTCGCGCCGCAGCTCAGCGCGCCGATCGCCGCGGCAGCACCGGTCGAACGCTCACCGCAGCAGCAAGCGTTGCCGGGGTTTCTGCCGACTGAGGCCATGGCCACGATCGTGCTGATCCAGCGCGGCGGGCCATTCCCGCATCCGCAGGACGGCAGCGTGTTCGGCAATCGTGAGCAGCGCCTGCCCGAGCGTCCGCGCGGCTACTACCACGAATACACCGTGGAAACCCCAGGCAGTCCCGATCGCGGTGCGCGCCGCATTGTCACCGGCGGTACCCCGCCGCAGGCGTGGTATTACAGCGACGATCATTACCAGAGTTTCAGATCGTTCCAGGGCCCGGCCCCGGAGCAGGCACCATGAGCGCAGGCGACTTCGCACTGGACCTGTCCGACCCGCAGCAATCAGGCGTCTACCAGGCCGAGACCGACGACCTGGACACCATGGCCGCCCTCGCACGCGATGCAGGCCTGCACATCCTGCGCGTGGACCTGGCCAGCTGCGACGACAAGCACAGGTTGCTGATGCGTCTGGCCACCCAACTGGACTTCCCGGCCGGCTTCGGCCGCAACTGGGACGCGCTCTCCGATGCCTTGCGCGATCTGGCATGGCTGCCGGCGTCGCATGGCTATGCGTTGCTGATTGACGGCGCCGATGCGCTGGCCCGCACTGCGCCGAACGACCGCGACACCTTGCTGGACATCCTCGACGAAGCGGCTACCGCCTGGGCCGCACGCGGGCTCACGTTTGCGGCATTCGTGGCGCCTGCGAGTGCCTGCGACTAGGCGCTGCCTGCCAGACGCATCCCGCAATCACGGGACACAGCACGATCAACACAGCGTATTGGTGATCGGTGTTCACTGGTGCGTATCCAGCGCGCGTTTTACGCGACGCACTGCCCCACAGTTGCCATCTTGTAGTGAAGGTGTGGTGCCAGTTATTCGCACCACACCTCAACAGGCCGGCACGCAGTCGCGCACCGGCTCGATCATCAGCTATCCAGTTCGCTCCAGCGCGCGAACGCCGCATCCAGCCGAGCCTGCGCATCGCCCAATGCGGCCGTATGCGCGGCCATCGCCGCACTGTCGCGCTGATAGAAAGCCGGGTCGTTCATCGCCTCGGTCAGTGCCGCGACCTGCTGCTCCAGGGTTTCGATCAAGGCCGGCAATTGCTCCAGCTCACGCGCGTCCTTGTAGCTGAGCTTGCGCTTGGGCGTGGCATCGGCCGGCAGCGCAGCCGCCACCGGCGTGGTCGCCGCCGCCGTTGCCGATGCCTTGGCGACCGCCATCGCGTTGGGCGCCGGGGTGCGACGCTGACGCAACGAATCGCTGTACCCGCCGACGTAATCGCCGATCAGGCCCTCGCCCTCCATCACCAGGGTGGAGGTCACCACGTTGTCGAGGAAGTCGCGGTCATGGCTGACCAGCAACAAGGTGCCGGTGTACTCGCCCAGCAGCTCTTCCAGCAGCTCCAGCGTTTCCACGTCCAGATCGTTGGTCGGTTCGTCCATCACCAGCAGGTTGGACGGCTGCGCGAACAGGCGGGCCAGCAGCAGCCGATTGCGCTCGCCACCGGACAGCCGGGTGATCGGCGCACGTGCGCGCTCGGGGGTGAACAAAAAGTCCTGCAGATACGCATGCACATGCTTGCGCTTGCCGTTGATCTCGATGAAGTCGCGGCCTTCGGCCACGTTCTCGATCGCGCTCCAGTCCTCGCGCAGCGTGGAACGGTACTGATCGAAGTAGGCGATCTGCAGATTGGTGCCGATGCGGATTTCGCCCTGCTGCGCCTGCAAATCGCCCAGCAGCAACTTCAGCAAGGTGGTCTTGCCGCTGCCGTTGGGGCCGATGAGCCCGATGCGGTCGCCGCGCTGGATGATGGTCGAGAAGTCCTTGACCATCGTGCGTGCGCCGAACGCAAAGCCGACTTCCTTGGCCTCGATCACCTTCTTGCCGGAGGACTCGCCCTGCGAGACTTCCATGCGCACGTTGCCGGTCAGGTCGCGACGCTGCACGCGCTCGTTGCGCATCGATTCCAGGCGCCGCACACGGCCTTCGTCGCGGGTACGCCGCGCCTTGATGCCCTGACGGATCCAGATTTCTTCCTGCGCCAGCATCTTGTCGAAACGCGCGTTTTCCTGCGCCTGCGCATTGAGCCGCTCTTCGCGGCGCCGCTCGTAATTGGCCCAGTCGCCCGGCCAGCTGGTGACCTGGCCACGATCGATCTCGACGATGCGGGTGGCCAACGCACGCAGGAAGCGCCGGTCATGGGTGACGAACAACACGCTGCCGTTCCAGTTCTTCAGGAACGACTCCAGCCAGTCGATGGCTTCGATGTCCAGATGGTTGGTCGGCTCGTCCAGCAGCAGCACATCCGGCGAGGACACCAGCGAGCGCGCCAGCAGCACGCGCCGCTTCATGCCGCCGGACAACCGCGCAAACTCCGCATCGCCGTCCAGTTCCAGCTTGGTCAGCGTCTCGCTGACGCGCTGATCCAGCGCCCAGCCGTCGGCCGCGTCGATCTTGGCCTGCACCTTGCCAAACGCGTCGGCATCGAACACCTCGGCATGGCTGAGCTGATGGAACTCGGCCAGCCAGTGACCCAGCTCGCCCAGGCCGTCGGCCACCACATCGAACACGCTGCCGCCGGTGCCCTGCGGCACTTCCTGCTCCAGCCGCGCGATGCGCACGCCCTGTTGCACGCGCACTTCGCCATCGTCGGGCTTGAGCTCGCCGGCAATCAGTTTCATCAAGGTCGATTTGCCGGCGCCGTTGCGGCCGATCAGGGCGATACGCTCGCCCGGCTCGATCGTGAGGTCGGTTTTTTCCAGCAACAAGGGGCCGCCGACGCTGTAGTCGACGCTTTGCAGAGTGATTAAAGGCATGGCGTAATTGTACGGGATTGGTGATTAGGGATTCGGGATTGGCACAAGCGCACGCTGCCGCGGTGACGAATCCCGAATCCCTACTCCCCAATCCCGGCTAAAATGCGCCATGAATGAATTCTCCGCGCTGCCGCTGTCGCCGGCCCTGGCCCCCGGCATCGACGCCCTTGGCTACACCGTCCTTACCCCCATCCAGGCGCAGAGCCTGCCGCCGATCCTGCAGGGGCTGGACGTCATCGCCCAGGCGCCGACCGGCAGCGGCAAGACCGCCGCCTTCGGGCTGGGCCTGCTGCAGAAGCTCGACCCGGCGCTGACCCGCGCGCAGGCGCTGGTGCTGTGCCCCACCCGCGAACTGGCCGATCAGGTCGGCAAGCAGCTCCGCAAGCTGGCCACCGGCATCCCCAACATGAAGCTGGTGGTGCTCACCGGCGGCATGCCGCTCGGCCCGCAACTGGCCTCGCTGGAGGCGCACGACCCGCAAGTGGTGGTCGGCACACCCGGCCGCATCCAGGAACTGGCCCGCAAGCGCGCCCTGCATCTGGGCGGGGTGCGCACGCTGGTGCTGGACGAGGCCGACCGCATGCTCGACATGGGCTTCGAAGAACCCATCCGCGAGATCGCCAGCCGCTGCGACAAGCACCGCCAGAGCCTGCTGTTCTCGGCCACCTTCCCGGACATCATCCGCACACTGGCGCGCGAGATCCTCAAGGACCCGGTCGAAATCACCGTTGAGGGCGCCGACAACGCGCCGGAAATCGACCAGCAATTCTTCGAGGTCGACCCGACCTACCGGCAAAAGGCCGTCGCCGGCCTGCTGCTGCGCTTCAATCCCGAATCCAGCGTGGTGTTCTGCAATACCCGCAAGGAAGTGGACGAGGTGGCCGGCTCGCTGCAGGAGTTCGGCTTCTCCGCGCTCGCCCTGCACGGCGACATGGAACAGCGCGACCGCGACGAAGTGTTGGTGCGCTTCGTCAACCGCAGCTGCAACGTGCTGGTGGCCAGCGATGTGGCCGCACGCGGGCTGGACGTGGAAGACCTGTCGGCAGTGGTCAATTACGAGCTGCCCACCGATACCGAAACCTACCGCCACCGCATCGGCCGCACCGCGCGCGCCGGCAAGCGCGGATTGGCGCTCAGCCTGGTGGCCCCGCGCGAGAGCGGCCGCGCGCAGGCGCTGGAAGCCGAACAGGGCCAGCCGCTGAAGTGGTCGCGCGCGCCCCTGGCCACCGCCCGCCCGGCGCAGCTGCCGCAGGCGGCCATGACCACGCTGCGCATCGACGGCGGCAAGACCGACAAGCTGCGTGCCGGCGACATCCTCGGCGCATTGACCGGCGAAGCCGGACTATCGGGCGCGGCGATCGGCAAGATCGCGATCTACCCCACCCGCTCCTACGTCGCCATCGCCCGCGCGCAGGTCGCCAAGGCGCTGGCGCATCTGCATGCAGGCAAGATCAAGGGACGCCGGTTCCGGGTCAGCAAGCTGTAATCAACGCGCGGCAGCGGCCCTGCCGACCAACCGCTCGGGCGGCGGCGATAGCGTCTGCCGCTCGATCCACAGGGATGGGCATGCTTGCGCATTCCTGTTTTCAGAAAGCCTGATCGGCAAGCTGCTCGATCAGCAAGCTGCCTGGATCAATAGCTCAAGGTAGCCAGCAACGGCACGTCATTGGCCCACTTCTCGCGGCCCTGCAGCGCCAGTAGTTCGACCAGCACCGCCGCGCCGACCACTTCCAGCTCCAGCTGTGCAGCCAGACTCAGGGCCGCGCGCAGCGTACCGCCGGTGGCAAGCACGTCGTCGACAATCAACACGCGCGCGCCGCGTGGCAACGCGTCCTCGTGCATTTCGATGCGGTCGGTACCGTATTCCAGCGCGTATTCCTGGACCAGCGTACGCCCGGGCAGTTTGCCGGGCTTGCGCACCGGCACAAAGCCGGTACGTAGTTCGCGCGCCAGCGCCGACCCCAGGATGAAACCGCGCGCCTCAATGCCCAGCACCGCATCCAGCGGCGTGGTGCGCCAAGGCTGCGCCATTTCATCCAGCGCCGAGGCGAAGTCCGGGCCATCCGACAGCAGCGGCGTGATGTCCTTGAAGACGATGCCCGGCTTGGGAAAATCGGCGATGTCGCGGATCCGTTCGGACCATTGATTGGGTCCGGAAGAATTGGTGCCGGCGCAGCGGGTGCAGTCAGTCATGGTGGTGGTGGCGTCTAGGCCGGTGGGGACCACCCTATTCTAGGCTGCGCGCGCTCACGACGCCGCGTTTACGACATACCTGCATCTGAGCGCGTCAGGAACTGCAGGACAGCATCGAGCAGCCGGCGCGGTCGCGCGCCCAGTTCGGTCGCCGTGCGGCAAACGCCTCGCGGCCCGGCTGCTCGTCGTATGGGTGACGCATGACCTCCAGCAACTCCTGCACGCCGGATGGATCGCCCTGCTCGGCCAGGTCGATCGCCTGCTGCGCCAGATAATTGCGCAGCACGTAACGCGGGTTGGCCAGGCGCATGCGTTCGCGCCGCGCCTGCGGCGACAGCGTGTCCTGCTGCAGCCGCTCAGCGTAGCGCTGCAACCATTCCTGCAGCTGCGCGACATGCGCGAGGCGCTTGTCCTCGTCATAGAACGCCTCACGCAACAGATCGGGATCCGGATGCTCCGGCACCAACGCGATCAGGCCGCGGAAGGTCAGCGTCATGTCCATTTCCGCGTTGTGCATCAGCGCGCGCAGCGCATCGATCAGCTGCAGATCCTCGTCGCGGCAGTCGGCCAGACCCAACTTGGCGGCAGTGTCGCGGCGGTCGCAGGCCAGGTAGGTATCGCGGAAGCGGTCCAGCCCCAGCTGCAGCTGCGCCTGGTCGGCGAACAGCGGTGCCAGCGCCTGCGCCAGGCGCCCCAGGTTCCAATAGGCGACCTGGGGCTGGGTGCCGAAGCGGTAGCGACGGCCCTGCGCATCGGTGGTGTTCGGCGTCCAGTCCGGGTCGTAGTCGTCTACCCATCCGTAGGGGCCGTAATCGATGGTCAGGCCCAGGATCGACATGTTGTCGGTGTTCATCACCCCATGCACGAAGCCCACCCGCATCCAGTGCGCCACCATCACCGCGGTGCGCTCGCAGACCTGTGCGAACCAGGCTGCGTACAGCGCCTCGCCAGCACCTTCCAGCTGCGGGAAATCACGCGCGATGGTGAAATCCACCCATTGCCGCAGCAGCGCCAGATCGCCGCGCGTACTGGGCAGCTCGAAGTTGCCGAAGCGGATGAACGACGGCGCCACCCGGCATACGATCGCGCCCGGCTCGCGCTGCGGCCGGCCGTCGTAGAACATGTCGCGCACTACCGCATCGCCGGTGGTGACCAGACTCAGCGCACGCGTGGTCGGCACACCCAGATGATGCATCGCTTCGCTGCACAGGAATTCGCGGATGGACGAGCGCAATACCGCCCGGCCATCGGCACCGCGTGAATAAGGGGTCGGGCCGGCGCCCTTGAGCTGCAACTCGTAGCGACCGCCATCGACCCCGATTGCCTCGCCCAGCGAAATCGCCCGGCCGTCACCCAACTGGCCGGCCCAATGTCCGAACTGGTGCCCGCCATAATTGACCGCCCACGGCTGCATGCCCGGGTACAGCGCATTGCCGGCGAATACCTCGGCAAACTGCGCGCTGTTGATCTCGGCCTCATCCAGCCCCAGCCGTTGGGCGACATCGGCCGAATACGCCAGCAGGCGCGGCGCGGCCACCGGCGTCGGCATCACCGTCGACCATGCAGCGCGTACCTCGCGGCGGCGTGGACCTTGTTCGGAATCACCGGGCAGCTGCTGGCGCAGGCGGTTGTCAAACTGCAGAGTCGTCATGCATGCCAGCGTAGGCCAACGACAGTGAACTTCGCATGGGCAACCACGCATCCGGCGTTGCGCACGTACCGTATCTTGGAGCAGCTGGCCGCCAGCAAACGGGCTCGTCCTGCACACGCAGGCAACATCCGCCGCGTTATTCCTCCCCGCCCCTCAAACGACATCGCCCATGCCCTCGCGCACTTCCCGCTGGTTTCGCCCCGCCCTGCTGCTGCTCGGCTCGCTGACACTGACTGCCTGCAGCAGCGTGTTCTTTGGCGGCATCAACGCCGCCTCCAGCCGCGAGGGCATTGTCGAGCACCGCGACCAGGTGTTCGATCCGGCGCATGGTCTGGCCCTGGACGTCTACCAGCCGCGCGGCGCGGTGGATGCACCGGTGGTGGTGTTCTTCTATGGCGGCACCTGGAAGCGCGGGACGCGCGCCAACTATCGCTGGGTCGGACGCGCGCTCGCGCGCCAGGGCGTGGTGGCGATGGTGGCCGACTATCGCAAGTATCCGCAGGTCGGCCTGCAGGGCTTCATGTCCGACGCTGCCGGCGCCACCGCCTGGGGCTATCGGCATGCGCATGACTACGGTGGCGACCCGACGCGCCTGGCGGTGATGGGCCACTCTGCAGGCGCGCATATGGCCGCGCTGCTGGGTACCGACGCGCGCTGGCTGCAGGTGCAAGGCCTGCAACCCCGACAACTGTGCGGGGTGGTGGGTCTGGCCGGGCCCTACGACTTCCTGCCGCTGACCGACCCGGAGCTGATCGAGATCTTCGGCGAGGCACCGGCCGCGCAACAGCAATCGCAGCCGGTGCGCTATGTCGGCGGCGACGAACCGCCGATGCTGCTGCTGCACGGCGATGCCGATCGCGTGGTCGAGCTGCAGAACAGCACCTCGTTGCAGCACGCCCTGCAACGTAAGGGCGGCACGGCCGAGTTGAAGGTCTACCCGAGCATGGGCCATCTCGGCATCGTGCTGGCGCTGCGCAAACCGCCCGAGCGCTCGCCCGTGCTGCGCGACACGCTGCAGTTCCTGCGGCAATGTCGGGCGCCTTGATTGGGCGGTACGGGATTGGGCGGTACGGGATTGGGGAGTCGCCAAACCCTGGCAGGACACCGTCGAAGCACGGTGGCCTGTAGCTTCCTGGGCGCATACCGCAACGTCACTCGGCGGGCTTGCGTCCCATCAGCTCGAACGGGCCGCCCTTCTTCAGCGCGGCCTGGTATGCCGGACGCGCCTCAATGCGCGCGAGAAACGCGCGCAGGCGCGGATAGCTCTCCAGCCCGCCGCCGCGTGCGGCGGCGGCCTGTACCGGGAAGCTCATCTGGATGTCGGCTGCAGTGAAACGCTCACCGGCAAACCATTCGCTTGCCTGCAGCGACTGCTCCATCCAGTCCAGATGCAGTTTGAGCTGCGGACCGACGAAGCCGGACATGGCCTTGTCCACGATGGCACGTGCGATCGGCTTGGCGAAGAACGGCATCGGCGCACTGCGAATCCGCCCGAAGATCAGCGTCATCAGCAGCGGCGGCATTGCCGAGCCTTCGGCGTAATGCATCCAGTAACGGAACTTCAGACGCTCCGGCGACTCCAGCGGACGCGGCGGCGGCGACAGCGCGCATTCGGTGTCGTAGCGTTCGGTCAGGAACTCCAGGATCGCGCCGGACTCGGCCACGGTCAGCTCGCCGTCGACAACCACCGGCGACTTGCCGAGCGGATGGATGGCACGCAATGCCGCCGGCGCCAGCATGGTCTTGGGATCGCGCTCGTGCCGCACGATCTGGTATGGCAGCGCCAGTTCCTCCAGCAGCCACAGCACGCGCTGGGAACGGGAATTGTTGAGATGGTGGACAGTGATCATGGAAGAGGCTGCACGCGGAAAGCGCACATGCTACCGATTGGCGTGTCGTCGCTGCGCTCACCTGAGCGGGCCGAACCGCCCGCACTCTCTATTGCACTGATCAAACCGCGCCCAATAAAAAACGCCGGTCGCTTGCGCGACCGGCGTTTTTGGCAACCTTACGGTTGCAGACGGATTAGACCGCCTGCACCTGGTCAGCCTGCATGCCCTTCTGGCCCTGCACGGCGACGAAGGTCACTTTCTGGCCTTCCTGCAGCGACTTGAAGCCGGTGCCCTGGATGGCACGGAAGTGCACGAACAGGTCCGGGCCGCTTTCCGGGGTGATGAAGCCGAAGCCCTTGGCATCGTTGAACCACTTCACGGTACCGCTCTGACGATCTGACATTTACAAACTCCTGAACTATAGATGGATAAATCGCAGCGTCCGAAAAGCCGGAGCTGAGACTGAGTTGCAGGCGTTGGTAAAGCGGAACGATGAAGCGAGATCTGTAACGATCCGGCTGCATCAGGCCACGATTCACGGTGACCCTTGCAAACACAGTGCGTGCACAGTACTCGCGTTCCCAGCAAAAAGCGACACCTTGCGTCAAATTTTTTACTGTCAGGCCGAATCCGACCACCTGTCAGGCCCCTTCCCTCTCGATTTCAACACATGAATACGCCTCCCCTGCCGTCCCGCCCGCATATCTGGGTCGATGCCGATGCCTGCCCGGCAGTCATCCGCGACATCCTTTTCCGCGCCGCCGCACGTACCGGCACCGCGGTGACGCTGGTCGCCAATCATTTCCTGCCCACCCCTCGCCTGGCCCACGTGCGTGCGCTGCAGGTACCTGGAGGCGCGGACGCGGCAGACGACGCCATCGCCGCACGGGTGGCCGCAGGCGACCTGGTCGTCACCCAGGACATTCCGCTGGCCGCTCGCATACTGGAGGCGGGAGCGGCCGCCGTCAGCCCGCGTGGCGAGCCGTTTACCCGCGACAGCATCAACGAGCGCCTGTCGGTCCGCGGCTTTCTGGAGGAACTGCGCGGCGCCGGCGTGGTCACCGGTGGGCCGGCGGCCCTGCACCCGCGCGACCGCCAGGCATTTGCCGCCCAGCTGGACCGCTGGCTGGCCGAGATGGCGCGGCGCTGACCGCAACACGCCGGCATTGCAACGGGGGCGTATCATAAGTGCCCTTTGCAACCGGCATCCTGATGGCCCTTACCGCCACCGTCCGCAGGGCGGAACTCCAGATCAGCGACATGGACCGTGGCTACTACGCCAACCATTCGTTGACCCTGGCCCAGCACCCCTCCGAAACCGACGAGCGCCTGATGGTGCGGCTGCTGGCGTTCGCGCTGTTCGCCGACGACCGCCTGGAATTCGGCCGCGGCCTCAGCAACGAGGACGAACCCGACCTGTGGCGGCGCGACTACACCGGCGACCCGGACCTGTGGATCGACCTCGGCCAGCCGGACGAAAGCCGGGTGCGCAAGGCCTGCAATCGGTCGCGCGAGGCGGTGGTGATCGGCTATGGCGGCCAGGCCACCGAAACCTGGTGGAAGAAGCAGGCCAACGCGCTTAGCCGCCAGCGCAACCTGCGCGTGATCGAGCTGGACTCGCAGGCCACCGAAGCGCTGGGCGCGCTGATCCAGCGCGGCATGCGCTTCGACGTGATCATCCAGGACGGCGAGGTGCAGATGCTTGCCGACCACGGCAGCGTCACCCTGACCCCGATGGTGCGGCAAGCTCCGGCCGAATGAACATGCGTTGCGACGTGCTGGTCATCGGTGCCGGCGCGGCCGGACTGATGAGCGCCTTCACTGCAGGCCGGCGCGGCCGTCAGGTGCTGGTGATCGACCATGCCAACAAGGTCGGCAAGAAGATCCTGATGTCCGGTGGCGGCCGCTGCAACTTCACCAATACCGGCACCACGCCGGGCAACTTCCTCTCGGCCAACCGCCACTTCTGCAAGTCCGCCCTCGCCCGCTACAGCCCGCTGGATTTCGTGGAGATGGTCGAGCGCCACGGCATCGCCTATCACGAGAAAGAACTGGGCCAGCTGTTCTGCGACATCTCGTCCAAGCAGATCGTGCGCATGCTGCTGGACGAGTGCGACGCGGCGGGCGTGCAGGTGCGTACCGACTGCAAGGTGCAATCGGTGCAGCGCGGCAGCGACGGCTTCAGCGTGGAGACCAGCCAGGGACGCGTGCAGGCGCAGTCGCTGATCGTGGCGACCGGCGGGCTGTCGATTCCGAGCATGGGCGCCAGCGGCTTCGGCTATGCGCTGGCCCAGCAGTTCGGCCACACGCTGTTGCCGACGCGTGCCGGGCTGGTGCCGCTGACCCTGAGCGGCAAGCACCAGGAACGGCTGCAGGACCTGTCCGGGCTGGCGCTACCGGTCCAGGCGCAGTGCAACGGGGTCAGCTTCCGCAACTTCATGCTGGTCACTCACCGCGGCGTCAGCGGCCCGGCCATCCTGCAGATCTCCTCGTACTGGCAGCCCGGCGACGACCTGCACCTGGACCTGCTGCCCGGCCAGGATGCGGCGGCGTGGCTGCGCGACCAGAAAAATCAGCGTGGCGCCACCGAACTGCGCAACGTGCTGGCCGACGTGCTGCCGCGGCGGTTCGCCCAGCGCCTGTGCGAGGTGTGGTTGCCGGACAAGCCGGTCCGCCAGCTCGACCCGCCCCAGTTGCAGGCCGCAGCCGACCTGCTGGCCGCCTTCCCGCTGATCGCCAGTGGAACCGAAGGCTATCGCACCGCTGAAGTAACGCTGGGAGGTGTCGATACCAACCAGGTCTCCAGTGCGAGCATGGAGTCGCGCCTGGTGGCCGGCCTGTACTTCGTCGGCGAGGTACTGGATGTGACCGGCTGGTTGGGCGGCTACAACTTTCAGTGGGCATGGGCGTCCGGCCATGCCGCCGGGAGCGTGGCCTGATGTCAGCTTCGACACATGGAAACGTGGCCTGAGTCTCACCCCGGATGCGGCCTTGTCCACAGACATGGACGCAGCCGAGTTCCTTCGTGTATTAAAGCCCGTCGCTAGGGAAACGCGCATGCAAAAAGGCAAAGATCTCACCCTCCGCCTGATGATCGTCGACGACAGCGTCGAAAGCGCGGAGGCGATCGTGACCGCGCTGCGCAACGGCGGCATCGCAGTGCGTCCGTCGCGGCCACAGACACCGGAAGAGCTCGCCAGCATGCTGTCGGGGCAGATCGACCTGGCCCTGCACGGGCAGGCGCTGCAGATCCCGATGAGCGCGTTGCAGCAGCAGATCGCCGGCAGCGGCAAGGATATTCCGATCATCCTGCTGGCCGAGCGGATCGAGGAAAACGCGCTGGTCGAGGCCGCGGCACATGGCATTCGCGCCATCGTGCTGCGTCATCGCCCCGAACACCTGCTGGCGCTGGTGCGCTCGGAATGGGCCGACCTGCAGGCACGCCGTGGCCTGCGTCGCATCGAGGCACAGATGCGCGAAACCGAGCGGCGTTGCGACGCCCTGATCGCCTCCTCGCGCGACCCGATCGCCTACGTGCACGAAGGCATGCACATCCGCGCCAACGAGGCGTATCTGGACATGTTCGGCTTCGAGTCGTTCGACGATGTCGAGGGCGTGTCGCTGCTGGACATGATCGCCGCCCAGTACGTCGACGATTTCAAGCAGCTGCTCAAGGCCATGTCCAAGGGCGAGCCGCCGCCGGCGCAGTACAAGGTCGACGCGCGCCGGCTCGAAGGCGACACCTTCCCGGCGACGATGGAGTTCGCCACCGCGACCTACGAAGGCGAGCCGTGCATCCAGGTGGTGTTCCGCCGTCGCGAGGAATTCGACCCGGAGCTGGCGCGCGAGGTCGAGGACCTGCGCCAGCGCGACCAGGTCACCGGCCTGCTCAACCGCCCCACCTTCATGGTGGCGCTGGAACAGGCGGTGGCGCGCGCCGGCCGCAGCGAAGGCCAGTCCGGCTTCCTGCTGATCGAGCCCGACCACTACGCGCGCCTGCTGCCCGAGATCGGCCTGGATTCGGCCGACGCGCTGATCGCCGCGCTGGCCGCACATGTGGCCAGCGTGAGCGACGACAGCGTGGTCGCCGCGCGTTTCGGCGAGCACAGCTTTGCATTGTTGATGGACGGCAATTACGCGCGCACGCATGCACTGGCGGAGCTGGTACGTGACGCCTTTGCGCAGCACGTCTTCAGCATCGGCGCGCGTTCGGCCACGGTGACGGTGAGCATCGGCGGGGTGCAGATCGGCGAGAAGATCGCCAGCATCGGCCAGGTGCTCAACCGCGGCACCGAGGCGGTGCGCACCACCGCCGAGCTCGGCGGCAATGCGGTCAGCATCTACGACCCGGCAGCAGCCGACCGGGCCGAAGAGGAACGCATCGAGCGCTGGGTGCAGCAACTGCGCGAGGCGCTGGTCGGCGACGGCTTCCTGCTGCATTACCAGCCGGTGCTCAACCTGCAGGGCGAGCCGCTGGAGCTGTACCAGGCCTTCCTGCGGCTGGAGCGCAACGGCGAGATGATGTCGCCGAACGCCTTCATGGCGATCGCCGAAGAACACGATCTGATCACCGAGATCGACCGCTGGGTGGTGGCGCGCGCAATCCGCCAGCTCGGCGAGCGGCAACGTGCAGGACACAGGACGCACCTGCTGGTACGCATCGGGCCCAACTCGTTCTCCGATCCGCAGATGATCGACATCATCCGCGAGCAGCTGGCCGTGTACGGCGTGCCGGGTGAACGGCTGTGGCTGCAGACGCCGGAATCGAAGGTGTTCACCCATCTGCGCAATGCCCAGCAGTTCCTGGCGGCGGTGTCGGCGATGGGCTGCAAGGTCGGGCTGGAACAGTTCGGCTCGGGCCTGGACTCGTTCCAGCTGCTGGCGCATTTCCAGCCGGCCTTCCTCAAGCTCGATCGCGGCATCACCGGCGAAGTGGCCTCGGCGCGCGAAAGCCAGGAGAAGATCCGCGAGATCACCTCGCGCGCGCAGCCAGCCGGCATCCTCACCGTGGCCGAGTTCGTGGCCGATGCGCAGTCGATGAGCACCTTCTTCAGCGCCGGGGTGGACTATGTGCAAGGCGATTTCGTCGCCCCGACCGGGCCGTTGATGAACTACGAGTTCGGCTGAGACCTGCAGCCGTAGCGCATCATTGCCGCCGCGCTCCAGCCAACAAAAAACCCGCAGGACGCGGGTTTTTTGTTGGCTGGCAGGCATCGGTTGGCGCTACCGTCTTACATCGCCGCACCGTTGGCGGCGCGCAGCGCGGCGATACGCTCGGCCAGCGGCGGGTGGCTCAGAAACAGCCGGCGCAGCCCATCGCCACCACCGCCGGAAATGCCGAACGCCTGCACCTGCGAAGGCAGGCTGTTCTGGCCGTGGTTGAGCGACAGGCGCTCCAACGCGGCGATCATCTTGCCGCGGCCCGCCAGTTGCGCGCCACCGGCATCGGCACGGAATTCGCGGCGCCGCGAGAACCACATCGCGATCATCGTCGCGAACAGGCCGAACACCATCTCCAGCACGAACACGATGATGTAGTAGGCAAAGCCTCGGCCACCGTCGCGGTTGCCCGACATGGCGCTGTCGATGACGCCGCCGACCACGCGCGCCAGCACGATCACGAAGGTATTGAGCACGCCCTGCAACAAGGCCATGGTGACCATGTCGCCATTGGCGACATGCGCGATTTCATGGCCCAGCACCGCCTCGGCCTCGTCCTGGCTCATGTTCTGCAGCAGCCCGGTGGACACCGCCACCAGCGCGTTGTTGCGGTTGGCGCCGGTGGCGAAGGCATTGATCTCCGGGCCTTCATAGACCGCCACTTCCGGCATGCCGATGCCGGCCGCCTCGGCCTGGCGCCGCACCGTCGCCAGCAGCCAGCGCTCGGTCGGCGTGCGCGGCTCGCTGATCACCTGCGCGCCGGTGCTGCGCTTGGCCATGAACTTGGACAGCAGCAACGAGATGAACGAGCCGCCGAACCCGAACACGGCCGCCATCACCAGCAGGCCGCTCATCTGCGCAGGATTGACGCCCAGCACCGACATCACGATGCCGGCCAGCATCAGCACCGCAAAATTGGTCAGCAGGAACAGGAAAATGCGGTTGAACATGGTGCGACGACTCCACGCGAGCAGGATGGACTGCAGCGGATCTGCGGTCGTCAGCGCTTGAAATCAAGCGATCACCTGACCGACGATTCAGCCGATCATGCCATCTCTCCCCTACCGCGGCCGCTTCGCACCCTCCCCGACCGGCCCGTTGCACTTCGGCTCCCTGCTGGCGGCGTTCGGCAGCTGGCTGCTCGCGCGGCATGCCGGCGGTCAGTGGTGTGTGCGCATCGAAGACATCGATCCGCCGCGTGCCGAACCCGGCGCCTACGCGCGCCAGCTGCGCACGCTTGCCGCCTTCGGCCTGCACTCGGACCTGCCGGTGCTGTATCAATCCGAGCGCCACGCGCAGTACGAGGCTGCCGTCACCACCTTGCTGGAGGCGGGACTGGCGTTCGAATGCAGCTGCAGCCGGGCCGACCTTGCCGGCATGGGCGGCATCCACCACGCCTGCGTGGCGCCGCTGAGCGCTCGCCGTGCGGTGCGCCTGCGGGTGCCGCCACAGCCGCCGGTCGGCTTCGACGACGCGCTGCAGGGCCACGTGGTGCAGGACGTGCATGCCGAGGTCGGCGACGTGGTGCTGCGCCGCGCCGATGGCTACTGGGCGTACCAGCTGGCGGTGGTGGTCGACGATGCCGCGCAGGCCATCACCGATGTCGTGCGCGGCGCCGACCTGCTCGACTCCACCCCGCGCCAGTTGTTGCTGCAGCGCGCGCTGGGCCTGCCGCAACCGCGTTATCTGCACCTGCCGCTGATCCTGGATCACACCGGCCGCAAGCTGTCCAAGTCGCACGCTGCGCCTGCGCTGGACGACGCCGATCCGCAACCGGCCCTGCACGCCGCCTGGGCCGTGCTGGGACAGCAGCCGGCAGCCTTGCCGCGCCGGGCGGCGCTGGACACCTTGCTGCAGCATGCGGCGCAGCATTTTTCGCCACAGCGCTTGCCCCGGCACCTGCATCTGGACGCGGACGGACGCGCATCACAGCCCCGGCGTGACTAGAATTGCGCCCCAGCACCGGCGTCGGGCCAGGCAGCGCGCCTGTGTCCTGCCCGCCCCCAGTCTTACCTGTCCATTGGAGTCGTCATGACATCTCGCGTCGTATTAGTCACCGGCGGCACCGGCGGTATCGGCACTGCCATCTGCAAGCGCCTGGCCGACCAGGGCCACCGGGTGGCCAGCAACTTCCGCAATGCCGAAAAGGCCCAGGCGTGGCAGCAGCGCATGCAGACCCAGGGCTACGACATCGCCCTGTTCCGCGGCGATGTGGCGTCCTCCGAACATGCGCGCAGCCTGGTGGAGGACGTCCAGGCAGCGCTGGGGCCGATCGAAATACTGGTCAACAACGCCGGCATCACCCGCGACACCACCTTCCATCGCATGACTGCCGAACAATGGCATGACGTCATCAACACCAATCTCAACTCGGTGTTCAACGTCACCCGCCCGGTGATCGAAGGCATGCGCCAGCGCGGCTGGGGACGGGTGATCCAGATCAGTTCGATCAATGGCCTGAAGGGCCAGTACGGGCAGGCCAATTACGCGGCCGCCAAGGCCGGCATGCACGGCTTCACCATTTCGCTGGCACGCGAAAATGCCGCGTTCGGGGTGACCGTCAATACCGTGTCGCCGGGGTATGTGGCCACCGACATGGTGATGGCAGTCCCGGAAGAGGTGCGCGCCAAGATCGTTGCCGACATCCCCACCGGCCGCCTGGGCCGGCCGGAAGAAATCGCCTATGCGGTGGCATTCCTGGTCGCGGAAGAGGCCGCCTGGATCACCGGCTCCAACCTGGATATCAACGGCGGCCACCACATGGGCTGGTGAGCTTTGCTGCAACTTTGCGATGCAGCATAAAAACCCTTGAAAATCATGCTGCGCAACATTTTTTAGATGTCTACTTAAGAAAATAAGGCCTTGTGGCGGTTGCAAGGGCTGCTGCGGTGCGCCATCCTGCGCGCACTATCGTTGTGAGTGAACGTTCCATGGCCGGACTTCGCATCATCAAGAAGTATCCCAATCGCCGTCTCTACGACACGGAAATTTCCAGCTACATCACCATCGAGGATGTGCGTCAGCTCATCATCGACGGCGAAGAATTCGAGGTACGCGACGCCAAGAGCGGCGAAGACCTCAGCCGCGCGGTCTTGCTGCAGATCATTGCCGACCGTGAACAGGACGGCGAGCCGATGCTGTCGACCCAGTTGCTGAGTCAGATCATCCGTTTCTACGGCGACTCGCTGCAGGGCTTCATGGGCAACTACCTGGAACGCAGCATGCAGGTGTTCCTGGATCAGCAGCAGCAGTTCCGCCAACAGATGGGCAACCTGCTCGGGCAGACCCCGTGGGCGATGATGAACCAGCTGACCGAGCGCAACCTGGAGTTGTGGCAGGAATTCCAGCGCAACTTCGGCGCCGGCTTCGGCCGTCCGGGCGGCCCTGGTACGCCGCCGCCGCCGGGTGCCAGCGGCATGGGCAGCGGCCCGATGGGCACCGGCACGCACGGCACGGCCGGTAGCGCCGGCACCACCGGCAAGGCCCGTAACCGCGGGTAAGACAGGCGCAGCGCCTGGGGCGTGAGCCGCTCCACGGCGCAGCCAATCAGCGGCCGGCCTGCTCCGCGCAGGCCGAGCAGATCCGCTCCACGTGGTAGCCACGCGCGCGCAGACGCTCCACCACGCCATCGCTTCCCAGCAGGTGCAACGCACCGACCACCACCAGCGTGGTCCCGCTGCCCTTACCCAGCGGCTGCTCCAGCCGCGGCACCCAGCGCGCATTACGCTCGACATTGATGTCCTGGTACAGCGCCGGGTAGTGCTGCCGCATTTCTTCGGCCATCTGCGTGGACAGGGTGCGCACATCGCCACTGCGCCAGGCCGCATGCAGCTGACGCAGCTGATCGTTGGCGCCGGCATCGTCCAGCGATTCCTCCAGCAGTTGATGCTGTTCGGTGGGCGACATGCCATCGAGCAAGGCAATCTGCTCTTCGGCACGCTCCAGCCCATCGGCTGGTTTGCCGCCCGCCTGTGCCTGCGCCATCAGGTACTGGTCCAGACCGGCGTTCGGGTCCATGCCTTGCCGGCTCATCTCCGCCAGACTGATCGTCAGCGCCACGAACCAGGGTTCCAGGGTCTGCAGGCTGTCCACCGGCATCCCGTGTTTGCGGGCGTAGGTGGTCAGCGCCTGCCAGGTCTTCGGATCCAGTGCGTCCTGCAGGCGACGCCCGTCGCTGCGCCGCGCCGCCTGCAGCATGCGGCCGGCCAGCTCGGGCGACTGCGCATCGGAGGGCGGCAGTTCGAACACCAGCCGGTCGGCCTTGGCGAAAGCCTGCATCACATCCGGCGACAACGGGTAATCACTGGGCTTGAGCACATGGAACGAACCCAGCAGATACAGCGTGCCGCCCTTGCCATCCACCTTCCACAACAGCGGTACCGGCGGACCGGCCGGCGCATCGTTGCCGGAACGCGCCCAGGTCGGCGCGGCCGCCCCGCTCCATAACGCCAGAGCGATCACCGCGCTGCTGCTCCAGGCTGCGAGCCGGGTGCGCATGCTTGCCTTCACCACGTTGGTCTCCACGTCAGTGCGGCACCTTGTAGGTCTTCTCGCCGGCCGACACCGCCAGGTCGATGCGGTTCTCCGGCGGCGGCAGCGGACAGGTCGCAAACGGAGTGAACGCGCACGGCGGGTTGTAGGCACGGTTGAAATCGACGACCACATGCCCGGAGGCGTCGGGCACGTCCAGGTCGAGAAAGCGCCCGGCCGGATAGCTGCCGTGCCCACTGGTGCGATCGGCGAACACCACGAACATCGGCCGCCCGGGTTCGCCAATGGTCTCCAGCCGATACGCCTTGCCATCGCGCTCGAAGGTGATTGCCCCGGCGTTGGGCTGTTCGCTGCTGATGCCGACGATGTCCACGATCGGAATGGTCTTGCCGACATCGTTGGGCACATAGCGCGCGCTGATGCGCCAGGACGGATCGACCGGCCAGTAATCCAGCCCGGCAAAGTGGCTGCGCGATGGCGCGTCGGCATGCTTGACCCGCAGCGCATTGCGGTCGCCACGATGGATCAGGCTCAACACGCCCTTGCCGCCATCGAAATGGATGAAGGTCGGCTGCGGGTCGCGATCGGACTGGAAGCGGATCCGGCCGGTCAGCGGCTTGCCGTCGACGGTCAATGCTGCGCCGCGCTCGGGCACGAACCAGACCGTGTCGGCCTCGGTCGCGACCATGCCCATCTTGGGTGGCCCGACCGCCAGCCTGATGCCGCTGTCGGCGCTGCTGCCGATGTAATGCGCCTTCAACGACAGCCAGTGCAGGCCGACCAGGCTGGTCCAGCCATCGGGCGCGCGCAACTCGGTCAGGCGCGCTTCGCGCCAGGCAGCGTTGTCGGCCAGAAAGACCTTGTCGAGTGCGGCCGGTGCTGCCGGTGGCGGTGCATCCTTGCCGCAGCCGGCCAGCGCCGCACACACCAGCATGCCGAGCAGCCAGTGGTTCCCCTTGTGCAATACAGCCATCAGCGCCCCCTCAGGAACCAGCGATCGATTTCGCCCAGCGTAAACCGTGCCCAGGTCGGTCGGCCATGATTGCATTGGCCCGAGCGCTCGGTGACTTCCATATCGCGCAGCAGTGCGTTCATTTCCGGCACGGTGAGGCGCCGGTTCGCGCGCACCGCGCCATGGCACGCCATGGTGGAGAGCAGTTCGTCGCGCGCACTGGCAATGCGCCGGCTCTGGCCATGCTCGCGCAGATCGCCGAGCACATCGCGCAACAACGCCTCCGGGTCGGCATTGGCAAGCAGCGCGGGAATGCTGCGCACATGCAGCGACTGCGGGCCGGCGCGGGTGATCTCGAAGCCCAGGCTGGCCAGCGTGTCGGCCTCGCGCTCGGCGGTGTCGGCCTCGCGCTCGCCCACCGCCAGCGTCATCGGCACCAGCAGCGGTTGTGCGTGCAGGCCGATGCTGTCGTGCGCGTTCTTCAGCCGCTCGTAGCCGATGCGTTCGTGCGCGGCATGCATGTCCACCACGATCAGGCCTTCGGCGTTCTCGGCCAGGATGTAGATGCCGTGCAACTGCGCGACGGCATACCCCAGCGGCGGCACGCCACTGTCCGCGGCAGTCGCCGGCAGGCCCATCCCGCTGCCCTCCGGCAAGGCGGCAGACTGCTGCTGCGCGCCACTGGACGGCGGCGCATACAGCGCGCTGTAGGCCGCACGCGCCTCGTCCACGCGCAGGCCCAGCGGGGTCTGCGATGGCGTCCACTGACCATAGCCGGCACCGCCGCCACCGCCTCCGTAGTTTGGTCGGTCGAGCATGCCGCCCGGCGCCGCAACCGTGTCGCTGGCGCCGTCCGTGCCGATGCTGTTGGGCATCGCACCGGCGCGCGTATGCGCCAGCGCGTCCTGCAAGGTGCGGTAGACGAAGTCGTGGATCAGCCGCGCCTCACGGAAACGAACCTCGTGCTTGGCCGGATGCACGTTGACGTCCACGCGCGCCGGATCCAGTTCCAGGAACAGCACGTAGGCCGGCTGGCGCCCATGGAACAGCACATCGCCATAGGCCATCTTGACCGCGTGCGCGACGCTGCGATCGCGCACCGAGCGGCCATTGACGTAGAGATACTGCTGGTCGGTACTGGCGCGCGAGTAATGCGGCTGCGCGACCCAGCCATGCAGCCGCAGGCCAGCGCCACTGTGATCGACGCGCAAGGCCTGCCGCGCGAAATCCTCGCCCAGGGTTTCGCCCAGCCGCGCATCCGAATACAGATCGCCCGGCTTGTAGCGACGCGAGGGTTTGCCGTTGTGCGAGACCCGCAATTCCACATCCGGGCGCGCCAGCGCGAGTGAGCGCAGCCATTCTTCGATATGCCCCAGCTCGGTGCGCTCGGCACGCAGGAACTTGCGTCGCGCCGGCACGTTGAAGAACAGCTCGCGCACTTCGACCGTGGTGCCGGGCGCGTGCGCGCGTGGCATCACCTCGCTCAGGCGCCCGCCATCGATCTCCAGTGCGGAGCCATGTTCGGCATCGTGGCGGCGCGAGATCAGCGTGAAACGGCTGACCGAGGCGATCGACGGCAGGGCTTCGCCGCGGAATCCGAGCGTGGCCACGGTTTCCAGATCGTCCAGCGATGCGATCTTGCTGGTGGCATGCCGCGACACCGCCAGCGGCAGTTCGTCGGGGGCGATGCCGCCACCGTTGTCGCGGATGCGGATCAGCCGCACACCGCCCTCTTCCAGCTCGATATCCACGCGGGTGGCGCCGGCATCGAGTGCGTTTTCGACCAATTCCTTGACCACGGACGCAGGCCGCTCGACGACTTCGCCGGCGGCAATCTGGTTGATCAGGATCTCGGGGAGCTGACGGATCGCCATCAGCACAGGCGCTCGCGCTGGACGCAGACTGCGGAGCGCATCGGGGGTATAACAGGCAAGACAGACGTCGGCACGGCAATCCGGCGGCGCGCAGGCGCCGTCATCAAGGAATCAGTGCGGAATGATAGCCGAGCGGCTCAGCGGCTGCCGCCGGCCACGGTGCCGACACCGGCATCGGCTTCGGCCTGCGCGCGTGCGGCAAACAGGGTGCCCGGCGGCGGCTGGCGGGTGAAGAAGGTATCGATGCCATCCAGCACGGCCGAGGCGATCTTGCGCTGGTAGGCCGGGTCGATCAGCCGGCGCTCTTCGTCCGGATTGGAAATGAAGGCGGTTTCCACCAGCATTGCCGGCATGTCGGAGGTACGCAGCACCGCAAAGTTGGCGCGTTCCAGCTGCGGCTTGTGATTGTTGCCGATCCGCTTGAGACCGCCGAGCACATGCCCTGCCGCATCTTCGGAGGCCTTCATGTGGCCGCTCTGCGCCAGGTCCAGCAACACATTGGCCAGCGTGCTTTCGGTCTGCTGCAGACGCACCCCGCCGACCAGGTCGGCGGCATTTTCCTTGTCGGCCAGCCAGCGCGCGCGCTGCGAGGAGGCGCCCTTGGTCGACAGTACATAAACCGAGGAGCCAGTCGCACTGCGGTTTTCGGCAGCGTCGGCGTGTATGGAGATGAAGATGTCGGCCTTGGCGGCGCGTGCCTTCTGCGCGCGCATCGGCAGCGGAATGAACACGTCGGTATCGCGCGTCAGGTAGGCCTTCATGCCGGGCGTGGCATTGATCTGGCGCGCCAGTTCGCGGCCGACTGCCAGGGTGACGTCTTTTTCGCGCTTGCCAGTGGGGCCCATGGCGCCAGGATCCTGGCCGCCGTGTCCCGGATCGATGGCCACGATCAGCGGCCGCATGCCCGGTGCCATCTTGATCCGCGAGGCCTCGCTGGGCAGCACCGGACGCGGCGGCAGTTCATCGCTGTCCGCCGAGGCCATACTGCCGGCAGCCGCATTCGGCATGGCGGCCATGGCATTGGCGGATGCAGCACCCAGCGGCGCGTTGCCGCCATTCAGGATCGCAGCTGGCGATGCGGCGTTGCCTGGCAGCGCCGAGGCCGGCGAGGCACCGGCGACGCGGTTCGGGGTAGTGCTGGCGGTGCTGGCTGGCGCGGCCGTGCTGGTCGTCACCGCGGTCGTGGCGGTGCCTGGACGCGGTGTCGGCACGCCGGTGGCGACCGTGGTCGGTACCGGTGCCGGGGTGACGCTGGGCATGGCCGAGGCAGGCACATACGGTGCGGGCGCCGGAGCAGGCGGCACCACCGACGCACGCTGCGCGGACGCCGCCAACGCAGCGGTTGCACGGGCGGCTTCGGATTGCGCATTGGCCGGACGAGGCGGCGGCAGCGCGGCAGGCGCGGCGGTGGTGGCCACCGTGCCGGCAGCCGGCGGATCGCCCGGCCACTCGATCACCAGGGTGGATGCACTACCCAGCGTCTGCATCTGCGGCTTCAACGGGGTCACCGGCGTTGCCAGCTCGAATACCACTCGAAAGGTGCCCGGCACCGGTTGACCGGTACGCACCGACGTCACCAGGCCGGCAGCCGGCGGCAGCTTGAGGCCACGCACACCCGAGGAATCAGGAAAGTCCACCACCAGCCGATTGGGGTTGGCCAGCGACAGCGTCTTGAATCCGCCGCTACCGGCGAGCTGGATCTCCGCACGCGTGCCGGTGGCACCGGTGCTGACGCCCACGCCCTTGATTTCGCCGGCCCACGCAGCAAAAACCGCCAGGCTGAGGCTGGCGGTCACGGTGGAAACACAGAACTGGCGGAACCCCGGTGTCATGGCGCTGGATTCAATCACCCAAACGTGGGAATTGCAAGGTGATTTCCCTTAATAATCCACAACCTGGCGTTCATTCTTCCTGTGAGCTGGCACAAAGGGACTGCAACTGAGGCAAGTCCGACAGCCGCCTCAGCCAGTCGCGGCCGGTTTCGCTGCGGCCCAGCAGCGTCACGCTGCGCCCCTCGCCGTCGACCGCCAGTTCCACGTCCAGATCCACGGGCGGCAATGCACCAGCGCCACGTTCCGGCCATTCGACCAGCCACAGGCTGGCGCTGCCTTCGTCGAGCCCAAGAAAATCCAGTTCCCCGGCCTGCCCGATGCGGTACAGATCCAGGTGCCAGGCCTCGTCGCCAGTGCCGAGCGGATAGCGCTCGACCAGCGTGTAGGTGGGGCTGCGAATCGGCCCGGTGACGCCGAGTGCGCGCAGCAGGGCGCGCGCCAGCGTGGACTTGCCTGCGCCGAGATCGCCGTGCAGTTGCACCATCGCGCGGGTGGGCCGCACCGCGGCCAGGGCCTGCCCCAGGGTTTCGGTGGCCTGCGCATCGACCAAGTGTGCGCTGAGTGGGCTCATGCAATGGCTCCGGCATTGGCGAGGCGGCGCAGTTCGGGCAGCAGATCGGTGGGCAACAGGCCGCGCTCGCCCTCGCGCGCCGCCGCATCGCCGGCACAGGCATGCAACAAGGCGCCCAGACTGGCGGCATCGAAGGGCGACCAGCCCTGGGCCAGCAAGGCTGCGATCACGCCGGTCAGCAGGTCGCCCATGCCGCCGACCGCCATGCCCGGATTGCCGGCATCGATGATGCGCGGCACTGCGTGCGGCGCTGCAATCACGCTGCCAGCGCCCTTGAGCACCACCACTGCATCGAAACGTTTGGCCAATACGTCTGCGGCAGCCAGCCGATCCTGCTGAACCTGCCTGGTCGACATCCCCAGCAGCCGGCCGGCCTCGCCGGGATGCGGGGTCAACACGCGCGGGCCGCGCGCCGGCACCGGGTTGGCGGCCAGCAGATTCAGGCCATCTGCATCGATGACCACGGCGCTGTCCGAGGCCAGCACCGCGCGCCACAACTGCTGCGCCCAGGCGTCCTGCCCCAGGCCCGGACCCAGCGCGACCACGTCGGCGGCGTCAGCCAACGCGGCGATGTCGTCTTCGGCCTGCACAGAACGCACCATCGCTTCCGGGCAGCGCGCCAGCAGCGGCGCGACGTGCTCGGCGCGGGTGGCGACCTGCACCAGCCCTGCCCCGCTGCGCAGGGCCGCTTCGGCGGTGAGCATGATCGCGCCGCCGCTGCCGAGGTTGCCGCCGACACACAGCACGCGACCGGACTCGCCCTTGTGCGTATTGCGTCGCCGCGGGCGCAACTGCGGGGCCAGGGCGTCGATGTCCCAGCTGTGCGCGGCCGGCGCCAGGCCGTCGAATGCGGTATCCGGCACGTCCAGCGACGCGGTTGCGCGCGTGCCGGCATGCTCCAGCGCATCACCGGTATGGAGCCCCAGGTGCGGCACGATGAACTGCAAGGTGGCCTGCGCGCGCACCGCGGCACCGAAGGCCACGCCATGATCGGCATCGATGCCGCTGGGCACATCCAGCGCAAGCACCGGCACACCGGCGGCGTTGATGGCGTCGATCAAGGCGGTGGTCTCGGCGTCGGGCGCGCGGTTGAGGCCGATGCCGAACAGCGCATCGACGATCACGTCGGCTTGCGCCAGCGGCGAGGGAAACAACTCGATCGCACCGCCCACGCCCAGATAGTCGGTACAGGCGCGTTGCGCCAGCGACGAGGCCGGGCCGTGCTCGGCAAGATGCACCACCTGCACTTGGCGCCCGGCTCGCTGCGCCAGGCGTGCCAGCACATAGCCATCGCCGCCGTTGTTGCCGGTGCCGCAGACCACCACGATGCGGCGCGCCTGCGGCCAGCGTTCCAGCAGATGCTGCCAGGCGGCCTGCCCGGCGCGCTGCATCAAGATGTAGCCGTCGCCGCCGAGCAGCGTGGCGGCCTGCGTGTCCAGCCTGCGCGCGGCGGCGGTGTCGTAAAGATCGAGCGGTGCGTACATGCCGGGAATTCTATACTTGTCGCCATGTCTGCCGTCCTTGCCCGCCCCGACCCCACCGACGCTGCCGCGCGCATCCGTGCGCTCGCGCGCGAGGCCGGCTTCCAACGCTGCGGCATCACCGGCATCGAGCTCGGCGAAGACGAGGCGCATCTGCGCAGCTGGCTGGAAGAAGGCCTGTACGGGACCATGCACTGGATGGCCCAGCACGGCGACAAGCGTTCGCGCCCGCAGGAGCTGGTGCCGGGCACCTTGCGCGTGCTGTCGGTCGGCATGGACTACGGCCGCAAGGACGACACTGAGGCCTGGAACACCTTGCACGACGGCCGCCGCGCCTACGTGGCGCGCTACGCCCTGGGGCGCGATTACCACAAGCTGATGCGCAACCGGCTGCAGAAACTGGCCGAGCGTATCCAGGGCGAAGTCGGCGCGTTCGGCTATCGGGTCTTCGTGGATTCGGCACCGGTGCTGGAGCGCGCACTGGCGCGCAATGCCGGGCTGGGCTGGATCGGCAAACACACCTGCCTGATCGATCGCAATGGCGGCTCGTGGTTCTTCCTGGGCGAGATCTACCTCGACCTGCCCTTGCCCATCGATACCCCGGCCACCGCGCATTGCGGCACCTGCACGCGGTGCATCGACGTCTGCCCGACCCAGGCCATCATCGCCCCGTACCGGCTGGATGCGCGCCGCTGCATCGCCTATCTCACCATCGAACACGAGGGCGCGATTCCCGAGCAGATGCGCAAGCCGATCGGCAACCGCATCTTCGGTTGCGACGACTGCCAACTGGTCTGCCCCTGGAACAAGTTCGCCCAGCGCACCGACGAAGCCGATTTCCGCGCCCGCAACGAGCTGGATGTGGCAACGCTGCCGCAGCTGTTCGCCTGGGACGAAGACGAGTTCCTGCGCCGCACCGAAGGCAGCCCGATCCGTCGCAGCGGCCATCAACGCTGGCTGCGCAACATCGCGGTCGGCCTGGGCAATGCGCCCGGCACGCCGGAGGTGTTGGCGGCACTGGAAGCGCGCCGCCACGACGCCTCGGAGCTGGTACGCGAACACGTGGGCTGGGCGCTGGCGCAACACGGCTTGTGAGGTCTCGCCCGATGCGCTCACGCATGCGCATCGCCGCTGCGGGATAATGCGGCGATGGCCGACCGCAACGAACAGATCCTCACCCCCAGCCAGCTCAACACGCTGGCACGCGACCTGCTGGAAGGCAGCTTCCCGCTGGTCTGGGTGGAGGCAGAGCTGAGCAGCGTCACGCGCCCGTCCTCGGGCCATCTGTACTTCACGCTCAAGGACGCGCGCGCGCAGATCCGTTGCGCGATGTTCAAGCCCAAGAGCACCTGGCTGAAGTTCCAGCCGCGCGAAGGGCTGCGCGTGCTCGCGCGCGGACGTCTCACGCTGTACGAAGCGCGCGGCGACTACCAGCTGGTACTCGACCACATGGAAGAGGCCGGCGAAGGCGCCCTGCGCCGGGCTTTCGACGAACTGCGTGCACGCCTGGCCGCCGAGGGCCTGTTCGATGCCGAGCGCAAGCAGCCGTTGCCGGCACATGTGCGACGGCTGGGAGTGATCACCTCGCCCAGCGGTGCGGCGGTGCGCGACGTACTCAGCGTCCTGGCGCGCCGCTTTCCATTGTTGGAAGTGGACCTGCTGCCCTCGCTGGTGCAGGGCGACAGCGCCGCGGCGCAGATCACCTCGTTGCTGCAGCGCGCCGATGCCTCCGGGCGCTACGACGTCATTCTGATCACCCGCGGCGGCGGCTCGCTGGAAGACCTGTGGGCCTTCAACGACGAACGCCTGGCCCGCGCGATTGCCGCCGCGCACACGCCGGTGGTGTCGGCGGTCGGGCACGAGACCGACTTCAGCCTCAGCGATTTCGTGGCCGACGTGCGCGCGCCCACGCCCTCGGTGGCGGCAGAACTGCTGGTGCCCGATCAGCGCGAGCTGGTCGCGCGCGTGCGGCGTGCGCATGCCCGCATGGCCCAGCTGCAACAGCACGCGCTGGGCAATGCGATGCAGCGTGCCGACCGGCTCGCCCTGCGCCTGCGTGCGCACAGCCCGCAGGCGCGGCTGCAGTTGCTGCAACGCCGGCAGCAGGACGCCGGCCGCCAGCTGCGCGCGCGCATGACCCAGGTGCTGGAGCGTCTGCAGGCACGCCTGCAACGGACGCAGGCGCGCCTGCACGCGCATAACCCTCAACGCGATCTGGCCACGCTGCAGCAACGACTGCGCGCACTGCATCCGCAGGCAGCGATGCAGCGGCGCCTGCAGCATGACCAACTGCGGCTGCGCAGCCTGGCACGCTCGCTGGAAGCGGTCAGCCCGCTCGCCACCGTCGCGCGTGGCTATGCCATCGTGACCCGTCCCGCCGATGGCAGCGTGGTGCGCAGCGCCGCCGAGGTCGGCGCCGGCGAGCGCCTGCGTGCGCAGCTGGCCGATGGCAGCATCGAAGTGCGGGTCGAGCCAGGCAACGAGGACTGAGGGCGGCAACCACGCGTGCTGCCTGGTTGCCGCGGGCGATCAGCAAGCGCACACGCATCGCAGTGCCGCGATGACGATGAGTTCCAGGGCGGTCGCCCGAGCAGAGCCGTGGATTGGCACAGAGGGCGCGCCTGGGCGGCGCTATCCACTTCGCCCAGGCGGGCCAAGCCTGGATCAACCCTTCAACCCGCCGCAGACCGCTCCGCGTGCAGATCAGAGGGCATCACCGGCTCTCAAACCATGAACGGGCGTCTGCGCCGCCTGCCGCCAGCCCCGCAGCAGCAGCCCGGCCAGCACCACCGGATCGTGGTCGAAGTGATGCCCGCCCGGACGCGCCACCACCTGCACGCCACGCGCGCGCAATTCCGGGCACAACGTGTCCTTTTCCTGATCGCCATAGATGCATTGCAGGCGATGCGCATCCAGCGACTGGATCGCCGGCTCCACATCGCGCTCGGCATCGTTATGCCAGCCCAGCCAGCCACCGACACGCACCTTGAAATCGGCCTGATGGGCAAGGCCGAGCAGGCTGACAAACTGCACCGATGCGCGCTGCTGCGGCGACAGCTCGGGATAGGCAAACGGCAGCACATCGGCGCCGAACGAGTAGCCCACCAGCGCGACGTGGTGGATATGCCAACGCTGCTGATAGGTCGCGATCACCCGATCCAGGTCCGCCCCGACCTGCTGCGGCGTGCGGCTGGCCCAGAAGTAGCGCAGGCTGTTCCAGCCCACCACCGAAACGCCTTGCTGCTGCAATTGCGCGGCAATGCCCTTATCCAGTTCGCGCCAGCCGCCGTCGCCGGACAGCATGACCACCATGCGGTCGCTGCCGGGCGCATGCAGTTCTACCAGTGGCAGATCGCCCACGCCCTGCGCCTGGGCCGTCAGGAAATGGCCCCGGGTGGCCGCAGCGATCTGCAGGGGGCTGGCAGCGTCGACCAGGTCGTCGAGGAAGCCTTGATTGGCATCGGGCACGTCGCGCGAGCAGGCCAGGCCGCCATCGCCGGCGTCGCCATCGGCGACAACCGCGCCGCCCAGCACGTCGGGCGCGGCCGAGGCCAGCGCCTGCCGCGCCAGCACCGCGCCATCGCCCTGCCCCACCAGCACCGGCGGCAGGAACGCGTCGACATGCTCGGCGCGCAGCAACTTCTTGCCCAATCGTTCGGCATCGTCGGCCAGGGAGCTGCAGGCTGCGTGATGCGCGCGCACCCGTTCGCGATAGCTGGCGGTATCGACCACCGCGACCAGCGCGCCGTCGTTGCTCAGCATCTCCGCAAGCCGCTGGCCGTCCTGCGCATGGCCGCTGTCGGGCAACAGCACCACCATGGCCTTCGGCGTGCCTTCCGGACGCAGCACCTCCACCGAGCGGTAATGCCCGGCGGTATTTCCGTCCTGCAGATGCCGCGCCACGGCGTAGCCGCTACCGCCAATCAGCAGTACCGCGATGACCCAACGAAACACCTTGATTCCCCAGCCCATCACCGCAATCCTCGCAAGCGCTGGCGCTTGGACCGCGGCCGAGGCGGCCGGTTCCATGGCGATCGCCAGCAGCGTTCGCTGCGGTTAAGCCTGCGCGCCCGGGCTTGCGGCGGGACCAACCGAGAAAGTGTTCAGGTCGTCGCGAACGACAAGCACTTCGACATGAGCATGGCATCCGGACAACATGGCGATCGGCGATCAGCGATCAATCGCCGTGCAGCCGCAAACCACGCATGCGCACTGACTTACAGCTGCGCCCTAGATCCCGCGCGCCACGCGGAAGCCGATCCGTGCGCTGGTGCTGTCCGAATCCTGCGACTGCCGCCAGGCCGCACGCGTCTGCTGCGGCGAGTTGGCCCAGCTGCCGCCGCGGATCATGCGCTGCCGGCAGCCGGGGTTGAACCAGGCGGCACCGTCGGCCGGCGCGCGACGGTAGCTGGCATGCCAGCAATCGGCCACCCACTCGCTCAGGTTGCCGCCCATGTCGTGCAGCCCCCAGGCATTGGCGCGAAAGCTGCCGACCGGCGCCGGGCCCCAGAAGCCGTCGCCGTAGCCGACGAAGCCGTTGTTCCAGTGCCGGCCGCTGCGCGAGACATCGTTGCCGCCGGTGAAGTTGCCCGCATCCAGCGGCGGCGAGCCGGCGTTGCCCCAGGGATAGCGCCCGGTGGTGCCGGCGCGCACCGCGTATTCGAACTCGGCCTCGCTGGGTACGTGGTAGTGGCGGCCGGTCTGTTCCGACAGCCAGCTCGCATAGGCTTCGGCGTCGCGGATGCTGACGTGCATCACCGGGCTGTTGGGCGCGGCCTGCGCACCGTTGTAGTCGGACTGCCAATCCACCCCGCTGCGGCGGATGAAGTTGCCGCTGCGCTCGTCGTAGACCACCGAGTGCCCGCGCCGGGTGGCACGCGGACGAGCGCCGGTCGCCTCGACGAACTGGCGGAATTCGGCAACCGTCACTTCGGTGATCGACAACGCAAACCCGCGCGCGAAACGCACGTAATGCGCCGGGCGCTCGTTGTCGGAGGCGCCGGGCTCGGCATCGCCGGCGCCCATCTGGAACGCGCCATGCGGCACCACGATCATCTGCGGACCGCGCCCGCCAACCTTGAGCCCGTCGGTGAACACCTGCCCAGGGCGAAAGCTGCCGTAATGGGTGGCCAGTTCCAGCCGCCGACGCAGATCGCCGGCCACCGCATCGCCCGGGTCGGCAATGCGCAGCACCTCGGCCAGTGTTTCGCCAGCCGCCTTGAGGCCGCGGGGCGAGGTGAGATCGTCCAGGCCGGCGTCGTGCAGTGCGGCGATCTGGGCACGACGCATGCGCTCGATGCGCGCACGTGCATCGGCAATGGTCGGTGCGCGCTCACGCACCTGCCCGGCCATCTGCAACCAGTAGCGTGCGCCGATGAAGTCGCTCGCCTCGGCCGCCTGCTCGGCGCGTGCCAGCAGGCCGCTTTCCACCGCAGCCAGCCCCTGGCGCGTGCGTGGGTTGTCCGGATCCAGCTGCGCCGCATCGCGGAAGTTCACCAGCGCCCCGTTGCCGTCCTCGCCCAGGCGGCCGCCACGCAAATCCTCCTCGCCGGCACGGTTGAAGCTCAGCACCCGCTGCGCGGTTTCCACCGCGCGTTGCAGTGCGCGCACCTTCGGGTCCTGCGGAGCGAGCGCCAGCGCCACGATGGCCAGCTCACGCGCCTGTTCCAGCGCGCTGTCCTGACGGTCGGTCTGCGCGATCAGCGCCTGGCCGCGCTCGATCAACCGACGCCGCGCCTGCTCCAGTCCGCGCCGGCTGGCCGCGTCCTTGCCGTCGGCGCGTTGCTGGATTGCCAGATACAGCGGAATCGCATCGTCGGCGTCGCGATAGAGCCGATCGTCCTTCAATGCCTGGTCGGCGCGCTTGCGCACCTGCGCCAGCGGCTCATCGCCCAGGTCCACTGGCGGCGGCTGCCATTGCGTCACGGTTTCAGCGGATTCTTCGCCACCGATGGACACATTCGGCTTGCTCGGCACCGCGGCGGCAGCAGCAGGTTGGGGCGCAGCGGCAGGCGCTGGCGTCGGTGTCCGCGAACAGGCGCACACGCTTAGCGCAACCAATGCCCACGCTGCGATCCGGTTACCGCACTCACCCACCACCTGCTCCTTCCAGTGCTCTGCCGCACGACAGGCGATCGCGACGTTAGGCTATTCTGCGCGTTCTGCGCAAACCCTTGCTGTCGACGGAAATCACGTGCCCCATTGGATCACCCACCCCTCCGAGCTGAGCGAACGCCTGCAGGCATCGCGTCCGTCCCGCATTGGCCTGGATACCGAATTCATTCGCGAACGCACCTACTGGCCGCAACTGGCGCTGGTGCAGATGGCCATCGGCGAGGAGATCCTGCTGATCGACCCGCTGATCCCCGGCATGAACGAGGCGCTCAGGGAATGGTTGACCGCCACCGACATCGTCAAGGTGATGCATAGCGCCAGCGAGGATCTGGTCACCTTCAAGTGTGCGTGCGGGGTGTTGCCGCGGCCATTGTTCGATACCCAGATCGCCGCCGCGCTGGCAGGTGTGGGTGGTGGCATGGGCTACCAGAAACTGGTGCAGGAAGTGACCGGCACCTTGCTGACCAAGGGCGAGACCCGCTCGGACTGGATGCGTCGCCCGCTGTCGCCGGCGCAGCTGGAATACGCTGCCGACGATGTGCGTTACCTGTTCGCCATCCACGACGAACTCACCCGCCGCCTGACCGAACAGGATCGCCTGGGCTGGCTGGCCGAGGACGCCGAGCGCCTGCTCGCCACGGTGGAGCATGACGATGGCGAGCGCTGGCCGCATGTGAGCCTGCGCACCGCGCAATTCCTGGAGCCTGCGGCGCAGCGCCGCCTGCTGCGCCTGCTGCGCTGGCGCGACCTGCAGGCGCGCCAGAGCGATCGCCCGCGCAGCTGGATCCTGGACAACGAACTGGCCAGCCAGCTGGCGCGCTTTCCGCCTGCCGATCTGGATGCCTTGCTGCGCCAGTTCGACAAGTTTCCCAAGGCGCCGCGCAAGCTCGCCGCCGCAGTGTGGGAAGCGCTCAACACGCCGCTGCCCGACGAGGACCATGCACCGCTGGCGCAGGCGGCCACCGACGGCAACAAGGCCGTGCTCAAGCGCCTGCAGGATGCGGTGGCCCAGCGCAGCCGCGAGCTGGGATTGCCCGACGGCATCCTGGCCTCGCGCCGGCATCTGGAAACCCTGATCGAACAGCGCAGCTGGCCCGCACCGCTGGGGCAATGGCGCCGCGACGCGCTGGAAGCGCAGCTGACGCCGTTGCTGGAAGACGCTGCAGCGCAGTGAGGTGATGTAGTGGTCGCTAGGCCACGCATCCCACGCTGCCGTGGTGATGCGGGCAAGGCGCAGACGGCCGTACGCCAGCTGCGTCTGCACATCGCCGGCCGTGGATCAGATCAGAAATTCGAGCAGCATCCTCTTCCATTGCCGCATCTGCCCTTGCACAGCGCGCTATCGAAACCGGCGCAGTCCATCGGGACACGGTTGGCCATGCTGCAGTCAATATCTGGCCAGCGCTGCACGCAGGTGTCATCCCGTCTGGCCTGCTGCTGTATCGTTATGGTCGGGGTCGCCGCCTGCGCAAGCAGGCTCGGCGACCTCGCCAGGACACTGCAAACGCGTGACCAGACGCTGTGAAAGGCCTGGCCACGCCGCGTGCAGGCACGCGCACGCGCAACGGCCGCCCCCGGGCCACATGCCATAATGACGCGCGCCCATTGGGCAACGTCTCCACCCCCTTATTCCGAGGCCATACCTCTGTGAGCAATACCACCTCCAAACTGGATTCCATCGCGCAAGCCAAAGCCAAGCTGCTGGACGAGCTGCAGAAGCTGGAAGAACAGGAAAAGACCGAGCGCGCGAGCGAGGCATCCTCTGCGCATGCCACCATCCTCTCGCTGCTTGAGCAGTTTGCCGGCCACTTCAATACCAAGCAGCGCAACGACATTGCCGCTTACCTGGGCACCACCGCTGCACGCAAGGAAGTGGTCAAGAGCGGCCGCAGCGAAGTCAAGCCGAAGTACGAACTGCCGCACACCGGCGAGACCTGGTCCGGCCGCGGCCGCACGCCCAAGGCCTTTGCCGCCTGGGAAGGCTCGGTGTCGTACAAGGAATGGAAGGCCAAGAACCCGGACCTCAAGTTCCCGCTGGTTCGCGAGTGATTGCCGCTGGATCGCGCCTCCGGGCGGCGATCCAGGCCGCCAGACTGCTTGGCGAATCGCGCGACATGTGGTTAGAATCCAGGCACGTGGGGCGGTAGCTCAGCTGGGAGAGCGTCGCGTTCGCATCGCGAAGGTCGAGGGTTCGATCCCCTTCCGCTCCACCATTGCTTCAATCGTAAAGGCCTCGGAAACGTCATGTTTCCGGGGCTTTTCCGTTCTGGGCTCCTGCATCGGCAGCGCGTCGGCCTGGTGCATGCCAGGCCCCGGTACGGCCATGTCGCCAGGATCACATCGAGCGCGCTAACGTCCGTTTCATCACCACCCCGGACGCAAGCCATGAGCAACAAGCAGAGCCAGCCCGACAAGGCCGCCGACAATCAGCACGGTGTTTCGGAGAGCCAGCAGGATCGCCAACAGGATGAGGCCGCCAAGCAGCGTCCCGGGCAGAAGGACATGCAGATCCACGACGAACAGACCCGCCGCCCCAAGGGCAACGACGGCCAGGGCGAATGAGACGTCCGGCAGGGCGGCTCTGCGGCGCGTCAGAACGGAGTCGCTGACCCTGACCTGCCCTGCCCGATGTGGCAAGATCGGTGACAGGCGTCATCCGCTGGGGTGGATGAGGTCTGCGCCAACCAACGCGTGCGATGGGCCCAGACACGGCAGCGCCACGCGCATATCCATCGCCTGACGGCGCCTTGTTCCGGTGGTCTATCCATGCAGATTCCTGACGCGTCCGCGTTGCACCTCTTCCACGCGACGCTGCTGCCGGGTGGCACCGCCGTTGCAGCGCAGCTGCCGGCGAACGAAGACGAACGTCTGGCCGCATTGCAGGACTACCAGCTGCTCGACACTGCACCGGAGCCGGTCTATGACGCCTTCACCTCGAGCGCGGCCGAGCTCTGCGGTACGCCGATGGCCCTGATTTCGCTGATCGACACGCAGCGCCAGTGGTTCAAGTCGAAGCTGGGCATGGCGCCACGCGAAACCCCGCGCGAACTGTCGTTCTGTGCGCACGCGATCCTCGAACCCGACCAGGTGATGGAGGTGGGCGACACCCACCAGGATGGGCGCTTCGTGGGCAATGCGCTGGTCACCGGCGAGCCGCAGATCCGCTTCTATGCCGGCGCCCCGCTGCTGACCTCCGATGGGATCGCGCTGGGCACATTGTGCGTGCTGGATCGCACACCCCGGCGCCTGTCGGTGGCGGAGCGCGACGCACTGCAGGCGCTGGCACGGCAGGTCGTCGACACCATCGAGCTGCGGCGTGCGGCCAAGCTGGTCGAGCTGGACGCGCTGCGCGACGAACTCACTGGGGTGTGGAACCGCGCCGGTCTGGAGCATGCGCTGCAGACACACGCACAAAGCTCACCCACTGCCGCCACACCATCGCTCGCGCTGGCGCTGATCGAGCTGGATGGCTTCAAACGGCTGAGATTGCAGGCGGGCGCCGCGGCAGCGGATGCAACGCTGATCCAGGCTGCCAGGGTGATCGAAGCGCAGTTGCCGAATGCCGCCACGGTGGCACGATTGAGCCGGGATCAACTCTGTGTTGCCTTGCCGGAGACAGCGGCGACCGAGGCAATGGAGCTGATCGAGGCTGTGCGCAAGGCGATCGAAACGGCCAGCTGGCCAGCCGGCGGACTGACGATCAGCGCAGGGCTGGTCGAGGTGGCAGCCGGTGCCTCGCTCGACAGCAACGCCTTGCTGGCGCGCGCGCGGCACGCCCTGCAGGGCGCGATCGGCAATGGACGCAACTGCGTGCAGCGCTTCAATGGCTGGCATCGGCAGGACTGAGCGGCAGACCGCGCGTGGGCTCGGCGAGGTAGGCCAGCAGGGCGCTGATCGACACGACTGCGCAACCTTGAATCGCTAGGTCGATGCCTGTGTAGGGCTGCAGTCTCTCCACTTACGACCGCAGCGTGCACACACCCGCCAGCGCGCCTGTCTTGAGCGGCTACCGCGTGTGGCGATCAGCTGCCAGGCGGCAGCCGTATCGTCAGCTGCGCTTGGCCAGCCTCAGGCTGCCAGGGCATCGGTGTTGCCGGCGATTTCGTCCACCTGCAGCACCTGCTCCATCTCCAGCAGCACCACGAAGCGCTCGCCCACCTTGCCCATGCCGCGCAGCAGGTCGCGGCGGATATGCGTGCCGAACGATGGCGCCGCTTCGATGTCCTGATCGGCCAGTTCGATCACCGCGTTGACCGCATCGACCAGCACCCCGATCACCTGCGGTCCCTGCGCCTGCTCGGTGGCCAGGATCACGATGCAGCTGCGCTTGCCGATCGCGCTGTCGGCACGCCCCAGCCGCGATTGCAGATCCACCACCGGCACCACCGCACCGCGCAGGTTGATCACCCCGCGCACGCAGGCAGGCATCGACGGCACCGGCGTGGGTGCGCGGTACTGGATGATTTCGCGGATGCCAAGAATGCTGATGGCGAAGGTTTCGCCATCCAGCTGGAAGGTCAGGTACTGGGCCGCCGCATCGGCGTCGCCAGGCATCACATCGGGGGTCTGTGCAGTCATCGATCGGTCTCTCAGAAGCGGGCGAACTGGCCTTCGTCCGGGCCCTCGGACATCGCATAGGCAGGTGCCGCGGCGCTGCGCCAGCCGCGCGCACCGGGCGCACGTGTCGGGCGTGCGGCCGCCACCGTGCCGCGCTTGGGCGGCGTGCTCGCCGGCCCCTGCCCGCCCAGGCGGAAGAACGCCATGCTCTGCTGCAGCTGCTCGGCCTGTGCGCTCATTTCCTCGGCAGTGGCGGCCAGTTCTTCCGACGCACTGGCGTTCTGCTGGGTGGTCTGGCTCAGCTGCACCACCGCCGAATTGATCTGGCTGACGCCGGAGGATTGCTCTTCGGAGGCCGCTGAAATCTCCTGCACCAGGTCCGAGGTGCGCTTGATGCTGGGCACGATGGTGTCGAGCAGACGGCCGGCGCGATCGGCCAGTTCGACGCTGGAACTGGCCACCTCGCCGATCTCCTGCGCGGCCACCTGGCTGCGTTCGGCAAGCTTGCGCACCTCGGCGGCCACCACGGCAAAGCCCTTGCCGTGTTCGCCGGCGCGCGCCGCTTCGATCGCGGCATTGAGCGCGAGCAGATTGGTCTGATACGCGATGTCGTCGATGATGCCGATCTTCTGTGCGATCTGCTTCATCGCCTGGGTGGTGGCGACCACCGCTTCGCCGCCTTCGATGGTCTCCTTCGCAGCCTGCGTGGCCATGCCATCGGTGATGCGGGCGTTTTCGGTGTTCTGGCTGATCGATGCGGTCATCTGCTCCAGCGAGGCGCTGGTTTCCTCCACACCGGCAGCCTGTTCGCTGGCGGCCTGCGACAACGACTGTGCGGTGGCGCTGACTTCTTCCGACGCGCTGGCCAGAGTTTCGGCACTGGTGTTGACCTCGCCGACCACCTGCGACAGCTTCTGCACCATCGTGCGCATCGCTTCGAGCAGCTGCGCGGTTTCGTCGCGGCCATGCACGTCGATGCGCATGGTCAGGTCGCCTTCGGACAGCCCGTTGGCCACCGTCACCGCGCGGCGGATCGGGCCGGTGACGCTGCGGCTGATCACCACGCCAAGAACCGCACCGAGCAGCACGCCGCCGCAGATGATGGCCATCAGCAGCTTGGAGCTGCGCGCGTGGATGCTGCCGGCTTCGGCATTGGCCGAGGCAGCGCTGCGCTCGCGCAGGCCGCTCAGATCGGTCATCAAGGTATCAACTTCATCCGAGCTGGCGCGCACCGCACGCGAGAGTTCGGCAAGTTCCGGGTTGGCGTCGCGCAAGGCTTCGCGGTTGGCGGCGTCGATGAAGCGGCCGCGCTCTTCCAGGTATTTTTGCCAGGCGCGGTCGAACTGCGCCAGCTTGTTCCTGCCTTCCTCGGTCTGGAAGCTGGAACGCGCGCGCGTCATGTAATCGACCACCTTGGCGGTGTACTTGTCGATATTCTGCACATGCGACTGGCGCTCTTCGGCACTGCTGGCCAGCAACAGGTTGGCGCGCGCGCGGCCGGCGTAGATCAGGTTGATGTTGGCCTCCTTGACGTTCGACAAGCCAAGCAGCTCGCGCTCGTAAAGCGAGGTCGACAGGTCGCTGATCCGACCGGAGTTGGAATAACCCACCCACCCGATGCATGCGCCGATCGCCGAGACGATCAGGAACGCCACGATCAGCCTGGTTCCGATTCTGAAGTTGCCTAACATTGGGGAGTTCTCTTGAAGGTGGTGCATGCGCGACCTGCGTTGCAGGGTCGCCCGGTGGCCTGGTGCGGGTGCCGCTCACTGTGTGCGGCTTGTCTAACCAATCGCTAATGGCTATCGGCGACGGCAAAACGCGCTTGAGACGCAAACGGCACTTAACCGCGTATTCACACCATCGGATATGCGCTTTTGTGACCGGTCACGCGCTCGTACGGTCCGCGTTCGGAAAATTCCTACCCCTGGTTCCTGCCGTGTCCGGAACAGTCCGCTGGGACATCACGACTGCGCGGTTAGGCTTGGCGCATGTCATTGCAAGCACTTCCACGCAGCTTCTATGCACACGATGCCCGCCAGGTCGCGCCGCGCTTGCTCAACAAGGTATTGGTCAGCGCGGACGGACGCCGCGGCCGCATCACCGAGGTCGAGGCGTATTGCGGCAGCGAAGATCCGGCCGCGCATTCGTTTCGCGGCATGACCCCGCGCACGCAGGTGATGTTCGGCGCACCGGGGCATCTGTATGTGTATTTCATCTACGGCATGCATTGGGCAATCAACGCGGTGTGCGGCGGTGCGCCCGGGCATGCGGTGCTGATCCGCGCGCTCGAACCGCTGGCCGGGATCGCCACCATGCAGGCCGCGCGCAACGCCGCTCCACTCAAGACCTTGACCACCGGTCCCGGTCGCCTGGCCCAGGCGTTCGGGGTGAGCGCGACGGACAATGGGCTGGACTTGACCGACGCCGGCGCACGCCTGTGGATCGAGGACGACGGCATGCCACCGCCCTCAGCAGCGCTGGCGACGCCGCGCATCGGCATCCGCAAGGCGGTGGATGCGCCGTGGCGCTGGGTGGTCCCGGATAACCCCTATCTGTCGCGTCCGCTGCCGCGCGCGACCGGCGTACGCGCGGTGCTGCCGGGCGACTGAGCCAGCCATCGCTCCATCGGCGTCTGCTCGGCGGCGCCCGGTCCACGCTGCAGCAGGCGCAGGGCCTGCTCGGCCTGTTCGTCGCTCAGGTCCTGCAGCGGCTGGAAGCGATCTGCCGCCCACACCGCCATCGGCAGGCCATCGAGATACGCCACACGGTTGCCCGGCACGCGCGCCACGCGCTCGCCCGGCAGGACGCTGCCCAACAGATTGCTCGGGTCGCTCGCACTGACGCACACCCACTGCTGCGGCAAGGCTTGCGCACGCACGCGGCGCAGCGCCGCGATCGCATCCGGCAACGCGAACTGCTCGCCGGACAGCCCGGCGATGAAACGCCCGCCACGGATCTCGCCACGCGCTTCCAGCCGTTGATACATGCGCAGCAACTCGCGCCACGGCGGCAACCACGCCGCCTCGCGCTCCAGCAGCCGCCAGCAGACCACGCCGTAGCGCCGCAACAAGGTATGCGCCACATGTTCGAGCATGTCCTGGTGGCGCTCGCCCGCTTCGGCCAGCGGCAGCTCCGGCAGCGCGCGTACCGGCGCCCAGCGTCCGACATCGCGGATGCCCAGCGCGCTGGCGCGGCGCCGGTGGCGCGACAGCGCCGAGGGCCGCTTGGAGGCCGGCACCAGCAGCGCGCGCAGCCCTGCGTAGCTGTCGCAATGCGCACGCCCACGCATCACCAGTTCGCTCAGGGCATCTTCCAGCTCGGTACTCATCAGGCGGGCCGCATCGGCAATCTCGTCGAAGAACAAGGCGCCCTGCTGCTGCAGCACCTCGGCCACCCGTTGCGCGCGCGAGCCCAGCGGCGCGTCGTCGGCATCGCGTGCCAGGCTGCTCCAGCGCTGCGCCTCGCGACGCGGCAGCAACACGATCGGCGTGCTGCGCAGCGCGGCACCGCTGCGGCCGCCACCGGGCCGCAACCGCGCCCACACGGTGCGCCCGGCGGTGCACAGCTCGTCCAGCCAGGCCGGTTGATAGTCGCGCACGCGTGCCGGCAGCAGCTCGCTCTCCCACAGCACTGCAGGTGCCTCGAAACCTTCCAGCTGCCCGACCACGCCGGCCAGTGCGTCCGGCCCCGCCACCCGGCTGGCGCTGTCGAGGTGCTGCCACTCGAACAGGAAACGCGCGTAGTCGCGTTGCGCCACCGGCTCGATCTCGCGGCGCAAGCGTCCCAGGGTATAGCGATGGATGCGCGCCAGCAGATGACGTTCGCACCATTCTTCCGACGGCGCCTGCGCGCTGAAATGGCCGGCCATGACATAGCCCTCGCGCTGCAGGGCGGCCAGGGCAAGCACGATCTCGGACTCGGGCAAACGCAATGCGCCGGCCAGGGCCGACACCTGCGCCGGGCCGACCGCAGACAGGCGGCCGCGCAGCAGCTCGCGCACCGCCCAGTCGCGCTGCCAGTCGGCAACGCGGCAATCTGCCGGCGCCTGTAGCGGCGGCTGTGCGGATGCATGCGCATACAGTGGCGCAAACCAGTCGATGCGCTCGGCACTGATCCACAGCGCAGGCACACCATCGAACGCAAGACAGCTGGCACGCCCATCACCTGCAAGTACAGCCAGCCAGGCCTGCCAGTGCGCATCGTCCGCTTCATCGACCGGAAGCACGCCAAGCCCGACCAACGCTTCGTGCATTTCTTCACCATCGCGCGGCTGCGGCCAGGCCTGTTCGCGCACCGAGGCAATCGCCTCGGGATCGAGCTGCCCCAGGTCGTCGCTGCTTTGCGGGGTATAGCGACGGCTTTGCACGGCCTGAGTGCGGCGTTCTTCCAGCGGTGCATCGTCCAGGAATGCGTACGGCCGCGCATTCAAGGCTTCGGCCGCCAGCGGCGACGGTGCTGCCAGATCGCGCGCGACAAGCGTGATCGCCCCTGACTCCAGCCCGCGCAGTACCTGCAACCAGCCCTCGCTGTCCATGGACTGATGCAGGCAGTCTTCCAGTGTCTGCGTCACCAACGGATGATCCGGCACCTCGCGCTCGCCGACCAGATTCTCTGCGCAGGCGACCTGATCGGGGAACACCGTCGCCAGCAGATCTTCCGACTTCATCCGTTGCAGTTGCGGTGCGACCTTGTTGCCACCGGCAAAGCGCGGCAGCGCCATCGCATTGGTCGCATTCCAGCGCCAGCGCACGCCGAACAGCGGCGCATCCAGCAAGGCCTGGATCAACACATGCTCGGCCGATGACGAATGCAGGTAGCGCGCCACCTCCTCCAGGGCAAAACTATGACTGGTGGACAGCGACAACACGATCGCATCCTCGGTCGCGGCGGCCTGCAGTTCGAAGTTGAAGGTGCGGCAGAAGCGCTTGCGCAACGCCAGCCCCCAGGCACGATTGATGCGGCTGCCGTACGGCGAGTGGATCACCAGCTGGGTGCCGCCGCTGGCATCGAAGAAGCGCTCCATCACCAGGCACTGCTGGGTCGGCATCGCGCCCAGCGCGGTGCAGGCATGGGCGAGATAGTCGACCAGCTGGCGTGCCGCTTCCACCGAGAGATCCAGCACGGTGTGCAGCCAGTCGCAGGCCGCCTGATGTGGCGGGCTATCCAGCCGCAGCGCAATCTCGCCACGCAGACGCGACACCGCCGCCGACAATTCATCGCTGCGGCCGGGCGCCTCGCCCAGCCAGAACGGAATGTTCGGTGGCGCGCCCTTGGCGTCTTCCACCCGGACGCGCCCGGCATCCACGCGCAGGATGCGGTAGCTGGCATTGCCGAGCTGGAACACGTCGCCGGTAAGACTTTCGACCGCAAAATCCTCGTTCACCGTGCCGATCTTTTCGGCCTGCGGTTCCAGCACCACGCTGTAGTCGCCGGTTTCTGGGATGGTGCCGCCGGAGGTCAGCGCAGTCATGCGTGCACCGCGGCGCGCATGCAGGCGCCGATGCACCGCATCGCGATGCAGGTAGCCTGCACGCGGCCCGAGCCGTGTGCTGAAGCCGTCGCACAGCATGCGCACCACGTCATCGAAGCTCGCGCGGCTCAGCTGCGCGAACGGCCAGGCGCGTCGCACCAAGGCGAACAGCGCATCTTCGTCCCAGTCCTCGCACGCGGCCTCGGCCACGATCTGTTGTGCAAGCACATCGATCGGCGCCAGCGGAATGCGCAAGGCGTCCAGCTCACCGCGGCGCACGCTGTCCAGCAACGCAGCACATTCGACCAGTTCGTCGCGGGTCTGCGGAAACAGGCGCGCCTTCGGCGTGCCGCCAACCGCATGCCCGGAGCGTCCGGCACGCTGCAGGAAGGTGGCGATCGAGCGCGGCGAACCGAGCTGGCAGACCAGGTCCACATCGCCGATATCCAGGCCGAGTTCCAGCGATGCAGTGGCCACCAGCACGGTAAGGTCGCCGGCCTTGAGTCGCTGCTCCGCCAGCAGACGCGTTTCGCGCGACAGGCTGCCGTGGTGCGCGGCGACGCGCTGCTTGCCGAGCAGATCGCCAAGATGGCGCGCAGCGCGCTCGGCCATGCGCCGCGTGTTGACGAACACCAGCGTGGTGCGATGCTGCTGCGCGAGCGTGGCGACATCGGCATACACCTGCAGCCACTGATCGTTGGACATCACCACGCTCAGCGGCGTCGGCGGCAGGGCCAGGGCCAGATCGCGCCTGCGGGTGTAGCCGATATCGACGATCTCGCACTGCGGCGGCTGGCCGGCATCGCCCGCCCCGACCAGGAACTGCGCCACGGTCTGGATCGGCTTCTGCGTGGCCGACAGCCCGACGCGCGTGATCGGGCGCTCGGCCAGCCGCTGCAATCGCTCCAGGGTCAGCGCCAGATGACTGCCGCGTTTGTCCGCCGCCACCGCATGGATCTCATCGACGATGACGGTGCGCACATGCCGCAATGCAGTGCGCCCGGAGGCCGAGCCCAACAGCACATACAACGACTCCGGCGTGGTCACCAGGATATGCGGCGGCGTGCGGCGCGCCTGTGCCCGCTCGCGTTGCGGGGTGTCGCCGGTACGCACCGCCGTGCGCACCGCCACGTCCGGCAGACCGCTCGCGACCAGCGCCGTGCGGATGCCCTGTAACGGCGCATCCAGATTGAGGTGGATGTCGTTGGACAACGCCTTCAGTGGCGACACGTAAACCACCCGGGTTTCGTCCGGCAGCGCGCCGCCGTTGGCCAGGCCATCGCGGATCAAACCATCGATGGCCGCGAAGAACGCGGTCAGCGTCTTGCCCGAGCCGGTCGGCGCGGCCACCAGCGTGTGGCGTCCGGCCTGGATCGCCGGCCACGCGGCAATCTGCGCCGGCGTGGGCGCAGCGAAGGTCTGCGCGAACCACGCAGCCACGACAGGATGGAACTGCTGCAGGACAGGATGCATAGGCGATGCCGCAGGCCGCGATGCCAGGCCAGGAGCGGCGTGTGGATTCAACGGGGCGAAGTCCAATGGATGGGGTTGCGCTGCGCCCGACACAAGCCGACCACGGGAATGGCGGTGAATGGTTAAAGCGGCTGTCAGCCTGACCGCGCAGCGGCCAAGCCCGGTGCGCCCGCTGCACCGCTTCGACCTGCTGCAACTTTCCCGTCAACTCCGGTTCGACCGGGCGCGTCCAGTTCGCCCGGGCGCGATGCCGAGCACTCGCGCGACGTGACGACAGGCGTTGGTGGTAAAGCGAAGGGCTGCCTGGACGAGCGGCAGATACCGGCCGGCGCATCGGGTCACCAGCCATCAACGCAACGCTGCGGCCCGGCGCGATGATTGTCGATCGGGCGCAGGCCATGGCACATTGACGCCATGCCCAGCCTTATTCTCTTCATGATTGCCGGCGCCGCGCTGTACGCGTTCTGGAACTCCTCGCGCGCGGCGGCCGAACGTGCCGATATCCTCGGCCGCAATGCCTGCCGCGCCGCCGATGTGCAATGGCTGGATCAGAGCGTGCATTCCACCAACATCCGCATCTGCCGCAAGCCCAATGGCTGGCTGGGCTTCGAGCGGACGTTCCGGTTCGAGTATTCCTACGACGGCATCGACCGTCATAGCGGCCGCCTAGTGCTGCGCGGCGACCAATTGATCGCCTTCACCGGACCGCAGGTGGCCACGGTGACGCCGTTGAGCCCGGACCATCAGCGCCTGAACTGACCGCGATTGGGTCGATGTATGCGTCTGCAGGCACCTGGCCTGCATGCAGCGCCGTACGACCGAAGATCCGTGTCGCTGCTGCCTATCCGCAACGCCGATGCACACATGCAACGGCGTGTCCTGGGTTCTGTTGGAAAAATGCGCATGCGATGCAAACCGCACGCGTACATGGCGCAACAACGCACGAACGCGCGATGCGCGTCCGTGCGTGCAGTTACTTGACAACGCGCAGATGCGGACGCTTGCCCGCGCTTGGCGGCTCGTCCGGCGTGGGCGCGCTTGGCGGCGGTGCACCCGGATCCGGCGGCTCGGTACTGGTGCCGGGGATATCGTCCGGCAAGGCCATGCCCTGCCCGGTCTCGCGTGCATACACCGCAAGGACCGCGGCCATCGGCACCATCACCGGATAACTGACGCCGCCAAAGCGTGCGGTGAACTGCACGCTTTCGTTGTCGACCTGCAGCCCGACCACGGCGCGCTCGGCGATGTTCAGCACCACGCGGCCGTCCTTGACGGCACTGGCAGGCACCTGCACGCCGGGCAGCCCGGCGTCCACCAGGACGTGCGGGGTCATGCCGTTGTCGTTGATCCATTCGACCAAGGCCCGCAGCAGGTACGGGCGATGGCTGGTCATGCGGGGGAAATCTTCGCTCATGACGTCATTTTACCCGCACACGGCCCGCAGCGGCGGCTGCGCGCTGGGGCGTCGGTCTGTTGGCATACAGCCGTCGCATCAGCCCGGCAGGTCGCGCAGTTTCTTTTCCTGATCGGTCAGGCTGCGGATGAAGCCGGGATTGCGGAAGATCCGGTTGCCGTAGTCTTCGATCGCCTTGCCGTCCTTGGGCAGACCGATCTCCAACGCGTCCAGTCGCCAGATGATCGGCGCCATCGCGCAATCGGCCAGACTCATTTCCGGGTTGAGGAAGAACTTGCTGGCCTTGAACAGCGGCACCGACGCGGTGAGCAGTTCCTTCAGGCGCTTGCGGCCGGCCTCGGCCTGGGTCTTGTTGCCGAGCTGGATGGCCTGCACCTGCGGCACCCAGTCGTGCTCGATCCGCAGCATCGCCAGACGCAGACGTGCGCGCGAGAGCGGATCGACCGGCATCAGCGGCGGATGCGGGTAGCGCTCGTCCAGGTATTCGCTGACCACCGATGCCGCGTACAGCACCAGGTCGCGTTCGACCAGGGTCGGGACCGAATGATAGGGATTGAGATCGATCAGATCTTCCGGGGGATTTTGCGGGTCGACCGGCACCAGGTCGTAGGTCACCCCTTTCGCCGCCAGGACCAGACGGACCCGGTGGCACAACACGTCGTCGTTGGACGAAAACAAAGTCAAGGTATTCCGCATACGCACACTCGTCGCCATTCAAGGCTCTCCGACGACCGGAATCCGCCGGCCGCATCGGCGCGGCCGGCCCAACGCCGACCGTCACCACGGTCCTTCGAGTGTGCAATCACGTCACGCAAAAGCCAAGAGTGATAGGGCCGATTAATGCCCGGACAGGCCGCTTGTTGCGCCGAGATGCAGCTTCCGGTCACGTGCGCGTGTCGCAACGGTGCGACCGCCGGTGCACGACATCGGATGCGGCAAAGGCGATTTGTCGTCAACCGACGCGTTGATTGCTTGCCGACCCTCACCGCACCCCTCTCCCGCAGGGAGAGGGGCTCAGCGGTCGGTTTGCTGCAGCCGTTGCATGGTTTGCGCATGCATGGCCGTCGCGCTCTGCAGCCGATGACCGGCCTGCAGACCGGTCAGTGCACGTCCTTCCAGTATTCCTTCTTCAGCAGGTAGGCCATGAAGGTGAGCAAGGCCAGGAACAGGATCACCCACACGCCCATGCTCTGCCGCTTCAAGGCCGCCGGTTCGCCGGCGTATTCGAGGAAGTTGGCGATATCGCGCACGGTCTGATCAAACTCGACCGGCGTCTGTCGCCCTGGCTGACCGAGTTTGAGCGCCTGCACCGGCTTGTCGCCGGTCGCCTTGTCGGGCGGGCCGAACTGCGCCTGCTGCAGGCCCTGCAGCTCCCACAGCGGATTGGGCATGGAGGCATTCGGAAACAGCTGGTTGTTCCAGCCCAGCGGGCGGGTCTGATCCAGGTAGAACGACTTGAGGTAGGTATAGACCCAGTCGGTGCCCCGCACGCGGGCGATCAAGGTCAGATCCGGCGGCGCCTTGCCGAACCACTTGGTGGCCGCATCGTGCGGCATGGTGCCTTCGATATGTTCGCCGATCTTGGCGCCGGTGAAGTTGAGGTTAGTCATGACCTCCTCTTCGCTCAGTCCCAGATCGCTGGCCATGCGCGAATAGCGCAGGTACTTCAGCGAGTGGCAGCCGGAGCAGTAGTTCATGAACAACTGCGCGCCACGCTGCAGCGAGGCACGGTCGCTCAGGTCGTTGCCGGCCTGCTGCACCTTTCCGCCTTCGGCTGCCAGCGCCCCTGCAGCCAGGGTCAGCCCGCACAGCAGGGCGACCACACGCGACGTCCATGACCTCACGTTGGAATTAGTCATGGGTGGTCACCCGCTCCGGCACCGGCTTGGTCTTGTCCAGCCGCGTCCACACCGGCATGGTGATGAAGAAGGCAAAGTACAGGAAGGTCAGCACGCGCCCGACATAGGTTTCGTGTGCGTCGGTGCCAGGACCGGAGCCGATCACGCCCAGCCACACGAAGCACACCACCAGCACGCCGAGCGCGACCTTGGAGATCCAGCCGCGGTAGCGGATCGAGCGCACCTTGGCCCGATCCAGCCATGGCACCAGGAACAGGATCGCGATCGCCGAGAACATCACCAGCACGCCGCCGAGCTTGTTGGGGACCACCCGCAACATTGCGTAGTACGGCGTGTAGTACCAGACCGGTTTGATGTGCTCCGGGGTCACCAGGCGATTGGCCTCGGTGAAGTTGTCGTGCTCCAGGAACAGGCCGCCGAACGCCGGCGCGAAGAAGATGATGAAGGCCGCGATCAGCAGCAAAAAGCCGACCCCGACCAGGTCCTTGACCGTGTAATACGGATGGAACGGGATGCCGTCGGCCGGCTTGTGCGCGTCCCAGCGGTTGCCCTTGGGCCCCTTCTTGATCTCCACGCCGTCGGGATTGTTGGAGCCCACCTCGTGCAGCGCGCCGATGTGCAGCACAATCAGCAGCAACAGCACCAGTGGCAGTGCGATCACGTGCAGCGCGAAGAAGCGGTTGAGCGTGGCATCGCCAGGCAGATAGTCGCCCATGATCCATTCGGTCAGCCCGTTGCCGATCACCGGGATGGCGCCGAACAGCGAGATGATCACCTTCGCGCCCCAGAACGACATCTGCCCCCACGGCAGCACGTAGCCCATGAAGGCTTCGGCCATCAGCACCAGGTAGATCAGCATGCCGAGAATCCACACCAGCTCGCGCGGCTTCTGGTAGCTGCCGTACATCAGCCCGCGGAACATGTGCAGATACACCACGATGAAGAACAGCGAGGCGCCGGTACTGTGCATGTAGCGGATCAGCCAGCCCCACTCCACGTCGCGCATGATGTATTCGATCGAGGCGAACGCATCGGCGGCGCTGGTCTTGTAGTGCATCGTCAGGAAGATGCCGGTGACGATCTGGTTGACCAGCACCACGATGGCCAGCGAGCCGAAGTAGTACCAGAGGTTGAAGTTCTTCGGCGCGTAGTACTCGCTGACGTGCTTGCGGTACATGGGCATCAGCCCAGGCGCGCGTTCGTTGACCCAATCGAACACACCGTTGGCGGTACGGACCAGGATATTGCTCATCAGGCAGCCCCCGTGCTGTTGGCCGACGTACCGGTACCGTCGGGATCGACGCCGATCACCAGGGTGTTGTCGTCCACATAGTGGTGTGGGGGCACCAGCAGATTGATCGGTGCCGGCACGCCGTCGAAGACGCGGCCGGACATGTCGAAGCGCGATTTGTGGCAGGGGCAGAAATAGCCGCCCTTCCACTGCGGGTCGTAGGGCTCGGGGCGGATCTCGGCGACCATTTCCGGCGAGCAGCCCAGATGCGTGCACAGCCCGACCAGCACCGAGATGTCGGACTTGATCGAGCGGTACTCGGGGTTCTTCAGTACGTAGTCCGGCTGCTGGTCCTTGTTCTCGGACTTGGGATCCTTGAGCCGGTCATCCAGCGATGGCAGTGCGTCGAGCATCGCCTTGGAGCGCTTGACGATCCAGATGGGCTGACCGCGCCATTCCAGAACCAGCCGTTGCCCTTCCTGCAAGGCGCTGATGTCGGCGGTCACCGGGGCACCGGCCAACTTGGCGCGTGCGCTGGGATTCCACGACTTCACGAACGGAACTGCGACAAATCCTGCTCCGACCGCACCGACCACGGCCGTTGTCGCGGTCAAGAACCGACGACGCCCGATATCAGCAGGTGCGTTAACCCCATCGTTGGCCATCCGGCTCTCCGATCTTGATTAGGTAGCGTGAGGCTGCCAACGGCTGGCGGGGGGTCCAGCCGCGATGAATCGACCGCAGTGTAGCGGAACGCTTAATGCACAGACAACGCAATGTACGCAGTCGGACTGGCGCAGTGCAAACACTGGATGCAGGCATGCGTCGACCGCTTCACGCGCCAGCCCTGCACAAGGCGGACAGCTGTGACCCAGTGCTGACAAAAAGACCGTGCCAGTTGCAGACATGCTGCGCGTTGGCTGCACTACTGCGCCGGTGCGATGGCGGCCTGCGCGGCCTGATGGCCGCATGACATCTGTCTCGGCTGGTGACGGTCAAAGCAGGCCGCAGCGCGCGCAAATGCGTGCAAAGCACACGGCTCAGTTGGCCGCCGTGGTCTGCCCACGATAGCGTCCGGCCAGCACGCCGACGCGTTGGACGTAGCGCTGGGTCTCGCTGTAAGGCGGCACGCCGCCATAGCGATCCACCGCGCCCTCGCCGGCGTTGTAGCCGGCAGCGGCGAGCGTGAGATCGCCGTTGAAGCGCTTCAGCAACCACGAAAGATATTGCACGCCACCGCGAATATTTTGCGTTGCATCATAGGCATCGCTGACGCCGAAGCGGCGCGCGGTGCCGGGCATCAACTGCATCAGCCCCTGCGCGCCGGCCCGACTCAGTGCCAGCGGGTTGTAGGCCGACTCTGCATGGATGATCGCGCGCACGATCGCTTCCTCGACCCCGAACTCGCGCGCGGCTGCGGTGATTTCCTGCTGATAGGCATTGGTGTTGAGCCGGATCGCACCGAAATTGACGCCGGGCTTGGCCGCGCAGGCGTAACAGGTTTCGATGAAGCTGTAATGGATGGTGCGCAGGCCTTCGATGCTGGCGACCTGACGCGGGCGCGCACTGGTGTAGTGACGCACGCCGTCCTTCATATACGAATAGACCTGCCCGCTGACCACCCGGCGCGGATTGACCGCGGCGGCGGGTGCCTGCACGACCGAGGTTTCCGACACCGGCAGCGCGCGCGGCGTCACCGCCGAGGCGACCTCGGCAGTGCGACGTGGCGCCTGGCCAACCGGCTGACTGATGATGGTGGCTGGCGCGCCACTGTCAATCGAGGTACTGGCGCGCGCAGGGCCGGCGGCCATGCCCTGCGCCGGGCGAGCCATGGCCGGCGGCGCGCGGCGCGCGGATCGCTCCGGGGTATAGCTGCTGATGACGCTGCAGGTCGCGCCGCTCTGGCGCTTGCTCAGGTAGCTGGTGATTCCGTCGCCGCTGACACACTTGTACAAGGTGCCGGCGCAGACCGGCGCTGCCGGCAACGTGACGAGTAACAGCCCCAGCAATCTTGACATCCCCTTCATGCGGCGGAGTGTCCCAGCTTGGCCCGGGCTTGCCAAGTGGCCTAAATGGTTATCCGGGCAGCGGCTCCAGCCGCGTCCGCAACGCGTTCAGCGCCTCGGCCAGCGGCAAGCGCACGGCATCCGGGCAGATCGCATCGAACGGCAGGTCGAGCAGCAGCAGGTTGGCCGCCAGCGCCGGCATGCTCGGCGCGCCCAGACCCAGCCAGCAATGCGCCGGCCCGTCGGCTTCCAGCGCGCCCAGCCAGGGCGGGATGCGCGCGGCGAGTACCTCCAGCGTGCCGTGCAGGCGTACCCGGGCCCGGCACGGAAACGGCGACTCGCCGATCGCCTTGCGCAGGAGTTGCAGTGGCTCCTCCGGCAGTGCGCGAGCGGCGAATTGCGCGCCGGTCGTCTCGGCCCGGTCGATGCGGTCGGCGCGCAAGGTGCGCCAGTCCTGGCGCTCGCAGTCCCAGGCCAGCAGATACCAGCGCCGCCCGTAATTCACCAGCAGGGCCGGCTCGACGCAACGCGTGATCGGGGCACCGGAGTGGCGGCGATAGTCCAGCCGCAGCGTGACCCGGTCGCGGCAGGCGCTGGTCAGTTGCGCCAGCCGCGCCGCATCCACCAGGGCACCCGTCTCCTCGGTGACCGGCAAACTGGCGGTGGCCGCGTGCGCGGCACTGGCACGCTGGCCGCTGCGCCGCGGCAGCAGCGGATCGAGCTTGAGCAACACCCGCGCCGCCGCCGCATCCATGCCGCGTATCGCCGGGGCCGCTGCGCGCAGCGCGATCGCCACCGTCAGCGCCTCGTCCTCCTCGAACAACAGCGGCAGGGCGGCTGCACCCTGCCCCAGCCGGTAGCCGCCACCGGCGCCGGGCACGGCATGCACCGGGTAACCCAACTCGCGCAGGCGCTCGATCGCGCGCCGCACGCTGCGCGGATGCAGTTCCAGCCGCTCGGCCAGCGCCACGCCCGACCAGCTGCGGCCGCCCTGCAGCAGCGCAAGCAGACGCAACAAGCGGGCAGCGGTCGAGGCCATCGCATTACCGTATTGCGGACAGAAACTGTCCGCAATAGCTGCGTAGGATTGCCTGGCACCTCGTTCTCTATGCCTTCCGCATCCACCAAGGAAACCGCAATGTCCGACCAGCGCCACATCACCCTGTTCCACAACCCCCGTTCGCGTTCGCGCGGCGTGCTGGTGCTGCTGGAAGAGCTCGGCGCCAGCTACGACCTGCAGATCGTCAACCTGGAAAAAGGCGAGCAACTCGCGCCCGCGTACCTGGCGATCAACCCCATGGGCAAGATTCCGGCGATCCGGCATGGCGACAGCGTGGTCACCGAACAGGGCGCGATCTACCAGTATCTGGCCGAGCTGTATCCGGAAGTCGGGCTGTCGCCGGCGCCGGGCGATGCCGATCGCGGCGCCTACCTGCGCTGGCTGGCCTTCTACGGCTCGGCGTTCGAGCCGGCGATCATCGACCGCGCAATGAAGCGCGATGCGCCGCCGCGCTCGATCTCGCCCTACGCCGACTGCGCCACGGTGCTGCAGGTGATCGATGCGCAGCTGGCCAAAGGCGACTATCTACTGGGCCAGCGCTGCAGCGCGGCCGATGTGCTGTGGGGCGGCGCGCTGGGCTGGATGGTCGATTTCGGCCTGATCGACCCGCCTGCCAGCACCCGCGCCTACATCGCCCGCATGGCCGACCGGCCGGCGTTCGCGCGTGCCGAGGCCACCAACGCCAAGGCCTGACCAAACGGACGGGCCCGGCGCAAGCGGGTAAACTGTGCGGCTATCTTCTACCCGCCTGGAATAAGCGCCATGCCCGGGACATCCGTTTCCGACCTGTCCGCGGCCACCGCCGTGGACGCACCTGCCCTGTTGCCGCTGCCGGTGGCCCGCCCGTCGGCGCCTGCCGTGGTGCGCGGCAAGCTCTACATCAAGACCCACGGGTGCCAGATGAACGAGTACGACTCGGCCAAGATGGCCGACGTGCTCGCCGCCTCCGAAGGCCTGGAGCTGACCGACAACCCCGAAGACGCCGACGTGGTGCTGGTCAACACCTGCTCCATCCGCGAGAAGGCGCAGGAAAAGGTGTTCAGCCAACTGGGCCGCTGGAAGGCGCTGAAGGCCGGCGGCAAGCCGGTGATCATCGGCGTGGGCGGCTGCGTGGCCTCGCAGGAAGGCGAGGCCATCGTCAAGCGCGCGCCCTATGTGGATCTGGTGTTCGGCCCGCAGACCCTGCATCGCCTGCCGGAGCTGATCCGCGCGCGGCGCGAATCGGGCAAGTCGCAGGTGGACATCAGCTTTCCGGAAATCGAGAAGTTCGATCGCCTGCCCGAGCCGCGCGCCGAGGGTCCGTCGGCGTTCGTGTCGATCATGGAAGGCTGCTCCAAGTACTGCTCGTTCTGCGTGGTGCCCTACACCCGTGGCGAAGAAGTCAGCCGGCCGTTCGAGGACGTGCTGGTGGAGGTGGCGCAGCTGGCCGCGCAAGGCGTGCGCGAGATCAATCTGCTCGGCCAGAACGTCAACGCGTATCGCGGCGCGTACGGCGCCGATGCCGGCGACGCGGCGCAATACGCGGATCTGGGCTTGTTGATCCGCACCATCGCGCAGATCGAGGGCATCGGCCGTATCCGTTTCACCACCTCGCATCCGCTGGAATTTTCCGACTCGCTGGTGGATGCGTACCGCGACGTGCCGCAGCTGGCCAATTATCTGCATCTGCCGGTGCAGGCCGGCAGCGACCGTATCCTGTCGGCGATGAAGCGTGGCTACACCGCGCTGGAATTCAAGTCCAAGATCCGCAAGCTGCGCGCGGTGCGTCCGGATATTTCGATCAGCTCGGACTTCATCGTCGGTTTTCCCGGCGAGACCGAAGCGGATTTCGAAAAGACCATGAAGCTGATCGAGGACGTGGGCTTCGACCAGAGTTTCTCGTTCGTGTATTCGCGGCGTCCCGGCACGCCGGCCTCAGACCTGCAGGACGACACGCCGGAAGCCGTCAAACAGGCACGGCTTGCGCGTTTGCAGGCGCAGATCAACGCGCACGCCACACGCATTTCGCAGTCCATGGTCGGCAGCATGCAACGGGTACTGGTGGAAGGCCCGTCGCGGCGCGATCCGAACGAATTGACCGGCAAGAGCGAGAACATGCGTCCGGTGAATTTCCCCGGCAATCCGCGCCTGATCGGGCAGTTCGTCGATGTGCTGATCACCGAGGCGATGAGCAATTCGCTGCGTGGTCTTATCCAGGTGGACGACAGCGAAAGCTGATGCCGCATAGGTGCCGGGGCGCGTGGTGCCACGGCATGCATCGCGTCTTGCTGACTGGAAGGTGCACGTTGGTTGGTCACTACTTCCGTAGCGCTGCGGCCGGCTACGCGATGCTGCGTCTGCCTGCGATTGTTGTTGCGTTGCGTTGCGCAGCTGCGTGCGTGCAACACGCTGGCAATTGCGTTGAGGTCACGCGCGTCGTGCCTCGCACCTCGATCTTCGGCAAGCACGCAGCTTGCGTGCTTGCCGCACTCGCCGACCGGCGCTCCGGCATCTACGCGCTTCCGAGCCTTGGTCGGTCCAGGTCAACAACAGCGCGCACTGCTCGCATACGCCGGGCATGGTCGTGATCGCGCACAACAACGACACCGACCTCCCTGGTCACACGGCACACAAGGTAAGTGATCAAAATTTCACCACTTGTCTGCAACACCTTGCGGCATAAGGCGTGCGAGCACTTACCCACAGGCTTTGCCGAATTCGATCCACACCGCTTGTGGACAACCGCCACCGCAGTGGTGATTTTTTCGCCATGTCCCTGCCGGACCTTGTGCGAGTAGGCGCCACGATTTTTATCCACAGGTTAGTGATGCGTGACTCCACAGCGATTGTGGAAAACCCGCGCGCACCGCCGGGGACCGGCAATGACCACGCGCTTGCGGCAGCCTGGCGTGTTGGTGGGATCACACGCTGCGCGCTACCCTCGTCTGCCGCCCAACCGACCAGCGCATGCGTGCGCGGTCCGATCCGACCATGAACTCACCTGCACATCGCGACTTCACCCTGGAACCCGACGACACCGAGCGCCTGGCCAACCTGGCCGGCCCGTTCGACGCGCACCTGCGCCAGATCGAACTCAAGCTGGGCGTGGAGATCGCCAACCGCGGCAACGTCTTCCGCGTCACCGGCCCGGAGCCGGCGATCACCGCCGCGCAGACGCTGCTGACCGCCCTGTACGATGAAGCCGCCTCCACCACCTTCGACAACCACGCCATCCACCTGCGCTTGAACGATGCCAACGTCGAGCAGGTGGTCGATCGTTCCTACGTGGCCCAGGACGTGGCGATCAAGGTCAAACGCGGCACCGTGCGTGGCCGCGGTGCCAACCAGGCCAAGTACCTGCATGCGATCGCCACGCACGACATCAACTTCGGCATCGGCCCGGCCGGTACCGGCAAGACCTTCCTGGCCGTGGCCAGCGCGGTCGAGGCGCTGAACGAGTCGCGCGTACAGCGGCTGATCCTGGTGCGCCCGGCGGTGGAAGCCGGCGAGAAGCTGGGCTTCCTGCCGGGCGATCTCAGCCAGAAGGTGGACCCGTATCTGCGCCCGCTCTACGACGCGCTCTACGAAATGCTGGGCGTGGAAAAAGTGGTCAAGCTGCTGGAAAAGAACGTCATCGAGATCGCGCCGCTGGCCTATATGCGCGGCCGCACGCTCAACGATGCCTACGTGATCCTGGACGAGGCACAGAACACCACCATCGAGCAGATGAAGATGTTCCTGACCCGGCTGGGCTTCGGCTCCACCGCGGTGGTCACCGGCGACCTGACCCAGATCGACCTGCCCAAGCACGTCAAGTCCGGCCTGCGCGACGCGATCGAGGTGCTGCGCGATGTGGACGGCGCCAGCTTCACCTTCTTCGAAGCACGCGACGTGGTGCGCCACCCGCTGGTGCAGCGCATCGTCACGGCCTATGAAAAGCGCGATCAGCAGGACGCTGCGATCAAGAACAACGCTGAATGAGGCTATTCCTTGCCAGCTTGACGTTGGCAAGCGGATTGGTCGCGGCGGCATCGCTCGGTGCCACCGAAGCGCCGCTGCTTCCGGGAATCCCGATCGTGGATCGCGATGTGATCCCGGCGACGCAGGTGGCGCCCCCCTGTGTGTCGCTGGCCGCCGAACAAACCAGCATCAGCATCCCAACCGCGCACCTGGAGAGGCTGGCAGAACAGGGGCGCGGCGATATGCCGGCAGGGAACGATCGCGTACGACTCAGTGCTTGGCAGCAAGGTCGCAGCGCGCGCTGGCTGCTCGATCTACCGGGAACGGTCACGGATGCACGCGGCTGCGAAAGCTCACCGATCCAGCACGCGCATCGCTCAAGCCAGTCGCTGGTCGGCGGACTCCTGGAAAGCGGTATCGCTGCGGTCTGGATGCATGACCAGCCAGGATTCGTTTCAAGCTTGCGGGTGCGGGATTACAATCGCGGCTGCGGGCGCGGCCCGATCGGCAGTTCGAGCTACCGCGTGGCCAACGGGCCTGTGGTGATACTGCTGATCACCTGCACGCGCTGACCCTCTGCCCAGGAAACTCTCGCCATGACCCGTGGACCTGTCCGCCTCGACGTCGCTGTCAGTTATGCGCTGCCGCGCGCCGGCCTGCCGTCGGCGGTGAGTTTTCGCAAGTGGGTGGCCGCTGCGCTGAAGGGACGCATCCGCGAGGCCGACCTGGCGGTGCGGATTGTCGACGAGAAGGAAGGCTGCTCGCTCAACCATCATTACCGTGGCAAGGATTACGCCACCAATGTGCTGAGCTTCCCGGCCGATTTACCCGAAGGCCTGCCCAAGGGCGTCAAGATGCCGCTGCTCGGCGATCTGGTGATCTGCGCGCCGGTGGTGGCGCGCGAGGCGGCCGAACAAGGCAAGTCGCTGGCCGCGCATTACGCCCATCTGACCGTGCACGGCACCCTGCATCTGCTCGGCTGGGACCACGAAGACGACAAGGAAGCCGATGCGATGGAGCAACTCGAACGCGAGATCCTGGCCGATCTCGGCATCGACGACCCGTACGCGGGAGAGCGCTGATGCGGGCCTGCCTCGCCACCGCGTTGCTGTTGCTGGCCTGCTCCAGTGCCTGGGCGCAGGCCGCGCCGGCACGCCCCGACCTGCCGGCCCTGATCGAATGCCGCCAGCGCATCGGCGACTTCAACGCGCTGGCACCGGTGCTGGCCGACCCGCTCAAGGCGGTGGCGCTGGGCTGGACGCCGCTGGACCAGGCCAACCTGTTCATGACCGAGTACACGCTCAACACGCCGATCAGCGTGTTCGGCCATAGTACCACCCACATCGCGTTCTCCGGGGCCAGCGTCATGGCGCTGCTGGACCTGCCCGACCCCCGCCCGCTGGCCAAACAGCTGAACCTGGAACTGGGCGTGGATAACGCCGACAAGGTCATGTATGGCCGCGAGCTGGTCAGCGAAGACACCACCAATCCCAAGACCGGCGAGGCGATGATCGAATCGATCGTGCTCAGCGTCTCCAACGTGAAGTCGCATCCGGGCAAGACCGTAGTCGGCTGCGGCTACAGCCTGGACCTGCCCTGAAGCGTAGCGCCCGCCCCACCCCGTCCACAGCGCCTTAGCGGCTTCCTGTTAGACTGACGGCTATCGCCTGGTTTGCCGGGTGCCGTCCCACGTCACGATGTCCGAAGACGACAGTAGCCAATCCCAAGAAACACCCGAAAAACGCCGTAGCTGGCTTGAGCGCCTGAGCGCTGCCTTCTCTGGCGAACCCCATACCCGCGACGAACTGGTCGCGCTGCTGCGGACCGCCGAACAGGACGGTCTCATCGCTGCAGACACCTTGCGCATGATGGAAGGCGCAATCTCCGTGTCCGAGCTCACCGTGGGCGACGTGATGATCTCGCGCTCGCAGATGGTCTCGCTGCCGGTGGAGGCGCGCTTCATCGACCTGATGAAGCAGGTGGTGGAATCCGGCCATTCGCGCTTCCCGGTGCACGGCGAGAACAAGGACGAGGTGCTCGGCATCCTGCTGGCCAAGGACTTGTTGCGCGGCGTGGTTGCCGACAACGGCCCCGGCAACGTGCGCGAACTGCTGCGCCCGGCGGTGCTGATCCCCGAGTCCAAGAAGCTCAACGTGCTGCTCAAGGAGTTCCGGCTGTCGCGCAACCACATGGCGATCGTGGTGGACGAGTACGGCGGCGTCGCCGGGCTGGTCACCATCGAAGACGTGCTGGAGCAGATCGTCGGCCAGATTGACGATGAGCACGACGATGCCGAAGACGAGAATTCGCTGATCGCGATCCAGGCCGACGGCCGCTATGTGGTCGATGCACTGACGCCGATCGAAGACTTCAACGAGCGCTTTGGTGCCGACTTCCCCGACGACGAGTACGACACCGTCGGCGGCCTGGTCACCGATGCGATCGGCCACCTGCCGGAAACCGGCGAAGAGCTGACGCTGGGGCGCTTTGCCTTCCGTGTGGCCAAGGCCGATGCGCGGCGCGTGCACGCCTTCCACGTGACCATTCTGCCGCCAGACCCACAGGACGACGCTTGAACCGTTGGTACCGCGTCACCGCTGCAGCGCCAGCCCGCGGCAGCATCCGGCGCCGGGCGGCAGCGTGTCTGCTGCTGTTGCTGGCGTGGTTGGTGGCACCTGCCGCCATGGCCCAGGCCACCGGGCAGGCGCCTGCCCAGTCCAATGTACCGGCACCGCGGGTCGGCGTCGTCACCATGCAGCCGGGCGAGGTGTTCTTCGAGCGCTTCGGCCACGATGCCATCGTGGTGGTCGATCCCGTCACCGGGCAGGCCACCTCGTACAACTTTGGCTTCTTCGACCCCGGCGAGCCGGATTTCGTCCCCCGCTTTGCGCGCGGCGAGATGATGTATTACCTGGTCGCGTTGCCGCTGGAAGAAGACCTGCAGCAATACCGTGCGGTCGGCCGCGGCGTCAGCATCCAGTGGCTGGACCTGCCACCGGACCAGGCGCGCGCGCTGGCTGACGGGCTGGCCATCCGCAGCCAGCCCGAGAACGCGCGCTACCACTACGATTACTTCGTGGCCAACTGCGCCACCATGGTCCGCGACACGCTGGACCGCGCCATGGGTGGCGCGTTGAAATCGCAACTGGCCGGGCGTTCGCGCGGCAATACCTTCCGCAGCGAAGCGGTGCGCCTGGCCTCGCCTGCCCCGTGGATGTGGCTGGGCTTCGACCTGGGCCTGGGGCCGTATGCGGACCGCCCGCTGTCGCGCTGGGAAGAAGCCTTCGTGCCGATGCGCCTGGCCGACAGCCTGACCCAGGTGCACAACAGCGCCGGCCGCCCGTTGGTGCAGTCCACCCAGGTCCTGCTGCCGCATCGCATCGCACCGGAGCCGGCCGAACAGCAGCGCCACTGGTGGCCATGGCTGCTGACCGGGCTGATCGTCGCTGCCGGCGTGCTGGCACTCGGTCGCCGGCAACGCTTGCTGGCCGCCCTGGCCCTGCCGTACTGGCTGCTGTGCGCGATCGGCGGCGGCTTGCTGGTGTATCTGTGGGGCTTCACCGCGCATCAGTCGGCCTGGGCCAATCGCAACCTGTTGCTGGTCAACCCGCTGTGCGTGCTGCTGTTGATCGGCGGCATCGCCGTGCTGCGCGGGCGCCGGCCCGGGCGCTGGTTCGATATGCTGCGCTGGGTGGTGGCCGCCGCGGCACTGCTGGCGCTGCTGATCCACTGGCTGTCGTTCCAGGCGCAGGACAACCTGCAGTGGGTGCTGCTGCTGTTGCCGATCCATACCGCGCTCGCCATCGCATTGCGGCAGCGTGACTTGTCCGTCCGCACGCGCTGATCCAGGATGCGCCCATGAACCACCACGGCCGCCATCCGGACAACCCCTCCTGCGTCATCACCTGCGCCTATTACGACGGCCAGGGCGAGCGCCACGACATCAGCCTGGAGCAGATCAGCGACGTGCTGCAGCGCCCGGATGGCTTTGTCTGGGTCGGCCTGTACGAGCCGCAGGAATCGGTGCTGCACAAGCTGCAGGATGAGTTCGGCCTGCACGATCTGGCCATCGAGGATGCGCTCAAGGCGCACCAACGTCCCAAGGCCGAGAGCTACGGCAATTCCTTGTTCGTGGTGGTCAACACCGCACAACTGGTCAACGAGCGCATCCGCTACGGCGAGACGCACGCGTTTCTGGGCGCGCGCTTTCTGTTGACGGTGCGCCATGGCGCATCGCTGTCGTACACGCCGGTGCGGCACCGGGTCGAACGCGAACCGGCGATGCTGCGCATGGGCGCCTCGTTCTGCCTGTATGGCGTGCTCGACTTCGTGGTCGACAACTACCTGCCGATCATGGACGAGTTCCGCGACACGCTGGAAGGCCTGGAAAAGGACATCTTCGCCGACAACTACAAGCGCGAAACCGTGGTGCGCCTGTACGAGCTCAAGCGCGAACTCAACAAGATGCGGTTGGTCGTGGCGCCATTGCAGGACGTGCTCTCGCACCTCAAGCGCAACCCCGGCTCGCTGATCCATGACGAAGTCGGCATCTACCTGCGCGACGTGCTCGACCACGCCGTGCGCATCAACGACGCCATCGACACCTTGCGCGAAATGCTGGGTACCGCACTGAGCGTCAACCTGTCGATGGTGACCCTGGCCCAGGGCGAAACCGTCAAACGCCTGGGCGCCTGGGCCGCGCTGCTGGCCGCCCCCACCCTGATCACCAGTTGGTACGGCATGAATTTCACCCACATGCCCGAACTCGACAAACCTTATGCCTACCCGCTGCTGGTAGCCGGCGTGGTCGCCTCGTGCCTGGTGTTGTATCGCCTGTTCAAGCGAGCGCGGTGGCTTTAGGCCGCTTTGCGGCTGGGATTTGGTAGTGGGGATTGGGGATTGGTTGGAGCTGGACGCGTGACTGTGGCGCGCGTGCTGCACGTTCCCTCATCCGCCCTTCGTGCACCTTCTCCCGAGCGGGAGAAGGAAGGCTGCCTGCTTTTACGAATCCCCAATCCCGAATCCCCAATCCCCGCACTCAAGCCACATAGATCGTCTTGATGTTCATGAACTCGTGGATGCCGTGCTCGGCCAGCTCGCGGCCGAAGCCCGAGCGCTTGATGCCGCCGAACGGTAGCCGCACGTCGCTCTTGACCACCGAATTGACGAACGCCGCACCGCACTGCAATTGCTGCGCGACGCGTTCGCCGCGCTTGGCATCGGCGGTCCACACGCTGCCGCCCAGGCCGAAGCTGGTGTCGTTGGCCACGCGTACTGCTTCTGCTTCATCCCGCACGCGAATGACCGACGCGACCGGGCCAAAAAACTCCTCCTCGTAGGCCGGCATGCCCGGGGCGACATGATCGAGGATGGTGGCCGGATAGCCTGCATGCGAACCGGGTACCGGTTCGCCGCCCAGCAGCACCTTCGCACCCTTTTCCACACTGTGTTGCACCTGCTTGTGCAGCTCGTCGCGCAGATCCGCGCGGGCCATCGGCGCCAGCGTGGTGCCCTCCTGCTGCGGGTCGCCGAGCACGCGCTGGGAGGCAGCGGCAACGAAGCGTTCGATGAAGCGATCGGCGATGGCGTCCACCACGATGAAGCGCTTGGCGGCGATGCAGGTCTGCCCGCTGTTGTCGAACCGCGACTGCGCGGCGGAGGCGACAGTGTGCTCTAGGTCGGCGTCTTCCAGCACCACGAACGCATCACTGCCGCCGAGTTCCATCACGCACTTCTTCAACTGATCGCCCGCATTTGCAGCCAGCGAACGTCCGGCACGTTCGCTGCCGGTCAGCGTCACCGCGGCGATGCGCTCGTCACGCAACACATCTGCAGCCTGGTCGTTGTCGATATGCAGCACATCGAACACGCCGGGCGGAATACCGGCGGCATCCAGCACCTCCTTCATCGCATCGGCGCAGCGCGGCACATTGCTGGCGTGCTTGAGCAGCGCCACATTGCCGGCCATCAGACCCGGGGCGAGGAAACGGAACGCCTGCCACAACGGAAAATTCCATGGCATCACCGCAAACACGCAGCCCAGTGGCTCGTATCGCACATAGCTGGACTGCGCCTCGGTCGGGATATCGCGCGGTGCCAGGTAGTCAGCTGCATGGTCGGCGTAATAGGCGCAGCCCTGCGCGCACTTGTCCACCTCGGCCAGCGCCTCGTGGCGCAGCTTGCCCATTTCGGCAGTCATGATGCGCTGCAGGTCGTCGCGCCGCCGGGTCAGCTCTTCGCCGACCCGGCGCAGCAGCGTGCCGCGCTCGGACAGCGGCAGCGCCGCCCACTGCGGAAATGCCTTGGCGGAAGCAGCCAGACGCGCCTCGATGGCGGCGGCGTCCAGGGTGTGCTGGGTATGTTCGACCTGGCCATTGGCCGGGTTGACGGTGTCGTAGGACATGACGGTCTCCTGTTACAGGCCCGCCATGCTAGTCGCCGGCAAGTTGCAGCCGCGTCACAACCGCGGCAAATCGCTGCAACGCTGTGTTTACCCATGCCGCGACGCAATGCCGCACCTCCATCGCACCGCTCGCGATCACTGGCAGCCGGAATACCGCTCCCGGACACGCGAACGAAAGCGGCCCTGCCCTGTCCCGACCGTCCCACCGCACAAAAATGCTCTAGCATTCGGCACTTGGCAGCTTCATCCATCCACGGAAGACCACCACGATGCGCAGGGATCTGATTGTTCTAGTTGTACTTGGCATCGGCGCCTGCCTGCCGGGATGCGCCGTCCTGCAGGACATGCTGCACGGCCCGCGTCCGGGTCCGAACGGATTTGTCACCGTGAGCTGCACCAATACGCTGCCCAATCCCAGCCAACCCTGCGAGGAACAGGCACTGCGTGCCTGCTCGGACACTGCCATCCGCCAATTCGTTACCGCGCACTCGTCGCCGAACATGGTCACGATCTATCCGAGCAAGCAGAAATCCAAGGACGACGGCGACAAGAACGGCAAGAACAGGGACAAGGATCGCGCTGACGAACAACCCAAGGTCGAGCAACAGGGCTACGACATCAGCGCCGAGTATCAGTGCTACCTGACCAAGCCGCAGCCCTGGGACAGCGGGTACACGCCTCCGGCCAGGTAACAGCGGCCCAACCAACTACTGTGCCCGGCGCCCGCTAGCCGCCGCAGGCATCCGCAAGCGGCTTGCAGCCGTCGTGGATGTCGGCGGTTTCCGCCTCGCAGCCGTCTGGCCGCCGCTGGTGGCGATGCATTCGCCACACCCATGTTGGTGCCTGCTCAGGAAGCAGCTTGCAGCGCCAGTTGCGCATCGCGCTGACGCCGTCTTTCGCTGCGCGCCAGCAGCCACCAGCCGATCACTGCGGCGATCGACACCGCCAGCACCATCAGCGTGGCCAGTGCGTTGATCTTGGGGCTGATGCCCAGTCGCACCGACGCAAACACCTTGATCGGCAAGGTGGTCGAACTGGGCCCTGCCAGAAAGCTGGCGATCACCACGTCATCCAGCGACAGCGTGAACGCGAGCAGCCAGCCCGATACCAATGCCGGAACGATGATCGGCAAGGTGATCAGGAAGAACACCTTCAGCGGTGTCGCGCCCAGATCCATCGCAGCCTCTTCCAGCGAGCGATCCAGTTCCTGCAGGCGCGAAGAAATCACCACCGTCACGAACGAGACGGTGAAGGTGACATGCGCCGCCCAGATCGACACCGCGCCACGCGGTGCGATCCCGAGGACACCGCCCATCGAGACCAGCAACAACAGGATCGACAGGCCGATGATCACTTCCGGCATCACCAGCGGTGCGGTGATCAATGCACCGAACAGGGTCTTGCCGGGAAAACGCCGCATGCGCACCATCGCCAGCGCCGCCATCGTCCCCAGCACCGTCGATGCACAGGCGGTCCAGAGCGCGACTTGCAGGCTGACCCAGGCCGCCTCCAGCAACTGGCGATCGCGCAGCAATTCGCCGTACCAACGCGTGGAAAAGCCGCCCCACACCATCGCCAGACGGGAGGCGTTGAACGAGTAGACCATCAGCAACAGGATCGGCAGATACAGAAAGCCGAAGCCCAGCGCGAGCACGCCAGCGCCCAGCAGGCGCGTGCCGGGAGAAACGCGCATCATGCCAGCCGCCCTTCCAGCTCGCGCTGCTGATAACGGTGGAACAGCACGATCGGCACCAGCAACAGCAGCAACATCACCGTGGCCACCGCAGCGGCCACCGGCCAGTCGCGATTATTGAAGAACTCGCCCCACAGCACGCGGCCGATCATCAAGGTGTCCGGCCCGCCCAGCATTTCCGGAATCACGAACTCGCCCACCGCCGGAATCATCACCAGCATGCAACCGGCCACGATCCCGTTGCGCGACAGGGGCAAGGTGATGCGCACGAAGGCCTGCCACGGCCGTGCGCCCAGATCGTAGGCGGCTTCGAGCAGGCGCGCGTCGTGCTTGACCAGATTGGCGTACAACGGCAACACCATGAACGGCAGATAGCAGTACACGATGCCGATGTAGGCGGCGAGCGGTGTGTACAGCAACTGCAAGGGCTGGCGGATCACTCCCAGCGCCAGCAGCGCCTGATTGAGCAGGCCGTTGCCGTCGAGGATGCCGATCCAGGCGTAGACGCGGATCAGGAACGAGGTCCACGACGGCAGCACCACCAGCATCATCGCCACATTGCGCGTGGCCAGCGGCAGACGCGCAATGACATAGGCCATCGGGTAGCCGATCAACAGCGCAAACACGGTCGACAGTGCGGCGATCCTGATCGAACTCGAATACGCCGCTACGTATTGGCTGTCGCGGAGCATGACCAGGTAATTGCCCAGATGCAGCTTGAGGCTCACCGCCCCATCGGCCGCAACGGCAAACAGCGGCGTGTACGGCGGCATCGCGGTGGCGCGCTCGGCGAAGGAGATCTTCAGCACGATCAGGAACGGGATCGCGAAGAACACCAGCAGCCACAGATACGGTGCGGCGATCACGCCCCAGCGCGCACCCGGCAATGCGCGGATCAGACGCCTCATGCGGTGAGTACCACGCCGTCGTCCTCGCCCCAGCTCAGCCAGACGGCGTCGCCCCAGGTCAGCGCTTCGCTGGCCCAGCGCTGACGGTTGGCGAAGTTGGCCATCAGCTTGAAACCGCCGGGCAGGCGCACGTGATAGACCGAATGGCTACCGAAATAGGCGATGTCCTCGATCACGCCCTGCGCCTTGTTGCAGGCTTGGGCCGGTTCGTCCTTGCCGATGAGGAGTTTTTCCGGGCGCAGCGCGAACGCCACTGCCTGCCCTTCGAAACCGGTGATGCCGTGGCCGATCCGGATATTGGCGTCGAAGGCCGACGCCTTCAGGCCGACGTAGTCGGGTTTGTCCTCGACGATCACCGCGTCGATCAGATTGACCGAGCCGATGAAGTCGGCAGCGAACCGGTTGGCCGGTTGTTCGTAGATTTCGTCCGGGGTGCCGACCTGCTGGATCCAGCCCTGGTCCATCAACGCGATGCGGGTGGCCATGCTCATGGCCTCTTCCTGATCATGGGTGACCATGACGCAGGTGACGCCGGAGGTCTCGATGATGTTGACCAGTTCCAGCTGCATCTGCGCGCGCAGCTTCTTGTCCAGCGCGCCCATCGGTTCGTCCAGCAGCAGCAGCTTGGGCCGCTTGGCCAGCGAGCGCGCCAGCGCCACGCGTTGCTGCTGCCCGCCGGACAATTGATGCGGCTTGCGCCTGGCCAGGCTGCCAAGCTGCACCAGCTCCAGCATCTCGCCCACGCGCGCCGCGATTGCCGGCTTTGAAAGCGCTTCCTGCTTCAGTCCAAAGGCGATGTTCTGTTCCACGCTCATGTGCGGAAACAGCGCATACGACTGAAACATCATGTTGATCGGGCGCTCGTACGGCGGCAACCCGTCGATCGGCTGGCCATCGAGCACGATGCGGCCTTTGGTCGGCCGCTCGAAGCCGGCCAGGCAGCGCAGCAAGGTGGACTTGCCGCTGCCCGAGCCGCCCAGCAGCGCGAAGATCTCGCCCTTGCGGATCTGCAGGCTGACCTCGTCGACCGCCACGACGCCATCGAATTCCTTGCGGACCTCGCGGATGCTCAGATAGGCGTTGTCGCCAGGGGAAAGCGGCGCCGCTGCGGCCTCGGTAACTGCCATGGATCCTCTCGATTGCGAAGCGTGGCCCGGCACCGACTGTGCACCTCAAGACACCGGCGCCGCCAGTGCTTGGTGCGACATCAGCGCTCGTCCGTTTGCGCCCAAGCGTCTCGCCTGCAGCGAGCCGACGACGACTTGCTACATCGGGTGACCGCCTGCCGGCGCGGGCGCTGCAGCAACACTCTGTCTGCAACGGCAGAGCGACACCCTAGCGCGAACAAAGCGCCGACGCCCGCCGCGACGGCTATCGATCAGCGTGGCTCCGGCACCGGCGCGCTCCAGCCCAGACCCAGGCTCTTCTGCAGCGCGACGTAGTTCACCAGCAACTGCACCTGTGCCTGCGCGGCGGCGTCCTGCGCGGACAGCTGCTGGCGCTGCACGTCGAGCAGATCGATCGACGAGGTGGCACCGGCATCGCGCCGTTGCTGCATCAAGCCGGCCGAGCGGGTGGCCGAGGCTTCGGCCTGCCGCGCCACCACCAGCTGCTTGCGCGCCGAGCCGAAGCGCGCCAATGCCGAATTGGCATCCTGCAACGCAGCCAGCACCGCGCCCTGGTACGCCGCCTCGCGGCCGGCGTTGCCGGCACGCGCCTGCTCGACCTGTGCCTTGGTGCGGCCGAAGTCGAAGATCGACCAGCGCAGCATCGGCACCGCCAGCGTGGTCAAGGCGTCGGAATTGAAATCGCTGGGCGAACCGGCCACCCAGCTCAGGCCGCCCAGCAGGCTCACCTGCGGAAAATACCCGTTCAACGCCTCGCCGATCTGCGCGCTGGAGGCAGCCAGTTCGCGCTCGGCCTTGCGCACATCGGGGCGGCGACGGATCAGGGCGCCGGCATCGTCCACGCGCACCTGGGTGGGCAGCATCGGCAACGGCTGCGGCGCGCTCAACTGCGCGTCCAGCGCGCCGGGCTCGCGCCCCACCATCAGCGCCAGTTGGTCCAGCGCTTCCTGCGATTGCATCTCCAGCGGCAGGCGCTGCGCCTGTTGCTGCTGCACTTGCGTGGCGATCTGTTCGACCTGCAGGTCCGACGCAGCGCCACGCTCGCGGCGCTGCTGGGTCAGGCGCAGGGTCTGCCCGATCTTGTCCAGGTTCGCATCGGCGATCGCCAGCCGCGCCTGCAAGCCGCGGTAGTTGAGGTACACCTGCCCCACTTCGGCTGCCAGCTGCACCTGCGCATCGGCCAGCTCGGCCTCCGAGGCCTGCGCCTGTGCCAGGGCGCCTTCGGCGGCGCGACGGCGGCGGCCGAAAAAATCCAGCTCCCAGCTGGCGTCGAAACCGGCGCTGTAGATCTGGGTCTTTTCCAGATCCAGCGCCTCGCTGCCCTGTGCCGGTGGCTGGCCGTTCTGGCCGTTCTGCAAGCCGCCCAGCGTATCGACGATGGTCTGCGGCGGCTCGGCATACGCATACACCGCGCTGGCGTTGAGCTTGGGCAGGCGCTCGGCACGGCGCTGGCTGGCCAGTGCGCGGTTGGCGCGCAGCCGCGCCTGCGCCGCACGCAGGTTGGGGCTGTCGGCCAGGGCCTGGGTGACCAGTTGGGTGAGGGTCGGGTCCTGCAGCTGCTCCCACCAATGATTCAACGGCGCGGCAGCGACCACCTCGGCGCCAGCGGCACGGTGCAGGGCCGGCGCCTGCACCGCCGTGTCGGCCACTGCCGGGGGCTTGGTGTAGTTGGGGCCGAGCATGCAGCCGCCGAGCAAAACCACGCTCAACGCCGCAGCCAGGGGCACGCGGATCAGGCGCATGGAATCAGTGCATTGCAAGGTGCGCCCCCTTGGGTAACGGCTTGAGCAAAAAGGCCAGCGGAATCGTGCAAACCACGATCACGCCGAAGATCCAGAACAGATCGCTATAGGTCATCACCAGGGCCTGCTGCTGCACCAGGCGCGCCAGCTGCGCGACCGAGCGAATGGCCGCCTCGCCGCCGGCGCTGCCCTGCATCTGCGCAGTCAACCCGGAAAGAAAATCCTGCGCGCGCGAGGAATTGGCGGTGATCGCGCTGCCGATGGTTTCGGTATGGAAGGTCATGCGGCGCTCCTGGAAGGTGGAGATCAGCGCAAGCCCCACCGAGCCGCCCAGGTTGCGGCCGGCGTTGAACAGGCCGGACGCATCGCCGGCCAGTTCGGGCGGCACCGAGGAGATGGCCGCCTGGTTCAACGACATCATCGCCAGCGCCAGGCCGCAACCCTGCAACAACTGGCCGGCGACAAAATGCATGCCCACGGTGTCGGCGGTCAGCGACAGATTGGCGAAGCAGGCCGCGGCAAAGCAGATCAGCCCGGCGATCACCAGGATGCGCACGTCCACCACCTCCAGCAGCTTGGGCATCATCGGCATCAGCAGCACGGTCGGCAGGCCTGACAGCAGCAGCACGTAGCCGGCCTGCTCGGTGTTGTAGCCGGAGATCACCGCCAGGAACTGCGGAATCATGTACATGACGCCGAACAGGATCATGCCCACCGCCATGATCATGACGAACACCGCACCGAAACTGCGATGCAGCAGCAGCGACAGCCGGATCACCGGCGCGCGCCGGCGAAATTGCGAAATCACCAATGCGATGAATCCGCTCAGGGCGATCACGCTCAGCGCATTGATCTCGCTGGATTCGAACCAGCGCTCGCGCTGGCCCTCTTCCAGCACCACGGTGAGCCCACCCAGGCCGGCGGTCAGGCCGTAGATGCCCAGCCAGTCGGCATTGAGCAGGCCGGCCCAGTCGCCTTTTTCATGCTTAAGGCCAAGCAGCAGCAAGGCCACCAGGCCGACGCAGATCGGCACGTTGATGAAGAAGGCGTAGTGCCAGCTGACGTTCTCGGTGAGCCAGCCGCCGAGCAACGGACCGATCACCGGGCCCATGATCACGGTCATGCCGAACAAGGCGGTGCCCATGGTCTGCTGGCTCGGCGGCAGGCGCGTGGCTACGATGGTCAGCGCGGTCGGAATCAGCGCACCACCGGCCAGGCCCTGCCCCACACGGCCGATGATCATCATCGTCAACGAGGTCGACAGCCCGCACACCACCGAAAACGCGGTGAACATCACCGCGCAGATCAGCAGGAAGTTGCGCAGGCCCAGCGTGCGCACGAACCAGCCGGTCAGCGGGATCATGATGATCTCGGCAACCAGATACGCGGTGGAGATCCAGGTGCCTTCGGTGCCGCTGGCGCCGACCTCGCCCTGGATGGTGGGCAGCGCCGCGTTGACGATGGAGATATCCAGCGTCGCCATGAACGAGCCGATGGTGCCGGCCAGCACCGCCAGCCAGGCGCCCGGCTCGGCCTTCTCGCGTTGCGCGCTGCCGCCGGCACGCGGGCCGGTGGCTGCCGTTGCATTCATCGCGCGCGCTCCTGCGCCTGCACGCGATCGGATTCCTCCTCGGCCCGTTGCTTGGCATCCTTGGCCGAGCGCGTGTCCACGGTGACCTCGACCGACATGCCCGGCACCAGCACCTTGCGCGCCTCGTCGCCGGCCAGCACGCGGATGCGCACCGGCACGCGTTGCACCACCTTGGTGAAGTTGCCGGTGGCATTTTCCGGCGGCAGCAACGCGAACTGCGAGCCGGTGCCCGGCGACAGGCTCTCGACCTTGCCGTGCAGCTTGACGCCCGACAAGGCATCGACCTCGATCTCGGCCGGCTGGCCGGGACGCATCAGGCCGACCTGGGTTTCCTTGAAATTGGCGATCAGGTACAGCGATTCCTGCGGCACGATGGTCATGGTGCGGGTGCCGGCCCCGAGGAACTGGCCGACCTGCACGGTCTTGTCGCCGACGCGGCCGTGGATGCGGCTGGTCAGCAAGGTGTCTTCCACCGCCACGCGGGCCTGGTCGGCATCGGCGCTGGCCTGCTTGAGGCCGGCCTGGGCCTGCTCCAGCTGCGCGTTGCTGGCCAGGATCTGGCTCTGCGCGCCCTTGGCCTGTGCCTGCGCGGCCTCGTACTGGGCGCGTGCGCGTTGCAGTTCGTGCTGCAGGCTTTCCTGGTGTTCGTGGGTGTCGGCGCCGGAGGCGGCCAGCGGGGCGAAGCGCTTCACTTCGGCCTGGGCGAAGGTCAGGCTTGCCGCTGCGGAGGTCACCTGGCTACGCGCCTGCACCAGCGCCGACTCCTGCCCGGACACATTGGCGGTGGCCGCGGCGATATCGGCCTGGCGCGCGGCGATCGCGGCTTCGGCCTGCTGCAGGGTCGCCTGGTAGGTGCGGTCGTCGATCTGCAGCAGCGGCTGGCCGGCTTCCACGATCTGGTTGTCGCCCACCATCACCTTGGTAACGTAGCCGCTGACCCGCGGCGCCACGGCCACCGAGTCGGCCTGCAGGTAGGCATTGTTGGTGTCCTGCATGTAGCGGCCCTTGATCAGGTAATAGGCCAGCCAGATCACCAGCAGCACCACCACCAGCACCCCGACCACGATCAGCGTCCATTTGACCTTGGGATTCTTCAACGGCGAGGGCTTTGGCGGCTCCTGCTCGTTGTGCGCGCCGGTGCCTTGCGCATCCGTGCCCGAAGGCTGGCCGTCGTTGGACTGCTGGTCGTGGTTGCTCAAGGTGAGGCGTCCTGTGTCGTGGGCGAGGCGCGCGACGACGACGGGCCGCATCAGCGGTCCGGCGAAGGCGGCGCAACCATACAATTATTTGAACCGCCCGGTACAGATTGCGTGATGACCGCAGTCAGCGCGCGCTCGGACTTCCAAACACGCGAATGGCAGGCGTTGTTACAGGAATGGAAGAATGCCTGCGTCGTCAGCGACCGGTCTTGATCTCGGTCCACAGCCGCGTGTACAGCCGGTCCACCTCGGGCTGATTGATCGCATAGGTGAACATCTTGGCGGTCACCTCCGGCGGCGGGTAGATGGTGGGGTCGTTGCGGATCGCCGCGTCCACCAGCGGCGTGGCGGTGCGCACCGGGTTGGCGTAGTGGATGAAGTTGCTGTTGGCCGCGGCCACGTCCGGCTTCAACAGATAATTGATGAAGGCGTAGGCGTTGTCGGGGTGCTTGGCGTCCTTGGGAATGGCCAGCATGTCGAACCACTGCGGCGCACCTTCCCTGGGGATCGCATAGGCCACCTTGATGCCGTTGCCGGCTTCCACCGCACGGTCGCGCGCCTGGATGATGTCGCCCGACCAGCCCACCGCCAGGCAGGTGTTGCCGTTGGCCAGCGAGGTCACGTACTGGCTGGAATGAAAGTTCTGCACGTACGGGCGGATCGTCTTGATCAGCGCGGCAGCCTGCTCGATCTCGGCCGGCACGCTGCTGTGCGGATCCAGGCCCAGATAATTGAGCGCGATCGGAATCAGGTCCGAGGGCGTGTCCAGCAGGGTCACGCCGCAGTCCTTCAACCTGGACAGGTTTTCCGGCTTGAACACCAGGTCCCAGCTGTTGGCGACCTCGGTGTTGCCGAAGATCGCCTTGAGCTTGTCCACGTTGTAGCCGATGCCGGTGGTGCCGATCATGTACGGCACGCCATAGGCGTTGCCCGGGTCTTGCGCGGCAATGCGCCGCATGATGTCCGGGTCCAGATTGGCCAGATTGGGGATCTTGGCCTTGTCCAGCGGCAGGAACACGCCGGCCTGGATCTGCCGGCCGAAGAAGTTCAGCGTGGGCACTACCACGTCGTAATCGCTGCCACCGGCAAGCAGCTTGGTTTCCACCATCTCGTCGCTGTCGAAGACGTCGTAGGTGACCTTGATGCCGGTGCTCTTCTCGAACGCGGGAATGGTGTCTTCGGCGATGTAGTCCGAATAGTTGTAGACATTGAGCACCTTGGCCTGCGCCTCGGCACCGCCGGGTGCATTGCTGCCACCGCAGGCGGCCAGCAAGGTGGTGGACAGCGTCAGGGCGAGCAGTCGCAGCGTCATGCGGGTCTCCAGGGCAGCACGATCAGGGCGGGCCGGGATGCGGCCGGTCGAAGGGCCAGCCTACCCATGGTGTTTGTGTTTGCACAGCGCGGCGTGGCGGATACCAACCGTGCCACCCGCTGGCCGGCGCGGCCGGTGCCGCAATCGCCTCTGCCGGCCGCCCTCGCAGGTACGCGACCGGCAAAGCTTGACATGCGCCGGCAGGCTTACCCCGCACCGATGCCCAGCGCCTGCGCAGTATCGTCCAGCGCCGCCCAGGCCTTGTCGAACAGCTCATCGACCTGTTCGCAGGTGATGATCAATGGCGGCGACAGCAGCATCGCGTCATAGGTGGCACGCAGGATCAGCCCGCGCCGCAGCGCGAAATCGCGGCACATCGCACCGACCCGGCCGCGTTCGGGGAAATAGACCCCGCGCCGGCGTTTGTCTGGCACCAGTTCCAGTGCCCCGACCAGGCCGGCGATACGCGCCTCGCCGACCAGCCGGTGCTCGCCCAGCTCGGCCCAGCGCTGTGCCAGATACGGCGCGATCCGGGTACGCGCGGTGTCCACGATGCCTTCGTCCTGCAGCAGGCGCAGGTTCTCCAGCGCCACCGCCGCGCAGACCGGATGCCCCGCATAGGTGCCGCCGTGCGCGAGCTCGCCGCCCTGCGCCTTGAGCACGCCGGCCACGCGATCGTTGAACATCGCCGCCGCCAACGGGATATAGCCGGAGGTGATGCCCTTGGCCAGCGTCATCACGTCGGGCTGGAAGCCGAAATAATCCGCACCGAACCAGGCGCCGGTACGCCCGAACCCGCAGATCACCTCGTCGGCCACCAGCAGCACGTCGTAGCGCCGGCAGATGCGCTCGATTTCCGGCCAGTAGCTGCGCGGCGGGATGTACACCCCGATCGCGCCCATGATCGGTTCACCGATGAAGGCCGCCACGTTTTGCGGCCCGAGCTGCAGGATCCGGTCTTCCAGCCGACGCGCCGCCAGCAGCCCGTACTCCTCCGGGTCCATCTCCCCGCCATCGCCGAAGTGATACGGCGGTGCGATGTGGTGGATATCCGGAATCGGCAGGCCACCCTGCCTGTGCATGCCGCGCATGCCGCCCAGGCTGGCACCGGCCATGGTGGTGCCGTGATAGCCGTCATGACGGCCGATGAAGATGCGTTTTTCCGGCTGCCCCTGCACCGCCCAGAAATGCCGCACCAGCCGCAGGATGGTGTCGTTGGCCTCCGACCCGGAGTTGGCGAAGAACGCATGGTTCAGATCGCCCGGCGTCAGCACCGCCAGCTTGGCAGCCAGATGGATGGTGGGCTCGGTGGTGCACTGGAAGAAGCTGTTGTAGTACGCCAGCTGTTCCATCTGCCGCGCCGCCGCCTGTGCCAGCTCCTTGCGCCCGTAGCCGACATTCACGCACCACAAGCCGCCGAACGCATCCAGCAACTTGTTGCCCTGCGCGTCCCAGACATACACGCCCTCGCCGCGTGTCAGGATGCGCGTGCCCTTTTCGGCCAACGCCGCGTTGTCGTTGAACGGATGCAGGTGATGGGCGGCATCGAGTTGCTGCAAGGTTTCCAACACAGTGGGGTGCACGGCTTGCTCCGGAAGGTGGCTCACGCCAGTGGCGCGAATGCAGTGGCGTTACGAAAGGCAGCTGGGGCAAAACGCATCGGACGCCAGCAATGCACGTGAGTCTGGACCATGGCCAGACGACCTGCCCTCATCCGCCATTCGGGCAGCTTCTCCCGAGGGGAGAAGGAAATAACGCGGCACGCTGCGCCGAGCGCAGACGCCTTACACATTCAACAACAGGAACTCCCGCTCCCACGAACTGATCACGCGGAAGAACGTCTCGTACTCCTTGCGCTTGACCGAGATGTAGGCGCGCACGAAGCGCCGCCCCAGCATCTCCTGCAAGGCCTCGCAGCCCTCCAGACCGTCCAGCGCCTCGCCCAGCGAGCGCGGCAGATCGTAGCCCTGCTCCTTGCCGTTGCTGCTGATCGGCGCGGTCGGCTCGAGCTTCTCGCGGATGCCGAGCAGCCCGCAAGCCAGGGTCGCCGCCATCGCCAGGTACGGATTGGCGTCGGAGCCGGCAAAGCGGCTTTCCACCCGCATGTTCTGCGGCACATCGATCGGCACCCGCAGCCCGCAGGTGCGATTGTCGAAGCCCCACAGCACATTGCTCGGCGACACCTCGCCGAACATCAGCCGCCGGTAGGAATTGACATTGGGTGCCAGCAGCCCCATCGCCATCGGAATGTATTTCTGCAGGCCACCGAGATAGTGCGCAAAGGTGTCGCTGAAGCCGCCTTCGCGTTTGCCGCTGAACACGTTCTTGCCGGTGCCGGCATGCAGCAGGCTCTGATGGATATGCATTGCACTGCCCGGCTCGGTCTCCATCGGCTTGGCCAGAAATGTCGCATACACCCCATGCCGCAACGCGGCCTCGCGCATGGTGCGCTTGAACAGGAACACCTGATCGGCGCGCGAGAGCGCATCGGCGTGGGTGAAGTTGACCTCCAGCTGCGCGGCGCCGGATTCGTGGATCAGCGTATCCACGTCCAGTTCCATCGCATCGCAATAGTCGTACATCAGGTCCAGGATCGGGTCGAACTCGTTGACCGCATCGATCGAATACGACTGCCGCGCAGTCTCCGGCCGACCCGAGCGCCCGGCCGGCGGCAACAACGGAAAGTCCGGGTCGGTGTTCTTCTGCACCAGGAAGAATTCCAGCTCCGGCGCCACCACCGGTTGCAGCTTGGCTTCGGCATAGGCGTCGAGCACGCGCCGCAGCACATTGCGCGGGGCAAGCTCATGCGGCTGGCCGTCCTTGGTGTAGCAATCGTGGATGACCTGCGCGGTGGGATCGGCCGCCCACGGCACCATGCGCACGGTGGATGCGTCCGGGCGCAGATGCATGTCCGAATCCGATGGCGAGGTCAGCTCGTAGTAATCGTCCGGGAAATCGCCGGTGACGGTAGTGGCGAAGATGCCTTCCGGCAGGCGGGTGCCGTAGTCGTGCGAAAACTTGTCCGCCGGAATGATCTTGCCGCGTGCGTTGCCGGTGATGTCCGGCACCAGGCACTCGACCTCGGTGATGTGGCGGTCCTTGAGCCAGCGGCGCAGCGCGCTCTCGGGCTGCTTGGGCGTGGATGTGCGCGAACGGGTGCGGATCGACATGCAACCTCACTGACCGCGTCGAGCGGCGTATTGGCGACAGGCCTCGCCGAAGGCCTGGAAGATGGCACGGTAGAACGGATGCCGTGTGACACGCCACTCCGGATGCCACTGCACCGCGAGCAGAAAGCTCGGCCCGGGGCCGCGAAAGGCTTCGATCAGGCCATCCGGCGCGGTCGCCTCGATCAGCAGGCCGTCGGCCAGGCGTGCAATGCCCTGCCCGTGCAGCGAGTTCACCGCGACCTGCGCGCTGTCGCTCATGCCGGCCAGCAGGCCGCCGGGATGCAGCTGCACCGAATGCGCCGGGCCGTACTGCGTGTCCAGCGGCATGGCGCGGTCTTCGCGGTGATCGGCCAGGCCGGGCACGTCATGCACGCGTTGGTGCAGGCGCCCGCCCAGCGCCACATTGACCTCCTGCATCCCGCGGCAGATCGCCAGCACCGGCAGGCCACGCGCAAGTGCCTGCGGAATCAGTCCCAGGCTGGTGGCATCGCGCGCCGGGTCGTGCGGATTGCCCTCCCAACTCGGCTCGTCGCTGTAGTGATGCGGCTCGACATTGCTCACCGCACCGGTCAGCAACAGGCCATCCAGGCGATCCAGCCACGCGCCCGCATCCAGCGTGGGCTGCAGGCTCGGCAACAGCACCGGCATGGCTCCGGCTGCGTCCACCACCGCGCGGATGTACTTCTCGCCGGTGGCCAGAAACGGATGCGGCCCTTGCTGGATGCGATCGGTCGGCAACCCGACCAGTGGAACGACAGCCATGCGGATCTCCCGGTTGAACGCGGCTGCATCACGTCTGCGCTCGCCACCAGGCAGGCGCTGGCACTGTACAGGGCAGATGTGGCGCGCAGCTGTCGGCTCGCATCACCTGCATCCCTCCGACTGCGACGAATTGTCAGCGAATGCTCGTCACGGGTTGATGGGGTGCGTTGCCGATGCCTGCGAACTTACCGTGCGGCCACCTGCATTGCCAGGGTCCACACGCGCACGGTTGCGAACGATCACATGCGCTTTGCTAGTCTGAGCGGCGACCTTGCAGGTGGTGCCCATGGTTTCCGAGAACTCCGTCGCGTACTTGCCCGCCATCGATGCCGCCACGCTGGCGCGGATCGATGGCTGCGAAGCGGTCGATCTGCTGTTGCCCGACACCAATGGCGTGCTGCGTGGCAAACGTGTGACAGCCGAAGTCCTGGACAAGGTCTATCGCGATGGCGTGTGCCTTCCGATGTCGCTGATCGCCACCGACATCACCGGCAATACCGTCGAGGAAACCGGGCTGGGCTACGCCATCGGCGATGCCGATCGCATCTGCCGGCCGATCGCCGGCTCGCTGCGCCCGGTGCCGTGGGCACCGCGGCCGATGGCGCAGCTGCTGCTGGCAATGCATCAGCCGGACGGCAGCGTGTTCGAGGTCGCACCGCGCGCGGTCTTGCAGCGCGTGCTGCACGGTTTTGCTGCGCTCGGCCTGACCCCGGTCATTGCGGTGGAACTGGAGTTCTATCTGTTCGATGCGGTGCCCGATGCGCAGGGACGCCCGCAGACGCCGCGCGACCCGCAGACCGGTGCACGCAGCGACAGCACCCAGGTGTATTCCTTGCAGGACCTGGACGACCAGCGCACCTTCACCGACGCGGTGACTGACGCCTGCCGGCAGCAAGGCATCCTGGCCGACACCGCCGTGGCCGAATACGCACCCGGCCAGTTCGAAATTAACCTGCAGCATCGCGCCGATGCGGTGGCCGCCTGCGACGAGGCGATCCTGCTCAAGCGCACCATCAAGGCGATTGCGCAACAGCAGGGCAAGCTTGCCAGCTTCATGGCCAAGCCGTTTCCCGGCCAGGCCGGCAGCGGCCTGCACCTGCATGTGAGCCTGCTCGATGCCGACGGGCACAACGTGTTTGCCGGCAACGTCGATGCGCCCGCCGACCGCCTGCGCCATGCCATCGCCGGCCTGCAGCGGCACGCCGATGCCTCGCTGCTGATGTTCGCGCCGCACGCCAACAGTTACCGCAGGTTCGTCAGCAATGCCTTCGTGCCGCTGGATGCGAGCTGGGGCTTCAACAACCGCACCGTGGCGCTACGCATCCCGCATAGCGATGCACGCAACACCCGTATCGAGCATCGCATCGCCGGCGCCGATGCCAACCCGTACCTGGCCGCCGCCGCCGTGCTCGCCGCCATGCTGGACGGCCTGCAACATCCCGGCGAGCCCAGCGCGCCAGTCACCGGCAATGCCTATGCGCAAGCGGTCTTTCGGCCGCGCACCTGGCAAGCCGCGGTGGATGCATTCGGCGCCAGCGACTTTGTCGGCGCGCAGTTCGGCAGCCAGTTCCAGCACGTGTTCGGCCAGCAGAAACAGCGCGAGCTGCTCGACTACCAGGCGCAGGTGCCCGATCTGGATTACGCCCGGTACCTGCGGATCGTCTGATGGACGGCCCGGCCACATCGCTGCCGCCTGCCGATCCGTCGGGTAACGGCTATCCCGACAGCTGGTACGCCCGCAGCACGCCGGCCTTGCCGGAGCAGCCGTGCCTGCAGGGCGTGCAACGTGCCGATGTCTGCATCCTCGGCGCCGGCTACACCGGCCTCACCGCCGCGCTCGCCCTGGCCGAGGCCGGCTACAAGGTCATCGTGCTGGAGGCCAGGCGCATCGGCTGGGGCGCCTCCGGGCGCAACGGCGGCCAGGCCATCGTCGGCTACGGCTGCGAGCAGGAAACCCTGGAAGCGCTGGTTGGCGATGCCGACGCGCGGCTGCTGTTCGACTTCTCGCGCGACGGCATGCACCTGCTGCGCGCGCGCATCGCGCGCCACGCCATCGCCTGCGACTGGCGCGACGGCCACGCCCACGTGCCGCTGAAGCCGCGCCAGGTGCGGGCCTTGCAGCACGGCATCATGCGCATGGCCGAGCGCTACGACTACCCGCTGGAATGGTGGGACCGCGCGCGTACGCGGCAGGTGCTGGACAGCCCGCTCTACCTGGGCGCGATGTTCGACCCGGCCAGCGGCCATCTGCATCCGCTGGCCTATGCGCTGGGCCTGGCGCGCGCAGCGCTGGCCGCCGGCGTGCGCATCCACGAGGCCTCGCCGGTCTCCCGGCTGGAGCATGGCGCGCGCGTGACCATGCAGACCGACCAGGGCAGCGTCAGCGCCGAGTTCGGCGTGATCGCCGGCAACGCCCTGCTGCAGGGCATTTCCACAGCGCTGGAACGCCACATCATGCCGGTGGGCACCTATGTCGGTGCGACGCCGCCACTGGGCCAGGCCCGTGCACGCGCGTTGATCGCCAACGACATGGCGGTCGCCGACACCAACTGGGCGCTGGACTACTACCGGCTCAGCGCCGACCACCAGCTGCTGTTCGGCGGACGCGCCAGCTACTCCTCGCGCCCGCCGCCCGGCCTGGATCGCTTGATGACCCGGCGCATGCACACGGTCTTCCCGCAACTGCGCGACGTGCCGCTGCAAACACTGTGGGGCGGCTACGTGGACATCTCGCGCAATCGCGCCCCGCATTGGGGCCGGCTGGGGCCCAACGTGTATTTCGCCCAGGGATTCTCCGGGCATGGCGTCGCCGCCACTGGCCTGGCCGGCCAGGTCATCGCCGAGGCCATCGCCGGCCAGAGCCGACGGCTGGACGTGTTCGCACGCATTCCGCATCGGCCCTTCCCCGGTGGGCGCCTGCTGCGCACGCCGCTGCTGGTGGCGGCGATGGGTTGGTACCGGCTGCGCGATGCGTTGTGGTGAATAGGCGCCGTCTTGGGCACTTTGAGACGCGGCGCTCAAGTTTTGGCGAGCAGGGCCGTTAGCTGGTATGACGGTTCGATCCGCACGGCCAGCCGATGTCCCCAGGTACCCTACATCGCAATAGTGAAAGCGCAGTCCTGCCGCAACGCGTGTTGTTGGTGGAGAACTCGCGCACTTTCACCAGCATGCTGCGCGAGGCCATCGAGCAACGCGTGGAGCTGCCGGTCACGGTCGTGTCGACTCTAGCGGAAGCCGCCCGTGTACTGGACGAAGAAGACGGCTGGTTTCTGGTCCTGACCGGCCTGGTGTTGGTGGACGGCGACCGCGACAAGGTCGTGGAATTCTTCCTCTCGCGCAAGCTGCCCACGGTGGTGGTCAGCGGCGTCTATGACGAGGATCTGCGCCAGCGTGTGCTGCAGCAGCAGATCATCGATTACGTGCTCAAGAACGCGCCCGGCAGCATCGAATATCTGGCCTGGCTGGTACAACGCCTGGAGCGCAATCGCCGCATCGCCGCGCTGGTGGTGGACGATTCCCTGTCCGCACGGACCTATGCGGCCGCGTTGCTGTCGATGTACGGCTACCGCGTGGTGCTGGCAGCCGATGGTGCGGCCGGCCTGCAGGCGATCGAGCGCGACCCCGGCATCCGCCTGACCATCGTCGACCAGGAAATGCCCGGCATGGAAGGGGTGGAATTCACCCGCCGGCTGCGCGCGATCCGTTCACGCGACAAGGTCGCGGTGATCGGCATCTCCGGCAATAACGACTCATCGCTGATCCCGCGTTTCCTGAAGAACGGTGCCAACGATTTCCTGCGCAAGCCGTTCTCGCGCGAAGAGTTCTTCTGCCGCGTGTCGCAGAACGTGGACCAGCTGGAATTGATCGGCACGCTGCAGGACCTGGCCACCCGCGACTTCCTCACCGGCCTGCCCAACCGGCGTTATTTCCTGGAACAAAGCCAGCGGGTGATCCCCACCCTGCTGTCGCAGGAGCAGACGGTTACCGCGGCGATGCTGGACATCGACCACTTCAAGCACATCAACGACACCTGGGGCCACGAAGCCGGCGACCAGGCGCTACGCGCGGTGGCCGCGTCGGTCTCCAGTCATGCGCGGCCGCAGGATCTGGTGGCGCGTTTCGGCGGCGAAGAATTCTGCCTGCTGGTCCCGGGGCTGGATGCCGCCAACGCCACCAGCTACTTCGAAACCCTGCGCGAACGCATCAGCGCACTGCGTGTGAGGATCGGCGACGAAACCCTTAGCATGACGGTGAGCATCGGGGTGTGCATCGCCACCGAAGACGGCCAGTCGCTGCACCATCTGCTGGGCGAAGCGGACAAGTACCTGTACCTGGCCAAGGCGGGCGGCCGCAACCAGGTGCGTCTGGCCAGCTGAGCGGGGGCAGGTTCGTGCGCTGCACGGCCGGCGGCGCGCTCCCAGGCCGGCTGTATCTTCGGCAACACAGAATCGCCCCGCAGCATGCACGCCGCCCGCGCGCCGTAGCCGGATTTGATCCAGATCAACGCGTTGGCGATCACGCGCGCCTATCGTGCCCTCATCCTATGGAACAAGGGCGAACGATGGCTTTGCTGGTCTGGCAGGACGACCTCAACACCGGGATCGAGGTCATCGATCACCAACACCGGCGCATCGTGGAAATGATCAATCAGTTGCATGCCGCGCACGCCAGCCTGCAACGCCTGGCAGTGGCCGAGGTGATCGACGAATTGATCGACTACACGCTGTCGCATTTTGCCTTCGAGGAAGAACTGATGGAGGAAGCCGGCTACCCCTTCAGCCTGGCGCACAAGCGCGTGCACGAGGTCTTCGGCAAACGTGTCGGCGAGTACCGGCTGCGGTTCCAGGCCGGCGAAGACGTCTGCGACGAACTCCGCAGCATGCTCTCACGCTGGTTGTTCAACCATATCCGCGGCGACGACCAGGCCTATGCGCCGCAGGTGATCGCACATCTGGACCAGTTCGCGCGCAGCCACCAGCACGGCAACTGGCTGGGACGCACACTCAAGCGCCTGTTCCGCTAGCGACCGCTCTGCACCTGGGCGCAATCCGCCTCACCGATGACGCCGCCCAGCGTACGCCTTCAAACGCCAACCCGGCGACGCGATCTGCGGGCCGCGACCAACGCCAGCAGGCTCAACACCGCCGCGGCGCCCAGATACTGCCCGACCGCCTGCACGCCATAGCGTGCGGCCAGTTGCGTGGCCACGTACGGCGCCGGTGCTGCCCCCAGAATGCTGGCTAGGTTGAACGACAGCGAGGCCCCGGTGTAGCGCACTTCGGTGGGATACAGCTCGGCCAGCAGCGTGCCGCACGGGCCGTAGGTCAGGCCCATGAAGAAGAATCCCAGTGCCAGGAATGCGAGTACCTGCAACGGGTGATTGGCCTGAAACAGCGGCGCAAATGCCAACCCAAACGCGATGATCGCCACACTGGCCAGCATCATCGCCAGCGGCGCGCCATGCCGGTCGCCGAACCTGGCCGACAGCGGAATGCCGATCGCGAAAAACACGATCCCTGCCATCTGCAACAGCAGGAATTGCTCCTTGTCGTAGCCTAGGGTCTTGGTCCCGTAGCCCAGCGCGAACACCGTCATCAGATAGAACAGCACGAAGGTGGCGAATGCGCCCAGTGTGCCGATGATCAGCGCCGGCCAGTGCTGCGAGATCACCGTACCCAGCGGCAGGCGCACGCGCGTCTTGCGGTCCAAGGCCTTCTGGAAGTCCGGCGTCTCGGTGATGCTCAGGCGCACCCACAGGCCGGTCAGCACCAGCAATGCGCTGGCCAGAAACGGCACCCGCCAGCCCCATTGCATGAACTGCGCATCATTGAGCAACGCGCCCATGCCGAGAAAGGTGCCGGTGGACAGCAGAAAGCCCAGCGGCGCACCCAGCTGCGGAAACATGCCGTACCACACGCGCTTGCCGGGCGGCGCATTTTCGGTGGCAAGCAGCACGGCCCCGCCCCACTCGCCCCCCAGCCCCAGGCCCTGGCCAAAGCGGCACAGCGCCAGCAACGCAGGTGCGAACACGCCGATCTGGGCGTAGCTGGGCAGCAAGCCGATCGCCACGGTGGACAGGCCCATCGTCAGCAGCGCCGCCACCAACGTGGCCTTGCGCCCGATCCGGTCGCCGAAATGGCCAAACACCGCCGAGCCCACCGGCCGTGCGATAAAGGCCACCGCAAACGTCGCCAGCGACTGCAGCATCGCCGCGCTGCCATCGCCCGCCGGAAAAAACAGCGTTGGGAACACCAGCACCGCGGCGGTGGCGTAGATATAGAAATCGAAGAACTCGATGGTGGTGCCGATCAGACTGGCGAACAGCACGCGCGCAGGCGAATTGATGGGAGCGGCAAGCGGCGCAGCAGCAGTCATCGTTGATCGGCATCCAGACAAGACAAGTCAGCCGATTCTGGCAGATTGCAGCAACGGTTTGCGCAGACCAACCTGCTCACGAAAGGTTACAGCCGTGACTGCCTGCCTTTCGGGCCGAATCAGCTTCTCGTCGGATAATGATCGGTAAAGCAAAGCGAACTGTCGTCAGCTGATGATTGACCGCGCTGAGAATGCGTCAGTTTCAGAGCCTCGGGTCTGCGGTTTGGTAGCTGGACCTTTGCCCTCCCACCATCGCGGGGCACGTCGCAAGCACGTCCTCAGGCACCGCCAACACTCGGAATCTCGGTTGCTTTGGAGCATCGGACAGTGTTGATAGATTATTTGTAGAGCGGATGATCTGCAGTTTTGCTGCAATGCCCTTGTCCGCCCACCATCGCGGGACACGCCGCAAGTACATCCTTGTAGGCTCTTACGCGGCATCCATGCCGCGTAAGGTCCCGAGACGGTGAGCGGACAAGGACCTGTCGAGGTGGTCGGTGTGCGCGGTAAGAGCAGTGCTTGATGCGCGTTGTTCGGATCGCGTTGCACCCGATCAGCTCCCGATGCAGGCCGAGCAACAGGCTTTCAACACGCGACTTACAAACGTCTCATCTTCCCACCGCAAGCCGAGAAATAAGCTTTGAGGAAAGCAGCCGACCAACTCTCTGGTGCGGTGTCCTTGCCGGTTGCGGGACCCTCGGCGGCATGGATGCCGCCGAGGAGCCTCCACGGATGGATTCACGGCGTGTCCCGCAAGCGGTGAGGGCACCGCGCGCTCGATCAACCAGGCTTTTGACCCAAGTCTTCGACTGCATCCATAACGGCGCCACCATTGAAGAGCTCGGTGGGTCTTGGAGTGGTCGGATAGTGCTGATAGATCGCTTGCAGAGCGTCGGGTCTGCGACTTTGCTGCGGGGCCCTTGCCCGCCCACCATCGCGGGACACGCCGCAAGTACATCCTTGTAGGCTCTTACGCGGCATCCATGCCGCGTAAGGTCCCGCGACGGTGAGCGGACAAGGACCAGTCAAGATGGTCGGTGTGTTTGGTTGCAAGCAAAGCGTGGCCTGCGTTATTTGGATCACGGTGCGTCCGACCAGCTTCCGGTGCAAGTGAAGCAGCCGGGAAGAACCAGCAAGTTGCTCAGTCGCCCTACTGCGTTTGCGTTATTGCACGTTGCGCATGCGCTGCCAGCCCGAGATCCGTCAGCACTGCGAGCTGGCGCTCGCCGCGGTCTTCTACCTGGATCCAGCCCGGACCGGGTTGACCATCCAGACTGGCGTTACCCAACCACGCCAGGGTGCGCAGCAGCACGCTCATGCGCACGCCCAGTTGCTTGCACAGGCGCGCCAGCGACACGCCCTCGGGCGTGTCGGCCAACGCGGCAAGCAGCAGCGCGGTGAGCTGTGGATCAGCGGACAAGCACCGCTCCGATGTCTCGCGGCGCCGCATCGGCGGTTTCGGCACGGTGCGGCAGCACGATCACCGGAATCGACTTAGAGGTGGGCGTGCGCGCTTCGTCGGCGAAGCTGGACAACGGCACCAGCGCGTTGGTTTCCGGGTAATACGCCGCCAGGCAGCCGCGCGGAATGTTGTAGTCCACCAGCAGGAAGCGACGCGCCTCGCGGTGCACACCGTCCTCGCACAGGCTCTCCAGGTCCACCCAGTCGCCGGCCTTCATGTTCAACGCGGCGATATCCGCGCCATTGATGAAGAGCACGCGGCGCTCGCCGAACACGCCGCGGTAGCGATCATCCAGCCCGTAGATGGTGGTGTTGTATTGATCGTGCGAGCGCGTGGTGGCCAGCGTAAACACCATCTGCTCGGTGTGGCTGCGGCGTGCGCGATGGATCGGGTTGTCGGTCGGCACCGCGTGCGGTTTGAACACCGCGCGCTTTTCGGGCGTCACCCACTGGCGATCGCGCGCGGTGTTGGACAAGCGGAAGCCGCCCGGCACCCGCACACGCTGGTTGAAGTCGGCAAAATCGGGGAACACCTGGGCAATCAGGTCGCGAATGCGGTCGTAGTCGCCCACCAGCCAACGCCAGCGGATCGCGCTGCGCGCACCCAGCGTCGCCTCGGCCAGCCGCGCCACGATCGCCGGCTCGGACAACAGCTCCGCCGAGGCCGGCGGATTGATGCCGGCCGACAGGTGCACCATGCTCATCGAATCTTCCACCGTCACGCCCTGCGACCCGGCGTCCTGGATGTCGATTTCGGTACGGCCCAGGCAGGGCAGGATCAGCGCATCGCGCCCGTGCACCAGGTGGCTGCGATTGAGCTTGGTGGTGACATGCACGGTCAATTCGCAATTGCGCAGCGCGCGATGCGTGGCGTCGGTATCCGGCGTGGCGGCGGCAAAATTGCCGCCCATCGCGAAGAACACCTTGCCGCGCCCGTCCAGCATTGCCTCGATCGCACCAACGGTGTCGAAACCGTCTTCGCGCGGCGGCGCGAACCCGAACAGCGTCTGCAACTTGTCCAGAAACGCGGCCGGCGGTTTTTCGTAGATCATCATCGTGCGGTCGCCCTGCACGTTGCTGTGTCCCCGCACCGGGCACACGCCCGCGCCCGGCCGGCCAAGATGGCCGCGCAGCAACAGCAGGTTGGTGATCATGTGGATGGTGGCCACCGAATGCTTGTGCTGGGTGATGCCCATGCCCCAGCAGGCGATCACGCGCTCGGCATTGAGATAGAGTTCGCCGGCCTTGCGCAGCGCCGCTTCGTCCAGCCCGGACTCTTCGACGATGGTGTCCCAGGATTCGCCGTGCACCTCGGCAGCGAAGGCGTCGAAGTTGGCGGTGTGGGCGTCGATGAATTCCAGATCCAGCAGCCGTGGCGTGCCGTCGCGCTGGGCCTGTGCGTCGCGCTCCAGCACATGCTTGATGATGCCCTTGACCGCGGCCAGATCGCCGCCGATCTTGAGCTGGAAATAATCCGAGGCGATGCGGGTAGAGCCGTTGTGCAGCATCTCCAGCTTGTCCTGCGGGTCGGCGAACTTCTCCAGCCCGCGCTCGCGCAGCGGATTGAATGCCGCAATCGCCGCGCCGCGCTTGGAAGCCTGACGCAACTCGCCGAGCATGCGGGGATGGTTGGTGCCCGGGTTCTGGCCGAAGATGAAGATCGCATCGGCCAGTTCGAAATCGTGCAGCGACACCGTGCCCTTGCCCACGCCGATCTGCGAACGCAGCGCGGTGCCGGACGGCTCGTGGCACATGTTGGAGCAGTCGGGGAAGTTGTTGGTGCCGAACTCACGCACGAACAACTGATACAGGAAGGCCGCCTCGTTGCTGGTGCGCCCGGAGGTGTAGAAGATCGCCTCGTCCGGCGATGCCAGCCCGTTGAGGTGCCCGGCGATCTGCGCGAAGGCCTCGTCCCAGCTCACCGGCACGTAGTGATCGGTGGCCACGTCGTAACGCATCGGCTGGGTCAGCCGGCCCTGCCCTTCCAACCAGTAATCGCTGTACTGCGACAGCAGGCTGACGCTGTGCGAGGCGAACAGCTCCGGCCCGGCGCGACGCGCCGTGGACTCGGCCGCGACGGCCTTGGCGCCGTTCTCGCAGAACTCGAAGGTGGAGGTGTGATCGCGGTCGGGCCAGGCGCAGCCGGGGCAGTCGAAACCGTCCGGCTGGTTGGCGTGCAGCAGCGTCTTGGCGCCCTGCACCGCGATGTCCTGTTCCATCAGGTGCTTGGCGACCGAGCGCAATGCGCCCCAGCCGCCGGCGGGATTGTCGTATTGCTGGATGGTCTTCTTGCTCATGCGGGCTCTCCCACGCCAACGCCCAGATTCAGGCGCTGCGGATGGCTGTAAACGACACAATCGTGATCGCGGGCAAACCCGATCAGGGTCAGTCCCGCACTGTCGGCCAGGCTGATCGCCAGAGCGGTCGGTGCCGAAATCGCTGCGAGCAGCGGGATCCGGGCCTGCGCGGCTTTCATGGCCATTTCGTAACTGGCGCGGCTGGTGACCACCGCAAACCCTTGCGATGCATCGACGCGCTCCCGCGCCAGCGCACCGATCAACTTATCGAGCGCGTTATGGCGGCCGACGTCTTCGCGCACGTAGCGCACCACACCGTGTGCATCGGCCCAACCGGCGGCATGCACCGCGCCGGTCTGTGCGGCGATCGGCTGCTGCGCGTGCAGCGCTTCCAGCGCACGCGCCAAGGCCTGCGCATCGATCTGCAACGCCGACTGCAGCAGCGGCGGCACACGCAGTACCGCCTCGATCGATTCGTTGCCGCACACCCCGCAACCGCTGCGGCCATCCAGATTGCGCCGTCGCCGGTCCAGCGCAGCGGCACGCTCGGGCGGGATCTCGATCTGCAGCGAAGCGCCTTCCAGAAACGTCTCCACCGCCACCACCCGCAGATCCTGCGGGTGGTCGACGATGCCCTCGCTCAGCGAAAACCCGAATGCAAAATCCTCCAGGTCTTCCGGCGTGGCCATCATCACCGCGAACGGCACGCCGTTGTAGTTGAACGCGACCGGCATTTCGGCCGCCACCATGTCCTGCACCGTGGCGTTGCGGCCGCCGCGGTGGCGGACAACCGTGCGCACCACACTGCCAGCGCGTACGGAACGGGAAGACGGAAGTGTCATCTCATCTCAATGAAACAGCACGAAGGCTTTCTGCAGCGTGACCCAGATACCCCAGGACATCGGCACACCTACCGCCAGCCAGGCCAACGCGACCAGGGCGGGGTTGCCGCCATGCCCGATGCGCGCCATCTGCTCCGGCGGCAGCACCGCCTTGCCGCTGCGGTCGACCTTCTCGTGCGCCAGCTGCTTCTCGCGCGCCAGTTCTTCGGGCGTCATGAAATGACGCGCGGCCACCGGGCGCACCAACAGGTTGCAGATCAGACCGAGCACCAACATGCCGGCGAGGATGTACATGGTGGTGTTGTAGACCTGTGACGGCGGGCTGCCGTGGGCCAGCTGGTACTCGCGCATGTAGCCGACCACCACCGGACCGAGGATGCCGGCGGTGGCCCAGGCGGTCAGCAGGCGGCCGTGGATGGCGCCCACCATCTGGGTGCCGAACAGGTCGGCCAGATATGCCGGGATGGTGGCGAAGCCGCCACCGTACATCGACAGGATGATGCAGAAGATGCCCGCAAACAGCGCGATGCCGCCCACGCCGCCGGCCGACGGCGCAGCCGCGTACAGGCAGATGCCCAGCACGAAGAACAGCGTGTAGGTGTTCTTGCGGCCGAGCTTGTCGGACATGCTGGCCCAGAAGAAGCGCCCGCCGATGTTGAACAGGCTGAGCAGGCCGGTAAAGCCGGCCGCGATGGCCGCGATGCTGGCCAGCTGCGCCGTATCCAGGCTGCCGAAGCCGACATCCACCCCGATCAACCGGCCGCCGAACACTTCCTGCAGCATCGGCGAGGACATGCCGATCACGCCGATGCCGGCCGACACGTTCAGGCACAGCACGCCCCACAGCAGCCAGAACTGCGGGATGCCCCAGACCTTGCTCACGTGCACGTGGTTGGCAGTGATCATGGCGTTGTTGCTGGCCACCGGCGCGGTCCAGCCGGCGGGGGTCCAGCCGCTCGGCGGCACGCGGTAGCCGAACGCGCCGGCCATCATGAAGACGAAGTACAGCGCCGCCATCACCAGGAAGGTTTCCAGTACGCCCACCGAGGTCGGCGTGGCGAAGTGACGCATCAGCGCATCGGCCAGCGGGCTGCCGATCATCGCGCCGCCACCGAAGCCCATGATCGCCATGCCGGTCGCCATGCCGCGACGGTCGGGGAACCACTTGATCAGCGTCGACACCGGCGAGATATAGCCCAGGCCCAGACCAATGCCGCCGATCACGCCCGAACCCAGCCACAGCATCCAGATCTGATGGAAGTGGATGCCGGCCGCCGAAATCACCAGCCCGCCGCACCAGCACAGCGCCGAGACCACACCGGCCTTGCGCGGGCCGGCACGTTCCAGCCAGCCGCCCCAGATCGCCGCCGAGCAGCCCAGCAGCACGAAGAACAGCGTGTACATCCACTGCAGCTCGCTGATCTTCCAGTCGCAGGTGGTGGCGACCATGCGCGCGAACAGGCCCATGTCGGCCGGGCACGCGATTGCCTCGGTGATGCCCAGCGCCTTGGACAGCGGCAACCAGAACACGCTGAAGCCATAGGCCATGCCGATACACAGGTGGATCGCCAGTGCTGCCGGCGGTACCAACCAACGATTGAAGCCCGGACGCGCAACGATGCGCTCCTTGGACAGCAGGCCGGCGTCTGCGCCGTTGGCGCTCGCCACGGTGGACCCTTGTGTCATTCCCGTTCCCCTAAAAAGTGCGATGAAGTGTGTCCGGAGCGCCCGACAGGACGGCTGCGCGCAGGCGGTGTCAGTGGTTCCGAAAACGATTGATGGCTGCGATCGATTGACGTGTTGCGATAAGGGCAGCGGCGACTACCAGGCCCAACTGGCACTCGTCTGGCGCATCATCGGCGATCGTTGAATCTTTGCAATGCTTCGGCGCGCCCCGTAGCCAGTCAAAAACCCGTCATGGCCTGCGCCACAAGGCGTTCCCAAAGCTTAGCGGCCGACGTTGCGACTAATTGACTAGTCCATGCGGATCGGCGCATGCGGGTCCGCAAATCGTGCTCGCCGTCGCGCTCGGCCGGGGTGACGGCAGACGCGCGGTGGCCGTACAGTCGGACGCTTCCCAGCGACGGAGTCCGCCATGCACGACCACCCTCCGCGCGATGGCGCGCACGCGCTGCAGGCACCGGCGCACCTGGACGCGTTCTGGATGCCGTTCACCGCCAACCGCCAGTTCAAGGCGCACCCGCGCCTGCTGGCCTCCGCTGCCGGCATGTACTACCGCGATGTCGACGGCCGCCAGATCCTGGACGGCACCGCCGGGCTGTGGTGCTGCAATGCCGGCCACGCCCGCGAACGCATCGTGGCGGCGATCCGTGAGCAGGCCGGCACGCTGGATTTCGCGCCGACCTTCCAGATGGGTTCACCGCTGCCGTTCGTGCTGGCGCAGCGGCTGGCCGCGATCGCACCGCCGGGCCTGGGCCATGTGTTCTTCACCAACTCCGGCTCGGAGGCGGTCGATAGCGCGATGAAGATCGTGCTGGCCTACCACCGCCTGCGCGGCGAGGGCCAGCGCACCCGCTTCATCGGGCGCGAGAAGGCCTATCACGGGGTCGGCTTCGGCGGCATGTCGATCGGCGGGCTGCCCAACAACCGCAAATGGTTCGGCCCCCTGCTGGCTGGCACCGACCATCTGCGGCATACGCTGGATCTGCAACGCAATGCGTACGCGCGCGGGCTGCCGGCGCACGGCGCCGAGCTGGCCGACGATCTGGAACGCCTGATCACCCTGCACGACGCCTCGACCATTGCGGCGGTCTTCGTCGAGCCGGTATCCGGCTCGGCCGGAGTGATCCTGCCGCCGGAAGGTTATCTGCAGCGGCTGCGCACCATCTGCGACCGCCACGGCATCGTGCTGGTGTTCGACGAGGTCATCACCGGCTTCGGCCGGGTCGGCGAGGCGTTCGCGGCGCAACGCTTCGGCGTCACGCCGGACCTGATCACCGCCGCCAAGGGGCTGACCAGCGGCAGCGTGCCGATGGGCGCGGTACTGGTGGCCGATGCGATCCACGCGGCCTTCATGCAGGGGCCGCAGAACGCGATCGAGCTCTTCCACGGCTACACCTATTCCGGCCATCCGCTGGCCTGCGCCGCGGCGATCGCCACGCTGGACACCTACGCCGAAGAACACCTGTTCGACCGCGCGATCACGCTGGGCCCGCAATGGGAAGACGCGCTGCACAGCCTGCGCGGGCTGCCGCATGTCATCGACATCCGCAACATCGGCCTGATCGGCGCGATCGAGCTGGCGCCACGCGACGGCGCGCCCGGCGCACGCGGCTACGAGGTGTTCGAACGCTGCTTCCACGACGGCGGCCTGCTGGTGCGCGTCACCGGCGATGTCATCGCGCTGTCACCACCGCTGATCGTCACCCCCGAACAGATCGGGCAGATGGTTGAAACGCTGGCAAAGATCCTGCGCAGCACCGCCTGACGACGAGCGACCCAGGCGCCCGCGCGTAACGCCGGCACGCGGCGCGGTCAAGCGCGCAAAGCCGGGGCAGGCTCACTACAATGCCGGCCCCGCACTTCCCCGCAGTTGCCGCATGAACATCGTTGTCAAAGAAGAACTCAAGGCCTACATCGACCCGCTGACGCCCGACGAGCACGAGGCGCTGGAGCGCAGCCTGCTGGCCGAAGGCTGCCGCGATGCGCTGGTGCTGTGGGGTGACGTGCTGGTGGATGGCCACAACCGCTACGGCATCTGCCAGAAGCACGACCTGCCGTTCCAGACCGTGCAGAACCCGCGCTTCCAGTCGATGCAGGATGTGCAGCTGTGGATGATCGAGCAGCACCTGGGCCGGCGCAGCGTGTCGGACTTCCAGCGTGGCGTGCTGGCACTGCGCAAGCGCGAGATCCTGGCCGCACGCCAGCGCAGCCAGCGCGACGCCGACGCCGCTGCCGAAGCGCCGGCGGTTGCCGACGCTGAGCAGCCGGCCACCGGCATCGACCACGACGCCACGCCGGCGGCCGCGGACAGCGACAGCCCACCGTGGGAAGAAACCTCCACCCCGGTCAGCCGCGCCGAGCTGGCGCGCGAGGCCCGCCTGAGCAACAACCAGGTGGTGATGATCGAGCGCATCCACAAGCAGGCCGCCCCGGAAGTGGTGCAGGCGGTCAAGGCCGGCGAGATTTCGATCAGCGCCGCCGCTGCCGTGGCCACCTTGTCCGAGGACGAGCAACGCGCCGCCGCGCAGGCCGGCAAGGCCGAGCTCAAACAGGCTGCCAAGCGCGTACGCGACGCCAAACGCAAACCCAAGCCCGACGAGGCCGAAGGCGGCGAAGCCGAACGCCGCGACATGAAAGCCTTGCAACGCCGCGTCACCGAACTGGAAAACGAAAACGCCGCGCTGCAGGCCAAGGTGACCGCGCTGCAGTCGCAGCTGGAGCGCCTGCGCGGCTAAGTGCCAGACGGTGCATCACCGTAGGAGCGCACCCGGGCGCGACGTGGCTGTCCCGGTAACGCCATCACGCGCAAGCGCGCTCCTACAGAATCGATCGGCCACCACCGCGAACGGCAACCGCGATCGCTGCAACCACCCGTTAGGAGCGCACCCGGGCGCGACGCGGCTTTCCCGGTAACGCCGTCGCGCTCAGGCGCGCTCCTACCGGGCCATTACGCCCGGCTGTGGACATGCCCTGCTCCGGCGACTGGGTACACTGCGCAGATGGAACCAAGCGTTAGCACTCCCCGCCCCGTCGATCCCCGTCGTGCCCAGCTGCAGCGCATGAAGCTGCTGGCGGTGGCCCTGCTGCTGGCCATGTTCGCCGGCTTCGTCGTCAGCCACGTGATGGGCGAACAAGGCGTCTGGGCCTGGGTCTCGGCCTTCTGTGAAGCCGCCACGGTCGGCGCACTGGCCGACTGGTTCGCGGTGGTGGCCTTGTTCCGGCGGCCGATGGGCCTGCCGATTCCGCACACCGCCATCCTGCCGCGCGGCAAGGACCGTCTGGCCGATGGCCTGGCGGTGTTCGTGCGCGACCAGTTCCTCGCCCCCGAGGCGTTGATGGACAAGCTGCGCGTGTTCGACCCGGCCAGCCGCCTGGGCGAATGGCTGGCCAAACCCGAACAGGCGCGCATGCTCGCGCAGATGGCGCGCAGTTGGATGCTGCAGGCGCTGGAGCTGCTGGACGAGGCCGCGGTGCGCCGCGCGATCCAGCGCTTCGTGGTCGACCGTCTGCGCAAGTGGAATGCCGCCGCCACCGTCGGCGATGTGATGGCGCTGCTCACCACCGATGGCCGGCATCAGAAATTGCTGGACGAGGTGCTGCTGCGCCTGGGCGAGTGGCTGGATCAGGAGCAGGTCAAGACGCGTGCCTCGGCCTTGATCGTGCGTTACGCGCGGCGCGAGTGGCCCAAGCTGGTCGGCACGGTGAACTGGGTCAAGCCGATCGAGGAGATCGGCGACAGCCTGGCCGACCGCATGGCGCGTGCGGCGATCGAGGAGTTGCAGGACATCCTCAAGACGCCCGAGCATCCAATCAGGCTCGACTATGAAGCCTGGCTGCAACGCTACATCGCACGCCTGCGCGACGAGCCGGCAATGGCCGAGCGCGTGGAAGAACTCAAGCAGCGCGCGATCGAACATCCGGCCTTGCAGGACTACGTGCAAGGTCTGTGGGGCGAGATTCGCGATGCACTGCGCAACGACCTGGCGCGTGAGGAATCGTCGATGGCCGCGCATATGGAGCGCTCCATGCAATCGCTCGGCCAGGCCCTGTCGCAGGATCCCTCGCTGCGCGAAGCGCTCAACCAGCACATGTTGCAGGCTGCCGACAAACTCACCACACGCTTGCGCGCATCGGTGACCGACCATATCGCGTCGACGATGAAAAGTTGGGACGAACGTCACCTCGTCGAACAATTGGAATTGGGTGTCGGACGCGATCTGCAATACATTCGGTTCAATGGAACGTTGGTGGGCGGACTGATCGGCCTTGCCCTTCACGCATTATCGATCTGGCTGGCGTTCTGATGCATTGGCAATGACGTTGATCGCCCACCGGAAGCACGTGCGGACGCCGGGGGGACTGCACGTAGTCTGATGATCGTCAGGCGCCACCACGAGACCGACTTCGCTGTCGGCCAGCACACCGGGCACGCAACAGGCAAGGCAAGGGAACAGAAATGCCGAATGGCCGCTGGGATCTGCGCAGAAAATACGGGCGTCGTGCATCGATCGGGGCCCTGCTGATTCTCGCCGCAGGTCTGATCGCCGCCATTGCTGCCGGCCTGTCGCTACAGCGACATAACGAGCTCGAGCGCCAGCAGCGTTTCAACTATGTGGTGCGCACGCTGACACGCAACATCAGCGAGCGCATGTATACCTTCGAACACGGATTGCGCGGCGCGCGTGGCGCGGTGATCGGCGCCGGCAAGGATGTCATCGGTCGCGACCGCTTCACCCTGTACAGCCGCTCGCGCGATTACGCGCGCGAGTTTCCCGGCGTGCTGGGCTACGGCTACATCCATCGCGTCGCGCCTGCCGACGAAGAGGCCTTCCTGCAGGCCGCGCGCGCCGACGGCGCACCGGACATCAAGCGCCGGCCGCTGGAGCCCTGGGACGGCGAGCGTTACATCGTGCTGTATTTCGAACCGGAGTCCTCGGGCAACCGTCCGATCGGCCTGGACATCGCCTCCGAGCCGCGTCGCCGCGCAGCGGCACTGCAGGCCGCACGCAGCGGCGTGCCGATCATGACCTCGCCGATCTCGCTGTCCGGTTATCGCATTCCCAGCGAAAGCGGATTCCTGGTGCTGCTGGCGGTGTATCGCGAAGGCATGCCGCTGCAGACACCGCAACAGCGCATGGCCGCGACCAGTGGCTGGGTGTATGCGCCCTTCAGCGTCGAGCAGATGGTGCAAAGCACCCTGGGCGAGCGCGACGACGTGGCGCTGGATCTGTCCGACCGGAACGAGCCGACCCACAACTTCTTCCGCAGCGGCACGCCGTCCAGCGACAGCGCGCGTCGCCCGCCGGTGGTGCAGCAGCTGCAGATCTACGGCCGCACCTGGATCATCACCGCCCACCCCACCGCCAGCTTCCTGGCCTCGCTCAACCAGACCTCGCCGTGGCTGATCGGCGGCCTGGTGCTGGGGGTGTCGGTGCTGCTGGCGGCATTGCTGGTGCTGTATTTCAGCAACGGCCTGCGGCGCGAGGAAGTGCTGCGCAAACAGATGGAGCTGGCGGCACTGGTCAGCCATTCCAGCGAAGCCATCGTTGCCGAGACCCCGGACGGACACATCACCCACTGGAATCCCGCTGCCGAAGCGATGTTCGGCTACAGCGCGGACGAGGCGATCGGCCAGAACCTGACGATGCTGCTGTCGCCACAGCCGTATGCGATCCCCGACATCGAGCATGCCGACGAAGGCCATTCGGTCGATACATCGGCGGCGCTGAGCATGCGCCATCGTGATGGGCACCTGGTCCATGTGCTGGCCAGCAAGGCCCCGATCATCGAACGCGATGCCACCCTGAGCGGGCATTCGCATTTCTTCCGCGACATCTCCGAGCGGGTGCGTGCGCACCAGCGCATCGTCGCGCTGAATGCATCGCTCGAACATCAGGTCGCCGAACGCACCAGCGAGCTGATGAAGTTCTCCGCGCTGCATCGCGCGATCCTGGCGCACGCCGGCTTTGCCATCATCGCCACCGACTCCAGCGGCTTTGTCACGCTGTTCAATCGCGCCGCGGAAAAACTGCTGGGCTACAACGCCGACGAGGTGATCGGCCGCCGCAAGGCCGGCCAGTTCATCGAGCAGGAGGAACTGCAGGAGCGCGCGCACCTGCTCTCCGAGCAGACCGGCGCGCCGGTGGCGCATACGCTGGAGGCGATCGCGGCGCTGACCAGCCTGGGCCGCAGCGACACCAGCGAATGGACCTACGTCAGCCACGAAGGCCGCCGCCTGCCGGTGCTGCTGACCCTGAGCACCCTGCGCGACGATAACGATCAGGTGATCGGTTACCTGGGCATGGCGGTGGACCTGACCGAGCAGAAACTGCACGAGAAACAGCTGCGCCTGGCGATGGACGCGGCCAAGAGCGCCAACCAGTCCAAGTCCGATTTCCTGGCCAACATGAGCCACGAGATCCGCACACCGATGAACGCGATCCTGGGCATGCTGTACCTGCTCCAGCGCAGCGAGCTTCCCGGTGCCGCGCAGGACATGGTGACCAAGATCGACCGCTCCGCACGCTCGCTGCTGGAAATCATCAACGACATCCTGGACTTCTCCAAGATCGAGGCCGGGCGCATCGATCTGGAACGCGCACCGTTTGACCTTAATCAACTGTTCGACAACATCGCCGACCTGATGCGTTCCTCGCTCAGCACCAAACCGGTGGAAATGATCGTCGAACCGCTGCCGCGCGATTGCCGCTGGTTGCTCGGCGATGCGCTGCGCATCAACCAGGTGCTGGTCAACCTGGTCGGCAACGCGATCAAGTTCACCGAGCAGGGCGAAGTGGTGCTGTCGGTGCGGCGCTTCCCCAGCGGCGATCCGAACAAGCTCAAGCTGCTGTTCTCGGTGCGCGACACCGGCATCGGCATTTCCAAGGAAAAGCAGAGCCTGATCTTCTCGCCGTTCCTGCAGGCCGATACCTCCACCAGCCGGCGCTACGGCGGCAGCGGCCTGGGCCTGACCATCAGCCGGCGCCTGATCGAATTGATGGGCGGCGAGCTGGAGGTGGAAAGCGTGCCCGGCCGCGGCAGCGAGTTCTATTTCGTGGTGACGCTGGAAAAATCCGCCCCGCCGCTGGCCCAGCGCGACCTGCCGGCGCTGCCGCCGGAAGCGATGCCGCGGGTATTGATCGCCGACGACCACGATGCGGCACTCAACAACCTGGTGCGCATCGCCACCGAACTCGGCTGGCGCGTGGATGCGGTCGCCAGCGGCCAGGCCGCCCTGCAGGCGATCGAACAGGCCAGCGAGCCCTATGACATCTTCCTGCTCGACTGGCGCATGCCCGACATCGACGGCGTGGCGATTGCGCGGCAGATCCGCGCACGCGCCGTGCCCGGCCCGCATCCGGTGATCGTCATGGTCACCGCGTACGAGCGTCGCCTGCTGGAACAGCATCCCGAGCAGCAGGACCTGGATGCGGTGATGACCAAGCCGGTCACCAGCGCGGCGCTGCACCGGCTGGTGGAGCAACTGGTCCACGAACGCCCCGGCGCGCGGCCGGTGGCGCCCACCTTCGTGGCGCGTCGGCTGGAAGGCGCGCATCTGCTGCTGGTGGACGACAGCGAAATCAACTGCGAAGTGGCGCAGCGCATTCTCGAAGGCGAAGGCGCCATGGTCACGGTCGCCCACGATGGCGAGCAGGCCATCAACACGCTCAGGCGCGCGCCGGAGCTGTTCCAGCTGGTGTTGATGGACGTGCAGATGCCGGTGGTCGATGGCTATGAAGCCACGCGGCGGCTGCGGCAGATCCCCGCGCTGGCCAGCCTGCCGGTGATCGCGCTGACTGCCGGCGCCTTTCGCCCGCAACAGGAGAAAGCGCTGGAAGCGGGCATGAACGGTTTCATCGCCAAGCCGTTCAATGTGGAGGAACTGGTCACCGCCATCCGCCACTTCCTGCAGCCCGGTGTGCGGCGCATCCCGTCGCTGCCGCACGAGACCGCTGTGCAAGGCGGCCCCGAGTGGGAGCACGCCGACCCGGAGGTGCTGGATGCGGCGCGTGCACGCAGCCTGTGGCGCGAGCGCGAACCGTACGAGCGCTATCTGCTCAAACTGCTGCGCGACAACCCCGACCCGGCCGAGGCCGCAGCCGAGCATCTGCGCCGCAACGAGCTGCCGGCGATCGGCGCACTGGCGCACAAGCTGCGTGGCGCGGCCGGGTCGCTGGCATTGCCGGCCCTGGCCGGCGCCGCCAGCGACCTGGAAACCCGCATCGAGCAAGGCCACGACATCACCTCGGCACTGCTCGCACTCAAGGACACCATGCAGCGCACCGCCGCGGCGATCCACGCCTTCCTGCAACACGGCGACAGCGACGCCGAAGCAGGCGATGACGATGCCGCGCTGGACGCGGACAGCGTGCAGATCCTGGAAGCGGCCCTGGGCAGCGACGATGCCGACAAGATCGACCACGCGCTGCTGATCTGCGCGCCGCGTCTGCCGCGCATCCTGCAGGAAGCACTGCAGCGTGCAGTGGAAGATTTCGATTTCCGTCGCGCCGAGGCCACCTTGCACGACTGGCAAGCCACTCACCTGCGCTGACCGCTCACCACGCCGGTGGCAAGGAGCCTCCATGCCGCATCGTCCCCTGCTGTGTGTCGACGACGAATCCAGCAACCTGGCCACCCTGCGCCAGCTGCTGCGCGACGATTTTCCGCTGGTGTTCGCCAAGTCCGGCGGCGAAGCGCTGGAGGCGGTGCTCCGCCACACGCCGGCGTTGATCCTGCTGGATGTCGAGCTGCCCGACATGGACGGCTATGCAGTGGCGCGCACGCTCAAGCAGCAGCCCGCCAGCACGGCCATCCCGATCCTGTTCGTGACCTCGCGCAGCAGCGAGCACGACGAACGCATCGGTCTGGAAGCGGGCGCAGCCGATTACGTCAGCAAGCCCTACTCGCCCGCCCTGCTCAAGGCGCGCATCGCCACCCAGTTGAAGTTGGCCGAAAGCGCGCGCCTGGCGCAGCACTATCGCGATGCGATCCATTTGCTCGGTACCGCCGGGCAAGGCCAGGATGCCGACACCGGCGCGCATATCTGGCGCATGGCCGCCTATGCGCAGGTGCTGGCCGAGCAGGTCGGCTGGTCGGCGCAACGGGCGCAGCTGCTGCTGGATGCCGCGCCCCTGCACGACGCCGGCAAGATTGCGGTGCCCGGCAACATCCTGCACAAGCCCGATGCGCTGGACGAACACGAACGCTCGGTGGTGCGCCAGCACCCGCAGGTCGGCCACGACCTGCTGCGGCACGGGCGCGGGCCGGTGTTTCAGCTGGCTGCGGAAATCGCGCTGCATCACCACGAATGCTGGGACGGCAGCGGCTACCCCAACGGCCTGGCCGGCGAGGCCATTCCCGAATCGGCGCGCATCGTGGCGGTGGCCGACGTGTTCGACGCGCTGTGCGGGCGGCGCGCCTACAAGGCGCCGTGGACGGTGGACGATGCCATGCGCAAGCTCGACAGCATGGCAGGCAAGCAACTGGAACCGCGCCTGGTGCAGCAATTTCGCGAGGCGTTGCCGCAGGTCCTGCAGATCATGGATGCCTGGGATAGCGCGGCGCCGGGGCCCTGAGGAGCCGGGAATCGGGAATCGGGATTGGGGAATCGGGACGGGCTGATCAGTTTGCGCGCCGATCGGGCGAGCATTCGCGCCCGTCTTGTGGGCTGTACGGCTCTCCCAAGCGAGTTGGCAGTGTGTTCGGCTCTGTGATGCGTACGCAGTGTTGCCTGGCGCGTGCTTGAACACCGCTTCGCGCGGGCGGACAATAGCCATGTTGCGCCGCACAACACCGTGCGACGCGGGCCGGTCCGATCGCCATCTGTGCGCCACCGATGCGGCCCCGCAACCGAGAGTCCGATGTCCTCCAGCGTGTCCGAGGCCGGCGTCACGCCGCCGCGTTATCCCGATTACCGCATCATCTCGCTGATCCTGGCCTGCGCCATCTTCATGGAGCAGATGGATGCCACCGTGCTGGCAACCGCGCTGCCGACCCTGGCGCGCGATTTCGGCGTTGCCGCGCCGGCGATGAGCATCGCCATGACCAGCTACCTGCTGGCGCTGGCGGTGCTGATCCCGGCCAGCGGTGCGATCGCCGACCGCTTCGGCCTGCGCCGGGTGTTCGGCGCATCGATCTGGGTATTCGTCGGCGGCTCGATCCTGTGTTCGCTGGCCGACAGCCTGCCCACCATGGTCGCCGCGCGCGTGCTGCAAGGCGCCGGTGGCGCGATGATGGCCCCGCTTGGACGGCTGATCCTGCTGCGCACGGTCGAGCGTCGTCATCTGGTGTCGGCCATGGCCTGGACGCTGGTGCCTGCCTTCATCGGCCCGATGCTGGGCCCGCCGCTGGGTGGATTTTTCGTCTCGTACCTGGACTGGCGCTGGATCTTCTACATCAACGTGCCGATCGGCATTGCCGGCTTTCTGCTGGTACGCCGTTTCATCCCGGAAATTCCCACCGAAACCACACCGGCACGTTTCGACCTGCGCGGTTTCGTGCTGTGCGGCACCGCGTTGGGCTGCCTGCTGTTCGGCCTGGAAATGGTCAGCCAGCAGGACGGCATCGGCACCGCGAGCTGGCTGCTGGCCATCGGCGGTAGCGCTGCGCTGGGGTATCTGTGGCATGCACGCCACCACCCCGCTCCGCTGCTGGACCTGAGCCTGCTGCGGATCGATTCGTTCCGCTTGTCGGTGATCGGCGGTGCGCTGATGCGCATCACCCAGGGCGCGCATCCGTTCCTGCTGCCGCTGCTGTTCCAGATCGGCTTCGGCCTGAGCGCCGCGCACAGCGGGCGCCTGATCCTGGCCACCGCGCTCGGCGCACTGCTGATGCGCAGCATCACCCCGCAGTTGCTGCGCCGCTTCGGCTATCGCAACAGCCTGATCGGCAACGGTGTGCTCGCCAGCCTGGGCTACATGGTGTGTGCATTGTTCCGGCCCGACTGGCCGCCGGCGCTGATGTTCGGCCTGCTGCTGTGCTGCGGCGCGTTCATGTCGTTCCAGTTCGCCGCTTACAACACCATCGCCTACGAAAACGTGCCCGCATCGCGCATGAGCCGCGCCAGCAGCCTGTACACCACCTTGCAGCAACTGATGCTCTCGGTGGGCGTATGCGCCGGCGCGATGATCCTCAAGCTGGCGATGCTGGCCGGCGATCACACCCAACCGGCGCAACGCGATTTTTCGCTGGCGTTCTGCGTGGTCAGCCTGATTTCGCTCAGCGCCACCTGGTGGCATGTACGTTTCGACAAGGATGCCGGGCAGGAAATGAGCGGGCACCGGGCTTCGAGCGGCTGACGTAGCCGGCGCAGCTACACAGCCGTGACTGGAATCGGCGTGCACCGCCCCGGCAACTGCGTTTTCCATGCGACATCCACATCCAGTTGCCAACTGCTCGCAACGCTTGGTTGGCCAGTCTTGCAGCCTGTCATGTCCGCCAACTCGCATGACGGCACCCCACAGGCGCCGCCATGCTTACCATCATCGCGCCTTGTCGTTGTGCCGCGACGCGGCCTCGGCACGCGTCACCAGCAGGAACGCCAGCGGAAAGCCAATCTCGATCGCGACTGCCGCGAAGATGCCGGCGTTGACATGCCCGGCCCCCCACTCCGCCACGCCCAGCACTGCCAGCAACAGGCACGCGGTGACGAAGCCCGCAACCACGGCACGGCGCCCTGGCGACGGTGGCGCCGTTCGCACCAGCAGCAGCATGACGCCGATGGCCGCATACAGCGGTGCGGCGCGTCGACCGAGCACGCCCAGCGCGTCACTGTCGAAGGCCACGCCCCAATTGGCCAGCATGGCCGCAGGTGCCAGCAGCCAGGCAGCGCCCAACGCGAAGAACGACAACGCCGACAGCGTGGCCAGGTAGCGAAACGCGCGCGATGCAGTCGGCGCGCTCATGCGTTCACCTCCACGACGGTGCGCCCCTGCACCTTCCGCGCGTCGCCACCAGAGTGGGGCTGATGCAACCCCCGGCCACTGGTCAGCACCCGGTCTGCAACCGCAATTCCGGCATCGCGGGACGCTTGGACCACACCGGCAAGATCGATGCCAGGAATCAGCGGAAGATGGCGAATGATCGGGCCACCTCCGCTCATCGCCACCATCATCGCGTGGTGGTCGTTGCCGGTCGAATACTCGACAGCAACCCTCACCTCGCCCGGCATCAACGCGTCTTCGTTGAACTGGGCCAGCCTGGTAACCACCGGCTCGCTGGTCTGTACGCTAAGCACTGCATTGAAGGTCATTGCCTTCTCCTGTTGGGGTCAAGGCCGCGCGCTACCGCGTCACCACCGACGCATCGGTAACGGCATGCACACTGCAGTCGCTGCGGCTCGTTTGTGCAGCGGTGCAACCCGGCGTGGCGCAGCTGAAACCTGTTGCGCTCACCGCCAGGGCCGGCACTTGCAGTGGTTTGTCGGCCGGGCTTATCCGGCATGGGATGGCGTCGTCGTCTCGGGTGGCGTCTTCGCATCGAGCTGCAGGTTCTTGCGAATCAACGACTGGAACACGCCTGCCGGCGCAAACCGCCGCAAGAACTGCAGCTGTCCGGCGATCTTGCCCGCGGTGTAGCGCACCTTGGGCTGCTGGGCGCGCGCCGCCTTCACCACCACGTCGGCCACGACGGAGGGCTCGTCTGCGCTTGCCATTGCCTGCGCCACCACCTGGCCGACCTGGGTACGCACCTGACGGTAATTTTCCAGCGGCGCATCCGGGGCGAGAGTGTTCGCCTCGAACTGGGTTTTGGTGTAGGCCGGCTCGATTACCGTGACCCGGATTCCGTAGCTGCGCAGCTCGTGGTCCACCGCTTCGGAGTAACCCTCCACCGCGTGCTTGCTGGCCGCGTACAGCGCCGCATACGGCGTGGGCACCAGCCCGATGATCGAGCCGATGTTGATGATGCGGCCACTGCCCTGGCGGCGCATGTGCGGCACCACTGCGCGCGTCATGCGCACGACACCAAGGAAGTTGGTGTCGAGGATGGCCTTGGCCTGCTCGATCGAGCTTTCCTCCGCAGCGGCAGGAGACACACCGAAACCGGCGTTATTGACCAGCAGGTCGATGCGCCCTTCCCGTCGCAGCAGCTCCTGGATCGCGGCGTCGACCGATTCGTCGCTGGTCACATCCAGCGCCAGCAGCGTGAAGGCGCGCTGCCCGGACTGCGCGCCGCGACGGCTGGTGCCGTACACCGTATAACCGGCGGCAGCCAACGCGTTGGCAGTTGCTTCGCCGATGCCGGAGGAGGCGCCGGTCACCAGCGCAACAGAGGGTTTGCTTGTCATTGGAATTCCTTGAGTGCAGTGAGTGACAGGGCGGCAGTCGAGTGACGATCACGCCGCGACTGGGATGCGATGGCTTGGCTAAAAACGCAGTTCTACCGGTGAAACCTCGGCCACGTGTGTGGCGGATGCACGCCTGTCGGTTAGTTGGATGCCTGCAACGACGACAGGATCTGGTCGCGACACACCGCGATGATTTCGTCGGCCAGCGGCGAATCGTTCGGACACGACCGCGACAACACGATGGCGCCGATGGCGTGCGCCATCATGTCCAGGTTGCTGGCGCGCTCCGCTGCTGCCTCGGCAGTGCCGGGCGCAGCGCCGCTGCGGTCGAGCGAGGCCAACAGGTTTTCGACCCCGGCGGCGAACGCCTCGCGCACTTCCTCCGGCTGGCGCGCGGCATCGGCGCCCAGCGCAGCCATCGTGCAGCCGGTGGCAAGGCTGTCGCGATGTCCGCGCGACAGATAGAAGTTCACGAAATCCGCCTTGTCCACATGCTCGGTCTGCGCGGCGATGTTGGCCAGGCCGCAGGCCGCCGATTCGGCCATCAGATCCGCCTTGGAGCGGAACTGCTTGTAGAAGCCGCCGTGGGTGAACCCTGCGGCGGCCATCAGATCGGCGATGCCGATCCCTTCGTAACCACGCTCGCGAAACAGCACCGAGGCGGTCTCGACGACGTGCGCCCGGTTTGCCTGCGCCTGTGCCTTGGTCACTTTCATCGTTGGGACACTCCGTGCTTGTGCGGGACTGGTGAGAGCGGCAGCTTACTTTGATGTCATTCGTCATCAAAGTGTTGACACTTTAGATTTTGATCGTAATCTTTGTCAACCACTGATTCCGAGCACCGCCAATGACCCACCCTTCGCTGTTCGAACCCTATGCACTGGGCGCGCTGACCCTGGCCAACCGCATCGTGATGGCCCCGCTGACCCGCAACCGTGCGGGCGCCGGCCTGGTGCCGAGCGCTCTGGCGGCCACCTATTACGCCCAGCGCGCCTCGGCCGGCCTGCTGATCACCGAGGCCACCCAGATCTCGCCCCAGGCCCAGGGCTATCAGGACACCCCTGGCCTGTACACGCCCGAGCAGATCGCCGGCTGGCGTGCGGTCACCGACGCCGTGCATGCCAAGGGCGGGCGCATCTTCGTGCAGCTGTGGCATGTGGGCCGGGTGTCGCATGTCGACCTGCAACCGGGCGGCGCCGCACCGGTCGCGCCGTCGGCGATCCGCGCGGCGACCAAGGTGTTCGTCAACAACGGCTTTGCCGATGTCTCCGAACCACGCGCGCTTGAGCTGCACGAACTGCCGGGCATCGTCGACGACTTCCGCCAGGCAGCGGCCAATGCGATTGCCGCCGGCTTCGATGGCGTCGAAATCCACGGCGCCAACGGCTACCTGCTGGAGCAGTTCATCAAGGACGGCGCCAACCAGCGTACCGATGCCTACGGCGGCTCGATCGAAAACCGCGCGCGCCTGTTGCTGGAGGTGGTCGCGGCAGTGAGCAAGCAGATCGGCGCCGATCGCACCGGCGTGCGCATTTCGCCGGTGTCGCCGGCAAGCGGCATTTCCGGCAGCGATCCGCAGCCGCAATACGACTACATCGCCGAACAACTCGATGCGCTGGGCATCGTCTACCTGCACGTGGTCGAAGGTGCGACCGGCGGCCCGCGCGATGCGGCCCCGTTCGACTACGCCGCGCTGCGCAGCAAGTTCACCCGTACCTATCTGGCCAACAACGGCTACGACCTGGAACTGGCCAACGCCCAGTTGCGCGCAGGCAGCGTCGACCTGGTGGCCTTCGGCCGCCCGTTCATCAGCAACCCCGATCTTGTCGAACGTCTGCACACCGGCGCAGCGCTGGCGCCGTTGAATCCGGCCACGCTCTACGGCGGTGGCGCCGAAGGTTATATCGACTACCCGTCCCTCGCCGGCTGAGGCTGTCTCGCCTGGCGTCTTTCATCCACTGTCATCAAGGAATTCTGCATGTCCACACTTCCCGCTGTCCTCATCACTGGCGCCTCCACCGGTATCGGCGCCGTCTACGCCGAGCGCTTTGCGCAACGCGGCCACAACCTGGTGCTGGTGGCACGCGACAAGGCCCGCCTGGATGCGCTGGCGGCGCGTCTGCACGCTGCACATGGCGTCAGCGTCGACGTGCTGCAGGCCGACCTGACCCAGCCCGCCGACCTGACCGCAGTGGAAGCCCGCCTGCGCGACGACGCGCAGATCGGCATCCTGATCAACAACGCCGGCATGGCGCAGTCCGGCGGCATCCTGCAGCAGAACGCCGAGGCAATCGACCGCCTACTCGCGCTCAATGTCACCGCGTTGACGCGCCTGTCTGCCGCGGTTGCGCCGCGCTTTGCGCAGTCCGGCAGCGGCGCGATCGTCAACCTCGGCTCGGTGGTGGGCTTCGCTCCCGAATTCGGCATGAGCGTCTATGGCGCCACCAAGGCCTTTGTGCTGTTCCTGTCGCAGGGGCTGCACCTGGAGCTGGGGGCCAAGGGTGTGTATGTGCAGGCCGTGTTGCCGGCCGGTACGCGCACCGAGATCTGGGGGCGTGCCGGTATCGACGTCAACACGCTCAGCGATCTGATGGACGTGGGCGAGCTGGTCGATGCGGCACTGGTTGGTTTCGATCGCCGCGAACTGGTCACCATCCCGCCGCTACACGTAGCCGAACGTTGGGACGCACTGGATGGCGCGCGCCAGGGGCTGCTGTCTGACATCCGCCAGGCCACCGCCGCCGAGCGCTATCAGCCGGCGGCCTGACCGGCCCGGCGGCGCAACCGCCCGCAGCGCTTGCCACGGTGAGCGCTGCGGACCTGGGGTGATGCGTCGCGCATTCGGTCTGCTACACGGATGCATCGATTCAAAACCGCCCGCATGGCGATCAGGCTGCTGGCACGCAGTTGCCAGCGCAAAGGTGAAGGCGGCCGGGGATCGCATCGCGCCCGGCCACGCATCCAGACAACGACAGCAGTGGACCCGAACCAGATGAAAGCACTCACCTTCAAACGCTATGGCAAATCTCCCGATATCGGCTTCAGCGAGCGCGCCCGCCCGACGCTGCAGCCCGACGAACTCCTGGTCGAGGTGCACGCCGCTGGCGTAAACCCGATCGACAACATGATTCCCACCGGCATCTTCAAACCCGTGGTGAAGTTCGAGCTACCCGCCACGCTGGGCAGCGACGTGGCGGGGATCGTCATCGATGTCGGCAGCCGCGTCACCCGCTTCAAGCGGGGCGATGCGATTTTTGCCAGCGTGTTCGATCTTGGCCGCGGCACCATCGCCGAGTATGTCGCGGTACCGGAAAGCGCCGCAGCGCTGAAGCCGGCCAATCTGGATTTTGTGCAGGCGGCATCGCTGCCGATGGTCGCGCTCACGTCCTGGCAGGCCCTGACGGAACGTGCCGACCTGCAGCCCGGCCAGAAGGTATTCATTCCTGCCGGTTCCGGCGGTATCGGCACCATCGCAATCCAGTTGGCAAAACACCTCGGCGCCACCGTCGGCACCACCACCAGCACCGGCAATGTCGCGCTGGTGAACAGCCTTGGCGCAGACGAGGTAGTCGACTACAAGCAACAGGACTTCGAGACCGTGCTGCGCGGCTACGACATCACGCTTGGCACGATGCGGGGCGATACGATCGAAAAATCGCTCGCCATCCTCAAGCCCGGCGGCAGGATCGTGTCGCTGGTCGGGCCGCTGGATGCCGCCTTTGCCCGCGCACGCCGGTTGAATGTCGTGCTGCAATTCGTCTTCGCCATGATGAGCCGCAAGATCATCCGTCTAGCGAACAAGCACAACGTCGCCTACTCGTTCCTGTTCGTACGCCCCAATGGCACGCAGCTGGCCAAAATCGGCGAACTGCTCGAAGCCGAACGCATCCGCCCGGTCATCGACAAGGTGTTTGCGTTCGACCAGGCAAAGCAGGCGCTGGAGTATCTGGCGCAAGGCCGCGCCAAGGGCAAGGTGGTCGTCAAGATCAAGTAAGAAGCCGGATGCAGGGCAGCCAATCTGCGGCTTGTCTGCAGGGCCCTTGGCGGCATTGTTGCCGCCAAGGAGCCTGCACGGACAAATTCACGGCGTGTCCCACGTGCGGTGAGGGCACCGCACGCTCGACTCACCAGCAAGCGTCGTTTGAGGCGCACAGCATCGAGCCCAAAGGCCGCTCTTTGATGCAAGCCAACGACGTTGCCGTTTGACCGCCGCGAGGATGATGACGAAGCACACGCTCCGCCATCACCTCGCTGCATACGCTTACATCCCGTGCGCAGCCAGCTGACCAAGTCGCTGCACTGCGACCGACACGGTCGGGTAGTCCAGCGTCTTCTGCTCGGCCACATCGGCCAGCATGGCCAGGGTGAAGCGCAGGCTTGAATCGTCGCGTGCCAGCCAGTTGGCCACCTTGTCCTCGGCACTGCTGCCGGGCAGGGTCAGCACCTGCGCCACTAGCGCGCGCTGATGTGCGGCCAGCTCGTCGCGCAGCACGCCACGTGCCACTGCATGCCAGCGGCCGTTGACCTCCAGCGCGTCGATCTGCTCGAACAACCAAGGCAGGCGCAGCGCTTCGCCCAGGCGGAAATGCACCTTGGACACGTCCACCGGCTTGAGCTTGCGGGTGCGTGCGGTTTCGATGATGTCGAAGGCCGGTTCCAGATAGCGTAGCTCGGATAACTGCTGCGCCAGCTGCGGCGGTAGGCCCTTTTCCTGCCATTCCTGCACGCTGGCTTCGTACTGCGGGCGCTGCGTATCGGAGAGCACACCGGAGGCGACACGGATGTCGTTGAACGGGCCGTGGTAACGCTCCACCGCCGCGGTGATGCCCGGCATCTGGCCCGGACGTAGCAATAGCCAACGCACGAACGAACGCTGCAGCCGCCAGATCACTTCCAGCGCGTCGATCTGCACCGACTCGGGCACCTTGCCGTCCAATGCATCGATCTGCGTCCACAGCGCACGTGCATCCAGCGTTTCGCGGCTGATGGTGTAGGCCTTGGCGACCTCGGCGATGCTGCGGCCGGTGTCTTCCTGCATGCGCATCAGGAAGGTGGCGCCCATGCGGTTGATGGTGGTGTTGGTCACCGCGGTGGCGATGATCTCGCGCTTGAGGCGGTGACGCTCCATCGCATCGGCGTACTTTTTCTGCAGCGGCTGCGGGAAGTAGCGCTGCAATTCCTTGGACAGATACGGGTCTTCCGGAATATCCGATTCCAGCAGCTGCTGGAATGCCACCAGCTTGGAGTACGACAACAGCACCGACAGCTCCGGGCGCGACAAGCCCTGCCCGCGCGCCTTGCGTGCGGACAGTTCGGCATCGGAGGGCAGGAACTCGATCTGCCGATCGAGCAGGCCCTGCAATTCCAGCGTGCGGATGAAGTGCTGCTTGGAGCCGAGACGTTTGACGCTCATCCGCTCCATCAGGCTGATCGCCTGGTTCTGGCGGTAGTTGTCCCACAACACCAGGTCGGCCACTTCGTCGGTCATCGACGCGAGCAATGTGTTGCGCGCGTCGTAGGTGAGCTTCTTGGCCTGCACCATGTCGTTGAGCAGGATCTTGATGTTCACCTCGTGATCGGAGGTGTCCACGCCGGCCGAATTATCGATGAAGTCGGTATTGAGCAGCACCCCGGCCTGCGCGGCCTCGATGCGGCCGAGCTGGGTCAGGCCCAGGTTGCCGCCCTCGCCCACTACCTTGCAGCGCAACTCGCCGCCGTTGACGCGCAGGCCGTTGTTGGCGCGGTCGCCCACATCTGCATGCGATTCGCTGGACGCCTTGACGTAGGTGCCGATGCCGCCATTCCAGAACAGGTCCACCGGGGCCTTGAGGATGGCGTTCATCAGCTCGTTGGGCGAAAGCTGCTTGACGCTGGATTCCAGGCCCAGGACCTCGCGCACCGGCGCGCTGATGTCGATGGACTTGAGCGTGCGCGGATAGATGCCACCGCCGGCGCTGATCAGCTTGGCCTCGTAGTCGGCCCAGCTGGAACGCGGCAGCTTGAACAGGCGCTCGCGCTCGGCGAACGAGGCAGAGGCATCCGGATTGGGATCCAGGAAGATATGCCGGTGATCGAACGCGGCCAGCAGGCGGATATGCCGCGACAACAGCATGCCGTTGCCGAACACGTCGCCGGACATGTCACCGATGCCGACCACGCTGAAATCCTGGCTCTGGCAGTCACGCCCCATCGCACGGAAGTGGCGCTTGACCGACTCCCACGCACCGCGCGCGGTGATGCCCATGCCCTTGTGGTCGTAACCGACCGAACCGCCGGAAGCGAACGCATCGCCCAGCCAGAAGCCGTGGTCCAGCGCCAGCCCGTTGGCGATGTCGGAGAACGTGGCGGTGCCCTTGTCGGCCGCGACCACCAGGTACGGATCATCCTGGTCGTGACGCACCACCTGCGGCGGCGGCACGATCTTGCCGCCGACGATGTTGTCGGTGATGTCGAGCAGGCTCTGGATGAACAGCTTGTAGCAGGCGATGCCTTCGGCCTGGATCGCATCGCGGTCGCCGCCGACCGGCGAGCGCTTGACGTAGAAACCGCCCTTGGCACCGACCGGCACGATGACGGTGTTCTTGACCATCTGCGCCTTGACCAGGCCCAGCACCTCGGTGCGGAAATCCTCGCGCCGGTCCGACCAGCGCAGGCCGCCACGCGCCACTGCGCCAAAGCGCAGGTGCACGCCTTCCACCCGCGGGCTGTAGACGAAGATCTCGCGGTACGGGCGCGGCTTGGGCAGGTCCGGCACGATCGAAGAATCCAGCTTGAAGCTGATGCAGTGGCCGTGCTTGCCGCTCTTGTCGGTCTGGTAATAGTTGGTGCGCAGCGTCGCGTCGATCACGCCGATGAAGCTGCGCAGGATGCGGTCCTCGTCCAGGCTGGAGACGCGATCCATCAGCTTCAGCAGCGTGGCGCGCGTGGCTTCCTGCTGCGCATCGCGGTCGCTGCCGCGCGCCTGCAACACCGGCTCCAGGGCCTTGAGCGTGGCCTCGTCGTCACCGGCCAGCACCGACAGTTCCTCGCGCAGGCGTTCCTGCCCGGCAAAGATCTGCGCCTTGGTCTCGCTGCCGGTGGCCGGATCGAAGCGCGCTTCGAACAGTTCCACCAGCAGGCGCGCCAGCAGCGGGTAACGGGTGAACGTCGCCTCGACATAGGCCTGCGAGAACGGCACCGCGGTCTGCAGCAGATACTTGCAATAGCCGCGCAGCAGCGCGACCTGCCGCCAATGCAGGCCGGCGGCCAGGATCAGGCGGTTGAAGCCGTCGTTTTCGGCATCGCCGCTCCAGATCCGCTCGAAGGCTTCGCCGAAACCGGCGTCGGCATTGGCTGCGTTGATCCTGCCGGAAGTCGATTCGACCTCGAAATCCTGGATGTAGACCGGCGTCTCGCCGACCTGCAGCCGGTACGGCCGCTCGGAGATCACCCGCAGGCCCATGTTCTCCATCATCGGCATCGCGTCGGATAACGGGATGTCGTCGAGCTGGCGATACAGCTTCAGGCGCAGGCCTTCGCCGGCGTCCAGCCGCACGCCGTCGTCGCGACGGATCTCCTGCAGGCTTAGATGCAGATCATCCGGGCCGTCCAGTGCGGCCAGATGCTCGACGTCGGACACCGCCGATTCGATCGACGAGTCCTCGATATAGCCGGCCGGCAACGCACGCCCGAAGTTGGCGGCCATGCGCAAGCCATTGACCTCGCCATGCCGCGCCACCAGCGCCTCGCGCAGGGCATCGCGCCAGTTGCGCAGCAGATGCGCCAGCCGCGATTCGAGTTCGGTGGTGTTGAATTCCAGCGCCTCGCCACTCTTGGGCCGCACGATCAGGTGCAGCTGCGCCAGCGGCGACTCGCCCAGCACCACGCTGGAATCGATGTATTCGCCGTGCAGCGCATCCTTGAGCAGGGCTTCGATGCGCAGCCGCACATCGGTGTTGAAGCGCTCGCGCGGGATGTACACCAGCGCGGAGATGAAGCGGCTGTACTTGTCGCGGCGCAGGAACATGCGGCTGCGCACGCGCTCCTGCAGGCCGAGGATGCCGATCGCGGTGCGATACAGCTCTTCCTCGTTGGACTGGAACAGCTCCTCGCGCGGCAGCGTCTCGAGAATGTGCCGCAACGCCTTGCCGCTGTGGCTGCTCGGGGTCAGCCCGGACTTGCTCATCACGTATTCGTGGCGCTGGCGCACCAGCGGGATTTCCCACGGGCGGCGGTTGTAGGCGCTGGAGGTGAACAGGCCCAGGAAGCGCTGCTCGCCGACGATGCGGCCCTTGGCATCGAATTCCAGGATGCCGATGTAATCCATGTAGCCGACCCGATGCACGCGCGAGCGCGCATTGGTCTTGGTCAGGATCAACGCGTCCTTGAGCTTGGCCGAAGTGTTCAGGCCGTGCGCCGCCAGCGTGGTCACCGGGCGCGCCGGCGAGGTGTCGCGGCCGCGCATCAGGCCCAGGCCGGTTTCTTCCACCGGCGCCAGCACGTCCTGGCCGTCCTGCTTCTCCACGCGGTACTCGCGATAGCCGAAGAAGGTGAAGTGATCGGCCGCCGCCCAACGCAGGAACTCCTGCGCCTCGTGGCGGCTGATGTCGTCCATCGGCAGGCGGCGGGTGGCCAGGTCGTCGGCCAGCATCACCATCTTTTCGCGCATCGACGCCCAGTCGTGCACGATCGCGCGCACTTCGCCCAGCACCTTGCCCACCGCCGCTTCCACCTTGGGCATGTCCTCGGCGGGCTGGCGGTCGATCTCCAGCACCATCAGCGACTCGCTCTTGCCCTCGCCCACCGCGGTCAGCTTGCCAGCCTTGTCGCGCGCGATGCGCAGCACCGGGTGGCCGAGCACGTGCACGCCGATGCCCAGGTCCGACAGCGCCATGCTCACCGAGTCCACCAGGAACGGCATGTCGTCGTTGACGATCTGCAGCAGCGTGTGCGGCGACTCGTAGCCGTGGCTCTTCAGGGTCGGGTTGAACACCCGCACGTTGACCGTGCCGGCCTTGCGCGTGCGCGCAAATTCCAGCATGTCCGCCGCCAGGGCCGCCCACTGCTCGGGCGGGTGGTTGGGAAACTCGTCCTCCTCCATGCGCCGGTAGAAGTCGGCTGCAAACAGCTGCACCTCGGACTGGCGGGCAGCCGGGTAGCGTTTGCGCAACGCGGCGAACACCGGCTCCAGGGTGACCGCCTGCGGCGCGGTGGCAAGCACGGGGACGGCATGGTCGGCGACCGGTTTGACCGACGTCGTGGACGATTTCGAAGCAGCTTTCTTGGCTGTCATGAGAGCGCTGGGATGCTCGGTGGAAAACCTGAATTGTACCGGCGCCGGATGAAGACGCCTTGCTGCATAGCGCAAAATCCTGGTCGGGCGCTCGCCCTCGGTGCGGCGCAAAAGCACTACCCGACTGTAATTCCTGCAGCGGCGCCGGATTGGCACCTGCATGGCCAGCCGCCAGACCGCCACAACCGGCAAAGTCCGGCCGGGCGCTTGGGCCACAAGGCGTTGCGCAGACAGAACTGCGACCGTCAAGCCTGTTTAAAAACTAAACTGGACGGTATAGTCTACCGCCATGACCCCCCGTTCCCACCGTGCTGCCCGGCGCTCGGACTGCGATCGCCGCATCCATGCGGCTGTGCATACGCTGCTTGCCGAGCGCGGCATGCGGCTGAGCATGGATGCGGTGGCCGAGCGCGCCGGCTGCTCCAAGCAGACGCTCTATAGTTATTACGGTTGTAAAGAAAACCTGCTGCGCGATGTCCTTCAGGACCATGTGCATCTGGCCACGGTGCCGCTGGGCACCGCCTCGGGCGAGTTGCGCGAGGATCTGCTGGCCTTCGCCATGGCCCACCTTGACCGCCTGAACAGCCCGGATGTGTTACAGACCTGCCGGTTGGTGGAAGCCGAATCGCACCGGTTCCCCGATCAGTCGCAGCAGATCTTCCAGGACGGGGTCGTCGGCATGCAGCAGCGCCTGGCGCAGCGCTTCGAGCAGGCGATGCAGGCCGGCCAGCTGCGCCATGACGATCCGCACTGTATGGCCGAACTGCTGTTGAGCATGATCGTCGGTCTGGATTTCGACCGGCAACGCTTTCAGGTTCCCCACCGCGCCGGCCTTCCCGCCAGGCAGCAGTGGGCGCAATTCGCTGTCGACACCTTCCTGCGCGCATTTGCCGCGGTCGCTGCCACGCCTTCGCTGTCCCCGCTTTCCTTTCTCACTTCAAGACCCTAACGGAGTTCCTCCTGATGATCGCCCCGCTCCGCACATTCGGCCTGGCCTGTGCCATCACCCTGGCGCTGGCTGCCTGCAGCAAGCCCGAACAACAGCAGGCGCCGCCGCCGCCGGAAGTGTCGGTGCTGGAAATGAAGCCGCAGACCCTGCCGCTGGAACGCGACCTGGTCGGCCGGCTGTCGGCGTTCCGCTCGGCCGACGTGCGCGCGCGCGTGGACGGCGTGCTGCTCAAGCGCCTGTACACCGAAGGCACCGACGTCAAGGAAGGCCAGCCGCTGTTCGAGATCGACCCGGCGCCGCTGAAGGCCACGCTGCTGCAGGCCCAAGGCCAGCTGGCCGCCGCCGAGGCGACCTATGCCAATGCCCAGGTCGCCGCCAAGCGCGCGCGCAGCCTGGCCCCGCAGCAGTACGTGTCGCGTGCCGACATCGACAACGCCGAAGCCACCGAGCGCTCCTCCAGCGCCAACGTGCAGCAGGCACGCGGCCAGGTCCAGTCCGCCCGCATCCAGCTCGGCTTTGCCAGCGTCACCTCGCCGATCACCGGCCGCGCCGGCATCCAGCGCGTGACCGAGGGTGCGTTGGTGGGCTCGGGTGAGGCGACCCTGCTGACCACGGTCGACCAGATCGACCCGCTGTACGTGAACTTTGCGATGAGCAGCGAAGAGCTCGCCGCCCTGCGCCAGGCCCAGAGCAGCGGCAACGTGCAGCTCAGCGGCGACGGCAAGTCCACCATCAACGTGGAACTGGGCAACGGCACGCAGTACCCGCACCCGGGTACGCTCGACGTGTCGGCGGTGACGGTGGACCCGAGCACCGGTGCGGTGTCGCTGCGCGCGACCCTGCCCAATCCGGAGCAGGCGCTGCTGCCGGGCGCGTTCGTGACCTTCAAGGCCAGCCTGGGCCAGCGCAACAATGCCTACCTGCTGCCGCAGCAGGCCGTGCAGCGCGATGCCACCGGCGCCTATGCGCTGGTGCTGGGCAAGGACGGCAAGGTGGCACGCAAGAATCTCACCGTCGATGGCCAGCAGAAGGGCCAGTGGATCGTCACCGCGGGCATGACCCCGGGCGACCAGGTGATCGTCGATGGCGTGCAGAAGGCGAAGGAAGGCCAGCCGGCCAAGGGCGTGCCGTGGGATCCGAACAAGCCGGCGCAGGGCGGCCAGCCGGGCGCACCGGGCGCGGCTCCGGCCGCCGCCCAGGGTGGCGGCGCACAGGCCGCACCGGCAGCCGACAAGGCCGATGCAGCGGCACCGGCCGCGCAGGAACAGTCCAAGCCGGACGCTGCGGCGCAGCCGGCCGACTCCCAGTCCAAGCAGCAGTAACGGAACCCGGACATGCCTAAGTTTTTCATCGAACACCCGATCTTTGCCTGGGTGGTGGCGATCCTGATCTCGCTTGCGGGCGTGATCTCGATCCTGAATCTGGGTATCGAGTCGTACCCGACGATCGCCCCGCCGCAGGTCACCGTTACCGCCAACTTCCCCGGCGCCAGCGCCGATACCGCCGAAAAAGCGGTGACCCAGGTCATCGAGCAGCAGCTCACCGGTATCGATCACCTGCTGTACTTCAACTCGTCCTCGGCCGCCAATGGCCGCGTGACCATCACGCTGACCTTCGAAACCGGCACCGACGCGGATATCGCGCAGGTGCAGGTGCAGAACAAGGTGTCGCTGGCCACGCCGCGCCTGCCCTCGGAAGTGACCCAGCAGGGTGTGGTGGTGGCCAAGGCCAACGCCGGCTTCCTGATGGTGGCCGCGTTGCGCTCGGACAACCCGTCGATCAACCGCGACGCGCTCAACGACATCGTCGGCTCGCGCGTGCTCGAGCAGATCTCACGCGTGCCCGGCGTGGGCAGCACCAACCAGTTCGGCGCCGAGTACGCGATGAACATCTGGTTGAACCCGGAGAAGCTGCAGGGCTACAACCTGTCGGCCACCCAGGTGCTGACCGCGGTGCGCAACCAGAACGTGCAGTTCGCGGCCGGTTCGGTGGGCGCCGACCCGACCCCGGAAGGCATCAGCTTCACCGCCACGGTCTCGGCCGAGGGCCGCTTCAGCTCGCCGGACCAGTTCGAGAACATCATCCTGCGCACCGACAACAACGGCGCCACGGTGCGGTTGAAGGATGTCGCACGGGTCACCGTGGGGCCGAGCAACTACGGCTTCGACACCCAGTACAACGGCAAGCCGACCGGTGCCTTCGGTATCCAGCTGTTGCCGGGCGCCAACGCCCTGAACGTGTCCGAGGCGGTCGGTGCCAAGCTCGACGAGCTGCAGCCGACCTTCCCGCAGGGCGTGACCTGGTTTGCGCCGTACGAATCGACCACCTTCGTGCGCATCTCGATCGAGGAAGTGATCCACACGCTGGTGGAAGCCATCGTGCTGGTGTTCCTGGTGATGCTGCTGTTCCTGCAGAACTTCCGCGCCACCGTGATCCCCACGCTGGTGATTCCGGTCGCGCTGCTGGGCACGTTCTTCGGCATGTACATGATCGGCTTCACCATCAACCAGCTGACGCTGTTTGCGATGGTGCTGGCGATCGGCATCGTGGTCGACGACGCGATCGTGGTGATCGAGAACGTCGAACGCATCATGAGCGAGGAACACCTGGAGCCGAAGGCGGCCACCCAGAAGGCGATGACCCAGATCACCGGCGCGGTGGTGGCCATCACCGTGGTGCTGGCGGCGGTGTTCATCCCCTCCTCGCTGCAACCGGGCGCTTCGGGCGCGATCTACAAGCAGTTCGCACTGACCATCGCCATGTCGATGGGGTTCTCCGCGTTCCTGGCGTTGAGCTTCACCCCGGCGCTGTGCGGCGCGTTCCTCAAGTCGACCCATTCGACCAAGAAGAACTGGGTCTACCGCACCTTCGACAAGTACTACGACAAGCTGGCGCATCGCTATGTCGGCGTGGTCGGCCACACCCTCAAGCGCTCGCCGCCGTGGATGATCGTGTTCGTGGTGCTGGTGGTGCTGTGCGGCTTCCTGTTCACCCGCATGCCGGGCAGCTTCCTGCCGGAAGAGGACCAGGGCTTTGCGGTGGCCATCGTGCAGCTGCCGCCGGGCGCGACCAAGATCCGCACCAACGAGGCCTTCGCGCAGATGCGTGCGGTGCTGGAGAAGCAGCCGGCCGTGGAAGGCATGCTGCAGATCGCCGGCTTCAGCTTCCTGGGCTCGGGCGAAAACGTCGGCATGGGCTTCATCCGGCTCAAGCCGTGGGAAGAGCGTGACGTTACTGCCGAGCAGTTGATCCAGCAGCTCAACGGTGCCTTCTACGGCATCAAGGGCGCGCAGATCTTCGTGGTCAACCTGCCCACCGTGCAGGGCCTGGGCCAGTTCGGCGGCTTCGACATGTGGCTGCAGGACCGCTCCGGCGCAGGCCAGCAAGCTTTGACCCAGGCGCGCAACATCGTGCTGGGCAAGGCGGCGGAAAAGCAGGACACCATGGTGGGCGTGCGCCCGAACGGGCTGGAAGACGCGCCGCAGCTGCAACTGCACGTGGACCGTGTGCAGGCGCAGTCGATGGGCCTGGACGTCAGCGACATCTACAGCTCGATCCAGCTGATGCTGGCGCCTGTCTACGTCAACGACTACTTCTCCGAAGGCCGCATCAAGCGCGTCAACATCCGTGCCGACGACCAGTTCCGTACCGGCCCCGAGTCGCTGCGCAGCTTCTTCAGCCCCAGCGCCACGGCCACCGGTGCCGATGGTCAGCCGGGGATGATTCCGCTGAGCAATGTGGTCAAGGCCGACTGGACCTACGCCTCGCCGGCACTGAACCGCTACAACGGCTATTCGGCGGTGAACATCGTCGGCAACCCGGCCCCGGGCGGCAGCTCCGGCCAGGCGATGACCGCGATGGAGGAGATCGTCAACAACGACCTGCCGCCGGGCTTCGGCTTCGACTGGAGCGGCATGTCGTACCAGGAAATCATCGCCGGTAATGCAGCCACGCTGTTGCTGGCGTTGTCGGTGGTGGTGGTGTTCCTGTGCCTGGCCGCGCTCTACGAGAGCTGGTCGATTCCGGTGGCGGTGCTGATGGTGGTGCCGATCGGCGTGCTGGGTGCGATCACCTTCTCGATGCTGCGCGGCCTGCCGAACGATCTGTACTTCAAGATCGGCATGATCACGGTGATCGGTCTGGCGGCCAAGAACGCAATCCTGATCGTGGAGTTCGCGGTGGAGCAGCGTGCGGCAGGCAAGACGCTGCGCGAGGCGACGCTGGAAGCGGCGCATCTGCGCTTCCGCCCGATCCTGATGACCTCGTTCGCCTTCATCCTGGGCGTGCTGCCGCTGGCCATCTCCACCGGTGCCGGCGCCAACTCGCGTCACTCCATCGGTACCGGCGTGATCGGCGGCATGGTGTTCGCCACCGTACTCGGCGTGATCTTCATCCCGCTGTTCTTCGTGGTGGTGCGCCGCATGCTGGGCGACAAGCTGGACGAGCAGTCCAAGGAATACCTGCTCGCGCAGAACGACTCTGGCCCGCATCGTCCGGATCGCTGATCCCGGACATGGCGTAGAACGAAAAGCCCCGGCAGTGCCGGGGCTTTTTTTGGCTGCGCTGCAGTCATGTCCGTAGGAGCGCACCCGGGCGCGACGGGCTGTACCGGTAACGCCCGTCGCGCCCAGGTGCGCTCCTACGGGGTGGCAGGGATTGGTGACATGGCGTGCTTGGACAAGACCCGCATAGCGCGATTCGCGACAAACGCCCCGCCGTCGTAGGAGCGCACCCGGGCGCGATGGGCTGTACCGGTAACGCCGGTCGCGCCCGGGTGCGCTCCTACGACGGCGGCGGCTAGGTGCGCGGGCGGGCGCCGGTGGAGCCGCGCACCACGCAGCGGCCGGTCATCACCATGCGGCGGATCGGCAGCTGCGGATTGCTCAAACGCTCCAGCAGCAGCGACATCGCCGCGCGGCCCATGTCCTCGACCGGTTGCTCGACCACGGTGATCCCCGGCTCGACCAAGTCGGTCCAGCGCTCGTTGTCGAAGCCGGCCAGGGCCAGATCGTCGGGGATGCACAAACCGGCGGTGCGGGCGGCCTTGAGCGCGCCCATCAACAGCAGGCTGTTACTGGTCACGATGGCGTCGGGGCGGTCAGCGCCGGCCAGCCATTGGCCGACTTCGGCGATCGCCGCTTCGGCGGTGGGCGCCACTTCGCGGTAAGCCGGCGTCAGCCCCGGCACCGCCATTGCGGCCAGATAGCCGTTGCGGCGTTCGGTCGCGGTGGTACTGGTACCGAACAGCCCGCCGATGCGCCGATACCCCTGCGCCTGCAGATGCGCGACCAGCTCGCCCATGGCCGCGGCGTTGTCCAGCACCACGCTGTCGTAGCGGCTGCCGGGGCCGGCGCGATCCACCAGCACGGTCGGGTAGTCCAGCACCAGCTCGTGCATGCGCCCGACCGTGCTGCGGGTCGGCGCGAAGATTAGCCCGGTGATGCGTTCTTCCTGCATCAATTGCAGGTACAGCGCCTCGCGCTCGGGGTCTTCGTCGGTATTGCACAGGGTCACGCGCATGCCGGCGCGGTAGGCCACCTCTTCCACCGCGCGGATTAGCGCGGTGAAGTACGGGTTGCGGATGTCGGCGACGATCACCCCCAGGATGCCGGACTGCTGGGATCGCAGGCGCCGCGCCATCAGGTTGGGCCGGTAGCCGGTCTGGCGCACTGCCGCCTCGACCTTGGCCCGCACCTCCTCGCTGACCGGGCCGGTGCCCAGCGCGCGCGAGACCGTCGATTTGGAAACCCCGGCCACCCGGGCCACGTCATTGATGCTGATACTCACTGGGACCGTTCCCGCTCCATTTGCGCACCTGGGGCCAGGCGCCGTCTCTGATTTGATGCTAACCCGAAAGCACTACAACGTTTTGTGCAGCGCACATTGACCTGGAACGTGGGAACGTTCCCACTATACTGCCCAGCCCGTTCCTACCCCGGAGTCCGTCTTGTCCTCTCCGTCGTCAGCCGCCCCCGTCACTCCCGAACTCGTGCGCCTGCGGGCGCATGCCCGCGACAAGGACGACGCCATCGCGCAGGCCGCCCAGTTGCTGGTCGCCGCCGGCTGCGTGGCGCCGGGCTACGACGCCAGCATGCGGCGCCGCGAAGGCCTGGCGAACACCTTCCTCGGCCACGGCCTGGCGATCCCGCACGGCGTTGGCGAAGACCGCCACCTGGTGCGCCGCGACGGCATCGCGGTGCTGCAGTTGCCCGAGGGCGTGGAATGGAACCCGGGCCAGACCACCCGGCTGGTGGTCGGCATCGCCGCCCAGTCCGACACCCACATCACCTTGCTGCGCCGGCTGACCCGCCTGATCCAGGACCCGGCCCAGCTGGAAGCGCTGTTCACCACCGATGACCCCGGCGTGATCGTGGCGGCCTTGACCGGCGACCGCGCACCCGACAGCAGCGCCGCGCCGGCCACCGATCTGGCCGAATCCTTCGAATGGACCATCGTCTACCCCAGCGGCCTGCACGCCCGCCCGGCCACCCGTTGGGCCGAGACGGCGCGCGGTTTTTCGGCGCGCGCCCAGGTGCGCGCCGGCGACCAGGCCGCCGATGCCAAGAGCCTGGTCGGCCTGCTGCAGCTGGGCCTGCGTGCCGGCGACAGCATCACCGTCTCGGCTGAAGGCACTGATGCGGGTGCGCTGCTCAAGCGCCTGCGCGCAGTGATGGACAGCCTGACCGCGCAGGAAAAGGCCGATGCCGAGCGTGCCGCGCAACGCCGCGCCGCCCCGGTGGCCGGCTGGACGCCGCCGCAGGCGCAGCCGGCCATCGTCGGCATCGGCGCCAGCCCGGGCGTAGCGATCGGCATCGTGCACCGGCTGCGCGCGGCGCAGACCGAGGTGGCCGATCAACCGGTCGGCCTGGGCGATGGCGGCGCGTTGCTTCACGACGCGCTGACCCGCACCCGCCAGCAGCTGGCGGCGATCCAGGACGACACCCAGCGCCGGCTCGGCGCCTCGGACGCGGCGATCTTCAAGGCCCAGGCCGAACTGCTCAACGACACCGACCTGATCACCCGCACCTGCCAGCTGATGGTCGAAGGCCACGGCGTGGCGTGGTCGTGGCACCAGGCGGTGGAACAAATCGCCTCGGGCCTGGCCGCACTCGGCAACCCGGTGCTGGCCGGCCGCGCCGCCGACCTGCGCGACGTCGGCCGCCGCGTGCTGGCCCAGCTCGACCCGGCTGCCGCCGGCGCCGGCCTGACCGACCTGCCCGAGCAGCCCTGCATCCTGCTGGCCGGCGATCTGTCGCCGTCGGACACCGCCAACCTGGACACCGCACGCGTGCTCGGCCTGGCCACCGCGCAAGGCGGGCCGACCTCGCATACCGCGATCCTGTCACGCACGCTCGGCCTGCCGGCGCTGGTCGCGGCCGGCGGCCAACTCATGGATATCGAAGACGGCGTCACCGCCATCATCGACGGCAGCAGCGGGCGGCTGTACATCAACCCGTCAGAGCTGGACCTGGATGCGGCGCGCACGCATATCGCCGAGCAGCGGGCGATCCGCGAGCGCGAGGCCGCGCAGCGCGCATTGCCTGCCGAAACCAGCGACGGCCACCACATCGACATCGGCGCCAACGTCAACCTGCCCGACCAGGTCGCGATGGCGCTGACCCAGGGCGCCGAAGGCGTCGGCCTGATGCGGACCGAATTCCTGTTCCTGGAAAGCGGCAGCACGCCCAGCGAGGACGAGCAGCACGCAACCTACCTGGCGATGGCGCAGGCGCTGGATGGCCGCCCGCTGATCGTGCGCGCACTGGACATCGGCGGCGACAAGCAGGTGGCGCATCTGGAGCTGCCGCACGAGGAAAACCCGTTCCTGGGCGTCCGCGGCGCGCGCCTGCTGCTGCGTCGCCCCGACCTGCTGGAGCCGCAGCTGCGCGCGCTGTACCGCGCCGCCAAGGACGGGGCGCGGCTGTCGATCATGTTCCCGATGATCACCTCGGTGCCGGAGCTGATCACCCTGCGCGCCATCTGCGCGCGCATCCGCGCCGAACTCGACGCGCCCGAGGTTCCGATCGGCATCATGATCGAGGTGCCGGCCGCCGCCGCGCAGGCCGACGTGCTGGCGCGCCATGCGGACTTCTTCTCGATCGGCACCAACGACCTGACCCAGTACGTGCTGGCGATCGACCGCCAGAACCCGGAGCTGGCCGCCGAAGCCGACAGCCTGCACCCGGCAGTGCTGCGCATGATCCGCAGCACGATTGAAGGTGCGCGCAAACACGACCGCTGGGTCGGCGTATGCGGCGGCCTGGCCGGCGATCCGTTCGGCGCCAGCCTGCTGGCCGGCCTGGGCGTGCAGGAACTGTCGATGACGCCCAACGACATCCCGGCGGTCAAGGCACGCCTGCGCGGCACCGCGCTGAGCACGCTGCAGCAGCTCGCCGAGCAGGCGCTGAACTGCGAAACCGCAGAGCAGGTGCGCGCACTGGAAGCGCAGCGCGAGGGCCAGGCATGAACCTGCACGCCATCACGGTGACGCTGAACCCGGCGATCGACCAGACCATCCAGCTCGACAGCCTGCAGCCGGGCGCGGTGCATCGCGCCAGCAGCGTGCGCAACGATGCCGGCGGCAAGGGCATCAACGTGGCCGCCTGTCTGGCCGACTGGGGTAGCCAGGTCGCCGCGCTCGGCGTGCTCGGGGTCGGCAATGCCGGCGTGTTCGAGGCGCTGTTCCGCGAGCGCGGCATTGCCGATCACTGCCAGCGCGTGGCCGGCGAGACCCGCACCAACCTCAAGCTGGTCGAAGCGCGCAGCAACGACACCACCGACATCAACCTGCCCGGCCTGCGCCTGGGCCAGCCGCACCTGCAGGGCGTGGCCGATCACCTCGCCCCGCTGCTGCGCCCCGGCCTGCCGGTGGTGCTGTCGGGCAGCCTGCCGGCCGGCTTGCCGGACGACAGCTGGGCGCAGCTGCAGGCCCAGGCCAGCGCCGCCGGTGCGCGCGTGCTGCTGGACACCAGCGGCGCGCCGCTGGTGGCCGCGCTCGGTGCCGCGCGCCAGGCGCTGCCGTACGCGGTCAAGCCGAACCGCCACGAGCTGGAAGCCTGGACCGGCCGCCCGCTGAACGACCGTGCCGCCCTCAGCGCCGCCGCGCACGAACTGATCGCACGCGGCATCCAGCTGGTGGTCATTTCGATGGGTACCGAGGGCGCGCTGTTCGTGCAGCGCGACCAGCGCCTGATCGCGCGCCCGCCGCGGCTGGCGCAGGGCAGCAGCGTGGGCGCCGGTGACGCGATGGTGGCCGGCCTGGCCGCGGCGCTGCTCGGCGAGTCCACCGATCTGGAAAGTTGCGCACGGCTGGCGACCGCGTTCTCGCTCAGCCGGCTGGAAAGCGGCGATGCGCGCCGGCTGAACCCGCAGCAGGTGCGCAAGCTCGCCGGCGAGATCGTCATCGACCCGCTCTCGTAGCACCACCGCCGGCGAGAACGCTGGCAGTGCCAGCGCAACGCGCCGGTGTTTTGCGCAAGACACCACGTATCCCGCCGGCGTTTGCCGGCGACCGAACAACGCAGGAGATTTGCATGTCCTCTTCCATCGTGGTCATCGCCGCTGGCGACCGCAGCACCGAAGCCGTCCTGGCGGCCGAAGCGCTGCGCCGCGCGGCCACCGCCGCCGGGCGCAGCGTGACGATCGAAATCCGCAGCGACCAGGGCGTGCTCGGCGCATTGCCGGGTGAACTGGCCAGCGCCGCCAGCCAGGTGCTGGTGATCGGCGACGCCGATGCCGACACCGCCCGCTTCGGCGACGCGCAGCTGCTGCGCCTGAGCCTGGGCGCGGTACTGGACGACCCGGCCGCCGCAGTGAACCAGCTCGCCGCACCGGCTGCCGCCAATGCATCGGCTGCCGCAGCCAGCGCGGGCACCGGCAGCAAGCGCATCGTCGCGATCACCTCCTGCCCCACCGGCATCGCGCACACCTTCATGGCCGCCGAAGGCCTGCAGCAGGCCGCCAAGAAACTCGGCTACCAGATCCGCGTGGAAACCCAGGGGTCGGTCGGCGCGCAGGACGCCCTGACCGACGCGGAAATTCGCGACGCCGACCTGGTGCTGATCGCCGCCGATCGCGAAGTCGACCTGGCCCGTTTCGGCGGCAAGCGCCTGTTCAAGAGCGGCACCAAGCCGGCCATCAACGATGGCCCGGCCTTGATCCAGAAAGCGCTGGCCGAAGCCGGCGTGCACGGCGGCGCGGCGCCGGTCGCAGGCGCCGCCAAGGCCGAAAACACCGGCAACGGCCGCACCGGCGCCTACAAGCACCTGATGACCGGCGTGTCGTTCATGCTGCCCTTCGTCACCGCCGGCGGCCTGTTGATCGCGCTGGCATTCGCACTTGGCGGCATCTATGCCGGCGACGATGCCCACCAGGGCACGCTGGCTTGGTCGCTGTTCCAGATCGGCGCCAAGGCCGGCTTTACCCTGATGGTGCCCGCGCTGGCCGGCTATATCGCCTACTCCATCGCCGACCGCCCCGGCATCGCGCCCGGCATGATCGGCGGGCTGGTCGCGGCCAACCTCAATGCCGGCTTCCTCGGCGGGATCATCGCCGGCTTCATCGCCGGCTACGGCGTGGCCGCGCTCAACCGCTACATCCGCCTGCCGCGCAATCTGGAAGGGCTCAAGCCGGTGCTGATCCTGCCGGTGCTGGGCACCCTGCTGGTCGGGCTGGCGATGATGTACGTGTTCGGCCAGCCGGTGGCGGACCTGCTGGCCTGGCTCACCGCCTGGCTGCGCGGCATGCAGGGCAGCAGCGCGCTGCTGCTGGGCCTGTTGCTCGGCGGCATGATGGCCTTCGACATGGGCGGGCCGGTCAACAAGGCCGCCTATGCGTTCTCCACCGGCCTGATCGCCAGCCAGGTCTACACCCCGATGGCCGCCGCTATGGTGGCCGGCATGACCCCGCCGCTGGGCATCGCGCTGGCCACCTGGGTGTTCCGCAACCGCTTCACCGTGGAAGAGCGCGGCTCGGCCACGGCCGCCGGCGTGCTCGGGCTGGCCTTCGTCACCGAAGGCGCCATCCCGTATGCCGCGCGCGACCCGCTGCGCACCATCCCGGCGCTGGTGATCGGCTCGGCCGTGGCCGGCGCGATCTCGATGACCGCCGGTGCCGAGTTGAAGGCACCGCATGGCGGCATCTTCGTGCTGCTGATCCCCAACGCGGTGACCCACCTGCTCAATTACGTGCTGGCCCTGGTGGTCGGCGTGCTGGTCACCGCGGTGGCACTGCGCCTGCTCAAGAAGCCGGTGGCCGACGTGGTCGCCTGACCTTCGGCCACCCCGCCACTGGCGCTTGCCGCCCGCGCATGCGCCACGCCTGATCGCCGCCCCGCTCCCCCCCCTGACTGGTTTCACCGCTGCGCTGCGCACCCTCGTGCGCGGACAGCGGCTTGCCCATCCCCTAGCTGTCGCGTTCGCCACCCGGCCACGCCTTCCTTCGTTCGGAGTCCTGCCATGACCGTCCTCGCCCCCCGCCATGCCCGTCCCCGCCTGCTGTGCCTGTCGCTGGCACTGGCGCTGACCCCGCTCGCCCACGCGCAGGATGCCGCCGATGCCTTCAAGCTCAAGCTGGGTTACACCGGCGAAGCCGCCTCGATGATCGATGGCGGCCGCAAGAACGGCGACGCCTATGCCGGCCAGCTGATGGTCGGTACCGACGTCGACATGGACCGACTGTTCGGCTGGGGCGGCGCCACCGTCAAGCTGTACGTCACCAACCGCCACGGCACCAACCTGGCCAACAGCAGCATCGGCAACAGCACCTCGGTGCAGGAGATCTACGGCGGCCAGGGCACGCGGCTGGCCAACTTCACCCTGCTGCAGAAACTGTTCGACGACCGCCTGGAACTGGAGGCCGGCCGCAGCGTGGCCAACATCCATTTCCTCGGCTCGGACCTGTGCCAGTACTTCCAGGGCAACTCGGCCTGCGGCAACCCCACCTTCGTGTTCCGCACCAGCAACTTCACCTACTGGCCGGTGTCCAGCTGGGCCGCGCATGCCACCGCCTGGGTCACGCCCAAGGTCTACGTGCATGTGGGCGCCTACGAGGTGAACCCGGTGCAGGCCCAGGACGGCCAGCACGGCCTGAAGTGGAGCACCGACGACACCACCGGCGTGGTGGTGCCTTACGCGGTCGGCTACAAGAACAAGGGCGGCGACGGCAGCATGGCCGCGATGTACGAACTGGGCGGCTGGCAGGACAACTCCGACTACACCGACCCGCTGCGCGACCGCAACGGCAACCCGGCCGTGCTCAGTGGCCTGGGCTACGAGAACAAGCAGGGCCGCTCGGGCATGTTCGCCCGCTTCGAACAACAGGTCACCAACCCGGATCCGTCCGGTAGCCGCGGCCTGACCGTGTTCGGCGCCATCCTCAAGAGCACCGGTGGTCAGGCGATCGAGGACCACTTCGTGCAACTGGGCCTGGTGCAGAAAGGCACCTTCGCCAGCCGCCCACAGGACAACATCGCCTTTGTGATCACCCAGCAGAAGTACAGCGACGAGGCGATCGAAAACCTGCGCCTGGCCCGCGCCTCGGCCGGCGGCACCGGCACCCCGGCCGACAACCAGATCATGATGGAGCTGAGCTACGGCATCCAGGTCACCAAGCGCCTGCGCATCGCGCCGAACCTGCATTACGTGATCAACCCCGACCAGTTCAACGAACCGACCCGCACCAACGATCTGAAGAACGCGCTGATCGCCGGCATGCGGATCGATTGGAATCTGTAAGTCCGCGAGGATCGGTGCGTGCGTTGCAGGACGTTGCAGCGCACTACCTAGCTCGTAGGAGCGCGCCTGAGCGCGACGAGGCATTCCCGATAAAGCCCGATCGCGCGCAAGCGCGCTCCTACGACGCATTCCATTGCATGGCTGACCTGGGTTTGGCGAATTCGCCAGGGCGCTCGCCCGACCCGGAAGGAGCACACCCGGGCGCGATGAAGCATTCCCGATAAAGCCTCATCGCGCTCAGGCGCGCTCCTACGACGCATTGCACTGCATGGCTGACCTGGTTTCGGCGGGTTTAGCCAGCGCACTCGTCCGGCCCGGTAGGAGCGCACCTGGGCGCGATGAGGCGTTACCGATAAAGCCTCGTCGCGCTCAGGCGCGCTCCTACGATACGTTGCGTTGCCCTGCTCGATGCGCCAAAACGAAAAAACCGCGCAGTGCGCGGTTTTTTCGTGATCGAAGATCGATGACGAATCAGGGACGACGCGCCAGCGCCTCCACGTCCTTGGCCTTGGGCAGCAGATCCTGCTTGGTGACGGCAAACGGCCCGATGCTCAGCATCGGCACTGCGACGATCACCGAGGAGATCACCACGATCACCGCGCCGATCATGTGCGTCTCGGCCAGGCCTTCCATCGACTCGCCGCCGTAGATGTACAGAGCCAGTGCCGACAGGAAGAACATCACCGCGGTGATCACCGTGCGCGAGAGCGTCTGGTTGATCGAGCGGTTCAGCACTTCCAGCGGCTCCACCCGCAACGCGCGGAAGTTTTCGCGCACGCGGTCGAACACCACGATGATGTCGTTGATCGCAAAGCCCATCACCGACAGCAGGCCGGCCAGCACGGTCAGGTCGAACTCGCGGCCTGTCAGCGACACGAAGGCCACGGTGACCAGCAGGTCGAACAAGGCGGTCAGGCTGGCGACCACCGCGAACTTCCACTCGAAGCGGAAGGCGATGTAGATCAGAAAGCCCACCAGCATGAACACCGTGGCGTACACGCCGTTCAAGGCCAGGTCCTTGCCGACCTGCGGGCCGACGAATTCGCCCGGCTGCACGGTGGCGGGGTTCTGCGCGGTGCTGACCGCCTTGCGCACTTCTTCGGCGACGGTGGTTGCGGCATCGTCGCGGTTGTTGTGCTGCTCGCGCGCCTGCAGGCGGATCATCACTTCGTTGCCGCCGCGCGCGTTCTGCACCTGGGCGTTCTCGAAGCCGGCCTTGGCCAGCTGCTCGCGCACCTGGTCCACGTCCACGGTCTTCTGGAACGAGGTCTGCACCAGCGTGCCGCCGGTGAATTCCAGCGCGTAGTTGAAGCCCTTGCCGACGATGATGCCGACCGAGGCCACCGCGATCACCAGCATCAGGATCAGCACCGGCTTGCGCAGGCGCATGAAGTCGATCTTGGTGTCGTTGGGAATGAGATGGAGCGGGAACAATTTCATGGAAAAGATCTTCCGTTTAGACGTTGCGCACCGTCAGGATGCGCAACGCTTGCGAAGGGATTCATCCCCCGCCCCTTGCAGCGCGCTGCAGGGGCAAGGCCGGACTCGCATCTCAGATGGCGACGGTCTTCAGCTTCTTGCGGCGGCCGTAGATCAGCACCGCCAGCGCACGCGACACGGTGATCGCGGTGAACATCGAGGCGAAGATACCGATCATCATGGTCAGCGCGAAGCCCTTCAACGGACCGGTGCCGAACGCGTACAAGGCCACCGCCACGATCAAACCGGTGAGGTTGGCGTCCAGGATGGTGCCGCCGGCCTTTTCATAACCGGCGGCAATCGCCGATTTGGCCGGCACGCCCAGTCGCAGTTCCTCGCGGATACGCTCGTTGATCAGCACGTTGGCGTCCACCGACAGGCCCACCGACAACGCCAGGCCGGCAAACCCGGGCAGCGTCATGGTGGCGCCGAACAGCGACATCACCGCCACCACGATCAGAAGGTTGAACAGCAGCGCCACCGAGGTGATCGCGCCGAACACGCGGTAGTAGACGGTGAAGAACACCAGCGTGAACAGGAACGAGTAGACCACCGCGGTGACGCCGCGCTCCACGTTCTCCGCGCCCAGGCTCGGGCCGATCACGTATTCCTCGACGAAATCCATCGGTGCGGCCAGCGAACCGGATTTCAGCAGCTTGGCCAGGTTCTCCGCTTCGGTCTTTTCCAGACCGGTGGTCTGGAAGTTCTTGCCGAACACGCCGGCGATACGGGTCGGCGACAGCGCCTCTTCCTTGACCCGCACGCTGCGCACTTCCTTGCCGTCGACCATGCTGACGGTGGGAATGCGCTCGATATAGACCACCGACATCAGCTTGCCGACGTTGGCGCTGGTGTAGTCGAGCATGCGCTGGCCGGCGACGTTGTTGAGCGTCACCGCCACCGCCGGCATGCCGTTCTGGTCGGTGCTGACGCTGGCGCTGACCATCTGGTCGCCGGTCACCAGCGCGCGCTTGTTGAGCAGCACCGGCGCGCCGGTATCGCGCACGCGGTAGACCTTGGCTTCGGGCGGGATGCTGCCGCTGCGCACGGCGTCTTCGGCATTGCCTTCCACCACCGCGCGGAACTCCAGCGAGGCGGTGGCGCCGATCAGGCGCTTGGCCTCGGCGGTGTCCTGCAGGCCGGGCAGTTCGACCACGATGCGGTCCTCGCCCTGGCGCTGGATGGTCGGTTCGGACACGCCCAGCGCGTTGACGCGATTACGCAAGGTGGTGAGGTTCTGCTCGATCGCGCCGCTGGCGATCTGCTTGAGTTCGGCCTCCGGCACCTTGACCGAGATGTTCTGGCCGCTGACGTCGTAGGTCAGGGTCGGCTGCGACTTGGCCAGCGCGGTGCGCGCGGCGTCGACGCTGGCGCCCTCGCTCAGGCTGACCTGGATGCTGTTGTCGCCGCGGCGCTCGACCGAGCGATAGGCGATACGGCCGTCACGCAGCGTGGTGCGGATGTCTTCGGCAAAGCCGTCCAGACGCTTTTCCAGCGCGGCCTTCTGGTCCACCTGCATGGCGAAGTGCACGCCGCCGACCAGGTCCAGGCCCAGCACCATCGGCCGGCCGCCCAGCTTGGCCAGCCAGTCCGGCACGGTCGAGGCCAGATTCAGCGCCACCGTGTAGTTTTCGCCCAGTTGCTGGCGCAGCACGTCGTTGGCGCGGGTCTGTGCCTGCAGGTTGGGCAGGCGCACCATCAGGCTGTCGCCTTCCCGGGTGACGGCCTTCGGCGTGATGCCGGCGGCCTTGAGGTCGGCGTCGATGCGGCTGCGCAAGGCGTCGTCGAGCTGGGCACCGCGGCTGGCGGTGATCTGCACGGACGGGTCCTTCTGGTAGATGTTGGGCAACGCGTACAACGCGCTGACCGCCAGCACCAGCAGGATCAGGAAATACTTCCAGCGAGGAAATTCGAGCATTGCGACAGTCCCGCGCGACACCATCCCGGCGGCGCGCCTAGCAGTGAGAACGACTTCAGGCGGCCAATACAACGTCGCCAGCGGTCGTCAGGTGGATGCGGCGGTCAACGCCGGTTCGCGGCACCCACTGCGCCCACCTGACAGTGGGCGCAGCGGATTGGTTGCCGCTTAGTTGGCAGACTTCAGCGTGCCCTTGGGCAGCACGTGGCCCACGGCACTCTTCTGCACGCGGATGCGCACGTTGTCGGCCACTTCCACGGTGATGAAGTTGTCGCCGATATCGGTGATCACGCCCGCCACGCCGCCGGAGGTGATGACTTCGTCGCCACGCGCCAGCTTGTCCAGCAGCGACTTGTGCTCCTTCTGCCGCTTCATCTGCGGGCGGATCATCAGGAAGTACATGACCGCGATCAGGATGATCGGCAGCGCGAAGGTGGACAGGCCTCCCATCGGGCCGGGCGCCGGCGCGCCGCCAGTGGCCTGCGCCTGGGCGACGGGGATCAGGAAATCGAGCAGATTCATTCAGTGCATCCTAGTTTGGGTGCCAGCGCGCCAACCGGCCGCTCGCTATTCAGGTACCGCCGGAGCGGAACAGCCGGGAATTATGCCATGCAGGTTCCAAACCGTCCGCGCAAGAGCGCGGACGGCCGGTCTCAGCTGGTTTCCCCCGGCAACGGCGGCGTGATGGCGCCGCGTGCCGCATAGAAGGACCGCCGGAACTCGGCAAAGGTTCCCGAGGCGATCGCCGCGCGCAGGTCGGCCATCAACTTCTCGTAGTACCAGAGGTTGTGCAGGGTGCCCAGCATCGGCGCCAGCATCTCGTTGCAGCGGTCCAGATGGCGCAGGTAGGAACGTGTGTAGCCGCTGCTGCAGGCATGGCAGCCGCAGCCCGGCTCGATGGTGTCCAGGTCGCGCTCGTACTTGGCGTTGCGGATGCGCACGGTGCCGAAGGAGGTGAAGTAATGCCCGTTGCGCGCATTGCGGGTGGGCATCACGCAGTCGAACATGTCCACGCCACGTGCCACGCCTTCGACCAGGTCCTCCGGCCGGCCCACCCCCATCAGGTAACGTGGGCGGTCGGCCGGCAGGCGCGGATGCAGGTGTTCCAGCATCGCGTTGCGCTCATGCTCCGGCTCGCCCACCGCCAGCCCGCCGATGGCGTAGCCGTCGAACCCGATACCCTGCAGCCCGTCCAGCGAGCGGCTGCGCAGGTCCGGATGCACCCCGCCCTGCACGATGCCGAACAGCGCCGCGTCGTTGCCCAGCCCGTCATGCGCCTGCCGCGAGCGCTGCGCCCAGCGCAGGCTCAGCTCCATCGAGCGCCGCGCCACCTCTTCGGTGGCCGGGTACGGCGTGCATTCGTCGAAGATCATCACGATGTCCGAATCGAGCACCTTCTGGATCTGCATGCTCTCTTCCGGACCCAGGAACACCCGCGCACCATCGGTGGGCGAGGCGAAGGTCACGCCCTGCTCGGTGATCTTGCGGCGATGCGCCAGCGAAAACACCTGGAACCCGCCCGAATCGGTGAGGATCGGCCCGTCCCAGCGCGCAAACCCGTGCAAGCCGCCGTGATCGCCGATCACATCCAGGCCCGGGCGCAGATACAGGTGGAAGGTATTGCCCAGGATGATCTCCGCCCCCAGCGCGCGGATCTGCTCGGGAAGGATGCCCTTGACCGAGCCATAGGTGCCCACCGGCATGAACGCCGGCGTCTCGACGGTGCCACGCGGAAAAGTCAGACGCCCACGCCGGGCATGGCCGTCGGTGGCTTGGAGCTGGAACTGGAGTCGGGACATTGAGGGGCCGGGAATGGGGAATCGGGATTTGGGAATCGGAAGAGCGGTTGGCAGGTGACTGATCGTTCGGCGGGTACTGCCTTACGATTCTCCATTCCCGATTCCCGATTCCCTGCTCCACAGCAACATCGCATCGCCGTAGGAAAAGAAGCGATAGCGCTGTTCGATGGCGTGTTGATAGGCGGCGAAGATGCGCTCGCGGCCGGCGAAGGCCGAGACCATCATCAGCAGCGTGCTTTCGGGCAGATGGAAGTTGGTGACCATCGCATCGACGCTGCGGATGCGGTAGCCGGGCAGGATGAAGATCTGGGTTTCGCCGGCGAATGGCAGCAGTTCGCCCTCGGGTGCGGCATCGGTGGTGCGCCAGGCGCTTTCCAGCGAGCGCACCACCGTTGTTCCCACCGCAATCACCCGGCCACCGCGTGCCCGGGTGCGGCGCACCTGCTCGACCAGCGCGGCGCCGACGTTGAGCCACTCGGTGTGCATCACGTGCTGGTCGAGCGCATCCACGCGCACCGGCTGGAAGGTGCCGGCACCCACATGCAGGGTGACATGGCCGAACTCCACCCCGCGCTCGCGCAGGCGCGCCAGCAATGCCTCGTCGAAATGCAGGCCGGCGGTGGGGGCGGCCACCGCGCCGACTTCGCGCGCGAACACGGTCTGGTAGCGCTCGCGGTCTTCCACTCCCGGCTCGCGGCGGATGTACGGCGGCAGCGGCAGGCGCCCGGCTTCCAGCAGCCAGTGCTCCAGCGGTGTGGGGATCTCGAAGCGCAGCAGATAGAACTCGCCGTCGCGGCCCAGCACCTCGGCCTGGCCGCCGGCATCCAGCGCGATCCAACTGCCGGCCTTGGGCGACTTGCTGGCGCCGATCTGCACCCGCGCCTCGCGCTCGCCGAGCAGGCGCTCGATCAGGATTTCCACCCGCCCGCCACTGGCCTTCTGCCCGAACAGCCGCGCCGGAATCACCCGGGTATCGTTGAAGATCAGCAGATCGCCCGGCTGCAGCAGCTCGGGCAGATCCCGCACCTGCCGGTCGACCAGCGCCTGCGGCGACGGCGGCACCACCAGCAAGCGGCTGGCTGCCCGCTCGGCCAACGGCGCCTGGGCGATCAGCTCGTCGGGCAGCGAATAGTTGAAATCGGACTTCTTCAAGGCCGCAGGATCGGATGGCTGAGGAGCCGAATATTGTAACTGCGGCGGGGAATGGAGAACCGGGAATCGGGAATCGTAAAAGCGGGCCGCTTTGCGCAGTAAGGGCCCCGGTCACCGGATCAAGCTCTCCCGATTCCCGATTCCCGATTCCCTACTCCCGATTCCCCGCCTCTCACCGCTCAAATTTCGTTGACAAAATGATCGACGTCGTCGTGCGCTCGACGCCGTCGATCGCGCCGATGGCGTCGGTGAGTACGTCCATCTCGTTGACGCCGCCGACCACGCCCAGGGCGATCAGGTCGTAGGCGCCGCTGACCGAGTGCAGCAGGCGCACCTGCGGGATATCGCGCAGCGCCTTGACCACGGCCGGCATCTTCTTGGGCAGCACGGTGATCAGGATATGCGCGCGGATGCGGCCCTGTTCGTAGGCGTCGTGGGTGCGCACGGTGTAGCCGCTGATCACGCCGTCGCGTTCGAGTTTTTCGATCCGGCTCTGCACGGTGGTACGCGACAGCCCGAGCCGGCGCGCAATCTGCGCGGTGGAGGCGCGCGCGTCCTCGCGCAGCAGCGACAGCAGGCGTTCGTCGGAGGGAGTGATTTTCACTTTTGCCCAATTGCTTCGTCGATTCGACGAAAATACCCGACTTCCTGCCCGGATTCACGCTGCCAAACGCCGATCTTCTGCCGATAATAGGAAGGGAACGCCACCTTGCAGGAGATGCGCCATGTCCGTCCTCGCCCCGCTCGCCCCGCTGCGTGCCCACGCCGGCCGCCGCCTGACCGATGGCCTGGACGATGCCAGCATCGCGCGTCTGGCCGCCAACCACCCGGATCTGGCACGTGCCATCGACGCCGCCGCCGCCGAGTACGCGCAGGTGCGCGCGGAGGCCGCCGACCTGCTGGACCTGGACGAAGACGCCCAGATCAGTGCGGTGCAGGACGGCTTCATCAACTTCTATGCCGACGATGCGGTGACCCCGTACGTGGCACTGGCCGCGCGCGGGCCCTGGGTGATCACGCTCAAGGGCGCGGTGCTGTACGACGCCGGCGGCTACGGCATGCTTGGCTTCGGCCACACCCCCGCGCCGGTGCTCGAGGCGATGGCGCGTCCGCAGGTGATGGCCAACGTGATGACCCCCAGCTTGGCGCAGCGCCGGCTCGACCGCGCCCTGCGCGCCGAGATCGGCCATACCCGCGGCGGCTGTCCATTCGCACGCTTCATGTGTCTCAATTCGGGCTCCGAAGCGGTCGGCCTGGCCGCGCGCATCGTCGACACCAACGCCAAGCTGCACACCGACCCGGGCGCGCGTCACGCCGGTGCCAGCATCAAGCGCGTGGTGGTCAAGGGCAGCTTCCATGGCCGTACCGACCGCCCCGGCCTGTATTCCGATTCCAGCCGCAAGACCTACACCAAGTACCTGGCCAGTTACCGCGACGAAGACTCGGTGATCGCGATCGCGCCGTACGACGTGGCGGCGCTGCAGCGCGCCTTTGACGAGGCCGCGCGCAATCACTGGTTCATCGAGGCAGTGTTCCTGGAGCCGGTGATGGGCGAAGGCGACCCGGGCCGCGCGTTGCCGGCCGCGTTCTATGGCGCGGCGCGCGAACTGACCCGCCTGCATGGCAGCCTGCTGCTGGTGGATTCGATCCAGGCCGGTCTGCGCGCGCACGGCGTGCTGTCGGTGGTGGATTACCCCGGCTTCGAGCAGCTCGACCCGCCGGATCTGGAGACCTATTCCAAGGCGCTCAACGCCGCGCAGTACCCGCTGTCGGTGCTGGCGGTGACCGAACACGCCGCGCAGGTGTACCGCAAGGGCACCTACGGCAACACCATGACCACCAATCCGCGTGCGCTGGATGTCGCCTGCGCCACGCTGGCGTTGTTCACCCCGCAGGTGCGCGAAAACATCCGCACCCGCGGCGTGCAGGCGATCGCCAAGCTGCAGGCACTGCAGTCCGAGCTGGGCGGTTTGATCACCAAGGTGCAGGGCACCGGCTTGCTGTTCTCCTGCGAACTGGCGCCGCAATTCAAGTGCTATGGCGCCGGTTCCACCGAAGAGTGGCTGCGCCATCGCGGCGTCAACGTCATCCATGGCGGCGAGAATTCGCTGCGCTTCACCCCGCACTTTGCGATGGACGAAGACGAGCTCGATCTGCTGGTCGGGTTGATCGCGCGTGCACTGAAGGAAGGTCCGCGCCAGGCCCAGGCCGAGGCGGCCTGAGAGCCACCAACCGAACGTGGCGAGCCGTCCCCAGGTTGTAGCGGACGGCGCGTAGGAACTTCGGTATCCGAGCGGTGTACGCCGATTCCGAGTACCGGCTGCGCTCACTGATCGGTGAGCGCCGTGGTTTTGTGAGCCGCTTGAAGTCAAGGCGACGCAGGCATTACTTGCGCGCCTCGGACAGTCGCGCGGCCGCCCCGAAGCTTACCGCGCGTCCCTGCCGTCGCGCGCGGCGATGTGCAGCCCGGCCGGGTCAGATCGGCACGGCGCTCAGCTTGCGGCGCAGGTAATTGGTCACGGCCCGGCGTGGCGACTTGCCGCGCCAGGACGCCCAGCACAGGTGCGAGCCCACCGCGACGGTGCCGCCACGGTGGCCGAGCCCGAACCAAGTGCGATCCGGATGGAAGGCATCGCGCGCCGGGAACACGATGCCGGCAAACTCGCCGGCGTGCGCGTTGTAGAAACGCGTCAAGCCGCGCGGGCCGGAGATCATCGGAATCTGCCGGTGGTCTTCCAGCGTCTCGGGCGCATGCGTGGTGAAGATGTGCTCGATGAAGGCGCGCCAGAACGGATGCCCTGCCTCCGAGCCGAACACGGCATTGCCGATCTTGAACTGCTCGTTGCCGGGCGCGCCCTCTTCGATCGGCAGCACGCATTGCTGTGCCAGTACGTCCGCGCCAAGCGTGCGCAGCAGCTTGTAGTCGGTGTCGAAATAGAACCCGCCGTAGCTATGCATATAGGCGCAGCGGGCGATGTCGGCCTTCATCACACCGAAGCGTATCGCCTCGTAGCGATCGGCGAATTCCGGGAACGCGCGACGCATCAGTGCGGAGTTGTCGGCGTCGTCCCAGACATGGCAGGTCCAGCCCGGCAACAGCCGCTGCAGGCGGGCCCGGATCTTGCGCTCTTCCCAGAGCAGGTGCTTGGTCGGCGCAGTGAGATGGAACACGTGGGGAATCATGGGGGGCTCTCGGGGGCTGGGGGAACCAGACCTCCACCGAAGCACCGCACCGAAGCCGGCTACCCGGATGGAGCTCCGGTCAGCCGTAACAGTAGTCCCATTATTAGTGTGACGTAATTCACAATTTTAAATGGTTACGCCTACCGCCGATTTGCAGAATCAATCCAGAACCGAAGTTCGCTCACAGCCTCCTCATCCCGCACGGCTGGCCTCGCCACGCTGCTGTCATCTCACCTCACTCCCAGCACCGGTCCGCGCGTTCCTTCAGGGTTGCGCTGCGCGGGCAATCGCGCGGTGCGATGCGCCCGGCTTCCTGCTCCACCAGCCGCTTGCCGCCATCGCTGCCGCGCTCCAGCTCGAACGCATCGTAGAGACGTCCGGTGGCGGTGCGCGACTCGTAACGCAACTTCTGGTTGTCGATGCGAAGCACCTGATAGAGCTGGGTGTCTTCGCCGACCGGACGCATGGTCTTGCGCGCCATGTCCGAGAGACGGTATTGCTTGGGCCCGGCCACCGAGACCACGAACACCGGCGTCGCCTGCCCTGCGTCATCGCCGCGCCGGCCGTAGGTGTGGTCGTGGCCCTGTAGCACCAGATCGACCTTGTGGCGGCGGATCACCGGCAGCACCTGCTCGACCAGCTTCTGGTTCTCGCGATCGGCGCGCGGGGAAAAGAACGGCTGGTGGATCAGCACGATCGACCACGGGTGCGGGTTGTCGGCCAGCACCGTGTCCAGCCACTGCGCCTGTGCCGGGCCGGTGCCCAGATCCAGCACCGAGGTGCCGTCCAGCACGGCGATGCGCACGCCCTGATAGTCGAACCAGTAGCTGGTGCGCGCTGTGGCCGACGGCCCGTTGCGCGGCAGGGCGAAGGTCACCGGCCAGTGGTTGCCGAGCGTGCGCGTGGCCTGCGGGGTATCTTCGCCCTCCTCGTGATATTCGTGATTGCCCGGCGCCGGCGCCACTGCGGTGCCTTCCAGCAACCAGCGCCCGGCTTCGAACCACTCGGCCCACTCGTTGTCATCCTGGCCGTCCTTGCCGCTGACCAGATCGCCGGCGAACAGCGCCAGCCTGGCGTCCGGTGCCGAGCGCCAGGCCTGGCGGATCACCCGCGAGACCAGGCTGAGGTTCTTGTTCTGGGTGTCGCCGAAGTACAGCAGCGTCAGCGGCGTGTCCGGGCTGGCGGCGGTGCGGAAATGATTCCACGCGCCCCAGGTGCGGTGGCCCTGCACGCGGTAGGCGTACAACGTGTCCGGCTTCAGCCCGTCGATATCGACGCGGTGGTGGTGCGAGCTGCCGTTTTCGCTGGCCAGCGTGGCGGTGCTGGCGCGGATACGGCGCGGCGTACCCACGTCGGGCGAGTCGCCGGCAACCACCAGTTCCAGCCACGGCTGATCGACGCTGGCATCGGTACGCCAGGCCACCGCGAAACCGGTCGCCGCCGCCTGCGCAGGCGTGGCGACGATGCGGTCCGGGAAGCCATCGGCAACATAGTGGGTGGAGCCCGCCGGCACCTGCGTATTCGGTTCGGCGGCGCGCTCGGCGGCGAACGATCGCGTGCCCGCCATCGCCACCAGCAACAGCGCTGCAGACAGCGCCGCACGTGCAGCGCTCATGGCGCGCACTCTTTCAGGCGCAGCGTGCGTGCGATATCGCGCCAGTCGAATGCCGCCACCGCCTGGTCGTCATGCAGTGCGTAGAACACCCCGCCCGGAAAGCGCGCATCGCCGCGTTGATCCAGCCACACGCCGTCGGTATTGGCGGTCACCCGGCCAGCGAAGGCACCGACATGCGCCAGGCTCTGGCGATCGAATACCTGGAACACGCTGCGGTCCTTGAACTGATCGGTGGCGATCCAGTAGCCGCTGCCGTCCTTGCATGCGAACAGCGTCATGCCTTCGGCCTGTGCCTTGAACAGGCCGCTGCCGACATTGCGGCCGCGGTAGCGTCCGTCCATGCCGTATTCGCGCAACTGCGTACCCACGGCGACATCTTCTTCGGCAATCATCAGGCGCGCATGCGCTTCATCGCCGAACACCGACTCGGCGATCCGGATCGCGCCCGCGTCGCTGGTATCGCCGAAGCTTTGCGTCAGCCGCGATTGCCAGCCCTGCCCCGCAGCGCTCAATTGATAGCGACGAAAGCGTTGACCGAGTTCGGCCACCGGCGGCGGCACATCCTTGTTGGCCGGCGACATGTAGTTGTCGCTGACCACCACCTCGTAGCCGTCGTCGTGCTTGCGCACCCACAGGCCGTAGGGCTCGCGCAATTCGTCCTGGCCGAAGCTGGTCAGCGGCTTGAAGTCGGGCAGCGCAAACACCTGCACGCGGCGATTGTCGCGCTCGACCACGAACACCAGATCGTCGACCACCGAAATCCCGTTGGGGCGATCCAGCTTGCCCAGCGCCTTGCCCTTGCCGCCGACCACGCGCAGGCGCTTGCCGCTATCGCCATCGAACACCACCAGCGCATGCGTGGCCTTGGCGGTGGCGATCAACCAGCGGCGGCCATCGGGCGCACTCCAGCTGGCCGGCGAATCCAGATTGTCGGCCGGGGTCAACGCGGTGATGAAGGCTTCCGGCACTACTTCATGTGCCACCTTGGCCTCGCTGAGCAAGGGGTCTTTCAGCAATGCCTCGTCGGCTTCGCGGTCGACCGGTGCGCTGGCGCAGGCGGTCAGCGCCAGCGCGCTGGCGAGCAGCGTGGTGTGGAGTAACGTTGTTTGGAGCAGCGCGCGTGTTGCAATCACAGTGCCACCTTCAGGCCGAGCGCATAGGTGCGGCCGTATTCTTCGTTCTGCAGCGTGCGCGAGGGCACGCCTTGGTACAGCTCCAGCGGTTCGTCCAGCAGATTCTGCGCTTCCAGATACAGGCTGACGTGGCTGTTGAATTGGTAATTCATGCTGAAATCCAGCTGGGTATGCGGGGCGACATAGATATCGTACGCGCGGCTTTCGCCGATGGTGTCCAGGTACTCGCTGCGGTACACCGCCGCAACCCGCGCACTGAAGCCGTATTTTTCGTAGCCCAGGTGGCCGCTGTAGATGCGCTTGGACGAGCGCGGCAAGGTGAAGTCCTCGCCGGCGCGATCGCTCAGGCCGGGATCGAAGTCGCTGTCCAGCACGGTGGCGCTGGCGCCGACCAGCAGGCCGTTCCAGCCTTCGGGCAGGAAGTCCAGCGCTTGCTGCCAGTTGAATTCGGCGCCACGCACCTTGGCAGTGTCGCCGTTGATCGAGCGCGTGACCTGCAGGTCGGGGAACTCGGCATCGTTGGTGCTGATGGTCTGCACGATGTAGTCGTCGATCGACTTGTTGAACACGCCCAGCGAGATCAGGCCGGTGCTGCCGATGTACTTTTCGAACGACAGGTCCAGGTTGGTAGAGCGATACGGATCGAGATCGGGGCTGCCGACGTTCACCTCGTTGTCGCCGCGATTGATGCTCACGCGCGGGGAGACATCGCCGAATGCAGGCCGCGACAAGGTCTTGTTGGCGGCAAACCGCAGCACCCAGTCGTTGCCGGTGTCGTAGCGCAGATGCAGGCCAGGCAGCACATTGGTGTATCTGCTGGAGGCTTCGCGTGGCGTCACCGTGGCGGTGCGGCCGTTCTCGGCCACGTCGACCTGATTGCCGGTGGCGTCAAACTGGGTGTTTTCCACGCGCACACCGGCAATCGCGCGCAGCGCGCCGATGTCCCAGGTGCCCATCACATAGGTGGCGAACACATCTTCGGTGGCCTTGTAATCGTCCTGCAGCGAGGTCTGCAGATTGCCGCCGACATCCTGCGGGCGCGCACTGTACAGATTGCCGGAGGTGTTCCAGTAACGGCGCATGCCGTCCGAGCCGATGCTTTCGCCCAGGGTACCGCCGCGGTGTTCCGGCGCGGCGGTGGTCCAGTCGCTCAGATCGATCGCCGGCCCGCGACGCAGCTCGCTTTCGTCCACATTGACATCGCGCTCGCGCCAGCGGCCGAGCACACCCATCTTCAGGCTGGAATGCTCGCCGTCGAAGCGCACGTTGATCTGCGCGCTGCGCTCGCTGTCGTCCACCCGCTTGGGCGCAAGCACGAAGCGGTCGAACACGAAATCGTCGTTGCTCTGCCAGCCGTTATCGGAAAAGCCCAGGCGCGGAATGCCGCTGTTCTGGTCGACCGTCGCCGACAGATCGTCGCCGTCATAGTTGAAGCGCGCTTCCATCTCGTCGTTCACGCGCTCGGTGGTCTTGGTGTAGCCCAGCTTGTAATCCACCGTGGCCGCGCTCAGACGGTTTTCACCGCCCACGCTCAAGGCCATGGTGTCCTCCTTCTTGGTGCGGTAGCGCACGCGCTTGGAGATGGAATCGGCCGGCAGATCGGCCACCTCGTAGGTGCCATCGCCATTGGCGCTGACCTGCCCATCGGCCAGGCCGAAGATGGTGCGCTGGCGGGTTTCGGCATCGTCGAAGCGGCTGTACAGCGTGCGCAGGTAATAGCGGTTGTCCGCGTCCGGGCGCCAGTCCAGATTGAGGTTGGCGCCCATGCGGGTGCGCTCGATGAAGTACTTGCGGCGCTGCACCTCGCCGGCGAACAGATCGTCGGCCGCACCGCCGTCGAAGCTGTCGTAGGCCACCTCGGTATTGTCGGATTCGAATTCGCGGTCCTGGTAGTTCACACCCACTGCGACGCCGAAGGTGCCGTCGAAGATATCGCTGTAATTGAACGCGCCCTTGGGGCTGGTCTTGCCCGACAGCGACTGGTGGCTGCCTTCGACCGAGCCGCGCAGCGTGCGGCCATCGCGATCGAACGCGGAGGTGGACTCGACCTGGATCGCACCGCCGATGGAATCGCCCGGCATGTCCGGGGTCGGCGACTTGACCACCTTCAGGCGTTCGGTCGAGTCGGACGGAATCACGTCCAGCGGTGCCGAGCGCGTGCCGTCTTCCGGCGTGCCCATGGTCATGCCGTCGATGGTGACGCTGTTGAGCGCCGAATCCAGGCCGCGGATCACCACGAAGCGGCCTTCGCCCTGATCGCGGGTGACGCTGACGCCGGGCAGGCGCTGCAAGGATTCTGCAACATTCTTGTCGGGGTAACGGCCCATCGCATCGGAGGCCACCGCATCCTGGATCGCATCGGAGCCACGCTTGAGATCGACTGCGCGCACCTGCGATTCCACCTGCGGGCGCACTTCCAGGCGCTCCAGATCGATGGCCGCCGCGCCGGACGCACCGGTGGCAGCTGCCGCACCCTCGGCCGCCTGCGCAAGCGGGCTCCACGCGGCCGCCGCCAACGTCAGCGTGATCGCCAGGCACAGCGGAGTCTTGTTCAACACGGGTGCTTCCCCAATCGGTTAAGAATGGGTGGGCACACTATGTCTACGACGTTTCACTGACATGACATATGCAAGCACGATCACGCGCAATGTGTGGCGACGCTGCCGCTGGCTGCGGCACACTGTGGGTCTCTCCCGCCTGTCGCTGCCCATGAAAATCGTCGAAGTGCGTCACCCCCTCGTCCAGCACAAGATCGGTCTGCTGCGCGATGCCGCCTTGAGCACCAAGGGCTTCCGCGAACTGGTCACCGAGCTGGGCACCCTGCTGGCCTACGAGGCCACCGCCAATCTGGACACCGAATCGCACGTGCAACCCGGCTGGGCCGGCCCGGTGACCGTGCAGCGGATTGCCGGCGCGAAAATCACCCTGGTGCCGATCCTGCGCGCAGGGTTGGGCATGCTGCCCGGCGTACTGGCGCTGATCCCGGCCGCTCGCGTGAGCGTGGTCGGCCTGCAGCGCGACGAAGAAACCCTGCAGCCGGTGCCCTACTTCGAACGCCTCACCGGCCGCCTGGAAGAGCGCGATGCACTGATCCTGGACCCGATGCTGGCCACCGGCGGCACGCTGATCGCCACCATCGACATGCTCAAGCGCGCCGGCGCGCGGCGGATCAAGGGCATCTTCCTGGTCGCCGCACCGGAAGGCCTCAAGGCACTGGAAGCCGTGCATCCGGATGTGGAGGTCTACACCGCAGCGATCGACGACCACCTCAACGACAAGGGCTACATCCTGCCCGGCCTGGGCGATGCAGGCGACCGGATCTTCGGAACGCGGGTGGAGTGAGCTGCGGTGTCTTCTCGCCCCTCTGCCTGCGGGGCGAGAAGACACCGCTTGCGCGCCATTGGCGCGCGTGTCTTGAAGCGCCCGCGCCGCAAGCGCGGGCCGTGGCGCGCAGTGGGGGTTGGGGTGAAGGTCCGTCGAGCGAAGCAGTCGGGGAGTCACTTCTGACGGAACGTGGCGACGCGTTTGTCATTGCCGGCATTGGTAGCTCCCCGGAGGCGCACCCTCATCCGGCGCTACGCGCCATCTTCTCCCGATGGGAGAAGGAACGGCGGCGGCATCGGGCATTGCGTTGAAAAACGCCCACCTCAGCGCGTCGACGCCTCGATCGCCGCACTCACATACACCAGCGGCGCGTTCCAGTTGATGGCCACCTCGTTGCTGGCGTAACTGCAGGTGTTGTCCAGATACGACAGCGCCGGCAATTTGGAGGGGTACGCCACCTTGCAGTCCTTGGCGTCCTGCTGGCCCGGTTGCGGACCACCGGCCAGCCAGCCCGGCACCGGGGCGTCGATGCCGTCGGCCTCGGAGGGGCGATGGTGGATATGCATCGGGCTGCGCAGCCCGACGCCGGTGACGAACGACAGGCCCAACGGATTGCGCCCCAGGATGTAATCCAGCTGCGACTGCGCGGCATCCAGATACGGCCGCTGCCGGGTCAGCCGATAGCCCTGCATCAGCATCATCGCGCGGTTGAGCACCACCGCATTGCTGCCCCACACGAAGTCGGTGTCGGTCATCGCCAGACGCCATGGCGAGGCCTGCCACTCATCGGCAAGACGCTGTGCCAGGCCGGTGATCTCACGCGTAATGCGTGCGCGATCGGCATGCGGGGTGAGCGTGTCGCGATGTTCGGCCAGCGACATCCAGGCCAGGCCGCCGACGTTGCTCCAGCCCGGCACGCTCGCCGGTACGTTGCGCGCAATCATTGCGTCGTAGAAGCCGTCCTCGCGCGTGCTCACGTACAGCTCGGCCGCGGCCCAGGCGAATTCGTCGTCCACCTGTGCGTCGTCGTAGCCGCCGGTGCGCACGTCGTCGGGCTGGCGATAGATCACATCCGGGTGCTGCTGCGCCCACGCCCAGGCACTGCGCGCGGCGTTCAACATGCGCGCCGATGCGCCCGGATACTGCTTGTCGAACGGCGCATAGACGCGGCTGGCTGCCGCCATCACTGCGGCGAAATCCAGCGTGGCGGCGGTGGCCTTCATCACCACGTAGCGTTGCTGTTTAGCCTGGTCCGGCATCACCAATCCGTCGAACTGCTTGTCGGTGAGCTTGTGGTACACGCCGCCATCGGCCGGGTCCTGCATGGCCAGCATCCATTCCAGATTCCACCAGGTCTCCTGCAGGATGCCGGGCACGCTGGGCGCGTCGTCGGGGATGGTCAGGGCCTGCGCCTTGAACAGCGCCGGGTACTGCTCATAGGCGGCCAGCAAGGTGTAGGTGCTGATGCCGGAATTGACTATGTACTTGTTGTAGTCACCGGCGTCGTACCAGCCCTTGGGCGCACTGATCACGCTGTCGGCCGGGCGCGTGGCCGAGGCCGCCGACGGATGGATGCGCACCTGCGTATCCGGATGCCCGGCCGCACGCGCATAGCGCCCGGCGAACTGCGCCGGCAACGCGGTGCTGGCGCGATTGAAATAGAACGCCTTGAGCGATGCGTCGAGTACGGGCCGATACGCGCTGGCCGCGATCGGGAACGGATCGGACGCCGGCTGCCCGTCGATCTTCAACCGGTAGGTGCCCGGCGCGCGCAGGCTGGAAAAATCCGCCACCCGCGCCTGCTGCCCGGCCGGCGTCCACAGCGCGGCGGCCTGCAGCCTGCCCTCCAGTACCTGGCGGCCCTGCGCATCCTCGACCGTGAAACGGTCCGCGGTGGGCGCCGCGCCTTGCGGCAATCCGAGCACCGCAAGCTTGGCAGAGCCGGGCAGATAGCCGAGCTGATTGACGTGGATGGCAGCGCCCGTTGCCGCTACGGTCTGGTCGCCGGTGGTATCGGCCGCGCAGGCGGCGATGGGCGATGCGATCACCATGCCGGTGAGCAGAGTCTGGAAAATGTTCATGCCGCGATGGTCGCCGCATTGGCACAGGGCGACAAGTCCAATCCAGGCATAGCCAACCGCGTGGAAATGCATCGCTGCAGCCGCGTGCCTGCATCGATGGTGGCGAGCACCTGCGGACAACCGCGTCATCGCACAGGCCATGCCCCGGCACGGCGCGGCAAATGCAACAGGCAACACCCGCTGCCTTGCGGCCATGCCTGCCCTCGCCTACGAGGACAGGCATATCTCGATCAATCAGCGATCAGCGATCAGCGCGCCGCCGCATCCAGCTGCACCTGCGCCTTGCCCACCGGGTTGCGCGGGTCGCTTCCGCCGGTGAGCACGTTGCTGCGCTTGTCCCATTGCACCGTCTGCAGGTTGCCCCAGACGTGGCTGGAACCGCGGCCGCCCTCGGCGGTGTCGCCCGGCAGCTTGAGCGCGTGGCCCATCGCCTGCAGCGCCTTGGCGGTCTGTGGCGAGAACGCGTTGCTCTCGGCCTCGATCACGTCCGGCAGCCACTGGTGGTGATAGCGCGGCAAGGCGCTGACCTGCTGCGCGTCCAGGCCGGCGTCGTAGCCCAGGATGCCGAGCAACACCATGGTGATGATGCGGCTGCCACCCGGGGTGCCGATCACCGCGACCTTGTCGGCCGATTCCATGAAGGTCGGCGTCATCGAGCTGAGCATGCGCTTGCCCGGCTTGGGCGCGTTGGCCGCGTAGCCCATCACGCCGAAGGCATTGGGCGTGCCCGGCTTGAGCGCGAAGTCGTCCATCTCGTCGTTGAGCAGGACGCCGGTGCCCTTGGGGATCAGGCCCGAGCCGTACAGCAGGTTGACGGTCTGGGTGGCGCCGACGCGGTTGCCCTCGCCGTCGATGATGGAAAAGTGCGTGGTCTCGTCGTCTTCCAGCGGGGTCGGGTTGCCCGACAACAGATCGCTGGGGGTGGCCTTGTCCGGGTTGATCGTGGCGCGCAGGCCTTGCGCGTAATCCTTGCTGGTCAGCACGCGCTGCGGCACGGCGACAAAGTCCGGGTCGCCCAGGAAGAAGGTGCGGTCGCGGTAGGCGCGGCGCATCGCTTCCACCACTAGATGGGTACGGTGCGCATCGTCGAGCGTGTCCAGCTCCCAGCCTTCCAGGATCTGCAGCATGGCGGCGAGTGCGATCCCGCCGGAGGACGGCGGCGGCGCGGTGGTGATCTTCCAGCCGCGGTAATCGAACTGGATCGGCGCGCGCTGCTTGACCCGGTACCCGGACAGCTCGGCGGCCTTCCACTGCCCGCCGGCCTGCTTGACGCCGGCCAGCAGTTTCTTGGCGGTTTCGCCCTTGTAGAAGCCATCGAAGCCCTTCTCGCCGAGCAGCTGCAGGGTATGCGCCAGCTCGGGCTGCTTGAAGATGTCGCCTTCGGCAATCGGCTTGCCGCCGCGCAGATACACCTCGCGTGTGCCGGGATAACGTTCCATCACCTCGCGCCGCGAAGCATAGCCCTTGGCCATGCGCGCATACACCGGGAAGCCTTCGCTGGCGATGCGGATCGACGGCGCCAGCGACTGCTTCAGCGGCAGCCGGCCGTGCTTGGTGGCCAGCTCCACCAGCGCTGCAGGCAGCCCGGGAATACCGGCCGACCAGGGGCCATTGACCGAGCGGTCGCGGTCCAGCGCGCCCTGCTTGTCGAGGAACTGCGCCTCGCTGGCCGACTCGGGCGCGGTCTCGCGCGCGTCCAGCATCACGTCCTTGCCGGTCTTGGCATCGTGCAGCAGGAAGAAGCCTCCGCCACCCAGCCCCGAGCTGATCGGCTCGACCACCGCCAGCGTGGACGACACCGCGATCGCCGCATCGAACGCATTGCCGCCCTCGCGCAGGATCTGCAGGCCGGCATCGGTGGCCAGCGCATGACCGCTGGCAATCGCCGCACCGGGCGGGTGCCCCGCCACCGGCGAGGTCGTGGCTGCTGCAGGCTTGGCGCCATCGGCAGCCCAGGCCGGCGGTGCCAGCACCAGGGCCAGCAGCAACAGGCCGCGCGAAGAGAAACGTCGGGAAAAGATGCTCACGGGGCGGGAGGCTCCTGTTCGTACAGTTCGGGGTGGTCGCGCTGCAGCTGCATGAGCTTGGCGAGCAGTTGATCGTGGGTTTCCGGTATCGCCGGATCCGGGTCGATGCATTCGACCGGGCACACCACCACGCATTGCGCTTCGTCGAAATGGCCCACGCACTCGGTGCAACGTGCCGGGTCGATCACGTAGATGGTTTCACCCATCGAGATGGCCTGGTTCGGGCACGCCGGCTCGCAGACATCGCAGTTAACACAGAGCTCGTTGATCTTCAGCGACATATCGGCACCACCATGCGATGTGGCGCGGCGCGATGCAACGCCAGGCGCTGGAACGCAACGTACTGCCGGAAGCGGACGCACGGGGCGTAGCGCGGTGCACGGACAACGCCATGCGCGTGGCCGGCAACCGGTCCGAGCGGACCGGCGCCGACTGCGTGCGGGATCAGCAGCATGCTGCGATCCCGCACGGCGGCCGGACGCGCCCTCCCGCGCCTCCGGCCTGGTACGGCATTACTTGGCTTCAACGAAGGTGTATTCCACGCCCTTGGGCTGGACGATGCCCTGCACCCGCGCATTCTCGGCCGCATTGCCGATGAACAGCACGCGCACGCCCTTCATCGAATCGGCCGGCACGTCCTTGAACGCGGCGTCGATCAGGTCGGCCATCTTGGTCGAGGCGGACGAACCGAAGGCCAGCATGTTGCCCGGCTGCACGCCACGCGCGAGTGCGGTCTTGACGCTTTCCAGCTGACGCTCGTAGCTGCCGGCGAACTCGGCATCGGACTCCGGCGGCAAGTAATACAGGAACGGGCTGTTGGTGGTGGTGCCCAGGTTCTGGCCGACCACTTCCTGCAGGTACTTCTTCCAGCCGGCGTTGTCGTCCTTGGCCGGCGCGGTCAGCGCAGCCGGAGCGGCGGCGGCGGTCGGTGCCGGCTCTTCCTTCTTGCAGGCGGTGACGGCCAGAGCAGCGACCGAAGCGAGCACCAGCGCGCGCATTGTGTGTTTCATGAAACTCCTCCCTTTGAAAAGCATGTGGTGATGTGACTGCTAGAGAATCAGGCCTGCGCGCGGGACTCGCGCACCTGCCGCAAGGCTTCGACGACCGAAGCCGGAACGAAACCGGACACGTCCCCGCCCAGCCGCGCGATTTCGCGCACCAGCGAGGACGAGATGAAGCTGTACTGCTCGGCCGGGGTAAGGAACAGCGTCTCCACCTCCGGGATCAGATGGCGGTTCATGCTGGCCATCTGGAATTCGTATTCGAAGTCGGATACCGCGCGCAGGCCGCGCAACAGCACCCCGGCGCCCATGTCGCGCACGAAGTGGGCCAGCAGCGTGTCGAAGCCGCGCACTTCCACATTGGCGTGCGCGGCCAGTGCTTCCTGGGCCAGCTCCACGCGGCGCTCCAGCGGCAGGGCCGGGCCCTTGGACGGGCTGTAGGCCACGCCGACCACCACGCGCTCGAACAACGGCGCGGCGCGGTTCACCAGATCGATATGCCCGTTGGTGATCGGGTCGAAGGTACCGGGATAGACGGCGGTGCGGCTATTGGCCACGCTCATACGGAAACTACCGGGGTCGGATCGCCGTTCAGTGTAGCAGCGGCCCGGCGGTACAGCGCATAGCGCACCTGCTGGGTGACGCCTTCGCGGTGCAGATGCCAGCCGGCCGGCACCTGCGGCGGGACCTCGGCCGGGCCTTCCAGGTACAGCCAGGCGTCGGCGCTCAGGTGCGCGGGCAGGCGTTCCAGCACGCTGGGCCACAGCCCGGCGGCAAACGGCGGGTCGACGAACGCGATGCTGGCCTGCGCCACCGGCGCACGCTCCAGCCAGCGCAGCGCATCCTCCTGCAGCACCTGCACCTGATCGGCCGCATCCAGCCTGGTCACGTGCTGGCGCAAGCGCTGCACCAGGCCAGGGTCGCGCTCGATCAGGGTCGCGTGCGCGGCGCCGCGCGACACCGCCTCCAGGCCCAGCGCACCCGACCCGGCAAACAGGTCCAGCACGCGCGCGCCGGGCAGGCGCGGCATCAGCCAGTTGAACACCGTCTCGCGGACGCGGTCACTGCTCGGGCGCAGGCCGGGCAGGTCCGGCACCGCCAGCTTGGTATTGCGCCAGCGCCCGCCGACGATGCGCACCTGCCCTTCCGCGGCGCGTGGCGCCGGCCGTGCGGGGCGGCTCATCGCCACGCGCCGGGTGCGAACGAACGGGTGCAGGACGGCGGCAGCGCAAATGGCGACATGGCTCAAGGCAGGACGGTTGGCCGGCCATGATACCGCCGCGATCGCCGCAACCGCCCTCCTCGATCGCCATGGACGCAGGCCATCTGGCGCACGCCCGCCTTGAAAAATCCCCACACGGCCTCATCCCCCAGGCCATCGGCCGCGTTGCGGCCTGGGCCACCATGGAGCACGACCCCAATGACCGTTGATACCGACAAGCAGACGCTTGGCTTCCAGACCGAGGTCAAGCAGCTGCTGCAGCTGATGATCCACTCGTTGTACTCGAACAAGGAAATCTTCCTGCGCGAGCTGGTCTCCAATGCCGCCGACGCCGCCGACAAGCTGCGTTTCGAGGCACTGGTGAAGCCGGAGCTGCTGGAAGGCGGCGGCGAGCTGCGCATCCGCGTGGACTACGACAAGGACGCGCGCACCGTCACTATCGACGACAACGGCATCGGCATGAGCCGCGAGGATGCGGTCTCGCATCTGGGTACCATCGCCAAGTCCGGCACCGCCGACTTCCTCAAGCACCTCAGCGGCGACCAGAAGAAGGACGCCAACCTGATCGGCCAGTTCGGCGTGGGCTTCTACAGTGCCTTCATCGTCGCCGACCAGGTGGACGTGTACTCGCGCCGCGCCGGCCTGCCTGCCAACGAGGGCGTGCACTGGTCTTCGCGTGGCGAAGGCGAGTTCGAGGTCGCCAGCGTCGACAAGCCCGAGCGCGGCACCCGCATCGTGCTGCACCTGAAGGACGGCGAAGACAGCTTTGCCGACGGCTGGACGCTGCGCGGCATCCTCAAGAAATACTCCGACCACATCGGCCTGCCGATCGAGATGCGCAAGGAGCACCATGGCGAACAGGCCGACGCGCCTACCGAGCCGGAGTGGGAAGCGGTCAACCGCGCCAGCGCGCTGTGGACGCGGCCCAAGTCCGAGATCAAGGACGAGGAATATCAGGAGTTCTACAAGCACGTCGCGCACGATGCCGGCAACCCGCTGTCGTGGAGCCACAACAAGGTCGAAGGCAAGCTGGAGTACACCTCGCTGCTGTTCGTGCCCGGCCGCGCCCCGTTCGACCTGTATCACCGCGATTCGGCCAAGGGCCTGAAGCTGTACGTGCAGCGCGTTTTCATCATGGACCAGGCCGAGCAGTTCCTGCCGCTGTACCTGCGTTTCATCAAGGGCGTGGTGGATTCGTCCGACCTGTCGCTCAATGTGTCGCGCGAGATCCTGCAGTCCGGCCCGGTGGTCGACTCGATGAAGTCGGCGCTGACCAAGCGCTCGCTGGACATGCTGGAGAAGCTGGCCAAGGACAAGCCGGACGACTATGCAACGTTCTGGCGCAACTTCGGCCAGGCGTTGAAGGAAGGCCCGGCCGAGGATTATGCAAACCGCGAAAAGATCGCCGGCCTGCTGCGCTTCTCCTCCACGCATGACACCACCGGCGCGCAGAGCGTGGGCCTGGCCGATTACGTGGGTCGTCTGGCCGAGGGCCAGGACAAGCTGTACTACCTCACCGGCGAGAGCTACGCGCAGATCAAGGACAGCCCGCACCTGGAAGTCTTCCGCAAGAAGGGCATCGAAGTACTGCTGCTCACCGACCGCATCGACGAGTGGCTGATGAGCTACCTCACCGAGTTCGACGGCAAGTCGTTTGTGGACGTGGCACGCGGCGACCTGGACCTGGGCAAGCTGGATTCGGAAGAAGACAAGAAGGCGCAGGAAGAAGTGGCCAAATCCAAGGAAGGCCTGGCCTCGCGCATCAAGGCCGCCCTGGGCGACGACGTGGCCGAAGTACGCGTCTCGCACCGCCTGACCGATTCCCCGGCAATCCTGGCCATCGGCCAGGGCGACCTGGGCCTGCAGATGCGTCAGCTACTGGAAGCCAGCGGCCAGGCCGTGCCTGAGTCCAAGCCGGTGTTCGAATTCAACCCCGCCCACCCGCTGATCGAAAAGCTGGATGCGGAAGCCGACATGGACCGCTTCGGCGATCTGAGCCGGGTGCTGTTTGACCAGGCGGCGCTGGCGGCGGGCGACAGCCTCAAGGATCCGGCCGGGTATGTGAAGCGGTTGAACAAGTTGTTGTTGGAGTTGTCGGCGTAAGCGCTGCAATGATGAGGTAATGAGCAAAGACCGGCGATTACGCCGGTCTTTGCGTTTGGGCTCAGCTACCGCGCCAGTTGGGGAGGGCGCGCTTACATCCAGGGTGCTTGGCGAACGGATACAGCAGCCCGTATGCTTCGCTCACGCAAGTTTCACTATAGCGGCGCACATAAAAATCAAACTACAAGGAAAGTAAATGCGATGAAGGAACTTGCGCAGCGAGCGGCCAGAAAAAATCTCGGCGGCACTTGGTTTGGATTGCTGCTCGTCATCGCTGTGACGTTTTTTTCTGTCATTTCCACAATGCCAAAGGCCTATGCTGGAGACTCGGCTTTGTGCAATGCGGGCACCAGCCTATGTGATCAAGGACAGGCATATCTCAATGCTTTGAGGGAAGGCAACGAAGCGACCTGCATCTCTGGAGGGATAAATATCCACAGTGGAAAAGTAAACGATCGAACATTTGATCAGCGTTACGAAGCAGTCGTCGAATGCTATCGCGCGTTTGATAACTACACCTGGATTTCGACCTTAGACAGCAGCTTCTACGCCTCAACCTGCACCGCTCGCCCATCCATCTCCCCCGCAGCCGGCAGCACCGGCAAAGTCTGCCAACAAGGCTGCGAGTACACCGTCGGCAGCAACGGCAGCCGGCCAGTCGCCACGCCCAACGGCGCAGTCTGCGCATCTCCTCCTCCGATCGATCCCGGCAAGAACAACGGCTGTTGCGACGCCACCACCGGGCCGACCACGGCCGGCAACCCCGCGAACGTGTTCACCGGGGCCAAACTCGAAACCGCAGTCGATTACCGCGCCCCGGTTGGACATCTGGAGTTCGTACGCTATTACAGCAGCGCAGCTGGCTTGCAGCCCGTTACCGCGCTCGGTTCCACATGGCGGCATAGCTACGCACGTGCGTTGACGGTGGCCGATGCAGCAACCGTGGTCCTGACCCGTCCCAGCGGCAATTTCTACACCTTCAAGAAGTCTGCCAACGGGACCTGGACGCCCGACTGGGACGTGCGCGAAGTGCTGACCGCACTCCTCGACAACGGTGTGCGGACCGGCTGGCAAGTCACCACTGCAGACGATACGCAAGAAACCTTCGGCCCCGACGGCAAACTGACCGGCATGGCCTATCCGGATGGCGAGCGACTGACGTTGACCTATGCCGGCACGCAATTGCAGTCGGTGCGAGACCTGCGCGGCCGGCAGATCGTGTTTGCCTACCAAGCCGGCAGGGTCGCCCAGGTTACGCTACCCGATGGTGCAACCCTCGGTTATGGCTATGACACCCAAGGGCGCTTGAGCTCGGTGGCCTTGCAGGCGGCAGGAGCATCGGCCTCCTCGACGGTGGCCAGTTATGGATATGCCGATTCACGCTTTCCGGATGCGCTGACGACACATCGCGATGCACAAGGCCAGGTCTATGCGTCATGGAGCTACGATGCGCAAAAACGTGTGACCCGCAGCGTGTATGGCAATCCGGCAGGAGCGATCGACCAATTCACGATCGCCTATGCAGGCGCCGCCTCTACCGTCACCACGCCATCAGGAAACACCATCACGCGTACTGGCCTGTCCAAGCTCGGCCAGGCCAAGGTGGTCGCAGTCCAGGGGCTGTGCCCGGAATGCACGAGCGCATCGTTCCAGTCCCGCAGCTATGACGGGAATGGCTATCCCGATCTGGAAGTCGATTTTGCCGGCGTCTCCACCGACTGGACTTACAACTATCGCGGTCTCCTGACCAGCAAGATTGATGCCGCCAACGATACGGCCGGCCGCAAGCGCACGGTACAAACCGATTGGCACGCCAGCTTGCGTCAACCTGTAGACCGCCGCAGCTATGACGCCGCCAGTGCGCTGGTGGCCAGGACAACCTGGACCTACAACGCCAGAGGCCAGGCACTGACCATCTCGCAACTCGACCCAGCTGGAAGTCCATCCCGGGTCGTTACGCAACGTTATTGCGAAGAAGCCGATATCGCCACCGGCGCCTGTCCGCTGGCGGGTGTACTGCTCTCCAGCGATGGTCCGCGCAGCGATATCGCCGACAGCACGCGCTACAGCTACTACCTCAGCGATGATGCGAGCTGCGCTGCAATACCAACGACCTGTGCGCATCGCAAAGGCGACCTATGGAAAGTCACCAACGCCCTCGGCCAGGTCAACGAATACCTCGCCTACGACGGCGCCGGCCGCCCGCTGTCCATCAAGGACACCAACGGCATCGTCACCGACTACACCTATCACCCGCGCGGTTGGCTGACCGCCAGCAAGGTGCGCGGAAGCGATGCGTCCAGCGAGGCCGATGACCGCATCACCCGCATCGACTACTGGCCCACCGGTCTGGTCAAGCAGGTCACCCAGCCCGATGGCGCGCTCACAGCCTTCACCTACGATGCGGCGCATCGGCTGACCGATATCACCAATAACGCGGGCAACACCGTCCACTACACGTTGGACAATGCCGGCAATCGCGTCAAGGAAGACACCCAGGACGCGGCCGGTACGTTGAAGCGCACGCTCTCGCGCGTCTATAACCAGCTTGGCCAACTCAAGACGCAGGCCACTGCGGGCAGCGACCCCACCGATTTCGAGTACGACGCCAACGGCAACGCCACCAAGGTGACCGATGCGCTGGCAACCGCGACGCAGAGCGAGTACGACCCGCTCAATCGCCTGTCGCGCACGCTGCAGGATGTGGCCGGCATCAAGGCCAACACCACCTTCGACTACGACGCGCTGGACAACCTCACCAAGGTCACCGACCCCAAGGGCCTGGATACCAAATACGAGTACAACGGCTTTGGCGATCTGGTGAAGCTCACCAGCCCGGACACCGGCGTCACCAGCTACACCTACGACAGCGCCGGCAACCGTGCCACCCAGACAGATGCGCGCGGCAACACCACCGGCTACGGCTACGACGCGCTCAATCGCTTGACCAAGGTCACCTACCCAACCACCAGCCTCAACGTGACGTACACCTACGACGTGACGCAGACGGTCTGCACGAGCGGGGAGACCTTCTCTATCGGCCGCCTGACCAAGATGCAGGACGGCGGCGCCATCACCCAGTACTGCTACAACCGCTTCGGCGATCTGGTGCGCAAGGTGCAGACCAGCAACGGCAAGGCGCTGGTGCTGCGCTACGACTACACCGTCGGCGGCCAGTTGCGCCGCATGACCTATCCCGACGGTGCAGTGGTCGATTACGTGCGCAACGCGCAGGGCCAGACCACCGAGGTCGGCGTAGCCCCGGCCGGCGGCAGCCGGCAAGTGCTGCTGGGCAATGCCAGCTACTACCCGTTCGGCCCAGCCGCTGGCTGGACCTACGGCAATGGCCGCACCCTCGCCCGCCAGTACGATCTGGACTACCGCCCGCAGGCGATCCAGGACATCCGCCCGGGCGGGCTGGAAGTGGGCTTCGGCTTCGACCCGGTTGGCAATCTCACCGCACTGACCCCCGCTGGTAATTCCACGCCGGAGATCGGACTTGGTTACGACACCCTGGGCCGTCTGACCGGCCTCAAGGACGGCCGTACCGGCACCCTGATCGATGGCTACAGCTACGACGCTACCGGCAACCGCCTCAGCGCCAAGGTCGGCACGGCCACGCAGGCCTACACCTACCCGACCGACAGCCATCGCCTCAGCGCCGTGGCTGGCGTGGCCCGCAATTACGACGCCACCGGCAACACCACCGCCATCGGCGGCACCGCGCGCCAGTACACCTACGACACCACCGGCCGCATGACCCAGGCCCGCCGCGCCGGCGCGGTGACCATGAACTACCGCTACAACGGCCGTGGCGAGCAGGCGCGCCGCTTCTTAGGCACCACCAACACCTACACGCTCTACGATGAAGCCGGCCATTGGCTGGGCGACTACGACAACAACGGCGCGCCCAAGCAGCAGGCAATCTGGCTGGACGATCTACCGGTCGGCCTGCTGGCCAGCGCCAACACGCTGCATTACATCGAACCGGACCACCTGGGCAGCCCGCGCGTGGTGATCGACCCCACCCGCGATGTGGCGGTGTGGACGTGGAGCTTGAAGGGCGAAGCCTTCGGCAACACCGCGCCGAATCAGGATCCGGATGGCGATGGTGCGGCGCTGGTGTTGGATATGCGGTTCCCGGGGCAGCGGTTTGATGCGGCGAGTGGATTGAATCAGAACTACTTCCGGGACTATGACCCCACGACCGGGCGGTATGGGCAAAGTGATCCGATTGGCCTAGAAGGTGGATTGAGTTCCTACGCCTATGTCAGCTCTAGACCTCTAAGCAGCGTAGATCATAACGGGCTGCAAGCTATTCCTCTTCCTATGCCGCTTCCCATCGGACCTCCAGGATTCGGAGAAGGAGAAAATGGCATGGATGACTTTGGCGGCCCGCGTCTACCGGAGCCGACCGCAGCAGGAATGCTTGGCGGACTTTATCAAATTTCCAAGACAACACCTGGTTTTTCCTTGCTTGATCAGTCGCTCACAATAGCCAACGCACTATGCCCTGAGAACAATGACGAGCTCTGCGAAAAAGCAAAGACAGATGCACGAAACGCCTATTTTAAACTGATCACAAAAAGAATCCCTCAATTTCAAACCGGTGGGACTAGGGGTCGCGACCCTGGCCACTTACAGGCAATAATTCAATTGCAAGCGCGCCTGCGCGACGCCCTAAGAAGGGTGCGAATGTACTGCAAGCCATTACCAGCCGAGTATGGCGAATGGGAACGCGTCGCCAACTTAAACGCACCAGGCTTTTAAAGTCATGAAACCCAATGAAATTCAACGCTGGGCTCAGACTTACATTGAGGCACAGAAGCGCCAGATCACCAATACCGAAGATCCACTTTGGTGGGCTGTAGACCTATTTTTCGAACTAATGGAATCGAAGCCAGAAGCCTGCTGGGAAGTTCTTGTGGAAATAAGCCGATGCAATCCACCGGAAGGCGTCATCAGTATTGCGGGCGCTGGCCCGCTTGAAGATTTAATTGACTCCCATGGCAATCGCTTTATCGATCAAATAGAAGTTGAAGCTGAGCGAAATTCGGTTTTCAGGAAAATGCTTGATGCAGTTTGGGAAAGTAGCGACAACGCAACCTGGTCAAGAATCATGGAGATCAGATCCCAGAAGTGACAATTGATATAAATCCATTGAATTTATTCAGCAATAATTGCCAGATCAATCACCACTTCAACCTAGATTAACAATAGCAAGAAGATTAACGAATGCAATCATTACCCAGCAGCATCCGCGTTGGCACCGGTGCAATGACGTCGACTTTAGGCATGAGCGCAAGATAAATGATTTAAAAAACAATCTCGGGAACACTAGAAAATGATTTATTTACGTTTTTCCTAAATAATGGTCGCAACTTGCTTTATTTGTACTGAAGGACTTATGTAATGGATTGAATCTCTTGCGGCGGGCAACAAGAGAACATTCAGACCAGCCTAAAATAACCTGGGCGTTATCATTCAATCTCTGAGCAAAATTAATGTTAGTTTGCCTTCTTACTTCCGACTTTTCCATTCCCAGGCATGACTGACACGGCTATCTGAATGACCCAGAGCAGGCGACATTCCACAAGACCAGTAGCAACATCTGCCTCAAGGAGCGTAGAAACTCCGTGCATAGCGGTACCCACCTCCGTCAAACCGGTGGGTTTTTTGTGCCTGCCTGCTGGTACAAACCGACGCGATGCCTACGTCGGGAGGGCGCTAATACAACACTCCTTCGGGAGGAATACGCCCGCCGACTACTAGCGGTTTCTAACCTCCCGACATCCCGTCGCCGGCCGGCGACGGTGCCTGTTCTTCGTAGGACGCGTTGTCATGGCAAATGTGTCGATAGTGCAGATGGGTGAGTATCGTCGCTACATGGTGCTGGCGAAGGTGAGACGATGAGCCGGACGCAGTCTCCAACCGCCAAGCGGTCCAAACCGAACGCCAAACGCACCGGTCCCGCCAAGCGGGCAGCTACGCCGGTAAAGGACGCGCAACCCATGCCGCTGGTGCCCTGCCCACGTTCGATGTGGACACCCCCAACTTCTACCGCCGCCCCAAGCGCCGCGTGGACGATCTGCCGCCGCGGCCACCGCGCAAGGCACGCACGCCCACACGCTGCACTATGCGTTCTACGATGCAGAACCCGGCCGGCCGCATAGCCAGCGCATCCCCAGTGTGCGCTTGCGCGGGCTGTGGCTGGAGCAGTTAGGGTTTGCGGTTGGACGCAAGCTGCAGATCACTGCGCGTAATGGCGAACTGGTGGTGACGGTGGCGGAAGATTCCATACGGTGACGCTGAAAGGCGAGTCTCCGTGCGATTGGACGCCACTAGGCTTCGCTCCGTACCCTCACCCTCTCCCCTCTCTCGAGGGGAGAGGGACTTTGTTTTTGCGCGCCGGAAAGTTTGTGCTGAATTGGTGTGCGCTTGCGCCGTCTGGTCGTAGGACTTCCCCCTCTACAAGACACGCTGCAGCAAGATCGACAGCGCGCAGACTTCGGCGCTCACGCCGACTCCAGCACCCAGCACCCGAACGCTGGTCCGGCCGAATAGCCGGTCTCCGGCTCGATGCGGATTTGCAAGGTGGCGCGGTCTGCCACTGCTGCAGGCAAGGCGTAATCCACGTCGACGAAATCCAGGCCGCGGTTGCCGTCCAGGCGTTCGTTGGCGATGAGTTCGCCGTCGGCGAGGATGCGGAAGCGGCGGCGGGTTTCGTCGCCCCAGTAGCGCAGGCGCAGGATCCTGGCCTGGGTGGTGTTGCGCAGGGTGAAGGCGATGAAACCGCCGGTGCGGGCGTCGCGGCCGGCACGGCGGCGGTAGCTCAGTGCGTAGGAGCTTTCGCTGTGCAGGCCATGAGCCTTTTCGGATGCTTCATCGCCCAGGGCAATGCGGTCCAGTGCGCGCGTGTCGAGCGCGTGTTGTTTCGCGTCTGCTGCGGCCTGCTCGGCTTGATGCTGCTGCCATGCAGCGGCGTCGCGATGCTCCAGGTAGGGCGCGCTGCGGCGATCGAACTGCGCGTAGAACGGCGAGAAGCGCCACAGCTGGTCGCCGTGGCGGTAGTCGAAAGCGGTCTGGCCCGCCACCGGCTGCAGGCGCCGCAAGACCTCATCGCCGCCGATCAACGCCAGGGTCTTGCCCGACCAGGGTTTTGCCGCATCGCCTAGGTCGGCCGCCAGCACCAGCGGCCCGCGCAGCACCGAGACCCAGGCCGGGTCGTCCGGCGTGGCTTCCAGGCGCAGCGGCATCTCGAACGACAGCGTGAGCGTGTCGCCCGCGCGCCAGACGCGGGTGAGGCGCAGGTAGCCTTCATTGACGGTAGCATCGACCAACTGGCCATTGAGCTGCAGCCTCGGCGACTGCGCCCAGCCAGGCACGCGCAGTGCGACCATGCGTTGCTCGGCCGGCGCGGCGTCGATGCGTAGCGAGGCGCTGCCCTGCTCCGGCATCGTGCTGCGCAGGGTCATGTCCAGCCCGGCGGCATCGCGCACGCTGGAGGGCACATACAGATTGACGTAAACGCCCTGCCCGTCCTGCCAGTAGATCGAATCGCCGAACTGGGCATGCGCCTCCATGCCGCTGCCGACGCAGCACCAGAAATCGTCGAACGGCGACGACCAGGCGCGCGCTTCGCCGGCCAGCATCGGTGTCATGTAGGTGAACATGCCGGTGCGCGGATGCTGCTGCGCCATCACGTGGTTGAGCAGCGTGCGCTCGTAGTAATCGAAGAACTCGGCCTGCGGGCCCCACCGGTACAGATGCCGGGTGAGCTTGAGCATGTTGTAGCTGGCGCAGTGCTCGCAGGTCTGCTCGGTGACAAACTTCGAAATGCTGTCCGGCTGCTGGAAATACTCGCGGTCGCCATTGCCGCCGATCACGTAGGTATGGTGGGCGGTGACGGTGTGCCAGAAGAAACGCGCTGCCGCGCCCGAGGCGGCATCGCCGGTGACTTCGTACTCGCGTGCCAGGCCGATCAGCTTGGGAATATTGGTATTGGAATGCTGGTGCACCAGCTCGTCGCGTTGGGCGATAAGCGGATCTAGCACGGCGTGATGGTGCAGGCGCTGCGCCAGTGCAAGCCATTGCACATCGCCGGTCCGCACATGCAGCTCGACGAAGGATTCGTTGAGACCACCGAATTCGCACGACAGCACCTTCTGCAGCTGCGCGTCGTCGAGTGCGGCGAAGATGCCTTGCAGATAGCCGGCCAGGCCCACCGCCACCTGCAACGCCTGCGCGTTGTCGCAATGCGCGTGCACGTCGAGCAGGCCGGCAAACAACTTGTGCCAGGTGTACAGCGGTGCCCAGCTACCGTTGAGGTAGAACGGCGCCGGGTCGATCTTGCCGCGCCTGAGCTCATCGAACACCGCGCGGCCGCTTTCGATCTTCCCTGCTGCATTCTTTCGGGTGAAGCCAGCCACATAACCATCGCCTGCATGCACCTGGCAGCGTGCTAGCTCTGCGACCAGATACCCGGCGCGCGTGCGGCATTGCGCATCGCCGGTCTGTGCATGCATCAGTGCCAGTGCGCTGAGATAGTGACCGAGCGTATGCCCGGCAATGGTGTCCGCCTCCCAGCCGCCGTATGCAGGCGCCTTGGGATCGAGGCCGGCGTACAGCACGAAGTTGTGCAACAGCCGGTCCGGCTCCAGCCGCATCAGGTAACGACGGTTGGTGTGCAGCGCATCCAGGAACAACGACGGTGTGAGCCGCACCTGTGCCAGCGGCACCGCACGCACGCTGCCGGGTTGTGCGGCACTGGCCTGGGCCGGAAAGCGCAGCAAACCTGCGGCAACCGCCAGGCTGCTCCAGGCCAGAAAGCGCCGCCGCGACAGGCTCGGCGCGTGGTCGTTGGGCAATTCGCTCGGATACGTCTCGGTCATGGGCTCAGCTTAGCTCCTGTCGGCGCGCACAGACCGCGCACGCCATTGCAACAACCGCCTATGCAATCGCGACAACACACGCGTGCATACGCATGACGCCCGCGACCGATGGCATCTGGCCGCAGGCCACCGCGATACACCGGCCCGATCAGAACTTCACCGTGGCACGCGCCCAGTAGAAGCGACCGAGCAGATCGTAGGTGGCCACATCGGTATTGGCGTTGCCGACGTTGTTGGAGTAATACAACGGCGGCTGCTTGTTGGCGATATTGTCCACGCCCACTTCGAAGCGCGTATGCCACGGCTCGACGTTGTAGCCGAGCTGCAGGTTGTTGTAGACGTAGGCGCCGATCTTGCGCACCACCATCGGCTCGCTGGAATCGGCCGACAGGCTCTGGTCCGGATCCGAATTGCCGATGGCGGTGTGCCCCACATAACGGATGCGCCAGGTGGCGCTCCAGTCATCCAACGCCCAGTTCACCGTGCCCAGCGCACGCCAGCGCGGGAAGTTGCCGTAGGCCTGGGTGTAGCGGCCGACGTTGTGGATGGTGACCGAGCTGGGGTCGGTGGTATCGGGCAGCACGTCGTAACGGGTGAGATAGGTGCCGTTGAGCCCGGCGCTGAGATTGCCCCACGCGGTGGGCGGTGCGCGGTAGGTCAGGTTGAAGTCCATGCCCTTGGCCCACAGCTTGCCAAGGTTGACGGTGGGTTCGGCGATGTAATTGATGGTGCCGTTGCCGTTGCGATGGATCAGCGCGCAGAAGGAGCTGGCCGGGTTGGCGAAGCATTGATTGAGCACGGTCTGCGCCGACACCGTGGTGATGGTGTCTTCCAGATCGATGCGCCACCAGTCCGCGCTCAGTGACAGCCCATCGATCCACTGCGGGTCGTACACCAGTCCCACGTCGTAGGACTTGCCGGTTTCCGGCTTGAGCTGGTACCCGGCCACTGCTGCGCCGGACACCTTGCCCGACACCTGTCCATCGGATTGCTGGTAGCTGCCATCGGTGGGCACACTGGCGCAGGCCACGCTATTGCCACCGGTGTAGCCATTGCACGGGTCGTTGACGGTGGCCGCATCGCCGGCCACGCCGGCGTACAGCTCGTTGATGTTGGGCGCGCGGAACACCTCCGACACCGTGCCGCGGATCAGCAGGTTCTCGATCGGGCGATATTCCAGCGACACCTTGCTGTTGGTCTTGCTGCCGACCGAGCTGAAGTCGGAAAAGCGCGTGCCCAGCGTGACGTTCAAGGCGTTGATGCCGGGCAGGTCCTTCAGCAGCGGAAACAGCGCTTCGGCATAGGCCTCCTTGACGTCGAAACTGCCGGCCAGGGTGGACGAACAGAATTCGATCACCCCGCACAGGCCGTCTTCATCGCCGGTCCATAGCGGGTCGGAGGCAGTGGTAGAACGCTCCTTGCGATAGGAGACGCCGGTCGCCAGGCTGACCGTGCCGGCCGGCAGTTCAAACAGCGAGCCGTTGGCATTGGCCTCGAATTGCTTGACCGTGTAGACGCTGGTCACGATGGGGTTGACCACCATGCCCTGCAGCGCGGACAGGTTGGCGCTGTCATTGAGGTTGAAGAAGTTCAGCGGTGTGCAGCCGGCGATCGCCGCGCCCGCGCTGCCGCACTTGACCACGCCATCGCCGTCCAGGAACGAGGGGCCAATGGCCTGATTGAACGCGGCATAGTCCAGAAAGCCGTTGTTGATCGACTTCTGTTTGACCTTGCCGTAGTTGAAGGTGGCATCCCACTGCCAGGAACTGTCGCCGAAGCGGCCGCGCAAACCGGGGCTGATCTGGAAGTTGTAGGTGTTGTATTGATAGCTGCGATTGCCCAACACGGTGGCGCGCGTGTTGAGGTCGTTGTAGGAGGTGCCAGTGCTGCGATCGGTGCCGAAGTTCACGCCGAACGGGTTGTAGTAACTCTGCGACGACACCAGGATGTTGTCGCCGTTGGAGAAGATCGGGATCGGCGCAATGATCGAGGCGGATTCGGTTTTACTGAACCAGGTGTTGACGTAGCCCTCGACGTTGTCGGTGAAACGATAGGTGCCCAGCAAAAACGCATTGGTGCGCTTTTGCGGGGTCTGCAACAGGTTGAACGGCTGGTAGTTGTAGGAGTCGGCACTGGCGTTGTAACAGTGGAAATCGCCCGGGTCGGCGCGACCGCTCACGCCGCTGTTGAGGGTGACACGCCCGCAGCCGTTGGCCTGCGCAAGCTGCGTGGACTGATCCGAGCCATCGTTGAAATTCACGGTGCCGGTGGGCGTTGCGGACGAGCCCTGCTTCACCGGTTGCCCGTTGGTCAACGCAAGCGCGTCTTTGGAATAGTCGCGCGCCGCTGCCGAGACTGGATCGATGTTGTGGTACGACAGGCCGCCGATCAGGCTGCCACGCTCCCAGGTCTTGCCGGTGGTCAGGGTGAAGTTGCGCCGGTTGCCGTCGCCTTCGCTGCTGGTGCCGAAGTCGCTGCTGAACTGCACACCATCAAACTGGCTGCGCAGGATGAAATTGACCACGCCGCCGATGGCGTCGGAGCCGTACACCGCAGAGGCGCCGTCGCTGAGCACTTCGATGCGCTCGATCATGCTGGACGGAATCGCGTTGACGTCGTTGTAGGCCAGTCGAATACCGTTGACCAGCACCAAGGTGCGCTTGTCGCCGAGACCGCGCAGCGAAATGGCCGACGCACCGGTGCCGCCTCCGTTGTTGGTGTACGGATTGGTGGCGTTGCCGGCGATCGACGGCAGCTCCTGCAGCAGATCGCCGACCGTAGCCTTGCCGGTCGCAGCAATCTGTTCCTGGCTGACCGTGACCACCGGGTTGGCGGTTTCGGTATCCACGCGGCGCAGACGCGAGCCGGTGACGACCACGCTGTCCAGCGTTTGCGGCGCATCACTACTGCCGCCGGCCTGCTGCGCAGACACCGGTGCGCTGACACCTGCAGACAGCGCCAGCAGCAATGCGGCGCTGAGCATGCTCGGCACCGGGCGCGTGGGCGTGCCGGAGGTCCGGGAGAAAGGCAACAGCGGCATCGGCATGCAAGGCTCCTGATTCGTATGGCAGACAAACGATGGGCAACACACACCCGTGCCGGCGGACACCAGCGCAGGGCAAGAGGGATGGCAGACGCGCACGCGACGAAGCTTCTCGCCAGCGCTGTGCTGCAGACATGCAAACAACCTGCGACGCGCACGACCACGCAGCAGCGCGTGTTGTCAAAAGGGTGTTGGTTCCGCACCGGAGGCGCCCATGCGCTCCAGTTTCATCAGCTGGTCACAATGTGCCTGTGCGCACGCGCTACGTCTTGTCGCATTTGACGACAGCGCATGCGGAAAACTGCATGGTTCGCAAATGAACCAGCCTGCCTTGACGTTGCACTCTGCAGCAACGTCTGCAGCTGGACATCATGCGCAAGACGATGGGCGAGACGCCCGAGGCGATGTATCGCTTGCAAGCATGTGCGATGGCAGTCGATCTAGAAATCGAGCACTGCGCATGCATGCAGCAGCGCGATCACGGCAATCAGCGTGCACTGCCCTGCCCGCCCTGTTTCAGCGGCCGTGGTCTAGGCACTGCAGTCGAACGGTCGGCCGGCAGACCCGGCCACACGGATCATGGCACCTGCGTCGTCGCGGCCTGGTCGTGGTTCCAGTCCGGTGTTGGCGCTTGCTGCATCCAGCGCAGGAAGAAATCCAGCAGGCGGCGCTTGCCATAATCGCCACCGGCGCCATGATCGCCGCCGGGCACCACCAGCAGATCGAAATCCTTGCCTGCCTTGATCAGCCGATCGGCCACCTGGAAGGTGCTGGCCGGATCGACATTCATGTCCATGTCGCCGGTGACCAGCAGCAGATGCCCTTGCAGGCGCGCGGCGTTTTCCACGTTCGACGATTCGGCGTACCACGGCCCGACCGGCCAGCCCATCCATTGCTCGTTCCACCAGATCTTGTCCATGCGGTTGTCGTGGCAACCGGAATTTGCCACGCCCGCCACATAGAATTCCGGATGGAACAGCAGCGCACCCAATGCGTTCTGGCCACCGGCCGAGGTGCCGTATACACCGACGCCGCCGTCGATGGCATACCACGGGTACTGTGCGGCAGCGGCCTTGTGCCAGGCGATGCGATCCGGCAGGCCCGCATCCTTGAGGTTGCGCCAGGCCACATCGTGGAACGCGCGCGAGCGATTGTTGGTGCCCATGCCATCGATCTGCGCGACCGCAAATCCCAGTGCGGTCAGCGCTGACATGCGGGTGGTGAACGTCTTGGGCACGAAGGACCCCTGCGGGCCGGCGTAGATGTATTCGATCACGCGATAACGCTGCTGTGGTCGCATCTGCGTGGGGCGCTGGATCACGCCCCAGATCTCGGTCTTGCCATCGCGGCCGGTGGTGTGGAACGGCAACGGTGGCTGCCAGCCGGCAGCCTGCAGACGGCTCAGATCGGTGCGCTCCACCGTGCGTGCCAGGCTGCCATCGTCGCTGCGCCGCAGCTCCAGCACCGGGCCCAGGTCCACGCGCGAGTACAGGTCCAGATACCATTTGCCATCCGGCGAATAACTCACCTGGTGATCGGCGGCGGCCGGCGTCAATGCAGTGAGCCCGGTGCCGTCCAGACCGATGCGATAGGCATGGCGGTAATACGGGTCCTCGCCGGGCTGCATGCCGGAGGCGGTGAAATACAGCTGGCCTGCGCCCTCGTCGAGGTAGTCGAGCTTGCGCACCACCCAGTCGCCCTGCGTGACCTGGCGGATCACCGTACCGCTGTGGCCGTCATACAGATACACGTGCTCCCAGCCATCGCGCTCGGAGGCCCACAGGATCTGCGCGCCGTCGGCCAGATCGCGCCGCGCATGCTTGCCGCCGTCCTCGTGGGTTCCGCTGAGTTCGGAGTATTCGATGAAAGTGGGCGAAGTCTCTTCGATCAGGGTGCGCGCGTCAGCCGTGCGTGCGTCAACTTCAATCACCCGATACAGCTGGTGCCCGCGCGCGTTGTATTCGAAGGTGAGCGCGCGGCTGTCCTTCCACCAGACCATCTCGCTCAGGCTGAAGGCATTGGGCAGCAACGTCATCGCCACCGGATGCGCGGTGCGCGTGGCGATGTCGAACAACACCGGCTGCATCACCGGCAAGGCATCGCCGGGCTTGGGATAGACCTGCTGGTGCAACTTCGGCTGCAGCTGATCGGCCGGCGCCGACTCGATGTAATAGACCATGCGTGGCGGCGGCGCCTTGACCCGATACGCAGCCAGATGCTGCGAGTCCGGCGACCACACCACGCTGTCGAGTGCGTAGTAATCATCGGCACTGCCATCGCGGCTAAGCACGCTGCGCTCGCCACCACCGACCGGCGCGATCACCAGATTGGCCTGCTCCACCCAGGCGCGCCAGCGGCCATCCGGCGATAGCTTGGCCTGCCGCTTGCCCTGCTTGAGCGGCAGGCGCATGTCCATCGACTCGGCCTGCACGTCGCGTTCGGGCACATGCGCGCATTGATAGCGGGCCAGATCGCACTGCCAGCCCAGCTTCGCCAGCTGGAAGCCCAGGCGCTGCCGATCCAGGGTGGGTTCCTCCAGCTGCAGTTGCGTGGCGTCGATGGCTTGCGCACCGGCCTGGGTCAGGGCCGCCGCCAGCCGCGCATGATCGAAGGCCGGCGTGTTGCGGCCGCTGGCCGCATCCACCAGGCGGTATTCGATGGCCGGCGCCTGATCGGCACGTGCCACGCCACGCCGATACAGGAAATGCCCCGCATCGATCCATACCGGCGCCGTCGGTTGCCTGTCGACCAGCGACGCATAGTGATCGGCCAGACCGATCGCCTGCACATACTGAGCCGGTGTGGGCGTGGGCACAGGCGTGGTTGCTACGGGTGCAACGGATGCAGCCGCCGCGCTTGCCGAGAGCGTCCAGAGTGCGATGCTCAGGCACCATGCTGCGACGCTACGCCGCCTGGAGGTCTGGGTGTGATGCAGCAGTGGCTTCATGCGTTTATCCGCGGAGATGGTGTGGTCATGGCTGGCACGGTCATTGCGCCAATGGGCCATCACCCGTACCAGGCCTGCACCTTCACCGCCGCTGTGCTGGCGGGCAATGCCACACGATCGGCATGCGGGCCTTGTGGACGCGCCGGCTTGCCGTCGAGGAGCACGCGGGTGAGCTTCTTACCCTTGGGCGCACGCAGGCTCAGCCAGGTGTGCCTGGGTGACCGTTCCGGCAGTTGCACCTCGGCATCGATGCGGCCTGCCGCCACATCGGTGCGCAGTGTCAGCGTGAGCTTGCCCCAGCGTGTGGGCGCTGCGGTGATGCCGATCGCAGCGCCACTGGCCAGCCATGCGCGCGGCAGCGCACGCGCAAGGAACAACTGCTCGCCTGCGCTGTCGTCGCTGACCAGCATCCAGCGCAGCAGCAACGGGATGGTCATCTGCGCGGGGATGCAGAACAGCGGCATGCCACCGGTGATGCCGCTGACCTCGCCGGCGGTCCAGCTGCCGCGGGTATGCACCTGGTAGCGGTGCGCATAGACGAACAACAGATACTCTTCGATGCGATCCAGCCGCAGCAGCTGTTGCGCATAGCCGTAAGAGATGAAGCCGAGCAGATCGCGGCTGCCCGGCTCCGGCGGCGCGATGTTGGCCACCACGCCGATGCTGGTGCCGCCATGGCCGCGCAGGCAATCGATCACCAGGTTGGCCAGGTCATCGGGCAGCACATCGGCCTGCAGCAATTCCGCATACGCGCGGTGCGGCCATTGCTGCTCGCTGGGCTTTTCCTGCAGCAGCGACTGGCGAAACGTGAGTTTGGTGCCCGGCAGCGGGCCGATATACGGCGGCGACAGATCGCGGCGCACGTTGGCACGCAGGCTGGCCTCCAGCCGCGCGCGCAACTGCCTGGCGCGATGCTGCCATCGCGTGGCCAGACCGGCATCGCCACCGAGCGTGCTCCAGACCTGGGCGATGTCTTCCCAGCCGCGTATCGTCAGCGCGCTGTTGGCGTAATACGGTTTCCACCACAGCGACGGGTCGGGGAACAGGCAGGCATCGGATTCGTTCCATCCATGCAGCAGGCCATGGCCATGCGCGTTGCGCGGTAATGCCAGCGCCTGGTCGTGCAGCTCGCACAGCAGCTGCGCGGTGGCGGCGATCTTGGGCAGCAGGCGGCACAGCCGCGCCGCATCGCCGGTATAGCGCAGATAGCGCGCCAGCAGCGACAGGGTCAGCCCGAACTGCCCGACCTCCGGTCCGCGCATGTTCGGCAGGCCATCGTCCTGCACGAAGTCGTCGAAGTAGTTGTCCAGTACCGCGGCGGCCTGCGCAAAGCGGCCCCACTCCAGGTTGGCGTAGAACGAGCTGGTAAAGGTGTCCTGGAAACCGTCGTACTCGTTGCCGTAGTAGTCGCGCTCCACCGCGCCGTACTTCGGATAATCGCCACCGGGGCGCACCACCAGCTCGCGTGCGAAGGCGAACTGCGCCATGTCGTTCCAGCTGGCATCGGGCAGCTGCGCCTGCACCGTGCCATCCAGGGCCTGCTGCCAGTACGCGGCGAAATCGATCAACCCCGCGTAGAACTGCTCAGCGGTGGCCGGCTTGCGCGACGGTGCAAACGCGGGATAGCTGTGGGTGTAATGCACGCCGACGATCTCGCCGCCGCGTACGTGCATCGTGCGATGCCAGGTCTGCACCACGAAGCGATCACTGGCACGCACATCGGCGAACACCAGCACGTCGTACCAGCTATCGGCCTCGCCCTCGCGCCGCATCACCTTGCGTACCGCCGGCATCCAGCCACCCAGCAGGCCTTCCTCGCGCCGTTTGATCAACGCCTCTTCGCCCAACTCGGCGAAGGCGTGTTCCGGCCGCGAGGTGCGACTGCGGCCGTTGGGCAGGATCGGCATGGTATCCAGGCTTTCGCGCGTGCCGACGAAGGTGGTCCACGGCCAGCGCCCGCCATTGTCCTTGGGGTCGAGCAGCGAGGCCGGCGGCGGCGCGACATCGCGCACCTGCGCCTCGTCCGGGTCGCCATCGCGCAGCAGGCGGTCGGCGAGCAGATCTGCCTCGGCCATCGCCACCTCGGCCAGCGACATCCCGAAGTACGGCTTGCCCTCGGCCGGATAGGCCGGCTCGGTGCGTTTGTCCAGGCGCAGCATGCCGCTGTCGGTCCATAGCGTCAGCTGGCCCTGCGGGTTGTCGAGATGCTCGTAGACGGTCCACTGCTGCTGCAGGTGTTCAAAACTGCACAGCTTGCTGCCCACATGCGCGGCCGACGGCAGCGCCTCAAGACGCGGCAGCGCCGGTGGCGGCAACGTCGCCGGGGTGTGCGACGTGCCCGGCAGCGCGAGCGCGGCACCCGCGCCCACCGCCGCGGTTGCCGCCATGCCCTGACGCAAAAAGCTTCTGCGGTCCATCGTCGCGCCCTCGGTTGATCTCATCCACATCCTGCGCGACGGCGCGGCCTGCGTCTTGTGGCAGCTGTCTGGCACGTATGCGGAAATCCGCACACAAGCAGCTGTTGCTGCGCTGCCATCGCAGCAACGGCGCAGCGCCCAGCCGCCGCCCCCTGCCATTTAGCCACGTGACTTTCTGGCCACGCCGGCAGCTGCGGTGGCAGCCACACTGGCTGCACAGACGCAGGCGGCACCGTCGCCAGACACAACGCAACCCAAGCCCACCCACAAGGACCGTCATGCAGCCATCCCTACCGCGCATCGCGCACAGTGCCCGCGCCGCAGCGCGATTTTTCGATGCCGGCAGCGCGTCCGTCAGGCGGTTGAAACGTCCGGCGCATTGCTGGCTGTGGCTGGCCTTGATCGCGCCCTGCATCGCGCAGGCGCAGGTGGACCTGTCGCAGCTGGATGCCGAGATGGCCGCGCCACGCACCCAGGTGCTGGTGCTTGGCAGCGTGCATCTGTCGCAGTTGCCCAAGGGCAGCGATATCGGTACAGCACGGCTGCAACCGCTGATGGACCGGCTGGCCGCGTACGCGCCGACCATCATCACCACAGAGGACCTGTCGGGCGAAACCTGCGACCTGATGCGGCGCCATCCGGCGGTGTATCTGCCCGAGGACACCACGACCTATTGCCCCGACACCAGCGAGGCGGCGCGTACCACCGGGCTGGACGTTCCCACCGCTCTCAGCCAGGTCCGTGCAGCGCTCCGCAGCTTGCCCAGTACGCCCACACCGGCACAGCGTCGGCACCTGGCTGCGCTGTTTCTGGCCTCGGGCGAGCCACCATCTGCGCTGGTGCAATGGCTGCAGCTTGCGCCGGCAGAACAGCGCAGCGGCGACGGCCTGGATGCGGCGCTGGTCGCGCGACTGCGCAGCATGGAACAGCGCCCCAACGAGAGTTACCAGATCGCCGCACGGTTGGCGGCACGCCTTGGCCTGCAGCGCGTCCATCCGGCCGACGATCACACCGGCGACAACGTGGACCTGGCCGACCCGGCGGCGTACGGCAAGGCGATCCAGGCCGCCTGGGACAAGGCCGCGCCGCGGGCGCGCGCCATGCGTGAGCGCGAGGACCAGCTGGCAAGTCAAGGCAAGTTGCTGGAGCTCTATCGCGCGATCAACCTGCCGGCCAGCCAGCAGCTGGCCATCGCGGTGGATTTTCGCGCCGCACTGAGCGAGGGTTCGCCGCAGCGCTACGGCTATCGCTACGTATCCGGCTGGGAGATCCGCAACCTGCGCATGGTGTCCAATGTACGCGCCAGCTTTGCCGAACAACCTGGTGCGAAGGTGCTGGCAGTGGTCGGTGCCATGCACAAGCCCTGGTTCGACAACTGGTTGGGACAGCTGCAAGGGGTGGATATCGTGGATGCGGCGCAGCTGTTGGGCAGTGACGGGCCGTGAGTACAACGCCGTCAGCATGACGCTCCAGGCCAAACGCGAGTCAGTCGAAGGCGCGGTGCCCTCGCCGCTCGCCGGACACGCCCGTGGACCCGCCCGTGGGGGCTCGGTGGCGGCCTTGATGCCGCCATACGGTCCCGCAACCGGCGAGGACACCGCATCAGAGAGTTGGTCGGTGATTTGGCAAAAACCTGCTTGTTGCTCGGGGTGCATTGGAAGGCTGATCGGAGGCGACGCTATCCGAACAACACACGTCATGGTTTGCTCGCGACCTTGCACACCGACCATCTCGACTGGTCCTTGCCCGCCTACCGTCGCGGGACCTTACGCGGCATGGATGCCGCGTAAGAGCCTACACGGACGTACTTGCGGCGTGTCCCGCGATGGTGGGCGGGCAAGGGCCCTGCAGCCAGGTAACAGATCAGCCGCTCTACGCTTGCGGGCTGCCCGCACGGTCCCAACACCCGCAGACAAAACCTGCAGTTATCGATACCAGCATAAGCAGCAGCCATCAATTCGCTGACTCCACAAAATGCAGAACGTAAATCCGGTTTCAGGTGCAGCCAGATGCGGCATCAAAGCGAAGGCCGCGCACCTAATGCACTAGATCGACAACCGGCCTTCGTCCAATCCGGGCTCTCAGGTCAGCACATCCAGCAAGCTACCCAGCATTTCGTCGGAGCGACGTAGCGCAGTGGCGTTGGCCTTGAAATCGTTGCGTGCCGAGAGGCCTTCGACCAGATCGCTGGCCGGTGCCGATGGATCGGCGTTGGCGTCGACCACGCTGGCTGCCACGCCACCATTGAGCTGCGTGCTGGCTGCAACGGCCTGACGTGGACTGCCGTCCACCGGCTGACGCGCCACATTGCTGGCGGCCACCTGCTGGCGCAGTGCGGCGACCTGCATTCCGGAACTGGCGATACTGCTGATGCTCATGGTGGCTCCGGTGCAGAACTGAGAAATAACCAATGACGTTTGTTTACCAACCAATCAACACAATCGTTGCCGGCAATCGCGCCGCGCTGCTGTCGTTCCTACGCCCACCGAGGCGCGTGGCAAGCGTGCCTCACGAGGTGGAACCAGCTAACAGGAACCGCAATGACGTGTCCCACCCACCGATTCTGATCACGCCCACCTCACGGCTGCGCAGCCGCCTCACGCAGGCTCAATAGGTGCCTACCCGCACACGCAACACCACCGGCACTTCACCCGCCGCATCCACCCGTCCGAAGTTGAGCCCGTAGTCGGTCTGGTCGCCGTTGAGCTGTCTTTCGACCTGCCAGCGCCCGTCCACGTACCGCCCCTGCTCCACCCGCAACAGTTGTCCATGACGGGTATCGGCCGCCTCGCGGAAAAATTCAATGCGCGCGGCCATGCCGGTGACCAGAAATTCCTCCGGCCCCAGCTGCGCCACCAGCAGCCGCCCGCCGTGGTCGTCGTTGCCCGGCAGGATCGCCGGCGCATCGCCCCACATCGGCGCGCCAAACGACACCTTGGCCTGCCAGTCGCCAAAGCGCAGCGTGCGTTGCGGCGCGCCGGGCTGTTCGGCCACCGCCTGCAGCCGGCCGTCGAAGGCGGCCTGGGCGATCACGCGCTGCAGCGGCGCCAGCAGCTTGAAGTTGGCGGCGTGCGCAGCGATCGCGTCGCGGTTGGCCTGGCTGTCCTGGTTGCCATCCATGCCGAACACCGAAAAGCCGATCCCGCCCTGCCCCAGCACATGGAACAGATACGGCGCGGTGGCCGCTTCGAAGCCGGTTTCCGAAACCCAGGCCGGGTTGTCCGGCCGCGCGTACTGGCCGATGACCTTGGTGTACTCGTTGTAGTCGTTGGTATAGATATCGGTGCCGATGAAGTCGACCGACGGCGTGGCCGCGCGCCACAGCGCGAACACATTCACCGTCGCACCGCCGGACGGATAATCCATGCCCGGGTAACGCTTGCCCTTGTAGCGCAGCCAGGTGTTGACGTAGAGCGGCAGCGGATAGGCGCGCTTGCCGGCCGCGGCCACCTGTTCGATATACGCCGCCGTCGCATGCGCGTTGAAGGCTTCGGCCGCTTCGGCACCGAACAGCTGCTGCCAGCTACCTTGCGGTTTGCCCAGTTTTTGCGCGATCGCGGCGGGCACCGGTTGCGCGAACGCCGCCTCGCCGGCCGGGCCATGGTCGCGCACCGTGCCGATCGCGCCGGGCTCGTTTTCCACCTGTACCAGGATCACCGTATGGCGGTCGCCATCGACCTTGCGCAGGTGCTGCATCAATGCGGTGAACGCACGCACATCGGCCTGCACGTTGGCGGCCACATGCGGCGACAGCACATCTACCGGTTCGCCATTGGCATCGCGCATGCGTGGGTAAGTGGCGTCGTCGCGCTTGATCCACTCCGGCACGTAATGCATCTGGCCGTTCTTCCAACTGCCGAACCACAGCAAGGCCACGCGCAGGCCACGCTTGCGCGCGCCGGCAATCAAGGCATCCACGTTGGTGGTATCGAAGCGCCCGGGCGCCGGCTCGAACTGCTCCCAGTACACCGGCGCTTCCACCGTATTGGCGTGCAGCGCGACCACCTCGTCCAGCGCCTTGGGCAGCACCGCCGGCCAGGCGCTGGAGTTGTGCAGCTGTGCGGCCAGCACGGTGTATGGCGCGCCATCGACGAACAGCGCATGGCGGCCATTTTGGGTAACGAAGCGCGGCAGTTCTTCCGCGCTGGCCAGCAATGGCACGCAACCGGCCAACATCGCCAGTGACCACAGCAGGGCTGCGATGCGGCCGCGCGGCCGCGGCATCTTCAGGGCAAGCAAACGCATCATCGCGCCTCCGACGGCAGTGAATTCCAATGTGGCGTGGGTTCGTCGCGCAGATGGCGCACGAAGAAGTCGTACTGGCGACGCTGCACATAATCGATCGGCCCGCTGGAGCGGCCTACCGAATGCTCGCCACCAGGCACGTTGAGCAGCTCGAAGTCCTTGCCAGCCTTGATCAGCGCATCGACCACCTGCGCGGTGGAGGCCGGGTCCACATTGCTGTCCTGCTCGCCAACGATCAGCAGCAGGTCGCCCTGCAACTTGGCCGCATTGACCACACCCGAGGCCTGCGCATAACCGGCATCCACCGGCCAGCCCATCCACTGCTCGTTCCAGCTGATCTTGTCCATGCGGTTGTCGTAGCAACCGGCGAACGCCACGCCCACCTTGTAGAAGTCCGGATGGCGTTCGAGCGCGCCCAGCGTGCTCTGCCCGCCGGCCGAGGCGCCATAGATGCCGACCCGGCCGATGTCGTAGGAAGGGTCCCTGGCCGCCAACGCACGGTGCCAGGCAATGCGATCGGCAAAGCCGGAATCGCCCAGGTTCTTCCACGCCACATCATGGAAGGCCTTGGAGCGGTTGGCGGTGCCCATGCCGTCGATCATCACCACGATAAAGCCCAGATCCGCCTGCGCCTGCATGCCGATCTGCTTGTCGCCACCGGAGTGATAGCCGAACGGCCAGAACGTCTTCGGCACAAAGGAGTCGTGCGGACCGGCGTAGATGTTCTCGATTACCGGATACTTCTTGTGCGGGTCGTAATCACGCGGGCGCACCACCATGCCCCAGATGTCGGTGCGGCCATCGCGGCCCTTGACCACGAAGGTCTCCGGCGCGCGCCAGCCGGCGGCCAGCAATCTGTCGATCTTGCCCTGTTCCACCTGCTGCAGCAGCCGGCCATCGATTGCGTGCAGCTCCATCACCGGCGGCAGGTCCGGGCGCGAATAGACATCGACGTAATGCCGACCATCGTCTGCGATCGCCACATCATGATCGGCATCGCTGTGGGTCAGCCGGGTCAACCGGCGGCCGTCGAAATCCACGCTGTACAGCTGCCGGTAGTACGGGTCCTTGCCCGCATCCATGCCGCTGGCGGTGAACCAGATGCGCCGCTGCGCGTCGTCCACGCGCAGCACATCGCGCACGATCCACGGCCCGCGCGTGAGCTGCCGCTTGAACCTGCCGCTGCGGCCATCGACCAGGTAAAGGTGCCGCCAGCCGTCGCGTTCGGAGATCCACAGCAACGCGTCGCCGCGCCCATCCACGTCATGCCGGAAGCTGCGGTCGGCGTAGACGAAGGTGCGCGCATCTTCGCCGACCGCCACGTGCGCGCGACCGCTCTGCGCATCCACCGCGATCACCCGCATGCGCTGAAAGCCGCGCTGCACGTAGTCGAAGCTCACGCTGCGGCCATCGCTGCGCCACTGCAGCGGCGACAGCGCATACGGATTGGCGAACAAGGCGGTGTCCACCTCGCGGCGTGTTCCGTCCACGGCGAACAGCACCGGCCGCTCCACATCCACCGCATCGCCGGGCTTGGGGTACAGCTGGGTGCGCACGCGCGGCTGGCCGCCGCCTGCAGGCGCTGCTTCCACGCGGGTGACGCGGCGGGCCAACCCAGGACGCACGCGATACACCGCCAGCCGCTGCGAGTCCGGCGACCAGGCGATGCTCTCCGGGTCGAAGTAATCGTCTGCGCGGCCATCGTCGCTGAGCCGGGTCAGCTGCCCATCGGCGACGCGACGCAGCAGCAGGTTCCAGCCATCGGCGAGCGCTTCCCAGCGGCCATCGGGCGAACGGCGCGGCGTGGTGTCGGCTGGCACCGCAGGGTCGCGCACCACACCGAAGCCGCGTGGACGCTGCTTTGCAGCGGCGTCATCGCGGGCGCAGCGGTCGTCCGTCAGGCTGCAACGCCAGGGCGCTTCGCCAAGCACGAAGCGGATCGCCCCGTCGCTGCGCTCGCCGTCCGGCGCATAGGCAAAGCGCTCGAACGGCAACTGCAACGCGGTGTAGGGTGTGCCGGTCGCTGCACTCAATGCCTGCGCCACGCGCAGCTGATCGAACGCCGGCGTTTTCTGCAGCGTGGCGACATCCATACGGACGAAGGCGAATCCGCCCGGCACCGTCTTGCGGTAATAGAACGTGCCGTTGTCCTGCCATTGCGCCGGCCAGGCCACGTTCTCGGTCAGCGTGCTCCAGTGCGCGCGCAAGCCCAGCGCGCGTTGGTAGTCGGCCACACTGGGCGCGGCCTGTGCCGCCGTCGACAGCAACACGATGCACGCAGCCACCCCGTTCAAGCAGCCACGCAACCAGCGCGATGCACCCGCGCTGCGGCGCAGCTCACTCGCCATCGTCCTCCTCCAACGCCAGCTCATCGCTGCGCAAGCCGCTGCGCGCGCCCCAGTGATAGATGAAGAATGCAATCACCGCCACGCTCAAGGTGTCGAACGGATGCGCGATCCAGCCGTGACCGCCGAACGTGCCGGCCCAGGACACCGCCATCACCAGCACGAAGAACACGATCAACCACAGCGATGCGCGCACCTGGCGCAGCAGGCGTGCCCTGCCCTGGCGCGATGGCAGGCGATACAGCACATACAGCACGAACGCGACCACCTGCAGGCCGAGCAACCACGACAAGGTGGGCCAGGTCGACCAGTAGACGATCAAGGCGGCGACGATGAACGACAGCGGCCCCAGCACGGCAAGGCCACGGACGCGGAACGGCCGCGGCAAGTCCGGCGCGCTGCGGCGCAATGCGGCTACGGTGACCGGCGCCACCGCATAGCTAAGCACCAGGGCCGCCGACACCACGCCAATCAGGGTCTCCCACGAGGGGAACGGCAGCGTCCAGAAGATCGACAAGCCCAGGCTCAACCACAATGCTGGACGCGGGATGCCCGATTGCGGATCCACCCGCGTCAGCACCGGCAAGAACCCGCCGCTGCGCGCCCAGCCGTACACCACGCGCGGGGTGGCATTCATGTAGATGTTGCCGGTACCGCTGGGCGAGACCATCGCATCGCAGATCACCAGCGCAGCCAGCCACGCCATCCCCAACGCCAGCGCGATGTCGTGGTACGGCAGCGCAAACACTTTGTCGATGCCGCTCCAGCCAGGCGCCAGTTGCGCGGCCGGAATGCTGCCAAGGAATGCCAGCTGCAGCAGCACGTAGATCACCGTGGACAAGGCCACCGACAGGATCAGGGCGATCGGAATATTGCGCTGCGGGTCGCGCACCTCGCTGGCCACCGACACGATCGGGGTCAGGCCCAGGTAGGCAAAGATGATGCCGCCGGCGGAGATCGCCGCCTCCACCCCGGCCATGCCCGAGGGCGCAAACCCGTGCACGCTCAGGTTGCCCGGGTTGAAGTGCTTCATCAGCAGCACGATCACCAGGATCGGCACCAGGAACTTGAAGATGCTGACGATGTTGTTGGCCAGCGCGAAGGTCTTGACGCTGAAATAGTTGAGCAGGAAGAACAGCACCAGCAGGGCCAGTTGCACCAGCCAGCCCCACACGCTGGGATGGCTGCCGCCGGGTTGGTTGAGTAGCGGGAACCATGCCGCCGCATACTGGCGCGCCGCTTCCACCTCGATCGCGATCAGGCTGGAAAACGCGATCAGGGTGATGAAGCCGGTCAACGAGCCGAGCAAGGCGCCATGCGAATACTCCGGGTAGCGCACCACGCCACCGGCGCGCGGCAGCGCGGCACCGAGTTCGCAATACACCAGGCCGAGCAGCAACACCGCGATGCCGCCGAGGATCCACGACAGGATGCCGGCCGGTCCGGCGATGGCAGAGACATGGCTGGCCGAGAACAACCAGCCCGAGCCGAAGATCGAACCCAGCCCGATAAAGGTCAGGTCGGTCAGGCTGAGTCGCTTGTGGAACTTGCCTTGCGTGGTCGTACCGTGTGTGGTCATTGGTCGCCCCGAAGCGTGGATAGCGCGATTGGTGTTGCGAAGAACGTCGGCTGGTGATGTCCTGGATCAGTCGCTGGCAGCGGCCTTGGCCTCTGCTGCCGCCGACCCGGCAGCATCTTCGGCGGCATACGGCGAGACACCACCGTCGGCGATGAAGCGGTCGATGCGCGCCTCCAGCACCGGCAATGGCACCGAGCCGGTCTGCAGCACCGCATCGTGGAAATGGCGCAGGTCGAATTTTTCGCCCAGGGCGGCTTCGGCCTTGCGCCGCAGCTCCAGGATCTTCAGCTCGCCCAGGTAATACGACAACGCCTGCCCCGGCCAGGCGATGTAGCGGTCCACCTCGGTGGTGACCTCGTGCTCGCTCAAGGCGGTGTTGTCGCGCAGATAGGCCTGCGCCTGCGCGCGCGTCCAGCCCTTGTGGTGGATGCCGGTATCGATCACCAGGCGGCAGGCGCGCCACATCTGGTAGGTGAGATAGCCGAAGCGGTCATAGGGCGTGTCGTACATGCCCATTTCCTGGCCCAGGTACTCCGAATACAGGGCCCAGCCTTCGCCATAGGCAGAAATGTAGGCGTAGCGGCGAAACTCCGGCAGCCCCTGTGCCTCTGCCGCCAGCGGCATCTGCAGCGCGTGGCCAGGCGAGGACTCGTGCAGCGTCAGTGCGGTCAGGTTGTACAGCGGCCGCGACGGCAGGTTGTAGGTGTTGACCAGATAGATGCCCGGGCCACCGCGCCCGCCGGTGTAGAACGGCGCCAGTTCCGGCGGTACCGGCTCGATCGCGAAGCGTCGGCGTGGCAGCCGGCCGATGTAATCGCCCACCTTGGCGTCCACGCGCTTGGCGATCCAGGCGGCCTGCTTAAGCAACTGTTCCGGCGTCTTGGCATAGAACTGCGGGTCGCTGCGCAGGAACTGCAGGAAGGCAGGAAACACCGCCTGCCCGGCCGGTGCCTTGAAGCCGCTGTCGGCGATGGTCTGATCCATCTGCGTGCGCAGCCTGGCCACTTCCTGCAGACCGATCTGGTGGATCTGCTCCGGGCTCAACTCCAGCGTGGTGAACTCGCGGATCTGGGCGCGGTAATACGCCTGCCCGTCCGGCAAGGCTTCGCCGGCCAGCGTGGTGCGTGCGCGCGGCTGGTACTCGTTGCGGATGAAGTCCAGCAAGCTCGCGTAGGCCGGCAGCACCTGCGTATCGATGGTGTTGACTGCCTGCAGGCGCAATTGCGCCTGCACATCGGCAGGCAGCGTGGCCGGCATCTGCTTGAACGGTGCGTAGAACGGATTGGCCTCGCCCTTGGCTTGCACCACGTCGGCGATGGACTGGTCGCGCCCGGTCAGGGTCACCCGGGGCTGGCTGAAACCGCGCGCCAGGCCGGCACGCATATTGTCGGTGTGCTCGGCGAAATAGCGCGGGATATCGGCCAGCATCTTGAGATAGCGCTGGTAGTCCTCGCGCGTACGCAGCTTGGCCTCGGCGCTGAAACCCAGATCGCTCCAAAATGCCGAGTCGCTGTTGAACGGCATTTCCCAGGCGCGGAAGTGCTGCTGATCCAGCAGCACCAGCAGCTGCTGCCGGTACACCTGGTAGCTCACCTGGTCTTCGGCCGGCAACTGCGCTGCCGGAATCGCATCCAGCTCCTTCAACGTCTGTTGCCAGTACGCGGTGCGCAGGTTTTGCGTGGCCACATCGACCTTGGGCAGATGGTCGGACTGCCTGTCCTGGGTGGCCTGGTTGTCTTCATCCACCGCGCCAGACAGCTGCGCCTGGCGCCAGCGCCATTCGCGCATGTACAGCGCCTTGAAGCGTGCCGCTGCACTGTCTTGCGTGCTTGCTGCGGGTGCAGGTGCTGCGGCCTGTGCTTGCGACACCGTACCGCCCAGGCTGGCAGCAATCAGTACGCTCAGTGCGCTCGCGCGCCAGACGCTGTGGGTGCTCATCCGCGTGCCTCCGGCGCCGCCTTGGCCTGCGCGATCCACTGGCGCACGCGCTGCTGCAGCATCGCCAGCGGCATTGCGCCGCCGCCGAGTACCGCATCGTGGAAGGCGCGCACATCGAAGCGATCGCCGAGTTCTTTTTCCGCCTCCGCACGCAGCGCAAGAATCTGCAGCTGCCCCAATTTGTAACCCAACGCCTGGCCCGGCCAGACGATGTAGCGATCGGTTTCGGACTGGATGCTGGGCTCGTCATCGGACGGATGCGCGTGGAAGAAATCCACCATCTGCTGACGGTTCCAGCGCTTGTAATGCACGCCGGTGTCGAGCACCAGGCGATTGGCGCGCAACAGCTCGCCGGACAGCCGGCCGTAATCGTTGTACGGGTCCTTGAAGAAGCCGATCTCCTTGCCCAGGCGCTCGGCGTACAGCGCCCAGCCTTCGATGTAGGCGTTGTAGCCGGCCTGCTGACGGAACGGCGGCAATGGCAGTGTCTGGGCGAGCGAGATCTGCAGGTGATGGCCCGGCACACCCTCGTGATAGGCGGTGGTTTCGATATTGACCAGCGTGCGGCTGGCGAAGTCACTGGTGTTGACCTTGACGATGGCCGGCTTGGTGCCTTCCGGATTGCTCTGCCAGTATTCGGCGCCGGGCGCGCTGCGCCGGAATGCCGGCATCGCCTGCACTTCCAACGGCGTCTTCGGCAAATGGCCGAACAGCTTGGGCAACTCGGGTTCCATCGCGGCGATGTAATCGCGGTACTGCTGCAGGATCTGCTCGCCGGAGCTGGCGAAGTGGCGCTTGTCGGTGTCCACCGCCTTGCGGAAGCTGGCCAGGTCGGCAAAGCCCTGCGCCTTGGCGATCACCGTCATCTCGCCTTCGATGCGCGCCACTTCCTTCAGGCCGATCTGATGGATCTCCTCCGGCGCCATGTCGGTGGTGGTCTGGGTATGGATGGCATAGCGATAGCGGCGTTCGCCATCGGGCAACGACCACAGGCCTTCCTGCGCGCGCCCTTGCGCGGCGTATTCGTCGCGCACGAACGCGGCCAATTTGGCGTAGGCCGGGCGCACCTGTTGCTCGATTGCGGCCAGCAACTGCGCGCGCAGCGCAGCGCGCTGGTCGGCCGGCACCGCGGCATCGAGTTTTTTCAGCGGCGAGGCGAACGGGCTCTGCTCGCCGGTCAGCGCGGCGATCTTGTCGATCTGCTCGGGCAGGCGCTCCAGCAGATAACGCGGCTGCACCAGCCCCTCCTTGGCGCCCTGCCGCGACACCGCAATCACCTGGTCGATCACCGTCGGAATGGTCTGCAGGCGCTTGATGTAGTCCCGATAATCCTTGGCGTTCTCGAACGGAAACGCATCGCCGTAACCGGCCAGCCCCAGCTGGATGCCACCGATCGGCTCCAGCGGCATCGCATAGGTCTTCAGGTCGATGCCTTCCAGCTTGTCGCGCAACTGGCCGAGCATCATCTGCAGGCTGAGCTGGCGCTGTTCGTCCAGCGTCTTGCTGTCGATCGCTTCGAATTGCTTGAGCAGCTCGGCAGTGGCAGTGCGCTCGGCCTGCACGGCCTGAAGCGAATAGTCGCTCCAACGATCGTTGTAACGCTTGTCGCCGATGATGCTGGCGAACTCCGGGTTGTGCTGCAATTGGTACTGCCATTGCTTGTCCAGCAGCGCATCGAAGGCCTTGGCGGCTTGCTCGCCGGTTGGCGCAGCGGTGGCTGCAGCAGCCGTTTCCGCTGCCGGCGGCGCCGGCTTGCAAGCTGTGAACAAGGCGGCGGCCAGCAGGCCGATGGCGACGGGACGCAGGTGGTTCATGCAGTTACTCCAAGATGCAATGGCGGCTGTAGGAGCGCGCTTGCGCGCGACGGCTTTATCGGGACTGCCCATCGCGCCCGGGTGCGCTCCTACGCGTGCGTGAGCCTGTAACGGCTCATGCAAACGGTTGATCGATCGCCGGCGACGGCGGCGTAAACCACTGCGCGCCGGTGTCGGTGACGTAAAAGTGGTCTTCCAGGCGCACCCCGAACGCACCGGGCACCACGATCATCGGCTCGTTGCTGGCGCACATGCCCGGCTGCAGCGGCTGCGCATTGCCGCGCACCAGATACGGCGCTTCGTGGATCGCCAGGCCGCAGCCATGGCCGGTGCGGTGCGGCAATCCCGGCAAGCGGTAGTCCGGGCCCAGCCCAGCGGCCTCCAGCACGCTGCGTGCGGCCCGGTCCACCGCTTCGCAGGCGAGCCCGGGGCGGATCGCCGCAAACGCGGCTGCCTGCGCTGCCTGTTCCAGGTCCCAGATGCGCCGTTGCGCGTCGTCGGGCGTGCCGTAGATCCAGGTGCGGGTGATATCGGAGTGATAGCCCTGAACGGTGCAGCCGGTGTCGATCAGCACCAGCTCGCCTGCGCGCAGGTGCTGCACGCCGGGAATGCCGTGCGGAAAGGCGGTGGCATGGCCGAACTGCACGATGCAGAAGGTCGAGCCGTTGTCCGCACCCAGCGCGCGGTGCGCCTCGTCGATGAAGCGCACCAACTGGTCGGTGCCGATGCCCTCCTGCGCGATGCCGGCAGCCAGCCGCTGCACCAGCAAGGTCATGTCGCAGGCCTGCTGCATCAGCGCCAGCTCGGCCGGTGACTTGCACATGCGGCAGCTGTCGATGATGGCCGCGGCATCGCGGATTGCCGTGCCCAGGTGCGCGCGCAGGCCGGTGTGCACGGCAAAGGCGATGCCCGGATCCAGCGCCAGTGCATGCGCGTGGCGGTCGTCCATCACCTGCACCACCAGCGCGTACGGGTCCTCGTGTTCTTCCCACAGATGTTTGGCGACCGCAATCTTCAGCACCGCATCCAGCGAGCCTTCTTCGAAGGCGGGGCAGATCAGCACCGGGTCGCCGTCCAGCGTGAGCAGCAGCGCGACCAGGCGCTCGCTCGCGCCCCAGGGCACGCCGGTGAAATAGCGCAGCGACGTACCGGCGCCGATCAACAACGCATCCACGCCGTGCGCGCGCATCAGGCGGCGTGCGCGTTCGATGCGCTGTGCGTATTCCTGCGCGGCGATCGGCGAGGCGCGCTGCGTCCACGGCGTCAATTGCGCGCGCGCCTGTTCCAGCGACAGCCCGCCGATCTGGCTGCTCATGCGACGGCTCCAAGGTCGGCGGTGCTCCATTGCCCATCGACCAGGCGCGCCACGCCACCCGGATTGCGCTGGCGCAAGTCGGCCGGCAGCAAGGCGTCCGGCACCGCGTCGTAGCTGTGCAAGGCGGCGAAGCGGCGGATCGAACCGGGCATGCCCACCGCGGTGAAGCCCGGGTGCCCGGTGCTGGGGAACGGCCCGCCATGATTCTGCGCCGCGCTCACCGCCACGCCGGTCGGCATCTTGCTGTTGATCAAGCGCCCCACCCGCGCCCGCAGCACCGGGGCGATGGCCTGCCAGGCCGCATCGTCGCTGCCATCGGCCGCGCGGTACAAGGTGCCGGTGAGGTTGCCTTCGAATGCAGCTGCGATCTGCGTCATCTGCGCCACGTCGCGTGCACGCACCAGCAGGCTCACCGGGCCGAAGGCCTCGGTCTGCAGCGCATGCGGGCTGGTGAGGAACGCCTGCCCATCCACGCTCAACAAGGTCGGCGCGTAGCGATAGCCGTCTTCGCCGGTATGCCCGCCGGCAAGCAGCGCGGCGCCGGCAGCGCGCAGCGCTGCCACACCGTGTTGCACGCCTTCCACGCCTGCGCCCGAAAACAGCACCATCGGCATGGCGGCCTCGAAATGCGCCGTGGTCGCGGCCACGAACGCATCGCCGGCCTCGCCCTGCGGCACCACCACCACCCCGGGATTGGTGCAGAACTGGCCGCTGCCCAGCGTGCACGAGGAGAAGAATTCCTGCGCCAGCGCCGCGCCGCGTTCGGCCAGTGCGCCCGGCAGCAGGAACACCGGGTTGACGCTGGACAGCTCGGCATAGAACGGCACGCCAGCCGCATCGGCGGCGGCCTTCAGCGCCAGCCCGCCCGCACGGCTGCCGGTGAAGCCGATCGCCCCCAGCCGCGCATCGCCGGCCAGTCGCAGGCCGGTGGCGTTGTCGAAGTGATACAGCAACTGCACCGCCGCAGCCGGCAGGCCCGCCGCAAGCAAGGCTGTGTGCGCAAGCTGCGCCATGCGCTGGCTGGTGGCCGGATGCAGCGGATGCGCCTTGGCGATCACCGGGTTGCGCGCGGCAATGGCCGAGGCGAAATCGCTGCCGGCAATCGCATTGAAGGCGAACGGGAAATTGTTCGGGCCAAACACCACCACCGGCTTGCCGAGTGGCGCCAGATGCGAACGCAGATCGGCAGCGGTATCGATGATGGGTTGGGTCCAGCTATAGCTGCGCACCGCCTGGGCGGCCTGACGCAACTGCCCGCTGGTGCGTGGCAGCTCGTTGCCACGCAAGCGTGTGGGCGCCGGCAGTGCGGTTTCTGCGTGGGCAAGCGCCACCAGGGTGTCGGCATCGGCGTCCAGTGCGTCGGCGTAGGCGTCCAGAAACGCCGCAATCTTCTCGACCGGTGCTGCCGCAAGTTCCGCTGCGACCGCTTGCGCTGCCGCAATCGCGGTTTCGACATCCTCCGCACCGCTGACCGGAAACTGCGGCCCGATCGCCTCACCCGTGCTCGGGTCGGCGGCACGGAAGCTGGCGCTCGCCGCGCGGCTGGGTTGCCACCGGCCGGCCAGCAATACCTCGGCCTGCTGTGTGGGCGGGGATTGGAGCGTCTCGTTCATTGCGGCACCTTCGGTTGCATGAGGACAGACCCTGCGCACTGTGCGGCAGCGGCCGACCAGAAAACGACGAGGATGCCGCGCTGATGCGACATCCTCATCGACCCACCTCGCGCTACGCCGGCCACCGCGTCCGCGCGTGCATCCGTGCGCGGCGCTCATCCGGTGGCGTGCGGCGCGAACTCATCGTCAGGACAGTTTGGGCGCAGTGGCGATGGCGTGGTCGATGACCTTGAGCGCGGCCTCGCGCTCGGCACCGTCGACCACCAGGCGCGGCGCGCGCACGCGCTCGCTGCCCAGGCCGACCTTTTCCTGCACCAGTTTGATCAACTGCACGAACTTGGGCACGGTATCCAGGCGCAACAGCGGCAGGAACCAGTCGTAGAGTTCCTTCGCCGCCGGATAGCCACCGTCGCGCGCGAGTTCGAACAGGCGCACCGATTCCTTCGGGTAGGCGTTGACCAGGCCGGCGATCCAGCCCTTGGCACCCATGCTCAGGCCTTCGACGATGGCATCGTCCATGCCCACCAGCAGCGCCAGACGATCGCCCAGCAGCTCCTGCAGCGCGGCGAAGCGGCGCACGTCGCCCGAGGATTCCTTCACTGCCTGCAGGTTGGGGAATTCGGCGGCCAGCTCGGCGATCTGCGCCGGGCCGAAATCGGTCTTGTAGGCCACAGGGTTGTTGTACAGGATCACCGGCAGGTCGGTGGCGGCGATCACCGCGCGCACATGCGCGCCCATCTCGCGCCAGTCGGTGGAGTAGACGTAGGGCGGCAACACCATCAGCCCGCCGCAACCGAGGTCCTTGGCCGCCTTGGCCAGCACCACCGCCTCACCGGTCGCCAGGCTGGCGATGCCCGGCACCACCGGCACGCGGCCGTTCAATGCGCTAACCAGCGTCTTGAGCACGGCCAGCTTGTCGTCCACGCTCAGGGTGGCTGCTTCGCCCAGCGAGCCCAGCGGCACGATCGCGGTGCAGCCGGCGTCGGCCAGTTGATTGGCGTGCTTGGCGAGGAAGTCGTGATCGATCTCGCCGGAGGCGGTGAACGGGGTGGTGATGGCCGGCAGCACGCCATGCCAGAACGCAGCAATACTCATGGATGATTCCCTTGCGAGTCGGAAGTGAACGGGTCGGCCAGCGCCGCGAGGCGGACCGGGAACAACGGCGGCCGGCGGCCGGCGTCGGTGGAAAGCGCGGGCGGGCAGCGCCCAAGCTCGGCGAGCGCGGTGCCGCAGATGCGGCCCTGACAGGCGCCCATGCCGCAGCGCGAAGCGAGCTTGGCATCGCGTGCATCGTTGAAGTTGTCCAGCGCGCCCAGCGGCACGTCTTCGCAGCGGCACACCAGCGTGTCGGGCTGTGCCAGCGCGCGGATGCGTGGATCAAGAGCGAACTGCTGTTGCAGCACCTCGGCGAACGCACGCGCGGCACGTCGCCGCGGCTGCAGGCGCAGCGCAGCGTCCGGCGCGTCGGCAGCCATGTGCCCGGCCATCGCGCCTTCGATCAGCGCGCAATCGCGTCCACCGATGCCGCAGGCCTCGCCCGCTGCAAAGACCTGCCGCACGCTGGTGCGCAGCAGTGCGTCCACATGCACCTGTTGATGCGCGCCGTACGCGTCCAGCCGGCAACCGAGCAGCTGTGCGAGCTCGGTGTTCGGCACCAGGCCATAGCCAACCGCCAGCTGGTCGCAGGCAACACGCGTGCGGCCGGCCCGCCCTTCGATCTCGATTTCGCGCAGTTGCGTGTCGCCGTGTGCGGCAACGACAAAGCTGCCGGCGCGATACGCCACCGCACGCAATTGCAGGCGCAGCGCCACCGCCTGCGCGGCCTTGCCCGGCCAGCGCCACAACTGCAATGCGAACTGCCGCAACGCAGCTTGAGAGGTCTGTTCGTGGATGCCGAGCACCTGCGCGCCATGCCGTTGCAAGGTGGCCGCACTGGCCAGCAGCAGCGGGCCGCTGCCGGCGACCACCACACGCTTGCCGGCCAGCGGCCAGCCCTGTTTGGCCAGCGCCTGCGCCGCGCCGGCGCCGGTGACGCCGGGCAAGGTCCAGCCCGGAAACGGCAGCAGCAATTCGCGCGCGCCGGTGGCCAGCACCAGGGCGGCGTAATGCAGTTGCAGGGAACCGTGCGGGCCATCGGCCAGCAGCCAGCCCGGCTGCGCCAGCAGGATCTGCGTTTGCGTCAGCAGCGTGATCGACGCCGCGCCCTGCACCTGCCGCAACAGCGCGCGCGCATCGGCCGGCGCGCCGTGCCGCACATCGTTGCGCCACACCTGCCCGCCGGCACGCGGCTGCAGGTCGACTACGCCCACCCGCACGCCATGACTGGCCGCTGCCTGCGCCGCCGCCAGGCCGGCCGGACCGGCGCCGATCACCAGCACATCGAAATGCTGCACGCGCTCAGCCATCGGTGCGTACCTGCATGCCGTCGCGCGCATCCACCAGGCAGGCGCGTTGCTGGCCGACGCCGTCGATGCGCACCCGGCATTCGAAACACACGCCCATGCCGCACAACGGCGCGCGCGGCTGGCCGCTGCACGACTGCCGGAACTGCAGCGTCGCCTGCGCCACCGCAGCGGCCACGCTGGCGCCGGCCGGCACCTCGACCGCTTGCGCATCCACGTGCAGGCGTACCGTCGCGCTCATGCGGCTGCACCATGCACGGCGCGCGCCGGAGCATATGGGCCGGGGTCGATGGCCGGGGTGCGCCCGAGCAGGCTGTCCACGATCACCCGGGCGCTCCCCAGCGCCGTGGTGACGCCCAGCCCTTCGTGACCGGCGGCCACCCACACATCGCGCCGGCCGGGCACCGCCCCGAGATACGGGCGCCCGTCCGGTGTCGCCGGGCGCAGCCCGGTCCACACCCGGATCGCCTGCAACTCGCGCAGCACCGGCAGATAGGCGAATGCGCGCTGCAGCATCTGCTGCAACACCGGCAGCGACAGCGCGCGGTCGTGCTCGCCGAACTGGCGCGAGGAGCCGATCAATATCTGCCCGGTCGGCCGCGGCTGCACATTGAAGGCCACGCTGGTGGCGTCGGCGCCATGCGCCGAATCGGCATAGCCCAGTTCCAGTAGCTGATGCCGGATCAAGCCAGGATGCCGGTCGGTGATGACCAGATGGCCCTTGCGCGGGCGCAGCGCCAGCTCCGGCAACAACTGCGGCAAGGCCACGCCGCTGGCCACCAGCACCGGGCCGGCCAGCAGCTGTCCATCGTCCAGACGCACCCCATGCGCCTGCAACTGCTCCACCTTGCGGCCGGCAAACAGCTGCGCGCCCGCCTTGCAGGCCAGGCTCACCAGATGCCGCGCCACCCGCGGCGGATACACCACGGCCTCATCGGGCACGCGCATGCCGCCGGCCAGGCCCGCCACCAGTTGCGGCTCCAGTGCATACAACTGGCCGGCATCGATGGCGTCGGCATGCAGGCCGGCTGCCGCCAGCCGCGCGATCTTGGCCGGCACCGCCGCCAGTTCGCGCGCATCGCGGGCCACCCACAGCGTGCCGCAGCGGCTGAATTCGGCCTCGCTCAGTTGTGCGAAGCGCTCCCACAGCCGCAGCGAATACGCCGACAACGCAAGCTCGGCCGGGTCGTCGTCCATCGCCACCAGGTGCCCCATCGCCGCCGCGGTGGAACCGCCGCCGATCGGCCCCGGCTCGACGATCGCCACGCGCAGCCCTTCGCACGCGGCCGCCTCGGCGCAGGCCGCGCCGACGATGCCCGCGCCCACCACGATCAGGTCGTAGCTGCGTCGCGTGGACGCTGCCGACGGCGCCGCATCGGCGGCCGGCGCGCTGCCAACTCCCTCCGATGCGGGCCGCACTTCGTCCATCAGGCCACGATGCCCCAGGCGAACGGGTCGGCCGGGTCGATCAGCAGCTGCGCGCGTGCGGTGATGTAGGCGTGCCCGCTGATGCGTGGCGCAATGCCGCGCCCGCTGAGGCGATAGCTGCCTTCGAAGGCGCTGCCCAGAATGCCCTGCTGTATCCAGCGCTCGCCTTCGGCCAGCTTGCCGTCGGCGGCCAGGCAGGCCAGCTTGGCGCTGGTGCCGGTGCCGCACGGCGAACGGTCGTAGGCCAGCCCCGGGCACAGCACGAAGTTGCGCGCCACGCCGCTGCCGTCGGGTGCGCTGCCATTGATTTCGATATGGTCGATCTCGCCACCGGCCTCGCCGGTGATGCCGGCCGCTTCCAGCGCCAGCCGGATCGCCTCGGTATAGGCGGTCAGCTCGCGCTGATGCGCCAGGTCCAGCGCACACGGCGCCTGCCCGGTGATGAAGAACCAGTTGCCGCCCCAGGCCACATCGCCACGCACCGGCCCGTAACCGGGCACGTCCACGTCGACGTCGGTCGCGACGCGATAGCTGTCGACATTGTCGACCGACACTGTGCCGTCTTCGGCCAGTTCCACGCCGACCGTGCCGACCGGCGTCTCGATGCGGTGCTGGCCCGGTGCGATGCGCCCCAGCTCGGCCAGCGTGCGCACCACGCCGATGGTGCCGTGCCCACACATGCCCAGGTAGCCGACGTTGTTGAAGAAGATCACCCCGGTGCAGGCGCTGGGGTCGCGGGCCGGCAGCAGCAAGGCGCCGACCATGGTGTCCGAGCCGCGCGGTTCGCAGGCGATCGCGCTGCGCCACTGGTCGAAATCGCGGCCAAACCGCTCGCGGCATTGCGCCAGATCGCCATCGCCCAGATCGGGGAAGCCGGAGAGGACCACGCGGGTAGGTTCGCCGGCCGTATGGGAGTCGATGACGTCGATGGTGTGCATGGCTCATGCTCCCACTGCCGGCTGGCGGACGACTAGCGTCCAATGCGAGTTGCAAATGCGGAAATCCGCACAATCGACAACCCGGTTCACAGCCCCGCGTTTGCGCTAGGATCAATACAGGGCCGCGCCTTTCGTGCAGCCGTCAATCGTGACCGCCACCATGACGCCGATGGACCTCAACCTTCCCGCGCTGGAGATGCAGACGCTGTTCGATGCGCTGCCGGACGTGGTGTTCTTCATCAAGGACAGTGAGGGCCGCTACACCCATTGCAACCTGACGCTGGTGCGCCGGCTCGGACGCAAATTGCGCAGCGAAATCATCGGCCGCTCGCCACTGGAAGTGTTCCCGCTGCCGCTGGGCGGCAGCTACATGATGCAGGACCGCCGCGTGCTGTGTGGCGAGCTCATCGACAACCAGCTGGAGGTGCATCTGTATCCCAACCGCCTGCCCGGCTGGTGCCTGACCTTCAAGCGCCCGCTGTGCGAGGCCAATGAAGTGATTGGCGTGGTCGGCATTTCGCGCGATCTGGGCCAGCCCGACAGCCGGCATTCGGCGTACGAGCGCCTGAGCCAGGTGATGGATCACATGCAGGCCAACTTCGGCGACAACCTGCGCGTGCAGAGCCTGGCCGACCTGGCCGGCCTGTCGGTGGCGCAGCTGGAACGGCACTTCCGCCGCGTGTTCCAGGTGACCCCGCAGCAACTGCTGACCAAGCTGCGGATCGAATCGGCGATGCGCTTGCTGTACGGCGACGACAGCATCGCCAGCATCGGGCAACGCTGCGGCTTTGCCGACCAGAGCGCATTCGCGCGCCAGTTCAAGGCAACCGTCGGCATGACCCCGCGCGATTACCGAGCGCTCAAGGGGCAGTTGTAGGCGCGCAAACACACGCTGACACACCGCTGGCAAAAATGCCGAATTCGGCAGCATTGGCGATGCCGGGGCGATGCGGTTTGCGCGGGTCGTTGCACCGCTATTGCGGTGCGCAGGAGGTGGCCCGGACAGGGCCGCGCTGAAGGTCGCGTCAAGGCGACCCTGGGCCCGGATGGTAGAATTTCTGGTTTCCCCTACCGCGTTGCCAATGGCCAGCTTTTTCCGCCGTAACAAGCCCACCACGCCCGACAGCGCGCGTACCTCGCGCTATAGCCTGGAAGAACTGGCAGCCGCATTCCCCACCGCGCCGTCTGCCGCCACCCCGGCATCGCCGGTCGAGGCAATGCCGACTGCCGAACCTGGCACATCGGCCACACCAGCATCACCCGCGCGCAGCGATGCGGTAACGCCGACGCCCGCCGCAACGCCGCCTGCCGCGGCACCGGCCGACCAGCTTGCCCAGGACATCGCCACGCGCACTGGCCAGGCGCAGAGCATTGCCGCAGTCCCCAATGCACCCACGCCGTCGGCCACGCCGGCGCCTGAGGCCTTGCAGGCGCTGCCCGATCCCATTCCGTCTGCCGCGCCGCACGCTCCCACGGTAGTGGTACCGCCGCCGGTGATCGTGCAGCCGCACAGCGCACCCGCGCAGCCGGCAGGCACGCCGGCACCGACGCCTGCGCAAGGCGCCGCGCCCGCAGTCGTACCGTCGACCGCAACGCCTGCTGCCACGCCTACCGTCGTGACACCCGCTGTCGTGACACCTGCCGCCGCAACAGCTGCGCCCGCAGTGACACCGGCCGTCGCCCCGTTGCCCACCGCCGCGCCCAGCGTCGTCGCCCCGGCCGTGATCAGCGCCCCAGTGCCGGCCAGTTCCGACAACGACAGCATCAACGGCCAGCGCGATGCGCTACCGGCCGCCCCGGCCGGCAAGCCGGGCTGGCGCGACCGTCTGCGCAACAGCAGCTTCGCGCGCAGCTTCGGCGGTCTGTTCTCGCGCAACCCCAAGCTCGACGACGATTTGCTCGACGAGATCGAAACCGCGCTGATCACCGCCGACGTCGGCATCGGCGCGACCACCGCCCTGGTCGAAGGGCTGCGCAAGCGCATGAAGTCGCGCGAGTTCGCCGATGCACAGGCGATGTTCAAGGCCTTACGCGCCGATCTGATCGCGCTGCTGCAGCCGGTTTCCAAACCGCTGGTCATCGACCGCTCGGCCAAGCCCTTCGTGGTGCTCACCGTCGGCGTCAACGGCGTTGGCAAGACCACCACCATCGGCAAGCTCGCCAAGCGCTTCAAGGACGACGGCAACAGCCTGATGCTGGCCGCCGGCGACACCTTCCGCGCCGCGGCGGTGGCGCAGCTGCAGGCCTGGGGCGATCGCAACGGCGTGGCCGTGATCGCGCAGGGGCAGAATGCCGATGCCGCCTCGGTGGCATTCGACGCGCTGCAGGCCGCCAAGGCGCGCGGCACCGAGGTGTTGATCGCCGACACCGCCGGCCGCCTGCATACCCAGACCGGGCTGATGAACGAACTGGGCAAGATCCGCCGCGTGCTCGGCAAGATCGATGCCGCCGCACCGCACGAGGTGCTGATGGTCATCGACGGCACCACCGGCCAGAACGCCATCTCGCAGCTGCGCCAGTTCCATGCCGCGGTCGGCGTCACCGGCCTGGTCGTGACCAAGCTCGATGGCACCGCCAAGGGCGGCGTGGTGTTCGCACTGGCGCGCGAGTTCAATATCCCGATCCGCTTCGCCGGCATCGGCGAACGCCCGGAAGACCTGCGCGTGTTCGACCCGGTCGCCTTCGTCGATGCCCTGCTGCCGGAAGCCTTGGGCAGCTGAGTGGCAGAGGCCTGCCCGCATCTGCAAGCGCTGTGCGCGCAGGCGCTGCAGGCAGGCTGCACGGTGCGGGGAGTGTCCGGCGACTGGTCGCGCGCCAGGCGTGTCCTGGAGTTCGCCCAGCCATTGCCGGCGGCGTTGCGCAAGCAGGCGCGGCGCAACGCGGAGCTGGTTCATTACCATGCACCGGCCGCACCGCACTGGCCTGGCGATGAAGGCTTCTTCTGCGACCAATGCCGGGTTGGACTTGCGTTTCCGCTGCACTGATCGGCCTATCGCCATACGCGCACAGCCGGGCGTCATCCGCCCGCCGTCATCGCCCTCCTTCGCCAGCAGACCCCATGCCAGCCGATCACGCCACTGCCACCGCTGACGCCTTCGTCGACCGCCTGCTGCACTGGTTCGACGGCCACGGCCGCCACGACCTGCCCTGGCAACATCCGCGCGCGCCCTACCGGGTGTGGTTGTCGGAAATCATGCTGCAGCAGACCCAGGTTGCGGTGGTCATTCCGTATTTCCACAAGTTCGTCGCCAGCTTCCCGACCCTGGCCGACCTGGCCGCGGCCGACAACGACACCGTGATGGCGCATTGGGCCGGGCTGGGCTACTACGCACGCGCACGCAACCTGCATGCCGCTGCCCGGCAATGCGTCGCCCGGCACGATGGCGAGCTGCCACGCGATTTCGATGCGTTGCTGGCGTTGCCCGGCATCGGCCGCAGCACCGCCGGCGCGATCCTCAGCCAGGCCTGGAACGACCGCTTCGCGATCATGGACGGCAACGTCAAACGTGTGCTGACGCGCTTCCATGGCATTGCCGGCTATCCCGGCCTGCCGGCGATCGAAAAGCAGCTGTGGCAACTGGCGACAACGCATGTGGCACAGGTGCCGGCCGGCCGCCTGGCCGACTACACCCAGGCACAGATGGATTTCGGCGCCACGCTATGCACGCGTGCCAAACCGGCCTGCGTGCTGTGCCCGCTGCAGGACGATTGCGTGGCGCGCCGCGATGGCCTGGTGGACGCGCTGCCCACGCCCAAGCCCGGCAAGGCGTTGCCCGAGCGCGAAGCCACCGCGCTGCTGCTGGAAAACGCAGACAGGCAGATCCTGCTGCAGCGCCGCCCGCCGACCGGCATCTGGGCCTCGCTGTGGACGCTGCCGCAGGCCGAGACCGACAGCGGCATGCGCGCATGGTTCGACAAACACATCGATGGCAACTACGACCGCGCCGACGAACTGCCGCTGATCGTGCACACCTTCAGCCACTACCGACTGCATCTGCAGCCCTTGCGCCTCGGCAAGGTCGCACTGCGCCCGGCGGTACGCGACAATGACGACCTGCGCTGGGTCGCCCGCGCCGATCTCGCATCGCTGGGCTTGCCGGCGCCGATCCGCAAACTGCTCGACGCCCTCTAGGCGCGCACTCAAAGGAATCCGCATGTCCCGCACCGTGTTCTGCCAGTACCAGCAATGCGACACCGAAGGCCTGGATTTTGTGCCGTATCCCGGCGAGCTCGGCCAGCGCGTGTTCGCGCAGATCGGCAAGAGCGCATGGCAGGCCTGGCTGGCGCATCAGACCATGCTGATCAACGAAAACCGGCTGTCGCCGCGCGACCCCAAGCACCGCGCCTTTCTCGAAGCCGAGTTGCAGAAGTTCCTGTTCGAACGCAATGCCGACAAGCCGGATGGCTATGTCGCGCCGATGAGCGAAGAGTAAGCACGTCGGGATTCAGCGCGGCCAACAGACCACTGCGCTCACTGCCGGGCGGGCGCGGCCGGTAACCGGGATCGGCGTGCATCACGCATGCCCTCCAGATCCTGCGCAACATCTCCTTCGGGCCGGGCACTGCTGGCCGCGGCTTTAGACAGGACAAAAAGAGCGCAGCGCAGGATAGACCTGCAGCGCAGCCCCCGCTACACGATCGCGGCGCCCATCTGCAGGTGACATCCAGGCATCGCACTGCCCGGATGCGTGCGCCTCAACCGACGCCGGTCGGCCCGTCCAGCAGCATGCGGATCCGCTTGAGCAGCTCCTTTTGCGTATACGGTTTGTTGACCACGTCGAACTCCGCGCCGCCCACGTCGGTGCGCTGAATGCTGGCATCGGCATAGCCGGTGGTCAGCAGGACCTTGATCCTGGGCAGCATGCGCCGCGCCTCGCGGGCCAGCACCACGCCATTCATGCCGCCGGGCATGATCAGATCGGTGAACAGCGCATCCACTTCCGCATGCTGCTCGAGTAACTCGATCGCCTCGCGCCCGCTGGCTGCAGAGAGAATGCGGTAACCGGCGTTTTCCAGGAACATCCTGGCCACCACCGCCACGTCCTGCTTGTCTTCCACCACCAGGATGGTTTCGCTGCCGCCCTTGTCGATGGCACGGCTCTTGACGGCCTGCAGGTCGTTCTCGAACTCGTTGGATGCGGGGAAATACAACCGCACCGTGGTGCCTTCGCCCACTTCGCTGTAGATGCGCACGGTGCCGCCGGACTGCTTGACGAAGCCGTACACCATCGACAGACCCAGGCCTGTGCCCTGCCCCTCGTCCTTGGTGGTAAAGAACGGCTCCATGACGCGGCTGGCCACCTCCGGCGGCATGCCCAAGCCCGTGTCGCTGACGGCAATGCTCACATAGCGACCCGGCGCCAACTGGTGGTGCATGGCCAGATCGTGGCTGGTGATTTCCACGTTCTGGGTCTGCACGGTCACTTCCTTGCGCTCGGACTGCGCCATCGCATCGCGCGCATTGATCAGCACGTTCAACAGCGCCACTTCGGCCTGGGTGGTGTCGATCTGGCAGTTCCACAGCCCCTCTTCCAGCGACTGCCGCAGGCTGATGCCGCCCCCCAGCGTGCGCTCGGCCATGTTGTTCATGCCCGACACCAGGCCATTGAGATTGACTACCCGCCCCCGCAATTTCTGCTTGCGCGAAAACGCCAGCAATTGCTGGGTCAGGGTGGCCGCCTTGGCCGCGGCCGTTGCGGCATGTTCGGCGCTGAAGGCGATGCGTTCGGCGTTCCTGGCGGCATCGCCGGAGACCATCATCTGGATCACTTCCAGATGCCCGGACATCACCTGCAGCAGATTGTTGAAATCGTGCGCGATGCCGCCGGTCAACTGCCCCAGCGCTTCCATCTTCTGCGCCTGGCGCAAGGCGTCCTCGGCATCGCGGCGACGACTCACGTCCAGCTGCGAACCGAAGAAGTAGACCAGGTTGCCTTGCTCGTCGAACACCGGCGAGACGAACAGCGCGTTCCAGAACGAGGAACCATCCTTGCGGTAATTCAGCACCTCGGTGGCGAATTCGCGGCGTTGCTCGATGGACTCGCGCACGTCCTGCACGCTGGCCGGATCGGTTTCCGGGCCCTGCAGGAAACGGCAGTTGTTGCCGATGATCTCCTCGGACGAATACCCGGTCATTTCCAGGAACGCCCGGTTGGCGAACACGATCGGATTGTCGGGCAGGTGCGGGTCGGTGACCGTCATCGGCATCCGCGTGGTTTCCACCGCGGCAAAAAAGATATCCGAGCGATGCTTCTCCACAGGCAGGCTGCGAGATTCGCTGATATGAGGCGCCCGCAGCTCTCCGTTACCAGGATCGTTCAAGTGCATGTTCTCCGCGGGGCCATTCCCGTGGCGATAGTCTAGTTGGGGCCGGTGAGTTGATCCCTCACATCCATGAGCCTTTCCCGTACGGCCGCGCGCGCCGATGCAACCCGGCGCGCGGGAGGCAGCACGCGCTAATGCGGCGCCACCTTGGAAAACACGTTGATGACCACCGCACCGGCCACGATCAGCCCCATGCCCAGCAGCGCCGGCGCATCCAGCCGCTGTCCGTGCACGGCCCAGGCCACCAGCGAAATCAACACGATGCCCGCGCCCGACCACATGGCGTAGGCGATGCCGACCGGGATCACGCGCAGCGTCAGCGCCAGGAAATAGAACGAAATGCCGTAGCCCAGCACGGTGAGCAGCGATGGCCACATGCGCGTGAAGCCTTCGCTCGATTTGAGCGCCGCCGTGGCGGTGACTTCTGCGCAGATCGCGATTGCCAGGAATATCCAGTTCTTCATCGCCGCACCTTGCCCATGGAATGCGGCGACCATAGCCGCAGGCACCGGCTTGCATGCAAGCGCGCCGCTGTGCGCCATTGCCTGCGCCGTCGCTTGCTGAAAGCAGGCTAATGAAGGCACGGCGGGCCGGCACTGGCAGGCAGGTACATCAGTCGTTTTGCCGTAGCATGCGCGGGCAGCAAGCAGCTCTTGCGCTTCATTCGGCCGTTCTGGCGCCGTTGCGCGCGTCTTTCCAGCCAGCGCAGGCTCTGGCAATCATGCGATGCCACCATGCCGGGCTACCAGACCCAGATTCACGAGTTGACCTTCGGGCAACTGACCTACGTCATCCGCGCACTTGCCGATAAACAGCAATACGCCGATCCGGACGAGAGTGCGGCCGATGCCGGCATCTCCTCGGCGCAGTGGAGCCTGTTCGGGCAGGTCTGGCCTGCCGGCCAGCTACTGGCCGAAGCCATGGCCACGCGCCCGATCGAAGGCCGGCGCATTCTCGAACTCGGCTGCGGCCTGGGGCTGGCCAGCCTGGTGTTGCGCCGGCGCGGCGCCGACGTGGTCGCCAGCGATCATCACCCGCTGGCAGAGGTGTTCCTGGCGTACAACGCCGCGCTCAACTCGCTGGACTCGGTGCCGTATCGCCGGCTCGACTGGGACGCCGGCGCGCTGAACATGGGCCAGTTCGACATGATCATCGCCAGCGACGTGCTGTACGAAACCCGCCACGCCACCATGTTGGCCAGCCTCATTCCCGCGCTGGCCAGGCCCTCGTGCGAGATCGTCATCAGCGACCCGGGCCGCGGCAACGCCAATGCGCTCTCGCGCATGTTGGCGGACATCGGGTTTTCGTTGGTCGCTGGCGACCGCCAGGCCGCAGCCCAGGTGGCCAAGGCACCGCGCCTGTTCGTCTACCGGCGCAACATGGACAACTGGTGGCCGGCAGGCGGCTGATCGCCCTGCCGCGTCACTCGGGTGCAGGCGTATAGGCAGACAGTGCAATCGGCTTGCGCGGATCGGCCTTGATCTCCTTGTGCTCGCTCATGCGCATTGCATCGGCATCGGGCGCGTTGTCGGTATTCATCTCCCAGCTTTCCAGCACGCGCTTGTGGAACAAGAACTCGCCGCGCGCACGGTCGTAGCGGAAGGTGATGTAGTCGGTCCAGTGCTGGCCGCAGGCCACGCCATTTTGCACGGTGAAGTAGGCGCCCTTCGCCACCAGGCCTTGTTCGCCGTCCAGGAATGGATCGCACTGCCCGCCTTCGTCGGCCTTGAAGATCACCCGCGTATTGCGCCCGGCAATCGTAAAGCCGCCGTCGGCGGTCGCCACCAACACCAGCAGAGTCCGCGCCGGCGCCGGGTCGCTGCTTGTCTTGCGCGCATCTTCTGCCTTGGCGCGCAGGGCCACCACATAATCCGGCCGCCCATCGGCGGTCAGATCCGCCTCGGCAAGGCCGATGACCGTCTGCCCGGCAGGCAGCAGCCTGGACGCAGCGGCCGGCAGCGTCGCTGCTGCGGCGCACGGTGCAACTGCGGCCATTGTCAGTGTCAGTGCCAGGGCCAGGGCCAGGGCCAAGTGCCAGCATCGCGTCGTCATCGCCGTTCCTTCATCTGCATGGGACGCCAGCATACGCGGCTATCCAGGTCGGCCGGTTAGTGGGGCACCATGCGAGCATCGCACCTGCGTAGTCGACGCTGCGCGTTGCATCAGTTGGGCCGTAGATCGCTTGGCCGCGGGTTCGAGAATGCGAGCGTGTCTGCCAGTGCAATGGCACACATAAGCACAGCAGCTCATCATCAGCGGCATTATCAGCGGCGGCACGGTTTAAGCGCGCCCGCGCTGCCAAGCCGACAGGGCGCTGATTACCAGCGCCACCGGTGTCATGGCATACAGAATAAGAAGCGCAGCTCCTCACCAGCGGCACGTTGTAAGCGCGCCCGCGCTGCCAGGCCTGCGGGGCGCTGATCGCCAGCAGCGCCGGTGTCCGCTCGCGGCAATCGCTGCTTCTTTCGTTTCCAGCGATGCACCAGTGCACGACGCGGTGGCGCGTTTTAACAGCACAGAAACGGTCCAGCAAAGCCTGACGCCACAGTGCCGACGCCAGGCCTCAGGGCCGGTATTCCTTCGGATCCAGAAACTCGGCAAGACAGGAGCCCACACGCAGCGCCTGCTCGCGCGCATCGCCGCGGTATTCGCCCTGCCCTGCGCCTTCGATCGTGGCGATCGGCGAAGGATGGTCGCGGTGATACACGAACGCCGTCGACGACCACTGCGTCTGTCCAGGGGCCTGACTTTCCATCGTTTCCACGCGGAACTCACCGCAGTAGCCATGGATCAACGTGCGTCGAAGTGTCTTGTGCGTCATGTGCGGAAGTATCGCCACGCGCAGTTGAAGACCACGTGGAAAAACCACCGCGATCCGGCAGCGCGCGATCCGGCTCCAACCCCTTGGGTCACCGGACGCAATCTGCCAAGCCCATTCAAGGGCGGGCCGTACCCGCATCCGCCCGCCGGGCACCTTCTCCCGATGGGAGGAGAATTAGGCGCTGCACATCAGCTGGGGTTTGCGCAGCACACGCACCGCCCAGGGGGTGGCGCCACAGCACGGAGCAACACAGCAGTTCGCCCAGCCGCAGGCGACAGGTCTGCCGGCAAACGCAAGCAAGCCACCCGCAGCAATCGCTGCAACGTGGCGTCAACAAAACAGGGAAGAGAGTTTGCACATCCGGCGATTGCCGGGAAGCCTTGCGAACGAAGGCTTGGAAATGGTGGCCGAGGACGGAATCGAACCGCCGACACGGGGATTTTCAATCCCCTGCTCTACCAACTGAGCTACTCGGCCACTATCGCAACATGCTGCCTGCGTTGCGAGGAGGCGCATCATAGCGAGCAGGCGCAGTTTGAGCAAGCATTGTGATGAACTTTGTTGCGGGCCGGCGCGGCGACCGTGCTTTCCTGCACCGGTTCACGGCGCGCGGCGTGCGACATGGCCTAGCCTGCGCAGGTCCCGAGGAGATTGTCATGCACCTGCCCCGCCTGCTGTTGTCGTTCGCCATGCTGCTGCCGTTGATGGCCGCGGCCCAACAGCCAGTACGCGCAGTGCCGCAACTGGACATCTCCCGCTACGCCGGGCAGTGGCACGAGATCGCGCATCTTCCAGTGTCGTTCCAGACGAAGTGCCGTAGCGACATCACTGCCAGCTACACCTTGCGCGACGACGGCTTGATCGGCGTGCGCAACGGCTGCCGCAGCGCCGATGGCGAGCTGACCCAGGCCGAGGGAGTGGCACGGCCGGTCGAGGGCCGGCCCGGGCAGCTGCAGGTGCGCTTTGCGCCGGAGTGGCTGAGCTGGTTGCCGCTGGTGTGGGCCGACTACTGGGTGATCGCACTCGATCCGGACTACCAATGGGCGGTGGTCGGCGAACCGGATCGCAAATATCTGTGGATCCTGTCGCGCTCGCCACAGATGCAGCGCGCGCAGTTCGAGCAACTCAAGGAGCAGGCCACGCAGATGGGCTACGACCTGTCGCCGCTGATCGTGGCTGCGCCCTTGCGTTGACGCCAGCGGCCTGAACGCAGGCCGTGCTGCGTCGTGTGCCGCAACGCCTGCGCACGGACACGCCGCAAGGCAGCAAGGCAGCGTCCGTACTGCGTAGTATTCTTGGCGCCGCCTTACACCCGCCAAGGACCTCAGTACATGCGTCGTGCCTACCGTCTCCTGATCGTGTCGCTGGCCTGCGGCCTGCTGCTGAGCGCCTGCGGCGGTGCGGTCCGCCGCGTGTCCGAGCCGGCCGCCAGCATCCAGCAATTGACCGTGCGTGCCGATGGCTCCTGGTCGGTCGATCTGCGGCTGCAGAACTACAGCAGCATCCCGATGCAGTTCGAGCGCGTGGCGCTGGAGATTTCCGCCGGCGATCAGCTGGCCGGCAAGCTCGACCAGAGCGTCGGTATCTCGATCGGCCCGGAAACCGCCGACGTGGTGACCGTCAGCGTGCAGCCGACCTCGCTGGGCCGCCTCACCGTGGCCGATGTGCTCGCCGGCGGCCGCTCGCTGCCTTACTCGCTCAAGGGCACGGTGTGGGCGACCCCGCAGGACAAGAAGCAGCGCGATTTCAGCGTCGAGTCGCGCAACACGCTCAGCCCGGCCCCCGGCCTCAACGGCGTGCTGCGCTGACGCGCACGCCTTCCCGCACTCGCTTGAAGGATCCCGCATGAGCAGCTACACCGCCCCGCTGACCGATTTCCGCTTTGCCCTGCACGACGTGCTCGGCGCGCAGGCCTTGTTCGCCCGGCTCGGCTATGCCGACGCCAGCACCGACATCATCGACGCCGTGCTCGAAGAAGCCGGCCGCTTCACCGCGCAGGTGCTGGCGCCGCTCAACAGCGTGGGCGATGAGATCGGCTGTGCCTTCGACAAGAGCACCCATGCGGTGACCACCCCACCCGGCTTCCGTGCGGCCTACGACCAGTTCGTGGAAGGCGGCTGGAACGGGCTCACCGCCGAGACGCAGTTCGGTGGCCAGGGCATGCCGCACACGCTGGGCGTGCCATTGAGCGAAATGATCAACGCCGCCAACCTGGCCTGGGGCAACTTCCCGCTGCTCTCGCACGGCGCGATGGAAGCGCTGCGCCAGCACGGCGAAACCTGGCAGCAGGATGTCTTCCTCAAGCCACTGATCGACGGCCGCTGGACCGGCACCATGTGCCTGACCGAGCCGCATTGCGGCACCGACCTGGGCCTGCTCAAGACCCGCGCTGAGCCCAACGCCGACGGCAGCTATGCCATCACCGGCACCAAGATCTTCATCACCGCCGGCGAGCACGACCTCACCGACAACATCGTGCATCTGGTGCTGGTCAAGTTGCCGGACGCACCGGCCGGCGCCAAGGGCATCTCGCTGTTCGTCACCCCCAAGTTCAAGGTGGACCGCGACGGCAACATGGGCGAACGCAACGCGCTGCACTGCGGCTCGATCGAGCACAAGATGGGCATCAAGGGCTCGGTGACCTGCGTGATGAACTTCGAAGGCGCGCAAGGCTATCTGGTCGGCCAGCCGCACAAGGGCCTGCAGGCGATGTTTACGATGATGAATACCGCGCGTCTGAGCGTGGGTCTGCAGGGCATCGGCCTGTCCGAGCGCGCGTATCAGAACGCGCTGCGCTACACCCGCGAGCGCCTGCAATCGCGCGCGCTCAGCGGTGCCAAATTCCCCGACAAGCCGGCCGACCCGATCATCGTGCACCCGGACGTGCGCCGCATGCTGCTGACCATCAAGTCGCTGACCGAAGGCAGCCGCCTGCTCGCGCTGCACGCGGCCAGCCTGGTCGATGTGGCCCACCGCGGCGCCACCGAGCAGGAACGCGCCGACGCCGAGACCCTGGTGAGCTTCCTCACCCCGATCTCCAAGGCCTGCCAGACCGAGTGGTCGATCGAGAACACCTACCACGCGCTGCAGTGCTTCGGCGGCCACGGCTACATCCGCGAATACGGCATGGAACAGCTGGCCCGCGACGCACGCATCACCACCATTTACGAAGGCACCACCGGCATCCAGGCGCTGGATCTGATCGGCCGCAAGACCGCTGCCAGCCAGGCGGCGGGACTGAAGCTGTTCCTAGCCGATGTGGAAACCTTCGCCAATGCGCAGGAAGGCAATGCCGCACTGGCCGAGTTCATCAAGCCACTGCGCGACAAGTGCAGCGAGTGGGCGATGCTGACCCGCGACGTGCTCGATCGCGCCGCCCGCAACCCGGACGAACTCGGTGCCGCCAGCTACGACTATCTGTTCTATTCCGGCTATGTGGTGCTGGCGTACTGGTGGGCACGCAGCGTGGCCGCTGCCGATGCCTCCGCGCACAGCGAGGAGTTCAAGCGCGCCAAGCGCGAAACCGCCCGCTTCTACTTCGCACGCGTGTTGCCGCGGACGCTGACCCATGCCGCCACCATCCGCAGCGGCGCAGCGCCGTTGATGACGCTGGAAGCGGAGTTGTTCGGCGAAGCCTGAGCAAGCGCATCATCGCGGCGGGCTGCCGTTGTCGTAGGAGCGGACCTGGCCGCGACGAGGCAGTACCGATCGGCAAGACGTCGCGCCCAGGTGCGCTCCTACAGCAACATCCCAGGATTGCGCCGCTGTCGTAGGAGCGGACCTGGCCGCGATGAGGCGGTACCGATCGGCAAGACGTCGCGCCCAGGTGCGCTCCTACAGCAACATCCCAGGATTGCGCCGCTGTCGTAGGAGCGGACCTGGCCGCGATGAAGGCGGTATCGATCGGCGAGACGTCGCGCCCGGGTGAGCTCCTACGGCTAAACGAGGCCTGCAACGCGTCCGAAGATTGATGGCGCAGCGCGGCGGCATCGCGGCCGGGGAGGCTGGGCGGGGACGTGCCGACCGACGATTGCAAGGCGCGCGCCAAAGCCGTTCGCTGCGATACACAAACTGTCAACGATCGGGTATAAGCTGTTTTCCCGATGGAGACAGACACGCACGCAGGTGATGTGATCTTCCCCGGAGGCTCTTCTGCTCCGGTCGCGGGCAGCGCTGTCGCTGCGATCCAGCAACTTCCCACCTTGCGCCTGCTGTCGCTCGATGCGCATGGTCGCGTACTGGACTGGATCAACTGGCAGGACGCCGCCTGTCTGTACGCACGCGATGCGGTGTCCTGGACGCTGGGCGAGCCCTGCATGCAGATCCATGGCGGCATCTCGCGCCTGACCGGCGAGCGCAGCGTGCTGGAATTGCATCCCATCATCGCAGCGCGCGGGCACGCGCGTTCGCGTGCGCTGGACCCGACGCCGACGCTCAGCAACACCGCCCTGTTCGCGCGCGACTCGCAGCTGTGCATGTATTGCGGCCAGCACTTCAGTCGCCCGCATCTGACCCGCGATCACGTCATGCCGGTCTCCAAGGGCGGCCGCGACAGCTGGGAGAACGTGGTCACCGCCTGCTTCCAGTGCAACTCGCGCAAGGCCAACCGGACGCCACAGCAGGCGCATATGCCGTTGCTGGCCGTGCCGTACCGGCCGAGCTGGATCGAACATCTGATCCTGTCCAACCGCAACATCCTCTCCGACCAGATGGCGTTCCTGCGCGCGCAGTTGCCCAAGCGCTCGAAACTGTCGCTGTAGTCCGCCATGCCGGCTCGGCGCGATGCTCCGAGCGCCAAATACGACCGTTGGCAATGGCCGATCGAGAGAAAGGCATCGTCGACGGTGTCGAGCGTATCGGCTCACGACGGCGCATTGCCTCGTATGGCCTCCTACCCGTTCTCCCCTGTGCGCCGGCTCCACCCGCAAGCCATACGACGGCCAGGCACCCCTGACCTATCCCCCAGGCCGCTGACCCAGGTGCGGCAGATTGCCGCAGCCCTGGGAACCCGGCACGCCCGCCTGCGCTGCCAGCAGGCTCGGCCATCACTTCCCGCTGACAGCTGAACCGGTTTGCTTGCCGGGCCTTCGCATGGGGAGGACAATACGGCTTCAGAACATTGACACGATGATGATCGACTCCACCCGCTATCCGCGCCTGTCCCGCATCCAGACCCCCGACGATCTGCGCACTTTCGACGAGGCCGATCTGACCGCGATCGCCGAAGAGCTGCGCGCCTACCTCATCGAATCGGTGGGCAAGAGCGGCGGGCATTTTGCGGCCGGCCTGGGCGTGATCGAACTCACCGTCGCCCTGCACTACCTGTATCAGACCCCGGTCGATCAGCTGGTGTGGGATGTGGGCCATCAGACCTACCCGCACAAGATCCTTACCGGCCGCCGCGACCAGATCCACACGGTCAAGCAGAAGGACGGCGTGGCGCCGTTCCCCAAGCGCGAAGAGAGCGTCTACGACACCTTCGGTGTCGGGCACTCCTCGACTTCGATCTCGGCCGCGCTGGGCATGGCGATCGCCGCGCAGCGCAGTGGCGACGAGCGCAAGGTGGTGGCGGTGATCGGCGACGGCGCGATGACCGCCGGCATGGTCTACGAGGCGCTCAACCATGCCGGCGGCATGGACCCGGAGCCGAACTTGCTGGTGATCCTCAACGACAACCGCATGTCGATTTCCGAAGCGGTCGGCGGGCTGACCAAGATGCTCGGGCGTGCCAGCGGCAGCCGCACCCTCAACGCCATCCGCGAGGGCGGCAAGAAGATCCTCGGCGACAAGAAGAACAATCCCACCGCGCGCTTCGTGCGGCGTTGGGAAGAACACTGGAAGGGCATGTTCGTGCCGTCCACGCTGTTCGAGGAAATGGGCTTCCACTACACCGGCCCGATCGACGGCCACGACCTGCCCGGCCTGGTCGGCGCACTGAAGACCCTGAAGACGCTCAAGGGCCCCCAGCTGCTGCACGTGATCACCACCAAGGGCAAGGGGTACGAACTGGCCGAGGGCGACCAGATCGGTTACCACGCCGTGGGCCCGTTCGATCCGAGCAAGGGCCTGGTCGCCAAGGCCGGCGCCAAGAAGCCGACCTATACCGATGTCTTCAGCGACTGGGTCTGCGACATGGCCGCGGCCGAACCCAAGCTGCTGGTGATCACCCCGGCGATGCGCGAGGGTTCGGGCCTGGTGCGTTTCAGCAAGGAATATCCGCAGCGCTATTTCGACGTGGCGATCGCCGAGCAACACGCGGTGACGCTGGCTGCCGGCATGGCGACCCAGGGCGCCAAACCAGTGGTGGCGATCTACTCCACCTTCCTGCAGCGCGGCTACGACCAGCTGGTGCACGACGTGGCGGTGCAGAAGCTCGACGTGCTGTTCGCGATCGACCGCGGCGGCGTGGTCGGCCCGGATGGCGCCACTCATGCCGGCAACCTGGACCTGAGCTTCCTGCGCTGCGTCCCGCACATGGTGGTGATGGCGCCGGCCGACGAGGCCGAATGCCGTCAGATGCTCACCACCGGCGTGCGTTACGAAGGCCCGGCGGCAGTGCGTTACCCGCGCGGCACCGGCCCGGGCAGCGCACTCGATGCATCGCTCACCAGCCTGCCGATCGGCAAGGCGCAGCTGCGTCACAGCGGCACACGCATCGCCCTGCTGGGTTTCGGCGCCAGCGTGGATGCCGCAGAAGCGGTCGGCCGCGAGCTTGGCCTGACCGTGGTCAACATGCGCTTCGTCAAACCGCTCGATAAAGCCATGCTGCTGGAACTGGCCAAGAGCCACGAAGGCTTCGTCACCATCGAAGACAACGTCGTTGCCGGCGGCGCCGGCTCCGGCGTGGCCGAGTTGCTCAACGCCGAAGCGGTCACCATGCCGATGCTGCACCTGGGCCTGCCGGACAGCTTCCAGCACCACGCCAGCCGCGAAGACCTGCTGGCCGAGGCCGGCATCGACCAGGCCGGCATCCGCGCTGCGGTGCTCAAGCGCTGGCCGCAGCTGATGGCAGGCAAGCCGCCCGCGTTGAATGCCGCTGCAGGCTGAAGCCTGCGCGGGTCACACGCGGCGGCAGTTGCGGCAGGCGGTTGCAGAATCGCCTGCCTGTGCCGGTAATGCCGTATGCCGCGTACTGACGCTGATGCGTTGACCCGCAACACGACCGATCCCGCGCGATAACGCATCAGACCTGCGGCACCGCCCCAGTGCGTGCAAACGCCTCCACCAGCCGCAGGATGCGCGCCTGCGAATCGATGTCATGCAGCTCTGTCTGCAATCTGCGCACGCCCGCCGGCAGCTCGCTGGCAGCCAGTGCCTCGCGCAACAGCGCAGGCAGACCGTCCAGCTCGCGCAGCCACCACGACGCACCTGCGCGCTGCAGGCGCGCGGCATGGTCGAACTGATCGTAATCCAGCGGGTAGACGATCGACGGCAGCCCCGCCGCCAGGCAGGCATACAGGATGCCGGCACCGCCATGGTGGATGACCAGGTCGTAGCGATGCAGCTGCTGCGCGTAATCCACGTACGGCAGGCGCTGATAGTTGCCGTGCGTCTGCGCTGGCGGCGCGGCGCTATCGCCATCGCTGAAGTGGAAGATCACCTGCGGAAACTGCACTGCGACGGCACGCAGCACCTGGTCCATCCGCTGCTTGACCCATTGCAGATGCGTGCCCAGCGTCACCAGCACATGCCGACGACCGGGAACGAACTGCGGCGGCGCAACCGCCGCGGGCGGCGTACACAGCTGCGGCCCGACGAAGCGCACCGCCGCCGGCCAGCGCCGTGCCAACTCGAACGACGGCAGACCCAGCGCCAGGATGCAGTGCGGCGAATACACCGCCTCGCTGCGATCGCTGCGATAGATCGCCGGCAATCCGGATGCGCGCATCTGACGGCGGTAACACAGGTGCAGGCTCCATTTGAAACCACGCGTCAGCCGCCGCGCCATCGCCTGCCAGATCCGCTGCGCTGCCGTGGATGGCGGAAGCAGGCCGCCGAAATACGCCGGAGGCCCGTCGCCGGTTTCGATCACGCATGGCGACGGCATGCTCGTCCACCAGGCGATGCCCATCGCCTGCGCTGCCAGCCCCGCGCTGGGCAGGGTGAAATCGGCGATCACCAGGTCCGGCCTCCGCTCGCGCCAGCGCTGCCGTACCGCATCGCCCACGCGCGCCATCAGGCCAAGCGCGCTGTGCAACTGTCGGCGCAGCCGCAAGGGATTGTGGCCTACCGCATGCGGTGGATTGGCGATATCGAGCAACTGCCGGTCGGCTTGCGCATCCAGCATGCCGACCGCGCTCAGTCCGTATGCACGGATGCGCGCCAGCGCCGCCGGCGTGCTGATGACCTGGACATCATGATGTGGTGCCAGTTGCCGGGCGATCGCCAGGACCGGATGCAGATGCCCGCTATACGGCGGCGCGATCAGATCAATGCGCATGTTCCCTCCCCTGCACTGCCTGCTCGACCTGGGCGATGAAGGCCTGGCACTCGGCCAGCACTGCCGCATCGCATAGATAATGCAGATGCCCGCAGGCAGGCGTCAGATCTGGCGCACCGGCGAACAGCGCGCGCGAGATCCAGTCGCCGCTGCCCTGGACCACGCGCAACTGCCCGAACGCGGCAGGCGTATTGCACACCGGGCCATAGGCGAACACCGCAAGACGCGTGCGCAGCACCTGCGGCAGCCGTAAGGCCGTCAGCAGCTGCAGGCCACAACTGCCGGCCAGCAGCACCGTCGTCGGCGCCTGCTCCAGCAGCGCCACCACGCGCATACGATCCGCATCGGCAACGCGTGCGGCGCGCGCGGCCAGATACTGGCGCGCGTTGGACACGCTGGCACGCCACAGCGGCATGTGCCGGTAAGTTGGACTAGCGGAGCGATACGGATAATTGCAGTCGATCAGCCGCCGGCCCGGGCCTTGCAGCTGCTGCAGAAAATGCTGTTGCTGCATGCTCAATGCGCAACTCTCCGGATCGCTTTGCCCGGTGAGGAAGGCGATCTGCAGGCTGGCGCCGTCAGTCCGCACGGAAACGCCCATCCGGCAACACGCGATAACGCCGGGTGCGCCAGCGGATCGTGCGCACCAGCGCGGCATGCAGCAGATGCAGCGGCTGCAGGCACTCCGCGACAACCGACAGCAGCGGACGGTGGCGAACCGCACCGCTCACCCGCCATTGCACCAGGCACAGCAGCAGCGCACGCAGCAGCACGGTGCCCAGCACCCAGGCCAGCGCCGGCCAGCTCGCCTGCACGCAGGCACAGGCCAGCAAGGCCAGCAGCAGCAACGGCGGCAGCCCCTGCAGCACGCCGATCGCCGAACGCACGCCCACGCTCTGCCGACGCAGCAGGATCGACGCGAACAGCATCCATCGATGCATCTGGCGTGCGTAGCTGGCCAGATCCGGCATCGCGGTGCGCATCGCCACCGGCGCGACGGATTGGCGGAGTCGCCCGCCGCGCTCACGCACCAAGGTGGCAATGGCCAGATCGTCGGTGAGCTGTTGCAGTAACGCGGCAAAGCCGCCCCAGGCACGCAGTTGCTCGGTACGCGCGGCATAGCACATGCCGTTGATGGTCAGCGGCGCGGCGAATGGCAACCAGCCCAGATAGGTCAGTGCCGCATTGTTATTGACGAACTGCGACAGCAGCCGGCCTGGCAGCGTGGCGCTGTCCTGGTAGTACGGCAGCGCGGTGACCATATCGGCGTCGGTCAGATCCTGCAGCAGGCGCGCGAGCGCGCTGGCGCTCAGCTGTGCATCGTCGTCGAGGACCAGGCTGATCGGCGCGCGCACATGCGCCAGCGCGTGCTCGAGCTTCCAGGCCTTGGGATTGATCCCGGCTGGCGCGGCCGGCACCCGCATGCGCTGGATGCGTGCCTGCGGATGCAGCGCGACCAAGGCGTCGGCCACGCTATTTCCCGGGATATCGTCTGCATCCAGCAGCCAGACAAACTGCGCGTCCGGCAGCGCTTGCAGGTTGGCCGCAAGCACCTGCTGCAAATGCGCATCGCCCCCCAGCACCGGCTGCAGGATCGCCACCTCGGCCTGGGTTGCGGTGGCGCCCCCCGCTGGCAGTGCGCGTGCACCACGCAGCACCCACAGCACTGCAGCCGTCTTGACCATCAGCACCGCCAGGTAGGCAATTGCCATTATCGGAACGACTACGCCCACTGCGCCGCCTGCCAACGCACGAATGCCTCGATGCCTTGCTCCAGACTGACGCTGGGCGGCCCGAGATCGGCGAGCGTGCGTCGTGGATCGAAGGTCTTGGAATAGGCGAACGCGCCCACGCCGAAGCGCGTGATCGGCGGTTCGCCGCGCAGGCGCAGCACGCGATACGCCGCCTCCACCACGCTGGCCATGCGCAGTGCGGTGGCGATGCGCACTTCGCGTTGCGGCAGCGGCAGCTGCAGGCGCGCGAGCAGGTCCAACAGCAACTGCTGCAGATCCACCGGCTGCGCATTGGTGAGGTTGTAGGCCGGCTGCAACTGCGGCGCGGTCGCCGCGCGATAGAGGTAATCGCACAGCGTATCGATGTAGATCAGGTCGCCGATCACCGGCTGCGTCTGGCCGACGAAGCGCGGCAGCGCACCCTTGCGCGCAGCGGCAATCACCCGCGGGAACAGCACCGTGTCTCCCGGCCCGAACACCGCACGCGGGCGCAGCACGGATTTGTCGCCCGGATACTGCTGCAGCAGCGTTTCGCCAAGGTATTTGGTCTGCGCGTAGGTGTTGACGAACGTCGGCCCGATCGGGCTGTCCTCGCTGAGCTCGTATTGATGCTCCTCGCGATAGAACACCGAACTGGACGACACATACAGCAGGCGCGGGCAGCCATGGCGCTTGCAGAAATCGATGACGTTGGCGGTGGCCTGGACGTTGTGCAACTGGAACTGCGCGCGCGTGCCCCACGGCGAGGCCAATGCCGCAGCGTGGATCACCACATCCGGCTGCCACTGCAACGAGAACGGCTGGCTCAGATCGATGCGATGGTAGTTGGGCAGCTCGCTGGCGCGGCGCCCGATGCCGTGGATCTCCACACCCGGCTGCCCCTGGAAACGTCGCAGGAAGGAACCACCGACAAAGCCGGATGCACCGGTCACGAGAATACGCAGGCTCATCGCCACTCCGGTTGATAACGGTCAAGACTGGGTTGGCAATGCGACGGCAGGATGGCCAACTCCGGGTGTGCATGCGACAGCGCGTGCAGCTGCTGCACGGTGCGCCGGAACGCGTGCCAGTCGTGCATCAACAAACGTGTGGGCCAGGCAGGCCACTGCAGCGCAGACCAGGTCGCCGATGACCACACCGCGTCGGCGCACAGCAACACCTCGCGGTCGTGTTGATCGCGCAACCACAGGCCCATCTGCCCGGGCACGTGTCCGGGCAACGGCACGGCCAGCACGCTGCCGTCTGCGAACAGATCGTAGGCCGCGCCCAGACCTTGCCAGGCGCCGGTCAGCGCACGCAACGGCGCCTGCTCGGCAAACTGCAGGCGTCGATCGAAATCCTCGGGGAGCAGCTGCGGCAACAACGCACGCCGCAGGCCGCCGATGCGCGAACAACTGCGCAACTGTTGATAGTCGGCGCGCAGGCACAGGAAGCGCGCGTTGGGCAGATCGCGCAGGCCACCGACATGGTCGGCATGGAAGTGCGAAATCAGGCACCAGGCAATCTCCTCCAGCTGCACGCCACGGCGTGCCAGCTGTGCGCCCAGCGTTTCGTGCGCGGGCAGGTGCACCGGCGTGGTCCAGCGATACAGGCGCTCGGGCCAGGGATCGGTCGCGCGGAAAAAATGCTCGGCATACCCGGTGTCGTACAACAGCGCGCCGCGCTGCGGATGCCGAATCAGCACGCTCAACGCGGGGAATTCCACGGCATGCCAGTGACCGTCTGCACGCACCATGCGCTCGCAGTGGCGGCAATGGCCGATGCGCAGCAACTCGAGCGACACGCGCGGCGGCATCAGGGCGCGACCTGGTGGGAACATGCGCACACGCCCTAGTACCGCAACACCATGCCGCCGATCGCCAGCCCGGCACCGGTGCCGAGCAGCGCAACCAGATCACCACGCTGCATGCGCTGTTCGATCCGGGCGTGATGCAAGGCATGCGGCAGCGAGGCGGCGACCTGGTTGCCGGTGGCCTGCAGGATGCGAATCACCTGATCGGGGCGCAGCCCCAGCGCCTGCACCACATGATCCAGGCCGCCCCCGGAGGCCTGGTGCGGGACCAGGCAGCGCAACGCTGCCGTGGTGGTGCCGGCCTCGCCCAGCAGTCGTTCCCAGAATGCAGGCAAATGGCGCGCGGCGAACCGGTAGGCACCGCGCCCATCCATGCTGAAGCTGCGCAAGGCATCAGGCGACTGTTCTTCGCCGCGCGGATAGCGGGTGCCGCCGCCGCGAATGCGGCACAGCTCCGCGCCATCGCCGTAGCTGGACAGGCGGCTGGACAGCAGTGCCGAGCAGTCATCGGCGGCGCTGCGCCCCACGACCACCGCGGCCGCGCCATCGCCAAACAAGCCGGCGGTGGCCGGCGTCGATGCATCCAGCCCGCCCGATGCCACCTCGCTGGAAACGATCAACACGCACCGGTAGCGCCCGAGCGCCAACGCATTCGCGGCCATGTCCAGCGCCACCAGAAAGCTCAGGCAGGTCGCATTGACGTCGAAGGCCGGAATGCCCGAATCGCCCAGCCCGAGCGCGCGCTGGATCAGCACCGCCTGGCAGGGAATTGGCTGCTCCATGACGCTGCAGGCCGAGATCAGGCAATCGACCTGACCGGGGTCGATGCCCGCGCTTGCCAGCGCCTGGGCCGCCGCCGCCGCACCCATCGACGAAGCCGTCTCGCCCTCGCCCACGTAATGGCGCGTGGCCACTCCCGAGCGCGCGAAGGTAGTGCCTGCCGGCAGCTGCCAGCGTTGATCCAGCTGTTGCGAGGTCACCTCCGTGGCGGGGACATGGCGCCCGGTGCCCAGAATGCGCAGCGGCAATGCGTTCAACACGGAGGTCTCGTTGGACAAGGCGCGCAGCATACCGTGGCTGGCGTGGGCCGAGCCGATCGATCGCCGGAGCGCGCAATGCGCATCGCCTGCCTGCGAGGACGGCGATCGGTCAGTCGATCGACATCTCGTTCCAGACCACAACCGCCGGGCAGTCGTGCCGACGTGTCAAGGCGCTTCCACCGCGTATCCTAGCGCCTGCAAGCGCGCCAGATAGCCATCGGCTGCGGTCAGCCGGCTGATCGGCAGCACAGCGAAGGTGCTGCGATTGCGTTGCAGCGCGGTGGTGGCGATGCTCAACCAGTGCTCGCGCATGCGCCTTTCCAGATCGTCGATGCCGCGCTTCCTGGCGGCGCCGGAACTGGCCATGGCGCTCATGCAGGCGGCCTGCGGATCTTCGCGTGGCAACTGGCGCAGTGCCTCGATGTCGCCCACCGACCAGGCGTTGGCGCGCTCGACCATCGTGGGCAAGTCGCGCTCGACGGTGACCAGGATGCTGCGGAAGCACGCGGTATCGTCCATGCCACCGGCGCGGAACTCCTTGATGGCCTGGCGCGGGTCGGCGATCTTGTAATCCAGCGCGGTGGGGGTCGGCTTGATCCCGGCGCGCTTGGCGGCACGCTCCACCACCGACCAGATCACCGGCGAGCGCGCCAGGCCGGAGCGCTTGATCGCTGCCTGATACAACTCGCCGGCGGCAAGCATCGGGCGCTTGCGCTCCACCCCACGGTCGCTGCCGAGATAGCGTGCCTTGGCAACCGACCAGCGCGCATACAGATCAGCCGGCAGCAGCTCGCGCAGTTCGCGGCCGTCCTCGTTCTTCATCGCCTTCATCGCCGACGGCAGCAGGGTCAATTTGCCGAAGAACCCCATGTCCGCATCGATCTGGACGGTCGGGGCCATCAGCACCTGCTGCGACTGGCCGATGATCGTTTCCACCTCGGCCGACTGCCACTGCAGCCGCTTCGGCAGCGGCGACACGGTGCCCAGGATCCACAGCACATGATCGCCCTTGCTGACCTTCCACAGGCCCGGGCCGGGCTGCACGCCGCGCACCACCATCGCTTCCAGATCGACCACGGCCGGCGGCGATGGCGCGGCTGGCTGCGGCGTCGTGCCATCGCTGGCCGACGCCAGCAACGACACCAGCATCATTCCCACGCCCCACCCCGCCCGCTGGCCTCGCATCACGTCTCGCCCCCTGTGTGAGAACGCGGACACTACGCCAAGCCGGCCATGGCCGCGTTAGGGAAATGTTCGCCGCCGCAGCCGTCGATGGCTCAGCGTGGATCCAGGCTGGCCAGGTGCGCAGCCAGCGGCGAGCCGCCGTCGAGCAGCGCGAATCCTTCCCAGACGAATCCCGGCGAGACCGTGCAGCCCACCAGGGTGAAATCGCCAAGCGACCGCGCCGCCTGCCAGCACCCTGCCGGCACCACGTGCATCGGCTCACCGCGCTCGGCAGCATCCAGGATCAGGCGTTGCAGCTGCCCGCTGGCCTCGTCGTAGATCGACAGTTCCAACGCATCGCCCTGCTGCCAATGCCAGCTTTCTTCCGCATCGACGCGATGCCAGGCGCTGGATTCGCCGGCAGCGAGCAGGAAGCGGATGGCGGTCAGCGCCGGGCGCGGCTGACCGCCCTCTGTCACCTGGCGAGCCGACGCATACACGCGACGGAAATGCCCGCCCTCGGAATGCGGGGCGAGTTCGAGCGAACGGATCAGGTTGGCGGCGGTCGGATGCATGCCTACATGCTAAGCCAGCCGACCCCGCGCATGCATCACGGCAGGTGCTTGCCCGCACGCAGGCAGGTACGGAAGAACACCAGCAGATCCCAGCTATAGCGCTTGAGCAGGCGACGCGGCTCGTTGAGCAGCCGGTACATCCATTCCATATGCAGGCGCCGTACCCAATCCGGCGCGCGCTTGGCGGTGCCGGACAGGAAATCCAGCAACGCGCCGACACCGAACACCAGGGGCACGTTCAGGGCATGGCTGTGATCCAGGATCCAGCGCTCCTGCAGCGGGTTGCCGAAGGCCACCAGCAGCACATCGGCGCCCGAGCGATTGATGCGCTCGGCCAGGCCCTCGCCGGCGGCGGCAAATTCGCCGTAGCCGTCGCACATGCCGACCACCTGCTGACCCAGGGTTCCAGTCAAGGTCGCGGCAGCGGTCTTGCCCACGCCCGGACGACCGCCGAGCAGGAAGAACTTGAGCGGCTGCGCGGCCTCGCGACACAGATACGGAATCAGGTCGGTGCCATTGAGGTTGCCGGCAAAGCGGCGGCCATGGATCAGGCGCGCTGCCAGATCCATGCCGATGCCGTCATTGACGATGCGCACGCTGGGCTCGCGCATCCGCAGCCACAGTGCCTGGCATTGCACGATGAAATTGGTGTTGGCAAAAAACACCCGGCGTGGTTGCCGGGCGGCCAATGCGTGAAACAACTCCAGTGCAAACGCTTCCTGCGTGGTGGAGAGCACCGGAAATCCGCCGAGCGGAATCACCACGCCCTGCGGCATCGCCGCGTTGGCGGTTGCTGTCGTCTCCGTATCCACGTGCCGGCCCTGCATCATCGAATCACCAAAGGTCGTAAGGAAACGCGGCCAGCAGTCCGGCCTGTAGTTTTTCCAGGTCGAAATCGCCGTTACCGCCAAGCTTCAGGCACTCTTCCACGCTGTTGCCCGAGTGCCACTGCATGCGTCCGGTGCCGTTGTAGTAGTCGTCGTACTTGAAGCGATCCTCGCCGTTGCCCCAGTCCAGGTACACCGCCGGAATCCCGTACGCTTCGGCAAGAATCAGCCCGTGCAGCGAACTGCTGATCACCAGCTCGGCGCCCAGCAACGCACTCATGAAGGTTGCAGGCTTGACGTTGGGAAATACCAGATGATCTGCGTACGCGCTGTACTTCTCGACCGGCTCGTTGAAATGCGGAACGATGGCGAAGGGACGCTTGTTCGCCGTTCCCAGCGCATCAGCCGGAAAAAACATCGGTGTCAGCAGACCGGGGTCGCCATAGACCTCCGGCACCGCGATCCCCCGATCGAGCAGGAATTGACGCGTCTTCGGACCACGCACTGCACGCACATCGAGCGTGCTGAAGGTATTGCGCTCCGCAGGAATCTTGCCGTTGATGCCGCTGCCCCAGACGGTGTCACCGTCCTTGGCAAAATGCAGCACCGACCCGATGGCGATCAGCTTCTTGCTGAGATCACGCTTCTCGATCAGGGTCTTGTCCTGCAAGGAGAGCACACAGGACACAATCACCTTGGACAGATGATCGCCCATGTTGACGCCAGCGTTCTTCGGCTGCCACCAGAACAAGGCACGGCGTTCCGCATGTTCGATCCATTTCTGCAGCAAAGCATTGGCCATAACGAGCAGTCTCCTTCTAAAGTTGGGTGCGCCGCATCAGTGCGAGAGCGCGGCCTCCGAAGAAGCACGCACAGCTGCGCCATCTTGCTGCGGGTACAAACGGGTTTCTGGATACGCACCTGGATTCAGTACGCGGTCGGTGGTGTCGGACCAATTCAGGCATTGGCGGTAACGCACGCGCGGTGCTTCCAGCGCGCGACTGATGGCCGCAATGACCGACTCACCGTTGCCGGGAGTGTAGCCGAAACGCGATTGATACGGCCCCACGACGGCATTCGGACACACCGCAGGCAAGCCAAAGAAATCGTATTGCAGCAACTTCATCGAACTATCGGCCAGATACACCGGCACCTGCTCGGATGCATAAGGTGCGATCCCGAAACGGGCGTGCTTGATGTAGCCGATGGTCTCGGCGTGCTTCATCTCGCCGTATACGACCACGTTGTCGCCATAGCCGGGATGCCGCCCCATACCCGACCCGATCACATGGAACGTGACCTGCGGGAACGCCTTGCTGGCAACCACGAAGAAGTCCGGATCGAACAACATCGAGCCCACCGCAACCGCATGGATGCCCTCGCCATACGGCGACGGGTCGCCCAGCTGATCCAGGTTGTGATCCACACCGTGGCCGACGTGATAGACGTTGTCGCGGCTTGCCACTTCTTCCGCCATTGCCGGCGACACCAATGCGATCACATCCAGCGTCGGTGCAACCCGATCGAACTCGCGCTCGATATAGGACGCGACATTGATCGTGCTCAGACCATCCGAGGCGCGATAGACCAGCTTCGCCGCCGGATTGACGCGCTTGGCCAGCTCGATGAAGGCCACCGCGATACCGCTTTCGAACACGATCACGTCCGCCTCGCGCATCCAGTCCAGCAACTGGCGTGGCGGGTGCGCGGCATACCAGCGGAACATCGCATCTTCGACAGAACGCAGCCAGGCGCGGCGCGTGTTGAACGGATGCACCGTCGTGCGCCACAGGTAGCACTCCACGCCCTTGTGCGACACCACGGTGTTTGCGGTGTCGTCCAGCGGCAGCCGCATGTCGCCTTTCATGCGCGACAGCCGGCTATAGCGCAGCGAGAAAAACCGCGTGGTGCCGCGCAGCGCGAGTTGATCGGTGATGAAGTGGATATTGGCGCGCCGTGGCGTGCGGTAGTCGTGGGCGGACAAGACCAGATAGCAAGGCCGGCGAATGCCGGAAGCGGCGGCGGGTGTATCGCTCATGGGCCGTGTCCTATGAATGAGTGGGAGAAAGCATGCAAGAACGCAGGCGAAGACGATGTCGATCTCATTGGCGTGCCTTGGCCTGCTTCAGCAACTTGCGGATGTTGAGAATGGCAATGACGTCGCGACGGAACGCCGGCCAGATCGCCAACGCCAGCAGACAGACCGCCGCCATCGTGGCCGCACCAACGGCCAGCTGCTGCCACAGCGGGCCACCGACGGTGATGGATGCGTAATACGCGCACACGCCCGCCACGCCGTACGCGGTCATCGCGCGCACCGCATTGGTGAACAGTGCAACCACCGGTGCGTCGGAGATCTTGCCGACCCAGACCAGCGACAACGGCCAGGTCACCAGCAGGCCGAACGAGTAGCCGATCGCCACGCCCATCGCGCCCCAGCGCGAGCCGACGAAGATGCAGCCGATCAGCACGATGCGGCTGACCAGCGAGAACAGCAACTGCGCGCGCATCAGGCCCCTGGCAAGGAACACCCAGTAGGTTGCATAGGATGCGGTCTGGAAAATACCGCCCAGCGTCAGCACCTGAAACAGCGGCACCGCCTCGCGCCACTGCTCGCCGAGCACCAGCACGATCAGCGGCATGGCCAGCGCGCAGGCGAAGGCGAACAGCGCGACGATCAGATGCACCATCACCGTCTGCCCGCGCAGCAGGAAGGCGCTGAAGCGTTCGCGGTCGTCCTGCAGCTGCGACAACACCGGCAACGCCACGCTGGTGGCCGGCGCGTTGATCTGATTCAACGGCATCATCAACAACTGAAACGCACGGTTGTACAGGCCCAATGCGTCCGGGCCGGTGCGCCAACCGATGATGACCTGGCCGACGTTGCGGCTGGCATAGCCCAGCAGCTGTGCGGCCATCAGGTTCCAGCCGAAGCTCATGAAGTCGCGCATCGGCGCCGAGCGTTGGTACCCGCCCGGCAACCAGCGTGCACAGCTCGCCGCGATGATGAAATTGACTACCGCCTGCACCACCTGCTGCACCACCAGCGCCCAATAGCCCCAGCCCAGCAAGGCGGCAGCGACGGCCGCGCCCAGGCCCAGCACCTGCGATCCCACATCGCTGAGCGCAACCTGGCCAAACCGCAGCCCGCGGCTCAGATGCGCGCGGTACTGCGTGGTCATGCCGTTGATCAGGAAGGTCACCGCCAGCGCCTGGGAGATTGTCACCAGCGCCGGTTCTTTATAGAAATTGGCGATCACATGGGCAGAGGCGTACACCACCACCGACAGCGACAAGCCGATCCCGCTGTTGATCCAGAACAGGTTGTCGCGTTGCTCGCGGCTGACATGCTTGGCCTGCACGGCAGCGGCAGACAGGCCGAAATCGCGCAGGATCTCGGCCGCACCGACAATCGCGGTGACCATCGCCATCAGGCCGTAGTCGTAAGGCGTCAGCAAGCGCGCCAGCAGGATGATGCCGCCGAACTGCACGACCATCTTGGCCGACTGGCCGATCATGGTCACCGCTGCGCCACCGGCGGCGCGCGAACCGAGGCTGCGCTGTGGCGGCGGCGTGGGGGAATTCATCGTTGGGATCTCTGCGGTCACAGCGCGGCGTCTCCATCCTTGCCGAGCGCTTCCAGGTAGGTGCGGTAATGCAGCTGTCCGATCCGTGGCCAGTCACGTTGCGAGAGATCCGGCGCCGGGCCGCGCGGCGCGGCACGCACCTGGTCCAGCATGCCGGTCAGCAGCGCCGCATCGAATTCGCCTTCATAGAGAAACACCCAGCCCGGCCCCACTTCTTCGGCAATCGCCGCATTGGATTCGCTCCACGGTGCCAGCACCGGGCGCGCCAGCGACAACGCCAGCAACAAGGTGCCGGAGTTGTGCATCTGCCGGTACGGCAGCACCACCAGTTCGGCCTCGCTGACTTCGCGTGCGAGCACCGGTTCCTCGACATAGGCCAGCAAGGCGCTCACACGCGGATCCTGCGCGCAGGCTTCCTCCACCAGGCTGCGCATCTGCGGCGTGGCCGGGTTGCCGACGATACGCAGCTTCAGGCGCGGATCGTCGACCTGACGCATCACCTCCAGCAGCGTTTCCACGCCCTTGTATGGGCGGATCAGGCCGAAATGCAGTAGCCGCCCCGGAACCGGCGTGCCTTGCGGCATCTTTGCAAACCACTCGCGATAATGGCCGTGCAGAATGGTGTCGGTGAATGGCGGTCGCGGCGGCGTGGTCGCGTTGATGCGGATCCAGCGACGCGTCAGCCGGTCGATCCAGCGCAACAGGCCGCGCTCGCGCCAGCCGCGATCCTCGTGCGGTGCCAGGTTGTGCAAGGTGCGCACCACCGGCGTGCCGGTCAGCTGCAGCTTGAGCAGCAACAGCGCTGCACACATCTGCTTGGCCAAAGTGCCGACAGCACTGGGATGGCGCAGCAGATATTCCGGCCAATGCAGATGCAGCACGTCGTAGCGCGACAACAGCGCATCGCGCATCGAAAAGAAGCGCGGCTGCACTGCAGCGGGCAGCGAAGCGTAAAGCTGGGTCAGATACGGATTGGTGCTGGCATTGGGCTTCTCGGTGGAGAACAGCACGGTGACCTGCGGCTGCGCGGACGCACGCGCACTCGCTGCCGATGCAGGCGCGCTCATCGCACTGCCTCCCGGGTACGGCGGGTGCCCAACGCGGTGTGGTACTCGTCGACGTAGCGCCCGACCACATGCTTCCAGTCGTAGCGGCTCACGTACGCCATCGACGCTGCACGACGCATATCGAAATCGGCATCCGCTTGCAGCGCCAGCGCCTGCACCTGATCTGCGGCCGCGTCGATCCGGTCGCGGTTGACGATCACGCCCTGCCCCGATTCGCTGGCAAGACGCACGAACGGCGGGATGTCGCTGAGGATCGGAATCAGGCCGGCACTCATCGCCTCGACCGCAGCGATGCCGAAGCCTTCATGGCGCGACAGGCAGACGAAGAACTGCGCCTGCTGCATCAGGCTGCGCAGCTGCTCCTGCGACGGCGACATGCTGAGCTGCACCTTGTCCTGCAAACCCCGCTCGGCGATCGCCTTGCGCAGGTCGGCCTCGTTCAAATCATATTCGCGCCCCGCGATGATCAAGCGCCACTGCGGGTCGCGCTGCAGCACCGCTTGCAGCAGCTCCAGGGTTTCGATCAGGCCCTTGTTCACCGACCAGCGGCCGAAATACATCATGGTCCGTCCCGGCGTGGCTGCGCCCTGCCCTGCGTATTTCTCGACATCCACGCCGTTTTCGATCACCCGCAAACGTGCCGGCGACACCACCTTGGCGAACAGCTCGCCGTCGTTCTCGCTGGTGGCGATCACCCGCGCATACGCCAGCGCCGAGGTGCGGGTGAGCGTCTGAAACCATAGCTGCTTCATCCGCGAGGCATACGCGGTGTGGAAGAAGCCGCCGTGCGTGGACACCACCATCGGCTTGCCATGCAGCGGCCTGGTCAGCGCCAGATAGTCGTAGAAAAAATCGATGCCATGCAGATGCACCAGATCGGCCGAGCGGATCGCGCTCAGCACGGACGGCGCCAACGGATAACGCGACGAGCCGCGATAACCGATGCGTCGGATCGGCAAGCCCTGATACGTCTCCTGCTGCGCAAGTTGCGCGCTCGGATCGGTAAACACCCGATCCAGGGTCACGACCTCCACCGTATCGGCACTGGTGGCCTGGTGTTGACGGGCCACATTGAGAACGACTTCCTCCATGCCTCCGATCGAAGGATGGAATTGGCGGACGACATGCACCACTTTCATTACGCCAATCTCCTGTGCCAGAGACGCAGACACATCTGCATGCTCGGCTGATCATTCTGGAAGCTCGTCATTTACGTTTCAATCCCAACATCCACGGCGCAACGCGCACCAGCACTGCGCGCATCGGCACGCTGACAGCGACCGCAAACGCGCTCAGGCCCATCGCCCAGGCCGGTGTACCAATCAGGCTGCGAGCGATCACACCCGTTCGTGCCACCACACTGGTGAGCACCAGGAACACCAATGTGTGCGTGCACAGGATCAGCAAGGTATTGCCACCGATCCACTGCAGCCAACGCCACTGTCGAACGAAATACGCCACGCACAAGGTCATTGCGGTGCCCAGCAGGCTGACCAGCAGGAACACCGCAGCGGAATGCCCGAACTGCAGATTGTTCACATCCACTTGCCCGTTCCATCCGGCCAGCCACCACCACGCTGCCGCCAGCACCGGCAGTGCCAACGCCCACGCCGAGGCGCCAAGCGCGCGCAGTGCATCGGCATAACGCGACAGCCATCCGCCCACGGCGATGAAGAACAGCGCCACAGGCAATACATCCAGCGCCAACGGAAGCCGCAGGTGCAACGACGGAAACCAGCCCGCCCATGCCAAAGCGAGCAAGAGACTGACCGCCGCCAGGGCCGCCGTCGTCAGGCGCGTGCGCAAGGCGATGTAGGCCAGCGTGGTGACGAACAAGGCAGGCAGGAACCACAACGCCGGAAGCACGTACAGACGCGTGCCGTTGGCCCAGAACAGGCCGATAAACGGATCCCACCACGGCGGCACATGCGATGGATGCGCCGCGCGGCTGGTCAGTCCCATCAGCAACCAGCAGGCGTAAGCCACCAGGAAAAACGCGACATAGGGAACCAGCAACGTGCGCGCCAACTTCGCAATCGTCGCCACCGTCATTGCGCGGTGGCCGAAGCGCTCGCCGACCCAGCCGGACAGCACGAAAAATAGCGGCACATGAAAACTGTAGGCAAACAACTTGTAGGCGGCCGGCATGCCGTTGGCATGCCCCAACACCACCAGGACAATGGCCAGCGCCTTTGCTGCATCGATCTGCCAATCGCGGGTCAATGCAGGCGCCGGCGCAGCCTTGGCACCCAGGCCGCCGTGCCGGGCCGCGTTGGAATACGGTGCGGGGGTCATGGCGCAGCGCCGCTCATGCCGCCACCGGGCGGGCACCCAGGGTCCACGGCGCAAAACGCATCAGCAACCAGCGCAGCGGCACGCACGCCAGCAGCGCAAACACCGTCACGAACACTGCCCAGCCCAGGCCCGGACGCGAGGCAGCGAATCCGCCGGCCAGCGCCGCCACACCGGAGAGCACGAAGAACACCAGCATATGGGTGCACAGGATCAGCAAGGTATTGCGGCCGATCCACTGTATCCAGGCCCAGCCCTGCACCAACCGTGCGGCACAGATCACCATCAGTGAGCCGAGTACTGCGCTGACCACAAACCCGGCGTGGTTGCGGCCGAACTCCAGCATGTTGACGTCGATGCGGCCGTTACGATCGGCCAGCCAGGCCACCGGCAACGCCAGCAGCACCGTCGCCAGCGCGCTGACTGGCAAGGAGCTCGGCAGACGTGCGGAAACGTGGATCAGCAAGGCGCCCAGTGCGTAGAAGCATAGCGACACCGGTAGAACGTCCAGGCCGAAAAAAAGTCGTACCTGCTGGCCCGGAAACCAGCGCATCCAGCACCAGGCCAGGATCAACGACGCCACCGCGATCACCACCGGCGACAGCCAGCGGCGCAGTACTACATAGCTCAGCACCGTCACCAGCATCACCGGCAGGAACCACAGCGGGGGCTGCACATACAGATCGGGGCCGATGCCGGTGAACATCGCCACGATCGGCTCCCACCACGGATGGCTGCCCCAGCGCGCCGCCTTCTCGCCGATATTGCGCGTCAGCAACCAGTACGCGTAACCGAGCAGATAAAACGTCACATACGGCAGCAACAGGCTGCGTGCCTGCTTGCTGATGGTCTGCGGCAAGCCGGTGGTCCGCGACGCATAGCCCGCCGCCAGCCAGCCGGACACCATGAAAAACAGCGGCACATGAAAGCTGTAGGCAAACAACGTCATCGCATGCGGCACGCCCTTGGCGTGGCAGAACACCACCAACAGAATCGCCAGGGCCTTGGTGGCATCGATACGCGGGTCGCGGCTGCGCCCGCCGGTGGCAACGTACGCGCCGACCACCGGTGCGACCGGCTGCGGTGCTTGCGTTGCCGCCACACTCATCGCGTGCCTCCCGCGGGCAGTGGCAATCGCGCATCCTCGTCGGCCGGATCCTGTCTGGGCAGCTGCGTAGCACTGGCAGCAGACCAGGTCGGCCGCATGTGCCACAGGCAGCCGCACACGAACCACCACAACGCCGACGTCTTGATCGAGAAGTAGCCGTTGGACACCAGCAAGCTCAGCGCGAATGCAAAGATCGCTAGGTTCTTGAACAACTGCCCTTCCTTGCTTGGCATCAACAACAGGAACGAATACGACAGCAGGAAGGCGAGCACGCCGACGATCGACTGCGATGCGATGAAGTAGGCAATGCCGCTGTCGAAGTAGCGGTATGCCTGCGCAAAATCCAGGCCCATCCACGAGTTGAAGGACAGGTTGTTCATCGAATTGACGGTGAAGAAGATCCGGCCCATCGTGTTGTCCTGATAGGCCGTGATCCCGGTGATCCACACCAGCAACCACGCCGTCATGATCACGAGCAGAAAGACCAGGAACGCCAGCCGTTGATCCAGGCGTTTCAATAGCGGCGACAGCAGCACCATCAGCACGCAGGTACCCGCCGCAAGTCGGCCGTCGGAGGCAACGACCATGAAACCGATCAAACCGACTGACAGGATCAGCATCGAGGGTCGCATCCAGCGCCAGAACACCAGCACGATCGCGGTAAAGAAGCAGATGTAGTTACCCATCGTCACCGGCTCGATGAACATCGAGGAGGCGCGGGGAAGATTGGAGCCCGGCAGGAAGTTACGCTCGCCCGGTCGCGTGGCGCTGACGAACAGGTTGCTGTCTTCGTTCCAGAACCCTTCCGCGCTCATGCCGCGCGCGTTGACGAAGAAGCTCTTCGGGTTGACCAGGTCGCCATACGCGCTGGGCATCGCCAGTTCGAACGCCGCAACCAACGACACGATGATGGTCATGCGCACGAACAGCTTGGGCACCGACCCGGTATAAGCCGAACCAAGCACCACGAATGCAAACACCACCAGCGCGTCGCGGAAGAACTTCGGATCGATCTGCCAGTTCACCAGGAAGCGCACGAACATCAAGGTGACGATCAGCCCCAGGCCGCTGATGATCAATGCAATGCGCTTGCGGCTCATCGAGCCCAGGCCGAGCAGGAAACATGCGGCATAGACCATGAACTCGACTGCATAGGTGATCACCGGACGTACGGTGAACACGTTCGCGTTGATCAGCGCCAGCACCAGGTTGTAACCGACGCCGACCAGCAGCGTCAGCTCGATCAGCAGGTTGTGCCAGCGAACGCGGGCCTCGTCGCTCATTCGGATCAGCATGCAGACGCCTGCTTGAGAGGGGCGGCTGCGATGCAGCCGCCCGCGGCGCTCGGCGCGCCAGGTCGCACACTCCCCGCCATCATCAGTACGCGGTCTTCTGTCCGAGCACACGCACTGCGGTCAGCACGATGATGCGGATATCCAGCCACAGCGACCAGCGACGGATGTAGTCCAGGTCGTACTGGATGCGCTTCTTCATCGTGCGCAGTTCCGGGGTTTCGCCACGGAATCCATTGACCTGCGCCCAACCGGTGATGCCCGGCTTGACGTAATGGCGCTGCATGTAGTGATTGATCAGCTTTTCATAATGGGTGTTGTGCTGCGCAGCGTGCGGGCGCGGACCCACTATCGACATGCTGCCACCGAGCACGTTGAAGATCTGCGGCAACTCGTCCAGGCTGCTGCGGCGCAGGAACGCACCGAAACGGGTAATACGGGTGTCGTTCTTGGTCGCCTGCTGGATGGTGGTGCCATGGTCGTCATGCACACGCATCGAGCGGAACTTGAACATGTAGAACTCGCGCCCACCCAGGCCATGGCGACGCTGGCGGAAGAACACCGGACCCGGCGAGCTCATCTTCACACCGACCGCAATCGCAGCCATCAGCGGCCACAGGCCCATCAGCGCAATCACTGCCAGGATCTTGTCCTGCAGCGCCTTGGCGACCACGAAGTAGTTGTCGCGGTCCACACCACCCTGGCGCAGGTTGATCACCGGCACGTTGCCGATCTGCTCGCCTGACTGGTTCAACAGACCGAAGTCGAACAGGTCCGGCACCAGCTTCACGTTGATCGGATAGCGATCCAGACGCTGCAGCAACTGCTTGATATGGTCACGTTCGCCCAGCGGCAGCGAGATCCACACCTGCTCGACCTGGTTGTCCTTCAGGTACTCGATCAGCGCGTCCGGATCGCCCAGGCACGGCAGCGACTGACGCTGCTCGGTCACGGCAATGTCGTACGGCGTGCGGAAGTAGCCGACCAGGTTCATGCCGACCCAGGGATTGCGGCTGAGGTAGTGATTGATCTTCATCACCGGGTGACGCAGACCCACCACCACCACCCGCTGCACATCCACACCCTGGGTGCGCAGGTGATTCAGGAAGCCGCGCAGCACCGTGCGGGCCGCCACCAGCGAGGCCAGGCCACCGACGAACCACAGGCCGATCCAGCCGCGCGAGACCTGCTCGCCAACCTGCACGATCAACGCGTGCACCGCGAACAGCGCAAACACGCCGCCGAATGCACCGCCCAGCACCATCAGCTCGCTCAACAGCCCGCGACCGCGCCAGCTGCGATACAGCGGAAACAGCGCAAAGCAGATCACCGAGTACAACAGCGTGGTGGCAATGGCCACCCGGTACGGTGCCGCAGGCACCCAGGAGCCGAAGACGATGCGATAGGCGATCAGCCCGGAGACCACGACCATGGTGAGGTCGAAGACGCGCAGGACCAGATCGGCTGCAGCCGAATACTTGGACAACAATCGCGGCGAGGATGTGGTGTAAGTCGCGCTACTCAAGTCTGCCAAAAGCATGGGGATGTCCTCCAAACTCGATACGGCGCATGCGGGGGAACATACGAAACGCACGCGAGCTTTCAATCATCTCCGTCGAACGATCACCGCGGTAATACCTACCGACCCCAGATCGCACGACAGCCCTTTGTTTCAACAGAGACAAACTTTCAAACGAAGGAGCCCGAAACATACGGGATCCAACCTTTTCCACGCTGAATCAGTTGTCACTTCAATTAACCATCGTTGTGCAACACGACGATGTCAGTCCAACCGCGTCTGCGCTGCCGTGCCACGTAGGAAGTAGCGCACCAGTGCCACAGCCACGCCCAGGAATACGCCAAAGATGAAGCCCAAAGCGAGGTTCAATTTGAGTTTCGGCGAAGTCTTAGACGTAGGCACGTCTGCGGTATCGATGATGGTCACGTTGTTGGCGCCGACGTTGCTCGCCACACCGATCTCCTTGTAGCGCTGCAGGAGCGCATCGTAGAGCTGGCGGTTGGTATCGACGTCGCGCTTGAGCATGTTGTAGCGGATGCTGCGGCTCTGCAGATCGAGCTCATCATTACGCAATCCGGCGATGCGCTGGTTGAGCAACTGCTCCTGATGCACCGACGCGTCGTAGGTCGCCTTGAGCGACTGGCGGATATTGAGGACCTCGCCATTGATCTGGCGACGCGACTCTTCTATCTGCGCCTTCAGGCGCTGCATTTCCGGATAGTCCGGCTTGAAGGTCGACAGCTTCTGCTGATATTCGGTGTTTAAGCGGATCTGCTCGCCGCGCAGGCTCTGGATCAGCGGGTTGCTCAGCACCTGCGGCAGCGACATTGCGTCACCACTGCTGACCTGACGCCAGGCTGCCTCGGCCTTGATGCGGGTGTCCTGTGCCGATGCCAGCATCGCATTGAGGTCGCTGAGGTTCTGCGCCGGAAGCGATGGCTTGTCGTCGCCCACCGACACGATCTGCTCGTCGGTGGAATAGGAGACCAGATTCTTCTCCGAGTCCTCCACCTTGTCGCGCAATTGCTCCAGGCGCTCGGCCAGGAACTTGGTCGCGAACGAGGACGCCTTGATGCGGCGTTCCTGCGTACTGACGATGAAGACCTTGGTGTAGGTGTTGGCGATCTTGGCAGCCAGCACCGGGTCCGGCGAATCGTAGTTGACGTAGACCAGGCGCGAATTGAGGATCGGCTCGACCACCAGCCCGGCCAGCAGTGTATCGGTCAGGCTGCGCTCGATGATGGCCTGGCGCGAGTCGACCGACTTGCCGGCTTCCGGATTCTTGGCAGCAGCCTTTTCCAGTGCTTCGTCGACCTGCTGCTTGAACGCCGGCTCCTGATCGAGCTTGGCTTCGCGGATCACCGCACGGGCCAGCGAGCGGCTCTGCAGCAGCTGGTACTGGGTCTGGTAGAAATCGCGATCCTGCGGCGATTCCACCGGCATCAGGTTGTCGACATTCACCACGTTGAGCGAGTCGCGCTCGATCTGCAGCGTGCTGGTGGCGCGGTACTTTTCCGGCATCAGCAGGGTGACGCCAAACGCCAGTGCCACTGCCGCGACGGTGATCAGAATGATCAACCAACGCTGCGACACCAGTGCGCGCCAGTAGTCGAGCAAGCCAACGTCGGCCAGCTCGAGATGCCCATGACGATGAGACGGGGAAGAACGATTGTCTGAATTCATACTCATCGGTAAGCGCGCCACACCATCACAAGGGGGGTCAGTTCCAGCATGGTGCGCAGCCAGACGCGTGCGTCCGAGCGGTACACCACAACGATGTCGCCGCCGTAGATCTCAGGGTCCGGGTTGGCCCCCTTCTCGATCTGGGTCAGATCGAATCTGGCGATCATCTTTTGACCATTGACGGTGCGAAACACGATGACGTTGCCGCGGCTGGCCACCGTGCTGACGCCCTTGGCCTGCGCGATGGCCTGCTGCAGGGTCAGGTTGGCGCCGATCACCGGATAAATGCCCGGCTCGTCGACCGCACCGGTCACCGTGACCCGGCGACCATTGGATTCCTGCACGAACACCGACACCTGCGGCTGCTGCAGATAACCGGCGGCGTAGCGTTCTGCCACCAGCTTTTCCAGCTCGCCGACACCCAGGCCGGCTGCCTTGACGTCGCCGATCAACGGCAGCGAGATGTGGCCGTTCTGATCGATGCGGACCTGCCGCTCCAGATCGTCAACCTGGAACACCTTGAACAACAGCAAGTCGCCTGGGGCGAGTCGATACTCCGGTTGCACTGCTGACATCGCGAGCGGATCCGGAAGCGGCAGGGAATCCGCCATCTTCGGACCGGTGCTGCATGCGCCCAGTGCCATCGAGCAGATCAACGCCAGGCTGAGGCCTTGGCAAAATCGTCCGATCAGTTTTTTCATGCGTGTGGCTGGCTGCCTCGGTTGGGTGGGACAGGACCTCGCGCAGCATTCAACCGGCCAACACGCCAGCAAGAACGTACGACAGAGAAATTCATCCCAAGACGCTTGGGATCACGACAGGTGTGACGTGTTGCAGTGCACTATGGCATAGAACCAACGCATCGCAAGACGCTGCTCGCCATTTTTTTGACGGCGTTGGACTATTGATTCAAGTTCGTCGTTGCGGCGTTAACAAAACGTGATCCAGTTACTAATCCAGCGCTAATGATCTGGAGCATTTTCGGATACTTAGCAGCGTTCCGTGACCCAGGTCCACAGCGAGCGGAACCGCAAACAACCGGGCTCTGCCGGTGGTTTCATGCTGCTCTGCAATATGCCGATGGACATATCGTGTCACCCGCATGACAGGCCAGGAATTGCATGTTGCGGCGCAACAAAAAAGCCCATGTCCGTGAAGACATGGGCTCCGTGTTTGGTCGGGGTAGCCGGATTCGAACCGACGACCACTAGTCCCCCAGACTAGTGCGCTACCAGGCTGCGCTATACCCCGAAGATGTTGCATCCGCCATAAGGGCGGCCTGCGATTATAGCGGCTTTGTGAAGCGTTTTCCTAGCGGCGCAGCAGTTGCAGGACCTCTTCCAGTTCCATGCGCACCTGTTTGATGATCTGGTTGCTCAGCGCCGACTCGCTCTTGGCGCCATCGCCCTCCAGGCGCAGGCGTGCGCCGCCGATGGTATAGCCCTGCTCGTACAGCAGGCCACGGATCTGGCGCACCATCAGCACGTCGTGGCGCTGGTAGTAGCGCCGGTTGCCGCGCCGCTTGACCGGTTCCAGGCTCGGAAACTCGGTTTCCCAATAGCGCAGCACATGCGGCTTGACGTCGCACAGCTCGCTGACTTCGCCGATGGTGAAGTAGCGCTTGGCCGGGATTGGCGGTAGTTCGCGATTACTGCCCGGATCCAGCATAAGCCTCCACCCGCTCCTTGAGCTTCTGGCCCGGACGGAAGGTCACCACCGTGCGCGCCGAGATCGGAATTTCCTCACCGGTCTTGGGATTGCGACCGGGCCGTTGATTCTTGCGCCGCAGATCGAAGTTGCCGAAACCGGACAGCTTCACCTGACGGCCCTGCTCCAGCGCATCGCGCAGCACATCGAAGAACGCGTCGACAAATTCCTTTGCCTCGCGCTTGTTCAGACCGACCTCGTCGAACAGACGTTCGGCCATCTCCGCTTTCGTCAATGCCATGCCAATCCCCTGGTTACCGCCTCAACTCCGGATCCGGGCGCGGTGCTCGCGCTCGATCACGGCCACCACATCGGCAACGACTGCGTCGACGTCCCGGTCGGTGAGAGTGCGCGAGTTATCCTGCAAAATCAAGCCCATAGCCAGACTCTTGAAACCTGGCTCGACCCCCTGCCCGACATAGCGGTCGAACAGCTGCACCTCGCGCAACAAGGGCCCGACGGTGGTGCGCACGCTGCTCGACAGCGCCGCCCAGCTCACCTCTTCCGGCACCAGGAAGGCCAGATCGCGACGCACCGAGGGGAACCGCGACAGCTCGCCGGCACGCGGCAGCGCACGCTTGACCAATGCCGTCAGTTGCAATTCGAACGCGATCACGTCCACGTCGATGTCCAACGCCTTGGCCAGGCGCGGATGCACCTGCCCGATCCAGCCGATGCACACGCCATCGCGATGGATGTCGGCCGAGCGCCCCGGATGCCCGAAGGGCTGGGCAGAGGGCTGGAATTCCAGCACCGCGCCACTGGCCGCGGCCAGCGCCATCAGGTCGCCCTTCAGATCGTGGAAGTCCACCTTGCGCGCGGGCTCGCCCCATTGCAGCGCCAGGGCATCGCCACACACGGCCGCGGCAACATGCTGCGACTCCTGCGGGGCAGCGCCGGCGTCGGACGCAGCCGCGAACACCTTGCCCAGCTCGAACAGGCGCACGCGCCCGGCCTGGCGCGCGGCATTGCGGCCCAGCGTCGCCACCAGGCCCGGCAACAGGCGCGGACGCATGATCGCCAGCTCGGCGCTGAGCGGATTGGCCAAGGGCACCAGGCCGTCGGTCAGCTGCCAGCGCTCCAGCAAGGTGGCGTCGACGAAAGCGTAATTGATGGTTTCCTGCAGCTCGCGCGCCACCAACTGGCGCCGCACGCTGAGCTCATCGAGCTGGGTTTCGCTCGGCATCGCAATCCGGCTTGCGCCGCCCGGCAGCGTGGTCGGCACGCGGTCGTACCCGTGGATACGCGCCAGTTCCTCGATCAGATCCTCTTCGATGGCGATATCGAAGCGACGGCTCGGCGCCATCACCTGCCAGCCTTCGGCAACCACCTCGAGCTGCATGCCAAGCGCACCCAAAATGCGCACGACCTCAGCATCGTCAATCTGGATACCGAGCACGCGCGCAATCCGCGCACGCCGCAGCAGGATGCGCGCCGGCTGCGGCAGATGCTCCGGCAATTGCGCATGCACCACCGGGCCCGGCGTACCACCGGCCAGTTCCAGCACCAGCCGCGTCGCCACTTCGATCGCCTGTGGCGGCAATGCCGGATCCACACCACGCTCGAAGCGATGACCGGCATCGGTATGCAGACCGAACTTGCGGCCACGCCCCATGATTGCGGCCGGATCGAAGTACGCCGACTCCAGGAACACGTTGCGCGTGGTTTCGGTGACGCGGGTATCCAGGCCGCCCATCAGGCCGGCCAATGCGACCGGGCGGTCGGCATCGGTAATGGTCAGGAAGCTGTCGTCCAGCGTGACCTGACGCCCGTCCAGCAATACCAGCTGCTCGCCGCTACGCGAATGGCGCACGCCGATCGGGCCTTGCAGGGTGTCCAGATCGAACGCATGCATCGGCTGGCCAAGTTCCAGCATCACGTACTGGGTGATATCCACCAGCAGCGAGACCGGACGCACGCCGCTGCGGCGCAGCCGCTCGGCCAGCCATACCGGTGTTTTTGCGGCCGGGTCGATGCCTTCGATTACCCGTCCGCAATAGCGCGGTGCGGCGTTGCCGGCATGCAATTCCACCGCCAGCGTGCGCGTGGACACCGGCGCCACCACATCGGCGTCGAAGGCCACTACTGCGCTGGCGCATGCGGCCGCCACATCGAAGGCGATACCGCGCACGCTGAAGCAGTCGGCGCGATTGGGCGTCAGCTTGATCTCGATGCTGGCATCGGGCAGGCCCAGGTACTCGGCCAGCGCCTGACCCACCGGCGCATCGTCGGGCAGCTCGAACAGGCCGGATGCATCGCTGTCCAGCCCCAGTTCCTTGGCCGAGCACAGCATGCCGTTGGACGCCACCCCGCGCAGCTTGGCCGCAGTGATGGTCAGCGCGCCGATCTGCGCGCCGACCAGCGCCAGCGGTGCCACCAGACCGGCACGCGCGTTGGGCGCGCCACACACGATCTGCAGCAACTCGCTCTGCCCTGCGTCGACACTGCAGACCTGCAGACGATCGGCTTCCGGATGACGCACCGCTTCGACGATACGCGCGACCACCACCTGCCCCAGCGCCTCGCCCAGTGGCGTGACCTCTTCGACCTCCAGACCGATCGCCGTCAGCGTCGCGGCAAGCTCGTCGCGGCTCGCCTGGATGGGAACGTGGCTGCGCAGCCAATTTTCAGAGAATTTCATGAGGAGCCGGGATTGGGGATTCGGGATTGGGGATTAGCTAAAACGCGTCGACGGGGTCTGGGGCGGACCGGGGCGCCGTTGCGAATCCCCAATCCCGAATCCCCAATCCCCGCCGTCAGGCGAACTGCCTGAGAAAACGTACGTCGTTTTCGAAGAATGCGCGCAGGTCGTTGACGCCGTAGCGCAGCATCGCAAAGCGCTCCACGCCCAGGCCGAACGCGAAGCCGGTGTAGCGCTCCGGGTCGATGCCGACGCTGCGCAGCACGTTGGGGTGCACCATGCCGCAGCCGAGCACTTCCAGCCAGCGCGTGCTGCCGTCCGGCTGCTGCCAGGCGATGTCCACTTCCGCGCCCGGTTCCACGAACGGGAAATAGCTGGGGCGGAAGCGCATCTCGAAATCGCGCTCGAAGAACGCCCGTACGAACTCGGACAAGGTGCCCTTGAGATCGGCGAAGTTGGAGTGCTCGTCGACCAGCAGGCCTTCGACCTGATGGAACATCGGCGAATGGGTCTGGTCCGAATCGGAGCGGTACACCTTGCCGGCCGCGATCATGCGCAGCGGCGGTTTGTGCGCATCCATGTAGCGCACCTGCACGCCGGAGGTGTGGGTGCGCAACAGGCGGCCATCGCCGAAATAGAACGTGTCGTGCATCGCGCGCGCCGGATGGTGCGGCGGAAAGTTCAGGGCTTCGAAGTTGTGCCAGTCGTCCTCGATCTCCGGACCATCGGACAACTCATAGCCCAGGCGCGCAAAGATCTCGACGATGCGCTCGAGCGTGCGCGTGACCGGGTGCAATCCACCGCGTTCGCTGCGACGGCCCGGCAAGGTGACATCGATCCGCTCCCCGGCCAGCCGTGCGTCCAGCGCGGCGTTTTCCAGCGTGTGCTTGCGCTCGGACAACGCCGCGGTCAGCGCATCGCGCGACAGGTTGATCGCTTCGCCAGCGGCCTTTCGCTGATCGGCCGGCAGCGTGCCGAGCTGCTTGAGCTGGGCGGTGATGCTGCCGCTCTTGCCCAGCAATGCGACGCGCAAGGCTTCCAGTTGGTCCGGCGTCTGCGCGGCGGCGACATCGGCCAGCGCACGCTCGGTCAGGGATTGAATCTCACTCATTGCACTCGCGCCTCAACTGCGTCAACCGAACGGTGTTTCCGGATGCACCGGAACGCATTGCCACTCAAATCTGGTCTAGCCCGGCATCCAGTCAGCAATGCCGGCCATCTAAAAACGCAAAAGGGGAAGGACTCGCGCCCTTCCCCCTGCATATCTGCTTGCCCTCGCCGGAAGCCCGTACACGAATGTGCAAGCTCCCTCGAGAAACTACCCCTCCAAAAGTCCGCACGTGGATGCGCAAACTCTTGCGAAGGGACCTGCATTTACGCCGCCAGCGCGCCCTTGGCCTTCTCAGCCAGCGCGGCAAAGCCGGCGGCATCGTGCACGGCGATATCGGCCAGCACCTTACGGTCCAGGGTGATACCCGCCTTCAGCAGACCGTTCATGAAACGGCTGTAGCTCAGGCCATTGATGCGGGCAGCCGCATTGATGCGGGTGATCCACAACGAACGGAAGACGCGCTTCTTCTGCTTGCGGCCGATGTAGGCGTACTGCTGCGCCTTGATGACCGCCTGCTTGGCGACGCGGAAAACCTTGCGACGGGCATTGTAGTAGCCCTTCGCCAGGGTCAGAATTTTCTTGTGGCGGCGGCGCGCCTGCACACCACGCTTTACTCGTGCCATGGTTCAGTCCTCAGAGATAGGGAAGCATACGATCGAGACGGCCTGCATCCTCGGCGCGGACGTGGTTCGTCTGCCGCAGGTTGCGCTTCCGCTTGGTCGCTTTCTTCGTGAGGATATGGCTACGGTTTGCGTGGCCGCACTTGTACTTGCCGGAGGCGGTCTTGCGGAAACGCTTGGCCGCCGCCCGGTTGGTCTTGATCTTGGGCATTGCAATGTCCTTGATGGTGTTTTGTCACTGACCCGGGCGGCAGTCTTGCGACCACGCTTTCCATCCATGCCCTTGCCTGCTTGTAAGTCCTTGATCGAACACGATCCGGACAGGTCCTGTACCGCTTGCGCGGCGCCCCGGCAAAACCGGGCCGCGCAGTATGCCCGTTACCGGGAATTCTTGCAAATGAATGCTGTCGCCGGCCGGACGGACCCCGGCGGGGCCCGTCTCAGCGCGGGATCAGATCTTCTTCTTCGGCGCGATCATCATGACCATCTGGCGCCCTTCCAGGCGCGGGCGCGACTCGATGACGATGTCTTCGCCCAAGTCGGCCTCGATCCGGGACGCCATTTCGCGCCCCAGCTCCTGGTGGCTCATTTCACGGCCACGGAAGCGGATGTTGACCTTGACCTTGTCGCCCTCTTCCAGGAAGCGGCGCATGTTGCGCAGCTTGATCTGGTAGTCGCCCTCGTCGGTGACCGGACGGAACTTGAGTTCCTTGATCTCGACCTGCTTGGTCTTCTTCTTGGCCTCGTTGGCCTTTTTCTGCTGCTCGAACTTGAACTTGCCGAAATCCATGATCTTGCAGACCGGCGGATCGGCCTGCGGCTGGATTTCGACCAGATCCAGGCCTTCTTCCTCGGCCTTGGCGAGCGCTTCGTCGCGCGACAACACGCCGACCATCTCACCGTCACTGCCGATCACGCGGACGCGCGGCACACGGATTTCTTGGTTCTTGCGGTTCTGTTTGTTGTCAGGGGTACTGATATTGCAATCTCCCAGGGGAATCGAACCGGCGCATCCGGATCATCCAGACCGGCCGGGGTTGGCTCACGCTGCCTGCTCTGCCTGCAGACGTTCGATGAAGGCCGAGACCGTCATGGTCCCGAGGTCCTCTCCCGAACGTGTCCGCACGGCGACGGCGCCGTTTTCCTTCTCGCGGTCACCGACGACGAGGAGATAAGGCACGCGTTGCAGCGTATGCTCGCGAATCTTATATCCGATCTTCTCGTTACGCAAATCGGCGTTCACACGGAAGCCTTGATTTGCAAGGGTTTTCCGAACCGAGTCGACGTAGTCTGCCTGGGCATCGGTGATATTTGCGACAACGACCTGGACCGGGGCGAGCCAAGCGGGGAAGGCGCCGGCGTGGTGTTCGATCAAAATGCCGATGAAACGCTCCATCGAGCCGACGATCGCCCGGTGCAGCATGACCGGATGCTTCTTCTGGCTGTGCTCGTCCACGTACTCGGCGCCGAGGCGGCCCGGCATCATGAAATCGACCTGCATGGTGCCCAGCTGCCAGGTGCGGCCGATCGCGTCCTTGAGGTGGTACTCGATCTTGGGGCCGTAAAAGGCGCCCTCGCCCGGCAGCTCCTGCCACTCCACCCCACACACGCCCAGCGCGCTGCGCAGCGCGGCTTCGGCCTTGTCCCAGGTGACGTCGTCGCCCAGGCGCTTTTCCGGACGCAGCGCGATCTTGATCTCGATGTCGTCGAAGCCGAACGCGGTGTAGACCGCCAGTGCCTGCTGATGGAAGGCGGTGACTTCGGCTTCGATCTGCGATTCCAGGCAGAACACGTGGCCGTCGTCCTGGGTGAAGCCGCGCACGCGCAGGATGCCGTGCAGCGCGCCCGAGGGCTCGTTGCGGTGGCAGGCGCCGAACTCGCCGTAGCGGATCGGCAGGTCGCGGTAGCTGTGCAGGCCCTGATTGAACACCTGCACGTGGCCCGGGCAGTTCATCGGCTTGACCGCATAGGTGCGCTTCTCCGACTCGGTGAAGAACATCGCGTCCTGGTAGTTGTCCCAGTGGCCGGATTTCTGCCACAGCGACACGTCCAGGATCTGCGGGCAGCGCACTTCGCCGTAGCCGCTGTCGCGATAGACCTTGCGCATGTACTGCTCGACCACCTGCCACAGCGACCAGCCCTTGGGATGCCAAAACACCAGGCCGGGCGCCTCTTCCTGCAGATGGAACAGGTCCTGCTGCTTGCCGATACGGCGATGGTCGCGCTTGTCGGCTTCTTCCATGCGCAGGATGTAGGCGTCCAGCTGCTTCTTGTCGGCCCAGGCGGTGCCGTAGATGCGCTGCAGCTGCTCGTTCTTGGCGTCGCCGCGCCAGTAGGCGCCGGAAATACGGGTCAGTTTGAAGGCCTTGAGGAAGCGCGTGTTGGGCACGTGCGGGCCGCGGCACATGTCCACGTATTCCTGGTGGTAGTACAGGCCCATCGCGGTGATGTCGTCAGACATGTCCTCGATCAGGCGCAGCTTGTACTCCTCGCCGCGCTGGGCGAACACCTCGATCACCTCGGCGCGCGGGGTGACCTTCTTGATCACGTCGTAGTCCTGCGCGATCAATTCCTGCATGCGCTGCTCGATCGCGGCCATGTCGTCCGGCGTGAACGGGCGTTCGCTGTAGATGTCGTAGTAGAAGCCTTCGGCGATGACCGGGCCGATCACCATCTTGACCTCCGGGTAAAGCTGCTTGACCGCATGCCCGACCAGATGCGCACAGGAGTGGCGGATGATCTCCACGCCTTCGGCGTCCTTGGCGGTGATGATGCGCAGGCTGGCATGGTGGTCGATGACGTCGCTGGCATCGACCAGCTGGCCGTCGACCTGGCCGGCGATGGTGGCCTTGGCCAGGCCGGCGCCGATCGACTGGGCGACCTGCATCACCGAGACGGGGGATTCGAATTCGCGGCGGCTGCCGTCGGGGAGCGTGATGTTGATCATGGGCAAGAATGAGGTCTGTGCTGGCTGCAGCGCGGCGGCTGCAAGGGAGATCTGCCCGTTGCGGGACAGGCTCGGATAAGGGTATGGCGAGAGGTGGGGCAGAACGAACGCCGTGCGGGCGCCCTGCGGACTGGCGCGGCCGGAATCAGCGGTGGGCGGTGGTAGTGCTCATGTCGCACGCTGGGCCGGCGCGGGGCGCGGGCCACCTTCTCGCAAGGGGTCTTGGAAGCGAATGGTAAACCAATCAGCCCGGTGTTGCGCATGCCGGCACGGGGCCGGCGGGCGCGTGGCATGATGCCGGCCACCTGTGCTGCCAGTGCCGACCATGACCATCAAGGGTAAAGCCACCTCGCTGGATATCGCCTACCTGGCCGGCGTGTCGCAGCCGACCGTGTCGCGCGCACTGCGCGGCAGCCCGATGGTCAACGAGGAAACCCGCAAGCGCATCCTGCGCATCGCCAAGGAATTGAACTACAAGGTCGACAAGAACGCCTCGTCGCTGCGGCTGCGCAATGCCGGCACGCTGGCCCTGCTGTTCTTCGAAGACCCCACCGCCGACGATTCGCTGATCAACCCGTTCTTCCATTCGATGCTGGGCTCGATCACCCGCGCCTGCGCGCTGCAGGGTTACGACCTGCTGGTGTCGTTCCAGCAGCTGTCCAAGGACTGGCAGGCCGATTACGAAGACAGCAACAAGGCCGACGGCATCATCCTGCTCGGCTACGGCGATTATCAGCAGTCGCGCCAGCGGCTGCAGTTGCTGGTCGAACAAGGTACCCACTTCGTGCGCTGGGGCGCGGCGCTGCCGGGGCAGCCGGGCATTTCGATCGGCAGCGACAATTACCAGGGCGGGCTGGATATCACCGAGCATCTGCTGGCGCAGGGCTGTCGCCGCATCGCCTTTCTCGGCCACGCATCCAACCACTATCCCGAGTTCGAAGAGCGCTACCGCGGCTACGTGGCTGCGCTGAAACAGCAGGGTTTGGTGGCCGATCGCGCGCTGCAGTTCGACGCGATCACCACCGAGTCGTCCGGCCATGCCGCGTGCCTGGCGCTGCTCGACAGCGGCAAGGCATTCGATGCGGTGTGTGCGGCCAGCGACCTGATTGCGATCGGCGCCATGCGCGCCTTGCGCGAGCGCGGCCTGCGGGTGCCGCAGGATGTGGCGGTGAGCGGCTTCGACGATATCGCATTGGCGGCGTCGGTGGCGCCGGCGCTGTCGACGGTGCAGCAGGACACCAAGCAGGCCGGCACGCTCCTGGTGGAAAGCCTGGTGGCGCTGATCCGCGGCGAAGCGGCGCAGAGCCGCACGATTCCGGTGAGGCTGGCGCTACGTGATTCCTCGCGCAGCAGTGGGCTGCAGCCACCGCTGGGCTGGAGACCGTCCGGCGCGGAGACCGGCGAGGCGGTGCTTGGCCGGGCCGCTGATGGGGCTGTCAGGCGTTGAGTTGGGAATCGGGAATCGGGAATCGGGAATCGGGAATCGTTGGAGCATGCGCGACAGGCTGCGAATCGGCTGCGGCCATTGATGCCTCGTAGGAGCGCACCCGGGCGCGACGGGGCGTTCCCGGTAATGCCCGTCGCGCCCGGGTGCGCTCCTACTTGTTGCGGGCGTCGCGCGCGGCTTGCTCGGCCATCTGCGCGTCGAGCTGCCTGCGCAAGGCCGGGTCGGTGATCGGCGCGTCCGACAGCAGCACCCGCACCCCATGCGCGGGCACCGGCGCCAGCAGCCGACGCTGCACCGGCACCCGCTCGCCACTCATCGCGTCGCGCCAGGTGCCGGGCTGCAGAAAACGCGTCACCTCGATGTTCGCCGCCGCATCGCCCTTGTTGAGCAGCACCAACGCCGTCTGGCTGGTGCCCGCATGCTGATAGACCCGCAAAAACGCCGCGTGATCCCCGCGTAGCAGCACATCCACCTGCACGCCGCGCTGCAATGCCGGGGTATCGCGACGCAGCCGCGCGATCTGCTGCAATGGGCCGAAGATCGGGCTGTGCGGTGCAGCGCGGATGCGCTCGGCACCGAAGTAATTGCGGTTGCCTGCATGTTCGGCACGCCCGCGCATGAAGCCGGTCTCCGAGCCGTAATAGATCACCGGGATGCCGCGCGCGGTAAACAGCCAGTTGTGCGCGTCGATGAAGCCGGTGTCGCTGGCATCCAGGCGCGCCATGTCGTGGTTATCGTAGAAGCTCATCAGCTCGTACGGGTTGGCATACGGCCCCTGACGTAGAAACAGCGGCGCGGCAAGCTTCTCGAACCCGGCCTGCTCATGCCCGAAGACAGCGGACAGCTGCTGCTTCAACGGGAAATCCAGCACGCTGACGCCGGCATTGCGCGCCCAGGTATGCCCGGCAATCTTGTTGGCGTCGTAATCGAAGGCTTCGCCGAACATGAAGAACCCCGGACGTTTTTCGCGGATGCGCGCAACGAAGGCATGCCAGAAGCGGTCGGGCATCCAGCCGATGGTGTCGATACGGAATGCGTCGGCGCCCTGCTCCATCCACTGCAGATACGCGCCGGCCAGATAATCGAGCACTGCAGGATTGTTTTCGTTGAGATCGGACAGCTCGGCCAGGCCGCCGCCGGTGTTGTAGAACGCGTGCAGCGGAATGCGCTGCGGATCCAGCTGCGCCGGTGGCAGATTCTGGTGATCGGCGACCAGGCGGCCATCGGCGTCGTACAGCTTGCCGAAGCCCGGCTGCGCCACCGGCATGCTATAGGCCGGCGAGCCGTGATTGCCCACGATATCCAGCACCACCTTCAAGCGGTTGGCATGCATGGCGCGGGTGAAGCCGGCAAAGTCCAGGCCCGGGCTGGGCAGATGCTCGTCGAGCTTGTAGAAGTTCACGCCCCAGTAGCCGTGATAGCCGGTCTTGCCGTGGTCGCTGAGCGTGCTGCCGCAGCTGATCGGCTTGCCGCCGGTGAAGGCCTCATCCGGATTGTCGACGATCGGCGTGATCCATACCGCGCCAAAGCCCATGTCGCGGATGTAGTCGGCATGTTCGACGATGCCCTTGAAGTCGCCCCCCAGGTAACCGATGTTGTCGCCGACTCCATCTGCGCAAGGCGTCGGCACATCGAACGTGCGATGCGCACCGCCCTGGTCGCGCTGGTCGTTGCCGGGGTCGCCATTGACGAAACGGTCGGTCACCACGAAATACACCGCGTCGGCAGCGAACGGCTCCAGCGTGCCGTAGTAATGGCCGGGTGCAGCCGCCGCGCTCGCCGCTCCTGCAGATACGATCAATCCAGCCATCATCACCTGCCGCATCACTGCCCTCCCGAGGCCATTGGAACCCGCACCACGCACACACCGGCAATGAGCAAACTGGCGCCACCGATGGCCAGCGCATGGATCGGCTGACCGCCCAGCCAGACGCGCAGCACGAAGCCCAGGGCGCTGGCCGCGACCAGCTGCGGAATCACGATGAAAAAATTGAAGATGCCCATGTACACGCCCATCTTGGCGGCGGGCACGCTGTCGGATAGCAAGGCATAGGGCAGCGACAGGATCGAGGCCCAGGCAAAGCCGACACCCAGCATCGACAGCAGCAGCCACTGCGGGTCGCGGATCACCAGCATCGACAACAGCCCGGCCGCACCCAGCCACAGGTTGCACAGATGACTCCAACGCAGGCCGATCGCACGCACCAGCAATGGAATGACCAATGCCGCCAACGCCGCAAACCCGTTGTAGGCGCCGAACAACACGCCCACCCAGTTCGCGCCTTCGTTGTAGGCTGCCGATGCGGTGTCCTTGGCACCGAAGTGCACCTGGGTAACCGCCGCGGTGGTGTAGATCCACATCGCAAACAGCGCGAACCAGGAGAAGAACTGCACCCAGGCCAGGCGTCGCATCGTCAGCGGCGTGCTGCGCACGTCCTGCACGATCGCCACCAGCATGCCGGTCGATGGCAGCACGCGCGCCAACGCAAGCAGCGCACCGTAGGCGATGCATAAGCCGGCCAGCACGTAGAGCATGCGGTCGCCGTGCTGCCAGGCGATCGCAGCGGCGAGCAGCACACCGATGCCGCACCAGAGCACGCTCGCACGCTGCGGTGGCAAGGTGCCGGCGACCGCTGCAGCCGCTACAGGCGGATGCGCATCGTCGAAACTGGCCAGCTGCTGCGGGCTGTATTCGCGCGTGCGCAGCACCGTCCAGCTGATCGACAGGAACAGCACCGCGGCACCGAGGTAGAAGGCATAGCGCACGCTGTCAGGCAACTGTCCTGGCGGCGCGGTATTGGCCACACCCCAATGCGTGAGCAACCACGGCAGGAAACTCGCCACAATCGCGCCGACCCCGATGAAGAAGCTCTGCATCGCATAGCCGGTGGGCCGCTGCGCCGGTGGCAGTTGATCGCCGACCAGGGCGCGGAATGGCTCCATCGAGATGTTGATCGATGCATCCAGCACCCACAACGTGCCTGCGGCAATCCACAGCATCGGCGCGTTGGGCATCACCAGCAAGGCCAGTGTGGTGAACACCGCGCCGACCATGAAATACGGGCGCCGGCGCCCCCATGGCGTCCAGGTGCGGTCGGACAGGTAGCCGATGATGGGCTGCACGATCAGACCGGTGAGCGGTGCGGCAATCCACAGACCGGGCACATCGTCGACCTGCGCCCCCAGGGTCTGGAAGATGCGGCTGGCGTTGGCGTTCTGCAACGCGAAGCCGAACTGGATACCGAGAAAGCCGAAACACATGTTCCAGATCTGCCAGAAACTCAGGCGTGGCTTGGCGGTCATTGCGCAGCCTCCGTGCTCGCTGCGGGGCCGACCAGCAGCGCGCTCACCTGCGCGGTGTTGACCACGCCATCGCGACCGCCGCGGCCGCCGTTGTACTGCGCAAAATGCGCGAGCGCGCTCATGTTGAAGCCGTTTTCCAGCCGGAACCTGCACTGCTGCCCGGCCACCGCAGTGAAGCTGACCTGCGTGGACAGCTGCTCGCCCACGCTATGCGGCATCACCACGACCTGCGACTGCGTGGCCTGCCCCGGGCATTCCAGCAGCAGCCGCTTGACCGCCGCAGTGACGCCGGTATTGATCGGCCCGTTGGGATTGCGATAACGCAGCGATACGCGGTGCTGGCCCGCGCGCGTGGCAGTCCAAACCCAGGCCTCGCTACCCGGCACTTCCTGCAACGGGCCGAGCGTCAACGCGGGGCTGTGCAGCGACTCCAGGCCATCGGCGCGACGGGTCAGGCTGAGCACGTGCAGCAGGCCGTCCTCGCGCAGGTCCCAGTGCTGCGTGGCGTCCAACGCATGCCCATCCATGTACAGCGTCGCCCCAGCCGGAATCACGATGCGATAGCCGTCGCCCTGCCGTTGCGCGACGGGGGCCTCCGGCGTGCTCGGTGAGAACACCTGGCCTGGCTGCGGCGGGGCGGTGGTATCGGCCTTACGGCCGATCAGATGCACCAACGTGGTCTGGCCTTGTTGCTCGACCTTCCCCGCCACCAGCAACTCACCTCCACTCGCCGTCGGCCGCTGCAGCACATAGCGTCGGCCGTCCTGTTCAAGCACGATCTGCTGGCGATCGCCAAACAACAACGGCACCAACGTACGCGGCAGTTTCGGCGTCACACTGCCATCGGCGCCAATGCCGAACACGCCTTCCAGCACCGCGGAGAGATAGCCGGCAACCGACCACAACTGGCGCGGCGAATTCACCACCGGGCCACTGCGGGGCCCCTCCTCCACATGCACCGCCAGGCTCTGCATCTCGTAGTTTTCCATGTTGGAGCCAGCCAGCGCGCTGCCGCGCATCAACGCCTGCAGCTCCAGCGCAATGCGCGGCGCGTCGTCCAGCTGGCGTGCGGCGCGTAGCGCGTACGCACTGACGAAGGGCCAGACGGCGCGATTGTGATAGATCGGCTGTTCGGCGTCCTGCGGCCACACCACCGGGCTGCCGCCGGCAACCAGCGGATACCCGCGCAGCGCGGCACGCGCACGGTCCTTCGGAAACACCTCGGCCAGCACGCCAAGCGACACGCCGAGCAGATCGACCTTGGCATAGCGCACCGGATGCGCCGCATTGCCCAGATAGCTCACATACTGATTGCTTGGCGCATCCCAGAAGCGCGTGGCGATGGCCTGACGCAGCGCATCGGCCCACTGGGCGTACCTGGACGCACGCGCATCGCCATGCTGGCGCGCCAGCTGCTCGGCCAGGCGCAGGGCCTGGTAGTGCAACACGTTGGTAGACAGGGCGAAGGACTCGGCAATGAAGCGCACATCCTGGCGCGTCCACTCTGGGTAGGTCTGCTCGCGCCAATCCAGAAACGAGGTTTCGCCGCGGTAGAGGCCGATCTGCGCATCGAAGACCGCGTCACGATCCTGCGCGAGGGTGGCCTGCAACGCCTCCCACACTTCTTCAGCGAACGCCTTGTCATCCAGCAGGCCGCGCGCGGCAAGAAACCACACCACGCGGTCGCTGCTGATCGGCCAGCTGCCACCGGAGCCGGTGTCCTGCGCGACGAACACCCCCGCCGTCTGCCCGTCGCGCGCCGCCGACAGCTTGAAGCGCAGCGCATTGCGCGTGCGCTCAGGCTCCAGCCGCGTCAACGCCAGATCGGCGGCGAAGCTGACATCGCGCGTCCACACGTAAGGCCAGCGCTCACCGGTTTCGAAACACGCGCACGGCACCGGCTTGCCGTCGTTGAAGGCCGGATCGCGGATCGCCTCGACACGGTCGTCGGCCATTTCCTGCTGCGCCATGGCGAACAGGGCGTCGAACAACGGACTGGCGGTGTGGGTGCGCATCGGCTGCGGCCCGATGCGGCGCTCGCCCTGCGGCCAGCGCAACACAAAACCGCCGTCTTCTAGCGCCTGCGCTTGCGCACGGCGGCCCTGGAATTCCAGCTCATCGGCCACCACCGGCGAGCTTGCCGCAACGCCGAGCGTTGCAGCCATGCAGATCATCTTCAGCATCGAAGCGGCCAGACGGCTTGCACCGTCGGCCTCCCTCCCTCGTTGCACGCGTTGTAGTGCGCGGCACTGGCGTGCCACGGGCGCGGACCCTCCCAGGTGCCGTGACGCCATGGTAGACGCGCGCTCCGCGGTTCCGCATCAATGCATACGTATTCATGGCAATGGCCGCAGTGCAGCATGGCCCATCCACGCCACAGCGCTGCATAGTCGCCGCTGACGCAACGGCCGCCTTGGGAGGGGATATGCCGCTGGTTTCACATCGCGTGCGTTCGAGATCGCGCGCCGCATGCAGTGCGCGACTGCTTGTCCTGTTGCTTGGCAGTCTTGCGGGCATCGCGCAGGCCGAGCACATCGCCATCAGTGCCGATTCGCCCGGCAACATCTTGCAGGTCACACTGGAAGTGGACGGCGGCACGCCCTACTACCGCGTGCAACGCCTGGGCCAGCCGGTGCTGGAACGCTCGCGCCTGGGTTTCCAGTTGCGCGACGGCCGGCTGGACCGCGGCCTGGTCGTCCTCTCGCAAGCACGCCAAGCCCATGACGATACCTGGGAACAACCCTGGGGCGAGACGCGCCTGGTGCGCAACCACTACAACGAACTAAGCGTCAGCCTGGGCGAACGCAGCGGCGCGCAACGCCGCTTCGATGTGATCTTGCGCGTGTACGACGATGGCATCGGCCTGCGCTATCACTTCCCTGAGCAAGCGGGATTGCGCGAAGCCATCATCGACGAGGAAGTCACCGAATTCGCCATCGCGCAACCGTCAGAGGCATGGTGGATTCCGGCAGGCGAGCCGATCCACTACGAATACCTGTATCAGCGCACGCCGTTGAACCAGCTCGCGCTGGCACATACGCCGCTCACCTTGCGCACCGACAGCGGGCTGCATGTCGCGCTGCATGAGGCGGCGCTGGTCGACTACGCCGGCATGTGGCTGCGCCGTACCGAAGGCCAGCGCCTGCGCGCGCAGCTGTCGCCCGCCGCCGAGGGCTGGAAGGTGCGGCGCAAGCTGCCATTCGATACGCCGTGGCGCACGCTGCAGATCGCCGACCAGGCCACCGGGCTGGTGGAATCCAACCTGGTCCTCAACCTCAACGCGCCCAACGCCTTGGGCGATGTGAGCTGGGTCAAGCCGTCCAAATACGTCGGGGTGTGGTGGTCCATGCATCTCAACCAGCAAACCTGGTCGACCGGGCCGACACACGGCGCCACCACTGCCAACACCAAGCGCCTTATCGATTTTGCCGCGGCACACGGCTTTCGTGGCGTGCTGGTGGAAGGCTGGAATCCTGGCTGGGACGGCGAATGGTTCGGCAACGGCGGCAGTTTCGATTTCACCCGGCCGACACCGGATTTCGATTTGCCCGCGCTGAGCAAATACGCCGCCGGCAAGGGCGTGCATCTGATCGGCCATCATGAAACGGGGTGCGCAGTGGATCATTACGAAGACCAGATCGCCGAGGCGATGGACCTGTACGCCCGGTTCGGCGTGGACTCGGTCAAGACCGGCTATGTCTGCGACGACGGCCAGGTGGAACGTCGTAACCCGGCAGGCGGCACACCGCTGCGCGAATGGCACGACGGCCAATGGATGGCACGCCATCATCTGCGCGTGGTGCAGGAAGCTGCCGCGCGCCACCTGGCGGTCAATGCGCACGAACCGATCAAGGACACTGGCCTGCGCCGCACCTATCCCAACTGGATCTCGCGCGAAGGCGCGCGCGGCATGGAATACAACGCCTGGGGCCAGCCACCGAATCCGCCCGAGCACGAGGTCAACCTGGTGTTCACCCGCCTGCTCGCCGGGCCGATGGATTACACGCCCGGCATCGTCAGCCTGAAAGGCCGCAACGGCCAGGCGATTCCCAGCACGCTTGCGCGCCAGCTGGCGCTGTACGTGACGCTTTACAGCCCGATCCAGATGGCCGCCGATCTGCCCGAGCATTATCTGCACCACCGCGACGCCTTCCGCTTCATCGAAGACGTGGCGGTAGATTGGGATCAGACCCGTGCCTTGAATGGCGAAGTCGGCGACTACGTCACCATCGCGCGCAAAGACCGGCATAGCCGCGACTGGTTCCTGGGCAGCATCACCGACGAGCATGGCCGGCTGCTGCAGGTGCCGCTGGGATTCCTTGAGCCCGGCGTGCGCTACACCGCGCAGATCTATCGCGACGGCGACGGTGCGGACTATGTCAGCAACCCGTTCGCCTTTGTCAGCGAACAACGCCAGGTCAGCAGCGCCGACACGCTGGAACTGCGTCTTGCGCCAGGTGGTGGGCAGGCGATTCGCTTCGTGCCGATGGATGGCAGGCGCTGACCTGGTCACAACGGGCTGAAGAGATCTTCAACGCGATCGAGTGCATCGTGCAGCGGCACGGCAGCCGCTGCGTGATGCGGTGCTGCCGTCTCACTACAAGCCAGATGGCTTAGCGCGCCGCAGCAAAGCCGGCGTGGAATCGATTCCAGCGCCATCAGCCGGGTTGAATACGTATGCATTGCCCGTTTGCACCCAGATGCCGTGTCTACCATACGTCGCAGTCGTGATGTCCGTCGTGGCGCGCGATGCAATGCATCCAGGCGTCTGCCGGATCGAAAATTCAAAGAACAACATGTACCTGGGAGGGGAAAATGTTGAAACACAAGCGCTCTGCGCTGAGTATCGCCCTGGCCGTCGCCATGGCACCGACGTTGGCCGCCGCGCAATCGGCAACGCCGGCATCAACAACCGACACCGAACAAGCCGCCGGCGCAGTGACCGACTTGGACAAGGTCCAGGTCACCGGCCTGCGCCGCGCGATCGAAGGTGCCATCTCGGTCAAGCGGGATTCGACCTCGATCGTGGAAGCCATTTCGGCCGAAGATATCGGCCGGCTGCCGGACGTCAGCATCGCCGAGTCGCTCGCTCGCCTGCCTGGCCTGGCAGCGCAACGTGTGGCCGGTCGCGCACAGGTCATCAGCGTGCGCGGGCTGTCGCCGGACTTCTCCACCACCCTGCTCAACGGCCGCGAAGTGGTCAGCACCGGCGATAACCGCAGCGTGGAATTCGACCAGTACCCGTCCGAACTGGTCAGCGGCGTCACCGTCTACAAGACGCCCGACGCCGGCCTGGTCGGCCAGGGCCTGTCCGGCACCGTCGACATGCAGACCGCACGCCCGCTCAGCTACAACGAGCGCGTGATCGCCATCGGCGGCCGTTACCAGCGCAATTCGCTGGGCAAGGCCGCCAATGTCGATCCGTACGGCAACCGCTTCAATGTCAGCTACATCGACCAGTTCGCCGACCGCACCATCGGCCTGACCATCGGCTACGCACACACCGACATGCCGATCCAGGAAAATCAAGTCGGCCTGTACGAACCATGGCAGCCGGTCAACGCACAGCGCCCGCGCCCCGGCGTGGCCGACGGCGTGTATTTCTCCGACGGTATCAAGGCATTGCGCCGCACCGGCAACCAGAAGCGCGACGGCGTCATGGCCACCTTGCAATACCGCCCGTCCAATGCCTGGACCAGCACGCTCGACGCCTTCCACACCAAGGCCGAGCAGATCGACACCGCTAACCAGTTCGAGCTCAACCTGAGCAACTACAACGGTGGCTACACGCCGGGCCTGAACATCAGCAACGTGCGCGTCAACGACAGCAACAGCTTCACCGGCGGCGACGCCAGTGGCGTCTACCCGCTGGTGCGCGGCATGTACAACAAGCGCGAAGACACCATCGATGCGTTCGGCTGGAACAACGAGATCACTGCCGGTGCGGTCAAGATCACTGCCGATCTCAATTACTCCAAGGCCACGCGCGACGAACTGAACCTGGAGAACAATCTTCAACGTGCGCCGATGCCGCAGCTGGATACCGTCGGCGTATCGGTTGTCGGCAACGGCTTCTCTCAGCTAGCGCCGGGAATGGATTACTCCAATCCCGATCAGCTGTTTCTGACCAACACCATCTACGGCTCCGGCTACGGCAAGGTGCCGAGCGTGGAAGATGTGCTCAAGGGCGCACGCCTGCAGGCCAGCTTCCCGATGCCCGAAGCGCTGAGCTGGTTCTCGGACCTGGATGTCGGCGTCAACTACGCCAATCGCGAAAAACAGAAAACCCAGCCGGAAGGCAACATCACCCTCGGCGCGCAGGGCGAATCCACCATCGCACCGGACCTGCAATATGCGCCGGTCAACCTGGGCTTTGCCGGCATCGGTGCCCTGCCCGCCTGGAACGTCCCGGCGGTGGTCTCGCGTTACATGCTGTTCAATCCCAGCGACGATGCCTCGTTCCTGGTGTCCAAGGCCTGGACCGTCGAAGAGAAGATCACCACCGCCTGGCTGCGCGCCAATCTCGATACCGAATGGGGCGATGTGGGCGTGCGCGGCAATATCGGCGTGCAGCTGCAGAGCGCCGACCAATCCTCGCGCGCAAATTATTGGGACGCGTCGCAGCCGGCAGGCAGTGAAGTGCGCCCGATCGACGACGGCAAGACCTATCGCGACTGGCTGCCCAGCCTGAATCTGGCCTTCCAGTTCCCGTACGAGCAGACACTGCGCTTTGCGATGGCAAAGCAGGTCGCACGCCCGCGCGTGGATCAGCTGCGCGCCTCGCTGGAATTCGGTGTCGACACCTCCACCGGCCGCCCCGGTGCCAGCGGCGGTAACCCGATGCTCGACCCCTGGCGCGCGAACGCCATCGACCTTTCCTACGAAAAGTATTTCGCCGAGCGCGCCTACGTGGCAGCCGCGTTCTTCTACAAGGACCTGAAGAGCTACATCTACACCCAGAGCCGCGACAACTACGATTTCTCCGCGTTGGTGGCCGGCTATGTGCCACCACCGGGCTCGGCGCCGGTACTGACCACCGGCACCTTCAGCGCCCCGTTCAACGGCAAGGGCGGCACGCTGCGCGGCGTCGAACTCACTGCTTCGCTGCCGCTGGATCTGGTCTTCGCTCCCTTGGAAGGTTTCGGCATCCAGGCCAGCGCCACCTTCAACGACAGCGACGTCAAGATCCGCGACCCGGAAAGTGCTTCCAGCGTCGGTGACGGCGAAATCAGCCTGCCCGGCCTGTCCGAACGCGTCTACAACCTCACCGCCTACTACGAGCACAAGGGCTTCGAGGCACGCGTCAGCCAGCGCCGTCGATCGGACTTCATCGGCGAGATCGGCAACTTCAACGGCAACCGCACGCTGCGCTACGTGGTCGGCGAAAACATCACCGATGCGCAAATCAGCTACAGCTTCAACGACAACAGCGATCTTGCCGGCCTGACCTTACTGCTGCAGGCCAGCAACCTCAGCAACTCGCCCTACCGCACCTATGCCGAAACCAAGGACCGTCCGCTGGAATACATCGAATGGGGCCGCACCTTCGTGCTGGGCGTCAACTACAAGTTCTGATGAGCTGTGAACTGCAAACGATGCGCTGATTGGCTACATCTTTGTCTGTGGCCACGACGTTACCTTTGGCCACATCGCTAACTGTGGCCACATCGCTAACTGTGGCTACATCGTTACCTGTGGCTACATCGTTACCTGTGGCCACATCGTTACCTGTGGCCACATCGCTAACTGTGGCTACGCTACCTACGTGACAATCGGCGCATCATCAGGTTGGCCGGCCCTGGCGCCAGACCTCTCCATCAGGACAACGAAGCCCCTCTCCCACCGGGAGAGGGGTTGGGGTGAGGGTACGGCACAAGCACGGCGTGCATCCACCAAGCACAATCCCCCCGCTCTTCTACTGCATGCGCCGTCACCTTGGATACGACTCAGCTGCCCGTAAAGCATCGAACATTTCTCTGATCAGGGGCAGCAGCAACATCGAACAAAGAAAACCCGCCGACGTCATGCCGGCGGGTTTTCTTTGATCCAGAATTTTCAAAATCCAAGCTTGCATCGCCCTCTGCAAAGCGCACAGGGTCGGCCGCCAATCACGCAACCTTGCGCATCAGCACTCCCCTACTCATAGCAGTCGCTTGTAACACTAAAACGGAACCAATCCAGGCACCATCAGGGCCTGCCTGCACCAACACGAGTCCAGGCCACTGCTACAAAAAGCCGCCGGTAACGCTGACGTCCTCACAGTCAATCGCAATCCCTGTGCGGCCTTCTGGTCAAAACACCCGACTGGCGTGGAGAACAGCACACCCTGCCTCATCCACAGAGCAAGGACATGATCGACAGGGAATAGCCGCACAGCTGGCGTAACGCTATAAATGCTTGGCAAACCAAGCAATCGTCAACTACAAAAGAGCGAGGCATTCCACAAAGGAATGCCTCGCTGCGTTCCAGACAATCACGCACCAACAGTTAGCAGGCGCGACACACCGTCAACCACCCTCGATCGCGCAAACCACCGCATGCCCGGTCAGGCGTAGGTGGCCATGTTCGATGGCTCCGCGCTCTACGCCGGGCACATCGACCTGCTTCCACGCGCCAGCCGGCAGCCGAAGCTCGGCTGCATCGGCCGAAAGATTGAATGCCAGCAACATCACCTGGCCGTCGTGCTCGCGCCGGAACATCAGCACAGGTTCGGCGGTGTCGTAGAACGTGATCGTACCCTCGCGCAACGCAGGCTCGCCCGTGCGCCAAGCCAGGAACTGTCGCACCGCACTGAGCACGGACAACGGATCGTCCTGCTGCATGCTCACCGCAGCCGCACGATGCTCCTCAGCCAGCGGCAACCACGGCTTGCCGCTGCTGAAGCCTGCCGACGGCGCATCCGTCCATGGCATCGGCGTGCGGCAGCCATCGCGACCCTTGAAGGTTGGCCAGAAGGTGATGCCATAGGGATCGCGCAGATCCTCGAACGCCACCTCCGCCTCGCCCAGGCCCAGCTCCTCGCCCTGGTACAGGCAGATCGAGCCACGCAGCGAGCACAGCATCGCCACCACCATCCGCGCGAACGCCGGCGATGCATCGGCCCCGCCCCAGCGTGTCACCGCGCGCACCACGTCGTGGTTGGAAATGGCCCAACATGGCCAACCTTCCAACATCGTGGCTTCGAGCCGGCTCACCGTCTCGCGGATATAAGCAGCACTGTAGTCCTGCACCAGCAGCTCGAAGCTGTAGCCCATATGCAGGCGGCCATGAGCGGTGTACTCGGCAGTGGTCGCCAGCGAGTCCTCCGACGAGATCTCGCCAAGGCTCACTGCATTCGGATAAAGATCTAGCAGTCCGCGCAAGCGCTCCAGGAAAGCTAGATTTTCCGGCTGCGTGTTGTTGAAGTAGTGGTACTGATACGCGTAAGGGTTGTCGGCACTGAACCCGCGCCCCACCCGCTTGTCGGCCGGCTTGGCCGGATTGTCACGCAGCTGCGCATCGTGGAAGCAGAAGTTGATCGCATCCAGGCGGAACCCATCCACCCCACGATCCAGCCAGAAGCGCACGTTATCCAGCGTCGCCTGCTGCACCTCGGCGTTGTGAAAATTGAGGTCCGGCTGATCCACCAGGAAGTTGTGCAGATAATACTGCTCCCGCCGCGGCTCCCATTGCCACGCCACTCCACCGAACAGCGACAACCAGTTGTTGGGTGGCGTCCCGTCCTCGCGCGGATCGGCCCACACGTACCAATCCGCCTTCGCGTTGGTCCGGTCCTGCCGGCTCTCCTGGAACCATGCATGCGCGATCGAGGTGTGGCTCAACACCTGGTCGATCATCACCTTCAAGCCAAGGCCATGCGCCTTGTCGAGCAGCCGATCGAAGTCGTCCAACGTCCCGAACAGCGGATCCACCGCACGATAGTCCGCGATGTCGTAGCCGAAATCGGCCATCGGCGACTTGAAGAACGGCGAGATCCAGATCGCATCCACGCCCAACCCGGCGATGTAGTCGAGCTTGGCGATGACCCCGGGCAGATCGCCCACCCCATCGCCATTGGAATCCAGAAAACTACGCGGATAAATCTGATAGATGACGGCCCCGCGCCACCATGGTGTCTGCGACATGTACGCCCCTCCCGGGCCAATGTGGGCGCAGAGATGAGCACCCAGCCAAGAGCGTTAGCGTAGCGGCGTAATAGACTCAGAGTGTGCCCGTGCATACGTATTCATGAGCAGCCACCTGTGTAACGACTCAGCGGCTTTTTGCTCAGGTCACACAGTTAATGAAGCGTCGTATGCGGCATGAGAGCATCGTCTGCGTGCCTGAAAATAGACATGTTCTGCACGCTGAACGATATACACGGGCAACCAAGTAATGGTTCACCAACCACAATAAACGGATCGCCTCATAAGGACTCTCAGAGTCACCGTCACCGTCTGCGTGATCACCGAGCTGATCCAGTTGGTCAGCGTCCAGTACAACTGCGGAGAGCCTTTGGCCATGCTAGTGGCCAATCCGATGATCAGCGCCGCCCGCAGTGCCGTCACCACCAACCCCATCGCCGCCTCGCACGACTGGTCGTTCACGATGCGGTAGCCACGGATGAAGATTCGAAGCGTCAGCACGTCAATGACACCGTACCGACCCAGGCGGTCGTGCGCTGCAACAACTTCCCATTGAAAGATGGAAATTTCGTTGCGCAGGTCGCAGGAAATAGAGCCAAGGCGGACACTCCTGACTGCCTTGGCGATTTACCAGATCGCTGAAACGCAACGACCAACACGCCCGATTTACATGGACATCGAACGTGAAGCAGTTTCCTGTGCCTGCACCTGAGTGGCCTGACGTTGGCTTTCCTCGGCTGCTTGCCGGCTACTGTTTTCCAACGATTGATTCTGCGCTTGGTTGCGATCCACAAAAACCCGCTGCATTGCCGGGTCGGTCATCTCGCCCTGTACTGCGAAGAAGCCGTCGCCGTTCTTGTTGGGCACTACATGGTCGATGCGTTGGAGACCGCTGACCTTGGACTCGAACACGATTTGCCCGGCTGCCTGCTCGAGTTCTTTGCGATTGGCAAAGCCGCCACGTTCACCCAGCGCTTCGAGCTTGCTCACTGCGCCGTTGTACATCGCGTTGTCGGGATGGCGAGGGTCAGACAACAAGGGGCTGGAGGATGCCTGTGCCGGCGCAGCAGGCGCGGCCGTATGCTCAGGTTGCTTGGATGTCCCCTGGGTCAACGCCTTAGCCAAAGCGGCCTGGGTCTGCTGACCTGCGACGCCGTCTATCTGCAACCCGTGCTCGCGCTGAAATTACTCAACCGCGTGCTTGGTGTTGCCGCCAAAGTCGCCATCAGGCTTCAAGGGTTTGCCATCGCGGCCAACGGCGCCGAGTTGCGCAAGTTGGCCTTGCAAATGCTTCACTTGTTCGCCGCGCTCGCCTTGCTCTAATTTGCCGTACTGTGCGGCATCGCGTTTGTGCTGTTGGGTTTGTGCAAGCTGCTGGGGAGGCTGAGAATTGATTTGCTTCCATGCCTGCTCAGGCGTTACGCCGCTTTCGATTGCCTGACGATATGACTGCCGCATCGCGTTCAGAGCATTCTCTGTCTCTGCACTGGTAATCGATGCATGATTTGAGCCACCTGGCTTGTCGTAATAGCTTTTCCCAGTATCTGGGTCAGCAATGCTTGCCCATTCCTGTGCGAGCGCATTTTGCGCACCATTCAACGATGAGCCGGGGGCATCAGTAATATAATTGCGAACTGCGGACTTCTTGTGAGTAATCAGATAGTCTGAAAACACTTGATCCTGGAGGTCTGGCGTAAACGCCGCAGACCGTTCCAGACCCATTTTATTTACAGCATCATTCATCGTGAAAGGTATGACCTGGTAGCGCCCTACTGCAAAAAGTCGCTCTTGGTCGCCCCTAGGCAACGCTTGCGCATCCATGACATCACCCACAGTCATAGAAAAAAATCTACCGGCCCTGTACTCCCACGGATGTGTTCACGCCCATCCGCCCGATGTAAGTACCCCGGTTATAGGCATTATAATTAGTACGCCTGGATTCACCGCACTGAATCAAATCTGCCAAGGGACTACTCATATCTAGCACCTCCTGTGAAATTAACAACAATCCAATCAGTCAGCTTTCGTCGACACATCCCACCAAGAAACGAAAAGCCTCGATTTATCGCCCTCTACCAGCCCGTCTTGAATTTTGCCGTACGTGGAAACCTTCAACACTTGACTACCGTCAACGCTGGAAAATTCCGTTATACAATGCCCGTCGCCGCTACAGACATTCAACTCTGGCAACTCATCGCAAATAGCACATCGCTTTGGATCTTTGGAGCACACACCTTCAAAGTCATCGCCAACAACGTTTTTCTTACACTCGGCACTTACCGAGGGCTTCCAATTTCGGCGATGACTTTTTTACGAAGATCGCCGTAAGGCATACCTTCCTTAAATTCGCCAGACAGCTTAGTAATACCAACGGATTCCACCGATAAACTTTTGTCACTAATAGCGATTTCAGGCGAACCTTTAGCGGCGACAATATTTTTCCGCGCATCTGCTGACTGACTAACAGCAGATCTTTCCTGCGGGGCTTTTCCTTGGCTGCAAGCACCCAAAAAAAAACAGCCAAGGAGCGATTAAAATCAAAACCGTAAAGCTAGAATATTTTGCCGCCAAAAATCCAATTAAAATTTAAAATGGAATCTCGATGATTTCTAGTATTTTCGGAACACAGGCTTCGTGCATTCAGAATATATAACCTTGCATGAACTGGCACCAGTTTTCTCACAGTTTTCTTTAGCCAACTCAACCGCACGAGATTCGGTAGGGGATGCTTGAAAGAAACTCTGCGAATCTGACGCAATCAAGGCAGAGCACTGATTTTTATAAACGAGCTTAACTTTACAGTCACTAGCTCCTTCAATAGCGCATTGCCTAAGAGCAGCTTGCTCGGCCTCCTCTTGAGAAAATTTACCTACCGCGCTGCCAGCCTCTCCATTACTCGAATTAGCGATTGCCCCCCAAGTTTTAATCCACTCACCGGTTGGTTGAGGAGGGGTAGGCGCAGCTCTGGATGTGCCAGAGTCGGGACCACACTGGGGACTTCCAGGAGCAGCGCCAACTGGGCAAGCAGTTTGACCAAACGCAGCGTTAACTGAGAGCGCATAGAGAAAAACAAATAGAAATTTACGAATCATTGGAAATCACTCATGATTAACCATTATTTTTGTGCAAGACCTCGATTCCCAGAGATAGGCTCCTGAGTTACAGAAGGCTCCCTGTGCATTTTGGTGGCTGCTACGCTAGTGTCCCGGTTAGAAGTGTCACCAGAGCTCGTGGCAGGCGGCGCCGGCTGATAAGGCCGCCCCGCACCCGGCTCCTGATTGGCCCGGTCCAACTGCCCCAGCGCCGAATAGGCCGTGAACTGACCCAATGTGCCCTGGAAGAAGGCGGCGGCCATCGGCGGTGCGGTGACGATCAAGGTTGTCATGACCAAACCTAGTCCTCCTTGTTGCAATGCCATGCTGCTGATGCCCTCGCCACTGTTTCCTGGGAATGCGTACTTGGCAAGGAATGCGACAGCCACTGCGCCGATCACCTTCGTTGCCAGGCTCACCGTAAAGCTCAGCACCGACAACGAAAACACCATACCTAACCCATATAGCAGCCACTTGCTGAACAACGACTTCGTCGCCTGGAACAACAGGCACATGATGAACAAGGGACCGAAGCCCACAAACAGCGCCATACCGATCTTGTTCAACAGCAGCAGTGAGCCCCCCACCACGCCCGGACCGGCCATCCCCACCCCGGTGAACCAGCGCGCACGCGTCTTCTCGTCGTCTCGCTGTTGGTTGCCTGCAGTCTGGATCTGATCGATGCTCATCATCGCAATCTGCATCAAGCCCAAATTCTTGTCGATCGCATCGTAGGGACTTTCCGAGTCCCCGGTCACCACTTGGGTGATGGACTGGCTAACACCGTCAGTCAGCGTCCAGTACAGTTTCGACGAACCTTCGGCCATGCTCGTCGCCAGACCGATGATCAGCGAGGCGCGCAACGCAGTCACTACCAACCCCATGGCCGCCTCGCGGGACTGGCCGGTCACGATGCGGTACCCCTGGAACATGACCCACAGCGTCAATACCGTTAGGGACACAATGCCAATCAAGGCCGAAGTGCGCTGCAGTAGCGTCCACTGAAAAATATCGATCTCGTCGCGCAGGAAATCGTTGATCAGCGAGAAGAACGCGTAATTACCAAGACTGCTCAGAAAATCCATATGTCACCACATTCCACTGGACGGCCAGGCCGTGGAGCACTCGCTGCTCCGGGTTCGATTACACCTGCGACGGCACGCGCATCCTGCGCGTGCCGAGATCTCACTTGCCCAAATCTAATGGCTCCATATCACGAGGTCTGTCGGATCTGACTGAATCCAACGCCGCCTTCATGGCGACCCCGGCGACCACCGACTTGCCGAAATCCCCCAAGGTGTTGCCCAGACTCTCGAAGAAGCTACCGATGCCTCCTTGGCTAGAGGGATCCCCGGAGGGCGCCTTCTTGCCCCGCATCGCCGCCCATGCCTGCGCATCCTGTTGCTTGGTCAAGAAGCCCAGCCGCGTTTGATACGCAAACATCGCCGACTCCATTTGCTGGCGATCAATGTCCATCAGTGTCTTCAGTGCGATCAGCTTGTTGGTATTGTCCTCCAACTTACCGAGTTCAGTGTCTTTGATCTCCGCGCGCTCTTGTTCGATCTTGCGCAAGCGCTCAAGACGCTTCTTGGTGATGTCGTACATCGCCACCATATAGTTGTACTGCGAATTGCGCGTGCGCTGAATCAGCTCGCACCCTTCTTTCTGCTGGGTCGCCACCGGCGTCCCCGCCGTGGTGCTTGAACAATCGGCAATCCCGTAGTCATCCGGCACCACCTTGATCTCTTCCTTGGGTTTGTCGACTTCTGTCCCGCTGTCCTTGTCTTTGGGCTTTTTGCCGAGCTTCAGTGAATTCTGGATCTCTTTTACTTTGGTGTTGAGGTCTTTGTCGACGACTTCCCACTGCGCACTGGCGGCTCCGGCCATGCAGAGCAGCACCAGTCCCGTGAACACGCGAGAAAAATGTCTGAACTTGGTTGCCATGGTGTTTTTGCCTCCTGACACAGATGAAGTTGATGCGTGAAAAGTGTGCTGCCGATGATGGGGACTACGCATCTTCGGCTTCCTTGTCTTTGACGGCTTTGCGCTTCCCTGAGCCCTTGCGGTTGGCATAGAAGTCCTCCAGCCACTGCTCCGGGGTCAGTTGGTCAACGCTCACGCCTAACTTGTCGGCCTTGCGCGACAGAATCTGGTGCATGATCTCGATGTTATCGGTCGAGGACGAAATGACCGACAGTGCGTCGTCCATACCACGCAGATTGAGCTGGCATACCGCAGAGGCGTGGCCTTGCTTGACCAGGAAGCAGCGCGAGCGCTCGTCGAGCGAGACCACCACCTGGTACTCGGCATCGGTCAGCTTGAGGCCTTCGATGTAATCGTCGCGACTGGCGTTGGGGTTGGGCAGCAGCACCATCGTGGCGGTCTGCTCGATCAGCGCCGCGGCGATGTCGCTGGCTAGGGCGTCTTCCGGGCTCTGCGTGGCAAAGATGCCCAGGCCGTTTTGCTTACGGATGGTCTTCTGCTTATTCTTGGCGAACTCCTTCAGGCCGCCCTTGCCGTCCAGGATCTTCCAGAATTCGTCCATCACGTAGATCAGCGGACGCCCATCGATCAGCGCCTCCAGGCGGTGCAGCAGATAGTTGATCACCGGCACGCGCACTTCGGCGTTGTCGATCACGTCGGTGTAGTCGAAGCCGATGATCGATGCGCGCGTCAGGTCGATGGTGTCCACCGGGTTATCGAACACCCAGCCCAGCGAATTGTCGGCGGTCCAACGGCGCAGGCGTGCATACAGTCCGTCGTCGCCCATGTTGGGCAGGCTCTTGCGGAAGTTGCTCATGCTGCGCAGATGCATCGGCGTGTCCAGCATGCCTTCCACCGCGCGGTAGATGTCTTCCTCCTCGCGTGCGCTGTATTCGGGCTTGCCACCGAGCACCTTAATCAGCTCAGCAAGGAATTGAGTATTGGCCTCATTGCGCTCGCACTGGAACGGGTTAAAGCCGGTCGGGGAGCCATTCTCCAGCGCCAGGTAGTTCCCGCCACAGGCACGTACGAAGATCTCCGCGCCGCGATCCTTGTCGAAGAAGAAGATCGTCGGGATCGGATCGAACTTCTGCACCTGACTCAACAGGAAGTTGATCAGCGCCGTCTTGCCGGTACCGGACTTGCCGATGACCATCGTATTGCCGATCGCCTTCTCACCCAGGGAATTCTCGGCCGGATGCGTGGCGTGGAAATTGAAATAATACGGCTGGCCGTTAGTGGTCTGCAGGGTGGTGACACAGTCGCCCCAAGGGTTGTTGTGCTGTTTGCCCTGGGCAAAGTTATGCAACGGCGACAAACCGAGGAAGTTGAGCGAACTCAAGTTGGCGATACGCGTGCGGAAGCGCCAGTTACCCGGCAGCTGCGCGTAGAACGACGAGGCGATCGCCAGATCTTCCTTGGCCGAGACGAAACCGGCATTGGAGAGCTCTGCGCGCGTCGTCGCGATCTGCCTTGCCAACTTCTCCTGGCTGTTAGCATACACCGCCAGGGTGAAGTGGTACTCGCCCAACACAAAATTGCCGGAGGCCACGTCATCCATCGCCAGGTCCAGGTCGCGGATCTGGCTGGAGGATTTGTCGCCCGACGAAATCATCATGCCCTTGGTGCGTTCCAGCACCTTCAGTGCATCGTGGCGACCGACCGGGCTGAAGGAATGCGTCATGACATACTCGAAGTCGAGATACTTCAGACCGTTGAGAATGCCCGGATAGGTTCCGTCGGCGTACTCCTTGATATTGAGGATGGCGCCGAAGTGATTGATGCCATCCGGGGTGCGAATGACAAAATCGCCGGTCTTGTTGGCAAACATGTGCTTGCTGACAGGCAGGTAGGCGGGCACGGGCGCCTGCAGTACAGGAACTGGCTCATCAATGCGATTGAGCAGATAGCCGAGAAACTCCAGTGTCTCCGAAAACACGACACCATTCTTGGCTTCATACATGCCAAGACGGTAAGGTGAATAATCCTTCAGCACCGCCTCAACGTTGGTGGCCAACTCGACGATCTTGGAGATGGCCTGCTCTTCCTCAGCCCCGATCTTGTCTGGATTGACAGACTTTTCGACCAGACGTCGCCCGGTAACGACAGGACGATAGATCATGCTCAAGTACAACTCGTTCTGCATGATTTTTTGCGAGGATAGCGCCGCGTAATACTCGTCGGACAGCGTCTGATTGAACGATTGCTTGAAGCGCCCGCCGGTACCGATCTTGCGACGACGGCGAACGTCATGAACCCAGAACGCGATATTGGCGAAATCCGGTGCACGCAAGGTTTGCAATAACCGATTGAACGTATTGTGCCGCTGCTCAAGTTCAAATTCGTCCCGCCCAACGAAGGGCAAGCCAGCCAGATGCCAGATCAACAGATAGTCGCCACCTGTCGTCTTGACGACGGACGGAGCGACATGTGTCGAGATGGAAACAAATTCACCGATCGGACTGTCTGGACTGAACATGGGTATTACCAGGTAAGAGGAAAAGCATCACACCAAGAACTAGCTAAAACACCAACCCCATGCGGATTGAGCGCATGGGGCTGGCTTACCTTTTCACGTGCTCATCGCGGCTTGCCCGGGGGCCCCTTGCGGTACTCGTTGGGAGTGAATACCCACATCCCGGAATAGCGCTGAAGGTTTCGGACGCGCATTCGGAAAAGCCAGCGCAATCCAAGCAACCTGAAGATCATTTCGTCCCTCTTTGCCATTTGCTGCATGCCAAAGATGATGACGGGGATGGTGAACAGGTACCAAAGATTGATATACATCCCCAGCAGCAAGCCACCGCCCGCACCGATGAAGAAAGGGATATACGGCACCCCCAGAAACATCGCCGGACGGGTGCAGCCGCGGAAGAGTACGTCTTTATGCATAGTACTGAGCGATCTGCAGCAGCGAAGTGGTGAGCGTCGAGCACTCCTGAGCGCCTCCCTCCTTATTCTGAAGGATCATATTCGCAATCTGCCCAGCCGCACCGATCAGTACGCCACCAATGAGGATCGGGGAAACTTCAGAAATGCGCTTGTGCGCAAATGCGATCTGGTAGCCGGCCACGATGACGGCGATGGTGACGACAGCGATCGAGCCCATGTTCAGCAGCTTGGTCACATTGTTCAGGAATCCGCAGACGCGGGTATCCGTGCCGCCGAGTTCATTGGTCGCACCAGCGCCGCCCGCCACCAACAACAACGAGGTGAACAGCAGCGCCTTCACTGCCTGCGTGCCGACCATCTTGGCATCCGCAACTGTCTTCTTGTCGATTTCAAACTTCATGTCTAACTCCTTGGGAACAGAGGGGGTCCAGCAGCCATAATCCTTGGCAATCTTCCATCCTAAAAAACAAATGCACTATCTGTTTGCGGAGCCGCCTGTGGTGCACGCGGCACGGAGACGGGGTTTGCGGGTTGTTCGGTCTGCGTCGAGGCTTGCGGTGCGACAGCGGGCAACGCTACCCCATGCCCTTGGCCCGTCGGCTTTACCACATACAACTCGTTCTCCGCTGCTGGAGCCACGGGGGTGGCCCGACTCGGCAGAGAGTAAGGTGGTGAAGGTGCCGATAGCATAGGCCCCGAGGGTGAAGCCACCGTGTTGCCCGTTCCGGCTAGATCCTGAATACGACGCGCCACTATCGCATCTGCCAATTCAGCGGCCGCTTGCCGCAACGGGTTGGCAGGCCGCAACTGCACCTGGCGCGTCGGCACGACCGCAATGGGCTCGGCTCCAGAGGAGGATGCTACCGACTGACGAATGGATGCATAGATCTTTTGGACATAACCGTGCTTGAAGCCGGTCTCGAAGTTGCCGGAATAGTAACAGCTGAACGACTTGCCCCAATTGGCGCCGGAGCGCGAATGGCACTCCGCCAGAATCCTCGAAGCAGCGACCAGATTGGGGCATTTATCGAATGCCATCTCATAACTGGTGAGCCCGTATTTTTGCAGGTTGTACCGATTGACCTGGCCAAGTCCCAGGGAAAAGTTGTAGCCCTTTTGTTCCAGCATCTTGGCGGTGGCCACTGCTTCAGCCAACCCCCGTGGCTCACGCACCAACCGCCCGCCAACCACGCCGATGGCATACGGATTGCGCGACGACTCGACACGGACAACGTGCTGCATCACCTCGCCAGGAACAGCAAGTCCAGTGCACCCCATCAGTTCCATGCCAGGCAACATGTCATTACTCCTTGCAAAACCGAACCAGCCCCAACCAAAGGATTTACCTTTCAACCACCGCGCAAGGTTCTCAAGGGATCGAAGTCGATGCCAGTGATGAACCGGCGCCCCGCGTGTGCCTTGATATGAACCACGATATCGATGGTCATTCTCAGCAAACGCTTGATCACCTCGAATTCCAGACCGGAGCCTTCGCTCGATGCCTTCACCATCAACGCCAACTGGTCCCACGTTTGCTCGACACTTCCGGCGTGGCAGCTGGTGATGGAACCCGGATGCCCGGATGCGCAGTTACGGATGAAGTAGAACGACTCATCACCACGCAACTCGGCCAGGATAATGCGATCCGGCTTCATGCGCAGACAGGCTTCCATGCAGCTTTTAGCCGTTACGTTGCTGGTACTCTGCCCGCCCTTCGAGTACAGCAGGTGCACGGAATTGGGCTGACTGATGAACAACTCACGTGCGTCCTCGATCGTCACCAGGCGCTCTTCGCTTGGAATGTGATTGACGAGCGCCTTCATGAAGGTGGTCTTGCCGCTACCGGTCGCTCCGGCAACGACGACGTTCTTCTTGTACAGCACGCACTTTTTGAAGAATTCTGCGTAATCGCGCTTGCGGCGCAACTCCAGCAATTCTTGGTCGTGATCGCTGACATCGGCCGATTGCTCGAGCACCTCGTCGAAGAACCCGTCGTGCTTGTATTGCTCGAGCGATTTGGTGTGCTTGGAAGGGAGCCGGATGGTGATGGACACCTTGCCTGCATCGCACGCGGGCGGCATGACAAACTGCGCACGCTGCCCTGTAGGAAACGTCAGCGAGACCACGGGATCTGCATCGGTAATACGCTGCCCGGTGTTGCTTTCGTTCACCACCGCCGTGCAGAACTGGCGGGCACGGTCATATGTCAAGGATGGCACGTCGACCCGCTGCCACCCATGGATCGTTTCAAGATACAGCTCGCCAGGCCGATTGATGCAGATTTCAGTCACGTCAGGCGAATTCAGGTAGTCCAGGATGCCCAGCACAGAGTACTGGTAATCCAGGAAATCATTCGAAATGCGCGCCGTCGGGGAATCATCGATCGTCATGGCAGGCTTTTCATTCACTTCGGCAGGACTGCCGAGAAATCGACGTCCTTGGCAACATAAACGTTCAACACGGTGCCCTGATTGATCGTCAAGGTTGCCGGACGACGCCCAGACTTTTCCACAGCCTGCTCGGCGAGCTGCTGCATGCTGCGAGCAGTATTACTCTCGAAGGGCTGCTGAGTGACGATTCCGCTGCCAACACCGATTGTGGTCGTTTCTGGGCCATATTCAGCAGCTGCATACTTGAATGCATCGCTCAACAAGCTGATGAACAGCGCCGATGCAATCTTGTTACCCCAATGCGCGCTGTAATCACCCGGATGGCCGGCGCTGCCGAGCGTGTCGATACCAGGGCCGACCAGCGTGACATCCAGCCCGGTCGGCGTGGTGACGCGATCCCACACGACCTGCAGGCGCCTGGTCGTCGGCTCTCCGGCGCCGTACTGGCCGAGCATCTTCGAACCCTTTGGCAATAGCAGGTTGTGACCATTGATCGAATACACCGGCTCGGTAACGATGCACGAGGTGTAGCCACCGAAGTCGGAAATGATCCGGGTCTCCAGGATGCAACGGATGTAGGTGCCACGTACCAACAAGCCATCCGGGTTGCTGATCGGCTTAGCCAGCGTAACAGGACTTTCTTCTTGGCCAGGTGCGGGCTGAGCGGCCGTTTGCCCAGGCATGCCGGCGCCGTTTGCGGCAGATTCGGCAAGGATACGGCGCTCCAGCAAGGTCGGGCCGCGCTGACGCTCCGGCGCTGAGCTGCCCTCTTCGCTGTCATCAGTCGGCATTGGCGGCAGGGGCGGCAAGCTAGGTTGCTGGGCGAGTGGAACTGGCGCCTCCTCCACCGGCGCAGTCATGTTCTGCGGCAACGCTGGCGCAACCACCGTCTCCGTACGCTGTTTGGGCGGGGGAGAATCCTCTCCACTTTGTGTCGCCAGCCAGAAGATGACGAGAATCAACAACGCGGCAATGGCAGCCAGAAACACCAGCGCCTTGCGATTCAGACGCTTGATGTCGCTGGAACGCAACACTGGTTCATTGGCGTCAAGGTCCGGTTCGGCACCTGCCTGCTGACGCGCAAAGTAAGGATTGTTGCGCTCGTTGTACTCACCGTTGCGCAGCTCTTCCCCGCCATTGTTCGGGGAGCGCTCATCAGGGCTGTTTGGAATATTCGAGTTCACTTTTGCTTGTTCCTTCGCAGACCGACGACGTTATCGCCATGGCGAACCACCAGGAAAGGGTAAGTCCCGTGCACGATCAGGGTGTTGCCCTCCACCGTGGTATTGACGAGAAAATCCTCCGCGTGTTCCTTTTCGCGGGCAAAAACTGCCGGGAAATTCCCGGTCGGAAACCGCGTCAAATCCATATTGATATAGGTGAACTTGCCATCGTCATAGACGCGGCTTGGAATAAGCCAGGACTTCTTGGCACGTGTCGCATAGTCGTAGTCGTAGTAATAACGCCGATCTTTCAAAATCTTGGCATTCAACAACGGGCCTTTCTTCGACGTATCCGCGTCTTCGACATTGTTGAAGCTTGTGTCCTTCGGATAGGTGAACACGACCTTATATTGAACGCCAGCCTGCTTCGCCTGCTCGAGGCGCTGCCAGTCCGTTGCAACCACCTTGAGCTCAAGAATGTAGGAATGCGTTGCCGTACGAATCATCATGTTCGTATCGACGTCAACATTCTTGGGCTTGAGATAAAAAACATTCTCGCGCCGCGTCAGTTCCCAACCACCAGTAAAGCCTGTGCTGTAATCCAGGATCTTTTCGTTCGGGCTTAGCTCGACCTGAGTGGTAATGCCAAGACCGGTGCGCACCTGGTAGATGCGGTCCGGAGCATACTCATACTCCTGAACCACTTGAGCGGCAACCGAGAAAGCGCATATTGCAAGTGGCAGTGCTGAAAATAACGCAGCGCTGTACCGATTAAAAAGTTTCATCGACCACTCGCTCCATTGACATTGTTCTGCATCCCCTGGGGTTGAATCGCGGGCTGCGCCGCAGGCTGAGCTGCTGGCTGCATTTGATCGGGAAAGGCGGGCTGCATCTGCTGTTGAGGCATGCCACCCTGCGGAAGTGCTCCCTGCTGCAACGGGACGCCCCCCTGCTGAACTGCACCAGAGGCGTTTGCCGCGCCAGGATCGATCATGCCAGTACCAACCTGCTGTGCCGCTGACTGAGGCTGCGGGTTGATCAAGGCCCCACCGGCAGGAGCAGCTGGCAACGAGGAGTAGTCGTTGTCTACCCGGTAATCAGTTACTCGGAAGCCTAGAGGATTTTCGACTCGCAGGCTGTCACTCATCTCCAGATTATCTTGGTAGACAAAGCCCATTGTCGCGATCTTGTTGTCAAGCAGCGTAGAGACCGTCGAATTCTTGTCGTACACAGTCCGTTGAAAACGTACGGTCGCCCCTTTGTAGGGCTGTCCTTTTCCGCCAATCAACGTAATACTCAGAATGTTGATGCGAATGGCACGCAGCTTTCCGTACGTATTCAAGGGCCGCAACGGATTGTTCGCGGAGTGCAGCGCCCGATATTCATTCACAACATTCGTGGCACCCATTGCCGATACAGTATTCCAGTCGCGCTGACCGATGATTGAGAGATCGAATGATTCACGGGCAATAATGAACCGGGCAATATTGCTACGCGCTAGCGCCTCGCTCGTACTAACTGCACGTCCACCAAAATTCGCCTCGAGTTTTGCGATCGTGCTGGTTCCCGAGTAGGCGTCCGCCATCACCAGGTACGGCACCTTCTCTTTCAGCGGCAGCATGTAGTAATAGCCGCCGGCCGTCATAACGGTAATGATCATGGAAACGGTCGCTACCATCCATGCACGCTTTTCGCTGCGGCGTGCGAGATCGGCGATGCTGACCTCGTAGTTCACCGCTTTCTGGACGGCCGCACCCACTTGGGCAGATCCGTCCTTTTCACTGACCTTCTTACGCAACATGTCTAGATCCGTCACCGTAGGGCCTTGTCAGCCCTGAAACTATTGCCGCGACGTGCGCGGACACATGGGAGGCTTGAGCTGGCTCACCGACCCGAATGCTGGGAGCATCGGATCAGCAGTTCAGCTCTTAGAGCTTGGCTCCAGACGACACCGGCACCGGCTGTACCAGCAACTTGTTGGCGGAGACCGATACCGACACGCCCTGCGCCGCGTAAACCGCGCTCAGCTCGGTGGCGGCTTGCTGCACGCTGGTGGTGCTGATATTGGAAACCGGGGCGATCAGGGTGTAGTCCGAAGGCAGGTTGTAGGACAGCTGCATGTTGGAATCCGTGGCCCACCGTTCCAGCATCGTCTTCAACGTGCCGTCCATCGGCGTGGCCTGATACGTATAAGAGGTGTAGAGCGGAATTTCGGTAGGTGCTTCGTCAAAGTGATTGACGTGCTTCCAACGTCCACCAAAATCGGGAGCAGGCTTGGTCGCGCAGGCACCGACCAACGCAGCGACCACCAAGACCAGCGACAGCTTGGACACAGACATCGGATTCACTCTGACTTCTCCAACTCATGAGATTTCGGGCTTAAGACGGACAGCACAACAGCTCCGCTCACCTTCGGGTGACGGAGGGGATCTGCCTTTGATGACTCGATCGAGTGTGCGTGGCCGCCCGAACCAGCCCGAACAGGCCAGTCAGCGCGATGCATTCGCACATCCGGTAAAAATGAATACGCCGAAGAACCATCCATAGCCTTACTCCTGTACGACCCCGTCCGGCGCCGCCCCTCTTAACAAAAAATCAACACTGCGCGAATTCTGGGTAACTTTGCCCTTAACGAACACGTGAGTCAAGAATTACCGGCGCCCCTTCGCAGCCGTTGTGCGACAACCGTCACAACCTGATGGAAAGCGTTTTCACGTCTGTCTTGGGCAGCAAGCGCGCGGTGAAATAGCGGTCTTCGTAGTAGCGGATCTTGTCGCATTTCACCGGATGCGGGATGCCTTCGTACAGGAAGACCTCCTTCTCGTTGCCCATCGCCTTCAGCTCCTGCGGCAACATGAGCGCACGCCGCTCCTCGGAAATACTCCGGGTGGTTTCCCTGCCTCGGGTGACGTTCTTCTTCTTGATGGTGGTGTAGCCCAACATCTCGGAGTAGTCGTTCGCATCCTGCTGCTCGCGCGGCGCGTACAGGATCTGCAGCGCATGGTTGGTGATGATGGTGCGCGACAGATCCTTGCCGTAGGTGGCGTCCAGCTGCGCCATGCTCTGAATGATCGGCAGCAGGCGAAGGTTGTAACCCGCCATATAGGCTACCGCGGTGGCGATGATGTCCACTTTGCCGATCGAGGTGAATTCGTCCATCAACAGCAGGCATTGGTACTTGAGCTCCGGATTGGACTTCGGAAGCTCGCGGGTATTGAGGTTGATGATCTGGCTGAAGAGCAAGTTGATGATGAGCCGGCTTTCGGCCAGCTTGTTGGGCTGGATGCCGATATAGATCGTCATCTTCTTCTTGCGCAAGTCGGTGAGCAGGAAGTCGTCCGCGCTGGTTGCCGCATCCAGGACCGGATTGATCCATGCGTTGAGCGGCTCTTTCAGGGTGCCCATGATGGACGCAAAAGTCTCATCGGCCTGTGACAGCATGTTGGCAAATGCCGAGCGCGCATTGCTGCTGAGGAACCTACGCTCGGACAGCGACTTGAGGTACTTCTTGAGGTCTGTGCCATCCCCGGACGAGAGGCGATAGATGCCGCCAAGCGTGGGAGCCCCTGCCCCGCCCGGGAAGCCGAGCGACAACTCTTCGTCCTGGTTTTCGAACAGATACAGGGCGAACGCCATGAAGGCATTACGCGCCTGGCTGACCCAGAACTTCTGGTCATCCGACCCGTCCGGATACAGCATCGCGGCAATGCTCATCAGATCCGACACGCGGAAGGCGGGGTCACTGGACACGTAGGTCAGCGGATTCCAGCGATGCGTACGACGGTCTTCGGCGAAGGGATTGAAGAGGAACACCTCATGCCCCTGACTGGCGCGCCAGCCACTGGTGAGGTCGAAGTTCTCCTGCTTGATGTCCAGGACCACTACCGATTCCTGGTACTCCAGCAGGTTGGGAATGACCACGCCGACGCCCTTGCCGGAGCGCGTTGGCGCGGCGAGGATCACGAACTGTTGCCCGCTCAGCCGTACAAGCTTGCCGTTGAACTTGCCCACCACGATGCCGTTGCCGCTCGGCTTGAACAAACCGTGCTTGGAAAGGTCTGCCGCTCCGGCAAAGCGCGCGTCGCCATGCAGCGCCCGCGCCTTCGGCTTGACCAGGAGCACGACCGTGATGGCCCAGATGATCCCGGGCAGGCCAAAGCCGAGAATGCCGGACATCTTGATCTTGGTTGCGTAAGGCGCCACTTCCGGCAGGCCCAGCGCCTTGACGTAGCGGTAGTAGGTATCCCACGCGTACAGCCCGGTATCGAGCCGCAACAACAGAAGCGTCAGATATCCGGACAGGAAATATCCAACAAGCAATGTCACCACGGTGGCGATTGCAATTATTTTGGCTTTGGACACGCGCCCCTACTCCTTGGCTTACTTCTCAACGGCACTCAGCGACGGACGACGGGTTTGTGATCGACCAGATCCGACTTGCGTCCACCACTCTCGCTCTCGACGAGCGAATCGATCCAGACTCTGGCCTGATCCAGGGAAAGATCCGGCGTGATCCGGGTTCCGGCATCCGTCACCACGGCATAGGCCACCACGGCGTCGGGCGCGTAGGTGTCTTCGCGGGTGATTGCCACGATACGGTACCCGCCCCTGGTCAGCACCGTGTGCTGATACTCGTCCATCGCCAGCCTTCCTTTTCGTCAGCGCGGAGGCGATGCTAAAGCAAGACGTGTGATGGAGAAAGCGGTTTCGGCCAAGCCGGCACAACCGCGCGCGCATTCGACGCGAGGCGACGATCGGGATGCGTCACCGCCGGTGGAATTCAGTGAGCGCTTGAAGTGCTTTCAGAGTCACGCACGTGCCTTGCGTTAAAAAGAACTACCTGCCGCTTCGTGGAGGATGGGTGACCAGCGCTGCGACGAAATGACACGCGGAGCGGAAGCTTGGCCTGGCGCCAGGACCTATTACTCAGGAGCGAAAGAGCGCCCGGCTTGCTAGGCCACCGCTCCGCCGCCGGCAATGCCCGGCCGCTGCACAAAATTCGTCCAACACGCCAGGGCGATGCACAGAAGGAAGTGAAAGCGAGTGTCGAAGACGAAATACAGAACACGCGGAAGCTGCAGGAGCTGCTGCGTAAATCGCTTTGGGATCTGCGGCAGCAGTCGCTGCCGATGTTGAAACCACTCAAGTCGCCGTGCCGTCTGGACTTGGAGTGGTGGGCGGTACAGGGTTCGAACCTGTGACCCCTACCATGTCAAGGTAGTGCTCTACCGCTGAGCTAACCGCCCGTTTCCTGCATCAGCATTGCGCTGTGCAGGGCGCGCATTCTAGCGCAGGGTTTGGATCACCACAAGCCCTCCCTGCGCTCGAACCTTCGGGCTGTCGCCCTGCCCTACGCCAGGCTGGCAGCTTTCAGTTTTTGGATCTGGTCGCGAATCTGCGCGGCCGCCTCGAACTCCAGGTCCTTGGCGTGCTGGTACATCTGCTGCTCCAGGCTCTTGAGCTTGCCGGCGATCTGGGCAGGCCCCATCGCGCGGTAATCGGGCATTTCCTCCGCCACCTGACGCGACTTCGAGCGCCCCTTGCCTGCCTTCTTCTCGGCGGCATCCTCGCGCGCACCTTCCATGATGTCGGAGATCGGACGCGCCACCGATTTGGGCGTGATGCCATGCTCTAGGTTGTACTCGACCTGCTTCTCGCGGCGGCGGTCAGTCTCGTCGATCGCGGCCTGCATCGAACGCGTGATCTTGTCGGCATACAGAATGGCCTTGCCGCGCAGATTACGCGCTGCGCGGCCGATGGTCTGAATCAGCGAGCCGGTCGAACGCAGGAAGCCTTCCTTGTCCGCATCCAGGATCGCCACCAGCGACACTTCCGGCATATCCAGGCCTTCGCGCAACAGATTGATGCCGACCAGCACGTCGAACTTTCCCAGACGCAGGTCGCGAATGATCTCCACGCGCTCCACCGTGTCGATATCCGAATGCAGATAGCGCACGCGGATACCGTGCTCGCCGAGGTACTCGGTGAGGTTCTCGGACATGCGCTTGGTCAGCGTCGTCACCAACACGCGGTCACCGAGCTTGATGCGCTCGTGGATTTCGGACATCAGGTCGTCCACCTGCGTTCCGACCGGACGAATCTCGACCACCGGATCGATCAGGCCGGTCGGGCGCACCACCAGCTCGGTGATCTCGCCGGCGGACTCGCGCAGCTCATAAGGGCCTGGGGTGGCCGACACATAGATGCTGCGCGGCGAACGCGCCTCCCATTCCTCGAAACGCAGCGGCCGGTTGTCCAGTGCCGACGGCAGACGGAAACCGAACTCCACCAGCGTCTCCTTGCGCGAGCGGTCGCCCTTGTACATCGCGCCGATCTGCGGAATGGTCACATGCGACTCATCAATGACCAGCAGGGCGTCCGGCGGCAGGTAGTCGAACAGCGTCGGCGGCGGCTCGCCGGGCGCCTTGCCGGTGAGATGCCGCGAGTAGTTTTCGATACCGTTGCAGAAGCCGACCTCGGCCATCATTTCCAGATCGAACTGGGTGCGCTGCGCCAGGCGCTGCGCTTCGACCAGCTTGTTCTGCGAATACAGCTGCTCCAACCGTTCCTTCAGTTCGTCCTTGATCGTGTCCACCGCGCTCAACGTACGCTCGCGCGTGGTCGCGTAATGCGTCTTGGGGTACACGGTGTAGCGCTGAAGCTTGCGCAGCGTTTCACCGGTCAACGGATCAAACAGCGTCAGCCGCTCGATGTCGCCATCGAACAACTCGATCCGCAACGCCTCGGTGTCGGATTCGGCCGGGAAGACGTCCAGCACTTCGCCGCGCACACGGAACGCGCCGCGGGTCAGCTCGAATTCGTTGCGGGTGTACTGCAGATCGGTGAGATGGCGGATCAACTGACGTTGATCGATGTGCTCGCCCACCGACAGGATCAAGCGCAGTGACAGATAGTCTTCCGGCGCGCCCAGGCCGTAGATCGCCGACACCGTGGCCACCACCAGCGAATCACGACGCGACAGCAAGGTCTTGGTCGCCGACAAACGCATCTGCTCGATGTGTTCGTTGATCGAACTGTCCTTCTCGATGAAGGTGTCCGACGACGGCACATAGGCCTCGGGCTGGTAGTAGTCGTAGTAGCTGACGAAGTACTCCACCGCGTTGTGCGGAAAGAACGACTTGAACTCACCGTACAGCTGCGCCGCCAGCGTCTTGTTCGGCGCCATCACCAGGGTCGGCTTCTGCACCTGCTGGATCACATTGGCGATGGTGTAGGTCTTGCCGGAGCCGGTCACGCCCAACAAGGTCTGTTTGGCCAGACCGGCCTCGAAGCTGGCCACCAACTTGTCGATGGCGGCGGGCTGATCGCCGGCGGGGGAGTAAGGAGATACGAGCTGGAAACGGTCGGTCATGGAGCGGGTCTCGGGGGAGGACTGCACGAATGGCGGAGGCCACTTTCGGTAAAAGTCTGACACTCCATCCCGTGAGAGCCGACCTTACCTGAGCATTGGACGCCGTAGAGACTGCTTGCTCCGAGCCGAGGAGCAGGACGGTGAGAGCAGTGACTCGTTCGTGCACAAAAGGGTACACGGCAGTACAGCTGATGATCGTGATGGCGATCATCGGGATCATGGCGGCCATCGGCCTGCCCAGCTTCAAAGGTCTGATCGAGTGGCAGCGCGCACAGGCACGGGTTCATCTGCTCACCGCGCATTTGGCGATGGCCAGGAGCCTGGCCGTCACGCATCGCCTACCGGTTAGCGTCTGTCCATCCGTCGACGGCGCCACCTGCCGACGTGACAGCGACTGGGGCCAGGGGTGGATTCTTTTCAAAGACCCAACGCGTAATGGGCAGCCTTCGGACGCCGGTTCGATCCTGCGGGTCGAGCAGTATGCTGCGAGCGAAGGCATCAGCGTTACTGGAACGATCGGCCGATCGCTTGTGCGATTTCTTCCGAACGGCCGCAACAGCGGCACCAACATCACGATCAGCCTCTGCACGCGTGCGCACCGCCTGGCAGATGTCATCGTCAACAACTCAGGGCGAACGCGGTCTGTCCGCTACAGGCAACCAACCGCCTGCCCTGCAGGATGAGCTACAGCAAAAACAAAGAGGCCGCGACTAGTCGCGGCCTCTTCAACAACTTGGCGCCCGAAGTTGGACTCGAACCAACGACCCCCTGATTAACAGTCAAGTGCTCTAACCGGCTGAGCTATTCGGGCGGGGTCGGCATTGTAGCAAGATTTTGGGGCATTGCAACAGTCATCAACGTCCCCGAACTCACGCTCTCACCAGCAGTCCGACAAGGCCCCCTTGGAGTTGGTCTTGCGACTAGCCTGGTCAATACTCAAAGTTCCGCACTTGTCGGCTGACTGGACATTGGTCGGGGTCGCAGTAATCACAAAGGTCGACTGAGTCACCTGTGGAGACGGCAGGTTGTAGGCGACTGTCCCGCCCTCCCGAGGCGAAAAAGCCTTGGGTAGCGTGAAGCCCACGTACGTATTCTGCACAGTGTGATAGCGCTCGGCCAGCTGCGCATACTCGACAAGATCTGCCTTGGCCTGCGCACGGCGAGACTTACGCACGTACTCCGAGTAGTTCGGGTAGGCAATCGCAGCAAGAATCGCCACAACCGCGACGACAATCATCAGCTCGATCAGCGTGAAACCGTGGGAAATCAACAGTGATGCGCCCCTGCCACGGGCGCCGGTTTCTCTGGCCCAAGAAGATCTCATTGCACCTGCCTCCAGGACTGACGTCCGCATGGATAGGGAACATACATCGGGTCGGCACCTGCAACGCTTATCACCATCCAGCAGGAGCTCCCCCCAGGCGGGGGCGCTCCGCCAGACTCTGCTGGAGTCAACCGCGGAATAGCTGATATGCCGACGTCCTTCACCGGAGTAGTTCCTTGCGTTGTCAACGAAGTCGCGGCAGTTCCCGAAGCAAACGATGCACCTGTAGGCGAATTACGGCGCGCCACATCCAGTGCGGCCCCACCCGTCCTAGTATTCAACCCAAATAGCCAATTGCTACCCTGGGCAGCACATCCCACGCTGTTTGGATTGGGGACATAGGTCGGAATAAAAACAATACCCGATGCGACGCTTGGATTTCCCACCATACGCTCGCCGGCTGGCAGATCGACATACCAGCCACGCCCACCTGCCGGGCTTGCTCCCAACACCAGACTCCGCGTACCACCAGAACTGGAGATCGTATTGGCCTGCAGGTTGGTGCGCGTCAACGCACTCGTGATTGCTCCAGCGGAAACGTCATTGATCCCATACAACGACTGGATAGCAGTATCGAATGGATCATTTACGAATGAGAAGCTTCCGGTTCCGAAGAAAAGCATGACACCGCCGTTATCGCCAGCAGTAGCAGCGAGTCCGCCGGTAATCGGCTGACGATAGGTAGAGCCGTTCTCGGTTGAAGTACGGCTTGTAAAGAGCGGCACGGAAACAGATGTCACGGTGCTACGAAGGTCAAACTTCCAAAGGGCTCCTTTTTGATCGGCTGCGTAAACAGTGTCCGCATATCCATCACGAACCCGATCAGCTTGGCTGGCACCGCCCCAGCGATCAACAACAACGATGTTGCCGAGACCGTTGCTTCCGGCGACACCTCCTCCACTCTCTGCGGCTTCGATCATGGTAATCGTGGGTGCGCCCGCCTTGATATCAACGACAAAAAGAACGGCTTTTCCACTGGCGCTGTTATAGCCATTGCCAAAAATCGCTTTCCATGTCACAGCGCCGGATGCGTTAGCAACTGGAACGATAACCGGCTTACCAAGCACATAGCCTATGTTGTTACGGACTGCCGCAGGCAACGTGCTATCAAGATCGCTGATTTCCCAAAGACGATTGCCTGCCGAAATACTTGTCGGCGTCGTGACGTCCATTGCAAAAATGCTACGTCCGCCCGCACCTGCGGTCCCTACAAGAGCTGTCTTCCAGGATCCACCATAGTAAGCATCCGATACGGTCAACGGCCCATCCACGTAGTAGCGATGGTCAAAGTCTTGGTCACTTTGATCGGTTGGATCGTAAGGAAGTAGCAAATTACCCATGTGACCGAGCGCAGTTGATGGAATATAAGCGAATCGCTCTACACCGCCATTCGAATTCATTACCCCATTTGCGCTCATGCCGCCATCGAAGCCATGCAACATGCCGTCGTTGGCACCAACATAGACCATATAATTTCTGTTTGCCTTCTTGGAATCCAAGTAAGCGCCATAAGTACTTCCAGGCGTGCCCGCCAAACCACGATAGCCATAGTCATCCAATGGAGAACTGATGACAGGCGTCGAATTGACGATATCGCCAAGCACAGTGGTTCTATCACGTAAGCGACCACCGCTGCGGACTTCCCCAGACGCATCCCCACGCAAGTACGCGGTAGCGGTAGCTGCGGTCGCTCCCAGTGCGGAAAGGTCCGACTCAGTGCACAGTGACATCCCGGGATACAGCGACGTCGATTTGTTACAAAGATCTGCAAGAGAAACATTAGTCGCATTGAAGGCGCTAACTGATCCTGCCTTGCTGACCAAGACATTGCGTGCCGCGGCAGAGGGCATTCGTGAACTTGCCTCCCACGCTGCCGTGGTCACTGCGACCCGAGTCGCTGGATTGATAGAAACGGTATAGCCGGTAAGACGGCCAAACCAATCGGTGCCCTCATTGGCAATTTCGTAGTTGGGCACCACTGAGAACGAGCCAGCACCGATACGCGCACCGCTCTGCGCGAGCGTTCCCGAGGGAGACGAACCGGATGTCACCGAAGAGAGAACTCTCCGCATCGCAGCTGTAATTTCCGCCGGAGTCTTCGCGTTTATGTATTGACCGCGAGTATTGGTTGCCGCGTGCCAGATGTCATCAACGGTGCTTCTTTCATCATTTTCACGCGGCGGCCAATTTTGGTAAATCGCCGGAGTGGTGTAAGCATCCTGCACCACATCGGGATTGAACAAATTCCCTCGCGCACCCAGCGTAATACCGTAAAAATTTACGTGCAGATTCTTCTGGCAATCCAACCTTACATTGGCGTTTGCAGTGCTGCAGGAGCTTGGCACAGGCACAAGACCGGAGGCCAGGTCCGGCCGAATAGGGGATCCGCCGTTAACATTATTATAGTACTTTGCAGCGATATCCCCCATAGTATTATCGTAACCGTCAGCGAATGGAACTCCCATTCCACCATCGCCTTGCGCATTACTGACCTGCGGCCCATCCTGGTTACTGTAGCCATCAGTAAAAAGCATTACGGCATTTTTCTGGCAAGCCAATTGGACTGGAGCAGCGCTATCTGTGCGCTGGAATTGAACCCCTGCGGCGTTTACCGCTTGGCGATTTGGTGTACCCCCGCTCGCAGGCAATGCGAGGATCGAATTGTAAAGCGCCGCCTTTTCACTTGCCGTTGCCATATTTCGCATTGGCAGCCTGTCCGTAATGGCATCATAGCTAGTGTGCTGATTAATGCGAAAGAATCCCACCCGCATATTATTGACGTCAGCCAGCGACCTAGTCATGCCCGCAATAATTGCCCTATTGCGATTACCATAGAAAGAAAACCAATTTGCAAAGTTTTGCAAGGCAACGGTATTGGTTGTGCCGATCGTGTATTTCCACATGTCGCAGCCCGTTCCGCACACATCTCGTACACGCTCGCGCGGCACTGAGTCATACGCTGAGGCAGAGCCAGGAAGGACTGGCCGAGCATCATTATTACTCGTATAAGGAACAAAAAAGGTTGCAGGCCAAAACCTTATCAGCAGTGTCTGCGAACCACCATTCCAAGTGACATCAGTTGTCGTCGTTGTCTCAGCTCCGAAATAGAGATTATTGTTATTATCCCTAAAGCGCTGCCTGTAACTTGTACCTCGGGGCAGAACCATCCTGTTCTGAATTCGAAAGCTACTACTGAAATCCTCACCCATGTAGTTCGATGCCAACGCGACGGTCGCGGATTGCAGCGGATTAATACGGGTATTCAGCGGGTCAGCCTGAGGAAAGGGAGTGCCATCGTTATTGATCCACGGCTCGTATTTGACTGTCGGATCATAATATGTTGGATTGTAGGCAGCCGAACGCGCGAAACCAAGACTATCCAACGGAGGAACACCCAATCGGTTTTCATCGATACGGACGCCAGGAAGCACGTGGTTGTAACCACATCCAACGCTTCTCGTATCTTCCGTATTAAGCACTCCGGGGCTTGAGAAAAACGTATATTGCGCTGTACTCCAGCAGCCCTGGCCGTCCTGCCCTGGAAATTGGGTTTGAAACGTCATCGACCCGGAATCGTCGACAGCCATGATGAATGCAGGCGGCGTCTGCACCTGATTATTCATTGGCGCCTGAGCAAGGACGCCTTGACCTTGCGCAGCGATTAGCGCGTAGACGAAGCACGCCAGGCCAACCGCGGCGGCGGCAGAAGCAAAAATTACTTTCTTTTTATGCAAGGTCATGTGCTTCTCTTCAAAGCTTGAAGATAGTGTCTACGGCCGCCTCGGAACTCGCGTTATTCTGATCGTCAGCGGCAACGCCGGTGATCTGAAAAACAGGAGATGCAGGATCGACAGGTTGTCCCATTCCGATGTTTGCTTCCCCCTGAATGCATTGATCTATCTGGCGAACATTGACCGCGCGAGCCGAGGTCTGCGCCTGCGCCCACTGCATAGGGTCAAAGCCATCGTCACAGACTCGATTGATGTCTCCAGAAGCAACTGAACTCGTGGTACCGGTTGGCGCCGTCGTTCGATTGGAAATATTTTCGACGGAGTTTTCAGCGTTTCTGACCACACCTTCAGCCTCCTCGAAAGCACGATTCACCGCCCTATAATTGGCCGCCATTTTTTCTTGCATTCCAGAGACCTGAATGCCTGCAATGCCAATCAATGCAAGCAACACCAGCATGATCAACGCCACATACAAGACTGCACCGCGCTGAGTTGCCGCGGAGTAATTACGTGCTCGATCTCGCGTGAGATGTCTGGTCTGCATTTTCAGTTACCGAAAAGGCGATTGCGGAGGGCGATGGATAGCTCGTAACTAGCGCGATAGCGTCCGTCGTTGGTCGTCGGCGGAATGACCGTGACACCCAGCACGCCCAATCGACTGGCCTCGACTTGAGTACTTGCAGCCGCTACCGTCGGACTACGAGCGAGGATACCGACCTGCACTTGCCCAACGCGACGCCACTGGTTGGCGGCCGCCGCATCGGCTCCCGTGGCCACTCCACTCGCCACACGTTGCTCGGTGATATTACCAACAGGCGGCGTCTGGGTCGCAATCGACGGCGTCGTATCCAATCCATATAGAAATTGCAAACTTTCTATTCCTTCAACCAATTCCTCGCTGACATAGATGCCATTGCTCCCCGCGCGAGCACGCCTTAGCGCGGGTTCGCCGGTATCGGGACTATTGGCAACGTAATACACCAGGGACTCGGCGCGGTACACCATTGTCTGACCAGTGGGCTGTACCACATATCGCCCTGAAAGATTGACGCCACTGGCCGTTACGGATCCCGCAGTCGTGGTGCCAGCAAATACATCCGCATGTGCGCAGTCCGCTATTCCAAACAAGGTGGGGGCAGCTACCCCATCGTCGGTCAGGCGTGCCCAACGTGTCGCATCCATAGTCAAGGTGCTGTTGGAACCAGCTGCTGTGATACCTGTCGCAGGCACGCCCTCGGCAGAAAGATAACGCAATACGATGATGTCGCTGCCTGGTCTCGGCGCGGGGCTCAAATTCTGAATGGAGGCCGGCAAACCTACTATCGAATTCGCACTGGCACCGATCGTTATTTGCCCCCCTGGAGCTGTTCCTGGTGCTTCGTAACCTTGAACCGATACCGAGAAATCTAAAGGACTCCCGCTTCCTGTTGTCGCAGAAAGATTGACCCTGGGATCCCCCTCCCCCTTAACGAATTGCGCTTGATCGTTGACGCACCCAAAGTGGCCCGCCATGCGAATGTCTCGAGCCAGATAATCAAGCGCAAAACGTCCATTCTCTTGTGCTCGCGAAGCACCTTCAGATAGTTGGGCGGCCGTGCGCGACGCTGAAAATATTTGGATTACGCCTAATAAAAGAACCAACCCGATCACTAACGCGATCATCAGTTCGATCAATGAAAGGCCGGACATTCGCGAACGCAAGTTCATTCCCCTAGATCTCCGTTCGCAACGCAAAACTCGTCACTGCCTCGGGGTTTTCCTTGTCCCAGCGCTGATCGCCCCAACTTATTGCCACAGTGGCGACGCCGTTGACATAGGTAACTGTAGCAGCAGCCTTATCTCCAAGCGCCTTGGCAACCTGACATTGCCATCTTGTTATATTCTGGCTTACCGATACGGTCTGGCCTGTTGGATATACGCAGGCGCCAGTCGCCGTCACGGCCCCGGCAGCGAATGTGGCGGCAGTATATTGACCAACCTGATAACGATTGGATCGCATCTGATCAATTAGGTCGTATGCCAGATTGGTCGCTTGCGTCCGGTAATTGGCGCTTTGAACAAACCGCACATTCATGGTCTGCAGCAGCGCAAACCCTAGCAACCCAAATGCGAGTATGAGAATGGCAATCAGCACTTCGATCAGGGTGAAGCCCGCTGCAGAACGTCTATGAGAGAGATGATTCTGGCTCATGTGCAGGTCTCTTTTTTGCTTCGAATTTGCCCGGACGCATTGATTGTTAATGAGCGTTTTAACGGTTGCCCGCCACATTGATCAGGTTGCAATGTAACCTGTTGATCGGCAGCAGCACGGCGGCGCCCCCGCGCATCGAACGCAATGACCGTCCCCGTCGTTGGCCCCTGGACGACCAGCCTTGGATTTCCCAACGAATAACGGAGCACGGTTTCACCTGAGTCATAACTCCCGTTTCCATTTGTGTCGCTCCAGGCCATCACCCCTGCACTCCAGCTCCCATTGCAGGCTGTCCCGTTCGCACTGCCACAGATGCCGCTGCCTTGGCCGTTCCGGATGGCTTCGCTTCTGGACAGCGTGAGCAATGCCATCATTTCGTTATTTGACGCAGCCACCCGATTTGAGCGCACGACGCCTTGGAAACTCGGGTATGCGATCGCTGCGGTGATGGCTAGCACCGCGACGGTTACCATGAGCTCGATCAATGTGAATCCGCGCGTTCGGACAACTAACATCAAGACGCTCCCCAGCGTTATTGCTGGAGAGCATGAACTCTGACGGGCTGTGGGACAAGCACGAGACCGACAGGCGGACGGCCTGGACCGACAGGCGTCAAACCGCCCCGGCCGCTTACCGTCTAGGCGCTTAAGTCACCACCCGATAACAAGGCCGGTAATCCCCCGAAATCTTCATCCGTCGCTGTTCGACGAAGCCGCGCAAGAGTTCGTCCAGGGCCTGCATGATGTCCGGGTCGCCGTGGATTTCGAAGGGGCCGAATTCCTCGATGCGGCGCATGCCGTCTTCCTTAACATTGCCGGCGACGATGCCGGAGAAGGCACGCCGCAGGTCGGCGGCCAGCGCGGGCGCTGGGCGGCCGTGGTGCAGGTCGAGGGCGGCCATGGCCTCGTGGCTGGGTTCGAACGGCTGCTGGTACTCGAGCGGGATGTGGACGGACCAGTTGAAGTAGTACGAATCCTTCTGTTCCTTGCGGTGCGCGCGCACGTCGTGGATGCCTTCGGCCATGCGACGCGCCACGGCAACCGGGTCGCCGACAATGATCTCGTAGCGGGAAGCGACAGCTTCGCCCAGGGTGAGCCGGATGAAGCGGTCGATCTGCTCGAAATACGGCGCGGCAATGGTCGGGCCGGTCAGGATCAGCGGGAACGGCAGGTCGGCGTTCTCTTCGCGCAGCAGGATGCCGAGCAGGTAGAGGATTTCCTCCGCCGTGCCGACGCCGCCCGGAAACACCAGGATGCCGTGGCCGATGCGGACGAAGGCTTCCAGGCGCTTCTCGATGTCCGGCATGATCACCAGGTGGTTGACGATCGGGTTCGGCGACTCGGCGGCGATGATGCCCGGCTCGGTCACGCCGATGTAGCGCGTGTGATGCTTGCGCTGCTTGGCGTGCGCGATGGTGGCGCCCTTCATCGGGCCCTTCATGGCGCCCGGGCCGCAGCCGGTACAGATGTCCAGGCCACGCAGGCCCAGCTCGTAGCCCACCTGTTTGGTGTAGAGGTACTCGTCGCGCGAAATGGAATGACCACCCCAGCACACGACCAGGTTCGGGTCCGACGGCTGCAGGATCCGCGCATTGCGCAGCTGCCCGAACACCGCGTTGGTGATGCCTTCGCTGGTATCCAGATCCCCGCGCTGGGCTTCCAGCTCGATCGCCATGTAGGCCAGGTCGCGCACCACGGCGAACAGCAGCTCGGCCACACCCCGGATGATCTCGCCATCGACAAAGGCCATCGCCGGTGCGTTACTCAGATCGATGCGGATGCCACGGTCTTGCTGGTTCACCTGGATATCGAAATCCGGATACAGGTCGCGCGCGGCGCGCGGGTCGTCCGACGCACTGCCGCTGGTCAGCACGGCCAACGCGCAGCGGCGCAACAGCTCATGCATGCCACCGCTGGAGGCATCGCGCAGACGCGCAACTTCCGCCTTGGACAACACGTCCAGGCCACCACGCGGGTAGATCCGCGCATCCACCACCGGCAGCGCCCGTGCTGCCGTACTGCTGAGTTCCATAGCTTGCTCCTGTCGTATCTCAGAACTTTAGCGTACTCACCCGCACAAAAGAAAACGGCCGGGAGAACCCGGCCGTTTTTGCAAACTTCGACACGCTAGCCAGCTTTAGAACTGGTAGCGGAAGCCCAGCTGCAGTGCCCAGCGGGAGATGCCCTTGTCGTCGTAGACGGTGGACAAGTCCGGCTCATTGAAGCGGTACACGTACTTGCCGGTTGCAGCATCGATACCGCCGTACTCCACAACACCCTTGAAGCCAGGGAACCCGTACTCATCCACGCGGCCCCACTTCTTATTAAGCAGGTTACCGACATTCATGATGTCGACCCATATCTGCGCCTTGTTGCCGTCGAAGAAGCCCGGCAGTTCCTGCTCGATATGCAGATCGAACTGATTTACCCAGGAATTGCGAACGGCGTTGCGGCCAGCCAACTGCCCTTGGTGCGAAGACAGATACTGATTGTTGCTCACGTAGTTCCAGAAAGCATTCTCTTCAGCTGCACTTCCGAACAACACATCGCCACGGCCGTTCGGAATGTAAAGCAGGTCATTGGCACGACCGTCACCATTGGCATCGTTATCGAACGTATAGCTATACGGACGACCGCTGCGGCCCTGATAAATCAGGCCAAGTTTGGTTGCGTAGTCGCCGAAGAAGTTGTGCTTCCACTGCAGAGTGCCGAGGATGCTGTCCTTGATCTCATAAGCGGACGTGGCGTTGACTTCTTCATTAGCCTGGAAGGTCGCTACATTCAACAGCTGAGAGCCCGAGGTAGAGCTGGTCAGACCGCTGACCTCCTTCGCGTTTGAGTAGGTGTAAGCGAGGCTCCACGACCAGTCGCTGTCGTTGAAAGGTTTATTCAAACCGACGGTGAAGCTCTGCGTACCGCCCTGGTCGGTTGGACGCGCAATAATTGCGTCGTTGAAGCCCTGATTACTGTTGGCGCGTGTCAGTGCGTTGCCGGTGAAGCGACCAAGGTTATCCCAGCTCGCCCGGTTACGACCAACCGCGTTCCAGTAGATCTGACGACCATCCTGCCCAACCGCAGTCGGCGTGCCAAGATTGAGTTGCTGGTAGTAGATCGCCTCGTTGACCTTGGTGACCACACCTTCCAACGAGCCGATGATGCCGTACCACGGCAACTCGGTGTCGAATGCCAAGTTAGCTTTCCAGACCGACGGCTGTCCGAGATCCTTGTCGACAAAGTCGACCGATTGAGTCGCTCCGCCGGTACCAGTTGGCTGGTTGTTGATATCGGGAGTGAAACGAATACCGCCAGCGGCGATCTCGTTTGCGTTGCGGAAATTGTAATCCGTGTAAGCCAGGCCGGTATTGGAGAACGGATTGGACAGCCACACCGACGCCGCCGCACCCTGGAACAGGCCCACGCCACCGCGCAACTGGGTCGGCCGCTCGGCATCAAACGTGTAATTGAAGCCAAAGCGCGGCTGCCAGAGGTCGTTACCATCGAGCGTCGCGTCGTTACGCACGCCGAAGGCATTGAATGCAGCCTGATTGAACTGCGGGCTGTCCGGAACCATCTGCTTGTCGTAGCGCAAGCCAAAGGTCAACGTCAGGTTGTTGTTGACAGCCCAGCTGTCCTGAACGAACAGGCCTAGGTTGCGCAGCCCCCACTTCGCTGCGATGTCATCGATACTGCCGGTGTTCGAGGACGAATAGCGATAAGACACTGGCCGATTGGCGCGGTAAGCAGCAATCGAATCAAAGTTGTAAGAACCGAAAACGCGTGGACCAAACAAGTTGAAAATATCGTTGTCTTCGTAGTCGAAGCCGAATTTGACTGTGTGGTCGTTAAGGAACAGGTTACCAGCAAAGAATGCATTCCATGTTTCGGTACGCAACTCGTTCGCCTGCGTATTTGCCTCGGTTCCCAGATTGACTGAGTTTGCGCCCACACGGACATTGATGGCCGGCAGCTGAGACGCTGCGGTACGTACTGCCGCGTAATCGCGATAAGACACCTTGGCCTCAGTGGAGAAGGTATCGGTCCAGTCGCTGAAAAGCTGTGCCGTGTAGGTTTCCAGCTCGAAGTCACGCACGTAGTGGTACGAATTCAGCGCCAACGAACTTGTGCTGAAACCATTGAGATTGGCAGTGCTCTGCTCGGACTTACCGTAACGGAATGAACCGCGATGCTTATCGCTGATATTCCAATCCAGCTTGAAGCCCTTTTCTTCAGAGTCGGAATCCAATGCCGGCAACGTCAACGTGCCCGGATCAAAACCGTACACATTGCGCGAGATGTCGGCGATCTCGTCGACCTGCGCCTGCGTGATGTTGACCGTGTTGCTCGCACCAGAGCCTGTCGGACCAAAACCGCTGTTACCGGTGAAAACGCCTTTGCCTTTGTACTTTTCGTAATTCGCAAAAAAGAACAACTTGTCTTTGACCACTGGACCACCCAGCGTCAGGCCGTAAGTCGATTCGCGATCGAACAACTGGGGCCGAATATCGTTCTCGTTCTTGCCCGACCAGTCGTTCTCGCGATAGGTTCCGTAGACCGAGCCATGGAACTCGTTGGTGCCCGACTTGGTTACAGCGTTGATCACGCCACCGGTGCCGCCACTGATCGTGACGTCGTAATTGGCCACGTCCACCGAGATCTCATCGATGACGTCCATCGAGAACGGCTGGCGCGGAGTCGGAAGGCTGTTGGATTCCAGGCCGAAAGCGTCGTTAGTGCTGATGCCGTCGACGCGGATCGCGTTGTAGCGCGGGTTCTGGCCGGCGATGGAGATTTCGTTGCGCGCCTTGTCGGTCTGCGCGACGCGCGGATCCAGACGCACGTAGTCCTGCAGGTTGCGGTTGATCGACGGCAGCGACTCGATTTCTTCGCGGGTCACGTTGGTGCCGGTGCCCATCTTGTTGGCGCTGAAGATCGCCGAGCCGTAGTTGCCTGCGATCGCCTGCACGGTACCGAGCGTGGCCAGATCGCCGCCCAGGGCTGCATCAACCTGATTGACCTTATCCAGGTTCAAGTACACGCCTTCACGCGTGGTGTTGCCCGCGCCGGAAGCAGTAATGGTGATCGTGTACGGCCCACCCACACGCAGGCCGCGCGCGTTGTAGCGTCCGCTGGCATCGGTGGTGGCGCGGCTGACCGTGCCGGATTCGACGTGGGTGATCGTCACCTCGGCATTTGGCACCGGTTGACCGGCGCTGCTGGTCACCAGGCCAGCGACGCCGGCAGAGGTGCTCTGGGCGAACACGGGGGCGGCGGCGAGTGCGGCAACAAGGCCAAGCGTCAGCTTGGACATGCGGAGACAGCGGGGGTGGGTCATTTCGGTAGCCTCGATACAGGTTGGGCAGTGACAAAAAGGCGCAGTCAGCCCAACCGTTCCCGGGGGTGGGCTGCCGATGATCTGGGGTCCCTTGCCGCGCGGCTGGTTGCTGCCGCAACGGTTAACAACAGATTAACACGCTAAGGCCTGATTGTGACGGCGACGTGACAAAGTTCGCGCAGTGCAACATGAACTTCGCATGTGAAGGCGTAAACGCCAGCTTGCGCAAAGTCGCGCGGCATTTGAGACCGGCTTCGCGCTATTGAGCTGGCTTGTCGCAAACCGGCAACGTTGGGCCTGAAAACGCAGCGCTGGCTATCGGACGCCATCCAGTTGTGGTCGCCTGACACTGCCACCCGCTCACGCCACGGGTCAGCAACGCGGCTTCAAGTTCCCGCCGAGCATTCATAGGTCGTCCCCACGCACCCTGCCCGTCTATCACCGACTGGACTCAGATCGATACCGGCAATTTGAAGTAAGTCCCCAACCCGTCCAGGAACATCTGCACCGAAATGGCCACCAGCAACATGCCCATCAGCCGCTCGATCGCGGTCAGTGCGCGATGACCGAGCAGTTTGTACAACAGCGGTGCCGAGGCCAAGATGGTGGATGCACCGATCCAGGCAATCATCAGCGCAAGGCTCCAATCCCATAGCCGGGTGGGTTCGTTGCTGCCCATCAGCATCACTGCGGCCATGCCGGACGGGCCGGCCACCAGCGGGATCGCCAGCGGCACGATGAAGGGCTCACCGTCGGGAATTTCGCCCATCAGGCCTTCCGGGCGCGGGAAGATCATGCGGATGCCGATCAGGAACAGCACGATGCCACCGGCGATCGCCACCGACTCCTGGCGTAGATGCATCAGCTCCAGCGCGTACTTGCCGCCCCACAGGAACGCCATCAGCACGAACAGGGCGATCAGCAACTCGCGCGCGAGCACGAAGCGCTGGCGCTTGGGCGGCAGCGGCTTGAGCACGCTGAGAAACACCGGAATGTTGCCCAGCGGGTCGAGGATCAGAAACAGCAGCAGTGCCGCCGAAAGAATGGTCATGCGGAAGGACTCCAGATCGCGCCGCGGTAAGCGCCACCGGCCGTGGACAACAAGGTGACGCAGGCGGCGGCATAGCGCGTGGGGTCCAGCGCTTCGCTGTCTTCCTGATGGGTGAAGGCGCGGGCGCGCAAGGCGGTGCGCATCGGGCCGGGCTGCAGTCCGCTGATGCGCACTGGGCCGGCGGCGGTTTCATGATGCAGGCTGGCGAGCAGGCCACGCTGTGCATGCTGGGCAGCGCCATAGGCACCCCAATATGCCTGGCCAACGCGCGCGGGGTCATCGACGACGAAGACCACCGCCGCATCTGCTTGCTGCCGCAACAGCGGCAGGCAGGCCTGGGTCAACCAGGCGCGCGCGGTGAGGTTGATATGGAGGTTGCGTGCGAAGTCGGCAGGCGCCGCGAGTTCGGCCGGGGTCAAGCCGGCGAAATCGGCGGCGCAGTGCAGTAGGCCGTGCAGGCCACCGAGCTCGGACTGCAGCCGCTGCGCCAGTGCGGCGTAGTCGTCCGGCGTGGCGCCGGCCAGATCCAGCGGATACAGCAACGGCTCCGGACCCAGCTTGGCAACCGCGTCGTAGACGCGCTCCAGCGGGCGCAGCTTGCGGCCAAGCAACACCACGGTCGCACCGGCGGATGCACACGCCTGCGCCGCAGCGCTCCCCAGCCCGCCGGCTGCACCGGGGATCAGCACCACGCGGCCGGCAAGTGCCGCCGCGTCGGGCCGGGCCTGCGCCAGACTCACGGCTGGTAAGCCTCGCTGACGATGCGCTTGAGCTCGCCGGCTTCGAACAGTTCCAGCGTGATGTCGCAACCGCCGATCAGCTCGCCGTGGATGAACAGTTGCGGGAAGGTGGGCCAGTTGGAATAGCGCGGCAGATTGGCGCGCACTTCGGGCTCTTCCAGCACGTTGACCGTGCGCAACTGATCGGCGCCGGCAGCCACCAGGGCCTGCACGGCGCGGCTGGAAAAACCGCACATCGGGAATTGCGGGGTGCCTTTCATGAACAGCACGATCGGGTGTTGTTCGACTTCGGCCTGGATCCGTTCCATCACCGGCATTGGACTCTCCTGACTGGGAGCGGCAGGCCCGACCGCCGGGTCGGATAGACTTCCGCAAAGGCGCGCATTGTAAGCCTTCAGCGCGACCTGTCGCCGCACTCCCTTCGCTGCCCTTGCCATCATGCCGATCGAACACCTTGCACTGCCCTACTCCCGCGTCGCCCTGGAGCCGTATCTGTCCGCCGCCACATTGGAGGCGCACCACGGCGTCTGTCACCGCAGCGAGGTCGATCGGCTCAATGCGCGCATCGAAGGCAGCGAGTTCGCCGAGCTGACGCTGGAAGACATCATCGCGCAGGCGCAAGGCACGCTGTTCCATCTGGCTGCGCAGGTGTGGAACCACAATTTCTATTGGCAGTGCCTGCGCCCGCGCGGCGGCGGTGAGCCGCTGGGCCGGCTGGCCGACCGCATCGCCAAATCGTTCGGCGACTTCGTGCATTTCAAGCAGGAATTCAACCGCGTCGCCCTGGGCAGCTTCGGCTCGGGCTGGGTGTGGCTGGTGCAGCGCCCGGATGGCGCACTGGCGATCGTCGCCACGCCAAATGCGTCCACGCCGCTCACCGGGCCGGACACCCCGCTGCTCGCCTGCGACCTCTGGGAGCACGCCTATTACCTGGATTACCAGCAGGACCGCGCGCAGTACCTGGACGCGTTCTGGAAGCTGATCAACTGGGAGTTCGTGACCAGCCGGTTGGGTTAGCCGCTTGCGCCGTTGCAACAGGTCAACGATCAGATGACCTGTTGCAACAGCGTCCGGCGGCATCGCGCATTGCGTGCATCTTCGCCACAGACCTGCGCATCGGCGAGGCCAGCAGTGCCAGCGATGGCTCTGCGAATCACCCTTCGCTCAAACGCGCGAGCACCGGTCCGACCTGCGCATCACGCTGCAGCGCGGTGCCTGCTGCGCTCAATGCCTGCGCAAGCGCCTGCGGCGTCTCTGCGCGCAGTGTGGCGTGGCCAACCTTGCGGCCCTCGCGCGATTGCTTGCCGTAATCGTGCCAATGCCCACCGGGCACCGCCAGAAATGCAGCCGCGTCCGGCATCGCGCCCAGCCAGTTGAGCATGCAGGCATGCCCGCGCATCGCGGTACTACCGAGCGGCAGACCGAGCACGGCGCGCACATGATTTTCGAACTGTGAGGTCTCGGCACCTTCGATGGTCCAATGCCCGGAGTTGTGCACGCGCGGCGCCATCTCGTTGGCGAGCAACTGGCCATCGCGTACGAACAGTTCCAGCGCGAACACGCCCACGTAGTCCAGCCGCTCGGCGACCGCACGCGCATGCGCCTCTGCCGCAGCCTGCAAGCCGGCATCCACACGCGCCGGCGCAAGACTGGCCGAGAGCACGCCGTCCACATGCCAGTTCTCGGTCAGCGGCCAGGCGCGGAATTCGCCATCGCGCCCGCGCACCGCAACCACGCTGACCTCGCGCTCGAACGGCACGAAGGCCTCCACGATTAGTCCGACCTTCGCCGCCTGCGCGCCGAGCGCGTCCCACGCGGCATCGGCATCGGCCAGCATCTTGATGCGGAACTGGCCCTTGCCGTCGTAGCCGAAGCGACGTGTCTTGAGCACGCACGGCGTGCCGATACGGGCCAATGCGGCGTCCAGTCCTGTACGGTCATCGATGGCGGCGAACTCGGGCACCGGAATGCCGAGCTCGCGGAACAGGGTTTTTTCGCTGAGCCGGTCCTGCGCCACCGCCAACGCGGCAGCGCTGGGAAACACCCGCACCTGCGCAGCCAACTGCTGCGCGCCGGCGGCCGGCACGTTTTCGAAATCGAAGGTGATCACATCCACGTGCGCGGCGAATGCGGCAAGCGCGGCGGTGTCGTCAAAGGCGCCTGCCTGCAGCGGCGCCACCTGCCCTGCGCAGGCATCGGTGGCCGGGTCGAATACCGCAAACCGCAAGCCCAACGGCGCACCGGCCAACACCAGCATGCGGGCCAACTGGCCGCCACCCAGAATGCCGACCGTGGTCATTGGCGCGGGTCGTCGCTGGCCATGACATCGTCGGTCTGCCTGGCGCGGAACTGCGCCAGTGCCTGACCGATCTGCGCCTGCTCCGGCGCCAGCATCGCAGCGGCGAACAAGGCCGCATTGGCCGCGCCGGCATTGCCGATCGCAAACGTCGCCACAGGAATACCGGCCGGCATCTGCACGATCGACAGCAGCGAATCCATGCCGTTGAGCGCCTTGGACTGTACCGGCACACCCAGCACCGGCACCGCCGTCTTGGCCGCCAGCATGCCCGGCAGATGCGCCGCACCACCGGCACCGGCAATGATCGCGCGCAGACCGCGTGCGCCAGCCTGCTCGGCATAGCTGAACAACACGTCCGGTGTGCGGTGCGCCGAGACCACCTTGACTTCGTAAGGCACGCCCAGCGCATCGAGCTTCTGAGCTGCGTGTTGCATGGTTTCCCAATCGGAACGGGAACCCATCACGATGCCGACCAGCGGCGCGGAGTGGTTGGAGGTCATGGCCCTGCCCTGCGGTAAAGACGTATTCTAGCCATCTTCCACGCAAGACAAGACTTCGATGGATCGCAAACTGCTCGACCTGCTGTGCTCGCCCGACACCCGCCAGCCGCTCTCGCTGCTCGACGGCAAGGGCCTGGAGGCACTCAACACCGCCATCGCCGGCGGAGCCCTGCAGCGTGCCGACGGCACCGCGCAGACACAGTCACTGCGCGAGGCGCTGATCACGCGCGACCGCAAGCAGATCTTCCGCGTCGATGACGGCATTCCGGTGCTGCTGGCCGAAGAAGCCATCGGCACTGCGCAGATCGCCGACTTCCCCGAAAAGTGAATCCTTCCGTACGCACCACCGTGCCGGAGGCACCACCGGCCGCGCTGGTGGACGCCGATGTGGCGCGCGCGCTGGCCGAAGACATCGGCAGCGGCGATGTGACCGCGGCACTGTTGCCCGATCAGCCAGACAGCGCGTACCTGCTGTGCAAGCAGGACGCCGTGATCGCCGGGCGGCCGTGGTTCGACGCCACGCACCGCGCACTCGATCCGCAGGTGCGGATCGACTGGCAGGTGCACGAAGGCCAGCACGTCACCGCCGGCACGGTGTTGGCGCTGCTGCATGGCCGCAGCCGCAGCCTGGTCAGCGCCGAGCGCACCTCGCTCAACTTCATGCAGACGCTGTCGGCCACCGCGACCGCCACCGCTGCATACGTGGCTGCCGTGGCCGGCACCGGCACGCGCATCCTGGACACGCGCAAGACGCTGCCGGGCCTGCGCGCCGCGCAGAAATACGCGGTGCGCTGCGGCGGTGGCGCCAACCACCGCATCGGCCTGTTCGACACGGTGATGCTCAAGGAAAACCATATCCGCGCCGCCGGCTCGCTGAGCGCCGCCGTGCATGCCGCTCGTGCGCAGCAACCGCAGTTGCCGCTGGTGGTCGAAGTGGAAACGCTGGAGCAGTTGCGCGAGGCCTTGCAGGTCGGCTGCACGCGCATCCTGATCGACGATTTCGACCCGGCGATGCGTCGCGACGCGGTGCGCATCGTTGCCGCGCTGCCGCGCGAACAACGCATCCCTCTGGAAGTCTCCGGCAGCGTGGATCTGGCCGGCATTGCCGCCATTGCGGCCGATGGCGTGGATTGCATCTCCATCGGCGGGCTCACCAAGCACGTGCACGCGGTCGATCTGTCGCTCAAACTCGGCCCACCGCCGCGCTGATTTCACGCGTGCCCGCAGCCGGCTCTGTCAGCCTGCTGCGATTGTTCTGTGCAGGATCTGCGATGACTGTAAAACCTTGGCCGTGGCTCTGTCTGGTGTTGGCCGCATGGGGCGGCACCGCGGCCGCCGCGGAAGTCTGCGATGTACCGCCACGCTTCGGCACCAGCCCTGCAGCAATCGCCATCGTGCGCAGTGCCTGCAACGAGCATCGCCTGTGGCAGCACCCGTTTATCGATGCCAAGGGCCGTCTGGCCAGCCTGGGCGTGACCGAGGCCGAATCGGGCTATCTGGCCGACCACGGCGTGGTCGCCTGGCAACGCGTGGCCGGCTACTGGCGCGACAGCGGCACGCTGGCATCGATGGGCGGCCGCCCCGGCGCATCGAGTTGCGCGGCACTGGATGGCACGCGCTACACCGCCAGCGATTGCCGCGCGTTCCTGATCGACAACCCGTGGTCGGCCGCCTTCATCTCGTGGGTGATGACGCAGGCCGGACTGAGCGGTTTCCATCGCTCTGCACGCCATCTGGATTACATCCGCAGCGCCTACAACGATGGCGCCAGCGGCCCGTACCAGTTCACCGACCCGGCGGTGGAAAAGCCCGCCCCCGGCGATCTGCTGTGCCTGCTGCGCGGGCGTAGCGCCGCGCTCGGCTACGCCGGCCTCAAGGCCGGGCTTGGCGGCAGCGCGCCGATGCCGTGGCAATCGCATTGCGACGTGGTGATTGCCGCCAACGTCGGTGGCGATCGCACCCTGTATTTGATCGGCGGCAATGTGTTCAACACGGTGATGATGCGCAAGATGCCGCTGGACCGCGCCGGCCGCGTGGTGTTGCCGACGCCGCAATCCGACGGCAGCCAGGACCAGAGCGAAGACGGTCTGGGCATCGCCAGCGAATGCACGCCGGCACACGAAGAACTCTGCGATTTCAATCGACGCGACTGGGCGGCCCTGTTGAAGCTGCGCCCGGATGCGGTGATGACGGCGCCACCACCGGTCGAACCGCTGCCTTCGCCAACCACCTTACCCACCACGATGCCGCCGGGTTTCCCGCGCGTGGTGCCGCCACGCCCGGAAACACAGCCCGCGCCGACACAGCAGCCGGGGTAAGCAAGGATCAAAGCCCCTCTTCCGTCGGGAGAGGGGTTGGGGTGAGGGTGCGGCGGCGAAGCCCTGGCCATCGTTCAACCACACGAGGCTTCGCCCGTTCTCTCATCCGCCCCTGCGGAAAACCTTCTCCCGCAGAAGAAGGATCAAGTCGGGCGCCCTTGTCGAACACCCAACAAAAAAGCGGGCCGAGGCCCGCTTTTTCGTGACGCATCAACCAGCGGCGATTACTCGGCCGACGGCGGAACGCCCTCGCCTTCTTCCACTGCCTTGATCGACAGACGGATACGGCCCTGCTTGTCCACTTCCAGCACCTTGACGCGGACCAGATCGCCTTCCTTCAGCTTGTCGCCGACCTTTTCCACGCGCTCGCTGGAGATCTGCGATACGTGCACCAGGCCGTCCTTGCCCGGCAGGATGGTGACGAACGCACCGAAGTCCATGATCTTGGCGACCTTGCCTTCGTAGATGCGGCCCGGCTCCACGTCCGAGGTGATCTGCTCGATGCGCGACTTCGCAGCTTGCGCAGCAATGGCGTTGACCGAAGCGATGATGATCGTGCCGTCGTCCTGGATGTCGATCTGCGTACCGGTTTCCTTGGTGATGGCCTGGATGGTCGAGCCACCCTTGCCGATCACTTCACGGATCTTGTCCGGGTGGATCTTGATGGTCAGCAAGCGCGGCGCGTAATCGCTCAGTTCCTGACGCGGGGTGGTCAGCGCATGCGCCATCTCGCCGAGGATGTGCAGACGGCCGGCCTTGGCCTGCTGCAACGCCTGCTTCATGATCTCTTCGGTGATGCCTTCGATCTTGATGTCCATCTGCAACGCGGACACGCCTTCGGCAGTGCCGGCCACCTTGAAGTCCATGTCGCCGAGGTGATCTTCGTCACCCAGGATGTCCGACAGCACGACGAAGTCGTTGCCTTCCTTGACCAGACCCATCGCGATACCCGCGACCGGCGCCTTGATCGGCACACCGGCGTCCATCAGCGCCAGCGAGCTGCCGCAGACCGATGCCATCGAGGACGAACCGTTGGACTCGGTGATTTCCGAGACCACACGGATGGTGTACGGGAATTCTTCCAGGCTCGGCATCACTGCCAGCACGCCGCGCTTGGCCAGACGGCCGTGGCCGATCTCGCGACGCTTCGGCGCGCCGAAACGACCGCACTCGCCCACCGAGTAAGGAGGGAAGTTGTAATGGAACAGGAAGTTCTCTTTGTACTCGCCCGAGACGGCGTCGATGACCTGACCGTCGCGTGCAGTGCCGAGCGTGGTGATCACGATCGCCTGGGTCTCGCCGCGGGTGAACAGCGCCGAGCCATGGGTACGCGGCAGCACGCCAGCCTTGGCGCTGATCGGACGCACGGTATCCAGTGCACGGCCGTCGATGCGCACCTTGGTGCTCAGCACCGAGCCGCGCATGGTCTGGTATTCCAGCTCGCCGAATTCCTTGGACAGGTCACCGGCAGCCCAGCCTTCAATCGTGGCGCGCGGTGCCAGCGCACCCAGCACGTCCTTCTTGATCGCCGAAATTGCGTCGCGGCGCTGCAGCTTGTCACGCACCTGGAAGGCCGACGCGAGCTGCTCGCCCACCGCTTCCTTCAGCGCAGCGATCATGCCGTCATTCTTGGCCGGGGCCACCCAGTCGGACGGCTTGGTGCCGGCTTCGACGGTCAGCTCGTTGATGATGTTGATGACCTTCTGCATCTCGCGATGGCCGAACGTCACCGCGCCCAGCATCACTTCTTCCGACAGCAGCTCGGCTTCGGACTCGACCATCAGCACCGCATTGGCGGTACCGGCCACGACCAGCTCCAGCTGCGAATCCTTCAGCTCGGTCACGGTCGGGTTGAGGATGTATTCGCCATTCTTGTAACCGACCTTCGCCGCAGCGATCGGGCCGTTGAACGGGGTGCCGGCCAGCGACAGCGCGGCCGATGCGCCGATCAGCGCGGCGATATCGCCGTCGATGTCCGGGTTCATCGACATCACGGTGGCGATGATCTGCACTTCGTTCTTGTAGTCCTCCGGGAACAGCGGACGGATCGGACGATCGATCAGGCGCGAGATCAACGTTTCCTTCTCGGTCGCACGTCCTTCGCGCTTGAAGAAGCCGCCCGGGATGCGGCCGCCGGCGTAGAACTTCTCCTGATAATCAACCGTCAGAGGAAAGAAGTCCTGCCCTTCGCGCGCGCTCTTGGCGGCGACGGCGGTGACCAGCAGTACGGTGTCGTCGAACTTGACGATGACGGCGCCGCCTGCCTGGCGAGCGATTTCGCCCGTCTCCAGGGTGACGGTGTGCTTGCCGTACTGGAAGGTTTTGGTGATTTTTGCCACGGAGGTTTTTTCCCTTAGGTGTTGCTGTCTTCGTTGGACCGTCGTCGACCCATGCCGAGAACGGGCGGCCGGGAGGCTCCGGCCCATGAACTACATGCTGCAGATAACGTGATGCGAATGACCAAAACAAAGCCGCGGCGCATCGCTGCGCCGCGGCGGTGTGACTCGATTAGCGGCGCAGGCCGAGCTTCTCGATCAAGGACTTGTAACGCTCGTTGTCCTTCTTCTTCAGGTAGTCGAGCAGGCTGCGGCGACGGTTGACCATCTGAAGCAGGCCACGACGGCTGTGGTGATCCTTCTTGTGAGTCTTGAAGTGACCGGTCAGCAGCTCGATGCGCGCGGTCAGCAGGGCGACCTGCACCTCCGGCGAACCGGTGTCCTGGGCGCTGCGCTTGTTGTCTTCAATAACTTTCTGGGTGTCGACGGACATGATGTTTACTCGATAGATGCGTGGTCGACAGGAACGTGCATAACGCACCGCCGGACTCGCCGTTTGCTTGGGATGAGCGCGCTTGGCGCTGAAGGTGCCCCGATCGGGGCCGCAAAATTGTAACGTCGTGCGGGCCCGGGAACAAGTTGACTAAACCTTAACAAGCCCCTGCTTCGTTCAGTCCATTGAACAATCGCTGCGGCGACAAACGCCCCTCCGCGTCCACCAGGCCTAGCCCTGAGGGGATTCCGTCGGGTCCGAACACGGCCACCTGGCCGGTCGGAAATGCGGGATCACGCAGGCGCTGGCCCATACGAAAACGCGCCGCATGCGCCGCATCGAGCACAATCCGCGCAAAATCGGCCAGTCCGGCCTCGATCGGCAGCAACAGCTCTTGCGCGTCGGTGCCCGCTTCCAGGGTTGCCGACAGCGCTTCCAGCGTGATCATCTGCGGCGCGCGAAATGGCTCCACCCAGAGCCGGCGCAACGAGGCGATATGCGCACCGCAGCCAAGCACCTCGCCCAGATCGCGCGCCAGGCTGCGGATGTAGGTGCCCGAGCCGCAGGTCACGCGCAACTGCAGCCGCGGCGCGGCGTAGCCGAGCACATCGATCGCATGCACGTCGACCTCGCGCACCGGTGCCTCGATCACTTCGCCACGGCGTGCCTTGGCGTACAGCGGCTCGCCGCCCTGCTTGAGCGCGGAATAGATCGGGGCCTGTTGGCGGATGCGCCCGATGAAGGGCGTCAGCGCTGCACGCAGCGCGTCTTCGCCCAGTGCCGGCACCGCACGCTCGCGCAACACCTGACCATCGGCATCGTCGGTATCGGTGGTGACACCCAGCACGATCTCGGCGTCGTAGGCCTTGGCCGAACCGAGCAGCAGGCCGGCAATCTTGGTGGCCTCGCCCAGACACAGCGGCAGCAAGCCGGTGGCCAGCGGATCCAGGCTGCCGGTGTGGCCGCCCTTTTCGGCACGCAACAAGCGGCGCGCGGACTGCAATGCCGTGTTGGAGCTGACTCCAGCCGGCTTGTCGAGCAACAGGATGCCGTGCAACGGGCGATAGACGATACGGGGTTTCAACAGATCGGTGCTCGAATCGGGCACTGTGCGCGCCCGTTGAAATCAGGGCCGCTGATCGACAGGCGGCCAGCCGGCAGCGCTCAGCGCTGCTCGGCGTCCTTGTCGCTGGACGCGGCCTCGGGGCCGACATCGTCCAGGTCACGCAGCAGGTTGTCGATGCGCTCGCCGCGGTCGACCGAATCGTCATAATGGAAATGCAGTTCGGGCACGTGGCGCAGCTTCATCGCGCGCGCCAGCTGCGTACGCAACTGACCGGCGATTTCCTTGAGCCCCTTGACCGCTTCGGCCGAACGCTCCTGCTGCAGCGCGGTCACGAACACCTTGGCATGTGCCAGGTCGCGACTGATTTCGACGTCGGAAACGCTGACCGACGGCAGGCCGTGGTCACGCACGGCCGCGTGCACGATCGTGCCGAGGTCGCGACGCACCTGCGCCGAAACGCGGTCGGTGCGATGGAATGATTTGGTTGGCATGGTCATGGACCTGGTTGATTCGGAGGGCCAGTTGGCACCGAAGCCAAAAACGGACGCGGGCGGCCATGCCGCCCTCGCCTTGCAGAACTCGCGTTGCAACTCCGCCTGGCGGAGTCCGGGGCCCGCAGGCCCCGGCAGCCGTTATAGCGTACGGGCGACTTCGATACGCTCGAAGCACTCGATCTGATCGCCGGCCTTGACGTCGTTGTAGGCCTTCACGCCGATACCGCACTCGGTACCGTTGCGCACTTCCTCGACGTTTTCCTTGAAGCGACGCAGCGATTCCAGCTCGCCCTCGAACACCACGACGCTGTCGCGGAGCACGCGGATCGGCTTGCTGCGCTTCACCACGCCTTCGATGATCATGCAGCCTGCAACCGCGCCGAACTTGGAGCTGCGGAACACGTCGCGGACCTGCGCGATACCGATGATCTCTTCGCGGATTTCCACACCGAGCAGACCGGAGGCCACCTGCTTCACCTGGTCGATCACGTCATAGATGATCGAGAAGTAACGCAGATCGATGCCGTTGGACTCGACGATCTTACGGGCCGAGGCGTCGGCACGCACGTTGAAGCCGATCACCGTGGCCTTGGAGGCCGCTGCCGAATTCGCATCGGATTCGGTGATACCGCCCACGCCGGAGTGGATCACGTTGATGCGGATGTCGTCGTTGGACAACGCCACCAGCGACTGCTTGAGCGCTTCCACCGAGCCCTGCACGTCGGCCTTGATCACCAGGTTCAGCACCTGCTGGCCTTCACCCTTGCCCATCTGGGCCAGGATGTCTTCCATGCGGTTGCTGGCCGAGGCCACCAGACGCGACTCGCGACGCTTGGTTTCGCGCTGCTGCGCCACGTCCTTGGCCAGACGCTCGTCGTCGACGACCACGAAGTCGTCGCCGGCTTCCGGCACGCCGGACAGGCCGAGCACCTGCACCGGAATCGACGGACCGGCCGAGGCCGGCTGGTGGCCGGTCTCGTCGAACAGCGCACGCACGCGGCCGTACTGGATGCCGCACACCAGGTAATCGCCACGCTTCAGCGCGCCCTGCTGCACCAGCACCGTGGCCACCGGGCCGCGGCCCTTGTCCAGCGAGGATTCGATCACGGTGCCGCTGGCGCGGCCTTCGGCCACTGCCTTGAGTTCCAGCACTTCGGCCTGCAGCGAAATCGCGTCCAGCAGCGTGTCCACACCGGTACCGACCTTGGCCGACACTTCGATGAACTGGGTATCGCCACCGAACTCTTCGGCCACCACGTTTTCGGCCAGCAATTCGTTCTTGACCCGCAGCGGATCGGCGCCGGCCTTGTCGATCTTGTTCACCGCCACGATCAACGGAACGCCTGCCGCCTTGGCATGCGCCACCGCTTCCTTGGTCTGCGGCATCACGCCGTCATCGGCCGCAACCACCAGCACCACGATGTCGGTGATCTTGGCACCACGGGCACGCATCGAGGTAAACGCGGCATGGCCGGGCGTATCCAGGAAGCTGATGACGCCACGGCCGGTTTCGACGTGGTACGCACCGATGTGCTGGGTGATGCCACCGGCTTCGCCGGAGGCGATCTTGGTGCGACGGATGTAATCCAGCAGCGAGGTCTTGCCGTGATCGACGTGACCCATGATGGTCACCACCGGCGGACGCGGCGTGGCATCGCCCTGCGCATCCTCGGCATGTGCCAGCAGCGCATCCTCGAAGTCGGCATTGTCGGCACGCACGGCCTTGTGGCCGAGTTCTTCGGTCACCAGCGCGGCGGTGTCATGGTCGATGCTCTGGGTGATGGTCGCCATGACGCCCATCTTGAACAACGCCTTGACCACGTCGCCGCCCTTGAGCGCGAGCTTCTGCGCCAGGTCGGCCACGGTGATGGTCTCGCCGATCGCCACTTCGCGCACCACTGGTGCAGTCGGACGCTCGAACCCGTGCGGACCGCTATTGCCCTGGTTGCCGCCACGGCCGTTGTCGTTGCCACGACGCGAGGACGACGAACCCGGACGACCGGTCGGCTTGCCGCGCACGTTGGAACGGCGCGCACGATCGGCCGCGGACAGATGCAACTGCCCGGCAAAACGCTTGGTCGCATCGTCGTCTTCGACACCGGCCACCATGACGTGCGAACCGCGCGTCTTGTGCTTGGCCGCATTGGAGCGGTCGTCCGGACGCGCCGGCGTGGCCGGACGCGATGCCGGCGATGCGCCAGCCGGACGGGCCGGACGCGGCGCAGACGGAGACGACGGCGCGCGTGCGGCAGGTGCTGCAGGCGGTGCGGGTGCGGCAGCCACCGGCGCCGGCGCACTGGCAGCCGCAGCGGCTTCCTCGGCAGCCTTGCGCTCGGCTTCGGCGCGGTCGCGCGCAGCCTGTTCCTCTTCGCGCTTGCGCTGGATCGCTTCGTCGCGCACGCGATCGCTTTCAGCCAACGCCTGCTGTTCGTCGAGATTGCGCTGACGCGAGGCGGCGAGCTTGGCCAGGATGTCGGCGCGCTCTTCGTCCGGGGTCATCGGCGCAGGACGGCCGCCGCCTTCGTTTTCGGACTTCACGTAGGTGCGCTTCTGCCGCACTTCCACGTTGACCGTGGTCTTGGTGCGACCGGCGCTGACCGTGACTTCCTGCAGCTTGCGCCGGTTGAGGGTGATCTTCTTGGCTGCTTCGCTCGCCGCTTCGGCAGGCGTCTCGGCCTTGCCATGCGTGCGACGCAGGAAGCCAAGCAGTTTCATCTTCTCGGTGCTGGTCACGACCTGGTCGGGACCGCTGAACTTCATTCCGGCCTCGGCCAGTTGAACCAGCAGTTTATCGACCGGCGTATTGACCAGTTCGGCAAGCTTGCGGATGGTGGTTTGCTGCGACATTCGGATCCTATGATCTGGTTGGCGCCCCCTCGCCCAGAGCAAGGGAAACGCTGATTCTAAGCCCTGATGGGGTCAGGGCGCGGTTCATTGCCGGCTCATTCGCCGCGCTCCAAACGGGCGATCTCCTCGGCGCGGGCCGCCAGGATCAGCGCCGCGGCGCGCTCCTGGGTCAGACCCTCGATGCCGAAGTCGACGATCTCGTCCGCTGCCAGGTCGGACAAGTCCTCGCTGGTGCGCACGCCGTGCTCGGCCAGAGCAAAGGCCGTTTCCTCGTCCATCCCCTCCAGCGCCAGCAGGTCCTCGGTGGGCTGAGTTCCTTCCAGGCCTTCTTCTTCTGCCAGCGCGGCGTTGAGCAACGCATCGCGGGCACGGGCGCGCAACTCTTCGACGATGTCTTCGTCGAAGCCTTCCACCGCCAGCAACTCGCCGACCGGCACGTAGGCGATTTCTTCGACCGTATTGAAACCTTCGGTCACCAGGATCGCTGCGATTTCTTCGTCCACTTCCAGGCGATCCATGAACAACTGGCGCGCGGAGGTCTGCTCGGCTTCGGACTTGGCGGCCACCTGGTCGGCGGTCATCACGTTGAGCTGCCAACCGGTCAGGCGGCTGGCCAGACGCACGTTCTGGCCGCCCTTGCCGATCGCCTGAGCCAGGCGGTCTTCCGCCACGGCCAGATCCATCGAGTGCTTGTCTTCATCGACGATGATCGACTGCACTTCGGCCGGCGCCATCGCATTGATGACGAAGTTGGCCGGGTTCTCGTTCCACAGCACGATGTCCACGCGCTCGCCATTGAGCTCGTTGGACACCGCCTGCACGCGCGAACCACGCATACCGATGCACGCGCCGATCGGATCGGTGCGGGTGTCGTGCGCGATCACCGCGATCTTGGCGCGGTCGCCCGGATCGCGTGCGCAGGCCTTGATCTCGACCAGGCCCTGGCCCACTTCCGGCACTTCGAGCTTGAACAGCTCGATCATGAACTCCGGCGCGGCGCGGCTGATGAACAGCTGCGGGCCACGTGGCTCCGAACGCACTTCGGCCAGATAGCCGCGCACGCGGTCGCCCGGGCGCAGCACGTCGCGCGGAATGCCCTTGTCCTTGGGAATGAAGGCTTCGGCATTGCCGCCCAGATCGACAAAGATGTTGCCGCGCTCGGCGCGCTTGACCACACCGGTGATCAACTCGCCAACGCGGTCCTTCCAGGCATCGACCACCTGCTGACGCTCGGCCTCGCGCACACGCTGCACGATCACCTGCTTGGCAGCCTGCGCCGCGATACGGCCGAAGTCCGGGTTTTCGATCTGTTCTTCGATGTAGTCGCCCACATCCACGCCGTCGGCTTCGTCGACGGCATCCATCAGACGCACCTGGCGATCCGGGGATTCCATCACAACATCGTCGGCAACCACTTCCCAACGACGATAGGTTTCGTAGTTACCGTCCTTGTGGTCGATGGTCACGCGCGTCAGCACGTCCTGGTCGGGATAGCGCTTCTTCGCTGCGGAAGCCAACGCGGCCTCGATCGCATCGAAGATCACTTCGCGCGGCACGCCCTTTTCGTTGGCCACCGCATCCACTACCAGCAAAAGTTCCTTGCTCATTTCGTCACTCCGCGCGCGGCTTGCCAGCCGCCGACTCGTTGGATGGTTTCTTCTTGTCGTGCCCGGGTTTTTTCGGGCCGGGCTTGTTCGGTTTTTGCGGGGCCAGGCCCAGGGCGACCCAATCCGGCAGGATGCGCGCCTTGTCGATGTTGTCGAAGCCGATCTGCACATCCTTGCCGTCGACGGCGAACACCACCGCGTCCGTCTCGGAGTCGATCCGCACGATCTGGCCCTGGAAGCGGCGCCGGCCATCCTGCGCCAGCTTCAGCACGATCTTGGCGGACTCGCCAACGTGACGGCCGAACTGCTCCAGCGTGAACAAAGGACGGTCCACACCCGGCGAGGACACCTCGAGCGTGTAGTTGCCGGTGATGGGGTCTTCGACGTCGAGCTGGGCCGAGACTTCGCGGCTCACGCGCTCGCAGTCGTCGACGTTGATGACACGCTCGGGCTGTTCGGCCAGCGGCACATCGATGTACAGGCGCAATGTGGCGCCACCTGGAGCGGGAAGATATTCCACACCCAGCAGTTCCAAGCCCAAGGACTCAACCGTTGGACTCAGCAGATTCGCGATTTCGGTCGCTTTTTCGCTCACAGACTGCCCTGATCAGATGATTGCCAGTAGAACCCCGGCAACCGGCAGCAAACTTTCCGGTTCCGGAAAAAACAAGGGGCCCGATGGGCCCCTTGCGTGAAAAAAGCCCGACCTCTCAGGGTCGGCGCAAAGACGGGAACATGCGTCTTTGCGATCCAAGAAGCTGAAGTACTGCCCTAAGGCATTGCATTAAAGCAGTACTTCAAAACTTGGTAGCGGGGGCAGGATTTGAACCTGCGACCTTCGGGTTATGAGCCCGACGAGCTGCCAGACTGCTCCACCCCGCAGCAGAAGCGGAATTATGAAGAACTTGAGCGGCAATTGCAAGCCCTAGTTTTTCATCGATTGAAAACCCTGGGGGTCTTCAACGTCGCGGCAAATGATAACCGCATTGCAACAAAAACGAAACAGCAATCACGACTTTATTTCAGTCCTCCCTCGAAGACGCGCGTAGCACACGCGCCGCGAGGTCATGCAAGGACGCGTGACTCAGGCAAGGCCTGCAAATGCACGCTGGCACCACACCATGATCGGGCTCCAGGCCAGGCCCAGCGCAAGCAACGCAAGCGCGTTGACGCCAAGCACGGTCCCCAGCACACGATCGTTGTTGGCCGGCAGCGGCTCGCCCACCGGCTCATCGAAGTACATGACCTTGATGACACGCAGATAGTAGAACGCGCCGATCACCGCGCAGAGCACACCGACCAGGGCCAGCCACAACATGTCGCCCTTCACCGCTGCGCCGAGCACTGCCAGCTTGGTCCAGAAACCCAGGAACGGCGGGATACCCGCAAGCGAGGCCATGATGCACAGCACCAGGCCGGCCATCCACGGATTACGTGCGTTGAGTCCCTTGAAGTCGTCGATGTTCTCGGCTTCGAAGCCGTTGCGCGACAACGCGATGATCGCGCCGAACGCGGCGGTCGACATGATGGTGTAGCTCACCGCGTAGAACATCGCCGCGGCATAGCCTTCCTCGCCGCCGCCGGCCACGCCCATCAACAGAAAGCCGATGTGCGAGACGGTCGAGTACGCCAGCATGCGCTTGAGGTTGCTCTGCGCAATTGCCATCAGGTTGCCGATCACCAGCGACACTGCAGACAGGCCACCAATCAACAGATGCCACTGCGGCGACAGCGGACCCATGCCGACCTCGAGCAGGCGATACGCCATACCGAAGGCAGCGAGCTTAGGCGCAGAGCTGATGAACAAGGCGATCGGCGCCGGCGCGCCCTGGTACACGTCAGGCAACCACATGTGGAACGGCGCGGCACCCAGCTTGAAGGCCACGCCGGCGATCATGAAGATGGTGCCGGTCAGCAGCAGCGTGCGCTCGTTGGAGCCTTCGATCGCGTCATGGATGCCGCTCAGGCTCAGCGTACCGGTGGCGCCGTAGACCAGCGACATGCCGTAAAGCAGCAAACCCGAGGCCAGCGAACCGAGCACGAAGTACTTCATCGCCGCTTCGGTGGCCAGGCCGTTGTCGCGATTGGAGGCAACCAGCGCATACGAGCACAGCGCGAGCAGTTCCAGGCCCAGGTACACCATCAACAGGCTGCCCGCCGAGGTCAGCAGCATCATGCCGGCGGTGGCGAACAACACCAGCACCGGGATCTCGCCCTGATAGAGATTGCGTTCGCGCAGGTAGGTCCAGCCGTAGACCAGGCTCAGCCCGCTGACCAGCACGATCACCGTCTTCATCACGTCGGCCGCAGTGTCGCGCACGAACATGCCGTGGAAGATCTCGCCCTGCCCGCCCGTACCGGTCGCCAACAGCGCGAACACCACCGCGAGCACGGCGACGGAGAACAGGTGGGTCCAGACCTTGTTCCGCTGGCTCACGAACAGGTCGAGCATCAGCAGTGCAAAGGCGCCGCCGATCAGCACCAGCTCCGGAACAAGCGGAGCCAGGTCAGCGGTGGTCAACGGCGCGAGCGTTGGCGTGGTCATCATCAAATCCTGGAAATCAAAACGTACGGCAAGCTGTTACAGCTTGGACGCGGCAATCTGGGTAGCCAGCTTGGCGATCGATGGTTCCATCAGATCGGTCAGCGGCTTCGGATACAGGCCCAGGGCCAGCACGCCAACGGCGAACACCCCCAGCACGAACGCCTCACGGCCATTGATGTCCTTCAGCTCGGCCACATGGGCATTGGCCACTTCGCCGAAGAACACGCGCTTGTACAGCCACAGCGTATAAGCGGCGGTGATCACCAGCGTGGTGGCGGCGGCGAAGGCAACCAGCGGATGCTTCTGGAAGCTGGCCAGGATCACCATGAACTCGCCGACGAAGCCACTGGTACCCGGCAGGCCAGCATTGGCCATGAAGAACAGCATGGAGAACGTCGCAAACCACGGCATCACGTTGACCACGCCGCCGTAATCGGCGATGCGGCGGGTATGCATGCGGTCGTACAGCACGCCGATGCAGGAGAACATCGCACCGGACACGAAGCCGTGCGAAATCATCTGCACCATCGCACCCTGCAGGCCCAGACGGGCGGCGTCGGTGCTGCCGTACTCACGCACCAGGGTGAAGGCGATGAAGGTGCCGAGGGTGACAAAGCCCATGTGCGCGATGGACGAATACGCCACCAGCTTCTTCATGTCGTCCTGCACCAGAGCCACCAGACCGACGTAGATCACCGCGATCAGCGACAGCGTGATGACCAGCCAGGCGAACTCGTGGCTTGCATCCGGCACGATCGGCAGGTTGAAGCGCAGGAAGCCGTAGCCACCGATCTTCAACGCGATCGCAGCCAGGATCACCGAACCGGCGGTCGGCGCCTCGACGTGCGCATCCGGCAGCCAGGTGTGCACCGGGAACATCGGCACCTTGACCGCAAACGCGATCAGGAAGGCGAAGAAGATCCAGGTCTGCTCCTTGGCGGTCAGCTGCAGCGCGTACAGGTCGGCCAGCTGGAAGCTACCGCCCTTCAGATACAGGTAGACCAGGCCCACCAGCATCAGCACCGAGCCGAGGAAGGTGTACAGGAAGAACTTCATCGCCGCGTAGATGCGCCGCGGGCCGCCCCAGACGCCGATGATCAGGAACATCGGGATCAGCATGGCTTCGAAGAAGACATAGAACAGCATCGCGTCGGTCGCGGCAAAGATGCCGACCGTGACGCCCTCCAGAATCAGGAAGGCGGCGACGTACTGATTGACGCGCTTGTCGATCGAGCGCCAGGCACCGATCAGCGCCAGCACCGTCACCAGCGTGGTCAGCACGATCAACGCGACCGCGATGCCGTCCACGCCCAGGTTGTAGCCGATGTTGTAGGCCGGGATCCAGGCATGCAGTTCGATGAACTGCATGGCGTCATTGGCGGTGTCGTAGCCCAGCAGCGGCAGACTCAGCACAAAGGTGGCCACCGCCACCGCCAACGATGCCCAGCGGGCAGTCTCGGCGTTGCGCAACGCAAGGATCAAGGCGCCACCGATAATCGGCAGCCAGATCAAGATAGACAGTAAAGGCCAGTTCGACACGTTTTCTTATTCCGTACAGGTCAACGCCAGAAATGCATCAGTACCGCCAACAAGGCGATCAAACCGATGATCATTGCGAAGGCGTAGTGATAGAGGAAACCGGATTGCGTGCGACGCAGCAGATTTGCAGCCAGGTCGATCAGTCGGGCAGAACCATTGACGACGACACCGTCGACCACATGGGTATCGATGGCACGTGACGCCTTGCCAAGGACCACGCCGCCACCGGCGAAGCCATTGATCCAGAGCTTGTCGAAGCCGTATTTGTTTTCCAGCAGCCACACCACCGGCGCGAACGCCTTGCGCGACTTGGTGGCCAGTTCCGGCTTCCACAGATAGAACAGCGCAGCCAACAGCAGGCCAGCGACCGTCAGGAAGAATGGTGCCGCCATCATGCCATGCAGCGCGAAAGCGACCGGGCCATGGAACTCTTCGGCCAGTGCGCCGACGGTGTCACGCGCCGGATCGTAGAAATCGACGATGCCGGTGAAGAACGACACTGCCTGCCCCTTGAGCGCATGCGCGGCGTGGTGGCCCTGCCAGTCGGTGCCGAACAGCATCGGACCGATGGTGAAGAAACCGATCGCCACCGACGGGATCGCCAGCAGGATCAACGGCAGCGTCACCACCCACTTGGATTCGTGCGGCTCGTGGGCACCATGGTGGCCATGACCGTGGTCGTCGTGGCCATGCGTATCGTGTGCATATGCGTCGTGCGCGTGGACCTGCGCCTCGGCATCGGTGTGCGCGCTGTCGTGATGTGCATGCGCATCGTGCGCATGGGCATCGCGGAAGCGTTCCTTGCCGTGGAAGGTCAAGAACAGCAGGCGGAAGCTGTAGAAGCTGGTCACCAGTACGCCGCCGAGCACTGCCCAGTAGCCGTAGGTCGCGATCCAGCTATGCGACTCGTGCGCATGGTGCGCGGCTGCCTCGATGATGGTGTCCTTGGAGTAGAAGCCGGAGAAGAACGGCGTGCCGACCAGTGCCAAGGTACCGATCACGCTGGTCCAGTAGGTCACCTTCATGTACTTGCGCAGGCCGCCCATCTTGCGCATGTCCTGCTCGTGGTGCATGCCGATGATGACCGAACCGGCCGCCAGGAACAGCAGCGCCTTGAAAAAGGCATGCGTCATCAGGTGGAACACGGCGGCCGAATACGCCGACACGCCCAGCGCCACGGTCATGTAGCCCAGCTGCGACAGCGTGGAATACGCAACCACGCGCTTGATGTCGTTCTGCACGATGCCAATCAGGCCGGTGAAGAAGGCCGTGGTCGCACCGATGAACAGGATGAAGTTCAACGCGGTTTCCGACAGCTCGAACAGCGGCGACATGCGCGCGACCATGAAGATGCCGGCGGTCACCATCGTGGCAGCATGGATCAGTGCCGAAATCGGCGTCGGGCCTTCCATCGAGTCCGGCAGCCACACGTGCAGCGGCACCTGCGCCGACTTGCCCATCGCGCCGATGAACAGGCAGATGCAGATCAGCGTCATCACGCTCCATTCGTGGCCCGCGAACAGCTGCACCTTGGCACCGGCCATGGTAGTCGCGTTGGCGAACACGGTGGAGTAGTCCAGCGAGCCGAACCACAGCAGCACACCGGCGATGCCGAGAATGAAGCCGAAGTCGCCGACGCGATTGACCAGGAACGCCTTCATGTTGGCGAACACGGCGGTCGGGCGCTTGAACCAGAAACCGATCAACAGGTAGGACACCAGACCCACCGCTTCCCAGCCGAAGAACAGCTGCAGGAAGTTGTTGCTCATCACCAGCGTGAGCATGGAGAAGGTGAACAACGAGATGTAGCTGAAGAAACGCTGGTAGCCCGGGTCTTCTTCCATGTAGCCGATGGTGTAGATGTGCACCAGCAGCGACACGAAGGTCACCACCACCATCATCATCGCGGTCAGGCGATCGACCATGAAGCCGACATGCGCCGAGTAGTTACCGACATCGAAGAAGGTGTACAGGTTCTGGTTGAACGGGCTGGCGCCCTGCTCCACCAATTGATACAGCGTCAGGCACGACAGCACGCAGCTGACCGCCACGCCCAGGATGGTGACGTATTGCGCGCCCTTGCGCCCTACCTGGCGACCGAACAGGCCGGCGATGATGCTGCCGACCAGCGGTGCAAGCACCACCGCGATCAACAGACTCTTGGAGAGAGTGATTTCCATCTACAGGTCAGCCCTTCAACGTATCGACTTCGGCCACATTGATCGTGCGGCGCGTGCGGAACAGAGTCACCAGGATCGCAAGGCCGATTGCAGCCTCCGCGGCGGCAACGGTCAGGATGAAGAACACGAACAGCTGACCGGCGGGGTCGCCAAGCTCGCGCGAGAACGCAATGAAGTTGACGTTGACCGACAGCAGCATCAGCTCGATCGACATCAGCAGCACGATGACGTTCTTGCGGTTGAGGAAGATGCCGGCCAGGGAGATGCAGAACAGCACCGCGCCCAGTCCCAGCAAGTGGCCCAAGGTAATCAAGACTTCGCCTCCTGTCCGTCGGCCGCATCCAGCTTCGGCGCGACCTGTACCGGCTTTTCAACCGCCATTTTGACCATGCGCAGACGATCGCCCGCCTTCACCCGCGACTGCTCGCCCGCATTCTGGTGCTTGATGCCGGTGCGCTTGCGCAGGGTCAGCATCACCGCGGCCACCACGGCCACGGTCAGGATCACCGCGGCGAACTCGAACGGCAGCAGGAACTGGGTGTAGAGGGTCTTGGCCAGCCAGGTCAGGTTCGACACGTCGGCGGCCTGCGCGGCGGCGTTATCGGCCGGGAACGGTGCGGCACTGCGCGCCTTGACCCCGATCAGGGTGACCATCTGCGCCAGCATAGCAACCGCCACGATGACACCGACCGGCATGTACTTGACCCACCCTTCGCGCAGGCGGCTGGTGTCGATGTCCAGCATCATCACCACGAACAGGAACAGCACCATCACCGCGCCGACGTAGACCAGCACCAGCGTCACGCCGAGGAACTCGGCGCCGACCAGCAACCAGATGCATGCCATCGAGAAGAAGGTGAGGATCAGGCACAACACGGCGTACACCGGGTTGCGCACGCTGATCACCGCACCGGCGGACACGACCGCGACGGCGGAGAAGGCGTAGAAAGCAATAGTGACCCAGTCCATCATGACCTCAACGGAAGGCGGCATCGGCAGCGCGACGCTCGGCGATCTCGGTTTCAAACCGGTCTCCGATCGCCAGCAGCTGCGGCTTGTTGACAATGTTCTCGCCACGCTTCTCGAAGTGGTACTCGAGGATGTGCGTCTCGACGATCGAGTCCACCGGGCAGCTTTCTTCGCAGAAGCCGCAGAAGATGCACTTGAACAGATCGATGTCGTAGCGCGTGGTGCGGCGCGAGCCGTCCTCGCGTTTGGCCGAGTCGATGGTGATCGCCAGCGCCGGGCACACCGCTTCGCACAGCTTGCAGGCGATGCAGCGCTCTTCGCCGTTGGGATAGCGACGCAATGCATGCAAGCCACGGAAACGCGGCGACTGCGGGAACTTCTCCATCGGATACAGCACGGTGTACTTGGGCTTGAACGTGTATTTCAACGTCAGCCATAGGCCGCCTAGCAGTTCGAGCAGGAGCAGGCTTTTGAAGTAATGGGTGATCTTGTTCATCAGTTACACGCCCTTCTGGATCACGCCGTAAAACACCATCAACGCCGTCACTGCGATCCACACGATCGTGAGCGGAATGAACACCTTCCAGCCCAGACGCATGATCTGGTCATAGCGGTAGCGCGGGAAGCTGGCACGGAACCAGATGTAGGCGCTGGCGAAGAAGAACACCTTCATCAGCAGCCACGGCCAACCGCCCTTCCACAACCAGTCGATCCACGGCGAGATATCCGCGTTGACCCAACCCTGGATCGGGCTCAACCAGCCGCCGAGGAAGAAGATCGAGATCAGGAAGCTGACCAGGATCATGTTGGCGTATTCGGCCAGGAAGAACAGCGCGAACGCACCGCCCGAGTACTCCACCATGTGACCGGCGACGATTTCCGATTCGCCTTCCACCACGTCGAACGGCGCGCGGTTGGTTTCGGCGACGCCCGACACCCAGTACACGATGAACAACGGGAACAGCGGAATCAGGAACCAGTCGAAGAAGCCGGAGCTGCCCGCCTGCGCGAACACGATCTGGCTCAGGTTGACGCTGCCGGAGGCGATCATCACGCCGACCAGCGCAAAGCCCATCGCAATTTCGTAGCTGACCACCTGCGCGGCCGAGCGCATCGCACCCAGGAACGCGTACTTGGAGTTGGACGCCCAGCCGGCCAGGATGATGCCGTACACGCCCAGCGAGGTCATCGCCAGCAGATACAGCAAACCGACGTTGGCGTTGGACAGCACCAGCTGCGCGTCGAACGGCACCACCGACCAGGCCGCGAAGGCCGGTGCCAGGGTCAGCAAAGGCGCGATGATGAACATCGCCTTGTGCGAGCTGCTCGGTTGCACGATCTCCTTGAACAGGAGTTTGAACACGTCGGCGAAGGCCTGGAAGATGCCCATGCCCACGTACATCGGCCCGTGACGCACGTGCATCCAGCCGATCAGCTTGCGCTCCCAGACCACGTAGAAGGCCACCGACACGATCACCGGCACGGTGATCAGCAGGATCTTCAGCACGGTCCACAGCACCACGCCGCCATCGCCCAGACCGACAAACCACTGGTGCAAGGGATCGACCAGGTTCAACAGCAATTCGTTCATGCAGCCACCACCGTTACACGACCGGCACCGAGCGGCGCGGTTGCGCCATGGCCGGATTCGATCCACACCGTGCCCGGTGCGACGCGCTTGTCCAGCACTACCGGCAACGTCGCCTTACCGGCGTCGGTACCGACCTTGACCATCTGACCAGCGCCGACCTGCAACTGCGCAGCCTGCTCCGGATGCATCGCCACACACGGCGCGATGTTGAGCGGATGCGATTGCAGCGCGGCGGCGCGACGCACCACCGCATCGGTGCGATAGATCGCAGCGGTGGCGGCAACTTCCAGCCCGTCGCTGCTCGCAGCCGGCTGTGCCGAGGCGACAGGGCTGACGGAACGGTTCTGCATGCCGGCACGCAGGCCGACCAGATCGATGAATTCGAAACCGGCCAGACCCAGTTCGCCACCAAGTGCACGCAGTACGCGCCAACCTTCGCGGGCTTCGACCGGCAGGCGACCGGCGGCACGTGCGGTCTGCACGCGGCCATCCAGATTGGTCAGCGATGCGTCGATTTCCGGCAGCGCACCGATCGGCAGGATCACATCGGCCACGTCGCGCGTCGAGGCACAGGCAAACTGGCTGAACGCGACCACCTTGGCACCCGCCAAGGCGCTGCGTGCAGCGGCGGCATCGGCGAAATCCAGACCCGGCTCGATGCCATACAGCACGTAGGCCTGGCGCGGCTGCGCCAGCATGCCGGCGACATCGCGTGCGGTCGGCAGCACACCCTGCGACACCAGACCGACCGCGTTCGCACCCTGCGGGATGCGGCACAGCGAGGCGCCGGTTGCAGCGGCAAAGTCGCGTGCAGCGGCACGCAATGCGGCAGCCTGCGGGTGGTTTTCAGCCAGTGCGCCGACCACGATCACGGCGCGCGTGGCGCCCTTGACCGCATCGCGCAACGCCGCATCGTCCAGGGCACCGGCCAGCTGCGACGGCGCAACGACCGTGCGGCTTGCCTGGGTGAAGGCAAAATCGAAATCGACCGGGTTGACCGAGTGGATCTTCGTCCCGTTCTGGATGCTGGCCTTACGCAGGCGGGCATGCAGCAACGGCAGCTCGTGACGTACGTTGGTGCCGAACAGCACCACCACATCGGCGCGCTCGATCTCGGCCAGCGGCGTGGCAAACGCTTGGGCCACCGCGGCATCGGAGAAATCACGGTTGAGCAGGCGGTGATCCAGATTGCCGCTGTTCAGGCCTTCGGCCAGACGTGCGAGCAAGGCGCCCTCTTCGTTGGAGGTGGACGGATGCACCAGCACACCGAGCTGATCGCCGGCGTTGTCACGCAGGATCTGCGTCGCGGCGGCCAGACCTTCGGCCCAGCTTACCTCGGTCCACTGCCCGTTGAACTTCTTCAGCGGCTTGACCGCACGGTCTTCGGCATACAGGCCCTGATGCGAATAACGATCGCGATCGGACAGCCAGCACTCGTTGACCGCCTCGTTCTCGCGCGGCACGGTGCGCAGCACTTCGCCGCGACGCACGTGCAGGAACAGATTCGAGCCCATCGCATCGTGGTAGCCGAGCGACTCGCGCGCCATCAGCTCCCACGGACGCGCACGGAACTGGAACACCTTGTTGGTCAGCGCGCCGACCGGGCAGACGTCGATGACGTTGCCGGAGATTTCGGTGGTCAGCGGCTTGCCGTCGTAGGTGCCGATCTGCAGGTTCTCGCCGCGATACATGCCGCCCAGCTCGTAGGTGCCGGCAATGTCTGCAGTGAAACGCACGCAACGGGTGCACTGGATGCAACGGGTCATTTCGGTGGCAACCAGCGGACCGATGTCCTCGTCCGGCACCACGCGCTTGCGCTCGTTGAAGCGGCTGACCGAACGGCCGTAACCCAGCGACACGTCCTGCAGTTCGCACTCGCCGCCCTGATCGCAGATCGGGCAGTCGAGCGGATGGTTGATCAGCAGGAATTCCATCACGCTGCGCTGGTACTTCAGCGCCTTTTCGCTACGCGTGGTGACCTTCATGCCGTCCATCACCGGCGTGGCGCAGGCAGGCGACGGCTTCGGGGATTTCTCGACGTCCACAAGGCACATGCGGCAGTTCGCCGCGATCGGCAGCTTCTCGTGGTAGCAGAAGCGCGGGATCGGGATGCCGGCCTTGTCGGCCGCCTGGATGATCATCGAACCCTTCGGCACCACCAGGGACTGGCCGTCGATCTCGACGGTGACATGATCCGGTGGCACGTTCGGGTTCACTGGTTGGGCGCTCATGCGGCCACTCCGACGTGCGTGTCGACGATCGAACGACCGTTGACGATGTAGTACTCGAACTCGTCCCAGAACTGGCGCAGGAAGCCTTGGATCGGCCACGCCGCCGCTTCGCCGAAGGCGCAGATGGTGTGTCCTTCGATCTGGCCGGCAACGGTGCGCAGCTGATGCAGGTCTTCCATCGTCGCCTTGCCGGCGACGATGCGCTCCAGCACGCGGTGCATCCAGCCGGTGCCTTCGCGGCACGGGGTGCACTGGCCGCAGGATTCCTTGTGGAAGAACTGCGAGATGCGGCAGGCGAAGCGCACGCAGCACACGCTGTCATCCAGCACCACGATCGCACCCGACCCCAGGCCGGTGCCGAGCGCACGCAAGGTGTCGTAGTCCATCTGCAGCCCGGCGACCTGGTCGGCCTTCAGCACCGGCATCGACACGCCGCCAGGCACCACGCCCTTGAGCTTGCGGCCCGGACGCAGGCCACCGGCCATTTCCAGCAGTTCGTCGAAGGTGGTGCCGAGCGGCACTTCGAAATTGCCGCCCTTCTGCACGCAGCCGGACACCGAGAAAATCTTCGGGCCGCCGTTCTTGGTCTTGCTCAACCCCAGGAACCATTCCGGGCCGTTGCGAATGATCGCCGGCACCGACGCGTAGGTCTCGGTGTTGTTGATGGTGGTCGGCTTGCCGTACAGGCCGAAGTTGGCCGGGAACGGCGGCTTGTAACGCGGCTGGCCCTTCTTGCCTTCCAGCGATTCCATCAGCGCGGTTTCTTCGCCGCAGATGTAGGCGCCGGCACCCAGCGCACCGTAGATATCGATATCCACGCCGCTGCCGAGGATGTTCTTGCCCAGCCAGCCGTTGGCATAGGCATCGGCCAGCGCCAGCTCGAAGTTCTCGAACGGCTCGTGGTGGAACTCGCCACGCAGATAGTTGTAGCCCACGGTCGAGCCGGTGGCGTAGCAGGCGATCGCCATGCCCTCCACCACCGAGTGCGGGTTGTAACGCAGGATGTCGCGGTCCTTGCAGGTTCCCGGCTCGGATTCGTCCGAGTTGCACAGGATGTACTTCTGCATCGTGCCCTTGGGCATGAACGACCACTTCAGGCCGGTCGGGAAGCCCGCGCCGCCACGGCCGCGCAGGTTGGACGCCTTGACCATCTCGATGACGTCGGCCGGCGCGATCTTCTCTTCAAGGATCTTGCGCAGCGCGGCGTAGCCACCAGTTTTCAGATAGCTCTCGTACGACCACGGGGTGTCGTAGTGCAGCGTCGTGTAGACGACCTGATGCGGCAACGGCGCCGGACCGACCGGGCCTGAGGGTGCGTGATGATGTGCCATGTCTTACTCCAGCCCGTCCAGCAGCGCGTCGACCTTCTCTTTCGTCAGGTGCTCGTGGTAATGGCCGTTGATGACCATCATCGGCGCTGCAGAGCAGGCCGCCAGGCACTCTTCTTCGCGCTTGAGGTAGACGCGGCCATCGGCCGTCGACTGCCCCAGCTTGCAACCCAGTTTCTTCTCCGCGTGCGCCAACAGATCTTCGGCGCCGTTGAGCCAGCAGCTGATGTTGGTGCAGAACGCCACGTTGTGGCGGCCGACCTTCTCGGTCTCGAACATCGAGTAGAAGCTGGCGACCTCGTAGGCCCACACCGGCGGCAGGTCCAGATACTTGGCCACGCCGACAATCAGCTCGTCGGTCAGCCAGCCCTGGTTCTGCTCCTGCGCAGCGTGCAAGCCCTGCAGCACGGCCGAACGCTTGCGATCAGGCGGAAACTTGCTCAACCAGTGATCGATGTGCGCGCGCGTCTTGTCGCTCAGCACCACCTGCGGATCGACGTCGCGCGCCGCCTCGAAATTACCCGTCGCCTTCATCGGTCAACCTCACCGAAAACCAAATCGTAAGTACCGATCATCGCCACGACGTCGGCCAGCAGATAGCCACGCACCACCGCGTCCATCGACGACAGATGCGCAAAGCCCGGCGCGCGCAGATGCACGCGGAACGGCTTGTTGGCGCCATCGGACATCAGGTAGCAGCCGAACTCGCCCTTGGGCGCTTCGACCGCGCAATAGGTTTCGCCGGCCGGCACGCAGTAGCCTTCACTGAACAGCTTGAAGTGATGGATCAGCGCTTCCATGTCGTCCTTCATGCCTTCGCGGCTTGGCGGAGCGACCTTGAAATTGGTGACCATGACCGGGCCGGGGTTGGCCTTCAGCCACTTCACGCATTGCTTGATGATGCGGTTGGACTCGCGCATCTCGGCCACGCGTACCAGATAGCGGTCGTAGCAATCGCCATTGGTGCCGACCGGCACGTCGAACTCCACCGCGTCGTACTTGGCGTACGGCTGCTTCTTGCGCAGGTCCCATTCGATGCCCGAGCCACGCAGCATCGGGCCGGTCATGCCCCAGGCACGCGCCAGATCCGGGCTGATGATGCCGACGTCGACGGTACGCTGCTTCCAGATACGGTTATCGGTCAGCAGCGTCTCGTACTCGTCCACACGCGACGGGAACGTATTGGTGAAATCCTCGAGGAAGTCCAGCATCGAGCCTTCGCGCGCTGCATTGAGCTTCTTCAGTGCCCCGCCCTTGTGCCAGCGGGATTCCTTGTACTTGGGCATGCGATCGGGCAGATCGCGATACACGCCGCCGGGACGGTAGTAGGCAGCGTGCATGCGCGCACCACTGACCGCCTCGTAGACGTCCATCAATTCTTCGCGCTCGCGGAACGCGTACAGCATCACCGCCATCGCGCCCAGGTCGAGCGCGTTGGAACCGACCCACATCAGGTGGTTCTTGATGCGGGTGATCTCATCGAACATGGTGCGGATGTAGTGCGCACGCTCGGGCACTTCGATGCCCATCAGGGACTCGATCGCGCGCACGTAGGCGTGCTCGTTGCACATCATCGACACGTAATCCAGGCGGTCCATGTACGGAACCGACTGGTTGAACGGCTTGGATTCGGCCAGCTTCTCGGTGCCACGGTGCAGCAGGCCGATATGCGGATCGGCACGCACCACGGTCTCGCCGTCCATTTCCAGGATCAGGCGCAGCACGCCGTGCGCCGCAGGATGCTGCGGGCCGAAGTTCATCGTGTAATTGCGGATTTCCTGCTTGCTTTCGACAGGATTGCTCGCGAAGGCATCGGTTGCCTGGCGGAACTCACTCACTTGGCGGTCTCCGACTTGCCCACTTCACCAGCGGCAGTCTCATAACGGGCATCGTCGCGGATCACGCGCGGCACACCGACGCGCGGCTCGACCGAGGTCACCGGCTCGTACACGACACGCTTGCGCTCATCGTCGTAACGCACTTCGACGTTGCCGATCAGCGGGAAATCCTTGCGGAACGGATGGCCGACAAATCCGTAGTCGGTCAGGATGCGGCGCAGGTCCGGATGGCCATCGAAGACGATGCCGAACAGGTCGAAGGCTTCGCGTTCGAACCAGTTCACGCCGGGCCAGATATCGGTCAACGACGCCACCACCGGCACCTGCTCGTCCGGTGCGTAGCAACGCACGCGCAGACGCTGGTTGTGCTGGTAGGAGATCAGCTGCGCGACCACCGCAAAACGCTGCTTGGGCATGTGCTGCGGATGGGCGCCGTCGGAACTTTCCTGGCTGGGAAATTCGCCCCAGGCGAAACGACCGACGGCCTTGCCCTCGACGCCGCGGCTGAAGCCCTGCGACGACACGTCGGCGGTATCCCACTCGTCGCTGCCGTAGCCCAGGTAATCGACGCCGCACAGGTCGCTGAGTTGCTCGAAACCGAGCTCGTCACGCAGGGCCAGACAGGTGGCGTGCCAATCGGCCGCAGCGACTTCCAGCGTCACTTCGCCGCGCGGCAATGCCACGGCGATCTGCGCACCGGCGAAACGTGCCGCAAGTCGGTCAGTGAAGGAAGATGCTTGCTCTGCCATGGGGGCTTGGCTGCTCTCAGTAGAAGAAGACGGGTGTCAGCGCGCGATGGTCTGGGTACGCCAGATCTTCTTCTGCAGCTGCAGGATGCCGTATACCAGCGCCTCGGCGGTCGGCGGGCAACCGGGGACGTAGATGTCCACCGGCACGATGCGATCGCAACCGCGCACCACCGAATACGAATAGTGATAGTAGCCGCCGCCATTGGCGCAGCTACCCATCGAGATGACCCACTTCGGGTCCGGCATCTGGTCGTAGACCTTGCGCAGCGCCGGGGCCATCTTGTTGACCAGCGTGCCGGCCACGATCATCACGTCGGACTGGCGCGGCGACGGGCGGAACACCACGCCGTAGCGGTCCAGATCCAGACGCGCGGCGCCGGCATGCATCATCTCGACCGCGCAGCAGGCCAGGCCGAAGGTCATCGGCCACATCGAGCCGGTGCGCGCCCAGTTCAGCAGCGCATCGACGCTGGTGGTCACGTAGCCCTTCTCGAGCAGCGGGTTTTCGCCTTCCGGGCGCAGGATGTCTTCCACCCGGCCTTCCGGCATCGGGTTGGTCATCAGACGATCCAGGGTCTGAATCACTCCCATTCCAGCGCTCCCTTCTTCCACACGTAGATAAAGCCGAGGAACAACATGCCAACGAACAGACCCATGGTGACCAGCGAACGTGCGCCGATCTCCATGAACACCTGTGTCCACGGCACGATGAAGATGATTTCCAGATCGAACACGATGAACTGGATCGCGATCAGGTAGTAGCGCACGTCGAACTTCATGCGCGCGTCTTCGAAGGCTTCGAAGCCACACTCGTAAGGCGAGAGCTTGCGCGGGTCCGGACTACGCGGACCGAGGAATCGACCGACCAGCATCAGCACGATGCCGATACCGGTGGCGACGATCAGAAACAGCAGACTCGGCAAATATTCGGCCAGCACAGCGATTCTCTCTTGCCTCTGCCCGCACGCGCCGCGTGCCGGCATGGGGTATAGGCAGACCCCGCGCGCGACCAGCGATGCGCAGGAACTGCAGCCAAACAATGGTGCCCAAGAGGGGACTCGAACCCCTACGACCTAAGTCGCTACCACCTCAAGGTAGTGCGTCTACCAATTCCGCCACCTGGGCATACGTTGCGCCGCTGGACATCCCAGTGCGCAGCGTATTGTAACCGGCTTCAGCGTTTTTGTGCTGGTTCTGAAGCGTTTTCTTCGCGTGCCGCGGGCACCTGCTGTGCCGGTGCGGACTGCGCCGGCGTTGCAGCCGGAGTTGCGGCAGGCACTGGCTGCGAAGGAGCGGTCGGCACTGCGCCGGCGGCCGGCGCCTGCGGCAATGGCTGAGTCAGCTCGCCCGCAGCGGCGGGCGCCGGGGTGGCCGACTGCGACATCACGCCCAGGTTCTGGTCGGTCGGACGTGCGCCGTGGGTGGCATACCACGCCATGAACAGGCTGATGCTGAAGAACACCACCGCCAGCCACTTAGTCGATTTGGACAGGAAGTTCGACGCACCCTGCGAGCCGAACACGGTGCCCGACGCGCCGGCGCCGAAGCCAGAACCGGCTGCCGCACCCGCACCACGCTGCATCAGGATCAGCGCAATCATCGCCAGCGCGACCAGCACGTAGACCACATTGAGGATCAACATCAGCATTTCGAAATCCGTCCCCGGACAAAACTTAATGGGTTAACAAGCGGCCGCCGCACGCGCGATGGCCAGGAAATCCTCGGCGACCAGCGAGGCGCCTCCGACCAGCCCGCCATCGACGTCGGGCTGCGCAAACAGCTCGCTGGCGTTATCGGGCTTGACACTGCCCCCGTACAGGATGGGCAGAGAATCGGCGATTCTAGCATCCGCCTTCGCGACTTCGCCACGCAGGAACGCGTGCACCGCCTGCGCCTGCTCCGGGCTGGCGGTGCGGCCGGTGCCAATGGCCCAGATCGGCTCGTAAGCGAGTACGGCGCGGGCAAAGCCCGCGCTGCCCACCAGCGCCAGCACCGGCTCGAGCTGGGCGCGCAGCACCGCCTCGGTCTGGTCGGCCTCGCGCTGCTCCAGCGACTCGCCCACACACAGCATCGGGACCAGGCCGGCATGCATGGCGGCGGCGAATTTATGCGCCACCAGCTCGCTGCTCTCACGATGGTACTGGCGCCGTTCGGAGTGGCCGACCAGCCCGTACTCGGCGCCGACATCGACCAGCATCGTGGCCGAGACTTCCCCGGTGTAGGCGCCCTTCTCGTTACTGCTGACGTCCTGGGCACCGAAACACAGATGGTGCTCCTCGAAATCCTCGATCAGGTCGCCCAGGTAAGGCAGTGGCGGCAGGATGACGACATCGACACCCTCCAGGGGCATGTGTGCGGCGATCTGGGCCACCAGTTCGGTGGCGAAGGCGCGGCTGCCATGCAGCTTCCAATTTCCGGCAACGATCTTTCGACGCATCAGGCGCAGGTTCCTGAGTGGAAGACAGGCGACAGAATAGCCCATGCCCTGTCGGCAGCCGGCACACTTCTGTCCGTTGCCTGTCCTCCCCCTCCTCCAGCAGGAACCTGCCATGTCCGTTTTGCCTGTCTTCGCGCTGGTCACCGGCGCCTCCAGCGGCATCGGCCGCGAGATTGCGCGTGCCTACGCGAGGCGTGGCGTGCCGCTGATCCTGACCGCGCGCCGGGTCGACCGGCTGCAGGCGCTGGCCGAGGAGTTGCGGCCCTTGGTGCGGGTGGAAGTGGTGCCGGCCGATCTGGGCGATCCCGCCGCGGTCGAAGCATTGGTTGCGCAGATCCAGCGCAATGGCTGGACGGTGGGCACCCTGGTCAACAACGCCGGCTACGGCGTGCCGGGCCGCTATCTGCACAACGACTGGGCCACGCATGCACGCTTTCTGCAGGTGATGGTGGGCGCGGTGTGCGAACTGACCTGGCGGCTCTTACCGATGATTCGTGCCAGCGGCCAGGGCCGCATCCTCAATGTGGCCTCGTTCGCCGCACTGACGCCGAGTGCCGACGGGCAGACGCTGTACGCAGCCAGCAAGAGCTTCCTGCTGCGCTTCAGCGAATCGCTGGCACTGGAGAACGCCGACTGCGCGGTCAAGGTCTGCGCGCTGTGTCCCGGCTTTGCCTGGTCGGAGTTTCACGATGTCACCGGCACCCGCGCGGCGATGTCCACCCTGCCCCGCTGGGCGTGGCTGCAGGCCGACGACGTGGCCAAGTACGGCATTGCCGCGCTGGAACGCGGCCAGGTACTGGCCGTGCCGGGATGGCGCTATCGCCTGATCAATACGGTCTTGCGCGTGGTGCCGCATGCGCTCGCACTGCGCCTGATGGCGCGCGGATCGCAGCGGGTGCGTCCGTTGCAGTAAGGCGGCGGCGCATCGGCTGCCTGCAGCGTCTTGCCTGCGCAGCCACACACCCGTGACCGCGCGCCGCTTGCAACTGCCAGCTTGTCCGTTGCCATGGTCACCACCGATACCGGCCGCGGCCTCCCTCCTGTCTGCGGCGCAGGGCGACTGGCAATACGTCGCGAGCGGACGTCGGATGCTGTGAACGGCCCTGCCCAGGGCCGCAGTCCGTGGCTAGAAACATGTTGTCACGAGCAGCGACCAGGCGCGCCCATCGCTGCGCGTAGCAGCGGTGCGACAGCCTCAGTGATTGACGATTTCGCCGTGCATGGCCGCCAGCCGCGCCAGCAGACGGTTCTGCGTGCGGCGCGGAATCTTGCGCTGATCCATCGCCCAGTTCAGATCCTCCACCAGCGCATTGAAGTCGCCTTCGCGAATGGCCAGGTGCGCGTGCGCCTGCTGCATCGACTTGGCGGTATCCGGGCACGGGCCGTCGGCGACATGGCAGAACTTCTGCACCAGGCGCTCGTTGAGCATCTCGATGTTGACGCGCGCGAACTTGTCGACGATGCGTTGGTCGTCGGCGATGCGCGACAACATGGTTTCCACCAGCGCTTCGATCCCGGCCTGCCCGCCGAGTTCATCGTAGAGCGTGGGGCGCGGTTGCGTGGTGGTGCAGGCACTCATCAGCGCCAGCATGCACAGCAAGGGCCAGCGCAGCCGTCGATTCATCAGAACGCCACCTGCAGGGAAAGATAGGGACCGCGTTGGTCGGTGAGCGTGGCGATGTCGCCTAGCTCGGCCCAGGCCGCAGTCAGGGACACATGCTTGCTGGGAAACCAGGCCACGAATGCATCCGCCCAGGCCTGCTCGCGGGCGAAGCCGAGGTTGTCAGGCTTGTCGCGATATTCCACGCCGATCACCCACGCCGGCGACAGCACGACGGCGGCGCTGGCTTCGCCAACCAGCCGATAGGCGTTGCGGCGATCGCCGCCGAAACCGAGCAAGCCGGTCTGATTGGCGCGGGTCGCACGCAAGGTGCCGTTGAGCAGCAGTTGATAGCCGCCCGCGGCCTGCAGAAATAACCGGCTGGCACTGACATAGACGTCGGTGCCGTGATCGTCGCGCGCGCCGATCGCCAGCGGCAGCGTGCCATTGCGCAGGCGTTTGTACTGCACGCCCACGCTGACCTGCGGCGCATGTCCGTAGACCAGATCGCCGTAGACCCGCAGCTTGGCGCCGAACACGTCCTGGCCAAGCGCATTCCATGGCAGGCCCAGCCGGTCCTGCAGGGTGCCCAGATCCAGCCGTTGCCGCGCCAGCGAAAGTTCCAGCCGGTTGCCGACCGTCAGCGCGGCACCCTGCACGTCGAGCCGGTAATCGCCGCTGTCCACATGCGTGGCGAACAGCACGCTGCCCAGTTCGTCGCGGGTGCCGTAGCCCGACAGCGTGGCCCACGGCACGATGCCGCCACCGCTGCTGCCTTCGATCATCGACACGCCACCGGTGGCGAGCAGGCGCCCGTCGCCGGCGATCGCCGACGCGGGCGCGCTGGCCAGCCCGGCCAGTGCCGCAGACAGCAGCGCGCCCCGCCATTTGCTCATCGATGCACTCCTGCCTGCGCCGCCGGCGCCAGATCGAGTTGCCGCATGCACCAGGCGACCAGCGGCACTTCTTCCAGTGGCGGCGAATACAGATAGCCCTGCACCATGTCGCAGCCATAACCGCGCAGCAGCCCCAGCGCGGTGGCGTTCTCCACGCCTTCGGCGATCACGCTCAAGCCCAGGTTGTGCCCCAGATCGATGGTGCTGCGCACGATGAACGCATCGTCGGTGCCCTCGGCCAGCTGCATGACAAAACTCTTGTCGATCTTCAATTCGTTCACCGGCATGCGCTTGAGTTGCGCCAACGAGGAATAACCGGTGCCAAAGTCGTCGATGGACAGGCGCACGCCGACGCTGCGCAGCTGATGCAGCATGTGCAGCGCGGATTCGACATCGCGCATCAGCGCGCTTTCGGTCAGTTCCAGCGTCACCGACTGCGCCGGCACCGCGTGATGTTCCAGACGGCCACGTACGTAATCGGGCAGGCCGGGGTCGGACAGATCCAGTGCGGAGAGATTGATCGCCATGCCCAGTTCCAGCCCCTGCCTGCGCCATTGCGCCTGGCAGCGCAGCGCCTCGTCCAGCACGAAGCGGGTCAAGGGATGGATCACGCCGGAATGCTCGGCCAGCGGAATGAATTCGTCCGGGCCGATCGCCCCGAGCACCGGATGCTGCCAGCGCACCAGCACCTCGACCTGTTCGACGCGATCGTTGCGCAGGCAGATCTTGGGCTGGAAGCGCAGGGTCAGCTCGTTGCCGCCGATGGCCTGGCGCAGATCACCGGTCAGGCGCAGCCGGCGCAGATGCTGCTCATCCTGGCCCAGGCGGTACACGCTGGCGCCGACGGTGGTGACGTTGCCGCCCTGGCGACGCGCGATGTCCGCGCGCCGCAACAAGGTGTCCGGATCGGCGCCGTGTTCGGGAATCAGGGCGATGCCGATGCTGGCTTCCAGCTGGATGCGCGCCTGCGGCAGCGCCAGCGGGCGGCGCAACTGCAGCAGCAAGCGCTGTGCATCCTGCTGCACGGTGGTGACATCGGTCTGCGCCACCACCACCATGAATTCGTCGCTGCCCAGCCGCCCGACGAGATTGGGTTCCTGGACCACGTCGGCAAGGCGGCGGCCTGCTTCGACCAGGACCTGGTCAGCGAAATCGTGGCCCAGGCTGTCGTTGAGTTCCTTGAAGCGTTCCAGATCCAGGATCAGCACTGCGGCCGTGCCGCCGGAGGCCACGGTCTGCTCCACCACGTCCTTCAACCGCTCCAGCAACCAGATGCGATTGGGCAGACCGGTCAGGGCATCGTGGCGCGCCTGATGCAGGATGTGCTGCTCGCGGCTGGCGATCTGCTGCTGCATGCGCCCGAAGCTGTCGGCCAACTCGGCCAGTTCGCGCCCCGAGGGCACCTCGACCGCGGTGTGGTAGTCGCCGCGCTGGATGCGCCGCGCTGCCTGCACCAGCTGCGCGACCGGCCTGCTGACGCTGCGCGCCAGGAAGATCGCCACACCCAGCGCCGCAGCCGTGGCCAGGCCCGCCAGCAGCAGGATGCGCAACTTGAGCACACGATAAGGCGCCACCGCGCGATCCAGCGAGGCCTGCAGCGCGACCCGCACATGGCTGTCGCCCTGGATCGACTGCAATTTGACCAGGTAACGCGACTCGGCCAGCGTCAACGCAACCGCGGCGCCCTGCGCGCGTTCGGCGGTCGGCAACTGCTGCGCGAACTCGGCGCGCGCGGCCGGCTCCAGCGTGGACGCCAGCACCCGCACCGGCGGACCATCGGTGAAGAAGGTCGCATCCAGCCCGGTAGTGGAACGGAAATCCTGCGCGAGACCGTCGCCGGATTCGTTGCCGATCGCGATCCAGCCCACCCGGCTCGGTGCCAGCACCTGCACCACCGCCAGCCGCACGATGCGTTGGTCCAGCGCGACCACGCCAACCGCACGCCCATCGCGCTGCGCCTGCCGCAGCAGGGTCTGCACTGCGCGCAGCTGTTCGGCTTGCGGCAGATCGGCAAGCCCGGTCAAAAATTCGCCATCCGGCGCCAGCAGCAGCGCGGTCTGCGCCGACATGCGCGCGGCGTGGTTGCGCAATGCCGATTGCATGGTCGGCACATCGCCGCTGGCCACGGCCGCGCGGAAACCGAAATCGTCGGCCAGCACCGAGGCCGACTGCAGCAGTTGTTCGTCGCGGCGCAGATTGATGCGTTGCCAGACGCGCTCGCCGATCTGCAGCTCTTCGCCGAGCTGCGCCTTGACGCTGCGCTCGGTGGCGACCTGCACCGCGATGAAGGTCAACGCCTGCGTGGCGAGCACGACCAGCACCAGAAACGCCGCGATGCGGGTATGCAGGCGCATGGCCTTCATGGCTTGGGCTTCTGCGGGTCGGCGCGGCGGAACTTGTCCTGCAGCGCGCGCACCCGCGCATCCGGAGGTGCCACCGCCGGTGCGGGGCCGCTGGTCTGCAAGGTCACGCGCCGTTGCACGGCCTCGCGCGCAAGCGCCACCGGCGCGGCGAGTGCGGCGCCCTTGATGCGCGGATGCCAGACCCGCAAGGTGTAGTTGCCTGCCGGCGCGTCCAGCTGCACGCGACCGTCGCTGCCGGTCTTGCCGAAATACGGTGTGTCCACCACCACGATATAGCCCAGCATCCAGTCGTGGATATTGCAGCCCACCGTCACCAGCCCAGCCTGGTCAAAGCGCACCGGCGCGGCAGTGCTGCCCTGGAACAGCGGCAACTCGAACCGCTTTGCGGCAGAGAACGAATAGACCTGATGGCGAATCTGGTCGTTGTTGGGAAACCGCACCAGGGTGCCGGTGCGCACCGCCAGCACCGCAGGCACGAACTGCGAATTGACCTGGTCCATCTCGACGGTTCTGGGCGCCCCGCCGGCGACCACCGGACGTGCCGGCTCCAGACTCACCACCGCATCGACCAACATGCCGTGGGCATCGACAACGGTGACGCTGAGCGGCGTCGCCGACGCATAGCTTGCGGCGCTGTACGCCAGCAACCCCGCAACCGGGCCGATCCGTTTGAACCACTGCGTCCGCATGCGCCCCCCAAGCCTAGTGCAATCGGCAGCGCACGCCAGGCGAGTCCGACGTCGCGCTAGCGATCAGACTGGGTTATCGGCTGAGGTGAATGCAAGCTTTAACCAGCCGCCAGCAGAATTTTATGAATCAAACTGTGGCGGAGGTCATTGCCGATGCTGCGAGCGCAGCCGTTGGCTGCGCTGTCGCGGCTGCGAACGGATTACTTCAGCTTGATTTCGCGCAGACGTTCTTCCAGAAAACCGTGCGCGGTAATCGGCTCGGGATAACGGCTCGGATTGTCGGCGGTGATGCACGAAGGCAGCACGTCGATCAGGAAATCCGGATTGGGGTGCAGGAAGAACGGCACCGAATAGCGCGGCTTGCGCGCCTGTTCGCCCGGCGGATTGACCACGCGGTGGATGGTGGACGGATACACGTGGTTGGTCAGGCGCTGCAACATGTCGCCGATGTTGACCACGATGGTGTCGGCGTCGGCAGTGAACGGCACCCACTCGCCATCGTTGGAGCGCACTTCCAGCCCGGCCGCGCTGGCGCCGACCAGCAAGGTGATGAAATTGATGTCGCCGTGCGCACCGGCGCGCACGTTGGGGATGTCGTCGCTGGTGATCGGCGGGTAGTGGATCGGCCGCAGGATCGAGTTGCCGTTGTTGGTCTTGTCGACAAAGTAGTCCTGCGGCAGGCCGATATGCAGCGCCAGTGCCGACAGCACGCGCGAGCCCAGGTGATCCAGCTGCTGGTACAGGCGATAGCCGCGCTCACGGAAGCCGGGGACTTCTTCGGGCCACAGGTTCGGTGCCATCACCGCGCGGTACGGCGAATCGTCCGCGATCTCGCGACCGATATGCCAGAACTCCTTCAGATCGAAATGCTTGGAATCCTTGGCGGTCTCCACGCCGAACGCGGTGTAGCCGCGCGCACCGCCGCTGCCTTCCACGTGATAGCGACGCTTGACCTCCTCGGGCAGTGCGAAGAACGCCTTGAACACGTCATACGCCGCGTCGATGTCGGCCTGCGCGATGCCGTGGTTGCGGATGCCGGCAAAGCCCCACTGCCGATAGGCCGCGCCGAGCTCGGCGACGAAGGCGTCGCGATCGCTGTCGAAACGGGTGATGTCCAGGGTCGGGATGCGGGCGCTCATACGGATATCTGCAGTTGAAGTCGGGAAGTCGAAAGGAAGGCCTGCCGCTCAGGACAGCAGGCGATACAACAGGTAGAACGTCGCGGCCTTGGCAAAGACCACGCACACACCAATGATCAGCGACTCACGCCGCGTCACGCACGGCTCCGGAAAGACGGTCGAGCGTGTCCTGCATCAGGCCGGCGTCGTCGGCTTCCACGGTCACGCGCACCACCGGCTCGGTACCGGACGGACGCAGGAACGCGCGCCCACGGCCCTGCACGGCGGCCTGCGCCTGCTGCAGCGCCTGCTGCACGCCGGCCGCCTCCACGATTGCCTTGGCCGCCCCGCCTCCCAGCCGCACATTGACGGTCTTCTGCGGCACCTTGCTCAGGCTGCTCAGGGCCTCGCGCAGGCTCTGCCCGTCGCGCCCCAGCGCCTCGAGCACCTGCAGCGCGCTGACGATGCCATCGCCGGTGGTGGCGCGATCCAGGCACAGCAGGTGGCCGGAGGTTTCGCCGCCCAACGTGCCGCCGCCCTCGACCAGGGCCTGGTGCACGTAGCGGTCGCCGACCTTGGCGCGCTGGAACGGGATGTTCAACCCGGCCAGCGCCTGTTCCAGACCGTAGTTGGTCATCAGCGTGCCGACCACGGTGCCGGTGAGCCGGCCGCTGGCCTGCCAGGAGCGGGCAAGCACATACAGCAGATCGTCGCCATCGACCGGGTTGCCCTGGTCGTCGGCCATCAGCACGCGATCACCATCGCCATCGAAGGCGATGCCGAGCTGCGCACCGCTCTCGCGCACCTTGGCGGCGAGGTTGTCGATATGGGTGGAGCCGACACCGGCATTGATATTGAGCCCGTCCGGTGCGGCACCGATGACGACCACGTCCGCACCCAGCTCGCGGAACAGCATCGGCGCGATGTGATAGGTCGCGCCATGCGCGCAATCCAGCACCATCTTCAGGCCGTGCAGGGTGAACCCGCGCGCCACGCTGGCCTTGCAGAATTCGATGTAACGGCCGATCGCATCACGGGTGCGGATCGCCTTGCCCAGGCGCTCCGATTCCACGGTGTGGAACGGCTCGTCCAGCGCGGCCTCGATCGCCGCTTCAGTGGCGTCGTCGAGCTTCTCGCCTTCGGCAGAAAAGAACTTGATGCCGTTGTCGTAATGCGGGTTGTGCGAAGCGCTGATTACCACGCCGGCGTCGGCACGCAGGGTGTTGGTCAGGAAGGCAATGGCCGGGGTCGGCATCGGGCCGATCAGCTGCACGTCGGCGCCGGCGGCGACCAGGCCGGCTTCCAACGCGGCTTCGAACATGTAGCCGGAGATCCGGGTGTCCTTGCCGATCAGCACCAGCGGGCGCTTGCTGCGGCCCTGGGTGAGTACCCGACCGAGCGCATTGCCCAGCCGCAGCACGAAATCGGCCGAGATCACGCCCTGCCCGACCCGACCGCGGATGCCGTCGGTTCCAAAATACTTGCGACTGCTCATGCGTTGCGGTGTTCCTGCCTACGGGTGGACGCACGCGCAGCGGCGCGTGCGACGGTGTCGCGCATGCGCGCAACCACTGGCCTCATGCGGCCGCGTCCTGCGGATGCGGCTGGCGCATCATCATCGCGGTCAGATCGGCGATGCGGTCGCGCAGGTCGCGGCGGTCGCAGATCTGGTCGATGGCACCGTGGTCGAGCAGGAACTCCGAACGCTGGAAGCCTTCCGGCAGGGTCTCGCGCACGGTCTGCTCGATCACGCGCGGGCCGGCGAAGCCGATCAGGGCATGCGGCTCGGCGATATTGATATCGCCCAGCATCGCGAACGAGGCCGACACGCCACCGGTGGTGGGATGGGTCAGCACCGAGATGTACGGCAGGCCGGCTTCGCGCAGGCGACCGAGCGCGGCGGAGGTCTTGGCCATCTGCATCAGCGAGAACAGGCCCTCCTGCATGCGCGCCCCGCCGCTGGCGGAAAAGCACACGAACGGGCAGCCGACTTCCAGCGCCACTTCGGCCGCGCGTGCGAAGCGCTCGCCGACCACTGAGCCCATCGAGCCGCCCATGAAGGCGAAGTCGAAGGCCGCGGCGACCAGTGGATTGCCCTTGAGCGTGCCGCGCATGGCGATCAGTGCGTCGTACTCGCCGCTGCTCTTCTGGCTGGCCTTGATGCGCTCGCCGTAGCGCTTCTGGTCCTTGAACTTCAGCACGTCGACCGGGCCCAGCTGAGCAGCGATCTCAGTGGTCGCGGTGTCGGGATCGAACAGCGAGTTCAGGCGCGCGCGCGCGCGGATCGCCATATGGTGATCGCACTTGGGACACACCTCGAGGTTCTCCTCGAGCTCGGGGCCGTACAGCGCGCTGCCGCAGTTGCTGCACTTCTCCCACAGGCCCTCGGGGACGCTGCGCTTCTTGGCCGGGGTGTTCTCGGTGCGGATGCCGGAAGGCATCAATTTGCTGAGCCAGCTCATGCGTGTATGACAATCCATGCAGGGCGGCCATGCGGGCCGCAGAGGGGCGACAGTCTAACGCGCCGGGAGAAAGCCGAGGTAGCGCGGAGGCTAAATGCAGGGCCGGCGGGCCCGGCCCGTGCCTGCCGCGCGGGCGCTTAAAGGCCTGCGCACCAGTGGCGCGCAGGCCGCGCCGTCTCCCCCTGCAGGAGAACGCGGCGTTGGTTTCAGGCCTGGTCGAGCGCCTGGCGCAGTGGGGCCAGGAAGGCTTCGGCGCGTTCGCGGGCGCTGCGGACGTCGGTGGCTTCGGCCAGCGCGGCGACCAGGGCGCTACCAACCACCACACCTTCGGCGTCGACGGCCATCGCGGCGGCGCTGGCGGCGTCCTTGATGCCGAAGCCGGCCACCACCGGAGCGCCGGCACGCCGACGCAGCTGGCGCAGGCGGTCGCTGGCGGCATGGGTGTCGAGCAGATTCGAGGCGCCGGTGACGCCGGCGAAGCTGACGTAGTACAGATAGCCCTGGGCGCTGCTGCACAACATGTCCAGGCGCTGCTCGCTGGTGGTCGGCGAGGCCAGCGCGATCAGGGCCAGGCCGACCTCGGTGAAGATGGTGCGGGTCTCGGCCGCCTCTTCGGGCGGCAGATCGACCAGGAGCAGGCCATCCACACCGGCAGCGACGGCGGCTTCGGCGAAGCGCCGGGTGCCGTGGATCTCGATCGGGTTGAGGTAACCCATCAACACAACCGGTGTGGTGGCGTCTTCGCGGCGGAATTCCTGCACCGCCTCCAGAACATAGGCCAGGCCGGCACCACGGCCCAGCGCGCGCTCGGAGCTGCGCTGGATGGTGGGGCCGTCGGCCATCGGGTCGGAAAACGGCACGCCCAGCTCGATGACGTCGGCACCGGCACGTACCAGCGCGTGCATGACCGGCACGGTGGCTTCCAGCGACGGGTCGCCGGCGGTGATGAAGGGGATGAGCGCCTTGCGGCCATCGGCGCGCAGGCGCTGGAATGTTTCGTCGATACGACGCATTGAAAGACCTTGCAAGAAAGTTAGAGGCGGTGCGACCGCTTCAATGGATGTCCTGGTACATGGCAGGCGGCAGTTCGGCCAATGCCTGGGCCTCGACCTCGAGGTCGAAACTGTCCAGGCAGCAGCCGCAGCCGCTGTTCTCCGAGCAGCGGATCTGCGGCGCCCAGCGATCGAGCCAGGCGAACAGCAGCTCCTGCTCGCCCGGTTGGTCGGCCAGCGCGGTCACGGTGACGCGCCGCAGTGGCATCAGACCTGCACGCCTTCGCGCGCAGCGATGGTGTGTACGTCCTTGTCGCCGCGGCCGGACAGGTTGCACAGGATCAAGGCGTCCTTGGGCATCTCGCGCGCGAGCTTGATCGACTGCGCCACCGCGTGGCTGGATTCGAGCGCGGCCAGGATGCCTTCGGTATGCGCCAGCAGATGGAAGGCGGCCATCGCTTCGTCGTCAGTGATGCCCTGGTAGACCGCGCGGCCGCTGTCGGACAGGAACGAATGCTCCGGGCCCACGCCCGGGTAATCCAGGCCGGCGGAGATCGAATGGGTTTCGGTGATCTGGCCATCGTCGTCGCAGATCACATAGGTGCGGTTGCCATGCAGCACGCCGGGGCGCCCGGCCGCGATCGACGCCGCATGACGGCCGCTGGCGATGCCGTCGCCGGCCGCTTCGGCACCATAGATCTTGACGCCCGGGTCGTTGAGGAAGGCATGGAACAGGCCGATCGCATTGCTGCCGCCGCCGACGCAGGCGCTGATCGCGTCCGGCAGGCGGCCGAAGTCTTCCAGCATCTGCACGCGCGCTTCGCGGCCGACAATCGCATTGAAGTCACGCACCATGCGCGGATACGGATCCGGGCCGGCCACGGTGCCGATGATGTAGAAGGTGTCCTGCACGTTGGTGACCCAGTCGCGCATCGCCTCGTTGAGCGCGTCCTTGAGCGTGGCCGAGCCGGAGGTCACCGGGATCACCGTCGCGCCCAGCAACTTCATGCGGTAGACGTTGATCTTCTGCCGCTCGATGTCGGTGGCACCCATGTAGACCACGCACTCCAGGCCCAGCCGCGCGGCGACCGTGGCGCTGGCCACGCCATGCTGGCCGGCGCCGGTCTCGGCGATGATGCGGGTCTTGCCCATGCGGCTGGCCAGCAGGGCCTGGCCGATGGTGTTGTTGATCTTGTGCGCGCCGGTGTGGTTCAGGTCCTCGCGCTTGAGCAGGATCTGCGCACCGCCTACTTCGCGGCTCAGGCGCTCGGCGTGGTAAATCGGGCTGGGCCGGCCGACGTAATGCTTGAGGTCCTTGTCGTACTCGGCAATGAAGGCCGGATCCTGGCGCGCCTGGTCGTAGGCGGCAGCCAGTTCCTGCAACGGGCCGATCAAGGTCTCGGCGACGAACCGGCCACCGAACTTGCCGAAGTGGCCGGCAGCGTCCGGATAGGCGTGAAAGTCACTGATGGGCTGGGCCGACATGGGAATCCTCTGCAGCGATGCGGTCATACGAGAGGCATTACTGTAGCGCAGCCACGGCGCGCGATAAATCGATAAGATTGTCGCAACCTGTGACCTGGACTCACATATGAGCACCCTGCTTCCCCCGCTGGCAGCGCTGCGCGCGTTCGAATCCGCCGCGCGTCTGCAAAGCGTCAGCCGGGCCGCGCAGGAGTTGCACGTGACCCACGGCGCCATCAGCCGGCATGTGCGCTCGCTGGAACAGGCCCTGGGCGCGGCGCTGTTCACCCGCCAGGGCCGCGGCCTGGTGCTGACGCCCGCCGGCGCCCGGCTGCGTGATGCGACCGGCGAGGGCTTTGCGCTGATCGGCGACACCTGGGCGGCATTGCGTCGCCCCAGCAGCGAGGCGCCGCTGGTGCTGGGTTGCTCGGGCAGCCTGCTGGCGCGCTGGGTCATCCCGCGGCTGGGCCGGCTGCAGCGGGATCTGCCGCAGGTGCGCCTGCACCTGTCGGCCAACGAGCAGGCGCCCGGCCCGGATCTGGACGGCCTGGATGCGGCCCTGTTGCTGGACACCCCGCCCTGGCCAGGCGACTGGCAGGTGCACGAGCTGGGGGTGGAGTGGATCGGTCCGGTGATGAGTCCGCAGTTGGCATCTGCAACGCAGCTCGCTGGCAGAGCGCCTGCCGCCCTGCTCGATCACGCCTTGCTGCATACCCGCTCGCGCCCGCAGGCCTGGCCGGAATGGGCGCAAAGCCACGGCGTGGCAGCCGAAGCACTGCGCTTCGGCACCGAATTCGAACATCTGGTCTACCTGCTGGAAGCCGCCGCCGCCGGCCTGGGCGTGGCGATCGCACCGCAACCGCTGGTTGCCGCGGACCTGGCCGCCGGACGCCTGCTGGCGCCCTGGGGCTTCACGCCAACCCGCGGCCGCTGGGTGCTGTGCGCCGCAAGGCGCAACCCGGATCCACGCATCGAACAGCTCGCCGGCTGGTTGCGTAGCGCACTTTCAGAAGATCAGCAGCGCACCACGGATGCCGCAAGCGTCTAATTTGAAAGCTCAGTGGTCTGCGAAACAGCGACCGAACAATCGATCATCAGAGAAGCGAAAGATCTAGGGCAATCAAAAAAACGAAGCAGACTGCCTACTCCGATTCCCCAATCCCGATTCCCGACTCCCCAACTCACCCCATCTCGTGACAATCGGCCCGGCGCACTTCTTCGACGAACTTGCGCATCATGTGGCCGTCCTTGATGCCGGGCGCCAGCTCCACGCCGCTGGACACGTCCACGCCCCATGGCAGCGTTGCCACGATCGCATCGAACACATTGTCGGCGGTGATGCCGCCGGCCAGCAGAAACGGGCGATGCAGGCCGGTCGGCAGGCGCGACCAATCGAAGGTCTTGCCGGTACCGCCGCCTGCGCCGGGCGCATGGCTGTCGAACAGGAAACCGGCAGTATTGGGAAAGGCGAGCTGCAAGGTTCGCGCGTTGGCGTCCTCGCCGTTCATCCCGCCGCTGCCCATCGGCACCGCCTTCAGATACGGCAGGTTGAAGCTGCGGCAGAACGCGTCGTCTTCCTCGCCATGGAACTGCAGCAAGGTCGGACGTACGGTGCGCACCACCTCGCGCACTTCTTCCTTGGAGTTGTTGCGGAACAGCGCCACCACATCGACCATCGGCGCAGTGGCCTGGCGCATCGCGCGGGCTTCGGCCGGCGCCACGCGGCGCGGGCTGCCATGCGCAAAGATGAAACCTACCGCGTCCACACCCAGCTCGCCGGCCAGTCGAATATCACCGGCGCGGGTCATGCCACAGAACTTGATACGGGTGCGGTACAGCGATCGATTCATTGGGTTACCTCAGCGGGCAGATGCCACTCTGCGGGATACAGCGGCCCGATGAAGACCAGGCCTTGTGGCGGCGCTGTCGGCCCGGCCACCGTGCGGTCGCGGCCGGCCAGCAACGTCGCGATCCAGTCGCCCGGTTGTTCTCCGGTTCCGATCAGGATCAGCGAGCCAACAATATTCCGCACCATGTGATGAAGGAATGCATTGGCCTGGACCTGCACCTCCACCACCTCGCCGATGCGTTGCACGCTGATGGCCTGCAGGTTGCGGCGTGCATGCAGGGCCTGGCATTGCACGCTGCGAAATGCGCTGAAGTCGTTCTCGCCCAGCAAGGCCTGCGCGGCTGCGTGCATGGCATCGGCATCCAGCGGGCGCCGCTCCCAGCTCAAGGTCTGGCGATACAGCGCCGGGCGTATCTGCCGATTCAGCAGGCGATACCGGTAGCGGCGTGCGCGTGCGGAAAACCGCGCATGGAAGTCGGCGGCCGCCGGCACGCACCAGCGCACCGCGATCGAGGGCGGCAGGCGCGCGGTGGTGCCCAGCATCCAGCCACGCGGCGCGCGGCGCGCATCGCTGTCGAAATGCACCACTTGGCATTCGCCATGCACGCCGGCATCGGTGCGACCTGCGCACACCACCTGCACCGGAGCATCGGCCACCGAGGACAGCGCCGCCTGCAGGCTGGCCTGTACGCTTGGCCCGCCATGTTCCCCCAACTGCTGCCAGCCCTGAAACTCGCTGCCGTCGTACTCCACGCCCAGCGCGTAACGCATCGGAACCTGCCTGTTATCGAATCGATGGAGCGCGCGGACTAGCCGACCGCGCGCTCGGACCACACCGCCAGCGTGTTACCGCCCGGCTCGCGGAAATGAAAGCGGCTGCCGCCGGGAAAGCCGAACACCGGCTTGACGATCTCGCCACCGGCGGCAAGGATCTGCTCGGCCATGGGCTCCAGCGCGTCGGCATACAACACGACCAATGGGCCAGCGTCTGCCGGCGCTGCCGCAGTGGCGCGATAGAAACCGCCGTCCAGACGACCGTCGTTGAAGGCCAGGTAATCCGGGCCATAGGCCTGAAACTGCCAGCCGAACACGGCTTCGAAAAAGGCGCGACTGGCCTCCAGATCGAGCGAGGCGAATTCCACGTAATCGATGCGGCGCTCGCGCGCGGCGGCCATGCTGTCCAGCGCCGGACTCATGCCAGGCGTTCCAGCAGTTCGGCGGCCTCGGCGCGGCTGGCCTCGTCGCCGGTTGCCGCGACCTCTAGCAGCAGGCCGCGTGCAGTGTCCCTGTCGCCAAGGTCCATGTAGGCCACGGCCAGCTCCAGACGATCGCGCCCTGCCGAGACGAATTCCCTGCTGTTCACCGCGCTGGGCGCAGCAGCCGGCGCGATGGGGGCCGGATCGACATCCAGGCGGTCCTGCGTGGCGACCGACGCGGACGGCATGCCCAGCGCCAGATCATTGCTGGCATGCGCAACGTCACCGTACGGCAGTTGGCCGTCTTCCGGTTGCGCGTGCGCGGACCTCGGCGGCTCCGGCATCGCGTCCTCAGGCGCGACGAACGCCGGCTGCTCTACCGAAGGCGCTGGCGGCGCTGGCGGCGTTGCGCGCAGCGAGCGCCAGTCCTCGCTGGTGACCACCGGCGGCGCGGCGGCAGGCTCGGACAACAGCGGCTCGCGGCGCAGCACATCGGACAGCGGTTGCTGCGTCTGGTAGGCGCGTTCTTCTTCGCGTAGATCGGCCTGCTCGAATTCGGGGTCGTGCAGCACATCGTGTTCGCTGGGCACGGTGGCCTGCGCATCGTCCTGCGGTTCGGCGGCGTCTGCCGCGGCACCGACCGGCACGAAATCGAACTGACGCCGCGGCAACGGCGGCAGCGGCGAGGGTTTGCGCCGACGCGCCGCCAGCCAGGCGACGACTGCCGCGACGATCAACACCAGGCCACCGATCAGCCACAGCGGAAACCCGCTGCCCTGCTGTGCCGCAGCCGGCGTCTCCGACAGCCGCTTCTGCGCGGCCGCCAGGTCGGTGTCCTTCATGGCGATCAAGGCTTGCTGTTGCTGCTTGAGCTTTTCCAGATCGGCCACGCGGGTGCGCAGATCCTGCAATTCCGCATCGCGGGTGGCGATGTCTTCCCTGGCCTGTTGCAACTGTTGGTTGGCCGCCATGTCGCCCTCGCCTTCGGCACTGGTGCCGGACGTGGCGCCGGCGGTGTTGGTCTGACTCGCCACTGCAGGGGCGATCTCGAGCCGCGCGCCGGCACCTGCCGGGGCCGCCGCTGCGGCAGGCGCGGGTGTTGCAGCGGCAGCGCCGGCCTCAGCCGGCTGCGGAACCGCCGAGCGCGCCTGACGCCACTGCGCGGCCTGCTCGCGCACCATCACCGCCGCTTCGGCGGCGCCGACCTGCGCCAGCGCATCCTCCTGCGGGGTGCGCAGCACTGCGCCCTGCTTCAATCGATTGATGTTGCCGCCGATGAAGGCGTCCGGGTTGGTACGCAGCAGCGCCAGCATGGTCTGGTCGAGCGAATGCCCGCTGGAACGGGCCACCGCGGCAGCGATCTCCGACAAAGTCTGGCCCGAGCGCACCGCCGGCAACGCATCGCCGGCCGGCACCGGCGCGGCAGCGCGCGTGCTGGAACGCGTGCCGGGCGCCGCCGCGTCGGCGGCCTGCCCGGCGCGTTCGACAGCGGCTGCGGGCGCGGCGGCCGGTGCGCGTGCGATGGCGTTGCTGGCCCCGGCGCGCGGCGCCTCGATGCCTGGCTCGGCGATCGCCGCGGCGGTGTTGGGCGCATCGACCAATGCGGAATACTCGCGCACCAGCCGGCCCTGGCCCCACTCCACCTCGATCAGGAAGTTGATCGCCGGCTGCTCCACTGCCTGGCTGCTGGTCACACGGATCACCGCACGCCCGCGCGCGTCCTGCGCGAACTGGAACTGCAGGTTGCTGACCAGGCCCTGCGGGCGCTCCAGGCCGACCCGTGCAAACGTGGTGGCCGATGCCAGCGCCACGCGTGCGTTGTCGAGTTCGCCCGGCTCGTTGGAGATGACCGGGATCTCGGCCACCAATGGCTGCCCGGGCCTGGACAGCACCCGGATATCGCCCAAGCCCAACGCCATGGCAGCGCCACTGCAAGCCATCAGCAGCAGCGCACCTATCCCTTGTATCGGACGCATCGCGCCCCCGCCCCTATGTTTCATGGGCATCAATATAGCCGCTGCATGAGCGAAAAAGTCGGCGACCCGACGCAGAGCGCAGATGCCGCCGCGATGCCGCGATGCGACATGCATGCTGCAGGCCATCGACAGTGCATGGGTAGGAGCGCACTTGTGCGCGATGAGGCTTCACTGGGAGAGCTTCATCGCGCGCCAGCGCGCTCCTACGGAACTACCGCGTCAGCCTTCCTGTGCGACCAGCTCGGCCAGCTGCACGGCGTTGAGCGCGGCGCCCTTGCGGATGTTGTCCGAGACGATCCACAGATTCAGGCCGCGCGGATGCGACAGGTCCTCACGGATACGGCCGACGAACACCGCGTCCTTGCCGGAGGCATGCGTGACCGGCGTCGGGTAGCCGCCGGGCTTGCGCTCGTCCACCACTTCCAAGCCGGGCGATGCGGCCAGCAGCGCGCGCGCGTCTTCGACGCTGATCTTGTCGCGGGTTTCGATCGCCACCGCTTCGGAGTGACCGTAGAACACCGGCACGCGCACCGCGGTGGGATTCACCTGGATGGAGTCGTCGCCGAGGATCTTGCGCGTCTCCCAGACCAGCTTCATCTCTTCCTTGGTGTAGCCGTTGTCCTGGAAGTCGTCGATGTGCGGAATCAGGTTGAAGGCGATCTGCACCGGGAAACGCTGCGGGTCGATCTGCTGGAAGCTCAGCAGCTCGCTGGTCTGCTTGCCCAGCTCTTCCATCGCCGAACGCCCGCCGCCGGAGACCGACTGGTAGGTCGCCACATTGATGCGCTCGATGCCGTACTTGCGGTGGATCGGGCCGAGCGCGACCAGCATCTGCATGGTCGAGCAATTGGGGTTGGCGACGATGCCGCGCGGGCGCTGCTTCAGCGCTTCGGGATTGACCTCCGACACCACCAGCGGCACGTCGTCGTCGTAGCGGAACGCGGAGGAATTATCGATCACCACCGCGCCGGCGGCGGCGAACTTGGGGCCGTACTCCTTGGACACGCTGCCGCCTGCAGAGAACAGCGCGATGTCCACGCCGGTGGGATCGAAGTCGGCCAGGTCCAGCACATCGACCTTGCCGCCATTGAACTCCACCTGCCCGCCGGCCGAGCGCGCCGAGGCCAGCGCGTACAGGGTGGCGACCGGGAAGTTGCGCTCGGCCAGGATGCTCAGCATGGTCTCGCCGACAGCGCCGGTGGCGCCCACGACCGCGACGTTGAAACGACGGTTTTCGTTGCTCATGAGATTGTCTTTATCGAATAAGGAAAGTGGGGAACGCGCTTGCGCAGTGGGTTCGGGGAACCTCCAAAGCTGGCCGCGGAGGTTCCCTATCGTTTGGTCGTGATGGTTTTGCCGGTGCCGGTGCCGGTGCTGGTCGCTACGCCAGCGCGCGCGCCGCCCTGTTTGGCAGCAGCCACCGCATCGGCATTCAGCGCGCTCGGCGGATGCCCGGCATTGGGGCCTTGGCCCAGCGCGGCAATCAGGTTATCCACCGCCAGCTGCACCATCGCGCGGCGCGTGGCCAGGCTGGCGCTGCCGATATGCGGGGTGAGCACGACGTTGCGCAGGGCCAGCAGCTCGGGACGGACGGACGGCTCGCCTTCGTAGACATCCAGGCCGGCACCGGCCAGGCGCCCGTTGGCGAGCGCATCGGCCAGCGCGATTTCATCGACCAGGCCGCCGCGCGCGATATTCACCAGCGTGGCGGTGGGGCGCATCTTGCCCAGTGCCGCGGCATCGATGATGTGGTGCGAGTCCTTGGTGTAGGGCAGCACCAGCACCAGGTGATCGGACTGCGCCAGTAACGTATCGAGGTCCACGTACTGCGCGCCGAGCGCCTGTTCGGTGGTGGCCGGCAGCTGGCTGCGGTTGTGGTACAGCACGCGCATGCCGAAGCCATGCGCGCCGCGGCGGGCGATGCCCTGCCCGATCCGGCCCATGCCCAGGATGCCCAGCGTGCTGCCGTGGAGATCGGCACCGAGCATGGTCTTGAACGACCACTGCCCCCACTGCCCGTCGCGCAGCCAGCGCTCGGCTTCGGTGATGCGGCGCGCAGTGGCCATCAGCAAGGCAAAGCCGAGATCGGCCGTGGTCTCGGTCAGTACATCCGGGGTGTTGCTGGCCAGGATGCCGGCCGCGCTGAGCGCATCCAGATCCAGGTTGTTGTAGCCCACGCCGACGTTGGCGATCGCGCGCAGTTGCGGCGCAGAGGCGATTTCCGCCGCGCCGATACGCTCATTGAGGGTGATCAGCGCACCGTCCAGCGATGCCAGCCGCGCAGCCAGCTCGGCCGGCGAATACGCGGTGACGCGCGCAGTGGTGGTCAGCTCGAAATGCTCGCCCAACTGCGCGACGACATCGTCGAACAGCGGCTGGCTGACCCACACCTTGGCGCGGGGCGACTCAGACATCGGCCTGACCGGGAATGCGTGGCGTCACCTCGCCGACATCGCCGCACTGGGCGCGATGACGCAAGGCCTGGTCCATCAACACCAGCGCCATCATCGCCTCGGCGATCGGGGTGGCGCGGATGCCGACGCAGGGGTCGTGGCGGCCGGTGGTGATCACATCGACCACCGCGCCGTCCGCGTCCACGGTCGCGCCGGGCAGACGCAGGCTGGAGGTCGGCTTGAGCACCATCGAGGCGGTGATCGCCTGGCCGGTGGAAATGCCGCCCAGGATGCCGCCGGCATGATTGCTGAGAAAGCCTTCCGGGGTGATCAGGTCGCGGTGTTCGGTGCCCTTCTGCGCGGCGCTGGCGAAACCGTCGCCGATCTCCACGCCCTTGACCGCATTGATGCTCATCAAGGCGGCGGCCAGTTCGGCATCGAGCTTGCCGTAGATCGGCTCGCCCCAGCCCGCCGGCACGCCACCGGCCACCACGTCCACGCGCGCACCGACCGAATCGCCGGACTTGCGCAGCGCGTCCATGTAGGTTTCCAGCTCCGGCACCTGCTCGGCATGCGGCCAGAAAAACGGATTGTCCTCGACCGCATTCCAGTCGAAACCGGTCGGGCGGATCTCGCCCAGCTGCGATAGAAATCCACGCACCAGCACGCCGTAGCGCTGCTTGAGCCACTTCTTGGCGATCACCCCGGCGGCCACACGCATGGTGGTCTCGCGCGCGGACGAACGCCCGCCGCCGCGCGGATCGCGGATGCCGTACTTCTGCCAATAGGTGTAGTCGGCGTGCCCGGGACGGAACTGCTGGGCGATGTTGCTGTAGTCCTTGCTGCGCTGATCGGTGTTGCGGATCAGCAGGCCGATCGGCGTGCCGGTGGTCCGGCCTTCATAGACGCCGGACAGGATCTCGATCTCGTCGGCTTCGCGGCGCGCCGAGGTATGCCGGCTCTTACCGGATGCACGCCGCTGCAGATCGTGGGTGAATTCTTCCGGCGAGATCTCCAGGCCCGGCGGGCAACCGTCGACCACGCAGCCGATCGCCGGCCCGTGCGACTCGCCGAAGGTGGTGACCGTCAACAGGCGGCCGAAACTGTTACTGCCCATGACGGCATCCTCTCAACATTGCAGCAGGTGGCGTGGCGCGCAGGATGCGCGGCAGGTGACGTGCCGCCACCAGCATCGGTGCCACCGCCAACAGGCCGCTGAACACCAGCACAAAGACATCCAGCTTTTTGCGCCCACTCAGCAGCCAATCGGCGAGCAGGTGCAGCGCAACGCCAGTTCCGACCAGCAGGCCGAGTGCCACAATGAGCGTGCGGCACCGATGCGCACGCAAGGCCGCATCCGAACTGACCACCACGATCCACGCCGAAACCAGGCCGAAAAACGCCATCAGGCCGAAGCCGATCTCCGCCCCCGCCCTAAACAAGCGCTGTGGCAAGGGACCGCCGTACATCGGGTCGAACAGGCGGTACACCACGTCGATCAAACTGAGCGGAATGCCGACGCCAAAAATGGACACCGGCACCAGCAACAGCAGATCGCTCAGCTGCGGCCGCGCGATGGACGATTCAGCGCGCACTGGCCAGCTCGGCGATGCGGGCGCCGTGCGCGATCAACTCGCGGCATTCGACCGCGAAGATGCCCATCTGCCCCACCTTGAACTCGACCCAGGCCAGATCCACTTCCGGCAGCAGCTTGATCAGGTGCTGCTCGGACTCGCCCACTTCGCAGATCAGCAGGCCATCTTCGCTGAGGTGCTGCGGCGCATCGCGCAGGATCTTCAGCACCAGATCCAGGCCGTCGTCGCCCGCACGCAGACCCAGCTCCGGCTCGTAGGAATACTCCTGCGGCAGCGCGTCGGTTTCGTCGTTGGTGACATACGGCGGATTGGTGACGATCAGGTCGTACTGGCGGCCACCCAGCCCGGCGAACAGGTCCGACTTGAGCAGGGTGACATTGTCGGCATGCAGGCGCGCCTTGTTTTGGGCGGCCAGTGCCAGCGCGTCGTCGCTGATGTCCACGCCGTCCACGTCCCACTGCGGGTTGTAGTGGCCCATGGCGATCGCGATGCAGCCCGAACCGGTGCACAGGTCCAGCGCGCGGGTGACTTCGCGGCCGCCCAGCCAGGGCTCGAAGCCGGCCTCGATCAGCTCGGCGATCGGCGACCGCGGCACCAGCGCACGCGCATCGCTCTTGAAGCTCAGCCCGGCGAACCAGGCCTCGCCGGTCAGGTACGCCGCCGGTACGCGCTCGTTGATGCGGCGCTCGAACAGGCCCAGTACCTGCTCCTTTTCCGAGCGCAGCAGGCGCGCCTGGCCATAGGCCGGGCCCAGATCGTGCGGCAGATGCAGGCTGTGCAGGACCAGCTGGGTGGCCTCGTCCAGCGCATTGTCGTAGCTATGGCCGAAGGTCAGACCGGCTGCATTGAAACGGCTGGTGCCGTAGCGGATCAGGTCGATGATGGTGTGCAGTTCGTCGGCCGCGGCGGCAGTCATGGCAACAACTAAAGAGGAATCGGCCCACGATTATAGAGGTCGGATCGGTATCATGAGCGTCCGTTGCACTGGAAACCGCCATGTTCAATCGCAATACCGGCATCGTGCTGCTGGTGGCGCTGGCCGCCGGCCTGGGGCTGTTGCTGGGCCAGAAGTTTCTCGGCGCCGCGCCCAGCTCGCCCTGGCCGCCTACCCGCACCATCACCTTTTATCCGCAGCCACGCACGCTGCCGCAGTTCAGCCTGCGCCAGTCCGACGGCACCCAGCTGGTACCCGGTGAGCTGAAGGGACATTGGACGCTGGTGTTCCTGGGCTTCACCTTCTGCCCGGACGTCTGCCCGACCACGCTGACCGATCTGGCGGTGGCGCAGCAGCAGTGGGAAAGCATCCCGGATGGCCTGCGCCCGCGCGTGCTGTTCGTGTCGGTAGACCCGCAGCGCGACCCGCCGGCACGCCTGGGCGAATATGCGCATGCCTTCCACAAGGACACCCTGGCCGCCACCGCCGAGGTGCCGGCGCTGCAGCGCTTCGCCACCGCGCTGGGCTTCGTGTTCCAGAAAGTGCCGGGCAAGGGCTTTGCGGACAATCCCAACGACTACAGCATGGATCACTCTGCCGGCATCGCCGTGCTCGACCCGCAGGGCCGTCTGGCCGGGCTGATCCGTCCCCCGCTCGACCCCAAGGCGATCGCCGCCGACCTCCAGCAACTGACCAAGGTAACCGCTCCGTGAGTCTCGTCACTTCCCTGACCTACGTGCTGCCGCACCGGTTGCTGTCCTCGCTGGCGCGTGCGCTGGCCTATTCCGATACGCCGTCCACCAAGCAATGGTTGATCGACACGGTCACGCGCAAGTTCGGCGTGGACCTGGGCGAGGCACTGGAACCGGACCCGCGCGCCTATCCCACCTTCAATGCATTCTTCACCCGCGCCTTGAAGCCGGGCGCACGCGTGCCCGACGCCGATCCTGCGGCGCTGCTGATGCCCGCCGACGGGCGCATCAGCCAGCTCGGCCCGATCGAGAACGGCCGCATTTTCCAGGCCAAGGGGCAGTCGTTCACTACCGCCGAATTGCTCGGCGACGCCGAAGCGGCGCAGCCGTTCAACGACGGCCTGTTCGCTACCGTCTACCTCTCGCCCAAGGACTACCACCGCGTGCATATGCCGTGGACCGGCACCCTGCGCGAGACTGTGCACGTACCCGGCCGCTTGTTCAGCGTCGGCCCGGATGCGGTGCGCAATGTGCCGCGGCTGTTCGCGCGCAACGAGCGCCTGGTCTGCCACTTCGACACCGACTTCGGCCCGATGGTCTCGGTGATGGTGGGCGCGCTGCTGGTGTCGGGCGTGGAAACGGTGTGGAGCGGCGTGGAGATCCCGCGCTACGGCGACCGCATCACGCGCAAGGACTATCACGGCAAGGGCATCGTGCTGGAGCGGTTTGCAGAGATGGCGCGCTTCAATTACGGCTCGACCGTGATCGTGCTGCTGCCGCCCGGTGTCGCAAAGCTCGATGGCGGACTTGCCGCGGAGACATCGGTGCGCCTGGGGCAAGCGCTCGCCCGTCGCCAGGTAGGATGATCACGGCGGCGCGCCTGCGATGCCTGCTTCGGTTGCAAGTGATGCAACGCAGCGACGCCCTCATAGGAGCGGGCCTGACCGCGACAGGGCCTTCTCGACGACGTTCAATGCGCAGACGCATGTCGCACTCCCAGTCTTCGATGTAGAGCGTTCTCGCCTGCGCTGGAACTACCGGGACTGCTTCGTCGCGGCCAGGTCCGCTCCTACAATGGCGCAGCCTGGCGCAGTGCCCCGATGCGGTACGCCCGCATTGGTCAATGATCCCGCTGATCAGCTCGACGGCCTGTTCCGAGCAAGAACACTTGTCCGCGGCGAAACGCCACCATGACAGCGGCATCGCACTCAGGCTCGCTCGCTACAAGACCGATGCCCACTCCGGCTCCCACAAAAACGATGCGGGTGTAGGAGCGGGCCCGACCGCGACATGGCATTCGCAGCGAGACTGGGGGCGCTTGCGCCTTTCTGACTCCAGCCTCCGATTCGGAACTGCCTTGCCTGTGCCGATGAAGCTACCGGGACTGCCTCGTCGCGGCCGGGTCCGCTCCTACGGGGGCGCCCGACCGCTTCTAACGGAGCGCGGCCCGGCGCAGCTCTCCGAGCAGTTGGCCGATGCTCTAACGCACGCGGTACTGCAAGCGCTGCTCAGCGATCGCAACCGGCCAGCTTGATGCTTTGCCCTGGCTTGAGCGCATACGACGGCGCCTTCAGGCCATTGGCCTTGGCCAGCTCCTTGATCTCGCACTGGTACTTCTGCGCGACGCGGCCGAGCGTGTCGCCCCTGGCGATGGTGTAGCTGCGCGCCTGCCTGGCCTTGGGCTTGGCGATCGCCGGCTGGCCGGTAGCCACGGTGGTCGGCACGCCGGCCATCGGGCTGACATCGCCCACCGCCACGCTGGGCACGTACTCGGGGGCGCTGCTGCTGCGCACGATTGCGCTGTTGAGATCGGCGGTGATCAGCGTGCGCGCCAGGTCCGCGCGCGGGCCGTTCACGCAGTAGCGCGTGTACAGGCTGACGATGCGGTTGGTGGCGTTGATGACGGTGCCGGCCGGGATCCAGCCATCGGATTCATAGCGCGGGTTGAGGTTGCGCAGCGCGCGCATGTAACCGTCGCGCGTGCCCATGCTGCCCAGGCAGATGGTGAGTTCGTAGATGGTGGTCGACTTGGCCAGCTTCAGCGTGGCCGGCTGCGCGTCGAGCTTGGCGAAGTCCACGCCGTACTGGCGCGGGTGCAGGAAGATCCACGCCGCGGCGATCACCATCGGCACGTAGTCCTTGGTTTCGGCCGGGAACTGGTTGTAGACATCTTGTTCCCAGAACCCGCGCCCGCCGCTTTGCGAGAACACGCGCGCGGCACGGCCTTCGCCACCGTTGTAGGCGGCCAGCGCCAGTTCGATGTTGCGGTTGAGCCCGGCCATGCGCTCGTTGAGGTAGGCAGCGCTGGCTTCGGCGGCGCTGCGTGCATCAAAGCGCGTGTCGAAGCCGGTGCCGTCCGGACCCAGCCCGAAGCGACGCCCGGTGGCCGGCATGAATTGCATCAACCCGGCCGCGCCGGCACGCGAGCTGGCGTGCACCTTGCCGTTGGATTCCTTGGCCATGATGCCGAACAGCAGCGCCTCGGGCAGGCCGCGCTTCTGCCATTCCGGCCACATCACCCCGCGCAGGTTGCTGTAGTTCTCGTAGCTGGTCAGCAGCGCCGGGCGCATATCGGTCAGCCAGCGGCGGATGCCGGCCTGTACGGCAGGGTTGTACTGCACCATCTTGTCGAAATCGTGGCGCTGGTCGTTGAGCAGCGTGGCGGCACGCGCCGCCTCGGGCACGCCGTTCGCCGCCGGGCCGAGGTGGTCCGGGTCGGCCTGCAGCAGGGTGTCGTCGTCCTGCGGATCTTCGGCGGCCGGTGCTTCGGCATCGGCGCGCGCCTTCAGCAGGCGCTTGTAGGTGGCCAGCTGATTGGCGACCAGGCAGCCGCGCTGCTTGATGCAGGCGTCGATGACGTCTTCCATGTCCTCCAGCGCGGCATCGCCTTCGGCGGTGCCCTTGGGGTCGGAGTTGTTCACCAGTACCAGCGCATCGCGGTAACGCTTTTCGGCGGCGGCCATGCGGGCATCGAGCACGGCGGCCTTCTCCGTGTCGCGTTTGGAAATGGCGTGGGCAGCGGGGACGACAGACATCAGCGCCACCACGACCAGAACCGGCCATGGGCGCAAACCAAAATGAGCGAGCGGCATCGTAGGCAGTACAGCGGAAAGGCAGGCAGGGTAGCCGCCGGGGCGACACCGGGGCAAGGCGGCGGGGCCGTCAGGGTTAGTGGGCCGTTAGCTTGGCGGTGGCGCAGCGCGCCTGGAATGCCTTGAGGAAGGGCAGCAAGCGGCTGGCACACCGGCGGCGTCATTGCAGTGCCTGTCGGCGGCAGGCAGTCGGACAGCGCCGTCGAAATCCGGGGGCAAGCCCCCGCCCGGTTTGCCCGGCCGGATTGCCCGCTAGAATCCGGCGTTTCCCACCGGATCTACGCTATGGCCTCGTTCCTGCTCGGCAAAGGCGTCACCGACGACATCCCGGTCGTGCTGGAAGGGCGCTTCGGCAATCGCCACGGACTGGTGGCAGGCGCCACCGGCACCGGCAAGACCGTGACCTTGATGACCCTGGCCGAAGGCTTCTCGCGCATGGGTGTACCGGTGTTCCTGGCCGACGTGAAAGGCGATGTCGCTGGCCTGGCGGTGGCAGGCGACGGCGCCGCCGGCGTGCTGCAGCGCGCCACGGAGATCGGCATCGCCGACTACGCGCCGGCCGCCAGCCCGGTGGTGTTCTGGGATCTGTACGGCCAACTCGGCCACCCGGTGCGCACCACCGTCAGCGAGATGGGCCCTGCCCTGCTGGCGCGCATTCTGGAACTCAACGACACCCAGTCCGGCGTGCTCGACATCGTGTTCAAGCTGGCCGACGACCGTGGCCTGCTGTTGCTGGACCTGGACGACCTGCGCGCGCTGCTTGGGTTGGTGGTGGAAGAACGCAAGGAACTGTCCACCAGTTACGGACTGGTCTCCAGCCAGTCGGTGGCTGCGATCCAGCGCGCCCTGCTGCGGCTGGCGCAGGACGGTGGCGAGCACTTCTTCGGCGAGCCGGCGCTGGAGCTGGCCGACCTGATGCGCGTGTTTGCGGACGGCCGTGGTGTGATCGGCATCCTGGCGGCCAATCAACTGGTGCTCAAGCCGAAGCTGTATTCCACCTTCCTGCTGTGGCTGCTGTCGGAACTGTTCGAGCGTCTGCCCGAGGTGGGCGACCTGGAACACCCCAAGCTGGTGTTCGTATTCGACGAAGCGCATCTGCTGTTCGACGATGCGCCGGCTGCGCTGGTGCAGCGGATCGAGCAGGTGGTCCGGCTGATCCGCTCCAAGGGCGTGGGCGTGTATTTCTGCTCGCAGTTTCCCGACGACATTCCGGACAACATCCTCGGCCAGCTCGGCAACCGCGTGCAGCATGCCCTGCGTGCGTTCACCCCGCGCGACCAGAAGGCGGTCAAGACCGCGGCGCAGACCTTCGTGGCCAATCCCAAGCTCGATGTGGCCAAGGCGATCTCCAGCCTGGGCACCGGCGAAGCGCTGGTGTCGCCGCTGCAAGGCAAGGGCGTGCCGGCACCGGTGCAGCAAACGCTCATCGCCCCGCCACGCTGCCGCATGGGCGCCATCAGCGAGACCGAACGCGCGCAGGTGCGCGCGGCCAGCCCGGTCGGCACCCGCTACGACACCGCGATCAACCGCGAATCGGCTGCCGAGCTGCTGGCGCGCCGCGTCGAACAGGTCGCCGAACACAACGCCGCACCGCCGGCACGCACCCGCGAAGATGACGATGCGCACGACAGCGGCTTCAGCAAGGCGGTCAAGGACGCGGTGTTCGGCACCAGCCGCCGCCAGGGCATGCTCGAAGCAATGGCCAAACAGACCTCGCGCACGGTGGGCAACAAGATCGGCCAGCAGATCGTGCGCGGCATCTTCGGTAGTATTTTTGGCGGGAAGCGCTGAACCCAGACATCCAATGAGGAGGCACCATGAGCAAGGAGGCCAAGAAGACCCTGCTGGCCTGCACGATTGCCATCGTGCTTGTCGTCGTCAGCACGGCCTCAGCTGAACAGAAAGATCAGAGTGACCTTTGGCCTCTAAAGCGGCAGCAGGTACTGACTGGCACCTACACAGGGCAACTCACCTCCTACACGCAAGACTGCCAGACTGTCCGCGCCGAGCTTTTTCTTTCGATGCCGACTCCGAGCGGAAACATGCAGCGTTACACGTTAAAAACCACATGCATCGCTGGCAACCAGCTGAACGGCCCACCCCGAACGATTACCGGCGCCTGGGACATGGACGAGGCGAGCGGTAGCTGTCTGGTGCTCAACTTCATGGACGTCGACGATCCGATGGTCGGACCGAACATATACGGGTTTGCCGTCGAAGAGGATCTTCTCCCCTCGGACCAAAAGCACCCCATCTACGTTCTCGCTCAAGACGGCCATAACTGCCACAGCGGCAGATCACCGGAATACGACGACAAGGTGCTCAGAAGGGTGCGCTGACAACGGCACACCCTGGTTTGCGCGAAGGACTGTGGCCAGTAAAGGCCAGTCTTTTTCAATAAGCTGGCTATCTACAGTTCTGCTTCTACGTACCACGGGCACTGACGCGCTAGAAGCGCAACTTTGCAGTCATTGCAAAACTCCGACGCGATATCTCCGCCGCCTGGCAACGCCCGTGCTCCAGCAAAGCTCATGCTCGAGTTAAGTCAGCACACCCTGCAACTTGGCGTACTGCAACAGCATGATGGTCTTGGCATCGGCGATCTCGCCCGAGCCGATCATCGCCAGCGCTGTATCAAGGGACAGCTCGAGCACCTCGATCTCTTCGCCGTCTTCTTCGAGTCCGCCGCCCTCGCTGACCTTGTCGCCGTCGAAGTATTCGCCGACGAAGAAGTACAGGCGTTCGGTGACCGAGCCAGGGCTCATGAAGGCCTCGAACACCTTGCGCACGTTGTCGATGCGGTAGCCGGTTTCTTCTTCGGTTTCCTTGCGGATGCAGGTCAGCGCATCGTCCCGGTCGAGCAGGCCGGCGCAGGCTTCGATCAGCATGCCGTCGGGATTGCCGTTGAGCAGCGTGGGCAGGCGGAACTGGCGGGTGAGCATCACCGTCTGCTTGGCGCGGCTATACAGCAGAATGGTGGCGCCATTGCCACGATCGTAGGCCTCGCGCGACAGGGTCTGCCAGCGGCCGTCCTTGCGCTGAAAATCGAACGTGACCTTGCGCAGCACATACCAATTGTCCGAGAGCACATCGATGCTGCGAATGCGGACCTGCGGGTTGCCAGTAGCAGAGGGATTCAAGCGACACTCCTTGTGATGCGAGCGACGGCAATGCCAGGGGCGCGGCGCGCCCGGTCGCTCGTACTGGCCGCGAGCTTGCGGCGGGCCATTATTTTACCTATCGCTCTCCCGGTGCGTCAGACAGATCACGCACGCAACGCATCGGCGGTCTGTCGGTGCGCGTCCGATGCTATCGGACACAGCGAGCTCCAATGCAGTGCTGCCACTGACGCATGGCCGGCAATATCTAGAACGTGCCGGTGACATGTCGCCGGACTGTGCCCATTTCAAGTTTAATTAGCTCGCCCTCCCCCAATTGCGTGACGGCACGCGCCACCGCACAATCCGGTCACATCACACGCCTGGGGAGCGTCATGGAAGACCGTTTTCGCGCACGCAAGGTTGCCGCGCAGGCCGCGCCGGCACCGTTCTGGACCCGCATTCCCGCCATTGCCACCTATCCGCTGCGCGGCTCGGCGCTGTACGCATTGATTGCGCTGACGCTGTGCAGCGCACTGCTGGTGCTGCCCGGCATCCTGAAACTGGTGGTCGCCGGCGTGCTGGGCATGGCGACCTACACCTATGCCTTCGACATCCTGCGCCACACCGCCGACGGGCAAGCCGACGCTCCCCGACTGGGCTACAACAGCTTCGACAGCGCGGTGCTGCGGCTGGTCCTACTGGCGCTTGCGCTGGGCATCGTCATTGGTGCGGCGGGCGTGCTGGCGGGTAAGCCTGGCCTGACCATCGCCTATCTGATCGTCCAGTTGCTGCTCCCGGGCATGATGATTGCGCTGGCCATCGACGGCAGCCTACGCCGCGCCCTCAATCCGGCCGTGTCGATCGACATGGCAATGCGCATCGGCTGGCCGTATCTGGCCGCATACGGTCTGCTGTACGTGATCCAGGCCAGCGCCACTGCGGCGATCTTCATTGCGGTGAAGTATCTGCCGCCGATCGTGCGCGAGGCGACGATGGTGATCGCCTCGATCTGGAGCCTGTTCGCCAGCTTCCACCTGATGGGGTATCTGGTCTACCAGTACCACGAAGAACTCGGCTACGTGCCCAGCAGCGATGCGGCGTTCGAGCGCGAAGACCCGGATCAACGCCTGCTCGACGAAGCCGAACAATACCTGCGCGACGGACATTCCGACGAGGCATTCCAGGCGCTGCGCGGGGCGGTACGTTCGCGTGCGGTGAGCCTGGCGGTGCACGAGTTGTATCAGCGCCTGCTGCGTCAACACCATCGCAACGATGAACTGCGCGAGCACACCCGCCAGTACATTAACCGCCTGCTGCAGGAAAAGCAGGAGCGTCGCGCGCTGGCATTGCAGCGCGAAGCGCTGGACGGCGACTCCACGTTTACCCCGCTGACGCCAGAGCACGCCACCTTGCTGGCCGAGCGCGCCAAGATGGCCGGGCAATTCCAGCTGGCGACCGATGGCCTGCTTGCGGCAATCGCCGCATGGCCGCGCGATCGGATGATGCCGGCCTGGTCACTGGATGCGGGCCTGCTGTTGGGCGAACGGTTCGGCCGCGATGAGCAGGCACGCGCAGTGCTGCAAAACGCACTGGCTCAATGCGACGACGATGCACTGCGCACGAAGCTGGAAGCCGTGCTGAAAGCGGTGGCAATTCAACCAGCTTGAGCAGCCAACAAAACTTTTTAAGGCGCCGAGCAAATCCCGATAATCGGCTTATGCGACGTGCACTGCTCGCAGCCATGCACACCGACCATCTCGACTGGCCCTTGCCCGCTTACCGCCGCGGGACCTTACGCGGCATGGATGCCGCGTAAGAGCCTACAAGGACGTACTTGCGGCGTGTCCCGCGATGGTGGGCGGGCAAGGACCCTGCAGCCACGCCGCAGATCAACCGCTCTGCAATTGATCCATCCGCAGTGCTCGCCCCCCTCAAAACACGACGCCTGAAGTGATCAAGACTTCATATTGTTACGTCGTTTTGGTGACGACCCAATGCTTGGATCAAAAGCTCGGGTGAGTCGAGCGCGCGGCGCCCTCATCGCTTGCGTTGGCAACACGGATCAAGCAGAAACCACTCATCCGTTCTCGAGCAAAAAGCGCGCCTTGCTGGCCTGTGCCTGCTCGGGAAACTGCTCCAGCAGCTGACGCAGCAAGCGCGCACGCTGCGCGCCGTCCTGCAGCTCGCCGTGTCGCAGGGCCAGCACGAACCAGTGGTGCGCCAGCTCGGCGCGCGGCATCGCCGACTCGCCTTCCTTCAACAGACGTTCGGCATCGGCCAACAATCCCGTGCGCAGACATGCGCCGATCAGCGCCATGCGTGCCGATGGCGCGTACTCGATTCCGGCCTTGCTCAGTTCGGCGGCGACTGTCAGCTGGATGCGCGTCTGCTCGGCGTGGTGCGTGTGCAGCTGCAACAGCGTCTGCGCATGCTGCACGCTGTCCTGGTTGCGGCCGGCATTGCGCGCGGTGCGGTAGCGCGCCAGCGCCACGTCCAGGTTATGCGGCTGTTCGCTGGCCAGCTCCGCCAACAGGCGCTCGGCTTCCACGTTCTCCATGCGTCCCAGATGCCGCTGCGCGCGCTCCCAACGATCGTCCACCAGCACTGCCTCGCTCTCCTGCATGAAGGCCGGGCGCGTGCGCCGCAACAGCACCAAAAAGACGCCAAGCAGCGCGCCACTGACCAGGCCACCGGCGTGTGCCTCGAAGGCGACGCTGCCGTCTTCGCTCCATAGCAGGCTGTACAGCTCCCAGCCCAGCCACAGCGGCAGCAGCAGGATCGCCGGCCCGCGCACGTAATCGAATACCACAAAGAACCAGTAGAAGAAGCGCACCTTGCGCCTGCCCCAGACCATGCAGAACGCGCCCATCAAGGCAGCGATCGCACCGGAGGCGCCCAGGCCGCCGCCCGGTGCGCCCCAGCGCCACCACAAGCTGGCCGCGCTGGCACCGAACCCGCCAAGCAGATACAGCAGCAGGAACCAGCCGCTGCCGATCGCACCTTCCAGTAAGGTACCCAGCGCCAGCAGAAACAGCATGTTGCCCAGCAAATGATCGAAGCTGCCATGCAGGAAGGTGGCCGTCAGCATCCTCGCAGGTGACCACTCGGAACTACGCTGCAGATGCCGTAGCGTGAACACCTTGGACAGGCGCGCATCGTAGGGCGCGCGCAATGCGCGCCATTCGCGCAGACGCTGCTCGTCCTTGAACAATGCGCCGCTGCGCAATGCCTCTGTAAAGGCCAGGTCGTACATCGTCAGGTGCGCCAGGTAGGCAAGGCGTTGCCGCGCAGGCACGCTGCCCAGCTTGGCCTGGTGCGCAGCGCGCAACTTGGCGCCGTCGGTCTGCTGCAGATAGCGCTCGTGGGCTTGCGCCTCCACTGCACCGAGGCCGGACTCGACGTAGTAGCGCACCGCGTTTTCGACCAGCGCATCGTCCTTGCGCTGATAGCCCAGGTACACCACCACATTGACCAACACCAGCAGCAGCGTCACCCAGGGAATGTTCTGGCGCGACCAGGGTTTGTGCAGCGGCATCAGCAACATGACAACGTCCGTGTCCCAGAAAGCGCAAAGCTTCGCTGTGCGACGGCAGATGCGCAAGCCGGCCATGCGCGCTAGCATCGCGGCCCCGCTGTCCGATACACCGCCCATGAGCCGCTGGCGCCCGCCCGCCGAAAAAAGCACCGCACTGATCACGCCCGACGGCCACGCCCGGCTCAAGGCCGAGCTGGAAGAGCTGTGGCGCGTGCGTCGGCCGGAGGTGGTGCGCGCGCTGGCTGCCGCTGCGGCCGAAGGCGACCGCTCGGAAAACGCCGAGTACACCTATCGCAAGAAGCAGCTGGGCGAGATCGACCGCCGCGTGCGTTATCTGAGCAAACGGCTGGAAGCGCTGCGCGTGGTGGATACCGCACCGACCGATCCGCGCGCGGTGTTCTTCGGCGCACAGGTCGAACTGGAGGACGCCGACAGCGGCGAGCTGCTGCGCTACCGCATTGTCGGCCCGGACGAAACCGACGCCGGACGTGGCTGGATCAGCATCGACTCGCCCTTGGCGCGCGCCCTGCTGAAAAAACGTGTGGATGACGAGTTCGAAGCGCAGTTGCCGTCGGGCAAGCACACCTTCGTGGTGGTGTCGGTGGATTACGCCACCCAGTAGGCGAATGATCGCACTCTGCTGACCTGCGTGTAGGAGCGCACTTGTGCGCGATGGGGCGTTATCGATAAGGCCCCATCACGCACAAGTGCGCTCCTACGGACAGGTGTGCAAGGACCAGCGTCCGGTTACACCATCTGCAGATTCAACGGACGTCCCTGCTGGATTGCGACATTGGCCGGCAATGCATCGCCAAACAGATCGTGCTCGTCACTGTCGGTGATTTCCACATCGACCAGGTCGCCGACCTTCAAGCCGCGCTCGCCGCCGTTCTGGATATGCACCAGGCCGTCGATTTCCGGGGCGTCCGCACGTGAGCGCGCCACCGCGATATCGTCCTCGATCAGGTCGACCAGGCATTGCTGCACGCTGCCGATCTTGGCCTCCAGCCGCGCGGCGGAAATCTCCGCCTGCCTGGCCATGAAGCGCGCCAGACGTTCCTGCTTGAGCTCTTCCGGCACCGGGTCCGGCAACGCGTTGGCGCTGGCACCCTCCACCGGCGAATACGCAAACGCACCGACGCGATCGAGCTGGGCCTGATCCAGGAAGTCGAGCATGGATTCGAATTCGGCATCGGTCTCGCCGGGGAAGCCGACGATGAAGGTGGAGCGCACCGTGATCTCCGGGCACATGGCCTTCCAGCGCTGCACGCGCTCGAGGGTTTTTTCCACCGCACCGGGCCGCTTCATCAGCTTGAGGATGCGCGGGCTGGCGTGCTGGAACGGGATGTCCAGGTACGGCAGCAGCTTGCCTTCGGCCATCAGCGGAATCACATCGTCCACGTGCGGGTACGGATACACGTAGTGCAGCCGCGTCCACACGCCCAGCTCCGACAGGCCTTCGCACAGCGCCTTCATGCGGGTCTGGTACATGCGATCGCGCCACGGGCGCTCGGCATATTTCAGGTCCACACCGTAGGCCGAGGTGTCCTGCGAGACCACCAGCAGTTCCTTGACCCCGCCGCGGACCAGCCGCTCGGCTTCGCGCAGCACCTCATCGACCGGACGCGAAGCCAGATCGCCGCGCATCGAGGGAATGATGCAGAAGCTGCAACGGTGGTTGCAGCCTTCGGAGATCTTCAGGTACGCGTAATGGCGCGGGGTCAGCTTGATGCCGTAGTCAGGCACCAGATCCACGAACGGGTCGTGGCGCGGTGGCAATGCGGCGTGCACCGCCTCCATCACGCTCTGGTAGTCCTGCGGGCCGGACACCGCCAGCACCTGCGGGTAGGCCTCGCGGATCTGTTCCGGGCGCTTGCCCAGGCAGCCGGTGACGATCACCTTGCCGTTGGCGTTCATCGCCTCGCCGATCGCATCCAGCGACTCGGTCACCGCCGAGTCGATGAAGCCGCAGGTGTTGACCACCACCACGTCGGCAGCGTCGTAACTGGGCACGATGTCGTAGCCCTCCACGCGCAACTGGGTGAGGATGCGTTCGGAGTCGACGAGCGCCTTCGGGCAGCCAAGGCTGACGAAGCCGACTTTGGGGTTCAGCTGGGACATGGAAGCAGGAGCCTGGGAACGGAGCGGCCTGGGGCCTGAGTGGAGCAATTATAGCGGCGTGCGGGCAGCGCTCTGAACCGCGCTGCGGGCAGGCAAGGTCATCTTAGCGAGACCCTCACCTGCAGCGCCGCCGATCCGGTCGATAATGCGCGCCTTCCCCTACCGCAGCAGGAGTTCCCATGGGTCACTGGACCACGCTCGACACCCCCGACGGCCAGGTCGCCGCCTGGCATGCCACCCCGACCTCCAGCCCGCGCGGCGGCCTGGTGGTGATCCAGGAGATCTTCGGCGTCAACGAACATATCCGCGCGGTGGCCGACGATTACGCCGCGCGCGGCTACGAAGTGCTGGCGCCTGCCTTCTTCGACCTGGAAGAGAAGGACGTGCAGCTGCCCTACGACCAGGAGAGCCTGCAGCGCGGCCTGGCACTGGCCAATGCGGTCGGCCTGGAGCGCGCGGTGGAGGTGGTCAAATCCGCCGCCACCCTGCTCAGCCGCGCCGGCAAGGTCGGCACCGTGGGCTATTGCTGGGGCGGTTCGGTGGCGCTGCTGTCGGCGATCCGCCTGGCCCTGCCCTCGGTAAGCTACTACGGCGGCCGCAACACCCAGCTGCTGGACGAAACCCCGAAGGCGCCGGTGATGTTCCACTTCGGCGAGCAGGACACCAGCATTCCGCCCGAGGCGATCCAGGCCCACCGCGAGAAGCTGCCGCAGATGGAAACCTTCGTGTATCCGACCGGCCACGCCTTCAACCGCAGCATCGACCCGACCCACTACGACGCAGACAGCGCCGAGCGTGCACTGCAGCGCACCCTGGGCTTTTTTGAAGCGCATCTGGGATGAGCGGGACTGCAGCCGGCATGTCCGGGGCGAGCGGCTTCCAGCTCGATGCGCGGCTGGCCGCAGACAGCGTGTTCGTCGCCGACGGACCGCTGTCGCAGGTGCGGCTGATGGACGACAGCCGCTTCCCGTGGCTGGTGCTGGTGCCGCGGGTCGCCGATGTCAGCGAGTGGATCGATCTGGATGGCGGCCAGCAGCGTCTGTTGCTGGCCGAGATCAATCAGCTCTCGCAGTTGCTGCGGGTCGAGCCCGGGGTCGCCAAGCTCAATATCGGCGCACTGGGCAACATCGTGCGGCAGCTGCACGTGCATCTGGTCGGCCGGCAGCCGGGCGATGCGGCCTGGCCTGGCCCGGTCTGGGGCAGCGGCAGCGCGCAGCGCTTCGAGGCCGACGCGCTGCACCAGCATGTCGCTGCGTGGGCGCAGCGGCTACGATAGGCGCCCGTCTCACAACCACCTTTCCGCATGAAATCCAATGTCGTCGCCGCGCTGATCCTGATCCTCGTCGGCCTGCTGTTCCTGGCCAACAACCTGGGCTGGACCAATGTCAGTCTTGGCCGGCTGATCGCCACATGGTGGCCGGCGGCGTTGGTCGCCTGCGGTGTCGGGATGTTGTTTGGGCGCGGCAAATAGCCGGGAATCGGGAATCGGGATTGGGGAATCGTAAGAGCGCGCTTCTGGCGCTGTTGATTCCCGAACTACCCGGCCGCAGCTGCTGATCTGTCACTGATTGAATGCGGCAATGCGCCTTGAGGCGCGGCTCTCGCCCGTGCGCGTGATGGGCGTTAGCGCCCATGAATATGGAATGGAGCGATTCCAGCAGTCGATCAGCCCCAGCGCCTGGTCAGAGCGCCGACATCCCTTCTCCCATCGGGAGAGGGTGCCCCGAAGGGGCGGATGAGGGGACGCGCGAAGCCTCATGCGCTAGCCGACTGCACCCCTACAAAGCCAGGCTCCTGTATCCCCGAGACTGCCAGCGAACACGACACGGCCACCAATGCAGCCATGACCTGGCCGACATGACATCTGTCATCCGCAAGTGTTGACTTCCGGCACCTGATCGGTGGGTGTATTGGGCGCAGCATGGGCGCACACCTACCGAGGACATCGCCATGCACTATCGCCTGATTCCCGCCCTGTTCCTGATCACGCTGGGCACGCTGTTTCTGCTGGACAACCTCGGGCTGGCCCGTATCGACCTGGGCAACCTGGTGTCGACCTGGTGGCCGGCGTTGCTGATCGCCGCGGGCGTGCGCCAACTGCTGCGCTACCGCGAGCGGGCCACCGCGACCTGCTGAAGGCCGCGGCCGCTCCACTGCATCAGGTGCGCGGCAGGGTCACGCCGGTCTGGCCCTGGTACTTGCCGCCGCGGTCCTTGTACGAGGTCTCGCAAACTTCGTCTGACTGGAAGAACAGCATCTGCGCCACGCCTTCGTTGGCGTAGATGCGCGCCGGCAGCGGCGTGGTGTTGCTGAATTCCAGCGTGACGTGGCCTTCCCATTCCGGCTCCAGCGGGGTCACGTTGACGATGATGCCGCAGCGCGCGTAGGTGCTCTTGCCCAGGCACACCACCAGGGTGTCGCGTGGGATGCGGAAGTATTCCACCGTGCGTGCCAGCGCGAAGCTGTTCGGCGGGATGATGCAGACATCCGATTCGATATCGACAAAGCTGCCCGGATCGAAGTGCTTCGGGTCGACGATGGTCGAGTTGATGTTGGTGAAGATCTTGAACTCGCGCGAGCAGCGCACGTCGTACCCGTAGCTGGAAGTGCCGAAGCTGACGATGCGCTGGCCGGCGGCATCGTGCTTGATCTGGCCGGGTTCGAACGGCTCGATCATCGCGTGCTGTTCGGCCATGCGCTTGATCCAGCGGTCGCTCTTGATGCTCATGCGGTGTTCCTTGAAGACGGAAGGCGGCAGGCCGAGCGGCCCGCGCGAAAGGCAGCGAATTCTAGCAAGCGGCCGGCACCAGCGCCGGCCTGCGCGCTACAGCAGCGAAGCCGAAATCGGGATGCTGGCGCGCGGCCGCTTGCCCAGCTCCTCGGACAGGCGCGCGGCAGCGGCCAGATAGGCCTGCGCTGCCGCCGACTCCGGCGCGGCCACCACGATCGGCTGGCCCGCATCGCCCTGCTCGCGGATCGCGATCGCCAGCGGCAACGACCCCAGCAAGGGCACGCCGTACTGGGCGGCCATGCGCTCGCCGCCGCCTTCGCCGAATAGGTGTTCGCGGTGGCCACACTGGCTGCAGGTGTGCACCGCCATGTTCTCGACGATGCCGAGCACTGGCACCTCGACCTTTTCGAACATCTTCAAGGCCTTGCGCGCATCCAGCGTGGCGATATCCTGCGGCGTGGTGACGATGACCGCGCCGGCCACCGGGATCTTCTGCGACAAGGTCAGCTGGATGTCGCCGGTGCCTGGCGGCAGGTCGATCAGCAGGTAATCCAGGTCGTCCCACAGGGTGTCGTTGAACAGCTGGGTCAATGCCGAGGTTGCCATCGGCCCGCGCCAGATCATCGGCGTGTCCTGATCGACCAGCAAACCGATCGACATCGCCTCGATTCCGAACGCGCGCAAGGGCTCGATCGACTTGTTGTCCGGGCTGTCCGGCCGCCCGCTCAGGCCCAGCATCGCCGGCACGCTCGGCCCGTAGATGTCCGCGTCCAGTACGCCGACGCGCGCGCCCTGCTGACGCAAGGCCAACGCCAGATTCACCGCGGTGGTGGACTTGCCCACCCCACCCTTGCCGGAGCCCACCGCGATCACATTGCGGATGCGCGGATGCGGCGCCAGCGCGCCCTGCACCGCGTGCGCGGGGATTCTGCGCTCGCCGCTCATGCGCGTGCGCTCCGGGAGGGGTCGATCGCCTTGCTTGAAGCGTATTGCACCATCGTCGTCATTGCCTGCCTGATTCGTCTTGCGCTGCCAAGGCAGCGATGGCTGCATCGCCAGGCGCAGCGCATGGGAAGACCGGCAGTTTACCGGCTCGGCCACAGGCAGATGCGTTTCAAGCTGCCACCAGACATCGGCGCTGCTCGCTTACTTATGTGTCAAATAGCGACAAATTTCACAAATGTGGACACATGATTAAGGAATTGTTACGTTCGGGATTCAGTTCAGCCAGCGCTCAGCGAGCACAGCTGTTTCGCAAAATCCCAGCGAGGAATCCGCAAGGTCATGTCGAGCCGTCTTCCGCAACACACCCCGCGTCATCGTTTGAGCACCGCGTTGTTTGCCGTGCTGGCCGCTTCTGCCGGCCACGCTGCCGCGCAGTCAGAAAACGGGGTCGCACCCGGCACCACCGATCTGGACAAGGTCACTGTCACCGGCTCGCGCATTGCGCGTACCGGCTTTGTCACGCCCTCGCCGGTCACCGCAATCAGTGCCGAGGAAATCCGCGCCACCGGCGCGACCACCATCAGCGACCTGATGGCGCGTATGCCGGCGCTGGCACCGAGCTACACGCTGGGCAATTCCACCCGCTTCATCGGCACCGCCGGCCTGGGCCTGCTCGACCTGCGCGGCATGGGCGTGGACCGCACCCTGGTCCTGGTCAACGGCCGTCGCCACGTGGGTTCCAGCCCGGGCTCGACTGCGGTGGACGTCAACACGATTCCGGTGGAATGGGTGGAACGCGTCGAAGTCATCACCGGTGGTGCCTCGGCCGTCTACGGCGCCGACGCAGTGGCCGGCGTGGTCAACTTCATCCTCAAGAAGAACTTCACCGGATTCGAGACGCGCGCGCAGACCGGCCTGGCCGATGAGGGCAACTACAACCGCTCCTTCGCCAGCTTCTCGGCAGGCACCGACTTTGCGGACGGCCGCGGCAACATCGCCGTGTCGGGCGAATACAGCAAGCAGGACCGCTTCGGTCGCGGCAACCGTGCCATCGGCCGCGAGTATCTGGTGTCGGTTCCGAACCCGGGGTTCGATCCGAGCCAACCACCGAGCGAGCGCAATCCCCAGAACGTGCTCAGCGGCCCGGGCGGCAATCATTCCACGTCCTACGGCGGCACCTTCAACCTGGGTACCTTCGATTTCCGCAACCCGGCCAGCTATGGCAACCGCTACCTGTTCAACCAGGACGGCAGCTTCCGCCGCAACCGCTACAACGGCACGGTGGTCAGCAACACCTCGTGCGTGGACTGCGATTTCGTTGATCTGAATGCGGTCGCCGACCTGCAGCCCGGCTTCGATCGCAAGAGCGTCAATACCATGATCAACTTCGAGGTCAGCGAGAACCATCGCCTGTTCTTCGAAGGCAAGTACAGCGAGACCGATTCGGAATTCTTCGGCCAGCCGGCCTTCGACAGTTCGCTGCGCGTGCGTCGCCAGAATCCGTATGTCAGCCCCGAACTCGGTGCGCTGATGGATTCGCGCGGTGCCACGCAAATCCTGATGAACCGCTTCAACGTCGATGCCGGCCGTCGCGGCGAGAACATCGAACGCAAGACCTATCGCGCAGTGCTCGGTGCCGAAGGCAACTTCACCGACAACTGGACCTACGACGTGTCCGCCAACTACGGCAAGACCACGGTCGACCGGCTGAACCTTAACAACCGCATCAACGAGCGCTGGCAGGCCGGTATCGATGCCGCACGCGATGCCAGCGGCAACATCGTCTGCCGCACCACGCTGGATCCGAACGCGATCAATCCGCACACCAATCGCGTCTATTCGGCGCTGGCGCGCGAAGGCTGCGTGCCGTTCAGTGTGTTCGGCAACGGCGCGGTGACTCCGGAAGCAGCGGCATGGTTCAACACCACCGCGCGCTCGCACGCCAAGATCCAGCAGACCGTGTTCAGCGCATCGGTGGCCAACAGCAACCTGCTGTCGCTGCCGGCCGGCGACATCGGGTTTGCCGGTGGCGTGGAATACCGCAAGGAGCAGAGCGAGGAAATCACCGATCCGCTGGCGGCCTCGGGAGCGACTTTCCTCAACGCCATCCCCAATAGCGGTGGCGAATACACCGTCAAGGAAATCTTTGTCGAGAGCACCATTCCGTTGCTTGCCGGCTTGCCGGGCGTGGACCGGTTGGCGCTGGATGTGGCAGGACGCTATTCGGACTACGACAGCATCGGCTCGACCAAGACCTGGAACGTGGGCCTGGACTGGACCATCATCCCGTCGCTGCGTCTGCGCGGTACCGTGGCACAGGCCGTGCGCGCGCCCAGCATCGGTGAGCTGTACGACTCGCAGAGCGAAAACTTCGCGACCATCAACGATCCCTGCAACTACCTGCCGACCAACACCAACCGCCCGGGCACCGCGGGCGATGTGGCATTGCGCCAGGCCAACTGCAGTGCGCTGGGCGTGCCGGTGGGCTGGATCGATACCTTCACCTCCACCCGCCCCGGCGTGAGCGGCGGCAACCCGGAACTGAAGCCGGAGCGCGCGCGCAGCCTGTCCTATGGCCTGGTGTGGCAGCCGGAGTTCTTCGACGGCTTCGGCATGTCGATCGACTACTGGCGCATCGACCTGCAGGACGCGATCGGCACCGTGACCGCGGAGACCAATGCCACGCGCTGCGTGGACAACCCAGGCGGCATCAACAACAGCTTCTGCGGCTTCGTGCAGCGCGCCCCGCTGGGTGGATTCACCGACCCGCAGGGCCGCATCTATCCCGAGCACAGCATCATCGGCTGGCAGGCGCTCAACGAAAACCTGTCACGCTCGCGGCGTGTGGGCGTGGATCTGGAAATGGACTACCGCTTCCAGCTCGGCGAAGGCAACACCGTGCTGCGCCTCGTCGGTACGCGCCTGATCCAGTCGCGCGAATGGGTGTTCCAGGACTTCCCGGCCGAATACGACGAGTACGTGACCTACGTGACCGACCCGCGCTGGCGCGCGCAGTTCCAGACCAAGTACAACTGGAACGAGTGGCGTGCCTCGTGGGACATGAACTATGTGGACGGCAACCTGCGCGTGACGCCGGAGAGCTACAACAGCAATCCGGGCTCGGCCAGCCCGATCAAGAACGGCTCGTACACCTACCACAACTTCCAGTTCGGCTATCAGTTCCCCGGCTCGAAGATTGACGTCTACCTCGGCATCGATAACGCCTTCGACAAGGATCCGCCGCGCAACTACTTCGGTTCGGACTTCACCTCCGCGTTGTACGACAACATCGGCCGGTTCTTCTATCTGGGCACGACTGTCCGGTTCTGAGGCCTGTTGACGATGCATCGAAAAGACCCCGTTCGACGGGGTCTTTTTTTTGACTTCATGTTTCATATGAAACCAGTAACCCCGAGCGCGACACTCCGAAGATGGAGGCGGCGCCATGTAGCGTTCGGTTAATCGGCGCACTGTCACGCCGCATTACGCGCACTGACAAAAATGAATACTTGTGACGCCCGCGTTCGCGCTTGTTCGCAAGCCCGGCAATTTGTGCGCAGATCCGCATATTTGATGCGGATCTCGCCCTTTTCATTAACGAATCATTCAAACCGCTTGCGACTCAGACCACACATTCATTACGTTCGGGTTAAGGCCATCTGACTCCTCGATGACCGTCACTTCTCCCGATACCCAGCTGAAAGGTTAGGAATGAGCAATCAAATTCGTCGCCATGCCCTCAAGCGCACCGCTCTGGCTGTTGTGCTCGGCGCCTGTCTCGCCAATGGCGCGGTCTACGCACAAAGCACCACCGGCAGCATCTACGGCAGCGCTCCCTCGGAAGCCGGCAGCACCATCGTCGTTCAAAGCGACACCGGCCTCAGCCGGACGATCACCATCGACGCCAATGGTCGCTACAACCTCGGCTCTTTGCCGGTCGGCGCTTACACCGTCACCTTGAAGCGTGGCGATCAGGTCGTCGACACCCGCAAGAACGTGCAGTTGCGCGTCGGATCCGGCACCGAGGTGTCGTTTGCTGGCGCAAACGCTGGAGCAGGCAACGCAGATGCGACCACACTTGGCGCCATCACGGTCACCGCCGCGAACGCGCCAAAAATTGACGTGAGTTCGACTAGCGCGCGCTCGGTGATCACCTCCCAACAGCTCGCAGTGCTGCCGCTCGGCCGCAGCGCAGAGGCAATCGCACTGCTGGCGCCTGGTGCTGTCGCGGGTAGCGGAGCATTTGACAACGGCTCGCGCTCGGTTGTTTCGTTCGGTGGCGCCGGTGTGACCGAAAACGCGTACTACATTAACGGCTTCAATGTCAGCAATCCGCTCAGCAATCTCGGCGGCGTCAGCCTTCCCTATGGTGCGATCGACCAGCAGGAAACCTACACCGGCGGCTACAGCGCCCGTTACGGCCGCTCCACCGGCGGTGTGATCAACCAGGTCGGCAAGCGCGGCACCAACGAATGGCATTTTGGCGCACAGGCCGTCTGGGAACCCAAGTCGCTGGCCAGCTCGCCTGAGAACGTGCGTTTCCCCAATAACACGCTCCCGGACGGATTTGAATACACCAATCCCGACCAGCCCGGCACGTTGTATCGCAGCCGCAAGGACGATGGTGCCACCCGTACCGTCTACAGCGCCTACGCGGGCGGCCCGTTGATCGAGGACAAATTATTCGTCTTCGTCGCGGGCGAATCGGACAAGACCGATGGCGTGTCCACCAACTCGAGCGCGGCCAGTGTGTTGGGACGTAACAACTACGCCTACAGCGCACCCAAGTTCTACGGCAAGATCGACTGGAACATCAACGACAGCAATATCCTCGAGTACACGCGCATCGAGAGCACCGATCGCCGCGGCGGTTACTACACCGATTTCGATTACGACACCTTGTCCGGTGGCGGCCGTAGCGGCACTTTTGCTGACACTTACAAGATCAAGGACCGCTACGACATCTTCAAGTACACCGGGTACCTGACGGATGACCTGACCTTGAATGCCACCTGGGGTCGTAGCCGGCAGGACAATCTGCAAGCCAATCCGTATGTGTCGGAACTGCCTTATCTGCAGAATGTGACCAATCAGAACCCGGCGCTGACCGGCGGCACACCCATCACCAACGACCAGGCCAGCAACCGCACCAAGGCCGATCGGCCGCAGAACAAGACGCGCAGCCTGCGGCTTGAACTTGAATACCGGCTTGGCGATCATGACCTGACCGCCGGTGTAGACAACATGTACTTCAATGCCTCCGACGAAGGCGTGCGGACCACTGGCCCAGGATACCAGTGGCTGTTTGCCCGCCAGTCCAATCCCAACATTGATATCCGCCCAAGCCTGGGTGTTGGCCCCTCCGGTGGCGACGGTTACTACGCGCAGCGGCGCATCTTCACCACCACCACCAGCATGGCCGTGGAACAGAAGGCGTACTACCTGGAAGATCGCTGGCAGGTGAGCGACAACTGGTTGGTACTGCTCGGCATCCGCAACGACAAGTTCACCAACTTCAACAGCGCAGGCGCGCCGTATGTCGACAGTGGCGACCAGTGGGCCCCGCGGCTGGGCGTGAGCTGGGACGTGTTCGGCGACTCGTCGTTGAAACTGTATGCAAACGCAGGGCGCTACTACCTGGCCCTGCCCAATAGCGTTGCCGTCCGTGGCGCATCGGCCTCCACCTACACCGATGAATATTTCGCCTACAGCGGCCTGGATGCCAACGGCGAGCCGACCGGCCTGAGAGCCCTGGGTCCCGGACCGGTCTCCTCCAATGGAGAGTATGGGCAGACGCCTGATCCCAACTCCTTCGCGCCCAGCGATCTCAAGTCGCAGTACCAGGATGAGTTCCTGGTTGGCTTCGAAAAGACCCTTGGCGAAAAGTGGAATTCCGGCGCGAAGGTGACCTACCGCAAGTTGCAGACAGCTATCGACGACGTGTGCGATACCGGCAAGATGGCAGACAAGCTGGAAGCGAGTGGCATCGACTCCTCGTCGGTGGCCATTCCCGGTTGCGTGATGTTCAATCCGGGCGAAACCAACACCTATAACCTGGCCAATAACGATGGTTCCGGTCGGACCCAGGTGCGCATGTCCCAGGACGACTGGGGCTTCACCAGCGGCGCCAAACGCAACTATGTGTCGGTCGACCTGTTCCTGGAGCATCCCTTCGATGAGAAATGGTTCGCTCGCGTCGACTACACCTGGTCGCACCTGTACGGCAATACCGAAGGCCAGGTGAAATCCGATCTGGGCCAAGCGGACGTTTCCAAGACCCAGGACTGGGATTCGGCAGAGTTGATGTACTACGCAGGCGGCAGCCTGGCCAACGATCGCCGTCACCAGCTCAAGGCGTTCGGCGCGTATCAGTTCACGCCCGAGTGGATGGCATCGGCAACGGTTCGAGTTCTGTCGGGAACGCCCAAGTCCTGCCTGGGCTATTTCGGCCAGGGCGAACAGGATCCCATCGGCTATGAATCCGGCTACCACTACTGCGCAGGGACACCATCCCGTCCAGGCGATGCTGGCCGGACTCCCTGGCTGACCAATCTGGATTTGGGCGTGACCTATCGCCCGGCGTTTGCTGACCATAAGCTCGCCATCGGATTACAGGTGTTCAACGTCATCAACGATCGTGACGAGACCCGTACCGAAGCCGTTTATGGGGACGATCGCTACACGGTTTCCAATACTTATGGCATGGGTACGTATTTCAACCCGCCACGCTTTGTCCGCCTGTCGGCATCGTATGACTTCTGAGCACTGAGCAAGGCGTCAGCAGGCATTGTGCTGCATGTTCTCCACGGCCCCGCAAGGGGCCGTTTTTTTTGGTCCGGGCGGCAGCGAAACGTAACAAAGCCAGCGTGCATCGGTGGCCTCCCCCCCTCACCCATGACCTTCGACACCATGCCTATCGGCTAGGCAGGCGTAGAGTGCCGGCCACAGCCCCGGCGACGGGGCTTCCCACATCTGCTCCTGGAGCCCTTTGTGATTCGTACACCTCATTTGTTGACCCTGTCCCTGGCCGTGGCCGCCGCGCTGAGCGGTTGCAAGAAATCCGAAGACGCCGCGCCGGCCGCGCCCGCGGCCGATACCGCCGCAACCACCCCGGCGGCTCCCAAGACGCTGACCCTGGACCAGAGCAAGCTGCCGGCCGTGAACCAGTTCACCGCCGCCGACCTGGATACCAACGGCAACGCCTGCACGGATTTGAATGCGTATGCCAATGCCAAGTTCCTGGCCGCCAACCCGGTGCCGAGCGATCGCACCAGCTGGGGCGCGTTCGAGATGCTCGACGAGCGCTCCAATGCGATCCAGCAGCAGCTGGTCGAACAGGCCGCGGCCGACACCAGCGCCACCGGCGTGGAAAAGATCGTCGGCGACCTGTGGTCCACCGGCATGGACGAGGCCAAGATCAACGCCCAGGGCATCGAGCCGCTGAAGCCGGAACTGGCCGCGATCGACGCCATCAACGACCAGGCCAAACTGGTCGACTATCTGCGCAGCAGCGCCGCCAAGGGCAACAACGAGCTCTTCAGCTTCGGCGCCGAGGCGGACTTCAAGAAATCCAGCCAGAACATCGCCTATGCCATGCAGGGCGGCCTGGGTCTGCCGGACCCGGAGTACTACACCAGCGCCGCCAACAAGGCCAAGCTGGAGGCCTACCAGGCGCACGTGGCCAAGGTGCTGGAACTGTCCGGCGTGGCCGCGGCCGATGCTGCCGCGCAGGCCAAGCAGGTGGTCGCGTTCGAGACCCGTCTGGCCAAGGTCTCCAAGACCAGCACCCAGATGTCGCGCGATGCCTCGCTGGCCTACAACCCGATCTCGCCGGCCGATGCCGACAAGCTGACGCCCAACTGGTCGTGGACCGAGTTCTTCAAGTCGCAGGGCGTGGCCACGCCGGAGATGTTCTCGCTGGCAATCCCGGCCTTCCACCAGGAAGTGAGCAAGATGCTCGCCGACACCGATCCGGCGATCTGGCGCGCCTACCTGCGTTTCCACACCGTCGATGGTGCCTCGCCGTTCCTGAGCCAGCCGTTCGTCGATGAGAACTTCGCGTTCTACAACCAGGCCCTGCGCGGGCAGAAGCAGATCAAGCCGCGCTGGAAGCGTGTGCTGGCGACCATCAATGGCCAGACCGGCGAAGCGCTGGGCCAGATGTACGTCAAGGTCGCCTTCCCGGCCGATTCCAAGGCCAAGATGGAAACCCTGGTGACCAATCTGCGCACCGCGCTGAAGGCCCGTATCGAAAAGCTGGACTGGATGAGCCCGGAGACCAAGACCAAGGCGATCGCCAAGTGGGAGAGCTTCACGCCCAAGATCGGCTACCCGGAAAAGTGGCGCGAGTGGAACGGCTTGAACACCAGCCGCGACAGCTACCTGGGCAACGTGATGGCCGCGTCCGAGTACAACTACAAATGGAACCTGTCCAAGATCGGCAAGCCGGTGGACAAGACCGAATGGGGCATGAGCCCGCAGACGGTCAACGCCTACTACAACCCGTTGCAGAACGAGATCGTGTTCCCGGCCGCCATCCTGCAGCCGCCGTTCTTCGACCCGAATGCGCCGGAGGAAATGAACTACGGCGGCATCGGTGCGGTGATCGGGCATGAGATGACCCACGGCTACGACGACCAGGGCAGCCGCTTCGGCGCTGATGGCAACTTCATCGCCGATCCGGGTTGGTGGACGCAGAAGGATCTGGACGCCTTCAAGGCGCGCACCGGCAAGCTTGTGGCGCAGTTCGATGGCTATCGCACCCCGGCCGGCGACAAGGTCAAGGGCGACCTGACCCTGGGCGAAAACATCGCCGACCTGGGCGGCCTCAACACCGCCTACGACGCGATGAAGACCGCCACCGCCGGCAAGGACGATCCCAAGACCGACGGCATCACCCGTGACCAGCGCTTCTTCCTCAACTGGGCAACAGTGTGGCGCCGCAACTTCACTCCGGAAGAACTGGTGGTGCGCCTGAAGACCGATCCGCACGCGCCGGCCAACTTCCGCGCCATCGGCGCGCCGTCGAACATGCCGGCGTTTGCCGCCGCGTTCTCGTGCAAGGCCGGCGATGCGATGGTGCGTCAGGGCGATCAGCAGGTCGTGATCTGGTAATTGCGCGACATTGGCAAGAGCGAGCGGCGATCTTCGGATCGCCGCTTTTTTTTTGTGTGCGCCGTGGCGCCGCTGGCGGGTGCGTAAACCTCTTTCGTCCGCACTGGTAGCGCCTGTGCCCCAACCGGAAATCAGCACGCCATTCCGGCAACCAAGCAGGCTGCACCTCGCTCGGGAGCGCTTCAGCAGGCACGCCGGAGACAAGCGCTTGTGCAGCGCCGGCCTGGATTGCCGTGGCTGCACCTGGTGAACGGATGCGCTTCGTGAACCGGTGTCTCCAGGCCAAGCTCAACAAACCTCAAACCCGGCGCTCGCAAGGCGGCGTCCGCTTATGCTCGGAGTCCATTTCCTCGCCGATGCCAGATATGCCCTTGCTCAAGACCTCCACCCTTGCCCTGGCCCTGCTGGTCGCCCTGCCTGGCTGCAAGCGCGCCTCCGATGCAGATGGCGCCCCGGCATCAGCGGCCACTTCGGCACCTGCCGCGCCGCCGGCCACGACAGCCAGCAAACCCGCATTCGATATCAGCGAGCTGGGCCCGGCAGCCAGCGCGTGCCAAAACCTGGACGACTTCGTCAATGGCGCATGGGCCAAGGCCAATCCGATTCCGGCCGACCGCACCAGCTGGGGCATGTTCGACGAGCTGACAGAAAAGAGCCTGACGACGCAGCGTGAGATTGTTGAAAGCGCCGCGAAGCAGGTAGATACGCAGACCGACCCGCTCACACGCAAGCTTGGCCTGCTCTATGCCTCGGGCATGGACGAAGCCGCAATCGAGGCAGCGGGAGACCAACCCATCCGTCCGTTGCTGGAGACGATTGGAGCGCTGAAATCCGCGGGCGATGTCGCCAAGTACATCGCGAGCCGCTATGCGGAGGGTGACGGCCAGGTTTTCCAGTTCGGCGCGAGCGCCGACTTCCACAAGGCAGACCAGCAAATCGCCTTCGCCAACGAAGGCGGCCTCGGCCTGCCAACAAAGGACTACTACACCGCCGCCGAGTACGCCCCCATTCGGGAAGCCTATCTGGCCTACATCGCCAAATCGTTCGAGCTCACCGGCAGCAATGCCGATGCGGCCAAGGCGCAGGCCAAGGACGTGATGGCGCTGGAATCGCGCCTGGCTGCTGCGTCGCTTTCGCCGACCGACGCACGCCAACCCAAGAACCAGTACAACTTTGTCAGCGTTGCTGAGGCAGACGCGCTCACCCCGCACTTTTCGTGGAAAGATTTCTTTGCCGCGCAAGGCGTGGATGTCGGTGCCGGCTTCTCGCTGTCGCAACCGCGCTTCTTCGCTGCGTTCGACCACCAGTTGGCGAGTGCGCCCATCGCACAGTGGCAGGCGTATCTACGCTTCCACACCATCGACGATGCATCCAAACATCTCAGCAAGGCCTTTGTCGACAACAACTTCGCTTTCTACGGCAAGGCTTTGTCCGGGCAGCCGGAGCAACGCCCACGTTGGAAACGCGTCCTGCGCGCGCTCGACTCCGCCATGGGCGAAGGCCTTGGCCAGCTCTACGTCGCCAAAGTCTTCACGCCCGAAGCCAAGCAACGCGCGGCCGAACTGGTCGACAACGTCCGCGCCGCGCTCAAGACACGCATCGAAAACGTGGATTGGATGAGCGCCGAAACCAAGGCAAAGGCGCTTGCCAAGTGGAACGCGTTCCTGCCCAACATCGGCTACCCCGACACCTGGCGCGACTGGTCGGGACTGGACATCGTGCCGGGGGCGTACTACCGCAATCTGCAGGCGGCTGCCAAGTTCAACTACCGCTATGACATCGCTCAAATCGGCAAGCCCACCGATCGCAAGCGTTGGTCGATGACGCCCCAGACGGTCAACGCGTACTACAGCCCCAGCACCAACACCATCAACTTCCCGGCCGGCATTCTGCAACCGCCGTTCTTCGATGCCAATGCCGACGATGCCCTGAATTATGGCGCCATTGGCGCGGTGATCGGGCACGAAGCCACGCATGGCTTCGACGATCAAGGCAGCCAGTTCGATGGTGCGGGCAACAACGTCAATTGGTGGACGGCGCAGGATCGCAAGGCATTCGAGCAGCGTGCCGATACCCTGGTAAAGCAGTTCGATGCCTATGTTCCGCTGCCCAGCCACCCCAAGTTGCATGTCAACGGCAAGCTCACCCTCGGCGAGAACATTGCCGACCTGGGCGGTATCAACATTGCCTACGACGCCCTGCAGACTGCATTGCGCCAGCATCCCGAGCGGGTCGCGCGCATCGACGGCTACAGCCCCGAGCAGCGGTTTTTCCTGGGCTTTGCGCGCAACTGGCGCGGACAGACGCGCGAGCAGCAACAACTGGTCTACCTGGCGAGCGACCCGCACTCACCGGACAACCTGCGCGCCATCGCATCACCGTCAAACATGCCGCAGTTCGCCACCGCCTTCGCCTGCAAGCCGGGCGATGCAATGGTGCGCCCGGAGAAAGACCGCGTGGTGATCTGGTAATTCGGTGCAGGTAGCGCCTGCAATCGCTTCCAGCAGCAACGCAACACGCACAGGCCCGCACCCGCGGGCCTGTCGCGTTCATGCAAGCGGCCGGCACCGAGGATCGACGGCAGCTCGCGCTCGCCTGTACGGGGCGCAGCCTTGCTAAACTCCGCCGACTTCAATCTGGCCACCCTTCTTCTCGATGCCCACCATTCGTCCGCTTGCCCTCGCTCTTGGCTTCAGCCTGATCACGCTGCTGTCCGCCCCCGACGCCGACGCCGCTCGCAAGAAGAAGGCTGCTCCCAAGGCGCCGGCCGTGTCGGCGGCCTGCACCAATTTCTACGATTACGCCAATGCCGGCTGGCTCAAGGCCAACCCGGTGCCGCAGGCCGGTGCCGTCACCGCGCTGGGCCAGCTGTCCGAGCGCGCGCTGCAGCAGCAGCGCGAGTTGCTGGATGCATCGATGAAGACGCCACAGGGCAATGTGCAGAAACTGCTCGGCGACTTCTGGGCCAGCGGCCTGGACGAGGCCTCCGTCGAGAAGGACGGCTCCAACCCTATCGCCCCCTTGCTGTCGCGCATCGACGCGATCAAGAAGGCCAAGGATGTGCCCGCTTCCATCGCAGCATTGCATCAGGTCGGTATCCCGGTCGGCTTCAATTTCGGCCCGGACGTGGACCTGAAGGCGCTTGACCGGCACATCGGGTATTTCATGCAGGGCGGCATGGGCCTGCCGGACCCGGCGTTCTACACCCGCACCGACGCCGACACCCAGGCGCTGATGGGCCGCTACCGCGCCTACGTCAAGCAGATCCTGGCGCTGACCGGCACCCCGGCCGACAGGCTCGATGCCGATGCCGCCTCGGTGCTGCAGATCGAGACCGCGCTGGCGCGCAGCGCGCAGTCGGTGCAGGGCATCAACAACCCGTTCAACAACTACGCCCCGATCGCCACCAAGGAGCTGACCAAGCAGTACAAGAATCTGCGCCTGGCCGACTTCCTGGAAGCACAGGGCGTCAAGGATGACCTGGTGTCGATGGCCGACCCGGCCATGTTCAAGCAGCTCGACAGCATGATCGTCAGCATCAAGCCGGAGCAGTGGAAGGCCTATCTGCGCTGGCGCGTGGGCGATGCGATGGCGCCGTACCTGTCCAAGAGCTTCCACGATGCCGAATACCAGTTCCGCGGCCGTCTGCTGCGTGGCGATGCGCTGCCGCCGCAGCGCTGGCAGCAGGTGCTGGACGCGATCAATATCGCCGCCGGCCCGATGCTCGGCCGCGAATACGTGGCGCGTTACCTGAGCAGCGACACGCGCCGCCAGGCCGAAGCCATCGCCGACCAGGTGCGCGACGCGCAGCTGGCCGCGCTGGAGCGCACCGGCTGGGGCAACGGTGAGGTGATCGCCGAAGCCAAGGCCAAGCTGGCGGCGATGAAGATCGAAGTCGGCGCGCCGCGGCGCGATCTGGATTACACCGTGCAGCCGATGGGCCGCGGCAGCTTCGGCGGCAACATGCTGATCGCCTCGACCTGGCGTCACCGCGAGGAGATGAAGCGCATCGGCAAGGGCAACGCCGACCGGCGCTGGGACGTGCTGCCGCAGCAGCCGGCAGTGGCCTACGACATCGCGCAGAACCGCCTGATCATCACCGCAGCGGTGCTGCAGCCGCCGGTGCTCACCGCCGGCAGCACGCCGGCCGCGCAGTACGGCGCTTACGGCGCGCTGGTCGCCCACGAAATCACCCGCGCCATCGACGCCAAGGGCTCGCTGGTGGATGCCAAGGGCGAGTTGCGCAGCTGGTGGACGCCGGCCGAGAAGACCAGCTGGACCCTGCTGACCGACAAGGTGGCCAGCCAGTTTGGTGCCTACCCCTACCCGGGCGTGCCCAACGTCAAGGTCAACGGTGCGCAGACCGCCGAAGAAAACCTGGCCGACCTGGCCGGCATCGAACTGGCCTGGCAGGCCTTCAGCAAGGCACAGCCCGCGGCCACCGAGGCCGACAAGCAGGCGTTCTTCACTGCCTGGGCCGGCTTGTGGGCCCAGCAGCTGTCGCCGAACGAAGCGGTGCAGCGCGCCAGCGCCGACATCCGGGCGCCGGGCCAGTGGCGCACCAACGGCCCGCTGTCCAACCTGCCGGAGTTCGGTGCGGCGTTCAGCTGCAAGGCCGGCCAGCCGATGCAGCGCGTTGACGCCGAGCAGTTGAAGATCTGGCGCTGATTCAAGCGCCAGGAAGTCACTGGCAATCAACACGCAGTGGCAGGCAATAAAAGAGCGCGGACTCCGCGCTCTTTTTTTGTGCCTGGCGTTCTATCCATCACAGCGCACGCTTGGTAGGAGCGGCCCCGGCCGCGATAAAGCCTTACCGGTAAAACCCCATCGCGGCCAGGGCCGCTCCTACGGATCAGCGTGCATCTGCCACGCCGCGACTATTTCAACGCACCACACGCAACGGCGGCTTGCGCCCCTTGCCACCGCCCTTCTTGCCGCTGCCGCCAAACGGCGACTGCCCGCGCCAGTAGCGGATCATCAGCCAGCCGAACAGCATGCCGCCCAGATGCGCGAAGTGGGCCACGCCCGGCTGCCAGCCGGTCGCACCCAGGAACAGTTCAATTGCACCGAACACGATCACAAAGGTGCGCGCCTTCATCGGAATCGGCGGAAACAGCAGCATTACCCGCTGATTGGGGAACAGCATGCCGTAGGCCAGCAACAGACCGAACACCCCGCCCGACGCCCCCACCACCGGCGCCCCGCTCTGGGTGAACCAGGCCATCAGCAACTGACACACGCCGGCACCGGCCACGCACACCAGGTAATAGGTCAGAAAGCGCTTCTGCCCCCAGGTCTGCTCCAGCGCCGCGCCGAACATGAAAAGCGCCAGCATGTTGAAGAACAGATGGTTGAAACCGCCATGCAGGAACGCATAGGTCAGCAACTGCCATGGCATGAAGCTGGCGCCGGGCGAGAACGCATCGAAGCCGTTGGAAATCGGCCACAGCATCAACGACGACAGCGCCGCATCGGAGGGCAGCACGCCGGCGCCCAGGTCGCCCAATGCCCATTGCAGCAGGAACAAGCCAATATTGGCGATCAACAACGCTTTGGTGACGGGCGGCAGTTGGGGCATGACGGCATCCTTCGGAATGCCAACCATCATAACGGCAGGCTTATGAAGGTCCCCACACGGCGGCGTCCAGCCGCTGCGCGGCACTGGCACGGCGCACCCGGCCCTGCTCGACCACCACGCCTTCGGCACGCAACCGCCGACATTGCTCACGGTAGCCGGACGAGCCTTCCGGCAACGCGATCCGGCCATCGCTGCGCAGCACCCGGTGCCAGGGCAGCTGCGGATCATCATTGCCGCTGAGCACGCGCGCCACCAGCCGCGCCCGCCCGGGCAGGCCGGCGCGCAGTGCGACCTCGCCATAGCCGGCAACCTGGCCGGAAGGTATTGCCCGAATCGCTGCAAGAATGCGCAGTCGCGCCTGTTCGCCGGAGAGCGGCTCGGCGTTGGAGGCGGCGCGCGCAGATGGATTGGCGGATCGACGACTCGTTGGTTTGCGGAGCTTGGACATCGCGCAAGGATGCCAGCTATGGGATTGAAATCCCTCTTCCGTCCGAGCGAGGAGGCAGTGTTTGCGCGCTGTCGCTGCGCGTGTCTTGACGCGCCTTGGCCGACAGCGCGAAGCGGGATTGAGGTGAGGGTTCGGGCGGCACGAGGCACGGCGGACAATCAGCGCGGTCAACTTCCACGCATGGCCGGATGAGGCATGGCCGGCTGGGACGGCAGATCGGCAGCTGAGTGATGCATCGAACGTGCCGGACCCTCACCCCTTTCCCGAGGGGAGAGGGGCTTTGATCCGTTTGCTTGCGGGGGCCTGACCTGCGTCAAGCGCACTTACGTCGGGTGCAGGAGTGGTGTGCAGTGTCACGCGGGGCTGCCGCAAGTTGTGACACGCAGGGGCCGACGTCAGTCCCTGCATCCGGCAGAGCGCTGATGCCCGCGTCGGCCCGGTCACAACTGCCGAACCAATGCATCAGTGCATTAGTGCATCAGTGCATCAGTGCATCAGTGCATCAACACGATCTCTTCCGACGAGGTGGGATGGATCGCCACGGTCTCGTCGAAGTCGCGTTTGGTCGCCCCCATCTTCACTGCCACCGCAAAGCCCTGCAGCATTTCGTCGGCACTCTCGCCCAGCAGATGCACGCCGACCACGCGCTCTTGTTCGCCCACGCAGACCAGCTTGAACAGGCTGCGCTGCGGCGCGTCGGCCAGCGCGTGCAACATCGGGCGGAAGTTGCTGCGGTAGATGCGTACCGCGCTGCCGTGCCGCGCGCGTGCCTGCTCCTCGGTCAACCCGACCTGCCCGAGCGGCGGATGCGAGAACACCACGCTCGGCACGCCTTCGTAGTCCATGCGCGCATCCGGCTGCTTGCCGAACAGGCGATCCATCAACTTGCGCCCCGCGGTGATCGCCACCGGCGTCAGTCCGACCTTACCGCCGACATCGCCGATGGCATGGATGTTCGGCACGTTGGTGGTCTGGCCTTCGTCCACCACCACCTCGCCTTTGTCGCCCAGGCGCACGCCGACCTCTTCCAGACCCAGCCCTGCCGTGTTGGCACGCCGGCCGGTGGCGAAAAACACTTGGTCGAAGACGTCGTTGCCCTGCTCGCTCGGGTGCGCGGGATGACCATGCACGCGCAGCTTGCCTTCTGCATCGCGCTCCAGGCCCGTGGTAGAAAAACCGAAATGCAGGCGCACGCCCAGATGCCGCAGGTTGTCGGCCAGTTGCAGGGTCAGCTCGGCATCGAAGCGTTCCAGCAACCGCTCGCCCTGCACGAACAGATGCACACGGCTGCCCAGCGCCTGCAGCAGGCCGGCGATCTCCACCGCGATATAGCCGCCGCCGATGATCGCCACCTGCGCGGGCGCATGACAGAGATTGAAGAAATCGTCGGACACCTCACCGTGCTCGGCACCTTCGATGTCCGGGCGCAGCGGATGCGCACCGGTGGCGATCACGATGTGCTCGGCGGTCACCGGCACGCCGTCACCGCCCATGATGGTGTGGCGATCCTGAAACACACCGCGCTGCGGAATCATGACCACGCCGTCTTCGTTGAGGCGGCGCCGATAACTGGCGTGGATGTTGCCGATGTAGCCCTGCCGGTGCGTGACCAGTTCCTGCCACGCCAGTGTCGGTCGCCGCACATCGAAACCCAGCGCCCCGGCCAGTTCGATCTTGCCAGCCAGATCGGCCGCCAGCCACATCGCCTTCTTTGGCACGCAGCCGAGATTGACGCAGGTGCCACCCAATTCGTTCGGCTCCATCATCGCCACGCGCGCACCGTGCTTGGCCGCGCGAAACGCAGCGGCCAGCCCACCGGAGCCGCCTCCCAGGATTACCACGTCGTAGTCGTACCGGGCACTCATGCGAAGCGCTCCGCCCGGTAGGGATGCGGGTCCAGCGCAGGTGCGCGGCCCGTGATCAGGTCGGCCATCAGTTGTCCGCTTGCAGTGCTCATGCTGATGCCGAGCATGCCATGTCCGGCTGCGAGCCAGACGTGAGGACGGCCCGGCACCGCGCCCAGCACCGGCACGTCGTCCCAGGTCATTGGCCGCCATCCATACCAGCGCTCGATCACGGCCGGACCGGCCGGCGCATGCAGATAATCGGCCGCTGCGCGCTCCAGTGCCGCCAGGCGCGTGGGGTTGAGGTGGGTGTCATGCCCGGAGAATTCCATCGTGCTACCGATCCGCAGGCGATCGCGCCACGGCACCACGAACACCCAACGGTCCTTCAGCACCACCGGGCGACGCGGCATCAGCGCCGGGGCGGTATAGGTGATCGAATATCCCTTGCCGGCCTGCACCGGCAGACGCAATCCCAGTTGCGCCGCCAGCAGCGGCGACCACGGGCCGGTTGCGATGACCACCTCGCGCGCCTGCAGTCGCCCGCGCGCGGTATGCACGCACGCGCCACGTGCGTCCGGCACCACTGCATCGACGCGACACTGCGCCTGGATCACCGCACCGCGCGCGCGCAGCACTCTTGCCAGCTCTGCGGTGTAACGCTCCGGGCGCAGATGCGCATCGCCGGGGAAATGGATCGCACCGGCAATGCCCGCACGGAATGCCGGATCCTGGCGCACGTAGTCGGCACCGTCGATCATTTCGGCCTGGATGCCCCACTGCGCAAGCACGTTGCACTCGTGGCGATAGTGCGCAAAGCGGCGCGCATCGGCAAACACGTAGTCCAGCCCATCGCTGCGAAATTCGCAGTCCAGCGCATAGCGCTCGACCCAGTCGTCGAAGCGTTGCCGCGCATCGCCCAGCAACGCCGCGCGCGCCTGCGCGCTGGCCTGCCAGTGACGCGTATTGCAGCGCTGCGCGAACTGCAGCAACCAGCGCCACAGCGCCGGGTCCAGACGTGGCCGGATATACAGCGGCGCGTCCGGCGTCAGCATCCACTTCAGCGCCTGCGCGATCATGCCCGGCGCTGCCAGCGGCGGCGCATGGCTCGGCGTGATGGTGCCGCAGTTGCCGTACGACGTCGCCGCACCCACCGCACCGGCATCGAGCACGTGCACCTGCCGGCCCGCTTCGACCAGTGCCAGCGCAGTCGCCAGCCCAATGGCGCCGGCACCGACCACCACCACATCGACAGGCGCAGCGCTCATGTGCGCACTACCCCACGCGCGCGTCGCTGCGGCGCATCGGCGGCACACGCAGATAGGTCACGCTGCGCCATAGCCATTCCATCGGCCCGAAGCGGAACCAGCGCAACCACCATTGGCTCAGCACCACCTGCAACGCAAACAGCGCCAGCGCGAACGGCAGCTGCAATACGCGCGGCAGCTGCTCGAAATAGCCAAGCCCGTAACCGTAGAAGATCCACGTGCACACCAGCGACTGCAGCAGGTAGTTGCTCAGCGCCATGCGCCCGGCAGGCGCAAGCCAGGCCAGGCGCGGCGCCAGGCGCACCACCCAGGCCGCATAGCCCAGGCTCATCAGCGGGCCGGCAATCAGCGACAACGCGAACGCACCCGACAGGCGCAGATCCAGCCGCGCCGGATCGATCCACGGCTCCAGCGCGTAACTCACCCCCATCACGCCCAGCCCGAGCGGCAGCACCACGTAGCGCAGGGCCCGAAACAGGCGCGGGAAGCGCTCGGGCGCGGCGATCGCGCCACTGCGCACAAACCAGCTACCCAGCAGGAACATGCCGAGCATCGCCGGGCCATTGATGCTGAGCCCGGTCATCGCCTGCTGCAGGTCGTGCCAGCGCTGCAGCGTCGCTTGCGCATAGCTGCCGCTCCCGAGGGCGGCGCGCTGTGCCTGCACGTTCGCTGCCGCCTGTTGCGCCGCATCGGCCATCGCGGCCTTCCATTCCACGGCAGCCGCCGGATCGAGCTGCATCAAGGTGCCTGCGACGCCGTACAGCAGCGTCAACGCGGGCGCGCAACAGTAGACCAGCGCGGCAAACCACGGCAGCGTCACCGTCGGCACCGAGCGCGTTGCCAGCAGCAACAAGGCCAGCAAGGCGTAGGTGACCAGCACATCGCCGGACCACAGCAGCAGTGCATGCAGCAGGCCGATCACCAGCAGCCCGACGGTACGGCGCAGATAGGTGCCAAACAACCCGCGCCCGGCCTGCGCGGCGCGTTGCGCCATCACCGCAAAGCCCATGCCGAACAGCAACGAGAACAGCGTGTAGAACTTGCCCTGCACCAGCAGGTACACCAACGCATCGGCAACCCGGTCGGCACCGTGCCAATGCGGCTCCACGCCGGTGACCGCCAGATCGAGCGGACCGACGAAGGCTTCGATATTCATCAGCAGGATGCCCAGCAGCGCAAAACCGCGCAGCACGTCGAGCACCGCGATTCGCTCGCTGGTTGCGATGGGCAGCAAAGGATCGCGCGGGGTCATCTCGGCGCTGGCAGCGCGGCGCGGCGATCGCGGCGCGTAACATGCAAACAGCCCGCCGAGATGGCGGGCCGCGGAAACACATCCAGCCAACGCTGGTCACACGCACACGATCGGCGCGTGCAAGCCGGCATCACCGTGCGGTGCATGCCGATCCTGCAGGTTGCCCGCATCGGTCCGCCTGCCACACGGGCCGCGTGACGACTGCGCTCAGTGGTGATGGCCGCCTTCGCCATGCACATGCCCGTGGTCGCGCTCTTCCTGGGTGGCTTCGCGCACCTCGATGATCTCCACGTCGAAGTGCAGGTCCTTGCCGGCCATCGGGTGATTGAGATCGACGTCGACCACGCTCATGCCGACCTTCTGCACCGTCACCGCGCGCGGGCCGAAGTTGGTCTGCAGCACCACCTGGGTGCCCGGGACCAGCTTGGTGGCGCCGAAGTGCTTCTTGGGCACGCGCTGGCTCAGGCCTTCGCGGTATTCGCCGTACGCTTCGGTGGCCTTGACGTCCACGCCGAAGCTGTCGCCGGCTTCCTTGTCCATCATGGCCGCTTCCAGGCCCGGAATGATGTTGCCGTGGCCGATCATGATCGCCAACGGGTCACGCTCCTTGGAGCTCTCGATCGGCTCCTGGCCAAGCTCGGAAACGGTGTAGTGGAAGCGGACGACGCTGTCTTTTTCGATCTTCATGCCTGGCTCTGGATAGGCTGCCCGGTGGCAGACGGTGGAGGACGGCTTGTCGGCCGCCGGGTGCGCCGCCATCATGGCGACCTTTCGAACCGCCCATTATCCCGGCTCCATGCATATCACGCCAGTTTTCGCCGCCCGCGCCCGCCGCGCCGCGGCCAGTTCGTTGCTGGGCCTGCTCGTGCTGCTGGGCGGTTGCGCACAGGCGCCGGTCCGTCGACCGGCCGCCACCCCGCCACCGGCACCGCGTGTCTGGCCGCAGGTGCCGCCGTCCAACCCGGCCGCCGCCAACAACATCCTGATGCGTGCGCTGGGCCTGGTCGGCACCCCGTACCGCTTTGGCGGCAATACGCCGGAAACCGGCTTCGACTGCAGCGGGCTGGTCACCTATGTCTACAAGGATGTGCTGGCGCTATCGCTGCCACGCACCTCGCGGGAGCTGGCCGCGGTGCAGGGCCCGCGCATCCCGCCGGAGCAACTGACCACCGGCGACTTGGTGTTCTTCGGCTCCAGCGGCAACGTGACCCATGTCGGCATTTATGTCGGTGAAGGCCGCTTCGTACATGCCCCGAACACCGGCGGTACCGTCCGCTTGGATTTCCTGGATGGCGCTTACTGGCGTGACCATTATTCAGGTTCAAAGCGGGTTTTGCCCTGATATGTGATGCACATCACGTTTCATAAAACGGAAATTTAACCTTTTTTGAACGTAACGATTCTTTCACCAAGGCATCATCCCGCATCGACAGCAGAATTGTGATTCCCGCGTGACGAACGACGAACAGATCAACACTGGCGCCGCACCGCTTCCGCCCCGGAAACCGCTCCGCCTGCTATGCGCCACCGCCCTTTGGCTCGCAGCCCTACCCGCCCTGGCCCAGACCGCCAACGGCACCGCATCCGCTCCGCAGACGACCACGCCAGACAGCGCCGTCGCCGCCGAGAAAGCCGCAACCCGCAGCCGCGCCGACGCCGCTGCCACCGCAACACTGGCCGCCCTGCTTCCGCACCTGGCCGCCAACGACGCCATTCCGCTGATGGACCGCTCGGCGATGTTCGCCGGTGACCTCAGCCGCCTGCTGGCCAATTACGACGTCTCCCAGAGCGCAGCCAATGCTGCCCAGAACGCCGTGGCCGACAGCCGTGTGCAGGTGATCCTGCAACGCGCCATGGCCCTGCTCGGCACCCCGTACGTCTGGGGCGGCGAGTCCACCGAAGGTTTCGACTGCAGCGGCCTGGTCGGCTACGTGTTCAAGACCGCCCTGGGCATCGACCTGCCGCGCGTGTCGCGCGACATCGCGCGCGACGAGTCTGCTGAGCTGATCAAGGACCCCAACGCGCTGAAGGCAGGCGATCTGGTGTTCTTCGGCAGGCGCGGCCGCATCGACCATGTGGGCCTGGTGGTCGGCGACGGCAAGTTCTTGCACGCGCCCAGCCGCGGCAAGGACGTGCGCGTGGATTCGCTGGCCAGCGGTTACTGGAGCGAGAAGTTCATCCAGGCACGCCGGGTGCTGTGATCCCGAGCACCTGATCCACTGCACGACAGAAAGGCCGCGGAGATCCCGCGGCCTTTTGCATGGTGGACGGTCTTTGCGCGGAAGCTCCCTGCCGTCGCCGCGCACGCATCTGGGTCACGTACGCAGCACCGCGCACCTTGCCACCGCGATCAGCGCGCGGCATCGGCCTGGTAATGCGCCATGGTGTCCTCGATGCCCTTGCTCAGCTCCATCACCTTGAGCGCGTATTCGGCCAGGCGCTGATCCTCGGGCGTGTCCGGCCGCCAGGAAGGCACTTCCACCGGAGTGACACCATCCGGGTCCATCGCCACGAACACGATGATGCAATGCGTGCATAGCCGCGAGTCGCCGCCCATCGGGCTGCGCGCCCGCACATCGATGGCGAAGTGCATGCTGGTGCAGCCGGTGTAGACCAGCTTGGCCGACACCGCGACCAGATCGCCGATCCGCACCGGCGCCACGAAGCGGATGCCGCCCACCGCCACGGTGACGCAGTAATGCCCGCTCCAGCCACTGGCTGCGGCAAAGCCGACCTGGTCGATCCACTTCATCACCACGCCGCCATGCACCTTGCCGCCGAAGTTGACGTCGCTGGGCTCGGCCAGAAAACGAAATGTCAGATCACGCTGTTGGCCAATCACCGCCCGTCCCCGTCAATGGATGAGCTGGCAGTGTGCCATGCGGGTGGGACGTCAGCGCGCCCAACGCAAACGCCTGACGCCGCGTCCGGCAGGACCGACGCTTCACTCAGGAACGCAGCGCATCCAGGTTGTCCTGCCTGCGCAGGCACAGCCACGGAAAGTGGGGTTGTTTCATTCTGAGCATTCTTCGCAGGCGCGCCCCCGGGCGGCGCGGGTCGAACAGTCGCTGCACCACAAAGCGGTCGAAGCTGGCGTAGGTGTGCTGGTGGTAATGCGCAGCCAGCGCGGGCACGCCCAGTTCGGTGAAGTAGCGCAGGCTGCGCGCGGCGCTTGCGTTGGCGGCTTGCGCATCCGCATACAGCGGGCTGTCGAGGATGTGCAGCTCGCCGCCGTCGCGCAGTTGGGCGAGCAGGCGCACGACCAATGCCGCAGGGTCGGCGAAATACTGGATGCAGGCCGGGACCACGATGACGTCGAAGAGATCGCGCGGCAGCGCCAGGGTCTGGATGTCGGCGGCGATAAAGCTCAGGCGCTGGTCGTGGCCGAACACGCGCGCGGCCTGGGTCAGCTCGGTGCGGTTGACGTCGATGCCGCAGACGTCGCGCTGCAGCGACTGCGCCAGCAGCTGCGACAGCCAGCCATTGCCGCAGCCCAGTTCGGCAATGGCGCCCTCTCCTGCCTGCGCGCGCAGGTGCTGGACCAGCAAGGCGCTGGACAGCGCACGCACCTGCCATTCCAGACTGGCGCCGAGCTTGCCGCCGGGATGCGGCAGGCTGCGCACCTGTGCATCGGTGTAGAGCCGGCCTTCCTTGCGCCGAACCTGCAGATACTGCTGCTCGAACGGATCATCGGCCAACGAGCGCTGTACCAACACGCCGTCGACGCAGTGCAACTCGGGCAATTGCTGCAGGCGATCGCGCAGCGTGGGAAATCCGGCGCGCATCGGCAGCGGTCAGCGCTGCGTCGGCGCGCGATCGGTCAGCGGATCTTCCAGGCCCACGTTGGTCGAGGCCGACTCGTAGACCGCCTTGTCGAGCAGGCCGGTTTCCTTGGCCACCAGCACCGGCACCAGCATCTGCCCGGTCACGTTGGTCATGGTGCGCATCATGTCGAGGATGCGGTCGATCGCATACAGGTAGCCGATGACTTCCAGCGGCAGGTTGGCCGCGCTCAACACCACCGTGGCCATGATCACCGCAGTGCCGGGCACGCCGGCGGTGCCGAAGCTGCCCAGCACCGAGGCAATCAACACCACGAAGTACTGATTCGCGGTCAGCGGCACGCCGGTGTATTGCGCGATGAAGACCGCGCACAGGGCCGGGAAGATCGCACCGCAGCCATCCATCTTGATGCTGGCGCCCAGCGGCACCGCGAACGCGGCGTAGTCCTTGCTGACGCCCAGGTTATGCGTGATCGAGCGCATCGCCACCGGCATCGCGGCAAAGCTCGATGAACTGACGAAGGCCACCTGCATGCCCGGCGCCGCGCCGCGAAAGAACTTCCACGGGTTCAATCCATGCAGCAACAACAGGCTGCTGTAGACCACCACGATATGGATCGCGCAGGCCACATACAGCGCCAGCACGAAATTGCCGAACGGCAGCAGTTTCTCGAAGCCATAGCTGCCGACCAGGCTGGCGATCAATCCGAAGGTGCCGAGCGGGGTCATCTCCAGCACGAAGCGGGTAACCTGGATCATGATGTCGCTCAACTGCGCGGTGAGCTTGCGTGCCTCGGCCACGCGCTCGCCGAGCTTGACCATCGCAAAGCCCAGCAGCGCGGCGAAGAAGATCACCGGCAGGATCGATCCGCGCCCGGCCGCCAGCACCGTTTCGCCGGCCGCGTTGGTCTTGGTGCCGATGCCGGTCAATGCGTAGAACGGGTTGGAGGGCACCACGTCCAGCAGTACCTTGATCGGGCTGGGCACATCGCGCGGTTTCCAGGCCGAATCCACGCTCAGGCTGAAATGGCCGGCGCCGGGTTGCATCAACGTACCCACCGCCAGGCCCACGCCCACCGCCAGCGCGGCGGTGATGACGAACCACAGAAAGGTACGCCCACCGAGCGCGGCGACGGATTTTTGCCCGTGCAGCGAAGAGATCGCATTGATCACCGCAAAGAACACCAGCGGGATCGCGATCATCTTGATCAGGGTGACGTACAAATCGCCGAGCGGACCGAACCACACATCGGCCGCCGGCCCCATGGCCCAGCCGGCCAGCGCGCCGAGCACGAAGCCGGCCACCACGCGTTGCCAGAACGGAATGCGCAACCAGGCCGAGACCAATGTCATGCGTCGAATCATCCGGGGGGAGAGTGCATGCACCATAGCCCAGGCCCGCGCCGCCCGCGAGGCCACGACTGGAACAGCGGCGTGTCATCTGTGTGACACCAGGCATCCCGGCATAATGCGCGCTGATTCAGTCACGAGTTCGATGCCGATGCGCTACCGCCTGCCTGCCCTCGCCGCCCTGACCACCGTGTGTGTCGCCGCCTGCGCGTCCAGCGCCGGCACCAGCGCATCCGCGCCCGCCGCCGTGCGCGTGGAGGTGCCGCAAGTGACGCATCCCGCCGGCGAGACGCCGCAATGGTGGTACCGCTCGGGCGCCGCGCGCGCAGCCGGCAACGGCGCGATGGCCGGGCGCGCGCGCAACGTGATCCTGTTCCTGGGCGACGGCATGAGCCTGACCACGGTCGCGGCAGCACGCATTCTGGATGGCCAGCGCAAGGGCGGGCCGGGCGAAGAGAACCTGCTGTCCTGGGAACAATTTCCGGCGACCGCCTTCAGCAAGACCTACAACACCGATTCGCAGACACCGGATTCGGCCGGCACCATGACCGCGATCACCACCGGGGTGAAAACGCATATGGGTGCGATCGGCGTCAGCAGCGGCAACCGCAGCGATTGCGCCGACAGCCTGGGCAAGGGCTTGTTGAGCTGGCTGCAGCTGGCCGACAGCGCCGGCATGGCCACCGGCATCGTCACCACCACCCGCCTCACCCACGCCACCCCGGCGGCGACCTATGCACATTCGCCGGACCGCAACTGGGAAAACGACACCGACCTGCCCGAGTCCGCCCGCACTGCCGGCTGCCAGGACATCGCCCAGCAGTTGCTGTCCAGCGCGCGCTTCGGGCGTGGCCCGCAAGTGGTGCTGGGCGGCGGACGTAGCCAGTTCCAGACCGTGCAGGAACGCGATCCGGAATACGACGACAAGGTCGGCCTGCGCCTGGACGGCCGCGACCTGGTCGCCGAGTGGAAGCAGGCACACCCGCAGGGCGCCTATGTGTGGAACGAACAACAGTTGCAGGCGGCCACCGGCGCGCCCGCACTGCTGGGCCTGTTCGAGCCGGATCACATGCAGTTCGATCACGACCGCAATCGCACCCCGCAGGGCGAGCCCAGCCTGACCGAGATGACCCGCACCGCGATCCAGTCGCTGTCGCGCGACCCGAACGGCTTCGTGCTGATGGTCGAAGGCGGGCGTATCGATCACGCCAACCACGCCGGCAATGCCTACCGCGCGCTCGACGAAACCGTCTCGCTGTCCGATGCAGTACGCACCGCCGTGCAGACCGCGCCGCCGGACACGCTGATCATCGTCACCGCCGACCATTCACATACGCTCAACTTCGTCGGCTACCCGGTGCGCGGCAACCCGATCCTGGGCAAGGTGCGTGGCACCGGCGGCGAGGAAGGCGACCGCAGCCAGCTGGCCACCGACCTGGCCGGCCAGCCCTACACCACGCTGAGCTACGCCAACGGCCCCGGCTACACCGGCGCCAGCAACGCACAGCCGGCCGGCCCCAAGAAGTACCCGCACGAACCCAGCACCAGCGAGCCGGCCGCCGGCCGCCCGGACCTGACCCACGTCGACACCGAGGCGCCCAGCTACATGCAGGAATCGCTGGTGCCGACCAAGTCTGAAAGCCACGGCGGCGAAGACGTCGGCATCTGGGCCACCGGCCCGGGCAGCGCGGCCTTCCGCGGCACGCTGGAAGAGAACGTGATCTACCACGTCATCGTCCAGGCCACGCCGCGCCTGCGCGAGCGCCTGTGCAAGGCCGGTACCTGCGACAGTGCCGGCGTGCCGGTGGAGTTGCCGCAGTCGGCCACGTTCGAGACTGCGGCCAAGCGCTGATGGGCAGGCTGCGCGCAGCGCGGACGGTGGTGGCGCGGCATACCCCGCCGCCCGCGTGCGGATGCAGCGTCGCAGCACGCCACCTGCATCGATGACCGGATTGCTGCCACCCGCAGCGCCGCCCGGCCCGGTGCTGGTCGCCTACAGCGGCGGCGTGGATTCGAGCGTCTTGCTGCACCTGCTGGCAACGACGCCGCGTTATCGCGACACGGGGCTGCGTGCAGTGCATGTGCATCACGGCCTGCATGCCGATGCCGACGCCTGGGCCGCGCATTGCCAGCGCCACTGCGATGCCCTGCACGTCCCCTTGCAGATTGCGCACGTGCAGGTCGCGCGCGACAACGGCCTGGGGCTGGAAGCGGCGGCACGCCATGCACGCCACGCCGCGTTTACCGCGGCACTGGCGCCCGGCGAATGGCTGGCGCTGGCGCACCATCGCGACGATCAGGCCGAAACCTTCCTGCTGCGCGCACTGCGCGCTTCCGGCCCGGACGGCTTGGCCGCGATGCGCGCGCGGCGTCCCTTCGCCGCCGGCATGCTGTGGCGTCCCCTGCTGGCGCATGCGCGCGCCGAGGTGCTGGCGTATGCACAGGCACATCGCCTGCAATGGATCGAAGACCCCAGCAATGCCGATGCCCGCCACGACCGCAACTTCCTGCGTACCCAGCTGATGCCCGTACTGCAGCAGCGTTGGCCGCAGGCCGCCGAGGCACTGGCGCGCAGCGCGCAGCTGAGCGCCCATGCCAGCGACCTGCTGCTGCAGGAGGACACCGCGCTGCTGCCCGGCCTGCTGACCGCCGCCGGCGCACTGGATCTGCAGGCCTTGCGTGCGCAGCCGGCAACACGTCGGCCGCGGCTGCTGCGCGCCTGGGTGGCTGCAGCGCAGGCACCACCGCTGCCTGCGCACGGCGTTGCCGCCCTGGAGCAGGAAGTCGACGACGACGCGCCGGATCGGCAGGCCTGCTTTGCCTGGCAACAGGTGCAGGTGCGGCGCTGGCGCCAGTGCCTGTACCTGCTGTGTCCGCACAGCGCGTGGCCGGCGTCATGGCAGGCCTGCTGGGATGGCACGTCCCCGCTGCCACTGCCGGATGGCGCGCAGCTGCAGTTACACGGCGCACCCGGCCTGCGCTTCGCGCAACCGCTGCTGGTGCGCGCACGCCAGGGTGGCGAACGCATCGTGCTGCCAAAGCGCGCGCATTCGCATCAGCTCAAGCACCTGCTGCAGGCGCTGGATCTACCGCCCTGGCAACGCGCGCGCCTGCCGGTCCTGTGGGCCGATGGCCAGGTGCTTGCAGCCGGCGACTGCATCGTCTCGGCGGCATTGAGCGACTGGCTGTGTGCGCATGGCGCATCCCTGCGATGGCGCGACCACGCCACTGCGAATTGACCCGCCTGCCTGCGCGCCGCACACTTTGACGATGGTCAAAAAATCCTTGAACGAAACATCCCCGGTCGCCCGCTTCGAACAGTCGCTGGAAGAACTCGAGCAACTGGTGCAGAAGATGGAAGTCGGCGACCAGAGCCTGGAGCAATCGCTGACCGCCTACGAGCGCGGCATCGGCCTGTACCGCGACTGCCAGCAGGCACTGGAACAGGCCGAGCTGCGCGTGCGCATGCTGACCGACCCCGCGCGCCCCGATCTGGCCGAAGACTTCCAGGCGCCATCGCAGGACGGCGGCTGAGGTGAGTTCGGCGTTGTTCGAGCACTGGATCGGCCGCACCGAACGCAGCCTGGAGGCCAGTCTGCCCAGCCCCACCCTGGCACCGCAGCGACTGCACGCCGCGATGCGGCACGCGGTGCTGGGCGGCGGCAAGCGCATGCGCCCGCTGCTGGTGTATGCGACCGGCGCGCTGTTCGGCGCCGACGAGGACAACCTGGACACACCCGCAGTGGCAGTGGAGCTGATCCACGCCTATTCGCTGGTGCACGACGACTTGCCGGCAATGGACGACGATGCCCTGCGCCGTGGCCAGCCCACCGTGCATATCGCCTTTGACGAAGCCACGGCGATCCTGGCCGGCGACGCGCTGCAGACGCGCGCCTTCGAGTTGCTGGCTGCGGCCCCGGTCAGCGCAGAGCTGCGGGTCGGCTGGCTGCAGAGTCTGGCCACCGCCGCGGGCGCTGCCGGCATGTGCGGCGGCCAGGCGCTGGATATCGATGCCACCGGCCAGTTGCAATCGCTGCGCGATCTCGAGCGCATGCACGCCCTCAAAACCGGCGCGCTGATCCGCGCCGCGGTGCGCATGGGCGCGCTGACCGGCGCCGCCGCAGCCGACGACCAGCAACGCCTGGATGCATTTGCCGATGCGCTGGGCCTGGCGTTCCAGGTCCGCGACGACATCCTGGATGTGGAATCGAGCTCGGCGCAGCTGGGCAAGACCGCCGGCAAGGACGCCGCGCAGGCCAAGTCCACCTATCCGGCCCTGCTCGGAATGGACGGCGCCAAGGCCAAGCTGGCCGAACTGGCTACCCGCATGCACGACATCCTGCAGCCCTACGGTGTGCCCGGCGACACGCTGGCGACGCTGGGCCGGTTTGCGGTGGACCGCGCGCACTAGCGCGCTGCGTTCGTTCGAGCGGCCGTGCAACCGCGCCGCGCCACGCGTGTTGATGTCTGACGACAGAGCACCGGCATCGGCACCGCCGATGCACACGATGAGGACGCCACTGCAGCGGCTGCGACGCCAGCGCGGAAAGCGACTACAGCGCGCGTTTGATTCCAGCAGCCCGCGGTATTCAGGCGGTCGCACCGGCCTTTGCGCACACCGTGCGCCAGCGCACGGTGTGGATGCAGCGTACCGCCCTGCAAGTGCTGCGCTGTGTCACAGAACGTAAATTCTCTTTCCGTACATTTTTCACATGTAAATTTCCGCAAACTGGCCAAAAAGCGTGAACCTATTCGCAATTCTCCGCTGAATTGTCGCCATCGATGTCCATATTTGTCATCGCGTAGCCACCAGCAGGCCAAAAACGGCAGCAATCGGTTCTCTTGTTGCGTCTGCTCGCTCTGCCTAGGTTGACCTGCCCGCGTCCGCGGACATCCCCCGACCACATGGAGAGTCACTGGTGAAGAACGTTTTTCTCGCATCGTTTGCAGCAGGTACGTTGGCCGTTGTTGGCGTGCTCGGTTCGGCGCAGGCGCAGTCCGTGCGCGGCCCGGTCCCGTTGACCATCGAACTGGCACCGGTCGCCGATCAGGCTGGGCGACATCAGGGCAAGATCGCGGTGACCGTCACCAACAACGGCAGCCAGATCGCCCGCGTGCCCACCTATCAACTACCGCTGCAAACGCTGGACAACGGCATCCTGGAAGTGAGCCGCGATGGCGCGCCGGTGGCCTACACCGGACGCCTGGTCAAGCGCGGCCTGCCCAAGGCAGCCGACTTCACCATCCTCAAGCCGGGCCAGAGCGTCAAGGGCGAGGTCGATCTGGCCGGCGCCTACGATCTGTCGACCAGTGGCAACTACACCATCCAGGTCCGTTCGTCGCTGCAATACGCCTCGCTGTCCGACGGCAGTCTGATGAAGGCGGCCAACGGCCAGCCGGCCGTGGCCACCAGCACGCCGCTCACCGTCTGGCTGGACGGCGCGCGTCGCGGCGTGCAACGCCAGCTCGCAATCGGTCCGACCGCCGTGGTTAATGGCATCAACTACCTCAACTGCAGCACCACCCGCACCAATCAGGCCGCCAGTGCCGTCACTGCCGCGCGTACTTACTCGCAGAACGCGCGCAACTACCTCAATGCCGGCAGCACCGGTGCGCGCTACACCACCTGGTTCGGCGCCTACAACGCCTCGCGCTACAGCCGGGTCAGCTCGAACTTCGTCAATATCGACAACGCGCTCGACCAGAACAACGGCCAGCTGACGATCAACTGCAGCTGCGAAGCGGATCTGGCGGACGCCTTCGCCTACGTCTATCCGAACCAGCCGTACGAGATCCATGTCTGCAATGCGTTCTGGAGTGCGTCGACAACCGGCACCGACTCCAAGGCCGGCACGCTGGTGCACGAGACCAGCCACTTCACGGTCGTCGCCGGCACCCAGGACCGTGTCTACGGCCAGTCCGGCGCGCGCAGCCTGGCGATCAGCAACCCGGCCCAGGCGATCACCAACGCCGACAGCCACGAGTACTTCGCCGAGAACACCCCGGCGCAGAACTGATCGCATCATCGTCTGAAACGACAAAGGCCCGGCATCGCTGCCGGGCCTTTGTCATTCGCACCGCGCCGGATTACTTGATCAGGCGCAGCGTGAACGGATAACGGTAGTGTTCGCCGTTGTTGGCCTTGACCGCGGCCAGGATGCACAGCACCAGGTTGGCGATCCACACCAGCGTCGGCACGAAGAACAGGATGCCGAACGACACGATGGTCAGGATCACCGCAGCCACATAGGCAATGATCACGGTGATCTGGAAGTTCAACGCCTCCTTGGCCTGATCGGTGGCGAACGGCTTGGACGGGCTGGCGTCCTTGCTGATCAGCCAGATCACCAGCGCGCCGATGAAGGACGTCAGGATGCCGAGCAAGTGCGCGGCCAGCGCCAGGGTGCGCTCCTCCGACGGTGTGCTGGTCCCGATCGGCGGCGGCGGCGGTACGGCGTGTGACTCGAATTCGCTCATCATGTCTCCCCATGCATGGTTGTGTTGCAGCGGACTATAGCAACGATTCAGCCAGCCACCAGTGCGGGAAGACATGGTCTCGGCGATGCACGGCGGTTGCCGCCAGGCAGGGCGGCAAGACGCGCGCGCCGGGCGCTGTGCAGTTGGCGCAGCAGCCCTGCTCGGCCGCGCTCAGCTATCGCCTGCCACCGTCATGCGGTTGAGCAGCACCGAGCCGATCTTGACGTGCGAGCGCGGATCGACATCGCTGCCGACCGCTTCGATGCCGGCGAACATCTCGCGCAGATTGCCGGCGATGGTCAGGCCGTCGACCGGATAGGCGATCACGCCGTTCTCGATCCAGAAGCCACCGGCGCCGCGCGAATAATCGCCGGTCACCGGATTGACGCCGTTGCCCATCAGCTCGGTGACCAGCAGGCCGCGCGACATGCCGGCAACCAGCGAAGCCAGGTCGCCGGCGTTGGCGGTGACCTGCAGGTTGTGCACGCCGCCGGCGTTGGCGGTGGTCTGCAGGCCCAGCTTGCGTGCCGAGTAGCTGCCCAGCACATAGCGCTGCAGCACGCCGTCACTGATCAATGCCGAACGCCGCGTCGCCACGCCTTCGCCATCGAAGGCGGCCGAGCGCAGGCCGCGGCGCAGGTGCGGCAGTTCTTCGATGTTGAACCAGTCCGGGAACAGTTTGCTGCCGACACTGTCGAGCAGGAAGCTGGCGCGGCGATACAGCGCGCCACCGGAGACCGCTCCGAGCAGATGCCCGACCAGCGAGCGTGCCACTTCCGGCGCGAACAGCACCGGCAACTGGCCGGTCGGTAACGAGCGTGGCTGCAGCCGCGCCAGGGTGCGTTCGGCGGCATGGCGGCCGATCGCTTCCGGCGCCTCCAGGTCTTCGCGCGCCAGCGCGCTGCTGTACCAGCCATCGCGCTGCATGCCGTCGCCCTGGCCGGCGATCAGCGCGCAGCTGATCGAATGATGGGTGCCGCGCTCGCGGCCGATGAAGCCATGCGAGTTGGCGTAGACCGACAGGCTGAGCCCGGTGCTGGCCGAGGCGCCGTCGGAGTTGCTGATCCGCGCATCGGCATCGCGCCCGGCGCTCTCGCAGGCCAGCGCCAGATCCACCGCGGTATCGGCGTCCAGCGCCCAGGGGTGCCAGCTGTCCAGCTCGGGGAAGTCGCGCGCCATCAGTTCCGGATCGGCCAGGCCGGCAGCGACATCGTCCTCGGTGTAACGGGCGATCGCGCAGGCCTGGGCAACGGTCGATTCCAGGCTGGAATCCTGCAGATCGGCGGTACTGGCGCTGCCCTTGCGCTTGCCGAAATACACGGTGACCGCAATGCCGCGGTCGCGGGTGGATTCCACCGTCTCCACATCGCCCAGGCGCACGTTGACGTCCAGCCCGCGCTCCTCGCTGCAGCTCACTTCGGCCTGGGTGGCGCCGGCGGCACGGGCGCGCTCGAGCAGGCGCTGCGCGATGTCGGTGAGCGCATCCAGGCGCTGCAGGCTGTCGTCCTGGACACGTGTTTCGGAGGAGAGTGCGTTCAATGCTTTATCCTAGTCTCAATGATGAATAACTTTTTGTTTCGGATGGATGGCAATGCGCGGACGCGACGAAGACACCGGTGAATTCCGCGGCGCCAGCCGCAGCCAGCAGCGGCGCGAGGCGCTGGAAATCTTCGACCTGGGCGAAAAGCTGGTGGCGCTCACTCCGGCGCAGCTGGCCAAATTGCCGGTGCCCGAATCGCTGATCCCGCATATCGAGGAGAGCAAGCGCATCACCTCGCATATCGCGCACAAGCGCCAGCTGGCGTTTCTGGCCAAGCACATGCGCCGCGAGGACGACGAAACGCTGGCCGCAATCCGCGATGCACTGGATGCCAACAGCGACACCGCGCGTCGCGAAGTGGCCGCGATCCACCGCGTCGAGCGCTGGCGCGAACGCCTGCTCGCCGAAGGCGACGTGGCGCTGGCCGAACTGCTGGAAACCTACCCGGCCGCCGACCGTCAACAACTGCGCCAGCTGGTACGCAACGCCATCCACGAGCGGGCCAAGAACAAACCGCCGCGCGCCTACCGCGAGCTGTTCCAGGTGCTGCGCGAGCTGTCTCAGGAGCAGGGATTGGAGAGTGGGGAATCGGGATTGGAAGACGACGAATCGGCGTCGGACGCCGACGAATAAGGCTCCGCCCGATCCATCCAGCCCCGCAACGGCCATCCTGGCCGTTGCCAATCCCAGATCCCGGCTCCCGGATCCACCCAAGCGGAACCCGCCACGCCCGGCGCTTCCTGCTGTTGCGAATCCCGAATCCCGATTCCCAAATCCCCGCATCTCAGGCCTGCGTTCCACCAACGGTGATGCCGTCGATCAGCAGCGACGGCTGGCCGACGCCGACCGGCACGCTCTGCCCGTCCTTGCCGCACACGCCCACGCCTTCGTCCAGCGCCAGGTCATTGCCGATCATGCGCACCTTCTGCATGGTCTCCGGGCCGTTGCCGATCAGCGTGGCGCCCTTGACCGGCGCGGTGACCTTGCCGTCTTCGATCAGGTAGGCCTCGGTGGCCGAGAACACGTACTTGCCGCTGGTGATGTCGACCTGCCCGCCGCCGAAGTTGACCGCGTAGATGCCCTTTTTCACCGAGCGGATCATTTCCTGCGGATCGTGCTGGCCGGCGCGCATGTAGGTGTTGGTCATGCGCGGCATGGTCAGGTGCGCGAACGATTCGCGCCGGCCGTTGCCGGTCGGCGCCACGCCCATCAGGCGCGCGTTGTGGGTGTCCTGCATGTAGCCGACCAGCACGCCGTCTTCGATCAGCGTGGTGCACTGGGTGGACGTGCCCTCGTCGTCGATATTGAGCGAGCCGCGGCGACCATCCAGGGTGCCGTCATCGACGATGGTCACGCCGGGCGAGGCCACGCGCTCGCCGATGCGGCCGGCGTAGACGCTGGTGCCCTTGCGGTTGAAGTCGCCTTCCAGGCCATGCCCCACCGCCTCGTGCAGCAGCACGCCGGGCCAGCCCGGGCCGAGCACCACCGGCATCACGCCGGCCGGTGCCGGAATCGCATCCAGGTTGACCAACGCCTGACGCAGCGCTTCGCGGGCGAAGCCTTCCGGGCGGCCATCGGCGAACAGTTCGGCATAGCCGTAACGGCCACCGCCGCCGGAGTAACCGGACTCGCGCCGCCCGCCCTGCTCGACGATCACCTGCACGTTCAGCCGCACCAGCGGGCGCACGTCGGCGGCAAGCACGCCGTCGCTGCGCGCGATCAGAACCGTGTCCACCCCGCCGGACAGGCTCACCATCACCTGCTTGACGCGCGGGTCGGCGGCGCGCACGTACTGGTCGATACGGCGCAGCAGATCGACCTTGGTCGCGCTGTCCATGTCGTCGATCGGGTCGGTAGCCGGGTACAGCGCGCGGCCGTTGCCGCGCACCAGCGAGCGGGTGGATTGCGCGCCGCCCTCGCGCGAGATTGCGCGTGCGGACTGCGCCGCCTCCAGCAAGGCGTCGCGCTGGATGTCGTCGGAATAGGCGAAGCCGGTCTTCTCGCCGGCAATCGCGCGCACCCCCACGCCTTGTTCGATGGAATGCGCACCGTCCTTGACGATGCCGTCTTCCACGCTCCAGCTCTCGCGTCGCGAATGCTGGAAGTACAGGTCGCCGAAGTCGATGCCCGGGCCCAGCAGGGCGCCGAAGGTGCGGTCGAGATGGCCGGTGTCCAGGCCGGAAGGAAGCAGCAGCCGGGTTTCGGCCAGAGTGAGAGCGTTATCGGTCATGCAGTCAGGATGGGGCCCGCGCGCCGGGGAGACAAGTCGTTCGGCTGAACATGCGGCACGGCTATCATCGCGAGTCCATCGCCACGCCGACGCCCGCGCATGAAGCTCACCGCCCACGTCCTGGATGGCCATACGCTGGACATCCGCCCCGCCCCGCACGAGCGCGACTGGATGGACGCCACCGACCAGCGCTATGCCTACCGCTGCCTGCCGCTGGCGATCGCCAATGCGCATGGCTGGGAGCTGCTGTGCCAGGCCGGATTCGAGGCCAGCTGGGACGGGCGCGACGGCCTGGATGCGATCCGGATCAGCGCCGATGCCGGCGCCGCGTCACCGGCCATCAGTCACTTCGGCTACGGCGTGCTGACCTTCCACGTGCCCTGCCTGTTTCGCACCGATGCCGGCATGGATCTGTTCGTCACCGGGCCATTGAACCGGCCCAAGGACGGCATCGGCGCGCTGAGCGGCATGGTCGAAACCGACTGGAGCCCGTACACCTTCACCATGAACTGGAAGTTCACCCGGCCCGGGCAAGTGCGCTTCGAGGCCGGCGAGCCGTTCTGCCATCTGTTCCCGCTGCCGCGCCAACTGATCGAACAGGTGCAGCCGCAGTGGAAGCCCTTGTCCGAGGCGCCGCAACTGGCGCAACAGCATGCCGACTGGACGCGCAGCCGCACGCAGTTTCTGCAGGAACTGCCGGATGCGCAGTCGTCCGCCGCGCGCGAGAAATGGCAACGCGGGTACTTCCGTGGCGTCGCCGGTGCCGATCAGGCGCCGGTGCAGGGCCACCGTTCGCGCCTGCGTCTGCCGATGTTCGTGCGCGCCGACAGCGACGGCGACAGTCCGCTCGACTGAGTGCATCGCTGCATCGGCGCGCGGGACGTGCCGCTGGCACGCTTGCCGCGTTCGATCGACTCGCCGCAAGGCCTGAGCGCCCGCGACGACTCAGCACCAGCACACGCCAGCGCGCCCGCAATCGGGCGCGTCAGCGTGGCGACCGACCGGGCGTGCCTGGCGTTGCCGTGGGCGCGCCTTCTGCCGGCGGCTTGCCGGGTGCTCGCTCGCGCACTTCGCGCTCCACCACGTCCACCTGCGGATCCTTCCACGGCCCGGTGACGTGATAGGTCTTGGCGCCGATCGCCCCGAGCGGTTTGCCGAGCACCGCATTGGCGGCCGCGCCCACCGCCGCTCCGACCGGGCCGCCGGCCACCGCGCCAACCACGGTGAGCAGATTGCCGGCCTTGGGGTTCACGTCCACGGTCTGGTCGAAGGTCTGCGCGCGCAGGTCGGTCTGCCCCCGGATGGCGATGTCGGCGGCCGGGCCTTCGATGCGGATCGCATCGGTGCGCGCGAAGCCCTCGCCGAAGCGCACCTGGCCGTCCAGCTTGTTGAAGGCCAGCCCCTTGGAGAAGAAATCGCGGAAGTCGAACATCAGCCGGCGCGGCAGCTGCGCCACGCTGAGCAGGCCGAGCACGCGACCGGCACCGGGGTCCACTTCCAGCAGCTGGCCGTTGCGCACGTCGATCTTGAGGTCGCCATCCAGCGAACCGAGCGCAAACCCGGTCGGCGAGCCCTGCCAGCCGGCATTGAGTTCCAGCTGGCCTTCGCCCCCGCGCAGCTGGCCGCCCAGGGTGAGGTTCTGCAGCAGGTTGCCGAGATTGCGGCTGTCCACCCGTGCCGACAAACGGGTGCTGGCGGAATCGCCCTTGCCGCGCCAGGCGCCGGTCAGGCCGATGTTCTGGTCGTTGGAGCGCAGTTGCAGCTGGTCCACCTGCATGCCGTCGGTCAGCCGGCTGCTGCGCAGGGTGGCCGCGCCCAGGGTCATCTTGCCGACCTGCAGGTCGTCGATATCCAGCGACAGCGGCGGGATCGAGACCGGGTCGAACTCCGCCACCGCGCGGCGCGCCGGTTCCGGCAAGGCACCAGCCAGCGGATCGCCCGGCTCGGGCACGGCCGGCTCGGCCGCTGCGGCCACCGGCTGCCAGTGCACCGTGCTCAGCTTGCCCTGCACGGCGGCGCCATCGGCATTGGGCACGCTGAGCTGGCCGGCCAGCGACGGGCCGTCCAGGGTCACCGCCACCGCGTCGCGGGTCGGCCGCAGGCGCAGGCGCGTCTGCGGGAACACGCCGCCGATCATCAGCAATCGGTCGGCCTGCACATCCACCTGCTGCAGCGGCACGGCGTCCTGTTTCGTTGCTGCCGGCTGGCCCGGCAGTGGCGGCATGTCCGGCTCGCTGCTGCCGCGCGCCAGGCTGATCCAGTCGATCGCATCCAGCGAGGCAGTGCGGCCGGTGACCACCAGGCCGTTGGCGGGCGGCCGCTCGGTGACCGTGTCGGTACCCATGACCACGCGCACGCCGGTCTGGTTGCCCTGGCTGCTGGCCTTGAGCGCAACCAGCTTGCCGAAGGCCACGTCGATGTCGCCATCGCCCACCGGCAAGGCCACCCTGACCTGCGTGTCCAGCGGCTGCGTGGCCGCCTTGTCCAAGGGTGCGGGCAGATCCAAAGTGGTGCCGACCAGCTGCGAGCGCAGTGTCAGCAACGCCTGCGCGTCGGCCTGCCCCGGCGAGGTCAGCGGCACGTCCACGCCCACCTGCCACGGTGCGCTGCCATGCACGTAGGGGCGCAACCATTCCATCTGCGGCGCGCGGTCGAACAGCTCTTTCGCATCCAGGGTGGCGCCAAAGCGCGCCTCGAAGGCCTGCTTGGGGTCCTGCACGAAGCCACCGGCACGCAACGACAACTCGCCGCTGCGGCCCTGGTGCTGCACGCTCAGGCGCTCGGCGGCAAAGCCGCTGTCGCGGTACTCGGCCTGCCCGCTGACCTGGTCGAAGGCCAGGTTCCAGCGCGCATCGCCCAGCCTGGCGCCCTGCAACGCGACCGTGCCCTGCAGATGGCCGCCCACACCGCCGGTGCGCAGGGGACGTAGCAGGTCGAAGCTCACCGCTGCCGGGCCGGACACCGTGAGGTTACGCAAAGTATCCCCGTAGCGCTGCTCCAGCGGGCTCTTGCGCAGCATGCCCAGCAGCTGCGCGGCATCGGCCCGGGTGGAGGCGCGCACGTACAGCTCGGAGGTGGCGAAGCTGGGAATGCCCGCCTCCAGAGACGCGATCGGCGCGCCGGCCAGCTCGCCCTTGCCCTGCAAGGAAAATCCGTTGCCGATAAAGCGCAGATCGGCCTGCACCTGCTCCATCGCCGGCCAGTCCGGATTGAACGGGATCACGCCGTCGCGGATCTGGCCGAAGGCCTCGAACCGGCCGTCGTTGTTGTCGAACGGCCAGTCGTCCAGATCGCCGCTGACCAGGCCGGTGCCGCCGGTGATCACGCCACCGGCAACCGCCGTGTCCAGCCAGTCGATGGCCGCCTTGCTCATCTTGGAGCGGATCCAGAACTTGCGCGCCACCGGCAGGGCGACATCGTCCAGTTGCGTGGCCAGCTGGATGCGCGGGCGGCTGCCATCGTTCTGGAACCACAGCCCGCCGCGCACGCTGGCGCCATAGTCCTTGGCCTGCACGCGCAACGCCGGCGTGGCGACCTGCCAGCCGGCACCGTCGCGCCAGCCCACGATGCTGCCGGCCAGCTGCAGCTCGTGCACCACTCCGAAACCGGTCGGCCAGTCGAAGCGCAGCGTGGCATCCGCTGCGGGGTCGAGCTGGATCGCCTGCGCATCGCCATCGATCCGGCCGCGCAGGCCGCTGATGCCCGGCGCATTGCCTACCGGCAGAAAGCCCAGTTCCTCGATCCGGGCCTGCGCGCGCACCGCTCCGCCCTGCTCACCGGCGATCTGCAGATCGGCCAGGCGCAACTGCGGCCGGGACAGGCTCAGCCAGCGCCGCAGGCCAGGCGACAGTTGCTCGCTCAAGGCGGCCGCCGCGATCAGGCCCGAGACATCGAGGTGTTTGCCCACCACCGCATAACGGCGCCCGCCGGCAATGCTCAGCCCGTCCAGCCGCTGCAGCCTGGCCGCCTGGCCCAAGCGCAGCAGCGGCGCATCCATGCGCCAGCCGCCGTCGATGGTCTGCCAGCGCGCGCGCGCCTGCAGCCGCTCCCACGCCAGCGTGCGGCGTGCAGTCTGCTCGGGCAAAGGTGCACCGGACAGACGCAGTTGTTGCAGGTCGGCATCCACGGTGACTGCGGTGATCCGGCGCGCGCGCAACTGCGCCCAGGCCTGCAGGCGTCCGCCGCCGCCATCCACGCTCATGCCGCCGAACTGCAGCAACGCCGCCCAGGCGGCCAGATCGGCCGGGTCGGCTTGCGCATAGGCGCTGCCGTCGCCGCTGTCGCGATCGAACGCGATCACCGTGGTCAACGGTGCGCGCTGCAAGTCGATCCAGGCGCGGCTGCCGACCTTCACCGTCGAGCCGTTGACGCGCAGGCGCAGGTCGATGCGCGGCAGCGTGGTGTCCACGCCGATCGACGGCGCGGCCACGCGCAGGCGCGCCTCGGCCACCTGGATCTCGCCGAGCCGGCGCAGCGCTTCCAACGGGTCCGAACGCCGCCCGGCCGGCAAGCCCTGCACCGACCACACGCCGTTGTCGCTACGTTGCAGCGTCAGCGCCAGGCCACGCAGACGCACCTCGGTCAGCGAATGGCCGGGCAACAGGCCGGCGTACATCGCCAGCAGGATTTCGGCCTGGCCCACACGCACCTCGCCATGCGGGCCGATCCGCAGGCCATCCAGCCGCAACAACGGGCCGCGCCGGGTCCATTCGGTCTGCAGGCGATCGAACGCGATCGGCTGGCCGGCGCGCTCGCTCAGCCACGCAGCGATCTGCTGCGGCCGCTGCTCGGCCAACGGCAACGCCTGGCTGGCCGCACCCACCAGCAACGCGATCGCCACCAGCGCAAGCGCAGTGGCAGTGATCGCATAGCGGCGAAACAGACGGAGACGGCGGCGCAGCGGGGTGGGCATCAGGGGCTGGGATTGGGCATTGGAGATTGGGGATTGGTCAAAGCAAAGCCGCGCGCGGTGCCGTCAAGCGCCATTGTCGGACCAAGCCACGCTACCAGAGCCGGCGTTGACCAATCCCGAATCCAGACTCCCCAATCCCGGACTCACAGCAGCACCACATCGAACTGCTCCTGCAGATACTGGTCGTCGGACTGGAAGCGGATGCTCTTGCCGAGGAATTCCTCCAGCTCGGCCACCGCGGCCGACTCTTCGTCGGTGATGCGGGCGACGACCTTCGACGAGGCGATCACCAGCAGCCGCGCCGCATCGAACTGGCGTACCGCGCGGGTGATCTCGCGGAAGATCTCGTAGGTCACCGTCTCGGCGGTCTTGATGGTGCCGCGCCCGCTGCACTGGCCGCAGGTTTCCGACAGCTGCCGCTCCAGGCTCTCGACGGTGCGCTTGCGGGTCATCTCGACCAGGCCCAGCGGCGAAAATTCGTACACGGTGGTCTTGGCGTGATCGCGCGCCAGCGCCTTTTCCAGCGTGCGCAGCACCTGGCGGCGGTGCTCGGCATCGTCCATGTCGATGAAGTCGATGATGATGATGCCGCCCAGATTGCGCAGCCGCAGCTGCCGCGCCACTGCCTGCGCGGCCTCCAGGTTGGTACGAAACACGGTTTCCTCGAGATTGCGCTGGCCGACGAACGAACCGGTGTTGACGTCGATGGTGGTCATCGCCTCGGTCTGGTCGATCACCAGGTAGCCGCCGGACTTGAGCGGCACCTGCTTGTTCAGCGCGCGCCCGATCTCGTCCTCGACCCCATACAGGTCGAAGATCGGCCGGTCGCCGGTATACAGCTCCAGTCGCTCGGCCAACACCGGCATGTACTTGGCCACGAAGGCCTGCAACTGCACGAAGGTCTCGTTGGAGTCGACCTTGACCTTCTCCACGTCACGGCGGATCAGATCGCGCACCGCACGCAACGGCAGGCTCAGGTCTTCGTAGATGATGCTGCACGGCGGCGCCTCGCGGCCGCGCCGCTCGACCACATTCCAGACCCGCGACAGGTAGGCGATGTCCTCGGCCAGCGCCTCGGCCGGCTGGCCTTCGGCGTTGGTGCGGATGATGTAGCCGAAGCCGCCGTGCTGGGCCGAGACCTCGCTGACGATGGTCTTCAGGCGCAGCCGCTCGGCCTCGTCCTCGATCCGCGCCGACACCCCGACGATCTTGGATTGCGGCAGCAGCACCAGGTAGCGCGAAGGAATGCTGATCTGCGTGGTCAGCCGCGCGCCCTTGGTGCCGATCGGGTCCTTGACCACCTGCACCACGATGTCCTGGCCGTCGCGCAGCAGCTCCACGATCGGCACCGCGGCCGCCGGCGGCGGCGGGATCGGGGTTTCTTCGGTATCGACCACGCTGGCCGGTGCCGGTGCCGGGCGCACCACGTCGTTGGCGTGCAGGAACGCGGCGCGCTCCAGACCCAGCTCGACAAATGCCGCCTGCATGCCCGGCATCACCCGCTGCACCTTGCCCTTGTAGATATTGCCGACCACGCCCCGGCGCCAGCCGCGCTCGATATGCAGCTCCTGCAGCATGCCGTTCTCGATCACCGCGACGCGGGTTTCGCGCGGGGTGACGTTGACCAAGATCTCTTCCGACATCAATGCGCTCCGAGGGCTGTGAGCAACTGCGAGGTGTGAAACAGCGGCAATCCCATCACGCCGGAATAGCTGCCGGACAGATGGCTGATAAAACGTTGGGCGCGGCCTTGGATCGCATACGCGCCGGCCTTGCCCATCGGCTCGCCGGACGCCACGTACGCGGCGATCTGCGCAGCATCGAGTGGCGCGAAGGTCACCTCCGACACCACCAGCGTCTGCACCGGGGCGCGTTGCGCGCAGACTAGAACCACGGCCGTGAGTACCTGGTGGGTACGCCCGGACAGCAGGCTCAGCATGGCGATCGCATCGTCCGCATCGGCCGGCTTGCCGAACACCCGCTCGCCCAGCACCACCTCGGTATCGGAGCCGAGCACGATCGCATCGGGGTCGCTGGCCTGCACCTGCGCCAGGCCGGCACGCGCCTTGTCCAGCGCAACGCGCTGCACGTATTGCGCAGGCGATTCGTCGGGCGCGCGCAGTTCGGGCACGTCCAGTTGCAGGGTCTGGAAAGGCACATCCAAGCGTTGCAGCAGTTCTTGCCGGCGCGGCGACCGGGAGGCGAGATAGAGCATCCGTCCAGCATACCTGTTGCCCCTCCCCGCCCGCTTGCCGATCCGGGCGGCAGTGGTCGCGTTCGACTCACAACATGTTCATCGAACCGGCAACACGCTTCCCCTACAGACAAGGAGATCTCATGCGTACCACCCTCAAACCGTTGTTGCTGGCCCTGTCCATCGCTGCCGGAACCGCCATGACCGCCCACGCCCAGACCGCTCCGAGCTACACCATTCCCAACGACGGCACCCTGCTCAACGTGTCGGCCGAAGCGGACGCCAAGCGCATACCGGACATCGCCACGCTGTCTGCCGGCGTGGTTACCCAGGCCGCCGACGGCAACGCCGCCATGCGCCAGAACGCCGAACAGATGAGCAAGGTCATGGCCGCGATCAAGGCCGCCGGCATCGCCGACAAGGACGTGCAGACCACCGGCATCAACCTCAGCCCGCAGTACACCTACAAGGAAAACGAGGCGCCCAAGATCAACGGCTACCAGGCCAGCAACACCGTCAGCCTCAAGGTCCGCGACATCTCGCGCCTGGGCAAGGTGCTGGACGCGCTGGTCGCCCAGGGCGCCAACGACATCAACGGCCCCAGCTTCTCGGTCGACCAGCCCGAACCGGCCTACGACGAGGCCCGCGTGGCCGCGCTGAAGAAGGCCCAGGCCCGCGCCGACACCTATGCCAAGTCACTGGGCCTGAAGGTGCGCCGCATCGTCAGCATCTCCGAAGGCCGCAGCGGCGGCGGCGTGCGCCCGATGATGATGGCCGCCTCGATGCGCTCGGCCAAGGCCGAGATGGACACCCAGGTCGCCCCGGGCGAGAGCACCTTGTCGATCAACCTGGACGTGACGTTCGAATTGGGTCGCTGAAGAGGCAAATCTCGTCCTGCCGCGTGCCGCTCACTGCCCTCTTCGGAGGGCAGTGTCGTTTCCGCAGCCCATCGCGAGGTGGTGCCTCATCGCCTTTCATACCAGCAATCAAGTTTCGTTTAAAACTTATAACGTGGTGACTTACAAGTGCCCAAAGTCACGTCCGGCCAGCATGAATAGGCGAATTTGTACATTTGTGCTTAAAAAAACATGAAATTTAGAGAAAACATTCTTTAAGCAACCTCTACAGCTCTCTAGCATCGGTTGTCAGCGCACCGTCATATTCGTGATGGCGCTCCTCTGGAGAGAGACGATGTCCGGCAACGTTGCTTCAAAGCGCACCTTCCATCCAGCATCGCGGGCGCGCTATGCCCGCATCAGCGTGCTTGCGCTTGCGCTGAGCGGCGCCGTCGGCGTGCTGGCGTCGGGCACTGCCGCCGCACAAAGCACCACTGCAGGTATTTACGGCAGTGCACCCGCTGCCGCCGGTGCAACCGTCACGGCACAAAGCGATACCGGTTTTGCCCGGACCGCGATCGTCGATGCCAACGGGCGCTACGCGATCGGCAATCTTCCCGTCGGCACTTATACGGTCACCTTGCAACGCGACGGACAATCCGTAGAGACACGCAAGAACATCGCCCTGCGCGTCGGCGCAGGCACCGATGTGTCCTTCGGCGGCGGTGCCGCCGGCGACACCGCCACCCTGGGCACGATCACCGTGACCGGCAAGAACATCTCGCCGGTGGATGTGTCCGCCACCGCCTCGCGCACCGTGATTACTGCCGAGCAGTTGCAGCGTTTGCCGCTGGCGCGCTCTGGCGAAGCCATTGCACTGCTGTCGCCAGGGGCCGTGCAGGGCAGCGGCTATTTCGGCAATGCGATTTCCTTCGGCGGCGCCGGCGTGACCGAAAACGCCTATTACCTTAACGGCTATCTCAGCTCCAACCCGCTTTCCAACATCGGTGGTGTCACCTTGCCGTTCGGCGCTATCGACCAGCAGGAAACCTATACCGGGGGCTACAGCGCCCGGTATGGCCGCTCCGCAGGCGGCGTGCTCAGCCAGGTCGGCAAGCGCGGCACCAACGAATGGCACTTCGGCGCACAGGTGCTATGGCGTCCGAAGTCGCTGTCCAGCGACTACAAAAATGTCTTCTACCCGGATGCCGCCCCACCTGCCGGCTATGAATACAGCGACGACAGCCTGCCCGGCACTCTTTACCGTAGCCGAAAGGACGACACCTTTTGGAATACGGTCTATAGCGTTTATGGCGGCGGCCCGCTGATCGAAGACCGCCTGTTCGTCTTTGTCGCCGCAGAGCAGGAACGCACCGAAGGCGTTTCCACCGCACGCAGGGACGACCCGGTGATCGGCCGCAACAATTACCGCACCGATGAGCCGAAGGTCTACGCAAAGATCGACTGGAACATCAACGACAGCAACATCCTCGAACTGACCGGCGTCAAGAATAATTCGCGCGATGGCGGTGCTTACAGCGATTTCAACGGATACCAGGGCGTCAACGGCGACGCCAACGGCGCATTCGCCGATACGGTCAAGGTCAACGACCGCTATTACATCGGCAAGTACACCAGCTACATCACCGACGATCTCACCTTGAGCGCCACCTACGGCAAGAGCCGTCAGACCGATTTCCGCAACAACCCCAGTACCGCACCGCTGCTGACCAACACCAATCTGCAGGACCCGGCCATCACCGGTGGCAGCGAGATCCGCAACAACCAGACCTCCAGCCAGGCGCGCGATGGTGAAAACAAGACGCGCGGTCTGCGCATCGACCTGGAATATGTGTTGGGCAGCCACACCCTCACTGCAGGTGTGGACAACATGTATTTCAATGCCAATAACGAAGGCGTCATCACCACCGGCCCGGGCTTCCGCTGGATCTATGGACGCTCTTCGCGCCCCACCTCGCCCATCAGCGCTGCGCTGGGCGTGGGTCCGGCCGGTGGCAATGGCTACTACGCCTATCGCTCCGTGTTCAATACCGCGACCAGTATGTCGGTCGAGCAAAAGGCCTACTTCCTCGAAGACAAATGGCAGGTCAACGACAAGATGCTGCTGACGCTGGGTATCCGCAACGACAAGTTCACCAACTTCAACGACGCGGGCGTGCCTTACGTGACCAGTGGCGATCAGTAGGCGCCGCGCTTGGGGTTGAGCTGGGACGTGTTCGGCGACTCCTCGCTCAAGGTCTACGGCAACGCCGGTCGCTACTACCTGGCGTTGCCTAACAGCGTGGCCATCCGTGGCGCATCACCGTCCACGTTTACGCGCGAATACTTCACCTACACCGGCATTGATGCGCAGGGCAGCCCGACCGGGCTGACGCCGGTCGCGGTCGATCCATCCGCCGGATTCTCCTGTTCGGGTAACGTCGTCTCCTCCAATCTGGAATGCGGTCAGGCACCGGATGCCGCCGGTATCGCCGCCACCGACCTGAAGTCGATGTACCAGGACGAGTTCATGCTCGGCTTCGACAAGACCCTGGGCGAGAGTTGGGTCACCGGTGCCAAGGCGACCTACCGCACGCTCGGCGCCACCATCGACGACGTCTGCGATGCCGACCGGATACGCACCAAATTGACTGCATCGGGCATCGACCCGAGCACCGTCAACGTACCCGGCTGCATCATCTTCAATCCCGGCGAAACCAACTCCTTCAGCCTGGCCAACCTCAATGGGTCCGGCCGCACCTCGGTGTCGATGTCGCCCTCGGACTGGGGCTTCGACAAGGAGGCCAAGCGCACCTATCTGGCAGTGGACCTGTTCCTGCAGCATCCGTTCGACGGCAAGTGGGAAGGCCGCATCGATTACACCTGGTCGCGTAATTTCGGCAATACCGAAGGCCAGATCAAATCCGATATCGGCCAGACCGATGTCTCCAAGACCCAGGACTGGGATGCCGCTGCGCTGATGTGGTACTCGGGTGGCTACCTGGCCAACGATCGTCGCCATCAGATCAAGATCTACGGTTCTTACCAGATCGCGCCCGAATGGCTGATCGCAGGCAATATCCGCGTGCTGTCCGGCACGCCGAAGTCCTGCCTGGGGTATGTCAGCATCAACGGCATCAGCGAAGATTCCGATGCCGGCGACCCGGTGGGCTATGGCTCCTCCTACCACACCTGCAACGGCCGGCCGTCGCGTCCGGGCGACGCCGGCCGGCTGCCGTGGACCAAGATCGTCGACCTGGGCCTGACCTATCGCCCGGCGTTCGCCGACAACAAGCTCGCCATGACCCTGCAGGCCTTCAACATCTTCAACGAGCGCAAGCCGCTGCAGGTCGATTCCACCTGGGAAGACAGCCCGTTCACCCTGTCCAACACCTACAACATGGGCGCGTTCTTCACCCAGCCGCGCTACGCGATGTTCTCGGTGTCGTACGACTACTGACGCACTCTCCCGTCAGCGTCGTTTCCCCAGCCCCGCAACGGGCTGGGCTTTTCTACCGCAAACGCCCAGCTCCGGCTGGGCGTTTGCCTAGGAGTCCTCCTGTTTGTTTGCGCCTTCAAAAGCTGGCCAGCGATCGATATCGACATGGTCGCGGAATCGCTCCGGCATCCTTCGCGATGTGCAACGCCTTCACAGATACGCGCCGCGCTTGTGCAGCCGCGCACGCTGAGGTAAACCTACGCTACCGGATGGTGTAGTGCGTCCGGGTCGCGCTGGTCCTTTCCGCAGTTCCGTTGAGGAGGTGGATGATGGTTCGCACGCAATCGCAGGTTTCTTCCCGATCCACCGGCATCGACACGTCGCGCGTTCTGGCGATGAGCACGGCGGTGGCCTTGCATCTGCTGGCCGGCGGGTTGTTGTTGATACCGCTCTCGTACCGGGCAATTCCGCAGCAGCCCGCACCGAAAGAACGCTGGGTCATGCCCATCACCATCGAGACGCCGCCGCCACCGGTGTTTCCGATCGAGGTGAAGTTCAAGCCGAAGGCAACGCACACACCGCCGACCACGGTGCCGGTGCAGGTGCAGACCCCGTTGATCAGTGAGCCCGCGGTGGTCGACAACGCAACGTTCGCCTTACCTGCGGTCTCGGAGGCGGCGTCTGACAGCGCGCCGGCGATTGCCGCGCCCAGCAGCCCGATTGAGGCAGGCCAGCTGCAGTATCTGAGCTCACCGGCGCCGAGTTATCCGGTGGCGGCACTGCGTGCCGGGCAGCAAGGCACGGTGCTGCTGCGCGTGTTGGTCGGCACCGATGGGCGCCCGGCCGAGGTGAGCGTGCAGACCAGCAGCGGTCATCGCGCGCTCGATCTGGCGGCTCGTAGCCAGGTGCTGCGCAACTGGCGCTTCCAGCCGGCGATGCAGAACGGCCAGGCCGTGCAGGCCTACGGCCTGGTGCCGGTGAGTTTTTCGTTGAACTGATGCGTCATCACCTGCGGCGACCCGGACGCCCGGTCGCCGCATGGTCTGGCGTTGCGCAGCCAGCTGCTGCAAGGCCACGGTTTCAGCTGTTGCATGCGCATCGTTGCAGTGCGCCTTGCGTGCACGCGACGACGTGCGGTCTCGCGGATCGGGTTGAGGGCACGCCCGGCTACTCGCCCGCACACCCATCTCGAAAGCGCAGCGGCGACGCGCGGCTTACTGCCCTCGCGCATGCCGCTTAGGCGCGGTGATACGGATGATTGGCCAGCATCGCCGCAGCACGGTACAGCTGCTCGGCGACGATCAGGCGCACCAACATGTGCGGCAGGGTCAGCGGGCCGATCGACCAGCTTTCGCTGGCGGTTTTCAGCACCTCGGCGGCATGACCTTCGGGGCCGCCGATCAGGAACGCCAGATCGCGGCCCTGCCCGCGCCAGTGTTCCATGCGCTGGGCCAGCTGTTCCGAACTGAGCGGGCGGCCCGGGATATCCAGCGCAACCACGTAGGCGTTCTTGGGCAGCGCGGCGAGCACGCGGCGGCCTTCGTCGTCGATGGCGCGTTGTGCATCGCGGCCCTTGCCGCGCAGGCCGGGTTCGATCTCGACCAACTCCAGCGGCATCCAGTGCGAGAGACGTTTCTGATATTCGGCAAAGCCCTGCGCCACCCAGGCCGGTGCGCGCTCGCCGGTAGCGATAAGTCGGCATTTCATGACCACATGATATCCGCGTCACAGCCTGGGCATCGGAACCGAGTCGATCACACCGGTGTCATGGTGCGGTTACAGCGAGCTTCTAGGGTCGGCGCACTACCCAGCCCGCAGGAGTCGTTCGATGCCGATTTTCGATCCCGCCCGCCGCCAGGTGCTCAAGGGCAGCGCTGCCGTGATGGCCGCCGGTGCGCTTGGCAGTTTGAGTGCGCTGCAGTCGCGCCAGGCCCAGGCCGCCAACAGTTCATCGCCGCCGCTGCAACTTGCCCCGGTGCCCAGCCGGTATGGCCCGCTCGCACCGGTCGCCGACCAGAGCACCGGACTGCCACTGCTACAGCTGCCGCGCGGTTTCAGCTACCGCTCGTTCGGCTGGAGCGGCGACCGCATGGACGATGGCCAGCCCTGCCCCGACCGCCATGACGGCATGGCCGTGGTCGGCCTGCGTCGGCCCGACTGGCGTCCGGGCAGCGACCCGTTGCGCGGCCTGGAATATGTGCTGATCCGCAACCACGAACGCGGTGCGACCACGCCGTTCCGCGCACCGGCGATGTACGACACCGGCATCGTCAGCGGTACCCAACTGGCCGGCGGCGGCACCACCACGCTGAGTTACGGCCGCCGCGGCTGGGGCAGCCTGGAGCCCAGCCTGGGCGGCACCCTGGTCAACTGCGCCGGCGGCCCGACCCCGTGGGGCACCTGGCTGAGCTGCGAGGAGATCAAGACCAATGCGGTATCCAGCACCGGCCGCAAGCACGGCTACGTGTTCGAAGTGGACCCGGACAGCCAGCGCACCACCGGCCGGCCGCTGGTCGGGCTGGGCCGCTTCAGCCACGAGGCGGTGGCGATCGATCCGCGCACCGGCATCGTCTATCTCACCGAGGACGATCGCAACAAGGCCGGTCTGTACCGCTTCATCCCCAACGACCGCCGTGGGCGCAATGGCTCACTGGAAAACGGTGGCCGGCTGCAGGCCGCCCGCGTGCGCGGGCGGCGCAATGCCGATCTCACCGTCGCCAGCATCGGCCAGCAGTTCCAGCTGGAATGGGTGGACATCGAAGAGCCGGATCTGGACAGCATCGCCGCGCCGGCCGGCTTTGCCGACATCGGCGCCAACGACACCCTGAGCGGGCCATTTGCGCAGGCCTGGGCAGATGGCGCGCTGCGCATGAGCCGTGGCGAAGGCATCTGGTACAGCTACGGCAAGCTCTTCATCGTCGACACCAGCACCGGCGTGGATGCGCAGGGCCGGCGCGGTTACGGCAATGGCGCGGTGTGGGTGCTGGACCTGTTCACCCAGCGCCTGAGCGCGCTGTTCGTCAGCGGCAATCAGCTGGCCGCGCACAACCCGGACAACGTCACCGTCAGCGCGCGCGGCGGCGTGGTGCTGTGCGAAGACGGCGGCGAAAGCTCGGACGAATACGGCCCCGGCGCGCGGCTGCTCGGGCTGACCCGCGGCGGCGAATCGTTCTATCTGGCCAAGAACAATGTGCAGCTCACCTCGCAGCAGATCGCCGATGCCGGCAAGACCATTGCCGAGGGCGACTACCGCGATACCGAATTCTGCGGCGCCTGTTGGGATCCGCTGGCGCGCACCCTGTTCGTCAACATCCAGACCCCGGGCATCACGCTGGCGATCACCGGGCCGTGGGAACGCGGGCCGTTGTGAGCCTGTGGCCCTGAGCTGGCTGTCTTAGGCACGGGGCAACGGCCAGCGCTGCCGAACGGACCGGCCTCCGTTCGGCAGCGTCGCTCCGGCCGCCGGCACAACGCCACGCATGCACGCGCCCCGATTGCAGGGCTGGCAGTGTGTCCAGCCAAGGCTGCGCGCCGCACGCGCGCGCAGCCGCGGTGGCGGATGTGCAAGCCGACAACCACCATAAAGGCCTGGATCAGAACCAGGGCGCGTCGGGCGCGCCCGCCATGGCGCGCTGCTGCTTCAACCAGCGCTTGAACGATTGCGGGTCTTCCAGCTCGCGCAGGCCACGGCGCGCGTCCAGCAGGTCGTCTTCGACTTCGCGCTTGAGTTGGGCCATCAGGCGGCCCAGTCGCTCCGGCTTGGGGCGCGACGGCAGCTCCAGCCCGTATTCGGCGCAAAAGTCGTCCGACTGCTGCTGCACCTGCTGTTGCAGCTGCCTGCACTGCCGATCCAGCTCGCGGTTGTAGTCGTGCAGGCGCGCGGCGCTCATCGCATCCACGCCTTGGGCGTCCATCAGACCGATCTCGGCCTGCAGTTCGAGCAGACCCAGCAGATCACCGGCCTTGTAGGCCGCGTTGAGCCGCTGCATCAGGATGGTGCGCGCGGCGTGGTCGTCGGCGCCCTTGGCGCGATCCGGATGCAGATTGCCGGCCAGCTTGCGATACAGCTCGCGCAACGGAGGCGGCTCGGCATTCTCCCCAACTGCCTTTTGCTCGGCACGCTTGCGCCGTTGCGTGTGGCGTTGCTGTTGCTGCGCACGCTCCTGCTGCAGGCGCTCGCTGACGCGCTCGTAGAGCTGCTCGGGCGAATCGATGCCATCCAGCTCGTCGGCATCCAGCCCGTAGGCCTGGCCGAGGATCTGCTTCATCAGCGCATCGGATTCGGCGGCTTCCTGGTCGTAACCGGCTGCGCTGTGACGATCGTAGATCGGCCGCAGTGACGCGTGGCCGGCCTCGATCAGCGGGGCGGCGATATCGCACAGCAATTCGGACAGGAAGGCGCGGTCGGCCTTGCCCAGCTTGACCGTGGCATACGCATGGTCCAGCTCTTCGACCAGGGCGATGTCGGCTGCGCGGCGGTGGTCGAGCAAGGGCTGCAATTCGGCGTGGTAACGCTCGCGCCATTGCGCGAGTGCAAGCTGCCAGGCCTGCAGGTCGGCACGATGCCGTTCCAGGTCGCGCAGCAAGCGGTCGAAGCGCTTGCGTGCCGGCGACAGCGGCGCGCCGGAGGCGTGCGCGCCCTGGCTGCGCAGCTGTTGCAGCGCCTGCGAGGCAGGCGCATCGGTCGTGGGTCGGGCATTGCGCGGCATGCCCGGCTCACTCACTCTTCGGGATCGGCTTCCGCGTCGTCCGGACGCTGGTCACCCACCGTCCACAGACGTTCCAGTGCGTAGAACTCGCGCACGCGCGGCAGCATCACATGCACCACCACGTCGCCCAGGTCCACCAGTACCCACTCGGCCTCACGCTCGCCTTCCACGCCCAGCGGCATCACGTCCAGCCGCTTGGCGAACTTGACCACTTCTTCGGCGATCGACTTCACATGGCGGGTCGAGGTACCCGAGGCGACCACCATGTAATCGCAGACGCTGGACTTGCCGCGCACATCGATCTCGACCACGTCCTTGGCTTTCAGCTCCTCCACGGCCTCGCGCACGGTGGCCAGCAGGGCCGGCACGGACGGCGGCGGATTCGGGATGGAGGTCTTGATGACTTGGGCTTGGGTGGTCAAAGCGGGCAACTCGATGGAATTGGCGTGAATTATAGGCCGGTCCGGCCGGCTGCGTGTTCAGCTAGTCGGCGGGGCGCAGCCGTAGAGGCCTTCGTGCGCGATAAATGCCGCCACCGACGCCGGTACCAGCGCCTGCCAGTGGCCGCCGCCGGCGATGCGCGAGCGCACCGCGCTGGCCGATTCGCCGCGCAACGGCTGCTGCAGCGACCACAGGCGGCCGGCCGGCGAGATGCCCAGTTCGCCCGCCCTGGCGGCCCAGCGGCCCTGCACTGCCGCGGCGAGCTGCGGCGCATCGGCCAGGTCCAGCGTCGTGCCCGGACGCGCGGCAATGACGAAATGCGCCAGTTCGAACAAGTCTTCCCACTGATGCCAGCTGCTCAGCCCCATGAAGGCATCGGCACCGAGCAGCCAGGCGATCGGTGTAGTGGGGCCCAGCTCGGCGCGCAGCGCGCGCAAGGTGTCGACGGTGTAGGACGGCGCACGGTCGCGGCTGGCGCGCTGCAGCTCGCGGGTGTCCAGCGCCAGCCCGGGGGTGTCGGCCAGCGCCAGCTCCAGCATGCGCGCGCGCTGCGCTGCGGTGGCGCCGGGTGCGGGACGGTGCGGCGGGTCGGCGGCCGGTACCAGGTGCACCAACGCGCCCAGTTCGTCGCGCGCGGCGCAGGCGATGGCGAGGTGGCCCAGGTGGACCGGATCGAAGGTGCCGCCGTAGTAGACGTGGAGCTGGGATTGGGGAATCGGGATTGGGGAATCGGGGTGAGGCTGGGATTCGGGAATCGGGATTAGGGAATCGGAAGAGCGCGGAGCCGGCGCTGCCGGGTGGGAGTTGGTGGGCGGCGAGGTGTGGGCTGCGCTGCTAGAGGTGGTCGCAGCTGCGGCCTGGTCGGGGGTTGCGCTGCGTGGGGAGGCGGGTCGCGCGTCGCCGTTGGCGGCATCGCCGGCTTTCACGCCAGCAATCTCACCGCGCGGGATTCGGCCACGGCCACCAGCAGGCGTTCCAGGCCGACCCAGGGGTCGCCGTCAGCGCGGCCCTTGGCCATGCGATCGACCCGCGAGGCTTCGGCGACGAAGCGCTCCCAGCGGCGTGGTTCGGGGTGCCGTTGCAGCGCGCGCTTGAACGGCGCCTGGCGTGATTCCCACAGGCCCTGCGCCTTCATTTCGGCAGCGAGGTTGCCGCCGTTGGCCTGCACCTTGGCCAAGGACGCAGTGCGCAGCAGTTCCTTGATCAGGATCGGCATCAGCGCGGCCACGGCCTCGCCTTCGGCGCGCAGGCCGGCGAGCATGCGGATCGCTGCGGCCGGCTGCCCGGAAAAGGTGGTTTCGGCCAGGCGGAACACGTCGTAGCGCGCGGCATCGGCGACCAGTGACTCCATCGCCTCCAGGTCCAGCACCTTGCCATCGGCCAGCAGCACCAGCTTGTCGATTTCCTGCGCGGCGGCCAGCAGGTTGCCTTCCACCCGCTCGCTCAGGCGCTGCACCGCCGCCGCGTCGGCACGCAGGCCGTGGCTGCGCAGGCGGCGCTCGATCCAGTCCGACAGCTCGTGCGGCTTGATCGCCCAGGCCACCGAAATGGTGCCGATGCGGCCGACCGCGTCAGCCCATTTGCCCTGGTGCGCCTTGCTCCAGTCGTTGGCGGTGATCAACAGCACCACATCCGGCGGTGGGTTGGCGCAGAAGCGGGTGATGACCTCGGCGCCGTCCTTGCCCGGCTTGCCGCTGGGCAGGCGCACTTCCACCAGCCGGCGCGGACTGAACAGGCTGGGCGCGTTGAAGGTCGCATCCAGCTGGTTCCAGTCGAACTCACGGCCATCGGCATCGAAGACCTCGCGTTCGCTGATGCCTTCGGCGCGCGCGCGCGCGCGTACCGCATCGGCCGCCTCCAGCACGCGCAAGGTCTCCGGACCGGCGATCAGGTAGACCGGCTGCAGCGGCTGATTGGACTGGCCGGCGAGCTGTTCTGGGCGAAGTTCCATGACTACCTAAGTTCCATCACTACGAAGGCACGCACCACTGCACCGTCACGCACAAGACAGCGTCGGCGGCGATCGTCGGGACATGCTCACCGCGCAGCAAGCGCGACATGCGCCTGGCGCAAGCCAACTCCGCACACCGTGCGCGGTTGCCCGGCAGATGCGCGGACGGGATGATCACCAGTTGCTCAGTTATTCGACGAAGACGCGGGCGGCAGCGAAGCCGGCACGCTCGATTCCGGCGTGGACGGCTGCACCGGCGGTGTGGTGGCCGGCTGCAGCGGCGCGCTGGGCGTGCTTTCCAGCGTCTCGCCGCGCTCCACACGCGCGCGCACGACGCTGTCGATGCGACGCAGGATCGAGGCCGACATGTCCTTGCGCAGTTCGTTGGCGAGGATCTCGCGCTCGGTCGCGGTGCCGGTGGCATCCACCGGTGGCGACACGTAGTCGCGCGACAGCTCGATTACCTGCTGCGGCACCAGCACCGAGCCGTTGGCGGTGGTGACGGTGAAGATGGCCGCATAGCGCAGGCTGTATTCCTGCGCGCGGCCCTGGCTGTCGATGGCGATCGGCAGATCGCCCCAGCGCTCGGACAACACCTGCACCTGCGCAAAGCCGGTCTTGGCATCTTCGTCGGCCAGGGTGGCGCCGGCGGCCTTGAGGCCACGCCGCAGCAACTTGGCCAGCTCGCTGTACTGCACCGCGGACTGCACCTTCACCGCGGGCGTGTCCGGCGGCAGCGCCAGCGAGTTGCGCAGATGGAAGCCGCAGGCGGTGAGGCTCGAGACCAGCACGAGGGACGCAGCGAAGGCAGTAGGAAATCGAATCATGGGCACAGTCTGGATGAGCGCCCCGGCGGCGGCAACAGGCGGCTAGCCTGCCCGACACCGCGTGAACGGGGCTTGAGAGGGCGCCGCGAAAAACGCGGCGCCCGGGAATGACAAACGCGTCGCCGCGCGCCGGTGAAATGAATGACCACACGCCACTGCGGCAATCTCACCTGCGCGTCGCCACGCCGGTCCGCGACACTGCACGGACCGGCAATCGGCAACGATCAGCCCGCCACGATATTCACGATCTTGCCGGGCACGATGATGATCTTGCGCACGCTCAGCCCTTCCAGGAACTTGGCTGCGTTCGGCTCGGCCTGGGCCAGCGCTTCGATCTGCTCGCGTCCGACGTCGGCGGCCACCTCGATGGTGCCGCGCAACTTGCCGTTGACCTGCACCGCCAGGGTCAGCGCATCGCGCACCAGCGCGGCGGCATCGACCTGCGGAAACGCGACATCTTCCAGCAGCGTCTCGCCGTGGCCCAGCACCTGCCACAGCGTGTGGCTGGCGTGCGGGGTGATCGGGTTGAGCAGCAGCACCATCGCCTCCAGGGCTTCCTGGCGCACCGCCCGGCCCTGCGCACTGGCATCGTCGAACTTGGCCAGCGCGTTGGACAGTTCCATCACCGCGGCGATCGCGGTGTTGAAGCTGTGGCGGCGGCCGTAGTCGTCGCTGACCTTGCCGATGGTTTCGTGGGTCTTGCGGCGGATCGCCTTCTGCTCGGCGCTCAGCGCGGCGGCGTCCAGTGCGGCGGCGGCGCCCTCGCCCACATGCTTGTGCACCTGCACCCACAGCCGGCGCATGAAGCGCGCCATGCCATCGACGCCGGCCTCGTTCCACTCCAGCGACTGCTCCGGCGGGGCGGCGAACATCGAGAACAGCCGCACCGTGTCGGCGCCGTACTTGGCCACCATCGACTGCGGGTCCACGCCGTTGTTCTTGGACTTGGACATCTTCTCGGTGCCGCCGATGTGCACCGGCTGGCCGTCGGCGATCAGCACCGCGCCGGTGACGCGGCCGCGCTCGTCGCGCTGGATTTCCACGTCGGCCGGATTGATCCAGTCCTTGCCGCCGTTATCGGCATCGCGATAGAAGGTGTCGGCGATGACCATGCCCTGGGTGAGCAGGTTGGTCACCGGCTCGTCGCTGTCCACCAGCCGCGCGTCGCGCATGAGCTTGTGATAGAAGCGGAAGTACATCAGGTGCAGGATCGCGTGCTCGATGCCGCCCACGTACAGGTCGGCCGGCATCCAGTAGTTGGCGCGGCGATCGACCATGTCGCGTGCGTTGGGGCTGGTGTAGCGCGCCACGTACCAGCTCGACTCCATGAAGGTGTCGAAGGTGTCGGTCTCGCGCTCGGCGGGGCCGCCGCAATCCGGGCAGGTGGTCTGGCGCCAGGTCGGGTCGGTCTTGATTGGCGAACCGGTGCCGGCAAATTCCACGTTCTCCGGCAGCACCACCGGCAACTGGTCTTCCGGCACCGGCACTGCGCCGCACTTGGCGCAATAGATCACCGGGATCGGGCAGCCCCAATAGCGCTGGCGGCTCACGCCCCAGTCGCGCAGGCGGTAATTGACCCGGCGCTGGCCCTGGCCCTTGCGCTCGAAACGCTCGGCCAGTGCCTCGAAGGCGCCGCCGAAATCCAGCCCGTCGAACTCGGCCGAATTGATCAGCTCCAGCGGGCGGCTCTTGTCGGTGTACCAGTCGCGCCACTGGCTGGCGTCCCAGCTGTGCTCGTCGTCGTTGCGCGGCTCACGCAGCTTGACCACCTGCACGATCGGCAGCTTGTACTTGTTGGCGAACTCGAAATCGCGCTGGTCGTGGCCGGGCACCGCCATCACCGCGCCGGTGCCGTAGCCCATCAGCACGAAGTTGGCCACCCACACCGGCACCTGCTCGCCGCTGATCGGATGCACCGCGGTCAGGCCGGTGGCCATGCCGCGTTTTTCCTGGGTTTCCAGCTCGGCTTCGGAGACGCCGCCGTGCTTGAGCGTTTCCAGCAGCGCGGCCAGCTCCGGATTGGATTTGGCCGCATGCAACGCCAGCGGATGCTCGGCGGCGATCGACACGAAGGTCACACCCATCAGCGTGTCCGGGCGGGTGGTGAACACGCGCAGCGGGTCCAATGCAGCGCCATCGGTGTCGCGCACGTCGAACTGGATCTCCAGCCCTTCCGAGCGGCCGATCCAGTTGCGCTGCATGGTCTTGACCGAATCCGGCCAGCCGTCCAGCTGGTCCAGGCCGTCGAGCAGTTCCTGCGCGTAGTCGGTGATGCGCAGGAACCACTGCGGGATCTCGCGTTTTTCCACCAGCGCGCCGGAGCGCCAGCCGCGGCCGTCGATGACCTGCTCGTTGGCCAGCACGGTCTGATCGATCGGGTCCCAGTTCACCACCGCGTTGCGGCGATAGGCCAGGCCCTTGCGCATCAGCCGGGTGAACATGCGCTGCTCGTGCACGTAATACTCGGGCGTGCAGGTGGCGAACTCACGCGACCAGTCGATCGCATAGCCCAGCGATTTGAGCTGGCCGCGCATGTGGTCGATGTTGGCGTAGGTCCACTTGGCCGGCGCGGTCTTGTTCTTGATCGCCGCGTTTTCCGCCGGCAATCCGAACGCGTCCCAGCCCATCGGCTGCATCACGTTGTGGCCGGTCATGCGCTTGTAGCGGCTGACCACATCGGAGATGGTGTAGTTGCGCACATGGCCCATGTGCAGCGCACCGGACGGGTACGGCAGCATCGACAGGCAATAGAACTTCGGCTTGTCCGAAGTTTCGTCGACCTGGAAGGCGTGGGTGGCATCCCAGAACTGCTGGGCGGAGGTTTCGACCTGCTGCGGGTCGTAGGCGTTCGGTTCGACGGTGGACATTGGGAGCGGATGCTCGGGCGGTGCAAAGCGGCACAGGGTACCGCAGTGCAGCAGGTGCTCCAAACGCTGTCTCAGGCGGCGGGTCTGGCCGGCCAGCGCCAGGCTGCCACCGCGAGCCAGCCGACCCAGGCCAGGAACGCCAGGCGCTGGGCGATCGCCTGCCGCAGCAGGCCCGGCGGGCCGAACGCCAGCACCGCCACCAGCAGCCCCGCGCCCAGGCTCAGCCACGCCAGTGCGCGGGTGCCGGGCTGGTTGAGCAGCGCGGCAGCAAGCAGCAACATGCCCGGCACGAACGCCACCGCCCACAACAGCCAGGCGGTGGCATGGGCCTGGCTGGCGCGCCCGTCCAGATCGGTGGGATCCAGGGGCAAGGCGCCCATGCCAAGAAAGGCCAGCCCGGCCAGCACGATCAACTGCCCGCCCACGCGCAGGCTCCAGCTGGACCTGGCCGGCATGCGCGCCAGCAGGCTGACTCCGGTGCCCATGCCGAGCGCACCGACCAGCACGAACGCCAGCAGGTTGAAGCCCAGCGCATGCGGCACCCCGTTGGCACCGAGCAATGCCACCGGGTGACTGGCCTGCAGGTAACCGGGCAGTGCCACGCCGAAGCCGGCCACCGCCAGCACGAATACGGTTGCGGCGACCAGGCCCAGGTAGCGCTGGGTGCCATCGATGCGTGTCATTGCCTTGCTCCAACGCGGGGCGCAGGCTGCGCCACCAGGACGCAGCATTGTCGTGCCGGGCGCGCGTGGCGTGAACCCCTGCCGGCGTGACGGCCGGCCACGCGCCGTGCGCCCGGGCCGGCCAGCCTTGTGTCGGCCCGGTTTGCCACCATTACCTCCCACTGTTGCCGCAATCACTTCTGGAAGCCCATGTCCGACAAGCCGCACGTATTCGATGCCACCACCGACACCTTCGAGACCGAGGTCCTGCAGAAATCGTTGACGACACCGGTGCTGGTGGACTTCTGGGCCACCTGGTGCGGCCCCTGCAAGTCGTTGACGCCGATCCTGGAAAAGCTCGCCGCCGACTACAACGGTGCCTTCGAGCTGGCCAAGGTCGATGTGGACAAGGAACAGCAGATCGCTGCCGCGTTCCAGATCCGCTCGGTGCCGACGGTGTTCCTGGTCAAGGGCGGCGAGCTGGTCGACGGCTTCCCGGGCGCGATGCCGGAAGGCCAGGTGCGCGAATTCCTGACCCAGCACGGCGTGCTGCCGGCCGAGCCGCAGGTCGCCGAAGCACTGCCGCCGGCCCCGCTCGAGCCGCAGGACCAGGTCGCCGCGCTGCGTGAGGCGATCGCCGCCGAGCCGGACAAGGACGAGCTCAAGCTGGACCTGGCACTGGCGCTGCTCAAGACCGGCGACACCGCCGAGGCCGAGCAGTTGATCGACGCCCTGCCCGCCAACCTGGCCACCGACGACCGCGCGGTGCGCGCCAAGGCCCGGCTGAGCTTTGCCAATGTGCTCAAGGACGCGTCGGCTGCCGACGCGCTGCAGGCCGCCGTTGCCGCCAACGGTGCCGACCTGCGCGCGCGCCATCTGCTTGGCGTGCGCCACCTGCTCGACGGCCATGACGAGGCCGCGCTGGAGCAGTTCCTGGAAATGCTGCGGCAGGACCGCGCCTTCGACGACAACCTGCCGCGGCGTAGCCTGATCGATGCGTTCCGGGTGATCGAGGACGAAGACCTGGTCGGCCGCTACCGCCGCAAGATGTCATCGCTGGTGTTCTAAGCACCGCCGGCACCACGGCACCCGGTCTGCAGGCCGGCCGGGCGCTGCCGTCACCGCCATAACCTCCATACGCATGCGAATGGTATGCTGCGGGCCCGCCCCGCCATGGACCCTGGCCGCATGCGTGCTTCACTGTTCAAGCTCGGTATCAACCTGTGGCCGCCGTACCTGTTCGCCGGGATCCACGTCACCGCGTTGTCGCCCGACTACCGCTACGCACGCGTGGAACTGCGCCAGCGGCCGTGGAATCGTAATTACGTCGGCACCCATTTTGGCGGCAGCCTGTTCGCGATGACCGACCCGTTCTGGATGCTGCTGACCATGCAGAACCTGGGGCGCGACTACTACGTGTGGGACAAGGCCGGCAGCATCGAGTTCGTCAAACCCGGGCGCGGTACGGTGAGCGCGGAGTTCGTCATCGACGACAGCGTGCTGGCCGAGTTGCGCGCCGCCACCGCCAGTGGCGAAAAACACCTGCGCTGGTTCGAAAACGTGGTGCACAACCGCCAGGGCGAGGTGGTGGCGCGGGTGCGCAAGCAGTTGTACGTCAGGCGCAAACCGGCACGCTGACACTACGCCGTCGGGGCGCTGCCGATGGCCAACACACTGCATCGGTTTCACGCGCGTCAGCTGGACGTGATCGTGGCGTGCGCAAGCCCGTCATGCCCTCGCGCAGGCTCACGAGGTGTTGCGTGCGGCATGCGGACTCTGGGGTCTCCCAACCCACACGGTCTGTCTTCATGAAAACGCTCAACGTCATCACCCTGGTGCTTCTTATCGTCGGCGGCTTGAACTGGGGCCTGGTCGGCCTGTTCCAGTTCGATCTGGTCGCCACGCTGTTCGGCGGCCAGGATGCCCTGCTGTCGCGTGTGGTCTACACGCTGGTCGGCATCTCTGCGTTGTGGCAGCTGGTTCCGCTGTTCCGCAACGACCATGGCGCCAACGTTCACCACACCAGCCCGCACGTGCGCAACAACCCGTAAGCGCACAGCTGAAGCAGGCATGCGCGTGACAGCAGGACGCCGGCGCATTCCGCCGGCGTCCTGCTGTGCGTACATGCACGTTGTGTCCAGGCGCTTTGCGTCCGGGCGCGCGGTCGGCAAGAATCGGGCATCCCTCCCGCTGGCTGCCTTCATGCTTCTGCGCACTGTTGCTTCCGCCTGCCTGCTTGCCCTGGTATTACCCGCTGCCGCCAACGCGGCCTATCGCAGCCCGCAGCAGATCCTGGATGCCTCGCCGGCCAGCGCCTGGCGCGTGCTCGACCCCGAGCGCACGCTGTACCTGGAACTGGATGGCGGACGGGTGATCATCGAGCTGGCGCCGCAGTTTGCGCCCGCGCACGTGGGCAACATCCGCACCCTGGCGCACGAGCGCTTCTGGGACGGGCTCAGCATCTACCGTTCGCAGGACAACTTCGTGGTGCAGTTCGGCGACCCGGATGGCGAGACGCCGGCCAAGGCCAAGTCGCTGGGCTCGGCGAAGACGCACCTGCAGGCCGAATTCGAACGCCCGTCGCAGGGCCTGGATTTCCAGCGCCTGCCCGACAGCGATGGCTGGGCGGCGCAGGTGGGCTTTGTCGACGGCTTCCCGGTTGGGCGCGACAGCGCCAGCGGCAAGACCTGGCTGGCGCATTGCTACGGCACCCTGGGCGCCGGCCGCAACAACGACGAAGACAGCAGCATCGGCGCCGAGCTGTATGTGGTCACCGGGCAATCGCCGCGCCAGCTGGACCGCAACATCACCGTGGTCGGCCGCGTGGTCAAGGGCATGGAGTTGCTCAGCGTGATCCCGCGCGGCCCGGACCCGATGGGTTTCTACGAAGACCCCGCGCAGCGCTCGCCGATCCGCGCCATTCGCCTGGCCAGCGAGGTGCCCATGCCCGAACGCACGCCACTGCAGTTGCTGCGCACCGACAGCCAGACCTTCCGCGATGTGGCCGAAGCGCGCCGCAATCGCAAGGACGATTTCTACAAGCGCCCGGCCGGGCATATCGATCTGTGCAATGTGCCGTTACCGGTGCGGACGCCGCCGGCTGGCTAGTTCGGGATTGGGGATTCGTAAAAGCGGCGCGCGCGTGCCTAGCGGGCGCGCTGGCTGAAGGCGACGCTGCCCAGGATCAGCACTGCGGCCACCAGCATGGTCCAGGTCAGCGGCTCGCCCAGCAGCGACCATGCCAGCAGCGCGCCGAACACCGGCACCAGATAGGTCACCGTGGAGGCGCGCGCGGGGCCGATGCGCTGGATCAGGCGGTAATACATCAGGAACGCCAACCCGGTGCACACCACGCCCAGCGCGGTGGCGCAGGCCCAGGCCACTGCCGGCACCGGCGTGGTTGGCCACTGCAACCAGGCCAGCGGGGCCAGCAGCAGCGCGCTGCAACCCAACGTGGACGCCGCCGATGCGGCCGGCGGCAAGTCGCCCATGTGGCGCTTCACCAGGTTGTAGCCGATGCCGTACAGCAGCGACGCGGTGGCGCCCGCCAGCGCCGCCGGCCCCACGCTCAACCCGGCCGACTTGCCGGTGGCCAGCACCAGCACGCCGATAAAACCGATCAGCAAGGCCAGCGCGCGACGCGTGCCGATCTTCTCGCCGAAGAACAGGAAGGCGATCAATGCGGTGAACAATACCGTCATCGCATTGCAGATCGCACCGATTGCGGCCGGCGCATGTTGCGCGCCCCAGGCGAACAGCAGGAACGGCAATGCGGAGTTGAGCACGCCGATCGCCGCCAGCATCGGCCAGCGACGCAGCGGGAAGCGTTCGCGCGCCAGCCACAGGAACGGCAACAGCACCAATGCACCGAGCGCTAGGCGGATTTCCACCAGCGCCACGGTGCCGAACCTGGGTGCGGCCACGCGCATGAACAGGAACGAGCAGCCCCAGACGACGCCGAGAAACCCCAGCTCCAGCGGGGTGCGCCATTCGCGTGCCGCAACCGCCGGCTGCGTCGCCGGTTGCGCGCTCATGGCCGCACCTGCGCACGCTGCCGTGATGTGCTGAAACCGCAAGAGACAACATCAGGCAGGCAGACGGACATGGCACGATCATCGCGATGGGGTACTGCAGCATCGGTTGCAACCGCAGGCGCGACAAGCGCGTAGTATCGAGGCGAGCCACAAATCTCATTCATGCCTCGATGAACCTGCGCCCCACCCTGCTGCCCGCGCTGGGCGTGTTCGCCGCCGCCGCGCGCCACCAGAACTTCGCGCATGCCGCCGAAGAACTGCATCTGACCGCCAGTGCGGTCAGCCACCATGTGCGCAAGCTCGAAGCGCTGCTCGGCGTGACCCTGTTCCAGCGCTTGCCGCGCGGGGTCAAGCTCACCGCCGAGGGCCGCCAGCTGGCCGACGCCGCTACCGCTGCGTTGGCCGAGATCGCCTCGGTGGCCGGCAACCTGCATCCGCGCGAAGATGCCATCCCGCTGCGCGTGACCACCTTGCGCTCGCTGTCGTACTGCTGGCTGTTGCCGCGGCTGCCGCGCTTCTGTCGCGCGCATCCGCATATCCGCATGGATCTGCAATCGGACGCGGCGTTTTCGCGCTTCGAAGAAGGCGGCCCGGATCTCGGCATCCGCTATGGCCAGGGCGCCTGGCCCGGATTGACCTCGCATCATCTGATGGACGACGAACTGTTTCCGGTGGCCTCACCGTCACTGCCGGAGGTCGCTGCGCTGCGCACGCCGGCGCAGATCGCGCAATTGCCGTTGCTCACCGACATGTCGCCGCAGGGCTGGCGCGACTGGTTCCGTGCCGCCCAGGTGCGCGGCACCACGCTGCCGCCGATGCACACCTTCAACGACAGCACCGACGCGATGCGCGCGGCGGTCTATGGTCTGGGCGCGGTCCTGGCGCGCAAGCACATCGCCCAACCGTATCTGCAGCGCTACGAACTGGTGCGCCTGCCCGGCCCCACCCTCAAGGCACGCTACGCCTACTACATCGTGCACCCCAGCCACCGCGTCCCCGGCCCTGCGGCGATGGCGTTTATCGATTGGCTCAAGCGCGAGGCGCTGGACGAGCGCACCCCGATGCCGGCACTGCCGGCGGAGCTGGTGGCGTTGCCGGCAAGCGAGACATCGAGTACACCGCGCACGCAGCGACGATCACGCAAAACGCCGGCAACGGAATGAGGTTGCGCAGCAATCGTCCTTGCCCGCCTGCGCGAGCACTACCTCTGCGTTTCTGCCTCCGGGACATCGTCCTCCTTCACGGAGAGAAGGTGTACGAAGAGGTAGCAGCGAAGCCTGGCGCGGCTGTTGTTGCTTCCTCCGGGAGAAGTGCATCCGATGCAGCGGATGAGGGTACGAGCGAAGCCATGGCGCAGTTTGAGTGCAATTGGCTTCGCCTCGTACCTTCACCCCAACCCCTCTCCCGCAGGAGAGAGTTTTTTTGGGTGCGCCGGGGGATTTGAGGACGCGCGCGTCAGTGGCGCGCAAGCGTCGCTTTAGTCACCCCACAGGAAAGGGGCTTATCGCGAGCGGCAAGAGCGCTCGACGGCTTATCTACGCGATGGAGCAGGCAACGCGCACCATCACCTCGTTTTGTCCTGTCGGTGCCTAGGCTTTAGCTCCCCAATCCCCAGGACACACCCATGCCTACTCTTCGCATGCGTATCACCGGCACCGACGACGACGCGCGTGCCATCGCAAACCTGCTGCAGAGCATCGAAGGCATCGAGCACGTGGAAGAAGTCGACGACCTGATGCCGCACCTGGACGACGACGATTCCAGCTCGGCCGGCCTGTCCGACGACGAAGGTCCGGGCAGCCACGAGTTCGAAGTGGAAGCCGGCAACGATGCCACTGCGCAAAAGGTGCGCGACGCCGTGCAGGAGCTGGCCCTGCAGCTGGACGTGTTTGTTGAGTACGAATTCGACGAAGGCTGAGCAGGCTCCGTACCGACTGCGCTGCGCTTGCGCGCAGTCGGTGTCTGGAGAGGTTGCACACCTTGCGCTGTACCGCGATCGCGTGCAAGCAGCGCAACCAGGATCGACGTGCTACCGCGCAACGCGTCGAGTAGCTGCCTGACGTAAGCGCCCTTTCCAACATGCGCAGCTAATGCGGCATCGCCGACCAGCTACGCAGTGGATCACGACATCCGGCGCCGCCGCGCACGCCAGCGCCATGCCTGCAGCAGCAGCCAGCCGACGATCCCCCCCAGCACCAGCACCGGCAGCAACGCTGCCACTGCGCGGATCACGAAGGCCACGCTGGATGCGAAGACCTGGCCGAACTCGGCTGCCGCCTCGGCAATCTCGCCCCTGCCCTGCTCGCCTCCGGTGCCGCGGAAATTGAGTGTCAGCAACTGCGTGCGCACGCGCCGTTGCTGCTGCGCGGCGTCCTGCTGGGTCTGCTGCGCTTCGGCCTCGATCTCGGCAAGCCGCTTGGACAGGGCCAGCAGATCGGTCACGGCCAGGTCGCGGCGTTGCTGCAGTTCGAGCAGGCGCGCATGTTCTTTCTGCAGGCGCGCCTGTGCCAGCCCGGTATCGGCGATCTGCTGCGCCAGATCCTCGGCACGCGTGCTGCGCGCGGCGACATCGCCATGCTGGCCGGCCAGTTGCACCAGCGGCTCGATGCCGTCCGGAGCTAACCGCACGCTGACGCTGCCGCTGGGGTCGCGCCCACCGGTTTGTTCCACCGCCAGCAGCGCGCAGTCGCCGAACTGCGCCGACTGGCAGGCAGTGCGTACCGCGGCGATGCGTTGATCGATCTGATCGGCCGGCAGCTCGATGCGTACATCGTGCTCATACGCCAGCGCGTTGCCTTGCGCGGCGGGCGGGGCCGGCGCCGGCGCGCTGCCGTCTGCCGCCATCTCGCCCGACGGCCTGGCACACCCGCTCAGCGTCCAGCCCAGCAACAGGCCGACCGCGTACCACTGCATCCGGCGCCTCATCGGCTGGCTCCATCGGCCGCGTGCATGCTCTGCACGGCCAGACCCGGCGCGGACACGCCGCGCAGCTTGACCGCCACACCGGGCTCGCCGGCCCTGCAACGCACGCCCGCGCTGAAGCGCGCACCGCCGCGCTGGGGGCCGCGGTGGTGATCGACATGCTGCCGGTTGAAGCGATGGCTTCCCGGCATATCGGGCGCCGCCTGCAGGCGCAATGGCGCGCGTATGCCGGACCGCAGCAGGCCACCACGGCGACTGCATGACGCACACGTGCGCTCGTACGCCTCGGTGTTCGGCGCATCGGTGTGCGGGTCGAACGCGATGCGTCCGCAATGACAGCTGTCGGCGTCGTGCATGGTGATCCTCCTTGAAAGCGGCCACTCTAAACCAATGGCGGATGCGGACAAGCGCGCACATGCCTATGCTGGCGGATTGCTTCCATCGGAATCCACCATGCGTCAACGTCTGCTTGTCCTCGCCCTGCTCGCCGGCCTGAGCGCCTGCCAGCAGCAGCCCGAATCGCCGCGCGCCGGCACCCCCGATGCCGCGACGCAGGTTGCGCAGACGCCGGATGCGCGCTTCGCGGCGCTGTCCAAGCGCGCGCTCGACACCTGGATGCAGCTGTCGCCGGTTACCGCCACTCAGACCGGCGATCACCGCTTCGACACGCAGATCGACGATCTCAGCACCGCCGGGCGCCAGCGCAGCCTGGAGGCCGGCAAGAAGCTATTGAGTGAGCTGGATGCCATCGAGGTGGCCAAGCTGTCGCGCGAGAACCAGGTCGATGCGGCCATTTTGCGCAACCAGCTGCAATCGGAAATCTGGAACACCGAGGTGCTGCAGAGCTGGGCCTGGGACCCGCAGGTCTACAACGGCCTGGCCGGCAGCGCGCTGTATGGCCTGATGGCGCGCGACTTCGCGCCGCTGTCCGAGCGCCTGAGCTCCGCCACGCAGCGCATGGAGAAGATTCCCGGCATCTTTGCGCAGGCGCGCGCCAACCTGGACCCGGCCCGCGTGCCGAAGATCCATGCCGAAACGGTGGCCAAGCAGAACAAGGGCATCCTCAGCATCGTCGATACCTTCATCGCGCCCAATATCGGCCAGCTCGGCCCGATCGAAGCGGCCCGCGCGCAGGCCGCCATCGACGATCTGCGCAAGGCCGTGGCCGAGCAGCAGACCTGGCTGGATACCGTGCTGGTGCCCAATGCCAAGGGCGATTTCCGCGTCGGTGCGCAGATCTACGACCAGAAGCTGAAATTCGCGCTGCTGTCGTCGTTGTCGCGCGCCGAGATCAAGCAGCGCGCCGAGTCCGAGCTCAAGCGCGTCCGCAGCGAGATGTACGGCATTGCCCGCACGGTGCTCAAGGACAAGCCCGGTGCACCCAAACTGCCCGAGACGCCCAACGACGACCAGCAGCAGGCCGCGATCGAGACGGCGCTGGAACTGGCCTATGCCGACAAGCCGGCACGCGACAAGGTGGTCGACGACGCCAAGGCCGCACTGGCACAGTCCACCGAGTTCGTACGCCAGAAGGATCTGATGACGCTGCCCGATTCGCCGGTGGACATCATCCTGATGCCGGAGTTCCAGCGCGGCGTGGCGGTGGCGTACTGCGATTCGCCGGGCCCGCTCGACAAGAATCTCAAGACCTTCTATGCGGTCTCGCCGATTCCCGACGACTGGAACGACAAGCAGGTCGATTCGTTCCTGCGCGAATACAACAGCCGCATGATCCACCTGCTCAGCATCCACGAAGGCACCCCGGGCCATTACCTGGAAGGCTGGCATTCGGCCAAGTTCCCCTCCACGCTGCGCGCGGTGCTGCGCTCGGGCATGTTCGCCGAAGGCTGGGCGGTGTACACCGAACGCATGATGCAGGAACAGGGCTATCTGGATAACGACCCGCTGTTCCACCTGGTGCAGCTCAAGTTCTACCTGCGCACCATTGCCAACGCCATCCTCGATCAGGGCGTGCATGTGGATGGCTGGGAACGCGACAAGGCGATGCACCTGATGACCCACGACACCTTCCAGCAGGAAAGCGAAGCGGCGGGCAAGTGGGTGCGTGCGCAGCTGTCGTCCGCGCAGCTGCCGACCTACTTCGTCGGCGTGCAGGAACATCTGGACACGCGCAAGGCGGTGCAGGACAAGCTGGGCAAGGACTTCAACCTGAAGGCGTACCACGACCAGATGCTGTCCTACGGCGCCCCACCGGTGCGCTTTGCACGCGAGTTGATGCTGGACCAGCCGATCGAGTGATTGATGCTTCTCCTGTCGGGAGAACAAGTGACCCTTCTCCCCTCGGGAGAAGATGCCCCGCAGGGGCGGATGAGGGTGCGGGCGAAGCCTGGTGTGGCCGGAACCAGCGAGTGGCTTCGCCCCGTACCCTTACCCCCCGCTCCGCGCCCCGGCCCGCGCTTGCGGCGCGGGCGCTCCAAGGCACGCGCGCCAGTGGCGCGCAAGCCGCGCCTTGCCGCCCCGGCAGGAGAGGGGCGTGTTGCTGCGGTTGCTCGTGTGCGCAACCCGCGAAAGCCTCTCACCCATCCGCCGCAACAAACCCTCCGGTCTGCCGTGCCCACAGGCGTGCATACAGGCCTCCTTGCGCGATCAGTTGCGCATGCGTGCCGGTCTCGACGATGCGTCCGGCGTCCATCACCACCAGCCGGTCCATGCGCGCGATGGTGGAAAGACGGTGCGCAATCGCAATCACCGTCTTGTTGCCCATCAACGCGTCCAGGCTGTCCTGGATCGCCGCTTCTACTTCCGAGTCCAACGCCGAGGTGGCCTCGTCCAGGATCAGGATCGGCGCATCCTTCAGCAGCACGCGCGCAATGGCGATGCGCTGCCGTTGACCGCCCGACAGCTTGACCCCGCGTTCGCCCACATAGGCATCGAATCCGCGCCGGCCTTCGCCATCGACCAGCGTGTCGATGAAGCCTTCCGCGCGCGCCTTGCGCACCGCTTCCAGCATCTGCGCGTCGCTGGCCTGCGGCCTGCCATACAGCAGGTTGTCGCGGATCGAACGATGCAGGAGCGAGGTGTCCTGGGTGACCAGGCCGATCTGCCCGCGCAGGCTTTCCTGGGTGACCTGGGCGATGTCCTGCCCGTCGATGAGGATGCGCCCCTGCTCCAGGTCGTACAGCCGCAGCAGCACGTTGACCAGGGTCGACTTGCCCGCGCCCGACGGCCCGACCAGGCCAATCTTCTCGCCGGCACGCACCTGCAGGTCCAGCCCGGCGATCACCCCGCCGCGCTTGCCGTAATGGAAATGGATGTGCTCGAACTGTACCTGGCCGTGCGTCACCTGCAGCGGCACGGCGTCGGGCGCGTCCTGCACCAGCACCGGCTGCGAGATGGTCTGCATGCCGTCCTGCACGCTGCCGATGTCTTCGAAGATGCCGTTGACCGTCCACATGATCCAGCCGGACATGTTGTGGATGCGGATCACCAGGCCGGTGGCCAGCGTGATCGCGCCCACGCTGATCTGGCCGCGGCTCCACAGCCACAACGCCAGCCCGCAGGTGCCCACGATCAGGAAGCCGTTGGCTACCGCGATGGCGGTATCCATCGTGGTGGTCACGCGCGTCTGCCCGCGATGCTTCACCGCCAGCTCGTCGATCGCATCGCGCACATAGGCCTGTTCGCGGCCGGCATGGGCGAACAGCTTGAGCGTGGAGATATTGGTGTAGCCGTCGACGATGCGCCCGGTGGCCTTGGAGCGTGCATCCGACGCGATCCACGCGCGCGCCTTCATGCGCGGCACGAAGAACGCCATCAGCGCGACATACACCACCAGCCAGATCAGCAGCGGCAGCATCAGCCAGGGGTCGGCCTGCGCAAACAGCCACAGCGCGCTGCCGGTATAGACCACGATGTACCAGAGCGCATCGACCATCTGCACCGCCGATTCGCGCAGCGAGGTCCCGGTCTGCATCACCCGGTTGGCGATCCGGCCAGCGAAATCGTTGTTGAAGAAGCCCAGGCTCTGCCGTACCACGTAGTTGTGCATCAGCCAGCGCGAGCGGTTGCTCAGGCCCGGCACGATCGCCTGGTTGACCAGCAGGTTGTGCAGCCCGGTGAACAGCGGCCGCGCCACCAGCGTGATTGCCGCCATCCAGAGCAATTCGCCGGCATGCCGGCGGAAGAAGTCCGCTCCCGGTCGCTCGGCCAGCATGTCGACTATGCGCCCGAGGAAGTCGAACATCGCCACTTCCACCAGGGCCAGCAGCAGACCGGCGATCAGCGTGGCCAGCAGGATCGGCCACAACGGCCGCAGATAATGCAGATAGAACCGCCACACGCTACGCGGCGGCATTTCCCGCTCGATCGGCGGGAAGACATCGATCAGGGATTCGAACCAGCGGAACATCGCAGACACTTTCGGGAAAAACCGGGAGATCAGGCTAGCTGATCGCGCGTCAAGCTGCAGTGGCGCTGGCGTCGGGCTGCTGCAGCATCACCTGCACGGCAGGCTGCGATGCGCGCGACAGGCAACCTGGCCCGTCGCATCGGTTCCGGTTGCCCAGGTAATGCGGCGTCAGTCGCGCTCATTCGCGGACACGTGCAAGCAGGCGGTTGACCTCGACCAGATCGAAATGGCCCGGATCGAAGCGCCCGCCCAGGGTGGCCAGCTCCTGCACATGTTGCGCATGCTGCGGGTCGGCGATGATCTGCAGCAAGGCCTGGTAGCTGTCGATTCCTTCGCTGCTTTCCGGCGGGCAGGCATTGGCGCCGTCCACGCAACGGGCCGCGCGCAGGCTCGCGTCCGGCGGCAGGATCGCCTCGACCTGGATGCGGTGCTGCCAACCCGCGCCGGCACCGTAGAAATAGTCGAACCGCTCCAGCTCGCCCACCGCGCTTTCGATGCTGACCCGGGCGGCATGCTTGAGCCGTGGCCGCTCCGGCACATCCAGCCCGGACTCGCCGTAGCGGCCGCCGCCCAGGTCGAATTCGTACGGATACGCACCACTCCAGCCCATCACCGGTTGCAGCACGCGATGCAGCGTGGCCAGGCGCAGCGCTCCGGTCACCAGCACGCGGCGCCAGATCAACGGCGCGCTGTCCACCAGCGAAACATGCAGCTGATATACCGGCGCAGGCGTGGGTACCGCCTGCTGTGCAACTTTCTTCTTGGCCTTGGTCATCGGGTCTTGGTCGTGTCTCTCAGTCGCCAGTATGGCGGCAGCGGCCCGCGCCTGCATGGCACCGCTCCGTCAGCGATGCGCCATGCGGTGTGCGGTGTGCGGCATGTCGCGCGATCACGCATCGACGATGCCGCCCACCGTCACGCGAGCATCATTCCCCACCGCCCTCGCGCGCCCGGATTTACGCCACACCCGCTGCACGCGCCGGCAGTCGCAGGCCGAACGACAGGTCATACAGGATCGGGATCAAGCCCAGCGTCACCAGCGTGCCCAGCGCCAGGCCGCCGATCATGGTGATGGCCATTCCGGTCCACAGCGGCCCGGCAAACAGCATCAGCGGAATCAAGCCGACGATGCAGGTGAGCTTGGTCATCACGATCGGGCGCAGGCGCCTGACCGCTGCGGCGATCACCGCCTCGCGGCGTGGCAGGCCATCGGCAAGTTCGGCATCGATGCGTTCCAGCAGCAGCACCGCGTTGTTGACGATGATGCCGGCCAGCGCCAGCAAGCCGAAGGTCGCCATGAAACCGAACGGATAGCCGGTGATCACCAGGGCCAGTGCCGCACCGATCAGCACGAACGGGACTGCCGACATCACAATCAGCAACTTGCGGAACGAGTTGAACTGCCACACGAACAGCAGCAGGATCGCGCCCAGTGCGTGCGGCATGTATTGGAGCAGAGCGTGGTTGGCCTCGGCAGAATCCTCCAGCTCGCCACCGATCTCCAGCCGATAACCGGGTGGCAGCTTGAGCGCGGCCATCGGCACCGACAGGCGCTCGACGATCTCGGTCGCGGTCAACTGCGGGTTGCGTGCGGTCACGGTGATCGCACGGCTCAGGTTGCGCCGCTGGATCGCCGACGGCTCGCTGTCGTGCAGCACCGTGGCGACCGCCGCCAGCGGCACCGGCGCACCGCCGGCTTGCGGGTACACCAGGGTGTCGCCAGGTGTGCCGTCGGCGGCGCGTTCCTGCGCACTGCCACGCCACACCACGGCCACCGAGCTGCCATCGTCGCGCAACAACGAGGCATCCACGCCGCTGTAGCGCGCCTGTAGCGCCAGCGCAATGTCCTCGCTGCTCACCCCGGCACGCCGCGCCCTGAGCTGGTCCACCTGCACCACGTAGCGCGGAATGCGTGCCTGCCAGTCGTCCTGCACATCCACGGTGCCCGGCAACGCGCGCAGCGCCTTTGCAATCGCAGCGGCGGCGCTGCGCAGTACTGTCTCGTCGGGGCCGACCACGCGATACACCGCCATCCCGGCTTCGGTCGCGCCCAGCGAAAACCGCTTCGGCTCGGCGCGCACGGTGGGGAAGTGGCTGCGGACATGCGCACGTGCCCGCGCTATCACCGCATCGAGATCGGTGCCCGGGCGCACGCTCACGGTGAAGTACGCCATGTTGGCCGCCGGCAGCGGAGGATTGAGGCCCAGCACGATGCGCGGGCCGCCATCGGCGACATAGCCGATGCTGTCCACCACCTCCGGGTTGGCGCGCCGATCAGCCAACCAGCGGCTCAGCGCGCGCACCGTGCGCAGGGTTTCACGCGTATCGCTGCCTGCCTGCAAGGTCACCGGCATCTGGAACTGCAAACGATCGGACTTGGGCAGAAAATCGTAGGGAATCGATACCAGCACCGCGACCGCCACCGCCAGCATCGCCACCATGCCGGCGATAAACAGCGCCTTGTGCATCAGCACGCGCTCGATGAGGCGGCGGTAGCCACGATAAAAGCGCGACGGTTCCTGTTCGCTGCCCTGTGCGACATGTGCCTTGGCGAAATACATGCACAACAGCGGCGTCACCGTGATGCTGAGCAGCCACGAGCCCAGCAAGGTCACCCCGAGCACGGTAGCCAGCGAGCGCAGATATTCGTTGGTGCTGGTCTGGCCGAAGAAGAACGGCGAGAACGCCAGCACGATCACCAACGATGAGGTCAGCAACGGGGTGGCCAGGGAGCGGCCGGCGTCGATGCAGGCCTGGCGGCGCTGTTCTCCGGCAACCAGGCGGCGTTCGATGTCTTCGGCAATGACAATGCCGTTGTCCACCAGCAGGCCGAGCGCCAGGATGATCGCCGCGATCGACACCGTCTGCAGTTCCACGCTCAGCACGCGCATGACGATCAGCGAGGCGAAGATGGTCAACGGCACGATCGCGCCGACGATCAGGCCGGTGCGCCAGCCCAGGAACAGCATCACCACCGCCATGACGATGACGATGGTCTCGCCCATGACGTGGTGCATCTTGCCCATCTCGCGCTCGACCACGTCGGCCTGGAAGGTGACCACGTGCTGCGCAAAACCTGCGGGTAATTGTTGCGCGGTCTGGTCCAGCTTGGCGCGCAGTGTTTTGCCGAAGTCGGCGATATTGCTGCCGGGCTTCATCGAGACCGACACCACCACCGCCGGCTGGCCCTGGTAGACCGCAGCGCTTTCCGGCGGATCGGCAGGCATTACCTGCACCTGCGCCAGCTCGCCCAACGCCACTTCGCGCACGCCATTGGCATTGGGTGTCGGCAAGGTCAGCAACAGATTCCGCAACTGCGCAGGCGAGCGTATCTCCCCGGAAGTCGCAACCGTTATCGCCAGCCCGGACACCGTCGCCTGCCCGCCGGAGGCCACCACATTCTGCGAGCGCAACTGCGCCATCACGCTGGCAGGGCTCAGTCCGGTCGCCAGCAGCCGCGCGCGATCGAAGGCCACATACACGCGCTCGTCCTGCAGCCCGTACAACGCCACCTGCTCCACGCCCGGCAGGGTATACAGCTGCTCGCGCAGGCGCCGCAGCGGCCCACGCATCTCGCTCATCGAATAGCCCGGTGCGGTGACTGCGATCGAGGCCACCGACACCCGTCCGAAGTCATCGTCGACCAACGGTCCCTGTGTGCCCGCAGGCAGTTGCGCACCCGCCTCGGCGGCCTTGGCGCGCACGCGCTGCCACAACGCCGGCAGATCCTGCACATCGTCGTAGGCGGTCAGCTGCACGATCGCGCTGCCTGGCCGCACCGTGCTCACGATGCGCTTGATGCCGGCCAGTTCGCGCAGGCGCTCCTCGAGGGGGCGCGCCAACAGGGTTTCCACCTGCTCGCTGGGCATGCCCGAAAACGCCACCGACACAATGGTGTCGCGCACGGTGACCGAGGGTTCTTCCTGCGAGGGAAAACCGACGAACGCCACGATGCCGCCGAGCAGGATCATCACTGCCGCGAACAAGGTCAGCCGGCTCGACCTCATCGCCATCCGGGTCAGCATCATGGCGCCTGCCCTCCGCTCAGCTGCGTCTGCATCTGCAACGGCGCCACCGGCTGGCCATCGATCAAGAAGCCCACGCCTGCGCTGACCACCTGATCGCCGGCCTGCAGCCCGCGCCGGACCTGGATGCGGCCGCCGACGATCGTCCCGAGCTCGACTGCGCGCTCGCGCACGATCCGCTGTGCCGGCTGATACACGAACACGCTGGCCCGTTGGCGATTGAGCCTGGGCAGTACCGCAGACAGCGGCACACTGGGCGTGCTAGCAGCCTGCGCGGGCAACCGCAGCAGCACGCTGTCGCCACTGCGCATCGCGTGGGGCGCGCGCACCACCTCAAGAATCGCCAGCGCAGTGGCACCGTCGTCCAGCCGGCTGGACAGGCTACGCAGGCGCAATGTCAGCGGCACCGCAGGCTCGTCGGCCAGCGTGGCCTGCACGGTCTGCCCAGGCGTCAGCCCGGCGACAGCAACAGGCGGCAGATTGGCGAGCAATTGCAGATGCGCCTGCCCTTCCAGCTGCAACACTCCCTGCCCCGCCCCCACATCGGCCTGCGGTTGCTGCAGGCGTGCGACCACGGCGCCATCGAAGGGTGCGCGCAGCTCGCCAAGACGCGATGCACGCCGCGCCAGCGCCAGGTCGGCCTTTGCCACCTGCAGTTGCGCGACTGCGGCATCCGCCGCCGCGCGGGCGGCGGTCAGCGTCGCAACAGAGCTGGCACCATCGTCGAACATCGCGTGCTGCTGGTGCAGTTGCAGCTGCCGCTCGCCGGACTGCGCCATCGCCGCGCGCAGGTTGGCGGCGGCCTGCTGCTGGCGCAATTGCAGCGGCTCGGCATCCAGGCGGGCCAGCACCTGCCCTTTCTGTACGTGGTCGCCCACATCCACCAGCACGGCGGCGATGCGTCCGCCGCTCTCGAACGCCAACTCGGCCCGTTGTTGCTGACGCGCCATTGCCGGCACCTGCAGCCACCCATCGCGGCCGGACCCGAAGCGCTCCAGCTTGACCGCCCGCGGGGTCTCGGCCGCCGGCGCATCCGGCCGGCTGCAGCCGGCCAGCACCAGTAACAGACCGCAACACACCATGGTGCGAAGAACATCCATCATCACGCTATCCCCTGCCATGTGCCGCTCAGCGGCTGTAGGTCACTGCAACCGTGCCGCCGACAAAACTGCGACGTGCAACCAGCGGGCTGTCCGTGGCGTTGTCCGCATAGCGGGTGCCGGTCACGCTCACGGTGGTGGCCCAGTGATCGCCCAGCGCATGCGTCCAGCTGCTGCCCACCGCAGCGGCGTACACGCCGGAACCGGCATGGAAGGCTTGCCAGCGCGTCCGCACCGCCTGCGCGTCGGTGACCCCGAAATAGGCCTGGTTGAAGCGACGATCGCCGGCATGCACATCCAGATCCAGCGTCACCGTGTCGCTGGCGCCATGCAGCAGGGTGAACTCCACGCCGGCGCGATAGCGGTTGCGCCGTGCGTCCTGCTTGAGCGCGAATTCGGCTTCCGCGTTGACGTTCATGTACGGCGTGATCGGCTGCATCACCAATGTGCGGGCGGTGACCGACCCCGGTACATCGCCCATGCCGGCCAGCACGCGCGAACCCGGACGCCAGTCGCTGTCGCGTTGCAGGCGGCCCAGGTCGTAATACAGCGACTGCGACAGATAGAAGCCGGAATCGCTCTGGAACTGCAGACCCGCGCCACGCGCGGTGTCGAAGAACAGCATGCCGCGCTGAACCACCAGCACCGGGTTGGCCTGCACGCGCGCGCGCTCGGCACCGGCATACCGCGGTGCCGCAACCGCTGCCGCGCCCACGGTGAGATCGGTGTGGTCGCCCAACAGCCGCGAGCTGCCGGTCAGATCGGTCTGCGCGTGCGCAAGGCATGGCAGCAGCAGGCTGGCAACGAACGGCCAGGCGCGCAGTGTGGTGTCACGAGGCAACTGCATGGAAAACAGGATGGCCATGAAAATCTCCGTCAGCGATCAAGAAAGGGATGGCAGGCAAACGCCATAGAACGCCTGAAACAGGGCAATCCGGCTCAACAGGCGTTGGCGTGCGGTGGTCAGGTAGTCCAGTTGCACCTGCGTGGCGCGCAGGCGCTCGGTCAGCAGCGTGGTGCGATCTTCCAGGCCTGCGTCCACGCGCCTGCTGAGCCGTGTCATGCGCGATTGCTCGCGCTCGGCCTGCGCACGTGCACGCGGTTCGGAGTCGGCCAGGGTGGCGTGCGCGTCGAGCGCATCGGCGACCTCGCGGAAGGCGGACTGGATCGCCTGTTCGTAGGCCGCGACATCGGCGCGCTGGCGCAGCTGCGCCAGGGCAAGATTGGCGCGGTTGCGGCCGCCGTCGAACAACGGCAGGTTCAATTGCGGGCTGAAGCTCCACATGCCGTGGCCGGCGGAAAACAGCCTGTTCAAGCCATCGCTGGCGGTGCCCACGCTGCTGCTCAGAGTGATCGATGGAAAGAACGCGGCGCGTGCTGCGCCGATGTCGGCGTTTGCCGCACGCAGTTCCAGCTCCGCCTGCTGGATGTCCGGGCGTTGCAGCAACAACGAGGAATCCAGCGCACGCCAAGCCGTGCTGGGTGTATCTGCGGCAATCAGGCGCTGCAGGTCGCCCGGCACCGGCAAGCTGTCGTAGCCAACCAGCAGTTGCAGCGCGCGCAATGCCGCAGCGTGGTCGTCGGCGCCCTGCAAGGCCGCGGCATGGGCCTGATCGGCCTGACGCTGCTGGCCATCGCGCTGGTCGCGCGCGATCAGCCCGATCCGGTACTGCCGCTGTGCGATGGCCAGCAGCGCAGCACTGTCGGCATCGGCTGCTTGCAGCTGCTGCAGCGCCTGGCTGCTTGCGCGTTCGGTGGTGTAGGCGCGCAGCACCTCGGCAACCAGCGCGCCCCGGGCCGCATCGCGCCCATGGGTGCTGGCCAGATAGTGCTGCCGCGCCGCCTCGGACATGGCCTGCAGCTTGCCGAAGAAGTCCAGCTCGAGATTGCCGATGCCGGCGTTGGCAACGACCAGATCCTGCCCGTAGCGCGCGTTCAGGGCCGGATCGTCGAAGCGCTGCCGCACCTGTTGTGCACCCACGCCGATGCTTGGCACGCGCGCGGCGCGCTCGATGCGGTACTGCGCCCGTGCCTGCTCCACCTGCAAGGCGGCGCGACGGAAGTCGCTGTTGTGCGCAAGCGCGCGTTGCAGCAACGGCCGCAGATCGCGATCCGGTGCGAACGCCTGCACAAACGCGCGTTCCTGCAGATTCAGCTCGATCCCCACCGGCTCGCTCGGTCCCACAGCAGCCACTGCCTGCTGGCTGCCGAAGGTGCCCGGCACGGTCACCGCCGGTCGCTGGTAAGTCGGCGTCAATGAACAGCCGCCCAGCAACATGGCGATTGCCGCATTACGCAGGGCGCGGAAACAACGAGGCGCGGTCATTTGTGGAATCATGATGTCGGAGCACACGAGCCAATCTCGACCGACATCCTCGACCTGCAGCGTCCAGGTTGTTTTCGGGAATTATCCAGATTTGATCGAGACGACAGGGCAACACGCCATGACAGGCAAAAAGGTTCTGCTGGTGGAAGACGATGCAGACAGCGCCAGCATCCTGGACGCCTATCTACGCCGCGACGGCTTCGACGTTGCCATCGCAGGAGACGGCGAGCGGGCGATTCACCTGCATCGTCAGTGGGCGCCGGACCTGGTGCTGCTGGACGTGATGCTGCCCAGGCTCAGCGGTATCGAAGTGCTGTCGGCGATCCGCCGCGCCAGCGATACGCCGGTCATCATGGTCACCGCCATCGGCGACGAGCCGGAGAAGCTGGGCGCACTGCGCTATGGCGCCGACGACTACGTGGTCAAGCCGTACAGCCCCAAGGAAGTGGTGGCGCGCGTCCATGCAGTCCTGCGCCGAAGCGTGGCGGTGCGTGCGCCGGGCGAGCCGCTGCGGCATGGCCGCCTGAGTGTGGACCTGGCTGCGGTCGTGGCCACCGTGCAACGCGAAACCGGCGACAGCGTCGCACTCGACCTGACGCCGACCGAATTCAATCTGCTCGCGTTATTGCTCAAGACCCCCTTCAAGGCATTCACCCGCAGCGAACTGCTCGACGCCTGCCTGCCCGACAGCGATGCACTGGAACGGGTGGTGGATTCGCACATCCACAACCTGCGCCGCAAGCTGGAAGTGCACGGCATCACCGGCGTGCTGGTCACCGTGCGCGCAGTGGGATACCGCTTCCAATGAATGCCCTGCGGCGCTTCAACGCCTGGCGCCGGCAAGCGCCGCTGTGGATGTGGGTGGGCGTGCGGATGAGCGCACTGGCAGTGGTGACCGTGGTGGTGATCGCCTTCGGCATGTGGTGCTACTTCAACCTGCGCGACAGCCTGATCCTGGGCAAGCTGCCGGCGGCGGCCCGCACCGAAATCGAACAACTGCGCGAACAGCCGGTCGCCAACGAGGCACGTCTGTGGCAACTGCTGCAGCAGTACTACGATGTGGAAAATTTTCTGCCCGGGCTGGCCAACCCTGACTGGTGGATGCTGTGGGCCATGGTCGCCCTCTCCATCCCGGTGATCCTGGTCTGCGGGCTGCTTGCATCGCGTCCGTTGTCGCGGCAATTTTCCCAGGTGGCCAGGGCCGCGCATCGGGTCAGCGATGGCGACTTCGGCGCACGCGCGCAGGTGGTGACAGGCGCACCGGACGAGCTTACGGCGCTGGCCGACGACTTCAACGCCATGAGCGGCAAACTGCAGCAGTACGAACGCGAACTGCGCGAGTCCAGCGCAATGCTGGCACACGAACTGCGTACCCCGCTCAACGCAGCGATGGGCCGCGTACAGGGCATGCTGGACGAGGTCTTCCCGCGCGATCCCGAGCAATTGCGCCTGGTCCATCGCCAGCTGGAACAGATCAATCGGCTGATCGGCGACCTGCATCTGGTGTCGCTGGCGCGTGCCGGCCAGCTGGTGCTGGAGCCGGACAGTTTCGATCTGCATGAGCTGATTGCCGAGCGGGTGGAATGGGCAGGCCCGACAATCCGCGCGTTGCAGACGACGGTCACCGCGCCGGCACCTTCCGGGCTACGCGTCTGCGCCGACCGCCATCGCCTGGGCCAGGTGTTTTCCATCCTGATCGACAACGCACTGCGCTACGCCGCCGCAGGCAAGGTGCTGGATATCGAGCTGCGCCGCGATGGTGCGCATGTGCTGGTCACGCTCGGCGACCGCGGCCCCGGCGTGGAGCCTGCGCAGCTGCCGCACCTGCTGGACCGCTTCTGGCGCGCGGACAGCTCACGCGCGCGCCATTCCGGTGGCAGCGGCCTGGGCCTGGCGATCGCCTCGGCCATCTGCCAGGCGCACGATGGCCGCTTGATCCTGGGCAATCGCGTCGGCGGCGGGTTGCTGGCCAGCGTGCAACTGCCGTTGTCGCGCTGAGGCGTTCGCGCGGTTGCGCCGCCGCGCTCGCGGTTGCCTGGCACGCCAGGCATGCCAGGCAGCTGCGAGGATCAGCGCTGCTGCAGGCTAGGCACCGCAGCGGTCACATTGGCATGGCGACGCATGATCCAGTTGAACAGCGGCGTGGCCATCAGCGTGGAAAGGATTGCCATCAGCACCAGCACCGAGAACAGGCCTTGTTCGATCACGCCGGCCTGCAACCCGATGTTGATGATGATCAGCTCCATCAAACCGCGTGCATTCATCAGCGAGCCGATCGCCATCGCATCGCGGTTGTTCTCGCCGGTGATGCGTGCGGCGGCCCAGCAGGCCAGTCCCTTGCCGATGAACGATGCGGCCAGAATCGCCACGCCGGCCAGCATGATCTGCGGCTGCAGCAACACGCTCAGCTGTGTCTTCAAGCCGGAATAGGTGAAGAACATCGGCAGCAGGAACACCACCACGAACGGCTGCATCATCTCGCGCAATTTTTCGGTCAACGCGCCCCTGGGCAGGCAAACGCCGAGCAGGAAGCCACCGAAGACTGCATGGATGCCGATCGCATCCATCGCCCAGGCGCTGAGGCAGAACAGCATCAGGATGACTGCCAACACGCCATTGCTCAGCGGTTGGTCCTGCACCACGTAACGCTCGAGACGGCGCAGCAGATGCCGGCCGACAAAGATCATGAACGCCGCATACGCAACGCCGCCGCCGATGGCCAGATAGGCGCTGCCCCAGCTGCCGCCGAAGCTGGCCAGCACCACGGCGAGAATGCACCACGCCGCCGCATCGTCGAACGCACCTGCAGTGAGTGCCAGCGTGCCCAACGGGCTATTGGTCAGCCCGCGCTCGTGGATGATGCGCGCCAGCATCGGGAAAGCGGTAATCGCAATAGCCGCGCCAAGGAACAGCGAGGCCTCCATCAACTTGGCTTTTTCCGAGAACAAGCCCTCGACGTTGATCAGCCACGGACACATCGCAAAGGCCAATGCGAACGGCACCGCGATCCCGGCCAGCGACACGCTCATCGCGCTGCGATAGCGTGCGCGGAAATGATCGCTGCGGAAGTCGGTGCCGACCAGGAACATGTACAGGCCCACGCCGAACTGGGCCAGCACATACAGCACGTCCAGCGTCTGCTTGGGAAACAGCGCCGCCTGCACATCCGGCAGCACCATGCCGAACAGCGACGGCCCCAACGCCACGCCGGCAATCATCTCGCCGACTACCTGCGGCTGCCCCACCCGCTTGGCCAGCAATCCCACCAGACGACAGATCAGCAGGATCACCGCAGCCTGCAAGAAGAAATACACCGACATCTGCGGAGTGGTCATGCGTTGGGCAACATCCCTGAGAAGTGCGCGGATCATAACGAGCCATGCCGGCCGGCGATAGCTATCGTGCAGCTGGCGCCAAGGCACCGGCGGGCGTCGGCACGCCATCCTGCACCGGCAGGCCCGACCGCGTGACGCATGCGCGCCGAGCCCGGTTGCCGGCACGCGCCGTGATCAATCCTCCTGCAGCGCGCATTGCGGCGCAGATGGCATCCGAAAGCCCTGCAACCGGTTGGGGATAGCGTGGACGACACACCGATACTGCACTGGTCGCCGGCCACTACACGCTCCGTGCAGTGACCGTGCCCCGCTTGCAGGACGAATGCTGTGTCACTTGTGCCCGGCTTGCTCCGCTGCCACCGGCGTCAACACCAGGTCCTGAAAATCGAAGCTGAAATCGGTCAGCGGCGAGATTGCCTCCATCCGCATCTCGCGCACCGCGCCATCCGGGGTCAGCGCGAAATTGACGAAGGCATCGGCATTCAGGCTGCGATCGTCCCAGCGCACGATGAAGCTGTCGTGCTGCCAATGCTCCAGCGTGCCAACGAGCTGCGCGGTCTTGGAAAACTGCAGACGCAGGCGCTTGCCGTCCTGACGGATCACCACATCGCCGTACCACGGGTCGCGATAGGTCGCCGCATAGCTGCGCAACGGCAACGACGGCGTGGAGCGCGCCACGCGTGCGTCCTGATGCTTCTTCCAGCTGGTGTCCGCATCGCCGTCGGCCTTGGCCACCGCCTTGGCATAGGCGGCGGTCCAATCGGTGGCCGGCACCTGCAGGAACGCATCCAGCACCTGCAGGGTCACCGCATTGAAGGCCGCACCGATTTCCTGATTGGTCAGCACCACCACGCCCAACTGTTGCTCGGGCACCAGCGTCAGCCGCGACACCATGCCCGGCCAGCCGCCGGTGTGCCACACCAGCCGATGGCCGCGGTAGTCGCTCAGGCTCCAGCCCTCACCGTAGCCGGCAAAATTGGGGCGTGCTGCCGCCAGCTCCGGCACGGCCGGGTCGGCAATCGCAATCGGCGTGATCATCGACCACATCTCCTGCTGCCGTTTGGCACTGAACAGCGGCGTGCCATCGGGCAGGATGCCGCCGGCCAGTTGCACCTTCATCCACAACGCCATGTCATGCGCGCTGGAATAGATGCCGCCGGCACCGGAGTTGTTGGACCAGGTCAGCGGCGCGACCGTGCGCAATTCGGTGAAGTCGTACTTGGCATGGCCCACGGCCGCGTTGTCGCCCGGCTGCAGATGGTCGGCATTGAAGCGCGTACCGCGCATGCCCACCGGGGCGAAGATGCGTTGCTGCAGAAACGCCGCATAGGTCTGCCCGGAGACCTGCTCGATCACCTTCTGCGCCACCGCGTACAGGATGTTGTCGTAGGCGTAGCGATCGCGGAAACCGCCCTTCAGCGGCACCTTGGACAGGCGCTGCACCACTTCGTCGGTGCTGTAGCTGGTGGTCGGCCAGAACAACAGATCGCCCGCGCCCAGGCTCAAGCCGCTGCGGTGCGCGAGCAGATCGCGCACACGCATCTCGCCGCTGACGTACGGGTCGGACATGCGGAACCACGGCAGGTGGTCGATGACCTTGTCGTCGAGCGAGAGCTTGCCCTCGTCGGCCAGGATCGACAGCGATGCGGCAGTGAAGGCCTTGGTGTTGGAGGCGATCGCAAACAGCGTGTCGGGCTGCACCGGCGCAGGCTTGCCGATCTCGCGTACGCCGTAGCCGCGCTCCAGCACCACCTGCCCATCCTTGACGATGGCAACCGCAATGCCGGGCACATCGAACTGCTTGCGCACGCGTTCCATCTGCGCGTCGAACTGCTGCATGCCGGCGGGAAGCTCGGCCGCCTGCGTCGTCGTTACCAAGCTTGCCAGCATCAGCACGCCTCCACTCAGCCATCGGTTCACGGTCACTGTCGCACGTCCTCTCGTTCGCTCAGGTCGATCCGCCGGCACTGTCCAGCGACAGCGGCAGCGGTGCCACCAACACGCCGTTGCCATCGGCATACAGCCAATGGCCGGGCACGAAGGCCACGCCGGCAAAATTCACCGGCACATCCACATCACCCAGATCGCGGCGCTCGGTGCGGCGCGGGCAGGCGCCCAGCGCCAGCACGCCCAGCGGCAGCGTGGCCAGGATCTCCACATCGCGCACGCAGCCGTGGATCAACACGCCGGCCCAGCCGTTGGCGACCGCCTGCATCGCGATCTGGTCGCCCAGCAACGCGTGCTTCAACGAACCCTGACCGTCCACCACCAGCACGCGGCCGTCGCCAGGCGTGGAGGCCAGCTCGCGCACCCGCGAGTTGTCCTCGAAACAGCGCACGGTGACGATCGGCCCGGAGAATGCCGCACGTCCGCCATAGGAGCGGAACAGCGGTTCGGCGATGCTCACCTCGGGAAAGCGGTCACACAGATCGGGCGTGGTCCAGGTCATCGCTGCGGTCCGAAAGTGGCGATCTGCGATGGTAGCGGCATGGCCGCGTCCGCGTAAGCCGCCGATCGCCCAACCGGCTGGCCGGACTGTGCCTGCATCGAGTGCACAACGCCTGCATGCCGCCCCGCGCCAACGGCCGCGCCTGCCTGGCAGTGCGCAAGCGTTTTGGCAGCCGCGGCGTCGCTGCGAAGCTATCATCTGGGCGGCTTGCCACATCTGCGCGTCTGCGAACATGCCAGGCGCGCGCTCACGCCAACGTGGAATCTGTCATGACCGATCTGTTCGCCGCCACCCCGCCCGCGCTCGATGGCATCCACGTCGGTATCGGCGGCTGGGTGTATGCGCCATGGCGGGCGGGAATGTTCTATCCGCAAGGGCTGGTGCAGCGCCGCGAGCTGGAATACGCAAGCCGCCACGTCACCGCCATCGAGATCAACGGCACGTATTACGGGACGCAGAAACCGGCCACCTACGCGAAGTGGCGCGACCAGGTGCCGCCCGGGTTCGTCTTCTCGGCCAAGGCACCGCGCCGCATCACCCAGTCGCGCAAACTGGCCGGCACCCAGGCGCAGGTGGACGACTTCATCGGCGGCATTGTCGAGCTCGGCGATACGCTGGGGCCGCTGGTGTGGCAGTTCGAGCAGGGGCATCGGCTGCAGGCCGACGACCTGGACGCCTTCCTGTCGTTGCTGCCCAAACGTGCCGGCAAGCGCGCACTGCGCCATGTGCTGGAAATCCGCGACCACGACGCGGTGGATGCCGCGCTGCTGGCATTGGTGCGCCGGCATGGGGTGGCCACGGTGTTCACCGATTCGGACGAGCATCCGTCCTTTGCCGATCTGTCCACCGACTTTGTCTATGCACGCCTGATGCGCAGCCAGGCGCGCCTGCATGCCGGCTACCCGGCGCCGGCACTGGCGCGCTGGGCCGAGCGCATCCAGGCCTGGCGGCGCGGCGACGATGTGGCGGACCTGCCGCATCTCGACGCATCGACGCACGCCGCAGCCACGCCGCGCGAGGTGTTCGTGTTTTTCATCAGTGCTGCCAAGGAGCGCAATCCGGCGGCGGCGATGGCGTTGCTGCAGGCGTTGGGGGCGCGCTAACAGGGGCGTTGCGTCGTGTCTTCGGCGACAATGGCGCATGCCCACGACCGACCTGCGCAAGGCGCAACTGCAAATCCATTTCTGCGTCCTGCTCTGGGGCATCACCGCGATCCTGGGCAAGCTGATCACGCTACCCGCGTTGCCGTTGGTGTGGTGGCGCATGTTGATCGTGGTGGTGGCGCTGGCGCTGTTGCCGCGGGTGTGGCGCGGCTTGCGCGGGCTGTCCGGCCGCGTGGTGCTGGGCTACTGCGGCATCGGCGCCTTGGTGGCCCTGCACTGGTTGACCTTCTACGGCGCGATCAAGCTGGCCAATGCCTCGGTGGCGGCGACCTGCATTGCACTGGCGCCGGTGTTCACCGCCGTGATCGAGCCATGGGTGACGCAACGCCCCTTCCGCCCGCGCGAATTGCTGTTCGGCCTGGCGGTGTTGCCCGGCGTGGCGCTGGTGGTCGGCGGGGTGCCGGATGGCATGCGTGCCGGCGTGGTGGTCGGCGCGATTTCGGCGGTGTTCGTCGGCCTGTTCGGCTCGCTCAACAAGCGCATGGTCGCGCATGCCGACCCGCTCACCGTCACCGCACTGGAGCTCGGCGCCGGCACGTTGACCCTGACCGTGCTGGCGCCGGCCATGCCGTTGTTGCTGCCGTCGCTGCATGGCGACCTGATGATCATCCCCAGCCTGCACGACGGCGTCCTGCTGCTGGCGCTGTCGCTGGCCTGCACCCTGCTGCCGTTTGCGCTGGCGCTGGTGGCGCTGCGCCATCTCAGCGCCTACTCGGTGCAGCTGGTGACCAACCTGGAACCGGTCTACGCCATCGTGCTGGCGATCGCCCTGCTCGGCGAGCAACGCGAGCTGACCGTGCAGTTCTATCTCGGCGTGGCGATCATTCTCGGCGCGGTGTTCCTGCATCCGGTGCTGGAACGCCGGCGCAAGATCGTGCACCCGGAGCTGCTCGGCACTGCCGAGGCGAAGAACATCATCGACTGACCGCACGGCGCAACCAACAAACGCCACCGTCGCAGCGGCCCAGGCCGCGACCGGCCTTGTCGATGACGCACCCGCGTGCGCACGCCACCCTACCCCAACGCCACCACCTGATCGCGCCCGCCACGCTTGGCCGCATACAGGGCCTGGTCGGCGCGCTTGATCACCGCCTCCACGCTCTCCTGCGGATGCAGCGTGGCCACGCCGATACTCACCGTCACCGGCAGCGCGATCGTCATCACCGCCACGCTCTGGCGCAGGTATTCGCACTGCACGCGCGCCTGCAGCAGATCCACATTGGGCAGCAGCAGCACGAACTCCTCGCCACCATAACGCGCAATGGTGCCGGCACCGGCCACATGCGCGCGCAGCAACGCCGACAGTTCGCGCAGCACCACATCGCCCTGGTCGTGCCCATGCACGTCGTTGACGGTCTTGAAGTGGTCCACATCCAGCAACGCCACCGACAACGGCTGGCCTGCCGCACGCGTCTGTTCCATGGCCGCGGCCAAGGCCACCGCAAACGCGCGTCGATTGGGCAAGCCGGTCAGCGGATCGGTGCGGGTCTGCTCGACCAGATCGGCATTCAGCGCATCCATTTGCGCGTAATAGCCGGCCAGCTGCTGCTCGTACCATTCGCGCTCGTGCAGTTGCTGGCGCAGGCGCTTGCCGGCCAGACGCAGTTCCAGCAGATGCGCGGCCTGCCGCGACAATGCCTGCAAGGCGGCGCGCTGCTCTTCGCGCAGATGCGCCGGGGTCTGGTCGAAGACGCAGAGCGAGCCCAGCGCCATGCCCTCGCTGGTCACCAACGGCGCGCCAGCATAGAAGCGCACCGCAGAGCTGCCGGTCACCATCGGATTGTCGTGGAAGCGCGGGTCAAGCAAGGTATCGTCGACCATCATCACTTCATCCGGGCGCAGGATCGCATGCGCGCAGAACGAGATGTCGCGCGATGCTTCGCTGCGCGGCGCGCCATGTGCGGACTTGAACCATTGCCGCTGTTCGTCCACCAGCACCACGGCCGCCATCTGCGTCTCGCACAGCGTGGACGCAATCATGGTGAGGTCGTCGAAGGCACGCTCGGGCGGCGAGTCCAGCACTTCGTACTGACGCAGCGCTGCAAGCCGCTCGGCTTCGTTGTCCGGCAATGTCGGTTTGATCACTCTGCCCGCTCCCCAGCTGGCTGTCGGCGGCGGAAGTATGACCGAGCCGGTCATGCGCGGCCATCGGGTTGCGCCTGCGCAGCCGATGCACCGCGCTGTTGCGGTTCAGTCCAACGCGCGAGAAATGCTCACCAGTCGGTGCGTTGCGGCAGCAGTCCGCGCAATTCTGCGTCGCTGAGATTGCGCCACTGCCCGGGCTTGAGCGCGGCCAATTTGATGTTGTCGATGCGCACCCGGCGCAGCTGGGTCACGCGGTAACCGAATTCGGCAGACATCAGGCGGATCTGCCGGTTCAATCCCTGCTCCAGCACGATGCGGAAGCCGAACTTGGCGATGCGCGCGGTGCGGCACGGCAACGTGGTCTCGTTGTGGATGCGCACGCCACGCGCCATGCCGCGCAGGAATTCGTCGGTGACCGGCTTGTTGACCGCCACCAGATATTCCTTCTGGTGGCGATTTTCCGCGCGCAGGATCTCGTTGACGATGTTGCCGTTGCTGGTCATCAAGATCAGACCTTCTGACTCCTTGTCGAGCCGGCCGACCGGGAAGATGCGCTGCTCGTGGCCGACGAATTCGACGATGTTGCCCTTGACCGAACTCTCGGTGGTGCAGGTGATGCCCACCGGCTTGTTGAGCGCGATGTAGACATGCTTGCGGCCACCGGGCTTGCTGGCGGCGCGCGTGCGCAGCGGCTGGCCGTCCACCAGCACGGTGTCGTCCTCGCCCACCACCGCACCGGTGCCGGCAGCCACGCCATTGACGGTGACCCGGCGTTCGCCGATCAGGCGATCGGCCTCGCGGCGGGAGCAGAAGCCGGTTTCGGCGATGTATTTGTTGAGTCGGGTCGTCATCGGCCGATTATCGGCGATTTGGAGCGGCGCGCGTGCACCAATCTGCGATCAGGACAGCGCCAGCAGCGGCTGCCCGGCATGCAGCAGCTCGTCCAGCGGACATGGACGATGCAGGCTGAAACCCTGCACCTGGCCGACACCGGCCTCGCGCAGGCCGGGAATGTCCGCCTCCGACTCCACGCCCTCGGCCACCACTTCGATCCCCAGCGCCAGGCCCACCTGCGCGATCGAGTGCACTGCCGCGCGGTCCACCGCGTCGTGCGCGTAGTTGCGCACGAAGCCGCAATCGATCTTGAGGACATCCACGGTGAACTGCTTGAGATAGCCGAACGAGGCCAGGCCGTTGCCGAAATCGTCCAGCGCCACATGGCAGCCGCGCGCACGCACGCTCTGCACGAAGCGCTGCGCATGCTCCAGATCGCCGATGACGGCGGTCTCGGTGATCTCCATGCACAGCTTGGGCACTAGGCTCGGGTAGCGCTCGAACAAGGACCACACGAAATCGAGAAAATCCGGCTGCGCGATCGACTGTGCGGACAGATTGACGTGGCACAGGTCCAGCGTGGCCACATGCATCGGATTGGCCGCCAGCTGCGCGCACAGCGTTTCCAGCACATGCACGTCGACCATGCGCCCCAGGCCGTAGCGCTCCACCGCAGGCAGGAATTCGCCCGGGCTCAGCACCCGCCCGTCGCGCGCACGCATGCGCACCAGCACCTCGTACTGCAGGCGTTCCGGATCGCTCAACACCTGGATCTTCTGCGCATACAGCAGCAGCCGGTCCTCGGCGATCGCCTGCTGCACTGCGCTGATCCAGCCGCCGTCGTGGCGCCGCCGTGCCAGCGCCAGATCGTTTTCGCCGAAGCAGCGAATGCGGTTGCGGCCCTCCTCCTTGGCTGCATGGCAGGCCAGATCGGCGGCGGTCATCAAGGCATTGACGTCGCTGGCGCCCTGGCGGATTTCAACCACGCCGAAGCTGCAGCTCGGCGTCAGCGGCCGTCCGCCCTGATGGCTCCACGGCTGACCCAGCACCGCATGCATGCGCTCCAGCAAGGACTGCGCCTGCGCCAGATCGGTATTGGCCAGCAGGATCGCGAACTCGTCGCCGCCCAGCCGCCCCAGCCAGTCGCCGGGGCGCAACTGCATGGTGATCACGTCGGCGAAGTGGCACAGGAACTTGTCGCCCACCGCATGCCCGAAGGTGTCGTTGACCAGCTTGAAGTGATCCAGGTCGACGAAGCACAGCGCATGGCAGAGCTGCGGCGATTGCGGCGGCTCGATCAGGCGCAGCAGCCGGCGTTCGATCTCGCGGCGGTTGATCAGGCCGGTCAAGGCATCGTGGCGCGCATGGAAGGCGACTTCGTCGGCCAGCTCGTGCGCATGCGAGACGTCTTCGATCACCGCCAGCACCAGGGTCGGCTCCTCCGGGCCGGGCTCCACCAGCGACGCGCTCCAGCGCCCCCACATCACCCCGCCGTCGGCGCGCAGCAAGCGCCGCTCGCCGGACTGCAGCAGTGTCGGCCAGTCGATCAGGCCGCGGCTGTCCAGCGCGATATGGTCCGGATGCAGTACCTCGGCCAGCGTGCAGGCCTGCAGTTCCTCCGGCCGGTAGCGCAGGATGTTGGCCATCGCGGCATTGGCATCGAGCACGCGGCCGCGCAGGTCGAACTTGACCATGCCCAGCGCCGCCTGCTGAAACGCGGTGCGGAAGCGGCCTTCGTGCGAGAGCAGATAATTGCGGATGCGGCGCATCGCCAGCACGCAGGTGATCAGCACCAGCAACAGGGTCGCCAGGCTGCAGACCACCATCACATCGTGCAGCAACCGCGCGCAGCGGACCAGCAGCGCCTGGAACTGCGCGGTATCGCCGCGCATGCGGCCGTCGAGCAGGTGCAGTTCGTCGCGCAGGGCCTGCAGCGCGCGCGGATCCGGCCGGCTGGCGGCCTGCACGGAGGCGGCCCGGTCGGCCAGGGTGCTCAGTTGCAGCAGGTCGGCGTCGGTGTGTTTCCACATCGCGATGGCGTCGCCCAGATACGGAAAGACATGGCCGTAGCGATACAGCCGCACCATTTGCGGCATGTCCTCGCGGGCATTGCGGCCAGCGGCCAGCCCGGCATGGACCGCAGCCCAGTCGATCACCGGCTGCTCGACCGCCTCGCGTGCCGCGCGGTCGCCGAGCGGCACTTCCAGTGCGCGGCAGGCGGCCTGCAGGTCGGCCGGATCGCCGCTGCCCAGGTAGCGCTCCAGCCAGTACACCGACTCCTGCTGGGCATTGGACCAGTGGCTCTGGCCGACGATCCAGGCCATTGCCCCGGACTGGATCTCGATCACCAGCGCCGAGAGCACCGCCATGCTGACGGCCATGCCGATCAACAAGGCCAAGGGAAGCGTCAGCCAGCCGCGCATCAGGTGCATGGTCCGCCTACCGCTCGTGCCGCCCGCCATCTGCGCCATTGTCATCCTCGCCCCCACTGCCGCTGCCCAATGCGATTCAGGCGCCCAGTGGGCGCCTGAAGGCAGTAGCGGCCGCAACGGCGCAGTCTGTATGGCTGCGCCCGCCCGGCCACGGTCGGGGCAGAACTTAGCCCGGCTAACAGGATGCCGCCGGCAATCTCCGCGGTATTGGCGCATGACGCCCGCACACCGATATGCATCAACCAACATAGCGACTGCGGCGACCGGCCGGATGGGCCGGGCAGCCGCACGCCGCCGCGTTGTCAGCGGTGCTTACTCGCCGCGGGGCTTGGGCGGGCCCTTGCGATGCGGCGCGCCGGCGCGGTCCATCGGACGGTTCGGGCCATTCGGGCGACCGGACGGCTTGCCGCCGCGCGGGAAGCGCGGCTTGGACGGCGACGCGGCCGCCTCGCCTTCTTCCAGCTTGCGCATGTTGAGCTGCTGGCCGGACACCCAGACCTTCTTCAGGTGCGTCAGCAATTCGCGCGGCATGTCGGCCGGCAGGTCCAGGATCGAATAGTCGTCCTGGATGTCGATACGGCCGATGTAGCGGCTTTCCAGGCCGGCCTCGTTGGCGATCGCGCCGACGATGTTGGCCGGCTTCACGCCGTGGGTGTGGCCCACTTCGATGCGGTAGCTCTCCATGCCGAACTCCGGCTCGCCACGCGGCGCAACCGGATCGCGACGCGGACGCTCGGCGCCCGCGCCATCACTGGCGAATGCCGGACGTTCCGCACGCGGCGGGCGTGCCGCGCGCTCGCCATCGGCACGCGGGCCACGCTCGAACTTCGGCTCGAAGCGCGGACGCTCGCCGCGATCACTGCGCTCGCCGCGATCACTGCGGTCGCCGCGATCGTTGCGCTCGCGCGGTGCGAATTCCTCGCGCGCGCCACGCACCGGCGGGGTCAGCAGGAACGGTGCATCGCCCTGCAGCAACTTGGCCATTGCCGCGGCGATATCGATCGCCGGCACGTTGTTCTCGCTCTCGTAGCGCTGCAGCAGATCGCGATACATGTCGATCTGGCCACCGGCCAGGGTCTCGGTGATGCGGGTCATGAAACGTGCCACGCGGGTGTCGTTGACCGCATCCACGCTCGGCAGCTGCATTTCTTCGATCGGCTGACGGGTTGCGCGCTCGATCGAACGCAGCATGCCCTTCTCGCGCGGGGTGACGAACAGGATCGCGTCGCCGTTGCGGCCGGCACGGCCGGTACGGCCGATGCGGTGCACGTAGCTTTCGGTGTCGTACGGGATGTCGTAGTTCAGCACATGGCTGACGCGCTCCACGTCCAGGCCGCGCGCGGCCACGTCGGTGGCGACCAGGATGTCGAGCTTGCCGTCCTTGAGCTGGGCAATGGTCTTCTCGCGGGCGGCCTGCTGCATGTCGCCGTTGATGGCCGCCGCGGCCATGCCGCGTGCCTGCAGCTTCTGCGCCAGCTCTTCGGTGGCAGCCTTGGTGCGCGCGAAGATGATCATGCCGTCGAACGGCTCGACCTCCAGGATGCGGGTCAGCGCGTCCAGCTTGTGCAGGCCACTCACCCACCAGTAGCGCTGGCGGATATTGGCCGAGGTGGTGGTCTTGGCCGCGATGGTGACTTCGGCCGGGTCCTTCAGATAGGTCTGCGCAATGCGGCGGATCGCCGGCGGCATGGTCGCCGAGAACAGCGCCACCTGGCGCTTCTCCGGCAACTTCTTCAGCACCGCTTCGACGTCGTCGATGAAGCCCATGCGCAGCATTTCGTCGGCTTCGTCCAGCACCAGCGTCTTGAGCTGGGACAGGTCCAGCGTGCCGCGGTCCAGGTGATCGATCACGCGACCGGGGGTGCCGACCACCACATGCACGCCGCGCTTGAGCGCGCTCAGCTGCTGCGCGTAGGGCTGGCCGCCGTAGACCGGCAGCACGCGGAAGCCGGGAATGGCTTCGGCATATTTCTGGAACGCCTCGGCGACCTGGATGGCCAGCTCGCGGGTTGGGGCCAGCACCAGCGCCTGCGGCTTGAGCTGGTTGAGGTCGGCGTTGGACAGCACCGGCAGCGCGAACGCGGCGGTCTTGCCGGTGCCGGTCTGCGCCTGGCCGAGCACGTCGCGGCCGGCCAGCAGCGCGGGGATGGTGGCAGCCTGGATCGGCGACGGCGACTCGTAGCCGACGGCGGCAACCGCCTTCATCACAGCGTCTGAGAGGCCGAGGTCTGCAAACAGCAGCGGCGCGGGAGATTCTTGGGTCATTGGGTAACTCCGGAGGCGCCGCACGGAGCCGGCAGGCGCAAAGCAGCATAGTGTGCGCCCTCAGGCCCCCTGCTGTCGAAATTTCCGTGACAGTCCGTTCAGCTTGTGAGGATTTGCCCGCTGCGGCGAATCATGTCCTCGACCCTTGTCATCCGCCCACCCGGCCGGAGCCATGTCCCTGGAAACAGACCTGCACACCCGCTTCAACGCTCTGCTGCAGCAGCACCGCGGCATCGTCCTGAAGGTCGCGGCCAGCTATTGCTGGAACCCGGACGACCGCGCCGAGCTGGCGCAAGACATCACCGTGCAGTTATGGCGCGCGTTCCCCGGCTACGACGCCGGCCGGCGCTTTTCCACCTGGATGTATCGCATTGCCTTGAACGTGGCGATCAGCGATCTGCGCGGCCGCAGCCGCGCGCCGCAGGACCCGCTCCCGCTGGAGGCGGTGGCCAACAGCATCGCCGACCCGCTGACGCGCGACCCGGCACACGCGCAGCAGGTCGCCGCGCTCCACGGCTTCATCGCCCACCTGCCGCCGCTGGAACGCGCCTTGATGCTGCTGTACCTGGACGCGCACAGCTACCGCGAGATCGGCGAGGTGCTCGGCATCAGCGAGACCAATGTCGCCACGAAACTCAGCCGCCTCAAGGCGCGCATCCGCGCCGAACTCTGACCACCCACTTCGCCCAAGGAACATTCGATGGAACTCGACGACATGCAACGCGCCTGGCACGCGATGGAACACCGCCTGGATCAGCACGGCACGCAGATCGGCCACATCGTCGGCCAGATGCGTGGCCACGCGGCGCGCACCAGCCTGCGCCCGCTGTGGCTGAGCCAATCCGCGCAATTGCTGTGCGCCGTGGCGCTGCACATCGTGATCGCGCGCAGCTGGCTTGGCCACACCGATCAGGCTGCGGCGATCATCGGCGGCGTGCTGCTGCAGCTGTGGAGCATTGCACTGGCGATCTCCGCACTACGGCAGCTGCAGCTGCTGGCGCAACTGGACTTTGCCGGACCGCTGCTGCCGACGCAGCGCGCGCTCGCGCAGCTGCGGCGCTGGCGCACGCGGGCGGCCCCGTGGCTGGGCGTGGCGTTCTGGGTGCTGTGGGTGGCCGTGGCCGACGCCGGCTGGCGCGGGCTGACCGGCCTGACCCTGCCGCACGACTGGCTGCTGCTCAATCTGTTGGTGGGTGTATTCGGCGGTATCGGCACCTGGCTCGGCTATCGACGGCTGCAGCGCAAACGCCATCCGTGGCTGGAGCGCATCGACAACGCGCATGCCGGGCCCGGCGTCGTGCGCGCCGAAAGCATGCTGGACGAGATTGCACGTTTTCGACGCGAATAAGCGTGCCGCCCCGCGCCGCGCCTCCGGCGTCGTGTCAGCCGCTGGCGCGTCTGCGTTGCGGTATTGCCCCGACTCCACCTGCCGGGGCTGCGCTCGGCACGGTGGTGTTGCCGGCTGCGACAGGCGGATAATCGCGCCTTCCTGTCACCGAGCGCACCATGCAATTTCTGGAATTCGACCTGGACGGCGAGTACATCGAACTCAACCAGTTGCTCAAGCTGGCGGGTATTGCCGACAGCGGTGGGCAGGGCAAGGCGATCGTCGCCAGCGGCGCGGTCAGCGTCGATGGCGTGCAGGAACTGCGCAAGACCGCCAAGATCCGCCCCGGCCAGTGCGTGCAACTGGACGATGTGGAGATCCGCGTGCTGGCGCTGGACCCCGATGCGGAGCCGGCAGAATGAGCGTGGTGCAGGTCAGCTGGCGCAACATCGCTCCCTCGGCTGAAGACCCGGACCACGATGTCTATATTTTCTCGATCGACGTCGATTCACCCACGCCGTTCTGGTTCGAGCAGTCGATCCGTGGCGGTCACGCCGAGCGTGGCGGTTGCAGCATGCTGGCCTTGCACGAGCTGGAAGGCTGGCCCGGCGGCTGGCGCGCAGACGTGACCAAGGCCGGCTGCGCCTGGGTGATTCCACTGCTGGAAGACGCCTTGCGCAGCGGCGATGCGCGCACCGCGATCGACGCGATTCTTGCGCGGGTCAACGCGCCGGCCTGATGGCTGCGTGCCCGACTGCCGCGCGCCTGACGAAAGCCGACCTCATGCAAATCCGGCCTGATCAAGCCCGTCCGATTGCCGAACGAGCACCCGCAAACGGGCCGCTGACCGCATTGCCCGCCCACATGTCGAACACCGTTACAAGCCACTGCGCGTGAGGACCACAGCGCAGCGCTGCACGCACTGCGCCTCCCTGCTCCCACTTCGATACGTCAAACGCTGCGCTGGGTCAGATGCGCCGCAATCGCCTGCTTGAACGGCGCCACCGCATGCGCCGCACGCAAGGCACCACGTCGCAGCAGGCGGGCCGGCGCACGGTCGTCGGTGTACAGCGCGGCCAATGCATTGGTCGCTTCATACAGCGGGCGCGTCGCCAGCCGGTGCGCCCGCTCGTACCCCTGCAGCAAGGCCGCAGCCCCGATGTCGCGCCCAGCAGCGGCAGCGGCGCACACACGCTCCGCCAGGCGCGCCTGGCTCTGCAATCCGAAGTTGAAGCCGTGCGCGGTTACCGGGTGCATGCCCACCGCCGCATCGCCGATCAGCGCGGCACGCTCGGCGCTAAAGCGTTGCGCATAGGCCGCCACCAGCGGATACGCATGCCGGCTGCCGTCCTGCTGCATCGGGCCGAGCCGATGTTCGAATGCTTCGGTGACCGCTGCGCTGAAGTCGGTCTCATTCATCGCCAGCAAAGCCTCTATCTGCCGCGGCGGCAGCGTCAGCACCGCGCCAGCGCGGTTGCCCTGCAGCGGCAACAACGCCAGCGTCTTGCCATAGCCAAACCACTCCCACGCGGCATGCCGGTGCGGTAGCGCATGGCGCATCCGGCACACCAGCATGGTCTTGCCGAAATCACGCAGCTGCGCACCGATGCCGAGCAGGCGCCGGGTGCTGGAAAAGCGACTGTCGGCCGCCACCAGCAGGCGCGCCGCCACCGTTTCCCCATCGGATAACTGCAGCACCACGCGGTCGCGCTGCTGCTGCACGGCCTGCAGCGTGCAGGCACAGCGCATCTCCAACGCAGCTTGTGCCTGCACCGCCTGCCAGGCCGCGCGACGGATCAGATGATTGGGCACCAGCCAGCCCAGATCGCCGGCACCACGCGCGGAGGCGGCGAAGGTCAGCGCGAAATGCGAATGTCCGTCCATGACGCGGGCGTCGCGCAGCGGCGAGATCGCATCGGCGGGAAACTGCTGCCAGATGCCCAGTTGCTCCAGCAATGCACGCGAGGCATGGGTCAGCGCGATTTCGCGTCCGTCGAAGGCCGGCTCGGCCAGCTGCGCGCGTGGCTGCTGGTCGACCACCAGCACCGACAGGCCACTACCGGCCAACGACCGCGCAAAACTCAGGCCGACAGGCCCGGCACCAATGACTGCGATATCCACCGATTGCATGCCGCGCTCCTTCACCACCGAGACCCAGAGGAGCTAACAAGACCTCGCGTGCAGTGGTCAGCTGGATGCGGTCGGTGCGGAGCAACCGACATGGCCGCGTGGCACGTGCCGCACCGGGCACGCACGCCTGGCGGTGAGCGCAGCCGTCTTGATAGCGGCTGTGAGTTTAACGGCAGTGGTGTCGGCCGGCCTTGATCAGGATCAAGCAGTGACCGAACCAGGCAGCCCAACGCAGTCAAAGGCGCGCGACCTGTCGCTGCGTTTTCTCAGCCACTAACCACAGGCTGCGCGCACGCAGCCCGGCCTGCGTCACCAGCCTAGCAACGCCCGCACCAGCTTGACGATGCCCCAGAACGACACCACCCAGATTGCGCTGCGCAGATAGGGAATGCCTGCCGCATAAGCAGGCACGTAAGCCACGCGCGCCCACAGGTACAGCTGCACGCCCAGTGCGGTATCTGCATTGGTACGCCCGGCAATGCTCACCGCCAGTACCGCAGCAGCGAAAATCGGGAACGTCTCCTGATAATTGCGGAAGGCGCGATCCAGCCGCGCCGCAACGCCGGTCAAGGGCTTGGCGTCGCCATCGCGGGCGCTGGCATTCCACTTGGTCCCGCGCTGTGCGGTCATGCTGGCCGAGGCGGCCAGCAGTTGCACCAGGCCGAGCACCATGGCCCAGCCCAGCATCTGCAGTTCGATGGTCAGTTCCACGCGGGTCTCCCGATGAGCTGCAAGATCACTTGATCGACGCGCGCAGGCTGTAACCGGCGAGACGCCAGGTCTTGTCCTCGTCCAGGCGGAACGACACCAGCTCGCGCACCGGCTGCTGGGCCTTGGCAAACCGGGTCGGGAAGCTGACGTTGACGTACAGGCCTTCGGGCACCTGCGCGCCGGCGGCGTATTTGACCCGTGTCACCGAGCCCTGCCCGCGTCCGACCACTGCCCCCAGGCGTGCACGTTCGGCACCGATCTGGCTCACGAAGACATCGCGCTTGACCGCGGTCTTGGCGACGCTGGAGGCGCCATCCCACAGCGAGGCCACCTGGTTGGCATCCACCATCTGCGCCACCCGCAGTGCCGCCTGGGTCATCTCGGTGTTCTGTTTGGTCAGCTGCGCCTGCTGCGCCGGGCTGGCCGTGGGCGCCGCCTGGGGAGCGGCGGCCGGACGTGCAGCCGTCTGCGGCTGTTGTGCCAGGACCAGCGAGGGAGCCAACAGCAGTGCGGCAAGCAGACGAGGACGGAACATGGGGCAGATGACCTTGTGCGTAGCAAACGGATGGGAACTACCGCAGGGTTTGCGGCGAGTGCGGCAGTTTAAGACCTGCGCTGCATGGTGAGGTGAGTGTGCAAGCGACGCGCGAGCCGGGTGCCGGGAACGCACGCCTTGACTCAAAAATCAGATGTCGCCGCCCGGCGGAACCGCCGCGACGCCGCGTGGCCGCCACAGTCGCCAACTGACCCACAGTGCGCGCGCGATGGCAGCGATCAGGGCCGCCAGGCTCAGCCACACCGCCAGCGTCGCCGGCCACTGCACATGGCTGGCCGCAGCGATCACCTGCAGCAGTTCGGCCACGCCAAACCCGGCCAGCACCAGCAGCGCCGATGGCAGGTATGCCAGCGCAACGCCTTTTGTCTTTCCAAGCATGTCGCCCCCCGGCTCCGTGGTATGCCGCGACCATAGGCAGCCGGCAGTGCGGTGGGTGTGAAGCTCAGCCCTCGCCCTGGGCGGGGTCCGGCGGGGGTTCGGCAGCCGACTCTGCGGCAGGTGCCGCAGTTGGCGCTGCGGTGGACATTCCCGGCTCCACGTCGGCCGCCGGCGCGGCCTGCGCTGCGGCGGTGGCCGGCAGCGCGGCGGCATCGGTTTCGGCCAGCGGGCTTTCTTTCGGGCAGGCCGCATCCGGGAAGCCGAAGCGCTGCTTCAAGGCCAGGCCGCAGGCGTTGACCGCCTCCAGATCGGCGCCCTCGCCCTTGCACTTCTGGTCGAAGGCAACCAGAAACGCGTCCTTGCGGCGCACGAAGGCATCGCCGCACTTGCGCATCTGGCGGATACGCTCCAGGTCGTCCTGCACCGCGTTGGTGCCATCCAGCCCGTACTCGCGCAGCTCGTCCATCGTCAGCAGGCGCAGGCTGCGGTTGGGCACGGTCATCATCAGGTCGGCCACCGCCACCGCCACGCCGTTGCGCTCCAGATAATCCTTGACGTTGCCATAGACCTCGCGCAATTCGCGATTGAGTTCCGCGCGCGAGGTGGCCTTGGAACTGATCCGCATCATGCGGTGGATACCGACCTTGCCGGCCACCAGGCGGTTGTCGCCGGCGGCCAGCACGAACACGCAGGCGCTGTGGCAGATCGAGCCTTCGCGCACCCAGATGGTCCAGTTGGATTCGCCGATGACATCGCCGGCGCGAATCGCCGCTTCCACCTGCCCGCCACTGGAGTCCAGGTCCAGGATACGATGCGGCAGCCGCAGTTGCTCGGCCACCGCAGCCAGCCGCCACACCAACGCAGCGAAGCCGGCGTTGATCTTGCCGGCGTAGCGCACCCGCAGCAGGCCGGTGTCGCGACACGGCGCCAGCGCCGCCTCCACGCTGGCGCGGTCCAACGCAGGCAGCAGCGTGCCGTCGCCGGCTTCGCTGCTGTAATCGGTGGCGCAACTGATCCAGGCCTTGCCCGCGTCCAGCTCCGCTTGCGGCCAGCCGGCTTCGCCGGCCTGTGCACGCGGCCGCGGCGGCGGCGCCACCGGCTCGGGTGTATCCACCGACACCATATGGTCGCCATCGCCCTGCCCCGCGCCGCTCTGCTGCGCCGCGGCGGCATCGGCCGAGGTACTGGTGCGGTCGCAGGCCGCCAGCGCCAGCACACATGAAAGGGACAGGCAGAGCAGTTTCAACATGATGTCAGGCAACGGACCGCGACGGGGATCACCCTCAGTCTATGGCTGAATGGGCGAAGCGTTTGACCCTGCCATGAACGCGGCGGCCCGCTGCAACCCTGTCCGAAAACGGCCAGCCCGGGCAGGGGCGAGCGCATAGACTGGCGCCATGCAGACCACCACGCCCGACCGACTCCAATGCGACCGCGCCCGCCTGGCGCGCGATGCACGCTTCGACGGGCTGTTCTTCACCGCGGTGCGCAGCACCGGCATCTACTGCCGCCCGGTGTGTCCGGCGCCGCCGCCCAAGCCGGGCAACATCAGCTATTACCCCAGCGCGGCGGCAGCCAGTGCCGCCGGCTACCGGCCCTGCCTGCGCTGCCGCCCCGAGCTGTCGCCGCAGGCGCAGCAGCATCTGGGCGAAGAGAGCGTGCAACGTGCACTGGCGATGATTGCCGACGGTGCCCTGCAGGAGCAGCCGGTGCAGACCCTGGCCGACGCGGTGGGCCTGAGCGCACGCCAGCTGCAGCGGCAATTCGTGCAGCAGCTCGGTGCCACCCCGATCCAGGTGCACGGCACGCGCCGGCTGCTGCTGGCCAAGCAACTGCTGACCGAGACCGCATTGCCGGTCACCGAGGTCGCACTGGCGGCCGGCTTCAACAGCCTGCGTCGCTTCAATGCTGCGTTCCTGGAAGGCTGCGGGATGCCGCCATCGGCGCTACGCAAGCAGCGTGCCGAGGTCCCGGGTGGCGAGTTGACCCTGCGCCTGGGCTATCGCCCGCCGCTGGATCTGCCGGCGATGCTGGCATTCCTGCAACGCCGCGCGATTCCCGGCATCGAGCAGGTCGACGCCAGCGGCTACCGGCGCGTGATCGGCACACCGGGCAACGCAACGCTGATCGAGGTCAGCGCGGCGCCGCAGCGTGCGGAGTTGTTGCTGCGCATCGGCGCGACCGACCCGCGGCAGATTCCGCAGATCGTGCGCCGGGTGCGCCGCCTGTTCGATCTGGATGCGGACCTGCAGGCGGTGCATGCCACGCTGGCGGCCGAGCCGCTGCTGGCCGAGGCGATCGCGCGCCGTCCCGGGCTGCGCGTGCCGGGTGGCTGGGACGGCTTCGAAGTGGCCGTGCGCGCCGTGCTGGGCCAGCAGATCAGCGTAGCCGGCGCGGCGACGCTGGCGGCGCGGCTGGTCGACCGGCATGGCGGCCATCATGTGGAGATGCCTCCCGGCCTGGACCGCATCTTTCCGACCCCGGCACAGCTGGCCGAGGCGCCGCTGGAACAACTCGGCCTGCCGCGGGCGCGCGCGGCCACGCTGCGAGCGCTAGCCTCGGCCTGCGCGCAAGGGCAGCTGCATTTCGGCGCCGGCCAGCGCCTGTCCGAGTTCGTCGCCGCCTGCACCGCGTTGCCCGGCATCGGGCCGTGGACCGCGCATTACGTCGCCATGCGTGCGCTGTCGCATCCGGACGCGTTTCCGGCCGGCGACCTGATCCTGCAGCAGGTGCTCGGCACGCCCGAGCGCCTCAGCGAGCGTGCCACCGAAGCGCGCTCGCAGGCCTGGCGGCCGTGGCGCGCCTACGCTGTATTGCACCTGTGGCATCTCGCTGTCGATCGCAAGGACACCCGCTCATGAGCACGTTGTATTACGACACCTTTCCCTCGCCGATCGGCGCGCTCAGCGTGGCCGCCGATGCTGCCGGCGTGCACCACATCCTGTTCGCGCAGAACCGCTACGACGCGGTCGGCCGCGCGCGTTGGCAGCACGACCCCGACGCGCCGCTGGTGCGCGAGGCACGCGAGCAGTTGCTCGACTATCTGTATGGCGGGCGGCGCAGCTTCGACCTGCCATTGGCCCCGACCGGCACGCCATTCCAGCTGCAGGTCTGGCATACGCTGGCGCAGATTCCGTTCGGGCAGACCTGGAGCTATGCGCAGCTCGCGCACGCGGTGGGTCGCCCCGCCGCCAGCCGCGCGGTCGGCGCTGCCAATGGGCGCAATCCATTGCCGATCGTGCTGCCCTGCCACCGCGTGATCGGCACCAATGGTGCGCTGACCGGCTTCGGCGGCGGCCTGCCCACCAAGCAGGCCTTGTTGCAGCTGGAAGGCTGGTCGCCGCGCCAGGGCGCAGCGGCCGACGATCTGTTCGCCGCATCCGCCACCGGCACGCGCTGACTTCGCGACGTCATTGCCAGGCCGTAAACTGGCGCGATGATCGATCGACGTTTTGTGTTTGCCGCGCTCGCACTGCTCGCGGCCTGCAGTTCTCACACCCCTTCGCACAGTACGCCAGCGCCCGCCCCGGCGGCGCCCGCGTCGGCCGGCACACCGCACAGCGATTCAGCGCACAGCGTGCTGCTGATCTCGATCGACGGGCTGCGCGCGGACATGCTCGATCGCGGCATCACACCGAATCTGTCGCAGCTCGCACACGACGGCGTACGTGCGCGCTGGATGACGCCGTCATACCCGTCGCTGACCTTTCCCAATCACTACACGCTGGTCACCGGCCTGCGCCCGGACCACCACGGCATCGTGCACAACAGCATGCGCGATGCGACGTTGGGCGGCTTCTGGCTGAGCAAGCAGGATGCGGTCGGCGATGCGCGCTGGTGGGGTGGCGAGCCGCTGTGGGTGGGTGCGGAAACCCACGGCCTGCATGCCGCAACCTGGTCGTGGCCAGGCAGCGAGGCGGCGATCGGCGGCGTGCGCCCCACGCGTTGGCGCCATTACGAAGAAGGCACCAGCCTGGACACGCGCGTGGACGAAGTGCGGGGCTGGCTGGCCGCCTCCGGCGCCGACCGCAACCGCCTGGTCACGCTGTATTTTGAACACGTGGACGAAGCCGGCCACGACCACGGCCCGGAGTCGCGCGAATATGCCGACAACGTGCGTGCGGTGGATGGCGCGATCGGCCGGCTGCTGGCCGGCATGCAGCGCGACGGCACGCGCGAGCGCACCAATATCGTCGTGGTCTCCGACCACGGCATGGCCGAGGTGGCGCCCGGGCATGCGATCAGCGTGGAAGACATGGCGCGCCCGGACATCGCCACTGCCGTGACCGACGGGCAGGTGATCGGCTTTGCGCCATTGCCGGGACAGCAGGCCCGCGCCGAAGCCGGCCTGCTCGGTGCGCATGCGCAGTACGACTGCTGGCGCAAGACGGAGCTGCCGGCACGCTGGCACTACGGCACGCATCCGCGCATTCCGCCGATCGTGTGCCAGATGCACGAAGGCTGGGATGCACTGTTCCCGGACAAGCTGGCCAAGCGCCCGCGCGATCAGATGCGCGGGTCGCACGGTTTCGATCCGGCGCTGCCGTCGATGCGTGCGGTGTTCCTGGCGCAGGGCCCGGATCTGGCGCAGGGCAAGCGCTTGCCGGGTTTCGACAACGTCGATGTGTATGCGCTGATGACCCGGCTGCTGGGCATTCCTGCCGCGCCCAATGATGGAAATCCCGCCACGCTGCTGCCGGCCCTGCGCGTGCCGCCGGCCGCCGGCCGCTGAGTGACGCGTCGCGGCCGCGCTGTGCGGATGCGACAATGGCGCCATGTCTGCTCCTGATCCCTTGCCGCGCCGGCTTCGGCTGCGGCCGTTGTTGTCCAGCCAAGGCTGGCGTCGCCGCGCCGCACTCTGGGGTGGCGCAATCGCGGTAGCACTGGTGGCGATCGTGTTCGCCAAGGCCAGCGACGCCGCCTTCCAGTTGTTCCAGCGCATCACCGCGCATTCGATCTGGTGGGCGCTGCTGCTGACGCCGGGCATCTTCGCCCTGCTGGCCTGGCTCACCTCCGGCGCGATGCGGCCCACGCGTGGCAGCGGCATCCCGCAGGTCATCGCGGCGCTGGAGCATGACGACGCGGCATTTCGCCAGACCAATCTGTCGCTGCGCGTGTCGATCGGCAAGCTTGCCCTGACCACCCTGTCGCTGCTCGGTGGCGCCTCGGTCGGACGCGAAGGCCCCACCGTGCATGTCGGCGCCAGCCTGATGCATGTGTTCGGGCGCTGGTTCGGGTTTCACGATCCGCGCGAGCTCTCGCATTTTCTGCTTGCCGGTGGCGCGGCCGGTATCGCCGCGGCGTTCAACACCCCGCTGGCCGGGGTGGTGTTTGCGATCGAGGAATTGAGCGGGCGCTTCGAGCACCGCTTCTCCGGCACCTTGCTGACCGCGGTGATCGTTGGTGGCGTGGTGTCGCTGGGCCTGTTGGGCAACTACACCTACTTCGGCAAGGTGGCAGTGGCCCTGCCGCTGGGCCAGGCCTGGCTGGCGATCGCACTATGCGGCAGCGTGGCCGGCCTGCTCGGCGGCATCTTCGCGCGCCTGGTGCTGGCCAGCGTCAGCGGCAAACCGCGCTGGCTGGCAACGCTGCGCCAGCGCCATCCGGTGCTGATGGCCGCGCTGTGCGGGGTGGCGCTGGTCGGCCTGGCGCTGGTGTTCGGGCAAGGCGCGTTCGGCACCGGCTACGAGCAGGCGCGCAGCCTGGTGCAAGGCCATGCAGTGGTCGGCCACGAATTCGGGCTGATGAAGCTGCTGGCCAACCTGGTCTCCTACCTGGCCGGCATTCCGGGCGGGCTGTTCTCGCCGGCGCTGGCGGTGGGCGCCGGCATCGGCCACAACCTGTCGGTGCTGATGCCGGGCGTGGACCCGCGCACCTTCGTGCTGCTGGGCATGTGCGCGTATCTGACCGGCGTGACCCAGGCGCCGTTGACCTCGGCGGTGATCTCGCTGGAACTGACCGACACCAGCCAGATGCTGTTGCCGATCCTGGCTACCGTGCTGATCGCGCGCGCGATGTCCGGCCTGGTGTGCAAGACGCCGATCTATCGCGGCCTGGCCGAACAGTTGCTGGCGCCGACGCCGTCCCGCACCTCGCCGGCTACGGCAACGACGCACTGAACACCGCACGCGGGAGAGCGGCGCAGGGTCGATCGACCGCAGTGTGCAGCTGCCGGCCATGACCGCCGCGCACTGCGGCCGGCGCTGTTGTGCCGTGCGCGAACCGACGCCAGCGGCGCGCACGTCGCCGCTTCGACGCAGGCCGGTAGCGGAATGGCTGCTCGGGCGAGCGCTGCAGCGCGCGTCTGCGCCGATGCCGGACATAAAAAAACGCGGCGCAAGCGCCGCGTTCTGGTGTCGCGAAGCGGGCTAAGGATCAGCCGGCCTTGGCAACGGTCTTCTTGGCCACAGCCTTCTTGGCCGGAGCCTTGACCACGCCCTTCTTGGCAACCGGGGCAGCTGCACCCACGACAACCTTGCTCACCGCGTGCGAACGCGAATTGCCGTAGCTGGAATTGTAGCGCTTGCCCTTGGCGGTCTTGCGGTCACCCTTACCCATGTTCGTCGACTCCTGAATGTGAATACTGAATACAAAATCCCCGCGCTGAACACGGGTCTGGCGAGGTTTACGCCGGCGGCGCCCTCGCGCAAGGCCGGCAAGCCTACCACGTAGGCCCTGCCCGCGCAGCCCGGGCTAGTGTGCGCAGCTGGCGTCGTGGACGTGGGCATGCCCGTGGTTCAGACGCAGGTTGACCAGGTGGGCGATGCCGACCAGCGCGCCACCGAGCGTCATCACCACCGCATGCGGCACCACCGCGTGGTGCAAGGGGTCATAGAGCAGGCCGGCCCACAACAACAGCAAGCCCGGCAGCAACAGCGCCAGCGCGTGCAGCGCCTTGTGGCGGCGATAGCCCAGCACCAGGCTGAACAGCCCCAGCAGCGTCACGAACACCACGATGGCCAGTTCGACCCCATCGCCCAGCCAGAACGACAGGCCCAACGACGGGGCCAGGGCCAGTACCAGCGGCAGTACCGCGCAATGCACGGCGCACAGCAGCGAACCGGTCGCACCGAAGCGGTCGAGCACATGGCGAAGGGACGGTAGAGGCATGACTTCCAGCAGGGGCTCGCGGCGACGTGGAATAATATAACATCTTCCTTGTTCCAGACCCGCACCGCTGCATCGCGCAAGTGAGCGGGTCCTGCCGTCGGCACAGCAGCCAAGCTGCGCCTTACCATTGATATACAGTAACAATCACAGAGTCCGGCCCGCCATGCACCCTCGCCTCGCTTTCTCGTTCCGCCGCTCCACGCTCTCGCTGGCGTTGACCAGCCTGCTGACGCCCGCCCTGGCCCTGGCCGAGGACGCACCGGCAGCTGCCGACCCGCAGACCCCGCCCAGCTCGGACACGCGCCACGACGCCACCGCTTCCAGTGGCCGCCATATCAAGGACCTGGACAAGGTCGTGGTCACCGCCAGCCCGCTGCGCGATGCGGCCGGCGAGTTGAGCCGCCCGGTCGAGGTGCTGGCCGGCGAGCGTCTGGACGAGGTGCGCAGCTCCAGCCTGGGCGAGACCGTGGCCAGCCTGCCCGGCGTGCAGAGTTCCAACTTCGGCCCCGGCGTCGGCCGGCCGATCATCCGTGGCCTGGACGGCCCGCGCGTGGCGGTGCTGCGCGATGGCCTGTCGACCCAGGACGTGTCCACGGTCAGCCAGGACCACTCGCCGGCGATCGAGCCGTTCCTGGCCAACCAGATCGAGGTGCTCAAGGGCCCGTCCACGCTGCTGTACGGCTCCGGCGCGATCGGCGGCGTGGTCAACGTGGTCGACGGGCGCATTGCCGAAACCCCGGTGGACGGCTTCAGCGGCCGCGCCGAAGTGCGCTTCGACGGCGGCGACAAGGACGGCAACACCGACATGTTCCGCGTCGATGCCGGCAATGGCAGCGGCCTGTCGATCCACGCCGACGGCGTGTACCGCAACCAGAACGATTACGACACCCCGCAGGGGCGCCAGCTCAACAGCTGGATCGACTCCAAGGTCGGCTCGGTCGGCGCCTCGCTGTCCGGCGACTGGGGTTTCGTCGGCCTGTCGGCCTCGCGCTTCCGCGACAACTACGGCAACCCCGGCGAGCCGGGCGACCCGACGATCGGCGAGCGCGGGGTGTCCTTGAAGCTGCAGCAGGACCGCTACGACCTCAAGGGCGGGCTGACCGATCCCTGGGGCGAAGGCAGCGCGCTGCGCTACAGCTTCGGCCACACCGATTACGCGCACACCGAGTTCGAAGGCGCCGAAGTCGGCACCGTGTTCACCAAGCGCGCCAACGAAGGCCGCGTGGAAGCCTCCTTCACCTTCGGCGGCGGCTGGCAGACCGCGTTCGGCCTGCAGGGCAGCGACACCACCTTCCAGGCGATTGGCGAGGAATCCTTCGTGCCCAAGACCGACACCCGCTCGCTCGGCGTGTTCGGCGTTGCCCGCAACAGCTGGGAGCGCGTCACCGCCGAAGTCGGCGCGCGCGTGGACAAGGTCAAGTACCGCACCGACATCGGCGTGGACCGCGACTTCACCCCGACCAGCTTCTCGGCCAGCGGCGGCTTCCGTTTCAACGAACAGTGGCGCCTGACCGCCAACCTCGACCACGCCGAACGCGCACCGGCCGAGGAAGAGCTGTTCGCCAACGGCCCGCACATCGCCACCCTCGCCTACGAGATCGGCGATGCGGATCTGAAGACCGAGAAGGCCAACCAGGCCGAGCTGGGCCTGAACTTCCAGAACGCATGGGTGGATGCCAAGATCGCCGCGTACTACAACCGCTACAACGACTTCGTCTACATCGTCGATACCGGCGGCCAATGGTTCAACGAAGAAGACAACGACTTCCTGCCGATCCGCCAGTGGACGCAGAACGATGCGGTCTTCCACGGTTTCGAGGGCGAGGCCACCTTCCATCTGGCCGACAACGACACCGGCGCGTGGGATCTGCGCGTGTTCGGCGACACCGTGCGTGCGCGCCTGAAGGATGGCGGCAACCTGCCGCGCATCGCCCCGGGCCGGGTCGGCGCGCAGATGCGCTGGAACGCCGATGCATGGCGCGCCTCGCTCGGCGCCACCCGCACCATGAAGCAGGACAAGGTGGCGGTGAACGAAACCCCGACCGACGGCTATACCTTCGTCGATGCGCATCTGGCCTACCACGTGGACCGTGGCAGCAACGCGTGGGAAGTGTTCCTGGACGGCAACAACCTGACCAACCAGGACGCACGTGTGCACACCTCCTTCCTCAAGGACGATGTGATGCTTCCCGGCCGCAGCGCCTCGTTCGGCGTGCGCCTGTTCTTCTGACGGTACCTCTCTCCCGCCGTCATAAGCGAGGCCGCCTTCGGGCGGCCTCGTCATGTCCGGCGGCGGGGCTGCCGGTCTCGGCGTTCTGCAGTGCTGCGCGCATTTGCATGGCAATGGTTGTTCTGCGCCACATCGCTCCCTGTAACGAGCCGATGCAATGCATTGCACTGGCTGGCTCGACGCCCCGCTGACCGATCACACCGAGGCCGCTTGCCGACGTCGGCCGATAGCCGACGCTGCCCGGTACGCACCAATGCATGTGCCAGCGCCGTCGTTGCAGCGGGTCGGGTGGTCTTCCCGCGCAGACTCGATCGATCCTGCTTCGACGGACAAGCGCCCAACGTTCGCCATGCGCTTGCCAATAGGTGCATATGCACGCAAAGTGCGAGCATCCTTGTGGAGCATCGCCATGTCCGGGACCAGCCCCTGCACCTGCTTCCAGCTGCGCCGCGCCGCACGGCGCACCTCGCAGCTGTACGACCATGCCCTGGCGCAGGTGGGCCTGAGCCTCAACGAATACTCGATCCTGCGCCGGCTGGTCAGCGCACAGCCGTTGGGCGCGTTGGCGCACTCGCTGGGCATGGATCGCACCACGCTGACTCGCAATCTCAAGCCGCTGCTGGCGGCGGGCTGGGTGCGGGTACGTCGCGGCGAGGATGCGCGCCAGAAACTGGTGGTACTGAGCCGCAGTGGGCGCGGGCTGCTGGTGCGCGCCCTGCCGCACTGGCAACGCGCGCAGACGCAGCTGGAAACGCTGTTCGGCAGCGTCTCCACCGCGCAGTTGCACGCCACCCTGATGCAACTGGATGCGGCCCTGGACGCGGAGGCAGCGCCATGAATACCTCTGCGAGCGCCCGCACCAGCGCGCAGTGGGGATTGCTGCTCATCGCCTCGGCCATGCTGATGCTGACGATGGGCGCACGCCAGACTACCGGCCTGTTCGTGGAGCCGATCCATCGCCAGACCGGGATCGGCATCGCGTCGATCAGCTTCGCGCTGGCGGTGGGGCAACTGGTCTGGGGCGCAGTGCAGCCAGTGTTCGGCGCGATCGCCGATGCGCGCGGGCCACTGCCGGTGCTGCTGTTCGGCGGCGTGCTGTTGTCGCTGGGCCTTGGGCTGAGCCCGTGGCTGGCCAGTGAGTGGGGCCTGATCGTCTCGCTGGGCATCCTGGCTGCCGCCGGTGCGGGCGCCGGCAGTTTTTCGGTGCTGATCGGTGCCACTGCCAGCCGGCTCGCACCGGAGCGGCGTTCGTTCGCGGCCGGGCTGATCAATGCCGGCGGCTCGCTCGGCCAGTTCGTGTTTGCGCCACTGGTGCAGCTGATGATCGGCGCCGCCGGCTGGGCCAGGGCGATGACGGGGCTGGCGATGATCTCCCTGCTGACCTTGCCGCTGGCCTGGCCGCTGCGACGTAGATCGACGCCGCCGAGCACGCACACGCCGATCGCAGACGACGACATCGGCTTGCGTGCGCAACTGCAGGTTGCCATGCGCGACCGCAGTTACTGGTGCCTGCATCTGGGCTTTTTCACTTGCGGGGTGCATATCGCGTTTTTGGTCACGCACCTGCCCGGCGAGATCGCGCTCTGCGGCCTACCCGCCAGCGTGTCGGCGGTGTCGATCGCGTTGATCGGCCTGTTCAACGTGGCCGGCAGCCTGGTCGCCGGCAAGCTCGGCGAACGCATCCGCATGAAGTGGCTGCTGTGCGCCTTGTATGCCAGCCGTGCGGTGCTGATCGGCTTGTACCTGATCGCGCCGCCGACGCCGCTGACCTTCTACCTGTTCGCCGCGGCACTGGGCTTTACCTGGCTGGGCACGGTGCCGCCGACGGCGGGCTTGATCGGCAAACTGTTCGGCCCGCGCTACCTGGGGACCTTGTTCGGCCTGACCTTGCTGTCGCACCAGATCGGCGGCTTTTTCGGGGCGTGGCTGGGCGGGCTGGCGCTGGAGCGCTTCGGCGATTACAGCTGGATGTGGTACGCCGACATGCTGCTGGCAGTCATCGCCGCACTGATCAACCTGCCAATCCGCGAAGCCGCGCCGGTACGCGCAGCAGCGTAAAACGGGCGCAAGCGCGCACCTGCCTATCGGCCTGCGTGCAGCGAGATCGCTGTGCCATTGCATGGTGCCTGGCAGCACATGCGCAAAGGCCATCGTGCCGCGACGATGGATCGCATCGGCTGCCGCTGTGGTGCGCGTTGAACGGCCCCACACGCAGCCCGATAGCGACACACGTGCACTGCGCACGCGCTGTCTGGCGCCTTGCCGCATTGATCAATAGCGAGCACATCGCCTGCACCGAGTGCCGCAGCGCACAACAGCTTTTGCCGGCAACTCCGTTAGAACAACAGCGCGACGTGTGTCGCTGCGTTGCGCGACCGGCCCCTGTGACGTGCTGCCGGTCACCCTTTGGCGGCGCGTGCACGATTGCGCGCATTGCCGCCAGCTGTGACGTCATCCCAGGAGAGCTTTCATGACCGCATCGATGCCCCGCTATGCCCTGTCCCTTGCCATCGGCGCCCTGCTTGCGCCTGCCGTGCACGCGCAGACGTCCACCGCCGAGCCGCGCAGCGAGGCCACCACGCTGGATGCAGTGATCGTCAGCGGCACCGCGCGCTTCAAGGGCCTAGCCAAGCGTGATGCCAGCTTCTCGATCACCACCGCCAGCCCGGAGCAGATCCAGCAGGCCGTGCCGCAGAGCACTGCGGACCTGCTGAAGATCGTACCCGGCGTATGGGCCGAGCCCAGCGGCGGCGGCACCGGCGCCAATATCTTCGTGCGCGGCATGCCATCCGAAGGCGATGCGCCGTTCGTGACCATGCAACTGGATGGCTCGCCGCTGTTTCCGCCGCCGACCCTGTCGTTCCTGGAAAATTCCACGCTGTTCCGCGTCGACGACACGGTCGAGCGCATGGAGGTATTGCGTGGCGGCTCCAGCCCGATCTTCTCCAACGGCCAGCCGGGTCTGACGGTCAACTTCATCCAGAAAAAAGGCCAGGACGAGCCCGAAGGCAGCGTGCGGCTGACCGGCGGCAACAACGCGCTGCGCCGCATCGACGTCTTCAACAGCGGGCCGATGGGCAACGGCTGGTACTACAGCGTGGGCGGTTTCTTTCGCGAAACCGATGGCGTGCGCGACCCGCAGTTTTCCGCCGACAAGGGTGGCCAGTTCAGCGCCACCTTGAGCAAGCGCTGGGACAGTGGCGAGCTGTCGTTCTACGCGCGGCATACCGACGACAACAATGCCTTCTATACCGCCATTCCGCTGCTGTCGCGCAACAACGGCAACGACCTGTCCAGCTTCCCCGGTTTGAATGCGCAGACCGGCACTCTGCTCGGCCGCGACTTCCGCAATGTCGACCTGCTGGTCGGGCCGGATGGACAGACCATCCGCCGCGATCTGGCCGACGGCCGCGGCGTCAACATCGATGTATTCGGCGGCGAACTGAACTGGGAGACCGGTGACTGGACCATTGCCGACCGCTTCAACGTGATGAGCGGCAGCGCGCCGACCTATGCGTTGTTCACCGGCGATGCGCCGGTGCGATTGAGCGATTTCATCGCCAGTTACAGCACTACCGGCAGCGGTAGCTTCACCAATGGCGGCGGCGGCGTCGATCCGAATCAGCAGGTGCTGGAAGCCGGCTGGTGGTCGGTGGACAAGCGCCTGAATTCGGTCACCAACGACCTGCGCCTGAGCCGCGAATTGTTTACGGGCAACACGCTCACCGTGGGCGCGTACTACGCCAAATATTCCTCGGCAGACACCTGGTACCTGGGCAACACCATGCTGCTCACCGCGCAGAACAACGCGCGTCGTATCGATCTGGCGCTGGACAACGGCCAGCAGGCCACGCGCCAGGGTTTCACCAGCACCGCGTTTTTCAACCTGCGCGCCAACTACGATGGCGAGAACATCGCCGCCTTCGTCGCCGACGAATGGGAGCTCAACGCGTGGCTGCGCCTGGACCTGGGCGCCCGCTACGAGCGCCAGAGCGTCACCGGCGACGTGCACGACACCGCCACCGTTGATCTGGACGGCAACCCGGCCACGCTGTACGACAACGCCACCTCGCTGGCACTGGCCAGCACGCGCCGCATCGACCAAGACGATGAGGCGTTCTCCTGGACGGCGGGCCTGAACTTCACGCTCGATACGCATAACAGCCTGTTCGCGCGGGTCAACTCGGGGGTGAAGTTCCCCGGCTTCGACAATCTGCGCGATGGCCAGAATCGCGTGCAGGAAGTGGATCAGTACGAACTCGGGCTCAAGTCCGGTGCCAGTAGCTACGACCTGTACCTGACCGCGTTCTACAACACCTTCAAGAACTCGCCGTTCCAGGCGTTCCTGGCCAATGGTGAGAACTTCACCACCGTGGGCGACTCGCGTGCGCGCGGGCTGGAAGTGGAAGGCGCCATCCGCCCGTTCGGCGGCTTCGAGCTGGCCGGCACCGGGGTGTGGCTGGATGCCAAGTACCGCAACTACCGCGAGTTCACCGGCAACCAGGTGATGCGCCAGCCCAAGCGCCAGTTCCGCATCACGCCCAGCTATTACTGGATGCTGCCGTTCGGCGACCTCAAGGTGTTTGCCACCTATTCCTACATCGGCGACCGCTTTGCGGACCTGGCCAACAGCCAGCGGCTGCCGTCCTACGACATGCTCGACATCGGCGCCAACCTGCATGTGGGCGAGCACTGGGAAGTAACCGCCAGCGGCAGCAACGTTACCGACACGCTGGGCCTGACCGAAGGCAATGTGCGTGTACCGGGTGCAGCGACCGGCGGCGTCTTCATGGGCCGGCCGATCGCCGGACGGCAGTACCAGATGTCGGTGGCGTATCGCTGGTAGGTGGCAGGATCAAGACAGCGAGGCATCACGGCGTCGGTCCTGGACACACGTGGGATCGGCGCCTTTTTGTTGCCACAGCACATGTGTGCACCGGGAACACCTGTGCCACTGTGCAGTTAACGATGCGGGTTATTGGCGCGGCACAGGCGATGCCACCCGCACGCCCGCATACAGCGTCTCAGTACTGAATCGTGGGGCATCGCATGACTGCGCCCCCTGCGCAGCACCGCCGCAATTCGCGTGCTGCCCCGCGCCGGATGCGAAGCAAATCCGCGCATCGCGATGCTTTCTGTCAATGAAAAACTGATAGCTCGCAACAGATCGCGGCCAATCCTGTGCGAAAAACGTCGCATCGCGAGCGTGAATCGGCATGTCCTGCATGAAGTGCGCAACGGATCACGCGCCGGTCATCTGGCGCTCGGGTTGCGAGCGCGGATTGCGCCATCTCTAATCGGATCGCTGGCAAGGCGTTCGCATTGCCAGCGTCGGCTGCGCGGACGCGCACGGGGGAGCCGACTGATGACCCGGCCGCATCCGTCCAGCGTGTGGGACCGATGCGTACCACTGGCTCTTTCGGGATACACGGACATGCACCCTGTTGCTGCCTCTTCGCGTGGTTCTCCTGCACGCACGATTCAACTCCACCTGAGGTTGACGGCGTGCTGGCACGGCCAAGCGCATCTGTTCGGCGCTGCCTGATCGGTTTTGCTCGCCGCGGCCGCTGCCGTATGGATTCACTTTCTACGCTTGCTGACGCGTCTGATTCGGGCTCGATAGGCACGGCCTGACTCTGTTGAAGCAATTGCGCTGGTCGATCGCCTGATCGGCCGGACGGGGAACTGTGTCGTATCGATCGTGCCTACCCTTGACTGGACTCAAACGGAATGAACCCTTATCGCAGGTGCCCTCTCGCGCTGTTGATCGCTGCCCTACTGATCACAAGCGTGCCACTCTCGGCACTGGCCGACACGCCAGTGACCGCTCCCACCGCCACCGCCAGCTCCAAGGCCAGCGCACTGGGCAGCGATCCATTGCTGCGCTACCAATGGCACCTTTCCAACCAGGGACAGGCCGTGATCGGCGACAGCCGTCCGCTGCCCGGGGTCGATATGGATGTGGATCTGCTGCATGCCTTGGGCATTCGCGGCCGTGGCGTCCGCGTCGGCGTAGTGGACGACGGCCTGGAGATCGGCCACGAAGATCTGCGCGACAACATCCTCCCGAATGGCTCGCACAATTTCGGCAACGGGTCGCACGACCCCACCCCCACCGACCCGGATTTCGGTCACGGCACCTCGGTGGCGGGCATCATCGCTGCGGTTGGATGGAATGGCCGTGGCGGTCGCGGCGTTGCGCCCGAAGCCTTGCTTGCAGGCTTCGATTTTCTGGGGAGCGACTCGGCCGGCAGCGGCGCAGAAGTCAGTTATTCCTGGGGCAATGGTCCCGAAGCACGCACCATCGATATCTTCAACAACAGCTGGGGTTCGACCCAGGCCAGCTACCCCGACTTTCCGCTGGAAGAGCGTCAGTCCTGGGAAGCGTTGATGCGTTCGACACGCGGCGGGCTGGGTGGCATCTACATCAAGTCAGCCGGCAACAGCTTCAGGCGTTTTCGCATCCGCGATGCAGAGGGCAACATCGTCAATGCTTGCAGCGAACTGTCGCGCACCTTGAATGTCGGATGCGTGCTCGCCAATGTCGATCCACTCAACAATGTTCCCGCCACCATCGTGGTCGCCAGCGTGGACGCCACCGGCAAGCGCGCCTCCTACTCGTCGTCCGGTTCGGCGTTGTGGATCTCCGGCCTGGGCGGAGAGTTTGGATACCAGCGCAGGTTCTCTCCCAACGTGGCGCAGACCGCCTCCCCCGAGACCGCGCCGTTCGTCTACGATCCGGCCATCGTCACCACCGATCTCAGCGGCTGCAGCGCTGGCGACAATGTGGATGGCGCGACGGTCGAAAACGCGCTCGCCGGCAGCACCTCCAGGATCGACGCATCCTGCAACTACAGCGCGTTGATGAACGGCACATCTGCCGCTGCGCCCACCGTCTCAGGTGTCGCAGCGCTGATTCTAAGCTCCAACCCCGGCCTGACCGCCCGCGATGTTAAGTACATCCTGGCCAAGACCGCGCGCCAGATCGATCCCTGGCAGCCGCGCGCGGTCTACCAGGGCAGCGTGATCGACCCGGGTTGGATCACCAATGCCGCCGGCCATCGTTTCAGCAACTGGTATGGCTTCGGCCTGGCCGACGGCGCCGCAGCCGTCTACGAGGCGACCTATTTCAAGCCCCTGCCTCCGGTACGCGACACGCAATGGGTTGCATCCACCGCTGCTGCAAGTCAGATCGGTGGACCTGCACGACCAGCCAAACAACGCATTCGCATCACGCAGGCAATGAAGGTGGAAGGCGTGCAGCTGTCATTGGCCACCTCGCACCGCAATCCGGCCAATCTGCGCGTGGTGCTGGAGTCGCCCAGCGGAACGCGTAGCTACGTCGTCACCCCGTTCTCGGTACTGGATCCGGCCGAATACGCGAAGACCGGGTTCTACATCGATCTCACCTCCACCAACGCTTTTCTCGATGAGCGGGCGCAAGGCGTGTGGACGCTGGAAGTCACCGACATGACCGAGCCGCGAACCACCGCGGCGCTGCAGAATTTCAAACTTCGCATCCTGGGGCACTGACATGAAAAGCATTCTCCTTACTTCGGTCCTTGTTGCTTCCTTGGCCGCGTGCGGGTTCGCGCATGCCGGCCAGTACATGGACGCCCAGGCGCTCAGCGCAGCGGCCACCGGCGAGCGATTCCAATCCGGGAACGATACCTATCGCATGCTGCCCGGCGTCGTGGTCTCCGACCCACTGCCGAACGACCGCTTAAACGCCGCTCCCGCATCTGCCGCCAAGGTGCGCGCAAGCAGCGCAGCAGCAATCGATGGCAATGTTGCCGCACGAATCGGCCCCTATGCCATCGTCCTTCCGTCAACCAGCGCTGCACGTGGCGCGTCCAGGCTTGCATCCACATCCACGGGCTCGGCAGAACGCGCCATCGCCGCAGCGGTGAACGAACGCAATGGACGCGTCGTACTGGTCCAGCCGCAGCTGAAGCTGACCGACACCACGCCAAGCGCTGTCAGTGCACTGGCACGCAGCTCCGGCGGGCGCGTCGTCTACGCCTCGACGATCGACAACAGCGCAGTGATTGCCTATCCGTCGATCGAACAGACGCAGCAGGCCTTGACCCGTCTGCGCGCCAGCACGCCCGGCACGCAGGCGGCGCTGGTGGTGCAACAGTCGGTCATGCAGCCGATGTAGCAGACCTCCGAGCGACCGTCGAGCGCGCGCGCGGCGGGCCGCTCTGCGGACGCATCCATCTACAACGCGGCAATCGAGCGAAGGCGTACCTGCCATCGCTGCCTTGCTCGCTCACACGCATTCGACCATCGATCGGAGAACAGCATGAGCTGTGTTCGCAAGCATCACCGCAGCGCCATGGTTGGCGCGCTGCTGATCGGCGCCCCACTGTACACGGCGGTGGCCGCCGCTCCGGTCACCGCCTTGCGTACGGATGCCGACGACCCGCTGGTGCGGTATCAGTGGCACATCTCCAATCAGGGGCAGCAGGTCATCGGCGACATCCGCCCGGTTGCGGGCGTGGATATGGATGTGGATGTCCTGCATTCCCTTGGGATTCGTGGCAAAGGCATCCGCGTCGGCGTGGTGGATGACGGATTGGAACTGGGTCATGAAGATCTAGCCGACAACATCATTCCGAACGGCTCGTACAACTTCGAGACCGGCTCCCATGACGTGACGCCCATCGACCCTTTCCTGTCTCATGGCACTGCGGTCGCGGGCATTGTCGCGGCCGTTGGCTGGAACGGGCGTGGTGGCCGCGGCGTGGCGCCCGAAGCCAGGCTTGCGGGGTTCGATTTCGACGCCCGCGACTCGTCCAGGAACCTGGCCAGCGTGCGCTATGCCTGGGGCGATGGGCCGGAAGGTCGAAACATCGATATCTTCAACAACAGCTGGGGCCAGCCGGCCTCGTTCTACCTGGATTTTCCGCAACAGGAGCAAGCGTCATGGGCGGCATTGATGCGCTCGACCCGCGGTGGACTGGGAGCGGTTTACGTCAAGATCGGGGGTAACGATTTCCTCAGTCTGCAGATGCCGGATCAGGACTGGAACATGCGCGATCTGTGTGGCCCGCGCGCCCGCGCGGCAGGGGTCGGCTGCGGACTGGCCAATCTGGACCCACTCAACAACCTGTTTGACACCATCACCGTCGCAAGCGTCGATGCCAGCGGCAAACGCGCAGCGTATTCTTCACCCGGTTCCGCGCTATGGGTGTCTGGTCTTGGCGGACTGATAGGAATGCAACGCGCCTTCGTCCCTGACCCGGGCGAACGCCTGCCCCCTGATGCAGTGCCCTTTGCGTATGGCCCCGCGCTGGTGACGACCGACCTGAGCAGTTGTTCGGCAGGCTACAACCAAGATCGCGGTCTTGATCCGGCCAATGCGCTGGATACCAGCAGTTCGAAGATCGACCCCCGCTGCAACTACACGGCCCGCTTCAACGGCACCTCCGCCGCCGCGCCAACCGTGTCCGGCGTCGCCGCTCTCATGCTGGGCGTCAATGCCAGCCTCAGTGCCCGGGACGTGAAGTACATCCTGGCCACCACCGCGCGCCAGGTCGACCCACAACAACCGCGCGCCACATATCAGGGCAGCGTGATCGATCCGGGCTGGATCACCAATGCGGCCGGACATCGCTTCAGCAACTGGTATGGATTCGGCCTGGTCGATGGTGCCGAGGCGGTCTACAAAGCTAGCGACTTCACGCCGCTTCCTCCAGTGCGAGACTCTCGTTGGATTGCGTCCACTGCCGCCCCAAGCCAGATTGGCGGACCGGCGCGGCCGGCCAAGCAGCGCATCCGCATCACGCAAGCAATGAAGGTGGAAGGCGTGCAACTGTCGCTTGCCACATCGCATCGCAACCCGACCGATCTGCGCGTGGTCCTGGAATCTCCCAGCAGCACACGCAGCTATGTGCTCACGCCCTTTTCAGCGCTCGATGCTTCGGCGTACGCAAAAACCGGCTTCTATATCGACCTGACGTCCAGCAATGCCTTCCTGGACGAAAAGGCGCAAGGCGTGTGGACGCTGGAAGTGACCGACATGACCGAGCCGGCGATTACTGCGGCACTGCAAGACTTCAAGCTTCGCATCCTGGGGCACTGACATGAAATACATGATGCTTACTTCGGCGTCACTTGCCTGCTTCGCCGCATGCGGCCTGGCGTATGCCAGCCAGCACGGGGATGCCCATGTGTTCAGCGCAGCGGCCAACGCCGCAACACAGCAAGGCGACGACCCACTGTTCCGCTACCAATGGCATCTGCTCAATCAGGGCCAGCCAGTGTTCGGCGATGGACGCCCGCTGCCCGGCGTGGACCTGGACGTAGATATCCTGCACGCACTGGGCATCCGCGGCGCAGGCGTCAAGGTTGCGGTGATCGATGACGGCCTGGAGATCGCACACCCGGACCTGGTCGACAATATCGTCGCCAACGGCTCGCGCAATTTCCTGACCGGCTCCAACGACCCGACGCCACCGGCGAGCGAGATCGATAGCGACCACGGCACCGCAGTTGCGGGCATCATTGCCGAGCGCGGATGGAACGGGATCGGCGGACGTGGCGTTGCACCGGAGGCCAGGTTGGCAGGCTTCAATGCAATTGCAGAGCCGGATGGCAGCAAGCAGTACGTCGACATTCGCTACGCCTGGGGCGACGGGCCGGAAGGGCGCGCCATGGAGGTGTTCAACAACAGTTGGGGTGGTTCGTCGCGCGCGTATCCCTACACCGAAGTCGACGAACAACAGTCGCTCGAAAGACTGATGCAGGCGCAGCGCGGCGGGAAAGGCGGGGTGTATGTCAAGGCTGCCGGCAATGACTTCTTTGCCCTTATCGAGAACGATGCACAGGGCAATCCGGTGGATCGCTGTGCAGACCAGACCCGCAAGCTCGGTGTCGGCTGCGCACTGGCCAACACCGACCAGTTCAACAACCTGATCACCACGATCGTGGCCGGTGCCGTCAACGCCGATGGCGTGCGGGCGTCGTACTCATCTCCAGGCTCTGCACTGTGGGTCTCCGGGCTGGGTGGCGAGTATGGGTTTCAGCGCGCCTTCGATCCGCACCCGGAAACGGCCCGGCCCTCTTATGGGCTCACCAACCTTCTGCCGCTGCGGCGCTTCTATAAGGCCGCAATCGTCACCACCGACCTCAGCGGCTGTGCAGCGGGCAACAACCGTGATCGCACCCGGCAGATGCAGAACGCGCTCGACAGCAGCCGCTCCAAGATCGATGCATCGTGCAACTACACCGCGCGCATGAACGGCACCTCGGCGGCATCGCCTACCGTGGCGGGCGTGGCGGCCTTGATGTTGGGCGCCAATCCGCAGCTGACCCTGCGGGATGTCAAATACATCCTGGCAACCACCGCGACCCAGGTCGACCCAACTCAACCCAAGGCCCTCTACAACGGCACCGTGATCGACCCGGGTTGGGTCACCAATGCGGCGGGCCATCGTTTCAGCAACTGGTATGGCTTCGGGCTGGTCGACGCCGCCGCGGCTGTGGAACGTGCAATGCACTTCGCCTCGCTGCCCGCCCTGCAGGACACGAGCTGGAAAGTGTATGAAGGCAACAGCAGCACCATCGGGGGTGTCGCGGCACCGGCCAGGTTGTCATTGAACATCACCCAATCCTTCAAGGTGGAAGGCGTGCAACTGTATTTCTCGGCCACCCATAAGGACCCCAGTCACCTGCGGGTGGTGCTGGTGTCGCCCAGCGGCACGCGCAGCACGGTGATGACGCCGTTTTCCACACTCGATCAGGCCCCCGACGGCACCGTGGTCTGGCTGACATCGAGCAACGCCTTCCTGGACGAACCCTCGGCCGGGCGCTGGACGCTGGAGGTCGACGACATGCTCGCCGACCAGGGCAAGGAGCAACTGGAGGAATTCGAAATGCGCGTGGTGGGCCACTGACATGAAGACATCCTTACTGACGCTGCTCGTTGTCGTTGCAGCCGGCGTCTGCGCTCCCGCGTCGGCGCAGCTGGTCGACAGCAAACGCCTGCACGCTGCGGCGACCGGGCCGACCATCGCTGCGGGACGCAGCAGCTTCCGGCTGATTCCCGGCGCAGTGATCAGGCTGGCCGACGGTGCGCCTGCAACGACCGCCGCACGCGCGGCGCAGGCGTCGCAAACCACCACAGACGCTCCAGTTGCACGCTTCGACCGCTACGCGATCTATCTCGATGCCGGCACGGCCGCACGCACGGCCGCCGTGGTTCCTGCCGGGCAAGCCCCGCGCGTGGCCGCAGCGCTCGAAACGCGCAGCGGCCAACTGATCCTGCTGGGCTCCTCGATCAAACTGTTCAATACCACGCCGGCCATCGCCGCTGGATTGGCCTCACGTACCGGCGGCACACTGATCTATTCCTCGGCCATTGATGGCAGCGCAATGATCGGCTACGACTCGGTGGCCACCGCACTGGATAACTGCAAACAGCTGCAAGGCAGCAAAGGCGTGGGCGCGATCATGCCCGAGGTGATTACGCGCGCGGCACGGCCGTTGTGAGGCGGCAACGGTGAGGGAGGCCACGCTGCCGCCAACCGACAGCAGCGTGGCGCGATGGCGCAGCCCGCGTCATACCGGCAGCGGGCTGCGTTCGGCAAAGTGCCCGCGCCAGTACGGGTAATACGGATACGGTGGCTCCACCGCGCTCACCGCATCCAGGCGCGCGCGTTGCGCGTCCGTCAGCGACCAGCCCACCGCACCCAGGTTCTGGCGCAGCTGCACTTCGTCACGTGCGCCGATCAGCACTGTGCTCACGGTGGGCCGCTGCAGCAGCCAGTTGATGGCGATCTGCGGCACGCTGCGGCCGGTCTCGTCGGCAATCGCGTCGAGCACATCGACGATGTCGAACAGGCGCTCGTCGCTGATCGCCGGCCCGGCGGCCGCGGTGGCATGCAGGCGACTGTGTTCCGGCAATGCCTGGCCGCGGCGCAGCTTGCCGGTCAGGCGCCCCCAGCCCAGCGGACTCCACACCACCGCGCCCACACCCTGGTCGATGCCCAACGGCATCAGCTCCCATTCGTAGTCGCGCCCTGCCAGCGAGTAATAGGTCTGGTTGGCGACAAAGCGGCTCCAGCCCTGCGCATCGGCCACCGCCAACGACTTCATCAGCTGCCAGCCGGCGTAATTGGACGCGCCCAGGTAGCGCACCTTGCCGGCGCGGACCAGCCCATCGAGCGTGGACAGGGTTTCTTCCATCGGCGTCATCGCGTCGAAGGCATGCAGCTGCAGCAGATCGATATAGTCGGTGCGCAGGCGTCGCAACGAGGCATCCACCGCACGCAACAGGCGGAAGCGCGAGGCACCGGCGTCGTTGGGCCCATCGCCCAGGCGCAGACCGGTCTTGGTCGAGAGGATCACCTGATCGCGGCGGCCCTGCAACGCCTGGCCGAGAATCTCTTCAGAGGCGCCGTCCGAATACACATCGGCGGTGTCGAACAGGTTCAGGCCCGCCTCCAGGCACAGGTCGATCATGCGCTGCGCCTGCGCGACATCGGTATCGCCCCATGCAGAAAACAGCGGCCCCTTGCCGCCAAAGGTACCGGCCCCCAGACCGAGCACCGGGACCTTGAAACCGGAACGGCCGAGAAAACGTGTCTCCATCGCAATGCTCCTTGAAACCGAAAGAAAATCCGCGCGCTGCCGGTCGATCCGGCCATGCGCGATGCCAGGCGCCGCTCGCCGATCACCCGCACGAGCGCGCAGGGTTGCCGGTTGCGCGGTTACTGCGCTCGTGCCTAAAAAACGAATCAACCCGCCTGCGCACACACGCCCGGCGCGGCGGCACGCCGGCGTTGCAGTTGCACGCTCCACAACGCGATGCCCAGGCCGAGCGCGCTCAACAGCGCGGCAACCCACGGCGTGGCGACCAGGCCGGCATGCGTGGCGATCACCACGCCGCCCAGCCAGGCGCCCAGCGCATTGCCCAGATTGAACGCGGCGATATTGAGACTGGAGGCCAGGTTCTGGCCGGCACCGCGTGCATGCTCGAGCACGCGCAACTGCAGCGGCGCCACGGTGGCGAAGGCGGCCACGCCCAGCAGCCCGACGAACACCACCATCGCAGTCTTGTTGTGCAGGACCAGGCCCATCGCGGCGAGCACCACCACCAATGCCGCCAGGCTGCCCAGCAACGCGGCGGTGGGGCGCCGGTCGGCCAGACGCCCACCCAGCAGATTGCCCACGATCATGCCGACGCCGAAGACCAGCAACACCGGCGACACCGCCGTCTGCGCAAAACCGCTCACGTCCACCAGCAACGGCTGGATATAGGTGAACACTGCGAACACGCCGGCATAGCCCACCACCGTGATCGCCAGGGCCAGCAGCACCTGCCCGCGCCCCAGCACCGCCACTTCCTGGCGCCACGACACCGGCGCGGCCGCGCCTGCGTTCGCCGGCACCCACAGCGCTACCGCGGCCGTGGCCAGCACGCCGACGACCGCAACCGCCCAGAACGTCGCCCGCCAGCCCAGCTGCAGACCCAGCCAGGCGCCGGCCGGCACGCCCAGCAGGGTGGCCACGGTCAGGCCGGCAAACATCAGCGAGATCGCCGACGCCCGGCGCTCGGCCGGGACCAGCGAGGTCGCCACCACCGCGCCCACGCCGAAGAAGGTGCCGTGCGCCAGTGAGGTCAGCACGCGCGCAACCATCAGGCTGGTGTAATCCGGCGCCAGCGCGCAGGCCACGTTGCCCAGGGTGAAGATCGCCATCAAGCCGACCAGCACCGCCTTGCGCGGCAGCCGCGCACTGGCCAGGGTCAGCACCGGCGCCCCGACGAAAACGCCCAGCGCATAGCCGCTGATCAGCAGGCCGGCAGCGCTGAGCGACACGCCCAGGTCGGTGGCCACCTGCTGGAGCAGGCCCATGATCACGAACTCGGTGGTGCCGATGCCGAAGGCACCGATGGTCAGCGCCAGCAGCGCTGGCGGAAAACGGGAAGAACGCGCGGAAGCAGACATGGGCATGGACCAGGGAAGACAACCAACAGCCTGCGCTCCGGGGTCCTAAGCAAAAACCCCTGTTATCCTGATTCACTATCAACCAATCATTGAGAATCGCATGGACCGCCTCGGCGATATCGCGCTGTTCCTGCGCGTGCTCGATTCCGGCTCGATCACTGCAGGTGCGCGCAGCCTGGACCTGTCGGTGGCGGTCGCCAGCCAGCGCCTGAAGCGTCTGGAGCGCGACCTGGGCGTGCGCCTGCTGCACCGGACCACGCGCCGGCTGCACCCGACCCCCGAAGGCCAGCGCCTGGCCGAGCGCGGCCGCGTGCTGGTGCAGGATCTGGATGCGCTGGCCGACGATCTGCGCGAGAGCGCACACGCGGTCGGCGGCATCCTGCGCATGACCATGTCGGCCTCGTTCGGGCGGCAGTACGTGTCGCCGTTGCTGCCGGAATTCCAGGCCCGTCATCCACGCGTGCACATCAGTGCGCACCTGAGCGACGACCTGGTGGACCTGGTCAGGCAAGGCTTCGATCTGGCGATCCGCATCGGCCCGCTGGACGACTCCGGGCTGGTAGCGCGGCGCATCGCCGACAACCGCCGCACCCTCGCCGCCTCGCCCGACTATCTGCAGCGCCATGGCACCCCGCGCACGCCGGACGACCTGGCCGGGCATGCCGGCGTGCTGCTGATGGGCCGCGACGGCCGCCAGGATGTCTGGCAATTGCAAACGCCGGAGGGCGGCCTGGTACGCGTCCGCATGCAGAGCCGCTTCGAAAGCAATTTCGGTGAGTTGATCCGCGATGCGGCCGTCGCCGGCCAGGGCATCGCGTTGCATTCGTACTGGCATATCGCAGAAGAACTGCGCAATGGCCGGTTGGTCGAAGTACTCCCCGATTACCCGCCGCCAACCTCGCAGATCAACGCGGTGATGCCGGCGCGCCAGCTGCAGCCACCACGTGTGCGTGCATTCGTGGATTTTCTGCAGGAACGCCTGGGCGAAGTGCCGCCGTGGGAGCTTGGCGGTTGAACGCGAGCGCGTTGCTTGCGTCTGCCGGTCCTTGCTGGACGTGGATCGATGCGTGGCTGCTAATCAACATCTTGGTTGGTTAGTGGCTGGATTCGGTCGAGTCGCGCTGTTGGATCACTGGTGGCGGCGATCTGCGAGTTTGCTGCAGGGCCCTTGCACGCCCACCATCGCAGCACATGCCGCAAGGCAGAGCGGGCGATCTACGCCTTTGCGGACAGATCGGCTGTAAAGCAGGCGATCTGCCGCTTGGCTGCAGGGCCCTTGCCCGCCCACCATCGCGGGACACGCCGCAAGTACGTCCGTGTAGGCTCTTACGCGGCATCCATGCCGCGTAAGGTCCCGCGACGGTAGGCGGGCAAGGACCTGTCTGGATGGTCGGGGTGCACAATTAAGAGCAGTGCCTGATGCGCGTTGTTTGATGCCGATGCGCCAGCTCAACACCCGATGCATCTCGAGCGACAACCAGTCGGGATGGTCGGTGCGCATAGCTACGAGCAGTGCGTCATGTGCATTTGGATAGCGATGTACCTGCGCGGCCCAACAGTCAACGACCAATGCACATCGCGCGACAAGCAGCTCTTATGCGAGCGCCGACCACCTTTCTGGTGCGGTGTCCTCGCCGCTTGCGGGACCCTTGGCGGCATGGATGCCGCCAAGGAGCCTCCACGGATGGATTCACGGCGTGTCCCGCAAGTGGTGAGGGCACCGCACACTCGACTCACCAATAAATAAAATGCGTGCGGTCGGCTCGTTGGCACCGTCGCTCCAGCGTCAGGGATGTTTTTGGCGCCCTAACGCCCTCGTTTAGCGCCCTGCACGCAGCAAGCGCCTGTGCAATCCACGCCGCTGCGCTTCGCTGAGCAGATGCCCATGCGTGTTCAACAATCCCAGGATTTGCTGATGCGCTTGCGCCGTGCGGCGCGCAAGTTCGGCCGTGGCGGCAGCTTCAAGCGCCTTCCAGTCGGCCGGGCTTGCCGGTGCGGCGATGGTCGAACGTTTTGCGGGCATGGGACTGGGCGGTCACGGAAACAGACACCCATGATACGGCGCGTATGTGAGCGCCAGATCGTGGCTGGCCTGCCGTTTTGAGGCACCGGGCGCGTGGGCCTGACCGTCTGTGCCGGCGCCAATCAGCGCTACCCTTGCCCGCTTCTGCTACAGACATGCCGGCTACATGACAGTGGGTCTTGTACGATCGATGGCATCGCGGCCACGCCGCCTGGTGCCATTGCCGAGTCCTGCATGTCCGCCTTGACCGAGATGACCGACATCCTGCTGCGCCATGCCCCCGGCGACGGCATGCATGCCACCCGGATTGCCGGGCTGCAGATCATGCGCAGCGCCTCGCCCACCATGTCGGTGCCCACGGTCTATACGCCGATGCTGTGCTTGGTGGCGCAAGGCCGCAAGCAGGCGATGCTGGGCGCGGCGGCGTATCTCTATCACCCGCAGATGTATCTGGTGGCCTCGGTGGATCTGCCGATCGTCGGTTCGGTGATCGAGGCCAGTGCCGCGCAACCGTATCTGTGTTTCTGCCTGGATCTGGACACCGCGGTGCTGAGTGATCTGGCCGTCAGCCACCCGGAGCTGGTCGAGCCGCAACGCGATACGGCCCAGGCCGGCTTGTTGCTCAACCACAGCACGCCGCCATTGCAGGACGCTGCAGTGCGGCTGGCGCGTCTGCTCGATCAACCGCAGGAGATCGCCGCGCTGGCGCCGCTGGTCCTGCGCGAAGTGCTCTATCGCCTGATGGCCGATCCGGCCAATGCGGTGGTCCGCCAGATGGCCATCGCCGACAGCCGGCTCAATCAGATTTCCAAAGCCATTGTCTGGCTGCGCGAGCATTACGCACAGCGCTTCCGCATCGAGCAGATTGCCGATCTGTCGGCGATGAGCCGCTCCACCTTTCATGCGCATTTCAAGGCGGTCACCTCGATGACGCCGCTGGAATATCGCTCGCATCTGCGCGTGCACGAAGCGCGTCGACTAATGCTGGCCGAAGCGCTGAATGCCGCCGATGCCGGCTTCCGCGTCGGCTACGAGAGCGCCTCGCAATTCAGTCGCGACTACGCACGCATTCTCGGCGCGCCGCCCGCACGTGACGCCCAACGGTTGCGTGCCGGGGCACAGGCTGCGACACAAGCGGCGTAAGCTCATTCGTGCGCAGTTACGCGGTGGAGTGCAGTCATGCGCACTCGCACTAAGCGACATGCATCACCTACGATGACGCGGCAGACCGCACCACGTCATCGTTGAGCGCCGTGTCACTCGGCCGCGTACTGCGCCTCGCTGACCTGCTCCAGCCAGGTCACCGGCGAGCCGTCCTGCGCTTCGGCGATGGCGATATGCGACATCGCCACGGTGGCGTTGGCGCCGTGCCAGTGCTTGACGCCCGGCGGAATCCACACGATGTCGCCCGGGCGGATCTGCTGCGCCGGCTTGCCCCATTCCTGCACGCGCCCGGCACCGGCGGTGACGATCAGCGTCTGCCCCAATGGGTGGGTGTGCCAGGCGGTGCGCGCGCCCGGCTCGAAGGTCACCGTGGCGCCGCCCACCCGCGCCGGCGCGTCGGCCTGGAAAGGCGCATCGATGCGCACCTTGCCGGTGAAATAGTCGGCCGGGCCGGCCGCAGATGCGGCGCCACCGGCCTTGCTCACCCTGATCGCCTGTTGCTCTTCACCGCCGGGCGTGACGGCGGCCATCATCGACAGCGACATCGCAGTTGCGAACAGATTCATGGCAGTGCTCCTCGATCCAAGTGCCTGCACTGTAGCGCGCGTGCGCGCCGGCACTACCCGGGCAACCGCGCATGCACCTAGAAACACAGCGCATCAATGCGGCAGTGACACCTCGGATTTGAAGCCATCACGCAGCATCGCGCATGATGCAGCCGCATGAATCGCATGCGCTGGAGTCGGCCGTCGCAAGCAATGGCGCGGGAAAATCTCAACGATCTGCAGGTCTTCGTCACCGTGGCGCGCGAGGGTAGCTTTACCCGTGCGGCCGCGCAGCTGGGCGTCTCGCAATCGGCGCTGAGCCATACCGTGCGCGCACTGGAAACACGCCTGGGCGTCCGTCTGTTGACCCGCACCACGCGCAGCGTGTCGATGACCGAAGCCGGCGCACGCCTGTTCGACACCGTGGCACCGCGGCTGGAAGAGATCGACGACGAGCTGTCCGCGCTCACCGACTTCCGCGACAAGCCGGCCGGCACCATCCGTATCACCACCGCCGGCCACGCCGCCGATGCCTACATCTGGCCGGCGTTGTCGAACGTGCTGCCCGACTATCCCGACCTCAAGATCGAGGTCACCGTCGATTACGGGCTGGCCGACATCGTTGCCGAGCGCTACGACATCGGCATCCGGCTGGGCGACCAGGTCGCCAAGGACATGGTCGCGGTGCCGATCAGTCCGATGCAGCGCATGGCGGTGGTGGCGGTGCCGGGCTACTTCGTGCACCACACCATCCCCGCCGCGCCGGCCGAGCTGGCCCGGCACAACTGCATCGGCTTGCGCCTGCCCACCCATGGCGGCCTGCTGCCCTGGGATTTCGAAAAGGACGGCCGCGAGGTCAAGGTGCGCGTGGACGGGCAATGGACCTTCAACGGCAGCAGCGCCATCCTGCGTGCCGCGTTGGCCGGCGGCGGACTCGCGTTCTTGCCGGAAACCATGGTGCTGGAGCACATCGCCGCCGGCCGGCTACGCCGCGTGCTGGAGGACTGGTGCGAGCCGTTCGACGGCTATTACGCCTATTACCCCAGCCGCCGCCAATCCTCGCGCGCACTCAAGGTAGTGATCGACGCATTGCGGCACGACCTGGCGCGTTGACGCGCCCGTGTAGGAGCGTGCCTGCGCGCGACGAAGCGTTACCGATAACGCCCATCGCGCGCGGGCGCGCTCCTACGACAGCGTCGTTTTGCGGCCGGTTTAAAGGGGTGATCAACGCAGTGCGGCACGATCCGGCGCGCAGACACGCTTGTGTAGGAGCGCGCTTGCGCGCGACGAGGCCTTTGTCGGTAACGCCCCATCGCGCGCGGGCACGCTCCTACGACAGCGTCGGCTTGCGGGTTGAAGGGGGTGATCGATGCGTTGCGGCACGACCTGGTGCGCTGACGCGCCCGTGTAGGAGCGTGCCTGCGCGCGACGAGGCCTTTGTCGGTAACGCCCCATCACGCGCGAGCGCGCTCCTACGACAGCGTCGGTTGGCGGGGTTGATTGCTGGGTTATTTACCGACCAGCTTCTGTCGCTCCGGGCTGTAACGCTCGCCGACGATCGCTACCGCATCCAGCGCCTGCTGGATGCGCGCAAGATCCTCGTTGTTCAAGGTCAAGGCGGCGCCGCCCAGGTTTTCTTCCAGGCGATGCAGCTTGGTAGTGCCGGGAATCGGCACGATCCACGGCTTGCGCGACAGCAACCATGCCAGCGCGACCTGCGCCGGGGTGGCGCCCTTGTCGGCAGCGATGGCCTGGATGCGTTGGACCAGCGCCTGGTTGGCCTGACGCGCCTCGGCAGCGAAGCGCGGCACCTGATTACGGAAATCGTCGGCAGAAAATTGCGTGTCGGCCTGGATGGCGCCGGTCAAAAAGCCCTTGCCGAGCGGGCTGAACGGCACGAAGCCGATCCCGAGTGCTTCCAGCGTTGGCAAGACGCTGGTTTCCGGCTCGCGCCACCACAGCGAGTATTCGCTCTGCACCGCCGTCACCGGCTGCACCGCGTGCGCGCGCCGGATGGTATCGGCACCGGCTTCGGACAGGCCGAAGTGCCTGACCTTGCCTTCGGCGATCAAGTCCTTGACCGTGCCGGCCACCTCTTCGATCGGCACCGCCGGGTCCACGCGATGTTGATAGAACAGGTCGATGCGGTCGGTCTTCAGGCGCGTCAGGCTGGCCTCGGCCACCGCACGGATCCGCTCTGGACGACTGTCGAGCCCGGCGTCGGCATGTCCGTCCTTGAAGCCGAACTTGGTCGCAATCACCAGCTGGTCGCGGTGCGCCGCCAGCGCTTCGCCCAGCAATGCCTCGTTGGCGAACGGCCCGTAGGCCTCGGCCGTATCGAAGAAGGTGATGCCGCGCTCCACTGCCACATGCAGCAAGCCGACGGCCTCCTTGCGCGCGGTCGCCGGCCCGTAGCCATAACTCAGGCCCATGCAGCCCAGGCCCAGCGCGGACACCTGCAGCCCGCTGTTTCCCAACTGTCGTGTTTGCATCATGTGCTCCCGCGGCAACGGCCGCATCGAATGAGTCGGCCGCAGGCGGCAATACCGCTGCAGCACCGATGCGCCACGATAGTCCTGGGCCGCAGGCACATTGCACAGCAGGCGGCGCTAACGCTTATGAGCGAGCCTCATCAACGCGCGCAGCGCCTGCACTGCCGGGCTAACTCTGCGTATGCGAACGCAGGCAACGTGCCACCGACTACCTATCCATCGCGCTGCCCTGCCGCCGCCGCTAGAACCCGCTCGGCACCTCGCGTTTACCTTCCGCTGTCACCGCGGGCGGTTGCGGCCGATACGCGCGCAGGAACAGCGCCACTGCACTGGCGACATACCCGTGCTGCGTGGCGGCCGGTGCTGGCAACGTGCTGCCATGCAGCGCCGCATTGGCCGGCATGCCGGTCATCAATCCGAAGAAATGCACCGAGGCATCCGGCAGATTGTCGATGACCAGGCTGCCCTGCTCCACTTCGCGCGCCAACACCGTACGCATCGTGGTGTCGTAGCGTTCGAAGCCCAGCGTCCACATCTCCTCGCGTATCTGGCTGGGCAGTGCCGGCGGCCGCACCAGGCCGTAGGCGGCATCGCCCAGTGCATTGCTGGCCGCCATGCGCACGACCGCATCGGCGATGGCGAGCAGACGCACGGGCAACGGCCCGCGCATGTTCAACAGTGCCTCCCAGGGATTGGGCGACTGGTGCGCCAGCGCCTCCAGGGTGGTGCGGAACAGCACCTCCTTGGACGCGAAGTGCGCATACACCGTGGCCTTGGACACCATTGCGCGCTCGGCGATGCTGTCCATGCTGGTCTTGTCGAAGCCCTGGCGTGGAAACAGCTCGGCTGCCGCGCGCAGGATCGCGCCACGCTTGTCGTGCGGTGCGCGCCTGGGCGCCGGGGCCTCGGCAGCGGCGTCATCCACGTGGCTGCCCCGTCGCGGTCGTGGCCACCGCCGGGTCGGCCGATTGCAGCCAACCGCCGCCCATCGCCTTGTAGAACGTCGCCAGATTGGTGAAGCGCGACAGCTGCGTGGTGATCAAGTTCTGCTGCGCGCTGTACAGCGCGCGCTGCGCATCCAGCGCCTGCAGGTAGCTGTCCACGCCGCGTTCGAAGCGCGCTTGCGACAGCCGGTAGCTGTCGGCGGTGGCATCGACCAGGGCCTGTTGCGCCTGCAACTGCCGGCCCAGGGTCTCGCGTTGCGCGAGCGCATCGGAGACCTCGCGGAACGCGCTCTGGATCGCCTTTTCGTACTGCGCCACTTCGATATCGCGGTTAGCCTTGGCCATGTCCAGGTTGGCGCGGTTACGCCCGGCGTTGAAGATCGGCAGCGTCAGCGTGGGCACGAAGCTCCAGGCGCGGGTGCCGGAATCGAACAGGTTGGACAGGCTGCTGCTGGACGAGCCGGTCGATGCGGTCAGGCTGATGCTGGGGAAGAACGCCGCGCGCGCCGCACCGATGTTGGCGTTGGCCGCACGCAGGTTGCGCTCGGCCTCCAGGATGTCCGGGCGGCGCTGCAGCAACTGCGACGGCAGCCCGGCCGGCACGCTGGCCAGCACGTTGCCGTCCACGCTGGCGCCGTCGGGCAAGGCCTGCGGCAACAGCTCCGCCGGCACCTGCGTGCCGACCAGCAGCACCAGGGCATTGCGGTCCTGCGCCACCTGCGCGGTATAGCGCTCCACATCCACGCGTGCGGTTTCCACCGTGGTCTGCGCCTGGCGCAAGCTGAGCTGCGAGGCCACACCCAGCTCGAAGCTGCGTTGCTGCAGGCGATAGCTGTCGCCCTGGCTGCTCAAGGTGGACTGCGCCAGTTGCAGCAACTGCTGATCGGCCGCCAGCGTCAGATAGGCGGTGGCCACTTCGGCCACCAGGCTGATATGGGTGCTGCGGCGTGCCTCGGCGGTGGACAGGAACTGCTGCAGCGCCTGTTCCTTGAGGCTGCGCACACGCCCGAACAGATCCAGCTCGTACGCACTGACGCCGATGTTGGCGCTGTAGGTCCGGAACACCTGCGGCTGGCCTGGAATGGCCAGCTCCGACGGCGTGCGCGCGTTATTGGCGGTGCCGGTGCCCTGCACGGCAGGCAACAACGCAGCGCGCTCCACCCGGTACTGCGCACGTGCCACCTCGATGTTGAGCGCGGCCACGCGCAGGTCGCGATTGTTCTCCAATGCCAGCGCGATCACCTGCTGCAGCGCCGGGTCGGTGAACACCTGCCGCCAGCCGATGTTGGCGATATCGATCGCCTGCCCGGGGCTGGCCGTATCGGTGGTAGTGGATGCCGTCGAGAGCTCGGTGCCGGCAAAGCGTTCGGGCACCGGTGCGTCAGGCCGTGCATAGCGCGGCATCAGCGTGCATCCGGACAGCACGCCGGCCACCGCGATCGCGGTCAATGTCATGCGGATCGGTGTCATCTCAGTGTCCTGCCGGTTGCGGTGCGGGCGAAGTGGGCTGTGCGCGGCGCTTGAACAAGCCGCTGATCAGCACGAAGAACAACGGCACGAAGAAGATCGCCAGGATCGTGCCGGATAACATGCCGCCGATCACCGCGGTGCCCAAGGCATGCTGCGCGCCTGCACCGGCACCACTGCCGAGCACCAACGGCACCACGCCCAGGATGAAGGCCAGCGATGTCATCAGGATCGGCCGCAAGCGCATGCGTGCTGCCTCCAATGCGGACTCGACCAGGCTCTTGCCGCTTTCATGCAGTTCCTTGGCAAATTCCACGATCAGGATCGCGTTTTTCGATGCCAGGCCAATCGTGGTGAGCAGGCCCACCTGGAAGTACACATCGTTCATTTTCCAGGTCAGCATTGCGCCCAGCAGCGTGCCGAACACGCCCAGCGGCACCACCAGGATCACCGAGAACGGAATCGCCCAGCTTTCGTACAACGCGGCCAGACACAGGAACACGATCAGGATCGACAGTCCGTACAACAGGCCGGTCTGGCCGGTCGAGGATTTCTCCTGCCGCGACAAGCCGGTCCACTCGTAGCCGATGCCCGGCGGCAACTTGGCCGCCGCCGCTTCGACGATCTGCATCGCCTCGCCGCTGGAGGCCGCACCCGGCATCGCCATGCCCAGGATCTCCACCGACGGCACGCTGTTGTAGCGCTCCAGACGCGGCGAGCCGGAACTCCAGCTGGCAGTGGCGAAGGCGTTGAACGGCACCATCGTGCCGGCGCTGTTGCGCACGAACCAGCGGTCGATGTCCTGCGGATTCATGCGGTACACCGCATCGGCCTGCAGCATCACCTTCTTGACGCGGCCCTTGTCGATGAAGTCGTTGACGTAGGTACTGCCCCAGGCACTGGAGAAGGTGTTGTTGATATCGGCGATCGACACGCCCATGGCCTGCGCCTTGTGCGAATCGATTTCCAGCTTGAACTCGGGCGTGTCTTCCTGGCCGTTCGGGCGCACCGCCACCAGCCGCTTGTCCTGCGACAGCTCGGCCAGCAGCTGGTTACGCGCCTGCATCAAGGCCTCGTGGCCGAGGTTGGCGCGGTCCTGCAGCATCAGGTCGAAGCCGGTCGCATTGCCCAGCTCGGACACCGCCGGCGGTGCGAATGCAAACACCTTGGCATCGCGAATGGTGCTGAAGAACGCACCGGCCTTGCCCGCCACGTCGGTGACGCTCTGGCCCTTGCCGGTGCGCTCGTCCCACGGCCGCAACTTGACGAAGGCAAAGCCCACGTTCTGGCCGGTACCGGCAAAGCTGAAACCGGAGACCGCAAAGATACCGGCGACCGAGTCCTTCTGATCGACCAGGAAGTGATGCTCCACCTGCTTGAGCACCTCGCCGGTGCGCGCATCGGTGGCACCGGGCGGCAACTGCACCAGCACGAACAGCGTGCCCTGGTCCTCGTCCGGCAGGAAGCCCACCGGCAGCTTCATGAAGCCGAACACCACCAACGCCAGCAACACCGCGTAGGCCAGCATGTAGCGCCAGCCCTTGCCCAGCATGTGCCGCACCACGCCCTGATAGCCGTTGTTGCCGCGATCGAACACGCGGTTGAACCAGCCGAAGAACCCGGTGGTCGCCAGACCATGGCCCTTCTCCACCGGCTTGAGCAGGGTGGCGCACAGGGCCGGGGTCAGGATCATCGCCACCAGTACCGACAAGGTCATGGCCGAGACGATCGTGATCGAGAACTGCCGGTAGATCACGCCGGTGGAACCGCCGAAGAACGCCATCGGCACGAACACCGCGGCCAGCACCAGGGCCACGCCGACTAGCGCGCCGGAGATCTGGTCCATCGACTTGCGCGTGGCGTCCTTGGGCGACAACTGCTCCTCGCCCATCACGCGTTCGACGTTTTCCACCACCACGATGGCATCGTCCACCAGCAGGCCGATCGCCAGCACCATCGCGAACATGGTCAGCGTGTTGATGGTGAAACCGAACGCCGCCAGCACGCCGAAGGTGCCGAGCAACACCACCGGCACCGCGATGGTCGGGATCAAGGTCGCGCGGAAATTCTGCAGGAACAGGTACATCACCAGAAACACCAGCACCACCGCTTCGATCAGCGTATGCACCACCTGCTCGATGGAGATGCGCACGAACGGCGTGGTGTCGTACGGCTTTTGCGCTTTCATGCCGGGAGGGAAGAATTTCTCCTGCTCCTCCAGGCTCTTGTCGATCGCGCGCACCGTATCCAGCGCATTGGCGCCGGTGGCCAGCTTGATCGCCAGACCGGCGGCCGGCTTGCCGTTATAGCGGCCCACCGTGTTGTAGCTCTCGCTGCCCAGTTCGATGCGTGCCACATCGCGCAGGCGCACCTGCGAGCCATCGGACTGCGTGCGCAGCAAAATGTTCTCGAACTCCTCGGCGGTCTTCAGCCGGGTCTGCGCGGTGATGGTGGCATTGAGTTGCTGGTTGGGCACCGCCGGCAACGCGCCGAGCTGGCCGGCGGAAACCTGCGCGTTCTGCGCCTGGATCGCGGTGCGCACATCCACCGGGGTCAGGCTGAAGTTGTTCAACTTGTTCGGGTCCATCCATACCCGCATCGCGTACTGCGAGCCGAACAAAGTGGTGTCGCCCACGCCTTCGACGCGGCTGATGGTTTCCTGCACGTTGGCAGCCACGTAATCGGACAGGTCCGAATCGCTCATGCTGCCGTCCTCGGAAGTGAAGGCCAGCACGTTGAGGAAGTTGGTGGCCGACTTGGTCACCGTCACGCCCTGCTGCTGCACTTCCTGCGGCAGCAACGGCGTGGCCAGCGACAACTTGTTCTGCACCTGCACCTGCGCGGTGTCCGGATCGGTGCCGTTGTCGAAGGTCAGCGTGATGGTCACCGCACCGCTGGATTCGCTGGTGGAGGCCATGTAGCTGAGGTGGTCCAGCCCCTTCATCTTCTGCTCGATGACCTGGGTGACGGTGTCTTCCAGGGTCTGCGCCGAGGCGCCCGGATAGTTGGCGGTGATGGCGACGGCCGGCGGCGCGATGCTGGGGTATTGCGCAATCGGCAAGGTGGCGATGGACAGGATGCCGGCCAGCATCACGATGATGGCCAACACCCAGGCGAAGATCGGACGATCGATAAAGAAGCGTGCCATGACGTGTGATCCCGCCTCAGTTGGCCGCACGCGGTGCGGTCGGGGCGGAAGGAGTGCCGGCGGCTGCATTGCCGGCACCGGCAGCCGGCCTGCCCTTGGGCTGCCACGGCACGGTCTTGACCTCGATGCCGTCGCGGGCGCGCGAGACGCCTTCGACCACCAGTTGCTCGCCGGCCTTCAGACCGCTGCGCACCAGCCACTGGTCACCGACTTCGCGGTCGGTTTCCAGCACGCGCAGGTGCAGCTTGTGATCGGCGCCGACCACGAACGCGGTCGGCTTGCCGGCGCCATTGCGCGAGACCGCCTGCTGCGGCACCAGCACGCCCTGCTCCTTGATGCCTTCCTGCAGCACCGCGCGCACATACATGCCCGGCAACAACTCCGCATTCGGGTTCGGGAACACCGCGCGCAGGGTGATCGAGCCGGTGTTCTGGTCGACGGTGACATCGGAGAACGCCAGGTGGCCCTGCAGCGGATAGGTGCTGCCGTCTTCCAGCAGCAGCGACACCTTGGCCGCGTCGTCGCCGGCCTTTTCCAGCTCGCCGCGCGCCATCGCCTGCTTCAGGCGGAGCAAGGCCGCGCTGGGCTGGGTGACGTCGATGTAGATCGGGTCCAGTTGCTGGATGGTGGTCAGTGCGGTGGCCTGGTTAGCGGTCACCAGGGCACCCGGGGTGACGCTGGAGCGGCCGATGCGGCCGGAGATCGGCGCGTCCAGGCGCGCGAAGGCCAGGTTGATGCGCGCGGTTTCCACGCTGGCCTTGCCAGCGGCCACGTCGGCCTCGGCCTGGCCCAGCGCGGCGGCGGTGTCGTCGCCGTCCTGCTGGCTGATGGCCTTGATCTGCACCAGTTCGGTGTAGCGCTCGGCCTTGAGCCTGGCGGTGCGCAGGTTGGCCTGCGCCTTGGCCAGGGTGGCCTGGGCGCTGGCATAGCTGGCGCGGTAGGTCGCCGGATCGATCTGGTACAGCGTCTGCCCGGCCTTGACGTCGCCGCCCTCGGTGAACTGGCGCGACTGCACGATGCCGCCCACCTGCGGGCGAACTTCGGCGATCAGGTAGGGAACCGTGCGTCCGGGCAGTTCGGTGGTCAGCGTCACCGGCTGCGGCCTGACGGTCAGCACGCCCATTTCGGGCATGCCCTCCTCAGGCGGCGGGCCGCCTGGCGGGCTGCCGCAGGCACTGAGCAGGACGGTGGCAGCAACGGCAGCAGCGAGCAGGGGCAGGCGAAACGAGGCATGAGGACGCACGAGGAGGTCTCCGACGGGACACAGGATGGTTAAATCTAAACGGTACGGTTTGGTATCCTAATAAGCGCATCCGTGGCCGTCAAGCATTCCTGCCCAGTCGGTATACTTAAGGACCCAAGGGAGTCAGTTGATGCGGGTCAGAACCGAAGAAAAACGCGACGCCATCGTGCAGGCGGCCAGCGAGGTGTTCCTCGAGCTGGGCTTCGAAGGCGCCTCGATGTCGCAGATCGCCGCCCGCGTCGGCGGCTCCAAGCGCACGCTCTACGGCTATTTCCCGTCCAAGGAGGAGTTGTTCGTGGCGTTTGCCAAGGACATGTCCGACCGCTACATCGACCCGCTGCTGGACGCGCTTTCGCAAAGCAATGGCCCGGTCGCCGAGACGCTGCAGCGCTTCGGCGAGGACATCCTCGGCTTCCTGTGCCAGCCCAGCTCGATCACCATCTGGCAGACCATCATCGGTGTGTCGGGGCGGTCGGACGTGGGCGCGCTGTTCTTCAATGCAGGCCCCGAAGAAGGCATGCAACGCATGGCCGATTACCTGCAGACGCAGATGGATCGCGGCGTGATCCGCTGCGCCGACGTCCTGATCGCGTCGAGGCAGTTCGGCGGGCTGCTGGAGGCGGAAACCCTGATGCCCTGCCTGTTCGGCGCGCTGAAGAACCCCTCGCCCGAGTATCTGCGCGAAGCGACGCAGCGCGCAGTCGCCCTGTTTCTGGCGGGCTATGGATGCAAGACCGACGCCGCGGCGTGATGTGCGGTGGTGTCTGATAGCTTGGATAAGCGATGAGTCGCTGGCGACCCCGCTGATGCGCGTGCATGGCACTCGTGCAAGCGCGTACTGCTCGAAGCTTGGTTGGTGTGACAACAACAGCGCATTTGTCTGCAGCAGATGGCTGGGTCTGCGCACTGCCGGCAACTTATAGAGCGGCTAACCAAACTACGTCACGCCAGCTGATCTGCTGCCTGGCTGCAGGGCCCTTACCCGCCTAAAGTCGCGGCACACGCTGCAAGTACATCCCTGCAAGCTCTTGCGCGGCATCCATGCCGCGTAGGTGCCGCGACGGTTTGTTAGCCGCTCCAAGTGAACCGCCCTGGGTTTGCCTGGCGATGCTTACTCGGCCACCGCGCACTTGGCGCACAGGCCGTGCACTTCCAGGGTCTGCGCCTGCGGCTGGAAGCCCAGCGCCTTGGCGCGCGCTTCCAGTTGCGCCACCACCTCGCGGTCTTCCAGTTCCACCGCGCTGTGGCAGCGATCGCAGATCAGGAACGGCACCGAGTGCTGGGCGCTGTTGGGGTGGTGGCAGGCGACGAAGGCGTTGACCGACTCGAGCTTGTGCACGAAGCCATTGGCCATCAGGAAATCCAGCGCGCGGTACACCGTGGGCGGGGCGTCGGCGCCAACGCCCTTGCCTTCGCGCACCCAGTCCAGCAGTTCGTAGGCCTTGACCGGCTTGCCGGCGTCGGCGATCAGCCGCAGCACGTTGGCGCGGATCGGCGTCAGCCGCAGGCCGCGCTCGCTGCAGGCGCGCTCCACCGCGCGCACGAAGCCGTTGGCGTCGTCGACATGGTGATGCGGTGCAGTGCAGGCGTGTTCGTTGGTTTTCATCACAGGCTCCGGCGGTCAGCCCGCCCCTATCTTGATGAGTGCCGCATCGATGCGTTTCAAGGCGCCCTCGCGTCCGGCCAGGTACACCGTCTGCGAAATGTCCGGGCTGACCTGGGTGCCGGTGATGGCCACCCGCAGCGGCTGGGCCACCTTGCCCATGCCCAGCTCCAGCGCGGCGGCGGCGGCGTGCAGCGCGGCCGAGACGGTCTCCACGCTCCATTCGCTCTGTGCCGCCAGCAGTTCGCGCGCCTTGCCCAGCGGCACTTCTGCGCCCAGCTTGAGGTGCTTCATCACCGCCGCCTCGTCGTAGGTTTCCAGCGGCTGGTACCAGACCACGGCTTTTTCGGCCATTTCCTTCAAGGTCTGCACGCGCTCGCGCAGCGCCACCACCACATCGGCGGCGGCCGGGCCGGCGGCGACATCGATGCCCAGCCTGGCGAGCTGGTATTCCAGCTGCGGGGCGATGCTGGCCGGGTCGTCGGTCTTGAGGTAGTGCTGGTTGACCCAGCCCAGCTTGGCCATGTCCAGCCGCGCGGCCTTGGAATTGACGTCCTTGACGTCGAACAGGTCGAGCAGTTCCTGCCGACTGAACAACTCCTGGTCGCCGTGCGACCAGCCCAGACGGGCCAGGTAGTTGATCAGCGCATGCGGCAGATAGCCGGCGTCCTTGTACTGCATCACGTCGGCCGCACCGGTGCGCTTGGACAGCTTGGCGCCCTGCTCGTCCAGGATCATCGGCATGTGCGCGAACTTCGGCACCGGGGCGCCCAGCGCCTCATAGATGTTGATCTGGCGCGGCGTGTTGTTGATATGGTCGTCGCCGCGAATCACCTCGGTGATGCCCATGTCCCAATCGTCCACCACCACCGCGAAGTTGTAGGTGGGGAAGCCGTCCGGGCGGAAGATCACCATGTCGTCGAGCTCGCTGTTGGCGATCTCGATGACACCCTTGATCAGGTCGTCGAACACCACCGTGCCGCCGACCGGATTCTTGAAGCGGATGACCCGGTTGGGGTCGTCGCGGTACGGCAGGTTCTGCTCGCGGGCGGCGCCGTTGTAGCGCGGCTTTTCCTGCCTGGCCATCGCGGCCTCGCGCATGGCGTCGAGTTCTTCGCGGGTTTCGTAGGCGTAATAGGCCTTGCCCTGGGCCAGCAGTTGCTCGGCGACCTCCTGGTAGCGGGCGACGCGCTGGGTCTGGTAGATCGGGCCTTCGTCATAACCCAGGCCCAGCCATTCCATCGCCTCCAGGATGGCGTCGATCGCGGCCTGGGTGCTGCGTTCACGGTCGGTGTCCTCGATGCGCAGCACGAACTGCCCGCCGCGGCGGCGTGCCTCCAGCCAGCAATACAGGGCGGTGCGGGCGCCGCCGATGTGCAGGTAACCGGTGGGGCTGGGGGCAAAACGGGTGCGGCAGGTCATGGAGCGCTCGGCAAAACGGGAGTCGGCCGATTTTACCTTGACCAGCGCAGACCTGCCCGCGCGCGGCTCAGCGGTTGCGCAACAGGTCGCCGTAGACCATGTCATCGCCGCCGCTGCGCGCCGGGCCGGGCGCGTCGTACAGCACCAGCCAGCTGGGCGTGTCGCCGGCCAGGTGGCTGGGAAGGTTGCAGATCGCCTCGGCGCGGTCGCTGTCGGTGCCGTGCGGCAACACCGCCGATTCCAGCAGCTCGTGCTGAAAGCGCACCGGCGCCTGGTTGGCGGCCAGCACCGCACGCGCGCCCGGCCATTTGAACAGGCGGATTTCGCCGTTCAGCACCATGGTCGGGCCGGCCAGCAGGTACAGGTCGTCGCCGGAATAATGCAGGTCGCGGATGCCCAGCCCGCCCAATTGCAGGAAGTGCTTGCGCAGCAGCGTGCCGTCCTCGTCCAACGGCGCCAGGCGCAGGTGGTCGCCATGCGCCTGCACCCGGATCTCCAGCAGCGCCGACCAGCCGCGCAGCACCGGCCCGCGCAGGCCCAGCAGCAGGCGCTCGCCGTCCACCACGATGCCTTCGATATCGAAGCCGTTGTCCTTGCCGGGAATCTTCAGGAACGGGCCGAAGTGCGGATCGTCGGCCAGCAGCTCGGTGAGCTGGTTGTGCTTCGCATCGCCCTTGAGACGCAGCGCGCGACGGCCGTCGGCGGCTTCGCGCACCAGGCGCGGGGTGCCGTCGGCATCGCGCTCGATCGGCAGGCAGGCCAGCAGGCGGCGGTTGGCGTCGAGCTTGAGTTTGGTCAGGCGTTTGGCGTTTTCGGCATCGTCGCGACTGCGCTTGGCGTTCTTGCGCTTGAGCCCATGCGAGCCGATCACCCAAAGCAATCCCTCCGACAGCGCCATGCCTTCCAGATCCGCCTCCTCGGCCGCCTCGCCGGGCAGGTCCAGCAACTCGGCCAGCGCAAAGCTCTGCCCCTGGCCGAAGCGCAGCGTTTCGCGCTGCACGGGGTCGAGCCTGCGCAGGCGATCCACCGCGCAGGCCTCGTCACCGGCCACCCACAGCCAGTCGTCGGTGAAGGCCGCACCGGACAGATTGCTGTGCACCAGCGCGCCGGGCGCGAACTCAAGACGGACGCTGTGCGGAATCAGGGTTTTCTTGGCCATGGGAACCTGCTGGATGGTGCTAGGAATGAGAGTGATGGCCGGCGCGGAACGGTCGGCACGCGCGGCGCGATTGGTCGCAAACACCGACTGCGCTCGCCTGATGCTGCGCGCAGTGGCTGGCCGCGCTCTATCAGTCGAACGTGGCCAGCCTGGCACGCACAACGTGAGCGCCCAATTGACCGACCCAATCGCGATCGTTGGCGACCTGCGCCTGCGCGCGGCTGGCCTCGAAGGCGGCGAAATCCAGCTCCGCATACGCCCACACGGCAGTGCCCTGGGTCTGCGCCAGCACGCCATCGGCCGGGAAGCCGACATCCATGGGTGCGAACACCGCCGCTTCGCCGGTATTGACGTCCAGCGCCGGGCTCCACGGCGCTTGCCCGGCCGTGACCGATTGCGCGACGAACACACGGTTTTCCAGCGCGCGCGCCAGGCAGCCGACCCGTACCCGCATCGCCCCGGCGGCGGTGTCGGTGCAACTGGGCACGATCAACAGCCGCGCGCCGGCCTCGTACTGCGCGCGCACCGGCAACGGGAACTCGCTGTCGTAGCAGATCGCGATCGCCGCACGCACGCCATCCAGGTCGAACACCTTCAGCGCGTCGCCCGGCTCGATCAGCCCGGTGGCCTTTTCGAAGCCGGTCAGCTGCAGCTTGTCCTGCCAGCCATGGCGGCCGTCGGGCGTGAACCAGTCGCTGCGGTTGCGATAACGGCCCTGGCCCAGGTCGAGCAGAAAGCTGCCGGCCACCAGATGCAGATGGTGCTGGCGCGCCAGGCCGGCAAACAGCTCCAGCCACGGCGCACGCAGCGCCTGGATCGCCGCCAGCGACTCCGGCAAGCCGGCAGAAATCTGCGTACCGAAGGTCGCGCCCAGCTCCAGCGACAGATACTCCGGCAGTACCAGCAGGCGCGCGCCGGCGGCAGCAGCCTCACCCACCAGCGCCGACTGGCGTGCGACGAACGCGGCAAAGTCGGCAGGCTTGCCGATCGGATATTTGGCGACGGCAATTTTCATCTACTGGCCTGGTTGCGGTTGATCAATGGCGTAAGAAGTGACCCGGTCACGGCGACAGTGGCCGGGTCCATACCCGCAGACTGTGGTCGATCTCGCCGTGTTGCAACTCCGCCCACGCCAATTGCACGCGCATGTCCGCTTGAGGTGCATAGCCACGTTTGCGCCAGAACACGTCGTTGGGTCGATGGTCGACCGGCTTGCGCGGATCGTCTTCTGCGCGTTCCACCGCGCAGAACGCAGTGAGCGCGAAGCGGCCCAGTGCACGCGCATGCGCCTCGCGCTGGTCGAAAAATGCGTGGCCGATTCCCTGCCCGCGATAGTCCGGCAGCAGCACCGATTCGCCGAAATAGAACACGCTGGCCGGGTCGATGCCGGCTGCACGGAACGGCGCATGGAAGGCTTCGCTGTCGTCGAGCAGCGGCAGCCCGGTGGAGGCGCCGATCACCGCATCGCCATCGCGTGCCAGCACGAACACGCTATCCGGCGAGGCCGCGTAGGCGGCCAGATAGCCGCGCTCGTAATCGGCGTCGCCGTCGTACAGGTATGGCCAGGCGCGGAACACCGCGATGCGCAGTTGCGCCACCGCAGCCAGATGCGGCAGCACCTGCGTGCCGCGCACCGTTTCAACGATCAGGGAGGAGCCGCTCATGCCGGCCATGGTAAGCCAGCCTGGCGCAGCTGCGCCGCCGTACATCAGCGCAGCCAGCCGCCATTGCCCGGAGCCGCCGCAGCCGGCTGCTGCCACAGCAACCACACCGCCGCCTCCTCGCTGGCCAGCAGCACACCGAGCAGCGCGTCGGTGCTGCGCGCCCAGTAGCTGCCGTTGCTCAACCGCTGCCACGGCCCGTAGCGGCGCGGACGCGCGTTGTCTGCCGCCGCGTCCTGCCGCTGCGCCGCCTGCAGGAACCCGCTGCCGCCCAGGCGCAATGCCTGCGCGGTGCCTGCATGCAGGCGCAGGCCGATCACCCCGCGGCGTCCGTCGCGGCGCAAGGGCAAGGCCGACAACGGCGAAGCATCCCAATACTGCGGCAGCGCTGCGGGAAGCAGCGCCACCGTGTCGATCCCGGCGGGCAGCAAACGCTGCGCCCGCCGGTGCAACTGTGCGTGAGCGCGCATGCCGGCCTCAGCGCAGGCTGTTGCCAAGCTCGTACCAGTCGAGCTTGCGGGTCACCCACATGATGCTGGCCAGGATGCCGAACAGCAGCAACGATCCCATTAGCAGCGAGTTGTCTTCGGAGATCAACAGGCTGTAGAGCACCCCATACAACGCGGTGAGCATCGCCGAGAACCCGGCTGCACGCGCCCAGCTGCGCAACACTCCGGACAGATAGAAGAACTGCAGGCCGATACACGCCGCGGCAGAGACCAGATACGCCTGCCAGAACGCGATGTGCTCGGAAAGGCTCAGCAGCAGCAGGAAGAAGATCGCCAGCGCCAGACCCACCAGCAGGTATTGCAGCGGATGGATCGGCAGACGCTTGATCAACTCGAACAACACGAACGCCACGAAGGTCAGCACCACGAACAGGATGCCGTACTTGCTGGCGCGGTCGGCCTGGGTATACACGTCGACCGGATCGACCAGCCGCACCTCCAGCGTATCCAGCGACGACTGGCTGGACTGCAGCTGGCTCTGTGCGCCGGTGGCCAACGACGACAACGACCAGCTCGCATCGAAACCGCGCGCGCCGATCGTCGGCGCATTCGGCAGGAAGCGCCCGCCGAACAGCGGATGCGGCCAGGCCGAGCGCAAGGCGATGTCGTTGTTGTCGGCAATCGGTGCGATCGCCAGGCTGCGGGTGCCGTCCAGCACGAACGACATCTCCACCAGCTTGCCATCGCCCAGCGTGCCGGTCAGCACATCGCCCAGCGGCTGCAGATCGGCATGGATACCGGCCGAGCGCCCCACCAGGCCGCCGGCCCCGCTCTCCAGCGGCAAGCTGCGGCCGTCCACCCGCAGGCTCGGCGTGCCGACCAGGCCGCGCACATCGGAAATGCCCACTGCCAGATGCGGCCGGCCATAGCGGCGACCGGCCACGGCCGGATACTCGAACGGGTCGAACTCGGCCTTGAGCCTGGCCTTCCACGAATACACCTGCACGCGGAACAGGCCGATCTTGCGCTCGGACGGGGTCAGCTCGCCGCTCAGGGCGAGCGTGCGCGGGGTCTGCAGCAACTGGCCGTCGCGCTTGCGCCAGACCTTGCGCGGGTTGCCCTGCTCGTCCGGCTCGGTGACCTGCACGTCCTCGGTAAACGGCAGCACCCGCACCGGCGCGATGAACTGCTGCTCGCCGGCCTTGCTCTGCGCCACCCGCTCCACCGCCTCGTCGCGGTAACGCGCACGGTCCTGCACCGTGCCGCGGATCAACAGCAATGGAATCAGCAGCAACAGGATCAATCCGCCAATGGTGGCGAAGCGCAACAACAGTTTCAGGGATTTCATCGACCTTCCTCAGTCTGGGAGGTCGCCAGGGTGCGTTGCGCCGGTGTCGCAGGTTTGAGGCGAATTTGAAGCGAATGTGAAGTGGGCGATCGGCAGGCTCGGCGACCGGCACTGTGATCCCGTTAGGAAATGCAGGTTTTGCCTTGCAAAAATGCAACAAAGGCCCAGGACATGCTTCCGTTGCATCGCCAGGGTTTCGCATCACCGCCGCGCGCTTCGCCGCCAGGCGCAACGATGCCAGTGCAGTTGCGCATCACGGGGCCATTGCTTTTCTCGAGTCTGTGTTGATCACGGCGTTGCAGTTCCGTGGTTCCGCGGCATCCGCGGCATCCGCATTCAACGTTACGCGCCGCAGCGGCGGTGTCGCACACGCATGCCCGCTTGCCGGCCATGGTTCCAGAAACGCGCACGACTGCCTCTCTCTCGCCTGGAGTTTGCCTTCATGACCAAGCAACGTTCGCTCACGCTCTGCCTGCTCGCTGCCCTGAGCCTGTCCTCCGCCGCCGCACAGGCGGCAATGCACGGGATGGGTCTGAAACCCTCGTCGTTGATGCAGCCGGTCACTCCGTTGTTCGGCATTGCCAGCGCCGACAACCCCCTGCCCGCCACGGTCGACCTGACTGCCTGGGCAATCACCCCGGGCGACCAGGGCCAGGTGGGGTCATGTGCGTCATGGGCAACCGCCCACACCCTGACCGGTTGGTATGCCAACGCCAACAAGCAGGCGCAAACCCGCTTCGCCCCGATGTATCTCTACAGCCAGGTCAACGGTGGCGTCGATGAGGGCTCCACGCTGGAAGCGCCGCTGGACGTCGCGCTGGCCCAAGGCATCGACACCGAGCAGCATTACGCGTGGGGCAACTACAACTGGAAGAACCCACCCACCGCAGCCGACCGCGCCAACGCCGCCAAGAACCCCACGCCATACCGCAAGTACACCGTGCTGTATTCGGGCGACGGCAATGGCGGGCGGGCCCTGATCGAACAGATCAAACTCGCGCTGGCCTCGTCCACGCCGGTGGCGATCGGCTTCTATGTCCGCCAGGGGTTCGAAGACCTCACACCGAAAAACCAGGTTGACTACGACACCAAGACGCCGATCCTGGGCGGGCACGCGGTGATCGCGCTGGGCTACGACAGTGAAGGGCTGCTCGTCGAAAACAGCTGGGGCACCGAGTGGGGCAACAAGGGCTTTGGCAAGCTGTCCTGGTCGGTGGTCGCCAAGGACGTCATCGGGGCCGACGTGGTGCATTAGCACACAGCGGCTGCGCACAGCGGTGCGCGGCTGACACGCAAGCGGCATGTGCCCTGGCGCATGCGCTTGCGTGCCACCGCGATGCCGCCGCCGTCGCCGCAGGCCTATGCACAGACGCCACGCAATGCGGCTCAGAGCCGCCGACAAACCTGCTGCACAGCCGCCGGGCGGGCGCGGCCGGTGCGCGGAATCGGCAGGTACCATCCGTCCACTCCGGTTGCTGCGCGCCATCCGCACCCACCTGACGACTGCGCGCTACGGTTTGCTAGCCGCGCTTAGCCGATAGGCAGGCGCAGCGTCGCGATCGCACCGCCGCCTTCGCGGTTGCCCAGCGTGGCCTCGCCACCATGCAGGCGCGCGACTTCGCGCACGAACGGCAGGCCGAGGCCGGAGCTGCGTTGCCCGGTCTGCGGGCGGGCCAGCGAATAGAAACGTTCGAACACCCGTTCCAGTGCGTAGTCCGGCACGCCGCTACCGCGGTCTTCTACCACCAGCTGCACCTGTTCCTTCAGCACCTGTGCACGCAGCTGGATGGTGCTGCCCTGCGGTGAAAACGCGATGGCATTTTCCAGCAGGTTGATCAGCGCCTGGCGCAACAGGAATTCATCGCCCAGCACGTACTGCCCGCGCGCCGTGTCGGAGGCGGCATCGCGTTCCAGCAGCACGCCGGCCGCTGCCGCACGCGGCAGCACGGCATCCACGGCCGCCTGCAGCAGGCCAGCCACCGCGATGCGCTCGCGCGTCTGCAGCCAGCCGTGCTGCTCCACCTCGGCCAGCGCCAGCAGCTTGTCGATGGTTTCGGTCAGGCGCAACTCCTGCGCGCGGATGCTGGCGACAAAGTGCTGGCGATCGGCTTCCGGCAGTGGCTCGCTCAACAGTTCGGACGCACCCCGGATTGCCGCCAGCGGGCTCTTCATCTCGTGCGTCAGCGACTGCACGTACTGCTCCACGTACGCCTTGCCTTCCAGCTTGCGCCGCATGCTTTCCAGCGCCTGGCCCAGGTCGCCGATTTCATCGCCGCGCGGCTCCGGCGGCGGCACCGGCACGCCGGCGCTCACCGCCTGTGCGTAGCGATTGAGCCGGCCGATGCCGCGCATCAGCCACCAGGTCATCCAGATGCCGATCAGCGCGGAAATGCCGATCAGCCAGGCACCGCGTTGCAGGATGTTGCGCTGGCTGGCTTCGATGAACGGGTCGATGCTGCGATTGGGCTGCGCCAGCGTCAGCACGCCGATCAACTTGGCCGGGTCATTCGGCGCGTAGATCGGTGCGGCCACATGCATCACCGTGGCGGTCGGGTCGCCATCGACCTCCGGGCTGGAACGCGCGCCGTATTCGCCGCGCAAGGTGCGATAGACATCGTTCCAGCGCGAATTGTCGCGGCCCACATCGCGGCCCAGCGAGTCGAACACCACCACGCCGCGCGCGTCGGTCACGGTGACGCGGTAGGCCACGTTGTTCTTGCGGAACCGCCACACCCAGGCCTTGGGGTCGCGCCGCTGCGCCTGCGCCACGTTGCGCGCAAAGCTGCCGCTGGCGATCGTGCCGGCAGCCAGCTCGCCGCTGGCCATTTCCGCCAGCACATTGGCCGCGTCCACCAGCGTGGATTCCATCGCCTGGCGCACGCCCGGCTTGACCTCGTTGACGAACACCCGCATCACGAAGAACGCGGCCAGCCCGACGATCAGGAAGAAGCCCAGGAACAGCTTGAGACCGAGCCGCATCTCAGGCACCGGCCCGGAGAACAACGCGATGCCTGCACTCGCCCATGGCTATAGCTCCAGCGCGTAGCCGAGGCCACGGTGGGTGCGGATCGGGTCGGCCGGCACGCCGGCCTGGCGCAGCTTGCCGCGCAGCGTCTTGATATGGGTGTCCACGGTGCGGTCGGCACTGTCGGCGCTGGCGTCCCAGCCGCGGTCCATCAGCTGCGCGCGGCTCAGGATCGCGCCGGGGCGCTGCAACAGCGCCGACAGCAGCGCGTACTCGTAGCGGGTCAGCGGCAGCAGCGCATCGCCGTAGCGGATGCGGCTGCCCTCGCGATCGATCGCAAACGCGCCATGCGGCTGCCAGCCCGGCTCCGCCACGGCGGCCGCATTGCGACGACGCAGCCGCGCGCGCACCCGCGCCACCAGCTCGCGCGGGGAGAACGGCTTGACCATGTAGTCGTCGGCGCCCAGTTCGAAGCCGAGCACGCGGTCGATCTCGTCGTTGCGCGCGGTCAGGAAGATCACCGGCACGTCGCTGAACCCGCGCAGCGTGCGGCACACCTCGAAGCCGTTGATGTCCGGCAGGCCCACGTCCAGCACCACCACATCGGCCGGATCGGCGCGCAGGCGCGCCAATGCGTCACGGCCCAGCAGGCAGTGTTCGGGCGCATAGCCTTCGCTGCGCAGCGCGTACAGCACGGTATCGGCAATGGCGGCTTCGTCTTCGACGACGAGCACGCGGGCGGGGGACTCGGACATGGCGCGCAGCATAGCCGCATGCTGGCGCGGCCCGTACACTGCCGCGATGAACTATCGCCACGCCTTCCATGCCGGCAACCATGCCGACGTGCTCAAGCACATCGCCTTGCTGGCGCTGATCGACACCCTCAAGCGCAAGGACACGCCGTTCTTCGTGCTCGACACCCACGCCGGACGCGGGCGCTACCAGCTCGGCGGCGAGGAAAGCCGCAAGACCAACGAGGCCGATGCCGGGGTGATGCGGCTGATGGCCGAGTCGACCCTGCCCGAGGTGGTCGAACGCTATCTGCGCGCGGTACAGGCCGACAACCACACCGTCGCCCGCCCGGCCACGCCCGGCCAGAAGCCGGCGCGCCCCACCGCCGGCATCCAGATCAACCATTACCCCGGCTCGCCGTTGCTGGCGGCGCAGGCGCTGCGCGAACAGGACCGCATGGCGTTCTGCGAGTTGCAGCCGGAAGAGGCCGAGGCGCTCAAGCGCCTGTTCGCCAGGGACAGCCGCGTGCGCGTGCATGCCGGCGATGGCTACGAGGCGATTCGCGCCTTCGTGCCGCCGCGCGCGGGCGAGACCAAGATCGGCCGCGGGCTGGTGCTGATCGACCCGCCATACGAGGCGCAGGAAGCCGAGTACCCGCAGGTCATCCACAGCGTGCGCGAGACCCTGGCGCGCTGGCCGCAGGCGATCTGCATGGTGTGGTACCCGATCAAGCTGCGCCGCAGCCTGCAGCCGTTCATGCGCAAGGCGGCCACGTTACCGGCCAAGTCGGTGCTGGTGGCCGAGCTGCAGGTGCGCCCGGACGACTCGCCGCTGCGCCTGACCGGCAGCGGGCTGCTGATCGTCAATGCGCCGTGGCAGTTCGACCAGGTATTGGCGCCCGCGCTGCCGGTGCTGAAGCAGCACCTGGGCGAGGCCGGTGCATCGACCCGGCTGGAGTGGCTGCGCCAGGACGCCTGAGTCGCCGGTACCAGGCGCCTGCTCGCGCTGGCGAACGCGGCTGCATACTCACGACTGGATCACGGTATCGCTCGGTACAGTGATGAGGGAAGCACTGCCACCCCCAGACGGCCCCCAGCGGCGCACCGGATTCATTCACGGTTGTGCGCTGGGCTGGTGCCAGAATCTTCCGATCTTTAAGGAACACCGGTCATGGCCATTCGCAATCGCATGCCTCCCTGGCATGAAAACTTCAGCCTGCCCAATGGCCGCACGCTCCTGCTCCGCCCGATCCGTCCCGAGGACGGTCCGCCGCTGCAGGGCGCCTTCAGCCTGTTGGGCCCGGAGGAAATCCGCGCGCGCTTCGTGCGTTCCTCCGCCGAAATCACCCCGGAGATGGTGCAGCGCCTGACCCATCCCAACCCCAAGAGCGAAATCGTGCTGGTGGCCGCCGAACAGCTGCCGCCGGGCGAGGCGCTGGTGGGAGCGGTGGCGCGCGCGGCGCTGGTGCCGGGCACCCGCCAGGCCGAGTACACCATCCTGGTCAGCAGCTTCGTCGCCGGCCAGGGGCTGGGACGGCAATTGATGCGCAAGCTGGTCAAGTGGGCGCGGCGCAAATATCTGGATTGTCTGTTCGGCGACGTGCTGCAAAGCAATGTGCCGATGCTGCAGCTGGCCGAGTCGCTGGGCTTCAAGCCGCAGCCGCATCCGGATTCGCCGGAGCTGGTGCGGATGGTGCTCGAGCTGGATGCCTGAGGGGCTGGGATTGGGGATTGGGGATTGGGAAGGCCGCCGCGCCCTTGACTCACCTAGCTTTGGTTGTTGATGTGTCACTTGGCTGCAGGGCCCTCGCCCGCCCACCATCGCAGGACACGCCGCAAGTACGTCCGTGTAGGCTCTTACGCGGCATCCATGCCGCGTAAGGTCCCGCGACGGTGAGCGGGCAAGGACCTGTCGGGATGGTCGGTAGGCACAGTGCGAGCAGGCACGGTGTCCTGCTGCTCGGGCAGGACGAGGCCGTTCGTTCCGCAAGAAAGCCAGGGCAGCGGACCAGCGTTTCAAACAACCGACCAACTGTCTGGGGCGGTGTCCTCGCCGATTGCGGGACCGTGTGGCGGCATGGATGCCGCCACCGAGCCTCCACGGATGGATTCACGGCGTGTCCCGCGAGCGGTGAGGACGCCGCACCATCGACTCACCCGGCTTTGGTTGTTGATCTGTCGCTTGGCTGCAGGGCCCTTGCCCGCCCACCATCGCAGGACACGCCGCAAGTACGTCCTTGTAGGCTCTGGCGCGGCATCCATGCCGCTCAAGGTCCCGCGACGGTGAGCGGGCAAGGACCTGTCGAGATGGTCGGTGTGTATGGTTTTCAACAAAACAACCGGCAACTGTCTGGTGCGGTGTCCTCACCGGTTGCGGGACCGTGTGGCGGCATGGATGCCGCCACCGAGCCTCCACGGACGGATTCACGGCGTGTCCCGCGAGCGGTGAGGACGCCGCACCCTCGACTCACCTGGCTTTGATTGTTCATCTGTCGCTTGGCTGCGGGGCCCTTGCCCGCCCACCCTCGCAGGACACGCCGCAAGTACGTCCCTGTAGGCTCTTACGCGGCATCCATGCCGAGTAAGGTCCCGCGACGGTGAGCGGGCAAGGACAAGTCGAGCTGGTCGGTATGTAGATGGCGAGAGCCGCACATCCGACCAACGCGGCGCTGGTGGCCCGACGCCGGCTTTCACGCCGGATGGACCGGCCGTGGTGGGTGCTCTGATAAAATTGCCGGCTGATGCCGTCGCCAACCACCTTCCCCTCTCCGCCGCTGCCCAAGTCCGGCCAGCTCCGCGCCTATTGGCGCGCTCCGTCTTCGCCGACTGCGCTGGCCTGGTCGATCGCACGCGCCGCTGAGGCGCATGCCGGCCCGCTGCTGGTGATCGCCCGCGACAACCAGAGCGCGCATCAGATCGAGGCGGATCTGCATGCCTTGCTCGGCGAGCATGCGACGCTGCCGGTGGTGCCGTTTCCCGATTGGGAAACCCTGCCCTACGACCAGTTCAGCCCGCACCCGGAGATCATCAGCCAGCGCCTGGCCGCACTGCATCGGTTGCCCGCACTGACCCGTGGCGTGGTGATCGTGCCGGTGCAGACGCTGATGCAGCAGTTGGCGCCGCTGAGCTACATCGTCGGCGGCAGTTTCGATCTCAAGGTCGGCCAGCGGCTGGATCTGGATGCGGAAAAACGCCGTCTGGAAAGCGCCGGCTACCGCAACGTGCCGCAGGTGATGGACCCGGGCGATTTTGCAGTGCGCGGCGGCCTGCTCGACGTGTTCCCGATGGGCGAAGCCACGCCGTTGCGGATCGAGTTGCTGGACGAGGATATCGACTCGATCCGCGCCTTCGACCCGGAATCGCAGCGCTCGCTGGACAAGGTCGAGGCCGTCAAGCTGCTGCCTGGCCGTGAAGTGCCGATGGACGATGCCAGCGTGGAGCGTGTGCTGGCCTGCCTGCGCGAGCGTTTCGACGTGGATACCCGGCGCAGCGCGTTGTATCAGGATCTGAAGTCGGGGCTGGCGCCGTCGGGGGTGGAGTATTACCTGCCGATGTTCTTCAGCAAGACCGCCACCTTGTTCGATTATCTGGACAAGCGCGTGCTGCCGCTGGTCGCCACCGGCGTTTCCAATGCGGCCGACACGTTCTGGGCGCAGGCGCAGGACCGCTACGAGCAACGCCGCCACGATGTGGAACGCCCGCTGCTGACGCCGGACGAGTTGTATCAGTCGCCGGACGCACTGCGCGAGCGGCTCAACAAGCTGGCGCGCATCGAAGTCTGGGCCAGCGACCATCCGCGCATCGACGAGGCCGCCGCGCTGGGCGACCAGCCGTTGCCGCCGCTGCCGGTGGCGGCAAAAGACGCCCCGGCCGGCCAGGCGCTGGCCTCGTTCCTGGGCCATTACCCCGGCCGCGTGCTGGTGGCAGCCGATACCGCCGGCCGGCGCGAAGCCTTGATGGAAGTGCTGGCCGCCGCGCAATTGAAGCCGGAGGTCGTCGCCGACCTGCCCGCCTTCCTGGCGGCGCCCAAGCTGCGCTTCGGCATCACCGTGGCGCCGCTGGAAGACGGCTTTGCGCTGGACGCCCCACAGATTGCAGTGCTGACCGAGCGCCAGCTGTTTCCCGAGCGCGCCAACCAGCCGCGCCGCAGCCGCCGGGTCGGACGCGAGCCGGAAGCGATCATCCGCGATCTGGGCGAGCTGTCCGAAGGCGCGCCGATCGTGCACGAGGACCACGGTGTGGGCCGCTACCGCGGCCTGATCGTGCTCGACGCCGGCGGCATGCCCGGCGAGTTTCTGGAAATCGAATACGCCAAGGGCGACCGGCTGTATGTGCCGGTGGCGCAGCTGCATCTGATCAGCCGCTATTCCGGCGCCTCGGCCGAGACCGCGCCGCTGCATTCGCTGGGCGGCGAGCAATGGACCAAGGCCAAGCGCAAGGCGGCCGAAAAGGTCCGCGACGTGGCGGCCGAGCTGCTGGAAATCCAGGCCCGCCGGCGGGCGCGTGCCGGTCTGGCGCTGCAGGTGGACCGGGCGATGTACGAACCGTTCGCGGCCGGCTTTCCGTTCGAGGAAACCGCCGACCAGTTGGCGGCCATCGATGCGACGCTGCGCGATCTGGGCAGCAGCCAGCCGATGGATCGCGTGGTCTGCGGCGATGTCGGCTTCGGCAAGACCGAGGTGGCCGTGCGCGCCGCATTTGCCGCCGCCAGCGCCGGCAAGCAGGTCGCCGTGCTGGTGCCGACCACGTTGCTGGCCGAGCAGCATTACCGCAACTTCCGCGACCGCTTCGCCGATTACCCGATGAAGGTGGAAGTGCTGTCGCGCTTCAAGAGCACCAAGGAGATCAAGGCCGAGCTGGAGAAGGTCGCCAGCGGCGAGATCGACGTCATCATCGGCACGCACCGGCTGCTGCAGCCGGACGTCAAGTTCAAGGACCTGGGCCTGGTCGTGGTCGACGAAGAGCAGCGCTTCGGCGTGCGGCAGAAGGAAGCGCTCAAGGCGATGCGCGCCAACGTACATCTGCTCACGCTGACCGCAACCCCCATCCCGCGCACGCTCAACATGGCCATGGCCGGGCTGCGCGACCTGTCGATCATCGCCACCCCGCCGCCGAACCGGCTGGCGGTGCAGACCTTCATCACCGCCTGGGACAACGCGCTGCTGCGCGAGGCCTTCCAGCGCGAGCTCAGTCGCGGCGGGCAGCTGTACTTCCTGCACAACGACGTGGAAAGCATCGTGCGCATGCAGCGCGAGCTGTCCGAACTGGTGCCGGAAGCGCGCATCGGTATCGCGCATGGGCAGATGCCCGAGCGCGAGCTGGAGCGGGTGATGCTGGACTTCCAGAAGCAGCGCTTCAATGTGCTGCTGTCGACCACGATCATCGAGTCGGGTATCGACATCCCCAATGCCAACACCATCATCATCAACCGCGCCGACCGCTTCGGGCTGGCGCAGTTGCACCAGCTGCGCGGCCGCGTCGGCCGCTCGCATCACCGCGCCTACGCGTACCTGGTGGTGCCGGATCGTCGCTCGATGACCTCCGATGCGGAAAAGCGCCTGGAGGCGATCGCCTCCATGGACGAGCTCGGTGCCGGCTTCACCCTGGCCACCCACGATCTGGAAATCCGCGGTGCCGGCGAGCTGCTGGGCGAAGACCAGAGTGGGCAGATGGCCGAGGTCGGTTTCAGCCTGTATACCGAGCTGCTGGAACGCGCAGTGCGCAGCATCCGCCAGGGCAAGCTGCCGGACCTGGATGCCGGCGAGGAGGTCCGCGGTGCCGAGGTCGAGCTGCATGTGGCCGCGCTGATTCCCGAGGATTACCTGCCCGACGTGCACACGCGCCTGACGCTGTACAAGCGCATCTCCAGCGCCCGCGATGCCGACGCGCTGCGCGAATTGCAGGTGGAGATGATCGACCGCTTCGGCCTGCTGCCGGACCCGGTCAAGCACCTGTTCGCGATTGCCGAGCTCAAGCTGCAGGCCAATGCGCTGGGTGTGCGCAAGCTGGACCTGGGCGAGAACGGCGGCCGGCTGGTCTTCGAGGCGAAACCGGCCATCGACCCGGTCGCGGTGATCCAGATGATCCAGAAGCAGCCCAAGATCTACACCATGGACGGCCCGGACAAACTGCGCATCAAGCTGCCGCTGCCGGAGGGCGCGGACCGCTTCAACGCCGCACGTGGGCTGCTGACGATGCTGGCACCGAGATAAGCGCGCTGCGTGGTCGGTTGCGCCTGCTTTATGCAGCGCTCTCGACCGTGCAGGACGCGAGCACGCGTCGGGCGCGTTGCGATCGCGGCGCGAGGTCAATCCGGTCCAATGCGGCATTTCCACTAACGCCCTTCGCTACACACGATGCCGGGCGTGACGCATGCAGCCTGTTTCATGCGTTTTCGCGGCAGTGGCCGTGCACAGATCCATCCCGCACGCATTAAAGAAGTCGGCTGAAAGGCGGCTATCTGTCCTACAGGACTGTCCAGGACATTGGTTTCCTGAGCCTGCTTGCGACAAAGCTGAGCAATTAATGCCCAGGCAGTGATGGATTTCTCAAATCCGTCACTGCACTGAATTTGGCCTAAATATTCCTGTCACGCGCCGATACCTGCATGGACCGGCATGTCCGCGTGTGCAGAGCTGCCCACGCAAGCCACGCCGGAGCGACCTTCTTCCGCGTCATGGCACGCATCCGTGCGCCATCGCATCGCTTGAGGCATCAATGAACACGCCACTGTCCGATCTACCCGCGCCTCTGACGCTCGCCCTGGAAGGCGAGATGACCATCCGTCGCGCTGCCGAACTCAAGCCGCTGCTGCAGCCGGCCTTGCTGCATCCGGGCGGATTGCACCTGGACCTGGGCGCGGTCAGCGAGATCGACACCACCGGCCTGCAGTTGCTGCTGGCGACCAAGCAGGCGATCCAGGCCGACGGCCGGCCATTTTCGCTGACCGATTCCAGCCGCGCGGTGGTCGATGTGATCGAACTGCTGGGCCTGCTCGAAGCGCTGTACCCGCACGCGGTTGCGGGTATCGGCGAACGCATTCACTAACGGACCGGCAACGCGTATGGATATGAACCAGCTGATGCAGACCTTCCTGGCCGAGAGCCGGGACCTGCTCGAAGACATGGAACGTCACCTGCTCGAAGCCGAGCGTGGCGAGTCCTCGCCGGATGCGGTCAACGCGATCTTCCGTGCGGCGCACACCATCAAGGGCTCGGGCGGCCTGTTCGATCTGCCGCAGCTGGTCGGCTTCACCCATGTCGTGGAAAGCGTGCTGGACCTGGTGCGCGACGACGCGCTGACGCTGAGCTCGGAACTGATCGCGCTGCTGCTGGTGTGCTGCGACCACATCCATGCCCTGGTGGAAACCGCCGCCGACCCCGCTCACGCCGATGCCGACGCACTGGCGGCAGAGGCCGAACCCCTGCTGGCACAACTGCAGACCTACCTGCAGGCCAGCGCATGCGGTGTCACCGCCACCGCCCTCCAGCACAGCACCCCGGAAAAACAGAGCGGTTACTGGCGCATCACGCTGAAACTGTTCGCCGACGCACTGCGCTACGGCAACTCGCCGCTCAAGCTGATCCGCAACCTGCGCGGGCTGGGCTCGGTCGAGTCGATCAGCACCGATGTCAGCCAGCTGCCGAGCTTCGAAGCGCTCGATCCGGAAGCCAATTATCTGGGCTTCCAGATCCTGCTGCGCAGCGATGCCGACCGTGCCGCGATCGAGGACGTGTTCGAGTTCGTGCGCGAAGACTGCGACCTGGAGATCCTCTCGGTGCCGGCACCGATGGACGCCAGCGCGGTGCCTGCCAGCGAGCCGGTCGCGGCTGCCGCGCCGGTCGTCGGCACGCTGGCTGCCGTCCCGGCCGCAGCGCCGGCACGCGCGCCGCAGGACACCGGCGCACGCAACACCGACGCGCGCTCGATCCGCGTCGACGCCGACAAGCTCGATCGCATGATCGATCTGGTCGGCGAACTCATAATCGCGGTGGCCGGCACCAATGCCAACGCACAGCGCACCGGCGACGCGCAGTTGCTGGAATCGGCCTCGATCCTGGCCGGCCTGGTGGAAGAGGTGCGCGAAAGCGCCCTGCAACTGCGCATGGTCAAGATCGGCGGCACCTTCAGCCGCTTCCAGCGCGTGGTGCACGATGTGGCGCGCGAACTCGGCAAGGACATCGCGCTGGTGGTGGCCGGCGAGGACACCGAGCTGGACAAGTCGGTGGTGGAAAAGATCGGCGACCCGCTCACCCATCTGGTGCGCAATGCCATGGACCACGGCATCGAACCGGCGGACGTGCGCGTGGCGCGCGGCAAGCCCGCACGCGGCACCGTTGGCCTCAACGCGTATCACGACTCCGGCAGCATCGTCATCCAGATCACCGACGACGGCGGCGGCCTGAACCGCGACCGCATCCTGGCCAAGGCACTGGAACGCGGCCTGATCGAACCGGGCCGCCAGCTCAGCGACCGCGAGGTGTTCGCGATGATCTTCGAGCCGGGGTTCTCCACCGCCGAAAAGGTCACCAACCTGTCCGGGCGCGGCGTCGGCATGGACGTGGTCAAGCGCAACATCACCGCGCTGCGCGGCACCGTGGAGATCGACAGCAGCGCCGGCGTGGGCACCACCATCTCGGTGCGGCTGCCGCTGACGCTGGCCATCATCAACGGCTTCCAGGTCGGCGTCGGCAAGTCGGTGTTCGTGGTGCCGCTGGACGTGGTGGAGGAATGCGTGGAGTTCACCCCCGACTACGCCAGCGACTACATCGACCTGCGTGGCAGCGTGCTGCCGTATGTGCGCCTGCGCGAGCTGTTCGCGCTCGGCGGCAGGACCCCGGCGCGCGAAAGCATCGTGGTGATCCGCCAGGGCGCCCAGCGCTTCGGCCTGGTCGTGGACACCTTGCTGGGCGAATGGCAGACCGTGATCAAGCCGTTGTCCAAGGTCTTCGCGCAGGTCAAGGGCATCAGTGGCTCGAGCATCCTGGGCAGCGGCGATGTCGCGCTGATTCTCGATGTGCCCAGCCTGCTGCAGCAATTGCATCCAAACCAGGACGCCCTGGCGGCCTGAGTCACCACACCAGCACTCCCCACATCACCGCGTCATTCGTTGTTCCCTGAGCCCAGGAAGCTGCCGCCATGTCACACCGTCTCCCGATCGCCACGCAGTTGTGGTTCACCGCCGCCCTCGCCCTCGCCTTGCCCGTCGTGGTGGTGGTCGCTGGCTTTGCGCTGACGCTGTCGCACGGCGCCCTGCTCGCCGCCAGCGTCCTGGCCGCACTCGTCAGCGGTGCGCTGCTGCTCCATGCGATCCGCAGCGCGACCGGCTCGCTGCAGCTTGCCACCACCACGCTGGATGCCTTTGCGCGCGGCAACTTCGCTGTCGCCCTGCCGCAGCTGCGGGATGAGCAGGCCTGCGAGGTGCTGCGTGCGCTGCGCAAGGTGCAAGGCAACATCGCCCACGTCAACGAGGAGATCAACCGCGTCTCGCAGGAACACGATGCCGGCGAGATCGATGCACGCATCGACGTGGCGCGTTTCGACGGCGACTTCCGCACCATGGGCGAAGGCATCAACCGCATGGTCGCCAGCCACATCGCGGTCAAGAAGCAGGCCATGGCGTGCGTGGCCGAGTTCGGCCGCGGCAACTTCTCCGCCGAGCTGGAACGCCTGCCGGGCAAGAAGGCCTTCATCAACGAGATCGTCGAACAGATCCGCGGCAACCTCACCGGCATGGTCGCCGAGGTCAACCGCATGGCAGCCGAGCACGATGCCGGCGATATCGACGTGGTCATCGACAGCCAGCGTTTCAGCGGCGATTTCCGCCGCATGGCCGAGGGCATCAATGCGATGGTGGCCAGCCACATCGCGGTCAAGAAGCAGGCCATCGCCTGCGTGGCCGAGTTCGGCCGCGGCAACTTCACCGCGCAGCTGCCGTTGCTGCCGGGCAAGAAGCGCTTCATCAACGAAACCCTGGAACAGGTGCGCGGCAACCTCACCGGCCTGATCCGCGAGATCAACCACATGTCGGCCGAACACGAGGCCGGCGACATCGATGTGGTGATCGACAGCAGCGGCTTCGACGGCGATTTCCGCAGCATGGCCACCGGCATCAACCAGATGGTGGGCGCGCATATCGCAGTCAAGAAACTGGCGATGGGCGTGGTGGCCGAGTTCGGCCGCGGCAACTTCGAGGCACCGCTGGCGCAGCTGCCGGGCAAGAAGGCCTTCATCAACGACACCGTGGAGCGTGCGCGCGGCAACCTGCGCAGCATTTCCGAGGTGATCCAGGTAATGGGCGCAATGGCCGACGGCGACCTCACCCACACCGTGGAAGGCCGCTACGAAGGCGCGTTCGCCGACATGCAGCGCTACGTCAACACCACCATGAGCCGGCTGACCGAGATCGTCGATGAGGTCAACCGCAACGCCGAGAACCTGGCAAGCGCCTCCGAACAGGTCAGTGCCACCGCGCAGGCGCTGGCCCAGGCCGCCAGCGAACAGGCTGCCGGCGTGGAAGAGACCAGCGCTTCGCTGGAGCAGATGACCGCCTCCATCGCGCAGAACACCGAGAACGCGCGCGTCACCGACAGCATGGCCGCCAAGGCCGCCAGCGAAGCGGCCGACGGCGGCGACACCGTGCGCGCCACCGTGGTGGCGATGAAGGACATCGCCAAAAAGATCGGCATCATCGACGACATCGCCTACCAGACCAATCTGCTGGCGCTCAATGCCGCCATCGAGGCCGCGCGTGCCGGCGAACATGGCAAGGGCTTTGCGGTGGTCGCAGCGGAAGTACGCAAGCTGGCCGAGCGCAGTCAGATCGCCGCGCAGGAGATCGGCGAGGTGGCCGGCTCCAGTGTGGACCTGGCCGAAAGCGCCGGCCGCGTGCTCGGCGAGATGGTGCCCTCGATCCGCCGCACCTCCGACCTGGTGCAGGAAATCGCCGCCGCCTCCGAGGAACAGACCGCTGGCGTCAGCCAGATCAACACCGCCGTCGGCCAGTTGAACCAGACCACGCAGTCGGCTGCGGCCAATGCCGAAGAACTGGCCGCCACCTCGGAGGAAATGAGCGCGCAGGCCGAACAGCTGCAGCAGTTGATGGGCTTCTTCCGGCTCGGCAACAGCGGGCGCGCGGTGGCATCGCCCAGCAACAAGCCTGGCCCGCGCCGGATCGCAACGCATGGCAGCAGCACCGCGGTCAGCGCACCGCCGCGTCGCAGCAACGTGCGCCAGATCAGCGCGGTGGCGACCACCGCCGATGCGATCGACGAATCGCAGTTCGCCAGCTTCTGAGGAAACGACGATGCAACCGCACAGCGCAGCCATCACCACCACACGCACCGTTGCGCCGTCATCGACGGCACCGCAGCAATACCTGACCTTTCTGCTGGGCACGGAGATGTTCGGCCTGGGCATCCTCGGCATCAAGGAAATCATCGAATACCGTGCGCCCACCGACGTGCCGATGATGCCGCCGGCCCTGCGCGGCGTGATCAACCTGCGGGGCGCGGTGGTGCCGGTGGTGGATCTGCAGCAACGCTTCGGCCGCAATACGAGCGCGATCACCAAGCGCAGTTGCATCGTGATCGTGGAGATCGCCCATGGCCAGACGCATCAGGTGCTCGGCCTGCTGGTGGACGCAGTGAGCGAAGTGCTGGAGATCGCGCCCGACGCCATCGCCGGTGCGCCCAGTTTTGGTGCCGGTATCGCACGCGAATGCATCCATGCGATGGCCAGGATCGGCGAGCGCTTCGTGATCCTGCTCGACGCCGACACGGTGCTGGGCAGCGACGCACTCGCCCAGCTGCCTATCGCCGAGCTGGCAGCCTGACATGTCCAGCATGCACGCAAGGACTCCCATGCGCCCCACCCTTCTCTCCTGCAGCTGCGCGCTGGACGGCCCCGTGTTGGTCGTCGACGACAGCGTGGTCCAGCGCGAACACGCGATGGCGCTGTGCCGCCAGCTCGGCGCCGTCGCGGTCGATGGCGCGGTCGACGGCCACGCCGCGCTGGCCTGGCTGGGCAGTGCGATTTCACCATCGCTGCTGCTGATCGATCTGGAAATGCCGGGCATGGACGGCGTGCAGCTGCTCGATGCGCTGGCACGCGGCAAGTACAGCGTGCCGGTGGTGGTGGTCTCGCAGCGCGGCGGCGCCTTGATCGATGCGGTGATGCAACTCAGCCGCAGCGCCGGCGTGCGCGTGCTCGGCGGCATCGAAAAGCCGATGCATCTGCAGGACCTGGCCAATGTGCTGGAGTGCGAACCGGGGCTGGCCACGAACGCACCTGCGTTTGCACAGCCGGCGATATCGCCGCTGATGTCCAGCGGTGGCGCGGCGGCATCGCGGCTGGACCGGGCCATGCGCCGCGGCGAGATCCGCGTGGCCTACCAACCCAAACTCGATCTCAGGGATGGCCGCCTGCGCGGTGTGGAAGCACTCGCGCGCTGGCGCCGCCCGCAAGGCGACATGATCGGGCCGGAGCGCTTCATTCCGCTGGCCGAACGCGAAGGCCTGATCCATGCCTTGACCCAGCAAGTGATCGACCTGGCGGTTGCGCAACTGGTGGACTGGCGCGCAGAAGGCTTCGAGCTGAGCCTGGCCTTGAACCTGTCGCCCAACCTGCTCAGTGAGCAGGGCTTTCTCGAACAACTGTGCGGCAAGCTGAGCGACAACGGCCTGAGCCCTGCCGATCTGGTGCTGGAACTCACCGAAAGCGCCATCGTCGAGCCGGCAAATGCCCTGAGCATGCTGGCGCGCCTGCGCCTGCATGGCTTCGGCCTGTCCATCGACGACTACGGCACGGGGTTTTCCTCGCTGCAGCGCCTGGCCAGCATTCCCTTCACCGAACTCAAGCTCGATCGCAGCTTCGTGCATGCCGCCCATCGCAGCCGCAGCCAGCGCACCGTACTCGAATCCACGCTGGAACTGGCGCACCGGCTCGATCTCACCGCCGTGGCCGAAGGGGTGGAAACCCCGGACGACTGGCGCCTGCTGCGCGAGCTGGGCTGCGACCTGGCGCAAGGCTATCTGATGGGCTCACCGATGCCCGGGCCGATGCTGTCGGAGTGGTGGCGCGAACACGCCGTGCGCATCGCCCGCCTGTGCGGCAACGCACTGCCCAGCGATGCGGATGTCGCCTGACATGAGCACGTCCACCGCCATCACCGAACAGGAATTCGGCCGCTTCCAGCGCTTCATCTTCGAAGCGGCCGGCATCAGCATTTCCTCCGGCAAGAAGGCCATGTTGTGCGGCCGCCTGGGCAAGCGCCTGCGCGAACACCAGTTCAGCAATTACACGCAGTACCTGCAATTGCTGGAAAGCCGCCAGGACCGCGCCGAGATCCAGACCGCGATCGATCTGCTGACCACCAACGAGACCTACTTCTTCCGCGAGCCCAAGCACTTCGAATTGCTGCGCAAGCTGGCCGGCGAACATCGCGGCGGCCTGCCGTTCCGCTGCTGGAGCGCGGCCAGCTCCAGCGGCGAAGAGGCCTACAGCATGGCGATGGTGCTGGACGACGCCTTGCAGGGGCGGCCGTTCGAAGTGGTCGGCAGCGACATCAGCACCCGCGTGCTGGCCAAGGCACGCACCGGGCACTACGCGCTGCAACGCATCGACGGCATTCCACAGGCGTATCTGAAGCGCTATTGCCTGCGTGGTCAGGGCGAGTACGACGGCACCTTGCTGGTGGAGCGCCGCCTGCGCGACCGGGTCAAGTTCGTGCATGCCAACCTCAACACGGCCCTGCCGATGCTGGGCAGCTTCGATGCGATCTTCCTGCGCAATGTCATGATCTATTTCAATGGCCAGACCAAGCGCGAGGTCATCCTGCGCGTGCTGTCCAACCTCAAGTCGGGCGGATATTTCTGCATCGGTCATTCGGAAAGCCTGAGCGAACTCGACATCGATCTGGTCCAGGTGGCACCCTCGATCTTCCGCAAGGCCTGAGCCAAGGATCCGCCGTGTCGATAGCCCTCAACCGCCCTGCCGCCAGCCCCAGTCCCATCAAGGCCATGGTCGTCGACGACTCGGCGGTGGTGCGCCAGGTGCTGGTGGGCGTGCTCAACGACGCGGCCGACATCGAGGTCATCGCCACCGCGGCCGACCCGTTGCTGGCGATCGAGAAGATGCGCAAGCAATGGCCGGACGTGATCGTGCTGGACGTGGAAATGCCGCGCATGGACGGCATCACCTTCCTGCGCAAGATCATGAGCGAGCGCCCCACCCCGGTGGTGATCTGTTCGACGCTCACCGAAAAAGGCGCACGCGTCACCATGGATGCCCTGGCCGCCGGCGCGGTGGCTGTGGTGACCAAGCCGCGGCTGGGGCTCAAGCAGTTCCTCACCGACTCGGCCGAGGAACTGGTCAATACGGTGCGCAGCGCCGCACGCGCCAACGTCAAACGGCTGGCCGCGCGGGTTGCCGCAGCGCCGCTGGAAGCGGAGGTCAAGCACACCGCCGATGTGATCCTGCCGGCGCAAAGCGGGCGCGCGCTGGCGCAGACCACCGAGCGCATCGTTGCCATCGGCACCTCCACCGGCGGCACCCAGGCGCTGGAAGAAGTGCTGACCGCCTTGCCGCGCGTCTGCCCCGGCATCGTGATCGTGCAGCACATGCCGGAGAAATTCACCGCCGCCTTCGCCGCGCGCCTCAACGGCCTGTGCCAGATCGCGGTGAAGGAAGCGGCCAACAACGACCGGGTGATGCCGGGCCGCGCACTGATCGCGCCCGGCGGCAAGCATCTGCTGCTACGCCGCAGTGGCGCGCAATACTTTGTCGAAGTGATGGAAGGCCCGCCGGTCAACCGGCATCGTCCGTCGGTGGATGTGCTGTTCCGCTCGGCCGCGCGTGCGGCCGGCAGCAATGCACTGGGCATCATCATGACCGGCATGGGCGACGACGGCGCCGCCGGGCTGCTGGAAATGCGTCAGGCCGGCGCACGCACGGTGGCGCAGGACGAGCACACCAGCATCGTGTTCGGCATGCCCAAGGAAGCGATCAAACGCGGCGGCGCCGACCGCATCCTGCCGCTGGGCGCGATGGCGCGCGAGATCGTGACACAGCTGCAGTAGCGCGCTGCACGCGCATGCGGCGGAACTACAACTGCGACTCCAGCGGCAACCAGCCCATCACCGTCGCCGCGCCACGCCGCCACACGCTGGCTGCCGGCTCCTGCGACCACACCTCGGGCGGTTGCGCCGCATCGTCGTGCCAGCGCAACTCGCCGTGCTCCAGAGTCACGCGGTAACTCACCGGCGCACCGATCTTGCGGTTGTAGACCTGTTCCAGTTGCGCGGCCACTGCGCGATCGTTGAACAGCAGGCCCATCTCGGTATTGAGGTTCATCGAGCGCGGATCCAGATTGAAAGAGCCGATGAAGCCGCTGCTGTCGTCCACCACGAAAGCCTTGGTGTGCAGGCTGGCCCCGCTGGACCCGAACAGGCTGCCGTCCGGCTTGCCCATCGGCTTGAGCTCGTACAGGCGCACGCCCTGGGTGAGCAGTGGCACGCGGTAATCGGCATAGCCGCTGTGGACGGCAACCACGTCGTTTGCCGCCAGCGAATTGGTCAACACGCTGACGCGCACATTGCGCCGACGCAACTGGCCGATCCAGCGCATGCCTTCCTCGCCCGGCACGAAGTACGGCGAGATCACCTTCAGCTCGCGCTGCGCACGCGCCATCTCGCCGATCAGGATTGGCGTCATCCAGTCCGCCTGCGGCGGTGCGCCTTCGGCCTTTTCCGGCGGGTCGGAGACGATGCGCGCCTGCTCCAGCCAGTGCACCTGGCGCTGGCCCTGCGTCAGGGCCTGCACGCTCGGCGACTGGCGCAGCCGCTCCACGTAGGGATGCGCGCGTGCCGATGCCAGGCCGGCGTCCAGACTGCCGCGCAACGCATCCAGTGCCTGCGGCTGTGCGGTCACCAGCGCGTCCAGCGGCAAGGCGTTGGGGCTGTTCCAGTACGCATCGAAGACCCGCTCGGCCTGGCCCACGGCCGGCCCCATCAACGCCGCGTCCGTGTCCATGAAGTTGGTGTCGCGCGCCGCATCGAAATACTCGTCGCCGACATTGCGGCCGCCCACCACCGCCATCCGGCCATCGGCAATCCAGGCCTTGTTGTGCATGCGCCGATTGATGCTGAACATGCGCAGCACCATCTCCACGCCGCGCATCAGCGTGCCTTCGCGCGCACGGGTGGGATTGAACAGCCGGATCTCGATCAGCGGGTGGCTGTCCAGCGCCGCCAGCACTGAATCGCTGCCATGGATGTTCATGTCGTCCAGCAGCAGGCGCACGCGCACGCCGCGATCGGCCGCATGCAGCAGCTCGTTGTGCAGCAGGTTGCCGGTGAAGTCCGCATGCCAGATGTAGTACTGCAGATCCAGGCTACGCCCGGCCGCACGCGCGGTGAGCGCGCGCACCGCAAACGCATCGACGTTGTCGGGCAGGATCACCATGCCGGTCTGGCCGGCATGTGCCTGCTGCAGCGGCGCGACGACCCGATCGATCGGCGTGGCGATCGCCGTGGCAGGCAGCGCATGGCTCACCGCACCGCGCTGACGATCGGCAAAGCGCCCGTAGCCGTACAACGACAGCACGCTGCCCAGCACCAGGATCAGCACACCGATCCCGATCGCCTTGAAGATCTTTCGCCTTGTCACTGCCGCTTCCTGCCCTTCGGAGCGCGGCAGTCTAGACGCTGCACCGGCAGCCCGATGTGCAGACGCAGCCGCAAGCAGGCTCTACAAAGCCGCCAAAACAAGGCATTTGCAGCACGCGCGGTCGCAACCGCGCGTGCTGCAGTTGCGCCGATCACCAGATTGCAACGCGCTCTTTGTCCCCACGCACCATCGCATCGCCGGGCTTGCACTGGAATGCCTGCGCGAATGCCGGCATGTTCGACGGCGCGCCATTGGCGCGGAAATTGGCCGGCGCATGCGGATCGGTGTTCAGGCGCACGCGCAGTTCGCCGTCGGTGAAGTTGCGGCGCCACACCGTGGCCCAATTCATGAAGAAGCGCTGGTCCTGGGTATAACCGTCGATGTCCTTGCCGGCGTCGGATTGTTCCTTCAACGCCATCTGCAGCGCGTCGTAGGCCACGGTGAGGCCGCCCAGGTCGCCGATGTTCTCGCCCAGGGTCAGCTTGCCTTTGACGTGTACGCCGGGAATCGCCTCATAGCCGTCGAACTGCGCCACCAGCTGGTCGGTGCGCTGGGTGAACAGCTTGCGGTCCGCATCGGTCCACCAGGTATCGAAGTTGCCCTTGGCATCGAACTGGCTGCCCGAGTCGTCGTAGCCATGCATCATCTCGTGCCCGATCACCGCGCCGATACCGCCGTAGTTCAATGCCGGGTCGGCCTTGGGATCGAAGAACGGCGGCTGCAGGATCGCGGCCGGAAACACGATCTCGTTGCGCGTGGCGTTGTAGTACGCATTGACCGTCTGCGGGGTCATATGCCACTCGCGCTTGTCGACCGGCTTACCGATCTTGTCCAGCATGTAGCGGTAGTTGAATGCCTGCGCGGCCTGCATGTTGGCCAGGAATCCATCGCCACGGGTTTCCAGGCCCGACCAGTCGCGCCATTGGTCCGGGTAGCCGATCTTGGGCGTGAAGCTGGCCCACTTCTCCAGCGCGCGCTGCTTGGTTTCCGCGCTCATCCAGTCGAGCTTTTCCAGCCGCGCCTTCAGCGCTGCCGAGAGGTTCTGCACCAGCTGCTGCATCTGCTGCTTGGACTCGGCCGGGAACGCGGACTGCACGTACAACTGGCCCAGGGCCTCGCCCATCGCCTCGTTGACCGCGTTCAAGGTGCGCTTCCAGCGCGGCAGCATGTCCTGCTGGCCACGCAGCGTCTTGGCATAGAAATCGAAGTTGGCCTGCTCGAACGGTTTGGCCAGATACGGCGCTGCTTCATCCACGCTGTGGAAACGCAGGTAGGCCTTCCAGGTGTCCACCGGCGTGTCGGCCAGCATCGCATCGAGTTCGGCGAAGTAACCCGGCTGGCTCAGCGAGAACGTCCCGGCCGGCACCTTGAGCGCGCTGAAGAACGCCTGCCAGTCGAAATGCGGCGTGACCGCATTGGCACCGGCCACATCGACCGGGTTGTAGCGCTTGGCCGGGTCGCGCAGCTCGATGCGCGACAGCGAGGCATTGGCCAGGCGCGTTTCGAACGCCATCACCGCCTTGGCCTGGGTTGCCGCCTGCGCTGGCGCAACGCCGGACAATTCCAGCACGCGCGCGATGTAGGCCACGTACTGCTCACGGATCTTGGCCTGCGCCGGATCGGTGTAATAGCCCTTCTCCGGCAGCCCCAGACCGCCCTGGCCTGCGTAGGCGATCATCTGCTCGGAATTCTTGTAGTCGGCATTGGCGCCGAACGAGAACACGAAGCCCTGGCCCTTGGCATAGCTGTCGCGCAACCACGCGGCAATGGCCGGCGCATCGGTCAGCGCATCGATCGCCTTCAGCTGCGGCTGCAGCGGCGTGATGCCGGCCTTGTCGATCGCCGCTTCGTCCGAGCCGGTACGCCACAGGTCGGCGATCTTGGCATCCACCGAGCCGGCCGACAGGTTGCCGCGCGCCAGTTGCTCCACCAGCGCGTGCTGGATGGTCAGCGACCGCTCGGCCAGCACTTCGAAACTGCCCCAGCTGGTGCGGTCCGATGGCACCGGATTGGCCTTGAGCCACTTGGCGTTGACGAAGCCGTTGAGGTCCTGACACGCGTTGATGGCCGGATCCAGGTCGTTGATGCCGAAGGCCACGATCGGTGCATCGAGCTTGGACACATCCACCCTGGTCGGTGCGGCCGGCGTTGCGGCCGGTGCCGGCTTGGCGCTGTCGTCGGAACTGCCACACGCCGAGAGCGTCACCGCGATGGCCACCGCAAGCGACAGTGGCGCGAATTTGCTCAACATCTTTCCATTCTCCAAGGCAGACGACCGCGTCAGACGCAGTCAAAAAAGTAGGCAATCAGCGCAGACACCCCAACCACACCATCATCGCAACGGCACCGCAACGCCCTGACGTCCGGTGCCGCGCCTTATCGAAGAACGCACAACGACCAACAAGACACTGCGCGTCAGCTGGGCACGCGCGTGCCAGCGCCATCTACCGCCGCGGAAACCACCCAGAAGTCCGGCGCAGCAGCGCGCCATCGACTGCGGTCATTTGCGTGCGTACATCGGCGCCATCAGCAGATACACCGGATACGCCAGCGCCATCAGCACCAGCGCGACCTCATGCCCGGACGCTGCCTCTGCCCAGGATTCCATCTGCCGCGACGGCCCCAAAAAACCAAACATCAGCAGCGCCACACCCATGACGCAGATCAGCAGCGCCACACCGATCGCCGAAGCGGACACGCTGCCCCAGGCCAGCACTGCGAACGCCGCGCTGCCACCGGCCAACAACAACCCCAACGTCACCAGATACGCGCGGCAGTAGGTGGCACTCATTTGTTGCCTTTTACGCTTGCTGGACATCATGTCTCCCCTGCAAGAACACACGCATGCAGTCATGCGGTACCTGTTCGATCCGCGAACAGGCACCGCCTGCGTGTCAAACCCGCACGCCTCGTTCGAACGCGCGCTGCGAAACCCACGCCACGCTGCGCGCCATGCACGCAGCGTGGCCAGCGGATGCGGCGATTACTTCGCCTTGCCCTGGTTGGCCACCGCTTCGGCGGCACGCTTGGCCGCTTCCGGGTCGCCCAGATAGCGGAAGCTTTGCACCTGCAGGTTGTCGTCCAGCTCGAACAGCAACGGGATGCCGGTCGGGATGTTGAGCTCCAGGATCTGCTCGTTGGAGACATCGTTGAGGTATTTGTGCAGCGCGCGCAGCGAGTTGCCGTGCGCGGTCACCAGCACGGTCTGCCCGGCCTTCAACTGCGGTGCGATCGCGTCGTGCCAGTACGGCAGCACGCGCACCAGCGTGGTCGCCAGCGACTCGGTGCCCGGCAGTGCATTGCGGTCCAGCGTGGCGTAGCGACGGTCGTGACACGGATGCCCCGGATCGTTGACGTCCATCGCCGGCGGCGGAATGTCGTAGGAACGGCGCCAGATCTTGACCTGTTCCTCGCCGTGCTTGGCCGCCGTCTCGGCTTTGTCCAGCCCCTGCAGGCCACCGTAGTGGCGCTCGTTGAGGCGCCAGCTCTTGGACACCGGCAACCAGTCCTGGTCGAGTTCCTTCAACGCGCCCTGCAGCGTGTGGATGGCGCGCTTGAGTACCGAGGTGTGCGCCACATCGAACTGCAGGCCTTCGTCCTTCATCAGCTTGCCGGCCGCAGCGGCTTCCTGGCGGCCTTGCTCGGTGAGTTCCACATCCACCCAGCCGGTGAAACGGTTGTCCAGGTTCCATTGGCTCTGGCCATGGCGCAGCAGTACGAGTTTACGGGTCACTACGGTTCTCCGATTGGGGGCCGATCAGCCTGCGATTGTAACGGCAGCCAGCGCATCGCAGGCGTGCACGACACCGCCACGCCCAGCGCGCGATGCTGCGGCCATGCAAACGATCGATCCCGTCTTTGCCGGTTGGGATGGCAGCGTCATCCAGGCGCGACAGTTGCAACAGCAACTGGCACACCGCGTGGTGCTGCAGGACCAGGCCGGCGCAACACCGCAGCTGCTCGCCGGCTTCGACGTCGGCTTCGAAGACGACGGCCAGACCACGCGTGCGGCCGCGGTGCTGCTGGATGCAGACACGCTGCTGCCGCTGGAAACGCATGTCGCGCGCGTGCCCACCTCGATGCCGTACGTACCGGGGCTGCTCAGTTTTCGCGAGCTGCCGGCCTTGCTGCAGGCGCTGGCACTGCTCTCGCGCCCGCCCGATCTGGTCTTCATCGACGGCCAGGGCATCGCGCATCCGCGCAAGCTCGGCATCGCCGCGCACTTTGGCGTGGTGACCGGCTTGCCCAGCATCGGCGTGGCCAAGCAACGCCTGGCAGGCAGCTTCGTCGAGCCGGGACCCGAGCGCGGCGACCATAGCCCGATCCTGTTGGGCGGCACGCAGATCGGCTGGGCGCTGCGCAGCAAGCTGCGCTGCAATCCGCTGATCGTCTCGCCGGGCCATCGCGTCTCGATGCAGGGCGCGCTCGACTGGACGCTGCGTACCCTGCGCGCCTATCGCCTGCCCGAGCCCACGCGCCTGGCCGATCGGCTGGCCTCGCGGCGCGGCGAGATCGCCCTAGACACCGCGGCGCCCGCACAACTGTTCTAGCGCGCGGCAGTCAATCGCGATCGACATGCTGCGTGCCTGCAGCCGTCGTCCATGACGAACGAGCTCGGCGCGCTCGCGCTAGTCGCCAGCGCGCCACGCAACGACGTTTCAGCGCGCGGCATCCACGCCTGGCGCGCATCGGCGCTGGCGCTAGCGGTACCGGCGCGAACTCTTTCGCAATCGACCGGTGATCCTTGCTGCGACAAGGCACGTCATCGTCGCGAAAGATTTCATTCCTGCCGTCGCTGCGGCACATCGCTGTGCGCCGCTGGACTGCAATCGCGCGACACGCGCCGCTCGCCCTTGAAAAACACACCGCCGGCCTCGTACGTGACACTGCCTCCGGGACGATCTGTCTTGGTGGAGCGCTCGCCCGGCCGCGTGCGCGCATGCAAAGCTGGCGACCACTCCAGCCACTGCGAGCCGCCGCCATGACCACTTTGATCGCTCCCCGCGTGCACGACATCGGCGGGCTGGAAGTCCGCCGCGCCGTGCCCACGTTGCAGGCGCGCAGCGTCGGCCCGTTCGTGTTCGTCGACCATATGGGCCCGGCGGTGCTGGAGCCGGATCACGGCATCGACGTGCGTCCGCATCCGCATATCGGCCTGGCCACGGTCACCTTCCTGTGGGCCGGCGAGATCGGCCACCGCGACACCTTGGGCTCGGACCAGGTGATCCGCCCCGGCGACGTCAACTGGATGACCGCCGGCCGCGGTATCGCCCACTCCGAGCGCACGCCCGGCGCCGAGCGCGCCCGCACGCATGCGCTGCACGGCATGCAGACCTGGATCGCACTGCCGCGCTCGGCCGAAGAAACCGCGCCCGCCTTCCATCACCACGCCGCCGCCAGCCTGCCGCAGCAACGCCGCGATGGCGTCTGGCTACGCGTAATCGCCGGCCGTGCGTACGGCGAGGAATCGCCGGTGCAGGTGTTCAGCGGCACGCTCAATGTCGCGCTGGATCTGCAGCCGGATGCGGAGATCGACCTGGACACCGGCCACGCCGAACGTGCGCTCTACATCCTGGAAGGCGAGGCGCAGCTGGATGGCGCCGATGTGCCCGCGCGCCATCTGATCGTGCCCTCGCCCGGCAGCCGCGGGCGCCTGCGCGCCAGGACGCCGCTGAAGGCGATGCTGCTTGGCGGCGAGCCGCTGGATGGCCCGCGCCACCTGTGGTGGAACTTCGTCTCCAGCTCCAAGGAGCGCATCGAGCAGGCCAAGGACGACTGGCAGGCCGGTCGCTTCGGCAGCATTCCCGGCGACGACAAGGAATTCATTCCGCTGCCGGAAACCCCGGCGCCCAAGCCGGTCAACTACCCCTGACCACCGGCTGCCGCGCGCAAGCGCCGCGCAACCCACCCAGGTCTCGAAACGGGAGTGCCGGTGCGCACGACCGATTGCAGCCCGGCCTGCGAATTGCGCTTGAGCTTGCAGCCACACCTGTGGTAGTGATGTCCCCATAGGTTGGGGACAGGTTGCGTGCGGGCACAGCCGGGCGGGGAGCGCACTGGGCTGATGCGGCGACACGCGCGACGACGCTGTCCCTGCGCAGACATCCAACGCCGGGGAACACTTGAATGAAGTCCGCATCCTGCCTTGTCGGCCTGAGCCTGCTGTTGGCCGCCGTCACCGTTCACGCCCAAACCTCACCGGTCTGCCCGCCGCTACCGCCTGCCTCCGGGCTGCAGTGGAGCGAGCTTGCGGGCGCGGACTATCTGGTCTGCAAGGCCATGACCGCAGACGGTCGCCAGGTGGTCGGCGTAATGCTGACCACCCGCGACCCGGCGATGACGCTGGCACGCGACCGCCGCGCGGAGAAAGGCCAGATCCAGCAGGAGGACTTCTACTGGTACAAGCTCGACCTGGGCGGCCGCGAGCTGCCGGGCATGGAATCGCGCCGGGTCACCGTGGTCGAGCTGGGCAAGAAGCGCTACGCGCAGCTATGGATCGACGGCGCCAATACCGAGGAACTGGCCTCGATGCAGTCGCTGGTGCAGAACATGGACCTGCAGCCGGCCAGCCTGGCACTGCAGCGCTGAGGCAAGCAGTCGTGACGCGCCAGGGCATGCCGACCTGACGCGGTCTTTCAGGCGAGCCGGCGGAGCACCCGCATGCGGCTCGCCGGCGCTTTCAAACGCCCGCCGCCGCAGCTGACGCGTCGCCGTCGCCCTGCAATGCCGTCTCGATCCGCACCTCGCCGGTGAGCAGGCGATGGATCGGGCACTTGTCGGCCACCTCCAGCAGGCGTGCACGCTGCGCATCGTCCAGCGTGCCTTCCAGTTCGATCTGCCGCGTGATCCGCGTGCCCGCAGCGCCGCGCTGGGTGTAATGCAGATGCACATGCACCGCCGTCAACGGCCACTGCTTGCGCGCGGCCACCATCGACACCGTGATCGCGGTGCAGGCACCCAGGGCGCCCAACACCTGCGACTCCGGATCCGGCCCGGCGTCGGCGCCGCCGTTGGCCGGCTGAGTGTCGCCGCTCCAGCTGTGTTGACCATCGTGGATGCTCACGGTGTACGGCACCGCGCCGGTGCTGACACTGACGGGCCGGTCACTCATGCCGCGGCCCCCGCAGTGGCTACAGCGCGCCGGCTCAAAACCGGCCTTCCTGGAAATCGACGAAGGCCTGCATCAGTTCCTGCTTGGTGTTCATCACGAACGGGCCGTGCCGCATCACCGGCTCGTTGAGCGGGCGGCCCGCCACCAGGATCAGCTGCGCACCGTGCGCACCGGCCCGCAGCGTCAGGCGCTCGCCGCCACCGAGCACCGCCAGTTCCTGCGCCGGCAGCGCACGCGCGGCATCGCCCTCGCCTACCGTCACTGCGCCTTCGAACGCATAGGCAAACGCGTTGTGGCCGCTGGGCAGCACATAGTCCCAGGCCGCATCCGGTGCCAGTGCGATATCCAGGTACACCGGTTCGGTGGCCGGTTGCACGATCGGGCCACGCACCTCGCCCACCGCGCCGGCGATCACCTTGACCGTGACGCCAGGCGCCGGCTGGGCGACCGGAATGCGTTCCGGGGCGTACTCCTGGTATTTGGGGTCGGTCATCTTGTCGCGCGCCGGCAGGTTCACCCACAGCTGAAAGCCGCGCATGCGCCCGGATTCCTGCTCGGGCATTTCCGAATGGATCAGCCCCCGCCCGGCCGTCATCCACTGCACGCTGCCCGGGGTCAGCAGGCCCTCGTTGCCGTGGTTGTCCTTGTGGCGCATGCGCCCGTCCAGCATGTAGGTCACCGTCTCGAAGCCGCGGTGCGGATGGCTGGGAAACCCGGCCAGATAGTCCTCGGCCTTGTCGGTGCCGAACTCGTCCAGCATCAGGAACGGGTCCAGGTCCGGCAGCTGCTGGGTGCCGATCACGCGGGTCAGCTTGACTCCGGCACCGTCGGAGGTGGGCATGCCACGGATGGTGCGCAGCACGTGTGCCGCTGCGGTGGCGGTGATGCTCATCGACCTCTCCCTGCGTGAATGACTGGCTCGAATAATGGATGCAGTCGGCACGCGGCCCAACCGCGACCGGCGCAACCGATCGTTCCAAAACCCGCCGGCGCCGCCGCGCGATCCGGCACGCGGTGCCAAGACGCTCTACAACTAAAGTTTTACCCCGGCCCGGAACGGCGCCATTGACCCCGGGCGGGCAGAGGGTGACCCTTGGGTGAATCGTTCCTGAGGGGCATGCATGAAAGGGTTCTCGAAGCTGGCCTGGGGCGCGCTGGCGCTGCTGGCCGCGTTCTGTCTGGGCACCGTGGCGCTACGCCGCGGCGAACACATCAACGCGTTGTGGATCGTGGTGGCGGCGGTGTCGATCTATCTGATCGCCTACCGGTTCTACAGCCTGTTCATCGCCGACAAGGTGATGCAGCTGGACGTCACCCGCGCCACGCCCGCGGTGGCCAACAACGACGGCCTGGACTACGTGCCCACCAACAAGCACGTGCTGTTCGGCCATCATTTCGCCGCGATCGCCGGTGCCGGGCCATTGGTCGGCCCGGTGCTTGCCGCACAGATGGGCTACCTGCCCGGCCTGCTGTGGCTGGTGGTCGGCGTGGTGTTTGCCGGCGCAGTGCAGGACTTCGTGGTGCTGTTCCTGTCCAGCCGCCGCAACGGCCGCTCGCTGGGCGATCTGGTGCGCGAGGAAATGGGCCAGGTGCCCGGCACCATCGCCCTGTTCGGCGCCTTCCTGATCATGATCATCATCCTGGCGGTGCTGGCGATGGTGGTGGTCAAGGCGCTGGCGGAAAGCCCGTGGGGCATGTTCACCGTCATCGCCACGATGCCGATCGCGCTGATGATGGGCGTGTACATGCGCTACATCCGGGTCGGCAAGATCGGCGAGATCTCGGTGGTCGGCCTGATCCTGCTGCTGGGCGCGATCTGGCTGGGCGGCAAGGTCGCGGCGGATCCGAGCTGGGGCCCGGCATTCACCTTCACCGCCAAGCAGATCACCTGGATGCTGATCGGCTACGGCTTCGTCGCGTCGGTGTTGCCGGTATGGCTGCTGCTGGCGCCGCGCGATTACCTGTCCACCTTCCTCAAGATCGGCACGATCCTGGCGCTGGCGATCGGCATCCTGGTGGTCATGCCGGATCTGAAGATGCCGGCACTGACCCAGTTCGCGTCCACCGGCGACGGCCCGGTCTGGAAGGGCGGCATCTTCCCGTTCCTGTTCATCACCATCGCCTGCGGCGCGGTCTCCGGTTTCCATGCGCTGATTGCTTCGGGCACCACGCCCAAGCTGCTCGCCAACGAAGGCCACATGCGCTACATCGGCTACGGCGGCATGTTGATGGAATCGTTCGTGGCGGTGATGGCGCTGGTGGCCGCATCGATCATCGAGCCGGGCATCTACTTCGCTATGAACAGCCCGGCCTCGCTGGTCGGCAGCGACACGGTGGCGGTGGCCGCCAAGGTGTCCGAATGGGGCTTTGCGATCACGCCCGATGTGCTGGAAGCCACGGCGCGCGACATCGGCGAGCACAGCATCCTGGCACGCGCCGGTGGTGCGCCCACCCTGGCGGTGGGCATTGCGCAGATCCTGCACCAGCTGCTGCCGGGCGAAGACACCATGGCATTCTGGTACCACTTCGCGATCCTGTTCGAAGCACTGTTCATCCTGACCGCCGTGGACGCCGGGACGCGTGCGGGCCGCTTCATGCTGCAGGACCTGCTGGGCAACTTCATCCCGGCGCTGAAGAAGACCGAATCGTGGGCCGCCAACATCATCGCAACCGCCGGTTGCGTGGCGTTGTGGGGCTACCTGCTCTACACCGGCGTGATCGATCCGTTCGGCGGCATCCAGACCCTGTGGCCGTTGTTCGGCATCTCCAACCAGATGCTGGCCGGGATCGCACTGATGCTGGGCACGGTGGTGCTGTTCAAGATGAAGCGCGACCGCTACGCCTGGGTCACCCTGGTGCCGGCGGTGTGGCTGCTGATCTGCACCACTTATGCGGGGCTGATCAAGATCTTCGACAGCAACCCGGCGCAGGGCTTCCTGGCGCAGGCGCACAAGTACCAGGACGCCATCGCCAGCAACACCATCACCGCGCCGGCCAAGACGGTGGCGCAGATGCAGCAGATCGTCACCAATGCCTACGTCAATACCGGGCTGACGGTGCTGTTCCTGTTCGTGGTGGGTTCGATCCTGATCTACGCGATCAAGACCATCGTGATTGCGCGCCGCAATCCGCAGCGTAGCGACCGCGAAACCCCGTACGTGGCCTTGCAGCCACACCAGATGGCGGATCTGTAATGGGCACCCAACTTGTTCTCGCCAGCCAATACCAGGTGCATCGCCGCATCTGGCGGCGCCTGATCCAGACCGCACGCCTGTGCTGCGGCATTCCCGATTACGACAACTACGTGCGCCACATGCTGGAAAAACACCCCGACAAACCGGTGATGGACTACCCCACCTTCTTCCGCGAGCGCCAGGACGCGCGTTACGGCGGCAAGAGCGGGTTTCGCTGCTGCTGACCGGATGACCGGATAGGTGGCGAGTCGGAACGCAGCAGGGCGCGATGCGAATCGCGCCCTGCTGCGTTGATGGCTTGGGGTTGGTGCAGGGCCCTTGCCCGCCCACCGTCGCGGGACACGCCGCAAGTACGTCCTTGTAGGCTCTTACGCGGCATCCATGCCGCGTAAGGTCCCGCGACGGTGGGCGGGCAAGGACCAGTCGAGAGAGTCGGTGTGCGTGGTTGCAAGCAGTGCATGAGGTGCATTGGTCGGATCGGTGTGCGTCGACCAGCGTCTCACCACCCCATCGCGAGCCGAGCGGTGGACGGGCTTTCAGCACGCAACCCACAAACGTCTCGCTGGCGGCCCAAGCCGAGCAACAAGCTCTCAAGAAAGCACCCGACCAACTTTCTGGTGCGGTGCCCGCGCCGCTTGCGGGACCGTGTGGCGGCATGGAGGCCGCCACCGAGCCTACACGGACGTCCTTGCGGCGTGTCCCGCAAGTGGTGAGGGCACCGCGCGCTCGATGGACCAAGCCTTTGACGGTCTCCAAGCCACGCTATGACGCAACAGCCCTGTCATTGCAGGTCGATTGCACGGTCTGGCCCGGTCGGTTGCAGAATGAGAAGGCTGCGATTGCGCCACCATCGACACTGCGTCCAAGACGTACTGCCGGCAGCTCTCAGCCAGCGCGTTTTTGCGCCAGCCGCTCGAACAACGCAGGCAGCTCGCGCATATCGTCGAACACCGCCAGCACACCGATGCGACGCAAGGTGTCGGCATGGCCCAGCGGAATATGGCTGGCACCAGTGAACCCCAGCACCTGCATGCCGGCCGCCAATGCGGCAGTCGCACCGGTGGGGCTGTCTTCGATCACCAGGCAGCGCTCCGGCGCAACGCCCAGGGTGCGTGCGGCCAACAGATAGACATCCGGCGCCGGCTTGGGCCGCTCCACCATATCGGCACTGAAGATGTGCCCTGCGGCGCGCGTGGTGAGCCCTACCCGTTCGACCGAGGCAATCACATTGTGGCGGCGGCTGTTGGAGGCGACCGCCAGCGGCAACGGAATCTGTTCCAATGCGTCGCGCACACCCGCAATCGGCTGCACCTCGGCCTTGATCCAGGCTTCACTACGCGCCTGGATCTGTGCCAGCAAGGTCTCCGGCAGCTGTATTGCGAAATGTTCCTGCACGCGCAGCAATACCTCACGCGTGGTCTGCCCGAACGTTGTGCCGAGCAACTGCTCCAACGCTTCGGCCGGCACGAAGGCCGCCAGCGCCTCGCGCATCACCCGGTCGGCCAGTATTTCGCTGTCGACAAGCACACCATCGCAATCGCTGATCAGTAATTCGTAGACCATTGCACCCATCTGCTCGCAAAGCACCATTATGCCGGCCGTCTTGTGACCGTTGGCTGTGGCGGAGTGCATGCGCGCGTGAGACTCGTCGTGATGCATCGGCAACATGCCGACACCACGACGACAAACGGCCTCAACCAGTGAAACCTGCGGCGCCGGCATGTCACAAAATCTTACCGCGCGTCGTCCAGGCAGCTGGTAGGATCGGCCCGGCTGCGGAAGGACACACCGCAGTGCCACCAGGAATGCGATCAGGAGAAGGAGATTTCGATGCAGACGCGATTCCCCACCCTGCTCGTTCTTGCGACCTCGTTTTTCGCGGTCTCATGCACCGCCTCGCCCGGTGCCAAGGAGCAAACCACCATGTCAGCTACGCTGCAGGACCACACCGTCGCCTTCCGCGACCCCGGCCTGACCGACATTGCCAACGCCATCGCGCACGGTGATGTCGCCCGAATCCGCGCACTCGCACCGACAGTCGATCTCGCCGCACACGGCGATCAGAACGTCACCTTGCTCGAGTGGGCGATCTGGAACGAACAACCCCGCGCCCTGGCCGCATTGCTCGATGCCGGCGCAGATCCGTCGTTGCCGGGCATGGACCAGGAAACGGTCGTGCATATGGCGGCCATGGCGAAGGATGCGGAATACCTGAATATCCTGTTGCAGCACAAGGCGCCGATCGATGTGGTCAGCGCGCGCGCCGGATGGACACCGTTGTTCCGCGCCGTGCAGAGCAAGCGCGATGCGCAGATCGCGTTGTTGATCCAAGCAGGCGCCGATGTACAGCGCGTCGACAATACCGGCAACAGCGTGTTGCATCTGGCCGCACAAAGCGGCGCAGCAAGCCCGGCAGTGCTGCAATTGCTCGAGGCCGGGGTGGATCCCACGCTGCGCAACGCGCAACAGAAGACCTTCCAGGCGTATTTCTTCACCACCCCGGACCGCCTGCTCAATGCAGCCGGCCAGCAGGCCAGGTCGGACGTGCGCGCATGGTTGAGCGCCCACAACATTCCCGTGGAAAGCAGCCGCTAAGCGGGCTTTTCGCACGACGAACGCAAGGAGCCGCGCATGAGCCCGTCAAATTCCTCGTCCACCCCATTCGCAGAGTCGATGCGTGGACAGCAACCGCAGCCGGAAGACCGCCAGTTCCCGGCGGTGCTGCAAGACCTCTACGCCACTGCCTCGCAACGACGCGAAGGCAGCGCCGAAATCTTTGCGCCCTTGCCCAACGGCTGGACGCGCATGGACGACAGCACCCTGCAACGGGCGGGCATCGACCCCGGCCTGCTGCACGATGCCAAGAGCGGCTTCGATGCCGCGTTCTACCGCAACGAACAGGGCCAGGTGGTGCTCGGCTTCTGCGGCACCGACGAAGGCAAGGACTGGAAGCACAACCTTGGCCAGGGCCTGGGCTTCGACGACGCGCAATACGCGTCTGCCATCCAGCTCGGTAGCCAGGCCAAGCAGGCGTTCGGCGACCAGGTGGTGATCTCGGGGCATTCGCTCGGCGGCGGCCTGGCGGCCGCTTCGGCGATGGTCAACGACATCCCCGCCGTGACCTACAACGCCGCCGGCGTCAACGACCGCACGCTGGAACGCCAGGGCCTGGATGCCTCGGCAGCCAAGGAGTACGCCAGCAGCGAGTTGATCCGCGGCTACCACGTCAAGAACGAGATCCTCACCCATCTGCAGGAAGACAGCATTCCCCTGAAGTGGGCGATGCCCAATGCGGCCGGCCATCAGATCGAGCTGCCGGAACCGGACCCGTTGTCGTTCGGGCAGCGCCTGGTGCCGGGCAGAATGTTGATGCACCGCATGGACCTGCACGGCATGGACTCGGTGATGAAGGCGCAGGAGATGCAATCGCCCGGGCAGGCGCAAGGTGCAGGCAGCCAGTTGTTCAACGACGCGGTGGTGCGCCTGGATGGCCAGCGCGAACGCCTGGGCCTGCGCGACGACACCGCGTTTCTCAACACCGCCGCCAGCGTGGCCGCGCGTGCAAGTAGCGACGGCCTGCAGCGGATCGACCACCTGGTGCCCAACCGCGACGGCGACAGCCTGATCGCGGTGCAAGGCCGGATGGACGACCCGGCGCATTTGCGCAGCCATGTGCAGACCGCCTCGGCGGCCAACGAGCCGGCGCACGGCAATGTCGATCAGCTGCAGCAGCACAATCAGCAGCAGTCGCAGCAAAGCACGCAGCAGGAAGCACAGCGGCGCGGCCTGCAGCAGTAATCATGACCGGGCACTGGCGCTGGCCAGCGCCCGCCTCGAGGTGGCGGACAACACCTCGCAAGCGCTCGCCGAAGGGATGTAGCCAGTACATCCGGCACTGCGCCAATGTGTGATACCGCCAGGCAACCCCGGCACGTCCTGCCACACCTTCCCGACGACTACACCGACTGTGCGACGGTCCGGTCAGCCCGCTCCCGCCATCGCGCGCAAGGTGATGCCGACCAGATAGGCCAGGTACGTGCCGGTGGCGTAGCCCATCGTGCCCAGCAGCACGCCAACCGGCGCCAGGGCCGGGTGGAACGCAGCGGCCACCACCGGCGCCGAGGCCGGCCCACCGATATTGGATTGCGAGCCGATCGCGAAATAGAAGAACGGCACCCGCAACAGGCGGCCCAGGCCCCACAGCAAACCGATATGCACCGCGATCCAGATCAGCCCGAGCAGGAACAGCCAGGGCCGGTCCAGCAGCGCCAGCAGATCCATCTGCATGCCGATGCAGGCGATCAGGAAATACAGCAGCAGTGAACCGACCTTGGAGGCCCCGGCCCCTTCCAGCGTGCGCGCGCGGGTGAAGCTCAGCAGCAAGCCGATACTGGTCGCCAGCACCACCACCCACACGAACGGCGTGTCCAGGCTGAACTGGCTGGACCAGCGCAGATTGGCCTTGCACCATGCGGCCAGTGGATTGGCCAGCGCGTGCGCCAGTCCGACCCCGCCGAATGCCACCGCCACGATCACCATCAGATCGGCCAGGCTGGGGATGCGCGCGTGTTCGGCCTGGAACCGCGCCATGCGGTCCTGCAGCGCATCCAGCGCGCGGGTATCGGCGCCGCTGCGCGCATCGATGCTGCGCGCGCGCCCGGCCAGGAAGATCAGCGCCGCCATCCACACATAACCGACGCCCACATCCACCACTGCAAACTGCCCGAAGGTGGTGGCATCCACATCGAACACCTCGCGCATCGCCAGCATATTGGCCCCACCGCCGATCCAGCTGCCCGCCAGCGCGGCCATGCCGGCCCAGGTATCGCCGGCCACCGTGGCCGGATGCACCCAGCCCATCACCCAGAACGCCACCACCGCGCCCAGCATGATGCTCAGTGACGCGCCCAGGTACATGGCAACCAGCTTGGGCCCCAGCCCCAGGATGGCGCGCAGGTCGATGCTCAGCGTGAGCAGGATCAGCGCGGCCGGCAGCAGCACGTCGCGCGCGATCGGGTTGTACAGGCGGGTATTGGCACCGTCGATCAGGCCAACGGTATTGTAGATGCCTGGCAGCAGGTAACACAGCAGCAGCGCCGGCACCACGGCGTAGAAGCGTCGCCACAGCCCCTGCTCGCGCGAGGAGGTCCAGAACACCGCCCCCAACGTGGCGGCGATCAGGCCGAAGACCACGATATCGTTTTGGATCAAGGCAGAACCGGCGGCATTCACTAGGGGTGACATTCTCGACTAGGGGCCGCCAAGGTGCGGATCGCAGCAAGAATGGCCGATCGGTCGTGTCCAGTCGACTGGATCTGCGGGCGAGCACCGGCGTGACTGCAAGGCCGCCGGCTGGCGCACTGCGATAGGGTTGCCGGGTGCGTGTGGTCGGCCACCCTGCCCGGGCAGGATCGTCAGCGTCTTCCTTGCGCTTTCTGCAAGCGGCCGGTTCGGTCAGCCGTAGCGACGCACCACGCGCTCGCCTTCGGCGGTCTTCAACACCACGCCGCTGGGCTGACCGGTGGTCATGCAATGCAGCTTGGCCATCAATTCGGCATTTTCCAGCGCGCCCTGCTCGCGCAGATAACGCAGCGGCGACCACTGCGGCCGGGTCACCCACCAACCGCCCTGTTCGGGATGAATACGCACAACATAACGGGACTCGTCCATCAGGGCCTCCGGCCGGCAGATGCAGCGGTACAACGACGGAAGTGGGCAGCGCGCAATGGCGCAGCGCACCAGCGATGGGAGTGCCGGGGTCCCGTTCGGGATGCCGGCGCGCCCTTACTCAAGGGGCCGCGGGAGAGTGGCCTAGGGCCCCGCGTCCGGCATAGCCAGCATGTCTTTTTGCTAATGCCAACGCCGTCGGGCGGACACTGGCATGAAGGTAGGAAAATTCTTACGTGACACCGATCGAAGCTGGCGCTAAATTCGCGCTCGAGCGGCGAACAGACGTCGCGGCTGGCCGTCAACGGGCGCAGACGGCGCGGGGGAATTCGTCGCTCTTGAAGATGCCTCGGGGGAGGGGTCGCATGCATCTGCTCAGGAAGTTCCAGTTTCCGGTCAAGACCGCAATGGTGGTGGGCTATGTCCTGGTGATCAGGGAAGCGCTCGTGCTGTGGTCGTAAGACAACCTAGCCCCCAGGCTGCCGGATAGCGCGTCAAGCACCCGTCACGGTGTCTCAATCCGCATCCACCCAGCCACGCTGTTGCGCTGCGACCAGGTCGGCGGGCGTGTCCACGTCCAGCGCGAGCGCCGGGGCGCTGACGCAACCCAAGGTCTGCACGTCCAGGCCGGCGAACAAGCCGCGCAGGCCGCTGTCGCCGTGGAGCGGCACGTCGGCCCAGGCCGCGTGGGTGACCACCGCCGGGATGCCACGCACACCGGCGTACCCGCTGGTGGCACATCCGGATGCGGCCCGGTCCGCTTCCTCCAGCAAGGCGCGCAGATGCGGTGTATCCAGCGCGGGCTGGTCGCACCCCAGGATGAGGCTGCGCCTTAGCGACGTATCGTCCTGCACATGCTGGCGCAGCGCCGCCAGGCTGGAGCCCATGCCGGCGGCCCAGTCGGCGTGACGTAACACTTCCACGTCCAGGCCTTGCAGGACCTCGGTCAACGCGTCGGCATCGGCGCCCAGCACCACAACACAACGGCGCGGCGCCGTCTGCAGCGCGACGCGTGCGAAACGCCGCAACAACGGTTCGCCGTCGCGCAATAGCAATTGTTTGGAACGCCCTAACCGACGTCCTGCACCCGCGGCGAGCAGCAGCGCAACGTGATCGCTGCTCATGCGTCCAATGCCATCGCGCGCGGCGAACAATGGCGCGATGTGCGCAGCATCGGGCACGCATCAACAAGCGCATCGCACCGAGGTGCGTTGAGATGACCGGCAATGACTGGCGACAGCAATCGATCTGCGTCGCAGGAGACGTCGTCGTAGTGATCAAGTAATTCGGTCATGGCGACGTGGCATGCATATTGGGGATGCGCCAGCCTAAAGAGGTAACTGTGCGCGCGGAGTGACTAAATGCAGCGCATTCCCCGATCCAGATAATGACGCTTTCCTACGTCTACAAACCGACCGGCGTGCATTGCACTGCTACGCAAGCATGACGAAGAAACATGCGGAGCTGCGGTAGCGCTGCGCTCAGGACGGCAGCGACTGATTTCCAGCGCTGGATGGCGCAGTTACCTGCAGAAGTGCGGATCACAAGAGCATGCCTTAAAAGGCATATCAAAAATTACTTACTCTCCAGATTGCTACTTTCAGCACCAGAAACTTCATCGGCAACCATGCATCCACCCTGCTGGCGACTGCACATCGAAATTCATATCGAAGTTAATGCAAACGCGCGATTGCAGTGCCCTGCCCGTTCTCACGGCGGCACAGCTGGAGTGGCTGACGGAACGTAGCGAGCAGTCGCCAAGCGAGTGCGGATGGCGCGGAGCAATCGCAGTGTACGAGTGGTACATACAACTACTGACCGCGCCCGCACGGCGGTGCGCGCAGTCGTGTTGGGGGCCGTTCTTAGCCAGCCGACGCCGCAGCAGCCTGCCCATCGGCGACCGCCTGGGTGGCTTCGGCAATGATGCCCAGTGCAATCGTGTGCGGGGAAGAGCGCCCCATCCGCCAGCCTGCCGGCAAGCGCAATCTGGCCAGCGCGGCATCGTCATGCCCAAGCGCACGCAGCGCCTGCAGGCGTGCCTCACGTTTCTGGCGACTGCCCAGGATGCCGATGCAGGCAGCCCTGGAGGCAAGCCCGCGCGAGGCGACCTGCAGGTCGCTGTCGCCGTCGTGCGCCAGACTGTACAGCGCAGTGTCCGCATCCAGATGCAGGTCCTGCAGCGCGTCGCCCAACGCACGGCGATCGTAATGGTCGGCGGCCAAGCCGGGCGGTGGTTCGCTGGGGCCGTGCGGCCGCAGCACGCGTACCTCGATACCCATCTGGCTGGCCAGCGACACCAGCACCAGCAGCGCAGGATCGGCACCGACCAGCACCAGCCGCAGCGACGGCCGGTGCGTACGCAGGAATTCATCGGGACGCAGGTCCTGCGCGCTGACCGGGTAACGGACGGCGCCGGTGCTCCGGTCCAGCGCGACATGGAACGGGCGACGGTGCTGGCGCGCATTGCGCCAGCGCGCCAGATGCTCGCCCAGGTCCTGGACCGGCCAGACCAGCACGCCGATACGGCCGCCGCAGCTGAGCTGGATGTCCAGCACCTGGCTGCCTTCGCCGTAGTCCAGCCAGCGCGGCATGCCGTCGCGCAAGGCGGCGATGGCTTCGTGCGCCACTGCCGCTTCCACGCAGCCGCCTGAGACGTAGCCGGCCACCCGGCCGTCGGCGCTGATGGCCATCTCGCTTCCCAACGGGCGCGGCGAGGAGCCTTGCACGTCGATCAGCGTGGCAATGGCGACGCGCTGCCCCGCCCGATGCCAGGCGGTCAGCGTCGGCAGCAGGTCATCGTGCAGGGCATAGCTCGGCCATGCCGGCCACGCCGGCTCGGCCGGCGCCGCGTGCGTGACCGGGGCCACCACCGCACTCACGCGCGCAGCAACTCGGGCAGATGCGGAAGCAGCTTGTCCAGCGTCACCGGGTAATCGCGGACGCGCACGCCGGTGGCGTTGTAGACCGCATTGGCGATCGCTGCCGCCACGCCGCAGATGCCCAGCTCGCCGACACCCTTGGCCTTCATCGGCGATGACATCGGGTCGCTTTCTTCCAGGAAGACCACTTCCTGATGCGGGATGTCCGCATGCACCGGCACTTCATAACCGGCTAGGTCGTGATTGACGAAGAAGCCTAGCCGCTTGTCCACCGCCAGCTCTTCCATCAGCGCCGCACCCGCGCCCATGGTCATGCCGCCGATGACCTGGCTGCGCGCAGACTTGGGGTTGAGGATGCGTCCGGCCGCGCACACCGCCAGCATGCGACGGATGCGTACCTCGGCGGTGGCGACATCCACGCCGACTTCGACAAAGTGCGCGCCGAAGGTGGATAGCTGATGCGTCTTGGAAAGCTCACCGAACTCGATCTTGTCCTCCACCACCAACGCGCCATTGGCCGCCGCATCACCCAGCGCAATGCGCTTGCCGCCAGCACGCACGTGGCTGTCGGCGAATTCGGCCTTGGCCGGGTCCAGCCCCAGCTGCTTGGCTACGGCTTCGCGCAGTTTCACTGCCGCGGCATACACACCGGCTGTTGAACTGTTCGCACCCCACTGGCCGCCGGAACCGGCCGAGGCGGGAAAGCTGGAATCGCCCAGGCGCACATCCACCCAGTCCAGCGGCACGCCCATCATCTCCGCAGCGGTCTGCGCAATGATGGTGTAGGAGCCGGTACCGATATCGGTCATATCGGTTTCCACCACCACACGGCCGCCCTGCTCCAGCCGCATGCGTGCACCGGAGGTCATCACCGGCGCGTTGCGGAACGCTGCCGCCACGCCCATGCCGACCAACCAACGCCCATCGCGGTTGCTGGCCGGCTTGGCCTTGCGCTTGGACCAATCGAAACGCTTTGCGCCATCTTCCAGGCACTTGACCAACTGACGCTGCGAGAACGGACGCTGCGGGTTTTCCGGATCCACCTGGGTATCGTTGACGATGCGGAACTTGACCGGATCCATGTCCAGTTTTTCGGCCATCTCATCCATGGCCACTTCCAGCGCCATCAGACCCGGCGCTTCGCCAGGCGCACGCATCGCGTTGCCTTCGGGCAGATCGAGCACCGCCAGGCGCGTGGAAATTAGCCGATTGGCACCGGCATACAGCAACTGGGTCTGCGCGGCCGCGATTTCCGGGCCGCCCTCGGGCAGGTCGCCGGACCAGCTCTCGTGCGCGATCGCGGTGATCTTGCCATCGCGCTGTGCACCGATACGGATACGCTGCACGGTGGCCGGGCGATGCGTAGTGTTGTTGAAGATCAGCGGCCGCGGCAGCATCACCTTGACCGGGCGTCCGACCTGGCGCGCGGCCAGCGAGGCGAGCACCGCATCGGCACGCAGGAACAATTTGCCGCCGAAGCCGCCACCGATGTACGGCGACATCAGACGCACGTTTTCGCGCGGGATCCCCAGCGTCTTGGCCAGATCGCCCGCGCTCCAGTCGATCATCTGGTTGGAGGTCCACACGCTCAGCTTGTCGCCTTCCCACATGGCGATCGATGCGTGCGGCTCCATCATCGCGTGCGAATGATCGGGCGTGGTGTATTCGGCATCCAGCTGCACCGGCGCTGCCACGAAGGCGCTATCGAAATTGCCGACCGCACTGTTCGGCGCCCCGCCCTCCTTGGTGACCTTGGCGCCATCGCGGGCCTTTTCCAGATCGTAGGCGCCAACGTGGCGACCGTAGTCGACCTTGATCAACTGGCCTGCGGCACGTGCCTGCTCGAAGGTCTCGGCAACCACCACCGCAATGGCCTGGTGGTAATGCTGGATCTCCGGGCCGCCGAGCAGTTTGGCCGTGTTGTACTTGCCTTTCTGCAACTTGCCTGCGTTCTGCGCAGTCACGATGCCGAGCACGCCCGGCGCATTGCGCGCGGCGCTCAGATCGATGCTGCGAATGCTGCCTTTGGAGATGCCGGCGCCAACGATATGGCCATAGGCGGCACGGCCGGGCAGATCATGATGCTCGTACGCATACGGCGCCTGCCCGGTGGTCTTGAGTGGACCGTCGATACGATCGACCGGCTTGCCGACCACCTTGAGCTGGTCGATGGGATTGGTACTGGCGGGAGTGTCGAATTTCATATCAGGCCCTCGTGTCGGCCAGGATCGCGGTCAAGGTGCGCTCAACCAGCGGCAGCTTGAAGGCGTTGTGTTCGGTGGGTTGTGCGCCGTCGAGCAGCACGGAGGCAATCGCACGTGCGCCCTGACGCGACTGTGCTTCGGCCGCCTCGCTGCGCCACGGCTTGTGGGCGACACCGCCGACGCCGACACGCACGCTGCCATCGCGTTGCACGACCGCCGCAACCGACACCAGGGCGAATGCGTAGGAGGCACGATCGCGCACCTTGCGGTAGACATGCGTGCCGCCGAGTGGCTTGGGCAGGCTCACCGCGGTGATCAATTCGCCGCGTTCCAGCACGGTTTCCAGGTGCGGCGTCTTGCCAGGCGCACGATAGAACTCCGACAACGGCACCGCACGCGTCTGTCCATCCGGACGCACCGTTTCAACCACCGCATCCAGCACGCGCATGGCAATGGCCATATCGCTGGGATGGGTGGCGATGCACTCTTCGCTTACGCCGATCACTGCCAACTGTCGGTTGAAGCCACCGATCGCCGCGCAACCGCTGCCCGGCAAGCGCTTGTTGCATGGCTGATTGGTGTCGTAGAAGTACGGGCAACGCGTACGTTGCAGCAGATTGCCTGCGGTGGTGGCGCGGTTGCGCAACTGCCCCGACGCACCTGCCAGCAATGCGCGCGACAGCACGGCGTAATCGCGACGCACACGGGCATCGGCTGCCAGATCGGTGTTGCGCACCAGGGCGCCGATGCGCAGGCCACCATCCGGCGTCTCTTCGATGGTATCCAGGCTCAGCCCGTTGACATCGATCAGGTGCGAGGGCGTCTCGATCTGCAGCTTCATCAGATCGAGCAGGTTTGTGCCGCCGGCGATGAACTTGGCACCCGGCTGGCGTGCCGCCTTGGCCGCAGCGTCGGCGGGCGAAGTCGCTCGCTCATAGCTAAACGCCTTCATGCGCGCTCTCCCGCAACATCATTGATCGCATCGACGATGTTGGAATACGCGCCGCAACGGCAGATGTTGCCACTCATGCGCTCCTGCAATTCCGGCGTGGTGAGCCTGGTCTTGGCGGTCAGATCGTCGGTGACATGGCTGGGAATGCCGCGCTTGACTTCGTCCAGCACCGCCACCGCCGAACAGATCTGCCCGGGCGTGCAATAGCCGCACTGGTACCCATCGTGCTTGACGAAGGCCGCCTGCATCGGATGTAGCTTGTCCGGCGTGCCCAGGCCTTCGATGGTGGTGATCTTGCCGCCCTGATGCATCACCGCCAGCGATAGGCAGGAATTCATCCGCTGCCCATCGACGATCACGGTGCAGGCACCGCATTGGCCATGGTCGCAGCCTTTCTTGGTGCCGGTCAGATGCAGATGCTCGCGCAGGGCATCCAGCAAGGTGGTGCGATTGTCCAGGGTCAGCGTCACCGGCTTGCCGTTGACTTCGAATGCGACCTGGCTCGATGCGTTGGCAGGCTCGACTGCCTGCCGCTGCGACATCGCATTGGCTGCAGTGGCGGCCATCGACTGGGTTGCGGCAACGCTGGCTGCCGACGCCGTGCCAGCGATCAGTACCTCGCGACGGGTCATCTTGATATCTCTCATGGCTGGCATCTCCAACAATGCTGGCTTATACAGTTCTTAAATAATGTGCAGCGCGGCCGGTCACAATCGCGTGAGCATGCGGCGAGTGTGTGCGGGCGCGAATCGGCGGTATGGCCCGATTCTAGAGGCGCTGCAGGCGGGCATTGACGGCATGGACTGCATGCGCCTATGAAACGCGCTCATCATTGTTGGAATGGGTTGCCTACTCGCTGCACGACACTCGTGTGTGCTGCTGGCAGCTCGCGTTTTGCAGCGCGCCCCAGGTTCTTGAAATGGTTCGGGACCTTTCCATGTGCTGACAACGACGATGTCATCTGCGTCAGCGCGCTGGCTTCGTCTCCACCACGCGGTGCTTGTCTTCCGAATCCGGATGCGCTGCATCGAGAACATCCGGACGCGAACGACGGCTCTTGAGCGGCGGCCAGCGCGTGGCGATCGGCCGTCAGCTGAGTGTGGATAGCGTGGAATTGCAGCGTGCACGAGTGACACCTGACGATCCCACACAGCGGCCGCGCCCGCCTCACGGCAAACGCGGCGCGTTTTCGACCGCGCCTAGAATTCCAGCACGATCTTGCCCAGATGGCCGCCCGCCTGCTGCAGCGCGAAGGCCTCGGCGATATCATCGAGCGCGAAAGCGCGATCGATCACCGGCCGCAGCGGCAAGGCATCCAGTGCACGCACCAGCTGCTGCTGATGCACGCGGCTGCCGACCACCAGCCCCTGCAAGCGCTGCTGCCGGCCCATCATTTCCGCGGTCGGCACCGGGCCTGCGGCACCGGTCAACACGCCGATCAAGGCGATATGCCCGCCTACCCGCGCAGCGCGGATCGATTGCGCCAACGTGCCCGGCCCACCGACCTCGACCACGTGATCCACGCCACGGCCATTGGTGATCTCCAGCACCTGCGCCGACCACTCGGCATGCTGTCGATAATTGATGACATGGTCTGCGCCCAGCGCGCGCGCCTTGGCCAGTTTTTCGTCGGACGAGGATGTCGCGATGACGGTGGCACCCATCGCCTTGGCGAACTGCAACGCAAAGATCGATACACCGCCGGTGCCGAGCACCAGCACGCTGTCGCCGGCCTTGAGTCCGCCGTTGACCACCAGCGCGCGCCATGCGGTGACGCCGGCCGTGGTCAGGGTCGCCGCTTCGGCATGGCTGTAGCCGGCCGGGGCATGCGTGAACGCATGGGCGGCGGCCACCACCGCAGAGCGTGCATAGCCATCGACGCCATCGCCGGGCGTGGTGGCAAAGCCGGCATGCAGCGGCTCACCGTCCAGCCACTCGGGGAAGAAGGTGGACACCACATGATCGCCAACAGCGAACTCATCCACTTCCGGCCCGACGGCTTCCACCACCCCGGCGCCATCGGACATGGGGATGCGGCCCTCAGCGGTCGGCATCTGCCCGGACACCACGCCAAGGTCATGAAAATTCAACGAGCTTGCATGCAGCCGCACCCTGATCTGACCGCGTGCCGGCTGCCCGGGGTCGGGCAAGGCAACACCATGTAATGCATTCAGGCCTGCAGGCTGAGCTAAACGAATCGCGCGCATGGGGCGCTCCTTGCTGTGATCGATCTTCGGGATAACACGCCAGGCGTTATCCGCATGCAGTCGAGCTGGCTTTCGGCTCTGTTGTGGGATGGCGATTTCGTCGCAGCATCAAGCGCGTAACGACAGCAGGCTGGACAGCAGCGCAGCCGCACGCCGGGCAAACTGCGGTGCAACGCGTGAGGCATCAATCACAGATCGGCATTGCGCCACATGATGCAAACGATTCCACGCGGCGCCCACGGCTAAGCTGGCACGGCGGTTGCAACGTCCTGATGTCCAGACAGGTAACTCACGTGACATCACCCGGCAAGCGGCGACGGCAACGAGCACAACGCATCGCGTTGCACTTTGTGCTGAGCATTTCGTGCCTGCTGCTGCTTGGTTCGGAATACTGGTCCATCCACGACGAGCGCACGAGTGCGCTGCGTACCGCCGAAGCGCAATCGTTGAACCTCGCCAATTCGCTGGCGCAGCATGCCAGCGACACCCTGACGATCGCCGATGCCGTGCTGTCGGGCTTGGTATCACGGGTGGAGCACGACCAGGGCTCGGCCAGTGCGCGACTGGTCATGCATGACTTTCTGGTGCATGAAGCACGTCGCTCGGACCGGCTGCATGGCATCTTCATCTATGCGGCCGACGGCAGCTGGGTGAGTTCGTCATTGAACAGCACGCCCAGGAAGCACAACAACGCCGACCGCGCCTATTTCAAATATCACCGCGACCATCGCGACGCCTTGTCGCTGGTCGGACCGCCGGTGCAGAGCCGCTCCGATGGCAGTTGGGTGCTGACCTTGAGCCGGCGCCTCAATACCCCCCGCGGCGAATTTGCCGGCGTTGTCCTGGTCACGCTGCAACTGAAGTATTTCCAGAACTACTACAGCACCTTCGAGGTCGGCCCGAACGGCACCATCGGCATGACCAATGACGACGGCATCGTGCTGGTACGCCGGCCCGACAAACCGGGCGTGATCGGCACCTCGATCGCAGGCACCTCGATCTACGTCACCATGCGCGCGCGCAGGCACGGCACTGCCACCTATCGTTCGCCGATCGACGGCGTGGAGCGCATTTCCAGTTTCGCGCCAGCACAGGCCTATCCATTGACCGTACTGACCGGGGTCGCGGTCGACGACGCATTGGCCAACTGGCGGCAGTCCGTGCGCCAGCGGATCGTGATCGCCACCCTGGGATGCGCGTTGCTGCTGGGAGTCGGCATCTGGCTGGATCTGCAGCTGCGCCGCATGCATCGCAACGAGGACAAGCTCAGCTCCGAAGCCTGGATAGATGCACTCACCGGCATTGCCAACCGCCGTGCGTTCGACCACCGGCTCTCGCGTGCCTTGCAGCAGGCTGTGCATCGACAGGCACCGCTGTCGGTGCTGATGATCGATGTCGATCATTTCAAGCTCTATAACGACACCTATGGCCACGTCAACGGTGACGCCTGCCTGCGCCTGGTCGCAGGCGCGATTGCCGGTTGCTCACGGCGCAGCGAAGACGTTGCCGCGCGCTACGGCGGCGAAGAGTTCGGCATGATCCTGCCGCAGACAGATGCCGCCGGCGCACTGCGGCTGGCCGACGCAATCCGCAGCGCCGTCGCCGGGCTCGGGCTGATGCACCTGTCCAGCCCGACAAGTGCGCACGTCACCGTCAGCGTCGGCGTCGCGACGTTCGAACCGGGCGAAACGCCACGCACCCCGGATGCCTTCGTGCACGACGCCGACTCGGCCTTGTATCGCGCCAAGCAGAACGGCCGCGATCGGACGTCGGCGTAGCGCAACTGACAATAAAAACTGCGCGCAACGCCAGGTTGGCGCGGCCCATGTCCGGAATCGGTGTGTGGCAGGCAGACACACCATGGGTACGCGGCGTTCTCAGCCACCTGACGATTGCGCGCGAGGTGCTGTTAGCCACGCTTGGTCGAGATTGGTGAGCGGCACCGTCGTACCGACCAGGTCTGCACGTCAAGGGCGCTTCGGAACAGCCCGGCCTGCGTCGATGCAATCAGCAACCGGCAAGCAAAAGGCCCGCGCGATGCGGGCCTTTTGAATGACAAGCAGGCTGGCTACCGATCAGAACGGGATATCGTCGTCGGCAAAATCGTCCATCGGCGGTGCCGACTGCTGCTGGGCCGGCTGCTGACGACGCGGGGCATAATCCTGACCGCCGCCCTGACCACCACCGCCACCACCTTGCTGCTGGCGCGGCGCCTGGCTGCGCTGCGGACGATCGCCGCCCATGCCGCCGCCACCGCCGCCTTCGCCGCGGCCGCCGAGCATCTGCATCTCGTTGGCGACGATGTCGGTGCTGTACTTCTCCACGCCGTCCTGGCCGGTGTACTTGTCGTAACGCAGCTCGCCTTCGACGTACACCTGCGAGCCCTTGCGCAGGTACTCGCCGGCGATCTCGCCCAACTTGCCGAAGAACACCACGCGGTGCCACTCGGTGCGCTCCTGGTTGTTGCCATCGCGGTCCTTGCGCATGCTGGTGGTGGCCAGACTCACGCGCGTGATCGCCATGCCGGCCTGGGTGTACTTGGTGTCGGGATCGTTGCCGAGGTTGCCGACGAGGATGACTTTGTTGATGCCGCGGGCCATAGATGCTTCCGAGATGGTGCGCCGGCGCCAGTGGGCGCGGCGGTGAATGTCTTGGCGCCAATGTTACCGCACCTGCCGGCCACGGTCCCGGCGGATCGCCGCAGCGCCGGGCCGGGGAATGCCGCGCCGGCAGGTCGGAATCCGGGCGCTCGCGGACAGGCCCGACGCTGGCGCCGCAAGGGTTTGCGGCCATGGCGGAGGCCGTCGGACACGGCCAGCGGGACGGATCTGGCCCAGACACCTATAATCGGCGCACATCACGAACGCCTGCGCATGACCATCGCCGAAGACCTCCCCACCGTCCTGGGCCTGCCCCAGATCCAGTCCCTCGCCGCGCCCGACATGGCCGCGGTCGACGCGCTGATCCGCCGCCGTCTGGCCTCGGATGTCGTGCTGATCAACCAGATCGCCGATCACATCATCTCCGCCGGCGGCAAACGCCTGCGCCCGATGCTGGTGATGCTGGCCGGCCACGCCGCTGGCGGCTCCGGCCCGGAGCACCATCAACTGGCGGCGATCATCGAGTTCATCCACACCTCCACATTGCTGCACGACGACGTGGTGGACGAATCGGACCTGCGCCGCGGGCGCAGCACCGCCAATGCGCTGTGGGGCAACGCGCCCAGCGTGCTGGTCGGCGATTTCCTGTATTCGCGCAGCTTCCAGTTGATGGTGGAGCTGGATCGCATGGAAGTCATGCAGATCCTGGCCGACACCACCAACCGCATCGCCGAAGGCGAGGTACTGCAGCTGCTGCACGTGCACAACCCCGACACCGACGAAGCCGCCTACCTGCGCGTGATCGAGCGCAAGACCGCGGTGCTGTTTGCCGCCGGCACCCGCCTGGGCGCGCTGGCCTCGGGCGCGGATGCGCAGGTGCAGCAGCGCCTGTACGACTACGGCATGCAGTTGGGCTTTGCCTTCCAGATTGCCGATGACGTGCTCGACTACGCTGCCGACGCAGCGGACCTGGGTAAGAACCTGGGCGACGACCTGGCCGAAGGCAAGGCGACCCTGCCGCTGATCCACGCCATGGCGCACTCGGATGCGAGCACCCGGGAGCGCCTGCGCCAGATCGTCGAACAAGGCGATGCGAGCGCAATGCCCGAGGTACTTGCGGCGATTCATGCCACCGGCGGCCTGGACTACAGCCGCCAGCGTGCCGCCGAATATGCCGCCGCTGCCGAACAGGCGCTGGACACGTTGCCGCCCAGCCCCGCGGTTGCCGCATTGCGCGGCCTGGCGCGGTATGCGGTGCAACGCACGCATTGATCCGGGCGGCGGCAGGTTCGCCTGCCGCGCTCACTGAACGGGCTGACAGCCGACGGTGCACCCTCGCCTTTCCGGCGGAAACGCTGCCGCAACCCATGCCAGGGTTGCGGCGCCTTGTCACACGGCCTCTGAGCGCATCACACGCCGATGCTGCGTGCGCCATCCGATCCATATACGGGATCGGCCTATCGCTCCCGCACCGCATGTCCGCGCGTCATCCGCCACATCCGACGACCGCCAGTGCGGCGGTCAGCCGTGCCTGGCAACCTCAATCGCCAAAGCGTTCGTCGAAGAAATCGCCGAGCATGCGGTAGGCACGCTTCGCCGCACGCGGGTTGTACAGGCAGCCTGGCGGGCTGTTGGCATCGGCTTCGGCAAAGCAATGCACCGCACCGCTGAAATTGACGAACTGCCAGTCCGCGCCAGCCGCATTCATCTCGGTTTCGAAGGCGGCGATGTCCGCCTTGCTTACGCTCTTGTCGTCGGCGCCATTGAGTACCAGCAGCGGCGTCCTGGCCGAACCGGCCGCCGCCGGGCTGGGCGTGGCAATGCCACCGTGCAGGCTGACCACACCGGCCAGCTGCGCACCGGCGCGCACCAGCTCCAGCACCGTGGTGCCGCCGAAGCAGAACCCCACCGCACCAATGCGCGATGCATCCAGCGGCGCCTTGCCGGCCTGCGCCTTGAGCACATCCACTGCTTTCAGCGCGCGGGCGCGCAGCGTCGGCGGGTCCTTCTTCAGCGCACCGGCAAACTGCCCGGCCTCGCTGTCGTTGGCCGGACGCTTGCCTTTGCCGTAGACGTCGGCAACCAGCACCACGTAGTCGTCGCCGGCCAGTTGCTTGGCCTTGGTGACCGCCGAATCGTTGACCCCGCGCCAGTTCGGCACCATCACCAGCCCTGGGCGCTTGGCGGCACCGGCGTCGTCGTAGACCAGCACGCCGCTGAAGGTGTCCTTGCCGATCGTCCATTCCAGCGGTTTGGCCTGCATCGCTGCGGCGGCGGGCAACGCCAGCGACGCCAAGACACCGAACAACCCAACGCCACGCCATCTCCATTGCTTGTGCATGTGCCTGCTCCCGGGAAGGTCCGGCGAGTGTAGGCGCTGCCGCCGTGCACACCGGGTCAGCGTGGACGCCGACGGACCGATCGCATCGGCGTTCTGCCACGGCCGTCGAAAAAACCCGGGGCGGATGGCGCCGTCGCCCCGCGCGCAACGCAGCGCTACTGCACGCCCAAGCCGGGAATCGCGCTGATCGCCGCCGGATCGAACCCGGCCAACTGGGCGAAATGGCGGCCGCGCGCGACATAGTCGCTATAGGCGCCGAAGCTGGGCGCACCCGGCGACAGCAGTACCACGCCGCCCTGCTCGCCCAGCGCCTGGCGCGCCAGCCGCATCGCGTGTTCCAGGTCGGCTGCGGCATGCAGGCCGAAACGACCGCTCGCGGCCAGCGGCGCCAGCAACGCATGGATCCGCGGCCCGTTCGCGCCCATGGTGACGATTTCCACCGGCGCCTGCTGCGCCATCTGCGCGGCAAAATCCTGCCAGTCCAGCCCACGATCGTGGCCACCGACCAGCAAGGCCACACGGCGTTGCGCAAAGCAGGCCAGCGCTGCCAACGAGGCATGCGGAGTGGTACTGATGGAGTCGTTGACGTAGCTGATGCCGTCCACGCTGCCGAGCAGCTGCAGGCGGTTCGGCAACGGGCGGAAGCTCGCTGCGGCCGGTGCCAGCGCCGCAGCGTCCAGCCCCAGGGCTTCCAGCGCTGCCAGCACCGCGCACAGGTTGCGCCGATTGTGTTCGCCGGGCAGCGGCACGTTGGCGGTGTCGAACACCGGCTGCTCGCCGCGATACACCACATCGCCACGCAGGTGCCAGCCATCGGGATGGTTGAACCAACGCACCTCGCTGTCGGGCAACTGCAACTGGGTCAGATGCGGATCGGCGGCATTGAGCAAGGCAATGCGCGGGCGGCCTTCGGTGACCAGCGCCAGCTTGTCGCGCACGTAGCGCGCCTCGTCGCCATGCCAGTCCAGATGCTCGGGAAACAGGTTCAGCACCAGCGCCAATTCCGGACGCGCGCCGCTGCGCCCCACTTCGCCGGTCTGGTAGCTGGACAGCTCGATCGCCCAATAGCCCGGCGGCGGTTGCGGCGCCAGCACTTCCAGCAAGGGTTGGCCGATATTGCCGACCAGGGCGGTGCGATGGCCGGCCGCACGCAGCAGATGCGCCAGCAGCGCGGTGGTGGTGCTCTTGCCCTTGGTGCCGGTGACGCAGATAGCGCCAGGCACATAGCCGTCAGGCTGCGCATGCTCGGCAAACCACAACGCGGTGCCGCCGATGAATTGCGTGCCGTGCTCGGTTGCGGCGGTGTGCGCCTCGGGGCGATACGGGCTGATGCCGGGCGATTTCACCACCACATCGAACCGGCCCAGCGCCTGCGCGCTGGCGTCGGTTTCCACATGCAACGCAGCATCGGCCAGCGTCTCGAGCTCGCGCGCTTCGTCGGCGTTGCAGAACACCGTCAGCGTTTGCGTGGGCAACGCGGCGCGCAGTGCGCGATACGCGGCGCGTCCTTCGCGCCCCCAGCCCCATAACGCAACCGCCTTGCCCTCAAGCTGCGAAATTCGCACGCACGCGCTCCCACAGCGCCGACGGAATCCGGTGCTCGCCGTCGATCGCCAGCAACAGCTCCAGCTGCAGCGCCTGCTGGTCCAGCTGCGGCTGGATCTCGCGGATGAAACGCAGCACCAGCGCGTCTTCCTTCCATTCGGCACGGCTGGCCAGCACCGCCATTGCCGCGCGCGATTCGCGCCCTTCGCCGACGCATTCGAACGGCTTGTGGTCCTGGAATTCCAGCAGCGCATCGTAGCCGCCGGCCTGGGTTGCATCGTCGAGCAGATTGCGCCCGAAGATCTTGACCAGCCGCGTCTTGGGCATGAAGGGTGCCAATGCCAGGAACACGAAATGGCACTTCGGGCAGACCCCGCACCAGCGATGCACCGGGCGCTCGCCCATGATGTGGAAGTTGCGGTTGCAGCTGGAAAAATGCGCGTCGTAGTGATCGGTCTTGGCGAACTGGCGCGCCACCGCCAACTCCGACAACGGCCGCAGCAGCGAGTAATAGCGCAGGTCGGCCGCCACGTGCCGCTGCACGTAATCGCCGAACGCCTGCTCGAACGCCCAGCCCTTGGACCACTGGTGATTGACCTCGCCGGTGCCGGGAATCTGGCTGCCGTAACTGGCCGAACGTTCGTTGGAAAACACCACCTGGTCCACGCCATTGAGCAAGGCCGACAACACCAGGATGGCTGAGTTCACCGCAGTGACCGGGATATGCCCGTTCCAGGCGCCCTGGCGATTGAGCTCGAACAATTCCGGCGCCAGCACGCGGCCGATATTGAGCACCGGCAGACCGGTGCGCTCGGCGCAGGCCCGGATCAGCTGCGAGCCGCCGATCCAGCTGACGGTCTGGTCGATGCCGGCATGCCGCAGCGCTTCGATGCTGACCAGCGAATCCTTGCCGCCACCGATCGCAACCAGGGCGTGCTCGCGCAGGCCCAACGCCGGCGCATCGCCGGCAGCCGGTGCAGCCACCGGCAAGTGGATCTTGCCGTGCAGGTTCAAGCCATTGCGATAGGCGAACTCGCCCAGGCCGTGCAGGTAGACGCTTTCCACCAGCGCAGCGGTATCGGCATCGATGCTGTAGCTGTCGATGGCAATGGTCGGCGGCACTGCGGCCTTGTAGTAACTCACGCCCGCAATGAGGTGCAGCAGCTGCAAGGCCTGTTGCACGGCGGCGGCACGCGCGCCATCCAGCACGAATGGCGCGCCGGGCACGGCAACGGTTTCCACAAGTTCCGGCCCCTGATCGAAGGCATACACCAGCGTCGCCACGCCGGTGTGCGCGTCGAGTGCGCAACGCACGAAACGGAAGGTGGAAATCTGGTGTTTGTCGAAAGCGCTCATGGACTACCTGCAGGAACACGTACGCGACGCAGATAACGCCGGCACAGGACATATTCAATCATGGAAAACGGCACCGCAGCCCACAGCAGCGGCAGGCAACCGAACAGCACCGCCAGCAACAGCACATCCGGACGTGCAGCCGTGGCATCGCCGGACACCGCGAAGGCGATGGCGAGATACAGCGCCACCACCGGCACATAACTCAGCGCACTCAACAACACCGTGCGCACCGCCATCCCGCCACTGCGACGCGTGGGAACCCGCGCATCGCGCCAACGTTGCCAACGCCCGGCCAGCCACGCGCCGATACCGGCGGCGACCAGCGCAGGCAGCGCCCATTTGAAGGTGTCGCTCCACGGCATGCCCAAACTCAGTTGCTGCAGCGCGGTGGCGAACACGATCGCAGCACCACCGGCCAGCGTACTGAGTGCAATGAACTCAGCCTGCGGGCGCATCGATCACCTCTTCGCGCGGCAATTCGCGCTGGTTGTAAGTGCTGGCCATCGAGTAACCGTAGGCACCGGCATCGGCCAGCAGCATCACATCACCCGGCGCGGTGGCGGCAGGCAGACGACGGCGCTTGCCGAACACATCGGAGGATTCGCAGATCGGCCCGACGATATCGAAGCTGCCATCGGCCGGCGCGTCGAGCTGGCTGAGGTTTTCGATGTCGTGCCAGGCGTCGTACAGCGCGGGGCGGATCAGCGTGTTCATGCCTGCATCCAGGCCCACGCGCTGCACGCCATCTTTTTCAATCACCTGGGTCACCTGCGCCAGCAGCACGCCGGCTTCGGCCACCAGGTAACGGCCCGGCTCGATCGCCAGCCGGTAGCCCGGATGCACCGCCTTGACCTCGGCCAGGCCCTTGGCCCACAGCTCCAGATCGAACGGCTCGTCCTCGGCGCTGTACGGAATCGGCAGGCCGCCACCGATATCGATGGTCTCCACCGTGCCGATGCGGCGCGCGAAGCCGGCCAGTTCGTCGTACATCATCCGCCAGTGTTCGCCGGTCTCCACGCCACTGCCCAGGTGCGCATGCACGCCGGTGATGGTGACCTCCAGCGTGCGCGCCACTTCCACGAATTCATCCACGCGCGTGGACGACAAGCCGAACTTGGACGCCTTGCCGCCGGTGTTGACCTTCTCGTGATGGCCGTCGCCATGCCCCAGGTCGATGCGCAGCCACACGTTGCGGCCACGGAACACCTCCGGCCAGCGCCGCAATGCTTCGACGTTGTCCACGGTGACGGTCACGCCCAGCGCAAATCCGGCTTCGTATTCGGCCTTGGGCGCGAAACTCGGGGTGAACAGCACGCGCCGCGGCGACAGCTCGGGCAAGGTATCGAACACGCGGCGCAGCTCACCGTGCGAAACGCATTCCAGCCCGAACCCGGCCTGTTCCAGCGCCATCAGGATCGCCGGATGCGCATTGGCCTTGATCGCGTAATAGCGCTGATCCACCGCCGCAATCTGCGCCAGCGCCTGCGCCCGCGCACGCACCGTGGGCAGGTGATAGACGTAACGCGGCGTGCCGGCCTTGGACAGTGTCTGCAGATGCGCGCGCTCGGCATGCCACCACGGCGTGGGCCGCGGGCGCACCGAGCCGATGATCTCGCGCCAGCGCGGCCCGAACACCTCGCCTTCGCTCACCGGCATCGCGCCACTGTCGATCAATTCCGCATGCAGGATCGGCAGCAGGCCATCGGCATCGGCTTCGTCGATGACGAAGGTCAGATTCAGGTCGTTGGACGACTGCGAGATCATGTGCACGCGCTCCTGCCCGAACGTGGCCCACACGTCGGAGAGCTTGTGCAGCAGCGAGCGCATGCCGCGCCCGACTAGGGTGATCGCCGCACACGGCACGATGATCTTGACCTTGCAGATCTGCGACAGATCGGCCGACAACGCCGCCAGCACATCGGTGTTGACCAGGTTCTCGGACGGGTCCAGCGACACGGTGACATTGGTCTCGGCCGAACCGATCAGGTCCACCGACAGGCCATGTTTCTTGAACAGCGTAAACACATCGGCCAGGAAGCCCACCTGCTGCCACATGCCGATGCCTTCCATCGACACCAGCACGATGCCGTTGCGCCGGCTGATCGCCTTGACGCCCGGCACCGGCTCGGCATTGCCGTCGATGCTGGTGCCGGGCAGATCGGGGCGCTCGGTATCCAGGATCGCCATCGGCACGCCGGAATCGCGGCATGGCTTGATCGACCGCGGATGCAGCACCTTGGCACCGGTGGTGGCGATTTCCTGCGCCTCGTAATAATCCAGGCGGGTCAGCAGCCGCGCGTCCGGCACGTCCTTGGGATTGGCGCTGAACATGCCGGGCACATCGGTCCAGATTTCCACCCGGCTGGCGCCGAGCAGCGCACCGAAATACGCCGCCGAGGTATCCGAACCGCCACGCCCCAGGATCGCGGTGCCGCCATCGGCGTGCCGCGAAATGAAGCCCTGGGTGATCAACAGGCGCGTGGGCTGCGCATCGAAACGCGCGCGCCAGTCGGCGTCGGACTGCCACTGGCAGGACACCGACAGGCGCTTGGACCATTCGCTCTGATTGGGCTGCGGCGGCAGCGCCGACAGCCACTGGCGCGCATCCAGCCAACCCATGTCCAGGCCGCTGGCGTGCAGATACGCCGCACCGATGGTGGAAGACAGCAACTCGCCCTGCCCCAGCACCTCGGCCTGCCAGTCCAGCGTGCGCGTTGCCGCGCGCGCATCGCCGATCAATGCATGCAGGGCGGCAAGACGCTCGCCCAGCACTGCATCGGCATCCAGTTCCAGCTCGGCCAGGAACTCGCGATGGCGCTGCTCCAGCGCCGCCACGCGCTGCGCGCTGTCGGCGGCGCCATCGGCAATCGCGGTGAGTTCGTTGGTCACGCCCGACAGCGCGGACACCACCACTAACACGCGGCCACCGGTCTCGTTGGCCCGTTTGCTCGCCAGTTTTCCAATCGTGTCCCAGCGATGACGACGCGACACCGAGGTGCCGCCGAACTTGAGGACGATCCAACGATCGGTAGAGTGGGGAGCTGACATGGAGATAGGCGTTTAGGATGAGGGGGAAGACGCCCGGTACGCCGGGCGGAACCTCCGATTCTACTGCCAATGTCGCCCGCATGACCCCGTGTACGGTCACAGCCCGCCGGCAGCCACGGCCATCACCGCAACGGTTTGCGCTGCAACCATCGACGCGCCTTCCATCGACCGAGATCCATGCCCCATGAGCAAGCACCGCTACCTGCAACTGGATGTGTTCGGCGGCCAGGATGGCCACGGCAATCCGTTGGGCGTGGTCCTCAATGCACAGACGTTGTCGTCGGAGCAGATGCAGCAGATGGCCGCCTGGCTGAACCTGTCGGAGACGATCTTTTTCCTGCCGGTCAGCGCGCCCGATGCGGATTACCACATCCGTATCTTCACGCCACGCGCCGAGCTGCCGTTCGCCGGCCATCCCAGCGTCGGAGCTGCGTGGGCGGCGGCAACGCACGGGCTGGTGGCGTTCAAGCCTGATGGCCGGATGCGCCAGCAATGCGCTGCCGGCGTGCTGCCTGTAGAGGTGATCGACCGGCATGGCGCCGTGCTGGTGCGGCTGCGGGCACCGCGTGCGCAAGCAGTCGAAACCGGCGATGCGCATGTTGCGGCATTGCACGAGGCCTGCGCCGGCCTGCGCATGGCCGAACGCCCGGCCGCACTGTGGAACAACGGCCCCGGCTGGTGGCTGCTGGAACTGGCCGACGCGCAGGCGGTACGCCAGGCGATGCCCGATCTGGCGGCGATCAGCCGCCTGACCCAGGCCAGCGCAGCCACCGGCCTGGCCATCTACGCCCCGCAGGCCAATGGCGGTGCGGACCTGGTGGTGCGCGCCTTCTGCCCCGGCGACGGCATCCCGGAAGATCCGGTCACCGGCAGCGCCAACGCCTGCATTGCCGCGCGCCTGCACGGCGAAGGCCGCGTGCCCGGCCAGGCGTCGCGCTATGTCGCCAGCCAGGGGCGCGAAGTCGGCCGCGACGGCCGTGTGCACGTGGAGGTGGATCACGAAGGCGAAGTCTGGATCGGCGGAACGACCAGGCAAGTGATCGAAGGCCGCATCGATTGGTAAGCTGCCGCGCCCTGTTCGCGGAGCCGCCACCATGACCACCCGCCGTTTCCTGCAACTGGATGTGTTCTCCGCCCGCCCCGGCAGCGGCAACCCGCTGGCGGTGGTGCTGGATGCCCAAGGCCTGGACGATGCCGCGATGCAGGCCATCGCACGCTGGACCAAGCTGCCGGAGACCACCTTCGTGTTTGCAGCGCCGGATGCGCACAGCAGCTATCGGCTGCGGATGTTTTCCCCGCAAAAGGAAGTTCCGTTTGCCGGCCACCCCAGCGTCGGCACCGCCCACGCGGTGCTGGAAGCCGGCCTGGCCGCACCCGACGACGGCGTGCTGATCCAGGATGGCATCGCCGGCCAGCTGCCGCTGCGCGTGGAGCAGATCGCAGGCCACCGCAGCATCGCCATCCGCACCCCGCGTGCGCGCGTGGCCGAGCAGGTGGAGGCCGACGACCCGCGCCTGCGCGATGCGGTGCGCGGCTGGCCACTCGGCAGCCTGCCGCCCGCCTTGATGGACGGCGGCCGCACCTGGTGGGTGGTGGAACTGGCCAGCGAAGCGGCGCTGCGCGGCCTGCAGCCGGATTGGGACGCGATCGCCGCGCTGGCCGAATCCACCGGCAGCATGGGCGTGTTCGCCTATGCCCGCGCCGCAGCGCCCGGTGCCTACGATCTGGCGGTGCGCGCCTTTGTCGGCAATGGTCGGCGCTTCGAAGATGCCGCCTCCGGCGCGGCCAATGCAGTGCTCGCCGCCTGGCTGGACAGTCGCCAGGCATTGCCGGGCAAGGAACGTCGCTACGTGGTCAGCCAGGGCCGCGAGATCGGCTTCGACGCCTTGCTGGAATTGCGCATCGACGCCAATGGCGATGTGTGGTCTGGCGGCCAGGTGCAGACGGTGATCCGCGGCACGCTGGATTGGGCGTGATCGCGCCTGATCCCGCAGGCTGAAGAGTGCCTGCGCGGAAACAAGAAACGCTGCGGTCGCCCGTAGCGTTTTTTCATTCAACCGGCGGATGTCGATCGCCTGACCGCAGCGTGCGGCACCGCAGCGGTCAGTCCGGGCGCACGTCCACGCGCACGCGGATGCGGTCGCCGGGGTTGTAGTCGCTACGCGTGTGGTAGGTGCGGCCCGCGTATTCGTAGGTCACGTCATAGCCATCGACACGATCGCGTTCGCGCCGGTAGGACACCGGCTCGCAGACGCTGACATTGCCCTGGTAGTTGCGATTATTGGCTTCGTAGATCGAGCGGCCCGCTGCGACGCCGGCCATGGTGCCGACGGCGGTGCCGACCAGGCGGCCATTGCCACCACCGACCTGGCTACCAAGCACCGCACCGGCGATACCGCCGATCACGCTGGCCACGCCACGGTTGGACACACCGGCCTGGCCATAGCTGCCGCCATCGCGGTAGTAGCCGTCGTTGCTGGTGTAGTAGCCATCTGCCGGGCGGTTGTAGCAGCGTTCGCTGCTGCGCTCGTTATACGAATCGGTCACGATGATCGGGTCCACGCGCACTACCCGCGCATATTCGTAACGACCATCCTCATAGCTGCCACGTCCGTCGTAGCCGCTGTCATAGCGCTGCGCCGTTGCATTGCCTGCAACTGCCAGACCCATCACCAGAGCACCAAGCACAAGAGTTTTCATTGCAGCAGCTTCACAGGGAGGACACGCTGCCGATGCTCGGCCTGCGCCAGTGAAACCGCCCTGAACCAACCCGCCCTTGCAAAGCCCTATTCAGGTCGCCGCCAGCTGCGTGCGCCGGCAACCATCGCCGGCGCACGCAAGGGGATCACGCCTGGTTGGAAAATTCGCTTTCCAGACTGATCGGCACGGCGCTCAGCGCCTTGGACACCGGGCAGTTCTTCTTCGCGGTGTCGGCCAGTTCGCGGAACTTGGCTTCGTCGATCCCTGGCACCACGGCCTTGAGCTTGAGGCGGATCTGCGACAGCTGCGGGCCGCCTTCCATCGACAGATCCACGTCTGCGCGCGTCTCCAGCGAGGTCGGCGGAAAACCGGCTTCGCTCAGTTGTGCCGACAGCGCCATGGTGAAGCAGCCGGCGTGGGCGGCGGCAATCAGCTCTTCTGGGTTGGTGCCTTTCTCGTCGCCGAAGCGGCTGCTGAAGGCGTAGCGGGTCTTGTCCATCAGCCCGCTTTGCGGCGTGCTGAGCTGGCCCTTGCCGGTCTTGAGGTCGCCTTCCCAGTGAGCGGTGGCGTGACGCGAAATACCCATTGCGATCTCCTGCGATGAAAGGAGCTGCCACGATAGGCGAGTGGATGTTATGGCGTGGTGGCTGGAATCGGGAATCGGGAATCGGGAATCGTAAGAGCAGGGGGAGCGCGCGTTGTGATGGTAAGGCTTTTGGATGCGTCTGCGCGAAGACGCTCAGCCGGCGGCGACCGCGACCGCAGTGTGGGTGCGCGGTCGCGTCGCCGGGCTCGCTCAACCCAGCAGGGTTTCCAGTACGGCCATGCGCACCGCCACGCCGTTGGCGACCTGGCGCAGCACGCACGATTGCGCGCCGTCGGCGACTTCGTCGGTGATTTCCACGCCGCGGTTGATCGGGCCCGGATGCAGCACGGCAGCGTCGCGGCCGGCGCGTGCCAGGCGCTCGCGGGTGAGCCCGTAGTCGGCGTGGTATTGCTCCAGCGACGGCACCAGGCCTTCTTCCATGCGCTCGCGCTGCAGCCGCAGCATCATCAAGGCGTCGGCACCTTCCAGCATGGCGTCGAAGTCCTGGCCGACCACGCAACCATCCAGCATGTCGTCGTCGGGCAGCAGGCTGGCCGGACCGCAGACGCGGATCTCGCCGGCGCCCAGCGTGCGCAGTGCATGCAGGTCCGAGCGCGCAACGCGTGAGTGCTTCACGTCACCGACAATCACCACCTTGAGCTTGGAAAAATCGGTGCCCTTGGCCTGGCGCAGGGTGAGCATGTCGAGCAGGCCCTGGGTGGGATGCGAACTGCGTCCGTCACCGGCGTTGATCAAGGCAGTGCCCTCGCCTGCGGCCGCGGCCAGCGCTTCCACCGCACCGTCGTCGGGATGGCGCACCACGAAGCCGCGTACGCCCATCGCCTCGAGATTCTTCAGCGTGTCGCGCGCGGTCTCGCCCTTGCGGGTGGACGAGGTGGAGGCATCGAAGTTGAGCACGTCCGCGCCTAGTCGCTGCGCAGCCAGATGAAACGAGCTGCGCGTGCGCGTGGACGGTTCAAAGAACAGCGTGCACACCGCGGTGCCAGCGAGCACGCTGCGCTTGCCCACGCGCCCCACCGCCGCATCGCGGATCTGGCCGGCACGATCAAGCAGCTGCAGCAGCGTGGTGCGCGGCAGTCCTTCCAGGGTGAGCAGGTGGCGCAGGCGTCCGTCCGAATCGAGTTGCATGGTGGTCATCGCAGGTCGGGAGTGTCAGGGAAGAAGAGTGGCCTGGTCGGGCGCAGCCAACCAGCGTTCGACGATCACCGCGGCCGCCATCGCGTCCAGCGCCTCGGCATCGCGGCGGCGCTTGCGCCCGTCGGCGCGCTCGCGCGCGAAGCGCTGCGCGGCTTCGACCGAACTGGAGCGCTCGTCGATCAGCACCACCGGCAGCGCATAGCGCTCGCGCAGTTGGCGGGCGAAGGCATGCGCGCGCTTGCGTGCGGGCTGGTCCTTGTCGTCCAGGGTCAGCGGGTCGCCGACCACCAGGCCGTCGGGACGCCATTGCTTGTGCACGCGATCCAGCGCGACCCAGTCCGGGCCACTGGCATGCACATTGATGACGGCAACTGCACGCGCACCGGCGCCGAGCGCAGTGCCGATGGCCACGCCGATGCGGCGCGATCCCACGTCGAAGCCCAGCACCGTGCCATCCGGGCGGATCGCGCCCGCCTCAGGCATGCCCGGAATAATCCGTCAGCCGGAACAGGTCCACGCCGATGCGCCCGGCAGCGGTCTGCCAGCGATCTTCCAGCGCGGTGGCGAACAGCACATTGGCGTCCGACGGCGCGGTCAGCCAGCTGTTCTCGCCCAGTTCGAATTCCAGCTGACCCGCCCCCCAGCCGGCACAGCCCAGCGCCACCAGCGCATTGCGCGGGCCTTCGCCGGCCGCCATGGCTTCGAGAATGTCGCGCGAGGTGGTCAGATAGACGCCCTGCCCCACTTCCAGGCTGGAATCCCAGTCGCGCGCATCGTCGTGGATGACGAAACCGCGTTCCGGGTGCACCGGCCCGCCGCTGAGCACGATCTGCTCGCGCAGGTGCTCGTCGACGGTGTCGATGCCCATTTGCGACAGGACCTCGCCCAGCGTGTATTCGGAGGGCCGGTTGACCAGCACGCCCATGGCGCCGTTCTCGTCGTGCTGGCAGATCAGCGCGACGCTGCGCGAAAAGGTGGGATCGGACAGCGCCGGAAGCGCGATCAGCAGTTGGTTGGCCAGAGGCGTGGGCAAAACAGACATGGCCGCATTCTAGCCGTTCGCTTCGCCGCGCGCAGAGCCGCTGCCATACTTGCTGCATGCGCGCGGCACCGGACTGCCGATGCTGCCGATGGACAGCGGCCTCGCAGACGCCGCCGGTGGCACCCGGCAGGCAAGGCCGACCCGTTCAGATTGCTGGCGGCTGCGCGGCGCGGACCTCGAGGCTGCGCCGTGCTGCGATCGATCTGCTACGGCACCGCAGTCGATGCGTGCACCCACGCGTCGCTGTTCGGTCGCTATCGTGGCGGGCCGGACTCCCGGCCTTCGCGCCGGCCGCTGCTCCACCTACACCTGCTACATCCACAACAGGCATCTCATGAGCGGCTACTGCAGCATCGCCCCCGGGCATCCGGTCCACGGGCACTACCATGATCACGAATACGGCTTTCCGCAGCGCGAGGAGCGCGAGCTGTTTGAGCGCCTGGTGCTGGAGATCAATCAGGCCGGGCTGAGTTGGGAAACCATCCTGCGCAAGCGCAGCAACTTCCAGCGCGCCTACGACGGCTTCGACGTGGACACGGTGGCCGCCTATGGCGAGAGCGACATTGCGCGGCTGCTCGGCGATGCCGGCATCATCCGCAACCGGTTGAAGGTGCTGGCGGCCATCCACAATGCGCAGGTCATCCAGCAGTTACGCGCCTCGCACGGCAGTTTCGCGCAATGGCTGGATGCACAGCATCCGCTCGACAAAGCCGCCTGGGTCAAGCTGTTCAAGAAGACCTTCCGCTTCACCGGTGGCGAGATCACCGGCGAGTTCCTGATGAGCCTGGGCTACCTGCCCGGCGCGCACCATGCCGGTTGCCCGGTGTTCGCGCGCATCCAGGCGCTGTCGCCGCCGTGGATGCGCAACGGCACCGTCTAGCGGCAACGTCGGCGCGCACACGCCGGCAAGCAGCCGCACGGCGCATGGCGGCAGCGGCAATGCGCAACATGCCGCCTCGACGTGCCGCGTAGCGGCCGAGCGCAGCTAGATCAACGGCGCCCGATAACGCGCTGGATCACACGCCCATATACCGATGCGGGCGGTGATTGAACATCAGCACCAGGCTCAGCATCAATGCGCCCAGCGCCGAGTACAGCACCTTTTCAGGGGTGAGGACGCTGAAGGCGACCAGCATCAGCATCGCATCGAAACTCATCTGCACCTTGCCGGCGCTCCAGCCGCGCTCGCGCTGCAGGTACACCGCCAGGATGCCGATGCCGCCCAGGCTGCCGCGATGGCGGATGAAGAACAGGATGCCCAGGCCCGCCAGCGCGCCGCCGACGATCGCCGAAAACAGCGTGCTGATGTGCGCGTAATCGGCCCAGCGCGGCAGCAGGTCGGTGAGCGCACCGCAGGCACCCACCGCGGCAAAGGTCTTCAGGGTGAATTCCCAGCCCATGCGGCGCACGCTCAGCCAATAGAACGGCAGGTTGACCAGCACGAACACCAGGCCGAAGTTCCAGTGCAGCGCGTAATGCAGCAGGAACGCCACGCCGGCCATGCCGCCGATCATCAGGCCGCCCTTGGCGAAGATCGCCAGGCCCAGCGAGGCGACCAGCGTCGCCAGCACCATGCCCTGCACGTCCTCGGCCACCGAGTGATGAAACGCGTGATCGTCGGCTGAGGTGCCGGCCGAATCCGGTGGCGGCGTCAACGGACCGGAAGTCATCACTGTGCCGTCGTCGGGCAACGGCTGTTGCTCCGGACGGAGATCGGAATCGGGAAGGCTCACGGGCTGGGCACTGCGGTGGGGTGCGGATATTAGACACTATCGGCCCGCCTGGTTACATCTGAAACATCATCCCGCGCGTGTGTTGCGACGTTGCACGGTCATCGGCTGCGGCGGCGTCCGTCGCTGGCATCGTGCAGTAAACAGCTGCAAGCAGGACGCTGCAGCGAATCCGGCGTAGACCATCCCGCCTCCATGCACGCCCGGCCATCCGCCACGGCTTGCAGCGCTCCTGCAAGCGCTCAGCGAACCTCGGCAATCTCCACGCCATCCAGGCCCTGCGCCAGGGTCTTGGCGTCGCCGCCCTGCGACAGCTTGATGCGCAGGCGCACCTCGTTCTGCGAGTCGGCGTAGCGCAGCGCGTCTTCGTAGCTGATCTCGCCGGCCTGGTACAGCTCGAACAGGCTCTGGTCGAAGGTGCGCATGCCCAGGTTGGTGGACTCCTTCATGATCTCCTTGAGCTTGTGGATCTCGCCGTCGCGGATGTAGTCCTGCACCAGCGGTGTGCCCAGCATGATCTCCATCGCCACGCGGCGGCCGCGGCCATCCGGGGTCGGAATCAACTGCTGCGCGACCACGCCCTTGAGATTGAGCGACAGGTCCATCAGCAACTGGTTGCGGCGGTCTTCCGGGAAGAAGTTGATGATGCGGTCCATCGCCTGGTTGGCATTATTGGCGTGCAGGGTGCACAGCACCAGATGGCCGGTTTCGGCGAAGGCCACGGCATGATCCATGCCTTCGCGGGTGCGCACCTCGCCGATCATGATCACGTCCGGCGCCTGGCGCAGGGTGTTTTTCAGTGCATTTTCCCAGCTATCGGTATCGATGCCGACTTCGCGCTGGGTGATGATGCAGCCCTCGTGCTTGTGCACGAATTCGATCGGGTCTTCGATGGTGATGATGTGCCCGGTGGAATTCTGGTTGCGGTAACCGATCATCGCCGCCAGCGAGGTGGACTTGCCGGTGCCGGTGGCGCCGACAAAGATGATGATGCCGCGCTTGGTCATCGCCAGCGTCTTGATCACCGGCGGCAGGCTCAACTCTTCCACCGTGGGGATGCGCGTTTCGATCCGGCGCAGCACCATGCCGACCTGGTTGCGCTGGTAGAAGCAGCTCACGCGAAAGCGCCCGACCCCGGACACGCCGATGGCGAAATTGCACTCGTGGGTCTTTTCGAATTCTTCGCGCTGCGACGGCGTCATCACGTTCAACACCAGATCGCGACTCTGTTGCGCGGTCAGCGGGGTCTGGGTGATCGGACTGATCTTGCCGTGCACCTTGATCGCCGGCGGCATCCCCGAGGTGATGAACAGATCCGACGCCTTCTGGTGCGCCATCAGCTTGAGGAAGGAGGTGAAGTCGATGGTGCTCATGGCGTGCTCCTTCGGAGCCGGAAATGGGGAATCGAGAATCGGGAATTGGAAAAGCCGGGAGCCGGGACCGGTCAGGGATGCGTGCTTTCGCGATTCCCCTTTCCCGATTCCCTATTCCCGAATCACTCGAATATCCGCTTGTCCTTGGCGTACTCGCGTGCCTGGTTGCGCGTGATCAGGCTGCGCTTGACCAGGTCCTGCAGATGCTGGTCCAGCGTCTGCATACCGTATTGCTGGCCGGTCTGGATCGAGGAATACATCTGCGCCACCTTGTCCTCGCGGATCAGGTTGCGGATGGCCGGGGTGCCGACCATGATTTCCCAGGCCGCGGTGCGTCCGCCGCCGACCTTCTTCAGCAGCGCCTGCGAAATCACCGCACGCAGCGACTCGGACAGCATCGAGCGCACCATCGGCTTTTCGCCGGCCGGGAACACGTCGATGATGCGGTCGATGGTCTTGGCCGCCGAGCTGGTGTGCAGGGTGCCGAACACCAGGTGGCCGGTTTCGGCGGCGGTCAGCGCCAGGCGGATGGTTTCCAGGTCGCGCAATTCGCCGACAAGGATGATGTCCGGATCTTCGCGCAGCGCCGAGCGCAGCGCCTCGTTGAAGCCGTGCGTATCGCGGTGCACTTCGCGCTGATTGATCAGGCACTTCTGCGAGGTATGCACGAATTCGATCGGATCCTCGACCGTGAGGATGTGGCCGTATTCGTTCTTGTTGATGTAGTCGATCATGCCGGCGAGCGTGGTCGACTTGCCCGAACCGGTCGGACCGGTGACCAGGATCAGACCCTGCGGCTGGTCGATCAACTGGCGGAAGATCGGCGGGCAGCCCAGGTCCTCCAGCGTCAGCACTTCGGAAGGAATGGTGCGGAACACCGCACCGGCGCCGCGGTTCTGGTTGAACGCGTTGACGCGGAAGCGCGCCAGCGACGGAATCTCGAACGAGAAGTCGACCTCGAGGAATTCCTCGTAATCGCGACGCTGCTTGTCCGACATGATGTCGTAGACCAGCGCATGCACCTGCTTGTGATCCAGGGCCGGAATATTGATGCGACGGACATCGCCATCGACACGGATCATCGGCGGCAAGCCGGCCGACAGATGCAGGTCCGATGCCTTGTTTTTGACGGAAAACGCCAATAGTTCAGCGATATCCATGCGCTGCTTTTCCCCTAGGCTGCGATTGGAAGGTACTCCCCGAGCGGCAGTATAGCGTTCTGGCTGCTGGCGGGAAGCGGCGCGCGGCCGGTTCAGGCCGGCGCCGTCGGGCGCGCCTGAAGGCGTTGGTTTGGGCGCGCGGTGCGGGCACGGTCCTTGCTTGGGCCAGCGCCGCGCCGATCGCCAGCTCGCCCCGTCTGTGGGCAGGCTCGGCGAGGGCTGGCGCCATTGCAGCGTCATCGGCCGGCCTGATTCGACGCGCCGGCTGGAAGGACGCAGCCGGGGGCGGCACTATAGCGTTCCTTTCCCGCCTGGATTGCCACGTGCCGGCTTCGTCGCTGCAGCAGATTCTCGATGCCATCCACGCCGCCGCGGCTCGGCACGCGCGCGCCGATGTGCGGCTGCTGGCGGTGTCCAAGACCCGGCCGGCAGACGCGGTTGCCGCGCTGGCGGCGCAGGGCCAGCGCGCATTCGGCGAAAACTACGTGCAGGAAGCGCAAACCAAGATTGCCCAACTGCAGACGCTCGGCCTGGAGTGGCACCTGATCGGCCACCTGCAATCCAACAAGGCCGAACTGGCCAGCGAGTGGTTCGACTGGGTGCAGACCGTGGACCGCGCCAAGCTGATCGCGCCGCTGGCCAGCCACCGCCCGGCCAGTCGCGCACCGTTGAATGTGCTGATCCAGGTCAACATCGACGACGAGGACAGCAAGCATGGTTGCGCGCCGGAGGCGGTCGACGACCTGGCCGCGGCCATCGCGCTGCAGCCGCGGCTGCAATTGCGCGGCCTGATGGCGATTCCCGCGCCATTCCCCGAGCAGGCGCGCCGCATGGCGGCGTTTACCCGCATGCAGGCACTGTTCGATGACCTCAAGCGCCGCTACCCGCAGGTGGATACCTTGTCGATGGGCATGAGCTCGGATTTTGCCGAAGCGATCGCGGCCGGCGCGACCATGGTGCGGGTCGGGACTGCGTTGTTCGGCGAACGCGGCTCGTCGGCTGCCGCGGCGTCCTGACCCTCGGTTCCGATCGGCCTCGCGTAGCACATCGCCGTTTCCTCTTACTTAAGGTGTCGCAATGACTCTGCCCTCCTCGCCCGCGCCTTCTGCCGCTGCTATCACCGCATTCGTCGGCGGCGGCAACATGGCGCGCAGCCTGATTGCCGGGCTGATCCGGCAAGGCGTGCCCGCGGCCAGTATCCGCGTCGCCGAGCCGGTGGCCGAACTGCGCGATGCGCTGTCGCGCGACTTCGGCGTGCATGCGGTGGAGCAGGCGCGCAGCGCCGTGGACGGCGCAGCCATCTGGGTGTTGGCGGTCAAGCCGCAGGTGCTGCCAGCGGTATGCGCACAGCTGGCCGATCTTGCGCAGGCGCAGCAGCCGCTACTGCTGTCCATTGCCGCCGGCATCACCGCTCCGCAGCTGGAGCGCTGGTCCGGCGGCGAGCTTGCGGTGGTGCGCGCAATGCCCAACACACCCGCCCTGCTCGGTGCCGGCGTCACCGGCTTGTATGCCAATCAACGCGTCTCCGACGTGCAACGCGCGCAGGCAACCGGCCTGCTGGAGAGCGCCGGTGTCACCGTCTGGATCGACGACGAGGCGCAGATGGATGCGGTGACCGCGGTCTCCGGCAGCGGGCCGGCCTATGTGTTTCTGCTCGCCGAAGCAATGGAAGCTGCCGCGCAGGCGCAAGGCTTGCCAGCCGACACCGCACGCACGCTGGTGCTGCAGACCCTGCTCGGCGCCTCGCGCATGCTGACCGAATCGGGCGAAGCACCGGAGCTGCTCCGCCGCCGGGTGACCTCGCCCAACGGCACCACGCAGGCGGCAATTGAGACATTTCAGGCCGGCCAGTTCGAAGCGCTCACCGCCAAGGCGATTGCCGCGGCGACCGAGCGCGGCCGCAGCCTGTCGGCAGCCAATGATTAGTCGACCGGTGACGGGACATCGTCCAAAGCAGAAATGTCTCGCAGCGCCGGCCGTGCCGCGCGCGGGAGTGCAGCTGCAATTGCGCAGTTAAGCCGTCACCACATATAGCGCGTCGGCGCCTGTCAGGCGCGTAAAAACCCGGCGCACGCGACGGGCGCGCACAGCAGCAGCGAGGCAAACGCAGCGGCTCGTCGGGTCAAAACAAGGCCTCAGGAACACGCACCAACAGCCGGCGACGTCGGACGTCTCCTGCAAGGCGTAGCCACGCGGCGATGCTTGATCGCGGCAGCGAACGCCACCGCCAGCTGCACGCCGTAGCCAATCCTCAGCGCCGAGCATGATGCAAAACGCACACATGGCTTCGCGCAAACGATCTGCTGCTATGCGTCAGACACCGCATCACCCTGCGCATCGCAGCCGTGTCGACAGCGCTTTCGCGGAGGTTTTCTGCCGCCGGTGAACGAATCCCCGTCAAAAGACGCTTTTTTTCGGTTGTTTCATCGTTTCCCTATTGGCGGCGCGCAGCAGTTGCCCTACATTTCGCGTTGCCGACTGGGTCGGCAGACCCAACACCACCAACGATCACGGAACACATAACTCATGGCAAAAACCGCCGCTAAGAAGGCTGCCCCCAAGAAGGCAGTGAAAAAGGTCGCCGCGACCAAGACCGCAAAGCCGGCCAAGGCCGCTGCTGCCAAGTCCGCTGCGCCGAAGCCGATCAAGGAAGCGCTGAGCAAGACCGGCCTGGTCGCGCACATTGCCGAATCCACCCAGCTGGCTCCGAAGGACGTCCGCGCTGTTCTGGCGACGCTGGAATCGGCCGCTCATTCGTCGCTGAGCAAGAAGGGCGCCGGCTCGTTCACCCTGCCGGGCATGCTGAAGCTGACCAGCGTCCATGTGCCGGCCAAGCCGAAGCGCAAGGGCATCAACCCGTTCACCAAGGAAGAGCAGACCTTTGCAGCGAAGCCGGCCAGCTTCAAGGTCAAGGCTCGTCTGCTGAAGAAGTTGAAGGACGCCGCGCTCTAATCGAGCACGCCTGCGTTGTAACGAAGGCGGCCTGCGGGCCGTCTTTTTTTTTGCGCGCGCGTGACCGCCCGCATCACTCCCCACATGCCGCTCATCGCCGCTTGCCTACCCTGCACGCTGATTTGCAACGCAGCAGGTGCATGTGACCGATCCGTCGTCTTCTCGCCCATCCACACCGCCGTCATCGGCAACCCGCAGCCCCGCGCGCCGGGTGCGCCGGCTGCTGGTGTCGATTGCGCTGCTGTGCGCCCTGGGTGTGGCCGCACGCTGGGCATGGCAGTTGCCGATTGCCGAACAACTGCGTACCAGTTGGGAGCTGTCACGCATGCCGCCACCCGCGCAGTTGTCGGTTCCGGTCGAAGGCGTGCAGGCACGCCGCATCGCCGACACCTTCGGCGCACCGCGCGGTCGCGACCGACGTCATGCCGGCGTGGATATCTTCGCGCCGCGCGGCACGCCGGTGCTGTCCGCAACACGCGGGGTGGTCAGCGCCATCCGCGATCAAGGCCTGGGCGGCAAGCAGGTTTGGGTACTCGGGCCGGCGATGGAACGTCATTACTACGCGCACCTGGACGATTGGGCCGCCGGCCTGGCCGTTGGCGATGTCGTCGAGCCCGGCACACCGCTCGGCATGGTCGGCACCACCGGCAATGCGCGCGGCACGCCGCCGCATCTGCACTATGGTGTCTATGGGCGCAACGGTGCGTACGATCCACTGCCGCTGCTGCGCAAACCCGTGCCACAGCCGGCACAGTGAGCATGCTGGAACACTGCGTCATGGCCTGAGCTATCGAGGCCGTTGCTGGCTACGCCTATGGTGGAGTCAGCCCAAGGAACGACGCCCCCTCCATGTCCCGAAAACGCTATCGCATTACGGTCACGCCCATCGAGAGCGATGGCCGCCCCTGCAGCGATCGCTGCACCATCGAATTCGAACAGCGCTCGCGGGCCGACTGGATGCGGCTGCTCGAGGAGCTGCACCTGCGACGCGATCTGAGCAGCGACGAATGTGCGGCGCTGACGGTCGGCTCGCAGCTGCTGGAAGACCTGGCCGCCCGCCCGCGCGCGCAGCCAAGCGATGCATTGGAGGCCTTGCGGCCAAGACTGCAGTTGCTGCTGGAACGCCTGCAACGCGTGCAGCCGGCCGCCGGCGCCTGAGACCGGCGTCGCGGCGACCGCTACACTGCGCGCATCGGGGACGGGAGATGCGCCATGCGTGGGTTGGGGATCGTCATGCTGGCAGCGGCAATCGCCGGTTGCAGTTGCCATCGCAGCGCTGATGAAGAAACGGGCAACGCGGCAGCGTCCTCGCACGTTGCAGCGGCGACGCAAACGCCGACTACCGCCACCACAGACAACACGCCCGCACGACCCGCAAGCGATGCCACCCCTGATGATGCGGTTGCGCGCGCCAACTTCGCCAAAGCAAGCGCGACCGTGCAGCGATACCTGGGCGCGTTGCCAGGTGCGGCACGTGGTGATGCCGATGCACTGTGGAGCGGCGGTCACCCTGCGCCGGTGCCGGACGATGCGGCGCTGCGCGGTATCGGCAATATCCAGTCGATGCGTATCAATAACGACGCGCCCATCGCACTGGATCAGGAACAGCCCCCGCGCCGGATCGAAGTGCCGGTGCAACTGATCGTGCGCACCGACACCGGCACCCAACGCCTGGTCGGCGCCTACCGGCTGCAGCCGCGCAGCGGCAGCGACGACTGGGAGATCTACTCGGCCACCCTGCACCCGGTATTGCGCTAACCCACGGTTCACCGGCACCGACTAAGGTGATCGCACCTGTTGCCGGAGTCACCCGATGAAACTGCGTTCGCTTGCCGGATCCATGCTTGCCCTCGCTCTGGCGATACCGACGACCAGCGCGTGGGCGACCCCGCAGATCCAGGGACACCAGATCAGCGTACAGGGCAGCGACCTGCAGCAATTCCTGGGTGGCCGCTTCCCGCAGACGCACGATGCGCTGGGCGGCCTGGTCGAGATGACGGTCAGCAATCCGGCGCTGTCGCTGCCGCCGGGCGACCGGCTCAAGATGGCCTTCGACCTGGCGCTCGCCACTGCCGGCGGCGCGCCCGCACCGGTCGGCAATGTGACCCTGACCAGCGCACTGCGCTACGACACGGCCAAGCAGGGCTTTTATCTCGATCAGCCCACCATCGACGATTTCCGCCCGGCCAACGCCGGCGCAAAACTCGACCACAGCACCCGCCAGCTGCTCAATGCCTGGCTGGCCGATTACGCGCGCAAGGAGCCGATCTATCGTATCGACCCGGCCATCGCGGCGGTGATGGGCAATGTGCAGGTGGAGTCGGTCGGCATCCAGAACGGCCGCGTCGCGGTGAATTTCAACCAAAACATCGAACAGCTGGTGCCGGCCGCTGCATTGTCCGGGAAATAGGCTGACGCGCTAGCTGCGACGCAGGACTTGAAATACGCCGTCATGCCGTCGCGCCAATCTGCGCAAACGGCCATCGGATCAAGACAAAGGCCCGGCGTCACCACGCCGGGCCTTTGTTTTCATCTCAACGTTGCAAGGGACGGATCAGGCCACCAGGGCCTTGGCCACTGCAGCGGTGAAGGCCGGGATATCGTCGGGGTTGCGACTGGTGATCAGCGATCCGTCGACAACCACCTCCGCATCCTGCCAGCGTGCGCCGGCATTGCGCAGGTCGGTCTTGACCGACGACCACGAGGTGACGTCGCGGTCGCGAACCAGCTCGCTTTCCACCAGCAGCCATGGGCCGTGGCAGATCGCGGCAACCGGCTTGTCGGCACTGGCAAAGGCCTGGATGAATGCGATCGCCTTGGCGTCGCCGCGCAAGGTGTCGGGGTTGAGCACCCCGCCGGGCAGCACCAGCGCGTCGTAGCTGTCGATCTTGGCCTGATCCAGCCGCTGGTCCACCGGCACCGAATCGCCCCAATCGGTCTTGTTCCAGGCGCGGATCTGCGCAGCGTCGCCGGGCGCAATCACATCGACCTTGGCGCCCCAGGATTCCAGCAGGCGCTTGGGCTCAATGAGTTCGGATTGTTCGAAGCCATCGGTGGCCAGCACTGCGATGGTCTTGCCGGAGAGCGAATACGACATGCGGGGACTCCTCACTGAAAAGAAGCCCGCACGCTAGGCGTGCGCCTGTTGCGCATGAGTGAATCGATGTGTGCGCCGCGTCAGTGCGACGCCGGCAAACCGGTGCTCAGCGCTTGGGCTGCAGCATCGTGCCGGTGCAGTTCTTCGACCCGCAGCGGCATGCCCAGATCTTCTTCAGACGCGGCGTGTGCCGCTCGGCCAGGGTGATGCCGTAGTTGTAGGTGAGCTCTTCGCCGGCCTTGATCGCGCGCTTGGCCTCGATGAAGATCTTGTCCTTGCTGCGGTCGTCGCCCTCGGCTTCTTCAATCACCGCCTCGCAATTGGGGTTGCAGCTGTGGTTGATCCAGCGCGCGACATTGCCTTCGTAATTGGCATCCAGCACATAGTCGTCGCTGAGCGTGAACAGGAAGGTGTGGCCGCTCTCCACATCGCCGGTGTCATCGGCATCCACTTCCGCATGCGTGCGCAGGCGCCCCTTGTACTGGATGATGCGCTCGCCCTTGCGGAGCGCGGCGAGGGCGAACATGCCATTGCCGTGGATACGTGACTTGCGGGCGGCAACTTTGCGCGACATGAAGGGGTCCAGTGATGGGGCCGCTCATTGTGACTGCAGTGCGACGATGCGCCAAGCACAAGCGCAGCAGTACCCGCAACGGCTGCTGCTTGCCGGCGGCTGAACCAGGCAGGTGGCCCTGCCCCGGCTAAAAGCGTACAATTTCGGTCCGCTTTCAGATTTATCGCCTTCCCCATGTTGCGCGTCACCAAACTCACCGATTACGCCACCGTCGTGTTGACCGTCCTGGCAGCGCGCTGCGGCCAGGTGCTCAGCGCCAGCGAACTTGCCGAGCAGGCCGGCCTGGAAGCGCCGACCGTGAGCAAGATCCTCAAGCCGCTGTCGCAGGCGGGCCTGGTCGAAGGGCTGCGCGGCGTGCACGGCGGCTACCGGCTGGCGCGCGCGGCCAGCGAGATCACGCTGGTGGAAATCGTCGAGGCGATGGAAGGCCCGCTGGCGATCACCGAATGCAGCCAGGACCACAGCCAGTGCGGCATCGCGCAGACATGCGGGGTGCGTTCCAACTGGCGCCTGATCAACGACGTGGTCGGCGATGCATTGCGTCGCGTCACGCTCGCACAGATGTTGCAGCCCCTATCTCTCCCTGGCGACAGCCGTCGGCGTTCCATCGCCGCACGCGTCGCGACCACCTGACCCTGTAGGCAGCCCGATGGCCACCGAACTTGCACCCCCGCAGAATGCCGAAATTATCGAACGGCTGGGCCGACGCTATGACGCCGGCTTCATCACCGACATCGAATCGGACTCGCTCCCACCCGGCCTGGACGAGGACGTCATCCGTGCCTTGTCGGCCAAGAAGGACGAGCCGCAATGGATGACCGACTGGCGTCTTGAGGCGTATCGGCACTGGCTGAAGATGCCGATGCCGGAATGGGCGAAGCTGAAGGTCTCGCCGATTGACTTCCAGGCGCTGAGCTATTACTCCGCGCCCAAGGGCCCGAAGTACGCATCGCTGGACGACGTGCCCAAGGAACTGCTCGACACCTACGACAAGCTCGGCGTGCCGTTGCACGAGCGCGCCCGGCTGGCCGGCGTGGCGGTGGATGCGGTGTTCGACTCGGTCTCGGTCGGCACCACCTTCCGCAAGGAACTGGCCGAAAAGGGCGTGATCTTCTGCTCGATGTCCGAAGCGATCAAGGAACATCCGGAGATCGTCAAACAGTATCTGGGCAGCGTGGTGCCGGTCGGCGACAACTATTTCGCCGCGCTCAACTCGGCGGTGTTCTCCGACGGCAGCTTCGTGTTCATTCCATCGGGCGTGCGTTGCCCGATGGAACTGAGCACCTATTTCCGCATCAATGCCGGCCATACCGGGCAGTTCGAGCGCACCCTGATCGTGTGCGAGGACAAGGCTTATGTGTCGTATCTGGAAGGCTGCACCGCGCCAATGCGCGATGAAAACCAGCTGCATGCGGCGGTGGTCGAGCTGGTGGCGCTGGAAGATGCCGAGATCAAGTATTCGACCGTGCAGAACTGGTATCCGGGTGACGAGGAAGGCCGCGGCGGCATCTACAACTTCGTCACCAAGCGTGCCGAATGCCGTGGCGCGCGCAGCAAGGTCACCTGGACCCAGGTCGAAACCGGCTCGGCGATCACCTGGAAGTATCCGTCCTGCGTGCTGATCGGCGACGACTCGGTCGGCGAGTTCCACTCAGTGGCGCTGACCCATCACCGTCAGCAGGCCGACACCGGCACCAAGATGATCCACATCGGCAAGCGCACCAAGAGCAAGATCGTCAGCAAGGGCATCAGTGCCGGGCGCGGGCAGAACACCTATCGCGGCCTGGTCAAGGTGGACCGCAATGCCGACGGCGCGCGCAACTATACCCAGTGCGACTCGTTGTTGATCGGCAAGCAGTGCGGCGCGCACACCTTCCCCTATATCGAGGTGAAGAATCCCGGCGCCACCGTCGAGCACGAGGCCACCACCTCCAAGATCAGCGACGACCAGCTGTTCTATTGCCGCGCGCGCGGCATCAGCCAGGAAGACGCGGTGTCGTTGATCGTCGACGGCTTCTGCAAGCAGGTATTCCGCGAGCTGCCGATGGAGTTCGCGGTGGAAGCCAAGAAGCTGCTGGAAGTCTCGCTGGAAGGCAGCGTCGGCTGACGCCAACGGAATCGGGAGTGGGGAATGGAGAATCGGTATCGGTTCTCTTTCCTGCTCCTTACCGCGCCAACGTCTCGCATTACCCATTCCCTATTCTCGATTCTCTATTCCCATGCTTACGATCAACAACCTCCACGCCAGCATCGCCGGCAAAGACATCCTCAAGGGCCTGTCGCTGGACATCCAGCCGGGCCAGGTGCACGCCATCATGGGGCCCAACGGCGCCGGCAAATCCACGCTGGGCAACGTGCTGGCCGGGCGCGACGGCTATGAGGTCAGCGCCGGCACCGTGCAGTTCGAAGGCAAGGACCTGCTCGAGCTGCCGCCGGAAGAACGCGCCGCCGCTGGCCTGTTCCTGGCCTTCCAGTACCCGGTGGAAATCCCCGGCGTCAACAATACCTATTTCCTGCGCGCCGCACTCAATGCACAGCGCAAGGCGCGTGGCGAAGAAGAGCTGGACTCGATGCAGTTCCTCAAGCTGGTGCGGCAGAAGCTGGCCGTGCTGCATCTGAAGGACGAGCTGCTGCATCGCGGCGTCAACGAAGGCTTCTCCGGTGGCGAAAAGAAGCGCAACGAGATCTTCCAGCTGGCCGTGCTCGAGCCCAAGCTCGCCATCCTGGACGAGACCGATTCGGGACTGGACATCGATGCGCTCAAGAGCGTGGCCGACGGCGTCAACGCGCTGCGCTCGCCGGAGCGTTCGTTCCTGGTGATCACCCATTATCAGCGCCTGCTCGACTACATCACCCCGGACGTGGTGCATGTGCTGGCCGAAGGCCGCATCGTGCAGAGCGGCGGCCCGGAACTGGCGCTGGAGCTGGAAAAGCACGGCTATCACTTCCTGAAGGACCGCGTGGTGCCCGAGGCGGCTGCCTGATGAGCGCCCTGCTGGAATCCCTCGCCCGCGGCTTCTGCGGTAACGATGCGCGCCGGGTCGAACTCGATGCCGCGCTGCAGGCCGGCCTGCCCGGCCCGCGCGCCGAAGCCTGGAAATACACCTCGCTGCGGCAGCTGGAGCGGCGCAGCTTCCAGCCCGCGCCGCTGGTGCCGACGCTGATCGATGCCGCGCTGCTGGACGAGATCCCGTCGCCGCGGCTGGTGTTCGTCAACGGCCGCCCGTCCGACGCATTGAGCGACCTGTCGACGCTGCCGGACGGCGTGCGGCTGGACACCTTGTCAGCGTCGCTGGCCGCCGGCGACGAGGCGCAGCAGTTGCTCGGCCGCCGTTTCGAAGGCAGCGATGAAATCTTTGCGCGCCTAAACGCCGCACTTGCCGACGAAGGCGTGCTGGTGCGCGTGCAGGACGGCGCGCAGATCGAGGCGCCGCTGCATCTGGTCTTCATCGGCGTGGCCGGCGAGCATGACCTGTCCTGGCACCACCGCCACCTGATCGAACTGCGCGCCGGCGCGGCGCTGAACGTGGTCGAGCACCACCTGCATGTCGGCGATGCCGCGCATCTGCACAACAGCCTGATGCATGTGCATCTGGCCCAGGATGCGGTGCTGTCGCATGCCCGCATGCAGGCCGACAGCGCGCACGCAACGTCGCTGCTGCGCACCGATGCGGTGCTGGCGCGCAATGCGCGCTACCAGCGCGTGGACCTGGAACTGGGTGCCAACCTGTCGCGCCACGAGCTCAACGTGCGCCTGGAAGGCAACAACGCCCAGCTCACCGCCAATGGCGTGCTGCTCGGCAACGGCCGCCGCCATGTCGATACACGGCTGGGCATCGCGCACATCGCACGCGACACCACCTGCGAGCTAGTCTGGCGCGGCGTGGGTGCCGATCGCAGCCGGGTGGTCTTCCACGGCGGCATCAACATTCGTCCCGGCGCCGATGGCACCGACGCGCGGCTGTCGAACAAGAATCTGCTGCTGTCGGCCAACGCCGAGATCGACACCCAGCCGGTGCTGGTGATCGATGCCGAGGAAGTGCAGGCCGCGCATGGCGCCACCGTCGGCCAGCTCGACGACAATGCCTTGTTCTATCTGCGCTCGCGCGGTCTGCCGCAGGCCGAGGCGCAGCGTTTGTTGAGCGCGGCGTTCTGCCACGAGCCGCTGCGCGTGCTCCCCGCCGCGCTGACTGCGGTGCTGGCGCTGCAGCTGGACCGCGCACTGGCCTCGGCAGGCGTGGCATGAACGCGCCCGCCGCCACGCAACTGGCCGCGCCGGACTGGGAGCGCGTGCGCTCGGATTTCCCGCTGCTGATGCGGCAGGTGCATGGCAAGCCGCTGATCTATTTCGACAACGCCAACACCGGGCAGAAGCCGCTGCAGGTCATCGCCGCGACCGACGAGTTCTATCGTCGCCAGAACGCCAATGTGAGCCGCGCGGTGCATGCGCTGGGCACCGAGGCCACCGACGCCTTCGAAGGCGCGCGCAGCAAACTGGCACGCTTTCTCAACGTGCGTGCCGACGAACTGGTGCTGTGCAGCGGCACGACCTTTGCAATCAATCTGGTGGCCTATTCCTGGGCGCTGCCGCGCCTGGGCGCCGGCGATGTGATCCTGATTTCGCGCATGGAGCACCACGCCAACATTGTGCCGTGGCAGCTGGTGGCACAACGCACCGGCGCGAGCATCCGCGTGGCCGAGATCACCCCGGACGGCGCGCTGGATCTGGATGCCTTGCGCAAGGCGATGACGCCGGAGGTCAAGCTGCTGGCGATCACGCATGTGTCCAATGTGCTGGGCACGGTCAATCCGGTGCGCGAGATCTGCCGCGAGGCGCGCAAGCGCGGCATCGTCACCGTGGTGGACGGCTCGCAGGCGGCGCCGCATCGGCGTATCGACGTGGCCGGCATCGGCTGCGATTTCTACGCCATCACCGGCCACAAGATGTGCGGGCCCACCGGCACCGGCGCGCTGTGGGCACGGCGCGAACACCTGCAGGCGATGCCGCCGTTCCTGGGCGGCGGCGAGATGATCAAGGAAGTCAGTTTCGAGGGCACGGTGTTCAACGATGCCCCACACAAGTTCGAAGCCGGCACGCCCAACATCGCCGGTTTCATCGGCCTGGGCGCGGCAGTCGATTATCTGGAGTCGGTCGGGCTGGCGCACGTGGAAGCGCGCGAGGCCGAGCTGCTGGCGCATTTCACCGAAGAACTGCAGCGCATCGACGGCCTGCGCATCTTCGGCACCACGCCGGACAAGGCCGCGGTGGTGTCGTTCCTGATCGAAGGCGCGCATGCCCACGACCTGGCCACCCTGCTCGACCTGGAAGGCGTCGCGGTCCGCTCGGGCCAGCACTGCGCGCACCCGCTGCTGCAGTACTACGGCGTCGCCGCCACCTGCCGCGCCTCGCTGGCGTTCTACAACACGCATGACGAGATCGAGCGCTTCGTTGCTGCGCTGGTGAAGGTGCGTCGCCTGCTGGGTTGACGGCGGGGATTGGGGATTCGGCATTGGGGATTCGGAAGACCCCTTCGCCGCCCTGCAGCGCGTGCGCCAGACCTCCGTGCGTTGGCGCACGTGCCCATGGCAAGACACAGAGCAACGCCCCAATCCGGACATCCGACACGGTGCAAGAAACAGCGTTCTCGCGCTTTTACGAATCCCCAATCCCGACTCCCGCTAAACTGCTCCCATGCAGACCACCACCTTCCGTACCGCTACCGTCGACGACATCGACGCCCTTGTGTCGCTGGTGACCTCGGCCTATCGCGGCGATGTCAGCCGCGTTGGCTGGACCACCGAGGCCGACTTTCTCGACGGCGCGCGGATCGATCCTGCGGTGCTGCGCGAGGACCTGTTGCGCGACCGCAGCCTGGTGCTGCTGGTCGAACAGGACGGGCGCCTGCTGGCCTGCGCACATATTGCCGACGACCACGGCGTCGGCTACTTCGGCATGTTTGCGGTGGACCCCGCGCTACAGGGCAGCGGACTGGGCAAGACGCTGCTGGCCGAGGCCGAGCGTATCGCCTACACCGAGTGGCAGCTGCCGTTGATGCGCATGACGGTGATCGATATCCGCGACGAGTTGATCGCGTTCTACGAACGACGCGGTTACCGCCGCACCGGCGTCTTCAAACCGTTCCCGTATGGCGACGCGCGTTTCGGCGTGCCGCTGCGCCAGGACCTGCGCTTCGAGGTGCTGGAAAAACCGCTTGGCGGCGCAGCGCCGTGAGCGACACCTGGACCTTCGTCTGCGCCAGCGAGGCGTTGCTGCCCGGCGAGCTGCAGACCGTCTGGGATGAGGTGACCGACACCCCGATCGTGATCTTCAACCTCGACGGCGAGCTGTATGCGCTGGAAGACCGCTGCAGCCACGAAGACTACGAATTGTCGCCGGGCACGTTCGACCCGGCGGAAGGCAGCATCGAGTGCCTGCTGCACAGCGCCCGCTTCGACATCCGCGACGGCCGCCCGCTGTGCGCACCGGCCTACACCGCGGTGCCCAAGTTCCCGGTCAAGCGCGAACACGGCGGCATCTGGACCCGCGACGACCGCTGACACCAGCCGGACCCGTGCGTGACACGGTCGCCATGAGCGCAGACCGCTCAGGACGCTGATCCGCAGTCTCGGCCCCGTCCGGCGCGTGCCCCGGCATGCGCATATCCGCGCCCCGCAGGAAAATGACGCGCTGCCACGCCAGCGAGCGCGACCAGTCATGCAAGCGACACCTCGGCCGGCCAGCAGGCGCAAACCCGCGCGGTTCCCCATGCAAGCCCGCATTGATCGCCGCAATGGCCTGACGCCTCAGCCGGCGCGATTGCCCGGCGCATGGCGTCAGCCGACAAAGATTGCAAAGAAGAATGATTTGCATTTAAGATCGCAGCCCTTCAGGCCTTCTTAACAACTGGCCTGCCCTGCGATCCCATGCGCCCAGCTCTGCTCGACACTTTTTTCCCGATCCTGCCCCGCATGCGCCTTGCTGCGCAGCGCCTGTGCGTGTCCGGAGACTGGTCGGGCCGACTGGCCGCCTCGGGCTAGCGGGCGCGCATTCCCCGATCCACTTCCCTTCCCGCATCCGCCGAGCCATCGCCAGGCCGGAGCCTCGCTTTCCTCTTCGAGACGCCTCATGACTCCCAGGATTTCCCCGCTCACCTCGGCCGTGCTGCTGACGCTGTCCGCTCCTGCCTTCGCCCAGCCTGGCGATGCGCCGGCGCCTCCGGGCGCGGTCGATCTGGACGCCATCCGGGTGCAGCAGGAACGCGCGCAGAAGCCATCCTCGCCCAAGTACACCGAGGTGCTGCGCGACACGCCGCAGACGATCACCGTGGTCACCAAGCAGACCATGGATCAGCAGAACCTGCTGTCGCTGCGCGATGTGCTCAGCACCCTGCCCGGCATCACCTTCGGCGCCGGCGAAGGCGGCGGTGGCTATGGCGACAGCATCAACCTGCGTGGCTTCACCGCCAGCAGCGACATCACCACCGATGGCGTGCGCGACAGTGCGCAGTACAGCCGCAGCGACACCTTCAACCTGGAAGCGGTGGAGCTGATCAACGGCGCCAACTCGGCGATGTCCGGCGCCGGCTCGGTTGGCGGCAACATCAATCTGGTCACCAAGACCGCCGGCCAGGGCGACTTCACCAACGTCGTGGTCGGTGGCGGCAGCGACCGCTATGGCCGGCTGACTGCCGACAGCAATTACGACTTCGAAAACGGCACCGCCGTGCGCCTGAACGCGATGGGCCACACCCAGGACGTGCCGGGGCGCGACGAGGAGTTCCGTCATCGCTGGGGCTTTGCGCCGTCGGTGGCGTTCGGCCTGGGCTCGGATACCCGCTTCACCCTGAGCTACCTGCACCAGCACGACAACAACCTGCCGCAGTACGGCGTGCCGTTCGCACTCAGCCCGTTCAACGACGGCCCGCTGCCGGGCGTGGACCCGGAAACCTTCTTCGGTTACCGCAACACCTCGCGTCAGGAAATCGACGTGGACATGCTGACCGGCGTGCTGGAAATGGATTTCGACGACAACGTCAAACTGCGCAGCCTGGCGCGCGTGCAGCGCGTCGACCAGACCACCAATGCCACCGCACCGCAGGGCACCTGGTGCCTGCCCAACGGCACCGACCCGTATACCGGCCGCGCCTGCGTCGGCCAGCCGGCGGCCAGTTGGAACCCCAACAGCGGCCCGCGCGGCCTGGTCCGCGAGACGGAAAACTTCATCGCGCACAGCCAGACCGACCTGACCGCCACCCTGCACACCGGCGCCATCGAGCACCGCGTGGTCGCAGGCGTGGCCTTCAGCAAGGAAGACTTTGAACTCAATAGCGGCACCACCTTCCGCAATGCCGATGGCTCCACCACCGGCATCACCTACCCGGTGCAGTCCTTCGACAATCCGTACAACATCTGGACCGGCCCGCAGAATTACTTCCGCACCGGGCGCAGCAAGGGCAGCCTGACCAATCAGGCGGTGTACCTGTTCGACACGCTGCAGTTCAACGAACAGTGGATGCTCAACCTGGGCGGCCGCTACGAGCACAATGAAGGCGACAGCACCACCTACACCGTCAACGCCGCCGGCAACGTCACCGGTGTGAGCGCGGGCTTCCCGGCCGGCAGCGAAGAGGACCTGTTCTCGTATCGCGCCGGCCTGGTGTTCAAGCCGGCCGAGAACGCCAGCCTGTATCTGTCCTACGCCAACAGCAAGACGCCGTCCAAGGCCTCGGTCAACGGCTCGTGCACGCCGATCGCCACGGCCACCGCCGGTGCCAACTGCAATGTCGAGCCGGAAACGGCGGTCAACATCGAACTGGGCGGCAAGTGGGACGTGCTGGACCAGCGTCTGGCACTGACCGCTGCGCTGTTCCGCAACGAGCGCGAAAACTACAAGGTCAACAGCGGCGATCCGCTGATCCCCGAGCAGGTGCTGGACGGCAAGGCACGCGTGGACGGCATTGCGCTCGGCGCCGCCGGTTACCTGACCGACCGCTGGTCGATCTTCGCCAATTACACCTTCCTGGACAGCGAAGTGCTGCAGAGCGTGTCCAACCGCACCGAGAGCCTCACCGGCGACCCGGTGGCCGGACGCGACCTGGTGCAGACCCCGCGCAATGCCGGCAACATCTGGACCACCTATACGCTCAACCAGTGGACCTTCGGCTATGGCGTCACCTACCAGGGCGGTTTCTATCCCAACAACGCCTCGGCCGCGGCCTATCGCAAGACCGACGACTACTGGGTGCACCGCGCGATGGTCGGCCTGCGCGTCAACGACTGGCTCAGCCTGCAGTTGAACGTCAACAACCTGTTCGACGAGGAGTACTACACCAGCGTGCGCAACAACCTCACCGTCAATGCGGCCGGCACCGTCACCGCCGGCAGTGGCTGGGCGCTTCCGGGCGAAGGCCGCTCGGCGGTGTTGAGCGCCACCTTCAGTTTCTGAACCACTGGCACGCCGCCCGCACAACGCGGGCGGCGTGGAGACCACCGCATGTTGCTGCCCATTCCCGATGTTCTCAGCACCGCCCAGCTCGCCGAGCTGCGCGCGCGGCTGGACGCGGCCGACTGGGCGGACGGCCGCATCACCGCCGGCCATCAGTCGGCGCAGGCCAAGGACAACGCACAACTGCCCGAAGACAGCGCCATTGCACGCGAGGCCAGCGCGCTGGTACTGGACGCGCTCTCACGCAGCAGTACGTTCTTTTCGGCGGTCTTGCCGCGGCGCATCTATCCGCCGCTGTTCAATCGCTACAGCGGCGGGCAATCGTTCGGCTACCACGTCGACAACGCGATCCGCTACGACCGCAGTCGCGGCGGCGCCGATCCCGTGCGCACCGATGTTTCGGCCACCTTGTTTCTCAGCGACCCGGACAGCTACGACGGCGGCGAGCTGGTGATCGAAGACACCTACGGCACGCAGTCGGTGAAGCTGCCGGCCGGGCACCTGGTGATCTATCCCGGCACCAGCCTGCATCGGGTGATGCCGGTGACCCGCGGCGCCCGTGTCGCCTGTTTCTTCTGGACGCAAAGCATGCTGCGCGACGATGCGCAGCGTCGCCTGCTGTTCGAACTAGATGTGTCGATCCGGCGGCTCACCCAGGACACCCCCGGCCATCCGTCGCTGATCCAGCTCACTGGCGTGTATCACAACCTGTTGCGGCAATGGGCCGATGTCTGAGCCCGCACTGGACCCGGCGCAGCTGATCGAGCTGTTGCACACGCAGCCCGATCGCGCGGTCGCGCTGCTGCGCAAGGCCGCCGAGCGCCAGGATCTGGCCGCGCAACTGCTGCTCGCCCAGCTCTACGCCGAAGGCCGCGGCATCCCCGCCGATCCGGCCATGGCGATGCTGTGGTACGAGGTCGCCGCCAATGCCGGGCATGCGGAAGCGATGAACCAGCTGGGGCGCTGCCACGAACTGGGCTTCGGCACCGCGTGCAACCATGTGTTGGCAGCGCTGTGGTACCGCCGCGCCGCCGAGCATGGGCTGGATTGGGGCATGTACAACCTCGCCCATCTGTATGGCTCCGGCCGGGGCGTGGCGCAGGACCACGCGCAGGCGTTGGCGCTGTATCGCACCGCCGCCGAACGCGGGCACGCCAAATCGATGAACTTCGTGGCGCGCTATCTCGACCAGGGCCTGGCCTGCGCTGCCGATCCGGTCGCCGCGCGCCACTGGTATCGCCGCTCCGCCGAAGCAGGCGATTTCCGCGGCCAGGCCAGTTACGCCACCTTGCTCGCGGACGCCGGCGACATCGACCAGGCCGAGCGATGGATGCGCCGTGCGATCGCCGGCGGGCATGCCGGCTTCCTGCAACAACTTACCCCGTTGCTTGCGGGTGCAACGCAGCCACGTCTGCGCGCCTTGCTGAGCGAAGTGGCCGCACGGCAATCGCACCTGCAGCCGTCGCTCGCAGTGGATGTGGCCTGAGCGCGCCATGGCGACCTCCAACGACACTCTTGCCGCCACCCAGCAACGCCGCGGTTTCTGGCTGCGCATGCTGCATCAGTGGCATTGGATCAGTTCGGCGCTGTGCCTGATCGGCATGCTGCTGTTCACCATCACCGGGCTGACCTTGAACCATGCCGCGCGCATCGAAGCCAGCCCCTCGACCGAACACCGCACGCTCACGCTGCCGCCGGCCCTGCTGAAGTCCCTGGGCAGCCGCGAAGACGGCGACGCCCCGCTGCCGCCACGCGTGGCGCAGTGGCTGGGGCGTGAGCTGGATATCAGCATCGGTAACCGTGCCGGCGAATGGTCGGCAGACGAGGTGTATCTGGCGCTGCCGCGTCCTGGCGGCGATGCCTGGCTGAGCCTGGACCGCAGCACCGGCGCGATCGAATACGAGCGTACCGGGCGCGGTGCCATCGCCTATCTCAACGATCTGCACAAGGGACGCAATGCCGGGCCGGCCTGGGGCTGGTTCATCGACGTGTTCGCCATCGCCTGCCTGGTGTTCTGCATCACCGGGCTGTTCCTGCTGCATCTGCATGCGCGCCAGCGCCGCATGACCTGGCCATTGGTCGGCCTGGGTCTGCTGATTCCATTGCTGCTCGCCCTGCTGTTGATCCACTGACTTTTTCCTACCGGAGACGATCATGCGCGCCACCCTGACCATCGCCCTGAGCGGCCTGCTCGCCATGCCGGCATACGCCGCCACGCTCGACATCAACGTCGAGATTCCCAAGCTCAACGTCGCCGAATATCACCGCCCGTACGTGGCGATCTGGCTGGAAGGTGCGGACCAGAAGGTCGCCGCCAATCTGGCGGTCTGGTATCAATCCAAGGACACCGCCGAAGGCCACGGCACCAAGTGGCTGCCGGACCTGCGCCAGTGGTGGCGCAAGAGCGGGCGCACCCTCGAGGTGCCGGTCGACGGCGTCACCGGCCCCACCCGTCCGGCCGGCGCGCATGCGCTGTCGTTCTCCGACACCAAGGGCGCATTGAAGTCGCTGCCGCCCGGCCAGTACACGCTGGTGGTGGAAGCCGCGCGCGAGGTCGGCGGCCGCGAGCTGGTCAAGGTGCCCTTTACCTGGCCGGCAAAGTCCGCGCAGACCGCCAAGGCCAGCGGCAGCAGCGAGCTCGGCGCCGTCAGCCTGGCCGCCAAACCCTGAGCGTCATCTGCTTTTGGCGGCCGCGCGCAGCGCACGCGGCCGGCCACGGCGCAGCTGCGCAATGCATCGCGTTGCCAGACACATTCGCTTTCCACGCATCCACGCAGCGCCATACCTGCGCGCTGATCAGACACGTGACCCACCATCCTCGTCGTCCTTCAAGGAGTTGTCATGAAACGTTCGCTCGTCCTGATCGCCATGCTCGCCGCACTGCCGCTCAGCGCACTCGCCCACAAGGCCTGGTTGCTGCCGTCGCAGACCGTCATCGCCGGTGAGGCGCCGTGGATCACCGTGGATGCAGCGGTGTCCAACGACCTGTTCTACTTCAACCACGTGCCGCTGCGCCTGGACAACCTGAGCATCACCGCGCCCGATGGCAGCGCGCTCAAGCCGGAAAATCCGGCCACCGGCAAGTACCGCAGCGTGTTCGACCTGCAGCTCACCCAGCCCGGCACCTACAAGCTGAGCATCGTCAACGCCGGCCTGTTCGCCAGCTGGAAGGAAGACGGCAAGCCCAAGCGCTGGCGTGGCGACGAAACCCGCTTCGCCACCGAGGTGCCGAAGAACGCGCAGGATCTGCAGGTTTCGCAGTCCTTCAACCGGGTGGAGACCTTCGTCACCCGCGGTGCACCGACCACCACGGTCTTCAAGCCCGCCGGCAAGGGCATCGAGTTGATTCCGGTGACCCATCCCAACGATCTGGTCGCCGGTGAAGCGGCGCAATTCACGCTGCAGCTGGATGGCAAGCCGGCGGCCGGGCTGGAGATCGAGATCGTGCGCGGCGGCACCCGCTATCGCGATGCGCAGAACGAGATCAAACTCAAAACCGATGCCAAGGGCGGCTTCAGCGTGACCTGGCCGGAGCCGGGCATGTACTGGCTGGAAACCACCACCGAAGACACCAAGACCTCGCTGCCGCAGGCCAAGCAGCGCCGCCTGGGCTATGTCGCCACCCTGGAAGTGTTGCCGCAGTAATCTGCCGGCACGCGGCAGGAGCGCACGCAGCGTGCATCCTGCCGCCCCATCCTCATAAGACCCGTCCATGCCCGCATCGTCTTCCGCCGACCACGCCATTGCCACGCTCGGCGGCCGCAGCATGGGCACCACCTGGAGCGTGAAGCTGGTGGCGCCGCGCGGACGCGATCTGCACCCCTTGCATGCGTGCATCCAGGCCGCGCTGGATCGCGTGGTCGCGCAGATGAGTACCTGGGAGGCCGATTCGGATATCAGCCGTTACAACCACGCACCGGCAGGCAGCTGGCATCACCTGCCCGACGAATTCCACGCAGTGCTGAGCGCAGCATTGGAGATCGCACAGACCAGCGAGGGTGCCTTCGATCCCACCGTCGGCCCGATGGTCGAGCTATGGGGCTTTGGCGCCGCCGGCACGCGCCAGCGCGTGCCGGAAGCGCAGGCGATCGCATTGGCGAGCCTGCGTTGCGGCTGGCAACGCCTGCAGTTGGATGGCAGGCGCGTGCTGCAGCCGGGCGCAGCGGCACTGGATCTATCCGGCATCGCCAAGGGCTTCGGTGTGGACTGCGTGCATCGCGCATTGCTGCAGTCGGGTATCGACAGTGCATTGATCGAGGTCGGCGGCGAATTGTTCGGCTACGGACGCAAGCCCGATGCCAGCGCGTGGCGCGTGCTGGTGGAATCCGCCCCCGACGAAGATGCCGGCAGCGCGCTGCCGGCACGGGTGCTGGCACTGGACGGCCTGGCGGTCGCCACCTCCGGCGATCGCTGGCACCGCTTCGATGCCGACGGCACACGCTATACGCACACCTTCGATCCACGCACCGGCGCGCCCGTTCCGCACGCCCCTGCGGCGGTCACCGTACTTGCGCCCGATGCGATGCGGGCCGATGCCTGGGCCACCGCGATGACCGTGCTTGGCGTCGATGCCGGTCTTGCCCATGCGTGCAAGGCGGAACTGGCCGTGCGATTCCTGGCACGCAAGGACGGCATCCTGCTCGAATCCATGAGCCCGGCATTCGAACGCCACCTGTCCGCGTCATGAGCAGCGCCACCTCACGGGTGTGGCTGGGCAACGGGCTGGTTCTGCTGGCGCTTGCGGTCATCGTCGGCTGGCTGGCCGGCCTGCATGAGGGCGCATGGTGGAGCGCACCCACGCCGCATCGTTGGCAACTGGCCACACTCGGCCTGGCGCTGTATCTGGGCCTGTGTGCGGTCGTGCTGCTGCGTGCCCGCAAGCGCGTCGGCGCACAACGCGCAGACGCCAGCGGCGTGTTGATCGTCTGGGCAAGCCAGACCGGATTTGCGCGTGAACTGGCGCAACGCAGCGTTGCCGCGTTGCAATCGGCAGGCGTCGGTGCACATGCGCTGCCGATCGAAGCCGTCGACAGCGATCAACTCGCACGCGTGCCGCGGCTGCTGTGCATCGTCAGCACCACCGGCGAAGGCGATGCGCCCGACCATGCGCGGGCCGCCGAGCGCGATTGGCTGGACGGCGATGCGCAGGATCTGACGGCGGTGCAGTACGCAGTGCTGGCGCTCGGCGATCGTGGTTACGCGCACTACTGCGCGTTCGGCCGACGCCTCGACGATCGCCTGCAGGCGCGCGGCGCCACTCGCCTGTTCGAACGCATCGAGGTCGACAATGCCGACCCGCGCGCCTTGCAGCAGTGGCAGCGGCGGCTGACGGAGCTGGCGCCCGCACTGGCGACGCAACCCGATTGGAGTCTGCCGACCTATGCAACCTGGCAGCTACGCGAACGTGTCCACGTCAATCCCGGCAGCGCGGGTGCGCCGATTTACCGACTGCGCCTGACGCCATGCGATGGCGCATTGCCGCAGTGGAGCGCAGGCGATATCGCGGAGATCGCACCGCGTCACGCCCCGGATGCGGTGGAGTCCTGGCTGCGGCGTAACCACTACGATGGCGCGCAGCACGTCGACGGCCGCCCCCTGCGCGACTGGCTCGGCGGCGCGCAACTTCCCGTCGATACCGATGCCGCTTTCGGTATCGATGTGGGTGCCGGTGCAAGCCTCGGCGATAGTGCTGGTGCTGGTGCTGGTGCTGGTGCTGGCGCCGAAGCCGAAGCCGAAGCCGAAGCCAGAATCGACCCAACTACGGACACAGGTAAAGGCACTGATACAGCTACGGGAACAGCCACAGGCACAACTTCACCACTGGACGCAGATGCGTTGGTGCGCAGTTTGGCCGCCCTGCCCCATCGCGACTATTCGCTTGCCTCCATCCCCGAGGAAGGCCATGCAGAACTGCTGGTACGCGAGCATCGGCACGCCGACGGCAGCCTGGGGCTGGGTAGCGGCTGGCTCTGCGTCCATGCACCGATCGGCGCAGCCATCGCGCTGCGCTTGCGCAGCAACCCCGGCTTCCACCCACCCGCACCCGACCAGCCGATGCTGCTGATCGGCAACGGCACCGGCATCGCCGGTCTGCGCGCGCATCTACGTGCACGCATCGCAGCCGGCGCGCGGCGCAACTGGCTGCTGTTCGGCGAACGCAATGCCGCGCACGACGCGCTGTATGCCGACGAGTTGCAGCAGTGGCATCAGGACGGCTGGATCGAACGCCTGGAGCTTGTCTACTCGCGCGATCAACCACAGCCACCGCATTACGTCCAACACGCACTGGCCGCAGCCGCCGACCGCCTGCGTCATTGGATCGATCAAGGCGCCTGCATCTACGTCTGCGGCAGCCTGCGCGGCATGGCACCCGAGCTCGACCACACGCTGGATTGCATCCTCGGAGCCGATGTCAGACAGGAACTCCTACGCAACGGGCGCTATCGCCGCGACGTGTACTGAACCATCGCGTGCGGCACTGCCAAAAGCGATCAACAACACGATTACGCAGGTGCCAGCAGCACGTCTGGTACTGAAATCCGCAACATCCATGCTTACGGTGGCTGCCCGTCAACCGCACCGGCTGATCCAGCGCTACGCGCCGTTGCTGCAGTCATCTGCCCTTCCCGATGCTTCTGACCGTTGTCGGCCGCTGACAACCGCTTGTGGCCTCTGTCAGCGGCCAATGGCGAAGAAGAAAGCAATCGTGTTGCCTCAGGGTTCACAGCCGGGTTGATCCAAACAGCCGCGTTGCCCAAAGAAGAAAGCAGTAGTTAACAGCCGGACTTCACAGAAGGCACATCCAGTGATGCATCCGCGGTGCCAGAAGCAGTCTTTGGTCCGACGCCTTCCGCGACGAAATCTCCTACCAACGCGGTGCTGCATCGACAAGGCATGCAGCACCCTCGCTGCACCGCGCGCGCTGGATACACCGCTACGCCCCGGCGTCCCCGTTATCGCTCGATACCGCGTTACGCTGCCAGATCGACCAGATTGCTCGTTGTCGCGCTGCCGCCAATGCTGCGGTACTGCCCCACGGCCACCTGCACCAACGCTGCATAGGCCTGCTGTGTGCCGTCGCTGCTGGATGCATCGGCCGATGACGGCGGTCGCGGCGGCGGATCGCGTGGCTGCATCGCTTCCTGCAGTTCTTGCAGACTCAATGCCCCGCTCTTGTCGCTGTCGAGCAGGTCCAGCAGCTGCGTGCTCGACGCACTGTCGCCATTGACCAGCGTGCTCAATTCACCGCTGCTGACACTGTCGTCGCCATCGCTGTCCAGGCCGGCAAACAACGACTGCACATCCTGTCCTTGCTCACCCGGCGGCGGCGGAGGCGGCGGCAAGGCCTGCGCCAGTTCGCTCTCGCTGACGGTGCCGCCACCATCCTGATCGAGCATGCTCAGCAGCCCATCGATGTCGATCTTGCTGTCGTCATCGCTATTAGACGACAGCGCGGTCGACAGCTCGGACGCGGTCAGGCTGCCATCGCTGTCGCTATCGATGGATTTGAACAACTGTGTCAGCGGATTGGTTTTTTCCGCCTGCGCGGCGGATGCGCTGTTGCCGATGCTCGCGCTTCTGCTTGCATAGGACGGGTAGGCGGCGTAGCCGGCTCCGACCGAGCTGATGGTACTCATTGATTTCCCCCTGGAATTGCCGGAACCACTCCCGGCGCATGCACTGTTCCCTAGCCAGGTGGCACGGCGATGCCGTCGCTTGTCTGCATTGACACGAACGCATCCGAGCGCGTGCCGCGGGGGCGCGCTCTGCTTGCGGATACGTGAAACGCCCTAGACCGGGCTCACCCGGATCGCCAGCAGCTCGCCGCCGCCATCGAGCACATGGCGCGTGCGCGTGGAGGCACTCAGCCACGCGGTATCGCCGGCAGCCAACGGTGGCAGGCCACTCTCGCGCCCAAAGCTGGCCTGGCCTGCCAGCAGGTGGATCGCCCAGGCGCTGCCCGGGTCGGCGAAAAACAGCATGGTGCCGACCAGCGGCCGGTGCAGCAGTTCGGTCTGCACCAGATCGCGCCGCCACATCAGGTTGAAATCCTGGGTCGGCCCGTCGAGCAACGTCGCATGTACCGTTTCCTCGCCTGCAAATCGGACGCGCTGGTGCGGCGGCAGCAATTCGCAACTGCGATGACTGCTGCCAGGGGCGCCGGTATCGTCATTGGTTCCGGCGTCATGGCCGCCATGATCAGAGCCACTGCCCTCATTGCCACTGCCGCTATCGCTTTTGCTGACGCCGCCGCTAGTAGCTGCGCCGATGCCAATGCCTGCACCGGTTCTTGTGCCTGTGCCTGTGCCTGTGCCTGTGCGGGTGTCGGTGCGGGTGTCGGTGCCGGTGCGGGTGTCGGTGCCGGTGCGGTTGTCGGTGCCGGTGCGGTTGTCGGTGCCGGTGCGGTTGTCGGTGTCGGTGCTGGTGCTGGTGTCGCTGCCCATACCGCTGGCAGCATCGCCAAACTGCAGCCGCATGCCATTGCCGTGTAACAGCACCAGCTCGCGATCGATGCCCGGGAACGCGGAAAACGCCGCGTCCTGCTCGATCTCGGCAATCGACAGGCGTAACGACCATGCGTCGGCGTCGCCGAGACGCAGGATCTCGCGCGTCCAGCCCAGTTGATTGCGCCACCGCTCGCGGCGGTACTCGGTGGCCGGAATCACCCGGCTGCTCAGGTATGTCAGCTGCATGGGCACATTGTGCCGGAAGCCCGGCGCCAAGCCGTCATGCGGTGCTTCAGGGCTGCTGATGTGCCTTAGCCTCGATGCCAAGCCAACTCGAGGGTGTGGCCGAGACCCACGAAGCGGCTGGTGCCTCACGAAGTGAGTAGCGCTTCATGCGGCGAGCACTGCTTTCCCGCAGTTACAAACGCTTGCGTGCGCTCGCGACCCACGCGGGCCCATAACGAAAAACGCCCGGCTGCACATCCAAGTGCAACACCGGGCGATTCCACGTCCTTGTCGGCTTCCAGCCATCCCCCGGACATCCTGTCCAGTTAGGTTGCGGCCACGCATCCTCGCGTCGAACCGTATCTCGGATCCTTTCCCATTAACGCCGTCCCACCGGTTTCACCGCCGCCCCCTTGGCAGCCTTCTTGGCGGGAGCCATCGTGGCTCCTACTTCGATCAGGTCTCGATTCCGTTCGACCGTCTTGAGTCCGATGCCCTTGACCAGTGCCAGTTCCTCGGCACTTTTGAAGGGACCGTTTGCCTGACGGTGCTCGACGATTGCCTCGGCTTTTGATCGCCCGACGTTCGTCAGCACCTTGTCCAATTCCTCAGCAGACGCGGTGTTGATATCGACCTTGTCGAGTGCATACGCATTCGAGGACAACAGCAACGCCAGTAGCAGGGACTTCAGGGCTACGGTAAATGACTTCATTGCAACGCTCCTTGTGGCTTGGGTGATGGTCCTAGCCAGCATTCCTGCCGGCGGAGCCAGTGTCCCGCGCCACATGCAGCAATCCTATCGCCAACGAACTTTTCACACAGCCGGTGAACTGCGCGCCGCCTTGTAGGGAAATACCTACCCCCAGGCACGGGCGTAGAATGTGCCGTTACGTCACGTATTCGGAGTCTCCATGGACAGCGCCAAGATCGACCAATTCATCAGCGAAACCTGGGACCGCGAGATCGTCCCGCAATTGGTCGATTACATCCGCATCCCCAATAAATCGCCGATGTTCGATGCCGACTGGGTCGCGCACGGCTATATGGAGCAGGCGGTCACCCTGATGGAAACCTGGGCGCGCGCGCAGGCCATCGAGGGCATGCAGGTGGAGGTGGTGCGCCTGGAAGGCCGCACGCCGTTGATCTTCATCGAGATTCCGGCAACCGGCGCCGAATCGGGCGACGACACCGTGCTGCTGTACGGCCACCTGGACAAGCAGCCGGAAATGACCGGCTGGGATGCCGACCTCGGCCCATGGGAGCCGGTGCTGCGCGACGACAAGTTGTACGGGCGCGGTGGCGCCGACGATGGCTATGCGATCTTCGGTTCGCTGGCGGCGGTACTGGCGCTGCGCACCCAGGGCCTGCCGCATGCGCGCTGCGTGGTGCTGATCGAGGCCTGCGAGGAATCCGGCAGCTACGACCTGCCGGCCTATGTTGACCATCTGGCCGCACGCATCGGCAAGCCATCGCTGGTGGTGTGCCTGGATTCGGGCTGCGGCAACTATGAGCAGTTGTGGTGCACCACCTCGCTGCGCGGGCTGACCGGCGGCAACCTGAGCGTAAAGGTGCTGGAGGAAGGCGTGCATTCGGGCGATGCCTCCGGCGTGGTGCCGTCCAGCTTCCGCCTGCTGCGCCAGTTGCTGTCGCGGATCGAGGACGAAGCCAGCGGCCGCATCCTGCTGGACGGATTGCATGTGCAGGTGCCGGCCGAACGGCTGGCGCAGGCCAAGGCCGCGGCGGCGACGCTGGATACCGCCATCTTCGACAAGTTTCCGATGGTCGAGGGCCTGGTGCCGATGCATGACGACCTCACCGAGCTGGTGTTGAACCGCACCTGGCGCCCGGCGCTGTCGATCACCGGTGTGGATGGCATGCCGCCGCTGGCGTCGGCCGGCAACGTGCTGCGTCCGCAGACCGCGGTGAAGCTGTCGCTGCGCCTGCCGCCGACCGCCGACGGCAAGGCCTGTGGCGAACTGCTGAAAGAGGCCTTGCTGCGCGACCCACCGAACGGCGCACAGGTGACGCTGGAACTGGAAAAGGCATCATCGGGCTGGAATGCGCCCGAGATGGCGCCATGGCTGGCAAAGGCCATCGACGACGCCAGCCTGGCATTCTTCGACAAGCCGGCGATGTACATGGGCGAAGGCGGCTCGATCCCGTTCATGGGCATGCTGGGCGAGAAGTTCCCCGGCGCGCAGTTCATGATCACCGGCGTGCTCGGCCCGCATTCCAATGCGCATGGCCCCAACGAGTTCCTGCATATTCCGATGGGCAAGCGGGTCACGGCCTGCGTGTCCAAGGTGATCGCCGAGCACCACGCCGCCTGCCTGCGCGGCGAGACCAGCGGCTCGCCGGTGGCGGCCGATAGCGGAACCCGTCATGGTGGGCATGGCTGCTGCTGATTGACCCCTGGACCGCCCCGCGCATGCCGGGGCGGTCCAATGGCATTGCGGTGCGCTGCGGCACGCGCATGGACATAACCCCAACGCCTTCGTCGCAGTCGGCGCTGCACATGTGGTTGCCACGGCAGCGAATGCTAGTCTGCCGATCCCACTTCCCTCAGTGCCTGCGATGAACAATCTCTTCGGTAGCGACAGCTGGCTTTACATCATTCTGGTCGGCTTCGTGGTCGGGCTGCTTGCCCGTTTCATTACGCCCGGCACGCAGCGACTGGGTTGCCTGCTGACCATCGTGCTGGGCATCGCCGGCGCATTGGTGGCCAGCTGGTTCGGCCGCTACATGGGCTGGTACCACGCCGGCGAACCGGCCGGTTTCCTCGGCGCGTTGCTGGGTGCGATCGCGATCCTGGCGCTGCTCCGGCTGTTCAGCGGCAGCAAGCGTTGATCGACCCGGCGTCGCTGCCGACCTGGCTGCGCCTCACTTCACGACACAGCATTTACCCATGACGTCATCGTTGACTCCCGATACCGCGCGCGCTGCGCTCCGCCTGCAATGGGCGCGGCAGGCGTTGAACGACCCTGAGGTCACGCTGCAACGTGCCTCGGTCGATGCGGGATTCCGCAGTTACTGGCGTACCCAAGGACGCGGCGTGGACCGCATCCTGATGGATGCGCCACCTGCACTGGAAAACGTGGCGCCCTGGTTGCGCATGCATGCCCTGCTCGGCACCCACGGCGTGCGCGTACCGCAGGTGCTTGCGCAGGATCTTGAAACCGGCTTCCTGCTGCTGGAAGACCTGGGCGTGCCGACCCTGGCGCAGGTGCTGACCGACGCCAATGCCGACGCGCTGCTGGATGCTGCGATCAGCCAGTTGCTGCTGCTGCAGCGCATTGCGCCGCCTGCCGACAGCGGCGTGTTCGGCGAGGCGCTGCTGCAACGCGACGCCGGACTGTTCGAAGAATGGTTTCTTGGCCGCCACCTGGGCCTGCAGCTGGATTGCGGCCAGGCCGAGCAGCTGCAGTTGGTGCAGCGCCGCTTGATGGACAATGCACTGGCGCAGCCGCGCGTCTTTACCCACCGCGATTTCATGCCGCGCAATCTGATGCCGGTCGGCGACGGGCCGGCGGTGCTGGATTTCCAGGATTGCGTGATCGGGCCGATCGCCTACGACCCGATCAGTCTGTTCAAGGACACCTCGGTGAGTTGGCCGCTGGCGCGCGTGGATGGCTGGCTGGAGCGCTACCACGCGCGTGCCGCAGCGGCCGGATTGCCGGTGCCGCCGCTGGCGCAATTCCTGCGCGATGCGGACTGGATGGGCGTGCAGCGGCACCTGAAGAATCTCGGCATCTTCTCGCGCCTGAGCCATCGCGACGGCAAGCACTGGTATCTGGATAACGTGCCGCGTTTCATCGTCTATCTGGACGAGGTGTTGCCGCGTCATCCGGACCTTGCGCCACTGATCGGCCTGCTGGAAAACCTGGTCAAACCTGCCCTGGCGGCACGCTCCGCGCAGGCCGGCGCATGAAGGCACTGATCTTCGCCGCCGGTTTCGGCGAGCGCATGCGTCCGTTGACCGAGCGCACGCCCAAGCCGCTGCTGTCGGTCGGCGGCACACCGCTGATCGTCTGGCATCTGCGCAAGCTGGCCGCGCTGGGCGTGGACGAGGTGGTGATCAATACCTCGTGGCTGGCCGAGCAGTTTCCGCAGGAACTGGGCGATGGCAGCGCGTTCGGGCTGCGGCTGACGTACTCCTTCGAGGGCGACACCCCGCTGGAAACCGGCGGCGGCATGTTGCACGCGTTGCCGTTGCTGGGCGAGGCCCCGTTCCTGCTGGTCAACGGCGATATCTGGACCGATTTCGATTTCGCGCGGCTGTCGGCCGCGCCAGCGGGCCTGGCCCAGTTGGTGCTGGTCGATCAACCCGCCTATGCGGCGCGCGCAGACTTTGCGCTGGATGCCGATGGCAAGGTACGTGCAGATCTACCCGCGACGCTGACCTACGCCGGCATCGGCATGTATCGACCGGCGCTGCTGCGCGATTGGCAGTCGGTCATCGGCCAGCTCCCGGAGCACCACGGCACCGCGCCGCGCTTCGCGCTGGCACCGATCCTGCGCGCGCAGATGGCGGCAGGCCTGATCGATGGCATCCACCACGCCGGGCGCTGGACCGATGTCGGCACGCCGCAGCGATTGGCGGAGCTGGATGCCCGGTTACTGCGCGACGGCGGCTGATCGCAACCATGCCGCTGCAAATATCCAGCCGCGCGTCGCGCATTGTTCGAACCCCAAACACCGACCATCTCGACGGACTTGCAGCCAACGCGCCGGCGCCGCTCCTGCTCTTGTCCATGCGCACCGACCATCCGGACAGGTCCTTGCCCGCCTACCGTCGCGGGACCTTACGCGGCATGGATGCCGCGTAAGAGCCTACATGGACGTACTTGCGGCGTGTCCTGCGATGGTGGGCAGGCAAGGGCCACGCAGCCAACCCGCAGATCAGCTGCTCTACAAGCTTCAGGCGATGTGCCTCGAATGCCCGGACACCGCGATAGATGTGCAGATGGGAAGCGCTAAGCAACCCGCGATCTAGCGCCGAATACAGTAATCCCGTCAACTGCTCGAAGAGCCGCGATCCTCCAGCACCCGCCGCAGGAACGGCACGGTGATGCGGCGCTTGGCAGCCAGCGATTCGCGATCCAGCCGGTCCAGCAATGCCACCAGTCCGGCCAGTTCGCGTTCGCTATGGGTCAGCAGCCAGTCGATTGCTGCCTCGTCCAGTGCCAGTCCGCGCCGTTGCGCACGATCGCGCAACACCGCCGCGCGCCCTGCGTCGTCGAGTACCGGCAGGCTGATGCGGACGCATTGCGACAGCCGCGAGCGCAGATCCGGCAACACCAAGGCCAGGCCGTCGGGCATGTGCCGCGCGGTGTACAGCAAGGTGGTGCCGGCAGCGCGCGCGCGGTTGTGGAAATCGAACAGCGCCACTTCGTCGTCGCGCTGTCCGGCAATGCTTTCCACGCCGTCCAGTGCGACCAGGCTGCGCCCTTCCAGCGCTTCCAGCGCATCGCGCAACCGGCCAGTGGCGGCGTGCAGAGGCAGGTACGCCGGGGCGCGCCCGGCCTGCTCGGCGGCCGCGCACAACGACAACGCCAGATGCGTCTTGCCGGTGCCGGCGGGGCCGGCCAGATACAGCCAGTCGCTCACCTGTCCGACCGCCAACGCCTGCAGTTGCGACAGCAGGCCGTCGGGCGCGGCGATGTAACTATCGAATCGCTGATCGGGCGGCGCGCGTAGCGCCAGTGGCAACTGCGGAACGCTCACAGCCGATCGGTGTCCTTGCCTGGGTCGATGATCACGCTGCGCTCGTTGGTGGACTGCAGCACGATGCCGGCACGTTCGCCCGCATACAGATCGCTGCGCGTGTACTGCTCATGCGCATAGCGCAGCAGCACATTAGCCACCGCCGCCACCGGCAGCGCCAGCAGCATGCCGAGGAAGCCGAACAACTGGCCGCCCGCCATCACCGCGAAGATCACCGCCACCGGATGCAGGCCGATCTTGTCGCCGACGATGCGCGGCGTCAGCACATAGCTTTCCAGCAGCTGGCCAACGGTGAACACTACCCCGACGCCGATCAGCAGCTTCAGGTCGAAGCCCTGTGCCTGCACCACCGCCGCCAGCAGGGCGAGCACGATGCCGGTGGTGGCGCCCAGATACGGAATGAAGCTGATCAGGCCGGCAATGATGCCGATCAACAGGCCCAGATTGAGCCCGATGATGGACAGGCCAGCGGCGTAGATCGCCCCAAGCGCCAGCATCACCAGGAACTGGCCGCGGATGAAGCCACCCAGCACGTCGTTGGATTCCTGCGCCAGCCGGCTCACGGTGCCGATGTAGGCGCGCGGAATGACCGCGGCCACACGCTCGACCAGGCGGTCCCAGTCGCGCAGGAAGTAGAACGCCAGGATCGGCAGCAATGCCAGGTTGATCACCCATGTCACCATCGCAAAGCCCGACCGCTGCACGTAGCCGAAGAAGGTCTTGGCGGCGCCACCGGCCTGCTCCCAGTGGCTGCGGATCCAGTCGATCAGGCGCTCCGGGTCCAGCCAGCCCATCAGCTCCACGCCGGTCTTGGCTTCCAGCCACGGGATCGCGGTACTGATGGCCCAGGCACGCATCTGCGGCAGCGCGTCGATCAGGGTCATGATCTGGCGCTCGATCATCGGCACCAGGATCATCAGCGCCAGCACGAATAACAGCAGCGCCAGCACGAATACCAGCACCACCGCGATGTTGCGCGAGCGGCCGGCGCGCTCGATGCGGTCCACCAGCGGGTCGCCCAACCAGGCCAGCAGCAGCGCCAGCACGAACGGCGTCAGGATCGGCGACAGCAGCGATACCACCCACAACACGCCGACGGTCACCGCCACCCATTTCAGGCGACGCAGAAACAGGGCGATCTCGGCTTCGGGAGTCAAAGTCATTTCAGGCGGTACTCGGCGTGCTCGTTTTCGAGAATGATCGGGCCCTCGGTCGGTACCGAAACGGGCACCAACGGGCTGTTGTCGCCGAGCATACGGTTGAGGCCGGAAATGCCCGTGAGCAATTCCAGATCCACTTCCATGCGGTCGCCATTGGCGCTGACCGGGCGGATGCTACGCACCACCGAGACGCCCTGCAGTGCGGCAGAGACACGCAGGTAATCGTCGGCGCTGCTGATGCCGGTGATCACCGCGCGGTAGACCCCGGGCACACCCGAATCCACGCGCTTGGCGTAGCGCTTGACCAGCGCATCGGCGGCGCCATCGGCACCGGCAGCCATCGCGCGACGCGCGTCGGCGTCGCTGCTGGTCCAGCTGGACAGCACGTTGCCGTTGTCGACGAAGACCCAATCGGCGGTCCAGCCGGCGTCATTGCGGTAGAGCTTGCCGATCAACTGCATCGGCGGGCTGTACTTGGCCGAGGCGCGTGCCACTGCGGCGGTGTCCTTGCGCCAGATCGCGCCGGCCAGCACCTGCTCGGCGGCGGCACCGCCAGGCAGGCCGAGCCGGTAGCCGCGCTCGATCGCCCGGTCCAGCACGCTGCGCGCGGCATTGGCCTGCGCCACGCCGACCAGGCGCGGGCCGCTTCCGTCGTCGATGGCCAGCCACAGCACCGGCTTGGGCCGCGGCAGCGGCCACACCGGCAGACCCAGCGCGGCGATCAGGCCATCCACGTCCGATTGCCGGAAGCGCGCCACCAGCACGGTGCGGAAAGTCGGCGCGCCGGTGCGCGAGGTGCCCTGGTCCTGACGGTAATCGTAGTTTTCGACATAGCCCGGCGCGCCGCGCAATGCCTGCGAGACGCCGGGGCGGCTCATCACGCCGCGGTCGCCGGAGACCTTGCCCAGCACCGCGCCCAGCGCGCGCGCCAGCGCACCGGGGCGATCGGACTCGCTCTGGCTGTTGACCGGCACTTCGGCCTCGTAGGCACTTTGCGCCTTGGCGACGTCGCCTTCGGTGCGTAGATCGGCCTGCGCAAAGGCTGGCGCGAGGGGCATGGCGACCACGAGGGCGAGAAAGAAAGCGAGACTGCGGCGCATCGACGGTTCCATGACGTAAGCGTATCCGGGTGAATTGTTGCCCGAATGGGACGCCAGCGCCAACGTGGCTGCTAAAATCGCCGCCTTTACAGCCGAGCCCTCCCCGCCCGTGACCAGCCCAACGCCTTCCAATCCCTCGCCCATGACCTACCGTGAGGCAGGTGTCGACATCGATGCCGGCAATGCATTGGTCGAACGTATCAAGCCGCTGGTCAAGCGCAGCTTCCGGCCGGAGGTGATGGGTGGCCTGGGCGGTTTTGGCGCCTTGTTCGACCTGTCCGGCAAGTACCGCGAGCCGGTGCTGGTGTCCGGCACCGACGGCGTCGGTACCAAGCTCAAGCTGGCGCAGCAGCTGGGCCGACACGACACCATCGGCATCGACCTGGTCGGCATGTGCGTCAACGACGTGCTGGTGCAGGGCGCCGAGCCGTTGTTCTTCCTGGATTATTTCGCCACCGGCAAGCTGGACGTGGACACCGCCGCGGCGGTGGTCGGCGGCATTGCGCGCGGCTGCGAGCTGTCCGGCTGCGCCCTGATCGGCGGCGAAACCGCCGAGATGCCCGACATGTATCCGCCGGGCGAGTACGACCTGGCCGGCTTCACCGTCGGCGCGGTGGAAAAATCGCAGCTGCTGGACGGCGCACAGGTGCGCGCGGGCGACGTGCTGATCGGCATCGCCTCGTCCGGCCCGCATTCCAATGGCTACTCGCTGATCCGCAAGATCTACGAACGTGCCGGCTCACCCGCCGAGTTGGTGCTGGATGACGGCGTCAAGCTAATCGATGCGCTGATGGCGCCGACCGCGCTGTACGTCAAGCCGATCCTGGCGCTGCTCAAGTCGTATGGCGACAGCATCCACGCCATGGCGCACATCACCGGCGGCGGGCTGACCGAAAACATCATCCGGGTGATCCCCGACGGCCTGGGCCTGGACATCGACGCCAAGGCCTGGACGCTGCCGCCGGTATTCGCCTGGCTGCAGCGCGAAGGCGCGGTGGCCGATGCCGAAATGTGGCGCACCTTCAACTGCGGCATCGGCTTCGTGCTGATCGCCGCCCCCGAGCAGGCTGCCGCGCTGGAACAGGCGCTGGATGCGCAGTCGCTGGCGCACTGGCGCATCGGCCAGGTGGTCCCGGCGCAGGGCGACGAGCGCGTGCGGATCGGTTGATCGAGGAGAGCTGCATGGACGCTTCCCCACGCGCACTGCCGGCATCGGCCAGCGCTGACGATCTCCAGCACCTGAAACTGCTGTCGGTCTTTCACTATGTGCTGGCCGCCATCACTGCGCTGTTTTCACTTTTCCCGTTGATCCATCTGTTCATGGGCATTGCAATCATCACGGGGCACCTGCCCATGACACATGCCAATGCGGACGCACCATCGATGGATCCGCGATTGTTCGGCTGGTTCTTCGTGGCGTTCGCGGCTGTGTTCATTGGCTGCGGCCTGACGCTGGCGGCGTTCATGGCCTACGCGGGCCGCTGCATTGCCCAGCGCAGACGGCATCTGCTGTGCCTGATCGTGGCCGGCATTTCCTGCTCCTTCATGCCGTTCGGCACCGTCGTCGGCGTGTTTACACTGGTGGTGCTGCTGCGCCCACAGGTCAAGGCCTTGTTCGCGCCGACCGCCACCGCCGCGTGACGCGCACTGCCCCATGACTTCAGCGAACCCGACCCCATGAGCCTGCGTCTGGCGGTCCTGGCCTCCGGCCGTGGCAGCAACCTGCAGGCCATTCTTGATGCCATCGCCAGCGGCCGGCTGCCGGCCGAGGTCGTCGGCGTGTTTTCCGACCGCCCACAGGCGCCGGCACTGCACAAGGTCGATGAGGCATTGCGCTGGAGCGCCAGCCCGCGCGACTTTGCCGACCGCGCGGCCTTCGACGCTGCGCTGGGCGATGCAATCGCCGCCGCGCAGCCGGACTGGGTGATCTGCGCCGGCTACATGCGCATCCTCGGCGAACCGCTGGTGCGTCGCTTTGTCGGGCGCATGCTCAACATCCACCCCTCGCTGCTGCCCAAATACCGCGGCCTGCATACCCATGCCCGCGCACTGGAAGCCGGCGATACCGAACATGGCGCCAGCGTGCACCTGGTGGTGCCGGAACTGGACGCCGGCACGGTGATCGCGCAGGCGCGCGTGCCGGTGCTGCCCGACGACAGCCCCGAGCAGCTGGCCGCGCGTGTGCTGGCGCGCGAGCACCCGCTGCTGCTGGCCATGCTGGACCTGCTCGCCAGCGGGCGTGTGGAGGTGCGTGGCGATGGCGTCCATATCGACGGTCAGTGCCTGTTTACGCCACTGCGACTAGAGTCCGCTGACACCGCACTTGCCTGAATGCGGATACGCCCTCCTCATCCTGTCTCGGACATCCTGGCGGCCCCGTGCCTCCCTCCCAGCGCATGAAACTCCTCCCGATCGCGACCGCGCTGTTGACCACCGCCCTGCTCGCCCCGGCCGGTGCCGGCCGTGCGCAACAGGCGCCTGCCGTGCCTGCGCCAGCGGCCCCTGCTCCAGCTGCGGCGCTACCAGCGGCGCCGGCCTCTGCAGCGGCCCTGCCTGCCAGCACCTGGACGCCGCCGCCACTGCAACCCTTCGTGGCCACCTACCAGGCGTTCTACCGCGGCAAGGAAGCCGGCGATGCCACCATGCAGGTCAGCAACGGCGAAGGCAGCCAGTGGCGTATCGACATGTCGGTGCGCGGCCGCAAGGGCTTTGCCAGCATCCTGGGACTCAATCTGGAACAGAGCACGGTGTTCCGCGTCGATGGGGACACCTATGTACCGTTGAGCCAGAGCACGGTGCGCAAGGCGATGTTCTTCGGCAAGAAGGTCACCGGCGTCTACAACTGGCAGACCGCCAGCGCCCAGTGGGACGGCGATCTGAAGAAGGAGCGCCAGCAGGCGATTCCCCTGCAGCGCGGCGACCAGAGCGCGCTGTCGCTGAACCTGTCGCTGATGCGCGACGCGCAACCCGGACGCAGCCTGAGCTATCGCTACGTCGATGTCGGCCGGGTGCGCAAGTACGACTACAAGGTCGCCGATGCCACCGAAGTGGTGCAGGTCGGCGACCTCAGCTATGACGCGTTGCGCGTGTACCGCGTCAACAGCGGCGACAACGAAACCATCCTCTGGATCGCCAACGGCGTTCCCACGCCGGTGCGCATCCTGCAACGTGACAAAGGTGAGGATCAGGTCGATCTACGCCTGGTCGAATATCAAGGAGCCTGACCCATGCACACCGTTTCCCGCACCTGTTCGCTGATCGCCGCTGCTGCACTGGCGGTGGCCAGCCTGCCCGCATTCGCCATGCAGCCGTTCCAGGCCGATTATTCGGCCAACTACATGGGCATGCAGGCCAACGGCACCATGACCCTGGCCGCCGCCGGCGCCAATCAGTGGCGCTATACGCTCACCATCCAGAACCAGCTGGCCAACCTGACCCAGAGCACGGTGTTCGAAGAGAGCAACGGCCAACTGCGTCCGGTCAGCAGCAACGACACCTCGTCGATGATGGTCAAGCGCCGCAACGTCACCGCCAACTACGACTGGAAAACCAGCCAGGCGACCTGGGGCGGCGACATCAAGCCGGACCGCCGTGGCCCGGTGAAATTGCAGCCCGGCGACATGGATGCGCTGCTGATCAACCTGGCCATTACCCGCGACCTGGCCGCTGGCAAGCCGCTGAACTACCGCATGGTCGACGAAGGCCGCATCAAGACGATGAGCTACAAGGTGGTCGGCAAGGAAACCATCACCGTCAACGGCAAGCAGGAACAGGCGACCAAAGTCTCGCGCGTGGACGGCGACAAGGAACTGATCGCCTGGGTGGTCAAGGATCTGCCGGTGCCGGCACGCCTGCTGCAGAAGGAAAAAGGCCAGGACGCACTGGACCTGACCATCAAGGGCCTGCGCTAAGCGCCAGACGCGCCTGCTAGGAGCGTGCCTGCGCGCGACGGGGCTTTATCGGTAACGCCCCGTCGCGCGCAGGCACGCTCCTACCAGGGCATGGAACCTGCTTGACAGGCATCCTGCCTCCGACAGCGATGAAAAGCCCGGCTGCAAGCCGGGCTCTTCATTTCGATCGGCGTGCGGCGGAATCTGCGCAGCACGCAGAAACGCTCGACCCTCAGGGCTTGGCGGCCGCCTTGTCATCGCCGCTGGAGAACACCGTGCGGCAGTCCACGCGGATCTGCTCGCCGGTGCTGCGCCAGTAGAACAGGTCGCAATGGCGCTTGCCTTCGACGGTCTTCTTGACCGCCACCGCATAGAACGACTGCGCGATCTCGTCGCGGCTGGCGGTGCCGTCGTTGTTCCAGTCCATGTCCTTGAACTCGACGCCCTGGGTGATCGCCATGCCCACCGACCAGGCATAGGCCAGCCACGCCAGGATCAGCACGATCACGCCGAGCAGGATCTTGCGCCGGGTGGTGAAGCGCCCGCGCAGGATCATGCGATGCGCCGGATGGTCGCGCCCAGCGCCCCCAGCTTCTCCTCGATGTTTTCGTAGCCACGGTCCAGGTGGTAGATGCGATCGATGGTGGTGTCGCCGTCGGCCACCAGGCCGGCCAGGATCAACGATGCCGACGCGCGCAGATCGGTCGCCATCACCGGCGCGCCGCTGAGGCGCTCGGCGCCGCGCACGATCGCGGTATGGCCTTCGACCTGGATGTCCGCGCCCAGGCGCAGCAGTTCGTTGACGTGCATGAAGCGGTTTTCGAAGATGGTTTCGTTGATCACGCCCACCCCGTCGGCCACGCAGTTGAGCGCCATGAATTGCGCCTGCATGTCGGTGGGGAACGCCGGGTACGGCGCAGTGGTCAGGTTGACCGCACGCGGGCGCTTGCCGTGCATGTCCAGCGTGATGCTGTCGGCAGTGGTGGTGATGCTGGCACCGGCTTCGGTGAGCTTGTCCAGCACCGCGTCCAGGGTGTCCGGACGGGCGCGGCGCACGCTGACGCTGCCGCCGGTCATCGCCGCGGCGACCAGGAAGGTGCCGGTCTCGATGCGATCCGGCAGCACCGCATGGTGCCCGCCGCCCAGGCGCTCCACGCCCTGCACCACGATGCGCGGCGTGCCGGCACCTTCGATCTGCGCACCGAGTGCGATCAGGCAGTCGGCCAGGTCGGTGACTTCCGGCTCCATCGCCGCGTTCTCCAGCACGGTGGTGCCTTCGGCCAGCACGGCGGCCATCAGCACGTTCTCGGTACCGGTGACGCTGACCATGTCGAACACGTAGCGGCCACCCTTCAGGCGCCCGTTGCTGGTGGCCTTGATGTAGCCGTTCTCCACGCTGATCTCCGCACCCAGCGCCTGCAGGCCCTTGATGTGCTGGTCGACCGGGCGTGAGCCGATCGCGCAGCCGCCGGGCAGCGACACCTCGGCGGTGCCGTAGCGCGCCAGCAGCGGGCCGAGCACCAGGATCGAGGCGCGCATGGTCTTGACCAGCTCATAGGGCGCGACCTGGTGGGTGACCGAGCGCGGGTCGACCAGGATCGAGCGGCCCTTGGCCAGCGTGCCTTCGTCGATGGTGACCTCGGCGCCCAGTTCGCTGAGCAGTTTCACCGTGGTGATCACATCGTGCAGATGCGGCACGTTGCTGATCTCCACCGGCGCATCGGCCAGCAGGGTCGCGCACAGGATCGGCAGCACCGCGTTCTTGGCGCCGGAAATATTGACCTCACCGTGCAGCGCTTGGCCGCCGGTCACTACGATTTTTGCCATGGGAGCTTGGGGAATCCGAAAAGGGATGTCGGGGGAATGGGAAGGGTGGCCAGGAGCCGGCCGGGCCGCTGGCAGTCGGGGCGCAGGCGCAGCCTGACCGGCCAGGACCTGGCTGACGCTCAGCCTTCGTCGGGCGTCAGCGTCTTGAGCTGCAGCGCGTGGATCGCGCCGCCCATCAGTTCGCCCAGGGTCGCGTAGACCATGCGGTGGCGCGCCAACGGGGCCTTGCCGGCGAATGCGGGGCTGATCACGGTCGCCTCGAAGTGCACGCCGTCGTCGCCGTGCACGTCGACGCGGGCTTCGGGCAAGCCGGATTCGATGAGTTTACGGATGGTTTCGGCGTCCAAAGGGCGTTTCCTCATAAAATGAGCGCACATTCTACTCTTCACCCGAGTCCCGCATGGCCGTCTCGCACCTGCCCTCCGCCACCGTCAGCGACGCCAGCCTGGTCGCCAGCGGCCAGCGCGTGCTGGAGATCGAGCGCGAGGCGCTGGCCAGCGTGGGCGCGCGGATCGGCAGCGACTTCGCCGCCGCCTGCCGGCTGGTACTGGCCTCGCGCGGGCGCGTGGTGGCCACCGGCATGGGCAAGTCCGGGCATATCGCGCGCAAGATCGCCGCCACCCTGGCCTCCACCGGCACGCCGGCGTTCTTCGTGCATCCGGGCGAGGCCGGGCACGGCGACCTGGGCATGATCACCGAGGCCGACATCGTGCTGGCGCTGTCCTACTCCGGCGAATCGGACGAGGTGCGCATGCTGCTGCCGGTGCTCAAGCGCCAGGGCAACCCGATCATCGCCATGACCGGGCGCCCGAACTCCTCGCTGGCGCAGGCCGCCGACGTGCATCTGGACGTGAGCGTGTCGGCCGAAGCCTGCCCGCTGCATCTGGCGCCCACCTCCAGCACCACCGCCTCGCTGGCGATGGGCGACGCGCTGGCCGTGGCGCTGCTGGACGCGCGCGGCTTCACCGCCGACGATTTTGCGCGCTCGCATCCGGCCGGCAGCCTGGGCCGGCGCCTGCTGCTGCACATCACCGACGTGATGCACAGCGGCGATGACCTGCCGCGCGTGCGCGAGGACGCCAGCCTGAGCGAGGCGCTGATGGAAATGAGCCGCAAGCGGCTGGGCATGACTGCCGTGGTGGACGCGGACGGGCGCCTGATCGGCCTGTTCACCGACGGCGATCTGCGCCGTGCGCTGGACAGCGACATCGACGTGCGCAGCGCCGGCATTGCCCAGGTGATGACGCGCAACCCGCGCACCATCGGCGCCGACCAGCTGGCCGCCGAAGCCGCACGGCTGATGGAGGATTACAAGATCAACGGTTTGATCGTGGTCGACGCGCAGCAGCGCGCGGTGGGCGCATTGAACATTCACGACCTGTTGCGCGCCAAAGTGGTTTAACAGGTTCAGTTTTCTACCGTTGGAACCCCGTTCTCACCGATTCGTGCCGATGCCCTATTCCCCTTTGCAGCACCTGCCCGCCGACATCACCGACCGCGCCGCGCGTATCCGCCTGGCCTGTTTCGACGTCGACGGCACCCTGACCGACGGCCGCTTGTATTACGACCATGCCGGTAACGAGAGCAAGTCGTTCAATGTGCTCGACGGCCAGGGGCTCAAGCAGCTCGACCATGCCGGCATCCATGTCGCGCTTATCACCGCACGCGCCAGCCTGTCGGCGGAAAAACGCGGCCAGGATCTGGGCCTGCACGTGCAGATCGGGGTCAAGAACAAGCGCCTGGCAGTGCTGGCCCTGTGCCAGGAGCACGGCCTGTCGCTGGACCAGGTGTTGTTCATGGGCGACGACCTGCCGGACCTGCCGGCCCTGCTGGCGGTCGGCCTGCCGGTGGCACCGGCCAATGCGCACCCGTGGATCGCCGAGCGCGTGCAGTGGCATACCCGGGCACGTGGCGGCGAAGGCGCCGCGCGCGAGGTCTGCGATGTGGTGCTGGCCGCGCAGGGCCAGGTCGAGGGCATTATCGAAAGGTTCTCGGCATGAGCTGGAACTGGCGCACCACCCTGGGCGTCGCGCTGTTTGCCGCTGCGGTGATTTCCGGCTGGTCGGCGTGGCAGCAGCGCGCGCGGCCGGTCGCCGCGGCGACGGACGATTCGCGCGCTGACTACGTGCTGCGCGATTTCGAATTGATTGCGCTGGACAAGGAGACCGGCAAGGAATCGATGACGCTGCGCGCGCCGGAGATGCATCGCAACCGCGCCGATCGCACTTCCGAAGTCACCACCCCGGTGTTCCTGCTGCCTGACAACACTAACCAACCGTGGACGCTGCGCTCCAAGACCGGCTGGATCAGCCCCACGGGCGACGAGCTGCGCTTGCGCGGCGATGTCGAGGGCGACAGCCCCACCGGCGGCGCGACCCCGCCGACCACCTTCCGCACCCAGAGCCTGGACGTGTTCCCGAAGCAGAACCTCGCCAAGACCGCGGCCCCGGTGAGCATGAGCCGGCCGGGTATCATGCAGAGCGGGGTCGGCTTCGAGGCCGATCTCAAATCACGCCAGTACAAGCTCCTTTCCCAGGTCAAGACCCGCTATGAACCGAATGCTGCCCGCTAAACTGGCGTTTGCCGCGCTGCTGCTGCCCGCCCTTGCGATGGCCAAGACCAGCGACCGCAATCAGCCGATGGCGATCGACTCCAATGCCAACGATTGCAACATGCTCGACGACAGCGGCAAGTGCCGCTTCAGCGGCAATGTGGTGATCACCCAGGGCACGCTGGAAATCCACGCCGACACCGCCGACATCTTCCAGAAGAACGGCCAGACCGACCGCGTCGTGCTGACCGGCAAGCAGGCCACGCTGAAGCAGCAGATGGACGACGGCGCGATGATGAACGGCCAGGCCGACAACATCGAGTACCAGGTCGCCAACGAAGTCATCGTGCTGACCGGCAACTACAAGGTCGACTCGCCCAAAGGCACCAACGCCGGCCAGCGCATGGTCTACAACACCAAGACCGGCAACATGCAGAGCGGCGGCGACGGCAGCCGCGTGCGCACGATCATCCAGCCCAAGACCGCAGCGCCGGCGGCAGCAGCGCCTGCGACGACGCCGGCCGCCAAGCCCGCGGCCAAGCCGCAGGGGAAGAAGTAATGCTGGTCGCCACCGGTCTGCGCAAGAAGTACAAGCAACGCGAAGTGGTCAAGGAATTCGGCCTCACGCTCGAGGCCGGCGAAGTGGTCGGCCTGCTCGGCCCCAACGGTGCCGGCAAGACCACCTGCTTCTACATGATCGTCGGCCTGGTCGAGGCCGATGCCGGGCGTATCGAGCTGGACGGCCGCGATCTCACCGCCGAACCGATGTACGCCCGCGCCAAGCTCGGTGTCGGCTATCTGCCGCAGGAACCCTCGATCTTCCGCAAGCTTACCGTGGCCGACAACATCCGCCTGGTGCTGGAGCTACGCGAAGAGCTGGATGGCGCCGGCCGCGAGAAGGAACTGGTCTCGCTGCTGGAAGAACTGCAGATCACCCATGTGGCCGACCAGCTCGGCGCCAGCCTGTCCGGCGGCGAGCGGCGGCGCTGCGAGATCGCGCGGGCGCTGGCGGCCAAGCCGCGCATGATGCTGCTCGACGAGCCCTTTGCCGGCGTCGACCCGATTTCGGTCGGCGAGATCCAGCGCATCATCATCCACCTCAAGGAACGCGGCATTGGCGTGTTGATCACCGATCACAACGTGCGCGAAACCTTGGGAATCTGCGACCGCGCGTATATTCTCGCCGAGGGGGGCGTGCTGGCGCAGGGGGCACCAGATGCGCTGCTAGCCAATCCCGACGTCCGTCGCGTGTATCTGGGGGAAACTTTCCGCCTTTGAGCGCGTCGCCGCGCCATCGATTCTTCCAGTCAGTGCCCGCATGAAAGCCCGGCTCCAGACATCGCTAGGACAGCAGTTGGTCATGACGCCGCAGTTGCGTCAGGCGATCAAGCTATTGCAGATGTCCACCACCGAGCTGGAACTGGAAATCGCCGAAGCGGTGGAGACCAATCCGCTGCTGGAATGGGCCGACGAGGCCGCGCATGCGGCCAACGAGCTGCCGGTGGACGCGTCGTCGGCCGCCTCCACCGACGACACCCCGCGCGAGGAACCGGCACCGGCCGAGCGCGATGACGACTGGTCACAGGACGAACTGCAGTGGACCGGGTCGGGCAGCGGCGGCAGCTTCGACGACGACGAGTCCGGCGATGCCGCCGAGCGCGTAGCCGAATCCGAAACCCTGGCCGACCACCTGCTGTGGCAGCTGCACCTGTCGCCGCTGTCGCCGCGCGACCGCCAGATCGGCGCGCTGCTGATCGATGCGCTGGATGAGGACGGCTACCTGCGCGAGCCGCTGTCGGCGATTCTGGAAACGCTGGCGCTCGGTGCGGCGGTGGACGAGGCCGAAGTGCTGACCGTGCTGCACCAGATCCAGCGCTTCGACCCGGTCGGCGTGGGTGCGCGCACTCTTGGCGAATGCCTGGCACTGCAATTGGCCGTACTCGACCCGGCCACTCCGGGGCGCGAGCTGGCGCTGCAGATCGTCGCCGGCCCGCTGGAGCGCCTGCCGCGCAGCGGCGTGGCCGGCCTGGCGCACGAACTCAAGCGCTCCACCGCCGATGTCGAGCAGGCGGTCCAATTGGTGCGCTCGCTGGACCCGCGCCCGGGCAAGCAGATCGGCGACCTGTCGCAGGACACCTACGTGGTGCCGGACTGCGTGATCTGGCGCCAGCGCGGCGTGTGGCGGGCCTCGCTGGCCGGCCGCGCGCAGCCCAAGGTCACCATCCACCGCGGCTACGAGAACCTGATCCGCAGTTGCGGCGAGTCCGACGCCGGCTACCTGCGCGGCCAGCTGCAGGAGGCGCGCTGGCTGCTCAAGAGCCTGGAGGCGCGCGGCGAGACCCTGCTGCGGGTGGTGCGCTGCCTGCTGCAGCACCAGGCCGGGTTCCTGGAATTCGGCGCGCAGGCCTTGCGCCCGCTGACCCTGCGCGAGATCGCCGGCGAGCTCGGCCTGCACGAATCCACCATTTCCCGCGCGATCGCGCGCAAATACGTGCGCACCCCGCGCGGCACCATCGCGTTGCGCTCGTTCTTTGCCTCCGGCATCGACACCGACAGCGGCGGCGAGGCCTCCAGCACCGCCATCCAGGCCATGATCCGGCGCCTGATCGAGGCGGAAAACCCGCGCAAACCGCTGTCCGACGCCAAGTTGGCCGATCTGCTGAAAACCTCCGGCGTACCAGTGGCGCGGCGCACCGTTGCGAAGTATCGTGAGGCCATGAACATTTCCGCCTCCCACGAACGCGTGCGTATCGCCTGACGTTGCACCCACCGCAACGCCGGCCTGCGCCGGGTGAGTCGGATCACCGGAAAGGTTCATTGGCCCACCGACCAATGGAGGTATCCGATGCGTATCGAGACGTATGGCCACCAGCTTGAAGTGACCCCCGCGCTGCGGGAGTACGTGGCAAGCAAGCTGCAGCGACTGCAGCGCCATTTCGACCAGCACTGTGAAGTCCGAACCCAGCTGGCCGTTCGCAAGCCAGACCATCACGTGGTCGCCACCGTCAACCTTCCCGGTCGCACCCTGCACGCAGATGCCAGCGGCTCCAGCATGTATGCGGCCATCGACCTGCTGGTCGACAAGCTCGACCGCCTGGTGCTCAAGCACAAGGAAAAGAAATGTAACCACCATGCACGCGAGGTGCGCGACAATCCCGCATGACGCTTCCCGCTTGATGCCCTCATGCCTTTAACCGATCTGATGGCGGCCGTGCGCACCGTGGTGTCGCCGGCCGCCGATCGCGACACCGTCCTGCATGCCGCCGCCGACCTGCTGTCCTGCCGCCAGGCCGGCGCCGACGAGCTCTACGCCAACCTGTGCGAACGCGAGGCCCTGGGCAGTACCGCCATCGGCCACGGCATTGCCATCCCGCACGGGCGCTGCCCCAACCTCACCGAACCGCGTGGCGCACTGCTGCGCTTGGACACCCCGGTGGCCTTCGGTGGCGACGAGCCGGTGGACCTGATCTTTGCAATGGCGGTGCCTGCGCACTACACCCACCAGCATCTGATGCTGCTGTCGGAACTGGCCGAGCGGTTTTCCGACGCGGACTTCCGTCAGCAGTTGCGCGCCGCCCCCAATGCCGACGCCTTGATGGCGCTGCTCACCGACGCACCGCCAGCACAGGCCAGCGCCGCATGAATACCAGCATCACCGCACGCGAACTGTTCGACCAGCAACGCGACAAGCTGGCACTGCGCTGGGTGGCGGGCCAGAAAGGCGAGCACCGCGAGATCGAGGCCGGCAGCAACAATGCACGCCGCCCGTCGCTGGCCGGCTATCTCAATGTGATCTATCCCAACAAGGTGCAGATCCTGGGCACCGAAGAGCTGGCCTGGCTGGATTCGCTGGATGCGCGGCAACGCTGGGAAACCATCGAGAAGATCATCCAGGTGCAGCCGCTGGCGCTGGCGATCAGCAAGAACCAGTCCTGCCCGGAAGACCTGCGCGCGGCCGCCGACGAATCCAACACGCCGCTGTGGATCTCGCCCAAGCGCGGCCACGAGTTGCTCAATCACCTCTCCTACCACCTGGCGCGCACGCTGGCGCCGCGGGTCACGCTGCATGGCGTGTTCATGGAGATCTATTCGATCGGCGTGCTGATCACCGGCGAGGCCGGCTCGGGCAAGAGCGAGCTGGCGCTGGAGCTGCTCAGCCGCGGTCACCGGCTGGTGGCCGACGACGCGCCCGAGTTCACCCAGATCGCCCCCGACGTACTCGACGGCACCTGCCCGGAACTGCTGCAGGACCTGCTGGAAGTGCGCGGCCTGGGCGTATTGAACGTGCGCGACATGTTCGGCGACACCGCGGTGAAGAAGAACAAGTACCTGCGCCTGATCGTGCACCTGACCCGCCCGATGACAGAGCCCACCCCGTCGGGCTACGAACGCCTGACCGGCGATTCCGGCAGCCGGCATGTGCTGGATCTGGACGTTCCGCTGATCACCCTGCCGGTGATGCCCGGCCGCAACCTGGCGGTGCTGACCGAAGCCGCCACGCGCCTGCATATCCTGCGCACCAAGGGCATCGACCCGGCGGCGATGTTCATCGCCCGGCACAGCAACCTGCTGGAGCGACGCACGCCATGAGTATTGCGCCCTCCACGTTGATGATCGTGAGCGGGCTGTCCGGCTCGGGCAAATCGGTCGCGTTGAAGACCTTCGAGGATCTGGACTACTACTGTTCGGACAACCTGCCGGTGGAGCTGCTGCCGGATTTCGTGCGCAGCCGCCTGCGCGGCAATCCGCTCGGCGACCAGCGGCTGGCGGTGGGCATCGATGTACGCAGCCGCAGCGACCTGACCCAGCTGGCGCAATGGCGCCAGGCCGCGCAGGAATACGGCATCGAGGCGCGGCTGCTGTTTTTCGAGGCCAGCGACGAGGCGCTGATCAAGCGCTACGCCGATACCCGCCGCCGCCACCCGCTCAGCCATCTGGGCCTGGCCTTGCCGGAAGCGATCACCCGCGAGCGGCAGTTGACCGAACCGCTGCGCACGCAGGCCGACGCCATCATCGACACCAGCGCGCTCAACGTGCACCAGCTGCGTCGCCGCGTGGTCACCGAATTCGCGCTCGGCAGCAGCGACCGGCTGTCGCTGCTGTTCGAATCGTTCGCCTACAAACGCGGCGTGCCGGCCGAGGCCGACTTCGTGTTCGATGCGCGCGTCCTGCCCAATCCGCATTGGGACCCGGAACTGCGCCCGCTGACCGGCCGCGATGCCGGCGTGCGCGAGTATCTGGACAAGGAACCGGACGTGGTGCGCTACAGCGCGCAGATCGTGGACCTGCTCGACACCTGGCTGCCGCGGCTGCGCAACGACACCCGCAGCTACGTGACCATCGCCTTCGGCTGCACCGGCGGCAAGCACCGCTCGGTGTATCTGGCCGAACGGATGGCGCGGCATGCGCGCGAGCAGGGCTGGCCGGAGGTGGCGACGTTTCATCGTGAGCAGGATTGAAGGGCTGGGATTGGGGAATCGGGAATCGGGAATCGTCAAAGCGGTGTCATGCGGCTTGGAATGTGCGAACGGTCGATGACAGCTGTGCTTTGAAGCTTGGCCTTGCGAGTTGGCTTCTGCATCGGGCCCCTGCCCCGCGCTTGCTATGGATGTTTAGTCTTGATGGCTGATCGGGAGCTGCAGCTCGTCTTTTTTGGCATTGCTGCTTCTCTGTTTTGCTGCGGGTCGCATTGTTCGGCCTGATGCAGGCTTTGGGTCTGCGGGAAAAAACTTTCGATCGGTGCATTCGTCTGCGCGTTCTGATCAGGGACTGCCTGCCATGTGCGCACTGCAGCGTTCGCTTGTGATGCGGTTCGCATCGGCAGACTGCGGACGTCGCGATCATCGCCATGCGGGCAGCGGCGCGCTTGCTGCATGCAGTGCACGCGACACGCTGCAGCGGTCCTAAACGGCTATTCATTTCGCAACACATCGGTGCCGGCAAACGCTATCGCGCGGTCATGCCGACCTGTTAACGTTTCGGCATGGCCTGTGGCATTCTCCTCATTACTCATCCCGGCATCGGCGCGGCGTTGTTGAACGTGGCGACGGGGCTGTTGCGGCAGTTGCCGCTGAAGACCGAAGCGTTCGATGTGCCGCTCGATGCAGACCTGGACGCCTTGTTGCCCCAGGCCTCGTCGGCGATGCGACGGGTCGACAGCGGCGACGGCGTGCTGGTCATGACCGACCTGTACGGCGCCAGCCCCAGCAATCTCGCCAGCCGGTTGGCAAAGCTCGGCACGCCGGTTCGCCGGGTGTCCGCGCTCAGCCTGCCGATGCTGCTGCGGGTGATGAACTACCCCGAACAAGGATTGCAGGAGCTGCCCGCCACCGCGGCGGCAGGTACCCGCAACGGAGCGATCATCGACGATGCTTGAACGCGAACTCATAGTTTCCAACCGACTCGGACTGCATGCGCGGGCAACCGCCAAGCTGGTGCAGACGTTGTCGTCCTATCGCAGCAACGCGACCCTGGCGGCCAAGGGTCGCGAGGTGAATGCCAAGAGCATCATGGGTGTGATGCTGCTGGCTGCCGGCCAGGGCACCAGCGTGGTGGTGCGGCTGGATGGCGAAGACGAGGCGCAAGCGCTGCAGGCGCTGGTGGACCTGTTCGAGCGTCGTTTCGACGAGGACAGCTGAGCATGCGCCGCGTCGGTGCGGGGCTGACCGACAGGGCGCGTCCGCGCCAGGGCCGCACATGAGCCTGCGTTTGCGTGGACATGCCGCCTCGCGCGGCAACGCACTCGGACGCGCGCGCGTGCGCCAGAGCCACACGCTGGAAGTGGCCGAGCAACGCGTGCCCGCCAGCCAGGTGGAAACCCAGCTGCAGCGTCTGCACGTGGCGATCGAGGCAGCACGCACCGAGATGCAGCAGCTGCGCGACCGCCTGCATGGCGCGCTTGCGCGCGAGGTCGGCGAGTTCCTCGAACTGCATGCGCTGCTGCTCGACGACCCGGAGCTGTTGCAAGGCCTGGACGAGTTGATCCGCACCCACCGCTACAGCGCCGACTACGCCTTGCGCGTGCAGCGTGACCGGCTGGCGGCGGTGTTCGACGGCATGGAGGACGCCTACCTCAAGAGCCGTATGGACGACCTGGATCACGTCATCGGCCGCATCCACGCGTTCTTGCACAAGCGCGCGCCCGACCTCAAGGGCGTGGCCGGCGAGATCCTGGTCTGCGACAACGTGGCGCCGTCGGAGCTGGCGCAGCTGCAGGCGCAAGGGGTGGTCGGCATCGTCACCACCGCCGGCAGCGCGCTGTCGCACAGCGCGATCCTGGCGCGCAGCCTGCACCTGCCGCTGGTGGTGGGGGTGAGCGATGCGGTCCAGCGGATCGACGATGGCGATGTGTTGATCGTCGATGCCGGCTCCGGCCAGGTCATCGTCGACCCCAAGCCCGAGCATCTGCGCGACTACCGCGAGCGCCTGCGCGCGCTGGCCAAGGAGCAGCGGGAACTCGGACGGCTGCGCTCCAAACCCACGCGCACGCGCGACAACGTCGATATCACGCTGCTGGCCAACGCCGAATCGCTGGAGGACGTGGCCAAGGCGCACGCCCTCGGCGCCAGCGGCCTTGGCCTGTATCGCACCGAATTCCTGTTCCTGCAGCGCAACGAGCTGCCGGACGAAGAAGAACAGTTCCATACCTATCGCGACACCGTGCTGGGCATGAGCGGCCGACCGGTCACCATCCGCACCCTGGATCTGGGCGCCGACAAGGCCGACCGCACCGGCCTGACCTTGAGCGATGAGGACAACCCGGCGCTGGGCTTGCGCGGGGTGCGGTTATCGCTGGCCCGGCCTGCGGTGGCGCAGGCGCAGTTGCGCGCAATCCTGCGCGCCTCCGGCTACGGACCGGTGCGCATCCTGGTGCCGATGGTCAGCGGCCGCGAGGAAGTACAGCTGCTGCGCCGGCAGATCAAGAAGCTGGCCGCGCAATTGCGCGAACAAGGCCACGAGATCGCCGAGCACATCCCGCTGGGCGCGATGATCGAAGTGCCGGCTGCGGCCCTGGCGCTGGACTGCTTTATCGACGACATCGATTTCCTGTCGATCGGTACCAACGATCTGGTGCAGTACCTGCTCGCGGTGGATCGCAACAACGAGGCATTGGGCGAGCTGTATTCGCCGTTGCATCCGGCGGTGCTGCGCCTGATCGCGCAGGTGATCGCCACCGGGCGCGCGTACGCCAAGCCGGTGGCGGTGTGCGGCGAGATCGCGGGCGACCCGCGCTTCGTGCCGATGTTGCTGGCGCTGGGGCTCACCGAGTTCAGCCTGCATCCGGCCACGCTGCTGGAAGTGCGCCGTGCGGTGCGCGACATCCACCTGGGCGAGTTGCGCGTGCAGGGCGACAAGCTGCTGCGCGCGCGCGACCGCAAAGGCATCGAGAAGTGGCTGACTACCGTCGCGCAGGGCCTGGCGCGCTGAGCGATCGCGTCATCGCGCAGGCGATGTTCTAACGCGTTGCGAGCGGCACTGTATGTTTCGTCACCGTGCGCAAGCGATAATGCCGTGCTGACTCAGCAGCGCGTCTTCCATCGGGACGTGTCCACTCTTCCAGGGAGCCGCGCATGGCCGAAGCCGTCCGCCACGACAAGACCGCGCGCCAGCTGCGATTGCTGTCCGATGCGCTCGATAGCGGACGCCTGGGCCCGGTACGCCGGCTGGTCAATACGCTGGCGCCGGCGGAGATCGGCAACCTGCTGGAGTCGCTGCCGCCCGGCAAGCGCGAAGTGGTGTGGGGGCTGGTCGACCCGGAAGACGACGGCGAAGTGCTGCTGCATGTCGGCGATGAAGTACGCGAAAGCCTGCTGGCCGACATGGACACCGACGAGATCGTCGCCGCGGTCGAAGACCTCGACATCGACGATCTGGCCAATCTGGTCGAAGACCTGCCCGACACCGTCATCGACGAAGTGCTCAAGTCGATGGACCGCGAGAACCGCGAGCGGCTCGAGCAGGTGCTGTCGTACCCGGAGGACACTGCCGGCCGCCTGATGAATCCGGACGTGGTGACGGTGCGCGCCGACGTCAATGTCGATGTGGTGCTGCGCTATCTGCGCCTGCGCGGCGAGCTGCCCGACCACACCGATCACCTGTATGTGGTGAGCCGGCGCCACCAGTACCTGGGCCGGGTGTCACTGGCCGCGCTGGTCACCCATGAGGACAGCACGCCGGTCAACCGCCTGATCGACGACGAACAACCGGCGATCGATGTCGGCGATGGCTCCGACGAGGTGGCACGGCGCTTCTCGGACCACGACTGGATCTCCGCGCCGGTGGTGGACGACAACAACATCCTGCTCGGCCGCATCACCATCGACGACGTGGTCGACATCATCCGCGAACAGGCCGAACACCAGGCCATGAGCGCGGCCGGTCTGGACGAGGACGAGGACATGTTCAGCCCGGCGCGGCGCGCCTTCCGCCGCCGCCTGATCTGGCTGGGCATCAACCTGTGCACCGCCTTCCTCGCGTCCAGCGTGGTCAGCCGCTTCGAAGGCACGATCGAGAAGCTGGTGGCGCTGGCAGCGTTGATGCCGATCGTCGCCGGCATGGGCGGCAATGCCGGCACCCAGGTACTGGCCCTGATGGTACGCGGCCTGGCGCTGGGCCAGATCGGCTCTTCCAACGTGATGACCCTGCTCAAGAAGGAGCTCACCGTCGCGCTGATCAACGGCCTGGTGCTGGGCGTGGGCCTGGGTCTGATCGTGCTGGCCTGGTTCCAGCAGCCGATGCTGTCGCTGGTGATCGGCACCGCGCTGACCTTGAACATGCTCACCGCCGCATTCGGCGGGGTGCTGGTGCCGGTGACGCTGAAACGGCTGGGCTTCGATCCGGCATTGGCCGGTGGCGTGATCCTGACCACGCTGACCGACGTGATGGGGTTCCTGAGCTTCCTCGGCCTGGCGACGCTGATCCTGCTGCCGTAGTCGCCGTGTCGGGCCGTGGCGATCAACGTTGCGCCGAGCACACCGCGGCGACAATCAGATGAATATTCGACAGAAATCGCCGCAATGCGACATGCCAGCACAGCTGCATGCGGCGATACTGCGGGTATGTCATCGGTCAGGGGGTGTGCGTGATCCGTCGTTGTCTTGTTCTTGCGATTCTTGCGCTGCTGCTGGCCGGCTGTTCCAGCATGGCTGAGCGCCACCACGACGGGCGCCGCGGCCATTTCGTCACCCGCACGCTGCAGCTGGAAGGACGGCTCTACCGCTATCAGGTGTTCGTGCCGACCTCCAAGGCGCCGCAACCGCGCCCCATCGTGCTGTTCCTGCATGGCTCGGGCGAACGCGGCGACAACGGGCGCGATCAGGCCGAAGTGGGCGTCGGGCCTTACCTGAGCGAACACACCGCCGAGTTCCCGGCGCTGGTGGTGCTGCCGCAGGTGCCCGACGACGAGGAGTGGCTGGGCATCAATGCACGCATGGCGATCGCGGCGCTGGATGCGGCCAGCGCCGAATTCGGTGCCGACCCGCAGCGCACCTATCTCACCGGCATCTCGATGGGCGGCTATGGCGCCTGGGAAATCGGCCTGATGCAGCCGCAGCGCTTTGCCGCGATCGTGCCGATCTGCGGTGCGCTCAAGGCGCCACGCGATGAGCGTCGCACGCTCTACGTCAGCCTGGTGGCCAAGGAAGCCGACCCGTATACCGCTGCGGTCACCCAGCTCAAACACGTGCCGATCTGGATGTTCCATGGCGCCAAGGACGACTCGGTGCCACCGCATGACGACCGTGCGCTGTACCGCGCCGCCAAGGGCATCGGCGCCAACGTGCGCTACAGCGAATATCCGGACGGCAACCACAACGCCTGGGATGCGACCTACGCAGACCCGGCGATGTGGGAGTGGATGTTCAGGCAACGCCTGCGCTGAGCGGGCGGCGCACCGCGCCGATACGGTCTGCGCCCGCTCAGTGGTGATAGCCGGTATCGGCGGTGATCTTGCCGCGGAACACGCGGTACGACCACACCGTGTAGCCCAGGATCAGCGGCAGCAGCACCACCAGGCCGATCAGTGCGAACAGCTGCGACGACGGCGGCGCGGCGGCCTGCCAGATGGTGTAGACCGGCGGCACCAGGTATGGCCACATGCCCAGCACCAGGCCGAGGAAGCCGAGCACGAACAGGCCCATCGCCAGCAGAAACGGCGGCGTATCCGGCCGCCCCGCTTCGGTGCAGCGCCAGAGCGCGAAGCCGACGATGGCGACCAGCACCGGCACCGGCATCAGCCACAGGTAGTGCGCGCCGCTGAACCAGCGGTCCATCACATGCGATTGCAGCGACGGCAACCACGCGCTGACCAGGCCGATGAAGATCAGCACGCTGATGGTCAGCGGCCGGCTCAACTGCCGCGCGAGCTGCTGCACATGACCTTCGGTCTTGAGGATCAGCCAGGTGCTGCCGAGCAGCGCGTAGCCGAACACCAGCGCCGCGCCGGTCAGCATCGCGAACGGACTGAACCAACCCCAGATGCCGCCGACGTAGCGGTCGTCTTCGATCGGCAGGCCCTGCACCAGCGCGCCCAGGATCACGCCCTGCGCAAACGTGGCCAGGATCGAGCCGGCAGCGAAGGCATTGCTCCACAGCCGCCGCGAGCGATGCGCCTTGAAGCGGAACTCGAACGCCACCCCGCGGAACACCAGCGCCATCACCATCAACAGCACCGGCAGATACAACGCCGACAGGATCACCGCATACGCCTTGGGAAACGCCGCCAGCAGCCCTGCCCCGCCCAGCACCAGCCAGGTCTCGTTGCCGTCCCAGATCGGCGCGGCGGTATTCATCATCAGATCCAGCTGCGCTTCGTCCTTGCGGAACGGCGCCAGGATGCCGATGCCGAGCACGAAGCCATCCAGCACCACGTACATCAGCACCCCGAAGCCGATCACTGCGAACCACGCCACCGGCAATACGCTGCTCATGTCCATCATGCGGCTCCGTCGATCGGTTCGTCGGCCGCCGACAGCGGCCGTGCCGGGGTGTGTTCGCCGTGGTCCAGCTGCGGCGCGTCATGCGGGGTCGGGCCGATCTTGCCGATCTTGACCAGGTACCAGATGCCCCAGCCGAACACGAACGCATAGCCGGCCACGTACACCGCCAGCGAGATTGCGGTCATCAGCGTCGATTGCGGTCCCACGGCATCGGCGGTGCGTAACAGGCCATAGACCACGTACGGCTGCCGCCCCATCTCGGTCACGAACCAGCCCGACACCAGCGCGATGAAGCCGCTCGGCAACATCCAGCGCCAGGTCGCCAGCAGCCAGCGCCACTGCAGCAACTTGCCGCGCCACCAGGCGAACGCCGAGACCCAGGCCACCAGCAGCATCAACGAGCCCAGCCCGACCATGATGCGGAAGGCGAAGAACACCGGCAGCACCGGCGGGCGATCGGCCGCCGGCACCGAGGTCAGCGGCGCAATGCTGCCTTCCGCACTGTGGGTCAGGATCAGGCTGCCCAGGCGCGGGATCGCCACCTCGTAATCGTTGCGCTCGGCCTGCGCATTGGGCAGCGCGAACAGCACCAGCGGAAACCCCTTGCCCTGGCCTTCGTCATGCCAGTGCGCTTCCATCGCCGCGATCTTCATCGGCTGGTGCTTGAGCGTGTTCAAGCCATGCATGTCGCCGACGAAGATCTGCAGCGGCACGGTGATCGCCGCGAAGGCCACTGCCAGCTTGAGCATGCGCAGCCCGGCCTCGCGGTGCACGCCGCGATGCAGATACCACGCCCCCACCGCACCGACCACAAAGCAGGTGGTGATGAACGAGCCCAGCGCCATATGCGCAAGCCGGTACGGGAACGAGGGGTTGAAGATGATCTTCAGCCACGCCACCGGATGCACGATGCCGTCCACCACCTCATAGCCGGCCGGGGTCTGCAGCCAGCTGTTGGACGACAGGATCCAGAACGTGGAAAACAGCGTGCCCAGCGCCACCATGCAGGTCGCCAGGAAATGCAGGCGCTCGGAAATGCGCCCCCAGCCGAACATCATCACGCCCAGGAAACTGGCTTCGAGGAAGAACGCGGTCAGCACTTCGTAGCTCAGCAACGGGCCGATCACGCTGCCGGCGATCCGGCTCAGCTCCGGCCAGTTGGCCCCGAACTGGAAGGCCATCACGATGCCGCTGACCACGCCCATGCCGAACGACACCGCGAAGATCTTCTGCCAAAAGAAATACAGCTCGCGCCACACCGGCAGCCGGGTGCGCAGCCAGCGCCACTCGAGAAATGCCAGCAGGCTGGACAGCCCGATGGTGAATGCGGGAAACAGCACGTGGAATGCGATGACGAATCCGAACTGGATCCGCGATAACAGCAAGGCATCCATGGAGAATCCTCCAGGAAAAAGATGGGGCAGCATCAGCGCACAGGCTGCAGGTCGATTGCCGAACACCAGTGCCGGTCGATCGCGACCTCTGCGCTACGGGATCATCATAAGGACGGTCGTGCTCGTTCCCGATGCGACACGGCGTCGCATCTGCGGCAAATTGCCGCGCTTGTGCAGTCAGCAGCGGCCCACAACACGCAGCGAGTGGCCGTCAGGTGGGTGCGGACGGCGCGCCCGGAACCGCAGCGCAGGCGTGGCTCATGCCGATTCGTAGCCCCGGCTGCACCTGCCTGACGGCGGCGTTGTAGTTTTGTTGGCTCTCTGGGCGATGCTACACCCAGTGTGCACTGCAGCGCGCATTTCTCGCATGCAGACGCGTTGCACGCAGGCCGGTCACTGCGATGCACCCGGCTCTCGCAGGTACACCGGTACGCGATGGAAGGTCGCCGCGCTGCCCCACCCCATCCACACGCAGGTCGCCGGAAAACGCTACGGCCGCACCCGCTCCCAGACACGCAGGAAATTGCCGCTATACACATCGACGATGCGTTGCGTGGGCCAGCCGGCATCCAGCATCGCCTGCGTGAGCCTGGGCAGATCCGCGCCGCTGCGCATACCGGTCGGCAGGCTGGAAATGCCGCCATCGAAATCGCTACCGAAACTCAGGTGCTTCCACGGATCCTCGACGATCCCCATGGCGGCGATCTGTCGGGCGAAGGCTTCGTAGTAGCCGACGACAAAGGCGAGATCGGCATCCATGTTCGGCTTGCCGTCGGCCAGATAGGCATGTTGCAGAAAGTACGGCGCCAGAATGACGCTGATGCAACCACCGGTCTGGACGATGGCACGGATCGCCGCCTCGTCGAGCCCGCGGTCGAGATGACGCGACGGCCGCGTCTCGGCGCCACGGGTGACGCTGCGCGAGGCGGCATGCGAGGCGAAGGCCGGCACGTTGCGACGGACGCAGATGGCGCAGGCATCGAGGACGCCCTGGCTGGAGGTATGCGAAAGATCCACCAGCAGTCCGACATCGATGCAGCGCTCCACGACCTTGCGGCCGAATTCCGACAGCCCCGCGCCCTCGATCCCGCGCCAAGGATTGAGCGGCGCATAGCCGGCCTGGGAGATGTCGGTATGGCTGAAATGATTGAGCGTCACATAAGCGGCGCCGGCCCTGGCAGCGATGTCCAGGCGCTCCAGCCGCAGCGCCTGGCTGCGGACTCCGCGTGGGCCGAGCATATGCGCACCCTCCAGCGACAGGATCGCGCAGCAAAGACCTTCGGCCCGAACCGCGCGCAGCTCGGCGGCGCTGCGTGCCAGCCGCATCCGACCGTTGCTCGCGGCCACCATCTCCTCGACATAGCGCTGATGCTCCACCCAGTTGTTCCAGGGGTCGAGAAACGGCGCGCCGAAGAGGTTCTCCCACAATGCGTGGGCGCTGAAGCAGGCAGCGCCGTAGCCGCCGGCCAGAAAGTCCGGGCCGCTGACGTGGTACATCAGCGGTTGGTTGCGACCCCTTGGCGAGGTCTTGGACATCAGCCAGAGGATCAGCGAGCGTCGATGCGCTTTCCAGTCGCCCTTCCAGTAATCGAAGCCACCCAGGCGCGACAGATACAGCGAGTCCAGATGCGTGTCGACCGGATAGGCCAGCGCATGCACCGCCTCCAGGGTGCGGGCGGCAGGCAAGGCAGCAGAATTCTCGGACGAAACGGCATGCATGCACGAACCCCGGCGATGATTGCTGAAACAATCAAGGAATGAAGCGATGCATTTTCATCGTCGCGCCTGGCGCGCCGATGTTTTCCAGCCAACCGATGCAACAAACAGAATCGGCCGAATGACAGTAGCCGAGCTGGATCGGCAGATCCAGTCACTCGCCTGTCTGATGGGGAAGGAAACCGCAAGACTGCTTGCGTGTTCTCGCTTCGACGGTGTGCAACAGCGCACTGCCGCCGTGGTTGCGCCGCTGGACGATCACGCACTCAGCCACGTGGACCTATACGCTCATGTCCGAGCACGCACGCGTCGCGCCACTTCGCTGACCACGGCGATGAAGACAGTCAGACCGACCATCGACAGGAACTGCGCGCGGGTGTCCGCCGAAGACGCCAGCAGCACGAAGATCACCGCCAGGATCGCCAGGGCCAGCAGGGTCAGAAACGGATAACCCCGCATGCGGAACGGCAACGCGATGCCGGCGCGGTCGGCGCGTGCGCGCAGGATCAGCTGCGACAGCAGCGAGATCGTCCACACCAGCAGGCAGGTGGCGCCGACGATGTTGAGCAGCATCGGCAACACCTTGTTGGGGTACAGCAGCTCCAGCGCGGCTGCGGCAAACCCGAACAGCACGCTGGCGATCACCGCCACCAGCGGCACCTGCTCGCCGCTGGTCCTGCCAAGCATCCGCGGCGCTTCGCCGCGCTGCGCCAGCGAAAAGATCATCCGCGAGGCGCCGTACAGATTGGCATTGAGCGCCGACAGCAAGGCCACCACGGCGACCAGGGTGATGGCGGTGGCCGCGCCGGGAATGCGCGCTACCTCCAGCACGGCGGCAAACGGCGAGCTGAGCGCTGCGCTGGTCCACGGCACCACCGCCACGATCACGCTGATCGAGCCGATGTAAAACACCAGGATGCGCCAGGCCACGGTGCGAATCGTGCGTGCCAGGCTGCGGCCCGGGTCGGCGGTTTCCGCGGCAGCCACTGCGACGATTTCGGTGCCGCCGAAGGCGAACACCACCACCAGCAACGCCGAGCCGATGCCGGCCAGCCCCTTGGGCGCGAATCCGCCGTTCTGGGTGAAGTTGGACAGCCCCGGCGACACCACGCCGGGCAGCCAGCCGGCCAGCAGGGCCACACCGATCAGCAGGAACACCACGATCGCAACGACCTTGAGGATGGCGAACCAGAATTCGAACTCGCCGAAATTGCGCACGCCGAGCAGATTGATCGCAGTGAAGGTGGCCATGAACACCACCGCCAGCAACGGCACCGACAATGCCGGCCATACCGAGGCGAGCAGGCCCGCCGCACCGACCGCTTCGGCGGCGATCACCACCACGATCTGTAGCCACCACAACCAGCCCACCGTCGCACCGGCGGTCGGCCCCAGCGCGTCGGCTGCATATACGGAAAACGCACCGCTGGCCGGCTTGGACGCGGCCATTTCGCCCAGCGCGTTCATCACGATGATCACCAACGCTCCGGCGATCAGGTACGACACCAGCACTGCCGGCCCCGCCGCGTGGATCCCCACGCCCGAGCCCAGGAACAGCCCGGCGCCGATCGCCGTGCCCAGGCCCATCATCATCAATTGCCGCGGTTTCAGCGCGTGGCGCAAGGTGGGCGCGGCGGACGGAGCGTGCTCAGCAACGGGATCGGTTGGAAGCGGCATGGACAGGCTTGCATGGATGGGATCGCGACACGATACCGCGTCGCGGCGCCTGCCGCGCCTCTTGACGCCGGCGCCGGAGCGAGGTCGATCAACCCAGGCGGGCGCTTGCCTGCATCCACCGCCAGGGATTCACTGCCACGTGCAACCACCGGTGGCCGCCATGCCTTGCCGCGAACCGGCCAGGCGCGAACCAGCTGCACCCACAGACAAGAATCCCCGGCCAGGCCGGGGATTCATGTGACCGCACCCTGTTGCCGCTTACTCGGCCAGGTTGGTGCCCGCACCGGCGGTGGCGATCACCTTGGCCTTGACCTGCGCGGCCGGGGTGATGCTGTAGGTGTAGCCCAGCGGTTCGGGGAACACCTTGGTGGTGATCCAGTTGGTGGCGTTGGCGTACGGCTTGCTGCCATCCGGGGTGCCCCAGGTGATGCCGCTACCGACGTAGTTGTTGATCAGGTCCCAGTAGCCGATCTCGCTGCTGTCGCGCGAGGTCACCGGGTTCTTGATGTTTTCGAAGTAGTTGGACTCGATCTTGGCCACCCCGCCCATGCGCACGTTGATGCCCGAGGTGGTGACGTTGTTGAAGTAGTTGTTGTAGATGTGGCTCAGGCCACGCCGTTGCAACGGCACGCGCGATTCGACGTTCTCGAAGCGGTTGTGGTGGTAGGTGGTGCGCGCGGCCGAATTCTTGGTGTCGCTGTCGCTGTATCCGTTGAGCGCGACCTTCTGGTAGTTGTAGACATGGTTGTAGGACACGGTGACGTGATGGGTGCCCTTCTTCATGTCGATGCCACCATCGAAAGACGCATCGCCGGCGCCCGAGCACTTGGTCAACGAGGCGAACACGGTGTTGTGGTCGACCCAGATCTTGGACGGCGAGCCGCTGGAATTGCCTTCCAGCGAAATCGAGTCGGCATCTTCACCGCCCTGCAGCAGGCCGATGGTCATGTTCTGGATGATGACGTTGCTGGAGTTGCCCACCACCCATAGCCCGAAGTTGGCCGACGAGCCGTTGGCCCCCTTGATGGTGATGTTGCTCTTGTTCTTGATCTGCACGGTCTTGGCCGGCAACTTCCACTGTGCGCAGACGTCCTTGATGCTGCTGAAGTCGAACTTGCCGGTGTAGTTGAGCACCAACCCGCCGCTGCCGGAATAACTGTCGATCGCAGCCTGCATCGCCTCGAAGGTGGTCACGGTGACCGGTGTCTTGTTGCCGCCGCCGGTGGTGCCGGCACCGTACCCGACCGGGCCGGCGATGGCGCCCGCAGCGCAGGCGGACAGTGCAAGCGCAACTGCGCCCTGGAATGTCTTGATGATCATGCAGCCTCTCCCAAAGTGTGGAAAAGCGATGCGTGCTGCCTGCGCCGGAGCGACGACAACAGCAAAGCGGTGCGTGGGGGCCGCATTCTTCGCGCGATTTAAAACATAAAACAATTATCCATCACTGAAACTTTGACGCACCACGGTGTTCTCCGTGCAGGACATGCAAAAGAGACAGCAAGAGACACCCGGGACAGGACACCGTTGCGGCGTGTGCAGTGTTTTTGTGCTTATGCAGATGTGTTTTTCATGCATGCAAACGCAGGCCGATGCTGGTTTACTCACGCGCGCTTTCGACCGCAGTTGCTAGCGGCAGCTGCGTTTTTTAAGCATTGAAGTGCAACACGAAATGCTGCGCAGTGGTCACTGCACACGAACGTATGTTGTGAGCGTCATTGGTGCGTAGCAGCAGCGTCATCGCAGACACGCGGTTTGCATGGCTTGTGTGGTTTACACGGCATTTGATGCCGCGTTGCAGAAGACGATGCGTGATTGCGCCTTTGGATCAATCGCGACAGTGGGCGAGCACTGGCGCTACGACCAGCCTCTTTCGACATTGTCAGGCCGATTCGGTCCGACCACGTGGTACGTCAGGTGGTGTTCGACCGTAGCCTGGCAATCCGCATTGGATGTGTCGGCTCAGCGACACGCGGTTGAGGCATAGCTGCGTGTATCGACAGGAGGACTCTTCAATCATTTGCTCATACTGACGCCTACGATGCGCAAGCAAGGCAGCGCATGCTCAATCGCGACGCGTCGCAGCTGCGCACCGCAGCCGGGCACGCTCAGCTTCACGTGCACTTACATACACCCCACCCCATCCGCTCAAACAGCGCGGCTGTCCTGCAGGGAGGCATGCACCAGCTGCTCGCCGGGCCACGGCGTCTGGTCGTCGAGGAAGTTGCCGACCAGGCGCATGCACGCCGGGCGTTCTTCCACATGCGGCATATGGCTGGAATTGGCGAACACATGCCACCGCGCGTCCGGGATCAGGCGTGCGTACGGCTCCACCGTTTCCGGTGTGGCCTCGTCGTACTTGCCCGACAGCACCAGCGTGGGCGCGTTGATGCGGTGCAGGCGCTCGATGATGCTCCAGTTACGCAGGCTGCCGACCACATGGAATTCGGTCGGGCCATTCATCGCGTGATACACGGTCGGGTCGGCATCGATGGCGGCGAAGGTGCGCGCCACTTCCGCAGGCCAGGGCAGCACGCGGCAGACGTGCTGGGCGTAGAACACCTGGCTTGCGGCGCGATAGGCCGGGTCGTCCAGGGTGCCGGCCGCCTCGTGCGCGTCCAGCGCCGCCTGGATGTCCTCGGGCAGGCGCGCACGCAGCCGCAGCGCTGCAGCGCGCCACAAGCCCATCGATGCCGGGGAGTTGGCGATCACCAGCGCACGCAGGCCGGCCGGCCGCCGCACCGCATGCTCGGCCGCCAGCATCCCGCCCCAGGACTGCCCGAGCAGCGCGTATTGCGACAGCCCCAACTGCGTGATCAGGGCCTGCAACTCGTCCAGAAACAGCCCCACCGTCCAGAAACCGGGGTCCGCATCGGGAAGATGGGTGGACTTGCCGTTGCCGAGCTGGTCGTAATGGATCACCGCGCGGCCATTGGCCGCCAGGTCCTTGAAGCTGTCCACATAGTCGTGGGTGCAGCCGGGGCCGCCGTGCAGCACGATCAGCGGGCAGGCATCGCTGCGCAGGTCGCCGGTGATGCGGTACCAGGTCCGGTACCCACGAAATTCGACGTAACCCTCGGTGGACTGCATGACCTGCGCCTGCTAACGGCAAGAATGAGCGCCGAGCCTAGCGAGGCAACCGCCGCGCGTTAACTGGCAAAACTCCCAGGTTCGTGGCGCGTTCGAAGCTCGGAGCCGGCTGCGCGTGCGGCCGGGCGCATCATCGGTCGCCAGGACGGGCACCAACCCGTGCAGCGATTGCGACTGCCGATCGCAAACTTTCGCCGCAGGGAAATCGCCTATCGCGGCCTACCGTCGCAGGCGCTGAACACGCCGCGCTTACGGCTCCAGCAATCGATAGTGCATGCCGCGCACGACGGCCTCGACGCGATTGCGCGCGCCCAGCTTGCGCGCTGCCGAGTTCAGATGCAGGTTCACCGTGGCGGTGGAACGGTTGAGCGCAGCGGCGATGCTCTTGGCTGTCAGCCCCTTGGCCGAGTACTGCAGGCACTCGCGCTCGCGGCGGGTCAGCACGATGTGGTGGCAGCGGCGTTCCTGCGGATCGAGCAGCTCCTGTGCGCGTGCCTGGAAGGTATGCGCCAGCAGCAGGAATGGCGATAGCTGCGCTTCGGCCAGCCGTGGCGCCTCGGCCGCGACCGCATCGACCGCAGCGCTGAACGTCGCGAACGCGCCACCCGGCAGGTGCAGGGGCACGGTGACACCGGTTCCCATACCGCTATCGCACAGATAACGCGTGACCTGCCGATGCTGGCTGCCAACGTATTCCACGCCCTCCATCTCGCCGTCGCTGCGGTAAGACCATACGAAAGGCGTGGTGCGGCGCGTCGCACGCTGCTGCACCGGGTCGTGCTGGTAATAGCCGTGCTCGCACCAGATGTGCTGCATGTCGCCCGGCGCATTGCGCTGCATGAACACCGACGGGGTGATCAATGCCCCTTCCAGGCTCAGCGGGACCGGCGCGTAATCGTAGACCAGGGACTGGAAGCCCAGCCCGCAGACGTCGGAAAACACCCGGTCCAGGCAGGCATTGAGCGTGTGCAGCGCCTGCAGGTCGCGGCCCAGGCTGGCCAGAGTGTCGAACATGGTGGGTCCTTCGGTGTCGACGTGTGCCGCTGGACGACATCCAGCAGGGAAAACCTAGCACTTTTACCAATGGATGGGCTTGGCGGCCACATTATCGTCACAATGCCGGTCGGATAGCTGCACTGCAGCATCGACCTGCAGGCGCTCCCACGGCGCCTGCGTCGCGACCCGGCATTCCTTTCAGCGGACACCTGCATGACCGACACCTCCCGCCGCGACGACGCGGCCGCGCTGGAACGCTTTGGCTACACCCAGGAGCTCAAGCGGCAGCTGACGCTCAAGGACCTGCTGATCTACGGGCTGGTATTCATGGTGCCGACCGCGCCGTTCTCCATTTTCGGCGGCGTGTTCGACATCAGCGCCGGGATGGTGCCGCTGATCTACCTGCTCGGCTTCGTGGCGATGCTGTTCACCGCGTTGAGCTACCAGCAGATGTCGCAGGCGTTTCCGGTCGCCGGCTCGGTGTATGCGTATGTGGGACGCGGCCTGAGCAGCGGCATGGGCTTTCTGGCCGGCTGGGCGATCCTGCTGGATTATCTGCTGGTGCCCACCCTGCTCTACGTGGTCGGCGCCAACGCCATGCACAACGTGTTGCCGGCGGTGCCGCAGCCGGCGTGGATCGCCTTCTTCGTGGTGCTCAACACGCTGGTCAACCTGCGCGGCATCGAAACCACCGCGCGTGCCAATCGCTTCTTCCTCTACACGCAGCTGGTGGTGCTGGCGGTGTTCGTGGTGCTGGCCAGCCTGGCGATCCAGCGTGGCGTCAATGGTGCGCACTGGAACCTGCGTCCGTTCTACAACCCGCAGGCCTTTTCGCCACAGCTGATCTTCAGCGCCTTGTCGGTGGCGGTGGTGTCGTTCCTGGGCTTCGATGCGATCTCCACGTTGTCCGAAGAAGCCCGTGGCGGCAACCGCGTGGTCGGGCGCGCGACCCTGCTGGCGCTGTTGCTGGTGGCGGGCTTGTTCGTGCTGCAGACCTGGCTGGCCGCGCTGCTGCAGCCCACCCTGCAACGCTATCCCAGCGCGCAGGCCTCCAACGATGCCTTCTTCGAGATCGGGCGCCTGATCGCCGGGCCGTGGTTGCAGATCGTCATTGCGCTCACGGTCGCGATCAGTGCGGCGATCGCCAATTCGCTGGTGGCGCAGGCCGCCACCTCGCGCCTGTTGTTCGCCATGGCGCGCGACCGCCAGCTGCCGGCCTTTCTGCGCTACATCCATCCACGCACCGGCGTGCCGCAGCGCGCCATCCTGCTGGTGGCGGGCTTGAGCATGGTGCTGGGCGAAGTCTTCGTCGGCCAGATCGCGCTGCTGTCCTCGTTGTGCAATGTCGGCGCACTGACCGCCTTCATCCTGTTGCACGTGGCGGTGCTGTGGCATTTCCGCGGACAGGGCCGCAGCGTGCTGTTGCATGTCGCCACGCCGTTGATCGGCATCGTGATCCTGGCTTATGTGCTGATCAATGCCGACCGGCATGCGCAACTCGGCGGCACGGCCTGGATGGTGGTCGGGCTCGCAGTGTTGGGGTTTCTCAAAGCCAGTGGTCGCTCGACCGACTTCCGCGCCAGCGACGCGTTGGAGTAATCCGTCGCGAGCCGATATGCAGCCTTGCTGCTGGCTGCCCGCGTCGTCGACGTGCCTGCCTGCAGGGGCGTAGAGCGCGCCTTGTTAAAGCCCGCAAAGGTCATGCGCGCTCGCCATCTCACATGCAGCGTATCTACCTGCATCGCCTGACAGCTTGATCAAGGCGACGCTGCCGGTGCACTGCGTGATCGCAGTTGCCGCAGGTAGAGCAGCTTATGTGTTGCAGACGATTCCTGGGCTGCGGCGCTGCGGCGCCATGCGTGTGCATATGCGTGTTCGTACACGCAAGGCCAATGGCAAGTCGTGCACACGTCGACTGCTGCGTGCAAAACACGATGATCTTTTTATCGACTGCCAATCTCTGAACGAGATTTTCAGCACATATTCAGCTTTAAACATTCGCTAGTCTCGTTCGGCGCCAACGATGGCGCCCGCAGGCTGTGGCCCCCGCCGCAGCCTGTCGTTCCCTGACGAGAAGGACTACCCATGAACCGCAAGAATGCCTTGTACCTGGCGCTGTTTTCCGCCGTTTCCGGCGCTGCACTGGCAACGCCGCCGACCGAAATGGATGCGGCGCCGGTGAGTACCGCGCCGCAGGCGGCCAAGCTCGGCGCAGCGACGTTGCAGTCGGCAAGTCTGCGTGGCGGCATCCTGCCCACGCGTGTGGTGCAACTCACTGCGCCCACCAGCACCGAGATCGGTCGGGTGCGTGAGCGTCGAATCGCACAGGTCAAACATGGGCAGCCCTTGCAGATCGGGTTTTCGCGCGCGGTTGCCAAGCCTTTGGTGAATCTTGCCACGCTCGATTGGCAGATGGCCAAAGACGGCTCACGCGTGGCGACCTTGAAGGTCGGCTCCGCGCAGGCGGCCTCGCTGCGTGCGTCGCTGATCCTGCGTGGTGCCGGTGCCACGCCGGGCGATCCGTCCAAGGTGACGCTACGCTTTGCCGGCGACGATGGCCGGGTATTCGAGCAATCCGGTGCCAGCTTCTCCGCCAGCGGCGACGCCATCGGCTGGTCGCCGACCGTCAGCGGCGAGAATCTGTTGGTGGAACTGTCGCTGCCGGCCGGCCAGTATCCGGAGAACTTCAGCCTGAGCATCCCGCAGCTGTCGCACCTGGACATCAGCCCCACCGCCAGCGCGCGCGACATGATGACCATTGCCATCGGCGAGAGCGATTCCTGCCAGAACGATATCGTCTGCCGCGCCAATCCCACCGCCGGCTTCACCAATGCCGCAAAGGCGGTGGCGCGCATGGTGTTCACCACCAGCCAGGGCTCGTTCCTGTGCACCGGCACGCTGCTCAACAACACCAACTCGCCCAAGCGCAACCTGTTCTGGACCGCAGCGCATTGCATCAGTACGCAGACGGTCGCCAACACACTGCAGACCTACTGGTTCTACGACGCGGCTAGCTGCAACGGCAATACCGCCAGCTCGCAGGCCACCACCTTGACCGGCGGTGCATTCCTGCGCCATGCCAATACCACGCGCGACACCGCATTGCTGGAGCTGAAGACCGCACCGCCAAGCGGCGCGTTCTATGCGGCATGGAACAGCGCAGCGATCGGTGCGACCGGCACCTCGATCGTCGGCATCCACCACCCGTCCGGTGACGTCAAGAAGTATTCGCTGGGCACCGTCAATGGGCTGAGCACCAGCATCGACGGCAAGAGCCCGCTGTACCGTGTGGTCTGGAACGATGGCGTCACCGAGGGCGGCTCGTCCGGCTCGGGCCTGTTCACCGTCGCCAGCGGTGGCGCCTACCAGCTGCGCGGCGGCCTGTACGGCGGCTACTCGTTCTGCACCGCGCAGACCGATCCGGATTACTACTCGCGCTTCTCGGACGTGTATTCCAGCATTTCCACCTACTTCGGCCCGTAAGCGGGAGATGCGCGTGGCAGGCGGGTAGCGCCTGCCACGTGCGACTGCGCCTGGCCTGTGCAGAGTGTGGTCGATTGTTTGATGTGCTGTGTGGATCGATCTGTACGGGTTGATGTTTTGTGCGCTGACCTTTGGACCCCATCGGTCACGCGCGTAAGTCGTCATGCACTTCATCTGCAGTGCCCGGATGATGCAGACTTGGCAGCTCGTCCTTCACCTGGATCGGCATGCCCGTTCAACGCACTTCTTGTGTCATCGCCGTAGCTGCACTCCTGGCCTTGTCGCTACAGGTCACCGCCCATGCAGCCGGCAAACCCGCCAATCGCGACGACGTCAAGGCCTACGCGCTGCAGCTGTGCCTGGACAACAACTATGAGCGTAGCGGCAAATACACCTCAGACCAGCTGCGCGATCGCTCGTATCTACTGACGACCTACGCGCTCGACAATGCCAAGACCGGTGCCACCGACCGCCTGCATCGCTTCGTGGCCGAGCAGACGGCAGACTTCCATCGCGCCGAAGTGCCGATGAAGGACGAAGCCCGCCGTGGCCCGTTCAACAGGATCTTCGCGCAATGCATGGCGTTTTATCGTTCGCCTGCGTTGAACGCGTTCATCGCACGGGAACTCTGAAGGCAATCGATGCAAACCCGCCGTTGGAAGGCAACGGATGGGTCGGCGTAGCCGATTCGGGGCGGGCCATCGGATCGCGCAGTGCACGCACCGCGTGCATCGCAGGTGCAGCTCTCCTGCATCGGGCGCGGGCATGCCAGTGCCGAGGTTTACGTGACGCAGTCGCAAACCCGGCAGCCCCACGATAGTCTGGCGCAGTGCCACGCCCCGCCTGGCACATCCTCTCCCCCCGCTTCGACAGGAGCCGTCATGTCTGCCGCTTCGCCACGCCCTTCCCGTCGCCAAGTGCTGCGCATCGCGCTGGCAGCGGCCACGCTGAGCGTGACGAGCCAGCTCGGTGCCGCACTGCGGCGCGCACCGAAGGAAGACCCTGCGCCGTCAGACCCGGCGTCACCGGCGCCCTTCCCGGCCAACAGCAGCGTGCTGGTGCTGCTCGGCACCAAGGGCGGCCCCACGCCATCACCGCTGCGCGCCGCGGCCGCCAATGCGCTGGTCATCGCCGGGCAGCCCTACCTGATCGACTGCGGCAATGGCGTTGCACAGCAACTGGCCAAGGCCGGCATCCGCCTGCCTGCGCTGCGCGATATCTTCCTGACCCATCACCACTCCGACCACAACGCCGACCTGCTCAACGTGGTGTGGCTGGCGTGGGCCAGCGGGCTGCAGACGCCGGTGCATTTGTACGGCCCGCCCGGTATCGCCAGGATGGTGGATGCGTTCGTCGAGATGAATGCCATCGACATCGATGCGCGCATCCGCGAAGAAGGCCGCCCGCCGTTCAAGCAGCTGATCCATGTGCACGAGTTCGACCAGCCCGGCACGGTGCTGCAGAACGACCAGGTCACCGTCACCGCCACGCTGGTGGATCACTACACGCTCAAGCCGGCATTCGCCTACCGCTTCGCCGCGCGCGACCGCACGGTGGTGTTCTCCGGCGATACGCGTTACCTGCCTGCACTGGCCGAATTCGCCAGGGACACCGACATCCTGGTGCACGAGGTGATGTATCTGCCCGCGCTGGAAAAGATGCTCAAGACCAACGACAACGCACCGACCTTGCTCGACCATCTGCTCAAGAGCCATTCCACCAGCGAGGAAGTCGGCAGAATCGCTTCAGCGGCCAACGCAAGGATGCTGGTGCTCAATCACTTCGTGCCTGGCGGCGACCCGACGATCACCGATGCGATGTGGAGCGAGGGCGCGCGCAAGCACTATGCCGGGCCGATTGTGGTCGGCAAGGATCTGATGCGCTTGTAGCGAAGCAGTTGGGCACTGTAGCGATGGATCCAGCTGCGCACTGTCATCAGCGCATTCGACCCGTATCCGGCGGTGATATCGCCAACCGCTATCGAGCGGCACGCAATCACCAGGCATCGTGCAGAGCGGGCACGACACAGCAGGCGATACTGCATCTCTGGTCCGTGTGTCCAAGAGCGGCTAACACGTAGTAAGCAGTCGTCAGGTGCGCGTGGACGGCGCGCTCGGAACCGGAGCCGAAGGGCGCGACGAAGCGTTCCCGGTGACGCTCAATCGAATCACGCGCAAGCGCGCTCCTACATTGGTCTGGCCCGTGCCGACTGCCCGTACCGGCCTGCCTTGCCGACTGCACGGAGCATGCCGCCCGTCCCGTATCGCGTTGCCGAGCCGGGCCAGGACGTGCTGGCGCCGTGCCGGTTGTGGGCAGCGGCTGCGCCTGCCTGCCGGCGGCGCCCCAGCGTTGCCAGCCGCTCTACGTCACCACCGGACTGCGCAGGCCCCACACGCCCGCCCCCGCCTTGCAATACGCGTCGATAAACGCCTGCTGCGACGGCATCTGCTCCACCGCGTGCCGGATCGGCTGGGCGATGCCGTCCAGCAGGCGACGCAGGTCGCGATCGGACAGCGCGCGCGCCAGCGGATGATGCTGTTCGGGCAGGATGCCCTGCCCCATCAGCACATGGGTCCAGGAGTCGACGCGGAACAGTTCATCGGCCGCTTGCCAGGCATGTGCGCGTTCGCGCCAGGCGCGCAGGCGCAGCGCCAGCGATTCGGGCAACTCCATCGCGCGGCACTGCCGCCATAGCGGTTCCTCGCGCTGGGTGGCGTGGTAGTGCAGGATGATGAAGTCGCGCACGTGTTCCATTTCGGCGCGGCTGATGTCGTTGAACAGCTCCACCTGCGAGGGCGCAATGCCATCCGCCGGGAACAAGCTGATCAGGCGCACCACGGCGGCGATGGTGAGATGGATGCTGGTGGATTCCAGCGGCTCGATAAACCCGCTGGCCAGGCCCAGCGACACCACGTTCTTGTTCCAGGCCTTGAGGCGGCGGCCGGTGCGGAACGGCACCAGCCAGGGGTCTTTCAGCGCAGGCGCGGCCACATCGCGCAGCAACTTGGCATGCGCCTCGTCGTCGGACAGGTGCTTGCTGGAAAACACCAGACCATTCCCAACGCGATGCTGCAGCGGGATATGCCAGCGCCACCCGGCTTCGTGCGCGATGGCGCGGGTGTACGGCACCGGCGGGCCAAGCGCCTCGGTCTGCACCGCAACGGCGCGATCGCACGGCAACCAGTGGCTCCAGTCCTCGTAACCGGTATGCAGCGCCTGCTCGATCAGCAGGCCACGAAAACCGCTGCAATCGATGAACAGGTCGCCCTCGAGCACCTGCCCGTCTTCCAGCAGCAGGCTGGCCACATCGCCACTGTCCGGCTGCAATGTCACCTGCTGGATCCTGCCCTCGATACGCCTGACGCCACAGGCTTCGCTGCGCGTGCGCAGGAACCTGGCATACAGCGCCGCATCCAGGTGATAGGCGTAGTTGACCGCAGGCTCGCGCAGCAAGGCGAAACGATCGACGCGCGAAGCCACGGTTTCCAGGCAGTAATCACCAAAGCTGCCCGGCATGCCGCGGCGCTGGCTCTCCAGCCAGAGATGGTGGAAGGCACACACCAGCGTGCTTTGCCCGGTGATGCCGAACGGATGGATATAGCGCTCGCCCTGGCGGCGCCAATGCTCGAAGGAGATCGACAACTTGAAGGTGCCGGCCACCGCGCGCAGGAACTCCTGCTCGTCGATCTGCAGGAAGCGATGGAAGCTGCGGATCGGCGGCACCGTGGATTCGCCCACGCCCACGGTACCGATCTGCTCGGACTCGACCAGGGTGATCTCCAGCAGCTCGCGGAATTGATGCGACAGTGCGCAGGCGGCGATCCAGCCAGCGGTGCCGCCGCCGGCGATGACGACCTTGCGAATCGGGGCCTGGCTCACTGCGCGCTCCTGGGTGATGGATCCGGGGTGAGGTCTTGATCGATCGTCTGGACAACGCGGGTGGCCCGCAGGGAGCGGAGCGCGCGCGTGGCACCTGCCAATACCGCACATCGGTCCTGCCCGCCCGGTCGCTGCGCAGTTGTCGCGCCAGTGGCCTGGAAGCCGATCGCGCGCATCAGCGGTTGAGCCTGCCGAGCAACAGCGCGCGCAGCTGTCGCGCCAGCGTGGGGTCGATCGGGCCCAGTGCATGCCGTGCCTGCTCGGGCAGGTGCTCGCCCGCGCGCTCGGCAGGGCCGAACACGTAGTAGTCGAACAGGGCGCGCCAGGCCTCCTTCTCCGCTGCCGGGCGGTCGCGGATGGCCCACAGCGCGTGATACAGCGCGGGCATCGGCGCCGGCAGATGCGCGGGCACGCTGCTCCACCAGTAGTTGACCAGCACGTTGAATGGCTGCAGCGATTGCACGTGATGCCACCACATGCCGGGAATGAACACTGCATCGCCCGGCTCCAGCACGGCGGTGCGTGCCTGGGCCAGCGCCTGGGCGAAGCGTGGATACCGCAGCAGATCCGGATTGGCGATATCCACCATGCTCACCACCTGCCCACCCGGTGTGGGATCCAGCGGGCCGGGATACAGGTTGGCCACCTGCTCGGGCGGAAACAGCGTGAAGCGACGTTGCCCCACCGCGCAGCAGGCCAGGTTGTTGGGCGCATCGTAATGGCAGGAAGCAGTGACGCGATTGCCGATCCAGATACTTGGCTGCACCGCGATGCCGCTGGCGGCGAAATCCAGATCGTTGCCTGCGCGCAAGCCCGGGAGATTGTCGTCAATAGGCAACGACGCCAGGTAATAGGTAGGCGGCTGCGGGTCGTCGCGATGCGTCACGACGGCTTCCAGCAAGCTGCTCAAGCTGCCGCGCTGCACCTCGAAATTCAGCGCACTGCAATCGTCGGTATAGAACGGCCGGCCGGCGATCTCCGGGCCGCCGCGGGAATACTGCAGGGGGCGTCCACTGTCATGCGTGCGCAGCAGCGCCATCGCCTCCTCGGGGCTGTGCAGCCCGGCCTGCACCAGCGACCAGTCGCGTACGACGCCACGCAGCACCACCGGCTCGGCGGCGTCGCACAGCGCGGCAAGCGGCAGCGCGTCGGGGTGGCAATCGCTGCGCTCGGCGACGGCCGCAAGGGAGGAGAAGGCTGCGCCGGTCGTCATGCGCTCAGGCGAACGCAGCAGTCGCAGACGCACTGTGCGCCTGCTGCAGGCGGCGCTGCTTCTCGGCCATCAGCCGACGCACGTTGTGCAGCGAAGCAAGCATCAGGAATGCAGCCTCCAGATAGCCGGCCCGATGCAGTTGCTGCAACGAGGACGCATCGAGTGCGGCAAGCCGCTCGCGGTCGATGGCGAACAGGCCTTCCAGCTTGGTGGCGTGGGTGGCATCCAGCGTGACATCCAGCTGCACCGGCTGGATCAGCCCCAACGCATCCAGCGCGGCCGCCATCGCCTGGCCGGCATCCACACCGTCACGGATGCCGCGCAACACACCGATGATGTGCTCCAGGTACGGGCTATGGCCGCCCTGCGGCAGAAATACCGCCTCGCCTTCGTGACGGCTGATGCGTGGGTGCTCGAGATCGACATGGATCACCGGCTCCTGCACCAAGGCGCCATCGATACGCTGCTCCTGGAAGCCGATCAGAAACGGCCCCTTGGCGACGATGCCGGGCAGATAGCTGGCAGTCCAACGGCCGTCCTGCAGGAACAGATTCTCGTCCTGTGCAAAGCCCAGCAGCGCCACCGACTGGTAGCCGCCGGTGGCCGGATCCTTGCGAAAGAACAGCGGGTACTCGCGCTGCAGCTCGGCGTATTCGGTGACGAACGCCGGCACCAGGCCCAGCGCATCGCCGAACTCGGCGCCAAAGCGCAGCACGACGCGCAGATCGTGATGCGCCACATTGTTGAGCACTGCGTATCGCGTCATCTGAAACTCCAACGGTGCTCCGCCACGGAGTACCGCATTGCGTGGAATGCGTCGATCGCGCGGCCGGGTGGCGCGCCCGCTGTTGGCGAGCATTGCCAAAAAGCGCCAGGCCGGCAAGCGGCACAGCAGCATGGGAATAAGCCTGTGGCACTCGGCGTCGCTGCGCTGGCATAGCGGCCACCAGCAGGAGGGCGTTTGCTTGCAAGCAACCGCAATGCGTGCCGGCCGCATCCACGAATGCGTCGCGGCATCGAGCTCGAGCCTGCGGTTGCGGTCGCCAGACCAGCCACGCAAGCTGACGACTCGATGCGGCCACGTGGCGCAGACAGCGAACGCTCGCCGGCCGCCTTCGAAAAAGCGCGCGGCTGGCCCGCACCAGCCCGCACGTCGGCATCGGCCACACCAGGCACCGGCTGCGCTCACCGGGAGGGAAGTGAGCGCAGCCGGTGGGTCAGAACGCGTAACGCACACCCAGCGTGTAGCGTGGCTGCTGGTCGATCAGGCGGATGATCTGCTTGTCCGAGCGCCCATGCCAACGCACGTCTTCGCCGGTGAGGTTGATCGCCTCAAAGCCCACCGATAGTTGCTTGCTGAAGCTGTAGCTGACGCTCAGGTCCCACTGCTGGTACGCCTCGACGTAGTACGGATTGCGGTTGGCATTGTCCTGGTTGGCGGCGATCAGATACTCGTCGCGCCAGTTCCAGGCCAGACGCGCGCTCCAGCCGTATTTTTCGTACATCAGCATCACGTTGGCAGTGTCGCTGAGGCCGAGCAGCGCGAACTGGTCGCGATCGATCACGGTGTTGTCGAAGCCCACATCGCCTTCGACGATGGTGTAGTTGGCGTAGATGCCGAAGCCGGTGCTGTCGAAGAAGTACTGCCCGCCCAACTCCCAGCCGTGGATGTTGGCCTTGTTCTGGTTGACCGGGCGCGACACGTCGAACTGATACAGCGGATCGGAGGCATTGCCGACGATGTCGTAGGCGTTCTCCAGTGCCAGACTCTGCGCGGAGCTGCCGTTGTAGGCGGCCAGCCCGCCGGTGGCTGCGGCATTGCGCAGCAGCGCCATCGCCGCAAACAGCGAGGTGTCGTTGGCCGAGCACGCCGCCGCGACGTCGTTGCCGGAGGCGCCCACCTGCGCCGCACAGGCGCCGCTCTGCAGGAACGCCAGCGCGGCCTGCGCGTCAGGACCGGAGGTGGGATCGCTCAGCCCGTACAGGGATTCGCGCGAGACCGTGTTGCCGATGAAGTTGCTGACGCGCTTGTTCCAGAACGTGGCCGACACGTAGCTGGCATCGGCGAAGTACCACTCCAGCGCCAGATCGAGGTTGTCCGATTCCAGCGGGTCCAGTTGCGGGTTCTGCGAGCTGCCGCCGGCACGGTTGGAAGGGTTGATCAGGATCGAGCCATTGGGCGTATTCGGGGTCGGGCCGGCAATCAGGTTGTTGTATGGCGCGCGTGCGATGGTCTGGCCGAACGAGGCGCGCCCCTTCAGCTGATCGGAGATGTCGATGCTGAAGTCCAGATTGGGCAGGATGTAGTTGTAGCTGGTCTTCTCGCTGAAGGGCTGCTGCTCGGTGGAGCGCAACAGCTGAAAGTCGTTGTTGGCCTGCCACAACAACGCCGTGGGCGTTGCCACCTGCGAGGTGGATTCCACATCGGTGCGCTCGTAGCGCAAGCCCAGCCGCGTATTGGTGGTCATGCCGGAGATGTCGCCCTTCAGTTCCAACTGCACGTAGGCGGCGCGGGTCTTCTCTTCGACCTGGTTGTCGGCGCTGTATTGCGGGTTGTAGCGGGTGGTGGCGCCGTACTGGCTGCCACCCCACAGCGCCAGCTGATCGGCATCGCCGCGCCATGCATTGGGCGCAGCGCCATTGGCGTTGAAGTCCTTGAACATGCCGGTGATGCTCACCGGCCGCAGCAGCGCCTGCATCCCGGGCTCGTTGCCGGCGTTGGCCACGCCCCAGTCACCCAGCGTGGAATTGGTGTCGCTGGTGAGCCGGTTCATGGTGGTATTGGCGGTACTCACGCCGAACTGGAAGCGCCCGTCCTCGAAATCGAAGGTGCCGTCCATGCGGCCTTCCTTGATCTCGGTGACCTGCGATTGATAGAAGATGCGCAGGACCTGCGAGCCAAGCTCGGCGGGGGTGAAGTCCGGGTTGAGCACGCCGTTGGTGCCGGCCAGGGAATCGGCCGCGGTGGGATACCAGGTGCGTGCGCCGATCGGCAGGCCATTGTTGAAGCGCAGCTCCTGCCCCCATTGACCGCCGCAGGACGGGCCGTTGCTGCAGTTGTTGGTGCCGGCGAAACTGAAGTACGTGGCGCTGCCGCCGGTGACCGGGTCGTTGGGCAGGCTCTTGGTCTTGGAGTTGTGCGCATCGAAGGACAGCTGGAAGCGGTCGCTCACCTGCCAGTCGGCATTGAAGCCGAGCGAGCCGAGCGTGTACTTCTGCTCGTTGCGCTGCTGCTCCATGCCGAAGTCCTTGGCGCCGTTGGGCACGTCGCGCAGATACACCGGGGTGGCCACCGCCTGGCCGGTGTCGAAGGTCAGATCGGTGAAGCTGTTGGCGCGCTGCAGCCAGATGCCCTGCTCGCCGCGCTCTTCGCGGATTTCGTTGGACGAATAGGTGTAGTCCAGGGTCAGGGTCAGGCTGTCGCTGGGCGCGAACTGCATCACCGCCTGGCCATTGGTGCGCTCGCGCTGGAAGTCGGCAAAGGCATAGCGCAGATCGTTGGGCATGCCGTAGAGCTGACCGATCGCCGGTGCATTGGTCACCACCGCATCCGGGCGCAGGGCCGGGTCGGTACCGGTCCAGCGCTGGATGTTCCAGGTGTTTTCGGTGGCCTGCACCGAGCCGCCATGGCGCTTCTGGTAACTGCCGCTCAGGCCGATGCCGAAGGTCTTGTCGGGATTGGTATAGCTGAAGATGCCGGAGACTTCAGGAGTGAGCGAATCGCCGAACGGCTGCGAACGATCCGACACCATCTTGGCACCGGCATTGGCCACCACGCCTTCGTGGTTGAACGGCTTGTCGGTCTGGATGTTGATGGTGGCGCCGATACCGCCGCTGGGCGCGGTGGCACGGCTGGTCTTGAACACCTCGATGCCGGTGATGGCTTCGGAGGCGAGCTGGGCGAAGTTGAACGCGCGCGTGCCCACATCCACACCACCGATCGGGGTCTGGCCCGGCGCGCCGAACGCATCGGCACCGGGAATCAGGCGGCCGTTGAGGGTGACGGTATTGAACTGCGGGCCGAAGCCGCGCGCGGTGACCTGCGCGCCTTCGCCATCGCGGCGCTCGATCGAGATACCGGTGATGCGTTGCAGCGACTCGGCCAGATTGGTATCGGGAAATTTGCCGATGTCTTCGGCGCTGATCGCATCCACCACGCCGGCAGCATCGCGCTTGATGCCCATCGACTGATCCAGGCTGCTGCGGATGCCGGTGACATTGACCGCATCCAAGGTGGTGGCGGTTTGTGCGCCGGACTGCGGTGGCGGCACCTGCTGCGCGGTAACGTCCTGCGCAAAGGCGGGGTTGATCACCAGGATGCCACCGACGAAGGTAAACATGGCCTTCGACTTGAACTTGCTCAACGTACGACGCATCGATCTATCCTCGGGTCTGGAATCCAACACCCACGGCCGTGGTCGCGGAATGCGACGCGGCGCTTGCCTGGCCACGCGCCTGGACGGCACGCGACATACATCCCTGCACAGCACTTGCTCTGATCCGCCTCGACTGCCGGCGCATCCCCCTGATGCCAGCCGTGCGCGCGCCACGACCCTGATGGACGCAGCCTGCTGCTCGACCTGTACAGCACCTGCAACTGCCTTCCCAACCAGTACGCCTGCAGACGTGCACTGCCGCGCGCCTCTGCACTCAACCCCGTGTCAGCAGGCGATGCAAAAACCTGATAGCGCTAACACGCGGCGCAGCCTAGTCATGCGTGCCTGGGCTTGTCACCGTGCGTTGCAGCAAACACACCAGGCCACACGTAGGCATAAAACACCGCGTGCGCTTGAGTCCGCAGCACGAATGCAGGCGCAGCGTGGCTGTAAGCGTTACCAGCTTATGACCTCTGCAAACGCGTTGCAGTGGCGCAGTCGCGCGTCATCGCGTAGCAGCGAGAACGCCACTTGGAGTAGTTGCGCAAGGCATCGCGAGGATCGCAACGCGGCAGCCTTCAGTACCCACGTGCTGAGCAACGCATCCACGTGGCAGTTGACGCCGATGCGAGCACACCGTTGCGCGTCTATCTTCGACATCGGAATGCACCGCGCAACGAAAAACGGCGCAATCGCTGCAATCGATTGCGCCGTTGGTGACGGTGACACGCTCATGCTGCAAACCCGCAACATCTACGCCATTGCAGCGCAGATGCCTGCATCGGCACCCGCTAGCCGATCGTATTGACCTGGTTGTCGCCACGCTGGGCATCGGGCAACACATGGTCCGGATCCAGCGTCACGTGCAGCACCTTCTGCGTGGTCGGCAGCGTCAGCTTGGGTGCGGTGTTCTGCAGCCAGGTTTCCACCGGCACGCGGCGGTCCAGATGGCTGCCGTCGGCCAGGTCCACCCGCACGGTGACCGGCATCACCAGTTTCTGGCGGCTGCGCAACGTGAGTTGCAGGCCCTTGGCAGGATCGTGATCGACGTAATGGGCCTCGCTGATGCCCATGTCCAGCTGCCAGTTGTTGAGATACCAGCCGCGCCACCACCAGGCCAGATTCTCGCCGCTCTCGCTTTCCATCAGCCGGAAGAAATCCGACGGCGTCGGGTGCTTGTAGGCCCAGGTCGCGATGTACTTGCGGAAGGCCGGGTCGAAGCGCTCCGGCCCCAGGATCTGCTCGCGCAACAACACCAGCCCCAACGCGCCCTTGAAATAGGTCAGCGAATGCCGGTAGGTCTCGCTGGTGGAATCGGCGTTGTCCATCAATGTCGGCGCACCGGCATCGGCCAGCAGCGGCAGGATTTCGTCGACCGGGTTGCCGCCCTTGGGCGCATATTCCGAATCGCGCTTGGGCGCGTACTCGCCCTTGTTGAAGGCATCGGATGCATAGACGTCGATGAAGGTGTTGAAGCCTTCGTCCATGAACGCGTGGCGGCGCTCGTTGGAGCCGACAATCATCGGGAACCAGGTGTGTCCGATCTCGTGCGCGGTGATCCAGAACAACTCCTTGCCGCTGTCTTCGAAACCGTCGAAGACGATGCCCGGATATTCCATGCCCGCACCATACCCGCCCAGGTTGATGGCGGCCGGCCACGGATACGGGTACCACTGCGAGAAATGTTCGATCGCGCCCTTGACGTATTCGGTGGAGCGGTTCCACTTGTCCGCGCCCACGCCCTCCAGCGGGTATACCGACATCGCCAGCGACTGCTTGCCGCCCGGCAGCTTGATGCGCGCGGCATCCCACACGAACGCAGGCGAGGCGGCAAACGCAACATCGCGGGTGTTGTCCATATGGAAGCGCCAGGTGCGCGTGGCGTTTCCCGCAGGTTTGGCAGCGCGCGCGCTCACTTCCTCGGGCATGCGGATCAGCACCGTACGATCGCTGCTGCGTGCCTGCTGCAGGCGTTGCTGCTCGCTGCGGCTGAGCACCTCGGCCGGATTGGTCAGCGCGCCCGAACCGGCAACCAGGAAGCCCTCCGGCACGGTCACCGCGTAGTCGAAGTCGCCGTACTCCAGATAGAACTCCGAGCCCAGATACGGCTGCGTGTCCCAGCCGCGCAGATCGTCGAAGACGGCCATGCGCGGATACCACTGTGCAATCTCGTAGATCTCGCCCTGCTTGCTGGCACTGACCGCAGTGCGCCCGCCCCAGGTGCCCGGAATCGTGTAGCGGTAGCGGACATGCACGGTCAGCGCCTTGCCCTGCCCGGCCAATGGCTGCGGCAGGTCCACCCGCATGCGGGTGTCGTCGACGACGAAATGCGCAGGCTGGCGACGCCCTCCATCGTCGATCTCGACACTGGCGATCTGCATGCCGTCGGTGAACTGGGTGCGGCGCGACGGCCGGCTGGCGGCAGCGCGCGCATCGGCGCGGTAGATGTTCTGGTCCAGCTGCAGCCACAGCACGTCCAGCGTGTCCGGGCTGCGGTTGGTGTAGTGGATCGCCGCCTCGCCGGTGAGCGTGTGGGTCGCCGGGTCGATGCTGGCATTGAGGGTGTAATCGGCACGGTTCTGCCAGAACAGCGGGCCGGGGACGCCGCTGCCGCTGCGGTAGGCATTGGGTGCATCGGGCAGTTGCAGCGGCGCGAACAAGGCCAGCGGATCGAAGGCGCTTGCCGGCGAGGCGGCGCTGGTGGCGGGCGCGGCATGCGCGGACGAGGTGATGCATGCCAGCGACAGCGCAGCGGCGAGCGATCGGCGCAAGGTGGGGAACATGCGTGAAGTCCTGCGGCGGTGGGGGGATCCCCATCCTACGGTCGCCTTCGCCCGTCACGGCACTGCCATTGGTCCCGGTTGCGGCATCGAACTTCTCGACGGTGACAGGCTGCCCGGAGCGCAGCAGCCGCGGCCCGCGCGCGAGCTGCAGATGCCGATCACGCCATCCCTGCCCCGGCGGCGGCACAGCCCGCGCTTGCCACCTCAGTCGGCAGCAAGCCGCGACAAGCGCAACGCGCCATCCCCACCCTCGGCCAGCGCATCGCCCGGATTGCTCAACCGGCAGCGGCGCAGCGACAGACAGCCGCAGCCGATGCAGTCGGTGAGCTGGTCGCGCAAGGCCTGCAGCTCGGCGATGCGCGCATCCAGTTGCCCGCGCCAACGTGCCGACATGCGTGCCCATTCCGCACGCGTGGGCGTGCGCTGGTCCGGCAGCACCGAGAACGCATCCAGCACCTGCTGCAATGGCACGCCGAGCCGTTGCGCCACGCGAATCACGGCGATGCGCCGCAGCACGTCGCGCGCATAGCGGCGTTGATTTCCGGCAGTGCGCAGGCTGCGGATCAGCCCCTTGCGCTCGTAGAAATGCAAAGCCGACACCGCCACGCCACTGCGCTTGGCCACCTCGCCCACGGACAACTCACGCTGCATTGCCTTGACCTCAACCTTGGTTGAGGCAGGATGCTGCGCGGCCATGACCGGTGCAAGCCCCGTGGTCATGGCTCCACACACTTCAGTTTCTGGATGCTCGATGCCCGCCGATACCGCCCTGCCCGCCACGCCACTCAATGCGGCCCAACCCACTTCCATCCTGGCCGCGCCGTATCGCGCCGCAACGCTGGGCATGGTGGCACTGGTATCGCTCAATGCCTTCGAATCGCTGGCGGTGGCCGCCGCCATGCCGACCGTCGCGCGCGAATTGAATGGCTTGCCGCTGTATGCGCTGGCGTTCGGCGGCACCCTGGCGACCAGCGTGGTCGGCATGACCGCCGCCGGGCGCTGGAGCGACCGGCGTGGCCCCGGCGGGGCGCTGACCTACGGCCTGCTGTGCTTCGTGGTCGGTCTGCTGGTGGCAGGGCTGGCGCCGAGCATGCCGGTGCTGATTGCCGGCCGCCTGCTGCAAGGCCTGGGGGCCGGCGCGTATTCGGTGGCGCTGTACGTGATCGTCGGGCGCCTGTATCCGGAAGCCTTGCGGCCCCGCGTGTTTGCCGCGTTTTCGGCCGGCTGGGTGGTGCCTTCGTTGATCGGGCCGGGCATCAGTGGATTGATCGTGCAGCACGTCGGCTGGCGCTGGGTGTTCCTGTCGGTGCCGCTGCTGGCGATACCGGCCGGGCTGATGCTGTGGCCGGCGATCCGCGGGCGCACCTGGTCCAGCGACACAGCCGGCGCGTCGAATTCGGCGTTGTGCTGGGCGGTGGGTGCGGCCTTGGGTGTGCTCGGCGTGTATCTGGGCGGGCAGCTGCACGGCACCAGCGCGTTGCTGGCGATGCTGCCGGCATTGGCGCTGACCGGGTACTGCGCCTGGCAGCTGTTGCCGGCCGGCACGCTGCGGCTCGCGCGCGGGCTGCCCAGCGTGATCGCGCTGCGCGGGATCGCGGCGGCGGCCTTCTTCGGCTTCGAGGCGTTCCTGCCGTTGCTGCTGTCGCGCGAGCGCGGCCTGTCGCCGCTGCTGGCCGGCGTGGCGCTGAGCGTCGGCGCGCTGGGCTGGTTCAGTGGCTCCTGGTACCAGGGCCATAGCCGCGCCGGCTGGTCGCGCCCACGCCTGCTCAAGACCGGTGCGTGCTTCATGTCGCTGGGCATCGTGATCAGCGCGGGGGCGGTGTGGCCGGTCATCCCGGTGCCGGTGGCGATTGCCGGCTGGGCGCTGACCGGCCTGGGCATGGGCCTGCTGTATCCGAGCCTGTCGGTGTTGACGTTGTCGCTGTCGCCGCCGGCGCAGCAAGGCGCCAACAGTTCGGCGCTGCAGTTGAGCGAGGCGATTGCGGTGGCCGGCATGCTGGCGCTGGCCGGCGCCTTGTTCGCCGCGCTGCTGGCCTCGGCGACTGCGGCCGCCTACCTGAGCGTGTTCGCCCTGGCATGGCTGCTGGCGGTGGCGGGCCTGTTGGTGGCGCGGCGGGTGTGATGGGTGTGCGGTGCGCGCAAATGAGAGAACACTGATCGCGAGCACCGGTGCGTCGCGCTCAGTCGTTGTGGATCGCCCGCATCGCATGCAGCGCGCGTACGGTCTGCACGGCTTGCATGATCCGCTTGCTCGGCACGTCGCGTTGGCATGACGCAACCCAGGCCGGCACATCTCATCGCCCACAGCGCAACCGACTTTGCCGATCCTGTCGAGATCGCTGCGATCCGGACCGGAAAAATGCATCTACGAGCCGCTGGTCATTTTTTCGCCACCCATCTTGACAGCGTTGCAGGCCGGGGCCTGCACCCACTTGTCCACAGCCTTGTGCAAGTTCCATCCACAGGGGGTGTGGAAAACCTGCGCTGCGCGGCAGGCAGCGCAGGGCTTGCGCGCCACTGCAGCGTGTGTCAGGCGATACGGGACGACAGCTGCCTCATGCAGCGCGGCAGTTGTGTGCAACCCGGCCATGCGGAAGCAGCGCCTTACTCACCACCACATGCAAGGGCGATCGCACCACACGGCAGCGCCGCGTCGCAGCGGCGCTGCCTCACCCACTGCTGCATCAGTCCACGATCACGTGCGGCACGAAGCGCGAGGTGTCGCGGGTGATCGGGCCATCGTCGTCGCGCATACCCAGCCCGGCCGGACGATCGGCCACCACCCAGCTGCCGACCAGGGCGTGCCGGCCAGCGAACACCGGCAATGGATGATGCGCCTGCAGGATCGCCGGCCCGTCCACATACGGGCCGTCGGTCTGCGCAGCGTCGCCCTGTGCGCTGACCAGGGAAATATTGGCGCCCTCGCGCGACAGCAGCGGCTTGCGTACCCAGCCTGCCATGGGCGCCTCGCCGGTTTGCGCAAAGCGCGCCGGCAGCAGGTTGGGATGGCCCTGATGCCGCTCCCACAGCAGCGGCAGGATGCCCTTGTTACTCAGCACCGATTTCCACGCCGGCTCGATCAGGCGCACGCGGTTGGCACACAACGCCGGGCCGAAGCGCTCTTCCATCATGAATTCCAGCGGATACAGCTTGAACAGCGTGTGGATCACCCGGTCCTGCTCATCGGTGAACCAGCCATCGGCGCTGAGGCCGATGTCTTCGATGGCCACTTCCTCGGTGCTGATGCCCACCTGATGCGCGCAGTCGCGCAGGTAGCGCACCGTGGCACGGTCTTCCAGCGAATCGCGCACCGCGGAGAAATGCATCTGCGCACCGATCGCGCCATCCACCGCCAACGCGCCCAGGGTTTCGCACAGCAGGTCCTGGATCAGGTTGTACTGATCGGTGCCCTTGGGCAGCGCACCGGCGGCGATCTGCTGTTCCAGCCACAGCCACTGGAAATACGCCGATTCGTACAGCGAGGTCGGCGTGTCGTAGTTGAGCTCATACAGCTTGGCCGGGCCGTTGCCGGCATAGGCCAGGTCCATGCGGCCGTACAGATGCGGGTCGCGGTTCTTCCACGAGTTGGCGATCCAGTCCCAGTAGAACGGCGGGATCGCCAGCTGCGTCATCAGCTGTTCCGAGCCCACCACCTCGTCCACCAACTGCATCGCCATGTCGTGCAGTTCCTGCGTGGGCGCCTCGATGTCGTCTTCGATCTGCTGCAGCGTAAACGCGTAATACGCGCTTTCGTCCCAATAGCGCTCGCCGTCGATGGTGTGGAAATGGAAGCCGAGCGACTCGGCCTGCTCGCGCCAGTCCGGGCGCTCGGCAATTGCGATCCGTTGCATGTCAGCCGCCGTATCCGGAGCTGCGCCCGCCGCTACCGAACGAACTACGCGCCGCCGCACTGGAGCCGAAACCCGAACGCGAGACGGTGATCGCACGCGACGGCATGTCGACCGAACCACTGCGCCCGCGCACGGTACCGATGCGGTTGCTGGCCAGATCGCCGTTGGGTTTGTAGTAACCGCCGCTGCGGTAATCGCGATACAGCGGCATCGCGCCGCCATAGCGATAGCCGCCGCCACCGCTCATGTTGCCCAGCGCATAGCCGAGCAGGAACCCGCCCATCGGCGGAATCCAGCTGTGCTGGCCCTGGCTCTGGCCCGGAACCTCGGTGCAGCTGCCGAACTGCGCATCGCACTCGTAGCGCGACGTGAAGCGCGGTGCGGCCTGCTGATGCTTGGCCACCGCCTCGTCATAGGCCTTGAGGCATTGCTGGATGTCGGTCTGTTCCTGCTTGATCTGGTAGCAGTCGGAGGCCGACTGCAGCACCACACCTGTCTCTGGTTCAGAACCACAACCGGTGACGAGGGCGGCCGGCAAGGCGGCCATCAAGGTGAGCTTGAGATTGCGTGATCGCTTCATGCCTGCGCTCCGTTACGGCGTGATCGCCGCGGCATTGATCAGCCCGACCGCGATCGACACGCCGGCCGAAAAGATGCCGGCGGCGGTGACGTTGTCGGTGATCTGCCGCGAGATGCGCCCGGCCACCAAATTGGCCAGCAGATACGCCACGATCTGGATGCCGCAGGCGACCGCGCCCCAGATCAGCGCATCGACCAGGCTCACCGAATGGGTGATGGCCGAATGCAGCGGCAATGCCACACCGATCAGGTTGCCGGCCAAGGCGGTGGCCGCAGCCACGTTGCCCTGCCGCAGCAGGGTGAAATCCTTATGCGGGGTGACCAGGGTCACCAGCACCACCGCCACGATCAACACGCCCAGGCCGGTGCCGAAGTAGGAAAGAAACGCGAGAAAACTCTGCAGGTTGATCGGGTTCATGACAGGACCAGGGTAAGTGGAGGACGAGCGCGCACGCTCAGGTGATATCCAGATCGGCGACGGTGACATCGATGCCGACCGCATAGGTGACGCAGAACTCGTTGGGGCCGGAATCCTCGCCGGTGACCAGCAGGAATTCCTCGCGCTGCAGCTCCGGTACATCGCGGCTGTAGAGCATGGCGTAGTGGGTCAGATCGCCATCGCGGCGCGGCGGCTGATAGCGGTACAGCACCTCGTCGTAGGCGATCGGCGGGATGCGCGCGGCACCATCGGTGGACTGCGTGGCGCGTTGCCAGCGCTTGCCGGCGTACTCGATCTGCGCCGCACCCAGATGCGGATGCTGCATCACGAACTCCTGAAACGCCTGCTTGCTGGGCGGATTGACCGTCTCGCAATACACGAAGGCCTTCATCGCCTCCAGATCGCCGCCAACCGTGGTGACCTGCAAAAACGCATCATCGTCCAGATAGAACCGATGCAGGGCATAGCCATCACCCAGATTGACGTGGCCGTAGCACGGAATGCCTTGATGCCCGCCCGGCAACTCGGCGGTCATGGCCTCCGGTGCCATGCGGTACAACGTGGTATCGATCTCCAGCTGCCCACCCACGCGCAAGCCCAGCGGCAGCGCGTGACCGATGGCGCCAGTGCCGGAGGTGGGCAACGGCGGCGGCTGTGGTTGACCGAACAACTTGCTGAAAAAACTCATCGTCATGCACCTTGTGGCGATGGGGAATGGGACACGGCCGCAGCGCGCAGGGCCTGCCAGGCGATGGCAGACACGGGCACGCGCTGTTCGGCCAGGTAATACAGCATGGCACCGGCCGGGACAGCGGTGTGTGCGGGCGGGTTCAAGCGCAGTGCGCCATCGGGCGCGCGCAGGCCCAGCAGCAAGGCGCCGCGCTGGCCGAAATCGGCGGCCAGCATGCGGTAATCCAGCGGGTCGACATCGGCAGGAACCGCCAGGCTGAACTGGGTCGGGCCATCGTCCACCGACAGCAGTTCGGCCGTGATCGCCGCGCTGCCCGGATCCTGCGCCGCGCGGGCCAGGATCTCGGCGGTCATCGGCCGCGTGCATTCGATCGCCGGATAGTGGCAATTGACCAGCCGCGCGGCGCTGCCCGAGTCGAAGTGCGCCACGACGTGCGCACGCGGCGCATGCGCCATCAGCGCGAACACCGCCGCCAGGGTCTGGTCGTCCGAGGGCGGGTTGACGATCACCCGCGCCGCACCGGCGATGCCGGCACGCAGGTAGACCTCGGTATGCGTGTAGGACTCGGCGGCGATGAAGCGCATATGGTCGGGCATCGGGTTCTCGGCCACGCCCTCGGCGATCAGCACCACGCCTTCGTCGTCGGTAGCGGTATCGGACAGCAACAGTTCCAGCAAGCGTGTGGACGCGGCGCCCTGCCAGCCGATCAGGATGGTGTGCCCGCGCAGATCGGCGTAAGCCATCTTGCCCATGTGGTGGCGCCTCCAGAAGGTGATGAGCACGCCGCTGGTCTTGGCCAGCACCGTGGCGAACAGCGCCACCGCGCCCGGCATCAGCACGAACGCGGCGATATAGCGCCCGGCCACCGAACCCGGCGACAGGTCGCCGTAGCCGATGGTGGTGGCGGTGGTCATGTAGTAGTACGGAAACGCGTCCAGGCCAACGAGCTTTTGCTCGCCGGCCAGCAGCAGCAACACCCAGCTCAGCCCCATGTGCGCCAGCAATGCCAGCGCCACCATGCCCCAGCTGACGCGGCGCACGTGGCGCCGCAATACCCGCAACAGCTTTCCGACGATGATCATGGCGCGTCCTGTGCCGTGCGGCGGATCAGCTGTCGCTGCGCGGAACCTGCTGCACGTCGCGCACCTGGCCGATCAGCGGCGCGCTGCCGCCGGCGGTATCGTGGCCGAGCTGGGCCGGCTTCTTGAAGCGTGCCAGCACTGCGGCGGCGTTGGACTCGCCTTCCATCAGGCCAGCCGCAGCCAGACGCCGATTCAGATCGCCGTCGCCACTGGCTGCCTCCAGCTCTTCGGCCGATTCGATGCGTGCGGAGGTCTCGGCCTGACGCGCCTTGATTCGCTCCAGCGATTCCAGTGCCGAGCCCATCTTGCTGCTGGCACCGGAATGGCGCGCGGCAATCGCCGCCTGTGCCTTCTGCACCGCATCGGTGGCCTTGACGGTGTCGATCTGCTGGCGCATGCCGCGCAGCTGGTTCTCGGTCTTCTGGATGGTGGCCTTGAGCGTCACCACCGACTGGTCCAGCGAGCTCTTGGAGGCTTTGTCGCCGGCGTCCTCGCTTTCCAGCGCCGCTAGCTTTACCGCCACGTCGTGCGCCAGTGCCTCGTCGTTCTTGGCCAGCGCACCTTCGATATAACGCGTGTATTCGGCCATCTTGCCGGCGCGCGCGTCGATCTTCTGCTGGGCGAGCTTGCTCTGCGCCATCAGCTTGGTCAGCTCTTCGCGCGAGCGCGTGAGCTGGGCGCCGGCATCGCGCATTTCCTGGTCCAGGATGCGCAGCGCGTTGGCGTCGACCGCCTTCTGGCCGGTTTCGTGTGCAGTGCCACGCAGCAGCGTGATCAGCTTTGAAAAGATACTCATGACAACACGCCTTTAGGAAAAGAACGGCTTGAGAGATTCGGCGGCATCCAGCGTATTGGCCGCCAGGGTCTGGATTTCCTCGTCGATCTGGTCGAGCGTGGACGACGCCGACAGTTCGCCGAAGACCACATAGCTATCCTTGCCGTCGACCTGCACCAGTCCCAGGTTGGACAAGGGATTGAGTGGGTTGAGCCGCAGGCAGGCGTCGTTGAACGCCGCGCGGTCGCTGACCTGGTCGGCATTGGCCAGCAGCGTGGAAACGAACACCTGCGAGCCGGAGGCGGCGACCTGGATCTGCATGTCGCCGTGGTCGGCCAGGGTGAGGTTGATGGCCGGCTCCAGCCCGTCGATCAGTTCGACCTCGATCGGCTGGTCGCGGTAGCGCTCGGCCAGCAGGCCGTGCAATTCGACAGTGGTGTACTGCGTCATACGATGTCCTGTCCTTTGGTCATGCAGCGGTGGTGATGCAGATGCCGCTGCGGTGATGCAGCAGCAGCCGTGCAATGGGCGGACATACTACAGACTGTCCGCGACCGGCAGAAAGGGCCGGAAGTCAGCCGGTCAGGCCAGCTGCAGGCGGTAGTAGACCGCCCGTTCAGTTGGCTCGAAGCCGCATGCCGCATGCGCCGCCTGGGCACCGCTGTCGTCCAGCCGCGCATCGGAGGCCAGCTCCGCGCAGCCCTGATTCCGTGTCCACTCCACTGCCGCGGCCACCAGCGCGCGACCCAGCCCGCGGCCGCGCCAGGCCGGACTCACATACCAGCCTTCCAGAAAGCCCACCGGCGTGCTTTCGGTGCCATTGACGTAGTCGTGGCGCACCGACACCTCGGCAAAGCCCAGCGCCGCATCCGCGTCGTCCACCACCAGCAGGTGGCTGGCGTGTGCCTGCGCCAGCGCGGCCTGCAGCTCGGCGAGGCTATCGTCGGCATCGGGCCACAAGGCCAGGCGCAGGGCCAGCAAGGCCTGCGCATCGGCGCCCACCGCCGCGCGCACCCGCCAGCCGGCCTGCGTGCTCACGGATACAGCATCCGCTTGCTCCAGTGGCTGGCCGCATCGGCCTCGTAACGCCAGCGCTCGTGCAGGCGGAACTTGGCGCCGTACCAGAACTCGAACGCCTGCGGCACCACCCGGAACCCGCCCCAGCCCTCCGGGCGCGGCACCTCGCGGCCTTCGAAGGTGGCTTCGACCTTGGCGATGGCCGCGTCGAACTCCTCACGCGAGCCCAGCGTCTGCGACTGCAGCGAGGCCCAGGCGCCGATCTGGCTCATGCGCGGGCGCGACGCGAAGTAGGCATCCGATTCCTCCGCGCCGACCAGTTGCACGCCGCCTTCGATGCGCACCTGGATGCCGGCCTCGCGCAGGCTGCGCCACAGGAACAGCAGGGCGGCCTGCGGATGGGTCTGCAGGTCGCGGCCCTTCGCGCTGTCCAGGTGGGTGTAGAACACGAACCCGCGCGCATCGAAGGCCTTGAGCAGCACGGTGCGCGCGCTCGGCCGGCCGTCCACGTTGGCGGTGGCCACGGTCATTGCGCTGGCTTCGAGTTCGGCGCCGGCCTGCGCTTCGGCGTACAGCGCGGTAAAGGTGGCAAGGGCTTCTGCGTACAGATCGGTCATGACGGTGCGAGGGCAGCAAGATTGACGCCTATTGTGGGCGCATCGGGCCTGCTTCGCCTACGCGCGGCGGTCGACAGGCCCGCGCCCGCTGCCAGGACCCTGAAAGCAGGTCGCGCGCATGCTCTTCGGCGTCTTCGCGTCACTGCCGCCAGGCTGCCAAGTACTCGCCGCGTTGCACGTGGCACTTCATCTTCAGCGGTCGCCGCGGCCGTTGTCCGCACAGCTTGGGTGTCGATGCTGCTGCGCGCAGCCGGCGGTCGCCGCGCCGGAATGGTTTCAGTCCATGCCGATCGGCCCGGTGCGCGGGCCCGAATGCTACGATCCCTGCGCATGAACCCCGCTTCCAATCTCGTGATGGTCGGCCCGATGGGCGCCGGAAAAAGCTGCATCGGCCGCCGCCTGGCCGAGCGCTTCGGGCTGGAGTTCGTCGATGTGGACCAGGCCATCGTCGAGCAGGTCGGCAGCAGCATCCCGGCCATTTTCGAACAGCACGGCGAAGCGCGGTTCCGGCAGCACGAGGTCCAGACCCTGCAGACGCTGCTGGAGCAGGACAACAAGCTGATTTCCACCGGCGGTGGCGCGGTGCTGGATCCGCTCAACCGCCAGCGCATCCGCGAGCGCGGCTTTGTGGTGTACCTGCACGTCAGCGTGCCGGCCCAGCTGACCCGGCTGGCGCGCGACCGCAACCGGCCGCTGTTGCAACGCGCCGACCGCGAGCAGGTGCTGCATGCGATGGCCGCGCAGCGCACCCCGCTGTACCAGGAGGTCGCCGACCTCAGCCTGGAAACCGATCACTTTTCCCCCGCCGAGGCCACCGCGCAGCTGGTGCTGCGCCTGGCCGCGCAATGGCGCATGTCGAGTACCCCCGCATGACACTTCCCCGTTCCTCGCGCAGCGTCGATGTCGACGGTGCGCAGCCGTACACCATCACCATTGCGCCCGGCCTGCTGGCCGATGGTGCGCGCCTGGCCAGCCATGTGCGCGGCCGCCACGTATTGCTGCTCAGCGACTCGCAGGTGGCCCCGCAGTACGCCGCCGGCGTGCGCAAGGCGCTGCTGCAGGCGCGCCCGGACCTGCAACTGGGCGAGCTGGTGATCGCCGCCGGCGAAGCCTCCAAGACGCTGGACAATTTCGGCGCCGCAATCGCGGCATTGGCCGAACTGGGCGCCACCCGCGACGCCTGCGTGTTTGCGCTCGGCGGCGGCGTGGTCGGCGATCTGGCCGGGTTCGCGGCGGCCTGCTGGATGCGCGGGGTGGATTGCGTGCAACTGCCCACCAGCCTGCTGGCGATGGTGGATTCCTCGGTTGGCGGCAAGACCGCGGTGGACATCCCGCAGGGCAAGAACCTGGTCGGCGCGTTCCATCCGCCACGCGCGGTGATCGCCGATACCGACACCTTGCATACCCTGCCCGCGCGCGAGCTGCGCGCCGGGCTGGCCGAGGTGATCAAGTATGGCGCCATCCGCGACCCGCTGTTCTTCCAATGGCTGCATGCCGAACGCCGGGCGTTGCTGGAGGGTGATGCCGACGCGCTGGCGCAGGCGATCGCGCGCAGCTGCGAGCACAAGGCCGACATCGTGGCGCGCGACCCGCTGGAAAAGGGCGAGCGTGCCCTGCTCAACCTGGGCCATACCTTCGGCCATGCGATCGAGACCGAGCAGGGCTATGGCGCGCCCGGCAACGACAACCTCAACCATGGCGAAGCGGTCGCGGTGGGCATGGTGCTGGCCGCACGGCTGTCGGCCGCGCTGGGCATGAGCGATGCGCAGGACACCGACGCGCTGCGCGCGCTGCTGCATGACTTCGACCTGCCCACCGACATTCCGCCCGGCCTGTCCCCGCAGGCCCTGCTGGGGCGCATGCGGCTGGACAAGAAGAACATCGTCGGCCGCCTGCGGCTGGTGTTGTGGCGCGGCGTCGGCAAGGCCGAGGTGGTACCCGACGTCGACGAGGCGGCAGTGCTGGAGATCCTGGCGGGCTGAGCAACGCCATCACTCACTGTCTCCGGCGCATTCGTAGGAGCGCCCCCGGGCGCGACAGGGCTTGCCGGTAAATCCCCGTCGCGCCCAGGTGCGCTCCTACGCGATCCCTGCATGCCAACGCTGCCTTCGCAAGCGGAGCAACCCGGCGCGCCCACTGCTCCCAGCCTTCAGCACCGCCCGGCTACAATCGGCGTCATGCGCATCCACTTGCAACACGATCCTGGCGGCAACGCGCCGCTCCGCTACGTCCAGCTGACCCTGCAACCGGACTTGTTCGGTGGCTGGGAGCTGCTGCGTGAAAGCGGCGAGATCGGTGGACGCTCGCAGTTGCGACGCGACCAATACCTGCTGCAGGACGAAGCGGACCGGGCCTTCGACAAGGCGCGCGACACCCACCTCAAACGCGGCTTCCAACTCATCACCGGCGGCGCCGACGCGCCGCGCTGAGGACACACCTCCCATGCTCAAGAACGATCGCCTGCTGCGCGCCCTGAACCGTCAGCCCGTGGACCGCACCCCCGTGTGGCTGATGCGCCAGGCCGGCCGCTATCTGCCGGAATACCGCGCCACCCGCGCGCGCGCCGGCAGCTTCCTCGGCATGGCCAAGAATCCCGAAATCGCCTGCGAAGTGACACTGCAGCCGCTGCAACGCTTTCCGCTGGACGCGGCCATCCTGTTCTCCGACATCCTGACCATTCCCGATGCGATGGGCCTGGAGCTGTATTTCGTCGAAGGCGAAGGCCCCAAGTTCCGCCATCCGGTGCGCGATGCCGCTGCGATCCATCGGCTGGGCGTGCCGGACATGGAAACCGAGCTGCGTTACGTGATGGATGCGGTGCGCCTGATCCGCCGTGAGCTGGATGGCGCGGTGCCGCTGATCGGCTTCTCCGGCAGCCCGTGGACGCTGGCCTGCTACATGATCGAAGGCGGCGGCAGCAAGGAATACGCGCGCATCAAGGCCATGGCGTTCAACGCACCGGAGGTGCTGCATCACCTGCTCGGCACCGTTACCGATGCGGTGATCGCCTACCTGTCCGCGCAACGTGCGGCCGGTGCGCAGGCGTTGCAGGTGTTCGACACCTGGGGCGGCGTGTTGTCGCCGGCGATGTACCGCGAATTCTCGCTGCCCTACCTCACCCGCATCGCGCGCGAGCTGGAACGCGGCGACGGCGCCGAACGCACCCCGCTGGTGTTGTTCGGCAAGGGCAACGGCGCTTACGTGAGCGAGCTTGCCGCCAGCGGTGCCGAAGCGGTAGGCGTGGACTGGACCATCGCGCTGGCCGACGCCGCCCAGCGCGCCGGCGGCCGCGTCGCCCTGCAAGGCAACCTGGACCCGGCCACTCTGTACGGCTCGCCCGAGGCGATCCGCGCCGAAGTCGGCAAGACCCTGGACAGCTACGCCCAGGGCAACGGCGGCTCGCGCGAAGGCCATGTCTTCAACCTCGGCCACGGCATGTCGCCCGACATGAACCCGGAACATGTGGGCGTGCTGGTGGACGCGGTGCAGACGCTGAGCAAGCGCTGATGCACCGCGTGACCAGCCGCGCATAATGTGCGGTTGGTCGCCGCTAGATCCGGCATGACGTGCGGTGCGAGGCGATGGTCCATCCCGCATGATGTGATGGACTGATCGCAGTACATGCCTTGAACCCTGGGCCGCGAATGCGCACGTTTTTCTGAGTTCCTGCACATCGGCGTGGGGATAATGCCCTGTTTCCTCGACAGTGGTCGCCATGCCTCAGCCCGTCCCCACCTTGCGCGCCTACGACACCATCAAGCCGCTGCTGTGGCTGGTGTCGCTGGCGATCTTCATGCAGATGCTGGATGCGACCATCGTCAATACGGCGTTGCCGTCGATGGCGCGCAGCCTGCATGAAAGCCCGCTGCAGATGCAGTCGGTGGTCTTCAGTTATGCGTTGGCGGTGGCGATGTTCATCCCTGCATCGGGCTGGATTGCGGACCGCTTCGGCACCCGGCGCACCTTCCTTGCGGCGACCATCGTTTTCACGGTGGGCTCGCTGCTGTGCGCCGCCGCGCAGCAGCTGCCGCAGCTGGTGGCGGCGCGCGTGGTGCAAGGCATTGGCGGGGCGATGCTGCTGCCGGTGGGCCGGCTGGCAGTGCTCAAGACCGTGGCGCGCGCCGACTTCCTGCGCGCGATGAGCTTCATCGCGATTCCCGCATTGATCGGCCCACTCATCGGCCCCACGCTGGGTGGCTACCTGGTGGAAGTCGCCTCGTGGCACTGGGTGTTCCTGATCAACCTGCCGATCGGCGTGATCGGGTTCATCGCCGCGCTGAAGATCATGCCCGACCACTACGGCGATGCACGCCAGCGCTTCGACCTGATCGGCTATCTGATGCTGGCGTTCGGCATGGTGGCACTGTCGCTGGCGCTGGACGGCATTTCCGAGCTCGGCCTGCGCCATGCCTTTGTCATGCTGCTGGCCATCGGCGGGCTCGCCGCGTTGGCGGGTTACTGGTTGCATGCGGCCAGCACGCCGGCGGCGTTGTTTCCACTGGCCTTGTTCAAGGTGGCCAGTTATCGCATCGGCATCCTGGGCAACCTGTTTGCGCGGGTGGGCAGCGGCTCGATGCCGTTCCTGATTCCACTGTTGTTGCAGGTTGGCCTGGGCATGAGCCCGATGAATGCCGGGCTGATGATGGTGCCGGTGGCGTTGGCCGGCATGGCGGCCAAACGTGCCGCGGTGAAGCTGGTCGGTCGCTTCGGCTATCGCCGCGTGTTGATGCTCAATACCGTGCTGGTGGGCCTGGCGATGGCCAGCTTCGCCTTGATCGATGTGGGCCAGCCGCTATGGCTGCGGCTGGTGCAGCTGGCCTGCTTTGGCGCGGTGAACTCGCTGCAGTTCACCGTCATGAATACCGTGACCCTGCGCGACCTCGATCGCGAGCAGGCCAGCCCCGGCAACAGCCTGCTATCGATGGTGATGATGCTGGCAACCGGTTTCGGCGCCGCGGCGGCAGGCAGTCTGCTGGCCGCCTTCAACACGCATCTGGGCGACAGCCACGGCGCCACGGCAGCGCTCCATGCAACCTTTTTGTGCGTCGGTGGCATCACCTTGTCGTCGACGCTGATCTTCTGGCAGCTGGCCGAAACGCGGCCGCATCCTAAGCAGGTGGAAGAAGTCGCCGAATGACACGGCCGCTGCGCCATCGACCAGCGCCGTGCGCCAGCGCAGGGCCGTGCGCGATTTCAACCGCGGCACACGGCTCTAGATCTCATCGCGCGGGCGTTCGCGCCGCAATGCCTCGGCGATGGTGTCGGCCAGCATGTCGCCGGTAAGCGGCTTGCGCAGGAAACTGTCGAATCCGGCTTCCTGCGCGGTGGGTTCGGCCTCTTCGTCCGAGCGTGCGGTCACGGCAACCAGCGGCATGTCGTAACCGAACACGCGCAACTGCCGCGCCAGGGCGAAGCCGTCCAGCCCGGGCAGATCCAGATCGAGCAAGGCCAGATCGAAGGGGTTGTCGGCCGCTTCGGTCAGCGCGGCCAGCCCGTGCGGCGCATGCACCACCGAGTGCCCTTGCGAACGCAGCAGGCCAACGATGACCTCGGCGATGGTGGGGTCGTCTTCCACCAGCAGAATGCGCTGCGGGGCGACCGCGCCCCCGGCGCGCGCCACCTCGCCACCGAGCGTGGCGTTGGAAGCGACCCAGCGCAGCGGCAGATCGACCACGAAGCGCGTGCCCGCGCCCAACCGGCTGATCACCTCGATATGCCCGCCCATTGCCATCGCCAGTTCCTGGCAGATGGCCAGACCCAGGCCGCTGCCGCCGTAGCGCGAAGTGGTCTTGGCGCCGTCGCCCTGTTCGAAGCGTTGGAACAGACGCGCTTTCTGGTCGGCGTTGATGCCTGGCCCGGTATCGGCCACTTCGAAACGCAGCCCCTGATACGACCCCAGCGTGGTCAGCTTGAGCCCGACCACACCGCGCTCGGTGAACTTGATCGCGTTGCTGAGCAGGTTGAGCAGAATCTGGCGGATGCGGGTGACATCGCCGCTGGCGGTGATGTCGCCAAGCAGGCCGATTTCCAGGCTGAAACGCAGGCCGCGCTCCTGCGCCAGTGGCGCCATCAGGCCTTCCACCTCGGCCACCAGCTGGCGTACCGAGAACGGCTCCAGATCCAGTTCCAGGCGGCCGGATTCGATCCGCGCCAGGTCCAGCGCATCGTTGACCAGGCGCAGCAGATGCGCGCCGGCACGACGGATCGATTCGGTATAGCTGCGCTGCTTGTTGTCCAGCGAAGTCTTGAGCAACAGTTCGCTCATGCCCAGCACGCCGGTCATCGGGGTACGCACCTCGTGGCCGAGCGTGGCCAGAAAGCGCGTCTTGGCCAACGATGCCTGCTCGGCCAGCTCCTGCTTGTGCACTGCCAGCTGCCAGGCGTTCAAACGCCGCAGGCGGCGGCGATACAACAATACCGCTGCGGCGATGACGCAGAGCGCGAGCAGGCCCAGAAACACCAGTCCCCACGGCGCCAGCCACCACGGCGGCAGCACCTGAAAACGTAGCGTCTGGCTGGCCGACCAGATGCCATCGGCGGTGCGCCCCTGCACTTCCAGCGTGTAATGCCCCGCAGGCAGCCGCGAAAACTGCCGCTCGCCGCTGGGACCGACATCGATCCAGTCCGGATCGTAGCCACTCAAACGAAAGCGGTAACTGTTGGATTCGGAATCGGCCAGGCTGAGCAGGCGCGCGACGATATGCAGATCGCGGTCGCCGTCCTGCATCGTCAGCGGCTCCTGTCCGGTGATATCCAGACCACGCTCCCCGCGCCGCAAGCCCACGCGTTCGATGATCAACGGCGGCCTGCGCGTGCTGGGGCGCATCGTGGCCGGGTCGAACACCACCACGCCGTCGGGCGATGCAGCAACAATCCGCCCGCTGCCGGCCTGCACCAGGGTGTTGATCAGCAACTGCTGGTTGGGGAGCCCATCGTGCACCCCGTACACGCGCACCAGCCTGCTGCCGGGATCGATCCGGATCAGGCCGCGTTGACTGGACACCCAGGCCACGCCCCTGGCATCGACCACCAGGCCGTTGGGCGCCACCATCGGAAACTCCTGCTCCTTTCCGACCGTGTCCAGGTGCTTGAGCCGCTTTCCATCCCACAGATACCGCCGGATCTCGCCGGCCAACCCGGTCCAGACCACGCCCCCCTCTCCCAGCCGGAACAGATATGTCGGCAGGGACGGCTTGCCCTCGACGGGGACAAATCGGTCGGCAGCGGGGTCCCAGCGCCGTAGACCGGCGTTATTGCTCAGCCATATCTGACCATCCGGGCCAAGGCGTATGTCCAGGATGGTCAACACCTCCAGCCCATGACTGCCATTGACGATGGTCCGCAGCAACTGCCCCTCCTGGTTGCGGATTTGCAGGCCATATTCCAGCACCGTCACCCACAGGCGGCCCTGCGCGTCCTCCGCCATCCAGCCCGGTCGGTCCGCAGCACCGTCCGGATCGGGTTCGACATCCTCACGCAACTGCCAGCGTTTGACTTGCCGGGTCTGCGGGTCGTACCGGACCAATTTTCCCTCGACGCCGATCCAGACCAACCCGCGCCGGCTTTCAAGCATGGAGTCGGGCGGACGGGCATCGATCTGAGCCAGATGCTTTTGCAGTTGGCCGGTTGCCGCATCGAGATACTCCAGCACATGCCGCGAACCAGCCAGCCAGACACCGCCCGCAGCCGAAGACGCCGTCGCCAGCACGGACGGATTGGCCAGCGACTGTGAGTCATCGCCGTGGTGGGCCAGTACCGCAAAGGTGTCCCAATGCGGAGGCAGGTGCCACAGGCCACCTTCGAGCGCCGCAAACCACAGCCCGCCCTCCCGATCTTCGTAGGCTGCAATCCAGTTGCGCCTGACCAGGCCGTGCGCTGACAGGCTGTAGACCGGGACGCTGCTGATCTCGGTTCCTGCGGTGGACAGGCCCAGGCCGCTGTCGGTGTCCAGCCAATAGCGCCCGCTGCGATCGTGCAGCAACACCCCCATGACCCGCCGCTTGCTCACGGCTTTCTGCCATGGCTGGGGCCGCGCCTGGCCATCGGCGCCCACACGAAACGCATCGCCGACCACATCCGACACCCACAAGGTGTTGCCGCTGTGTTCCATTTGCAGGCGATTGACCGCCTGCGTGGTTCCAGGCAACCGCACCCGTTGAAAATGCGTACCGTCCCAGCGCGCGAGCCCGCCATGGGTTCCGATCCACAATGTTCCGTCGGGCGCGACCTCGAACCCGATCACGCTGTCGGACGGCAGGCTGGTCGGGTCGCTGGGCACGTTGGAAAATCGCTGCATGCTGCCATCGGGACGTCGCCGATATAGCCCGTGGGCAGCAGTACCAAGCCAGACGTCGCCGTTCGGGGTGTTTGCCAGCGCCCACACCGTGATTTCGCGCAGCTCCGGAAACTGCGGGTTCTCCAGCCGCCTGAACGTGCGCGTCTTGGCCTCCAGAAAACCGGCCCCACCGTTCTCGAAGCCCATCCACACCCGATTGTCACGATCAACGCAGATGGTCCAGATCGCATTGCTGGTCAGCCCTTCTTCCATCCGCCAGATGCGGTAATTGCGGCCATCGAATCTGGCCAGGCCGTCGTCGCTGGCGATCCAGAGATAGCCCTGCTGGTCTTCGGCAAGCTCACTGACGGTGTCCGAGGGCAGCCCGTCGGCGACCGTGACCTGGCTAGGCACCGGCGTGAGCAGCGCGTGCGTGGCCGCCCGTGCAGGTGGCACCGTGGCGCACAGCCCCAGCGACACTGCCGCGATCAACCAATAGGAAAAACATAAAAAAAGGCGCACTGGACAGGTTTCACGACAAGTCGCCGCATAGTGCGGGCCGCACGCGGTGCGAGCAAGCCCGAGCGAGCCTGCCGCGTGGCTCATCCGTTTCCACTCCTCGGCCCGAACCGGCGCATGTACGGGGTCTCGATCTGGTTCACCGCTGTTGCATCCGCGCCAGGCGGCAACCGTACGACGGGGCAAGCGATAACAGCTTAGTCGACGGCCGGCGCGTCATGCGCATCGGCGGCGTCGGCCAGCACACCTGCCAGTGCCTGTGCCAGCAACTCGCCGGTGACCGGCTTGCGCAGGAAGCCATTGCAGCCGGCAGCCATCGCCTGCGGTTCTGCGTCGGCATCGGCACGTGCGGTGACCGCAACGATCGGAAAGCGCACGCCGCGCGCACGCAACTGCGCCACCAACGCCGCACCGTCGATGCCCGGCAGGTCCAGATCGCACAGCCCGGCATCGAAGCTGCGCGTACTCACCTCGGCCAACGCCGCCAGACCGTGCAGGACATGGGTGACCCGATGACCACGCGTCTGCAGCAGGCCAATGATCACCTGCGCCACGGTCGGGTCGTCTTCGACCAGCAGCAACTGCAATGGCGCCTGTGCCTGCGGCGAGCTTGCCCGTGCAGGCGCAGGCACCGCGGGGAGCGCACTCACCCAGCGCAACGGCAGCTCCACCACAAAACACGCTCCTTGCCCCAGTTCGCTGCTGACCGTTACCGCACCGCCCATCGCCGCTGCCAGTTCGCGGCAGATCGCCAGGCCCAGGCCGCTGCCGCCATGCCGGGCCAGCGTCACGGCGCCTTCGGCCTGCTCGAAGCGCTGGAACAGGCGCCCGCGCTGTTCTGCACTCATGCCCGGGCCGGTGTCGCACACTTCGATCCGGATGCCTTGCTTGTGGCTTTGCGGCACCACCGCCACACGCAGGCTGACGCTGCCACGCTCGGTGAACTTGACCGCGTTGAACAACAGGTTGAGCAGGATCTGCTGCACCCGGCTGGCATCGCCATGCAATGCAGGCGGCAGCGCGTCATCCAGCTCGCACGCAAAGACCAGTTGCTTCTGCTCGGCGCTCGGGCGCACCAGCTCGGCCACCTGGCCGATCAGCTGACGCAGATCGAAGTCGCGGTAATCCAGCGGCAGCTTGCCGGCCTCGATCCGCGCCAGATCCAACGCATCGTTGACCAGCCGCAGCAGATGCTTGCCGGCCAGCTGGATCGCGCTGGCATAGCCCTGCTGGCGTCCGTCCAATGGCGTCTGCAGCAGCAACTCGCTCATGCCCAGCACACCGGTCATCGGCGTCCGCACTTCGTGCCCCAGGGTCGCAAGAAAGCGCGTCTTGGCCAACGATGCCTGCTCGGCCAGCTCGCGTTTGTGCTGGGCCAGCTGCCATTGCGCGCGCATGCGCACACGGCGGCGGTAAGCGGCGGCGAGCAGGCCAGCGAGCAGCACGGCGAGCACGCAGATCAGCGCAATGCCGGCATCGCTGCGCCACCACGGTGGAGTGACCGAAAAGCGCAGCGACTGCACCTGCGATGCATTGCCCAAGGGGTCGATCCCCTGCATCTGCAGGACATAGTTGCCCGGCGGCAGCGAGGAGAATTCGCGCATTCCTGCCGCACCGTGCTCCATCCATTCGGTATCGAACCCCGACAGCCGGGTACGGTAACGATTGGCCATCGGATCGACGAACGAGAGCAGCCGCATGTTGATGCGCAACTGGCGGTCATTCGGCGCGAGCGAAAAGCCACCGAGGATCGGCAACGCCTGACGGCGGTCGGCACGCTGGACGCTTACCGCCTCCAGACGCATCTGCGGTGTGAATGACGGCACATCCGGCGCCTTGGTATCGATCAGCAGCGTGTAGCCATCTGCAGTCCCACCGACCAGCACCCCATCGCGCGCCATCAGCAGACAGCGGCGGCTGAACTCCTGGCTGGTCAATCCGTCGCGCGCACTGAAACTGCGGATCTTGGCGCGCGGCGTACGTGCATCGATGCGCCACAGGCCACGCGGCCCGGACATCCATACGCGTCCAAGCTCATCGCGTTCGAGACCATAGGCATCCATCGCCGGAAACCCTTCGGCGGCAAGAATCCGGCGCACCCGCTTCCACGCGGTACCGTCTTTCTGCCAACGCTCCATGCTGCCGGCGCGGTAAAGCCACAGGTGGCTTTGATCCTCGAAGACGAAGCGCTGGATCGGATCGATCTGCAGGCCGGGCACTGCGACGAACCGATGTGACTCGGACTGCCAGACATACATGCCGCCGACGGCGCTCAGCCACAGGTTGCCATCCGGTGCCACGCTCAGCTGACTGGGAATCACCTCTTTCAAGCCATGTGGGTCGGCCTGGGAAATCGTCTCCAGCACGCGCCCGGTCACCGGATTTCGCCGCTGGATCACTTGCTCGTAAGCGCTCCACAGCGTGCCGTCGCCAGATTCGCCCAACCAGATGACCGCCTCGGCAGGCCCGTCGCCGCTGAAATGCTCGAGAGCGCCTGTGCCCAGATCCAGCCGCGACAACTGGTGCTCCCCATTGCCGAGCCAGAGCTGCCCCCGACTGTCCTCCAGGGTCGTCGCAACCTGCAGATCGCGCAGGTCGGGATGCTGGATGCCGGTCTGCACAAGCGCCCCGGTGGACGTGTCGTAACGCAGCAACCGCCCACTGCTGTCGAACTGCCAAAGCCCACCCGATCGGTTGGCTGGCGCAAGACTGCATGCGATGCCCTTGCCCTGGTCGTTGATCTGTCTGAAGGCGGCAGTGCGGCGCCAGTCTTCGCGCAGGTAGGCCAGCCCGCGCCCATGCAGGGGCACCCAGATCCCACCGTGCGGACTGCGCCAGATGGTCGTCACGTGGCGGTTGGAGACCAGCGGTGCATCGCCGTTGTTGACCGGTGTCGGCGGATGATCGGGACGGGTATGCCACAGCCCCTGTTCGGTGCCCAGCCAGAACTCGCCATCGCCGGCGTCGGCCACGGTCCAGGCGCGGTTGCCGGTGGCGAACATCGGTGCCCAGGAAGGCGTATGCCAGGCACCGGACGCGTCCATGTAACGCAGCCCGGTGTCCATCGAAGCCCACAGCCGCTGGCCCACCCACTGCAAGGCGGTGATGCCGCTGCCGTCGCCATCCGGCCGCACCCGGTGCAAGGCCAGGCCGTCGTAATACGCCAGCCCGCCCAGCGTGCCGATCCACATCCGATCGCGATCGTCCAGCGCAAGCGCATACACCGGACTTGCCGGCAGCGGCTCCTCCATCTTCGCCAGGTCGAAGGAGGTGAATTTCCCCGCGGCATCCAGACGCAAGACATTGCCGTTGGACAATCCAAACCAGACCTCGTCGCCGCGCCCGGCGATGGCATACACGTCCCCCAGCGCCAGCTCGGGCACGTCATCGGGAAGATACGCGGTCAGCTTGCGCCGGTCGGCACTGAGCATCGCCACGCCTGCGCCGCCCAAGGCAAGCCAGATCCGGTCCTGACGGTCGATATACAGCGCCTGCAAGATATTGCTGCGCAGCGAGTAGCGATCGGTCGGGTCGTTCCGCCAGACCTTGAACTCTGCGCCGTCGTACCGGACCAACCCGTCGGTGGTGGTCATCCACAGATAGCCGGCGCGGTCCTGCGCGATGGCGGTGATCATGGTCGAGGGCAGCCCCTCGGCAGCGCCGACAATGCGGAAGCGCGGAATCGCCGGCACGCCTGCCAACGCCGGAAACACAGTCAGGGCGGCAAGCAGCACGAACAACAGGTAACGCATGTGGGCATCCTTTCCACGTCCAGCCCGCATGCTCGCAACGGATCGTTGCGAGCGCAAGCCAAGCGCGGTGCAGCGGGATATGTCTAGAATCCGCCCATGACAACCCTCGCCCGCCTGTTGCTGCTTCCCGCCCTGGTCGTGACCAGCCTTGCCGCGACCGCCGCGCCGGTGCGTTACGCGCTGGATCCGGTGCACACGCGGGTGCTGTTTGCAGTCGAACATGCCGGCTTTTCCAAGGCGTTGGGCACCGTTTCCGGAACCAGCGGCACGCTGGTGTTCGACCCGGACGACTGGGCCTCGGCACGGCTGGACGTGACCGTGCCGCTGCACCGCACCGACCTGGGCGATGCCAAGTGGAACGAGGCCACCCTGGCACGCAACCTACTCGACGCCGAGCGCTTTCCCGACGCGCATTTCGTCTCCACGCAGGTGGAAGCCAGCGGCGAGAACCACGCCAAGGTCACCGGCAACCTGACCCTGCACGGGGTCATCCGCCCGGTCACCCTGGACGTCACCCTCAATGCGCTCAAACGCCATCCATTGCCGCCGTTTCGCCGCACCGCCGGGTTTTCCGCCACCGCCACGCTGAGCCGTGCCGAGTTCGGCATCGACGCATGGAAATCGATGATCGGCGACATGGTGGAGCTGCGCATCGAAGCCGAAGCCGTGCGCGAAGGCCGCGCCGACGACGACGCGCCGCAATCGCAACCCCAAAACGCACCCACCGCCCCTGACGCTGCGCCCAGCCCGGAATCCTGAGCATGACCCTGAAAAACGTCGAACGCTGGGGCGGTGTCAGCCAGACCCTGCACTGGCTGATCGCACTGCTGATCCTGGTGCTGGGCATCGTCGGCCTGACCATGGGCGAATTGCCCAAGACGCCGAAATACTTCTGGGTCTACACCGCGCACAAATCGGTGGGCCTGACCGTGTTGGCACTGGTGATCGTCCGGCTGGGCTGGCGCCTCTATGCGGGCGCGCCGCCGCCAGTAGCCGGCACCCCACGCTGGCAGGAACGCATCGCCGGGCTGACCCACTGGCTGCTGTACGCGATGATCTTTGCGATGCCGCTGTCGGGCTGGTTGTACGACTCCACCAGCGGCCTGCGCCCGTTCCGCTGGTTTGGCCTGTTCGCCGTGCCCAAGCTCAGCCCGCCGGACGAACAATTGCGTGCGGTTGCGCACTTCATCCACGAGTGGGGCTTCTGGCTGTTGATTGCCGTGGTGCTGGCGCATGCCGGCGCTGCGCTCTACCACCATCTGTTCCAGCGTGACGCCACCTTGGTGCGGATGTTGCCGCGCGGCTGGCTCTCTTCCAAACCCTAAAGGATTCCCCCATGTCGTCCAGGTTGTTCGCCTCTCCCCTGCTGGTCGCCGCCTCGCTGGTGGCCACGTTCGCCACCGCCCCGGTCCTCGCTGCCGACTACGTGCAGGCGCCCGGCTCGTCGCTGGTGTTTGCCAGCAAGTACGACGGCGAAGTGTTTACCGGCAAGTTCCCCGGTTTCGACACCACGCTGAGTTTCGACCCGGCCAATCTTGCCGGCGCCAAGCTCGATGTGCGCATCCCGCTGGCCAGTGCCATCAGCGGCAACAACGACCGTGACTCGACCCTGCAGGGGCCGGACTTCTTCAACGTCGCCAAGTTCGCCACCGCGCGTTACCGCGCCGACAAGTTCCGCGCACTCGGCGGCAACCAGTACGCGGCCGACGGCACGCTGGAACTGCGCGGTGTCAGCAAGCCGGTCACGCTGACCTTCACCTGGACACCCGGCGCGCAGCCGGTGCTGGCCGGCAAGGCGCTGGTCAAGCGCCTGGACTTCGGCGTCGGCGGCGGCGACTGGGCCGACACCAAGACCATTCCCAACGAAACCGCGATCAGCACCAAGGTCGTGTTCAAGGCGAAGTAACGCCACCGGCCGCAACCGGACGCGGCCATTGAACGGCGGACTACCTCGTCGGGTCCGCCGTTTTTTTATGCCTGGCGGCCGGATGACACCGCGCGACAGCTAGACTCGGCATCCATCCCAGGGACGCCGCCGATGCGCACACATGGAACCCTGACCCGCTGGAATACCGATCGCGGCTTCGGCTTCATCACGCCGGCGCAGCCGGGTGATGATTTGTTCGTGCACATTTCAGCGTTTCCCCGCGGCTTCGAAACGCCACGTATCGGTGAGCTGATTTCTTTCGAGATCGAACCGGGCAAGGATGGGCGACGGCAGGCAGTACGCGTGATGCGCGCTGGCCAGCATGCAGCCGGACGTGGTGCACGCCGGCAGCATGCGGCAGCGCGATCACCATTGCCCCATCGCTCGCTCGGGCTGGGCAAGGTCATGTTGCTGCTGCTTGTGGCAGGTGCTGGCGGCTATGCGTACCTCAATCGGGACACGCTGATGCCAGGCTCTGCGCCCACTGAAACTCCGTCAGCAGCTCCGGCACCGGCGCCGGCAAACAGGACGCTGCCAGACCGCGCAGCGCTCCAGGGCTCGCCAGCAATAACGGCAACTGCAGCGGCAGGCAGAACGTCGGCCACACCCGCACCCACGCCGCACTACAGCTGCGGCGGGCGCAAACACTGCTCGCAGATGACCTCCTGCGACGATGCCACCTGGGTGCTGCGCAACTGCCCCGACACAACGATGGATGGCGACCACGATGGCGTACCCTGCGAGCAGCAGTGGTGCCATTGAATCAATACGGCTGACACCTTGAACGGGCGGCCGACACGATTCGTTTGTTAGCCCCATCTTGTTGGATGCAGTCAAAAGCCGAGGTCAAACGCTGGTTCGGTCGAGGGCGCGGTGCCCTCACCGCTCGCGGGACACGCCGTGACCCCGTCCCTGGGGCTCGGTGGCGGCATCCATGCCGCCACACGGTCCCGCAATCGGCAAGGACACCGCACCAGACAGTTGCCGATTGCTCTGTTGAAAACCATACACAACGACCAGCTCGACTGGTCCTTGTCCACCCACCGTTGCGGGACCTTATGCGGCATGGATGCCGCAGAAGAGCTTGCGAGGACGTACTTGCGGCGTGTCCCGCGAAGGTGAGCGGGCAAGCGCCCTGCAGCCAAGCAGCAGATCGGCCGCCTTGCAGCGAAGGCCCAGATCATCTGCACCAGACCGGCAAGAAGTCGTTTTCAGCCACTCCAGATCCAAAATATGGCGCGCACCGGAGGCGAACACGCCGCTTCATCGCGTGCCGGCATTCAACCACTCGCGCAACCGCCGGCTGTCGAATGGCCAATCCAGCTCGCGCCCGTGCGCATCGCCCACCACCGGCACGCGCTCCCCATAAGCGGCCTCAAGCGCCGCATCGCCGTCGATAAAGACACTGCCGAACTCGCCTGCGCGTGCCTGCGCCAGCACTTCCACGGCCTGGTCGCATAGGTGGCAATCGTCGCGCTGGTACAGGATCAAGGCCATCGGGAGCTCCCATGCTGCGCTGCAGCCGTGCCGCACGCGCCGACCGACTAGAATAGCCGCCTTTACGCTCACCTTTCCGGCAAGCATGGCTGTCAGCACGTTCGACCTGTTCAAGATCGGCATCGGTCCGAGTTCCTCCCACACCGTGGGGCCGATGCGCGCTGCCGAGCGCTTCGTGCATCGCTGGCTGCTCGACGCCGGCCGCCTGCAGGATGTGGTGCGCATCCGCGCCGAAGTCTTCGGCTCGCTGGCCCTGACCGGCCGCGGCCACGGCACCGACAAGGCCGTGCTGCTCGGCCTGGAAGGCCACCGCCCCAATCTGATCGACCCGGACATCATCCCGGCCACGCTGGAGCGCATCCGCACCAGCAAGCGCATCAACCTGATGGGCCAGCACGTCGTCGCCTTCGACGAAAAACGCGACCTGCCGATGAACAAGCGGCAGAAGCTGCCGTACCACACCAACGGCATGCGCTTTACCGCCTACGATGCCGATGAAGCGGTGATCGCCACGCGCGATTACTACTCGGTCGGTGGCGGCTTCGTGGTCAACCAGGACGATGCCGCCGACGACCGCATCATGGCCGACGAAACGCCGCTGCCCTACCCCTTTCTCAGCGGCGACGAGTTGCTCGCGCAATGCGCGCGCAGCGGCCTGAGCATCGCCGCGCTTATGTTCGAAAACGAAAAGAGCTGGCGCAGCGAGGACGAGATTCGCGCGGGCCTGCGCGAACTCTGGAGCGCGATGCAGTCCTGCGTGGAGCGCGGTATCCGCCAGGAAGGGACGCTACCGGGTGGCCTGAACGTCTCGCGGCGCGCACCGGCGTTGTACCGCGAGCTGTCGTCCAAACCGGAGGCGGCAATGCGCGATCCGCTGACCACACTGGACTGGGTCAATCTCTACGCACTGGCCGTCAACGAGGAAAACGCGGCCGGTGGCCGCGTGGTCACCGCGCCCACCAACGGCGCGGCCGGCATCATCCCGGCGGTGCTGCATTACTTCGACCGCTTCTGCCCCGGCGCATCCGAGCAGTGCATCTTCGACTTCCTGCTCACCGCTGCGGCCATCGGCATCCTCTACAAGGAAAATGCCTCCATTTCCGGCGCCGAGGTCGGCTGCCAGGGCGAAGTGGGCGTGGCCTGTTCGATGGCCGCCGGCGGTCTGGTCGCCGCGCTGGGCGGCAATCCGGGGCAGATCGAAAACGCCGCGGAAATCGGCATGGAGCACAACCTGGGCCTGACCTGCGACCCGATCGGCGGCCTGGTGCAGATCCCCTGCATCGAACGTAATGCAATGGGCGCGGTCAAGGCGATCAACGCCAGCCGCATGGCCATGCGCGGCGACGGCAAGCACAAGGTGTCGCTGGACAAGGTCATCAAGACCATGCGCGACACCGGCCGCGATATGCAGGACAAGTACAAGGAAACCAGCCGCGGCGGCCTGGCGGTCAACGTTATCGAATGCTGAGCCGGGCGCGGCCCCGGGCCGCGCCATGTATTGCAGTCACTCTCCAGGCATCGCGAAACTGGGCAATGCGTCCAACGGCAGCGGCCGCCGATGCAGTCGCATGCCAGCGCTGTACGTCCCCACCACATGCCGCCATGTACCGTCTGACGCTGGATTCCGACGGAGATCGCGATGCGACAGCTTGCCTGCACTCTCGCCCTGGCCCTGGCCTGCGGCCCTCTGATGGCACAGGAAGCCAGCTACGGCCCGCGCCTGGAAGGCTTCGATTACCCGTATCCGGTCAAGACCTTTGCGTTCACCTCGCAACGGCAGCCGCTGGAAATGGCGTACCTGGATGTCGCGCCCACCGGCAAACCCAACGGGCACACCGCCGTGCTGCTGCATGGCAAGAACTTCTGCGCCGCCACCTGGGAGCAGACCATCGCGGCGTTGAGCACCGCCGGCTACCGCGTCATTGCGCCTGACCAGGTGGGCTTCTGCAAGTCCAGCAAGCCGGCCGCCTATCAGTTTTCCTTCGCGCAACTGGCCGACAACACCCAGGCGCTGCTGAAAAAGCTGGGTATCGAACGTGCGGTGGTGGTTGGCCATTCGATGGGCGGCATGCTCGCCATCCGTTACGCGATGATGTATCCGCAGGCCACCGAGCACCTGGCCTTGGTCGACCCGATCGGCCTGGAAGACTGGAAGGCCGAAGGCATTCCGTGGCGCAGCGTCGACGCCTGGTACGACAACGAACTGAAGATCAGCTTCGAGCGCATCAAGAAGTATCAGATGGAGGTCTACTACGCCGGCCAGTGGAAGCCGGAGTTCGAACGCTGGGCGCGCATGCAGGCCGGCATGTCGCTGGGCAACGGCAGGCAGGCGGTTGCCTGGAACCAGGCGCTGACCTACGACATGGTGTTCAACCAGCCGGTGGTCTACGAACTGCCCAAACTCAGCGTGCCGACCACGCTGTTCATTGGCCTCAAGGACCGCACTGCGATCGGCAAGGACGCCGCACCGCCCGAGGTCAAGGCACGTGTCGGCGATTACACCAAGCTGGGCAAGCGTGCGGCCGAGGCGATTCCGAACGCGAAGCTCGTCGAATTCGCCGACCTCGGACATTCGCCGCAGGTGCAGGACCCGACACGGTTCAATGCCGCGTTACTGAAGGCGATTGCGCCGTAAGCAGCACTGACGGCAGCGCACTGGCATGACCAACGCGTCTTCGAAAGCTGCAGCTCGCGGACAAGCGAGCTGCAGTTGGATGCGTTTGCAACGTGCAGAGCGGACAACAAGCCATCCGTGCAGTCCATGACGTAATCGATTGCACGCGCACCACAGCCGCGCTCAAGCAGAGCCGGCGCTTCGCCACGTCCTTAACCAGCTACCCAGCCACAATCCGCAACACATCATCCAGCAACGCCGCCGCCGTCACCTCGGCACCCGCGCCCGGCCCCTGGATCAGCAATGGCTGCTGGCGATAGCGATCGCTGCTGATGGCGACACGGTTATCGGTGCCGGCACCGCCAGCCAGCGGGTGATCCAGCGCCAACTCGCGCAAGCCGACGCTGGCACCATGCGCATCCACACGGCCGACGAAGCGCAGGCAACGCCCCGCGGCACGTGCCTGCTGCCAGCGCGCGCCGACCACCGCATCCAGCGCGCCCAGTTGCGCATCCAAGGCATCGAGCGGCAACCGCGCAATGCTTGCGGGCACCAGCGATTCCACATGCACCTGTTCGGCTTCCAGCTGCCAGCCCGCCGCGCGCGCCAGGATCAGCAACTTGCGCCGCACGTCCTCGCCCGACAGATCGATGCGCGGATCCGGCTCGGTATAGCCGGCCGCCATCGCCTCACGCACGCAATCGGAAAATGCGCCGGTACCGTCGTAGCGATGAAACAGCCATGCCAGCGATCCGGACAACACCCCTTCGATCGAGTGGATATGGTCGCCACCCGCCACCAGTGCGCGCACGCTGCTCAGCACCGGCAGCCCCGCCCCCACGGTGGCGCTATCGCCGTAGTGCGCACCGCTGGCGTGACGCGCCGCGTGCAAGGCCTGTGCGCGCGACAACGCGGTGCCCTGGCCCAATTTGTTGGCAGTGACCACGTGTACGCCACGCAGCAGCCATTCCGCATGCCAGTCGGCAACGACCTCGCTGGCGGTCGCATCCACCAGCACATCGCCGGCACGCAAGGCGGTGGTTTCCGCCCAGGGTTGCAGCACGGCCTGGCCACGCGGCGCGGCATTGGCCTGTTGCAAGGCCTGTGCGGCGCTGGTGCCGCAATCGTGGGCAATACGCGAGTTGGCCAACCAGTCAAAGCGCGGCAACTGCAGCTGGCGCTCCTGCAGCGCGGTGTAGCGCGCCACGAACGCGCGCCCCACCGTCCCGGTGCCGAGCAAGGCCAGCCGTGGTGTCGGCGTCACCGCTGCCGCCGAAGCGCGGCGCGAAACAGGCAGCACGGTGCTCACGCGTCGACCTGTTTGCGGCTTGCGCTGGTCAGCGTCGCTTCGGCACGCGCCAGGCCGGCGCGCAGATCGATCAACAGGTCTTCTACCGATTCGATACCGATCGACAAGCGCAGCAGGCCATCGGAAATCCCGGCCGCAGCGCGGGCTTCGGCGGTCATCGCCGCATGCGTCATCGAGGCCGGATGCGCGATCAGGCTTTCTACACCGCCCAGCGACTCGGCCAGGGTGAAATAACGCAGGCCATCGACAAACGCGCGCACTGCGGCTTCGCCACCGTCGAGCTCGAAACTCATCATCGCGCCGAAGCCCTTCTGCTGGCGCGCAGCCAGTGCATGACCCGGATGCGCAGCCAGACCGGGGAAATACACCTGGTTGACCACCGCATGCCCGTCCAGCAGCTCGGCGATGGCGTCGGCGTTTTCCTGGTGCACGCGCAGGCGCGCATCCAGCGTGCGCAGACCGCGTAAGGTGAGGAAGGCATCGAACGGCGAACCGGTCAGGCCCAGCGCATTGGCCCACCACACCAACTGCTGATGCAGCTCGGCATCGCGCGCGACCACCGCACCGCCCACCACATCGCTGTGACCGTTGATGTACTTGGTGGTGGAGTGCAGCACCAGGTCCGCCCCGAACTCCAGCGGCTTCTGCAGCGCCGGCGACAGGAAGGTGTTGTCCACCACGGTCAATGCGCCAGCCTTCTTCGCCGCCTCGATGACAAAGCGCAGATCGGTGATGCGCAACAAAGGGTTGGACGGGGTTTCGATCAGCACCAGCTTGGGCGACTGCGCCAATGCATCGGCCAGCGAACGCGGGTCGGTGAGGTCGGCGGTGATCAGCGCGAAGTGGCCCTTCTTGGCCAGCGCGTTGAACAGGCGCCAGCTTCCGCCGTAGGCATCGTGCGGCACCACCAGGGTATCGCCCGGCTGCAGCAACGCATTGAGCACCAGATTGATCGCGCCCATGCCGGTGGAGGTGATCACCCCGCCCGCACCGCCTTCCAGCTCGGCCAGTGCTTCGCCGAGCAGATCGCGGGTCGGGTTGCCGCTGCGGGTGTAGTCGTATTGGCGCTTGTTGCCGAAACCATCGAAGGAGAAGTTCGACGACAGCACGATCGGCGGCGTCACCGCACCATAGGCAGTGTCGCGATCGATGCCGGCGCGGACGGCGGCGGTGGCGGCGGTACAGGGGGCGTCGGCGGGGTCACGAAAGCTCATGCGGTTTCTCCGGTGATGCGAAGGGCAGTGGCGAGGATCGCGTCGATGCGATCGATTTCTTTCAGGAAGGCGTCATGGCCATACGGCGAGCGCAGCACGCGCAGACTGCCGCGCGGCCCCAACCCTTCGACCAGGCTGACCAGGTCGGCCAGCGGCACCAGGCGGTCGCCTTCCACCGCAACGACGACGGTGGGCACGCGCACCTGCGCCGGGTCGATGCGGTGCAGGTCGATGGATTCGGACAGCCGCAGGTAGGCGGTCACCGGCGTGCGCGCGACGTACTGCGCGCCGGCGGCATCCAGGTAGTCTTCGGCGGCCACGCGCACGCGGCCATTGATCACTTCCGGCGGCGCGTCGAAGCGCTCGCTGAATTCTTCCGGGGTGCGGTAGCTGAGCATGGCGAACTGCCGTGCCAGCGCCAGCCCATGGTTTTCGGCGCATTGCAGCTGGCCCAGCGCCACCGCGCGGCGCTGCAGTGCACGCCAGGCGGCGGCATACGGATGGGCGCGATGCGCGCCACTGACCGCAACCAAGGTACCGACGCGGGCGGCATGGCGGGTCGCGAATTGCAAGCCGACCAACGCGCCGTACGAGTAGCCGACAAAGCCATGCAAACGCGCGATACCCAGCGCATCCAGCAAGGCGGCGATCGCATCGGCCTGGTCGGCGGTATCGATCGGCGCATCCAACGTGCCGTCGGCGCCCAGAAAGTCGAACGCCAGCAGGCGGCGCGATGCCGGATCCAGCGCGCGGCCGGCACCCACCAGGCCATCCACCCAGCCCTTCTCGGGGAACAGGTCGCTGGCGGCCAGATGGCGATGCGCGGAAATTCCGCCGGCCACGAAGACCACCGGCGCATTGGCGGCGCCGACCAGTTCATAGCGCAGCCGCAGCTCGCGCATGCCGGCATGGCGCATCGGCAAGGCAATGACGAGCTCGCCGCGCACGGCAATCAAGCCGTCATCGGCGGCGGGCGTATCGGCGTATTCGGTCGGTGTCGGCGATGCTGTATTCACGAGGCTCATGGCGATATCCGGGGTGGATCGGCCATCGAGCTTCGCGGGAGCTCGCGTTCGACGTGCGCAAGGCACGATTCGAACCATCTTTCGGCGGACGCAGAGGTCCCCGCAGGATTTGGCACCAAACGCGGGCGCTTGCGCGCTCCGCTGGCTGCCCCGGCATCAAAGGGCCTGTCCCTCCGCCGGTCTCGATGGTGAGGTTAAGATGCCACCGCTTTTTTGCGATGTCAATCTCTTCATGCGGATGGAAAGATATATTTTCATCCGATACCACTGCGGCCTGTGATGGACCGCATACTTGAGGCCCCTTCGTTCGAGCCGATCGCGTGCCCCACCACGTGTCTCGCAGCGCCTTGCCCGCCCTCGCCTGGCCTTTTTTGCTCGCGGTTCTGGCATGTGCCGCACCCGCCAACGCGCAGCAGCGCTGGCATTGGCCCGGTGCAGCAAACACGACTGCGAGCTCGCCAACAGTCGCAGCGGCACAGACGGCGCCCGCATCGCCCGGCACCGGCCCGTCACTGCAGTTGGAGTGGCAGGCACCGGCCCACCTGGCCTGGGTCAGCAACCCGCTGGCCGGGCCCGCGCAGGTGCAGCTGAGCGCACCGCCCAGCGAGGATTACCGCGCCGTGCCGCAGTTGCCGCTGACGGTGCAACTGGCTGCGCACGAGCGCCGCCTGCTCGCCCGGCTGTATCCGGCCAGCAACCAGCGCAGCCTGGGTGGGCTTGGACTCAAGCTCGACGTGGTGCCCGGCGATCCGCAGGCCCGCCCGCAGCAGCAAGTGCGCTACCAGCTCCCGTTTCGCGATGCGCCGGTCCAAGTGGACCAGGGCTTTGGCGGAGCCTTCAGCCATACCGATGCGCCCAACTGGTACGCGGTGGACTTCGCGCTGCCGCAGGGCACGCCGGTGCTGGCAGCGCGCGAGGGCGCGGTCATGGAGGTGCGGCGCGATGTCATCGAAGGCGGCCCGCATGACCAGGCCGCCGGCGCCGGCAACCTGGTGCGGGTGCTGCACGCCGACGGCAGCATGGCCATCTATGCCCACCTGGCACCCGATGGCGTTGCAGTACGCCCAGGCCAGATGGTGCGCACCGGCGAACGCCTGGGCGCCTCGGGCAGTACCGGCTTCAGCACGGCCCCGCACCTGCATTTTTCGCTCCAGCGCAATGCGGACATGCGCCTGATCTCGTTGCCGTTCCGGATGCTGGGCCCGCAGGGAGAGTTGCAGTTCCCCTCGCCGGCGCCGTGAAGGCGGCGGCCGGGAGCGCCGGCCTGCCGACCGGAAAGCCCCGTACCAGAGCCACAGAAGCCGGCGGCAGCGAAGTCGCTATAATCTCCGGCTTCCTCAGTTTCCGCAGGCGTCCGACCGGGCGCGCTCAGCCCATGTCCGACGTCTCCAACGAAGCCGCGCGCCGCCGCACCTTCGCCATCATTTCCCACCCCGATGCGGGCAAGACCACCCTGACCGAAAAGCTGCTGCTGTTCGGCGGTGCGATCCAGATGGCCGGCTCGGTGAAGGGCCGCAAGGCTGCCCGTCACGCCACCTCGGACTGGATGGCGCTGGAAAAGGAGCGCGGCATCTCGGTCACCTCCTCGGTGATGCAGTTCCCGTACGAGGGCAAGATCGTCAACCTGCTCGACACCCCCGGCCACGCCGACTTCGGCGAGGACACCTATCGGGTGCTGACCGCGGTGGACTCGGCGCTGATGGTCATCGACGTCGCCAAGGGCGTGGAAGAACGCACCATCAAGCTGATGGAGGTCTGCCGCCTGCGCGACACCCCCATCATGACCTTCATCAACAAGCTCGATCGCGAGGGCAAGAACCCGATCGATCTGCTGGATGAAGTCGAAACCGTGCTCGGCATCCAGTGCGCCCCAGTCACCTGGCCGATCGGCATGGGCCAGCGCCTGAAGGGCGTGGTGCACCTGATCACCGGCGAGGTGCACCTGTACGAACAGGGCCGCAACTTCACCCGCCAGGATTCGACCATCTTCCCGTCGCTGGATGCGCCCGGCCTGGCAGAAAAGATCGGCGCGCAGATGCTGGCCGAGCTACGCGACGAACTGGAACTGGTGCAGGGCGCCAGCAATCCGTTCGACCTGCAGGCCTACCGCGCCGGCCAGCAGACTCCGGTGTTCTTCGGCTCGGGCGTCAACAACTTCGGCGTGCAACCGCTGCTGGATTTCTTCATCGAGCACGCACCGCCGCCGCAGGCGCGCGACACCACCGGCCGCCGGGTCGAGGCGACCGAAGCCAAGCTCAGCGGCTTCGTCTTCAAGATCCAGGCCAACATGGACCCGCAGCATCGCGACCGCGTGGCCTTCATGCGCGTGTGCTCCGGCAAGTTCACCGCCGGCATGAAGGCCCTGCACGTGCGCAGCGGCAAGGACGTCAAGCTGGCCAACGCGCTGACCTTCATGGCCTCCGATCGCGAGATCGCCGCCGAGGCCTGGCCGGGCGACGTGATCGGTATCCACAACCACGGCACCATCTCCATCGGCGACACCTTCACCGAAGGCGAAGCGCTGTCGTTCACCGGCATTCCCAACTTTGCGCCAGAGTTGTTCCGGCGTGCGCGCCTGCGCGACCCGCTCAAGCTCAAGCAACTGCAAAAGGGCCTGGCACAGCTGTCCGAAGAAGGCGCTACGCAGTTCTTCCGCCCGTTGATGAGCAACGATCTGATCCTGGGCGCGGTGGGCGTGCTGCAGTTCGACGTGGTGGCCTACCGGCTTAAGGACGAATACGGCGTGGACGCGATCTTCGAGCCGGTCAGTGTCACCACCGCACGCTGGGTACACTGCGACAACGCCAAGAAGCTGGAGGAGTTCCGCGAGAAAAACGCCGGCAACCTGGGCATCGACGCGGCCGGCCAGCTGGTGTATCTCGCACCGACGCGTGTGAATCTGCAGCTGGCGCAGGAACGCGCGCCGGATGTGCGCTTCTCTGCCACGCGCGAACATGCGCATGCCACGGCGATCGATTGACCGCGGCTTGAACCGGCGCCTGCGACCGCACTTGCTGGCGATGCGAATTGCTCGCAATTGCGGTACCTTTTTGGCATGAACGCAGACGCCTCCCCCTCGACCGACCTGCGCGACGAGATAGCCAGCGCCGTGACCCACGGCCTGGGTGCCATTGCCGCATTGGCCGGTGGCTCGGTGCTGATCACGCTGGCCGCCATCTATGGCGACGGCTGGCAACTGGCCACCTCCATCGTGTTCAGCGCCACGCTGGTGTTGCTGTACGTCGCCTCCACGCTGTTTCATGCCATCCCGCATCCGGGAGCCAAGGCGCGCCTGCAGGTGCTCGATCACTGCGCGATCTATCTGTTGATCGCCGGCACCTACACCCCATTTACGCTGATCAATCTGCGCGACTCCTGGGGCTGGGGATTGTTCGCCGCGATCTGGACGATCGCCGCGGCCGGAGTGGTCTTCAAACTGTTTTTCACCGGTCGTTTCCGCCTGCTGTCGACGGTGCTGTACTTGGCGATGGGTTGGCTGATCGTCGTAGCGATCCAGCCGTTGCTGCGCTCGGTCGATACCTGGTCTCTGTGCTGGCTGCTGGCTGGCGGACTCTTCTATACGTTGGGCACGTATTTCTACCAACGCGACACCCAGCGCTATTTCCACGCGATCTGGCATCTGTTCGTGCTGGTGGGCAGCGCTTGCCACTTCGTTGCGGTGATTGCGCAAGTGATGTGAGACGCGATCTTCGGCGCGTTCGCGCGCCGTGCACGAGGCATCGCCAACCATGGCCCGCGTGAACAACGTGACCGATACCTCAGCTGCACCACCTTCCCCCACGCCACGTCGTCGACGCTGGCTGGTCGGGCTTGCCATCGTCACCGCCGCCGTGGTGATCTTCGTGCTGCTGTTCCAGTGGAACTGGCTGCGCGGTCCGGTCGAACGCCTAGTCAGCGCCAAGACCGGTCGCGAATTCCATCTCGGCTATCTGGACGTGAAGCTGGGCCGCACGACCACCGTGCGCGGCAATCGGCTGAGTCTGGCCAACGCAGCGTGGTCCAAGCGCGGGCCGATGGCCGAGCTCAATTCAGCCGAGATCGATGTCGAGTTGTGGCCGCTGTTGCGCGGCAAGGTGCGTCTGCCGGAAATTCGCCTGGATCACCCAACCGTCTTGCTGGAAGCCGGCGACGACACCCACCCCGGCAACTGGGTATTCGATCAGGACGGTGGCGATGGCACGATGCCGCGCCTTGGCCGCCTGCTGGTGAACAACGGGCGCCTGCAGTACATCGATGCAGCCAATCGCTCGGACGTGGATGTGGCAATCAACAGCCTTGCACCACCGAGCAGCGACCAACGTGCAGCGCCGATCGGCATCGACGGCAAGGGTCGCTGGAAGGGCTATCCCTTTACGCTCAAGGGCAACACCGCCTCGCCGCTGGAGCTGAGCCAGAGCCAGCACCCGTTTCGTATCGATCTGCGCGGCAGCGCCGGCGCCACCCGCACGCACGTGCGCGGCACCTTGACCAACCCGTTCCAGTTCCAGGTCTTCGATCTGCAAATGGCGCTCAGCGGCCAGGACATGCAGGATCTGTATCCGCTGACCGGCGTGGCCATGCCGTCGACCCCGCCGTACAAGCTAGACGGCCATCTGCGCCGCAACGGCCAGCTCTGGCGCTACGAAAAGTTCACCGGTACTGCCGGCGACAGCGATCTGTCGGGCACTGCAGAAGTGGACCTGCGTAACAAGCGTCCGTTCCTGCGTGCCGATCTCGCGTCCAAACGCCTGGACTTCGACGACCTGGCAGGGTTCGTCGGCGCCCCCCCTAAGACCGGCGCGAACGAGTCGGCAAATGCCGAACAGAAAAAACAGGCGGCACAGCTCGCAGCCAGCGCGCGCGTGCTGCCTAGCACCCCTTACGACTTGTCGAAGCTACGCGCGATGGATGCGCAGGTACGCTGGCGCGCACAGCGCATCAATGCGCCGTCGTGGCCGCTGGACGACATGGATGCCTCGCTGACATTGAAGGACGGCCTGCTGCAGCTGGACCCGCTGAACTTCGGCGTTGCCGGTGGCGATATCCGCTCCATCATCCGCATGGATGCGCGCAACGAGGTGATCACCACGCACCTCAAGGCAGGTCTTCGCGGCATTCGGCTGGATCAGCTCTTCCCCGATACCGCGCTTGCCAAGCAGGCCTCGGGTGCCATCGGTGGCGAATTCGACCTGCGTGGCCGCGGCAACTCGATCGGCGCGATGCTCGGTACCGCCGACGGCACGATCGGCGTCGGCATGGGCCGCGGCCATGTCGGCAATCTGATCATGGAACTGGCCGGGCTGGATATCGCCGAGTCGCTCAAATATCTGGTCACCAAGGACCGCCAGATTCCAGTGCGCTGCATCTTCGGCGACTTCGGCGTACAGGACGGCCTGATGCAATCGCGCGCGCTGGCCTTCGACAGCACCGACACCATCATCATTGGCGAAGGCAGCATCAGCTTGAAAGACGAAACGCTGGATCTGCTGCTGCGCCCACGCCCGAAAGACCGCAGCATCCTGAGCCTGCGCTCGCCATTGCGAATCGGTGGCAGCTTCAAGGACCCGACCTTCCGTCCGGACTTCAAGGCATTGGGTCTGCGCGGCGCGCTTGCGGTCGGCCTGGGCATGATCGCTCCACCCGCCGCCTTGCTAGCAACCTTCGAACCGGGTCCCGGCAAGGACAGCGATTGCGGCGGCAAATTCGCGAAGTAAGTGCACTGCACGACGTTGGGCGACCAGCAAACCTGTCCAGCGCTGTAGCGATGGTGGCAAGGTTATGACCGCATGCACTTTCTCTGACTGGTGCAGTGATCCCGAAACCTGCAGTAATGGACCGGATCGAAGTGAGCTGATCAGACCGCAGTCCTCTGAAGACCGCAAGGCATGCACTGCTTGCACCATGCACACCGGCCATCGCGACTGGTCCTTGCCCGTCCACCGTCGCGGGACCTTACGCGGCATGGATGCCGCGTAAGAGCCTACAAGGACGTACTTGCGGCGTGTCCTGCGATGGTGGGCGGGCAAGGGCCTTGCGACCAGGCCGCAGATCAAACGCTCCAAGGCTGATCTATCGGCTCGCCACACTCCTCAAGCTATTTCGAACAACAGCGTTCAATACAAGACGCAGGGAACGTAGCCGGCACCGCCCTAGCTGGCGATGTAACGCTGCAACTGATCGATATCGCGCTGCTGGTTTTCGATTACCGCCTTGACCAGATCGCCAATGGAAATCACGCCCTGCACGCGGCCGTTGTCGACCACCGGCAGATGCCGGAAGCGTCCATCGGTCATCAATTGCATGCAGCGCTCCACCGTGTCCGATGGCGACACTGTCACCACCTGGGTACTCATGATTTCGGCAACGCTGGTGGTCGATGAGGCGCGATCGCGCAGCACCACCTTGCGCGCGTAATCGCGCTCGGACACGATGCCGACCAGGCGTGGCCCGTCCATCACCAACACCGCGCCGATACCCTTCTCGGCCATCAGCCGGATCGCCTCGATCACTGCAGCGTCTGCCGCTACCGCGAATACCTCAACCTGTTTGGTCCCCAACAGCTGTCGTACGGTCTGCATGGCCCGCTCCGCGCTTGGTCTGGTGGTCGCAGACTACTCCCACTGCGCCGCAGTGGGTATCGACCAGGTAGAGCGGACGCTGCTTGGCCTCGTCGTACAAGCGGCCCAGGTACTCGCCGATCAGACCCAGGGCGATCAGCTGGATACCGCCCAGGAACAGGATCACCGACATCATGGTCGGCCAGCCGGCCACCGGGTCACCCATCAGCGCCGCCTTGATCACCACCCAGCCACCGAACAGGAATGCCACCAGCGCGGTGAGCAAGCCCAGATAGGTTGCCACGCGCAGCGGCACGGTGGAAAAACTGGTGATGCCATCCAGCGCGAAGTTCCACAGCCGCCACACCGTGAATTTGCTGCGCCCCGACAGCCGTGGTGCACGCCGGTACGGCAATGCCACCTGGCGAAACCCGACCCAACCAAACAGCCCCTTCATGAAACGGTGGCGCTCGCGCAGCTGCTGCAAGGCTTCCACCACCCGCGGCGACAACAGTCTGAAATCCCCGGTATCGGCCGGAATCGGCGTCCGCGACAACTGCCGGATGACCCGATAGAACGCATGCGCCGCGCTGCGCTTCAGCCAGCTCTCGCCTTCACGAAAAATCCGCGTACCGAAGATGTTGTCGTAGCCGGCACGCCATAATGCGATGAACTCGGGGATCAGCTCCGGCGGGTCCTGTCCATCGGCATCGAGCAGCACCACCGCACCGGGCAACACATGGTCCAGGCCTGCAGAAATGGCCACTTCCTTGCCGAAGTTACGCGACAGCCGCACCGCACTCACTTGTGCGTCAGCATCGGCAAGTGCCTGCAACACGCTCCAGGTGCCATCGCTGCTGCCATCGTCGACATACAGCACATGCGTCTGCACGCCACTCAGACCCGCCAGCACTGCGCATAGGCGCGGATGCAGCAGTGGAATGCTGGTTTCTTCGTTATAGGCCGCAATCACCACCGTCAGGCGGTCTGCTGCCACCGGCAATTGTGCGGGCCCGGACGTCTGCACGCTCACGGCGCCTGCAGATACGCAGGGCCACCCAGCTGGCGCGCCTGCCGCTGGATCCATGCCGTCCGCCGTTGCACATAGGCGCCGGGACGACGCGCGTCATAACGGCGTGGCGAGGGCAGCACCGCCGCCAGGCGCGCCGACTCGGTCGGTGACAACCCAGCCGCATCCTTGTTCCAGAATTGCCGGGCAGCGGCCTGCGCGCCATACACCCCGTCACCGAACTCGGCCACGTTGAGATACATCTCCAGAATGCGCTGCTTCGGCCACAGCAACTCGATCAGCACCGTGTACCAGGCCTCCAGGCCCTTGCGTACCCAACTGCGGCCCTGCCACAGGAACATGTTCTTGGCGACCTGCTGACTGATCGTGCTGGCCCCGCGCACGCGTCCACCGCGCGCATTGTGATCGCGCGCCTTTTCGATCGCCTGCAGGTCGAAGCCGTGATGCACCGGAAACTGCTGATCCTCCGCAGCCACCACCGAAATCGGCAGGCTGGCGGCGATCCTGTCGTAGTCGCGCCATTGCTGGTGCAGCGAAAAATCCCAGTCGCCTTCGCCCCAGGCTTCCAGATAGCGCCCCACCATCATGCTGCTGATCGGCGTATCGATCACCCGCAGCACCAGCACCTGCAGCACGCTCGCGGCGGCAAACAGCAGTGGTGCTGCCAACAGCCAACGTAGCCAGCGCCGCGCGCGCCGCGGTGGCGCCACCTGCTTGCCATCCAATGCATCCGTCCCCATTGTTCGCTACGACCTTTCATCCCGATGCTCGTTGCATTATCCGGCAACCGGCGTCCCTTACGTCCGATGTTCCCATGACCGATCACGATCAGCTTTCCCGTTTCCTGCTGCCTGCTGCCGGCGTGCGCGGCGTCCATGTCCGCCTGACCCAGGCCTGGCACGACATCCAGGGAGCCGCCGACTACCCGCCCGCCGCGCGCCAGTTGCTTGGCGAGGCGGCCGTGGCCGCCGCCCTGTTCACCGGCCACACCAAGGTCGATGGGCGCCTGTCGGTGCAACTGCGCGGCAACCAGACGCTGCGCACCCTGTTTGCCGAATGCACCGCGGCCGGCACCTTGCGCGGCATCGTGCAACTGGCCGACGGTGCCGATGCGCCCACCGACCTGCGCGAACTGGGCGAGGCCGCGCTGCTGGCGATCACCATCGAGAACCCCGGCCTGGACCCGCGCGAACCGCAGCGCTACCAGAGCCTGGTCGGCATGCAGGCGCCGGATCTGGCCGAGGCCTTCGAGACCTATTTCCACCAGTCCGAGCAGCTGCCGACCCGCCTGCTGCTGGCCGCGGGTCCGGACCAGGCCGCCGGCCTGTTGCTGCAAAAGCTGCCCGGCGACGAGGGCGACACCGATGGCTGGACCCGCATCGGCGCGTTGTTCGACACCCTGGGCGCACCGGAATTGCTCTCGGTCGCCAGCGAGGACCTGCTGCACCGGTTGTTCCACGAGGAAGACACCCAATTGCTGGGCAGCAAGCCGCTCAGCTTCGGCTGCTCCTGCTCACGCGAGCGGGTCGCCTCGATGCTGCAGTCCCTGGGCGAAGACGAAGCCCGCGCCGCTGCCGAGGCGACCGGCGAGGTCGAGGTCCGCTGCGAGTTCTGCGGGCGCGAGTATCACTTTCCGTTGACCGCGCTGGACGTACTTTTCAGCGAGGCGCAGCCGTCGCTGGACGCGCCGGAAAGGTTGCAATAGATAGCGTTGACGCCGCGTTCTGGGGAACTCGGCCACTTGTTAAATAATCATAAACGCCCTAGCATTCTCATTGCCCGCTCTCGGGAACTTAACAACTGCCCCTGGGTCTGAACTCTGGTATGCGCCACCTTCTTCGCCTTCCGCTCGCTTTGCTGGTTGCCCTCGCGGCAGCCACGGGTGTGCATGCGCAGTCGGCGTCCCAGCAGTTGCGTGAGAGCACCATCCTGCCGGTGTGGAACAAGGGCAGCGGCAAGGTCGAAGCCTTTCTGTACCTGGAGCCCACTGGTGAGCAGAAGGCCGGCGCACGCTGGCACTTCGGTCGCAACTCGCTGGACGCAGCCTTCGGCCTGACGTCCGGCGATTCGCTGGGCCTGATCTGCAACAGCAGCCGCGGCACCAACATCAACGGGCTCGCCAGCCACTGCCTGCTCGCAGGCATCGGCGATGACGAAGAAGACAGCGCCGCTGCGTCGCGCCGCGTCTCGGCGACCCTGGGTTTCAACCGCGCTGGCACCCGCGCCGGCGTCACTGCCGGCACCGGCCGCGACACCCTGCCGGCCTGGTTGATCGGCGCCGGCAAGGCACCGCTGACCCGCGTCGAACAGAACGACCTGACCGTGTTCGGGCAGAAGAACATCGGCCGCGAAGGCTTCGTCTCGATCGGTGGCACCTATGCGCGCGCCCGCCTGGTGCCGCTTGCCGACGTTTCGCCAGCGATCGCCGACCAGTGGGACAGCAAGACCTTGAGCGTCGGCGGCGGCTATGGCGCCTTCAGCGCCAACGTCATCGGCCGCGTCGTCGATGTCCCCGGCCAGCCGGAAAAGTGGGAAGGCCTGGGCCTGGGCCTGACCTGGCGCACCCCCTGGAGCGGCCAGCTGACGGTCGGCGCAGAGAACGTCATCTCCCGCGGCAAGAACCCGTTTGCGCCAAGCAACGAGAGCAACAGCGACGGTACGATTCCCTACGTCCGGTACGAGCAAGACCTCTAAGTCGTTGATTCAAAAATAATTTGATAGGACGCCACCGGTTTGCAGCCGGTGGCGTTTTTCGTTTTGGGCCCGCGCCCGAGGCTGCCTTTCACGTCTTTCTTCTTTTTCGTTAACGGGACTTTAATTTCTCGCATAACGCATATACCATCGGTTCACCCTGACGTTTTGGATCCGCTTCTTTCGGACCCCCCGACAGGCAAACAACCCTTGGCAGTACCCAAGATCACTTGGAGAGAGAGCTAATGAATTGCAAGTCCAACAAGCTGCGCGATGCAGTTGTCCTCGCGCTTGTCGTGGGCGTGGCCGGTACCGGTACCGCCGTCGCGCAGGAAGCCGGCACCACCAACCTCGACAAGATCGAAGTGACCGGCTCGCGCATCAAGCGCGCCGACGTTGAAACGTCGCAGCCAGTCTTCACCATGAGCCGCCAGCAGATCGAATCGCAGGGTCTGACCTCGATCGGCGACGTGATCCAGAACATCAGCTCGGGTGGTTCGGCGCTTAACAGCAACGTCAACAATGGCGGCAACGGCGAAACCCGCGTCAACCTCCGTAACCTCGGTTCCAACCGCACCCTGGTGCTGGTTAACGGTCGTCGTTGGGTCGGCGGTACCGGCCTGGGCGGCGCAGTCGACCTCAACACGATTCCGACTGCTGCCGTTGAGCGCATCGAAGTCCTGAAGGATGGCGCCTCCACGATTTACGGCTCCGACGCCATCTCTGGCGTGGTCAACATTATTCTGCGTCAGAACTTCGATGGCGCCGAAGCGAACGCGTACTTCGGTCAGTACGACAAGGGCGACGGCAGCCGTGAGTCCTACGACTTCACGATCGGCTCCACTGGCGATCGTTGGCACGCCACGTTGGGCGTTGGCTACGTCAAAGAAGAGCCAGTCTGGGCAGGTGATCGCGAAATTTCGTCGGTCCCGGTGTTCGGCGCCGTTGCCGGCACCGGCAACAGCACCACGATTCCTGGCGGTCGCTTCGGCATCTTCGGGCCGACCGGCACCAGCGCCACCGGCACACCCACCTTTGGCGCAACGCGCTTCAACGGAACGCCTGGGTTCTCCATCACCAATAACGGTGGTACGACCTCGCGCAACTACACTGCAGCCGACAGCTACAACTTTGCGCCGGCTAACTATCTGGTGACCCCGCAGGAGCGCAAGTCGGTATTCGCCGACGCTGGCCTGTCGATCACGGACAATGTGCGCTTCAAGACCACGGTGACCTACAACGAGCGCGAGTCGAGCCAGATCCTGGCACCGATGCCGGTCGTTCTTGGCCGCTCCGCGCCCGGCACCAACGGCGCAGATATCGTTATTTCGGCAAACAACATTTACAACAACACCGGCCGCGATATCGACTACATTCAGTACCGCGCCGAAGAGACCGGCGGTCGCATCTTCACCCAGAACGTCAAGACGTTCGGGTTTAGCGGCGCATTCGAGGGTGATTTCGAAGTTGGCCAGCGTTTCTTCAGCTGGGAAGCCGGGATGTTCTACGGCAAGAATGACCAGACCGATCGCACCACCGGCCTGTTCAATATTTCTGCACTGCGTAACGCGCTTGGCCCGTCGTTTGTCGACGCTGGCGGCGTAGCACGCTGCGGTACCGCTGCCAGCACGATCGACGGCTGCGTGCCGATGAACATGTTGAGCGGCCCGGGCTCGTTGACCCCGGAAATGCTGGGTTACGCTGGCTTCAATGCACATGACCTCTATGGGTACGAGCAGAAGACCTATTTCGGCAACATCGGCGGCGAGCTGTTCGACCTGCAGGGAGGTGCATTTGCATTCTCCTTTGGCGCTGAACACCGTGAAGAGTCGGGCTTTGACGATCCGGACGCGCTGATCAACTCCGGTGACACCACCGGCAACGCACGTACCGCGACCAATGGCGGCTACAAGCTGGACGAAGCCTACCTCGAACTCGCCGTGCCGCTGCTGGCTGACCTGCCGGGCGCACAGTTGCTGGACTTCAGTCTGGCCACGCGTTATTCGGACTACAGCAACTTCGGCGACACCACCAACAGCAAGTTTGGTTTCCGCTGGAAGCCGATCACCGACTTGATGATCCGTGGTAACTGGTCGCAAGGCTTCCGCGCACCATCGATCAACGAGCTGTTCCAGGGCGTAAGCGATACCTTCGAAGACGTGCGTGATCCTTGCGCAGGCTCCTTCAGCGATGGCTCCGTCAACGGAACGCGTCCGGGTTCGTGCGGCGCAGTCCCAGCCTATGCACAGGCCAACCCGCAGGTACGTACCGCCACTGGCGGCAACCCCAACCTGCAGCCGGAAACGTCGACGTCCAAGACTTTGGGCTTTGTATTTAGCCCGAGCTGGGTCACCGGCCTGGATATCTCGCTGGACTGGTGGAACATCGAGATCGAAGATGCAATCGACACGCAGACCGTGCAGGAAACCCTGGACAGCTGCTATTTGGCAGGCATCGCCAATGCTTGCTCGCTGATTCAGCGCGAACCTACTGGCGAAGTGTCGAATCTGCTGGCAGTGCCGAACAACATTGCGAAGATCGAGGCTGAAGGTTACGACTTGACCGTAGGCTATCGTTTGCCGGACACCGCATGGGGCAGCTTCAGCCTGGTGTGGGACTCGACCTATATGAGCAAGTTCGTGGTCGAGAAGCCGCTGCAGGATCCCGAAAACCGCGTTGGTTTGTATCGTGGCGGCTCGGCACAGGACAACAACTGGCGCATCCGCTCCAACCTGATGCTCAATTGGGAATTGGGCGATGTCGGCGGCTCGGCATCCATGCGCTACTACAGCTCGCAGGTCGAAAACTGCACCGGCGCCAACGTGGCGACTCCGGCGAACGTGGCGCTGCTGTGCTCGGATCCGGATCGTGTGACCGCTGCAGGTGCAGCGCCGCGTAATCATGTTCCCAGCGTGACTTACACCGATCTGGCCGCGTACTGGAAGGCACCTTGGAACGCGCGCGTTACTGTTGGCGTGAATAATGCCTTTGACCGCGATCCGCCGCAGGCTGCTACTGCGTTTGCCAATAGCTTTGACCCGCAGTACGAAATCCCAGGTCGCTTCTACTACATGCGTTACACCCAGAAGTTCTGATATTCGTCTGCTTAAGTAATACGTAAATTAAAAACCGCGACTCGGAAGAGTCGCGGTTTTTTTTGCTCAACGATCGAACATCAGCTTATGCCGGACGACTGAAGCCTATCCCGGAATCAACGTCTGGATCACATGCTCAACGTAGGCCTCAAAGTCTTCGCGTGCTTGCTTGGGTTGCTGCAGTTGTAGCGAGAGCTGCAGGAAGCCGACGTAGGCGGCGTAGGCCAGGCGGGCGCGGTGTTGGGCGTCGGTGCGGCTCAAGCCGGCCTGGCGGAACGAGGCGATCAGGTAGTCGAGGCGGCGCTGCGAGACACGGTCGATGACCGGGCGCACGGCCGGGTGGTCGAGTGCCTTGAGCAGTTCGCTGTAGATGACGTGCGGTTTGACTTCGTGCGCGACCAGTTGGAACAGCGCGCGCAGGCGTGCGCTGGGGTCCGGGACGTCTTCCAGGCTGCCGAACACTTCCTTCTGTTCGAAGATCTCCCAGCGTTCCAAGGCTGCCTGCAGCAATGCATCGCGCGAGGGGAAATGCCAGTAGAAGCTGCCCTTGGTCACCCCGAGCCGGCGTGCCAGTGGCTCCACCGCGACGGCGCCCACCCCTTGTTCTGCGATCAGGTCCAGTGCGGCCTGCGCCCAATCGTCCGCGCTGAGGCGGTTGCCGCGACCGGATGTGGCGCGGGGCGTGGTGAGGCTTGGGTCGGTGATGTCATTCATTGCCGCGATTTAACCATACGCTTGAGTCAGTTGCAGTATGCATCACAAAAAGGACACACAACTGCCACGATTCAATGGCTTAACCGTCCATACCAAGGAGTATTGACAGCGACCCAGGCAGGTCCATACCATGAGGTATGGTCACCTCTTCTCCTAGCCTCGCCCATCGTGCGTCCACCATGCGCATCGACGCTGGCGAGACATCGCTTGCGGTGTCGGTGCGGGGCACGGACCACGCGCCGACGGTGCTGCTGGCGCACGGGTTTGGACAAACCCGGCATGCATGGGAAGGCACTGCGGCCCGACTGGCCGACGCCGGCTACCGGACGCTGGCCTACGATGCCCGCGGTCATGGCGATTCCGGTTTCAACGACGCAGACCTGCCCTACTCGGCCACGCAGTTCACCGATGACCTGATCGTGCTGGCAGGCGAGCAGGCCGAGCCGCCGGTGCTGGTTGCCGCTTCGATGGGCGGCTTGTTCGGCCTGCTTGCCGAGGCGCGCTGGCCAGGCCTGTTTCGCGCGATCGTGCTGGTCGACATCACGCCGCGCTGGGATACCGCGGGCGTGGAGCGCATCCTGCGTTTCATGACCGCGCATCCGGATGGCTTCGCATCGCTGGATGCCGCCGCCGATGCGATTGCCGCCTATTTGCCGCAGCGCCCGCGCAAGACGGCCGAGCAGTTGCAGGCCTTGCTGAGGCAGCGCGCAGACGGGCGCTGGCACTGGCACTGGGATTCGCGGCTGGTCGATGAACTGGCAGGACAGGATCCGCACGCACAGCAGCAGACCTTGCTGGACGCCGCCGCGCGGGTACGTTGCCCGATGTTGCTGATCAGCGGCGGGCGCAGCGACCTGGTCACGCCGGACAATATCAACGAATTCCTGTCGATCGCCCCGCATGTTCAGCATGTGCATCTGCCCGATGCCACGCACATGCTGGCCGGCGACGACAACACCACGTTTACCGCAACCGTGTTGCATTATCTGGACGCACTGCCCCCGGTTGGCACCATCGCAGCGTCCAACATTACCGAGCATGTCACTGGAGCAAGACCATGAGCATCGTTGCACCGTTCCTCCTCGTCATCCTGGCGGCGGGCATCGCTGCCTATCACCGCATGCGCCTTGCCACCTGGGTCGCGCTGAGCGCCTGTGTGCTGGTGGCCTGCTGGTTGCTGGGTGCCAATCTCACCGCAACCATCGTCGCTGCCGTGCTGGTGGTGCTGGTTTCCGCGCCGGTGCTGTTGCCGTTCCTGCGCAAGCCGCTGCTGACCACACCGCTGATGGGCTTCTTCCGCAAGGTGCTGCCGCCACTGTCGCAGACCGAACGCATCGCGCTGGAAACCGGCTCGGTGGGCTTTGAAGGCGAACTGTTCACCGGCGACCCGGACTGGCAGAAGCTGCTCAACTATCCCAAGCCGCAACTGAGTGCCGAAGAGCAGGCCTTCCTGGATGGCCCGGTCGAAGAGCTGTGCAAGATGGTCAACGACTGGGAGATCACCCACGTCCACGCCGACCTGCCGCCGGAGCTGTGGGAGTACATCAAGAAGAACAAGTTCTTCGGCATGATCATTCCTAAGCAGTATGGCGGCCTGGGCTTCAGCGCGCTGGCGCATCACAAGGTGATTCAGAAGCTGTCCTCGATCTCCAGCGTGGTCAGCTCCACCGTCGGCGTGCCCAACTCGCTCGGGCCGGGTGAGCTGCTGCTGCATTACGGCACGCCGGAACAGAAGGATTACTACCTGCCGCGTCTGGCGGTCGGTGCCGAGGTGCCTTGTTTCGGTCTGACCGGCCCGTTTGCTGGCTCCGATGCGACCTCGATCCCCGACTACGGCATCGTCTGCAAGGGCGAGTGGAATGGCGCCAACGTGCTCGGCGTCAAGCTCACCTTCGACAAGCGCTACATCACGCTGGCGCCGGTGGCCTCGCTGATCGGCCTGGCGTTCCGCGCCTACGATCCGGATGGCCTGATCGGCGACAAGAAGGACATCGGCATCACCCTGGCGCTGTTGCCGCGCGAGACCCCGGGCGTGGAAATCGGCCGTCGCCATTTCCCGCTCAACTCGCCGTTCCAGAATGGCCCGATCCATGGCGAGGAAGTGTTCATCCCGCTGAGCCAGCTGATCGGTGGCGTGGAGATGGTCGGCAAGGGCTGGAACATGCTCAACGAGTGCCTGGCGGTGGGCCGCTCGATCACCCTGCCCTCCACGGCCAGCGGCGGCGGCAAGTACGCCGCCGTGGTCACCGGCGCATATGCGCGTATTCGCAAGCAGTTCGGCCTGTCGATCGGTCGTTTCGAGGGCGTGGAAGAAGCGCTCGCGCGGATCGGCGGCAAGGCGTATGCGATCAGTGCGTTGTCGCAGGCCACCGCCGCGGCGGTGGACCGTGGCGATGTGCCGTCGGTGCCGTCGGCGATCGCCAAGTATCACTGCACCACCATGGGTCGCGAAGTGGTCAGCGACATGATGGATGTGATCGGCGGCAAGGGCATCATCCTGGGGCCGCGCAACTTTGCCGGCCGTGCCTGGCAGGCGGCACCGATCGGCGTGACTGTTGAAGGCGCCAACATCATGACCCGCAGCCTGCTGATCTTCGGCCAGGGCGCAATCCTGTGCCATCCGTGGGTGATGAAGGAAATGCAGGCGGCGCAGGATCCGGATACGCGTCGTGGTCTGGAAGAGTTCGACCAGAGCCTGTTCGGGCATATTCGCTTCGGCATCTCCAACGCGGTGCGTTCGTTCTGGTTCGGTCTGACCGGTGCGCGCATCGGTGCAGCGCCGGGCGATGCGTATACGCGGCGTTTCTTCCGCAAGCTGGATCGTTATTCCGCCAACCTGGCGCTGATGGCCGACGTGTCGATGCTGATGCTCGGCGGCAAGCTCAAGTTCAAGGAATCGCTGTCCGGCCGTCTGGGCGATGTGCTGAGCCACATCTACCTGACCAGCGCGATGCTCAAGCGCTATCACGACGAAGGCGCGCCGGCGACCGATCAGCCACTGTTGGCCTGGGCGTTCCATGACAGCGTGCACAAGATCGAAACCGCACTGTCCGCCGCGCTGCGCAACTTCCCGATCCGTCCGGTGGGCTGGTTGATGTGGGTGCTGATCTTCCCGCTGGGTCGTCGTGCCGAAGCACCGGGCGACCGCCTGGGACATCGCGTGGCATCGATCCTGATGACGCCGAACGAAGCGCGCGACCGTCTGGGCCAGGGCGTGTTCCTGACCCCGTGCGCCAACAATCCTGGCGGACGTATCGCCAGCTACCTGGCCAAGGCCGTGCTGGCCGAGCCGGTGGAGCGCAAGTTCCTCAAGGCGCTCAAGACCAAGGGCATCGAAGCGCTGGACTTCACCGCCCAGCTGGACGAAGCCGTGGCAGAGGGCGTGATCACCAATGACGAGCGCAGGCAGCTGGAAGAGTTGCGCGAGATCATGATGGACACCATCGCCGTCGACGACTTCGACCCCCACGAGCTCCGCGCGGCCAGCTACTACGACAGGCCGCAGGCCCAGCAACCGCGCGAAGCGGCGTAAGGCTCAGGCCGAGGTGACAGCAGACAGCGGCGGGCTTCGGCCCGCCGTTGTCGTTTGTGGAGATTGGCTACTGTGGAAACCGACCATCTCGAAGTTGCATTGCCTGCCGCCGTCACCTTCGACCAGTTCGCGACAATTGCAATTCCAGCGAGCCGCTTGGTAGGAGCGGGCTTGCCCGCGATGAGGCTCCACCGGTAACGCTTCATCGCGGGCAGGCCCGCTCCTACAGACAGCAAGCACACCGCCTCAGCGTGGCAACCACAGCAACGCCAGGGCAATCAACGCGGGCAAGGCCTGCACGAAAAAAATGCGGCGGTTGACACTGTAGGCGCCGTAGCAACCTGCCACGACGACACAGCCCAGAAAAAAGCTCAGCACATCCGCGCGTGCCCGCAGCGCGCCCCAGAACAGGCCTGCCGCCAGGAAGCCGTTGTACAGGCCCTGATTGGCCGCCAGCACGCGCGTGGCCTGCGCCTTCTCGAGGGTATTGCGGAAGGTCTTCAGGCCCAGCGGCCGCGTCCACAGCACCATCTCCAAGACCAGGATGTAGACGTGCAACAGAGCGACGCACAGGCCGGCAACGATGGCGAACAGGGACATGGCAGATCGGCGTGATGGATGTGGCGGCCAGCATAGCGGTGATTGCGGCCCTGCTGTTCAGAGCAGACGATGGAACCCGACGCGCCGGCGAGACATGGGAGATGTGCAGGACCTGCATGCACGATCGGAGCGTCGCGATTGCGGACATCGGCGGCATGTCCTGCGATGGTTATTGCGCGGGCACAGGTGCTGCAGCCAAGTTGCAGATCAAGCGCTCTACACCTGAGTCTATCGGCTCGCCACGCTCGTCCAAAGGCAAATGCGGCTAGTTCAAACAGCGGCACCACTAATGCATGTCATGCCCTGCTTACCTGTGCACACCGACCATCTCGACCGGTCCTTGCCCGCTCACCGTCGCGGGATCTTACGCGGCATGGATGCAGCGTAGGAGCCTACAAGGACGTACCTGCGGCGTGTCCTGCGATGGTGGGCGGGCAAGGATCCTGCAACCAAGCCACTTGTTGACCGCTCCTAGTCGGAGACCTGATTGCCAGTCTCCGCATCGCGCTCTGCGGGCAATTTGCGCGCCTCGCGCAGCAGGCCGAACGCCCCCAGGGTCATGCCCGATGCCACCAGCAGACCGACGCCGAACACTGCGCTGGAGCCGAATGCCGACACCAGCTTGTGCACCCAGACAAAGGTGAGGTCGCCACCGCGGTAGATCACCGTGTCGATCGCCGCGCCGGCCTTGTAACGCCATTCCCGATCCACCCGCGTGTACAAGGTCTCGCGCGCCGGCTTGGCCAGTGCGAACTCGCTGGAGCGGGTGATCACCTGCACGATCGCAAGCATCATCGGCAGCGGCGAGGCCGTCAGCACCGCATAGCCCAGCGTGATCGCCACGCCCGGAATCAGCAGCGCCGGTGCGATGCCGAAACGCGACAGCAGCGCGCGCGTCACCAGCAGCTGCAACACCAGGGTAAGCGCGTTGATCGCCAGGTCGATGCTGGCGTAATAGGCGGTGGCCGCCGCTGCGTCCGTGTAGAGCCGGCGTACCAGCGCTGCCTGCTCGTTGTAGAGCAAGGTGCCGACGCCCACGCCGAACAGCACCATGAAAGCCAGCCAGCGCAGCAACGGCTCGCGCACGATCAGCTTGAGCCCGCCCAGCACATCGCCGCCCATCGGCACCTCGCCGGAGCCCAGCTGTCGTTCCTGCTCGCGCGCAACCGCCCACAGGCGCAGGCGCAGCACGCACACCACGCACACGGTCAGAAACCCGGCCGACACCAGCATCAGATGCGCGATGCCGATGCGCTCGACCAGCGTGCGGGTGAGGATCGGCCCGAGAAACGCGCCCAGCGTGCCGGCCGCACCGATGTAACCGTAGTAATTGCGCGCTTCGGCATTGCTGAAAACGTCGGCCATGAAGCTCCAGAACACCGCCACCGCGAACAGGTTGAAGACGGTCACCCACAGGAAGAACGCCATGCCGCGCCCGGGCACGCCGCTGTCGAACAACACGTAGAACAGCAACAGGGTCGCGATGAAGAAGCCATACACCGCCGGCAGGAACACCCGGCGCGGGTAGCGGCTGACCAGCGCACCGTAGACCGGCTGCAGCAACACCATGATCAGGAAAGTGCAGGTAAACAGCACCTGCAGGGTGAAGTCTTTAAGCGGCACGCCATGCGCGGCGAAGAAGGCGGTCATGCCGGTGGGGAAGATCGCTTCCACATCCGCCGACGCGCTCATCGCCTCGCGCACCGGGCGCAGTACGTAGTAGCCGCTGAGCAGGCAAAAGAAGTACAGGAACGACCATGCCAGCGGCGGCGAGCTGCGCAATGCCGCGCTCAGACGGCCAGCCGCAGAGCGCGGCGGAGAGGGGCTGGTCATCGGGTAAGGCTCGCTCGCATCAACGGGCGCGACAGCAGGGACATGGCAGCGGCAACACCCGCGAAACAAGCGCGCAAGTTAGCCGATGCCGCGCTGCATCACCAGCAGCAGCGGGCGGCACGCACCATATCGATCGCGTGCGGCTGCGGCATGCTGCTTGCAGCTGCCTCTGCACAGGCTCCGGGTGGCGCTGAAAAGGCCCCGCGCAGGTCGATTTATGAACCTAAAATCATCAATAGGATCAATATGATGCCCATTCATCTTCCGGCAGTTTGTGCTATTGCGAAGCGCGGCGCTAGAATCGCCGGAGGCAGTGGAACAGGCGGGACAACCATGACTCAAATGCGCAGGCGCCGACGGTTCCGACCGTTGGCCATCGGGCTGCTCGGGGCGTTATTGCCTCTGGCCCTCTCTTCCACCGCGCAGACACCTGCGCCGGCTGCTTCTGCGCTGCAGCCGGCCACCGTCGTGCAGTCGCCCACCGCTCCGCTGCAGTACCGCGCGTCGCTCCCGGCCAGCCAAGTGCTGGCCCCGGCTGCCGGATTCGATGTGGCCGCGTTCGAATCGATGGCCAACCAGTTGACCTACGGCAATCGCCTGCCCGGCATGGCGATGGCGATCGTGCAGGGCGGCAAGGTGCTGAGCGCGCGCGGCTATGGCGTCACCGACGTCAACCACCCGCAGCCGGTCGACGCGCATACCGTGTTCCGTCTGGCATCGCTGTCCAAGGCCTTCGCCGGCACCATGGCCGGGTTGCTGGTCAACGACGGCGTGTTGCGTTGGGACAGCAAGGTAGTGGACTACGTGCCGGGCTTCCAGCTCAGTAATAACGTCGCCACCCGGCAGCTCACCGTCGCCGAGGTGCTCAGCCACCGCGTCGGGCTGACCCGCAATGCCTACGACAACGATATCGAATCCAACGTCGACTACTACTCGCTCAGCCACAAGCTTGCCGCCGCGCCGTTGCGCTGCGCGCCCGGCGATTGCTATGCGTACCAGAACGTCGCCTTCAGCCTGGTCGGCGATGTGGTGTTTGCTGCGTCGGGCAGCTTCTACGAGCAGTCGGTGGAGCGCCGCATCTTCAAGCCGCTGGGCATGAACGATGCGAGCATGGGTCTGGCCGGTATCCAGGCCAGCCCGCGCTGGGCGCGCCCGCACGTGCGCAGCCGCAATGGCTGGGTGTCGCTGACGCCCAAGCCGACCTACTACCGTCTAGCCCCCGCTGCCGGCGTCAACGCCAGCGCCAGCGACATGGCGCAGTGGCTGCTCGCGCACACCGGCCACCGCACCGACGTGCTGCCTGCGCCGCTGCTGGCGACGCTGCACGCGCCGCTGATCTCCACGCCTGGGGAGATGCGCTCGGGCTGGCGCCACGAGCGTGTGGACGCTGCCAGCTACGCGCTGGGCTGGCGCGTGTTCGACTACGCCGGCCATCAGGTCGTCTTCCATGCCGGCGCAGTGCAAGGCTATCGCGGCCTGGTCGCGTTGCTGCCCGAACGTGATCTCGGCATCGCGATCATGTGGAACGGCGAGAGCGGCCTGCCTTCCGGCATGCTGCCGACCATTCTGGATCGTGCGCTGGGCCTGCCCGCCAAGCGTTGGCTGGATATCGATGTGGATGGCGACTTCGGCAGCGAGAACATGCTGGCCGAGCGCCCCGACCCTGCCGGCAAGGGTGCCTCGTCGGGCAAGTCGGTGGCATCGCCGCGCTGAGTTGGCGTTGCTGCGACCTCGCACACAGGCGGCTTCGGCCGCCTGTGTCGTTTCCGGCCTGCAGGATCGAGTCGGGCGTGTCGACATCGGTGGCCGGAAGCCGGGCATTGCTCCATGGCCATGCGATGACGATCCTGGCAGGCGCAGGTCTGAGTCAGCTTGCAGAGTGCGTGCGTAAGACCTGACCGAACAGCGGACGGGTGGCCCGCCCCATGATGCGGCCCAATGCATTCCCCTCGCTTGGCACGACCAACACATTGCACCGCTACGCCAATCGAGGGCGGCACTAACGATCGGAACAGGCGATGGTCAGTTGGGTGGGGGGCGCAGCGGCCCAGCACACCAACAGGATTGGATCGGAGAAACCGGGGGGCGGGGGGCGGGTGGCAAGCGGCGATAGTGCGGCGATAGCCACAACGTCCGTGCCTGACATCCCGTCACGCACAGCGCAGCGCATCCAGCGGCGATCGCTTCAGCTGCCAGCGTGCGACCGGCACTCCCCGATCATCGACGTCCTTGGCCCACCTATAAAAAAGCTCCCTCCCCGCTGGGCGTCGGGGAGAGAGCTCGATGTTTACGGCGATCGGGTAGTGCGGATCAGATCAGCGGCGCCGGGGTTGCGGGCAGCGCGACCGGAGCGGCCTTCTTCTTGCGAACGGCCGGCTTCTTCTTGGCGACCTTCTTCACAGCAGGCTTCTTGGCGGCAGTCTTCTTGGTGGCGGACTTCTTGGTCGCCTTCTTGGCAACTGCCTTCTTCGCGGTCTTCTTTACTGCCTTCTTGGCGGTCTTCTTGACGGCCTTCTTGGCGGCAGTCTTCTTGGTCGCCTTCTTTGCAGTCTTCTTCACTGCCTTCTTGGCGGTAGTCTTCTTGGTTGCCTTCTTTGCAGTCTTCTTCACTGCCTTCTTGGCGGTTGCCTTCTTTGCAGTCTTCTTGACGGCCTTCTTGGCAGCAGTCTTCTTCACTGCCTTCTTGGCGGTTGCCTTTTTGGCGACCTTCTTGACTGCCTTCTTGGCGGCAGTCTTCTTCACTGCCTTCTTGGCAGTGGGTTTCTTTTTCGCAGCTTTTGCAGTGGCCATGTAATTGGCTCCTCGTCAGTGAACTATGGAGGTGAAACGCCCAGTTGAAGCAAACCCCGCAACGGCATGCCGTCGTCGGGAACCGTCCGCAGGTAATGCGCGACGGGACGGATACAGAAACACCCGCATCGAACAGCGACGCGGGTGCGTGATCGGAGCGACTGCTGCTTTTTCGGAGAGAAGCGGACCCAACTCCACCGTGGATAGCGCTTCGGTGGACATCGGGAACAAGCGTGTCGGCTTGATGTCGATTCTGCTCACTCTCTTTCGCAGCAACGTCTGCTGGGCGAAACCTAATCACGCTTTTTTTTACTGTCAACACTCTTTTGCATTTTTTTTTCAACGCCTCGTCGCGATGCGTCCCGTCGAGCGGGCCCAAAGACGCCGTGCGATGGCGCGCGTCGCTGCCCTTGGCATGCAGCGGCGCAACGACGTTTTCAAAAAAGCACTTCTTTTGTGCTGTTTTTTTTTTTGCGATGCAGACATGCACGCTGTTGCCCACTGCACCGACGTAGCAGCGCACGCCTGCTCGCCGCAGTGCGCGCCGCCTGTCCGCCAGCTGAAAATTTTTTATCGACCAAGCTTGCCTGAGGCCTCGCACAAGCAAAAATGCGCAAACTTATTGCGCGGTTTTCGACCCTTGCGTGCATCCGCATGCGCTGCCAACGGCATGCGTTGCGCACCGTGTGCGAGGTTGGATGCAGGCGACGCTGCAAATATTTTTCACCGGCTGCACGCCATCTCCTCACGACCGGCTCACGCCAGAAATCCGACACCGCGACAGTCGCGTCGTGTTCGACGATGTCGCGCGCGCATGCCGCTGGCGAGTGCATGGTCGTCGAACATCGGCAAAGGCTTCGACTGCGAGCGACAGCCGGCACCGGTCGGTCGCGCGCAGATCGGCAGGACGCACGCCATCGGCAGGCGGGATCGACGTGCGGCCACCACCACACAGGCAAAAAAATGGCCGCTCCAACGAGCGGCCATCCGGGTGTGCGACTGGCGAGGCGCGGTCAGTGCGCTTCGTCTTCCAGCAGCTCGGCGTAGTCGTCCGGCGACAGCAGGTCGTTGAGCTCTTCCTTGTCGTCGAGTTCGACCACGAAGATCCAGCCTTCGCCGTAGGCGTCTTCGTTGATGGTCTCCGGCTTGTCGCTGAGTGCGCTGTTGACCTCGACGACGGTGCCGCTGACCGGGCTGTAGACGTCGGAGGCGGCCTTGACCGACTCCACCACCGCCGCGCCGTTGCCGACCTGCACGGTGTCGCCGACGCCGGGCAGTTCGACGTAGACCAAGTCGCCCAGCAAGCCCTGCGCGTGGTCGGAGATGCCGACGGTCACGCGGCCGCTGCTTTCGACGCGGGCCCACTCGTGGGATTTGAGGAACTTGAGGTCGCCAGGGATCTCGCTCATGGGTGTGCTCCGGGGAAACTGATGGGTTGGGGACAGGTGACTAGTTTAGACCGCACGACAAGACAGGTGCACGCGCGTGTCGGCCGGTGGGTGGCGATGGATGTTGCACGCTGCCGGACGTTTGCACGCCCGGCAGAGGTCTGACTCATTCGCCAAGGACGCCGGGCTGTGCCTGGCCGTCGCGCACAAACGGAAACTTCACCGCGCGCAACGGCACCTGCTTGCCACGGATGTCCACGCGCAGCGCGTCGATGCTGCCGGCCGGCACGCGCGCGAACGCGATCGCCTTGCCGAGCGTGGGCGAGAAGGTGCCGGACAGGATCTCGCCCTCGCCGCTGGCGCTGAGCACGGTCTGGCCATGCCGCAGCACGCCCTTCTCGTCCATCACCACACCGATCAGCTGACGCGGTGCGCCCTGCGCCTTTTGCGACTCGAGCACGGCGCGACCGATGAAGTCGCGGCCGTCGTCCAGGGCGATCGTCCAGGCCAGCGCAGCCTCGTACGGACTGACGGTGTCGTCCATGTCCTGGCCGTAGAGATTCATGCCGGCCTCCAGACGCAAGGTGTCGCGTGCGCCCAGGCCGGCCGGCTTGACGCCCTGCGCGAGCAGCGCGCTCCAGAACGCCACTGCTGCCTCTTGCGGCAACACGATTTCGAAACCGTCTTCGCCGGTGTAGCCGGTGCGCGCAAGGAACAGCTCCACACCATCGCGCGAACGCGTCTGCAGCGCAGCGAAACGGCCGAGCTTGCTCGCCGCTGCGGTATCAGCAGGATCCACCAGTTCGATCACCTTGGCGCGCGCGTTGGGACCTTGCACGGCGATCATCGCAAAGTCGCCGCGCTCTTCCACGCGCACCTGGAAAGCTGCGGCCTGTTCGCTGATCCACTGCAGGTCCTTTTCGCGGGTGGCGGCGTTGACCACCAGGCGGAAGAAGTCCTCGCGCAGGAAGTAGACGATCAGATCGTCGATCACCCCGCCCTGCGGATTGAGCATGCAGGTGTACAGCGCCTTGCCGGAGACCTTGAGCTTGTCCACCGAGTTGGCGAGCAGGTAGCGCAGAAACTCGCGCACGCGCGGACCGTGCAGGTCGACCACGGTCATGTGGCTGACATCGAACATGCCGGCGTCGCGACGCACCTGGTGGTGCTCGTCCAGCTGCGAGCCGTAATGGATCGGCATGTCCCAACCGCCGAAGTCGACCATCTTGGCGCCGAGCGCACGATGGGTGTCATTGAGGATGGTCTTCTGGGTCATGCGCACCGGTCCAAGGGAAAGAGGACCATTATCGCCGCCCGGCCGTGCTTGGGGGAAACGGCGCAGGCGATGCGGCAGCGCGCCGCCGACCGCCGGACCTGGCCGCGCTCTATCGCGCCGCGCTGCAGCATCGCTGCATGGGCACGACGCGCGTGCCCTGCCCGATCAACCGGCCGCTTGCACCTGCAAGGTCATGCCATCGACGCCGACGATGCGCACCGGTGTGCCGGCCGGAAGATCCGGGCCGCTGACCACCCAGAACGCGTCGTCGACCTTGGCACGGCCGCGTCCCTCGTGAATTGCCTGGTCGAGCACCACGCAACGGCCGATCAACTGCTCGGCACGTCGGTTGAGCAGGGGCCGATCGCTCTGCCGGCCCTTGCCGCGAAACCAGCTGCGATACACCTGCACCGATAAGAAACTCAGCAGCACGAAGGCAACGATCTGCAGCAGCAGCGACATGCCCGGCAACGCGAGCACCAGCACGCACACCGCTGCGGCGGCAATGCCCATCCACAGCAGGAACGCGCCGGGCACCAGCGTCTCGGCAGCAATCAACAGCAACGCCAACACCGCCCAGGCCACCACGTCCCAACGCATGGCTCAGCCTCCCACACGCGGCGGCATCGGCGGCACGCGCACATTGCTCGCCTCGGGTTTGTTCAGCGCCTCCTTGGCCAGCTCGGCGATGCCGGCGATCGAGCCGATGACGCCGCTGGATTCCATCGGCATCAGCACGAACTTCTGGTTGGGCGCGGTGGCCAGTGCCTTGAACGCCTCCACATACTTCTGTGCGACGAAGTAATTAATCGCCTGCACGCTGCCATTGGCGATCGCATCGGAGACCATCTGGGTGGCCTTGGCTTCGGCCTCGGCCAGACGCTCGCGCGCCTCGGCGTCGCGGAACGCGGCTTCCTTGCGGCCTTCGGCTTCGAGCACGGCGGCCTGCTTCTCGCCTTCGGCGCGCAGGATTTCCGACTGGCGCGAGCCCTCGGCTTCGAGGATCTGCGCGCGTTTCTCGCGCTCGGCCTTCATCTGCCGCGCCATCGAGTCGATCAGGTCACGCGGCGGCTGGATGTCGCGGATCTCGATGCGGGTGACCTTGATGCCCCAGGGATTGGTGGCCTGGTCGACCACGCTGAGCAGCTGCGCATTGATGGTCTCGCGCTGGCTCAGCGATTCGTCCAGATCCATCGAGCCGATCACGGTGCGGATGTTGGTCTGCACCAGCGCAATCGAGGCGATCTCCAGGTTGGAAACCTCATAGGCGGCCTTGGCGGCATCGAGCACCTGGAAGAACACCACGCCATCCACGCGCACCACCGCGTTGTCCTTGGTGATGACGTCCTGGCTGGGGACGTCGAGCACCTGCTCCATCATGTTGATCTTGCGCCCCACGCCGTAGACCACCGGCACCAGAAAGTGCAGACCCGGACTCATGGTGTGGGTGTAGCGGCCGAAGCGCTCCACTGTCCACTGGAAGCCCTGCGGCACCATGCGCACGGTCTTGAACAACACGATGACGCCAGCGACCAGAACGGCGATGGCCAAGAAAGAAGTCGGAAACATGAGCAGCCCCTTGCGATGACGAGTCGATCCTTGGCTTGAGTATGCCCTAGCGCCACCTGTCCCCACTGCGCGCCCAACCTTCGGCAACGGCGGTCGCAACCCTGCATGCGGCGCTGTGGCTGACTACCTCGGGCAGCGTGTCGGCGTTGCGCAGCTCGCCGCACCGCGCAGGCGACCGCGCTTTGCAAAGCGCAGACGTCGCTGCGAACGCGCGCTCAGGCGCCGCGCGGCGAAAACATGATGATCACCATGCCGAGCAGGCAGCAGGCTGCGCCAAGCAGATCCCAACGCGTCGGCGTCACCCCGTCCACCCACCACAGCCACAGCAGCGCACTGGCGATATAGACCCCGCCATAGGCGGCATACACGCGGCCGCTGGCATCGGGATGCAGGCTCAACAACCAGACGAAGACGGCCAGACTCAGCGCCGTCGGCAGCAACAACCAGATGCTGCCGCCCTTGCGCAGCCACAGATACGGCAGGTAGCAACCGACCAGCTCGGCGACGGCAGTGGCCGCGAACAGCAACAGCGTGGTCGGTGCAGCATTCATGCGCGGCCTGGCTTGTCGACGCCTTGCTTGCCAACGTCGACCTGCTGCAGCTCCGCAGTGTCGCGCGCCTGCTCACCGGCCGCGGGCGCGCCAGTGACAGGCGTCGCGGCAGCCTGACCGAGAGCGGACGGATCACCGCCGCGTTCGCCGCGCTTGACCTGTTGCCACAACTCCTCCTGCTGCTGCAGCGACAGCGCGGCCAGGGAGGTGCCGTCCGCCTGTGCCTGCGCCTCCATCGCGCGAAAGCGGCGCTCGAACTTGAGATTGGCATGGCGCAGCGCCGCACCCACGTCGACCCTGGCGTGGCGCGCCAGGTTGGCGCAGACGAACAACACATCGCCGAGTTCGTCTTCCAGCCGCGCCTGGTTGTCGGCGACCGGGCCACGCGCGAACTCCACGCGCAGCTCCTCGATTTCTTCCTGCAGCTTTTCCAGCACCGGGGCCGGGCCGGGCCAATCGAAGCCGACCCGCGCCGCACGCGCCTGCAGCTTGGTGGAGCGTTGCCATTCCGGCAGGCCGCGTGCGATGCCGGCAAGTGCGGAGTCGTCCTGGTGGCCGGCCGCGCGACGTTCGTCGCGCTTGATCTGCTCCCAGTTGGCGCTTACCGCCTGCGCATCGTCGGCGCGTTGCTCGGCAAACACGTGCGGGTGGCGACGCACCAGCTTGTCGCTGAGCGTGGCGACCACGTCGGCGAATCCGAACGCGCCCTGCTCGGCGGCCATCTGCGCGTGGAAGACCACCTGCAGGAGAAGGTCGCCCAGCTCGTCGCGCAGAGCCGGCAGGTCATTGCGATCGATGGCGTCGGCGACTTCGTAGGCTTCTTCGATGGTGTACGGCGCGATGCTGGCGAAGGTCTGCTCCACATCCCACGGACAGCCGTGCTCACGATCGCGCAGGCGCGCCATCAGCTGCAGCAGGCGCTGGAGGTCGCCGGTCGGCGGGGACTGAGACATGGTGTGTTCCTGGCAGGTGTGGTGCAGTGGAGTGGCGTGCCCGGGCGATGCCGCAGGCACGTGCCGCGTCACCTGGCGGCAGGCGATGGGCAGGGACCGCATTGAACATGACTGCATCGGGAGTGCGCGCAACTGCCGGATCCAACCGGCGAGCGCGTAAGCGGCGGTCGGCAGTGTTCACACCAGCCAGCTGCGCCACGGCAGATTGGGATCGCCCAGCGCGATGAAATCGCCATTGAGCAAGGTGTCGCGGCGGTTGTAACGGAACGGTTTGCCGGTGCCGCCGGCCAGCAGCACACCGCCGGCGGCGTGCAGCACGCACTGGCCGGCTGCGGTGTCCCACTCGGAGGTGGGGCCGAAGCGCGGATACACGTCCAGGTCGCCTTCGGCGATGCGGCAGAACTTCAACGACGAGCCTTGCGCGACCACATCGATCTCGCCCATGCGCTCCAGCGCGGCGGCGGTGCGCGCGTCGCGATGCGAGCGACTGGCGGCGACCCGCAGCGGCGTGGCCGCCGGCGTGCGCGTGTGCAGCATCTCGTCGCGGTCGCCATCGCGGCGGTAGGCGTTCTCGCCCCGTGCGGCGTACCAGACCCGGCCATCGACCGGCGCCTGCACCACGCCGAGCACCGGTGCGCCCATATGGATCAGTGCGATGTTGACGCTGAACTCGCCGTTGCGCTTGACGAACTCGCGGGTGCCGTCGAGCGGGTCGACCAGCCAGTAGCTGGTCCAGAACTGGCGGTCTTCCCAGGCCACGTGCGCGGATTCTTCCGACAGCACCGGCACGTCCGGGGTGACCCGGCGCAAGCCTTCGACGATGACACGGTTGGCGGCAAGGTCGGCCTGGGTCAGCGGGCTGGCGTCGTCCTTGATCTCGACCGCGAAATCCTGCGCATAGACATCCATGATCGCCGCCCCCGCCTCGCGGGCGATGGCGATCACGGTTTCGCGCAGTTCCATCGGGATGCGGATCATGGGTTGCGCTCCAGCCACTCGCGCGCAATGAACAAGGCGGCCAGCGAACGGCCTTCGGAAAAATCTTCGCGCAGCATCAATTCGTCCAGACGGGCGATCGGCCAGGGCACCACCTCCATCTCTTCCGGCTCGTCGCCCACCAGGCGCTCGGGATAGAGGTCGCGTGCCAGCACCAACCAGGATTGGTGACTCATATAAGTAGGAGCGAGCGTCATCGCACGCAGCACCTGCACCTGGCGCGCGCCGTAACCGGCTTCTTCCTTGAGCTCGCGGTCGGCGGCCTGCTCCGGCGTCTCGCCGGCATCGATGCGGCCCTTGACCAGACCCAGCTCGTAGCGATGCACGCCGGCGGCGTATTCGCGCACCAGCAGCACGGTCTGCGCGTCGAGCATCGGCACCACCACCACCGCGCCGTGGCCCTGACTGAGCTGGCGCTCGTAAAGGCGACGCTCGCCATTGGAAAATTCCAGATCCAGCTGCTGGCGACGGAACGGCCCGTCACCCAGATCGGTGATCTTGTGGATGGTTGGCAGGCGCGGGCTCATGCGTAGCACGCAGCGGCGGAGCCGACCGATAGAATAGGCGTATGCATCGACATGTTCATGAGCCCGAAATCCTAGCAGACCCGGCAGCCTCTCAAGCTGACGAACATTGGCGGCAACGCGATCTTGAGGTGCTGTGGCACCCCTGCACACAGATGCGCGAGCACCCGCACACACTTCCGCTGGTGCCGATCGCGCGTGGCGACGGTGCGTGGCTGATCGGCCACGACGGTCGCCACTACCTGGATGCGGTCAGCAGTTGGTGGACCAACCTGTTCGGCCATAGCGAACCGCGCATCGGCGCGGCCATCGCGCGCCAGGCTGGCGAACTGGAGCAGGTGATGCTGGCCGGCTTTACCCATGCGCCCGCCGTGCAGCTGGCCGAGCGCCTGTTGGCGATCGCGCCGCGCCAGGCTGGCCGCGCGCCGTTATCCAAGGTGTTCTATGCCGACAATGGTTCGGCCGGCGTGGAAGTGGCCTTGAAGATGGCCTTCCACTACTTCCATAACCGCGGCGAGCACCGCCGCACGCGTTTCGTCGCGCTGGAAAACGGCTACCACGGCGAGACCATCGGCGCGCTGTCGGTCGGCGACATTCCGCTGTATCGGCGCGTGTATGCGCCGTTGCTGCTGGAGTCGATCTTTGCGCCCTCGCCCGATGCCTACCTGGCCGAGCCCGGACAGAGCGCGGAAGACTACGCATTGCAGGCGGCCGATGCGCTGCAGGCGGTGTTCGAACACTCGCCCGACGAAATCTGCGCGCTGATCCTGGAGCCGCGCGTGCAGTGCGCAGGCGGCATGCGCATGTATCACCCGGCCTATCTGCGCCGCGCACGCGAACTGTGCGACGCGCATGGCGCGTTCCTGATCGCCGACGAGATCGCCACCGGCTTCGGTCGCACCGGCAGCCTGTTCGCCTGCGAACAGGCCGGGATCATGCCCGACCTGTTGTGCCTGTCCAAGGGGCTGACCGGCGGATTCCTACCGCTGTCGGCGGTGCTGGCCACGCAGCAGTTGTACGACGCGTTCCTGGACGACTCGCGCGAACGTGCGTTCCTGCATTCGCATAGCTACACCGGCAATCCGCTGGCATGCGCCGCCGCGCTGGCAACGCTGCAGATCTTTGCAGACGACGATGTCATTGCGCGCAACCAGCGCACCGCCGCGCACATGACCACGCTGGCTGCGCAGATCGGCGAACACCCCGCGGTGGCCGACGTGCGCCAGGCCGGCATGATCGTGGCGTTCGAACTCACGCAGGGCGGCGACAAGCGCACGCCATTCCCGTCTGCGGCGCGGGTGGGCCTGAAGGCCTATCGCGCCGCACTCGACAAGGGCGTGGTGCTGCGCCCGCTCGGCGACGTGCTGTACTGGATGCCGCCGTATTGCGTGGACGACGCGCAACTTGCGCTGCTGGCTGCGACCACCCGCCACGCCATCGAGGAGGCCGTTGCATGCGCCTGACCCGCTCCCATGTCGCACTGCCGCTGCACTGCGACCAGGAGGTGACGCTGCCGGAGGAGTCGGCCAATCACCTGCTGCGTGTGCTGCGACTGCGCGAGGGCGATGCCTGCGTGCTGTTCAACGGCGACGGCAGCGACTACCACGCGCGCATCACCCTGGCCGGCAAACGCGAGGCGCGCGCACTGGTGGAACGTGCCGAGCCGCTGCGCAACGAGTCGCCGTTGTCGATCACCCTGATCCAGGGCATTGCGCGCGGCGAGAAGATGGATCTGATCCTGCAGAAGGCCACCGAGCTGGGGGTGACGGCGGTCGTGCCGGTCAACGCCGAGCGCACCGAGGTCAAGCTGGATGCGGCGCGCATGGAAAAACGCCTGGCGCATTGGCGCAGCGTGGTGGTGTCGGCCTGCGAGCAGTCCGGGCGTGCGCGCATTCCCACGGTCGCTGCGCCGCACGGGCTGCAGGATGCGGCGCAGGCCAGCAACCCGCAGGCGCTACGGCTGACACTGGACCCGCACGGCGAGCATCGCCTGGGCAGCCTGGCGCTGAGCGCGCAACCGCATGTGATCGTGGCGATCGGCCCGGAAGGCGGCTGGTCGCCGCGTGATCGCGCAACCCTCGCCGAGGCGGGTTTCAGCGGCCTGCAACTGGGGCCACGCATTCTGCGCACCGAAACCGCGGGGCTGGCGGCGATTGCGGCACTGCAGTCGCGGTTCGGAGACTTATAGCCCCATGACATCGTAGGAGCGCACCTGGGCGCGACCTGGCGTTATCGGGAATGCCTCGTCGCGCCCGGGTGCGCTCCTACGGGGATGTGGAATTGCCCGGCGTTGCGTCGTCCGCTGCATGTTGATGGCTCCGTCCACTGCGTCCCGGCCCTAAACCCGCGCCGACTCGTAGGAGCGCACCTGGGCGCGACCTAGCGTTATCGGGAACGCCCCGTCGCGCCCGGGTGCGCTCCTACGGAGATGGGAAGTTGATCGGTTTGGTGCAGCCAGACTGCTGCACCTGGCGATGCGCGGGCGCTCAGCGGCCGTGCTGCAGGAACCAGCTGGCCGCGCCGATCACACCGAGCTGGCCGTGCTCGACGATGCTCACCGGCACCTGCTCCAGCGCCGGACGCAATGCGCCCTTGTCGAGCAGACGTGCGACGAAGTCGCTTGCGGCCACGAATGCGGCGATCTGCGGCAGGAATCCACCCGCCAGATAGACACCGCTGCGCACGCCATAGAGCAGCATCATGTCGCCGACCACGCTACCCATGAAGCCGCAGAACGCCTGTAGCGCATCGCGTGCCAGCACGTCCTCGCCAGCCAGCGCGGCGGCGGTGACATCGGCCGGGCTGGCGTGCAGCGCCGGCACGCCACGCAGCGCGGCCAGTGCGGTATAGAGATTCAACAGGCCCGGGCCGGAGAGCAGGTGCTCGGTGGCCACATGCGTGCGGGTGCGGCGCAGCTCCTGCAGCAAGGCCACTTCCAGATCGCTGGCGGCAGCAAGCGCGGCGTGGCCGGCCTCGGTCGGCAACACCACCGGATTGGCGCCGTTGGGAATCCACAACGCCGCACCCAGGCCGGTGCCCGGGCCCAGGATCAGCGCCGGACCCGGCGCGCCCTGCGGCGGGCCGGACAACTGCAGGACCTGATTCCCGGCCATGTAATTGGCCGCATGCGCCACCGCTTCGAAATCGTTGACCAGATGCAATGCCTGCATGCCGAGCTGGCGGCGGATCTGCTCAGGCGCCAGCACCCACGGCAAGTTGGCGGTGATCACGCTGCCGTCTTCCAGCGCATACCCGGCGCTGGCGATGACCCCACGCTGCACCGGCGCGCAGCCCAGCTCCGCAAAGAACGCGGCCATGATCTCGGCCAGGCCCGGGTAGTCGGCACACCGGTACTTGCGGTAGTCCAGCACCGTGACCGGTTGGCGTGGATCGGGGCTTTCGCACACCAGCGCCAGACGCACATGCGTCCCCCCCACGTCTGCGGCAACGAAGGTGTCGGGGCGCGGAAAGGCCACCGCTTCCATTGGACTGCTTGCGCTCACGCATTCTCCTGATAAGTGGCCGCGGGCTGGCGTCATGCCCGTTGTCCGACGAACGGTAACGGGGTAGACAACGTTGTCAGTAATCGCTTTGTAACGCAACCGCGGCGATCACGATTTAAACAGGATGCCGCCAATTTCATCATCCACTAAAAATCCGCATCCATGACAGCGATTTCAGCACAAATCAGGGCCCGCCATCTGCATATGCGTAATTCCCTATAGAAACAGCTGATCGCGACGCGGCGCCACTCTTGATGCGCTGCGCAGCGGGATCGGCGCAGTGCGCGGCATCACCAACAAATGCTGCATTGCAGCGCAATCGCAGCCGCTTCAGAGATCTGTGACGATGTGTTGACAACGCTGTCAACGCTACGCGAGACTCGATCCAAATCGGGGTTCTGGCAGGAGGGGCCATGGACTGTTCGGTACTCAGGAACGGGCTACTCCCTCGCCGGTGCATTCCAGATTCGTGAGCGGGACATCACCCGATGTTCGACTCACTGAAGTCGCATTCGCTCTACCGCTTCACCACACGGGGGACACCTCCTCTACCACGCGAATCACCCGGGCCCGCCTCTTGCGACGCGTGCCAGTGCGATCACCGCGATCGGTCAGGGCGTGTTGTTTTGCCGGCCACGCCGAGCGCGTGACGCCTTCCAGAGGCGGCGCGCTCACAGCACTAACCAACGAGGTTTAGCCATGCACAGCCGCACCACGACGTTAGCACTCTGTATTACCGCCGCTCTGTACTGCTCCGGCTCTGCAATGGCTGCCGGACAAGAACAACAGGCTCCTGCCGCCACGCCGTCGGCGACCACCGAGCTGGATACCATCACCGTCACCGGTTATCGCGCATCGCTAGAGAAGAGCCAGTCAGTCAAGCGCTCGGCCAATTCGATCGTCGATGCGATCAGCGCCGAAGATATCGGCAAGTTCCCGGACATCAATGCTGCCGAATCGCTGTCGCACCTACCAGGCATCAGCGTCGACCGCCAGTTCGGCGAAGGCGAAAAGGTCAGCATCAACGGTACCGACCCGGCCTTGAACCGCGTGCTGCTCAACGGCCAGACCATTGCCTCGGGCGATTGGGGCGGCAACCCGACCGACACCAGCGGCCGTACCTTCAACTACACCCTGCTGTCGCCGGAAATCATCGGCCTGATGGAGGTCTACAAGACCCCGGAAGCGCGCATCGACGAAGGCTCGATCGGCGGTACCGTGATCGTGCACACCCGCAAGCCGCTGGATCTGCCCAAGAACACCATCCGCGGCTCGGTCGGCTACAACTACAACGACCGTTCGGAAGAAGGCAATCCGCGCGGCTCGGCGCTGTGGAGCTGGAAGAACGACGACGAAACCTTCGGTGCATTGATCTCCGCCACGCATGACAAGCAGGACCTGGCACGCGCGGGTATCGAATACTTCGGCTACACCACCGGCGCCAACATTCCCGCCAGCGCCACCATCACCGGCGACGGCAGCGATGTGGCCACCGCCCGTGTGCCGGCCGGCATCAACAGCGCATTCTTCCAGCAGACCCGCGAACGCAGCGGCCTGCAGGGTGCGTTGCAGTGGAAGCCGAACGAGCAGAACGAATTCAACCTGACCGGCCTGTACATCAAGGGCAAGTACAACAACTTCAGCGAATCGCGTTACGTCTGCCCGGCGTGCAACAACGACCTGCAGAAGGTCACCAGCGCCAATGTGCAGAACGGCGTGGTCACCTCGGCGACCTTCGGCGATGGCGCCGCGGGGCAGCCGTACGCTCAGCTGGACGCGAACTACCGCGAGAGCACCGTCACCACCAAGAGCCTGAACCTGCGTCACGACTGGTCGGGCGAGAAGTGGGTGTTCACCACCCAGGTCGGCGACACCAAGGCCACCGGCGGCAAGAACCCCGAGTACCTGATGAAGTTCCTGATGACCGACGGCGGCTATAACTACGCCTTCGATGGTCAGAACACCGCGGTGAACTACGACAACGGCGGCGCCTCGAACTGGACGCTGCCCGGTTCGCCGGCCGGCCTGCCCGCCGGTTCGCAGGACTCCAGCGCGATGCAGGCCGGCGGCATCTTCTATCAGAAGAGCACCGACGAAGAGAAATACTTCCAGTGGGATGCGGCCCGCGATCTGGAGCTGGGACCGTTCACCAAACTGCTGTTCGGCTACAAGTACATCAACCACAACAACGGCGTGGACGCACGCGGCAATCGCATCAATACCACCGATGCGATCTCGCTGACCCAGTTCAACCCGGGCACCACCCCGAGCGGTCTGTACGACGGCCTGGGCGCCAGCGGCGACCTGACCACCTGGCCGACCGCCAGCCTGAACTCGATCCGCAGCTATCTGCTGTCGCAGCCGCAGGGTCCGTACCGTCCCGATTACGGCTCCTCGTTCGAAGTGAAGGAGATTACCCAGAACTTCTACACCCAGTTGAACTACGAAACCGGCAAGTGGCGCGGCAACGTCGGCGTGCGTCTGGTCGACACCACCGACAAGTCGCTGTACTGGCAGACCGCAGATGGCGGCACCAACTACTCGCGCGTGGCCGAGAACAACGACTACCGCAAGGCGCTGCCGAGCTTCAACATCGCCTACGACATCACCGACGACGCCGTGCTGCGTTTCTCGGCCGCCAAGGTAATCGCACGTCCACGCTATGGTGATCTGGCCGGCACGTTCAGCATCAACAGCGCGAACGGCAACCTGACCGCCGGTGGCGGTAACCCGGATCTGAAGCCGTACGAGTCCACCAACTACGACCTTGCTGCGGAGTGGTATTTCGCGCCGTCCAGCATGCTGTCCGGTGAAGTGTTCTATCGCGACATCAGCTCCTACATCGTCAACACCACCAGCCAGCAGCAGCTGACCGATCCGATCAGCGGCAACTCCGGCATCTACACGGTGACCTCGCCGATCAACGTCTCCGATGCCAAGGTCAAGGGCGTGTCGGTGAACTACCAGCAGTCGCTGGGTCTGGGCTTCGGTGTGCAGGCCAACTATACCTTTGCCGAATCCGATTCGAGCTCGGGCCTGAACCTGCCTTACCTGTCGCGTGACACCTACAACATCATCCCGTACTGGGAGCATGGCGACTGGATGGTACGTGTGAACTACAGCTTCCGTTCCAAGTACTTCACCCAGATCGGCCGCCTGGCCTCGCAGGACTTCGCAGACAGCTACAAGCAGCTCGACCTGACCGCCTCGTATCAGATCACCGATTACATGGGCATCACCTTCGGCGCGACCAACCTGCTGGATTCCACCTACCGGCTGTTCAGCAACACCCGCTCGACCCCCACGGCGTTCTATAAGAACGGCCGCGGTTATCAGGCCCAGCTGAACTTCAAGTTCTGATGTAGCACCGGCGCGCCACCGACCCTCCACGGTGGCGCGCTTTTTTTTGAGCGGTGCGTTGCATGCAGCGCACGGCTCGATGTTGTACCAAGGAGTGGTACTGGCCACGCCCCTTCGCGGTTGAGGGAGCATGGCCAGGCCCGCTTTTGCCATCCACGTGCCGGCTGCGCTGCAACCGACATGTCTCGCTTGAAGGAGTGCAGTTCCCATGACGACCGATAGCCGCCCTGCGGCTCCATCCCGCCGCCACGCCGGAGCTGCACCCAGAACGCGAATGCTCGCGCTCGGTCTGCTGCTCGCGTTGCCTGCTGCCACGCTCAGCGCGCAATCGCCTACCGCGCCCACCGCCACCACGCTCAGCCCGGAACAGATCGACCAGCAGTGGCTCAGCGCCACCGCCAAGTACGCACCCGAACGCGAGCGCCTGGTGCGCGAAGCCGAAGCCGGCGCACGCAAGGGTCCGTTCCGCCCCGACTGGGCTGCACTCAAGGCCTATCAATCGCCGGCGTGGTACGACAACGCCAAGTTCGGCATCTTCATCCATTGGGGCGTGTTCTCGGTGCCGGCGTTCGGCAGCGAGTGGTATTCGCGCAACATGTACCTGGAGGGATCCAAGGAATTCGCCCATCACGTGGCGACCTACGGGCAGCAGGCGAGCTCCGGCTACAAGGATCTGATTCCCAGGTTCACCGCGCCCAAGTTCGATCCGAATGGCTGGGCAAAGCTGTTCCGGCAATCCGGCGCGCGCTATGTGGTGCCGGTGGCCGAGCATCATGACGGCTTTGCGCTGTACGACTCCAAGCTCTCCGACTGGACCGCGGTGAAGATGGGACCCAGGCGCGATCTGCTGGGCGAGTTGTCCAAGTCGATCCGCGCGCAGGGGTTGCACTTCGGGTTGTCCTCACATCGCGCCGAACACAACTGGTTCTTCGACGGCGGGCGCAAGTTCGATTCGGACGTCAACGACCCACGCTATGCCGCGCTGTACGGCCCGGCGCAGGTGCGCCTGCCTGGCAAGGACGATGCCGATGTGGCCAACGACTGGACGCCGGTGTCGCAGGCCTGGCTGGACGACTGGCTGGCGCGTACCACCGAGCTGATCGACACCTATCAACCGGACCTGATCTATTTCGATTGGTGGATTGCCCACCCCACCTTCCGCAGCAGCCTGCCGACCATGCTGGCCTACTACTACAACCAGGGCGCGGCGCGTACCGAAGCCGATCGCGGCGTGGTGGTGAACTACAAGCTGGGCGCGTTTCCGGAAGGGGCCGGCACGCTGGACATCGAGCGCGGCCAGCTCACCGGCATCCATCCCACCCATTGGCAGACCGACACTTCGGTGAGCAATGCGTCGTGGGGCTACATCGAAAACGACACCTACAAGTCGCCGACCTTCATCATCCACATGCTGGCCGATGTGGTGGCCAAGAACGGCAACCTGATGCTCAACATCGGCCCGCGTGCCGATGGCTCGATCCCGGATACCGAGCGCGGCATCCTGCTGGCGATCGGCAAGTGGCTCAAGACCAACGGCGGCGCGATCTACGACAGCAAGCCGTGGCGCGTGTATGGCGAAGGCCCGACCGAGGTGGTCGGCGGCACCTTCCAGGACGTCAAGACCAAGCCCTACACCGCCGAAGATTTCCGCTTCACCACGCGCGATGGCGCGCTGTATGCAATCGAACTCGGCTGGCCGGCCGGCGGCAAGGCGGTGATCCGCTCGCTCACACCGGCCGACGGCGTGCGCGGCGTGACGCTGCTGGCCAACGGCAAGAAGGTGCCGTTCGAGCAGCAGGCCGACGGCCTGCATATGAGCCTGCCTGCCAAGCCGGTCGGCGAGCACGCCTACGTGCTGCGCATCGATCTTTCTTCTTCCCCCACTCCCTGACGGATGCTGTTTTCATGAGCAAGCGATTGACCTGGATCCTGCTGGCGCTGGCGCTGGTATGCGCGCCGGCCCTGGCCAAAACCCCCACGGCGTTGTTCTATCTGATGAACACGCAGAAATCGACCAACTCGTTCCTGGCCAATGTCGACAAGATCGACGTGGTGGTGCCGACCTGGTACGGCGTCGACCAGAACGGCCTGGTCAACGGCACACCCAACATGTACCTGTACGACATCGCCAAGCAGAAGAACCTGCGGGTGATGCCGATCCTGTCGATGACCACCGGGCGCGACGGCTTCCACAAGCTGATGCACGACGAAGCCGCCAAGAAGCGCATGATCGAATCGCTGCTGATCCACGGCAAGCAGCACAAGTACTACGGCTTCCAGTTCGATTTCGAGAACATCGCCTGGACCGACCGCGACGCCTACACGCTGATGGTCAAGCAGACCGCCGATGCGCTGCACAAGGCCGGCTTCAAGATGTCGGTGGCGGTGGTGCCCAATGCCCCGGGCCATGCCGAAGGCGGCCAGTTCTCCAAGTGGATGTGGGAATACTGGCGCGGCGCGTACGACCTCAAGGCGCTTGGCCAGGCCGCGGATCTGGTCAGCATCATGACCTACGACCAGCACACCCGCTGGACCACGCCGGGCCCGGTCGACGGCATGGTGTGGATGAAGAAGCACCTGGATTACGCGATCACCCAGGTGCCGAAGGACAAGCTCTCGCTCGGCATCGCCACCTACGGCTACCGCTGGTACACCGGTAATCCGGTCAAGGAAGACGGCACCGAGGCGTCGAACATCTCCGCCACCTATATCGATGCCGACGAATCGTTTCCGCTGGCGATCGAGCAGAACGCCACCGTGCAATGGGATCCGGTCGAGCAGGAATCGTGGTTCTACTTCTACCGCGACGACATGCGCGAGTGGGTGTTCCGCCCGGATGCGCGCAGCTTCAAGGCACGCTACGACCTGGTGAAGCAGTACGGCCTGGAAGGTTTCAGCTGCTGGGTGCTGGGCGCCGAGGACCCGAAGGTGTGGGACGAGTTGCCGACCGCGCAGCGCTGACCGCGTCATCGCACTGCTGCACGACAGGACGGGCGCGGTCGGTGTTCGCATCGGAATGCATCCACTGCAAGCCGATGCGTGCACTGCCCGCGCCCGTTCTGTAACACGCCATGCGGAGCGCGGGCGCTGCGCGACACCACACACCGCGCACCCCGACGAAGCGTGCGCCAGTCCCTGCGCCATCCGGCACGGCTTTGCTACTGTGCGTGGCTGCCGTATCTCCCCCGCCATACCGGGATGTGATTGCATGATGTCGAACTCCGCACCGAGCCTGCGCTCACCGTTATCCGGGCCGCCGTCGCCGCGCAGCCTGTCGTCGCGCCTGCTGTCATCGCACCGACGTTCCTCGTGCCTGCTTGCGATGGCGCTGACGGCGATGGTGCTGGCGGGCTGCGGCCAACGCGATGCAGCGACCGCACCTGCAGCCAATCCCGGCAATACCGCAACACTGCCTGCGACCACCACACCGCTGCCCCTGATTCCCGCCCCGGCCGAAGCCAGGCGCGGCACCGGCAGTTTCCGCGTCGGCACCGGCACGGTGATCTCCATCCCCACCGGCAATGCCGAGGTGCGCCGCAGCGCCGAGTCGCTGGCCAGCCTGTTGCAACGCACCCGCGGCCTGACCCTGGAAGTGCGCACCGAAACCAGCGCCTCGCCGCACAGCATCCGCCTGGAGCGCACCCCGCAGGCGCCGGTGGCTCACAAGGAAGGCTATAGCCTGGATGTGGACGGCAACGGCATCCGCATCACCGCACGCGATGGTGCCGGACTGTTCTATGGCGCAATCAGCGCCTGGCAATTGATGACGCCGGATGCGGGCAAGGGCGATGTCACCGTACCGGCGGTGGCGATCCGCGACTGGCCGCGCTTTGGCTGGCGCGGCCAGCATCTGGATGTGGCCCGCCACTTCCACGACGTGGACACGGTCAAGCATGTGCTGGACGCGATGGCCGCGCACAAGCTCAATGTGCTGCATTGGCATCTCACCGACGACCAGGGCTGGCGCATCGAGATCAAGCGTTACCCCAAACTCACCGAGGTCGGTGCCTGGCGCACCCCGCCCGGCGCCGGCCAGCACGGCACGCCCGAGCGCTATGGCGGTTTCTATACGCAGCAGCAGATCAGCGAGATCGTCGCCTATGCGGCGCGCCTGCACATCACCGTGCTGCCCGAGCTGGACATGCCCGGGCATGCGCAGGCCGCGGTGGCCGCGTATCCGGAAGAAGTCGGCGTGCCCGGCCAGCGCACGCAGGTGGGCGTGGACTGGGGCGTCAACCCGTACCTGTTCAACACCAGCGAACGCAGCCTGAGCTTCATCACCAACGTGCTGGACGAGGTGCTGACCTTGTTCCCGTCGGCGTATATCCATATCGGTGGCGACGAGGCGGTCAAGGATCAGTGGGAAGCCTCGCCCGCGGTGCGCGCGCAGATGCGCAAGTTGGGCGTCAAGGATGCGCACGCGATGCAAGGCTGGTTCAACGAACAGCTTGCGGCCTACCTCACCCAGCACGGCCGGCGCATGATCGGCTGGGACGAAATCCTCGAAGGCGGCGTGCCGGCCAGTGCCTCGGTGATGTCGTGGCGCGGCACCGACGGTGCGGTGACCGCCGCCAGGCAGGGCCACGATGTGGTGCTGGCGCCAGGCGACTGGCTGTACCTGGACAACCTGCAGACCACCCGCAGCGACGAACCCAACGGCCGCCTGACCGTACTGCCGTTGTCCAAGGTCTACGCTTTCGACCCGGTACCTGGTGAACTCAGCGCCGCGCAGTCCACGCATGTACTCGGCGCGCAAGGCGCGTTGTGGTCTGAATACATTCCTTCGCGCTGGCATGTGGATCACGCGCTGTTCCCGCGGCTGTCCGCCATCGCCGAAGTGACCTGGTCGCCGGTGGCTGCTCGCAACTGGAAGGATTTCCTGGCGCGCCTGCCGGCGCAGCTGCAGCGCTACAAGGCGCTGGGCATCGACTACAGCGACGGCGCCTTCGCCGCCGATATCGCACTGGAAGGCGGCCCCAACCCGGTGCTCGCTGGCGGCCCGGCCAAGGTGGTACTCGGCACCCAGGCCGGTGCGGGCACGCTGCACTACACCATCGACGGTAGCGATCCCACACCGGCATCGCCACGTTATGCGGCGCCGTTTACGATCCAGCTGCCGACCACGGTCAAGGCCACCGCCTTCGATGCCGGCGGCAGCGCGCTGGCGGCCACGCGCAGCCGTACTTTCGATCGTGCCGGCTTGTTGCACGTGGACACCCAGGGCCTGCGCGATTGCGTGGACACCGGTGCGCTCGGCCTGCGCCTGCCGCTGCTGCCGGAACTGACCGCTGCCGACACGCCGGTCTACAACGTCGACCTGTTCCATGCCTGCCGGCTGTATCCGCAGGCGCGCCTGGATGGCGTCGGCGCGATCCGGATCGAGTCCGCACGCCTGCCGAACAACTTCGGCCTGGCCCACGAACAATCCAAGGTGGTGCAGTACCCCGCCAAGACGCGCCGCGGCGAGCTGGAAGTGCGCCTGGGCTGCGAGGGCGAGCTGATCGCCAGCGTGCAATTGCCCAACAGCGCCACGCTGGGCGAACAATTCACGCTGGAAACCGCACTGCCTGCACGCACCGGCATCCACGATCTATGCCTGCGCTTCACCGCGCCGATTCGCGGCCCGCTGTATGCCATCGGCGCCGTCCAGTTGATTGAAACCACCGCGCAGGCGCCCCCCGCCGCCACGCGCTGATCCATCCAAGGAGAGTCATCCATGCCCCTATCCCGTCATCGTTGCGTTCCCGCCCCCGCCCGCCTAGGGCTTGCCCTGGCCGTTGCCATCTCGCAGGCCTGGGCCGCGCCGCCCACGGCAACGCCCCTGGACAGCGGCTGGCAGGTGCGGCTGGTGCCGGGCCAGGAACAGGCCAAGACCTATCCGAAAGCGGCGGCGTGGTTGCCGGCGCAGGTGCCGGGCGCGGTGCAGACCGATCTGATCGCCGCCAAGATCGTGCCGGACCCGTTCTATCGCGACAACGAAGGCAAGATCCAGTGGGCGGGCCTGAGCGACTGGCAATACCAGACCCGCTTCAACGTGGATGCGGCCACGCTCAAGCGCGAGCACGTCGAGCTGGTATTCGACGGCCTGGATACGTTTGCCGAGGTCACCCTCAACGGCAAGCCGCTGCTCAGCGCCGACAACATGTTCCGGCAGTGGCGCGTGGATGCCAAACCCCTGCTCAAGCGCGGCGACAACGTGCTCGAGGTCAAGCTGTTCTCGCCGATCAAGAAGATCCAGCCGTGGCTGGCCAAGCAGCCGTACGCGCTGCCGGGCGCCTACGATTCCGCCTTCGGCGACGAACCCGAATCGCGCCACAGCTCCACCTACGTGCGCAAGGCGCCGTACAACTTCGGTTGGGATTGGGGCCCGCGCATGGTCAACGCCGGCATCTGGAAAGACGTGCGCCTGGAAGCCTGGGATGCGGTGCGCGTAGACGGGCTGCATATCGCCCAGCAACGCGTGGATGCCGACAGCGCGCAATTGCAGGCGCAGCTGGAACTGCAGGCCGGCCGCAGCGGCCCGGTGCAGGTGACGCTGGACGTGCTGGGCCCGGATGGGCAGAAAGTCGGGCAATTCACCCAGCAGGCGGTGGTCGACCCGGGGCAGAACCGCATCGATGTGCCGGTGCGCATCGCCAAGCCCAAGCGCTGGTTCCCGGCCGGCTACGGCGCGCAGGACCGCTACACCTTCGTGGCCAGCGTGCGTGATGCCGATGGCGACAGCCAGCAGATCAAGCGGGTCACCGGCCTGCGCTCGGTGGAGCTGCGGCGCGAGAAAGACAAGTACGGCAAGAGCATGGAGATCGTGATCAACGGCATCCCGATCTTCGCCAAGGGGGCCAACCTGATCCCGCTGGATGCGTTCCCCGCACGTGTGAGCCCCGAGCGCATGCGCAGCACCTTGCAGGATGCGCGCGATGCCAACATGAACATGCTGCGCATGTGGGGCGGCGGGCATTATCAGGACGACCGCTTCTACGAGGTGGCCGACGAGCTGGGCATCATGATCTGGCAGGACTTCATGTTCGGTGGCGCGGTGCCGCCGTACGACGTGGAGTTCCGCGAGAACACCCGGCAGGAGGCGATCGAACAGGTCAAGCGCCTGCGCGACCATCCCAGCATCGTGCTGTGGTGCGGCAACAACGAAGTGCAGACCGGTTGGGAAAACTGGGGCGACCGGGTCAAGTTCAAGCAGTCGGTGGACCCGGAAGAACGCAGCCGCATCGAGCGCGGCATGACCACCTTGTTCGGCACCGTGTTCCGCGAAGTGGTGGCCACCTACGACAGCGACGTGCCGTACTGGTCCACCTCGCCTGGCACCAACTTCGACGGCGCCGCCGACCAGGCCAACGATGGCGACATGCATTACTGGAAGGTCTGGGGCGGCCCCGCGCTGCCGGTGACCGAATACCTCAACGTCACCCCGCGCTTCATGTCCGAATACGGCCTGCAGTCGTTCCCCGACATGCGCACCGTGCGTGCCTTCGCCGAACCCGGCGACATGGATCCGGAATCGCCGGTGATGCGCGTGCATCAGAAGTTCGACAAGGGCAACGGCAACAAGCGGCTGATGCTGTACATCCGGCGCGAATTCGGCGAGCCCAAGGACTTCGAGAGCTTCGTCTATTTGAGCCAGCTGATGCAGGCCGAAGGCATCAACCTGGCCGCCTCGCATCTGCGTGCCTCGCGCCCGCAATCGATGGGCTCGTTGTACTGGCAGCTCAACGATGTGTGGCCGGGTGCGTCGTGGTCCAGCGTGGACTACTACGGCCGCTGGAAGGCGCTGCATTACCACGCCCGCCGCTTCTACGCGCCGGAGCTGATCGCCGCACTGCGTAATGACAAGGGCCAGACCGAGGTGTCGCTGGTCTCCGACCGCACCACCCCGCTGGCCGCGCGTTGGCGCATGCGGGTAATGAGCATGGACGGCAAGCTGCTGAGCAAGCGCGAGGAAAAGACCACCGTCAAACCGCTCAGCAGCCTGCAGGTGGGCAACTTCAGCGACAAGCAGTTGCTGGGCAGCGCCGACCCCAAGCGCAGCTACGCGGTGTTCGAGTTGTTCGACAGCGACAAGCTGCTGTCGCGCGAGGTGGTGTTCTTCGCGCCGGCCAAGCAGCTGGTGTTGCCGGCCGCCAAGATCGACAGCCAATGGCGCGCCGATGACGATGGCTACGCGCTGACGCTGTCCAGCAACACGCTGGCACGCGAGGTCTGGCTATCGTTCGGCGATGTGGATGCCACGCTGTCGGACAACGCGTTCGACCTGTTGCCGGGCGAGCCGTTGACCGTGCATGTGAGCAGCAAGGCCGCGCTGGCACAGTTGCAGTCCACGCTGCAGGTGCGCGATCTGGCGAGCACGCTGGCCGGTGCACCGCCGGAGCCGGCCGAGACGAAGTAAGCCGCGCCGGGAACAGACGTCGGCCGATGGCGCAGCGCTCGTCTCAGGGCGCTGCGCCATCCGCTAAGACTGCGCGTGGCGCAGTGACGGCAGTGCCGGGCGCAGGTCTCGTATCCGATCCGGCGTCCGATCAGTAACCACTACTGCGCCAAGTGTCACCAACCGCTGCCCGCGGTGTCGCTGCGGGCAATCCAAGAACAACGCGTGACGGCCAGTCGCCGCCCCGCAGGAGTGAGCAGATGTCGTTGTCCGTGTTTCCATGCCGCCTGGCGGTCGCGCTGAGTCTGGGTCTGGGCCTGCCGCTGGTCGGCGCGCCGGCGTTGGCCGCAACACAACCCGATGCGACGCCGGAGCAACGCGCCGCCGCGCTGGTCGCGCAGATGAGCCGCGAGGAAAAAGTCGCGCAGGCGATGAACGATGCACCGGCGATTCCACGCCTGCGCATCCCCGCCTACGAGTGGTGGAGCGAAGGCCTGCACGGCATCGCACGCAATGGCTACGCCACGGTGTTTCCGCAGTCGATCGGTCTTGCTGCCAGCTGGAATACCGCGTTGATGCAGCAGGTGGGCACGGTGGTGTCGACCGAGGCGCGTGCCAAGTTCAATCAGGCCGGCGCCCCGGGCAAGGATCACAAGCGCTACGCGGGCCTGACCATCTGGTCGCCCAACATCAATATCTTTCGCGACCCGCGCTGGGGCCGTGGCATGGAAACCTACGGCGAGGATCCCTTCCTCACCGGGCAATTGGCGGTGGGCTTCATCCGCGGCTTGCAGGGCGACGATCTGGATCACCCGCGCACCATCGCCACGCCCAAGCACATCGCCGTGCACAGCGGTCCGGAGCCGGGCCGGCACAGCTTCGATGTGGACGTGTCGCCGCGCGATGTGGAGGCGACCTATACGCCCGCCTTCCGCGCCGCCCTGATCGACGGCCAGGCCGGCTCGGTGATGTGCGCGTACAACTCGCTGCACGGCACGCCGGCCTGCGCCGCCGACTGGTTGCTCAACGGCCGCGTGCGTGGCGACTGGGGCTTCAAGGGCTTTGTGGTGTCCGACTGCGATGCGGTGGACGACATGACCCAGTTCCATTACTTCCGCCCGGACAATGCCGGCTCGTCGGCTGCAGCGCTCAAGGCCGGGCACGATCTCAATTGCGGGCATGCCTATCGCGAACTCGGTACGGAGATCGAACGTGGCGAAGTGGATGAAGCCCTGCTCGACCAATCGCTGGTGCGCCTGTTCGCCGCGCGCTATCGCCTGGGCGAACTGGAGGCGCCGCGCAAGGATCCGTATGCAAAGCTCGGTGCCAGGGATATCGATAACGCCGCCAACCGTGCGCTGGCGCTGAAAGCCGCTGCCGAATCGATCGTATTGCTCAAGAACGAGGCCGGCACACTACCGTTGAAGGCCGGCACGCGGCTGGCGGTGATCGGGCCGAATGCCGATGCGCTGGCAGCGTTGGAAGCCAACTACCAGGGCACCTCGTCCACGCCGGTCACCCCGCTGCTCGGCCTGCGCCAGCGCTTCGGCGCGCAGCAGGTGAGTTATGCGCAAGGTGCGCCGCTGGCCGCGGGCGTACCCGGCATGATTCCGGAAACCGCGCTGCGCAGCGACGGCAAGCCGGGCTTGCGTGGCGAATATTTCGACACTGTCGATCTGGACGGTGCGCCGCGCACGGTGCGGCAGGACCGCACGGTGAGTTTCAACTGGGACCAGGTCGCCCCCGCAAAGGGCGTGCCGGCCGATCGCTACGCGGTGCGCTGGAGCGGCGAACTGCTGCCGCCGAGCGCGGGCGATTACACGCTGGCGGTGCGGGTGGCGCGCTGCTTCGACTGCGCCGGCCACGACCCGGTGCGGCTGTACATCGACGACAAGCTGGTGGTCGCCGGCAATGCCGAAGACAAGCACGTGCCGGCCGGCATGCACAACGCCGACGGCCGCAGCGTGGAAACCGTGCTGCACTTCGACGACACCCGCCCGCGCAAGATTCGCCTGGAGATGGAACACCGCGGCCAGGACCAGGGCGTGCGCCTGGAGTGGCTGGCACCGGCGGCCGCGCAACTGGCCGAGGCCGAGCAGGCGGTGGCGCAGGCCGATGCGGTGGTGGCCTTCGTCGGCCTGTCGCCGGATGTGGAAGGTGAGGAACTGCGCATCGATGTGCCCGGCTTCGACGGCGGCGACCGCAACGACATCGCCCTGCCCGCCCCGCAGCAGGCGCTGCTGGAACGGACCAAGGCCTCCGGCAAGCCGCTGGTCGTGGTGCTGATGAGCGGCAGCGCAGTGGCCTTGAACTGGGCCAAGACGCATGCCGATGCGATCGTGGCGGCGTGGTATCCGGGCCAGTCCGGCGGCACCGCGGTCGCGCGCATGCTGGCCGGCGACGACAACCCAGGCGGGCGCCTGCCGGTGACGTTCTATCGCTCCACCAAGGACCTGCCGCCCTACGTCAGCTACGACATGAAGGGCCGCACCTACCGCTACTTCAAGGGCGAGCCGCTGTTTCCGTTCGGCTACGGCTTGAGCTACACCAGCTTTGCCTACGCCGCGCCGCAGCTGTCCACTGCAACCCTGCAAGCCGGCAGTCCGTTGCAGGTGACCACCACCGTGCGCAATACCGGCACGCGTGCCGGCGACGAAGTGGCGCAGGTGTATCTGCAGTATCCGGATCGCCCGCAGTCTCCGTTGCGCAGCCTGGTCGGCTTTCAGCGTGTGCACCTGAAGCCCGGCGAGCAGCGTACGCTGCGCTTCACCCTGGATGCGCGCGCGTTGAGCGATGTGGATCGCACCGGGCAGCGTGCGGTGGAAGCCGGCGACTACACGCTGTTTGTCGGCGGTGGCCAGCCCGGCACCGGCGCGGCTGGCGAGGCCGCAGCGTTCTCGATCTCGGGGCGTTCGCCGTTGCCGAAATAAGCGACGCATCCGCGTGCCCCACAACAGGCGTCGGCTGTCATGGCCGGCGCCTGTTGCATGATCTGCGCATGCTGCGTTGCATCGCAGGATGCAGGCACTGCGACTGCGCGAGACGGAATTGGTGATCTATCCGCAGGCAATACGAGGATCTCCGCACACACTTCACACCTACTTGACAGAGCCCAAAACGCGGTCTATCACTAGCCACAGTCGGCAACACGCGCCATCGGCGCTGCGCCCGACGCACATGACGGCAACAGCGTTTCCACGTAGCACCTGCACTGGGAGATGGTTGGATGCAGCATCGTCGTATCGACCAGCGCGTATCTGTCGCCGCTCATGCAGTGCATCGCATCGGCGCCTGCGGTGCTGTCGTCACGCTGGCGCAGCCGTCATGACCAAGCATTACAAGTTGAGCGCAATGCGCTCGCGTTCCAAGTGCATTGCCGGGTACTCCCCGCCCCGCCACTGACGCCTGCATGGCTGTCCCAGCTGGCAGACGCTCCGGCGCCACTCCCGTTCGGTAATTCGCACATGCGTTAATCGCGTGTTGCGCGATGCCGTGCGCGCGCATCGCCGTGCACCCGTCTGCCCAAGAGCAAGGCATCGGCAAGGCGTTGCCGTCGGCAACGCTGCCCAGCATCTGGCGAGGTGGCACGTGACAAAGCGTGAGCGTTCGAACGGCAAGCAGTGGGTCGTGGCAATCCTGACCGTGACCGGCATGGCGTCTGCCGCAGCCGCAGTGGCCGGCACTGTGGAGGGAGACCTCAAGGAAGGCAGCAGCGGCAAGCCCGCCGCCAATGCGAAGGTACGCATTGCCGGCACGTCCTACAGCGCGGTGGCCGATGCGCGCGGGCACTTCGTCATCCGCGATGTGCCTGCCGGGCAGTACGCGCTAGCTCTGGACTACCCCGGCTTCAGCGCGGCCGAGACCAGCGTGCAGGTCGGCGACAGCGGCACGGCCTCGGTGGCCATTGCGCTGGAGGAGGTCAAGCAACTGAAGGCGGTCAGCGTGGTGAGCAACCGCTACGACGCCAGCGACCTGAAGATCAACGCCGCCAACACGGTGGACGTGCTGTCGGCCAACGACCTGCAACGCACCGCCGTGCACAACGTGGCCGAAGCGCTCGGCCTGATCGCCGGCATCAACATCACCAGCACCGGCTCGGGCTATTTCGGCGGCATCGATGGCGCCGCGCGCGGCGAAGGCATGTTCGCCTCGGTGCGCGGGCTGCCGTCCGAATACAACGTCAACATGATCGACGGCGTCACCGTGGCGCAAGGCATGCCGTACAGCCGCAGCGTACAACTCAGCCTGTTGCCGCCGAGCGGCCTGCAGACCATCGTCGCCAACAAAACCTCCACCGCCGACATGGACGGCGATGCGATCGGCGGCACGCTGGATTTCCGCACGCCCACCGCCTACGACTTCAAGGACATCACCAGCGGCAGCGTCACCGGCAGCGGCCGGGTGGAAAGCCGTGCGCGCGATTACGGTGGCGATGGCCTGGGCGGCGGCTTCGGCGGCGAGTTCCAGCACAAGTTCGGTGAGGCGCAACAGTTCGGCGTGTACGCCAGCGCGTACTACGACTACCGCACCACCACCAACAGCGAGGTGGCTGCGGCCACCAGCGCACTCAACGATGGCTCCTGGGAATACCTGAATACCGATGCCGAAGGTCGCAACGCGGCCGGTTTCGACCCGCAACACAACCTCACCAGCACCGGCATGAACGTCGGTATCGCCGCCGGCTGGGAGCGCCGCTATGGTGGCAATGCCTCGTTCGACTGGCATGTGGACGACAGCCTGTCGCTGTATGCGCGCATGACCTACGCCTATGCCAAGACCGAGCAAGGCACCACCTTCGTGCAGTTGCTGCCGCAGGATGTGAGCTACGTGCCGACCGGCACGCCGGGCGTGTTCACCCCGAATATCGGCCGCATCGCCTCGCGCTTCTGGTACGAGACCAACCCGGAAGTCGCCGACCTGGCCACCTTCCAGATCGGCGCCAAAAAGACCGCCGGCGGCTGGACCTTCATGCCCAACCTATTCTACAGCTTCGGCAACAACGACCGACCCGACCATGTCGAAATCGACGGGCGCGAAGACAAGTTCAGCCAGGACAACTACGCCTACTCCGGCAACAGCTTCGTGCGCTATGGCGGCAGCGCGTTCCCCTACCCACAGCTCACGCCCGCGCTGCAGGCGCAGGTCAACAACATCCCGGCGTTGTACGCCAGCAGCTATGGCGAACAGACCAAGATCTACTCCGGCCAGAAGAAGGGCGGCGCGCGTTTCGACACCCGCTACGATTTCGAAGATGGCGCGCTGCGGTCAGTGCAGTTCGGAGTGAAGTACAGCAAGAGCAGCCGCCGCTACACCAATCGCGACTGGTATACCGGCGGCGTGGACGGCACCACCACGTTAGGCGATCTGGGCATCTTCACCGGCACCTATGCCTCGATCTTTCCCGGCAAATACGACTGGAATACGCCACGGGTGAGCGAAGAGGCGGTGGCCGGCGTCATCGCGCAACACCTCAGCGACGATGACCTGGACACCTGCGGCAGTGCGTTCTACGTCAACAACTACAACTGCAACACCATGCGCGGCACCGAGGCGGTCAGCGCCGCCTATGCCACTGCCACCTTCACGGTCGGCAACCTGGATATCGTGCCGGGCGTGCGCTTCGAGCACACCGGGATCGACAACACCTTCTGGGTGAGCCCGGTGGATGCGGACGGCAACGAGATCGTCGGCTACTTCGACCACAACCACACCTCCTACAACGAGCCGTTGCCCAGCGTGTTCCTGACCTGGCGGCCGGACCTGCGCACCGCCTATCGCGCCTCGCTGTGGACCAGCTATACGCGGCCGGCCTTCGTGCAGCTGGGTGGCGGCAGCCAGATCGACATCTCCAATGGCGTCACCACCATCACCCAAGGCAATCCCGATCTGAAGCCGATCGAATCCACCAACCTGGACCTGTCCGGAGAGTGGTCCACCGAGCGCGGCGGCTTCTTCTCGCTGGCCGGCTTCTACAAGCAACTGCGCAACTACATCTACGATGCCGGCTCGGCCCAGGCCAACGGCAACACCACCGGCAGCGGCACGGTGCTGTACCACATGCCCACCAACGGCGGCGACGGCAAGATCTACGGGGTGGAACTCAGCGCGCGGCAGAAGTTCCAGGACCTGCCGGCGCCCTTCGACGGCCTGGGCATCAGTGCCAACGCCACCCGCCAGCATGCGCGCGCCGACCTGGGCCTGGCTGGCTTCGACAACGAACACATGCAATCGGCGCCGTCGGCGATGGCCAACCTGGAGTTGTTCTACGAGCACAACGGGTTCTCGTTGAACCTGAGCTACCACTTCAGCAGTTCTTACCTGCTGGGCTACGACTTCCTGCACGAAGGCGCGCCCTGGAACGACCTGTGGGCACGCCCGACCCGGCGCGTGGATCTGCACACCGGCTACCGCTTCGACAACGGCGTGAGCATGGACCTGTCGATCTCCAACCTGACCAAGGAATACAGCTACTGGGCGCATGTGGGCCGCAACAACCTGGCGATCTCCGACATCGTCGATGCCGGCAGCACCGCCTTGTTCACGGTCAAGTACGCGTTCTAGCGGCGCGTGGCGCACTCACTGCGCGGCGCAACGCAGCGATTCCTTTCACTCCCTGGAGCAGCGATGAAACGCAGAAGCCTGTGCACGTTCGGCCTGCTCGCACCGCTCGGTCTGGCGGCCGCGCCGGCGCTGCTGTCGTCGCTGCATGCACCGCTGCCGGATGGGCGGCCGCATGCGTTCGGCTTCGAGCACGGCCAGTTCGTGCTGGATCAGCAGCCGTGGCAACTCCGCAGTGGCGAGATGCATCCGCTGCGCATCGCCCGGGCGGACTGGCTGCAGCGCATCCGCATGGCCAAGGCGCTGGGCTTGAACACCATCGCGCTATACCTGATGTGGAATGCGTACGAACGCGAGCCGGGGCAATTCGATTTCGACACCGGCGAACGCGATTTCGTTGCCTTCATCAAGCTCTGCCAACAGGAAGGACTATGGGTGTATCTGCGCCCCGGCCCGTACGTCTGCGCCGAGTGGACGCTGGGCGGGCTGCCGCCGTATCTGTTGCGCGAGCCGGGCATGCGCCTGCGCGATGCCGGCGACGCGCGCTACATGGCGGCGGTGCAGCGCTATATCGCCGCAGTGGCGCCGCGCATCGCCCCGTTGATGGCCAATGCCGGCGGGCCGGTGCTGATGCTGCAGATCGAGAACGAATACAGCATGCAGGGCAGCGACGTGGGCTATCTTCATGCAGTGGCTGCGCTGTGGCGCGCGCACGGCATCGATGGTCCGTTTTCATTGGCCGAAGGCATGAAGGATCTGCGCCGGCGCAAGGCCTATCTGCCAGGCGCCGCGCTGGGACTGGATGGGGCCGATCTGGATGAATTGCAGGAAGCGAAACAGTTTGCAGGCACTGCGCCGGTATGGGTGGCCGAAGGCTATCCGGGTTGGCTGACGCATTGGGGCGAAGACGACTTCGCAAAGCGCGATTACGCACCGACCCTGCAGCAACTGATGGCCGCCGGCTACTCCTTCAATCTCTACATGGTGCATGGCGGCAGCAACTTCGGCCTGAGCGCCGGTGCCAATGCCGAAGACGACGGCTCGCAGTTCCAGCCTGCACTGACCAGCTACGACTACGGCGCCCCGATCGACGAAGGCGGCCGCGCCACGCCTGCGTACATGGCGCTGCGCCGGATCATCGCCCGGCACAGCAGCACCGCGCTGCCGGCAATCCCGCAGGCACCGCCGCGCGCACGCTTTGCATCGGTCACCGCGCACCCGGTCGCCGCGCTCTGGGACACCCTGAGCCCCACGCCGGTGCACACCGAGCGGCCCACCGACAACCAACGCCTGCTCAAGCAGAACCTGGGGCTGGTGGTGTACCGGCGCCGTATTGCAGCCGGCACGCAGTTGGAGCTTGGCAAGGTGCACGACTATGCGGTGGTGCAACTGGACGGCGAGGAGATCGGGCATGTCTCGCGCATGCCGCACGCGCGCCTCAACAGCGCGCCGCAGCTCCCGCTCCCGCAGGCCGCATCCGATGAGCGCAGATTGGACGTCCTGGTCGACAGCTTTGGCCACATCAACTTCGGCCCGGCCTTGGGCGATGCGAAAGGCTTGCTCGGCCCGGTGCTGCTGGATGGAAAGGAGCTGCGCGGTTGGCAGGTCTACGGCTTGCCGCTGGATGACGACAAGGCGCCAGCGCTGCGCCCGCTACAAGGCCCACCCACACGGCCCGGCCTGTACTTCGCAGCCGCCATCGCGCTGGAGAGCGTCGGCGACGTCTACATCGACATGAGTCAGTGGCGCAAAGGCTATCTGTGGGTCAACGGCCGCCTGCTCGGGCGTTACTGGGGCATCGGCCCGCAGCAGTGCCTGTTCTGCCCTGGCGCGTGGTTGAAGCAAGGCGACAACGCAGTGCTGGTGCTTGATCTGCATCAGCTGCAGCCGGCCGCGATTCACTGCGCAGACGGGCTGACCTCGACACGCATCGCGCGCCCCACAGCGGCAGTCGCGCAGGCGGAGCCCAGCGCATGCTGACCGCACCCAGCGTCGTGCCGGCGACTCCACAGGCCTCGGCACCGCCGCGCACGCTCGGTTTCTGGAGCGCGCTGTCGGCCAACCTGCTCAACATGATCGGCATCGGGCCCTTCATCACCATCCCGCTGGCGCTGTCGGCACTGGCCGGGCCGGCGGTGCTGGCCGGTTGGGTCGCCGGCGCGCTGCTCTGCCTGTGCGATGGCCTGGTCTGGGCCGAACTGGGCGCGGCGATCCCGCGCTCGGGCGGGCCGTACCACTACCTGCGCGAGGCCTACGGCCGCGACCGCTGGGGGCGGCTGTTCGGTTTCCTGTATCTGTGGCAGACGCTGCTGACCGCACCGTTGTCGGTGGGCTCGGCGGCGGTCGGTTGCGTGCAGTACCTGGCCTTCCTGCTGCCGGGGCTGGGCCATACCCAGCTCACTGCGGTCGCGATGGCGTTGTGCGCGTTCAACACACTGCTGCTGTATCGCAAGGTGCGCTCGGTGCAGCTGCTATCGCTGCTGGTCAGTGCGGTGGTGATCGGTGCCTGCGTATGGATCATCGTCAGTGGCGTGCTGCATTTCGACGTCGGCATCGCCTCGGCGTTCTTGCATGCCCGCCCGACATCGCCGCACGGGTTCTGGCTGGGCTTTGGTGCAGTGGCACTGATCGCGGTCTACGACTACGGCGGCTACAACAACGTGTGCATGCTGGGCGGTGAAATCCGCAAGCCGCGCCGCACGATTCCGCGCGCGGTGCTGATCTCGATCCCGATCGTGGCGCTGCTCTACCTGGGCCTCAACATCACCCTGCTCGGTGTCCTGCCCTGGCAGCAGGCGGCGCACTCCAAGGCGGTGATGGCCGACTTCATGCAGGCCATCTACGGGCCCATCGGCAGCACCGTGGCGGTGGCACTGATCGTGCTGGCCAGCTGGGGCTCGGCGCTGGTGGTGCAGTTGGGCTATTCGCGGGTGCCGTATGCGGCCGCAGCGGCCGGGCAGTTCTTCGGCGTGTTCGCGCGGCTGCATCCGCGCGGCGGCTTCCCGACCGTGGCGCTGCTGTTCGTCGGTGCGACCTCGGCGCTGGCCTGCCTGCTGTCGCTGGACGATCTGATCGCCACCTTGATGATCATCCAGATCCTGTTCCAGTTTCTGGCGCAATGCCTGGCGGTGGTGCTGCTGCGACGCAGGCGACGTCGGCGCGCCTTTGCGATGCCGCTGTATCCATGGCCGTTGCTGATCAGCGTGTTCGGCTGGCTGTACCTGCTGGCGACCAGCCCGGGACGCCGCCTGCTCGCCGCCGTGGTGGCGCTGTGCGCGGGCAGCGCCTTGTATCTGATCCAGGCACGGAGGCAGCGCGCATGGCCGTTCCAGCAGTGAACACCGCGCAACTCGTGGTGGTCGGCGAGGTCTATCTGGACCATATCTTCAGCGGCTTCGCACGCTGGCCGGCACCGGGCGAAGAAGCGCTGGCGCGCCATTACACGCGTGAGCTGGGCGGCGGCACCGTCATCACCGCCTGCGCGCTGGCGCGCCTGGGCTGCAACGTGCGCGTACTCGGTGCGATCGGTGCGCAGGACCGCGCGGTGTTCGCCCAGCGTCTGGGCGAGTTCGGTGTCTCGGCCGACGGGCTGGTCGATTCGGAAGCCGGCACCGGCGTGACCACCAGCGTGTCGCTGCAGGAGGACCGCTCGTTCTTCACCTATATCGGCGCCAATGCCGAGTTGGGCACGCTGCTGCTGCGCGAGCAATCCATGGCCGCGATGTGCGCGGCCCGGCATGTGCACTTCGCAATGCCGTTGCCGGCCGCGCTGGCCGCCGTCGTGTTGCCGCTGCTGGCGCGCGCCGGCTGCACAACCTCGCTGGATGTGGGCTTCAGCCCGGCCTGGCTCACCGACCCGGCCAACCACGCCACCTGCCGCGCGGTGACCTGGTTCCTGCCCAACCAGAAAGAAGCCGCGCTGATGGGCTGCGACGACGGCGCCGATGCCTGCCTGGCCTGGGCGCGCGCGCTTGGCCTGCGGCAGGCGGTGATCAAGCGCGGCGCTGCGGGCGCCATGGTGATCGACAACAACGGCGCACGCCCGATCGCCGCGCCCAGCGTGCCGGTGCGCGATACCACCGGTGCCGGCGATGCCTTCGATGCCGGCTTTCTGGCCGCCCAGCTGCGCGGCCTGCCGCTGGACGAGAGCGCACAGCACGGCTGCCATGCCGGCGCTGCCTGTTGCAGCGCGCTCGGCGCGCTCGACGGCCTTTTTCTTTTATCTCACCCCACACACGAGGACGTTCCATGAGCAGTTCTGTCGACAATCGCAAGCTGACCCTGATCGGCGGCGGCGGCGTACGCACGCCGTTGGTGGTGTACGGCGTCAACGAGGCAGCCGAAGCGCTGGGCGCGCGCGAAATCGTGCTGTACGACCCCGACCAGGAGCGCCTGGCGCTGATGGTGGCGATGGGCCGCGCGATCGTCGCCGAGTCCGGCGGCGCGCTGCAGGTGCATGCCGCGCCTTCGCTGGAAGCGGCGATCGAGGGCGCGCACTTCGTGCTCAACAGCATCCGCGTCGGTGGCATCGCCCAGCGTGCTTCCGACGAGCAGACCATCATCCGCCATGGCTATTCCGGCCAGGAAACCACCGGCCCCGGCGGCGTGGCCAAGGCCTTGCGCACGGTGCCGGTGGCGATCGAACAGGCGCGCCTGATCGAGCGCCTGAGCCCGGACGCCTGGCTGGTCAGCTTCACCAATCCGGCCGGGCTGATCACCCAGGCCATCAGCGCGCACACCCGCGCGCGCGTGGTCGGCATCTGCGACACGCCGGTGGAGCTGTTCCACAACATCGCGCGCGCGCTCGGCGAGCCGGCCGAAGAGGTGGAATGCGACTACGTCGGCCTCAACCACCTGGGCTGGATCCGCGCAGTACGGCTGCGCGGCGTGGACATCATCGACCGCGTGCTCGCCGACGACGCCATCCTGCGGCAGCTGTACCTGGCGCCGTTGTTCGACTTCGACATGCTGCGTGCGCTGCGGCTGATCCCCACCGAGTACCTGTACTTCTTCTACGAGCGCCGCCGCGCCCTGGACAACCAGCGCGCCAGCGGCGCCAGCCGCGGTGGCGAGATCGAGCGGCTCAACCGCAGCCTGATCGGCGACCTGCGCAGCCGCCTGGAGGCCGGCGACACCACCGGCGCGGTGCAGACCTATGCCGCCTACCTGGCGCAACGCTCCGGCTCGTACATGAAGCTGGAGGCCGAGGCCGGCTCGGCCTTCGCGCCGGACCTGGCGCCGCAGCCGGACCCGTTCCGCGCCAGCACCGGTTATCACCGCATCGCGGTGGACGTGATGAGCGCATTGACCGGCGCCCGCCCCAGCCGGCACGTGGTCAACGTGCGCAACCAGGGCGCGCTGGCCGAGCTGGCCGACGACGACATCGTGGAAATCGCTTCGGACATCGACCGCGACCGCATCGTGCCGATCCCGGCCGCGCCGCTGCCGGCCGCGGTGCAAGGGCTGGTGCGCTCGTTCAAGGCCTACGAACACGCCGCAATCGAGGCCGCGCTCAGCGGCAGCCACCTGGACGCCTGCAAGGCGATGCTGATCCACCCGGCGATCGGCGAGTGGAGCCCGTCGCGGCGCATGCTGGACGAACTGTTCGGGCATGCACACGACGATGGCCACTGCGCGGGACCGGCGCACTGGCGCGGGCATGCGGCCGGTTGAAAGCCGGTGCCGCGCGACCGCCGAGGACGCGGACCAGCCACTGCCGCCATCGCCGCAGCCCATGCGTACGGCGCCGAATTGTGCGGGCGCACTATGCACATTCGGCGCACACGTTGTATGGTCATCGGGAATTGGTCATGCAGAGGTCTCATCATCGGCCCGGCACGTGATGCCGCCGCTGCAAGGATGTCCGCTGCGTCGACTGCTTGCTGAAATCCCAGGGAGCTCCAGGTCATGCACACCCGCCGCGACATCCTCCAGTTGCTGGGCGCCAGCGCGGGCGCCGGCCTGCTCGCCGGCGCACTGCCCGCCTTCGCCGCCCCCGTTGCCGGCACCTCCACGGCTGCCGGCAACTTCGTCAGCAAGCGCCCGCCCAAGGCGCAGCGCCGCTTCGTCAGCAAGGCGGTCGAGCAGCAGATCGTGCAGATCAAGGCGCGCATCGCCGATCCCGAGCTGGCCTGGCTGTTCGAGAACTGCTACCCCAACACGCTGGACACCACGGTGGAAACCGGCACCCGCAACGGCAAGCCGGACACCTTCGTCATCACCGGCGACATCCATGCGATGTGGCTGCGCGACTCCTCCGCCCAGGTGCACCCGTATGTGCCGCTGGCCAGGCGCGACCCTGCCTTGCGGCGCATGTTCCATGGCCTGATCCAGCGCCAGGCCGCCTGCATCCGGCTGGACCCGTACGCCAACGCCTTCCTGCCCGATGGCCAGACCCAGCGCCTGAAGTGGTCGCTCAACGACATCACCGAGATGAAGCCCGGCGTGGGCGAGCGCAAGTGGGAGATCGATTCGCTGTGCTACCCGATCCGCATCGCGCACGAATACTGGCGCGCCACCGGCGATGCCGCCCCGTTCGACGACGACTGGCGCGCGGCGATGCAGGTGGTGGTCAGAACCTTCCGCGAGCAGCAGCGCAAGGACAACCGCGGCCCCTACGTGTTCCAGCGCCCCTCGCCGTTGGCGACCGAGACCCTGGTGCTGGAAGGCTACGGCCAGCCGACCCGGCCCAACGGCATGATCCACTCGATGTTCCGCCCCTCCGACGATGCCTGCGTGTATCCGTTGTTCGTGCCGGCCAACCTGTTCGCGGTGGCCTCGCTGCGCCAGCTGGCAACGATGAGCACGGCCCTGCATCGTGATGCCGCGTTCGCCGCCGACTGCACCGCGCTGGCCGACGAAGTGGAAGCGGCGACACGCAAGTTCGGCCAGCAACGCGACGCCGATGGGCAGGCCTACTGGGCATTTGAAGTGGACGGTTACGGCAACCAGTTGTTCATCGACGACGCCAACACCCCCGGCCTGCTCAGCCTGGCCTACCTGGGCTGTTGCGACCGCGCCGACCCGGTGTTCCTGCGCACGCGCCAGCTGGCCTGGAGCGAACGCAACCCGTATTTCTCGCGCGGCAGCGCGGCCGAAGGCGTCGGCAGCCCGCACAGCGGCATGGGCACGATCTGGCCGATGTCGATCATCCAGTATGCCCTGGTCAGCGACGACGACGCACAACTGCGCCAATGCCTGCAGTGGCTCAAGACCACCCATGCCGGCACCGGTTTCATGCACGAGGCCTTCGACAAGGACAACCCGAGCAGCTTCACCCGCGACTGGTTCGCCTGGGCCAACACTTTGTTCGGCGAACTGATCATCGACCTGCACCAACGCAAACCCCAGCTGCTGCGCAGCGCCTGATTTTGCGAAGGGCCCGCCCACCCTTCCAACGCGGAACTGCAGAGCTTGATCTTCCCTTCTCCCGCCGGGAGAAGGTGCCCGAAGGGCGGATGAGGGTACGGCCCGCCCCACTTCGTGACATCCAAGAGCACATCACCATGGCAACACGACGCGGTTTTCTCCAAGGCGCCATCGCAGCGGCACTGTTCGGCAGCGCAGGCCTCTCCGGGCTTGCGCGCGCACGCGCCGGCAACTACGCACTGCCGGCCGATGCGCGCACCCGCGCCGAGCTCACCCGCCACGTCGATGTGTTCATCGGCACCGGCGGCCATGGCCACACCTTTCCCGGTGCGACCCTGCCGTTCGGCATGGTGCAGCTGAGTCCGGACACCTACAACGCGGTATGGGATTCGTGCTCCGGCTATCACGAGTCCGACGGCTCGATCATGGGCTTCTCGCACACGCACCTGTCCGGCACCGGCATCGGCGACATGCTGGACGTTCTGCTGGTGCCCGCCACCGGCGAAGTGAAGCTGGTGCCCGGCGCACTCGACGCACCGGACAGCGGTTACCGCTCGCGCTACGACCATGCCGACGAAGCCGCCTCGCCCGGTTACTACCGCGTGCGGCTCAAGGACAGCGGCGTACATGCCGAACTCACCGCCACCGCGCGCGCCGGCCTGCACCGCTACCACTTCCCGAAGGGCAAGCCGGCGCATGTGCTGCTGGACCTGTGCCACGGCATGCAGGACAAACCCGGCATCCCCACCCGCATCACCGACGCGCAACTGCGCGTGGTCGACGACCGCACCCTCACCGGTGGCCGGCGCGTCTACCAATGGGCGAAGGGGCGCTACATCTATTTCGCCATGCGGCTGTCGCGGCCGTTCAAGCAGGTGCAGCTGTACAACGAAGACCAGCCGCTGGCCGCAGGCACGCGCAACGTGGACGGCGTGCACCTCAAGGCCGCCCTGCACTACCCAGATGCCTCAGACGCACCGCTGCTGATCAAGGTCGGCATCTCCGCGGTCAGCGCCGACAATGCGCTGGCCAACCTGGATGCGGAACTGCCCGACTTCGACTTCGCCCGCGTGCATGCGCAAGCCGTGGCCGCCTGGGAAAAGGAACTGGCACGCGTACGCATCGACAGCGATGACGACGCGCAACGCCGCATCTTCTACACCGGCCTGTATCACAGCCTGCTCGCGCCCACCCTGTTCAGCGACGTGGATGGCCGCTACCGCGGCATGGACCTGCAGATCCACACCGCCCCCAAGGGCTATCACAACTACAGCACCTACTCGCTGTGGGACACCTACCGTGCCGCGCATCCACTGCTCACCCTGGTGCAACCCGAGCGCGTACCGGACCTGATGCAATGCCTGGTGCGCGGCGCCAACGAATGCCCGGACGGCGTGGGCATCTGGCCGCTGCAAGGCGTGGAAACCGGCTGCATGATCGGCTATCACTCGGCGGTGGTGCTGGCCGAAGCGCATGCCAAGGGTTTCACCGGCATCGACTACACCGCCGCCTGGCCGGCCTACCGCAAGCGCGCCATGGACGACACCACCCATGGCCTGGCGTACTACCGCAAGCTCGGCTACATCCCCGCCGACAAGGTGGACGAAGCGGTCAGCCGCACGCTGGAATACGCCTACGACGACTGGGCCTGCGCGCATCTGGCACAGGCCGCCGGTGCCACCGACGATGCACGCGCACTGCGCGAGCGCTCGCGCAACTACCGCAACGTCTTCAATCGCGACAGCGGCTTCGTGCAGGCGCGTCTGGAAGACGGCAGTTGGGCCACGCCGTTCGACCCGCGCGGCATGGGCCACATCAGCAAGTGGCGCGATTTCACCGAATCCAATGCCTGGCAGGCCAGCTTCCTCAACCAGCACGACCTGTACGGCTACATGGACCTGTACGGCGGTCGCGATGGCTTCGTCGCCAAGCTCGACGAGCTGTTTTCCACCAGCTCCGAACTGCCCGCCGATGCGCCACCGGATATCGACGGCCTGGTCGGCCAGTACGCGCACGGCAACGAGCCAAGCCACCACGTCGCGTATCTGTTTGCTTACGCCGGCCAACCGTACAAGACCCAGGCGATGGTGCGCCGGCTGCTGCGCGAGCAATACCACGACGCGCGCAATGGCCTGTCCGGCAACGAGGATTGCGGGCAGATGAGTGCCTGGTTCGTGCTCAGCGCGCTCGGGCTGTATGCGGTGGACCCGGTCAGCGGCAACTACGTCCTCGGCAGCCCGCTGTTCAAGCGCGCAGAACTCGATGTCGGCAACGGCCGCACGTTGCGCATCGTCGCCAACAACAGCAGCGCGCAGAACGTGTATGTGCAGTCGCTGAGCTGGAACGGCAAACCGACCAACCGCAGCTGGATGCGGCATGCCGACCTGGCCGCTGGCGGCACGCTGGAATTCACCATGGGCGCCAAACCGAATCCGGCCTTCGGCGCGAACAAGGAGGATCTGCCACCTTCGTTTGCTTGATGTTTGTCCTTACTCGTCACTCGTCACTCGTTACCGCCGAGAATCGCCCATGTTGCGCAGCACCCTCAGCCCCCTCGTCCTGGCCCTCGCGCTGGCGCTTCCCGTCGCCGCCAGTGCCGCCGACACCCACAGCTGGCCCAGCTTCGGCACCCAGGGCACGCAGTTCGTGCGCGACGGCAAGCCGTATCAACTGCTCTCCGGCGCCATCCATTTCCAGCGCATCCCGCGTGACTACTGGAAAGACCGCCTGCAGAAGGCGCGCGCACTGGGCTTGAACACGGTGGAGACCTACGTGTTCTGGAACCTGGTCGAGCCGCAGCAGGGCCGGTTCGACTTCACCGGCAACAACGACGTGGCCGCCTTCGTACGCGAGGCCGCCGCGCAAGGCCTCAACGTGATCCTGCGGCCCGGCCCCTACACCTGCGCCGAGTGGGAAGCCGGCGGCTACCCCGCCTGGTTGTTCGGCAAGGACAACATCCGCGTGCGCAGCCGCGACCCGCGCTTCCTCGCCGCCAGCCAGGCCTATCTGGATGCCGTGTCCCAACAGGTGCGTCCGCTGCTCAATCACAACGGCGGGCCGATCATCGCCGTGCAGGTCGAGAACGAATACGGCTCCTACGACGACGACCATGCCTACATGGCCGACAACCGCGCCATGTACGTCAAGGCCGGCTTCGACGACGCCTTGCTGTTCACCTCCGACGGCGCCGACATGCTCGCCAACGGCACCTTGCCGGACACCCTGGCAGTGGTGAACTTCGCCCCCGGCGAGGCCAAAAGCGCGTTCGACAAACTGATCAAGTTCCGTCCCGACCAACCGCGCATGGTCGGCGAATACTGGGCCGGCTGGTTCGACCACTGGGGCAAGCCGCACGCCAGCACCGACGCCAAACAACAGGCCGAAGAGCTGGAGTGGATCCTGCGCCAGGGGCATTCGGCCAACCTCTACATGTTCATCGGCGGCACCAGTTTCGGCTTCATGAATGGTGCCAACTTCCAGGGTAATCCCAGCGACCATTACGCCCCGCAGACCACCAGCTACGACTACGACGCCATCCTGGACGAAGCCGGCCACCCCACCCCCAAGTTCGCGCTGATGCGCGACGCCATCGCCCGCGTCACCGGCGTGCAGCCGCCCGCACTACCGAAACCGATCGCGATCACGGCGCTGCCGGAGGCGCCGCTGCGCGAATCCGCCTCGCTGTGGGACAACCTGCCCGCCCCGATCGCCATCGATACCCCGCAGCCGATGGAGCACTTCGGCCAGGATTACGGCTACATCCTCTACCGCACCACCGTTACCGGCCCGCGCAAGGGGCCGCTGTACCTGGGCGAGGTGCGCGATGTGGCGCGGGTGTATGTCGACCAGAAGCCGGCCGGCACTGTCGAGCGCCGGCTGCAGCAGGTCTCCACCGATGTGGATATTCCGGCCGGCCAGCACACGCTGGATGTGCTGGTCGAAAACAGCGGCCGCATCAACTACGGCCCGCGCATGGCCGACGGCCGCGCCGGGCTGGTCGACCCGGTGCTGCTGGACAACCAGCAGCTCACCGGCTGGCAGGCCTTCCCGCTGCCGATGCGCTCGCCCGACAGCATCCGCGGCTGGACCCGCAACCCGGTCGCAGGCCCGGCCTTCCACCGCGGCACGCTGCGCATCGGCACACCGACCGACACCTATCTGGACATGCGCGCCTTCGGCAAGGGCGTGGCCTGGGCCAACGGCGTCAACCTGGGCCGCCACTGGGCCATCGGCCCGCAGCGGGCGTTGTATTTCCCGGCCCCGTTCCAGCGCAAGGGCGACAACGCCGTGGTGGTGTTCGACCTGGACAGCACCGCCAAACCCGGCGTGCGCGGCCTGCAGCAGCAGGTGTGGATTACGCCGAAGGACTAACCGGCACGCGGGTGGCGGGCTGCTGGAGATCGCGCACCGGCCCGGGATGGCGATCGCAAGCCGCACGCCCATGCCCGCCGACGCCCAAACCAACTGCCAGGCAACCCGCCCCGGGCGCCCCCGAGCGACGCCCCTTCAGAGCGCCGTGCGCCCGCCGCTATCTGGAGGTCCGCCGCCCGCGCAGCGTCTGCTACCAATTGTGGTATCGGACCGATCGCATTCCAGGCAAGATCACCGGCTCACGCCGTTGTGGAAGGCAGTGGCACATTCCCGTCGTCCTATCGGGCGACGGTCAGATCGTGAGTTCCAGGAGCGTTTCATGTCGTCGTCCACCGTTACGCAAGACCCTGTCTCCGCGGTTCCGGAGCAGACTCAGCACGCCTTCGCCGAACACGTTCACAGCAAGCCCGCGCCCAGCCAGCCGATCGGCAGCACCGAAGCGGCGCACCTGATGACCTTCCTGTGCCAGACCCACTCGGCCAAGCAGCCGCAGATCCTGCTGCCGCCGCAGGCGCGCGACGACGACGCGGCCTGAGTGCGACGACACTCGCGTCAGCAATGGTAATAGCAACATTGGCGACAGCACTGGCGCTGTCGCCAGCCGCCATTATTTGCTGGTGTTGAACGCATTGAGCACGGTGAGCAGACTGGTCAGATTGTCGGCGACACCCGTCTGCGCGACCTTCTCGACATCCGCCGCCGAGGCGGTCGTATAAAGGCTGTAGATCTGCATCACGCCCTGGTTGCTGGCGGCCTGCGACAGCGTGTTTTGCTGCTGTTGCGCCGATACCGCGTTCTGAAACAGGATGCCGGTCGAATGCGCCATGCTCTGGTAGATCGTGCCCATCGCCATTGCAGGCGCCTCGCCAATGACCTTGACGTTGGACTGCGTGACAGCATCGGTGATCTGGTCGTTGACTGATGTTGGAAAAGCCATACGTGTGCTCCTGAGTGGACGGATACACGGCGCTGCGCGTTGTTGCACGCCAATCAATCGACACTGAAAGCCGGTCGCAGCTGTTTACCGCGTTGCGGTGCGCCGACCAAGCGCCAGGCACACCGCACACCGTGTCATCTCGATAACGGCCTGCTCGCGCACGACTGAATCCTCGCAACGCCGCTTCGCGATGGACGTCGCAGGCGCAGCAAAGTTCTGCGTCATGCCGGTGGGCATGGTCAACGCGGTCAGGCCGAGTGCGGCCAGCCAGCGCAATGGGGAAAGTGGGCGTGACGACATCGCGGGTCCTCGCCGTGGGGGCGACGACGGCACGTGGGATGACCAGAGCACATGGTATTTAATAGATAATAAATAGGTATCTTTAAAATCCGCACAGGACTTCACCACGATGCTCCCGTCACGCCTGCTGACCTGCCTTGTTGCGAGCCTTACCGCCTGCGCAGTTCAAGCCGAATCGCCCATGCCGACGCCCTCACCCATCTTGCTCAGCGAGTTCATCGCCGACCCGGCACCGACACCGCAGGCGCATGCTTCCACGCTGCTGGAAACCCGCGACGGCACGCTGCTGGCGGCGTGGTTCGGCGGCGCGCACGAGGGAGCGGCCGATGTCGGTATCTGGCTCGCACAACGCGGCGTGCAGCACTGGCAGTCGCCACGACGCATCGCCGACGGCGCGCATGCCGGCACGGATGGCGCCGCGCTGCCGGCCTGGAATCCGGTGTTGTTCCAGTCCGGCACCGGCCCGGTGCAGCTGTACTACAAGCTCGGCCCGAATCCGCGCGATTGGTGGGGCCTGCGCACCACCTCCGATGACGACGGTGCGCACTGGTCGCCGCCGCAGCGCCTGCCCGACGGCATTCTTGGCCCGATCAAGAACAAGCCGGTGCAATTGCCGAACGGACGCATCCTTGCGCCCAGCAGCAGCGAAGACCGCGGCTGGCGCGCGCATCTGGAATGGAGCGACGACGACGGCGCGCACTGGCAGCGCGGCATGCCCCTCAACGACCCGGCGGTGATCGGTGCGATCCAGCCCAGCGTGTTGCTGCATGCGGACGGGCGCGTGCAGGTACTCGGGCGCAGCCAGCAGAACAAGTTGTTCAGTACCTTCTCGCAGGATGGCGGCCTGCATTGGCAACCGATGCAGTTGCTGGACGTGGAGAACCCCAACTCCGGCACCGACGCAGTGATGCTGCACGACGGCCGCGCCCTGCTGGTCTACAACCCCGGTATCGCCGGCAAGGACTGGTGGGATGGTCGCGGCACGCTTGCGGTGGCGCTATCGACCGACGGCGTGCACTGGCAGCGTGTACTCACGCTGGAAAACAGCGCAAAGGACGAGTTCTCCTATCCGGCGGTGATCCAGACCCGCGATGGCCTGGTCCATATCAGCTACACCTGGAAGCGCCAACGCATCAAGCATGTCGTGATCGATCCGGTGAGGCTAGGCGGCAATGCAGATGGCACGATGCCATAGCCACTTCTGCATTGTCCGGAAGTAAGCCAAGCGCACGGTGTCCTTGCCGCTCGCGGGACACGCCGCGAAATGCGCAAGACACAAGCCCAATTCAGTCGAGCGCGCGGTGCCCTCGCCGCTCGCGGGACACGCCGTAAACCCGTCCCTGGGGGCTCGGTGGCGGCATCCATGCCGCCACACGGTCCCGCAAGCGGCGAGGACACCGCACCAGAGAAGTTGTTGGCTGTTTTATTGAAAGCCATGCGTACCGACCATCGAGACAGGTCCTTGCCCGCCCACCGTCGCGGGACCTTACGCGGCATGGATGCCGCGTAAGAGCCTACAAGGACGTACTTGCGGCGTGTCCTGCGATGGTGGGCGGGCAAGGGCCCTGCAACGAAGCACCAGATCAGACGCTTTGCGTTCGCTGCTTCCACAGTGACCTGTCTAAGCTCAACACAACATGCTCTTGAGCTCGGCCGCCGCTTCAACGCAGCAAAGCCTAGTGGTCGAGGGCGCAATGCCCTCACCACTTCCGGGACACGCCGTGAATCCATCCGTGGAGGCTCCGTGGCGGCATCCATGCCGCCAAGGGTCCCGGAACCGGCAAGGGCATCGCGCCTGCTAAGTTGGTCGTGCGCTGATGGAACTGCACAAGCGACGCGCCGACAACCGCTCCTGCTCTTCTCCATGCATACCGACCATCTCGACAAGTCCTTGCCCGCCCACCGTCGCGGGACCTTACGCGGCATGGATGCCGCGTAAGAGCCTACAAGGACGTACTTGCGGCGTGTCCTGCGATGGTGGGCGGGCAAGGACCCGGCAGCCAAGCTACAGCTCAGATGCCACGTCTTCGCTTCACCTAAATTGCCCAGCCACAGCGTGCAAAAAGGTCCCAGCTCACGTGCTCCACAATCGGCATACAGCGCCTCACAGCTCCTGCAACAACCCCACGATCCGCCGCACACGCGTCACATCGGTACGCTGGTAGTCGCCGCCCAGATCGGAGATGTACGCATGCGGCGCATGCACCTGCGCCGCAACCGGCCCACGTGAGGAAGCATGGAATTCGCGCGCGCCGGTGTTGGCGCGCAGCGCACGCACATTGCTTTCGGACACTCCAGCGCCCGGCATGATGCTGATGCGGTCGCCCGCCTGCCGCACCAATGCGGCAATGGTGTCGACACCTTCAAGCGCGCTCGCACGCGCACCGGAGGTCAGCACGCGCTCGCAGCCCAGCGTGATTGCATCTTCCAGCGCGCGTGACGGCTCGGCACTGACATCGATCGCACGATGAAAGGTCACGCCCAGCGAACCGGCTGCGGCGATCAACACCCGCATCGTGCCCATGTCGACCTGCCCGTGCGGATCCAGCGCGCCCAGCACCACGCCATCGCAGCCCAGCCGCACGCATTGCTCCACATCGCGCCGCATCACCTCGACCTCTGCCGCATCGAAAACGAAGTCGCCCACGCGCGGACGGATCAATACGTATAGCGGAATCTGCAATCGCTCACGCACCACCGCCAGCGTACCGAATGATGGCGTCAGCCCGCCGCCATCCAGGCCCCCGCAGAGTTCGACCCGCATCGCACCGCCTTCCTGCGCCGCCAATGCCGACCCCACCGAATCGGCGGCCACTTCCAGCCCCAACGCACTCATGCTGCAGGCTCGGTGGTGTAGTGGCTTTCGCCGGGCACCAGCAGATCCTGCCGCTGCGCATCGCAGACCGCGTAACTGAAACCCTTCTGGATCGCAAACGCACCCACCTCGCCGCGCTTGTTCATCGCCAGAAATCCTACCTGCAAGGTGCGGGTGAGTTCGGGCTTGCGCCGGATCAGCCGCATCACCACCTCGCGGCAGGCATCGGCCGGCGACTTGCCCTGGCGCATCATTTCCACCACCGCAAAACTGCCGACATTGCGGATCACCTCTTCGCCGACGCCGGTCGAGGTCGCACCGCCCACCTCATTGTCCACATACAACCCCGCGCCGATGATCGGGCTGTCGCCAACCCGGCCGTGCATCTTCCACGCCATGCCGCTGGTGGTGCACGCGCCGGACAGGTTGCCGTGCGCATCCAGCGCCAGCATGCCGATGGTGTCGTGATTGTCCTTGCCACCCGGCAATTTGGCATCGCGCCAGGCACGGTTTTCGATATTGGCTTCCGGCGAATACTTCGAGGTCTTCAACCACTCTTTCCACGCCGCTTCCGAGCTGGGCGTGAGCAGCTTGGTCTGCGGGAATCCCTGCTCCAGCGCGAACTGCCGCGCGCCATCGCCGACCAGCATCACATGCGGGGTTTTTTCCATCACCGCGCGCGCCACCGAAATCGCATGCACCACATCTTCCAGTGAAGCAACCGAGCCGCAATTGCCCAGGTGATCCATGATGCAGGCATCCAGCGTCACCCGGCCGTCGCGGTCCGGATAGCCGCCCAGCCCTACGGTGGGATTGCTCGGGTCCGCTTCGGGCACGCGCACGCCGGCTTCCACCGCATCCAGTGCGATACCGCCGCTGCTAAGGATTTTCCAGGCTGCCTGATTGGCGGCAATGCCGAAATCCCAGGTGGAAATCACCCGCGCCGCGCCGCGCGGCAGCGCGGTAACGCGTCCGGCCGTGCCGGAACCGGCGGCGGCCTGCGCACGTGCGCCCCACCCGGCCAGGCCGGAAGCGATCGCACCAAGCGTGGCGCTCTTGAGGAAGTGACGACGTTGGATCATCCGGGCGAACTCCATGCAGAAGGAAGACAGGCAACCGCACTGCGCGGCCACAGCCTTCCATCATGCGGCAGCACCGTGCGCGGATAAACCGCCTTCCGCCACCCAGCAATGCGGATTCGCGCATAACGCGCAGCACTGACTGTAAAACCCCTCTCCCATAGGGGCGAGAAGGCACGGCTGGCGCGCGTGCCTTGGAGCGCCCGCGCTGCTGGCGCGGGCCGGGGCGCGGAGCGGAGGTTGGGGTGAGGGTACGGGCAACCGACACCGCCCTGCACCGCCGTACCCTCATCCGGCGCTACGCGCCACCTTCTCCCATTGGAGAAGGGAAGCATCAAGCCCCTCCAACGGGAGAGGGGTCGGGATGAGGGTACGCAGGCAAGTGATGCCGATCGCCCAGCCCGCCCCCCAGCGGGCACTGCACACAGCACTCAGCAGCGATCGAAAAAATCTTCACCCCAGTTAACCCCGTTTGCCGCACTGGCCCGTTTACTCAATAGAGGCGCAGTGCACGGCGACCTTGGGCTGTCCGTTGTTCACCCATCCCTCTTCGCCACGCAAAGGATTCCCATGCCCCGTCACAGCCTTCTTGCGCTCGCCTTGCTGCTGAGCGCCTGCTCGCACGAGCCGACCGAGCCGAACAGCGACAGCTCGCGCGCCACCGTGCTGCCTGCCACCGCGCAGCCATCGCCATCCACCGCTTCGACACCCGCGCAGATCGAGGGCAGTCTCGCAGCGCCTGTCCCCGCCCACCCCATGCAGCCGCCGTCTGTACCGAGTCCACCACCGGTACCATCGCCATCCGCAATGCCGATGCCGATGCCAGCAGCGGCCATCGCACTTGAGGCCTCCGTTGCACAGCGGGCGCCAAGCGCCAAGTGGGCCGCACCACGCCCAATACTCGACAACCGCATGCCGATGCCGCTGGTCCTGCCGGCGCCGGCCGAAGACCGCGAAACCTATCAAACGCTGCGCGACAACCCGATCGTGCAGACTGCGGCGAATCCGGTGTCCACCTTCAGCATCGACGTGGACACCGGCAGCTACAGCAATGTGCGACGCTTCCTGAGCGCAGGCACGCTGCCGCCGGTGGACGCCGTGCGTGTGGAAGAGCTGATCAACTACTTCCGCTACGACGACCCCGCGCCCACCAATGGCCAACCGTTCGCCGTGCGCACCGAACTGGCGCCCACGCCCTGGAACAACGACAGCCTGCTGTTGCGTGTCGGCATTGCCGGCCGCGACATTGCCACCGCCGATCTGCCGCCGGCCAACCTGGTGTTTCTGGTCGATGTCTCCGGCTCGATGGACTCGCCTGACAAACTGCCGCTGCTGCAATCCTCGCTCAAGCTGCTGGTGCGTCAGTTGCGGGCGAAAGATCGCATCACCCTGGTGACCTATGCCGGCAACACCGCAGTCGTGCTGCCGCCCACGCCCGGCGACCAGCAGGGCCGCATCATCGAAGCCATCGACAGCCTGCAATCGGGCGGATCCACCGCCGGCGCCAGCGGCATCGAACTGGCCTACAGGGCTGCCCAGCAAGCCTATCTGCGCGGCGGCATCAACCGCATCCTGCTTGCCACCGATGGCGACTTCAATGTCGGTGTCACCGACTTCGATCAGCTCAAGGGCATGGTTGCCGAAAAGCGGCGCTCCGGCGTGGCGCTGTCCACGCTCGGCTTCGGCACCGGCAATTACAACGAAACGCTGATGGAACAGCTGGCCGATACCGGCGACGGTGCCTACGCCTACATCGACTCGGCGCTGGAGGCCCGCAAGGTACTGACCCATGAGCTCGGTGCCACGCTGGCCACGATCGCGCGCGACGTCAAGATCCAGGTCGAATTCAATCCGGACACCGTCAAGGAATACCGCCTGATCGGCTATGAGAACCGCGCACTGCAACGCGAGGACTTCAACAACGACCAGGTCGATGCAGGCGAGATCGGCGCCGGCCACACCGTCACCGCGCTGTATGAAATCACCCCGACCGACGGCCACGCATCGGTGGACCCGCTGCGCTATGCCAACACCGCCACACCTCGAAAAGTGCGTGCAATCGACAGCGAACTGGCGCACGTCAAACTGCGCTACAAACTGCCCGATGCACAACGCAGCCAGTTGCTCGACACGGTGGTCCGCAGCAATCAGCGCCGGGCCTTGAACGCCACCAGCGATGCCTTCCGCTTTTCCGCCGCAGTGGCCGGGTTCGGCCAGCGCCTGCGTGGCGGCACTCAGCTGCACGGCTGGGATTATCCGCAGGTGCGCGCCCTGGCCGCGGCCAGCCTGGGCAGCGACCGCTTCGGCTACCGCGCCGATTTCCTGCAGATGGTGCAGCAGGCCGATGCACTGAGTAGCCGGCCAATTGCAACCACCGACTGATGCGCGCGGCACCTGCCTATACTGCGCGCATGCAACCTGCCGACCTTGCGCATCTTCCCGACGAGGAGCTCATGCTCCTCGTCGCCAATGGCTTTGTCGAACAGCCGGCCACCGAGTTGTTCACGCGTCACAACCGCGCGCTGTTCAACTTCCTGGCCTGGTTGTGCGAAGGCAACCTGAGCGAAGCCGAAGACCTCGCGCAGAAGACCTGGGTCAAGCTGATGACCCGCTGCAGCGACTACCGCCCCGGGCAGGCCGCCTTCACCAGTTTTCTGTTCCAGATCGCGCGCAACGGCTGGATCGACACCCGTCGCAGCGCCTCTCACAGCACCTCGGTGGCGCTGGACGACGCGCATCTGCAGCTGCCCGATGACGACCTGTCCACCGAGCAGCTGGCCATGCTCGGCCAGCAACACCATCGCGTGCGCGCCGCGGTGATGGCATTGCCCGACGCACAACGCGAAGTGGTGGTGCTGCGCTTTTTTGCCGAGCTCGGCGTCGAAGAGATCGCCCAGGTGATCGGCGAAGGTTTCGAGACCGTCAAGAGCCGGCTGCGCTATGCATTCGCAAAGTTGCGCCTGAGTCTGGACGCGACCCGATGAGCCAGTCCTTCGAACGGTTTGTCGCCGGCAGCGATGGCCTTGCCGCACTGCTGCGTGCACTGCCGGCGCATACGCCGCCGGCGTCGATGCAGGCGTGGTTCGCACAGGCCGCACGCAACGCCGATGCCGAACGCGCGGCAGTGCATCCACCGCAGGACACCTTTCAGTTCGAAGCACCCGCCACGATGGCGGCGATGTTTGCGGCGGCCGCCGCGCAGGCAGAGCAGGCGCAGGCCGCACGGCGTGCTGCCGTGCAGGCGCGTCTGGCACAGGGCCAGCCTGTCGATCAGGCCGGGACGACGAGCCTGAGCGAGTCCGCGCGTGCGTGGATCGCCGCGCAGCAGCTACACGCCGATACGGCAGAGCTGCGTCCGACGGCGGACGTGGCCGCAGCATCAGCTGCCCTGCTGGCTGCGGCAGTACCCGCATCTGCGGAGGAAGCCGGAGCTGCATCTGGAGTCGCATCGCGCGCGCTTTCTGGGCCTGATAGCGCGTCCACATCCACCTCCCATGCATCGGCGCAGGCGCAGGCATCAGCAGCCACAGCAAGCTCAAACCCCGCCCCTGCCGGCAACCCAGCCGCCCGCCGACGCAGCAGCCGTCGCCCGCGCTGGATGCCGACGCTGGCCTTCGCAGCATCGATCACCCTGGTGGTTGGCCTCGGATTGCAGTGGCAGGCCAGTCAGCCCACCGCGGAGGCGCCGGCAGCGGCTGCAGTCGGGACGGCAGTCGTCGAACCATCGACAGTTCACCCAGCCAGGCGCGCGCCTGAGCAGCTCGATCCCGGCGCAGAGCATGCGTTGGTTTTGCCTGCGGTGCCGGCACCAGCGGATGCCGAAGTCCCCGAAACCGCAGCGCGCCCGAGCGCGGCATCCCCCTCCCCGCCGCCAGCGCCGTCAGCCCTGCCATCGCCCCCCTTGGCCTCGGAACCAGTCAGTGCACCGGCACCTGTAGCGCCTGCGCCGTCATTCGACTCCGCACTCGCCGCCGAACCCACGCCAGGCACTGACCTGCAATCTGCCGACGCCCAGCCACCCGCGGCGCCTGCACCAGCTCCAGCCCCCATCGCCGCACTCCCCGAGGATGCGTCGGTAAGTGGCTCGCTCGCAGCCAGTGCCCGGCGCAACGCGCCTGCGGCACTTGCTCCCATCCCGCCCCCGCCCGCACCGGCATCGCTGCCGGCCCCGATGCCGGTGACCGAGCAGGCGCCGATCGTCATCAGCGCAACAGACGGCACGCTGCAATCACGCGCGCCTGTTGCAGGCCAGCCCGCACCGCTGCGCGTGCTCCACGCACCCTTGCCGCAGACAGACGCCACCCGCGCAACACCGCCCGCCAGCCAGCCAGCCGTCGGCACCACGGCAACCGAGATCAGGATGTCTCGAGCAAAATCCGCTCCGGTGCGCCGCATCGCGCCGATAACGCGCGCCATGTCGCCGGCCGACTGGCTTGCGCGCCACGTCGCCGCTGACGATCACGCGCCGGCTCGGATCCGCATCCTGGCCGCCACACCCGATGCACCCGAAGTGCAGGACTGGGCCACCCGACTGCGCGCGCGCCTCCGGCAACGCGGCTGGTCATCAACACAGGTGGAGGTCTTGCAGGATGTAGGGCTTGAAGCCGACCAACTGCGTGTCGAGCCGCTGACTGTCACGCCCTAGGCCACCGCACCGCGCGCATCGCTGCACTCGCCTGCGCAACCGGGCTCACGCACCCGCCGCCGGAGCGTCGTCGCGCAATCTGCTGGTCAATACATGGTCGCGCCAGACGCCGTTCAATTGCAGATAACGACGCGCATAGCCTTCGATCTGGAAGCCCAGCCGCTGCAGCACACGCGCACTGCGCAGGTTGTCGGGGACGTATTGCGCCATCACTCGATGCAGGCCAAGCGGGCCGAACGCAAACCCGATGCCCTGCGTGGCCGCCCACTGGATCAAACCGCGTCCCTGCTGCTGCGCATCCAGGCCATACCCGAGATGACAGCCCTGGAAGGCACCGCGCTGGATCTGGGTGAAGCCGACCGTGCCGATCACCTGTGCATCGCGCAGCAACACCAGTTGCAATTCGCGCTCGCCCGGCACCGCGGTGCGGTAGGCGATGCTCAGCCGGCGCCAGCCCTCGGTGGTGTAGAACGCCGGTGGCCGCAGCGGCATCGCCGCGGCCAGATGCGCGCGATTACGGCTGTGGTAATCGGCCATCGCGGCCGGATCGACGATGGCCAGATCGCACAGCAGCACACCGTCGGCGTGCTCGACCGGCGCGAAGACGGGAAGACTCATGACAGCCGCGGGCGCGCCTTGCGCGCGGCGTGCGAGTTGTGTGGAGCAGGCTGACACATACAGATCACGCCCCCGCAAACGGTTGCCCTACAGCAGCAAGACATCCCAGCCATCTGCGGTGTCGGCATGCACTGCACGCAGCAAGGCGGCACTCGTCCGGGCAGCGCGGCCCCTACCCGACCCTCATCCCGGCACTGCACGCAACCGGGCAGCGTCATCGCCCAGCACTGGCGCTTTAGGCGGCAACCGCCGCAAGCGCCTGCGCAACCTGTGCTTCGATCGCATCCAGGTTCGGCAGCAACGCGCTCTGCTCGCCCAGCAGCACGCGCATGTGCACGCCGTCGGGCAGCGCATCTTCGGAGGCGTCGGCCAGCAGGCCATCGCGCGGCACCGAGATCAGCTGCGGGAACGAGGCGGTGAGCAAGGCGAAATACGGCAGCGCCGGATTGCCGCCCAGCGCCTTGAGCACGATCACCTTGTTGTTGACCGCCGTGGGTTCGTCGCCCATGCCGCTCAAGCGCGCGAACGACAGCAGCGGCACCTTCCAGCCGTACCAGTCGATGCGCCCGACCACCCAGCGCGGCATTTCGGCCATCGGCTCGACCGCCACCCGCGACATCACCTCGGCCACCGTGGCGTTCGGCAGCAGCACGCGCTCCTGGCCGGCCTGGATCAGGACGCCGCGGATTTCGTCATTGTTGGCGTAGCTCATCGCACCTGTTCCGTTCTTGAGAGGAAGCGCCCGGCTTACGCCGGCCAGCGCTGCGCCAACGCCCGCGCCAGCTGCGCAGGGTCGCCGGTCAGAATGCCCTGGCGTGCCAGACGCGCCGCCGCGGCCGGGTCGTAGCAGCCGTCGGCGGATTGACCCGCCAACCAGCCGCCCTGCTCGGCCAGCGCCAGCGCGGCCTCGACCAGCGCCTCGTTGGCGCCGCTGAGCATCAGCACCGCGCTATCGGTCGGCGGCAACGCGGCCACCAGCCCGGCCGGATCGGCCTGCGCGACAAACGCCAGCGCGCCGGCATGTTGCTGCACGCCGATGTCGTCGGACAGCACGTAGACCTTGCCCGCCGCAATCACCTGGCCGGCTTCGCCCAGTTCGACCGGCAATGCCGACACGCGTCCCATCTGCCGCACCAGGTTGCCGTACTGCCCGCCATCCAGGGTCATGCGCACCAGCACGGCGCGCGGAAACGCCGGCGGCAGCGCGGACAGCAGGCGACGGATCGCATCCGGCCCGCCGATACCGGCCAGTACCAGCACCGCACCGGTGGTGTCACCGGCCTGATCCAGCTCCACCAGCGACAGCCCGCCGGTCGACAACGCGTCCATGTTCAATTCGGCACGCGGGCGCACCACCACCGCGACCTCGTCGACCAGGCCCCAGGTACTGGAATCGCCCAGCGTCAGGCCCGGCGTGTCGGCCGCGGCCTCGGACGTGTCCACGCCCCGTGCGAACAAGGCATCGCCGGGCACGCTGTCGAACGCATGCGCGGCTGCCTGCAGATGCTGGTCCAGCTGCAGGTCCGAATGCTGCCGCGGCGCCAGTTCCAGGCCCGGTTCGGGCTGCAGCGACGGCTCGCTCTCGGTGCCTGGCGGCAGTACGTCGGCATGGCCATGCAGCTTGGCGGCCAGATGGCGCACCCAGCGCTGCGCTTCCCAGCCCTCGCGGCGCACGGTCAGTTCGGCCTCGTCGAAGATCACCGTGACGCCGGGCATGTTGAAGGCCGGCTCCAGCGCTTCGAGCGCGTCTTCGATCGACGGCTCCAGCGCGACCAGCACCGCCACCGGCTCGGCATCGCGCAGCATCTGCACATCTACCGCGGAGGGCTCGTCTTCCAGCACCACGTGGGCGCCAGCCAGGCCGAGCGCTTCACGCAGGCGCTCGCGCGCCTGCCCGGGGCGGCCCAGCAGGGCGACCGGAGTTCCCATTGCGCCATTATTCTCGGACACGGGCGATCCCCAGCAGGTCATACACGTTTCGCATCAGATCCAACTCTTGGTAAGGCTTGCCCAGGTAACGCTGCACGCCGATCTCGAAGGCGCGCTGGCGATGCTTCTCGCCGCTGCGCGAGGTGATCATCACGATCGGCACCGCTTTGAAGCGCGGGTCGGCACGCATCGCGGTCGCCAGCTCGTAGCCGTCCATGCGCGGCATTTCGATGTCCAGCAGCATCAGGTCGGGCACGCGCTCCTGCAGCAGTTCCAGTGCCTCGACACCATCGCGTGCGGTGGTGACATCCAGATTGTGGCGTTCCAGCACGCGGCTGGTGACCTTGCGCATGGTCAGCGAATCGTCCACCACCATCACCAACGGCACCTGGCGCTGCGATTCGGCCGGGGTTTCCGGCGCCGGACGCGCCGGCTGGCTGAGATAGCGGCGCACCAGCGGGGCCACGTCCAGAATCACCACCACGCGGCCATCGCCGGTGATGGTGGCGCCGTAGATGCCCGGCACCGAGGCGATCTGCAGGCCCACCGGCTTGACCACGATTTCGCGGTTGCCCAGCACCTGATCGATCGCCACCGCCGCGCGCAGGTCGCCCGCACGCACCAGCAGCAACGGCACCTGCGCCTGACCATCGGCACGCGCGGTGGCCTGGCCGACCAGCGAGCCGAGATCGTGCAGCACGTACTCTTCGCCGGCATAGTGGTAGCCGCCCTCGCCCGATTCGTAGCGGCTGCGCGAGATGCGGCCGATACCGCTGACCGACGCCACCGGCACCGCGAAGGTGGTATCGCCGATGCGCACGAACACCGCCTGGGTGACCGCCAGCGTCTGCGGCAGGCGCAGGGTGAAGGTGACGCCCTGGCCGCGCACCGAGTGGATGTCCACCGAGCCGCCCAGCTGACGCACTTCGTTGCGGACCACGTCCATGCCCACGCCACGGCCGGCCAGCTGGCTGACCTGCTCGGAGGTACTGAAACCGGAGGCGAAGATCAGCCCATCCAGTTCGGCCTCGCTGAGCTCCTGGCCGGGTTCGATCAGGCCGCGCTGCTCGCCGCGGCGACGGATCGCCTCGCGGTCCAGCCCGGCGCCGTCGTCGGCCACTTCCAGCACGATTTCCGAACCTTCACGGCGCAGACGGATCGCGATGCTGCCCTCTTCCGGCTTGCCCGCGTCCCGCCGTTGCTCCGGCGCTTCCAGACCATGTGCCACCGAGTTGCGCAGCATGTGTTCCAGCGGCGCGACCATGCGATCGAGCACGTTGCGATCGAGTTCGCCCTGGGTACCTTCCAGCAGCAGATGCACCTGCTTGCCGGTGTCGCTGGCGGCCTGGCGGACCACACGGCGCAGACGCGGCACCAGGCCGTCGAACGGCACCATGCGCGCACGCATCAGGCCGTCCTGCAGCTCGGAGCTGACGCGCGACTGCTGTTGCAGCAGGCCGTCGTACTGACGCGAGAGATCTTCCAGCACGCCCTGCAGACCGCCCAAGTCGGCGGCCGATTCGTTCAGCGCGCGGCTGAGCTGCTGCAGGGTGGAGAAGCGGTCCAGTTCCAGCGGATCGAAGGTGCGATCGCCCTGGTCCTGCTCGCGCTGATAACGCGCCACGATCTGCGCTTCGGTTTCCAGATCCAGACGACGCAGCTGGTCGCGCAGACGGGCGTTGGTGCGATCCAGTTCGCCCATGGCGCCGCGGAAGGCGCCCATCTGCTGTTCCAGCCGCGAGCGATAGATCGCCACTTCGCCGGCGTGGTTGACCAGGCGGTCGAGCAGGTCGGCACGCACGCGCACCTGTTCCTGCTGCGTGCGCGGCATCAGTTCTTCCTCGACCTGGCCGTCGACCGGGATGGGCGCCGACAGCGGTGCCGGTTCCACCGACGCCTTGGCGATCGCACGCACATCGGCGTCGCTGGGCTCTGCGGCATTGCGGCCACGGGTGCGGGTTTCGAAGGCTTCCACCAGGTCGGTCGGCATCGCCACGGCGCGGTGCATGCCGGTGCGGGTCAGCAACTGATGCAGGCGGTCGAAGCCGCGCTCGAACAGGCGCACATCGTCGCGGTCGATGTCGGTCCGGTTGGCCGCCACCGCTTCAAGCAGCGATTCGATCGCATGGCCGAGGTCGCCGATGGCGTTGATGCCGGCCATGCGCGCGCCGCCCTTGAGCGTGTGCAGGTCGCGCTGCAGTCCGTTGAGGACCTCACGGTCTTCCGGCACCTCGCGCATGCGGGCGATCAGACCATCGCAATGGTCGAGCAGGTCACGGCCTTCCTCGACAAAGATGTCGACCAGTTCGCCATCGAGCTGGTCGAAGTTGAGCGGGCCGGTATCGAAGGCTGCGCCCACGTCACTGGCGGCGCTATCGCCCGCTGCGGCGTCTTCCACCGGCGCACTGAAGGCCACGGCTGCGGCGTCTTCGTGTTCGCTTGCGGAGTCGGTGGGTTTGGCTTGCTCGGCTTGCTCTGTGTGTTCGGTGTGTTCGGCTTGCTCGGTGTGTTCGGCTTGCTCGGCGTGTTCGACTTGCTCGGGATACTCGACAGCATCCGTTGCGTTCGCAGCCTCGAGCGTCACGTCTGCGTCTGCGTCTGCGTCTGCGCCTGCGCCTGCGTCTGGATGCTGCGCGTTGACCTCGGCATCGGCATGGGTGTCCGCCTCGGCGTCAGCAACGACGTCCGAATGCAGCTCCGGCGCAATTTCCGACTGCGGATCGCCGGTCTCTTCGACCTGATCGGCCACCTGCGCCATCTCGAAGGCTTGCACCGACTCGATGGTGTGTTCGGGTAGCGCTTCCGCAGCCTGTTGTACGTCTGCAGCGTTGTCTGCGTCTGCGGCCTGTTCCGCCGCTGCAGACTGTTCTGTCTCTGTAGCCTGCCCTGCTTCAGCCTGCCCTGCTTCGGCCTGCTCTGCTGCTGGAGTCTGCTCTGCTTCTGCAGCGCGCTCGGCTTCCGCAACGTGCTCAACTTCGTCGGCATGCGCGTGCGCGCCCAGATGTTCCTGGTCGCCCGACTCGACATGCGATTCCGATTGCGCAGCCTCGTCCGCATGCGCAGGTTCCTGTAGGTGCACCTGCTCGCCCGACAGCGCATGTTCTTCGGAAGACGGATGCTGGCCCAACTGCGCGGTGTCTTGCACCTGCAACTGGTCGCCAAGCTGCGCGTCGGCATCCTGCGGCAGCCCGGCATCGCCGTGCTGCGCTGCCTCCTCGGCAGGCGGCTGCGCGTGCGCACCGATAGCCTCGTCGTGCGGGGTGGACACGTGGTCACCTTGCTCGGTCGACTCGCCGTCCAGCGCCGCGCTGTCCTGCGTCCAGTCTTCGCTGGTCGCCGCTTGCGTGTGGTCGGCCAGCGGGGCCTGCGCATGCACCGCTTCCAATGCCTCGATGGTCTCGACAGGCGCTTCGTCCGCGGACGCCGCGTCATCGCTCAATGCCGCGTCGGCATCCTGCGCGCTTGCGTGGCCCTCGCGCTGCTCGAGCTGCTCGTGCTCGGCAGCGTACTCGCCCGGCGACTGCTGCTCGGCGTCTGCACGCTCGGCAGCAATCTCCCCGGCTTCGGGTGCGGAGAGCGTCTGCGCATCGCCCAACGCGGCTTCCGCGTCGGACAACTCGTCTACTGCCACGTGCTCGCCAGCTTCCGGCACGTCACCTGCTTGCGCATGCGACGCCGCATCGACACGGCCGGCCTGCTGCAATCCGGTCGCATCCCAGGCGTCGGCGTCGACCACCGGCTCATCGGCCGGCGTGTCGTGCACATCGAGGCCAGGCGACTCGGCTTCGGCTTCGTCTGCATGCTGGTGCCGATGCTGGTGCTGGACAGCATCGCCACGCGACGCATCGGCGACCGGCTCCACTCCAGCATCGGATGCGACTGCATCCCCGGCCGGGGCCTGCGCAGTCTCGACCGAATCAGCAACCCGCTCCTGCTCCGGCGCAGCAAGGTCTGCCGTCTGCGCCTGTTCGTGCGGTGCCGGTGCGTCCAGCGCAAGCGACGAGGTGTCTTCAGCCTCGGCCTCGGCCAGCTCGTCCACCGCGATCGCTGCGTCGGCATCGGCGTGCGCATCGGCATCCGCTGCGTCATCGGCGGCATGCACGGGCGCGCTGTGATCGCTCGTATCCGACGGCAGCGCGCTGGCGTCCAGGTACTGCGACAGATCCTGCGCATCGGTCAGCTCGACCGCCGACTCGCTGCTGACCGCCATCTCGCCCGGCGCATCCAGATCTTCCAGTTCGTCCAGGAACGCCTGCGGTGGCCACTGCGCTTCCGGCAGCGTCTCCACCAGCGCGCGCAGGCGCTCGCTTAACGGCGCAAACGACGGAATCAACGGCGCATCGGCGCGCAAGGCGGTCACGGTGGTCGCGATTGCCGACGCCGTCGCGGCAATGGCGTCGATGCCCTCATGCGAGGGGAGCAGCGACGCGGCAAGCAGACGCTTGACGTAGCTCTCGGCCGGCGTGGTCACCAGCGTGATTTCCGGCACGTCGGTCATCGCAAACGCGCCACTCATGGTGTGCACCGCGCGCAGCAATTCTTCGCTCGCCAACTGCGGCTCGGCCTGGTTGGCCTGCAGCCATGCGTTGACGGTTTCCAGGTGGGTGGCGACTTCGGCTTCCAGGATCTCGCGCAGCACGCTGTCCACCGACGCCGGTGTGCCACCGGTCGCCGCGAACACGCCTGCCGCTGCCGGAATGAAGGCGACATCCGCAGCCACCGGCGTCGCCGGCGCGGCCACGTAATAGACTTCTTCGCCCGCGGCCACACGCTCGGCAACTGCCTGGATGTCCGGCAGATCGGCGCTGATGCGGCCCTGGTCGCGCAATGCGGCGTTGAACTGCGGCAGCACCTTGTAGGCCAGTTCGACCATCGCCACCACCGCCGGGCTGGCCGGCCGCGAGTTGTCGAGCACGCGGTTGAGCATGCTTTCGATCTTCCAGCTGAACTCGCCGAGCACCTGCGCGCCAACCAGACGACCGCTGCCCTTCAAGGTGTGGAAGACGCGGCGGATCGGGCGCAGGTTGTCCTGGCTGTGTGGCGCGGCACGCCAGACCGGCAGCAGTTGGCCAAGATTGACCAGCTCTTCGTCGAATTCCTCCAGGAACACGTCGCGGATATCGTCGTCGATATCGCTGTCGCCAAAGCCGCCGAAGATGCCGGCGTCGGCACCGGCCTGGGCCGGCTCGCTCACTGCCGGCTCGGGCGCTGCCTTCGCAGTCTGACTGTCGGCATCGGTGGTCTGTTGTACCTGCGGACGCTGCACATCGAACTGCGCGGCGGCCACGTCGAGCTGGGCCAAAAACGCCGTCGATGCGGCGTCCAGTTCGAACTCGCTGACCACGCCCTGCTGCACGCGCGGTGCGCTCTGCTCGGCGGCGTCGTCAGCCGGGGCTGGCTGCGGTTCGGGCGCGGATTCGACGAACGGGTCGTCCAGCTCTTGCGGCGCCATGGGCGGCAGCGGCGGCGGCGAGAACGCATCCTCGATGCTGGTCTGCGCGCGGCCGGTCTGGGCCTGCGCGATGAAGTCCAGCGGTGCCTCGGTCTGGTCGGCATCGCCGGGCAACTCGATCTGCTCGATCTGCAGCGGCGTCGGTTCGGCAACCGCCGGCGTGGCGCTGTCGTCCTGCTCCAGCCCACTCAGATCCACGGTGTAGCTGACCTGCGCGGCATCGGCCGACACGCTGCCGTCCTGCTCGGCCAACACCGGGTCGAACACCGAGGTGGCGATCGGTGCGGCGTGTTCGGTGGTTTCCAGCTGCCAGTCGCCGGGCGCCTGCGCGCCATCGTCGGACAGGTCCAGCGGCGCAACCGTAAACGGCACGTGCGCCTGGCCGGAGACGGTTTCTTCGGCGGCGACCGGGTCGAACGAGAACACCGTATCGGTGGCGGCAGCGCCGGTGTCGTGCACCACGCTGGCGGCAAACGGCGCCTCGACCACGGTTTCGTTGGCCCATTCCAGCGACGGCGTCGGCGCAGCGTCATTGGCCGCCAGCGCCGGGGCAGCGGCCTGCTGAGCGAGCGATGCGGCAAGCGGCTCGGCCACGCTGCCCGGCTGGTCGGCACCGACCGGCAGGTCGGAGGGCTGGCCCGAGGGCAGCGGCCAGTAGCGCAGCGTTTCCAGGCTGTTGCGGGTGATGTCCAGGATCTCCTCGCGGCCGGGACGGCGCTCGCGCAGGGCTTCCAGGTAGTACTCCAGGCTGGCCATCGCATCGGCCAGCGTGTCCAGCTGGCGCCCGCTGGGCACGCGCTGCTTGCCGATCAGTTCCAGATCGACATAGCGGCGCACGCCTTCCAGATAATCGGCGGCCTGCGGCAGCTCGAGGATGCGCAGCGCACCGCCGACTTCGCCGAGCAGATGCGGCACGTCGGTCAGGCGGGCGTGGTCCCAGTTGGTCTCGATGAAGGCGACGAAATGCTCGCGCGCCGCACCGAAATTGGCGATCGCTTCCTGTGCCAGCACGTCCACCGTGCGCCGCACTTCCGACGACGTGGCGCTGTTGCTGGCTTCATTGCCGTCGCCGACATCGGCACCCAGGCTGGCGACCTGGTCATCCAGCGAGGCATCGACATACAGCAGCGCGCCGGCGATATCCAGCAGCACGCCTTCGTCCATCTGCACCTGGCCGTCGACCACGCGCGCCAGCGCATCGCGCTGCTGCACGACCACATTGCGCGCCACGCCCAGGCCCATCATGCCGAGGGTGTCGGCAACGCTGCCGAGATCCTTGACCTGGGTCTGCAGGTCGGCGATCTCGCCGCCGGTACGCAGGTGCAGGTCCAGCGCGTCCTTGACGCGCAGCAATTCTTCCTTGACCGCATTGCCGACGGTGTCGAGCAACTCGCGATTGCGCCCGCTCAGGCTGCCACGGGCATGATCCAGTTCGGCCTCGGTGGCGACACCGGCCTGCGGATCGAACGCGAACAGCACGCTTTCGCTCAGACCGGGTTGACCACGCGTGGCACGGATTTCGTTGAGCAGCGGCAGCAGCACGATCGGGATGTCGCGGTGACCGTTTTGCAGGCGCTCCAGGTAGTCGGGCAGCAGCACGGTGCCGCGCATCAGCATGGCGCAGGCTTCGTCGCGGTCGGCCACCTCGCCCACCTGCACCGCCTGGGCCAGCAGCTCGAGTTCTTCGGCCACCATCGCCGGGGCGTACAGCTCCACCATGCGCAAGGTGCCCTGCACCTGGTGCAGATAGCCGGCGCAGAAGCGCATCCGACTGGTGTCGGACGGTTCTTCGGCAAAATACTCGATCTCGTTGCGCGCCTGGCGCAACGTCTCGTCCAGCTCCGGCTTGACCCAGCCCAGCGCGGCGTGACTCATCGCATCGCGAAGCGCACTCATTGCAGCCCCCTGCCTACGGCCGGGGTACCGCCGAGGCGGCCACCGGTCTGTTCCTGCATCGACGTAACGCTACTACGCGCCATCTGCTGATCCTTTCCCGTTCCGCGTCGTGCTCACGCCGGCAGCTTGAAGTCGGCGACCGAACGGCGCAGATCGGCAGCGAGCTGAGCCAGGTTGCCGATCGACTCGGCCGTCTGCTCCGCACCCTGCGATGTCTGGCTGGTGATCTGACGGATCACGCCCATGGTCTGTGTGATATCCGTCGCTGCGGCCGACTGCTGGTGCGCGGCGATGGAGATGTTCTTGATCAGGTTGTTTAAGGCGTTGGACACGCGCTCGATTTCGGTCAGCGCGGTGCCGGCGTCTTCGGCCAGGCGTGCACCGGACACCACTTCGGAGGTGGTCTGCTCCATCGAGCTGACCGCCTCGTTGGTATCGGCCTGAATGGTCTGCACCAGGCCTTCGATCCGCCGGGTCGCGCCGGAGGTACGTTCGGCCAGGCGCTGCACTTCGTCGGCCACCACCGCGAAACCGCGACCGGCCTCGCCCGCCGAGGCGGCCTGCACCGCGGCGTTGAGCGCCAGGATGTTGGTCTGCTCGGAAATGTCGTTGATCAGTTCCACGATCGAGCCGATCTCCTGCGAGGATTCGCCCAGGCGCTTGATGCGCTTGGAGGTTTCCTGGATCTGGTCGCGGATCTGGTCCATGCCCTGGATGGTCTCGCGCACCACGCCGGCACCTTCGGCGGCGATCACCACCGAGCGCTGCGCCACTTCGGCCGACTCGGTGGAGTTGCGCGACACCTGTTCGATGCTGGCGGCGATTTCGCTGATGCGCTCGGAGGCGGTGGTGATCTGGTTGGCCTGCTGGCCGGCGGCGTCGGCCAGCTGCATCGCGGTGGCCTGGGTCTCCTGGGTCGACACGGCGACCTTGGCCGAGGTGTCGTTGATCGTGGTCACCAGGTGGCGCAGCTCGTCCACGGCGTAGTTGATGGCGTCTGCAATCGCGCCGGTCATGTCCTCGGTCACCGAGGCCTTGACGGTCAGGTCGCCCTCACCGAGCGAGCTGATTTCGTCCAGCAAGCGCATGATCGCCTGCTGGTTGCGGCTGTTGAATTCCACCTGCGCCTGGTAACGCACGTCCTGCTCGCGCGAGCGTACCCGCACCGAGCTCCAGACAAAGCCAATGATCGCCAGCAGCGCCAGCAGGCCGGACACCACGCCCAGCCAGAAGTTCGGAAACAGGCGCGTGTCGCGCACCGAGCCAAACGCCGAGAACGCATCGAACAGCTTCTTGCTGTCGTCCAGCATCTTGTTCGAGCCGGCGGTCAGCGCCGCGGCCGAGGACTGCGCGGCAAAAAGGTTGCGCGAGCTGGCCAGGATGGCGTCGACGTCCTTCTTCATCGTCGCCCACTGCGCCTGCGACTGCTCCAGCGCCGACAACGCGGCCGGGTTGCGCACCGCGGCGATGCCCAGTTCGTCGTTGCCTGCGCGCAGGCCTTCGAGCATCTGCGTGAACACCACCGAGTCGCGTGCCAGCGCATCGCCGGAGGCGGCGGCATTGGCGCCACCGGCACGCATTTCGGTCACCCGGCGCGCCATGGTGCCGGCGACCACGACCTGCTGCAGCGTGTTGTAGATCTGCGAGGCGGGCGCGCCGCTGACCGTCATCGCGCGCACCACTTCGTTCAACTGCGCCTGCAGCTGCGGCACGCTGCCGGAGAAGCGTTCGGCGTTGCCTGACAGACCGAGCACCGCCGGTTCGCTGGCGATGACCTGATCGGCATTCTTGCTCAGCGGCACCCAGGTCGCCTTGAGCTGGGCCATCGAGCTGGCGACCGAGCCTTCCTGACCGTAGCGGCCATCCAGTTCGCTGACCGTGCTGTCGATGCGGGCCTTGGTCTCCTTGAACGCGGCAAACGCCTTGGGGTCGCCGGAGACCGCTTCGCGGCCCTGGTTGGCCAGCTGCTGCGACAGCACCTGCAGATCTGCCGCGCCGGTGCCGGCACCGGCCAGGCGACTGCCCTGCCAGGTGGCGACGCCGGTATTGGCGCCGAACACGATCATCGACAACACCAGCAAACCAAGCCAGAAGCTGGTGCTGACGCTGCCGAGCTTGTTGGTCTTGCGGGCGTCCGGGGCGGTACTCATGGTTCGACCTCGATCTGTATGACGTGGCGGGGTCGCGGCTTAGGCCGCGGCCTGCCGGAATTCAGGAGTGCGCGACAGCAACGCCAGGGAGAACACACCCCAGTCCTGCGTCTCGTTGCGGAAGGCACGGTCGATGAAGTGGGCATAGCGGCCTTGCGCCAACTCGCCGGGTTCGACCGCCTGGACCTGCTCGAAGCTGCGCTGGCCGTACAGCTCGTCGATAGTCAGCGCGACGTCGCCGCCGCTCTGGCGCATGATCAGCACGCGCTGGCCTTCCTGCAGCACCGTCCGCCGGCCCTCCAGGAACTGCTTCAAATCGATCACCGGGAACAGGTTGCCGCGCAGGTTGCCCACGCCCAGCAGCCAGGGCTGTGCGCCCGGCACCGGGGTGACCGGCGGCATCGGCACGATTTCCGCAACTTCGCGGAAATCCGAGACCAGCCGCCGGGTACCGACGCGATAACCGACGCCGCGCCAGATGTCAGCCGAGAACTGGCGTTCCGGCAGCGGCGTGGCGTGCGCAAGACTACGGCGCTCGTAGTCTTCGAGAATGTCGAATGGAGAACGCATCAACGCACCAATTGTTTGATGCGGGCGATCAGATCGTCTTCGCGCGGCGGCTTGACGAGGTAGTCGCTGGCACCTTGTCGCAAACCCCAGGCCTTGTCGGTTTCCATGCCCTTGGTGCTGACCAGCAGCACGGGGATGTCCTTGGTGGCCTGGTCGCGCGCCAATGCACGCGTTGCCTGGAAACCGCTCATGCCGGGCAGCACCACGTCCATCAGCACCAGATCGGGCGCCTGGCTGCGAATCAGCGCAAGTCCCTCTTCGGCATTGTCGGTGGCGACGACCGTATGGCCTGCTTTTTCCAGCCATTGACTGAAGACTGCCCTGTCGGTGGGCGAGTCCTCGATCAATATAATTCGAGCCATGTTGCCTTTCCCCCTGGTCAGGCGTGGACGTACGTGCGAATCGCGCTCAGTAGTTCTTCACGTGTGAACGGCTTGGTCAGATATTGCTCGGAGCCGACGATGCGGCCGCGTGCCTTGTCGAACAGGCCGTCCTTGGACGACAACATGATCACCGGCGTCGACTTGAAGAGCTGGTTGCCCTTGATCAACGCGCACGTCTGGTACCCATCCAGGCGCGGCATCATGATGTCGACAAAAATGATCTGAGGTTGCTGGTCGGCAATCTTGGCCAGTGCCTCGAAACCATCGGTTGCTGTCACTACTTCACAGCCTTCCCGCTTCAGCAGCGTTTCGGCGGTGCGGCGAATGGTCTTCGAATCATCGATCACCATCACCTTCAGTCCTGCGAGTTCCCCACCCGCAGCAATGTTTTCAGTCATGCAAATATCCCCGGACGCGCGACGCTTCTTCCCTGCCGGCGTCGCTACGAAACTGCATGTATATCCCAAGACCCGCATTGACTGTCAAGGGTACGTTGCCGGGGGCCCGCCAGGCGGACGTTCCGACCGTGTGCAGCTGCGGGCCGAGCGGCAAGTCGCGCATTCACGACCGGCCGGGCGCGCCATCGCCACCGCTTGAAGTTACCATCGGCAGCCTGTTCTAAAGGTTTAGCTCCCCATGTCGCTCGACGTCGTTGTGGTGATGGATCCCATCGCCTCCATCAAGATCGCCAAAGACACCACCTTCGCCATGTTGCTGGAAGCGCAGCGGCGTGGTCACCGCCTGCAGTATGTGCGTCCCGGCGGACTCAGCCTGCGTGAGGGTCGCGCGGTGGCACAGGTCGCACCCTTGAGCGTGCGCGAGGACAAGGCCGGCTGGTTCACCCTGGGCGAGTTCGCCGAACTGGAATTCGGCCCCGGCCAGCTGGTGCTGATGCGCAAGGACCCGCCGGTGGATGCGGAGTTCGTCTACGACACCCAGGTCCTGAGCGTGGCCCAGCGCGCCGGCGCGCAGGTGGTCAACGACCCGCAGGGCCTGCGCGACTACAACGAGAAACTGGCCGCATTGCTGTTTCCGCAGTGCTGCCCGCCGACCCTGGTCAGCCGCGACTCCGCCGCGCTCAAAGCGTTCGTGCTCGAACATGGCCAGGCCGTGCTCAAGCCGCTGGACGGCATGGGCGGGCGTTCGATCTTCCGCAGCGGCACCGGCGACCCCAACCTCAACGTGATCCTGGAAACGCTGACCGACGGCAATCGCAAGCTGACCCTGGCGCAGCGCTTCATCCCCGACATCACTGCCGGCGACAAGCGCATCCTGCTGGTCGATGGCGAGCCGGTGGACTACTGCCTGGCACGGATTCCGCAGGGCGACGAATTCCGCGGCAACCTGGCCGCCGGCGGACGTGGCGAAGGCCGGCCGCTGTCCGAGCGCGACCGCTGGATCGCCGCGCAGGTGGGCCCGGAAATGCGCCGCCGCGGCATGCGTTTCGTCGGCCTGGACGTGATCGGCGATTACCTGACCGAGGTCAACGTCACCAGCCCCACCTGCGTGCGCGAGCTGGATGCGCAGTTCGGCCTGAACATCGCCGGGCTGCTGTTCGACGCCATCGAGGCCGGCGCGGCGCAATGAGCGCGGCCGCGGCACTGCCGGCTCCCATGGACGAGCGCCGCCGGCTGACCGCGACGCTGGTGATCTCGCTGCTGCTGCACGGCGTGCTGATCCTGGGCGTGGGGTTTGCGGTCAGCGAGGACGCACCGCTGGTGCCGACGCTGGATGTGATCTTCAGCCAGACCAGCACCCCGCTGACGCCCAGGCAGGCCGATTTCCTGGCCCAGGCCAACCAGCAGGGCGGCGGCAATCACGCCACCGCGCAACGCCCGCGCGACAGCCAGCCCGGGGTGGTGCCACAGGACCGCAGCGGGCTGGCACCGCAGGCGCAGCGTGCGACCACGCTGCAGGCGCCGGAACCGACCCAGACCCGCGTGGTGGCCAGCCGCCGCGGCGAGCAGGCCGTGCCCACGCCGCAACCGAATCCGCAGACCGACCTGCTCTCGCCCACCGATGCGCAACGCGTGCAGCGCGACGCGGAAATGGCCCGGCTCGCCGCCGAGGTGCATCTGCGCTCGGAGCAATATGCCAAGCGCCCCAATCGCAAGTTCGTCTCGGCTAGTACCCGCGAATACGCCTACGCCAACTACCTGCGTGCCTGGGTGGACCGCGCCGAGCGCGTCGGCAATCTCAATTACCCGGACGAGGCGCGCCGGCGCCGACTCGGCGGCAAGGTGGTGATCAGCGTGGGCGTGCGCCGCGACGGCAGCGTGGAAAGCAGCCGCGTGCTGGTCTCCAGCGGCACCCCGGCGCTGGATGCGGCAGCGCTGCGGGTGGTGCAGCTGGCGCAGCCGTTCCCGCCACTGCCCAGGACCAAGGACGACGTGGATATCCTGCAGGTCACGCGCACCTGGCTGTTCCTGCCCGGCGGCGAGCTGCACGACGATCGTTGAGCCGTCGCGCGTCCCGACAGGGACGCGTCTTTCTGCGGCATGCCTTCCCGGCGGACTGCGTTGGCCAGTGCGTTGCGCGCGGCGTTATGCGGCCTGCGCGGCTGCGTACAGCCGGTCGGCCAGCTCGACGATCGCGTCCGCATCCTGCACGCGCGCGCGCCAGGCGGCGGGAATCCCGTCGATGCCATGGAATGCACCGGCCAGCTGACCGCAGATGGCCGCGGTGGTGTCGGCATCGTCGCCCAGGTTGGCCGCACGCAGCACCGCATCGGCGAACGTGTCGGTGGTGGCGAAGCACCAGAGTGCCGCCGACAGCGCATCGACCACATAGCCGGTGCCGCGGATCCGGGCGGCGGGAACTGCCGCATGGTCGCGCACCGACAACGCACGCAGCGCCGGTGTCGACAGCCCTTCGCAGCGGGTCTGCAACACCTGCTGGCGCTGGCCACCGAGCAATGCGGCACGCAACTGGAAGGCGAACAGCCGGCAGGCATCCAGCGCTTCGTCGGCAGCATGCGTGGTGCGCGAGCTGTCGGCGGCGCGCTCGCCCAGCTCGTCGGGGCGGTGCGCGTAGTACATCGCCACCGGCGCCAGCCGCATCAGCGAGCCATTGCCGGCCGAGCGTGGATCGGTGCTGCCGCTGAAGGCCGGGCCGCCATCCAGATAGCGCTCCAGTGCCTGCCGCACGGTCGCGCCGATGTCGAAGCAGGTGCCGGTGCTGCTGAGATAGCCGTGCTGGTACCAGTTGCAATAGCGGTTCATCTGGTCGGCGGCGTCGAAGCCCTGCCGATACAGCAGGCTGTGCGCCAGGCACAAGGCCATCGAGGTGTCGTCGGTCCACTGCCCGGCGCGCAGCGCGAACGGGCCGCCGCCGCGCATGTCGTCGATCGGCGTGAAGCTGCCCGGCGCGCAGAATTCCAGCGTGGTGCCGAGCGCATCGCCCACCGCCAGGCCCAGCAGGCAGCCGCGGAAACGCGCGCGTTGCAGGTCGTCGGTCATGGCGCGGCGCCGGCGGCCTTGGCTGCGCGTGCAGCCTGCTGCTCGAGCAGGGTCAGCGCCACGTTGTCGCGCAGATAGGCCGGCTCCACCCGCTCCGGCGCCACGCCTTCGCCGCGCAGCAACGCCGGCACGGCCAGCGTCAGCAGGTCGGCGGCATGCGGTAATGCGGCGGCATCGATGCTGCTCAGCCGGGTCGCAAATCGTTGTTGCAGCACTGCCTCGGCAGCGGCGAACCCGCTGCCGACACCGGCAAAGCGCTGCGTCGTGTCCGGCACGACGCATTCCTGCGGTGCGCACACCACTTCCGGCATCAGCTCCCGCAGCGTATCGCCAGCGCTCGCGAAGACGCCGGCATACACCTCGCCCATGCGCGCATCGATGCAGGCCAGCACCTGCGTCGCCTCGGCGGGCGCGCGCAGGGCCAGCACCTGCAGCGTGGACACCGCCAGCACCGGCACGTCCAGGCCCAGCGCGATGCCCTGCGCAATGCCAATCGCCAACCGCACGCCGGTGAAGGCGCCCGGGCCACGACCGACCGCGATCGCGTCGAGCTGGCGGCGCGCGATGCCGGCGTCGGCCAGCAGTTGCTCGGCCCACGGCAGCGCCAGTTCGGCATGGCGACGCGGCGCCAGTTCGAAGCGCTCCAGCACGCGGCCATCCACGTGCAGCGCGACGGAACAGGCTTCGGTGGAGGTCTCGAACGCGAGGACTTTCATGGCAGGACCGCAGGCAGGAAGGGGACGCTCAGGCGTCGCCGAACGGCAACGCGAGCACGCCATTGTCGCCCACCGGCTCGGCGACGCCAAAGAACGCGCGCACGTCGCCGATCTCGCGGGTGCGCGCAAACGGCGGCAGCGACTGCATGAAGGTGCGGCCGTAGCCCTTGTTCACCAGGCGCGGGTCGCACAGCACCAGCACGCCACGATCGGTCTCGCTGCGGATCAGCCGGCCCACGCCCTGCTTGAGCGCGATCACCGCCTGCGGCAACTGCTCGTCGCGGAACGGGTTGCCGCCGTCGCGGCGGATCGCATCCAGGCGCGCTTCGAACACCGGGTCGTCGGGTGCGGCGAACGGCAGCTTGTCGATCACCACCACGCTCAAGGCATCGCCGACCACGTCCACGCCCTCGCGGAAGCTGGCCGACCCCAGCAGCACGCCATTGCCGGAAGTGCGGAAACGCTGCAGCAAGGTGGCACGCGGCGCCTCGCCCTGCACGAACAGCGGCCACGGCGCGCCGCGCAATGCGTCGGCCGCCTCGCGCAGCGCGCGGTGCGAGGCGAACAGCAGAAATGCGCGGCCATTGGACGCGTCCAGCACCGGCATCAGCGCCGCGATCAGCGCCGTGCCGAATCCGCGTGCGGCAGGATCGGGCAGATGCGGCGGCAGGTAGCACAGCGCCTGGCGCGCCCAATCGAAGGGGCTGGGCTGCAGCAAGGTCACCGGATCGCTCAGGCCCAGGCGCTGCGCGATGTGGTCGAACTCGCCGCCCACCGCCAGCGTGGCCGAGGTGAACACCCAGGCCGCATGCGATTTTTCGCGGTGCTCGCGCAGCGGGCCGGACACATCCAGCGGCGTGCGCTGGCAGCGGAACCCGCGCGGGCTGAGCTCGTACCACAGCACATCGTTGTCGACGGTTTCCGGCAGCTCCTGCTCGAAATCCGGCACCGGCGCATCCTCGCCCAGCCACCGCGACAGCCGCGCCAGCGCTTCCTGCGCACGTGCACAGCAGCCATCGAACCCGGGCGAGGCCTCGCGCAACGGCAGCAGGGCCTCGCCCAGCCGCGCCAGCGACGACAACACCGCATCGAAACCCTCGCGCACCTGCGGCTTGGCCAGCGCGCGCCATTGGGTGCCGCGTGACGGCAGGCCCTCCATGCCCGCACGCAGGCCGCGCAAGGCCTCGTCCAGGGCGAGGATCGGCTCCTGCAGGCTGGCCTGCGCACCGGCGACCAGGCGCGCTTCGACCATGCAGTCGCGCGCCAGTTCCTGCCACGGCCGCATGCCGAAGCTCTCGCCGAAGAAGTTCGCCGCCAGCTCCGGCAGCTGATGCGCTTCGTCGATGACGAAGGCCTGCGCGCCGGGCAGGATCTCGCCGAAGCCTTCCTGCTTGAGCGCCAGATCGGCCAGCAGCAGATGGTGGTTGACCACCACCAGATCGGCGGCCTGCGCGCGCTGGCGCGCCTGCACCACAAAACACTCGCTGTAGAACGGGCATTCGGTGCCCAGGCAGTTGTCGACGGTGGAGGTCACCAGCGGCAGCAGCGGCGAGTCGTCCGGCAGGGCTTCCAGCTCGGCCATGTCGCCGAACTGGGTACGCCCGCTCCAGGCCACGATGCGCTGGAACTGCGAGACCTGCTCGGGCGTGGCAAAGCGGGGCTCGCCGCGCGCCTGCTGGGTGCGGTATTTGCACAGATAGTTCGCGCGGCCCTTCAGCAGCGCGCTGCGCAGGCCGATGCCGAGCGCGGCGCGCACGCGCGGCAGGTCGCGATGGAACAACTGGTCCTGCAATGCGCGTGTGCCGGTGGAGACGATGGTCTTCAGCCCCGACAGCAATGCCGGCACCAGGTAGGCGTAGGTCTTGCCGGTGCCGGTGCCGGCTTCGGCCAGCAGCACATCGCGTGCCTCGAACGCCTCGGCAATCGCGCCGGTCAGGCGCAACTGCGCGGCACGCGGCGCGAACGCATCGAGCTGACGCGCAAGCGCCCCGCCCTCGCTGAGCGCCTCGATGCTGGCAGTGGCAAGTTGGGACATGGGACCGGGAGCTGGGGCAGGAAGCGCGACAGCCTAGCGCGTGCGCGCTGACGCTGCCTGGATTGCGCCGGTGGGCCGGTGGCGGCACTGACCGCGCAGCCGGCGTTTACGCACCGAAACAAACCGCCTGCCGCCGCTGGCGGTCGCGCGCGGGAACGAACGGCTCGCGTCGAGCAGGTGCGCGCAACTGACAGGCGGCATCACGCTCGCCGCGCCTGTCCTGCAGCAGGCGCAGCCGGCGGTGTGGCCGTGCTCAGTAGCGCTTCACGCCGGGCACCGTGCACCCGGCAATCTGCGACTTGGCCGAGGCGGCGTTTTCCTTCTCGCCACGCGCCAGCCGCGACTGCTCGATGGTGGCCCAATGTCGGCGGCACAGCGGCCCGGTCTTGGAGCCCAACTCGATGGCCTGTTTGGCGAAACGCTCGGCGGCGGGCCAGTCGGCCTGCAGCACCGCCACTTCGGCGCGCTCCTGCAGGATGGCGGGATCGCCGGAAACCAGGCCCACGGCCTGATCCAGCGACGCCGCCGCGCCGGCCAGGTCGCCGGCCTGGCGCTTGCTCTTGGCGGTCTCGCGCAGGTCGTCCACCTGCGGGTCGCGCAATGGTTGCACCGACAGCTCGGTATCGTCGACGCCGGCCTCGCGTTCGATCAACAGCAGTCGCTGTGTCGGCGTGGTCGCGTCCACCGGGGCCGGCGGTGGCGCGGGTGGCGCGCTGACGCAGGCGGTAAGTGCGGCAGACACGCCAGCGAGGGCAAGCAAACGGTGCAGTCGGTTCATCGGGTCACTCCAGTCAACGTGCAGGTGCAGCCGCGGCGGGTGCCGGCGCGGGTTCTTCCGGCTTCTTTTCCAGACCGAAGAAGCGACGCCAGCCACCACCGCTGGATTGCTCGGCCGGCGCGGATGCATCGCCGGGCACGCCTTCGATCGACGGTGCATTACCGGCACAGGGGGCATAGGCCGGGGTGAAGCCGACCACGAACGGGAACTGGCGCGCGCCCGGGCAGCCGGCATCGGTCACGCCGGTACCGGCCGCGTCCACCCACTGCCAGTCCAGGCCCTTGCCGCTGACCTTCAACGGCGCACTCGGCAGCCGCGCGAAGATGCTGGACCACACCCGCATCGCGCCGGTGGCGCCGTACAGGCCGGTCTGCTCGTTCTGGTCGTTGCCCATCCAGATCACCGCCAGATGGTCGCCGGTGTAGCCGGCGTACCAGCTGTCGCGGCCGTCGTTGGAGGTGCCGGTCTTGCCGGCCGGCGACAACCGTCCCAGGCCATCGCCCAGCAACTGCCGCGCAGTGCCGCCGCTGACCACCTGCTGCAGGGCGATGCTGATCAGGTTGGCCGCCACCGAATCGCCCTCCTGCGCTGGCGCCGGGGTCTTGTCGTAGCGCTTGAGCAGCTTGCCCTGCGGATCGAGCACGCCGCGCACCGCATGCAGCGGCTGGATCTCGCCACCGGCAGCCAGGAACTGGTACAGCTGCGCCATGCCGTACGGGCTCTGGTCGGTGGCACCGAGGATCAGCGAGGGATTGGTGTCGGCCTTGATGCCGGCCAGTACCTGGATCAGCTGCGCGATGCGTTCCGGGCCGACCTGCATGCCCACGCGCACCGTGGCCTGGTTGTAGGAATGCGCCAGCGCATCGATCAGCCGCACCGTGCCGTGACTGCGGTTGTCGGAATTGCCCGGCGACCAGGTCTTGCCGCGGCTGAGCTGCACCGTCACCGGTGCATCGTCGACCCAGCTGGACAGCGCCCAGCGGTCCGGCGAGGCCAGCGCCAGCAGGTAGACGAACGGCTTGAGCAGCGAGCCGACCTGCCGCTGCGCTTCAACCGCGCGGTTGAAGCCCGGCTTGGCCACGTCGCGGCTGCCGACCACCGCCAGCACGTCGCCGTTATGCACGTCGGTCAGCACCAGGCCGGCCTGCAGCGGTGGGCGCTTCTTGGTGTCCAGCCGCTTGATGGTGCCGGTCACCGCGCCTTCGGCATAGGCCTGCGCGGACGGCGACATGCCGGTGAGCACGCTCATGCCGGCACCCTGCAGCACGCCTTCCGGGTAGTCGTGCGCCAGCTGGCGCCGCACCAGGTCCACATAGGCCGGGAAGCGGTTGGCCGCGACCAGCCCCGGCTCGGTGGGCACGCCCAGCGGTGCGGCCAGCGCGCGCTTGTATTCGGCCGCGTCGATCAGGTTGTTTTCGTGCAGCTTGCCCAGCACGAAATTGCGCCGATCCAGCGCGCGCTCCGGGTTGCGTCGAGGGTCGTAGTAGGACGGCCCCTTGACCAGCCCGATCAGCAAGGCGATCTGCTCGGTGGTCATCGAATTGAGCTCGCGGCCGAACCACAGCTCCGCGCCCGAAGACACGCCGTGGATCGCCTGGCCGCCGCGCTGGCCGAGATAGACCTGGTTGAGATAGGCCTCCAGGATGGTGCGCTTGTCGTAACGCGCCTCCATGATCACTGCGTAGAGAATTTCGTTGAACTTGCGGGTGACGGTCTGTTCCTTGCCGATGCCGAGCAGGCCGCTGCGCGCCAGCTGCTGGGTCAGGGTGCTGGCGCCCTGGCGGACCTGGCCGCCGGAGCGCGCCATGATCCAGGCCGCACGCACCATGCCGCTCAGATCGATGCCGTGGTGGCTGTTGAAGTCACGGTCCTCGACCGCCTGCAGGCCGGTGACCAGCAGCTCGGGCACTTCCTCCATGCGCACCAGGCGGCGCTCTTCCTGCTTCTGTCCGTACAGCGTGGCGATGCGCGCCGGGTCCAGCCGCGCACTCTTGAGCGCCTTGCGGTCACCGGCGTCGCGCAGGCTGGCTACCCGCCCGCCGGAGAGGCTGACTTCCACCCGCAGCGCAGGTACGCGCCCATCCACATCGATATAACCGCGGCTGGCGATGGTGAAGCGACTGCCGTCTTGCTGGTAGGTGCCGGCCAGCTTGGCTTGCCCGTCGTCACGGTAGGAGGCGGCGTCCAGTTCGGTCTTCAAGGTGGCTGCATCCAGCGCATTGCCCGGCGCCAGCACCAACGGCCGCCCGTACACGCGGGTCGGGATCTGCCAACGCAGCTCGCCAAACCGCTGGGTGACCTGCTTGTTCAGATACACCGTGTAGGGAATCAGGAAACCGAGCGCCAGCGCGAATGCCGCAAAGGCCCAGACAATCAGCCTGCGTTGCCAGCGGGAACCTTGCTCGGTGGAGTCGTCCTCGAAATCGTCGGGAGCGTCGTTGTCGTGGCGTCGGGGCACAGGGATGCGAGAATGTAGAGTCCGGCGAGTCTAGCGCAGCGCTGTCGTGGTTGTGGTCAGCCGGCCCCTCTGACTTAAGAGCGGCTAACAAAACGGCCACGCTCACCGTCAGCGGGCACGGACCGCCTCCGGCATCTGCGGGTACCCTGCGTCCCCTGCGCTTGCCTTGCGCCGTCCTCGCCGCCTGACGACTGCTCGCCGGGTTTTCTTCGTCACGCCACGTCTGGAGTTCCAACGGAATGTCGATGTCCCTGGCCGATGCACGCTATCTGTTCAATCGCGTGCTTGGGCTGATTCACCGCAGCGTGGCGAGCATGCGCACACGCGGCTGGCGCGCCACCTGGCAGCGCATTCGCGTGCATACGCAGGCACCGCCGGTGGCGCTCGGCACGCCGCTGTGGTTGCCGGAAGCGGGGCCGTTTGCCGCGTTTGCGGTTCCGCACAGCGACACCCCGCGCGTGACGCTGGTGATTCCGGTCTACAACCACATCGCGCACACGCTGGCGTGCCTGCGCGCACTGGCGGCGCATCCGCCGCTGCTGGATGTGGAGATCATCGTCGTGGACGATGGCAGCAGCGACGCCACGCAGGCGCAGCTGCCGCTGGTGCAAGGGCTGCACTACCACCGGCGCGCCAGCAATGGCGGTTTCATCGCCGCCTGCAATGACGGCATCGCCCTGGCGCGCGGCGACTACGTGGTGCTGCTCAACAACGACACCATCCCGCAACCCGGCTGGCTGGATCGGCTGATCGACACATTTGCCCAGCACCCCGGCGCCGGGCTGGTCGGCGCGCAACTGGTGTACCCGGACGGACGCCTGCAGGAATCCGGCGGCGTGGTGTTCGCCGATGGCAGCGCCTGGAGTTACGGCCGCTTCGAATCGGCCGACGACCCGCGCCATGCCTATGTGCGTGCGATGGACTACTGCTCCGGCGCGGCCATCGCGCTGCCACGCGCGCTGTTGCAGACGCTGGGCGGGCTGGATCGCCGCTACATGCCGGCCTACTACGAGGATACCGACCTGGCGTTTGCGGTGCGTGCCGCCGGCTACCGGGTGCTGGTGCAGCCGGCCAGCGTGGTGGTGCACGACGAGGGCACCAGCAATGGCACCGACACCCGCACCGGCGTGAAGGCGTACCAGGTGCGCAACCAAGGCGTGTTCGCCGACAAGTGGCAGCAGGCGCTGGCAACGCAGCTGCCGGTCGGCACGGTCCCCGGACCTGCGCTGCTGCACCGTGGCCAACGCCAGGTGCTGATCCTGGACGAATGCGTGCCGCAACCGGATCGCGACTCGGGCTCGTTGCGGCAGTTCAATCTGATCCGCCTGCTATGCGAAGAGGGCGCGCACGTGGTGTTCGTGCCGACCCGCCGCGAACACGCCGGACGGCACACGCAGGCACTGCAGCAACTGGGCGTGGAAGTCTGGTACGCGCCGTTCCTGGACGGCATCGGCAGCTGGTTGCGCACGCACGGCCCGCGGTTTGCGGTGGTGCTGCTGGTGCGTCACCACGTTGCGCATGCCTGCCTGCCGCTGCTCAGACAATACGCCCCGCAGGCGCGCACCCTGTTCGACACCGTCGACCTGCACTACCTGCGCGAGCGCCGCGGCGCCGAGCTGGCCGGCGATGCCAACCTGTTGCGCGCGGCCGAACGCACCCGCCTGCGCGAGCTGGAGATCATGGCCGCCACCGATGTCACCTTGCTGGTCTCGGCGGCCGAACAGGCGCAGCTGCAGGCGGACGCACCGCAGATCCGCACCGCCCTGCTCTCCAACCTGCATGAGGTGGCCGGCAGCGGCCGCTGCTTCGAGCAACGCCACGACCTGGTGTTCGTCGGCGGCTTCCGGCATCCACCCAATGTGGATGCGGTGCAGTGGTTCATCAGCGCGATCTTTCCGCAGGTGCGTGCGCAATTGCCGCAGGTGGTCTTCCACTGCATCGGCGCGGACATGCCGGAGGCGCTGACACTGCTGGCCGACGAATGCCCAGGCGTGCAATTGCATGGGCATGTACCGGATCTGCTGCCCTTCATGGAGAACGCACGCATCGCGGTGGCGCCGCTGCGCTTCGGCGCCGGCGTCAAAGGCAAGATCAACCTGAGCATGGCGCACGGGCAGCCGGTGGTCGGCACCACCTGTGCGGTGGAAGGCATGCATCTGCGCGACGGTGAGGATGTCTGCGTGGCCGATGACGCCGATGCCTTCGCCGCGGCGATCGTGCGCCTGTATCGCGATGCGGCGCTGTGGCAACGCCTGGCCGACAACGGATTGCAGAACGTGGCCCGGCATTTTTCGCTGGATGCGGCGCGTGGCACGGTGCGCGCGCTGTTTATCGCGGAGTGAGTGCGTGCCGGGTGCTCAGGGATGGCGTTGTGGGTGGCGCCGCCGAAGACAGCCGCTGCGTCAACGCTGCTCGGTCACGGCCTTGACCCGGCGCGTGAACTCGGCCAATTCCGGCAGCCCCGGATCCAGCTGGTGCGCCTCGTCCTGCGCGCGTCGTGCAAAGGCGGCGTCTTCCTGTCCAAGGCGTTCGCTGCCCACCGCAACCCAGCGTTGCGCCAGCCGTCGACGCGCGCCGGCCAGTGCATCGCCATTGGGTGTCAGCGCCTGCCAGGCATCCAGGCAGCCGCGCGCGGCACGCAGGCGGTTGTTGCGCAGCTCGTCCTCGAAGCAGCGCTGACTGGCAGGCACCACACGTGCGGCGGCCTGCAGCACGCGTGGATCGCGCGGCGCCAGCGCCTGCGCGGCACGCACCGCGTCGTAGGCACTGGCGCCGGGCGGCGTCATCCACTGCTGCTGCGCTTCGGCAGCTGCCACCCGTTGCAGCAGCGCGCGCAGGCGGCGCTCGCGGGTACCGCGCGACAGCCCGGTTTCGGGGCTGCGTTGGGCATCGCGTGCACGCGCAATCGCCTGCTCGGCCTGCGCAATCGCTGCGGCGCCGGGCAGCAAGGTCTTGGCTTCCTGCAGCGACTGCAGCGCGGCGTCGAACTGGAAATCTGCCGCCTGCCGGCCGGCTTGCGCGGCATATTCGCCTGCTACCTGCTCCAGCCCACGCTGGGCGGCCACATCCGCCGGCTCGGCTGCCAGCACTGCGGTGAAATCGCGTGCGGCCGGTGCCAGCCGGCCACGCCGCAACAGGCCCTGCGCGCGCTGACGGCGCTGGTCCAGCGCACGGTGATAGTGGCCTTCGGTCAGCGGCACATCGGCATGCCCGGCGTCATAGCGCTTGGCGGCGGCCAGCAGCATCGCCGCATCGGCCAGCGCATCGCGCGCCAGGGCCTGGCGCGCCTGCGCCAGCAGATCTGTCAGGGCGTCCTCGCGTCCTTCCAGCGCATCGGTGCGGTCCGGTGCCAGGGTCAGGATGCGCTGATACAACGGCAGCGCGCTGTCCGGGCTGCCATCCAGGCGCCCGTGCTGTTGCGCGGATACCGCCTGTGCGAACAAGGCGTCCAAACCTGCCCGACGCGCCTGCAACTGGCGCAGGCGCAGTGCCACCGGTGCGATCTGCGCCTGCGGTACCTCCAGCGCGCCCGCCAGCGTCAGCGCGCGCTGCGCAGCAGCGGCGTCCCCGGCCGCAATCGCCGCGCGCGCCTGCACCACGGCGGCGGCACCGGTGCGCGCCAGGCCGGCGCGGGCTTCGCCACGATCGCTGTCCAGCGCAAGCGCAGCAGCGAACAGTTCGCGCGCGCCGTTGCCATCGGCCGCACTGAGATGGCCACGCGACAGCGCCGCATCGCCCCGCTGCAGCAGTTGCTGGATACGCGTGTCCGGCCACAGCCAATCGGCCAGCGGCTTGCGCAGCACGACCGTGGCCAGCAGGAGACAGGCACACAAGGCCAGCACCACGCGCCATAGCGCGCGGCTGCGCAATGGTGCCCAGAGGCGAGGCGATCTTGCCCAGCGCGGAAGCGGGAGCATGCGGTGGCGTCCGTCCTTGGCGCGACCTGACGGGGACGCGTTCACCCCGTCATGGTAGCTGGCTGCTGCGAAGACGATGTGGGCTTGGGGGAATAGGGAATAGGGAATAGGGAATAGGGAATAGGGAATAGGGAATCGGGATTCGGGGAATCGGGATTCGGAAGCGGGAAGCGGGAAGCGGGAAGCGGGCACACCTTGTTTGCTGTGGGTGCGGTCTGTTTCCAGGCGATGGGCGCCGGCGGGCTGCGGCGCACTCAACCGAGTCGCCGCACCTCGCTCACCCCAGGCAAGGCGTCCAGCTTGCCAAGCAGGCTGGACAGCTGGTCGTAGTCGCTGACCTTCAGGCGCAGGCGCAGTTGCGCCCTGCCGGTGTCGCGCACGTTGTCGCTGTTGATTTCCAGCACGTGCGCGTCCTCCTGCGCGATCAGGTTGGTGATGTCCTTGAGCAGCCAGCGGCGGTCGACTGCGCGCACCTGCACATCCACCTCGTAGCCGCTGCCGGCCTGGCCCCACTCCACCGGCAACACGCGCTGCGGATGGGCCGCGGCCAGACGCGACAGTGCCGCGCAATCGGTGCGGTGCACGGTGATGCCGCGGCCGCGGGTCAGATAGCCGGCGATCGGCTCGCCCGCCACCGGCTGGCAGCAGCGTGCCAGCTGCACCAGCAGATTGCCCACGCCCTGCACGGTGAACTTGGACTTGCCCAGGCCGTCGCGGCGCGCGGTGGGCCGTGGCGGCGCCGGCACCGCCGGCTGCGAGGCGGCCCGCTCGGCTTCCAGCAGCGCACGGCTGACCTGGTTGGGCCCGGTATCGCCCAGCGCCACCTGGATGTACAAGTCGTCGACATTCTCGGCGTGGAACTTGCGCGTGGCCACGCTCAGGTCGGCGTGCTGCAGGCCCAGCCGCTTAAGCTCGCGATCGAGCAGGTCCTTGCCGGCCTGTACGTTGCGCGCGCGGTCGAGCTTGTGGAACCACGCGCGCACCTTGTCGCGCGAACGCCCGCTGGCCAGGAACCCATTGGACGCCAGCAGCCAGTCGCGCCGCGGGTCGGCCTCCTTGGCGGTCATGATCTCCACGCGGTCGCCGCTGCGCAGCCGGTAGGTCAGCGGCACGATGCGGTCGTTGACGCGCGCGCCGCGGCAGCGATGCCCGACCATGGTGTGTACGTGATAGGCGAAATCCAGCGGCGTGGCGCCTTGCGGCAGGTCGATGACCTCGCCCTTGGGGGTCAACGCATACACGCGGTCTTCGATCAGCTCGGCGTCCAGCGCGCCGGCCAGTTCGCCGTGGTCGCCTTCCTGCACCTGCTCCAGCAACTGGCGCATCCACAGGATCTTGCGGTCGAAGGCTTTTTCGCCGCCCTTGCCGCCTTCCTTGTATTTCCAGTGCGCGGCCACGCCGAGCTCGGCCTGCGCGTGCATCTCGTGGGTGCGGATCTGGATTTCGATCGTGCGCCCTTCCGGGCCGACCACCGCGGTATGCAGCGAGCGGTAGTCGTTGGCCTTGGGCCGGGCGATGTAATCGTCGAACTCACTCGGCACCGGCGCCCACAGCGAGTGCACCGCCCCCAGGGCGGCATAGCAGGCGGCCACGTCATCGACCATCACCCGCACCGCGCGGATGTCGTACAGCTGGTCAAAGGAAAGGCGCTTTTTCTGCATCTTCCGCCAGATGCTGTAGATGTGCTTCGGCCGCCCGCTCACCTCCCCGCGCAGGCCCTGCTGGGCCAGCGTCGTCGACAGGGTGCGCTTGACCGCGTCCAGATAACGCTCGCGCGCCACGCGGGTTTCGTCCACTTCGCGGGCGATGCGGCGGTAGGTCTCCGGCTCCAGATGCCGGAACGCCAGGTCCTCCAGCTCCCACTTCACCTGCCAGATGCCCAGCCGGTTGGCCAGCGGCGCATGGATGTCGCGGGTGAGCTGGGCCAGTGCGCGGCGCTGTTCTTCGCTCAGGCGGTCGGCCACGCGCATGCGCGCCAACTGCCGCGCCAGCAGGATCGGCACCACCCGCAGGTCGTGGATGATGGACAGCAGCAGCCGCCGCAGACCTTCGCTGTTGCGCCCGGCCTCGCGACCGGCGTGCAGGGCCCAGACCTGATCGGCCGCATCCAGCCCGTCCAGCAGGCCTTCGACCGCCACCCGGCGCTCGGCCGGCTGCCACGGCAGGCCGGCGATCGCGCCGCGCAACGCCGGCAGGTCGAACAGCAATGCCGCAATCAAGGTGGCCTCGTCGGCGGCCAGCAGCGCCAGCGCGTCCAGGGTGTCGGCGAGCAGCGTCCAGGCCACGTCCTCGCTTGGCGCCGGCAACTGCTGCCAGGCCTGCGCCAGGGCATCACGCAGATCTGGCGCGATCGACGCGATGGCGGGACGCTGCAGCAAGGCATGCAGGCGCTCGAGTGAGGAACTGGTCACAGCGGTGGACACGGCGATGGGCAACAACGGGGGGCTGACAGCTACGGTAACGTGCGCGTCACCTTCTCCACAACGCGCAATCGCTGCATCGTCGGCACAATCCCGCGTGCTTGCGCTTATGGTCGGTTCACCCGCCAACGTCTTGATTCGCAACCGCTGTGCGCCGCTTGTGCGGCAATGCTGCAGGCCAATCGGCACGCTCAATCGGCTTTTTACGTGCTTTTTACAACTCGCCCAAACCGCCTGCCTATCCTCCAGTGGCGTTGTCGCTGCGTCCTGCCGCGGCGACGTCACTCCAACCAACTGCGAGGTAGCCGATGAAGACCTGGAAGAAGCCTGTCGTTCGTGAAGTCAATTGTGGCGCCGAGATCAACTGCTACGTCTCCGGCGAATTCTGAGCTCACCTGCCGCCCCTCCTCCCGATGCATGACCGGCAATCGCCGGCAGATAGGTAACAGTTCTCCATGCGCATCATCGTTCTGGGATCGGCGGCCGGCGGTGGGCACCCGCAGTGGAATTGCCACACACCCGCCAGCAGGCGGGCATGGCAACAAGCCGATGGTGCCCAGCGTCGTACCCAGGCCAGCATCGCCGTCAGTGCCGATGGCCAGCGCTGGGTCCTGATCAACGCCTCCCCCGACCTCCGTCAACAAATCCTTGCAACGCCCGCACTCTGGCCGCAGCGTGACTTGCGGCATTCGCCGATCAAAGCGGTGCTGCTGACCAGCGGCGAGATCGACCATATCGCCGGATTGCTGTCGATGCGCGAGAGCCAGGCGTTCTCGCTGCATGCCAGCAGCCGCGTGCTGGATCTGCTGTCGCAAAACCCCATCTTCGATGCGGTCAATCCCGCCTACGTGCAGCGCCAGCCATTTGCGCTGGACACGCCGGTGTCGCTGCTGGGCCTGCAGCTGACGCCATTCTCGGTACCCGGCAAGGTGCCGCTGTTCATGGAGTCGCGTAGCGGCGGCGACCTGGCCGGTTCCAACGAGGAAACCCTCGGGCTGACCATCGACGATGGCCAGCACCGCGTGCATTACATTCCCGGCTGCGCGGCGATGACCGATGCACTGCGCGCGCGCCTGCAAGGCGCCGAACTGGTGTTCTTCGACGGCACACTGTGGCGCGACGACGAAATGGTGCAACTGGGCATCAGCCAGAAGACCGGCCAGCGCATGGGCCACATGAGCATCGACGGCCCCGACGGCACGATTGCCGCGTTCGCTCCGCTGGAGGTGGCGCGCAAGATCTTCATCCACCTCAACACCACCAATCCCGTGCTCGACATCCACTCGCCGGAGTACGCCAGCGCGCGCGCCAGCGGCTGGGAAGTCGCGCACGACGGCCTGGAGATCACCCTGTGACCACCCTGCTCACTCCGGACCAGCTGGAGGCGGACCTGCGCGCCATCGGCGCCCGCCTGTACCACGACCAGCATCCCTTCCATGCGCTCCTGCACGAGGGCAAGCTCGATCGCGGCCAGGTCCAGGCCTGGGCGCTGAACCGCTTCGAATACCAGCGCTGCATTCCATTGAAGGACGCCGCGATCCTGGCGCGCATGGAAGACCCGGCGTTGCGGCGGATCTGGCGGCAACGCATTCTCGATCACGACGGCAACAGCCCCAGCGATGGCGGCATCGCGCGCTGGCTGCACCTGACCGACGCGCTCGGCCTGGAGCGCACGCTGGTGGAATCCGGCCGTGCGCTGCTGCCCGGCACCCGTTTCGCGGTGCAGGCCTACCTGCAGTTCGTGCGCGAAAAAAACCTGCTTGAGGCGATCGCCTCCTCGCTGACCGAGCTGTTCGCCCCCAACATCATCGGCCGGCGCGTGGCCGGCATGCTTAAGCATTACGACTTCGTCTCGCCCGAAGCGCTGGCCTATTTCGAGCATCGTCTGACCGAGGCGCCGCGCGATTCGGATTTTGCGCTGGACTACGTCAAGCAGCACGCCGATACCGTCGAAAAACAGGCCCTGGTCAAGGCCGCGCTGCACTTCAAGTGCTCGGTGCTGTGGGCGCAGCTGGACGCATTGCACGTGGCCTACGTCGCCCCGGGCATCGTGTGGCCGGATGCGTTCGTGCCCGACCGCGACGCCAGCCGGGCCGCGGCGTGAGCAGCATCACCCGCGACAGCCAGCCGGCCCTGCGCGCAGGCGTGCGCCTGCAGCACGACCGCGCGCGTGACCAATGGGTGCTGCTGGCGCCGGAACGCGTGGTCGAGCTGGACGAGATCGCACTGGTGGTGGCGCAGCGCTATGACGGCACGCGCTCGCTGGCGCAGATCGCGCAGGAACTGGCAGGCGAATTCGATGCCGACGCGGCTGATATCGAGATTGATGTGATCGAGCTCACCACCACGCTGCATCAGAAGCGTCTGCTGCGGCTATGACCGTCGCCCCGCCGCCACTGTCGGTGCTGCTGGAGCTGACCCATCGCTGCCCGCTGGCCTGCCCGTATTGCTCCAACCCGATCGCGTTGGCGGCGCTGCGCGAGGAAATGAACACCGCCGGCTGGCGCTCGCTGCTGCAGCAGGCCGCCGACATGGGCGTGCTGCAGGCGCATTTTTCCGGCGGCGAGCCGATGCTGCGCAAGGACCTGCCCGAGTTGGTGGCGCATGCGCGCGCGCTCGGGCTGTACAGCAACCTGATCACCTCCGGCGTGGCCGGCGGCGAGCCGATGCTGGACCAGTTGCAGGCGGCCGGACTGGAGCATGTGCAGCTGAGCGTGCAGGACGTCGACCCGGCCGGTGCCGACCGTATCGCCGGCTATCGCAACAGCCTGGCAAAAAAGCGCGAGTTCGCCGCCGCCGTGCGTGCGCGCGGCCTGCCGCTGACGCTCAATGCGGTGCTGCATCGCCATAACGCCGAGCGCGTGCCCGGCATGATCGCGCTGGCGCTGGAATGGCAGGCCGAGCGCATCGAAGTGGCGCACACCCAGTACTACGGCTGGGGCCTGCGCAATCGTGCCGCGCTGATGCCCAGCCGCGAGCAGCTGATGGCCACGATTGACGCGGTGGAATCCGCCCGCCGCGAGCTCGGCGACCGCCTGGCGATCGACTTCGTCACCCCCGATTACTACGCGCGCCAGCCCAAGCCGTGCATGGGCGGCTGGGGCCAGCGCTTCGTCAATATCTCCCCGCGCGGCGATGTGCTGCCCTGCCATGCGGCCGAAACTATCGACGGCATGCGCTTTGACAACCTGCGCGAGCGGTCGCTGGCCGACATCTGGAACAACGGCGAGGCCTTCGTGCGCTTCCGCGGCACCGCATGGATGCCGGAGGTCTGCCAGGGCTGCCCCAAGCGCGAGATCGACTGGGGCGGCTGCCGCTGCCAGGCGCTGGCGCTCAGTGGCGATGCCGCCACGCTGGACCCGGTCTGCGAACGCTCGCCGCGGCATGCCGAGGTGCGCGCCACCGCCGAACGCGAGGCGGCCGCACTGCCGCCGGAGTTCGTCTACCGCCGCCCCGGCCGCCCCGAACGCGTGGCATCGGCCAGCGCAGACGCACGAACCGCCGACGCACCGTAGCCGGCTGCGGCAGGCGCGGGCTAGCGTCTACACTAGCCGCCTCTCCTGATCGGATGGCATCCATGTCGCTCGCGCGCCGCATTCCCTTGCTGGTCTGCCTGACCCTCGTCCTGAACGCCGCTCCGGCCCTCGCGCAGCGCGCGGTGCAGGGCGACCTGCAATCGCAGATGAGCACCGAACAGTTCAAGGCCGCCGGCCTGGACAAGCTCGATGCCGGCGAACTGGCCGCGCTCAACGACTGGCTGCAGGGCAAGGTCGCCAAGGAAGCTGCGGTCGTGGTCGAACAGGCCAAGGAAGCCGGCCGCCAGGAAGTGATCGTCAAGAACCGCGGCTTCTTCGATTTCGGCAGCAAGGAGCCGATCGAGAGCAACATCGTCGGCGAGTTCAAGGGCTTTTCGAAGGGGCGCGTGTACACGCTGGCCAATGGCCAGGACTGGGAGCAGACCGACGCTGCGACGTTGTCGGGCGTGCGCAAGGAGGCCCCCAAGGTCAAGATCAAGCCGGGTCTGGTCGGCGTGTGGTATCTGCAGATCGAGGGCTACAACACGCCGGCCAAGGTGCGCCGGGTCAAGTAAGCGCGTCCAGGCATTGCCCGCCCGCCACCGCAGATTGAGCAGGCCACGGAGAACACGCATGCGTTGGATGCTATGTTGCAGCCTGGCGTTGCTGGCGTCGCTGGCCTGGCTCGCAGGCGTTGCGCCTGCAGATGCGGCCACGCCCACCCTGTCAGCGCAACAATGCGCTGATGCGCCCGAAGTCGGCATCGACCAGGCGCTGGTGTGCTATCACGATGCCATCGAGCGCCAACCGCTGGTCTACCGGCGCGTGGCCACCCGCACGGTGGGCGGTGTCGAAAGGCGCGATTACCTGCTGACCTCGCAGCAGTGGTCGCCGGAGGACCTGGTGCAGCCAGCCAGCTGGCAGCACGATGTGGCGATCTACGTGCCGGCGGATGCGTTGCCCACGCGTGCACTGCTGATCTCCACCAATGGCACCCGCCAACCGGCCGATGGCGGCGCGCCACAACCGCCCAGCGAATTGCCGCCCGAGTCCCTGGCCACATTGGCGCAACGCAGCCGCACCGTGGTGATCGCGCTCGGCGATCTGCCCAGCCAGGCACTGACCTATCGCAACGATGGCACGCCGCGCCGCGAGGACGACAGCGTCGCCTACAGCTGGTCGCTGTTCCTGGCATCGCCGCAACAACGCAAGACCATGCCGCTGCATGTGCCGATGGCCGCCGCAATCGCGCGCACCATGAGCCTGGCCGAACGCGAATTGGCGCCGTTGCAGATTCATCGCTTCATCCTCGCCGGCGCCTCCAAGCGTGGTTGGGCCAGCTGGCACGCCACCATCGCCGATGCGCGCGTGGAGGCCGTGGTGCCGTTCGTGATCGACATCCTCAATCTGCCGGCCGTGCTCGATCATATGTCCCGGGCCTATGGCGGCAACTGGCCGATCGCATTCGGCGCCTACGCTAGGCAGGGAATCACCGCGCAGCTGCACACGCCGGCATTTGCGCAATTGGTGCAACTGCAGGACCCGCTGAGTTATCTGCACACGCCGCAGCGCAAACGCCTGGCCGTGCCCAAGTACATCGTCAATGCCAGCGGCGACGATTTCTTCCTGCCGGACAACACGCAGTTCTTCTACGACGCGCTGCCCGGCAGCAAGGCGCTGCGCATGGTTCCCAACAGCGCGCATAACGGCATCCGCGCTTCCATCGTCGACAGCCTGGTGCCCTTCGTGACCCGGCTGCAGCAGCAGCGTGCATTGCCAAAGGTGCGCGATTCCCTGCACGCAGGCGAACACCCGCAGATCCGCTTCCAGTCGTCCGAGCGCCCTGCGCAGTTGCGTCTGTGGCAGGCGCGCAACCCGGCAGCGCGCGATTTCCGCTATGTCTGCGGCATTCGTTACAGCGCCACGCCGATCACACCTGCACGCGGCAACACGGTGTCGGTACCGGTGCAGATTCCCGACGCTGGCTGGAGCGCGTACTTCGTCGAGGCCACCTACGCGGACGGCTTCGTCGCCACCAGCCAGACCTACGTGCTCGGCAAGCAGCAATACCCGACGCAGGCGCCACCCAGCGACGGCGCGGCCTGCAGCACCTTGCCGGCGGGCGCAGCCTCCGCGGCGGCTGCACGCTGAGCCGGCGACTGCGCGAGCACTGACGTAATCGGGCTGGCGGTAGCCACCGCCGAATCCAGTGTCGATGTCGCGGGGCGATGCCAGCGCCGCTCAGCGTCCAGATGGCGACAACAGACGCGACCGTTGCGACAGCGCGGTGGCGCGTGCGCGCGCTTCCGCACTGCGCAATCACGCCCATGCAGGCAGCCCTGGAACGGGCGATTTTGCACTTGAGTCCGCCAGCAAGATCGATCCAACCCGACTGAACCATTGACATCGTTGTCACCAACTTCTACACAGGCCGCTACTCGCCGATCGCATTGGCCGCTCGGACGAATCCAAAGGACTGCACGTGGCTGCGACTTCGCGTTCTGCTCTCGCTTCTGGCTTGCCCACCACACCGATTGCCACCGGCTTTATCGCAGCCGACGTGGGTGGCACGCATGTGCGGGTCGGCCACATCGCGCGGGTAGGTACTGCTGCGACCGAGTTGTCGCATTACCGCACCTACCGCTGCGCCGAACACGCCAGTCTGGACGCCATCCTTGCCGACTTCCTGCAGCAACGGCGCGACGTCGAGGCGGTGGTGATCGCCAGTGCCGGGGTGGCACTGGACGATGGCAGCTTCATCAGCAACAACCTGCCGTGGACGATTTCGCCTGGCCGCATTCGCGCCGCGCTCGCCGTGCCCAGCGTGCACCTGGTCAACGACTTCGAAGCGGTGGCCTACGCCGCACCGCTGATGGAACAACGCGCCGCGCTGCAACTGAGCGGGCCGACGCCGCGGCATGCGCGCGCCAGCGGCCCGATCCTGGTAGTCGGCCCCGGCACCGGGCTGGGTGCGGCGGTCTGGATCGATGCCAAGCCACGCGCGATCGTGCTCGCCACCGAGGCCGGCCAGGTCGCCCTGGCCAGCAACGACGAGATGGAACTGCAGGTGCTGCGGCTCCTGTTGCGTGGCGAGCGCTATCTGCCGCTCGAACATGTGCTGTCCGGGCCCGGCCTGCTGCATCTCTACGATGCCCTGTGCGAACTGCAGGGCGCCACGCCCCGCCATCGGCTGCCGGCCGCGATCACGCATGCCGCGCTGCACGAAGACGATGCATTGGCACGCGATTGTCTGCAGGTCTTCTGCGCCATCCTGGGCAGCGCGGTCGGCGACATGGCGCTGGCCTACGGCGCCGCCGGCGGCATCTATCTGGCCGGCGGCTTTTTGCCGACGATCGGGCCGTTCCTGCAGAACAGCCGTTTTCGCGAGCGTTTTCTGGCCAAGGGACGCATGCGCGCGGTACTCGAACGCATTCCGGTCAGGCTGGTCGAGCACGGGCAACTGGGCGTGCTCGGCGCGGCCAACTGGTATCTGCAGCACCACGCTGACCTGTCGTAAGCGATCCACCACGCGCTCGGCCCCGGGCGCGCGTCTGCAAGACCCCGCATCCGGCGAGCAGCAGCCCGCCGTCCATCCCTGTGCGTGATGAGGAGAGACATCATGAAATACAGCACCACCCTGCTGTCCAGCGCGATCGCGTTGTCGCTGGCATTCGCTGCGCAAGCCCAGGACACGGTCGACCAGGCCACCGATCTGGATGCCGTGCAGGTCGTCGGCATCCGTGCCAGCCTGGAAAAATCGCTCGACACCAAACGCAACAACGCCGGCATTTCCGAAGCGATCACCGCCGAAGACATCGGCAAGTTTCCAAGCACCAACGTGGCCGAGGCGCTGTCGCAGATTCCCGGCGTCACCCTGGACCGGCGCTTTGGCCAGGGCGAGCGGGTCAGCATCGACGGCACCGACCCCAGCCTCAATCTGTCCTTCCTGGACGGCCACCCGGTGGCGCAGGCGATCTGGCTCTACGGCGAGCAACCCAGCCGCGGATTCGACTACACCTTGCTGGCGCCGCAGATCCTGGGCCGCGCGGAAATCCTTAAATCCTCCGAAGCGCGCCTGACCGAAGGCAGCCTGGGCGGCACCGTGTTGATGCACACCCGGCAACCGCTGGACCTGGACGTCAACGAGGTGGCCGCCTCCATCGGCTACAGCTACAGCGCGCAGGCCAGCGAAGGCAAACCGAACGCGGCGCTGCTGTATAGCTGGAAGAACGCGGCCGACACCTTCGGCATTGCGGTGTCGGCGCAGCATTACGAAGAACGCGTCGATCGTCGCGGTATGGAAGTGTTCGGCTATGCGCCGGCCAGCACCTTCGCCAATGCAGCAGGCGGCGTGCCCGCCGATGCGGACGTGCCCAACTCGATCAACGCGGCCTGGTTCCAGCAGGATCGCGAGCGCGACAGCGCCGTGGTCAACCTGCAGCTCAAGCCCAGCCAGGCGCTGGAATTCAACCTCAGCGGTCTGTACATCAACGAAAACTTCGACAACTACAACCAGTCGATGTACAGCTTTCTGACATGGAATGCCGGCACGGTGGCGGCAGTGGACCAACTCGGCGGCCTGCGCAATGGCGTGGTGACCAGCGGGCATTCCGGCGCCAATGCCGACCCGCTCGGCGGCAGCGTGATCTACGACAACAACGTGCGCGAATCGGAAGTCACCACCAAGGGCCTGGACCTGCGCGGCGCATTCCGCGGCGATGGCTGGGGATTGAATGGGCAGGTGGGCCAAAGCAGATCCGAGAACAAGGACCTGTCGCAGTATTTCATCGAGCCGTTCTACAACGGCGGCTTCAGCTGGGACACGCGGCGCGGCATCCGTTTCGACGATCCGGCGCGTGCGCGCGATCCGGCCAACTGGGGCTCGGCCGGCGGCTGGTTCGGCAATAACGGCATCTTTTCCACCGAGAGCAAGGACACCTACGGCCAACTCGATCTGAATCTGCAGTTCGACAGCGTGTTCAACCAACTGCTGCTGGGAGTGCGCCATGGCAAGCATGAGGAGCGCTTCGAGCTCAACGTCTATGGCGGCGTGACGCCGGGCACGCTGGCCGACGTGGGCACGATCGGGCTGACCGATCTGCAGGATTTCTATCCGGACCACGGCCGGCATGTGCAGGCAGGCCGAAACAACGTGCTGAACTGGATCCGCAACAGCCCGGTCGACTACGGCGCGCCGGATCCGGCCAGCTACCTCAACAACACCTGGGCGCTGCAGCAGACCAATAACGCCGCCTATGCGCAGTTGAACTTCTCCGGCGGCGGCCTGCGCGGCAATCTCGGGCTGCGTTATGTCGATTCGAAGACCGAGGGCAGCGGCTTCGTCTACAGCGGCACGCCCACACTGCAGAACGCCGACAGCCTGTGGCAGACCCGCACGCGCAAGGAGGATTTCCTGCTGCCTTCGCTCACGCTGTCCTACGAGGCCGCTGACGATTGGGTGTTCCGCTTTGCCGCGGCCAAGGTGATCGCCTGGGCACCGTACAACCAGATGGTCAACAACACCTTCCTCAACGACACCACGCTGACCGGCAGCGGCGGCAATGCCGAGCTGTCGCCGTACGAATCCTGGAACTTCAACCTGTCGGCCGAGTATTACTTCGCGCAGCAGTCGGTGGTGGCGTGGTCGCTGTTCTACAAGAAGATCGACAACTACATCGACACCAGCGCCAGCGTGGAGCGCCAGTACAACGCGCTGCGCGATACCGCGCCGCAGAGCTGGGCGCAGTTGCTCGGCAGCAACGGCTGCAGCGCCGATGGCTATTGCGATTACAGCATCCAGCGGCCACGCAATGCCGGCGATGGCAAGGTCAAGGGCTTCAACATCGCGTTCCAGCAGCCGTTCGGCGACAGCGGCTTCGGCCTGACCGCCAACTACACCTACGCCAATGGCGAAAACAACACCGGCGACGCCCTGCCCTACCAGTCGCGCAACAGCGTGGCAGTCAGCCCGTACTACGAAAAAGGCCCGCTCAACGCACGGCTGACCTACAACTGGCGCGACAGCTATCTGGCCGGCGGTTACGTAGCCGGCGCCGCGCCGGCAAGCGTGGATGACTACGCCGAACTCGGCGCGAGCATCGGCTATGCGTTCAGCCCGAACTGGTCGCTGCAGATCGACGCGCAGAACCTGCTGGACGAACAATACCTGCAGTATCTCGGCGACACCGACCATCTGGCCGGCCGCTACAGGAGCGGGCGCCGCTACATGGCGAGCCTGCACATGAAGTTCTGACAGCGGCTGGCAACCGGACGGCGCGCACCGCCAGGCGGTGCGGCCAATGTCCGGAACCGGCATGTACCGGGCGTACACGCCGGTTCCCGGCACCGTCCACGCCCAGCTGACCACTGCGCGCTGGGTTGCGTTCACCGCTCAAAGCGCAGTGCTCGGCCTGAGTGGCCAGTCGGTGGCAGGACCAGCGCCGACCCCGCGCGCTGGCGATGGCGGCAAGCCGTCGTCACCAGCGCCTCCGGCACCAGTCAGTTGCGCAACGCGGCCACCCGCTGCGACAGCTTCTTCGCCGACACGCCCGATTTGGCACCCAGCTCCTGCGCAAACACCGACACACGCAACTCCTCCAGATCCCAGCGCAGCGACTGCCATTCATCACGTTGCTGCAGACCACGCGCAGCCGCCTGGTCCAATGCATCCACGAACGGCTTGAGTTCGAGCATGCGCGCCTGGTCGCGGGCCGGATCGCGTTTGGCGCGCTCGGTCCGCAGGATCATGGCCTTGAGATAGCGCGGGTAATTGGCCAACGCCTCGGCCGGTGTTTCGCGCAGGAAGCCGGCGTGCACCAGCGCGCGCAGCTGTTGCTCCATATCGTCCAGGTTGCCGCGCGCCCAGCCCATCAACGGCGCTTCCAGCAGGGGCTTGAGCTCGGCCACCGCAGCGAGAATGCTTTCGGCCAGCTTCAGCCGCTCCATCGCCTCGCCGAACAGCCGCTTGATCGCCTCGTCGCGGCGCTGCGCAAAGGCACCGGGGTCGCGGATGGCGCCCAGACCATCGGCCAGCACCGCGTTGAGCGCGGCATCGACCAGATCGCCGCGCAGGCGCTCCTGCGATTCGATCGCCGCATACAGCAGGCCGGTCTTGGGCGACACCGGCAACTGCTTGCGCGCCTGCTTGATCTTGTCGGCCAGCGCGATTTCCAGCAGCCGGCGCACGCCGCGCGGATGCGCCTGCGCCGCCTCGTTGCGGTCGGCAAAGATGCGCAGCGCCGCGTCGTCGCCCTGATCCACCAGCGCCGGATAGGCCGGCACGCCGGCTTCGCCGGCAACCTGTTCGGGAATCGGCGTGGACGGAAAATCGCGCAAGCCCTCGGCAGCCAGCGCGCGCCCTGCACGCGCGGCGAAGGCCTGGCCGGCACGCTCGCCAAAGTGGGCGCGCAATCCGTCCAGATCGCGCGACTCGGCCAGCACCTTGCCGTCGTCATCGCGCAGGCGCAGGTTCATCAGCAGATGCGTGTCCAGCGACTCTTCGTCAAAATCCAGCGCCGCCACCTGCGTGCCGGTGGTCTTGGTCAGAAAGCGCGCCAGCTCGCCGCGGATGTCGTCGGCCGAGGCGATGCTGTAGGCCTCGTAGAACGCGCGCCCGAAATCCGGGGCCGGCACATAGTTGCGCCGCTGCGCCTTGGGCAGGCTGCGAATCAAGGCCGATGCCTTGTCGGCGACGAAGCCCGGCGCCAGCCACGACAGCCGCGCCGGATCCAGCGCGTTGAGCAGGTGCAGCGGCACGTCCAGCGTCACCCCGTCATCGATGGCGCCCGGCTCGAAGCGGTAATGCAGCGGCAACCGCGCATCGCCCAGCGGGAAATACTTCGGAAAACGATCGGCCTCGCTGCCTTCGCCCGGCAACAGGTCATTCAAGCTCCAGTGCAGGCTGCGGCGCTTGTCCGGCGGCAGGGTTTTCCACCACGCATCCAGCCCGCTGGCCGAATGCAGTTCGGCCGGGATACGGTCCAGATACCAGCGCGCCTGCCAGTCTTCGTCGGCCACGATGCCGGCGCGGCGCAGCTTGGCTTCTTCTTCGCGCGCCTGCTCCAGCACTTTGAGGTTGTCGGCGATGAACGCCGCACGCGTATTGATCTCGCCCGTGACCAGGCCCTGGCGTACGAACAGGTCATGCGCGCCGGCCGGGTCGATCTTGCCGAAATGGACCGGCTTCTTCGGCGCCAGCACCAGGCCGAACAGGCTGATCTGTTCGGACGCCACCACCTGCCCCTGCGCACGCGACCAATGCGGGTCGAAATGCTTGCGTGCCAGCAGATGCCCCAGCTCGGCGATCGCCCAGTCCGGCTCGATCGCGGCATTGGTCATGCCCCAGACTTTTTGCGTGTCCAGCAGCGTAGCCGCCAGAATCCACGGCGGCGGCTTGCGTGCCAATGCCGAGCCGGGGAACGGCACGAACCGGCGTTGCCGCGCCGCGAGAAAGTCGCCTTTTTCGGTGCGATGGCCGATCTGCGTGGGCAGGCCGGCCAGCAGCGCGCGGTGCAGGGCCTGATACGCCGCTGCACGTTCGCGCTCGCTGGTGCGTGCCGTGGCTTCGGCCGCTTCGGCCTGTTTGGCGGCAGCGGCAGAGGTGGGTTGTGCAGGTGGCGCGTTCGGATCCGGCTTGCCTTCTCGTGCCAGCCGCGCAGCGCGATGCAGCTGCCCGCGCGTGGGCCGGTTGGCGTTGTGCCCATCCTCGCGCGCAGGCGCGCTGGCACCGGCCAGCAGTGGCGCCAGCATCGCGGTGGCCGGCTCTTCGCTCCAACCCAGCTCTTCGCACAACAGGCGCAGCTGCCGATGCAGCTCACGCCATTCACGCATGCGCAGGAAGCCGAGAAAATGCCTGTTGCACCAGTCACGCAGCTTGGACTGGGTGAGATCTTCGTGCACCTGTCGGTAGGCCTCCCACAAGCGCAGGATACCGACGAATTCCGAGCGTGCGTCGGCAAACAACGCATGCGCGTTGTCGGCCGCTTCGCGTGCCTCGGGCGGGCGCTCGCGCGGATCCTGGATGCCCAGGAAGGCGGCGATGATGATCATCTCGCGCAGGCAGCCGTGCTGTTGCGCGGCCACCAGCATGCGCGCCAGCTTGACGTCCACCGGCAGGCGCGCCATCTGGCGGCCGGTCGCGGTCAGGCGGCGGTTGCCGTCGATCGCGCCCAGCTCCAGCAACTGCTGCCAGCCATCGGCGACCGCACGCTCGTCCGGCGCTTCCAGGAACGGAAAATCCTCGATCCGCCCCAGCCCCAGTTGCAGCATGCGCAGGATCACGCCCGACAGCGACGAGCGGCGGATTTCCGGATCGGTGAATGCCGGCCGCGCGGCAAAGTCCGCTTCGGCATACAGGCGGTAGCAGATGCCCTCGGCAATGCGCCCGCAGCGGCCCATGCGCTGGTTGGCGCTGGCCTGGGAGATCGGCTCGATATGCAGCCGGTCCAGCTTCTGCCGCGGGCTGTAGCGCTTGATCCGCGCAAAACCCGGGTCCACCACGTAGCGGATGCGCGGCACCGTCAGCGAGGTTTCGGCCACATTGGTGGCCAGCACCAGGCGCCGACGCGGCCCCGGGTTGAACACGCGGTCCTGGTCGGCCGCCGACAGCCGCGCGTACAGCGGCACCACTTCGGTTTCGCGGTACTTGCGCCGTTCCAGCGACTGGTGCGCGTCGCGGATCTCGCGCTCGCCGGGCAGGAACATCAGCACGTCGCCACGCGGATCGATGCGGGTGATCTCGTCGATCGCCGCCACGATCGCATCGTTGACGGTGCGTTCGCCATCGCGGCCATTGCCACGTTCGCCGTCGTCAGTGTCGCCGGCCTCGCCTTCGAGCGGCCGGTAGCGCACTTCGACCGGGAAGGTGCGGCCTTCCACATCGATCACCGGCGCATTGTCGAAATGCTGGGCGAAGCGCTCGGTATCGATGGTGGCCGAGGTGACGATCAACTTCAGATCGGAGCGCTTTTGCAGCAACTGCTTGAGATAGCCCAGCAAAAAATCGATGTTGAGGCTGCGTTCGTGCGCTTCGTCCACGATGATGGTGTCGTAGGCCGACAACCAGCGGTCGCTGGCAATCTCGGCCAGCAGGATGCCGTCGGTCATGAACTTGATCCGCGACTGCTCGCCGACCCGGTCGGTGAAGCGCACCTGGAAGCCCACCGTGGTGCCCAACGGCGTCTTCAGCTCCTCTGCCACGCGCGCCGCCACCGCGCGCGCGGCGATCCGGCGTGGCTGGGTGCAGCCGATCATGCCGGCCGCACCACGCCCGGCCGCCAGACACAGCTTGGGCAGCTGGGTGGTCTTGCCCGAACCGGTTTCGCCGGCGATGACAACCACTTGATGGTCACGGATCAGCGCGATGATGCGCTCGGCCTCGCGCGCGATCGGCAGTTGCTCATCGAGTGTGATGGCCGGCTGCTGCTCGGCGCGCGCCTGGCGTTGCGCCTGCGATGCCGCCAGCGCCTGCTCGAACGCCTCGCGCACCTGCGGGTTGCCGGGCTTGCCTTGCCAGCGCGACCATAGACCGAGCAGCCGGCCACGGTCGCGGCTCATCGCGCCATCGACGGCGCGGCGGCGCTCACGCAAGGTGTTGGCAAGGTCGGTGTCGATAGCGCTCATTGATGGAAAAATGTGAAAGATTGAATGACAAGAGATCCTTTAGCCTGTCTATTGTGACCCGATATCAGTTTCCTCAGGAGGACCATCCACATGTCCAAGAAAAAGAACGCCAACAAGCCCGTCGTCATCAATGAAGCATTGGACGCACTGCCGGTCGCCGCAGCATCGGCACCACATATCGATATCGGGATCAAGGACAGCGATCGCAAGCAGATCTCCGACGGTCTGGCCCGCTACATGGCTGACGCCTTCACCTTGTATCTGAAGACCCACAACTTCCACTGGAATGTCACGGGGTCGATGTTCAACTCGCTGCACACCATGTTCGAGACTCAATACACCGAGCAGTGGGCCGCGCTGGACGAAGTGGCCGAGCGCATCCGCGCCCTGGGCTACAACGCACCGGGCTCCTACAGCGAGTTCGTTGCCCTGACCTCGATCCCGGAAGAACAGGGGCTGAGCGACAGCGCCGACTGGCGTGAAATGGTGCGCCAGCTGGTCAGCGGCAACGAGGCGGTCTGCCGCACCGCACGCAAGGTGCTGGGCACCGCTGACGACGCCGGCGACGACCCGACCGTGGACCTGCTGACCCAGCGCCTGCAGACCCACGAGAAGTATGCCTGGATGCTGCGTTCGCTGCTGCAGTAACCCCCTGGGCTTCACCCCCGCGGGTTTGCCCAAGGTTTCGCTGCGCCGAAACCTTGGGCCCCTGCTGCATAAGTTAGACACAGAGCCCCTCTCCCCTCGGAGCGAGGAGGCACAGCTGGCGCGCCATGGGCTCACGTGCCTTGGAGCGCCCGCACTGCAGGCGCGGGCCGGGGCGCGAGCGGGGGTTGGGGTGAGCTTACGGAGCGAAGCTCCAATCGCCTTAGGCAACGCTCGGCCACCGGCCATTTTCCATGCCGCACGCCGCATATTCAGCAACGTCCGCATCAGCACTCGTAGGCACACCCACCACATCGCGGCAATCCCCGACGCACCATCGCGCAACAGCGTCAGCCTGACACCGACCAGGGCTTGACCTGCGCGGTATCCTAAGCAGATGTCTTCCCCCGCCCACGAACTGCTCAGCCGCGTCTTCGGTTACGACGACTTCCGCGGCCCACAGCAAGCCATTGTCGAACACGTCGCTGCGGGTAACGATGCCCTGGTGCTGATGCCCACCGGTGGCGGCAAGTCGCTGTGCTATCAAGTGCCAGCGCTGTTGCGCGACGGCATCGGCATCGTGGTCTCGCCGCTGATCGCGCTGATGCAGGATCAGGTCGAGGCCTTGCGCCAGCTCGGCGTGCGCGCCGAATTCCTCAATTCCACCCTGGACGCGGAGAACGCCCAGCGGGTCGAACGCGCCCTGCTGTCGGGCGATCTGGACCTGCTCTACGTCGCCCCGGAGCGCCTGCTGAACCCGCGCTTCCTGTCCTTGCTGGAACGTAGCCGCATCGCACTGTTCGCCATCGACGAGGCGCATTGCGTTTCGCAATGGGGCCACGATTTCCGTCCCGAATACCGCCAGCTCACGGTGCTGCACGAACGCTGGCCGCACATCCCGCGCATGGCGCTGACCGCCACCGCCGATCCGCCAACCCAGCGCGAGATCGCCGAACGCCTGGACCTGGTCGACGCGCGCCACTTCGTCAGCTCCTTCGACCGCCCCAACATCCGTTACACCGTGGTGCAGAAGGACAACGCGCGCAAGCAGCTGCAGGAGTTCCTGGGCCGCCACCGCGGCTCGGCCGGCATCGTCTATGCGATGTCGCGGCGCAAGGTCGAGGAGACCGCGCAGTATCTGTGCTCGCAGGGCTTCAACGCCCTGCCCTACCATGCCGGCCTGCCGGCCGAGGTGCGCGCGGAAAACCAGCGCCGCTTCCTGCGCGAGGACGGCATCATCATGGCCGCCACGATCGCCTTCGGCATGGGTATCGACAAGCCGGACGTGCGCTTCGTGGCGCATGTGGATCTGCCCAAATCGCTGGAAGGCTACTACCAGGAAACCGGCCGCGCCGGCCGCGATGGCGACCCCGCCGAGGCCTGGCTCTGCTATGGCCTGGGCGATGTGGTGCTGCTCAAGCAGATGATCGAACAGGGCGAAGCGGCCGAGGAGCGCAAGCGGCTGGAGCGCGCCAAACTCGATCACCTGCTCGGCTACTGCGAATCGATGCAATGCCGCCGCCAGGTGCTGCTGGCCGGCTTCGGCGAGACCTATCCCAAGCCCTGCGGCAACTGCGACAACTGCCTGACGCCTGCCGCCGCCTGGGACGCCACCGTGGCCTCGCAGAAGGCGCTCAGTTGCGTGTACCGCAGCGGGCAGCGCTTCGGTGTGGGCCACCTGATCGACATCCTGCGCGGCAGCGAGAACGAGCGCATCAAGCAGCTCGGCCACGACCAGCTGAGCACCTACGGCATCGGCCGCGACCTGGACGAGCGCACCTGGCGCGGGGTGTTTCGCCAGCTGGTGGCCGCCAGCCTGCTGGAGGTCGACAGCGAGGGCCACGGCGGGCTGCGCCTGACCGATGCCAGCCGCCAGGTGCTCAAGGGCGAGCGCCAGGTGATGATGCGGCGCGAGAACCCGGCTGCCGGGCGCGAGCGCAGCGCGCAGCGGACCGGCCTGCCGGTGCAGCCGCAGGATCTGGTGCTGTTCAATGCCTTGCGCGGCCTGCGCGCGGAGCTGGCCAAGGAGCAGAACGTGCCGGCCTTCGTGATCTTCCACGACAGCACGCTGCGCAATATCGCCGAACAGCGCCCGACCAGCATCGACGCACTGTCGCGTGTCGGCGGTATCGGTGGCGGCAAACTGGCCCGCTATGGAGCGCAACTGATCGAGATCGTGCGCGAGCAGGGCTGATGCAACGGCATGTATCATCGCAGTGGCGGCGCTGGCACAAAAATCCGCAGAATCGACAGCGCGCATTCAATCAGCCGTTGCTAGTTTCACAAGGCGATCTGGCACGCGCTGTCAGTCCCTCTTGAGTAGAGTCCACCCATGAAACGCAGCCTGCTTCTTCTGGCCACTCTGTTTGCCGCCGGCAGCGCGCTTGCCCAGGCCGGCGAGAGCAGCGCCGAGCCGGGGTCGGCGCGGTCGCTGGACCTGAGCGTTCCGCAAGCCCCGGTGCAGTACCGCTCCGATCCCGAATACAGCACCGACCCGCCGGGCACCTTCTACGGCGACAAGAGCGGCCCCAAGCCTGCGTTGACCCGCCCCAGCGCGGCCTCGCTCGCTGCCGAACGCGCCGAACAATGCCAGGGCAAGCTGCATGGCGCGGTCGAAACCGGCATGGGCTATTCCAACCGCGGCGGCAACAGCAACTGGCAGGCCGTCAACCTGAATTCCTGCAAGACCTATTACGACGACGACGGCAAGGCGCACCAGATCGGCGTCAGCATCAGCGTCGGACGCGGCGAAGGCGCGCTGTTCGGGCCGCGCTACGGCCCCGGCGGCTATGGCCCCGGCCCATTCGGCTGGTAACCGTACGGCTCCGTCTGCGTTGACAGAGGGTTCACTGCCGCATCGCTGAGAATGTGGCCTGCCTTACGAGACGTGCTCATGTCACAGAACAAGGAACGGCCAGTTGTATTCGTCGTCGAAGATGGCGATGGCACCCGACAACTCAGCTGCCTTGTGCTGGAAAGCTATGGTTTTACCTGCCGTAGCGCAGGCTCGGTCGAAGAAGCGCTGACCCTGATCGAAAGCGACCCGCGCGTGGATGTGCTGTTTTCCGACATCCATTTCCCGGGCGGTCTGACCGGCGTGGATCTGGCGCTCAAGACGGCGCACGCCCCATATAACCTGCCCGTGCTGCTGACCTCCGGACTTGCGGTCGAGTATGTGGAAGAGATCCTGCCGGACGGTGTGGCCTTCCTCGAAAAGCCCTATACCCCCGAGCAGCTGCTGAGCGCCATCCGCAGCGTGATGGCCAAGCACCGGGTGCTCCCTACCCCGGTCGCATAAGGGCAGCGGCGCCGCGCAGATCGATGTGATGGCTTCCGCTGCAGCTCGACCTTCGTTGATGTGACCAGGCTGGGGTACGGATCGACGCATCCCGATGGGACGATAAATGTCGGAAACGTCCCGACAGACTGTCGGCGCGGCCCCTATTTACGTGATGCGCACCTCATTTAGACTGCAGCCACCGGACGCGAGGCCTGTTGGGCCGCTCAACTCGAGCACGCCCCTGCCGGAACATTGCCGGCACCGGCCAAGCGGCTCCCACATCGTGGTGGGTTGGTCGTCCATCAGCCTGGCTGCGCGCTTTACTCGACGAAAGAGTCGTTCGTGCGCAAGCACAGACGGCTCACTTGGGTTTGCAGTCGAACTGCTCGGTGACACGCCGGCCCTGTATCCGAGCTCCAACGTTACGAGCTCCAACCTGCAGCTCGATCTGTGCCGATGCTCATCGCGGCTGAGCTCACGCGCTGGCGTTGCATGCGCGTTGAATTGATCACCTCCAAACGCTGCTCCTTATGCGCTTGTGGCTTGAGACTTATCGGCTTGCCGTTGCCGCCAGCACAGCGGCAGTGCGCCGGTATTGCCACGGCAGCGCCGGCAGCCAGATGCCCAGCAACCGCGCTCGCAGCTATAGCGTGCTCTTGCGCGGATGGCGATGCACCGCTGCTGCGAGGGACGAATGCAGTGTATTTCACGCCATCAAGCAGGCCGCTCGCTAGGCTGATGTCAGTGCAGCACTTGGCTGCGAAGACTTTCAGGAAATTCCCATGGGCGACAATTCGTTTCTGTCACCGGCTTTCGTCATTCTGGTTATCGGCGTGATCGCTGTGGTGTTCTGGCTGGTGACCCGCGCCAAGAAGAAGCGCAACAAGAAGTAAGCAACGCAGGAAGCACGCCAGACATCGGGATGCGACGTATCCCGCGCTCGATACGCACTTACCCTGAGTTGCTGATACCGGGCGCCGGTCCCGGCCGGCCTCTGCCTGGCACGGCCAACACACGCTACTTCCCGCGTAACAGCGCAGCAGTGCTAACGCTGTCTGGAAAGCGAGGCCCCGCAGCGACATCGCTGCGTTGAGGCCGCGCGGATTGTATGCATGTGCCGTGTCAGCAGCATCGGCAGGCGACCGCCTTGCGATTAGGCGCGCCGAAAACCGACGCCAATCAGAACCGCTCGCCTGTCGGCAGATAGCGCCATTCACCGATGGCCAGCTTGCCCAGCGACACACGGCCCACGCGCAGGCGCCGGATGCTGACCACCTCCAGCCCCACCTCAGCGCACATGTAACGCAGCTGGCCGGGTTGCACGTGCTTGATCGCAAACCGCAAGCGCTCCTCGTTCTGCCAGCTCACCTTGCACGGCGACAGGCTGCGCTGCTGATACACCAGGCCATGCGCAAGCCGCGCCATGCCATACGGGCGCAGCTCACCGCGCACCTCCACCAGGAATTCCTGTTCGATCGAGGTCGCATCGGCACTGAGCCTGCGCAGCACGCGGCCGTCCTGGCTCAGCACCAGCAAGCCGCTCGCCTCGTCCTCCAGCGGCAGCGGCGCGTTCAAGCGCAGGAAGTGCCGCTTCAGCACACGCATCTCGAGCTGGTCCAGTGCGCTGCGCGTTGCCGGCGTGGCCAGTGCCAGCGCCGCTTCGGCGCTCATGCCTGCCGGTTTGTGCAGCAGCAGCGTGGCAGGCTCGGCAGCTGCGAGCACGGCGTCTTCCGCCAGCGTCACCTGCGCTGCAGTGGCCAAGGCTTGCGGCTCTTCGACCACGGCCCCGTCCACACTGACCCAGCCGCCTTCGATGTACTGCTGCGCCTCGCCACGCGAGCAGCCGAACAGCGCGGCCACGCATTTGTCGAGACGGATCGGATTGGACATCGGGCGAGCTCGGTTTCAGGGCACGGCAGTGTACGTGCTGGGTCGATGGATGCGTGAGGCCGGCTTCTGCACCGCCCGACAACATGGGAAACTGGGCGCTCACACAGGAGATTGCAGATGTTCATCAAGTTCGGCACCACCCGGGTCCGCCTCAACCATATCTCCGTCATCAGCGATCCCTTCAATGCAGGCGAAAACTTCGGCTCGTACTGCCACTCTGTCCGGGTCGGCCTGCTCTCCGGCGAGGAAATCTTTGCACGCTTCAATACCGAAAGCGGCGCCGAGCAGCTGCATGCAGAGGTGCTCGCTGCACTGGAAGGTTGAGCGCAAGACCCACAGTGCCGCCACGCGCGTGATGCCTCACGCGCGATGCATGCCGCCAACAACAGCAGCCGGCCAAGCCAGCTTGCAGGGTGCACGTGGCAAGGCCGACTAGCCGCACCGCAGCAGAGCCGATCGAATCGCGTGACCCCGCTACACCGGCGCTGGCGCTGCTTGAAGACACGCGTCTTGCCGGCATCGCGACACAGGATGAATTGGATCCTGTCCCAGCACCGTCTTTGCCCTGAGTGCGTCCACCTGTCAGCAGAACGTCGGAAAATCGTTCCGCCGTTGGCACGCTTCGATCCAGCAATAACGCGAGAAACAAGCAATTTCTGCGCGCATGTCAGGCCGCTGCGGACGGCTGTCGGGAAATTTCTTCCACACGATGAATTCAATATAAGTACTTTCAAATACGAGCCTTTAGCTCGTCGCAATCCGGCCGCTAGCTGGGGCAAGACGCTCTGGTGGATGACCCATTCATCAAGCCCCTCAGTTGCACTACCTGGATGCGGTCATGAATACATATCTGCAACGCCTCAATGTCGGCCGCCGCTTGGGCATGGCCTTTGGCATCTTGATCCTATTGTCGGGCCTGCTTGTGGCCACCGGCCTAGTCACCATGTCCAACGCCCGTTTCGAGCTGGACACCATCGTCAACAGCAACATGGAGAGGATACAGCTGTCCTCGGAAATGCTCGACGCCAACACCAACGTGGCAATCGGCCTGCGCGACATCGTCATGGTCTCTGGCGACGCGGCCAATCGCCGTTCGATGGACATGATCGAAAAGAACCGCGCACGCTACAAGCAGGCACACGACGCCTTGGCCGCACTGCCCAGCAGCGCGGCTGAAAAACAGGCGCTCGACCTGGTGCAGGAAAAGCGCGACATCTCGGTCAAGCTCAATAACCAGATTCTCGAATACGGCCTCCGCGATCAGAACCAGGAAGCGCAGGCCTTGCTGCAAGGCGACGCCGCAGCGGCCATGGATGCGCAGCAGACGGCGATCCGCGAGAACGCTGCACTGGAGCGCCGCCTCAGCAAGGATGCCTACGCGGCCGCGGTTGCCTCGATGCATCGAGGCAAAATCACCCTGGCCACCGGCGGCATTGCCGCACTGGTCATCAGCGGCCTGCTCGCATGGCTGATCACACGCAGCCTGACCCAGCCGCTCAGCCAGGCCACACGCACCGCAGAAGCGATCGCGGCCGGCAACCTGCACAACGATGTGCACACCAACGCCAACGATGAAACCGGCCGTCTGCTCAAGGCCATGGACAAGATGCAGCTGCAGCTACGTAACCTGATCACCGCGCAAACCGACATGGCCAGGCATCACGACAACGGCCAGATCAGCTTCCGCATCGATGCGGCGGCATTCCCGGGCGACTATGGGCGCATGGCCAACGACACCAACCTGCTGGTTGCCTCGCACGTGGCAGTGCAGACCGACCTGGCACGCATCATGGGCCGGTATGCGGTTGGCGAACTCTCCGAAGACATGCAGCCGCTGCCCGGCGAAAAGGCCGTTTTCAGCGACACCATGTCGCAGGTCAAGCTCAACCTGTCGGCGATGAACCATGAGATCAAGCACCTCGCCCAGGCCGCCGCCAATGGCGACTTCAGCGCGCGCGGCGATGCCGAGCGTTTCCAGTTCGATTTCCGCATCATGGTCGAAAGCCTCAACCACCTGATGTCCACGGCCGACGGCAATCTGCAGTCGCTGTCGTCGCTGCTGCAGTCCATCGCCGCCGGCGACTTGACCGCACGTATGAGCGGCGAATTCCGCGGCGTGTTCGCACAGATGCGCGATGACGCCAACACCACGGCCAGCCAGCTGGCGCAGATCGTCGGCAACATCCAGGAATCGGCCGTGTCGATCAACTCCGCGGCCAGCGAAATCGCCGCCGGCAACCAGGACCTGTCACAACGCACCGAACAGCAGGCGGCCAACCTCGAAGAAACCGCAGCATCGATGGAAGAGCTGACCTCCACCGTCAAGCAGAATGCCGAGAGCGCACGCGAGGCCAACCAGCTGGCGATCGGCGCCGCACGCGTTGCCTCGCAAGGTGGCGAGGTGGTCGGCAAGGTGGTGGACACCATGACCGGTATCGAAGCCTCGTCCAGGAAGATCGCCGACATCATCAGCGTCATCGACGGCATCGCCTTCCAGACCAATATCCTGGCCTTGAATGCGGCGGTGGAAGCCGCGCGTGCCGGCGAGCAAGGCCGCGGCTTTGCCGTGGTGGCCTCGGAGGTGCGCACGCTCGCGCAGCGGTCCTCCGGCGCCGCCAGGGAGATCAAGGACCTCATCGACGACTCGGTGCAACGCGTGGCCGAGGGTTCGGCACTGGTGCACAGCGCAGGCAAGACCATGGGTGACGTGGTGGCCAGCGTGCAACGCGTCACCGACATCATGGGCGAGATTTCTGCAGCCTCGCAGGAACAGTCGGCCGGAATCGAGCAGGTCAACCAGACCATCACGCATATGGACGAAACCACCCAGCAGAACGCCGCGCTGGTGGAAGAAGCCACTGCCGCCGCGCGCGCGATGGAAGAGCAGGCGGTGCAGCTCACCGATGCGGTGGCGATCTTCAAGATCGACGCACGCCAGACACGGCAGTCCGCCTCGCGCGTAGCGGCACCGGTCGCACAGCTGCTGAGCAAGGTCCGCAACGCCTGAGCCAGCGGCCGGCACTGCGCCGTCGACCGGGTCGTCGGTGCAGCCATGCTGATGCAACACCGCGGATGTGCCCGCGGCCATTGATGCCATCGCATACGAAGAAAGCGCCCGCCAGGGCGCTTTCTGCGTTTATACCGCCTGCTCACCGGCATTCGGCGCAGACAGCTCAGGCACCGCAACGCGCGCCCAGTGCACACAAAACAACCTGGAAAACAAGCACGCAAACCACTCAAAAGCGCTTGTTTCCAGCGCCATGCCTGGTTACGCTGCGCCGGTCGAAAGAGAGCAGGCCGGATGGTAGCCCGGCCACCGTCTGCAGCGCAGGCGGCATCTTAGCCATCGGTACCCACGACATCCGCAGCCGGCGATGCCGGCACTGCAGGTGTGTCCGTGCGTGCTCTCGTCACCGCTCGGCACGCCTTCTCAATCAGGAAGGATCACCCGTGAATACCAGTAACGACAGTTACGATCTGCATCGCCCAATCAACGATGAGCATGCCAGCGTGCATGCTTGCGCATACGCAGCGGACGCAGACGCAAAGCCATACGACGATGCCTTATCGCACTGGCGACAAGCCCATCTCGACACGCGCGTGATCTGGCGGCGGCAGCTCATGCTCCAGGGCGGCATGTCGGTGCTGTTGGCAGCCTGGCAGATGCCGCATTCGCCGCGCTGGGAGTGGGAAGCCATCGACCTGCGGCAGGATCGGCACCTGTGCGGCGGCAACTGCGATTCATCGCTAGCGGCAATGCGCGCTGCCGATGCCTGGCCGGCACTGTGCGGTGACGAGGTCGCAGTGCTCGCCTAACATCATGCAGCGCGTTGAACCGTCTTTCTGCCCCGGCGGTGCCATGCCGGTACGGCCGCGCAACAGCCGGCCCACCGCGGCTAGCGCGTGTAGAGACCGGGACGATAGCGTTCCATCAGCGACTGCGGAGCCAGCGGCGGCGTGAAGCCGTAGCGCGCATAGAGACCATGCGCATCGCCGGTGGCCAGGCTGAAACGGCGCAGCCCCTGTAGATCGGGGTGCGCCATGACCGCATCCATCATTGCCTTGCCATAGCCCTTGCCCTGATGCTCGGGCAACACGAACACATCGCCCAGATAGGCGACGGTTGCGTAGTCGGAAACCACCCGCGCAAACGCCACCTGCCCGCCCTGCAGAAACCCGCCGAAGCATAGCGAGTTGGCGATGGAGCGCTGTACCACCGCCAGCGGGGTGTCCCTGGCCCAGCTGCTGTGCTGGGCCAGGTAGCGATGGACCAGCGCAACATCGAGTTCGGAGTGATCGGTGGAAACGCGCAGCGGCGACATGACAACGACTCCGGCAACAGTAGGCCTCAGGGTAGCGCCTGCGCAGGCAGCAGCAACAGTGCGCACAGCACCAGCATGAATCCTGCGATCGCCGCATCCAGCACACGCCATGCCCGCGGATCGCGGAAGGCCGGCTGCAGCAAACGCGCGCCATAGCCCAGAGCGGAAAACCACGCGATGCTGGCCAGGCACGCACCCGACGCGAATGCCCAGCGCAGCTGGCCCGGGTAACGCGCGGCCAGGCTGCCCAGCAGCAGCATCGTGTCCAGATAGACATGCGGGTTGAGAAAGGTAAATGCCAGGCACGCCAGCATGGCACGCTGCCAGCGTTGCGCACCGGCCTGCGACGGCGCCAACCCGCTGGTGCCACGCCAGGCCCTGCGTGCAGCCAGCGCGCCATATGCCGCGAGAAATGCAGCTCCCGCATAGCGAAGTCCCTGCAGCAGCTCCGGCCATTGCGTCACCAGTACGCCGATCCCGGCCACGCCCAGCACGATCAGCGCGATATCGCCAAACGCGCAGATCGCCACCACCAGACCGACATGCTGGCGCTGCAGTCCCTGCCGCAGCACGAATGCATTCTGCGCACCGATTGCGATGATGAGACCTGCGCTGGCGATAAAGCCAGAGATTGCGGCTTGAAGGAACACGAGCACCTCCCGGATCACAGGCGCCAATGCTGGGCGTTCCGCTGCAATTAGGAAAACTAAATCTTCTGTATCCTGCTTAGAACTTCTAATCCTGCCAAACGCCATGGATCTTCTGCATCCGCAACTGGCTGCATTCGCTGCCGTTCTCGAGGAAGGCAGCTTCGACGCCGCTGCGCGGCGGCTGTCGGTGACGCCGTCGGCGATTTCGCAGCGGATCAAGGCATTGGAAGACCGGCTCGGCCAGGTGCTGGTGATCCGCAAAGCCCCCTGCCGCCCTACCCCGGCCGGCGAGCGCTGCTACGCCGGGTGAAGCCGATGCAGGTCCTGGAATCCGAAGCGATCGCCGACTTCCTTCCCGGCGACAGCAGCGCCGGGCATCCGCGCACGCTGGCCATCGCCGTCAACGACGACTCGCTGCAGACTTGGTTTCTGGCGGCCCTGTCGGCGCTGCACCGGGAGCACGGCGTTCTTTTCGATGTGCAGATGGACGACCAGGACCACACCCTGGAGCTGTTGCGCTCCGGGGCGGTGCTCGGTGCCGTCACCGCCGAGCGCAAGCCGCTGCAGGGCTGCAATGTGCAGGCGCTGGGAGTGATGCGTTACCACGCCATCGCATCGGCCGCATTCGTTGCGACGCATTTCAAGCAGGGCTTCAGCGCAGCGGCCCTGGCCCACGCACCGATGCTGGTGTTCAACCGAAAGGACACGCTGCAGACCCGCTTTGTCCGCCGCATCACCCGTACGCAGGTGGCGCCGCCGATCCACTACCTGCCGACCTCGACCGGTTTCGTGGAAGCGGCCGCACGCGGACTCGGCTGGTGTCTGGCGCCGGAATCGATGGTCGTGCCAGCCGTGCGCGACAGGCAGGTGGTCATCATCGACCCGACACGCTGGCTCGATGTGCCGCTGTACTGGCAATGCGCTGCGGTGCGCTCGAGCGCCTTGCAGCAGCTGGGCCAGGCCCTGCGCAAGGCCGCGTCTGCGAGCCTGCGCTGAGACCGGCCGTGCCGCACGCGAAGCGGGCGGGCAATACCCATGAACGAGGCGCGCAACTGCCGGCAGGCTATCGCACCGGATTGGCCTGCAGGTGCATCGCTGCCCTGCCCGCGCACTTGGCACAGCCGCGTTGCCCGGCATCCCGCTGCCGCCGCAGCGACAGCCGGGTCGCCGTGCCACGCCGAGCCTGCTAGCCTTTCCGCCTATTCCGTTGTGATTGCCGATCCGTCATGAAAAAAGCCGTTGTTCTGTTGTCCGGGGGCATGGATTCCGCCGCCGTCATCGCGCTTGCGCAGGAGCAGGGCTTTGCCGTGCATGCCTTGAGTGTGCGCTACGGCCAGCGCCACACCTCCGAGCTGGACGCCGCCGCGCGCGTGGCGGCGGCGCAGGGCGTCATCGCGCACAAAGTGGTGGACGTGGACCTGCGCAGCATCGGCGGCTCGGCGCTCACCGACGACATCGACGTGCCCGATGCCGGTGGCGACGGCATCCCGGTCACCTACGTGCCGGCGCGCAACACCATCATGCTGTCGCTGGCACTGGGCTGGGCCGAGGTGATTGGCGCCAACGACCTGTTCTGTGGCGTCAACGCGGTCGATTATTCGGGTTACCCCGACTGCCGGCCCGAATTCGTGCGCGCCTTCGAAGTGCTGGCCAACCTGGCCACCAAGGCCGGCGTGGAAGGCGCCGGCCTGCGCGTGCACGCACCGCTGCAGTTCCTCAGCAAGGCCGACATCGTGCGTGAAGGCGTGCGCCTGGGCGTGGACTTCGGCCTGACCGTGTCCTGCTACCGCGCCGACGCCGACGGACGCGCCTGCGGCCACTGCGACGCCTGCCGCCTGCGTGCCGCCGGTTTCGCCGACGCCGGCGTCGCGGACCCCACCCACTACGCCATTTCGCCTTGACGCCGCTGTAGGGTAGAATGCGCACCCCGGCGCACTGCCGGGACAGTGGGCCGTTAGCTCAGTCGGTAGAGCAGAAGACTTTTAATCTTTTGGTCGATGGTTCGAATCCATCACGGCCCACCAATCAGATCAGCAACTTGAAGAGCGCCGAAGGCGCTTTTTTTGTGCCCGCCGGAAAGTTGCCGGGACCTGCGTTGCCGGGGACCCTGCGTCACGGCCGCGAAGTCGGATGGCATCCACCATCTGGCGCGCCGCCGTCAACGCCGGCTCCTTTCTTGCCGATCGCGCGTGTCATCTTGCAGGTCGCGGGCCCGGCGCAGGCGGCCGTGGCGCCCTCGCCAATCATGTGGCTCCCGTCTTCCAGATGCGCGATTGCACGCGCCGCGTTCGTCGCGCAGCTCCAGCGGCGCGTGCCTGCTTGCGCAGCCAGCCGAGGACGTCCACTGCAGCATCCACGCGCATGCAGACATGCAGGCGGCCCAGTACGACGCTCTGCGCATCGCCGCCCGGCAGGATCTCGTCAAAGCCGGTGGCTTCGCAGGCGATCAGGACGGGCGAGGCATCGGGCTGCGCGTCGGAATGCAGCATGGCCAGCACATAGCCCTGCATCATCTCGACGTTGAGGACGACGCCCGTGCAGACGCGGAACTGTTTGCCCATGCTCATCGCTGCGGCTCCAAAGAGGGGCAAACGATCACTGCAACGAGAGGAAAACAGGCAGACGCAGCGGTGTGGATGGCTTTGCTCGTGCCTGCGAGGCTCGGCCTCATGTTGAGCGAAGCGGCACGGTTCCATTCGAGAGCGCTGGCGGTCAAATTGAAATGGCGGCCGAATCGGCCTGCCGCAGACGCGGATACTCCTTGGGTGTCGTAGTACATGCAGAACTCCTGAGTAGATTGGAGTCCGCCAACCCGAGACCAAGCGGGGTGGCGGACGGCACGGGTTGGTCTACCGGACTCAGGGACCGGCGGGGCCGAAGCCCCCCGCGTACCGCCCGCCATAAACATGGCAAGCACGCACCCCGCTCGATGCCGGGCAACAAAAAAGCGCCTTGCATCGATCGATGGGCGCTGGTGCGCCTGAGTAATCGGGAGACCAATCCCGGTCGCCGATTGTGCGGCGATGTTGGAATACTCGCGCCGACGCTCGGCGCCTGTCAACGCAAAACGCACCGCGCGGCGACGACGGTTGCGAAGAAACGCGGCGAAAGCACTGCCCGCGTAGCCAGCAAAACCTGAAACTCCAGCACATCCCGTCGGACGATCGGCCCGGGGCGCTGCGGCTGCGCCCATATGCCACAAGCCCTGGCGGGAGTGGACTGGCGCCGCGGCAAATGCGAATTCACATGCCGCGCCACGTTTCCTATCGTTGTTGGCTCAACGACACGCGAGCGCCACGCCATGACCAACATCGAAAAAGCCGGAACGTTTCTGCTTGGAGACCGCAAGCTCACCCGCATCGGCTACGGCGCAATGCAGCTCGCGGGGCCTGGCGTGTTCGGCCCGCCCAAGGACCGCGACGGTGCGTTGGCGGTGCTGCGCGAAGCCATCGCGCTGGGCGTCAACCATATCGACACCAGCGATTTCTACGGGCCGCACATCACCAATCAGCTGATCCGCGAGGCACTGCATCCCTACCCGCAGGAATTGACCATCGTCACCAAGATCGGCGCCGCGCGCGGCACGGATGGTTCCTGGCTACCTGCCTTCTCGCCGCAGCAGCTGGTCGAGGCGGTGCACGACAATCTGCGCAATCTCGGGCTTGAAACGCTGGATGTGGTCAACCTGCGCGTGATGTTTAAGACGCAGGAGCCAGCGGAAGGCTCGATCGCCGAGCAACTGGAAGCCTTGATCAAGCTGCAGCGCGATGGCCTGGTGCGGCACATCGGCATCAGCAACGTCACCGCAGCGCAGGTGGCCGAGGCACGCGCCATGACCGACATCGTCTGCGTGCAGAACATGTACAACATCGCGCATCGACATGACGACGAAATCATCGACACGCTCGCGCGCGACGGCATCGCCTACGTACCGTTCTTCCCCCTTGGCGGCTTTTCGCCATTGCAATCGTCCACGCTTGCCGCTGTTGCCCAGCGCCTGGCCGCAACCCCGATGCAGGTGGCACTGGCGTGGCTGCTGCAGCGCTCGCCCAACATCTTGCTGATTCCGGGGACCTCGTCGGTGGCGCATCTGCGCGCCAATCTGTTCGCGGCGGAACTGAAACTGCCGGCCGATGCCGTCGAAGAATTGAACAGGATCGCCGCGTAAACGCAGACGGCCGTGTCCTGGCAGGCAGCGCCTTGCACCGGGGATCAGTGCGAGCAACTGAGCGTTGCGGGTTGTCGTCAGGCGGGTACAAACGGCATGCCAGCAACCGCAGTCGATGCGTGACACGCCGATTGCGGGCAACCGGCTGCGCCTGCCTTTCTTGGGTGAGCGCGGTCGCTCTATCGCCCGGGCTTAGCGCTCGGGCTTAGCGCCCCGGCTCATCGTTCCACAGCAGCTTGTGCAGCTGCATCTGGAAGCGCACCGGCAGACGATCGGCCACGATCCAGTCGGCCAGCTCCCGCGGCGTCACTTCGCTCTTGCTGGGCGAAAACCACACCGTGCAGCGGCGGTCCAGCGCATGCGCGGCGACAATCTCGCGCGACCATTCGTAATCGGCGCGGCTGCAGATCACGAACTTGATCTGGTCGCGTGCGGTCAGCAGCGGCAGATTCTCCCAGCGATTGCGCTGTTCCTCGCCGGAGGCGGGCGTCTTGATGTCGACCACCCGCGAGACGCGCGGATCCACGGCCGACACGTCCAATGCACCGGACGTCTCCAGCGAAACATCGAAGCCGGCATCGCACAGCTTCTGCAGCAGCACCAGGCAGCGCTTCTGCGCCAACGGCTCGCCGCCGGTCACGCAGACATGGCGCACGCCGTGGCTGGCCACCTCGGCGACAATCGCATCGATGTCATGCCATTCACCGCCGTGGAAGGCGTAGGCGGTGTCGCAGTAGTGGCAGCGTAGCGGGCAACCGGTCAGACGCACGAACACGGTCGGCCAGCCGGCGGCCTCGGCTTCGCCCTGCAGGGACAGAAAGATTTCGGTGATCTTCAATCGCGGCAACGGCGACTGGACGATCTCGCTGGGGACGACGGCGGCGGCGTTCATTGGCAAAGTATGCGTCACGCCCGAAGGCGCGCACGCGCGGGCTCAGCGCAGTTGCTGGCCGAGACGGATGGACTGCAGACGTTCCTGGGCCACGCGCGCTGCGTCGGAGCCGGGATACTGCGATGCGACCTGCTGCAAGGTCTGCTGGGCCTGGTCGTTCTTGCCTTCGCCATACTGCGACAGGCCAAGCTTCAACAGGCCGCCAGAGGCCTTGTCATGCGTGGGGTAGCGGCTGACGAGATCGCGAAACTGCGCCTCGGCCAGCTGGAAATTTCGGGTGGCGTAGTAACTCTCACCCAGCCAATACAAGGCATTGGGGGTGTAGACGCCGTTGGGATACAGCTCCAGAAAACTCAGGAACAACTGCGAGGCATCGTCGTACTTGCCGTTCTTCAATGCATCGAAGGCGACGTTGTAGGCAGTGCGTTCCTCGTTGCTGACGGCCAGGGTGCCTGGGTCGCCATGCACGCTGGGCGGCTTCTCGGAAGTTGCCGCCGCTGCAGGCCGCGCGGCCGGAGCCGGGGCGGGTGTGACGCTGCCGGTGGGAGATGGCAATGGCGGGGTTGCGCCACCTGCACCTTCCAGACGATTCAGGCGTCCGTCCAGGTCCAGATACTGATCCTTGGACTGCTGCTTGAGTTGTTCGTTGTCGTGCTGCAGCTGCTCCACGGTCGCTCGCAAGCCCTGCAGGTCCGAACGCGCCTGCTGCAGCTGATTGAGGAGATCGTTGTTGGCCTGGCTGTTGGCCTGCTGCTGCTCGAGAACGGCAACACGATCAGCGAGACTGGCTCGCTGCGCGTGTGCCGGCGCGGCGACCACAAGGGCCGCCGCGACGAACAGGGATGTCACTCGAAAGCGCATCGCTTCTTACTGAGCCGTGTACACGATTTCGACGCGACGGTTCTGCGACCAGCAGCTTTCGCTGGTTTCGGTGCAGACCGGACGCTCTTCGCCGTAGCTGACGACGGTCAGCTGGCTGGCGGAACCGCCGGCAGCCTGCAACGAGGACGACACGGCATTGCCGCGACGCTCGCCCAGACCCATGTTGTACTCACGCGAACCGCGCTCGTCGGCATTGCCCTGCAGGGTGATGCGCGAGGAAGGACGGTCACGCAGGTACTTGGCGTGGCACGCCATGATGGCCTGGAATTCCGGCTTCAGGGAGTCCTGATCCAGATCGAAGTAGACAACGCGCTGGCGCAGGCAGGCATCGGTATCCAGGTCGCCCGGGCCGTACAGGCCAGAGGTGGACGGGCCGGTGGGAACGGAGGAACCAGCGGTGGTGTCAGTCGCAGGAGGCGGAGTTTCCTTCACCTTCTTCGAACAACCGGCCAGCACGGCGACGGACAACAGGGAGACAAGCAAGACGCGGGTGGACTTGTTCATGGGATACCTATGGAGGCTCTGAGCCAATGAGTGGTTTAACGCAGCGAAATATTAACATTAATGCGCGGTTCGGTAAGGCCCCCATGCAGGTTCTCTCACATCTCCATCGGCCAAGACCAGACGCTGGCGGACGCGAGCGTCGGAGGAGACCGCGTAGAGCACGCCGCGACCACCCTCACGCGCGGCGTACAGCACCATGCTGGCATTCGGCGCGAAGCTCGGCGACTCGTCCAGCGAACCCGGCGAGAGCGTGCTCCAGCTTGGCGAACCCAGGCTGCGGTCCATCATGGCGATGCGGTAGCTATTGCCGCTGCCCTGTGCCACGGCGACCTTCTTGCCGTCGAACGAGACGCTGGCGGTGGCGTTGTAGTTGCCCTGGAAGGTCACGCGGTTGGCGCTGCCGCCGCTTGCGGCCACCTGGTAGATCTGCGGACGACCGCCGCGGTCGGAGGTGAAGTAGATGCTGCCGCCGTCCGGCGCCCAGGTCGGCTCGGTGTCGATGCCGAAGTGATTGGTCAGCTGAGTCAACTGTTTGCTGCCCAGATCCATGACGTAAATTTCCGGGTTGCCGCTGCGCGACAGTGCCAGCGCCAAGCGGCGACCGTCCGGCGAGAACGACGGCGCACCGTTGATGCCGCGGAAGCTGGACACCAGCTCACGCGCGCCGGTGGCGATGTCCTGCAGGTAGATCGAGGAATTGCCGCGCTCGAAGCTCACATAGGCCAGCTTCTTGCCGTCCGGGCTCCAGTTCGGCGACAGCAGCGGCTCGGCCGAGCGCACGATGGTCTGCGGGTTATAGCCGTCCGAGTCGGCCACCATCAGCGCATAGCGCATCGCGCCGCCCTTGCCGCTGGCGGTGACATAGGCAATCCGGGTCCAGAACGCGCCACGCACGCCGGTGATCTTCTCGTAGATCGCGTCGGCCATCTGGTGCGAGACATCGCGCATCGCATTGGCACGTGCGGTCATCGCCAGGCCGAGCAGGCGCTCGCCCTTGGCCACGTCGAACAGTTCGTACTCGACGCGGTAGGCGCCTTCGCCGGCATCCATCACGCGGCCGACCACGATGTAGTTCTGCTTGAGCGTACGCCAGGTCTGGAACTGCACCTCGGTTCCGCGGGTCGGCTTCTCGACGATCTGCGCAATCGGCAGCGTGCGGAACTGGCCGGAACGGTCCAGGTCGGCGCCGACGACGGCAGACACATCGGTCTGCGGCGCAGTGCCGGAGCCCTGGTAGGGCATGGGCACGACGGTGATCGGCGTCGCCGAAGCGCTACCGCCGACGATATCGATGGTGAGCCCTTGCTGTTGCGCGAGTGCGCTCAGCGGCAACAACAGGGCGGTCAAGGCAGCTAGCCAACGCAGCGGTTTTTTCATGGACGGCTCGGATCGGGCAGGAAAAGTGTGCAAGGGATACCAATCAGCGAGTGAACATACTCGCAATCGTGAACGAGACAGCGTGAAAGTGGAGCGAGTGGTCAACCATCGGGCGTTCCATCGGCCAAACCGGCGAGCAGGCGTGCGGTGGTGAAGCACCACCTACCCGGCAGAACTACGTCAGGCAGCCGGGCCACACCCCGCAAATCTACATCCGGACCGAGGCGCAGCGCAGATCATGCGGCCGCGCGCCCGATCTGGGGCTTACTAGTCCTGCGGGGTGAACACAAACGTCAGGTTGCGCTGGAACACCGACTCGAACCCACGGTACGGCAATGGCTGCGCGCTCAGCACCGCGGCTTCGATCGAGCGCTGGCCGGCCTCGTCGTAAGGGCAACCCGGCGCCACCTTGGCCTCCATCACGGTGCCACCCGGCAACTGGCGGATGTTGATGCTGCACTTCTGGCCTGGCGGCACCGATGGCGGGCGCACCCACTGCGCCAGCACCTTCTGCTGGATCGCCGCGGCGTACTTGGCCGACAGATCGGTGTTGGTACCGCCCTGCCCTGCGGTCGGCTGCGCGGTGGCGGCGGCAGCCGACGAGGCCTGCTGCGCACGCGCGGCGGCGACCTGGCGCAGTTTCTGCTCGGCCAGCGCGGCTTCCTTGGTGGCCTGTTCGCGCTGGCGGCGGATGTCTGCGATCTTCTTTTCGCGTTCGGCATCGGCGGCAGCCTGCTGCGCCGCGGCCTGCTTCTTCTTGGCGTCGGCTTCTTCCTGCTGCTTGGCCAGGCGCAGTTTCTGCTCGGCCTCTTCCTGGCGTTTGCGCTCGGTCAGGTCGATCTGCTCCTGACGGCGCTTGGCCTCCTGTTCCTGCTTGGCCTTTTCCGCCGACAGCGCCAGCGCGTCGACGCGGTCCTGGTCGACCTTGTCCGGCTGCGCGACGCGCTCCTGCGCCTGCGCCTGTTGCGGCGTGGGCGCATCCTGCGGACGCGGCTCGGGAATCGGCTGCGGCGGCGGCACGGTATCTTCCGGTGCCGGTTCGGGCAGCGGTGCCGGCGGTGGCGGTGCCTCCACCGGCGTGGCCTTCAGCGCCTGGCGCGCAACGCGTGCTTCGGCCGCGGACACGTCCAGCGAGGCTTCCATGCTGGGGTCGCCCGCGGCCGGCTCGACCGAGCGTTCGGGCGACCACAGCCAGCCGGCGATGAACACCAGCGCGACCAGCACGTGCACGACCAGGGCCAGCACGACCGGCCGCAGCCAGCCATCCTCGCGCGCCGTCTGAGTGGGGAGTGCGTCAGCGTGCATCGCTGCCTGCAGTGCCGCCGGAGTCGGAGATCAGGCCGACCTTCTCGACCTTGGCCTGCTTGAGCACGTCGATGGCGTCCATGATCTTTTGATACGGCGCGGCGCGATCGCCGGCCACGACCACGCGCGCGTCCTTGTCCTGCGCGACGATGGCGGCAAGTTGCGCCTGCAGCGCCGCCACGTCCATCGCCTGCGGCTTGCCCTTGGGCAGCTGCAATGCGAGCTGGCCGTCGGCGGCGACCACCACCACGACCGGATCCTGCTTACTCTCCAGCGCCTTGGCGCGCGAGCTGGGCAGGTTGACGTCGGTGCTCAGGGTCAACAGCGGTGCGGTCACCATGAAGATGATCAGCAGCACCAGCATCACGTCGATATACGGCACGACGTTGATGTCGGATTTGAGCTTGCGCTTCTTACGGCGGGAAATACCGGAAATCATCGCGGAACGTTCCTATTGATCCCCCGCACATGGATGTGCGGGCTCTTGCGAGGGACTCGCCCATCCAATCCATCGCACATGCGTGTGCGAGCTGTCGCGAGTGGCTTGCCTGTCCAATCCCTGCGCCACGTCAGACGCGCATGTGCGAACGCCGCACCTGCCACGTCCACGCACCGGGATGTGCGTGCCGTGACGGGGCATTCGCCTGGCTGCCGGCTGTCGCAGGGCACGCGCATTACTCGTCCGCGCCGGCCTGGCGCTGCAGAATCGAGCTGAACTCGTCGGCAAAGGTCTCGTAGCGCACCGACAGCCGTTCCACGCGGGTGGTGAAGCGGTTGTAGGCCCACACCGCGGGAATCGCCACGAACAGGCCGATGGCGGTGGCGAACAGCGCTTCGGAAATACCCGGTGCGACCGCAGCGATACCGGCCTGCTCGCCGCTGCTGACCATGTCGTGCATGGTCACCATGATGCCGAACACGGTGCCGACCAGGCCGACGTACGGCGCGGTGGAACCGATGTTGGCCAGCAATTCGAGATTGCGCTCGAGCTGGTCGACTTCGCGGGTGAAGGCGGTGCGCATGGCGCGCTGTGCGCCTTCCAGTTGCACCCGCCCGTCCAGCCGGCGACGGTCGCGCAGCCGCGAGAACTCGCGGAAGCCGCTCTCGAACATCGACTCCAGACCGCCTACGGTGCGGTTACGGTCGGTGGCCGACGCGTAGAGCTTGGCCAGATCGGCGCCGGACCAGAAGCGGTTTTCGAACTCGTCCGCCTCGCGGTTGGCCTGCTTGAAGGCGCGCGCCTTGCGGAAAATGATCACCCAGCTGATGAACGAGCCGATCAGCAACAGCAACACGATGATCTTGACCGGGATACTCGCCCGCAGGATCAGATCGACATAGTTGATGCTGCTGTTGTGCGCCACGCTGGCGGTCTGTGCCGCAGCGGCGGCAACGTCCTGCGGTAGTGCTTCCACTACCGTGTCCTGCAGGGCCAGGAGCAATGCAATCGACATCCGTTTGTTCCTCAGTAATCGGATTCTGGGGTTTCTAGAGCTTTCAACACGTCATACAGCGCATCGTCCATCCCGCGCGGGCGGAAGTCGCTGGTGCCGAGTGCGGCAATGCGCACCTCGGCGGTCAGCAGCACTTCGCCCTCGCGACGTACCGACTGCGCAAACAGCAGGCTGGCCCGTTTGCATCGCAGCAGTACCGCCGACACTGACAGCGCGTCGTCGAGCCGGGCCGGCTTGAGGAAATCCAGTTGCATCGAGCGGACCGCGAACACCAGCTCGTGCTGCTGGCGCATGCGCTCCTGCCCGTAACCGAGTGCGCGCATCCACTCCGTGCGCGCCCGTTCCATGAAAGCGACGTAGCGCGCGTGGTAGACCACGCCCCCGGCGTCGGTATCTTCCCAGTACACGCGTGTCGGCCAACTGAATACAGGCGGGGATTGGGGAATCGGGAGTCGGGAATCGGCGGTCATGGGCACGGCTGATTGATCGAGACGGCCCGGGCGCGCGATAAACGGAGCGTCATCAGAACAGGTCTCCCGGTTCGCCGATGCCCGGTGAGCGGTCGCGCGGCGGCTTCAGGCCCAGGTGCAGATAGGCCTTGGTGGTGACCATGCGGCCGCGCGCGGTGCGGATCAAAAAACCCTGCTGGATCAGGTAGGGCTCGATCACGTCTTCCAGCGTGCCGCGCTCTTCCGACAGCGAGGCGGCCAGCGACTCCACCCCGACCGGGCCGCCGTCGAAATGATCGACGATGGTACGCAGCATGCGGCGGTCGAGCTCGTCGAAGCCTTCCGGGTCGACCTTGAGCATCTGCATCGCCGCCTGCGCCACCGGCAGGTCGATATGCCCTGCCGCCTTGACCTGGGCAAAGTCGCGCACCCGCCGCAGCAGCCGGTTGGCGATACGCGGGGTGCCGCGCGCGCGGCGGGCGATCTCGGCCGCGCCCTCGGGCGTGCAGTCGATGCCCAGGATTGCCGCGGAGCGGATCACGATGCGGGTCAGTTCCTGCGGCGAATAGAACTCCAGCCGCTGCACGATGCCGAAGCGGTCGCGCAGCGGCGCGGTCAGCAGGCCGGCACGGGTGGTAGCACCGATCAGGGTGAACGGCGGCAGGTCGATCTTGATCGAGCGCGCGGCCGGGCCGTCGCCGATCATGATGTCGATCTGGAAATCTTCCATCGCCGGATACAGCACTTCCTCCACCACCGGCGAGAGGCGATGGATCTCGTCGATGAACAGCACATCGTGCGGCTGCAGGTTGGTCAGCAGCGCGGCCAGATCGCCGGCCTTCTCGATCACCGGCCCGGAGGTCGAGCGCAGGTTCACGCCCAGCTCGTTGGCGATGACATGACTGAGCGTGGTCTTGCCCAGACCCGGCGGCCCGAAGATCAGCACATGGTCCATCGCCTCGCCGCGCGCCTTGGCCGCTTCGATGTAGATCTCCATCTGCTCGCGTACCGGCTGCTGGCCCAGATAATCGGCCAGGCGCTTGGGCCGGATGCTCGCATCGGCGGCATCGTCTTCGCGGGTGGCACTGCTGGCGATGATGCGGTCCATTGAAAAGCCGGGAATGGGGAATCGAGAATGGGGAATCGAGCGGACAATAGTAGCGGTTACCGGCACCGCTGGTGCCCTTTTCAGCCGCCGCCGAGTGTCTCGGGCCGGCGCAGGCCGTTGCTTTTCCTATTCCCCATTCCCGTCTCCCGATTCCCAAGGCCGCGACGCTGTCGCGGCCTCAGATCTCCACCTGCGCGCCCAGCTCGACCAGGCGGTTGCCGGGGATGCGGAAGAAGCCGGTGGCCGGGGCGGCGTTGCGATGCATCAGCGCGAACAGCTTGTCGCGCCAGATCGGCATGCCGCGGTTGGCGCTGGCCACGATGGTCTCGCGGCTGGCGAAGAAGGTGGTGTCCATCGGGTCGAAATGGATGCCGCCCTGGTCGCAGGAACGCATCAGCGCCAGCGGCACGTCGGGCGTTTCCATGAAGCCGAAGCGCACATAGACGCGGTAGAACTCGTCGCCGATCGACTCGATCTGCAGCCGCTTGTCCGCCGGCGCGTACGGGATCGGCAAGGTGTCGACGTTGAGGAAGATGTTGCGCTCGTGCAGCACCTTGTTGTGCTTGAGGTTGTGCATCAGCGCATGCGGCACCACCATCGGGTCGGCGGTGAGGAACACCGCCATGCCCGGCACGCGCGCCGGCGGGGCCAGCATCAGGCCCGGCAGGAAGCTGTCGATGCGGATGCCGTCCTTGCGGATTTCCTCGCGCAGCAGCGCGCGGCCGCGGCGCCAGGTGCGCATCAGGGTGAACACCACGATGCCCAGCGCCAGCGGGAACCAGGCACCCTGCAACAGCTTGGCGCCGTTAGCGATGACGAAGGCCAGCTCGATGAAGAAGAACACCACGCACAGCGGCAGCACCCAGTTGCGCCAGCGCGGCCACAGCGAACGCGCCACCAGCGCCAGCAGCAGGGTATCGATCAGCATGGTCATCGACACCGAGATGCCGTAGGCCACCGCCAGATTGGTGGAACTGCGGAAGATCAGCACCAGCGCGATCACCATCACCATCAGCAGCCAGTTGATGCCGGGCACGTAGATCTGGCCGATGGTGGTGCGCGAGGTGTGCTTGATCAGCATGCGCGGAATGTAGCCCAGCTGCATCGCCTGGCGAGCCACCGAATAGGCGCCGGTGATGACCGCCTGCGACGCGATCACGGCCGCCAGCGTGGCCAGGATGATCATCGGATACAGCGCCCAACCCGGCACCGCTTCGAAGAACGGGTTCTTCAGTGCGGAAGGGTGATTGAGCACCAGCGCGCCCTGCCCCAGGTAGTTGAGCAGCAGCATCGGCAACACGAAGAAATACCAGCCATGGCGGATCGGTTTGGCGCCGAAGTGGCCCATGTCCGCGTACAGCGCCTCGCCGCCGGTCACCGCCAGCACCACCGCGCCGAGAATGAACACCCCGTGCCAGCCGTGCTCCATGAAGAAGCGGATCGCCCACCAGGGGTTGAAGGCCTTCATCACTTCCGGCGCGTCGACGATGTTCCAGGCGCCGATCGCCCCCAGCGACAGGAACCACAGGCAGGTGATCGGGCCGAACACCTTGCCGACCTTTTCGGTGCCGAAGCGCTGCACCATGAACACCACCAGCAGCACGATCACGGTGATCGGCACGATGAAGGGATGCAGACTGGGCGCGGCGATTTCCAGGCCCTCGACCGCGCCCATCACCGAGATGGCCGGGGTGATCACGCCATCGCCGAAGAACAGCGAGGCGCCGAAGATGCCGAGGATGCCGACCACGTACGCCGAGCGCGACCCGCTGCGCAGGGTGCGCTGGGTCAGCGCCATCAAGGCCATGATGCCGCCCTCGCCCTCGTTGTCGGCACGCATGATGATGGTGACGTACTTGAGCGTCACCGTGACCATCAGCGCCCAGAACGCCAGCGACAGCACGCCCAGCACGGTGTCGTGGTCGCTGGTCAGCCCGTAGTGCGGCGAGAACGCCTCCTTGAGGGTGTACAGCGGACTGGTACCGATATCGCCGAAGACGACGCCAATGGCGCCGATGACCAAGGCCATATGGCTATTGGCAGGCGCATGGCCGTGGCCAGCTGCGGAAGTGGGGGTCTGGGACATGAAGTGGGCAGGGTATCGCCAAGGGGCGTGAAGGAGAGGAAGACGGCGCGGCGTTGAGTGACTAAAAACGTAGTGATCGATGGTCGGCAGGGTGCGGGCGGCGCGCAGGGAGCCGCAGTGTACGAGTGGTCCCTGCCGATTCCGAGCACCGGCCGCGCCCGCCTGGCGGGCGCGCAGCCGTTTTGCCAGGCGCCCTTAACGCAGTGCGGCCTGGAGGGCCTTGCGAATGACCGTGGCGACTTCGTCGCCCTCTGCCCCGGCCTCGCGTGCCATGCGTGCGGCCTCGGCCGGCTTGTAACCCAGTTGCTGCAAGGCCACCGTGGCTTCGGACACCGCATCCGGGCCAAGCTGGCCGGTGATCGGCGCGCCACTGCTGAAGTCGGCGGCGCGGTCGCGCAGCTCCACCACCATACGCTCGGCGGTCTTCTTGCCGATGCCGGGGATGCGGGTCAGCGCGGTGATGTCGCCGCTGGTGATCAGGCGGGCGAACTCGTCCACGCTGACCCCGGACAGCACCGCCAGCGCGATCTTGGCGCCGATGCCGGTGACCTTCTGCACGTCGCGGAACAGCCGGCGCTCGCCTTCGCGCAGGAATCCGTACAGCGACACGCTGTCTTCCTTCTGCGCGTAGTGGGTGAACAGGATCACGTCCCGGCCGACATCGGGCAGGTCGTAGAAGGTGCTCATCGGCGCCTCCAGCTCATACCCCACCCCACCGACATCGATCACCAGCCACGGCGGCTGCTTGTAGGCCAGCAGCCCGCGCAGGCGGCCGATCATTGGGCACCGCCTTGGCGGTGCCGGGAATGGGGAATCGGGAATGGGGAATCGCAACAGCGCGCACTGCTGTGGACTCTGCGTTTGCAATTCCCGATTCCCGACTCCCGATTCCCGATTCTCATTTCTTGCGGCTCCAGGCCTGTTGGGTATTGACGCCCAGGCGCTGCGCGGTGGCGCGCACGTGGGCGTGAGTGATGGCGACCGCCAGTGCGTCGGCGGCGTCGGCCTGCAGCTTGCCTTTCAGGTTGAGCATGATGCCGACCATGTGCTGCACCTGCACCTTGTCCGCCCCGCCCTTGCCAACCAGTGCCAGCTTGATCTCGGTGGCAGCGTACTCGTGCACCGGCAGATCGCGCAGCACCACCGCGCAGATCGCCGCGCCGCGCGCGTGGCCGAGCTTGAGCGCGGAATCGGCGCTCTTGCCCATGAACACCTTCTCGATCGCCACTTCCTGCGGCCGGTAGGTCTCGATCACCTCGCCCAGCCCGTGCAGCAGGCGCTTGAGCCGCTGCGCGAAGTCGCCCTCGCCCAGCAGCACCAGCGGCGCATGATAGACATGCCGGCTGCGACCGCTCTCGTCGACGTCGATGATGCCGAGCCCGGTGCGCTGGGAGCCGGGATCGATGCCTAGGATGCGGGTCATCGAGCGGCCGGGAATTGGGAGTCGGGAATCGGGAATGGGTAACGCGGCCTCCTGGCGTGCTCGACGCTGCCGAGCAATGCAGGATGCGGCTGTTTCGATTCCCGATTCTCCATTCCCAATTCCCGGCGCTTACGCGCCAAGCGCCGCTTGATCGACGTTCGAATAGACGTCCTGGACGTCGTCCAGGTCTTCGAGCATGTCGAGCAGCTTGCGGACCTGCACGGCGGTGTCGCCGTCGACGGCGATGTCGTTTTCGGCGCGGAAGGTGATTTCGGCGTGCGCCGGCTCCAGGCCGGCGGCGGTCAGCGCCTGCTTGACCTGGGCGAAGGCATCCGGGGCGGTCAGCACGTCGATGGCGCCGTCTTCCGGGTAGACCACCACATCGTCCGCGCCAGCTTCGATCGCCGCGTCGGTGAGGGTGTCTTCGTCGGTGCCGGCGGCAAAGCTCAGCACGCCCAGGCGCTTGAACATGAAGGCCACCGAGCCGTCGGTGCCCATGTTGCCGCCGCACTTGCTGAAGGCATGGCGCACGTCGGCCACCGCGCGCACGCGGTTATCGGTCAGGCAGTCCACGATCACCGCCACGCCGCCGGGGGCGTAGCCCTCGTAGCGCACTTCCTCGTACTCCACGCCTTCCAGCTCGCCGGTGGCTTTCTTGATGGCGCGCTCGATCACGTCCTTGGACATGTTCGCCGACAGACCCTTGTCCACCGCCACGCGCAGGCGCGGGTTGTTGGACGGGTCGCCACCGCCGCCGCGCGCGGCGACGCTGATCTCGCGAATGATCTTGGTGAACATCTTGCCGCGCTTGGCGTCGGAGGCGTTCTTGCGGCCTTCGATGGAGGGGCCTCTACCCATGGGTGGTTCCAGACTGGCTTGGATGACAGGGCGCGGATTTTACCTGATTGCTCGCCCGCACCGGGGCGGCGGCGTTCAGTGGCGGAACCGGCCCTGGCGCAGGAAGCGCAGTACCTGCTGCGCGGCCTCGGGCGAGCGCAACAGGCCGCTGTGGCTGGCCTGCACCACGCAATGGTCGCGCAGCCCGGGCAGGCGGGTTTCGGCCAGCGCCACGGTGCCGTCCGAGCCGCCGTCCAGCGGCGCCAGCCATTGCCCCACCCCGCGCGCGACGGTGCCGGCGATCTGGCCGATCTCCGCCTCGCCCTGCCATTGCACGACACCGTGCTGCAGCAAGGCCGCGCTGCGCCCCAGCGCCCAGCGCCCGCCGTGGCGGGCCAGGCCGCGCGCGGCGGCGCTGCCGCACAACGGCGAGCCCAGACAGACCACGCGGCGCACCGGCAATTCGGGCGCGGCGCGCAGCGCCTGCAGCGCGACCAGCCCACCCAGGCTATGGCAGACCAGCAGCTGCGCGCCGGTCGCCTGCAGGCGTTCGATCAGCCGTGGCACGGCACGTTCGGGTCCGCCGAGCACACTGGCGTAGCCGAACAGCACCGGCGCTAGGCCCTCGGCACGCAGCCGGCGCGCGAGCGGCAACAGCCAGTGCGCGGTGTTCCAGATGCCGTGCACCAGCAGCACGTCGGCGGTCGCGGCGCTCGCCCGCTCACGCAGGATGCGTTGGGAGTGACCCGGGATGAACGAGGCTGCGCCGGACGCGGACGTCATGACCGCGCCATGGCGCCGGCCTCAGGTGAGCGCGGATGTGCGGCGGATCTACCGCAGGTCGCTTGCGCGCGAATCAACGCCACCCGCGCCTGGCCAGCAGACCGACAACCGATGCGCGCGCCGGCCTGCAGGCGACCGAGGTGGGGATGGTGCCGGTGGCACTCAGCGTGGCCAGGCGCCGGCAATCGTGGTCGCACGCCGCGCCAGCCGGGCATCGGCGCGCCGTTCAATCGGCCGCAATGCGCGGGGTGCGGCGCAGGATGAATTCGCGGTCGAGGATCTTGCCGACCGGGAAATCGTATTCGCCGACCTTCTCGAACCCGTAGCGGGCGTAGAAGCGCTGCGCGCCGAAATTCTCCGACCACACGCCGATCCACAGCGTGCGCGGGCCGTCGCGCTCCAGCCACTCCAGCGTGGTCTCGAACAGGCGGCTGCCCCAGCCGCTGTTCTGGTAGTCCTTCAACAGATACAGCCGCTTGAGCTCACCGTCGCCGGGACGCACGTCCTGATGCGGCAGCCCGCAGGGGCCGGCGGCAGCGTGGCCGACCAGCAGGTTGTCCATCTCCAGCAGCCAGATCGCATAGTCCGGATGCGCCAGCACGATGCGCGCGCGCTCGACTGCATAGGTCTCCTGCAGGAAGCCGTGCAGATCCTCCTGCGGGTACAGATGCCCGAAGGTTTCGGTAAAGGTCTGCGCAGCCAGCAGCGACAAGGCTTCGGCATCGTCCGGTGTGGCGCGGCGGATGCGGGTCATGCGGGCGTCTCGTGCCGGGTGGACGTGGCAGCTTGGCGCATGCGGTGGTGGGGTCGCAAGCGGGGAATCGGGAATCGGGAATCGGGAATCGGGAATCGGGAATCAGGAATCGGGAGAGCGTCCGCGATCCGCGTTTGCGGGTGGGCGCAGGTTTGGACTGCGCGCAGTGCGTTGTTGAGGGCGAGCGAGGGGCGCGGCCCTGCGTCGCGGCTGCGGCAGGCGCCGCCGGTGTGGGCATAAATCGTTGGGCCGGGCGCGATGCGCCCGCGGCATCCCTGCACGCGACACGCTGCGCGGCGCAGCGTGTCGGTTGCACGGCCACGCTGGGGTGGCCGTGTGGGTGGCAGGTCAGACCTGCTTGGGGCGTACCTGCACGTGCACTTCGGCCAGCTGATCGGCGGCGATCGGCGACGGGGCGTCGGTCATCAGGTCCTGTGCGCCGGTGGTCTTGGGGAACGGGATGACGTCGCGGATGGAGTCGGTGCCTGCCATCAGCGCCGCGATGCGGTCGATGCCGAAGGCGATGCCGCCGTGCGGCGGTGCGCCGTAGTTGAGCGCATCCAGCAGGAAGCCGAACTTGGCGCGCGCTTCTTCCGCGCCGATGCCGAGCAACTCGAACACCGCGCTCTGCATGTCCGGGCGGTGGATACGGATCGAGCCGCCGCCGATTTCGTTGCCGTTGAGCACCATGTCGTAGCCGCGCGACACCGCGGTGCGGGCATTGGCGCGCAGGTCGGCGATGTCGTCCACCGCCGGCGCGGTGAAGGGGTGATGCAGGGCCACGTAGCGCTGCGCCTCCTCGTCCCACTCGAACATCGGGAAATCGGTGACCCACAGCGGCGCCCAGCCATCGGCGATCAGGTTGAAATCCTTGCCGGCCTTCAAACGCAGCGCGCCCATGAAGTCGGACACCTTGTTGTAGCCGCCGGCACCGAAGAACACGATGTCGCCGTTGCCGGCCCCGACGTGCTTGAGCAGCGCAGCGAAGGCGTCTTCGCCGAAGAACTTGGCGATCGGCGAGCTGACTTCGCCGCTCTCCGACAGCTTGATGTAGGCCAGGCCCTTGGCGCCGTACTTGGCGGCGTGGGCGGCGTATTCGTCGATCTGTTTGCGCGACAGCGTGGCGCCACCGGGGATGCGCAGCGCGGCCACGCGGCCGTCGGCATCGTTGGCGGCGGCGGTGAACACCGGGAACTCGCTGGTCTTGACCAGTTCGGCCACGTCGACCAGTTCCAGCGCGATGCGCAGGTCCGGCTTGTCCGAGCCATAGCGACGCATCGCCTCGGCCCAGGTCATGCGTGGGAACTGCGCGGCCAGTTCGACGTCCACCACTTCGGCGAAGATGGCGCGGATCATGTCTTCGACGAAATCTTGCACGTCGCGCTCGCGCACGAAGGCAAATTCCATGTCGAGCTGGGTGAATTCCAGCTGGCGGTCGGCGCGCAGCGCTTCGTCGCGGAAGCAGCGCGCGATCTGGTAGTAGCGGTCGAAGCCGGCCACCATCAGGATCTGCTTGAACAGCTGCGGGCTCTGCGGCAAGGCGTAGAACTCGCCCGGATGCATGCGCGCCGGCACCAGGAAGTCGCGTGCGCCTTCCGGGGTGGCCTTGGTCAGGATCGGGGTTTCGATGTCCTGGAAATCGCGTGCATCCAGGTGCCGGCGCAGCGCCTGCACCAGCTTGATGCGGGTGCGCTGCATGCGCTGCATTTCCGGACGGCGCAGGTCCAGATAGCGGTACTTCAGGCGCGTCTCCTCGCCCGGGTTCTCGTGCGCGTGGAACGGCAGCGGCGCGGCCTTGTTGAGGATGCTGATGCGGGTGGCGATCACTTCCACCTTGCCGGTACGCAGCTTGTCGTTGACCGCGTGCCGCGCACGCACCACGCCTTCGACCTGCAGCACGTCCTCGTAGCCGAGGCTGGCGGCCACCTTGAACAGTTCGGCGCTGGCGTCGTCGCCAGCCACCGGTTCCACCGTCACCTGCACGATGCCTTCGTGGTCGCGCAGGTCGATGAAGCACACCCCGCCCAGGTTGCGGGCCACGTCGGTCCAGCCGGCGAGAGTGACGGTTTGGCCGATCAAGGTCTCGTCGACCAGGCCGCAGAAGTGGGTACGCATCGAAAGCTCCGCTGAAAAACCCGACACAGGACAGCGCCGGAGAGCCCGATATTCTGGGGCCGGCGGGCGGCAGGAGCAAATCTGCGGGCGCTCATGGCCGCTTAAGTCAGGGCCCGGCTGAATAGGCGCAAGACCCTTCCGCACCAAGGACGCCACGATGCTGCGCACCGCCCTGCTGCTCTCCGGCTTCGGCCTGATCACCCTGACCGGCCTGCTGACCAGTGCGCCTGCCGCCGCGCAGGACCGCGGCTGGAACGGCCCCAGCATCACCTGCTCCAGCAACGACAACCGTCGCCGCGAGTGCGATACGCCGTTCCGCGGCCGCGCGGTGCTGGTCGAGAACATCTCCGGCACGCGCTGCATCGAAGGCCGCAACTGGGGCAGCGAGCGCGGCCGCGTCTGGGTCGACAACGGCTGCCGCGCGCGCTTTGTCGATGGCCGCAACGGCGGCGGCTGGGGCGGCAACAGTGGCCCCGGCGGCGGCGGGGTGGCCGGCACGGTGCGCTGCGAGAGCAACGACCAGCGGCAGAAGATCTGCGACACCGGCTGGCGCCGCGCGATGCTGGTGCGCCAGCTGTCCAACACGCCCTGCGTGGAAGGCCGCAACTGGCGCCAGGACGGGGGCCGGATCTGGGTGGACGACGGCTGCCGGGGCGAGTTTGCGCAGGCACGCGGCGGCTGGGACCGGGGTGACGGCGGCTACGCTGGCCGCGACGACCGCCCACGCAACGATTACGCCATCACCTGCGCCAGCGACGACCGCCGCCTGCGTACCTGCGGCTGGGATGGCCGCTATGGCCGCCCGGTGCTGACCCGCCAGCTGTCCGACACCCGTTGCGAGGAAGGCCGCAGCTGGGGGTACGACGAGCGCCGTGCGACGGTGTGGGTCAACGATGGCTGCCGGGCACGCTTCGAGGCGCGTTGAGGCCGCGAATGGGCGCGCCGCGCGCGGCTGGGTCCAGGGACTGCGACGTCCGCCCTGCCAGCGGCTGCGGCGCGCTGGTACGGCTCAAGCGGGGTCGGCCGCGGGCTTGGCAGCGGGCTTGCTCTCGGCGGCGGCTGCCGGCTTGGCATCGCCACCGGCGCTGCTGCTTTCGGTGAGGTTCTTCTTCTTCTCGCCCGCCGACTTGAAGTCGGTCTCGTACCAGCCGCTGCCGGACAGACGGAACGAGGGCGCGGTGATCTGGCGCTTGATCGTGGCCGCCGCACAGGCAGGACAGGTCTGCGGATCGGGGTCGGCCATCTTCTGCAGGCGGTCGAAGGCGTGACCGCAGGTGGTGCACTGGAAACCGTAGATGGGCATGGCAGGATCAGCTGAAGACGATGCGGGGCGCAGATTCTAGACGGATGCGGGCAGGCAGGTGCAGTGGGCCGTCTGCGATGTTGAACACGCGCGAGCGTGTTGCGGGGATGAGACATCGATCGATGGTGGTTGTGTCGCGCTTGCACGCCAGGTGCGCTCGCTAACCAACGCTGCCCTCATTGGCAGATAGCAGGACGGTAGAAGTGTTCGCGCGTATGCCGAAGAACGCGAATCTACGTAATGGATGGTCATCAGATCGGCGCGACTGCCCGAACTGCGCGGGTAGGTGAGGCAGTCATCCCGCACGCCAGAAGCCCACGCTTCGCATCGGCCTGACATCGCATCAGCGGGTATCGAGAGCTATAGAGCCAGGTCGTTTCGATCAAGCCGCACGACCCGGGCTGCTACACTCGAACACGTGATCGACGCGCCTCTCCCCCCACGAGGACCGCATCCATGTTGCGGCTGACTGCCTTATTGCTGGGCGTTGCCCTGCTGCTGACCGGCAGCGGGCTGCTCGGCACCTTGCTTGCCGTGCGCGGTGGCCAGGCCGGTTTCGATGCGCGTGCGCTGGGCCTGATCATGTCCGGGTATTTCGCCGGCTTCTTTCTCGGCACCTTTTTCGCACCGCCGCTGATTCGGCGCATCGGGCATATCCGCGCATTCGCCTTTTACGCGGCGCTGGCGGCGATTGCCGTGTTGCTGCATCCGATCTGGTTGAACGCCTGGGGTTGGGGCCTGCTGCGCCTGGTCACCGGCGCGGCACTGGTCGGCCTGTACACCGTGATCGAAAGCTGGCTCAACGCCGAGCCGGACGCGCGTCGGCGCAGTCGGGTGTTCTCGGTGTACATGGCGATCAACCTGTCGGCGTTGGCGCTGGGCCAGATCCTGCTCACTGCGGGCGATGCGGGCGCACCGGCGATGTTCACGCTGACGGCGATCCTGATCTGTGCGGCAGTGATGCCGGTGATGACCACGCGCCTGATTCCGCCCGAGGTGCCGCACGTCTCGCGCCTGCGACTGAAAACGCTATACGCATTGGCGCCGGTGGCGACCATCGGCGCAGGACTGTCGGGCCTGGCGATGGGGGCGTTCTGGGGATTGCTGCCGGTGTACGCCAACCGTATCGGGCTGGATGCCGATGGCGTGGCGATGTTCATGCTCACCGCCATCATCGGCGGCGCGGTGTTGCAGTGGCCGATCGGGCGCATCAGCGATGGCCATGACCGGCGCATCGGCCTGGTCACGATCAGCGTGCTGGCGGCCGGCATTGCGATCGCTGCCGCGGTGCCGATGGTGCAAACACAGACCCAACTGTTGTTCGTGCTGTTCTTCGTGTACGGCGGGTTGGCGTTCTCGCTGTATCCGTTTGCGGTGGCGCACATGCTCGACTACCTGCCGCGCGAAGATCTGCTCTCCGGCTGCAGCAGCCTGCTGCTGGTGCATGGCGTGGGCGCGGCGATCGGTCCGGCCCTGGCCGGTGGCGCAATGCAGAAATTCGGGCCTGCGGCACTGCCGGTGTATTTCGCGGTGATGCTGTTGGCGCTGTCCGGATTTACGCTGACACGCTTGCTACGCTTCACGCGCCGCCGCACCCATCCGATCTCGTTCCGCCCGATGCTGCGCACCACGCCATCGGCGCTGGAGTTGATGCCGGAAACACAACAGGCCGAAGCACCGCCGCACGCCAGGGGCGGCTGACACACCTATTTCGCTGTCGTCAGTCGCTACGCTGCTGATCAGGCGATATGCGGCGTTGCTGCAGAGGCCCCTTTGCCCGCCCACCATTGCGAGGGGCGCCGCGAGGCGAAGCAGCTGGTTGACGACTTTTTGGATGGATCAGCTATGGAGCGGTCTATCTGCCGCTTGGCTGCAAGGCCCTTGCCCGCCCACCATCGCAGGACACGCCGCAAGTACGTCCTTGTAGGCTCTTACGCGGCATCCATGCCGCGTAAGGTCCCGCGACGGTGGGCGGACAAGGACCAGTCGAGATGGTCGGTGTGCATGGTTAAGAGCAGTCAGAGCGGTGCGTGGTGCGCGTCGTTTGATCCTGATGCGCCGGCTCGATGTCCGACACACGTTTCGACAAGCGGCTTTTCACGCGGCCACCGACCAACTTTCTGGTGCGGTGTCCTTACCGGTTGCGGGACCCTTGGCGGCATGGATGCCGCCAAGGAGCCTCCATGGACGGATTCACGGCGTGTCCCGCAAGTGGTGAGGGCACCGCGCACTCGACTCACCAGGCTTTTGACCTGAGCACTTGAGTGCATCTACAACAACGCGACGACTCGAAACCGCTTGTCTTGGAGTGAAGACAACGCTGCGGCGCGAAACTCCAGGTGTCTTGCAACCAGCGCGGCCCGGAAACATCCAGACAGCGCTAAATCGCCATCGTCCCGGCGTTAGGACTTCCCAAGTCCATCTGGTGATCCCGGCCACACCTTTAGCGCGGTCATCATCACGCAATGCAAGCGCGGCAGTCTTTGCAGACCCTCCCCGCTTGTTGGATTGCAATGGATTCGACGTCCTCCTCGCGCGTGCGCCGTCCGGCCACGCTCGCCTTGTTGCTGGTTCCGCTCACCCTGCCCGCTTACGCACAACAAGTCCCGGATGGCGCGGCGTCTGGCCCGGCTGCGGCCGAACCGGGCAGCGCTGGCGAACAGGTGTCCACGCTGGATCAGGTGCAGGTGGTCGGCCAGGCGATGACGTATTCCAAGACCAATGTCAGCAAGGAAATGCTGGACCGCCAGTTCGTGCTCGGCAGCGTCAACGATGCGCTCAACGAACTGCCCGGCGTGGTGGTCACCGAGGCCGATGCCTTCGGCTCGTCGGATTGGGGCACGCAGATCAGCATGCGCGGCTTTGTCAGCAATCGCGATACCCAGCAGATCGGCACCACCATTGATGGCGTGCCCAACGGCGGCTCGGCGTATGGCGGCGGCTCCAAGGCCAACCGTTTCATCGACATGCCGGATCTGGAAACGGTGGAAGTGAGCCAGGGCACCGCCGATATCGCCTCGCGCTCCAACGAAGCGCTGGGCGGCACCTTGAACTATCTCACCGGCGAGCCGCTGGAAGAGCAGCGCGTGCGCGTGATCGGCGGCATCGGCGACAACCAGGCGCGTAAGTATTACGCGCGCTACGACACCGGCCTGCTCGGCGGCAACACGCGCGCCTGGGTCAGCGGCTCGTCGGCACGCAACGACGACTGGATCGACGGCAGCGGCCACACCAGCCGCGATCACCTGGCCGGCAAGTTCGTCAGCGTGTTGGACAAGTGGACGCTCAGCGGCTACGCGTCCTACGACGATGCCGACGAATCCGAATACACCAGCGTGACGCCCGAGCAGTTCGCGCGCGACCCCGAGCACGATCTGTTGACCGGCACGCTCACCGGCATTCCGTACCTGGACCAGAACTACCGCTCCGGCTCGCGTGCGTTGCGCAAGAATACCTTTGGCTACCTGCGCGGCGCCTTCGATGGCGGCAATGGTTTCAAGACCACGCTGACCGGCTATGCGCATCGCATGCAGGGCCGCGGCGACTGGATTCCGCCGTATCTGGTGGATGTCACCAACGATGGCGCCGGCGCGCCGGAATCCGAAGCGCGTGGTGGCAACACCGTGTACGCCGGCAGCGACCTGGGCAAGCTGTATTACCTCACGCCCGGCGGCGCGGCCGCGACCATGCTGGCCGGCTGCGCCGGCAGCGATGCGGTGCCGGCCGAATCCAACCCGGCCTGCTATCCGGCCGGCTCGGTGCCGGTGCAGTCGTATCGGCACAGCCACTACGACAACCACCGCGCCGGCGCGATGGCCGATGTGGAATGGCGCGCCGATCTCGGCGCCATCGACAACACCGTGCGCGCCGGCGCCTGGCTGGAGCGCTACGACCGCAGTGTCACCCGCGACTGGCATCGCCTGCTCAACGTCGGCACCAACATCAGCTTCGACCATCAGCCGTACTGGGTGCAGTTCAAGGACAACTACCAGACCGACGAGCAGATGTATTACGTCGAGGACGTGATGCGCTACGGCGCCTTTGCCTGGCGCGTAGGCGTCAAGCAGTTCTTCGTCGACCAGACCCGCGACCGCCGCATCGGCGATGCGCAGCATGTGGAATCGGATTCGCATTCGGACCCGCTGCTGTCGGCCGGCCTGACCTGGACCACCCCGGTGCAGGGCCTGGAAGCCTTCGCCGGTTACTCGCAGAACTTCGCTGCGATTCCCTCCGGCGTGCTCGGCGAAACTGACCCGGTCGCACTGAGCCGCGTGCAACCGGAAACCGCCGACAACGTCGAACTCGGCCTGCGTCTCAGCCGCTGGCCGCTGACCGGCAGCGTGACCCTGTACGACATCCGCTTCGACAACCGCATCGTCTATGTGCCGGCCAACTTCGTCACCGGCATCGACTACCTGGGCGAAACCGACGGCGTGTACGAGAACTTCGGCGGCGTGCATGCGCGTGGCGTGGAAGCGGCACTGGGCTATGGCTGGGACAACGGCTGGCGCATCAACGGTGCCTACACCTACAACAAGGCCGATTACCTGGGCAGCGGCGATGCCGCACGCGACACCGCGCTGGAGATCACCCCCGGCGCGCAGGTGATCGGGCAACCGCGCAACACCTTGGTGATGTCGGCGGACTGGCGCGGCCAGGCGTGGCGCTTCGGTGTGTCCGGACGCTATCTTGGCAAGCGCTACCTGGATGCCTCCAACCGCGCCGCACTCGATGGCGTGACCACCTTCGATGCCAACCTCGGGGTGGAGCTGTCGCAGCTGTCGTCGCAGCTCAAGGGCCTGCAGCTGGCGCTCAACGTCAGCAACCTCACCGACAAACGCTACCTGGAAGGCGTGGACGGCAGCGACAGTGCCTTTATCGCCGCGCCACGCACGGTCGGGCTGACGTTGACGCTGGATCTCTAGCGTCGGCGGCGCATTGCCGACCTGCGCAGGATGGGCCTGCAACGTGCGCGAGCGGATCGGGCTGAAGACACGCCACCCGATCCGCTCCCTGCATCGGCTGCCGCGCAGGCGCAAACGGAAAGGGTCGGCGATGTTGCAAGCACGCAGAGAACATACGCGCTGACGCGTCGGGTACGCTCGACCCGCTCCAGCGCAGACAGGATGGGAGCGCCAACCAGGTGACACGATGATCGACCTTCCCCGCCGCCGCGTTCTGCAGACCGGGCTTGCCGGTGCCGCCGCCGCGCTGCTGCCCCCCAGCATCGCGCGGGCCGCCGCCATCGCGCCGGACCGCCGCACCGGCACGCTGGAGGATCTGCAGCATGTGGTGATCCTGATGCAGGAAAACCGCGCCTTCGATCATTACTTCGGCAGCCTGCCCGGCGTGCGCGGGTTCGGCGATCGTTTTCCGATTCCCGCACCGCCGTTACCGGGCGCGCCCGCGCGCACGGTGTGGCTGCAGCCCAGCGAAGACGGCCGCCAATGGCTGACGCCGTTTGCGCTGGATACGGCAGCGCAATTCGGCTTCATGCGCGTGCAAGGCACGCCGCACAGCTGGGTGGATGCGCAACGCGCCTGGGATCACGGCCGGCTCGGGCACTGGGCCGCCGCCAAGCACAACCATGCGCTGGGCTATTACCGGCGCGCGGATATTCCGTTCCAGTACGCGCTCGCCGACGCCTTCACCATCTGCGATGCGTACCACGCCTCGATCCAGACCGGTACCAATTCCAATCGCGTGTTCCTGTGGAGCGGCGGCAACGACCCGCAGGCGCGTGCCGGTGGTCCGGTGATCGGCAACTCGCACGACAACTTTGCGGAGCTGGGCGGTTTTGCCGACCCCTACCGCTGGACGACCTACGTCGAGCAGCTACAGAACGCCGGCGTGTCCTGGCAGATCTATCAGGACATGCGCGACAACTTCACCGACAACCCGCTGGCGGGCTTTGCGCCGTTTCGGCAGGCCTTCACTGCTGCGCCCGGGCACGATGCGCAACTGCGCGCGCGTGGCGTCAGCACGCGCGGTGTGGAGCAATTACGTGCCGATGTGCTGGGCGGGCAACTGCCATCGGTGAGTTTCATCATTGCCGATGCGGCCGGCAGCGAACATCCTGATCCCTCCAGTCCAGCGCAAGGCGCGGCCTACACTGCACGCGTGCTGGATGCGCTGACCGCCGACCCACAGGTATGGAGCCGCACCGCATTGCTGTTGATGTTCGACGAGAACGACGGCTTTTTCGATCACATGCCACCGCCTGCGACCCCGTCGCCGGACCCGCACGCGGCCAGCGGCTTTGCGGGCGCATCCAGCATCGCCACCGACGATGACTACCATCGCCACCCGGCACCGGGCGAACAGAAAGTGGATCTGCCCGAGCTGCGCGGCCGCCCCTATGGCCTGGGCCCGCGCGTGCCGCTGTACGTGATCTCGCCGTGGAGCCGCGGCGGCTGGGTGGATTCGCAGGTGTACGACCACACGTCGGTATTGCGGCTGCTGGAGCGCCGCTTCGGCGTGCCCGCACCGGAGATCACGCCGTGGCGGCGGGCGGTCTGTGGCGACCTGGTCAATGCGTTCGATTTCCGCAGGGCCGATGCGCGCCTGTTCGCCGCGGCGCTGCCCGATGTCAGCGCGACCGCAGCGCGCGCAGCAGCCCTGCGCGAACACGCACTGCCGCCGTTGCCTGCCGCGTTGCAACCGCCGCAGCAGCCCTTCGGTACACGCCGTTCGCGGGCGCTGCCGTATCGCCAAAGCGTGGAACTGGCCCAGTTGCCCGAGCGTGGCCAAGTGAGGCTGCGCATGTCCAACGCGGGTGCTGCGGTGGTCCTGCATGTCTACGACCGCTTCGATCTTGCGGCGATTCCGCGCCGTTACACCGTAGGGAGCGGCGCAGCAGTGGATGCCACGTGGACCACCGCCGATGGCCGTTACGATCTGTGGTTGCTCGGCCCCAACGGATTCCATCGCCACTACCGTGGTGATCTGAGTGCAGCGTTGCTGATGACCGAGATCACCCAGGATGCGAACGATCCCGCAGCCGTGTCGTTATCGCTGCGCAATGCCGGCAGCACTACCGTGCAGGTGGAGCTGCAACCAGCCGCATATTCAGCCGCGCAGCCGCATGAACGCCTGAGCGTTGCACCCGGCACCACCGAGCAGCGCCGTTGGAAGGCGGCGGCAACTGGCGGCTGGTACGACCTGTGGGTACACCACGACGGCGCAGCCCAGCGTCTGGCCGGACGTATCGAAACCGGCGCAGACAGCGTCAGCGACCCGGCCATGGGCGGGCCGGCGCGGCTGCAGCAAGATCTGCCTTTGCCGATCGGCGCACCCGGCTGAGCCTTGCAGCCGGGCATGCGGTGAGAACGCAGGCGGCTGCGCGATCAGCACGCTTGCGCACGCTTGCGCACGGTCGCGCTCAGTGCGCGTCGGCCGCATCCAGCATGCCGATCGTCCCAAACCAGGTTTCCACCAGATGCGGACATTGTGCGATCGGCAGTGCACCTGCGCGTAGACCGAACGCATGCCCGCCCTCGGCGTAGAGATGCATTTCTGCCGGTACGCCAGCCTGCTTGAGCGCCACGTAGTAGGCCAGCAATTGACTGACGCCATTCACCGCATCGTCCTTGGCCTGCAGCAAGAAGATCGGCGGCGTCCGCGCAATGACGATGATGTCTGGCCGCAGCGACAGATGGGTAGGATCGCGTGTGGCACTGTCGTCGTCCTCGTGCGCCCACAGATGGCCCGGATAGACAGCGATGGCAATGACACCCCCTGATGCGTCCCGTCGTACCTCGAACAGCTGGCAGGAAACCGCAAGCAGCTTGCGGACTCACATGCGACATAACGCGGAAGACAGCGGGTCGTTGCGCTCAACCCACCATGCTGTCGCGCACCGCGGCCGCCACTGCCTTCAACGCCGCATCGCGCGCATCGCTGTCGACGCTGGCGCCATTCAAGTACGCGGTGAGCAGCAATGGTGCCTTGCCTGCCGGTGGCCAGATGATGGCGATGTCGTTGCGGGTGTCGCTGCCGTTGCTGCCGGTCTTGTCGCCGATCTTCCAGCCGCGCGGCAGGCCGGCGCGCAGGCAGGTATCGCCGGTGCGGTTGTCGATCATCCAGTCGGTCAGCTGCTTGCGCGAGGCCGGTTGCAGCGCGTTGCCGAGCAGCAGGGTGCGCAAGGTGGCGGCCATTGCCGCCGGCGTGGTGGTGTCGCGCGGGTCGCCTTCGGCATAGCGGTTCATCTCCGGCTCGTGGCGGTCGCTGCGGGTGTGCGCATCGCCGATGCCGCGCAGGAAGGCGGTCAGGCCGGCCGGGTTGCCGACCAGCGGAAACAGCAGGTTGGCGGCCGGGTTGTCGCTGTAGATCATCGTGGCCCGGCAGAGCTCGGCCACGCTCAGCGACCCGCCGACATGGCGCTCGGTGACCGGGGCATGCTCGAGCATGTCGGAGGCGCGGATCGTTACCCGTTGCGCCAATGTCAGCTCGCCCCTGTCCACCCGCTGCAGCACCGCCGCAGCCAATACAAATTTGAAGGTGCTGCACATCGGAAAGCGCTCGTCCTCGCGCTGGCCGAGGCGCCTGCCGGTGGCACTGTCGAGCAGGCTGATGCCCAGGCGGCCGCCAGTGCGGCGTTCAATCTCCGCCCACTGTGCCCGCAGCACATCGTCCACCGTCATCGCCGGGGTGAGTGCCCATGCAGGTCTGGAGGCCGCAAGCAGCACGCCCACGCCGGTTGCGTACAGGAATTGTCGACGGTTCAACATGCAGCAACCTCCCTTGGAGAGCGCGCAGTATCGGCGCATGCCGGCCACCGGACTATTGCGATGTTTCGATCCCTGGCATGAATTGAACTAATCTCTGCGCATGCCCCGCCCCCGTCTCCCGCTCAATGCCCTGCGCGCCTTCGAGGCCGCCGCGCGCCACCAGAACCTGACCCGCGCCGCCAGCGAGCTGTGCGTCAGCCAGGCCGCGCTCAGCCACCAGATCAAGGCGCTGGAGCAGCAACTGAGAACCAGCCTGTTCCACCGCCTGCCGCGCGGCGTGGCGCTTACCGACGAAGGCGCGGCACTGGCGCCGGTGCTCGGCGAGGCCTTCGACCGCATCGCGGCCACCCTGGAGCGCTTTGCCGATGGGCGCTATCGCGAGGTGCTCAGCGTCGGCGTGGTCGGCACCTTCGCCACCGGCTGGCTGCTGCCGCGCGTGGACGCCTTTCATGCGGCGCATCCGGAGATCGAGCTGCGCCTGTCCACCCACAACAACAGGGTCGATCTGGCCGGCGAAGGACTGGATCTGGCGATCCGCTTTGGCGATGGCGACTGGCAAGGCCAGATTGCCGAGGCGTTGATGGAGGCGCCGTTTGCGCCGGTGTGTGCACCCAGCATGGCGCGTGGCTTGCGCACCCCGGCCGACTTGGCAGGTATGCCGTTGTTGCGTTCGTATCGCCTGGACGAATGGCCGCAGTGGTTTCGCGCGGCGGGCATGACCGAGATCGCCGCGCGCGGGGCGATGTTCGATTCGTCGTTGACGCTGGCCAGCGCGGCGGCCGCCGGTGCCGGCGTGGCGTTGTTGCCGTTGCCGATGTTTCGCCAGGATCTGGATGCCGGACGCCTGGTGTGCCCGTTCCCGATCCAGATCGATGCCGGACGCTACTGGCTGACCCGGCTGCGCTCGCGGCCGGCCGGCGCAGCCGCGCTCAGCTTTCACCGCTGGCTTGCGCAAACCATTTCCGCATGAGCGGTCCAGCGGCACCTGTTCCCTCTGGACCCGCGCCGAAGGCGCACGCCGACATACTCGCTGTTGGCCGCCTGTTTTAGAGATGAAAGACGTGGTGAAAACGAATAGCTGCAATAGCTTTATTCCCGGAAAGTGATGGCTACATTGGGCTCCCATCCCGCATCGGGCGGCCCCATGATCACGCCTTCGCATCTTCTTCGTTTCTCGCTCTGTATCGGCGCAGGTGTTGCTGCCGCCAACGCGACAGCGCAAGCCCCTGCCCCTGCAACAACCTCGCCTCCCACAACGAACGCCGCTGCCCAACAAGATGCCGCACCCACGCCCAGCTTCGAACAATGGCTGGTCGACTTCCGCCAGCGTGCGCTCGCTGCCGGCATTGAACCAACCACACTGGACACCGCATTCGCTGGCGTCACACCCGATCCATCGGTGCAGGCACTGGATCAGCGGCAGCCCGAATTCACCCGTTATCTCTGGGATTATCTCGATGACCGTGTCACCCCGTCCGCCATCCAGCAAGGACAGCAACTGCTGGTCAGCCAGCGCGCCCTCTTTCAAAAGTTGCAGCAGCAGTACGGTGTGGATCCGCGCATCCTGACGGCCATCTGGAGCATGGAAAGCGAGTACGGCAAACAGATCGGCGACCGCTACGTGATCCGCTCGCTGGCGACGCTGGCGCATGAGGGTCGGCGTACCCGCTATGGCAATACGCAACTGCTTGCGGCGTTGCAGATCCTGCAGACGGAAAAAGGCGTCGATCGATCGCAGTTTATAGGCTCGTGGGCCGGCGCCATGGGACAGACGCAATTCATTCCGAGCACCTATCGCGACTACGCCGTCGACGACGATGGGGACCACAAACGGGATGTGTGGAATTCCAGTGCGGATGCCTTGGGCTCTACCGCGAACTATCTCAAGCAGAGCAACTGGAGCAGCGCTGTTCCCTGGGGCCAGGAAGTGCATCTGTCAGGCGGCTTCGACTACGCGCAGGCCGACATGACGATCAAGAAAACCGTTGCCGAATGGCAGCGCCAGGGTGTGGTGTGTGGCAACAAGCCGATTGCGCCCGCACTGGCCCAGGAACAGGCATCGGTGCTTTTGCCCACCGGGTATCGCGGCCCGGCGTTCCTGGTGTTCGACAATTTCCGCAGCATTTTGCGCTACAACAATTCCACCGCCTATGCGCTGGCGGTCGGTCTGCTGGCCGATGGCTATGCGGGTGGAGCCGGGGTCGAACAGCCCTGGCCCAAAGACGATCCGCCGCTTAATAGCGTGGCAGATATCACCGAGCTGCAGCAGCGGCTGACCGACAAGGGATTCGACGTAGGCGGCGTCGACGGTGCGCTGGGGGCGCGAACTCGCCAGGGAATCCGTGCATTCCAGCGCAGCCAGCAGTTGCCGCAGGACGGGTATGCCAGCACGTCGTTACTGGCACGACTGCGGGCAGGCTGATCGCACGACGTGACCGTCGCAGGGATCGGCAACGCCGGTGCCGCGTAGGCCGCGATGGTCCTGCCACATCGGGCGGTGCGACGCACGCGCGCCTTGATGAGGCAAGCGCGGCGCGATACCGGCGCAGTGACGTTCTTCCGGCCGGGTGCGCCGCTACGGCGCCAGCCGGATGCGCGCTGTCAGTCCGCCCCGTCCAGCAGCTCCATCCACGCCGCCTCGGCGGCGACCAACTGCTGCGCCGTCGCCTCACGGTCGCGGCCCAGCACCGCCATCTTGTCGCTGTCGGCATAGTTGCCGGGGTTGGCCAGTTCGCGGTCCAGTGCCGCCAGCGCCGCTTCCAGTTCGCCGACGCGCTTTTCCGCGCTGGCCAGCTTGTGCGGGTTGACGGCTTTCTTCGGCGGCAGCGGCTTGGTCGGCGGCGGCGGGGTGGGCGCCACTTCGGCCATCTTCTGCTTGGTGCCTTGCGCGGCCGGGCGGCTGCGCAGCCAGGCGGCGTATTCGTCCAGATCGCCAGCGAACGGCTCGACCACGCCATCGGCCACGCGCCAGAAACTGTCGCAGACCAGGCCGATCAGATGGCGGTCATGCGAGACCATCACGATGGCGCCTTCGAAGTCGCTCAGCGCTTCGGCCAGGGCCTCGCGCATCTCCAGGTCCAGATGGTTGGTCGGTTCGTCCAGCAGCAGCACGTTCGGCTGCTGCCAGGCGATCAGTGCCAGCGCCAGACGCGCGCGCTCGCCGCCGGAAAACCCATCCACCACTTCGAAGGCGCGGTCGCCGGCGAAATTCCATTTGCCCAGGAAATCGCGGAACGCCTGATTGGAGCCATCCGGCGACAGCTCGCGGAAGTGATCCATCGGCGACTGGCCCTCGTGCAGCGATTCCACCGTGTGCTGGGCGAAGTAGCCAATCCGCAGATCCGGATGCGCACTGCGCTCGCCCGACAGCGGCGCCAACTCACCGACCAGGGTTTTGACCAATGTGGACTTACCCGCTCCATTCGGCCCCAGCAACCCGATCCGGTCACCCGCCTCCAATCCAAATCCAACATCGTGCAACACGGTAATCGCATCGCTGGACCCCAGCTTTTGCGATTCCCCATTCCCGATTCCCGAATCCCGCGGCGCAGCCGCATACCCGCACGCAGCGTGATTCAGCCGGATCAACGAAAACGGCAACCGATTGGGCTGGGCGAACTGGATGCGAAATTCGCGCTCGGCGCGTACCGCTTCGGTGCCGGCCATCTTGGCCAGGCGCTTCATGCGGCTCTGCGCCTGGGTGGCCTTGCTGGCCTGCGCCTTGAAGCGGTCGATGAAGCTCTGCAGATGCGCGCGCTCGGCTTGTTCCTTGTCGTGGGCGATCTGCTGCTGACGCAGGTGCTCGATGCGCTGGCGCTCGAAATCGGTGTAGCCGCCGACGTACAGCTTGGCGGTGCCGCCGTGCAGATGCAGCGTATGCGTGGCCACGTTGTCGAGGAACTCGCGGTCATGCGAAATCAGCAGCAAGGTGCCCGGGTACTTGAGCAGCCATTGCTCCAGCCACAGCACCGCATCCATGTCCAGGTGGTTGGTCGGCTCGTCCAGCAGCAGCAGGTCGCTGGGCATCATCAGCGCGCGCGCCAGGTTCAGGCGCACCCGCCAGCCGCCGGAGAACGAGGACACCGCGCGGTGATGGGTGTCGGCCGGGAAGCCCAGGCCGTGCAGCAACTTGCCGGCACGCGCCTCGGCATCGTAGGCGCCCAGCTCGGCCATCTTCTGGTGCGCGTTGGCGACCGCTTCCCAGTCCTCGCGCGCAGTGGCCGCCGCCTCTTCCTGCAGGATCGCCGAGACCTCGATGTCGCCGCCGAGCACGAACGACAGCGCCGGATCGGGCAGCGACGGGGTTTCCTGCGAGACGCTGGCGGTGCGCACCTTGCCGGGCAGGTCGACATCGCCCTTGTCCGCTTCCAGTTCGCCCTTGACCGCGGCAAACAGGCTCGACTTGCCGGTGCCATTACGGCCCACCACACCGACGCGGTAGCCGGCATGCATGGTCAGGTCGACGTTGGACAACAGCAGACGCTCGCCGCGTCGCATGGAGAAGTTGCGCAGGGAAATCATTGATGGACAGTCCGATAGAACGAAAAGGAATGAGCAGATGAGCAGCACTCCTGCGACGCCATTCTAGCGTTAACGAATAATTAGCGCCTTCGGGCTGGCCGTCGTTCCCTTCGCATCGCCGCGACCAGACCCCGCCCAGCCTTGCTGGTCCTGCCTGGACCCCCGTTCGGAGTTGTCATGAATTACCCGTTGTCCACGCTCGCAACCGCCGTCATTGCGGCGCTGCTCGCCTCCCCCGCCTTCGCCCAGACCGCCAACCCGGCCAGCGCGCCCGCCAATACGCTCGATACCGTCATCGTCACCGGCACCCGGGTGTCCGACCGTACCGTGGCCGAGTCGCAGTCGCCGATCGACATCATCAGCGCCGAGTCGCTGCAGGCCACCGGCACCTCGGAGCTGGCCACCGCGCTGGCCCGCGCGCTGCCGTCGCTGAACTTCCCGCGCCCGGCCCTGAGCGACGGCACCAGCGCGATCCGCCCCGCGCAGCTGCGCGGCCTGTCGCCGGACCAGGTGCTGGTGCTGGTCAACGGCAAGCGCCGCCACACCTCCTCGCTGCTCAACCTCAACGGCACCATCGGCCGTGGCGCCGCGGCAGTGGACCTGAACACCATTCCGGTGGCGGCGATCGCGCGCGTGGAAGTGCTGCGCGACGGCGCCTCGGCGCAGTACGGCTCCGATGCCATCGCCGGCGTGGTCAACATCGTGCTCAAGGGCGCGGAGAAGGGCGGCAGCCTGCAGGCCGGCTTCGGCCAGTACTCGGCCGGCGACGGCAGCAACTACGAGCTGTCCGGCGACACCGGCGTGGCCTACGGCAACGAGCGCGGCTGGCTGCACGTGGCCGCCCAGCTCAACCAGCAGGACCCCACCGACCGCGCGCGCGGCTATGCCGGCGCACCCAGCGCCTCGCAGCCGGCCGTGGGCCAGAAGGCGTTCAAGATCGGCGACCCGGACGTGAATGCGCAGGCGGTGTCGGCCAATACCGAGTTCGCCTTCAGCGACAGCATCACCGGCTACGCCTTCGCCACCGCCAGCAACCGCGACATCACCTCGTTCGCGTTCTTCCGCGCGCCGGGCAGCAGCCAGAACATCCTGTCGGTGTATCCGCAGGGCTTCCTGCCGGAAATCCAGACCTACGCCAAGGACCGCTCGCTGGTGGCCGGCGTGCGCGGCTCCACCGCCAGCGGCTGGGACTGGGATGCCAGCTACAACTACGGCTACAACAAGATCGATTTCCACACCCGCAACACGCTCAACGTGAGCCTGGGGCCGAGCTCGCCGACTTCCTTCTACGACGGCGCGCTGGAGACCACGCAGAACATCGTCAACCTGGACGTCAAGCGCGGCTTCGACTGGGGCCTGGCGTACCCGGTGACGGTGGCCTTCGGCGCCGAATACCGCAACGAGAAGTGGAACCAGTCGCCAGGCGAAGTGGGCTCGTATTTCCAGGCCGGCACGCTGGCCGGTGGCGCGCAGGGCTTTGGCGGATTCGCGCCGAGCGTGTCCGGGCGGTACTCGCGTGACAGCTACGCGCTGTATGCGGACCTGGAAGCCGATTTCACCGACAAGTTCTCCGCCGGCCTGGCCGGGCGCTACGAAGACTTCAACGACTTCGGCAGCCAGGCATCGGGCAAGTTGTCCGGGCGCTATGCGTTCACCGACAAGATCGCGCTGCGCGGCACGGTGGCGTCGGGCTTCCGCGCGCCGTCGCTGGCACAGCAGTATTTCCAGTCCACCAGCACCACCTTCCTGGCCGGCAATCCGAACCCGTTCGAGATCCGCACCTTCCCGGCCGACAGCAACGTGGCGCGCGCGCTGGGTGCAGAGCCGCTGGATGCCGAGACCTCGCTGTCCTACAGCCTGGGCCTGGTGTTGCAGCCGACCGATGCGCTCTACCTCACCGTGGATGCGTACCAGATCGACGTGGACGACCGCATCGTGCTGTCGTCCAACCTCACCGGCACCGGCGTGCGCAACCTGCTCGAAGCGCAGGGCATCTTCGGCATCAACGGCGGGCGCTACTTCACCAATGCGGTGGACACGCGCACGCGCGGCGTGGACGTGGTCGGCAGCTACCGCTGGCAGCTCGCCGCCAGCAGCGTGGACCTGACCGCCGGCTACAACTATTCGGAAACCGAAGTGCGCAGCGTCGCCGCCAATCCGGCCGCGTTGTCGGCCAACGGGCTGAGCCTGGAGCGCATCGACCGCACCGAACGCGGTCGCATCGAGGAAGGCTTCCCGCGCGACAAGTTCCTGGTCAACGGTAGCTGGAACCTAGAGCACTGGACGCTGGCATTGGGTGCCACGCGCTATGGCAAGTACAGCACGCGTCCGGCCGCGGCGATCAACGACCAGACCTTCGGTGCCAAGTGGGTGGTGGATGCCTCGGCCAGCTACAAGATCGATCGCTGGACGCTGACCCTGGGTGCGGACAATCTGCTGGACGAGTACCCGGACGAGAACAACTTCGCCAACTCCACCAGCGGGCAGTTCCCGTACAGCAATCTGTCGCCGTTCGGCTTCAACGGTGCCTACGTGTACGGCCGCATCAACTATCGCTGGTAATCAATACAGCACTCCACACTGCTGCGGTGTTGCCACGTGTTGGTTACTGACCCACGCGGCACGATCGCATCCTGACGCCTGACCACACGCCCCGGCCTGCCCGGGGCGTGTGCGTTTTTATCCGTTGTGCGTGCGGCGTTTTGATGCAGCCATCCAGGCGCGGGCATCGATGCGCCGTGAAGAACTGCCGACGGCCGCGGTGGTATCAACACCGCTTCCACCCTGCCGGAGCACCCACCATGGACGCAGCGCAGCTCTCACGTGGCCGCCTGATCGATCATCTGCATCTGGTCGTCCACGACCTGGCGGCGAGCCGACGTTTCTACCAGGCGGTGCTCGATGTGCTGGGCATTCCGATCGGTGGCGAAGGCGAGGGATTCTTCTGGGCCGACGAGCTGTTCGTATCCGATCGCGACACGATGGCGCAAGGCGAACTCACCGGCCGCCACCATCTGGCCTTCCAGGCGCACGACGTGGCCATGGTGCATGCATTCCATCAGACCGCCCTCGCCCACGGCGGTCGCGACAACGGCGCGCCGGGCGTGCGCCCGTATCACCCCAGGTACTACGCTGCGTTCGTGCTCGACCCGGATGGCAACAACATCGAAGCGGTGTTCCATGGTCCTGCGCAACGCAGTGCCGATGCGGTGCAGATCACGTTCTGATGCAGAAGTTTCATATCTCGTATCGATGTCCATGATGGTGCAGGCAAGCGGCTGATACCGCAGGTCTGGTGCAAACGGCGCATCACTTTGGTGCACGATGACAACGATGGCAGTAGCACGTCATGCATGACAGTTACTTGCGCAACGTAACCAAAATTTGACATGCGGTTACACGTGGTTAATGGTTGGGAACGCACCGCAGCTGCCGCAACGGACGCGGCCCGGGAGGGGGCCCCCTGCGATGCATCCGTTCCCCACTCGGAGTTGTCACCGCATGAATTGCAAGACCAGTCCACTCGCAGTTGCCGTTGTTCTTGCACTGTCGTTTTCCGCTTCAAACGCGTCCGCGCAGTCACAGGCTCCCACCCAGAAAACGCTCGATACCTTGATCGTGACCGGCACGCGCGTGGCCGATCGCACCGTGGCCGAATCGGCATCGCCGATCGACATCATCTCGCCACAGGCACTGGAATCGACCGGCACCACCGAGCTGGCTACCGCGCTGTCACGCGCGATCCCCTCGTTGAATTTCCCCCGCCCGGCCATCTCCGACGGCTCGGACGCAGTGCGCCCGGCGCAGTTGCGCGGCCTGTCGCCCGATCAGGTGCTGGTGCTGGTCAACGGCAAGCGCTATCACAGCACCGCGTTGATCAATCTCAACGACACCCAGGGTCGTGGTTCGTCGCCGGCCGATCTCAACACCATTCCGATCGCCGCAGTGGAGCGCATCGAAGTGCTGCGTGACGGCGCATCGGCGCAATACGGTTCGGATGCGATTGCCGGTGTGATCAACATCGTGCTCAAGGGCAGCGGCGAAGGCGGCAGCGTCAATGGCCGCTATGGCAAGTACAGCGCCGGCGACGGCGAGCAGTATCAGCTGTCCGGCGATGCCGGTTTCAGCTTTGCCGGAACCGGCAAGGTGCATCTGGCCGCACAGGCCGGGCATTCGGACCAAACCAACCGTGCGCTGCCATTCCAGGGCCGCGTGGAGCAGCGTTACGGCGATCCGGACATCGACCAGGGCGCCATCTCCTTCAACGGCGAATACAGCCCCACCGATTACCTGACCTTCTACTCGTTCGGCATGGTCAGCCGCCGCGAGGTACTGTCCAACGGATATTTCCGCTTTGCCGGCGACAACCGCAACCGCCCGGAAATCTATCCGGACGGCTTCCTGCCGCAGATCTACAACGTCAGCAAGGACGTGTCGTGGGTGGGCGGCTTGAAGACCTCGACCGAAGGCGGCTTGAACATCGACCTGAGCTACAACTACGGCCAGAACAATCTCACCTTCGATGTGCGCAACAGCTTGAACAACAGCCTGGGCCTGGCCAGCCCGACTGACTTCCATGCCGGCACGCTGGAAGTGACCCAGAACGTGCTCAATGCCGACTTCACCAAGACGCTCGACTGGGGCCTGGCGTATCCGGTCACGCTGGCCTTCGGTGCGGAATGGCGCGGTGAGAAGTTCAACCAGTCGCCCGGCGATGCGGCATCCTCGGCCAATGGCGGCATTCCCTCTGCGGCAGGCACACTGATTCCGGGCGCACAGGTGTTCCCCGGCTTCAAACTCTCCGACGCCGGCTACTACAACCGCAACAGCCATTCGGCGTACGTCGACCTGGAAGCGGATCTGACCGAAAAGCTTTCGGCCGGTCTGGCCGGGCGCTACGAGAAGTACAGCGACTTCGGCGACACCGCCACCGGCAAGCTGTCGTTGCGCTACGCGTTCACCGACAAGGTGGCCGTCCGCGCCACCGCCTCCACCGGGTTCCGTGCGCCGTCGTTGCAGCAGCAGAACTTCCAGTCGATCGCCACCCAGTTCCTCAACGTGGCCCAGCCCAACGGCACGGTCACTGCAGTCCCGTTCGAGATCGGCACCTTCCGTACCGACAACCCGGCCGCGATCGCACTCGGTGCCGAGCCGTTGAAGGCCGAGGAATCCAAAAACTACGGACTTGGCGTGGTGCTGCAGCCGATCGAAAACCTTTACATCACGGTCGATGCGTACCGCATCGATATCGATGACCGCATCGTGCTGTCGGAAAACCTCACCTCCAATGCGGCGCGCAATTATCTGCAGGCCAATGGCTTCCCGGGCATCGGTGGCGGGCGCTACTTCACCAACGCAGTGGACACCAAGACCCAGGGCGTGGATGCGGTCGGCACCTATCGCTGGAACCTGGACGGCGGCAGCGCGGAGCTGACCTCCGGCTACAACTACAACAAGACCGAAGTGGAACGGGTCGCCGACAACCCGGCAGCGCTGGAAGCGATCGATCCGGGCGCGGTGCGCATCGGCCGCGCCGAACTCGGTCGCATCACCGAAGGCACGCCGCGCGACAAGTTCTTCCTGGGCGGCACCTGGTCGCCGGGCAACTGGTCGTTCACCGGCACCGCCACGCGCTGGGGCGAGTTCAGCACCTTCGGCACCAACGCCGGCAGCGACCAGACCTATGCGGCCAAGTGGACGCTGGACCTGGCCGCGTCCTACAAGTTGAACGACTGGAACTTCACCATCGGCGGCGACAACGTGCTCAACGAGTATCCCGACCGCCAGGAAGCCGGCCTGGGCACGCGCACCTACCTGCCCTACAGCAGCGCCTCGCCGTTCGGTTTCAACGGTGCGCTGGTGTACGCCAACGTGAGCTACAAGTGGTAAATCGCCGCGTGCCGGTCGGCAGCGACCGGCACGTCGATCGCCTCGTCCCACCTCGCTGAGACGAGGCAGCACGCCCGCAGCATCGCTCGCCCTTTCCGATTGTCGCGAAAGGGCGAGTTCCCCCCCTTCTTTCGCAAGGATGCGCCACGCAGCAGACGCTGCGTCGCAGTCTGCTGTCTTGCTGTGCACGTCGCCTTGCCAGCGCACACGCGCTGCGCGCAGGCAACACGGATCACGCAGTCCGCCGTCGTCTTCCCCCGGCAACACGCACAACGCATCGCTGCGTCCACCATCCCCTTTGAGTCTCCATTCCCATGCACACCTCCAACGCACTCTCGCTTGCGATCTCGGTCGCACTCACCGTCTGTACGTTCGCTGCCAGTGCGCAATCGCAGCCTGCCCAGCCGCAGAAAACCCTGGACACCCTGATCGTCACCGGTACGCGCGTCAGCGACCGCACGGTGGCCGAATCCGAATCGCCGATCGACATCATCACCGAGCAGTCGCTGCAGGCCACCGGCGCGACCGACATCGCCACCGCGCTGGGCAAGCTGCTGCCGTCGCTGAACTTCCCGCGCCCGGCGATCTCCGACGGCAACGATGCAGCGCGCCCGGCCACGCTGCGCGGCCTGTCGCCGGATGCGGTGCTGGTGCTGGTGGACGGCAAGCGCTATCACACCTCCTCGCTGATCAACTACAACCCGTACGTCGGCCGCGGCTCGGCGCCGGCCGACCTGAACTCGCTGCCGATGTCGGCCATCGCGCGCATCGAAGTGCTGCGTGACGGCGCTTCGGCCCAGTACGGCTCCGATGCGATCGCCGGCGTGGTCAATATCGTGCTCAAGCATGGCGCCGATGCCGGCAGCAACAGCGTGTCGGTCAATGGCGGCATCATGGACAAGGGCGATGGCGAGCAGAACGGCATCGACGGCTCGGTCGGCCTGCCGTTCGGCGGCAGCGGCGGCGACACCGCGCCGGGCTGGGTGCGGTTATCGTGGAACTACCAGAACACCATGAGCACCAACCGCGGCGAGAACACCAACCGCGCCACCACCGTGCCGGGCACGCCCAATCCGGGCGGTGTGCCCTACCAGCGCCACGGCGACCCGGCCTCCACGTTCTATCAGGGGCTGGCCGCATTCGGCTACACGTTCTCGCCCAACCTGGAACTGTACGGCCATCTCAGCATGAGCCGTCGCGAGGTCACCTCCAACGGCTATTACCGCGCCGCCGACAACACCGCGCGCAACGTGCAGGCGATCTACCAGAACGGCTTCCTGCCGCAGATCTACAACCCCACCAACGACCGCTCGGCGGTGCTGGGTTTGAAGGGCAGCACCGAGAGCGAATGGAACTGGGACGTGTCGGCCACCTACGGCAAGAACGACATGACCTTCAACATCCTCAACAGCATCAACACCAACCTGTACTACACCACCGGCAGCTCGCCGACCAACTTCAATTCCGGTGGCTTCGAAACCGAACAGGGCACGATCAACCTGGACGTCAACAAGTCCTTCGACTGGGGCCTGGCGTATCCGGTCAACGTGGCCTTCGGTGCCGAGCATCGCCAGGACCGCTACCAGATCACCGCCGGCTCGCCGGAGTCGTACTTCTTCGATCCCAATACCATCAATCCCGACGACGGCGCGCCGTATCCGGGCGGCGCACAGGTGTTCTCCGGCCTGGAGCCGACGGTGGCCGGCAAGTTCGGACGCCACAGCAATGCGGTCTACGCCAACCTGGAAGCGGACATTACCGACAAGCTGTCCGGCGGCATCGCCGCGCGCTACGAAAACTACAGCGACGCTGGCTCCACGCGTTCGGGCAAGCTGTCGGCGCGCTACGCCTTCAGCGACACCTTCTCGCTGCGCGGCACCATCTCCAACGGCTTCCGCGCACCGTCGCTGGCCCAGCAGAACTACGCCTCGGTGGTGACGCTGATCCAGAACGGCGAGCTGGTACAGGTCGGTACCTACCGCACCTCCGACCCGGTCGCGGTGGCGCTGGGCGCCGGCCCGCTGAGCCCGGAGAAATCCACCAACTACGGCCTGGGCGCCGTGTGGCAGCCGACCGCCAGCTTCACTTCCAGCCTGGACATCTACCAGATCCGCATCTGGGACCAGATCCTGTATTCGGACCAGCTGCAGCTGGCGCAGCCGATCGGCCAGGTGGCCGCGGTGCAGTTCTTCGTCAACGGCGCCACCAGCCGCACCCGTGGCGTGGACTGGATCAACAGCTATCTCGCCGACCTGGGCAGCTACGGCAAGCTCAATCTCAGTGCCAGCGCCAACTACAACAAGACCACGATCCTGGAACTGTCCAACCCCAACTTCGGGCGCGCCAGCCAGGGCCTGCTCACCGACGCCACCCCGCGCACCAAGTACATGGCGGCGGCGGACTGGACGCTGGGCGGCTTTGCGCTGAACTTCAACGCCACCCGCTACGGATCGATCAAGCGCATCAGCGACCCGGCCGATGGTAGCCAGGACCAGACCTACGACGCGCGCTGGTTGTTGAACCTGGCCGCCAGCCAGACCTGGAACGCGTTCACCTTCACCGTGGGCGCGGACAACCTCACCAATCAGTATCCGACCAAGGCGCAGCTGACCACCGCCTACGACGACCGCGCCGGCGGCCTGCAGTATTCGTCGCTGTCGCCGTTCGGCTTCAACGGCCGCTACTGGTACGGGCGGGTCACCTACCGGTTCTGACCGGTGGGTTTCGAGCGGATCTGACGATCCGTACATGCGTCCACGCAAACACCGCCGAGTGATCGGCGGTGTTTGTCGTTGTGGGCTTCGATTCGCCAGCAGCGGCCGTGCGTCATCTGCCGCGGTGATTGCCAGCGCTATGACTGCCGCAACACTGCGTGCCGGCCTGGCGCCTCACTGCGCCGCCTGGCCGTAGCTCACCAGGAGGCGAGCAGCGCGTCCACACCACGCAGGTTGGCGCGATCGTTCCAGCTCAGCGTGTCCAGCTGCTCCAGCCGAAGCGCCGGCAGACGCGCCAGCAGGCAGGCCAGCGCGGCTTCCATTTCGATCAGCGCCAGCCGGTTGCCCAGGCAGTGGTGAATGCCGCCACCGAACGACAGCGCGCGCCCCTGCTGGCGGCGGATATCCAGCAGCTGCGGGGCGGTGAACTGCAGCGTGTCGTGATTGGCCGCGCCCAGCATCAGATACAGCATGGCGCCCTGGGGAACCGCCACGCCCTCGATCTCAAAATCCTGCAACGCCGTGCGCGTGGCGATCTGCACCGAGCTGTCGTAGCGCATGCATTCGAGCACTGCATTGGGCAGCAGGCTCGGGGTTTCCTGCAGCAGGCGCAATTGCTGTGGATGCCGATGCAGCGCGACCAGCGCATTGCAGATCATGTTGGAGGTGGTCTCGTGGCCGGCAAAGAACAGCAGGATCACGTTGGAGACGATCTCCTCGTCGCTCAGGCGGCGGCCGTTGTCCTCGGCCTGGATGAAACGCGCGATCAGATCGTCGCCGCCAGCGCTGCGCCGTTGCGCGATCACGCCGTGGAAATATGTTGCCAGCTGGTCGTACGCAACGCTGGTGGCCTGCAGTTCCTCCGCCGTCATCATCGGATCGAAGACTTTTGCCAGTGCGCTGGTCGCGTGACTCAACGCGGTGACATCGGCCGCATCGATATCCAGCATCCGGCAGATGATGGCGATCGGCAGCGGGAACGCGAACTCGGTCAGCAGATCGCAGTGGCCGTTTGCCTGAAAGGCATCGATCAACCCGGCGGCGGTATCGCTGGCCACTTCACGCATGGATTCCATCTGCCGCGCACCAAAGGCCTGTGTCATCAGTCCGCGCAGCTGGGTGTGCAGCGGCGGGTTGAGCAGCAGGAACATGCGGCTCATGCCCTGAAACAGCGGCAGGTGCACCGCCGCCTCGCCGTAACGCAGACGAATGCTTTGCAGATAGTCGCGGCCGACCCGGCGATCGCTGAGCAGGCGATCGACCACGGCGTAACGGCCGGACATCAGCCGCCCGTCTGCCACCTGCACCAATGCGCCTTCCTCGCGCAGGCGCGCATAGGTCGGATAGGGATCGTGCCGGAACTGAGATGTTGCCAAATCGCTGAGATGCATGGCCTGGCTCGTGTGGCGTCACCCGCAACGGGGCGATGCGTGCATGGGCCTGCCGAAGGACGCAGGCGCTCCACTGGGAGCCCGGATTGTCGGCCGGCGCCGCGCTGCGACCTTGCGCAAGCGCGAAGCGGTGTCGTCAATGTTGAATCGGCGTGCCGGACTTGCGCCCTGCGTCGCAACTCGCACGCACACGTGCGGGCCACAGCGGTTTACGCGCGGCGCCTGACGCATGGATCGGCCTGCGTGCATGCGCTGCGTGTCGCATCGCGTTAATCAAGCGCTGTGTACTATGGGCGTCCGGCCAACCGGACTAGCAACGCGGTCCCGGTTCCCCCGCGCCGGACCCCAGCCATGACCACGCAATGCCCGCAGGCGACGCCCGGCGCAGTGCCGTTGGCTGGTCGCGCCCGCGACGCTCTCTCGGACACTCTCACAACGGATTGGAATGCATCACGACACCAGCCTCATCGACATCATCGCCGTCGGCCTCGCGGTCGCTTTCGTGCTGGGCACGCTCGCACAGAAAGTGAAACTCTCGCCGCTGGTCGGCTATCTGCTGGCCGGCGTCTGCGTCGGGCCGTTCACGCCCGGCTTTGTGGCCGACCAGACCATGGCCAACCAGCTGTCCGAGCTGGGCGTGATGCTGCTGATGTTCGGCGTGGGCCTGCACTTCTCGCTCGACGATCTGATGGAAGTGAAATGGATCGCGATTCCGGGCGCGTTGGCGCAGATCGTGGTCGCCACGCTGCTTGGCTGGGCGCTGGCCTGGAGCATGGGCTGGCCGTTGATGCATGGGCTGGTGTTCGGTCTGGCACTGTCGGTGGCCAGCACCGTGGTGCTGCTGCGCGCACTGGAAGAACGCCGTCTGCTGGAAACCCAGCGCGGGCGCATCGCGGTGGGCTGGCTGATCGTCGAAGACCTGGTGATGGTGATCGCGCTGGTGATGTTGCCGGCGCTGGCCGAGGTGCTGGGCACCGCCGCGCCGGCCGCGGCACATGCCGGCGAATCCACCTCGCTACTGGCCGCGCTGGGCCTGACGCTGTTCAAGATGGTGGCGTTCGTGGCGGTGATGCTGGTGGTCGGGCGGCGGGTGATTCCGTGGTCGCTGGAAAAGGTCGCCGCCACTGGCTCGCGTGAGCTGTTCACCCTGGCCGTGCTCGGCATCGCGCTGGGCGTGGCGTTCCTGTCGGCCACGCTGTTCGGCGTGTCGTTCGCGCTGGGCGCGTTCTTCGCCGGCATGTTGTTGAAGGAATCCGAGCTCAGCCACAAGGCCGCCAGCGATTCGCTGCCGTTGCGCGATGCATTCGCGGTGCTGTTCTTCGTCTCGGTGGGCATGCTGTTCGATCCGATGATCCTGGTCGAGCATCCGTGGCAGGTGCTGGCCACGTTCCTGACCGTGACCCTGGGCAAGTCGCTGGCCGCATTCGTGATCGTGCGTGCGTTCGGCCACCCCACCGGCACCGCGCTGACCATTTCCACCAGCCTGGCGCAGATCGGCGAGTTCTCCTTCATCCTGGCCGGGCTGGGCGTGCAGCTGGCGATCCTGCCGGAAACCGGGCGCGACCTGATCCTGGCCGGCGCGCTGCTGTCGATCATCGCCAACCCGTTCCTGTTCTCGTGGCTGGATCGCTGGCAGGCCAGGCAGGCGCAGGACGCCCCGGCCGCGGTGGAGCCGGAACTGCCGCCCGGCCCGCCGCTGCCGCTGGATGGTCATGCCATCGTGATCGGCTATGGCCGCGTCGGCAGCGCGCTGGCGCAGTTGCTGCGTAGCCGCGGCGTGCCGGTGCTGGTGATCGACGACAACAGCGATCATGTGGCCAAGGCGCATGCGGCCGGCATTCCTGGCATCCGCGGCAGTGCGGCGGCCGACCGCGTGCTGGCCGAAGCCCGCCCGGAGCATGCCAAGATCGCGATCCTGGCGATCCCACAGCCGCTGGAAGCCGGCGAGGCGCTGGCCAAGCTGCGCGCGATCAACCCGTCGCTGACGCTGCTTGCGCGCGCGCACAGCGACACCGAGGTCAAGCACCTGCTCGAACACGGCGCCGACGGTGCGGTGCTTGCCGAACGCGAGCTGGCCTATTCGCTGGCCGAGATGGTGATGTCCACCCCGCCGTATCGGGCATTGCGCGTACCGGCGTCGTAACCGCAAGGCTGGGTGACGCACCGCTGCGAGAACGAAGAACCCGCCGGCGGCGCCTGCGGGTTTTTTGTTGCCCGCAGGTGGTTCAGTGCGGAACGGCTTGCAGCCGTGCCTTGATCGAACTGCGACCAGGGCACCGAAAACTGCCCACCAAATCCACTTGATAATCATTCCCATCCGGAGCAGGATGGGCGCCCGTTTCCTTGGCGGCCTCATCCATGACGTTTGCGGTTGGCGTCCTCAACGCAGTGCCAAGCGTGCAGTTGTGCGAGCTGCTGGGTCGCATCGGCTACGGCTTTGTGGTGCTCGATCTGGAACATGTGCTGCGCGCGCCGGACGAACTGGAACACGCCATCCGCGCCTGCGAGCTGTCCGGCTGCGAGGCCTGGGTGCGCGTACCGGAGGTGGACGAAAAACTGATCGGCCGCGTGCTGGATGCCGGCGCACGTGGGATCGTGATTCCACGCGCCGAATCGGCCGCGCAACTGGCCGATGCCATCGCCGCCGCACGGTTCCCGCCACTGGGCCGGCGCGGCATCACCGGCGGGCGCGTCACCGCCTTCGGCAATGTCGACCTGCCCACCTATATCGCGCAGGCCAATCACGATATCCGCATCGTGCCGATGATCGAAAGTGCCGCCGGCATTGCGGCAGTGCCCGAGCTGCTGGCGCTGCCCGGCGTGGCACTGGTGATGGAAGGCGCGCTGGATCTTGCGCTGGATCTGGGCCTGGGCCCGCAACCGACCCATCCACAGGTGTGGGAGCTGCTGCTGCAACTGCATGCGCATTGCGTTGCGGCCAACGTGCCGTTCTGCCCCAATCCGCGCACCGACGCGCAACGCGCGCACTGGCTGCAACAGCCGGACCTGCGCTGGCTGCTGGCCGGCGAAGACCGCGCGCTGATTCAACGCGCACTGCGCAGCCACCTGGCCGGCTTCGCCGCACCCACACCACCACCCGCCTGCAGGAGCACGCCGTAGATGTCGACGTTCCGTTTCCACGCCCTGACCATCGCCATCGCTGCAGCCACCTGGGCCCTGCCGCCGTTGGCGTTCGCCACCGAGTCGCCGGATGCGGCGGCCACCGATGCGCAGACGCCGATCCGTGCGCTGGACACGATCCAGGTGCAAGGCAGCCTGCTCGGGCGTTCCAAACCCGACGATGTGCAGCGCTATGCCGGTAGCCGCCAGGTGATCGACCGCGAACAACTGCGCAATGGCGGCAACCGCTCGCTGGACGATGCCCTGCAGCGCGTGCCGGGCATCAAGATCTTCGACGAGACCGGCACCGGTGCGTTGCCGCAGCTGATGCTGCGCGGCCTGTACGAGAGCCGCAGCGGCCGCGTGCAGGTGCTGGAAGACGGCATTCCGCTGGCACTGGCGCCGTACGGGCAGACCAGCCTGTCGCTGTTTCCGGTGGGGCTGAACCAGATCGACCGCATCGATATCGTGCGCGGTGGCGCGGCCGTGCAGTACGGGCCGAACAATGTCGGCGGGGTGATCAATCTGGTCAGCAAGGAGATCCCCAGCGAGTGGAGTACCACGCTGGCGCACAAGGTCACCGCCGGCGGCCAGGGCCAGTTCCTGCAGGACAGCGCGCTCAGCAGCGGCGGCTACCTCACCGACAACCTCGGCCTGCAGGTCGATGCCAATCGCACTTACGGCGAGTACTGGCGCGCGCACAGCGATACCGACATCAGCAATCTGCGCGTGCGTGCGGAGTGGTGGCTGGACGACACCAAGTTGCTCAAAGCCAGCGTGCAACGCTATCTGGTCGACATGGATCTGGCCGGCGCGCTGAGCCCGGACGATTACCGGCGCGACCCGCGCCAGTCCACCCGCCCGCTGGACAGCTTCAATGGGCGTACCACGCGCGCATCGTTGAGCTACGAGCAGTTGTTCGGAGACTGGGGCCCGCTGAAAGATGTTCGGTTGTCCTGGACCAACTTCAGCGCGCGCAGCAGCCGCAACTTCATCGTCGGCATGCGCCAGGCCGCCACCGAAACCTGGCGTTCGGACCTGCCGCCGCAACTGCGCCAGACCGCACCGCGCGACTTCCGCGTGGTCGGCAGCGAGCCGCGTCTGAGCTGGAGCATGGGCGATGCCGGTGGCGTGCGTCAGCAGTGGACCGCCGGCGTGCGTGCGGTGCACGAGGACATCGATTTTTTGGTCGGCAATCTGCGTCTGCGCGATGGCCTGTTCACCAGCGTGCGTGACTGGCAATTCGAAGACCGCGCCCTGGCCGCCTACGTCAGCAATGCGATCACCCTGCCCGACGAACGCCTGACCATTACCCCGGGCCTGCGCTACGAGCGGCTGGATTCGCGCTACTTCAATCGCGCCACCGGCCTGCGCACGCTCAACCAGACCCGCGATGTATTGCCGGGTCTGACGGTCGGGTTCCAGGCCAACGCACACTGGTTCTTCTATGCGGACGGGCAACGCTCGCTGCGTGCGCCGCAGGTCACCCAGATCATCTTCGGCAACAACCTGGATGCCGAACTGGCGTGGAATTACGAAGCCGGCACGCGCTACCAGCCCAACGACCGCACCCGCATCCAGCTCGGTGCGTACCTGATCGATTTCGATCAGCAGATCCAGCTGGACAACACCACGCGCGTGTTCCGCAACCTCGGCAAGACCCGCCATCAAGGCGGCGAGCTGGAACTGCAATGGAGCCCGGAAAACCTGCGCGCGCTCACCCTCAACGCCGGTTATGCGTATCTGGATGCCAGCCAGGAATCGGGTGCATTCCGCGGGCTGCGCGTTCCCTACACCTCGCGCAACCAGATCACCCTGGGCGGCAACTACACGCTCGGTCACACCACTGTCGCACTGTCGAGCTACTACTTCAGCAAGGCCTACAGCGATGCGGCAAACACCGTGCAGGAGAACGCGATCGCCTCGGTCGGCGAGTTGCCGTCGTACTGGGTATGGAACACGCAGGTGAGCCATACGCTGTTCGAACGCGATGGACAAAAATTCAGCGCGTCGCTGGCGATCAACAACCTGTTCGATCGGCAGTACTGGTTCCGCGGTGTGGATACCAGCCCGTGGGGCCGCCAGGCCGCACCGTCGCGCACCGTCACCGCCGGGCTGGAGTACACGTTCTAGGCCTCACACCCGGCACATGCCGTAGCGATCGACGTACAGGGGCGTCGGTCGACTGACGGCAACGGCGCTCGCGCTGGCGGGCGCCGCAGACAACACGGCGTGCATGACGCACGTCTCCCTGCCGCAGCATGCGGCATGCGATCACCGTATCGCAGGCCACCCAACGCCCCTGCGGCGCCAGGCAGCCCGTTTCAGTACCGGTTTTTCCACCGTCCTGTTGAACGAGAGCTGCCATGACTGCCACATCCGCTGCACCGTTGGTGATCCTCACCCATGTCTGCCATCCGGCCATCACCGAAGGGTTTCTTCCGGCCGCGCATGCGCTCGGCCTGCCGGTGTGGCTGCTGACCGACCACCGACTCGATCACCTCAGCCATTTCCGCGAGCATTCGGCGCATGCACCGCAACGGGTGATCGAATGCGATGTGTTCAATCCGCTCGGCGTGCTGGATGTACTGCACGACGCCGATGTATCGCCGCGCGCGGTGTTCAGCAACAGCGATCACCTGCAGACCAGCACCGCGCTGGTCGCAGCGGGTCTCGGCCTGCCTGGCAAGGACTGGCAGGTCTGCTACGCGGCCAAGAACAAGGCGGCGATGCGTCAGCGCCTGCGTGCGCGTGGGTTGCCATCGCCGTGGTTCTGCACGCTGGCCCCGGGCGCCGCATTGCCGGGCGACATTCCGTGGCCGGTGGTGGCCAAACCGCGCGAGGGCGTGGCCAGTCTGGACGTGCGCCACTGTGCAGATGCCGCGCAGTTGCAGGCCTATCTGGACGATGTGTGGCAGCGCCATCCGCAGCGCACCGTGCTGCTGGAAGGCATGCTGGAAGGGGCGCTGTTTACGCTGGAAACGCTGGGCGACGGCCACACGCTGCAGGCGCTGGGCGGCTTCAAGGTGCGCTTGTCACCGCCGCCGCACTTCGTGGAATGCGAGGCGCAGTGGGATGCCCGCGTGGACACGCCGGTGATTGCGCAGGCGCTGCAACAGCTGCGCAGCTTCGGGGTTGGCTTCGGGCTGTGCCATAGCGAATTCATCCTCACCAGCGACGGCCCGGTGCTGGTGGAGATCAACTATCGCAGCATCGGCGACCGCCGCGAGTTCCTGCTCGACGACATGTTCGGCAGGCAATGGTTCACCGCCGCGCTGGCGCCGCATCTGGGCCTGCCGCTGCCGCAGCTGCGCTGCGATCGTGCCCATGCCTTGCTGCGTTACTACGTCGCCGAGCAGGACGGCGAGCTAGTGACCGCCAGCGAAGATCGCCGCCACCATGATGCGCATAGCGATGTGCAGTACCGGCGCATGCGCGCGCCTGGCGAGCGCATCCGCCTGAGCCATTCCAACAAGGATTACCTGGGTGTGCTGAGCGCGGTGGCCAGCGATGCACAGGCGCTACAACAGGCGGTGCTGCATGCCGAAGCTGGGCTGCAGTGGCGGATCGATGGCGCGGAGCTGCGCGCATGAGCAGTGCCGCCGACCAACGCTATATCGCCACCCGCATCATCGATGCCTGCCTGCGCGAGGATCTGCGCGGTATTGCCAGCCGCGGCAGCGCCGCAATACCCGAGGCAGGCGTGCTGGCGGCATGGACCGACCCCAGCCCGGTGGAGGGCTGGTGGCGCATCGCGCATCTGCCCGACGGCACGCTGTGGTTGCCGATCCATCGGCAGGGCTATCTGCAGGACATCAGTGCCTGCGGCGACAACTGGATCGTGCAGGGCGCCGATGGCGCGCATGTCGAACGCGGTGCGCAGGCCTGGCTGCAACGCATGAGCGCGCAGCTGGATAGCGAGACGCAACAGCTGCATCGCGCCTACGCCGAAGAAGCCGAGTGCGCTGCCGCCCACCTGGGCCTGGCGCGCCAGGCCTACGACGCGCAGGCGCCTGCGCTGCTCAATGCCTTGCAGCACCCAGATGCGGCCGAGCGGGCGTATCGCTGCGATCAACTGGCCAGCTATCGCGATCATCCGTTCTATCCCACCGCACGTGCCAAGGCCGGGCTGGATGCCTCGGAACTGCGCGATTACGCACCGGAATTCGCCCCCACCTTCGCGTTGCGCTGGCTGGCGGTTCCGCGTGCGCAGGTCAGCTGCACCAGTGCAGCGCCGGCCGAGTTGTGGCCGGACTTCGCCACGCTGGGCCTGCCGCCCGCGCTGGCAGACACGCATGTCGCCTGGCCGGTGCATCCGCTGGTGTGGGCGCGGCTGGAGCAGGACGGGTTTGCACTGCCGCCAGGCACACTGCGGGCGCCGCAGGCCTGGCTGGAGGTGCGCCCCACCCTGTCGGTCCGCACGCTGGTGCCGCTGCAGCATCCGCAGCTGCATCTCAAGCTGCCGATTCCGATGCGCACGCTGGGCGCGCTCAATCTGCGCCTGATCAAGCCCTCCACGCTGTACGACGGCCACTGGCTGGAGCGCGCACTGCGGCGCATCGATGCGCTGGATCCGGCCCTGCGCGGCCGCTGCGTGTTCGTGGACGAATCGCATGGCGGGCATGTGGGACAGACCCGTCATCTGGCCTATCTGCTGCGGCGTTACCCACCGCTGGACGCCACCACGCTGGTGCCGGTGGCCGCGCTGTGCGCGCGGTTGCCCGATGGCCGGCCGATGGCGATCCATCTGGCCGAGCGCTTTGCACAGGGCGATCTGCTCGGCTGGTGGCGCGAGTACACCGAGCTGATGCTGGCGGTGCATCTACGCCTGTGGCTGCGCTACGGCATCGCGCTGGAAGCCAATCAGCAGAACAGCGTGCTGGTCTACGCCGATGGCCAGGCGACGCGGCTGCTGATGAAGGACAACGACGCCGCGCGCATCGCGATGCCGCAGTTGCGCGCGCAACTGCCGGATCTGGACGCGTCGGGCCCGCTGCACGATACGCGCATCGCGGTGAACCAGCCGCAAGCCCTGGCGCAGATGTTCTGCACCATCGTGCTGCAGCTGGATCTGCAGGCGGTGCTGGAAGGCCTGGCCGAATGGCAGCCGGCGCTGCGCGCGCCGCTGTACACGCAGTTGCAGACGCAGTTCGCCTTGACGCTGGCGCAGCTGGATGTCGATGGCATCGATACCGCTCCCGCGCGTCGCCTGCTGGCCGCACCGCAGCTGCCGGTGAAGTGCCTGCTCAGCGCCGGCAGCCTGCTCAGCAAGCAACTCACTGGTGCGAGCGACATCAACAAGTTCTACGGCGATAGCGCGCCCAATCCCTTCGGCGATGCCTTCGCTGGCGCGCAGCACAGGCCGCGTCGGCAGGCGGGTGCCCAGCGATGAAGCGCATCCTGGGCCCGGTGCTGGCCGCGCATTACCTGGCCGCCTTCACCGCATTGGGCATGCCGTTGTTTCTGCCGCAGGTGCTCGCCGAACTGGCACCGTCTGCGGCGGTTGGCTGGAGCGGCGTGCTGTACGTGTTGCCGACGCTGTGCACCGCGTTGACGGCCGGCACCTGGGGGCGCCTGGCCGACCGCTATGGACGCAAGCGCTCGCTGCTGCGTGCGCAGCTGGGGCTGGCGCTGGGCTTTGCGATCGCCGGCTTCGCGCCGTCGCTGAGCTGGCTGGTGATCGGCCTGATCGTGCAAGGCACCTGCGGCGGCTCGCTGGCGGCGGCCAATGCATACCTGGCCAGCCAGCCGCAGGCCGGCCCGCTGGCGCGCGCGCTCGACTGGACGCAGTACTCGGCGCGCCTGGCGATGGTCAGCGCGCCCGCGTTGCTGGGCCTGGCCGTGGCGCTTGGCCCGGCGCAGTCGCTGTATCGCGCGCTTGCGCTGCTGCCGCTGCTGGCGTTCGCGCTGACCTGGCGTCTGCCCGCCGACCGACCGGCGCCGCGGCCGACCGCGTCCCCTGCGCAGTCCAAGCCCTCCGGGCATGCGGCTACGTCGGCGCCATCGGCGTCAGCACCGACCACCACACCGGCCAGCGCACTGTGGCCTGCGTTGCTGATTGCGCAGTTTTTGTTCTGCTTCGCGATGGTGGTGACCTTCCCCTACTTCATCCCGTATGCGCTGGCGCGCGGCGCCGGCCACGACGCGCTGGCCGGCCTGCTCTACAGCCTGCCGCACCTGGTCTATCTGGTGGTGCTGCCGTGGTGGCGGCGCGGCGATGGCGAGGCCTGGCTGGTGCCCGGCCTGGCGCTATTCGCGCTGGCCTGCCTGTGGCAGGCGCTGCTGCACGACGCCGCCGCATTGGCAGCGGCACGGCTGCTGTTCGGGTTCGGCATGTTGTTCGGCCTGCGTGGGCTCAACCGCAGCCTGGCGCTGGTCGCCAGCGGGCATGGCGCCGGGCGTTTGTTCGGCCGCTTCGATGCCTGCGGCAAATGGGCCGGCGTGTTCGCCGGTGCCGCTGCCGGCGCGCTGGCCCAGGCGGCCGGCCCTGCCACCCCTTTCCTGGCTGCCGCGCTGGCTGCGGCGGCCGCTGCGCTCACCGTTCTGGTGCGCTTCCCTTCGAGGAGATCCGCCGATGTCGCCGCACACGATGCATGACCCCTGGTACGACAGCATGGCCGACGCGCAGGCCTGCAGTTGCTGGTTGAACTGCTACCTGCGCGAGTTCGCGATTCCGCAGCGCGCAGTGGACTTCGATTACCGCGGGCTGGATCGCCCCGGCCCGCGCGTGGCCGAGCAGCGCTGGCTGCGGATCGATCTAGGCGACACCGGCGCGCTGTGCGTGCGCATTGCCTATGCCGATCGCCTGGGCCGCTGCCGCTTTGCCTCCACGCCGTTTCTCAAGAGCGCCGGCCAACCGTGGCAGAGCCTGGACGCGCATGCCTTGGCGCGCTGCCTGCTGCAGGCGCTGGGCAGCACGCAGGCGGTCAACCCGGAACTGCTCGCGCAAAGCGCCAACAGCGTGGCGATCACTGCCGCACTGCTGCGCCAGGCACAGGGCAGCGCCGCGACCGGCGAGGCGATGATCGACGCCGAACAATCGATGCTGTGGGGGCATGCCTTGCATCCCACGCCCAAGAGCCGCGAAGGCGTCGATCTGGCGCAGGTGCTTGCCTGCGCGCCGGAAGCGCGCGCCGCGTTCCAGCTGTTCTGGTTCCGCATCGACCCACGGCTGCTGCGCATGCAGGGCCGCGATGTGCGTGCCAGCCTGCGGCAGCTGTCCGGCAGCGACGCGCTGTATCCCTGTCATCCGTGGGAAGCGCAGCGCCTGCTCGACGACCCGCTGCTGCGCACCCTGCAGGCGCGCGGGCTGATCGAGCCTGTCGGCACGCTGGGCGATGCACTGCGCCCCACCTCGTCGGTGCGCACGCTGTATCACCCGGAACTGGATTATTTCCTCAAGTGCTCGGTGCATGTGCGGTTGACCAACTGCGTGCGCAAGAACGCCTGGTACGAGCTGGAAAGTGCGGTCGCGCTTACCGAGCTGCTGGCACCGAGCTGGCGTGCGCTGGCAGTGCAGGTGCCGGGCTTCGATGTGATGCTGGAGCCTGCGGCCACCTCGCTGGAGGTCGCCCAGGTCGATCCCGCCTTGCACGACGCCGACCCGCTGGCGGCGCGTGGCCTGTCGGAGAGCTTCGGCATCCTGTACCGGCAGACCCTGCCCGCCGCGCAACGCGCGCGTTGGCAACCGCAGGTGGCCGCCGCGTTGTTCACCTGCGATGCGCAGGGCAACAGCGTGTGTGCGTCCAGGCTGCAGGCACTGGGCGGCGCGCAGATGGATCGCCACACCGCCACGCTGCTGTGGTTCCGCGCCTATGCCGGCTTGCTGCTGGACGGGGTGTGGAGTGCCTTGTTCCAGCACGGCATTGCGCTGGAACCGCACCTGCAGAACACCGTGATCGGGTTTGCCGATGGCTGGCCGACGCGGGTATGGATCCGCGACCTGGAAGGCACCAAGCTGCTCGCACATCACTGGCCCGCCACGCGCTTGCAGGGCGTGGGCGAACGCGCGCGGCAATCGCTGTACTACACGCCGCAACAGGGCTGGAATCGCGTGGCGTATTGCGCGCTGGTCAACAATCTGGCCGAGGCGATCTTCCATCTGACCGAAGGCGATACCGTGCTGGAGGCGCGCCTGTGGCAATGCGTGGGCGAGCTCGCCGCACGCTGGCAACAGCGCCATGGTCCGCAAGCCGCGCTACAGGGCCTGCTCGACGGCGCGCCGCTGCCCGGCAAGAACAACCTGGGCACGCGGCTGTGGCAACGCGCCGATCGCCAATCCGACTACACCGCGCTGCCCAATCCGATTCCACGCATCGCTGCGGCACGGCGGGTGGCGGCATGAGCCTGCGCATCGATATGGACGCAGTGATGCAGGCATTGCCGGGCATCCGCGACCAAAGCGATGGCCCGCTGTGCGCCTACGTCTACGACCTGGCCGCACTGGATGCGCATGCGGCCTGGATGCGCGCGCAACTGCCGGCCGACTGCGAGCTGTTCTACGCGGCAAAAGCCAATGCGGAGCCGCCGATCCTGCACACGCTCGCCCCGCACGTGGATGGCTTCGAGGCGGCCTCCGGCGGCGAACTGGCCTGGCTGCATCGGCAACAACCCCGGGCCGCGTTGTTGTTCGGTGGCCCTGGCAAGCTCGATGGCGAACTGGCCCAGGCCGCCGCACTGCCCGACTGCACCGTGCATGTGGAAAGCCTGGGCGAACTGGAACGCCTGGCCGCGATCGCGGCGCAGGCCGGCCGCTGCGTGCCGGTGTTCCTGCGCATGAACATCGCCGTGCCCGGCGCGCAGAGCACGCGCCTGATGATGGGCGGGCAGCCCTCACCGTTCGGCCTGGACCCGGACGATCTGGACGCGGCGATCCAGCGGCTGCGGGCCAGCCCTTCGCTGCGGCTGGAAGGCTTCCATTTCCATCTGATGTCGCATCAGCGGGATGCCGGCGCGCAGCTGCATCTGATCGCCGCCTACCTGCGCACCGTGCAGCAGTGGCGGCAGACCTACGCGCTTGGACCGCTGCGGGTCAACGCGGGCGGCGGCTTCGGCGTGGACTATCTGGCCCCGGAGTCCTCGTTCGACTGGGCCGGCTTCTGCGCCGGCTTGCCTGCCTTGCTACGCGAACACGGCCAGGCGCTGTGCCTGCGGCTGGAACCGGGGCGCTATGTCAGCGCCAGCTGCGGCTGGTATCTGATGGACGTGCTGGACCTCAAACGCAGCCACGGCGCGTGGTTTGCGATCGCCCGCGGCGGCACCCATCACTTCCGCACCCCGGCCGCGCAAGGCCACGATCACCCGTTCCGCGTATTGCGTGGCAGGCACGCGCCGGTGCTGCGCGACACCCCGATCACCCTGGTCGGGCAGCTGTGCACACCCAAGGACGTGCTGGCGCGCAACCAACCTATCGCAGCGCTGGCGCCCGGCGACTGCCTGGCCTTCCCGCTGGCCGGCGCGTATGCGTGGAATATCTCGCACCAGCAGTTCCTGATGCATCCGCCGCCGCAGATGGTGTTCCTGCCAGTGGCAGCTCAGGCGGCATCGGCGTCCGTCGCGGGCCGGACCGGCACGCGAATGTCGGCACGCAGCTCTGCCTCTGCCACCGCTTCGGGGTCGTCCAGGTAGAGATAGTGCAGCGGCGCATCGCGCAGCACGTAGCCGCTGTCGGGTAGCCATTGCGAGAGCACGCGATCGAGCGCGTCTTCGATACCTGCATAAGAGCCCACATGGCGCAGTACCGCGTGCGCGCCGCCATCGAGCTGGCGCAGTTGCAGCGGCGCCGGCGGCGACAGTGCGGCGTCGAATACCATGCCGCATTCGAACAGATGCCGATGTGCCGGCACATCGCGGTGGTCGCTGAGCGGCAGGCCGATCAAGGCCTGCAAGTGTTCGATTGCACCGGCGCGCTCGGCCCAGGCCGCGATGCGGCCGAAGCCACGGTCCAGATCGTCGAAGGCGCCGCGCTGCCGCAGCACCACCACGTCCAGCGGATCGAGCATTTGCACCAGCACCTGTAAGGGTGCGCCGGATATCTGCGGCGGCAGCGAAGGCATGGCCAGTTGCTGCAGTTTCTGTGCGCGCACCGCGGGCGCGTTGCGCAAGCTGCTTGGGCTGGCCTGCAACAGGCTGCGGAACGCGCGTGCCAGCGCCTGCGGGGTCTGATAACCCACCGCCAGCGCCACCTCGGTCACCGTGCTCGCCGGCTCGCCCAGCAGATGCAGCGCATAACTCAGCCGCAGCCGCGCGATGGTCTGTCCCAGGGTTTCGCCGGCCAACGCGCGATAGACCCGATGGAAATGATGCGGCGACTGCTGCGCCACCGCCGCCAATGCGGCCAGGTCCGGCAGCGGTTCGCCGGCGCGGATGCTGGCCTGCAGATGTGCGACGACGCGCTCGACGCTGCGCTGGCGATTGAAGACGACCGAAGCGGCTGCTGACATGGGGCGACTCCTGTTGGACAGCCCCAGCATCGCGCAGATCGGCTAGGCCTGCGGTCCCGATCTTGCGCAGTGTCGCTGGCGCGTCCGGCTGCATACAACCCGGTGGCGAACCAGGCGCAGGTGTTACAGCGTCGAGGCCACCACCGCGTCCCATGCGCCATCGGGGGTGGCCGCGCGCAGTTGCTGCCAGCCAGTTAAGCGAGCGGGTCGTCGAGCTGACCGCGGTCGCTGTGCTGGCCGGTGTCGCCGTGCCCCAGCAGGCTGATCTGCACACTCATGCGTCGGACACGCCGGCTTCGGCAAAGGTGGCCATGCCGTTGTGCAAGGCGCAGGCGTGACGCAGCAGCGGAATCGCCACCGCTGCGCCGCTGGCCTCGCCCAGGCGCAGGTCCAGTTGCAGCAACGGCTCGGCATCCAGCGCGCGCAGCAAGGCGGCGTGGCCGCGCTCCTGCGAGCGATGCCCGAACAACAGCCATTCGCGCACGCCGCCATTGAGATGGGTGGCGACCAGCGCTGCAGCAGTGCTGATGAAGCCATCCACCAGCACCGGAATCCCCGCCTGCGCAGCGGCGATGTAGGCACCGACCAGGGCGGCGATCTCGAAACCGCCCAGCCGGCGCAACCGCTCCAACGGAGTCGCAGCATCGGCATGCAGGGCCAGCGCACGGGTGATCACGGTGGCCTTGTGGGCGATGCCCTCGGCATCCAGCCCGGTGCCAGCGCCGGCCATCGCCTGCGGAAACTGCGACAGCAGCGCGCAGCCCAACGCCGCGGCCGAGGTGGTGTTGCCGATGCCCATTTCGCCGCCGACAAACAGCTGCGTGTCGCAACTCTTTGCCTGGGCGACGCTTTCGGCGCCCGCGGCAAGCGCGTCGCGCAACTGGGTGGAACTCATCGCCGGCTGCTCGCAGATGTTGGCACTGGCCGGCGCGATCCAGGCACGCCGCACCCGCGGCAACTCGCCCGGATCGTTGACCACGCCCAGATTGACCACTTCCAGGCGCGCACCGAGCTCGCGCGCCAGCACCGCAATGGCGGCGCCACCGCGGGCGAAATTGCGCACCATCTCGCCGGTGACCGCTTGCGGAAACGCAGACACGCCCTCGGCGGCGACGCCGTGGTCGGCGGCATACACCGCGATCCAGACCCGCTGCACGGTGGGGTGCTCATTGCGCTGCCAGGCCGCCAGCTGCACCGCCAGCTGTTCCAGCCGGCCCAGCGCGCCGTGCGGCTTGGTCAGTTGCTCCTGCCGCGCCAGCGCAGCCGCGCGCACACGCGCGTCCGGCACCGCACAGGCACCATGGATCCAATCGCTTGTCACACCGCCTCTCCCGTCAGAACCATCGGCAAACCTGCCACCACCAGCACCACACGCTCGCACTGTAGCGCCAATGTCTGGTGCAGCCGGCCGGCCTGTCGACAAATCGACGCGTGAGTTCGCCCAGCGGCACGACGCCCTGCCCCGCTTCGTTGCGCGCTCACCTCACAGTGCGCATGCCCGGCGCAACAGCCGCGCTTACTGCGCGGCCTGATAACGCAACGTCAGCAGATAATTGCGCCCCGGCTGCGCATACCAGCGTGCGGTCTCGTACTGGCGATCGAACACGTTGTTGGCGGTGAGCGATACCTTCCAGTCCACGGTCACGGCATAGCTCACGCGCAGATCCAGCAACCCGTAACCGGCCAGGCGCTCGGTGTTGGCCAGATCGTCGAAGCGCTTGCCGGACCCGAACAGGCTCGCGCCGACGCCGAATGCACCGAAGCTGCGGTCCGCATCGATGCGCCCGCTCTGCCGCGCGCGCCGCGGCAACCAGTTGCCGTTGTTGACCTCGCCATCGGCCTGCGGCTGTAGCCAGGTCAAGGCGCTGCGCACGGTCCAGCCGGCCAGCTCGGTGTCGTAGCCGGCTTCCACGCCGCGGATGCGCGCCTGATCGATATTGTTCGGCTGCCCGAACGGATGCGCCGCGTCCACCAACGACGCGTCGTAGGCGATCAGGTCGTTGATGCGGGTCTGGAACGCGCTCAGCGTCCAGGTGCCCCAGCCGTAGCTGCCACGCAGGCCGAGCTCGGCGCTCTTGGAGGTTTCCGGCCCCAGCAACGGATTGCCGAAATCGGGGTAATACAACTCGTTGAAGGTCGGTGCCTTGAACGCGGTGCCGTAGCTGGCGGTCAGGCGCAGATGCTCGGCAACATCCCAGCCCCACAGCAGGCTGCCGGTGGTCTTGCCGCCGAACTGGCTGTTGTCGTTGCGACGCAGGCTGGCCTGCACGGACTGCGCACCGAAGCTCTGTTGCCACTGTGCGAATGCGGCGCGGTCGATGCGGCTGTCGGCATCGTAATTGTCGCTGCTGGCGATGGCGTCGCGCTGCCAGTCGAAGCCGACCGTGAACAGGCCCGCGCCGGCAGCGATATCGGCCTGCAACGCGCCCTGCTTGCGGCGGGTGTCGTAGGTCGACAGATACGCACCGTCGTAATACGCATCACTGAAGTCGGAACTGCTGCCGACGCTGGCGGTGAGCTTGACCGCATCGGTAGGCGCGTAACGCACACGACCACCGACCGCCTGCTGCACGCCTTTGGACAGGTTGCCGCCGAAGGCCGAGCCGTCGTATTCGTTACGGCTTTGCGCGCGCAAGGCATGCACGTCGGCGTCCCACTGGCGATTGAAGCGCCAGCCGCCCTGCATGCTCAGCGAATCGTTGCGGTAGCCATCGCGATCCGGGTCGTAGTCGCTGGAGCTGGTGTCCAGATACGCGTTGATGCCATCGGTTTCGTCATGCACCGCGTTGGCCGAATACCAGCCGCCGCTTTCGCTCAGATCGCCTTCGCTGCGCCCGGCCAGGCCCGCGCTGTAGCGGCGCGCATTGTCGCTGCCGGCCGCTGCGCTGAAGGTGGGCACGAAGCGGCCTTGCGGGCGCCGGGTAAAGATCTGGATCACCCCGCCCAGCGCCTCGGAACCGTACAGGCTGGAGAACGGGCCACGCACGATCTCGATGCGCTCGATCTGCTCGATCGGCAGGTCCTGCCACGCCGCCCCGCCCGAGGTGGCCGAGCCGATGCGCACGCCATCGATCAGCACCACCACCTGGTCGGACTCGGTGCCGCGCAGGAACAGCGAGGTCGGCTTGCCCGGGCCGCCGTTGTTGGCCAGCGCCACCCCGGCTTCGCCACGCAGCAGGTCCTGCAGCGAATTCACCTGGCGACGCTCGATCTGCGCGCGGTCGATCACGGTGACCGGCGCCAGCGTCTGGTCCTGGGTCTGCGCAGTACGCGAGGCAGTGACCACGACCTGGTCGAGATCAATGGCGGCCTCGGCATGGGCCAGGGTGGCCACGCACAGCGACAGCCCCACGGCCAGCACCGCACGACGCGGCAAAACGGAAGAAACGGACATCGATTGCTGCTCCTGGAACCGCGCCTACCCGCGCGGGGGCAATGGGGCGGCAGACAGCAACGGGCCAGGCGTCCAACGCGCAGCGCCAGACGATCAAGGCCACGCCCACCGCGTGCCGGTTCAATCCCTCAGGCCGGTCTCCGGGCTCGCGAGTGGAAGCCTGCGCCTCCGATGCCGCGCCTTCCCATGCGACTGCACAGTGGCGTGTTGCGGCATCTGACCTCGCCCACCGTTGCGGGGGCAGCTCCGGCATTGCAGCTCGCCAAGGCGACCCGCGCACCGGATTCCCGTTTAAACCACCGCAACTCCGGTAGTCACCTCAGGGGCGCGCATGGTAGCAGGATTGGCCAGGGGCGCCTCCGAGGTCTGCGGCAAGCGGCCAAGCGCAACACGTCGCCACGCACCGGGGGGCCCGATCCCTTCTCCCACCGGGAGAAGGTTCCCCGAAGGGGCGGATGAGGGTACGGAGCGAAGCCTCATGCCATGGATGAAAGCAGCATGCCGGGGATGCCGGCATGGCCGCATGCCTGCCACCGAGCGTCACCTCGCAGATGCGAGTGGGCTTCGCTCCCGTACCCTCACCCCCGCTCCGCGCCCCGGCCCGCGCTTGCGGCGCGGGCGCTCCCAGGCACGCGCGCCCATGGTGCGCAAGCTGTGCCTCCTCGCCCCCGACGGGAGAGGGCTTCGGGCAACTTCGTCATGACCGCGTTCAGCACTTTTCGAAGTCGCGGCAACTCGAAGTCGCGGCAACAACGTGCCGAGGCGGCAGCGTGGCCGGGGGTCGGCGGAGAGCGGCACACGGATGTGCCGCGACGGCGAGTCAGACAGGATGTCTGCCGAGCCGAAGAGCCGATCACCGGCCACGCTGCCGCCCTGACCGAAGCCAGAGACAGACGGCGTACTTGGCGGTGCCTGGAGAACCCGTACCCTCACCCCAACTCCCGCGCCCCGGCCCGCGCTTGCGGCGCGGGCGCTCCAAGGCACCCGCGACCATGGCGCGCCAGCTGTGCCTCCTCGCCCCGACGGGAGAGTGGCTACCCGTCCTCCGCAGGAGAGGGGCTAGCTCGTCCCTTCGCGCACCCCTGCTCAGTTCACGGCTAGCAAACCTCACGCCCCCTGCAGCGCCTGCTCCAGATCCGCCAACAGATCGTCGATGTGCTCGATGCCGATCGACAGCCGCACCGTGTCTTCGCTGACCCCGGCATGTTCCAGTTCGGCCGGGCCCAGCTGACGGTGCGTGGTCGATGCCGGATGCGTTGCCAGCGACTTCGCATCGCCGATGTTCACCAACCGCGTGAACAACTGCAGCGCATCCAGAAAACGCGCGCCGGCCGCGCGCCCGCCGGGCAGGCCGAAGGTCAGCACGCCCGAACCATGCCCGCCCAGGTACTTCTGCGCCAACGCATGCTCCGGATGATCCGGCAGCGCGGCGTAATTGACCCAGGCGACCCGCGGGTGCTGCTGCAGATACGTCGCAATCGCCAGCGTGTTGGCATTGATGCGCTCCATCCGCAACGGCAGCGTTTCGATGCCCTGCAGGATCAGGAATGCGTTGAACGGCGACAGCGCCGCGCCGGTATTGCGCAGCGGCACCACGCGCGCACGGCCGATGTACGCCGCCTCACCCAGCGCTTCGGTGTAGACCACGCCGTGATAGCTCACGTCCGGCTCGTTGAGGCGTGGAAACCGCTGTTTGTGCGCCGCCCACGGGAAGCGCCCGCTGTCCACGATCGCCCCGCCGATGCTGTTGCCATGGCCGCCCAGATACTTGGTCAGCGAGTGCACCACGATGTCGGCGCCGAAGTCGATCGGCCGCAGCAGCGACGGCGTGGCCACGGTGTTGTCCACGATCAGCGGCACGCCATGCGCATGCGCCACCGCGGCCACGGCCTCGATATCGGTGATGTTGCCGCGCGGATTGCCGATCGACTCCACGAACACCGCCTTGGTACGTTCATCGATCAAGCCGGCAAACGCCTGCGGATCGCGATAATCGGCAAAGCGCGTGCTGATGCCGAACTGCGGCAAGGTATGCGCGAACAGGTTGTAGGTGCCGCCATATAACGCACTGGAGGAGACGATGTTGTCGCCGGCCTCGGCGATGGTCTGGATCGCATAGGTCACCGCGGCCTGCCCCGAGGCCAGCGCCAGCGCACCGATACCGCCTTCCAGCGCAGCCACGCGCTGCTCCAGCACAGCGTTGGTCGGATTCATGATGCGGCTGTAGATATTGCCCTGCACCTTGAGGTCGAACAGGTCCGCGCCATGCTGGGTATCGTCGAAGGCGTAGGCGACGGTCTGGTAGATCGGCACCGCCACCGCACGCGTGGTGGGATCTGGCTGATAACCGCCGTGCACGGCGATGGTTTCGGGCTTCCACTGCGGATCGGTCATGGCGCGGCTCGCTCGGACAGGAGTGCCGACCATAGCCGGCCCTGCACGCGTGTCTGCAAACCAGCAGTGATGACCTTATGCCGCCGTGTTGTGAGCGCCGACGATGCGCCGCATGCGCCATCCCCTCATGCAAACGGGCACTGCCTGCGCAGTGCCCGTTGCTTGCTTCAACCACTGCCAGCGATACGGCGCACGATTGGCGCCGCGTCTCAGCCCTTGCCAAACACCAGCCGCCCACCCTCGGCACGCACGCGCACGGTGTCGCCGCCGAGGTACTGGCCGGACAGGATCTGCTGGGCCAGCGGGTTTTCCACCTGCGACTGGATCGCACGCTTGAGCGGGCGCGCGCCATACACCGGATCGAAACCGACATTGCCGAGCAATTCCAGCGCGGCATCGTCCAGGTCCAGCTTGAGGCCGCGCTCGGACAAGCGTTTTTCCAGCCCATGCAACTGGATGCGCGCGATCGACTTGATCTGCGCCTTGTCCAGCGGGTGGAACACCACGATGTCGTCGAGCCGGTTGATGAACTCCGGGCGGAAATGCGCCTGCACCACGCCCATCACCGCTGCCTTCATCTGCGTATAGGCCTCGGCACTGCCGTCGCCGGACAGCTCCTGGATCTGGTGCGAGCCCAGGTTGGAGGTCATCACGATGACGGTGTTGCGGAAGTCCACCGTGCGGCCCTGGCCATCGGTCAGGCGGCCGTCGTCGAGCACCTGCAGCAGGATGTTGAAGACATCGGCATGCGCCTTTTCAACCTCGTCCAGCAGGATCAGCGAATACGGACGCCGCCGCACCGCCTCGGTCAGATAGCCGCCTTCCTCATAGCCCACATAGCCTGGAGGCGCGCCGATCAACCGCGAGACCGAGTGCTTCTCCATGAACTCGCTCATGTCGATGCGGATCATCGCCTCGGTGCTGTCGAACAGGAAGTCCGCCAGCGCCTTGCACAACTCGGTCTTGCCCACGCCGGTCGGGCCCAGGAACAGGAACGAGCCGCTCGGACGATTGGGATCGGACAGGCCTGCACGCGAACGCCGCACCGCGTCGGAGACGACCTTGATCGCCTCGTTCTGGCCGACCACGCGCTGGTGCAGCTCGTCTTCCATGCGCAGCAGCTTGTCGCGTTCGCCCTCAAGCATCTTGTTGACCGGGATACCGGTCCAGCGCGACACCACTTCGGCAATTTCCTCGGCGGTCACGCGGTCCTGCACCAGCTTGAAGTCGTGATGTTCGACCTCGTTGGCCAGCGCCATCTGCTTTTCCAGCTGCGGCAGCACGCCGTACTGGATCTCGCTCATCTTGGCGTAGTCCTGGCGCCGTTGCGCGGCTTCCAGCTCCAGCTTGGCGTGCTCGATCTGCTCCTTGACCTTGGTGGTGCCCTGCAGCGCGGCCTTTTCCGACTTCCACAACTCGTTGAGGTCGTAGAACTCGCGTTCGAGCTTGTCGATGTCGGTTTCCAGATCGGCCAGGCGCTGACGCGAGGCGTCGTCCTTTTCCTTCTTCAGCATCTCGCGCTGGATCTTGAGCTGGATCAGGCGGCGCTCCAGGCGATCGAGTTCTTCCGGCTTGGAGTCGATCTCCATGCGGATGCGCGATGCCGCTTCGTCCATCAGGTCGATCGCCTTGTCCGGCAGCTGGCGGTCGGTGATGTAGCGGTTGGACAAGGTGGCGGCGGCAACGATCGCCGGGTCGGTGATCTCCACGCCGTGATGCACCGCGTAGCGTTCCTTCAGCCCACGCAGGATCGCGATGGTGTCTTCCACCGTCGGTTCGCCCACGAACACCTTCTGGAAACGCCGCTCCAGTGCCGCGTCCTTTTCGATGTACTTGCGGTATTCGTCCAGCGTGGTGGCGCCGATGCAATGCAGCTCGCCGCGCGCCAGCGCCGGCTTGAGCATGTTGCCGGCGTCCATCGCGCCATCGGCCTTGCCGGCGCCGACCATGGTGTGCAGCTCGTCGATGAACAGGATGATCTGGCCTTCGTTCTTGGACAGGTCGCTGAGCACCGCCTTCAGCCGTTCTTCGAACTCGCCGCGGAACTTGGCGCCAGCGATCAGCGCGCCCATGTCCAGCGACAGCACGCGCTTGCCGCGCAGGCCTTCGGGCACTTCGCCGTTGATGATGCGTTGCGCCAGGCCTTCGACAATCGCGGTCTTGCCCACGCCGGGTTCGCCGATCAGCACCGGGTTGTTCTTGGTGCGCCGCTGCAACACCTGGATGGTGCGGCGGATTTCTTCGTCGCGGCCGATCACCGGATCGAGCTTGCCGCTCTCGGCACGTGCGGTCAGGTCGATGGTGTATTTTTCCAGCGCCTGGCGTTGTTCCTCGGCGTTTTCCGATTGCACGGTCTCGCCGCCGCGCAGCTTGTCGATGGCGGCTTCGATCTTCTTCTTGTCGCCGCCGGCCGCACGCAAGGCCACGCCCAGCGGGCTGGCATCGTCGGCGGCGGCCAGCACGAACCACTCGCTGGCGATGAAGGCGTCGCCATGTTGCTGGGCCAATTTGTCGGTCTGGTTGAGCAGGCGGTTGAGATCGTTGCCGATCGACAGGTTGCCTTCCTGCCCGGAGACCTTGGGCAGCGTGTCCAGCGCCTCGCCCAGCCGCTCGCGCAGCAACGGCACGTTGACGCCGGCCTGCGACAGCAGCGGGCGTGTGCTGCCGCCACTCTGGTCGAGCAATGCGGCGAGCACGTGCACCGGCTCGATGATGTTGTGGTCGCGGCCCACGGCCAGCGACTGCGCGTCGGCCAGCGCCTGCTGGAACCGCGAGGTGAGCTTGTCCATCCGCATGGGGATAATCCTCTGAACTGGTGGCCGGCGACGCCGACGATACCGTGCAGATGCGGCTGCCGTGCGGGGTTTCAAGGTTTGGCGGCTGCGCAGGTGCCGATGCGGGGCAGCAGGATCGGCTCACACACGGTGGCGCCTGGGCTGGGCGGTGGGGGTTCGCCCAGTGACCTGGACCACCCCAGGCCGACGGACACGTCGTTACACGATCCGCCGCAGCGGCAGCGACGCAGGCGCCGCAGCAGGATTCTCCGCAGCCGCTGGCGCCGGCACGTGCGACGCCCCCAGCAGACGCGACAGCACCTGCGCCTGGATTGCCGCCAGGGCCGGCGCGCCGGGGGCACGCGGATGCGGCACCGGCACCGGCAGGTCCAGGCCGACCTGGCCGTGTTCGATCAGCACGATGCGATCGGCCAGCGCGCTCGCCTCGGCCACATCGTGGGTGACCAGCACCAGGGTGAAGCCGTACTGCCGCCACAACTGCACGATCAGCTGCTGCATCTCGATGCGCGTCAACGCATCCAGTGCGCCCAGCGGTTCGTCCAGCAACAGCAGCCGCGGTCGGTGTACCAGTGCGCGCGCCAGGGCCACGCGCTGGCGTTGACCGCCGGACAGCGCCGCCGGCCAATCGCCGCCGCGTGTGCCCAGCCCTACCGCATCCAGCGCCGCCTGTGCCTGCGCACGCCCGGCACGCCCCAGGCCCAGCGCCACGTTGTCGATCACGCGTTTCCACGGCAACAACCGCGCGTCCTGGAACATCAGCCGCACCGCATCGCGCTGCGCTGCCAGCGCTGCATGACCGCTGTCGACGGTGCCGGTATCGGCCGCTTCCAGCCCGGCGATCACGCGCAGCAAGGTGCTCTTGCCGCAGCCGCTGCGCCCGACCACCGCCACGCAGGCGCCGGGTGCAATCTCCAGGTCGATACCGCGCAAGACCTCGCTGTCGCCGTAGCGCTTACCGATGCCGCGCAAGGTCAGCGGCAGGCCAGTGTCTGTTCCGCTCATCGGCGCAGCTCCGCACGCTGTTGCTGCGCCGGATGCCAGCCCAGCCACCAGGCTTCCAGCCCGCGTGCGGCCAGATCGGCCAGCTTGCCGAGCAGCGCGTACAGCACGATGGCCACCACCACGATGTCGGTCTGCAGAAACTCGCGTGCGTTGGTGGCCAGATAGCCGATGCCGGAACTGGCGGAAATGGTTTCGGCCACGATCAGGGTCAGCCACATCAGGCCCAACGCAAAGCGCAAGCCGACCAGGATCGACGGCAACGCACCGGGCAACAACACATCGACAAACAGCTGCGGGCCGCGCAAGCCGTAATTGCGCGCCATCTCGATCAAGGCCGGGTCTACGCTGCGGATGCCGTGATAGGTATTGAGATAGATCGGGAAGAAGGTGCCCAGCGCCACCAGAAACAGCTTGGCGCCCTCGTCGATCCCGAACCACAGGATCACCAGCGGAATCAGCGCCAGATGCGGCACGTTGCGCAGCATCTGCAGGGCGCTGTCGAGCAGGCGTTCGGCCACACGCGACACGCCGGTGAGCAGGCCCAGCGCAAACCCGATGCTGCCGCCGATGGCCAGGCCCACGGCCGCGCGCCAGCTGCTGATCGCCAGGTGTTGCCACAACTCGCCGGTTTGCACCAACGTCACTGCGGCACGCAACACCGCATCCGGCGCGGGCAGGATGCGCTGCGGCAACCAGCCGCCGGAGGCTGCGATCTGCCAGGCCACCAGCAAGGCCAGCGGCACTAGCCAGGGCACCAGCACGTTGCCTAATCGCTGCGAGCGGCGACTCATCGCGCAGCCTTATTGGTTGGGCGATGCAGCGAAACAACGGCGTGCGCCTGTCCGCTCACGGATGCTCGGCACGCGTTCTGGCCTGCGCATGCGCTCCTGCTTGCGAGTGTATTCCTGCTTCCACGCATCACTTGCCCGCCGCCTGCTTGCTTGCCGCTTGCAACGCAGCACCTGCGGGCGCCCGCCATACCGCCGGGGCCACCAGCACGCGCTTGGGCAGCAAGCGCTGCGCGTAGAACAGATCGGCAGTGGCCTGCTGCGCCTTGATGACCTCGGCGCTGAGCGGTTGCACGCTGGCCGGCGGGCGATGCGCCAGCGTGCGCTCGACCACCGCAGGCGACAGCCCGCTGACCTGCGCCAGCACCTTGATGCTGCCGGCGCGGTCGCGCTCCAGCAAGCCATCGGCCTGGTTGAGCTGCAGCATCACCTGCTGCACGAACGGACCCCACGCGGTGGCATAACGCCGCGAGGACAGAAAGAACCCGCCGGTCAATCCCAGCCCTTCGCCGTTGGCGAGCAGGCGTGCGCTGCCATCCAGCGTCAACGCCGAATACCACGGGTCCCAGATCGCCCAGGCATCCACCTGCCCGGCCGCGAATGCCGCACGTGCGTTGGCCGGCGACAGATACAACGGCGTGATGTCGCGCATGCTCAGGCCGGACGTGGCCAACAACCGCAGCAGCAGGTTGTGCGCGCTGGAACCCTTCTGAAAGGCCACCCGCTTGCCCTTGAGGTCGGCCACCCGCCGCAACGTGCTGCTGGCCGGCACCAGGATGGTCTCGGCCTTGGGCGTGGGCGGCACCCAGCCCACGTACAGCAGATCGGCTCCGGCGGCCTGCGCAAACAGCGGCGGAATATCACCCGCACCGCCCAGGTCGATGCTGCCCACGTTCAAGGCTTCCAGCAGCTGCGGGCCGGCTGGAAACTCGACCCAGCTGATTCTGGTGCGCGGGAAGCGCTGCTCCAGCAACCGATGCTGCTTGGCCAGCACCAGGCTGGACACCGCTTTCTGATAGCCGATACGCAACTGCGCCGGCTCGGCCGCCGCTGCGGGTTGCAGCCACGCGATGCCGGACAACAGCAACGCAGCAATCAAAAAGCGGTAGCGCATCGGAGCGTTCCTCATTGCCAATCGGTGGACGGTTTTTCCCAGAGGTTGACGCCACCTTCGACCGCAAAGCGGTCGATCTCGGCCAACTCGTCCGCACTGAACCCGGGCGTCTGCAAGGCCGCGACGTTTTCGATCAACTGCTCCGGGCGGCTGGCGCCCAGCAATGCCGAGCTCACCCGCGGGTCGCGCAGCACCCAGGCCAGGGCCAGCTGCGCCAGGCTCTGCCCACGCCGCTGCGCGATCGCATCCAGCCCACGTGCGCGCTGCAGGTTGGCCTCGGACAGATGTTCCGGCCGCAGCGAGTCGCCACCGGGACGATTCACGCGCGCATCGCCGGGGACGCCATTGAGGTACTTGCCGGTCAACAGGCCCTGCGCCAGCGGCGTGAATGCGATCACTCCGGCGCCGACCTCGTCGGTCGCATCGAACAGCTCGTGCTCGGCCCAGCGATTGAACAGGTTATAGGCCGGCTGGTGGATCAGCAGCGGCACCTTCCACTCGCGCAGCAAGGCAGCGATGTCGCGCGTGCGCGCTGCCGAATACGACGACACGCCCACATACAGCGCCTTGCCCTGCTGCACCGCGCTGGCCAGTGCGCCGGCGGTCTCTTCCAACGGCGTGTCCGCATCGAAGCGGTGCGAGTAGAAGATGTCCACATAGTCCACGCCCAGCCGCTGCAGGCTCTGATCCAGGCTGGACAGCAGGTATTTGCGCGAACTGCCGCCCTGCCCGTACGGGCCCGGCCACATGTCCCAGCCGGCCTTGGTGGAGAGGATCAATTCATCGCGATACGGCTTGAAGTCTTCACGCAGCAGGCGGCCGAAGTTGATTTCCGCGCTGCCATACGGCGGGCCGTAGTTGTTGGCCAGATCGAAATGGGTGATGCCCAGGTCGAAGGCGGTCCGCAGCAATGCGCGCTGCGTGTCGATCGGCGTGCTGTCGCCGAAGTTGTGCCACAGGCCCAGCGACAGCGCAGGCAGGACAAGGCCGCTGCGGCCGACACGGCGGTAGGCGATGCGGTCGTAACGATCGGGATGTGCGAGATAGGTCATCAGGGTATCCGGTGAGTCAGCGTGCGCTGAAGCGATTGACGGGGCGTGCCAGCCCCAGATGATCGCGCAGGGTGCGCCCTGCATATTCACGCCGGAACAGTCCACGCCGCTGCAACTCGGGCACCACGTGCGTGGCCACATCGGCCAGGCCGCCGGGCAGATGCGGCACCAGCACGTTGAAACCGTCCGCGGCCTCGCCTTCGAACCAGGCCTGCAGCTCGTCGGCAATCTGTGCCGGCGTGCCGATCAGGCTGTAGTGCCCGCGTCCGCCTGCGATACGCCGACCGAGCTGGGCAATGCTCAGTTGCTCCTGTCCGGCCAGCTCGGTGAACAACTGCTGGCGGCTGCGCTGGCCGGTTTCGGTGAGTGGCAGCTCCGGCAACGGGCCATCGGGGGGATAGCCGGACAGATCGAAATTGCCCAGCATGCGCGACAGCAGCGCGATGCCGACCTCCGGCTCCACCAGCTCCTGGAACTGCGCGAACTTGTCCTGCGCCTCGGCCTGGCTCTGCCCGACCACGATGAACACACCCGGCATCACCTTCAACGCATCGCGCGCGCGCCCGAACTGTGCCAGGCGCCCCTTGATGTCGGCATAGAACGCCTGCGCCTTGGCCAGCGACGATTGCGCGGTGAACACCACCTCGGCAGTTTCCGCAGCCAGCGCGCGCCCGGGCTCGGACGAGCCGGCCTGCACCAGCACCGGATGCCCCTGCGGCGCACGCGCGATGTTGAGCGGGCCGCGGACCTGGAAGTGCGTGCCGCGATGATCCAGCACATGCAGCCGCGCCGGATCGTAGTGCACGCCCGCAGCGGTGTCGGCGATGAAGGCATCGTCGTCCCAGCTGTCCCACAGCCCGGCGACCACCTGCTGGAATTCGCGCGCCCGCGCATAACGCTCGGCATGCACGTAATGCGCGTCGCGGTTGAAGTTCAATGCTTCGTCGGCGGCATCGGAGGTGACCAGATTCCAGCCGGCACGCCCACCGGACAGATGATCCAGCGAGGCGAACTTGCGCGCCACGTGATACGGCTCGTTGTAGCTGGTGGTCATGGTGGCGATCAGGCCGATGCGCTCGCTCACCACCGCCAACGCGCTCAGCAGCGTGAGCGGCTCGAACAGGCTGGAGCGCGCCATCCGCGACGCCACCGGCCCACCGGCCGCAGCCAGGCTGTCGGCCACGAACACCGCATCGAACTTGGCGGCTTCGGCGATGCGCACCATCTCGCGATAATGGTCGAACACCAGCGGGTCGGCACTGGCCTGCGGGTGCCGCCACGCGGCCACGTGGTGGCCGGTGGCCATCAGGAACGCACCGAGCGAGAGCTGTCGTGCAGCGCTCATCGCAGTTCACCGTGCGGTGCGCCTGCATTGCGCGAATCAGCATCAACAAACATCACGGACATCGTCAAAAATCCTTGTGCAGTTGCAGCCCGACATAGCGCTGGTCGTCGCGTGGCACCAGCCGGAACACGTTGCCGGTGGCATTGGCCAGCAACGGGGCGTATGAGCGGTCACCGAGATTGCGGCCGAGCACCGCCACCCGCCAGCCATGCACATCGTCGGCCAGTGAGATACTGGCATTCCAGATCGCATACGGGCCCTGGATGGTCTGCGGGGTCTGGCTGAGGTCGTACTGCACGCTGTCCTGCCAGCTCACGTCGCCGTTGAATTCCAGCGCCAGGCTGCCGCGCAACGGCACCCGGTAACCGGCGCGCAGATTGCCCTTCCAGTCCGGCGAAAACGGCAACGGCCGGCCGTCGACATTGCAGTTGGCCGCCGCTGCGGTGGGGCAGGCAAACCGCTGGATGCGCGCCTGCGTGTAGGCCAGCGAGGCGGCCAGGCTGAGCCGCTCGGTGGGCCGGTAGTCCAGATCCAGTTCCAGGCCCTGCGTGCGCACCTGCCCGGCGTTGATCAGGCGCGTCACCACCTGCCCGGCCACGGTGTCGAAGAAGTTGGCCTGGTAGTTGGCGTATTCGGTATGGAACAGCGCCACATTCGCACTGAGGCGATCGTCCAGGGCGCGCGCCTTCAGGCCCAGCTCCCAGGCATTGGAGGTCTCCGGTTTCAGCGCCGGCGTGTCGCGCGGCTGCATGTTGAAGAACACGTTGTAGGCGGGGCCCTTGTAGCCGCGCGAATAGGTGATGTAGCCGGTGGTCCGCGCGTCGAAATCGTATTGCAGGCCGGTGCGGCCGGACACGCCGTTTTCTGCGGTGCTGCCGCTGCTTGCGGTGGACGGCTGGATGCCGGTGACTGCGGTTGCCGAGCTGGATACGCGCTGATGCCGGTAGTCGAGCGTGTCGCGGGTGAAGCGCGCGCCCAGCAGCGCGCGCAGATCCGGGCGCCAATGCCAGGTAGCCTCGCCGAAGGCGGCATAGGTTTCCGCGCGGGTGGCGTAGTCGGCCACGCCCACGTTGCTGGCGGTGGGCGTCGTCACCGTGCGGCGGTAGGTTTCGTCGTTGCGCGCATGCAGGTAATACAGCCCGGCGACCGCTTCCACCGCGCGGTCGCGCGGGGTCTGGATGCGCACTTCCTGCGAATACTGCGTGTAGCCCAGGTCGCCACGGTCGTGCGAGGACGGAAACGCCGCGCTGCGTTGCGCGGTGCGATCGCCATCCTGGAACTGGGTGTTGTCCCATTGCCGCCACGCGCTGATCGAGGTCAGCAGCGCATCGCCGAGTTGCTGGTCCAGCTGCAGCGAGGCGCCCTTGTTGATGTCGTCCAGGTACGTGCGGTAATCGCTGTTGATCTGCCGGTTGTCGTCCCTGGCGATGACCGGGGCCAGCGCCGTGGCGAAGTCGGCACGCGTGCTGTCCACCACCACACCGCTGGGCGCGTCGCTGTGCGATTGCAGGTAGTCGGCGAGCAGCGTCGCGTTCAAATCCGGGTTCGGGCTCAGGTCCAGCCGCAAGCGCGCGCCGGCGCGCCGGTAGCCGTTGACGGTCTGGCCGTCGGCCACATTGCGCACGTTGCCGCCGTACTCGGCCCACAATGCCGACACGCTGGCCTTGAGCAGTTCCGGCACCAGCGTGCCGCCGACGCTGGCACGCACGCGGTCTTCGTCGCCGCCACCGAAGTGCGAGTAATCCACATAGCCGCCGAACAGCTCCGGCGCCGGCTTGCTGACGATATTGAGCACGCCGGCGGAGGCGTTCTTGCCGAACAAGGTGCCCTGCGGCCCGCGCAGGACTTCGATGCGTTCGACATCGAGCAGGTCCAGCGTGGCCTGGCCCGGACGCCCCAGCACCACGCCGTCGATCACCGTCGCCACGCTGGGCTCGACGCCTGGCGAGGTGGAGATGGTGCCCACGCCACGCAGGAACAACGAGGTGTCCTTGTTGGAGGCACCGTTGCGAAAGCTCAGGCTGGGCACCAGCGCCGGCAGGTCGGCCACGCTGTTGCGGTTTTCGCGCTCCAGCGTCTCGCCCTGCACCACCGATACCGCCACCGGCACCTGCTGCAAGGTGGTTTCGCGGCGCGTGGCGGTCACGGTGACCGCGCCCAGGGTTTGCGCAGCGTGCTCCGGCGTCGCAGCAGCCTCGCCCACTTCATCGGCCAGCACCGGCGCACATGCCCACGCCAGACTCCACGCCAGCACCTGCGGCCTGGCCAACCATCTCGAAGCAGCGAGGATCCTTGCAGAGGTCCGGTGTCGCGCAGGCATGTACGTCCTTTCGTGGCGTCGGCTGTCGTGCAGCAGCGTGGGGAGATTTTTTGCGAATTGGCGAGCGCCATGCATGCACGGCGACCCGTCCGCAGCGCAGGCCGACACGGCGCTGCAATGCAATAGCGCATGCTGTTTGCAGCGGCCGCGAGCGTCAAATAACCAATGTTTAGGTGGTTATTCACTCACGCGCCGCCGCGTGTCGACCACCCGTAACCAGCGCTCGCCAAGACCATCGCTGCACGACACCAGGCCAATGGCGATAATGGGCCCATGGATGCACCCAAGCCCTGGCACCTCTATCTGCTGCTATGTCGCAACGGCAGCTATTACGCCGGCATCACCAACGATCTGGAACGGCGCTTCCAGGCGCATCAGCGCGGCACCGGCGCGCGCTATACCCGTGCAAACCCGCCGCTGGAACTGCTTGCCAGCCATCCGTATGTGGACCGCGCCGCCGCCTCGCGCGCAGAGTGGCAGCTCAAGCAGCAACCACGCGCGCGCAAGCTGGCCTGGTTGCTGGCGCAACCGCACGACGATATCGGGTCACAGCCCGCTGACGCTGCGATCACGCCCGCCTAGCCGCGCGGTTTCTACGCTGTAGCGCCATCGATCGCGGAGCAGCGCATGCACTATCAGCTCTATTACTGGACCGGCCTGCAAGGCCGCGGCGAATTCGTCCGACTCGCACTGGAAGACGCCGGCGCCGACTACACCGACGTGGCGCGTGTCGAAGGCGATGAGGTGATGAATGCCTTTCTGGAAGGCCACCAGGCCGGCGCCCAGCCGTTCGCACCACCCTTCCTCAAGGCCGGCGACACGGTGGTTGCGCAGGTGGCGGCGATCTTGCATGTCATCGGACCGCAACTGCAGCTGGTGCCTGATTCGGAAGCACAGCGCATCCAGGCATTGCAGTTGCAGCTGACCATCGCCGACCTGGTGGCCGAGGTGCACGACAGCCATCATCCGATCGCCACCGGCCTGTATTACGAAGACCAGAAAGCCGAGGCAGCCAAGCGCGCCAAGGATCTGCGCGACAACCGCCTGCCCAAGTTCCTGGGCTACTTCGAGCAGGTGCTGCAACAGGCCGGCGGCACGCATGTGCTTGGCACGCATTCCTATGTGGATCTGTCGTTGTTCCAACTGATCAGCGGGCTGGAATACATGTTCCCGAAGCGCATGAAGACGCTGTCAGGCGAGCTGCCAGGCCTGAAAGCGCTGCAACAGCGCGTGGCTGTCCGCCCACGCATCGCGGCCTATCTCGCCTCCGAACGACGCGTGGCGTTCAATACCAACGGCATCTTCCGCCACTATCCGGAGCTGGATGCGGCGTAAGCGATGGTGGCGCGTGATGCATCGTGTGCCGCCGAAGTTGCGTTGTTTCCCTGCTGGGATGGCGCACGGCGCTGCATCCATGCATGCAAGGCGCATTCGGGCGACCTTCTCCTCACGTCATCACACGTTGCCTCAACGTCCCTGCAGCAACGCCGTCCGGATCCGCTGCAACTGCGCCTTAACTGCAGTCGCTTGCGCAGGCCCCAACCGCAGCAGCGCTTTTTGACCAACCGACAGTGACTCCAACGCGGGATCGACAAAACGATAACGGCCACGCTCGTCGCGCTGCACCTTGATCGGCTGTACCGGGTCAGGCGTGCGCAGTAGATGATCGACCACGTCGATCACGCGGTCGTTGAAGTAGCGGTCCGGCGCACCAAGATCGGCATAGGCCTGCTGGAACAGCGGATAGAAACGCACATAACTGCGCACCAGCGCCTGCGCATCCACCTGGGTGAATGCCGCCACGTAAGGCGCATACCGCGCCGCATTGGCCTGATTGATCACCACACTCCCGCTGGCATCGGACACTGCGAATTCGCCCGCCACCGGCTGCAGCACCGAGGCGCGACGGCTGATGCTGGGCTGGGTGAGATTGTCGATCATCACCACCACGCGTTCGATCAGGTGCTTGCGTAGCACGATCGACAAGGCGCCATCGTCCTGCACCAGTTCCAGCAAGGCCTGCCACGCAGCGGCATCGCTCTGTGCCAGCGCAGGAATCGCAGCGTCGGCGGCATCGGCCGAGGGCTGCTGCACCGGATGGCGCGGCCCGGCCGGTGCCGGCGACGCGGGGGTCACCGCCGCTGCCACGGCGCTGGCGGTCTGGCTAATCGGCGCAGGCAATGCACCCGGCGTAGTGGGTGACCCGCTGAATAGCCACCAGGCGGCGCCAGCCACCACCGGCACCGCCAGCAGCCACGGCCAACGCGAAGACTTGGATTGCATCGTGGAACTCCTTACATCGACAACATCCAGGGTGTGACAACGAGATATCGCGGTGGTTCCATCAATGTGCGGCGATGACGCCATCAAGCAGACCATGTGCATCGCACAAGAGCGATTGGCCGCGAGGAGAACTATCTCTGGCAGAAAACGCTGGCTGCAGCGCTAGAACTGGCAAGGACATACGCGTGACCATCCTCCTCATTGCGAACCGATCACGCGCGCAGCGAAGTCCGATGCAGTCACAGCTCAGTGATCGGGGGGCGCAGTGCCCTTACCGCTTGCGGGACACGCCGTGAATCCGTCCGTGCAGGCCCCTTGGCGGTATCCATGCCGCCAAGGGTCCCGCAACCGGCCAGGACACCGCACCAGGAAGTTGGTCGACAGCTTTGTTGAAAGCCTATCTGTCGCTCGGCTTGCGGTGGCGTGCTCAGACGCTGGTCGACGCACACCACTCCGACCAGCGCATGCCATGCACCGCTTGCAACCATGCACACCGACCCTCTCGACTGGTCCTTGCCCGCTCACCGTCGCGGGACCTTACGCGGCATGGATGCCGCGTAAGAGCCTACACGGAAGTAATTGCGGCGTGTCCTGCGATGGTGAGCGGGCAAGGTCCCTGCAGCCAAGCCGCACATCGTCTGCTCTACAGTCGACGCATTCGCATTGCTCAATACCTTCCAAGGCGACGGAGCGCTTGAGCTTCAGCAGCACCTGGACGTTCCAAAGCCGAGTTGGTCGAGTGCGCGGTGCCCTCACCGCTTGCGGGACACGCCGTGAATCCGTCCGTGGAGGCTCCTTGGCGGCATCCATGCCGCCAAGGGTCCCGCAACCGGCAAGGACACCGCACCAGGAAGTTGGTCGGCTGCTTTCTTGAAGACTTGTTTCGCAGCTTGTGAGGGAAAGATTTTCGGACGCACGACGCTCCGAACAACGCGCATCAGGCACTGCTCTTACCGTGCACACCGACTATCTCGACTGGTCCTTGCCCGCCCACCGTCGCGGGACCTTACGCGGCATGGATGCCGCGTAAGAGCCTACAGGGACGTACTTGCGGCGTGTCCTGCGATGGTGGGCGGGCAAGGACCCTGCAGCCAACCTGCAGATCATCCGAACAAGATGCATCGTGCATTGCTTGCACCATGCACACCGACCATCCCGACTGGTCCTTGCCCGCCCACCGTCGCGGGACCTTACGCGGCATGGATGCCGCGTAAGAGCCTACACGGACGTACTTGCGGCGTGTCCTGCGAGGGTGGGCGGGCAAGGGCCCTGCAGCCAAGCGGCAGATCGCCTGCTCTGGCTCTCGCTTTGACTCTCGCTCACCCACATCGCCAACGCTCGAACCAGAACGACCAGCGTTGCCGCATCAAGCAACAACGCCGCCCGCCCGATGGCCGCGAGTGGCAACGTCCGCCGCTTTCAGCTTGCGAAATCCAGCCGCGCGTTCACCCAGGCCGCCACGATCGCGGCGGCCGCCTGCTCTGCCTGCTTCGCAGGCAGGCGCTTCTCGCGCACCAGCCATGCGGCCGTGTCGGCTCGCACCTTCGGCAGCAACGCGCGCACGGCCTTGCGCTGTGCCGCCGGCCAGTCGCTGTCTTCCCCGGTCCAGGCGGCAATCGCCTTGTCCGGATCCTCGCCGTAGCGCTTGCGCAATGCTGGGGTCAGGTACAGCACTGGCGATACCGATGCGCGTAGCGCGATGATTTTCCACTCGGCGTAACTGGCATAGCGAATGGTGCCGGCGTCCTTGCTCAGGGCCTCGATCAACCCGTCGAAACCAGCATCCAGCTGCTTCCAGCTGGCCAATGCAAACAGCCCCCCAGGCGGCTCGCAGATCGGCGCGAACCCGTCGCGTGTCGAGCCATACAGCGACCCGAATGCCTCATACGCCGGCTCACCCACTGCGGCGAAGATGAAGCAATGCACGTAAGGACGATGATCGCTGTTGTCGCGTTCGATCCACATCCGCAGCAATGTCAGCACGCGTTCCTGCGCCTGCATGGCGGGCATGCCATCCACATCGTCGAGCAAGGATGCGGCGAAGTCGTCGACCTTGCGCAGCGCCTTGCGTGCACTTTCAAACCGCGCACTCGCCAGCTTCGCATCCACGCCCGCGGCGGGGACAAACTGATGCAGATACGCCAGCCACGCCGAAGCCAGCGGCGTGTCGTAGCCCTGCAACTGGCGCGCGGCGTCGGCAGGCGCAGTGGGAATCAAGGCGATGATGCGATCCAGCGCCTGTTGCTGCGCAACGAGCGCCTTGGCCAGCACATCGGCCCTGGCCTTCAATGTGCGTTGCAGGCAGTCGTCCAGTTTGGCGTCCTGCGCGCAGGCATTGCGCTGCCGCAGCCAGGCGCGTTGCTGATCACGCACGCCTGCGACCGCGGTACGCGGCGTGCTTTCCAGCAGCGCCCGATAGGACTCGTCCAGCTGATCGTCCAGATTGCCCAGCGCCGGCACCGCGCACAGCCGTTTTTCGACCGCCGTGCCGGCCTGCTTGCAATCGAACGACGCCGCCCAGGCACCGCCGGCGCCAAGCAACAATGCGCCACCGATGACTACCCGCAACATGCTGGAGCAGGATGTCATTGCACTGCCTCCTTGCGTGCGGGCAGCAGCGAGAGCAGCAGCAGGGTCACCGCCAGCGCGACATAGGCACCCACGAACTGCCAGCTGATCACGCGCGCCAGGCCGTGCAGCGACCATGGCAGATAGATGCCGCCGCGCGGGTCCACCGAATGGATCAGGCCGAACAGCGTCAGCCCCGCGGCCACCAGCAGGAACACCGCGCCACGGCGCAGCCGGCCATCGATCATCGCCGCCACGGCGGCGATCCACAGCATCGCGGTGATGATGAAACCGTTGCCCAACGCGAAGATCACCGCCAGCTCCGGCAGGCCGTGTCCATCGAGTTTGGTGGTGAGTGCGACCAGTTGATCCGGCGGAATCCAGCCCGGTGCCTTGATGGTCAGCAGGTACGCCACCGACGGCAGAAAGCCCAGCACCATCGCACCGGCATGCTGCCTGGGCGTGGCCTGGAACGCCTGCGTGGTGATGTCGATCGACACGTACACGATGATCGGTGCCAGCACCGCCAGCGGCAGCCATTGCACCAAGCCGGAGATCACACCCAGCATGCCACCGATGCCGACGAACAGGCCGGTCAGCAGCGTGTAACCGGAGCGCGCGCCCATGTGCTTGTAGGCCGGCTGGCCGATGTAGGGCGTGGTCTGCGCCACCCCGCCGCAGACGCCTGCGACCAGCGTCGCCAGGGCTTCCACCAGCAGGATGTCGCGGGTGCGGTAGTCATCGCCCGCGGCGCGTGCGCTCTCGCTGACATTGATGCCGCCCACCACCATCAACAGGCCGAACGGCAGCAGCAGCGGCAGGTACGCCAGCGTGGCGGGCAGGCCGTCGATGAAGCCCAGGTTCGGCAGCGGCAACACGATCTGCGGCGGCGTCCATTCCGGCACCGCGAAGCCCGGTGCGCCCAGGCCGGCCAGTCCCAGGCCGTAGTACAGCGCAGTGCCGATCACGAATGCCACCAGCACGCCGGGTAACTTGGTCGGCAACCGGCCCTTGGCGAGCAGCACGTACAGCAGCAGGCCCAGGGTGACGAAGCCGGCCACCGGCGAACGCAGGGTTTCCAGCAGCGGCAGCAGGCCCATCAACACCAGCGCGATGCCGGCGATGGAACCCAGCAAGGCCGCGCGCGGCAGCGCGCGCGTGACCGCCTCGCCGACGAACGACAGCACCAGCTTGAGCAGGCCCATCACCACCAACGCGGCCATGCCGAGTTTCCAGGTGGCGATGGCAGCCGCCTGCGGGTCCAGCCCCTGTGCCTTGAAGCCGACGAATGCCGGGCCCAGCACCAACAGCGCCATGCCGATGCTGGTCGGCGCATCCAGGCCCAGCGGCATCGCGGTGACATCGTCGCGCCCGGTGCGCGCAGCCAGCCGCCGCGCCATCAAGGTGTAGAGCAGGTTGCCCACCAGCACGCCGAACGCGGTGCCGGGAAACATGCGCCCGAACACCACTTCGGCCGGGAACTGGAACATCCCGACCAACGCCATCGCGATGAAGCCGAGGATGGAGAGATTGTCGACGACCAGGCCGAAGAAGCCATTGAGGTCGCCGGCGACGAACCAGCGCGGCGATGCCGCAGTACGCGAGGAAGGGGCCGACATGGGAGCCAGGAAGCGTGGGGATCGGCCGATGGTAGCCGCTGCTCCGCACGTGCGACAGCGGCGCGGTGGATCAGAGCGTGTCGCCGCGATTGCGCCGGTCTGTCCCATGCCAGGCGGCTGCGTGGCAGCAACGGCCCTACTTCATCGCCGCAGCAACCTCGATCCAGCCGACGATGTCGCCACGGCCGGCACTGCGATAGCGTACCTGCACGCGCGTGGCATCGGCGCTGACATCCAGCGCGTCGGCCCGATCGCCCTGCACCAGATAGCGCTTGGTGCTGGTCGCCGTAGGGGTGGCGTATAGCGGCAGACGCGCCACCTGCACGCGCAGTTGCACCGGCATCGGTGCGTCCAGGGTGGTGCCGATCTCGCTTGAAACCTTCGCTCCGCGCGCGTCGTAACTGGGCCACACCGAGAGCGGCATGCCATCGCCGGTGCCTGGATCCAGCAAGGTCTGGATGTCGGGCGAGGCGATCGGCTGCTGGGTCCTGGCCACATACAACCGCCCATCGGCCGCGTAGCGATACACATCGGCGTACCACATCGGCCCGCTGCGGCAGGAGCTGGTCAAGCTGCGCTGCTGCTTGTCGGGCGTTAGATTGAAGAAACCCTCGCACTGCACTGCCGGGCGCGTGGGCGCGGTCAGCGCACGAAAGCGCCGTTGCGCTGGATCGAACACAAAGACCAGCACCGCTTCGTTGACCTGGCCGAGCATCGCCGACACCGCAAGATCCGGATGTCCGTCGAAGTTGTAGTCGTCGCTGTCCACACCGGCGCCGCCTTCGCCCTCGTCCAGGTTCGCGTCGAACCATTGCTCCTTGCCGCCCGGGCCCAACACCACATGCAGGCGTGCGCCGACCAGTGTGGCGGTCGCCTGCGTGTTTGCGTCCAGCGTCACCTGCACGCTGGTGTCGCGCGCAGAGCACGCAAACGACAGCCCGCCCAGTGCGGCGAACAGCAGCGCGCGTGCAGCGCTCACGCGCAGTCGCTGCAGATGTTCAAGCCGCATGGTCGCCAGACTCAGAACGACACCTCCACCGCCTGCCGCGACCACAGCACCGACTGGTGGCCGGTGGCCTGCTTCCAGGCCAGGCGGATCGCCTCGATGTCGTTGCGCCGCTGCGGGGTGTCCTCGTGCAGGATCACCAGCACCTTGGTGCCCAGCCGGTTCGGCTCCTTGGCACCGCGAAACAGCCACTGGCCGTAGGCGTCGAACACGGTCAGGCCGTCGGGAAAGCGCGGGGTCACTTCCTTGTCCAGAAACGCCCGCCATTGGGTTTCGTCGATGGTACGGGTCTGCGGGCGATCGGCCGGGCCGGTTTCCTCGCCCACCCCGAAGTACAGCTCGCTGCGCACCCAGCCGCGCGCCGCCGCCGGCCGCGCCGCATCGCCTTGGAGGCTGGCAGTGGTCGGGCCCGGCGCGCCGCCGGGGGTGGTGGCGCAGGCGGACAGCGCCAGCATGGCGGCAAGCAGGCAGGACGGCAGCAACTTCATCGACTTCTCCACAACGGGTACGTTTACGACGGATCGGGGGCGGGCTCATGCAGGGCCGGCATCAGCTGATGCCGGCGTGCGCGCACTGTGCCATCTCGCACGCGCCTGAACAACGCGATAATATCTCTCCATCCGGATGAATGTGGACGATCCGAACCCCTTTGCGCCCCTGCCCGGCCGGATGCCGTCCGCGCGGCGCGTTCGCAGTTGCTGTCGCAGGAGAGAAAGATGACCCGCCCCACCCTTTCGGCTATCGGCCTGGCCGTGGCCGCCGTGTTGAGCGTCAACGCCCAGGCCCAGCAGGCCGCCCCCGGCGCCACCACGCTGGACACCGTGATCGTCACCGGCACCCGCGCCAGCGACCGCACCGTGCTGGAATCGACCGTGCCGGTGGACGTGCTCACCGCCGAGGACATCCGCAAGGCCGGCGTGGTCAACGGCGAGCTGGGCAGCGCGCTGCAGGCGCTGCTGCCCTCGTTCAACTTCCCGCGCCAGTCCAACTCCGGTGGGGCCGACCATATCCGCGCCGCGCAGCTGCGTGGGCTCTCGCCCGACCAGGTGCTGGTGCTGGTCAACGGCAAGCGCCGCCACACCTCGGCGCTGGTCAATACCGACAGCAAGATCGGCAAGGGCACCACGCCGGTGGATTTCAATTCCATCCCGATCAACGCGATCAAGCGCATCGAAGTGCTGCGCGACGGTGCCGGCGCGCAGTACGGCTCGGACGCGATCGCCGGCGTCATCAATGTGATCCTGGACGACAACCCCGAGCGCGGCGAGCTGGAAGCCAGCTTCGGCGCCTACAACACCGACGTGGAGCCGATCAATCGCCGCGTCACCGATGGCCAGACCAGCTACGCCAGCGCCAAGGTCGGCAGCCTGCTCGGCGATGACGGCGGCTTCTTCAAGGTCGGCCTGGAGCTGAAGAATCGCGAGGCGACCAACCGCGCCGGCTTCGACCAGATTCCGTCGTTCGAGGAGCAGACCCCGGCCAACCTGGCGCTGGCCGGCAAGCGCAATTACGTGCTCGGCGACGGCGCCACCAAGGGCCTGAATGCCTGGCTCAACACCAAGGTGCCCTTCAGTGCCACCGGCGAGTTCTACGCCTTCGGCACTTACAACCAGCGCGACACCGAAGGCGCCAATTACTTCCGTTACCCGGATGGCAGCGCCAACTGGCGTGAGATCTATCCCAACGGCTACCGCCCGATTTCCGAAGGCGAGAACCGCGATCTGCAGGTCGTCGCCGGCGCGCGTGGGCAGCTCGGCAATTGGGACTACGACGCCAGCGTCAACTACGGCCGCAACGACTTCACCTACCGGTTGCGCAACTCGCTCAACGCCTCGCTCGGCCCGGGCAGCACCACCCGCTTCAAAACCGGCGATTTCGCCTTTGCGCAGACCGTGGGCAACCTGGATCTGACCCGCGTGTTCGATGCGGCCGGCGCCACCCACACCTTCGGCACCGGTGCCGAATTCCGCCGCGAGCAATACCGCACCCATGCCGGCGACCCGGCCAGCTATGCGGCCGGCCCGTTTACCGATCGCCCCACCGGCTCGCAGGCCGGCGGCGGCCTGACCCCGCAGGACGAAGCCGACCTGTCGCGTAACGTGGCCAGCGCCTATGCCAACGTGTCCAGCCAGTTCGGCGACAAGTTCTCCACCGACCTGGCCGGCCGTTACGAGCATTACCAGGATTTTGGCAGCCAGTGGACCGGCAAGCTGGCCGCGCGCTATGCCTTCGCCCCGGCGTTCGCGCTGCGCGGTGCGGTCTCCAACAACGTGCGTGCGCCCTCGCTCAGCCAGATCGGCTACGAAGCCACGTCCACCGGCTATGACGCCGCCGGCCGCCTGACCCAGGGCCGCCTGCTGTCGGTCAACAACCCGATCGCACGCGCGCTCGGTGCCACCGACCTGAAGCCGGAGAAATCGCTCAATTACAGCCTGGGCTTCACCAGCCAGCTGGGCGACCACTTCGACCTGTCGCTGGACTTCTTCCAGATCGATATCGACGACCGCATCGCGCTGTCCGAAGACATCACCGGCACCACGCTGACCGACTTCGTGCAGCAGAACTTCGCCGTTGCCGGCGTGCAGAGCGCCAGCTATTTCCTCAACGCCGCCGACACCCGCACCCGCGGCGCCGAGCTGGTCGGCAACTGGCGCCAGTACGCCTTCGGCGGCGACCTGCTGCTGACCGGCACCTACAGCTACGCCAAGACCGAGTTGAAGAACGTCATCGGCACCCCGGCGCAGCTGCTCGCGCTGGACCCGGACTACGTGCTGTTCGGCGTCGAGGAGAGCAACACGCTCACCGATGCCGCACCACGCACGCGCGCCGCGCTGGCCGCCAACTGGAACAACGAACACTGGAACCTGCAGACCCGCGTCAATCGCTACGGCAGCGCCACGCGCGTGTTCGACTTCGGCGGCGGCTTCGTGCCACGCCAGACCTATGGCGCGGAATGGCAGCTGGACCTGGAAGCCGAGTACCACCTGGGCACGCAGTGGACGCTGGCGATCGGCGGCCAGAACATTCTCGACAACTACTCGGACCGCTCCATCGACGACATCGCCTACTTCGGCAACCTGCCCTACGACGTGCTCTCGCCGATCGGCAGCAACGGCGCATATTGGTATGGGCGGGTGCGGTACTCGTTCTGACGCCGGGATGGGTGGATTGGGGATTCGGGATTGGCAAGGGCGGCGCATCGCGAATCCCCACTCCCGAATCCCCACTCCCCGCTGTTGCATAACCTGAATATCACATCGCCTTGCGCACACTAGCGCGATGGCAGACGTGCACTCCCCCCTTCCGTCGCCGCCATTGCTGGACGATGCCTGCGCATTGTTTCTGGACGTGGACGGTACTCTCATCGACTTTGCCGACAGCCCCGAGGCTGTGCGGCTCCTGCCCGAGGTCCGCGCGGCCATCGGCCAGTTAAGCGACCGCCTGCAGGGCGCCGTGGCACTGGTCAGCGGCCGACCGCTGTCGCAACTGGATGCCTTGTTCGCGCCGTTGCTGCTTCCGGCCGCCGGCCTGCACGGACACGAACTGCGTAGCGACATTGCTGCACGCGCGGCGATGCCGCAGGACACCTCCGAGTGGCTGCATGGCCTGCATCAGCGTGCCGCCGCACTCACGCACCGGCACCCCGGCGTGCTGGTCGAAGACAAAGGCGTCAGCGTCGCGCTGCATTGGCGCGCACAGCCGCTGGCCGGCCCCGACGTGCTCGCCTTTGCGCAGCAGGAAATCGCCCAGCTTTCCGGATACCGCCTGCAACCGGGCGACCACGTGGTCGAATTCGTCCCCGAAGGCAGCAACAAGGGCCTGGCGGTCGAACAGCTGATGCAGCAGGGCGCATTCGCCGGCCGCACGCCGGTGTTCGTCGGCGACGACCTCACCGACGAATTCGGTTTCGAAGCGGCCAATCGCCTCGGCGGCTGGAGCGTACTGGTCGGCGATCGCGCCCAGACCAGCGCGCGCTTCCGCATTGACGGCACCGCCGACGTGCATGCCTGGCTGCAACGCAACGCGCGCCAGGCCTGAGCACAGCGCGCCTTCCCCTCTTCTCTTCAAAAGGATCGTTCGCACTCCATGACCGAGCCAAACCTGGATCTGGGCGTCATCGGCAACTGCAGCTTTGGGGCATTGGTCGATCGGCAGGCACGCGTGGTGTGGAGTTGCCTGCCGGCGTTCGACGGCGACCCGGCGTTCTGTTCGCTGCTCTCGCCCAAGCGCGAAGGCGGTGACTTTGCCGTGGAGCTGGAGGACTTCGCCAGCAGCGAGCAACACTACCTGCCCAATACCGCAGTGCTGCGCACCGTGTTGCGCGACCACCACGGCGGCGAAGTGGAAGTCATCGACTTTGCACCGCGCTGGCGCAACAACGGGCGTTTCTACCGGCCCGTCAGCATCATCCGGCAGATCCGCCCGCTGGCCGGCAACCCGCGCATCATCGTGCGCGCCCGCCCGCTGGCCGACTGGGGCGGGCGCAGCCCGGAAACCACCTGGGGCAGCAATCACATCCGCTGGGTGCTGCCCGAATTCACCCTGCGCCTGACCACCGACGTGCCGGTGCGCTTCGTGCGCGACGGCCTGCCGTTCGTACTCAGCCACCCGGTCAACCTGGTGCTGGGCGTGGACGAATCGCTGACCCGCTCGCTCACCGGCTACGTGCAGGAAGCGCAGGAACGCACCGAAGAATACTGGCGCGAATGGGTGCGCTACCTGTCGATTCCGCTCGACTGGCAGGAAGCAGTGATCCGTAGCGCGATCACGCTCAAGCTGTGCCAGTACGAAGACAGCGGCGCCATCATCGCGGCGATGACCACCTCGATCCCGGAAGCGCCCAACACCCCGCGCAACTGGGACTACCGCTATTGCTGGCTGCGCGATGCCGCATTCGTGGTGCGTGCGCTGAATCGCCTGGGCGCCACCCGCACGATGGAGCAGTTCATCGGCTACATCTTCAACATCGCCACCGCCGACGGCACCATGCAGCCGCTGTACGGCATCGGTTTCGAATCGCAGCTGGAAGAGCACGAAGTCGAAACGATGGACGGCTACCGCGGCATGGGCCCGGTACGCCGCGGCAACCTGGCCTGGATCCAGCAGCAGCACGATGTCTACGGCAGCGTGGTGCTGGCCTCCACCCAGCTGTTCTTCGATCTGCGCCTGAAGGACCAGGGCGATGCGGACACCTTCCGTCGCCTGGAGCCACTGGGCGAGCGCGCGTTCGCGCTGCACAACGTGCCCGATGCCGGCCTGTGGGAATTCCGCGGCCGCGCTGAAGTGCATACCTATACCGCCGCGATGTGCTGGGCCGCCTGCGATCGCCTCTCCAAAATCGCCGACAGGCTGGTGCTGCCTGAGCGCAGCGTGTACTGGCTCGAGCGCGCCGACACCATCCGCGAACGCGTGCTGGGCGAGGCCTGGAGCGAAGAGCGCGGCCATTTCACCGATACGCTGGGCGGTCATCGCCTGGACGCATCGCTGTTGTTGCTGGCCGATATCGGCATCGTCGCTAACGACGACAGCCGCTTCGTGCGCACGGTTGAAGCGGTTGGACGCGTGCTCAAGCATGGCGATGCGCTGTATCGCTACATCGCACCGGATGACTTCGGTGAGCCGGAAACCAGCTTCACCATCTGCACGTTCTGGTACATCGACGCGCTGGCCGCGATCGGTCGCAAGGAGGAAGCGCGTGAATTGTTCGAGCGCATCCTCTCGCGCCGCAATCACCTCGGCTTGCTGTCGGAGGATCTATCCTTTGAAGACGGCGAAGCCTGGGGGAATTTCCCCCAGACCTATTCGCATGTGGGCTTGATCATCGCAGCAATGCGCTTGTCGCGGAGCTGGCAGGAGGCGTCATGAGTCGTTTGGTGGTGGTATCCAACCGCGTTGCAGTGCCCGGCGAAAACCGCGCCGGCGGGCTGGCGGTTGGTCTGTTGGCTGCACTCAAGGAGCGCGGCGGTGTGTGGTTCGGCTGGAGCGGCAAGACCGTGCGCGGCGACAGCGGCGGCATGCACGAGCAGACCGAGGGCGACATCAAGTTCGTCACCATGGACCTCAACAAGCGCGACATCGATTCCTACTACAACGGGTTCGCCAATCGCACGCTGTGGCCGCTGCTGCACTTTCGCCTGGACCTGGTCGATTACGACCGCGCCACCCGCGAAGGCTACATGCGCGTCAACCGGCTGTTCGCCGAGAAGCTGGCGCCGTTGTTGAAAGACAGCGACACGCTGTGGATCCACGATTACCACATGATTCCACTGGGCGCGATGCTGCGCGAGCTGGGTGTGGGCTGCAAGATGGGCTTCTTCCTGCACGTGCCGATGCCCTCGGCCGACCTGATGCAGGCGATGCCGGATCACGCGCGCTTGTTCAGTACGTTCTACGCGTACGACCTGGTCGGCTTCCAGACCCAGCGCGATGCCGAGCGCTTCAAGGCCTATGTGCGCCTGTTCGGCGGCGGCCGCATTCTCGAAGGCGACATCGTCGAAGGCCCCGGCGGGCGTCGCTTCAGTGCCGCGGCGTTCCCGATCGGGATCGATACCGACCTGATCGCCAACCAGGCCAAGGCCTCGGTCGGCAAGCAGGCGGTGCGCGACCTGCGCGAAAGCCTGCGCGGCCGGCAACTGGCGATCGGCGTGGACCGGCTGGATTATTCCAAGGGCCTGCCGGAACGCTTCCAGGGTTTCGAGCGCTACCTGGAGCGTTATCCGGACCAATCCGGCAGCCTGACCTATCTGCAGATCGCGCCGGTATCGCGCGGCGACGTCAACGAGTACCGCCAGTTGCGCGGGCAGCTGGAGCAGATCGCCGGCCACATCAACGGTGGACATGCCGAGCCGGATTGGACGCCGCTGCGTTACGTCAATCAGAACTTCAGCCATGCGACGTTGACCGGTTTCTATCGCGCGGCCTCGGTTGGCCTGGTCACGCCACTGCGCGATGGCATGAACCTGGTCGCCAAGGAATTCGTGGCGGCGCAGGATCCGCAGAATCCAGGCGTCTTGGTGCTGTCGCTGCTGGCCGGTGCAGCGGATGAAATGAAGGAGGCATTGCTGGTCAATCCGCACGATCTGGACGGCGTGGCCGACGCGATCGCAACGGCAGCAAGCATGCCGCTGGCAACACGCATCGAGCGCTGGAGCGCGATGATGGATCATCTGCGCAAGAACAACATCAACCACTGGCGCCAGCGCTACCTGCAGGCACTTGCAGATATCTGAATCAGGTTTCCGCAAGCTGTCAGCACCATGCTGTTGGCAAACAGAAGCGCTGCGCATCTGCAGCGCGCCTCTTCTCCCCTCGGGAGAAGGTGGCCGAAGGGCGGATGAGGGTACGCGTGTACGTACAAGTGGACGTGCACGTACAAGTGGAAATGTCCGAAGCGCAAGCTCCCAGCTTCTACAAATCTCCACTCCCGAATGCCAAATCCCCGCCTCACCGCTTGAGTCAATAACTCAATAGAACTACTGCAGGATTCTGCATTTGCCACCACACGCGAATGCACCCAACACCGCCTGACACCCACCGCAATCTCCAGCCGTATCGGATTTAAGCAATTCCAGCGCCCCAGATGCACAGCCTGGAACGCTGGTTCTTATTCCGTCACGGACACAACCGTCATTGCGGTTTAAAATATTCACATGAGTAGCGCTGAGGACCCTGGGAGGGGCTGCGCGTTCATATCCCGGCGTTCTGGTTTAGGACGTTTTTGTTAGATCGTGGCCGCCCTTTGCCAGCCTGTGATCTTGCTCCCTCCACGACTCGCCACCGCCTGCCGGTGCCTGGGTCCTTCCTGACATCTCAAAATGACTGATCAATCCTCAAAACGTGGACTAGGCACCTGGTTGCTGGTGGTCTATGCCGTGGTGATCGCCGTGCTCGGTGCGGTGCTTGCCTACGAGGGCGGCCGCCTGGTCGCCGTCGGTGGTTCCTGGTATTACCTGCTGGCGGGCATCGGCCTGTTCCTGGCCGGCGTGTTGCTGGCGCTGGGCAAGCGTGCCGGCCTGTGGCTGTTCGGCGCCACGCTGGCGGCCACCATCGCCTGGGCGCTGTGGGAAGTGGGCCTGGATGGCTGGGGCCTGGTCCCGCGTCTGGCCTGGATGTCGGTGCTGGGGCTGGTGCTGCTGCCGTTCTGGGGCGTGGCCCGTCGCCGCATGCAGCCGCTGTCGGGACTGGGCTATGTGGTGGTGACCGGCGTGCTGCCGATCCTGGGCGCGACGCTGATCCTGTGGCCGCTGCTGGTGCCGCGCAATGTCGAACTGGCCGATGCCTCCAAGCTGCCGGCCGAGAGCGCGAAGCCGTTCAGCCGCGCCAACGTGCCCAGCCCGGACGGCAACGTTGCGGCCAATCACGATGCCAGCAACTGGACCTCGTACGCCGGCTCCAACCTGTCCAACCACTACACCCCCGGTGCGCAGATCACCCCGGAGAACGCCAAGAACCTGAAGGTGGCCTGGGAGTTCCATACCGGCGATCTGAAGCCGGCCGGCTCCAAGTTGGGCTACGCCTTCCAGAACACCCCGCTCAAGGTCGGCGACCTGCTCTACATCTGCACCCCGACCCAGAAGGTGATCGCGGTGGAAGCGGCCAACGGCAAGGAGCGCTGGCGCTTCGACCCGCAGACCAATCCCAAGGCGATGGCCGGCGTTGCCGCCACCACCTGCCGCGGCGTGTCGTACTACCAGGCGCCGCAAGGCACCGCCGAGTGCCCGAAGCGGATCTTCTGGCCGATGGTCGATGGCCGCCTCGGCGCGCTGGACGCGCAGACCGGCAAGCTGTGCACCAGCTTCGGTAACAACGGCTTTGTCGATCTCAACGCCGGCACCGGCAACACCAAGCCGGGCTTCGTCGGCCCGACCTCGCCGCCGGTGGTGATGCGCGGCGTGGTGATCCAGCCCACCGGCCAGGTGCGCGACGGCCAGGAAGGCGATGCGCCGTCGGGCGTGGTGCGCGGCTTCGATGCGCTCACCGGCCAGCTGCGTTGGGCCTGGGACCTGGGCAACCCGGCGATCACCGCCGAGCCGCCGGCCGGGCAGACCTACACCCGTTCCACCCCGAACGTGTGGTCGCTGATGGCAGCCGACGACGAGCTGGGCCTGGTGTATCTGCCGACCGGCAATGCCTCGGGCGATTTCTTCGGCAAGGGCCGTTCCCCGCAGGATGAGGAATACACCGCCTCGCTGGTTGCCGTGGATGCGGCCACCGGCAAGGAGCGTTGGCACTTCCGCACCGTCAACCACGACCTGTGGGATTACGACATCGGCCCGCAGCCGAATCTGGTCGACTGGCCGGTCGCCGGCGGCGCTACCCGTCCTGCGGTGATCCAGGCCACCAAGTCCGGCCAAGTGTTCGTGCTGGACCGCGCCACCGGTGCCCCGCTCATGCCGGTCAAGCAGATCGCCGTGCCGCAGGGCACCGATCACGGCGACTGGACTGCGGCCACGCAGCCGATCTCGCCGGGCATGCCCAATACCGTGGGCGCACCGAGCCGCGAGTACGAAACCATCGTCGAATCCGACGCATGGGGCATGACCCCGTTCGACCAGTTGGCCTGCCGCATCCAGTTCAAGCAGTTGCGCTACGAAGGCATGTTCACCCCGCCGACCCTGCAGGGCTCGCTGGCCTTTACCGGCAACCACGGCGGCATCAACTGGGGCGGCGTCTCGGTCGATCTGCAGCGCGGCATCATGGTGATGAACAGCAATCGCCTGCCCTACACCCTGCAGGTCTACACCCGCGAAAAGATGAATGAACTGGGCGTGGTCTCGGTGTTCGACGGCAAGAGCAAGACGCCGGGCTACATGGCGCAGAAGGGCCTGGCCTACGGCGCCCGCAAGGAGCCGTGGATGTCGCCGCTCAACACGCCGTGCGTGGCACCGCCGTGGGGTTACATCTCCGGCGTGGACTTGCGCACCCAGCAGGTGATCTGGCGGCGTCCGCTGGGCACCGGTTACGACCAGGGCCCGATGGGCATCCCGTCCAAGACCAAGTTCGAGATCGGCACGCCCAACAACAGCGGCTCGCTGGCCACCGCCGGCGGCGTGACCTTCATCGGCGCGACCCTGGACGACTTCATGCGCGGCTTCGACACCCGCACCGGCAAGCAGGTCTGGGAGACCCGCGTGCCGGCCGGCCCGCAGGCCGCCCCGCTGAGCTACACCATCGACGGCAAGCAGTACATCGTGGCCGCCGTGGGTGGACACGACCGCATGGAAACCAAGTCGGGCGACAGCGTGATCGCCTGGGCGCTGCCCGACGACGCGGGCGCCAAGCCGGCGAAGTAAGCCGGCGTAGCGTCAGCTAGTTAGGTATCGATAGACCGGTCATCGTGAGATGGCCGGTTTTTTTTTGGGGAATCGGGAATCGGGAATCGGGATTCGGAATGGGAGAAGCGCTTTTCCGTTGTCGTTCGGGCTGGGCTGGAGCTGTAGTGCGCCCGATTCCCGATTCCCGATTCCCGGCCCTGCGGTGCGTGTTCGTGGCCTCGCACTGATGGCGCCACTGGCCAGCTTTGGTCGTGTCATGCGATCGGACTGCGTGGCATCGAGGTCTACGGAGTGTTTACGGCACCCACTGATATTTCACGTGGTATTTACAACCGAAGGACCGGTGTCCGGCTGCAAATCGCGGTTGCACAGTGCATCGGGTCGTACTGAAACCGCTTCCAAATCAACTACATCGGTGTTTTCGGGGGTCTGGTCGGCAGATTCCGACGAACGGTGATTTCACGCCGTCATGATTCGGGCTCGGCCGCCGATACCCCATAGCAGCCCATGCAGCGCAGGACGCCGCTCCCCACTCCGAATCACTCAGTTGGACTCAGCCTATGTCGCCCTCACCCGATGCCACCGCCGTCTCCCGCCCGCCTTCCGGCCGGAACCTTGCGCGTGCCAGCACGGCCGCATGGCTGCCTGCCGCTGCACAGATCGGTCTGCTGGCCTTGCTGACGCTCTACGCTGCCACGCTGCTGCCCGGCAGCATCTGGGCTGGGCTGGGCCGCTTGCTACCGGCGCTGCTGGTGCTGGGCGCGGCAAGTGCCGGGCTGCGGTGGTGGGCGCGCCGTCGCGGTCTGGCGCAACTGCAACAGGCGATCGGCACGGTGACGGCCATCGGTGAAGGGCGCTTCCAGCGTCTGGATCTGCGCAGCGCCTCCGGCGAACTCGCGCCGTTGCTGCACGCCCTGCAGGCGACCCAGGACAAGCTGGCCATCCGCATCGATGTGATGGAACAGGGCCTGCGCCACGGCCAGTTCGTGATCAAGGCGCTGGACGATCTGGACACCATGATCCGCATCGCCGACGACGACGGCCAGGTGCTGTTCGCCAACCGCAAACTGCTGGCGATGCTCAAGCTGATCGAGCCGGATGTGCAGAGCTTCCGTCCCAGCTTCCATGCCGAAGGCTTCGTCGGCGGCAGCATCGGCGACATCTATCCCGACAGCCAGGCCGCGATCGACCGCATGCGTGCGCTGACCGCCTCCAAGGCGGTGCGCGCGCCGTTCTTCGGCCGCCAGATCGACTTCGTCTACAGCCCGATCATCGCCGCCGACGGCACCAAGCTGGGCACCATCGCGCAGTGGATGGACGTCACCGCGCAGGTCAACGCCGAGCAGGCGCTGATCCAGATCATCGATGCCGCCGCGGCCGGCGATTTCAGCCGGCGCATGCAGATCGACGGCATGGACGGCGTGCTGCTGTCGCTGGCGCAAGGCATCAACCGCATCTACGACTCGGTGGAAACCCACCTGGCCGCGTTGGCGCGGGTGATCGGCGCACTGGCCGAAGGCGACCTCACCCAGCGTGTGGACGGCGATGCGCACGGCATCTTTGCGCGCCTGCGCGACGACACCAACCAGACCGTGACCCGGCTGACCGAGATCATCGGCGGCATCCAGATCGCATCGGACACGATCCGCCGCGCGGCGGTGGAAATCGCCGCCGGCAACACCGACCTGTCCGAGCGCACCGAGCAGCAGGCCGCCAATCTGGAAGAAACCGCCAGCTCCATGGAGGAACTCACCTCCACCGTGAAGCAGAACGCCGACAGCGCGCTGCAGGCCAATCGGCTGGTGGTGGGCACCGGCGAAGTCGCGCAGAACGGCGGCCAGGTGATGGACGATGTGGTGTCCACCATGGGCCAGATCAGCACTGCCTCGCGCAAGATCGGCGAGATCATCGGCGTCATCGACGGCATCGCCTTCCAGACCAATATCCTGGCGCTCAACGCCGCGGTGGAAGCCGCACGCGCCGGCGAACAGGGCCGCGGCTTTGCGGTGGTCGCCTCGGAAGTGCGCGCGCTGGCGCGGCGCTCGGCCGATGCGGCCAAGGAGATCAAGACGCTGATCGCCGATTCCACCGACAAGGTCGAACTGGGCTCGGGCCTGGTGCACCGCGCCGGCGCGACCATGCGCGAGATCGTCGGCTCGGTCAAACACGTCACCGACATCATGAGCGAGATCACTGCCGCCAGCGCCGAGCAATCCAGCGGCATCGAACAGGTCAACCGTACGGTCGCGCAACTGGACGAAGTCACCCAACGCAACGCCGCGCTGGTGGAAGAAGCCACCGCCGCTGCGCGCAGTCTGGAAGAACAGGCCGTGGAACTGGCCGATGCGGTGTCGATCTTCCGCCTGCAGCCTGCGCACGGCGGTAACCCGAAAGCAGCGCCCGCAAGCTTCAAAAACGCAGCCGCGTAAGCCGCCGTCACGGAATCACTGTAGGAGCGCACTTGTGCGCGATGAGGCTTTCCCGGTAATGCCGCATCGCGCACCAGTGCACTCCTACACAAAGCAGGCCTGCCCGTTCACTAAACCAACTTCAACGCACGCGGCCGACCAACACTCCAAATCATCCAGCCACCATAGAAATCAGCGCGCTGTCGTAGGAGCGCACCCGGGCGCGACGAAGCGTTATCGATAACGCCCGTCGCGCCCAGGTGCGCTCCTACGCTAGTCGAGAAACCGCTCGCGCTGCTCTGGGCTCGGCAGCATGCAATGCTCAGTGCGACCGAACCAGCGGTAGCGATGGCGTGCGATCAGGCGATAGCCGATGTCGCGCACGCGACGCGGCACCACGCGCAACACCGTGGCCAGCCGCCAGAAGCCGCCCAACCCGGCCAGCACCCGCACGATCGCGTCGCTGTCGGTCCATGCACCGCGGTCATCCACCAGCAGAAACGACAATGGGTCGTCCGGATCCAGGCCATGCCGCTGTAACAGCGCACGTCCGGCCTGGCCCTGCATTGCGGCAAAGCGATAACGCCCGCGTCGATCGTGACGCAGCAGGAACCTGACCCAGCCATTGCACAGCAGGCACACGCCATCGAACACGATGGTCGCGGGCACAGCACCTGGCTGACGGCCGGGCGGCTCCACGCGCGACGGCTTCGAGTGAGGAGTCTCCAACTGAGATGGCTCCAGCTGAGACACGTCAACGAGCGGTGGATCAACGCGGTTCAAGCCAGCCCTCGTAGCGAATGAACGGGCCGACCAGCGGCAAGTGCACGTCGACCAGGAATCCGTAACGCCCGGCGTCGGCATGCTCGCGGCAACGCACCTGCTCGAACCAGCGCGCAGGCAACCGGATCCAGCCCAATGCCCACACCCGCGTGGCCTGCCAGTACAGCGATTGCGCGTCGGCGCGCAGCGCGAATTCAAACCGCACTGCGCCCAAATGTTCGCGCAGGCGCGTGCCCTCGCGCCACAGGCGCGAATGCATCGGCAGGCCTCCGAACCGCCGATGCCAGCGCTCGCCTGTCGCGTCGGCAAGAAACTCCACTTCGACCTCCACTTCGCCACTGCGCGGCAAGCGGCTCAACAGCGCCAGTAACGGGACCAGCACATGCGTGCCGCGTTGAATCCTTGCCCGGCCGGCGAAGGTCTGCCGCTGCTGCACCGAATGCAGCGCGCGCACCGGCGCAGGCAGCTGCGCGAACGCGTCCTGCCCCAGCACCTGCGCAAACAACGGCACGCTCAGGGCGCGATCCAGGCCAGCGTGACCATGCGTCCGCTGCGACGGTCACGACGATGCGAGAAGAAGCGTTGCGGCTCGGAAATGGTGCACAGCCCGCCGCCATGAATGGCGCTGGCCGGCACGCCGGCATGCTGCAGGCGCTGACGCGCCAACGCATACAAGTCCACCCGCCAATGCCCCGGACGGGTCGCGACAAACGCGCGTTGCGCCTGCGCATCGTGCGCGACGAAGGCGTTGAACACGTCTTCACCGATTTCATAGGCCTGCGGCCCCGCTGCCGGCCCCAACCATGCCATCACCTGCTGCGGCGGCGTGCGCATCGCCGCCACGCTGCGCTCCAGCATGCCGTCGGCCAGGCCGCGCCAGCCTGCATGCGCGGCGGCCACTTCGCTGCCATCGGCAGCGGCGAGCACGACCGGCAGGCAATCGGCAGTGAGGATCGCCAGCACCACGCCGGGCACGGCGGTTACCGCTGCATCGGCGACCGGTTCCTGCGCGCCTGGCGCGACAGTGCCCGCTGCAGGCGGCTGTTCGCCGCGCGCGAGCACAGGCGCGTCGACACGCAACACCTCCACCCCGTGCACCTGACGCAGCCACTGCGGGGTGCCGGGCAGTGCCAGCGCCTCGACCAGCAGCGCCCGGTTGCGTTCCACCTGCTCCGGCGTGTCGCCATCGGCACTGTGGCGGTTGCCGAGGTTGAGCGTGTCGAACGGCGCCAGCGAGCCGCCCAGGCCGTGACGCAGCGTGGTCAGCGCATGGATGCGTGGTGGCGCCGGCCAGTCGGCCGGCAGCACGAAGGGCGCGGCAGCGGCCACGTCAGCGGCGTGCCAGCTCGGCGGCGCGTGCGCTGTCTTCGCGCAGGGCCGTCATCAGCCGCTGCAGATCGGCCGGCACCGGCGCGCTGGCGCGCACCGGCTCGCCGCTGACCGGGTGCAGGAATTCCAGGGTTTCGGCATGCAGCGCCTGACGCTTGAAGGTGCGCAGCTCGTGCACCAGTTCGTCGGTGGCGCCCTTGGGCAGCTTGAGCGCGCCGCCGTACAGCGGGTCGCCGACGATCGGCGACTTCAGATGCGCCATGTGCACGCGGATCTGGTGGGTGCGCCCGGTTTCCAGCCGGCATTCCAGCGCGGTGTGTGCGCGGAAGCGCTCGCGCAGGCGGTAATGGGTGACCGCATCGCGGCCATCGTCGCGCACCGCCATCTTCAGCCGATCGCGCGGATGGCGGTCGATCGGCGCGTTGGCGGTGCCGCCGGAGACCAGCGCGCCGACCACCACCGCCAGATACTGGCGATGCACATCGCGTGCGGACAGCTGTTCCACCAGCGCGGTCTGCGCCTGCACGGTACGCGCCACCACCATCACCCCACTGGTGTCCTTGTCCAGCCGGTGCACCACGCCTGCGCGCGGCACCGACGCCAGCGTCGGGTCGCGGAACAGCAAGGCGTTGACCAGGGTACCGTCCGGATTGCCCGCGCCCGGGTGCACCACCAGCCCGGCTGGCTTGTCGATCACCAGTACCTGGTCGTCTTCGTACAGCACGCTCAGCGGGATGTCCTGCGGCGCGGCGTGGGTCTGAGTTTCCAGCACCACCTGCACCTGCACGCTCTCGCCGCCGCGCAAGGTGTCGCGCGGGCGCGCCATTTCCCCGTTCAGCAGCGCATCGCCGGACTTGATCCACTCCGACAAGCGCGAGCGCGAGAATTCGGGGAACAGCTCGGCCAGCACTGCGTCGAAACGGCGTCCAGCGGCGTTGTCGGGCACGATGGCCTGGCGGATGGACGGGTCGAGGGGGTCGGCAGATGGGTCAGACATGGACACGGGCACTCAGGCAAAAGCGGGAATTTGGCGGTCCGGGCGGCGGGAGTCAGTCGCCGGACAGGCCACTAGGCTATCATCGCGCTCTCGTTTTCCTGATGCGTCCTGCCCAGACCCATGATCCGACGGTCCACGTTTTCCGCGCCTGCGCGCCTGATTGCCCTCATGCTGGTCATGGCGTTCGTCGTCACCGGCTGCCACCGCGGCGCCAAGGACAAGAATCCCGATGAGGGCATGCCGGTCGAGCAGCTCTACGGCAAGGGCCACGGCCTGATGGAGAAAGGCAACTGGGCCGGCGCCGAAGCCAGCTACAAGCGCCTGATTGCCCAGTACCCGTACGGCCCGTACACCGAGCAGGCGATGATCGAAACCGCCTATGCCCAGTACAAGGCCGGCAAGCACGACGACACCGTCTCCAGCGTCGACCGCTTCATCCGGACCTACCCGACCCATCGCAACATCTCGTATCTGTACTACCTGCGCGGGCTGGCCAACAGCAATCGCGACACGGTGTTCCTGCGCCGCGTGTGGTCGCTGGATCCGAGCCGTCGCGACCTGTCCTCGCCGCAGCAGGCCTACAACGACTTCAACACCGTCACCGACCGCTACCCGAACAGCCGCTACGCGCCGGATGCGCGCAAGCGCATGATCGAGCTGCGCGACGTGTTCGCCCAGCATGAACTGGACAACGCGCTGTACTACCTGCGGCGCAATGCCTGGGTCTCGGCGGCCGGTCGTGCCAACTACCTGCTGGAAACCTATCCGCAGAGTGCCTACCAATACGACGCGGTCGCGGTGCTGGCCGAGGCCTACACCCACCTGGGCAACAAGACCCTGGCCGCCGACGCGCGCCGCGTGCTGGAGCTCAACAGCCCGCAGCACCCGTGGCTGACCGGCGACTGGCCGAAGTATCCCTGGGCCATCCGCAAGCTCAACCCGTTCGCCGGCGAGAAGTCTGCCGCCACCGGTCAGCGCAACGCGCAGATGAGCCGCGACTGAGACATCAGTCGCCGGTGTGATGAGAAAGGGGCCGCAAGGCCCCTTTTTTATTGCGGCAACGCGCCTGCGGCGGTGACGGCGCGCCGGCTACCGCAGGCACTCGCGATGCCTGGCGACAGTGACGCCTGATCGACCGGAAGATCGACCGTCCCGCATTCCGCACCCGCGTCCCACCCTCTCCCGCAACGCGGGGCACGCCTGCCTGCGACAGCTGCAGGCACCTCGCCAGACCCGGCACCAGGTCACCGAACCGCGCCTGTGCGCTGCCTATACTCGGCCCTGAAGAAGATCCGACTCCCCGCTGGCACCCGCCCAGGAGGCCGCATGTCCCGCTGCATCGTCCCGTTCCTGCTCGCCCTGTTGCTGGCGGCGATGACCACCACCGCCACCGCGGCGCCGATCGTCTACGGCGTCAACGCCCACGACAATCGCCCCGGCTATTCCATGGCCCAGGCCGAGGCCCGCTTCCAACTGCTGGCCGCACGCAATCTGCGCAGCTACCGCTTCGATGTGGACCCGCGTGACTACGCAACGCTGGATGCGCTGGTCCCGCTGGCGCGCAAATACGGCATCACGTTGCGCCCGATGGTCTACCCGATGTCGCGCGAGATCGGCTACCAGCTGGCACGCCGCTATGCGGCCGACATCAAGGTCTGGGAGATCGGCAACGAACAGGATCTGGTGCGCGCCGAGGCAGATGCCCGCATCGCGGCAATGACCACGATGTACCTGGGCATGCGCCAGGCCTCCAACGAACTGGGTGCCGGCCTGCGCTTCACCATCAACATCACCGCCTGCAACAGTGACGACCGCAGCGCCAACGCACGCTGCCCCGGCGACCGCAATGGCTCGCTGTGGTTCCTGGCCAAGGCCAAGGCGGCCGGCTTCAATTTCGACCACATCAGCTTCCACTACTACGCCTTCCACCAGGATGCCGGCTACTGGAGCGCGTTGTACCTGGGCCAGCTGCGCACGGCAGCGCAGACCTACAAGACCCCGGTGTTCTTCAACGAGCTCAACTGTGCGGAGATCTACACCGGCAACACCACCGGCGGTGCGGAAGGCGACCGCGGCTGCTACGACAGCCTGGCGCAGTTGCTGCGCAACGTGCGCGACAACTATGCCGACGTGGTGTCCGAGGTAAACGTCTACGAATTGCTGGACCAGACCACCATCCAGGGCGCCGAAGGCCATTTCGGCCTGATGTACGACCTGACCCGGCCCAAGCCGACCCTGGACCTGCTCACCCGCTTCGCCCAAGCACCGGCCACCGCAGCGGGAGCCGATGCGACGGGCGACCGACCGCAATAGCCGTTCGGGCTACTGGCCGGAATAGCCATTGGTGATCGGGTAACGCCGCTCGCGGCCGAACGCGCGTCGCGACACCTTGGGCCCGGGCGCGGCCTGGTGGCGCTTCCATTCGTTGAGCCGCACCAGCCGCAGCACGTGTTCCACCGTGTCGGCGGCATAGCCGGCCGCGACGATGTCATCGCGCGACTGCTCCTGGTCGACGTAGCGGTACAGGATGCCGTCCAGCACATCGTATGGCGGCAGCGAATCCTGGTCGGTCTGGTTGTCGCGCAACTCGGCGGAGGGCGGGCGCGAAATCACGGCCGGCGGTATCACCGGCGCCCCGCCCACGGTATTGCGCCACTTGGCCAGGCCGAACACTTCGGTCTTGTACAGGTCCTTGAGCGGGGCGTAGCCGCCGCACATGTCGCCGTAGATGGTGGCGTACCCCACTGCGTATTCGCTCTTGTTGCCGGTGGTCAGCAGCAGCCCGCCAAACTTGTTGGACAGCGCCATCAGGATCACCCCACGGCTGCGCGACTGCAGGTTCTCTTCGGTGATGTCCGGCTGGGTGCCTTCGAACATCGGCCCCAGCGCGGCGAGCAGGCCTTCGAACGCCGGCTCGATCGCGATGGTTTCCAGCTTGACGCCCAGCGCGCGGCATTGCTCGTCGGCCAGATCGTTGGACAGGTTGGCGGTGTAACGCGACGGCAGCCGCACCGCGGTGACGTTGTCGCCGCCCAGCGCATCGACCGCCATCGCCAGCACCAGCGCCGAATCGATGCCGCCGGACAGGCCCAGCCAGACCTTGGTAAAGCCGTTCTTGCGGCAATAGTCCTGCAAGCCGCGCACCACGGCGCGCCAGGCCAGCGCATCCATGCTCTCGTCGCCATCGTCCACCCACACCACCGGGGTGAAACTGCGCTCGCCGGCGGCGTAGTCCACCACCAGCCACTGATCGACGAAGGCGGCAGCGGCAGGATGCACGGTGCCGTCGCCATCGGCCACCACCGATGCGCCGTCGAACACCAGCGCGTCCTGGCCGCCGACCACGTTGAGGTAGGCAATCGCCGCCCCGCTCTCACGGGTGCGCTCGGCCAGCAGGGCATCGCGCTGCGCATGCTTGCCGCGCTCGTAGGGCGAGGCATTGGGCACCAGCACCAGCTCGGCGCCGGCCTGCACGGTCCTGGCCAGCGGCTCGGCAAACCACAGGTCCTCGCAGATCACCACGCCCACCTGCACGCCCTTGACCGTGACCACGCAGTTGTCGCCATCCGGGTCCATGTCGAAGTAGCGGCGCTCGTCGAACACTGCGTAATTAGGCAATTCGCGCTTGCGATACGTGGCCTCGATATGCCCGTCGCGCAACACGCTGGCGGCGTTGTAGACCACGCTGCCGGCACTCTGCGGCCAGCCGACCACCGCCACGATGCCGCGCGTACTGGCGGCAATGCGCGCCAGCGCTTCCTGGCAATGGGCGAGAAAACCGGGCCGCAGCAGCAGATCTTCCGGCGGGTAGCCGCTGATCGCCAGCTCGGGAAACAGCACGATGTCCGCATCGAACTCGTCGCGCGCTGCCGCGATGAAGTCGATGATGCGATCGGTATTGCGCGCCACGGCGCCGACCGGGAAGTCGAACTGCGCCATGGCGATGCGGAGCGTCTGGGACATTGGAAGGCCTATGCGAATGCAGCGGGGAAGGCGTGGCTGCGCCGCATCCCGCAACAGACCGGGATGCAGACCGGCGTCGCCGCCAAGGCTGCATTATTCCAGAAGCGCAGCGGCGTGCAGGGATCTGCCGCGCCTCGGTGTTACGCGTCCACTGCATGCACGGCGCCTGCGCGGATGATGTCCGGCTGCGTCGTTATCGCATCAACCCCACTGCATCTCGCCGGTGGCGACCTTGGCGCCGATCTGCAATGCCACCGTCATGCCGGCATTGGGATAGCGCGCGGTCATGGCCTTGATCAGGTCGGCACTGTTGCTGTGCCTGGCCAGCTCTTGCTCGAAGGCCAGCAGATAATCGCGCGTGTAGGCGATGGCCGAGGCATCGGTGGGCGCGCCCGGCAGCAGATGGCCGGCCACCACCACCGACGGCGAACGCGCCGCCATGCGGTCCAACGTCTTGCGCCAGGCGGCACGGCCTTCGGCGCCGCGCGTATCGGCGGTCCACACATGCGTGCCGGAGAACACCAGCACGCCACCGACGATGGCCTTCAGTGCAGGCACCCAGACATAGCGTCGATTGGCCAGACCGTCGGCTTCGACGATCTCCAGCGCGTGGCCTTCCAGTGTGAGCGCAGGACCATCGAAGGACTCCGGCATCACGATGTCGGCCAGACGCTGCGGGCCGTTTTCCTTCAGCTGCGGGCCCCAGGTGGCCAGCTTCTTTTCGACATTGCCCTTGATCGCCGCAATGGTGGCCGAGGCGGCGACGACGCGCGCCTTGGGGAAGGCAGCCTTGATCGGCGCCAGGCTGAAGTAGTAGTCCGGGTCGCTTTGGCTGATGTAGATGGTGGTCAGCGTCTTGCCGCTGGCGCGGATCGCCTCGGCCAGCGCCTTGCCGTCGGGCAGGGTGAAGCCCCCGTCGATCAGCACCGCATCGCGCGTGCCGGAAATCAGCACCGGCGCGCGGAAGAAACCGTGTTCGCCGGCGGGGAAATGTTGATACGTCAGTGTGGTCGGTGCAGCCATGGCGGTATTCGCTCCAGGGAAGGCGGTTGCGACACTCGCAACCGCCAGGGTTTTGATGACGTCTCGTCGGGTTGGCATTGGTTTGGCCTTTGAGGATGGCGATGGTTGTGGTGAGGATGCGGCGGAAGACAGCCAAGTCACCGGAGACGTGTGTGGGGAAAGGTCCGCTGCAAGAAAGCCAACCCCATGGCGAGAAACCCGTCACCCAGACGCCTAAAAATGCCCAGCATCCAACTGCCGCAGGACGACATCGGGGTTCCCATAACCCGCCCCGACATCCAGCAACCACCGCTTGCCGGACGACTGCGCAACCAGCGTCGGCACGCCGCGCACATCGAATTCCTGCAACAGCTCCAGCGCGGTGTCGATGCGCGCCTGTGTCAGCGCAAGCAGCTGCGCATCCGGCGCGGCGATCTGCTTTGCGGCCTGCTCCAGCCCAAGCGATTCCAGCAGGCCCACCAGCGTGTCCAGCGCGGTCACATCGTTACCCTCGACATAGCGCGCCCGCTGGATGGCCCCCAGCACCTGCACTTCGCGCGACGGATCGACACGCGCCACCGCCGTCAGCGCCAACGTCGCCGGACCGCTGTCGAAGCGTTGCTGACGATCGCCGAGCACGCGCTGTCGATACTGGGCGCTGAAACCCTGGCCGGTCAGCTGCGCAATGCGTTGGTCGTTGGACCAGGCGTAGCCGGCGAAGGTGGCGTCCATCGCCCTGGCGCCGGCGCCCAGAAACAGCCCGGCTGGCAGCAATTGCAGCGCGACATCGGCCCGCGCCTGCAACGCCGACACCACCGCGGTGGCGCCATAGCACCAGCCGCATAGCGGGTCGTAAATGTAGTGAACGGTGGTGGACATGGCAGCGGCATCCGGTGGCGAGCAATGCATCCTAGGCCCGCGCCGTTGACTCTTAAATCCATCCGCCATAAACATACCGTATGCCAAAGACACACAATCGAAGCGAGACCGGACCAGGCGGCCTTGGCAATCTGCGCCGCCTGGCCTACTTCGTCGCAGTGGTGGACACCGGCTCGTTCACGGCGGCCGCCGAGCGCCTGGGCATCACCAAGGCGGTAGTGAGCCAGCAGGTCGCCCGCCTGGAGCGCGAATGCCGCACCTCGCTATTGGTGCGCACGACCCGCAGGGTGCGCACCACCGAACTCGGGCAGGCGTTCTACCAGCGCTGCGCGGCCATCCTGCGCGATACCGACGACGCCTTCGACGCACTCACCGATACCGCCGCCGAACCGTCCGGCCTGCTCCGGCTCACTGCCCCGCTGGACTACGGCGTGCGCGTGGTGGTGCCGGCGATCGCAGCCTTCACCCGGCGCCATCCGGCCTGCAAGGTCGACGCGATCCTCAGCGACCAGACCCTGGACCTGATGACGGCCAACATCGAACTTGCGATCCGCGTCGGCTGGCTGGCCGAAAGCAGCCTGCAGGCACGCAAGATCGGCGCGTTTCGGCAGTTGCTGGTCGCGCCTTCCGCGATGGCCGCGCAGCTGGCCCGAATCGCATCGCCGCAGGACATCGCCACCCTGCCCTTCGTGGCCAACACCGCCTTGCGCGATCACCAGCGCTGGCAATTCGCGCACGCCACGCATGCGCCGCAGAGTGTGGAGGTGCAGCCGGGCATCTTTCTCGACGCCACCCTCGCCGTGCGCGAAGCGGTGTGCCAGGGCGCAGGCATCTCGGTGCTGCCCGATTATGTGGTCGCCGACGATCTGGCTGCCGGTCGCTTGCTGCATGTGCTGCCGCAGTGGCAGTTGCCGTCCGGCGGCATCCACGCCGTGTTTCCGGCAACGCGCTTTCGGCCGGCCAAGGTGCGCGCGTTCGTGGACCTGTTGCTTGAGCTCAATGCGCAACAGCACGAGCTTTGAATCGAACGCTGCAAGCCGCTCGAATCCGCCGCCAAGCCGCGGCAGGCAACGGCGGCCGGCGAAGACGCTGGCACCAGCCAGCCATTGGCCAACGGCAATGGCCACGTCGGCCATTGCCACAAACGGCTAGCCACAGTGGCTAGCCACAAAAAAGGCCGCCCAAAGGCGGCCTTTCCGACGCTCACACGCTTGCGCGCGCGGCGTGCTTACTTCACCAGCGCAGCAATCGCCGCACCCAGATCGCCCGGCGAACGGACGGTCTTGACGCCGGCAGCTTCCATCGCCGCGAACTTGCCTTCGGCAGTGCCCTTGCCGCCCGATGCGATCGCACCGGCGTGGCCCATGCGCTTGCCGGCCGGCGCCGACGCACCGGCGATGAAGCCGACCACCGGCTTCTTCACGAACTGCTTGATGTACTCGGCACCGGCTTCCTCGGCGTCGCCACCGATTTCGCCGACCATGATGATGCCTTCGGTCTGCGGGTCTTCGTTGAACAGCTTGAGGCAGTCGACGAAGTTCAGGCCGTTGATCGGGTCGCCACCGATACCGATGCAGGTGCTCTGGCCCAGGCCCACTTCGGTGGTCTGCTTGACCGCTTCATAGGTCAGGGTGCCCGAACGCGACACGATGCCGATCTTGCCCGGCTTGTGGATGTGGCCCGGCATGATGCCGATCTTGCACTCGCCCGGGGTGATCACGCCGGGGCAGTTCGGCCCGATCAGCACGGTGTCCGGATGCGAGCGGGTCAGCACGTTCTTGACGCGCAGCATGTCCAGCACCGGGATGCCTTCGGTGATGCAGACGATGACCTTGATACCGGCCGCGGCCGCTTCCAGGATCGCATCAGCCGCGTACGGCGGCGGCACATAGATCACCGACGCATCGGCGCCGGTGCTCTGCACGGCATCGGCCACGGTGTTGAACACCGGCAGGTCGATATGCGTGGTGCCGCCCTTGCCCGGCGTCACGCCGCCGACGACCTGGGTGCCGTACTCGATCATCTGAGTGGCGTGGAAGGTGCCCTGCTGGCCGGTGAAGCCCTGCACGATCACCTTGGTGTTCTTGTTAATCAAAACGGACATGGATAGTTCCTTCGGTGTCGTGGATCAGGCGGCGTTCTTGACAGCTTCGACGACCTTCTTGGCACCGTCGTTGATGTTGTCGGCCGGGATGATGGCCATGCCGCTGTCGCGCAGCAGTTGCTTGCCTTCTTCCACATTGGTGCCTTCCAGGCGCACCACGACCGGGACCTTGACGCCCACTTCCTTGACCGCAGCGATGATGCCCTCGGCAATCATGTCGCAACGGACGATGCCGCCGAAGATGTTGACGAAGATGCCTTCGACCTTGTCCGAAGACAGGATCAGCTTGAACGCCTCGATGACGCGCTGCTTGTTGGCACCGCCGCCCACGTCCAGGAAGTTCGCCGGCTCGCCGCCGTTGAGCTTGATCACGTCCATGGTGGCCATGGCCAGGCCTGCGCCGTTGACCATGCAACCGATGTTGCCGTCCATGGTGACGTAGTTGATGTCCAGCTCCGACGCGGTCACTTCGGTCTCGTCTTCCTGCGTCTTGTCGCGCATGGCGATCAGCTGCTTCTGACGGAACGCGGCGTTGTCGTCGCTGTCGAACTTGCCGTCCAGTGCGTACAGGTTGCCGTCGTCCAGGATCGCCAGCGGGTTGATTTCAACCAGCGCCAGATCCTTTTCGTTGAACAGGCGATACAGGTTCACCATGATGCTGGCGAACTGGCCGGCCTGCTTGGCGGTCAGGCCGAGCTTGAAGCCGAAATCGCGGCCGTGGTAGCCCTGCACGCCTTCGACGAAATCGACGTTGAGCGAGTGGATCAGCTCCGGCGTCTCGGCGGCGACCTGCTCGATCTCCACGCCACCCTCGCTGGAGGCGATGTAGGTGATGGTCTTGGTGCCGCGGTCGACCAGGATCGACAGGTACAGCTCCTTGACGATCTCGCCGGCGGTGGTCACCAGCACCAGGTTGATCGGCAGCTCGACGCCGGCGGTCTGGTAGGTGGACATCTTGGTGCCGAGCATCTTGGCCGCTGCGGCCTTCACGTCGTCGGTGGTCTTGCAGAACTTGACGCCGCCAGCCTTACCGCGACCGCCCGCGTGGATCTGCGCCTTCACCATCCAGGGGCCCTTGCCCAGGGAATTGGCGACTTCAACCGCTTCGTCCGGGGTCGCCGCGACCTTGCCGGCCGGAACGGGGATGCCGTACTCGGCAAGCAGCTGTTTTGACTGGTATTCGTGGAAATTCATGCGTCACCGTGGGAAAAGGAAACGACCGCTGCGTGCAACGCAGACCGCCTGGGCGGCACGTCAAGAGACGCGAACGGGCCGCCTATTGTGGCCGACCACGCCGTGCGGCGCAAAAGCCGGCGCGCATGGCCCGCCATTTGCGCCGCTTGCACGCAGCCCGGCACTGTGCGCAAGCGCTACGCGGGCCGCGCACCTGCCTATACTCGCGGCTTGCTCCAGCGGGGAATCGGCTTGCCATCCAGCCCATCGCTTATCGACCGGATCCAGTCCGCGCCGCAGCGCGAGCTGTACTTCTTTTCGCTGTACCGGGTGCTGGTGGCCGGGCTGATCGCCGCCCTGGTGTTCAGCCCCCTGTCCGACGCGATCCCGGAGCCGCGTTACCCGCGCCTGGCGGCCGGCGTGGCGATCGGCTATCTGTCGGTTGCGATCCCGCTGCTGTTCTGGGGCCGCAGCGAGCGCCGGCTGACCACCACCGTGTTCTGTTCGGTGCTGGCCGACATCGCCGCCGCGACCCTGGCCACGCATGCGCTGCCCGGCGCCAGCGCCGGCATCGCGATGATGCTGCTGTTCAATGTCGCCGCTGCCTCGATCCTGCTGCGCCTGCGCTACGGCATGAGCATCGCGGTGCTCGCCAGCGGCGCCATCGTGCTGGAATACCTGTGGACCCTGCTCGAAGGCGGCGGCGCCGCCCGCCCGGTCGCGGAACTGGCGATGTTCGCCACCAGCTACGTCGCGGTGGCCTTCATCTGCGAACAGATCGGCTCGCGTGCGCGCCGCAATCAGGTACTGGCCGAAGAACGCGGCGCGCAGGTCGCCAACCTCTACGAGATCAACGAACTGATCATCCGCCGCATGCGCACCGGCGTGCTGGTGGTCGACACCCACAGCCACATCACCCTGGCCAACGAGGCGGCGCTGGCGCTGCTCGGCGACGGCGACCAGCGCAACGCCCCGGTCGACCTGTCGTTGGCCGCGCTCACGCCCGAACTGTCGCGCCGCCTGCAGCGCTGGCGCAGCGGCTGGCGCGAGGAAGAGGCTCCGCTGCAACTGGGCGCCGACCGCCCGGAAGTGCAGCCGCGCTTCGTGCGGCTGCTCGCCGACAGCGACCTGGTGCTGGTGTTTCTGGACGATGCCAGCGTGGTGTCGCGGCGCGCCGAATCGCTCACCCTGTCGGCGATGGGGCGCTTTTCGGCCAGCCTGGCACACGAGATCCGCAACCCGCTGGCGGCGATCAGCTACGCCTCGCAGCTGCTGGAGGAATCCCCGGACATCGGCGATGCCGACCGCCGCCTGCTGCAGATCATCCACCAGCAATGCCAGCGCACCAACGGCATCGTCGAAAGCGTGCTCGCGCTGGCCCGCCGCGAGCGCGCAAGCCCGGACAACCTGGATCTGGCCGCCTTCGTGCGCCGCTTCGTGGTCGAGTACCGGCAGACCCTGTCGATGGAGACCGACATCCTGGAGGCCAGCATCCAGGGCAATGCCGTGCATGCCTTGATTGACCCCAAGCACCTGCACCAGATCCTGACCGCGCTGGTGCACAACGCGCTCAAGTACGGCCGGGTCATGGACGAACCGGCGCGGGTGAAACTGCGCGTGGAGCGCATGGAGCGCATGGCGGTGATCGACGTAGTCGACCGCGGCCCCGGCATCCCGGAGACGGTGGCCGCGCAATTGTTCCGCCCGTTCTACACCACCTCCGAGCACGGCACCGGGCTGGGCCTGTATATCGCCCAGGAACTATGCCGCGCCAACCAGGCGCAACTGGACTACGTGTCGGTGCCGGGCGGCGGCGCCTGTTTCCGGATCCTGTTGCAGGGGCCCAATAGCCTGCTCGGGAAATGAGCGAGAGCGCTGCGTCATGCCAGCCGCAAGCCAATGGCGCTGCGGCCTGCGTTAGCACTGCAATGGTGTCCGTGCGGCCAGCTGCTGGGCATCGTGCTGCGCCCGCGCACCATCGTGTGATCACGTGAATCGTTACGCCCGGACCCGGCCGGCAATTGTCGACGGTCATCGCCGTGGGCTATCTTGCGCCACATGAACGAACCGAAAAGTGCCCTGGTTGTCGATGACGAGCGTGACATTCGCGAACTGCTTGTTCTCACCCTGGGCCGGATGGGCCTGCGCATCAGCACCGCCGCCAACCTGGCCGAAGCGCGCGAGCTGCTGGCCAACAATCCCTACGACCTGTGCCTGACCGACATGCGGTTGCCTGACGGCAACGGCATCGAGCTGGTTACCGAAATCGCCAAGCACTATCCGCAGACCCCGGTGGCGATGATCACCGCGTTCGGCAGCATGGACCTGGCGGTGGAAGCTTTGAAGGCCGGTGCCTTCGACTTCGTCAGCAAGCCGGTGGACATCAGCGTGCTGCGTGGCCTGGTCAAGCACGCGCTGGAATTGAATAACCGCGACCGCCCTGCCCCGCCACCGCCGCCACCGGAACAGGCCAGCCGCCTGCTGGGCGATTCCAGTGCGATGGAAAGCCTGCGCGCCACCATCGGCAAGGTCGCGCGCAGCCAGGCGCCGGTCTACATCGTCGGCGAATCGGGCGTAGGCAAGGAGCTGGTCGCGCGCACCATCCACGAACAGGGAGCACGCGCGGCCGGCCCGTTCGTGCCGGTCAACTGTGGCGCCATTCCCGCCGAGCTGATGGAAAGCGAGTTCTTCGGCCACAAGAAGGGCAGCTTCACCGGCGCACATGCCGACAAGCCCGGCCTGTTCCAGGCCGCGCATGGCGGCACGCTGTTTCTGGACGAGGTGGCCGAATTGCCGCTACAGATGCAGGTCAAGCTGCTGCGCGCGATCCAGGAAAAATCAGTGCGCCCGGTGGGCGCCTCCAGCGAGTCGCTGGTGGACGTGCGCATTCTCTCGGCCACCCACAAGAACCTGGGCGACCTGGTCTCCGACGGCCGTTTCCGCCACGACCTGTACTACCGCATCAACGTCATCGAACTGCGCGTGCCGCCGCTGCGCGAACGCGGCGGCGACCTGCCGCAACTGGCCGCGGCCATCATCGCGCGCCTGGCACATAGCCACGGCCGGCCGATTCCGCTGCTGACCCAGTCCGCGCTCGACGCGCTGGACCAGTACGGCTTCCCGGGCAATGTGCGCGAGCTGGAAAACATCCTCGAACGCGCCCTGGCCCTGGCCGAAGACGACCAGATCAGCGCCACCGACCTGCGCCTGCCCGCCCACGGCGGCCATCGCCTGGCCGCCACACCAGGCAGCGCCGCCGTCGAACCCCGCGAAGCGGTGGTCGACATCGACCCCGCCTCAGCCGCCCTGCCCTCCTACATCGAGCAACTGGAGCGCGCCGCGATCCAGAAGGCGCTGGAAGAAAACCGCTGGAACAAGACCAAGACCGCCGCGCAGCTGGGCATCACGTTTCGGGCGTTGCGTTACAAGTTGAAGAAGTTGGGGATGGAATAGAAGGGCTGGGAGTCGGGATTGGGGAATCGGGAATCGGGAATCGTAAAAGCACAGGCGCCGCTTCGATGGTTCTTGCGGGAAACAGCGCGATGCATTGGCTCATGCATCACCTCGCGGTGGCCCGCTGCAATCCTTGACGCTGTTGTCCAAAGTTGTCCAAACAAAAAAGCCTGGGACGTATAGCCCCAGGCTTTTCCGATTCCCTAATCCCGATTCCCGATTCCCAGCACTCAGTCCTTCGTCACCCGATTGATCTCGGCCAGGCTAGTCACCCCGTGCGCGGCCTTGACCAACGCCGACTGGCGCAGGTCGCGGATGCCGATACTCTGTGCCGCCTCGGCGATCTGCATCGCGTTACCGCCTTCCAGCACGATCGCGCCGATCTCGTCGGTCATCGGCATCACCTGGTAGATACCGGTACGGCCCTTGTAGCCTTCGGTACACTCGTCGCAACCGACCGCCTCATACAGCTCGATCCCGGCAGCGATCTGCTCTGCAGTGAACCCTTCCGCCAGCAACGCATGCTCGGGCAAGGTCGATTTGCGCTTGCAGTTGTTGCACAGGCGCCTCGCCAGACGCTGCGCGATCACCAGGGTCACCGACGAGGTGATGTTGTACGGCGCGATGCCCATGTTCATCAAACGTGCGATGGTCTGCGGCGCGTCGTTGGTATGCAGCGTGGACAGCACCATGTGACCGGTCTGCGCGGCCTTGATCGCAATCTCGGCCGTCTCCAGGTCGCGGATTTCGCCGACCATGATGATGTCCGGGTCCTGACGCAGGAACGAGCGCAGCGCCGCGGCGAAGGTCATGCCGCGCTTGTTGTTCTGCTGCACCTGGTTCACGCCGGGCAGACGGATTTCCACCGGGTCCTCGGCCGTGGAGATGTTGCGCGTCTCGTCGTTGAGGATGCCGAGTGCCGTATACAGCGACACCGTCTTGCCCGAACCGGTCGGCCCGGTCACCAGCACCATCCCGTACGGCTTATGGATTGCCTCCAGGAACAGCTTCTGCTGGTCCGCCTCGTAGCCCAGCTTCTCGATTCCCAGCTTGGCCGCGCTGCCGTCAAGGATACGCAGCACCACCTTCTCGCCGAACAACGTCGGCAAAGTGCTCACGCGGAAGTCGATCTGCTTGGTCTTGGACAGGTTGAGCTTGATGCGCCCGTCCTGCGGCACCCGCTTCTCGGCGATATCCAGCTGCGACATCACCTTCAGACGCGCCGCGATGCGCTGGTTCAGCTTCACCGGTGCTTTGGCCACATTCTTCAGCAGCCCATCGATCCGCAGCCGCACCCGGTAGTCGTCTTCATAGGGCTCGAAGTGGATGTCGGAGGCTCCCCGCCGGATCGCATCCACCAGCACCTTGTTGACGAACTTCACCACCGGCGTGTCGTCGCCCTTGGCATCGACCCCGGAATCCCCGCCGGCGCCCATGTCCTCGTCCCCGGCCGACACGTCCAGATCGCCCATCCCCTCGTCGTCGTCACCTAGCGACGAGCCAAGCGCAGCATTGCTGGCTTGCCACTGCTCTAACGTGCGCCGGATCTGATCCTCGTCGACCAGGATCGGCTCGACCACCAGATTGGTGTGGAACTTGATATCGTCCAGCGCCCGGGTCTGGGTCGGGTTGCTTACCCCCACGAACAACCGGTTGCCGCGCTTGAACAGCGGCAGCACCTGGTACTTCTGGAGCAACTCCTCACTGACCAGTTTGACGGCGTTCTGATTTGCGTCGAACACCGAAACGTCCATCAACGGCATGCCGAACTCGACTGCGTTGGCAGCAGCGAGTTGAGCAGCAGAGACTAGCTTCTTTTCGGCAAACCATTGCGGCAGAGGAATTTTGGCAGTAGCCGCCTGATCCATCGCACTTCGAGCAGTGGCTTCTTCCAGCGCACCATCCTGCACCAAGCGCCGAGCAATCCCAGTGATTCCAACAAGATTTGCAGTCAATGGAACGCTCATTACTCACCTACGATAGGACAGACATTTGATCTTTTAAACGCAATCTCGAGCACAACTGTAGAGATCACCTACACGCTTGAGGAAGATACTTTGACTGAATAGTAGTCCCAGAGCCATTGCATCGCCATACAGTCGAACCTGTCCCCGACCAGTCAGGCACCAATTGCATTCGTGACGTTCGTATGTATTGATTTGCGCCCTCACTTGAAAAGGCTACAGTAATAACTCCACCGGCCTCAATCGTGACGGAAGAAACATACTTCCCCTTGATGCTCTCAGGAGTTCCCAACCCAGCCTCAACATTCGTACTTGGTGAAGCACTCTTAGCCCAGTGGAACTCTTCGACAGCCACCTTTGCGCCTGAGGCCAGACTTAGGCCTTCCGACACCTGAGCTCTAACGAGGTAGTCCTGGTAAGCAGGCAATGCGATCGCTGCCAGAATGGCGATAACGGCAACCACAATCATCAACTCAATCAAAGTGAATCCGCGGACCCTCACTTTGCCCCCTTTGAGCTTAACACTCAGTCAGAAGTAAAAAAGCCCCGGGCGAGCCGGGGCCTTTCAACATGAGCCTTTATTACGGGGTCGCTGCAGTGCGGCAAGAGGTCGGCAGATACTTCTGATCAATCGTAGTGCCGGTGATGCACCCCCAGCTGATCGACCCGTTGTTGTCAGTCGGGGTGAGGACGAGATTCTTGCCACTCAACTTTGCATTAGCTGTATTGAATGCTGCAGTGATGATTCCACCTGCCCCAACCGTCACAGACGTCACATACTTTCCCTTGATGTTCGCAGCAGCCTCAAGGCCAGCGGCGGCATTATTGGCCGGGAAGGCGCCGGTGTTGGCATAAGTTTCAGCGACAGCTGTCTTCGCCCCAGAAGCGAGGGAAAGTCCTTCCGACACTTGCGAACGAGCCAAGTAGTCCTGGTAAGCCGGCAGCGCAATGGCAGCCAGGATTGCAATAATCGCGACTACGATCATGAGTTCGATCAAAGTGAAACCTTTTTGCTTCTTCATTGTCTACATCCCCTAAAGAGTTGAATGGATTCAGTTGCGGTACTAGCTGACTAACGGCACACCTGCGGTACTCACGGGTCAAACTAAGCACAGTTCATGCCAACTTGCTTTGCCGAAGCGCTCCCCGGAGCAATAGTTGCAGACAAACGGATCTCAGAGGAAGCACTTATGTCGACAAATGGGAGGCCGTGACGCAAGTGACGCTAGAGGTCATATTTGGCCCTCGCGCGGGTCCGAAGTGGACGAGCGCGAGGTGTGCCGAGGTTGAGCAAACAGGCTACCATTGGGGAGCACCGGCCTGGGGATGGCCGCGAGGAACGCTAATGTCAGTCGCCCGTAGCAGCATCAAGAAACAGCCGATAGACCGAAACGTAAATGAAATGGTGCCCTTCGTCTGGGAAGGTACAGACAAGCGTGGCGTCAAGATGAAGGGGGAACAGCCCGCTCGCAATGCAAACATGTTGCGCGCCGAGCTTCGGCGGCAGGGGATCACGCCGATAGTTGTAAAGACCAAGCCGAAGCCGCTTTTTGGCGCTGCTGGCAAAAAGATATCGTCCAAAGACATTGCGTTCTTTAGCCGCCAAATGGCAACAATGATGAAGTCAGGGGTACCTATCGTTGGGTCGCTTGAAATTATTGGCGAAGGACATAAAAACCCTCGCATGAAAAAGATGGTTGGTCAAATTAGGACTGATATTGAAGGAGGATCGTCGCTACATGAAGCAATTTCGCGACATCCAGTCCAGTTCGATGACCTTTATCGAAATCTAGTTCGGGCGGGCGAAGGTGCAGGCGTCTTAGAAACCGTTCTAGATACTGTTGCGAATTATAAGGAAAACATCGAAGCTTTGAAGGGCAAAATAAAGAAGGCCTTATTTTATCCTGCTATGGTGATGGCAGTCGCCATCATCGTTAGCGGAATTTTGCTTGTTTTTGTTGTTCCTCAGTTCGAGGATGTGTTCAAAGGGTTCGGAGCAGAATTGCCTGCCTTCACTCAGATGATCGTTGCCGCATCTCGCTTCATGGTGTCTTATTGGTGGCTAATGCTACTTGGCAGTATCGCAGCGATTGCGGGATTCATCTTTGCTTACAAGCGCTCTCCCCGCATGCGTCATGGGATGGACAGGCTAGTGTTGAAGGTGCCAATCATTGGCCAAATCATGCATAACAGCTCAATCGCCAGATTTGCCCGAACGACTGCTGTAACGTTCAAGGCGGGCGTTCCACTAGTTGAAGCTTTGAGCATTGTTGCCGGCGCGACTGGCAATAAAGTTTATGAGGAAGCTGTGCTCCGTATGCGCGATGACGTTTCTGTAGGCTACCCTGTCAATATGGCGATGAAGCAAGTCAATCTTTTCCCACACATGGTGGTTCAGATGACTTCGATCGGCGAGGAAGCAGGCGCCTTAGATGCCATGTTATTCAAAGTAGCTGAATATTTCGAGCAGGAAGTTAATAACGCCGTGGATGCATTGAGCAGCCTGCTGGAACCATTGATCATGGTGTTCATTGGCACAATTGTGGGCGGCATGGTAATTGGCATGTATCTTCCCATCTTCAAACTTGGCTCAGTGGTGTAAGGCAGCATGGCATTTTTAGACCAGCATCCCGGTCTCGGCTTTCCCGCCGCGGCCGGACTGGGACTGCTGATCGGCAGCTTCCTGAACGTGGTGATCCTGCGCTTGCCCAAGCGCATGGAATGGCAGTGGCGGCGCGATGCGCGCGAGATCCTGGAGCTGCCGGACATCTATGAGCCGCCGCCGCCCGGGATCGTGGTGGAGCCCTCGCACGACCCCGTCACCGGCGACAAGCTCAAGTGGTGGGAGAACATCCCGCTCTTCAGCTGGCTGATGCTGCGCGGCAAGTCGCGCTACAGCGGTAAGCCGATCTCCATCCAGTACCCGCTGGTGGAGCTGTTGACCTCGATCCTGTGCGTGGCCAGCGTCTGGCGCTTCGGCTTCGGCTGGCAGGGTTTCGGCGCGATCGTGTTGAGCTGCTTTCTGGTGGCGATGTCCGGCATCGACCTGCGACATAAGCTGCTGCCGGACCAACTGACCTTGCCGCTGATGTGGCTGGGTCTAGTTGGCTCGATGGACAACCTCTACATGCCGGCCAAGCCCGCCTTACTGGGCGCGGCGGTTGGCTATGTCTCGCTGTGGACGGTGTGGTGGCTGTTCAAGCAGCTCACCGGCAAGGAAGGCATGGGCCACGGCGACTTCAAGCTATTGGCCGCGCTGGGCGCGTGGTGCGGGCTGAAAGGCATCCTGCCGATCATCCTGATCTCCTCACTGGTCGGCGCCATCCTCGGCTCGATCTGGCTGGTGGCCAAGGGCCGCGACCGCGCCACCCCGATCCCGTTCGGCCCCTACCTGGCCATCGCCGGCTGGGTGGTGTTCTTCTGGGGCAACGACCTGGTGGACGGCTACCTGCACTTCGCAGGCCTGCGTTGATCGGGGCACGGCGATGAGCGATTTCATCGTCGGCCTCACGGGTGGCATCGCCTCCGGCAAGAGTGCCCTCGCTGCCGAGTTCGAGAAACTGGGCGTGCCGGTCATTGATGCGGATGTCGTTGCGCGGCAGGTCGTGGAGCCCGGCCCCATTCTTGATGCCATCGCCGATCGCTTCGGACGCGCCATCTTGTTGCCGGATGGCGCGCTAGATCGCTCCGCCTTGCGCCAAATTGTCTTTGCCGATCCACTTCAACGGAAGGCGCTCGAAGCCATCACTCACCCCGCCATCCGCGACGAACTGCGTCGCGCGGCACTGGCTGCCCGGGGACCGTACACCATCGTGGCGATCCCGCTGCTTGCCGAAGCCGGAGGACGTGCCACCTACCCGTGGCTCGACCGCATCCTAGTCGTCGATGTCCCGGCCGCCCTGCAGCATGCGCGCCTCATGCGCCGCGATGGCGCAACACCCGAATTGGCAAGTCGGATGATCGCCGCGCAGGCGGCGCGCGAACAGCGAGAAGCCATCGCCGACGATGTCGTCAGCAACGACAGCACTCCGGAACGATTGGAGCCCGAAGCGCGCAGACTTGACTTGGCATACCGGGCTAAAGCGGCAACCAAGCGACGTAGAGCGACACCAACCGATCTATAGCTCTTGAAAACCTGTTCCATTCTGGGACTTGGCCGTGAATCGATTAGAGAGGAACCTAGTCATCTGATACGTGTGGGCCATCACCCTCAGAACCACGCAAGGCCCTTCTCGTTTGATTAGGAGGCGACGTCGTTCCCAGCCAGATGAACTTATGCATTCCAACGCCACGGATAATAGGCTGACCATGAAGCAATTCAACAATTCGCAAAGCGCTTTTCTCTACGTAGCGTGGAATTGGATTAAAGGCTTGGCTACCAAGTACCATATCTTTCGCATCCCCGGTACAGCAAGGCGTTGCGCTACAGGCCGCAGGATGCCGTTTTGCGGTTCGACGAACGCCTTAGGATTACTGATCGGCCTAGCCCTAGCCATCTTTGTGAAAGATGCGTTGGCGGCCTCGCCCCAGTCCTGGACCACCAACGTCGTTCCCGGAGTTTTCCCGAGCGAGAGTTCAGCGCTGTCTGCAGTGCGCTCCAAAGGTGCCGAATACGTCTACGCAGAAGAGCTTCAATACACACAGCAAAGTTCCGACACTACGGCCTACGTCTATAGGGCGAGGCCGCGCCCTCCAGAAACCGGAGCCTGGGCTTACACGGGATACGGCAACGACTCCCCTGGAGTTGGTTCGGAGGAAATCGCCAACGCAATGACATTGGCAGCATACAACGCCCAGTATCCAGAATGCCGGTTTACGTCGTTTACTCCAACCGAGGACTGGCAGGACCAAGGTAGCTTTGGAGGAATTCCTTCAAATCAGTCACGCGTCTTCGACATGATCGCCAGTGACTCGAGTTGCTCCAGGCGCTGGACGGTGCAGCAATGGCGCAACCGGAAGGTGGAATGCGCCCAGTATCTCGGATGGAATGGATCCAGCTGTATACGAGACGCTATCGCAACACTGTACTCAAAGCCCCTTACTTGCTCTCCTTGCGATTTACGCGACAACCCTATCAGCCTTACCACAGGCAACAAGGTTCAAAAGGAAGTCGACATCTCGGTTGCCTGGACCAATTTTTATCGCACTTACAATTCTTCATTCAAAGTCACCGGCGGCATCGGAAGGCAGCACTGGACTCACAACTTCAATGTGCGCCTCGTGATTGGTAATGGAGCAAATTCCGTTCTCTACCCAGATGGTTCACTTTCCGTCTTCCAAAACGGCGAAGGGATTGACGGTTCTGGCGCCAGGCTCAGGTACGTCGGCGGCGAGTACACCCTGGAGACAGGGAGCGAAAGATATATTTTTAATGACTATGGCCGCGCTTATCAGATAGAGTATCCAGACGGTAGTGTCATATCACTTTATTTCGACTTCAAACAGAGACTTGCGCGCGCGATGCATTCATCGGGCCGCTATCTTGATTTCACTTATGCAGACTCAAATGGCGCTAATGAATCAGAAATCTCCACGGTAAGTGACGCGAGAGGAATTCTTGTCACCTATGTCTACGATGCTGCAAGAAGGCTTGCTGGAGTCATCTACGCAGATGGTACTTCAAAGCACTACTATTATAGCGACCCTAATTTTCCAGACGGATTAACGGCAATCGGAGACGAGTCCGAGACGATTTACTCCAACTACCAATACGACACCGATGGCATGGCCACTCTCTCGGAGCATGCTGGTGGTGTGAGCAGAGGTGTATTCGAGTACGTCAGCGGCGATCTGGTAAGACACACTGGTGCAAATGGCGCCATTGAAGAAGTCCAGCTTTCCAGCGATGAACCTTATCGGAAGGTATTAAGCATTTCTTCTTCACAGGGCGTTGCATCCAGGTCTTATGCGTCTTATTCGTCAGATTTCCGCAGGAGACTCGTCTCGAGTACGGATAGACTGGGGCGCACCGAAAATCTTTATTATCAAGAGCTTACAGATCCGGAATTGGGAAGCATCTTGGTGACGCAGAGCACGCAGGCCGCCGGAACGCCTCAGCAAAGAAAAATAGAAAGCTGGAAAAGCAGGGATACGAACCGGACAGTAAAAACTCTCTCAGAAGCAATCTCTGTCAAGTATCTGCTCAACTCGCGTGGCCAACCGTTGGGTATTATCAAGGAGGATCTTGCTTCTGCAACTACTAGGAGTTCAACGTCCAGGTATTGCGAACAACAGGACGTGCAAGCATTGACATGTCCAAGCGTCGGGCTGATTCTGGTTACGAATGGCCCGCTACCCGGAACTCAGGACACAGTTGCGTTCTCCTATTTCTCTGGTGACAGTGCGGGATGCAATTCGCAATCAGGCCTCTGCGCATACCGCAAAAGCGACTTGTGGAAAGTCACTAACGCCCTCGGCCAAGTCATCGAATACCTCGCCTACGACGGCGCCGGCCGCCCGCTGTCCATCAAGGACGCCAACGGCGTTGTCACCGACTACACCTATCACCCGCGCGGTTGGCTGACCGCCAGCAAGGTGCGCGGAAGCGATGCGTCCAGCGAGGCCGATGACCGCATCACCCACATCGATTACTGGCCGACTGGCCTGGTCAAGCAGGTCACCCAGCCCGATGGCGCGTTCACTGCCTTCACCTACGATGCGGCGCATCGGCTGACCGATATCACCGATAACGCGGGCAACACTGTCCACTACACGCTGGACAACGCCGGCAATCGCGTCAAGGAAGACACCCAGGACGCAACCGGTACGTTGAAGCGCACGCTCTCGCGTGTCTACAACCAGCTCGGCCAACTCAAGACGCAGGCCACCGCGGGCAGCGACCCCACCGATTTCGAGTACGACGCCAACGGCAACGCCACCAAGGTGACCGATGCATTGGCAACCGCGACGCAGAGCGAATACGACCCGCTAAACCGGCTGTCGCGCACGCTGCAGGATGTAGCCGGCATCAAGGCCGACACCACATTCGACTACGACGCGCTGGACAACCTCACCAAGGTCACCGACCCCAAGGGTCTGGACACCAAATACGAGTACAACGGCTTCGGCGATCTGGTGAAGCTCACCAGCCCGGACACTGGCGTCACCAGCTACACCTACGACAGCGCCGGCAACCGCGCCACCCAGACCGACGCGCGCGGCAATACCACCGCCTACGGCTACGATGCGCTCAATCGCCTGACCAAGGTCACCTACCCCACCAGCGGCCTCAACGTCACTTACACCTACGACGTGACGCAGACGGCCTGCACGAGCGGGGAGACCTTCTCCATCGGCCGCCTGACCAAGATGCAGGACGGCGGCGCCATCACCCAGTACTGCTACAACCGCTTCGGCGATCTGGTGCGCAAGGTGCAGACCAGCAACAGCAAGGCGTTGGTGCTGCGCTACGACTACACCGTCGGCGGCCAGTTGCGCCGCATGATCTATCCGGACGGGGCGGTGGTCGATTATGTGCGCAACTCGCAAGGCCAGACCACCGAGGTCGGCGTGACCCCGGCCGGCGGCAGCCGCCAGGTGCTGCTGGGCAACGCCAGCTACTACCCGTTCGGTCCGGCTGCCGGCTGGACCTATGGCAATGGCCGCATCCTCGCCCGCCAGTACGATCTGGACTACCGCCCGCAGGCGATTCAGGACACCCGCCCGGGTGGGCTGGAAGTGGGCTTCGGCTTCGACCCGGCCGGCAACCTCACCGCACTGACCCCAGCCGGCAATCCCACGCCCGAAATCGGCCTGGGCTACGACGCCCTGGGCCGCCTGACCGGCCTCAAGGACGGCCGCACCGGTACCCTGATCGACGGCTACAGCTACGACGCCACCGGCAACCGCCTCAGCGCCAAGGTCGGCACGGCCATGCAGGCCTACACCTACCCGGCCGACAGCCACCGCCTCAGTGCGGTGGCCGGCGTGGCCCGCAGTTACGACGCTACCGGCAACACCACCGCCATCGGCGGCACCGCGCGCCAGTACACCTACGACACCACCGGCCGCATGACCCAGGCCCGCCGCGCCGGCGCGGTGACCATGAACTACCGCTACAACGGCCGTGGCGAGCAGGTGCGCCGCTTCTTAGGCACCACCAACACCTACACGCTCTATGACGAAGCAGGCCATTGGCTAGGCGACTACGACAGCAACGGCGCGCCCAAGCAGCAGGCGATCTGGCTGGACGATCTACCGGTCGGCCTGCTGGCCAATGCCAACACGCTGCACTACATCGAACCCGATCATCTGGGCAGTCCGCGCGTGGTGATCGACCCAACCCGCGATGTGGCGGTGTGGACATGGAGCTTGAAGGGCGAAGCCTTCGGCAACACCGCGCCGAATCAGGATCCGGATGGCGATGGTGCGGCGCTGGTGTTGGATATGCGCTTCCCGGGGCAGCGGTTTGATGCAGCGAGTGGATTGAATCAGAACTACTTCCGGGACTACGAGGCCGCTACCGGGCGCTATGGGCAGAGTGATCTCATTGGATTGGAAGGGGGGACAAGCACATATAGCTACGTAGCGTCCAATCCGATCAATTCCCTGGATCGGAACGGCTTACTGGCAACACCAGGACCTGGCTATAGATTCGAAAATCACAAAGAGCTTGCCCGAGCCGAAGCGATTGCAAAGCTGCAAAGGTGCAATGTAGAAGATTGCGACCCGAGCAATCCTTACAAAATAACCGAGTCGCAGAAGGCGGAAGTAATTTCCAAGGTGATGTTCGCCACCATCTATCGTGACAACTCTGTTGGAACTTGCGGTTATGCCAATCCAAATTTGGACCCAAATGCTATCGGCATCGGCAATGCCATTTTCTCAGGAACAGGATGCTGCTCAATGGCCTCGGTCATCGCCCATGAAGCTGTGCACTTGGTACTTGGCAGCCCACTTTCGCTTAGCCTTCAGCAAAACTACGAAGGCGTCGCTAGATACTTGCAGCAAAAATGCTTCGGTTGCGGATCTGCCTTTGAATAATATTTTAAAACACCTACTTATCTTTTTTACGGGCATCACACCCATGCTAACAACGGCGTGTGGGCGAGGTGACATCGAACCGCCCACGCAAATTAGCGTAGGTAGCGATTATGGCGATCTCGTACAATTTCATAATTGCCAGGCTTCTGCCAGAAGACAACTCTCCGAAATTGAGAAGTGTGAAATTAACTTACTTAAGAAAGAGTGCACCCCTTCTGCCGATTGCCTCATCACCTGCCAATCCAGTCCGGATGGACATAAGGTAGGCGGAGGTTGCTACCACCTCTGCTTTAGCACTATAACGGGCCACAACTGGAGCGAAAGGCCTAAAGCTGATTTCAGCAGCTGCGGCGCCAGTTAAGATGAGGTAAAGAATAGTATTGAGAACAGCAAAACCCATATCCGTAGCCGGCTACATGTTTCGCGATTGCGCGCAGTTGGCTGAACTTGAGAGCCTTCAGAAGCTCTGTTTGCGGATAAACATTGCAACGGATAGGACGATCACGATATTTGCCCTGACCGTTGGTACGCCAAAGCTTAATTTTCATCTGACCCTACTCCATTCATTTTGCGCAGTTGACATCCCAGATGACTAGTAGCGACCTCTACCACAAGAAGCGTAGAAACTCCGCTTACAGCGGTACCCACCTCCGTCAAACCGGTGGGTTTTTGTGCCTGTTCGCAGTCGCAAGCCGACGCGATGCCTGCGTCGGGAGGGCGGCTAATACAACACTCCTTCGGGAGGAATACGCCCGCCGGCTATGAGCGGTTTCTAACCTCCCCACATCCCATCGCCGGCCGGCGACGGTGCCTGTTCCTGGAAGGAGGCGCTGTCATGACAGATGCATCGGTATTGCAGGTTGGTGGGCGTCGTCGCCCCGTGGTGCTGGCGGAGGTGAGGCGATGAGCCGGGCGCAGTCTCCAACCGCCAAGCGGTCCAAATCGAATACCAAGCGCACCGCTTCCGCCAAGCGAGCAGCCACGCCGGTAAAGGACACGCAGCCCATGCGGCTGGTGCCGTCACCCACGTTCGATGTGGACAATCTCACCTTCGACCGTCGCCACAGGCCTCCCGTGGACGATCTGCCGCCGCGGCCACCGCGCAAGGCACGTACGCCCACGCGCTGCACGGTGGGCTATGCGTTCTACGATGCGGAGCCGGGCCGGCCACATAGCCAGCGCATCCCGAGCGTACGCCTACGCGGGCTGTGGCTGGAGCAGTTGGGGTTTGCGGTTGGGTGCAAGCTGCAGATCACGGCGTGTGCGGGCGAGTTGGTGGTGACGGTTGTAGAGCGCTGAGCTGGGTTTTGGGTGCGGATGTTGTCTGCAAGCACCGGCGCGGGGGCGTCATGGGTATAAGGCTGTCGCGCCCGGGTGCGCTCCTACGGGAGTGCGGGTGGTGGTCAGCGGTGGAAGGCTAGGGTTGCGATGACGCCGCGCTGCTGGCCTGGTCGCACGCTGACGCGCCAGCCGTAGAGGTCGCACAGCCGGCTGACGATCGACAGGCCGATGCCGCCGCCTTGCGAGTGGCCGGCGTGGGTGCCGCGGTAGCCGCGCTGGAACAGTTTGGCGGCGTCTTCCTCGCTCAGGCCGGGGCCGGAGTCGATCACTTCCACCGCATCGCCAAGCACGCGCACGCGTACCTGGCCGTCCTGGGTGTACTTGACCGCATTGCCGATCAGGTTGCCCAGCGCCACCGACAAGGCGGATTCGGGCGCGTCGATGACCAGGTCGCGTTCACCCTCCAACAGCAGCTCCAGCTGCTTGCCGCCGAGCTGGGCGCGGTGCGCGTCGATCAGCTGTTCGGCCACCTTAGCGACGTTGCTGCTGCCCTGCCCGCGTTCGTTGCGCGAGAGCAGCAGCAGCGAGCCGATCAGGTCGCTGCACTGCAGTTCGGCGCGCTGGATGCGCTGCAGGCGTTGCAGCATCTTTTCGTCGAGATTGGGCTTGGTGAGCAGCAGTTCGGTGGCGCCGCGAATCACCGCCAGCGGGGTGCGCAGTTCGTGGCTGACGTCGGCATTGAATTCGCGATCGCGCTGCACCACCTCGGTGAGGCGGGCCGAGTAATCGTCCAGCGCTTCGGCCAGCTGGCCTACTTCGTCGTCCGGGAAGTGCGCGGCCAGCGGCTTGGGCTCGCTGGTGCCGCCGCGATAGGCGCGCAGGCGTGCAGCCAGGTCCGACACCGGGCGCATGACCTTGGATGCCGACCACCAGCCAATCAGCAGCGAGAAGCCGCTGAACACCAGCACCGAAAGCATCAAGGTGCGCTTGAGCTGGATCTCGCCCTTGATGGTCTGGGTCATGTCGTAGGCGAGGAAGAACCACTCGCTCGGCGTCTTGCGCACGGCCAGCTTGTACGAATACGCGTTGCCGTTTTCGTCCACGCCGGAGATGGTGTGGATGCCGTCAGGAAACTGGTACCACTCCGGCTGTTCCAGCCGCAGCGCTTCGAACTTGTCGCTTTTGACCACCCGCCCGCGCATCTGCTGCACCGGCAGGTCGGGGTTACGCAGCGGGTCGGAATAGAAGCGCTGCGCAAAGGCGTCGATATTGCGGTTCATCACGTCTTCCACCAACTGGTTTTCCACGCGCGAGCGCGCCCAGTTGGTGGCGAAGGCGAACAGCGTGGTCAGGCAGAAGCCCAACAGCACGAACGACAGGATGATGCGGCTGCGCAGGCGCCGCCGATAGCGGCCGCGCCTGCGGGCGGGCCGCGCGCCGTTATTGCTTTCAGGCATCGGGCGAGGCGATGCGATAGCCGATGCCGTGACGGGTCTGGATCATCGGCACATCGAAAGGCTTGTCGACCACCGCACGCAGGCCGTGGATATGCACGCGCAACGAATCCGAATCCGGCAGTTCTTCGCCCCAGACGCGGGTTTCCAGCTCCTGACGGGTAACCACGGCCGGCGAGGCTTCCATCAGCGACTGCAGGATCTTCAACGCAGTGGGGTTGAGCTGCAGCAGCTTGCCGCGGCGACGCACTTCCAGCGTGTCCAGGTTGTATTCGAGATCGCCGGTTTCCAGCACGCGGGTGTGCACGCCCTTGCCACGACGCGACAACGCATTGAGCCGCACTTCCACTTCCTGCAGCGCGAACGGCTTGATCAGGTAGTCGTCTGCGCCGGAGTCGAAACCGGCCAACTTGTTGTCCAGCGAATCGCGTGCGGTGAGCATCAGCACCGGTGTCTGCTTGCGCGCTTCGTTGCGCAGCTTGCGACACACCTCGATGCCATCCATGCCGGGCAGGTTGAGGTCGAGCACGATGGCGTCGAACTCGTGCACCACGGCCAGGTGCAGACCGGTCACGCCGTCGGCGGCAAAGTCCACCGTGTGGCCGCGGTCTTCGAGATAGTCGCCCAGATTGGCGGCGATATCGCTGTTGTCTTCGATTACTAGAATTCGCACTGGAACCTCATTGGTTAAGCTGTTTTTTAGCGCTGGCGCCGAGAAATGTTGTCTTGACTCGCAGTCGTCTGACGGCGGCGCTCGGCGGCGGTCATACCCTGCCTGATACTCATCTGCGGACCAAGTGCACGCGCGCGCCGGCAATTAGCCGATCATCTTCGCCTGCCTTGGTCAAAATCTGGGTGACGGGCTCCTGATCGTTATGCAACGCTGCGCACTTGTCCGGCTGCAGCACGGTGACATCCGGCTGCGCCTCCAACGTGGCTTCGCTGCAATCAAGTGCCGATGTCACCTTAGCGCGCTCATCCTGACTGATCTCGGAGTACTTCGCGCCCTTGTGCATATCGCTCCGCACCTGCTCAGCCGGTGGCTTGGACGGGGCGCCGACATCACCCGCCATTGCGCAGGCAGGGCTGATCAGGAAACCGCTCACGCTGAGCAGCATTGCGGTGCTGACTTGCCTTGCCATGCCGACGCCTCCTTGTGTGCCTGAGCGATTTAACATCAGCGAATGTAGACGCGAAGCCTGGGGGCAGCAAGCCGCCACATAAAAAGGCCCAAGTGCGACAACGCACTTGGGCCAAAAGTTCATCCCGATCACCGTCACTGCCGAGAGCGGAGCTACGGTCGGGTGAGGCTAGCGAGGAAAGGATTATATTTTCGTTAAATTTTCGCTAACAAAGCTGTTGGCCCGATCAGCGGATCGACTGCTCCAGGTGCTGGATGATCGCCGCCGCCACGTCCACCTCGCAGACCCCTTCCACACCCTCCAGTCCAGGGGTCGAATTGACCTCGAGCACCAATGGCCCGCGTCTGGAACGGATCAGGTCCACGCCGGCCACGGCCAAGCCCAGCGCGCGTGCCGAGCGTACCGCGACCTCCTGCTCCTGCTCGGTGGCCTGGGCTACCGCGGCACTGCCGCCCAGATGCAGGTTGGAGCGAAAGTCTCCCTCGGCCGCCTGCCGGCGCATGGCGGCAACCACCCGGTCGCCGACCACGAAGCAGCGCAGGTCCGCGCCCTCGGCCTCGCCGATGAATTCCTGCACGATGAAGTTGGCGTACAGCCCGCGCAGTGCCTCGACCACGCCGCGCGAGGCGCTGGCTTTCTCGGTGAGAATCACCCCGGCGCCCTGCGCGCCCTCGTTCAACTTCACCACATGCGGCGGCGGGCCCAGCATCGACAGCAGATCCTGGGTGTCGTCCGGGTTGTCGCCGAACACGGTCACCGGCATGTCGATGCCTTGCGCGGCCAGCAGCTGATGCGCGCGCAACTTGTCGCGCGAGCGCAGGATGGCGTCGGACGGGTTGGGCGTGTAGGTGCCCATGAATTCGAGCTGGCGCAACACGGCGGTGGCATAGCGCGTGACCGATGCGCCAATGCGCGGGATCACCGCATCGAACCCGGTGATCGGCTTGCCCTTGTAGTGCAGGCTGAAACCGTCGGCGGCGATGCGCATGTAGCAGCGCAGCGGGTCGAGGATGCGCACGGTGTGGCCACGCTTGCGCCCGGCCTCGATGAGCCGCCGGGTCGAATACAACTTGCTGTTGCGGGAAAGAATGGCGATTTTCATCGCGGCAGGTGTACGGCGCGGCCTGGACATGGTCGGAGTCTGATGACGGAGTGACCCAAGTCCGTACGTCTGCCGGTCGATTGCACGCGCGGGCAGCATCCCTGGCCTGCACGTTGCGTTCGACGGGTGTGCGACGGCCCCGAGAATGGGAGGTGGAAGTACCGCAGCAAGGCAGCTGTAACACTGCACGCGCGGCGTGGCTGCGACGGCCTGGATGCTAGCAGGGCGGCTGCGCGGCGCTCAAGCGCGCGCGTGGACGCACCTCGACACAGATGATGCACGGCGCCGGCTTGCCCGGCGACAGTCGCGCAGACAACGCAGCAAACGCGCTCGACTCAACGCCTCAACATGCTCGCTTCCTGTCACCGCGGTTGGAAAATGACCGGCCGCCGCGCGCCGTAGCAACCGTCCTCACGCCGCCCCCGTGTCGTCGTGACGCAGTTTGCACAGCGCAACCCGCAATGCTTGAGTTCCCTCAATGCCGGCATGCCGGCGCACCCGAGACTCTCAATGCGACGTCCAGCAAGCGCGGCTTACGCCAACCCCTCCCGCATCCGCCAAGGACGCCCGTTCCCGCGCGGCGCCGTCTTCGATGGTCAGGGCACCAATTTTGCGTTGTTTTCCGCGCATGCTACGCGCGTGGAGCTGTGCCTGTTCGACGAACAGGGCACCGAAGTGCGGGTGGATCTTCCGGAATACACCAACGAGATCTGGCACGGCTATCTGCCCGACGTCAAACCCGGCCAGCGCTACGGCTACCGCGTGCATGGCCCGTATGAGCCCACCGAAGGCCACCGCTTCAACCACAACAAGCTGTTGATGGACCCGTATGCACGCGAGATGGATGGCGACCTGATCTGGGCAGACGAACTTTACGGCTACACCGTGGGTCACCCGGATGGCGATCTGAGCTTCGACGAGCGCGACAGTGCGCCGTTCATGCCCAAGTGTGTGGTGGTTGAAGACACCTACGACTGGGAAGACGACGCGCGCCTACTCACGCCGTGGAACGAGACGGTGATCTACGAAACCCATGTGCGTGGCTACACCATGCGCAACCCGCAGGTACCGGAAGCCGTGCGCGGCACCTTTGCCGGCCTGGCGCAGCCGCAGGTGCTGCAATACATCAAGGACCTGGGCATCACCGCAGTGGAGCTGTTGCCGGTACATGCGTATCTGGACGACCAGCACCTGCTGGACAAGGACCTGCGCAATTACTGGGGCTACAACACCATCGGCTTTTTCGCGCTTAAGTCGCGCTACCTGTCCAGCGGACATCGCGATGAGTTCCGCGACATGGTCAAGGCCATGCACAAGCAGGGCCTGGAAGTGATCCTGGACGTGGTCTACAACCACACCGCCGAAGGCAGCGAGTTGGGCCCGACGTTGTCGTTCAAGGGCATCGACAACGCCAGCTACTATCGCCTTGCCGAAGACAAGCGTTACTACATCAACGATACCGGCACCGGCAATACGCTCAACCTGAGCAACTCGCGGGTGATCCAGTTCGTCAACGACTCGCTGCGCTATTGGGCCGGTGAGATGCATGTGGACGGCTTCCGCTTCGACCTGGCCACGATCCTGGGACGCGAGCCGAGCGGTTTCGACCAGCGCGGCGGTTTCCTGGATGCCTGCAACCAGGATCCGTTGCTGTCGGAGGTCAAGCTGATTGCCGAACCCTGGGACTGCGGCCCCGGCGGCTACCAGGTCGGTCACTTCCCGCCGGGCTGGTCGGAATGGAACGATAAGTTCCGCGACAACGCGCGCGAGTTCTGGAAAGGCGAAGATGGCAAGCTTGCCGAGTTCGCCACGCGCTTCACCGGCTCTGCCGATCTGTTCGATCGTCGCGGTCGCCGTCCATGGGCGTCGGTCAACTTCATCACTGCGCACGATGGATTCACCCTGCGCGACCTGGTCAGCTACAACGAAAAGCACAATATCGCCAATGGCGAGGACAATCGCGACGGTTCGTCCAACGACGGTTCCTGCAACTACGGCGAAGAAGGCGATACCGATAATGCAGAGGTGCTGCAGATCCGCGAGCGGCAGATGAAAAACCTGCTCGCCACGCTGCTGCTCTCGCAAGGGACGCCGATGATGCTTGCCGGTGACGAGCGGGCACAGTCGCAGGGCGGCAACAACAACACCTATTGCCAGGACAACGAGATCACCTGGCTGGACTGGGAAAACGACCCGACTGATGGCCGCCTGACTGATTTCGTCAAGGCACTGACGCAGTTGCGCAAGCGCTATCCGATCCTGTCCCGCGGCCGCTTTCTCAACGGCCAGTACAACGAAGAAGCGGGCCTGCGCGATCTCACCTGGCTCAATCCAGGTGGCACCGAAATGGACGACGCGCACTGGACCGATGCCGGCGCGCGCTCGGTGGGACTGCTGCTGGAAGGCAAGGCGCAGACCTCCGGCGTCAAGGAGTTGGCCAACGACGCCACCTTGTTGATCGTCATCAATGCCTACCACGAAGGCGTGACCTTCACCCTGCCCTCGGCCGACGAACCGGTGCACTGGAAGCTGGCGCTCTCGACCGACGAAGCACTGGAAGTGGACATGATGCCAGCCGGCGCCAGCGAATTCCTGGCCCCGCCGCGTAGCGTGTCGGTGTTCGAGTGCAAGAACGACCAGTAGTACCGATGCAGTAACACGAACTCGCGGCCTGCCGGAACCCGGTAGGCCGCGAGTTTTTTATTGCTTCAACATAGGCGCCGGAGCCTGCGGCTTTAACAGGATCTGCGTTATCGATTCATGGATGCCGATACAGTAGTGCATGTTCGGCTACAACCATCCCGATGACACTCAGACTCTGCGTCGAGCGCGGGGCAAGCAGAATCGCTACTGGTGCGCCGCAATCGCAGATAGAGCTCCAATCGCTTCGTTTGCCAAAGAGCTTGAAGCAGCGGCTTGGTATCTAGTGACACGCGTGGCGATGCGGATTAGGGCAAAACCTATCGGCTTATCACTCGTCTTTATCGATAGTCGATCAACTAACAAAAGCTGAAACAGCCGCACCCGGCAATCGCGCATTTCGAGTACATCTATCGAAAAACCCGCCGGTCAATCACGACGCAACAAGCTGTACGCGCAACTCTCCGTCTCCGGCTTAAAGCACGGCGACATCGGCACGTATCACCAGACCCACATTTGATTGCACGATCCGGCAGCTTCTCGAATGCAGCAATGACGGCGATAACACCAAAGTGCGCGACGGCCGTGAATCGCTAAACGCTAACGAGCCCCAGCAAGACCTTGAATACGCAGAACTCAGCCCGGATACAGCGGGAATCGCTTGTCCGGATGATTGGCCTTCCATTCCTTGTAGGAGCTGGTGCCTTCCCAGGCCTTGAACGCACGCGGCGTGCGACCACGCCCGGACCAGGTCTCGCCGGAATGCGGAATCCAGTATTTGGCCACCACCTCGCCCGTGGACGACAGCGGCCCCTTGGATTTGCCAGTCATTGCCAGCGAGGCAATCTGGGACTTCTGCTTGGCATTGAAGCGGCTACCGAACTGGGTCAGCACCTCGACCACCTGGTCGAAGGCTTCCAGCGTCTGGGCATACTTCAGCTGGGCTTCTTCCTGCTCGAGCTTGCGCAGCTCTTCCAGCAATTGGGCTTTGGCGGCAGCAGAGGGTGAAGCGGGCGGAACCTGGCGCATTGGCAAAACTAAGGTTGTACGGGTCAGCGAGTATTGCCGTTGCGCCGGCTAGCGTAAAGCGGCAGGACGCGTCCGAGTCTGGCTTCGGTCAGCGATGGCGCAGCAAGGCATGCTCACGGGCCATGGTAAGCACCGGCCCGATACGCCCGGCCCGGATCAGCTCACCGCAGTGCTTTCCGACAAACTCGACCCTGGGCGCCGAAAACCACTGCACCACCCGATCCAGCTCGCCGGCATTGATGGACCAGGCATGGCAGACCGCCTCGCCCAGCTCTTCCACCCCCACCAGACCAAGCTCGCGAATCTGCTCGGAATCCAGCGCGAACATCTCCAGCACCTTGCCCGCATCGTCCGGCGTGCCGTAACCAAAACGCATCTGCTCGGCGCGGTGAGCAACCGAGGCGGCACGCGCGGATTCGGCGCGACGTATGCCCTTGAGAAGTGCGCCGATGAGTTGAGGATGCGTGGCCGTCATGGTGCTCGCTCGATGATGGCTGCCACTATGCCCATCGCCGCAAGCCCGCTCAATCAGGAGGTTCCTGACCATGGGGAAGGAAATAGCGAAGCGCGCAACTAGCGTTATTCGCCGCGGCGCGCTGCAATCGATGTCAGCCTCAAGGCCAAAAATCAAGTCCAGCCGCATCTACGCAATCGGTTGTAGCAGACACTGCGACACACGATAGCCCCGCATCGGCAGCTAAATCGTTCCGCTCAGCCTAGCTGCTTCACAGATAGTTCCGAGATTGCGTTGCTACCTCCCGAAGGAGACAGCCTGCCCACGGGCATTACCTAGGGCAGGGCCCGTTATTGCCACACTGGAGTGGATCGGACATTGCCAGAAATACAGATCCAATACCACCCAATACAAAACCAATCGAACAATGGATTACTTATAGCAAATATCTATTTGCAGCACGCATACTTTCACGACACCATCACGCAACGCAGCGCGACACATAAGCCGCCCATTACGCAGATGAGGGGCGCCTGATGTTTACACGCCCACTGTCATTTGTATGCGAGGGGAGCATGCATCTCATCCGTTCTCATCAGCGCGCTGTCCATGCGGCGCTTGTCGTTGGCTACGTCGTGCTGCTCTCATACGCAGGTTGGATATTCACCCACCTAGCGGCCTGAGTCGTTTTTCCATGATGACGCGTTAGTGAGGGCGCATCGAAAGCCGGTCATCTGATACTGATGTTGGACGAACGTAGGTGCCAGCTCCAACAAGGAGCATCTCTATCGGGCGTCACTGCAATTTGACCTGTGGACGATTACTACGCACGCCCCCCCATTCCGCGCGATGGAAATCCCTACCGGAGCTCATGATTTCCAGATCCGGCGGCTTTACGTTGCATCGATTCCAACCTCGAGCTGTCGCCTTTGCTGATTAAAGCCCTGCGCTGGACTACGCCAGACGCTCGATGGCCATGTCGAGCACTGCGCTGAGTACGGCCCATTCATCGCCCAACCTACGATTGTTTTTTTGCCTGGAGCAATTTTGCTTTCGCGCTAATACCCGGTTCGCGCTAATACCCGGTAGGTCTAAATATGCTCAACATTGGCCACCTATATCGATATCTAGGGACAGGCAGGAAAACAACCTGCCCGTCATTAAGCGAGAAGCTAGCTCAACTGGAAATCCACCAGTTAGTGCCATCACATGTCCAGCGACTAACCTTCTCCGCGGACAATGACTGCTTCCTCAGGTTGTTTCCATTGGAAATGCTCGGAGATGCCTCGCAGTAAACAACAATCTCATGACCAGGCCACGTGGGTGTAGCAGCATTGATATTAGTCCCGCCTGTTACGGTTACCCGCTTGGCATACCCCGGAATTAATAACGTCGAAGCAGACGGTATCGTTACGGCCTCGAGATTCTTTCTCCGTCCAACCCAAGAGACTGGTGACCCTACATTGTAGACAGCCCTACAATCCGTCTCACCTACTTCCACGACGCAATCTGGAGTATTGATAGCCAAATCCGTGCTTTGGGCTACAGACGCTTTATGAGCCTCCGTGTAAAGTGACTGGATAAAGACACGCGCTCCGTTTTGAATTCCAACACCCACGCGGTCGGCTCCCACCCCAAGACCTCGGCCGTTATTAGCAACCTTAGTGACCCCCGACAACTGGATGTCAGCATTGTCAACAAGAATACCTTGTCCGCGACAATTATATATCTCGATGTCGCTTCCAGCTATTCTCTCGACCCGCGGACCAGCAAGGGTAACTCCCTTGGCATCCGGATAATCGGCAAATGCGGGGCGAAAGTTCCGAGAGTACCCTGAATACTCAATGAAAATTTTATCCCATAAAAATTGCACAATAGGCTTGGTCGAGTGAATTCCACCCCTCCCATCAAATGACGAGGAAAAGCGCCCAATCAGCCAAATGTTGGCACCGCCCTCCTGGATTGAAGCATCAACCTGCAAACCAAATTCCTGACTACAAAACGTCCCGCAATTGATGAGACGGACGCCAGTTTCACCAGGATTAGTCGCTAGTATATAGTATCCATTGCCACCACTATACTCCGCGTGGCATTCAAGCAGTTCACCGCGAGGGTTGACCCCAAAGAAACCATGCCGCTTGCTATCATAGCAACGGATGGCACTGAAAGACGTCACGCTGCCGCCCTTCCACTTGAAACCATCGAACTGCCCAACAATTGTGATGTCAGCAATTTCCCCACGCCCCCCCCAAGGCGCAGCAATGCCAATTTCGATACCGTTATCATTTTCTCCGACAAATTGATTGGCGGCGGTTGTAACGGCGAATCGCCGAAGCCAAGGCTGCTGACCAACATCACCCCCATTTCCCACGTAACTTATAAGTGCCTTTCCGGCGCTAAAATTTCTAACAAATCTAGTTTTCTCGCCGCACCCGATGATACCGCCGCCGGCTGGCACAACAAGCTGATCAAAGCACGCGTAGTTGCCTTCAGGAAAGTAGATTGGCTTCCCAAGGCTCAGCACCGAGTTGATTAATGCCGTCTGGTTAGATCCATCCCCGAGAATCCCGAACGACCTCGCAGAGGCCAGACCATCATATTTAAGCTTATCCACTAGCCTTAACGGACTAATAATCCCGTTGTCGGCTACCCCAGCCTGGGACTCAACGCTAGTTGAGTATGCCGAATTATTTATTTTTTGCCTGGTCACGCTACCATCAGGCACTTCTTCAACCGACATTTTTATTGACTCACTCATCACTTACTCCTGGATATTTGCAATCTCTCACGCCCCAAAAAACGACACGAAATACGACGATCAAAATTGGCGCTGGAAACTTGACCGCATTAGATCCGCAGTTGACGGCATTTCTATTCGAACTGTTCAACTTCGCGGAGGAACATGAAATCACACGGCCATCTCACAAGCTGCGACCCTAGGTTTAGTTAGACCAGCTCTTGTTATATGTTGATTTGCGGCGACCAGCTGGCTCCGCCATCTGTCCAGAGTCTGGATTCCGCCTAGCGAGAGGAGTAAACGCTCCAAGGCGCAATGTGCTGCTAGGACATGACGAATTGCGACGATAGATTGATGTACGCCCTGCCCAGGAATCAGCTGCGTGAGCGTGGAAGCCGCTGCTGCCCCTTAAACACGTGCGTCGAATATGGCCAGGAGCAGACCAGCTAGATAAATGCGCTCTCGTGGCATCAAGAAGTCAAATCCTCAGGGCTCCACCGGACATTCGGGAAACACGTGATGAATGCTGATATCGACTCGACTAAGGACACACCCCGGTTCTCGGAGAACATCACCCGGCATTAAAGGATCTTTACGCCGCACTATCGGATGAATCCTGCACGAACATCTTTGGATAAAATCTGTCCAGGTGCGCCGACATCGCCGCGATTTGATTGTGACTGGGTACTTGCGGATTCATACGATCTGGCTGGACGGAGTGTCTCTAGAGGAAATCCGCAACAGCATTTACGTGACTGTCATTTCGCAATTCACCTACAAGGCTGGCTTTTGATACTAGAAGAACTTAGCTAACCGACACGGACGGTCCGCTTATAGGGCGAAGCGGTCAGTGATCATTACCTGGTTGCTTGTCAATGTTGCGCGTACGGCACTGCGCTTCGCCTTATACGATGAGGATGACGGCCAAGATTAAGACCGGTGGGAACAAAGAAGCGCGCATATAGGCCAGCCGAGCGCGACATCATCAGAGGCTTGGGCAAGATTGATACCTCGATTGATACCTCAAGGGGGCATCGCTCGGAATCATCAATCGACCAAAATATCCAACCAAGTCAGGCACTTAGAGACTTGGCGGAAGCTCTGGAGCGGGCGATGGGAATCGAACCCACGTCAGTAGCTTGGGAAGCTACAGCTCTACCATTGAGCTACGCCCGCGCGGCGTTGCGAGAGTTTAGGCGGGTGCGGGGGCCGGGCGCAATGCGTAGATGTGACGAGGGCCGGTTGCCCGGCCCTCGTTTGCAACGCGTGTGGTGCTTGGATCAGAAGTTGCCGCTGAAATTCACGAACAGCGTCGCGTCGCGGGCGCTGCGCTGGGCGGTGGTGGTGCTCAGGCCGATGTTGCTCTGCAGGCCCCATAGGCCGGTGCGGGCGCCCAGCACGACGGTGGCGTAGTTGCGATCGAAGTTCTGGCCCGGGACGGTGTACATGCCCACGTCCGGCATCGACTGCAGCCAGGCGCTGGCTTCGGTGCCGTCCTTGAACTCGTGGTCGTAGGTCGCCTGCAGGTACGGCTTGACCGCAGCAACGTCCAGGCGCACCTGGAAGCCGATGCGGCCGACCATCGAGTCGATGTCCTGATCGGCATAGCCCAATGCGGTGGAGCTTTCGTTGCTCTCGGTGTAGCCGTCGAGCTTGAGCTTCTGCCAGGTCAGGCCGACCACCGGGCCGTACTTGACGTTGCCTTCGCCCAGCGAATAGCCAGCGTTGACCGCGGCGGTGAGGTTGCTGCCATCCGGCGAGCCGCTGTGCACGCGGGTGGCCGGCCCGAGCTGCACTTCGCGGTCGACGTCGTAGCTCAGCCAGCTGTAGCTGACCTGCGCGTTGACCCAGACCGGGCCGGTGTACCAGCCGAAGAAGCCGCCCAGCGTGGTGTCGTCCTGCTTGAAGCTGCCGTTACGGTTGCCGAAGTCGGCGTCCATGCTGCCGAAGCCGGCAAAGCCGCCGAACACCAGGTCGCCCGCAGTCCAGTCCACACCGAACAGGCCGGCCGGGGCCATGCCGTCGTACAGATCGGCGTGGTCGTAACGCTGCATGTCGCCACGCACGCTGCCCCACCAACGCAGGCCATCGGCGTCCGGCTTGCCGTCCAGATGCCAGGCCACCTGGTCGGCGCGCGCGCGGCCGATCGCCTGCGCCGAATGCGTGAGCACCTGCTGCAGACGCGGGGCTTCCAGCAGCGAGATGGCGTACTCGCCCAGGATCTGGTGGGTGGCGGTGGTCGGGTGGATGCCATCGGCGAACACATAGGTGTTGGGCGCGTTGGCGGCGACCAGGCTGGTCGGGTTGCAGGCCGGCAGCGGCACGGCCGGGTTGCAGGCGGTGCTGGTAACGTTGCTGAAGCCGTAGGTGCCCGGATCGGCAACCACTTCCTGCAGGATGTGGAAGGTGTCGACCGGGATCACGCGCAGGCCGGCCGACCGCAGGCCATTGAACAATGCGGTGTTGTAGGCGGTTGCCGCAGCAGTGCCCTGCGCCATCGCGGCGGCACCGCCAGCGCGGAAGCGCGGGGTGATGCCCACGTCCGGAATGGTCGGCACCATCACGTAGCGCGCGCCGGCGGCCTGCAAGGCGCCGACCGCACCGACCTGCGCGGTGACCGCGTTGCCGATGATGGCCTGCGCCTGGGCCGGCGCGGCGGCAGCGGCGAGCAGATCGTTGGCGCCGCCCCATACGGTGTAGAGCGCATTCGGGTTGGCCTGGCCGCCGTTGGCGCTCAGGTAGGTGTTGATCTGGCTGGTCACCGAGGGCGCGGCACCGAGCACGCTGGTCGAACCGGCCTGGATGCGGGCGCCGCCGGCGGCGTAGTTGTCGCCGGTCTGGCCATTGCCGTTGGGCGCGGCATTGGTGCCGTAATGGTCGGCGACGTACTCGGCCCAGACCCAGCCCGGGTTGGTGGTGAACTTGCCGGTGACGGCGCGCGAGGCGGCCGGCAGCAACGGGTTGTAATAGCCGCTGTCGGTGAGGCTGTCACCGAAGAACACGGTCTGGTCGAACGCAGACGCGGCCATGGCCGGGGTGGCCGCAATGGCGATGGCCACAGCCATCAGGGAACGGATCGGGCGAAGGGTTGAAGCCATGGGAGTGCCTGCTCAAGGTAGTGTGGAACTGGACCGGACCTGCTGACGTACGCCGGCGAATGGCACATGGTTTCACCCTCGCCGCCCGCGCTCACGCTGCATTGCCGCATAACGCAAAAACGCGCGCCCTGACGGCACGCGATGCCACAATGATGACATGAACATTCAACTCAACGGCACCCCGCGCGACATTCCCGACGACCTGCTGCTGGCCACCCTGCTGGAGCAGGAAGGTCTTGCACAACGGCGCGTGGCGGTGGAGATCAATGGCGAAATCGTGTCGCGCGGGCGGCATGCCACGCACCGGTTGCGTGCCGGCGATGTGGTGGAGATCGTGCACGCGCTGGGCGGCGGTTGATGCGGCACGCAGGCCGGCGCAGCTGCGCGCGATCGGTGATAATTGCCCGATGACCAATACCGCCCCCTCTGATGCGCTGATCATCGCCGGCAAGCCCTACCGTTCGCGCCTGCTGACCGGCACCGGCAAGTTCAAGGACCTGGACGAAACCCGCCTGGCCACCGAAGCAGCCGCCGCGCAGATCGTCACCGTGGCGATCCGCCGGGTGAACATCGGCCAGGACCCGAACGCGCCCAGCCTGCTCGATGTGCTGCCGCCGGATCGCTACACGCTGCTGCCCAACACCGCCGGCTGCTACACCGCCGAAGACGCGGTGCGCACCTGCCGGCTGGCGCGCGAGCTGCTGGACGGCCACAACCTGACCAAGCTGGAGGTGCTCGGCGACGAGCGCACGCTGTATCCGGACGTGGTGCAGACGCTCAAGGCTGCCGAGCAGTTGGTTGCCGATGGCTTCGACGTCATGGTCTACACGTCCGACGATCCGATCCTGGCCAAGCGCCTGGAAGAGATCGGCTGCGTGGCGGTGATGCCACTGGCCGCGCCGATCGGTTCCGGGCTGGGCATCCAGAACAAGTACAACCTGCTGGAAATCATCGAAAACGCCAAGGTACCGATCATTGTCGATGCCGGCGTGGGCACGGCATCGGATGCGGCAATCGCGATGGAGCTGGGCTGCGACGGCGTGCTGATGAATACCGCCATCGCCGGTGCACGCGATCCCATCCTGATGGCGAGCGCGATGCGCAAGGCGATCGAGGCCGGACGCGAAGCCTTCCTGGCCGGGCGGATTCCGCGCAAGCGGTATGCCTCGGCGTCGAGTCCGGTGGATGGCGTGATTGGATGAGTGGGTGGGCTGCGTTGACATTGCCGTCGATGCGCACTGCCTGGCCGTGTGACGTGCCGGATGTGGCCGTTGCTGGATCGCGCGTTGCTGCACGTGCTCCCTTACGCCGTACCCTCACCCCAACCCCTCTCCCCAAGGCAGAGGGGCTTTTGTTTTTTGATGTGACTTCCTCATGACTGATCCTTTCACCAGCGACGGCGCCAAGATGCCGCCCAAGCCCTTCACCATCGAAGAGGGCCGCCGGCAGGTGCGCAGCTTCGTGCTGCGCCAGGGCCGCTTCACCCCGGCGCAGCAGCGCGCGTTCGACGAGCTGTGGCCGCGCTTCGGCCTGGACTACAGCGGTGCGCCGCGCGATCTCGATGCGGCCTTCGGCCGTCCCGCACCCAAGGTGCTGGAGATCGGGTTTGGCAATGGCGCGGCATTGCGCTTTGCCGCGCAGCAGGACCCCAGCCGCGACTACATCGGCATCGAGGTGCATGCGCCCGGCGTCGGTCGCCTGCTCAATGCGCTGGACGAGGATGGCAGCACGCATGTGCGCCTGTATCACCACGATGCGGTGGAAGTGCTCGAACACGAGATCGCCGATGGCGCGCTTGACGAGGTGCGCATCTACTTCCCCGATCCGTGGCACAAGAAGCGCCACAACAAGCGCCGCCTGATCCAGCCGGCGTTCGCGCAGCTGGTGGTGCGCAAGCTGCGCGATGGCGGCCGCCTGCATGCGGCCACCGACTGGGCCGATTACGCCGAACAGATGTGGGACGTGCTCGACGCCACCCCGGGCCTGGTCAATCGCGCCGGCCCGCGCGGCCACGTCGAACGCCCCGCCTGGCGCCCGCAGACCCACTTCGAAACCCGCGGCCAGAAGCTCGGCCACGGCGTGTGGGATCTGGTTTATGACCGGGATTCGGGAGCGGGGATTGGGGATTCGTAACAGCGCTTCCCCGCATACTCGACGCCGCAGTCGCCTGACCAATCCCCACTCCCGAATCCCGAATCCCTGCCCCGATGGACACCGCGCTGACACTGACCAACGATATGAAGCTCGTCCTCGGGCTGGTCGGTTTCACGATGGCGATGTTTTTGTTCGAGCGCATCCGCGCCGACGTGGTGGCCTTGATCGTGCTGGTGGTGCTGGGCGTCACCGGGCTGGTGGCGCCGGAAGAACTGTTCGGTGGTTTTTCCGGTAACGCGGTGATGAGCATCATCGCCACCACCATTCTCGGTGCGGGGCTGGAGCGCACCGGTGCGTTGAATCGCCTGGCGACCTGGTTGCTGCGGCGCTCGCACGGCAGCGAACAACGCCTGATGATGATGACGCTGGCCATCTCCGGCTTGAATTCGTCCTTCATGCAGAACCCGTCGGTGATGGCCTTGTACCTGCCGGTCGCCTCGCGGCTGGCCGCACGCACCGGGCTGACCCTGCAACGCATGCTGCTGCCGATCGCCGCGGCCATCGTGATGGGCGGCGCACTGACCATGGTGGGCAATTCGCCGCTGATCCTGCTCAACGATCTATTGGTCTCGGCCAACAACAACCTGCCCTCGGGCATGGCCAGCATCGAGCCGTTGACGATGTTCGCGCCGCTGCCGATCGGCGTGGCCCTGCTGATCGCCGCACTGCTGTACTTCCGCTTCTACGGCGACCGCAAGCTGATCGAAGAAGAACGCCTGATCAACGAAGGCGTCACGCCCTCGCGCACCGAAAGCTACTTCGCCAAGACCTACGGCATCGACGGCGACGTGTTCGAGCTCACCGTCAGCGCCGAAAGCCCATTGGTCGGCATGACCCTGGGCGAGGCCGAAGCGCTGCACGACGCGCCGTTGCTGCTGGCCCTGAAGACCGGCAACGACACCCGCCTGGCGCCGCCGGCCGACATGCGCATCTGGGTCGGCAGCGTGCTCGGCGCGATGGGGCCGCGCCAGGAAGTGACCGACTTTGCGCAGAACCAGTTCCTGCGCATGTCCTCGCGCCTGCGCAACCTGGGCGATCTGTTCAACCCCAGCCTGGCCGGCATTTCCGAAGCATTGATTCCGCCCAACTCGCGTCTGATCGGCAAGACCGCCGCCGAGTTGCGCCTGCGCAAGCAGAGCGGCATCAGCCTGCTGGCGATCAACCGCGACAAGCAGGTGATCCGCGAGGACGTGCGCAACGTACCGCTGCGCGGCGGCGACATGCTGGTGTTCCACAGCATCTGGCAGGACCTGGCGCAGGCGGCGGAAAGCCGTGATTTCGTGCCGGTGACCGACTTCCCCAAGGGCGAGCAGCGCCCGCACAAGTTCAAGATCGCCATGGCGATCTTCGCCTTCACCATCCTGATCGCACTGACCTCGCGCTTGCCGGTGGCACTGACCTTGATGACCGGCGTGGCCTGCATGCTGGTCAGCGGCGTGCTGCGCATGGACGAGGCCTATGCCTCGATCAACTGGAAGACCATCTTCATGATGGCAGGCCTGATTCCACTCGGCTGGGCGATGGACAGCAGCGGCACCGCGGCCTGGGTGGCCGGCCACACCATCGACCGCCTGCCCGAAGGCATTCCGGTATGGGCGCTGGAAATCAGCCTGGCGCTGCTGACCACCGCGTTTTCGCTGGTGATCAGCCATGTCGGCGCCACCATCGTGATGGTGCCGATTGCGGTCAACCTGGCGCTGGCCGCCAACGGCAACCCCACCGCATTCGCGCTGATCGTGGCGCTGTCGGCGTCCAACAATCTGATGACGGCCTCCAACCCGGTGATCTCGATGGTGGCCGGCCCGGCCAACTATCAGCCGCGCGAGCTGTGGCGCGTGGGCGCACCGCTGTCGCTGATCTACATCGTGGTGATGGTGTCGATGATCAACCTGATGTTCTGGTGGGCGGCGCGCTGAGCCGCACCACTTTCAACGGTCACCCAAGCACCACCTGCTCACCCTCGATGCGCACCGGCACCGCCAGCAGCGACTGACCGCGGCACGGGCCGCTGATGCATTCGCCGCCGGTGAGCTCGAACGCTGCGCCATGCGCTGCGCACACCAGATGGCCGTCCTTGGTCTTGAGGAACTGGCCCGGCGCCCAATCCAGCCGGCGGCCGGCGTGCGGGCAGACGTTCAACCAGGCGCGCACCTGGGCGCCGTCGCGGTACAGCACCAAGGACTCCGGGCCGCCGTCCCAGACCGCTTCGACTTCCAGAAATCCGGCATCGGGAATCTGCGCCAGTTCGGCAAGCGTGGTGGGCGATGACGAAGACATGCAGTCTGCTGTTCGGAGAACGGACTGCGATTGTGGCATGCGCCTGCAGCGCTCCGACGCCACGCAGTGGCCACGGTCCACGCATTTGCTGGCCCGTGTGGGCGCTGCTCCGGGGCCGCCAAGGCGACAATCGCGCAACACATCGGATGTGATGGATTTAACAAAACGAGCTATCGCTTAACGAAGTTTTCACTCAATGACATGAAACCGCAACGATACTGCCTGCCTGTTTCCTGCCCGGCAGCCCACCGCCATGCCTGCACGCATCTTCCAATTCGGTAACCTCCACCACCTGTTTGCCCCGCGCAAGCCGCGTCACCCACTGGTGCGCGTGGCCGCCGGCCTGGCTGGTCTGGTCATCCTTGCGGTGCTGATCTTCTTCAGCGTGTTCGTGGGCGCGGCGATGATCCTGGGCGGCATTGCCTGGAAGCTGCTGAGCAAATCGAACCGTCGCACGCCGCAGCACACCCGCGTGGTCGAGGCCGAATACCGCGTGGTGCGCAAGCCTGCGCTGCCGTTGTCGCACTGAAGCGCCAGTCCACCGCCTCCAGCGCGGTGAGCATCCAATCCCGAATCAGTCGCGCAGGTATTGACCGGTGTGCGCGAGTTTGCGTGCGCCGATGCAAGCCGTGATCGCAGACCTGCCAGCCAGACGTTGCGCCGCACTGCACGCTGCAGCGCGACGGTTCCGTCATGCACAGCCAAACGGCTAGACTCACGTGCTCCGTTCCCCAAGGATGCGTGCATGACCCACGATGTGATTCCCGCCGCCGATGTTCCGCGCATTCCGGTGGTTGGTGGCGGCAACTTTCCGGTGCACCGCATCTACTGCGTCGGCCGCAACTTTGCCGATCACGCGCGCGAGATGGGCGCCACTGCGCCGTCCTCCAAGGCCGAGCGTGGCCAGCCGACCTTTTTCATGAAGCCTGCCGATGCGATCGTGGTCGGCCACGGCGACCACATTCCGTACCCACCCGGCACCAAGGAACTGCACCACGAAGTGGAACTGGTGGTGGCACTGGGCAGCGATGCGCCGGCCGGCGAGTTGCCGGTGGAGCAGGCAGAGGCACTGATCTACGGCTACGGCGTGGGCCTGGACCTGACCCGACGCGATCTGCAGGCAGCGGCCAAGGCCAAGGGCCTGCCGTGGGACATCGCCAAGGGCTTCGACCACTCCGCGCCGATCAGCGAGCTGGTGCATGCCGGCGAAGTGGGTGCGCTGGAGGCATTGAACCTGTCACTGGAAGTCAACGGCCAAGTGCGGCAGCAGTCGTTGCTGGATCAGATGATCTGGAACGTGCCGGAGATTTTGCATGAGCTCTCCAAGCTCTATGCATTGCGCGCGGGCGACCTGATCTTCATGGGCACGCCGGCCGGTGTCGGCCCGCTGCTGCCGGGCGATCAGTTCAGCGCACGCCTGGAAAACGTTGCCGAGCGCCACGGCATCATCGCGGGCTGACACGCGGCCCGCTACGATCACCTTGCGGCAGTTGGTCCGCGACCGCATCTGGAGTGCGCTATGGGAATGGTCAGCGAATTCAAGCAATTCGCGATGCGTGGCAATGTCATCGACCTGGCGGTCGGTGTCGTCATCGGTGCAGCGTTCGGCAAGATCGTCACTGCACTGGTGGAAAAGATCATCATGCCGCCGATCGGCTGGGCCATCGGCAATGTGGATTTCTCTCGCCTGGCGTGGGTGCTCAAGCCAGCCGGCGTCGATGCCACCGGCAAGGAAATTCCGGCAGTGGCGATCGGCTACGGCGATTTCATCAACACCGTCGTGCAGTTCGTGATCATCGCCTTTGCGATCTTCATGGTGGTCAAGCTGATCAACCGCCTGACCCACCGCAAGCCTGATGCCCCCAAGGGCCCGAGCGAAGAAGTGCTGCTGCTGCGCGAGATCCGCGATTCGTTGAAGAACGACACACTGAAGACACCGGGCGTGCCGTAAGCGGACACATCCGCTGCGCAACTTCGCGCAGGAGGATGACCTTTCGCACGCAGACGGGGGACCTCGCGCTGATAAGCTCGGGGTCCCCTTGTCGTTGGAGCCGCCCTGCATGCGTCGCCTCGCTGTTGCCATCTCTGCCCTACTCGCCTGCACACCCGCGCTTGCCGCACAGACCACCATCGCCGATGGCGCGCTGCGCACCGCCGCGCAGCTGCGCGAGCAGGCCCTGGCCGACACCACCGGCTTTGCGGTGGTGGAATCGTTGACCACCGAAGTGGGCCCGCGCATTGCCGGTGGCGAGGCCGACCCGCGCGCGGTGGCCTGGGCCAAGGCCAAGTTCCAGTCGCTGGGCTTCGACAAGGTGTGGACCGAGCCGGTGAGCTTTCCCAAATGGCAGCGGCGCAGCGAACAGGCGGCGGTGATCGGTGCGCATGCGCAGCCCCTGCACATCACTGCACTGGGCGGCAGCCCAGGCGGCACCGTCGAAGGCGAGGTGGTGCGCTTCGACAACCTGGCCGCACTGCAGGCCGCACCGGCCGGCTCGCTGGCCGGCAAGATCGCGTTCGTCGATTACCAGATGACCAAGGCGCGCGACGGCAAGGATTACGGCAATGGCGGCGCGGTGCGCAGCAAGGGTCCGTCGGAAGCGATCCGCAAGGGCGCGATCGGCTTCGTGATGCGCTCGGCCGGCACCGACTCGCACCGCGTGCCGCATACCGGCATCACCCGTTTCGATGAAGGCGTGACGCCGGTACCGGCAGCGGCGTTGTCGGTGCCCGATGCCAACCAGCTCGCGCGCCTGACCGCGCTGGGCAGCACACGTGTGCGACTGGCGCTGGATTGCGGCTGGGACGGCACCGCGACCTCCTACAACGTGATCGGCGAAATCACCGGACGCAGCAAGCCGAAGGAAGTGGTGGTGATCGGCGGGCATCTGGATTCGTGGGATCTGGGCACCGGCGCGATCGACGATGGCGCCGGCGTGGCGATCACCATGGCCGCGGGCCACCTGATCGGCCAACTCAACCAGGCGCCCAAGCGCAGCATCCGCGTGGTGGCCTTCGCCAACGAGGAGCAAGGCCTGTACGGCGGCAAGGCATATGCAGCCGCGCACGGCAAGGATGCCAAGGACATGGCGCTGCATCAGATCGGCGCGGAGAGCGATTTTGGTGCCGGGCGCATCTATGCGTTCAACACCGGCTCGGCGGCACCGGACGAGTCGCGCGCAGCGACCAAACAGATTGCCGAAGCGCTTGCGCCGTTGGGCATCGCGTATGAGCCGAGCAAGGGCGGCCCCGGCCCCGATGTCGGGCCGATTTCCGCCAAGGGTGGCGCCTGGGCATGGCTGGCGCAGGACGGCACCGACTACTTCGATCTGCACCACACCGCCGACGACACGCTGGACAAGATCGACCCCAAGGCGCTTGCGCAAAACGTCGCGGCCTACACGGTGTTTGCGTATCTGGCGGCCGAAGCCGATGGCGATTTCGGCAGCCGCGCAAAAAGCGTGCAGCCGCCGAGCGAATAACTGCATTTGCAGACGTCGCGTGCACTCCTCCGTTGAGTGCGCGCGGCAAAGAGCACGCGCACACTGCGCGTGATCTGTGCCGATACCGACATCGCAGCGACGATCGCCAGCGGCCAGGCACGTCCTGGTCGCTGCAGGCCTCAAGCACGCCACCTGCCTTTCGCTTCCACTCCAGGACGAGCACACACAATGGCGGCCAAGCGCCAACGCAGTGCGAACAACGCGGCAACCCTGCTGGATGTCGCCAAGCACGCCGGCGTCTCGCCGATGACCGCTTCGCGCGTCATCAACCGCCACCCGCATGTCGGCGAGGAAATGCGCGTGCGGGTGGAAGCCTCGGTCCAGGCATTGGGGTATCGCCCCAACCTGGCCGGCCGTTCGTTGCGCACCAGCGGCCTGTTGCGCATCGGCGTGCTGTACAGCAATCCCAGCGCGGCCTACCTCAACCAATTCATGCTCGGCCTGCTCGAACAGAGCAGCCTCAATGGCAGCCAGGTGCTGGTGGAAAAATGCGGCGCCATCCGCAGCCAGCGTGCCGCCACCGAGCGCTTGCTGGCGGCCGGCGTGGATGGCGTGATCCTGCCGCCACCGCTATGCGATTCGCGCCAGACCATCGCCGAACTCGATGCACGCGGCATCCCGGTCGTGGCGGTGGCGAGCGGCGCACCGATGGCGCAAATCAGCTCGGTGCGCATCGACGATTATCAGGCTGCGCGCGCCATCGTCGATCACCTGATCGAACTCGGCCATCGCCGCATCGCCTTGATCAAGGGCGACCCCAAGCACACGCCCAGTGCATTACGTGCCAATGGCTATCTCGACAGCCTGCAGGCTGCCGGCCTGCCTGTGGCCGAAGAGTTGATGGCGGACGGTCTGTTCACCTATCACTCCGGCCTGCTCGCCGCGCGCAGCCTGCTCGCGCAGGCGCAACCGCCCACCGCCCTGTTCTGCAGCAACGACGATATGGCGGCAGCCGCCGTTGCGGTCGCACACGGACTGGGCCTGCGCGTGCCCGAGGACGTATCGGTCGCCGGCTTCGACGACACCCCGGTCGCCACCACCATCTGGCCCGAGCTCACCACCGTGCATCAACCGGTCACCGCGATGGGCCGCGCGGCGGTGTCGCTGCTGGCCGATGCGATCCGCCAGCGACGCAAGGGCGATCCCGCGCAGGGCGTGCATCAGGTGATGAAGTACACCGTGGTCAAGCGCGGCTCGACGGCCGGGCCGCCGGCGCGCTAAGCGCCGCATCGATCGGCATCGGGTAACGCCTGCGCCATCACGCAAAAAAACGGCCACATCGCTTCCCGACGATGCGGCCGAATGGGAGGGTGCCTGACGTTGCCGTCAGGCGTACTGCAGCGCCGCACTCAGCGGCGACGGGAAGAAAGCGCAATGACCGCTTGGAGAGCGACAACAGCGAAACATGCGCGACCCAGCGCGGGGGTGCGCTGGGTCGCACAACGGTGCAGCCGGATCAGAAGCGCAGACGCAAGCCCGCGTAGTAACGACGTTCGAAGATGTTCTGGTCGTAGTAGTGGTTGGTCCACTGCGCGTAGCGCCGCTCGCTTTCGCCGGTCAGATTGGTGGCCTGGGCGTACAGGGTCAGGTGATCGTTGACGTCGTAGCTGAAGGACGCATCGAGATAGCCCACGTCGTCGTTCCAGATCGCCAGCTCGTCGCCCCAGGCACCGCTGTTGACCTGACTGAAGCGCTTGCTGCGCCAGTTGTAGGCCACACGCGCCTGCAGCTTGTCCTTCTGGTACCACAGCACCGCGTTGGCCTGGTGCTTGGAGTTGTCGCCGATCGGCAAGGTGTTGCCGTCGATATCGGTGTTGTCGGTGTCGGCGTCGGAGAAGGTGTAGTTGATGTTGGTACCAAAGCCGCTCAACCAGCCGGGCAGGAAGTCGAAGGCTTGCTGATACCCCACTTCAAAGCCCTTGATCTTGCCGCCACCGCCGTTGACGATGCGCTCCACCGGGCCACCCAGCCGCGCCACGCCATCGGCGTCGGGCAACAGCTCGATATTGGTCACTGTGGTGGGGAACGACTTCACATCGATCAGGAACGCACCCACGCTGACCAACGACGCATCGGAGAAATACCATTCCCACGAGGCGTTGTAGTTGGTGGCGCGGTACGGATCGAGATCCGGATTGCCGGAGCGGCCATTGAGGAACAGCACCGCATCCGAAGGCAACGCGGGGTTGCGCGGTGGCGTGCCGTTGACCGCATAGAAGCTCACCAGCCCGCGCCCGAGATCGGGCAGGTCCTGGCGCGCCACCGCCTTGTTGTAGGCAAAGCGCAGCTTCTGCGCGTCTGTGATGTCCAGCGACAGGTTGGCGGTGGGCAGCACGTCGGTGTATTGGCGGTTCAGGCGATTGGTACCGATCGCCGGGCTGACGCCGTTCCACTCGACATTGCCGATGAACACATTGCCGCTGCTCAGGTACTGGTCGATCGCCAGCTTGGTCTGCACGATGCGCGCGCCGATGTTCGCCGTCCACGGAACCGCGCTGCCGGTACCGCCTTCCAGATTGGCCAGAAAATACGCTGCGGTGCTCTTTTCGGTGACCTTGTAGGAGTCGGCGGCCTGCTGGTAGGCCACGTTGCCCGGGTACAGGCTGTTGAGATAGCCCACCGGATCCTTCATGACCTGCGGGTTGATCGCCGGCAGGCCCTGGCTGCCCAGGCCGGTGACCTTGAGCGGATCGAAGTCGTTGAAATACGCCCAGTAACCGGGAATCGAATTGAACGGCAGCAGGCGCGCTTCAGAGACGCCGCTGCAGGTGTCCACGATCAGCGGATCCTTGAAGTAATACAGCGAGCGGTTCGGGTCGGCGCAGCTGGTCGATACCGGCGACAGATAGCGATAGGTGTCCAGCTTGACCTCGCGCTCGCCGTAACGGATGCCGAACTGGAAGCCGCGCACCACGCCCTCGTCGAACTCGAAAGTGCCATCGGCGCGGAACGCGTCCATCGTCGCTTCGATCTTATTGCCCTGCGCCCAGGTCGACATCAGCTGCCAGTTGTCCGGGTTGGACACGTCGGTGCCGAGGTTGACCGCCGGATAGGTGCCACGGAAATCCACCGAGGCATCCACTGTCGGCAAGCCGTTGGCGTTCGCCCACTGCGTGACGCCGCCGGCGCGCGTGATCTGGTCGCCACGCGTCACCACCGCATCGGCACGCGCTTCGTCGTAGGTGCGCTGCGCATCGCCATGCACCCAGCGGAACGAGGCACGCAAAGGGCCACCATCATCGAAGCGCAGCTCCAGGTTGGTGTTGAGCGCGTCCGAGTCGGCAACGCCGGCCATCGAGTGGGCCTGGAAGCGGTTGTAGCGGAATTGGCCGTATTCGAGCACGCCGTTGGAGTCGACCACCGACCCGGGCTGCAACTGGTTGGTGGCCCAACCGGTGTGCAGCTGCGCGGCCACCGAGGTGTCCTGGTCTTCGAGCTTGGTGTAGGCCGCATCGGCCAACACCGTCCACGAATCGTTGATGTTGAACTGGAACGAGCCGTTGATGCCGGTGCGCTGGCGATCGGTGCTGCGGTTGTCCAGTTCGGTGGCGACCCAGTTGTAGAAGTAATCGCGCGGCAGATTGCTGGGGTCGGTGTTGCTGCCGATGCGCCCGTCGCCGTTGAAATCGAAGCCCACATTCTGCTCGGTGGATTTCTGCGCGCCATTGGAATACACGCTGGGGTGCTTGTTCTCCAGCGTGGCGTCGGAGTACGACACGGCGAGCAACGCGCCCCAGCGCTCGGTGCGGAAGCTGGCCAGCCCCGAGTACAGCTCGTTGAGTTCCTGCACGCGGTCGCCGTAGGAGCCTTCGGCCTGGCCGCTGAAGGTCCAGCCTTCCGGCAGGTCGAACGGGCGCCGCGTCTTCAGCGAGACGGTACCGCTGATGCCGCCATCCAGATCGGCGGCGGTCGGCGACTTGATCACATCCACCCCACTGAACAGCGTCGGCGGGATATCGACGAAATCCGGCTGCGCGCGGCCGATGTTCGGCTGGCCGTATTGATCGCCGCCACCGGCGCTCAGGTACAACTCGCCGTTCATGGTGGTCTGCACCTGCGGCATGCCGCGGATATTGAGCTGCGAGCCCTCGCCGGCCGAACGCCGGATCTGTACGCCGGGCACGCGTTGCAGCGAATCGGTGATGGTGACGTCGGGCAACTTGCCGATGTCTTCGGCAGAGATCGAGTCGATGATCTGCGCGGCGGTGCGCTTGTTCTCGATGGCCTCGGCCTGCGCGCCGCGCACGCCCTTGACCATGACCTTGTCCAGGTCGGTGACCCCGGCGGCGTTGCCGGCGTCCTGTGCGCCTGCGCTGCCGGCAAGCAGGGTGAGTGCAGCCGCGAGTGCGGCGGCCAGTGGGGTATGGCGGGTGTTCGAATGCAGCTTGTTCATGGTCCCCTCCCAGGGATGACGACAATCCACGACCGTTTCGAATGGCATTGCAGCAACGGCAATGCGGTATTGGCTGACGCGCAATCGGCGCGTCAGTGCGAACGCCGTGCGCGGGCACGGCGCGGCAACGTGCTGGCGCCGCTACGGAGGCCCGTTGGCAACGCCTGTTGATGGTTCGACATTCCAGCCGCGCACCTGCAGCGTGGCATTGCGCAAGCTCGCCGCGGACGGGCCACGGATCTCGATCTCGCGCTGCTCGCCCGGCACCAGGCTGAGGTAGTTGTCGCTGTAGTACGCCGGCAGGATGCGCTGGCCTTGCGCATCCACCAGGGTCAGCTTGGTGTTGAGCGCCACCTGCTGCGAGGCATTGCGCACGCTGGCGCGCAGCACCGGTTCGGCGCCCTCCTGCAGCTGCGTGCTGAGCTGCACCGGCACTGCCGCCAGCGCATCCAGACCGCGCATGGCCGCCGCATCGCGCGCCACCCAGTAGAAATTGCGCGAACGCACAACCGCATCGCGATCGAGCAATTGCAGCCGCACAAAGCCCAGGCCATTGGTATCCTTGAGCAACGGTGCCAGTTGCAGCACCGGTGCCGACACCGCAACCGCCGCGGCCTCCATCGCTTGCTCGCGCTGCTGCAGCAACTTTCCGTCGGCGGCATAGACTTCTGCGCGCACGCGCAGGCCGCTCACCGGCTCGGCCGCATTGTTGACCACCACCACCTCGTGGCCGGGCAGGTTCATCTGCACATGCAGCATCTCTGCCGCATTGCGCACACCGTAGTAGGCCGCGTGGGTGTCGTAGTCGTGGCTGTAGATCTGCCACATGTTGCTGGGCCAGGCCGGATGGCTCATCCATAGCAGCCGCCCGCTGTTCTTGCTCCACAGCTGCGCGTTGAAGCCTTCGAAGATGGCGCGGTGGGTGTCGTAGTTGAGCAACTGCGCCTTGCGTTCGAAGTCGGCCAGGCTGGTCGGCGCGCCGAGCTTGTCGGTCAGCGAGCGCATGAAGCTGGCGGTGTCGCCGTTACCGGACTGGTGCCAGTCGTGATACGCCCAGGCATCGCCGATCGGCCACTGGTCCTGCACCGCAGGTACCGATGCCTGGAACGACTCCAGGGTGGAGAACGAGGGCGTGCCCACCTCCACCGAAAAGCCCTGCGCCAGCTTGTTGAAGTACGCCACCGGCTCGCGGTAGTTGTACGGGCCGCTGCCCTGCAGATTGATCTCGTTGGAACTGCCGGTATACCAGCGCGTGCCATCGAGTTCGGCCACCAGCTGGTCCAGGCCTTCGTTGAGGATCGGCGCCGGCACACCTTCGTTGCGCCCGAACCACAGCACGATGGAAGGATGATTGCGGAAGCGCTTGATCACCTCGGCGGCGTTGTCCAGGAACAGCGCCGCGTCGGCCGGCTCCATGTTGTAGTTCTGGGTGGACTGCCAGAAGTCGTTGAGCACCAGCATGCCGTATTCGTCGGCCAGCTCGAAGAAGCTGGCTTCGGTGTTCTGCCCCACCCAGTTGCGCACCACATTGAAATGCGCATCGCGCTGCAGACGGAAGTACGGCTCCAGCCGCTCGCGCGAGACCCGCTTGCGCCAGTCGTCCATGCCCCAGTTGCCGCCCTTCACCGCAATACGCACACCATTGATACGTAGCGCCAGATGCGGAGCCAGGCTGTTGTCGTCGAGCTGCTGCACCGCCGGCGAGGACAAGGCGCCGGGATACAGGGATTGCGCATTACCGCCGGGTACGGGCCGGATCGCTGCATGCCGCACGTCGACGATGCGCTCGCCGCGTTGCCGGGCCTGATTGAGATCGACCAGGACGCGGCGCAGCGCGCCATCGTCGTCGAACAATGACAGTTCGTAGGTCACCTGACGAATGCCGAAGCGCAGCTGCTGCGCGTCCGACGGCGTACCGGCCACTTCGACGCCGGCCTGCAAGGTGTACAGCGCAGGCTCGCCATAGCCGTTGGGCCACCACAGGCGCGGATTGGCGATGACCAACTGCGGCGTATCGGCGGCGGTGAGCTTGAGCGTGCTGCCACCGGCCGGCACGTTGACCTCGCGCCGGATGCGCACATCGCCAAAGGCCAGCTGCACCGTGCCCTGCACTGCTGCGGCAGTGTCGTTGCGCAGCGGCAGGTTGATTTCGAGTTCTGCACGGCGGTGGTCGGGTGCCAGCCGTGCAGTGACCACCTGGGTATCGCCCAGCGCCAGCGGACCTGTGGCATGCAGCTGCACGTCCTGCCACAGACCGGCATTGCGATCGCGCACCGCCGGAATCCAGTCCCAGCCTTCGCTGGCGATGAAGCTCGGCCCATCCAGCGCCTGCATGCCGCCATTTTCGCCGACACCGGCCGTCATCGACTGTTCGTGTGCGATGCCGGGATGCGGTGGTGGCGACACGCGCACCGCGATGACGTTCCTGCCCGGCTTGAGCTGCTTGCTGACATCGAAGCGACCGCGCGCGAATGCGCCGCGGGTGCGCCCGACCTGGGTGCCATTGACCCAGATCTCGCCGGCGTAATTGATGCCGTTGAACAACAGCTCCAATCGCTTGCCTTGCAGTGCTGCAGGCATATCGAAACTGCTGCGGTACCACCAGTCCTGCCGGCTCAGCGATTCGGGAATCGCCATGTTGTTGAGGCCGACATCCGGATCCGGATACACGCCACGATCCACCAGCGTGGTCAGCACCGTGCCCGGCACGGTCGCGGCGCGCCAACGGCTCTTGCCGGCGGCGTAATCGCTGCGCGACAGCGTCGCACCGCTGGCTTGACCGAGCTCTGGTGCCGCAGCGAGTTGCCATGCACCGACCCGCCATGCGGCGGCATCCAGCGGCTGCAGCGCAGGCGCCTCCGATACCGGCCTGGCGACCGGCGCCGGGAAGGGCGCGGCACTGCGCGGCAGGGTCGCCGCCGCTTGCGGCGCGAGTTGCCCTGCCATCTGCTTGACCTGCACGCGCCAGCCGGGCGATGCGTCTTCGAAGCGCTGCAGCGCAGGATCCGGCGCCTGTCCGGAAAGCCGTGCGATGGCTGCCGCATCCAGCGCACCAGCCTGCGCAGTGAAGCCTGCAATCTCGCCGCCGAAGTGCTGCGTATACGCCGCCGGTTGCTGACGCGGGCCGAACACCAGCGTGGGCGCGACCGCGCTTTGCTGCACGTTGCCACTGGCCACCTGGCGGCCATTGGCATACAGGCTCAGGCGCGTGCCCTGCGCAATCGCGGCGACCTGCGTCCAGACACCGGCGCGCAGCGGCTGCTTGCTGCGCAGCACATGCTCGGCGCCTTGGGCAAAGCCCAGCATGCCGTTGTCGATGACGAAGAAACGGCCAGCCGCCTGCGGATCACCGAGCCCGGCAATTAATGCCGGGCCGGTAGTCCCGCTGGAGGGCCGCACCCAGGCGGACACGCTCCAATCCGCATCGGCGGCCAGCAGCGGTGTTCCGGCGGCAAGCTTCTTGCTCAGCCCGAGACCGCCCGCGAGCACGCGCACGTCGTAGGGACCGGGCGGATCGGCATCGGCGGGTGCAGCCTCCACTGCAGTCCAGGCGATGCAAGCACACAACAACCACAGCGCTCCACGGCGGAACGCCTTGCGAACCATCAGCATTAGAGGCCTCTCCCAAGCTCTACTGCCAAGCAACGGTGCACACCACCTCGACGCAACCGCCAAGGCGACGCGTGGTCGCCTTGTCATTGCATCTGTCGTGATGCCGCCCGTGGCTGCCGCCCCTGTTTCAGCGGCCATGGTGCGAGGTAACGTTACCCCAGGTGGATATCGACGACAACCGTTCTGCGTTAGGGTTGGCGCTCCCAGGAGGAGGGACCCATGCGAAACCTGATCCAGTCCGCATTACCGGCGGCGTGCGCGCTGCTGTGTTCGATCGCGTTGCCTGCAGTTGCGCAACGTTTGCAGGTGCAGTCACCCGACGCACGTACGCAGGTGGAATTTTCACTGCGCGAGGGTGGCGTGCCAACCTATCGCGTGCTGTATCGCAACAAAGTCGTGCTCGACGACGCTCCGCTCGGACTGGATCTGGGCCGCGCCGACACGCTCGGCAAGGCGATGACGTTGCAGGGCAGCACCACCGAAACGCATGACAGCCGCTTCGCCCTGCCCGTGGGCAAGACGCGTCAGGCACGCGATCACTACCGTCAATTGCGCGTGCAGTTGTCAGACCCCAAACAGCGACGCCTGACGGTGGAATTGCGCGCCTACGACGACGGTGTTGCGCTGCGTTATGTGCTGCCCGACGCCGGTGAGGTGCGGATTCGCAATGAGCTCACCAGCTTTGCATTCCCCAGCGATTACGCATGCTGGAGCTTGAACCTGGGCCGCTTCGGCACCAGCCATGAGGGCGAATACGATGCGATCGCCGCATCCAGATTGCGCCCGCACAATCTGCTCGAGGTGCCGCTGGTGTGCCAGACCGATGCCAGCGGCACCACGCTGGCGATTGCCGAGGCGAACCTGCGCGATTATGCCGGCCTGTATCTCACCGGCCGCGAGGATGGCAGTCTGGGCGTGTCGGCGAAATTATCGCCACGCCTGGACGACCCCAAGCTGGCCGTCAGCTTTGATGCCAAGGGCCGTGATTTCGCCACGCCTTGGCGGGTGATCATGCTGGGTGACAGCCCGGCCAGCCTGATCGAATCTAATCTGATTTCCGCACTCAACCCACCGCCGGCCTTCGATGCGAGCTGGGTGCGCGCAGGCAAATCGGCATGGGATTGGTGGTCCGGCTCACTGGCCAGCGGCGTGGCCCAGCCGGGCATGAATACCGCCACGATTCAGCGCTATATCGATCACGCGCAGCAATTGAAACTGCAATACATGCTGATCGACGATGGCTGGTATTTCGGCAGCACCGGCGATGGCCAGTACAACGTCGATGCCGATATCCGCCGGCCGGTGGAGCAGCTCGACCTGCCGGGTCTGGTGGCCTACGCCCGGCAGCGCGATGTCGGGCTGTGGCTATGGGCGCATTGGCGCGCGCTGGATGCGCACATGGACGAAGCACTCGCCTGGTATCAGCAACTCGGCATCAAGGGCATCAAGGTCGACTTCATGGACCGCGATGATCAGCAGATGGTGGATTTCTACCACCGCCTGTTAGCCAAGGCCGCCGAGCACAAACTGCTGGTGGACCTGCATGGCGCCTATCACCCGACCGGCCTGACCCGCACCTATCCCAATTACCTCACGCAGGAAGGCGTGCTCGGCGCCGAGTACAACAAGTGGACCACCCGCATCACCGCCACCCACAACCTCACGCTGCCGTTTACGCGCATGTTGCTCGGGCCGATGGATTACACACCGGGTGGCTTCCGCAATGTGCGTCCGGCCGAGTTCAAGATGCAGCACATCGCGCCGCAGGTGATGACCACACGTGCGCAGCAACTGGCGATGTATGTGGTCTACGAAAGCCCGTTCGCGGTGGTCGCCGACAGCCCGGAACAATACGAAAACGTGCCGGCAGCGCAGTTCCTGCGCGATGTGCCGGCGAGCTGGGATGAGACACGCGCACTCGATGGCGCGATCGGCGAGCACATCGCGCTGGCGCGGCGCAGCGGCAAGGACTGGTACGTGGGCGCAATGACCAACGAGCAGGCACGCACGCTGACCTTGCCGCTGGCATTCCTGGGCAAGGGCAGCTGGACAGCCACCATCTATGCCGACGGCGCGGCCCCGACGGAGGTGCGTATCGATACGCGCAAACTCACCTCCAACGACAGCTTGCAGCTGCCATTGGCTGCAAACGGCGGCGCCGCCGTGCGACTGCAAAAAAAGTAAGAACAGCCATGCTTATAACGAGGTGACCGTGCACACCTTTGCGCATCGGCAACGCGCCGTACGCAAGGGTGTGCATGACCATCGACACGGCATCCGCTTAGCGCATTGCGCTTGCGGTGTGCCTGATATCACGCAATGCGTGTCTGCCGATCCATTTGTTTTTCAGGCAGTTAGGATGCGCACGCCTTCAACGCAGCATGCGCCGGCTAGCCAAGCCCGGATGCCACTGCAGACTGAAGGCGCTGTCCTGCATGGTGCGCCGCGTGCAGGCAGTTCCGTTCCGGCGCCAGGGGAAAACACATGATCTTCCGTTCTTATCGGCCGATGTCGATCGGCCGCGCCGTTGCTGCGCTCTGCGTTTGTGCACTCGCTCCCGCCGTTGGCGCCGCCACGCTGCTACCGCCATCGATCTCGGCCAGCAGCGACCGCAGCATCGACACACTGATGCCACCGCTGCTACGAACACCTGCCACGGCAAGCATCGCAGCCGTGCGGCGCGATACGCTGCGTACGTCGCTGCCGGCATCGCGTGCATTTCCGCAGGTCACGCGTGACTTCAAGAAGTTCCTGGATGCGCAGGCGCAGCTCGGTTACGCCACGCGTGGTGCCACGGCCAAGGTCAGCAGCCCCAGCGCGTTCGCCGAAATGCAGCGCTATGTGTTCAACCGCTACAACGGCCTGACGGTGCTGCGCAGCGTACACCAGGATGGCAAGGTGTTCGACTGCATTCCGCGTGAGCAGCAGCCGGCACTGCGCGATGGCAGCGCGCCGGCGGCGCCGCCCGCCACCTCGGGCAACATCGGCACCGTCATGCCGATCGATACGGTGCAACGGTGCGACACCGGCAGCGTGCCGCTAGAACGCATCGGCCTGGCCGAGATCAGCAAGCATGCGGATCTGCGCAGCTTTCTGCGTGGCACCACCCCTAGCGTGATTGCGCACAGGCAGGCAGATGCCGCGCCGGCGGCGCAGGAGGCGGCATCGGTGGTGCATTACTACTCCACCATCTACCTGGACACCGCCGGCTCGCCGGTGACCGGCGCCGGCGCCGATCTCAACACGTGGGTGCCGACCGTCACCGCCAACGATGCGCAATCAATCAGCCAGATCTGGCTGGGCGGTTACACCCGCCAGGGCGTGATCCAGACGCTGGAAGCCGGTTGGCAGACACAGCCCGGGGCCGGTTGGGGCACGCGGCCGATCCTGTTTATCTACTCTACCCAGGATGGCTACATCACCACCGGTTGCCACAACCTGGATTGCGCCGACTTCGTGCAGACCAGCACTGCCAACGTGCTTGGTGCAGCACCGGCCGGTGGCTTCAGCACCGCAGGCGGCAAGCAGGCAATGCTGCATGTGGAGTTCCAGCGCAATGCCGACGGCTACTGGTGGTTCGGTTTGAATGGCGAATGGATCGGCTACTACAAGTCCGAGCTTTACGCGGGCGATATTGCCGAGGGCAGCGCGAACATCTTCATCTCTGCGGGCGGCGAAATTTCCACCTGGGATGGTCGTCCCAGCGCACCGATGGGCAGCGGCCGATTTGCCAACGCAGGCTATCGCCAGGCCGCGTTCCAGGCCAACCACTTCTATCGCGATGCGGCGATGGCCACCCATCCCGCGCAGCGCCTGTCGAGCCTGAATGTGGAGCAGCCGTCCTGCTACACGCTGGCGATGGCCGGTTACACCTATCCGTATGCACTGGGCGCAGGCGTCACCCGCACCAGCTTGTCGCCGGAAATGCAGAACGGCGGCTTCTACTTCGGCGGGCCGGGCTGCGCACGCTAAGTTCAATTGAGTGGAGTCAATCGCGCGTACCGTGGCGGTACGCGCGATCGATTACGGCAAGTCCACGCCTGCGCACACCGCCGGGCGTGCATCCTTGAGCGGGCGCACGCCACTGGCGTCGAACTGCAATGCCGCATGCTTGGGCGCAAATGCCGGCCAGGCCGGCATGCCCTTGGTGTTGGGATTGCCACGCTGCACGAACGCGGCCCAATAGCGCTGCAGACTCACCGGCGGCTGGCCGATCGGCAGATCCTTGAACAGGAACGGCAACTCGGCGCTATGCGTGACCTGCCCGCCCGGTGCGGCGGTATCGAACACGTAATGCCACACCGGCACGCCAAGCGCGGCCTGATGCTGGGCCACGGTCACTGCCGGGCAACGGAAGGTCAGATCGGTGGACAGCTGCATCGCTGCATCGCCCTGCCGTGCGGCACGCTGCGCCGCATGCGTGCGCTGCGCCTGCAGCACGGCATCGGCCTGCGCCGGATAGTCGCGACGCAGCCGCGCCTGTGCACCCTGTTTGCCGCCGTATTCCAGCTCCTGCACCACATAGCCGATCAACAGCGGCACCCTGGCCTGTGCACCGTCGGCCAGCAACGCGGCCGGCGCACGCGGCAGCACGCGCCCATCGACGACCGCCTGCAGCCAGATGTAGCCATCGTCATCCAGTGCCGGCACGTCGACATCCTGCCCGGCCTTAATCAGCTGCTCCACCGGCAGCGCGCGCAGCTGCGCCAGACGCGTGGCGGGGTCACCGATACCGGCACGCTTGGCGATCTCCACGCCCAGCGCGCGATTGTCCTCCAGCGAACGCGCCGGCAATCCGAACCCGGCGGTGCCGCTCTGCTCGATCGCCGCCGAAAACAGGCCGCGTGCCAGCGGGCTGAGCATCAGCAAGCCCACATCCTGGCCACCAGCCGACTGCCCGGCGATGGTGACCCGCGCAGGGTCGCCACCGAACTGCGCAATGTTGTCGCGCACCCACTGCAGCGCGGCGATCTGATCGAGCAAGGCGTAGTTGCCGGCGGCTTGATGGTCGCCATTGCGCAGTTCCGGCAGCGACAGGAAGCCGAGCGCACCGAGCCGGTACTGCAGCGTCACCACCAGCATGTCCTGTGCGACCAGGTTGGTCGGCAGATGGCCATCGGCGCCACCGGCCACATTGGCGCCGCCGTGGATCCAGACGAACACCGGCAGCGGCTTGGCCGGCTGCAGCGTTGGCGTCTGCACTTCGACGTAAAGGCAATCTTCCGTACCGCGACTGGCCATGGCGTCGTTCCAGCCCAGCGCCGGTTGCACGCACGGGGTGGCGGCCTGGGTGGCATCGCGCACGCCCGACCAGGCAGCAGCCGGTTGCGGCGGCTGCCAACGCAACGCACCCAGCGGCGGCGCGGCAAACGGAATCGCGCGAAACACCGCACTGCCATCGTCCTGCCACTGCCCGCGCACCAGGCCGTGATCGGTGCGCACCTGTGGCGGTGCGGCAGGCGTGGAGGCCGCTGCAGCATGCGCGCTGATGCTCAACGCACAAGCGGCGGCAAGCAGACCGGCACACAGGCGCATCACGACTCCCCACCCAACGCGCGGGCACGCCAGGCGGCCTGGAACACGGCGGTGGCCGAAGCCACGTTGAGGCTTTCGACCTTGCCGCTGCCGCGGATCGACAACTGCAGGTCGCAATCGCGCGCGAACTGGCGGTCCATGCCCTCGCTCTCCGCGCCCATCACATACACCAGCCGTTGCGGCAGCGCGGTGGCGAACACGTCCTGCCCGCCCTCCACCAGCGTGGCCGCCACTGCGAAACCGGCCTGACGCAGCTGCGCCATCGCCGTTGCGGTGTCGGGCAGTTGCACCAGCGGCACCGCTTCGGCGCCACCTTCGGCCACGCGCGCGGCTGCGCCGGACAGACCCAGCGTGGAGCCGGCAGGCAGCAGCAGGCCGGCCACCCCGAAGTGCGCGGACGAGCGGAGGATCGCGCCGAAGTTGTGCGGGTTGCCCACGCCATCCAGCCACAGCGCCAGCACCGGCCCCTGCGGCAACGCAGCCAGCCAGTCCGGCAACGGCTGCGGGGCGACGCGCAGCACATCGACCACCACGCCCTCGTGGTGCGCGCTGGCGGCAAGCTTGCTGAGATCAGCCTCCTCCACCACGCGGTAACCGATGCGCTGGGCCACGCACCAGGCCAGCAGGGCCTTGAACTGCGGAATGCGCGCCTCGCTCAGGTACAGCTTGCGCACGGCCTCCGGGCGCGCCTTGAACACGGCCTGCACTGCGTTGATGCCGTAAAGCCGCAGCTCGCGCGCGTTGCCGCCGGACGACGAAGCCGCGGACTGCGCAGCAGCAGGCGTGTAAGCCGTTGGCGCCTGCTGTGCCGGTGGGCGCGCTGCCGGTGTGCGCGGCGCGGCGCGGCCCCAGGGATTGTGCGAGGCGCCGGAGCTGCCGCCATCGCGCGGCGGTCGTCCGCCCCGTCCATCATGCTGTGTCATCGTCGTATCCAAGGTTCGTGTTGCTTGCCGGCTCTGCGGGGACGGCATCGCCCCTTCCGCCACCAGCGGTGTTCGTCATCCTGCAGGCCGGCATAGCCGGCGGTGCAGACGCATTGGCGACGATGGTAAGCCACTGGCGCAACGAGCCGTATACGAGGTAGCCGAGGCGCTGCTTTCGAGGCCCTGCAACACAGGGACTCAGGTTGACGTTGACGCTATGCAGGACACGCGGGATCGGTGCCGATGCCGGTGACGGATCTGCGCCAACCCGCAGCGTGCAAATGCGCCTGGCCCACGCGTTCGCCAGCGCACGTGGCCAGGATCAGTCCAGATCGGCCGGCAACTCCACCCGCGCGAACACGCGCAAATCGTGCAGCCCATCCGGCCGCATGATCGCGCAGCGGCTGCAGCCTTCTTCGACGAAGCCGTTGCGCAGCAGCACCCTGGCCGATGCCGGGTTAGTGTCGAGCACGGTGGCCTGGACGCGATAGAGCGGCAAGGTCTGCATTGCCCAGGGCACGTACGCGCCCACGATGCGCGTCATCCAGCCACGGCCCCAGTACGCACTGCCGATCCAGTAGCCCAGCTCGGCCGAAAAGCGTCGCTCGCCCTGCCCCGGACGCACCGCGATCGTGCCGCAGGCCTGGCCGTCGATCTCGATGGCCAGCACCGGATGCTGCAGGTCGACCACGCGTCCGGCCAGGAAGGCCTCGCCATCGGCGCGCGTATACGGATGCGGGAAGCGCTCGCTCAATCCACGCGGCACCAGCGGGTCGTTGGCATGCCGCAGCAAGGCGTCCAGGTCGTCCTGGCGCCAGCGACGCAGCACGAAACCGTCTCCGTTGAGTGTCAGTGATTCGTCCATCGCTTCGGCCCTGTAATGGCTGATGACACCTGGCGAGCAGGCGACGGATGCTTGCGGACGGCGCGCCCAGAACCGCAGTGCGCGCGTGGCACATGCCGATTCGGGACAGTGGGCGCGCGCCTGGCGGTGCACGCTGTCGTCTTGTCAGCTGCTCCGATATGCGCGGTATCGCCACTGCCGATACCGCACACCCGGGCCGCAGGCCGCGGCTCAGCGCTTGGTGGTTTGCGCCTGCTTGAGCGCGGCGCACAGGCGGATGGTCTCGCCGGTCTGCGCCATGCCGCGGTCGGCGCCACTGAGCGTGGCCAGGCGCGGCTTGAAGAACGCATCCAGGCGGTCGGCTTCTTCCACGCTGCAACCGCCGGACGCACCCAGCGCCGGCAATCCGCCGCCGTCGAACGAACCACTGCGCTGCACGATACGGTCGAAGTTGGCGGTGAACCACGGCCACATCGACGCGTGCGAGGCCTCATAACTGTGACCGCGCATCAGCAGGCTCTTCATCTCGCCCACCTTGATCGCATCGGTCAGCGCGAAATCACGCACCTGCTTGAGCAGCGCCGGGTCCTGCAGCGTGCCCAGGGCGGCGATCATGGCGTTGCGCTGCGCCGGGTCGGCATGCGTGCGCAATGCATCGATCAGGCTCTGCACCGCCGGTGCGCCGCGCTCCTGCGCGGTCACCGCCAGTGCGGTGCCGAGCAGATCCGGATTGGCTTTGGAGAAGTCCAGCGCACCATTGCCGCCGGCCAGGACCGCATCGCCCTGCGCCAGCAGTGCATTGCGCACTTCCGCGTTCTGCAGGCGCAGCGCGAACAACCCGGCCAGCGCCGAACGCAGGCTGGTGTCGTCGATCGACTCGCCGCTACGCCGCGTGTAACCCAGCTGACGCAGACGCGGCAGATACGCCTGTTCGGCCGCCTTGCGCAGTACGTCGCGCTGGGCCTGGCTGGTGGCCTGGTAACGCCAGATCCACACGAAGCGGTTCAGCAGCGCCGTGGACACATCGGCCGATTCGGACGGCGCCAACTGCTTGAGCGCTGCCAGCACGGCCTCGCCGTCGGTATCGCCGTGGCGGTAGGCCGCATCGATCGCATCGGCATAGGCCAGCTGTTCGTTGTCGTCGAGTTGGCCGACCTGCTTGCCCAGTTCAGCCAGCTGCTTCTTGGGCAGGCTGAAACGGTAGTAGCCTGCGCCACGCGCGTTCGGGAACACCCAGGTGTTCTTGCCGGCACCGTCCAGCACGATGCTACCGCTGCCGTCTGCGAGCATCTGGCAGGCAGTGCCGACCTGGTTCTTGCCCTTGCCGTACTTGACGCACACCGGCACGCCCCATTGCTGCGCGGTGGAGCCGGTGGAACCCAGCGGCAGATAGCGTTGCTGCTGCAGCTTGACCACGGTCTTGCCGCCTTCGCGGGCGAGCTGGGTCTGCAGATACGGCACGCCCGGCTGATTGAGGAAGCTGCGGAAGGCGGCCTTGAACTCCTCGCCCTTGCCGGCGGCATCGGCGATCGCATCGACCAGATCGTCGGCGGTGGCGCTGCCGAACTTGTGCTTGGCGATGTAGGCGCGCATGCCTTGGCGGAACACGTCTTCGCCAACGAAAGCCTCGAACATCGCCAGCACCGCCGCACCCTTCTGGTAGGTGATGCCGTCGAAGGCGGTCTCGATATCGCCGTTGCCGGTGATCGGCTGGCGGATCTTGCGCGCGCTGACCAGGCTGTCGTTGTCCATCGCATGCTGCGCGCCGCCGATGCGGTCCAGATTGGCGCGGTATTCCGGGTGCAGCTGCATGGTGATCTTCTGCTGCATCCAGGTGGCGAACGCCTCGTTCAACCACAGGTCGTCCCACCATTCCATGGTGACGGCGTCGCCGGTCCACTGGTGGGCCAGCTCATGCGCATTGGTGTTGAAGGAGCGCTGCACGTTCTCGGCCGGCGAGTCCTTGTCCAGCAACAGCAGCCAGTCGCGGAAGGTGACGAATCCGGGGTTTTCCATTGCACCGGCGCTGAAGTCCGGGGCGGCGACCAGATCGAGCTTGTCGAACGGATACCCGAAGGCGTAATAGTCCTCCAGCGCGGCGATGATCGCCGGGGTCTGGTCCAGCGCCGGGGTGATGCGCGGGCCCTGGCCCTTGGCGGCAATGCCGCGCAGCGGGGTCGGATTGGGGCGCTGCGGGGTGGCCGGCATGGCCGGCACGTCCACCACGTCCCAGGGGCCGGCGGCGTAGGCGACCAGATAGGTCGGCAGCGGCACGGTCGGGGCGAAGGTCACCGTCTTCCAGCCCTTGCCGGCCGGCTTGGTCGAGGTGGCGATGGTGTTGGCCAGCGCCTGGTCGTCGGTGGGCACGGTCAGGCTGAGGTCGAACGGGGTCTTGAATGCGGGTTCGTCGAAACCGGGGAACGCGTAGCGCGCGCTGATCGGCTCCATCTGCGTCATCGCATAGGCCTGGCCCTGGTACTTCACCTGATACAGGCCCTGCAGCTGCTGATTGAGCGGCGCGCTGTAGACGATGTCGACGGTGAGCGTCTGCGGCTGCAGCGTGCGGCCGAAATCCAGGCGCACCACACCGGCCTGCGCATCGGCTTGCACGTAGCGTGCGGTCAGCGCCTTGCCCTTGACCGGCTTGACCGTGACCTTGCTGACCTTCAGTTCCTTGCCGTGCAGCCAGAGGTGATCGGAAGCCTGCTTGAGCTGCACGCGGATGCTAGTGCGGCCGCTGAACTCGCTCTGGTCCGGATCGATCTTGAACGACAGGCTGTAGCGCTCGGGCACCGCCCAGGTCGGCAGGCGGCCATTGGGCACCGGCTCGCCGGAGGACTGCGCCAGCGCGGTGCCGCAGCACAGCGCAAGAAGGGAGGGAGCAAGCAGGCAGGCAAGACGACGCATTGGCGATTCCGGGCAGGGTAACCGCCGAAGTCGACCACAGCAGGCCATGACTGTCATGTGACCTTAGTCATTGCACGGCCGACGCGGTGGGGCGCAGACACGCCGCCGCATCGGCGCAGCCGCCCGCCAGCGCGCATTACGGCAGCGGCCACAGCACGAACATGTCCACCACCAACAGCACCAGCGCAATGCTGCCGAACAGGGCTGCGCGCAGGATCGGGCACTGCAGTGGCGCGATGCGGCGTGCTGGTTCGACCGAGCGTTGCCGATGCGTCGCCGGCTGCACGGACGCTACCGCAGTGGCGTCGGGCGGTTGCCCTGTCCCCGGTGTTGCAGCGCGTGCCGAGAGCGCAGCGACATCGCCAGCGCGCGATGCACCGCAATGCGGGCACGGCATCTGCGCAGCCTGCCCCTGCGCAAGCCGCAGCGTGGATGGGTCGTCATTGACGAAAGGCAGCGTCTGCATCGCATGCACTCCTGGGTTGGATTGCGGCGTCCGGTTCGATCACGCGGCAGTGCTGCCGGCGGTGGCGAAGACGCTCCCGGCAAGAAGACACCGGGCTGCGCAGCGTCATCGCATCGATGACGCCACCTGGCGCTGACACGTTCGATGGACACAGCCTGCGCCCCGATGTTTGGGTTTTGTTTGCGATGCAGCCAAATGCAAACGCCGCGATCAACGCCGATGCCGCAGCATCCCCGCTCATTGACCACCGGCAGCAGCGCACCGCTGCCGGTATCACTCAGGCGTGACCGCCTACCGAGGGCGTCTGCGCCTCCAGGGTTTCCAGCTCGCGCGCCACCGCTTCGGGCGACTTGGTGAATGGCGCAATCAGGCTGTAGAACGCCGGCACCACATACAGCGACAGCAGGGTAGACAGTGACACGCCGAAGATCACCACCACACCGATCGTGGCGCGGCTGGCCGAGCCGGGCCCGCCGGCCACCACCAGCGGAATCGCGCCGACCACGGTGGCGATCGAGGTCATCAGGATCGGACGCAGGCGCACCGATGCCGATTCCACGATCGCCTCATGCACGCTGCGGCCTTCGTCGCGCAACTGATTGGCGAACTCCACGATCAGGATGCCGTTCTTGGCCGCCAGCCCCACCAGCATCACGATGCCGATCTGACTGAACAGGTTGAGCGTGCCGCCGGTGACCCACAACCCGACCAGCGCGCCCAGCACCGCCAACGGCACCGTGAGCATGATCACCAGCGGATGGGCGAAGCTTTCGAACTGCGCGGCCAGCACCAGATACACCACCAGCAAGGCCATGCCGAAGGTCAGCAGCACCGCGCTGCCGGACTGCTGGTATTCGCGCGACTCGCCCTTCCAGTCCACCTGCGCATACTCGGGCAATTCCTCGCGTGCGGTTTGCTGCGCCCAGGCGATCGCCTCGCCGAGCGGGTAGCCCGGCGCCAGGCCGGCACTGATGGTGATCGCACGCAGGCGGTTGAAGCGATTCAGGGTGCCGGCTTCGGCCACTTCGCTGAGCGTGACCAGGTTGGACAGCGGAATCAGCTCGCCACGCGTGGAACGCACGCGAATAGCGGTGAGGTCTTCCGGCGCCATGCGGCCTTCGCGGCCGGCCTGCAGCATCACGTCGTATTCCTCGCCGTTGTCCACGAACGTGGTCACACGGCGCGAGCCCATCATCGCCTCCAGCGCGCCACCGATCGCGGTGACCGGCACGCCCAGATCGGCCGCACGCAGGCGGTCGATGTTGACGCGCATCTGCGGGCGGGTTTCCTTGTAGTCCGAGTCCGGGCCGACCAGGCCGGGATTGGCTTCCATGCGCTGCAGGATGCGATCGCGCCACTGTGCGATCTCCGCATAATCCGGCCCGCCCAGCACCAGCTGGAACGGCTGGCCACGGCTGCGCACCAGGCCGCCGCTCACCTGCGTGCGTGCGCGCACGCCGCTGAGCACATTGAGCTTCTGCTGCAGTTCGTCGGCCACCTCGGTGGTCGGGCGCGTGCGTTTTTCCCAGTCCTGCAGAAACACGCTGACCCGGCCTGTATGCATTTCCTCGCTGCTGCCGAAGCCGCCGGGCACGCGCGGGTTGGCCCGCACGATGGGCTTGTCCGGGCCTACGTAAGGGCCAAGGATCGCCTCGACCTGATGCATCTGCCCCACGGTGTAATCGAAACCGGCGCCTTCGGGCCCGTCGATCATGATCTGGAAGTTGCCGCGGTCTTCGGCCGGCGCCAGCTCGGAGGGGATCCGGCCCATCAACCACGCGCTGGCGCCCAGTGCCAACAGCATCAGCAGCGCAAAGATCCAGGTGCGATGCACATGCCGCTCCAGCGAGCGCCCGTACGCACCGGACACCGCCTGCATGCGGCCATCGAACCAGCGATGGAAGCGGTTGGGCCTGGCCTGCCCGTGCGAGCGCAACAGCTTGGACGACATCATCGGCGTCAGCGTCAGCGCCACGAAGGCCGAGATCGCCACCGCCGCGGCCAATGCCACCGCCAGCTCGCGGAACAGGCGCCCGGTATTGCCTTCCAGAAAGCCCACCGGCAGGAACACCGCCACCAGCACCGCGGTGGTGGCGATCACCGCGAAGGCGACCTGGCCGGTGCCGCGCTTGGCCGCCACCAGTGGCGGCTCGCCCAGATCGATGCGGCGCTGGATGTTCTCCACCACCACGATGGCATCGTCCACCACCAGGCCGATACACAGCACCAGCGCAAGCAAGGTCAGCAAGTTGATCGAAAAATCGAACGCGTACAGCGCGATGAACGCAGCGATCAGGCACACCGGCACCGTCACCGCAGGAATCAGCGCCGCGCGTGCGCTGCCCAGAAACACCCAGATCACCACCAGCACCAGCACCACCGCTTCGATCAGCGTGTGATACACGCGCTCCACCGCTGCATCGATGAAGGTCGTGGTGTCGAAGGCAACGAAGATATTGGTGCCCTGCGGCAGCGATTTCTGTACTTCCTCGGCCTGCGCGCGCGCCTCGCGTGCAACATCCAATGCGTTGGCGGTGGAGTTGCGCACGATGCCCAGGCCCACATTGGGCACGCCGTTGCTCTGGAAGTAGGCGCGGCGCTCGGCCGAGGTCAGCTCGACCCTGGCCACGTCGCCCAGGCGCACCACATAGCCGCCCTCGCCCTTGCTGAGCGGCAGCTTGGCAAAATCCTCGGGCTTGAGATAACTGCGCTCCACGCGCAAGGTGAAATCGCGCTGCGCCGATTCGATGCTGCCGGCCGGCAGTTCCACGTTCTCGTTCTGCAGCGCCGCTTCCACATCGGCCACGGTCAGTTCGCGCGCGGCCAGTTGATCGCGGTCCAGCCAGATCCGCATCGCATAGCGCTGGCGCCCGCCGATACGCACCTGCGCCACGCCGTCCAGGCTGGAGAAGCGGTCCACCACGTAGCGCTCGGCGTAGTCGGACAGCTGCAGCGTATCCATCGTGCTGGAGCTCATGTTGAGCCACAGGATGGGATCGGCGTCGGCCTCGACCTTGGAAATCTCCGGCGGGCGCGCCTGGTCGGGCATGCGGTCGGAGACGCGGCTGACCGCATCGCGCACGTCGTTGGCGGCAGCTTCCACATCGCGCGACTGCACGAATTCGATACTGATATCGGAAGAGCCATTGCGGCTGCGCGCCTCGATGGTCTCGATGCCTTCGATGCCGGCCAGCGCGTCTTCCAGCACCTGGGTGATGCGGCTTTCCACCACCGCCGCCGAAGCGCCGGTGTATTCCACGTCCACCGACACGATCGGCGGGTCGATCGCCGGCAACTCGCGCAAGGTCAGCCGGGTGAACGACATCACCCCCAGCACGATCAGCAGCAGGCTCATCACCACCGCCATCACCGGGCGGGTAATGGACAGGTCGGAGAGTTTCATCGTGCTGCCTGCGGGCGCGCCGCTACCGGCGCAGGCGCGGCCTGATCGACCACCTTCAGGCCCGGACGCAGCTTGCCGGTGCCGTCCACCACGATGCGCTCACCGGCCTTGACCCCGTCGAGAATTTCCACCTTGCCGTCGCGGCGCTCGCCCAGGCGCACGTCGGCGCGCTCCACGCTGCTGTCGGGCTTGACCCGGAACACGTAGGACTCGCGCCCCACCTGCACCACCGCAATCTCCGGGATCACCAACGCCTGCCGCGCCGGCTGGAACAGGCGCACATCCAGCAACATGCCCGGGCGCAGGCGACGATCGCCGTTGGGGAAGTCCGCCCGCACCGTCACCGAACGGGTGGTCTCGTCGATGCGCGAATCGATCGCCGCCACCACGCCTTCGAACTGCTCGCCCGGATACGCCGCCGCGGTGCCATTGACGGTATTGCCGAGCTGCACCAGGCCGAACTGCGACTCCGGTACCTGGAAGTCCACGTACATGCGCGCCACATCGTCCAGCGTGGCGATCACCGTGCTGGAGGTGATCAACGAGCCCGGGCTGATCTGGCGGATGCCGAGCACACCGGAGAACGGCGCGCGCACCTCGCGGTCGGTGATTTCCGCGCGCATCTGCTGCACGCGCGCCTGCGCCGCATCGCGCAGCGCGCGTTGCGTATCGACGGTGGATTTGGCCACCAGTTGCTGACCAACCAGACTCAACTGGCGCCGGTACAGCTGGTCGGTTTCCTCGAAGGTGGCCTGGGCGGCCGTCAGTGCCGCCTGCTGCGAATTGCCGCGCAGCCGCAGCAGCAGCTGCCCGGCCTTGACCTCGTCGCCGCTGTCGAAATTGACCTGCTCCACCACATCGCTTACCGCCGCGGTCAGCGCCACCGATTCGCGCGCACGCACGGTGGCGATCGACTGCACGGTCGAGTTCCAGGGCTGGGTGGTCACCGCCTGCACAGAGACCGGGATGGGTTTGGCGGCGGCCGGCGCGGCGGCCTCACGGCTACAACCGGCCAGCGCGACGGCCAACAAGAGCGCTGCGCCGAAACGCGCGCTGGGTCGAACAAGCATCAGAACATCCTGGCGGGGTACGTCGAAAGTTTAACGACCTAGCCGCCATGGAGTTGACAGAAAGGGCGTGCTTTGCACCATGACCAAAGACCCTTGCTGTCGTCGGCGCGATGCGCTGGTCAGCGCAGCCACCGACACGGCGGCGTGGCTGCCGGACGGACGCGGCCACCGCTCGGCCGCTGCATGTACGCATTCATGCATGGCGGCTTCGCGTTGCACACACCCACCTGACGCCTGCCGCTATGTCCTGTCAGCCCCGCTCAGCGTTCCAGCCCGAGAAACTCGAGCACATGACGCGCCAGCGCCTCTACGTTCTCACCATCGGCGTGAAGATGGACCTCCGGCGCCTCCGGGGCCTCGTAGGGCGAATCGATGCCGGTGAAATTGGGAATCTGCCCGGCCCGCGCCTTGCGGTACAGCCCCTTCACATCGCGCGCCTCGGCGACCGCCAGCGGCACGTCCACGAACACCTCGACGAACTCCCCGGCATCGAAGCGCTCGCGCGCCAGTTGCCGCTCGGCGCGGAACGGCGAGATGAAGCTCACCAGTACGATCAGGCCGGCATCGGCCATCAGCCGCGCCACCTCGGCCACGCGGCGGATGTTTTCCACGCGGTCTTCGTCGGTGAAGCCCAGATCGCGGTTGAGCCCGTGGCGCACGTTGTCGCCGTCCAGGATGAAGGTGTGATAGCCCAGCGCATGCAGGCGCTTGTCGACCAGGTTGGCGACCGTGGACTTGCCCGCGCCCGACAAGCCGGTGAACCAAAGCACGCGCGGGGCCTGGCCCTTGATGCGCGCGCGCGCGGCGCGGTCCACGTCCAGATGCTGCCAGTGCACGTTGCCTGCGCGGCGTAGCGCAAACTCCAGCGTGCCGGCGGCCACGGTGGCATTGCTCTGCCGGTCGATCAGGATGAAGCCACCCAGCACGCGGTTGCGCGCGTACGGCGAGAACGCAATCGGCTCATCCAGCGCCAGATTGCAGTAGCCCACCTCATTGAGCTCCAGCCGCTTGGCGGCCAGCCGCTCCTGCGTGTTCACATCGACCTTGTGCTTGATCTCGCTGATGCTCGCGGTGACCGTGCGCGTGCCGATCTTGAGCCAGTACGGGCGCCCCGGCAGCAAGGCGGCATCGTCCATCCACAGCAGATGCGCGGCGAACTGGTCGGCCACTTCCGGCGGGTCGTCGACGGCGGCAATGATGTCGCCGCGGCTGATATCGATCTCGTCGCGCAAGGTCAGCGTGACTGCCTGGCCGGCGCGTGCGCTGTCCACCTCGCCGTTGGCATCCAGTACGGATGCCACCTGCGTGCGGCGCCCGGACGGTACCACCACCACTGCATCGCCCACCCGCACCTGCCCGGCCGCGATGGTGCCGGCGTAGCCACGGAAGTGCTGATGGGGGCGATTGACCCACTGCACCGGCAAGCGGAAGCCGCTGCCGGCTTCCGGCGTCTCCACGTGCACGGTGTCGAGATGCTGCAGCAGATGCGGGCCGCGGTACCACGGCATCCGCGTCGATGGGCTGGACAGATTTTCGCCAGCCAGAGCCGACAGCGGAATGCACTGCACATCGGCGATGCCCAGCTGTGCGGCCAGCACGCGATAGCCCTCGGCGATGTCGGCGAAGACCTGCGCGTCGTAGTCCACCAGGTCCATCTTGTTGACCGCCAGCACCACGTGGCCGATGCCCAGCAACGACACGATGTAACTGTGCCGGCGCGTCTGCGCCAACAAGCCCTTGCGCGCATCCACCAGCACCACCGCGACATCGGCAGTGGATGCGCCGGTGGCCATGTTGCGCGTGTACTGCTCATGGCCGGGGCAGTCGGCGACGATGAACTTGCGCTGGTCGGTATCGAAGTAGCGGTACGCCACATCGATGGTGATGCCCTGCTCACGCTCGGCGGCCAGCCCATCCATCAACAACGCATAGTCGATACCCTCGCCCTGCGTGCCATGCCGCCGGCTATCGCTTTCCAGCGCGGCAAGCTGATCGTCGAACAGGCGCTTGCTGTCGTACAGCAGGCGCCCGATCAAGGTGCTCTTGCCATCGTCCACGCTGCCGCAGGTGATGAAGCGCAGCAGCGGCTTGGCTTCGTGTTGATGCAGGTAGGCGCTGATCGCGCCGGGAATCGGGAGTGGGGAATCGGGAATCGCGAAGGCGCCCTCCTCCGTCGTAACGTCTGCAGCAAACTGCTGTTGCGAATCCCCAATCCCGAATCCCGATTCCCTGCCCATCAAAAATACCCCTCAAGCTTCTTCTGCTCCATCGACGCACCTGGCGCATGATCGATCATGCGGCCCTGGCGTTCGGAGCTGGTGCTGACCAGCATTTCGGCGATCACCGCTTCCAACGTGTCTGCGGTCGATTCGATCGCACCGGTCAGCGGATAGCAGCCCAGCGTGCGGAAGCGCACCGAGCGCAGTTGCGGTGTCTCGCCGTCGTGCAGCGGCAGGCGGTCGTCGTCGACCATGATCCAGGCGCCGTCGCGCTCCACCACCGGGCGCGGCGCGGCGAAATACAGCGGCACCACCGGTATCCGTTCGCGGTAGATGTACAGCCAGATATCCAGCTCGGTCCAGTTGGACAGCGGAAACACGCGTACGCTTTCGCCGGGTTTGGTGCGCGCGTTGTACAGATTCCACAACTCCGGGCGCTGGTTCTTGGGGTCCCAGCGATGACGCGCGTTGCGGAACGAGAACACGCGCTCCTTGGCGCGCGATTTCTCCTCGTCGCGGCGTGCCCCGCCGATCGCCGCGTCGAAGCCGCCCCGCTCCAGCGCCTGCTTCAGGCCCTGGGTCTTCATGATGTCGGTATGCACTGCCGCGCCGTGGCTGATCGGGCCGACGTCCTGGGCGATGCCGTCGGGGTTGATGTGCACGCGCAGGTCCACGCCGGTCTCGGCCGCGCGGCGGTCGCGGAAGGCGATCATCTCGCCGAACTTCCAGCGCGTGTCCACATGCAGCAGCGGGATCGGTGGCGGCGACGGCGCGAACGCCTTGAGCAGCAGATGCAGCAGCACCGAGCTGTCCTTGCCCACCGAATACAGCATCACCGGGGCCCGGAATTCGGCGGCGACCTCGCGCAGGATGTGGATGCTTTCGGCCTCGAGCCGATCCAGGTGTGACAGGGGCAGCAGAGTCATCAGGGTGTCGTGGGCGTCGGCGGGCAGACCAGCCGATGGTAGGGCAAGGCGCCGCAGTGTGTGGCGCGGGCCGCCCGCACCCAAATAAGCGGCCGGCATAACGCGATAACGGCTCATCCTTTCTGGCCGCGGCAACGCTTCCCTAACATCACTGGTCTCATCAACCGCCCTGGATCCGAATGACCGCCGCCAGTTCCGCGCTACCGCCCAGCCCCTTGCCCGACGAGCGCAAGGCGCTGCTGGAACGGTTGGTCGACGGCCTGGATGCCGCATCGCTGTGGTGGCTGTCCGGCTACACCGCCGGACTGGCACAAGGCCAGCCGCCGCGCGCGCTGGCGGTGTTGCCGGGCGGCCAGCCGCACGCGCCGGCACAGGAAAGCCAGCGCCTGACCGTGCTCTACGGCAGCCAGACCGGCAATGCACGCCGGGAGGCCGAGCAACTGGCGGCCGAGGCCGAGGCCGCCGGACTGAGCGTGCGTCTGTTGCGTGCCGACCAGTACCCCACCCGCGAACTGGCCAGCGAGCGACTGCTCTACGTGGTCATCAGCACCCAGGGCGAAGGCGACCCGCCGGACGATGCGATCGGGCTGGTGGAATTCCTGGCCAGCCGCCGCGCGCCCAAGCTGCCCGAGCTCAAGTACGCGGTGCTCGGCCTGGGTGACTCCAGTTACGCCGATTTCTGCGGCATCGCACGCCGCATCGACGACCGCCTGGCCGAGCTTGGCGGCAGCCGCGTGCAGCCACGCGGCGAAGCCGACCTGGATATCGACAGCGTCGCTGCGCCCTGGCGCACGCAGGCGCTCAAGCACGCACGCGAGCAGCTCAGGAGCGGCCCGCCATCGGCCACCATCACGCCGTTGCGCAGCAGTGCAGCCGCACCGGCCTGGTCGCATCAGCAGCCTTTCCCTGCCGAATTGCTGGCCAACCAGATCGTCAGCGGGCGCGACTTCAAGGGCCCGCAGTTCCGCGTCTACGCCTTGCCGAGCAAGCGCGTGCGCCATCTGGAATTTTCGCTGGAAGGCAGCGGGCTGAGCTACGAGCCCGGCGACGCGCTGGGCATCCGCCATCGCAATCCGCCGGCGCTGGTGGATGCGGTGCTGGAGACGCTGCGCCTGGACGGTCATGCCGCGGTCACCGTCGGCGAAGAGACTCTGGCCCTGCACGAGTGGCTGGCCACCCGGCGCGAACTGACCAAGCTGTCGCGGCCGCTGCTGGCCGCACATGCCGAGCGTGCGCGCGCCGACGAGCTGCAAGCGCTGCTCGCCCCGACCCAGACCGCCGGCCTGGCGTCATTGCTTGCCGATCACCAGTTGATCGACGTGCTGCGACGCTGGCCGGCGGATTGGGACCATGCCGGCCTGCTGGCCGCGCTGCGTCCGCTCACCCCGCGCCTGTACTCGATCGCCTCCAGCCGCAAGCGCGTGGGCGAAGAAGTGCACCTGGTGGTGGACGAACTCACCTACCAGGCGCACGGGCATGCGCACCTGGGCTCGGCCAGCGGCTTTCTGGCCGCATTGCGCGAAGGCGACACCGCACCGGTCTACATCGAGCCGAACGCGCGCTTCCGGCTACCAGCCGATACCGATCGCGACATCCTGATGATCGGCCCGGGCACCGGCGTGGCGCCGTTCCGCGGCTTCGTGCAGGAACGCGCCGAAACCGGCGCCAGGGGCCGCAACTGGCTGTTCTTCGGCGCCCAGCATTTCAATACCGATTTCCTGTATCAGGCCGAATGGCAACAGGCCTTGCAACGCGGCGAACTGCACGCACTGGAAGTCGCGTTCTCGCGCGACCAGGCCGAAAAGATCTACGTGCAGCACCGCCTGCGCGCACGCGGCGCCGAGGTCTACGCCTGGCTGCAGGGCGGTGCGCATCTGTACGTGTGCGGCGCCATCGGCATGGGCAAGGACGTGCACGCCGCCCTGCTCGACATCGTCGCCACCCACGGCGCACTCGATGCCGAAGCCGCTGCTGCGTATCTCACTCGATTGCAGGTGGAGGGACGGTATGCGCGTGATGTCTATTAGTGCTGGGAATCGGGAGTGGGGATTGGGGATTCGTAATTGCGGGCTCCCCGGGTCTGGTTGTTGTCGTGCTGCTGCTTGTTTGTTTTTGCCAATCCCCAATCACGAATGCCGAATCCCGTCATGAGCCACTCCGTCGAAGACATCAAATCCGAAAGTCGCCGTCTGCGCGGGTCGCTGGAACAGAGCCTGGCCGATGCGGTGACCGGTGCGTTGCGCGAGGACGATCAGACCCTGATCAAGTACCACGGCAGCTATCAGCAGGACGATCGCGACATCCGCGATGAGCGGCGTCGGCAGAAGCTCGAACCGGCGTATCAATTCATGATCCGCACCCGTACGCCGGGTGGAGTGATCTCGCCCACGCAGTGGCTGGCACTGGATGGCATCGCCACGCGGTACGCCAATCATTCGCTGCGCATCACCACGCGTCAGGCGTTCCAGTTCCATGGCGTGATCAAGCGCGAGCTCAAGGCGACCATGCAGGCGATCAACGCCACCTTGATCGATACGCTGGCTGCCTGCGGCGATGTCAATCGCAATGTGCAGGTCGCCGCCAATCCGCTGCTGTCGCAGGCGCATGCCACGCTGTATGCCGATGCCGCGCGGGTGTCCGAGCATCTGTTGCCCAACACCCGTGCTTATTACGAGATCTGGCTGGACGAAGAGCGCGTGTCCGGCTCCGGCAACGAAGAAGAGCCGATCTACGGCGACCGTTATCTGCCGCGCAAGTTCAAGATCGGTTTCGCCGCGCCGCCACTCAACGATATAGACGTATTCGCCAACGACCTGGGCTTCATCGCGATCCTGCGCGACGGCGAATTGCTCGGCTACAACGTCAGCATCGGCGGCGGCATGGGCGCCAGCCATGGCGATGCGGAAACCTGGCCGCGCGTGGCCAATGTCGTCGGGTTCGTCACCCGCGATCAGTTGCTGGAGGTGGCCACCGCCGTGGTCACCACCCAGCGCGACTTCGGCAACCGTGCGGTGCGCAAGCGCGCGCGCTTCAAGTACACCATCGACGATCACGGCCTGGACACCATCGTGGCCGAGATCGAACGTCGTGCCGGCTTTGCGCTGCAACCCGCCAGGCAGTTCGCGTTCGAGCACAACGGCGACCGCTACGGCTGGGTCGAGGGCGACGATGGTCTGTCGCATCTGACCCTGGCCCTGCCTGCCGGGCGCATCGCCGATACCGACACCGCTGCGCACCTGAGCGGCCTGCGCGCGATTGCGCAATTGAACGTCGGCCAGTTCCGCATGACGCCCAACCAGAACCTGGTCATCGCCGGCGTGCTGGCCAGCGAGCGCGCGCGCGTCGATGCCCTGGTCGCGCACTACGGCCTGGATGCCGGCAATCGCGCGCCCACCGCGCTGGCACGCGGCGCAATGGCTTGCGTGTCGCTGCCGACCTGCGGGCTGGCGATGGCCGAGGCCGAACGCTACCTGCCCGATTTCAGCGCGGCCCTGCAGCCGGTGCTGGAGCAACACGGGCTGGCCGACACCCCGATCGTGCTGCGCCTGTCCGGCTGCCCGAATGGCTGCTCGCGCCCGTATCTGGCCGAGATCGCGCTGGTCGGCAAGGCGCCCGGCCGCTACAACCTGATGCTGGGCGGCGACCGCCGCGGCCAGCGCCTGAACACGCTGTACCGCGAAAACATTACCGAAGCGGACATTCTCGCCGCACTGGAACCGTTGCTGGCGCGCTATGCGGCCGAACGCGATCAGGCCGGCGACGAAGGCTTCGGCGATTTCCTGCATCGCAGCGGCCTGATCGCGTTGCCGCCCTACCCCACACACCGTCACCTCGACCTGGAATTGCTCGCATGACCGCGCTGCCTGCTGCATCGATCACTGCGTCCGCGCTGGACGACCTGGACGCGCTCAACGCGCAACTGGAAGGCCTGCGCGCCGACGAGCGCGTGGCCTGGGCCCTGCAACACGGTCCGCAGGAGGCGGCACTGTCGTCCAGTTTCGGCGCGCAGTCAGCGGTCACGCTGCACCTGCTCACCCAGCAGCGCCCGGACATTCCGGTGATCCTGATCGATACCGGCTACCTGTTTCCGGAAACCTACCGGTTTGCCGACGCACTGGCCGACCGGCTCAAGCTCAACCTCAAGGTGTACCGCCCGCTGGTCAGCCGCGCCTGGATGGAAGCGCGCCACGGCCGTCTGTGGGAACAGGGCATGGTCGGCATCGACCAGTACAACAACCTGCGCAAGGTCGAGCCGATGCGCCGCGCATTGGACGAGCTTAACGTAGGCACCTGGTTCACCGGCCTGCGCCGCAGCCAGTCCGGTGGCCGCGCACAGACGCCGATCGTGCAAAAGCGCGGTGAGCGCTACAAGGTCAGCCCGATCGCCGACTGGACCGACCGCGACGTGTGGCAATACCTGCAGGCGCACGACCTGCCCTACCACCCGCTATGGGAACAAGGCTACGTGTCCATCGGCGACTTCCACACCACACGCCGCTGGGAACCGGGCATGCGCGAGGAGGACACGCGCTTCTTCGGGTTGAAGCGCGAATGCGGCATCCACGAGGACATCTGAGCGCGGCGCAGCGCACGCTCATTACGAAGCGGGCCTGCACCACTACGCGTCAAGTTTGCCGGTGGGCACACCGCCAAGCGCATCCCTGCCTCGGCGCGTCCGCAGCGCATTTGAGGTGACGCGCACGTGCTCATGGCGCGGGAACAGGTGCCCGACTGCGCTGCATCCAGTAGCGATCGAACAGCCACATCAGCAACAGCGACACCCCGACCAGCGGGAAGATCAGCCCGCAGATCACCAGCAGCACCAGCAGACCGCGCAGCGTGCGCGGATCGGCCGGCAATGGCGGTACGCCCAGGCCGCCGACCGGGCGACGTTTCCACCACATTACCGCCGCGCTCACGCACAGCAGCACGATCGCCGCGCAGGCCAGCAACAGGATCACCTGATTGGCAGTGCCGTATTGCTGGCCCAGATGCACGTTGATGCCCCATTCCAGCGCGCGCCCCACTGGCCCGTAATCGCGATAGCGCATGTCCAGCAGCACCGCACCGCTGTACTGATCCAGATGGATCACGCGCTGGCGCTGCAGGTCGGCCGGATAGACCGAGGCGGTGTACACCCCGGTGGCGCCACGCGGTGGCGAGACGCTGTAGCCCGGTACGATGCCGAGCGCATCGAACCGCGCCATCGCCGCATCCAGCCCGATTGCACCGTGACCGGGCGCAGCGACATTGCCGGTGCCGCCGTGCGCGGCATGTTCCGACTGCACCGCATGTTCTGACGGGCTTGGCTGTCCCGCGTGTCCCGAATGTTCCGAATGTTCCGAATGTTCCGAATGTTCCGAATGTTCCGCATCCGCCAGCGTCACATCCACCCGCCCGTCATGCAGACCCTCATCCACCCCCGCGGCTCCACGCCCAGGCACCGCTGACTCCGGCACACGCGCCTGCCGCAACGACCACGCCGGATCGGTCGTCTCGGACAAACGCTGTTGCGACATCGGCTGCTGCACCCGCACACCGGCCGGATACCCGAAATCCTGCCCATTGACCCAGCGATTGACCTGCGCGCCCCACAGCCACGACCACGGCATCCCAGTCAGCGCCAGGAACAGCAACACCGCCCCGACGCCGGCACCGGTGACCGCATGCAGATCGCGCCAGAACAGCCGCTGCCCCGGCGTGCCGCGCACGCTGACCACCCCGCCGCGGCGCCCGCGCGGCCACCACAGATACACACCGGTCAACACCAGCACGATCGCCCAGCCCGCCGCCATTTCGATCAGGCCGCGCGCAAGCGGCCCGATCAACTCAAGACTGTGCAACCGGCGGATCGTCCAGGCCAGGGTGCCGTGCTCGGGCAGCGCGCCGAGCACGTGTGCGCGATACGGGTCGACATACACCACCTGCCGCACAGCGTGCGTGTCGACCAGCCCGATCTCGGCACTGGCATCGGCACGTGCGGGCGTGGTGTAACGAAACAAGCTGCCGCCATACCTGCGCTGCGCCGCATCGACCAGGCGTTGCGCAGACACCCGCCGCTCGCCCACCGATACGACCTTCAAGCCATGGTGCACGCTGCGGTCGATCGCATCCTGGTACAGGAATGCCGCACCGGTCAGCGCCAGCCAGACGATGAAGGGCAGCACCAGCAAACCGGCATAGAAGTGCCAGCGCCACACCGCGCGATAGAAGCGCCAGCGGCCATCCCGGCGCGGATCGGTGACGCGGCCATCGCCCATGATTGCGCGCATCAGAAGCTCCAGTCCCAGGACAGCGACAACGCACGTCCATCGCCCGGCGAATAGCCGGAACTACCGGTGTCGTACCACGCATACACGTACGCGCGATCGGTGACATTGCGCAGCTGCAGGCTGAGCGCGTTGCGTGCATCCAGGTTCCAGCGCGCGCCCAGATTGAGCAGGGCGTAGCCACCGGTGCGCCCCAGGGTATTGCTGCGCTCCAGATAATAATCGCCTTGCGCATTGCCCCAGGCGCTCAGCTGCACCGCCGCGGTGAGCTGCCATTCCAGCCCGGCGGTGGCCAGCCAATGCGGCACGTTTTCGATCTCCTTGCCGCGCGTGGCCGGCGCACTCGGGTCCGGCGTGGCGATGCTGGCCTTTTGCCGCGAATACGACATCCAGGCCCGCCAGTGTTCGGCCGGCTGCAGGTTCAGTTGCGCATCCCAGCCGCGCCGCAGCGTGCGCCCGACATTGGCTACATCGCCGACACCGGCCACGCCATTGACGCCCAGGATGGTGGCGACTTCGCCGGAGGCGCGTTGCTCCCAATACGCCAGGCGGCCGTCCATCAGCGCCGATGGCGCGAACTTGAAACCGGCCTCCCAGCCGTCATTGATCGACGGGCGGAGATTTGCCGGCTGGCGCCGATACGCGCCATCGCCGCTGCCGATCTGGAAGCTGCGCCCCCAGTTCGCGTACACGCTGCTTTGCCCGGCCAGCCGGTAGCTGGCACTGAACTTGGGCTGCTTGATGGTGCCGTAGTCGTACGTCGGTGCGTAAATGCCGGCACGCACATCGTGCAGTTGCCCATCGACACGGTCGATGCGATAGCCCGGCACCAACTGCAGCCGCTCGACCGGGGTCAGCACCGCCTGTACGTAGGCCCCGCGCGTGCGCAGGTCGTAATCCCAATCGCGCAATTGCGCGCCGCGCACCCGGGCCACGGTGCGGTAGCGCTGCGACTGATTGTCCTGCCACTGCGCATCCACGCCGGCTTCCAGATTGGCCACCAGCGCGCCCCAATCCGGCTGCCAGTTGCCGCGCAACAGCAGGCCGCGGTGTGTCTCGTCGGTATCGCGTTCCTGCTGCAGGCCGGCTGCGGAAAAGCGCACCCAGCGCCGATTGCGGTAATCGTTCTGGTAGGCCTTGGCGCTCCACTGCGTAGCGGCGCCCAGCGTGCCGTCCGCGTGCAACGCGGTCTGCCGCAGCTGGCGTTCGCTGCGATCGTCCTGTGCATACGCCGGAGAACTGCGTGGCGCCGCGCGTGCGCTGGCCGCATCCAGATAGCCGGCTTCCAGTGCGTGATTGTCGTAGTAACGCGTGGTGAGCCCGGCACGGAAGCCGCCATCGGGGTCGGTATAGAACCACTTGCCGGCCACGCTGCGTTTGCGCGCGTCGGCGTGTTCGCGATAACCATCGGAATCGCGCCAGGCCAGCACATAGTTCTGGCTCCATGCGCCATGTTCGAAGCCCTTGCCCAACTGCACCTCGCGCGCACCGAAACTGCCCGCCGTCACGCTCAGGCGGCCATCGTTGCCGCCGGTACGGGTCAGCACATCCACGCTGCCGGCGATCGCATGCAGACCGTAGCGCGCATCGTTGGTGCCGCGCACGATCTCGATTGCGCTGATGTCCTGCGCAAACACCGCGTCCAGATACGGCATGCCGCCGGCATTGTCGTTGCTGGGGATGCCGTCGATCAGCAGCTTCACCGCATTGATGCGTCCCTCGCCATTGAAACCACGGAACGAGAACCGCCCCGCATCGGTGCCCATGCGGAACTGGGTGACCTGCACGCCCGGCGCACGCATCAACAGCTCCCAGCTGTAGTCCACGTGCTGATCGTGCAGCAGCTCGCCACCGATCACATCCACCGAACTCAGCACGCGTGCCGTGCTCGGGCTGCGCTGGGGTTGCGCGCTCACCTGCACCTTGCCCAGGGTCAATGCCGCATCCTGCGCCTGCACAGTGCACGCAGGCCCCCATACCAGCGCCAACGATGGCGCGTACCACAGCGTTTTCAATAATCGCAACCGCATGACCAACCCTTCGCCGTGCCGGCACGGCAACACCGCCGTGCACCGCGGCAACACAGCGGGCACAGGCATCACTTCAGGAGAGCGGGTCGTCCATGCAACTGCATGCGGGCGCGCCGGAAGATCCGGCACGCAATCGCTACAACGCAACGGACGCCCGCGATGGGGCCAGACTCACGCGTACAGCGGCGGCCCACGTGCCCCGAGTGCGGCCCAGCGCACCGTCGATGTTGCGCGCGCCTGCCTGTGCACCGGCGCCGGCGCCGGCCGCGCTTGCAGCAGGCACAGCACCAGCAAGGCCAGCCAAGGCAGCAGACGCGCGGCCAGCACGCAGTAATCGCAGGCTTCACCATGCGCGCCTGCGTGGTCGCCGGTGTGCGGCTTGGCGGGCGTTGCAGCGGCGGCGTGATGGTGCGCGGCCGTCTGCGCCGGCACGGCCTGATGGTCCGCATGCAGCGACCCGCCTGCGTTCAGCGCCGGCCCGCTCATGCACATCGGCTCGGGCGACTGCGCCTGGCTCCAACGGCTGATCAGCGGCGCCACCAGCATCAGCAGCACCGCCAGACAGGCGAGCAAGTGCAGGCAAGGGTGGCGGCGGAGCGAAGGCATTGCGCGAGTGTAAGCCGCCGCATGCCGCGGGGGCGATGGTGGCGGCCGGTGCGCGACCGCATGTCGCACCCGTCGGCAGCGGTCGACCTGCCGGACCGCAGCCCAGTGACGCGCGTTCTGGTCGGGCGACATCTGCCGGCCTGATCGCGAAAATCGCCGACGCACAGGTACAACCCTGAAGGGTCGATGCACCGCCGTTGTCGAGGTCGGTAGTCACAGTTCCAGCAGTGGACGTGACAGCGCGCACATGGCAGGCCCTGGCATGCCCTATGCTTATACGTCACCCCATCCATCTGCGCGCGCATGAGCACCGTCCTGTCCGACCCAGCGGCCGAGCCCCTTCCCTGCGCTGCCAAGCCGCCGAGCGAGGCATTGCGCCTTCAGGCGCTGCGCAGTTACGGCATTCTCGACACGCCGCGCGAGGCCGCCTTCGAAGACATCACCAGGCTGGCCTCGATCATCTGCCAGACCCCGATCGCGCTGATCAGCCTGGTGGATGCCGAGCGGCAGTGGTTCAAGAGCGAACTCGGCATGGGCGAGCGCGAAACGCCGCTGTTCAAGTCGATGTGCGCACACGCACTGCTCGACAGTGACGTGCTGGTGGTGCCGGACACCCGCGAGGATGTGCGCTTCGCGCGCAATCCGTTGGTGACCGGCGAGGCGCCGTTGCATTTCTATGCCGGTGCCGTGCTCAAGACCAGCGAAGGTCTGCCGCTGGGCACGGTTTGCGTGCTCGACCGCCAGCCGCGCCAGCTCAGTGCCGAACAGGTCGATGCGCTGCGCGCACTCGCGCGCCAGACCATGGCACAGCTGGAGCTGCGCCGCGCGCTGCAGGTGGCCGAAGAATCCGACCGCTACCGCAGTCGTCTGATGGCCATCGCCGGGCACGACCTGAAGACCCCGCTGCGCACCGCCGCCTACGCCATCGACAAGATGCGCCGGCATGCCAATGTCGATTCCGTCCCGACCCTGGTCACCGCGCGCGATGCGATCAATCTGGTGGCGCGCAACCTCGACGAGCTGGCCACCCTGGCGGCCGCCAGCGAGACCGCCACGCCGGATCTGCAACCGCTGGCGCTGGAAGATGTGCTGCATTCGGTGCTGGGTGTGTGGCGGCAACCGGCGATCGACAAGTGCCTGGCCTTGCGCCATGTGCCCACCTCGCTACGCGTGCGCAGCCACCCCACGCTGCTGACCACCTTGCTCGGCAATCTGATCGGCAATGCGGTCAAGTACACCGAACGCGGGCGCGTGCTGGTGGGCGTCCGGCGTCGCCCCGGCCATGCGGTGGTGGAAATCATCGACAGCGGCATCGGCCTGAACCTGGACCACCCCGAACAGGTGTTCCAGGCCTTCCGCCAGGCCGACCCACGCAGCGACGGGTTGGGCATCGGCCTGTGGATCGTGCACCGCACCGCCGAGACCCTGGGCTGCGAAGTGGATGTACGCCCACGCCCAGGCGGCGGCACCTGCTTTTCGGTACGCATTCCGCTGGCCTGACCAGCGCGCTCGGCAGCGCCGGGCCAGACCGAGTCAGCGCAGCAGGTGGGCGCTGCTTGCCGGCATTGCGTAGACCGGCAACGCCATGCAGCCGATGCCGCGCAAAAAAAGGCGGACCCGGGCTCCCGACCCGGATCCGCCGCCAAGCACGCCAGGTCTCTCCCCAGGGACCCGGGTGCGCCAGTCGCTCCATTCGCGCAACGGTGATGCGACAGCGCTAGCAACCGCTTGGCGACACTGACAAACAAACCGGAGATGCGATGTGCCGCATCGCCGGTCCTGCGCCGTCCACCCCTAGACGTCCGAGAGTGTCGCGTGATGGTTGCTATAAGGATTTACGACAGCGCAGCGCGCAACTTGATGCGATCAGACCACCCCGCCGCCACGGCCCTGACAGCTGTAGGGAGAATCACCGACAGCGCGCATTTCGGCGAGCGCGCACCGCTTCACAAGTGATTGATAGAAGAAGGGTTTTCAAGAAAGCGGACGCTGCAGCGCAGCATTCCGGTGTGCGTTCGCAGGCTGTCTCAGAGCCCGGAATCGGCCGCATCCTGGCGCGCGAACCAGTCCGCCGAATGCACCTCTTCCGTCGCAACCTCCAACAGCTGGCGCAGCACCGCCAGCGGAATCTGCACCTGGGTGCCGTTAGCCTGCAGTTCCACCCACAGCGACTCGTCCCGGGAATCGGCCAGCACCGTCAGTACCGCATGCTCGCGGCCCTCGACGCTTGCTGACAGCTGCAAGGCCATACCGCCGTCCTGGTCGGGCGACCACAGCCGGCTAAGGGGCGGACGCAGTGGCTCGGTCATCGGTTGCAGTGCCTCACAGTGGCGAACAGGGATCGCGCGCAGCAGTACTCCCGGCGCACAGGTCGCAGTGTACGAACAGTCGCCATCGATTCCGCACGCTGCCGCCGGCATGACGCAGTTGCACAGTTGCTGCGTGGACGTACTTGCGGTGTGTGTCATGCCGGTACGCGCGCAGCGCCCGCAGCCGAAACCGGCAGACATCTTCTGCGGGTCGATCGATGCGGGATGCCGCATCCGCTCTTCACCGCAACTGATTCGCAGGCCACGCCTTCGCTTTTCCTGCAGACACCGGCACCACTCGGTGGTGCTTGCACGCGTACCGGCCTGGGACCTTATGCGGCATGGATGCCGCAGAAGAGCCTACATGGACGTACTTGCGGCGTGTCCCATGCCGGTACGCGTGCAAGCGCCCCTCAGTGGCCGAAGCATTCCCCCGGACACAGCAGACGTCGACAGCAGACGTCGTGAGCAAGCGCGCTGGATGCGCGCAGCAATCTTCGGCAGGCAGCTCAGCTGGTAATGGTCTGGGTCAGCGATTCCCAGGTCGGCGGCAGCGGCCAGGCCGGGGCCTGGTTGCCGTCCAGCACGCGGCGCAGGTCGCGCTTGTCGATCTGCGGCGCCAGCACGTGCACCAGGTCCAGAGCGTAGTCGCGCAGCACGCGGTCGCGCGGCAGCACTGCCCAGGCGATGCACTCGGCGATCGGCGCCGGTGCCGGCCAGGCGCGCAGGTCCTCGTCGCTGGCGCTCACCGCCATCTCCGCCACCAGCCCGACGCCCAGCCCGGCACGCACGTAGGTCTTGATCAGGTCCGCGTCCAGCGCAGTCAGCGCGATGCTCGGCTCCAGCCCGACCTGGGCGAACGCGCGCTGCAGCGACGAGCCCGGCCGCGTGGAGGATTCGTAGCTGATCAACGGGTGCTGCGACAAAGCCTGCATGTCCGGCGCGGTGCGTGCCTGATCCAGCGCATGGCCGCGCGGCACGATCACCAGCCGGCGCCAGCGATACAGCGGCACCGCGATGCCGGCGCTCGGTTCGCCGCCGGCGGTGCTGACCACTGCGATATCCGCATCGCCCTGGCTGAGCAGATCCAATGCCGCACTTTCGGCGGCCTGCTGCAGGTGCACGCTGACCTGCGGATAGGCGTGCTTGATCTGCGCCACCGCCGGCGGCAGCACGAAACGCGCCTGGGTGTGGGTGGTGGTCAGGGTCAGCTGGCCCTGGCTCTCGCGGCGCTGGTTGGCCGCGTAGGTGCGGATGTTGTTGGCTTCCGACAGCACCGAGCGCGCGCGCTCGATCACTTCCACACCGGCCGGCGTCACCGCATCCAGGCTGCGCCCCTTGCGCACGAACAGCAGAAAGCCCAGTTCGTCCTCCAGCTGCTTGAGCTGCTTGGACAGACCGGGCTGGGTCGCATGCACACGCGCGGCGGCGAGCGTGATGTTGAGCTCGGCATCGGCGATGGCGACCAGATAGCGAAGTTGGGTCAGCGTCATGGGCTTATATCCAAAAAAGCGCGAGGCGCCACGAAGGACTCGACTGTAGAGGAGTTCTGCGGGCCAGCTTATAACCGAACGCTATTTTCAGGGTGTATGAAGTCATTTCCGACCGCTATATGCCGGCGTTACGGTCTGGCCCTCCCCTCTCGATGCGCTGGCCGTGCCCTCTGTGTTCCCGCTTCTTGCCGACCTGCGTGGCCGTGCCGTCCTGGTGATCGGCGGCGGCGCCGAGGCCGAGCACGCCACCTCCGCGCTGCTGCAGGCCGGCGCCGTCCCCTTGGTCGGCGCGCCGGAACTCAGCCCGCAACTGCGCGACTGGGCGCAGGCCGGGCGGCTGCGTTGGCTGGTGGGACGGTTCGAGCCGGCATGGCTGGAGCTGCCCGATCAACCGGTCTGGCTCACCATCGCCGCCAGCACCGCGCCGGACCTCAACGATGCCTTGCGCACCGCAGCCAGCGCGCGCCGCCTGCTTACCCACGACGCCACGCCCGCCGCGTCGGCAGCGCCGCCCGCACGGCCCCCCGTGCCGCGCCCTGCGGTCGGCCGGCTCTCCCCCGGCAGCGTGACCCTGGTCGGTGCCGGCCCCGGCGACCCCGGCCTGCTCACCCGGCATGCCTTGCGCGCGCTACGGCAGGCCGATGTACTGCTCTACGATCGCCTGGTCAGCCCGCAGATCCTGCAACTGGCCCGACGCGACGCGCTGCGCGTGGAAGTCGGCAAGGCCGCCAAGGGCCACAGCACGCGCCAGGAGCAGATCCACGCCCTGATGCGCGAGCACGCGCGCGCCGGGCGCCGCGTGGTGCGGCTCAAGGGCGGCGACCCGTTCGTGTTCGGCCGCGGCGGCGAAGAGCTGGAATTCCTGCGCGCGCACGGCATCGGCTTCCAGGTCATTCCCGGCATCACCGCCGCGATCGCCTGCGCCGCCTATGCCGGCATTCCGCTCACACACCGCGACCATGCGCAGTCGCTGCGGCTGATCACCGCGCACTGCAAGGATTCGCTGGACACGCTGGACTGGCAGGCGCTCGGCCAGGAACGCCAGACCCTGGCGTTCTACATGGGCGTGGCCGGCCTGGACGGCATCCAGCAACGCCTGCTGCAGGCCGGCCGCGCACCCACCACCCCGTTCGCGCTGGTGGAAAACGGCTCGCGCCCGCAGCAACGCGTGATCACTGGCACCCTCGCCAGCCTGGCCGCCACCGCGCAGCAGCACGCCGTGCGCGCCCCGGCGTTGCTGATCCTGGGCGAGGTCGCCGGGCTGGCCGCCAGCCTGCACTGGTTCGGCGCAGCGCCGCTGACCGCGCAGCCTCCCCCGCACTCACCCATCGCAACGCCCGACGCGCCCACACTCGCCCACGCAGCCTGATTCCGACGGAGACCCCATGGCCCTGTACGACAACATCCTCGACACCATCGGCCGCACCCCGGTGGTCAAACTCAACCGGCTCGCGCCCGAGCACGTGACCCTGTACGTCAAGGTCGAGTCGTTCAATCCGGGCGGCTCGGTCAAGGACCGCCTGGCGCTGGCGATCATCCTCGATGCCGAACAGCGCGGCCTGCTCAAGCCCGGCGATACCATTGTCGAAGCCACCTCCGGCAATACCGGCGTGGCGCTGGCGATGGTGGCCGCCGCGCGCGGCTACAAGTTCGTCGCCACCATGGTGGAAACCTTCTCGATCGAGCGCCGCAAGCTGATGCGCGCCTATGGCGCCAAGGTGATCCTGACCCCGGCCGCCGAGCGCGGCAGCGGCATGGTGCGCAAGGCCAGGGAGCTGGCCGAGCAGCATGGCTGGTTCCTGGCCAGCCAGTTCGCCAACCCGGCCAATCCGGCCTACCACCGCAATACCACCGCGGCCGAAATCCTGCGCGACTTCGCTGGCCACCGGCTGGACCATTTCGTCAGCGGCTGGGGCACCGGCGGCACGCTCACCGGCGTGGGCGAAGTGCTGCGCGTGGCCCGCCCGGAAGTGCGCATCACCGCCACCGAACCGGCCGGCGCTGCGCTATTGCAGGGACAGGACTGGAAGCCGCACAAGATCCAGGGCTGGACCCCGGACTTCGTGCCGGAAGTGCTCAACCGCGAGGTCGCCCACGAAGTGCTGAGCGTGGAAGACACCGACGCAATCAGCGTGGCCCGCCGTCTGGCCGCCGAAGAAGGCATCTTCACCGGCATCTCCGGCGGTGCCACCGTCGCCACCGCCTTGCGCGTGGCCGAAAGCGCGGTGCCCGGTGCGGTAGTGCTGGCGATGTTGCCCGACACCGGCGAGCGCTATTTCTCCACGCCGCTGTTTGCCGACATCAACGAAGGCTCCGACGACGACTGGCTGGCCGGTCTGCCCTGACGATCGCACAGCGTTGGTTTGCACGCACAGGCCGCGCCCACAGCGCGGCCTGTGTGTTTTGGTTGATCCAGTCATCGCGCCGGCCTTCCCCGCACTTCCCAGCATGCACACGCGTGGGGCCGCAGAGACGTCCGATGGCACTGCGCACTAGAACACCGGCGTCGCACCTTGCCGGCGCCACCTGAATCCTTCGACCCTTGGCCGTGGATCGATGACCACGGACCGGTGTTGTGGCTCCTCGTGTGCAGCACAACGCGCACTTCGGCCCGCGTGTACTCCCGTCCATGTCAAGGAAACGTTAGGATGGCGGCCGATGCAGGGAGAACCGTCGTGAGCAACCAGCCGTATGGACACAGCGACACCCGCGTTTCGCGGGCGCCATGGCTGGTCAAGATCACCTCGCCTGCGCACTTCGCGCTGGCCCTGGGCATGGGCGCCTGGCTGCAGAGCGCACTGCAGCTGCCATTGCCCGCGCCAACGCCGTTGGCCTGGATCGAGCTGGCCGGCGGCATGATCGCCTGTCTCGGCCTGGCGCTGGCAGTGAGCTGCTTCATCCTGTTCGCGCGTCGGCGCACCACCATCATGCCCAGCGGCCATCCCTCACGGCTGGTGCTGGAGGGCCCGTATCGCTTCACCCGCAACCCGATGTACCTGGCGCTGGTGCTCAGCTATGTGGGCCTGTGCCTGCAGCTTGGCCTGCTCTGGGCGATCGCCTTGCTGCCGCTGCCCTGGCTGGCCTTGCAGCTGTATGTGATTCCGTTCGAAGAGGCGCGCCTGCGCAACGAATTCGGCCGCCAATACAGCGCCTATTGCGCACGCGTGCGGCGCTGGCTGTAAGCCCCCGAGCGTCGCGACATCGCTGCTCGGCGATTGAGCCGATCGATCGCATCTACGAATTCGCACGCTTGCCGCAGCACGACCGCCACAGCCGTTTCCGGCAATCGCAGCAGATGAGATGAATGGGCGATAGCGTGCCCATTCCGCAACGCGCGCCCCATCACGCGTTCCTCATGCAAATCCCATAATTATCGCGCTATGAAGATCGAAGTCTGGCAAGGCGACATCACCGAACTCGACGTTGACGTCATCGTCAACGCCGCCAACGAATCATTGCTGGGCGGTGGCGGCGTGGATGGCGCCATCCACCGCGCTGCCGGCCCGCGCCTGCTGCAGGCCTGCGAGGCATTGCCGCAGGTGCGTCCTGGTGTGCGCTGCCCCACCGGCGAAATCCGCATCACCGACGGGTTCGATCTTAAGGCGCGCCACGTCTTCCATACCGTCGGTCCGGTGTGGCGCGACGGCAAGCACAACGAGCCGGAACAACTGGCCAACTGCTACTGGCAGTCGTTGAAGCTGGCCGAGCAGATGATGCTGCATTCGATCGCGTTCCCGGCCATCAGCTGTGGCATCTATGGCTATCCGCTGTACCAGGCCGCGCGCATTGCCGTGACCGAAACCCGCGACTGGCAGCGCTCGCACAAGGTGCCCAAGCACATCGTGCTGGTGGCCTACAACGAGGCCACGTTCAAGGCCTACCAGCAGGCGCTGGCTGCGCAGGAAACCGCTGCCGCCTGACGCCTGTGCAAGGCAGAGGTTGAAGATGACGAGCGCCGCAAGGCGCTCGTTGCTTTTAGGGCTCATGCGAGCGTGGCGACCCACACAAACAAAAACGCCGGCATCGCTGCCGGCGTTTTTGCTAGGTGTGATCCGGCTCTAACGCGGCCGGCACATCGATCAGCCTTTCCACTTGCCCAGCGCGGCCAGGCCGTTTTCCTTGGCGCGCTCATAGATGATCTGCTGCGCCTTGGCGAAGTTGCCGGTCATGTGCTTGGCCCACAGCTTCAGCGCGGCCTGCTGCATTGCGCGGCCGTAGGAGAAGCTCAGCGGCCACGGCAGATTGCCGAGCTGGTGCATCTCGTTGAGGTGCGCGGTGGACTGCTCGTCGGTCTGGCCGCCGGACAGGAACACGATGCCCGGCAGGATCGCCGGCACGGTCGACTTCAGGCACATCACGGTGGATTCGGCCACTTCTTCGACGCTGGCCTGCTCTTCGCAGCCCTTGCCGGAGATGACCATCGAGGCCTTCAGGATGGTGCCTTCGAGCACGACATTCTGCTCATACAGTGCGCCGAACAGCGAACGCAGCGTGGCTTCGGTGACCTCGTAGCAGGTCTCGATGTCGTGGTTGCCGTCCATGATCACTTCCGGCTCGACCATCGGCACCAGGCCCTGCTCCTGGCACAGCGCGGCATAACGCGCCAGCGCATGCGAGTTGGCCTCGATGCAGGTGCCGGACGGGATGTCTTCGCCGATGTTGATGACCGCACGCCACTTGGCGAAGCGTGCGCCCAGCGTGTAGTACTCCTCCAGACGCGCGCGCAGACCGTCCAGGCCTTCGGTGACCAGCTCGCCCGGCATGCCGGCCAGCGGCTGCGCACCCTTGTCGACCTTGATGCCCGGGATGATGCCGTGGGCGGTCATGTATTCGGCGAACGGCACGCCGTCCTTGGTCTTCTGACGGATGGTCTCGTCGAACAGGATCGCGCCGGAAATGTAGTCGCTCAGCTTGGGCGTGGTCAGCAGCAGTTCGCGGTAGGCGCGACGGTTTTCTTCGATGTTCTCGATGCCGACGCTGGCAAAACGCTTGGCGATCGTGCTGGTCGATTCGTCGATGGCGATGATGCCCTTGCCCGGGGCGACCATGGCCTGGGCGGTTTCGGCAAGCTGTTCGATGCTCATGTAGTTCCTGTGGCAGCTGCGGGGGAGAACGAAAGTATAGCGACGAAAGTTGCAGACATTCCTTCACGGAATGCCTGCAACCGATTACACGTGTCCGGCATGGCGGATGTGTGGCGCGGCTCCCAGCGTGATGCGCACGCTGCGGGCTGCGTGCCCCGCAGGCGCACTCGCACCGCAGACCCTATCCCGCACAGCACAACGGCGACCCGCAGGCCGCCGCTGTGTCTGTACGCAACGATGTGGATGCAGCGCGTGTGTCGACCGACGACGCACGCGCTGCGCAGGCCGTGCGTTACAGCTCGCCCAGACCGCTGGCGCGGCCGTCTTCGCCCACTTCCAGCAGACGCAGCGTGTTGGTGGCGCCGTGGGTTTCCATATGCTCGCCGCTGGTGAACACCACGCGGTCGCCAGGCCCCATGCGCTCGTTCTCCACCAGCAGACGGATCGCCGCACGTGCGGCTTCGCGCGGGGTCAGGCCGCGGCTGTCGAAGCTGATCGGGAACACGCCACGCATCATCGCCATGTGGCGGCGCGCGCCATCGTGACGGGTGAAGGCGTAGATCGGCATGTTGGAACGGAAACGCGACAGGTACCGCGGCGTACCGCCGGACTCGGTCAACGCGACCACGCCGGCCAGACCGATGTGCTCGGACAGGAACATGGTCGCCATCGCGATCGCCTGGTCGGCGCGCTGCAGATTGCGTTGCGCCGCTTCGAAGTCGGTGTCGAACTCGAACTGGCGCTCGGCGCCCAGACAGATGCGCGCCATCGCTTCCACCGCACGCACCGGGTAGGCACCGGCTGCGGTTTCGGCCGAGAGCATCACCGCGTCGGTACCGTCGATGACCGCATTGGCCACGTCCAGCACTTCGGCGCGGGTCGGGATCGGGCTTTCCACCATCGACTGCAGCATCTGCGTGGCGGTGATCACCACTTTGTTCTGCGCCAGCGACTCGCGGATGATCTTCTTCTGCAGGCCCGGCAATTCGGCATCGCCGATTTCCACGCCCAGATCGCCACGCGCCACCATCACCACGTCGGAGGCTTCGACGATCTCGACCAGGTTCTCGATCGCTTCGGTGCGCTCGATCTTGGACACCAGCGCGGCGTCGCAGCCGTGCTGACGGGCGATGCGGCGCGCGTCATTCATGTCTTCGGCGTTGCGGCAGAACGACACCGCGATGAAGTCCACGCCGATCTTGGCGACGATGCCGATCAACTCCTTGTCGCGCTCGGTCAGCGCGCCCAGCGACAGGCCGCCGCCCTGCTTGTTCAGGCCCTTGCGATCGGACAGCACGCCGTCGTTGAGCACGGTGGTGACGATGCGCTGACCCTGCACTTCGGTCACCTGCAGCTGCACCAGGCCATCGTCCAGCAGCAGCACGTCGCCGGCGGCCACGTCCTGCGGCAGGCCGAGGTAGCTGACGCCGACCTGGTGCTGGTCGCCCGCAGGCGCATTGGGGTCGGCCACCAGGTCGAAACGCTCGCCGGTGGTCAGCTTGATCTTGCCTTCGGCAAAGCGCTCGACGCGGATCTTCGGGCCCGGCAGGTCGGCCAGGATACCGACTTCGGCACCGACGCGCACGGCCGCGGCGCGCACTTCGGCCGCGCGCTTGGCCTGGCCGGACGGGTCGCCATGGCTGAAGTTGAGGCGCACCACGTTGACGCCCGCCTTGAACAAGGCTTCCAGCACACCGGGCGGATCCGTCGCCGGTCCGAGCGTGGCGAGGATCTTGGTGCGGCGTTGACGTTCTTTCATGATGGCCTCCCTGTAAAAGCCGCGAAACTTAACACACGCGTCACCTACCGAGGATGGCATTGCGGCATAGCCACCCTCGTATTCCGGCATGTCCTAAAGACAGTGCGGGACAGTACGTACGCTTTCCGCAGCGCTGGCGCGCGGCGGGATGTTGCTGTGGGCTGCCACCCTAACGCGGCAGCGGTGAAGGTCCTACGGGTTGCAGCGGCGATCAGATGACGGCGAGCGGTCGTTGCAGCGCGGATGCTGCAAGACGCTCACCGCATCCGCGTGCTGCCACCCAACGACGAGCGCCGGCCGCGCTCGCCTGGTGATGCGCGCAGTTGCTCTGTTTGTCACTCTTACGACTGGATCAAGGCGCGCAACCCGGCAGGCGTGTGCGCGATCGCACCGGCACCGGCGGCACTCAGCTCGGCTTCGTCGCCGAAGCCCCACAACACGCCGATGCTGTGGATGCCGTGGTGGTTGGCGCCATCGATGTCCATCCGACGGTCGCCGATCATCACGCAGCCGGTCTTGGCGATGTCCAGCCGCCGCAGCGCTTCGGCGATCAGGTCCGGCTTGAAACGGCGTTCGCCGTCTTCGCTGGCCCCGATTACGTTCTCGAAGCACGCACCGAACGGCAGATGCTCGACGATGCGGCGTGCGTAGCGCTCGTTCTTGGAGGTCACCACCGCCAGGCGATGGCCGGCGCGGTGCAGGTCGACGACGACCTCACCGATACCGTCGAACACGCTCAGTTCGGTCCAGCCGACCGCGTCGTAACGCCCGCGATACGCCGCCAGTGCGCGCTGCACTAGCTCCGGATTGTCGGGAAAGCAGTCGGTGAAGCTGTCGCGCAGCGGCGGGCCGATCCACGCGCGCAGGGTCTGCGGCGACGGACGCGGCTGGCCCACCTCGTCGAAGGCATGCACGATGCTGGCGACGATACCCGGCTCCGAATCGACCAGGGTGCCGTCCAGATCGAAAAACAGCGTGGCTGCACTCACTTGCCGCGTGCCTCGAGCGCCGCCACCGCCGGCAAGATCTTGCCTTCCAGGAATTCCAGGAAGGCGCCGCCGCCGGTGGAGATGTAGGTGACGTCCTTGGCGATGTCGTACTTGTCCACGGCCGCCAGGGTGTCGCCACCACCGGCGATCGAGAACGCCTTGGAGCTGGCAATCGCACGCGCCAGCGTCTCGGTGCCGTGACTGAAGGGCTCGAACTCGAATACGCCGACCGGCCCGTTCCACACCACGGTGCCGGCGCTGGCGATCAGCTCGGCGTAGCGCGCGGCGGTCTGCGGGCCAATGTCCAGGATCAGGTCGTCGGCCTCCACGGCGTCGAGCGCCTTCACCGTCGCTTCGGCATCGGGCAGGAACTGCTTGGCAACGACCACATCGGTGGGCAACGGAATCTCCGCACCGCGCAGCTTCGCATCGGCGACGATCTGGTTGGCGGTGGGAATCAGATCCGGCTCGCTCAGGGACTTGCCGACGCCATGCCCGGCCGCGGCGATGAAGGTGTTGGCGATGCCACCGCCGACGATCAGCTGGTCGACCTTGTTGACCAGGTTGGACAGCAGCTCCAGCTTGGTGGACACCTTGCTGCCGGCCACGATCGCCAGCAGCGGCTTGGCCGGGTTGTCCAGCGCCTTGGCCAGCGCGTCGAGTTCGGCCATCAACAGCGGGCCACCGGCAGCCACTGGCGCGAAGCGGATCACCCCATGCGTGGAGGCCTGCGCGCGATGCGCGGTGCCGAAGGCGTCCATGACGAACACATCGCACAGCGCCGCGTACTTGCGCGCCAGCGTCTCGTCGTCCTTGCCCTCGCCGACATTCATGCGGCAGTTCTCCAGCAGCACCACCTGGCCCGGCGCGACGTCCACGCCGTCGACCCAGTCGCGCACCAGCGGCACGTCCACACCCAGCAGCGCAGTCAGGCGTGCAGCCACCGGCGCCAGCGAATCTTCTTCGCTCCAGCTGCCTTCCTTGGGCCGGCCCAGGTGCGAGGTGACCATCACCGCAGCGCCCTTTTCCAGCGCCAGCTTGATGGTGGGCACCGACGCGGTGATGCGCTGCTCGGAGGTGATCTGGCCGTTGTCGATCGGCACGTTGAGATCCTGGCGGATCAGCACGCGCTTGCCGGAGAGATCGAGGTCGGTCATGCGGACGATGGACATGGGGTCAGCTCGCTAGGTCTGGGGATTGGAGATTGGGGATTCGGGATTGGGGAATCGAAAAAGCAGCTGCTACACGTGGCGCCAGTGTCTGGGCGCTGCGCGGATGGATGGCTTGGGGCAGCCATTGCACGCTGGCGTTGCGCCCGCGTGCAGGTCGCGGAGATTGCAGCTTGCCTGTCGCGCATGTCGCTGCCCGTACGGCTGGCGATGCGGGGGATGCTCGATCGAAGACGACGGGCAATGCGGCTGCCTTGGCGACGGGGGATGCCCATTGTCGGACCTTCGCGCCGCAGCGGCAAACCGCGGTGCAACGCGCGGGGTCGTCAGGGGCTGCGATCGGTTGCCGAGTTGCGCAGCAGGCTCACCGCGAAACCACCGACCAGCAAGGCACCGCCGACCAGCAGCGCCCATAGCAACCAGCGCTTCCAGTCGCGCGGTGTGGCGGCCGGCTGCAGTGCGGCATCGCCGGCCAGCGGCTGTGCCTGCGCAGCGACGTTGGCCTGCGCCGGTTGCCATTGCGCTCCGCGTTCGCGGCGCAGTGCCTGCAGCATCGAGGCCAGCGGCGCATCGCCACGTTGCAGCCGCGCGCTGCCGGCGACCACCGCATACGGAGGCTGCCCCTGGGCGAGGAACATCATCCGCTCCGGCTGATAGCCCACACGCAGCGTCGGCATCGCAGTGCTGCGCCCTTGTGCGGCGAGCAATCGCCACTGGCGATCACGCACCGGGGCCGACAGCTGTTGCGGTGGCGACGCGGCGGCGGTGCCAGTACCCAGGCGATACGCCAACCACGGCCCGGCACGTTGCAGCCATGGCGCCTCATCGGTATCGCGGCTCGCCACGGTCCATTCGACCGCCTCGGCCTGACCGCCGCTGACATCGACCTGGGTGATCGGAAAGCGCCCAGGCAAGGCATACACCACTGCCTTGTCCTGCGCAGTGCCCGGCAATTCCAGCCACAGCGATTGCGGCGGCGCCGAGACGCCGTCCAGTTCCGCATCGACCACGCGCAAGGCCGGCAACTCGCCGGACACCGGCACGATGCGCAGATAGCGCGCGCCCGCGTCCAACGCGATGCGGCGCTGCTGCAGACGCTGCGCCTGGTTGTCCAGCGCCATCACGGTGGCATCTGCGGCGAGCAGGTGCCAGTCGCGCAGATCGTCGCTGCCTTCCACGCGCAGCCGGGCCTGCACCGGCGTATTGCCGTCCCAGTCCAGCCACAGCGCGCGCGGACGATCGCGCAACGCGCTGGCATCGATCAGCCAGCTGCCACCGGCACTTGCAGCGGCAGCGGTGCCGGTGGCGAAGCGGCCTTCCAGCCGCCGCACCGCGCCACTGGCATCGCGTTCGGCGATCAGTTGCAGATCGCCGTTGGCAGGCGCTGCACCAGCCGGCAGCGCGAACAAGGGCAGGCGTTGCCGACGCGGCGCGGCAGCCGGCAAGGCATCCACCGGCAAGAGCGCGGCCGGCATCTCCTCGCCACGCGCATCGATCACCGTGACATCGCGCAGCCCCGCGTCATGGGCGCTGCGATAGATCGCCGCGTTCAAGCGCAGCTGATACATGCCGGCATCCGAGCCGGCCACCTGCAGCGGCCATTGTTGACGATAGTCCTGGCGCACATCGGCTGCCTGCGCCAGCAGCGGCACCAGCAGCAGCCATCCCCATTGCCTCGATTTCATGCCTTATCCTTGTCCACGCCATCGTCTGCGACAGCCTGCTCTTCGGCCACCGGCTGGCGCGGCGGCGCCGGTGCCAGATAGCCCACCACGGTGCACAACAGGCCATAGGCCATGAACGAGCCGATGCCAAGCAGATTGCCCAGATGCTGCCGGTCGACCAGCACCAGCTTGGCCAGCACCAGGCCCATCAACAACGCACCACCCAGCCACAGTCCACGCTGACCGCGCCGCGAGCCGATCACCCAGCCCAGCACGCCCAGCACGCTCCAGACGATGGTCAGGCTGGTCTGCGACAGGGTCGCGCCGATCAACCCGGCATCCCACGCCACGCCACCCCAGTGATGCACGCTGTGCAAGGTGCTGCCGGTGATCAAGGCCCAGCCCGACACGCCCAGCGCAGTCACCCGCCAGCGTTGCACGGCCAACGGCGCCTGCGCAGACCAGGCCCAACGCGCCAGCAAGGCCAACACCGCCAGCTGCGCCAGCTCGGCCGGGTTGAGCAAGGGCAGCCACGGCAATGGCGCCGCGCTCACCGGGTCCAGCAGCACGATCAACCAGCCGATGCCCAGCACCGCGAACACACAGCCCAGCAAGGCATTGCGTGCCCGATCGAAACCGGCACCCTGCGGCCACGCCAGCCATGGCCAGCGCAACAGACCCACTGCCGCCACAATCAGCCAGGGCGCGGCCAGCAAGGCGCAACGCCAGCCATTTGCCAGCATGTACGTATCGGCCAGCCAGGCCACGCCCAACGACACCACCAGCGGCCACAGCAGCCACCAGATGAACTGTGCGGCCATCGCGCCGGCGCCGTGCTGCCTGCGCAGGCACCACAGCGCGCGCGTGCCAGCCACGGCGAACGCCAGCCAGGCCAGCGCCCCCCAATGCGCGAACGGTTGCGTATGCGCATGGCTTTGCCACAGCGCCAACGGCGCGGCCAGCGCCAGCCCGAACATCGCCGTCCACACCAGCGCCGTCGCCGGGCGACGCCGGTGCACCTCGGCTGCCAGCCACACGCTGAGCGCGACAAAGCCCAGCAACAGATCCGGCTCACTGCGCAGATCGCCGGCAAAGCGGAAGATCTCGTGCACACCGCACAGCGCCCACCAGCCCAGCCCCCACAGATACGCCACCAGCGCGCGGCGCGGCTGCCCTGCGTCGCGCAGGAACCAGGCACTGGCCCAGCCGGCCAATGCAAGCAGCAAGGTACTCATGCAGGTGGCGTTGGCAACGGCCACCGTGTCGTAGCGCCACGCATCCACACCGAAGGCGACCCCGACCGCCGCCAGCAACTGCAACGCCACCCCGCTGAACTGTGGGATGCGACGCTGTTGCCGCAGCCCCAGCCACAACAAACCGACGCCTTCGAGCGTGAAGACGCTGGCGGTCGCGCGCGCCGACAAGGCCAGCGGCACCGCCAGGGTCGCAAAACCGACCGCCAGCATCGCGTGCGCCTGGCCCAGCAGGCGCGTGGAGGCACGCCGCAGCAACCAGTTGGCCAGGCCGGCGTACAGCGCAGCCACCGCCAGCGCACACAGCGCCAACGGCAGGCGCTCGCCATCCAGCAGGCGCGCCTGCAACGCGAAGGCCACCAGCGGGGTACCGAACAACAGGCTGCCGTCGATGAGCTTGCCCGCGCTGCCATCGCCACGCCGCGCGTGCAGTACCGGAATCGCCACATACATGGCGAAGAACAACAGCAGGAACGGCTCGGTCGTGGCGAATTTCGCCGGGGCGTATTGCAGCGCACCCCACAGCGTGCCGATGCCGAAGGTGAAGGCGAATCCGAGCAGGTTCAGCACCCGCCACGGACGCGTCCAGGCGATCGCCACGATGCCGGCATTGAGCACCGCGTAGTACGAAAACAGCGCGACATGATTGCCGCTGCCGGTGGACAGCCAGATCGGCGCAAGGAAGCCGGCCAGCACACCCAGCACCGCCAGCGTGCGCGAATCCTGCACCACCGCCAGCACGCACATGCCGGCAATCAGCACCACGCTGATGCCCATCGCCAGACCCGCGCCGAGCAGCCCGTACAACTTGAACGCGGCAAAGACCGTCAGCAGCAAGCCGCCAATGGCGCCGCCCTGCAACGCCAACGCAAAGCCCGGCCGCTGCAGCCGTTGCTTCCAGCCGAAGACCAGGCCGACGAGCGCCAGCACGCTGATACCTGCCAGCCGCAGCTCGATCGGCATCCGCATCCAGCCCTGGTCGCTGGCGTACTTCAACAGCGACGCCACGCCGGCCAGCAGCACCAGCATGCCGACCTTGACCGGCACATTGCCCTCGGTAAACCAGCGCTTCACTGCGCTGGCCACGCGCGCCAGCGGGCCCGGCCCGGAGGGCACGTCGTGCGCTTGCGGCTCGAACTCGGCAGGCGCAGCGATCAGGAGCGGCGCTTGCACTACGCTGCGCGCCGCCGACGATGCGGGAGCTTCTGCCGGCAATGATGGCGGCACTGGCAGTGGTGCGGCCGGCGACTGCGTCGGCGCGGCTTGCAGATCTGCTGCGCGCGGCAGATCAGGCTCGCCGGAGGCAGACATACCGACGTCGGACGCCTCTTGCGGCTCCCACGCCCCGGCAGGCGATGGCGTTGGCGCTGACCTGTGCACCGCCGCCGCGTCCGCACCTGCTGCGCCGCTGGCCTGCCATTGCGCAAGCCGCTGTTCCAGCGCATCCACGCGCCGCCGCAGCCCGGCGATCCACACCAGGGCGATCACCAGCCCTACCGGCACCGCAAGCAGCAACAGCACCACCGTCACAATCATCGTTTCCAACGCACAACCCCTGAGTCGGCATCCGGCCGAATGCGCGAACCATACAGGCTCAGGCCGCGTCTGGGCAGCCAATCACTGGCTGAAGCGCAGCGACGCGATGCCGTTGGCGCCGCCTAGCCACACTGGCTACTGGCACGGACATGCACCCAAAAAAACGCCCGGAAAAACCGGGCGTCTGATACTTATTCGCGGTAGCCGCTGTCGTTCTTGTTATGGATGATCCAGATCAGGTTGCCGCCGGTGTCCATCGACTTGCCAGCGAACACCAGGCGCCCCTGGCCCTTGTAGGCCATCTCGTAACGGTAACGGTCGCCGCCGAAGAAGAACGGGATAAACGCCTTGCCGGTCACGTAGGAACCCTGATCATTCGGCTGACCAATCAGGTCGGTGACCTGCTTCATCGGCATACCGATCTTCAGCTGGGTGAACTTGCTGTCAGGCGCCGGCTTGCCGGTGATCTCGCCTTCGTAATCGTTGATGCCCTTGACCGTCTCGCCATAGCCAGCCTCGACATCGGCCGACTTGATCACCTCACCATCGGCATTCATCCAGGCCGGCGTACCGGTCTGCTTTTTTGCTGCCCAACTGGTCGACGGAGCCGACACTGCAAACACCACACCGAGCGCCAATATGCCCGCCAGAAATTTACTCATGAGTTTTGTTCTCTCGATCCATGGAGTTCCCCGATCCTTCGTACACGACACGGGAACGACCGCCGTGCCAGCAAATTAGCGCACGTGGGCCTCTCAAAGTCCACTTTTCGTACTGACGACGACGCTGCGACGGTACATGCACACATCACATTCCGGCAGGCACAAAACGAAAGGCCCCGGCATGCCGGGGCCTCTACGCATCGCGTGAGCGCGAGGTTTACTTCGCGACAACCCGCACCATTTCCAGGCACTTGTTGGAATAGCCCCACTCGTTGTCGTACCAGGACACCAGCTTGACGAAGGTCGAGTCCAGCGCGATGCCGGCGTCGGCGTCGAACACCGAGGTGCAGGTTTCGCCGCGGAAGTCGGTGGCCACGACCTTGTCTTCGGTGTAACCCAGCACGCCCTTCAAAGCGCCTTCGCTCTGCGCCTTCACTTCGGCGCAGATCTCGGCGTAGGTGGCCGGCTTTTCCAGTTCGACGGTGAGGTCGACCACCGACACGTCCGAGGTCGGCACGCGGAAGCTCATGCCGGTCAGCTTCTTGTTGAGCTCAGGGATCACCACGCCCACGGCCTTGGCAGCGCCGGTGGAGGACGGGATGATGTTTTCCAGGATGCCGCGCCCACCGCGCCAATCCTTGTTCGACGGGCCGTCCACGGTCTTCTGCGTCGCCGTGGCCGCGTGCACGGTGGTCATCAGGCCGCGCTTGATACCCCACTTGTCGTTGATCACCTTGGCCAACGGCGCCAGGCAGTTGGTGGTGCACGAGGCGTTGGAGACGATCGCTTCGCCCTTGTAGGTGTTGTCGTTGACGCCGAACACGAACATCGGCGTGTCGTCCTTGGACGGTGCCGACAGGATCACCTTCTTGGCGCCCGCGTCGAGGTGCTTTTGCGCGGTTTCCTTGGTCAGGAACAGGCCGGTGGACTCGATCACCACGTCGGCGCCGACTGCATCCCACTTGAGGTTGGCCGGATCGCGTTCCTGGGTCAGGCGGATCTTGTTGCCGTTGACGATCAGCGTGTTGCCGTCGACCGACACATCGGCCTTGAAGCGGCCATGCACCGAGTCGTACTGCAGCATGTAGGCGAGGTAATCGGGCTCGAGCAGGTCATTGATGGCCACGATCTCGATGTCATTGGCGAAGTTCTGCACCGCAGAGCGCAGCACGTTGCGGCCGATGCGACCGAATCCGTTGATGCCAACCTTGATTGCCATGTTCACTAGCTCCTGCGGCCGCGATGGCGCGGCGGATGGAAAGGGACCGCCATTCTAGCAGCGTCGCACTCGTGCAGCCGTGCTGCGGCCAGCGCTGCAGCATGTGGCGCTAGGACGTTGTGCCGTGGTGCATGCGTGGTGGGGATTGGGGATTGGGAATCGGGAATCGGGAATCGAAAGGTGGGCACGCTATGTGGGTGCCGTCAATTGACACGGTGATGAGCTCGGTGCTGCCGGCGCGATGCGGTGGGGCTGACGCCTGCCTGACTTGAGGGCCCGCGACGATCTGAGGTGCGGCACGGACGCGGCAATCGAAACCACGCCTGATTTTTCGATATATCCATTTTAATTCAATCACTTACTTTTTAATTTTATACGCTGAAAGGCGTATCGATGCATATGCCGAACAGCAGCATTTCGGCGCTCCGTGGATTTCGATACTGGCCCTGCCTGCTGAGGCACCCATCCATCACAACGGAGATTCCCCATGCGTCGCACCCTTTTCTCTCTGGTTCTGGCCCTGGCCGCCACCCCGGCGCTGGCTGGCGGCGTGATGCACTACACCGAAAAGGCCTCGCTGCCCGCCGATGGTGAAGCGCGCGAAGTCGCTGCGCTGTTCGACACCTGGAATGCGGCGCTGGCCACCGGCAACCCGCACAAGGTGGCGGACCTGTACGCGCCGGACGGTGTGTTGCTGCCGACCGTCTCCAACGAAGTGCGCGCCTCGCGTGCGCAGATCGAAAAGTACTTCGAGATGTTCCTGACCAAGAAGCCGCAAGGCGTCGTCAATTACCGCACCGTGCGCGTGCTCGATGACGACAGTGCAGTGGATGCCGGCGTCTATACCTTCACGCTGACCGACAAGGACGGCAAGAAGAGCAAGGTGCAGGCGCGCTACACCTTCGTGTACGAAAAGCGCGACGACAAATGGCTGATCATCAACCACCACAGCTCGGCGATGCCGGAAGTGGATGCGCCCAAGCTCGCCAAGGTCAAGTAAGTGCGCGAGCGCTGCAGCCATCCGCTCGCTGCCTGCTCCACCGCGCACGCAGGCGGCGGCGTTCCTCCGCCGCCGCCGCCTGCGCCAGGCGCATCGCGTTGCAGACCGGACGCGATACGCCGGTGCGATCACCGGCATGGCGCAGATCGCTGCTGTCGCTGCCGGTCCCTGCTCGCATCCGCGCATGACCCGCAGCGTCCTTGCGCGGACGGATTGATCAGGATCAAGGCATCCAGCGCGCAAACAATCAAGACTTCTTCCATCCCCTGCACACAACGAGAGTTTCCATGCGCATGCGCTCTACCCTTCTGCTCGCCGGCCTGGCCGCCAGCTTCGCCAGCATCCCCGCACTGGCTCAATCCAAAGGTGACTGGACCGTTGCCGTCGGTGCCCATCAGGTCGCTCCCACGTCCGATAACGGCCGTCTGGTCGGCGGCACGCTGGAGGCGGACGTCGGCAAGGACATCAAGCCGACCTTCACCGCCGAATACTTCATCGCCGACAACCTGGGCATCGAAGTACTGGCTGCGCTGCCGTTCGAGCACGACATCGCGCTCCGTGGCCTGGGGCGTGTCGGCAGCACCAAGCATCTGCCGCCGGTGATCTCGCTGCAGTACCACTTCAACAGCCAGGGCAGGCTCTCGCCGTTCGTTGGCGCGGGCATCAACTACACCCGTTTCTTCAGCACCGACACGCGCGGCGCACTGGCCGGCAGCGAGCTGGAACTGGACGATTCCTGGGGCCTGGCCCTGCACGCGGGCGTGGACTACAAGCTCAGCGACCGCGGCGCGCTGCGGGTGAACCTGCGCTGGATCGACATCGACACCGAAGCGCGCCTCGACGGCAACCGCATCGGCACCGTCAACATCGACCCGCTGGTCTACGGCGTGGCCTACGTGCACCGGTTCTGAGCCCGGCAGCGTGCGCGATGCATCTCTGGCACACTTGGCGTCCAGGGACGTGAATCCACCGCCGGAGTTGCGGACAGGTTGGTCACGTCGACCGCCTGTCCGACCTATCCGGGGATTCCATGAGCATGCTGATCCGTACCGCCCTCGCCATCGCACTGGCCGCCTCGGCCGCACCCGCCCTTGCACAATCGGCCGGCCACTGGACCACTGGCTACGGCGCCGGCTATGTCTCGCCCAAGTCCGACAGCGGCAGCTTCGGCGGCACGCGTGCCGAGATCAAGGGCGCCCCGGCGCTGTCGTTCACCTACGAATACTTCCTGCGCAACAACCTCGGCATCGAGGTGCATGCCGCAGTGTCGGGCAAGCACGATCTGGAGCTTGAGGGCGTCGGCAACGTGGGCAGCTACTGGTCGGTGCCGCCGAGCGTGCTGTTGCAGTACCACATCAATGGCTACGGCACGGTGTCGCCGTTTGTGGGTGTCGGCATCAACTACACCACGTTTGTCGGCGAAGACGTCGATGACGCCTTCGGCAATGGCGACCTGAGCTTCGACGACTCGGTGGGCGCCACCGCGCATGTCGGTGTGGACTTCATCTTCAACGATCGCAGCGGCCTGCGGGTGGACGCGCGCTGGACGAATTCGCGCAGCAATGTCGACTTCAATGGCAGCCGGCTGGGCAAGGCGCGGATCGATCCGCTGACCTATGGCGTGTCGTACCTGGTGTACTTCTGAGCATGCCGCTGACGCCACGCTGAGCCGTGGCTGTGTTCGACCGGAGACGGCCATCAAACCGTCCCGGACCGATGCGTACAATTGCCGGATGAAGACCTTCTCTCCTCGCATCCTCCTTCTTGCCGCAACCGTTGTCGCGGCCCTTCAGCCCATCAGCGCCTTCGCCTGGGGGCCGCAAGGCCACCGCCTGGTGGCGCGCATTGCCGAGACCGAACTGAGCCCGCAGGCGCAAGCGCAGGTGGCGCAATTGCTCAAGGGCGAAGCCAACCCGACATTGGCCGGTGTCGCCAGCTGGGCCGACGAGTTGCGCGAGCACGACCCGGAGTTGGGCAAGCGCTCCGGGCCCTGGCATTACGTCAATCTTGGCGAGCACGACTGCACGTATGCGCCGCCGCGCGACTGCCCGGACGGCAACTGCGTGATCGCCGCGCTCGACCGGCAGACCGCGCTGCTCGCCGACCGCAGCCAGCCGCTGGATGTGCGCCGGCAGGCCCTGAAATTCGTGGTGCATTTTGTCGGCGACATCCATCAGCCGATGCATGCCGGCTACGCGCACGACAAGGGCGGCAATGAATTCCAGCTGCAGGTCGCCGGCAAGGGCAGCAACCTGCATGCGCTGTGGGACAGCGGCATGCTCAACGACCGCCATCTCGATGACGATGCGTATCTGCAACGCCTGCTGGCGTTGCCGGCGACCGCTGCGACATCGCCGGTGCTGCCACCGCCGGCTGCGGCATGGGCGCAGGCCTCCTGCAAGATCGCGGTCACGCCCGGCGTCTATCCGAGCAAGCACGTGTTGCCGGACGACTACATCGCGACCTATCGTCCGCTTGCAGAGACCCAATTGCGCGAGGCTGGCGACCGACTGGCCGCCGTGCTCAATGCGGCGCTGGCCGCGCCCTGAGATGGAGACGCCGATGCAGCCCGAGGTGCTTGCGTTCTTTCACGCCGACAGCAACACCTTCACCTACGTGGTTGCCGACGCGGCGACCGGGGCAGCAGCGGTGATCGATCCGGCGCTGGACTATGCGGCCGACACCGGCAAGGCCGGCACGCGCGCCGCGCAAGCCATCGTCGATGCCGTCGCCCACCACGGCTGGCAGGTGCAGTGGCTGCTGGAAACCCATGCGCATGCCGATCACCTGTCTGCCGCACAGTGGCTGAAGCAGCACTGGCCGCAGGCACGCATCGGCATCGGTGAGGGCATCCGCGATGTGCAGCAGACGCTTGCGCCACGTTGTACGTTACCGGACGACTTTCGTGCCGACGGCTCGCAGTTCGATCACCTGTTCGCCGATGACGAGCGCTTCGAGCTTGGCACGCTGCAGGTACGTGTCATCGCGGTGCCCGGGCATACCAGCGACAGCATCGCGTACCTGATCGGCGATGCGCTGTTCCCCGGCGATTCGTTGTTCATGCCGGACGCCGGCACCGCGCGCTGCGATTTCCCCGGCGGCGATGCACGGCAACTGTTCGCCTCGATCCAGCGAATGTACGCGCTGCCGGCGGACACGCGCGTGTTCGTCTGCCACGACTACGGCCCGGGCGGCCGTGAGGTGGCGTACCAGACCAGCATCGGCGAGCAGCGGCGCAGCAATATCCACGTGCGCGACGGCGTGGAGATCGATGCATTCGTGGCGCAGCGCCAGGCCCGCGATGCCACGCTGGCCGAGCCCAGGCTGATCCGGCCGGCATTGCAGACCAATCTGCAGGCCGGCCGCTGCGACGGCGTGCTTGGCTGACGCGCCAGCATAGCCACCACGCGGCGCATGACGCGCAGCCGCTATGATCGCTGCCTGACCCTGCTGGAGCTTCCCATGCGCACGATCGGTTTTTGGCAGCGCGCGTTCTGCGTGCTGATGCTTGCCCTGCCCGTCCTGGCCACTGCGCAGACCGCGCCGGTGACGGTGTTTGCTGCAGCAAGCCTGAAGGAATCCATGGACGAGGCCGCGGCCGCTTACGAAAAGGCGACCGGCACGCCGGTGCGCGTTTCCTACGCCGCCAGCTCAGCACTGGCGCGCCAGATCGAGCAAGGCGCACCGGCAGACGTGTTCTTTTCGGCCGACCTGGAATGGATGGACTATCTGCAGCAACGCGGCCTGGTCGTGCCGGCGCAGCGCCGCAACCTGCTCGGCAATACCCTGGTGTTGATCGCCCCGGCCACCAGCAAGCTGCGCGTGGATCCGCGCCAGCCCGGCGCGATTGCCAAGGCGCTCGGTGACAGCGGTCGGTTGGCGGTTGGCCAGACCAACAGCGTGCCGGCCGGCAAGTATGCCGCCGCAGCGCTGCGCAAACTCGGTCAGTGGGATGGAGTAAGCAATCGCCTGGCCGAGTCCGAAAGCGTGCGCGCCGCATTGATGCTGGTCTCGCGCGGCGAAGCGCCGCTGGGCATCGTGTACGGCTCTGATGCACGCGCCGAACCCAAGGTCCGCGTGGTCGCCACCTTCCCCGCCGATAGCCACGATGCCATCGTGTATCCGGTGGCTGCGTTGAAGAACAGCAGCAATGCCGGCACGGCCGCGTTCGTGCAATGGCTGGGCAGCAAGCCGGCCAGGGCGATCTTCGTTCGCCGTGGTTTTTCGTTGCAGGATTGAGGCGCGCCGTTGTCGATGTTCACCCCGCAGGAGCTGACCGCGATCGGCCTGAGTCTCAAGGTCGCCATCGTTGCGGCCGTCGCCAGCCTGCCGCCCGGCATCGCCTGCGGCTGGCTGCTGGCTCGGCGGCGCTTTCCGGGCAAGGCACTGCTGGATGCCCTGCTGCATCTGCCGCTGGTGATGCCGCCGGTGGTGACCGGCTATGCGCTGCTGGTGGCGCTGGGCACGCAGGGGCCGGTTGGCAGCTGGTTGCTGGAACACCTCGGCATCCAGTTCGCGTTCCGCTGGACCGGCGCGGCGCTGGCATGCGCGGTGATGGGATTTCCGTTGATGGTGCGCGCGATCCGCTTGTCCATCGAAGCGACCGACCGCCGTCTTGAAGCGGCCGCCGCCACGCTCGGTGCGGGCCCGTGGCGGGTGTTCTTCAGCATTACCTTGCCGCTGGCCTGGCCGGGCCTGGTCGCCGGCATGGTGCTGGCGTTCGCCAAGGCCTTGGGCGAATTCGGCGCGACCATCACCTTCGTGTCCAATATTCCTGGCGAAACCCAGACCTTGTCGTCGGCCATCTACGGGCTGATGCAGGTACCGGGCATGGAATCGGGCGTGTGGCGGCTGGCCGGCGTTGCGCTGGCAATCTCGCTGGCGGCGCTGCTGCTGTCCGAGTGGCTGGTACGCAGGCCGCATCCGCGCGAGGACGGCTGATGCTCGATATCGACCTGCAGCTGCAGCGCGGCAATTTCCAGCGGCATCTCCACATCCAGGACCAGGCGCGGGTGGTGGCCCTGGTCGGCCCTTCCGGTGCGGGCAAGACCACGGTGCTCAATGCCATCGCCGGACTCGTGCAGCCACAGGCCGGGCATATCCGCATCGACGGGCGCTGCCTGTACGACGCCCGGCAAGGCATCAACCTGCCCACGCACAAGCGCAGGATCGGCTACGTGTTCCAGGATGCGCGGCTGTTCCCGCATCTGGATGTGCGCCGCAATCTGCGTTACGGCCGGCATGCGCGTGGCACGGCGCCATTCGGTTTCGACGATGTGGTGGCGCTGTTGGGGATTGGGCCGTTGCTGCAGCGCCGGCCGCGCAATCTGTCCGGAGGCGAAGCGCAGCGCGTGGCGATCGGCCGCGCCTTGTTGTCGCAACCGGCGATCCTGTTGTTCGACGAGCCCTTGTCGGCACTGGATCAGGCGCGCCGCGAAGAGCTGATTCCCTACCTGCAACGCGTGCGCGACGAAATCCGCCTGCCGATGCTGTATGTCAGCCACAATCCCGACGAGGTGCAGCGCATCGCCGATAGCGTGCATGTGCTGGAATGAGCGCATCGGCATTGTCGATCACCGCATTCAATCAGTTGGTGTGTCCATGAAACAGTATCGAAAGCACGCATTCCCGGTGGAGCAGGCGCGCCGCTTCCTGGAACCGGGGCCGGTGGTGCTGGTGAGCTCGGCCCACAAGGGCCAGCGCGACATCATGACCATGGGCTGGCACATGGTGCTGGAGTTTTCGCCCTCGCTGATCGCGTGCTGCATCGCCCCCGGCAACCACAGTTTCGAACTGGTCCGGCGCAGCAAGCAATGCGTGATCAACCTGCCGACGGCCGAGCTGCTCGACACCGTAATCGGCATCGGCAACAGCAGCGGTGCACAGATCGAAAAGTTCGACCACTTCGGGCTGACTGCCGTGCCCGGCCAACGGGTCGCAGCGCCGGCCATCGCCGAGTGCTACGCCAGTTTCGAATGCCGCCTGCACGACGGCCGGCAGATCAAGCGCCACGCGCTCTTTGTCTGGGAAGTGGTGAGCGCGCAGGTGGCCAAGCGGCCCGCGCTTCCCAGGACGGTGCACTACCGCGGCGATGGCCGCTTCATGCTGTCCGGCGACGAAGTCTCGCGGCGGCGCCTGTTCGCCCCCGACATGCTCTGATCGCCGCGATGCGCGCGCTCAACGCGCCACCTTGCCGGTGCGCACGCTGACCTTGCCCTGCCGCACTTCGAAGGTGAACGCGAACGACAGCGTCACCGGTACCGGCTCCTGGCTGATGGCGCCGCTGCAATCGTCCAGCGCGGCCGGCTGCGCCACACTTGCGGCAAACGTGCACAGCGCGGCCGGAACGAACTGCCATTGCTGCACCGTGGTACGCACCGACTGCACCAGATCGGCATTGTCCGGCAACAGACCGGCCGCACATTCGTCGCGATCGGACATGGGGTCGACGCGCTGTACCGCGCCTTCGGCGGTCAGGATCACATGCGCGCACACGGTGGTCGGCGGCAAGCTCTGCCGTGGCGAATCGGACGGCAGCACCGGCGCATCGCTGCGCAGCGCGCGCGGCATGCGGAAGCGCTGCGCCGGCGCCAACGTGTAAGACTGGATGGAGCCGCCACCATCGCCGCCCGGTTGCGCGCTCAGCATGCGCTGGTCCACCGAATCTTCGCGCTGGCTGCGCTGCTGTTCCTGCACCCCTTGCGTTGCACATGCGCCAAGCGACAGCGCCAGGATTGCAGCGCAGGTCGGCGCGAGGGCGGCCGACAACACGTGGCGAGCAGTCGTCGGGTGGGCGTGGCAAGCGCGCAGGAACCGGCGTGTATGAGTGGTACATGCGAATGCTGGGCACCGGGCGCGCCCGCCAGACAGTTGTGCAGTCGTTTTGCTGGTTGCCCTAGATTGCATCACGGCCTCTCCTGCTTTGCGCAGCCCGCTGAAGCACAACCGGCAAGGCGGTTGGACGCTGGCGCCTCCGAGCGCGCGGCGCCGGCATCGGTAGACGTTTGCTCCGGCGCGTCCATTTCGAACTTCACCGGAACGCGCACCGTGGCAGCAATCGGCTTGCCATGTGCATAGACAGGTTTCAGCCGCCACTGACGCGCTGCCTCCAGCACCGCTTGATCGAACACGCCGGCCGGCGTGCTCTGCACGACGTCGATGTGCTGCGGCACGCCGCCAGGGTCGATGTCGATCTGCAGTTCGACAAAGCCCTCGATACCGCCGTCAAACGCGGCTGCCGGATATCTCGGCGGCTGCATCGTGGCGAAATCCACCGCGTTGCCGGCCGCCAGCGCCGGTTGTGCCGCTAACGCAATGCGTGCCGGCTGCAGGGCCCAGGCGGCGGTGCTGACCCCCGCCGCCAGCAGCAGGACCATCGCCACGCGCCAGCGCGCACGTCCGGCAGCGATGGGGGAAGCGCGCAGCGCCGCGATCCGCTGCGTCAACGGATGCGATGCAGCCCAGTGACAGGCGAGCGGCGTAAAGTCGCATCCAAGCTGAGTCTTGAGCAGGGCGGTGGCGTAACTGCGGCGCTTGCCCGGATGTTGCGCCAGCACGGCCGCATCGCAGGCCAGCTCCTGGTCGAGCCGGAACGCACGCCAGCCCAGATGCATCAGCGGGTTGAACCAGCCGATGCAGAGCATCAACGCCGCCAGCAGGTTGGCGTGCAGGTCGCCGCGGCGCAAATGCATGCGCTCGTGCGCCAGGATCAGGGCGCGCTCATCGGCATTGTAACGCTCACTGAAATCCGCCGGCACCACGATGCGCGGACGCCAGAGTCCTAACGATGCAGGAAGACCGGCGTCGCGCGCGGCCGACCAGAGCCGGTCGTCGAGCCGGTGCAACGGCCCCAGGCTGCGCATGAAACGCCGTTGCCGCGTCCGCAATCCGATCGCCATCACCACCGCGCCGCCCAGCCACGCTGCTGCCAGCCATGTTGCCCACGCACGACCTTCGTCATGCACGCTGGAGAGCGCCGGCATGGCGGTCAGCGCCGGCAATCCCGGCACCGCGATGCCGAGAGACGGACCGGGCAACAAGGCCGCCACCAGCGCCAGCGGCACGCAGGACCAGATCGCATACGCCGCGCCGGCACCCGCCCGCTTGCGCAGCGGGCGACGCAGGAGCAGGCAGACCAGCAGCGCAGCGGTGGTGTACAGCGTTGCGCGCGACAACAGGACCCAGGCCTCAGGGTTCATCGTCCAGCTCCTTGATCAGTCGTTTCAGTTCCGCGATATCGGACGCACTGAGTTTTCCGCGCTCGCTGAAGTGCGCCACCAGCGGCGCCACCCGTCCGCCGAACAGGCGCTGCAGCAATCCCTCGCTCTGTTGCTGCACCCACTGCTCGCGCGCCAGCACCGGCGAATAGAGATAGCGTCGCCCTTGTTTGACCGCGCGGATGGCGCCCTTGCCAAGCAGGCGGTTGAGCAAGGTCTTGACGGTGGGCTCGGCCCAGTCGCTGCGGCCTGCCAGCGCGGCGACCACGTCGTCGGCGCTGCGTGGCGCCGCGTCCCAGAGCACCTGCATCACCACCGCTTCGGCGTCACTGATCGACATGCGATTACATCCGTAATTTTTATCGATTACGCATGTAAATCTTGTCCCTGTCAAGCGTGTTTTCGATTGCCTTGCGGGAAATGCATACGCCGACCTGGCCTTGTCGGCGATCCAGATACCTGCCCCGCCATCGCCTCGGCTACCCTGCACCGATGACTGAATACCTCACCGACCTGCCCGGCGCGGTTGCGCACATCCTGCAACGCCTCGATGGCCCGCTGCGCGTCGGCGCGCCGTTGGGCATCGGCAAGCCGCACCGGTTGTTGAACGCGTTGTATGTGCAGCTCAAGCACACGCCGACGCGGCCGCTGGCGCTGTACACGGCGCTGTCGCTCAATCCGCCCAAGCCCGGCGCGGGACTGGAGGCACGCTTTGCGGCGCCGTTCATTGCGCGCCATTTCGGCGAGGATTTCTCGCGTCTTGCCTATGTCGATGACATGCTGCGCGATGCGTTGCCGGCGCATGTGCAGGTGGAAGAGTTCTACATGCAGTCCGGCGGGCTGCTGCACTCCACCCAGGCGCAGGCCGACTACACGAGCCTCAACTACACCCACGCTGCAGCGGCGGTGGCGAAGCGCGCGCCGAACCTGATCGTGCAGAAAGTGGCGCGCGAACCGGGCGGCACGCGGCTGTCGTTGTCGTGCAACAACGACATCACCCAGGACACGCTGGAGGCGGTGCAGGCGCTCGGCCTGCCGCGCCCCATGCTGGTGGCGGAAGTGGACACGCAACTGCCGTGGATCGGCGGAACCGCGGCAGTGGAGGAGGCGTTCTTCGATCTGGTGATCGACCTGCCCGGTCCGTCGCCGCGCCTGTTCGGGTTGCCCAGGCAACCGGTGAACAGCGTCGACTACGCCATCGGCTTGTATGCCAGCGCGCTGGTCCGCGATGGCGGCACCTTGCAGATCGGCATCGGCACCCTGGCTGATGCGCTGAGCCATGCGCTGGTACTGCGACATACCGACAACGCCACCTACCGGCGCGTGCTGCAGGCGCTGGACCCGGAACTTGAGCAGCATCCTGCGGTGCGCGCCAGCGGTGGCCTGGCGCCGTTCGAGATCGGCCTGTACGGCTGCAGCGAAATGCTCAACGAAGGGTTCAAGCAGTTGGTGGACAGCGGCGTGATCCGCCGCAAGGTGCACGACGATCTGGCGCTGATGCAACGCATCGCCGACGGCAGCGCCGATGCGGCCGATCACGCGCGCCTGGCCCGCGAAGGCGAGTTTCTGCATGGGGCGTTCTATCTGGGCTCGCCGGATTTCTACCAGTGGCTACGCGAGCTGGATGCGGACACGCGCGATGCCATCGGCATGCGTCGCATCAGCGAGATCAATCAGCTGTATGGCGGCAACGAAGCGCTGGAGCGCCTGCAACGCCGCGATGCGCGCTTCTTCAACTCCTGCATGATGGCCACCGCGCTCGGCGCGGCGGTGTCCGACGGGCTGGAAGATGGCCGTGTGGTTTCCGGCGTCGGCGGCCAGTACAACTTCGTGGCGATGGCACATGCCCTACCGCAGGCGCGCAGCGCGTTGATGCTGCGGGCCACGCGCGATGCCGGTGCACACGCAGCGAGCAACGTGCGCTGGAACTACGGGCACACCACCATCCCGCGCCATCTGCGCGATCTGTACATCACCGAGTACGGCATCGCCGACCTGCGCCACCAGACCGATCAGGATTGCGTGCTGGCGATGGCCGGCATCTGCGATGCACGCTTCCAGGACGCGTTGCTGGCAACCGCCAAGGCATCGCGCAAGCTGCGTGGCGACCTTGCACTGCCTGCGCGTGCGCAACGCAACACGCCGCAGGCACTGGAACAGGCGCTGGCGCCGTACCGCCGCGATGGCAGCCTGCCCGACTACCCGCTCGGCAGCGACTTCACCGAGGTCGAGCAACACCTGCTGCGCGCCCTGAGCTGGCTCAAACGCGCAACCGCCGGCAATAGCGCAAAGCTGATGACGGTCTGGCGCGCACTGCTGTCACGCGAGAGCGGCGATGCACACGATGCCGCCGCTTTGCAACGGATGGCACTGGATGCGCCGCGCAGCATCGGCGAACGCGTGCAGGCGCGGCTGCTGGCGTATGCCTTGCAAAAGACCAGAGTGCCCTGAAGCGTCCGTGTCGCGAAAAGCGATGCCATGGCGCGTTTTTCGCACTGTGACGCACGACGGCAATACGGCGGAAAGCCTTGCGTCAAATTTGGCCCGGATGATGGCGACCACCTTCTTTCCGGCCTGGCTGCATGCGCTGCTTATTCGTTGTTTCGGCTGTGAATCCAGGCGATGACCGCACAGCAAAGCCAGCGCGCGCAAGGCGAAGCAACACACGCAGCGCGGCATGCCTTGGCCTGCTGATGCTGGCCGGCGTGACCGCGCATGCCGCGCCTCGCCTCACCGATCTGCAATACATCGGCAGCCACAACAGCTACCACGCCGGCTTCGCCCCCAGCGAAGCGACACTGCTGCAACGACTGAGTCCGGAGCTGTTCGCGGCACTGGATTACCGCCATCCGCCGCTGAGGCAACAACTGGACGATGGCGTCAGACAACTCGAACTGGATGTCTTTGCCGACGCCAACGGTGGTCGCTACGCGCACCCGGCCAGCGTCGCGCAGATCGCCAAGGCCGGCTTGCCGCCCGCACCGCCCAGCGCACCGGCCGGAGTGATGAGCAAACCCGGCTTCAAGGTCATGCACGTGCAGGACGTGGACCAGCGTAGCAACTGCCAGCCCTTGATCGCGTGCCTGCAGGAAGTGCGCGCGTGGTCGAAACAGCACCCCGGGCATGTGCCGATCTTCATCCTGCTGGAAACCAAGCAGGCGCCGGTGCAACTGGCGTTTCCGACCGTGCAGCCGGAGCCGTTCGATCCGGCGGCGATGGATGCATTGGATGCCGAACTGCGCTCGGTGTTTCGACCCGGCGAATACCTCAGCCCGGATCAGGTCCGTGGCAACGCAGCCACGCTCAACGCCGCAGTGCTTGCGCATGGCTGGCCGTCGTTGAGCGAGGCACGCGGCAAGGTGGTGTTCCTGCTCGACCAACGCGCGGCCGGTGCCAGCTACCTGCCCGGGCATCCGTCGCTGCGCGGACGCGTGTGCTTCACCAATGCCGTGCCTGGCCAAGACGATGCCGCCTTCACCGAACTCAACGATGGCCCTGCCGAGACGATCACCCAATTGGTGAAAGCCGGCTATCTGGTGCGCACGCGTACCGACGCCGACCTGAAGGAAGCACTGCAACACGACACCACCCGCCGCGACCGCATGCTGACCAGCGGCGCGCAGTTGCTCAGCACCGACTTCCCCGCACATGAGCCGGCCGGCAACGGTTACGCGGTGCGCTTCGATGACGACGCGGTCGCACGCTGCAATCCGCAGCTGGCGCAGGCGCACTGCAAGGGCGTCGACCTCGGGCATTGAGTCGAGGCCACTAGCGTCGTCGCAATCTCCGCACCACACATAGACCTGTCGCAACGGAAGGCGTCGGCGATGCACACCCGCACCCGCAGTAAGGGGCCGGGCACTCCACCTTGTCCAACCACGCGAGCCATTGCATGCAGTCCCCACGCACCACCCATCGTCTGACCTGCGCCATCGCACTGGCACTGTCCGCGCCGGCGTTTGCCGAGACACCGGAGCTCGGCACCACCACGCTGGATTCGGTCAACGTGCAGGCCAAGCACGCCGCCGCACCGGGATCGCTCAACGAACAGCGCCTGTCCAGCAGCGTCAACAGCGTGATGAGCAAGCAGCAGATCGATGCGATCCCCTCCGGCGGCATCGCCGATGTCGTGTCGCACATGCCGGGCCTGTCCGCATACAGCGACATGCACCTGGGCCAGGCCACCACCGGCGAGAACGCCTACGTCAGCATTCGCGGTATGGACGCCAGCTACAACGCCTACACGCTCAACGGCTTTGGCATGCCGGAAACCGATTCATCGACGCGCGCCATCTCGTTGAACATGCTGGCGCCGTTCGGCATCCAGTCGGTGCAGGTGTCCAAATCGCCCACACCCGATATGCCCGGCGATGCGATCGGCGGCGCGATCGACATGCGCACACCCAATGCCTTCGACTTCGGCCAGGATGTCTACGCCAAGAGCACCGCGCAGGGCCAGTTCAATGCGCTGGCCTCGAAGCTGGGCGGCAAGGACAGCGGCGGCACCTTCCAGCAGGAGCTGGCCTGGAAATTTGGCGATGGCCATGCCTTCGGCCTCTACGCATCGGCGTATTACGGCAGGAACAACAACATGGCGCAGGCGCCGGCGCCCAACAGCAAATACGTGCCGGCCGATCCCGCCCTCGCCACTGCAACCGACCTGCGTGATGTCGGGCCGTTGATCAGCACCCGCTACAAATACAGCCTCTACACCAGCCAGATCGAACGCTACGGCGGCAACCTCTCGCTGGATTGGCAAGGCGACAACAGCGCGCTGTACGCGCGTGCGATCTACGGCAGCTACGGCGTCACCGGGCAACAGGACCAGTCCAGCGCACGCCTGGAAACCTATCGCAACCAGCCCACCGCCGTGCGTGGCGGCTACTTCAACACGCACGATATCGACGAGAAACTGGCGGCGCTGCAATTGGGAGGCCAGACCACGCTGGGCCGCCTGCGCTTCGACTACGGCAGCTCGGTCGGTCGCGGCACCCGCAGCCGCCCGGATTACGTGTCGGCAAGCCTGTATGGCTTTACGCCCGGCAGCTTCGCCTTCGACCTCAGCAACCCCCGCTATCCCAGCATCGCGCCAAGCACGCCGGGCTTGCAGGACTTCTTCTACAACCTGGATTCGTCGTTGCTGTGGAAGGTGCAGGGGCACGATGCCGGCAGTCACGACAACCGGATCAACGCGCACACCGATATCACCTACCAGGTCGATGGCGACCTACTGGACAGCGTCAAGCTCGGCCTGTCTGCCGACCACTCCGACCGTGGCGCCTACGATCACCCGTTCTTCCACAAGGACGGCAACTTCGTCACCAACGGGCCTTATTTTGGCGGACCCAATTACGCGTTCCCCACTGCAGGTGGGCCACCACTGAGCGCGATCCCGGGCCGCGTCACCTATCACGCCTTCGACGGCCGCTACGCCGGCCCGTTCAAACTGCTGGACCGCAACTGGATGCTTGCGCAGGCGCTGCCCTACAAGTACGTCAACGATTCCAACGGCGCAGGCGTCTATACCGCCAACGACTACAACGCCAACACCACCTCCAGCACCGAGGCGATCTATTCCGGTTATGCAATGGCCGCGCTGCATGTCGGCTCGGTGAGCGTGCTGCCCGGCGTGCGCTACGAGTTGACACGCTATGCGGCTGAATCCTGGCAATCCAGCGGCGATGGCAGCACCGGCAGCTTCGTCGGCACCGGCAGCACCTATGGGCAAGTGCTGCCGGGCATCAGCATCAACTATCGGCCGGATGATCTCACCGTGTATCGCGCTTCGTTGCGGCGCAGTTTCAGCCGGCCGGCGTTCGGCCTGATTTCCGGCGAGACGGTGTACACCATCGACGATACCCAGAAGGTGGTCGGCATCTCCAGGCCCAATCCCGATCTGCAGCCGAGCAAGGCCGACAACGCCGATCTCTCCGCCGAGTTCTACGACCAAAGCGGCGGCGTGCTCAGCGCATCGACCTATTACAAGCGCATCACCGGCTTCATCTACACCTCGCAATCGGCGACCAGCAACGACAACACACTGGGCGGGCTGGTACCGACCGGCACCACCTTCGAAAACGGCGTGCCGGTGACCATGCCGCAGAACGGCGGCACCGCCAAGCTCTATGGACTGGAACTGGCAGCGAGCAAACGCCTGCAGGAGTTGCCGGGCCTGTGGAGCAACGTCGGCATCACCGCCAACCTCACCCTGCAGCACAGCGAAGCAGACAGCAGACGCAGCGACCAACCGGAAAAGACCTGGCTGCCGCGCGCACCCGAGCGCATCTACAACCTGGATCTGTTCTACGACGATACGCACCTGCGCGCCGACCTGAGCTACAACTACACCGGCCTGCAATTGCTGGGGCTGACCAGCGACCGGCTCAACTATTATCTGCAACCGGTCAAGTCACTGGACTTCACCGCGACCTATCATCTGCCGCACCACGTCGATGTCGGTGTGTCGGCCAAGAATCTGCTCAATGCCGCCACGTTCTACGAAACCCAGGGCAAGTCCAAGCGCTACATGGCCTACGACCCTGGCGCCGACGGCGCCTATGTACAGACCGGACGGGTATACATGCTGACCTTGGGCTACACCTACTGATGGCAGACCTGCAGACAGCTGCGGCGCAATGTCTGCAGCTGCAGGGACCGGGTCTGCACCACTCCGCATCGATCGCCTGACTGACATGCAGGCGATCGATTGCGGCGTGGTGCACCACGCCCTCCGCCAACCGGGTGGAAGCTTCAGCAACAGGCGGCCGCATCGAATCGGCAGCCGCATAGAGGCGAGATAGCAGGTATCCACTCCTGACCCGCATCACGACTGCGTCCCCAGTCAGTCCCGGTGCAGCCATTTCACGCAGACCACGCAGGCGGCTCGGGCAAGGTGCGCGCATGCCTCTTCCGGACCTGCTCATGCCACCACGCATCTACGCTCGCGCCTGCTTGCTCGCCCTCGCCCTGGGCACCTCCCTGTCCGCACTGGCGCAAGCGCCGCAGCCTGTCGCGGCACCTGCGCCTGCACCTGCAGCAGCTCCCGCTGCGACCGTCGTGCCGACCGGCCCGCGTTCGGACCTGCACGCGCAGGTGCTGCTGGATCGCGCGCATTTCTCGCCGGGGCAGATCGACGGCGAGCGTGGTTCCAACCAGAAGCGTGCGGTGTCCGGATTTCAGGCAGCGCACAAGATCAAGGTCACCGGTGAGCTCGATGACGCCACCTGGCAGGCCTTGGAGGCCGACACCACGCCGGCGTTGGTGCAGTACACGCTCACCGATGCCGATGTGGCCGGGCCGTTCCAGCCGATTCCGAAAGGACCGGCCGAACAGGCCAAGCTGACGTCGCTGGGCTACACCTCGGTGGACGAGGCGCTGGGCGAGCGTTTCCATGCCGCTCCGGAACTGCTGCGCCAGCTCAACCCTGGCGTGGATTTGAGCAAGGCCGGTGGCGTGATCCAGGTGCCCAACATCGACGGCGTCCCACCATTGGCCAAGCCGGCCAAGCTGGTGGTCGACAAGTCCGAGTCGACGCTGCGCCTGTTCGATGCCGACGGCAAGGTGTATGCGCAGTTCCCGGTGTCCTCCGGCAGCAAGCACGACCCGCTGCCGATTGGCCGCTGGAAAGTGTTGGGCGTGGCGCGCGACCCGGTGTTCAAGTACAACCCCAAGCTGTTCTGGGATGCGAAGAAGGGCGATCAAAAGGCCACCCTGCCCTCCGGCCCGAACAACCCGGTCGGACGCGTGTGGATCGATCTGTCCAAGCCGCATTACGGCCTGCACGGCACGCCGGAACCCGGCCATGTCGGCAAGACCGAATCGCATGGCTGCGTGCGCCTGACCAACTGGGACGTGGTCAATCTGGCCAGCGTGGTGGGCCCGTCCATGCCGGTGGTGATGCAGGAGTAAGCATGAAACTGCTGATGATGCTGGTGGTCGGTGTGTTGCTCGGTGCAGCCGGCTATTGGTGGCTGGAACGCGAGGCGCCGCAGGCGGCGGTAGCACCGGCGTCCGCCACAGATACACCCGCGGTGACAGCGCAGCCTGACGCGCCAGAGGCGGCAATGGCAGCACCTTCTGCGGCTCCAGCTGTTGCGGCTCCAGCCGTTGCCGCATCGTCGCCATCCACCGAGGTGATGCCCGCCGCAAATACGCCAGCCGCGCCTGCGTCTGCAGCCGCTCCTGAAGCTGCCAATTCAGGCAGCGGCCTGCTGATTCCGGTGCAAGGCATCGGCAGCGGCCAACTGCAGGACACCTTTACCGACGCACGCAGCGAAGGCCGCGTACACGATGCCATCGACATTCTTGCTCCGACCGGCACACCGGTCATTGCAGTTGCAGACGGCACGGTCGAGAAACTGTTCAACAGCGAGCGCGGTGGCCTGACCGTCTACCAGTTCGATCCAAACGGCACGTACTGCTACTACTACGCGCACCTGGAACGGTATGCCGACGGCCTGGTAGAAAAGCAGGCAATCAAGCGTGGCCAGGTCATCGGCTACGTCGGCAGCACCGGCAATGCCGATCCTGCCGCACCGCACCTGCACTTCGAGATCCACCGCCTGGGGCCGGAAAAACAATGGTGGAAGGGAGAGGTCTTGAATCCCTATCCCGTATTGCATGGCGACCAGACCCTGCAGTGATGCACCAGGCGGTGATGCAGACACAGGCCTGCGCGTGATGCGCAGGCCTGTGCATTCAGATCAACATGCCGCCCGATACCTCGATGCGTTGCGCATTGATCCAACCGGTTCCCGGCGCGAGTAACGCAGCGACCACCGGCCCGATATCGTCCGGCAGCCCTGGGCGCCCCAGCGCCGTGACCGACGACACCATCGCATTGACCTGTGCGTTATCGCGCACGCTGCCGCCGTTGAAGTCTGTCTCGATCGCACCCGGCGCCAGCGTATTGGCACGAATGCCACGCGCGCCCAGTTCCTTGGCCAGATAGCGCGTGAACACCTCCACCCCGCCTTTCATCATCGCGTAAGCCGAGGCACCGGGCAGCGCGAAACGTGCCAGGCCGCTGGACACGTTGAGGATGCGTCCGCCGTCGGCGATCAACGGCAGCAACGCCTGGGTCAGGAAATACGGCCCCTTGAGATGGATATTGACCAGGGCGTCGAACTGCGCCGGCGTGGTGTCGGCGATGGCCGCGTGCAGCCCGGTACCCGCGTTGTTGACCAGCGCATCGAACTGCGTGCGATCCCAACCGGCCAGCACCTGCTTCAACTGCTCAGCGAATGCCGCGAACGACTCGGCGTCGGCAACATCCAGCGGCAGTGCCTGCGCGCGGCGGCCGAACTTGTGGATCTCGGCGACCACCGCAGCGGCCTCATCTGCCTGGCTACGGTAGGTCAGCACGATATCGCTGCCGTCTGCAGCGAGCGCAAGCGCGGCATTGCGGCCCAGGCCGCGGCTGCCGCCGGTGATCAGAGTGATCGGTGCGGTGATCGACATGGATGGACTCCGTTGCGTGTTGAGAGGCGATTTGGGGCGATCACCACAGGCGGTGCATGACCGCGGGGCGGGCGTGACGCTGTCTGACCGCGCCAAGACTATTGCGCTTGCCGCGCCACATAAATCGGTCCAACCTGATTGCACCGTTCAAGAACGTCGACCAATCGATGGATACCCTGGAGTCGCTGCGCGCCTTCCTGCGCGTCGCCGAGCTCGGCAGTTTCACCCGCGCTGCCGAAACGCTGGGCCTGCCCAAAGCCAGCGTCTCCACCGCCGTGCAGCGGCTCGAAGCCTCGCTTGGGACGCAGCTTTTGCATCGCACGACCCGCCGCGTGCAACTCACCGGCGACGGCACCGCGTTCTACCAGCGCAGCCGCGATCTGCTCGACGACATGAACGAATTGCAGAGCATGTTTCAGCGCGAGCGCAGCCAGCTGCGCGGGCGCCTGCGGGTGGACATGTCCTCCGGCATCGCACGCAATTTCGTGATTCCCGCATTGCCAACGTTCCTGGCGCAACACCCGCAGCTGGAAGTGGAAATCAGCGGCACCGACCGCCGCGTCGATGTGGTGCGCGAAGGCTTCGATTGCGTGTTGCGCGTGGGCACGCTCGAAGACACCAACCTGGTCGCACGACCGCTCGGCGTGTTTCGCATCATCAACTGCGCCAGTGCCGACTACCTCGCACGACGGGGCACGCCGCAGCGCCTGGACGATCTGGTTCACCACGACCTGGTGCATTACGTGCCGACGCTGGGCCAGCGATCATCCGGCTTCGAGTACCGCGATGGACCGGCCTACCAGCTACTGCCGATGCGCGGCCCGGTGACGGTCAACAACGGCGATGCCTATCTTGCTGCGGCATTGGCGGGCCTGGGCATCATCCAGGCGCCGGCCAGCCCGTTGCGCCCACACCTGGACAACGGCGCCTTGATCGAGCTGCTGTCCGCCATCGCGCCGGAACCGATGCCGGTCACCCTGCTCTACGCGCAGCGTCGCCATCTGCCGCAACGCGTAGGTGCGTTCATGGACTGGGTTGCAGAGGTGATGGCACCGTATCTGGACCCGCTGTAGCCCTGACCGTCGATGCGATTACCGGCGCGTCTTCGCGTGTACGTTTGCGTAGGCAGGAAGTGTTTCTGTAGCGCGCCGACATTGTTGGAAAGCATCAGTTGCTTGCGCGCCACTTCGATACCACCGAAGCAAACCGATATGAGCATGCAGCGCAGGCAGTGCGGCATGCGCCGCAGATCCACGATCACTCCGCTGGCGCCAGACACAAAAACAGGCACCTTCTGCAAGGTGCCTGCATCGTTGCAACAACAGGCCAGGCGCTGACATCGCGCCCGGCCCGGTCTGCGATCAGAACATGTAGTTGAAGGTCAGCATGCCGTTGCGCGAGGTGCCCCATGCGCCATAGCCACCGTTGAACTGAGAGTAGTAGCGCTTGTCGAGCAGGTTGTCGACATTGAGCTGCACCGAGAACTGCGGCGACAACCGGTAGCGCGCAAACGCGCTGACCAGTGCGTAAGCACTCTGCTGAAAAGCGCCATAGACCGGGTCCACATAGTACGAGCGGTTCTGCCAGTTGACGCCACCACCCACGGTCAGATCGCTCCACGCACCTTGCGGGGTGTAGCTGTTGAACAGCTTGAGGGTGGTGCGCGGCAGATGCGTATTGATCGAGGTGCCGCTGTCATCGCGCGCGGTGTAGTGCGAGGCGCCGAAGGTGGTGTTCCAGCTCTCGGTCACCCGCCCGGACACCTCGAAATCGAAGCCTTCGCTGACCACGCCGTTGGCGGCCTCATACGCGAAGTCGCTGCTACCGGGGACGAAGCCGCCGGTGGCCACGCCCAGGTTGTCCTGCTCGATGCGGAACACCGCAAGCGAGGCGTTGAGCCTGTCGTCGAACCATGCTGCCTTGACGCCGGCTTCGTAGCCCTTGCCGGTCAACGGATCCAGGTAGCCGCCATTGGCATCGCGCAGGGTCTGCGGGTTGAAGATTTCGGTGTAGCTGACGTACGTCGACCACACATCGTTGATGTCGTAGACCAGACCGGCGTACGGGGTGACTTCGGTCTGGCTGTCGGAGAACGGCACCAATTGCTGCGTAGCGGAGTCGAGATTGCGGCCATCGATCTGCCAGTCGGTGTAGCGCGCACCCACCAGCAACTTCAGCGAATCGGCCAGCGAAAAGCGCGCAGCCACGTAGGCCGCCTTCTGCTTGATGGTGCCGTCGCTCTGCACCAACCGCGGACTCCAGTTGGGTTCCGGGTAGGCACCGGTCCAGCCGAGATAGCTGTCCAGCGGCGCCGGGAAATCGAAGGTGCCGTTATTGACGTACTCGCGGCGGTTGTAGCTGGCGCCGGCAACCAGCTGATGCTCGCGGCCGAACAGCTGGAACGGGCCTTCCGCATAGACATCGGCACCATCGGCCTTGCGCTCGGTCAGGTAGTTGCCCGAATACGGCACCACGCCGCCACCGGTGGCGCGGTCGAACCCGAAGATCGTATAGAACGGATAGAACAGGTGATTGGCCGCTTCGGTCTTCTCGTGGCTCAGATTGGCCTTGAGGGTCCAGCCGTTGTCGAAGCTCTGCTGCAGGCTGGCAAAGGTGCGCTGCAGGCGCGTGTCCCAGAACGTCCAGTCGGCCGCCGGGTTGAACGAACGATCGTAGTTGGTGCGGGTGCCATCGCTGTAGAACAGCGGGAAGCCGCCCCAGGTGACATCGTTCGATTCCTTTTTCTGGTACTCGTAGCCCACGCTCAGCAAGGTGCTGTCGGTGAGGTCGGCATCGATGATCGCCGAGCCGATCTTCTTGCGCAGGCCGTAGCGGTCCATGTCCGACTCGCCGTCCTGGTACACGCCGATCACGCGCGCGCGCACGGTGCCTTCGGGGCTGAGCGGCACGGTGACATCGGCCACGCTGCGGGTCTTGTTGAAATCGCCACCGCCCACCGACACGGTGCCGGTGAAGTCGCGGCTGAGTGCATGCTTGCGCACCAGGTTGATCGAGGCCGACGGGTTGCCCGAGCCAGTCAGCAGGCCGGTGGCGCCACGCACCACTTCGACACGGTCGTACAGCGCCACGTCCAGCGCCGAATCGCCGTAGCTCCAGGCTTGCTCCATGTACGCCGGGATGCCGTCGAACTGGTAGTTGTCGATGTAGAAACCACGTGCATAGAACTCAAGCCGCTCGCTGTCGCTCTGCGCAACCGAAATGCCGGTGACGTTGTTGAGCACGTCGGTGATGCTCTGCAGGTTCTGGTCGTCCATGCGGTCGCGGGTGATCACGGTGACCGACTGCGGGATCTCCCGCAGCGACAGGTCCATGCGCGTGCCGGCGGTGGTCTTCTCCACCGTATAGCCCTTGGCCTGCTCGCCCTGCACGATGAGCCGGTCCAGGGTGGTGACCTCGGCATCGCCGGCGGCGGCAGGCGTCTCGGCCAATGCCTGGCCAGCGGCCATCGCGCACAGCGCGGCGAACAGCGCGCGCGGCAGGGCACGGCGACGCGCGCCCACGGAAACAAGACGCAACTCGGTACTACGGATCATCGGGAACTCCAACGCAGACGGATCAGACCACGCGCTGCGAAGACGCCGCGCCGGCAACAAGGGGGAGGAAACGGTGTGCCTTACCAGCGGCAGCGCGCCATTTTAATGGGAATGATTCACATTTTAAATAGCCGGATTGACATATTTTTAGCATTTACTTGACATAAGCGAGCGCTACCTGGACAGGACACGCACTGCGCAACTCCCGGTTTGACCTCAGCCATTGCAGCCGAACTCGCATAGACGCGACACTCGGAACGGGAGCTACTGAACAGTTGGCTGACGTAACGACGGAACTCACTACAACGGGGATCAGATGAAGAAATGCTGGATGGCTGTCGCTCTGTTGCTGCTGTGCACGCCGGGAGTGAGCGCTGCAGGGCCAGATAAAACGTCGCTGAACGAGGCTTGCCGGCTACCCGGCAACGCCGTGCACGAGGCAGGTCTCGTGCAGATCGGAGGCATCCAGCAATGGGTCACGATCGAAGGTCAGGACTGCCGCAATCCGGTGGTGCTGATCGTCCATGGCGGGCCGGGCAACCCCAACACGCCGTTCGCGCATCGCCTGTTCGGCAGCTGGACGCGCGACTTCACCATCGTGCAGTGGGATCAGCGCGGCTCTGGCAAGACCTACGCGGCAAGCAAACCTGCCGACGGCGAGACGCTGACCATGCAGCGGCTGACCCAGGACGGTAGCGCGGTTGCGCGCTATGCCATGCAACGGCTGGGGAAACCCAAGCTCATCCTGATGGGCGGATCGTGGGGCTCGGCACTGTCGGTCACTATCGCCAAGGCAAATCCCAGTCTGTTCCATGCGTATGTCGGTACAGCGCAACTGGTCAATTACCAGGACGATATGGCGGCCAGTTACGCCAAGACGCTGAGTCTGGCCCGCGCAGCCAGCGATGCGGATGCGATCGGCAAGCTGGATACGATCGGCCCGCCGCCATGGACCAACCCGCGCAACTTCGGAGTCCTGAGGCGCCTGACACGCAAGTACGAAGCCTTGAGCACCGACCCGGCACCGGAAGACTGGTTCACCTTCGCAGCGGAGTACGACACGCCCGACTACCGTGCAGCCTATGAGGCCGGAGAAGACTATTCCTTCCTGCAGTTCGTCGGGCTGGCAGGCGACGGCATGGGCCCGCAGATCGACCTGCGCAAACTCGGGCCGCAGTTCGCCATGCCGGTCTATCTGATTCAGGGCGAACAGGATCTGGTCACGCCGGCGCAGATCAGCAAAGCCTATTTCGATGGACTTTCTGCACCGAGCAAGGAATTCCTGCTGCTGCCACGCACCGGGCACGACCCCAACCCGCCGATGATGGACGCACAGCTGAAAGTGCTGACCAGAATCCGCGCAGCGGCGATGGCCAACGACGCACGCTGAAACACGCAACGCGCTCGTTGAATGATGAAGTACCGCACATCGCGCATTGATCACGAGATCCAACAAAAAAGCCGGCTTTCGCCGGCTTTTTCTTTCAGGCACCACGCAAGGCGTTACAGCGTCTTGGCTGCCGCAACCACATGCTCGGCGGTGATCTTGAAGTACGCATACAGCTGATCCGCCGGTGCCGAGGCACCGAAGGTATCGATACCGACCACATCACCATCCAGGCCCACGTACTTGCGCCAGAAGCCGGTCACGCCCGCTTCCACCGCCACGCGCTTGCGCACCGCATTGGGCAGCACCGACTCGCGATAGGCCGCATCCTGGCGATCGAACACATCGGTCGACGGCATCGACACCACGCGCGTCTTCAGCCCGGCCGCGTCCAGGGTCTGCTTGGCTTCCACCGCCAGCCCGACTTCCGAACCGGTGGCGATCAGGATCACGTCGGGCGTACCGCCTTCGGCATCGGCCAGCACATAACCGCCGCGCTCGATCAGCTTGAGCTGCGCGTCGCTGCGCGGCTGGTGCTGCAGGTTCTGGCGACTGAACACCAGGCAGCTCGGGCCGTCCTTGCGGGTGATGGCGGCCTTCCAGCTCACCGCCGATTCCACCGCATCGCCCGGGCGCCACACATCGTTGTTGGGGATGTAGCGCAGCGAGGCCAGGTGTTCCACCGGCTGATGGGTCGGGCCGTCCTCGCCCAGGCCGATCGAGTCATGCGTGTACACGTGGATGGCATGGGCCGGATTCAACGCGCTCATGCGCACGCCGTTGCGCGCGTAATCGCTGAACACCAGGAAGGTGGCGTCGAACGGAATGAAGCCGCCATGCAGCGCCAGGCCGTTGGCGATGGCGGTCATGCCGAACTCGCGCACGCCGTAATAGACGTAGTTGGCATCCGGATCATCGGTGGCCACCGACTTGCTGGCCTTCCACAAGGTCAGGTTGGAATGCGCCAGATCGGCCGAACCGCCGATCAATTCGGGCAACAACGGCGCGAACGCTTCGATCGCCAGCTGCGAGGCCTTGCGCGAGGCGATGGTCTGGCCGTCCTGCTGCGCCTTGGCGATATAGGCATCGGCCTGGGCGATGAAGTCGGCCGGCAGCTCGCCGTGCGAGCGGCGGGTCAGCTCGGCAGCTTCGGCCGCGTACTGCTTGCCGTACTTGTCGAACAGCTGCTCCCACTCGGCCTGGCGCAGGGTGCCGGTGCCACCTGCGCGCCAGCCGGCGTAGATCTCTTCGGGAATCTCGAAGGGGCCGTACGGCCACTCCAGCGCCTTGCGGGCACCCTCGAGTTCTTCCTTGCCCAGCGGTGCGCCGTGCGAGGATTCCTTGCCGGCCTTGCTCGGTGCGCCGAAGCCGATCTTGGTGCGGCAGCAGATCAGCGTGGGCTTGTCGGTGTTCTCCAGCGCGGTCTCGATGGCAGCCTTGATCTTCTCGGCGTCGTGTCCGTCCACATCGCGGATCACATGCCAGCCATAGGCCTCGAAGCGCTCTGGGGTGTTGTCGCTGAACCAGCCGGCGGTGTTGCCGTCGATGGAGATCTGGTTGTTGTCCCAGAACGCGACCAGCTTGCCCAGGCCCCAGGTACCGGCCAGCGAGGCGGCTTCATGGGAAATGCCTTCCATCATGCAGCCATCGCCCATGAACACCCAGGTACGGTGGTCGACGATTTCCAGCTCCGGGCGGTTGTAGCGCTGCGCCAGCAACTTCTCGGCCAGCGCGAACCCGACCGCATTGGCGAAGCCCTGCCCGAGCGGGCCGGTAGTGGTCTCCACGCCGGGGGTTTCGCTGCGCTCGGGGTGACCCGCGGTCTTGCTGTGCAGCTGACGGAACTGCTTGAGCTGCTCGATCGGCAGGTCGTAGCCGGACAGGTGCAGCAGCGCGTACTGCAGCATCGAGCCGTGGCCGTTGGACAGCACGAAACGGTCGCGGTTGAACCACTGCGGGTTGTTCGGGTTGTGCCGGAAGAAATCGTTCCACAGCACTTCGGCGATATCGGCCATGCCCATCGGCATGCCGGGATGGCCGGATTTGGCGGCTTCGACCGCATCGGCGGCGAGAAAACGGATGGCGTTGGCCAGCTGGCGGCGGGTGGGCTGGGTCATGGGCGTCTATGGAAGCGGAGGGGAACACCGCTGGAAGCGGAGCCGCTTATTCTCCCACAGAGCGCGTTAGGGGGCTGGGATTGGGGAGTCGGGATTCGGGATTGGTGAAGCCAGAGCCGACCTTAGGCAGCCTCCTCCGCTGGACAGCGATGCAACCAGTGCCGGACACCGCCGCAACAGCGCAAGACCCGACCTGGCGCCTGACGATCGCAGCAGCCCGTTGTGACGAATCCCCAATCCCGACTCCCTACTCCTCGCCCTTGGCAACCAAGGTCGTCAGCGCCAGATCGCCGGTCACGTTCAGCGCCGTCCGGCACATATCCAGGAAATGATTGACGCCCAGGATCATGCCGATGCCGACCGGGTTGACCCCGACCATCGCGCAGATCAGCGCCACCACCGGCAGCGAGCCGGACGGCACGCCGGCGGTGCCGATGCCACCCAGGATGCAGACCAGCATCACCATGAACTGCTGGCCGATGCTCAGGTCCACGTTGAAGAACTGCGCCAGGAAGATCACCGTCACCCCTTCGAACAGGGCGGTGCCGTTCTGGTTGGCGGTGGCGCCCACGGTCAGCACAAAACGCGACACCCGCGGCGGCAGGCCCATCTCGTCGGCCACGCGCAGGGCGGTCGGCAGGGTCGCGTTACTGGAGGCGGTGGAGAACGCCATCATCGTGGCCTCCTGGGTCTGCTTGAAGAAGCCGATCGGCGAGCGCCCGGCGAACTTCACTGCCAGCCCATAACTCACCACCATGTGCAGGCCCAGCGCCAGCACCACCACGCCCACATAAGCGCCCAGGCGGATCAGCAGATCGAAGCCGAACAGCGCGGCCAGATTGAACATGAAACAGGCCACCGCATACGGCGCCAGGCGGATCACCAAGCCGATCAGGGTCATCGAGATTTCGAAGATGCCCTCGATGCCGCGCTTGAGCGTGGCCACTTTTTCGTCGGCGGTCAGCACCATGCCAACGCCGAACATCACCGCAAAGAACATCAGCGACAGGATCGCGCCGTTGCTGGACGCTGCCGCGATCACGTTGCTGGGCACGATCGACAACAGCATGTCCATGCCCTGCGGCTGGGTGCCGGAGCTGGAGATGATCTCGCGGGTGCGCTCGGCGTTCTGCTGGATCAACTGGTTGGCCAGCTGCGGGTCCACGCCGGCACCAGGCTTGAGCACATTCACCAGCACCAGCCCCAGCAACACCGCCACGCCGGACAGCACGACGGTGTAGCCCAGGGTGCGCCACCCCACGCGCCCGAGCGCACGGATGTCGCCCATTTCGGAAATGCCCATCACCAATGCCGAAAACAGCAGCGGCACGATCAGCATGAAGATCAGATTGAGGAAGATCTGCGAGAACGGCGTGGTGACGTATTTGGTGACCACGCGCACCCAGTCGGCATCGCTGCCGGCCAGGTAGTAGACGGCCAGACCCAGCAGCAGACCGACGGCGAAGCCAATGCCCATCTTCCAATGCAGGGGCAGGCCCGGGCGGCGTGCGGCGGGGGATGCAGTCATCTGGTCGGGCCTTGATCTGGACACAAGCCCCGGAGCTTAACAAACGCCATCGACGCGGCCACCTACCCGGCCTGCCGCGGTGCGCCTGCCCGAGGGTAGGTGTAGCTCCCACGTCAGCCGATACGGGCGCTGGAGCGCTCAATACGTCTGGCGCGCTCATCGTAGGGCAGGCAAAGCGGATGCGTGAGCCGCCTGGACCGGGCGCACGATGCCCAACCGCTTTGGGAACACGCCATGGGACCCGTTCTTGAGTTCTTGCTTGCAACCATGCACACCGACCATCCCGACTGGCCCTTGCCCGGCCACCGTCGCGGGACCTTACGCGGCATGGATGCTGCGTAAGAGCCTACAAGGACGTACTTGCGGCGTGTCCCGCGAGGGTGGGCGGGTAAGGGCCTTGCAGCGAAGTCGCAGATCCGTCGCTCTGCCACTGATCTCTCCACACTATCCAAGCGCATCATGCTCTGCTTGCAACCAACCGCACCGACCATCTCGACGGGTCCTTGCCCGCTCACCGTCGCGGGACCTTACGCGGCATGGATGCCGCGTAAGAGCCTACAAGGACGTACTTGCGGCGTGTCCCGCGAGGGTGGGCGGGCAAGGGCCCTGCAGCGAAGTCGCAGATCCGTCGCTCTGCCACTGATCTCTCCACACTATCCAAGCGCATCATGCCCTGCTTGCAACCAGTCACACCGACCATCCCGACTGGTCCTTGCCCGCTCACCGTCGCGGGACCTTACGCGGCATGGATGCCGCGTAAGAGCCTACAGGGACGTACTTGCGGCGTGTCCCGCGAGGGTGGGCGGGCAAGGGCCCTGCAGCCAGGTCGCAGACCCAACGCCTTGTTTTAAGCAGCACAGGTGAACAACCAGGTGCAACTGGGATCAATCCGTCAAAGCCGGACAGGACATGGTGATCATCTAGACCCAGTCAGCAACTTCCGACGCAGCGAAACCGATCAAGGCGCCGGCGGATACAGCGGCGCCAAGACCTCCGGCTCCGCAGCCGTGGCATGCCGCCAACGCGGGCCCTTGGCAAAGGCCTCGCGCAAGGCCGAACGTGCACTGGTCACGTCGCCATCGCCGCCCCAGCGAGCGCGCTGCATCTGCGCCACCGCTGCCCGCTGCGCCGGGTCTCTCAACGCTGCCAGCACGCTGTCGATATCGGCAACGCCGGCCATGCCGCACAGCACCGCGGCCACGTCGTCCATGCCGCCGGTATCGAGCGCACGTCGCAGCTCGGCCACACCGTGCGTCACACGCCGGCCGGGCGCAGCTGCATCGCTGGTGTTGATCACCGGCGCGCCGTGCGAACCGCCGCGACGCCGTAACAAGGCCCACACCAGTGTGGCAATCCACAGCAGCGCAAAGCCGATCGCCGCAGCGATCCAGCCCCATGGCCGTTGCGTGGCCGCAGCCTGCTGCAGACTCAGCGTGCCGGCCGCAGCGGTTGGCGCAGCGTTATCCGGTGATGGACTAGCTGCAGGCGTTGGCGCCGGCGCGGGCGCCGCAAACGCACCGCTGCCTGCCGCCACATCCAGCGTAAGGTCCGGCAACGCCGCGGTCTTGGCTGCCGCCGCGCCCACATCCCACCATGCCACCTGCAAGCCGGGCACCACCAGCGGACCGGCGCGATTGGGCACGATCGAATAACGGCGGGTCAGCCGCAGCTGCGGCGAGCCATCCACGAAGCGTTCTTCGTATTGCGGCGGCTCGGCGAACACCTGCGCGTCGGGCACGCTCGGGGTCGGCAATTCCGGGAACTGCGCCTGGGTGGCGCCACGTGCGCTGGCCTCCACCACGATCTGGGCCGCTTCACCGGCGGTGGCGCGCTGCGGCGTGGTCGTATACCGCAACTGCAGGCTGCGCAGCGGCAACCACGGCTGCGGCGCGTTGGCTGGTTGTGCGCGCACCTGCAGTGGGATGCTGGCACTACGCGCGCTCAGCTCGCCATTGCCACGACCGAAATAGTCGTCGAAGAAGCCGCCGACCGAGCGGCCATTGAAGCGCGCCGACGGCAACACCAGCCGGCCGCTGCGCTCGGGCACCAGCAGATAGCGCCGCTCGACCACGTTGTATTGGCGGTTATTGAGTACCTTGACCGAACTGACGTCGTCGCCGATGCGCTGCAGCGATGCACCATCGGGCGCTTCCAGATCCAGCTCGCCGGACGCCAGCTGCGTGGCGAAATACAGCCGCACCACTACGCCCACACTTTGCTGCACATAGGGCTGCGGATCGTCCACCTGCGTCTGCACAAAGGCATCCTCGTTGCCTTGCGCCGCCGCTGCTGCGCCGGGCGCGCTACTGCCGGCATCGCTTGCCGACGCGCCCACCTGCAACCGCAACGGTTCGGTGCGCTCGTTACCCACGCGGATCGCCGGCACGATCAGCTCGCCGCTCTTGCGCGGCGTCAGCACCACGCCGAACAGCGCGCGCACCGTCACCGACCCATTGGTCACCTGCATCTGCTGGTTGGCGCTCTTGGCCCCCAGCGCGAAGTCGTTGCGCAACGGCGTGTAATCCGGATCGACACCGCGTTGATCGGTTTCGATATTCAACATCACTACGTCGCCGGCATCGGCGCTGTCGCGGTCCAGCCACGCGCGCGTGACGGCACCCACCGGTGCACAGGTGAGCAGCATCACGCTGGCCAACATGCCGATCGCCGCGCGGCGCAAATGGTGTGTGCCGATCATCGTCCGTCCCGTTGCCTGCGTTCGTGTTCCAGCCTGAATTTGGTGCGCAGCAAGCTACCCGGATCATCCGGCACCCGCCGCAACCAGGCATCCACCGCCTGACGTTGCTCGCGTTGCTCCGGCGTTTCGTTCGCCGTTGCCGCAGCGGCCTGCTTGCCATTTGCATCGGCGCTCTTGTCGCCAGCCTGCGCCATCGCCTGCTGCATCTTTTGCCGCTGCGCGGCATCGGCCTGCTGCTGCGCCTTGGCGTCGGCCGATTGCGGCGCTGCGTCCTGCTTGCTCTGCTCGCCCTGGCCGTTTTTGGACTGCTGGCTCTGCGAGGCTGCGTCCTGCGGCGCCTGCGTAGGCGGCTGATCCTTGCCGTCCTGTTTGCCTTGCGCATCCTGCTTGCCTTGTCCGTCCTGGCCGGGCTTTGGATCGTTCTGCTTGTTCTGTCCGGACTGATTCTGGCCGGAGCCGTTCTGACCGGATTGCTTCTGGTCGTCGGACTGGCCCTTGCCGTCCTTGCCCTTGCCGTCTTTATTGTTCTGCTGCTGGCGCTTACGCGCCGCCTCCACCGCCGCACGATTGGCGATGGCGTCGGGCTGATCCGGATGTTGCTTGATCGCCCGGTCGTAAGCGGCAATCGCTTCGTCGTACTGGCCCTGCCTGGCCAGCGCGTTGCCGAGGTTGTACAGACCCTCATCGGTGGGCACATTTTCGAAGGCTTTTTGTGCCGCGGCGAAATCACCCTTGCGATACGCCTGCACGCCGGCATCCAGGCGTTGCTGCTGCACCTGATCGGCGCGTTGCCACAAGGTGCCGTCGGCAGCATGCGCGGGTTGGGCCAATGGCAACACGCACACCAGGGCCAGGATCGCCACAACCGTACGCCGCCGGAACGCCAGCAGTGCCAACAGCATCACCGGCAGCAGCAGCCAGTAGCCCTCGTCCAGCCAGGTCTTGCCGCCGGTGGACTCGGCAGCTTCATCGGCCAGCGGCTGTTGCGCCGGGTCGAGCACGCCCAGTGCACGCAGGTCCGCATCGTCAGCGGTGATGCGCGCATAGCGACCACCGCCCTGCCCGGCAAGATCGCGCAGGCTGCCTTCATCCAGTTTTGTCTGCGCAATCTCACCGGTCGTGGTGCGATAGGCCGCGCCGCGCGTGCTCCCCACGCCGAGCGCGGACACGCTGAATCCACGCGAGCGCGCCAACCGTGCGGAACTTCCGGCCGCACGATCGGCGCTGTCGCTGACCAGCAGGATGTCGCCTTGCTTGAAGCCCGCCTGCAGCAGCAACTGCGTGGCCGCGTCGATCGCCGCATCGGCGCGCTTGCCGTCCACCGGCATCACCGATGGCGACAGCGCATCCAGAAACAACGCCACGTTAGCGGTGTCTTCGGTCAACGGCGCAACGGTGAAACTCTCGCCCGCATAGACCAGCAATGCGACTTCGCCACCGGCCCGCTTGCGCAACAACGCGGCCAACTTGGCCCGCGCCTGCAGCAGACGCGATGGCGGCAGGTCGTTGGCGGTGATGCTGGAGGACAGGTCCAGCGCCACCACCAGCGGCATGCTGGAGTGATACACAGGCCGCTCGGTCTGCCGCCAGCTCGGCCCGGTCATCGCCAGCACCGCCAGCGCATAGGTCAGCGCAGCCAGCACAAATCCCAGCCATCCACGCCGACTGCCGGACACCAGCAAGGTCGGCAACAGATGCGCATCCACGCTTTGCCGCCACACGTCCACATCGCGCCGACGCAACTGCCACAACACTGCCGCCGGCACGATCGCCAGCAGCGCCCCCAGCAACCCCGGGCGCAGCAGATGCAACGACTGCAGCCAGCCAGCCAGTTCGGTCAGCGCATTCATCGCCATCTCCGCGGCAACACATAAGCCAGCAGCGCAAGCACGATGGCGGCACCCAATGGCCAGTAATAGCGTTCCACGCGCGGCTGCACCGAGGGGCCGAGCGCCTTGACCGGCTCCAGCCGATCCAGTTCGGCATAGATGCCGGCCAGTTCTTCGGTATCGCGGGCACGGAAAAAGCGTCCACCGGTTTGCGCGGCGATCTTGCGCAAGCCGTCTTCGTCGATATCGTCGTTGCCCGTGGCCGGAATCGGCACGCCGAACAACGAATAGCCGCCGTTGCCGCCGAAGGCGATCGTATGCACGCGCACGCCTTCGGCCTTGGCGAGCTCAGCGGCCTTGAGCGGATTGAGCACGCCGGCGGTGTTGACGCCGTCGGTGAGCAACACCACCACGCGCTGGCCCTGCTTCTGCTCGCGCAGCCGTTTGACCGACAACGCGATCGCATCGCCGATCGCCGTCTCGCGCCCGGCCAGTCCCACCACGCTGTCGGCCAACTGGTCGCGCACGGAGGTCAGGTCGGCGGTCAACGGCGTCAACGCGTACGCGCGCTGACCGAACACCAGCAAGCCGACCCGATCGCCGTCGCGACGATCCAGAAAGTCCGACAACACCGCCTTGGCGGCGGTCAGGCGATCCACCACATTGCCGCCGAGCACCATGTCCGGCTCGCTCATGCTGCCGGACAGATCCACCGCCAGCATCATCTGCCGTGCCTCGCGCGGCGGCTGGATCACATCGCCCAATTGTTGCGGGCGCGCAAGCGCCGCGCACAGGAAAAACCAGCCCAGCCAGGCAAGCCAGCGCGGCACCCGCAGTGCGGGTGCGCTGTTTGCCTGTGCAACTGCATGCAGTTGATCGGCATAAGGCACGCGCAGCGCCGCGGTATCGGCGCTGCGCTGCGGCCAGAACCACATCAGCAACGGCAGCGGCATCAACCACCATGCCCACGGCCATGCGCAGTGCGCCAGCGCATCCTGCCACTGCGACCATTGCAGCCAGTTCATCGCCGGCCTCGCATCAGACCCAGAAAACGCTGCCGCGCCAGCGCTTGCACCGCATCCAGATCGGTCACCGCCGGCGTGCGTTGAAACCCGCCGTCCAGCAGCGCGCGCCCCGGTCCCTGCGAAAAGGCCTGCGTCTTGCTTTTGCGCCCGTCCAGGAACTGCAGCCATGCCTCGCCCTGCAGCCGGTCGGCCTGCGCATCGACGCTGCGCGCTGCGCGTCGCAACAACACCGACAACGCGGCCAGACGCTGTGCGGGAGTCGTTGCGCGCTGCAGCTCGGCATCGAATGCCGCCAGCCAGCGCCGCTGCTGCTGACGACGGCGACGCCACCACCACCATGCGCTGCCAAGCACCAGGACCACTGCCGCGATCACCAGCCACCAGCCCAGCGCCAGCGGCCACCACGACGGCGACGGCGGCAGATGGACATCGCGTAGCGGCAGCGATTGCGGCGACATCGTCATCGACTCCGCACGGCGGCACTGCCGCCCAACCAGGCATCGCTGGCATCGTCGGTGGACAGGCGATGCAAGCGCACACCGCGTGACTGCAGGACCGCGGTCAATTGTTCCAGCGGCGCCACGAATTCGGCCTGCCAACGCGCACGTCCGGCCTGCGTGGACAGATCGATCGCAATGCGCTCGCCGCGCACATCGAAGCTGAGTGCGCGGGCCGGCGGCGCCAGCTCCAGCGGGTCGACCAGCACGATCACCACCACCTCGTGATGCAAGGCCAGGCCCGACCAGCGCGTGGCAGAAATCCTGCTGGCGCTGCGCGCATCGGCCAGTACGGTCAGCCGCGCACCCGGGCGCAGCAACCGCGCGGCATGGTCCAGTGCCACCTCCAGGCCCGCATCGCCGGACGGCGGCTGCGTGTACCAGCGCGCCAACGCATCCAGCACCGGCAATACGCCGCGTTGACCCGAGCGCGGTGCAATCGGCGCCTCGCTGGCAGTGCCACGCAGCGCGGCGATCCGGTCGCCCTGCCGCTGCGCCAGCCACGCCGCGATCGCGCCGGCACGTGCGGCCTGCACCGATTTGTAGCGCATCCGCGTACCGAAGAAGAGCGCCGGCGAGGTATCGGCCACAATCAGGCTCAAGCGTTCGCGCTCGGCCTGGAACAATTTGGTGTGCGCGCGCCCGGTACGCGCGGTGACGCGCCAGTCGATATGCCGCGCATCGTCGCCGGCCACGTACTCGCGCGACTCGGCGTATTCCATCCCGCGCCCACGCGTTGCCGCCGGCACCGGCCCGACCAGCCCATGGCGACCACGCCCTGGTTGCCCGCGATGGGTCGCGGTGCCGCGCAGCGCGATCAGCTCCGCCAGCGTCGGCCGCAGCCCATCGCCGGCGATCGACGCCGGAGCGGTGACAGGGGAAGAAGACGGCATCGAAGACATCGGATTCTGGTCAGAGGACGGCATACCTCGGCGACACGCTACCCGATCAGGGCAGCGGAATCTTTTCCAGCAAGGCGGCGACCAGGCGCTCGCCATCCCAGCCTTCGGCAGTGGCTTCGTAGCTGGGCAGCACGCGATGACGCAGCACATCCGGTGCGATTGCGCGGATATCGTCCGGGGTCACGTAGTCGCGCCCGGCCAGCCATGCACGCGCCCGTGCGCAGCGCTCCAGTGCGATCGACCCGCGCGGGCTCGCGCCCCAGGCAATCCGCCGCGCCAGTGCCGGGTCGTAGCGCTGGGCATCGCGCGACGCGAGCACGATCTCGATCAGGTAGCGCTCCAGCTGCGGCGCCAGATGCACGTCCAGTACCACCCGACGCGCGGCAAAGACATCTTCCAGCGGGATCTTGTCGGGTACCGTCTCGTGCTTTTCCAGGGTGTCGCGCGCGGCCTCACGTGCCAGACGCAGGATCTCCGCCTCGGCATCGGCCTGTGGATAGCCGATACGCACGTGCATCAGGAAGCGATCCAGCTGCGCCTCGGGCAACGGGAAGGTGCCCTCCTGCTCGATCGGGTTCTGCGTGGCCATCACCAGGAACAGCTGCGGCAGCGCATAGGTGTGCCGCCCGACGGTGACCTGGCGCTCGCCCATCGCCTCCAGCAGTGCCGACTGCACCTTGGCCGGTGCACGATTGATCTCGTCGGCCAGCAGGATCGGATGGAAGATCGGCCCGGGCATGAACTCGAACCGGCTGTCCTGCGGCCGCCAGATCTCGGTGCCGGTCAGATCGGAGGGCAGCAAGTCAGGGGTGAACTGCACCCGCGCGAAATCCGCCTCCAGCCGCGAGGCCAGCGCGCGGATCGCGGTGGTCTTGGCCAGCCCGGGCGCGCCCTCGACCAGCAGATGCCCATCGGCCAGCAGGGCGATCAGCAATCGTTCGACCAGCGCGGACTGGCCCACGATGCGCTGCGCCAGCGACTCGCGCAGCAGGGTGAATTGACGATGCAACCGGTCCTCGGCGGGCGCGGCAGCGGCTTCTGGGGGCAACAGCGGCGGTGCGTTCATAGGCCCAGTGTGACCGATTCGAGCGCAATTGGTTCACTCGATCATCCCTGAGCATTCAGTCAGTGACTCCGGGTATGAAACAGGTCACACAAGCAGGGAGTGCAGGCATCGCGCCTTGGCAAAGCAATCAGGCCAGCACGATCACACCACAAGGGGAAACGGTCCAGAGGCCTTGATGGTTTTTGACGCAAGACAACATATCGCTTGCTTGTGACCACGCCGGCGGCCCAAACCGCCTACTGCCTTTAACGACATGCTTCACCATGGAAAAAGGCCGCTTTCGCGGCCTTTTTTTCAACATGGCTCCCTCTCAAGGGGTAGCACTCGCAACACGTAACACCTTGGGGGTAACGAAGACCAGCAACTCGGCTTTTTCTTTGCTGCGTCCACGTTTCTTGAACAAATTTCCGAGGAATGGGATGTCGCCCAGGAAGGGAACCTTGGAGACGCTCTCGCGATCTGTAAATTCATAAACACCACCGATTACCACCGTCTCGCCATCACCGACCAAAACGGCGGTGTTGACCTCACGACGATTGATTTCCGGCACGGTGCCATAGCCTTCCAGAATGATAAACCGCGCGACTTCGTCTTTCTTGACATTCATGTTCAAGAAAACGCGATTGTCATTGGTAATGGTCGGAGTGACTTTCAGCTCAAGCAACACTTCCTTGAACTGTACATTGGCTTGCGCGGCCGAACCGGCAGCACCGCCGCCGCTGATTGTCACATAACCGATTTCCCGTCCCTGCTTGATGACACCCTCACGCTGATTGGCAGTGACGATTCTGGGATTTGAAACAACCTCGCCACGCCCCTCCTCTTGCATCGCCGAAAGCTCGATATCGAGATTGAAATTGGAGCCCAGCAGCGTATATGCCAAACCTGCTGCCCTACTGTTAGTAAACCCGCTTGCACCAAGGTCCACATTCAACCCAGTCGGGAATAGATGCGACGCTAGCGTTGTGCTTGTGCCCGTGTTGGCAAGTTCATTGGCACGCTGAGCCGAGGTATTCTGGAAATTGACATTACTATCCAATGAGCCGCTCAGAATACCGCGGCCAGTTGAACCAGTGATGCCAAACCGCGCACCGAGGTCACGCGCGAACGTGTCGGTCGCGATCACAATGCGGCTTTCGATCAACACCTGATCCACCGGCCGATCGATATGCGAAATCAGCTCGCGCATCTGCGCGACCTTCTTCGGAATATCGCTGATCATCAGGGTGTTGGTGCGCTCGTCGGCAACCAGGCGACCGCGAGGCGACAAAAATCCATTGTCCTGCTGGCCACCTTGACCGCCACCCTGACCACCACCACCGCCACCAATCCCCTTGGCCTCCGTCAGCGCTTTGAAGATCACGGCCGCGTTGTGGTAATTGATCTGCACGTAATCGGTGATCAGATCCTCGCGGTTTTCGATCGCGATGCGGGCGTCTTCCTTGTCCTGCTCGAACTTGGCCAGCTCCGGCTGCGGGGCAACCCAGACCACGCCGCCGTCGCGGCGCTTGTCCAGCCCCTTGGCGCGCAGCACGATGTCCAACGCCTGGTCCCACGGCACGTTCATCAGGCGCAGCGTGACATTGCCCTGCACGGTGTCGGAGGCGACGATATTGAGGTTGGATTCCTCGGCGATCAGCTGCAGCACGGTGCGTACCGGCACGTCCTGGAAGTTGAACGTCACCGGGCGGCCACTGTAACCGCGCGCAGCGATCTGCGCGGCGGCCTGGGTGACGGCTGCGGCGCTGACGCCACCGACCGCGGGCTGGCCCTTGCGCGGAGTGATTTCGACCACGTATTCGTTGCCGGTCTGGTAGGCCAGCGAATCGAACGCGCCCTTGGTCGACAGCACCAGTTGCGACCCCGAGCCGGATGGCTTGACCTCGACACGCTGCACCGGCGTTGCAAAGTCGGTGACGTTGAGCGGGCGCTGCAGTTCGGCGGGCAGGCGCGCGTTGCTGATGTCGACCAGCACGTTGTCGCCCTGCGTACGCAGATCCGGGCTGGCGCCCTGGCCGTCGAACTGCAGGATCAGACGGCCAGCGCCATCCTCGCCACGTTTGAAATCGATCTTGGACACCGCCAGGCTCGCCGGAGCGGTCTTGGCCGGATCCTGCGCAGGCTGCTTCAGTGCTGCCGCCGAGAACGCGCTACCGCTCGCCAGCGCCAGCGCGAACCCCATCGCGCAGGCCTGGAATACCGCGTGGCGCCGAACCGGACGCAGCCGCCGGGCATTGGAAAACGTCATCGTGCTATCCCCTATCACTTTATTGATCATCCAATGCGAGCGCGGCCGGCCGTTCAAGCCATCCGCCCGCACCGTCCGGCACAAGTTCAATCAGCTCGATGCGGTCTTCGTAGACCCCGGTGACCCGGCCATCGCTCTGTCCCAGATACACGCCCGGCCGCACCCGGTAGGTCACCTTGTCGGGCGCCATGACCAGCGCGACCAGGCCCGAGCCGCCGCCAATGGTCCCCACCATGTCGAGGGCGTCGAGCGGATAGGCTTCCAGCGGTTCCTTGCGCCGGTTCGGATCCGGACGCGTGCCGTTGCCGCCTTCCGCACTGACCCAGGCATCGCTGAACGGGTCGCGCATCGATTGCGCGGCATATTCGAATGTCTCGAACTGCTGCATCACCGGCAACGGCTCCAACGGCGGTGCCGGCCGTGCGCGCACTTCGGCGACCCAGGCTTCCAGGTTCGGCGCATCGCCCGGTGTGCTGGTCACACCGCGCGTACACGCCGGCAATACGGCAATTAGCGCCACGCAGGACAGGATCTTGAGCAGTTTCGTGGTCATTGGCCGCCCTTCTTCGCAGCGTCGGCCGCAGCCTTCTCCTGCTCGGCCATTTCCTCATCGTCCAGATAACGATAGGTCTTGACCGTGCCGGACAGTTCCAGCGCCCCGCGCGGGGTGATGCCGGCCTTGGGATCCTTCGGCTTGAGGTTGATGTCGTGCATGGTCAGGATCACCACGCGCGGCAATGACGCCACACCGCTGACGAAGGCACCGAACTGGTGGTAACTGCCCACCATGCGCAAGGCGATCGGCTTTTCGGCGTAGAACTCCTTCGGCGATTCCGGGCCCGGCTGGAACAACTCGTTGGACAGGCCGCTGGACAGCGCGGTCTGCGAGATGTCGATGATCAGATCCGGCATTTCGGTCTTGCTGGGCAGCTGCCGCAGCATCTGCTGCAGCACCTGTTCCATCTGCGCGAGCTGCTGCTTGAGCGGCTCCAGATTCACCGCGCGGCCCTGCTGGGTCTCGAACTCGGTGCGCAGCTGCGTTTCGGTGCCTTCCAGGCCTTCGAGTTCATCGCGCTTGCCGCTGATCAACAGGAACCAGGCCAGCACCATGATGAACAGGCCGACCACCACGCAGAACACGATGCGTGCCTGCTGCGGCCAGCCGCCGATGTTGTTGAAATCCAGATCGCTGAGCTTGAATGCTTTCTTACTCATGACGCCGCCCCCTCCTGCGGCCGATTGGCGGACGCCGGCGCTGGCTGCACGGGTGCAGGAGCAGCGGCCGGCGACGTGGCAGGCGCAGGTGCTGCAGGTGCCGCCGCTGGCGCGCCCGCAGGGGCCGTACCGGCTGGCGTTGCACCCGGCGCTTGCGCATCGACCGGTGCGGTGCCGTTCTTGTCGGCCTCGTTCGGATTGGCCAGCTTGACCTTGAGCGTGAACACGTACGGCAGCGTCTTGGTGTCCATCGACGGTCCCGCAGGCTGCCCGGCCTTGTCCTGGCTCTTGGCCTCGATGATCGACAGGTCCGGATTGGTCATCCAGCCCGAACCTTCGAGGTTGCGCATATAGGTACTGACGCGCGCGTTGGACTGCGAACGCCCTTCCAGGGTCAGGATGTCGCCGTCCTGCTTGATGTTGGTCAAGGCCACGCCATCGGGGATGGTGCGCACCAGCGAATCGAACAGATGCACCATCTGCGAACGATTGGCCTGCAGCTCCTCAATCACCTTCTTGCGGGCGAGCAGGCGGTCCTTCTTCTTGTCGAGCTCCTTGATCTCTTCGTTCTGCGCCTTGACCTTGTCGATCTCGGCGGTCAGGAACGCATTGCGCTCGGTCTGGCCGCTGATCTGGGCGTCGTAGTAGAACCAGATCAGGACCGACAGCAGCACGCCGCCCAACGCGGCGAAGCCCAGCATCGAATAGAACTCACGCTCGCGCGCCTTCCGGCGCTCGGCGCGCCAGGGCAAAAGATTGATTCTTGCCATCAGTCAAAGCTCCTCAGGGCCAGGCCGGTGGCGATCATCAATGCAGGTGCATCCAGCGCCAGCGCATGCGCCTGGACCTTCGGGCCCAGCGTCATCTGCGCGAGCGGGTTGGCGACCACGGTGGTCACGCCGAGCTGTTCTTCCACCATTTCCGGCAGGCGCGACAGCGCAGCGCAGCCGCCGGCCAGCACGATGCAGTCGACGCGATTGAATTCGCTGCCCGCGTAGAAGAACTGCAGCAAACGGCTGATCTGCTGCACCGTCGCCTCCTTGAACGGCTCCAGCACTTCGACCTCGTAGCTCTCCGGCAAGCCGCCCTGACGCTTGGCCAGGCCGGCCTCCTCGTAGGTCAACCCGTAACGGCGCATCACCTCGTCGGTGAGCTGCTTGCCGCCGAAGACCTGCTCGCGGCTATACAGGCTGCGACCGGAGCGCAACACGCTCAGCGTGGTCATGGTCGCGCCGATGTCCACCAGCGCAACCACCGCATCGGCGGCCACCGGCAACTCGCTGGCGACCAGGGCGAAGGCGTTCTCGACCGCGAAGGCCTCCACGTCCATGACCTTGGCGGTCAGGCCACCGAGTTCCAGCGCGGACTGGCGCAGTTCCACATTCTCCGAGCGCGAGGCCGCCAGCAGCACCTGAACCATGTCCGGGCTGTTGGGCATCGGGCCGAGCACCTCGAAGTCGAGATTGACTTCCTCGATCGGGTACGGAATGTAATTGGTGGCTTCCAGTTCGACCTGGGCTTCCAGATCGCTGTCGTCCAGATCAGCCGGCATCGGAATCAGCTTGGTGATCACCGCCGACCCGGCCACCGCGGCCGCGGCGTTCTTGGCCTTGCTGCCGGAACGGTTGATGGCGCGACGAATCGCTTCGCCAACCGCCTCGACTTCGACGATGTTCTTTTCCACGACCGCATTCGGCGGCAACGGTTCCACCGCGTAATGCTCCACGCGGAAACGGTTCCCGCTGCGCGACAGCTGCAGGAGCTTGACCGCAGTGGAACTGATATCGACACCAATCAGTGGCGATTGACTCTTGGGTAGAAGCCCCACGGAAACTCCCCTGCCGATGGGCACTTGGACGCTTGTCTGCGCCCTCGTATTAATAATTAAATTTTAACAGGTGACAAGCCCTTCACGCGCATGGCAATGGCCCCGCGACGTGACCCCAGTGCTGTTTCCTGCGATCCCCAGAGTTCGGCCCCAGCCAAACCCGGCGTCATCTATACTCTGTGACCAAGAAATCTGCAATCGGAATCTCTCTTACATGCCCCGTATTCGCCGTTGGCTGGGCTGGATCCTGGCCGCGTTCGTGGTGCTCGCCCTGCTTGGCGCTATTGCTGCCGGCGGCCTGTATTACGCCATTTCCTCCAAGTTGCCGGACGTGCAGTCGCTCAAGCAGGTCGAGCTGCAGGAGCCGATGTACGTCTATTCCAGCGACGGTCGCCTGATGGCCGTCTATGGCGAGACCCGGCGCTACCCCATCCAGATGAAGGACGTGCCGCTGCGCCTGAAGCAGGCCTTCTTGGCAACCGAGGATGCGCGCTTCTACGAGCATGGCGGCGTGGACTACAAGGGCATCGCCCGCGCGGTGTGGCTGCTGGCCAGCACCGATGCCAAACGCGTGCCGGGCGGTTCGACCATCACCCAGCAGGTGGCACGGCAGTTCTTCCTCAGTTCCGAATACAGCTACACCCGCAAGCTCGCCGAGATCCTGCTGGCGCGCAAGATCGAGAGCGAGCTGAGCAAGGACGAGATCTTCGAGCTGTATCTCAACAAGAGCTTCTTCGGCAACCGCGCCTACGGCGTGGGGGCTGCGGCCGAGTACTACTACGGCAAGAAGATGAGCGAGTTGAGCCTGGACGAGATGGCCTCGCTGGCCGGCATCCCCAAGTTCCCATCCAGCGGCAACCCGATCAGCAATCCGGAACGCGCGCAGGAGCGCCGCGATTACTACGTGCTGCAACGCATGGCCGACCTGGGCTTTGTCAGCCAGGCCGAAGCCGACGCCGCCAAGGCGGTGCCGATGCACGCCAAGCCGCACGAGCCGCCGGTCGAGGTCTACGCCCCGTACGTGGCCGAGCTGGTGCGCCAGGAAATGATCGCCAAGTACGGCGGCGACGTGCTCAACAAGGGTTACCACGTCACCACCACCATCGATGCCACGCTGCAGACCGGCGCCGATGCGGCGGTTGCCGAAGGCCTGCGCCTGTACGACCACCGACACGGCTGGCATGGGGTGGAGCAGCATTTCGATGTCGCCACCGATGCGGATGCCGCGGCACTGGCCAAGCATCTGTCGGGCGTGTTCACCCAGGGCGGCCTGCGCGCGGTGATCGTGGCACGCACCAATGCCGACGGCGGCGTGACCGTCGTCCAGAGCGACAATACCGAGCTGACCCTGCCGGCCAGCGCCAGTCGCTGGACCAACAAGACGCCGGCCAAGCTGCTGACGCGCGGCGACCTGACCCGCATCCGCGCCGGCGAGAAGGAGGGCGAGTGGATCATCGACCAGTTGCCGCGCGGCCAGGCCGCGCTGGTGTCGCTGGATGCCAATAGCGGTGCGCTGCGCGCGCTGGTCGGCGGTTTCAGCTTCGCCGGCAACAAGTTCAATCGCGCCACCCAGGCACGCCGCCAGCCGGGCTCGAGCTTCAAGCCGTTCGTGTATGCGGCCGCGTTCGAGAAAGGCTTCAACCCGGCCTCGATCGTGCTCGATGCGCCGGTGGTGTTCCGCGACCGCCGCGGCAAGACCTGGTCGCCGCAGAACGATGGCGGTGGCTTCCGCGGCCCGATGCGCTTGCGCGAGGCGCTGGTGCAATCGCGCAACCTGGTCTCGGTCCGCTTGCTGGATGCGATCAGCGTCGATTTCGCACGCAAGTACATCAGCCAGTTCGGCTTCCAGGAAGCCGAGCTGCCGCCCAACCTGTCGATGTCGCTGGGCACGGCCTCGCTGACGCCGTTGTCGGTGGCGCGTGGCTATGCGGTATTCGCTAATGGCGGCTCGCGGGTGGAGACCTGGATCGTGGACGAGGTCAAGGACCGCGACGGCAATGTGGTCTTCAAGGAAGTGCCGGCGATGGCCTGCCGTACCTGCGCCTTGCAGGGCGGCAATGTCGCGCCGGTGAGCCAGGTGGTGGACGGCTTCAACTTCGGCGCCCCCGCGCTGCCCAAATCGATCGAACCGACCACGGCGACGCCGGCCACGCCGGCGGAGATCGCCCCGGCAGCCACTGCTGAAACCAAGATCGCGCCGCGCGCCATCGACGAGCGTACCGCCTACCAGCTGGTCTCGATGATGCGCGACGTGGTCCAGCGCGGCACCGGCACCGCGGCCAAGGTGCTCGGGCGCGAGGACGTCGGCGGCAAGACCGGCTCGACCAACGATCACCGCGACGCCTGGTTCTCCGGCTTCGGCGGCCCCTACGCCACCACGGTGTGGGTGGGTCGCGACGACTTCCGTTCGCTCGGCTATCGCGAGTACGGCGGCAAGGCGGCACTGCCGATCTGGATCGACTACATGCGCGTGGCGCTGAAGGACAAGCCGATCGCCGCCAACGACCCGCCCGACGGCATGACCCAGGCCACCATCAATGGCGCGGTGGAATGGGTGAAGAACGAAGACCTGGATCGCCTGCAGGACTACGACTACGGCCTGCAGGAACAGCAGGACGAGAAGGCGTTCGATATCTTTTGAGGGCCGGGAATCGGGAATCGGGATTGGGGAATCGGAACGGCTTCTTCCGCTCGATTCCCCAATCAGGTTCGCGGAATCGACTGTCTCCAGTTGGGTAGAAGGCAACGGGTAATCACCGTTGCGTGATTGCCCTTGCAGGGAGACACGGGGGCATTCGCCACCTCTTCATGCCGCTGTTGTAGAGTCGAACCAGGTTCATTAGGGGAGCCCGGTCATGCATCACGCGCGCGAACACGCCGATACGCGAACCCGAGAACGTCGCCATCGCCTGGCGCACGAAGCGGCCCGGCTGATGGCCGAGGGTGGCATCCGTGATTTTCATCAGGCCAAGCTCAAGGCGGCCAGCCGGCTGGGCATCCACGACGACGCATCGCTGCCGCGTAACCGCGAGATCGAAGATGCGTTGCGCGAGCACCAGCGCCTGTTCGCCGGGCCTGCGCACGGGCTGCGGCTGCGCCAACGTCGCGAAGCCGCATTGCGCGCGCTGGAGTTTCTTAGCCCGTTCCAGCCGCGCCTGGCCGGCCCGGTGCTCGATGGCACGGCCGACGCCAACGCGCCGGTGCAGCTGCAGTTGCACAGCGACGATGCCGACGCCGTGCAGCGCTTCTTGGAAGAACACCGCATTCCGGCCGAATCGCGTACGCGCCGGCTGCGCCTGGACCGCGAGCGCACGGCCGAGTTCCCGGTGTGGCTGTTCAGTGCCGAGGAACTGACCTTCGACCTGACCGTGCTGCCGTACGATGCCTTGCGCCAGGCACCGTTGTCGCAGCTGGACGAAAAACCGATGCAGCGCGCCTCGGCCGCCCAGTTGCGTCAGTTGTTGGCAGAAGAGGATGGTGGCGACGCCCTGCCGCGCACGCGCTGAGCGCAGCGCGCCATGCCGCGTGACCACTGACCACAACGCCACCCCGCAAAAGCAAACGCCCCGCAATGCGGGGCGTTCGTTCAAGCAGACAACCGCAGGCGCTTAGCGCTGGCCGGCGTCGGTGTAGTCGCGCTTGTCGTAGCCGGTGTAGATCTGGCGCGGACGGCCGATCTTCATTTCCGGGTCGACCTGCTGCTCCAGCCAATGCGACACCCAGCCGGCGGTGCGTGCGATGGCAAACATCACGGTGAACATTTCCACCGGGATGTTCAGCGCCTTGTAGATCAGGCCCGAGTAGAAGTCGACGTTCGGGTACAGCTTGCGCTGCACGAAGTAGTCGTCCTTCAGCGCGGCTTCTTCCAGCTTCAGCGCCACTTCCAGCAGCGGATCGTTGACGCCCAGTTCGCCCAGCACCTTGTGGGTCATCTCACGGATGATCTTGGCGCGCGGGTCGAAGTTCTTGTAAACGCGGTGACCGAAGCCCATCAGGCGGAACGAGGAGTTCTTGTCCTTGGCCTTGGCCACGGCCGACTCGACGTTGTCGGCGGTGCCGATCTCTTCCAGCATCTTCAGCACGGCTTCGTTGGCGCCACCGTGTGCCGGACCCCACAGCGCGGTGATGCCCGCTGCGACCGAGGCGTACGGGTTGGCACCGGTCGAACCGACCAGACGCACGGTCGAGGTCGAGGCGTTCTGCTCGTGATCGGCATGCAGGATGAACAGCAGATCCAGCGCCTTGGCCACCACCGGATTGATCTCCAGCGGCTCGCTCGGCACTTCGAACATCATGTGCAGGAAGCGGTCGACGTAGTTGAGGTTGTTGCGCGGGTAGCGGATCGGCCAGCCGATCGAATAGCGGTACGCGGCAGCAGCCAGGGTCGGCACCTTGGCGATCAGACGGATGGCGGCCTGGCGGCGCTGCTCCGGATCGTTGAGGTCCAGGGTGTCGTGGTAGAACGCCGACAGCGAGGCGACCGAACCGGCCAGCATGGCCATCGGGTGGGCGTCATGACGGAAGCCACCGAGGAAGTTCTTCAGCGACTCGTGCATCATCGTGTGATGCGTGACTTCGTGGTCGAACTTCTTGAATTCGTCCGCGGTCGGCAGCTCGCCGTTCATCAGCAGGTACGAGACTTCGAGGAAGCTGGACTTCTCGGCCAACTGTTCGATCGGGTAGCCGCGATACAGCAACACGCCGTTGTCGCCATCGATGTAGGTGATGGCCGACTTGCAGCTGGCGGTGGCGGTAAAGCCCGAGTCGTAGGTGAACAGACCGGTTTCTTTGGTCAGCTTTGAAATATCGACGCAATCATTGCCAAGCGTGGGCTTGAGAACCGGCAGAACGACCGACTTGTCGCCGGCGTTGAGCGTGACCTGATCAAGATCGGACACTGTGTACGCTCCTTCAGTGGAAGGCGCCTGTCACCAAATGGGCAGGCACGTGATGGAAGTCCAGGGCATCGCCCCGGATCACGTCATTATCGCACAGCAACATTTTGGCCGTCGCTTGGACAGAAGTCGTAGACGCCACGTCGAAGGCGTGAAAACGAAGTTGCCGCCGTCCCAAAAAACAACGGCCGCGCAATGCGCGGCCGCTGCCGGTACAGCCCGTCCTGCAAGCTCAGCGCGCGTAGCGCTTCTGGAACTTGTCGATCCGGCCGCCGGTGTCGATCACCTTGTGCTTGCCGGTATAGAACGGGTGCGAGGCCGAGGAGATATCCACCTTGATCAGCGGGTATTCCTGGCCGTCTTCCCACTTCACGGTCTCTTTCGAGCTCATGGTGGAACGGGTCAGAATCTTGAAATCGGACGTCACGTCGTGGAAGACGACGTCGTTGTAGCTGGGATGAACGTTATCTTTCATGGACTTGGCGCCGGGCTGCCTGGATAAGCCGGGCATTATAGCGGCCTCCCGACGCCCGGCGCAAGATCGGCCTAGCCCGCCGCCAGCGCCGCCGCGACCAGGCCGAAGAATTGCTGGCGATCGTAGTCCAGCAGCAGGTTGGCGTTGTCGGGGTTGCCATCCCGGCGCTCCCAGTCCACCAGGGTCATGCCGCGGGTGTGCGTACCGGTCAGCTCGATATGCACCGGCCGCTGCTCCAGCCGCTGCGCGCCCTCCGGATGCAGCGCGAACGCCATCGCCAGCGCGTCGGCGGCGTACCAGTGCTCGCCACGGCTGTCTTCGGACCACAGCCGGGTCTTGCGCGAAATTTCCTCGTAGAACCGCGCCTGCGCGGAGTCGGCCGCCAGCCATTGCTCGACATCGCGATGCAGCAGCCCGTGCGCGATGGTGGCTTCCCAGTCAGCCACGTCGAACTGCGGAAAACCGCGGAACACGATATGTGCCGCTTCCGGGTCGAAGCCGATATTGAATTCGGCCGCGGCGGTGATGTTGCCGTGCCCGGTCAGCGCCCCGCCCATCACCACCAGCCGCGCCACGCGCTGCGGCAGGGTCGGATCCAGCGTCAGGGCCAGGGCCAGATTGGTCAGCGGACCGAGCGCGACCAGCAGCAGCTCGCCGGCGTACTCGTGCGACAGGCGCAGGATGGCCAGCGCGGCGTGCTCGGTCTCGGCAGCGCGCTTGGCCGGCGCCAGGCCGACATCGCCGAAGCCGTCGATGCCATGCACATGCGCCGCGTCCACCGAGGGATGCAGCAGCGGTTGCGGGCAGCCCGCATAGACCGGCACATCGTCGCGCCCGGCAATCTCGCAGACCTTCAAGGCGTTGCGCACGGTGTGCTCCAGGCCCACGTTGCCGGCGGCGATGGTCAGCCCAACGACCTCATGCCGGGTGTCGTTGAAGGCCATCAGCAAGGCCAGCGCGTCATCCACGCCCGGGTCGGTGTCGATCAGTAGCGGTATCTTTTTGGTCATGGGATCGGAGATTGGTCATTCGGGATTCGTTGCCGCATCTTCGCAAGGATCGGCGAGGCACGCGAATCGGTTACCCATCCAGATCGCAGCGACCTGGCTCTGACGAATCCCCAATCCCCAATCCCCAATCCCCGCCACTCAAGCCGCGGCATAACGCACCGCGCTGCCGATCCAGCGCGCGACCACGCGGTCGGCAATGTCAGGCGCTTCGGCCAGCAGCCGTTCGGCGAGCACCTGCACGCGCGGCAGCAACCCGGCATCGCGGGTGAGATCGGCGATGCGGAAACTGGCCAGGCCGGTCTGCCGCGTGCCCAGCAATTCGCCGGGGCCGCGCAGCTCCAGATCCTTTTCTGCTATCACGAAGCCGTCGTTGGTCTGGCGCATGGTTTCCAGGCGTTGCCGCGCCATCATCGACAACGGCGCCTGATACAGCAGCACGCAACTGGACGCGGCCGCGCCGCGGCCGACCCGGCCGCGCAACTGGTGCAACTGCGCCAGACCCAGGCGCTCGGCATTCTCGATGATCATCAGCGAGGCATTGGGCACGTCCACGCCGACCTCGATCACCGTGGTGGCGACCAGCAGATCGGTAAGGCCCTGCTTGAAATCCAGCATCGCCTTCTGTTTTTCCGCCGCTTTCATGCGCCCGTGCACCAGCGCCACGCGCACGCCGGGCAATTGCGTGGACAGGGCTTCGAAGGTGGCCTCCGCCGCCTGGGCCTCGATCCTCGGCGGGCCACTGGGCGCGCCCTTGCCGGGCTCTTCGCTTTCTTCGATCAAGGTGCAGACCCAATACGCCTGGCGCCCTTCGGCGCAGGCGGCGCGGATGCGCTCGACCAGGTCCGGCCGACGCTCGGCACTGAGCACGATGGTCTGCACCGGCGTGCGCCCGGGCGGCAGCTCGTCGATGGCCGAAACATCCAGATCCGCATAGGTGGACATCGCCAGGGTGCGCGGGATCGGCGTGGCGGTCATCACCAACTGATGCGGCACGCTGCCGGCGGCCGCACCCTTGTCGCGCAAGGCCAGGCGCTGATGCACGCCGAAGCGGTGCTGCTCGTCGATGATGGCCAGTGCCAGATCGTGGAAGACCACCGCGTCCTGCATCAGTGCGTGGGTGCCGACCACCACCTGCGCCTGGCCGGAGGCCACCTCGGCCATTGCCGCAGCGCGCGCCTTGCCGGTGACCTTGCCAGCCAGCCAGACGATGCGCACGCCCAGCGGTTCCAGCCAGCCACGTAGATTGGTCAGGTGCTGCTCGGCCAGCAGCTCGGTCGGCGCAGCCAGTGCGACCTGCTTGCCCTGCTCCACCGCCAGCATCGCCGCCAATGCGGCGACCACGGTCTTGCCGCTGCCGACATCGCCCTGCACCAACCGCAGCATCGGCGACGGTTTTGCCAGGTCGCGGGCAATCTGCGCGAACACGCGCTGCTGCGCACCGGTAAGCTGGAACGGCAATGCCGCGCGCAGCTGCTGTACCAGGATGCCGTTACCAGGCAGCAGCGGTGCGCGGAAGCGCTGCAAGGCGATGCGCTGGCGACGCAGGCTGAGCTGATGCGCCAGCAATTCTTCGATCGCCAAACGCTGCTGGGCCGGATGCCCACCTGCGAGCAGCTGCTGCGGGTCGGTGTTCACCGGCGGGCGATGCATGGTCAGCAGCGCGCTGCGCAGCGAGGGCAGTTGTTCGTCCTGCAGCCAATGCGGCGGCAGCAGTTCCAGCGCGGCCTCGGCCGGTAAGCGCTCCAGCGCCTGGCCGATGAGCTTGCGCAACGTGGCCGGGCCCACGCCTTCCAGCACCGGATAGACCGGATCCAGGCTGTCGCCCAGCCCGGCATCCTCGCCCGGTGCCAGCACGCGGTAACTGGGGTGCACGATTTCCCAACCGTTCTGTCCTGGCTTGGGCGTGCCGAACACCCGCAGCCGCGTGCCCGGTGCGAACTGCGCGACCTGCGCCGCGCGGAAATGGAAGAAGCGCAGCACCACGCTGCCATGCGACTCGTCCGAGACCGCCACCCGCAACACTGGCCGGTAACGGAAGCCGCGCTCCACCGCATCCACACGCCCTTCGATCTGCGCCGGCACGCCGCTCTGCAACTGCGCGATCGTGGTCAGCCGGGTGCGGTCTTCGTAGCGCAACGGCAGATGCAGCCACAGATCCTGCAGCGTCAAGATGCCGCGCGCAGCGAATTTCTCGGCCACCTTGGGGCCGACGCCGGGCAGGCTGGCAAGCGAGGCCTGGCCTGCGACGGCCAGGCGCGGGGTGACGGTCGCGGCACGCGGCACGGCAGGGCGCTCGGGTCAGCCGAGCTGGATCAGTCGAGCACCATCACCGCATCGACCTCGAAGCCGGCACCCTTGGGCAGGCCGGAGACCTCGATGGTCGAACGCGCCGGGAACGGCGCCTGGAAATACTCTTGCATCACTGCATTGACGGCGGCGAACTGGCCGAGATCGGTGAGGTACAGGCCCAGCCGCACGATCTTGTCGAGCGAGCCACCGGCGGCTTCGGCCACCGCCTTGAGGTTGTCGAACGCGCGGCGTGCCTGCACGCCGACATCGCCCGGCACGATCTCGCCGGTGGCCGGATCCAACGGGATCTGCCCGGAGAAATACACCGTGTTGCCGGCACGCACGGCCTGCGAATACGGGCCAATGGCGGCGGGCGCCTGGTCGGTATGGATGATCTGGGACATGGAAGCTCCACTGCAAAGATGTGTGCTGCAGTTTAGGCGTTTGTGCGGATTTGCTCGACTGTTGCGCACGATCTTGTTGCCACGCATCTTGCGACGATCGCCAGGCACCGTGCTGGCGTACCGGACAGATCGCGCTACAAGGGCGGCGTGAAGCCTGACCGTGCACGCGCGCGGCGCTCGCTACCTGTCGCCGCGGCAGACCTGAAACCCGGCGTCGGCGCATCAGTGCACGCTGTTGCGCGGGCGGCCTCAGCGCCGCCTCTCGACAGGACCCGGGCCGCTACTGCCGCCCCACGCTCTGCACCACATGCAGGCGCCGCAGCCGGCGCATCACTTCGGCCAGATGGCGGCGGTCGCGGACCTGGATGTTGAAGCGCAGCACCGCCGCGTTGAAATCGCGGTCCAGGTAATCCACGCGTTCGATATTGGACTGGCTCTGCGCAATCGCCGCAGCCAGCTGGGCCAGCACGCCGGTGCGGTTTTCCACCTCGACCACCAGTGCGGTGTCGTAATCGCCGGTCACGCCCGAGTCCCAGTCTATCGGCACCCAGCGTTCGGGCGATTTGCGTAGCTCGGCCAGGTTGGGGCAGTCCAGACGGTGCACCACGATGCCCTTGCCGGCGGTGTGGTAACCCATGATTTCGTCGCCGGGAATCGGCTGGCAACAGTTGGCGAAGCTGATCACGCCGCGCTCGCTGCCGTCGATCAGGATCTTTTCGTGCGAATGCTTGGAGTGGCCGCCACCGCGCAATTCGGCGTAGGCCATCAGCGCCTGCGCGGCCTGGGTCGGCATCCAGTTGCCCAGCGCCACGTCGGCCAGCAAGGCTTCCAGGCGGGGATAGCGATGCTCGGTGAGGAAGGCGTCCAGGCGGCCCTTGGGCAACCGCTCGAGCGAGCTGTCCATCGCTTCCAGCGCGCGATCGAGCATGCGGTGGCCGAGCTGCACGGCGTCCTCGTGCTCGAGCTGCTTGAGCTGGTGGCGGATCGCGGTACGCGCCTTGCTGCTGACCACGAACTCCAGCCACTGAGGCTTAGGCGTGGCCGAGCGCGCGGTGATGATCTCCACCGCCTGGCCACTGGCCAGCTTGGTGCGTAGCGGCACCAGCTTCTTGTCCACCCGCGAGGCGACCGCGCGGTTGCCCACGTCGGTGTGCACCGCATAGGCAAAGTCCAGCGCGGTGGAGTTGCGCGGCAGTGCCAGGATCTTGCCCTTGGGCGTGAACAGATAGACCTCGTCCGGGAACAGGTCGACCTTGACGTTGTCCAGGAACTCCAGCGACGAGCCTGCCGCACGCTGCGAATCGATCAACTCCACGATCCAGTCGTGCGCGCGGCTCTGCGCGCTGTTGGGAGAGGCCGAGCCGACCTTGTAGGTCCAGTGCGCGGCCACGCCGCGCTCGGCGATCAGGTCCATTTCCTCGGTGCGGATCTGCACTTCGATCGGCGAGCCGTACGGGCCGAACAACACGGTGTGCAGCGACTGATAGCCGTTGGCCTTGGGGATGGCGATGAAATCGCGGAAACGCCCGTCCAGTGGCTTGAAGGTGGCATGCACCGCACCGAGCGCGTGATAGCAATCGGCCACCGAGCGCACCACCAGGCGGAAGCCGAACACATCCATCACCTGGTCGAAGGACTTGTTCTCTTCGTGCATCTTGGAATAGATGCTCCAGGGCGTCTTGATGCGGCTGACCAGGCGGTGCTCCAGCCCTTCCTTGGCCAGCCGCTGCGACAGCTGCACTTCCACCTGCGCCATCGATTCGCGCCGCACCACCGGCTGGCTGCGGATATGTTTTTCGATGATGGCGTGACGCCACGGATACAGCGCGCGGAAGCCCAGATTCTGCAGCTCGGACTTGATCAGGCTCATACCCAGGCGCTGGGCGATCGGCGCGTAGATTTCCAGCGTTTCGCGCGCGATGCGGCTGCGCGCCTCGCTGCTCTGCGCGCCCAGCGTGCGCATGTTGTGCAGGCGGTCGGCCAGCTTGATCATGATCACGCGCAGGTCGCGCGACATCGCCAGCAGCATCTTGCGGAAGCTCTCCGCCGCCGCTTCCTGGCGGTCGCGGAACTTGAGCTTGTCCAGCTTGGTGACGCCATCGACCAGCTCGGCCACCGCCTCACCGAATTCCGACGCCAGCTCTTCGCGGGTCAGCGGGGTGTCTTCGATGGTGTCGTGCAGGATCGCGGCGATCAGCGATTCCATGTCCAGGCCGAGCTCGGCGAGCACGCCGGCCACCGCAACCGGATGGGTGATGTAAGGCTCGCCCGACTTGCGGGTCTGGCCGGCATGCGCGCTGGCGCCCACTTCCCAGGCACGGCGCAGGATCGGCAGCTGCTCCTTGGGAAGGTAGCTGGCCGCGCGTTCGAGGTGCAGGACGTAGTCGGGAATGGCCTGGTCGGAAGACGGAGACGTCACGACGGTCGCCTGGGCAGTGGGGCCTGGGTTCATGCCGGAAGACTATGCCAGCAACGCAGTCACGGCAAACGTTTGCACACTGCAGGCGACAAAGCGGGCCTGAAACGAAAACAGCCCGCACATGGCGGGCTGTTCAGATCGATCGCAGCGATGCGAACAATCAATCGTCGTTCTTGGACATGTCTTCGTCAGCAACCACTTCGGCAGCAGCCCATTCCAGCGCTTCGCGTTCGGCGCGCTCGCGCTCGGCCTTCTCGACTTCGTCGATCAGCGCGTTGTCGATCCGGCGTGCGGCGATCTCGCGCAATGCCATCACGGTGGGCTTGTCGCTGGCGTCGGCATTTTCGATCAACGGCTGCACGCCGTTGGCGAGCTGACGGGCGCGCTTGGACGCCATCATGACCAGCTCGAAACGGTTGTTCACGACTTCCAGGCAATCTTCTACGGTAATGCGGGCCATGCGGGCTCCCGGCGACCAGCAACGGCCGCGCATCGAATGAGGGAAAGGGGGCGGAGTGTACGCCCGGGCCGCCGTCACGGCAACCTGGGCCTATTCAGTTTCCTTTGGAATCAGGGATTTGAGCCGCTCAGTCCAGCAAGGCCCGGATCAACTCCGCATGCCGCTGCTGTTGCGCCTGCCGGCGCAGCCGGCTGGCAGTGAAGATCGCGCACATCTCCGAGACAGCGGTGTCGAAGGTCTCGTTGATGATGACGTAATCGAACTCCTCGAAATGCAGCATCTCTTCGCGGGCAGCGGCCAGACGCTGCGCCATCACGTCCTCGCTGTCCTGGCCGCGCTTGCGCATGCGCTCGTCCAGCGCCTGGCGCGACGGCGGCAGGATGAACACGCTGACCGCGTCGGGCACCTTCTGGCGCACCTGGCGCGCGCCCTGCCAGTCGATCTCCAGCAGCACGTCGTGACCGGCGGCCAGCTGCGGCTCCACCGACTGCCGCGCGGTGCCCTTCCAGTCGCCATGCACCAGCGCGTATTCGAAGAAGTCACCGGCTTCGATCATGCCCTGGAACTCGTCGGCGGAGACGAAATGGTAGTGCTCGGCATGCCGTTCGCCCGGCCGCGGCGCGCGCGAGGTGAACGAGATCGACAAGGCGATCTTGGGATCACGCGCCAGGGTGGCGTTGACGATGCTGCTCTTGCCGGCGCCGGAAGGGGCCGCAACGATATAGAGGGTGCCGCGCATTTTAGGGAATAGAGAGTCGGGAATGGGGAATGGGGCACCGCGCCAAGCAAGCAGGCCAAGGGTGAATCGTACCTGCTTTGACGATTCCCCATTCCCGATTGCCTATTCCCGGCTATTCGATGTTCTGCACCTGCTCGCGGATCTGGTCGATCAGCACCTTCAGATCCACCGCGGCATTGGAGGTGCGGCTATCCACCGACTTGGAGCCGAGCGTATTGGCTTCGCGGTTGAATTCCTGCAGCAGGAAGTCCAGGCGGCGGCCGACCGGCTCGCGCTGCCTGAGCACGCGGCGGACCTCGGCGATGTGGCTGGACAGGCGGTCGAGCTCTTCGTCCACGTCCAGCTTCTGCAGCCACAGCACCAGTTCCTGCTCGGCGCGACCGGGATCGACCGGATGCGGCAGATCGGCCAGCCGGGCGGCCAGCTTGGCACGCTGCCCTTCGCGGATGACGGGAATCAGCGTGCGCACCTCGGCGGCGATGCGTTCGATCGCATCGACCCGCTCGCTGATCGCATCGGCCAATTTGCCACCTTCGCGCTCGCGCGCGGCGACGAAACTGTCCACCACCTCGTCCAGCAATGCCAGGGCCTGCGCCTGCAATGCCGGTGCGTCCACGTCCTGCACCTGCAGCACGCCGGGCAGCTGCAGCAGATCGGTGAAGCCCACCTGCAGCTTGGGGAACATGCCGTCAAGGCGCGTGGCCAGTGCACCCAGTTCCTGCAGCAGCGATTCGTTCACGGCCAGGGTCTGCGCGTTGTCCGGCGCGCGCAGGCGCAGCGCCAGATCCAGCTTGCCGCGGCTGTTTTTCGCCGCCACGCGCTCGCGCAGCAGCGGCTCCAGCGCACGCAGTTCTTCGGGCAGGCGCACGCCCACTTCCAGAAACCGATGGTTGACCGAGCGCAGCTCGCAGCCGAGCGTGCCCCAGGGCGTGATGCGTTCGCCACCAGCAAACGCGGTCATGCTTCGAATCATCGTCAGTCCCGTGCCTTCAAAGCGCGAATGGTACCCTAGCCGCCCGCGCTGGCTGACCGCCCCGCCACGCGCCGACCCAGACCCACCTCCCGACTTCCGGACTCATCGCATGACCTTTTCCCGTCCCAGCGGCCGCACGGCCGACCAGCTGCGCCCGGTGCGCATCGAACGCGCCTTCACCCGTCACGCCGAAGGCTCGGTGCTGGTCAGCTTCGGCGATACCCGCGTGCTGTGCACCGCCAGCGTGGAAAACCGCGTCCCCGGTTTCCTGCGCGGCAAGGGCGAAGGCTGGGTGACCGCCGAATACGGCATGCTGCCGCGCTCCACCCACACCCGTTCCGATCGCGAGGCCTCACGTGGCAAGCAGGGTGGACGCACGCTGGAAATCCAGCGTCTGATCGGCCGCGCACTGCGCGCCTGCGTGGATCGCAATGCCCTGGGCGAGCGCACCATCACCCTGGACTGCGACGTGCTGCAGGCCGATGGCGGCACCCGCACCGCCGCGATCACCGGCGCCTACGTGGCGCTGGCCGATGCGGTGAACCTGCTGCTCAAGCGCGGCGACATCAAGAAGCACCCGCTGATCGGCGCCGTGGCCGCGGTGTCGGTGGGCATCTATCGCGGCGAGCCGGTGCTGGATCTGGACTACCCCGAAGACAGCGACTGCGACACCGACATGAATGTGGTGATGAATGACGGCGGCGGCTTCATCGAGCTGCAGGGCACTGCCGAAGGCCACGCCTTCCGCCGCGACGAACTCAACGCACTGCTCGCACTCGCCGAACGAGGCATGAGCGAACTGTTCGCGCTGCAACGCGCTGCGCTGGCCGGATGAGCCGGCGCATCGCCCTGACCACCTTGCTGGTCGCCGATTACGACGCGGCGATCGCCTGGTACACCGGTGCGCTGGGCTTCCAGGTGCTGGAGGATCGCGCACTTGGCGACGGCAAGCGCTGGGTGGTGATCGGCCCGGGCAGCGCGCAGGACGCCGGCTTGCTGCTCGCGCAGCCGGCCGACGCCGCCCAGCGCGCACGCATCGGCGACCAGACCGGTGGGCGGGTGGATCATTTTCTCTACACCGACGACTTCTGGCGCGACCACGCGGCGATGCAGGCGTTCGGGGTGGAATTCCTGGAAACCCCGCGCGAGGAACCGTACGGCACGGTCGTGGTGTTCCGCGATCTGTACGGCACCAAGTGGGACCTGCTGGAGCCCAAGCAATGAAACAACTGGTCCTGGCCAGCGGCAACGCCGGCAAGCTGGAAGAACTGCGCGCCATGCTCGCCGACCTGCCGCTGCGCATCGTGGCGCAAGGCGAGCTGGGCGTGGACGATGTGCCGGAAACCGGCCTGACCTTCGTCGAGAACGCCTTGATCAAGGCACGCCATGCCAGCGCGGTCACCGGACTGCCGGCACTGGCCGACGACTCCGGCCTGATCGTCGATGCGCTCGGCGGCGCACCCGGCCTGTATAGCGCGCGCTATGCCGGCAGCCCGACCGATGCGCAGGCCAACAACGCCAAGCTGCTCGACGCCATGCGCGCCGTGCCGGCCGAGCGCCGCAGCGCGCGGTTTTACGCGGTGATCGTGCTACTGCGTCACCCGGAAGATCCGCAGCCGCTGATCGCCGAAGGCAGCTGGGAAGGGGTGATCACCACCGAACCACGCGGCACCGGCGGCTTTGGCTACAACCCGGTGTTCCTGGATCCGCTGCATGGCCTGACCGCTGCGGAGATGGATACCGCGTTGAAGAACCGGCTGAGTCACCGTGCGGTGGCGCTAGCCACGCTGCAGCACAAGCTGCACGCCCTGTCGCTGTGAACCATGGCCTGACGCAGTGCCCGACCTGATTCCACCGCCGCTGTCGCTTTACGTGCACCTGCCCTGGTGCGTGCGCAAGTGCCCGTACTGCGATTTCAACTCGCATGCGGCCAAGGGTGTGCTGCCGTTCGAGGACTACGTGGATGCGCTGATCCGCGACCTGGATGCGGACCTGCCGCTGGTGTGGGGGCGCGTGGTGCATTCGGTGTTCTTCGGCGGCGGCACGCCGAGCCTGTTTCCGCCCCAAGCCATCGACAGATTTCTGCAAGCCGCCGCCGCGCGGCTGCGCTTCGCACCGAATCTGGAGATCACCCTGGAAACCAATCCAGGCACCGCCGAGCATGGCCGCTTCGACGGCTATCGTGCCGCCGGCGTGAACCGCCTGAGCTTCGGCGTGCAGACCTTCGACGATGTAGCACTGCAGCGGCTGGGTCGCATCCACGACAGTGCCGAGGCCGAGCGTGCGATCAAGCTGGCGCAGGATGCCGGCTACGACAATTTCAACATCGACCTGATGTACGCGCTGCCCGAGCAGACCCTGGCACAGGCCGAGCGCGATCTCGAACGCGCCTTCGCGCTGCAGCCCACCCACATGTCGCATTACCAGCTCACGCTGGAGCCGAACACGGTGTTCTTCGCGCGGCCGCCCAAGGGCATTCCCGACGACGATGCGGCCTGGGACATGCAGGAACATTGCCAGCGTCTGCTGGCCGAGGCCGGCTACGCGCAGTACGAAGTGAGCGCCTACGCCAGGCCCGGGCGGCAATGCGCGCACAACCTCAATTACTGGCGCTTCGGCGATTACCTGGGTATCGGCGCCGGGGCGCACGGCAAGATCAGCTCCGGCGCCGAACAGCATGTGTTGCGACGCTGGAAGCACAAGCACCCGCAGAGTTACCTGGCCAGCGCCGGCAGTGCGGCGTCGATCGGCGGCGACGAGATCGTGCCGCGTGAGCGGCTGCCGTTCGAATACATGCTCAACCTGCTGCGCCTGCACGAGGGCTTCGCCCTGCGCGACTTCGAAGTCTCCACCGGCCTGGACGCCTCGGTCATCGAGTTGCCTGTGGCGCGCGCGATTGCGCAAGGCTGGATGACGGCGCAGGACGGACGAGTGGTGCCGACCGAGCTGGGCCGCCGCTTCACCAATGACGTGGTCGAGCTGTTTCTGGGCTGATCGCGGCGATCGCGGCGCGGCACCGCAGCCAGCACTCCACACCGTGATCGACAGCGCACGCGACAGCACTGGCGCGCGGAGCCAGCGAGTCGCGCCACGCGCGCCGTCCGCATCAGGGTGGCGACCGTAGCTGGCGAGGCGCGTCTTGCGCCCGCCTGGTCGCTGCCCGTCGGAAAAACATGCTACATAGCTCACGCCTCGCACCGAGCCCGCCTCCCCCGGATGTCCACTCCCGCCTCCTCCCTGCAGCACACGCTCAGCGGCCCGATCGCCGATGCGCCGGTTTCCGCGCGCGGACGGCGCCTGCTCGCCGCGCTGCACGCGCACTGCGTGCAGGCGCTCAGCGGGCCGCTGCGGCTGACCATCGTCGAGCTGGAACGCGAGCTGCTGCATCAGGCCGAGCATGCACGCAATAGCCAGATCCAGGCCGAAACCTATGCGCAGACGCGCGGCCTGCGCGACCACATCGATCGGTTTCCGCAGGCGTTTCTGCAGCAGCTGGCGCAGGACCTGGCCACGCCGCGCGATCGCCCGTCGCTGATGCCAATAGCCGATGTATCGGCGCATCCGCAGATGCTCACCCTGGTGGAGGACACCGATATCGATCGCGATATCGTGCTCAGCGAGATTGCGCGCCGTGAGACCTCCCGCCGCGCCGATGCGCTGCAATTGCTGGCGCAGCGGGTGGCGGTGATCGGCGCGGTGGCCGAGTTCGAACTGGAAGCAGTGCCGCTGGGCCCGTACGCCTTGTGCCGCGTGCTGCGCCAGTGCGGCGAAATGCTGGGACTGAGCCTGGACGGGCAGCTGACGTTGTATCGCGTGTTCGAGCGTCAGGTCATCGAGCGTTTGAACGATCTGTACGAGCGCGCCAACGGCACGCTCGCGCAGGAAGGCATCCTACCGGGACTGATCTATCACCCGTACCTGGTCAAGCCCACCCAGGTGCAGACGCGGCGCGCACCGCCTGCAGCAGCCACCGCACCGAAGGACGCTGCGGCCGCCAGCACGCGCGCGCTGCCGCCGCGCAACGGGCGGCCTGCAACCGGCTGGAGCGGGCAATCGGCACCGACACCGTGGCAGAGCGCGCTACTGGATCCGCCCGCTCTGCCGATGACACTGGCAGGGGTGACCTACGGTGAGCAGGCAGCACCTGCGCTGAGCGATGCAGTGCAGGCGCTCGGCGGCCTGATGTCGTCGGCGCGTCAGTCGCAGGCAGCCGGCAACGTAGGCGCAGCGGCGAATCAAAGCTCTGCAGATCACGGCGCAGCGCCTGCAAGCAGCGCCCAGGCAACACTCGAGAAAGCATCTCCCCGGCTCGTCTCCTCGGCCGTGCCCAAGGCCGCCGTCAGCGACGCACTGGCCAGCCTGCAGAGCACGCTGGTGGCACAGGCGGCGGCGCAGCCCACCGGCATCGATGCGGTGCAGCGCCAAGTACTGGCGTTGTTGCGGACGCAACACGGCCCCGACGCCGCGCTGTCGCCGCAGGACACCGACACCTTCGATCTGCTCGGCCTGCTCTACGCGCAGATGCAACGCGAAGTGCGCGAGCAGACCCCGGCGCAGGCCCTGCTCGCCAAGTTGCAGGTGCCGGTGGTGCGCGCGGCCTTGGCCGATACGCATTTCTTCGTGCGCGACCAGCACCCGGTGCGCGAATTGCTCAACACCGTGGCCGAGTCCGGCGCGGTCTGGCTGGGCGACGACGACGTCGACCCGCAGTTGCTGCACAAGCTGGGCAGCGCGGTGGACCGGATCGTCAACGACTACCAGGGCGACGAGGCCGTGTTCGCCGCGGCCAACGACGATATCCAGGCGCATCTGCGCGCCTCGGCGCGCAAGGCCGACCTCGCCGAGCGCCGCCATGTGGATGCGGCGCGCGGCAAGGAGCGGCTGGAGTCGGCCAAGCAGCAGGCCGAGGCGCGCATTGAGCAGTTGTGCGAGCAGAGCGTTCCGCCGCGCTTCGTGCAGGCGCTGCTGCGTCAGGCATGGTCGGACGTGCTGACGCTGACACTGCTGCGCCAGGGCGAGCAATCGCCCGAATGGGACGAGCGCGAGGCCCTGACCGCGCGCATTGCCGAAGTCACCTGCCGCAGCAAGGGGCAACCTGCCGACATCGCGCTCGGCACCGAGATCGAAACCGCGCTGCTGCAGGTCGGCTATCACCACGATGAAGCGGCGGCGATCGCACGGCGCCTGTCCACGCCCGGCGGCGAGGACGAGATGACCTCGCGCACCGAACTCGCCACCAAGCTCAAGGCGCGTACGCGGCTGGGCGACAGCGCACCGCGCAAGGACATCGCCGGCCCACGGTCGCCGACCGAAGAGGCCTGCTACACGCAGCTGCGCAGCCTGCCGTTCGGCAGCTGGTTCGAGTTCGTGATCAACCAGCAGGGTGACCTGCGCCGGCAACGGCTGTCCTGGTACAGCCCGATGACCGGCAACGCGCTGTTCGTCAATCAACGTGGGCAAAAGGTCGCCGAGCACTCGCTGGATGGCCTGTCGCGGTTGATGGCCGGCGGCCAGGCGCGCCTGCTGGTCGAAGAGAAATCGCGCCTGATCGACCGTGCCTGGCATGCCACCGTGCGCACGCTGCGCAGCCTGGCCGGCCAGGCGCCCATTGCAGAGGCCAACCCATGATTCAGGACACCCGCCGCGCACCGCGCCGCCAGCCGTCTGACCTGGTACCGGTGACCGACATGCTCAGCGAGGCGCAGATCGGCCGGGTCGGCAATGTCTCGGAAACCGGCATGCTGCTGCTGGCCTCGGTTCCGCTGCATGACGACGCCCTGTATCAATTACGCTTCAGCCTGCCCGAGCGCATCGGCCGTGCCACCGAGATCGATGTCGGCGTGCATCTGTTGTGGACCGAAGCCGCGCACGCACCCGGACAGGCCTGGGCTGGCTTCCGCTTCCTGACCATGTCCGAGCCGCATCGCCAACGCCTGCGCGCCTGGATCGCCGAAGAACACATGCTGGGCTGAAGGACAGCATCACCACGATTACGGCAAAATCGCGACCTGTCTTTGCATTGCCGATCGAGTCCCGCATGCCCCAGCCGTCCTTGAGCCACCTGTATTCCGACCACCTGCGCACGCTGACCGCGCGCGCCGACGAGGCGCTGCAGCGCGGCGGCTTCGACCACCTGGTGGTGCCCAGCGGCAGCCTGCATTACCAGGTGTTCGACGACCGCGACTATCCCTATGCGGTCAATCCGCAGTTCAAGGCCTGGGTGCCGCTGACGCGGGTGCCCAACAGCTGGCTGGTCTACACCCCGGGCAAGCGCCCGACGCTGATCTTCTGCCAGCCGTTCGACTACTGGCATGTGGTGCCCGACGCGCCCAGCGGCTGGTGGGTGGAGCACTGCGACATCCACATCATCCGTACCCCGGACCAGGCCCTGGCGCTGCTGCCCAGGCAGATCGACCGTTGCGCCATCCTGGGCGAGGCGCAGAGCGCGCTCGGTGCGTATGTGCCCAACAATCCGCAGCCGGTGCTCGATTACCTGGAGTACCAGCGCGCATTCAAGACGCCCTACGAACTGGCCTTGCTGCGCATCGCCCAGCAGCTGGCAGTGCGCGGCCATCGTGCCGCCGAAGCGGCCTTCCGCGCCGGGCAGAGCGAGTTCGGCATCCATATGGCCTACTGCGCCGCCGTCGGTCAGGACGCCAACGAACTGCCCTACGGCAACATCATCGCGCTCAACGAACACGGCGCGGTGCTGCACTACACCGAACTCGGCCAGCAGCCGCCGCAGCCGCTGCGCAGCTTCCTGATCGATGCCGGTGCTTCGGCCTACGGCTACGCCAGCGACATCACCCGCACCTATGCCGCCGACCCCGGCAGCGAATTCCAGGCCCTGATCGATGCGGTGGATGCCGCACAGGTGCGCATGGGCCAGGGCGTGCGCAGCGGCGTGGATTACAAGCAGTTGCACGTGGATGCGCATCTGGCCCTGATGGGCATCCTCAAGGACTTCGGCATCCTCACCGTGTCGCCGGAAGCTGCGCTCGCCACCGGCGTCAGCGCCGCATTCTTCCCGCACGGCCTGGGCCATCTGATCGGCCTGCAGGTGCATGACGTGGCAGGCTTTGCGGCCAGCGACCGCGGCGGCCGCATCGAACGCCCCGCCGGCCACCCGTATCTGCGCCTGACCCGCGTGCTGGAACCGGGCATGGTGGTCACCATCGAACCGGGCGTGTACTTCATCGACATGCTGCTGGACGAAGTGAAGAAGAACGGCCACGCCGCCAGCGTCGACTGGGCACGCGTTGCGCAGTTCAAACCCTACGGCGGCATCCGTATCGAAGACGAGGTGGTGTGCACCGATGGCGCGCCCGAAAACCTGACCCGCCCGGTGTTTGCCGCCCCTTGAATCCTTCCGCACCGCACGGAGCATTGCCATGAACGATCCACGCCAGTCCTCGCACCCCGACCATCCGATGTATCAACAGATCCAGCGCGGCGTGCATGCAATCGATGCGGCACATGGACGCACCCCCGACCAGACCAGCGACCGGCTCAGCGCGGCGCTGTTGCCGCTGGCCAAGGAAGGCGGCCTGTCGCGCGTGGATCATGTGCTGATGAGCGAGGCCAACAATCGCGGCGTACACGGTGGCGAAAACGTGTTTGTGGTGCAGGGCGACCCGGCCAACCCGGCGCATCTGCGCGCGCACATGAAGACCGAACAGGCATTGAGCACGCCGGAAGCGCAGTCGTTCGCACGTGCGCAGCAACTGGCTACGCCGGGCGAACAGGTCCAGCAGCCCGAACGCACGCAGACGCCCCAGCTGGGCCAGTAGAACGGCGCGCAGCACAACGGCCGGGCGCCTCATGTTTGCAAGGCGCCCGGCGCAGCGCGCGTCGAGCGACGCCGCCGCCCTCAGCCGGATACGCCGCGCAATCCCAACCAAGCCGGCAGTGCGCGTGTTGCTCGCAAGGCAATGCACCGATTCAGGTCACGGCCGCTCATGGCGGCATGACCGCGCTATGCGCGCAACGCGTTGCGGTCCGCCATCTCCGCCTCGATCTCATCGGCGCTGCGCGCCAGCGCACCGGTCAGCACCCGATGGCCGTCGGCGGTGATCAGCACATTGTCTTCGGTGCGGATGCCGATGCCGCGCCACCTGGCCTCCACCGTGGTGTCGTCGGCGGAGATATAGAGTCCCGGCTCGATGGTGAACACCATACCGGGCTCGAGCAGACGCGAGTCGCCAGCCAACCGGTAGTCGCCTACATCGTGCACATCCAGCCCCAGCCAGTGGCCGGTCTTGTGCCGATAGAAACGCTTGTAATGGCCGTCGGCGATATTGCGCTCCAGCTTGCCCTTGAGCAGGCCCAACTGCAGCAGCCCCTCGGTCAAGGTCTGCACCGCGGCCAGATGCCCGGCTTCGTAAGGCACGCCGGGGCGCGCCTGCGCCAGTGCGGCAGCCTGCGCAGCGCCGACCAGATCGTGCAGCGCACGCTGTGCCGGGGTGAAACGGCCGTTGACCGGAAAGGTGCGGGTGATATCGGCCGCGTAACCGCGGTACTCGGCGCCGGCATCGATCAGCACCAGTTCGCCATCGCGGCTGCGCGCATTGTTGGCGCGGTAGTGCAGCACGCAGGCGTTGCTGCCGGTGCCGACGATGCTGCCGTATGCCGGCCACGCATCGGCGGCGCGGAACGCGCACTCCACCTCTGCCTGCAGTTCGTACTCGTGCACCCCCGGCCGCGCCAACCGCATGGCGGCACGATGCGCGCGCACGCTGATGTCGGCGGCGTGCTGCATCAAGGCGATCTCGTCGCGCGACTTGAACAGCCGCTGCTCGTGCAGCAGATGTCCCAGCTCGAGGAATTCGTGCGGCGGCTGCGCGCCGTGGCGCACCTGCTCGCGCACGCGCTTGAGCCAGCCGATCAGCTTGAGGTCGAAGTCGACATCGCGCCCGAAGTGGTAATAGACGCGGCTGCGCCCTTCCAGCAGGCCCGGCAGGATCTCGTCGACATCGTCGATGGGATAGGCATCGTCCATGCCGTAGCGCTCCACCGCACCTTCCTGGCCCTCGCGCGGGCCATCCCAGGCCTCACGCTCGGCATCGCGCTCGCGGCAGAACAGGATCGCCTCGCCATGCTTGCGGCCCGGCACCAGCACCAGCACCGCTTCCGGCTCGGGGAAACCGCTCAGATACCAGAAATCCGAATCCTGCCGGTACGGGTAGTGGGTGTCGTGGCTACGCACCCGCTCGGGCGCGGCCGGCAGGATCAGGATGGCCTGATCGCCGGCCATCTGCATCAGCTGCTTGCGCCGACGCGCGTACTCGGCCGCGCCGATCCCGGTGAGTTTTTTCATGGCGGTTACGCGGTCAGTTCAGACGTTGGCGGAAGCGCGGCCCCATCACGCAGTCGCCATGCAGCAACAGCACCGCCACGCGCACGAACTCCTCGATCTCCGCCAGGGCGGTGTCGTCTTCGTCGGCCGCATCGAAATCGTCGCTGGACGCCTGCGCCAGCCGCGCCAGGTCTTGCAGCGCCTCTTCGCCCTCTTCGGTCAGTGCCGGGCGCTGCTGCGCCGCCAGGCCGAAACCGCCCAGAAAGGCGCGACACCAGTCGAACAAGGCATCGGTGCGCGCCGCCAGCGGTGCGCCGTCGTCGATCAGCAGCAGTTCGAAGGCGAAATCGCGGTCTTCCAGCTGCGCCACCGTGGCCTGACGCATCTGGTCCAGCGCCCCGCCCTGCCTGGGCGCCACCTGCGCGGTGTCAGCCAGGATGCGCGCCAGCCAGTCACCGCTGTCGGCACCGCCACCGGAGAGCCACCCGCACAGCCCGCCATGCAACTCCGCTGCGGAGGAAGCCAACTCCAGCTGGCGACTTTCGTTTTGCACAGCGGTTACATCAGGCAGATCCATCGGGTCATCCAGGCTGGGAACAGGAGGTGCCGGCACATGGGCCGACGATTTGACTTCCCAGTGTATCAAGGCACCCCGCGTCGGCCGCCAGCGGCGCGTTCCATACGGGTTCCACGCGTGTGACGCCGGCCGCGCCGGGCGCGGTGCAAGCCCTTGTCGGGATTGGCCTGACGGCGGGTAAGCGGGCTGCAATCGGGCGCTTGACCGCCGCGCGCACGCGCCCCTATCGTGAGCGCATGGACAACGCCGCTGCCCTCGCCCAGATCCGCGCACTTGCCGCCCGTGTGGAGGCCCTGGTCGAGCGCAGCCAGCGGTTGACCGACGAGAACCGCAGCCTGCGTCACCAGCAGGAACAGTTGATCGGCGAGCGCGCGCAATTGCTGACCAAGAACGAACAGGCGCGCTCGCGCGTGGAAGCGATGATCGTGCGGTTGAAATCCCTGGAGCAGCACACGTGAGCAACAACGAGCCGGTCAGCGTGCGTATTCTGGATCGTGAATACACCGTTGGCGTCACCGCCGACGAACGCGAGAGCCTCACCGCTGCGGCGCGCTTGCTGGACCTGCGCATGCGCGAGATTCGCGGCAGCAATCGCATGGCAGCGGTGGACCGCGTTGCGGTGCTGGCCGCACTCAACCTGGCGCACGAATTGCAGCAGCTGCGCGATCAGCAAGCGCTATACGACCGTGAACTGGCCAACACGCTGGACAGCTTGAATCGCCGCCTGGACAGCGTGTCTGACACGCCGCGTTGAAGTGCAGTTCGCACTGTCGTCGCAAATATGAACTTTCAATTGCGCCGGCCGACGAATGGGCTAGCCATCGCGCAGCAGAGGTCTATACTTCACCTGCGTTCTCTGCTGTAAACGACAGCGTGCAAAACATTCGCCTTGTCCCTTAATTACGACCACGGGGGCGCGACGAAGCCGGGAGTGCAAGTCCGCCTTGTAGCGGGAAGCCCGATGGCCTCACAACGTCCCCACTTGAACCCCGGGTTCAAGGTCGTTTCGCCCGCATCGTTCACGGCGGAGAATGCAAATCTGAAACGGTGCCTTCGGGCGCCGTTTCTTTTTGCGTGCCTGAAACGCAGTGCACGCGTGCAGTTCGGCTGCGCCGCTGTTGCAATGGCTGCGCCAAGACATGCGTGAGTGAGTGAGTGCGCCGCAACGTTGTCAGTGCTGCACGCACATGCCCTCATCGACCGGCGAGAGACTTGCAGGCCCCGGCAATCCGGGGGACGCGCACAGCTAGGCAGGCGCGTCCACGCCATCGACAATATCCCTCCGCCTATCGCTGCGAGACGCCATGACCGACGACCGAGACGCCTTGCGCCAGCAGTTGCGTGCGCTGCGCCGCAGCCTGCCCGCGGCTCAGCGACTGGCAGCCGCCGATGCGCTGGCCGAGCGCCTGCTGGCGCTGCCGTTCGCGCCGCAGACCGGTGCGGTGGCCGGGTACTGGGCAATGGATGGCGAAATTGCGCTGCACCGCTGGCAACTGAGCCTGCCGGCCGGCGTGCGCTATTGCCTGCCGGTGCTGGATGGGCGCGTCTTGCGCTTTGCGCCGTGGCGGCCGGGCCAGGGGCTGGTCAGCAACCGCTACGGCATCCCCGAGCCGGACGTGGCGCACACCGAGCTGCTCGCACCCGAGGAGATGGCGCTGGTGGTGACGCCGTTGACCGGCTTCGACGCGCAGTGCCGGCGGCTGGGCATGGGAGGCGGCTGGTATGATCGCAGCTTCGCGTTCCGGCACCGCCAGACGCCGCCGCCCTGGCTGGTCGGCGTCGGCTTCGCCGCGCAGCAGCTGCCCGCCCTGCCCGCCGAATCCTGGGACGTGGCGGTGGATGCGATCTGCACCGAACACGCCACCTTCCTGAAAGACGACGCCGTTTCCGAATGACTGCCCGCAAGCGCTACTGGTTGATGAAGTCCGAGCCGGACACGTTTTCCATCGATGATCTGGAACGCGTCGGCACCGAACCGTGGAACGGCGTGCGCAATTACCAGGCACGCAACTTCATACGCGACGGCATGCATGTCGGCGATGGGGTGTTGTTCTACCACTCCAACTGCAAGGTGCCCGGCATTGTCGGCATCGCCAAGGTCGCCAGCGCGGCGTATCCGGACGACACCCAGTTCGATCCCAAATCCGATTACCACGACCCCAAGGCCACCCGCGAAGATCCGCGCTGGATGCTGGTGGACGTGGCCTTCGAGCGCAAACTCACGCGCACGATCGCACTGGACGAAATCAAGCAGCAGGCCGACGCACTGGGCGAAGGCTTCCCGCTGATCGCCCGCGGCAACCGCCTATCGATCCTGCCGGTCACCGCCGCGCAGTGGAAATTGTTGCTGACGATGGAGTAGCCGTGATTGGGGATTCGGCAATGGGGATTCGCCCATCGCCGCCCCACGTGACCTGCTCTTGCGACTCCCCAATCCCGATTCCCGATTCCCCAATCCCGAGCCCCCCAAATGTCCGAAGCAAAACGCCTGGCCGCCGAAAAAGCGATCGATTACGTGGAAGACGGCATGATCGTCGGGGTCGGTACCGGTTCAACGGTGGCCTACTTCATCGATGCCTTGGGCCGCATCAGCCACCGCATCAAGGGGGCGGTGTCCAGCTCCGAGCAGAGCAGCGCGCAGCTCAGGCGCCACGGCATCGAGGTGCTGGATCTCAACCACACCGGCAATCTGTCGCTGTATGTGGATGGCGCCGACGAGTGCGACCCGAATCGTTGCCTGATCAAGGGCGGCGGCGCCGCGTTGACGCGCGAGAAGATCATTGCCGAGGCCAGCGAGCGCTTCATCTGCATCGTCGACCCGAGCAAGCAGGTGCCGGTGCTGGGCAAGTTCCCGCTGCCGGTGGAAGTGATTCCGATGGCGCGCAGCCTGGTGGCCCGCCAGATCCTGGCGCTCACCGGCGGTCAGCCGGTATGGCGCGATGGCGTGGTCACCGACAACGGCAACGTGGTGCTGGACGTGCACAACCTGCAGATCACCGACCCGGTCGCGCTGGAGCGCAGCCTGAACCAGATTCCCGGAGTGGTCTGCGTGGGCCTGTTCGCGCGTCGCCCGGCCGATGTGGTGATCGTCGGTGGCGAGCCGCCGTGGGTGATCTGAGCGATCGCGTGCAGGCACGCGCATACGCAGTTGCGGCCCGCGTTGCGAAGCGACAGCGGGCCGGACTCCTGTCACCTGCGATGACGGTACGACGCACCACAGCGGCTTGACGCACGCGGCCGCTTGGCAGATGGTGCGGCATCCCCCCCACTGGTATGCCGCATGCGCCGTCTTTGCCTCCTCGCCCTTGCGTTGTTGATCCTGCTCAGCGGCTGCGCCAGCGGCGGCGGCACATGGGTGGAACTGGCCGGCACGCGCTACCAGGTGGAGCTGGCGCAGAACGATGCCGACCGCGCCAAAGGCCTGATGTTTCGCGATGCCATGGCGGACGATCACGGCATGCTGTTCGTCCACGACCGCCAGGAACCGCTGGCGTACTGGATGAAGAACACCAAGATCGCGCTGGATATCCTGTATTTCGACAATGAGCGCCGGCTGGTCTCGCAGCAGCGCGACGTGCCGCCGTGTTCGGCTGGCGACGCCTGCCCGCCCTACCCCAGCAAGCGCCCGGCCCGTTACGTGCTGGAACTCAATGCCGGCCAGGCCGCCAGGCTCAACCTGCAGGACGGCGCCAGCCTGACCCTGAGCCCGGATATCCCAAAGCTCAAGTGAATCTCACGCGACAGGCCCTTCCTGTCAGGAAGTACCGGACTTGAACCACGCGCCGCTTGCCGACACTCTTGGCAGCATGGTCGACATGCTCCCACTTCCCCATTGGACCGCGCTCGCCAGCCTGGACGACGACGCAGTGCCGTTGATGTCTACCGCGCTGCTGATCGCGCGCGACGAGTATCCGCAGCTGGACGCCGAGCTGTACGACACGCTGGTGCAAAGCCACGTCGAGCACCTGCGCCGCGAGGTAGAGGCGATCGACCTGTGGCCGCTGAAGATGGCCGCGGTCAATCGCTACCTGTTCGACGAGCTGGGCTATTCGGGCAATCACGACGAGTACTACGACCCGCGCAACAGCTACCTCAACCAGGTCTTCGAGCGCCGGCTGGGCAACCCGATCTCGCTGGCGATGGTGCAGATCGAAGTCGCGCGCCGGCTGGGCATTCCACTGGCGGGCGTGTCGTTTCCCGGGCATTTCCTGGTGCGTTTGCCAGTGGACGACGGCGTGCTGGTCATGGACCCGTTCAACGGCGGCCGCCCGCTGGGCGTGGACGAGCTGCGCGAGCGCGCGCGTCCGCACCTGGGTGGCGAGATCCCCGACGACCGCGCCCTGGCGCAGATCCTCGACCCCGCACCGCATCGCGCGATCCTGATCCGCATCCTGCGCAATCTGCACGGCGTCTACGCCGATGCCGAGCACTGGGACCGCGCCGCGCGCAGTGCCGACCGCATCCTGAAGCTGGTGCCGGACCAGCCCGAGGCACTACGCGATCGCGGCATGGCCTATCTGCATCTGGGCCACCGCAACGGTGCACGCCACGATCTGTCGCGCTATCTGCAGCTCAACCCCAGTGCGCAGGATGCGACCAATCTGCATGAGCATCTGGTCGAGCTGAACAGTCAGCGCGCGCGCGCGCACTGAAAACACAGCCTGCGAGGCCCTCGCCGGCGCCATGCGACCGTGTGCCGGCGATGTTGTGGCGCGAAAAACGCAGCGCCCCAGCTGAGCCGCCAAGGCAGTAGAGCGGCGAATAAAACGTAGCGAGCGGTCGTCAGGTGAGTGCGGACAGCGCGCTCAGAACCGGAGTGTACAAGTGGTACATGCCGATCCCGAGCACCGCAGCGCCCGCCCGACGGCGGCGCAGTAGTTTTGTTGGCCGCTCTCAGTCGATCTCTACCATCTCGAAGTCGTCCTTGGTCACGCCGCAATCCGGGCAGGTCCAGGTGTCGGGAACGTCCTGCCAGGCAGTGCCCGGGGCGATGCCTTCTTCGGGGATGCCGTCGGCCTCGTGGTAGAGAAACCCGCAGACGACGCACATCCAGGTGCGGTAGGTGGTCGTGGATGTCTCGCTCATCGGATAATCGCGGTCACGCAACGGTGGGGCTGCATTGTCCCATCCCACCCACCGCTTCCGGAAGCGCTGCCATGCCCGACCTGCACAACGCCCGCGGCGTCTACCTCATCACGCCCGACGAACCCGACACCGCGCGCCTGATCGCGCGCACCTTGCCGCTGCTGCCCGCTGTCACCTGGCTGCAGTACCGCAACAAGCAGGCCACCGCGCCGCTGCGCCTGGAACAGGCCAGCGCGCTGCGCCAGGCCTGCGCTGCGCACGGCGTGCCGTTGATCATCAACGACGATCCGCAGTTGGCGTTACAGGTGGGCGCGCAGGGCGTGCATCTGGGCGAAGACGATGGCGAGACGGCCGCGGCGCGTGCACTGCTGGGCGAACAGGCCATCATCGGGGTGTCGTGCTACGACGAGATCGCGCGCGCGCGCGCAGCGGTCGCGGCCGGTGCCAGCTACGTGGCCTTCGGCGCGTTCTTCCCGACCACCACCAAGGTGACGACACGTCGCGCCACGCCGGCGTTGCTGCAACAAGCCGCAGCGCTGGGAGTGCCGCGCGTGGCGATCGGTGGCATCGCGGCTGCGCAGGTGCCCGGCTTGGTGGCTGCAGGTGCCGAGTTGATTGCAATGGTCAGCGGCGTGTACGCCGCGCAGGACCCGCTCGCGGCAGTGCAGGCATATCGGGCCGGGTTTGCACGCTAGCGTGGCTGGCAGACGACAGACGTTACCCGCGCCACGCGCAAGCGAAGACGCAAGAGACCGAGACTCGAGTCGAAGCGTTGTTTATTAGATGCAGTCAAAAGCTCGGTGGGTCGAGGGTGCAGTGCCCTCACCGCTCGCGGGACACGCCGTGAATCCGTCCATGGAGGCTCCTTGGCGGCATCCATGCCGCCAAGGGTCCCGCAATCGGCAAGGACGCCGGACCAGGAAATTTGCCGGCTGTTTTCTTGAGAGCTTGTTACTCGGCTTGCGGTGGCAGATGAGACGTTTGCAGATCGCGTGTTGAAAGCTTGTCCACTGCCCGGCTTGCGATAGGAAGGTGGCGGGAAGCTGGTTGACGCATAGTGATTCGACCAGCGCCCGCCATGCCCTGCTTGCAACCACGCACACCGACCATCTCGACAGGTCCTTGCCCGCCCACCGTCGCGGGACCTTACGCGGCATGGATGCCGCGTAAGAGCCTACAGGGACGTACTTGCGGCGTGTCCCGCGATGGTGGGCGGGCAAGGGCCCCGCAACCAAACTGCAGATCAACCGCTCTACAACTGATCTATGCGCGATCTATGCGCGCGACCAATCCTCCACCAGCCCATACGAAGGGCAGCGTGACGTACAGACAACAAGGCAGCGACGCGTGCCATCACGCGTCGCTGCCGGACCGACCTTACCGCTTGGCGCGATTAGAAGTCGTAGCTCAATGTCACCCGGCCCGAGCGCGGTGCCTGGTAGGCAACGACCTGATCCCAGAGCGGATTGGTGGTGTTGTCGGGCAACTGCGAGAACGGGTAGATGTTGGTTGCGGTCTGCTCGTTGGTGATGTTGAACACGTCAAAGCGCAGTGCCAGCTTGCCGGCGGCAAATGCCGGCTTGTAGGTCACGCCCATGTCGAGCTGCGCAATCCAGCCCAGCCGCCCTTGCGAGCCGGGAGGCGACGCCACGCCGGTGCCGGTCTCCGGGTTGTAGCAGTAGTGGTAAGGACCGCCGGTGATCGCGCTGCCACCGTAGCCGGCCGGGTCGGTGCCGGTGTAGTTGTCGCCGTAGTAGTTGCCCAAGCAATTGTGCGGCGCGCCCGAGATCAGGCTGAAGTTGGCCGACGCACCCCATTGCGGAGTGAACTGGTAGAAACCGAACAGCTTGAGCTGATGACGGTGATCGTTGGATTGATCGCCGTTGAAGTGTTCCATCAGCGCCGCGTGGTCCCAGCTCTGCGTGGTGGAAACCGAGGCCTGGCCCTGGTAGCTGCCCAAAGCGCCGCCGGTGCGCCACAGGTCAGAACGCACCTGACCTTCGGTGGTGCCGTAGCTATGCGACCACACGTAGTTGACCTTGGCGTACCACTTGCCGTCGAACGGACGTTCCAGATTGAATTCGACCGCCGAGTAATTGCGCTTGAACTTCGGGAAACCGGCCGCCTCGCGGCTCACCGACACTTCATGGAACTGGCCATCGGTGCCGATCACGCCCCAGGTGTTGGTCTGGCCCGGATTGATCAGCGATGCACCGGCAACCTGCGAGAAGTCGATGGTCACGCCCTGCGCGGCCGCAGCGGCAATCAACGCCGTATTGGAAACGTCGTAGTTCTGATCGTCGATCCCCGCATTGAGCCGGCGATGCGTGCCGCGCACGCCCAGCACCCAGCCGGTATCCAGCTGCTTGGTGAAGCCGAGGATCACTTCGTCCTGGTTCTCGCCCTCGATGTCCTTGACCACCGCGGTGCGCACGTCGGCGATGCGGCCGAAGCGCGAATTGGCCGACACGGCCGAACCCAGCTGCTGCGCCAGAATCGGCGTGCCATCGGCGTTGATGCCGCTGTAGGTGAAGTAGGTATCGGTGGTGGTGGCCGGGGTGAACAGGCTCACTGCCGACAACGGCAGGCCGAGGTAATAACGACCCACGTTGCCGAACACCTTCAGGCTGGAATCGCCATTGACGTCCCAGCTGAAGCCAAGGCGCGGCGCCCAGGCATTATCCACTTCGATGTAGGGGTCGCCGAACGGGGTGTAGTTGGTGAACTCGTCCTTGCGCAGGCCGATGCTCAGCAGCAGGTTGTCGGTGACCTGCCACTTGTCTTCGATGTAATAGGCGCGTTGCTTGGCCTCGTAGGAATACAGGCTGGTGTTGATGTTGCGCACCACGTAATAGCCGCTGGACCCGTTGACCGGATCGACCAGGCCCGGGCTCGGTGCGCCGATGCCGCCGGCTTCGTTGGCCGACTGGCTGACCAGCCCGCCCGTCCGCAGGCCATTGGGATCGTTGGTCTGGCCATAGGTCCATGCAAAGCCCGGGCCGGACAGCACCGAGCCCACATCGATCCCCTCGGACTTCTGGTTATCGATCCCGAAGTTGAGCGTGTGGTGGCCGATGCGCCATTCCAGATTCAGGCGTTGATTGTCTTTCTTGTATTCGCGATCCGGTGAACTGACCGAGGTCACCAGCTGACTGCCGATGCGCGGTGTGCCGCCGGTGTAGGCCGGATTCTGCAGCGCGGCACTGTTGATGACCGGCCCGCCGGCTGCGTTGTAGTTGAAGGGCGTCAGCTCATCGGGCGTTTTCATCTTGCCGTACAGCGCGGTCACGGTGAGGTTGTCGCTGAGGTAGCCGGTGTACTTGCCGGTGAACAAGGTCGGCCCGGTCTTCCAGGTGGACTCGTCGGTGAAATAGCTGCCGCGCTGGCGATTGACATAGTCGTAGCGGTAGATCGACCCGTTGGTCTCTGCCTCGTCGCTGGCGCCGGTCACCTCGATCAGGTGGTTGTCGGTGATGTTCCAGTCCACCTTGGCGTACCAGCGCTTCTGCTTGTAGTCGTAATCGGTCAGACCACCGGTGCGGCCGTTGTCGGTGTCGCGATTGGTGCCGACGCGTACGCCGTCCGAATCCACCTGTTCGGCGGCCAGGAAGAAGAACAGCTTGTCCTGGATGATCGGCCCGCCGACATAGGCGCTGTAGGTGGTCTGGTTGGCTTCGGCCTCGCTCGCCGGCTGATACAGGCCATTGGCCGAGCGCGCGTAGCGGTAGGCGGCATTGTTGATCGTGCTGCCCTGGCTGTCCGGGCGCCAGTAGATGTCGCGCTGATTGGCCTTGAGGCCGTTCGGCTCCCAGATCACCGCAGCACCGAACTTCCACTCATTAGTGCCGCGCTTACCGATCTGGTTGATCACGCCGCCATTGGCGCGGCCGTACTGCGCGCCGTAGCCGCCGGTGAAGATTTCCTGCTGGTCGATGGCGCCGTACGGCAGGGTCAGGCCGCCCAGGTTGTTGCTGATGGTGGTGGTGTTGAAGCCGTTGAGGTAATAGGCGTTTTCGCTGGCGGCCGAGCCGCCGAAGCTGGGCAGCGAGCCGCCGAGCGGGCCATTGTCGAAACCGCCGCTGTTGACCACCACGCCCGGTGCGAGCAGCGCGATTGCCTCGGCGGTGCGGCCCAGCGGCAGCTGCTGCAGCTGCTCGGCGGTGACCACGGTGCGGGTGTCCACGCTACTGACGTCGATGGTGGTCAGGCCTGCGGCGGTGACGGTCACGCTGTCCAGGGTCTGCATACCGCTCCCCGACGCGGCAGCGAACGAGACGTCGGTGTTGGCGCCGACGGTGATCGCGACGTTCTCGCGCGTCTCCACCACCGCGCCGTCGCGCTTGACGGTGACCTTGTAGGTGCCCAGCGGCAGGTTGCCGGCGGTGTAACGGCCGCGCGCATCCACCGGTACTTCGCGGCTGAATCCGCTGTTGTTTTCCACCAGCACGCTGGTGCCGCTGCTCTGCCCCACGCTGCCGACGATGCTGCCGCTGGTGGACTGCGCGTGGACGCTCCCCATGGCCACGACCAGCGCCAACGCCAAGGCACGCTTCTGGATACTACGGTTCATGCTGTCTCCCCCAAGTCTGGAACTGTCGGCAACGCGACAAAAATGAACGGCGCCAATGGCTACCGGAATCACACTCTCTGAACATCCGCCGCAGGAGGCCAATGACCGCGGGTCATCTGCTCATGCCAAACCGTCGATACCGTCCCGTTCGATCATAGGCAGCCGGGTTGCCCTACCCGCGCGCTCCGACGGGTAGGCAGGCACCTGGTGGGTAGGCGGACGGGGGCCGCAAGCCTGACAATGGCGAGTGCGCTGCCCGCAGTCGGGTCGCGCCGCCCCCACTCAGTACCACTCAAGGATCTGCGCGCATGAACCACACCCGCTCCCACGCCCTGTTCGCCCAGGCGCAGACGCTGCTGCCCGGCGGCGTCAACTCACCGGTGCGTGCATTCAAGTCGGTCGGCGGCGAGCCGTTCTTCGTGGCGCGCGCCGATGGCCCGTATCTGTATGACGTGGACGACAACCGCTACATCGACTACGTGGGCTCGTGGGGGCCGATGATTGCCGGCCACAATCACCCGGCAGTACGCGAAGCGGTGGAGCGCGCGATCCGCGACGGCCTGTCCTTCGGTGCACCGTGTGCGGCCGAAGTCACCATGGCCGAGACGATCCATCGGCTGGTGCCGTCCTGCGAGATGGTGCGCATGGTCAATTCCGGCACCGAAGCCACGCTGTCGGCGGTGCGCCTGGCGCGCGGCGCCACCGGGCGCAACCGCATCATCAAGTTCGAAGGCTGCTATCACGGCCATGGCGACTCGTTCCTGGTCAAGGCCGGCAGCGGCATGCTGACCCTGGGCGTGCCGACCTCACCGGGCGTGCCGTCCGGCCTGAGCGAGCTGACCGCCACCCTCAGTTTCAACGACTTCGAAGGCGCTACCGCCATGTTCGACGAGATCGGCGCCGACGTGGCGGCAGTGATCATCGAACCGGTGGTCGGCAACGCCAACTGCATTCCGCCGCAGGCCGGCTACCTGCAGCATCTGCGCACGCTGTGCACCCGGCATGGCGCGCTGCTGATCTTCGACGAGGTGATGACCGGTTTCCGCGTCGCGCTCGGTGGCGCCCAGGCGCATTACGGGGTCACGCCGGACCTGAGCACCTTCGGCAAGATCATCGGCGGCGGCATGCCGGTGGGTGCGTACGGCGGCCGGCGCGACTTGATGGAGCAGATTGCCCCAGCCGGCCCGATCTACCAGGCCGGCACCTTGTCGGGTAACCCGGTGGCGATGGCGGCGGGCCTGGCGATGCTGGAGCTAGTGCAGGAGCCGGGCTTCCACGCCCGCCTGAGCGAGGCCACCAGCGTGTTGTGCGAGGGACTGGAAGATGCCGCGCGCGCGGCCGGCATTGCCGTCACCACCAATCAGGTCGGCGGCATGTTCGGGTTGTTCTTCACCGACGAGATCGTGGAGAGCTACGCGCAGGCCACTGCCTGCGACATCACCACCTTCAACCGTTTCTTCCACGCGATGCTGCAGCGGGGCGTGTATCTGGCGCCGTCGGCGTACGAGGCCGGCTTCATGTCCAGCGCGCACGACGCGGCAGTGATCGAGGCCACGCTGGCCGCTGCGCGCGAGGCGTTTGCGGAAGTTGCGCACTGAGGCGTCTTCGGACTTCGTCTTGTCTGCGAGCTGGCAGGGACACGCTGACCTTGTGTGGCGTTGAAAGCCAGGCGTGATCGCGTGCCTCGCGATGCTCACCGATGGCGCTGGCCGCAAGGCTCGCGCCATCGGCGATGCCTGATGTGTATCTCGACTCCGCGCCGACGCTGAACAGGCGCGGCGCCGGCGTCGTGTCCGGGCCCATGGCGTCCGGATGGACTCGGCTGTTGCCTGGCGCTTGCACGCACCCTGCGCCATCGCTTGCGCCATTCAGGCGGCGGCGCAACGACAAGCTTTGCTTTTGTCTTGTGGCTGTCATACCTTTCTGAAAGGTGTCCACGGATGGGCATGGGTGGGGACCCTCGAAGCAGCCGATATGACGTTGTCGCCGGTCACGGTGACGCCATCTGCATCGCCGCTGTTTCATCACGATCTGCAGCGTGTCGAGCCGGCGCGCTGCCGACGCTTGCCAGGGCCGCCCTCGCCTCATGCTCAAGCCTGTTGCGTTGCTCACACCGCGCCCCTCACCGTCGCGCGATTCCGCCCATCCCGATTGGCTGCTTGCCAGCAAGCTGGAGCCGCCGCTGCCGCGTACCGGTGCGGTGGTGCGCGGCGCCTTGCTGGCGGCGCTGGATCAGGCCCAGGCCCGGCCACTCACCCTGCTGCTGGCACCGCCTGGGTTCGGCAAGACGACACTGCTGGCGCAGTGGCATGCGCAGCTGCGCACACGCGAGCACACTGCCGTGGCCTGGCTGTCGCTGGACGAAGAGGACGCCGATGCCGCGCGCTTCCTTGGCCATCTGGCGTTGGCGATCCAGCACGCAGGTGCAGATCCGGCGCTGTGCGCCGCAGTGCTGCACAACCGCGACCAGGATCCGCGCGAGGCGGTGACGGTGCTGATCCGCGCGCTGCGCACGGCGCCACGGCGCATCAGCGTGATTCTCGACGATTACGACCGGCTAGGCAGCGGCATCGTCGACGAGCTGGTGCTGCGGCTGGTCGAACACGGCGGCGGACGCCTGCACCTGCTGCTGGCCACCCGGCGCGTGCCGGCACTGCCGCTGGCGCGGCTGGACCTGCAGGCGCAGCTCAGCCGTCTCGGTAGTGCGCAACTGGCGCTGGACGAGCACGAGGCGCAGGCATTGCTGGGGCCCCAGGTCCCGGCGCCGGTGGTGGACGAATTGCTGCGCTACACCGAAGGCTGGCCGGTGGCGCTGCATCTGGCGCGCCTGTGGCTGGAGGGCGGCGTGCAACGTCAACAGGAGGTGGCCGCGCGTTTCTCCGGCCGCAGCGCACAAATTGCCGCGTACCTGGCCGAACAGGTGGTCAACGACCTGGATGCCGACACGCGCGACCTGCTGTTGCGGACCAGCCCACTGGAGCGCGTCAACGCAGCGCTGGCCGATGCGGTGCGCCAGCGCGACGACAGCGGCCGGTTGCTGGCGCGGCTGGAACATTTCCACGGCCTGCTGGTGCCCATGGATGGCGAGCGCGAATGGTTCCGCTATCACCCCTTGTTTGCCGACTTCCTGCAGCAACTGCTCGATCGCGAACATCCCGGCCAGGCCACGCACCTGCATCAACGGGCCGCACGCTGGTTTGGCGAGCACCAGCATCTGGCCGAAGCGGTGCGGCACGCATCGCGTGCCGAGTGCGGCGACCTGGCCGCCAGCTACATCGCGCGCGCCGGCACCTGGCAATTGGTGCTGACCCACGGCACGCACGAGGTGCGCGCATTGCTCCGGCATTTCGAACACCGCACCATCCGCGACACCCCGGCGCTGAATCTCACCCAGGCGCATCTGCACGCAAGGCTCGGCGAGTTCAGCCATGCGCGCCTGCTGCTGGAACGCTTCCGCGACTTTCCAGCGGCGCTGCGTGAGCCCTTGCAGCGCGACTACACGGTGGTGGTGGCGCTGTTGCGCGATCGCCTCGACGAAATCTGCGGCAATCCGCATGGCCTGACCCAGATCGCCGCGCAGGCATCCGCGCTGGACGAAGACGATCATCTGGGCCGCGGCATGCTGCTGTGCATCTGCGCCACCACCGCCATTGCGCAGGGCGCCTTTGCATTGGCCGAACGCTACGCCCTGAACGCACGCGACGCGATGCAGCGCGGCGGCAGCGAACCGGGCGCAAGCCAGGCGTTGCTGGCGTTGGGCCAGAGCTTTTTCTACCGCGGCCAACTCGGCGACGCCGAAGCCTGTTATCGGCAGGCCCTGAACTGGTGCGCCCGCACCCCCCAATTGGATCGCGTGCTAGAGGCCGCCGGCCAGTGTCTGCTCGCGCAACTGCATTACGAACGCGGCCACCACGACGATGCGGCCGACCTGCTGCATCCGGCGCTGGAATTGCTGGAACAGCACGACGGCGGCATGGACGTGCTGGCTGCCGCCTACGACACCGCGCTGGGGCTGGAGCGTGTGCGCGACCACAGCGGGCGCAGTGCACTGGCGCTGCTCGAACACGTCGAACAGATCGCGCACGGGCGCAAGCTGGCGCGCCTATCGGAGCTGGCTGCTGCCTGGCGCTTGATGCTGTTGCTGGAACATCCGGGCAATGCCGCCATCGATGTGGTGATCGCCCGTACCGGCGGCGAATCCGGCTTGGCGCATACGCTGCGCTCGCCCCACCGCTGGCGCGATCGTGCGGCGATGGGCTTTGCGCTGGCACGCTGGCACCGGCTGGCCGGACGCAGCAGCGCCGCGCTGACCATCCTGGGCCAGATCGAACAGGCCTGCCTGGCCAATGACAATCTGTGCCACCTCGCGCGCACCCGCGCACGCATCGCATTGGTGCTGCAGCAGCGTGGCGAACTGGCCGCGGCGCTGCCGCATCTGTACAGCGCGCTCGATCATGTAGCGCTGACGCAGAGCTGGCAGGCGATCGTCGAACTCGGACTGCCGGCCAAGGCAATGCTGCGCTCGCTGCGTCAACACGACCCGCAGACCGTCGGCGGCACCACCCGCGCACTCACCATCCAGGCCCTGCTCGAACGCCTCAGCGGCGACGAGGACCCGGCCGGCGACATCTTCAGCGAGCGCGAGCTGGAAGTGCTCGCGCAGCTGGCACGCGGGTATTCCAACAAGCAAATCGCGCGCTGTCTGCACCTGTCGGAAAACACGGTCAAGTTCCACTTGAAGAACCTCTATCGCAAGCTCGATGCACGCAGCCGCGAAAGCGCGTTGGCGCAGGCCTTGCAACGTGGGTTGTTGCGCGCAGCGGATCCGCCCGGCAGTTCGGAAACGGTGCCGGGCTGATCGCCAGCAGCGGGCGTCAGCGACGGCGCTGCCGCGCGGCAAGACGCCACGCCGGGCGCCGGAGGCGGTGATGACTCCTGCACGCGGCGGCAAGCTGTCTATCTCGGCATCCAGAAGTGGTCCGGTCACGACAACACATGGAGCCTGCCACAACAGCGCGCCTTCCTTTACGCGCACTTCTCCGCGCACCGTCTACGACAGTCGTTGGCGCTGCCGTCCGCTCCGCTCACGATTGCCCTGGAGCACGCGGCGTGACCGCGTGCCAGCTCCCTCACACTTCACTCCTGCCGCGGCCACGCACACCTGCGGCACGTGACAGCTCAACCAAAACTCAGCGTGCCCTTCATCATCGCCCAGTGGCCGGGGAACGAGCAGAAGAAGGTGTAATCGCCGCCCTTGCTCAACTTGCTGGTGGGAAAGCTGACCGTGGTGCTGTCGCCGCCGCCGATCACCTTGGTGTGCGCGATCACGCGTGCGTCCGCCTTGGGCAGATAGCTGTCGGCAATGGTGGAGCGTATGCCGGCATTGGCCACTGCCTGGAAGTCGGCGGACTTGGTCAGCACCCAGTTGTGCCCCATCACCGTGGCGGCCATCTTGCCGGAGTGCTTGAGCGTGAGGTCCACCTGCGTGCAGTCGGGCGCCAGCTTGATCGCGCTCTGGTCGAACTTCATCTGATCGTTGCCGGTGATGGTGACGGCGCAGGTACGCGCCCATGCCGAAGGCGCCAACAGCACCAGACCAAGCACGGCAAATGTCGAAAACACTTTCAAGGGAACACTCCTGCGTTAAGAGATGCGCGACGCCCAGCGCGCCTGGCGACACCAGCGCGTTCGCATGCGCCGGTGGTGCCAGAGTAACGCCTCATGCGTAACGGAAAAAAGCATCCATCGGATCATGCACCGCTGCCGTGGCGTCCGGCAGCGGCAACGGGCCGCGCTTGCCGGCGATCACCTGCACGAAAGCCTGCTTGAAGCGTGCCATCTCCGCGTCGGTACCGACGGTGATGCGCGACCAGGTCGGCCATACCGGCCAGCTACGCCCGATGAACACGCCATGGGTGGCCATGTCGTCCTTGAAGCCGGCGGCCGGTCGCTTGACGTCAACCATGAAGCAGTTGCTCTCCGAGGCGGTGCAGGCGTAGCCCTGCTTGACAAGAAACTCCATCACGTCCTTGCGTGTGGCCGCGGTACGTGCGCGGCGCTGCGGCACCAGTGCGGGATCGCGCAGGCTGGCCAGGCCTGCGGCGGCGGCGGTCACCGGCAGGCTGTTGACGCTGTAGAACATCAGCTTGGCCAGCAGGTCCGGACGCGCGGCCGCATAGCCCAGGCGAATGCCGGCCATGCCGTAGAGCTTGGAGAAGGTGCGCAACACCACCACGTCCTCGCCCGCGGCGACCATGTCGACCACGCTGCTGGTGCTCTGCGCAAAGTGGATATAGGCCTCGTCCACCACCAGCACGCTGCCCTTGGGCTTGTGCGCCAATGCGTAGTCCAGATCCTTGCGTGCGGTGACCGACCCGGTGGGATTGTTGGGATTGCAGATGTAGATCACGCCGGGGCTGGCGTCGGCGGCGCACATCGCCTGCACATCGTGCGAGAAGTCCTTGCGCAACGGCACCTTGATCAGTTTTGCGCCATTGCGGGTGGCGGCGCGCCAACCGGATTCGTAGGTGGGATCGGCGGTGACCAGCGCGGCGCTGGGCGAGGTGAACGCCAGCATCGTGTAGTCCAGCGGCTCGGTGGAGCCGGCGTAGGCCATCAGGTAATTGACCGGCAGCTTGAGCTCGGCGGCCAGGGTATCCATCAGCTCCATCTGCACATCGCGCAGGTAGCGTCCGCCTTGCGGTGCGATCTGCGCGATGGCCTTGACCGCGGCCGCCGATGGGCCATCGGGAAATTCGTTGGAGCCGATCATCACCGGCGACAGCGCACTGGCCGGTGTCGGCGCGACGGCGGCGGAACGTTCGGCGGCGCTGGCCAGCAGCGGCAGCGCACTCGCACCGGCAGCGCCGGCAAACAGCGCGGAATCGCGCAGAAACATGCGGCGCGAAAGAGCAGTTTTCATGACAACCTCCAGCAGGACGGCACGACGGATTCAGGGACGAACGGCGACCACTTCGATTTCCACCCGATATAGCGGATTGCCGAGCGCGGCGATCTGGAAGGCCGAGCGTGCCGGCAGGTTGGGCTGCTCCTTGGTACCGAAGAACTGGCGGTAACCCTCCATGAATCCGTTGAAATCCATCTTGCCGCCCATGGCCGGATCGCCGACCAGAAACACCTGCATCTTCACCACATCGCCCATCCCCAAGCCGAGCGCTGCGAGTTGCTGCTTGATCTGGTTCAACACGCTCACCGTCTGCGCCTTGGTATCGCCATAAGCGGCAGCCGAATCCTTGGGCGCACTGGCATCCACCACCGCCGGCACCTTGCCGCTGACATAGACGGTGGCCTTGCCGGCGGGAATTTCCACGGCGGCAGCGATGGGGAAATCGCTGTTGGGGATCTTGTGGCGGATCACCTCGGCGGCGTGCGCAGCGGTGAGGCCCGCAGACCACAACAGGGCAGCGGTGAGGACGGCTGTCACTGGACGGGACATGGCAACTCCTTGCATGAGAGGAAAAGGGGGCATCAGTGGCGCAGCAATTTGACGTCGTCGACGGTGACGCGCTCGGCGTGGTCGTTACCGAAGTGCGTGCGCACATAACTCACCACTTCGGCCACTTGGCGGTCGTTGAGCATCTCGCCGAAGCCGGGCATGCCGGCGTGGCCGTCGAGCACCATCATGGTGACGTAGGGTCCGGCGGCCAGCTTGGGATTGCCGGCAAGCGCGGGGTATTCGCCGGCACCTTGCGCGCCGTGCCCGGCCGGCATGTGGCAGCCCTGGCAAATCGCCTGGTAGACGTCCTGGCCGGATGCCTTGGCAAAGCCCTGTTGCGGGAACAGCTGGGTGGCATCGGAACTCTGCGCCCGCGCGTCGTATGCACCCGGCGGCACCAGCAAGGCAGCCATCGCAACGACGAAGCTGGCCGCGGCCAATCGTGGTAACAGACTCATGCGCGACCTCCTCCGGCCAGCACTTTGCGATGCAGACGGCCGACAACATCGTGCGCGGACAAGATCGCGCCCTCCTGCCAGGCCGGAATATAGGAGACGTGTTCACCAGCCAGCGCCAGGCGCCCGTCGATCTGGCACAGCGGTGTGTAGTGTTCGGCACGCGCCTGCTCGCTCCACATGCCGAAACAGCCATGCGTGAACGGCACGCGGTGCCAACCGACCGAAATGCCGTTCTCGAACTCGCGTGGATATTGCGGATGCAGCTGCGTGCCGTATTCGACCGCCTTGCGCACGCGCTGCTCCGGGGGCATCGAGGTGAACTGGTAGGCGTCCAGTCCCCAGACGTAGGCACCGAGCAGCACGCCCTTGCCGGGGCTGTGATAGTTGGTGCTGGGATAGCTGATCAAGGTGATCGGCAGATCGGTGTAGCTGATGCCGCCGTAGATGGCCTCGTCCTCTTCCCAGAAGCGGCGCTTGAACTGCAGGCCCACCTTCACCGATGCCGCATACGGCACCTGGCCGATCGCGGTGGTCATCGCGTCGCCGGCGGTGACCGGAATGCGGCTGAGCACCGACAACGGAATCGTGCAAATGCACCAATCGGCGCTGGCGATGCGTTCTTCGCCGCCATGCGCGGCGTCCTGCCAGGACACACGCACGCCGTTGCCGTCCTGATCGATCCTGGTGACCTTGGCGTTGTAGGTGATGGCATTGCCAAGCTGCTTCGCGAACGCCTTGCCGATCTGGTCCATGCCGCCCACCGGCTGGAACATGGTGGTCTGCATTTCGTAGTTGTTGCCGGCCGCCAGCGTGGTCCACAGACGCGAACGCAACACATCCTGCACGCTGAAGGGATCGGAGAACTCCGGCTTGCCCGACAGGCCGCCGCCGGGATACCGCGCAAAGCCGCGCCGCTCGCTGCTGTCCTTGCCTTTGACGTAGCCGAACTTGTGGTCGAGCGCGCCCCAGGTCCGCAAGGACTCCAACAGCACCTCCTGGTCTTCGCGGCTCACGCTCTTGTCCAGCGCCTGCTGCTGCGTGCACTTGGCCAGCAACTCGGACACGTGGCCCTTGTAATCGGCATCGATGGCGCGAAAGCGCTGCGGTTTGCCGTCAAAGCCTTGCTGGCTGTGCAACAGCGCGTTGTAGTTGACCTGGTTGAATGCCTCTAGGGCCACACCGAATTGCTTGCAGTAACTCAGCACCGCCTTGTGGTGATGCGGAATGCGCCACGGTCCCGGATTGAGGTACAGCCCGTCGTCGAACTGGCAATGCTGGGTCGCCCCGCCCAGTTCGGTGTAACGGTCGCCACCACGCAGCGTCCAGTTACGCCCCCCGGGGCGGTCGTTGTATTCCAGCACCTGCACGCGGTACCCCGCCTTGCGCAGTTCGAAGGCCGCAGCCATGCCGGCCAGCCCCGCCCCCAGAATAAGCACCGAGGCGCCCTTCGGGTCGCCGTCCAGTTGCAGCGGCCCTTTGAAATTTGATTCGGCGGCCATGCCCAGGCTGCTCATCGCCTGGTACATCATCGCGCCACCAGCGGTCATGCCGATGCGCGCCAGCAGTTGCCGCCGCGTCATCGCCCCAGAATGATTGCCTTGCATCAACGCGTAGTCCTTGCATGTCATGGAACGAGTGCGACTGACAAAACGCATGACGCGGCCGGCAGTGACGCCGGCCGCATCACCGCCTCAGAACTTGTAGGACAGACTGGCGAACAGCTGGCGCGGTGCGATCAACTGATACGAGCCGGAACTTTCGTTCGGGAACACCGCACCGATCGCATCGTCCTTGTCGAACAGGTTGTAGACCGACAACTGCAGCCGCCCACCGGCCAGGAACCCGGCATCCTCGCCCTGATAGCCGAGGCTGCCGTTGACGATGAAGGTGGCATCCACCTGGTCGGTATTGAGCGTGTCGCCGTAGCGCTTGCCGGTGTATTTGGTGTCGAGGTTGGCGAAGAAATGCTCGCCCTCCCAACCGCCGTTGAGGCTGAACATCACCTTGGGCGAGTCCGGCACTTCGTTGCCTTCCACCTGCACCAGGTTGCCGCTGACCGGGCCGAAATAGTTGTCCTGGAACTCGGATTTGTTCCAGGTCAGCGACGCCCCCAGCCGCCAGCCCGGTGCCGGCTTCCACATACCCGACACTTCCGCGCCATAGGTCTGCACGTCGCCGACGTTGGCGTAGATGGTGGGTGCGACCACCAATGGATCCGGGTCGGTCAGCGCGATGATGCGGTTTTCGTAATCGATCTTGTAGGCAGCGACGTAGCCGCTCCACTGGCTAGATTCGGCGCGGATGCCGATATCGATATTGGTGGATTCCTCCGGCGCGATATCCGGATTGAATGCGCCCGAGGTCAATGCCAGCCGCGGCGCCGAGCTGAAGTTCTCCGCGTAGTTGGCGAACACCTGCACGCCCTCGGCAAGCTGGAAGCTGGCGCCGACCTGCGGCTGGAACCAGTCGCTGTTCTTGATGGTGACATCGCGGCGCACGCCGACATTGAAGTCATCGAGATTGGCGATGCCGTTGTAGTCGCGTTTGACATCCAGTCCCTTGGCACCGAACTCCATGGTGAGCCGGTCATCGAGCAGGCGCAGCGTGTCCTTGATGTAGAGCTGCTTCACCTCGGTGGAGAAATGGTTGTCGTAGTAGATGACGATCGGCAGCGAGCCCTTGAGCAGTGCGCCGGTGGCCGGGTCAAGGTTGTACAGCGGGCGCACCTGGTCGAAGTCGTAGTTCTCGTACCACGCACCGACTTCGAGCTTGTTGTGCTCGGTCTCCCACGACACCGCAGTGGTCACGCCGTAGCGATCGCCGCCCATGATTTCCTCGCGCCGCGTCATCGCACCGACGCGGGTGACATTGCCGTTGGCATCGACGATCTGCGGGTCGTTGATGGCGATGTCGGTGCGCCCCGGCGTACCGGCGATGGCATCGTTGTACAGGCCAGTGGCCGTGCTCGGCGGCGTGCCGCCGACGCCGTAACCATGCTTGTTCTCGTAGTAGCCGGTGAAGGTGAAACCGATCGCATCGTTGAACAGGAAATCGCCGTGCAGGCTGAGCAGCGAGTCGCGGCGGCCGTTCTGCCATTCGCTGTAATGCTCGGCATCCACTTCCGGATTGCCGGTGATGCGTTCGTGCAGATCCCACGCGACCGAGCCGTCGGAGTTGTACGACTGCACGTCGTAGTCCTTGCGGTTGTTGTAGATCCAGCCCAGGGTCAGGTGGCCCACGTCCCAGGCCTGGCGGATCTTGGCTTCGAAGTGATCGCTCTTCTGCGTGGCCGGTTCCATGTCCCACACCCCGCCCTGCGTGCGCGAGGCAGACAGATAGGCGCTGGGGCCGCCTTCCCACCAATCCGGCGTATCCAGCCGCACGAAGCTGCGTACCAGATCGTCCGAGCCGATGGTCTGGGTGAGATTGCCGCTCCAGCTGTCGCCGCCTTTCGGGGGCAGGCTGGTGTAGCGGATCGCACCGCCGAGTGCGTGGTAGGAAGGCTGGGTGACATCGCCGGAGCCGGCCGACACGGTGACGTCGAGCAGGTTCTCGCTGGACACGTAGCGGGTGATCGGGCCGCCTTCGCGGGTGTCGAAGGTTTCGATCGGGATGCCGTCCAGGGTCACGCCGATCTGGTTGGCGGAAAAGCCGCGGATGGTCATCGAGTCGCCGAATTCGTACAGCCCGAACGGATCGGTGGTCTGCACATTCACGCCGGGCAGGCTCGCCAGCAACTGCTGCGGTGCCACGCCGGGCACCTGGGCCTGGATCTCGGCAACGGAGATGGAAGCCGTGGTGCGCGTGGAACCGGTACCGACCACGCTGACCGCGTCCAGCGTGCGCGCTTCCTGTGCCAGGACGGGCAGGCTGTGTGCGCCAGCCAGCACCAAGGTCATCGAAGCCAGCGTGCGACCACGCGTGGCAGTGGTGAGAATGGCGGCGACCGACGCCGCCAGTTGATCGGTGTTCAAGCGCTTGCGCATGCAATCGACCCCCTGGATGGTGTGACGTGCTTAGTGACCGGGCCCGCTCCCCAAGACCGGCTGACACCGCAGATGCGGCATGCATCGACCATACCCAGCACAGTTCCACCGCAAGCGCCGCGCGGAGGGTAGGGGCGGCGTGGGTGGGTAGGTTGCTGCCGAATTCAACGATCTGAATAGGTACTATCCCCACCCACCTGCGTGGATCCGGACATACCAGGTCTTGCACGCTTGCCATGCCGCGGCGAATCGACAACGCTGCCCCGCCACATCTCGAGTCCGCCCATGCCGCCTGCAGCACCGTCCCTGTTACTGCTCGATTTCGACGGCGTGCTGGCCAGCTATTCGCGGCCGCGCCGTGTGGCGGCGCTTGCCAATGCAGCGGCGTGCACGCCGCAACGTGTGCAACAGGTGTTGTTCGAGCAGGGCCTGGAGCGCGCCTACGACGCCGGGGTGATCGACACGCCGGCCTATCTGGCTCAGCTCAGCGAGGGTCTTGGCTGCGCGATCGATCGCGCCACCTGGATCGACGCACGCGTGGCGGCATGCCGCGCCGACCCGGCGGTGCTGACGCAGGTGCTGGCGGTGGCGGCAACCACCGCGGTGGCGGTGCTCACCAACAACGGGCCGTTGATGGTGGAAGCGATTGAGCGGATCGTGCCGCCGCTGTTTCCGCTATTGCAGGGCCGCGTGCTGTGCAGCGGCGCACTCGGCGGCCGCAAGCCCGATGTGCAGGTGTATCAGCGCGCGCTTGCACAACTGGATACTAGTGCTGCGCGCACGTTGTTTGTCGACGATCTGTTCGTCAACGTGCGCGGCGCGCGTGCCGCCGGCCTGCATGCGGACACGGTGCGCGATGCGCGGGCGTTGCGGCGGGTGCTGAAGCGGTATGGGCTGGGGTGAGGAGCCGGGATTGGGGATTGGGGATTGGGGATTGGGAATCGGGAATCGGGAATCGGGAATCGGGAATCGGGAATCGTTGAGCATCGCGAAACACTGATCACCCTCAAGGGTGACGCAAGACGACGCTCGCAGCATTGAACGCGTCGAAGAAGCGCAACAACGACCCGCGCTTCTTACCCCACCACGCTCACCGGCACGGCACCCGCCACGACGGTGCAGAACGCGCAGGACTCCATTACTCCTGCGCCACGTACTCGGCAATGGCCAGGTGCAGGCGTTCCAACCCATCGGCCAGCTCGGCATCGGTCAGATTCAGTGCCGGCACGAAGCGCAGCACATCCGGCCCCGCCTGCAACAACAGCAGGCCATGCTTGGCGGCAAAATCCAGGATCGCACCGGCCTGCCCGGCATGCGCCGGCGCCAGCACCGCGCCCAGCATCAGGCCACGCCCGCGGATCTGGGCGAACAGGCCGAACTCGGTGTTGAGCGCCTCCAGGCCGGCGCGCAGCGCCGCCGACTGACGTTCTACGTTCTCGGCGATCTGCGGCGAGGCAAGCTTGCGCAGCGCCACGCGCGCCACTGCCGCGGCCAGCGGGTTGCCGCCGAAGGTGGTGCCGTGCGCGCCGAACTGCATGGTTTCGGCCACCTTGGGGCCGGCCAGCATCGCGCCGATCGGGAAGCCGCCACCCAGCGCCTTGGCCAGCGTCACGATGTCCGGCGTCACCTGCTCCTGCCAATGCGCGAACAGCGTGCCGGTACGGCCCATCCCGCACTGGATCTCGTCCAGCACCAGCAGCGCATCGTGCTGGTCGCATAGCGCACGCACGCGGCTCAGGAAACCCGGCGCCGCCGGCATCACCCCGCCCTCGCCCTGGATCGGCTCGACCATCACCGCAGCCACATCGCCCGAGGCCATGGCCGCTTCCAGCGCGGCGACATCGTTGAAGTCCACATAGCGAAACCCGCCGGGCAGCGGCTCGTAGCCTTCCTGATACTTGGGCTGCGCGGTGGCGGTGACCGCTGCCAGGGTGCGCCCATGGAAGCTGCCGCGGAAGGTCACGATCACGCGCTTGTCGGCCGGGCGGCCCTGACTGCTGGCCCACTTGCGCACCAGCTTGATCGCCGCTTCGTTGGCCTCGGCACCCGAATTGCACAGGAACACCTTGTGCGCGAAGCGCGAGGCGGTGACCAGCTCTTCGGCCAGCTTCAACGGCGGCGCACTGAAGAACACATTGCTGGTGTGCCACAGCTTGCCGGCCTGCTCGGTCAGCGCGGCCATCAGGTCCGGATCGTTGTGGCCCAGCCCGCTGACCGCGATGCCGGCGGACAGGTCCACGTACTCGCGGCCCTGGTCGTCCCACACGCGACTGCCCTGGCCACGCTCCAGCACCACCTGGCGCGGGCGATACACCGGCAGGTAGTAATGCGCGAGGGACAGGGGCGAATCGGCAGCGGTGCTCATGATGGTGGGTCACAGAAGCGGAGGGAGAACGCGCATTCTCGCGCATTCGCCGGCCTGCGGCACAATGCGCGGATGCGCCCCTTCTCCGATCCTCAGCTCACTCCCGCCACCGACCACGGCTGGCGCCGGCAATGGTTCGACATCATCTACCGGCACGACACCCGCCCATCGCGCAATTTCGACCTGATGCTGGTGGTGGCGATCCTCACCAGCGTGGTGGTGATCATGATCGACAGCGTGCCGCGCATCCATTCGCATTCGGCGCACTGGCTGGTGCCGCTGGAATGGGCGTTCACGGTCTTGTTCACCATCGAATACGCGTTGCGCCTGGCGGTGGTGCGGCGCCCGCTGCATTACGCACTGAGCGTATGGGGCGTGATCGACCTGCTCTCGATCCTGCCCAGCTATCTGTCGTTCTTCGTGCCAGGTGCGCAGACGTTGCTGGTGGTGCGCGTGCTGCGCATCCTGCGCCTGTTCCGCATCCTCAAGCTCACCCGCTACATCGAGGAAAGCGGGCAACTGGTGGACGCGCTGTGGCGCAGCAGGCGCAAGGTGCTGGTGTTCCTGTTCAGCGTGCTCACCATCACCGTGATCGCCGGCGCCACGATGTATGTGATCGAAGGTCCGCAACACGGGTTCACCAGCATCCCGACCAGCATGTACTGGGCCATCGTGACCATGGCCACGGTGGGGTTTGGCGACCTGGTGCCGCAGACCACGCTGGGCCGCTTCATTACCTCGGCGCTGATCCTGATCGGCTACAGCATCATCGCCGTGCCCACCGGCATCTATACCGCCGAACTGGCCAGCACGCTGCGCGAAGGTGGCCACACCGGCAAGCGCGATACGCGCAATTGCCCACGTTGCGGGCTGGAAGGCCACGCGCCCGATGCACGCTATTGCCGCCAGTGTGCCGAGCCGCTGCCGGAGATCTCCAACGGCTGACGCGGTGCTGCCGACGCGACGCGACTCCTGCGCCCGCCGAGAAGCGGAGGCAGCCGGCTTTGCGGTTCCCATCGGCACACCACTAGGCTGGCGGGCGTGGTGTTCTTATCGATTTCGAGACCGTCAGCGGAAAGGACGCCGCTATAGAGCATTCAGCAACGGATTCACGGCGTGTCCCGCGAGCGGTGAGGGTAACGCGCCTTCGACTCACCGAGCTTTTAATCTAAGCATCTGATCGCGCCCAAACACGGCCACGCTTCCAGGCCTAGATTTCTTTATGCGTTGTGTTTCGATGGACTTGGATAGTGCTGATGGATCAGTCGTAGAGCGGATGATCTGTTACTTGGCTGCAGGGCCCTTGCCCGCCCACCATCGCAGGACACGCCGCAAGTACGTCCTTGTAGGCTCTTACGCGGCATCCATGCCGCGTAAGGTCCCGCGACGATGGGCGGGCAAGGACCTGTCGAGATAGTCGGTGTGCACGGTAAGAGCAGTGCGCGATGCGCTTACACAATGCGACAGGAGTACCTGCACAGCATCAATGCGACATGCGGTTGCTCATGTCGATCAGATCGTTGTAGCTGGCTAGCACGGCCTGGCGGGTGCCGCCCGGCGGCATGGAGCCGCTTTCCAGCAGCATCTGCTCGCTCTTGTTCAATGGTGTCTTGGTGCGGATACGCTCGACCAGTCGCCCGGACTCGCGCGCCAGCTTGTCGGCGGAGCGTTCCATGTGGCCCCACATTGCATCGCCCTGGCCGACCTTGGCTTTCTGCGCCTCTTCCAGAATGCCTTGGTAACGCGCCAGCTGGGACTGCGCTGCGGCAAGATCCGGTGTGTCGCTGTCGAGCACCTGCACCAACTGCTTGCCTTCGCCGATGATCTTCAGGTGATACCAGGAGGCGCTGCGACCTTCTTCCTTTTCGATCGCATCGATCTGCGCCTGGCGACGCATGTCTTCGTTACGTTCGAGGGCGGTATTCATGGCTTCGCCGGCTTCGAAGAACGCATGATAGGCCTGCATCAGCGGTGCGTGTAGCGCCTTCATGCCCTTGCCGTCGTCGCGCAGATAATCCTCGCGGTCGTAGTAGCGCACCGCTTCGCCGATACGCTCGTTGAGCGTGGTGAACCGTTCCTGATAGGTCTTGGCCACCGGATCGAGCTCGGGGTTGGCGGGTGTTTGCGCCAAGGCCGCAGTCATCGGCGCGCCACATTCGTCCACGTGATGCGACAGCACCGTGCCCGGTGCATGGATGCCGCTTTCCTTGCCGGTCGGGCCAGCCTCGGGGTCCTGCATCCACTCGATGTATTGCTGGTAGCTCTCATGGATCGGCTGCTCAACGCCATTGAAGCACGTGATGTAGGCATTGATCTTGTCGGCGCCTTCCACTGCGGCGGCAGGTGCGTCTTTCTGGCAGCCGGCAAGCAGCGCGGCGAAAGCCATCGCCGCGGTGAGCGGCGCATAACGAAGTCGAAGGGTCATCTTGGGTTCCAGTGATGGGTTGAACGAGGTGGCTGCCGCAGCGTGCGGCCGAATGACATCTGACGCGGCGCACCCGCGGCACGCGCGCGGCGGCTGCAGCGCGGCAATTACTGACGATTGCTTTCGAACACCAGCGCGTTGTACGTGTTGAGCAACTTGCGTGGCGAACCCTCCGGCGCCAGCGAGGGGTTATCCAGCCAGCCCTGTTCCATCTTGCTATAGGGCGTTCGTTCGACCACGCGTTTCACCCGCGCCTTGGCTTGTCTGCGGAAGGTCTCCGCAGCGGTCTCGAAGCTATTCCAGTCCAGCTTGCCCGGTTCCTGATCGGCCACCTTGGCATGCGCCTCGTCGGAGAGGCGGTTGAAGCCGTCCAGCAGCGTATTGACCCGTGGCACGTCGAACTGCTCCTGTTCCAGCGCATCGGCGATCTCCTTGGCGTCGAGCATCATTGCCAGCCGGTAGTATTCGCGCGTGCGGCCCTCGCCCTGCTCCAGCATCTTGAGTTTTTCGCGTTGCGCCGCGTCGTTTTGCGTGTCCAGTTCGGCGCTGAAGGCGGTACTGGCATCGGCATAGGTGGCCAGCACCTCCATCAGCTCCGGGTGCAGCTGCTTGCCCTTGGCGAACTGGTCGTCTTCGTAGTCCTGACGCGTGTAGTAGTCGGCTACCGCGTGACTGATCGGCTGCAGCGCCTTCAACGCCGCGCGGTAATCGCGCGCTGCCTTGTCCAATGCAGGCAGCGACGGGTTCGCCGCAGCGGCCGCGCTGACCGGCGCATCGCACTGCTTCATGTCGTAGGCGTCGATATCGTACGGACCGGTCATGCCGGATTCGCGACCGGTGGGGCCGGCGAACGGGTCCTGCATCCAGCCGGTGTATTGCCTGGCGCCGGCGTGCACCTTCGCATCGATGCGGTTGAAGCAGTCGATGTAGGCGCCGAGCTTTGCGGTCACGCCTTGCAGGGAGTCCGGCTGTTTTTCACTCGTCTTGGCACCGGTTGCAGGCGGCGGCGACTTGCCGCCGCAAGCGGCCACCAGGACGGACACGGACGCCGCCAAAACGACTACACGGAACATCGGAGACACGCGCTGTACATCCCTGTTGGAAACGGTTTCAGCCGCGCACGATAGCAAACACGACTGTGAACTCCCTGTGCTCACGCCCGGGCGCCTACGGCCTGGCACGCGGGGGCGCGGCCGCTGGTCCGCTGCATCGATTTTTTCGAATCGCGCTGGCCGCATGCGCCGCTGACGGCGTATCCGTATCAGGCCGGCTGCGCGCGCGGGCCGTTGGCCGCGCTCAGTCGAGAAACAGGTCCGGCAACAACGCGCGCGACGGGTCGACCGCGTAGCCGCTCAGGTCGGTGACGCCGGCCTCGGCCAGCACCTGGTCGTCGATCAGGAACTGGCCATGAAATCCGGCCGCCTCGCGCGTCAGCACCGCATGTGCCGCGTCGGCCATGATCTCCGGCCGGCGACACGCGGCCGCATCCACGCCATCGATCATGTTGATCGCATCGGTGGCGATCACCGTGCGCGGCCATAGCGCATTGATCGCCACGCCCTGCGGGCCGAACTCGGCTGCCAGCCCCAGCGTCACCAGGCTCATGCCCATCTTGGCCAGCGTGTAGCCGGTATGCGCGCCCCACCACGCCGGGTTCAAGGACGGTGGCGGCGCCAGCGTGAGGATATGCGGATTGGGCGCCTGCAACAGATGCGGCAGGCACGCTTGCGCGCACAGAAAACTGCCGCGCGCGTTGACCTGCTGCATCAGGTCGAAGCGCTTCATCGGCGTCTCCAACGAACCACGCAACCAGATCGCACTGGCGTTGTTGACCAGGATATCGATGCCGCCAAACGTATCGACCGTGGCGGCTACCGCGGCACGCACCTGCGCTTCGTCGCGGATATCGCACTTGAGCGCCAGCGCCTGCCCACCGGCCGCAGTCACCGCCGCGGCCGCGCTGTGGATGGTGCCGGGCAACTTGGGATTGGCCACTGCCGATTTGGCCGCAATCGCCACATTGGCCCCATCCCGCGCCGCCCGCAACGCAATCGCCAGGCCGATCCCGCGCGAGGCACCGGTGATGAAGAGGGTTTTGCCGTTTAAGGTCATGGGATTGGGGATTGGGGATTGGGGATTGGGGATTCGCAAAAGCTTACAACCCGAGCAAGAACGGTGCGGGATTCGGGATTCGGGATTCGGGATTCGCAAAAGCGTATCGCCTCCCCCACTCGCATCGACCAACCCGCAGCCCCAAGCCATACGCTCTTACGAATCCCCAATCCCCAACAACCAATCCCCGCCCCTCAAGGCCTCGGCCCCCGCCCCTCGTTGTCTTCCCAATGCAGCACGCGGCGGGTCACGAAGCGGTAGACCGGTTTGCCGGTGGCGAACCACAGCTTGCGGACCCAGGAGGTGCGCTTGAGCACGCGGCGTTCCACCGGGGTGATCGCGGCCGGGCAGTACATGCGCTTGTGCTTGAGCAGGTGACGCAGATCCTCGCGTGCAAGCAGACGCATCCAGGGCGCGCGCGGATTGCCGCGTACCGCCAGCTGGAAGTCGATCACCGCCGGGCTGCCGTCGTCCTGCACCAGCCAGTTGGCTTCCTTGGCCAGATCGTTGTGCGCCACCCCGCGGCGGTGCAACTGCTGCAACAACCTGCGCGCACGGCGGAAGTAGGCCAGATCGCCGCGCGGCGGGCGCTGGTACATCGCGTCGCCGGCCAGATAGCTGCGGTCCAGATGGCGTCCGTCCCAGTGCAACAGACGCGGTGTCCGCGCCAGGCCATCGAGCTGGCGCAGGGCCAGGGCTTCGCGCCGCGCCAGCCACCAGGCCACCCCGCGCAGCAGCCATGGCGCCGCGCTCAGGTCACGCCGCACGAACAGGCGATCGGCATCGCGGATCAACAGGATGCGCCCGAAGGTATCGGACTTCAGCGGTAGGTTGCCGGCGGAATCGTCACTCATCCCCCATTGTAGGCGGGGCGCCTGCATCGCCACAGCGTGCGTTGCCTGCATGTCACCGTGGCGTGCGGCGTTGCCAGCCCGCAACCCGAGGTGAAGCGGACCGGGCGATGTGACGAGGGCGCAAGTCACCTCGTCGCCATGCCCACCTATAATCGTGGGATGAATTCATGGATCGACGCCACGCTGGAGTGGATCGGACACCACCCCACCCTGGCTGGCGTGGTGATCTTTGCCATCGCATTTTCCGATGCGGTGATCGTGCTCGGTGCCATCGTGCCGGCGCTGCCATTGCTGTTCGCCATCGGTGTGCTGATCGGGCTGGGGCAGATCAACGGGCCGTATGCGGTGGCCTGCGCCACCCTGGGCGCCTTCGTCGGCGATGCGCTGAGCTTCTGGGTCGGCCACCGTTGGGGCCACCAGCTGCACGCCTACTGGCCGTTTCGCCGCTACCCGCAACTGCTGGAGCGTGGCGAGCTGCTGTTCCGGCGCAATGCCTTCAAGAGCATCCTGATCGCGCGTTACGTGGGCGCGGTGCGGCCATTCGTGCCGGCCATCGCCGGCATGTCGCACATGCCGTTCAAACGCTATCTGATCGCCAGCGCCCTGGCCTGCATCTCGTGGGCGCTGCTGTTCCTGGTGCCCGGCTGGGTACTGGGTACCGCCTACGACGCGGTGGCCGCGGTGGCCGGCCGGCTGTTCGTGGTGGTCGCCTTGCTGGCCGCCGTGATCGGCCTGGCCTGGGCGATGGTGCTGTACTCGTACCGCTGGTCGGCCGGCCATCTGGACGCCTTGCTGGCGCGCCTGCTGGAGTGGTCGCATCGGCATCCGGTGCTGGGCAACTGGTCGGTGAGCGTGTTCGACCCGCGCCGTCGCGAGTCGGTACCGCTGGCGATGATGGCGTTGATGCTGTTGCTGCTGGGCTGGGGCTGGTTCGTGTTGCTGATGGTGGTGCTGGCGCACGGTGAGCCACTGCGCGTGGACCTGGCCGTGCACGATCTGATGCTGGCGCTGCGCAACCCGCTGGCCGACTACCCGATGGTGGCGCTGGCATCGCTGGGCGATTGGCAGGTGCTGCTGCCGGCGATTGCGGCGGCGATGGGCTATCTGGCCTGGCGGCGCCGCTGGATGGCGGTGGCGCATTGGGTGATCGCGCTGGCCTTCGGCCTGGCATTGACACAATTGCTGGGCGCCACCGTGCAGGTGGTGCGCCCGCCGGCGGCCAGCAGCGGTTTCGGGTTTCCGTCGGTAGCGGTCACCATGGCCACGATCGGCTTTGGCTTCTTTGCGCTGCTGATCGCGCGCGAGCTGCCGGGCCGGCGCCGGGTGTGGCCGTACCTGGTCAGTGGCGCGATCGTGTCGCTGATCGGCTTCGCGCGCCTGTATCTGGGCGCGCACTGGCTCAGCGACGTGGTCGGCGGCATGCTGTTCGGCATCTTCTGGCTGCTGGTGCTGGGCATCGCCTATCGCCGTCGCGCCACCCGCGCCTTTTGGGTCAAGCCGGTCTCGTGGATCTTCTACGGCGTGTTCCTGACCTGCGCGGTCGTGTTCGCGCCGCGCAACCTGGGCACCAAGCTGGCCAGGTTCGAACCGCCGCCACCGTTGCTGATGGAGTTGCCCGCCAGCGACTGGTGGAATGGCCAGTGGCGCCTGCTGCCGGCACGGCGTAACGAATTCGACGACGACCAGCGCTGGCCGCTGGACGTGCAACTGGCCGGCCCGCTGGCACCGCTGCAGCGTCAGCTGGAAGCACGCGGCTGGCGGGTGCAACCGCAAGCCGGTTGGGAACAGGCGCTGCATCTGCTGGATGTCAGTGGTCGCCCGGACGAGGTGCCGATCCTGCCGGCCACGCTGGACACGCAGGTCGAAGCCCTGCTGATGGTGCGTCACGCTGCGCCCGGCCATGTGCATGTGTTGCGCCTGTGGCCGGCGGCCGCACGCCTGCAGCCCGGCGCGCAACCGTTGTGGGTGGGCAGCACGCAGACGCTGCGCTACAGCCGCCACTTCAGCCTGATCGGCCTGTGGTATCCGCTGCGTGGGGTCGACCCGGCACTGAGCGCCTTGCGCCAGGCACTGGACCCGTTGCCGTATCGCCTGGAACAGCGCCGCCGCTCGCAGGTGCCGGTGATCCTGATCGACAGCACGTCGGGAAATGCGCTGCGGCAAGAGGACAAAGACAACGCTGCGCCGCAGACGGACACCACGGCATCCAATCCGGCCGCATCGGGTCCGTCACAGCAGCGCCATTGATCGATCGGGCAACAGCGATCGGTCAACGAACGCGTTGTCCTGTAGATAAGAACTGCTAATAAAACTTCTTGAACGCTGCATCGATGGCGGCAAAGTGTCCGCATCGCTTGGATGCAGCCGAATGTCTAGGCCACCAGCCTGGTTGGTCGAGCGCGCGGCGCCCTCATCGCTCGCGGGACACGCCGTGCATCCGTCCGTGGAGGCTCGGTGGCAGCATCCGCGACGATAGGCGGGCAAGGGCCCCTGTAGCTAGGCCGCAGATCAGCCGCTCTACAACCGACGCATCCGCACCGTTCGATCAGCTCTCAAGGTGACCGAGAGCTTGCGCCTCAGCGCCGTTTGGATATGCACAAACCGCATTGGTGCAGGCGCGATGCACTCACCACAGCACGCCATCCACCGGCTGCATAGGCTCGGGCGCCTGTTCGCCGATGGCCTGCAGCGCGTCGATTTCCACCGTGCGGCACATGCTGTCCAGCGGCAGGTCATGGATGGTATTGGCGAACGGGTCGACCAACTCGTCGCCGATCTTGAGCACCGCCAGGAACATCAGGCCCGCCACGGTCGACCCCACCGGCGTTGCGTACTGCAGCGTCTCTACCAGGCCGATCGGCAGCAAGACGCAGAACAGCCGCGTGAACAGGTTCGGATAGAAGCGGTATTGATACGGCAACGGCGTATTTTTCAGCCGTTCCATGCCGCCCTGCGCGTTGGCAATATCCACCAGGATGCGCTCGACACTGGCTTGTTGAATGCTGTCGATCCAGCCATCACGACGCGCCTGTTCGACGCTGCGCCCGGTGGTGTCGAGCAAGCCATTGGCGACATTGGTGCGCGTGATCACCGCGGCCACTTCGTCAGCATGCAGACGCGGCTCCAGCGCCATCGCCACCGGAAGCCGGCGCAGCTGGCAGCGCAACACATTGACGTAGGCGATCTGGCGCAGCGCGATGGTGCGGCCCAGCGCTGCCGCCTCCGGTGCGGACAGGATGCTGATGCTCAGGCGTACCAGATTGCGCGATGCATTGATCATCTGGCCCCACAGCACACGCCCTTCCCACCAGCGCTGATAGGTCGAGTTGGCGCGAAAGCCCAGGAACAACGCCAGCGCCGAACCGAAGATGGTCAACGGCAACGCAGGCGCGCGGAACGGCAGCACGTAGTAGATGATCGTGATCAACACGTCCCATACGAACAACACCGCCAGGGTCCGCCAGACCTGACTGAACACATCCGCCACACGCGGTTTGACATCGATGATCAAGGCACACTCCGTGGATCGAAAACGAGTGACGCCCATGCGCGCATCCACTGCATGGATGCCATCGTGAGCGCACTCAAGCGTGGCGAGTGTGCCGTTGCAAGGGTGCAAGCGCGGTGATGGGTCACGCGCGCGCCTGCCTCACCGCGTCACGGCATCCAGGCCAGCAACTGGTCCAGGCGCCGATGCGGATCGTCCAGTTGCAACAGCGACAGACGCTGCTGCTCGGTCAACGGCAGCAGTTCGGCCAGCCGCCAGCCGACCCATGCCGCCTGGTCCAGCAGCTCCGGCCCGGCAGAGGCGAATTCGCCGCCGACTTGTTCGAGCATGCGCTCGAGCACGGTTGCCAGCAGGCCATGCTCGGGCCGCAGTTCGTCGTCGCTGTCGGGCTCGCACCAACTCACCTCGCCGACCACCAACCCGTTGTCGCGGATGCGCGAGCGCTGCACACGGAAGCGACGCGTGCCACGCAGGCGCAGCACCAGCACGCCATCGGCACCGACATCGAAATCCTCGATACGCACTTCGGTGCCGAACGCAGCCGGTGTTGCCGGCACGCCGACTTCGCTGCCATCCAGGATCAGGCACACACCGAAGCTGCTGCCGGTGCGGCCGCTCTCGCGCACCAGATCCAGATAGCGGCGTTCGAACACGCGCAAGCCCATTGCCGCACCCGGCAACAGCACGTTGTGCAGCGGAAACAGCGGCAAGGCGCTGGTGTCGGCGGTGATCGTGAGGCCGGTCATCGGGACAATTGCGCCAGGAAGCGACGCGGCGCGCCATCGAAACCGCCATTGGACATGAACACCACATGGTCGCCCGGCTGCGCAATCTCGCCCAGTGTCTGCAGCAACGCCTCCACGTCATGCGCCACGTGCGCGTCACCGCGCACCTGCGCGATGATCGGTGCGGCGTCCCAGGCCAGTTCGGGGCGATGCAGAAACACCACCGCATCGGCATCGCGCAACGACGGCGCCAACGCCTGCGCATGTGCGCCCAGCCGCATCGAATTGCTGCGCGGCTCCATTGCCACCAGCACACGCGCCGCACCAACCTTCGCACGCAAGCCCTGCAAGGTAGTCGCAATCGCAGTGGGGTGATGGGCGAAGTCGTCGTACACGGTGATGTCGCGCGCCTGCCCCAACAGCTCCAGCCGCCGTTTGACGCTTTGAAAGCGCGCCAGCGCCGGCATCACCGTTGCCGGATCCACGCCCACCGCATGCACGGCCGCCAGCGCCGCCAATCCATTGAGCACGTTATGCCGCCCGACCAGCGGCCACTGCACCTGGCCGATCTCCACCCCACGCTGCAATACCGCGAACGCACTGCCGTCGGCGGCGACCAAGCGGGCACTCCACTCGAGAGAGGCATCGAAACCGAAGCGCTCCACCGGGGTCCAGCAGCCCATCGCCAGCACCTCGGCCAGGCGCGCATCCTCGCCGTTGACGATCAGCCGCCCGCGCGCCGGCACCGTACGTACCAGATGATGGAACTGGCGCTGGATCGCGGCCACGTCCGGAAAGATGTCGGCGTGGTCGTACTCGAGGTTGTTGAGGATCGCCACCAGCGGCCGGTAGTGCACGAACTTGCTGCGCTTGTCGAAGAACGCGGTGTCGTATTCGTCCGCTTCCACCACGAATTCACGCCCCTGGCCCAGCCGCGCCGACACGCCGAAATCTTCGGCCACGCCGCCGATCAGAAAGCCCGGCGCGCGCCCGGCGGCCTCCAGCAGATAGCTCAGGATCGTGGTGGTGGTGGTCTTGCCGTGGGTGCCGGCCACGGCCAGGGTGTCGCGGCCCGGCAGCACCTGCTCGGCCAGCCACTGCGCACCAGAGCTGTAGCGACGGCCGGCATCGAGCACCGCTTCCACCGCCGGGTTGCCGCGCGACAAGGCATTGCCGATGACGACATCGCTGGCATCGGCCGAAATATTGGACGGCGCGTAGCCTTGTGCCAGCGCGATGCCGAGGGTTTCCAACTGGGTGGACATCGGCGGATAGATGGCCTGGTCGCTGCCCTCTACCTGCCAGCCCAGCTCGCGCGCAAGGACGGCGACACCGCCCATGAAAGTCCCGGCGATGCCGAGGATGTGGAGTTTGGTCATGGAGCGCATTGTCGCCGATCGCCGGAGTTGCCGGCCATTCCGCCTCGCTGCCGAGCGCAATGTCAGGAAACACCTACCGTACTGTCGGGAATTTCCCGATATGCGAACTGCGTCACATCCATCACTATGCTGAACGCCAGTCGCAGCACCCCTTTGGTCCTACTCCCCAAGAGGCCAAATCCCCAGGGAGCTCATGCTGTGGGGCTCTGAGCAAGCTCATTACTGGCGTTATTCTGCCCCGGGCGTCTTGTACGCCCGGGGTTTTTCTTTTGTGCAATCAATGCATTGCGTGAGCCATGCGAGCTGCCAGCGCGCGGCGGGTGGACCGGGCGCACTGCCCGGTCCGAACCGTCTCAGCGACCGAGCGCGGTGCCGATACGCTGCAGCACTTCATCCAGCGAGCCCACGCCATCCACGCGTGCCAGCTTGCCGCGCTGTTCGTAGAAACCGATCACCGGCGCCGTGGAGTCGGTATAGACCTGCAGGCGCTTGCGCACCGACTCGGGATTGTCGTCCTCGCGGCCCTCGGCCTTGGCGCGGCCGGCGATGCGCTCGACCAGCAATTCGCTGGCCACATCCAGCTGCACCACCGCGTCCAGCGGTTGACCGATCTTGCCGAGCAGGTCGTCCAGCGCATTGGCCTGCGCCACGTTGCGCGGATAGCCGTCGAGGATGAAACCGTTGGCAACATCGGCCTGACCGAGCCGCGCCTCCAGCATGCCGAGCAAGATCTCGTCGGAGACCAGATCGCCGCGTGCCATCACTTCCTTGGCCTTCAGGCCCAGCGGCGAGCCGGCGGCCACTTCGGCACGCAGCAGATCGCCGGTGGAAATATGCGGGATCTCAAACTTGTCTTTGAGACGTGTCGCCTGGGTGCCCTTGCCCGAACCGGGCGGTCCCAACAGAACCAATCGCATCAGTGGACTCCACTTTCGAATAAAAACGCGTTGCGGTTGGCGGCGTTAGACTCAGGTCTTCGCCAGCGCTGACCGTATGGTCGTGCAGCTTACCGCATCCGGGGAATGTCCCGGCACTGTCCCCTGCGCCATGTCCCATCGAGGAGCCCGCCCCCTATGTCTACTGGCAACTTGCTGTATGCCCAATCCGGCGGCGTCACTGCCGTCATCAACGCCACCGCCGCCGGCGTGATCACCGAGGCGCGCGCACGCAAGATCAAGGTACTGGCCGCACGCAACGGCATCCTGGGCGCATTGCGCGAGGAGCTGATCGACACGTCGAAGGAGTCCGCCGCCGCAATCGCCGCACTGGCGCAGACCCCGGGCGGCGCGTTCGGTTCGTGCCGCTACAAGCTCAAATCGCTGGAAGAAGACAGCGCCAAGTACGAGCGCCTGCTCGATGTGCTGCGTGCGCACGACGTGCGCTGGTTCCTCTACAACGGCGGCAACGACTCGGCCGATACCGCCTGGAAGGTCTCGCAGCTGGCCAAGGCCTATGGTTATCCGCTGCACTGCATCGGCGTGCCCAAGACCATCGACAACGATCTGGCGGTGACCGATACCTGCCCCGGCTTCGGCTCGGCGGCCAAATACACCGCGGTGTCGGTGCGGGAGGCGGCACTGGATGTCGCCGCCATGGCCGACACCTCGACCAAGGTCTTCATCTACGAGGCGATGGGACGCCACGCCGGCTGGCTCGCCGCCGCCGCAGGCCTGGCCGGCCAGGGCCCGGACGAGGCGCCGCAGATCATCCTGCTGCCCGAGCGGGCCTACGACCAGGCCGCGTTTCTGGCCAAGGTGAAACAGGTCGTCGAGAAGGTCGGCTGGTGCGTGGTCGTGGCCAGCGAGGGCATCCAGGACGCGCACGGCAGCTTCGTCGCCGATGCCGGCGGTGCGGCCGATTCGTTCGGCCATGCGCAACTGGGCGGCGTGGCCTCGTTCCTGGCTGCGCAGGTCAAGCAGGAACTCGGCTACAAGGTGCACTGGACCCTGCCCGATTACCTGCAGCGTTCCGCACGCCATCTGGCCTCCAAGTCCGACTGGGAGCAGGCCCAGGCGGTCGGCAAGGCCGCGGTGCAATACGCGCTCAAGGGCATGAACGCGGTGATCCCGGTGATCGAACGCGTCAGCGACGCGCCGTACCGCTGGAAGATCGTGCCGGCCCCGCTGCACAAGGTGGCCAACCACGAAAAGAAGATGCCACCCAGCTTCCTGCGCAAGGACGGCTTCGGCATTACCGAACGCGCTCGCCGTTATTTCGCCCCGTTGATCAAGGGCGAAGCGCCGCTGGCCTACGGCAGCGACGGGTTGCCGAAGTATGTGACGCTGAAGAACGTGGCAGTGGCGAAAAAATTGCCGAAGTGGGCGGGATAAACGTCGGCATGGGTGATCGGAAGGGGTAATGGGCACTGCACGCCCATACACCCGCTTGCACATCTGCCTCAGTGCTCATGCAGCGCAACACGGGATGCGGGACATCGATACGGCGCTTAACGTCATCGTCCAGGCTTTTTGCGGCACTGATTGATGGATCCGCCGCTGCGACGATACATCGCGGTCTTGCGAAGCGTCATATAAACAACCCCGGCCTGGCCGGGGTTTGTCGTTGATCGCGTGACTGAAGCAAACGCCTGAGTTACTGACAGGCCTTGCCTTCCATCGTCTGCTGCGCAGCAAACATCGGCACCTGCGGGATCTTTCCGGCGGCAGCCTGTTGCTTGGCATCTTCCAGATAGATGCGCGACTGGCCTTGCCCGTCGAGCTGCGGCTTGGCATCCACCGGCTTGCGCCAGACGCGCACCACCGCCTGCTGCGCGGGGCAGGCCGCGCTGGGGACACGGATCACGTCGTTGAAGATCCAGCCCGATGCGACGCTGGGCGTGGCCTTGGCGAAATCCACGAAGCGGGCGCGCGGCTGGCAGGTGGGGCTGCTGCGCACCACCGACAAGGTATACGGCTGTGCAGCATTGCCGGTGAACACGCCTTCCAGGCGCGCACAGGCTTCGGGAATCTGGCGCAGGGTGTGCACGGCGCCAACCGCTTGCGCGGTGCCGGCCGGGCGCTGTTTCAATTCCGGCGTCGGTTCGGCAGCCAGAGCATGGGCGCTGAGCAGTACTGCAGCGATCGTCACGGCATATTTTGACGCGTGGTTCGACATATTCACTCCTGGATCGGCTCGATCACGTTGGCCGCAGGCTGTCATGCCCCGACTGAACGACGCGCCAAAGCCGCGGTGGTGGCAGCGGCGCAGGCCGCGGCGCATACTCGCCCGCAATCCGGCCACCCGAACATCGCGACGCGCATTACGGCCTCCATGGCCGTCGAGTCCGTATTCGCCACCCCACTCGCTGCGTGCATCGCCCTTGGTTCGTCCCGACCGGACGACATCCATTCTCTGGGAGGGGTCATGCTGGAACACTACGGGTTACCACTTGCGCTGGGATGTGCGGTCCTGGCAATCGTCTATGGGGGTGTATCGGCACGCTGGGTGATCGCGCAGCCGAGCGGCAACGCACGCATGCAGGAGATCGCCGCCGCGATCCAGGAAGGTGCACGCGCGTATCTCAACCGGCAATACCTCACCATTTCGATTGCCGGCGGCGTGCTGTTCGTCCTGGTCGGGCTGTTTCTGAGTTGGTACACCGCCATCGGGTTTGCGATCGGTGCGGCGCTGTCGGGGCTGGCCGGCTATATCGGCATGAACGTGTCGGTACGCGCCAACGTGCGCACGGCCGAGGCCGCACGCCATGGCATCGGCCGTGCGATGGATGTGGCGTTCCGCGGCGGCGCCATCACCGGCATGCTGGTGGTGGGACTGGGATTGCTCGGGGTGGCCGGTTATTACGCACTGCTGCAAGCGATGGGGCTGCCGCTGGAGCGCAACCTGCACGCGCTGGTGGGGCTGGCATTCGGTTCGTCGCTGATTTCGATCTTCGCGCGCCTGGGTGGCGGCATTTTCACCAAGGGTGCGGATGTGGGCGCCGATCTGGTCGGCAAGGTGGAAGCCGGCATCCCCGAGGACGACCCGCGCAACCCGGCGGTGATCGCAGATAACGTGGGCGACAACGTCGGCGACTGCGCAGGCATGGCGGCGGATCTGTTCGAAACCTATGCGGTCACCGTGATCGCCACGATGCTGCTCGGCAGCCTGACGCTGAGCGAAACCGGGCCGCACGCGGTGCTGTACCCGCTGGTGCTGGGTGGTGTCTCCATCATCGCTTCGATCCTGGGCGCCTCGTTCGTCAAGGTCAAAGCGGGCGGCTCGATCATGGGCGCGCTCTACAAAGGCGTGATCGTTTCCGGCGTCTTGGCCGCACTCGCCTACTGGCCGATCACCCAGTCGCTGATGCGCGACAACACGCATGGCGCCACGGCCTTGTATGCCTGCGCATTGATCGGCCTGGTGCTTACCGGCCTGATCGTCTGGATCACCGAGTACTACACCGGCACCCAGTACAAGCCGGTGCAGCAGGTGGCCGCCGCAAGCACCACCGGCCACGGCACCAACATCATTGCCGGCCTGGGCGTCTCGATGAAATCCACCGCGCTGCCGGTGATCGCGGTGTGCGCGGCAATCTGGGGCGCGTTTCATTTTGGCGGTTTGTACGGCATTGCAACCGCAGCGACCGCAATGCTGTCGATGGCCGGCATGATCGTGGCGCTGGATGCGTACGGGCCCATCACCGACAACGCCGGCGGCATTGCCGAGATGGCCGAGCTGCCGCCGGAGGTGCGCAACATCACCGACCCGCTGGATGCGGTGGGCAACACCACCAAGGCGGTCACCAAGGGCTATGCGATCGGCTCGGCCGCATTGGCCGCGCTGGTGCTGTTTGCCGACTACACGCACAACCTGCAGGCGGCCAATCCCGGCGAGGTCTTCGCCTTCGACCTGTCCGACCACAGCGTGATCATCGGCTTGTTGATCGGCGGCTTGATCCCGTATCTGTTCGGCGCAATGGCGATGGAAGCGGTGGGGCGCGCGGCAGGCGCGGTGGTTGAAGAAGTGCGTCGCCAGTTCCGCGAGATTCCCGGGATCATGGCCGGCACCGCCAAACCGCAATACGACCGCGCAGTCGACATGCTGACCCGCTCGGCGATCCGCGAAATGATCCTGCCCTCGCTGCTGCCTGTGGTGGTGCCGGTGGTGGTCGGGCTGCTGCTCGGCCCGCGTGCCCTGGGCGGCTTGTTGATCGGCACGATCGTGACCGGCCTGTTCCTGGCGATCTCGATGACCACCGGCGGCGGGGCCTGGGACAACGCCAAGAAGTACATCGAAGACGGCCACTTTGGCGGCAAGGGCAGCGAGGCGCACAAGGCCGCCATCACCGGTGACACGGTAGGCGACCCGTACAAGGACACCGCCGGGCCGGCGATCAATCCGCTGATCAAGATCATCAACATCGTGGCCCTGCTGCTGGTGCCGCTGCTTTGAGGCCGACTTTTCGCAAGCCGCGGGCCGATCAAAGCTGATGGAAACCGGGACCCGGAACGTGCCGACTCACGTTCCGGGTGCCAGGCACCGCACCCAGGCCTTGCGCCGGTTTGCGCCGCTCGTCTGCCCGCTACGGGCAGGCGATAGGTCTGTGGCTTTGAGGTCCGCGTGCCGCATCGGCTCGCACCGGCCGACGCCGGCCAGGCCCCGCGACCGCACGCAATCGCTGCACCGGGCAGCACACCGCGCCACAGCTTGCGCCGTGACACGCCCCTCAGAGGCAACCAATCAAGCCATCATAGATCGGTGGCGCCCCACCGGGCAGCGGCTCGAACAGCGGGTTGTTCACCGCCAGGGTGCGGTACATCTCGTCCAGACGCGTCCCTGCCTTCAGGGGTGCCGTGCAGCGCCAGACCCGACTGTCCGAACGCAGGTACCCGCTGCCGGGATCGACGCTGACCTCGCTGGCACCGAAGGTCCAGATGCAGCTGCGTACCACCCCGCTGACCCGATGCACCGAGCAACGCAAGCGCAGCGGCTGGTAGTCGCTGAACTCGCCGCCGCAAAAGGTGTCGCCGCAGATGTTGTCGAAATCCTGTTCCAGCCGCTGCTCCAGATCGACAAAGGCTTCCCAGCCTTCGCCATTGGCGGGCCAGTCCACCGCATCGACGAAGGTCGGCGCCGGCGTCGCCGCAGAGGCGAAATTGGCGGCACCGGAGAGCAGCAGCACAACGAGCAAACGCATAGGCTTGAACATGGCAGTTCCCGAGCAGTGGATGAGTCTGCAGCGTGCGCCGCGCCGCGGGCCGCGACGATCGGGGAGCTTCCCGGGATGAATGCGGGCTATGCCGCATGCGGCGGTCAGAACATTGCCCATTCAGTGTCGCTGCACCGCAACAGCCGAACGCGTAGAATCGCGCTCCACACACTAGATGACGTCTCGGGAGTTACGCGCATGGGTCTTGAACTGGTCACCTCCGGCAAGAATCTGCCGGAAGAAATCAACGTCGTCATCGAAATTCCGAAGGATTCGGAGCCGGTCAAGTACGAAGTGGACAAGGCCAGCGGCGCGATCTTCGTCGACCGCATCCTGTCCACCCCGATGCGTTACCCCTGCAACTACGGCTATGTGCCCAACACCCTGTGCGGCGACGGCGACCCGGCCGACGTGCTGGTGGTGCTGCCGCTGCCGTTGGTGCCTGGCTCGGTGGTGCGTTGCCGTCCGGTGGGCGTGCTGCGCATGAGCGATGAGGCAGGCAGCGATGAAAAGATCCTGGCAGTGCCGATCGAGAAGATCTTCTCCGGTTACGCGCATATCGAGGATATCGACCAGGTGTCCAGCCACTGGATGGAGCGCATCGGCCATTTCTTCGAGCATTACAAGGACTTGGAGAAGGGCAAGTGGGTCAAGCTGGATGGCTGGGGCGGCGCGGCCGAGGCCAAGCGCATCCTGGTGGAGTCGGTGGAACGCTATAATTCCGACGCACCCTGATCCAACGACCGTGATGCAGCCCCGCAACCGCGGGGCGATCGGGATCACGCTTCCGGCGTGATCCCGGTGACCGCCGGCGGCAGATTGGGTACATTGCCGACAGCGTTTGGCCGGTGTCTGCCACCGGTGACTCTTGGGGAAGTGTCTTGCGTATTCTGTTTGTTGGGGACGAAGCCAGTCTTCCGTCCGAACTGAGCGACTATGTCGCCGATCTGGGTGATCAGTGGCAGGTACAGCAGGTGGCCGACGGCAATTCGGCGATCGAAGCGGCCGCGTTGTCGCCGTTCGATGCGGTCATCGTCGCCCCCGTCCTGCCTGACCTCACTTCCGCCACGTTGCTGGGGCAGATCCGTACGCTGCGCCCGGATACCATCCGCATCGCCCTGATCGATGCCCAGGATGGTCAGCGCACGCCGCCGGCGCGCATCATTGGCGTGGCGCACCGCTTCCTGCCGATGCCGCTGGCCCCGGAAGTCCTGCTCGAAGCCATCACCAGCCTGGAAGAACTGCGCGATCTGCTCGGCAACCCGCGCCTGCGCGCGGCGATCGGCCGGATCGAAAAACTGCCGTCGCCGCCGCATCTGTATCTGAGCCTGATGCATGCGCTGGAAGAAGACGAAGGCGCCGACGCGGCCGATATCGCCAAGCTGATCGCCGGCGATCCGGCGATTGCGGCCAAGGTGCTGCAGCTGTGCAATTCCGCATTCTTCTCCGGCGGCCGCAGCATCACCGATCTGCGCACGGCAGTGACCCGCCTGGGCGTGGCCACGCTGCGCGACCTGGTCCTGGCCAGTGAAGTGTTCTCGGTGCAGACGCTGACCCCGGCCGAGCGCAATGCGATGCAGCGCCGCGCCCTGCTCTCCTCGCGGCTGGCCGCCAAGGTGTTGCCGCCGACCAGCGCAGAACTCGGCTCCACCGCCGCGCTGCTGGCCGATATCGGCCTGTTGCTGCCCGGCGTGCGCGACGAGCGCGAACCGCCACTGGAAGGCGGCGACGATCGTCTGGGCCATACCGAAGCCGGCGCGTACCTGCTCGGCCTGTGGGGCCTGCCGATGCCGATCATCGAAGCGGTGGCCTTCCATCGCCACCCGCAACGCTCCAGCCTGCGCAGTTTCTGGGTGACCGGCGCGGTGCATGTGGCGACTGCGTTGGCCAGCGGCGAGACCGTGGACGAAGAGTACCTGTCCAAGGTCGGTGTACTCACACGCCTGCCGACATGGCGCGAACAGGCCGATACCTTGTTGGGGCTTGCTGAGGCTTGAGAGCGGCACCAGATCGATGTAACAGAATGGGCGCGACTTGGTCGCGCCTTTTTCTTTGGCTGCTTGCAACTGCGCGAATGCAGACAGGGCGCGATGCGACTTGTCTGCGCACGCATCACTGCGCTCGCGATTTGTATAGATATCGCGACATGGCTCGTGCGTGACGCGCAACGAACGATCGAGCGCGCCCGTCATCTCTGCACGGCGCAACGCGTGGTCAGACAAGCAAAGACGCAACCTACATGGCAGCGATAACGTCCACCAGAACTTGTCTGACTTAATCCAGATCCGAAAACAAAAAAAACGGGCCTTTCGGCCCGTTTTCTTTTCAATCTTTACGTCACTTCGATGATCAGAAGCGCTGGTTGTACTGCACGAACAGGAAGCGGTCGTAGTCGAGCATCGGATCGATCGCAGCGGTGCTGCTGTTGGTGATCGAGTAGGTGATCGGCGGCTGCTTGTTCCAGATGTTGCGGGCACCAATGGTCACGCTGCCATCCCACGGAGCCTGCCAGGTAACAGAGACATCCTGGTAGGAGATCGAGCCCTTCTTGTTGGAGCCGGTACCGCCGCCCCAGCCCGGGTTCGGCGTCTGGTAGTTCGGGTTGTTGCACTCGATGCCTGCGGCTGCATCCCAGCAGTAATCACGGAAACCGCCGTAGTAGCGCAGGTTCCAGTTGGCCGACAGCGAACCCAGCGACCAGTCCAGACCCAAGGTGGCACGCACGCGCGGGAAGTTCCAGTAGCCAGCAGCATTTGCCCACTCGGCACCGGCTTCTGCCTGCGACTTGTAGGTCGCCAGATAGTTGGTGTCCAAGTTGACAGCGAACTTGCCGTACGCAGTTTCCGGCATGCGATAACGCACGCCGAAGTTGTAGCCTTCGGTTTCCAGACGACCCAGGTTGACGTTGCCGCGGCTCAGCGTGGTGACCTGACCGGTGACCGCATCGCGGCCATAGTCGGCACAGTAGCTGGCCAGGCTGTTGAGGTAGCAGTTGTTCAACACATCATTGGCCGTCAGCGACGTAATGATGTTGGAGATCGAAATGCGGTACCAATCCAGCGAGAAGTCCAGGCCCTGCACCCAATGCGGGCTGTACACCATGCCCACGGTCCGGGTGATGCTGTATTCCGGCTCCAGCTCGGCATTACCCACGCCCGAATTGAACGGGGCGTTGCCCTGCACGTCACGACGCGTCACCGGGTTGCCCGCGGTATCGGTCTGACGGAAACCCGCCGGCAGGCCTTCGCCTGCGCAGCGCGCTGCAACGCCTGCATTGCCGAGCGAGCCGAAGGTCGCATCGCAAGGATCAGTGAAGGTATCGAACGTCTGCGAACCGCCACCGAAGGTGTCGGACAGCGTCGGCGCACGGAAACCGGTGCCGTAGGTACCACGCACCAGCAGGTCGTCGATCGGCTTCCAGGTGAAGCTGAACTTGCTGTTGGTGGTGTCGCCGAAGCGGCTGTAGTTGCTGTAACGCGCAGCCACGTCGAACGACAGTTCCTTGGCACCCGGCAGATCCTTCAACACCGGGATCAACAGCTCCAGGTAGGCTTCGTTGGTCTGGTAGCGACCTTCGGTTGCCTGTGCGGCCAGATCGGTGGTGTAACCGGCGCTGGACAGCTGATCCGGATAGTCATAACCGCTGATTTCGCGGTGTTCGACGCCTGCGGCAAAGCCCAGCTCACCGGCCGGCAGGTCAAACAGGCCACCGGTAACGTTGGCGGTCCACTGCTTGCTCAGGCTTTGCTGCGTGGCCTGGCCCAATGCATTGATGTACTGCAGCGCGTTCGGCGTGGAGGCCGACGGGCCACCCAGGATGTTGAACGGGGTGCACTGGCCCAGCGCGTTGCTGGTGCCCAGCGGCAGCGGGCTGGCAGCGGTACCGCACTGCACCTGGCCCTGGGCGTTGAGGAACGACGGACCCAGCGCCTTCTGCAACGCCAACAGGTTGATGTTGCCGCGCGAAACCTGCGTCACATCGTACTTGTTGTAGTTGAAGCCCACGTCCCAGTTCCAGCCATGGCTGCCGACGTCGAACACGCCTTCCAGCGCCGCATCGAAGTGGGTGGACTTGACATTGCTTTCGGTGGTGCGCGGCAACTCGACGGTGCGGCGGAACCAGCTATTGATGTCCTGGCCCATCGGGTTGTAATAGCTGCTGCCACTGATCGCCACCGGGAACTGCGGCTGCGACGAGGCCTGCAGCGGATAACCGGCAATCTGGCGGTTGGAGGTACGCTCGGAGTACATCGCCGTCGATTTGAAGGTGATGCTGTCGGTGATGTTGTAGCTACCACTCGTAAAGACCGACTTATTCTTGCTGGACTGCTGCAACATCATCTGGTCGACGGAGTTGTAGTAGTCGTCCACGCCCGCTCCAACGTGATAGTTGGAGAGGTCGCGCGAATCGGCACCAACGCCCTTGCCGTCGAAGGAGCCAGTGTGATTGAGCACCCACTGATTCGGTGTCCACGTACCTTCGCCAGCACCGACAACGTTGCCCCTCGCATCGAGGTAATCGCCCGCGCCAGGCGTTCCCACCGCACGCGGATCGTTGAAACGACCCCAAGGGCCGGTCGCGCTCAGGCTGTCTTCGATATGGTTAGGGCCGGCCGAGTAACGGGTCAGTGCACGGTCCTTGGCCCACACCGGATCTTCGCTGGTGTAGTTGACACCGAACACCAGCGAGGAGCGATCGGTAGTGGTGCCGGCGGTGAAGGAGTACTGCTCCTTGGAACCGTCGCCACGGCCGTTCTGGCCGAAGTAAGCGGAGGCTTCGGCACCATCGTAGTTCTGGCGCAGGATGATGTTGACCACACCGGCAACGGCATCGGAGCCGTAAATCGCCGAGGCGCCGTCCTTAAGGACTTCGATGCGCTCGATCAGCGAGCTGGGGATGGTGGACATGTCGCTCAGACCAGACAGGCTGCTGGTCCAACGCTTGCCGTTCACCAACACCAGGGTACGGTTCTCGCCCAGGTTGTAGAGGTTGACGTACTGGCCGCCCTGCTCCGGATCCGAGGTCAGCACGGCAGCCTTGCTGTAGGTCTGCGTACCGGCAATCGACAGGTTCTGGAGGATGTCGCCAACGCTCACAAGGCCGGACTTCTGGATGTCCTGCTGGGTAACGGTGAACACCGGCTGTGCGGTTTCGACGTCGACCGAGCGGATGCGCGAGCCGGTAATTTCGATGCGGTCCAGCGTCGTGGTCGACGGGGCGGCGGACTGCTCTTGTGCATTGGCGGCAAATGCCGGCGTCAACGCGATCGCAATACCGGCGGGCAACAGGCCCAGCCGCACTGCGGAGGTGCGAAGGTTCATCAATCTCTCCAGGGTTCGTTAGTGGCGCGTTAAGCGCCCCTGTGCAAATTACGATTGCGTGAACATCGTCGCTTTGCGCGTCACGTTCCGTGGCTTTGCCGAATCTGGCGGATTTGTCGTTTGGTCGCGGTAATGCGATGCGGAGACACCGAAACGCGCACGAAATGCACGCGCAAAGCTGCAGCAATTGTCGAACCCGCTTGCGGCCGCAACCTCGCCGATCATCATCGAGGTATCGCGCAGCAGATCGGAGGCGCGCTCCAGCCGCAACCTTGCCGACAGGGCCTGCGGGCTTTCCTCGTACAGGCTCTGGAACGTCTTGGAGACATACCAGCTAGAGAAGTTGGTCAGCTGCGCCAGCTCGGCGATGCGCACCACGCGGTCGCTATTGCCTTCCAGATACAGGCGCGCGCGTTGCATGCGACCGAAGACCTGACGACGACGGCTGCGTGAGCGCCCCGGGCAGCGCTGCTCCTGCGCAATGAAGTCGCGCTGCATCGCAGCCAGATGCAGCAACAACGGGCGTGCCGATGCACTGCCGCTCTGTGCGGCCGCGTTGCGCCACAGACGCAGTGCAATGCGCAGATCGCCACGCGACAGCTGGCTGCGTCCCGGATACAGCGTAGCGTCGGTCAATTCGGCCAACGATTGCAGGCTGTCGCCATCGAGGCTGACGCCGACACAGAGCGCGCTACGGTCGGCCTGCACGGTGGGGTGCGATTCCTTGTCGAAGGCGATCCAGTCGCCAGCGCGTAGACGGAAGCGCCCTTCCTTGGACTCCACCCAGGCGCGGCCGCGCAGCTGCACCCACAGCGTGAAGGTGGTGGCCGCGGTCCGGATGCTGCCCAGGCGCGAGACCGCCAGACAGGTCGTCGACGTCGGCTCGCTGGCACCGTCCAATGAGAGTGCGAGTCCGCGATCTGCGGTGATGACCTGTTGCATGGTGGCAGCCCCCTGTACAAAAGAGGGCGTAGTGTTTTGCCGAATCTGGCGTGAGTCAGGAAGTTCCGACGAAGGTCTGCCGAAATTGCCACGAAGTCTTTCCGAAGAACTTACGAGGCGACTTTCCTCAGCACGATCAACAGGTTGGATATCACACCAAGCGGTGTGGCCAGGCGTTCCGGCAACGGCATGAAGGCGATCGAGCTGCCATCTTCCTCCGCCAGTGCCACATACAGCGCACCACTGCGCTGATCCACGCTGAAACCGTTGATGGTGGTGTACTTGGCCACGTCCAGGCAGCGCCCGTCACCCCCGCGCAGCTCACTGTCATGGGTGGCGCAGGTGTCGGTGGACGACAGGTAATGCACCTGACCACGCGCACCGGGCGCCCAGCTGCGATAGCGCCAGCGCGAGGGTTGCTGCGGATCGACCGGCTGCAAGGTGTCGGCCGCCAGCGACGGGGCGACCTGCCATAGCCCGCCACCGGTCAGACGCGTCAGCAATACCTGGCCGCTGACGCGGTCCAGCCGCAGCTGCGAGACGTCCTGCAGCGACGCCAGCGCGCGCCATGGAGCGCTGCGTCTGTCGTAGAGCGTGGCGAAGGTGTGCCCATCATCGGCGGCAGCCACCACCAACAACCGATCGGGATCGGGAACATGGATCGCCTGCAACGGTCGCGGCAGCGGCACCGGTAGCCGCAACGCCTTGCCCGTGCCCGGGGTCACTTCGAACAGTGCCGCATGCCCTTGCGCGTCGCTGCCGCTGACCAGCACGCGTTGCGAGTCGGCCGACCAGTCGGCGGCCTGGCGCGCATCCGGCCGCAAGCCTTCGATCAGCCGCACCGAGCCAGGCTTGCCGACATCGCCCCACCACAGGCCGTACGCACCGGAGCGATTGGAGGCAAAGATCAACTGGCGCCCGTCCGGCGCGATCATCGGCTGGTCGTCCCGCCCGCTGGAAGGAAATAGCCGGCGACGGATGTAGCCGCCATTCATGGGGTCGTGAATGACCTGATACACGCCAAATTGCGGTTTGCGCTGCACGAAGACCAGATGGCCGTGCGCCACATCCGGCGCCTGCGCATCGTCCACACCGAGGTCATGCAGGCTGCGGTCGACCAGATCGAGCCGGTAGAGCCGCGCTTCGCTGTCCACACGACGCCCGAAGATCAGGCCGCTGCCATCGGGCAACCAGCTCCAGCCGCGGATATCAGCGTTGTCGTGGGTCAGCCGTTCGGCGGTTCCACCGTTTGCCGGGATGCGCCACAGATCGCCAAGCTGCGGATTGCGCAGAAACACGATCCAGTGCCCGTCCGGCGAATAGCGCGGCGTGTAATCGAAGTCGCTGGGTTGCGCGCTGTAGCTCAGCGGCTGCCATTGGCCGGTTTCCAGATCCAGCCGCCGCATGCGCGGCGCCCCGTGCGTGCCCGTCATGCTGCCGAACAGCAGGGCACGGCCGTCAGGCGACCAACTGAAACTCAGCATGTCCGCGCCATCGCAGCGCGCCACCTCGCGTGCGGCAGCCGGGCCGGTGGCAGCAGCGATCATGATGCGGCAGTTGCCATCGGGCGCCTGCCGCGAGAAGGCGATCTCACGCCCATCCGGCGACCAGGCCGGCAGCCGATCGGAGATGCCGGCTGCCGGCGTATCGAGCACGCGCGGATAGGCGTTGTTGGTGGTCTTGACCAGGATCGAGGTGCCTGCGCGATCGCTGGTCAGCGAGGCATAGGCCACCATTGCTCCGTCCGGCGACAGGCTGGGCGTGAGATCGAAACCACCGCCTGCGGTGATGATCTGATACGGGCGCTTGGGGCTGCCGAGCACTGCCGAGGCAGCTGCCGCATCGCGATCTGGCGCGCGCATCCACAGCGTCCGCGCCGCCAGCGCCAGCACCACCAGCAGGGCCACGCTGGCCACCGCCAGGGCCATCCATCGGCGCTGCCGCACTGCAGCCGACGCAGGCGGAACCGATGGTGGAGTCTGTCGGGTAGCCGGGCTGCGCTCCAACTCGGTAGTGACCGTGACGCCGGCGGTGCGGTTGCGCTCGTCGGGCTCGTTGTCCGAAGCGGTCACCGCCGTTGCAGGCGCGGCAACATCGGCCGGACCGTCCGACGGCTGCTCCCACGCAACCGGGGCCAGCAGCCGATAGCCGGTTTTGGCAATGGTCTCGATATGCTCGAAGCGCTGGCTGCCGTTGCTGGCCAATGCCTTGCGCAGTTGCGTGACCGCCTGGGTCACCACGTCGTTGGTCGGCAAGGTGTCGGGCCAGACCTCGGCCAACAGCTGCTCGCGCGTCACCACCTGGCCCGGCTGCCGCGCCAGCGTCAGCAATACCGCCAGGGATTTTGGTGCCAGACGCGCGGCGCGCTTGGCGCCGGGCGCATGCACTTCGCGCGAGGCGACGTCGACCACGCACTGGCCGACACGTAACCGGCCCGATGGCATCGCATTAGCGGGAGGAACACTCATCGGCAAGAAACACGCATCGGCATGCAAGGACTACAAAGAACGCAACACGCACTTCGCGCGAAACGCCAAATTCAGCAAAGGACCACAACCAACTGTGTCATGCATCCATTTGGTGCAAATTTTACTCTATGCCTCGTTGCTTCCCTACGACAGGTGGCGACGTCAGGCTCTCTCTCTCGCCGACGAATTCAAATAATTACGATGTCCCCTTCGCGCCTCTGGCGCGATTTTTTTATCTGCGATTCAGGAAAATGCGGCGAAATGCTTGCGGGCTGTAACCGCTTGCAATGCAGTCGCAGCGCGGCACTTGCGCACCGCGCTGCGATCTGACTAGGCCGAAGCTGAATTTTTCTTAAGCAGCCAGTCGCTTTGTTGCAACGCAACGATGGCGCTGCATGTCACGTGGCGCGATACACCTGCGCGCCTTGCGCCAGAAACTGCGCCGACTTTTCTTCCATTCCCGCCGACAAGGCATGCGCCTCGCCCATACCGTGCTCGGCCGCGTAATCGCGCACGTCCTGGGTGATCTTCATCGAGCAGAAATGCGGCCCGCACATCGAGCAGAAGTGCGCCAGCTTGTGTGCGTCCTTGGGTAGGGTCTCGTCATGGAATTCCTTGGCCTTTTCCGGATCCAGCCCGAGATGGAACTGGTCGTCCCAACGGAATTCGAAACGCGCCTTGCTCAAGGCGTTGTCGCGCACCTGTGCGCCAGGATGCCCCTTGGCCAGGTCCGCGGCATGCGCGGCGATCTTGTAGGCCATGATGCCGTCGCGTACGTCCTGCCGGTTGGGCAGGCCCAGATGTTCCTTGGGCGTGACATAGCAAAGCATCGCGGTGCCGAACCAGCCGATCATCGCCGCACCGATGGCGCTGGTGATGTGATCGTAGCCGGGCGCGATATCGGTGGTCAGCGGCCCCAAGGTATAGAACGGTGCCTCGCCGCATTCGCGCAGCTGCTTGTCCATGTTTTCCTTGATCAGCTGCATCGGCACGTGCCCCGGACCTTCGATCATGGTCTGCACATCGTGCTTCCAGGCGATCCTGGTCAGCTCGCCCAGCGTTTCCAGCTCGCCGAACTGGGCTGCGTCGTTGGCATCGGCAATGCAGCCCGGGCGCAGGCCATCGCCCAGCGAGAACGCCACGTCATAGGCCTTCATGATCTGGCAGATGTCTTCGAAGTGCGTGTAGAGAAAGTTTTCCTTGTGATGGGCCAGGCACCACTTGGCCAGGATCGACCCGCCGCGCGAGACGATGCCGGTCACCCGCTTTGCCGTCAGCGGCACATAGCGCAGCAGCACACCGGCGTGGATGGTGAAGTAATCCACGCCCTGCTCGGCCTGCTCGATCAAGGTGTCGCGGAAGATCTCCCAGGTGAGCTCTTCCGCACGCCCGTCGACCTTTTCCAGCGCTTGATAAATCGGCACCGTGCCGATCGGCACCGGCGAGTTGCGGATGATCCATTCGCGCGTTTCGTGGATGTGCTTGCCGGTGGACAGGTCCATCACCGTGTCGCCGCCCCAGCGGATCGACCACACCAGCTTTTCGACTTCTTCCGCAATGCCGGACGACACCGCGCTGTTGCCGATGTTGGCGTTGATCTTGGTCAGGAAATTGCGACCGATGATCATCGGTTCGCTTTCCGGGTGATTGATGTTGTTGGGCAGGATCGCGCGGCCGCGTGCGATTTCGTCACGCACGAATTCCGGCGTGATGCGTTGCTGGATCGCGGCACCGAAAGCTTCGCCCGGATGCTGCTTGCGCAGCATCGCGTCGGCCACCGCCTCCAGGCGCTGGTTTTCGCGGATCGCCACGAACTCCATTTCCGGGGTGATGATGCCGCGCCGCGCGTAATGCATCTGGGTGACATTGGCACCCTCGCGCGCCACGCGTGGCAGGCGCCGCGCAGGAAAACGCACCGCATCCAGGCGCGCATCGTGCTCGCGGCCGCGGCCGAAGCTGGAACTCAGGCCTTCCAGCGCCACGGTATCGCCACGCTCGGCGATCCAGCGCGCGCGCAGCGGCGCCAGACCGGCGACAAGATCGATCGCGGCATGCGGGTCGGTATACGGCCCGGAGCTGTCGTAGACGCTGAGCGGCGCATTGTCTTCGCCACCGAACAGGGTCGGTGTGCGGGTCAATGCAATCTCGCGCATCGGCACCTGCAGGTCGGCGCGCGAGCCCTGCACGAAGATCTTGCGGGAGCCTGGAATCGGCTGGGTCACAGCCTCGGACAGCGACTGGGCTTGTTGCTGCAAAACGGTCGGCGCGGCATTCATGGCGTTCGTCCTGTGTGCTGGAAAACCAGCACCCACGGCGCTGGCTCTGCGAAGGATTCGCAGGCGGACGAAGCGGCGGCGCTCAATGGCGATGCACCCGTGCAGGCACGGACCATCGCATCTAACGAAGCTTCCCTACGCCGGTATCAGCCGGATCAGGTTCGAAGGGACTATCTCAACCGCAGCATACTGCGGTACCCCCACTTCGGCGGCGATTAAACCACATCGCACCGTGCGCGGCTAAAAAATGTCGCGGCTGCCAGCAACACGCTTCGCACCGAGGTGCACGGTGACGCCTGTCGCTTCGGGCGCGTCCACATCTGCCCGCGGTGAGCACAGCAGTGTTGTCGCGCTCGACAGCGACATGTGTCCGCGCCTGGCATCACAGGTCGGCACCGCACACGCGCAGCGGCGCCACGGCATTGCATGACGCGTCCACGCACTGCGCGCGCCGCGCCGCAACAACGCGCCGATTGGCGAAAAACGGTGGCGACACCCGCTCGTTAAATTCCCGCTAAGCCTGCGTGTCGTGTCGATGAACACACGCGTGCAGGTGCCATCTAACGGGGATCGCACCGTCGCTCCTCCTCTACCGGGAATCGCCGTACACATGACTATGTCCACGCTCCACCCGACCCTGCGTCGGGGCTCGCTCGCGATCGCCATCGGCCTGTGCATCACCACCAGTGCCGTTGCCCAGGAACAGACCGACAAGAGTCCGACCAATCTGGACAAGATCGAAGTCACCGGCTCGCGCATCCGCTCGGTCGATGTGGAAAATTCGCAACCGGTGCTGGTGCTCACGCGCCAGGACATCGAAAAGCAGGGCCTGACCTCGGTGGCCGACGTGCTCAAGCGCATCCCCTCCAACGGCGCAACGATGAACTCCACCGTCAACAACGGCGGCGACGGCTCGGCCACCGTGAGCCTGCGCAACCTGGGTGCCTCGCGCACCTTGGTACTGGTCAATGGACGGCGCTGGGTGTCGGGCCTGTCCGGCTCGGTGGATCTCAACACCATTCCGTCCGCCATCGTGGAGCGCGTGGAAGTGCTCAAGGACGGTGCCTCGTCAATCTATGGTTCCGATGCCATCGCCGGTGTGGTCAACATCATCACCCGCAGCGACTTCGATGGTGCCGAAGTCAATGCCTACGTCGGCCAGTACGGCCAGGGTGACGGTCAGCGCACCTCGTTCGATGCCACCGTGGGCGCCACCAGCGAGCGCGGCAACCTGGTGATCGGGCTGTCCAGCGTCAAGGAAGATGCGGTGATGGCAGGCGACCGCGCGATCTCGGCCGAGCCGGTGTATGGCGCAGGGTCGTCGGCCTACAGCAGCTACTCGGCAAGTGGCCGTCTGCGTGCAGGTGGCAACAGCGGTGCCTGGACCGTGTTGCCCGGCAGCGCAACGGCCAGCGGCGACAGCAATTATCCGCGCTACGGCTTGGACCAGTACACCGCCTTCAACACCTCCGACTACGGCTACAACTACGCCAAAGACAATTACCTGGTCACGCCGCAGAAGCGCGACGCGCTGTACGTGCAAGGCAACTACGCACTCACCGACAACGTGCGCTTCAAGTTCGATGGGCTCTACAACCGCCGCCAATCGTCGCAGCAGCTGGCCGGCTTTCCGCTGGCCTCGGTCAACACCGGCATCCTGATGAGCGGCGACAGCTACTACAACCCGTACAACAGCACCTATGGCGGCGACGGGCGCGATGTGGGCTGGTCGCATCGGTTGACCGAATTCGCGCGCACCTACCAGCAGGACGTCAAGACCTCGCACGTGTATACCGGGCTGGAAGGCGACTTCCAGTTTGCGGACAGGCAGTTCAGTTGGGATGTGGGCTTTGCGCACAATCAGACCGACCAGACCGAAACCCAGTACGGCGATGTCAACCTGCTCAACCTGGGCAACGCGCTCGGTGCATCCGCCATCGTCAATGGCACCCTGTCGTGCCTGGACAGCGGCGGCGCCGTCATTGCCGGCTGCGTGCCATTCAACCCACTGTCGCCGGCCGGTGGCGTGACTCAGGAGATGCTGGACTACATCCTGTTTACCGCGCACAACACCTATCAGTACAAGAACAGCAGTTTCACTGCCAACCTCACCGGCGATCTGTTCGAGCTTCCCGCCGGCTGGATGAGCTTTGCCGCCGGTGTCGAGCATCGCGAGGAAAGCGGCTTCTCCTCGCCGGATGCGTTGATTTCGGCCGGTTACACCTCGGGCAATTCGTTTACGCCCACCTCCGGCTCGTACACGCTCAACGACTACTACACCGAAGTGGCGATTCCGCTGCTGAAGGATGTGCCCGGCGCGCAGTTGCTGGAATTGAGCGCAGCCGTGCGTTACTCGGACTACAACACCTTCGGCAGCACCACCAACAGCAAATTCGGCTTCAAGTGGAAGCCGGTCGCCGACCTGTTGATCCGTGGCAACTACGCTACCGGCTTCCGCGCGCCATCGATCGAAAACCTGTACCTGGGCGCATCGGACAGCTTCGATAGCTATTCCGATCCCTGCTCGACCAACAGCACCTCCTACACCGGCGCGATTGCTGCCGCGTGCGCGGCCGGCGGCGTGCCGGCCAATTACGTGGCCGAATACAACAGCGCCAGTGGCAACTCGGGCCAGACCATCTATCCGTTCACCTATACCAGCAACGCCAACCTGCAGCCGGAAAAATCCAAGAACGCCACGCTCGGTTTCGTCTACAGCCCCGCCTCGGTGCAAGGCCTGGATGTGTCGCTGGACTGGTGGAAGATCAAGATCACCGACGCCATCACCGAATTCAGCGCCAACCAGATCCTGTCGCAGTGTTACCAGTTCAATGTCTCGGCGTTCTGCGACCTGGTCACCCGCGATGCCACCGGCGCCATCACCGGCCTGGTGATCCAGCCGGTGAACGTCGGCGAGCAACGCATGGAAGGCTACGATTTCACCGCGCGCTACAAGCTGCCGCAGACCGCGATCGGCCAGTTCATGCTGACGCTGGATTCGACCTACGTGGCCGTCAACGAGCAGAAGCAGGACGACAATTCGGCATGGGAAAGCTACAACGGCATCTACCACACCGATAACCCGAACTGGCGCACGCGCGGCACGCTCACCCTGGACTGGAGCTACGGCAACCTGGCCGCCAACTGGGCCGTACGTTACTACTCGGGCATGAAGGACTACGACTCGGAGCTGGACGACGCCGGCAACTATCGCCACGTCGCGGCGACTGCGTTCAACGACATGCAGGTGTCTTACCAGCTGCCGTGGAATGCAACCGTGCGCGTGGGTTTGAACAACGTCTTCGACCGCGACCCACCGGTGGCGCTCAGCGCCTCTGCCAACTCGTTCGATTCGGCCTATGCCATCCCGGGACGCTACAGCTACCTGCAGTACACCCAGCGCTTCTGATCGCGCCGCCTGCGTCGCCGGTCCGCTGTCTGGACACACCGGTTGTCACAACGACCTCCTTCGGGGGGTCGTTGTGCATGTGCCAGGGCTGACACGCAGGCGGCCGCCTGGCACGCAGCACGCCAGCGGCGCCATGCAGGGACATTTCCACGGCACATGACCCCGCTAGCCTGCAGTCACTACAACAAGAAACCTGCTCTCTCTCTCCCTGCCGCCGATCTTCGGCGGCTTTTTTTTGGAGCGTGCACGCATGCGGTCGCGTCATTCCAGCGTGTAGCCCACCCGCAAACCGCCCCAGTGCTTGCGGCCCACAAAGATCGGGGCCGACAGGTCGAACATGATCTGGCCGGTGTCGCGGCGGTAGACCTGCAGGCGATACGGGTCGGTGTGCGCGCCCACGCTGCGGCCGACGCGGTCGGTGAACTTGCGCTTGGTGCGGTTGCCGAGCAGATCGCGCTTGGGATCGCCGGTCAGCGGCTGGGTGAAGCGCAGGTTGTGCGTGGGCACGTAGCCGTCGGGATTGGCGCAGATGGCGAACACGATCCACGGATGTGCATCCAGCAGTGGCTCCTGCAGGGCGGGTAACACCTCGTCGCAAAGTACATCGAAGTCGGTGCTGAACTTGGCCGGCTCCACGCCGGCAATCGGTGTGTAGGTGCGGGCGAACAGCGCCGCTTCGTCGATCTGGCCGCGTGCGATGGCCTGCGCCAGGGCAGTGCCGATGCGAGCGGCGGTCGCCACGGCGAGTTCCTTGACGCGCGCGTGCCGGGGCACTGTCAGCGGGTCGGCCGGCAGACGGAACAGGCCCACGCAGTCGCGCAGCGTTTCGGTGCCGCGCTCCAGCGCCTCGCTGCGTTCGGCCACATGCGCGGCGTGCTGCAGGTTGCTGCGCCCCAGCGCCACCACGCCATCGACGGCGCTTTCGATGCCGCGAATCTCGCCGTCCTGCGCCTGGATCCGCCCGGCCACCGTGGTCATCGCGCTGCTGGCCTGGCCGAGCACACGGGTGATGCCGTCGAGTACCGCTTCGGTGCCGCGCGCGGAGGCTGCGCCCTCGCCCACCGCGGCGCTGGTTTCGGCCAGGATCGCGCGCACGTCGCGCGCTGCCGCTGCCGCGCGTTCGGCCAGACGGCGGATCTCGGTGGCGACCACCGCGAACCCGCGCCCGGCATCGCCGGCATGCGCAGCTTCGATGCTGGCGTTGATCGACAGGATATTGGTCTGGAACGCCACCGAGTCGATGACTTCGATGACCTCGCCGGCACGCGCGGCGCGCCGTTCCACTTCGTGCATGGCCTGGCCCAGCGCATGGGCGGCGGCGACGCCCTGACGTGCGCTGTCATCGGCACTGGCGGCCAGCGCGATCACCTGTGCCAGATCGGCATTGACGTCGTGCAGGCTCGAAGCAAGCCGCTCCACCGCCGTGCGGGCGCCATCCAGTGCTTCGGTCTGCGCCTGCGACTGGCGCACCATCTCGTCGTTCTCGGCCACCAGCGGCGGTACTTCGGCGGCGATCTGCACCGACAGCGCCACTGCCTGGCGGATCGCCTCGGCCAGGTTGCCGAAGCCGGCCTGCAGCCGGCGCCCCATGTCGGTCTCCGCCAGACCGGGCGGCAGCAGCAGTTCCAGCTCGCAGCCGGCCAGCGCCTGGGCGGTGCGCTCCAGCACGGTGCGGTCTTCGTGCTCGGCCTGCAGGCGCGCCACCAACGGCTGCAGCAGCGGCGAGATCGGCACCGGCCGGCTGTCTTCGGCCAGGCGGGTGGCTTCGCGCAGCAGGATCGCGGTTTCCACATGCGGCAGCGACAGCATCCAGCCGCCGTGCTCGCGGTCGCGCACATAGCGCACGCGCCGGGCCGGGTCGTCGCCGGGGGCCGCCCAGACGCCGTCTTCGCCGACCAGATCGGCTGCGCTCAATCCCCACAACACCGACGCCGGCGCGCCCTGCAGCTCACCGGCGGTCTTGCCCAGGACGTCCAGGCCGGCGCGATTGCAGGCAACCACACACGCCTCGGCCGATAGCCGCAACAACGCGACCGGTGCATCGGGGAGCAGGGCCGCATGCGTTTGCGACGGCGGATCGGGCTGTTGCATCGAGCTCATGGGCATTCCTAATCCATCATGATCATTAGCGGCGCGCTGCGGCTGCAATTGAGCGGCGCCACGCACCGCAGGCGCTTGCTCAGTAGCCGGCGGCCTGCCCGTCCTTGCGGCTTTCCGAAGCGCCGTAGTACACGCCGCTGGCCGGGTCGCGCGCGATCGCCTGGTACCCGCCATACGGGCCATCGGCAAAGATCACCCGGTGGCCTTTGCGCATCAGTGCGCGGATGGTGTCGTAGGAGAAGCCGGTTTCCAGGTTGACCTCGCCGCCATCGCTCATCGCGGTGGCCTGGCCGGTCGGCTCGGTGGAGCCTTCATGCTGGATGCGCGGCGCGTCGCCGGCTTCCTGCAGATTCATATGGAAGTCCACCAGGTTCATCACGATCTGCACGTGCCCCTGCGGCTGCATCGCCCCGCCCATCACCCCGAAGCTCAGCCACGGCTTGCCGCCCTTGGTGACGAAGGCGGGAATGATGGTCTGGAACGGCCGCTTGCCCGGCGCGTAGCCGTTGGGGTGATCCTTTTTCAGCACGAACATCTCGCCGCGGTCCTGCAGGATGAAGCCCAGCCCGGGCGGGGCCATGCCGCTGCCCATGCCGCGGTAATTGGACTGGATCAACGACACCATCATGCCGTCGGCATCGGCGACGGTCATGTAGATGGTGTCGCCTTCTTCCAGCTGCTTTGGCGTGCCCGGCTGTACTTCCTTGAGCGCCTTGTCCATGGAGATCAGCGCGCGACGCTGCGCGGCGTAGTCCTTGGAAATCAGCCTGGCCAGCGGCGCCGGCTGGAAGGCGGGGTCGGCATAGAAGCGCGCGCGGTCGGCGAAGGCCAGCTTCTTGGCTTCGGTGAACAGGTGCACATGCTCGGCCGAGCCGTACGGAATCTTGGCGAAATCGTAGCCCTCCAGGATATTGAGCATCTGCAGCGCGGCGATGCCCTGGCTGTTGGGCGGCAACTCCCAGACGTCATAACCACGGTAGTTGGTGGACACCGGCTCCACCCACTCGCCGGTGTGGCTGGCCAGATCCTCGTAACTCAGGTAGCCGCCATTGGCCTTGAAATAGGCGCCGATGGTGCGGGCGATGTCGCCCTTGTAGAACGCATCGCGGCCGCCGTCGGCAATCTGCTGCAAGGTGTTGGCCAGGTTCGGGTTCTTCCACAGCTCGCCCTTGCGCGGGGCATGGCCGTCGATGGTGAACTGCTCCTTGAAGCCGGGGTACTGCGACAGCCGCGGCACCGAGCGGTCCCAGTAATAGGCGATGGTCTCTGCCACCGGATGGCCCTCACGGGCGTAGCGGATCGCCGGGGCCAGGTTCTGCGCCATCGGCTTGCGCCCGAAGCGCTCGTGCAGCGCGAACCAGCCATCCACCGCGCCCGGCACCGAGACCGGCAACGGGCCGGTCGGCGGTATGTCCTTCAGCCCACGGCGCTGGAACTCGGCCAGGGTCAGCGATCTGGGCGAGCGGCCCGAGCCGTTGTAGCCGTAGAGCTTGCTGGTCTTGGGGTCCCAGACGATCGCAAACAGATCCCCGCCGACGCCGTTGCCGGTGGGCTCCATCAGGCCCAGCGCGGCATTGGCAGCAATCGCCGCGTCCACCGCCGAGCCGCCCTCCTTCATCACATCCAGCGCGATCTGGGTGGCCAACGGCTGCGAGGTCGCCGCCATCGCATGCGGGGCGATGACTTCCGAGCGAGTGGCGAACGGCTGCCCGGTGATCCGGTCGGCAGCACTGAGGGGTGGCGCGAGCAGCGCCAGGGCAGACATCAACAACACAGGTACGCGACGCATGACAGAAGATCCCCGGACACCACATGTGAGTGGCCAACCATACCAGCGGGTCGGGCCGCCTCGCTCGGTGAGCACTGTCTGCCAGCACAAATGCCGCGCATTTAGTGACTCGCATCGCCCGTTACCGGCCTGCAGCGATGCGGTTTCAATAGCAACCATGCTGCTGCCACGCGGTTTCGCGCGACACAGCGCCGATTGATGCGGCCGTTTCATGCGCAAGGGTTGACACCCCACCTGCAGCGATGGTTATCTCAGTCACATGTCGCACCGCCGTACCACCTCGAACGCCCCAGTGTCCGCGCCCATCGGCGCGTCGGCAGCGTCGCTTCTCGTGCTCGTACTTATTACCTCGCCAACCGGTGCGGGACGGGACTTCGTGTAGGCAACAGACACACAAGGCTTCGATCAGACCCCGCACCGGCAACGGCGCGGGGTTTCGCGTTTCAGGGACCACCAAAAGTTTCGAATGACATGAACGACATCACCGACATGGCCACCAGCTGCCCTACCCGCGCCGGCCACCGCGCTGGTGCAGTGCCTGCATGGCCGGTGCCGTCGTCCATCCCCGCTTTGCTCGGCCGGCCAGCCCCTGACGCTGCCTGCTGATCCTTTTCCCACTGCCAACCCCGCAAGGACTACTCCATGAGCAACGACACCCAACCGAAAATCGCGATCATCGGCTACGGCAGCCAGGGCCGCGCGCATGCGCTGAATCTGCGTGATTCCGGCTTCGACGTCACCGTCGGCCTGCGTGCCGGTGGCCCGACCGAATCGAAGGCCCAGGCCGATGGCTTCACCGTGGTAGCGCCGGCCGAGGCGGTCAAGAGTGCCGACCTGGTCGCGATCCTGACCCCGGACATGGTGCAGAAGAAGCTCTACGAAGAAGTCATCGCCCCGAACATGAAGCAAGGCGCCTGCCTGCTGTTCGCGCATGGCCTGAACGTGCATTTCGACATGATCACCCCGCGCGCCGATCTGGACGTGGTGCTGGTCGCACCGAAGGGTCCGGGCGCGCTGGTGCGTCGCGAATATGAGATCGGCCGCGGCGTGCCGTGCATCTATGCGGTCTACCAGGACACCAGCGGCAAGGCCGAGCAGTTCGCGCTGACCTATGCCGGCGGCCTGGGCGGCGCGCGCGCCAACATCATCAAGACCACCTTCAAGGAAGAAACCGAAACCGATCTGTTCGGCGAGCAGGCCGTGCTGTGCGGCGGCGCCTCGTCGCTGGTGCAGGCCGGGTTCGAAGTGCTGGTGGAAGCCGGCTACCAGCCGGAGATCGCGTACTACGAAGTGCTGCACGAACTGAAGTTGATCGTGGACCTGTTTTACGAAGGCGGCATCACCCGCATGCTGGAATTCGTGTCCGAAACCGCGCAATACGGCGATTATGTCAGCGGCCCGCGCGTGATCGACGCCAGCACCAAGGCGCGCATGAAGGACGTGCTGACCGATATCCAGAACGGCACCTTCACCAAGAACTGGGTGGCCGAGTACGAAGCCGGCCTGCCGAACTACAACAAGTTCAAGCAGGCCGATCTGGAGCACCCGATCGAGGAAGTGGGCAAGAAGCTGCGCGCCAAGATGGTGTGGCTCAACGGACAGCAGCAAGCCGCCGCCGCACCTGCGAATCAACAAGCGGCGTAATGCCGCCGCACCCCCACCGCTAACACCGAAGGTCCGCAACGCATGAACACCTCCGCACACAGCACGCCCCGCAACGGCGCGCGCTGGCTGACGCAGGCCCTGGAAGCCGAAGGCGTGGAAACGCTGTTCGGTTATCCGGGCGGCACCATCATGCCGTTCTACGACGCCCTGGTGGATTCCAGGCTCAAGCACATTCTGGTCCGTCACGAACAGGGCGCCGCCCTCGCCGCCAACGGCTACGCCCGTGCCAGCGGCCGGGTCGGCGTGTGCGTGGCCACCTCCGGCCCGGGCGCGTCCAATCTGGTCACCGGCATCGCCGATGCGATGCTCGATTCGGTCCCGATGGTGTGCCTGACCGGCCAGGTCGCCACGCCCCTGCTGGGCACCGATGCGTTCCAGGAACTGGACGTGTTCGGCATGACCATGCCGATCGTCAAGCACAGCTTTCTGGTGCGGCGTGTGGAGGATCTTCCGGAGATGGTGCGTGAAGCGTTCCGCATCGCACGCGAGGGACGCCCCGGACCGGTGCTGATCGACCTGCCCAAGGATGTGCAGATCGCCGACGCCTCGCATCTGCCCGATCATGTGCCGGCGGCGGTGTTGCCGCCTCCGGCCCCGGAAGATGCGAAATTGGCCGAAGCGCTGGCGGCCATCGCCAGCGCCGAACGCCCGGTGGTGTACGGCGGTGGCGGCATTGCCCTGGCCGGTGCGGTGGAGGCGTTTCGGCGCTTTGTCGAAGCCACCGGCATTCCCACCGCGCTGACCTTGCGCGGGCTGGGCGCGCTGCCGCATGCGCATCCGGATTATCTGGGCATGCTGGGCATGCACGGCACCCGTGCGGCCAATATGGCGATCCAGGAATGCGATCTGTTGGTGGTGGTCGGTGCGCGCTTTGACGACCGTGCCACCGGCAAGTTGAGCGAATTCGCACCATTCGCGCGCGTCATCCATCTGGATGCCGATGCGTATGAAATCTCCAAGCTGCGTACGGCCGACATCGCCGTGCCCGGCGATGTGGCGGTCAGTCTGAAGGCATTGAGCGCAGCACGTGGCAATTGCCAGGCATGGCGTACACGCTGCTTTGCCAACCGCGAAAAATTCGGCGCGCGTTACGACGCGCCCGGCACCGATATCTACGCGCCGGCGCTGCTCAAGCGCCTGAGCGAAGTGGCCCCGGCCGACACCATCATCGCTTGCGACGTGGGTCAGCATCAGATGTGGGTGGCCCAGCATTGCCGCTTCAACGATCCGCGCAATCACCTCACCAGCGGGGCGCTCGGCACGATGGGCTTCGGCCTGCCGGCGGCGATGGGCGCGCAGTTCGCCTGCCCCGACCGCACCGTGGTGCTGGTCTCCGGCGACGGCAGTTTCATGATGAACGTGCAGGAGCTGGTGACGATCGCGCGCTGCAAGCTGCCGGTCAAAATCGTGCTACTGGACAACAGCTCGCTGGGCATGGTGCGGCAGTGGCAGGAACTGTTCTTTGCCGAGCGTTACAGCGAAATCGATCTGTCCGACAACCCGGATTTTGCCGCCCTGGCGCAGGTCTTCGGCATCCCGGCCAAGCGCATCATCGCGCGCGGCGATGTCGATGCCGCGCTGGCCGAACTGCTGGCGCAACCCGGCCCCGGCCTGCTGCATGTGGCTATCGACGCGCGTGCCAACGTGTGGCCGCTGGTGCCGCCCAACAACGCCAACAGCACCATGCTGGACAGCAATCCCGCACACGCGGCCAAGGAGACATCGCATGCGTTACCGGCTTGATCTGGTGCTGAAGCCGGCCGAAGGCGCATTGGTGCGCGTGCTCGGCATGACCGAGCGACGCGGCTTCCGCCCCTGCGCCATCCAGGGCGCCAGCGCCCCGGACGATGCCGGCCGCTGGCATCTGCAACTGGACGTGGATAGCGCCCGCCCGCCGGAGACGCTGCGCCTGCAGTTGGAGAAGGTGTACGACTGCGAGTCGGTGGTGATCACCGCGCTGGACTCGGTCGAGGTCGCGGCGTGAACGCCCGGACCTCGCGCGAGCATGAAACCGCTGTCCGGAGGTGTCTTCTCCCGGATCGGCCGTGCGCGTGCCGCAATGCCTGATTCCGGCCGCCCCTCCCCGCAGGAGCCAGACGTAGGCGACGTGGCGGTCAGCGTGGCCGACGTCCTGGCCGCGCAGGCCCGCCTGCGCAAGTATCTGTCGCCCACGCCACTGCATTACGCCGAGCGCTTCGGTGTGTGGTTGAAGCTGGAAAATCTGCAGCGCACCGGCTCGTACAAGGTGCGCGGTGCATTGAACGCCTTGCTGGCGGGGCTGGAACGCGGCGACGAGCGCCCGGTGATCTGCGCCTCGGCCGGCAATCATGCGCAAGGTGTGGCGTGGTCGGCGTACCGGCTGGGCGTGCAGGCCATCACGGTGATGCCCTACGGCGCGCCGCAGACCAAGATCGCCGGCGTCGCGCACTGGGGCGCCACCGTCCGCCAGCATGGCAACAGCTACGACGAGGCGTTTGCGTTCGCGCGCGAGCTGGCCGACCAGAACGGCTACCGTTTTCTGTCCGCCTTTGACGACCCGGATGTGATCGCCGGGCAAGGCACGGTCGGCATCGAACTGGCCGCGCATGCGCCAGACGTGGTGATCGTGCCGATCGGCGGCGGCGGGCTGGCCTCCGGGGTGGCGCTGGCGCTGAAATCGCAAGGCGTGCGCATCGTCGGCGCGCAGGTGGAAGGCGTCGATTCAATGGCGCGCGCCGTGCGCGGCGATCTGCGCGAAATCACTCCCGTCGCTACGCTGGCAGACGGCGTGAAGGTCAAGATTCCCGGCTTTCTGACCCGCCGCCTGTGCTCGAGCCTGCTCGACGATGTGGTGATCGTGCGCGAGGCCGAATTACGCGAAACGCTGGTGCGCCTGGCCCTGGAAGAACACGTCATCGCCGAGGGCGCTGGCGCGCTGGCCTTGGCCGCCGGCCGCCGCGTTTCGGGGAAACGCAAGTGTGCGGTGGTCTCTGGCGGTAATATCGACGCAACTGTTCTGGCCACACTCTTGTCCGAGGTACGGCCGCGGCCGCCACGCAAGCCGCGTCGTCGCAACACCGAGCGACTTCGCAACGAACGCAGCGCCAAGTCACTTCCCGAAACACCCGTTATTTCCCGCCCATCCGCAGTCGCTCCAACGCCTGTCACCGCCATCGCCGTAGAGGAGTCTTCCTGGTGAACACGATCGTATCCAACCAGACCCCGCGTATCCGAATTTTCGACACCACCCTGCGCGACGGCGAGCAATCCCCCGGCTGCAGCATGACGCCCCAGCAAAAGCTGGTGATGGCGCGCGCGCTGGACGAACTCGGCGTGGACATCATCGAAACCGGTTTCCCGGCCAGTTCGCATTCGGACCGCGAGGCCGTCGCGATGATCGGCCGCGAGCTGCGTCGCCCCACGCTGGCGGTGCTGTCGCGCTGCCTGCAGGCTGATATCGAAACCTCTGCACGTGCACTGGAGGCGGCCGCCAATCCGCGCCTGCATGTCTTCCTGTCCACCAGCCCGCTGCACCGCGAGCACAAGCTGCGCATGAGCCGCGAGCAGGTGCTGGAGTCGGTGCACAAGCATGTGACGCTGGCGCGCGGCTATATCGACGACATCGAGTTCTCCGCCGAAGACGCCACCCGCACCGAAGAGGATTTCCTGGCCGAGGTGGCGCGCGTGGCGATCGCTGCCGGTGCCACCACGATCAATCTGCCGGACACGGTAGGCTTTACCACGCCGGAGGAGATCCGCGGCATGTTCTCGCGCCTGATCGCCAGCGTGGAAGGTGCCGATACCGTGATCTTCAGCGCGCACTGCCACAACGATCTGGGCCTGGCGGTGGCCAACTCGCTGGCGGCGATCGAAGGCGGCGCACGGCAGGTCGAGTGCACCATCAACGGCATCGGCGAGCGTGCCGGCAACTGCGCGTTGGAGGAAATCACCATGGCACTGAAGGTGCGCGGTGCGTTCTACAACATCGATACCGACATCAACACCCCACGCATCGTCTCCACCTCGCAGTTGCTGCAGCGCCTGGTCGGCATGCCGGTGCAGCGCAACAAGGCGGTAGTCGGCGGCAATGCGTTCGCACATGAGTCGGGCATCCACCAGCACGGCATGCTGCGCCATCGCGGCACCTACGAAATCATGCGTCCGGAAGACGTGGGCTGGGAGTCCTCGCAGATGGTGCTGGGCCGCCACAGCGGCCGCGCGGCGGTGGAACAGCGCTTGCGTGCCTTGGGGTACCTGCTGGAGGAAGAGGAGGTCAAGCTGGTCTTCGAGCAGTTCAAGGCGTTGTGCGAAAAGCAGCGTGTGGTCACCGACGCTGACCTGCAGGCCTTGATGCAGGACGCCACCGTGCAGGAAGGCTATCGCCTGGCGTCGATGACCATCAGCGATGTCGGCAGCCGTGCCAATGCACTGGTGGAATTGTCCGACCCGGAAGGCAATCGCGTGGCCGAAACCGCACAGGGCAATGGCCCGGTAGACGCGCTCTTCGGCGCGCTGGCCTCGGCCACCGGTGTGAAGCTGGAGCTGGACAGCTACCAGGTACATAGCGTGGGCATCGGCGCAGATGCGCGCGGCGAAGCCAGCCTGAGCGTGCGCCACGACGGTGTGGAATACGAGGGCACCGGTACCAGCAAGGACATCATCGAAGCCAGCGCGCTGGCATGGCTGGATGTGGCCAACCGCCTGCTGCGTCAGCGCGAGCGCGGCGTGGTCGCCGGCAAGACGGCTGCGGTGGCGTAACACCGCTCATTCGCTGGACGATGCAAACCTGACGGCCGGCAGTGTTATCTGCTGGCCGTTTTGGTTTTGGTGTCCCAACCTTCTTGCAAGGCGGTCGATTTTCTGCGGGCGCCTGTGCGCCTACCGGCACTGGATGCGGCGCGGCGCCACCGATCTTGCGGGCGGCATCTGCGGGTTCTGTACGAATGCGGCGGGTTGCTGCAGGCGCTTGCACGCGTACCGACACAGAACAGCCTCGCACACGAGGTCTGCCGGCTTTGTGCGAATGCCCCGGTTTGCTGCGGGCGCTTGCACGCGTACCGGTGTGGGACACGCCGCAAGTACGTCCGTGTAGGCTCTGGCACGGCATCCATGCCGCTCAAGGTCCCACGCCGGCACCCGCGCAAGCACCACCAATTGCCATCGGTTGCGGAAAGAAATACAGAGGGCGTGCTGGGCTGGAGGTCCTTTGGAGCGTCCATCCTGGCGACGTGAGCAGATAGATGGCTTGCCGATTACATCGGCTAGGAAGTCTGCAGGCATCAACACGTGCTGAAGCATTGCTTGCCGATCAGCAATAGCAATGGTGGAAGCGTGGTGTCGCTTCCGGGGGCGGGACCGTGTGGCGGCATGGATGCCGCCACCGAGCCTCCAGGGACGGATTCACGGCGTGTCCCGACACCGGATGCGGCGCCGCGCCGCCGACCAGCTCCGCACACCGATCAATCTTGCGCACGACATCTGGCGTTCCACGCGAATGCTTCGGTCTGCTGCGGGCGCTTGCACGCGTGCCGGCGTGGGACACGCCGCAAGTACGTCCATGTAGGCTCTGGCGCGGCATCCATGCCGCTCAAGGTCCCACACCGGCACCCGCGCAAGCACCACCGATTGCTATCGGTTGCGGAAAGAAATGCAGAGGGCATGCTGGGCTGGAGGTCTTTCGTAGCGTCCATCCTGGCGACGTGAGCAAATAGATGGCTTGCCGATTACATCGGCTAGGAAGTCCGCAGGCATCAATACGTGCTTGAAGCATTACTTGCCGATCAGCGATAGCAATGTTGGAAGCGTGTGTCGCGTCCGGGGGCGGGACCGTGTGGCGGCATGGATGCCGCCACCGAGCCTCCAGGGACGGATGTACGGCCTGTCCCGACACCGGATGCGGCGCCGCGTCACCGACCGACCTGCATGCCGACCAGTCCTGCGCACGCCATCCGCAGGTTCATTCAGATGCTTCGGTTGAATGATGTGGTCACTGATGAGGCAGCCGCCAAACGAAAGTGGCTATCGTCAGAAGAACGATAGCCACCAGTACAGCCACGACGCCTCGGGGAAGCGAGCACTGTTACAGCGCGGCCACCACTGCATCACCCATTGCCACCGTGCCAACCTTGGTCGTGCCTTCCGACCAGATGTCGGCGGTGCGCAAGCCCTGGTCGAGCACCTTGCCGACCGCTTGCTCGATTGCATCTGCTGCAGCAGATTGCGCAAACGTATAGCGCAACATCATTGCCACCGACAGGATGGTGGCCAGCGGATTGGCGATGCCCTTGCCTGCGATGTCCGGCGCCGAGCCATGACACGGCTCGTACATGCCCTTGCTGTTGGCATCCAGCGAGGCCGAAGGCAGCATGCCGATCGAGCCGGTGAGCATCGACGCCTGGTCCGACAGGATGTCGCCGAACATGTTGTCGGTCACGATCACGTCGAACTGCTTGGGCGCACGCACCAACTGCATCGCCGCGTTGTCCACGTACATGTGCGACAGCGCGATGTCCGGATAGTCCTTGGCCACTTCTTCGACGACGGCACGCCAGAGCTGGCTCGATGCCAACACATTGGCCTTGTCCACCGAACACAGCTTCTTGCCGCGCAAGCGTGCCATCTCGAAACCGGCCTTGGCGATGCGGCGGATCTCGCTTTCGCTGTATGGCAGCGTGTCGTAAGCCTGACGCTCGCCGTTTTCCAGCGTGCGCGTGCCCCGCGGCTGACCGAAATAAATACCGCCGGTGAGCTCGCGCAGGATCAGCAGATCCAGCCCGGACACCACCTCCGGCTTGAGCGTGGAGGCATGCGCCAGTTGTGGATACAGCAGTGCCGGACGCAGATTGGCGAACAACCCCAGCTGCGAGCGGATCTTGAGCAGGCCCCGTTCCGGGCGCAGCGATGGGTCGATGGTGTCCCATTGCGGCCCACCGACGGCGCCCAGCAGCACCGCGTCGGCAGCGCGTGCGCGCTCCAGCGTTTCATCGGCCAGCGGGCTGCCGTACTTGTCGTAGGCCGCGCCACCGAGTTCGTCGTACACCAGGGTGAAACCCAGGCCATGCTGCGCATCGATGCGCGTCAGCACCTTGACCGCTTCGGCCATGATCTCCGGGCCAATGCCGTCGCCAGGAAGAATCAGAATCTGCTTGCTCATGCAACCCTCATAAGTTGGCGCCGTAGCGCCCTGAAAATCAACGTGCCGCCCATACCACCAGCACATCCGTGCTGAAGGAACCATCGGCCGCAATCTGAAAGTATTCGCGCACTTCGTCTACCGCCGCGCCCTGCAATGCGCGAATGGCAGCGCGCAGCACTTCCGGCGTGCGCATGCGGTCCACCCAGCTCAGATAGTCCAGCTGCAGCCGTTGGCAATGATGCCGCTGCACCTGCAAGCCGGCATCGCCCAGCGTCTGCAACCACTGCGCAACACTGTAGTCACGCACATGGCTGGTATCGCGCAGCAACTCGATCGCCTGCAGGTGCGTATCCAGCAGCGGCAGGCCTGGCGCCACCACGTCGACAAAGGCCGCAATTCCGCCCGGCCGCAGCACGCGCCGCACTTCGCGCAGTGCCTGTCCCAGGTCGCTCCAATGGTGCGCCGAGTAGCGGCTGACCACTGCATCCATGCTGCCGGTCTCGAACGGCAGGCGCTCGGCGGCACCTTGCATGGTGCGCACTTGGGTCAGCCCACGGTCTGCGGCGGTGGCCGCCACGACCTCGAGCATGTCGGCAGACAGATCGTAGGCCACCACCTCGGCCATCAGCGGCGTCAGCTGGAAACTCACATGCCCGGCACCGCAGCCCAGGTCGAGCAATCGCCCGTTGCAATGACCCTGCAGACCAGCACGGAGCTCGGCGAACTCGGCGCCTTGCGCATGCACGTCGCTGTGCAAATAAGCCTGCGCCTGCGGGCCGAACTGCGCAGCGACATGCTCGCTCAGCGCACCGGCGTCAGCGTTGGCAACCACGCTCACTGCAGCGCGCCGAACAGCCACGGTTGGCGCGCGCGATGGCCCTGCTCGAAGCGACCGATCGCATCGGCGTCCTGCAGGGTCAGGCCGATGTCGTCCAGGCCATTGAGCAGGCAGTGCTTGCGGAATGCATCGATGTCGAAGCCGTATTCCACGCCATCGGGGCGCCGCACGCGCTGTGCGGCCAGATCCACGGTGAGTTGGTAGCCCTCGGTGGCCAGGCACTGCTCGAACAAGGCGTCCACTTCCGCTTCTGCCAGCACGATCGGCAGCAGGCCGTTCTTGAAGCTGTTGTTGAAGAAAATGTCGGCAAAGCTGGGCGCGATCACGGTGCGGAAGCCGTATTCGTCCAGCGCCCACGGCGCGTGCTCGCGCGAGGAACCGCAGCCGAAGTTCTCGCGTGCCAGCAACACGCTGGCACCCTGATAGCGCGGAAAGTTGAGCACGAACTCCGGATTGAGCGGGCGCCGGCTGTTGTCGCGGCCGGGCTCGCCGATGTCCAGATACCGCCATTCGTCGAACAGGTTCGGCCCGAAGCCGGTGCGCTTGATCGACTTGAGGAATTGCTTGGGAATGATCTGATCGGTATCGACATTGGCGCGATCCAGCGGCGCCACCAGTCCGGTGTGTTGGGTGAAAGGGGTCATTGAGAGAGGCCGGGAATTGGGAATGGAGAATGGAGAATTGGCAGAGCGGAGACGGGACGGACGTTGCGATTCTCTATTCCCGATTCTCGATTCCCTGCAACGCACGCACATCAACAAAATGCCCGCTGACCGCCGCCGCTGCGGCCATTGCCGGGCTGACCAGATGGGTGCGGCCACCGGCGCCCTGGCGGCCTTCGAAATTGCGGTTGGAGGTGGAGGCGCAGTGTTCGCCGCTGCCCAGCTTGTCCGGGTTCATCGCCAGACACATCGAGCAACCCGGCTCGCGCCATTCGAAACCGGCGTCCAGAAATACCTTGTCCAGGCCTTCGGCCTCGGCCTGCGCCTTGACCAGACCCGAGCCCGGCACTACCAGCGCCTGCTTGATGGTGGAGGCGACCTTGCGGCCCTTCGCAACCGCAGCGGCCGCACGCAGGTCCTCGATGCGCGAGTTGGTGCACGAGCCGATGAACACGCGGTCCAGGCGGATCTCGGTGATCGGCTGGTTTGCGCGCAAGCCCATGTACTTCAGCGCGCGCTCGATCGAGTCGCGCCGGGTCGGATCCTGTTCGGTTGCCGGGTCGGGCACCTGCTGATCCACCGCCAGCACCATCTCCGGCGAAGTGCCCCAGCTGACCTGCGGCTTGATGTCTTCGGCGCGCAGCTCCACCACCGTGTCGAAGTGCGCGTCGGCATCGGAGACCAGCGTGTGCCACAGCGCGACCGCCGCCTCCCAGTCGGCGCCCTTGGGCGCAAACGGGCGACCTTGCACGTAGGCAATCGTCTTTTCGTCCACCGCCACCATGCCCACGCGCGCACCGGCTTCGATGGACATGTTGCAAATGGTCATGCGGCCTTCCATCGACAGGTCGCGGATCGCGCTGCCGGCAAATTCCAGTGCATGGCCGTTGCCGCCGGCAGTGCCGATCCTGCCGATCACCGCCAGCACGATGTCCTTGGCGGTCACGCCGAACGGCAGCGTGCCTTCCACGCGCACCTGCATGTTCTTCATCTTCTTGGCGATCAGGCATTGCGTGGCCAGCACATGCTCGACCTCGGAGGTACCGATGCCGTGCGCCAGCGCGCCGAACGCGCCATGCGTGGAGGTGTGCGAATCGCCGCAGACCACGGTCATGCCCGGCAGGGTGGCGCCCTGCTCCGGGCCGACCACATGCACGATGCCCTGGCGCGCATCGTTCATCTTGAACTCAAGGATGCCGAAGTCGTCGCAGTTCTCATCCAGCGTCTGCACCTGCAGCCGCGAGACTTCGTCGGAGATCGACTCCAGCCCGCCCTGGCGCTCGGCACGCGTGGTCGGCACGTTGTGGTCGGGCGTGGCGATGTTGGCATCGATGCGCCACGGCTTGCGCCCGGCCAGGCGCAGGCCTTCGAACGCTTGCGGCGAGGTCACTTCGTGCAGGATGTGGCGGTCGATGTAGATCAGCGATGAACCATCGTCGCGGCGCGTGACCTCGTGCAGGTCCCACAGCTTGTCGTACAGCGTCTTGGCAGTCATTGCGGCGATCCGGTTGGCGGATGGTGGGAGCACCCACCTGGCTGCGTTCGATGCTAGGAGCTTGCCTTGGATAACGCAAATTCATATTGTTTATTCAACAAATGAAATTTGGGAATGGCAATGGACCTGGCAAGCCTCAGCGCCTTCGTGGCGATCGCCGAGAGCGGCAGCTTTTCGGCAGCCGGCGAGGCCTTGCACCTCACGCAGCCGGCGGTGAGCAAGCGGATCGCCTTGCTGGAAGCGCAACTGTCGGCACGGCTGTTCGACCGTCTTGGCCGCCAGGTAGTGCTGACCGAGGCCGGCCAGGCCTTGCTGCCGCGCGCGCAACGCATCCTGGCCGAGCTGCAGGACACCCGCCGCGTGCTGGAGCATCTTGGCGCGGCGGTCGGCGGGCGCCTGAGCCTGGCAACCAGCCATCATGTCGGCCTGCACCGCCTGCCCGCCCTGCTGCGCGGCTTCGCTGCGCAACACCCGCAGGCCGCGCTGGACATCCAGTTTCTGGATTCGGAGCTGGCCTATGCCGCGGTGCTGCGCGGCGAGGTGGAGCTGGCGGTCACCACGCTGGCACCGGATACGCGTGCGCCGCTGCGCGCGCAACCGATCTGGCATGACCGCCTGCAGTTCGTGGTGGCGCCGGATCACCCGCTGGCCGCATTGCGCGCGGTGTCGCTGGAAGATGTGGTGGCGCATCCGGCGGTGCTGCCGGACCCGGGCACGTTCACCCATCGCATCGTCGCCGCCCTGTTCGCCGAACGCGCCCTGGTGCCGAGCCTGCGCATGACCACCAACTATCTGGAGACGATCAAGATGCTGGTGTCGGTGGGCCTTGCGTGGAGCGTGTTGCCGGAGCGCATGATCGATCATCAGATCGTGGCGCTGCCGCTGCCCGACGTGGCGCTGTCGCGCGAGCTGGGCTGCGTGACCCATGGCGGGCGCACCCTGTCGCGCGCCGCGCAGGCGTTTGTTGCGTTGTTGCATGCACAGGCGGATCAGCTGCAGACGTGAGCGCGGCAGCAGCGCGGCGCCCCTGATCGGCAAGCAATGCTTTCAAGCACGTGTGGTTGCCTGCCTATTTCATGGCCAACGTAATCGGTAAGCCATCTATCTGCTTTTACGGCGCCAGGATGGACGCTACGAAGGACCTGCAGCCCAGCATGCCCTCTGCATTTCTTTCAGCAACCTATAGCAACTGGTGGTGCTTGCGCGCGTGCCGGTGTGGGACCTTGAGCGGCATGGATGCCGCGCCAGAGCCTACACGGACGTACTTGCGGCGTGTCCCACACCGGCACGCGTGCAGGCGCCCGCAGCAGGCCGGAGCATTCGCGAGGAACTTCAGATGTCGTGCAAAAGATAGATCTGTGTGCGGAGTCGGTAGGCTCCACGCAGCCGGCAACGCAGCAGCCTTATTGATCCACCAACCGATCGCGCCCCAGCCGCTTGGCCTGGTACAGACGGCGGTCTGCCAGTGCCAGCAATTCGCGCCGACTCGGTGCCTCATCGCTCATCGCCATGCCCATGCTGGCGGTGCAGCGCACCGTCGTGCCCTGCGTCTGGACAGCGATCGCGGCGAGCCGCTGGCGCATGCGCTCGAACAACGCGCGCGCCTGTGCCGCGTCCACACCCACTGCCGCGAGCAGAAACTCTTCGCCACCGTGGCGCGCGGCAAAGCACTGCGCCCGATCCTGTTCGCTGAGTGCTTCGCCGATCGCGGACAGCACCGCATCGCCGACCTCGTGACCGTATTCGTCGTTGATGTGCTTGAAGTGGTCGATATCCATCAGCACCAACGCCAACGGGGCGCCACCGGCGTGCGCATCGTCGAACCATTGCTGCAGGACCCGCTCGGCCTCGCGCCGATTCGGCAAGGCAGTCAGCACGTCGTGGCTGGCGCGGTATTCGAGCTGGCGCATCAGCGCTTCGCGCTCCTGGCTGGCCTGCTGCAGCGCGAGGTTCTTGTCGCTCAGCTCGCGGGTGCGTGCGTCGATCACCGTATTGAGCTGGCGCTGCCGGCGGCGATAACTGGCGGTACGCCACAGATAAAACCCGTAGATCAGGCTGCCCAGCCCGAGGATGCCCAGGGCGATCACTTCGCCACGCCACCACCACGGCGGCGCCAGCGCGATCACCAGGCTGGATTCGCCCAACAGCGCGGTCTGCCGCCAGTCCACCGGCAGCGACATCGCCTGGACACGGAAGCGGAAACGGCCCGGCGGCAGATTGGTGTAGACCGCCTCGCTGGTGCTGTCGGCGTCCACCCAGTCCGGGTCGAAGCCTTCCAGCCGGTAGCGGTAGCGCACCTTGTCCGGGCCACGGAAATTCAACCCGGCATAGCCGATGGCGATGCGCCGGGTCTCCGCACCGAAGCGATGCAGGCCAGTGAGCGGCTGCACCATGCCGTCGACCAGCAGGCGCTCGAACACGATCGGCATGCGATGGCCTTGCAAGGTGCCCACGCGCGCCGGATCGATCACGCCCAGGCCTGCAGCGGTGGGGAATAGCAGCTGCCCGGACTGCGTCATCCAACCGGCCGGCGCGCTGCTGCCGTTGCCCTGATTACCGGGCATGCCGTCGCTGCGATCCACCACCTCCACGCTCAACTGCTCGCGCGTGCCGGCATCGAGCTGGTCGAAGTCGCTGCGCGCGATGCGGAACACGCCATGGTTGCTCGACAACCAGAAATAACCGCGGCCGTCATCGATCACCCGGAACACCTTGTCGCGCGGCAGCCCGACCCGGTGGTCGTAGACGCGAAAGGTCTCACCACTCAGGCGCAGCAGGCCGCGATCGCTGGCGATCCACAGGTCGCCCTTGGCATCGCGCAGGAAGTCGAAGGCGTTCTGCCCTGGAAAATCCTGCTCGCCCAGCCATGCCCGCGTGCTGCCGTTTGCCGACAGCGCGGTCATGCCGCGATCGGTGCCGATCCACACGGTGCCCAGCGTGTCGCGATACAGCACCTGCACCGAGCCATCGGGCACGCCGTCGGCGGCGGTGTAGCGGCGTGCCTTGCCATCGCGCCAGCGCACCAGCCCGGCCGTGGTGCCGATCCATAGCGTCTGGCCATCCGGCAACACCGCGCGCACCGACAGCGACGGCAGGCCGTCGGCCGCACCGATGCGCGCCAGCACGCGACCTTGCGCATCCAGCCGCACCACGCCCTGGCTGTAGGTGCCGGCCCAGACGCCGCCATCGCCGGCGTCGGCCAGGGCCAGCACCGACTGCTCCAGCACGCGTCCGCCCTGGTTCGGCACCACCGACACGCGGCTGATCCGATTGTTGCTCCAGCGGTCCAGGCCCACCGCGCTGCCCACCCACACGGTGCCGTCGCCGGTCTGCAGCACCGTGCGCACATAGTCCGAGGCCAGCCCGTCTTCGTGGGTGATGCCGTGCGCGGCGCCTTCGGCAATGCGGAACAGGCCGTGCGTGCTGCCGACCCAGATCAGGCCCTCGGCGTCTTCCAGCAGCGCCGGGCTGGCCACTCCGGAAATGGCGATCTGTTCGTCCGGCGCATCCGCGCCGCTGTGGACCACCAGCGTGCCCGACGGCAAGCTCATCCACAGATGCCCGCGCCGATCCAGCAGCAATGCATCCACCCGCTGGCCCTGGCGGAACCGCTGCAGGCCGCCGCCGCGGCTCCACCACCACACGCCGTCGTCGCCAGCAACCAGCAAGCCGCCCTGACGATCGCCGGCCAGCCGCCGCACCGGTGCGGCGCGCATCCCATGCGTCTTGCCCCAGGCCTCGGCTGCGCTGCCATCGTGGGGCAGACGATAGAGTCCGACTTCAGTACCCACCCACAAAGCGCCGTCGCCCTCAGACGCCAGCGCGGTGATGCGCGCGCGCGGCAGGCCGGCCTGGCGACCGACGTCCACCACCCGCCCGTCCGGCTCGATGCGGTACAGCGTCTGCGGCGTGCCGACCCACAGCGCGCCATCGGCGCGTCGCAGCAGTGCACTGACCGCCAGGTGCCGCGCCGAAGCGTCGCCCAGTTGCTGCCAGTGGCCGTCCTGGTAGTGATAGACCCCGTCGAATGCAGTGCCGAACAACATCCCGCCGGTGCTGTCGCGTACCACCACGAACACGCCTCCCAGCTCGACGCCCGGTGTGTTCTGGCGGTCATACACGGTGAAGTCGCGGCCGTTGAAGCGCGCCACGCCTTCCCAGGTGCCCAGCCAGATCAGGCCATCGGCGCCCTGCGCCACCGCATGCACCAGGTTGTGTGGCAGGCCGTCGTCCATGCTCCAGCGCGTGACGGTGTGATACGCGGTATGGGTCGGCGGCTGGGCGCCGGCCGGCCACACGCCGAGCAGGATGCAAGCCAGCAATGCCCATTGCCACAGCGGCCCGGCCCGCCGCACGCATGTGCTGCGGACGCAGCCTGTATGCGCATGCGCCCCGACCCTGTCCACGCTCTCCCATCCCCTCGTCGTGCCGGCAAAAGAGGCTGCCGACATGCGCCGACAGACCGTTAGTCAATCTATCACCAGGGGTTTTTCAGCGCGCTAGGTGGATTCCCCACAAGGATGGGATGCACCATGACACCGGGAGGCATTCAGTTGAAACAATTACCGGCCATAACCAAGCTGGTGCGCGGCTAACGCGGTGGCGCGACCCTTCCTGAGCGCTTCAAAGGGTTCTGTGGGCGGCGAGTATAAATATAGAACCCGATGGTCTAGTATTGACACCATGTCCAGCTCGCCCCCCCTCAAGTCCAAGGCCAAGAGCAACGGCCCCGGACGGCCCAAGGATCTTGGGAAACGCGCCGCCATCCTTGGCGCTGCCCGCACCATGTTCATGGAGCAGGGGTATGCCGGTGTCAGCATGGATGGCATCGCCGCGCAGGCGGGCGTGTCCAAGCTCACCGTCTACAGCCATTTTGGCGACAAGGAAAGCCTGTTTTCCGAGGCGATCCGTGCGCAATGCCAGCACATGATGCCGGACGACCTGTTCGACCACGCCCCCGAGGGCGCGCTGCGCGATCAGCTGATCGAAATCGCCGACGCCTTCTTCGCCATGGTCAGCACCGACTCGGCCATTGCCACCCACCGCATGATGATGGCGCCCGGCACCGGCGACGTACATGTGCGCGAGATGTTCTGGGACGCCGGCCCCAAGCGAACCCAGCAGGCGCTGGCGGATTTCCTGTCCGCACGCGTGGCCGATGGCCAGCTGAAGATCGACGATGTGGCGCGTGCGGCCTCGCAGTTCTTCTGCCTGCTCAAGGGTGAGCTGTATGCGCTGATGATGTGCGGCCTGCATGGCCAGCCCACCCGCGCGCAGGTGGACGAGCACCTGCAGGCCAGCGTGGATTTCTTTTTGAGGGCGTATGCGCCGCGCTGACCGTCCCCGGCCTTTGGTGGCGATGACTTCCGGCACTGCGCCGTTTGGCGGCGCGCAGCGATGCTAGATGCGCCAGTTGCCCCGTGCACCGGTAAAATGCCTGCCCCACCGCGTTGGATAACCGCACCATGACGATCGATTTCTCCCAGGCCCGCGAAAAGATGGTCGAACAGCAGATCCGGCCGTGGGACGTGCTGGACCTGCGCGTGCTCGAGGTGCTGGCGCGCCTGCCGCGCGAAGCCTTCGTGCCCGAGGCCTACAAGACCCTGGCCTATGTCGACGTGGAAATCCCGCTGTCGGCCGGCCACAAGATGATGAAGCCGGTGGTGGAAGGCCGCATGTTGCAGGCGCTGGATCTGCAGCCGGGCGAAGACGTGCTGGAAATCGGCACCGGCAGCGGGTTTTCCACCGCCTGCCTGGCCGCGCTGGCCCGCGAAGTGCTGAGCCTGGAGATCGACCCGGCACTGGCCGCCGCTGCACGCGCCAATCTGGACAGCAGCGGTCTGGGCAGCAACGTGCGGATCGAGACCGCCGACGTGTTCGGCTGGCAGAGCGAGCGCCGCTTCGACGCCATCTGTGTGACCGGCGCGGTTGAGTCGCTGCCGACGCAATGGCTGCAGTGGCTGCGCCCGAACGGCCGGCTGTTCGTGGTGCGCGGTCACGATCCGGTGATGGAAGCGGTCCTGGTCCGTGGCGACGTCAACGCGCCGCGCATCGAATCGTTGTTCGAAACCGACCTCGCCTATCTCCAGGGCGCCGCACCGACGCCCCGATTCCAATTCTGATTCCCAAGGAAGCTTCCCCGATGATCCGCCGATCCCTCGTCCTGGCGCTGGCCGCCGCCCTGTCTCCGATGGCTGCGAACGCCACCGATCTGCTGCAGGTCTACGAAATGGCCCGCAACGGCGATCCGCAGCTGGCAGTGGCCGAGTCCACCCGCCTGGTCAACCGGGAAGGTCAGGTGCAGGCGCGTGCGGCGTTGTTGCCGCAGCTGGATGGCACCGCCGGGTACACCCAGTCGCACCGCGAGCTGGAAGGCGTGGATGGCCGTTCGACCACCAAGCAGCGTCAGTACGCGATCCAGGGCAACCAGACCATCTTCAACTGGGCGCAGTTCGCCAATCTGCGTGCACAGCGCGAAGTGGCCAAGGCGGCGGACTTCACGCTGGAATCGGCCAACAACGATCTGATCACCCGCACCTCGGCGGCGTATTTCCAGGTACTGGTAGGCATCGAATCGCTGGCGGCGGCAGAGACCAACGAAGCGGCGGCCAAGAAGCAGTTCGACTACGCCGACAAGCGTCTGGAAGTGGGCCTGGCACCGATCACCGACGTGCACGAAGCCCGTGCTCAGTATGACCAGGCGCGCGCCGACACCATCAATGCCCGCAATACGCTCAAGGATTACTACCAGGCACTGACCGAGCTTACCGGCCAACCCGTCGTCGGCTTGCGCGCGTTGCCGGAAGAATTCCGCCCGGAAGTACCTGCCGCCTACAGCAATGTTGACCAGTTGGTCTCCACTGCCATCGCCGATAACCCGGCGTTGAAGGCGCAGCAGTTGCAGGTCAGCGCTGCCGAGGCGCAGGTCAATGCCGCGCGTGCGGGCCACTACCCCACATTGAACCTTGGCGCCAACATCGGCCGCACCAACAGCTGGGGAGGCGCAGGCACCGTCGACCAGGCGGCCGGCAACTTCACCACCAGCGGCCGCGACATCGATACCGATTCGATCGGCATCACGCTGTCGATTCCGATCTTCGCCGGCGGCGCAACGCAGTCCGCAGTACGTCAGGCACTCTCGCAGCGCGATATCCAGCAGGACACCTACGAGCAGCAGAAGCGCGCGCTGGATCGCAACACGCGCAATGCCTACCAGACCGTGGTCGCCGGCATCAGCGAAGTGGAAGCACGCCGTTTGGCCGTGGTCTCCGCACAGGCCGCATACGATGCCTCGCAGGTGGGTCTGGAAGTCGGTACGCGCACCGTGCTGGACGTGGTGCAGAACCAGCGCACCTTGTTCCAGGCGCAGTTGAACTACGCGCAGTCGCGCTACAACTTCCTGCAGAACCGTCTGCTGCTGGGCCAGGCGATCGGCAAGCTCGACATCACCGACCTGCAGGACGTGAACCGTCTGCTGTCGCAGGATGCCGAGTCCAAGCTGCAGGGCAGTGGCTCGCTGCAGTAATGCGGGCGGATAGGTAACTAAAAAAGGCGGGCGCAGGCCCGCCTTTTTTATGTCCGATGCACGCGCGTACCTGGCTGCGTGCGATGACTGCGATGACTGCGGCATTAGCAGCTGATCTGCGACTTGGCTGCAGGGCCCTTGCCCGCCCACCATCGCGGAACACGCTGCAAGTACGTCCCTGTAAGCTATTACGCGGCCTCCATGCCGCGTCAGGTCCCGCGACGGTGAGCGGGCAAGGACCAGTCGAGATGGTCGGTGTGCAGGTTTGCAAGCAATTTCAACAAAGCAACCGGCTAACTCTCTGGTGCGGTGTCCTCGCCGGTTGCGGGACCGTGCGGCGGCATGGATGCTGCCACCGAGCCTCCACGGACGGATTCACGGCGTGTCCCGCGAGCAGCGAGGACACCGCACGCTGGAACAATGCGGCTTGAGACTCTCCAGATGACGCCCAAAGCGGCTGATAACACGACTGCGCGATCGCCACGTCCTGTTGACACTTCAAGGCCGTTGGATGACGCGCATTAGCGTGACTGCGGCAGGATCACTGCAACGCTGCAGCGCAGGCGCAGTGACATCCTCAGGACGCCGCGCCCTCGCTTACCACCGGTGGCAGGTCCGGCGCGATCTGCACCAGCGTCCGCGCCACCGCGCCCTTGCCATTGGCGACCAAGGCGAGCCCTGCTGCGGCCATCGCCTCGCGCTGGGCAGGGTCGCCGAGCAGGCGTGCAAGATCGTGGTAGACGCTGTCGGCATCGTCGCAGATGGCCACCGCATCGGCCTCGCGCATGCGCCGCGAAATCTCCGAGAAATTGTGCAGATGCGGGCCGGTGACTGCCGGCGTGCCGACTGCTGCCGGTTCGAGCAGATTGTGCCCGCCGATCGGTTGCAGGCTGCCGCCGACGAAGGCGACCTGCGCGCAGGCGTAGAAGCTCATCAGCTCGCCCAGGGTATCGATGACGAATACCTTGTCGCGCGCCTGCGGCCATTGCTGGCTCTTGCGCGTGGACACGGCCCAGCCACGCTCGCGCGCCACGGCCTCGACCTTGGGAAAGCGCTCCGGGTGGCGCGGCGCCCATAACATCAGCAGATCAGGAAACTGCAGCAGCAGGCGCGCATGGATGTCGGCCACGGCCGCTTCCTCGCCTTCGTGCGTGCTGGCGGCAATCCACACCGGCCGCGTTGCCGGCACATGCGTATGGAACTGCGCGACCAGCGCCTGCAACTGCGCAGGCGCGGCGATATCGAATTTGAGATTGCCCAGTGCGATCACCTGGTCGGGCCGCGCACCCAGCGTGATGAAGCGTTCGGCATCGTCGTGCGACTGCGCCGCCACGCAGGTGACGCTGCGCAGCGCGCGGCTGATCAACGGCGCCAGCAGGCGATAGCCACGCAGCGAGCGCGCCGACAGCCGCGCATTGAGGATATACGCCGGAATTCTGCGGTCGCGGCAGCCGAACAACATGTTCGGCCACAGTTCGGTTTCCAGGATCAACGCCAGGCGCGGGCGGAAATGCTCCAGGAACCGGCCGACGCTGCCAGGTACGTCATAGGGCAGATACACGTGGTCCACCGCATCGCCCCAGACCGCGCGCACGCGCTCGGAGCCGGTGGGGGTGATGGTGGTGATGACCCAGCGAATATCCGGACGCTGCGCGCGCAAGGCGTTGACCAGCGGCGCAGCGGCATTGACCTCGCCCACCGACACCGCATGCACCCATACGCGCGGGCGACCGCAGGCATGCGTGTAGGAGGCATAGCGCTCGTTCCAGCGGTTGAAGTATTCGCGCACGCGAAAACCGCGCCACACCAGGTGGTACACCGTCACCGGCAGCAACAGGTACAACAGCGCCGAGTACAGTCCGCGCAACAGCCATTCGATCGGGTCTTTCCTCATCGCTGCAGGATACGGGAGCGTTGCGGCGTGCGCATGTGCACGCCGACGCGCGTGCGTGATCCCTTAGAATTGACGCATGTCCGAACCCGCCAACGTCGCTGTCCGCCCTTCCCTGCGCAACCCCAGGCACTGGCCGATGTATCTGGCCCTTGCCGTCATGGTGATCGCCGGGCGCCTGCCGTGGACACTGCAGCGCGCGCTCGGCCGTGGCGTGGGCTGGATCGCGATGCGCCTGGCCGGCACGCGTCGGCGCGCTGCCGAGGTCAACCTCACGCTATGTTTTCCCGAACAGGACGATGCCTGGCGGGCGCGGCTGTTGCGCGACAGTTTCGATGCGCTGGGCGTGGGCCTGTTTGAATTCGCACGTGCCTGGTGGGGCAGCATCGATGTCATCCGGCCGGGTGTGCAGGTCGAAGGGCTGGAACATCTGCACCGTCTGCAGGAACAAAAGCGCGGCGTGTTGCTGGTGTCCGGCCACTTCATGACGCTGGAGATGTGCGGGCGGCTGCTATGCGATTACGTGCCGCTGGCCGGCATGTACCGCAGGCATCGCAATCCGGTGTTCGAGTGGGCGGTCAAGCGCGGGCGGCTGCGCTATGCCACGCACATGTTCGCCAACGAGGATCTGCGCGCCACCATCAAGCACCTCAAGCGCGGCGGTTTCCTGTGGTACGCGCCGGATCAGGACATGCGCGGCAAGGACACGGTGTTCGTGCCGTTCTTCGGGCATCCGGCCTCCACCATCACCGCCACCCACCAGTTGGCGCGGCTGACCGGCTGCGCGGTGGTGCCGTACTTCCATCGGCGCGAAGGTGGCCGCTACATCCTCAAGATCGCACCGCCGCTGGCAGACATCCCTTCCGACGATGTGATCGCCGATACCGCGCAGGTCAATGCGGCGATCGAGGACATGGTGCGCGAGGCGCCGGACCAGTACCTGTGGATCCATCGGCGCTTCAAGCGCCAGCCGGGCGGGCGCAGCGAATTCTATCGCTGATGTCGGCGGGCCTCATGCCTGCGCTGCATGCAGCCGCAGCAGCGCAAGGACGTGCGGCAAGTCAGCGCGGCAGGGGCTGATCTGCGTCGTCGTTGAGCAAGGCACCGGCATACAGGCCGGCCAGCATCAGGCTCAGCCCGCCCCAGAAGCTGGAATAGAACGCCAGATGCGTATTGAGCGGGAACACGGTTGCCACCAGCGCGATCATTGCCGGGCGTGCCTGCGCGCGCGCGGCCAGGCTGGAGTAGCGCCACGCGCGCCAGGCCTGGGCCGCACCGGCCAGCCACAGCAGCAAGCCGATCACCCCGGTTTCGGCCAGGATTTCCAGCACGATCTGGTGCGCATGGAAGGCCGGCCCGTCGCCCCATGCCGGCGCCTGCGCAGGGGCCGGATTGCAGGCCGGGTACGCCTGCCGAAATCCGCGTGCGCCCACGCCATTGAGCGGATGCGCGCGGATCATGCACAGCGCCGCGCCCCAGATCTGCGCACGCCCGGACAGGGCCTGGTCGACGCCCTGCTCGCCGTCGCCGAAGGCCAGGGCGGTGCGCTGGATCCGCTCGCGCGCCTGCGGCGCCACCGCCACCACGCCGGCCGCCAGCAGCGCGCCGATCAGCGCCACTCCCAGCAGACGACGGCCACCCAGCAACTGCCAGCCGGACAGCAGCACGATCACGCCGTAGGTGATCCACGACGCCCGCGAACCGGCCAGCACCAACACCACCCCGACCGCCGCCGCAGCGCCTGCCCAGGCCCAGGCATGGCGCCGCCCCAGCGCCAGTAACAGGAAAGGCGACAGGCTGGCCAGGGTCTGGCCGAACTTGAGGTTGCACGGCCCCAGCACGCCGCTGAGGCGGTCGACCAGGGCCAGCTCCTGCGGCGTGCACAGGCCGTGCCCGCTGATCAGCTGCTTGATCTGATCCAGGCCGAAGAACAACGGGCTGTTGCCGAACGCAGCCTGCAGCAGCGCATCCAGCGTCCACACCGCGCCGATCACCGCCAGGCCGGTGAAGGTGCGCTGACGCCGCTGCGCATTGGCCACCGCGATCGCGCACAACCACATGAAAGGCAGATAGCGCAGATCGGTGGCCGACTTGCGCAGCGCGCGCCCCACGTCCACCGCATCGAACGCCGACAGCATCTGCGGCAACCAGTACGCGAAGAACAACACACTGGTCAGCGCCCAGGCCGCACCGCTGAGCAGCCGGGTGCCGCCGCGGAACCGCGCATGCAGCAGGCGATACGCCGCAAACAGCGCGCCCAGCGACAACACCGTCTCGGCCAGCCCGGGCGTGGGCCACAGCGCCACGAACAGGATCACCCACAGCGGCGCCCAGCGACCGGCATCGGGCGTCAGCACGGACGCGGGAGGGATGGCCTCAGCGGCGGAGTTCGTCATAGACCTTCAGGGTGGCCGCTTGCATGGCCTGCAACGTATAGGGAAGCACGGCGGGCGCTGTCGGCGCCTGCTGCAGCAAATGAAGCGCCTGGGTGCGCAAGGCAGCGGCATCGAAGGCCGGTACCGCGCCGCCGGGTTGCAATTCGGCCAGCAGCTCGCCGACGCCGCCATGCGCCCACCCCAGCACTGGCCGGCCTACCGATAAGGCCTCCACCACGGTGCGGCCGAAGGCCTCGGGTTTGCGCGACAGCTGCAGCACCAGATCGCTGGCGGCATAGGCCTCGGCGATGCGTGCGGTGGGTTCGGTGAAGGCGACCGCCTCGGCCACGCCCAGTCTGGTGGCCTCGGCTTCCAGCTCGCGCAGATAGGCCTCGCGGCCGAGCTCGCGCGCGCCCGGCAGCCACAACCAGGCCGGCACGCCGGCAGCGCGTACGTCGGCAAGCAGTTGCAGACCGTCGGCATGCCCCTTCAGGCGGGTGCCGCGCCCGGGCAGCAGCAGCAGTGGTGCATCGGCCGGCAGGCCGGACAGCATGCCCTGTGCCCAGGTGCGCGCGCGGCGATCCGGATGCGGGCGACGCGGAAACTGCGCGATATCGACACCGCGCGGTATCGTGCGCAAGCGCGCGCTGTCGGTCTGCGGATAGTGCGTGCAGACGTACTCGCGCACCGTCTGCGAAACGCAGATCACCCGCTCGCCGTAGGTCATCACCGCGCTGTAGCGGCTGGGCGAGTTGAGCCCGTGCACGGTGGTGACAAAGCGCGGCCGCGTGGCTGGCGGCATGCCGCGCAACGCGTACCAGCCCAGCCAGGCCGGCAGGCGCGAACGCGCATGCACGATGTCGGCGCCCAGTTCGGCGAACAGCCGGCGCAGGCCGATCACATGGCGCAAGGTCAGCAGCGACTTGCGCCCGATGTCCAGGGTCAGATGTTCGCCGCCCGCCTCCAGCAGCGGCTGGACCAGGCGACCGCCGGCCGACACCACCACCGCGCGGTGGCCGGCGCGCACCAGCGCAGCAGCGATTTCCAGGGTGGAGCGCTCGACGCCGCCGGACTGCAGCGCCGGCAGCAGTTGCACCACGGTCAGGCGGTGCATCCGGCCAGGATCAGTCGGCGAGCACGAACAGCGCGCCGCAGTACGGGCACTTGGCTTCGCAGTTGGGCTCGTCTTCGATCGGCAGGTATACGCGCGGATGCGAGTTCCACAACGCCATCTGCGGCGTCGGGCAGCTCAGCGGCAGATCGCTGCGATGCACGGTGTAGCGCGATTCGGCATTGGCGGGCGCGGTGGCGGTCTGGCTCATGGCGGCACGATCGTAGAGGCAAAGGCAGAGCGCGGATTCTAGCAGCCTGCGTGGTGATCGGCCCATTGAGCGGGCGACGCCGGTTTGGGTGGCGATGGTCTCGGCGCCAGCGCGGGCGCCGGCAACCTCGAGAGATGCGGCAGGTCCGGCAGGGCTGCGACCTTGCCGGTCCGGCAGCGCCAGACCACCCCACACGGACATCGCGCTTATCATCGCCTGACCATGGCGCACCGCCCCGCGCCTGCGCCCCGTGTCCGGATCGCACGCAGCACTCGACCGGACCTGCCCTGCGGTATCGCACCCAAGGAGACATCGCCACGTGACCTCGTCTGTTGTGCTGTTGCACCCGCGTGAGCTGTGGCTCCGGCTGGTTGTCGCCTTGGGCTGCGCTGCGCCGCTGTCGGTGAGCGCGGCAATTGAGTTTTCGAGTTCGTTCGAGCCCGGGCAACCGTTGCCGGTGAGCGCGGCGGCAGGCGATGTGCAGATTGCCATCGGCACCGGCCCGGCCGCGCCGTATGCGGCCAAGCCCAACGCCGGCTACAGCGGTGCGCATGCATTGCGGTATCAAAGTCATGCTGCAGGTGGGCGGCGCACCTTGTTTACCGCCGATGTGCCGATCGGTGCCGATACGACGCTGTCGTGGCTGGTATTGCCGGAGAGTGTGGGCGGCGAGCATGTGGCGTCGACCTACGTGTCCCTGGATCTGCTGCTGGACGACGGCACGCGCGTGTCTGCCAGCGCTGCGCGGGATCAGCATGGCGTCGCGCTAGCTGCGCAGGCGCAAGGCGAGTCGAAGACGCTGTATCCGCAGCAATGGGCGCGCAAGGCGGTGCGGCTGGGCGACGTGCCCGGCCTGCGTGGCCGCCGTGTGCGTGCGATCGAGCTGGACGTTGCGCCACCCGCAGGCGCGAGCAGTGCCGGTTGGATCGACGATATCGCGCTTGCCGAGGTACCGTTGACGCCGGCAACGCGTCCGTCGGATTGGGTGCTGACCACGCGCGGCACGCAGTCCAATGGCACGTTCTCGCGCGGCAATAATTTCCCTGCAACGGCCGTGCCGCATGGCTTCAACTTCTGGACGCCGGTGACCGATGCGGGCACGCTGACCTGGCTGTATCGCTGGAACGAACACAACGATGCGGACAATCGCCCGCGCCTGCAGGCGTTGTCGCTCAGCCATCAGCCCAGCCCGTGGATGGGCGACCGCCAGACCTTTCAGGTGATGCCGTCGTTGGCCGCGGGCGTGCCGCCAGCCGATCGCAAACAGCGTGCACTGGCGTTTTCGCATGCCAATGAAACTGCGCGCCCCTATCGCTACGCGCTGCAGTTGGACAACGGGATCCAGGCCGAGATCGCACCGACCGACCATGCCGCGCTGTTCCGCTTTCGCTTCCCGGCGCAGGGCGATGCCAATCTGGTGTTCGACAATGTGGACGCGCGCGGCGGATTGCGCCTGGATGCAGCAACACAGACGCTCTCCGGCTACACCGATGTGCGTAGCGGGCTATCGACCGGGGCCACGCGCATGTATGTCTATGCCAGCTTCGACACGCCGTGGAAAACCAGCGGCCTGAGCGACACCGGCCGGCCCACCGGCTGGATCAAGTTTGATGCCGGCAGCACCCGGCAGGTGCAGATGCGTATTGCCACCTCGCTGATCTCGCTGGATCAGGCCAGGCACAACCTGGCCCTGGAAATCGCGCCGCAGGCAACATTCGAGCAGGTTGCCGCGCGTGCGCAGGACGCCTGGGATGCGTTGCTGGGACGCCTGGAGGTGCCCGATGCCACCGTCGACCAGAAGACCACGCTGTACTCCAACCTGTACCGCCTGCACCTGTATCCCAACTCCGGCCATGAGAACGTCGGCAGCGCCAGCGCACCGGACTGGCGTTACGCCAGCCAGAGCAGCTGGTCGGACGACAACATCGATGGCAGCGCGGTGCGCAGCTTTGCGCCGATCCGCGATGGCCGGGTCTATGTCAACAACGGCTTGTGGGACACCTTTCGCACCGCGTGGCCGGCGTACGCCTTGTTCGCGCCCGACGATGCCGGTGCGCTGGTGCAAGGCTTTCTGGAGCAGTCGCGCGCGGGCGGCTGGGTGGCGCGCTGGTCGTCGCCCGGGTATGCCGATCTGATGGTCGGCACCAGTTCCGACGTGGCCTTTGCCGATGCCTGGCTCAAGGGCGTGCAGGGCTTCGATCCGCTCGAGGCGTATGTTGCCGCACGCAAGAACGCCACCGTGGTGGCGCCCGACAGGCACGTCGGCCGCAAGGGCATGGCGCGTTCGACCTTTCGCGGTTATGCCGATACCGACACCCACGAAGGCATGTCGTGGTCGATGGAAGGCGCGCTCAACGACTTCGGTATTGCCAACATGGCCGATGCGCTGGCCACGCAGGCGAAAACAGCCACGGCGCGCGAGCGTTACGCGACCGAGGCGTTGTATTTCCGTCACCGCGCGGCGGGCTATTCGGCATTGTTCGATCCGGCGATCGGGTTCTTCCAGGGCCGCACCCCGGACGGCAACTGGCGCGTGGACGCGGCACGGTACGATCCGCGTGTCTGGGGCCACGATTACACCGAGTCCAGCGGCTGGACGTTTGCGTTCACCGCACCGCACGATGGGCAAGGCCTGGCCGCGTTGTATGGAGGACGCGCCGGTCTGGCAGCGAAGCTGGATACGTTCTTCGCCACCCCCGAGACCGCCGAGGCCAGGTTCGCCGGCTCTTACGGCTCCACCATTCACGAGATGACCGAAGCGCGCGACGTGCGCATGGGCATGTACGCGCACAGCAACCAGACCGCGCACCATATCCCGTGGATGTACCTGTACGCCGGGCAGCCGTGGAAGACGCAACGCCTGACCCGCGAGATCCTGGCGCGCCTGTACCTGGGCAGCGAAATCGGCCAGGGCTATCCCGGCGATGAGGACAACGGCGAAATGTCAGCGTGGTATCTGTTCGCAGCACTGGGGCTGTATCCGTTGCGCATGGGCACGCCGGACTATGTGATCGGCTCGCCGCTGTTCAAGCAGGCCAGCCTGCGCTTGCCCAACGGCCGGACGCTGACGGTCAATGCACCGCAGAATTCGCCGCAAAACGTGTACGTGCAATCGCTCAAGGTCAACGGCAAGCCCTGGCGCAAGACCTGGTTGCCGCATGCAGACATCGCCAGGGGTGCGACGCTGGACTTCGTCATGGGACCGACGCCCTCGCGCTGGGGCACCGGGCCGGACGATGCGCCGCCATCGCTGACACCTGCGGGTGAACGCCCTGCCCCGTTGCGCGATGTGCTCGGAGATACGGCGCGCATCACGTTGGCCGATGGTGGCGATGTCGCGGCACTGCATGACGACGATGCGGGGACGGTCGCTGCAGTTGCATCGGCATCGACACTGACGTTCAGCGGCATGGCGCGCGGCACGCCGACGCTCTACACCCTGACCAGCGGCAACGCGGTGATTACGGCGAGCGGATGGACGCTCGAAGCGCGTATGGCTTCTGGTGCGTGGAAGGTGGTCGATCAGCGCCGCGAGGAAACGTTTGACTGGCCATTGCAGACGCGGCCGTTTCGCATTGCCTCCCCGGGTGCGTATGCCGAGTATCGGCTGCGATTCAGCGCGCCTGCGAAACTGCAGCTGGCGGAGATCGAGTTGTTGGGGGTGGAGCCTGCGGTGCGTTGAGGCGCGGGTCTCGCATCGCTGATTGCGCTGCTTTCTGCAGGCAGGTGACTGCAGGATGCAGGCACCCGCTCACGCAATCGACGGATTCGCACGGGTGCTGCAGGAGCGGGGTTTCACTGCAACGTCAGCAGCGCTGGTGAACCGCCCTCTCCCCCCCCCCGCTCCGCGCCCCGGCCCGCGCTTGCGGCGCGGGCACTTCAAGGCGCGCGTGCCGGTGGCGCGCAAGCAGTACCTTGTCGCCCCGATGGGAGAGGGGCGTTGGCGCGGCACGTGGGGTGCCACTAGCGATCGGTCTTTGATGTTTTCCCGGTGGGGAAATCTCAACCGCTATTTTTTTCGCTGGCGTTCTTCTCGGCATCGCGCTGCCGGCGGATCTGCGCATCCACCGCCGCGATCGCGGTCATGTTCATCACCCGGCGCGAGGTGGCGCTGGTGGTGAGGATGTGCACCGGCTTGGAGATGCCCATCAGGATCGGGCCGATCGCCACGCCGTCGGTGAACACGCGCACCAGGTTGTAGGCGATGTTGGCCGCCTCCAGGTTCGGCAGCACGAACAGGTTGGCGCGGCCCTTGAGCGTGCTGTTGGGCATGATCTGCTTGCGCAGCGCCTCGTCCCAGGCGGTGTCGCCCTGCATTTCGCCGTCGATGTTGAGCTCGGGCTTGCGCTTGAGCAGGGCTTCGCGCACTTGGCGCATCTTCAGCGCATCGCGCGAGTCGTGGCTGCCGAAGTTGGAGTGCGACAGCAGCGCGACGTTGGGCTCGATGCCGAACAGCTTCAGGCGGTACGCAGCCTGCAGCGTCGCTTCGACCACCTGCTCCACGGTCGGGTCTTCCTGCACGTGCGTGTCCAGGAAGAAGAACACGCCCAGCTGGTTGATCACGCCGGTCATCGCCGAGGTGGAGCTCACCCGCGGCTCCAGCGGAATCACGCTGCGTGCGTAGCCCAGCTTCTTGTGGAAGCGGCCGACCACGCCGGACAGCATCGCATCGGCTTCGCCACGCGCCACCATCACCGCGGCGATCAGGGTCGGACGCGAGCGCATCAGTTCCTTGGCGGCGGTGACGGTCACGCCGCGACGCTCGGTGAGCGCGTGGTAGTACTGCCAGTATTCGTTGAAGCGGGGATCGTCGAGGATGTTGGTGATCTCGAAGTCCACCCCGGCGGTCAGGCGCAGGCCCATGCGCTCGATGCGCGCCTCGATGACGTCCGGGCGGCCGATCAGGATCGGGAACGCCAGGCCTTCGTCGACCACGTTCTGCACTGCGCGCAGCACCACTTCCTCTTCGCCCTCGGCATACACCACGCGCTGCTTGTCGGCGCGCGCGCGGTCGTACACCGGCTTCATCATCAGGCTGGTGCGGTAGACGAACTGGCCGAGCTTGTCGCGGTAGGCCTCCATGTCGGTGATCGGGCGCGTGGCCACGCCCGAATCCATCGCCGCCTGCGCAACCGCCGAAGACAGCTCCACCAGCAGGCGCGGGTCCAGCGGACGCGGAATCAGGTATTCCGGGCCGAAGCTCGGGGTCTCGCCGCCGTAGGCCGCGCCCAGGTCGGAGGCCTCGCGCCGCGCCATCGCCGCAATCGCCTTGACGCAGGCGATCTTCATTTCCTCGTTGATGCCGGTGGCACCCACGTCCAGCGCGCCGCGGAACAGATACGGGAAGCACAGCACGTTGTTGATCTGGTTCGGGTAGTCCGAACGGCCGGTGCCGATGATGCAGTCCGGACGCACCGCCTTGGCCGCTTCCGGGGTGATTTCCGGGTTGGGATTGGCCAGCGCGAAGATCACCGGTTGGCGCGCCATGCTGGCGACCATCTCCGGCTTGAGGATGCCGGCCGCCGACAGGCCCAGGAAGATGTCCGCGCCCTCGACGATCTCGGCCAGGGTGCGCTTGTCGGTGTCGCGCGCGTAGCGCTGCTTGTCCGGGTCCAGGTCGGTACGGCCGGTGTGGATCACGCCGTCGCGGTCCAGTGCCAGGATGTTTTCCGGCTTCAGGCCCAGCGAGACCAGCATGTTGACGCAGGAGATGCCGGCCGCGCCCATGCCGGTGGTGGCCAGCTTGACCTCTTCGATCTTCTTGCCGGTGACCACCAGCGCGTTGAGCACCGCGGCGCCGACGATGATCGCGGTGCCATGCTGGTCGTCATGGAACACCGGGATGTTCATGCGCTCGCGCAGCTTGCGCTCGACGATGAAGCACTCCGGCGCCTTGATGTCTTCCAGATTGATGCCGCCGAAGGTCGGCTCCAGGCTGGCGATGATGTCCACCAGCTTGTCCGGGTCGTTCTCGTTGATCTCGATGTCGAACACGTCGATGCCGGCGAACTTCTGGAACAGCACGCCCTTGCCTTCCATCACCGGCTTGGAGGCCAGCGGACCGATGTTGCCCAGGCCCAGCACGGCGGTGCCGTTGGTGATCACCGCCACCAGATTACCGCGCGCGGTGAGCTCGCTGGCCTGGGTGGGTTCCTCGACGATCGCCTCGCAGGCGAAGGCCACGCCCGGCGAATACGCCAGCGACAGATCGCGCTGGGTCAGCATCGGCTTGGTCGCGGTGACCTTGATCTTGCCGGCCGGCTGCTGGCGGTGGTAGTCGAGGGCGGCCTGTTTGAAGTCGTCGTTGGACATCGGCTGTGTGGGTCTCGAAGGCGCAGGAGGGCTGAATTCTACCCTTCTGCCTGAACAAGGGCCTGTCGCGCAGCTGTCGGCGTGGCAGGAAGATCGCAGGCTGCAGCGCGTCGTGCGTTGCGGCCAGTGTGGGCTGGAAGCGGAAACGGCCCTGCACCCCGCCGGCAGCGCCGACGGACTACAGGGCCGTAGGAAGCATCAGCGTGCGCTGATCGGGGCGACGACGTCGGTCGAGGCCACCGGTGCCTGCAGCGGCGGCGAGCCGCCATCCAGCATCAGCTTGAGCTGGTCACGGTCCAGCGCATTTTCCCAACGCGACACCACCACGGTGGCGACCGCGTTGCCGATGAAGTTGGTCAGCGAGCGGCACTCGCTCATGAAGCGGTCCACGCCCAGGATCAGCGCCATGCCGGCCACCGGCACGTCCGGCACCACCGACAGCGTGGCGGCCAGGGTGATGAAGCCGGCGCCGGTCACGCCGGCCGCGCCCTTGGAGCTGAGCATTGCCACCGCCAGCAGGGTGATCTGCTGGCCCAGGCTCAGGTCCACATTGGTGGCCTGGGCGATGAACAACGCGGCCAGGGTCATGTAGATGTTGGTGCCATCCAGATTGAACGAGTAGCCGGTCGGCACCACCAGGCCCACCACCGACTTCTCGCAGCCGGCCTTTTCCATCTTCTCCATCAGCGAAGGCAGTGCCGACTCCGACGAGGAGGTCCCCAGCACCAGCAGCAGTTCGGCCTTGAGGTAGCGGATCAGCTTGAGCACCGAAAAGCCGCACAACCGGCACACGATGCCCAGGATCACCAGCACGAAGAACAGCGAGGTCAGGTAAAACGACCCCACCAGCCAGGCCAGATTGACCAGCGATTCCACCCCGTACTTGCCGATGGTGAAGGCGATTGCACCGAACGCGCCGATCGGCGCGGCCTTCATCAGCATGTGCACCAGGCGGAACACCGGCGCGGTCAGCGCTTCCAGGAAGCTCAGCACCGGGCGGCCACGCTCGCCGACCAGGGCCAGCGCGATCCCGAACAGCACAGCCACGAACAGCACCTGCAGGATGTTGCCATCGACGAACGCGCTGACCAGCGTGGCCGGGATGATGTCCATCAGGAAGCCGACCAGGCTCAGCTCGTGCGACTTCTGCACGTAGGTGTTGACCGCGCTCTGATCCAGCTCGGCCGGGTTGATGTTCATGCCGGCGCCGGGCTGCACCACGTGCGCCACGATCATGCCCACGATCAACGCCAGCGTGGAGAAGAACAGGAAGTAGGTCATCGACTTGGCGAAGACCCGGCCCACCGTCTTGAGGTGGGTCATGCCGGCGATGCCGGTGACGATGGTCAGGAAGATCACCGGGGCGATGATCATCTTCACCAGCTTGATGAAGGCATCGCCCAGCGGCTTCAGGCTTTCGGCGAAGGCCGGCTCGAAGTGGCCCAGCAGGGCACCCAGGACGATCGCCACCACCACCTGGAAATACAGCTGACGGTAAAACGGGACGGGCGCCGGCAAGGGGCCGGCAGGCTTGCTGATGTGCATGACGCCACTCCGAGGGAACATAGAGGGTGCCTGAGCAGGTACCCGGTGCGGGCATTCTGGCCGTACGTCACAGCCCGAGCCGATAGCCCATTGGTACTACGCACTGTCCCCGGGCTGAACGTCGCCTTACACTTCAGCCGCGCCACCACCGGCCGTTAATTCCGTTTAACGCAGACACCGATTCCTGTGTTGTTGGCCGTCCGGAACCTGCGCGCTTGCTGAAGCTGTTCAGTGCGACCGCCATGGCAGGACGCCCGGCCCCTTCTCCTTGCCGAAGACCACACCTATGCGCCTCAATCCGCTCGTTCTCGCGTTGGCCATCGCCGCCGCGCCCGCTGCCGCCAATGCGGCCACCTCGCTGGAAAACTGGCCCACCAAATACACCTTCGGGGATGGCACCGAGCTCGGCCTGACCGGCAACTATGCCTACGACGACAACAACTTCTCCGGCGACGACCGCCTGGAAGACCGCACCGACTTCCGCCGCAAGGAATTCGGCGCCACCCTCAAGAAGAAGGGCGTCTACGACGCCATGGTGTATTTCGACTTCGAGTCCAAGCTGTGGCTGGACGTGTTCTTCCGCGTCGAGACCAAGACGCTGTTCGGCCAGGATTACGGTCGCGTGCGGATGGGCTACATGAAGGTGCCGGTGGGTCTGGAAGCGGTGCAGAGCTCGCGTGCGGGCAGCTTCATGGAACTGGGCCTGCCGATCCAGGCGGTGTTCCAGGGCCGTCGCACCGGCGTGGAATGGACGCTGGAGCGCCAGCAGTACCTGCTGCAGGCCGGCGCCTACGGCGGCAAGGACCTGCAGGGCGACAACCCGGGCACCACCCAGGCCGTGCATGCCGCCTGGACCCCGTTCAAGGCCGAAGGCAACGTGCTGCACCTGGGCCTGGCCGGTTCGGTGGAAAACCCGCGCGGCTTCAGCGACGGCCGCGGCGTGTCGTTCAGCCCGCGCGTGCGCCTGCGTGCTCGCCCGGAAGCCGGCCTGACCGACGTGCGCCTGATCGACACCGGCACCATTCTCGATGTGGACCACGTGATCCGCGCTGGCGTGGAAGCGGTGTGGATCCACGGCCCGTTCTCGCTGCAGAGCGAAGCGCTGCGCGCCGAAGTGGCGCGTAACGACAACCTGCCGCATTACATCGCGCAGGGCCAATACCTCTATGGCACCTGGACACTGACCGGCGAGTCGCGCAGTTATGCCGGCGGCGTACCGGGCAACATCAAGCCGGCGCACGATTACGGCGCGGTCGAGCTGACCGCTCGCTACAGCCGCCTGGATCTGGAAGACAACCGCGTCAGCGGCGGCCGCCAGCACGACACCACCATCGGCGCCAACTGGTACCTCACCAGCCACTTCAAGATGCAGGCCAACTACAGCTGGGTGGATGCCACGCGCAACGGCGTGCATGAAACCCCGCATGTGATGGAGCTGCGCGCGCAGGTGCAGTTCTAAGCCTTATCGCGCAAAGCTGACGCGGGCTTTGCCGGCCGCGGGTTGGCTTCGGGCGACCGCTTCAACGCAGTAACCTGGCCATTCAAGCCAGCATGCAGGCCCCTGCGGCCGCCTCCTTCCGGGATGCGGCCGCAGTTGTTTTTTGGGGCGCGGTGGCGGCGATGGACGCAGGCCACTGTGCCGATTGGCTGCACGATGCATCGGTGCACCGCCATACTTGTCGGCATGTACGCCTTGCAACGCCGCCGCCTGCTGCTCACCCTGACCATCGTGTTGGGCGGCATGCTGGTGGCCATGCTGGCAGCCGGGCACTTTGTCGAACAGAACGCCCTGCACGAGGAAAGCGCCACCGTGCGGCGCCAGCTACGCCTATATGCGCAGGCCCTGCAGCAACGCATCGATCGCTATCGCACGCTGCCGCAGATCCTGGCGCTGGACCCGGAACTGCGCGCGGCCGTTTCCGGCCCGTTGTCGCCCGCGCAGGTGGAGCGGCTCAATCGCAAACTGGAACGCGCCAACAACGTCACCCAATCCTCCACGCTGACGCTCATCAACCGCGACGGCATTGCGCTGGCTGCCAGCAACTGGCGTGCAGCGCGCAGCAACGTGGGCGTGGACTACGCCTTCCGCCCGTATTACCAGCAGGCACTGAGCAACGGCAGCGGCAGTTTCTACGGCATCGGCATGACCACCAGCGAGCCGGGCTATTTCCTGTCGCAGGCCATTGTCGATACCGATGGCCAGGTGCAGGGCGTGGTGGTGATCAAGATCGCGCTGGCCGCGCTGGAACGCGAGTGGCTGCAGACCCCGGACATCGTGCTGGCCTCCGACGCGCATGCGGTGGTGTTCCTGGCCAGCCGCCCGCAGTGGCGCTACCGCATGCTGGCCCCGCTGAGCCTGCGCGACCGCAGCGAATTGCGCAGCACCCGCCAGTACGCCAACCAGGGCTTGCTGCCGCTGCGACGCCGGCTGATCGAGCAGACCGGCAACGGCGGCGTGCTGGCCGAGGTCAGCGACCCACCGCTCGCCGGCCCGGTACTGTGGCAGACCCTGGAGGTGCCCGAAAGCGGCTGGCGCCTGCATCTGCTGCACGACACCCGCGCCAGCGCAGCGGCCGGCCGCGCCGCGGCGATTGCCGCGGCCGGTGCGTGGTTGGCGCTGGCGCTGCTGTGGTTGTTCGTGCAGCAGCGGCGGCGCCTGTCCGCATTGCGCCAGCGCAGCCGGCACGAGCTGGAAACGCTGCTGCAACAGCATGCCGAAGAACTGCGTACCGCGCAGGATGGCGTGGTCACCGCCGCGCAACAGGCCAATGCCGGTCTTAGCCGCAGCCTGGAACACCTGCCGCAGGGCGTGGTGGTGATCGACGAGGCGCTCAATCTGGTGGCGTGGAATTCGCGCTATGTGGAGCTGTTCCGCTTCCCGCCAGAACTGCTGAAGATCGGCCGGCCGATCGAAGACCTGTTCCGCTTCAACGCACGCCGCGGCCTGCTCGGACCGGGGCCGATCGAAGCGGCGATCGAACGCCGCCTCAATCATCTGCGCAGCGGCAAACCGCATATGCGCGAGAGCGAGAAGGAAGACGGCACCGTGCTGGAAATCCGCGGCAATCCGCTGCCCGATGGCGGATTCGTCACCAGCTATGCCGACATCACCAGTTACAAGAACGCCGCGCGCGAACTGCGCTCGCTGGCCGATGCACTGGAACACCGCGTGGCCGAACGGACCCGCGACCTGGCTGCGGCCAAGCGCGAGGCCGAGAGCGCCAATCGCTACAAGACCCGCTTTGTCGCCTCGGCCGTGCACGACCTGCTGCAACCGCTCAACGCCGCGCGCATGTTCGTCTCGGTCCTGCGCGGACAGGTGCGTGAGGCCGGCAGCGCGCGCGTGGTCGACAACATCGAAGGCGCACTCGCCGCACAGGATGCCATCCTCAACAGCCTGCTGGACATCTCGCGGCTGGAGGCCGGCAGCCTGAAGACCCAGGTGCGCGATTTCGCCATCGCCCCGCTGCTGGAAACACTGGCCCGCGAGTTCGGCATCCTGGCCGAAGACCGCGGCCTGGTGCTGGATTGGGTGCCCACGTCCGCGGTGGTGTTAAGCGATAAAAACCTGCTGCGGCGCATCCTGCAGAACTTCCTGTCCAACGCCATCCGTTACACCCCGCGTGGGCGCGTGCTGATCGGTTGCCGTCGTCGCGGCGGCTGGCTGCGCATCGAGGTGCACGACCAGGGGCCCGGCATTCCCGAGGCCCTGCAGGAAGAGATTTTCGAAGAATTCCGGCGCCTGGATGACGGCGTGGCCAACGACCGTGGCGCCGGTCTGGGCCTGGCCATCGTCGAGCGCATCGGCCGGCTGCTCGGCCACCGCATCGGCCTGCGCTCCACGCTGGGCAGCGGCAGCGTGTTTTCGGTGACCGTGCCACTGGGCGAACGCGCTGCGATCGTCAGGCAATTGCCGCCGCCAATCACCACCACCGCAGAAAACGCCAACGACCCGATCCTGCACGGTTGCCGCGTGTGGTGCGTGGACGACGACCCGCGTGTGTGCGAGGCCAGCCGCGCCCTGCTGGAACGCTGGGAATGTCGCGTCGACTTTGCCGGCGGCCCCGACGAGGCATTGGCCGCCGCCAACGCCGACGAGGTGCCGGAGCTGCTGTTGCTGGATGTGCGCATGGGCGAGCACTACGGCCCCATGCTGCTGCCGCAGTTGGTGCAACGCTGGCAACGCGAACCGCGCGTGATCCTGGTCACCGCCGAACCCGACCCGGCGCTGCGCGAACACGCGCTCGACCTGGGCTGGGGATTCCTGACCAAGCCGGTGCGCCCGCCCGCGCTGCGCGCACTGGTGACCCAGATGTTGTTGCGGCGCGGGTAGTTTGCCCGGCTGCCGGCACGGCATGCGGCCTCGTACTTGATGCAGAGCGGTAGCACGCGCGTCGCTCAAGACTGATCTGCGCATCGGCAGATCGAGACAGCGTTCGCTTCTACATCCTGGTTCGATAAGCACCCACGCCTTGCGGAATCCCTGCATGCACCTGCTGCGTGCCGCGTTCGTCGCATTGCGGCCATGAGAGTCGAGCATTGCTCCGGTGCGGCTGATGTTCAACGCGCATCAGTCGATGAGAAAGCAGCAATTATCAATGCCGGCCCGCTCCACCAGAATCGATCGCCTCACCTATCAGACGCACGTGCATACCTATCGTGGAGGGCGATCTATGCAGACTTCGAACCTTGAGGCAACGCGGCAGTCGAAACTGGGGATGGTGCTGAGGGTGACCTCGGGCAACTTCCTCGAGCAGTTCGACTTCTTCCTGTTTGGTTTCTACGCAACCCAGATCGCCGCGGTGTTCTTCCCGGCGAGCAATGAATTCGCCTCGCTGATGATGACGTTTGCAGTGTTTGGCGCAGGCTTTCTGATGCGCCCGCTGGGCGCGGTGATCCTGGGCGCCTACATCGACGATGTCGGGCGTCGCCAGGGCTTGATCGTCACCCTGGCGATCATGGCCAGCGGCACGGTGCTGATCGTACTGGTGCCGGGCTATGCCAGCATCGGTTTGTGGGCACCGGCACTGGTGCTGCTCGGACGGCTGCTGCAGGGCTTCTCGGCGGGTGCCGAAATGGGCGGTGTGTCGGTGTATCTGGCCGAGATGGCCACACCGGGGCGGCGCGGCTTCTATGCCAGTTGGCAATCGGCCAGCCAGCAGGTGGCCATCGTCGCTGCGGCCGCCATCGGCTATGCGCTCAACCAACTGATGCCGCCGCAGGATCTGGCGCAGTGGGGCTGGCGGATTCCCTTCGCCATCGGTTGCGTCATCATCCCCTTCATCTTTTTGCTGCGGCGTCGCCTGGAAGAGACTGCGGAGTTCGCGCAGCGCACCCAGCGGGTGACGATGAAGCAGGTGATGCGCGGGCTGGCGAACAATGCCGGCACCGTGATTGCCGGCGGCTTGATGGTGGCGCTGACGACGACCGCGTTCTATCTGATCACCGTGTACGCACCGACCTTCGGCAAGAGCGTGCTCAAGCTCAGCACCGGCGACGCTCTGATCGTGACGCTGCTGGTGGGCATCTCCAACTTCCTCTGGCTGCCGATCGGCGGCGCGCTCAGCGACCGCTTCGGCCGCAAGCCGCTGCTGGTGACCATGGCGGTGGTGTGCGCACTGAGCGCCTATCCGGTGCTCGCGTTCCTTGCATCCGCACCGAGCTTTGCGCATATGTTGCAGGCGCTGCTGTGGCTGTCCTTCCTCTACGGCATCTACAACGGCGCCATGATTCCCGCGCTCACCGAACTGATGCCGGCGCATGTGCGGGTGGCGGGCTTCTCGCTCGCCTACAGCCTGGCCACGGCAGTCTTTGGCGGGTTTACGCCGGTGATGTCGACCTGGCTGATCCATGTCAGCGGCGACAAGGCGGCCCCTGGGTACTGGTTGGTGTTCGCGTCGGTGTGCGCGCTGTTGGCGACGCTGTTCCTGTATCGCCGGCATGGCAACGCAGCGGCAGCGACCAGCCTCGATACGGCTGCGGGAGCGGCAAAATGATGCGGGCCCTATGGAAAAAATTGCTGGCTGCGGTTGTCGCCACGGCCCTGCTGTCGCCGGCCGCAGCCGCGCAGGATCTGACCGTGATGACCTCCGGCGGTTTCACTGCCGCCTTCGAACGTCTGGCGCCGCAATACAGCAGGCAGACCGGGGTGACGGTTGCGACACTGCACGGCCCTTCGATGGGGCAGACGCCGCAAGCTATTCCCAACCGGCTTGCGCGTGGCGAGCATGCCGATGTGGTGATCATGGTGGGCAGCGCACTGCAGAAACTGATCGATGCAGGACTGGTGGATCCGGCATCGCGGGTGGAGCTGGCCGATTCCCGGATCGGCATGGTGGTGCGCAGTGGCGCACCCAAACCGCAGATCGGTACCGTCGAACAGTTCAAACACGCGCTGCTGCAGGCCGATTCCGTTGCCTATTCCGACAGCGCCAGTGGCGTCTACATCGAGACCACGCTGTTCAAGCAGCTGCAGATTCAGGGCCCGATGATGGCCAAGAGCCGCAAGATCGAACGCATCCCGGTGGGCTCGGTGGTGGCCGACGGCAGTTATCAGCTGGGCTTTCAACAGGTGGCCGAACTGCTCCCGGTGGCAGGCGTGGATGTTGTCGGCAAGATCCCCGAACCGCTGCAGTCGATCACGCGCTATGCGGCAGGCGTGCCGGTCAGCGCGGATCATCCCGCAGCGGCCAGGCGCCTGCTTGCCTACCTGCAGTCGGGTGACGCGCAGGCGGTTGCGCGCGCGACCGGCCTGGATCCGGTCTCACCGTGAGCGCGCGGGCATCCGTCGCACCAGTTCCGCCAGTTCGAGCGCGGTCGGTGTCAGCGTCCGCCCACGGCGTTTGAGGATCCCCACGTTGCGCAACACCTCCGGTTCGACCAGCGGCACCGCCGCCAGCACCGGATGCGGGCCGGAGGGCATGGCGATCGAAGGAACGGCGGCAATGCCGACGCCGGCCTCCACCAAGCCCAGCAATGTAGTGACGTGGCGGGTTTCGCAGATGCTCGGCTGCTCCGGCGTGAATGCAGACAGCGCCCGGTCCAGCACCAGCCGGTTGCCCGAGGTCTTGTCGAGCGTGATGTAGTCATGGCCATAGGCTTCCTGCCAGCTGACCTGCTCGCGTCCGGACAGGGGATGGTCCCGGCGGCAGGCAATCACATAGCGCTCCTGCAGCAACGGCTCGAACTCGACCTCCGGTGCCAGGTTGCCGCTGAAGCTGACGCCGAAATCCGCCTCGCCGGAGGCCACTGCCGCACTGACGTGACTGGCGCTGCCATCGAACAGCCTGATGCGGATCTTCGGAAACAGCTGATGCAGCCCGTGAATCGCCTGGGGCATGAAGTAGTACGCCGCAGACGGCACGCACGCCACGGTCACCGTGCCCATCCGGCTGGATCCGGCATCGCCGATGCTCATCAGCGCCATGTCCAGGTCGTCGAGCATGCGCTCGACCTGCGGCATGAACGCCTGCCCGACTGTGGTGAGCGCGACCTTGCGCGTGGTGCGCTCGAACAGCTTGACGTTCAACGCCGACTCCAGCTTGTCGATCCTGCGGCTGAGCGCCGGCTGGGTGATGCGGATGCGTTCGGCAGCGCGGCGGAAGCTGCCGTTTTCGGCAACGGCACGGAATGCCTGTAGATCGTTGAGGTCGAATTTGATGGTCACGATGCCGCGGCTGCGATGTTCGATGGCGGTCGCCATAGCATAGACAGTTGCCTGCTGCGCTGCGTGCGCAGACGCGTGCAAATGCGGCGCGCGCGGCTTGCAACATTCGTGCAGGCGGTCATCGCCGCAGGAATGCACACACCTGTTTCCGACGCAGGTGATCCCTGCACGCGCGGCGCATGGCTCGGGCATCGCCGCGATGCTGCCAACGCGCGCATTCGCAACGCACCGCGCTACGGCATGCCCAGCGTGGCGGTGCTCGCGCCTGCTAGAATGGTGATAATGATTCCCATTTAATCTTCACATTTCGCGTTGCCGTGCAGGTGCTGTTCCTGTGCCGGCCGCGCCTTGGAGTTCCTTGCCCGATGAAATCTCCCGTCTCCGGATCGGCCGGCATGCCGTTCGTTGCCACTCTCTGCCTGCTCGCCTCTGCCACCGCGTCCGCGCAATCGGACGTCACCGATACGCTGGACACCGTGGTGGTTGCCGCCTCGCGCTCCAACATGACCGTGGCCGAATCGCCGCAGACGGTGTTGATCATCGACAAGGCGCAGATCCAGCAGCAGCTGACGATCTCCAGCAATTCCTCCGACGTGCTCGCCAACCTGATTCCCTCGTACACGCCCAGCCGCGGCAAGATGAATGGCAGCGGCGAAACCCTGCGCGGGCGCACGCCGCTGATCCTGATCGACGGCGTGCCGCAGTCCAATCCGATCCGCCCCACCGGGCGCGAGGCGCACACCATCGACTATGCGATGGTCGAGCGCATCGAAGTCATCCAGGGCGCCAATGCCATCAACGGGCTGGGCGCCACCGGCGGCACCATCAACATCATCACCCGGCGCCCGCAGGACGGCTCGTTGAACCAGCACATCGACGTGCAGGCCACCGCACCTACCTCCGAAACGCGTGCGGAAACCACCAGCGTCGAGACCCGCTACCGCGTGGACGGCCGCTCGGACAAGCTCGATTACCTGTTCTCGGCCAGCTACAGCGACCAGGGCCTGTATGTGGATGGACAAGGCCGGCCGATCGGCGCCGACAACACGCAGGGCGACCTGATGACGTCCAAGAGCTACGACGTGCTGGCCAAGCTCGGCTACGCGCTCACCGACACCCAGCGCCTGAGCGTCAGCGTCAACCGCTACCGCATCAAGAACGACAACGACTACATCGGCGTCGCCGGCAACCGCGCGCAAGGCCTGCCCACCAGCTCGGTGCGCGGCACGCCGCAGGGCACCGCGCCCTGGAACGATGTGCTGACCTCCAGCCTGTCGTACACCCATGACGATCTGGCCGGCATGCAGCTGAGCGCGATGGTGTTCAACCAGGAATTCGAAGGGCTGTTCGGTGCCGACAACTCGTCCACGTTTCAGGACCCGCGCATCGCCCCGGTCGGCACCTTGTACGACCAATCGCGTTCGGTCGCCTCCAAGTGGGGTAGCAAGATCAGCCTGACCAGGGACGACCTGCTCGACCGCCGGCTCAAGCTCACCGGCGGCGTCGACATGCTGGCCGACACCGGCAAGCAGGATCTGTACGGCACCGGACGTACCTATGTGCCCGAATCGGACTACCGCAATCTGTCGCTGTTCGTGCAGGGCGAATACAAGCTGCTGCCCGAGCTGACCCTGCACGCCGGCGTGCGCCGCGAAGAAGCCGAGCTGAAGATCGACAGCTACCAGACACTGTGGCGCTACAACCGGGTCGCTGTCGAAGGTGGCACGCTCGACTTCAACCAGACCCTCTACAACACCGGCCTGGTCTATACGCCGCTCGAGGGTGTGAGCTTTTTCACCAGCTATTCCGAAGGCTTCGGCATGCCGGACGTGGGCCGCGTGCTGCGCGCGATCAACACGCCGGGCACGCGCGTGGCCAGCCTGAGCACGCTGGAGCCGATCCTGACCAAGAGCGTGGAAGCCGGCACCCGCCTCACGCGCGGCGCCTTCGACGCGGACCTGAGCTACTTCCAGTCCAACTCGGACCTGGGCACGCGCGTGGTGCCGATCAACGGCGCCTTCATGATGAGCCGCGAAAAGACCCGCGTGCAGGGCGTGGACGCCAGCCTGGGCTATCGCCTGGATGCGGCACATCGCCTGCGCCTGTCCTACGCCTACACCCGTGGCCGCTACGACAGCGATAACGATGGGCAGTTGGACGCACGCCTGGATGGGCTCAACGTGGCACCCAATCGGGTGATTGCCTCGTGGTCGGCGCAGTGGACGCCGAAGTTCTCCTCGTTCGTGCAGGCCCAGCATGCCTTCAGCCAATCCTTCGACGAGGCCGACAGGCGCTTCAGTGGCTACACGCTGGTGGATGCGACCTTCAACTACGCGTTGCCGCGTGGTGCAGTGCGCATGGGCGTATCCAACCTGTTCGACAAGCAGTACATCACCTACTACTCGCAATCGGCCCTGGTCGAACCGCTACGCTACTTCGCAGGACGCGGCCGCACCATCACGCTAGGCTACTCGCTGGATTTCTGATGGCGTGGCCTGATTGTCAGCAGCGCGCGCGATACGCCTGCGCACGCGTGCTGCTGCGCATGGATGCCGATTCGTCGCATCGTTTAGATGCAGTCAACAGCCTAGTCTGTCGAGGGCGCGGTGCCCTCGCCGCTTGCAGGACACGCCGTGAATCCGTCCGTGGAGGCTCGGTGGCGGCATCCATGCCGCCACACGGTCCCGCAAGCGGCAAGGACACCGCACAAGACAGTTTGCTGGCTGTTTTATTGAAAGCCATGCGCACCAATCAACTCGACTGGTCCTTGCCCGCCCACCGTCGCGGGACCTTATGCGACATGGATGCCGCGTAAGAGCCTACACGGACGTACTTGCGGCGTGTCCCGCGAGGGTGGGCGGGCAAGGGCCCTGCAGCCACCCCGCAGATCATCCGAACAACATGCATAGTGCATTGATTGCACCATGCACACCCACCATCTCGACTGGTCCTTGCTCGCCCACCCTCGCGGGACCTTACGCGGCATGGATGCCGCGTAAGAGCCTACAGGGACGTACTTGCGGCGTGTCCCGCGAGCGTGGGCGGGCAAGGGCCCTGCAGCCAGCCCGCAGATCATCCGAACAACATGCATCGTGCATTGCTTGCACCATGCACACCGACTATCCCGACAGGTCCTTGCCCGGCCACCCTCGCGGGACCTTACGCGGCATGGATGCCGAGTAAGAGCCTACAGGGACGTACTTGCGGCGTGTCCTGCGAGGGTGGCCGGGCAAGGGCCCTGCAGCGAAGTCGCAGATATCAGCGTCTTGGTCGCTCAATCGCGCCCCAGGAGCACGGATCCCTACGTGACGATGCCGAGGTGACGATCCGGACGATCGGGCAAGGATGCCGGATCACCAGGCTCACGCCGACCCGGCGGCCCGCGGCACAGTGCATCGCAACACGCACAACGCCACTACCGGGAGACACACCGCATGAGTCAGATACTGTCGCTGGACCACTATCGCCTGCTCGGCCGCTCCGGCCTGCGCGTCTCGCCGCTGTCGCTGGGCACCATGACCTTCGGCGAAGCCTGGGGCTGGGGCGCGGACGCCGACGAAGCCAGGCGCATCTTCGATGCGTATGCCGACCGCGGCGGCAATTTCATCGACACCGCGGTCAACTACACCAACGGCGGCTCCGAGCGCATCCTCGGCGCGCTGCTCAAGCACCGCCGCGAGCGCTTCGTGCTGGCCACCAAGTTCACCATGGCGCGCGATCCGGACAACATCAACGCCGGTGGCAACCATCGCCTCAACCTGATCCGCTCGGTCGAGACCAGCCTGCGCCAGCTCGACACCGACCGCATCGACCTGCTGTATCTGCACGCCTGGGATTTCACCACCTTGCCGGAGGAAGTGATGCGCGGGCTGGAGCATCTGGTGCAGTCGGGCAAGGTGCTCTACCTCGGCATCTGCAACACCCCGGCCTGGCGGGTGGCGCAATTGCAGACACTGGCCGAGCTGCGCGGCTGGTCGCCGCTGGTGGCGCTGCAGATCGAATACAGCCTGGTCGAGCGCAGCGTCGAACACGAGTTGCTGCCGATGGCACGCGAGCTGGGCCTGGGCGTGTTGCCATGGTCGCCGCTGGGCGGTGGCATCCTGACCGGCAAGTACAGCCGCGCCGATCTCTCCGACGACAACGCGGCCGAGGTCTCGACCAGCCGCAAGGGCGTGATCGCCTCGACCGGGCATCTCAATGCACGCTCGCTGGAGATCGCCGATGCGGTCGGTGCGGTCGCCGAGGAACTGGGCGCCTCGCGCTCGCAGGTGGCACTGGCCTGGACCTTGCGCAATCCGGCCGTGGTCTCGCCGGTGATGGGCGCGCGCACGCTGCAGCAGGCCGAGGACAACTTCGGTGCGCTGGAAATCGTCTTGAGCGATGAACACCTGGCTCGGCTGGATCGGATCAGCGCGCTGGCGCCGATCTTTCCGGAGCGCTTTATCGGCCGGCCGATGGCGCAGCAACTCATCTACGGCACCTACAAGGTGCAGTTACGCAGTTGATGGATGCATCGCCGACGGACGATCCGTCGGCAGCGATGCACTGCCTCACGTGCAATGATCTTCCACCGACACCGGCACGACCGATCAATCCGTCGCGTCATCGCGCGTTTGCATCGCCGTTCTGCACGGCGCTGCGTCCCAGCACGTCATCGTCATCGCAAAACACGATGCAGCACACGATCACCAGGAGCGATCAGCCCTCGCCTTCCGGCTCCAGCGCCTTGACCAGCACTGCCGCCTGCGTGCGGCTGTAGCAGTCCAGCTTCTTCAGGATGGCGGTGACGTGCACCTTGACGGTGTTCTCGGCCAGCCCGAGTTCGTGCGCGATCTGCTTGTTGAGCAGGCCGTCGGCCAGGCTCAACAGCACGCGGAACTGTTGCGGGGTGAGCTGGGCGAGCTTGGAGGCCAGTTGCGCGTCGGCCTCCGAGCGCTCGGCAGTCATCGGCGGGAACCAGGTGCCGCCCTCCAGCACGCTGGCCACCGCGGTGCCGATCGATTCGGCCGGGGTGGATTTGGGAATGAAGCCGGCCGCGCCGAACTGCTGCGCGCGCCGGATCACGCGTGGGTGATCGTTGGAGGAGATCACCACCACCGGGATGTCCGGATGCTCGCCACGCACGTGCAATAGCGCCGAGAAGCCACGTGCGCCCGGCATCGCCAGGTCCAGCAGCACCAGCTCGGCCTGTGGGTGCGAGCGCAGCATGGCGCTCAGCGTGGCGGCGCTGGAGGCCTCCACCACATCGGCTTGCGGCAGGGTCTGCTGCAGCACATGGATCACGGCGGCACGGAACAACGGGTGGTCGTCGGCGACGAGGATGGTGAGATCGGCCATGCGCCAAGTCTGGCACATGGCTGTGTCGGTTTGCCGCGCCCGGGCATCCACCCCCGCCCCGCTGCGCAGGCATCTGGTCTGCCGGGCAGCCAGCATGGGCGTGGAAATCGCCGCCCCCACGCCCCGCACGCCAAGGCCGGCAGCGCACATCGCGCCGGCATGCGGCCGTTCGCGCAGCTCGTCAGCGCTCGCCTAGCGCGGCGGCTGCGTGCTGGCCCGCCAGGCATCCAGGAACTGCCGGCGTTTGAGCTTGTCCAGATACACCAGCAGGCCGGGGCCAAGCGGGATCGGCCGGAACGGCGGCTGCGCCGAGCCGCCACGGCCGCCGGCGGCCGGCAGGATCGGCATCAGCCGCGCCTCGCGCGAGAGCACCTGCTGGCCGCGTGGCGAGAGCAGGTAATCCAGGAACCTGCGCGCCTCCGGCGCATGCGGTGCAGTCCTGGGGATCACCGCAGTGCGTAGCGCCACCAGCGTGTAGTCCTGCGGCTGCACGATGCCCAGCGGGGCGCCGGCGTCGATGCGCGTCTGCGCATAGGAGCCGAGCACGTTGTAGGCCAGCAGCAGCTCGCCACGGCTGACGCGGTCGAGCAAGGTGCCGGTGCGTTCTTCCAGCCTGACCTGGTTGGCCCCCAACGCGGCCAGCAACGCGCCGGCAATGCTGCCGACCTGCCCGTCCTGGGTGGCGAACAGATAGCCCACGCCGCTGCGCTCGACATCGTAGGTGCCAACCCGGCCGCGCAGCGGCGCGTCGGGCGCGCGCAGCAAGGCCAGCAACTGCCGGCGTGTGCGCGGCACCCGCGCGGCCGCCAACTTGCGTGTGTTGTAGACGATCGCCACCGGCTCGTAGCTGATGCCGAACACTTCGTGCCGCCACTGCGCCCAGGCCGGCAACGCTTCGGTCTGCGCGGAGCGATGCGCCAGCGCGTGGCCGTCGTTCACCAGCTTGGTCTGCAGGTCCATGCTGGCGCTGATCAGCATGTCGGCGGCAGCCGTGGCCTTGCCCGGATGCAGATAGCGCTCGTAGATATCCCAGGCAATCACGTCCTCGTAGATCACCTCGGTGCCCGGATGCAGGCGCTGGTAGTCCTGGATGACCGCGCCGAACACTTCCAGATCGGTGGAGCCTTGCACGCGTAATTGCGCCTGTTTCGGGCCATGCGCAGGAAACACCCGCACATCGCCGGGCGCGGCACGCGCAACAACCGGCGCCAGCAACGCCACCATCAGCAACAGCACGCGCATCACCGCGTCCCTCCAGGAAAATGCAACGAGGCGATCAGCCCGCCGCCGACGCGGTTGCTCAGATCGATGCGCCCGCCGTGCGCTTCGACCACGCGCTTGACGATGGCCAGCCCCAGCCCCGCGCCGCCGGCCGGCGCATCCGGCCCGCGGACGAAACGCTCGAACACGCGCTCGGCTTCGGCGGCGGGAATGCCGGGGCCGTGATCGGCGATGGTCAGCACGTGATGGCTGCCGTCGCTGGTGAGCGCGACCTGCAATGGCGCCCCGGCACCGTATTTGCAGGCGTTGTCGATCAGGTTCTTCAGCGCCTCGCGCAGCAGCAATGCATCGCCGCGCAACAGTGCAGGCTGCGGGTCGATCGCCAGGTGCACGCGCGGTGCGCCGTCGCTGCGCGGCAAGGCCTCGTGCAAGGCCTGGTGCAGCACCTCGGCCAGGTCCACGGTGGCAAAGCGCTGCAGGTTGGCGCGGTGGATCACACTGGCGTCGCTGAGCAGCTGATTGAGCAGCCGGCTCATATGGCTGGCATTGCGCTCGATCGCCACCAGGCTGCGTTGCATCTCGCGCGGGTCGTCGTCGTCCATCGCCAGCTGCGCCTGCGCGCGCAAGGCGGCCAGCGGCGTGCGCATCTGGTGCGCGGCTTCAGCCATGAAGGCGCGCAGGGTTTCGTTGCTGGACGACAGCCGCGCCATGAAGCGATTGAGCGCGGTCACCATCAACTGCATTTCCTGCGGCGCCGGCACGCTGAGCGGTTTCAGGTCGGAGGGCTCGCGCCGCGACAGGTCGCGCTCGATACGCTGCAACGGGCGCAGGGCGCGATACACGCCCAGCCACACCAGGCCCAGGGCGAGCAGCGACAGCACGCCGATCGCCACCAGCGCGTTGAGCACTACATCGCGTGCCACCGCATCGCGCGCGCGCCGGGTCTGACCGACCTGCACACGCACCTCGCCCTGCCCGGAGGCCGATGCCACCCGATGCATCACCACCGCAAAGCGCACCGGCTCGCCGCTGTAGTCGGCATCGAACAGCACCGGGCGCTCGTCGCCGGGCGCGCGCGCCGGCAACGGCAAACTCTCTTCGCCGGTGATGGTGCGGCCTTGCGCATCGAACACGCGGTAGAACACGCGGTCTTCCGGTGCCATGCCGAGCAGGTCCAGCGAGGCATACGGCAGGTCCACCTGCCAGTCGCCGCCGACCAGCGCCACGCTGTCGACGATGGACAGGGCCGAGGACACCAGCAGGTGATCGTAGGAGCGGTTGGCGGCCCGCTCGCCGTAGTCGCGTGCGGCAAAGAACAGCACCACCGCGCCCAGCACCGACAGGCTGCCCAGATACACCAGCAAGGTGCGCCGGATCGACGGTGCCACCATGCGCGGCTCAGCCATCGACGCCTGGCTCCACCGGCGCATGCGGATCGGCTTCTTCGAGCTTGTAGCCGGCGCCGCGCACGGTGACGATGCGCAACGGCGCGCCCGCCAGCTTGCGACGCAGGCGGCCGACATACAGCTCGATCGCATTCGGCCCGGCATCGTCGTCGAAACCGAACAAGCCGTTGCCGATCTCGTCCTTGCCCACCACATGACCCAGGCGCCCGATCAGGATCTCGAACAGGCGGTATTCGCGATTGGGCAACTCGATCGGCACCCCGTCCAGCACCAGCGTGTGCGCGGCGTTGTCGAACACGAACCCGCCGATCTGCACCACCTCGCTGGCCTGCCCGCGGTTGCGCCGCAGCAGCACCCGGCAACGCGCCTCGAACTCGCGGAAATCGAACGGCTTGCCCAGGTAGTCGTCGGCCCCGACATCCAGTGCCTGCACGCGGTCTTCGATGCCATCGCGCGCGGTCAGCATCAGCACCGGCGTGGTATCGCCACGCTCGCGCATCCCGGCCAGCACGCGCAAGCCATCCAGCTTGGGCAGGCCGATATCCAGCACCACCAGATCGAAGCTCTGATAGCGCAGCACACTCGCCGCCGCCAGGCCATCGGACTGCCAATCCACCGCATGCCCGCTACGGCGCATGCGCCGCACGATGGCATCGGCGAGGTCGGCGTTGTCTTCGACTAGCAGCAGGCGCATGAGGCGGGGATTGGGGAGTCGGGATTAGGGATTCGCAAAGGCGGTTGGCCGCGGCCGGAAGGTAACAGGCCACGCAAACAAAAGCTTCTTTGGCTCTTGCCAATCCCCAATTCCGACTCCCCAATCCCCGCCCCAAACGACAGGTCCATGACAGCTTCACCGGACTAGGCTGCTGCCAACGCGCCGCAGCGTGCTTGTGCGGTGCATCGCTGAACGTGATTCACACATGTACCTGGGAGGGTCTGTGAGCAACGACACCTTGCGTCTGCGCGTCTTCACTACCTGCGCCGCGCTGTGCCTGGCACCGGCCGCGCATGCGGCCGACGGCGACGGCCCGGTCACCGCCGAGGTGGGTGGGCGCGTGCACTGGGACTTCACCGTGTTCGACAACGACGAACGCGGCACGCCCGAGCGCAACGACACCCAGTTCCGCCGCGTGTGGCTGGATGTGGCCGGCAAGTTCTACGGTTTCACCTACAAGGCCGAGGCGGAATTTGCCGGCCTGCAATACGAGTCCGGCAGCCGCGGCATCCTGGCGCGCGATGTGTACATCGCCAAGAAGTTTTCCGCCGGTACGCTGACCGTGGGCCAGTTCAAGCAGTACTTCTCGCTGGACGATCGCACCGGCTCCAACTACGGCCCGTTCCTGGAACGCGGCTATGCCTCCACCACGCTGGCGCCGATCTATCGCAAGGCGATCTCCTGGCAGGCCAATCGCCCCGATGCGACCTGGTCCACCGCGGCCTACAGCCTGGAAAGCATCGACAATTCCTCGACCAAGGGCGGCGCGCTCGGCACGCGGCTGACCTTCGCACCGGAGATGGGCGAGGCGCGGCTGCGCCACCTGGGCGTGTCGCTGGCGCACGAGCGCTATTCGCATCCGGGCAGCGGTGGCGCGGCGTCCCTGTTGATCCGTCCACGTCCGGAAAACGATCTGGCCAACAACAGCCGCATCACCCTGGCGCGCTTTGCCGATGGCCGCGATACCGATTTCGACAAATGGTCGCTGGAATACGCCGAAGTGCTGGGCCCGTGGTCGTGGCAGAGCGAATTCAGCGGTGGCCTGCTCGACGACGGCTCCCAGCATGCCAAGGTGTTGGCCAGCTACGGCCTGGTCAGTTGGTTCGTCACCGGCGAGTCGCGCGGCTACGACCGCAAGACCGGGCGTTTCAGCCGGATCAAGACGCCCAATCGTCCCTCCGGCGCGTTCGAGCTGGCCTTGCGCTACGACTACATGCGCGGCGATCAGCATCTGGATGGCCAACCCGACTTCATCAACGCCAGCACGCAGTCGTGGACGCTGGGCGGCAACTGGTATTTCAAGCCGAACCTGCGCGTGATGCTCAATGTGATCGACAGCCGCAACCGCGACCGCATGGCCGATGCGGTGGTCGATCACACGCTGGCGGTGACCGGCCGCTTCCAGTACGACTTCTGACCGTATGCCTGACCTTCGCACGATGCGTTACCGCTGCCGCAATGCATCCGCCGCCGCGCGCTCCATTCTCCCCCTGCTGTACGCCTCAAAGGATTTGCCCGCATGCTGACCGCGCTCGGTTTCGGAATGGTGATCACCTTCATGTACCTGATCATGAGCAAGCGGCTGTCGCCGCTGGTGGCTCTGATCACGGTACCGATCGTGTTCGCGCTGCTGGGCGGCTTCGGCACCGGCATCAACGAGATGATGCTCGACGGCATCAAGAAGATCGCGCCCACCGGCGTGATGCTGATGTTCGCCATCCTCTACTTCGGCGTGATGATCGATGCCGGCCTGTTCGATCCGCTGGTCGGCCGCATCCTGCGCCTGGTCAAGGGCGATCCGCTGAAGATCGTCATGGGCACGGCGATCCTGGCGATGCTGATCTCGCTCGACGGCGATGGCTCCACCACCTACATGATCACCGTGTCGGCGATGCTGCCGCTGTACCAGCGCCTGGGCATGAACGCGCTCAACCTCACCTGCGTGACCATCCTGGCCAGCGGCGTGATGAACCTGACCCCGTGGGGCGGCCCCACCGCGCGCGCCGCCACCGCCCTGCATGTGGATCCGGCCGATGTGTTCGTGCCGCTGGTGCCGGCGATGGCGATGGCGATCGCCGGAATCCTCACGCTGGCCTGGTATCTGGGCATGCGCGAACGGCGCCGCCTGGGCGTGGTGCGCCTGCCGGCCGACGGCAACTGGCTGGACACCAGCATCCCCGAAGAAAGCGATGCGCTGCCACGCGTGGAAGACACAGAGGACATGAAGCGGCCCAAGCTGCTTTGGGTGAACCTGCTCCTGACCCTGGCGCTGATGGCCGCGCTGGTGGTCGGCGTGCTGCCGATGCCGGTGCTGTTCATGATCGGCTTTGCGCTGGCGCTGATGATCAACTACCCCAACCTGGCCGAGCAGCGCCGTCGCCTGGTCAATCACGCCGGCAATGTGCTGTCGGTGGTGTCGCTGATCTTCGCCGCCGGCATCTTCACCGGCATCCTGTCCAACACCGGCATGGTCGAAGCGATGTCGCGCAGCTTCCTGGCGGTGATCCCGGACAGCTGGGGCCCGTATCTTGCGGTGATCACTGCGATCGTCAGCATGCCGTTTACGTTCTTCATGTCCAACGACGCGTTCTACTTCGGCGTGCTGCCGATCCTGTCCGAGGCCGCCGGCCACTACGGCATCACCCCGGTGGAAATGGCGCGCGCCTCGCTGGCCGGGCAACCGGTGCATCTGCTCAGCCCGCTGGTGCCATCGACCTATCTGCTGGTCGGCCTGGCCAAGGTCGACTTCGCCGACCATCAGCGCTTCACGTTGAAATGGGCGGTGCTGATCTCCCTGCTGATGTTGGCGGGCGGGTTGTTGTTTGGCCTGTTTCCGTTGGCGCGCTGATCGCACGCCGGGAATGGGGAATCGGGAGTGGGGAATCGTAAGGGCGGCGCTGTGCTGTCATGTCGATTCCTGAGTTCCACATGGCGAACAGAAGCCGCGAAAGCGGCTCCTGCTCTACCGATTCCCCACTCCCGATTCCCCATTCCCCAACTCCGAAGGAGTTCAAGCAATGACACTTCGCATCGCATACGTCACCAGTGGCATGGGCAGTGTGGGTACCGCGATCTGCCAGAAGCTGGCGCGCAGCGGGCATACCGTGGTCGCCGGCTGCGGACCCAATTCGCCGCGCAAGACCTCGTGGCTGCGCGAACAGCGCGAGCAGGGCTTCGAGTTCGTCGCCTCCGAAGGCAATGCCGCCGATTGGGATTCCACCGTGGCCGCCTTTGCCAAGGTCAAGGCCGAGGTCGGCGAGATCGATGTGCTGGTCAACAATGCCGGCGGCAGCCGCGACACCTTGTTCCGGCAGATGAGCCGCGACGACTGGAACGTGGTGATCGCCAGCAACCTGCATTCCCTGTTCAACATCACCAAGCAGGTGGTCGACGGCATGACCGCGCGCGGTTGGGGACGCATCGTCAATATCGGCTCGGTCAGTGCGCACAAGGGCCAGATCGGGCAGATCAATTTCGCTACCGCCAAGGCGGCGATGCATGGCTTCAGCCGCGCCCTGGCGCAGGAAGTGGCCTCGCGCGGGGTCACCGTCAACACCATCTCGCCGGGCTATATCGCCAGCGCCTCGATCAGCAGTTTCCCACCCGACGTGCTCGACCGCCTGGCTACCTCGGTGCCGATCCGCCGGCTCGGCAAACCGGCCGAAGTCGCCGGGCTGTGCGCCTGGCTCGCCTCCGATGAGGCCGCCTACGTGACCGGCGCCGACTATGCGGTCAATGGTGGTCTGTACATGGGTTGAGAGCCGCTGACAGACCGTAGCGATCGGTCGTCAGCTCGATACAGACGGCGCGCCCGAGCAGGACTGTGCGGAGGAGACTTGCGGTTCCAACGCCGAGCGCGCCAGCCGGGCGCTGAGCGCAGTCCTTGCTGATGGCGGTGAAGCATCACCGCTCTGACGCCTCACTGCTCTGAAGCCTCACTCCCCTGAAGCCTCACCGCTCCAAAGCCCCGCGCTAGTCGTGGCCGCTGTCATGCACGCCACGCGCGCCTGCCGCTTGCATGCAGGTGCGTGATTGCGTTTGACCAGCGCGCACAAGCGGCCGCCACTGCGTCGATCAACCCGCCTCCAGCGCGAACTGATTACACTCGGGTTTTTCCGCACTGCGCTGACATGGCCAAACCTTCAGAACGCGCCACGCCGGGTGCCCGCCCGCAGATGGCCGACATCGCCCGCATGGCAGGCGTGTCCGAATCCACCGTGTCGCGTGCCCTGGCCGGCAGCCCGGTGGTGGCCGAGCGGACGCGTGCGTACATCAAGCAGATTGCCGCCGATGCCGGCTACCAGGTCGATCCGATCGCGCGCAGCCTGCGCGCCAAACGCTCCAACACGGTGAGCGTGGCAGTGCCGATGATGCATGCGCTGGACCAGCCGCTGTCGGACCCCTTCATGATGACGATGCTGGCGCTGCTGGCCGAGGAACTGACCGGGCGCGGCTACAGCATGCTGCTGTCCAAGCTCGACCGGCATCAGGACGGATGGGTGGAACAACTCGCACGCGGCAGCCGCTCCGATGGCGTGATCGTGCTGGGGCAAAGTTCCGAACATGCCGCGCTGGACGAAGCCGCGCGCGATGGCCTGCCGATGGCGGTCTGGGGCAGCCGCATCGACGGGCAGTCGTACATCAGCGTGGGCAGCGACAATTTCCAGGGCGGCGCGCTGGCCACCGAACATCTGATCGCCAGCGGCCGTCGCCGTATCGCCTTTCTCGGCGACGACCAGTTGCCCGAGGTTGCACCGCGCTTTGCCGGCTATCGCCATGCACTGCAGCGGCATGGGCTGGAGTTCGATACGCGCCTGCATGCGCGCAGCCACTTCCTCAGCGAAGACGCCTACCGCCTCACCCGCGCCATGCTCAAGAAGACCGATCCGCCGGACGGGCTGTTCGCCGCATCCGATGTGATTGCGGTCGGTGCGATCCGCGCCCTGGTCGAAGCCGGGCATCGCGTGCCGCAGGACATCTCGCTGGTGGGCTTCGACGATATTCCGCTGGCCGCCTACAGCCAACCGCCGTTGACCACGGTGCGGCAGGATCTGGGGCTAGCGGCGCGCATGCTGGTGGACCGGCTGCTGGCGTTGATCGGCGGCGAGGCGGTGGAGTCGGTGGAGATGCCGGTGAAGTTGGTGGTGCGTGAGTCGGCGTGAGGCCGGGATTGGGGATTGGGGAATCGGGAATCGTAAGAGCGGGCGTGCTGGTGTGCGGCGCGCAACTGCGCGTTGCCGCCGGCGTGATCGCGGTCGGTTGCTTCAGTACGCAGCGACACAGGCGTGACGCGTCTCGGCTACACCACTGCTGCCTTGGGCTTGCGGAGGCGTACGCATAGCATCGCCGCAGCGGCGGCCAGCATCAGTGCGCCGGCCAGGCGGATCACGTTGCGTGGGTCGCCGTGCAACAACCACTCGTAGTACAGCGGCAAGGTGACGATCTGGATCAGCATCGGCAGCACGATGAACAGGTTGAACAGGCCCATGTACACACCGGTGCGCTCGGGCGGAATGCTGTCGGCCAGCATCAGGTACGGGTTGCCCATCATGCTGGCCCAGGCGAGCCCGATGCCGATCATCGGCAGCAGCATCAGCCAGCGGTCCTGGATACCCGGCAACACCCACATGCCCACACCGGCCGCGACCAGGCAGGCCGCATGCGTGTACTTGGGGCCGATGCGGCGCACCACCGGCACCATCGCAAACGCGGCCAGAAACGCGACGAAATTGTAGAACCCGCCGATCTGCCCATTGACCAGGCCGGCCTGGCGGAAGCCATGCGAATTGGCTTCGGTGGTGCCGAACAAGCTGGTCGATAGCGACAATACGATGTACTGCCAGTAGCAGAAGATCGCGTACCACTGGAACAGCATCACCGGCGCGAGCTGGCGCATGGTCGGCGGCATCGCGCGCAGGGCGCCGTAGATTTCGCGCACTGTGGCGCCCAGGCCGGCACCGGTCTGGCGCATCCGCGCGATCTCTGCCGGCGCAAGCACCGGCTCGCGCACGCTGCGCGCGGTGAGCAGGATCGAGGCTGCGGAAAACCCCGCACCGATCACGAAGGCGGCGATGGTGACATAGGGAATGTGGTGCGCATTGGCGGCGTCCTGGTTCATGCCCATCCACACCAGCAACGGCGGGGTGAGATAGGCCAGCGTCTGCGCAAGCCCGGTGAACGCGCTTTGGGTGAGATAGCCCAACGGCCGCTGCGGTGGCGCCAGCACATCGCTGACCAGCGCACGATATGGCTCCATCGCCACGTTGTTGGCCGCATCCAGGATCCACAGCAGGCACACCGCCATCCACAGCGCAGTGCTGAACGGCATCGCCAGCAGGCACAGGCTGCACACCAGCGCGCCCAGCACCATGTACGGCATGCGCCGGCCCCAGCGGGTCACCGAGCGGTCGCTCCACGCGCCGACGAACGGCTGCAGTACCAGCCCGGTGATCGGCCCGGCCAGCCACAGGTACGGCAGGCTCGCGTGATCGGCGCCCAGATAGTTGTAGATCGGGCTCATGTTGCTCTGCTGCAGGCCGAAGCTGTATTGCACGCCGAAGAAGCCGGCGTTGAGCGCCAGGATGCGCGCGAAGGAGAACGGAGTGGCGGTCGACGACATGCAGAACCCTGGGCATCGGTGCGGCTCCCAGTGGCCGCAGCGCACTGTACCCTGCCGTCTCTGCAATCGATTGTAACGCTGCGCCGCAACACGTTTTCGCTTGCCGAAACATAAGCTCGCAAGCCAAGGAATGATGCTGCAGCGCAAGATTGCAATCGATTGTATTGGGGCGTATTACTGCGCTCGCACTGCAGGCCACACGGCCACTCCCTGGGAGGGGACGATGCAGGCGTCGGCATACCACCATCCGTGAGAGAGAGAACCGCAATGTCCACCTTGCACACCCTGCGCCTGCATGCCCTGGCCTGCGCGGTCGCCTCCTGCCTGTGCGCGCCTGCCGCGCTGGCGCAGGACGCGACCACGGCCGCACCCGTCACCCCGCCGGCCGCCGACAGCGCCGCGGTCAATCTGGATTCGGTGTTCGTCACCGGCACCTCCACCGCCACCACCAAGCTGAAGTCCAGCGTGTCGGTCAGCACCGTGGGCGCCGAGGCGATCGAACAATCGGCGCCGCGCAGCACCGCCGAGATCTTCCGCAACATCCCCGGCATCCGCTCCGAATCCAGCGGTGGCGAAGGCAATGCCAACATCGCCGTGCGCGGCCTGCCGGTCGCCTCCGGCGGCGCCAAGTTCCTGCAGCTGCAGGAGGACGGCCTGCCGGTGATGGAATTCGGCGATATCGCCTTCGGCAACTCGGACATCTTCCTGCGCTCGGATCTCACCCTGGACCGCATCGAAGCCATCCGCGGCGGCTCGGCATCGACGTTCACCAGCAACGCGCCCGGCGGCATCATCAACTTCATCAGCAAGACCGGCGACACCGCAGGCGGCAGCGTCGGCGTGAGCCGCGGCCTGGATTACGACAACACCCGCGTGGACTTCGACTACGGTGCGCCGTTCGCGGAAAACTGGCAATTCAACATCGGCGGCTTCTTCCGCCAGGGCGATGGCGTGCGCGATGCCGGTTACACCACCGACAAGGGCGGCCAGCTCAAGGCCAACCTGACCCGGCTGTTCGAGAACGGCTACGTGCGTGTCTACGGCAAATACCTCAACGATCGCGCCGCCGGTTATCTGCCGGTGCCGACCTCCGTGCGTGGCCGCGACGGCTCGCCGGACCTGGGCGGCTTTGCCGGCTTCGATCCGGGCAACGACACCTTGTACAGCCGCAATTTCCGCAGCGATGTCGGCCTGGACGGCAACAACCAGCCGCGCCGCACCGACCTGGGCGACGGCATGCACCCGATCTCGCGCACCATCGGCGCCGAGGCCTGGTTCGACCTGGGCAGCGGCTGGAACCTGAGCGAAAAGTTCCGTATCGCCGACAACAGCGGCCGCTTCGTCAGCCCGTTCCCGGCCGAGGTCACCGATGCCGCCACGCTGGCCGCGTCCATCGGAGGCGCCGGCGCGCAACTGGTGCAGGCCAGCGGCCCGGACGCCGGCCAGGCCTACACCGGCAACGCGATCCGCACGCATCTGTTCAATGTGGCGATCAACGACCTGGGCAACGTCACCAACGACCTCAGCGTCTCGCGCGAGTTCGGCGGCGACGGCCGCACGCTCAACCTGCGCATGGGCTATTACAGCTCGCGCCAGACTATCGACATGGACTGGACCTGGAACTCCTACGTGCAGAGCCTGGGCCGCGATTCGCGCCTGCTCAACGTGGTCGATGCCGGCGGCGTGTCGCGCTCGCAAAATGGCTTGTATGCGTACGGCACCCCGTTCTGGGGCGATTGCTGCATCACCCGCAGCTACGACGTGCGCTACGACGTCAACGCGCCGTATGTCGCACTGACCTTCGACAGCGGCAAGTTCAGCATCGACGGCAGCCTGCGTTACGACATGGGCGATGCACGCGGCAGCTATGCCGGCACCACGATCGCGCAAAACCTGGACGTCAACGGCGATGGCGTGATCCAGCCGGTGGAACAGCGCGTGGCCACGGTCGATACCGCCAACGCACGGCCGGTGGATTACGACTGGAATTACCTGTCGTATTCGCTGGGCAGCAACTACCTGATCAACGACGACCTGGGCGCGTTCGCACGCATCAGCCGCGGCGCACGCGCCAATGCCGACCGCCTGCTATTCGGCGTGGTCCGCGACGATGGCTCGGTCTCCTCCGATGAAGGCGTCAACGTGGTCCGCCAGGCCGAAGCCGGCCTGAAGTGGCGCCGCGACGGCCTGAGCCTGTTCGCCACCGCGTTCTCGGCACGCACCGAGGAACAGAACTTCGAGGTCACCAGCCAGCGTTTCTTCAACCGCAGCTACGAGGCGCACGGCGTGGAGCTGGAAGCCAGCTACCGCTACGAAGGCTTCACCGTCAACGGCGGCCTGACCTGGACCGATGCGGAGATTTCCAAGGACCAGATCACTCCGGAAAACACCGGCAACGTGCCGCGTCGCCAGGCCGATGTGGTGTGGCAGTTGACGCCCAGCTATCGCGGCGACGGCTACCAGTTCGGCGTCAACCTGATCGGCACCACCGATGCCTACACCCAGGATTCCAACCAGCTGAAGATGCCCGGCTATACGCAGGTGAACCTGTTCGGCGACTACCGCGTGACCGACGCACTCACCGTCGCGCTCAACGTCAACAACCTGTTCAACACCTTCGGCCTGACCGAGGCCGAGGAAGCCAGCATCCCGGCCAACGGCATCATCCGCGCGCGCTCGATTGCCGGCCGCACCACCAGCATCAGCCTGCGTTACGACTTCTAAGGACCCCTCGCCGGGTTCGTCCCGGCGCTTGCCAATGAGCACCTCCCCCACCGATTTCACTGCATTGCGCGCGGCCTTTGCCGCGCCCCTGGATGCGCAGCGTGCGAGCGTGCTGTTGCCGCGCTTCGACCGCCATGCGCCGCGTCTGCTGGATGCCCTACACGCCTTGTACGGCGCACGCCCCGACACTGCATCCTGGTTGACGCAGTGGCTGAGTGCGTTGGGCAACCACGCGCAGCAGCGCCCGCAAGCACTGCAACAGCTGGACGTCACGCGTCAGCCCGGCTGGTTCGGCGAGCAGCACATGCTGGGCTACAGCGCCTACGTGGACCGCTTTGCCGGCACGCTGCAAGGCGTGGCCGAACGCGTGCCGTATCTGCAGGAGCTGGGCGTGCGCTATCTGCACCTGCTGCCGTTCCTGCGTGCACGCGCCGGCGATAACGATGGTGGCTTTGCGGTCAGCGATTATGGCCAGGTGGAGCCAAGCCTGGGCAGCAACGACGATCTCGTCGCACTGACCACACGCCTGCGCGAGGCCGGCATCAGCCTGTGCGCGGATTTCGTGCTCAACCATACCGCCGACGATCACGCCTGGGCGCAGGCGGCGCGGGCCGGCGATGCACGCTACCTCGATTACTACCATCACTTCGCCGATCGCACGCAGCCCGACCAGTACGAAGCCACGCTGGGGCAGGTCTTCCCGCATACCGCACCCGGCAACTTCACCTGGGTGGACGCCACCGGCCAGTGGATGTGGACCACGTTCTATCCCTATCAGTGGGATCTGAACTGGAACAACCCGGCGGTGTTCGGCGAGATGGCGCTGGCGATGCTGCAGCTGGCCAATCTGGGTGTGGAAGCCTTCCGTCTGGATTCCACCGCGTATCTGTGGAAGCGCACCGGCACCGACTGCATGAATCAACCCGAGGCGCATACCTTGCTGGTGGCGCTGCGCGCGGTCACCGACATCGTTGCGCCGTCGGTGGTGATGAAGGCCGAAGCCATCGTGCCGATGACGCAATTGCCGCCTTACTTCGGCAGCGGTACAGACCAGGGCCACGAATGCCACCTGGCCTATCACAGCACGCTGATGGCGGCCGGCTGGTCGGCGCTGGCGCTGCAACGCGGCGACATCCTGCACAACGTCATCGCGCATAGCCCCCCCTTGCCGGCCAACTGCGCCTGGCTGAGCTATGTGCGCTGCCACGACGACATCGGCTGGAACGTGCTGCAACACGAAGCCGCCGGCAACGCCGCGCAGCCGCCATTCGCGCTGCGCGACGTCGCGCGCTTCTATGCCAATGAGGTGCCGGGCAGTTACGCGCGCGGCGAGAGCTTCCAGAGCAGCGGCGACGGCGTGCACGGCACCAATGGCATGGCCGCGGCACTGGCCGGTATCCAGGCCGCACAGGCATCGGGCGATACGGCGGCGTTGCACATGGCGGTGGATCGGCTGATGTTGCTCTATGCCATCGCGCTGGCGATGCCGGGCGTACCGTTGATCTACATGGGCGACGAACTCGCCCTGCCCAACGACGGCAGCTACCGCAATGATCCGCAGCGTCGGCACGAAGGTCGCTGGTTGCATCGTCCGGCGATGGATTGGCCGCTTGCAGCACAGCGCGAAGATGCAGGCAGCCTGAGCGGCACGGTGTATCGCCGGCTACGTGGATTGATCCGGCAACGTGCCGCGCTGCCCGCACTGGCAGCCGATCAGGCGCTGGGCAGCGTTGCGCTGGGCGATGCACGCCTGTTTGCATTGACGCGTGGCGATGGCTTTCTGGCCGTACACAACTTCGGCGAACAACCGTTGACGGTGGAGCTTGCCGCGCTCGGAGATGGCCGATGGAAGGTGGTGGCGGATGGCAGCGAGACGGCTGTCGAATCGCTGAGCAATGACATGCGGCTGGTGCTGCCGGCGTATGCAGTGCATTGGCTGGAGCGTGTTGTTTGAACGGGATGGTGCAAGTTCCTAGCGTTCCTAGAGCGCTTGCAGGGCGGACGATCTATGGCTTGGCAGCAGGGCCCTTGTCCGCCCACCATCGCGGGACACGCCGCAAGTACGTCCGTGTAGGCTCTTACGCGGCATCCATGCCGCGTAAGGTCCCGCGACGGTGGACGGACAATTGCCAGTCGGGATGGTCGGTGCGCCTGGTTGCGAGCGCGGGACTGCGTCGGGCTGTCGGATGCTGCGACATTACGAAGGCGCACGACGAAGGACGCTAGAAAGCTACTGTGCTCACCGTCAGACAGGTGCGGCCGCCGCTCGGTACCGGTATGCACCACGCGTACACTCCGGTTCCTCCGCGACGTCCGCACCTTAGCTGACGACTACTCGCTCCGTTTTGCTGGCCGCTCTGAATCAAACCCGCGATGTCTTCCGGTGGCCGTCCATGCATCACCACGCCACAACCGCAGAATCAGCGCTTCGACAACTCAAGCAACGCCTCGGCAGCCTTCTCCGACGAAGCCGGGTTCTGGCCGGTGACCAGCAAGCCATCGGTGACCACATGCACGCCCCAGTCGGCGCCCTTCTCGTAGCGGCCGCCAAGTTCGGTCAGCACGTCTTCGACCAGGAACGGCACGATCTTGGTCAGGCCCACGCCCTCTTCTTCGCTATTGGTGAAGCCGGTGACGCGGCGGCCGTTGACCAACGGCTTGCCATCGCTGCCCTTGACCCGGCGCAGCGCGCCCGGTGCGTGGCACACCAGGCCGTGCGGCTTGTTGGCCGCGGCGAATGCTTCGATCAGCGCAATCGAATCCGCGTCTTCGGCCAGATCCCACAACGGGCCATGGCCACCCGGGTAGAACACCGCATCGAAGTCATCGGCCTTGACGTCCGCCAGGCGCTGCGTGCTCGCCAATGCCTGCTGCGCGTCGGTGTCCTGCTTGAAGCGCTTGGTGGCCTCGGTCTGTGCATCGGGTTCGTCGCTCTTGGGGTCCAGCGGCGGCTGGCCACCCTTGGGCGAGACCAGGGTGATCTCTGCGCCGGCATCCTTGAACACGTAATACGGCGCAGCAAATTCCTCCAGCCAGAAGCCGGTCTTCTTGCCGGTATCGCCGAGTTGGTCGTGGGAAGTAAGCACCATCAGGATTTTCATCGTATCGCCTCGTGTCATGGCCCATCTCGGGCAAGGCGAACAGTGTCCGGTGCAGTCCGTTGCAGCATCGTGTAGAACGCGTCGGCACGATGCCTACGGTTCAGCGCCTTGCACTGGTAGCAGTGCACTACACGGCGCGCGTCAGGCGCTGCGCGGTGTTGCCCGACCCGCGCCCGCGGCAGCTTCGCCGCGCCACCGCGTTGACGCGGCAACTGCGCGCAAGTTGCTCGGCAGGCGTCAGACGTTCATCGCCGGTGGCTGCAGCTGGTCCATGCGGATGCGATTGGCGAACAACGAAAACGCCAGCATGCCGGCCAAGCCGCTGACCCGGCTCACCCACGGTGGCAACCAGCGCGGGGCGACCAGCACGCCGCTGTCGAACAAGGGCGCAAGGCGCGCCACATCGCCCAGGGCCATCTTGCCGGCGAACAGGTAACGGCATAGCTGCAGCTGATCGCGCTGCAGCGCATGCCGGAAGAACGTATGCACCGCCACCAGCCCGCGCAGGTACACCGTGTCCTTGGTGAAGGCACCGCCGCCGGAGGTCGGCACGCCGCGGAATACGCGCTGCGCCGATGAAAAGCTTTCCGCCGCGCTCTGCCCGCCTGCGGTGAAATAGCGGAACACCTCGATGAAGTCCGCACCCGAGCGCGCCATCGCAATCGCCTCGATACGCAGGCTGATGCGCTTCATGCGTTCGATATCGATGCTGCCGGTGATCTGCTCGGCAAACGTCGCCAGGCCTTCCTGGGTCGCGGTGGTCCGCGGCGAAGAAATGCCCAGGCTGGGCAGGTGCACCTGCGCGCGCCCGTTGAGCGCGGTCAGCGAATGCACCAGCGCCTCGTGATGGAACAGCTGCGCGCGGTCGTAATCGCTGAAGGTGGCGCCGCTGCGCAGGCGGATGCGATGCGCGCCGGCCGCCGCCTTGGCCAGCAGATCCGGATCCAGCGTGACGGTGATGACGCGCCCTTCGAAGAAGGCGTCCAGATCGTTCTGCAGCTGCATGCGCAGGGCGGTCGCCGACACCGGTACCTGTTCTTCCGGCGCCAGCAGTTCGCGGTCCAGCTCCCGCGCGATCTGGATGAAGTGCCGCGCTGCCTCGCGCGTGCTCGGACCGTTGCCCGGCATCGGGTCGTCGGGCACGCCGAACAGCTGCGCCGAGTAATCGCTGACTGCGGGAGTGCCCAACGATTCCAGTAGGCCGGCGGCCAGGCCCCAGCTATGCGTCGAGTCGATCAGGTAGGCGCCCAGCGGGTGATGCGGATCGGCCTGCTTGGCAATGGCCGCCAGCTCGCGCCGGGTATCGCCGAAATCCAGTCGCGGATACTCCACCTGCGGCAGCTCCGGCTGCCCACGTGCCACGCTCTGCAGGAACGGCTCCTGCAGCGAGCGCGGCCAGCTGGCCAGCGCGAGCAGGCGCACGCCGCGCACGGCCTTGACCAGGCGCGCATCCAGCGCCGCATGGTGGACGATGTCCGGCGGCCCCTTGCGCGATGGCATCAGCGGCGTCCGTTGCGGTCGACGCTGGCAGGCCGCCGGCCCGATCCCTTGCCCCGGTTGTTCTGCGCCAGGCGTGTGGCGAGCTTTTCGGCCGCTGCGGCCACTTCCACGCGCAGCTTCATGTAATTGGCTACCCGCTCCGGATCCAGCATATCGGCCTCGATCGCCGCACGCACCGCACAACCGGGCTCGGCGATATGCGCGCAATCGTTGAAGCGGCACTGCGCCGCCAACGCTTCCACATCGGAGAAGCCGCCCTCGGCCAGATCCTCTTCGCCGGTGGGCTTGAGTTCGCGCATGCCGGGCGTATCGATCAGGCAGGCACCGGACGGCAACGGAATCAAGGCGCGGTGGGTGGTGGTATGCCGGCCGCGCGAATCGTTCTCGCGCACTGCATTGGTCTTCATCTTCTGCGACCCGAGCAGGGTATTGGTCAGCGTCGACTTGCCGGCACCGGACGAGCCCACCAGCACCGCGGTACGGCCATCGCCCAGCCACGGCCGCAGCGCCGCCACGCTGTCCGGATCCTTGGCATTGACTGCGCGCAACGGGATGTTCTGCGCTTCCAGTTCCTCCAGCACCGCCAATGCATCCTCGGCGTATTCGGTCTGGTCGGCCTTGGTCAGCACCACTACCGGCTGGGCACCGCCGCCGCCGACCAGCAGCAGATAGCGTTCGATGCGGCGCGGATTGAAGTCCGCATCCAGCCCGCACACGATGAACACCGTATCGATGTTGGCCGCGATCACCTGCTGGTGGTAATGCTCGCCGGCCGCACCGCGCTTGATCGAGGTGCGCCGCGGCAGCAAGGCCACGATGCGCTTGCCCTCCATCAGCACCCAATCGCCCACCGACGCCCGCTCATGGCTGGGAAACCGCGGCCGCTGCCACTCCGGCAACGATTCGGCCTTGAGACCGGCCTCCGGCGTATCGGCCACCACATAGCCGGTGCGGTGCTGCTCCACCACCCGCGCCGGCAACGCCTGCGGATGCGCAGCGAAGAGCGCCTGCCAGGCAGCCTCTTCAGGCGGCCCAGGCCAGGGCCAGCCGATGGATTGGAGGGTGGGGTAATCGGGGGGTGCGTTGCTCATGGGGCGATTCTAGCCGGCTGGCCGCAGCGGCTTGTGCAATCGGGCCTTGCGCCCGGGCTGAAGCGCCCCTTGACATCGTTGCCGATGCAAGCATGCCCGCCTGTCATATTTCCGCTACCATGCCAAGCCTCACGCCTACAACCGGCCCGTCGCATGTCCACTGCCCCGCAAAAGCCGCTCGCCATCCGCGAGCGTCTGTCCGAAGTCCGCTACGAAATCCGGGGCGAGCTGGCGCGACGAGCGCGGGAACTGGAGGCGCAGGGCCGCAAGCTGATCAAGCTCAATATCGGTAATCCAGGCGCGTTCGGGTTCCGTGCGCCGGAGCACCTGCAGCGCGCAATCGCCGACGACATGGGCCGCACCGATCCCTACACCCATCAGCAAGGCCTGCCGGAAGCGCGCGAGGCGATCGCCACCGCGTATGCGCGGCGCCAGCACCCGGATGCGCATCCGGACCGCATCTTCGTCGGCAACGGCGTCAGCGAGCTGATCGACCTGTCGCTGCGTGCGCTGCTCAATCCCGGTGACGAAGTGCTGGTGCCCTCGCCCGACTATCCGCTGTGGTCGGCCGCCACCATCCTCAACGATGGCCGGCCGGTGTATTACCGCTGCGCACCGGAAAACGGCTTCCAGCCGGACCCGGTGGAAATCGAAACGCTGGTGTCTTCGCGCACCCGCGCCATCGTGCTGATCAATCCGAACAATCCCAGCGGTGCCAGCTATTCGCGCGAACTGCTGGAACGCATCGTGGCCATCGCCAGCAAGCACAACCTGCTGCTGATGGTCGATGAGATCTACGACCAGGTGCTCTACGACGACGCCGCCTTCGTGCCGGTGGCGCCGCTGGCCGGTGCGCATCCTTGCATCACCTTCGGCGGCCTGAGCAAGGTGCACCGCGCCTGCGGCTGGCGCGTAGGCTGGGCGCTGCTGTCGGGCGAGCAGTCGCGCATCAACGACCTGCGCAACGCGATGGACCTGCTCGGCGCCTTGCGCCTGTGCGCCAACGTGCCGGGCCAGTACGCCATCGACGCGGCAGTCAACGGGCCGGACACCATCTCGGCGCTGTGCGCGCCGGGTGGCCGTCTGTACGAAACCCGCCGCGCGGTGATTGAGGCCTGCGCGGCCAGCGAGCACCTGTCGCTGGTAGCGCCGGCCGGTGCGCTGTACGCGTTCCCGGCGGTGGTCGGCCCGGCCGCGCGCAACTTCGACGATCACGAATTCGCGCTCGATCTGATGAACGAGGAAGGCGTGCTGGTGGTACCGGGTTCCAGCTTCAACGTGCCCTACCGCCACCACTTCCGCGTGACCCTGATGCCGGAAGCGCCGGTGATGCGCGATGTGTTCGCACGCATCGACCGTGCGCTGGCGCGCCGCGCCGAGGCGGTCACCAAGGTCGTGCCGCTCAAGTCGCGCAGCGTGGCGTGATGGCGGCGGCCGGCACGCCGCTGCGCTATCTGGCGCTCGGCGATTCCTACACCATCGGCGAAGGCGTTGCCCCAGAGCAGCGCTGGCCGGCGCAACTGGTTGACGGTTTGCGTGCCTACGGCTGGAACGTGGCGCCGCCGCAGATCATCGCCACCACCGGCTGGACCACCGACGAGCTGCAGGCCGGTCTCGATGCCGCTGCGCCGCAGGGGCCTTTCGAGCTGGTGAGCCTGCTGATCGGCGTCAACAATCAATACCGTGGGCGCTCGCTGGACGCGTACCGCAGCCAGTTCGATGCGTTATTGCAGCGCGCAATCGGGTTCGCCGGCGGGCTTGCGGCACGCGTGTTCGTGCTATCGATTCCGGATTGGGGGTTGACCCCGTTTGCGCATGCGCAGGGCGGCGATGCGGCACTGATCGGCGCACAGATCGATGCCTTCAACAACGTGGCCGCCGAACGCTGCGCCGCGCGCTCGGTGCGCTTTGTCGACATCACCGCCACCAGCCGCGATGGCGGCGACGCTGCCGACATGCTGGTCGACGATGGCCTGCATCCCTCCGGCGCCATGTATGCGCGCTGGACCGCACTGGCACTGCCAGCGGCGCGCGATGCGATAGCGGCTGCCAACGCGATCGGGATAGACCACGCAACGCGTGGGCAGCCCCAATCGCGTTAGCAGGCCCCAAGCCAGCCGCGCACCAAGCCTCATTGCCAAGGAACGACATTGCACAGCACCGCCACCCAACCCATGAGCCGCGCGCAGGCGCTGGCGATCGCGCGCGCGTTTTTGCCGCCGCATCCGCTGGGCAATCGCTACGACTATTACTACACCCAGGCCAAGCTGCGCACCGACCCGCTGTATCCGGGCGTGCTGGCCGAGTTGCGCAGCACCACCGCGCCCGTGCTGGATCTGGGCTGCGGGCTGGGCCTGCTCGCGCACGCATTGCGTGCGGATGGCCAGGCATTGGCGTATCACGGGGTGGATGTGGACGCGTCCAAGATCCGCCGCGCGCAACACATCGCGCAGCGCTCGGCATTGGGCAATACTCAGTTTGCGGTAGTCGATCTGAGCGTGGCCTGGCCGCAACACCGCGGCAGCGTGACCATTCTGGACGTGCTGCAGTATCTGCAGGCCGACATGCAGGCCAGCCTACTGCGCAGCGTGGCGCAGATGCTCACGCCGGGCGCGAAACTGGTGATCCGCAGCGCATTGGGCGATGCCAGCAGCCGTGGCCGCACCAGCCGCGCGACCGACGTGCTGGCGCATCTGAGCGGCTGGATGCAGCGCATGCCGCGCAGCTATCCCACCCGCGACAGTCTGCAGGCGCAGCTGGATGCCGCCGGTCTGCGTGCGACGTTTGCGCCGTTGTATGGCAACACGCCCTTCAACAACTGGTTGATCGTGGCCGAGCCGCGCTGAGGCCGTGCACAACGTGCCTGGCTCGATTCAGAACGAGTGACAAAACGTAACGCGCGGTCGCCGGACGGATGTGGATGACACGCAGAAACCGGGGTGGACGCGTAGCACATGCCGCAACGGGCACCGGCCGCGCAGCCGTTTTGACAGCTTCTGTTGACGTCATGCAGATGATCCCGGGCCACGTTTTCAAGGGGTGGTGCGCCACGCCCCAGAGAATCCGCTGGTTGCCTTGTTGAAAACCATGCACACCGACCATCTGGACGGGTCCTTGCCCGCCCACCGTCGCGGGACCTTACGCGGCCTGGATGCCGCGTAAGCGCCTACATGGACGTACTTGCGGCGTGTCCCGCGACGGTAGGCGGGCAAGGGCCCTGCAGCGAAGTCGCAGAGCAGCCGCTCTACACCTGATCCATCCGCGCTGACCAATCACTTCGAGACAACCAAGTGATCGAGTCGCCGCGCCGTTTGGATGCAGGCAAAGGCCTGGTTTGCCAAGTGCGCGGCGCCCTTGCCGCTAGCGGGACACGCCGCGAATCCGTGCCTGAAGGCTCAGTGGCGGCATCCTTGCCGCCAAAGCCTGTCGTCTGGAGCAAGCTCAGAACTTCCAGGACAGCGTCAGCTCCACATCGCGTGGGTCGCCGTAGATCAACTGGCTTTGATAGACGATGTTGGCGTAGTACTTGCGGTCGAACAGGTTGCGCACGTTGAGCTGCGCAGACCATGCCTTGTTGATGTCGTAGCGTGCCATCGCGTTGGCCAACACCACGCTGCCCTGGGTCAGCCGCTGCGTTGTGCCCTGTGGCCCGGACATCAATTCGTGGATGGCCGACTGCCAGCTCAGGCCACCACCCACGCGCCATGGGCCGGTCTGCCAGCTGGTGAACAGGGTGGCCTCGCGACGCGGGCTGGTCGGGTTGACGTCGACACCGCTGGCATCGTTGGCATCGAACTGGGCAAAGCCGAACGCGATCCGCCACTGCTCGGAGAGCTGCCCGTCGAGCTGAAATTCCACCCCCTGGCTGACCGTGCCCTTCGCCGCCAGGAAGGCCTGATTGGTGGTGCCGGGCACGAACTGTCCGGGGTCGTTGACCGCCAGGTTGTCCTGCTCGATACGGAACAACGCCAGCGCCGCGTTGAGCTGGCCGCCGAGGTATTCGCCCTTGGCGCCGACCTCGTAGCTGTTGCCTTCCAGCGGGGCGAGATAGCGCCCGCTGCGGTCGCGATTGTTTTGCGGCTTGAAGATGCCGGTGTAGCTGGCGTAGAGCGAATGGTGGTCGTCCACGTCCAGGATCAGGCCGGCGTACGGCGTGGTGCGGCCGCGACGCTCGTAGGTATTGGCCGGCACCAATTGATCGGTGTTCTTCCAGTCGGTGACGCGTGCGCCGACGATGGCCGTGAGCGCGTCGGTAAGGCTGAAACGGCCGGCAGCGTAGGCGGCCACCTGGCGTACGTCGCGCTCTTCGCCCTTCACCAGCGGCGTCCATTGCGGCTGCGCCATGGTGCCGGTCCAGGCATAGACGCTTTCGGCCGTCAGCACCTGCGACGGCTGCGGCCCGTTGGACCAGCTGCGCACGTTGCGGTTCATCCAGGTGGCACCGGCGACCAGTTCGTGGTTGCGGCCCCACCAGGTCAGCGGCACGCTGAGGTAGGCATCCAGGCTGTTTTGCGCCGTGAGTGCGGGATAGCGCCCGCCAAAATTGGTGGCAAGGCCCAGGCCGGTCTGGCGGTCCGGGTAATCGAAGTAGCCGAACAGCACCGACTTCCAATCGGCTTCGAACCGCTGATGCGAATATTCCACGTGCAGCTGCGCACCGTTGTCGAAGCGATGGGTCAGGCCGGCAAACGCATTGGTGGTGTCGGCCACGCCGCGCGCCCAGCGCGGCGTGAACGAATCCGAGCGTGCAAAATCGGTGCGGCTGCCGTCGCTGAAGTACGCCGGCACCCCGCCCCAGGTGGTGCCGCGGCCGTCGTTGCGCTGCTTGTTGATGCCGATGTAGCCGCGGGTGGCATCGCTGAAATCCGCATCGACGATGCCGTAGAACAGCGACGATTGCTTGCTGTAGTAATCGCGGAAGGACTGCTTGTCCTCGTAGCTGGCAACCACCCGCCCACGCACGTTGCCGGCGGCGTTCAAGGGCGATTGCAGGTCGACGGTGCCGCGATAGCGGTCCCAACGCCCTGCCGACAGATCGACCCGACCGGTGAACACATCGCTGTCGGCATGCTTGCGCACCAGGTCGATCGATGCGGCCGGGCTGCCCGCGCCGGTGGTCAGGCCATTGGCGCCGCGGATGATTTCCACCCGGTCGTAGATCGCCATGTTCTGCTGCACATCGCCGGTGTAGTCGGTGGGAATGCCGTCGATGCGGTAGTAGTCCACTTCGAAGCCGCGCGCGTTGATGTAGGTGCGCTCGGTGTCCCAGGTCGGCGAGTTGAAGCCGGCCACGGTGTCGGTGACGTCCTGCAGCGATTGCAGGTTACGGTCGACGATCTGCTGGCGTGTCACCACCACCACCGACTGCGGCGTCTCGCGCAGCGACAGCTCCAGCTTGGTCGAACTGCGCGCGACATCGGCGGTGTAGGAGTCGCGGCCTTCGGTCGCGGCGCCGCGGTGTGCCTCGATCTGAAGGCGGTCCAGATCGACCGGGTCACGCGTGCTCGACTGCGCCGCAGCCGCCAACGGCCATGCGCAGGCCAGCGCCAGCAGGGAGTACGCCAGCGGGAGCTGCGGCGAACGGAGATCCGCACACGGGAGCGCGCGCGCAGGGACGATGCGATGGGACATGGGGTCAGCCTCAGGAGCGAATATGGCCGTCGATGACGGCTATTGAGGCTGGCGTCGGCAGCGCCACCGGAAGGCGCGCACCGTTTGCTGGCTGGGGGCGCATGTTCGATCCGCGTTAAATCGCTGTCAATACATGCGCGGGTCGATGCCGGGGCTCAGGGGCGCCAGCTCCGGGCAATCCGGCGAACAAGAAAGATCGCGTCGCACCGAAGCATGCCTGCCGACAGTGACGATGGATCCGGCAACACACGCTCTGCTTCCACGCCATCGGCCACGCCTTGCGCAGGACCTCAGAGCGGACGCCGTCCCGCCAGGCCGCGTGCGTGCATCGCCTCCAGCACGCCGCGCAGGATGGTGAGGTTGTGGCCGTGTGCGGCGCCTTCGTGCAGCAGCACGATGGCGCCGGGGCGCAGGTCGCGCACGATGCGGGCCACGGTGGCCTCCGGCTCGCAACGCACCCCGTCGAAACCGCGCGCGCTCCAGGCCACGCGGGTCAGCCCGTGCGCACGCAGCGGCGAGGCGACGAAGGGATTGGTCATGCCCACCACCGAGCGGTATAGCCGCGGCGCCTGCCCGGTGATGGTGGCCAGCACGCGCTGTGCCTGGCCGATTTCCTGCGCCATGCGGTACGGGCCAAGCGCCCAGAACCAGGCCTGCGGATGGGTATGGCTGTGGTTGCCGATGCCATGCCCGCGGCGCACGATCTCGCGCACCAGTTCAGGCCGTTGCTCGGCGCGTGCGCCGACCACGAAGAACGTGGCCTTGGCATCGAAGGCGTCCAGCAGATCCAATATCGCCGGGGTGTCGTCGGAGGGACCATCGTCGATGGTCAGCCACACCTGCGGGGCGCCGCCCGGCAGGCGCGCCAGCACCGGCGCGTACAGGCGCGCGCGCGGCAGGAACACCGGCACCACGAACAAGGCGTGCGACACCAGCAACGCCGGCACGCCCCAGGCCCAGCCCAGATGCCACCACAGCAGCGCCACCGCCGCCTGCGACAGGGCCAGCAGGCCCACCCAGCGGTACGGGTGCGAGGGGATGCGATACAGCGTTTGAAGCGTGGTCATGCCGCATGATGCCATGCGGCGTAGAATGCCCGGACTCCACGATCTGACCGAAGTGCTGCCATGTCCCTCGATCCCGCCCTGCGTTCCCGCATCGATACGCTGCTGCAATCCAGCCGTGTGGTGCTCTTCATGAAAGGCCAGCCCGGCATGCCGCAGTGCGGTTTTTCGGCCAAGGCGGTCGGCGTGCTGGACGGTCTGGGCATCGACTATGCCCACGTCAACGTGCTGGCCGACCAGGAGATCCGCGAAGGCATCAAGGCCTACGGCGACTGGCCGACCATTCCGCAGCTGTATGTGGACGGCGAGCTGATCGGCGGCAGCGACATCATCCTGCAAATGGCCGACAGCGGCGAGTTGAGCAGCATGCTGGGCCTGCAGGCGCCAGACCGGACCCCGCCCAAGATCACCATCACCCCGGCCGCGGTCGAGATGCTCAAGGGCGCGCTGGCCGATGCGCCCGATGCCTCGCTGACGCTGGCCATCGATGCCAACTTCCAGCCGAACTTCCAGCTGGCGCCGACCAACCCGAACGCCATCGCGGCCGAATCCAACGGCCTGCGCGTGCAGTTCGACCTGGCCAGCGCCCGCCGCGCCGACGGCATCACCATCGACTGGGTGGACGACATCCGCGGCCGTGGCCTGGCCATCGACAACCCCAACGCGCCCAAGCCGGTGCAGGAGCTGTCGGTGCGCGATGCCGACGACCGCATCAAGGCCGGTACGCTGACCCTGGTGGACGTGCGCCCGGCCGACGAGCGTGCCCTGGCCAGCGTTGCCGCGCCGTTCCGTACGCTGGACGCGCACGAGCGCGCCGCCATCGAGCAGTTGCCCAAGGACACCCCGCTGGCGTTCCTGTGCCATCGCGGCGGGCGCAGCCTGCAGGCGGCCGAGCATTTCCGCGGCCTGGGTTTCAGCAACGTCTACAACGTCACCGGCGGCATCGACGCCTGGTCGGACGAGGTGGACAACGGCGTGGCCAAGTACTGAGCAAGCCAGACGGCACAGCCGGCGGCGGGAATCCGCATCCGGCGATGGCCCGCCGCAACCGCCGGCCAGGTTTTTAGCCGCGTTTGCTACAGTGCACACCCCGAACGGGCGCTCCACCGAGCGTCCGTTTTTTCATGGATCGACACGCACAAGGACGTCGCTGCAATGCACACCCGCCTGCTCTCTCTCGCACTGGCCGCGCTGTTGCCGCTGGCCGCACAGGCCGCCGAACCGGCACGCGCAGTCATGCTGGTACAGACCTACGACAACCAGCCAAGCGAAGACCCGCTGGAATACATTCCGGTGTGGCTGGGCAGCGGCGTAGCGAAGGAGTCCAGCATGCCCAGGTCGCTGCTGAGCCAGCCGCTGCAGGTCTTCAATGCGGGCGTGTCCAGCGGCACCGTGCGGCTTGCGTCGCTGAGCGTCGACGACAACAGCATGTGCGGCGGCACGGCAAAACTGCGCTTGAAGGGCACTGGCACGCTGTCCAATTCGCCGCTGTTATCGACGGTGGACGTCAATCCCGGCAAGCGCTTTGCCAGCCGTAACGCCACCGCTGCCGAACAGGCCGAGCTGTTGCGCCAGGCCGGCGCGACCGCGCAGCTGCGCAACAGCGTCAAGCCGGCAGCGCTAGCCCAGGCGTTGACAGCATTCCCTGCCGATCGTGCACAGGGTCTGGCGGCGCTGCAGATCGTGACCGACACCCGGCAGCCGCAGCGACGCGTGGCCGTGCTGACCTCCCATCACCCGACCAGGACCGGCAACCCGGACAACCCGACCGGCGTCCTGGCCGTGCTTGCGATCTTCGAACATGACGGCAGCCGCTGGCAGTTCCGCAAGGGCAGCGCGGCCAGCGGCTGCGACGATTGCGAAGACCTGCCACTGCGCACGCATCTGCTGCAGTTCGGCGATATCGACGGCAACGGCACGCTCGACTTCGTGCTGTCGGAAAGCGGCTACGAGAGCTACGGCTTCTACCTGCTGCTCGGCGAAGGCACCAACTGGCGGTCGGAAGGCTTGATGGGCGGCTGTTGATCGATCGCAGCGCGATGGCCGATGCCCGCAGCTGCCGGCGTCGCATTGCGGCCCGCACAGGGTACGCAAGCGCGCGGCTCGCCGCCGCGCAAGTCATTCGCATCGACGGTGCGAGGCTATTGGTGTGATTGCACCGCTGCACGATGTCGATCAACGCGCGACAGCGCGCGTATGTGCGCCATCAACCGATCGCGTCGATCGCCCACTCGCTCCGCGTGGCCATATGCAATGTGCAGCGCGGAAAAGCCACAGCTACGTGCAACCGCGGCAGGCCAATCGTCGCCTCCCTCAGCCGGCAAATCCGCCGTCATCGAGAAACTGCTGCTCTTCGGCGGTGGTCTCGCGCCCCAGTACCGCATTGCGATGCGGGAAGCGTCCGAAGCGCTGGATGATCCGCTGGTGCTCCACTGCCCAGCGCGTGGTTTCTGCATCGTCCAGCGCGGTGATCAGCTGCACCGAGCGCGCCTGCTCCTGCAGATCTTCGGCATGCTCGAACGGCAGATAGAAAAACAGCCGCAACTGCGCGGAGACCTGCTGATCGAAGCCGCTGGCGATTGCCTGCCTGGCGCAGGACAGCGCCAGGCCGTCGGTGGCATAGGCATGCGCACTGCCGCGGAACGCGTTGCGCGGAAACTGGTCGAGCAGGATCAGCAAGGCCAGCGCATCTTCGGCTCGCTCCATCCAGTGCGCATACTCGCCACGCGCTGCTGCAAAGTGCTGCTCGCTGAAATGCTGGCGGAAGTTGGCATCAAACGCATCGTTGTGCGTGAACCAGCGGGCCGAGCCGGCCAGCTCCCAGAAAGCCAGCACCACATCGGCCTGTTTGTTGCGCTCTGACTTGACGATCATCGACGTATTCCCTGACGAATACCGCACAGCATGCACTGGCGCATGTGATGAGCCCGCCGCCACCGACGGTGCAGCACTTGGCAAGCACGCCGCCGGCCGCTAGGTTTGCGGCTGACGTTTTCGTTGCACCGGGGAAATCCATGCGTTCCATCCTGTTCGCCGCGCTCGGCGCGGCCGTGCTGTGCGGTCCTGTGTCTGCGGCATCGCGTTTCGTGCAAGACCCCTATCCCAGCACCTACCGTGCGCTCGCGTCCGCTCCGGTATTGATCCAGCACGCCACCGTGCTCACCGGCACCGGCCAGCGGCTGGACGATGCCGACGTGCTGCTGCGCGACGGCAAGGTGGCCGCGGTCGGGCGCGGGCTGGAGGCGCCGGCCGATGTGCGCCGCATCGACGGCACCGGCAAGTGGGTGACCCCCGGCATCATCGACGTGCACTCGCATCTGGGCGTGTATCCCAGCCCCGGCGTCAGCGCGCACAGCGATGGCAACGAGATGACCGCCCCGGTGACGCCGAACGTGTGGGCCGAGCATTCGATCTGGCCGCAGGATCCCGGCTTCGGCACCGCCCTGGCCGGCGGCGTCACCTCGCTGCAGGTACTGCCCGGCTCGGCCAATCTGATTGGCGGGCGCGGCGTCACCCTCAAGAATGTCGCCTCCACCACCTACCAGGGCATGAAGTTTCCCGGTGCCCCCTGGGGCCTGAAGATGGCCTGCGGCGAGAACCCCAAGCGCGTGTATGGCCAGAAGGGTGGCCCCGGCACGCGCATGGGCAACGTGGCCGGCTACCGTGCCGCCTTCATCGATGCGGCCGAGTACCTGCAGAAGAATGCGCCGAAGAAAAAGACCGCGAAAAAGCGCCATTGGTGGAGCAGCGGCGGCGACAACGACAGCAGCGGCGATGCCGGCGGCAAGCGCGATCTCAAGCTCGACACGCTGGCCGGCGCGATCAACGGCGACATCCGCGTGCATATCCACTGCTACCGCGCCGACGAGATGGCGACCATGCTCGACCTGTCCAAGGAGTTCGGCTTCCACATCGCCGCCTTCCATCACGGCGTGGAGGCCTACAAGCTGGCTGACCGGCTGGCGCAGGAGAACGTCTGCGGCGCGCTGTGGGCCGACTGGTGGGGCTTCAAGATGGAAGCCTTCGATGGCATCCAGGAAAACATCGCGCTGGTCGACAGGCCGGCCAACAGCTGCGCCATCGTGCATTCGGATTCGGAAGAAGGCATCCAGCGCCTGAATCAGGAAGCGGCCAAGGTGCTCGCCAACGCGCGCCGCAGCGGAATGGAGATTCCGCCCGAGCGTGCGATCCGCTGGCTCACCAGCAATGCCGCCAAGGCGCTTGGCATCGAGCAGCAGACCGGCGCACTGGAGCCGGGCAAGATGGGCGACATGGTGGTGTGGAACGGCAATCCCTTCAGCTCCTACGCGCTGGCCGAACAGGTCTATATCGACGGCGCGCAGGTCTACGACCGCCACGATCGCCGCCTGCAGCCGGTGTCGGACTTCATGCTCGGCCAGGAGGTGGCGCGATGAGCCGCACAACTGGAATGCGCCCGCGTCTGCGTGCGATCTCCGCGGTGGTCCTGGCGGTGCTTGCATTGCCCGCATTCGGCCAGCAGGTGCTGATCCGTGGCGCAACCGTGCATACCGCCACCGCGCAAGGCACGCTGCGCAATACCGATGTGCTGGTGCAGGGCGGCGTGATCCGCGCGATCGGCAGCAATCTGGCCGTGCCGGCCGATGGCCGCGTGGTCGAGGCCAGGGGCCGCCCGCTGACGCCGGCCCTGTTCGGCGGCATCACCGAGATCGGCATCGAAGAAGTCTCCGGCGAAGACAGCACCGTGGACAGCGGCGTCAAGCTCAGCGACCAGCCGATGCGTCCGGAATTCGACGTCACCCTGGCCTACAACCCCGATTCGGTGCTGGTGCCGGTGGCGCGCGTGGAAGGCATCGGCTTCACCGCGCTGGGCGCGACCACCAGCGGTGCCTTCATCGCCGGGCAAGGCGGCGTGGTGCGGCTGGATGGCAGCCCGGACCCGCTCGGCCCGCATGCCCTGTTCATCCGCATCGGTGCGGCGGCCTCCGATCTCACCGGCAGCTCACGCGCCGCGCAATGGATGCTGCTCGACCAGCTGGTGGCCGAAGCGCGCGGACGCGTGCCGGCCGACTCACCGCATGCGCTGCTGACCCCGGTCGGCCGCAGCGTGCTGGCCACGTACCTGGCCGGGCAAGGCCGCATCGTGGTGCAGGTGGAGCGAGCCGCAGACATCCGCCAGTTGCTGCGTTGGGCGCAGCGCGAAAAGGTGCGCATCGCCATTGCCGGCGGCGCCGAGGCTTGGAAGCTCGCGCCGCAACTGTCGCAGGCCAGGGTGCCGGTGCTGGTGGACGCGCTGGCGGACCTGCCGTCCACCTTCGACCAGATCGGTGCCACGCTGGAAAATGCCGCACGGCTACGCGCGGCCGGCGTGGAGGTGAGCTTTGCCCAGAGCGGCGATGCCTCGCATAACGCGCGCAAACAGCGCCAGCTGGCCGGCAATGCGGTGGCCAACGGCTTGCCGTGGGAAGCCGGCCTGGCCGGCCTGACCCGGGTGCCGGCAGAGATCTTCGGCGTGGCCGATCGCATCGGCAGCATTGCGGTCGGCAAGCAGGCCGACCTGGTGCTGTGGGAAGGCGACCCGCTGGATGTCGCCCACTACGCCGAGCAGGTGTGGCTGGGCGGTCGCGACATGCCGATGCGCTCACGCCAGACCGAGCTGCGCGAGCGTTACATGCAACCGGCCGGCGCGCTGCCGCGGGCCTATCTGAAGTGATCGGGAGCGGCGTGCGGTTGCGCGCGCCGCCGTTGCGATACCGCCACATTGCGACAGCTGCCGGCGCCGCGTGCGCTGGCACACTGCATGCCTTGCTCGCCGGCACCGTGCCGGTGGCGTCGTCTGCAAAGGACTGCCCATGCGCTTGTTATGCATTCTGATCGCATCGCTGGTGCTGCTTCCACTCGCTGCCTTCGCCCAGTCGGGCTGGGTCGATCGGCAAGGCCGGTCGGTTCCCGCCTTGCCCAGCCGCAACACCGTGCAGGACTTTGGCGCCAGCCTCCTGGTGACCTCCGATGCGGACTGGGAGCAAAAATGGACTACGCCCAGCGATACCGTGCCGCACTTCAAGGCGGTCGATCATGTCGGCACCGGCGAGGCGTTGTTCGTGCTCACGTTTCTGTCCAACCCCGGCCTGGACGAGCACCGCCATGCCGATGTGGTGTGCAGCATCCGGGTGACCGACCCTACCGGGCATGTGGCGCAGGACACGGTCGATACGCCGTGCCTGCAGGGCGAGATCAAGGGCGATCCACGCAATGTCTATCTGGCGCAGGCGACCTTGCAGGTGATTGCCGAAGCCAGCGATCCGCCCGGCCGCTGGCAGGTGCAGGTCACGGTCAAGGACCGCCGGCGCGGCGTCAGCATTCCGCTGACCGGCGCGTTCACGCTCGGGCGCCAACGCACCCGCGTGCCAGCGCAATGACCCGCATGGCGTTGGGCGTGCGCTGCGTCTACCTGCTGATCGCGCTCGCCGTGTTTGTCATCGAAGTGGCGATCGGCGCTGGCAGACTTGGCGGGCCGTGGGTCCGCGGCAGCCTGGGCGATGTGCTGGCGGTGATCCTGGTGTATTGCGGACTGCGCGGTGTGCTTGCGCTGCCGCCACGCTGGGCGTGCGTGCTGGCGGTGGCAATCGGGTGCCTGATCGAAGGGCTGCAGGCGCTGCATCTGGCCGACCGGCTCGGACTGCGCCCGGGCAGCGCGGCCTACATCGCGCTTGGCAATACCGCCACCGTGCACGATCTGCTGATGTATCTGGTCGGCGGTGGCGTGGCGTACATCGGCGATGTGGCGTCGTGCCGCATCACTGCGTCTTCCCGGCGGCAAACGCCGCATTGATGCATTCCTTCAGGCCTACCGCATGTTTTCCGTCTCCTCATTGGCACTGATCGACAGCGTTGGCGTCCTGTTTCGGCAGCAGCAACGGCGTGCCTGCGCCGCCACTGCGTCACCGTGACCTCGCTGTTCCAGGGAGGCGGCTTGCGCTCGATCGATCGCGTCGTGCTGCGCCAGGCGCCGGCCAACCTGATACGCGGGCTGGAAGCGGTCGGCGGGCGGCTGATCCTGACCGCCGATGCGCTGCACTTCCAGCCGCATCCCTACAACATACAGACCCGGTCGCTGACCGTGCACCTGAGCCAGATTGCAGCAATGCAACCACGCTGGACGCGCCTGTTCGGCCTGCTGCCGGTGGCGCCGACATCGCTGGCGGTGCAGCTGCACGACGGCGGCGAGCACCGTTTCGTGATCGGCAAACGCGAACAGTGGATGGCCGCCATCGCCTCGGCGCGCGACGCCCTGGGCTGACGCTGCCCGACAAGCGCGGCCGCACTGATGCGTAAGGGCGCATGCCCGGCTGGCGCACCGCAATGCCCTGGCGTCGTCCCGCATGCCTGCGCATCGCAGAGAGAGCGTGAACTGCGCTGCGTTTCAGCACTGCATTTTGTACGCGGTGCACGCTCTGCAAGTCCGGCCATCGCCGTCGTTGTCCAGCCCGCCTAGCATCGCGCGTCGGCACCATAGCGACGCCCCTACTTCGGCATGGAGATCGATATGCCCCGCACTATCCTGCGCATCCTGGCGTGCACATTGTTCCTGTACGGCAGCGTCAGCGCGCCGGCCATCGCCGCATTTGGCGTCACCCGCAGCGGCGACCGTGTGGTTGTCGATACCGGCGCCGAGCTGGTGTTTGCGGTCAACGCCGGCAACGGCGACATCGTCTCGATGCGTTATCGCGACAACGAGCTGCAGACCACCGAGTCCAAGGGCTCGCAGATCGCCTCCGGCCTGGGCAGCGCCAGTGTGGAGGCGCGCGTGGTGGGCGCCACGATCGTGGTCTCGGCCAAGGCCGGCGACCTGACCCAGTACTACATCGCACGCAAGGGCCGCAACGCGATCTACATGGCCACCTATGCACCGACGTTGCTGCCAATCGGCGAGCTGCGCTTTGTCACCCGCTTGAACGTTGCCAAGCTGCCCAATGCGCAGCAGGAGCCGGACTCCAATGTCGGCAGCCCGGTGGAAGGCGAAGACGTGTTCCTGCTGCCGGACGGACGTACCAGTTCCAAGTTCTATTCGGCGCGCCGCATGATGGACGACCAGGTGCACGGGGTCAGCGGTTCGGGCGTGGCGGTGTTCATGCTGATGGGCAACCGCGAACGCAGTTCCGGCGGGCCGTTCTTCAAGGATATCGCCACCCAGAAAACCCGCGTGACGCATGAGCTCTATAACTACATGTATTCCGATCACACCCAGACCGAGGCATTCCGCGGTGGCCTGCATGGGGTGTACGGGCTGCTGTTCACCGATGGCGGGACGCCTTCCAGCGCGCAACTGGACACCGCCTTCGTCGATGCAACGCTGGGTTTGACCGGTTATCTCGCCAGCGACGGGCGCGGAGCGCTGAGCGGCCGGGTGAGCGGCGTGCTGTCCGGCCAGCCTGCCGTGATCGGCCTGCGCAACGACCAGGCCGAATACTGGGCCACCGCCAACGGCAGCGGCGATTACCAGATTGCCGGCGTGCGCCCGGGACGCTACCGCATGACGCTCTACCAGAACGAACTGGAGGTCGCGCAACGCGATGTGGAGATCCACGCCAACGCGACCACGCAAGCGGCACTGCAAGCTGTTGTGCTGCCGGGAACGCTCAAGTGGCAAATCGGCACGGCCGATGGCACGCCGGCCGGTTTCCGCCATGCGGATCTGCTGCCACGTGCGCATCCATCCGACAAGCGCATGAGCTGGACCCCGGTGACATATTCGGTTGGATCGAGCAGTGCGGGCAGCTTTCCGGCAGTGCAATGGCGCGGCATCAACACCTCGACCCGCATCGACTTCACCCTGGGCTCGAGTGAAGTGCGTGGCTATCGCCTGCGCATCTTCGTGCCACTGACGCAGGTCGGCGCGCGCCCGCAGATCAGCGTCAATGCGCGTTGGAATGGCCCGGTGCCGTCCGCGCCCACGCAACCCAAGACACGCGGCATCACCCGCGGCACATGGCGCGGCAACAACACGCTGTATGAGGTGGACATCCCCGCATCTGCACTGCAATCGGGCAGCAACCGGATCGAGATCGGCATCGCCTCGGGATCGCCGGACAACGGCTTTCTCAGCCCGGCTGTGGTGTTCGACAGTATCCAGCTGGTGGCGCTGTAAGCGCTTTGGCGAGCGGGATGGCCGGACAGAAACAAGGTCGAACACGCATCGCAGAGCCCGTGGCACGTGACGCATTTGATTGGCACGTGCGCAGGGCTGGTGATGGCAGTGCAAGACACACCGATGTCGCATTCGCCGCACGCGGCTGCGTGCGGTGAATGCGATGGCGCATAAGACTCCGGAAATGGCAGGCCCTAACAATGCGTGGTCAATGCACGTCGTCATGCGTAAGCCGTACGCGCTGCTTGGCCTGCCTGACTGCAGTCAGTCGATCGCTGTCGGCAAGCATGCTTACTTGGCGGCAATCGACCCGCTGAGCGACACCGTACCCATGCCGCCGGTGACCTCGAAGCCGCCTTCCACCACCTGCAGATACAGCGTATTGCTGTAGCGGCCATCGCTGGCACGCAGGTCCTGCAACCTGGTCAAGAAGGCCTTGACGTCGACATTGACATTGCCCTTGGCCGGCAAGGCATTGCTGTTGCCGGCCGTGCCATGTGGAATGAAGGTATAGACGTAATAGCCGGCGGCATCGTTGTTGCCTTCCCACAGGTCGTAGGTGACGCCGCCCGAGGTGATGGCATTGGAGGTCGTCAGGGTGCCAAGCGGATACGAATTGTTGGCGCCCCAGATCATCACTTCCAGCTGCGGATTGCCCTTGCTGGTGTCCTTGCGGAAGAACAGGTCGTAGGCGAAATCGCCGGTCTGCCCGCTACCCTTGGTGGTAAATGCCAATGCGCCGCTCAAGCTGGCGATCTTGGATACCTGATGCGGAAAGTAGCTGTCGGTGGCCGGATTCATCGTGTAATGCCAACCGCGGCAGATCGCCGGGTAGCCATACAAGGTGCCACTGGGCAGGTTGTAGCTGACTGTCATGCTCGGCGTGCTGCCCGACCCGAACGTCGCCTGGATATTATTATTTTTGTCGTTGAAATTATTGTTGTACGCGTACTGCGTGCCGTAGACCTTGGTCTGGCCGGTATAGGCACTGGCACTGGCGCTGGCAGCGGCCAGTGCCAAGGCCAGCGCAGCGGCGCGCGGCAACGACAAGCCGCAACGCAGGGACAGCAGCGAACGAAAACCGTCGTGCACTTGCATGGGGTGTACTCCGATGATGGATGGTTGGACACAGGTCCCCACCACGACAGCGCAACACCGCGCAGTGGATGACCGACCCTTGCGCATCCGGCACCACGACACGGGTGCGCGGTATTCCGAATGTCCACGCACTGACGGGGCGCAGATATGGTCATCCATGCGAACCGGTCACCGTGGCCTCATCCAGTACGCGAGGCATGCAATGCATGCACCGCGCACACGCCACCTCATTGACTCTCAAGCGGTCGGCAATCGTCGACGATTATCTTCAAGCCAGCGCAGCAGATGCGGTCACCGGCGTGCGGTGTGCTGCACGCCGGTCTCCAACACCAACTGCTCACCTCAGCCGTGCGGCCGATGGACGCTGTACTTACTGCGCATCCAGCGTCGCGCTCACCTTGGCCCAGCCATTGCCGCGCACCACTTCAAAACCCGCTTCGGCTGCATGCAGATACATGCTGTTGTTGTAGCGCCCATCCTTGGACCGGTTGGTCTGCAACCAGTTGAGGAAGGGCTTGGCGTCCACGTTGAGGCTGCCGCTGGTCTTGAGAGTGGCCTGCCCGGCGGTGCCGGTCGGAATGAAGGTGTAGACGTAATAGCCGGCACCGGAGTTGAAGCCCTCCCACAGGTCGAAGGTGCGCCCGCCCGCGGTGATCACCTTGCTGGCAGTCAGTGTGCCGATCGGCCAGGAGTTGTGGTCGCCCCAGATCATCACTTCCAGCTGCGGGTTGCCCTTGGCGGTATCCCAGCGGAAGAAGATGTCGTAGGCAAAATCGCCTGCGAGATTGGTCCCGCCAGCGCTGTAGGTGAACTTGAGCGGGATCTTGCTCAGCGAGGAAATCTGCCGCGGAAACAGCGTGTCGCTGGTCGGGTTCCAGTCGTAATGCCAGCCGCGCACGATCGCCGGATAGCCATAGAGATTGTAGTCGGCGAAGTTGAAGGTGACGGTCAGCTCGGGCGTGCTGCCGGTGCCGAACGTGCCCTGGATGATGTTGTTGGGATCGTTGAAATTATTGACCCACGCATAGTGGTTGCCGAAGACCTTGTAGGGACCGGCCAGCGCCGCCGGCGCCAGGGCGACCAGACCCACGGCCAGTGCAGCCTTCCACCAGCGCGATGCGCGCCGCCGTGTAGTCGGCGCCTGTGTGCCAGCCTGAGTAGGGGTGCTGGATTGGCTGTTCTGCATGTTGACTCTCTCCGTGTGGGTTCAGCGCGGCGATGCCGGTGCGGCAGCGTCGAGAAGCCGCTTTGCAGCGGTCGCGTTGGACCCTAGCAGCGGCCTTGTGAGGGGAGCTATAGCAATTGCGGCAGGCCTCGCTCGTCATCTGCGATAGCGGGCGCTACCTTGCAGCCGAAGCGTGCGCCGATCCTCAGTTCGCAACGTAAATCGCAGGGCGACAGGATGTACCGGTCATCTGCATGACGGCGGGGTGCGCGCGAATGGTGCAGAGCCACATGGCGGTGGTCTGCGTTTCGGCCACACCTGCGGCTGCTTGCTCCAGGCCCTATTCGGATGCGTCGCGCTTGCCTGGTGGCAGTGCGCCGGGCTCCCCTCGCGCGCTGTTGCGTAGGGGGACCCAGCTTTCGGCCGGCAGCCCTACTCGCCTCCGCTGTTTTGCGATAGCGTTCGCAATTACAGATAACGCAACAGCCGGAGGGGGCGACGATGCGCATCGGAATCGTGGTGGACAGTGCCTGCGATTTGCCGCAGGACTTCATTCAACGCAACAACGTCATCGTATTGCCGATCAGCGTACGCATCGGCGAAGCGGTGCTGGCCGATCACCGCGACGAGGAAGCGACGCTGAGCTTTCTGCAGGCGCATGTGGCCGAGCGTGGGCACGAAGCGGAAACCACGCCGTTCTCTGTCAACCAGATTCGTGACCTGTTCCTGCAGCGGCTGGTCATCGACTACGACCACGTGTTCTGCCTGACCATCTCCAAGCTGCGCAGCCAGATCTTCGACAACGCGATGCAGGCCAGCTTCGCAATCCTCAACGATTACAAGCCGATCCGGCAGGCCGCTGGCCACACCTCGCCGTTCGCGCTGCGCGTGATCGATACGCTCAACCTGTTTGCCGGCCAGGGCATCACTGCAGTGGAAGCGGTACGCCTGCGCGCGCAGGGTCAGGGCGTGGCGGCAATCCGCAGCCGGCTCGAACAGTTGGCCGAACACACCTACGGCTACATGATTCCGCGCGATCTCTACTACCTGCGTGCGCGCGCACGCACCAAGGGCGATCGCAGCGTGGGCCTGATCGGCGCCGCGCTCGGCAGTGCGCTGGACATCAAGCCGGTGCTGCGCGCCTACCGCGGCGTCACCGAGCCGGTGGCCAAGTTGAAAGGCTTCGAGCCGTCGGCCGAAAAGCTGTTCGGCTTCACCGTGCGCAAGGTCCGCGAGGGCTTGATGACACCGACCGTGTGCGTGGGCTACGGCGGCGAATTGTCCGAGCTGCACGCCCTGCCCGGCTACGCCGCCCTGCAAAGCGCCTGTCAGACCCACGACGTGGAATTGTTCGAAAGCGTGATGAGCCTGACCGGTATGGTCAACGTCGGCAAGGGCGCACTGGCCGTGGCATTTGCGGCCGAACCGCATACCTTTTCGGCCTGAAGACAAGGCCGGCGCGCGGCGCCCTCGCCGGCTTCAGGACACGCCGATCTACAGCTGACCTATCCGCGCATCCCGGATCTCCAAAGACGACCACGCACGCCGACCATCTCGACATGTCATGCGCTGCTTGCCCGTGCACACCGACCATCTCGACTGGTCCTTGCCCGCTCACCGTCGCGGGACCTTACCCGGCATGGATGCCGCGTAAGGGCCTACACGGACGTACTTGCGGCGTGTCCTGCGAGGGTGGGCGGGCAAGGGCCCTGCAGCCAAGCCGCAGATCAACCGCTCTACAACTGATCTATCCGCGCTATCCAGGCCTTCGGAGTACGACGCCCAAAGCGCATAGAGACTTGGAACCGTGACGTCGTTTAGGCGCGATCAGATGCTTGAACCAAAAACTTGGTCAGTCGACTGCGCGGTGCCCTCACCGCTTGCGGGACACGCCGTGAATCCGTCCATGGAGGCTCCTTGGCGGCATCCATGCCGCCAAGGGTCCCGCAACCGGCAAGGACACCGCACCAGGAAGTTTTTAGGTTGCTTCATTGAAAGTCTGCTGATTGCTTTGCTCGGCTCGTCTTGGACAACTGACTGGGAATGCTGCTGTACAAAAACGCATGTCATGCCTCGCTTGCCTACGCACACCGACCATCTCGACCGGTCCTTGCCCGCCCACCGTCGCGGGACCTTACGCGGCATGGATGCCGCGTAAGAGCCTACATGGACGTACTTGCGGCGTGTCCTGCGAGGGTGGGCGGACAAGGGCCCTGCAGAGCCGCAGGTCTGCCACTCTGCAGCTGATCTAGAAGTTTTCGCAGCTAGTTTTTTTCAAAGGCTGGCTGTTGCTGTGCTTGCTCTGCTTACTCCGTGAAGCTAGTCGAACGTGCGGTGATTCAACAACGCATGTCATGCCTCGCTTGCCTACGCACACCGACCATCTCGACTGGTCCTTGCCCGCTCACCGTCGCGGGACCTTACGCGGCATGGATGCCGCGTAAGAGCCTACAAGGACGTACTTGCGGCGTGTCCCGCGATGGTGGGCGGGCAAGGGCCCTGCAGCCAAGCCGCGGATCAACCACTCTACAACTGACCATCCGCGCCATCCAGGCCCTCGGAGTACGACGCCCAAAGCGCATAGAGACTCGGAACCGTGACGTCGTTTAGGCGCGACCAGATGCTTAATTCAAAAACTCGATGAGTCGACCGCGCAGCACCCTCATCACTTGCGGGACACTCCGTGAATCCATCCCTGGAAACTCAGTGGGCGGCATCCATGCCACCAAGGGTCCCGCAAGCGGCGAGGACAGGGCACCTGAGAGTTAATCGATACTTTCCAAAGCTTGCGCGTTGCTCGGCTTGCATTGAACGATGACCGGACCCTGCGCTATCCGAGTTAGCCCAGCGCAGCGTTACCGCAGCGGCACGTTCAATACCGATGGCGTTGCCGCCGGCGAGGTAAACGTCACTGTGCCACCGCCATCGCTGGCATCGGTGTAGCGCACGTCCTGCGTGTCGATCACCAGCACCAGGCGCTGCCCTGCCGGAATCTCCGCAGCAGCCGCTTGCAGCGGCCAATCCAGTGTCACTGCGCGGCCTGGCGTGGCCCCGCGTAGCGAGTACGGCGCATGCGTGATCAGTTGCGCCACGCCTAGCGCGTCCATGCGATACAGATAGGCGAACAGGCTCACTTTCGATTGGCTGGGTATCACGGTCACGCGCAGCGATGGACTGCCGGCCAGCCGCCGTAGCGTGTTCGATGGCGCACCCACCCACACTGCCGCGCCGATGCGATTGACCAACGGAATCGACGTGGTGACCGGCACACCGATGCCTTGCAACAGGCCACTGACCAGGACCACGCCCGAGTCGGCCAACGTCGGCACATCGGTGGCAATGCGCGATTGCCATCCGCTGGCGGTGCCGCCGATCAAACCGCCTGTCGGGCTGAGCAATCCGGAAGGTGCGGATAGGCCCAGGCGCGTGTTGCCTTGCTGCACCGACGCCCAGTCCGCGTACTCCAGCCATTGCCCCGCGCGCGGCGACAACCGCACCGGCGCTTCGCTGTCCACGCCGTTACGCAGCTGCTTGAGATGACGATCGAACCAGCGCGTGGTCGCCGTGTAGACCTCGTTGGGCAGGCCGAGCGCGCCCGGCAGTTCTGCGGTGGCGTGATCGCCCTGACTGAGCAGCAACTGCTTGGGCCCGCGCAACTGATTGAAGAATGCGATGGTCTGGTTCGGCGGAAACAGGCCGTCGTTGAAGGCATTGCCCAGCAGCACCGCCGTGCCACGCGCATTGAGCGCGGCCACATCGCTTGCCGGGCTGCGCGACGCGGCCTGCGGCAGGAAACCCTGCACGGCGCCGTCGTAATCGCCAACGGCAACCCGTGTGCTGATATGCGCCAGATCCGGGCCGGGACGTCCGGTCAACGCGCCGGCACCGACCAATAGCCCAACGCCTTGCTGGCTGACGGTGCGGTTGGAATACAGCGACGCTTCAAGATCGGCCCAGCCGCTGAGCGCAGCCACGGCCTTGATGCGCGGATCGCGCTCGGCCGCCAGCAGGCTGATGCCCGCGCCATACGAGATGCCCGACGCACCGATCGCATTCGCATTGGCCGGCGTATGCGCCAGCGCCCAGTCGATCACCGCGCTGACGTCTTCCACCGTGTCGGCGCCGGCGATATCGATCTGCCCGGCCGAATCCCAGAACCCGCGCGAGGTATAGCTGACGACCACGTAGCCATCGCTGGCCAGCTGGGTCGCGCGGCCGAGGTATTCCAGATTCGGCAACGACCAACTGGCCGGCATCACGATCAGCGGAAACGGCCCACTACCCTGCCCTTGCGGCACCAAGACCAACGCGCCCATCGGCGCGCCGTCCCAGCCGGGAATCCGTTCGTAGGTCTTGCTGAAAGCGCCCGCCACCGCCGACGCCGATGCCACCAGCAACGCCAGTGCGGCGATGCCTCCGATCCAAGGCTTGTTCATGGTTCTCTCCCACGCAAGGCCGGGCCGGGATAGCCCAGCGGCAACTGCCATGCATCCGTGGTTCGGGGGAGAACGTCGCGAACGTACCAGACGGTACGGTATGGCTCAAGGGCCGGGATTCGGGATTCGGGATTCGGGATTCGGGATTCGGGATTCGGGTGCGTGCGCGCCGCAGTCGCGGGCCCGGCCGGCAAGTGGAAACAACGTGCGCTTATCGCCTGGCCGCTCCCGACCGGCAGACGTTGGCTGCAACGCAGCACGCCCGCGCAACGCTTCCTGCGCTCCCAGCTCAGCCGACGAAGTGCTGATATCCGCGTTGCGGCGGCTGCCACGGGTTGCCGTCGGCGTCGTGGACCACCACGCCTGGCGTGGCGACGATCTGGCCGATGCGCGCCACCGCGACTCCGGCGAAGTCCATCGCCTGCGCCACCGCGTCACGGTGTTGCACGGCGGCGGTGAAGCACAGCTCGTAATCGTCGCCGCCGCCGAGTTGCCAACCGATGCATTGCAGCGCACTGATCCCGGTACTGCGCGGCATCGCCGGCAGTGCCGCCAGCGCCAGCTGCGCGCCCACACCGCTGCGTTCGCACAGATGGCCCAGATCGGCCAGCAAGCCGTCGGAGATGTCCACACAGGCATGCGCAAGCCCACGCAAGCGCAGCCCGGCCTGCACGCGCGGCTGCGGGCGCAGCAGGCGGCCGCGCCACAGTTCGTGCAATGGATCGGCCGCCGTGCAGGTCACGTCCAGCTGGCCGGCCTGCCATAGCGACAAGGCTGCCGCCGCCTCGCCCGGCGCGCCGGTGACCCAGACGTCGTCGCCCACACGTGCGCCATCGCGACGCAGCGCCGCCCCCGGTGGCAGGCTGCCGATCGCGGTCACCGCACACGACAACGGCCCGCGCGTGGTGTCGCCACCGACCAGCGCAATGTCATGCGCATCGGCCAGTGCAAAGAATCCATCAGCGAACGCGTCGACCCATGCGGCATCATCGTGCGGCAACGACAGCGACAAGGTGCACCAGCGCGGCTGCGCGCCCATCGCCGCCAAGTCGGACAGATTGACCGCCAGCGTCTTCCAGCCCAGATCCTCGGCGCGCGTCTCGTGCGGAAAATGCACGCCCGCATTGAGCGTATCGGCGGTGATCGCCAGCTGCTCGCCCGGCGGCGGCTGCAGCAGCGCCGCATCGTCGCCAATCCCCAACGGCACATCCGCACGCGCCGCAATGCGCGCGCGCAAGCGGGCAATTAGATCGAATTCGGGCATGTAGGCGGGAATCGGGAGAAGGGAATCGGGAATCGCAAAAGCGCGTCAGGAGATATCGGAGATGGTGCTCTTGCGATTCCCCATTCCCGACTCTCCATTCCCGCGGCGCCTCAGGCGCCGCTGGCGCCCGACTCCACCTTGCGCCACTCCACCGAGGCGCGATCCAGCACGCCGTTGACGTAGGTGTGGCCGTGCTCGGAGCCGAAGCGCTTGGCGGTTTCGATCGCTTCGTTGATCACAACGCGGTACGGCACGTCCTGGCGATACAGCAGCTCATAGGCAGCCAGGCGCAGCACTGCGCGCTCGATCGCGTCGACCTCTTCCACGCCGCGATCCAGATACGGCGTCAGCGCGGTGTCGAGCTCGGCGCGGTTGCTCAGCACGCCTTCGACAAGGTTTTCGAAATAGGCCAGATCGGCCACTTCGTGCGCCTGCTCATGCGCAAACTGCGAGATCACCTGCTTGGCGAACCCGCCGGAAATCTGCCAGGCATACACCGCCTGCAAGGCACGCCGACGCGCGCGCGAACGCAGCACCGGGTCGATGCCGTCGCGACGGACGTGGCGGGCGTGTCCACCGGACTTGCTCATGGCAACAACTCCATCAAATTGACCAGTTCCAATGCCGCAAGCGCGCACTCTTCGCCCTTGTTGCCATGGCTGCCACCGGCACGCGCCTCGGCATCTTCCACGCGCTCGACCGCCAGCACGCCGTTGAGCACCGGCACGCCGGTCTGCAGTTGCACGCTCATCAGGCCTTCGGCGCACAGGTCGGCCACGTGTTCGTAGTGGCGGGTGTCGCCGCGGATCACGCAGCCCAGCGCGATGATCGCCGCATGCTGTCCGGATTGTCCCAGGCGGTTGGCGGCGATCGGGATTTCCCAGGCGCCCGGCACGCGGATCACGTCGATGGCGTCCTCGCCGATGCCGTTGCCGGCCAGGCTCTGACGCGCACCGGTGACCAGTGCGTCGGTGATGCGGGCATTCCAGCGGCTGGCGATGATCGCAAAGCGCGCGGTGGTGGGGCGGAGATCGCCTTCGTAGTGGGTCATGCGGGTCGGCAACTCGAGGGGGCGGCAAGTTTAACAGCTGCCGGGGCCTGGCCCGGCCGGTACGTGGCGGCCGGGGTGCCGAAGCAGCCCCGGCCATGTCGCCAGGAAACGATTGTGGAGCGCGCAGCACGGGCTGGGGCGGCTCGCAGCTGGCAGGGTCGATGCGCAACAACCGCAGGAACCGCTCGACCAGCGCGGTTCCTGCTGCGCCTCCGGCAACCACCGGACAGCGGCGGCTCCAGGCCGCCTGCGCTACGTCAGGGCAGCGCGGCCGCCGGCACCGAGCGCACCCCTTCGCCCGCATGGCATTCCAGGTACTCCACCACCTCCAGCCCGAACCCGGCCAGGCCCACCTGACGCCGCGGCGTGCCCAGCACGCGCAGCTTGCCCAGGCCCAGTTCGGCCAGGATCTGCGCCCCGGCCCCGTTGCGCCTCCACTGGCTGACGTCCTTGGCGTTGGTGGCCGCTTCCGGTTGCTGACGCAACCGCGCCAGCAAGGATTCGCTGTCGCGCGGCGCCGACAGCACCACCATCACGCCCTGCCCTTCGGCGGCGATCGCACGCAAGGCATCGGTGGCGGCCACGCCAAAGTCGTCGCGCTGCCAGTGCAGCAGATCGGCCAGCGGGTTTTCCACCTGCACACGCACCAGCGTCGGCGTGGCCGGATCGGCAGTGCCGCGCACCAGCGCAAAGTGCAGGTCGTGGGCGATGCGATCGCGGTAGGTCACCAGCGTGAACGGGCCGAACTCGGTGCTGATCTCGCGCTCGTCCACGCGCTCGACGGTGTGCTCGTTGGCCAGGCGGTAGGCGATCAGATCGGCGATCGAGCCCATCTTCAGGCCGTGCTCGCGCGCGAACACTTCCAGCTGCGGGCGCCGCGCCATGCTGCCGTCCGGGTTGAGCACTTCCACCAGCACGCCGGCCGGTTCCAGCCCGGCCAGCATCGGCAGGTCGCTGGCCGCTTCGGTATGGCCTGCGCGGGTCAGCACGCCGCCGGGCTGGGAGATCAGCGGGAAGATATGCCCCGGCTGGCTCAGATCCTGCGGCTTGGCATCCGGCCGCACCGCGGTGCGCACGGTGTGTGCACGGTCGTAGGCGGAAATGCCGGTGGTCACGCCTTCGGCCGCCTCGATGCTGACGGTGAAGTTGGTCTGGAACTGCGCGGTGTTGTTGCGCACCATCGGCGCCAGGCCGAGCTGCGCACAGCGCTCGCGGGTCAGCGACAGACACACCAGCCCGCGCGCGTGGGTCACCATGAAGTTGATGTCCGACGGCTTGACCAGCTCGGCCGCCATGATCAGATCGCCTTCGTTCTCGCGGTCCTCGTCATCGACGATCACCACCATGCGGCCGGCGCGCAGTTCCTCGATCAATTCCGGAACGGGTGCGAAATTCATGCCGCACCCCGCGTGCCGAGCAGGCGTTCGACATAGCGCGCCACCAGGTCGATCTCCAGATTCACCGCCGCGCCAACCGCCGTCTGCGCAAACGCGGTGTTGGCCACCGTGTGCGGAATCAACGCGACCTCGAAGCCGTCCTCGTCCACTTCGTTGACGGTGAGGCTGACCCCGTCCACGCAGATCGAGCCCTTCTTGGCGACATAGCGCAACACCGCCGGCGGGGCGGCAAACCGCCAGCGCTGCGCGCGCGCATCGCCGTGCACCGACTGCACCTGGCCCAGACCGTCGACATGCCCGCTGACCAGATGCCCGCCGAGGCGGTCGGTCGGGCGCATCGCGCGCTCCAGATTGAGCAACGCGCCTTCCGGCAAGGCGCCCAACGTGGTCAGCGACAGGGTTTCGGTGGAGGCGTCGGCCTGGAAGCTGGCGGCATCGAAGGCGATCACGGTCAGGCACACGCCGTTGACGGCAATGCTCTCGCCCAGTTGCACCGCCTCGAACGGCAGGTTGCCGGTGGCGAAGGTGAAACGCACATCGCCGCCCTGCGGCTGGCGCGCCGCCAGATGGCCGACGCCTTCGATGATTCCGGTAAACATCAGCGCACCCCCATCGTTGATGACGACAGCGCGGACGGGGTGCGGTGGAAGATCGCGACGCAGCGCGACGGGTGACGCATGGACATAGTCGTTTCTCGCAGGAGTTGAGCGAAAAACGCCACAAGGCAAACAGGCGCGCGCACAGCCGCAAGGCTGCGCGTTGGCCGTCTTCTTTCATCCGGACTATACCGTCGGCCCCGGCATCGCACCGGATCTGCTGACCTTGCGCAGCAGGGGTTTCGCGTGGATCCGCTCAACCCTGAAGTGCAAGCGCTCGCGGGCTCGCATGCTTGCGCATGCCTACCGCCGGTGGGGAATCGCACCCCGCCCTGAAGACGTTCGTGAGTACCGGCGAACCGGTGCGCAAAGTCTAACAGGGCACATCGGCGCGATGGCTGAGCGTGGGCCAAGGCTGGCAGGACACTGCGTCATGTGGGGAAATACCCCATAGCCAGGATTGTGAAGGATCTGTTAATTTACGCGCCGCGACGGGAGACGTCGCTTTTTCCCTCCCGCAACGGGACGGAGACACGGACATCAATTCGGAGAGAGACATCCAATGAGTAACACCCTGATTCTGGCTGCCCTGCTGGCCGCCGCACCGTTTGCTGCTTCGGCCGAAGGCCTGAGCTATTCCTACGTCGAAGGCGGCTGGAACCGGACCGAGATCGGTGTAGACGGCGACGCCGACGATCTCGACGGTGGCTACCTCCGAGGCTCCTGGCAGATTGCCGAGCCGGTGTACGTCTTTGCTGGCTACCAGCGCGCGACCGAGAATTACAGCCCGTTTCCTGGTATCACCGCAGACATCACTGTGCAGCAGGCACACGTTGGTATTGGTTATCGCCAGGAAATGACCGAGCGTGTGGAGTTCACCGCCGACGTCGCTGCCCTCCGCAACAAAGGCGAAGTCGAATCGCGCGTCAACGGCCGCAGACTGGGTAGCGCATCGGATTCGACCAACCTGGGCTTCGCCAACCTGGGCCTGCGCGGCAAGCCCTCGCCGCGGACCGAAGCCTGGATCAAGGCCGGCTATATCGACGGTAGCGACGTGGACGAAGGCGAGTTCGTCGGCACCCTGGGTGGTCAGGTCAACTTCACCCGCACCTGGGGCCTGGTCGCCGAAGCGCAGTTCATCGACGACGCCAACCAATACAAGGTCGGCGTGCGCGCGAGCTTCTGATCGACGCGACTCAGATACACCAAGGCCCCGCACGCGGGGCCTTTTTCATGCGCACAACAGCACAGCTGCGCGGTATCGCGCGGGCCATGCAGCGCTCACCTGGCAACAACCGGCGCATAGCGCAGACGCAGATCCTGACCCAGCTGGCGCACATCCAGCAGCTGCAACGCAGCGCGCTGCGCCATCGTCTCGATGCCCAGCCCGGCCAGCAGCGGCCTGGCGGTATCGCCCAGCAGTACCGGCGCCATGTAGACCAGCAGTTCGTCGACCAGCCCGGCCTGCAGCAGCGCACCACCCAGCGTTGCGCCGGCTTCCACATGCACCTCGTTGATGCCGCGCTCGCCAAGCAGGGCCACCACCGCCGGCAGATCGAAGCGGCCGGCTTGCAACGGCATCGCAAGGAACTGCGCATCGTCCAGCGACGGCGCGGCGACATCCTCGCCATGCAGATACAGCGTGGGCGCATCGCCCTGACGCAGGTTCCTGCACGCCAACGTCCGTAGCCCGGCATCGAGCACCACGCGTAGCGGCGGCACGACCGGCGTGTCATCGCCCAGCCGCACCGTCATGGAGGGGTCGTCGGCCAGCACCGTGCCCGCACCAGTAAGGATCGCACCCGCACGTGCACGCCAGCGCTGCACGTCTGCGCGCGCGTCACTTCCGGTGATCCACTTGGATTCACTGCTGGCCAGCGCCGTACGTCCATCCAGGCTGGCGCCGAGCTTGACCCGCAACCACGGCCGCCCACGCTCCACCCGCGACAGAAACCCACGATTCAGCGCGCGCGCCTGTGCCTGCAGGACGCCGCTGAGCACTTCGATCCCGGCCTCGCGCAGCAACGCAAACCCGCCGCCGTTGACCTGCGGAAACGGGTCGGCCATCGCCGCAACCACACGCGCAATGCCGGCATCGATCAAGGCCAGCGCACAGGGCGGCGTGCGTCCGTAGTGCGCACACGGCTCCAGCGTGACGTAAGCGGTGGCGCCACGCGCCAGCGCGCCTGCCGCGCGCAGTGCGAACACTTCCGCATGCGGGCCGCCGGCACGTTGATGAAAGCCCTCGCCTACGCACACGCCATCGCGCACGATCACGCAGCCAACCATCGGATTGGGGCGGGTGGTGTAGGCGCCACGCTCGGCCAGGCGCAATGCCTGCGCCATCCAGCGGTGGTCGTCGGCCGTTGCGCTCATTGCGGTGCTGCTTGCGGTTGGATGCACATCACCACGATCTGCATCGGCCCCAGCAGTAATTCTGCATGCGTCTGCCAGCCCAGCCGCTGATAAAACGGTACCAGCACTGGTTGGCAATACAGATACAACGCCGGCACGCCCATGCGCGCGGCGGCCTGCACGCAGTGCGTCACCAGCGCCTCGCCAATGCCCTGCCCGCGCGCCTGCGGCTGCACGTATAGCGACGCCAGCCATGGCGACCATTGCCGGATACGCGAATCGTCGTTTTCCAGCAGGCTGACCGACCCGAGCCACTGCGCCTGATCAAGCGCCACCCACGTGGTCGGGATCACCCCGTCGCGGGTGTGGCTGCGCAACTCGCTCAAGGCCTGATCGAAATTCCAGTCCGGCAATAGACTGCCGAAGGCCTGCAGGTGCGCCTGCGCGATGGCGGGCAGCAGCTGCGGCGTGTCGGCCACGCACGCGATGCGCATCGCGCTCACCGCTTGCCGGGCTTGCCGGCGCGCTCCAGGGCCGCTTCCAGCAACGGCAACTGCTCGATGCCGACCGGGAGCTCGCGCTCGAGCTTTTCGATTTCCTCGCGGAAGTCGGCCACGTCCTGAAAGCTGCGGTACACCGAGGCGAAGCGCACATAGCCCACATGATCCAGCTTGCGCAGCTCGACCATGACGTATTCGCCCACCCGCAGCGAACCCACCTCGCGCTCGCCGGACATGCGCAACTGATGCACCACCGCGCGCACCGCTGCTTCGATCTGTTCTTCGGACACCGGGCGCTTTTGCAGCGCGCGGTCGAAACTGGTGCGCAGCTTGCGCGCGTCGAACGCCTCGCGCCCGCCATCGCTCTTGACCACGGTCGGCAGCTTGAGTTCGATCGTTTCCAGGGTGCTGAAACGCTCGCCACACGCCTCGCACTCGCGACGCCGACGAATCGTCGTCCCGTCTTCGGACACCCGCGAATCGATCACGCGGGTATCGTTGTGCTGGCAGAAGGGGCAGTGCATCAGGCGTCCGGGAATAGGGAGAGGGGAATAGGGAATCGGAACAGCACGGCTATCGCAGCGTTGCTTTTACCATTCTCGTCTCCCTATTCCCCATTCCCGTATCAGCCATACACCGGATACTTCTTGCACTGCGCGGTCACCGCGTCGCGGACCTTGGCCAGCACCGCTTCGTCGCTGGGGGCGTCGAGCACATCGGCGATCCAGTTGGCCAGGTCGATGCTGTCCTGCTCCAGGTAACCACGGGTGGTGATTGCCGGGGTGCCCAGGCGCAGGCCGGAGGTGACGAACGGCGAGCGCGGGTCGTTGGGCACCGAGTTCTTGTTGACGGTGATGTGCGCCTTGCCGAGCGCGGCCTCTGCATCCTTGCCGGAGACGTCGCGGCCGATCATGTCTACCAGCATCAGGTGATTTTCGGTGCCGCCGGACACGATCTTGTAGCCGCGCGCGATCAGCGTGTTGGCCATCGCCTGCGCGTTCTTGACCACCTGCTGCTGGTAGGTCTTGAATTCCGGCTCCAGCGCTTCCTTGAACGCCACCGCCTTGGCCGCGATCACGTGCATCAGCGGGCCGCCCTGGATGCCGGGGAACACGATCGACTGCAGCTTCTTCTGCAGCTCTTCGCTCGCGCCCTTGGCCACGATGATGCCGCCACGCGGGCCGCGCAGGGTCTTGTGCGTGGTCGAGGTGACCACGTGCGCATGCTCCAGCGGGCTCGGATACACACCGGCGGCGACCAGGCCGGCCACATGCGCCATGTCCACGAACAGATACGCATCGACGCTGTCGGCGATGGCGCGGAAACGCGCCCAGTCGATCTTCTGCGAATACGCCGAAAAGCCGGCCACAACCATCTTCGGCTTGTGCTCGGTGGCCAGACGCTGGACCTCGTCATAGTCGATCAGGCCCTGCTCGTTGACACCGTACTGCACGGCGTTGAACAGCTTGCCGGAGACGTTGACCTTGGCGCCGTGGGTGAGGTGACCGCCATGGGCCAGGCTCATGCCCAGGATGGTGTCGCCGGGCTGCAGCAGCGCCAGATACACCGCCTGATTGGCCTGCGAGCCGCTATGCGGCTGCACGTTCGCATAATCGGCGCCGAACACCTGCTTGATGCGCTCGATCGCCAGCTGCTCGGCAATGTCGACGAACTCGCAACCACCATAGTAGCGCTTGCCCGGGTAGCCTTCGGCGTACTTGTTGGTCAGCTGGCTGCCCTGGGCTTCCATCACCAGCGGGCTGCAGTAGTTTTCGCTGGCGATCAGCTCGACGTGATCCTCCTGGCGGCCGGCTTCAGCAGCGATGGCCTTGGCCAGTTCGGGGTCGTAGGTTTCCAGTCGGACGTCGCGCGAGAACATGCAGAGCTCCGGGGCAGCTGTTGCCAGTAGGGGCGCAGATTGTAAGCCCCCGCATGGACAGGTGACCAATTGAGACGCTGGCGAGGCCAGGCGCGCCATGGCGGGTTCCGCCCTGAACGACAAAGGCGCACCGGAGTGCGCCTTTGCGGATGCCCTGCCCGCTGGCCGAGCCAGCGCCGAGGCCTAGTTGTTGAGCACCAGGTCGGCGATCACACCGGTGGCAATGGCCACCAGCAGCAGATTGCCGGTGTTGTCGCGCTGCCACCGGTAGCCATACGGCGGGCGGCGCAGGTTGTAGCGGTCGTAGTCGTTGATCACGTAGACCGGGCCGTGGAAACGCTGGCCGCGGGCCCACGGCGGCGGGCCGGCGCGGTAGTAGCTGGGGCGATCGTAGACATAGACCCGGTTGCGGTCGTAGCGACGGTCCTGATAGCGGGCATCGCGATAGCCCTCGCGGTAGCCATTGCTGTAGTAACGGCGGTCATCGCGGCGGTCGGCCCGGCGCTCGTCATGCCAGTCGCGGCGGTCGTTGCGCCAATTGCCACGGTAATCGCGGTCGCGGTCGCGGTGATCGTCACGGTCATGACCACGACGGTCGTGGCCGCGGCCCCAGTCGTCGGCAAACGCTGCCGGGGCCACGGAGCCCAGCGCCAGGATGGAGGAAAGCACAACAGTCACGATGCGTTTGCGGTTCATGGGATTGCTCCTGTCTGCGATGTCGCAATTTCATTAAGGCGCTGGCCGCCTTAACGCATTCTTGCTGGAATCGATTACGAAAACGCCCATTCAGGTGAACGGTAGGCTGCCGTTTAGCTACCGCCGCGCCGCCGCGAGCCAGGCCGCTTGCCCGTATAATCGGCGCAATCCCTTTTCCGCTGCCTCCGGCCCCGGCCGGTGGGCTGCCTGCGTCCACGGAGCACCCATGTCGCAATACATCTACACCATGAACCGCGTCAGCAAGGTGGTCCCGCCCAAGCGGCAGATCATCAAGGACATCTCGCTGAGCTTTTTCCCGGGCGCCAAGATCGGCCTGCTGGGCCTGAACGGCGCCGGCAAGTCCACGGTGCTGAAGATCATGGCCGGCGTGGATACCGATTTCGAGGGCGAAGCCCGTCCGCAGGCCGGCATCAAGGTCGGCTACCTGGCGCAGGAACCGCAGCTCAACCCCGAGCACACCGTGCGCGAAGCGGTCGAGGAAGGCGTGGGCGACGTGCTGCAGGCCCAGGCCGCGCTGGATGCGGTGTACCTGGCCTATGCCGAGGAAGGCGCCGATTTTGACGCCCTGGCCAAGGAACAGGAACGCCTGGAAGCGATCCTGGCCGCCGGCGACGCGCACACCCTGGAAAACCAGCTGGACGTGGCCGCCGATGCGCTGCGCCTGCCGCCGTGGGAGGCGGTGGTCGGCAAGCTGTCCGGTGGTGAAAAGCGCCGCGTGGCGTTGTGCCGGCTGCTGCTGCAGAAGCCGGACATGTTGCTGCTCGACGAACCGACCAACCACCTGGACGCCGAATCGGTGGAATGGCTGGAGCAGTTCCTGGCGCGCTACACCGGCACCGTGGTGGCGGTGACGCACGATCGCTACTTCCTCGACAACGCCGCCGAGTGGATCCTGGAACTGGATCGCGGCCGCGGCATTCCGTGGAAGGGCAACTACACCGACTGGCTGACCCAGAAGGACGAGCGCCTCAAGCAGGAAGACAACCAGGAAAAGTCACGCCAGAAGGCGATCCAGAAGGAACTGGAATGGTCGCGCCAGAATGCCAAGGGCGGCCGTACCAAGGGCAAGGCGCGTCTGGCCCGCCTGGAAGAACTGCAGTCGGTGGACTACCAGCGCCGCAACGAGACCAATGAAATCTTCATCCCGCCGGGCGAGCGCCTGGGCAATGCGGTGATGGAATTCAAGAATGTCTCCAAGAAGTTCGGCGACCGCCTGCTGATCGACAATCTGTCGATGATCGTGCCGCCCGGCGCCATCGTCGGCATCATCGGCCCCAACGGTGCCGGTAAGTCGACCCTGTTCAAGATGATCACCGGCGCGGAGAAGCCCGATTCCGGCGAGATCGTGGTCGGCCCGACCGTGCAGCTGTCGTACGTGGACCAGAGCCGCGACAAGCTGGAAGGCAACCACAACGTGTTCCAGGAAATCGCAGGCGGCCTGGACATCCTCAACATCAACGGCGTGGAGATCCAGTCGCGCGCCTACATCGGCCGCTTCAACTTCAAGGGCCAGGACCAGCAGAAGATGGTCGGCTCGCTGTCCGGTGGTGAGCGCGGTCGTCTGCACATGGCCAAGACCCTGCTGCAGGGCGGCAACGTGCTGCTGCTCGACGAACCGTCCAACGACCTGGACATCGAGACCCTGCGTGCGCTGGAAGATGCGTTGCTGGAGTTCCCGGGCAACACCTTCGTGATCTCGCATGATCGCTGGTTCCTGGACCGCATCGCCACGCATATCCTGGCGTTTGAAGGCGACTCGCACGTGGAGTTCTTCCAGGGCAACTACCGCGAGTACGAAGAAGACAAGCGCCGCCGCATGGGCGATGACGCAGGTCCCAAGCGTCTGCGCTTCAAGGCGCTGAAGTAAGCATGACAAGGGCGCCGCAAGGCGCCCTTGTCACATCCGGGTGCAGCTGCGACCGATGGCCTACAGGTCGTAGGACAGCACGTCTTCGAAGCCGAAGGTGTCGAAGTTCTCGATCCGCGAGGGATACAGGCGGCCGACCAGATGGTCGTACTCGTGCTGCACCACGCGTGCGTGGAAACCTTCGGCCTCGCGCTCGATCGGGCTGCCGTCCGGCGCAAAGCCGCGGTAGCGAATGTGGCGATAGCGCGGAATGACCGCACGCAGGCCGGGAATGGACAGACACCCTTCCCAGCCGTTTTCCATCTCCTCCGACAACGGCTCGATCTGCGCATTCGCCAACGCGGTGCGCGGCACTGCCGGTGCGTCGGGATAGCGTTCGCTGGCTTCGAAGCCGAACACCATCAGCTGCAGGTCCACCGCGATCTGCGGCGCGGCCAGGCCCACGCCACGCGCATCGTCCATGGTCTCGAACATGTCGGCCACCAGCGCGCGCAGCTCGGCACTGCCCAGGTTGGTCACCGGCGGCGCCACGCGCAGCAGGCGCTTGTCGCCCATGCGGATAATTTCGCGAATCATCTAGCTGCTCCCGGGAAACGTTGCGGCGATTTTAAGACCTGTGCGGTAGGTGGGGGTGAGGTTGGGGAATCGGGATTCGGGAATCGGGATTGGTAGCTGGGGCGTCAGTGGCGCTGCTTGGCGTTTCGCATCTTGGGATGACTGTGTGTTTCGGGTATCTGTCTATCAGCCCGTTACGCGTTGCCCGGCATCGTCCAGCACGCGTTCGCCGTCTTCCTTGACGAAGCCGCTCGTCGCAGGCGGCAGCAGGTCGAGCACGCGTTCGGAGGGGCGGCACAAGCGCGTCCCCAACGCGGTTTGCACGAAGGGGCGGTTGATCAGGATCGGATGCGTGAGCATTGCGCTCAGCAACGCTGCGTCGTCCAGCGTGGGATCGTCGAGTCCCAGTTCCAGATACGGGGTGCCTTTCTGACGCATGGCCTCACGAACCGGGATGCCGGCGGCGGCGATCAGGGACTGCAGCGTTTCGCGGGTGGGCGGGTGCTGCAGGTAATCGACGATCTGCGGTTCGATGCCGGTATGACGGATCAGGGCAAGCGTATTGCGGGAAGTCCCGCAATTGGGGTTGTGATAGATGACGGCGTGCATGGGGACCTGGTGCGCGGAGTGGTCAAGACTGTAACGCGCTGCGGTCGAATGGCGCGCAGCGTGCAGAGCCAGCGCAGCGTACGCGCAGCCCACGCCGATACCGATGCCGATGTCGATGCCGATGAGCACCAACGCACGGCTAGCGCACGTTGCTGCGACCGCGCTACTTGCGTAGACCAGGCCACTGGCCGGGTCGGAATACAGCCCCTATCCCTCGGGAGAGGGGTTGGGGTGAGGGTACGGGGCGAAGCTCAGGTGCACTCGAATCCCTGCTCTCAACCTCCACCAGGCTTCGCACGTAACCTCATCCGCCCCTTCGGGGCACCTTCTCCCGAGGGGGATAAGGGAATAAGTCGTCCAGATCTTGGCTGGAGCACCTTCTCCCGCAGGGGAGCACCTTTCCCGCAGGGAGGAAGGGAGGCTTCCGGCCCGGTTGGTTCGCGTCAAAAATCTGGCCGATTTGGGTGCCAGCTGCCGCTGCAGCGCCCAGAAATTTCCCCAACGCAAGTGCGGCGATAACCGTTTCAGGCTCTCGCTTCGCATTCAGCGGCCTATATGTCAAAAGATTGACACGCATCACGGATTCATGATTCAGTCATGAACAGACTGAAACGGAAGGATTCCCCCGATGCCGGTGTCTGCACGGCGTCCCTTTTCCCTGTTGGACTCAAGGAAACCCCAACGATGATGAGCTTTCGTAAGCCCGGATGGATGCTGTCCGGAGTGTTGTGTGTCGTCTGCCTGCCGGCCCTGGCCGTGGCGCAAGAGGCTGCAACCAGCAGTTCCAAGGTGGGTATCGATCCCGTCACCGGCAAGCTGCGCCCGCTGACCGACGCCGAGAGCGCGGCGCTGGATCAGCAGGCTGCGTCGGCTGCCCGCAGCAGCGCTGCCCGCACCGCGGTTCCGCAGACCGAATCTGCCGCACGCGCGACCGAGCGACGCCTGCCCAACGGCACCGTGGCGCGCAAGTTGCCGGCCACGCAGATGAGTTCGCTGATGGCGACCCGTCAGGCCGATGGCCGCATCGTCATCGAGCACAGCGAAGACGCCGACACCCAACCCGCCCACGCCGAGCACGGAGCGCTGCCGCATGAATAAGCCCTTGTTGCTGTTGTCCCTGGCGGTGGCTGCGGCCATCGCGCCGCTGCATGCAAGCGCCGCCAACGTCACGCTGATCAATGGCGATGCCGGCACCAGCGTCGGCTTGAACGACCCCACCAGCGCAGCGCCCTTGGGCGGCAACCCGGGGCGCTCGGTCGGCGAGCAGCGTCGCATCGCCTACCAGTACGCGATGGACCTGTGGGGCGCGGTGCTGCAGAGCAATGTCGAGATCAAGGTGTATGCCTCGTTCGCGCGGCTGACCTGTACCTCCACCGGCGGCACGCTGGGCCAGGCCGGCCCGAACTGGATCGTCAACGACTTCCCCGGTTCCAAGCCCAATACGCTGTATCCGTCCGCGCTGGGCGATGCGATTGCCGGGCAGGATCTGGTCCCCGATCCCAGCGATCCGGCCGACGTGTTCTCGCAATTCAACGGCGATCTGGGCAAGCCCGACTGCCTGGCCGGCTCGGGCTGGTACCTGGGCCTGGACGGCAAGACGCCCGAAGGCCAGATCAACTTCCTCAACGTGGTGATGCACGAGATCGGCCACGGCCTGGGTGCGGCGGGCTTCCTCAACAAGACCACCGGCGTGCTCGGCTCGGGCAGCGGCCTGACCGACGTCTACACCGCGCAGGCCTTCGACAACGTGCAGAACAAGCGCTTCGACGATCCGGCCATGACCAACGCGCTACGTGCCGAAGCGATGCGCACGCCGGGTCGTACGGTGTGGGCCGGCACGCGCGTCAACCGCGAGGCGGCGCTAATCCTGGATCCGCGCACCCTGTTGCAGGTGAGCGCACCGGCCAGCGCGGCGGGCAAGTTCGAGGTGGGCTTTGCCAGCTTCGGGCCGCTGGCCACGGCGGCCAATTTCCCGGCCCGCGCAGTGGTGACGGTCAATGACGGGGTGGCTGCCGCATCGGCCAGCGATGGTTGCGAAACGCCGTTCGTCAACGCGGCCGAGGTGGCCGGAAAGGTGGCGCTGATCGACCGCGGCACCTGCGCGTTCGCGATCAAGGTCAAGAACGCACAGCTCAACGGCGCGGTGGGCGTGATCGTGGCCAATAACGCGGCCGGCGTACAGACAATGGGCAATGCCGCCCCGCCGATCACCGACATCACCATCCCGGCGATCATGGTGTCGCAGACCGATGGCGCGCGGCTGAAGGGCAGCGCCGGAGTGGTGGCGGCGTTGTACGAAGACCCCGAGCTGTTGCAGGGCACCGATACCGCGGGCCGCACGCGGCTGTATTCGCCCAGCGTGGTGGCCGGCGGGTCGACGTTCTCGCACTTCGATACCGACCTGCAGCCGAACGCGTTGATGGAACCGTTCGATACGCCGGAAGTGCAGGCGCATCTGAACATCGACCTGACCCCGGCGCTGTTTGCCGATATCGGCTGGACGCTCAATCGCGGGCTGGCCAAGCTGGGCAACTGCAATACGCTGGTGCCGACGCTGGAGACCGGCGGGCTGATTCCCGGCGCCAACATCTCGGCCGAAAACAGCCTGTGCAAGTCGCAGAATGCCGGCAACCGTCTGGGGTACCTGACCTGCATGGACGAGCACGCACGCGAGTTGCAGAACCAGGGTGCGATCAGCCGCATTCAACAGGCAGCGGTGTTTGTCTGTGCCACCAAGGTGCGCCCGTAACAACAGGCGCAGTCTGCAGGCAATCGATGCAGTGCGAACGGCGCCGGGAGGCGCCGTTCGTTTATCCGTGCTCACACTGTTCGAGCTGCGCCACACGCGGCGATGTCCATGCCCCACCGAGAGCGCGCGCGCCAGCAAGCGTGTACAGCGCGCAGCAAAACGCCGGCCAGAGACACCCACCACAGCGCAGACCAACCGCCACGGCCAGAGGGCCGCGCAGTCGGTCTGCCTTGTCCTCAACGATCGGCAGCGTATGGCGAGGTCAGCACCTGTGGCGCACGACCCAGTGCCGCACCCAGGCGATCCATCACGAACCGCAGATAGAGATTGCTGCTGAACTGGTTGTAGTCGCGCGCATTGTTGAAGGTCATGCGCCCGCCCAGGAACAGCTGCGGCGCCACCTGCCATTCGGCCGCGCCACTGAGGTTGTAGGACACGCCGGTGCGGCTTTCGCCCGCATACACCGGGTCGGTGTAGCGGTTGACCAGCCCGAGCAAGGCCGCCAGCGAAGCGGCATCGTAGGCAGCCTGCTGCAGGGTGGGATCGGTCGGAAAATACGGCGAGGCGTCGGTGCTGAAGTGCTGCACACCGATGCTGGCATCGACCTTCCAGTTCACGGTCTGCCCTGCGCTGCGGCCGCTCCAATGCACCGGGAAACCGAGGTCCACATAATCCTGCGGGCTGAAATAACCGCCGTGCCCATAGGTGAAGCCGCTGAGGTTCCTGTCGTACTGCATGGCGGTGAGATTGACGCCGGCCGTGAGCGACTGGTGCCGGGTTTCCAGTGCATGCACGTAGAAGCCCAGGTCGAGCTGGCGCTGGTCGTTGTCGGCGACGTTGTTGCCGAGCAAACGGTGCGCGGCAAGATTGGCATAACCGCCCAGCAGCCCATTGTCGGCAGTGGCCGACAATGACACGCCATTGCTGGTCACCCCGCCCCATTCGCGGCCGCTGCGTGCATCCTGCGCGCCGGCGAACGACAGCACGCTGTCGGTAACCGCGCGCCGCGAGGCTTCGGCCGACCAGCTCACCGCATCGCCAAGCTCGCCGCGATAGCCGACGCCGCCGATGAGGTTCTGTTCCTGGAAGCCGATCGGGGTGCTGCCGATGTCGGCACTGAACCCGCCATTGCGATAGCGCACACCGACGCCCACCCCGGTGTCGTCCTGGCTGAGCCGGCGCGCGCCGTTACCGGTGGCGGCCATGGTGTTGAGCGTGGCCGCCAGCCCGGTCGGAGTCTGTTGTGCGGCGGCCGTGCTGCCGGCCAGCGCGCGCAACGCGGCCGCATCGCCGGCAGCCAGCTGTTCGCTAAGCGCGGCGTTGCCGAGGATGTCGCGCGCCAGTTGGGCGATCGGCGTGTTGGAGGCGTTGATGCCGAGCAGGTAGGCCGGCAACGGTTCATTGGCCAGCGCCGCCACGGCGGCGGCATTGCTGTTGTTGTTCTCGACCAGCAGTTCGTTGAACAGGCCGGTGTTCAAGGCGTAGCGACGCAGACGTTCGCGCGTGGCAGCGGTGTCGCCTTCGGTGGCGAGCAACTGGTACATCGACGAGCTGACCAGCGTATCGATCGGGCCGCGATCGGCCGCCAGCGCATCGTTGATGGCGGTCTGCGGGCCGCTGCCGAAGCGGCTGGCGGTGACGTAATCGGTGGTCAGCGTGCCGGCATCGACGATGGTCGGGGTCAGGGTGACGCCGAGCTTGCCGTCGCCGACCGCGAACTCGGCCTGGACCGGCATTTCGATATCGTCCAGGCGCCCCAGACCGTCTTCGCCACCGCGCGAGCGGTACAACGCGCCGCCGGCGAGGTTGTCGCTGTTTTCCGACTGCACCGCACGCAGTTCGTCGAGCACGCCGTTGCCGCTGCCGAGCGGCGGCAACGCCTGTGCGGCGGGCTTGGTCAGACGTGGACCGGCGTCCGCGGCGATCGGCGCAACCGCGCGCGCGGCAAGCAGCCCGTCGCCGCGCGACGAACCGCGCATGCGGCCGCTGGAGACCGGCAGCATGGCGGGCGCAGTGCCGGCGCTAACCGGCGGCGGCAACGTATCGCCGCCGTTGTCGGCAGACGCACCAATCGGCGCGGCAGTGGCGAACCGTGCAGAGCCCGGAGACGCCGCCACCGGTGCAACGGACACATCGCCATAGGCGCTACCGGCATCCATGCGCTCGGACAACACCGCCGGCGAGCGTGGCATGCCGCCGGTCATGCCGGAAAACGGATTGAGCGGGCGGCTGGAGGACGCGACTGCGGACGGACCACGCGCGGACGGCAGGCCATTGTCCAGTTGCCCGGCCTGACGCTGCTGCGCGGCCAGCGAGGCACGGAAATACTGCTCGGCCTTGCGGTTCTTGCCGGCGCTGCGATACACGCGGCCGGCCGCGGCCAGCACCTCCGGCGACTCCGGTGCCTGCGCCAGCGCGCGTTGCAGGTAATGCTCGGCATTGCGCAGGTCCGACTGCGCGGCCGCACTGTTGGCGGCGGCAGTGAGCGTGTCCAGGTCGTCGGGATGACGTTGCAGGATCTGCTGGTAGATCGCCAGCGCCTGACGCTGGTCGCCGGAGGCGGCATACAGCCGTGCGAGCGCGGCCTGCGCATCGCGGCTGTCCGGCTGCTGGGCCAGGATCGGCGACAGCGCGTCGTAGGCGCCTTCCAGGTTGCCGAGTTCGCGCAGCGCATCCACCTGGCGCAGCGTGTAGGCGCTGCGCAGGCGTTGATAACGACGCAGCTGTTCCGGCGTCAGGGTGGTGGCCTGCAACTGGCGCAGCACCGCCGACAGTTCGGCGTCCTGATGCGCGCGCAGCAGCACGCCGGCATATTGCAGGCGATCTTCGCTGCGCACCGTGGCGCCGGTGACCAGGCGCTGGGCCAGGGTCAGCGCGCGCGGGGCGTTGCCGGCATCGGCATGCGCGCCGGCAAGTGCGGCCAGCAACTGCGGGTCGTCGAGCTGATTGCCCAGCGCGGTTTCGGTGCGCGCCAGCAACTGCTGCGCGTCGCCCAGCCTGCCCTGCTCCACCAGCATCCGTGCCTGACGCGCCTGCAGTTCGATCCAGGCGGTGGTGCGCAGCTGGGTCATTTCCGGCGTGCGCGATGCGACCGGAATGCGCTCCAGGCTGTCGTAGGCGCCCTGCCAGTCGCCGCTTTCCTGCGACAGCAAGGCGTTGGCCTGCAGCGCTTCGGGTTGGTCGCCATGCACGGCGAGCAGGCCATCCATCACGCTGCGAGCCTGGTCGGGGCGGCCGGCCTGTTGGTACAGGCGGGCCAGATCCAGACGGATCCAGGCATCGCCCGGGCGTTCGACCATCGCCGCTTCCAGCTCGGTCTGCGCGCTGACCGCATCGCCGGCTTCCAGCGCCTGGCGGGCACGGGCGCGCTGCATATTGGAACGCAGCAAGGCTTGCCCACCGGCTTTGGCACGCTCTGCGGCAGGCAGGCGATTGAACACGTCGCTGGCTTCCTGCATGCGGCCCTGACGGCTGTACAAACCGACCAGGCCCTGCAGCGCGCCGGCATTGTCGGCATCGTGCGACAGCGCCTTGCGGTAACTGGCCTCGGCGGCGGCCGGGTCGTTGGCAGCCTGCAAGCCGCCCAGCGCCACCTGCGCGGCCGGCTCGTTGGGCAGCAGCTGCACCGCCTGCTCCACCAGCTGGCGCGCCTGTGCCAGATCGCCACGTGTGCGTGCGGCCTCGGCCTGCTGCAGCTGCAGCCAGTAGCGCGCGCTATCCAGCGCACCTTTCCATTTGCCGTTATTCGCCGCCGCCGGGCGCAGCAGCTCCTGCGCTTCGGCAAAGCGCTGCTGACGCAGGCGCACCGAGCCCAGGCCGCCGAGCGCTTCCGGATCCCGTGCGCGGGCGCGCAACACCTGCGTGAAGCGTTGTTCGGCAGCGCCCAGATTGTTGGCGCCCAGCGCGCGGAAGCCTTCGCCCAGCAGCACGCCATTGGGGTCGGCCGGCGCGGCGGTGGCGGCGCTGCGTTGTTCGCGCAGCTGGCCGAGTTTGGCGGTGACTTCCGCATCGGCCGGGGTGCCGGCCAGGAATGCCTGGTACAGCGGCGCATCGGCCATGCCGGCGTTGAGCCACAGCAGCGCCTGGCGCCAGCTGGTGCGCGCCGGCCCGCCGACATCGGTGCGCTGCGCCAGCGTGCGCAGCTGCGCGATGCCGTCGCGGCGGGTGGGTTCGCGGTAACTCAGCACCTGCGCCAGCGCCAGTTGCACGGACGGGTTGCTAGGTTCGCTGGATTGCAGGCGTTGCAGGCCGTCGCGCGCACGCTCCCAGCCGGTGGGAGTACCGGCCAGCGACTGGTAGTACTCCAGCGCCAACGCCGGCGGCGGCGGCTTGCCGGCGAACAGCGCCTCGTAATTGCGCGCGGCTTCCACATAGCGCCCGGCCGCAGCGGCGCGGCGTGCGTTGCGCAGGTTCGGATCTTCGCCGGCAGCGCTGCTGCCACGGGCGCCGATCGCCACGCGCAGGCGCTGTGCCTGCGGCGATTGCGGGTGTGCGGCGTCGAGTTGCTGCAGGCGCTTGCGTGCTTCTGATTGACGGCCCTGCGCCAGATCGATCTGCGCCAGGCCGAGCAAGGCGTCGGGCTGATCCGGATCGACGCCGAGCAGCTTGCGCCAGGTGTCGGCGGCCAGATCATCGCGGCCCTGGTCGTGCCAGTAATTGCCCTGCCCGACCAGTTGCTGGGTGGCGCTGGTCTGCGCCTGCACCGGCGAGGCGAGCAGGCACAGGTCGATCATGCCGACGAGGTACAGCGGGGTCAGTTTTTTGCGGAGCATGCAGGCGTTCTCCAGGCGGGCAGCAGGCGCCCGTCTGCGGCAAAGCGGTAACGGTTCTCAAGCCAGCCCTGTCCGAACAGGGCCAGCGTGCGTTCGAAGTACGGCAGCGCAGCAGCTGCGGCTTGCGCGGCGGCGGGAATGCGCTGCGCCTGCGCCTTGAGCAGCGCGGGCTGGCCCATCGCGCTCAGGTACGGCAACAGCGCGGCAGAAAACCCGACCGGCAATGCGCCACTGCCCACGCCGCGCGCGGTGTCGATCTTTTCCGCAAACGGGGTCTGTGCGGCGAGCAGGTCGGCCGGGCCGGACAGGTCGCGCAGCAAGCCGCTGCGCAGCGGCTCGCCGGCATCGAGCATGCCGGCCCACAGATACACGCGGATCGCGTCGTAGCTGCCGACGTTGCCGCGCTTCGGGTCGGGGCTGAAGCGCTCGCCATCCCACACCGTCCAGTCCGGCGCAAAGCCCACCGGCGCGCTCTCGCGCAACACGCGTGCAGCGTTGCTGGCGATCGCCGCCCACGGCCCCTTGGGGTCGGCGTTGGCGCAGCGCCGCAGCACCTGGATCGGCAGGTAGCTGGGATTGAGCGTCCAGCGCTGCTTCTCGGCAAAGCCGGTGCGGCCGGGCAGCAACATCGCGCCCAGGCCCGGCAGCGTGGCCACTTCCTGCTGGCGCATCAGTTGCAGGATCTGCTGGCCGGCCTTGCCGTAACCGGGCCGGCTCCACAGCCGGCCGGCTTCCAGCAGCGCGTAGGCAATCCACAGCTCGCCATCGCTGGCGGTATTGGCATCGAGCACGCGCCAGCTGCCGCTGCCATCGCGGCCCCACAACCACGCCGGCAGATTCAGATCCGGACGGCCGCCGCACAGGTTGTGGCGGGTCCAGCCCAGCACCTTCTCGAACAACACCTGGTCGTTGTTGACCAGGGCGAAGAACAGCGCATACGACTGACCTTCGGAAGTCGAGCGCTGGTCCGGATTGAGGAAATCCACCACCCGCCCGTCGGGCTGGATGTGCTTGTCGACGAAGGCACTCCACAGCGGCCACGGCCCGCATTGGCCAGCCGCCGCCGCTGCGCGCGTGGGCAGCAACGCGGCCAGGCCGGCCAGCGCACCGGCGCGTAGCAGGCTGCGGCGCGTCATCGTCGCGGCGCTGTCGTGCGCGCTCATGCGCTACCGCCTTCGTTGAGCCGCTCGGCGGCATGCCGGCGCAGCAGCACGCGCGCGGCCAGCGCCAGCAACAGCGCCAGCACCACCACGGTCAACGCCAGCCACACCGGGTGGTGCGAGAAGTACCAGCGCAACCAGGTCGGGAGCGGCAGATGGCCGACGTAATAGGTCTGGTTGCCGACCAGGCTGATGACCTTTTTCTGCTGCAGCAACACCACGCTGCCCTGGAAGTCCTTGAGCAGGGTCGGGTCGAACCAGGCGTCGAACAGCCGGCTCATGTTGGCCGGGTCTTCGCTCTGGAACGCGACCACGCTGCGGCCGGACTTCAACGGCGATTCGAAGCCCATCAACAGCACATCGTCCGGCTGCGGTTGCAGCGCGATTTCGGTGGTGGTCGGCAGGTCGGTGCGGCGCGCATCGAAGGACAGGAAGCCAGGCAGCTTTTCCAGCACCCAATCGGTCAGCGCAAAGCGTGTCGCCTGCCCGTCCTGGCCCACCGGCAGCTGTGCGCGCCATTGCTTGAACAGCGGCTGCGACTGCGCACTGCCGAGCAGCAACAGATCGCGGTCGGCGTGTTGCTGCACCGCGCCGGCGCCGACGATCTGCGCATGCAGCGCCGGATACCCGGTGGAGGCGCCGAAGCGGCCGAGCAGGGTCAGCACATTGCCCAGGTCCTGGTCGCCCGGATTGTCGGGCAGCACGATGGTGGATTCGGACAGATCGGCCAGGCGCGTGAACGGGTAACCGGCATTGGCGAACGCGGCCAGGTTCGGCATCGCCATGTAGTGGTGGAAACCGCTCAGGTCGATGCTGGAATCGGCATCGATGGCGCCGGACACGTCCGGGGAGGTGTTCTTGCACTCCTCGCCTTGCGGGCGATCGAAAAAGAAGTGGAAGCGCACCTGGCTGTTGGCCGAGAACGCACCCACCGGCAATGTCAGATCCTGATGCACCGGCATGCTGCCGCGCGCGCCCAGGCTGTTCCACCAGCGCCTCAGGGTGGACTCGGCGAACGGGCGGCCGGTCAGCGGCAGCGTGGTCACGAACGACTCGTTGATGCTGACGTTGAGCGCGGACTTGTTATCCACGTCCGGCACCGTGTAGCGGTATTTCAGCGCGACCGGAATGCCGTCGCGCTCCCACACGAACAGGTCCGGCGGCAGCTGCAGGCCGACCCGGATCAGGTCCGGGTGATAGCCGCTGACATTGAGCTGGCCGGGCTGGGTCACCAGATCACCGAAGCGCACCGGATGCTGGCTGGACACCCACTTGGGCGCGTCGTACGGCTGACGCGGCGCCGGCGCGCTGATCTCGCCGATGCGGGCGACCGCCCCGGTCAACGGCGCGCGCAAGGCCAGCGCGGTGGCGGCGCGTTGCAGGTCTTCGCTGTTGCGGCCGAGCACCAGCAGCAGCTTGCCATTGGGATCGGTCGGGTTGACCACCACTGCCACGGTCGGGCCACGGATATCGGCCACGCCACTGTCGGCGGTGGCGAACTGCTCCGGCAGCGTGCTGGGCGTGGCGAACACCACTGCGTTGCCGGTGGCCGGCAGCGCTTCGGTCGAGGCCGGGAACACCGCGCCGCGGTAACCGGCCAGTGTGCCGAACCACGAGGCCACCACGCCAGCCGCCTGCAGCGTGGCGTTGTCCGGGCGCTGCGGAAAGTAGAACGGCAATTCCAGCCGGCGGGTGTCGCGCACATCGAAGAACGGCACCGGCAACAACGCCAGGTTATTGGCCAGCGCCAGCGGCGTGGTGGTCAGCGACAGGCTGGTAGCCGCGTCCACATTCGCCCACAGGCTGCTGTGGTCCGGGTCTTCGCACTCACGCGTGTAATGGCCGATCAACTGCAGGTTGAGCTGGTTGTAATCGGTGACCAGGCGCGGGTCGATCGGCAGATCGGCCGAGAGCAGCTTGCCGGCATTGGCCTTGTCGGCCGGCAAGGTGCCCACGGTGACGCCATTGATGGTGACCTTCAGATGCGACAGGTCCGGTAACAGCGCGGGCGAATAGCTGTATTTGAGGTTGAGCGTGGCGGCGGTGACGATCTCGTCGCTGCGCACGCTGAAGGGCACGCCGGCACTGCCCTGCACGCCGCGCAGGGTGATCTCGTAGTCGATGCCGAGCTCGCGCAGGCTGGAGGTGCGGGTGCTGCCGGCCGGCATCGGTGCCGGTGCGGGCGGCGCGCTCGCGGCGGTTCCGGCCTGCCCGGTCAGCGTGGTCGTCGCCGTTGCCGGCACGGCCTGCTGCGCCTGCGCCAGGCCGGTCAGCAGGGTGAGCACACAGGTCAACACGGCCGGGGACATTCGCATCGGTTGCTTCTTGGCAGGAAAAAGGGAAACGGCAGGCGTCACGCTCACGACTCCAGATCCAGCGCGCGCGCCGGGCGGAAGCCCTGACGGGCACTGAGTGCGATATGTCCGCCCAGGCGTCCAAAGCCGCGCGCGCTGGCGCCCAGCACCTGGCCCATCGAGCGCCAGAACGAATCGCGGTCGTGCTGGCCCCACTGCGACAGCCAGATGTCGGCGCGCGCAAAGGTCGAGGCCACCAGCCAGCGCTCCTGTTCCATCGACATCGCGGTGAACTGCACGCTGACCTGGCCATCGCGGTCCTGGCGCACCACCGCCGGCAAGGTCTGCTCCACGCCGCGATGACTCAGGCCGATTTGCACCGGCAAACCCGGCTCGATCGGCTGCGGCTGGGCGAGCCTGATCGCCATGCCGCCGGTGGAAAAATTCAATGAGCGACTGGGCAGTACGCTGCCATCGGGCAGATACAGATTGACCGGGACATCCAGTGGCACCCGATGCGCGCTGCGCACCTGGCGGGTTTCGCTGGCGGTGGCGATGGTGGCGCCCAGCAGCACCATGTTGTAGAGCGTCCAGGCCAGGTTGAACCAGATCGTCTGCTGCTCACCGCTGCCGCCGACATAGATCAGGCGCAGCACGCCGGCAGCCACACCGGCCAGGTTGAGCAACAGCAGGAACAGGTACGGCTTGGCGATCTGCGCATCGAAATAACTGCGCGCCACCAGCCCGCCCTTGGGCGTGACATTGAACTTGCCCAGCTTGGGGTTGAGCAGCGCAACCAGGGTGGGACGGAAGATGTACCAGGCCAGCGTGGTCTCGTAGACCTCGTTCCACAGCAGATGGCGGAAACGGCTCTGCACCCGCAGGTTGGTCAGATTGGCCTGCAGGAGGTGCGGCAACGCATAGGCCAGGATCATCAACGCCGAGGCCTGGATCACGTGCGCGCCGAAGAACAGATAGGCCAGCGGCGCAGTGAGATAGATGATGCGCGGCAAGCCGTAGAAGAAATGCAGCATCGCGTTGAGGTAGCACAGCCGCTGCGAGAGCCTGAGCCCGCGCCCCAGCAGCGGATTGTCGATGCGCGCGATCTGCGCCATGCCGCGCGCCCAGCGGATGCGTTGCGCCACATGCCCGGACAGGCTTTCGGTGGCCAGGCCTGCAGCCTGCGGCACCGCCAGGTAGGCGGTGCGATAACCGCGACGCTGCAGCTTGAGCGCGGTGTGCGCATCTTCGGTCACGGTTTCCACCGCCACCCCGCCCACCTCTTCCAGCGCGCTGCGCTTGATCACCGCGCAGGAACCGCAGAAGAAGGTCGCATTCCACTGGTCGTTGCCATCCTGCAACAGGCCGTAAAACAGCTCGCCTTCGTTGGGCACCTTGCCATGCGTGCCCAGGTTGCGTTCGAACGGGTCGGGCGAGAAGAAATAGTGCGGCATCTGCACCAGGGCCAGCCTGGTGTCGCGCAGGAACCAGCCCATCGCCACCTGCAGGAAACTGCGGGTGGGAATGTGGTCGCAATCGAAGATCGCCACGTACTCGCCGCTGCATTTCTTCAGCGCGGCATTGATGTTGCCGGCCTTGGCGTGCGCGTTGTTGGTGCGGGTGACGTAGTTGATGCCGACCTCGGCACAGAAATCGCGGAACGCGTCGCGGCGGCCGTCATCGAGTAGATGGATGGTGATCTTGCCGGCCGGCCAATCGATCACGCTGGCCGCCAGCACGGTGGTGCGCACCACCGACAGCGGCTCGTTGTAGGTGGGAATGAACACGTCCACGCTCGGCCACAGCGACTGGTCGGCCGGCAACGCCACCGGCTTGCGATCGAGCGGCCACAGCACCTGGAAATAGCCCAGCACCAGGATCACGAACGCATACAGCTCCGCGCCCAGCAGGCCCAGACCCAGGATGAAATCCACCGCGCTGCCCACGCCCATGGTCTGGGTCATGCGCCACCAGATGTAGCGGCACGACACCGCCAGCGACATGCCCATCATTGTCAGGATCACCACCCGCCCGCCGCGCTTGCGCACCGCCAGCGCAACGGCGAACAGCACGCCGGAAAACACCAGTTGCTGGGTGACATCCATCGGCACGGCAACCACGAACACCAGCAGCAAGCCACCCAGCAACCATAGCGCCCAGGTCGCCAACGTGGGCAGCGGTGATCCGGAACGGAGGCTGGCAGCAGTCATCAGATAATCCTTCAAGCGTGGCGGCGTGCGGCAAAGCAAGGCGAAACAGGCGAGCGCAGCGGCGCTTGCCGAAAGTCACACGGTGGTGCTGATCAACGCGAGCGCAGTCGCTGCAGTGGGCTTTGCGTCGAGCTGGGCGCATCGGCCTGCAGCAGGCGCTGGAACAAGCGCTCCAACGGCGTCTGCGCCTGGCGCTCGCCCGGCTGCGCTGCAGGCGCTGCGGGCTCGTCGAGCTGGCGCAATTTGCGCAGCGGCGCGAGCGCATCGAGCGGCGAGCCTGCCGTCTCTTCGACAGGCACTGACCGGTGCGCCGCCGGCACTGCCTGCACGGCAGGCAAAACGTCAGGCACTGATGCCGCGGGCGCCGGCAGCGGCGCTGGCGTCTGCGCGGTGTCCGTCGCAGCGGGGGTCTGTTCGACCGCTGCCGGGACCGGCGCTTGCGTCACTCCCAGCCTGCGCGGCGGCAGCTGGGTGTGGGCGAAATCCTGATAGCCCTCGCTCGCCTGCGTCCCCAACCGCGCGAACAGGCCGGACACATCGTCATGCCCGGATGCTGCCTTGTTGTTCTTCGGTGCCATCACACTCCCCTTGCCCGACTTCAGCCGTTCATGCCGTCCGCATCAACACGAAGTTGCGCAGATCGACGCTGTCGCCTGGCGCGGTCTGCACCGCCAGGCCTGCCAGCATCCCCAATTGCTGGAACCATCCTTCGTACACGCCCTGCAGGAACCCATCGCTCCATGCCGCACCATCCAGTGCCACGCTCAACGGCGCGCTGGCGTGCTGAATCCGCACGTGGTCGGCGTGTTCGTGCATCGCGCACTGGCCCCAATCGCAGCGCTCCCACACTGCGTTGGCGGCTTGCTGCATCTCGCCCAGGGTCGTGCAGTGCGCCAGCCGGTGTTCGCGCGCGAAGCGCCGGCCGATGCGCGCCATCAACGGCGCCAGATCATCCTCGGGCAACTCGGCGCCGAACTCGGCGGCCATCGCACGCACAAAGCCCAGCCACTGCCGGGAGCAGCTGCGCGCGCGGTACAGCGACAATGGGTCGGGTGCAGTCATTGAGACGTCGCGCGAAAAAGGGGGCCGTACATCAACATCGCGTGCATCAGAAGTGAAGCAAGCGTGATGCCAATGTTAACGAACCCATGCGGCCAACTGAGCGCTGCATCGCATTTTTTTCGGCCATTCCCTGACAGCTCTGTCAGGCCTCGGCACAAGCTGCCGCTACACGTCAGTCACTGCCGCGGGTGGTCACCCGCTTCCGGCATCGGCGGCAGGCCGAACACATCGCGCAGATAGCGCAGGTAACCAGCGTCCTCGCACATGCTCTTGCCCGGCGAGTCGCTGAGCTTTGCCACCGGCTGGCCATTGCAGCGGACCATCTTGATCACGATCTGCAGCGGCGTCGGCCCCAGGTCGTTGGTGAGGCTGGTACCGACCCCGAACGCCAGCCGGCAACGCGTATGGAAGTGCGCGTACAGGCGCATCACCTTGTCGATGTTGAGGCCATCGCTGAACACCAGCACCTTGGTCGCGGGGTCGATGCGGTGTGCCTGCAGGTGGGAGATGACGCGCTCGCCCCATTCGAACGGGTCGCCCGAATCATGCCGCATGCCGTCGAACAGCTTGCAGAAATACAGATCGAAGTCGCGCAGGAACGCGTCCAGCCCGACCACATCGGACAGGGCGATGCCCAGATCGCCGCGGTACTCGCGCGCCCACGATTCCAGCGCAGCCACCTGCGAATCGCGCAGCCGCGGCCCCAGCGCCTGGAACGCCTGCAGGTACTCGTGCGCCATCGTGCCCAGCGGGGTCAGGCCGTAATGCTTGGCGAAATACACATTGCTGGTGCCGACGAACTGCTCGCCCAGGCCATCGCGCAGCAACGGCAGCAGCTCACCGTGCCAGTGCCGCGAATAGCGTCGCCGGGTGCCGTAGTCGGCGATCTTGCAGCCGGCCGGCATGCTGCGCAGGCTGCTCACCTTCTCGCGCAGGCGGCTGCGGCCTTCTTCGTAATCCGGCTCGGAGGTGTTGCGGAACCACACCTCGTTGATGATCGCCAGCAACGGCACTTCGAACAGGATGGTATGCAGCCACGGGCCGCGGATGGTCAGCTCGATCTCGCCCGGGTGGGTGGTCGATGCCGACAGCTGCAGGTATTTGCGGTCCAGATGGAACAGCGCCAGGAAGTCGGCAAAGTCCGGCTTGATGAAGCGCAGGCCGCGCAGATAGGCCACTTCGTCCTCGCGCAGCCGCAGCCGGCACAGCGCATCGATCTCGCGCGAGATCTCGTCGATGAACTGGGCCAGATCCACGCCGGGCGTGCGGCACTTGAAGCGGTAGTCGACCTGCGCGGCCGGATGCTGATGCAGCACCGCCTGCATCATGGTGAATTTATACAGGTCGGTGTCGAGCAGCGAATGGATGATCATGCTGCCGGATTATGCCCGCAGCGGCGATCGCGCTGCGTGCAAATCCGATGCCCCGGGAGGCGGTGCGCTGCGCAGCGGCAGTGCGCCTGGCGATTTCCCTTGCCGCTTCGCCCCGGCAAGTCACCTCGGCAATTGCGCCCGGCACTTCCTTGGAGAGTGCCAGGCGCCATCGCTCAGCGCGCCAGCACCTGCTGCGCTGGTTTGCCCTGCACGGTGAAGTCGCTGTCGCCCGGGCCACCGGCCTTGGGGTCGGTGTACCAGCACCACAGCGCGATGCCTTCCACGCCATGCGCCTGCAGCACCTTGCGCCACTGCTGCAACACCTGCAGTTGCAGGCGGGTGTCCACTGCAGCGGCGCGTTGCTCCGGGCTCTCCCAGGGCGCGGCCAGGCTACCGCGTGCAGAACGCAGCCCCAGCTCTGCCACCCACACCGGCTTGCCGACGCGCTGGCCCAGTTGCTGCAGGCGCTGCGCGGCGGCGTTCATCTCCGTCGTGCGCGTGCCGGCCGCTTCGGACAGACGCGGATACAGGCTGGTGCCCACCGCATCGAACAAGGACCAGTAGCGGAAGCTTTCGGCGTGCTCCATGCCGTCGGCCACATACAGCAGCTTGCCGTGGTAGACCTTGCGCACTTCCGCCACCAGACCGGGCCACTGCGGCGCGTCCTGCAGCTTGCGCAGTTCGGTGCCGATCACCAGCGCTTCGGCGTGCTCGTCTTCGGCCAGTCTGGCCAACGGCAACAACGCGTTCTGATACGCGGCAAACCAGGCTGCCTGGTCGGTGGGCGCGGTGTCGCCGGCCCAATGCCCGGGGATCCACACATGCACCTTGAGCGTGGCCTGCAGGCCGGCGTGGTGGCTCTGCCGCAACGCGGCGCGCATGGCCTCCACGCTGCTGTCGCTACCCAGCACCGGGTCGTTCGACTGCGGGTTGGCCTGCCACACAAACGCGACCAGCAGCGCCTTGCTGGCGCCGGTCTTGGCCAACGCGTCCAGCGACTGCCCCGCCGCCTCGCTTTCCCACGGCGCATTGGCCGAGACCTTGACGTTGGCGCCCATCCACGTCGATGCATCCGCGTTGCAGCCATTGACCAGCATGCACGCCCCGACCAGAAACGCGGCGCTCAGAACGCGTTTGAACATGTGGCGGATGCCTCGGTGGTGGACGCGGTCGTGGTAGGCGCGCAGTCCATTGCACCGATGACCGCAGTGTTCTTGTCCGGCTGCACCATTGCAGCAGTGGCAGCAGGCGTGCTGGCACCGGCAGCGAGCTGCGTGGGTGCGGCCACATTCGCGGCAGTCGCAGCTGTGGGCTGCGCCTGCACAGCGTCCGCTGCCGGCGTCGCCAAGCCGGTCGGCAACGATACCGGCGCGCGCATGACCACCGCCTCGCCCTGCAGCAAGGATTGCGCATCGGCAGGCGCCGCACGCATCCAGCTGCCCCAGCCCTGCGGCTGCACCCAGGCCGCACCGATCAGGCCCAGCAACAGCAGGCCAGCGGCCTGGCTGCGCTGATCGGCATGCAGTGCGCGCAGCAGCAACGCTACCGGCACCCACAGCAGCAGCAAGGCGTCGAACCCGGCCCAGCCGAAGGCGAACGACAACGCCGCCGCACAGATCACGGTGCCGGCACTGGCCAGCACGCCGCGCGTGAGCGCACTGCTGCGGCTACGGGCCAGCAACGCCAGCACCGGGAAGCAGACCACCGCCGCCACGCCCCAGCGCACGGCCGGCAACCAGCCTTGCGCATGCTCGGCCAGCGGCAACGGCAGCGGATGCGCACCCTGCCCGATGCTGGACAGCGTCGGCCACGGTGCGTTGAACACGGTCAGATTGACGTAGGCCCACATGCCGACCAGAAACGCGAACGGCAGATAGCACACCAGGTAGAACGAACCCGGCGCCTTGCGCAGCATCTGCGGCGGCATCACCAGCAGCAGCCACGGTGCCACCATCGTCGACAACGCCAGTGTCTGCAGGTCCAGGCACAACAGGATGCACAACCAGCCGGCGATGCGCAGATAGGTGAAGGCCTCTACCGGCGTCTGCAGGCGGCGCAGGGTGCGGCACAAGCCGTAGAACGCCAGCAGACCCACCGCCTGGCTGCCGCCTGCGGCGATCGGCAGCAGGAACAGTGGATTGCAGCCCACCAGCAGGGTCAAACCACTGGCCCAGCCGCGTCCGAACACACCGGCCAGATCGCGCCATAGCAGCGACAGGAACAGCGCGTTGGCGGCCACTGCCAGGAACGGCCAGACCTGGAACGGCAGGTTCCAGCTGTCCAGCCCCAGATTGATCGCCCACGACAACAGACCGGTTGCCGGCAAGCCGGCTGCTGGTGCGATTGCCGGTGCGGCGGAGCCGACCGACTGCAGCAGCAACGGCTGGCTCAGCAGCGACATGGCCACCACGGCAACCAGAAACGCCGGCAGCCCGCTGTGACGACGCGAAACTGCCGACTCACTCTTCGAGTGCGGCGCGGCGCTCGTTTTCCGAATGCTTGCTGATGCCATGAGTGGTCTTCTCCCAATAGAACGGATTGTGGATCAGCTGCCAGAGACCCTTGTAAGCGGCGATCGACTGCAGCGCCCAATAGAACGGCACGGTCAGCGCGTAGGGCGCCAGCTTGAAGTAGTCGCGTTTGAACGCAGCCACCAGCGTGATGTAGATGAAGAACGCATTGGCCAACAACAGATTGACCAACGACACGGTCGCCAGCCACGGCGGGAAAAAGCGCTCGAACGCGGTTGTCCCGGTGACTGCCCAGACCACATACAGCGCCCACAGCACCGGCACGCCCAACGCGGTGAAGAAACCGCCGCCAATGAAGAACTGAAAGCCCCAGAAGCCCTTGAACCCGGTGCTGCGATACAGATGCACCGGGTCGCGCATATGCACCAGCCAGGTCTGCATATAGCCCTTGAGCCAGCGCGAACGCTGCCGGATCCAGTTGGGAATGCTGACGTTGGCTTCTTCGAACGTGGTGGAGTTGACCACGTTGACGCGGTAGCCGTTCTGGATCAGCCGCACGCCCAGGTCGGCGTCTTCGGTGACGTTGTACGGGTCCCACGCGCGCACCTGGCGCAACACATCCAGACGGAAGTGGTTGGAGGTACCGCCCAAGGGAATCGGGATGCGCAGGTATTCCAGCGCCGGCAGGTAGAAGTCAAACCAGAGCGTGTACTCCAGCGTGAACATCCGCGTCAGCCAGTTCTCGTCGGCGTTGTAGTAGTTCAACCGCGCCTGGATGCACACCACATCCTTTTCCGCCTTGCGGAATGCCGCCACCACGCGCTTGAGCTGATCCGGCTCGGGCTTGTCTTCGGCGTCGTAGATGGTGAGCAGTTCGCCACGCGCAAAATGCAGCGCGTAGTTGCAGGCCTTGGGCTTGGTCTTGGGCTGCGACGGCGGCACCCGGATGATTTCGAAGAACGCCTCCAGGCCGAGTTTCTTGGCGGCCTCGATGGTGTCGAAATCGTCCGCCTCCAGCACCAGCTTCACGTCGAGCTTGCTGATCGGGTAATCCAGCTTGCGCAGCGCGTTGGCCAGGATTGGCAGGACTTCCGGCTCCTTGTACATCGGCACCAGCACGGTATAGACCGGCAGGTCGTCATCGCGCAGCGCGGCCACTTCGTCCTCGGTGACCTTGATGTCGATGCGGTGGCGCGAGCCGAACCACACCAGCAACAGCTTCAGCCCGAAGGTCGCCAGAAAGCCCAGCGCCACCAGCACGTTGACGGTGATCAGGGCCGGCACCGGGAACAGCACCATTGCAATCACCAGCACCGCGGCGATTGCCCACAGCGTGAACTTCTGTCCGCGCGTCACCACCTGGCGCGCCGAATAGGTCGGCGCATGCGCGGCGAGCAGGTTCAGTGCGTTGTCGGTGAGCTGCTCGTCGGCGTAACGCTGCAGGCTCCAGATGATGTCGAACTTGGCGGTGCCGACAAAACGCACGTCCTCGCCATAGTGCGCACGCGCCCAGGCAAACACCGCCGAGTCGGGATCGGCCACGGCCAGCACCAGCACGCCGTCTTCGCGACGCCACGGCAGCAGCAGGCGCTGCGCGTAACTTCCCAGATCGCCGGGAGTGAGCAGTTCCGGATCCGGCGGCTGCTGTACCAGATCGATGAACTCAAGGCCGAAATGCGCGGCAACGATGGCGTAGAACCGCTGCGCCGGCACGCCGCGCTGGGCCAGGATCACATCGCCCAGGCGCGAGTTCCAGCGTTGCTGCAACGCCAGCGCAGAACGCAGCTGTTCGTCGGTGATGACGCCTGCCGTGACCAGCGCGCGACCCAATAGACCGCGTTCGCGGCCGATGTCCGGTGCTCGTCCCAGCGCGTCCATTTCGCAGGTGACCGTCATTGTCGTGGCGTCCTTAGAACCGCCACCAGGCGGCCACGAATGGCCCACCTGCGGCGCCGGTGTTGCGGCCCATGACGGGCTGCTGATATCCCACCTGCCACTGGCTTCCGCCCGGCGCGGTGTACAGCGTGGACAGCTGCAGCTTGGTGAGGTCGTAGTTGGTGCCTGTGGCGACAAAGCCGGAATCGCCAGGTGTCGAACCAACGACAAACGCGTCGTTACGCCCGTTACCCAGGCCCTGGATCACGTTGACTTCGCCAAGCAGCAACCAGCTTGGGGTCAGGCTCAGGCCGGTGGACGCGTCCACCCGCACTTCGTCGGAAGCGGCACTGCCGCGCAGGCGCACCGCGCCACCCAGATCGACGTAGCCGTTGCGCCCGCCCAGCGTGTAACCACGGCCGCGGCTGTAACGCAGCTCCAGGCCGTAGTCGCCGAGGCCGAGCGCGGGGTCGCGCCCAGGATTGTTCGGGTGATAGGTCTTGCTACGGCCATAGGCCGGGATGCTGACCAGGGCCTGCACCGAGCTACGCCAGACATCGTCGGCCGCGCTTGGCAGTGCGTAGCGCAGGCCGATCTCCTGATCGGCAAAACCGGTGGTGCTGCGGCGTGCCCGTCCGGGCGCATTGTTCACCGGTTCGTCGTTGTTGAAACCGACTTCGGTGAAATAGAAATTGCCGATGAAGCTCAGCGTGTCGCTCAGGCCATGCTCGACGTAGACATTGAGCTGGTCCTGGCGGCTGCGTCCGTTGTTGCCGAAATCGCCACGGTGATGGGCATCGTCGAACCAGCCGGTGCCATCGCTATGCAGCGCCTTGACGATCACCAGGGTGTCGCCCTGCGGCTGGGTCCAGGCGCCTGCCACGGCCGTGTCCGGCAAGGCCGCCATCAGGCAGCTCAGCGCGAGCGCCGACAGCGCAGCCACCGGTACGCGGCGAGCGATGGAATCAAGAGAAGAGGGCGAGACAACCGGACTGGACTGCAGCGCGGCGGCGCACGGCTGACGTACCCGCAATTGCGGGTCGTTCTGTAAGGACATTTGCACGATTCCTGATGGGGGACCCGGAAGGGACAGGAAGCTAGTGATTGATCACACTTCGAGGCGAAACGTATCACAGTTAAGTGCCGCCACCCATCACTGATTTATCACAAATTTAACGCGAGCGAGCTCATCTCTTTTGCAACAATCGCGGCACCTGGGCGGCGGCGTGGGTCCAGATCGCCAGCCATACGCCAAGCCGGGTGAGCAGCCCCCGCTGGCCCGCCTCGAACTTGCGGAAATAGCGCCACAGGCCGCGGTGTTTGTGCCACTCGACAAAGAACGGCCGCGCACGACTGGACACGCCGCGCACGTGCACGACCCGTAGATCGTTGGCCACCGCCACCAGCGCGCCGGCCTGACGCGCACGCCGGCACAGGTCCAGGTCTTCGGCATGCAGGCGGTAGGCGCCGTCCCAGCCGTCAAGCCGGTCGAACAGGCTGCGTTGCATCAGCATCAAGGCGCCGGAGATGGCGTCCACCACCTGCAGGGGCACAGACGGATCGGCCGGCACCGCCAGCTGGGCGGCAGCGCGCGGCGCGCGCAGCATCGCGGCAAAATCCGGGTCACGGCGACGCACCGCGGCATCCGGCTGCCCGTGCTCGTCCATCTGCTCCACGCCCAACAGCACCGCCGCGTGCCCGACCGCGCGTGCGCACAGCTGCGCCAATGTGTCGCGCTCGACCATCAGGTCCGGGTTGATGAACACCAGCCAGGGCGCCTGCGAGTCGCGCGCGCCCTGGTTGCAGGCGCTCGCAAAACCCGGGTTGTCGGGATTGGCGATGAAGTGCAGCCGCGCATCGGCCAGCGCATGCCGCTGCACGACCTCCAGGGTGTCGTCGCTGGAGGCGTTGTCGACCACCCGGATCTCGCTGATGCCCTCGGCCGCGCGCAGCCGCGACAGGCACGCATCGATGGTGCTGCTGCTCTGATAGGTGACGACAACGGCGGCAATCTGGACGGGAGTCATCCGGCCATTATCCGGTGCCGGGGCGGCGCAACGCCATCGTGCGTCTGCCAGCGCCGACATGGCGGCTGGCAGCAGCAACAGGCATACTGCGCGCCCGGAACCGCCCAGCGGTTTTGCGCAGGCGCCGCCCACGGCGCGCCCCACATTTTTAGTGTCGAGATGACGGCCAGCGACCTTTCGGTGTTGCGCTGCCTTTTCATTCCCTGCAGCGCAACCGCCTGATGGCGGGCGCGCCGCAACGACGGCCTGGCAGCGCCGTCCGTGTTGTCGCCGGCGCGCGCGCCGGGTCCGCTGCTTCGGCACCGATCGACTGGTCTATACCACTGATCCGCACCGCATTGCCGGAGCCGGGCGCATGAGCACCTCGCATCAGGTGCATGGCATGAGCCTGGAGCTGGCGCTGCCGGACTGGCCGGTGTTGACCGCCGACGAAATCCGTCGCGTGCTGCAGCACTTTTCCGCTCCCGTCGGTAGCGAACTGATTCGCTGGCATAGCGCCCGCCCGTTTTCCGCCGCCGCCTGCGTGGACACCGCCAGCGGCACGCTCATCGTCAAGCGACATCACCGCAGCGTGCGCAATGTCGCCGCGTTGCGCGAAGAGCACGTCTTCATGGCGCATCTGCGCTGGGCCGGCGCACCGGTGGTCGAGGTGCTGCACGATGCCGCGGGCCGCACCGCCCTGGCCGACGCGGACTGGGTCTACGAAGTGCAGCGCGCAGGGCTCGGCCAGGACCTGTATCGGGATGCCTTGTCGTGGACGCCCTTTACCAGCGCCCCGCATGCGTCGGCGGCGGGTGCCGCGCTGGCACGCCTGCATCTGGCAGCACAGGGGTTCGATGCGCCGCCACGCCGCAGCAGCGTACTGGTGGCCAACCTGGCCCTGTTCGCGCAGGCCGACCCGCTCCGGGCGGTGGAACAGGCCTTGCTGTCGCGCCCCGGCCTGGCCGCCGATTTTCAGGACCGGCCCTGGCGCCGCGACCTGACCGACCACCTGCTGCCCTGGCACGCCCGGGCCTGGCCGGTGCTGTCAGCGCCTGGCGCCCTGCCGCCGCTGTGGACGCATGGCGACTGGCATGCCTCCAACCTGCTGTGGCGCACGCACGACGATGGCGACGTCGAGGTCAGCGCGGTGTTCGACTTCGGCCTGTGCGACCGCAGCTTTGCGATGTTCGACCTGGCCACGGCGATCGAACGCAATCTGATCCCATGGTTGAACCTGGATGCGGGGCAGCGCGCGCAGCCGCAGCTGGAGCAGCTCGACGCCTTGCTGGACGGCTACGCCCGGCACTACGCACTGGGCGCCGCGCAGCTGCGGCAGCTGGCGGCCTTGCTGCCGATCGTGCATGCCGACTTCGCCCTGAGCGAGATCGAATACTTCGCCGGCATCACCCGCTCGGCCGACAACGCCGATATCGCCTATCACCGTTACCTGCTCGGCCATGCGGACTGGTTTGCCAGCGCCGATGGCCAGCGTCTGCTCGATCATCTGCACGCACGCGCGCGCCGGTTGCCATGAGCGTTTTTCCTTCTCCTTTTCGAGCCCTGCGCATGCACCTGTCCGCCCCCCTGCCCCACCGCCGCCCGCTCGCGCTTGCACTTGCGCTGTGCATCGCCACGCCTGCCCTCGCGCAGCAACAACCCGGTGCCGAGGCAGTCGAGCTGGATGCGGTCAACGTGCGTGGCGAACGCATCGACGCCAACACGGCCTTGACCGGCTTCGGCGCCACGCGGCTGCTGGATGCGCCGGCCTCGATCGCGGTGATCGAGCGCCAGCAATTGCTCGACCGTCAGGCACGCGTGCTCAGCGAGGTATTGCGCGCCGATGCCTCCGCCGGTGACGCCTACGCCCCGATCGGCTACTACGAGAATTTCGTCGTGCGTGGCTATTCGCTCAACGCCGCCAACAGTTACCGCATCAACGGCCTGAGCGCGGTGGGCGAGCAATCCATTGCACTGGAAAACAAGCAGCAGGTGCAGATCCTCAAGGGCCTGGCCGGGCTGCAATCGGGTGTCAACGAACCGGCCGGACTGATCGACTACCGCACCAAGCGGCCCGAGCACGTGCGCAGCGTGACCCTGGGCACCGACGAGCAGGGCTCGCGCTATGTGGCCGCCGACCTGGGCGACTGGTTCGGCGCCGAGCGCAGTCTGGGCCTGCGCGTCAATGCCGCGCGCGAGGACATCAACAGCTATGTCGACCACGCCGACGGTTATCGCAATTTCCTGTCGCTGGCCGGCGACTGGAAGATCAGCCCGCAGTCGCTGCTGCAGCTGGATGTGGAGTATCAGCATCGCCAGCAACGCTCGGTGCCGGGTTATCAACTCTTGGGCGGCACCCAGGTACCGCGCGACATCGATGTGCATCGCCTACTCGGCTACCAGCCGTGGTCGCGGCCGGTGGAGATGGATTCGCTCAATGCGCAGCTGCGCTACGCCTACCAATTCAACGACGACTGGCGCGCCACCGCTGAAGCGTCACGCAGCCGTTCGGTGATCAATGATTTCTCCGCGTTCGCTTGGGGCTGTTATGGCGCGATCAGTTGCGCCGACAGCGTCACCCCGAATTTCTTCGGCGCGCAAGGCGAGTACGACGTCTACGACTACCGCAGCCCCGATGACACCCGCGTGCACGATCAACTGCGCGCCACGCTGGAAGGCCGTGTGCTCACCGGCACGCTGGATCACCGCCTGAGCATCGGCGGCGACTGGCTACGCCGCACCATCGATCGCTTCGGTTCGGTCAACGAATTCGTCGGCAGCGGCAGCATCGACCGCGACCCCGAAGTGTTTGCACAGACCGACGTCGCCCTGGACCCGAAGCAACGGCGCCTGGACAGCCGCCAACGCGCCCTGGTGGTCGCCGACCGGATCGGGCTGGGACCGCAATGGGAGCTGTCGCTGGGCGCGCGGCATGTGCGCCTGGACGAGCGCAGCTTCGACCGCGATGGCGTGCTTGAGCGACGCACGCGCAAGGACACCCTGCTGCCGCAGGCCGCGCTGCTGTTCAAACCGCAGCAGCAGGTATCGCTGTACGCCAGCTACGCCAAGAGTCTGGCCGCCGGCGGCACCGCCCCGTGGTTTGCCGACAACGCCGATGAGATCCTGCCGCCGACCAATGCCTACCAGCTGGAGACCGGCGCAAAATTCGAGCTCGACGGCCTGCGCCTGGGCGCGGCGCTGTTCGACATCCGCCAGGCCTACCAGTTCACCCAGCCGCAGGCCGATGGTGGCCTGCGCTATGTGCAACAGGGCCGCCTGCACAACCGCGGCCTGGAGTTGTCGGCCGATGGCGCGGCAACCGAGCAATTGCGCGTGTTCGCCAGCGTTGCCGCCATCCGCGCCCGTGCCGAAGACACCGACATTGCCGAGTACGAAGGCCATCAGGCCATCAACGTGCCCAAGCTGCGCGCCAGCCTGCAGGCCGATTACAGCGTGCCCGGCATCGATGGCCTGGCGCTGCTGGCAGGCGTGCAATACAGCGGGCGCAAGTTCGCCGACCGGCTCGGCAACGCCAGCGTGCCGGCCTACACCGTGGCCAACCTGGGCGCGCGTTACGCCACCGCGCTGGGCGGCCTGGCCACCACCTGGCGCTTGAACGTGGACAACGTGTTCGACAAGCGCTACTGGCGCGATAGCGGCGAATACCAGGGCGATGCGTACCTGTTCCCGGGCGCGCCGCGCACGGCGCGTCTGACCGTGCAGGTGGACTTCTAAACGCAGCCGATGCGGCCATGCGATCCGCTGACGTCCGAGCTGCACGGGTTACGCGACAGCGCTGCTGCGCGGGCCGAGTGCGCTGCAGGTATCGGCTGCAGGCGGTGAACGCGCTCGGCCTGCTCGCACGGTCGCGTTGAACTGTTCTGCGTCCCTGCCCTCGATCCCTCTTCCATCAGACATCTTCCCCAGACCTTCCATGTCATTGCTCGAATCTGCCGCCGTCGTGATCAACCTGCTCGGTGTCTGGCTGACCGCGCGGCGCATTCGCTGGTGCTGGCCGGTCGGCATCGTGGCGGTGGCGCTGTATGCCTGGCTGTTCTATCAGTGGAAGCTGTACTCGGACATGCTGCTGCAAGGCGTCTACGTGCTGACCCAATTGTACGGCTGGTGGCAGTGGCAGCGCGGGATGGCCACACAGACACGCATTCGCCCGTTGCCGATGCCGCAGGCGGAACTGTGGATCTCGCTGTGCATCGGTGCCGTGTTCGCTGCCACACTCGGTGCCTACATGCATCACCGCACCGATGCCGCACTGCCGTGGCTGGATGCGGCGCTGGCCAGCTTCAGCCTGGTCGCCAGCGTGTGGGCCGCACGCAAGCGCATCGCCAACTGGATACTGTGGGTCGTGCTCGATTGCGTCTACGTGGGCGTGTTCGTCAGCAAGGGGCTGTATCCCACCGCACTGCTGTATGCAGGCTTCGTGCTGCTGGCGCTGTATGGATGGCGCAGCTGGAAAACCCAACAGCAGCAGAACCTGGCAGGCCTTGCCTGAGCCACCTGCAGTTTGCGGGCGCGTTCTTCTTTACCATCGCCGCATGCACCTCTCTTATCTGACTGCCTTGCACATGCGCCGCAGCCACCATCGGCGGATCGCCGCATGAGCGCGTCGCGCCAACACGCCATCACCGAAATCGTCTCCGCGCAGATCGCCGCAGGCGAATGGGGCCCGGATCAACGCCTGCCGGTGGAGCGCGAGCTTGCCGAACGCTTCGGCTGCACCCGCATCACCTTGCGTGAGGCCTTGCAGCAACTGGAAGCGCAGGGCCGCATTTACCGCGAGAACCGGCGCGGCTGGTTTGTCAGCGCACCGCGCGTGCGCTACGACCCCACCAGCATCGCCGGTTTCATGCAGTACGTGGCGGCGCAAGGGCGCAAACCGCGCACCGAGCTGTTGAGTGCCACCCGACAGGCGGCCGGTGCTGCCTACGCCGCAGCGCTACGGCTGGAGACGCCGTACGAAGAAGTCTTCGTGCTGCAACGCCGGCGCTGGATCGACCGCCGCGCGGTGCTGCTGGAAACCAACGTGGTGCTGGCCGCCTGGGCGCCGGGCCTGCTGGAGCACGACCTGGCCGGCTCGCTGTCGAGTGTGTTCAACCAGAAACTCGGGCTGTTCCTGAGCCGCGCGCAATTGTCGATGCATCCGGCCGGGCTAGACGCCGCGCAAGCCCTGTTGCTGCAGTCCACCACCGGCACACCCTGCTTCCGGCTGCAGCGGATCAGCTTCGCCGAAGACGGCCGCGCGGTGGAACTGGATATCGAATCCTGGCGCCACGATGCGCTGGATGTGGTGGTACGCACCGAGGCACCGATGCGGTCGGCTTCTTGAGCGGCTAACAAGACGACGTCACGTCAGTCACCGCCCCTGCAGCCTGGCTGCAGGGCCCTTGCCCGCCCACCATCGCGGGACACGCTGCAAGTACGTCCTTGTAAGCTCTTACGCGGCATCCATGCCGCGTAAGGTCCCGCGACGGTGGGCGGGCAAGGACCAGTCGAGATGGTCGGTGTGCATGTTTTCAACAAAGCAACCGACTCACTCTCTGGTGCGGTGTCCTCGCCGATCGCGGGACCGTGTGGCGGCATGGATGCCGCCACACGGTCCCCAGGGACGGGTTCACGGCGTGTCCCGCTAGCGGTGAGGGCAGCGCGCCCTCGACCCACTCGGCGTTTGACCTGGACTTCCCTTAGCATCCATCAACATAGGGCCGACAAAGCCACTGCACTCACCGCAGGGCGAGTAGTCGTCAGGTTGCATAGGACAGCGCTCAAGAACTGCACTGTACGAGTCCACCGAACATCGACTGCGCCCGCCTGACGGTGAGCATGCCGCTTTGGCAGCTGTTCTACGCGTCAAATAGCCTGCGTTGTGGATCCGGCGGCGGTAAATCGGCTAGCAACTGCGCGAGTTGATCGCGCTGCGCACGTAGCGGGTCGTGCATCAGGAAGTTGGCCAGGCGTGCGTGCCAGGCCGGCCAGCGTGTGGCCAGTGCATCCATGTCGCCATCGGCAGGGCGGCCTTCGTGCGGCGAGGCGACGAAGGCGGTGTCGCACAGCACGTTGCGCCAGCCCAGGCCAGCCATGCGCAGGCTCAGGTCCACCAATGCCGCATACCAGGAGCCATAGCTGCTGGCGTCCAGGCCGCCGGCCTTGCGCCGCGCGCTGCCGCGTAGCAGCACCGCGTGGCCGATTGCCGACGGCAGTTCCGGATGCAGTAGCGGCATCGCCGCGCACGCAGCGGCGAGCCGCTCCGGCGCGGCAGGCATCGGATTGAGTTCGCCCAGGCGTGGCCAGCTGCAGGCTTCGCCCACATTGCTCCACGGGGTGGCGGTGGCGATCGCCGCATCGCGCGCAAAGCAGGCGTCGAGCTGATTCAACCAACCCGGCAGCGGGCAGGCATCCACACCCAGCACCACCACATCGGCATCTCCGCAGCCGCTGAGCATTTCGTCCAGATGGGCCACCTCGCCGAGCATGCGCTGACGACGGGTGTGATGCGCCTGCAGCCGCGTGCGCGCCAACCAGTGCTCGATCACCGCGCGGCCACGCGGGCCGGCCTGCGCGTCGTCGGCCAGCCACACCCGCGTGCCGGCGGGCGTGGCGGCATCCAGTGCGCCCAGGCAGGCATCCAAGGCCTCGTCGTCGGTGCCGACCGGCACCAGCACGACGGGCAGTGCCGCACTCATTGCGGCTTCTGGCTGGGTTTCAGCGGCTCCATGGCCTTGAACTTCTGACCGTATTCGTCGGTGAGATTGCGCGCTTCCTGCGGGTTGCGCACGATCGACGGGGTGATCAGCACGATGACTTCGCGGCGAGTGTTGTTTTTGCCTTTAGTTCCAAACAGCGCACCTACTACGGGCAACTTGCTGAGGAACGGAACGCCGTCGCTGGTGTCGGTCGTGCTGTCGTCGATCAGACCGGCCAACATGATGGTGTCACCGCTCTGCACTGCGGCCTCAGTTTTGACCCGACGTGTATTGATGTCGACATTACAAGCTGCAGCATTGACGGTTGCCGTTGCTGACGTACACGCAGCTGGACGGTCGCCTGGACTGCTGACTTCTTGAACTATATCCAAAAACACCATTCCATCCTTGGTTACGCGTGGACGCACTTTCAGAATCACGCCCGTGTCGATGTATTGAACTGAAGAGAAGCTGCTGTCGCTACCAAGACCGGTATTGATGGAAGTCGAGTTAATTGCGATACGCGAGCCGACATTAAGTGTAGCCTCGGCATTGTTTCGAACAAATACCGATGGCGTTTGCAACAGGCGGACATTGGTTACACGGTCCAGCGCAGTGATTATGGCCGCAGCATTCTTGCCGAGAAAACTCCAAGCAACCCCTCCACTACCAACTTTCCCAGCGATGTCACCCCAGATGTTACGTCCCGCTGCATTTGCAAGACCAGCACCCAGACCGATACCCGTTCCATTGGTCAGACCGCCATCGGTCGCGGTTGCCGGTGCATTTACTGCATTTTCAAAATACCAGTTAACGCCGTAACTCAGCGCACCAGTCAAATTCACCTCGGCCACCTGCGCTTCGATATGCACCTGCATCGGCATCACATCGAGCTTTTCGATGACGTCGCGGATCGAATTCCACGACTGCGGCGTGGAGCGCACCAGCAAGGTATTGGTCTCGGCCACCGCCGACACGCCGACCTTGTCGCCTGCCACTTCCAGCGTCACCGCGCCATTGCCGTTGCTGCGCGGCGACAGTTGCAGGCTGCCGTTGCCCAGTCCACCGCTGCTGCTGCCACTGCCACTGCTGCCGCCGAAGCTGCTGCCGGAGGAGCTGCCATCGCTGCTCTCGCCGATGCTGCCGCCGGTAGTGCCCGAGCTGCCGCCCATGCTGCTGTCGCGGTTGCCGGCTACGCCGCCAAGCACGCTGGTTTCCGAGCCCGGGGCCAGCGAGGCGTTGGAGTCGCTGTTGTTGCCGCGCCCACCGAACACTTCCGACAGGCGGTCGGCCAGATCCTTGGCCTTGATGTACTTCAACTCGTACGAGAACAGCCGCACGCCGCCGCCGGCGCTGTCGATGCGGTCCAGCCACTGCTGGATCTGGTCCAGGTAGCGCGGCTGCGGGGTGATCACCAGCACCGCGTTGGCGTTTTCCAGCGGCATGAAACGGAACATGCCGGCGCTGGGCGTCTTGCTCTGCTCGCCGAACACCTTCTCCAGATCGGCCGAGACCTTTTCGGCCTTGCCGGACTGGATCGGGAACACGCCCACCGACATGCCGGACAGCCAGTCCACGTCGAAGATCTGCACGGTGCGCAGGTAGTTCTCCAGCTCGGCGCGGGTGCCGCCCAGGGTGATCACGTTGCGCGAGGGATCGGTGCCGACGATGGCGTTCGGGCGCGCATAGGGCTCGAGCACCTTCTTCATTTCGCTGGCGGAGATGAACTTCAACGGCACCACGCGCACTTCGAAACCGCGCGCGGCCGACGGCGATGCGGTGCTGGGCGCGACGGTACCGGCCAGCGCCTGGTCGGCCGGCACGATGTTGTAGCGGCCGCCGCTGAACACCATGCGCGCGTTGTTCCAGCCCAGCACCATTTCCAGCAGGTTCAAGGCCTGCGCCGGCGAGACCGGATTGGGCGTGGCCAGGGTCACGGTGCCCTGCACGCCGGGGGCGATGACGTAGTTCTGCCCGAGCATGTCGCCCAGGATCGCCTTGACCACCGCCTGCACCGATTCGCCTTCGAAGTTGAAGGTGGCGCTGCCACTGCTGGCCATGCCCAGCGTCGGTGCCGGCGCGCTCGCCGCGCTCTGGTTGATCATGGTGCCGCTGCCACGCCGGATCACCGGGGTGGGCTTGGCGCTGGCATTGCCCTCGGCGCGTTGCTCGGCGCTGGTCTGGGTGGCGCCGGCGGCGCCGACTTGCGGGTCCAGGCGCGCGTCGCGGCGCACGTCCGGCGGCGGAGTGGTGGCGCAACCGGCCAGCAGGCCGATCAGCAGGGACACGGGAAACAGGCGCTGCGTCATGCGTTCACTCATTGGGTCTGACCGGGGGTAGAGCCGCTCTGGCGCTGCTGTTGCAGCTGGCGGCGTCGGGCTTCGATACGTTCGCGGATGGCGCGCATCTGATCATCGGAGGGGCGTGGGGCTTCCTGGGCGCCATCGCTGCGCTGCGGCGGCACCGTCGGCGGTGTCTGCCCACCGGGCTGCTGTGGCGGCGTGGCGGGCTGGGTCTGCGGCGGCTGCGTCGGTGCGGCCGCGGCGGCATCGGGCGACGGCAACGGCGGCATGGCGCCGGCAGCGCCGCGCGCGCCCGCATTGGCGGTGGGCGGTTGCCCGCCCAGGCCGTTGAACACGTGCAGCTCCAGTGTCTGGGTGCCGCCGGGGCCTTCGATGGTTGCGCTGCGCGGCTGCAGGGCGAGCAGGCGCCAGCCCTTGACCGCTTCGCCGCCCAGCTGCACACGCACCGAATCCTGTGGATCCAGCGTCAGCGTGGCCATCTTGAAGTTGTCCGCCAGCAGCACGCCGGTCAGGCGCACCGTCGAGGCGGCGCTGCTGCCGTCATTGCCGGACAGGAAGAACGGATGCGGCAGGCGGTCTTCGGCGAAGGCCGGATGCGCGGCGATCTCCGAATATTTTTCGAACGCGCCCAGCCGTTCCGGCGCCGGTGCCGGCAAGGTGGGCAGGCGCTGCACCAGCGCCGGGTCGTCCGGCAGCAGCTCCACGCGCTTGCCCAGCCCGGCCACCGCCAGCACGCACACCAGCAGCGCCCAGCCGACCACGGTGGCCAGCAGCCAGGTGCGCAGGCCGATCATGTCAAGGCGCATTGCTGGCCTCCGCGGCGTCGGGGGCGGCGGGCGCGGCGTCGGTGTTCAACGGCGCGGCGCTGGCGCCAGGGCGCAGGTAGCCGGCCAGTTCGAAGGCGATGTCCAGGCCGTTACCGCTTTCGTTGGGCGAGAGTTGGTAGCGCTGCGCCATCACGTTGAGGTTGTCCACGAACAGGCGCGGGGTGCCGTTTTCCAGGCTGTACAGCACCGAGGCCAGCTCCGGCGTGCCGCAGCGCAGGCGCACCTGCACCGCAACGCGGGTGAAGCGGTCCTTGCTTTCCGGCTGTAGCGGCGAGCGGTTGCTGATCGCGCAGCTGCGGTTGCCGGGGCTGGCTTCCACCACCGCGCGTTCCAGCCGCTGCACCAGGCCGGCCGAAGCCAGTTCGGCCGAGGTTTCCGGCAGGAAGCCCGGACGGCTTTCCAGGGTCTGGCGCGCCTGGCGTAGCCGTTTGCTGACTTCCGGCGCCTGCTGCAGTTGCACGCGCACGCGCAGCTCGCGCTCGCGCAGCGCTTGCAGGTCGTCCTGCACCGCGATCATCGGCTGGGTGAACCAGGGGTGCACCAGCACCAGATAGGCCACGCCGATCACCAGCAACAGCAGGCCCAAAGCGATCCAGCGATCGCGCTTAACGCTGCGTGGCATCGGCCGCCTCCTTGGCATCGGGGCCGGCCAGTTCGGCGGTGATGGTGAAGCGGTCGACGTTGCGACCGGCATCGCTCTGCAACACGCCGGTCAGCGAGGGCGTGCGCCACAGCGGCGAGCCTTCCAGGCGCCGCACCAGCGAGGAGGCTTCGTTGCTCAAGCCGATCAACTGCAATTGCCCACCTTCGACCGAGAATTTTTCCAGGTAGGTGCCGCCCGGCAGACGCCGGCTCAGTTCGTCCCAGATTTCCACCGAGGTGGGGCGGGTGGCGCGTTGCTGCTGGAAGAAGTTGGCCCCTTCGACCAGATCCAGCAATTGCTGGCGTTCGGCGGCGACCTGGCGCGCACGCGCGGCGTTGGCCTGCACCTTGGCACGCAAGTCGTCGGCGGCCTGGCGGCGGTTGTCCAGCAGCAGCCAGCCGGCCACGGCCAGCAGCACCAGTGCGGCGGCGGCCAGCAACAGATTCCAGCGCTGCATCGGGTCGCTGCGCCGCAGCCGCCGCGCCGGCGGCAGCAGGTTCACGCCCAGTGGCAGGCCCTGCGCATTGGCGACATCGATGCCGGACAAGGCGCTGGCCCATGCGTCGGGCACGCCGTCCGGGCCATCGATCAGGCGCCGCGGCACCACCACCAGTTCGGCATCGAGCTGGCCGTCCTCGCGCACGTCCAGCACGCGCGCATCGAAGTACACCTGGTCGGCAGTGAACGGGGTTTGCCGATCGATCTCGAAGCGCGCCACATCCTGCAGCCGCGCCGCTGCCGCAGCAGGCAGGCGCAACGGACGACGCAAGGCATGCGCGGCCGGCAGCAGCCAATGCCGCGGCAGGCCTTCCAGCGCGGTCGGCAACAAGGCATGGACTTCCTGCGGCTGCACCGGCCACGGCAGGCTGGCGATGGTCTCGCTGCTGTGATCGCGCTGACGCAGCAACTGCAATGCCTGCCCATCGGGCTGCAACAACAGCCGCGACGGCGACAGGCCCAACTGCCATTGCCAGCGCTGCGGCAGCCAGGCCAGCAGCGATTGTTGCCACCAACGCCAGAAGCCTCCGGCTCCCGGCATGGCGCGTACGCCGATACGACCCAAGGTGTCCCGCCATGCGGTCATTGCACTGCTGCTCCCTCTTCCCAACGCAACACGGTATATGCCGACCCAGGTAATGCGGACGCACTGGTGGAGACCACCGCCCGCAACACAGCCTCGCGTCCCTGACTCAGTCGCGCCCGGCTCTCGATACTATAAGTGTCCGACCCACCGACCGTCGCCTCGCTGCCCGGCAAACCCGGCGGCGCGTCACGCTGGGCCAGCAGTTGCCGCGCATCCAGGCCCATCGCGGTCAGCACCGGGCCCGGCGCAAAGCGCGCTTCGGGGCGCGAGCGTCCGCTGTACAGGGTGAGGTTGGGCAATAGCTTGCGATACAGCTCGCCATCCATTCCCAGCACCAGGCGCAACTCGCCCAGCGTTTCAAACGGGCCATCCTTGGCGCCGTACGGCAATCCGGCATCGGCATAATCGCGATCTTCCGCGCCGCCGCCGGGCTGGCTCAGCGAATCGCCATCGCGCCAGTCGACGATCGCACCGGCAATGCGCGTATCGCGGCCCTGTTCGCCACCGACCGCGCGTATCAGGCCGGCCAGCAGCGCGGGCTCGGCCATGTTCAAGTCCACCTTGCCGCTTTCGTCGGTAATGCGGATCTCCACCGTGGCATCGTCCATCTGCCAACGATAGCGCCGGCCGTCTGCAAGCCAGCGTGCCTGGGTGTCGGTGCTCTGCAGGCGGGACAATGCGTATTCCAGCCCGGAGCGCGCATATTCCTGCGCCTGCGCGCCATTGCGCAGCATGCTGCCCTGCAGTGCTTCCACCCGCGCGGTCAGCGCGAATGCGCCGATCATCGCGGTGAGCAGCGCAATCAGCCACAGCACCAACACCAGCGCGGCACCGCGCATTGCGCTCATTGCCCTGCTCCCGGGTTGCTGGATTGCGGCAAGGCCACCACCAGCGGCGGCCAGGCGGCACCGCCGCTACGGATCTCGATGCGCACCAGCAACGGCAGACGGTCGTGCCATTCCCACTGCGGCAACCATGCGCTCAGGCGGCCGCTCTGCGGATCCATGCCGCGATACCGAAAGCTCACCTGCTGCACGTCTTCGGCAAGTGTTTCCGGCGGCAGCGTGGTGCCCTCTTCGATCGACTTGCCCGATTGCAGCATGGTCAATGCGATCCGTAGCGTGCGCTGTTCGCCATCGCCGGCCACCGACAGATCGTGCAGGTACGGCCCGCCGCGGCCCAGGTAATCCGGTACATCGGCGGCAAAACGCAGACGCTGCGGCTCGCCGATGAACAGCATCGGCTGCTGGCTCTGCGGGTCGATGCCCATCGCGATCGGCAGTGCCGCCGCCAGCCGCCGGCGCAGAAATTCTTCCACCGCACGCACGCGTTCGCTGCGCTGGGCGATCGCCTCGCCGCGCTGGCTGACCGCGCTGGCCGAGCGCAAGGTGGCAAACGCCAATGCCAGCCCGCCGACCAGCAACATCGTCGCCAGCAATACTTCGATCAAGGTGAAGCCGGCACTGCGCGAGCGACTCATGGCGCGCTGCCCGGCTGCGCCGCAGCCACCAGCCGCAAGGTGCGCCACTGCAGGACCTGGTTGGGCTGCTCGCCCCAGCGCACCACCAGGGTCAGCTGCAGCAGCGTGTGCGCGCCGGGGGAGACCGGCGCCTGCGGATTGCGTCGTGGTTCGTCGTACGGGCGCACATCCATCGACCAGCGGAAATGCCCGTCTTCGAAGGTGCCTTGTTGCTGCTCGGGCACCAGCGGCTTATCCATGCCCTGCGCTGCCAGCAACGACTGCGCATGCAAGGTGGCGCGCGTGCTCTCGTCGGCCGCACGCACCTGACGCGCGGCACCGGACAGCGATCCCAGCAACAGGCTCAACGCCAGCGCCAGCAACGCAAAGGCGACGATCACCTCGATCAGCGTGTAACCGCGCTGGCGCTTCATGGCGCCGGCGTCCGCAACTGGCCGGAACGCACTTCGCCGGTGATCCAGCCCACGTCCACGCGCCAGGTCGCGTCCTTGACGCGCAGATCGATGCGCCCGCCGGTGGAGGCGCCATCGGGGAAGAACTGGATGGCGCCCTGATCCTGCCGCGACTGCACCTGCCGCGCGCCGGTGAAACGCACCTCCAGCGACGACGGCAGATCGCCGTGATGGCCGCCGGGTGCTTCCCAGCGGCGCTGCTGCGGATCGATCAGAAACCGCTGCGGCGTGCCGGTGGCAATCGCCTGCGTGCGCGTATAGCGCAGCTGAGAGGCGATCGCCTTGCCGGCGGTGCGCAGGCGCATGCCGTCGATCCCGCCATTGAGCGCGGCGGCGGCCAGTACGCCGGCCATCGCGATCAGGGCGATGACCAGCAACATCTCCAGCAACGAACTGCCACGCGTGCGGGGACGACCAGGGCCGACCACTCCATGCGGATGACGCAACGGCTGACACGCAACGCGCATGGCGAACGGCTTATTGGTACTTGATGTCCGCGTCGTAACTGCTGCCACCGGGGCGGCCGTCCTTGCCCAGGCTGATCAGATCGAACGGCTGGCCATCGCCGGGCGCGCGGTATTCGATGGTGTGGCCCCACGGGTCGTTGAGTTCGGCCGGCTTGGCGTACGGTCCCAGCCAGCCGCTGCTGCCGCCCGGCTGGGTCACCAGGTCATCGAGCTTGCTCGGCAACTTGCCGGTGTCGAGCTGGAAATTCTCGATCTTGCCGGCCAGGGTCTGGATCTGCGATTTGGCCAGGTTGGCCTTGCCGCGATCGGCACCACCGAGCACACGGCTGCCGACCAGGGTCAGCACCGCGCCGATCAGGACGATGACGATGATGATTTCCAGCAGGCTCATGCCGGCCTGGCCTGCACGCGACGGACTACGGGTGATGGAGCGCTTGATCATGAACGATTTCCTTGCACGTCGATGAAAGATGCTGCCGCCAGAAGATGACACGGCGGGCATTGCAATGGTTCCCGCATGGGTGTCGCGCGGTCACCGGAAAGTTGTTGTGAATCCAACGCCACGTTATCCGATGGCATTGGTCAGGTCATACAGCGGCACCAGCACCGAAATGATGACAAGCCCCACCACCGAGGCCAGCACCAGCGTGATCAACGGCACCAGCGCGGCCAGCGCGCGGTCGATGGCTTGCGCGGTTTCCAGCTCGAAGGTGTCGGCGGTCTTGAGCAGCATCGTGTCCAGGGCGCCCGATTCTTCGCCGACCTGGATCATCTGCAGGGCCAGCCGCGGGAAGCGCTTGCCGCGTGCCAGCGACATCGCCAGGCCATGGCCGTTCTTGACGTCATCGGCCGCGGCGTCGACATCCTCGACCAGCGCCAGATTGGACATCACGTTGCGCGCAATGCCGATTGCCGCCAGCAGCGGCACGCCGTTGCGCAGCAAGGTGCCCAGCGTGCGCGTCAGCCGTGCGGTTTCCAGGCGCGCGATCAGGCTGCCGACCACTTTCTGCCGCAGCAACCACTCATCCAGCGCGGCACGGAACGCGGCATTGCGGCGTTTGCGATCCAGCCACAGCCCCAGCAAGCCCGGCACCACGATCAGCACCAGCCACCAGTCGCGCACCAGCAGGCCCACGCTCAACACCGCCTGGGTGAACCACGGCAAGGCCACGTCCAGGCTTTCGTACATCTGCGCGAACTGCGGCACCACATAGCCGAGCAGGAACAGCAGCGCGCAGCCCACCACCGCCAGCAGGATCGCCGGATAGATCAGTGCGTTGATCACCTTGCCGCGCAGCGCACGGCTGCGCTCCAGGTAATCGGCCAGGCGCTGCAGCGTGTCCTGCATGCTGCCGCCGGCTTCGCCCGCACGCACCATGTTGATGTAGAGCTTGGAAAACAGCCCGTGCTGGCGTTCCAGTGCCGAGGACAGCGGCGCGCCGCCACGCACGGTGTCACGCACATCGCCGATCACGCGCCGACTTTTGTCGTCTTCGGGCAGATCCATCAGGATCGACAACGCACGATCCAGCGGCTGGCCGGCCCCGATCAGCGTGGACAACTGCTGGGTGAACTGCACCAACGCGGCGTTGTCGAACGGCTTCTTGCGCAACAGCATGCGCAACGACGGCGAGTCGTTTTCGCCGGTGGCCAGACGCGTTTCCACCGGCAGGTGGCCCTGCTCCTGCAGGCGCAGCGCAACGTCTGCGTCGCTGGCCGCTTCCATCTGGCCATCGAGCATTTCGCCATGGGCGTCGAGCGCTTTGTAGCGGTACAGGGGCATCAGGCTGGACGGCCGGGAGTGGGGAATCGGGAATCGGGAATCGGGAAAAGCAGGAGCCTGCGCTGCGTTGGCGCGAGTGGGCGCAGCTGTGCGCGTGCGCGACGCGTTACCGGGACCTTGCCCTGCTTATCTTCCGATCCTGAGCATCCGATGCTCGCTGTGGCTCCGTTGACTCTCACGCATCCTCCGTCACGCGCAGCACTTCTTCGATGGTGGTTTCGCCGCGCAAGGCCTTGGACAGGCCGTCCTCGTACATGGTGCGCATGCCGGCCTTGCGCGCCAGTTGTTCGATCTCGCCCATGCCGGCGCGGCGCATCACCGCGCGCCGCAATTCGTCGTTCATCACCAGGAATTCGACGATGGTGGTGCGGCCCAGGTAACCGGTCGGCGCGGCAGCCGAGGCACGCGGACGATACAGGTAAATCTCGCCGTCCGGTTGCAGCCGGCGCAGGTTGAAGCGTTCGATTTCTTCCGGCGATGCCAAATAACGCTCGGCGTTGGCCAGGTCGAGTTTGCGCACCAGGCGCTGCGCCAGGATGCCGTTGATGGTGGAGGTGAGCAGATAGTCTTCCACACCCATGTCGAGCAGACGGGTGATGCCGCCGGCGGCGTTGTTGGTGTGCAGCGTGGACAGCACCAGATGGCCGGTGAGCGCGGACTGGATCGCGATGCGCGCGGTTTCCAGATCGCGCATTTCGCCGATCATGATGATGTCCGGATCCTGACGCACGATGCTGCGCAGCGCGTTGGCGAAATCCAGCCCGATCTGCGGTTTGGCCTGGATCTGGTTGATGCCTTCGATCTGGTATTCCACCGGGTCTTCGACGGTGATAATTTTCACATCCGAGGTGTTGAGCTGGCTCAACGCGGTGTACAGCGTGGTGGTCTTGCCCGAACCGGTCGGGCCGGTCACCAGCATGATGCCGTGCGGTTGCTCCAGCACCTTGCGGAACTGCGGCAGAAACTCTTCGGTGAAGCCGAGCTTGTAGAAATCGAACACCACCGTTTCGCGGTCGAGCAGGCGCATCACCACGCTCTCGCCGTGCGCGGTGGGCACGGTGCTGACACGCAGATCCAGCTCCTTGCCCTGCACGCGCAGCATGATGCGGCCGTCCTGCGGCAGCCGGCGTTCGGCGATGTTGAGCTTGGCCATGATCTTGATGCGGCTGATCACCGCAGCGGTGAGCTTGGCCGGCGGGCTTTCGCCTTCCACCAGCACACCGTCCACGCGGTAACGCACCTTGAGCCGGCTTTCGAACGGTTCGATATGGATGTCCGAAGCGCGCAGCTCCACCGCGTGCTGGATCACCAGATTCACCAGCCGGATCACCGGCGCTTCGGACGCCAGGTCGCGCAGCGCTTCGATATCGTCGCTGCTGTTGGCATCGCCATCGGCGGTTTCCACGATGGTGCCCATCGCGCTGCGGCCCTGGCCGTACCAGCGTTCGATCAGGTCATCGATTTCCGAGCGCAGGCCGACCTGCAGCAGCAACGGGCAACCGGTCGCAAGCCGCACCGCGTCGATCGCGTAATCGTCGTAGGGATCGGCGATCCACAACTCCAGCCGGCCATCGCGTTCGCCGACCGGGCATAGATGAAATTGTTTGAGGAAACGTAGCGACAGCCCCTGCACTTCCGGCAGCATTTCCGGTGGGGTATCGCCGAGCTGGCGTGCATCCACCAGCGGCAGACCCAGCACATCGGCGCAGGTCTCCGCGTGATCGCGTTCGGACACCAGGCCCAGACGGCCCAGCAAGGCCAGCAGGCCCATACCGGATTCGGTCTGCAACTGGCGCGCGCGCAGCAGATCGGTGTCTTTCAGACGACGGCGTTCAAGCAGCGCTTCGACGATGCGTGTCTCCGCACTGCGATGCTCAATTGGATCGACGGCAACCGCGTTCACACTCGTCTCCACTGGTCCGGCGCCGACTGTAGCAGTTTGCCGCGACGATCAACCGTACGCATCTGAATCGTCCTGAAAAACGATGCCCCCGGTGGTTGGCCGGGGGCATCGGTCACACTATGGGACGGCTTACTGTCGTGCGACGAGCGTCAGCTTCGCGTAGTCGGCAGCGCCCACCAACTTGATGTAGTAGGTGCCGGCCTTGGGGGCGGTGAAACGCACGGTTTCGCTGTTGCCCGGGCGGGTCGACTTGGCGTCGTAACTGGTGGCGCTGGGTTCGGCTTCATAGCTGACGTACACCGACACATCGCCGGTGCCGCCATAGGTCATGAAGCTGAGCACGGCACCGGCCTTGGCTTCGAAGCTGTACAGCGTGGAACTGGCGTAAGCACCGCTCAGGCCGGTCAACGGGGCCTTGTTGGTCAGGGCGATGGCGGTCGGCGCGCAGCTCTCGGTGGCCGGGTCGCAGGGTTCCACCAGCACCGCTTCCAATGCGGCCTTGGCATCGACGATGCCGCTGCCGATCGGGGTGCTGGCCGGCGGGGTCACCGGGAAGCGACGGCTGGTCTGCTTGAGCAGAGCTTCCACCGCGGCCGGGGTCAGCGGGCCATCGCCCAGACCGATCGCCGCGCTCTGCACCAGGGCGACGACACCGGCCACGTGCGGCGATGCCATCGAGGTGCCACCCAAGCCCATATAGGTATAGGTTCCCGAGGTCGGCGTGGTCGCGCCGGTGTAGCCGGCCTGCCAGATGTAACCGCCCGGATTGCCGTCCACGCTGCCACCGCCGCCCGGGCCGGACAGGTCGACCTTGCTGCCGTAGTTGGAGTAGTAGGTGATGCCGCCGGTGATGCGCGTGGCACCCACGGTGATGGTGTTGTTGCAGCTGGCGGGAGAATGGTTGGCCGCATCTTCGCCGCTGTTGCCGGCCGCTACAACCACGGTGGTGCCGCGCGCGACCGCGCCGTTGATCGCCAGCTGGGTGGCCGAATCGCAGGGCTCGCCGCCACCCAGGCTCATGTTGATCACCTCGGCCGGGTTGGTGTTGGCCGGCACGCCAGCAACCGTGCCGCCGGACGCCCAGACGATCGCATCGGCGATGTCGGAGGTGTAGCCGCCGCAACGGCCGAGCACGCGCACCGGCAGGATGGTCGCCTTCGGCGCCACGCCAGCCATGCCCACGCTGTTATTGGTCGCCTCGGCCACGGTGCCCGAAACATGGGTGCCGTGCCAGGAGCTTTCCTGTGCCACCGAGCCGTCATAGCAGACGTTGTCGGCCTCTTCCCAGTCACCGTAATCCAGCGCGCCCGGCACGCGGGCATCGGTGGGACGACGCGAGACTTCGGCATCGGTGATGAAGTCGTAACCCTGCAGCAGGTTGCCGGCAAAGTCGGGATGGCCCGGCAGGATGCCGGTATCCAGCACTGCCACCACCACGCCCGCGCCCTGCGACAGATCCCAAGCGGCCGGCGCATTGATGCCGCCGTTGGGGTTGCTCAGATGCCATTGGTACTGCGCGTACAGCGGATCGTTGGGCACCAGTTGCGGGGTCACGTCGGTGGCGGCGACGCTCTTCTTGATGTCGACCGGGCGCAGCATGCGATCGATCTGCACGTCGGCCACGGACGGGTCGTTCTTGAGCTCGACCACCACCTTGTCCACCTGGGCGGTGGTCAGCGTGCTGGACAGCTTGATCAGGTCCGAGCCGATGCCGAGCTTGCGCACATACGTCGCCTTGGCGGCGGCTGCGCTGCTGCGTGCGCCGGTGCTCGCACCGACACGGCCGACCGCGGCCTGCACCGCGCTCAGCTTGCTGGCGCGATCGGTCGCGGCAGCAGTGTTGTCCTTGTAGCGCACGATCAGGCGGCTACTGAACGCAGCGCCGGCCGATGCTGCCTGGGTCGGTTCCTTGACCAGCAGTTTCGGGGCAGCAGCGAGCGTGCCCGATGCACCGAGTGCCATCATCAGGATGGCGCCGGTCAGCGGGGAGAGACGGAAATTCTTGTCGATCACGGTGAAGTCCTCTTCGTGTTTTTCGTCGATCAGCTGGGAGCGGTTCTCGAACTGCGGCGCAACTGCGATGCAGCGCGCTGCGTTCGATCAGCCACTCCTGGTAAGGCCATCACTCCATCGAATCCGTTGGCCGGCCCAGCCACGGTCCTTGCCCGCCCCCTCAGGCCTTGCTCTGGCGCGGCGGCGCACATCGGCGCCGCCGCGTGTCATGCAGCAGCGCGTTACCAGCCGAAGCCGGCACCCACACCGATCGAACTGTCGTCACCGCTGAGTGCGCCGCCCACCGTCAAGGTGGCGCGCGGGCTGATCGCACGCTGGTAACCCACCGACAACGCCGATTCGCCGTTCTGGAAACCGACGCCGGCACCGACGCGGTTCTGCGTGGCGATGCCACCGACGCTGGCAGCCATGTTCAACATCGCCGAGCTCATCGCGCCCTGACGATCCAGGCGACGGTTCTGCCGGCGCAGACGGTCTTCGATATCGCCCTGATAGGTCTCGAAGCTGTCGGCCATCGCGTTGTAGCGGCTGTCGGTATAGCTGTTGGCCGCGGCAACGCCGTTGTCCAACTGGCCCTTGTTGACCGCATCGGTGGCTCGCGTGCCGGCGGCCACATTGGCCACCTGACGCTCGCCGCCGACGCTGCCGACCGACACCGTGTTGGCACGATCGGCAACCGAGCCCTGACCCAGCGCGACCGCACCCTGCGCACTGGCACGTGCGCCCTGGCCGATCGCCGTGCCGGAGGCGGCACTGACCTGCGCGCCTTCGCCCATCGCCACCGCATTGGTCGCCACCGCGGCAATCTGCGTATTGGCGCCGACCGCGGTGCTGCCATCGGCATTGACGCGTGCGTTGCTGCCGATCGCAGTGTCGTTGGGGCCATGCGCATACGCGCTGCCGCCGATCGCCGTGCCGGTCACGTGGTTGACCACTGCGGCCGTGCCGACGGCGGTGGACGTTGCGGCCGGGGTGATGCTGCCGACCACTGCGGTGGTCGGCGTGCCCTGCACGCTTGCGCTGGTATCGGCAACGGCATTGCTCGATGCGCTCACTGCGCTCGCAGCCACTGCAGGCACCCCTGCAGTGCGCAGCGACAGCGTGCGTGCCGCGGTGCTGGCCGTTGCGGTACCACCGCGTGCATCCAGCTCGCTGACCTTGCTGTCCAACGCAGTCAATGCCGCACCGACATTGTTGTAGCTGGCACCCTGGATCACGTAGGTCGGCGCGACGAACACGCCCTGCGCACCGATCGCCGCGCCACCACCGAGGAAGCTGGCGGCGTTGCTGAGCGACTGGAACAGCTGGCCGCCGTTGATCGCATCGGTACTGGCACCGGCAATCGCACCATTGCCGACATTGACGATGCGGCGCGTGGCCGGGCCGCCGCGGCCATCGCCGCTACCGACCGAGACCACGTTGGCGTCGTAGGTACGCGAGCCCGAGCCCAATGCCACCGAGTCGGCACCGCTGGCACCGGCATTGGCACCCAGCGCCACCGCATTGGCACCGCTCTGGCGCACGAAGGAGTTGTAGCCCAGTGCCACACCGTTTTCGCCGATGGAATTGGTCTGCCGGCCCATCGCGGTGCTGTTCACGCCGCTGGCGCTGCTGTCCACGCCCATGGCGCTGGCGCCGGTGGCCGAGGCGCGGCTGCCGGAGGCGATCGCCACGCTGCGTGCGCCGCTGGCGGTTGCGCCGGCGCCCGCAGCGGTGGCGCGATCACCGGTTGCGCTGGCCACCCCTTCACCGGTGGTTTGCACCATGCCGGTGGTGGTCTGCACATCGGCCGCCAGGGCATCCAGCTGGCCCTTGTTGACCGCATCGGTCGCCGCCTGGCCGTCGCTGACATTGACGATGCGACGCGTGGCCGGACCGCCGCGGCCATTGCCGCTGCCGATCGACACCGTGTCGGCTTCGTAGGTGCGCGACCCCGAACCCAGCGCCACCGAATCGGCACCGGTCGCACCGGCGTTGGCACCCAGGGCCACACCATTGACCGCGCTCTGGCGCACGAACGAGTTGTAGCCCACCGACACCGCGTTCTCGCCGATCACGTTGACCTGACGACCGACACCGGTGCTGTTGATGCCGGTCGCCGATGCATCCACACCGATGACGCTGGCGCCGACCGCATCTGCGCGGCTGCCGCCACCCAGGGCCAGCGTATTGTCGGCAAGGGCCGCCGCGCTCTGACCGAGCGCGGTGGCATTGACGCCGTCGGCATACGAATTCCAGCCGATGGCGGTGGTGTAGTCGGCCGTGGCCCACGCGCCCGCACCGAATGCGGCAGCGCCGGTGCCGGAGGCACGCGCCGGGATGAGGCCGAAGAACGTGCTGCCGCCGACGGCCACGCTTTCTTCGCCGGTAGCTTCGCTGAATTCGCCCACGGCCACTGCACTTGCGCCGGAGGCCAGTGCGGCGGCACCCACGGCGGTGCTGTAGTCGCTGGATGCCACTGCGCCATAGCCCAGCGCCGACGACAGCCTGCCGCTGGATTCGCTGTAGCCACCGAAGGCGGCGCTGCCGACATTGGAGGCAGTGCTGCGGAAACCGGCCGCGGTGGCCTGGTTGTCCGATGCCACCGCTTCGCTGCCGAGCGCGGTCGCATAGGTCGAAATTGCCTGCGCGCCGGCACCGTTTGCGCTGGCGCCGACATCGCTGGCCAGGGCATTGCTGCCGACGGCGCTGCTATTTTCGCCGGTGGCCTGGGCGTTGTTGCCCACCGCCGCTGCGCCGGTTCCGCTGGCCAGCGCACTCACGCCAACCGCTGTTGCGTTATCGACCACCGCCTGCGCACCGGCACCCAACGCCGTGGCGCCGGTACCGGTGGCATTGGCGCCCTCGCCTGCGGCCAGCGCGTTGTCGCCCTCGACGTAGGCGCCGGCATCGCTGTCATCGCTGCCGCTGGCCTGGAAGTACTTGCTGGTGGATTGTGCGGTTTCGGCAACGGCGTTGAGCTGATCCAGATTCACCGCATCGGTGCCCTGCGTACCGGCGGCCACGTTGGTGATCTGACGCTCGTTGCCGGCGCTGCCCACCGAGACCGCAAAATCGCGATCGGCCACCGAATCGGCGCCCAGCGCCACGCTGCTTTCGCCGGTTGATTCGGCAAAATTGCCGAGCGCGGTGCTGTTGAGGCCCGGTGCCCATGCCGCGCCGCCGAGCGCGGTGGAGAAGTCGCCGGAGGCTTCGGTCGGCAACAGGCCGAGCAGGGCGCCACCGACCGACACGCTGTTGTAGCCGCTGGCCACGCTGCCCTGGCCGGCCGCAACGCTGTAGTCGCCGGTTGCGGTGGCATCGCCACCCACGGCCACGGTATTGGAGCCGCTAGCAGTGCTGAAATTGCCCAGCGCGGTGCTGTTGAAACCGGTCGCACTGGAATAGCCGCCCAAGGCGGTGGAGTAGTTGGAGGTGGCCTCGGCACTGAAGCCGAACGCGGCCGCGCTGGTGCCATCGGCCACGCTTTCTGCGCCGACCGCAGTGGCCGACTCGCCACTGGCGCTGGCGAAATAGCCCACCGCGGTGGTTTCGCTGCCATCGGCCACGCTCAGCGTGCCGGCGGCCAGGGAACCATCGCCATACGCACCTGCCGCCGCACCCAGCGCGGTGCTCTGCGCGCCGGTGGCTTCGCTCTCGCCACCCACGGCCACGGCGTAATCGCCGCTGGCCTGACTGAAGGCGCCGTTGGCGATGCTGCCGTAGCCACTGGCAGCGGCGTTGTAGCCGGCTGCATTGGCGTACTGCGCGGTGGCGCTGGCACCGCTGCCGATGGCGACGGCGCCGATCGCAGTGGCCTGGCTGCTGGAACCGAACGCGCTGCTGTAATCGCCGTCCGCAGTGGCGTTGGAGCCGGCTGCGGTGGCGTCCTCGCCCTGCGCATCGGCCGTGCCGGTGCCGGTGCCGGCAAATAGACGCGCAGTGGTTTCGGCGGTTTCGCCGACTGCGTTGAGCTGGTCCAGGTTCACCGCATCGGTACCCTCGGTACCGGCGGCGACATTGGTGATCTGGCGCTCGCCACCGACGCTGCCGACCGCCACCGTATTGTCGCGATCGGCAACCGCGCCGGCGCCCAGCGCCACGCTGTTGTCGGCGTAGGCCACGCTGTCAGTACCCAGTGCCGTGCTGCCCTGGCCCCACGCCACGCTGGCCACACCCACCGCAGTGGATGCAGCACCGTTGGCAAGGCTTTCATAACCGAGTGCGGTTGCGCCGCGCCCGCTGGCGATACTGCTGGCACCCAGCGCCGTGCTGTTATCGGCGAGCGCCGACGCATCGGAACCTGCCGCAACGCTGTCGGCGCCTTCGGCAATTGCGGTGCCGTCACCGGTGGCGACGAACGTGCGCGCGGTGTTGGCGGCGCCATCGGACACTGCCGTGAGCTGATCCAGATTGACCGCATCGGTGCCCTCCGTACCGGCAGCGACATTGGTGATCTGACGCTCGCCGCCAACCGTGCCCACCGACACCGTGCTGGCGCGATCGGCCACTGCGCCGACGCCGAGCGCAACGCTGTTGTCGACCGCAATCCGCGCGCCGTCGCCGATCGCAATGCTGTCTGCGCCTTCGACGACTGCTTCGGTGCCCAGCGCAATGCTGCGATCGCCATACCCGACTGACTGCGAACCGATGGCGATTGCACGCCCACCGCCGGCATAGGCGTTGTCGCCGATGGCGACCGAAACGCTGCCGCTGGCGGCCGAGGTGATGCCCACCGCGACGCTGCCCGCACCGTAGGCGGTGCTTTCCGCACCCACTGCGGTGCTGGTGTCGCCCCAGGCCACGCTGGCAAAGCCGAGCGCGGTGGATTCGAGGCCATTGGCGATGCTTTCGAAACCGATCGCGGTACCGCCACGACCATTGGCCACGCTGGTGCCGCCGACTGCAGTGCCATAGAAGCCCGATGCCGTGCTGTCGGCACCCACGGCGGTGGCATAGCGGTCGCTGGCGATACTGTTGAAGCCGAGCGCGGTGGCATTGTTGACATTGGCCACCGCACCACTGCCGACCGCCGTGGTGTTGACCGCTGACGCCAGGCTGCTCGAACCCAGCGCAGTGCTGTAATCCTCGTACGCCGATGCATTGGAACCGGCCGCAACGCTGTCCACGCCTTCGGCAATCGCGGTGCCATCGCCGGTGGCCACGAAGGTGCGCGCGGTGGTCGAAGCAACGTCGGACACGGCGGTGAGCTGATCGAGATTGACCGCATCGCTGCCTTCGGTACCGGCGGCGACGTTGGTGATCTGACGCTCGTCGCCAGCCGCACCCACCGACACGGTGTTGGCGCGCGTGGCCACCGAATTGGCGCCCAAGGCCACCGAGTTGGCGCCGCGTGCGGTGCTGTAGTAACCCAGCGCGGTGCTCAGCTCGCCGCTGGCCCAGGATTCCGGGCCAACTGCCGTGGCACCTTCGCCAGGTGCATAGGCGAAGTAACCCACCGCGGTGGCTTCGGTGCCGGAGGCTTCGCTGAGCGTGCCCACTGCCGTGGTGTAGCTGCCCGATGCGATCGCACCGGCGCCGAGCGCGGTGGAGGCTTCGCCGCTGGCCTGGGTCTGTACGAAGAAGCCCAGACCCGGGATGTAATCGACCGGACCACCGACAGCGGTGCTGCTGGTGCCGCTGGCGCTGGTCTGCGTGCCCACGGCGGTGGCGTAATCGCCTGCCGCATTGGCCACCGCACCGAACGCGGAAGACTGCGTCCCGGCCGCATACGCACCGACGCCGAACGACGAGGCGGCAAATCCATCGGCATTGGCGCTGGCGCCGACCGCGGTTCCGCCGACGCCGGCACTGGTGGCGCCGGTGGTGACCGGCACGCCGCCGTTGGTGACCAACGGCTCGCCGTCTTCGTCCACGGCAGCGCCGCCCACGGCCACGCTGCCAGGGCCGTTGGCCTGCGCGTTATGGCCGAATGCCGCGCTGTTCTGCCCGGATGCGAGCGCATTGGCGCCGACCGCAGTGGCATTGTCGGCCACCGCATTGGCACCGGTCCCCAGCGCGGTGGTCGCCGTGCCTACCGCATTGGCCGCATCGCCGGCAGCCAACGCGCTATCGCCTTCGACATAGGCGCCGACGCTGTCTTCGCCCGGGGTCGCCTTGAAGAACGTGGCCGTGTCTTCGGCCACATCGGACACGTCGCGCAACTGCGCCACGTTCACCGCGTCGGTGGCGTTGACGCCGGCGCCGACATTGGTGATGCGGCGCGTGGCCGGGCCGCCGCGGCCATTGCCGCTGCCGACCGACACCACATCGTCTTCGTGGGTGCGCGAGCCTGCGCCCAGCGCCACCGAGTGGGCACCGGTCACGCCGGCGTTTGCACCCAGCGCGACGCCGTTTTCGCCGCTTTGGCGTACGAAGCTGTTGTAGCCGATGGCCACCGCGTTCTCGCCGATCGCATTGGTCTGGCGGCCGATCGCGCTGCTGTTCACGCCGCTGGCGCTGCTGTCGGCACCGCTGGCGAGCGCGCCGGTGGCGCTGGCGCGGCTGCCGGCGCCGACGGCGGTGGCATTGGCGGCAGGCGCCGACGCGCCGCGGCCGATCTCGACCGATTGCGCCATTGCAGAAAGGGGGAGTGCGATTCCGGCGCTACCCAGCGCCAGGGCGATCGCGGCAACCAGGCAACGGCTCTGGCGGCGGTCGATGAATGCGGCGGTGCTCACTGCGCCCGGGCTGTCGCCGCTGGCCAATTCCGATGCCACGGCCCACACGCCTAACGATTTGTTCCAGACCTTGCGATAAATCCGATTCATCGACGCACTGCTCCTGAATGTTGGGACTGGTTTTTTGACGAACACCCACCATCGCGAGGGCCTTCCAGCCGCTGCGATCCCCGTGGTGATTGGCGCCATGGGCCAAATGGCGGTGCGCGGGAAGCTGCACCCTGGATAGTCAAAAAGTGAACGCTACCCAACCATAGAACTGAGCGAAGTGTTAACAGCGGTCAAATCAGGCGTCAAGTTTTTGACAGAAAGCGAAGCTGAGTGTGTTTTCCATCACACTTCGGCTTGCTTTTATTCGTTTTTTGATAATTCTTTGGAAAACAGCGATCTAGATCATGTCTTGGAAGACATTTCCAAGCTGAATACGCATGTCCACAGCAGACAAAAAAGCCCGCTGGCAGGACGCCAGCAGGCTTGGTTGCGCAAAACCGCGCGCCGAACAGGTCAGGAATCGGGTCAGCGCTCCCCGCGCCGACGACTCAGCCCATCACGGTCCACGACGAGAGCGGTTTTACCCGCATTACTGCGCCAGGAAACCGACGTCAGCGCCCCCCCTCTCGCCGCCATGTGTCGGATCACTGGCGCGCCAACAGGCTCACTCCATCGAAGCTGCTGCCGTCGAGCCGGATGAAATAGGTTCCGGCACGCGGTGCGGTGAAGCGCACCGTCTGGCTGGTTCCGCTGCGGCTGGACATGCCGTCGTTGTCGGTCGCGCTCGGCGCGCGGCCCAAGGCGACATACAGCGCCGCCTGCCCGCTGCCACCGAAGCTGATGAAGCTCAGCACCGCACCCGCGTTCGCTTCGAAGGCGAACACACCGGCATCGCCGGCCACATTGGACAAACCGCGCTCGGGCACGCTGTTGCGCAGCGTCTGCGCATCCAGCTGGCAGCCCAGATCGCCGCTGTCGCAGCGGCGCAGTGCGCGATCGATCGCCGCGCCGGCATCCACGATGCCGCTGCCGGCCGGCGTGCTCAACGGCAACTGCACCGGAAACGCGCGCGCACTGCGCTTGAGCAGGCGTTCCAGCGCCGCGGGTGTCAGCGGCGGCTTGCCATCGGCGATCAGCGCGCTCTGCACCAGTGCGGCAGTCCCCGCCACATGCGGGGAGGCCATCGAGGTTCCGGCAAAGCCAGGCCCGATGTAGTCGAACTGGCCGGACGTGGGCGTGGTCTTGCCGGTGTAACCGGTCTGCCAGATCCAGCTGCCGACCGGGCCGTCGTACAAGGTGTCGGTTGCCAGATCGCGCGCGCCGCCGCCGGGTGCGGCCAGATCGATCAAGCTGCCGAAATTGCTGTAGTACGCCAGGCCGCCGGTCAGGCGGGTGGCTGCCACCGACACCACATTGGCGCAGTTGGCCGGTACCGCACTGGACACATCCGAGCCATCGTTGCCGGCCGCCACCACCACGGTGGTACCACGCGACACCGCACCGTCGATCGCCGCCTGCGTGACCAAATCGCAGGGGCCAAAGCCGCCCAGGCTCATGTTGATGATTTCCGCCGGGTCGCGATTGTCCGGCACGCCCTCCACATGCCCGCCGGACGCCCACACGATGGCATCGGTGATGTCCGAGAACGACCCGCCGCAGTGACCGAGCACGCGGACCGGCAGCACCTTGGCCTTGTAGGCCACACCGGCACCGCCAATGCCGTTGCCGGTGGTTTCGGCGATCGTGCCGGCCACGTGGGTGCCATGCCAGGAGCTGTCATGCGCCGCGGAAAAAATGCCGCACTCGCCGTCTTCGGCTTCCCAGTCGCCGCGGTCCAGCGCACCCGCCACGCGTGCATCGGTCGGACGTCGCGACCGGCCGGCATCGGTGATGAAGTCGTAGCCCTGCAGCAGATTGCCGGCCAGATCCGGATGCGCCGGCAGGATGCCGGTGTCGATCACCGCCACCACTACGCCCTCGCCCTGCGCGGTCTTCCACGCCGCCGGCGCATCGATGCCGCCGACCGGATCGGTGAGATGCCATTGATTGCTGGCCAGCAGCGGATCGTTGGGCAAGCTGCCGCCGCTGCTCTGCAACGGATAGGCGCGTGCATCGATCTGCGCATGTTCCACCGCCGGATCGGCTTGCAGCTCGCGCACCAGGCGGTCGGCGTCGCTGCGGCTGAGTTGCGTGGGCAGCCGGATCAACTCACCGCCCACCGCCAGGGTACGCACATGGGTCGGCGCGGCCTGCGCGCCGCTGCGCGCGGCCGGTGCCAGGCGCACTGCCGCGCGTGATGCCGCCGCAGTGATGGTGGCCGTGGACGCGGCGCCGACGTTGCGCGCGCTCACTGTGCCGCTGCGATAGGTGACGATGATGGCGTCGACCGGTGCATCGCGCATGGCCTGCAACTGTTGCGCGCTGCGCATGCCGTCCGGTGTGGCCGCGCTGGCGATGCCGCCGGCGAGCGACAGCACAGCGCTGCAGGCAATGGCGAGGGTTCGGGAACGATGGGTCTGAATCACGATGACGTCCTCTTCAAGATGAAATGCAAATGAGTGAGCACGCAGCCGCGGCAAGCGCAGCCGCTGCGATGGCAAGACCTGCGCTACCAGCCGAAGCCGGCACCCAGGCCGATCGACCGGTCGTCACCGCTGAGTGCGCCGCCCACCGTCAAGGTGGCGCGCGGGCTGATCGCACGCTGGTAACCCACCGACAACGCCGATTCGCCGTTCTGGAAACCGACGCCGGCACCGACGCGGTTCTGCGTGGCGATGCCACCGACGCTGGCAGCCATGTTCAACATCGCCGAGCTCATCGCGCCCTGACGATCCAGGCGACGGTTCTGCCGGCGCAGACGGTCTTCGATATCGCCCTGATAGGTCTCGAAGCTGTCGGCCATCGCGTTGTAGCGGCTGTCGGTATAGCTGTTGGCCGCGGCAACGCCGTTGTCCAACTGGCCCTTGTTGACCGCATCGGTGGCTCGCGTGCCGGCGGCCACATTGGCCACCTGACGCTCGCCGCCGACGCTGCCGACCGACACCGTGTTGGCACGATCGGCAACCGAGCCCTGACCCAGCGCGACCGCACCCTGCGCACTGGCACGTGCGCCCTGGCCGATCGCCGTGCCGGAGGCGGCACTGACCTGCGCGCCTTCGCCCATCGCCACCGCATTGGTCGCCACCGCGGCAATCTGCGTATTGGCGCCGACCGCGGTGCTGCCATCGGCATTGACGCGTGCGTTGCTGCCGATCGCAGTGTCGTTGGGGCCATGCGCATACGCGCTGCCGCCGATCGCCGTGCCGGTCACGTGGTTGGCCACTGCCGCCGTGCCCACAGCGGTGGACGTTGCAGCTGGAGTGATGCTGCCGACCACTGCGGCGGTGGGCGTGCCTTGGAGCGCGTTGCTTGCGGCAAGCCCGCTCGCCGTTGCGGTGACTGAAGACACCGCGCTGTCGGCCATGCCGTCAGTGACCAGCGATATCGACTGCAGGCCATCGTCTGTCGCATCTGCGGTAGTGGCGACAGTCGAGGCGTCCGCAGCCGGGGCTGGCGCCGTTGCCGCACGCGCTGCAGCGCCAGGCGTCGCCGTACCACCACGCGCATCCAGCTCGCTGACCTTGCTGTCCAGCGCAGTCAGTGCCTCGCCCACATTGCGGTAACTGCTGCCCTGGATCACGTAGGTCGGTGCGACGAACACGCCCTGCGCACCGATCGCCGCGCCACCGCCGAGGAAGCTGGCGGCGTTGCTGAGCGACTGGAACAGCTGGCCGCCGTTGATCGCATCGGTACTGGCACCGGCAATCGCACCATTGCCGACATTGACGATGCGACGCGTGGCCGGACCACCGCGGCCATTGCCGTTGCCCACCGACACCACGTTGGCCTCGTAGCTGCGCGAACCTGCGCCCAGCGCCACCGAATCGGCACCGGTCGCACCGGCATTGGCACCGAGTGCGACAGCATCACTGCCCCCCTGGCGGGTAAAGGCGTTGTAGCCCACTGCCAGACTGTTGTTGCCCAGCGCATTGGATTGCACGCCCAATGCCACCGCCGCGCTGCCCGTTTCACCGACGAACACACCCACGTTGGCATTGCGCCCGATCGCGATCGCATCGGGCGCATCCGCCTTGGCGTTGGTTCCCAGCGCGATATTGTCGCCATAGAGGATCGACGTATTGGCGCCGCTCCCGATCGCGATGCTCCTGCTGGAGGTGGCACGCGCGTCATAGCCGATGCCGATGCCCTCCGCGCCCTCGGCCGATGCCAATGCCCCCAGCGACACCGTGCGCGGAGCGAACGACGCGGCGCTATGGCCGATCGCCACCGCGTCGGTATTGTTGTCGTTGGAGAACACGTTGGCGTTGTAGCCGAGCGCAACGGCGTAATCGCCGTCGCTGCGCGCACCTGCGCCGATGGCAACGCCACCGACCCGGAACGCGCCCGCCGGCCTGAGCGTGGAGCTGATCAGCGACATGCCGCCGAGCGTCACGCTGCGCTCGCCGGCAGCAACCGCCAGACTGCCCACGGCAACACTGCTCTCGCCAAGACTGGAGGCATTGAAGCCCACCGCCGTGGTCATGCTCGCATCGGCCCGCGCACCGAAGCCGAAGGCCGACGCCGCCGCACTGCGCGCGGTCGAGAACGCGCCCACGGCGGTGGCAACATCATCCTGCGCACGTGCGCTGAATCCCGCCGCCATCGATTGCTCACCGCTGGCCGCAGCCCCCGTGCCGACCGCGGTGGCGAAGCTGCGCGTGGCAATCGCCCCGCTGCCCAGCGCCGCTGCACCGCTCGCCTGGGCCAGGGTGGCCTGTTCCTGCGCGCCGACGATGGAACCCGCCGCATCGAACACCGGCACGGACGCGACGCCACCCACTGCAACGGCCGAGGCATCGGCCGCGCTGGCGTTGCGGCCGACGGCCACGGCATCGCGCCCGAGCGCCAGACTGCCCGAACCCAGCGCATTGGCACCATCGCCGATCGCGTTGCTGGCGCTCCCCAACGCCAGCGCATTGAGTCCGTCGACATGGGCAGCGGCTTCGTCCGTATCGGTCTTGCCGATCGCCAGCGTGCTGCCGAGACGGTCGGCCACCGCACGCACGCTGTCGAGTTGGGCGACATTGACTGCGTCATTGGCCTCGGTGCCTGCCGCCACGCTGGTGATCTGCCGCGTCAGCCCCGCCTGCACATCGCCAACCGACACCGTGTTGCTGCGATTCGCGTAGGAATGCGCACCCAGTGCAACGGCACTGGAGGCAGAGCGGTTCCAGGCATCGTCGACAAAATCGCCCACACGCGCGCCATAGCCGATCGCCACCGCATCGATGCCATTGGTTTCGGAATCTGCACCGATCGCGGTGTTGTTGCCGTTGAACCACGAGGTGCCGGCACGTGCGCCCAACGCGATGCTGTTTTCAGTGTAGGCGGTGCTGTCGTGACCGATCGAGATGCCACCATCGCCCATCGCCAATGAGAAGCCACCCAGCGACACCGTGCGTGGCGCGAACGAACCGGCGCTGTGGCCGATCGCCACTGCATCGGTATTGCCTGGCGCATTGGGAAAGATGTTGGAATCGTAGCCAATGGCAATCGCATAATCGGACTGGCTCTGCGCACCTGCGCCGAGCGCGATGCCACCTGTTCCGGTGGCAGCGGTGATCGAGCCGAAGTTGCTGATGCCACCGACCACCACGCTCTGCACGCCACTGGCCAATGCGGTATCGCCTACCGCGATACTGCTGCTGCCTTGGCTGCGCGCCCGGTAACCGAAGGCGGTGGACGTGTCTCCACTGGCACGCGAACTGTAGCCGCCGGCGGTGGAAAGAAAACCACTGGCCGTGGACAAGCCGCCGATCGCGGTGGCGCCATCGTTGAAGGTCTGTGCGCGATAACCCAGGGCCGCGCTCTGCACGCCGGTGGCGCTGGCGCCGCTGCCTACAGCGCTGGAAAACGGATCCCCAGCCACTGCACCGCCGCCGACGGCGGTGGCCCCCACACCAGACGCCTGCGTGGCCTGTTCGCGTTGCCCGATGACAAATCCGGATGCGTCGTAGTCGTAGACCGTTGCCACGCTGCCGACGGCGGTTGCCGATTCCCCTGCGGCCGACACGTTGTGTCCGATCGCGGTGGCGTCGCGCTCCAAGGCCAGGCTTCCGCCGCCGAACGCGCTGGTTCCATCGCCCAGCGCATTACTCGCATTGCCCAGCGCCAGCGCATCCTGCCCATCTGCAAACGCCGGTGCATCGGCATCTGCCGCAGGCGTTGCCGCTGCTTGCGCACTCGCTGTTGCAGGCGCGGCGCTGTCGCTTGTCGCCGCATCGGTGTCGCAACGCTGTTGGCCTTGGACGACCGTGCAATGTGCAAGCGCGTCGGCTTGCGTGGTCGTGGCCTGGGCACCTCCAGCCATGCCGGCAAGCGCCAGCAGCATTGCCGCCGCCAGCCTGCCGCGCGCATGCCCCGCAGATTGATATAGCGCTTGATTTCCCGTGTCGCGGGCAAGCCTTACCGTTCGGCGATGAGCACGCTGCTCACCACCGGCATCTAATTGAATTCGCTTCATTAACGACTTACTCCGCATTGGTCTGGCATGTAAAAACCGACCACCGTGCGATTGCATCGCACGGTCCCCCTGAGGTTTATCGAAAACGCACTCGCCCTGCTTCTGCAGCGGGAACTACCCGCGCAAAAGCATCCACGATCAATCCATAAAGTGCTGCAGAAACGCCATGAATCGAAGATTCATAACGTGGTCTGAATCTATTGAAAAACCAAAAATTCAATTGAGATTGACGTCACACAAGCAGCATCACCAGATACTTCGACTAAATACCTAGTAGTTCTTATAGTTACTTAAAGTAAACCATGTTTCGACCTTCACTAAATGCAGCTCATCGCAACTGCGCCAATGCGACCGCAGGCGTCCGCCCCCACCGGCAACGCATGCAACGTGATGGCGACAAGCCTTGTGCTGGCCGCAGGCCAGGCTGGAAAACCGCGTTTTTCTCGAGTGTCCTGCCGCTGCGCGCGCTGCGTGCAAGGACGTGGCTGCCATTGGCAGACGTCGCAGGCGAGCCCGGCTCCTTCGGAGCCTGCAGTCGACCCAAACGCGGCCATGCATTTTCTTGCTCATAAAGCACCACGCATCGCCACGCCGCTCGCGGCAACGATCGAAGGACTCGATACCACCGCAGGCCGTCGCACAGATCCGACACCGGAAACGACAACGGCCGTGTGCATCGCTGCACACGGCCGTCCAATGACACGGTTGGTACGGCGCTTCAGCTCACGCCGCACACCTCCATACCGTCAACCGCACCAGACCCGCGCGTTGCGGAACATGCGCAGCCACGGCGAGTCCTCGCCCCAGTCGGCCGGGTGCCAGCTCAGGTTTGCAGTGCGCGGGGTGCGCTCCGGATGCGGCATCAGGATGGTGGCGCGACCGTCGCTGCTGGTCAGCCCGGTGATGCCGTCCGGCGAGCCGTTCGGATTGAGCGGGTACTGCGATGCCACCGCGCCATCGCCATCGATGAAGCGCAGGGCCACACGGGCAGCCGCCTGATCCACCACGGTGTCGAACTCGGCACGGCCTTCGCCATGCGCCACCGCCACCGGGATCCGTGAGCCAGCCATGCCGCGCAGGAAGATCGACGGCGACTCCACCACTTCCAGCAAGGCGGTGCGCGCTTCGAACTGCTCGCTGCGATTGCGCAAAAAGCGCGGCCAATGCTCGGCACCGGGAATGATGTCCTTGAGCTGGCTGAGCATCTGGCAGCCGTTGCACACCCCCAGCGCGAAGGTATCGCTGCGCGCAAAGAACGTGGCGAACGCGTCGCGCAAGGCCGAGCGCTCCAGGATCGAGGTGGCCCAGCCACGGCCGGCACCCAGCACGTCGCCGTAGCTGAAGCCGCCACAGGCGGCAAACCCGGAGAACTGCGCCAGATCCACACGGCCTTCGATCAGATCGCTCATATGCACGTCGAACGCACGGAAACCGGCGCGTTCGAAGTTGTAGGCCATCTCGATCTGCCCGTTGACGCCCTGCTCGCGCAGGATCGCCACCTTGGGCCGCGCACCGGTCGCCACGAACGGCGCGGCCACGTCTTCGGACGGGTCGAACACCAGCTTCGGACGTAATCCCGGCGCCTGGAAGTCGCGTGCCTGCGCGCGCTCCTCGTCGGCGGTTTCCGGGTTGTCGCGCAATTTCTGCATGGCGTGCGTCACCGACCACCAGGCATCGAACAAGGCTTCCCAACGCCACTCGGCCAGCACCCTGCCCTGCCCGCTCACGCGGATGCGCGGCGCGCCGGTGGGGCGTGCGATGCGCTGCGCGCACTCGGTCAGCGCATGCCGCTCGACCAGATCGGCGAACGCGGCGCGGTCCTCGCTGGCGATCTGCACCACCGCACCCAGTTCTTCATTGAACAGGCTGCGGAACGCATCGTCGCCCCAGGCATCGAGGGTGATGTCCAGGCCCTGCCGCGACGCGAACGCCATCTCGCACAGCGCCGCAAACGCACCGCCATCGCTGCGGTCGTGATACGCCAGCAACAGGCCGCTCTCGCGCGCCGCGCGGATCAGTTCAAAGAAGCTGCGCAGCCGCTGCGCATCGTCCAGATCCGGCACCTCGCCGCCGAACGCCGGCAATGCCGCAGCGTCGGCATACACCTGCGCCAGCACCGAGCCGCCCAGGCGCTGCTTGCCGCCGCCCAGCCCGATCAACCACAGCTCGCTCTCTTCGTCGCTGCGCAACAACGGCGTCAACTGCGTGCGCACATCGCCGACCGGCGCGAATGCACTGATGATCAGCGAGACCGGTGAAACGCTCTTGTGCGTTTCACCGGGAATGGGGAATGGGGAATGGGGAATGGTGGAAGCGGAGGCCTGCGGCGTTTTGCCATTCCCGATTCCCGATTCTCCATTCCCGACAACCCACTGCGCCTGCATCGACAGCGAGTCCTTGCCCACCGGCACGCTCAGCTCGAGCGCCGGGCACAGCTCCATACCGATCGCGCGCACCGCGTCGTACAGCAGGGCGTCCTCGCCGGCGTGACCGGCGGCGGCCATCCAGTTGGCCGACAGCTTGATGCTGTCCAGCGTCTGCACCGGCGCGGCGCACAGGTTGGTGATCGCCTCGCCCACCGCCATGCGCGCCGACGCGGCGGCGTTCAACAACGCCAGCGGGGTGCGCTCGCCGATCGACATCGCCTCGCCGGCGAAGGTGTCGAAACCGGCCAGAGTGATCGCGCAATCGGCCAGCGGCAGCTGCCACGGCCCGATCATCTGCTCGCGCGCGGTCAGGCCGCCCACGCTGCGGTCGCCGATGGTCACCAGAAAGCTCTTGGACGCCACCGTGGGATGCGCCAGCACGCGCAGGCCGGCCTGCTGCAGGTCCAGCGCGGCGGTCTGCAGCACCGGCCACTGCGGCACTGGCGGATGCACCGCATCGCGATGCATCTTTGGTGCCTTGCCGAAGAGCACATCCATCGGCAGGTCGATCGGGAGCGGGGAATCGGGAGTGGGGAATGGGGAATGGCGAGAAGCGACATCGGCAGCCGGCAGCGTGCTGTTGCCATTCCCGATTCCCGAATCCCGATTCCCGTCCCCAAACACGCCATAGCCAACCACCAGCCGCTCCTCGGCCGTGGCCACGCCGACGGCGGCAAACGGGCAGCGTTCGCGCGCGCAGATGGCGGCGAATTCGTCCAGGCGTGCCTGCGGTACGCCCAGCACGTAGCGCTCCTGCGATTCGTTGCACCACAGTTCCAGCGGCGACAGCGAGGGGTCGTCGGTGAGCACGCGGCCCAGGTCGATGATGCCGCCCACGCCGGAGTCGTGCAGCAACTCGGGGATGGCATTGGACAGGCCGCCCGCCCCCACGTCGTGGAACCAGCGGATCGGGTTGTCGCTGCCCAGCGCCACGCAGCGGTCGATGACCTCCTGGCAGCGGCGCTCCATCTCCGGGTTTTCGCGCTGCACGCTGGCGAAATCCAGCGCCTCGGCGCTGTCGCCGGCCGCCACCGAGCTGGCCGCACCGCCGCCCAGGCCGATCAGCATCGCCGGGCCGCCCAGCACGATCACCGCATCGCCGGGCTGCAGGCGCAGCTTCTCGACCTGATTGCGATCGATCGCGCCCAGGCCGCCGGCCAGCATGATCGGCTTGTCGTAGGCGCGGGTCAGGCCCTCGCCTTCGGCAAGCTCGAAGCTGCGGAAATAGCCGAGCAGGTTCGGCCGGCCGAATTCGTTATTGAACGCTGCGCCGCCGAGCGGGCCGTCGAGCATGATGTCCAGCGCCGGGGCCATGCGCGGGTTCAGCGCGCGCGGCGCCTCCCACGGCTGCGGCAGGGTCGGGATGCGCAGATGCGACACCGTGAACCCGGTCAGCCCGGCCTTGGGCTTGCCGCCGCGGCCGGTGGCGCCTTCGTCGCGGATCTCGCCACCGGCGCCGGTGGCGGCGCCGGGAAACGGCGCGATCGCGGTGGGGTGGTTATGCGTCTCGACCTTGATCGCAAACGCCGACGGCAGCACCGCCTCGGCGCGGTATTCGCCACTGGCCGGATCCGGGCGATAGCGCGCGGCCGGCACGCCTTCCACCACCGCCGCGTTGTCGCTGTAGGCCGACAAGGTGTGCTGCGGGGTCTGCTGGTGGGTGTGTTTGATCATGCGGAACAGCGAGCGTTCCTGCGGCTTGCCGTCGATGGTCCAGCTGGCATTGAAGATCTTGTGCCGGCAGTGCTCGGAATTGGCCTGGGCGAACATCATCAGCTCGACATCGGCCGGGTCGCGGCCCAGCTCGGCGAAGCGTTCGCGCAGGTAGTCGATCTCGTCCTGCGCCAGGGCCAGGCCGAGGTCGCGGTTGGCCTGTTCCAGCGCCGCCAGCGGCACGCGCTGCAACTGCCCGCGATCGGGCACGTTGAACAGCGCCTCGGCGGCCGCGGCCGAGCCGAGCAGCGACTGCGTCATCGGGTCGTGCAGCAGCTTGGCCACGGCGGCCTGCATCGCTTCGTCGGCCGGCCAGCCGGCCAGATCGATGCGGGTGCCGCGCTCCACGCGCTGGATCGGCTGCCCGGCCCCGCGCACCAGTTCGGTGGCCTTGCTCGACCACGGCGACAAGGTGCCCAGACGCGGCACCACATAGCGCGAGGAGGCATCCTCGGCCTGCGGCGCGGGGGCGGCTTCGGCCTGCAGGATCCGCTGCAAGGTGGCCTGGTCGGGCGCTTGCCCGGCCTCGGCGCGGATGAAGTACACGTGCCAGGCGCCGGTGATGCGCAGCGCGGGAACGAGGGTTTGCAGGCGGGTTTCGAGCCGAGCGCGGCGGAACGGCGAAAGGGCGGAAGCGCCCTCGAGGACCATCATGTCCGGGGAACCGTGTCAGAAACGGGGCTGCAGATTGTAACGGAGCTGATGCGTCGGCGCCGGACCCGGCGTGGGTGGGCCGCCGATCCATGCAGTGATCATTCGCACAGCCCGGGCCGGATTCGGCGCGTGCCGGCCGATGCGGCGACGGCAAAGGCGGATGGCGATGCCAGCAGGGATTGTCGCGCCCAGCTGCCTTTGGGCCGGTCTCCGCGGTGGCAACGTCGGCAGCGCAGGCCAATGCCAGCCCACCGCCGCTCTCACCGCATCAACCGTGCAGCCAGCCCGACCCTGAAACGCAAGAGGCCGGAATGCATGCGCACTCCGGCCTCCTGATCGATCACACCGACCGCCGCAGCGGCCGGCATCCCGGCGCCGCTGCCGGATACCTCAGCGGCTGCCGCCGGCAGTGCTGACCGCGCGCTTTTCCAGCGCCTCACGCAGCTGCGCCGGCGGCAGGTAGCCACCGAGCTGGGTGCCGTCCGGCGCAAAGATCGCCGGGGTGCCATTGACGCCCAGACGCTGGCCCAGCGTGTATTCCATCGACACCGGGTTCTTGCAGTCCTTGGCATTCACCGGCTGCCCGGACTTGGCCGCGGTCAGTGCCTGCTTGCGGTCGGCGGCGCACCACACCGCGATCATCTCCTTGTGGTCCTGGCTGCCCAGGCCCATGCGCGGAAACGCCAGATATTCCACCGCGATCCCCTGCTTGTTGAGCTCGCCGATCTCGCTGTGCAGCTTGCGGCAGTAGCCGCATTCCACGTCGGTGAACACCGTCACGGTGTACTTGGGGTTTGCCGGCGCGAACACGATGCGGTCGGCCTTGGGCACGGTCTCCAGCTGCTTGCGGCGGTAGGCCAGCAGGCCCGGGCTGGCAGCGAACTGCTTGTTCTGGATGTCGAACGGCTGCGCCTGGATCAGGTAGCGGCCGTCGTCGCTGACGTACAGCACCTGCCCGCCGACCACCACTTCGCGGAAGCCGGGAAACGGCGCGGCGCCGATGTAGTCCGGCTTGAAATCCGGATCCAGCGCCTTGAGCGCGACGCTCACACGCTGGTCCACATTGCCCGCAGCGGCAGGGGCAGCGGCGGCGGCTGGCTTGGCGCCGGCATTGCTTGCCGCAGGCTGCGAGGATTGCGCGCAGGCGGTAAGGCTGATTGCGCCCAGCAGCGCGGCGATGGCAAGACGATACATTCACGCATCCAGTGGAATGGGGTGCCTGGATTCTCGCACAGCGCAGATGAAGCCAGGCAGCGAGCGGGATGCTTTGTTTGCCGGCCGAGCCGCTGAATGGGCAACGGCGGGCCGCTGCTGCGCCTGCAGCCGCAGTCAGCCGCGCGGATGATGGGCGGCGTGCAGCTTCTGCAGATGCTGACGCGCCACCAGGGTGTAGATCTGCGTGGTGGACAGCGAGCTGTGACCGAGCAGCATCTGCAGCGCGCGCAGGTCCGCACCGTGGTTGAGCAGATGGGTGGCAAAGCTGTGCCGCAGCCCGTGCGGGCTGATCGTGGCGGGGTCGATCCCGGCCACCGCCGCATAGCGTTTGACCAGCGCCCAGAACTGCTGGCGGCTGGGCGGCTGCCGCGCTGCATCGATGAACAGCGGCACCTGCCCGTCCACTGCCGCCACCGCCTTGTGGCTGGCCAGCAGCGGGCGCGCTTGGCTCAGATACCGCTCCAGCCAGTGCTGGGATTCCTCGCCCAGCGGTACCAGCCGCTCCTTGCTGCCCTTGCCGGTGACCCGCAGCACGCCCTGGCGCAGGTTGACCCCCACCGCCGGCAGGTTGACCAGTTCGCTGACGCGCAGGCCGGCCGCATACATCAGCTCGAGCATTGCGCGGTCGCGCAAGCCCAGCGGCGTGTCGATCTCGGGCGCGGCCAACAGCGCCTCGATCTGCGTTTCGGTCAGCGCCTTGGGCAAGCTACGGGGCAACTTTGGTGGGTCGATCAGCGCCGTCGGGTCGTCGCTGCGTACCCCATCGCGCAGGCACAGCGCGTAGAACGCCCGCAGCGTCGACAATAGCCGCGCTGTGCTGCGTGGGGAGTAATTGGCCTGAGCGCGCCAGCGCAGATAGTCGAACAACGCCGCCCGATCGACACCCAGCAGGCCGCCGCCGGCACCGTCGCGCCAGCGCGCCAGCCCTTCCAGGTCGCGCCGGTAACTGTCCAGGGTCTGCCGTGCCACGCCCTGCTCGGCCCATAACCGGTCCAGAAAGCGTTCGATGGCGGCGGCATCGGCCGCCTGCACCGGTGGCAGGTGTTGCGCCAGTTGGCGACGTTCGGCGGGACTGCTGGCTGACATCGCAACAGCATAGAGCGTGACATGCGATTTGCGGCGCGCCGTGTCGGCCAGGAGCGGGATTGGCGGTGCGGCTTGCCTCGACAAGCCACCCAGCACATCGCTCCTGACTCGACGCACAGGCCCGGCCCGGCGCGGGATTGCCGCAGCGCGACGTTGCCCGATCGCCTGCGCCGGCTATGCTCGCGGCATGACCTCGTCCCCTTCACCGCGCAGCGCGCGCCCGCCCGCCCTGGTGGTCTGGCGCCTGCTGGCCCTGTGCTACGACGCCTGGCCGGTCCTGGCGCTATGGATGCTGATCTCCGCCGCGTTCACGCTGGGCTTTACGCTTGCCGGGCACCCGGCCCGCGAAAACATTGCCCCCTTCAGCGGCTGGCAATGGCTGCTGTGGCTGTGCTGCTGGATCGCCGCCGGGGTGTACGCCACCGTCAGCTGGCGACGGGGTGGCCAGACCCTGGGCATGCGCCCGTGGCGGTTGTCGCTGGTCGGGCCGCAAGCCACCTGGCGCGCACTCTGGATCCGCTATGCCGTCGGCACGCTGTCGCTGGCCCTGGCTGGCGCAGGATTCTGGTGGGCCTGGCTGGACCGCGACCGCCTGGCCTGGCACGACCGCGCCAGTGGCACCCGGCTGCAGCGCGCGCCCAAGCGCTGAAACGACCAGGCCGGCCTCTTGCCGATCTCTACGCCAAGCGCCGCAGGAGTGCGGCGGTCATGCGACGTACTGACTGCCTACACGCATGGAGCGGCAACCGCTGCTCAGAGCAGGCAGAACACGGTTCCGCCGACGCTGCACCGACGCATCGGCGTCAGCTACTGCGCCGTCGGAACAGCCATGCCGACACGCCCAGCATCACCATCGGCGGCAGCGCGTAGGCGATGCGGTAATCCAGCTTGAGTGCGCCGGCCATGCGGCCGAAGAACAGCTGCAGCAGCCAGAACCCCAGCGCGAACAGGATGCCCAGGAACAGCCGCTTGCCCAGGCCGCCGCTACGCAGCGAACCGAACGAGAACGGGATTGCCGCCAGGCACAGCGCCAGGACGTTGAGCGGATAGAACCAGCGGCTCCAGTACTGGTCTTCGTAGTCGCGTGCATCCAGGCCGTTGCGGCGGCGGTACTCGATGCTCTGTTCCAGATCGCGCGCGGACAGGTTGCGCGGCTTGGCCAGCCCGGCCGCCAGTGCCGCCGGGCTGAGCTGGGATTGCCACGGCAGCTCGGGGAAGGTTTCGCGCTGCACCGAGCGCTCCTGGAAGGTGTCGCGGCGCACCTGGCGCAGCGTCCAGGTCCCGTTGCGGTTCTCGGCCAGCGCGGCGTAGGTTAGCTGCTGCATGCGGCCGCTGGCATCGAGGTGGTACAGCCGCACATCGTGCAGGTCCAGCGCGGTGCCGCCGCCATCGAGCAGCTTTTCTTCGCCGCTGAGCGCGTTGAGGAAGGTGTCGCCCTCGCGCGCCCACAGGCCGGAGTAGCGCGAGCCGGCCATGTTGCTGTTGTAGCGGGCGCTGGTCTTGAGGGTATCGGCCTGGTTCTGTGCCCACGGCCCCACCGTCTCGCCACTGATCACCATGGTGGCGGTCAGCAGCGCCATGGCCGCCACCACCGAGGCCGACATACGCTTGCGCGACACGCCCAGCGCGCGCAGCGCGGTGAGCTCGGACGTTGCCGCCAGCTGGCCCAGGCCCATCAAGGCGCCGATCACCGCCGCGGTGGGAAACAAGGTGTAGGCCCGGCGCGGCACGGTATAGGCCACATAGGCCACCGCATGACCAAAGCTGTAGCTGCCCTGGCCGATGTTCTTGGCCTCGCTGGCAAAGGCGTTGACCAGGTCCAGGCCCAGCAGCACCGCCCACGTCAGCAACACGGTGAACAACACCGCACGCCCGATGTACCAGTCATGCACCCGCGGCATCAGCCTCATGCGCGCACCCTCGGCCGACGCACGCGGCCATCGCGCGCATACGCCCAGATCGCCACCGCCAGCAGCGGCAGGGTCAGCCACCACAGACCGAGCGCGGCCGGCGTCTTGCCATTGGCGATCCACTGGGTGCCGACGATCATCAGGTTGGTGCCGACCATATAAGCCAGGAAGGCCAGCATGATCCGGCCATACCGCTGCTGCCGCGGCGCGCTGCGCGACAGCGGCAGGGTCAGCAGCGCGAAGGCCAGCGCCAGCAGCGGCGGTGCCAGGCGCTCGTGCAGCTGCGCGCGCGCGGCCGGGCGCTGGTCCGACAGCAACTGCGTGGTCCACATCACTTCCGGATCGTTGGCATCGTGCACCTGGGTCCGGTCGGGCAAGGCCACATCGTTGCTGGCGAACTTCATCAGGCGGTAGTCCAGGGTGTTGCCGGCGGCCGGGCCCTCGATGCGGTAACCGTCCTCCAGGCGCAGATAACGGTCGGCCTTGCCTTCGAAGAACATCGCGCCGCGGTCGGCGGTGACCACGTCGATGCGGTCGTCCTTCTGGCGCTGCATGAAGACCTTGCCCAGGCCCTTGCCGTCGGCCGAGATCGTGGTCAGGTACACCACCCCGCCACCGGACAGCGGGGTGAACTTGCCCGACTCCAGGCCGGCCATCACGATGCTGCGGTTGGCGTCTTCCAGCATGGTCTCGGCGGTACGGCTGGCCCAGGGGCCCAGCCACAGCGAGCACAGCCCGATCACCACCACCACCGGCACCACCAGCATCAGCATCGGCCGCAACATGCGCCGCGGGCCCACACCGATGGCGGTAATGACGGCCATTTCTGAATCGCGGTACAGCCGCGCCAGTGCCAATAACAGCCCCAGCATCAGCGCCAGCGGCAGGATGATCGGCAGATACGCAACGAATTGCAGGCCCACCTGAGACAGCAGCAAGCGAGCAGGGATGCGGCCGTCGGCGATATTGCCGAGGATATCCACCAGCACACCGCCGACGCTGACGACCAGCAGCACGATCAAGGTGGCCAGGAAGCTCTGGGTGAAATCGCTAAGCAGGTATCGATCGAGCTTCGGCATGGGGTGGGCTTGTCTTAAACTCTCGGATTCGTTCGCGGCGGCGCCAGCCTAGTCCGGTTGGCGTAAACAGCCCGCGATTGTACGGATTTGCCTACGGAATCTGATCAATGGCCCTGCAATTCACCCTGAACCAAGACGCGCCGGCAAGCGCCGCCGTCGACTGCATCGTGGTTGGCGTGTTCGCCGACAAGACCCTGTCGCCCGCCGCCCAGGCACTCGATAGCGCCAGCCAGGGCCGTCTGACGGCCCTGGTGGCACGTGGCGATGTGGCTGCCAAGGCCGGCAGCACCAGCCTGTTGCATGACCTGCCCGGCGTCGCCGCCCCGCGCGTGCTGGTGGTCGGCCTGGGCGAGGCCGGCAAGTTCGGCGTGGCGCCGTACCACAAGGCGATCGGCGACGCGACCCGCGCGCTGAAGACCGGCCCGGTCGGCACCGCCCTGCTCACCCTGACCGAATTGCCGGTGAAGGCGCGCGACAGCGCCTGGAACATCCGCCAGGCCATCATCGTCAGCGACCACGCCGCTTACCGTTACACCGCCACGCTGGGCAAGAAGAAGGTCGACGAGACCGGCCTGACCACGCTGGCGATCGTCGGCGACGACGCCCGCGCACTGGCCGTGGGCGTTGCCACCGCCGAAGGCGTGGAGTTCGCCCGCGAGCTGGGCAACCTGCCGCCGAACTACTGCACCCCGGCCTATCTGGCCGAAACCGCCGCCGCATTCGCCGGCAAGTTCCCCGGCGCCGAGGCCGAGATCCTGGACGAGACGCAGATGGAGTCGCTCGGCATGGGCTCGCTGCTGTCGGTGGCGCGTGGCTCGGCCAACCGCCCGCGGCTGATCGTGCTGAAGTGGAACGGCGGCGGCGACGCGCGTCCGTACGTGCTGGTCGGCAAGGGCATCACCTTCGACACCGGCGGCGTCAACCTCAAGACGCAGGGCGGCATCGAGGAAATGAAGTACGACATGTGCGGCGGCGCCAACGTCATCGGCACCTTCGTGGCCACCGTCAAGGCCGAGTTGCCGATCAACCTGGTGGTGGTGGTGCCGGCGGTGGAGAACGCCATCGACGGCAATGCCTACCGCCCCTCCGACGTGATCACCAGCATGTCCGGCAAGACCATCGAGGTCGGCAACACCGACGCCGAAGGCCGCCTGATCCTGTGCGATGCGCTGACCTACGCCGAGCGCTTCAACCCCGAAGCATTGGTGGACGTGGCCACGCTGACCGGCGCCTGCATGGTGGCGCTCGGCCACCAGACCGCCGGCCTGATGAGCAAGCACGACGACCTGGCCAACGAACTGCTGGCCGCCGGCGAGCACGTGTTCGACCGCGCCTGGCGCCTGCCGCTGTGGGACGAGTACCAGGGCCTGCTGGATTCCACCTTCGCCGACGTCTACAACATCGGCGGCCGCTGGGGCGGCGCGATCACCGCCGGCTGCTTCCTGTCGCGCTTCACCGAGAACCAGCGCTGGGCGCATCTGGACATCGCCGGCGTCGCCAGCGACGAAGGCAAGCGCGGCATGGCCACCGGTCGCCCGGTGGGGCTGCTGACCCAGTGGTTGCTGGATCGCGCCGAAGGTGGGAATTGAAAATCGGGAATAGGGAATCGTGAAAGCCCTTTCCTTTCAGGCACTGCCGCGACCTTCGAGGTCGCGGCAGTGCCGTGACCATTCCCAATTCTCCTCTCCCGATTCCCTGCCCTGATGCCCCGTGCCGACTTTTACCTGATCGCCAAACCGCGCTTCCTCAACGAACCGCTGCGGCTGGTCTGCGAGCTGGCGCGCAAGGCCAACGACGCCAACCTGTCCACGCTGATCCTGGCGCGCGACGCCGCGCAGGCCGAGGCATTGGACGACCTGCTGTGGGCATTCGACGACGAGGCCTACATCCCGCACCAGATCGCCGGCACCGACGAGGAAGACGAGCTGGCGCCGGTGCTGATCGCCTCGCCGGAGTTCGATGCTCCCTCGCGCCCGCTGGTGATCAACCTGCGCGACGACCCCTACCTGGGTGCCTGCGACCGCGTACTGGAAGTCGTCCCGGCCGACCCCGCCGCCCGCGAACCGCTGCGCGAGCGCTGGAAGCAGTACAAGGCCCTGGGCCTGGAACTGACCAAATACGACATGTGAATCGGGAATGGGGAATCGAGAATTGAACGTCGACTGCCCCGTAGACCTTCACTTTTCAACACACCTGCTTTCCCCATTCCCTATTCCCGACTCTCCATTCCCCGCCTTATGACCACCCTCGCCTCCAGCTACGAACCCTCTTCCTTCGAATCGCGCCTGTACGCGCAGTGGGAGGCGGCCGGTTATTTCGTGCCGTCCGGCAAGGGTGAGCCGTATACCGTGCTGCTGCCGCCGCCGAATGTGACCGGGACGTTGCACATGGGCCATGCGTTCCAGCAGACGCTGATGGACGCGTTGGTGCGCTATCACCGCATGCGCGGCTTCGACACGCTGTGGCAGGTGGGCACCGACCATGCCGGCATCGCCACGGAGATGGTGGTGTCGCGCAACCTGGCCCTGGAAGGCAACGGCGAAACACGCGACTCGCTCGGGCGCGAGGGCTTCATCGCCAAGGTGTGGGAATGGAAGGCCGAGTCCGGCGACACCATCGAGCGCCAGATGCGCCGGCTGGGCACCTCCAGCGACTGGTCGCGCAGCACCTTCACCATGGACCCGCAGCCGTCGGCCGCGGTCAACGAAGCCTTCGTGCGCTGGTACGAGCAGGGCCTGATCTACCGCGGCCAGCGCCTGGTCAACTGGGACCCGGTGCTGAAGACCGCGATCTCCGACCTGGAAGTGGAAAACGTCGAAGAAGACGGCTTCCTGTGGTCGATCCGCTACCCGCTGGCCGACGGCGTGACCTACGAGCACGTCGAACACGATGCCGACGGCGTCGAGACGCTGCGCGAAACCCGCGATTACCTGGTGGTCGCCACCACGCGCCCGGAGACCATGCTGGGCGACACCGCGGTGATGGTGCATCCGGAAGACCCGCGCTACGCCACGCTGCACAGCGCCCGCATCGTGCTGCCACTGACTGGCCGGCAGGTGCCGGTGATCACCGACGATTATGTCGACCGCGCCTTCGGCACCGGCGTGGTCAAGGTCACGCCTGCGCATGACTTCAACGATTACCAGGTGGGCCTTAGGCATGCCCTTCCCCTGATCAATATTCTGGACGACCAAGCAAAAGTTCGGCTGGAAGCGCCACGTATTGATCTTGAAATCATCGACAGTGAGCTCGGAGGCGATAATGCTTTGTCTCGCATCTCCAGCTCAGCCAGCATTCCTGTCAAGTCAATCGAGTTAATTCCCGCACGTTTTTCGGGATTAGATCGTTACGACGCCCGCAAGCTGGTGCTGTCGGAACTGGAAGACCTGGGCGTATTGGTCGAAACCAAGCCGCACAAGCTGCAGGTGCCGCGCGGCGATCGCACCGGCCAGGTGATCGAGCCGTATCTCACCGACCAGTGGTTCGTGAAGATGGACGCGCTGGCCAGGCGCGGCCTGGAACTGGTCGAAAGCGGCCAGGTCAAGTTCGTGCCGCCGAACTGGATCAACACCTATCGCCACTGGATGGAGAACATCCAGGACTGGTGCATCAGCCGTCAGCTGTGGTGGGGCCATCGCATCCCGGCGTGGTTCGACGAGGCAGGCAAGTGCTATGTCGGCCACGACGAAGCCGAGGTGCGCGCGAAACACGGCCTGGGTGCGGAGATCGCGCTGCACCAGGACAGCGACGTGCTGGAAACCTGGTTCTCCTCGCAACTGTGGCCGTTCTCCACGCTGGGCTGGCCGGATGCGAACGCAATGGCCGAGCGCGGCTTCGAGCGCTACCTGCCGTCGTCGGTGCTGGTCACCGGCTTCGACATCATCTTCTTCTGGGTGGCGCGCATGATCATGGCCACCGACAGCTTCACCGGCCAGGTGCCATTCCGCGATGTCTACATCACCGGCCTGATCCGCGATGCGCAGGGCCAGAAGATGTCCAAGTCCAAGGGCAACGTGCTCGATCCGCTGGACATCATCGACGGCATCAGCATCGAAGACCTGGTGGCCAAGCGCACCAACGGGCTGATGCAGCCGCGCATGGCCGAGAAGATCGAAAAAGCCACGCGCAAGGAATTCCCGGACGGCATCATCGCCCACGGTGCCGACGCGCTGCGCTTCACCATCGCCGCGCTGGCCACGCATGGCCGCGACATCAAGTTCGATCTCGGCCGCGCCGAAGGCTACAAGAACTTCTGCAACAAGCTGTGGAACGCCACGCGCTTTGTGCTGATGAACACCGAAGGCGCGCGCTTTGCCGGCGTGCCGCAACCGCGCACCGAAGCCGAGCAATGGATTCTGGCGCGCCTGGACAAGGTCACTGCGGAAACCCACGCGCACTACGCCAACTACCGCTTCGATCTGCTCGCGCAATCGCTGTACGAGTTCGCCTGGAATGCGTTCTGCGACTGGTTCGTCGAACTGGCCAAGCCCGCGCTCAATGGCCAGGACAGCGAAGCTGCCGCCAGCACACGGCATACCCTGCTCTACGTGCTCGAAGCGCTGCTGCGCCTGCTGCACCCGCTCACCCCATTCGTCACCGAAGAACTGTGGCAGCAGGTCGCACCGCGCCTGGGCATCACCGCCGCCACGATCTCGCTGCAGGCATTCCCGCAGGTCGGCGATATCGATACCGCCAGCTACGCCGGCGCAGAGGCCGATGTCGAATGGCTGAAGTCGATGGTGTCGGCACTGCGTCGTGTGCGCAGCGAGTTGAACGTGCCGCCGTCCAAGCAGGTACGCCTGCTGCTGCAGGCCGGCACTGCCGACGATCGCGCCCGTATTGGCCGCTTTGCCTCGCAGCTGTCGTTCCTGCTCAAGCTCGAAGCGATCGACTGGCTCGATGCCGGCCAGGACACCCCGCCGTCGGCCACGGCCATCGTCGGTGAGCTGACCCTGCTGGTGCCGCTGGAAGGCCTGGTCGACATGGATGCCGAACGCACGCGCCTGGACAAGGAAATCAAGCGCGTGGAAGGCGAGATCGGCAAGTGCAATGGCAAGCTGGGCAACGCCACCTTCGTGCAGAACGCACCGGCCGTGGTGGTCGAGCAGGAGCGCGCGCGCCTGAACGACTGGACCACGCAACTGACCGGCCTGCGCGAACAGCGCGCCAAGATCTAGCGCCGCCAACACGCACAACGCCCGCACTGATGCGGGCGTTGCGGGAAAACGTGCAACGCTGCACGCATCGCAGCGTTGCCTGTGGCAGACGCGTTACAGCTTGCCTGCGCCGGCCTTGGCCTTGACGTCTGCAGCCACCTTGTTGGCGGCCAGCAGGCTATAGGTATACGGCGGCTTCCAGCCGATGTTGCTGTTCCACGAGCAGTTCAGCGCCTTGCCGTTGATCAGCGAACCCTGGTCGCGATACACGCTGCCCTTGTAGTCGCCGGCGATCTTGTCGCAGCTGCTCACGCCGCTGATGTCGAACGCATTGTTCTCCGAGAAGATCTTCGACTCCTTGCCCACACCGTGCGCGTGCGAGAACGGATAGACCTTATTGCTGGTGCTGCCGACGTGGTAGTTGTTGTACAGGTGCACCTGGCCGAAACGCACACGCGGCGCGCGTGCCGAGATGTTCTCGAACAAGGTGTTGTGGATGGTCACCTTGAGCTTGCCGCTGTCGGTGCTGGAGGCGCTGTCGCTGGAGCCGATCAGGCTGTTCTTCTCGTGCGACTTGAACGCCGAGTAGGAGATGGTGACGAAGTTGGCACCCTTCTTGACGTCCATCGCACCGTCGTGATGCTGCTTGGGGCGGCCGTTGGCCGTGCCGTTCTGGTCGTCGGTGCGGCGACCGTCGGTGAAGGTGACATGGTCCACCCAGACGTTGGTGGCCGCTTCCACGGTCAGGCCGTCGTATTCGGAATTCCAGTTACCGTTGTCGCCGTCGTCGGCATCCCATTTCGGCTCCGGGTCCCACGGATTTTCGATGGTGAGATTGCGCACGATGACGTCGTTGGCCTTGATGTAGAAATAGCCCTCGCGGATTTCCGCATTGGTACCGAGGCCGATCAACGTGGTTTTGGTCGGGATGTCCAACCGCGCACGGGTCTTCATGTCCGAAGTCTTGGTGTAGGCCTTGCCTTCGCTGATGTCGATGACGCCCTTGACCTTGATGATGCGGCCGTTGCTGCCCGCCTTGGCTTTCAACGCGGCCTTCAACTGCGCTGCCGTGCTGACGGTGTAGATGTCCGCCGCGGCGGCTTTGGAACCGCCCTTGGTTCCGCCGTTCTGGGTGGCCCAACCGGTGGTGGCCACGTCCAGCGACGGATCTGCAGCGTAGGCTGCAGGAGACAACAACGCAGCACCCAGAACGACGCCCACAACGGTACGACCAACGACTGTCGATGCTTTCGACATGGTGATGAATTCTCTTGGATGAGTGACGCGATGGCGCGCCGCATGAGACGACGCGCTCCCCGATGCAATCGCCCAGGCCATCAAGGCCAGTCCCCTAGCGAACGCGACTCGATCCTAATGCTTATGAAAAGTATTGAATAGTCTGTTTCTGAAAGTTATTTTCCTGCTTGCGTCTACTCCGCATGCAGCGCACATACGCAAATGCAGCACCCGTCTTGCGGGCGCTGCATTCGGTGTTGCGGTGGTAACGCTTACAGCTTGCCGGCGCCAGCCTTGGCCTTGACGTCCGCAGCGACCTTGTCGGCAGACAGCAGGCTATAGGTGTACGGCGGGGTCCAGCCGATGTTGCTATTCCACGAGCAAGTCAGCGCCTTGCCGTTGAGCAGCGAGCCCTGGTCGCGGTACACGCTGCCGCCGTAATCGGCCGCAATCTTGTCGCAGCTGCTCACCCCGCTGATGTCGAACACGTTGCGCTCGGAGAAGATCTTGGACTCCTTGCCCACGCCATGCGCGTGCGAGAACGGGTAGACCTTATTACTGGTGCTACCGACGTGGTAGTTGTTGTACAGATGCACCTGGCCGAAACGCACCCGCGGTGCGCGCGCGGAAATGTTCTCGAACAAGGTGTTGTGGATGGTCACCTTGAGCTTGCCGCTGTCGGTGCTGGAGGCGCTGTCGCTGGAGCCGATCAGGTCGTTCTTCTCGTGCGACTTGAACGCAGAGTAGGAAATGGTGACGAAGTTGGCGCCCTTCTTGACGTCCATTGCGCCGTCGTGATGCTGCTTGGGGCGACCGTTGGCGGTGCCGTTCTGATCGTCGGTGCGGCGACCGTCGGTGAAGGTGACATGGTCCACCCACACATTGGTTGCGCCCTCGACCGTGAGGCCGTCGTACTCGGAATTCCAGTTGCCGGCACTGCCGTCATCCGGGTCCCAGACCGGCTCCGGATCCCATGGATTTTCGATGGTGATGTTGCGGATGATGACGTCGTTGGCCTTGACGTAGAAATAGCCCTCGCGAATTTCCGCGTTGCTGGTGATGCCGATCAGCGTGGTCTTGGTCGGGATGTCCAGCCGCGCGCGGCTCTTCATATCCGAGGTCGTGGTGTACGGCTTGCCCTCGCTGACATCGATGATGCCGCTGATCTTGATGATGCGCCCGTTGCTGCCCACGCTGGCTTTCAGCGCGCTCTTCAGCTCGGCGGCAGTCTTGACCGTGTAGATGTTGGCAGCGGCCGCCTTGGAGCCGCCCTTGGTCCCCCCGTTCTGTGTTGCCCAACCAGTGGTTGCAACTTCCAGTGCAGGATCGGCGCAGGCAACGCCAACGACCAGCAACGACCCGACAAACAGCGACGCGGCGGCCGCCGTTGAAAATTTCGGCTTCATCTTGATGTCTCCCTCGGATGGGTTCGATGCGCCGCGCGGCGGCACACCCCTCGTCTAGCATGCGCGGAACATACTTTTCATCTATGTAATGTTCAGTTCCGCGGCACCGATACTAGGAGCATCGCAATGGCTTGTATCTAGCCGATGCATCGATGTGCACGCGCAGTCACGCAAACGGTTGCGGGACACGCAAGAGAAGACAAAACGCTGCAATCAAGACACACAGAGACAGGCGTAAGGACACTGCAGCGCAGCATGATCCGCATCGCAATGCAGACGGACACAGGTCCAGCACGGTGTGCCGCCACGATCACATGCCTGCGTGTTTTTTCTGACGCATACAGCGACCGCAATGCGATGTATCGCCATCGTGCGGCGTCGCGCACGGCTGGACGCAATTGATCACGCCGCTGAAAACGTCAAATACGAGATGGCGAAATAATCACCATGACGCACGCAAGCGCGTCATGGCAGATGACGGCGCGCAGGCGGCCGACCCAAACGCTGCGATGGAGGAAAAGTGCGGCCTGTTGCGATCGATTGCAGCGACATGCAAGGCTCAGATCACGGTGCGCGATGGCCTGATTACCCGAGCGTATTTCGTAACGACAAAGCCGCATGCTGCGAACCGAAAGCTCCGGAGCGGTCGTCTGACCGTGACCCAAGAGCAGACTGGCGTCTCCAGGTCGTGAGCCCCTTCAACAGGGCAACCGCGCGGCAGGTATCAGGTGTATGCGCGCGGTTCAAGCAGCACGCGCGAAACCACTCCCATCAGCTACCGCCGATGGCGCTCAGGAAAACCCTTCGAAGGACAACTCGATCGCCATCACCAACGCATCTTCGCGACCGGTGTTGGAGGGGTAGTAGCGTGGGCGCCGCCCGATTTCATTGAAGCCTTCGGAGTGATACAGCGCAATCGCCGAGGGGTTGGACGGGCGCACTTCCAGAAACGCGCGACGCGCGCCGCGATCGCAGGCACCCTTGATCAGCGCGCGCAACAGCACCCGGCCATGCCCCTGGGATTGCGCCTCCGGTGCGATGCAGACATTGAGCACGTGCGCCTCGTCGGCGGCGATGCTGATCACCCCGTAGCCAATGACCTGCCCGCCCTGCTCCATCACCCAGCCCGGATAGCCGGCCTGCAGGCAGTCGCGAAAGATGCTGCGCGTCCACGGGAACGGGTAGGCGCGGTGTTCGATCTCCATCACCACATCCAGATCGCTCTCGCGCATGGCGCGTAGCGAGGTGGGCAGCGGCACGTTCAAGGCGCTCATGCCGGATCCCGACGCCGCCGCAGCGCACGCAGTTGCGGCCACAGCGCGCGCTTGGCCGCCGGGTTGCCACGCAACTCGGCCAGCGGCCAGGACGCCATCAAGGCCTGGGTATTCGGATTGCCCGGATTGCAGCCGGAGGCGCGCAGCAATGCCATCTGCAGGCGATCGGGCATGCCGACCCGGCTGCGCCGTTGCGGCGCCGTCGAAGCCGCAGTCGTGACCGCCTGCGGCGTGTCGGCCGGTGCGGCCGGTGCGGCCGGTGCGCTGCGACGCACCACAGGCGGTGCCGCAGGCGCCGGCGTTGGCGGCGCGCGCTCCACGCGTGGCGGTGCCGCTGCGGCTGCCGCTGCCGCTGCCGGCGCACGCTCGCTCGTCTCGTCAGGCGCCGCCGCCGCGTCCACGCTGTCGCGGTCCAGATACACGGTGTGCCCCAACGCCTGCAGGTACGACACCTGCAAATCGGACCACATCGGCTCGGAGGCCAATTGACTCATGGCAGCTCGGGCGTGCGCCGCCAGCGCCGCCACAGCCACATCACCGGGCCGGACAGCGCATACAGCACGCCGATCACCAGCAGCGAGCGGGCCAGGTCGATCACCAGCAACGCGATCACCACCGTGGCGATCGCCAGCGCCAGGAACGGCACACGGTCGGCGCGCGGACCACGCGCGCCGCCCTTGAAACTCCAGAACCGGATCCGGCTGACCATCAGCAAGGCCGCTACCACGGTGACCGCAAGCGCCAGATAACGCAGCTGCTCGCCGTCGAAGCCCAGGCTGTCGTCGGCAAACGCCCAGACGAAGGACATCATCAGGCCGGCGGCCGCCGGGCTGGCCAGGCCGATGAACCAGCGCTTGTCGACCACGCCCACCTGCGTGTTGAAGCGCGCCAGCCGCAGCGCCGCGCAGGCCGCATACAGAAACGCGGCCGACCAGCCGACCCGGCCCATCACGTTGCTGTCGTACTTCAATGCCGACAGCGACCAGTGGTACATCACCAGCGCCGGGGCCATGCCGAAGCTGACCAGGTCGGCCAGCGAGTCGTACTGCACGCCGAACTCGCTGCTGGTATTGGTCAGGCGCGCGACCCGGCCGTCCAGCCCGTCCATCACCGCAGCCACGAACACCGCCATGGCGGCCTGGACGAATTGCCCATTGGCGGCGGCGATGATGGCGTAGAAACCGGAAAACAGCCCGGCGGTGGTGAACAGGTTCGGCAGCAGGTAGATCGTGCGCGAGCGCGGGGGCGGTCTCATCTCATCCATCCGGCAAGTGTAGGGCCTGAGGTCCGTCCGGCGGTAGCGCGCTTGCATCGTGCGCGCCCGCCCACGGCGTCACTTGCCAGCGCGGGCCGCGGATGCTGCAATCGCCGCGGGAATCATCCAGGGGAAGCCACATGCACCTGTCGTCCGGGCTTTGCGCCCTGTTGATGCTGGTCAGCGCCGCCGCCGGCGCCACCGATCTATATAAATGGAAGGACGCCAAGGGCGTCACCCACTACACCGAAACCCCGCCACCAACCGGCCAGCGCTACGAAGCGCGCCGGATCGATGCGCGCAGCGGCACCGCCGCCATCGCCGCGCCGGAGGCCGCCACGCCCGAATCGGCCGACTGCCTGACCGCACGCCGCAACCTGGAACTGCTCAGCGGCAAGGGCGAGGTCACCATGGGTGCCGGCGCCGACGGCAAGCCCGGCACCCCGCTGGACCCGGACGCCCGCGCCGCACAGCGCAATCTCGCCGAGGCGGCCGCCAAGGCCTATTGCAAGCCGGCAGCGAGCGGCAATCCGGCCACCTGAGCCGGCCCGGGACCGGCCACCTGCCGGTCCATGCATCCGGCCGATCGGCCGGTGCCCCTGACCGGCAGGGCACGAGACTGGCAAACTATGGGCTTTCCGCCCAAGCGAAGCCCGATGCGTCTTTCCCAGTTCCACCTGCACACCACCAAGGAAACCCCGGCCGATGCCGAGCTGGTCAGCCACCGTCTGATGCTGCGCGCGGGCATGATCCGCAAGCTGGCCTCCGGGCTGTACACCTGGTCGCCACTGGGTCTGCGCGTGCTGCGCAAGGTCGAGGCCATCGTGCGCGAGGAGATGAACCGCGCCGGGGCGGTGGAAGTGCTGTTCCCCACCATCCAGCCGCGCGAGCTGTGGGACGCCACCGGCCGTTGGGAGAAGTTCGGCGGGCAGTTGCTCAAGATCAAGGATCGCAAGGAGCAGGAGTTCTGCTACAGCCCGACCGCCGAAGAGGCCGCGGCCGAATTCGCGCGCCAGGAGATCAACAGCTACAAGCAGCTGCCGCTGAACTTCTACCAGATTCAGACCAAGTTCCGCGATGAGATCCGCCCGCGCTTCGGCGTGATGCGTGCACGCGAATTCCTGATGAAGGACGCCTATTCCTTCCATCTCACCGATGCCGACATGGCGCGCGAGTACGACAACATGCGCGCGGCCTATACCCGCATCTTCACCCGCCTTGGGCTGGAATTCCGCGCCGTGCAGGCCGACTCCGGCGCCATCGGCGGCGACGCCTCGCAAGAATTCCACGTCATCGCCGCCTCCGGCGAGGACTCGCTGGCGTTCTCCACCGGCTCCGATTACGCCGCCAACGTGGAAACCGCCAGCGCCGCCCTGCCCGCGCCGCGCGCCGCGGCTGGCGAGACGATGCGCCAGGTCGCAACGCCCAGCCAGAAGACCTGCGAAGACGTCGCCCAGTTGCTGGGCATCGCGCTGCAGCGCACGGTCAAGTCGGTGGCGGTAATGACCGAAGCCGGCTTCGTGTTGGTGCTGGTGCGCGGCGATCACGCCGTCAACGAGATCAAGCTTGGCAAGGTCGCCGGCCTGGCCGGCTACCGCCTGGCCAACGAAACCGAAATCCGCGACCACCTCGGCTGCGAGCCGGGCTTCCTGGGTCCGGTGAATACCGCCCGCCCGGTGCGCGTGGTGGCCGATCGCGATGTCGCGGCACTGGCCGATTTCGTGGTCGGCGCCAATGTGCCCGGCGCGCACCTGGTGGGCGTCAACTGGGGCCGCGACCTGCCGGAACCGGAAACCGTTGCCGATGTGCGCAACGTCATCGACGGCGAACGCGCGGCCGATGGCGGCGAGCTGCGGCTGGCCCGCGGCATTGAGGTGGGCCATGTGTTCCAGCTCGGCAGCCAGTATGCGCAGGCATTGCAGGCCACCGTGATCGACGAGAACGGCAAGCCCGCAGTGATGAAGATGGGCTGCTACGGCATCGGCATTTCGCGCATCGTGGCCGCGGCGATCGAGCAGAACCATGACGATGCCGGCATCGTCTGGCCCGCGCCGATGGCACCGTGGCAGGTGGTGGTCTGCATCATCAACCCCAAGCAGGATGCGCAGGTGGTTGCCGCCGCTCAGGCATTGCTGGACGAATTGATCGCTGCAGGGATCGAAGCGGCGCTGGACGACCGTGGCCTGCGCCCGGGCGCGATGTTTGCCGATATGGAACTATTGGGTATTCCGCATCGGGTGGTGGTCTCCGAACGTGGATTGGCCGCTGGTACATTTGAATATCGCGCCCGCACTGCAGAGGCAGCAGAAAACCTGGATAAGGCCGGGTTATTCTCCCGCCTGAGTCGCTGATCAAATCACCCGAAACTACTTCAATTGGATGAACACAAGGCGCCGAATTATTTCGGCGCATTTGTCACTTGGGTTTTCTGACATTATGATGGCCAGCGCTGCCACGGACCGGCATTCTTTTCTCTCTCATCTTCCGGAGTAGTGATGTCGATCGATCTTAGCGGCCTGTCGGCCAAGCAATTGGGTGCACTGATCAAAAACGCGAAAAAGCAGCAGACCGTGGTTGCCAAGCGCGCCCCGATTGCCAAGGTTCGCACGCAGCTGACCCGCGCGGCAAAAGCCCAGGGTTATTCCATCGAAGAATTGTTTGGCGCCAGCGCCGGTCCGGGTCGTCCGGCTGCCGCTGCCAAGCCGGGCCCGCGCGCCGGCCGCAAGCTGGGCAAGGTTCCGCCGAAGTATCGCAACCCCGCCAATCCCCAGGAAGCCTGGACCGGCCGCGGCAAGCAGCCGCGCTGGCTGGCCGAACTGACCGCCGCCGGCAAGAAGGTCGAAGACTTTCTGATCAGCAAGGTCAGCGCCAAGAAGACCCCGGCCAAGAAGGCCGCGCCGCGCAAAGCCGCCACCAAGCGCGCGACCAAGAAGCCCAAGGCTGCTTGATTGTTACCAATAAAAAACGCCGGCAGTGCCGGCGTTTTTTATTGCGCGCTTTTTCTACCGGTCATAAATTCTTGCGGGCCGGAATCAACAGATTGCCGAACAGCAATCCGGCCATCAAGGCCATCACGATATTGGTCACCGCCAATAGTGCGGCCTGCCCGACGCTGACATCCTGTTGCTGTACCAGGGTCAGAAAGCCACGCAGGCTGACACTGCCCGGAACCAGCATGATGATGCCGGGCAAACGGATCAATGCCCCGGGTTTTTGCACCACACGCCCAAACAGATTCCCGGCGGCGGTCAATGCCATGGCCGATGCAAAGACGCCGGCCGGACCACCCCAGGCATGCCCGGCATAACGCGCGATGACATACCCGGACATGGCCGCCGCCATGATCCATAAATAATCGCGTCGATTGGCCTTGAACAACACCGCAAACGCATAAGCGGCCACCAGCAGCGAGGCCCACTCCACCCAGCCGGACTGTGGGCGCAATGCGGCCACCTGCGGGTGCAGGCCGAGCACCTGGGTCAGCGTCACCGCGATGACCGCACCGACGGTGAGCTTGAGCACCGTGGTCACCGCACCGGCCAGCCGCGCCGTGCCCGAGACCCAGTGCTGGCTGGCCAGCTCGTTGAAGGCATTGGTCAACGACATGCCGGGCAGCAGCACCACCAGCGAGGCGATGATCACCGTATTGAGGTTTAGTGGGCCGACCAGCGACGCCACCACCGCGGCCACCACCCCGGCCAGCAGGCCGGCCAGCGCCTCACCGGCTTCCTTGGTCGCCGGCCGCCTGTCGGTGTATTGGGTCAGCAGGCCGATCGACATCCCGATCGCGCCGGCGGTGGCGATATCCAGCCAGGGCAGTTTCCACAGCCCTGCCACGCCGGCAGCGGCCAGCCCGAATGCCAGCACCTGCATGGTCTTGCCGCGCCGATCGACCTCGCGGTCCAGCCGCCGCAGCGCGGTGTGGCCCTGCGCGATGCTCATGCGCCCGTTGGCCACGCCGTCGGCCACGTAATCGGCCACGCTGAGCTTGTAAAGGTCGTTCTCGCCCGGGGCCAGCCGGATCACCCGGGTGATGTCGCTGGAACCGATGGCCTTGGTCGGGTCGCTGAAGCTCAAAATGATCCCGGTGGGATTGGACCAGGGCTCGCAGTCCAGGCCCAGCTTCTGCGACAGTCCGACCACGGCGGCCTCCAGACGCTGCGCCGTGGTGCCGTAGGAATGCAGGCGTCCGGCGATTTCCGAAACAAAGGCGACGCGCTGGGCATAGGTGGCGCTGGCGGACGGTTGGACGACGGTGGCAGCGGACATGCGTGGCGGGTCGGATCGGAGAAACGCCGTCTGGCGAGGCCGCCAGTGTATGCCGCAGCGCACCTGGCCGGCGTGCCGATTGTCTGTGCCGGGACCGCAGGTGCGAAGCGTCCCCATCATTCGCTCACGCCGGGCGCGGTATGCTGGCGCCACGGACAGGCCACCCATGATCAAAGCGCAACCTCCACGCATCGAACAAGACTCGCAGGATCACGCACAGGTCCGCCTTGCTGGCAGTTGGGTCCTGGCGACCGCATTGCCCCAGGCCGAGCTGCTGCAGGCCGTGCCCGAAGGGGTCCGGCGCATCGACGCGCGCGGCATCGGGCAACTGGATTCGGCCGGCGTGCTGCAGCTGCTGCGCTTCGCCAGCCGCATGGGCCTGAAGGAAGACGCGATCGATTTCCGCGATGAGCACCAGGCCCTGGTGTGCACCATCGAGGAACTCAACGACGAACGCCCCAAGCCCAAACGCGATTACGGCTTCGTCGCCGCGCTGGACCGTCTGGGCCGCACCACCCACGGCGTCGGCCAGGGCATTCTGGAGCTGAACAGTTTTCTGGGCGAGAACCTGGTCAAGATCGCGCGGCTGATCCACGAGCCGCGCCGCTTCCGCCTGACCTCCACTGTGCACCACATGGAGCAGGTCGGCCTGGATGCGGTGCCGCTGGTGGTGCTGCTGTCGTATCTGGTCGGCGCGGTGATCGCGTTCCTCGGCTCGACCATCCTGCGCGACTTCGGCGCGGAGATTTACGTGGTGGAGCTGGTGTCGATCGCCTTCCTGCGCGAGTTCGCGGTGCTGCTGACCGCCATCGTGCTGGCCGGCCGCACCGCCAGCGCCTTCACTGCGCAGATCGGTGCGATGAAATCGCGCGAGGAAGTGGATGCAATCCGCACCCTGGGCCTGGACCCGATCGACCTGCTGGTGATTCCGCGCCTGCTTGCGCTGATCTTCACCCTGCCGCTGCTGACCTTCATCGCGATGATCGCCGGCCTGGCCGGTGGCGTCACCGTGGGCGCGTTCGATCTGGATATCCCGCCGCAGATGTACCTGGCGCGCATGCACGACACCATCCAGCTGCGGCATTTCCTGGTCGGGCTATCCAAGGCGCCGCTGTTTGCGCTGGTGATCGGCCTGATCGGCTGCCTGGAAGGCCTGAAGGTCAGCGGCACCGCGCAATCGGTTGGCGAGCGCACCACCTCCTCGGTGGTGCAGACGATTTCCTTGGTCATCATCCTCGACGCGATCGCCGCGCTGTGGTTCATGAAGATGGGGTGGTGATGAGACCGGGATTCAACATTCGGGATTCGGGATTCGTGCAAGGCAGAAGCGCAGCTGGCGCTTTGACACTCGGGAGAGCCGTGCTGTGACCAATCCCGAATCCCAAATCCCCAATCCCGGCACAGAGACCGACGCCGACGACGACCAGTTGGCGATCTCGGTGCGCGGGCTGACCAATCGCTTCGGCAGCCAGGTCGTACACGAGGAGCTGGATCTGGACGTGCGGCGCGGCGAGATCCTGGGCGTGGTCGGCGGCTCGGGCACCGGCAAGTCGGTACTGATGCGCAGCATCCTGGGCCTGCGCGAGCCGGACGCCGGCAGCATCCAGGTGCTGGGGGCGGACGCGCGCTCGGGTCGTTTTGCCGACCGCCAGCACATCACCCGCAATACCGGGGTGCTGTTTCAGGACGGCGCGCTGTTCTCGTCGATGACCGTCGGCGAAAACGTGCAGGTCCCGCTGAAGGAGCATCACGGCGAGTTTCCCGAGCGCTGGTATTTCGAGCTGGCGCTGCTGAAGATCAAGCTGGCCGGCCTGCCGGCCGATGCGCTGGACAAACTGCCCTCGCAGCTGTCCGGCGGCATGCGCAAGCGCGCCGGCCTGGCGCGGGCGCTGGCGCTGGATCCGCCGCTGCTGTTTCTGGACGAGCCCACCGCCGGGCTGGACCCGATCGGCGCGGCCGCCTTCGACCGGTTGATCCGCACCCTGCAGCAGGCGCTGGGCCTGACCGTGTTCCTGATTACCCATGACCTGGATACGCTGTACGCCATCTGCGACCGCATCGCGGTGCTGGCCGATCGCAAGGTGATCGCCAACGCGCCGCTGGCCGAAGTCGAGCAGATCGACCACCCCTGGATCCAGGAATATTTCCACGGTCCGCGCGCCCGCGCCGCGCGCGCGGCCAAGACCGACTCCACCGAGACCGCCTGAGCATGGAAACCAAAGCCAATTACGTCCTGATCGGCGCCTTCACCATCGTGGCGGGCCTGGCCCTGCTGCTGTTCGGGCTATGGGCCGCAAAATACTCCTCCGACCGTACCTGGCAGCAATACCGGGTGGTGTTCCGCGAGGCGGTGACCGGCCTGACCGTCGGCAGCCCGGTGCAATACAACGGCATCGCGGTCGGCTCGATCACCGAGCTGACGCTGGCGCCGAACGACCCGCGCCAGGTGGTCGCGCACGTGCGGGTGAACTCCACCACGCCGATCAAGAGCGATACGCGCGCCAAGCTGGCCATCACCAGCCTGACCGGCCCGTCGATCATCCAGCTCTCTGGCGGCACGCCCGAGGCACCGTCGCTGACCACCATCGACAAGAGCGATGCGCCGATCATCCAGACCACGCCGTCGGCATTGCAGAACATCACCGACACCGCCAACCGCATCGTCGAGCGCATGGACCAGATGCTCTCGGACAAGAACGTGGCCAGCATCACCGCCACCTTGCAGAATCTGGAAAAGATCAGTGGTGGCATCGCCGATCGCGACGAAGGCATGCAGGCGCTGATCGTCAGCGCGCGCGATGCCGCACGCAATCTGGACACCACCCTGACCACCACCAACGGCACCATCAAGCGGCTGGACCAGAACCTGGTGCAGCAGCTGCCGGGCATCCTGGAAAAGCTCGATGCCACCCTGGTCAAGCTGGATTCGGCCGCCGGCAACGCCGACAACATCCTTGGCGAGAACCGCGCGGCCATCAATAGTTTTGCCAATGATGGCCTGGGCCAGCTCGGGCCCACGCTGACCGAATTGCGCGGTCTGATCCGTGACCTGCGCCGGGTCAGCGACAAACTGGACAACAACCCTGCGCGCTACCTGCTCGGCCGCGACGCACCCAAGGAGTTCGAACCGAAATGACTGCCATGCGCCTGTTGCGTCCCATGTTGTGCGTCTCGTTGCTGGCGCTGGGCGGCTGCTCGGTGTTGACCGGAGGCGACAAGAAGCCGGCCACCATCTACGCACCTAACGTGCGGATTGCGCCGAACCCGTCCTGGCCGCAGGTGAGCTGGCAGCTGTCGGTGTCCAAGCCCAGCGCCGCGCGGGTGATCGACAGCCCGCGCATCAACGTGCGCCCGACGCCGGGCGAGTTGCAGGTCTATCACGGCGCAGGCTGGGCGCAGCCGGCCACCGACATGCTGGAAGACAGCGTGGTCCGCGCGTTCGAGGACTCCGGCAAGATCGCCGCCGTCGCCCGTATCGGCACCGGCATCCGCTCCGACTACAAGCTGGCGATCGACCTGCGCCGCTTCGAGTCCGATTACGCCGGCCAGTCGCTGCCCTCGGCCACCATCGAACTCAATGCCAAACTGCTGCACGCCGCCGATCAGCGCGTGGTGGCCTCGCGCACCTTCCTGGTCGCACGCCCGTCCAGCGGCACCAACACGGCTGCGGTGGCAGCGGCATTCGAACAGGCGATGACGCAGGTCACCACCGAACTGGTCGGCTGGACCTTGATCACCGGCCAGCAGGACAGCCAGAGCCTGCCGCGTTCGTTGTCACCGCGACAGTCGAACTAGCGCTCGGGAGCGCGCGGCGCAATCTGACGAAAGGTCAGGTTGATGCGCTCGCCGATGGGCTTTGCGGTGCGCGGCAATGCATGCTTGTAGTGGCGCTGGGTATCGCCTGCCATCAGCAGCAGATCGCCGTGCCCCAATTCCAGCGTCTGCTTCAACGCAGCATCGTCGCGATGCTTGAATGCAAATCGCCGCGTCGCGCCCAGGCTTACCGAGGCGATCAATGGTCGCGCCCCCAACTCCGGCTCGTCGTCGCTATGCCAGCCCATCGCATCGTTGCCGCTGCGGTAACGGTTGGCCAGCACGCTGTTGAAAGGCGCCCCGGTCTCGGCCTGCAGGCGTGCGCGTAGAGGTTGCAATACCTCCAGCCACGGCTGCGGCGCGAACTGCGTGCCCGAGTAGCGATAGCTGGCGTCCGCATCGCCCATCCAGCTGCTCAGACGCGGCGAATCGACCGTGCGCCCGAACATGCGGATGCGGTGTACTTCCCATTGCACCTGCGTCAGTAGCGCCTGCAGCAGCGCATCGGCCTGCGCGCGCGGCAACCAGCCGCGACACCAGGCGATCTCCGCTTGCGGCAATGCCACCCGAATCTTCATGCATCAAACGCTAGCACGCGCCCGCTGAGTGGAGGCTGCGCGGCGCGGATGAATCGATCCGATTTGCCGCCGTCACATCGAATCCCGGAAAATGCGCAGCAGCCATCGAGCCAACGGGAGCGGAGCAATGTCGGAAGCAGGAGTCGGCGCAAATGCGCCAGAGACGGTCGAGCGCGACGTGATGGAGTACGACGTCGTCACCGTCGGCGCCGGTCCGGCAGGGCTGGCCTTTGCGATCCGGCTCAAGCAGCTCGATCCGGCCATCAGCGTCTGCGTGATCGAAAAATCCAGCACCATCGGTGCGCATATCCTGTCCGGCGCGGTGATCGAGCCGGGTCCGCTGGATGCCTTGCTGCCGGGCTGGCGCGACAACCCGCCGCCGATCTGCGTAGCCGCCACCGACGACGAATTCTGGTTTCTCGGCAAGGACAGCGCGCGCAAGTTCCCGGTGGTGCCGCCAGGCATGCGTAACCACGGCAACTTCATCGTCAGCCTGGGCGCAATGTGCGCCTGGCTGGCGCCGCAGGCCGAAGCGCTGGGCGTGGAGATCTACCCCGGCTTTGCCGCCGCCGAAACCCTGCACGACGACAACGACCAGGTCATCGGCGTGCGTATCGGCGACATGGGCGTGGCCAAGGACGGTTCGCACAAGCCCGGTTACACCGCTGGCATCGACATCCGTGCCAAGGTCACCGTGCTGGCCGAAGGCGCGCGCGGGCATCTGACCAAACGCCTGCTCAAACGCTTCGACCTCACCGCCGACGCCGACCCGCAGGGCTATTCGATCGGCATCAAGGAGCTGTGGCAGGTACCGGAGGGGCGCGTCAGTCCTGGCAAGATCGTGCACACACTGGGCTGGCCGGCCGACAACCGCACCTACGGCGGCAGCTTCCTGTATCACCTGGACAACAACCAGATCGCGCTCGGTTATGTGAGCGGGCTGGACTACAGCGACCCGAAGTACCAGCCGTGGGAGGCCTTCCAGCAATGGAAGAACCACGCACTGATCAAGCCATTGCTGGAAGGCGGCAGCATCCTCTCGGCCGGCGCGCGCGCCATCGTCACCGGCGGCTGGCAATCGCTGCCGAAGGTGGAAATGCCCGGTGCCCTGCTGATCGGCGATACCGCCGGCCTGCTCAACGTGCCCAAGATCAAGGGCACCCATCAGGCGATCCGCAGCGGCATGCTGGCCGCCGAACACCTGGTGCAATCGCAGCTGGCGCCGCAAGGCTTCGACGCGAAACTGCGCGCGTCCGATGCGATGGCCGAGTTGAAGCAGGTGCGCAACATCAAGCCCGGTTTCAAGAAGGGCCTGTGGTTCGGCCTGCTCAATGCCGCCTGGGAAACCGCGCTCAAGGGCGCCTCGCCATGGACGCTGAAGAACAAACCCGACTGGTCGGCATTGCACAAGATCGGCGATTACGAGCAACCTAACCGCGACTACGGCACGCGCGAGCTCGCCCCGCGCGACCGCCTGCAGGCGGTCTACTTCGCCGCCACCGAGCATGACGAAGACCAGCCCGTGCATCTGAAGGTGCTCGACACCGACGTCTGCGCCACCCGCTGCGTGCAGGAATACGACAATCCCTGCACCCGCTTCTGCCCGGCCAACGTCTACGAAATGGTCGCAGACACCGGCAGCCCCTCCGGCAAGCGCCTGCAGATCAACGCCGCCAACTGCGTGCACTGCAAGACCTGCGACATCAAGGACCCGTACGAGATCATCACCTGGGTCACGCCGGAGGGTGGTTCGGGCCCGAACTACCAGAATCTGTGAGTACAGCGGGACGCTCGATGCAGTCACGTGTGCGCGCGCAACTGTTTGGACTGTTGCGCGCGGGGTTTCGTGCAATTCCTTTAAGTGATGCAACGCGTGACCGGTGGCGTAGCTGGTTCCTGGACCGACATGCCGACTGGGTACCTGAGCCTGTACGCGGCCGCGCAGTCCATGGCATCTCGCGACGCCCTGCAGCACGCAGTGACGAAGCGGCGATCGGCCACGTACCTTATCGCACTGCCACATTGCCCAAGACGCTTCCCGCGACCCTGGTTGCGTTCTATCTGCCGCAATTTCATCCCATCCCGGAGAATGATGCGTGGTGGGGCAAAGGCTTTACCGAATGGCGCAATGTCAGCCGCGCGCTTGCACAGTTCGAAGGCCATCAACAACCACGCCTTCCGGCGGATCTGGGCTTCTATGACCTTCGCACACCACAGGTCGTGCGCGAGCAGGCACGTTTGGCACAGGAATACGGCCTTGGCGCGTTTTGCTTTTATTTCTACTGGTTTGCCGGTAAGACCTTGCTGGAAATGCCGATTGCCCAACGGCACGAAGATACCTCGATCACCTTGCCTTTTTGCCTTTGCTGGGCAAACGAGAAGTGGGCACGCCGCTGGGATGGCCGTGGCGATGACATTCTGATCGACCAGGCGCACAGCGCAGACGACGACCTCGCCTTTATTGCCCATGTCGCGACATATCTACGCAATCCAACATATCTACGTGTGGATGGCCGCCCGTTACTATTGGTGTATCGGCCACATTTATTGCCCGATCCCGCACAGACCGCTGCGCGTTGGCGTAAGTGGTGTCACGATAACGGGGTCGGCGAAATTCATCTGGCCTACGTGCAGGGTTTCGAGCGCCCCGATCCGCGCGACATCGGATTCGATGCTGCAGTCGAATTCCCTCCCAACATGAGTACCCCAGCGTCGGTCACTGCCAGACAGCGATTGCTGAACCCGGAGTTCAACGGCGAGGTACTCGATTGGCGAGAGCTTGCGCGCGACATGGAACAGCGACCGCTACGCGAGTACACGCTATATCCGGGCGTCAATCCGGGCTGGGACAACGAACCACGACGCTCGGGAAAAGGACGCATCTACCTGCACGCATCCCCCCGCCGCTATCGGGACTGGCTATCGCGCACCCTGCGCCATCGCCTCGCCAGCGCGCCGCCAGCTAACCGCGTGGTGTTCATCAATGCATGGAACGAGTGGGCCGAAGGTGCGGTACTCGAACCAGATGCGCGCTTGGGACATGCGTGGCTGGAGGCAACACGTCAGGCGTTGACGCGTGCACCCGGGGTGGCAACCGAATCACGTTCGCCAAGCGCATGCGTGGTCTTGCACGCCTGGTATCTTGATGTACTGAACGAGATGCTCGATGCAATTGTCGAGTGCGGAACTCCACTGCGCATCATCGTCACGACCGACCTCACCAAGGTCATCGAAGTCAATCAATGCATACAGCAGCGCGGCATCCAGGCCGAGGTGGAAGGCTTTGAAAATCGTGGCCGCGACATCCTGCCTTTCCTGCATGTGGCCAACCGGCTACTCGATGAGGGCGTGCAGCTGGTTTTGAAGCTGCACACCAAGAAATCGACCCATCGCGATGACGGAAATGCATGGCGAAACGAGATGCTCGCTGCATTGCTCATGCCGCAGCGGGTCGATGCGATCGTGGATGCGTTCTCTACCGATCCGCTTGTCGGTCTCATGGCACCTGACGGTCATCTCTTACCGGTAACCGACTTTATCGGCGGCAACGCTGACGCACTGGATTATCTTGCTGTTCGTACAGGCACGGATGCACCGGACGCAACTAGCTTGTTTGCTTCCGGCAGCATGTTCTGGGCACGGCTGGAGGCGATACGCCCATTGCTGGATGCACATCTTCATCCGAGCGAGTTTGAAAGCGAACAAGGGCAGATCGACGGCACCCTTGCCCATGCAATCGAGCGCTTCGTCGGTCTTGCAGTGACCAGTTCCGGGCATCGCGTCACCACGATCGAACAAACACTGGGCATTACCAAAACAGCATCAGCCGAGCCTTATCGGTATGCACGCAAGGCGCCGTGACGGCGCCTTGCGAATTGCAACGCAACTAGTCTCGTGTTTGCACAACGAATGCGACACCGGTTTTGGCGCGCAACTCATCCAGCTCCACTCCCTCGGCCGCCTCCACCAGCACCAACCCGCCATCGGTGACGTCGAATACCGCCAGGTCGGTGATGATGCGATCGACCACGCCGACGCCGGTCAATGGCAGGTCGCATTCGCGCAGGATCTTGTGGCTGCCGTCCTTGGCGACGTGTTCCATCAGCACGACAACGCGCTTGACGCCGGCCACCAGGTCCATCGCGCCACCCATGCCCTTGACCATCTTGCCGGGCACCATCCAGTTGGCCAGGTCGCCGCGCTCGGTGACCTGCATCGCACCGAGAATCGCCAGATCGATGTGCCCCCCGCGGATCATTGCAAACGAGTCGTGGCTGCCGAAATAACTGGCGCCGGCACGTGCGGTCACTGTCTGCTTGCCGGCATTGATCAGGTCCGCATCCACCTCGTCCTCGCTGGGAAACGGGCCGATGCCGAGCAGGCCGTTTTCCGATTGCAGCCATACGTCCACGCCATCGGGAATGTGGTTGGCCACCAGCGTCGGCAGGCCGATGCCCAGGTTGACGTAGGCACCATCGGTCAACTCACGCGCCGCACGTGCGGCCATCTGGTCTCTGGTCCAGGCCATCAGTGCTGTCCTTCGCGCACGGTGCGCTGTTCGATGCGTTTTTCCGGGGTGGCGTTGAGCACCAGCCGGTCGACATAGATGCCGGGCAGATGCACCTGGTCCGGATCGATCGCACCCACCTCCACGATCTCCTCGACCTCGGCGACGCAGACGCGACCGGCCATGGCGCAGGCCGGGTTGAAGTTGCGCGCGGTCTTGCGGAACACCAGATTGCCGGCCGTATCCGCACGCCAGGCCTTGACCAGCGCGACGTCGGCCTGCAGCGCGGTTTCCATTACGTACTGCTTGCCGTCGAATTGCCGGGTTTCCTTACCCTGGGCGACGATGGTGCCGTAGCCGGTTGCGGTATAGAACGCGGGAATTCCCGCACCGCCCGCGCGCAGGCGCTCGGCCAGCGTGCCCTGCGGGTTGAACTCCAGCTCGAGTTCGCCGGCCAGGTATTGCCGCTCGAATTCCTTGTTCTCGCCCACGTAGGACGAAATCATCTTGCGGATCTGCCGGGTGGCCAATAATTGACCCAGCCCGAATCCGTCGACACCCGCATTGTTGGAGATCACGGTCAATCCGTTGACCCCGCTCGCGCGCACTGCCGCGATCAGCGCTTCCGGGATTCCGCACAATCCGAAGCCGCCGACTGCCAGGGTCTGGCCATCGGCCAGCACCCCATCCAGCGCCGCCCCGGCGTCGGCATAGCGTTTGCCGCTTGCCGCACCACGTCCACGATTGCTCATCACCGCCCTCGCCTCGCTGATGTGAAGCGGCCATTCTAGCCGCTGACTGTTCCCTGTCCCCGATCGCAATTCCGCCACACCCAAGACACGGCACAGCCGCTAAACTCGGAATTCCCCCACCCCAGGAATTGCCCATGACGCTACCCGCCTTCAAGGCCTACGATATTCGCGGCCGCGTGCCGGATGAGCTCAACGAGGACTTGGCGCGTCGCATCGGCGTGGCATTGGCGGCGCAGCTGGAGCAAGGGCCCGTGGTCTTGGGCCACGATGTGCGCCTGGCCAGTCCCGGCCTGCAGGAAGCGCTCTCAGCCGGCCTGCGCGCCAGCGGCCGCGAAGTGATCGACATCGGCCTGTGCGGCACCGAGGAGGTCTATTTCCAGACCGATTACCTCAAAGCGGCCGGCGGCGTGATGGTCACTGCCAGCCATAACCCGATGGACTACAACGGCATGAAGCTGGTCCGCGAGCAGGCGCGACCGATCAGCTCCGACACCGGCCTGTTCGCGATCCGCGACACCGTCGCTGCCGATACCGCCGCACCGGGCGAGCCCACCGCAAGCGAGCAGAGCCGCACCGACAAGACCGCCTACCTGGAGCATCTGCTCAGCTACGTGGACCGCAGCACGCTCAAGCCGCTCAAACTGGTGGTCAACGCCGGCAACGGTGGCGCCGGTCTGATCGTTGACCTGCTTGCACCGCAGCTGCCGTTCGAGTTCATCCGCGTCTTCCACGAACCCGATGGCAACTTCCCCAACGGCATCCCCAACCCGCTGCTGCCGGAAAACCGCGACGCCACCGCCAGGGCGGTCAAGGAACACGGCGCCGACTTCGGTATCGCCTGGGATGGCGACTTCGATCGCTGCTTCTTCTTCGACCACACCGGCCGCTTCATCGAAGGCTATTACCTGGTCGGCCTGCTGGCCCAGGCGATCCTGGCCAAGCAGCCGGGTGGCAAGGTCGTGCACGACCCGCGCCTGACCTGGAACACCGTCGAGATGGTCGAGGACGCCGGCGGCATCCCGGTGCTGTGCAAGAGCGGCCATGCCTTCATCAAGGAAAAGATGCGCAGCGAAAACGCCGTGTATGGCGGCGAGATGAGCGCGCACCACTATTTCCGCGAGTTCGCCTACGCCGACTCCGGCATGATCCCGTGGTTGTTGATCGCCGAGCTGGTGTCGCAGTCCGGTCGTTCGCTGGCGGATCTGGTCGAGGCGCGCATGCAGAAATTCCCCTGCAGCGGCGAGATCAACTTCAAGGTGGACGATGCCAAGGCGGCGGTTGCCCGCGTGATGGATCACTACGGTGATCAGTCGCCGGAGCTGGACTATACCGATGGCATCAGTGCCGACTTCGGCCAATGGCGTTTCAACCTGCGCAGCTCCAACACCGAGCCGCTGCTGCGTCTGAACGTGGAAACGCGCGGCGATGCCGCACTGCTGGAAACGCGTACGCAGGAAATTTCCAATCTGCTACGCGGCTGATTCACCCCCTCTCCCACCTTTAGACGCACTTTGGAGTTTCCCCCGCCCATGAGCGACGTCCTACCTATCATCCTGTCCGGCGGTTCCGGCACGCGCCTGTGGCCGTTGTCGCGCGAATCCTATCCCAAGCAGTTCCTGCCGCTGGTCGGCGAACACAGCATGCTGCAGGCCACCTGGCTACGTTCCGCCCCGGTGGCAGCGCATGCCCCCATCGTGGTGGCCAACGAAGAACACCGCTTCATGGCCGCCGAGCAGCTGCAGCAGTTGGGCGTGAAGCCGTCAGCCATCCTGCTTGAGCCCAAGGGCCGTAATACCGCGCCGGCCATCGCCGTTGCTGCACTGGAAGCGACTCGCAACGGTAGCGATCCGCTGCTGCTGGTGCTGCCGTCCGATCACGTGATTCAGGACGAAGCGGCATTCCAGGCTGCGGTCACCTTGGCGGCGACTGCAGCCGAACAAGGCAAGCTGGTCACCTTCGGCATCAAGCCCACCGCGCCCGAAACCGGCTACGGCTATATCAAGGCAAGCGCGGGTACCGGCGTCAGCGCCGTCGAACGCTTCGTCGAAAAGCCCGACCTGGCCACCGCGCAAGGCTATCTGGCCAGCGGCGAGTATTACTGGAACAGCGGCATGTTCCTGTTCCGTGCCTCGCGCTATCTGGAAGAACTGCGCAAGTTCCAGCCCGCCATCGCCGATGCGTGCCAGAAGGCGTGGGAAGGCGGCAAGCGCGACGCCGACTTCACCCGTCTGGACAAGGATGCGTTCGCCTCCAGCCCGTCGGATTCGATCGACTATGCGGTGATGGAAAAGACCGCCGATGCGGTGGTGGTGCCGCTGGATGCCGGCTGGAACGATGTCGGTTCGTGGTCGTCGCTGCTGGACGTGTCCAAGCAGGACGCCGACGGCAACGCGCATCATGGTGACGTGATCCAGGTCGACTGCCGCAACACCTACGCCTACGGCTCGCGCTTGATTGCCATGGTCGGCCTGGAAGACGTGGTCGTCGTCGAGACGCCGGATGCCGTGCTGGTCGGTCACCGCGATCGCATCCAGGAGGTCAAGGACGTGGTGGGCCAGATCAAGACGGCTGGCCGTTCCGAGGCCACCTGGCATCGCAAGGTCTATCGCCCGTGGGGTGCTTACGATTCGATCGACATGGGTCACCGTCACCAGGTCAAGCGCATCACCGTCAAGCCCGGCGCCGTGCTCAGCCTGCAGATGCATCACCACCGCGCCGAACACTGGATCGTCGTCAGCGGCACCGCAGAAGTCACGCGTGGCGAAGAGGTGCTGCTGCTCACCGAGAATCAGAGTACCTATATTCCGCTTGGCGTAACCCATCGCCTACGCAATCCGGGCAAGTTGCCGCTGGAACTGATCGAAGTGCAGTCCGGCAGCTATCTGGGCGAAGACGACATCGTGCGTTTCGAAGACACCTACGGGCGCACCTGATTGGTCGCTTGCAGGACTCTGCAACACATACGCAAACAGCCGGGGATTCCCGGCTGTTTGTTTTTGCGGCCTGCATGGATCGGCGGAACTATCGCCACCGCCCGGAGTCGCCGATTTACTGTCTGGCAGCGGCGATTTCGGCAATCACGCGCTGCAGGCCGAGCTGCCAGTCCGGCAACACGATGTCGAAATCTCGCTGCAGCTTGTCGATCGACAGCCGCGAGTACGCCGGCCGCTTTGCGGGCGTCGGATAGTCGGCGGTCGTGATCGGTACCACGCGCGGTGCGCGCGACAACAGGCCTGCGCTGACAGCTTGCTGGAAGATCGCCTCGGCAAAACCATGCCAGCTGGTCTGCCCTGCAGCCGTGAGGTGCCAGGTACCCGACGTGTCGGGTGTGCGTTGGCGCAGCAACTGCGCAGTGACATCGGCAATCAGGGCAGCGGGTGTCGGTGTTCCGACCTGATCGGCCACCACCCGCAGCTCATCGCGCTCGGCACCGACACGCAACATGGTGCGCAGGAAATTTGCGCCGTGCGCGGCATACACCCATGCCGTGCGCAGGATCAGATGCTGCGCGCCCGAAGCACGGATCGCCTCCTCGCCAGCAAGCTTGGTCTCGCCATACACGCCCAGCGGCGAGGTGTGCGCATCCTCCGGATACGGCGCGGTTCCCTGACCGTCGAAGACGTAATCGGTCGAGTAGTGCACCAGCGGTACGTTGTTGGATGCACACCATGCCGCGATGACGCCGGGCGAGGTCGCATTGGCGCGCAATGCGCCGTCACGGTCCTGCTCGGCGCGATCCACTGCGGTATAGGCGGCGGCATTGACGACGCGGCTCGGGCCGATCCGGTCCAGCAAGGACGTCAGCGTCTGCGGTGCGTCGAAGTCCGCCACCTCGCAGGCACTGCCATCAGGCAACTGCCCGCTGCGCGTGGTGGCCTGTACTGCACCATCGGCTGCCAGTGCGCGCAACAGCTCGGTGCCGACCTGCCCGTTCGCCCCAAAGACCAATGTGGTCACGGGGTAAACACCGGCAAGCGATCGACCGCCACGTCACCCAGGAACGGCGCGTCGGCATCCTTGGCAGACAGCAACGGATCGCTGATCGGCCAATCGATCCCGATTGCAGCGTCGTCCCAGCGCACGCCGGCATCGGCTTCCTTGACATAGACGTCGGTGCACAGGTAACTGAACACTGCACGTTCGGACAACACCGCAAAGCCGTGCGCGAAGCCTTCCGGAATCCAGAACTGCTTCTTGTTCTCCGCGCTCAGCACCACCGCCGCCCATTGACCGAAGTTGGGCGAGCCGTGACGCACATCGACGGCGACGTCATAGACCTCGCCCTCTAGCACGCTGACCAACTTGCCCTGCGGACGCGGCCATTGGTAGTGCAGGCCACGCAGCACGCCCTTGGCGGAGGTGGACACGTTGCTCTGCACGAATTGGGTCGGCAAGCCGTGCTGACCGAAGCGTTCGGCATTCCATGTTTCGAAGAAATAGCCGCGCGCATCGCCGAACACTGCCGGCTCGATGACGACGCAACCAGGTAGACGCGTTTCGATCACTTTCAAGGCACTACTCCTCGTACGGCCAATTCGTGCAGATACCTGCCATAGTCATTCTTCAACAACGGCGCCGCCAGGCGCTCCAGCTGCTCCGCATCGATCCAGCCCTGACCAAATGCGATTTCTTCAGGGCAGCACACCTGCAGGCCCTGGCGCATCTGGATGGTCTCGATGAAATTGGCCGCTTCGTGCAATGACTGATGCGTACCGGTATCCAGCCATGCATACCCGCGCCCCAGCGGCTCCAGGTGCAGGTCGCCGGCATCGAGATAGCAGCGATTGAGATCGGTGATCTCCAGCTCGCCGCGCGGCGAGGGCTTCAATGCAGCCGCGTAGTCGCTGGCCTTGCCGTCATAGAAATACAAGCCGGTGACCGCGTAGTTGGAGCGGGGCTTTTTCGGCTTTTCGGCAATGTCGATGACCTTGCCTTGCTGATCGAATTCGGCAACACCATAGCGCTCCGGGTCGTTGACCCAGTAACCGAAGACGGTTGCACCCTGCTCACGCGCATCGGCGCGGCGCAAGGTATCGGTCAGACCATGCCCGTGGAAGATATTGTCGCCCAACACCAGGCAACTCGGCTTGCCGTCGACGAACTCGCGACCGATCAGATAGGCCTGCGCCAGGCCGTCAGGGCTGGGCTGCACGGCATACTGGATATTGACGCCCCACTGGGAACCATCGCCCAGCAGCGACTGGAACAGCGCCTGCTCGTGCGGCGTATTGATGATCAGGATGTCGCGGATACCCGCGAGCATCAGCACGCTCAGCGGGTAATAGATCATCGGCTTGTCGTACACCGGCAGCAGCTGCTTGCTGACGCCTTTGGTGATCGGGTACAGGCGCGTGCCGGAGCCGCCGGCCAGAATGATGCCTTTACGTTGTGTCATCAGGGATGTCCTGTTGGAGGCCCGCACACGCATACATGCGCGGGCTCTTGCTAAGGGCTCGCGTTAGGCCGCGGCGCCGATCCGTTCCAGCCGATAGCTGCCATCCAGCACGCCCTGCACCCAGGTCTGGTTGGTCAGGTACCACTCCACCGTCTGCGCGATGCCTTGCTCGAAGGTATACGCCGGCTCCCAACCCAGCTCGCTCTTCAACTTGGAGGCATCGATCGCGTAGCGACGATCGTGTCCGGGGCGATCGGTGACATAGGTGATCTGGCTCGCGCGCGGCTTGCCATCCTCACGCGGGCGGTGCTGATCCAGCAGCGCGCAGATCGCCTGCACGACCTCGATGTTCTGGCGCTCGGAGTTGCCGCCCACGTTGTAGGTCTCGCCGACCTTGCCGTTGGCCAGCACGGTGCGGATTGCCTCGCAGTGGTCGCTGACGAACAACCAGTCGCGCACCTGCTTGCCATCGCCGTACACCGGCAACGGCTCGCCGGCCAGCGCCTTGGCGATCACCAGCGGAATGAGCTTTTCCGGGAAATGGTATGGGCCGTAGTTGTTCGAGCAGTTGGTGGTCAGTACCGGCAGCCCGTAGGTGTGGTGGAACGCGCGCACCAGGTGATCCGAGGCGGCCTTGGACGCCGAGTACGGAGAATTGGGCGCATACGGCGTGGTCTCGGTGAACTTGCCGGTCTCGCCCAGCGTGCCATAGACCTCGTCGGTGGACACATGCAGGAACCGGAAGGCCTCGCGACGCGCATCCGGCAGCGCCTTCCAGTAGTCGCGTACGGCCTCAAGCAAGGCCAGGGTGCCGACGACGTTGGTCTGGACGAACGCGCCAGGGCCTTCGATCGAGCGATCCACATGGCTTTCGGCAGCGAAGTTCAGCACTGCGTCCGGCTGATGTTCCTGCAGCAGACGGGTCACGAGCGCGCCGTCGCCGATGTCGCCCTTGACGAAGACATGGTCGGCATTGCCCTCCAGCGACGCCAGCGTGTTCAGGTTTCCCGCATAGGTGAGCGCGTCGAGATTGATCACGCGGATGCCGCGCGCGACTGCCTCGAGAACAAAATTTCCGCCGATAAAACCGGCCCCGCCGGTCACTAGCCAAGTCGCCACTATCTACCCCTCCTGGTCGCGCGCACTGCGCTGCGTTTTTTATAAACCACACAGGATATACGGCCGGAGCAATGCCGGGGCCTAAGCACTGCCCAAACGATACGCGCAAGTGTTGCGCCGCAGCATCCATACGCCATCGCATGGTGCATCCCGCCCGGTTAGAATGGCCCCACTCCCGAGCCTGCCGCCGCGGCCGGGCCTTCCCGCAACAGCTGAAGGATCTCGTACACGATGAAAATCCTCGTCGCCTACAAGCGCGTGGTGGACTACAACGTCCGCATTCAGGTCAAGCCCGATGGCTCCGGTGTGGTCACCGACGGCGTCAAGCTTTCACCGAACCCGTTCGACGAAATCGCCCTGGAAGAGGCGTTGCGCCTGCGCGACGCCGGCATCGCCACCGAGGTGGTGGTCGCCACCCTGGCACCGGCAGATGCTGCGGCGCATCTGCGCAATGGCCTGGCCATGGGCGCCAACCGCGCCATCCACGTGGTCACCGACGCGGCCATCCAGCCGCTGACCGCCGCGCGCACCCTGCTCAAGCTGGTCGAGAAGGAACAGCCGGACTTGGTCATCCTGGGCAAGCAGGCGATCGACGACGACGCCAATCAGACCGGCCAGATGCTGGCCACTCTGTGGGGCCGCCCGCAGGCAACCTTCGCCGGCAAGCTGGTGGTCGCCGATGGCAAGGCCACGGTGACCCGCGAAGTCGACGCCGGCCTGGAGACGCTGGAAGTGGACCTGCCGGCAGTGGTCACCACCGATTTACGCTTGAACGAGCCACGCTTCATCAAGCTGCCGGACATCATGAAGGCCAAGAGCAAGCCGCTGGAAACGCTGGCCTTTGCCGATCTCGGCGTCGATGCGCACGACAGCCTGGCCACTACCCACAACGCGCCGCCGTCCAAGCGCAGCCGCGGCGTGATGGTCAAGGACGCCGCCGAGCTGGTGGCCGCACTCAAGCAGAAGGGGTTGCTGTAATGGCCAAGGTTCTCATCGTTGCCGAACATCTCAACGGCCAACTTAACGCGGCCACCGCCAAGACCCTCAGCGCCGCGCTGGCGGTGTCGGCCGAGTCCATCGACATCGTCGTGCTGGCGGCCGATCCGGCCGCGGTTGCGGCCCAGGCCGCACAGCTGGCGGGTGTTGCTCGCGTGCTGACAGTGGCAAACGCCGCCAATGAACACGCCATCGCGCAGGTGCTGGGGCCGCAGATCGCCCAGCTCACCGGCCAGGGCTACACCCACGTGTTCGGCCCCTCGACCACGTTCGGCAAGGATCTGATGCCGGTCGTGGCCGCGCTGCTAGGCGTCAACCAGGTCTCCGACCTGATGGCGGTCGAAGATGCCTACACCTTCAAGCGCCCGATCTACGCCGGCAACGCGATCATCACGGTGAAAGCGCCGGCCGACCAGGTCGTGGTCGCCACCGTGCGCAGCGCCTCCTGGCCGGAAGCGGCAGCCGGTGGCAGTGCAGCAATCGAGTCCGTCGCTGTGGATGCCGTGCTGCCGACCCACACCCGGTTCGTTGGCCTGGCCGCAGGCAGCTCCGATCGCCCGGACCTGCAGAGCGCCAAGCGCGTGGTCTCCGGCGGCCGCGGCGTCGGTTCGGCCGAGAACTTCCAGCACATCTACAGCCTGGCCGACAAACTCGGCGCCGCCGTGGGCGCCTCGCGCGCCGCTGTGGACGCCGGCTACGTACCGAACGAGCTGCAGGTCGGCCAGACCGGCAAGATCATCGCGCCCGAGCTGTACGTGGCGATCGGCATCAGCGGGGCGATCCAGCATCTGACCGGCATCAAGGACGCCGGCACGATCGTGGCGATCAACAAGGACCCGGAGTCGCCGATCTTCGAGATTGCCGACATCGGGTTGGTGGGGGATTTGTTCACCCTGCTGCCGGAGCTGGAGGCTGCGCTTGCTTGAAGCCAAGCCGCTCTGTGTTACGACGCATGGCAGACGATCGCCATGCGCAGTCTTCTTCTATCCCGGCTCATTGATAGATACATGGACGCTTCCAGGTATATTCAAGGTTGGCAGGGACGCCAGCTGTATCTAGTGGACCGCCTAATGCCCAGTCATCCTGTAAGCAAGAGAAGACCGAGGAACCGTTGATGGCGCAGAGCAAACGCGGATGTGACGAGAATTTCAAGGTCCACGATGTGCGCAAGCTTGGTGCAAATCCGACGCGGGCGGGTCAAGGTCGCGCGCTACGACGTAGCGCGCCTCATGAAGCGGCAGAAGGGGTGGGGGCATCCTTCGAGGCAAGACCGCCCGGACAACGTTGAGCAATTCGAAGAAGCGGTATCTGCTCGATCGCGTAAAAGATGCCATTGAAGGTGCTAATCACCGATACGTGACGTCCTCCCGTTGGCGGGGCTTCACTGGCGAGACCATAGATTCGATGGGCTTCTACAGCGCGGTGAGAGCCTCTGTACGACGCGACATGCAGATGATTTCGCCATCACTCAAGTGTTGAAGATGTTATATCAGCCCTCTCAACCGTTAGTCACTGCCCCCATGAAGCGATCAATACACCTAGCATGACGACCCCGCCTCCAAGCCAAACCTGCGGGCGAATTGGCTCATGCAGGAGCCAATACGCGAATAACGGCACAAGTAGAGAGTGTCAACCGTAGAACGGAAATGCTGCGGATAAAGGAACGCGAGACAGCGCAGCCAGCCACAGCAACGTCGCAATGCCATAGGCCGAGAGACAAAAAAGTGTCCAGGAGATCAGGCTGGCAGGCCGGGAAAACGACAATTGACCAGAAGCCTGCTGGAACAGAACTTGGCCGCATGCCAGCACGGCTATTGTGAGTAGGATCATCCCTACTACGGCAGGGGTCAGAGCGCCTTCCGGCGGGTCATATCTTTATCCTCTTCGCATATCAGGGCACGCGGGCGGGCGCCGAGGGCACTCCTCAGGACAAGACGTTGAATAGCAGATGGACGGGTAAGCGCCCCCGCCCCGCCTTAACAAGCCCCGCATACTATCCACTAGCGCGCCGAAAAGCTGAACCAAGCTGACGCGGCGGGGCTGAGCTTGCCCTAGAATGCCCATCCCTTGGTCTAGGTTGTATCCCGATGGCAAAAATCCCGCATCCGCTTGGGCTTGGTACCCGAGCCATTCATGCAGGTCAGACGCCCGATCCCTCGACCGGCGCGATCATGACCCCTATCTACGCCACCTCGACTTACGTGCAGACAAGTCCGGGCGAGCATAAGGGCTACGAGTACTCGCGCACCCAGAATCCGACACGAAGCGCCTACGAGGCGTGCGTTGCTAGTCTGGAAGGGGGCAAGGCCGGCTTCGCTTTCGGTTCCGGACTGGGTGCTGCTTCCACGGTGCTTGAATTGCTGGACACCGGGGACCACGTGATCGCAATGGACGATTTGTATGGAGGAACCTACCGACTGTTCGAGCGGGTTCGCCAACGTTCGGCGGGACTGCAGTTCACCTATGCGGATCTGAATGATCTTGACGCAATCCGGTCCGCGCTCCGCCCCAATACACGAATGATTTGGGCCGAAACGCCCACTAACCCCTTGCTGAAGGTCGTCGATCTTCAGAAGCTTGGGGAGTTCGCTAGAAAGCACGGCCTGCTCTTGGTGGTGGACAATACATTCTGCTCGCCCATGATCCAGCGGCCGCTGGAATACGGCGCTGATCTAGTCCTGCATTCCGCAACAAAATACCTCAACGGTCACTCCGATATGGTCGGGGGTATCGTGGTGGCGGCGAACGACGCACTCGCGGAGCAGATGGCTTTCCTACAGAACTCTATCGGATCGGTTGCCGGACCATTTGATTCGTTTCTCGCACTACGCGGACTCAAGACGCTGCACCTTCGCATGCGAACGCACAACGAAAGTGCGCTTGAGCTGGCTCGATGGCTTGAGCGCGAAAATCGAGTCGAATCCGTTATTTATCCTGGTCTCCAGAGTCATCCGCAGCACGCCCTGGCCAAGCGCCAAATGGACGGCTTTGGCGGCATCATTTCGATGCGGGTGAAGGGCGGCAAGGCGAAGGCGCATCGGATGCTAGAAAGGTGCGAACTGTTCGCGCTGGCCGAATCGCTGGGCGGGGTGGAGAGCCTGATCGAGCTGCCCGCCGTCATGACCCACGCCTCCATTCCCCCGGCCCAGCGGAAGCGTCTTGGGATCACGGACAACCTGATCCGGCTGTCGGTTGGTGTCGAAGACCTGGCAGATCTCCGCCGCGAGCTCGATGCGGCCCTCGGACGCTGAGCCTCTTATCGCCCGTACTGCCGCGAGGCATCGCGGGTACCTTGAATCCATGAGAACCAATAATGAATGAAGCAATATCCGATCTGAGGCGCAGCCTTCTGTCATGGCGCCTCTGGACGCTGCTCGGTTGGCTTGAAATCCGGCAGCGTTACGCCCGCTCGCGGGTTGGCCCATTTTGGCTGACCATTAGCATGGGTGTGATCATCGCGTCCATCGGCATGGTTTACGGCACCCTGTTTGGACAGAAACTCAGTGAGTATCTTCCCTACCTTGCGATCAGCCTAGTCATGTGGGGAATGTTCACCAGCACTGTCCAGGAAGGCAGCAATGCATTCATTGCCAATGCGTCCTATATCCGCCAGGTGGCGACACCCAAGTTCATCTACATCCTTCAGGTGCCGTGGCGTAACCTTCTGATCCTCGCCCACAACATTGTCATTGTTGTACTGCTACTGGCGATTTTTGGAGTCAAGCGCTGGGATACCATTCTGCTCGTAATTCCCGGCATCCTGCTGCTGGTCTTGAATGCGACGTGGATGGCGACGTTGTCGGGCATCCTTTCGGCACGCTTCCGCGATTTTCCGCAGATAGTGGCGGCCGTCATGCAGGTAGCGTTCTACGTTACTCCGATCATGTACAAGCCCGAAGCGCTCACGAAGTACTCATTCATCGTCAATTTGAATCCGATGGCTTACCTGCTCAACGCGGTTCGACAGCCGCTGCTGGGGGAAGTTCCATCCGCACGGACATGGACAGTGGCTATCGTCATGGCGATTGCTGGCTGGTTGGTTGCGTTAGTAATGATCAACCGATACCACAAGCGTATCTCGTACTGGGTGTAAGGATTTCTCATGGCATTCATTGAACTCAATCATGTAAGTCTCGACCTGCCTATTTATGAGGTGCATGGACGATCGCTCAAACGCCAGGTAATGCGACTGGGCCGATCCAATGCAGTGGCAGATAGCAATGACGGCGTGATCGTCGTCCGTGCGCTGCAGGACGTCAGTGTTCGTTTGGAGACCGGTGACCGCATCGGTCTCATCGGCCACAACGGCGCAGGCAAATCCACGCTATTGAGGGTCCTGGGCGGCATCTATGCGCCGACGGGTGGCACCGTCAGGCTGGACGGTAAGGTGGTACCCCTGCTCGACATCAGTCTTGGCATGGATGATAACTCTACGGGCTGGCAGAACATCCGCCTTCGCGGGCTGCTGCTGGGCATGACCAAGCAGGAAATCATCGAGAAGCAGAACAGCATCGCCGAGTTCAGCGAGCTTGGCGATTACCTCGACTTGCCCACCCGCACGTATTCGAGTGGCATGCGTGTCCGCTTGGCCTTCGCCATTTCCACTGCAGTAGATGCGCAGATTCTACTGCTGGACGAAGTGATGGGCGTGGGCGATGCTGGCTTCATGCAAAAGGCAAAACAGCGTCTCCAAGACCTGCACGGCCGATCAGACATCGTCGTGTTGGCGATGCATTCCAACGAAGAAATTCGCCGGGTTTGCAATAAGGTAATCTGGATGGACAATGGATCGATCAGAATGTTCGGCGACACTGAATCGGTCGTTTCCGCTTACGAGCAATTTGTCAATTCCCACTGACCGCCTGACAGCAAAGTCTTAACCTCACTTTATTCGGAATCGTTAATGAAGCATCGTGTTGATCCAGCCGTGCCTTCGGCGCTCCAGCAGCCAGCCTCCCCGGAGCACATCGCGGCCTGGCTGCTGAAGTCCTTGCGGCCGGATCACATGGTGGATGCGGGCGACGCCCGCTCGGCATTGTTTACTGCGCTCCGTAGCGAGACTGCCGTCTCTGCCCTGCCTCTCGTCAGGGTAGAGAACCCTGATGAGCTAGGCAATCAGCCTGCCAACGCGCTGATCCTGCTGTCACCGGATCGCATCAGTGACGGTTGGCAGCTCATGGACTGGATCAGGCGCTTGGCCCCACGGGGTGCAGTGGTCCTGGAAGGACCTCCTCCTCGCGATAGCGTGGTGGCCGGTCAAGCCCTGGATGATGGCCTGCACTGGCTTTTCACTTCAGGTGCCGACCTTCTTGTGGGTGCAGGCTTTACTCCGGGGTCAGTCCAGGACGAGACCGCCATCTTGACGTTGGAAGACGCGCAGTTGCTGCTCACCGAGCAGCGACACAAGCTGGCAGAACTGCAAGCTTCGCTAGGTGCCCAGCACAGCGAACTCGACAACGCAACGCAAGCGCTGGCCAAGGCTGAGCGTAAAGTGGCATCACTTCGCCGCGCGCTGGAAGCATCTGGTCTTGCCACCCAATCTACTTTCGACAATCTGCGCGCAGCACACGGGCAGATTGGCTCGATGCTACATTCCCGATCCTGGCGATTGACCGCGCCACTGCGCGGCGTCCACCTCGTATTGAGAAAAGTGTGGGGGATATTGAGAAACCTCTTCATTTTGGCCAAGGCCACCCTGCGCGTCTCGAAGCAGAATGGACTACGCGAGGCCGGGCGCCGGATAAGCAACCAGCTGAGGCAGCCATCGACGCTGCTCCGTGCCGGTGGCGGCGGAAGTTGGAAGTTGAATCCCGAGTACCCTTTGCCCGCCGCAATCCCAGGCAGCACTTCACAACGAACGCGCGTACTTCTCGTTGCCGAAATGGGCATCGCGCAATGTCTCAAGTATCGTGTGTTGCAAAAGCAGCAGATGATCGAGGGGCTGGGATACGACTGCACCATCGTCAATTGGGTCGACAATGTATGCACCCGCGACCTGCTTGCCACGCACAACGTGGCGGTGTTCTATCGTGTTCCCGGTTATCCAGATCAGATGGAAACCATTGCGCTGGCACGTTCGATGGGGGTGCGCACCTTCTGGGAAGTCGATGACCTCATCTTCGATCTAGAACATTATCTCAACAACAGCAATATCAATGATTTACCACCTGCGGTACGCAAGGGAATTCTGGAAGGCGTACCTCTATACAGGAAGGCGATGCTTGCCTGCGATGGGTGCATCGCATCCACGACCGCAATGGCAGACGCAATGCGTACTGCTGGCGCGGAAGACACTTGGGTAGTTGAGAATGCGCTGGACATCGAGACCTTGCGTGCCGCAGAAGAGATCGCCTCTGCGCCGCCGAGGGGAGATGGACTCCTGCGCATCGTATACGGCTCTGGCTCGAAAGCACACGACTCGGATTTCCGCGTCGCGGCCCCCGCCATCCTTCGAATCTTGCGCAAGCGCTACGATGTTCGCCTGACAATCATCGGTCATCTGAACCTACCTCCTGAGTTCAAGGAGCTTGATGCCCAGATCGAGAGGCTGCCGCCATCTGATTACTCGACGTACATGCGCCGTCTCGCCAAGTGCCAGATCAACATTGCGCCACTTGAACGCACGACGTTCAATGACACGAAGTCGAACATCAAATATCTGGAAGCTGGAATCTTGTCCATCCCCAGCGTGTGCACGCCGACGGTGGAGTATCAGGAGACCATCGAGCATGGCGTGACAGGCATGCTGGCCGGGTCCGAAGCCGAGTGGGAAATGTGCCTGATGGCGCTTGTCGAAAGTCCGGGCCTGCGACGCCAGATCGGCGAAGCCGCGCGTCTGCACGTGGAAGAAGACTACATTCCGCAAGCCGTCGCCGTGCACCGCCTGGAACCCTGGCTTCAGTCCCTCGCAGTCGCACCGCGCCCGCGCCCTCGTATTCTGGGCGTGAACATCTTTTTCGAGCCGCGGAGTTTCGGTGGGGCGACGATTGTCGCTGAGCAAATGGAACGCATCATCAATGCCGATGGGCGGGCTGAGTATGCAACATTCACAACGCTTCCCACCACCGATGTGCATGCGTACAAAGTAGTGCGATACCAGTCCAGTGCCGGCGAAGTGTTTGCCATGGGCCTACCTCACGAGAATGATCCTGCACTGCAGTTCGACAACCCCTATCCCACGGGTTGCTTCCGCGAAGTTCTACGTGCCTGGCGCCCAGATGTAGTGCACATCCACTCTATCCAGGGCATCGGTATCCAGATCGCTGAGGTCTGCCAGGCCGAAGGCGTGCCATTCGTTGTCACGCTGCATGATGCGTGGTGGATCTGCGCACGGCAGTTCATGGTCAATGACAAGGGTCAGTACTGCTACCAGCGCAAGGTCGACTTGGACGTCTGTAAGACCTGCGTTCCGCATCCTGCGATGAACCCGTACCGCCAGCACCGGTTGCATGAAGTGCTTACTGGAGCGGCGTTGCTGCTGTCGCCCAGTCAGTTCTTTGCAGGGATCTATGCCGACAATGGCTTCGATCCGTCTCGACTGCGCGTCAACAAGAATGGCATCGCCAAGCCGAAGGTGATGCCTAATCGTTCCGCGCCGAGTACCCGGAAGATCAGGTTCGGATTTGTTGGCGGGGAGGGCCCAATCAAGGGAAGCCCGTTGATCAAGAAGGCACTTCAGGGGCTCAGCCACACCAACTACGAGCTTCACGTAGTGGATAATGAGCTGAACCTGGGCCGGCGCTCCATCTTCGAATCCAACTGGAAGGTACCAGGGGTATTCAAGGCTGTCCCAGCCTACACTCAGCAGACTATCGATGATTTCTTTGGCAGCATCGATGTCCTCCTATTCCCAACACAGTGGAAAGAAAGCTTTGGTCTGTCCGTCAGGGAGGCCCTGATCCGCGATGTATGGGTCATTGCAACCGACGCGGGCGGCGTGATTGAAGACATCGTGGACGGTCAGAACGGCAATATCATTCCTCTCGACGATGACGGCACCGCACTTCAGGCCGTGATCCGCAATCTACTTGAAGCGCCGGACAAGCTCGACGGATACCGCAATCCGCACGCTGACATGGTCCGCCTATTCGACGAGCAGGCTGATGAATTGACCGACTACTTGTTGGAAGTAGTCGAGCGCCAACCCGTCAACTGGCGTTTGCCAACCCAGATCGCATGAGGGAAAGGCGGCGAATCGAAATTCGGCGCCCTTATGCTCGTCCATGACAACTTATGCGACCGTCCCCTTTGAGTCAGACGCTGGTGCCGACCGTTCGGGGGGCGAAGCGGGACCGGGTGAGCGCTGCCACTTCCGAAATGCCACAAGCGATGCACTACGGATTCGCTCGCTCAGGCCCACTTCGAGATAGCGGTAGGAAACCGCAGATAGGCACAGAGAGAGGGCGCACAGGACCAGCATGAACCAAACATTGTTCATCCATGGCGCCGTCTTCTCCCCCCAAAAAATCTGGTATGCCGGATGAATGACGAATGGATGGACCAGATATAGCGAGAAAGAAACGTTGCCGGCCCAGACTAGGCTGCGCGGCCAACGGATATCCATCGTCTTGCTGCCTATCGTCAGCGCGAAAAGCAGCAGTGCGTAAGGCAGCGCCCAACCGGTAAAGCCGAACTTCGACGAGACATCGTTCAACAGAAACCAGATCAGTGCGGTCAGCGACGTGACCGAAAACAGGCCTGCGGCCACCGTAGACAGCTTGAACCGGGACAGATAGATGCGCCCAATGACCACGCCGACAAAAAACTCCCAGAGCATGGGGTTTGTGGCAAAGTTGATCGGGCTGTTGAACCCGTAGTCGACGTATGCATCGAGTGACGGCCTGGCCACGGTCATGGGCAACGCAATCAGAAGCACCACGGCAATTGTACTGAGCGCAACCCAACGTAACCGGCCAAACATCAGGGAGAGGCCGAACAACGCGTAGAAGTAGACCTCATAGTTGATTGTCCAGCCAACATGCAGCACTGACCCACCAAAGTAAGGAGCACGAGAACCGAAGTTGGTGGGAATCATCAGCGCCGATCGAATGATCTGATTGACGTCAGTCATTATGTCGATGTGTCCAACGTAGCTTCCCAAGAGCAACATCATGGGCACATACAACAGTGTGGCGACGAAATATACCGGAAATACTCGGGCAATTCGCTTGATCAGAAACGTACAGGTGTCGCTAAAGCCCCCAATAGCATTGCGGGTTGCATAAACCATGATGAACCCGGAAATCATGAAGAACAGATCAACGCCGGACGCACCCACCATCGAGAACACGTGCTCGACGCCTGATTCCTTCGACCGGGGCTGATAACCAACTCCGTGATAAAACACCACCAGCAGCGCAGCAACGCCGCGCAAAGCTTGAATTACATCAAGCTTGTCAGCGTTCTTCGGCTGATAGTTCATGTTGTGTCCCCAGATTGTCAGCAGTTTACCAACGCAATCGATATCGAGGCCAAACTAAATGGCAGGCTGGGCTGCAACTCCGCGGCTACGCCCCCTCGGTTATGGCTCCGGACAACCTTGTGCCAACAACGCTACATGTTTCTGTGTATGCATTAGCACGCAGCTCCGGATGCTGTCCTTGCCATGGCTTTCCCAGATACTCACTCCCATGCCATCACGAGCAACGACTTCGCCACCCACGTACGGCTTACCTTCTAGCACGAATTCCGCATAGCCGTTATCCACCAAAGGCGCCAGCTCGAATGGGACCACCGTTGTCGTCCCATCGTGGGTCCAGACCCGCAGTTCCGCCTGCCCCTTGTGTCGCGCCATGTAAGTACCAAATCGTATGCCGATCCGATCCAATGGCGCCGGGCTGTCTTGTTGCGCCGGGGAAAAGTGAAGTTGTACGGTCTGGTCGCCGGTCAATGGTGGAGAAGGCTTTAGCTCGAACGCGTCCTGCACCATCTGAACGGGAACAGTGTAATAGCGCTGCACAAGTAAGGCGGCCGACGAATAGGCCGTCACACATAACATCAATCCAGCCAACATATGGCTAGCCTGGAATTGAATGCTGTTGCGCGGGCGATGGTCGGCGGTCAGTGCCATTACCAAACACATCAGTGGAATCAACAAATAGCGGCCCTGCACGCCATCCACGGTCGGAGAAGCAGGATCCGTCCACTGAACAAGCAGCGCCAGGAACGTCATGAGAATTGAGCCCGCGCAAATAACGACAAGGGCCGAACGAGGCAGTGCCTGACCACGCCATTCATCGAGGTTGAGCGAAAGCGCAATAACGGCAAACAGCGCGATTGCAGCAAATTTGTAGAACCCCGGAGAAAAAGGAGTATCAAGCCAACCCAGCACACCGATGAATGAAACCGAGTAGAACGACATGCGCCCCATATCGGTCCAAGTAGCATAGAGGATAGAGAAAAGCTCCCCCGGGTGGGACACGAAATGCAGGAGGCGTCCGGCGTGATCCAGTTGCCGCCCTCCCGCCGGGTACACCGTTGTCTTTACAGTGAACAGCGTCCAGGCGACGACAAACACAGCAATGGCAATTGCGATATACAACTGGCGACGCTCCCTGACCATCCACCATGCCAGGAACGGCAGTAGCAACATCGGCAACATGTTTGCCCTACAAGCGCACAGCAACAGCACGCCGATGGAAAGCGCGGCCATGGTCCAGTTGGATGCTTCATGGCGATCCACCGACACTCGCATGAAAGCACAGATGCTTAGAAGAGCGACCGACGTCGCCATGGGATCCAGCACCGCCGTTCCAAACAGGAACAGGTTCATGGGAAGCGCAAGCAGCACTAGGATCGCTGCTGAGGGACGGTGTAGCCGGAAAGCGAGCATCAAGAGAATGCCGCACGTCAGCAATTCCAGCAGGCGCGCCAACCGATAAGACTTGCCAACACTGAGGTCCAGCGCTTTTCCCATACCAAGGCCCAGAGCCTGCGGCGCGTACATCAGCGGAAAGTAGTACGCCGTACCGACGGCAGTCTGAAACTGGGGTTTGCCTGTCCATTGCAGGTCTCCGGCAGCAAGGAGTTCATCGCTGGAGATCTTGCGAGCCGCCACACCTTTGAGCGGAGTGAATCTTTCCATGTACGCGACCAGGCCGCTGTCCAGATACCCGCCAGACGGCGACCCGTCCACCGACTTCAGTAGTATCTGGCCTTGGCCAAGCATATACGCACGTTTGACATGATCGAACTCGTCCGGCGCCTGGAAAGGCGGCGTTATCGCAGAAAACAGCAAGCTAACCAGCAGTGCGGCCACCAGAAACAGCGGCCATACCTGCGGTGCACGTGCTTCAGACTGAGCGACAACCCGCGTCATGCGTGACGCTCCTGGAGGGCAGACCAGCGAAGGCGAGGATGCACCGCAGTCCGCGGTACCGAGGCAATATCCTGGCCGAAGAAGGCAAGCAATAATTGCACTCCGACCAGTACCGGCATCGCCGCCAACATGACCGTACCGCTGGTGGCCGCTTCGCCCGTTCCAAGGCTGGTCAACCAGTGCTGCAGCCCGTAGACGACCCCGAACGAAAACATCACGATCCCCGCAGGCAGCTCCAGCGAAGCCAGCGACATATTGCGAAGGTAATAGTTGTACAGAATCCTCTTACCGAAGTTGCGCAGGTTCTTGAACAAAAACTCTGTAAGCACCTTCGATATCTTCAAGTTGCTCACCTCATCGGCGTACTTGGCATGCATCGGTACGTCAAGCACCACGGCGCGCAGTGTGTTGAGCCGGAAGAGAATGTCGGTTTCAAAGAAATAGCGGCGGCTGATCCGGTCAAGCGGGAGATGGTAGGCCACATCCCGATGGATAGCCGTGTAACCGTTTGTCGGGTCGAAAAGATCCCAATATCCCGATGACAGTTTAGTTAGGAAAGAAAGCCCCGCGTTGCCAAACAAACGCAGCTTCGGCATCTGTGCAATCCGTTCGAGGTCGAAGAAGCGATTTCCCTTGGTGTAGTCCGCCTCGCCGGTCAGGATAGGGGCGATAAAACTCGGAATCAGGCCAGGATCCATCTGCCCATCGCCATCCACCTTGACGATGATCTCGACTCCGTCGGCAATGGCGGCTCGATAGCCGGTCATTACCGCTCCCCCTACACCTTGATTCTGCTCGTGCCGAATTACCACCACCCGTTCATCCGTGCAATTACTTTCAACGAAGTCGCCACTGCGATCAGGACAGCAGTCGTCTACCACATAAATGCGACTTACTTCCGGTCCCATCTGCGCAATCACGCCGAGAACATGCTGGGTGACTTTGTAACTTGGAATGACGGCGGCAACGGTGGCGGACATGTATGACCTTTACAGACAGCAGAATAGATGAGGTGGGATTAGGCGCCATTTTTGACTTGGCGACCGCACAGTCAGCGAGCCATCCTGCCTTGGGCGGCCTGCTGATTCCAGATGCAAAATCACTGCACGCGGCGGCGCAGGTAGTTGAGCAGGTCGATGCGGGTGATCAGGCCCAGGAACTGGTTGCCGTCCATGACGATGGCGACCTGGCCGCGGTCGAACACCGGCAGCAGCGCCTCGATCGGCGAGGCGACATCCAGGCGATCGAGCTTGCTGACCATGGCGGTGGAGATCGGGTCGCGGAAGCGTGCCTCGTCGCCGTACACATGCAGCAGCACGTCGCTCTCGTCGACGATGCCGACCAGCTCGCCGTCATCGATGACCGGCAGCTGCGAGACGTCGTACAGCTTCATGCGCTGGTAGGCAGTGGTCAGCAGATCCTTCGGTCCGACCACCACGGTGTCGCGCTTGTTGTACGGGCGCAGGATCAGGTCGCGCAGGTCGCCGTGCTGCGGGCGCTCCAGGAAGCCGTTGTCCAGCATCCAGTAGTCGTTGTACATCTTGGACAGGTACTTGTTGCCGGTATCGCAGACGAATACCAGCACGCGCTTGGGCGTGGTCTGCTCGCGGCAATACTTCAGCGCAGCGGCCAGCAGGGTGCCGGTGGACGAGCCGCCCAGGATGCCCTCCTTGGCCAGCAGCTCGCGCGCGGTGTGGAAGCTTTCCGCGTCGGTGATCGAATAGGCCTTCTTGACCCGCGAAAAATCGGAGATGTCCGGCAGGAAGTCCTCGCCGATGCCTTCGACCAGCCAGCTGCCGGACTTCTCGCTGACCGTGCCCTCTTCGATGTACTGGGTCAGGATCGAGCCGACTGGGTCGGCCAGCACCAGCTCGGTGTGCGGCGAGGCGGTGGCAAAGGCGCGCGACAGGCCGGTCATGGTGCCGGAGCTGCCGCAGCCGAACACGATCGCATCCAGATCGTTGTCCATCTGCGCCAGGATCTCCGGGCCGGTGCCGAATTCGTGCGCAGCCGGGTTATCCGGGTTGCCGAACTGGTTGATGAAGTAGGCGCCCGGGGTCTCGGCGGCGATCTTGGCGGCCAGGTCCTGGTAGTACTCCGGGTGGCCCTTGGCCACGTCCGACCGGGTCAGCACCACCTGGGCGCCCATGGCCTTGAGGTTGAATATCTTCTCGCGGCTCATCTTGTCCGGCACCACCAGGATCAACCGGTAGCCCTTCTGCTGGGCGACCAGTGCCAGACCCAGGCCGGTATTGCCGGCGGTGCCTTCGACCAGGGTCGCGCCCGGGGTGAGGTCGCCGCGCTGTTCGGCCGCCTCGATCATCGACAGGCCGATGCGGTCCTTGATCGATCCGCCGGGGTTGGCCGCCTCCAGCTTGAGGAACAGCTCGCAGACGCCGGTGTCCAGGTGCTGTGCCTTGACGATCGGCGTGTTGCCGATCAGTTCGAGTACGGAGGAATGGATCGCCATCGGAATATCGTCACTGCGTCGCGCGGGGCTTGGCCGCCCATTATCCGACGAACGGCTGGGGAATGCTCATTCAGACTGGAACCGATCGCGCCGGCCCGTGAACGGGCGGGCTCAGCCAGCGCTGCGCCACCACCATCGGCCTGACTGCGCGGCCAACAAGTGGACATTGCGCCCTGCCGCCGGGCGCGTGACACGCAGATGCGCAAATAAAGACGCGGACGGTGGCAAGCCGACGAGGAGGCCGCCACCGCCCGCGGCGGTGAACTTGTTCTAGCGGTGGGGAAGGATCAGTGGGTGAGCTGGTCGTACATCCGGGTGAGCTTTTCTTTCGCCTGCAACTTCTCGCGCTTCATCTGGCCCAAGGTTACGTCGTCGATGGGGAGCACCCCGAGTTCGGCATCCATGCATTTCTTGTTCAAGAGCTTGTGGCGTTGGTACAGCTGCTTGAACTCGGGATCGGACTTGACCAATGCGTCGATTTCGGTCTGCGGTTGCCCTTCGAACATGGCGTTACCTCCTTCACTTGAAACACTTAAAACAAGAACGCCCCGGCCGCGGGCGGCACGGGGCGCTGCTTGGGGATGGAAGACTCGCGGATCACAATGGCAAGCGCACTGGCGGAACCAAAAAGCTGTCCACCGAACTGCGTTGATACGTGCCCTTGCGTCACTGGCCCGGCCCTCCGTACTTCCAGGCAGCGGAGTGCTGCCCGGGAGTACGACCCTACGCCGGTCGCGGAGGGGGTTCAAGGCCAGAGCGGCTGCTTTTGCCGTTCCCTGCTTCAATCAGTGACCGCGGTTCAACCAGGCGTCATGCCCGGGTTAAAAGACCTTAACTTCCAACCACTTGCATTACGGCGAGACAACCACCTCCGCAGCGCGCGTCTTGCTGGCGGCGGCCTTGGTGCCATTGACCTGCAGCCGTGCGCTGGCAACACCGGCAGCCACCAGGGCATCGCGTAACGCTTCGGCCCGCTTCTTGGCGGTGGCCGCATCGCTGTCGTAGCCGACGATGCTGACCCGGCCTTTCTTGCCGATGTTCAGATACTCGGCCAGTGCCTTGGCCTGCCCCGCGGCATCGCCGGACAGCGCGGCCTTGCCACCGAAGGCGCCACTACCCAGCGAAAACACTTCGCCGCGGCTGTCGAACTTGGCGGACGGCAACTTGGCTCCGGCCACCAGCTCGGCTTCTTCATGCGCCAGTTGCACCGCTTTTTGCTGGGCCGCATTGAGCTTGGCGGTCTGCTTGCCGGCCACGCTGGTCAGCGCCAGCTCGGCGTCCTGACGGGCCAGGGTCTCCTGTTCGGCCGCCTGACGCATGCGCTCGGCCTCCTCGGCCTGGATCTGCGCCTGCACGCGCAGACGCTCGGCTTCCTGGCGCGCGCGCGAGGCGTCACGGCGGCTGGCTTCGATCAGCAGGTCGTTGCGGGTGCCTTCCAGTCGATCCAGCTCGCGCCGCGCCAGTGCGGTGCGGGCAGTGAGTTCGGCGATTTCGACCCGGCGGTCGGCCAAAAACACCAGCTCGTCGCGGTCGCGCCGCTTGGCCTCGGCCAGCGCCGCCACGCTCTGCTGCGCCTGCAGCCGCTCGAAGCGGGCCAGTTCATTGGTCTGCGGGTCGTTCTGCAGCGCGGCCAGGCGCCGGTTGAGCGCGTCGGCCTGCGGGTCGTCCTTGGCCGCCATTGCCAGCGACGGCAGGGTGCCCAGGCTCAGTACACCCAGATAGAGAAGCGGACGCAGTTTCATCGGCCGGCCTCCCCGGTGTTGAGGCTGTTCTGCAGTTGCGCCACTTCCTTGCGCCGCTGTTCCAGCTGGGCGGTGACCACCGCCTCTTCGCTGCGCGCCTTGGCCAGATCGGCGTCGGCCGCTGCGCGCAAGGCGATCTGTGGCACCTGCTTGCGCTGGCGCTTGTCCAGTTGAGCCTGCTGGGCCTGCATCAGTTCCTGGCGGGCCAGATTGACCAGATCGGGTGCGTACTGGTCGGCATCGGCCTGGGTGGCGCGTTGCACCGCCTGTTCGGCGGCGGTGAGTTCCGGTGCCACCTGGGCGGCAGCAGGAGAGGAAAGAACCATGAAACAGGCGATGCCATACAGGGATCGCCGCAAGTATGCGAAGCTAGCCGTCATTAGGGGAGCCGTAGCGAGAAGTCTCGAGCACGGCCATTGTCGGAAGCCTGCGGCGGACTTGCAACGAGACGCTGCCGTTTGTTGGGGAACCATTGCGCATGGATATCGGCTACTTCCTGAAGCTGATGACCGAAAAGAATGCCTCGGACATGTTCTTGACCACCGGCGCACCGGTGTACATCAAGATCGAAGGCAAGCTCTACCCGCTCGGCAATACGGGGTTGCCGCCGGGAATGGTCAAGAAAATCGCTTATTCATTGATGGACGAAGGCCAGGTACCGCAGTTCGAGCGCGAGCTGGAGCTCAACATGGCCATTGCCCTGTCCGACGCCGGGCGCTTCCGCGTGAACGTGTTCAAGCAGCGCGGCGAGGTGGGCATGGTGATCCGCGCCATCCGCAGCCGGATCCCCAGCATCGAAGAGCTCAACCTGCCGCAGGTGCTCAAGGACGTCATCATGACCCCGCGCGGGCTGGTGCTTGTGGTCGGCTCGACCGGCTCTGGCAAGTCGACCTCGCTGGCCTCGATGATCGACCACCGCAACAGCACCACCACCGGGCACATCCTCACCATCGAGGACCCGATCGAATATCTGCACAAGCACAAGATGTCGATCGTGAACCAGCGCGAGGTGGGCCTGGACACGCATGCCTTCCAAAGCGCGCTGAAGAACGCGATGCGCGAGGCGCCGGACGTGATCCTGATCGGCGAGATCCTGGATGCCGAGACCATGGAGGCGGCGATCGCCTTCGCCGAGACCGGCCACCTGTGCCTTGCGACGCTGCACTCCAACAATGCCGACCAGACCATCGAGCGCATCCTCAATTTCTTCCCCGAGAGCGCGCACAAGAACGTGCTGATGAACCTGGCGCTGAACCTGCGCGCCGTGGTGTCGCTGCGCCTGGTCAAGGGTGTGGACGGACGCCGCCGACCGGCGACCGAAGTGCTGCTCAACACGCCGATGATCCGCGACCTGCTGCGCCGTGGCCAGGTGCACGAGGTCAAGCAGGCGATGGAGGAATCGCTGGAAGAAGGCATGCAGACCTTCGACCAATGCCTGTTCCGCATGGTCAAGTCCGGCGAAATCGAGCAGGAGGAAGCGCTGCGCGCGGCCGACTCGCGCGATGGCCTGGCGCTGAAGTTCCGCCTGTCCGAGGGCGGTTCCGGCGAGCACGACCCGTACGCAGATTACGAAACGGCAGCAGCGCCCAAGATCAGCCACGGCTTTATCTGATCATCGGCAGGTGCGCGGTGTTGCCGCGCACCTGCCCGGCGCGACGGATTGCGCAGGGCTGTTGCCGGCGTACGAGCGGTGGGCACGGTTGGGACAGCGCAGCGGCTAGCTCCGATCAACCCATGAGCGGCCGATGCCCAGTGCGCGGAGACAGCGCGCCCGCCTGTGCGCCGCCCAGCCGGCCGACAACCGCTCGCTACCGGTACCTGCCCTGCCTGGGCTGCGATTCAACGCGGATGTGCCCCCGCACCAGGCAAACGCCTGTCGCCAATCAGCCCGGCACCGCGTCGGCCTGCATTTCCGGCCGCGCCACAGCGAATGCCGGCAATGCCAGGCAGGCCTGTTCGATGCGCTGCAGGATCGGATATGCCGTCAGATCGACGTCGAAACGGCGCGCATTGTAGAGCTGCGGGATCAGCAGGCAATCGGCCAGGCCCGACGTGTCGCCGTGGCAGAAAGTACCGGTATGCGGATCGCCGGCCAACTGCGCTTCCAGCGCCGCAAAGCCGCGCTGCATCCAGTGCCGTGTCCATTGCTGGCGCTGCGCGGCATCACGTTGCCATTCGCGCTCGAAAAACTGGGTGACGCGCAGGTTGTTGAGCGGGTGCACGTCGCAGGCGATCACCTGCGCCAGGGCGCGCACGCGGGCGCGCTCGGCCGGCGCGGCGGGCAGCAGCCGCGCGCTGTCCGGGAACGCGTCTTCCAGATACTCCAGGATCGCCAGCGACTGCGGAATCACCACCGCGCCGTGCCGTAACGTGGGCACCAGTTCCTGCGGGTTGAGCTGCGCGTAGGCGGGTGCATGCTGCTCGCCGCCGTCGCGCACCAGATGCACCGGATGCGCGAGGTAGGCCAGCGCCTTCAGGTGCAGGCCAATGCGCACGCGATACGCGGCACTGGAGCGCCAGTACGAGAACAGTTCCAGTTGCACGCTCATGCCGTGCCCCTTGTACGGTGTTGTGCAGATGCCTGCGCCGGCGTCATGGCAGCGGCTGACGTTCGACCCGCTGTTCGATCGCACCGAAGATGCTGGCGCCATCGGCAGCGAACATCTCGATCCGCACCACGTCGCCGAAGGACAGGAACGGCGTGCTCGGGGTGCCGTCGCGCAGGGTTTCCACCACGCGCTGCTCGGCAAAGCACGAGGCGCCCAGCGTGGTGTCCTGGTTGGCGATGGTGCCGGAGCCGACGATGGTGCCGGCCGAGAGCGGCCGCGTCCTGGCGGCGTGGGCGATCAGCTGGGCGAAGTCGAACTGCATGTCGTCGCCGGCTTCCGGCGCGCCGAACCAGGCGCCATTGACGTGGGTGACCAGCGGCAGGTGCACCTTGTTGTCGCGCCAGGCCTCGTCCAGTTCATCCACGGTGACGAACACCGGCGACAGCGCCGAGCGCGGTTTGGATTGCACGAAGCCGAAGCCCTTGGCGAGCTCGGCCGGGATCAGGTTGCGCAGCGACACGTCGTTGACCAGGCCGACCAGCTGGATATGCGCGGCGGCCTGCTCGGGCGAGGCGCCCATCGGCACATCGTCGGTGATCACCACCAGCTCGGCTTCCAGATCGATGCCGTGGTCTTCGCTGATCACCTTGATCGCATCACGCGGGCCGTAGAACCCGGCGCTGGTGGCCTGGTACATCAGCGGGTCGGTGTAGAAGCTTTCCGGCACCTCGGCATTGCGCGCACGGCGCACGCGCTCCACGTGCGGCAGGTAGGCGCTGCCGTCGACGAACTCGTAGGCGCGCGGCAACGGTGCGGCCAGCGCCTGCAGATCCAGATCGAACACGCCATCGGCGCTGCCCTCGTTGAGCGAGGCCGACAAGGCATTCAGGCGCGGCGCGACATTGCTCCAGTCTTCCAGCGCGCGCTGCAGCGTGGGCGCGATGCCGGTGGCGCGGACCGCGGTGCGCAGGTCGCGCGCGACCACGATCAGGCAGCCATCGCGGCCGCCTTCCTTCAGGGAACCTAGCTTCATGACCGTCCTGTGCTGTGGCTGATCGGTCGATTGTACGGCCTGTCGCAACAGTGGTTGCAACTGAAACAACTGACCCGTAGCCCAACCGATGAACTCGCCTTTTGTGCAGCGCGCCAAACGCGCGTACACTGGCCCGGTCTGCATGCGGCCGTCCGTTTCCCTTAGGGACAGCCGGCGAGGCCAGGATCGATCGATCCGCTCGCCCGCCCCACCCGACGCCTTTCGTGGTGCCGACAAACCCATCGCTTCTTGATTGGGTTGTTCCACCATCTCGCAGCGCGGTTCACGGGAACGCTCCGAGCCTCACTTTTTTGCATATGCAATGCGTTTGCGCTCCGGGCCTGACCTGGCGGCGACGCTTTACTTGGAGCTTCCTGATGTCTTTTGAATCCCTGGGCCTGGCGCCCTTCCTGCTGCGCGCGTTGGCCGAGCAGGGCTACGAAACCCCCACTGCGATCCAGCAGCAGGCCATCCCGCTGGTGTTGGCAGGGAATGACCTGCTGGCCGGCGCACAGACCGGTACCGGCAAGACCGCCGCGTTCGGCCTGCCGCTGCTGCAGCACCTGGGCACCTCGCCGCAGCCGGTCAACGGCCCGCGCAAGCCGCGCGCGCTGATCCTGACCCCCACCCGCGAGCTGGCCACCCAGGTGCACGACAGCCTGCGCGGCTACAGCAAGTATCTGCGCATCCCGAGCGCGGTGATCTACGGCGGCGTGGGCATGGGCAACCAGCTCGACACCCTGCGTCGCGGCGTGGACCTGCTGATCGCCTGCCCGGGCCGGCTGATCGACCATATCGAGCGTCGCAGCGTGGACCTGTCCGGCATCGAAGTGCTGATCCTGGACGAAGCCGATCGCATGCTCGACATGGGCTTCCTGCCGTCGATCAAGCGCATCCTGACCAAGCTGCCGCGCCAGGACCGTCAGACCCTGCTGTTCTCGGCGACGTTCGAAGAGAACATCAAGCAGCTGGCGCTGGAATTCATGCGCAACCCGATGCAGATCCAGGTCACCCCGAGCAACACCGTGGCCGAGAGCATCACCCACCGCGTGCACCCGGTCGATGGCGCGCGCAAGCGCGACCTGCTGCTGCACCTGCTGGCACAGGACAGCCGCGAGCAGACCCTGGTGTTTGCCCGCACCAAGCACGGCAGCGACAAGCTGGCGCTGTTCCTGGAAAAGTCCGGCATCAAGACCGCGGCGATCCATGGCAACAAGAGCCAGGGCCAGCGCATGCGCGCGCTGAGCGACTTCAAGGCTGGCCGCGTGACCGTGCTGGTGGCCACCGATATCGCCGCGCGCGGCATCGACATCGACCAGCTGCCCAAGGTCATCAACTACGACCTGCCGATGGTGGCCGAGGATTACGTGCACCGCATCGGCCGCACCGGCCGTAACGGTTCCACCGGCGAGGCGATCTCGCTGGTGGCGCAGGACGAAGCCAAGCTGCTGCGCCAGATCGTGCGCATGCTGGGCCGCGACGTGGAAATCCGCGACGTGCCGGGCTACGAGCCGCAGACCCCGATCCGTTGGGGCAATAGCGCGCCGGGCCGTGCCGAGCAGCCGGGTGGCGATCGCGCCCCGCGCAAGAGCCACGCCCGTCGTCCGCATGGCGATGCACCGCGTCAGGCGCATGCGCATGCCGGCCCGAAGAAGCCGGGTGGCCAGCGCAGCAGCGGTCCGCGTCAGGCCGGTGTTGCCGCCGGTGCCGGTGCAGGCCGTCGCGATGGTGGCCGTGGCGGTCAGCGTCCGAGCGGTACGCGCTGATGCCTGCGCGCTGGTTTTGGCCGGCGCCGCGGCTTGAAGTGAATTGAAAAAGCCGCCCTTCGGGGCGGCTTTTTTGTGGGCGCAGTTCAGGCGATACGCGTGATGCAGCGCGAAGAAGATGGCGCCCGAGCCTCGTGCGTGCCATCCCAAGATGGCCGCAGTTATACAGCGATCCTTAGGAATGACGGGTGGCTGCGCAAGCAACCACCGTTCGTCGCTCGCCTAGCCTTCGATCAACGCCGTATTACGATCGATCGCCTCGCGATACCGATCCAGCACCGCGGCGGTCTGCACGATGTAGGCATTCAGATCCACCCAACGCCGGTCTTCCAGCGCTTCGCGGATGCCGGGCAAGGTCTTGACCTCGTATCCGGTGGCCAGGCCGGGCGCGTAGATCAGGTTCCGGTACCACGGCCGTCCCGGCAGACCGCCCTCGGCCAGCAGGGTCTGATCGATGCGCTGTAGCGAGGCATTGAGCTTGCCGCGTACGCGTGCATCCAACCCGCCGCCGCGCGATGCCAGTGCATCGTCATAGCGTCTGGCGCTGGTTTGCAGGCGGGTAATGGCCTGATCCAGTGCGGCAAAGTCGATCTGCGGCACCGCAGCTTTCGGCTCGGGGGCGCGTTGCGGCCGGTTCGGGTTATCGATGGCGGCATAGGCACCGGCCTGCAACAACTCGGCCTGGGTGCGAGCGGCAGTGCGGTCGCTGTCGGCCTGCTGCTTGAGCTCCTGCGCGTAGCCGGCCACCGCGTCGGCGAAGTCGCCGAAGCGTTGCGGCAACACCGGCGCGTTGGCGACGCGCAGCACCGTGCGGCCGACCGTCTGCGACAACAGCGGCAGATAGCTGAAATCCGGGTCGATATAGCGCGCGAAATAATCATAGGAGTCGTAAAGCGAGTGATAGACACCGCTGCCGCCGCCCTGCCCGCCATAGCCCAGATCCAGCGTGGTCAGCCCCAGATGCTGCAGGAACGGGCTGTAGTCGCTGCCCGAGCCCAGTGCCTTCAGCGGCACGTCGCCGCCGGCCGCGAGCTGCTTGGCGATGTCTTTTTGCGCCGGCTTGGCAGTGGGTGCCAGCGCGTCGATACGGGCACGGGCGCGTTGCCGTTCGAGCACGCTCACGCCGCTGTCGGGGTCGCGCAGATCTGCCGCCACGCCGTTGACCAGGCGTTGCAGCGCATGGCTGCCGCCGGCATTGAGAAAGCCGCGCCCGTTGCCGTCGGTGTTGACGTACAGCACCGCCTTGCGGCGCAGTTCGTCGGCGTGCTGTTCGGCCCATTCGGTGGAGCCGAGCAGGCCGGCCTCCTCGCCGTCCCAACTGGCGTAGACGAGCGTGCGCTTGGGGCGCTGCCCTTGCCTGGCCAGCTCGCCGATCGCCTTGGCTTCGGCCAGCAAGGCGGTGGTACCCGAGAGCGGATCGGCCGCACCGAACACCCAGCCGTCGCGGTGATTGCCGCGCACCACCCATTGGTCCGGATACTCGCTGCCACGCAGGGTGGCGATGACGTTGTAGATGGTCTTGCTACCCCACTCCGCATCCACCTTGAGATGCACGCGCGCGGTGTCATCGCCGCCGATGCGGTAGGTGATCGGCAAGGCACCGCGCCAGTCCTCCGGTGCCACCGGCCCGCCCAGCGCGGCCAGCAAGGGCTGCGCATCGCCCCAACTGATCGGCAGGGTCGGGATCTTCAACACGCTGCCGGCCTGGTCGATCTTCAGGCGTTCGGCGCCCTTGCTGGCGCCGACGCCCGGGGTCAACGGATCGCCGGGATAGATCGCGAAATTGGCAACCGAGCCGCGTTGCACGCTCCATTGATTGCGCGCCGGGCCATCCGGATACGCACGATCCTGGAAATAACCGTCGTCGCGCGGATCGGAATAGATGATCGCACCGATGGCGCCATGCTCCTGCGCCAAGCGCGGCTTGAGCCCGCGCCAACCCTTGCCGTAGCGGGCGATGACGATCTTGCCGCGCACATCCACGCCGTTGCGTGCCAGCGCTTCGTAATCTTCGGCGATGCCGTAATTGACGTAGACCAGATCGCCGGTGACATCGCCATTGCCGCCGTAGATCACATACGGCGGCAGCACGTTCTCGGTCTGGGTGGAGGTGCTGTCGCCCGGCAGCGGCGGCTCCTTCAACCGCGCGACATACGGCTTGGCCCCGAGCAATTCCAGCTGCGAGCTCCTGGGCGAGGGCCACAGCACCTCGAAGGTCTCGATGCGCGCATCCCACCCGTAGCCGCGCAGGCGGTTTTGCAGATCGCGGGCGTTCTCCAGGTTATGCGGCGAGCCAACGTGATTGGGCGCCGACGACCATTGCTTCAACCAGCCGCGATAATCGGCGTCCTTCAGGCCGCTATCGAAACGCGCTTCCAGCGCGCGCTGCGCCTGTGCGGCAGCGGCGTCGTAACCCGGTAGCGCGACGGGTTGGGCCGCAGGTTGGGCGGCGAGGGAAGGTGCGACAAAGGCCAGGGCGAGCAGCCAGGCATGCGGCGAAGACGTCATCGGATTTCCTTGAAAGTGTCCGGGGGCGAACGGCGTTTGGGTTGAGACAGCACGCTGGAGCACGCACGCACCATCGCACGGGCGTGCATGGGCTGTGCGTATGCCGGTCAGAATCGATAGTCCAGGCCCACGGTGAAATAACGCCCGCGCAGGTCGTACTGGGTGAAGTCGTAAGGCGCACGAATGCCCGGGAACGAGGCGTCGACCGGCGGTTGCTTGTCGGCCAGGTTCTCGATCTTGGCGTACAGGGTCAGCTTGTCGATGCCGGTGTAACCCAGGTACAGGTCGAACTGGTTGTAGTCGCCCACGCGCGACTGCACGGCAGTGGCCGCGGCGCTGGCCTTCTGGTCGTAGCCGCCGGTGTAGTACCAGGTCAGTGCGGCGCTGACGGTGCCCAGGTTCCAGTCCAGCGTGGTGGTGGCCTTATTGCGTGGCAGCGACGGGCCGAGATTGCTGCCGGCGTAATCCTGCAACGTGCCACCGACCACGGTGGGGCGGCGGTAATCGCGCACATGGGTGTAGGCGGTATTGAGGCCGAAGTTGCCGGCCGCCTCGGTGCGCCAGCGCTGACGCAGTTCGACATCGATCCCCGAGGTCGTCAGCTCGCTGAGGTTCTGGTAGCGGTTGTACACCGCCACCAGCGTGCCGCGCTCGTTGCGGATCACGTCGGCCGGGTCGTTGTTCTGCACGATGGTGGCGTTGTTGCCGGTGCCGACCAGATTCTCCAGTTCGATCTTGTACCAGTCCACGCTCAGGCTGGTGTCGGCCCATGGCGACAGCACCACGCCCAGGTTGTAGCTGCGCGTGCGCTCGGGTTCGAGCGCGGTGTTGCCGACGGTGAAGAAGGTCGGGTTCTGGCGCGAGCCCGGCACGTCCGGATCGAACGGGTCGACCACCGAGCCGTAGGAGATGTTGGTGCTGGCCGCATTCTCCGACAACGACGGTGCGCGAAAGCCGCGCGAGGCGGCCGCGCGTACCAGTACGGCGTCCAGCGGTTGCCAGCGCAGGCTGGCCTTGGGCGAAAACGCCTCGCCGAAATCGCTGTAGTGATCGCCGCGCCCGGCCAGTTGCAGTTCCAGCGATCGCAGCAGCGGCAGGTTGACCTCGGCATACAGCGCCGACACCCTGCGCTCGCCATCCACCGCGGCAATCGCGGGGCGGATCTGCAGGCCCTGGTCGATCTGCCAGGGATTGCGCGAGACCAGTTCCTCCTGCCGCCACTCGGCGCCGGCAGCGAACCCGACGCTGCCGGCAGGCAGCTCGAACAGGTTGCCGGACACCTTGGCATCGACGCCGCGCAGCGTCGATTGCGCCGGGCGCAGCGTGCTGAGGTTGATGCCGTCGATCACCGACTGCGGCGTGGCGGACGGGTCGAGCAGGTTGTAGCTGCCGTCAGCCAGCGCCTGCGCCAGCGTGAAGCGGTTGGCGAAGCCACCGGACACGGTTTCGTGCTCGGTGCTGCGTGCGGCGAACGCAGCCGCCTCCCAATCCCAGCGCTCGGTCTTGCCGCGCACGCCGCCGAGAAAGCGGTAGGACTGCGAGCGATTGGTTTTGACCGTCTGGCCCAGGTCGAAGAAGGTGTATTCGATCGGCACCGCAGTGCCGTACGGGTTGTACGGGCTGGAGGCCGGCAGCAGGTTGGACACCGGCTCGGCCAGCCCGCTGCTGGCGTTCAAGGCGAAGCGGCCGCCCTCCAGGGTGAAGTACGGGCTGGAGCCGAAGATCGACACGCCCTTGACCTCGCTGTAGAGCGCCTCGCCGAACGCTTCGACATTGTCGCTGAGCCGGAAGGTGGCGTTGGTGTAGGCCTGATAGCGCTTGGTCGAGGGAATCAGCGTGGTGAACGGGGCCTGGTTGAAGCCGCAGGTGTCGCCGGCCAGGCCGTCGATCGGCGCGCTGGCGGTCAGCACGGTGCCGCTGGGGCAGTTGCCTTGCGCATCCAGCATCGGCACCGAGCGGCCGCCGACCAGATAGCGCGCGCCCTTGGCCGACCAGCCGTTCCAGCGCCCGCCGGGCAGGTCGGTGTAGATGCCCGAGCGGGTCAGCGCGCGCTGGTCCTGATCCAGCCGGTCGCGGTTGTAGGCGTCGAAACTGAAAAGGATGTTGTAGCCGTCGCGGTCAAGATCGCCGATGCCGCCGATGAACTTGGCGCGCTGGGTATCCATGCCGCCCTGATCGGAGGTGCCGCCGCTCAGACCCAGCTCTGCGCCCTGGAAATCCTGGCGGGTGATGATGTTGACCACGCCGGCCACCGCATCGGAGCCGTACACGGCAGAGGCGCCGTCCTTGAGCACTTCGATGCGTTCCACCGCCACCAGCGGCAATGCGTTGAGGTTGACGAAGGTGTCGCCCAGGCCATTGGCGGGAAAGCCGTAGTTGGCCAGGCGGCGTCCGTTGAGCAGCACCAGGGTGTTCTTCTGCGACAGCCCGCGCAGGCCGATGCCCGCCGAGCCGGACGCCCAGCCGTTGTTGGTGGTTTCGTTGGTGGCGTTGCCGGTGTTGGCCGAGATCGAGCGTAGCGCGTCGGCCACGGTGACCTTGCCGGACTGCTCCAGCTGCTGGCGGTCGATTACCTGCACCGGGTTCGGGCCTTCGCTGTCGGTGCGTTTGATATTGGAGCCGGTGACGCTGACGGTGGCCAGGGTCTTGCCCGTGTCGGGTGTCGCGTCGTCGGCATGGGCAAGGGGAATCAGCGCCGACAGAACGGCAGCAGACAGCAGATAAGGCATCGGGCGCTTCACGCACGGCATCCATGAATGGGGGTTTTGCAGTGGGCCATGCGCAATCGATTAACAAAAATTACAGATCTGCATAGAGATATGACGCGCGGTGACACACGCCGCTGACCGGACGCGGTAGAGCGCGCGTCGGACTTTGTGCGGCCGATCGGGTGCGGCGCTCCGGCGCAACGCGACCAACCCCGCGTTGCGGATGCCACGCCAGGGCGCAGAGACGCTGTGTCGCGGCGATCGGGTCAGCCCGGCAGGCACCGGCGCACTTACAATGGCGCGCATGGATATCTTCAAAGTCTTTACGCTCGAAGCCGCGCACCGGCTTCCCAATGTGCCGCCCGGCCACAAGTGCGCCCGCCTGCACGGGCATTCGTTCCGGGTCGAGCTGCATGTCAGCGGCGAACCCGGTGCCGAGACCGGCTGGATCATGGATTTCGGCGACATCAAGGCCGCCTTCCAGCCGATCTACGACCGCCTGGACCACCACTACCTCAATGACATCGAGGGGCTGGAAAACCCGACCAGCGAGCGGCTGGCGATCTGGATCTGGAACCAGCTCAAGCCGGCGCTGCCGCAGCTGAGCGAGATCGTGGTGCATGAAACCTGCACCTCCGGCTGCCGCTATCGCGGCTGATCGCGCAGCGCAGTGGTGTGACGCAAGGCCGCCTTCAGGGCGGCTTTGCCGTTTCTACTGTAGGGATAATGGATTGATTTCAAAACGCTTTGCAGGCGATTTCGGAAATTTTCAGCAAACGTGTTGCATCGCAGCAATATCCGCGTATGCTGCAACGCAACAACGGTCACAGCCTTCCCCAAGGGGTTCGCAATGTCGGCGCAGTTCGAAAACGGCTTCAACAGCTTTGCCTCTGCAGCGGCACGCGCCAACCAGTTGGCGATGGAACACGCGGAAAACGCGTTTGGCCTGCAGCTGAAGACGCTCGAACGCAACGTCAGTGCGACCACCAGCTTCTTCGGTGAGTTTGCCCAGGCCCGCGACCTTGGCGCCTACCAGACGCTCTGGCCGAAGGGGCTGCAACTGGCCCGCGACAACCTGGAACGGCTGGCTTCGGTGAATCAGGAAGTGGTTGGACTGGGATTGAAGGCATCCGATGCGCTCGGCCAACTGGCCAAGCAGCAGTTCGAGGCCAACAGCGAGCAGGCCGCTAAAGGCAAGACCCGGCGCACGTAAGCGCCAACAAAAAATTCAGCGTCTTTGCATGGGTCCCTCCCCCCATGCAATCCGGCCCGACAGATCCCTCCCTCTGTCGGGCTTTTTTATTGTCTGCGCATTGCGCGTGCTGCCAATTTAACCAGGTGCTATCGCGGCGCGAGTGCACTGGAAACGCCGGGACGCAGTGCGAGTCCCCGGCGGCGCGCAAGGCTGGGACGGCATCTGGCGATCCGCGTCGCAGTGACGCGGTCGCCAGATAGCCAACGTCACTCAGACCGGTACGTGCAGCCCCAGCGACTGCGCCGCGGCATCGGCGCCCGGCCGCCAGCCGATCCGGCCCCAGCACGGCATCGCCAGGCGCTGGCGCAGCATGCCGATGTTCTCCTCGATGCGCTCCATCTGCGGGTCGACCTCGTTGGCGATCCAGCCGATGCAGTCCAGCCCGTCGGCAGCGATCGCCGCGGCGGTCAGGCGCGCGTGATTGATGCAGCCCAGCCGGATGCCGACCACCAGCACCACGGGCAGTTTGAGCGCACGCACCAGATCGGCCTGGTCCAGATCGGCACTCAATGGCGCAGCCCAGCCGCCGACACCTTCCACCACCACCACCTCGGCCTGCGCGCGCAATTGCGCGAAGGCCTGGGCGATCGGCTCTAGCGACAGGCTCACGCCGACATCGGCGGCGGCCAGTTCCGGCGCCAGCGGTGCCGGTAAGGCATAGGGATTGAGGGTGGCGTAATCGGGTTGCGGGGCGCTGGCGGCCTGCAGCGCTAGCGCATCTTCGTTGCGCCAGCCCTGCAGCGTGTGCTCGCAACCGCTGGCCACCGGCTTCATGCCGACCGCCGTGTGGCCCTGCCTGCGCAGTGCGTGCAGCAGCGCGGTGCTGGCCATGGTCTTGCCGATGCCGGTGTCGGTGCCGGTGACATACAACGCCGGAAGCTGCATGCGTGTGTTCCTGCGGCCGCGCCGCGGTTGCCGTGGAGGGGGCGCAGCATAGCGTGCGGATCCGAACGCGCGGCTGAGTCGCAATGCCGCTGCGGATGGCCGCTGCTAAACTTCGCCCATGTTCGCAACCTCTTCGCTGACCGGCAGCAAGCCGGAACAATACGCCCAGCTCACCGCCCAGGCCCAGGCCCTGGTGCATGGCGAGCCGGACCGGATCGCCAATGCCGCCAACCTGGCCGCGCTGATCTTCAATGCGTTACCGTCGCTCAACTGGGCCGGCTTCTATTTCTACGACGGCCGCGAGCTGGTGGTGGGGCCGTTCCAGGGCTTGCCGGCCTGCGTGCGCATTCCGCTGGACAAGGGCGTGTGCGGCGCGGCTGCCAGTACCCGGCAGAGTCAGCGCATTGCCGACGTGGATGCCTTCCCCGGGCATATCGCCTGCGATTCGGCCTCGCGCTCGGAGCTGGTGATTCCGCTGGTCAAGGGCGATGCGCTGATCGGCGTGCTGGATCTGGACAGCCCGGAGCTGGATCGCTTCGACGCCGACGATCAGCGCGGCCTGGAAGCCATTGCCCAGATCTTTGTCGGCGCGCTGACGTGACCACCGAACGGCTGCGCAACATCGGCCCGAAAAGTGCGGCGTGGCTGCGCCAGGTCGGCCTGCGCACGCAGCAGGATCTGCAGGCGGTGGGCGCGGTGGGCGCATTCGTCAAAGTGCGCCGCGCCGGCTTCAAGCCCAGCCTCAACCTGCTGTATTCGCTGGAAGGCGCGTTGACCGACTGCCATTGGCAGGACGTGCCGGAAGCGCGCCGGCATGCGCTGCTGGCCGAATACGAAGCAGCCAGTGCGCTGCTGCCGGTGCGCGGCCGCGCGGTCGGTGGACCGGTGGAAACCGTGCACTACGCACGCGCCGACAACGACGATACGCACGGTGAGATGGGCCAAGCAGACGACGACACTGCGGACCTGAGCGAAACGCGCGACGATTGAGTGCCTGCGCCGAGGTGTCACCGCTGCATGCGCATGGCGCCAGCGCTGCGACCAGCAACAGCATGCTTGTCGATGTAGAGAGCGGTTTATCTTCGAGCGCTTGCTTGATCTGACTTCATCAACGCATCGCTGCGGCTTGTAACGTTGGCGCAAGCGATGCGCCCAACGTCTGGCCATGGCTGAGGCCTGGCAGCGGTTGATAGTCGGCGGTGAGGCCGGGTAACGACGACAGCAGCGCAACGAGGCGTCGGGCGGCCTGTGGATCTGCGCGCGGCCGCCCCGGGCGATCCGGTTTTGCCTTGTTCGCTGGTGGTGCGCCCTCGCCTGCCATCAGCGTCAGCCGACGCCTGGATGGCTGCGTGCCTGCCGAACCCTCCCGTGCATGGTCGACCACACGCTGCGCCTGCTGGACGACAAACCCATCGCCCCACCACAGCGACGGGTCGACCGCGACGTAGTGCTGGAACAGCTGCGGCTGCGTCAGCAACACCTGCAGCACGAACAATCCGCCATACGAATGGCCCCACAGCGTCTGCCGCTGACGGTCCACCGCCACGCGCGCTTCCACCTGCGGGCGAATGCCTGTTGCGATCAGCTGCGCGAACGCCGCCGCACCGCCGGTTCTGCGCTGCGGGTCGAGCGGATCGGTTTCCACCCGCCCGTCGCTATAGCGCGCGGGCGTGTAGTCCAGGCTGCGCCCCACCGCATCGATGCGCAATGCGCTGTCGTCGGCGATGAACACCAGCACCGGCACATCGCCGTGGGTGGTCAGGCTGTCGAGCAGGCGCTCATCCAGCTCCATCAGCGCGGCATTGCCATCCAGCAGATACACCACCGGATGTCCCGCAGCCGGCGGCGCAGCTTTGGGGGTGGCGATGCGCACGCGGTAATGGCGCTGGCCATCGGCCGAATCCAGGCGCAACGCGCTGAACACATACGAGGCACTGGGACGATCGGCGACGGTGCTGCCGATCGTGCGGCTCAGGTCCGGCTGTGCGAACGCCGGCACAGCGCCGGCGATCCACATCAGCGCAGCGGCACACGCAAGCCGCCAACGATGCTGTCGGGTCATTGCACTCTCCTGTTGCGGCGCGCACGTTCGCACGCGGCACCGCGTCGCTGTCAGAAACCGAAACTCAGGCTCGCCCAATACGCGCGCCCGGGTTCGTTGTAAGTGGCTGCACCCGCCGCGCCGCCGGTGTTGTTGGTGCCTTCGCGGAACAGACGGGTGTCGAACAGATTGTCCACACCGACGCCCACGCTGACCTTGCGGGTGATCCGGTAACGCGCACTGACGCCCCACAGATCGTAAGGGTCGCGCGTGTCGGGGGCGATGGCGCCGCCGCTGGTGCTCGATTGCGTGGCCGACTCCTGCTTGCCGTAGAAGGTGCCGGTGAGCAGCAGTGACAAGGCCTGGGTCGGTTGCCAATCCAGCGTGGTGTTGACGGTGTATTCCGGGATCACCGACAGCGGCTGATCGGTCGCGGTGTTCTTGTTCTCGATCATGTAGGTGACATTGGTGTTCCACTTCAGCTCGCGGCCCTGCTCACCCAGCAGCGGCAACGTGAGATTGCCTTCCACGCCCTGCACGATCGCTTCCGATGCATTGGTCCACTGGAATACCTGCCCGCGCCGGTCGGCGGTGATACCGACCGGCGTCATGCCGGCGACGATCTTGTTGTCGTAGGCGTTGTGGAAGTACGTCAGCGAGGCGTGGTGACCGGTTTGCGGTGCCCACTCGATGCCGATCTCCTTGTTGATGCTGGTCTCCGGATCGAGGTTGTCGTTGCCCTGGATATAGCAGCCCGAACCAAGATTGGGGAACAGCACCGGGCAGCCATTGCCGCGTGTGTAATACAGATAATTGGCGTTGGACTGGTACAGGTTGGGCGCCTTGAAGGCGCGCGCGATGCCGCCCTTGAGCAACCAGTCTTCGCTGAGTTTGTACTGCACGTTGAGGCTGGGGCTGAGGTTGTTGCCGAACTGGCTGTGGTGATCCAGCCGCACACCGGGCGTCAGCGTCAGCCGCTCGCTGGCGTAGATGTTGTCTTCCAGATACACCGCGCTGAGCGTGGCCTCGCTGCGCGGGCTGCGCGTGCCATTGGCAAGACCGGGAAAGCCGCCGCCGGCGCTCACCGTCTGCGACATCGAATACGCATCGCTGAGGCGGCTCTGGCGGCGCTCGAAACCCAGCGTCAGCACCTGCTCGGCCCAGGCCTGCAACGGCATGTTGAACTCGCCGTCGATATTGAGGTTGTCGAGCGTGGCGGTGGAATTGAGCAGGCTGGCGGCAATGGAGCCTTCCGGGCCGCCGGCCAGGCCTTCGTTGAGGCGGGTATTGTCGGTGCCTTCATAGGCGGCGGTGAGGCGCGAGGTGCCGAGCGCCCAGGTGCCGCGATGGGTCAGCGAGGCGGTGCGGCGGATCATGGTGTTGGTTTCGCTGCCGAACAGTGCGCCCAGATCGGCACCGGCCAGGCCATCGGCGCTGACCGCACGATCACCGGCGTACAGATTGCCCTGGCGGCTGAAGCCGGCATCGAGTTCGATCACCTGGCCTTCCATCGGATCCCAGCGCAGCAGGCCATTGATGTCCTTGTTGCGCACGCCCTCGCGCCCGGCCGGCGGCACCGCGGCGGCACTGCTGGCAAAGCGGCGATTGAGCTCCAGCGAATCCGGATCGGTCTTGTTGAGGTTTCCATACAGGCGAAACGAGAACGTGTCGCTCAGCGGCCCGCTGAGCTGGAAGCCGGCACGCTGGCCACCGCCTTCGGCACTGTGCTGCGGCACCAGGCCGAATACCGTCATCGAGCCGGTCAGGTCGCCGGTCGGCTTCTTGGTGATGATGTTGACCACACCGCCGGAGGCACCGGAGCCGTAACGTGCCGCGGCCGGGCCGCGCAGCACTTCGATGCGCTCCACCGCTTCGGCCGGCACCCAGTTGGTGTCGCCGCGCGTATTGCGCTCGCCGCTGCGGCCCATGCGCACCGCATCGCGCGATCCCACCGGCTTGCCATCGACCAGAATCAGCGTGTTTTCCGGGCCCATGCCGCGCAGATCGATCTGCCGGTTGTTGCCGTACTGGCCGGAGGCGCTATTGCCGGTGAGGTTGACGCCCGGCATGGTGCGCAGCAACTGCGACAGATCGTTGACCGGTGGGCGCCGTTCGATGTCTTCGGCGGTGATCACCGATGACCCCAAGGCCTGGCGTGCGATCTGCGCGGCGGTGACGTGCACGGTGTCCAGCGACTGCGGCTCGGCTGCAACATCTTCGGCGGATGCGCTGCAGATGCAGCTGCCGCAACCGAGAGCAATGGCCAGCACCAGCTGACGGTGGGACAACACGGGACGACGTGCAGGCGCAGACATCCATGACCGGCGTGATGCGGACATTCTCAAACCTCTCGACAGGAGATGGACCTCTGGCGACGGCTTGAGGTGACACGATGGGGGTGATGCATGCAGCGCCGCGCACAACGCGCGTGCGCGGCGCTGACGCAGTCAAGCGTGTCCGCGCATTCTACACAGATGCGATTCATTCTCAAATCGGAACGCTGCGCTGGCACGGCCGCACGCAGGCATTGCCGCTTCCGGCAGCGCAGACGTCACCAATGCCGCGCACCGGTGGGGAACAGTACGCGTTAGCTGGCCGACGATGCGGACAGCGTGCGAAAGACCTTCATTCAAGGCGACAAACGCCGCCAGCCGATGGTGGCATTGGATGCTTCACCGCGATGTGGACGACGCCCGCATCCGCGCTGGCAACACTGCGCGTCTTACTTCAGCGCCAGCAATTGCCGCATGTCATCGATGATGGCCACGGCACCGGCGCTCTGCACATCGAAGCCGCGCAGATAGCCGTAACGCACCATCGCCAGCGGCATTGCCGCGGCATTTGCAGCCGCCGCATCGGTGGCCGAATCGCCGACCATCAGGCATTGCTGCGGTGTGTGCCCGAACTGCCTGGCCAGGTGCAGCAGCGGCGCTGCATCGGGTTTGCGCTGCGGCAGCGAATCGCCACCGAGCACGCTGCTGAAATGCGCGGCGATGTCCAGGTGCTCCAGCAGCGGTGCGATGAAGCGCGCTGGCTTGTTGGTGCACAGCGCCAGCGTGGCGCCGGCCTCGCGCAGGCCGGCCAATGCTTCGGCAACACCGGGATACAGCTGCGGGTTATGCAGCAGGCTGGCCTGGTAGTGGCGCATCATCAGCGGCATCTCGGTATCGGCATCGTGGGTGCCGCCGGCTTCGCGCAAGGCGGTGGCGAGCAGCACGTGCACGCCTTCACCGATCCAGCTGCGGATCGTCGCCTCGCTGAACTGCTGCAGCCCGAGTTCCTGCAAGGTGGCATTGAGCGCTTCGGCGATATTGGGCGCGCTGTCCACCAGCGTGCCATCCAGGTCGAAGATCACCAGCGGATACGGGAACATGCGCACAGTCTCGTTGGGGGAGCGGCCTGCAGTGTACGAGCTGCGGGATTCAGGGCGCGTCACCGTGGCGTGGTGCGAACGGCCGATGCATGCGTGGCTGCATGCATGGGTGCAGTCATCGCTGCATGCACCACACGCCGCGGCCGCGGTACAGCAACCATGCCGCCCCGCGCTCACTGCGCCGGCGGCATATCGCCGAACAACTCGCCCTGCACTGCGCCCTCTTCCGCGTCGCTGAAACCGCTCAATCCCACCCCGACCAGGCGATAGCGCGTGTCATCGGGCAACTCCACGCGCCGGGTCAGCGCCAGCGCGATCTCCGCCAATGCCTCCAGCGAGGCCGGTGGCTGATCTGGCGTGTACGAGCGGGTCAGGATGCGGAAGTTGGAGGTCTTCAACTTGAGAACCACGGTGCGCCCGATCCGCTCGGTGCGGCGCGTGGCCAGCCAGGTCTTTTCGGCCAGGCGCAGGATGTGCGGATCCAGTGCCTCCAGCGCGATGTCCTCACTGAAGGTATCTTCCGAGGACACCGACTGCACCTCCTGATCCGGCTCGACCGGGCGCTCGTCGATGCCGCGTGCGCGGCGGTACAGGCTCTGCCCGAAGCTGCCGAAATGCGCCTGCAATTCTTCCAGGGGACGCAGCCGCAGATCGCTGACGGTGACGATCCCCAATGCCGCCAACTTGCCATCCATCACCTTGCCCACGCCGGGAATGCGGTTGACCGGCAGCGGCAGCAGGAACGCATCGACGCGACTGGGCGCGATGACGAACTGCCCGTCGGGCTTGCGCCAGTCCGAGGCGATCTTGGCCAGGAACTTGTTCGGTGCGATGCCGGCCGATGCGGTGAGCTGGGTTTCCTCGCGGATCTGGCTGCGGATCAGTTGCGCGATTTCGGTGGCCAGCTGCATGCCGGTCTTGGCCTGCGTGACATCCAGGTAGGCTTCGTCCAGGGACAGCGGTTCGACCAGATCGGTATGGCGATGGAATATCTCGCGCACCTGCCGCGACACCGCCTTGTAGCGCGCAAAATCCGGCGGCACGAACACCGCGTCCGGACACAGGCGCTCGGCACGCAGCGCCGGCATGGCCGAACGGATGCCGTAGGTGCGCGCTTCGTACGAGGCAGCGCACACCACCGAGCGCGCACCGCGCCAGGCCACCACCACCGGCTTGCCGCGCAGCGATGGATCGTCACGTTGCTCCACGGACGCGTAGAACGCATCCATGTCCACGTGCACGATCTTGCGCATCAAGCTGGCATCTCTCCGAAAGCGTCGGGCCATGATAAATCAGCCGCGTCTCACGTCTTGCGCCGCGCCAAGGCGCACGCCCGGGCGCGAACGGACGCAAGCGCTGGCGGGACGCTCTGCTGCGTCTGTTCGGGTGCCGATCCACGCCGAGCAGGCATGCCTGACCGCGTTCCGCTGAATGCCGTCATCCGCGTTGGATCCTGTCTGCAACACACGCTTGCCGCACTGCGCAACCGGCTGAAAACAGCACGCATGCGTACGGATAAAACGTTTGATTGAACCGCGCGCCCTCATGCACCCTTGACGGCCTCGCCTTTCGCTTCTTGCAGGAAACGTTCGTCATGACTCGTCAAAGTGCGTACTCGCGCGACCAATTGCTGGCCAGCGCGCGCGGGGAATTGTTCGGACCCGACAGTGCCCGCCTGCCCAACGACCCGATGCTGATGTTCGACCGCATCACCGAGATCAACGACAGCGGCGGCGCGCATGGCAAGGGCCTGATCCGCGCAGAACTCGACGTGCGCCCGGACCTGTGGTTCTTCGGCTGCCACTTCATCGACGACCCGGTGATGCCCGGCTGCCTGGGCCTTGACGCGATGTGGCAGCTGACCGGCTTCTTCCTCACCTGGATCGGCGCAGCGGGCCGCGGCCGCGCGCTGGGCTGCGGCGAGGTCAAGTTCACCGGCCAGGTGTTGCCGAGCGCGAAATTGGTCAGTTACGAAATCGATATCAGCCGCGTGATCAACCGCAAGCTGGTGATGGCCCAGTCGGATGCACGCATGCTGGTGGACGGGCGCGAAATCTACACGGCCAACGATCTGCGCGTGGGCATGTTCACTTCAACGGAGAATTTCTGATGCATCGCGTCGTCGTCACCGGAATGGGCATCACTTCCTGCCTGGGCAATGATCTGGACACCGTCTCCAGCGCCTTGCGCGAGAGCCGCTCGGGCATCACCGCATTGCCCGATCATGCCGACGCCGGCCTGCGCAGCCAGGTCGGCGGTGCGGTGGCGCTGGATCTGGACAGCCTGATCGACCGCAAGCTCAAACGCTTCATGGGCGATGCCTCGGCCTACGCCTACCTGGCCATGCGCGATGCGATCGCCGATGCCGGACTGGATGCCGAGCAGGTCAGCGACCTGCGCACCGGCCTGATTGCCGGCTCCGGTGGCGGATCCAGCCAGTGGCAGGTGGAAACCGCCGATCTGCTGCGCAACCGTGGCGTGCGCAAGGTCGGCCCGTACATGGTGCCGCGCACGATGTGTTCGTCGGTCTCCGCTTCGTTGGCGACCGCGTTCAAGATCCGTGGCCTGAGCTATTCGCTGTCGGCCGCGTGTGCGACCTCGGCGCATTGCATCGGCGCGGCCGCGGACCTGATCCGGCACGGCGCGCAGGATGTGATGTTCGCCGGCGGCGGCGAAGAACTGCACTGGACCATGAGCGTGATGTTCGATGCGATGGGCGCGCTGTCCACCGGCTTCAACGATCGCCCCGCCGTGGCCTCGCGGCCCTACGATGCGCAGCGCGACGGCTTTGTCATCGGCAGCGGCGGCGGCATGCTGGTGCTGGAAGACTATGACCACGCCATCGCGCGCGGCGCACGCATCCATGCCGAACTGCTCGGCTATGGCGTGACTTCCGATGGCGCCGACATGGTCGCGCCCAGCGGCGAAGGTGCGGTGCGCTGCATGCACATGGCCATGCAGGGCCTGACGCAGCCGATCGACTACCTCAACACGCACGGCACCTCCACGCCGCTGGGCGATGTGACCGAGCTGGGCGCGGTGCGCGAGGTGTTCGGCGACAACGTCCCGCCGCTGTCCTCGACCAAGGCGCTGTCCGGCCATTCCTTGGGCGCGGCCAGCGTGCACGAGGCGATCTACAGCCTGCTGATGCTGCGCGACGGCTTCATGGCCGGCTCGGCGCATATCGACGAACTCGACCCGCGCGCCGGCGGCTTCCCGATCCTGCGACAGACCCAGGACGCCACGTTGAACACGGTGATGTCCAACAGCTTCGGCTTCGGCGGCACCAACGCGGCGCTGGTGTTCGGCCGGGTGTGACGGCGCGGCGCCGGGCGCCGCGCGGAATTGGGAATTGGGGATCGGTGTGCGGAGAGATCGCTCTCGCCACTCCGCAATCCCGATTCCCCACTCCCGGTTCAGCCAGCCATGCCGTTGTGCCGCAGCAATGCGTCGATGCTCGGCGCACGCCCACGGAAGGCGCGGAAGTTGTCGGCCGCGCTGCGGCTGCCGCCACGCGACAGCACTTCATGGCGGAAGCGCGCGCCGGTGTCGGCCACCTGCTCAGGCGCTTCTTCGAAGGCAGCGTAGGCATCGGCGCTGAGCACTTCGGCCCACTTGTAGCTGTAGTAACCGGCTGCATAACCGCCGGCGAAGATGTGGCTGAACTGGTGCGGGAAGCGATTCCATGCCGGCGGGCGGTTGACCGCCACCTCGTCGCGCACGCGCTCGATCAGTTGCAGCACATTGTCCTGGGTCGGGTCGAAGCTGCTGTGCAGCTGCATGTCGAACAACGCAAATTCCAGCTGACGCACGGTGAACATGCCGCTCTGGAAATTGCGTGCGGCCAGCAGCCGGTCGAACAGGTTGCGCGGCAGCGGCTCGCCGGTCTGCACGTGCGCGGTCATCGCCTGCACGCGCTCCCATTCCCAGCAGAAGTTCTCCATGAACTGGCTCGGCAGTTCCACCGCGTCCCATTCCACGCCGTTGATGCCAGCCACGCCCAACTCGCCGATGCGGGTCAGCAACTGATGCAGGCCGTGGCCCATTTCATGGAACAGCGTGGTGACTTCGCCATGCCGGAACGTGGCCGGCGTATCGCCACTGCCGCGGCCGAAGTTGCACACCAGATACACCAGCGGCGTCTGCACGCCGTTGGCGGTGTCGCGGCGGTTGCGGCAATCGTCCATCCACGCGCCGCCACGCTTGCCTTCGCGCGCGTACAGGTCCAGATAGAACTGGCCGACCAGCTCGCCCTGCGCATCTTCCAGACGATAGAAGCGCACATCCGCATGCCAGACCGGCGCGCGGTCGGGCTTGACGGTCAGGCCATACAGGCTGTGGATCACATCGAACAGACCGGCCAGCACCTTGGGCTCGGTGAAGTACTGCTTCACCTCCTGCTCGGAGAAGCTGTAGCGCGCCTGCTTGAGTTTCTCGGAGGCGTAGGCCAGATCCCAGGCCTGCAGTTCGTCCAGACCAAGTTCGTCGCGGGCAAAGGCTTCGAGCTCGGCGCGGTCGCGTTGCGCATACGGCTTGGCGCGCACCGCAAGATCGCGCAGGAAGCCCATCACTTCATCCGGGCTTTGCGCCATCTTGGTGGCGACCGAATACTCCGCGTAACTGGCAAACCCGAGCAGCTGCGCCAGTTCGGCGCGCAGGGCCAGGATACGATCGATATTAGCGCTGTTGTCCAGCGCGGCATCGCCGAACTCGGAGGCGCGCTCGGCGTTGGCGCGATACAGCCGCGCGCGCAACTCACGATTGTCCGCATCGGTCTGCACCGGCAGATAGCACGGCATCTGCAAGGTCAGCTTCCAGCCCGGTACGCCGTCCTTTTCCGCGGCCGCGCGTGCAGCGGCGACCACCTCGGCCGGCAGGCCAGACAGCTCGGTTGCGTCCTCGCTCACGTACGACCATGCATCGGTAGCATCGAGCACGTTCTGCGAAAACTTGGCGGCCAGTGCGGACAGTTCTTCCTGGACCTGCGCAAACCGCGCCTTGGACGCGTCATCCAGCTCGGCACCGCCGAGGCGGAAATCGCGCAGCGCGTTTTCCAGCACCTTGAGCCGCGCGGCGTCGTAGTGCGCCGCTTCCGGCGCTTCGGCCAGCGCCTTGTATTGCGCATACAGCGCCAGGTTCTGCGCCAGCGCACTGCCGAAGCGGCTGAGCTTGGGCAGATTGCTGTTGTAGGCCTCGCGCAGTTCCGACGTGTTGACCACCGCCTGCAGATGGCCGACCTGGCCCCAGGCGCGCCACAGCCGCTCGGTGGCATCGTCCAGCGGCACCACGAAGCTGTCCCAGCTGACCGGGCTGACCTGCTCGGCCGCTTTCACCGCGGCCTTGGCCTCGGCCAGCAGTTGGTCGATTGCCGGGCCCACGTGTTCGGGGCGGATCGCATCGAAGGACGGCAGTCCGGACAGGTCGAGCAGCGGGTTGGTCATGGGGCGCTCCGGCGGTGGACTGGATCAGGAATCAGGGCGAGGGGCTGGCAGACGCTGCGAGACGCAGCGGTTTTGCCAGCAGCTGATCGGATATGGCGATCATTCCAGCGCCGCACAAGGCAGCGCAGGCAGGTCGCCGCCGTTGACGGCGATGGCAATGGCCGCATCGCTGTCGGTGACGTCGATCTCGCGCGCCACGTACCAGGCCGGGTCGTAATAGCTGTGCGCATAGCGCTCGCCGGCATCGCAGAGGATGGTGACGATGGAGCCGCTGCGGCCGGCCTGGCGCATGCGCTGGGCGGCCTGCAGCACGCCGACGAAGTTGGTGCCGGTGGAGCCACCGACGCGGCGGCCGAGCGTGGCGCTGACATGGCGCATGGCGGCCAGGCTCAGGGCGTCGGGCACCTTGATCATCACGTCCACGCAGCTAGCGATGAAGCTGGACTCCACCCGCGGGCGGCCGATGCCTTCGATGCGCGAGCCGCCGGTGATGGCCAGCTCCTTGGGGCACTGCCCGTCCACCGCGCGGCAATAGCCGTCGAAGAACACCGACACTTCCGGGTCGGCGCAGAGGATGCGGGTGGCGTGGCGCCGGTAGCGCACATAGCGGCCGAGCGTGGCGCTGGTGCCGCCGGTGCCGGGGCTGCAGACGATCCAGTCGGGAATCGGATGCGGCTCCTCGGCCAGCTGCTTGAAGATCGATTCGGCGATGTTGTTGTTGGCGCGCCAGTCGGTGGCGCGCTCGGCGTAGGTGAACTGGTCCATGAAGTGGCCGCCGGTCTCGCGCGCGAGCTGGTGCGAGGCGCTGTCCAGATCGCAGGCACGTTCGACCAGGTGGCAGCGGCCGCCCTGGAATTGAATCGCGGCGATCTTTTCCGGCGAGGTCGAAGCCGGCATCACCGCGATGAAGGGCACCCCCAGCAGCCGCGCGAAATAGGCCTCGGAGATGGCGGTCGAGCCACTGGAAGCCTCGATCACCGGCCGCCCGGCACGCAGCCAGCCGTTGGTCAGCGCGTACAGGAACAGCGAGCGCGCCAGCCGGTGCTTGAGGCTGCCGGTCGGGTGGCTGGACTCGTCCTTGAAATACAGGTCGATGCCCGGAAAGCCCGGCAGGTCCATCGGAATCAGATGGGTGTCGGCCGAACGGTTGAAATCGGCCTCGATCTTCTGGATGGCGGCGGCCACCCACTGGCGCTGCGACATGGCAGGACTGTGCGGCGAAGGAAGCGCCAATTCTACCGCTGCCGGGCGTGCGGCCACGGCGGGCGGGTCATCGGGCGGACAGCTGGGAGCCGGTGCTATGCTCGTCGCACCCGACTGCCCGCCCTGACTGCCCGTGCTGCGTTGCCTGCTCCGCCTGCTGCTGTGCCTGTGCCTGGTTGCCAATACGGCCACCGGCGCGTGGGCGTCGGTGGGCATGGCGATGCCGGAGATGGCGTCGGCCGGGACGGTTGCGACCGCGTCGATGGCGCACGCGCCCGTGTCGGCCGCGATGCCGTGCCATGCCGACATGCAGCCCCCCCCTGCGGCGCATCCCCCCGATAAAACCCGGCACGCGCACGCGGCCGACTGCTGCAAGCTGGGCAGCTGCGACTGCCTGCAGCACTGCAGCCTCGCCTTGCTGACCCTGCCTGCGGTGCCCGCCGGCTTGCCTGGCCGCGCCACCCTGCCTGCCACCCTGGCCGAAGGGCGCAGCAGCCCGGTGCCCGAACAACCGGTTCGACCTCCCATCGCCTGAGCGCTGACGGCCTTGGCCGTCATCGGGCCCGCGCGCTTGCTGCGCGGGGTTTCTAAGCGATGCGATGCGTCCGCCTTCATCGGTGGGCCGCAGCGGAGATGTCATGTCTTTCGATCCCAATTGTTTCGATCCACCCTCCAACGGCGGCCTGAGTCGACGCCGCTTCGTGCAAGGCCTTGCCCTGGGCGGTGTTGCCGCCACCACCGGCCTGTGGCGCAGCGATGCGCGTGCGTCCAACCCGGTGAGCACGCCGGTCCTGCGCGGCAGCAGCCAGACGCTGCAGATCGGCCGCATGCCGGTCAACCTCACCGGGCGCCGCCGCCCCGCTATCACCGTCAACCAGAGCCTGCCGGCCCCTACGCTGCGCTGGCGCGAAGGCGACACGGTCAGCGTGCGCGTGCGCAACGCGCTGGCTGACCAACCCACCTCGGTGCACTGGCACGGCCTGTTGCTGCCGGCCAACATGGACGGCGTGCCGGGGATGAGTTTCGACGGCATCGCGCCGGGCCAGGAGTACCACTACCGCTTCGCGCTGCGCCAGTCCGGCACCTACTGGTATCACAGCCATTCGATGTTTCAGGAACAGGCCGGCCTGTACGGTGCGATCGTCATTGATCCGCTGACACCACCGCCGTACCGGCACGATCGCGAGCATGTGGTGCTGCTCTCGGACTGGACCGACCTGGACCCGGCCGCGCTGTTCCGGCGGCTCAAGCAGATGCCCAGCCACGACAATTACGCGCAGCGCACGGCGGGCGATTTCCTGCGCGACGCGCGCGACGACGGCCTGCGCGCAACCCTGGCCGACCGCGGCATGTGGGGGCGCATGCGCATGACCCCGACCGACCTGTCCGACGTCAACGCCAACACCTACACCTACCTGCTCAACGGCGTCGCCCCGGCCGGCAACTGGACCGGCCTGTTCAGGCCAGGCGAGAAGGTACTGCTGCGTTTCATCAACGGCTCGTCGATGACCTACTTCGACATCCGTATCCCCGGCCTGCGCATGACCGTGGTGGCCGCCGACGGCCAGTACGTGCATCCGGTCAGCGTGGACGAGCTGCGCATTGCGGCGGCCGAGACCTTCGACGTGCTTGTCGAGCCCATCGGCCAGGACGCGTTTACCTTGTTCGCGCAGGACATGGGCCGCACCGGCTTCGCCTGCGGCACGCTGGCGGTGCGGCATGGGCTGCAGGCACCGATTCCCGCGCTGGATCCGCGCGCGATCCTCAGCATGCAGGACATGGGGCACGGCGATGGCATGGCGCATGCGGGTCACGCCATGCACGGCGCCGACACGACGCACAGCGACCCGCATGCGGCACACGCGATGGCAATGCCGATGCAGGCCGCGCAGATGCACGGGCATGCAAGCGGCGATGCGCAGCGCAAGACGCCGCACCACCCCGCCAGCGAAGACGGCAACCCGCTGATCGACATGCGCAGCAATGCCACTTCACCGCGCCTGGACGATCCCGGGGTTGGCCTACGCGATAACGGCCGCCGAGTGCTGCGCTACGCCGACCTGCACAGCCTGTTCGAGGATCCGGATGGGCGCGAACCCGGGCGCGAGATCGAACTGCATCTGACCGGGCATATGGAAAAATTTGCCTGGTCGTTCGACGGCATCGCCTTCGCCTCGGCAGAGCCCTTACGGCTGCAGTACGGCGAGCGGCTGCGCATCGTACTGGTCAACGACACCATGATGCAGCACCCCATCCACCTGCACGGCATGTGGAGCGATCTGGAAGACGCCGATGGCAATTTCCAGGTGCGCAAGCACACCATCGACATGCCGCCCGGCACACGCCGCAGCTATCGCGTCCGCGCCGATGCATTGGGCCGCTGGGCCTACCACTGCCATCTGCTGTACCACATGGAAGCGGGCATGATGCGCGAAGTGCGGGTGGAGGCATGAGTACGCCACGGACGCAATACATGGCGCTGCTCGCACTGCTGCTGAGCGCATCGGCCACTGCACAGGAGCATCAGCATGCGGCGATGGAGTCGTCCGCGCACGTCGATGGCGCACATGCAATGCAGATGGCCGACCAGGCTACGGCTACCCAGCCGCAGACATCCATCGCAACGGAGGCATCGCCGCCATCTGCGCAGCAGAGCGCAGAGGCGATGCAGATGGATCATGCGCAGATGCAGCACGCGCAGCACTCCCGCACTGCATCAGCATCGATAAAGGCTGCTGACAGCATGCCCGCGCAACGCCCGGTACAGTCCGACGCTTCGGCAGCGCCGGCATCGATGCACCACGCAGGCATGCAGCACGCCGATGTCCAGCATGCCGCACACCAGACCTCTGCAAATCCACAACTGGACCACGCCCGGCAATCACAGGCAGACAGCGACCACGATGCAATGGAGCACGCATCGATGGATCATGCGTCGATGCAGCACGGGCAACAGCATGGGGCGATGGATCACTCCGACATGGAGCACGCGCCGCATGCCGAAGCGGTGACGCAAACGCCGGCATCGCCCGGCACCGGCGCACTGCCACGTACGCCGATCCCCGAGCCCACTGCCGAGGAGATCGCGGCGGCATTCGCCCCCTTGCAGCACCATGCGATGCACGCGCCAGGCATCAATCACTACGTGTTGCTCGATCGACTGGAAACCTTCGACACCACGCACGGCAGTGGCCAGGACTGGGAAGCACGCGCCTGGATCGGCGGCGATATCGACCGGCTCTGGTTGCGCAGCGAAGGCGAGCGGCAGGACGGGCGCACGCAGGCCGCATCGGTGGAAGCGTTCTATGGCCACGCCATCTCGCCGTGGTGGGACCTGCTGGTCGGCGCACGTCAGGACATCGGAGCGGGTGAGCAGCGCAGCTGGGCCGCCTTCGGCGTGCAGGGCCTGGCGCCCTACAAGTTCGAGACCGAAGCCACGCTCTATGTCGGCAGCGGCAGCCGCGCGGCATTACGCCTGGAAGGCGAATACGAGGTGCTGCTCACCAACCGGCTGATCCTGCAACCACGCGTGGAAGCCGATATCGCCCTGACCGACGATGGCCGGCGCGGCGTCGGCAGCGGGCTGGAGCAGGTCGAGGTGGGCCTGCGGCTGCGCTACGAAATCACCCGCCGCTTCGCCCCCTACATCGGCTGGGTGCACAGCCGCAGTTTCGGCGACACCGCCCGCCGCGCCGCGATCGACGATGAGCCTGCACGCGACAGCCGGTTTGTTGCCGGCCTACGCATCTGGTTCTGAGACGACCGCTGTGCGCATGGGCCTGACCGTTCGGACTCGGATGCAGGCCCATGCCACGACCTTGAACAAGGCAGGTCGCGCTGTCGCACGATCGACCACAGAGCGACGCCAGACCGCCGACGCGCACGGTGCAGACATACCGACAACCATTGCCCCGCTAACATCCACGTCCAGTGCAGCCTGACCTGCCCCCGCATTCCATCGAGGAGACCGCAATGCCTTTGACCGACCTGCAACACGTCCCCGGCGCCAGCGCCGCGCCTGCCGACACCGCCGGTTTCGTGTTCAACCACACCATGCTGCGCGTCAAGGATGCGCAGCGTTCGCTGGATTTCTACACGCGCGTAATGGGCTTCCGCTTGCTGGACGCACGTGATTTTCCAGATGCGCAGTTCAGCCTGTACTTCCTGGCCCTGCTGCCGGACGGCACCGCGATCCCCGACGACGATGCCGCGCGTCGGCTGTGGATGGCCGGCATCCCCGGCGTGCTCGAACTCACCCACAACCACGGCACCGAAACCCAGGACGGCCCGGTCTACCACGACGGCAACAGCGACCCACGCGGCTTTGGCCACATCTGCATCTCGGTGCCCGACATCCACGCCGCCTGCGCGCGCTTCGACTCTCTCAACGTGCCGTACCAGAAACGCCTGGAAGACGGCCGCATGAAGCACCTGGCCTTCATCAAGGACCCGGACGGCTACTGGGTGGAGATCATTTCCAATACGCCGCTGGCGTAATCCATAACAAAATGCCCGGGGTTCCCGGGCATTCTTGTTTCAGGCACATGCGCTGTCGGTACTTCGCCTTCGAGCAGGGTATGTCGGCAGAGAACGCCGATACAGCTGGATGCGCGCAGCGCACTTCCAGCGGCTAACGCAACGTAGCGTGCGGTCATCAGGTGAGTGCGGACGGCGCGCTCAGACCCGCGATGTTGAGAGTGGTGCATGAGAATTCCGAGCACCGGCCGTGCCCGCCTGACGGCGGCGCAGCAGTTTTGGTAGCTCTTCCCAGATGCAGGCGCCATCCTGCGGCATCACGCGTTGCCTCAGTTGGAGGTGGCAACTGTCTCTCTATCCGGGAACCACTGCGGTAACTGCTCGGCAAATTTTGCGGCGCATTCCTCGCTGTAGGCCTGTGCGGCCTGCTTGACCAGCACGTAGTCGTCTGCCTCCCACTCCTCGAGCGATGCGGTGCGCGGTGTGGGCACGCAGTCCAGATTGACCGGACTCGCCTTGCGCTTCAACAGTCCGGAGCGTTCACCGCCGATCGTCACCGCGTAGCGCAACTCGTAGGGCGACTTGGTATCGGCCAGGCTCTGGTAGACGAGCAGCCAATCGGACATCAGGACCTGCAGCGGGAAAGGCTCCGCCGGCAGTGCTGCCGGATGCCCGGTGAAGTAGCTCTTCAGACGCGCATTGACCGCATCACGCTGCAGTTGATAACCGGGATTGCCCACGCCTTCCATCTTTTCGCCTTTCAGCTGCCCCTTGCCGAAGGCCGACACTGCGACGCCGCGCGTGAACAGGCTGGTGGCGATCTGCAGGCCCACCACTGCCCCGGTGTGCCCGCGCCGCACCACGCGCAACATTTCGTCGCCGTTGGGCTGGCCGTTGGACCCCACACGCATGCTGGCATGCAACGGCAGCTGCAACGCCCAATCCGCCGATGGTGCAATGACTGCGTCGGCATCACCCTGCGTTTGTGCGGAGGGCTGTTGCTGTGTCTCGGCGACCGACAGCGTACCGGCAACTGCAGCCGCGGCATAGGTCGTTGCCGTCGAAAAATCGCCGTTGGCAAATGCGGGCAATACTGCCACCGCCTCGGCACCACGGGTGGCGGTACAGAACGCGCTGGAGGCGCGCATCTGCACTTCATGAAATGCGATGCCGTTGACTTGATGCACGGCCGCATCCTGGCCGTACTGCGCAACCAGCCTGGCAACGAGGGCGTCCTGCTCGACAGGCTGCTGGCCGCAGACCTTGGCCGCAGCGATGCGCGACCAGGCGAACTGCAGCGCCGGATCCCACCCCATCGCGTCTTCGCCGACGAAGCCGTGGTCGTAGTGATAGGCATAGATGGCCGGGTCGATGTCCTGCAAGGTCATGCCGCCCACGCCTGCATAACCGGGCGGGACGTCGCTGGCCATTGCGGCCCCGCTCAGCGCCGAGATCACCACTGCAATAAATGCTTTCATGAATTCCTTCCCCTGGAGAGCGTCGCATTGCGTGTCCCCCACGCAATGCGACATGGCACTGTCAGATCGCGCGGACAGCGATCAACGACACAGTGCTTTGGTCCATCAGACAACGGTCCGCAGTCGGCTAGAACGCTCAGTTGCGGACTTAGTGTGAGCGCATCATGCGCGATTGGCAGTCGGGGCGGTCCCCACAGCTGTAAGGACCGCCCCGGAAGTGGCGCTTATCTAGGCATGCAGCAGTCCGCCGTGACTGCGCTGCCACTCGCGCGGCGGGCGCAGCGCCGCAAGCGTGCGGACCAACTCGCGATAGGTGGCGGCCAACTGCGCGAACAGACCTGCATCGCTGTAACGCGTGTCGGCCACTTCGAAATACGCGCCGCGGCCCAGCTCGATGAAGTAGTCGACGCTGAGCCGCCGACGCTGCGCAATGCCGGGAAACAGGCCTGCAATCAGCAGGCATTGATCTCCGATGTCGCGCAATGCATCGGCCCGCAGACTGCCGATCTGGTCCTGCGCGTGCAACCAGGCCAGGGCCTGCGTGCGCGAAAACAGTTGCGCATCGCGCTGCAGGCGCAGCAACACGAAGACCAGATAATGCTCGCGCGATTCGTCCAGCGGCTGTGCAATCCGCTGCCCTGCCTCACGTACCAACGCCTGCCACAATTCCGCCGGCGCGCCCTGTTTGAAAGACTCGTGCATACGTCCTCCTGCGTGATGGGACCCTCGCAGGAAGCCTATGCATAACCTGGGCCATCGCGTTGGCAGCCGGACCTGTCGTCTGCCAATCATCCACCGCAGCGGGATCGCGCGATGGATTGCCCCCCGAGCAGCGCCTTGCACGGCGCCAGTCAACCGCTACACGCGACCGAGCCCACTGCCGCTGCCGGGCGCGTCATCAGGGATGCAACACCAGTGTCTTTCGCGCTTCACGATTCACGAGCCACGTGAGCAATGCACCCGGCACAAGAAACCCCAGCGTTACGAGCAAGCCGTGCAGCATATGTGTCGCCGGCTCGTCCAGCACGGCGATGTGCTTCATCGGAGACAGCCACGGGGAGAGATTGAAGAATGCGACCGTCAAGACGACAAGCGGCCAAGTCCAATTCACCCCCCGCTTGCGCGCCGACTGCCAGGCGTAGGCGGCCAGCACCGCAACAAAGATTCCTTCGACCACCCACGAGGCAGTTCCCAGCCGTCCCCACAGTCCCAGGCCAAGGTGGGTCTGTGAATGCGGCAAAAGCGCCAGGTCATTGTTGTGCATCGGCCAGTCGGCGAGGAAGTGAGAGAAGGACGCGATGAACGCCAGGACTGCAACGCGCCTGTCTTTCCAGAAGAAACCGGCCCAGACAACCGACCACACGACCGCCGCCAACAGCGAATGATCCCAGTCGATGAATGTCAGGTCGAAGAACAGATAGGGGCCTGCAGCAAGGTTGGGCGTTACCAGGTCCCAGCCAAGCATGATGAAGATGCCGTCCAGGATGTCGAGGAAGCCGACGCCCAGCAGGAGAGGAAGCGTCGGGGTACTCGGAAAGCGCGCTTTCAAGGCCAGTCCGATCGCAAAGTGACCCACATACATGGCTGGTGCTCCAAGGATTAGGCCTGCATGGTGCCCCCGTTGAACCCGCCAGACTGTAAAATCAGAACAGTTCGACCACGGTCCCGGCCATGCCCGACGATGGCACCCTGAGTCCAGAGATTGCAGAGATTTTTCTCTCCCAGGCGTCGGTTCGAATGTTTGTCGCGGGCCAGCGGATCTTTGATCTGGGCTCCTCCCCCGCATGCATGTTCGGCATTCTCAGCGGCGCGGTCCGGGTCTCGTTGGAGCCGATGCAGCTCAGCGAGAGGCTGTCGCTGGTGCTTGGACCAGGCCAGTGGTTTGGGGAAGTTCCGCTACTGGATGCGCGGGCACGGGCGTTCAGCGCGGTGGCCCACGGACGTAGCAAGATCGCCGTCGTCTCGACTGCCGCCTTCAACCGCGTGATTGCATCCAACCCGGCGGCGCTGCTGGCCATCACCCGCTTGGTGTACTCACGCTATCGGCAGACCCTGAACTGGAATGAAGCCAATCAGGCACGTTCGCTCGAACGCCGGCTGGCGGCCCAGCTTCTCACTGCCCAACCCAGCATCCGCATGCCACAGAGTGCTCTTGCCGACAGGCTGGGCGTCTCCCGTCCTACCGTGAACCGGCTCTTGAAGGCATGGAAAGCCCAAGGCTTGATCGACGTTGGCTACGGCAAGGTCAATGTGCTGAACGCGGATGCTCTGGCAGCGATCCTCGCAGGGGAACGAGAGCGCGACTAGTGTCCCTGGATGCCGAGTCGCGCCTCAATGGTCAGGCCAAGCCCCCCGCATAACCAGCATGCGCCATCCAGTCTGTGGATGACATGCCGGCAGTAGTTGCACGAGTCGCGCTGTGGAAATGCGAAAGGGCGGGAGCAATGACGCACCCCGCCCTTCTGCATTTTTCATGTTGGATGAATCGGTACCTGCACCGCCCATCACCCGTCAGTGCCAGTTGGACGGATGACTCTCCAGTTACCGATCGTCATCTCCGACCAAGCACGATGCCGGGCTTGTGCCGCTACTCCACCGTCACTGACTTGGCCAGGTTACGCGGCTTGTCCACATCGGTGCCGCGTGCCAGTGCGGTGTGGTAGGCCAGCAACTGCACCGGGATGGTGTGGATCACCGGCGACAGCACGCCGGCATGGCGCGGGGTGCGGATCACGTGCACGCCTTCGGACTCGCTGAAGTGGCTGTCCTGGTCGGCGAACACGAACAGCTCGCCGCCACGTGCACGCACTTCCTGCATGTTGGATTTGACCTTTTCCAGCAGGCGATCGTTCGGCGCGATCACCACCACCGGCATCGCCGCGTCCACCAGGGCCAGCGGGCCGTGCTTCAACTCGCCGGCCGGATACGCTTCGGCGTGGATATAGGAAATTTCCTTGAGCTTGAGCGCGCCTTCCAGCGCGATCGGGTAATGCAGGCCGCGGCCGAGAAACAATGCGTTTTCCTTGACCGAAAAACGCTCGGCCCAGGCCATGATCTGCGGCTCCAGATTCAGCGCGTGCTGCACGCTGCCCGGTAGGAAACGCAGCTGTTCCAAATACTCCGCTTCCTCGGCCTCGCTGATGCGCCCCTGCAACTTGCCCAGCACCATGGTCAGCTGGAACAACACCGCCAGCTGGGTGGTGAACGCCTTGGTCGAGGCCACGCCGATCTCGGCGCCGGCACGTGTGTAGCAGACCAGTTCGCTGGCGCGCGGGATCGCGCTTTCTGGCACGTTGCAGATCGACAAGGTGTGCAGGTGCCCCAGCGATTTGGCGTATTTCAGCGCCTCCATCGTGTCCAGCGTTTCGCCGGATTGGGAGATGGTGACGATCAGGTGCCTGGGATTGGCGTAGGCAGCGCGGTAGCGGTATTCGCTGGCGATCTCCACGCTGCACGGCAGCCCGGCGATGGCTTCGATCCAGTAACGCGCGGTCATGCCGGCGTAGTAGCTGGTGCCGCAGGCCAGGATCTGCACGCCGTCGATATCGCGCAACACTGCTTCGGCATTGGCGCCGAACAATGACGCGGGGAAGCCCTTGGCATCGATCGCCGCCTCGATGGTGTCGGCCAGCGCACGCGGCTGCTCGTGGATTTCCTTCTGCATGAAATGGCGGAATGGGCCCAGTTCCAGCGATGCCAGCGACACATCCGACAGGTGCAGCGGGCGCTCGACCGGTGCGTCGTTACCATCGAAGATGCGCACGCCATCGCGGCGCAGTTCGGCGGTGTCGCCCTCTTCCAGGAAAATCACCTGGCGGGTGGCCTGCACGATGGCCGAGACATCGGAGGCGACGAAGTTCTCGCCCTCGCCCACGCCGATCAGCAGCGGGCAGCCCATGCGCGCGCAGACGAAGCGCTCCGGTTCGGCCTGGCTCATCACTGCCAGCGCGTAGGCACCAGTGAGCTCCTTGACGGTGCGCTGCAGCGCGGTCAACAGGTCGCCTGCACTGCCCAGATGGTGATGGATCAGGTGCGCGATCACTTCGGTATCGGTCTGCGACTCGAAGGTATAGCCCAGCGCACGCAGCTTCTCGCGCTGCTGTTCGTGGTTTTCGATGATGCCGTTGTGCACCAGTGCCACGCCGTCACTGATGTGCGGGTGCGCATTGGCCTCGGTGACCCCGCCATGGGTGGCCCAGCGAGTGTGGCCGATGCCCAGCGTGGCGCCGAACTGCTCGGCCTGCGCCGCCTGCGCCATCTCCGCCACGCGCCCGGTGCGGCGCACGCGGCGTATCTGGGCTCCATCGAGCACGGCGATGCCGGAGGAATCGTAGCCACGGTATTCCAGACGCTTGAGTCCTTCGATCAGGACCGGGACCACATCGCGCCCGGCGATCGCTCCGACAATGCCGCACATAGGACAACCCTTGAGGTACTTGAGGAATAAGCCAGGCATTTTAGCGTGTCCGCTATTGTCCGCTGCATGACCATGCCCGGACAGCGTGTCCGCAGCAGTGTCCGCGGACACTGCGGACACTGGCCACAAACATCTAAAAGCGAATGCATTCAACGACTTGGAGGTTGGCATACGTCCTGCTTTATCGCAGTGACGCCACTGAGCCAGCCGACCATGATTCGCGATACTTCCGCCCAGGACCAGGTTCTCCGTACACCCGCCCAGAGCGCGCCCTGGCGCCGCTGGCTATGGCCCGGCATCGCGGTGGTCGCCGTGTTGGCCGGCATCGGCTGGGCGGTCACCGCGTGGAGCGCCGGCAGCCGCTCGTTCGATGCCAGCCGGGTGCGGATCGCCACGGTCAGCCAGGGCGACCTGGTGCGCGACATCGCCGCCGACGGGCGCGTCATCGCCGCCAACAGCCCCGTGCTGTACGCCATCTCGGCCGGCACGGTGACGCTGAGCGTGGTGGCCGGCGACGTGGTCAAGCAGGGCCAGGAGCTGGCCCGCATCGACAGCCCGGAGCTGCGCAGCAAGCTGGCGCAGGAGCAGGCCACGCTGGCCGGGCTGGAAGCCGAGTCCAGCCGCGCCGCACTGGATGCCACCCTGGCCCGCGCCACGGCCAGCAAGCTCACCGACCAGGCCAAGATCGACAAGCAGGCCGCCGCGCGCGACCTGGAGCGCTACCAGCGCGGCTACGATGGCGGCGCGGTGCCGCAGGTGGAGCTGGCCAAGGCGCAGGACACCTTGAAGAAGACCGACATCGATCTGCAGCACGCCCAGCGGGATGCGTCGCTGAAGAGCCAGGGTGCAGACCTGGATTCGCGCAACAAGCGCCTGCTCGCCGACCGCCAGCGCGCGGTGGTGGCCGAGGTGCAGCGCCAGGTCGATGCGCTCACGCTGCTGTCGCCGTTCGATGGCCAGGTCGGCCAGGTGCAGGCGGTGCAGCACACCCAGGTCGCGGCGAACGCGCCGATCCTGGGCGTGGTGGACCTGTCCAAGTTCGAAGTGGAGATCAAGGTGCCTGAGAGCTTTGCGCGCGATCTGGCAATCGGCATGCCGGCGCAGCTCACCAGCGGCAGCGGCGAGCCGTTCCCGGGCGCGATCTCGGCGGTGTCGCCGGAAGTGGTCAATGGCGAAGTCACTGCGCGCATCCGCTTTGCCGACAAGCAGCCGCCAGGCCTGCGCCAGAGCCAGCGCATGAGCGCACGCGTGGTGATGGACACGCGCCGCAACGTGCTCAAGGTCGAGCGCGGCCCGTTCGTCGAACAATCCGGCGGCAGCTACGCCTATGTGATGGATGGCAACACCGCGGTGCGCCGGCCGGTGCGCATGGGTGTCAGCAGCCTGGGCGAGGTGCAGGTGCTGTCCGGGCTGCAGGTCGGCGACCGCGTGGTGGTCTCCGGTGCAGACAACTTTGGGGATGCACCGCGCGTCACCGTTCACTAAAGGCGGCCAGCACGCCTGCTGCGCAGCCATCAGGCTGCTTGCCACGGCTTGTCAGCCGCTCTCAATCTCTTTCGCACACACCTTATTCGTAAAGGAATCGGCAATGCTCAAGATGCAATCGGTCTCCAAGGTCTTCCGCACCGAACAGGTGGAAACGCACGCGCTGCGCTCGCTGGACCTGCATGTGCGCGAAGGCGAATTCGTCGCGGTCACCGGCCCCTCCGGCTCGGGCAAGACCACCTTCCTCAACCTGGCCGGGCTGCTGGAGACCTTCACCAGCGGGCAGTACCTGCTCGACGGCGAAGACGTCAGCCATCTGTCCGACGACGCGCGTTCGCGCCTGCGCAACCGCAAGATCGGTTTCATCTTCCAGGGCTTCAACCTGATTCCCGATCTCAACCTGTTCGACAACGTCGATGTGCCACTGCGCTATCGCGGCATGGCCGCGGCCGAGCGCAAGCAGCGCATCGAAGAAGCCTTGACCAAGGTCGGCCTGGGCTCGCGTCTGAAGCACTACCCCACCGAGCTGTCCGGTGGCCAGCAGCAGCGCGCCGCCATCGCGCGTGCGCTGGCCGGCAGCCCGCGCCTGTTGCTGGCCGACGAACCCACCGGCAACCTCGACTCTCAGATGGCACGCGGGGTGATGGAACTGCTGGAAGAGATCAACAGCCAGGGCACCACCATCGTCATGGTCACCCACGACCCGGAACTGGCCGCACGCGCGCAGCGCAACGTGCATATCGTCGACGGCCAGGCCACCGACCTGGAACGCAACCCCGCCCTGATGCGCTCGCGCGACAGCACCGTCACCCTGGCCGAGTAAGAGGCACATCCCATGTTCGGCTATTACTTCAATCTTGCCTTACGCAGCTTCCGCCGCAACAAGGTGCTCACCGCGCTGATGGTGCTGGCCATCGCACTCGGCATCGGCGCCAGCATGACCACCCTGACGGTGTTCTATGTGCTGTCCGGCGATCCGATCCCGCAGAAGAGCGACCGGCTGTTTAGCGTCCTGGTGGATCCATACCCCAAGGCCGGATACCAGCCGGGAGAAGAGCCTGGCGACCAGGTCACTCGCTTCGATGCCGAAGCGCTGCTGCGTGAAAAGCACGCAAAACGCCAGGCGCTGATGACCGGCGGAAGAGTGGCGATCGAGCCAGACAAGAGCGGCATGACCGCCTTCAAATCAGAAGTTCGCTTTACCTCGGCCGATTTCTTCCCGATGTTCGAAACGCCTTTCCTGTATGGCCAAGGCTGGTCAGCAAGTAGCGACGAGGCGCACGAGCGCGTTGCGGTAATCACCCAGGAACTCAACGACAAGCTGTTCGACGGCGGCAACAGCATCGGCCGCGATTTGCGCATGGACAAGAACACCTTCCGCATCGTTGGCGTTCTCGCTGACTGGAAGGCCAATCCGCGCTTCTACGATCTCAGCAATAGCTATGGCTCAGACGAGCAAGTGTATCTGCCGTTTTCAGTGGCGATAGATCTGAAGATGGATCACTACGGTGGTATGAATTGCTACGGCAAGAGCGACAACAGTGATCAAACCGCGCTCAACGCGTCCTGCACCTGGATGCAGTATTGGGTGGAGCTGGATAGCCCAGCGCAGGCTGGCGACTACAAAGCCTATCTGGATAACTACTCCGATCAGCAGCGCGCTGCAGGGCGTTTCGAACGTCCGAACAATACCCGCCTGCGTAACGTGATGGAGTGGCTGGATTATAAGGAAGTGGTTCCTGGCGACGTTCGCCTGCAGCTGTGGCTGGCGATGGGCTTTCTACTGGTGTGCCTGCTCAATACTGTTGGCCTGTTGCTAGCCAAGTTCCTGCGCCGCAGTGGAGAGATCGGTGTGCGTCGTGCCCTGGGCGCCTCACGCGGCGCCATCTTTGCGCAGTGTCTGGTCGAAGCCGGAACCATCGGACTTGCGGGCGGTATTACAGGGCTTGGGCTGGCATGGTTGGGCTTGTGGGTGGTGCGCCAACAACCTGTCGACTACGCCAAGCTTGCGCACCTGGATCCGAAGATGCTGTTGCTCACCTTCGCATTGGCGCTGGTTGCCAGCCTATTGGCCGGCTTGCTGCCGTCCTGGCGCGCCATCCAGGTTGCACCCGCACTGCAGCTCAAGGCGTCCTGACCACCACGCCCGCCGCGCTGCGGCGGGCACGGCCTCTCATCGAAGGTACCACCCATGGACATCCGCCCCATCATTTCCACGTTGCGCCGTCACAAGACAGCAGCAGCGCTGATCGTGCTCGAGATCGCACTGGCCTGCGCGATCATCTGCAATGCCATGTTTCTGATCGGCAACCGCATTGAAACGCTGCAGCAGCCCAGCGGCATCGCCGAATCGGAACTGGTCAGCATCCAATTGGGAGGCATCGGCACCCAGGTCAATGCAGAAGCGCGCACGCGTGAGGATCTGGCAGCACTGCGCAGCCTGCCCGGTGTACGCGGGGCGACAGCAATCAATCAGATTCCCTTCGTCAATTATTCCTGGAACAGCAGCATCTCCCTGACCCGAGAGCAGGAGCGTCAGACGCTCAATGCTGCGCAATACATGTCGGGCGAAAGTGCTGTGAGCACGCTTGGCCTGCAACTGGTGGCAGGCAGGGATTTCACTGCAAACGAAATCATTGATATGGAGCAGGCGAATAACGACAGGTCTCTCGATAAAAAAGGCATTTCGGTGATCATCGCGCAGACCATGGCCGACAAACTGTTCCCGACCCAACCTGCGTTGGGCAAGACAATTTACGCGGGCGAGACGGCGTTACACATAATCGGCATCGTGCAGACACTGGCACGCCCCAACAACAGCAATTCCAATGGCGTCAACCAGAGCAATTACTCGATGCTGCTGCCAATCCGCATCGATTACACCTCAGGCCAGTACATGATCCGTGTGACCGATCAGACGCGTCGCGCAGAGGTGTTGCAATCTGCGGTCGCCGCATTGATGAAGCTGGACAACAGCCGGCTGGTGCTGAAGCAACAGACCTATAGCGAGATCCGCGAGGAATACTTCCAGAACGACCGCGCCATGGTCTGGCTGCTTGGTGCGGTCTGCATCGCGCTGCTGATCGTCACCGCGCTGGGCATCGTCGGCCTGGCCAGCTTCTGGGTGCAGCAACGCACCAAGCAGATTGGCATTCGTCGTGCACTGGGTGCCACACGCGGCCAGATCCTGCGCTACTTCCAGATCGAGAATTTTCTGCTCGCCTCGGTCGGTATCGTGCTCGGCATGTTGCTGGCGTACTCGATCAATGTCTGGCTGATGGCCCGCTACGAATTGCCGCGCCTGCCGGTGCTGTATCTGCCGATCGGCGCACTGTTGCTCTGGGCGCTGGGCCAGATCGCCGTGTACTGGCCCGCACGGCGTGCCGCGATGGTGCCGCCGGCGGTGGCCACACGCAGCGCGTGATGCGCACGCTGCGCGTCAGCGGTCGCTGTCGACCCACTGACGCGCAGCACACAGCACACAGTGATGTTGCTTAGATCCTGCGCGATGGCAGCATCGCCACAAGTGACTTGGCCGTCGGCCGCCTGGGCAATGCCGATTTTGTCACCACCGCCCTGTCTACCAAGGCGCCTGTGTCGCAGGCCCCTGCCCCGTGCTGATATCCAGCGTTGCGCCTGGATCTGCACTTGAGCTCGGCATCGACGCATGTCCGCTGCCAACCTCATCGCACCGATCAGGCGATCACTGCAGTGCCGCAATCAGCTCGGTCTGGCAAAGGCCAGTCAGGCACCAACCCTTCCTATTGCTCGCACAGTTCCGCCACGCGCCGAATCCTGTTCTGATAGCCCTTCCCTCCCGCGCCTTTCACCGAGCACCGCGATGCCGCAGATCCTGATCATCGACGACAACACCGCTGTGGCCACTGCGCTGGAGGTGCTGTTCTCGCTGCACGATATCGAGGCGCGGCATGCGCACTCGCCGCAGGCCGGGTTGGCGCTGCTGGACGAGCAGGGATTTGATCTGGTGATCCAGGACATGAACTTCACCGCCGACACCACCTCCGGCGAGGAAGGCGAAGCGCTGTTCACCCAGATCCGTCAGCGCCACCCGGACCTGCCGGTGATCCTGCTCACTGCCTGGACCCACCTGGGCAGCGCGGTGGGCCTGGTCAAGGCCGGTGCGGCCGACTACATCGCCAAGCCCTGGGACGACACCAAGCTGCTGACCACGGTCAACAACCTGCTGGAGCTGTCCGAAGCGCGCCGCGAGCTGGAACGTCGGCGCGAGCGCGAGCGGCGCGGTCGCGAGCAGCTGACCCAACGTTACGACCTGCGCGGCGCGGTGTTCGCCGACCCCGCCAGCGAACGCGCAATCGCGCTCGCCTGCCAGGTCGCACGCTCGGATCTGCCGGTACTGATCACCGGCCCCAACGGCAGCGGCAAGGAGAAGATCGCCGAGATCATCCAGGCCAACTCTCCCGCCAAACACGGCCCCTTCATTGCGCTCAATTGCGGCGCATTGCCGGGCGAACTGATCGAAGCCGAGCTGTTCGGCGCCGAAGCCGGCGCGTATACCGGCGCCAACAAGGCGCGCGAAGGCAAGTTCGAAGCCGCCGATGGCGGCACGCTGTTTCTGGACGAAATCGGCAACCTGCCGCTGGCCGGGCAGATGAAGCTGCTGCGCGTGCTGGAAACCGGCCGTTACGAGCGGCTGGGCTCCAACCGCGAACGCCACACCAAGGTGCGCGTGATCAGCGCCACCAATGCCGACCTGCAGGCGATGATCCGCGATGGCAGCTTCCGCGAAGACCTGTATTACCGCCTCAACACGGTGGAAATCGCGCTGCCCGCCCTGGCCGAACGCCCCGGCGATATCGGGCCATTGGCCGAGCACTTCCTGGCCGGCGAAAAACCCTTGTCCACGCAGGCGCGCGATGCCCTGCAGCGGCACGCCTGGCCCGGCAACGTGCGCGAGCTGCGCAATGTGCTGCAACGCGCGTCGCTGCTTGCGCAAGGCGTGCGCATCGAAGCCGGCGATCTGAACCTACCGCGCGCAGCCGCGTCGCGCCCGGCCGCGCCGGCAACGGGCGAGCCGGATCGCGCCCGTATCGAGCAGGCACTGGCGCGCGCGCAGGGCGTCATCGCCCAGGCCGCTGCCGAGCTGGGGCTGAGCCGGCAGGCGCTGTACCGGCGCATGGACCGCTACGGCATCACTTCGGAATGATTCCCGACATGTGGCAACGTTCCTTCACGTTCTCGCTGTTCTTGCGGCTGTTGCCGGTGCTGGCGCTGGCCGCCGCGCTGCCCTGGTTCATGGCGTACTGGATGGACCGTGGCTGGCAAGTGGCTGCGGTGTCGGTGGTGGTGCTGCTGTCGGCCATGTGGTTCAGCCTCAGCCGCGCCACTGCGCCGATGCGCTCGCTGTTCCGTGCCCTGGCCGGCACCACCAGCAGCTACCGCGATGGCGAATACAACTTCGGCGTGTACTGGCGCGGCAACGACGAGCTGGCGCAGCTGGTGCAGGCGCATGCGGAACTGGGCGAGGTGTTGCGCGCGCAACGGCGCAACCTGGTGCAGCGCGAACTGATGCTCGACACCATGCTGCAGAACACCCCGGTGGCGATGCTGCTGGTGGTGGCCGGTGGCGATGGCGTGCGCCGCATCGGTTTTTCCAACAACGCCGCACGCAAGTTGCTGCACGATGGGCGCAAGCTCGAAGGCCAGCACCTGGACGACGTACTCGCGCGCATGCCCGGCGAACTGCGCGATGCGCTGGCCCGCGGCGGCGATTGCCTGTTTGCGGTCCGCGAGGACGGCGATGACGAAGACGACGAGCAGATCTATCACCTGTCACGCCGCAGTTTCCATCTCAACGGACGCGGTCACGAGCTGCTGCTGATCCGCACCCTGACCACCGAACTGCGGCGCCAGGAAGTGCAGACCTGGAAGAAGGTCATCCGCGTGATCAGCCATGAATTGAACAACTCGCTCGCACCGATCGCATCGCTGGCACATTCCGGCGCCGAGTTGCTGCGCCGCGAACGCACCGACCGGCTCGGCACGGTGTTCGAGACCATCGAAGAACGCGCACGTCATCTGGAAGGCTTCATCCGCGGCTACGCCCGCTTTGCCAAGTTGCCGCAGCCGCAGTTGCAGACCATCGAATGGGCACCATTCCTGGAGCGTTTGCGGCAGCAGATTCCGTTTCAGCTGCAGGGCGCACTGAGCGATGTCTCCAGCCGCATCGATGCCGCGCAGATCGAGCAGGCGCTGCTCAACCTGCTCAAGAACGCGCACGAAGCCTGCAGCGAAGCGCAGCCGCCCAACAGCGATGTCGCCGTGCGCGTCACGCGCGTGCCGCAATGGCTACGGATCGAAGTGCTGGACCGCGGCAACGGCATGAACGAGGCCGTGCTGCATAACGCACTGATGCCGTTCTACTCGACCAAGCGCAATGGCACAGGGCTCGGGCTTGCGCTCACCCGCGAGATCGCTGAAGCGCACGGCGGGCGCATCTCGCTGCATAACCGCGAACACGGCGGGTTGTGCGTCACCTTGCTGCTGCCGGCGGCGGCGGCCGGCTAGTTGCCGCGCACCGTTCCGCGTTCTTCAATCCGCGCTTGTTTCAACGCACCGCAGGCATCGTCGGCACCACTGGTGCGGGTGGCGGCGATCGTGCCGTAATAGCCGGTTCCAACGGTGTTGTCGACGAACTGCCCGCCTTGCGACGGACACTCGCCATCGGGCTTGATCCAGTCCGAAAACGCCGCGTACTTGCCGGCCCGGACGAAACGGTTGGCCGCCACGTAGGTGTTGTCGGAGGCATCGCGGGTACGCACGGCATCGCCGTTGACGTCGGTGAAGGTATTGCCTTCGATGCGGTTGCCGGAGGAGTGGCGCGCCAGGTAGATCGCGTGCACGAAACCCGAGGTCCGGGTGTCGTTTTCGATCGATACGAAGCGATTGTGTTCGATGCGGTTGTCGCGCGAGTTCTGCAGGCGGATCGCCGCGAACGAATAGGCGGCCTCACTGCTGCTGCCATGGACACCACCGATCCGTTCGAAGGTCATGTTGCGGATGATGTTGCCGCTGTTGCCGTCCGCGCTGCGCTTGCTGCTGCCCAGGTCCATCGCCATCCAGTAATTGCTGACCTTCAACCCGGTGAAGGTCAGCCGGGTGGCAGCATCGCTGCCGCCCTTCAGCGTGAACCAGGTCGCGCCACCGCGCCCGTCGAACCACGGTGGCGCGGCTGCGTCGGACGCGGCGATAAAGCGAATGGGCGCCCCGTTGGTGAATGTCCATTGCACCGACTGCCGCAGATATGTGCCGGCGGCGATCACCACGTCCACCGCGCCGCTGGGCCGTTGCTCCAGCAGCCGCTGCTGGGCGGCCGCCAGACTCCGCAACGCGGTCGTCGCGCTGGTGCCTGCCGCCGCATCGTTGCCGTCCGGCGCCAGATACAGCCGGTAGGTCTGCGCATGGGCCGCAGCTGGCAGCACTGCCGCCAATAGCAGCAGCCATGTCACCAGCAACGCGCAACGTGGCGTTCGCATCGTGTACCTCCTGAGCCATCGTGACGGGCATAGCCTATGCATGGCATCGCTTTACAGCAGCTGTGCGCGCCGCAGCGACGTGCAGCCAGGCCGCACGCCTGCAGGCACGCTACTTCTTGGTCGGGCGCTCCCAGCCCTCGACCACGGTCTGACGCGCACGCGTGACGCTGAGCTGCCCGGCAGGCGCATCGCGGGTGATCACCGAGCCCGCGCCGATGGTGGCCATGGCACCGATCTCGATCGGTGCCACCAGTGCGCTGTTGGAACCGACAAAGGCGCCATCGCCGATGCTGGTCTGCGACTTGTTCACCCCATCGTAGTTGCAGGTGATGGTGCCGGCGCCGATGTTGACCTTGCTGCCGATCACCGCATCGCCCAGATAGGTCAGATGATTGGCCTTGCTGCCCACACCCATCGTGACCTTCTTGGTCTCGACGAAGTTGCCGATATGCACGCCATCGGCCAGCACGGTGCCGGGACGCAGCCGCGCGAATGGACCGATCTGCACCGCCCCTTCGGTCACCACGCCTTCCAGATCGCAATGTGCGCGCACCTGCGTGCCGGCGCCGAGCGTCACATCGCGCAAGCGCACGAACGGACCGATCACCACACCATCGCCCAGCGTCACATCACCTTCCAGGATCACGTCGATATCCAGCTGCACGTCGCTGCCCACGGTCACCGTGCCGCGCTGCTCCACGCGCGCCGGGTCGGCCATGCGCACGCCCTGCAGGCAGAGCGCACGGGCGGCACGCAGCTGCCAGGCGCGTTCCAGCTGCGCCAGCTGCCAGGGGTCGTTGGCGCCTTCCACATCCTGCGCGTCGGCCACATGCACCATGTCGGCCGGGGTGAAATCGGCGGCGGCGCTGGCAAACACGTCGGTGAGATAGAACTCGCCCTGCGCATTCTCGTTGGACAGACCGGCCAGCCAACGGCGCAGCGCCGTGGACTCGGCAGTGAGGATGCCGGTGTTGATGGTGCGGATGCGGCGCTGCTCGTCGTTGGCATCCTTCTGCTCGACGATCGCGGCCACCTTGCCCTCGGCATCGCGTAGGATGCGGCCGTAGCCGGAGGGATTGGGCACATCGGCCACCAGCACCGCCATGCGCCCGGGTGCGTGCAGCAGCTGCAGCAGGTCCTGCGACTGGATCAGCGGCACATCGCCGTACAGCACCAGCACCGTGGCCGCATCCGGAATCGCATCCATCGCCTGCTGCACCGCATGCCCGGTACCCAGTTGCTGCCGTTGCTCGGCCCAGTGCAGATCGCCCTGCGCAGCAAACGCCGCCTGCACCTGCTCGCCGCCGTGCCCGTGCACCACATGGATCGCTGCCGGCTGCAGCTGCCGCGCCGTGGCGATCACATGTGCCAGCATCGGCTGGCCCGCCAGCGGCTGCAGCACCTTGGGCAGGGACGAGCGCATGCGCTTGCCCTCGCCCGCAGCCAGGATCACGACGTACAAGGGCAGAGTCATCGAAGCGTTCCAGAACATGGGAGAACCAAATTCTAGTCGCTGTCCCGGCAGTGCGTCGTGTCCTGCCTGCAGCACGCGCGACGATGACACTTTTCAAGCGCCGCTGCGGTTAGCATGGTCACCCTTCCACGATGACCCGGCCCGTATGAGTCTGTTCCGCCAAGGCAGCCAATTCATGATCATTGGTGCCCTGCAGCTAGCGGTGGACTGCGGCATCTTCATCGTCGCCACCGCAGCCGGCATGCCTGCCGTGCCGGCCAATCTGCTCGGGCGGATCAGTGGCGCGGTGCTGGGCTTCTGGCTCAATGGCCGCTACACCTTTGCCCAGGGAGGCGGCGCACGTCTGGGCTGGCTGCGTTTTCGCCGCTTTGCGCTGATGTGGCTGGCACTCACGCTCATCAGCACCTGGCTATTGTCGGCAACGGTGGATCTGGTCGGCCTGCGTCTGGCCTGGCTGGCCAAACCGCTGGTGGAGGGCGGGCTGGCGATCGTGTCGTTTTTCCTGGGCCGGCACGTGGTGTATCGCTGAGCGAGCGTCCCTGAGCCCGGGCAGTGTCGGACCCGGCCCGTATCAGTGGCAGAAATCGCCCAGGCTGCGTACCAGCGCCGCGCGATGCAGCGCGTCCAGCTGCCATTGCGCGGCGTAATGGGCGGCGGCACGCGCGGTGCTGGTCGCGCATTGCGGCGCTGCACGTGCCGGCGCGACCTCGGCCAGTGCGTCGAGCAATTCGCCTTGCAGTTGATCCAGACGCGTGCGCAGGCTCGCCAGATCCGGACGCGCCGTGTCCGGCGCGCGTCCGCGTTCGCGCCAGTGGTTCAACAATGCGTATTGCACCGCCTTGTTGGCCTCGATCTGCGCGGCGAAGAAACGCGCCGCATCGTCGGCATCCAGCCCATGCGCAGGCGCCTGCTCGCGCACGCTCTGCAGCACCGCCGCCTCGCGGGCCTGGTCCAGCACCGGCTTGCCGCTGTCCCACTTGCTCAGCGCCACCGCATCGCCGATGGCATTGCGTTGCATAATGCGATCCAGCAGCGGATCCAGCGGCGGCTGGCTGCGTGCAGGCAGCGCGCACCCCAGCATCGCCACAGCCAGCAGGCCGCTCAGCGCATAACTACGAAAGCCATCGATCGTGCGGGTCATCGGGTGTTCCTCGACGTGCGTGAGTGAGGGGCCGCGCCACGCTGCAACCGGCGGCACAGCGCAAGGCAGGCAGTGTGCCTGCTGTGCCCAGGCATGGGGGCGGCGCCACGCACGCGCAGCTCCAGAAACGAAAAAGCCGACCCTGGGGTCGGCGTTTTTCACTCCACACCTGCGTGCGGCGGTGCATCGGGTATCACGTGTGTGTGCGCTAGCAAATGCGCGCACGCAAACGTGCTTAGTGCTTGAGGTTGCGACGCAGGCGTTCCAGTGCCTGCAGCTGCACGGTCGCCTCGGCCAGCCGACGCTGCGCATCGGCCACATCCACCGTGTCGCCACGGTTGGCCAGCAGACGCTCGGCCTCTTCCTTGACCTTGCGCACGGCGGCTTCGTCGATGTCCTGCGCGCGCACCGCGGTGTCGACCAGCACGGTCACCACCTGCGGCTGTACTTCCAGGATGCCGCCGGAAATGGCGAAGTCCAGCTGTTCGCCGCTGGCGGTGGTGACCACCACCTTGCCCGGCTTCAGGCGCGTGATCAGCGGTGCGTGCTTGGGCGCGATGCCCAGCTCACCCAACTCGCCGGTGGCCACGACCAGCGTCGCCTCACCGTGGAAGATTTCCTTCTCGGCGCTGACGATGTCGCAACGGATAGTGCTCATGGTGCCTCGCGTTGTGAGGCGGGGATTGGGGATTGGGGATTCGGGATTGGCGACCGCAGCTTTCACTGTGGCCACTCACCTCGTCTCCGCACCCCGCTCACCGCCGTACCAAATCCCGAATCCCGAATGCCAAATCCCGGCTCTTACGCCTTGGCGCTCATCTTGTTGGCTTTCTCGACGGCTTCTTCGATGCTGCCGACCATGTAGAACGCCTGCTCCGGCAGGTGGTCGTACTCGCCGTCGCAGATCGCCTTGAAGCCGCGGATGGTGTCCTTCAGCGAGACGTACTTGCCCGGCGAGCCGGTGAACACTTCGGCCACGTGGAACGGCTGGCTGAAGAAGCGCTCGATCTTGCGTGCGCGCGACACCGACTGCTTGTCTTCTTCGCTCAGCTCGTCCATGCCCAGGATCGCGATGATGTCCTTCAGTTCCTTGTACTTCTGCAAGGTCTGCTGGACGCGCTGGGCGGTGTCGTAATGCTCGGTGCCGATCACCAGCGGGTCCATCTGGCGGCTGGTGGAATCCAGCGGATCCACCGCCGGGTAGATACCCAGCGAAGCGATGTTACGGCTCAGCGTGACGGTGGAGTCCAGGTGGGCGAAGGTGGTCGCCGGCGACGGGTCGGTCAGGTCGTCCGCAGGCACGTACACGGCCTGGATCGAGGTGATCGAACCGCTCTTGGTCGAGGTGATGCGTTCCTGCAACACGCCCATTTCCTCGGCCAGGGTCGGCTGGTAGCCCACTGCCGACGGCATGCGGCCGAGCAGCGCGGACACTTCGGTACCGGCCAGCGTGTAGCGGTAGATGTTGTCCACGAACAACAGCACGTCCTTGCCCTTGCCGTTCTCGTCCTTCTCGTCGCGGAAGTACTCGGCCATGGTCAGGCCGGTCAGCGCGACGCGCAGACGGTTGCCCGGCGGCTCGTTCATCTGGCCGTACACCATCGCGACCTTGTCCAGCACGTTGGAGTCTTTCATCTCGTGGTAGAAGTCGTTGCCCTCACGGGTACGCTCGCCCACGCCGGCAAACACGGACAGACCCGAGTGCGCCTTGGCGATGTTGTTGATCAGCTCCATCATGTTGACGGTCTTGCCGACGCCGGCGCCGCCGAACAGGCCGACCTTGCCGCCCTTGGCGAACGGGCACATCAGGTCGATGACCTTGATGCCGGTTTCCAGCAGCTCGGTGCTGGAGGACTGGTCTTCATACGACGGCGCAGCGCGATGGATTTCCCAATGGTCCGACGCCTGCACGTCGCCGGCCTCGTCGATCGGACGACCCAGCACGTCCATGATGCGGCCCAGCGTCCCGGCACCGACTGGCACCGAAATCGCGCGCTCGGTGTTGGTGGCCAGCAGGTTGCGCTTCAGGCCGTCGGTGGAGCCGAGCGCAATCGTGCGCACCACGCCATCGCCGAGCTGCTGCTGCACTTCCAGGGTGATTTCGGTGCCTTCGACCTTCAACGCGTGATAGACCTTCGGCACTTCATTGCGCTGGAATTCGACGTCGACGACCGCGCCGATGATCTGAACGATCTTGCCCTGACTCATTTTGCTGCTCCGGTTAGCTTTGTTCTGTCCGAGTGGCAAATGCCATCTCGTGGAATTTTGTGATTTGGGATTCGTGATTGGGGATTCGCAAAGGCACAGTTCGCTGCGCTCCTACCAATCCCGAATCCCCAATCCCGGCCGTGCTTATACCGCGGCCGCGCCGCTGACGATTTCCGAAATTTCCTGGGTGATCGCCGCCTGACGCGCCTTGTTGTAGACCAGTTGCAAGGTGCCGATCATCTTGTTGGCGTTGTCGCTGGCGGCCTTCATCGCCACCATGCGCGCAGCATGCTCGGAGGCCACGTTTTCCAGCACGGCCTGATACACCAGCGACTCGATGTAACGCGTCATCACGTGCTCCAGCACGGTCGCGGCATCGGGTTCGTACAGGTAATCCCAATCGTGGTGCGCCACCTTGTGCTCGGCAGCCGGCAGCGGCAGCAGCTGATCGAAGCTGGCCTTCTGCGTCATCGTGTTCACGAAGCGGTTGTAGACCAGATACACGCGGTCCACCTTGCCCTCGACGAAGGCATCCAGCATCACCTTGATCACACCGATCAACTGCTCGATCTGCGGACTGTCGCCCAGATGGGTGACGCTGCCGACCATGTTGACCTTGATGCGACGGAAGAACGCCGAAGCCTTCTGGCCGATGGTCACCACGTCGATCTCGGCGCCCTTGTCCTGCCACGGACGCACTTCGCCCAGCATCTTGCGGAACAGGTTGTTGTTCAGACCGCCGGCCAGGCCGCGGTCGGAGGAGATCACGATGTAACCGACCCGCTTGACCTGCTCGCGCTCGACCAGGAACGGATGCTGGTAATCGGTGCTGGCCTGCGCCAGATGCCCGATCACCTGCTTCATCGCCTGCGCGTACGGACGCGAGGTCTTCATACGGTCCTGCGCCTTGCGGATCTTGGAGGCCGAGACCATTTCGAGCGCGCGCGTCACCTTGCGGGTGTTCTGCACGCTCTTGATCTTGGTTTTGATTTCGCGTCCGCCTGCCATACTCGCTCGCTTCGATGGTGGGATTCGAGATGGGTGATTCGGGATTGGCCAAAGCCGCCGACGTCACCTCACCCACAAACCCCGAGTACCTGAATCTGGAGATCCGAAGTGGTGATCCTGGGCGTTCAAGCCCTCAGATCACCGCTCCTACGAATCCCGAATGCCCAATCCCGACTCCCGGCGCTGTTACCAGCTGCCCGTGGTCTTGAACTCTTCGATGCCCTTCTTGAAGGCAGCTTCGATGTCGTTGTCCCAGCCGCCGGTGCTGTTGATCTTGGAGACCAGCTCACCCTGGGTGTTGGCGAAGTGCGCGTGCAGGCCTTCTTCGAACGCCAGCAGCTTGTTGACCGGCACTTCGTCGAGGTAGCCCTCGTTGACGGCATAGATCGACAGCGCCTGGTTGGCGATGGACATCGGCGCGTACTGCTTCTGCTTCATCAGCTCGGTGACGCGCTGACCGCGCTCGAGCTGCTTGCGGGTGGCTTCGTCCAGGTCCGAGGCGAACTGCGCGAACGCCGCCAGCTCACGGTACTGCGCCAGCGAGATACGGATGCCGCCGGACAGCTTCTTGATGATCTTGGTCTGGGCCGCACCACCGACGCGCGACACCGAGATACCGGCGTTCACGGCCGGGCGGATGCCGGCGTTGAACAGGTCGGTTTCCAGGAAGATCTGGCCGTCGGTGATCGAGATCACGTTGGTCGGCACGAACGCGGACACGTCGCCGGCCTGCGTTTCGATGATCGGCAGCGCGGTCAGCGAACCGGTCTTGCCTATCACCGCACCGTTGGTGAACTTCTCCACGTACTCCTCGGACACGCGCGCAGCGCGCTCGAGCAGGCGGGAGTGCAGATAGAACACGTCGCCCGGATAGGCTTCGCGACCCGGCGGGCGCTTGAGCAGCAGCGAGATCTGGCGGTAGGCCACGGCCTGCTTGGACAGATCGTCGTACACGATCAGCGCGTCTTCGCCGCGGTCCATGAAGTACTCGCCCATGGTGCAGCCGGCATACGGGCTGATGTACTGCATCGCGGCCGATTCGGACGCGGTCGCAGCCACCACCACGGTGTGCGCCAGCGCGCCGTTCTCTTCGAGCTTGCGCACGATGTTGGCAACGGTCGAGGCCTTCTGGCCGATCGCCACGTACACGCACTTGATGCCGGTGCCCTTCTGGTTGATCACCGCATCGATCGCCAGCGCGGTCTTGCCGGTCTGACGGTCACCGATGACCAGCTCGCGCTGGCCGCGGCCGATCGGGATCATCGCATCGACCGACTTGTAGCCGGTCTGCACCGGCTGGTCGACCGACTTGCGCCAGATCACGCCGGGCGCAACGCGCTCCACCGGTGCGGTCTGGCTGGCGCCCAGCGGGCCCTTGCCGTCGATCGGCTCGCCCAGCGCGTTGACCACGCGACCGAGCAGTTCCGGACCGACCGGCACTTCCAGGATGCGGCCGGTGGTCTTGGCCACGTCGCCTTCGCGCAGGTTCTCGTAATCGCCCAGCACCACGGCGCCGACCGAATCGCGCTCCAGGTTCAGTGCGAGCGCGAAGGTGTTGTTCGGCAGTTCGATCATTTCGCCCTGCATCACGTCGGCCAGGCCGAAGATGCGCACGATGCCGTCGGACACGCTGGTCACGGAGCCTTCGTTGCGCGACTCTGCGGACAGCTTGACCGCCTCGATGCGGGTCTTGATCAGGTCGCTGATTTCGGAGGGGTTGAGCGTGGTTGCCATCGTTCAGTCCTAGGTGCCGGCCGCGAGGGCCATGCGTTTATGTGAATTCAGTGGGCGAGCGAGCTTTGCAGACGCGCAAGCTTGCCCTTCAGCGAGCCGTCGATGACCACGTCGCCGGTGTCGATCACCGCGCCGCCGATCAACGAAGCATCCACCGCGGTGGTGATGTCCACCTCGCGGCCGAAACGCTTCTTCAGCGCAGCAGCGATCGTGTCCAGTTCCGCCTGGCTCATTGCAGCCGCCGAGGTCACCGTCGCCTTGACGACGTGTTCGGCTTCGGCCCGCAGTTGTTCGTACAGTCCTGCCACTTCCGGCAGCAGCGACAGCCGCTGCGCGTCGGCCAGCAGACCGAGGAAACGCAGATAGTCTTCGCTCGCCTGCGGCGGCGCCAACAACGTCACTGCCTGATCCTGGCCCAGGGCCGGGTTGAGCAGCAGCGCGGCCACGCGCGGGTCGCCGGCCACCTGCGCCGAAAACGCCAGCGCATCGGACCAGGGCGCGAAGTTGCCGCCCTCACGCGCGATCGCAAACGCGGCGCGGCCGTACGGACGGGCAAGTGTGAGGGCCTGACTCATCGATTAAATCTCCGCCGCCAGCTCGTCGAGCAGCGCCTTGTGGGCGTTGGCATCGATTTCGCGCTTGAGCAGCTTCTCGGCACCGCTGACGGCCAGCACGGACACCTGCTTGCGCAGTTCCTCGCGGGCACGCGTGGCGGACGCGTCGATCTCGGTCTGCGCCAGATCCTTCTGACGGTTGGCTTCGGCAATTGCCTCGTGCTTGGCCGCTTCAATGATCTGGTTGGCGCGCGCATGGGCCTGATCGATGATCTCGTTGGCCTTGGTGCGTGCGTCCTTCAGTGCTTCGTTGACCTTTTCCTGCGCCTGCGCCAGATCCTTCTGACTGCGATCGGCCGCAGCCAGACCTTCAGCGATCTTTTGCTGACGCTCTTCGATCGCCTGCAGCAGCGGCGGCCAGATCTTGGTCGCGACGATCCAGATCAGACCGGCGAAGGCCAGCGCCTGGGCAAAGATGGTAAGGGTGATATCCATGGGTCGCTCAATCGCTGTTTAGGGGTGAAAGCGCCACCGCATGGCGACGCTTTCCGACCTTCATCCGCGGACGCAACCGCACGCGGTTGCCTCCACATCCTGCTACCGCTGGATCAGCCGGCAGCCTGCGACAGACGCTCGATGAACACCTGGGCCAGCGGGTTGGCGAAGGCGAACAGCAGGCCGACGGCGACGCTGATGATGAACGCGGCGTCGATCAGGCCGGCGGTGATGAACATGCGGACCTGCAGCACCGGGATCAGTTCCGGCTGGCGCGCAGCCGATTCCAGGAACTTGCCAGCCATGATGGCCAGACCGAGGCCGGCACCCAGCGCGGCCAGGCCGATCATGATGCCGACGGCGAGGACGGTGGAGCTCTGGACTTGAGCGAGGTTGGTCAGGACGGCGAGGTACATGGTGATCTCCGAACGAAAGTTTCTAAGGGTGATGGATGAATCGGGATGAAGCGTATGAAGGGTGCAGCGAAACTCAGTGACTGTCTTCGGCAAGGCTCAGATACACGATCGACAGCATCATGAAAATGAAGGCCTGCAGCGGAATCACCAACAGGTGGAACAGCATCCAGCCGAGGCCGAATACGCCGCCAGCGACCATGCCGGCGATGCCCGCACCGCCCAGCACCCAGATCAGCAGGAAGACGATCTCGCCGCCGAACATGTTGCCGAACAGTCGCATCGCCAGCGAAATCGGCTTGCTCAGCCACTCGACGATGTTCAAAAGCAGGTTGAACGGCATCATCCACTTGCCGAACGGCGCCGTCAGGAATTCCTTGGTCATGCCGCCCACGCCCTTGGAGCGCAGCGAGAAGACGATCATCAGGAAGAACACGCTGATCGACATGCCCAGGGTGGCATTGACGTCGGCGGTGGGCACCGGCTTCCAGGCATGGATGCCGGCCCAGCCCAGCGGGATGGCGATGAAATCGGCCGGGATCATCTTGATGAGGTTCATCAACAGGATCCAGAAGAAGATGGTGATCGCGATCGGCGTCACCAGCTTGCTGCTGCCGTGATAGGTGTCCTTGGCCTGGCGGTCGACGAACTCCAGGCAGATCTCGACAAACGCCTGCCACTTGCCCGGCACGCCGGCGGTGGCATTGCGGGTCGCCGTCCAGAACGCGAAGACCATCACCAGGCCCATCAACACCGCCATGACCAGGGTGTCGACGTGGATGGTCCAAAACGTGCCGCCACCCTCGCGAACCGGATAGATCAGGTTCTGCAAGTGATGCTGGATATAGGAGGTAGGTGTTGCTGCCTCGCCCGCCATGTGTCCGGAGCCCTTTAAGTTCGAATCAACGCCTGGCCAGAGCCAGAACCTGAAAAATCAGCCCGATGGCGATACCCGCCAGCAGGGCCAGAGGAGGCAGCCGCCACAGGCCGAAGCCAAGCGCCAGCGCCACGAAAACCAACACCCACTTCAACACCATTGCCAGAATCAGCCGGACCATGGCAATGCCGGCTGCCTGAATACCGCCACCTAGCGCGGTACGTGCTGCCACCCAACCGCCCAGCACCGTCGCAAATCCGGTCAATGCCAGACCGGCAGAGTAACGGGGACCGACCAACAGCAACCCCAGACTGGTTATAGCTACAGCGGCAAGCGGATATACCGCAGCGCGCAGCATCAACCGCCGACCCGCGTCAACGGAGTTCAGCACTACGGTTACCTTACGTGTGAATGAGTGGGAAGCGCAGATGCGCCTCGTCGAGCCGCGAAAGTATAGCAATGGGACAAATTGCGAGACAACCGGCAGAGGTCATCCGTTGCTGCGTCGCACCATACAGGGGTTGCCGCGGCGGGTGGGAACTTTGCCACAAACCGGCGGTCATAACCGGCGAGGCCTGCACATCCTCGTCGAAAGGTCCTGCCGCAGGTCGCGTATGGGAGCCCCAGAGCACCGGGGCTCCTGCTTTTTGCGCATTTTGTCGCACCCTGCGACCTTCCCATCGGCGGTCCAATCGGCTCCATCGTGCTGCGACAGCAGCCGTACCGCTTCGCCATTGGCGCCCGGATTGCGCGGCGTACGACTAAAGTCTGACGGCCCGTGGCAGCGGACCGTTTTGTCCGATTGCTATCTCGGCCTTCACAACAATGCGACAGCTCCTTCACTTATGGAAGACGCGGTCTTATCGAAGATGCGCCGCACAGGCCGAACCGCCTGACCATTCCAAGAATTCGGAGCTCCCCATGAAACACCTTCTCGCACTGGCCATCCCGTGCGTATTGGCTGCCGCCTACGCCGCGCCGGCGCACGCCGAAGATACCGATGACCGCTTCCAGCTCCGTCTAGGTGCGATGAACGTCGACAACGACAACACCATCCGTGGCAACACGCTGGTGGCGGGCAACAACGTGTCGGTCAACGAAGACTTCAAGCTCGGTGGCAAGGAATGGGAGCCGCGCGTCGATGGCGTGTTCCGCATCAGCACCCGCCAGCGCCTGATCTTCGATTACTTCAAGTACGACAAGGATCGCCGCGAGACCCTGACCCAGGACATCAGCGGCGGTGGCGTCACCGTGCCGACCGGCAGCTTCATCAAGGGCGAGCTGAAGTATCAGGTTGCCACCCTGGTGTATGACTACTCGGTCATCGACTCGCCGGAATTCAGCCTGGGCCTGCAGATCGGCGCCGAATACGCCAAGGTCGAAGCCAACGCATACGCCGACCTGGGTAGCGTCTTCAGTGGCGACGTGCTGGACGAAAGCGAAGACGGCGTTGCGCCGGTGGTCGGCATCCGCTTCACCGCCCGTCCGAGCGAGCATTGGCTGTTCAACGTGCAGGGCCAGTACCTCAACACCAGCTGGGGCGACTTCGGTGATTACGACGGCGACCTGAGCCGCGCCAACGCGATTGCCGAATACCGCTTCACCAAGAACTTCGGCATCTTCGCCGGCTACGACTGGTTCAAGCTCGACGTCGACCAGCGCGGCAGCGACGGCCTGATCGGCCTGAAGCAGGAGTTCAAGGGCCCGGTTGCAGGCGTGACGTTCGCGTTCTGATCGACGCGCAGCGTTGCACCAAAAGGCCCGCGTTTTGCGGGCCTTTTGTCTTTTTTGCGCGGTGCCGACAGCACCAGCGAGTGCACCGATATCGCCATGCGCGACCTGTTGCGTCAGCGCACCCGGCATCTGCGCCTTGAAGGCCGGATCAGCATGGCAATGCCGCACCAGCATCCACACCGTCACGCCCGCCTGGGCCGCACGGCAGGTCATTGTGCCCGGCGACGATGCGCCGGACCCTCGTCCTGTTGCGCAGCTGCAACGCGCCATGGGACCACAGCGCAGAGCATCAACACTGCGAGCAATGCATTCCGTGGCGCATGCAATGCCCCGGTGGGAACGGCCGCACCCCGCAACCCCTCCCGGCAGCACACCGAAACGACAACGCCCCGCGCGGGGCGGGGCGTTGTCGCTAGCAAGTGCTGACGTGCGCTTACTTCTTCTTCGGGATGTACAGGTCGGTGATGGTGCCGTCGTAGACCTCGGCGGCCATACCGACCGATTCGCTCAGGGTCGGATGCGCGTGGATGGTGTGGCCGATGTCTTCGGCCTCGGCGCCCATCTCGATCGCCAGGCCGATCTCGGCCAGCAGATCACCGGCATGCACGCCGACGATGGCGCCACCGATCACGCGGTGGGTTTCTTCGTCGAAGATCAGCTTGGTGAAGCCTTCGGTGCGGCCGATGCCGATCGCGCGGCCACTGGCGGCCCACGGGAACTTGGCCACGCCGACCTTCAGGCCCTTGGCCTTGGCCTCGGTCTCGGTCACGCCGACCCAGGCGATTTCCGGGTTGGTGTAGGCAACCGACGGAATCACCCGCGCCACCCATTCCTTCTTCTCGCCGGCAGCCACTTCGGCGGCCAGCTTGCCCTCGTGGGTGGCCTTGTGCGCCAGCATCGGGTTACCGACGATGTCGCCGATGGCGAAGATGTGCGGCACGTTGGTGCGCATCTGCCGATCGACCGGGATGAAGCCGCGCTCGGTGATGGTGACGCCCGCCTTGTCGGCACCAATCTTCTTGCCATTGGGCGTGCGGCCGACCGCCACCAGCACGCGGTCGTAGGCGGTGGCCTGCAGACCCGGCTTCTCGCCTTCGGTGGCCGCTTCGAACGACACCGTGATGCCGCCGGCGTCGGCCTTGACGTCGGTGGCCTTAGTCTTGAGATGGACCTCCACGCCCTGCTTCTTCAGGCGATCGGCCAGCGGCTTGACCAGGTCCTTGTCGGCGCCCGGCATCAGTTGGTCCATGAACTCGACCACGGTGACCTTGCTGCCGAGCGCGCTGTACACCGTGGCCATTTCCAGGCCGATGATGCCGCCGCCGACCACCAGCAGGGTCTTGGGAATGTCGTGCAGTTCCAGCGCGTCGGTGGAGTCCATCACGCGCTTGTCGTCCCACGGGAAGTTCGGCAGCTTCACCGCCTGCGAACCGGCGGCGATGATGCAGTGCTCGAAGCGCAGCAGCTGGGTCTTGCCGTCGTCGCCGACGATCTCCAGCTCGTTGGGCGACACGAACGACGCCACGCCGGTGACGGTGCGCACCTTGCGCTGCTTGGCCATGCTGGCCAGGCCGCCGGTGAGCTTGCCGACCACTTTTTCCTTGTACTCGCGCAGCTTGTCCAGGGTGATCTTGGGCTGGCCGAAGTCCACGCCGAAATCGCCGGCGTGCGCTACTTCGTCGATCACCGCGGCGGCATGCAGCAGCGCCTTGGACGGGATGCAGCCGACATTGAGGCAGACCCCGCCCAGGCTGGCGTAGCGCTCGATCAGCACCGTATCCAGGCCCAGGTCGGCGGCACGGAACGCGGCGGTGTAGCCGCCAGGGCCGGCGCCGAGCACCACCATCTTGCATTCGATATCGGCCGGCTTGCCGCTGGCCAGCGCCGGCTTGGACGGCGCCGGTTCGGCCGGAGCGCGATGCGACGGCGTTACCGGCGGCTTGCTGCCGGGCGCGGCGGCAGGCGCTGCAGCCGCCGGTGCGGGCTTGCTGTCGGCCTTGGCGGGCGCAGCCGGTGCGGCGGCCTCACCTTCGGCTTCCAGCAGCAGCACCAGCGCACCTTCGGACAGGCTGTCACCCACCTTGACCTTGAGCTCCTGGACCACACCGGCGGCCGAGGACGGCACTTCCAGCGTGGCCTTGTCCGACTCCAGCGTTACCAGGCCCTGATCCTTGACCACGCTGTCGCCGACGGCGACCAGCACTTCGATGACGGGGACATCGTTGTAATCGCCGATGTCGGGAACCTTGATTTCAATGACCGCCATTTGCTTCTCCTGTGGCTCAACCGGCCGTGCCGGCAAGCGTCTGCTGGAGTTCATCCAGCGACGATTCGATTTGGGTCCAGCGCTTGTCGCGCTTCTTTTCCTTGCCTTCGCTGGCTTCGATCAGCAACGCGGCCTGCTGCAGCAGCAACTCGCCGGCGCCGCAGCTCGGGCGGGTGCCGCTGTAACGCACGCCATCGACCTGGAACGACAGCACCTCGCCCTCGCTCACCGGCGCACTGCGACCGCTCGGCGCCAGTTGCGTCAGTGCGCCGGTCCAGTTGCTGACCAGGCGCCTTGCCAACGCTGCCGGAATCGGGATCTCGACCGTTTCCGGGGTTTGCTCGGTGCGGAACTGCACGCTGCCACGATCGCTCTGGCTGACCCAGCTGTAGACGCGCTCGTCGGCGCGGCTATGCCGCAAAGTCCAGTCGGCACCGTCCTTGCCCGGCACCAGCGATACGCCGCTTTCCACGCCACGGGTGGGCAGCGTGAGCAACGACAGGCTTGGCCTGGTGCCGGCGTCGAGCAGCGTGGTCACTGCGGTGCCGTAGTTGCCCACCGCCGGCGGCCAGCCGCGCCCGAGCGTGCTCTCGCACTCGCGTGCCGCCGCGGATGTCCACGGCAGCACGCCCAGCAGGGCGAAGGTCAGCAGCGCTGCTCTCACAGCAGGACGCGGCGCATGTCGGCCAGCACCTGGCTGAGGTAGGTGGTGAAGCGTGCGGCCAACGCGCCGTCGATGACGCGGTGGTCGTAGCTCAACGACAGCGGCAGCATCAGCTTGGGGGCGAACTCCTTGCCGTTCCACACCGGCTGCATCGCCGACTTGGACACGCCCAGGATCGCCACTTCCGGCGCATTGATGATCGGCGTGAACGCCGTACCACCGATGCCGCCCAGCGAGCTGATCGAGAAGCAGCCGCCGCTCATGTCGGCCGGGCCGAGCTTGCCGTCGCGCGCCTTCTTGGCCAGCTCGCCGCTTTCCTGCGCGATCTGCAGCACGCCCTTCTTGTCGACGTCGCGGATCACCGGCACGACCAGGCCGTTCGGGGTGTCGGCGGCGAAGCCGATGTTGATGTACTTCTTCAAGGTCAGGTTTTCGCCGGCCGCATCCAGCGAGGCGTTGAACTCGGGGAACTTCTTCAACGCCGCGGCGCTGGCCTTGACCAGGAAGGCGAGCATGGTCAGCTTGATGCCGGCCTTCTCGTTTTCCTTGTTCAATGCCACGCGCAGGGCTTCCAGGTCGGTGATGTCGGCCGATTCGAACTGGGTGACGTGCGGAATCATTGCCCAGTTGCGTGCCAGGTTGGCACCGGAAATCTTCTTGATGCGCGACAGCGGCTGGGTCTCGGTCTCGCCGAACTTGCTGAAGTCCACCTTCGGCCAGGCCAGCAGGTTCAGGCCGTTGCCGCCACCTGCCGGCGCAGCACCGGCTGCGGCAGGCGCGCCGCCGCTGAGTGCGGCCTTGACGAAGCGCTGCACGTCCTCACGGGTGATGCGGCCGCCCTTCTCGCTGCCCTTGAGCTGGTTCAGATCCACCCCGAGCTCGCGTGCGAACACGCGCACCACCGGGCTGGCGTAGGCCACCTTGGACGGCAGCACGCTGTCGGCGTCGAAGGTCACCGGCGGGCTGGACGGCTGCCCGGCCGACGGCTGGCCACCCTGCACAGGCTGCGCGGCCTCGCTGGACCGGGCGCCCTGCACCTGCGCGATCTCGCGCTGGGCCAGCTTGTCCGGCACCGCGGACACGGCGACCGGCTCGACCTTGCCGGCGGTTTCGGCGGTGTCAGTAGTGGGCTTGGCCGGGGACTGCGCCGCACCGGCGCCGCCATCGCTGGCAGCGATGATCGCCACCACATTGCCCTGCGAGAGCGTGTCGCCGACCTTGACCTTGAGTTCCTTGACCACACCGGCGGCCGAGGACGGCACTTCCATCGTGGCCTTGTCCGATTCCAGCGTGACCAGGCTCTGGTCCTTGGCGACAGTATCGCCGACGGCGACCAGCACCTCGATCACCGGGATGTCGGTGTAATCGCCGATATCGGGCACACGTGCCTCGACCAGGCCGCCGTCCGAGGACGCGGCAGGCGCAGCCGGCTCGGCCTTGGCGGAAGGCGCCGGCGCGGCAGCGGGCGCAGCCTTGGCCGGAGCGGCCGGAGCGGCGGCCGGTGCGGGTGCGGCGGCGGTTTCGGCGCCGGCATCGGCCACTTCGATCAGCGCGACCAGCGCGCCCTGTGACAGCGAATCGCCGACCTTGACCTTGATCTCCTTGACCACGCCGGCCACCGACGAGGGCACTTCCATCGTGGCCTTGTCCGATTCCAGCGTGACCAGGCTCTGGTCCTTGCTGACCGTATCGCCGACCGACACCAGCACCTCGATTACCGGGACATCGCTGTAGTCACCGATATCGGGGACAAGTGCTTCCTTGATTTCGGCCATACGGGGAACTCCGGCAACAGAATGGGGAAACCCCTATTGTGGCCGGCTGCGGGCCGCAGCGCCAACCATTGCCGTGGAAAAAGTCGCGCACCGGACGGGATGCAGCGTTCGCCGGCGCATGCGCCGGATCATTTCGACGCGCGTCGATCGACCCGCAACAGTTGCAGTGACTCGCCCGAGGGCAAACGATACGCCAGCGCATTGTCCAGGCCGTCGAGCGCCTCGACCCGCGTGCACAGTTGCTGCGCGCGTGGCCGCAACGCCCGCGCCTGCGGCTCGATCAGGCGCTCGATGCGCGTTTCCACCCCTTCCAGCGACCGCAGCTGCAGATCGTTTCCGGTCAGTGCCGACTGCACCGCACCGGCGACGACATCGCCGATCAACTGCGGCAGCAGCTCGGCCACCATCGCGCCGATGTCGTCATCGATATCGATCGAGGTGAGCTGGCTCTTGCCGAAACTCTGCTTCAGGCGGGTGTCGATCTTTTCGCGCACGGCCGCCAGCTGCACGCGTATGGCCTCGGGGCTGCGGCTGAAGCCGGCCGCCACCTCGCCCAGCGCGGTAACGGCGATATCGGCCGCTTCGCGCCCAACCTCCTGCGCCAGCGGCACCACGTCGCGGGTCTGCCGCTCGAACTGGATCAACCGCGCGCGATCGTCGGCGCTCACCGCGACCCAGCGGTCGTCGACGAACAAGGCGCCCTGACGCATCACCAGCCGCTGCGGCGTGCCCGACGCGCGGATCAGGATCAGGCTGCGCGGGTTGAGCGTGAGGTCGTAGTCGCTGCTGACGTTGCAGTGCAGATCGTCCGCGCTGGCAGCCGGCACGGCGACCAGCAGGCCCAGCAGCAGGCCCGCTGCCATCGGTAGTGCGTGCTTGATCGCCATCTGGTCGCTTCCGTTGATGTGTTGGCTGCAGCATGCCTGCACGGGAGCGGCACTTGCCCGTGCCGGACGCTGGCATGACTTCCGGCCGGTGGCTGCGCGCTGACCAACACGGCCGGCGCCGCGGTGGTGACAGGTGTCGGCCAACCCGCCACGACGCAGGCACATGGCTCGCACGGCGCCATCCGCTCGCTGATGTCTTGGACCGTGGATTGGTTGCGCGGCGATCCGACGTCATTAATCCAGCGCGTCGCGCAGCGGCTGCCAGGCCGCGCACAGCCGTGGCAGCGACCATGCTGCATTGGCCGGGCTGGTGGACGGCAAGGCCCATACCGGCACCGTGTGCAGGGCGACCGGCAGCAGCGGCTGCACATGGCGGCGCCATGCCTGCGCGGCGGCCGCACCGTTGCAGGCGACCGCGCGCAGCTGCGGCAGCGTCGCCAGCCGCGCCGCCAGCGGATTGACCACGATGCTGCTGGCGACGATGGCGGTGTCCAGGCTGCCGCGCCGCTCGCATTGGCCGATCACATCCCACAGGCCGACCTTGCAATCGGCCAGTGCCTGCAGGCGCGCCGGATACGCCAACCCGGCATCGATGCCCAGCAGTTCCTGCATCAGCGGCCAGAAACGGTTGCGCGGATGGGCGTAATACATCGCCGCGTGCAACGAGGCGTTGCCCGGCATCGAGCCGAGCACCAGGACACGGCAATCGTTAGGAATGTGCGCTGGAAGGCCCTGCAACAGGTCGGTTTTCGTCACGGTGATCGCATCTGCGTGAATGTCTTTTTCAGCTTGCCTGTTGCAGCCACGGCCTTCTCCGGAAACTTGCTGAACAAACGAAATTTTAGCGAGCCACGGGTGGGCGTGGATTCAGATTTTCAGGAATAGCTTTGGCGCGGCCCACTCCACGGGCCTAACAAGAACACTGAGGAGACCCCCAATGCGTGCCATTTCCATCCTGAGCCTGGCTGCCGTATCCGCACTTGCGTTTGCGCCGTCGGCATTTGCACAAGACACCACCTACACCGGCGACACCTCCTCGGCTTCCACCAGCGCCGATAGCGCTTCCGGAAAGCATTGGGCAGTGGTCGGCGGTGTTGCTCTGATCAAGCCGAAGAACGATCCGGCTCCCGGCCTGGACGTCGATGGCGGCCCGGCACCGACGCTGAGCGCCAGCTACTACATCAACGACAACTGGGCCGTTGAGCTGTGGGGCGCCGCCGACAAGTTCAACCACCGTGTCAACGCCGATGGCGTGGGCAAGATCGGTACCGTCGAACAGCAGCCGATCGCCATCAGCGGCCAGTACCACTTCGGCCAGGCCGATAACGTGTTCCGTCCGTTCGTGGGCGTGGGCTACTACGAGTCGAACTTCAGCAACGAGAAGATCGACGCGGCGTCGGCAACCGGCCAGCACGTGGGCCTGGACACCGCCAAGGGCGTCATCGGCACCGTCGGCGTGGACATGAACATCAACTCCACCTGGTTCGCACGTGCCGACGCCCGCTACATGCGTTCGCGTCCGGAACTGCGCGTGGGCGGCCAGGGCACCGGCAGCGAGCTGGAACTGGATCCGTGGACCGTCGGCTTCGGCGTCGGCGCGCGCTTCTAAGCACGCGGGAAAGCGACGTTTCAGTCGAACAAGAAACGGGCCGCAAGGCCCGTTTTTTTATGCTTTGAAATCGTGGCGCCGCCCGCTCAGCGCCAGTAGACGCTGCCGCGCAGGCGCGCGCTGCGCCAGCGCCACCACAGCAAGGTGGCATAGGCGAGCGCATAGCCGAGCAGTACGCCGGCCGCGCCCAACAGGCTGGCGTGACTGAGCCACCCTTCCGTGGGCCAGGCAGCACCCTGCCAGGTGCTGCGCCACCCCTGCACCATGCCGGCGATCACGCGTACCACCACCAGCGCGGTCAGGGCCAGCACCAGCCACAGGTTGGGCCGGTAGAACAGGCCCTGCTGGGTGCGCTCGAAGCGGGTCAGACGCAGTGCCAGCAGCCCCAGCGCCAGCCCGCAGGCCCAGCCGAAGGCGGCGTGGCTGATCGCGCCGGGCCAGAACGCGGCGGCGATCAACACGAAGATCACGAACAACACCGTGGAGAGGCCGGCCGAGACCAGATTGATCATCAACAGCCAGCCGCGTGCCTGCCGCCGCGCGGTGCCGACACGAAAGCGCTGCACCAGCGACAACGGCAACAACACCGCGAACACCGCCAGGGCGATGATCACGGCCAGCGGTATGGCGAGGAGAAGTGGCATCACATGCTCGGTGGCGGCGAAGAGTGGTTGGCAACCCGAAACGCGCGGACACCAGGTGAACGTGGACGGCGCGCAACAACCGGCTTGTTCGCGGGGTGCATGCCGATGCGGAGCATCGACCACACCCGCCTGGCAGTGAGCGCGGTCGGTTTGATCGCCGCTCTTAGAACGCCGGCAACACCGCGCCTTTGTACTTCTGCTCGATAAACGCCTTCACCTCCGGGCTGGTCAAGGCCTTGGCCAGCTTCTGCACGCGCGGGTCGTCCTTGTTGTCCGGGCGCGAGACCAGGAAGTTCACGTACGGCGAGTCCTTGCTCTCGATCGCCAGCGCGTCGCGGGTCGGATTGAGGCCGGCGTCGAGCGCGTAATTGGTATTGATCAGTGCCAGGTCGACCTGGTCGAGCACGCGCGGCAGCATCGCCGAATCGAGCTCGCGGAACTTCAGCTGCTTGGGGTTCTCGACGATGTCGCGCTGGCTGGACAGGGCATTGCTCGGGTCCTTGAGTTTGATCACGCCTGCCTTGTCGAGCAGGATCAGCGCGCGGCTGTTGTTGCTCGGGTCGTTGGGAATCACCACGTCGGCGCCGTTGGGCAGTTCGGCCAATGCCTTGAACCGGCGCGAATACGCACCGAACGGCTCGATATGCACGCCGACAACGGTCACCAGCTGGCTCTTGCGGTCACGGTTGTAGGCATCCAGATACGGCTCGGTCTGGAAGTAGTTGACGTCGATCTGCTTCTGCACGACCTGGTCGTTGGGCTGCACGTAGTCGTTGAACACGCGCACGTCCAGCTTGACGCCCTGCTTGGCCAGCAGCGGTTCGACCACCTCCAGGATCTCGGCATGCGGCACCGCGGTGGCGGCCACCGTCAGTGTGTCGCCGCCGCTGCTGCCACCGCTACCACCACAGGAGGCCAGGGCCAGCGTGGCCGCAGCCAGGAGGGAACGAAACGCGAATGTGCTCATGTGGGGGTCCGTGGGAGGAGGAATGCGGCACTGCCGCAAGCGCTAAACCTAGCAGACCGCGGGTGTGGCCGCGATCGGCAGGCCCGTGTTGCTTGCTGGGCCCCGCGCGCGCCGGCAACGCGCGATCCCGGTTGAGCTCAGCGCCGGCTGTAGCGCGCCACCAGCCAGTCGCCCAGCATCTGCAGCAGCTGCACCAGCACCAGCAGGGCGATCACGGTGATCAGCGCGACATCCGAATGCGAGCGCAGATAGCCCTCGCGGTACGCGACATCGCCCAGCCCGCCGGAGCCGATCGCACCACCCATCGCGGTGAAACCGATCAGCGCGATGGTGGTCACGGTGGCGCCGGCGATCAGGCCCGGGCGCGCTTCGGGCAGCAGCACGCGCAGCACCAGCTGGCGGGTGGTGGCGCCCATCGCCTGGCTGGCTTCGATGATCCCGCGGTCCACTTCGCGCAAGGCGGTTTCCACCAGCCGCGCATAGAACGGTGCGGCGCCGACCACCAGCGGCAGGATCGCGCCGCGCACGCCCAGCGAGGTGCCCATCAGCATCAGCGTGAGCGGAATCATCGCGATCATCAGGATGATGAAGGGCACCGAGCGCAGCAGGTTGATCAGTGCCGCGAGCACGCCGTACAGCACCGGGCGGCGGCGCAGCTGCGGGGCACCGCACAGGAACAGCGCAACGCCCAGCGGCAGGCCAATCAGCAGCGTCAGCGGCAACGCGCCGGCCAGCATCAGCAAGGTATCGAGCGTGGCCTGGCCGATGTCGCCCCACTTGGCGGCATCGAGATTGCGGAAAAACCCGCTTGTCGTGGCGATCAGAGTCATACGCGCAGATCCTCCACGTGCACGCCGGCGGCGACGAAGCCGGCGCGTGCCGCGTTATGGTCGCCGCCGGTCAGCGCGACGATGAGCTGGCCGTACGGGGTGTCCTTGATGCGGTCCACGCGCCCGGACAGGATGTTGTAGTCCACCCCGGTCTCGCGGGCGATGCGGCCCAGCACCGGTTCGTAGGTGCCGTTGCCCAGGAAGGTCAGCCGCACGATGCGCCCGCCCACCGCAGCGAAGTCGCGATGCAACTCGGCCTCGTCCACATGCTCGGCCTCGGACACGAAGCGCCGGGTGGTGGCGTGCTGCGGGTGCAGGAATACCTCAGTCACCGGGCCGGTTTCCACCAGCTTGCCGGCATCCAGCACCGCGACGCGGTCGCAGACCCGGCGGATCACGTCCATCTCGTGGGTGATCAGCACGATGGTCAGGCCCAGCTCGCGGTTGATCTGCGCCAGCAGCTGCAGCACCGAGGCGGTGGTCTGCGGGTCCAGCGCGCTGGTGGCCTCGTCGCACAGCAGTATCTGCGGCCGGGTGGCCAGCGCGCGCGCGATGCCCACGCGCTGCTTCTGCCCGCCGGACAGCTGCGCCGGGTACTTGCTGGCATGCTGCTCCAGCCCGACCCGTGCCAGCAGCTCGGCCACGCGCGCATCGACCTCGGCGCGCGGGGTGCCAGCCAGTTCCAGCGGAAACGCCACATTGCCGGCCACGCTGCGCGAGGACAGCAGATTGAAGTGCTGGAAGATCATCCCGACACGCCGGCGCAGTGCGCGCAGGCCCTGGCTGTCCAGCGCGGTGACGTCCTCGTCGCCGATCAGCAGCCGCCCGCCGCTGGGTTCTTCCAGCCGGTTGATCAGCCGGATCAGAGTCGACTTGCCGGCACCGGAATGGCCGATGATGCCGAACACCTCGCCGGGGCCGATCCGCAGATCGAGTGGATGCAGCGCCACGATCTGGCGACCGTCAACGGAATAAGACTTGTGCAGGCGCTGAAACTGGATCACCGCGCGTGGCCGATTGGGGGGCCGTGAAGCCTACCAGTCAATGTTTGCGGACGATATTCCAATGAGTTCTAAGTTGGGGATTGGGGAGTCGGGATTGGGGATTGGCATAGGACGGGATTGGAGATTCGGGATTCGGGATTCGCAAAAGCCAGAGCGCCTTGCCGTTGCTCTGGCGAATCCCCAATCCCGAATCCCGAATCCCCAATCACGGCTTATCCAACGACATCGGCCGATCCGCCTTCCGAATCCGCTCCCGGCGCAGCAGATACAGCCCGCTGGCGACGATGATGCCGGCGCCGGTCCAGGTCCAGCTGTCGGGCAGGGTCTGCCACAGCAGCCAGTCCAAGCCGATCACCCAGACCAGGCCGGTGTATTCCAGCGGCGCGATCATCGAGGCCTCGCCGCGCAGGAAGGCCTGGGTCAGCGCGATCTGCCCCAGTGCGCCGGCCAGGCCCATGCCGGCGATCAGCCAGGCGTGCTCGCCCCGCAACGGCACCCAGTCGGGAATGGCCAGCAGGCCGGCGCCGACCGCCATGAACAGCAGGAACGACACCACCATCGCCTGCGGGGTGTCGGTGCGGGTCAGCAGACTCACGCTGATGGCGGCGATGGCATAGGCGGTGGCCGCCAGCAGCACCATCAGCCCGGGCAGCGAGATCAGCCCGTCCACGCCCGGGCGCAACACCACGATCACCCCGACCAGGCCGATGCCGATCGCCGTCCAGCGGCGTGGCCCGACCCGCTCGCCCAGCAACGGCACCGACAGCGCCGCCACCAGCAGCGGGGCGACGAAATACAGCGTGTAGGCGGTCGACAGCGGCATGCGCTTCAGGCCGTAGACGAAGCAGCCGATCATCACCATGCCCAGTACCCCGCGCAGCAGGTGCAGGCCCCAGCGCACCGGCACGATCGAGCGCGGCCCGGCGGTGGCAAATACCCACACCAGCACGAACGGCAGCGAGGCGGCGCCGCGCAGCAGGGTGACCTGCAGCGGCGGGTAATGCGCCGACAGCAGCTTCATTCCCGCATCCATCAGCGAGAAACAGGCCACGGCGGCCACCATCCAGGTGATGGCGGGAAGCGGAGAGCGGGTGGTGGGCATGGACCATTATCGCTGCGCTTGCGCGCAGACTGGCAACCCTGTGTCGACAGGTGCGACGACGCGATGGCCTAGAATGGCGGCTGTTTACAGACAGCAGGAGCTTTGCATGCCTTCCTTCGACGTGGTGTCCGAAGTCGACAAGCACGAACTGACCAATGCGGTGGACCAGGCCAACCGCGAGCTGGATACGCGCTTCGATTTCAAGGGGGTCGAGGCCAGGTTCGAGCTGGAAGACGGCAAGGCGATCAACCAGTCCGCGCCCAGCGATTTCCAGGTCAAGCAGATGACCGACATCCTGCGCGCGCGCCTGCTGGCGCGCGGCATCGACGTGCGTTGCCTGGAGTTCGGCGACATGGAAACCAACCTGGCCGGTGCACGCCAGAAGGTCACCGTCAAGCAGGGCATCGAGCAGAAGCAGGCCAAGCAGCTGGTGGCCAAGCTGAAGGAAGCCAAGCTCAAGGTCGAGGCGCAGATCAATGGCGACAAGCTGCGCGTGAGCGGCAAGAAGCGCGACGATCTGCAGGATGCGATGGCGCTGCTGAAGAAGGCCGACTTCGAGCTGCCGCTGCAGTTCGACAACTTCCGCGACTGAGCACGCGTTGTGGCTGACACGGCGCCTTGTCGTGCCGCGCTGTGCAGGCGGGCCGCACAGCGCGGTGTGGCGACCGTCCGCTGCTCGGGCATCGGCCACGCGCGCACCGGCGCGTTACGGATCTGATGCAAGCATGCGCGGCCTGCTCTCCAGCCTGTTGCAACGCGCGCACCCGGCCACGGTGCCGCAGGCGCCGCCCGCTGCCGGGACGGCGTGCGCCGTGACGCACGCACAGCCACGCATCGAAGCCGGCTCGACGCTGCACACGTTGGCCGAGCTGGACCCGCTGGCGGCTGCAGCGTTTGCCGATGCGTTTGCGGTGGAAGTGCAGCGCGCCATCGCCAGCTGCACGCTCGGCCAGGCCAGCACCACCCAGGCGCAGGCACTGGAGCAGATCCATTCGCTCAAGAACACGCTCTCGCTGACCGGCTCTGCCGAACTGCTGAATGCCTGCGACCAGTTGCGCGGCGATGTCGACGGCGGCGAACCGGGGTCCGCGCTTGCGCAGCGCTACACCGCGATTGCGACCGCGGCCGGCCTGCTGGTCAAGAATTACCGGCGCACCCTCCCCAACGACGACACCGCCCCCGATGCGTAGTGGATCCAACCGCGCGGCGCCCGGCCTGATTCTGGCCGCCCGGCAGCTGCGCAACGACAGGCTGGTGCGGCTGTTCGAATCGTTCCTGGAATATCGCGCCTGCGTCGGCCGGGTGATCGTGCAGACCATCGTGGCCCTGTGGTGCTTCGGCTGGCTGTACGGGCCGCAACCGGTGCTGGTCAGGGATGCACAGGCGGTCTTCCCCACCGCGGCGACGCTGTGGATGGTGGCAGTGATCTGGATGGTGCTGGTGCGACGCAGGATCATCCCGCCAGGCGAGTGGCTGGATGCGATCGGCTTTGCGATGAACCTGCTGTTCATCGGTATCCAGACCTATCTGGCCTTCATCCTGCTGATGTCGCTGAATGCCTTCCTGCCCTTCATCACCATCGCCGCCGTGGCGCGCTATGGGCAAAAGGCGACGCTGCCGGTGCTGCTCAGCACCTTCGTGCTGATGCTGCTGACTGCGCCGGCCGGCTATTGGCTGTCGCGGCCGGCGTACTTCGTGTATGCGGTGGCGCTGAGCGTGGTGCTGCCGCTGCTGGTGGCGCGCATCGTCAGTGCAATGCAGGAGATCGCCCTGCAGGCGCTGGCCTCGCGCGATGCGCAGAGCCGCTTCATCAGCACCATGAACCACGAACTGCGCACGCCGTTGAACGCGGTCATCAACTGCGCGCAGCTGATCGACAGCGACACCTTGTCGGCGCAACAGCGCGAACTGATGCAGGCGGTGACGGTCAATGCGATCGCGCTGCGGCATCGGGTGAACGAAGTGATCGACGTGGCCAGCATCGACGGTGGCCGCCTGCAACTGCACAGCAAGCCGCTGAGCCTGCTCGACGTGCTGGCCACGGTCAAAGCGGTGTGCGCGAGTGCAGCGTCGACCAAGGGCGTGGCGCTGGCGCTGCGCAGCGATGTGGCGCAGACGCCTGACCTCATCGGCGACGAGGGGCGTATCGAACAGGTCATCACCAATCTGGTCATCAATGCGATCAAGTTCACCCCGGCCGGTGGCGCGGTCGATGTGCTGATCGCCGCCACGCAGGTGCAGCAGCGCTGGGCGATCGCGGTGACCGTGACCGACACCGGCATCGGCATCCCCGACCCCCAGAAGGCCTATATCTTCACGCCCTTCACTCAGCTCAGCACCGGTTTCAGCCGCGCCGAGGGCGGGGTCGGCCTGGGCCTGTTCATTGCGCTGTCGGTGTCCGAGGCAATGGGCGGCAGCCTGAGCGTGCGCGACAACCCCGGCGGCGGCAGCGTATTTCGCTGGACCTTCGAACTGGCCGCCGCCGCGGCGCAAGGCTGCCGCCCGCCGGCGCTGCGCGAGGCCCTGCAACAGCATGCCGCGACGGTGCCGCCGCTGCATTGCCTGGTGTTCGAGGACATGGACACCAATCGGCTGGTGATCGGCAATCTGCTCACCCGCGCCGGGCACCGGGTAAGCTTTCACAGCGATGGCAGCAACGCGGTGCAGCGCATCCGCGAGGCGGCGCCGGACCTGGTGTTCCTCGACCTGCACATGCCCGGCACCTCGGGCTGGGACGCGCTGGGGGAGGCGCGCACGGCGATTGCCGCGCTGCCGCCGATCATCGTGCTGACCGCCGACACCCGCACCGATTCGATGCGCGAGGCCACCGCGGCCGGCGTGGCCGGCTATCTGTCCAAACCGATCAACGCGCACCAATTGCTGGCCATGCTCGCCGCGCATGCCCCCCATGCAACCGGCTGACCTGAAACCGGGCAACGCGGCACGCCGGCACTGGCACACCGCCGCGCAGACGCGCACGCCACTGGCGCTGCTGTACCTGCACGGGTTCACCGCCAGCCCGGGAGAAGCCGGCGAACTGCCCGAGCAGATCGCCGATGCGCTGGCTGCCAACCTGTACGTGCACCGTTGGCCCGGGCATGGCCGCAGCGCCGCCGATGCGATGCAGGGGCTGACGCCGGCGATGTTGCAGGCCTCGGCCCTGGATGCGCTGGCGCAGGCACAGCACATGGGTGCACGCGTGGCGATCGTTGGCTCGTCCATGGGTGCCACGCTGGGCTTGTGGCTTGCGGCGCAGCGCCCCGACGCGGTGGCTGCGGTGGTCGCCTGGTCACCGGGCATCCGGCCGGCCGACCCGGCGCTGCTGGATCAGGTCTGCGCCGCGCAAACGCCCTTGACCGACCCGCGCCCACGCACCGCCGCGTCGCTGGCGTTCTGGTCCGGCACCATCCACCCGGATGGATTCCGCGCGCTGCGCAGCCTGTTCGACGCGGTTGCCGCCGATCCACCGTGGCCCCGCGTGCAATGCCCGGTGTTTCTGGGCTATTACCGCGCTGCCAACGGCGAGGAGGATCCAACCGCCTCGGTGCCGGCGATGCTGGCGATGTTCGCTGCGCTCGGCAGCGCGGCGGAGCACACCTGCGCGATGGCCTTCGACACCGGCGCGCATGCGATCGGCTCGCCGCACAAGACCCCGCACGCCGATAAAGTTGCGCAGGCATCGATTGCGTTTCTGCGCGCGCATGTCGGCGCAAACACGCATGCGGATGCCACCTAGGCCGCGTCAGCGCTGCAACTGCTGCAGTTTTTCCTGCGTTCCGCCAAGCGCCGACTCCGCGCTGCACTGCACCGGCACAGGCGGCCGCGCCGGCAGCGATCGCATACACTGGCCCACCATCACGCCGCCGCCACGATGACGACCACACCTGCCACGCTCGATCCGTTGACCGCCACCCGCCAGTGGATCGAGCGCGCGGTGATCGGCCTGAATCTGTGCCCGTTCGCCAAGGCGGTCTACGTCAAGGAGCAGGTGCGGCTGGTGCTCAGCGATGCCAGCACGCCCGAAGCGTTGCTCGAACAACTGGCCGAGGAACTGGTGTTGCTGCGCGACACGCCGGCCGAGCAGATCGACACCACCTTGATCGTACATCCGGACGTGCTCACCGATTTCCTGGACTACAACGACTTCCTCGACAACGCTGATGCGGCGGTGGAAGCGCTGGATCTGGGTGGCGTGTTGCAGGTGGCCAGCTTCCATCCGGACTATCAGTTCGCAGGCGCGGCGGTGGATGACGTGGCCAACTTCACCAACCGCTCGCCCTACCCCACCTTGCACCTGCTGCGCGAAGACAGCGTGGAGCGTGCGGTGGCCGCGTTTCCGGACCCGGACGTGATCGTCGAACGCAATATCCAGACGCTGGAACGCCTGGGCCAGGGCGGCTGGGAGCGGTTGTTGAGCGCATCGCAGCACTGACCGCCGCATCGCGTGCGGCGGCGCGTGCATGAAACGCGCAGCGATGCCGGCGCGCAGCGGCGCGGCAAAACACCGGCATACATACGTCACGCGCGGCGATTGCCTTGCTACGGCCACCACGGCGCCCGCGTTACAGTGCGCGCGACCTCACTCCCCTGGTGCGCCCGATGCCCCTGACCCCCGCCGTCTCCGCATGGAATCCCTCCCCGTTGCAGGACCGCGTGGTGGTGATCACCGGCGGCGCCCAAGGCATCGGCCGTGGCATTGCGCAGGCGGTGCTGGGCGCCGGCGGCAGCGTGGTGATCGGCGACCTGGATGCCGATGCCGGCAAGGCCTGCCTGCAGGAGTGGGCATTGCCGCGACGCAGTGCCTTCGTGCGGTGCGATGCCGCGCGCCCGGCCCAGGCAGCGCGCCTGATCGCCACCGCGCTTAAACGCTTCGGGCGACTCGATGGCCTGGTCAACAACGCCGGCGTGGCCGATCCGCATGTGGCGCCATTGCCGCAACTGGACTGGGACGAGTGGAATCACCGGCTGGCCAGCCTGCATGGCGCCTTCCTGTGCAGCAAGCAGGCCTTGCCCGCGTTGGCGCAGGCCCAGGGCGGCGGTGCGATCGTCAACATCGCCTCCACCCGCGCCTGGCAATCCGAGCCGCATAGCGAAGCCTATGCCGCCGCCAAGGGCGGGCTGGTGGCCTTCACCCACGCCTTGGCGCTGAGCGAAGGCCCGCAGGTGCGCGTCAACAGCATCAGCCCAGGCTGGATCAGCACCGACGCCTGGCGCGCACCGGCGCGCCGGCGCACACCCAAGTTGTCACGGCGCGACCATGCCCAGCATCCGGCCGGACGGGTCGGCACGCCGGAAGACATCGCGCAACTGGCGGTCTATCTGCTGTCGCCGCAGCTGTCCGGCTTTGTGACCGGGCAGGACTTCATCGTCGATGGCGGCATGTCGCGCAAGATGCAGTACGTCTGAGGCATTGCGGCGCAGGCGGCCTGCAGCAGACCGCGCAGGCCGGAAGCGCCGCAGGCGCCATCACTGGCGGCGCGGCTCAGGTCTGCTCGCTGCGGCCGAACAACACCGCAAGATCCCCTGCCCCCAGCGCGCGCCATTGCCCGGACGGCAGACCGTCCAGCGCCAAGCCACCGATGCGGCTGCGGTGCAAGGCCACCACGTGATTGCCGGCGGCGGCGAACATGCGCCGCACCTGGTGGTAGCGGCCTTCGTGCAGGGTCAGGCGTGCCTCGCGTGGGCCGAGCACGTCCAGTTCGGCCGGCAGCAGCGGCTTGGTTTCGCCTTCCAGCAACAGCGTGCCGCTGGCAAACAGCGCCGCCTCGTCGCCACGCAGGTCCTCGGCCAGGGTGACGTCGTAGACCTTGTCCAGCGCCGACTTGGGCGAAATGATCCGGTGCAGCAGCGCACCGTCGTCGGTCATCAGCAACATGCCGCTGGTCTCGCGATCCAGCCGCCCCACCGGCGCCAGCACCGGTGCGCGCGAACGGAAGCGCTGCGGCAGCAGTTCGTAGATCAGCCGGCCGGTGTCCTTGGTCGAGCAGGTGTAGCCGCCGGGCTTGTGCAGCAACAGGCTGAAACCCGCTGGCGGATCCAGCGGTTCGCCATCAATACGGATCGCATCGTGCTCCACCTGGTCGTCGGCATACAGCACCTCGCCGGCGGCGTCGGTGACCGCGCCCTGGCGAAACAGCTGGGTCACCTGCTTGCGGCTGCCGTAGCCGAGGTTGGCGATGTGCTTGACCAGCTTCATGCGCGCGCTCCGCGGCCGCGGATGGCGGAAATCAGCTTGAAACCGTCGCGTTCGGCGGCCACGCGCACCTGCCCGAAGCTTTCGTTGAGCACGTACTCGTAGGGCAGATGCCGGTTGGCGACCAGCAGCAGCTGCCCACCCGGGCGCAACGCCTGCGCGGCCACGGCGATGAAGCGCTGGCCGATATCCGGGCGATCGGCACGCGAAGGCGTGTGGAACGGGGGGTTGCTGACGATGAAATCGTACTGCGCCCCCAGGCCGGCGGTAACGTCGCGCCAGTGGTACTGCAGCTGCGCCGGATGCGCGATGGCCTGCAGATTGCGCCGCGCCAGGGTCAGCGCGCGCGCCTCGGCCTCGTACAGATCCAGCCCGGTGACCTTGGGGCAGCGCGCCAGCACCTCGGCCGACAGATAGCCAAAGCCCGCGCCCAGATCGGCGCCGTGTCCGGCCAGGGTGCTCGGCAGATGCTCGACCAGCAGCGCCGAGGCAGGGTCGATGCGGTCCCAGGCAAACACACCGGGGCGACTGACGAAGCGCCCGTCCAGAATGGGGCGCGGCGCATCCAGCGCGGCCCAGCGCGCCTGCAGCGCCGCATCGGTGTCGGCAGGCAGCGGCGCGCTCCAGTAGGTGCGGCAATGGTGCTTGGTCAGGCTGCCGGCCAGGCCGGTGAGCTGACGCAGATCCGCCTCGCCCGAGCGCGCGCCCTCGTTGTTGGACTGGCAGGCCACCACGCGGCCGCCCGGGGCGGCCAGCGCCACCGCGCGCGCGAACAGGGCACGCGCTTCCTCGCGTTGCCGCGGCGGCAGCACCAGCACCAGGGCATAGCGGGTGCTGTCGGCCTCGATCTCGCTCTCTTCGCGCACGTTCCAGCCGTTGCGCTCCAGCGCTTCGGCGAAGGGACGAAAGCTCTGCTCGCAGGTCAGCGCATCGGCAGCCGCATGCTCGCGCAGCGGAAACCCGTCGCGCGCGCGCAGGAACAGCACCGGACCGCTGGGCCAGGGCAGCACGCCCTGGGCGAAGGGCAGAAACAGAGCTTGAAGCGGGGCATCGTGCGGGCCAGCCATCGGATCATCGGGTCGGGAACAGGCCGCCATTGTAAGGGAGCGCTGCCTGCCACCCGCCCTGGCGCCCGCTTGGGCGGGTATTCGATTGCGTGAGCTGCAGACGGCGACCCTTCCAATGTCTATACGGTCTATTGATGCGCACGCAACATCCGCCCGCCTAGGCTGGAATCACACCAATACCGGAGAGACGCGATGCGAGCCCTGTTCGTAGGTGGAGTGGTCGACAACAGCGAAATGGATCTGGATGACACCCCGCCACCGATGCACTACCCCGAAAACACCGGTGCGGGCCGGCCGCGTTACCGCCTGCACCAGGTCGGCGAGCGCGACGATGGCAGCGTGGCATATGCGGTATATGGCGCTCCGGAAATGGCCGATGATGACATCAGCCGGATCACCGAAGAACGTGGCTATGCGCGCCGCTTCAGTGCCTCGCCGGAACCGCCGCGCTGAGTGCGAGCGAACTGGCGTGACGCCGCACATGACCGCGGCATACGCATGAAAAAACCGGGCCTGGGCCCGGTTTTTTCGTTTGAACGCCTGAGCCAGCGCGTTATCTGGATCAGCGCGCCTTGGGTGTCACCCGCCAGATCACATTGCCGACATCGTCGGCCACCAGCAGCGCCCCGGTATTGTCCGGGCTCACGCCCACCGGGCGCCCCTGCGCATTGCCTTCGGCATCCAGGAAACCATCCAGCACCGTGATCGGCGTGCCGCTGGGCTTGCCATCGACGAACGGCACGAACAGCACCTTGTAGCCGCTGGGCGGGTCGCGATTCCACGAACCGTGCTGGCCAATGAAGGCGCCCTGGCGGAAGCGCTCCGGCAACAGGCTTCCGCTGGCAAAGCTCAGGCCCAGCGAGGCGGTATGCGGGCCCAGCGCGTAGTCGGGCTTGATCGCCTTGGCCACCAGCTCGGGGTTCTGCGGTTTGACCCGCTCGTCCACATGCTGGCCGTAATAGCTGTAGGGCCAGCCATAGAAGCCGCCGTCGCGCACCGAGGTCAGGTAGTCCGGCACCAGATCGCTGCCGATCTCGTCGCGCTCGTTGACCACCACCCACAGCGACTTGCTCTGCGGCTCCCAGGCGGTGCCGACCGGATTGCGCAGGCCGCTGGCGAACACCCGGCTGCTGCCGGTGGCCGGGTCGATCTCCAGGATCGCGGCGCGGTTGAGTTCGGCCTCCATGCCGTTTTCGGCCACGTTGCTGTTGGAACCGACGCCGACATACAGCTTGCTGCCATCGGCACTGGCCAGCAGCGACTTGGTCCAATGGTGATTCAGGCCGCCGGGCAGATTGGCCACGAAGGTCGGCTTGGCGGTGATATGCGTCTCGCCGGGCTTGTACGGAAAGCTCACCAGCGCATCGGCATTGGCCACGTAGAAACGATCGCCGATCAGGGCCATGCCGAACGGGGAAAACAGCCCGCTGATGAACTGGGTGCGCACTTCGGCCACGCCGTCGCCATCGGCATCGCGCAGCAAGGTGATGCGGTTGGCACTGGGCACCACGGCGCCGGCCTTGCTCATCATCGCGCCCTGCACCTTCTTGCGGATGCCGCCGCCTTCGGCGTCTTCCGGCTTGGGCGGCTCGGCGGTCTCGGCCACCAGCACGTCGCCGTTCGGCAGCACATAGACCCAGCGCGGGTGATCCAGGTCGCGTGCAAACGCGGCCACCTGCAGGTCGTCGGCAGCGATCGGCTTGGCGTTCTCGGTCCAGCGCTTGACCGGCGCCACCTTGACGGTGGGGATCAGGCGTTTGACCGGCTCGGGCAATTGCGGGTTCGGCCCGGTCCCTTGTTCGATGGCAAGCGTGGCGGTATCGCCGCAGGCGGCGAGGATGGCGACGGTCATCAGCGACAGCGGCCAGCGGGCGAGCTTCAACGCGGGAGCATTCATTGCGCGATTGATCCTGAACAGTTACGACAATCGGCCATCATGCCGTCAACGCCATGACGAGAAGTAAACACATCGTCAATGCGTGACTCAGGGAGCGGCTTGCGGATCGCTGCCCAACGGCAAGGGGTGCACTGCCACGATGCGATCCATCCAGATCCAGTGCGGCTCCTGCGCGGCATCCAGTTGGTCGATGCGCAGCTGGCCGTTGACGCCTTCGCGTTGCTGGTCGTCCAGATAGGTCTGAATGCTCGGGCGCACGGCGACGGTGCCGCTGATCATGCTGCCGTCGTCGAGCTCGACGCGCACGCGCTCCTGGCCACCGAGCAGTGACACCCAGTGTTCGAGCGTGGCGATCTGTACTTGTTCCGAATAGACATGCGGGGCGTATCTGGACATGGCGTCATCTCCATCGAAGGAATGCACCACGCTAGGCCATCGGCCGTGAAAGAGGCAGTAAACAGCCTCTTTCACCTGTGCTTGTCAGCCGGAGCAGCGGCGCCACGTCGGCGGCGCCTGCCCTCTCACTCCACCGATTCGCGCGCGGCGCGCACCGCGGTGACCAGTTGGGCGACGCTGTAGGGCTTGGCCAGATGCTCCTGGAAACCGGAGTCCAGCGCGCGCTTGCGATCGTCGTCGCGTGCCAGGGCGGTCACTGCCACGGCCGGCAGTGCCGCCGCGTCCAGCCCCATGTTCTCGCGCACGGTGCGGATCAGCCCGTAGCCGTCCATGCCCGGCATGCCGATGTCGGTCAGCATCAGATCGAAGCGTGCGTGGCCGCGATGATCGATCAGTGCCAGCGCATCGGTGGCGCTGCCGGCGGTGACAACTTCGGCGCCCTGCTCTTCCAGCAGACGGCGCAGGTAATCGAGCATGTCCGGCTGGTCTTCCACCGCCAGCAGGCGCAAGCCGTTGAGCGCGCGCGCTTCGATGATCTGCTCGGACATCAAGCGCCGGCGCAGCTCGCGCCGCGGACGCCTGGCCTGATCGGGAATATGCTCCGGCAGGCGCACGGTGAAGGTGGCGCCCTTGCCGCGACCGCCGCTGGTGGCGCTGACCTGGCCGCCATGCATTTCCACCAGCTGCTGCACGATCGCCAGGCCCAGGCCCAGGCCGCCATGCTGGCGCGTGGTGGTGCCGTCGGCCTGGCGGAAGCGGCCGAACAGATGCGGAAGGAACTCCGCTGCGATGCCGTCGCCCGAATCGCGTATCGCGACCAGCAGGTGGCTGTCGTCGCGTTCGATGGTGACGTCGATGCGGCCATGTGCCGGGGTGAACTTGATCGCGTTGGACAGCAGATTCCATAGCACCTGCTGCAGCCGCGTGGCATCGCCCAGCACCAGACACGGCGCGGACGGGGCATGCACTTCCAGCACCTGGTCCTTGCCCTCGGCAGCCAGCTCCTGGGTGTTCAGGGCCTCGCGCACCTGTTCGACCAGATCCAGCGACTCGACCTCCAACTGCACCTTGCCCAGCAACATGCTGCTGAGGTCGAGCATGTCCGAAATCAGGCGTTTCTGCGCACGGGCGCTGCTGGCGATCACCGACAGACCCTTGTAGTTGGGATGGCCTTCTTCGACCCGCTGCAGCAGCAGCTCGCTCCAGCCCAGAATGGTGGTCAGCGGCGTGCGCAATTCGTGCGACAAGGTGGCCAGGAACTCGTCCTTCAGCCGCGCCATGCTCTCGGCTTCGTTGCGTGCGCTGCGCTCGGATTCGAGCAGTTGCTCGCGCGCCAGTTCGATCTCGCGTTGTTCGGTCACGTCCGGGCTGCTGCCGGCCAGGCCGATGAAACGCCCGTCAGCCGAGTAGCGCGGCGTGGCGGTCATTTCGATCCAGCGCCACTGCCCGTCGTGGCGACGCGCGCGCACCAGGGCGTGCAGGCCGCGCTGTTCTTCCAGTGCGGTGGCCAGTTCGAACTGGAAGATCGACAGGTCGTCCGGATGCAGCAACTCGCTCCAGGCCGACACCGTGCCGCTGGAAATGTCGATGCCGAAAAATTCGCCATAGGCGCTGTTGACGAAGCGCACCACGCCTTGCGCGTCCAGTACCCAGACCGGCATTGGCAGGCCATCGGCCAGGGCGCTGAAACGCGCCTCGCTCTCGGCCAGCTCGCGCTCCACCCGCTTGCGCTCGGTGATGTCCATGAACAACACCGCCACCCGCGCCTGCTCCGGCTGCCCGACCCGGAATGCGTCCACCGAATACCAGCGGCGCAATGCCTTGGCCTGCATTTCGAAGTGGATGCGGTTGCCGGTGCGGGCGACATGGCCGTAGCGGTCGAACCATTCCTGTTCGTGATCGACCAGCATGCCCCGAATGGACACGTTCAACACATTGGATAGACCGGTGTAGCGCTCGAATGCGCCATTGGTCATCCGGATCACGTAATCGACGGCCTTGTCGCCATCGAACACCATATCGATGACGCAAAACCCCGCGTCCAGGTTATGGAAGATCTCGTGGTACATCCCCGGGTCGAGGAAGGGCTCGGCGAGGGCTGCCGGGTGGCTAGTAGCCAGATCGGGGCTGGTGGTCGAGGTGCTCAAATCGGGATCCAGGGGTGATGCCAGGGCGGATGACGAGCAGATGAAACCACGCCCGGTGTCGTCAGCGGGTGCACAGCCGGCCGGCCCGGTTCACGCGCGTGCCGCCGGCTCCCCGGGGATCACCACAGCAGCGCCGCGCACAGCGCGATGCATGCCGCCAGCACCACGATCCCGGCGATCACGCCGCGAAACACCCACTCGCCTTCGCGGCGCAACTGCTCGTCCATCCAGCGCTGCGCTTCTTCGCGCCAGGCGGTGGAACGCGCGTACTCGGCGTCCAGCAACAGCAGCCGCACCCGCGACAGGCCTAGCTTGGCGCATTCGCTGCGGCAGCGCTCGCTGAAACCATCCTCGCCGGTGGCGACCTGTGCGCCCAGCGGCAACTGCAATTCGAGTTCATGCCTGGACATAACGGGGACGCTCCTGATCAAGCTCGTGTTCCAGCGCCATCCGCGCCAGTTGGGTGTAGTTGGCGCGTGGACCCTGGCCGCGGCCGGTGAGCATCCCCTGGTAATCCAGGTCCTGCCAGACCCGCCCGGTCCACTCGACGCAATCCTCGGCAATCACCAGCATCAGCGAGTAGCGGTACTCCAGCCCGTTGGCGGCGGTGTAGGCGTAGACCGGCGGAAACTGCACCGCCACATCGCCCTGGCGCGCCAGCGCGGCCAGGTGCTCGCGCAAGGCATCACGCGGCGAGGCTCCCGGCTCCAGACGCAGCGTGCGCGTGGCCAGATCCAGGTCCACATCGCTTTGCAGGGCGACGAAGGCGGCGGCCCCGGTGGCGGGGTTATGGCCGTGCTGTTTCGCCCAGTCGATGAACTGCAGGCGCACGTCCGACGGCATGTGTGCCGGCGCCGAAGAGGCTGGCTTTGTGCGGAAAGAGTGGGTGTCCATGCTGGCGATCTTCCGGGCTGCGCCGTGAAGCGCAGGCGCAGGCGCGGTGAACCCGCCGTCATGGCGCCAGCGTTGCGGATTAACCGCGTGGCAATGGCCTGCCAGCCCTTGCGCGGCAAGCGTTGCCGGCAGGCAGACGCGCCCCCACACTGCAACGACGCCCGGTACGTCCACGTACCTTCCGCTTGGAGACTTTCCATGAAACGTTCCAGCCTTTGCGGCGCCAGCCTGTTGCTGGCAGGACTGCTCGCGGCAACCGGCGCGCAGGCACGTATACGCAACGTCACCGACCCGCAGGCGCCGCGCGCGCTGACCAGCGATGGCAAGGTCGATGTGCGCTGGACCGACCCGGCGCAGTTTTCCGAAGTGCGCTTCAGCGGCAACCGCTGGGAAGCGCAGCGTGGCGACTGGGTGACCCAGCTGGCGACCTATTTCCAGCAGAGCGCCGCGCGCAAGCTGCCCGACGGCCAGCGCCTGAGCGTGACCATCACCGACATCCGCCGCGCCGGCCAGTACGAGCCCTGGCACGGGCCGCGCATGCAGGACGTGCGCATCGTCAAGGACATCTACCCGCCGCGCCTGAGCTTCAACTACACGCTGACCGGCGCCGATGGCCAGGTGATCGACCAGGGCGAACGCAAGCTGGTGGATTCGGCGTTTCTGATGAGCGGCCCGCGCCTGACCGACAGCGATCCGCTGCGCTTCGAAAAGGCGATGGTCGACGACTGGGTGCGCAAGCAGTTCCGCGGCGACCGGAGTACTGCGGGGTTGTGAGCTGCTGCTTCAAGCCCCTCTCCCGCCGGGGCGCCACGGCATAGCTTGCGCGCCACTGGCGCGCGTGCCTTGGTGCGCCGGCGCCGCTGGCGCAGGCCGGGGCGTGGAGCGGGGGTTGGGGTGAAGGTACGGGCGAAGCCCACCTGTTGTTCCAGGTGCATGTGGCTTGGTACGTCCCCTCATCCGCCCCTTCGGAGCACCTTCTCCCGATGGGAGAAGGGACATCTCACCGCGTGACTCCCTCGCCCACTGCCGCCTCACCCACATACGTCCGCGGCACGCGCTTGAGTCCACACATCAGTTGATACGCGCTGACATTGCACTGCATCGCCAACGGGGAAACCCGCGGCGCATCGCCCCACAGCTGCACCGACGCACCGATGTCGGCCTGCGGGTGCTCGGTGAGATCCACGGTCAGCATGTCCATCGACACGCGCCCGATCAGCGGGCAGACCTGGCCATCCACCAGCAGCGGGGTGCCGTTGGGAGCGAACTGCGGATAGCCGTCGGCATAGCCGGCCGCCACCACGCCGACGCGGGTGGGACGCTCGGCGACGAAGCGGGCGCCGTACCCCACCGGCTCGCCGGCCGGCAGCTCGCGCACGGAGATGATGCGCGAGCGCAGCGTCATCACCGGGCGTAGTTGCGCGGTGGTGTCGGTGTCCTGCGGGAACGGGTTTGCGCCGTACAGCATCAGCCCCGGACGCGACCAATCGTTGCGCAGCGCCGGCCAGCCGAGCAGGCCGGGCGAATTGCGCAGGCTGGTTTCGGCCTGCATGCCGCCTGCGGTGAGCGCGAACGCCACCGCCTGTTCGTCGGTGCGGCTGCACTCCAGCTCGTCGGCGCGCGCCAGGTGGGTCATCAGCACCAGCGAGGCGATCTGCGGCAGCCCGCGCAGACGCAACCACGCCGCACGAAAGTCTTCCGGTGACAGGCCCAGCCGATGCATGCCGCTGTCCAGCTTCAGCCATACCCGCAATGGACGCGGGCTCTGGAACTCGGCCAGTGCGCGCACCTGCTGCGGCGTGGCCACCACCGTCCACAGATCATGCTCGGCAATCAGGCGCAGTTCGTCGTGTTCGAAGAACCCTTCCAGCAGCAGGATCGGTGCGCGGATGCCGGCCTGACGCAGCTCCAGCGCTTCTTCGATGCAGGCCACCGCAAAGCCGTCGGCCTCGCTGTCCAGCGCCTGCGCGCAGCGCACCGCGCCGTGGCCGTAGGCATCGGCCTTGACCACCGCCAGGGCCTTGCTGCCGCCCAGGCGCTTGGCCAGGCGGTAGTTGTGACGCAATGCGTCCAGGTCGATCAACGCTTGCGCAGGACGCACTACGCGGCCTCCTGCTGCGCGCGGGCGCTGCGTGGCGACAGGTAACGGAAGATGTCCAGGCCTTCGCTATCGATGTCGGGCGTGCGGCCCTGCATCAGGTCGGCCAGATAGCGGCCCGAGCCGCAGGCCATGGTCCAGCCCAGGGTGCCGTGGCCGGTATTGAGGAACAGGTTGGCATACGGCGTGGCGCCGACCACCGGCGTACCGTCCGGCGTGGCTGGGCGCAGGCCGGTCCAGAACTCGGCCTGGGCCAGATCGCCGGCACCGGGGAACAGGTCGTTGACCACCATCTCCAGCGTGGCGCGGCGGCGCGGGTTCAACGACAGGTCGAAGCCGGCCACCTCGGCCATGCCGCCGACGCGGATACGGTCGTCGAAGCGGGTCAGCGCGATCTTGTAGCTCTCGTCCAGCACCGTGGAGGTCGGCGCGCGCGCGGCATCCACGATCGGGATGGTCAGCGAATAGCCCTTGAGCGGATACACCGGCAGGTGCAGGCCGAGCGAGAGCAGCAGGTCGGCCGAATAACTGCCCAGCGCCAGCACGTAGCGGTCGGCGGTCTCGATGCGGCCATCGATCTGCACGCCGGTGACGCGCCCGCCTGCGTGCTGCAGATGCTCGATCTGCTGCCCGTAGCGGAACTCCACCCCCGCCTGCGCGGCCAGTTCGGCCAGGCGCTGGGTAAACAGCCGGCAGTCGCCGGTCTGGTCCTCGGGCAGGCGCAGGGCGCCGGCCATCTGCGCGCCACCGCCGGCCAGGCCCGGTTCGAACTGTGCGATCTGCGCCGGGGTCAGCAGCTCGTAGGGCACGCCGTACTGGGCCAGCACCTCGATGTCCTGCGCGGCGGCATCCAGTTGCTGCTGGGTGCGAAACAGCTGGGTGGTACCGAGCTGGCGGCCTTCGAACTCGATGCCGGTGCTGGCACGCAATGCGTTCAGGCAATCGCGGCTGTAGTCGGACATGCGCACCATGCGCGCCTTGTTCACCGCGTAGCGCTCGGCGGTGCAGTTGCGCAGCATCTGGCTGAGCCAGGCCAGCTGACGCAGGTCGCGGGTGGGCCGGATCGACAGCGGTGCATGCTGCTCGAACAGCCACTTCACCGCCTTGCCGGGCACACCGGGCGCGGCCCACGGCGAGGTGTAGCCGAACGACAGCTGGCCGGCATTGGCGTAGCTGGTTTCCAGCGCCGCCGCCGATTGGCGGTCGACCACGGTGACCTCGCAACCGGCTTGCGCCAGATACCAGGCCGTGGTGGTGCCGATGACGCCACTACCGAGAATGAGCACCCGCATGTCGTTCTCCTGGAAAGGGTATTCCCCCACAACCAGGCGCCGAGGGGGACAGTTAGACGCAGTATATTGCGAGCCAGGCAGTGCCATTTCTGGAATCAGCCCGCCTTGGCAGTGAATCCTCCTGTCAAACCCTGTGGAAGCAGACCCGATGACGACCCGCACCCGCGAGCTGGACAAGATCGACCGCAAGATCCTGCGCATCCTGCAGCAGGAGGGGCGGATTTCCTTTACCGAACTGGGCGAGCGGGTGGGCCTGTCGACCACGCCCTGCACCGAGCGCGTGCGCCGGCTGGAGCGCGATGGCGCCATCACCGGCTACTACGCGCGGCTGGACCCGCACTATCTCAAGGCCAGCCTGCTGGTGTTCGTGGAGATCAGCCTGGCCTACAAGTCCGGCGACATTTTCGAGGAGTTCCGGCGCGCCGCGCTCAAGCTGCCCAACGTGCTGGAATGCCATCTGGTCTCGGGCGATTTCGACTACCTGCTCAAGGCGCGCATCAGCGAGATGGCCTCCTACCGCAAGCTGCTCGGCAGCACCTTGCTGACCATGCCGCATGTGCGCGAGTCCAAGAGCTACATCGTAATGGAAGAGGTCAAGGAGACCTTGGCGTTGCCGATCGAAGGCTGAGATTCGAGATTCGGGAGTGAGGATTCGTAATGGCGCGGGTCAGCGCACCACGCGCATGCCGTCGCCGGCCGGGACCGCGTCGTAATAGCGCCCGGTCTTGGTATCCAGCACCCGGTTGGCGCCGGCCGGCTGCATGCCGTGCAGCAAGCGGCCATTGCGGTCATAGACCATCGGCGCGCTGGCCGGCGCAACCTGGCTGCCGGCCGGCGCCACCGGCGTTTGGGCCGGGCCACGGGTCGGGATGGTGGGCGCGGACGGGCGCTGGCCGAGCTGCGATGGCACCGGAGCCGTGGCCGGCGCGGGCTGCACTGCGCGCGGCGCGGTCAGCGTGGGCTGGGCGGGCGTCGGGCTGGTGATCGGCTGCAGCGTATTGGACGAGCGTGTGCTGGTGGCCGATTGCGCCGCCGCAGCGCTGGCGGCAGCCAGCAGGCCGCACAGCAGCAGGCCGCGCATTGAAGGAGAGATCGCCATGACGGACACCGTGCTTGATCGAGGAGTACTCCCTGGATGGGGGCGCCGGCGTGCTGCGGCAATGCATCGGGCCGGCTATGGCCTGAACGCGTTCGCGAGATGAGTGCGGCGCGAAAGGCACTTCCTGCTCCCATCGGGACAAGCTGGCGCACAGCGCCGGATGAGGGTGCGTGAAACCTGGCAATCAGTACTGCGTCGTGGCTTCGCCGCCGTACCCTCACCCCAACCCCCGCTCCGCGCCCCGGCCTGCGCCAGCGGCGCAGACGCAGCACCAAGGCACGCGCGCCAGTGGCGCGCAAGCTGTGCCGTGGCGCCCCGGCGGGAGAGGGGCTTGGTCCCCGCACGCTTGAACCACGCCGACAGCGCCCACATCACGGGTGCAGGCGCGGCACCCTGCCAGCGCGCGCATGCGAGAACCCCATGAGCCAGTTCGATCTGACCCCTCCCTCCCCCGCCCAACGCGACGCCCTGATCGCCGGGCTTAGCGACGAGGAACAGCGCGTGCTGCTGCACCATGGCACCGAAGCGCCGTTCTGCGGGGTGTTCCTGGACAACAAGCTCGACGGCGTCTACACCTGCCGCCTGTGCGGGTTGCCGCTGTTCCGCTCCAGCGCCAAGTTCGAATCCGGCACCGGCTGGCCGAGCTTCTTCGCCCCGTACGACACCGCCCATGTGCGCGAAATCCGCGACACCAGCTACGGTATGATCCGCACCGAGATCGTCTGCGCGCGCTGCGATAGCCACCTGGGCCACGTCTTCCCCGACGGCCCGCCGCCGACCGGTGAACGCCACTGCCTGAACTCGGTCTCGCTGGGCTTTACCGAAAACGGCCAGGCCCTGCCCAACCCCTTGCAGCGCGAAGGCGCCGAAGCGCAACCGGCCTGAGCCGACACATGCATCCGGCCCGGAGGGATTCCGGGCCGGATGCATGCCTGCAACACCTGCGCCCACCTATGCGCCCACTGGCAGGCGCTGCTGAATCGCCGACGCGATAGCGACCCCGAAAAGGCGTCGAACCACCGCTGTAGCCAGGCGCGATTCACCTGAGCAAGGCTAGGTCACGATGAGCGTTGCAAGGATTGCTGCAGTAGGCAGCGGCGCCGCAAAGCCCTTCAATCAAAGGCTGGAACGGCCTGAGCGCACCTGGCGCAACTAACGACAGCGCCGCAACCTGCCGCGTGAAGATGCGATCGACCAAGCGATCGTTCAGTTACACCGCACACCTTCACGCCGTGCGCTTCAAGAATCCGCCGCGCAAGCCGAAACAACAGCAACCCTGTTTGCTTTTGGCTGCGCCATGCTCATCATCATCGGCTTCATCGTCGTCATCGTCAGTGTCCTCGGCGGCTATGTGCTGTCGCATGGCAAGCTGGGCGCGCTCTGGCAGCCGTACGAGCTGATGATCATCGGTGGCGCGGCGTTCGGTGCGTTTCTGGTCAGCACGCCCGGCAAGATCGTCAAGGAGACCTTCAGCAGCATCCTGGGCGTGTTCAAGGGCCCGCAGTACAAGTCCGACGACTACAAGGACACGCTGAGCCTGATCTACGAGTTGCTCAACAAGGCGCGCCGCGACGGCTTCATGGCGCTGGAAGACCACGTCGAAAAACCGCAGGACAGCACCATCTTCGGCAACTACCCCAAGGTGGTCGCCGACCATCACCTGCTGGACTTCATCACCGACTGCCTGCGCCTGATGATCGGCAGCAACATCGAGCCGCACGAGCTGGAGCCGTTGCTCGAGCTGGAGCTGGAAAAACATCACCACGAAGCACTGGCGCCCTCGCATGCGTTGAGCAAGGTGTCCGACGGCCTGCCCGGCTTCGGCATCGTGGCGGCCGTGCTCGGCATCGTGATCACCATGGGTTCGATCGGCGGGCCGATCGAGGAGATCGGCCACCACGTCGGTGCCGCCCTGGTCGGCACCTTCCTGGGCATTTTGCTGGCCTATGGCTTCGTCGCGCCGCTGGCCGCGGCGATGGAAGCGCGCGCCGAGCAGGATGGACGCATGTACGAGGCGGTCAAGACCGCGCTGCTGGCCTGCCTGCGTGGCTACAACCCGAAGATTGCGCTGGAATTCGCGCGCAAGACGCTGCCCTCCAACGTGCGTCCGAGCTTTGCGGATTTCGAAACGCACCTGAAGACGATCAAGTAGGACCGCGGTCATGGCCGAGGGCAAATCCACCGTCGTCATCCGACGGGTCAAGAAGGTGCAGGGCGGCGGCCATCATGGCGGCGCCTGGAAGGTGGCGTTTGCCGACTTCGTGACCGCGATGATGGCGTTCTTCCTGGTGCTGTGGCTGATGGCCGCTACCACCAAGGAGCAGCGCGCGGCGATCTCGGAATATTTCCGCAATCCCAGCCCGTTGTCGGGCAAGTCGCCGGCCCCCTCGCCGGGCATGAACGGCCCCGGCGGCGCCAGCACCTCGATGATCAAGCTCGGCGGCACCGCCGACATGGCCAAGGGGCAGAAGGACGAGATGGGCCGCAAGCGCGACAACGCTGCCGATACCAACGAAGACAGCCGCGCCAGGGACAAGAAGCGCCTGGAAGCGCTGATGCAGGACCTGAAAGAGGCCATCGACAAGAGCCAGGCGCTGGAGCCGTTCAAGGACCAGCTGCTGCTCGACCTCACCCCGGACGGCCTGCGCATCCAGATCGTGGACAAGCAGAACCGGCCGATGTTCGACATGGGCCGCGACCAGCTCAAGCCGTACACCGTGGCGATCCTGCGCGAGCTGTCCAGCTTCATCAACCAGGTGCCCAACCACATCAGCATCACCGGCCACACCGACACCACCGCCTACAGCAGCGATACCGGTTACACCAACTGGGAACTCAGCGCCGACCGCGCCAATGCCGCGCGCCGTGCGCTGGTGGGCGGCGGCATGGACGATGCCAAGGTCACCCGCGTGGTGGGGCTGTCCTCGTCGGTGCTGTTCGACAAGACCGACCCGCAGAACCCGATCAACCGCCGTATCAGCATCGTGGTGATGACCCAGGATGCCGAACAGGCCGCGCTGGCCGGCGCCGGCCAGGGCATTGCGCTGGGCAAGCCCACCCACGATGCCGACACCCATGTGCCGGATCTGAGCGCCGCGGCGACCGCCACCACCGCGGTGGGGACCCCGGCAGCGCTGCCTGCGGCAGGACCCACCGCAGCTGCGCCGGCGGGCGGACCTGCGGCAGCGGCCAGCGCCACATCGCCTGCTGCAGCGCCCCCGGCCACCAGCGCTGCGCCGGCGGCACCGCGCGTCTCCACGCGCAGCCAGGTGGCTTCGGCCACCGCACTGGCCAAGGCTGCCGAAGCCGCCGTGGCCGCACCGCGCACTGCGGTCAGCGAAGCACCCGCGCGGCGCTGACGGCGGCTTAGGGCACCTGGCAAGGCGTTGCCTGGCGGTTCTTGGCGGTTCTTGGCGGTTGCGGGCGGCTGCGGGCGGCTGCGGGCGGCTGCGGGCGGCTGCGGGCGGCTGCGGCTGCGGCAGACGGCAGACGGCAGACGGCAGACGGCAGACGTTATCGTGCATATCGAATCCGACGTGCATCCCGAACTTGATGTGCATCCCGGGTCTGGTCGCCCTGCGGGCTACTTGTCGTCCTACTTGTCGGGCTGCTTGTGGTCCTGCATGCCGATCCTGACCAGCAATGGCGCGTTGGCGCTCCGACAGACCTGCGGTGCCAGCCGCTGCAGCCTGTCCGACATATCGGCGTCAGCGGCCTTCGCGACCCGGAAGCGCCGACAGCAGCATCCCCCGTCACGGCTGGCGTTTCACCGGCCCGGCGGCGGCACCCGAGCCGGGTCACGCGCAAGCGCCTAGAATGGTCGGCCATTCCCAGCGTCGAGAACACCGTGTCCCGCAATTCCAAGGCCAAGCGCGACAAGCGCAAGAAGTCCCAACCCAAGCGCCCGATCGTCCGTCTGGGCCAGGCGCCGCAGATCGCCAACCATGCCGTGCTGCAAGATGCCGACGGCCGCGTGGTCGCTGCGATCGGCTTGCAGAACGGCAGCGAATGGCTGCTGTCGATCGGCGGCCAGACCATGGGCAGCGCCGACAACCCGGTGCCGATGCTGGCCATGCTCAAGCACCTGGCCAATCTGCAGGAGAAGGAAGGCAAGACCATCTCGCTGGAATACTCCACCCAGCTGCAGCAGATGATCGACGACCTGGCCGCCGAAGACGGCAAGACCGCCGAGGAATACCTGACCACGCTGGTGTCCGAGTTCGAGAACAGCGACGCTGAAGGCGACGACGGCGAAGCCGAAGACGCAGACGCCGAGGCAAGCGATGCCCAGGCAGATGCCGACGCGGACACCGATGCCGATGCTGATGCCACCGCCGAAGACGCCGCTGCCGAGACCGCAGGCGACGCGTCGCAGGACGACGCCGACGACGCAACCGACGGCGGCAAGAAGAAGAAGGGCAAGAAGGCCTAAGGGCCTGCCGGTGGCCGTCTACGTCGACGATGCGGTGCATCCGTGGCGCGAGCAGCGCTGGGCGCACCTGCTCGGCGATACGCTGGACGAGCTGCATGCAATGGCGGCGCGGCTGGGCATTCCCCGCCGCGCCTTCCAGAACAAACTCAGCGGCGCGCACTACGATGTGTCCGCGACGCTCCGCGCCGAAGCGATCGCGCTCGGTGCCATTGCGATCTCCCGCCACACCGACCGCGCCTTGCTCAAGGCCTTGATCGCCAATGCACGTGCACAGGCGCGCGGCGAGGCGCCTTGAGGCGGGGATTGGGGAGTCGGGATTGGGGATTCGTAGCGGCGATGGCCGCGGGCTGATCGGCGGCGCGCCGTTGTAGGAGCGCGCCCGAGCGCGAGGAGCTGTCCCGGTAACGCCCGATCGCGCGCCAGCGCGCTCCTACGTGGCAATCGCTGGGCCGTGTATGCGTCCTGGCCCGGAGGCCTGCAACGTCCAGCACCCGTGATGACGGCATGCATCTGCATGACGGCAGCACGCCTTTGTAGGAGCGCGCCCGAGCGCGAGGAGCCGTCCCGGTAACGCCCGATCGCGCGCCAGCGCGCTCCTACGTGGCAGCTGGTGGCACGTGCATGCGTCCTGGCCTAAAGGGAGGCCTGCAACTTCAGTACCCGCGATCACGGCACGCATCTGCATGACGACAGCATGCCTTTGTAGGAGCGCGCTAGCGCGCGAGCGGATGTCCCGGTAACGCCCGATCGCGCGCAGGCACGCTCCTACGTGGCAATCGCTGTGCCGTGGACCATGCCTGCGCGGCAGACCCTAGTGGCCACCCAGGCGCTTGGCATGCTGCTGCGGCAGCACGCACCACCGCGGCTCGACACAACCACACCCACAGACCGCTCCTGCGATTCCCGATTCCCGATTCCCCAATCCCCAATCCCCAATCCCGGCCCCTCAGAACGCCTCATTTCCCAGCCGCACTTCCACCCCCAACAGCGAGGTCAGCGCCAGCATGGCGTCGTCGTCGCGGCTGAGCGCGATCCAGCCGGCATAGGCGTCGCCGCCGGTGTTCCAGTTCCACAGCGAGTAGCCGTGCTCGCGCAGACGATCGAAGGCCACCGCCATCAGGTCGGGCACACTCAGATCGCTGGAAAACTCCTCGTCATCCAGGTCGCCGCCCCAGTCGATGCGCAGGTTCCAGCGCGCGCTGAGTTCGTCGATGGCGGCGATGAACGCGTCGGTGTCCTTCCAGTCCACGAAAAAGCCCGAGCGCCAGTCGATCGCATCCTTCAAGGCCCACAACCAGGCATCGTCGCCCTCGTCGTCGTCCAGGTCGGCCTGCGCCTCGCGCCAGGTATCGAACTGGCCCAAAGCGGTGTCTTCGTCGCCGGGATTGATCAGCACCAGCAGATTCCACACCCGCGCCGGGTGGTCGTCGACATCGTCTTCGTCGCCTTCGGGCTGCAGGCCTTCGTCGTCTTCGTAATCGGCGCTGTTATCGGGCATGGCGGTCTGGTTCCAGGGATGCAGGCGTGAAGTGTGAGGCCTGGCGAGGCGCAAGCAAACCGTCCGGCGCGTGCGCAGGCAGCGCCGGGGCTGATCTTCGCGGCGCGGGCCCGTATCCTGTGCGGCCGAAGACGGCCATCCCGGCCGCCATGACGCCTTTCCCATGAGCGATACCCCTCCCGATCATCTGGCCATCGATGCACGCAGCCCGTTCCACAATGCCGATGCGCTCAGCCGCGGCGTCGGCGTGCGCTTCAACGGTGTCGAACGCGACAACGTGGAGGAGTATTCGGTCAGCGAAGGCTGGATCAAGGTGCAGGTCGGCAAGGCCCGCGACCGTCGCGGCAACCCGATGACGATGAAGATCAAGGGTGAGGTGGTGGCCTACTTCCTGGACACCAAGAGCGACGCCAAGCCGGCTGCCGAATAAGAGCGGCTGACAACACCACGTTACGCCGGGCTACTGCAGGCCGGCTGCCCTGCGCCCTGGCTGCAAGGCCCTGGCCCACCCACGCTCGCCGGACACGCTGCAAGTACGTCCTTGCATAAGCGCTGGCGCGGCATCCATGCCGCGGCAGCGCTGGCGACTGCGAGAGGGCGAGGACCATCGGAGGTGGTCGTTTCGTTGCGCAGAGCTTTCAATAAAGCAGCCGGCAAACTATCTGGCGTGGCGCCCTCGCCGATTGCGAGACCGCGTGGCGGCATGGATGCCGCTACCGAACCCCCAGAGCCGGTTTCACGGCGCGTCACGCGAGCCGCGAGGGCGCAGCGCATTCGCCCCAGTCAGCGTTGACCCGGACTGCCGACGGCATCCACCAGGATGCGGCCGACCAAATCAATACCGTCACCACTCACGCCTTGAGCCGGTAACCGCTGCGGAAGATTGCCGCCACCACGCCCAGGCACACCAGCAGGAACAGGAAAGTCATGCCGGTGCTCACCGCGATGTGCACGTCGGCCTTGCCGTAGAAACTCCAGCGGAACCCGCTGATCAGGTACACCACCGGATTGAACAGGGTGACCTTCTGCCATAGCGGCGGCAGCATGTTGATCGAGTAGAAACTGCCGCCCAGGAAGGTCAGCGGCGTCACCACCATCAGCGGAATCACCTGCAGTTTTTCGAAGCCGTCGGCCCAGATGCCGATGATGAAACCGAACAGGCTGAAGGTCAGCGCGGTGAGCACCAGAAAGCCCAGCATCCACAGCGGATGCGCGATCTCGTAAGGCACGAACAGCCGCGCGGTGAGCAGGATCAGCAAGCCCAACAACACCGACTTGGTCGCCGCCGCGCCCACATAGCCGATCACGATCTCCCACCAGGCCACCGGCGCCGACAGCACCTCGTAGATGGTGCCGGCCCAGCGCGGCATGTAGATGCCGAACGAGGCGTTGGAAATGCTCTCGTTGAGCAGGGACAGCATCACCAGCCCGGGAATGATGAAGGCGCCGTAGCTGATGCCGTCGATGTCGCCCATGCGCGAGCCGATCGCCGCGCCGAACACCACGAAATACAGCGAGGTCGACAACACCGGCGAGGCGATCGACTGGGTCAGCGTGCGGAAGGCGCGCGCCATTTCAAAGCGGTAGATCGCCGCGATCGCATGCCGGTTCATGCGCGCACCTCCACGTTGCGGGCGCCATGCACCAGGTTGACGAAGATCTCCTCCAGCGAACTCTCGCTGGAATGCAGGTCCTTGAAGTCGATGCCCTGCTCGTTGAGCCGGCGCAGCAACGCGCCAATGCCGGTCTGCTCGGCCTGGGTGTCGAAGGTGTAGACCAGGCTGTTGCCGTCGGCCGACAGCTCCAGCGGCAGATCGCCCAGCGCAGCCGGGATGGCCTGCAGCGGCGCCTGCAGGCTCAGTGTGAGCTGCTTCTTGCCGAGTTTGCGCATCAGCGTGTGCTTGTCTTCCACCAGCACCAGCTCGCCGCGATTGATCACCCCGACCCGGTCGGCCATGTCCTCGGCTTCCTCGATGTAATGGGTGGTCAGGATCACCGTGGTGCCCTGCTCGCGCAGCCTGCGCACCATCTGCCACATGTCGTGACGCAGCTCCACGTCCACGCCTGCGGTGGGTTCGTCCAGAAACAGGATGCGCGGCTCGTGCGCCAGCGCCTTGGCGATCAGCACGCGCCGCTTCATGCCGCCGGACAGCGTGGAAATCTTGTTGTGGCGCTTGTCCCACAGCGAGAGCTCGCGCAGCACCGTTTCCAGATACGCCGCGTTGGCCGGCTTGCCGAACAGCCCGCGACTGAAGCGCACGGTGGCCCACACGGTTTCGAACGCGTCGGTGGCCAGCTCCTGCGGCACCAGGCCGATGCTGGCACGCGCAGCGCGGTAGTCGCGCACGATGTCGTGGCCATCGGCCAGCACGGTGCCGGTGCTGGGGTTGATCAGCCCGCAGATGATGCTGATCAGCGTGGTCTTGCCGGCGCCGTTGGGACCGAGCAGCGCGAAGATCTCGCCGCGCCGGATCTGAAGGTCCACCTGCTTGAGCGCCTGAAAACCGCCAGCGTAGGTCTTGCTCAATCCCTGGATGGAAACGATTGGAGTCATGTCTTCTGCACTGGAGCGATCAGCCGCACAGGGTAGGCCGTGCGCCATGAAGATGGGAGAAGTGCGAATGGAATGGTGTCTTCCGGCGCGCGCCGGGAAGGCTCAGCGAACTGGACCGCGCACACCTGCTGCGTCTGTTAGTCGACGCATCTCCATGTAGGAGCGCGCCTGAGCGCGATGGGGCTTTCCCGCCAACGTCCCATCGCGCCCAGGTGCGCTCCTACCCGAACACGGCAACCGCTGCTGCTCCTGCGATTCCCGATTCCCGCGCGCTCAAGCGCGCTTGCGCGACTCGATCAGGTCCAGATTGCGCACCAGCCGGCGCGACAGGTCGTCGGAAATCTCGCGGCGCCTGGCCAGCTTGAACAGCTCGTTGCGCTCGGCCACCAGCGCGGCATGGCGGAACTGGCGCAGCGCCTGTTCGTAGGCGCCGGCCTCTTCCGGATCGGTCTCCGCCATGTCCACCGCGCCGAGCTTGCGTTGATAGCGCTGGCTGACCTGGTTGGCGGCGGCGTTGTAGCGCTCGGCATGCTTGCTGCCGTCCACCAGCCGCTGACGCAGTTTTTCCACCGCTTCCAGCGCCGCCTGCGAGGCGGCCTTCACCGCCAGGTCTTCCTTGAGCTGTTCGTCTTCCTCTTCGGGCAATTCCAGCCCGCGTAGCAGCCGCGGCAAGGCCACGCTGGCCACCAGCAGCGACACCAGGATCACCGAGGCGGCCAGGAAGATCGCCAGCTGGCGGGCCGGAAACGGCGAGCCGTCTTCCAGCATCAACGGCAGCGTGAGCACGCCGGCCAGGGTGATCGCACCGCGCACGCCGGCCAGCGAAACCGCCACCACGATGCGCCATGGCGGGCTGACATGCTGCTCGCCGCGCCACTGCGCCTTGAAGATGTTCCAGCGCAGCGACAGGAACACCCACACGAAGCGCAACGCCATCAGGCTGGCGCTGATGGTGGCCACGTACACCGCCAGCCACCACGGATTGAGGTGCCCGGCCTCCTGCACGCTGCGCACCGCACCGTCCAGGATGCCCGGCAACTGTTCGCCCAGCAGCACGAAGATGATGCCGTTGAAGGTGAACTGCACCGTGTCCCACACCGCCGAGCGCTGCAGCCGCATATTGCCCGGCGCGTTGCCGGCCATCTCCACGTAACTCATGGTGACGCCGGCGGCCACTGCGGCCAGGATGCCGGAGGCATGGAAGGCTTCGGCCAGCAAATAGGCCGCGAACGGGGTCAGCAGATTGACCAGGATCGCCGAACCCGGCTCCTCGCCGAAGTGGCGCCAGATCCAGGCCTGGATGCGGCTCAGGCCAAACGTGGTGGCCACGCCCAGCGCCAAGCCGGCCAATGCCACCCACAGGAAGGTCAGCGAGGCAGTGGCGAGCGAGAAGCTGCCGGTCAGCACCGCGGCCACCGCGAACTGGAAGCACACCAGTCCGGAGGCATCGTTGAGCAGGGACTCGCCTTCCAGGATGTGCATCAGCCGCTTGGGGATCGACACCTTGGAGGCGATCGAGGACACCGCCACCGGATCGGTCGGCGAGATGATCGCCGCCAGTGCGAAGGCCACCGCCAGCGGCATCGCCGGGATCAGCCAATGGATCAGCAGGCCCGCACCGATCACGGTGAACACCACCAGACCCAGCGCCAGCTCGAGGATGGCCGCCTTGTCGCGGAACAGGCCTTGTTTGGGAATGCGCCAGCCATCCAGGAACAGCAGCGGCGGCAGGAACAACAGGAAGAACAGCTCCGGTTCCAGCTCGTGCCCGGCATCGAACACACCCGAAACCACCGCGCCAAGCGCAATCTGGACCAACGGCAGGGGCAACGAGAACGGCAGGATGCGGATCAGATAACCGCTGGCCGCGACCGCCAGCAACATGGCGAGGACGACATCGATCGAATGCATGGAAAACCCGGAAGAAGAAACGGTGCGCGCGTGCGGCATCGCATAGTGCAACGCACCATCACGCGCCTACGGAAACATACCGGTTTGCATCGGGCGATGAAACCTTTGCGCCACCTCGCCCGGCTTGCCATCCATTGCGGCAGATCTGCCATCGGGCCCGTCGATGTCACACCGTTGCGATTCGCATCGGCCCCGGCGCCGTTGGATACGCCAGCGCATGGACGCGCGCGCTGTTGCGGGAGTGCCCTGCCAGGCAGCTCACCGACAGACTGCAATCAGCTGTGGCGGACGTGCCGCTTCGCATGCGGGGACGATTGCCGCGTGGTCTCGACCGGGACGATGAAGGTCGCTTGCTGCAGTTGCAGCCTGGAGTCGTAGTGACTCACCACCACCTTGACTGCCTCGGGCTTTTTCCGGAAGGCATACGGCCACTGCGCCCCAACCATCTGCTGGCCGATCTTCTGGCCGTCGGCGTCTTCCACGAGTTTGAGGTGCACCGGGTAATTGCCTGCGCCGCCATTGTCCGCATCGTTGGCATCGACCACATCGATATGGGCTTTCGAAAACGCCAGCGTCGACGGCCCGCCATCCTTGTAATTCGCGCTGTCATCGAACCCGATGTTCCTGTAGCTGTAACTCACCAGCAGCACCTGCGTGGGCCGCCAGGATCCACCGCCATCGTCATGGATTTTCACCCTGGCCGGGCGCACGGCATCGACGGTGAACTGCCACTCGCCCGGAACAATCCATTGCTGCCCTGGCCGATAGGCTTCACTGGACGGAGCAACGGCCTTTGCCGGCGTTGACGTCGGAGCCCGCACTGCGGCCGAGGCCTGCGTGATGCCGCATACCGTCATGCTTGCAGCCAGGCATGCTGCCAGTGCCAGCCGCGTGCATTGGATTTTTTTCTGCGTCATCTAGCTACAACCTTTCTGCGTGATTCGGTGAATTGCGTTACCCGCAAATGCGGAGCCAGCCTGCAAAGTTCAGCGTCATTATCTGCACTCCATACCAGCTGAGATGAGTGCAGCCGGTGGCGCGAGGTTACATGACACGAGCAGCAGATCACTGACGACATCATGCTACAGCGTTGCTTATTTAGTCCGGCTTCACCCACGAACTCATGTAGCAAAAAAGCCACTCGAGATTCACGCATTCGATCATCAGGCTGCAGCACCAAAGATAATCCTGCCCGCCCTATTTGCGCTTGCTGGTAGCTGTCATCAGCAATGCATTGAACCTTGCCTGCACTGGCTGCGCATCGCATGGACGGCGGCAAGTCGATCGCGTTCTGTCTGCAATGGCACCTCGCCCCGCATCGCTTCGGTTTCGACCACCGACAAGTGCTTGGGTTGCTGCTGCCGCCTGAGCCCAGCGACCGCAACAGGCGGTGTCGATGCCTGCGTTTTGACGCTCTCGAGCGACGCAGTGCCGGATACGCCCGTGTAAAGACCGCGTGATGCATCCGCGCTGCATCTACCCGCGTATCCAGCACTACGATTGCCATCCAGGCAGTCGCTTACCCAAAGGATCGATGCCTCATGAAGACCTCATTCCAGTCGCTTGCCATTGCCACTGCCATTGCCCTGACCAGCGCCATGGCCCCCGCTTACGCCGCATCGAACCCGACCGTGGGCGGTGCGCCGATGCTGGTGACCAAGGACATCGTCGACAACGCCGTCAACTCCAAGGACCACACCACCCTGGTCGCCGCGGTCAAGGCCGCCGGCTTGGTCGACACGCTGAAGGGGCCGGGCCCGTTCACCGTGTTTGCCCCGACCAACGCCGCATTCGCCGCACTGCCGGCCGGCACGGTGGAAACGTTGCTCAAGCCCGAATCCAAGCCCACGCTGACCAAGGTGCTCACCTATCACGTGGTACCGGGCAAGGTCGACGCCGCATCGCTGATCGCCAAGATCAAGGCCGGCGGCGGAAGCGCCTCGCTGACCACCGTGCAGGGCGAGGCGTTGACCGCAAAGCTCAACGGCAAGAAGGTCACCATCACCGATGCAAAGGGCAACACCGCCAACGTCACCATTGCCGATGTCATGCAGAGCAATGGCGTGATCCATGTGGTCGACAAGGTGTTGATGCCGTGACGGCAGCTCGCTGCCTGACGCAGGCAGTCGCAGGCGCGTGACCTGCATCGGCGGAACGCAGCCAGGTTCCGTCGATGGGTCGACGACGAATTGCGCACGCCAGCAACGTTCAGAGCAGCTGCATTGCCGCAAGCACTCGGGTAGGCGCGGACGCTGCGCTCGACACCGGCAGGTACGGGTGGTACATGCCGATGTCGAACACCGCGCCTGCCTGACCAACATGCAGCAGTCGTGTCGGCCGCTGCCTCAAGTGATTGGTTGCACTGGCGTTGCACGGCAACGCCAGTGCATCAGCTGCACATGACTTAGGTGCAGACACTGCTGAATCGTTGTATCCGCGCATGCCTGGAAACAGGCTCCAGGCAGCGCCACCACACCGCAAAGCGGCGGTGAGGGAACCACTGGCTCGCCAGTGGTTTCACTTGGTGTCTCGTTCTCCGACACCGTGCGCGTGCATTTGCACGCGCATTTTTTATGTCTTCGCCATGCGCTCCGCGGCGACCGGTGCATCCAGCAACTGGCGCAGGTCCTCGACAAACCCGCGGTAGCCTTCCTCGCGCGCGGCCTCCGAGCCCTGCCGCAATACCCAGGAGGGATGCACGGTGGTCAGCACCGGTGTGCCGTCGTCCAGCCGCTGCCACTGGCCGCGCTGCTGCATCAAGCGGAAGCTGTTTCCCAACACCGCCTGTGCCGCGGTTGCGCCCAGGCAGACGATCTGCGCCGGACGCAGCTGCGCGCGTTCGGCATGCAACCAGCCACTGCAGGCCTGCACATGCGACCGTTCCGGGTTGCGATGCAGCCGCCGCTTGCCGCGTTGCTCGAAACGGAAATGCTTGACCGCATTGGTCACGTAGACCGTGGCGCGGTCGATGCCGATCTCGCCCAGCGCCATGTTGAACAAACGCCCGGCCGGCCCGACGAACGGACGCCCGCTCAGATCCTCTTCGTCGCCGGGCTGCTCGCCGATCACCATCACCGACGCATCGCTCGGCCCTTCGCCGAACACCGTCTGCGTTGCCGGCTGCCATAACGCACAGCGCCGGCAATCGCGCGCGGCCACGCGCAACTGCGCCAAGCTTTGCGTGGCCACTTCCGGGACCGGCGCCGCCGCCACCGGCACTCGCCGCCGCACCGGCTCGGGCGCACGCTCGGCCATCTCGCGCACGCGCACACCCGCCTCGCGGATCAGCTCCGGCAACAGGCTCGCCTCGGGCAGGTTCTTCCAGTATTTCTGCGGCATTTCCTGCCGCATCATGGTTGGATTGAGCCGCGCCGGATTGAAGATATGCGCGTAATAGGTGCGCCACAGCGTCTCCTGCGCATCGTCGGCCGGCACCTGGGTGCGCACGGCGCCTTCACCGAACGTCAACGCCTCGCCGTCCCAGCGCACGCTGCGATACGGGGTGAGGATCGCCCAGCGCATGCCGGCGAAGCGGCGCGCAAAAAACGGTGCCACCCGATCCACGATCCAATGTTCGGGCTCGAACCACGCCACGAAGTCTTCCTCTTCCACCGGCAAACGCCGAAAGCGCACGAACGCCTTCATCTTGTGCGTATCGCGCTGCACCGCCTTTTGCCACTGCGTCACCCGATGCACATCGACATCGGTGGCCCGCTCGAGCAGCGCGCGCTCCCCGCACGCCACCCGCCACAACAGCCGGTACAGCACCGCATAACGCTGCGGATCGCGGTGACACAGCACCGCTCCTGCCATCTGCAGGAACTCCGCCGACACCCGCGGCGCTGCAACCAAGGCCGGCAAATCCAGCAGCCCCTGCCCCATCAACAAGCCGCCCTGCGCTCCGCCATTCCACGCGATGGAGTCGGGCTCCACCTGCGCGCACCACCCCGCCCGCGCCAGCGCACGCCATGCTTCAAGGCTCCACCCCGGCTCGACGTCAGCGTTGAACATCGCGGTGGTCGGGATGGAGAGATGGGATTGGGGATTGGAAATTGGGGATTCGCAAAGCGTCGCGTTCCTGTGTCAGCACTGGCCTTCGGTGGCAGCTTTGCGCCTGATGCGACCCTTCTCCGCGCTTCGGGCAACTTGCCCGGCAACACGGCAGACGCCAGCGGACGCGGCGGTGCGCCGGATGCCGGCGGCCAGCTGCGGGTTCAATCGAACAGACTCGCCTGCCTGGGTGCCGGTGCCAGTTGCGCGCGCAAGCGCACCGGGTCGTCCAGGCGCTGGCGCGGGTGATGATCCAGCACACTCACAAACGGCAGCAGCTTCTTCATCGGCACCCGCAACCGCGCCAGGTCGCCCACCCGCAAGCGCGCATGCCGGCGCGACAACAGCAAGCGCTCCACATTGCGCGTGCCCAGGCCCGGCACCCGCAGCAGCATCTCGCGCGGTGCCGCGTTCAGATCCACCGGAAACCGCTCCGGATTGCGCAGCGCCCAGGCCAGCTTCGGATCCACGTCCAGATCGAGCATGCCGCTGGACTGCGCCGGTGCGATCTCCTCCACGCTGAACTCGTAGAAGCGCAGCAACCAGTCGGCCTGATACAGCCGGTGCTCGCGCTGCAACGGCGGTGCCTGCAGCGGCAATTTGGACGAGGCATCCGGGATCGGGCTGAAGGCCGAGTAGTACACCCGGCGCATCCGGTAATTGCCGTAGAGATTGTGGCTGGTGTCCAGGATGCTGCGGTCGTTGGCATCGTCGGCGCCGACGATCATCTGCGTGCTCTGCCCGGCCGGCGCAAAACGCGGCGGCTTGGCGCGGCGCAGCTTTTCGGCCTTGCGCTCCAGCTGGTTTTCTTCGATGCGCCAACGCAGTTCGCCCATTGCCGAGCGGATGCCGCCGACACTTTTTTCCGGCGCCAGCAGCGTCAATCCCTGCTCGGTCGGCAGCTCCACGTTGATGCTCAGGCGGTCGGCGTAGCGGCCGGCGGCGGCCAGCAATTCCGGCGTTGCATCGGGGATGGTCTTGAGGTGGATGTAGCCGGCGAAGTGATGCACCTCGCGCAGCTGCCGCGCCACTTCCACCAGCTGCTCCATCGTGTAATCGGAGTTGCGGATGATGCCGCTGGACAGGAACAGGCCTTCGATGTAATTGCGTTTGTAGAAGTCCAGCGTCAGCGTGACCACTTCTTCCGGCGTGAAGCGCGCACGGCGCACGTTGCTGGACACGCGGTTGACGCAATACGCGCAATCGAACACGCAGAAATTGGTGAGCAGGATCTTCAACAGCGACACGCAGCGGCCGTCGGGCGTGTACGAGTGGCAGATGCCCATGCCCTCGGTGCTACCGATCCCGCCGGTGCCGAGCGAATTGCGCTTGTTCGCGCCACTGGAGGCGCAGGACGCGTCGTATTTGGCCGCATCGGCCAGCACTGCGAGTTTGTCGAGGATTTTCACGCAAGCAGCATGTCGTGAAGGCGTCTCAGCCTATGAGACTGCACCGCACTTCATCGTGAATGCTTCAGAGCGCTGCGCTGCCGGCACTTGTCGGCAGCATGCCTTGTGGCTGCGCCGCCGGGGCAGCATGCCCGGTCGCTGCGGGCCGGTGTGCCGTAGCTACCAAGCCGTATCGCCATGGGCCTTGCTAGCTGTAGCCACCGCACCACACCGGTTTGCAGCGGCAGTAACTGGCCACATGCCTTGGCTTGCAGGCGGCTGGGTGGTGCCTCGGGATTGCGAGGCCGGCATGCTGCCTGCCCCGTCGGTGACGGCGACGGTGCAGGCGTGCTGCGTCCGCCAGGGCTCAGGCGGCGACCGGGCCCGCAAGCGCGCGATCATCACCGGGATCGCCGTCGAACCGGTAGATATCCATCGCCAGAAATCCCGCATCGATGCCGGCATCGATGCGCTGTGCGCTGAGCCGGTCGGCGCCGGCGGCGCCCATCGCCACGTACAGCGGCAACAGGTGCTCGTCGGTGGGATGCGCCCGTGCGGCATGCGGTGCCTGCCGGCGATAGTCCAGCAAGGCGGCGATGTCGTCCTCCACCAGCTTGCGTTCGGTCCACTCGATGAAGGGCCGCACATACGGCGCCTCGCGCTCGGCGCTGTAGCCGTGGCGGAAGTCGTGCAGGTTATGGGTGATGCTGCCCGAGCCGATCACCAGCACCCCGTCTTCGCGCAGCGGCGCCAGCGCACGGCCGACCGCAAACTGGTGCGCCGGCCCCAGCTCGGGCTGGATCGACACCGACACCACCGGGATGTCGGCGTCCGGATACAGCAGGCGCAGCGGCACCCACACGCCATGATCGAAGCCGCGCTGCGGATCCAGGTGCGGATGCAGGCCGGCCTGTTCCAGCCGGCGCAGGATCTGCTGCGCCAGCGCCGGCTCGCCGGGCGCGGGATATTCCAGCTCGTACAGCGGTGCCGGAAAGCCGCCGAAGTCATGAATGGTGGGCGGCCGCGCCGCGCCGCTGACCAGCGGGCGACGGCCCAGCCAGTGCGCGGATGCAACGACGATCGCGCGCGGCCGCGGCAAGGTCTGCGCGAGCTCGGCCAGGCGCTCGCCGACCTGCCCCGACTGTAGCGCAGTCATTGGCGATCCGTGCGAGATGTACAGGGAAGGCAAACGGGTCATGGCGTACTCCTTGAAAGAACGACAGGCAGCCTCAACGCGCCGGCTTCAGCGCCCACGCGCCTTCGCCGAGCAGGGCTTGCACGATCAGCAACACCGCCCACAGCGCCGGGTATTCCCAGCCGCCGCCCGGATTGGAGAAACCGAAGCCGTTGCCGCCGTGCACGCTGACGATGATGCCCAGCAGCAGCGGCACGCCCAGCAACCCGATCCAGCGCGCATAGATGCCCAGCAGCAAGGACAGGCCCAGGCCCAGTTCCAGCGCGATGGTGAGATAGGCCAGCGCGCCCGGCAGGCCCAGCGAGTGGAAATAGGCCACGGTGCCGGCCGGGGTGAACACCAGCAACTTGATCAGGCCGTGGACCAGGAACAGCGCGCCCAGGCTGATGCGCAACAAAGCGGCGCCATAGGCAGCGGTACGCGGGGAAGCAAGCGAGGTGGACATTGGACAGACTCCAGTGAGGACCTGCACAGCCTATTGCTTACAAATTTCTGATAAATAGTTTTAGTTCGGATAATTTATTGCGATCAAAGCAACAATCGGACATCCATGGATACCCTCGATGCGATGCGCGTGTTCGCGGCAGTGGCCGAACGTAGCGGTTTCAGTGCCGCCGCCGATGCGCTCGACCGCTCCACCGCCAGCGTGACCCGGCAGGTCGCCGCGCTCGAGCAACGGCTGGGCACCCGCCTGCTCAACCGCACCACCCGGCGGGTCAGCCTGACCAGCGCCGGCACCGCGTATTACCAGCGCTGTCTGCAACTGCTGGCCGACCTGGACGATCTGGAGGCCACGGTCGGCGCGCAGGCGCTGGAGCCGGCCGGGGTACTGCGTGTCAACGCGCCGGTGAGCTATGGCATCGAGCGCCTGGCCACCCTGCTGCCGGGCTTTTGTGCGCGCTACCCGCAGGTGGAACTGGACCTGTCGCTGTCGGACCGGCTGGTGGACATGGTCGAAGAAGGTTTCGATGTCGCCATCCGCATCACCCGGCAGCCGGCGCCGACGCTGATCGCCCGGCGCCTGGGCACGGTCCGCCTGGTGCCCTGCGCGGCGCCGGCCTACCTGGCACGCGCCGGCACCCCGATGCATCCGTCCGACCTGGCCGGCCACGACTGCCTGCTGTACCACTACTCGCCCAACGGCGACGAGGTGCGCTTCCACGGACCCGATGGCGATAGCGATGTGCGCATCCACGGCAGCCTGCGCGCCAACAACGGGCATGTGCTGAGCGCGGCGGCGGTCGCCGGCCTGGGCATCGCGATGCAGCCGGACTTCCTGGCCGACGAGCATCTGGCCGCCGGCCGGCTGGTGCGCATCCTTCCGCAGTACGCACTGGGGGAGATCGGCATCTTTGCCGTCTATACCAGCCGCAGCCACCTGGCCCCGAAGGTGCGCAGCTTCATCGATTACCTGGTCGACAGCATGGGCGATCCCGGGCGCTGATGAGCCCGGCAACAGTACGTCCCGTCGATGGTCATTAACCTGACACGGCATGTGTGGTCACAATCGGGGCCCCCTCGACCCACAGGACTGCGCATGAGCAAGATCGCCATCATCTACTTCAGCGGCTACGGCCACACCGTCAAACTGGCCGAAGCCGTGCATGCCGGCGCCGCCAGTGTCGGCGAAGCCACGCTGTACCGCATCGATCAGGACGGCAACCTGCCCGACGATGCCTGGGAGGCGATCGGTGCAGCCGACGCCATCATCTACGGCAGCCCCACCTACATGGGCGGGCCGGCGTGGCAGTTCAAGAAGTTTGCCGACGCCAGCTCCAAGCCGTGGTTTGCGCAGGCCTGGAAGGACAAGATCGCCGCCGGCTTCACCAACTCGGCCTCGGTGAACGGCGACAAGTACGCCACCATCCAGTATTTCTGGACGCTGTCGCAGCAGCACGGCCAGGTCTGGGTGGGTACCGGCCTGCTGCCGTCCAACACCAAGGCGCATGGTCCGCAGGACATCAACTGGACCGCCGGCTCGGCAGGCGCGCTGGCGATCTCGCCCTCCGATGCCTCGCCGGAAGAAGCGCCGCGCAGCGGCGATCTGGAAACCGCCAAGCTGCTCGGCAAGCGCGTGGCCGAATTCGCCGGCAAGCTCAAGGGCTGAAGCGGCCAGTGGTAGCGCCTACATAAGAACACCTGCGTATGGCGGTGGGCCCTGGCCTGCCGACATGCGCGGGTTCTTGCGTTGAGTCGCGTCGCCCGCCCGCCTTTTGCGCGCTGTGCTGCCGACTGCTTGGCTGTGCGCCGTTTGCCTGTGCGCCCAGCGGACGCCACGGCAGCCCGCCAGTCGCCCATGGCGCGTCATCGCACGGGCCACATCGTGCTAACGCGTGCCGCCGCATCCTCCCCTGACTTGTTCGCCGCACGGAGTTTCCTCCACCATGCAAACCCGCACGCTTGGCCGTTCCGGCCCCACCGTCTCAGCGCTCGGCCTCGGCTGTATGGGCATGAGCGCGTTCTACGGCGATCGCAGCGACGAGGCCGGCTCGATCGCGGTGATCCATCGCGCCCTCGACCACGGCGTCAGCCTGCTCGACACCGCCGACATGTACGGCCCGCACACCAACGAAATCCTGGTCGGCAAGGCCATTGCCGCGCGCCGGCACGAGGTGTTCCTGGCCACCAAGTTCGGCATCAAGCTCGACCCCAACGACCCGTCGGTGCGCGGCATCGATGGCAGCCCGGACTATGTGCAAGCGGCCTGCGAAGCCAGCCTGCGCCGCCTGGGCGTGGAGCACATCGACCTGTACTACCAGCACCGCGTGGACCCCAATGTGCCGATCGAAGACACCGTCGGTGCGATGTCGCGGCTAGTCGAACAGGGCAAGGTGCGTTTCCTGGGGCTGTCGGAAGCCGCTGCAGCCACCATCCGCCGTGCGCATGCGGTGCATCCCATCACCGCGGTGCAGACCGAATACTCGCTGTGGTCGCGCGAGCCCGAGGACAACGGCGTCTTCGCAACCTTGCGTGAGCTCGGGATCGGTTTCGTTCCGTATTCGCCGCTGGGTCGCGGGTTCCTGACCGGCGCATTCGCCTCCCCGGACGACTTCGAGGCCGACGATTACCGTCGCCATTCGCCGCGTTTCCAGGGCGAGAACTTCACCCGCAACCTGCAACTGGTGGAACAGGTCAAGGCGATCGCCGCCGACAAGGGCATCACGCCGGGGCAGCTGGCGCTGGCCTGGGTGCTGGCGCAGGGCCAGGACCTGGTGCCGATCCCGGGCACCAAGCGTCTGGCCTACCTGGAAGAAAACCTGGGCGCGCTCGATGTGGCGCTGATGCCGGACGAGCTCGCACGCATCGATGCGATCTTCCCGTTGCAGGCCGCGTCCGGTACGCGGTATCCGGAAGCGATGATGGGCGCGCTCAGCCGCTGAGCGTGCTCACGTGAGTGCACGCAGTCGCAGCTGTGCGGCGATTGCGTGCGCTCACGCCATCGCACCGGTATGGCTCGCACACTTGGCATCACCACCGTCCGAGTGCCACGTCCTGCCATGCTGTCGTTCGTAATCCCCGCCCATGACGAGGCCGCGCTGATCGGCCAGACGCTGCAATGCCTGCACGCCTGTGCGCAGGCCATGCAGCTGGACTACGAGGTCATCGTGGTGGCCGATGCCTGCGAGGATGACACTGCCGCCATCGCGCGCGTGGCCGGTGCGCAGGTGCTGGAGGTGCAACTGCGCCATATCGCCGCCACCCGCAATGCCGGCGTACAGCAGGCGCAAGGCGATCGCCTGCTGTTTCTGGACGCCGATACGCTGATCAATCCGCAGGTGGTCGGCGCGGCGCTGGCGGCGCTGGATGCCGGCGCGGTCGGCGGTGGCGCGCAGGTACATCTGCAGGGCAGGCGCGCGTGGTTCGAACGCATGGCGCAGGCGACGTTCGGCTGGCTGTTCCGTCTCAGCGGCATTGCCCCGGGCTGCTTCCTGTTCTGCACGCGCGCAGCATTCGTCAGCGCCGGCGGCTTCGATACGCGTTACTACGCCGGCGAAGACGTGGCATTGAGTCGCGCGCTAGCCCGCTGCGGGCGGTTCGTGATCCTGCGCCAGACCGTGCACACCTCCGACCGCAAGCTGCGCAGCTTTTCCAAGCGCGAGCACCTGAGCCTGCTGTTGCGCTTTCTGTGGCGCGGGCGCGGCATGCTGCAGACCCGCGATGCGCTGGGTTTCTGGTACCAGCGCCGGCGCTGAACCGCGCGTGTCCGCAGGCCGCCAGGCCGGCTGCGCGCTGCCATCGCGTCGGGACGTGGCGACGGCGGCAATTTACACTGGTATGTCTGTTTTTCGTTTCCGAGTTGTACTCGCATGGCTCTTCTGCACCGTCCTGTCCTGATCGCTGCGCTGTCGGCTGCCCTGCTGAGCACCGCCGCGTGCCACCGCGATGGCACCTCACCGGCAACGACGGCGCACGCCAAGCCCGCGCCCACCACGCCCAAGCTGGGCGATTTCGGTTTCGATGCGGCAGGCATGGACCGCAGCGTGGCACCGGGCGACGACTTCTTCAGCTATGCCAGCGGCAACTGGGTCAGGACCACCCAGATCCCGGACGACCGCTCCAGCTTCAACAGCTTCGTCAGCATCGCGATCGAGACCGAGCAGCACAGCCGCGACATCATCGAAGGCGCCGCCGCCAACGACCGTGTCACCGGCGAAGACAAGCAGATTGGCGATTACTACGCGGCCTACATGGATGAAGCCGGCATCGAGGCCAAGGGCGTGCGCCCGGTGCAACCGGAACTGGACGCGATTGCGCAGCTGGATGACAAGCAGGCGCTGGCGCGCACCCTGGGCGGCCAGCTGCGCGCCGATGTGGATCTGCTCAACTCCACCAACTTCCACACCGACCGGCTGTTCGGTCTGTGGATCTCGCAGGATCTGCATCACCCGGGCCGCTACGTGCCGTATCTGGTGCAGGGCGGCCTGGGCATGCCGGACCGTAGCTTCTATCTGGACGACGGGCGCATGACGCAGATGCGCGACGCCTACCGCGCGCACATCGTCAAACTGCTTGAACTGGCCGGCATCGATGACGCGGCGGCCAGGGCCGAGCGCATCCTGGCCCTGGAAACCGCGATGGCGCGCGTGCATGCCACCGCCGAACAGACCAACAACGTGCAGGCCGGCGCCAACCCCTGGAAACAGGCCGATTTTGCGCGTAACGCGCCCGGCCTGGACTGGGCGCCGTTCTTCGAAGCGGCCGGCCTGAAGGCGCAGCAGGACTTCATCGTCTGGCAGCCCGGCGCGGTGACCGGGTTGTCGGCGCTGGTGCGCTCCGAGTCGCTGCAGACCTGGAAGGATTATCTGAGCTTTCGCGCGCTGGACCGCGCCTCGCCGTATCTGTCAAAGGCCTTTGCCGATGAGCGCTTTGCGTTCTACGGCACCACGCTGGAAGGCACACCGCAACAACGGCAGCGCTGGAAGCGCGGCATCGACGCCACCAACGCGGCTCTGGGCGAAGCGGTGGGCGAGCGCTATGTGCAGAAGTACGTCAGCGCCCAGACCAAGACGCGTGCCGAGGAGATGGTCAGGAACATCGTCACCGCCTTCGGCAAACGCATCGACGCGCTGGAGTGGATGAGTCCGCAGACCAAGCAGCATGCCAAGGCCAAGATTTCCGGGCTGACGGTGGCGGTGGGCTATCCAGACACCTGGCGCGACTACAGCGCGCTGGATGTGCGCCGCGACGACGCGCTGGGCAATGTGCAGCGCGCCGAGCTGTTCGAGTACCGGCGCAATCTGGCCAAGCTGGGCAAGGCCGTGGATCACCGCGAGTGGTACATGCTGCCGCAGGAGGTCAACGCGCTGAACGTACCGCTGGAAAACCGCCTGCTGTTTCCGGCCGCGATCCTGCAGCCGCCGTTCTTCGATCCGGCCGCCGACGACGCGGTGAACTACGGCGCCATCGGTGCGGTGATCGGCCACGAGATCAGCCACAGCTTCGACAACATGGGCGCGCAGTTCGACGAACATGGCGAGCTGCACAACTGGTGGACGCCGCAGGACCTGAAAAAATTCGAGGCCGCCGGCAATGCGCTCGCCGCGCAGTTCAGTGCGTACAAGCCGTTCGACGACCTGAGCGTCAATGGCAAGCTGACGCTGGGTGAGAACATCGCCGATGTCGCCGGCCTGGCCACTGCCTACGACGCCTATCAGCTGTCGCTGCAGGGCAAGCAGCCGCAGACCATCGACGGTTTCAGCCCGGACCAGCGTTTCTTCCTGGGCTTTGCCCAGGCCTGGCGCGGCAAGTACCGCGACGCGGCGCTACGCAATGCCGTGCTCACCGATGTGCACGCACCCGGACGCTTCCGCGCGCAGACCGTGCGCAACCTCGATGCCTGGTATCCGGCGTTCAATGTGCAGCAGGGCGAGCAGTTGTACCTGCCGCCCGAGCAGCGGGTGCGGATCTGGTAGCCAGCCCCCGCGTCACACCACCGCCCTGCACACCAGGCAAGCACCCGCACTCACCGCGCCCCGGGCCACTCCAGCAACATCGTCTGCGGCAGCTGCATGCGGCGGCAGGCGCGTGCGGACAGCCCGTCGCGTAGCGCGGTACGGAACAAGGGCGACAGGCTGCGCAGCAGCCGCGCCGACGCATGTGCCTGTGCGCGCTGCGTGGTGGTGCGGCCGAGCATGTCGCTGGCCCAGCTCGGCAACAGGGCGGTACCGGCACCGAGAAACACCCCGCGCGACAGACCGGCCGCCGGCACCGGCAACTGGATGCTGGTGAGGATGTCGAGCACCTCGCGCGAGCGCGTGTCCATACGCAACTGCCCGCGCACGGTGGCGAAATACGCATCGACCTGCGCCTCGCTGGCGGGCACATCGGCGGCGCCCAGCGCTTCGGCGACGCGGCGCGCTTCGTCGTAGTAACGATCGGCAATGTGCGCCGGCACGTCGCGGCAATAACGTCGGCAGCCCTGCAGAAAACCGTAGGCTTCGGTGACGTGCACCCAGGTCAGCAACTGCGGATCGTTGGCGTCGTAAGGCACGCCGTCGGCGGTGTGGCCGTGGATATGCGAATGGATGCTGCGCACGCGGGCGATCAATTGCTCGGCCTCGGCGCGCGGGGCATAGGTGGTGCCGGCGACGAAGTTGGTGGTACGCCGCAGCCGCCCGATCAGGTCGGCGCGGAAGTTGGAATGGTCGTAGACCCCGGCCAGCGCGCGTGGATGCAGCAGTTGCAGCATCAATGCGCACAGTCCGCCGGACAACATGCCGGGGAATTCGGAATGCACGCGCCAGGTGACGCTGTCGGGCCCGAAGATGCCGGGATCTCCCAGTGGCTGGTCGTAGTCGATGGTGCTCTGGCCACGCGGAAACGCGCCCAGCACCCAGCGATGGATCTGCCTGGCGGCGGGAGCAGTGAGGGTACGCAGGACGGCTGACATGCGCGCAAGGATACCTAGGCGGCTGCAAGACCGCGTCGTGGCGCTGAGGGGCTGGGATTGGGGATTGGGGATTTGGGATTGGTGAAAGGCGGCGCTGTGTGCGCTGCTCGTCCCCATGCGCGCCGATCGTCTCGACGGGTGCTTGCCCGCCTGTCGCCGGACCTTGCGCGGCATGCATACTTGCGCGGCGCTCACGCGATCTGTACGCCGGACTGGGTCGCGCCGGTCGCAACCGCCACGGATGCAATCACGCAGCCGTGAGTGTGCAGTGCAACAAGAATGGCGGCGCACCGTAGCTGCAATCGCCCGGCAAACGCTGCAGAGCGCCTGAATACCGCGATTTGTGCGCCGGTGCGCAGGATTGGCTGGCCTTCGGCGCGCAGCAGGCATTGCCAAGCACGGCGAAAGTGCTAGAACTAGGCCGTCCGCGCACCGGCCAGCATCACTGCCAGCCGTTGCCCGGTCGCTCCAGGGCACCGGCGCGTTGCCGGGTGCAGCAAGTCGTTCGTACCAGCCATCCGTCAGGAGCTTGTCATGATCGCTTTGTTCCAGGGTTTGGGCCTGCTATTGCAGGACAACGCACTCCATCGGCTCTCCTTCGACGAGCAGGTCGCGCACTGGCGCGAAAAGACCGACGAACAGCTCGACCAGGAGCTCAATCTGCTCAAGGTGGCCAAGAAACAGTGGGTGATCGCCTCGATCATCGGCTGGCAGGCGATCTCGCTGGTGCTGCTGGGCGTGATCACCCACCAGCTGTGGCAGAACGACTACCACCTCACCTTCAGCCGCGTGGTGATCATCTTTACCTCGTGGGCCTCGATCCTGTTCGTCATGTGGTACATCGCCGATCTGTTCGACCACAGCGCCGGTTTCGAACGCTGGCTGCGCGCCTTCAACAGCCGCGCACGGGTCACCCCGGATGCCGACTCGGTCGAATGCGTGGCCGATGCGCTGGACATGACACGCCGCTACCCGGAAGTGCTGCGCTACAAGCAGGAGGTCAGCTCCAAGCGCGAGCTGCGCCACGAGGACATCGTCAACATGCGCGAGATGGGGCGGCTGCGTCGCTACACCGAACTGTTGCGTGATCTGGACCGCTTCGATGGTGCGCCGCGGCTGGTGACCAATACCGCTTCCCACAGCGCGGCGGCTGGGACGCTGGCGTAGCGGTGTGGCGATGGATGCGGTGATTGCTCCAAGGCATCGGCAAGGCCGCGCGCCTGACGAAACGTTCTGATTGATCTGCCCGCTGTCCGATCGCAACACGACGTGCGCTGCCGGGCGCCGCCAATCGCTGCACTCCATCGCGTGCGTGGCGACCAACAAAAAAACGGCCGGTGCAGTGCACCGGCCGTTCCTGTTTGCGACGCTCGGAGACAGGCGCCTTGTTTCAGCAGCAATCAGCGATCAGGCGCTCACGCCTGCGCGACGGCCTTCTCCACCGACGGGGTGCGCCAACCGCTGCGCACGCCCCAGATGTAGAACACCGCGCCGACTGCAGCCACTACCGCAAGATCGGTGCCGTAGCTGAGATAGCCATGGCCGCCGAAGTCGCTGCTGCCGGCCCAGGACAGCAGCGCGATCGTCGGCAGGTAGCAGATCATCCAGGCCGCGCCCTTGAGGTTGCGCCCAAGATCCGGCCAGCCCTGCTTGGCCTGGTAGTAGCAGTACACCGGCAGCGCCACGACCATCAGCAGGATGATCTCGCCGGTCAGCGGCCAGCGTGCCCAGTACAGCAGTTCGGTCGCCATCACGAAGGCCACGCCGGCCAGCACCGGCAGCGCGGCGATGCGCAGCGGGCGATGCAGTTCCGGGGCATGACGGCGCAGCGCCATCGCGCTGATCGGGCCGGTGAGGTAGGAAATGATGGTGGCCACCGAGATCACCGCCGCCAGCGTGCCCCAGCCGCGGAAGAAGAACAGGAACACGAACGACACCGCCAGGTTGAAGAACATCGCCATGCGCGGCACGCCCCAGACCGGGTGCAGCTTGCCCAGCACCGACGGCATGGTGCCGTTCTTTTCCATGCCGTAGACCATGCGCGCGGTGGTGGCGGTATAGGTGATGCCGGTACCGCTGGGGCTGACGAACGCATCGATGTACAGCAGCATCGCCAGCCAGTGCAGGTTGACGATGATGGCCAGCTCGGCGAACGGCGAGCGGAAATCGATGCCGTGCCAGCCGGCCTTGGCCAGCAGGTCCGGCGGCACCGCGCCGATATAGGCCACCTGCAGGATCACGTAGACCACCGTGGCCAGCGCGATCGAGCCCAGCACCGCGAACGGAATGCTGCGGCCCGGGTTGCGCGCTTCACCGGCCAGGTTCACCGGGCTCTGGAAGCCGTTGAAGCTGAAGACGATGCCGGCGGTGGCCACCGCGGTCAGCACCGCGGCCAGGTCGATCACGTGCGCATCGCCGTGGATGCCGACGCTGAAGTTCTCGCTGTGGAAGCCGCTGGCGATCAGGGCCACGCCGGTCGCCGCCGGCACCACCAGCTTGAACACGGTGATCAGGGTATTGGAGCGCGCGAACAGCTTGACGCTCCAGAAATTGAGGAAGAAATACACCAGCACCAGCACCGCCGAGATCAGCAGGCCGGGCACCGACAACTCCCCCGCCCCGCCGGGTGCCTGCACATACAGGCCCTGCGCCCAGGCCCATGGCCAGGAGGCCATGTACTGCACCGAGGCCTCGGCCTCGACCGGGATCACCGACACGATCGCGATCCAGTTGGCCCAGCCGGCGATGAAGCCCACCAGCGAGCCGTGCGAGTAATGGCTGTAGCGCACCATGCCGCCGGACTCGGGGAACATCGCGCCCAGTTCCGCGTAGGACAGCGCGATGGTGGTGATGATCGCCGCACCCAGAATCCAGGCCCAGATCGCGCCGGGGCCGGCCAGGCCGGCAGCGCGCCAGGCACCGAACAGCCAGCCGGAACCGATGATCGAGCCCAGGCCGGTGAGCATGAGGGCGAAGGGGCCAACGTCGCGGCGTAGCGATTGTTCGGACATGAGAAGCCTGGCAGTGAGGACGCCGTGAACCGGCAACAAGCCCGCAATGATCGCAGAAGCGGCCGCTGATCGTCAGTGCGTATTCAGGCTTGCGTCCGGTTGCAGCATGGCTTGCTACATAGCTGAAACATGTTTTCGCCGAGCCAGGACTGCAAGGCCCGCTCAGCCATGGCAGTCGGCGCTGGGCGCGCTGGTATCCACACAGGTATGCGCCTGACGCGGAATGCCGCGCAGTTCGCGCACCTGCCCCGGTGTCAGCGCAAAGCTGTCCAGCGTCCTGCGTGCGCAGGCCGGCGTGCCCGCCGTGTTGCCCGCGGCAGGCGCGGCGCAGTGTTCCTCGTAGACCAGGTAATGGCAGCGACCGCTGCTGCTGGCAAGGCAATGCACATTGAGATCGGTGGCGGTGGCCAGGGTCTTGCTGAAGATCACGTCCTGGCCATTGCTGGTGGCGCGGGTGATGGAGGTGGTGCCGTTACGGTCGTGGCAACCGGCCAACGCAAGCAGGCAATACACGAGGGAGGCGATCAGGCGCATATCAGCAATCCTTTCAGTCGATGCGATCGGGGGAACTACATGCCGCGGAACAGGCTCATGAAGGGCTGGCTGACGGTGAGCGTTTCGCTGCGCCCGCGCAGCGCCAGCCGGCCCTTGCCGGTGTCCTCGCGCACCACCGAGGCGACCGCCTTCATGTTGACGATGGTGGAGCGGTGGATCTGCTTGAACACCTGCGGGTCCAGCACGTCGAGCAACTCGCGCAGCGGCGTGCGCAGGATCGCCTCGCCGGCGGCGGTCATCACCGTGGTGTATTTCTGGTCGGCCTGGAAATACGCCACCTCGTCCAGCGCGATCAGGCGCGTCTCGCGGCCGCTGCTGGCGGTGAGCCAGGCCAGTGGCGGCGCGACGCTGGCGGCAGCAGGGCGTGCGGACAGGCGCTTCAGCAAGGTCTCCAGCAGTTGGCCGTCCGGCTGACCGGCGGCGGCGCGCTGCTGCACGCGCTGCCAGGTGGCCTGCAGGCGCTCGCGGCTGATCGGCTTGAGCAGGTAGTCCACCGCGCCGTGTTCGAACGCGTCGATGGCGTACTGGTCGTAGGCAGTGACGAACACTACCTGGGTACACGGGCTGACCTCGCGCAGCGCACCCGCCACCTCGATGCCGGTGAGCCCGGGCATGCGGATATCCAGAAACACCACATCGGGTTGCTGGGTGGCGATGGTCTCCAGCGCGCTGGCGCCGTCTTCGCATTCGCCCACCACCTGCAGCTGCGGGCACACCTCGGCCAGCAGCGCGAGCAGGGACTGCCGCAGCAACGCTTCGTCTTCGGCGATCACTGCACGCAGGGCGCTCATGCCTGCACCTGCGCGGTTGAGCTGTGCGCGTGGGGCAAGGGCGGCGGCATGCATGTGGCGGTCATCTGCGCCGGCATCGGCAGGCTGATGGTGGCGGCCACACCGCTAGGGAAATTGGACACGATGGCAAAGCTGGCCTTGCCGGCGTAGATCAACTGTAGCCGCTCGCGCAGGTTCTTCAGGCCGATGCCGGTGCCCTGGGTGTGGGTGCCGAAGCCCTGGCCATCGTCGGCCACGGTCAGCGTGGCGTGGTCGTCGACGCGACGCGCCAGGATCCATATCGTGCCGCCGCCGGGCTTGGGTTCCAGCCCGTGCTTGATCGCGTTCTCCACCAGGGTCTGCAGCATCATCGAGGGCAGTTGCAGCGCGCGCAGCTCGTACGGCACCTCCACCTGCAGGACCAGTCGCGTGCCCATGCGGATGCGCAGGATTTCCAGATAGGCCTGGGTACGTTCGAGTTCTTCGCCCAGGGTGGAGATGGCCCCATCGGCACTGGGCAGCGAGCTGCGCAGGTACTGGATCAGGTGCCCGATCATGATCTCCGCGCGCGGCGGGTCGGTGCGTGCCAGCACCTGCGCGCTCGCCAGCGTGTTGTAGAGAAAGTGCGGCTCGACCTGGGCATGCAGCAGATTCAGGCGTGCCACCGCCAGTTCCTTTTCCATCACCGATTGTTCGGCCGCAGCCTGTTCGTCGCGACGTTGCTCGCCGACCCGGCGCACCACCGCGCGGTTGATCGCCTCGGCGTTCTCGTAATTGCTGCCTTCGTCCACCGCAAACAGGTCCACCCAGGCACCGGCGTCGGGCTCGCACAGCACGGTGACGCTGCTGGTGCCCTGCCCCGGCGTGATCGTCACCAGCACCTGGTTGCGCTTGATCGCAAAACGCGCGAACAGGTTCCAGCGCGAGGGCTGACGTCCTTCGTAAGGGTCGATGCGGCGCACCTTGGCGCGGATCAGCAGGCTGCCGGGCGCGCATTCGATGTCCTGCACGCGCGGCAGCACACGCACGGCCTCTTCGACCACGGCAAAGCTGGCCTGCACGTCCAGCGGCACTTCGATCTGGCGGCGCTGGCGGGTCGACAAGGTGTCGTGATCCAGCCGCCCGGCGATCAGGCGCACCCGGCGCACATGCGTGATCGCACTCATCAGGGCCAATGTCAGCAGCACCACGCAGATCAGCCCGAAGAACGCGCCCGTGGAGCCGAACAACTGCGCCCACATGATCCCGGCCACCACCAATGCGGCGGCCCAGGCGAACACGATACGCACGATCAGGAAGACGCTGGCAGGCACGGTGGCGACTCGTTGGGTTGGGACGCGGCGAGCATAGCCGGCAAGCGATCGGGCGAAAGCCCCGGGCGACGAATGGCCGCCGGCGCGGCCTCAATTGCCCGGATCGCGGTGCGAAGCCGGCCTGGTCGACGGTGGCAGGCACAGATGCGCGCGGTATGCTCGGCCTGCGCGACCGGTGACCCTGCGGTGCCGGTCGCTGGCACGCAGCGCAGGGCCTGGCGTCACCGATACTGCGCCGCGCACGCTACGCGTGCCGGTCGCGCGGGCGCCATTATCCCGATCACTTTCTGCACATCGCTCAGGAGCCGCATGCACCGTCGTCATTTCCTGCACAGCGCCGGTCTCGCGCTCGCGGCCGCTTCCAGCGGGAGCTGGGCCGCGACCGGCAAGGCGGCCGCTGCGCCGTCTTCGCCGCTACCCGCCATGCCGCCGGGCGCCTCGCCCGACCAGTTCGCCGCAGCGCCGCCGCTGGCACCGATCCGTGCGGCGGTGGATCGCATCATCGCGATCAACGGCTGCACCCGTCCGTTCCGTGCACAGGGGCCGCGGATCCAGGCCGAGCGCATCGGCCGCAAGATGGTGGTGCACAACTACGGACATGGCGGCAGCGGGTGGTCGCTGTCATGGGGCGCGGCCGAGCATGCGCTGCGGCTGGTGCGTGCCGCCGATGCGGACGCGCGCGAGCTGGCGGTGATCGGCTGCGGCGCGATCGGGCTGACCACCGCGCTGGTGGCGCAACGTGCGGGCCTGCGCGTGCGCATCTATGCGCGCGAGCGCCTGCCGGATGTGCGTTCGTTCTACGCCACCGGCGTGTGGTCGCCGGACTCGCGCGTGTGCACCAGCGAGCACGCCAGCGCCGATTTCAGGACCCGCTGGGAAGAGATGGCGCGCATTTCGTTTCGCCGCTACCAGACCCTGCTGGGCCTGCCGGGCGAGCCGATCGAATGGCGCGATGGCTATGCGTTGTCGGATGTGCCGTTCGATCAACCGAGCGCGTCAGCCGAAGCGCACGAGCCGGACTACCCGCCACTGGAGCGCGACCTGCTTGACGATCTCGGCCCGCGCTCGCAACCGGTTGCGCCCGGCAGTCATCCGTTTCCGGTGCCGTTCGTGCGCCGCTACAGCCAGCTGACCTTCAACCTCAGCGCCTACGCGCGCCTGCTGATGGACGACTTTCTGCGGGCCGGCGGCGAGCTGTACACGCGCAACTTCGAGCATCCGCGCCAGTTCGGCCAGCTGCGCGAGAAGATCCTGGTCAATGCCACCGGCTATGGCGCGCGCGCATTGCTTGGCGACGACAGCGTCATCCCGGTGCGTGGGCAGACCGCCCGCTTGATTCCGCAACCGGAAGTGACCTACGGCTTGGTCTGGCGCGGCCACAATCTCAATGTGGTGCCGCGTCGCGATGGCTTGCTGGTGCAGTCGCAAGGTGCCCACGATTTCAACAACCCCGATGCCACGCCGGATCACGCCGCCTCCGCAGCAGCGGTCCGCGAGCTGGCACGGTTGTTTCCTGCGCGCTGAGGCAGCTTTCCCGCGCGCTGCGCTCAGGGCTCGCCGAGCGAGGCCTGCAGCGCGCGGGCCAGTGCGGCATCGCCGCTGACCAGCTCGTCCCACCGCAAGGCCACGCCCTTGCGTCGGCCTTTTTCGACCAGCTTCAGGCCCTGCGGGTCGATGATCAAGGTATAGGCCTGCTCGCCGATCTGCAGCTCGCGGCGTAACGGTTTGTCCAACGGCGTCATGGCAGCTCCAGGGGCAAGAACGAGCCATCGGTTGTAGCGCATCGGTCTGCAACGGCGTGCATTCCCCGTCGTGCATGCCGCACGGTGCCGGTGCAATCGCTACGCGTGCGCATCGACATCCGCGCAATGGCATCGACATCGGCACAGGCGCACCGGCGATGCCGCATGCACGGCCGCGGTCATGCGCGTTGTGCGCATGCAAGAAGCCGGCATCAATCTCGGTCGATTGCAGCGCGGTTGCCACGGCTCGGCGCTGGCGAATCGATTGCATGCGCATCATCACTGCGCCGCTCACGGCACAGGTCGTTATCGCCTCGGCATCACCGCATCCACCGATCGCGCTAACACGCCGACGATTAGCGTAGCGACCATGCGAGACAGCTTGAGCAAGCACGACAACAACGCTGCATTGCAGGCTTGGCGTGACGCCAGGCAATGCGATGCCGAAGTGATGACGCAGCTGGCTCGCACGCATTGAAGGCAAAACGCACACACGCTGCACCGCACTGTTTATCTACCTATCCATCCAAAGGAGCCGCCCATGGCGATCAAGACAATTGAAGAGCTTTTCGTCCACGAGCTGTCGGACATCTACAGCGCAGAAAAGCAGTTGACCAAATCGCTGCCACGTCTGGCACGTGCGGCCACCGAACCCAAGCTGGTGGAAGCGTTCAAGCTGCACCTGGAAGAAACCCAGGGCCAGATCGAACGCATCGACCAGATCGTCGAACTGCTCGGCATCAAGCTCAAGCGCATCAAGTGTGCCGCGATGGAAGGCCTGGTCGAGGAAAGCCGCGAGGTGATCGACGAGATCGAAGAAGGTCCGGTACGCGATGCGGCACTGATCGGCGGCGCACAGAAGGTGGAGCATTACGAGATCGCCTCGTACGGCACCATCGCTGCGATTGCAAAGCAGCTGGGCTACACCGATGCGGTGAGCTTGCTGCTGTCGACGCTGGAAGAAGAAAAGGCCACCGATGAAAAGCTGACCCTGCTCGCCGAGCAAGGCGGCAATCAAAAGGCATCCAAGGCCAGCAAGGCGGCCTGATGCATTGCGCAGGCGGCGCTGCCGCCTGCGTTTGTCCGCATCCCGCGGGCAACCCCCTCCCGTAGCCAGCCTCAGGTTTCTGCGCGCTTGCCGCGTTGCAGTTGTCGCCGGGCGCCAGCCAGGAAATACGATCCATGTTTATGCATAACAAGCGTCTGATGTACACCGTTCGCGTTGCCGAACCCAATCCGGATCTGGCCACGTTGATGCTCGAGCAGTTCGGCGGACCGCAGGGCGAACTTGCTGCAGCAATGCAGTATTTCACCCAGGCATTGGGCGAAGACGATCCGGGCCGCAAGGATCTGTTGTTCGATATCGCCACCGAAGAACTGAGCCACCTGGAAATCATCGGCTCGATCATTGCCATGCTCAACAAGGGCCCCAAGGCCGTGTTGTCCGAAGGCATGGACGAGGCGATGGAGATGCGCTCCATGACCCAGAACAGCACCAGCCACACCCAGCAGATCCTGTACGGCGGTGGCCCGGCGCTGGTCAACTCCAGTGGCGTGCCGTGGACCTCGGCCTATGTCGATTCGATCGGTTGCCCGACCTCGGACATGCGCTCCAACATCGCTGCCGAAGCACGCGCCAAGCTGGTCTATGAGCGCCTGATCACCGTCACCGATGATCCGGGCATCGTGGATGCGCTGCGCTTCCTGATGACGCGCGAAGTGGCGCATCAGAAGTCGTTCGAGAAAGCGTTGTACTCCATCGAGCCGAACTTCCCGCCGGGCAAGCTGCCGGGCGACCCACGCTTTACCGACATCTACTACAACATGTCGCAGGGCGAAGGCGACACGGTTGGCCCGTGGAATGCCGGCGAGCAGTGGGACGTGGTGGCAGACCGTGAGCTGCAGTCCGCAGTCGACGGTGGCGATGGTTCGGCCACGGTTGCGCTGGATGCGACCCAGACCGAGGCACTGGATGCGATGTCGCTGCGCCTGCTGTCCAATCCGGAGCTGGATCGGGTGACCGGTGCAGACCTGGGCGCAGGCCCGGGCGCCGGCTCCACCACCGGCGACATCCAACGCTGATCTTCAGCGCTAGCAGTTGCCGAGACTGGCCCGGGTCGTTCGCGACCCGGGCTTTTTAATGCGTAACCTACTGTGGACAGCGGGCTGCATGCCGTTGGTCGTCTTGCGGTGGTTATCGCGACAACGTCGGCGCGTGATTTGCGACGCCCATGCAACACGGGTGGGTCGATACAAGACGTCGACGAATGCGTAAGGGTTACCGGAGGACTGAAAAGAAAAGAGGCCCGACGGGCCTCTTGGTATCACTGCGTGCCCGCGCCTCTCACACCGGCGCGGCCTGCTGGGCATGCGCTTCGCTGGCCCACTCCGGACGCACGCCTGCTGCGGTGGTGCAGCGTTCCAACCGCCATGGCAGCAGATGACGCATGGCCTCCTCGCCACTGACCTGTAGCCATTGCGTGGCATCGCCTTCGACGCATAACGGGCGTTGTGTCGGCAGGCTGGTCGAGGAAGCGACCAGCAACGAGAACCCCATCTGCAGGCGGCCACCGATATCCATGACATTGCGCAGGCCCGCGGCGTACAGCGCGCCACCGTCCTGACTCAGCCAGGTCGCCGACGTGGCGCCATCAGCCGATGCGGCGCAGACAAAGCCACACAGCGGGATCAGGCAGCGCTGGGTTTCCCAGATGGCGAGGTCCACGCGCCCCAGCCACTCCGGCTCCTGGGTATTGATCGAACGCTGCTGTCCCGGAGCACGTCGACCGAAGGTTGCACGCTCCTCGCGCTTGCCGCCACGGTCGGCAACCAGAATGTCGGCATCGGCACCGACACCGATCTCGACCCAGGCATTGCTCGCAACGCGGCCCGACAACTGAAGAATGCGCGTAATCATGTTTGCTCCACTGTGCATCTGATGACAGCAGGAGCTACGCACAATACGCGCCAAGTTTTTGGGATGCCGCGCAACGATGCACTGCAATAGTCTTGCATGACGGCCGTGGCATCCGCACCGTCGCGAGGCGCGAATCCGTCGCAACATCTGCACGCACGCGCAGGATTTTCCGTGAGGGGCGCGTCGGGATGCGCAGCATTTCGCACATCGGCATGGCAGCGCCCGCCAAAGTGCGCACGCACTGCGCGCGCGCGTGCAGGTGTCTACCGATCGTGCAGCGAGGTCAACGGCAACTGGATCTCGCATTCCAGGCGTGTATCGCTGAGCTCGTAACGCGTCTGTGCGCCATGGCTGTACGGCAGCGCCTTCTCGATCAGGCGGCGGCCGAATCCGCCGGCCTGGTCGCGATCGCTGCGTCGCTGCTGGCTGGCGCCTTCTTCGATCCACGACAGCACCAGGCGTGCAGAGGCATCGTTGTTGGACACCACGTCCCAGCGCACCGACAGCGTGCCGGTCTCCACCGCCAGCGCCCCGTGCTTGAGTGCATTGGTCGCCAGTTCGTGCAAGGCCAGCGCCAGCGTCTGCACCGTGGACTTGCGCAGCGCCACGTCCGGGCCTTCCACCACGATGCGCTGTTGGTCGGGCTCGGCACCGAGTGCATCCAGTTCCATGCGCAGCAGTGCGCCGATGGTGGTGGGCTCGTTGTCCGACTGCGACAACAACCCTTGCACACGCGACAACGCAGAGAGCCGGTCGTCGAACCTGCCGGCGAATTCCGGCATGCTGTGACTGGTCTGGACAGTCTGCTTGGCGACTGACTGCACCACGGTGATCAGGTTGCGGGTGCGATGCTGCAATTCGCTGACCAGCACGCGCTGCTCGTCCTGCAGGCGGCGCAGATTGTCCGATTCGGTCGAGGTTCCCAGCCATTCCAGCACCTGGCCGCGCTCGTCCAGCACCGGCGCACTGCGCGTATGGAACCAGCGGTAGCGGTCCTCGGCTGCGTTGAACAGGCGGTGTTCCACATCCAGCCCGCCGGTACGCGTACTGTCGTGCCAGGCATTCAGTGTCAGCTCGCGCTCGTCCGGGTGCACCGCCTGCAGCCAGCCCAGTTCCAGGCTCTCGCCATCGCGCTGGCCGGTGTAGCTGGACCATTGCGGGCTGGACCAGGTCCAGCGGCCGCCATCGAGCGAGCGCCACACCAGTTGCGGAATGCCTTCCATCAAGGTGCGCAGGCGCTGCTCACTGCTGCGCAACGCGCGCTCGGCGCGCGTCAGCGGAGTGACGTCCATGAAGGTCAACACTGCACCGCCGATGAAGTTGTTGACCGTGCGGTACGGCAGCACGCGCACCATGTAGCGCGCACGGGTGGCGGGGTTTTCCACCTCGCGGTCCAGCACCGCCAGCGTGCGGATCACCCGGCGCACGTCGTCCTGCAGCTCGTCGTAGGCCACGTGCAGCTTGATGTTGCTGATCGGCCGGTGGATGTCGCTTTCCACCAGCGGCAGGATGTCGGTGACCGCGGGAGTGAAGTTGGTGACGCGCAGCTCGTTGTCCAGGAACACGGTGGCGATCTGGGTGCTTTCCAGCAGGTTCTTCAGATCACTGTTGGCATGCGCGAGTTCCTGCACGCGGTGGGCCAGCTCGCCGTTGACCGTGGTGACCTCCTCGTTGACCGACTGCAGTTCTTCCTTGGAGGTTTCCAGCTCTTCGTTGGCGCTCTGCAGTTCTTCGTTGAGCGACTGGTATTCCTCGTTGGAAGACTTGAGCTCCTCGTTGGTGCTCTCCAGCTCCTCGATCATCGACTGCAGCCGCTCGCGGGTCATGCGCAGCTCGTTCTCCAGCGCCTGCACGTGCGCATTGTCGGACACGGTATCTTTCGGCGGCGCCAGCTCGGCCAGTTCACGCGCTTCCACTTCCTGGAACAACACCACATAGCCGCGCGGCACGTCCGAATCGGAGGTCGGCTCCACGAACAGGTCCACCGCCAGGGTCGCCGCGTCCTCGTGCATCTGGATGCCCCTGGCCTGCACCGGCGTCATGTCCGCTTCGGCACGGCTGAGCGCGCTGCGCAACTCCAGGCGCAGGTCGCGGTGAACCAGGTTGAGCAGGTTGAGGCTGGGCGCGCCGCCGCCGGGACGGATGAAACGCCCGGCCTGCGAGGAGAAATGCAGCACGTCGAAATGCTCGTCCAGCACCGCATAGGCCGGGGCATAGCGATCGGCGATGCGCTCGCCGGCGCGCACCAGCGCATTGCTGACACTGCGCTGCTGGCGGTTGGCCGCCGGTGCATGGCCGTCGAGTCCGAGCGAAGACGACGGGAAGGTCGCATGCATGCGGCTGTCGGCATCGATCTTCTGGAACACGCGGAAGCTGCGCTCCACCGGTGCGAACAACTTGGCATGCCGCGAGACGTTTTCGGCATTGCCCAGGAACAGATAGCCGCCCGGCTTGAGGGCGAAGTGAAACACCGGGATCACCCGGTTCTGCAGCTCGGCGTCCAGGTAGATCAGCAGATTGCGGCACGACACCAGATCCAGCCGCGAGAACGGCGGGTCCTTGACGATGCTGTGCTGCGAGAACACGCATAGCTCGCGCACCTGCTTGCTCACCACATAGGTATCGCCCTCCTTGACGAACCAGCGCTGCAGGCGCTCCGGCCCCACGTCGGCGACGATGCTGGACGAATAACGCCCCACCCGTGCGATGGCCAACGCACGCCCGTCGATGTCGCTGGCGAAGATCTGGATGCGTGGCGCCACGTCCAGCGTCTGCGCGTGCTCGCGCAACAGCATCGCCAACGAATAGGCCTCTTCGCCGGTAGAGCAGCCCAGCACCCACACCCGCAGGTGATCGCCCGGCTGCTTACCCTGGAACAGGCGCGGAATCACCTGCTGCTCCAGAAACTCGAACTCGCGGCGGTCGCGGAAGAACTGGGTCACGCCGATCAGCAGATCGTTGAACAGCAGCAGCGGTTCGTCGAAGCGGCTGCGCAGCTGCTCCAGATACTGCTCCAGCGTGTCCACCTGCACCACCTGCATGCGTCGCTGCACGCGGCGCAGGAACGTGGCGCGCTTGTACCCGTGGAAATCGTGGCCGGTGGCGTTGCGCAGGATGCTGGCGACCTGGCTGAGCTGATCGTTCTCGCTGCCGTTACGCACGCCCACCGGTGCCGGATGACCGAAGCGATGGTGGCGTTGCATATGCGCGGCGATGCGTGCGGCCACGCGCGGCAGCGGCAGGATGTCGTCGCTGATGGCGGCCGGGTTGCCGGCACTGCGCAGATCCATGCCGTGCAAGGACGGGTCGTCCACCGCCAGCGCCAGACCGCCGCATTCCTTGATCGCGGCGGTTCCCAGGGTGCCGTCGCCGTCGAAGCGGCCCATGATCAGGCCGATCACGTTGCCGTCCTGGTCGTGCGCCATCGAAACGAAGAAACTGTCGATCAAGCCGTGATCGCTAGCCTCCTCCAGGGGGCGCAGCCGCAGCCGGCCTTCTTCCAGGGTCACCAGCGTCTGGCTGGGCGGCAGATAAATGCGCCTGGGATGCAGCGCATCGCCATCCTCGGGCGCCAGAAGCAGGCTGGATTGCGGGCCGAGCAACTCGCGCAGGCGCGGCTCGTCCAGCAGATGACGATCGCGCAGCAACAGCATGATGACCAGATTGGGCGCGCCGGTGACCGCGTCGAGCAGTTCGGCCAGGCGGGTGGCATCCAGGCCATCGGCACCCACACCGAGAATGAATAACGGCGGTGGCGCCACGGCCTCGTGCGCAGGAGGCGCTGAGGTGTCGTCGCAGGAAGTGTCGTCGTCAGTCATTGCAGCCATCGCATCAATCGCGCCGGGTGTGGGCGCAATCGTCAATGATGGCGCAAACCTGCCTCTACTGCTACGCGGCGTCTGAGCGATACAGCTGCCTTGCACAGACCGGTACTGGAAGCGCCTGCTTACGCGCGGCGTTAACCGACGCGACGCGCACTATGGTTTGCGCGTCGCCAGACAGCGCCACCGCTCTAGGAGTTCGCCATGCTGGACAATCCACTCAACGGCCGTCGCATCCTCGTGGTCGAGGACGACTACCTGCTGGCCGAATCGCTCAACGATCTGTTGGTGGAGGCCGGCGTCCATGTGCTCGGACCGGTGAGCAATGTGCCGGAGGCGCTGTCGCTGGTGACCTCGGGGCAGACCATCGATGGCGCATTGCTCGACGTCAATGTGCGTGGTCAACCGGTGTTTCCGGTTGCCGACGCACTGCTGGAGCGCGGCGTACCGTTCTCGTTCTGCTCCGGCTACGACCGCTACACGCTGCCGCCGCGGTTTGCGCACCTGTCGTACTGCATGAAGCCATACAACCCGCGCACCATCACCGCCCTGCTCAGCAACCAGACCCAGCCTGCCGAGCATTACTGATCGGTGCTATCGGTGGACACCCCATCGTCCTGGCGCAGGGCGCGCTCTTCCTCGCCCAGTTGATTGAGCAACTCCACCGCCGATTGATGGGTGGTGCGCAAGGTCTCCATGGGCTTGGAGGTCTCGTTGCGTAACGCATACAACGCAAAGCCCATCACATTGAGGCGGTTGCGTAGCTGATGTAGCAGCTCGCGCCGCCGCCCCTGGGATGCATCGCCCACTACGCGTCCTTGTCGCTGAGCCGGTTGTGCAAGGTGCGCACGCTGATCCCCAACTCGCGCGCCGCCGCCTTCTTGTTGAAGCGCGTGCGCGCCAAGGCCGCCTCGATCATGGCGTCTTCGGCCTGGCGCATGGTCCACCCTGCCGGAATCAGCAAGCCGTCTTCGTCGGCCTGCGGCACGGTCTGCACCACGTCCGGCGCGCTCAGCAGATCGCCGTCCGCGCGCAGGTACAGATAGCGGATGAACGAGCGCAGCTCGCGCACGTTGCCCGGCCAGGTGTGGTACGCCAGATAGCGCAGCAACGACTTGGTCGGCAGCTTGCGGGTGCCGTACTTGACGTTGAGCTCATCGATCACGCGCAGGCCCAGCAGACGCGCATCGCCGCGACGCTCGCGCAGCGGCGGTACCTGGATCGGGTACTCGTTGAGCCGGTAGAACAGATCCTCGCGCAGCACGCCGTGCTCGCGTTGCACATGCTGGTGCGTTGCGGCGACCACGCGCGCGTCCAGCGGGATCTCCTCGCTGCCACCCACGCGCATGAAGCTGCGCGACTCGATCGCGCGCAGCAGGTAGACCTGCAGCCGGGTCGGCATCTCGCCGATCTCATCCAGGAACAGCGTGCCATCGGCCGCCTGCTCCAGGAATCCGGCGTGCCGACGATCGGCGCCGGTGAAGCTGCCACGCTCGTGGCCGAACAGCTGGCTGGCCAGCAGTTCCTCGGGAATCGCACCGCAGTTGACCGGTACGAAGCGACCACGCCGGCCGGAAACCCGATGGACCGCGCGCGCGACCAGATCCTTGCCGGTGCCGGTCTCGCCGGTCACCAGCACATTCAGATCGGTCGGCGCCACGCGCACGATGTCCTTGCGCAACAGCACGATGCTGTCGCTGTTGCCGATAATGCCCAGATTGCCCTGCTGCGCGTCGCGCAGGCCGCCGAGCACGCGCTCCAGCCGCTCGGGCGCAAACGGCTTGGTGAGGAACTCACTGACGCCGAACTGCTGCGCGCGGCCCTGGGTTTCGTAGGCGTAATCACCCGAGACCACCACGATCTGCGGCGTGTGATCCGGGTCGAGCCGTTCGATGAGATCGAAACCGCTACCGTCGGGCAGGCCAACGTCCACCACCAAAAGGTCGGGGAAGTTGCTGTCCAGCCAACGGCTGGCTTCGCCAAGGGTGTGGATGCCCTTGGCACGGAAGCCGCTATCGGTGGCTAACTCAACCACCTGATCGCAGAACTCCACGTCGTCGTCGATGATGGCGCAGGAAAGACGGTCCATGGGCGCTTCTGTCCGCAATGACTAGTACATGTTCAGTTGAGAATTGTGACGGCGGCGCGAAAAACGCGCCTGCACGTCACCACGAGATGGCACATCGTTGTCACGGCCGTCCGGCCGCGTGGGTGCTCGCTCCCCCAAGTCGAGCTCGCCGTAAAAGTTTGACCGAAGTACGCACGGCAATGCCGGATTACGCCAGTGCCAAGCGTCATGGTCGGGGTCGGTAGGCGCGTCGAATTGACCGAAACGCCAAGGAGCGCAAGGTTTGCGGGAGATGGAGGGCAGCCCGAACACGGGTGCCGTTGGCTGAGCTGACGGATCAGCTCGCTTGGCCTGCGCTATGACGCGCCTGCTGGACTGTCGGCTCGTGACGACGTGGATCGTTGCCGCTTGGGGCCTTGCGCAAGCGCGGCCGCAAGGCACCGGGTGCGCTGTGTTGCCACTAGCCTACGCACTGGCCGTAGAGAAAATGTGCATGGGGTTGCCAAGGCCGGCGCTGCGATACGACGGCGGAGTTGCGTGCGCTTGCATCGCGAACACCGGAACTGCAGCGTTGAGCGCGACTCAGCGCTTCTCGGAGCCGTCTGGTCGTTCGTAATCGTGTTCGGGGTCGGCCTTATTCACATCGCGGTCTTCGTCGGGCATGTCGTGCACCTTCCACTCGACATCCTCATTGCGCTGCTCCTGCGGCGTAAACGGCTTTTGCTGATCGTCATCCGGGCCCCATGGCTTTTTCGGTTCACTGCCCATCGTCGTTCTCCTGCGTTGTGGTCGTGAGCCCACGCTAGGCCGGTGCACATTGCACAGCAGTGAACAAAGCTGCGCGATGGCGTGAAGCAATCGCCGCGCGCAAGCGGCGGCATCGTCAACACACACGCCGCCGACATTGCCTAGCCCACACGTTTACGTTTGCGCACGCACACTGCCGTTCATTGTGATGCGTCACACCGCCAGGAGACCGAAATGCCCGTACCCAACTATCCGCGTCCGCCATTCAAACCGCAGCAGCAGAACTTTCCCGGGCGTACCGAGAAGATGGACCCGCGCCCGGATCATGGCGAAGACAGTTATGTCGGTCATGGGCAGCTCACCGGCAAACGTGCATTGATCACCGGCGGCGACAGCGGCATCGGCGCGGCCGTGGCGATCGCGTATGCACGCGAAGGTGCCGATGTGGCGATCGCCTATCTTCCCGATGAGCAGGAGGATGCCGCCAGAATTGGCGCATTGATCGAAAAGGCCGGCGTCAAGGCCTTGCTGGTGGGCTGCGACATCAGCGACCCCGCCCAGGCGGCTGCGTTGATCGAACAGGTCAACAGCACATTCGGCGGCCTGGATATCCTGGTCAACAACGCCGGCTATCAGAAGTATTTTGAGAACTTCGAAGACATCACGTTGGAGGAATGGCGCAAGACCTTCGACACCAATGTGCATGCCGTATTCCACCTGGTGCAGCTGTCGGTGCCGCTGATGAAAGACGGCGGCTCCATCATCAATACCGCCTCGGTGCAGTCCAAGAAGCCGACGCCGAACATCCTGCCGTATGCCGCAACCAAGGGCGCGCTGGCCAACCTGACGATTGGCCTGGCAGGCGTGCTGGCCGACAAGCACATCCGCGTCAACGCGGTGCTGCCGGGCCCGATCTGGACACCGTTTATTCCCGCCGGCATGGATGAGGAGTCGGTGGAAAACTTCGGCGGCCAGACGCCGATGGGCCGCCCCGGGCAACCGGTGGAGCTGGCATCGGCGTACGTGATGCTGGCAGCCGATACCGCCAGCTACACCTCGGGCACGTTGCTCACCATTGCCGGTGGCGCGGTCACGCTGTAACGCTATCCAGCGCTGCAGCTGCGCGTAAAGCCCGCCTCGCTTGCTTAGCGAGGCGGGCTTTTTTATTGCCGCAGCGTGCGCTTGGAACTGCCTGATGCGAGCTCGTCTTTTGCACTGCGCTGCCCGCGCAAAATGCAGCGCGCACGCACACACCCACCCACAGTCACGGTGAGGTTCCGGTCAAGGCCATACTCGCGTGGCACGCACCCACCACTGTGCCTGCTCTCACGGCCCGCCTCCTACCGTAGGTGGCGTTGGACCGTGATGCACAACCCCTTCCTTCTCGCCCAGAGCTGCCTGCCACCCCATGCGTGGCGCAAGCGCAACGTCCTGCCGGCGCGATGACATCACGCAACACGCATGAAACGTGCGAGGTGGTGCATCCGCGCCATTGATAGGCCGGCGCGTCAGCGCCCTCCACAAGGCAGACATCCATGAGAATTTTGGTCACTGGCGGCACCGGCTATATCGGCTCACATACCTGCGTCGAGTTGGCGCGACGTGGCCATGAAGTGTGCATTGTCGATAATTTGAGCAACTCTTCCGAGCGCGTACTCGACCATCTGCAGCACCTGATAGGTTTCCGCCCGGACTTCCATCGCATGGATGTGCGCGCGCCCGAGCTGGCCGAGCTGCTGACTGCGAAGAAGATCGATGCGGTGCTGCATTTTGCCGCGCTCAAGGCGGTGGGCGAATCGGTGCGCGAGCCGTTGCTGTACTTCAACAACAACGTGACCGGCACGCTGGCGCTGTTACGCGCGATGCGCACCGCCAAGGTAACCAGGCTGGTGTTCAGCTCCTCGGCCACCGTCTATGGCGATGCCAACACCAGCCCGATCCGCGAAGACGCGCCGCTGAAGGCGATCAATCCGTACGGGCGCACCAAGCTGATGATGGAAGAGATGATCGCCGACCTCAGCGCGGCCTGGCCGGAGTTCAATGCGGCGCTGCTGCGTTACTTCAACCCGGTCGGTGCACATCCCAGCGGGTATCTGGGCGAAGACCCGCGTGGCGTGCCGAACAATCTGATGCCGTATATCGCGCAGGTGGCGGTCGGCCGCCGCGATGCGCTGCAGGTCTTTGGCGACGACTACCCCACCGCCGATGGCACCGGCGTGCGCGATTACCTGCATGTGATGGATCTGGCACGCGCGCATGTGGATGCCATCGACTACCTGCAGCGCGAGCGCACCGGCCTGGTAGTCAATCTAGGCACCGGGCGCGGCTACAGCGTGCGCGAAGTGGCCGCCGCGTTCGAGCGCGCCAGTGGCCGGCGCATTCCGCTCAGCATTGCGCCGCGTCGCAGTGGCGATGTGGCGGTGTATTACGCCAACGCCACGCTCGCCCATCGCCTGCTCGGCTGGAAGGCCGAACACGACCTGGACCGCATGTGCCGCGATACCTGGCGCTGGCAGTCCATGCACCCGGAAGGCTACGCCACCTCGCGCCTGAGCCGGCCGCGCACGTCGGCTCCGGTGCCGGAAACCGAGCTCGCCCGCGACGCCGTGGCACCGGTACGCCGCCTGTTGCCGGCGGCCGATGGCCGTCGTCGCAGCGAGCCGGCGCGCCCGCTATTGCTGACGGACCGTCTGTCGCGCGCCTGATCGGCGCGCATTCCTTTTTCTTCTAATGAGGTCATTCCATGAGTTGGGCTGGTCAATTCCATTACGACATCGGCAAGACCCGCCGAGCCGTTTCGTCCGACAGCACACCGCAGTTCGATCCGTCCCGGACCACCCTGCTGTGCCTGTCGCATCTGCGCTGGAGCTTCGTCTACCAACGCCCGCAACATCTGATGGCGCGCTTTGCCGGCGACTTCAATGTGCTGTTCTGGGAGGAGCCGATCGCCTGCGATGAATCCGAGCCCTGGCTGCAGGTGCGTGGCGAAGAAGGCGGCCTGCATGTGTTGGTGCCGCGCCTGCCGGCCGGCTGTACCGGCGACGCTGCGGTGCAGGTGCAGCGCCAGTTGCTGGACGGTTACCTGGCCGAGCTCGGCGCGCGCGACCTGCTGCTGTGGTACTACACGCCGATGAGTCAGAGCTTCAGCGCGCATCTGCGTCCGCGTGCGATCGTCTACGACTGCATGGACGAGCTGTCGGCATTTCGCGGTGCGCCGCCCGAGCTGGTGCAGCGCGAACGCGAGCTGTTGCAGCGCGCCGACGTGGTGTTCACCGGTGGCTACAGCATCTGGGAAGCCAAGCGTGCGCTGCACTCCAACACGCATGCCTTCCCCAGCAGCGTGGATGTGGCGCATTTCGCCGCCGCACGCCAGCCGCAGCAGGAGCCGGCCGATCAAGCCGATATCCCGCACCCGCGTCTCGGCTTCTATGGCGTCATCGACGAGCGCTTCGACGTGGCCTTGCTGCGCGACATCGCCGAGCAGCGCCCACAGTGGCAGTTCGTGATGATCGGGCCGGTGGTCAAGATCGCCGCGTCCGAGCTGCCGCAGGCCGCCAACATCCATTACCTCGGCGGCAAGACCTACGACGAGCTGCCCGGCTACCTCTCCGGCTGGGAGGTGGCGCTGATGCCGTTCGCGATGAACGCCTCCACCCGTTTCATCAGCCCGACCAAGACCCCCGAATACCTGGCCGGCGGCTGCCCGGTGGTGTCCACACCCATCCACGATGTGGTGCGCACCTATGGCGACACCGGCGTGGTGCGCATTGCCGACACCGCCGCGGCCTTCGTCGCCGCCTGCGAGGCCGCGCTGCGCGACGGCGCCGATCGCGAGCAGCTGCTGGAAACCGCCGACCAGGTGCTGGGCGATATGTCCTGGGACCACACCTATGACTTGATGAAGGAGAAACTCACGTGGAAGCAATGACACCGTCGGGCACCGTCCCGCTGGCGAGCACGCGCACCCTTGGCGGCACCCGGCGCGGATTCGACTACCTGATCATCGGCGCAGGCTTTGCCGGCAGCGTGCTGGCCGAGCGCCTGGCGGCAGGCCTGGGCAAGCGTGTGCTGGTGGTCGACCGCCGCCCGCATATCGGCGGCAATGCCTACGACTTTCATGATGACGCCGGGGTGCTGATCCATCGCTATGGCCCGCACATCTTCCACACCAATGCGCAGCGCATCGTGGATTACCTGTCCAACTTCACCCAGTGGCGGCCTTACGAGCACCGCGTACTGGCGCAGGTGGGCGAGCAGCAGATGCCGATCCCGATCAACATGACCACCTTGAATCGGCTGTATGGCCTGCAGCTCACCACCGAAGAGGAGGCCGCCGCGTTCCTGGCCAGCCGCGCCGAGCCGGTGGCCGACATCCAGACCAGCGAGGACGTGGTGATCAACCAGGTCGGCCGCGAGCTGTACGAAACCTTTTTCCAGGGCTATACGCGCAAGCAATGGGGCCTGGATCCGTCACAGCTGGACAAGTCGGTGACCTCGCGCGTGCCCACCCGCACCAACGACGACGACCGCTACTTCACCGACACCTTCCAGCAGATGCCGCTGCACGGCTACACGCGCATGTTCGAACGCATGCTCGATCATCCCAACATCAAGGTGATGCTCAACACCGACTACCGCGAAATCCGCGACGAGCTGGACTACGACCAGCTGGTCTACAGCGGCCCGGTGGACGAATACTTCGACTATTGCTACGGCAAGCTGCCGTATCGCTCGCTCAGGTTCGAACACAGCACCGCGGACCAGGAACACTTCCAGTCGGTGGCGACGGTCAACTACCCGGCCGAAGATGTCGCCTACACGCGCATCACCGAGTACAAGCACCTGACCGGCCAGCAGCATCCCAAAACTAGCCTCACCCATGAGTATCCTTCGGCCGAGGGCGACCCGTATTATCCGATCCCGCGTGCGGAAAATGCCGAGCTGTACCGGCGCTACGAGCGGCTGGCGGCCGAAACGCCCAATGTCACCTTCCTGGGGCGGCTGGGCACCTACAAGTACTACAACATGGATCAGGTCGTCGGCCAGGCGCTGGCCTTGTTCAAGCGTATCGAAGAGACCGAACACCAACGCCGCGCCGAACTGATCGCCTGAGCCACCGGATGTCACCCTGCAGACGTCTGGTTGCGGGTGATGCATGAAGCGGCTCACCAGGCCGGCGTGTCGTGTCAGTCACTTTCCATTGCTCCGCTGCCAGACTGCGGCGGAGATGCAGCAGGACCCCAGATGCATAGCCCCACAGTGTTCGACAGTTTCTTCATGGCGGGGTTCGAGTGTTCGACCCATCGCCGTCGCGATGGCCGCCGGCTGGATCTGATCGCCGGCACCAGGCACGACCGCTGGGCGGCAAACGACTACCGCGCCGTCGCCGCACATGGCATGCACACGGCGCGCGACGGCTTGCGCTGGCACCTGATCGAGCAGCGGCCCGGACATTACGACTGGTCCAGCTTCCTGCCGATGCTGCATGCCGCCAATGCCGCCGGCACCCAGGTGATCTGGGACCTGTGCCATTACGGCTGGCCGGACGATGTGGATATCTGGAGCCCGCAGTTCGTCGATCGTTTCGCACGTTTTGCCGCCGCGGCGGCGCAATGCGTCAAGAACGAAACCGATGCGGTGCCGTTCTATGCGCCGCTCAACGAGATCTCGTTCTGGGCCTGGAACGGCGGCGATCACGCGCGCATGCATCCGCTGGCACGCGGGCGCGGTTTCGAGCTCAAGCACCAGCTGGTACGCGCCACCATTGCCGCGATCGATGCGGTGCGCCAGGTGGAGCCGCGCGCGCGCTTCGTGCAGGTGGACCCGGCCATCCATGTGATCGCCTCCAACGACCGCCCCGGCCCGCGTCGCGAAGCCGAGCGCCTGCGGGTGGCGCAATTCGAAGCCTGGGACATGATCTGCGGCAAACAGTGGCCTGGCCTGGGCGGCGCGCCGCAGTATCTGGACATCGTCGGCCTCAACTACTACGCGGACAACCAGTGGTATCTGGGCGGTACGCCGATCCCGCGCACGTCCGCCGACCACCGCCCGCTGTCGGCGATCATGGATGAGTTCTGGCGGCGCTATCAGCGCCCGCTGATCATCTCCGAAACCGGTGCGGAAGGTGACAAACGCGCCGGCTGGCTTGCGCACGTCGGCAGCGAAGTGGCACTGGCGATGCAGCAAGGCGTGCCGATGGAAGGGATCTGCCTGTATCCGGTGCTGGACTATCCGGGCTGGGACAACTACCGCCATTGCCCCACCGGCGTGTTCGGCTATGCCGACGAACACGGCCAGCGCCCATTGCATGACGGGCTGGCCGAGCAGTTGCGCCGCGAACACGAACGCTTTGGCCTGCCTGCACCGCAGCGTGCGCTGGCCGACATCGATACGTGAACACCGTCGCGCAGCCCGCCCTGTTGCCGGACACTCCCGCGCGATTTCTATGGCATTACATTCGCCAGCGGCCCTGGCACTTTGCCGGATTGCTGCTGCTGATCATCGGTGCTGCCGGCTGCGCGGTCTCCGTGCAATACGGCATGAAGGTGCTAGTCGATGCGATGGCCACCGACCAGCGGAGCGAAGCCAATGTCTGGTTGCCGCTGGGCTTGTTCATTGGCCTGATCGCCATCGAAAACCTGCTGTGGCGGCTGGGCGGCTGGCTAGGCTGTCGCACCGTGGTGGCCAGCGTGGTGGATATCCGCGTGGATCTGTTCCGCCACCTCACCGGCCATCCGATGCGCTATTTCAGCGAACATTTTGCCGGCGCGCTGGGTAACCGCATCACCGCGCTGGGCAGCGCGGCCGGGCAGATCTATGGCGGGCTGGCCTGGAAGATCGTGCCACCGATCGTCGACTTCATCGGCGCCATCGTACTGCTGCTCACCGTGGACTGGCGCATGGCCGCCACCTTGATCGGCTTTATCGCGGTGGTGGCGGCCATCATCACCAGCTTCGGCATCCGCGGCCGCGCCAAGCACCAGCGCTTTGCCGCGCAGGCCGCGCGCGTGGGCGGCGAGCTGGTGGATGCGGTGTCCAATGTGTGGACGATCAAGGCGTTTGCCGCACGCGATCGCGAAAGCGCGCGGCTGGCCGAGCAGATCGGCTACGAGGCGGTCGCCCATCGCCGCAGCTGGATGTACGTGGAAAAGGCCCGCGTGATCCACGACATCTGCCTGTCGGTGATGGCCGGCAGCATGCTGATCTGGGCGATCAGCATGTGGCGCGCCGGCACGGTGAGCGCGGGCGATGTGGTGCTGGTCAGCGCGCTGACCTTCCGCATCCTGCACGGCTCGCGCGACCTGGCGCTGACGCTGGTGGATACCACCCAGCAGCTGGGCGCCATCGCCGACACGCTGCAGATCATCCTGCAACCGCATGCCATCGTCGATGCGGACGCACCGCTGGCCCTGGCCCAGGGCGATGTGCGGTTCGAAGAAGTGCGCTTTGCCTATCCGGATCGGGCGGCGGTGCTGGATGAATTGAACCTGCACATCCCTGCCGGCCAGAAGGTCGGCATCGTCGGGCCCTCCGGTGCCGGCAAGTCCACCTTGATCGCGCTGATCCAGCGCCTGGACGATGTGCAATCCGGACGCGTGCTGATCGATGGCCAGGACATCCGCAGCGTCAGCCAGGACAGCCTGCGCGAAAAGATTGCGGTGGTCCCGCAGGAAACCGCGCTGTTCAATCGTAGCATTGCCGACAACATCCGCTACGGCCGCCCGGAGGCCAGCGATGCGGAGGTGCAGGACGCCGCGCGGCACGCATTCTGCGATGGCTTCATCCGGCAGCTGCCGCAGGGCTACGACACCCAGGTCGGCGAACGCGGGGTCATGCTCTCGGGTGGTCAGCGCCAGCGTCTGGGCATCGCCCGCGCGTTTCTGAAGGACGCGCCGATCCTGATCCTGGATGAAGCCACCTCGGCACTGGACACCGAGTCGGAAGCGGAAATCCAGGCCGCGCTCGATCACCTGATGCGCGACCGCACGGTGCTGGCGGTGGCGCATCGCTTGTCCACGGTGATCGGCTTCGATCGTATCGTGGTGCTGCAGGAAGGCCGCGTGGTCGAAGACGGCAACCCGGCACAGCTGCGTGGTCACGGTGGTGTGTTCGATGGTCTGTGGCAGCGCCAGGCGGCGGGATTGGAGCAGGCTGCGCCTGATCAGCAATGACGACTGCTTGGAGATGAGATCGCCCAGCACTCGCTAAGCATGTTGCGTGTTGCGTACCGCGTGTCGCATGCCGCGAATATGGTCAACGCACGCTACCCATGCCCACAACGACAACAGGCAGCCGAAGCTGCCTGCTGTCTGCATCGCACCGCGCATCACGCGGTGCTCGATCAACGTCTCTGCCTGATCAGTGCGGCTGGTTCGACTTGGCGCGCAGCGACTTGGCATGCTCCAGATGCTGGGCGATGGTCTCGCGTGCACGCTGCAGTTCCTTGCCCAGATCGCTCGAACCCGGCTCGCTGGCCAGTTGGGCATCCAGCAATGTCAACGCCTGCTCGTGGCTGGTCACACTGGCCTGCAGGTACTGCATTTCGAACTCCTTGCCGTTCAAGCCTTCCAGACGCTTACGGATGCCGTCAGCGCGGGTAGTTGCAGCCTGCGCCAGCGTGCCGCTGCGATCCGGTGCGAACCGGCTGAGATCGGTCAGCGCTGCACTGTGGGCCTCGTCCATCTTGCGTGCAAACTGCAAGGTCTCGCCACCGAGTCCCTTGACGACTGCCAGCTGCGCCAGCGTGCGCTCCTGCTCGTTGAACACCACCAGGGCGCCAAGTGCCTGCTTGCGATCGCCGGAGATTGCAGCGGCATCACGCAACGGGTCGCCATGTGGCGGCGCGCTGCCCGCATTGGCCGGCGCGCTCAGCGTCTGCTGTTGAATGTCGCGATCGTTGTTCTTCGGGCTGGCTGCTTCACCAGACTCGTTCTGACGACGCTGCCATGCCTTGTAAGCCACGTAGCCCACTGCACCGGCGGTCACCATCTTAAAAATTCCCATCGTTGTCTCCTGGTTGATCGCGCAAGGCACGATCGTTGATTGTCGGGGTCGCATGGTCGCTGCACGCATAAGCTGCGAATGATTCAGCGTGGCATTCGAGAGTGCGAGCGCGCGGGTTATCCAGACGTGACACGCGCATCAACGCCGCGTCGCCAATCGAACGCGTCCACACCGTGCGCACGTGCCGTGCTGACGGACTTAACGGCGCGCTACCGACACTGGCTGTGTTGCCGCACACCGACGGCCTTTCCGGAGAACCCCCATGCTCGCCCTCAACTACCACGGCTCACGCGATGTCCGGGTCGAAACCGTGCCGGACCCGGTCCTGGTCGAACGCGACGATCTCATCCTGCGCGTCACTGCCACCGCCATCTGCGGTTCGGATCTGCATCTGTACCGCGGCAAGATCCCGGATCTGCGGCACGGCGATATTCTCGGCCATGAGTTCATGGGCATTGTTGAAGACGTGGGCCCCGACGTCACCGCCGTCAAACGCGGCGACCGCGTGGTGATCCCCTTCGTGGTGGCCTGCGGGCGTTGCTTCCACTGCATGCTGCAGGAATTCTCCGCCTGCGAGACCACCAACACCGGCAAGGGCGCGGCGCTCAACCACAAGGACATGCGGCCGCCGGCGGCGCTGTTCGGCTTCAGTCATCTGTATGGCGGTCTGTCCGGCGGGCAGGCCGAATACGTGCGCGTGCCCAAGGCCAATGTCGGGCCGTTGGTGGTGCCCGATGCATTGCATGACGAGCAGGTACTGTTCCTGTCCGACATTCTGCCGACCGGCTATCAGGCGGTCATCGATGCCGGGGTCAAGCAGGGTTCGACCGTGGCGATCTTCGGCGCCGGCCCGGTGGGCCTGATGGCGGCGGCGTGCTGCCGCATGCTGGGCGCCGAGCGCATCTTCATGGTCGACCGGCATGCCTACCGGCTGGACTTCGCGTCCAAGGCCTACGGCATCATTCCGATCAACTTCGACGAGGTCGACGACCCGGCCGATGTCATCGTGTCGCAAACCGATGGCCGCGGCGTGGATGCCAGCATCGAAGCGGTGGGCTTCGAGGCCGAAGGCAGCGCGATCGAAACCGCGCTGACCAACTTGAAGCTGGAAGGCAGCAGCGGTGTTGCCATCCGCCAATGCATTGCGGCAACGCGCCGCTGCGGTGTGGTCAGCGTGCCGGGCGTGTATGCCGGCTTCATCCATGCCTTCATGTTCGGCGATGCCTTCGACAAGGGACTGAGCTTCAAGATGGGCCAGACCCATGTGCAGAAGCACATGCCGCACTTGCTGGAATGCATCGGCAATGGCGACCTCAAGCCCAGCGCGATCATCTCCCATCGCATGCCGCTGGCCGATGCGGCGCGTGGCTATGAACTGTTCGACAAGAAGCAGGACGATTGCCGCAAGGTGGTGTTGACGCCGTAACAGCCAGCAACACTGCAAACGCAAACGGCGCGGTCGGTGACCGCGCCGTTTGCGTTGCTGGCTCGTGTGGCCGGGTCAGTCCAGCGGCTTGGCCGGCACGAACGGCGACACCGGATCGCTGGCCGGAAAGGTTTCTTCCAGCGCATCGTCCTGCAAGGCGTCCTGCTTTTCCTTCTCGCTGCGTTGGTCGTCGTGATCGCCGGCCTGATCGGGCGCAGTTGCGTGTTGATGGGCAGTATTCATGGGATCTCCTGTCGCGTTGATGCGGACCACCCAACGCTACGGTGGCCTGCCAACGGCACAGGTGAAAGAGGTCTTCGCATCGGCACGACAAAGGCAACCGTTTAGGCAAACGTCGGATGCATCGGCACGTTGTCGCAACATGGCGATCGTACGCGCGCGGACCACAGCACGATTGAGCGCGCAGCATGCCGTGCTTGCGTCAACAGGCAGACGCGCAAGGCAATGCACTGCCGGCAACGCGATCATCGCGTTTTCGCGCCGCGAGAAAACAGCCTGCTGCCGCCACGGCGGGGACCGGTTCACACCCCGGCGCGCCCAGGGTGTATGGTGCAAGGGCGGCCGGACTCCGGTGTCGCTTTCACTCTATCTGGCCTTCTCCATCAAGAATCTCTGCGAACGTTGCGACGCCGTCTGTTGCCGGCTCACCGTCATGGTCGATCCATCCGACCGCATCCCCAACCACTTGACCAGCGTGACACCGCAAGGTTGGCACGTGATGGCGCGTGACGAGGAAGGCTGGTGCGTGGCCATCGATGCGGCGCGCATGTGTTGTTCGATCTACGAGACGCGGCCGGCAATCTGCCGGCGTTTCGTCATGTCCGGGCCGTATTGCCGCGACGTGCGTGCCACCTACGACGACCAACGCCGGCGGGGCATTCCCTTGACGCTGTACAACGCATGAGGATTTCGCCATGAACAACTCCCGCCGTCAGTCGATGACCGTGAGCAATCAGCCAGGCAAGCCGCGTTTGTCCGAGCAACGGCTGGCCGCCGATCTGGAGGCGTTCCAGCAATCCGGTGGCGCGATCGAGCGTCTGGGCGATACCCCGCTGCGTCGCGACAAGAAGCGCGGCGAGCCCGAGGCCGCCCCTGCCAAGGCAGTCAAGAAACCCGCTGCCAAGGCAACCGACGCGTCTGAAGCAGAGACCGCAACAACCGCAACAACCGACGCCGAGTAAGCGCGTCGCAGTGGCAGCACACCTGCGGTGTGACTGTCGCGGCTGGAGTTGGAGTTGGGTGATCGATGCCGCGCTGCGTGCACACACCGCGGCCGGCTGAACACACAGCGCCGGCATCGTCGGCTTCGAGATGACCGCCTCCCGGCACGCAGACCCGCGTCGCCGGCAGGCAAGCAAGCAAGCGCGGATTACAGCAGTTGCGCGTGCTTGGTCGCGCCAAGTCCCTGCGCCAGGGAAGCCATTTCGTTGGCCAGTGTGATCAGATCGCCGCCGGCTTGCGCGGCAAGGGTCATGATGCGTTGATACGCGTCCCAGAAGTCCGGTCCACTGCCATAGGCAGCGTGGAACCCCTGCAACTCCAGAACCATGAGATCGGACACCTGCATGTCGCAGCGATCCATTGCGGTTACCTCGTTGGGGAATCGTCCCCGGACGGCAGACTACACGCGTTCACCTTACAAAACAGGGTCGGCCGTGAGACAGCGCAGTTGTAGCTGAATTGGTCAGAGAGCAGGCGCAGACCGGCGTGATTGCGCTTGATCGGGCCCGCTGTCGCGTGTGCTGGCATGTGCGCTGATCCGAACCTGGCGCTGCATTGCGGCGCGTCGATGTGCACCATGCGCAACCGCTGCCGCGATCATGCACGACCCCACGCAAGGCGCCGCACTCACGCCGCATCCTGCAAGCCCTGCTGCAGACATTCCAGCAACCGGCTCAGCTTGGGCAGCAACTGGCGCGCGCGCATCCACACCAGATGCAGCGGCAGGCCTTCGGTATCGCACTGCGGCAATACCGCGACCAGGCTGCCGCGCTGCAGATGCTGGTCGATCAGCCAGGTCGGCAGCTGTGCGATACCCAGCCCGGCCACCACCGCATCCACCTGCGCCTCGGCATTGCCGAACACCACCCGCGCGTCCATCGCACGCTGTTCCACCGGCCCTGCACCATGCCGCAGCAACCACGGGCTACTGCTGCCATCGGCCTTGCCGTAGAGCACCGCATCGTGCGCCAGCAGTGCGGCGATGCTGTCGGGCGTGCCGCGCTGCGTCAGGTACTGCGGTGCGGCGCAGAACACGCGTTTTTCATGGCCCAGATAGCGGTGCCCCAGGCTGCTGTGCCACTGATCCGGCCCGCCGATGCGCACCGCGATGTCGATGCCTTCTTCGGCCATGTCGACAAAGCGATCGGTGAACGAAATGACCGGTTGCAGGCCGGGATAACGCTGGAAGAACGGCAGCAGCACCGGCAACACCTTGTGCCGGCCAAAACTCACCGGCAGGTCCAGCCGCAGCCGGCCCGTCGGCGCCTGGCCTTCGGCACGCAGCACGTGCTCGGCCTCCTCCAGCTCGTCGAGCACCTTGACGCAGACCCGGTAGAACGCCGCGCCGGCGTCGGTCAGCGCCAGCCGCCGGGTGGTGCGCGCGAACAGGCGCACGCCCAGGCGCGTCTCCAGGCGTGCGATGGCCTTGCCCACTGCCGAGCTGGTCAGGCTGAGCCGCTCGGCGGCGGCGGTGAAGCTGCCGGCATCGGCGGCGCTGACGAAGATATCGATGCCTTTGACGCGTTCAGAGGGATGCATGGGCATATATTCAAGAACTGAAGTCCGCAATGTACGGAAAATACTCCCGATATACGATCTTAATTCTTTCCTATGATGACCAGCCCACACTGCGGCGCATGCCATGTCTGCTGTCGGCTCTAGTTCCTCCCCCGTTTCCGCCACCTCGGCACCGGCCGCTGCACGCAGCGGCCTGGCGATCTTCATCCTGGCGTTTGCCGCCTTCGTGATCGTCACCACCGAGTACCTGATCGTCGGGCTGCTGCCCGGCCTTGCACGCGACATGGAGATTTCCATCTCCGCGGCCGGCCAGCTGGTGACGTTGTTCGCCTTCACGGTGATGCTGTTCGGCCCGCCGCTGACCGCGTGGCTGTCGCATCTGGATCGCAAGCGCCTGTTTGTGATGATCCTGCTGGTGTTTGCGGTCTCCAATGCGGTGGCCGCGCTGGCGCCCAATATCTGGGTGCTGGCCTTTGCCCGCTTCGTACCGGCGCTGGCGCTGCCGGTGTTCTGGGGAACCGCCAGCGAGACCGCCGGGCAACTGGCCGGGCCGCAGCACGCCGGGCGCGCGGTATCGCGGGTGTATCTGGGCATTTCGGCGGCGCTGCTGTTCGGCATTCCGCTGGGCACGGTGGCGGCCAACAGCATCGGCTGGCGTGGCGCGTTCTGGATCCTGGCCGCCCTGTCGCTGGCGATGGCCGCGGCGCTGGCGCTCTGGATGCCGACCGTGGCCCGCAGCGAGCGGGTGAATCTGCGTCAGCAGGCCGGCATCTTCGGCGAGCGCTTTTTCCTGGCCAATGTGATCCTGTCGGTGGTGGTCTTCACCGCCATGTTCACCGCCTACACCTATCTGGCCGACCTGCTGGAACGCAGCGTGGGCGTGCCGGCGGCGAATGTGGGCTGGTGGCTGATGGGCTTCGGCGCGATCGGCCTGATCGGCAACTGGCTGGGCGGGCGGGTGGTGGATCGCTCGCCGCTGCGTGCCACGGCGGTGTTCCTGCTGCTGCTCGCGCTGGGCATGGCCTTGTGCGTGCCGGTGGCCAAGACCGGCGTGCTGCTCTATCTGACCCTGGCGGTCTGGGGCATTGCCTACACCGCGCTGTTTCCGATCAGCCAGGTGCGGGTGATGAATTCGGTGACCCAATCGCAGGCACTGGCCGGCACCACCAATGTGTCGGCGGCCAATGCCGGCATCGGCATCGGCGCCATCATCGGCGGGCTGGTGATTCCGGCCTGGGGGCTGGGCAGCATCGGCTATGTGGCCGCTGCGGTGGCGCTGCTGGGCGTGGTGCTGATTCCGTTGGTACATCGCGCCCGAGGCTGAGATATCGCGTTGCGGGCCAGGCGCCCCTGGCCCGCAGCGTTGGTCGCGCTCGCTGTGCATGATCACGGAGCGCGCAGGCCAGATACCGCTGCAGATGGACTTGATCCTTGGGCGCTGCGCCCGCTGGATCACAGCCCTGCATGCTGCAATCGCACGCATGCCCCCACACCAGACCGGCTGAATGCCGCCGGGGCCGGCCTGCGCTGCAGGCCCGCAGCTGCCGTGCAAAGCGCCGAACGGCGCAACTTCCCGTGTAAAATGCGCGGTCTTTGACCGGAACAATGGCGAAAGCTTCTCCACGGGCGCCCCTGTCGGGCCCGGCGTTCATTCGCCTGCTTGCTCGCCTCACCGATGCCCACGTGGCCCAGTCCAACCATGCGCTCGCCGACCGGCTCAGCCAATGGATCGACTGGACGCGCGCGGTCGCCGTGTCAAAGGCGCTGGATGGCAAGCTGCCGGAGATCGACGCGCTGCCCGACACGCGCAGACTCGACACCGAGGCCTGCGCCCGCGTGCGCACCGGGCTGGCGACCAGCAGCGTGGTCGAGCTGGATACCGTGCTCGCGCGCGTGCGTCGTGATGCGCGCAGCGCCGCCGCTACCGACATCGACGCAGCGGCAGCGGCGCCCGCGCTCGACTATGCCCCGTTCCGCCAGCACTACCTGGCAATGCAACGCGCGATGCGCACCGCCACCGGCGACCTGCGTGGCCGCCTGCGCGACATGCTGGCGCTGGAATCCGCGCCGATGGCGCGGCTGGCCGAGGTGGATGCGGTGATGGAGCTGACCTTGAGCCCGCGCGAGCAGACCCTGCTGAATCATGTGCCGAACCTGCTCGGCGCGCATTTCGAGCGCCTGCGCGATGCCGCGCAGGCACAGAACCCGGCACCCGACGGCGAGGCCGCGCCACGCGCGGTCTCCGACGGCTGGCTGGATGTGTTTCGCAAAGACATGCAGAGCGTGTTGCTCGCCGAACTGGATGTCCGTTTTCACCCGATCGAAGGCCTGCTCGCAGCGCTTCGTACCCGCTAACTGGGACCTCATGTTCAGAACTCTCGTCCACCTGTGTGTGTTTGTCGTCGGCCTGTTGGCGGTTTGCTGGGTCGGCATCGGTTATCTGGGCTCCAACCCGCTCGGCGCCTGCGTCGCGGCAGTGATCGGCGCCTGTTATGTGGCCGGCGCGCTGGAGCTGTACCGCTACCGCCAGGCCAGCGCGACGCTGGATGCTGCCGTCACCGCATTGACCACCGCGCCATCGGCACTGGGCGAATGGCTGGAGCGCCTGCATCCGAGCCTGCGCAATGCGGTGCGCCTGCGCATCAAGGGCGAGCGCGTGGCGTTGCCGGCACCGGTGCTGACGCCGTATCTGGTCGGCCTGCTGGTATTGCTGGGCATGCTCGGCACCCTGCTCGGCATGATGGCCACGCTCAAGGGCACCGGCTTCGCATTGCAGAGCGCCACCGACCTGCAGGCCATCCGCGGCTCGCTGGCCGCGCCGGTGGAAGGCCTGGCGTTTGCGTTCGGCACCTCGATCGCCGGCGTTGCAACCTCCGCGATGCTGGGGCTGTTGTCGGCACTGTGCCGGCGCGAGCGGCTGCAGGCAGTGCAGCGGCTGGACCTGAAGATCGCCTCCGAGCTGCATCCGCATTCGGACGCGCACCAGCGTGGCGAAGTGTTCAAGTTGCAGCAGCAGCAAAGCGCACTGATGCCGACGCTGATCGATCGCCTGCAGACGCTGATGCACAGCATCGAGCAGCAGAGCATTGCCGCCGACGAACGCCTGGCCGCGCAGCAGGCCGAATTCCACGCCCGGAGCGAGGCGGCCTATGCGCGCCTGGCCACGGCGATGGAGCAATCGCTGCAGAGCGGCGTGGCAGAAAGCGCACGCGCGGTGGGCGCGGCCTTGCAGCCGGCGATGGAAGCGACCATGACCAGCATCGCGCGCGACACCGCCGCCTTGCACGAGCGCCTCACCCATGCCGTGCAGCAGCAACTGGACGGCATCACCAGCGGCTTCCAGCACAGCGCCAGTGCCGCGGCCGCGCACTGGACCAGCGCGCTCGCCGCGCAGGAACGCGCGCAGCAAGCGATCGACACGCGGTTGCAGGCCACGCTGGAGCAGATCACACAGCAGACCACTGCCGTGCAGGACGGCGTCGGCACCGCCGTGCAGCAGCAGTTGCACGCGCTCAACGACGGCTTCCAGCACAGTGCGCAGACGGCCGCCGAGCACTGGCAGGCCGTGCTGGCTGCACAGGAACGTGCGCAGCACGCGTTGACCGAGCAGTTGCAGACCACGCTGGCGCAGATCGATCAGCGCAGCATCGCGGTGCAGGATGGCGTGACCCACGCGGTGCAGCAGCAGTTGGCCGCGCTCAATGACGGATTCGAACGCAGCAACGCCGACACGGCCGAGCACTGGGCGGCAGTGATCGCCGAGCAGCAGCGCGCAGGCGCGGCGTTGAACGCGCAATTGCAGGCCACGCTCGCACAGCTCGCCCAGCAGAGCAGCGCACTGCAGGACGGCGTGCACCAGGCCGTGCAGCAGCAACTCGACGGCCTGAGCAGCGGCTTCGAAAGCAGCACCGCCGCTGCCGCCGCCACCTGGACCGCGGCGGTGGCCGAACAGCAACGCGCAAACCACGCGCTGACGCAGGAGCTGCAGGGCACGCTGACCCAGTTCGCCAGCACCTTCGACGCACGCTCCAGCGCCCTGGTCGATGCGGTGTCCAGGCGCATGGATCAGTCCAGCAGCGAGACCGCCAGCGCCTGGAACGCCGCGCTGGCGCAGCAACAGGACGCCAGCGCCGCCTTGGCCGACCAGCACCAGCGCGCACTGGCAGCCGCCACCGCCAGCTTCGACGCGCATGCCGCCGCCCTGGTCGGCACCCTGCAGCAATCGCACACCGAGCTGCAGGCCGCACTGGAAGCCCGCGACACCCAGCGCCTGGCGCTGTGGAGCGAGCGCTTCAGCGCGATGAGCGCAGACCTGAGCACGCAGTGGGAGCGCACCGGCGAACGCGTCACCCAGCAACAGCAGGCGATCTGCGACACCCTGGCCAGCACTGCCAGCGAGCTGTCCACGCAGGCGCAGGCACAGGCCAGTGCCACCATCAGCGAAGTGGCGCGCCTGATGCAGATCGCCTCCGAAGCGCCCAAGGCGGCCGCCGATGTGGTGGCCGAGCTGCGCCAGAACCTGTCCGAGAGCATGGTGCGCGACACCGCCATGCTGGAAGAACGCAGCAAGCTGCTCGCCACCCTGGACACCTTGCTCAACGCGGTCAATCACGCCTCCACCGAACAACGCGCAGCGGTCGATGCGCTGGTCACCACCTCGGCCGACCTGCTGCAACGCGTGGGCACCCAGCTCACCGAGCAGATCGGCAGCGAGACCGGCAAGCTCGGCGCGGTGGCCGCACATGTCAGCGGCAGCGCGGTGGAAGTGGCCAGCCTGGGCGAAGCCTTCGGCGTGGCGGTGCAGCTGTTCAGCGGCTCCACCAGCGAGCTCAACGAGCGCCTGCAGCATGTCGCCAGCGCACTGGATGCCTCGCTGGCCCGCAGCGACGACCAACTGGCGTATTACGTGGCGCAGGCGCGCGAGGTGGTCGACCTCAGCATGCTGTCGCAGAAGCAGATCATCGAAGAACTGCGCCAGCTCGATCGCGGTCGCGGCGATGCCGGTGAGGCCGCTGCCGGCGAGGCCAGCGCGGCATGAGCGACGAGATCGACATCGACGGCGAATCGGGCACACCGATCTGGGCCGCCTTCGGCGACTTGATGTCGGTGCTGCTGGGCGCGTTCGTGCTGATCCTGGTCGGGGTGATCGGCGTGCAGCTGCAGCTGTCCAGCCGCCTGGACGAAGAGGTCAAACAGCGTCAGGCCGAAGCGCAGCGCCGCAAGACGCTGGAGCAGGCACTGGCGGCGCCGCTGGCCGCCGGCCGCGTGACCCTGGTCGACGGCCGCATCGGCATCCGCGGCAATGTGCTGTTCGCCTTCAATTCCGATCAGTTGCAGCCGGAAGGCCGTGAGGTGCTGAAGACGCTGGCCGCGCCGTTGACCGAATACCTGGCGGCGCGCGAGGAGATCCTGATGGTCAGCGGCTTTACCGACGACCGCCCGGTGCTGGGCGGCAACCGGCGCTACGCCGACAACTGGGAATTGTCGGCCCAACGCGCACTCACGGTGACGCGTGCATTGATCGCCGAAGGCGTGCCGGCCGCATCGGTGTTTGCCGCGGCCTTCGGTTCGCAACAGCCGGTGGATTCCAATGCCGATGAAACGCGCCGCGCCAGGAACCGCCGTGTGGAGATCGCACCGATTGCGCGCCCGTCCACCTCGCGCGCCTCTTCTGCCGCCAAGCCGACAGCAGCCGCAGGCACGCGATGAGCACGCAGGCGACATCCGCGCACGCGCGTCTGCAGCGCTGGCGCAGCCAGGGCGCCGACCGGCTGGATCCGGTACGTTTCCATCTGATGGAAACGCTGGCCGCGCGTGCCGGCACACAGGCCGAACCGGTGCGCGAGGTGCTGGAAGAAAAGCTGGGCAAGCTGGTCGATGCGTATGCGGCAACGGTGAAGCAAGCCGCGCGCCGCCGTGTCGCCAGCGCTGCCGCACAGCCGTCGCAACGCAGCGCGCTTGGCGCGTTAGCCGACCAGATGGCAGGCCACGCCGCGTTGATGGAAGTGGACAGCAGAAAGACCGCCAGCGCCGATGCCACGCAGTTTCCCGAGCTGCCGGCGCTGGAGGATTTTCGCCGCACCTGGACCACGGTGCGCACCGCCAGCCAGGTGCGGCAGTCGCTGCAGGACGCCCCCAAGGACGCCGGCCCGCTCAATTCCAGCGTGCTGGTGCATCGCTGCATCAGCCTGATGCGCGAGTGCTCACCGGGCTATCTGCAGCACTTCCTCGGCTATGTCGATGCGCTGTCGTGGCTGGAACAGCTGCACAGCGGTGGCGCGTTGGCCAGCGAGGACGCCGCGCCGGTGGCGCCAGGCAAGAAGCGCAGCAAGCGTCCGTCCACGCGGCGCAGCTAGCGCGACCAGTCAGTCGCGCCGGTGCTGCACGCACACGGCGGCTGGCTGAAACCAGCATGGCGCACGTGTGCAGCACGATCGCTGCCAGTGCGCTGGTCGATGTCGTTCGCATCCGCCGACCAGCGCTGGCGTGGTCCATCAAGCAAGCATGGTCGGACGTCGCCAGTCGGTGTCGATCACATGCCGGCGCTGATCAAAACCGCAGCCGCATACCCACGGTCCAGCTGCGCGGCGCGCCCGGATACACCCACTGCTCGCTGTAGGAGAACGCGGCGTAGCGGCGGTCGGTGAGGTTCTCGACCTTGGCATACAGGCGTAGGCGCTCGCTCAGGTCGTAATGCCCGACCAGGCGCCACACCGTGTACGCAGGCAGCACGAAGTCGGTATTGCTATCCACCGAGCCCAGCCGCTCACCGGTATGCGACACGCCCACGCCCACCGCCGCACTGCGCTTGCCGGTCAACGGCTGCTCATAGTTGACGAAGGCATTGCCGCTGAAGCGCGGCACGTTCGGAAAGCGGCGTCCCTCGGCCAGGCCGGTACCGGCGGCGGCCTCACTGCTGCGCGTGACCTGCGAGTCGGTATAGGCCAGGCCCACCGAGGCGGCCAGGCGCGGGGTCAGCCGCCCGAGCAGATCCAGCTCCACGCCCTGGCTGCGCATCTCGCCCACCGGCAGCGAAAAGCTGGTGTCAGCCGGATCCAGGCTCAGCACGTTCTTCTTGTCGATGCGGAACGCGGCCAGCGTCGCTTCCAGGCCATCGCCGGGCTGCACGTACTTCAAGCCGGTTTCCAGCGAGCGGCTTTTCTCCGGCGCAAAACTCTGCCCGTCCGCACCCACGCCGCTGTTGGGACGAAAGCCCGCCGCGGCGCTCGCATACAGCGACAGCGCAGCGTCGACATGGAAGATCACGCCCGCACGCGGGCTGACCACACCATCGGAGGCGCGCTGCGTGGCGCTGCGCAGCTGGTTGTCGAGATCCTGCTGGTAGTGGTCGTAGCGCAGGCCGAGCAAGGCCTTCCAGCGCGCGCCAAGATCGAGCTGATCCTGCGCATAAACGCCCCACACCTGTTGGCGCTCCTCGGTGTCGGTGATGGTGGCCAGCCGCCCCGGCTGCGCAACGCCGTACTGCGGTGCGAGCACGTCGATGCTGTACGGCGTGGCCGCGGAGCGTGCGCGCTGCTGGAAGCGGCTGTCGTCGAAGCGATTGCCATCCACGCCGAACAAGACGTTGTGGGTGACGCTGCCGGCCTGCAAGCTGCCGAGCAGTTCCGCACGCGCGGCGATATCGCGGCCCTGGTAATCGCGGTAGCGGCGCTCGCGGCGCAGCGTGCGCTCGTCGGCCTGCAGCGTCCACGGTTCGGTGGAAAAACCGCGCATGCCGCTGTCGCGATAGGTCGCCCCGCCCTGCAGCGACCAAGTCTGGTTCAAGCCATGCACCACGAACACCTGGTGCCCGGTGGAATGCAGATCGATATCGCCATCGCGCGGCTCGCCCAGAAAACGCCCGGCCGGCAGCCGATTGGCATCGCCATCGATGGCGGTGACACCGCGATCGAACGGCGCATGGATGCGCACGAATTCCAGCTCGTAGGACACCGTGGTATCGGGCGTCGGCATCCACAGCAGCGAGGGCGCCAACAGCGTGTTGTCGCTGTCGACGGTGTCGCGGAAGCTGTGCTGATCCTTGTGCATGACATTCAGCCGATAGGCCAGGTTCTCGCCCAGCGGTCCGGTGCTGTCGACCGCAGCGCGATAACTGTCGAAGCGCCCTGCCGACAGATCCACGCTGTGCTGCGGCTGAAACAAGGGCTTCTTGGTAACGATATTGACCGCCCCGCCGGGCTCGCCGCGCCCGTACAACGCCGAAGCCGGGCCCTTGATCACCTCGATGCTCTGCGTGTTGGCCGCATCGCGCAGGCCGTTGTAGCCGCGGCTGGCATTGAAGCCGTTGACCATGTAGTCCGAGCTGAAATTCGGGTCGCCGGTGAAGCCGCGCATCGAATAGCTGTCCCACAACCCGCCCAGGTTGTTGGCCTTGGTGATGCCGCTGGCCATCTCCAGCGCGCCGGCCAGATCGTTGACGCCGGCGTCCTCGAGCAGGGTCTGGTCCAGCACGCGCGCACTGATCGGCAGGTCGCGCAGCGGCGCATCGGTCTTGGTGGCACCGGTCACGCTCAATGCGCGGTACGGCGTGTACTGGCTGCGCACCTGCACCGCATCCAGGTCGCGCGCCTGCGGCTCGGCCGCTTCGGCAAGCGGACTGACGCCTGCGCAGCTCAGTGCACCGAGCAAAGGCAGCGTGTTGGACAGACGGCGGCGCGGCGTGGACACGGACATCGGGCAGGACTCCTGAAGCACCCGGGCGCGCTGGGCCCGGGTCGCAAGTGAGACAACGAAGGTGAGGGGTGACACGCAGCGGCCGCTATGACGCAGGATCGGCGCTTGCATCGAAACGTGGCGCGCGCCCGAAGTCCTCGCGCGTAAACGGGCGGTCGCGGAACAGATAGCCGTAATAGAACGTCCGCAGTGCCTGGTGATAGGCGCGGATGCGGTCCTGGTACGCCAGTTGCGCGCGCAGATCGGTGCCTGCCAGGCGCGTCAACGCGGCCTGCAACGCCACCGGTGGCAACACGCCGGCAACACGCTGCGCCAGTGCTTCACGTCGCTGCAAACCTTGGCGATACGCTGCGACCTGCGGGGCCACCTGTTGGTCGCCGTTTTCGTGGAAGGCGAAATACCACTTGTAATGAAACGCGCTGGTCAGCGGCGCCGAGTCCGCCCACTGCGGGTTCTGCGCGTAGAAGGCCCGCATGGTGTCCTGGCGCGGAATGTCCCAGGCGTGGTTGACCGCTTCGCGCTGCAGCCGCGCGATCTCGCTGCCTTGGTTGACTGGCACTGCCTGATTGATCGCCACATGCGCCAACGCCGGTGCAACCAGCGCCAGCACCACCCAGCAGGTCGCCAGGGCGGTGGCATGCGCGGCGGGGCGCCAGTGGAGGCGCCCGACCAGCACCGACAGCAGCACCCAGAACAGCAGATAGGCGCAGGTCAATGCCAGCACCGCGAGCTGCTGCAGCAGCGGCACCGCATTGAAGGTTGCGGCAATCACAAACGGCACACTCAGACACACCAGCACCGCAGCGGCACGCACCGCAACGCGCCGCACCAGCAACGCGGTGCCCGCGCCCGGCAATGCGGCGAGCATGCGCGCACGCCCGGCCTCGCGTTCGCCCGAGCGCAAATCGAACAGCAACGCGATCACGAACAACGGCAGCAGGAACACCAGCACGAAGGCGTAGTCGAAGCGCCCGGCCAGTGCCAGCTCCGGGTTGTAGCTGTCGCCATCGTGGATCTGCGCTTCCAGGCCCAGCGCGCGGACACGCAGGATGTACGGCGAGACATCGCGCATGCCCACCGCAGCAAATGCCAGTGGCGTGGGCACATCCCAGGTCGGGTGGAAGCTGTAGTAGGCCGCGCTGCCGGCGTCGTTGGAGCGCGCCACATAGTCTTGCACCGCTGCGATGTCCTCCTGCTGCAGCGCTGCAATGCGCGCGATGTTGGCGCGTTGCGCAGCGATGAGGTGCTGGCCGGAGAGCAGGCTGCACACGGTCAACACCGCCAGCAACAGCAGGCCGGCCAGCGCGGCGCGTGCGCGCAGCAACAGCAGCAGTTCGTATTTCCACAGCAGCATCAGCGCGCCACTCCCACACGCCGGCCGGCCACCAGCAGCATGCACAGCGCCGCCAGCAGCCAGGCACCGACCAGGCCGAGCGCCGCGCCTGCGGCGCGCAGCACCTCGGTGGTGGCCGGCGGCTGGAATGCGAACACCGGGATCGCATGCCAATGCGCGGAGGAGATGCGCTTGCGTTGGTCGGCACCGGCATCCTGCGCGGTGTCGTCGGCCATGCTCACCGCATCTGCCTGCAGCTGGTTGAGCTGCTGCACCAGCGTGTAGCGGTAATGCTCGGCCTGGGCGAGAAACCGCTCATGCGCACGCAGGTCGGTTTCTGCCAGCGTCATCGACAGCTCGCGCAGCGCAACCGTGGGGCTCAGCAAGGCGAACGTGCGCACCAACAAGTTCTGTTGCTGCTGGATGGCCGAATCACGTGCGGCGTAGCGCTCGAACAGGCTCGCGGTGAGACGCTCGCCTTCCAGCGCCAGCAGGCCCTTGTAGTTGACCGGCAGCTCTTCCACCCGCTGCACGCCATAGCGCGCCAGTGTCTGCTGCTTGAACTGCGCAAAGTGCGGGTCATCCGGGTTGTGGCTGTCGCCGAGCGTGCGCAGGTCGCGCTGGATCGCCACATCGGTCTCCAGCCGTGTCGGCAGGCGGTACGCCGCACTGGCCACATCCGGCGCCACGCGCGGCACCAGCAGGGCCAGCCATACCCACACCGCCAGCGACACCAGCAACGCATCGCGGCCGCGCCGGCACAGCATCGACACCGACAGCACCAGCGCGCACCACACCAGCAGATACACCGCATACGCCAGCACCAGCAGCACAACCCGCAGCGCCTGACCCGGCAACGACGCGATCGGTAGCAACCCGACCAGGGCCGGCAACAGGCAGGCTGCGGCCACCACCGCGAGCGCGAGATATTTGCCACCGAACAATTGCCCACGCGTGGCCCCCTGCAGCAACAGCGCGCGCAAGGTGCCGGTCTCCTGCTCGCGCGCCACCGCGCCATAGCCGAGAAATACCAGCAGCAGCGGCGCCAGCACCTGCAACACGAATGCGGGGGTGAGCTGGCCGAAGCGCACCAGCAGCGAGCTCTGACGCACATCGCCGAAGTTGGCGGTGTTCTGGCGATGGCCTTCCAGGAACATGCTGTTGCCGGTGAACGCGTCCACGCCGGCATCGAAGGCGGCCAACGCGGGCAACGGGCGATAGATGAAGTGGCCGTAATGCACCACCCGATGCGGGTGGCGGTCCGGCTGCGCTTCGAAGGCCTGCTGCGCGGCCAGTTGCTGGCGCGCGCGGAACTCGGCCACCTCGCGCTGATGATGCGCGGCGGTCAATGCCGCCACCAGCGTGAGCAGCATCAGCAGCACCACACCGATGGCAGCGGAACGGTTGCGCGCCATGAAACGCAGTTCCTCGCGTGCGACCAACAGCACAGGACTCATGCAGCCCGATCCTGCGCACGCGCAAAACGCGCATGCAAGCTGCGCACGTCGAAGCCGCTGTCGCCGGCACCGATGTCTTCGGCAATGCGCCCGTGTTCCAGGAACCCGATCCGGTCGGCGACATCCACTGCGCCGAGCAGGTCGTGCGTCACCATCAGCACCGCGCCCCCGCGCTCGCGCACGCTGCTCACCAAGCGGTTGAAGTCACCAATGGCGCGCGGGTCCAGGCCGGAGGTGGGCTCGTCCAGCAGCAACACCGGCACCTGGCGCAGCGTGGCCACTGCAATCGCCACCTTCTGGCGCATGCCCTTGGAAAACCCCGCCAGCCGCTGGCGCCAGGCCTCACGCTGCAGGCCGGCAGCGGCCAGCGCCTGGCCGATCTCGGCCTGGCCGCGGCGCTGGCCGGCCAGCGCGAGCAGGTAGTCGGCATTTTCCAGCGCACTCAGGTGCTCGTAGAGCGCCACGTTTTCCGGCAGATAGGCCAGCCGCGCACGTGCGGCGCCAGGATCGGCGACCGGGTCGACACCATCGACCCGCAGGCTGCCGGAGGTGGGTTTGACGAAGCCGAGCAAGCTGGAAAGCGTGGAGGACTTGCCGGCGCCATTACCGCCCAGCAAGGCGTAGACACTGCCGGGGGCGACCTGCAGATCCAGCCCCTGCAGCACGGTGCGGCCGCGGTAGGCCACGTGCAGGTTGCTGATCGAGATGGCGGGGGCGACTGGGGGACTGGAAAGCATGGCAAGGCAATGGCTTAACGAAATGATACGTTATCACATTGCGTTCGACGCTTGCAGTGGACCGGGCGACGCCGCTCAAGCGCCAGCCGGAGCGGCGAATGCGCGGTGTTATCCCTCTCGGGCGACAGCACCACAGGTAGCAGGCTGCGCGACCGTCGACGCGAGCGCGGCCCGTCAAATGTTACTGTATTACGCAAATATCCTGCTGGTTGCTGCAGCCGGAGGCAGGAACTCCCTGCACCGCGCGACCCGCGCCCAGGGAAAGACCAGCCCTCCGCCCTCCGACCCACGCAGTCCGCTGTAACGCGTCGATGCGGCATGGCGGCCGTCGAACGCCGCTGCCGTCGCAACCACCCAGGACCAGCAAGCCTTGCCACGTTCTCCCCTCAATCGAGATCCCGTACGTCCCACATGACTTCCGATACGCGCCCCTCCGCCCCCCAAGCCTCGCACGCTTCCGCACCCGCTTCCGGCAACGCCGCCGGGCCCGCCAGCCGCAGCACCACGCGTGCCGCTGCCGGCCTGCTCGCCGCCACCCTGTTCAGCGCCGCACAGGCCAGCGCGCAGTCCATCGACACCAGCGCACCGCTGCCGCCGGTACGCGCCTGGCATGGGGCCAGCGAGGCGTTGATCGTCACACCGGACGATCCGTGGAGCACCCCGGCAGAGCGCAACGCGTTCGCCAGCACGCCCAGTTACGACCAGACGCGCGCCTGGCTGGAGCGCCTGGTCGCCGCCTCGCCGCTGCTGTCGCTGGAGGTGTTCGGCAAGAGCAGCGAGGGCCGCGACCTGCTGCTGGTCCGCGCGCACAAGGGCGCGCCCGGCAAACCGGTGGTACTGGCGCAGGCCGGCATCCACGCCGGCGAGATCGATGGCAAGGATGCCGGCCTGATGCTGCTGCGCGATATCGCGCAACGCGGCAAGGACCACCTGCTCGACCAGGTGGATCTGGTGTTCGTGCCGATCTTCAATGCCGACGGTCACGAGCAGCGCGGCCCGCTGATCGGCGCCGCATTGCGCGGCCCGCAACAGATGGGCTGGAACACCACCACGCGCGGCATCAATCTCAACCGCGACTACCTCACCCTGGAAGCGCCGGAAACGCGCGCGATGGTCGCGTTGCTGCATCGCCTGGATCCGGCGCTCTACATCGACCTGCATGTCAGCGGTGGGCTGGATCACCAGTACGACATCACCTTTACCTTCGCCGGCTGGGGCACCTATGCACGCTCGCGCGCCACTGCCGACTGGCTGCAGCAACGCTTTACGCCGGCGGTGAATACCGCATTGCGCAAACAGGGCCACGAACCGGCCATCTACCCGAGCCTGATCGACGAAGACGAGCCGCGCTCGGGCCTGCGCTACGCGCCGGAAGGCCCGCGCTATTCCACCGGCTACGGCGACTTCGCCGGCATCCCCACCGTGCTGGTGGAGAACCATCGCCTGAAGTCGTACCGGCAGCGCGTGCTGGGCGACTATGTGCTGCTGGAAGCAGCACTGCGCGTGGTTGCCCGCGATGCAGGCAACATCGATGCGGCCAAGCGCGCCGATCGCGCCGCCCGCCCGCAGGAACTGATGGTGGCCTGGGAACGCCTGCAACAGCCGATCGCCCAGGTGCCGTTCAACGGCGTGAGCTACACCCGCGCGTTGTCGCCGGTATCCGGGCGGCAGGAACTGCGCTGGGAGGGCCGCGATGAAACCTGGACCCTGCCGGTGATCGGCTATCGCCAGACCCAGGCGGTGCGCTACCCGCTCGCCTGGTGGATCCCGCCCGGCAACGACGATGTTGTGGAACTGCTCAAGGCGCACGGCATCACTTATGAACGCCTGCAGCAGCCACGCCAGCTCCAGGTGCAGCAGATCCGCGTAGTGAAGGATGCCGGCACACAAACGCCGCACGCCGAGCACGTGGAAGAAACCTTCGCCGCCGGCAGCATCCGCGTGCCTGCCGATCAACCGATGCGCATGCTGGCAGCCGCGTTGCTCGAGCCGCAGAGCAGCGACTCGTTGCTGGCCAGCGGACGTTTCCGCAATGCCGGCAGCCCCGACAGCGGCTTGTACGGCGCCGAGCTGGTGGACTTCAGCGAGCGCGTGCTGCGCAGCGACGACGCCCTGCGCGCCGCCTTCGAACGCAAGCTCGCAGACGATGCCGCATTCCGCGCCGATGGCGATGCGCGGCTGCAATGGATCTATGCGCGCTCGCCGTATGCGGCGATCACCGGCTGGCGTTATCCGGTGCGGCGCCAACTGGCGGAGTGACCCTGCGCATTGTCGATTGCGCGCTGTGGGATCGGCAATGCGGCTCGAGCTTCTTTCGCATCGCGCATCGCGCAAGGCCCGTGGCGACGGCAACGGCGACCGCATCGGCATCGATACCGGCAGCAACGTCGCTTGCATGCCGGCAGACAGGACGCTTCACCACGCACTGCGCGCTCCATCATGCGTGCGTGCCCCCCGTGTCTGGCGTGCACGATCACGACCACATCAGCCACGCCACGCAGCGCGCTCAGCGCAGCGCCGGCGCTCCCACTGGCGCATGCTCGGCCATCAACGCACTCACCCACTCGATGAACACACGCAGCTTGGCGCTGACATGCCGGTTGGGCGGGAACGCGATCGACAGCGGCATCGGCTCCATCCGCCAGTCCTCGAACAGCGGCACCAGTTCGCCACTGGCCACATGCGCCCTGGCCATGTACACCGGCAACCACAGCACGCCCATGCCGGCCAGCCCGGCGGCCAGATAGGCGTTGCCGTCGTCGGACGCCACCACGTAACGCCCTTGCAGATGCACCGCCTCGCTGCCGCGCTGCATGACATAGGGCACGGTCTTGCTGCTGCGCCAGCGCATGAAGCCGACACAGCGGTGCTGGGTGTTTTCCAGCTCGCGCGGGTGTGCCGGCATGCCCAGCCGCTGCAGATACGCCGGCGCCGCGTACACGCCCGCCTGCAGGTCGCCCACGCGGCGCGCGATCAGCGACTGATCGGTGATGGTGCCGCCGCGCACCACGCAATCCACGTGCTCGCCGATCAGGTCCACGCGGCGATCGCTCACGCCCATGTCCAATTGGATATCCGGATAGCGCGCATGAAAGGCCGGCAGTGCCGGCATCAGGATCAGGCGCGCCAACGGGCTGGGCACATCCACGCGCAGGCGCCCGCGCGGCAGCGCCGACGCATCGGACAGGCTGGTCTCGGCATCGTCCATGTCCGCCAGCAGCCGCAGCACGCGCTCGTAGTACGCCGCGCCATCGGCGGTGACATGCACCTGCCGCGTGGTGCGGTTGAGCAGCCTCACGCGCAGGCGTGCCTCCAGCTGCTGCACCAGCTGGGTCACGCTGGCCCGGCTCATGTGCAAGGTCTCGGCCGCCTTGGTGAAGCTGCCGGTCTCCACCACCCGCGCAAACGCCTGCATCGCGTCGAACCGGTCCATCGCCACTCCCGACTCCAAGATTGTTTGGATTCTACAAACAGTGCTGGTCGGCATCGCCGATTTATCGCGCGCAGACAAGCACCTACGCTGCCTGCCTGTTCCGATTCGACACCCGATGGAGGTCACCATGGCAACACGTGAGGCAGTTTTTCCGCAGGGGCGGCACGCGCTGTACGAGCGCCACCGCTATTCGCCGGCAGTCCGCGCCGATGGCTTGCTGTTCGTCGCCGGCCAGGTCGGCAGCCGCGAAGACGGCTCGCCGGAACCGGAGCTAGAGGCAGAGATCGCCCGCGCCTTCGCCAATCTCGATGCCATCCTCGCCGCAGCCGGCTGCAGCGCGCAGGACGTCGTCGACGTCACGCTGTTCATGCTCGACCCCGACGTGGTGTTCGAGGCCATGTGGGACAAATGGGTGAGCTACTGGGGTCCGGCACCCTACCCCACCGTCACCGCAGTGGGCGTGACCTGGCTGGCCGGCTTCCGCTTCGAGATCAAGGTCGTGGTGAAACTCCCGACACGGCAGCAGTAAACGTTTCCAGTAACTTGCCGGTTCTATCGCGTCGCGTCTGCATGCAGCCAAAGCAAAATCTCCGCCGGCCGCATCGCACTGGCGATAAGTAACTGGCGCGCCCACGCGAAATAATTCAAAGACCGCCACGCCTGCCTCGCCAGTGCGTGGCGTTTTTTTTGCGCGCGCACTTCGGAGCAAACGCATCTTTGTCAATTTTCCCCTGTAAAAATGCGGTTTTTTGCTTACCTCGGCCTTCACCGCTGCGCTACGCACCGGCAGGCCCGAGATGCGGACGATTATGTCCGCCGATATTCACCCCAGCTGTTTCAAACACCTAAAACACGCGTCTCGATAGGGCGGAACTATCGTCTACTTCTTGTGGTGCTTTGGTTTCTTAACCGGTTTTTCCAAGTTGTAAAAATCTCGCTAAAGCAATGATGCAGACGGCCGCTACCGCAATCCAGGGCGTTGCGACGCTCATTACCGTTCTGCCCGCGCGCCTCCCATGGCGCTGCGTCCATCACCCACTCAGCCGAGATTCTCAATGAAATTGACCGTCAAGCTTCTCAGTGGCGCCATCGCCCTGGCGTCGTCGACCTGCGCCTACGCGCAGCAGGACTCGATGTTTTCCTTCAGCGGCTTCGGCACGCTGGGTGTGGTGCATTCGACCGAGGACCAGGCCGACTTCACGCCCGACATCCAGACCGTGGAAGGTGCCGGTGCCAGCCACTCCACCTCGGCACGTCCGGACTCGCGTATCGCCGGCCAGGTCAATGCCAACTTCACCGAGAAGTTCACCGGCGTGTTGCAGGTGACCAGTGAGTACGCCGAACGCGGCGATTACGATCCCAAGGTCACGCTGGCGCATGTGAAGTATCAGTTCGGCCCGCAGTTCGCCGCGCGCCTGGGCCGCATCACTGCGCCGCTGTACATGCTGTCCGAGTACCAGCGCGTCGGTTACGCCACCCCGTGGGTGCGTCCGCCGTACGAGGTCTACAACTACCTGCTGCCGATGGACGGCGTCGAAGGCGTGTACACCATCAACGCCGGCGAGAGTGTGGTCAGCGTGCAGGGCTTCTACGGCCGCATCAATTCGAAGAAGGCCGATGTGTACGCCATGCGCGGCCTGGCGCTGGGCCTGGAATCGGGTGCGTCCACGTTCCGCGCCGCCTACATCGTGGGCACCACCGATTTCGATACACCGGCGCTGGATCGCCTGTTCTCGGTCTATCAGCGCATCAATCCCGCACTGGCCGATCGCCTGACCACCTATGGCGTGGACGGCAGCTTTGCCAGCCTGGGTTACGCCTACGATCCGGGCAGCTGGTTCCTGCGCAGCGAAGTGATCCGCGCCGATTACTCGCCCTCGCTCAACGGCAAGACCACTTCCGGTTACCTCAGTGTCGGCGGTCGCTTCGGCACGCTGACGCCGTCGATCACCTATGCCAACGTCGATCGCAAGGGCCCGACCATCGCGGCCGGCCAGGATCCGGTCGGCGTGATGACGCGCGCACTGGCGCAGGCCGAGAGCGGCCGTCACAGCTTTACCGCATCGCTGCGTTGGGACGCGCGTGAAAGCGTCGCATTCAAGCTGCAGGCCAGCCACATCAACAACAACGCGGGCTCGTTCGGATCGTTGAACAACATCCAGCCGGGCTTCCGTCCGGGCGGCAGCTACAACCTGCTGTCGGCCTCCGTCGACTTCGTGTTCTAAGAGAGCCCCCATGACCATTTCCAAGTGTTTTGCAGTCTCCCTGCTTGCCGCGTTGTCGCTGACCGCGTTCTGCGCCAATGCCGATGTCGTGGTGGTGATGTCGGCCAAGGGCGGCCCGGACAGCCTCAGCGCCGCGCAGGTGTCGCAGATCTTCCTGGCCAAATCCAACAGCCTGCCCGGCGGCGGCGCGGCGGTGCCGATCGATCAGGAAGAAGGCGTCGCCACCCGCGATGAGTTCTACAAGAAAGTGGCCTCACGCGACGCGGCACAGCTGAAGTCGTACTGGTCGCAGCTGATGTTCACCGGCAAAGCGCAGCGTCCCAAGCGTGTCAGTGGCGACGATGCGGTCAAGAAGGCCGTTGCCGCCACGCCCGGCGCCATCGGTTACATCAGCGCCAGCGCAGTCGACGCCAGCGTCAAGGTCGTCCTGAAGCCGTGACCCGCCACCTGCTCGAGACTCAAGTCATGAGACGCATCCTGTCGCTACCGTTGTTCTGGAAAATCCTGATGCCGGCCGCGGTGGCGATCCTTTGCCTATCGAGCTATGTGGCCTTCAGTACGCTGGTCTTTCACCGCAACAACGACCGCCTGGAAGCGGTACGCGACGTGCATTTTCCGATGCTCGACGCCATGACACGCAACGTGGCTGCACTGGACAAGCTCATCAACGGGCTCAACGGCGCCGCTGCCGCCGGCGATGCCGACATGTTGGCGGCCACCAAGCCGGTGGCCGACGAGATCCACGCCTCCTACGTGAAACTGCAGAAATCCGATCCCGCCAATGCAAAGGAACTGGCAGGTCTGGGCAAGCAGTTCGATCAGTACTACAGCCTGGCGCACGGCGTGGCCGCCGCGTTCGTGGAGCAACGCGAACCCGATGCGGCGCAGATGAGCGCCATGGCACCGGCACTGGAAACCTATCGCACCACCCTGACCGCCATGCAGAAGCGTGCCGATGCACGCTTCCGCGGCACCGTGCAGGAAGCGGTGGACAGTTCGGTGGCGGCAAGCATCGGCGGGCTGGTGCTGGGTCTGGTCGGTGCGGTGCTGTGCATCGCCTTCGGCTGGATCGTGGCGCGCGCCATCACCCAGCCGCTGAACCGTGCGGTGGGCATTGCGCATGCGGTGTCGTCGGGCAAGCTGGACAACAACATCTCGATCGACCGCAACGACGAGGTCGGCCAGCTGCTGCAGGCGATGGACAGCATGCAGCGTCAGCTGCGTCGGGTGATCCAGGCGCAGACCGACATGGGCGACAAGCATGAAGCCGGCATGGTCAGTCATCGTATCGCCGAGCAGGAATTCCCCGGCGAATTCGGCAGCATGGTGCGGGCCAGCAACGCGCTGGTGTCCAGCCATATCGCGGTGACGATGCAGATCGTCGCATTGACCGAGCGTTATGCCGCCGGCGACCTGTCGCAGCAGCTGGAGCGGTTGCCGGGCGAGAAGGCGGTGATCAGTCAATCGATCAACGATGTGCGGGCCAGCCTGTTGTCGATCAATGGCGAGATCAAGCGGCTGGCGTCGGCCGCGGCGGCGGGCGACTTCAGCGCACGCGGCGACGAGACTGCGTTCGAGCATGATTTCCGCCAGATCGTGGTGGACCTCAATCACCTGATGAGCAGCTCGGACAAGAGCCTGGGTGCGGTGTCGCAGGTGTTGCAGGCGATTGCGAGCGGCGACCTGACCACGCGCATGCACGGCGACTTTGCCGGCGTGTTCGCACGCATGCGCGACGATGCCAACACCACGGTTGACCGCCTGACCGACATCGTCGGGCGCATCCAGCATTCCTCGTCGGAGATCGATACTGCGGCCGGTGAAATTGCCGCCGGCAATCAGGACCTGTCGCGGCGTACCGAACAGCAGGCGGCCAGCCTGGAAGAAACCGCCGCCTCGATGGAGGAACTCACCTCCACCGTCAGGCAGAACGCCGAGCATGCGCTGCAGGCCAACGAACTGGCACGCAGTGCCGCCAGTGTGGCCTCCAAGGGCGGCGAAGTGGTCAGCCAGGTCGTCGGCACCATGTCGGGCATCGAAACCTCCTCGAAGAAGATCGCCGAGATCATCAGCGTCATCGATGGCATCGCCTTCCAGACCAATATCCTGGCCTTGAACGCGGCGGTGGAAGCCGCCCGTGCCGGCGAACAGGGCCGCGGCTTTGCAGTGGTGGCCTCGGAGGTACGCACGCTCGCGCAGCGTTCGTCCGCTGCGGCCAAGGAGATCAAGGAGCTGATCGACGCCTCGGTGGGCAAGGTGGCCGAAGGCTCGGTGCTGGTGCACAAGGCCGGTACCACCATGACCGAGATCGTCGCCAGCGTGAATCGGGTCACCGACATCATGGGCCAGATCACCGCCGCATCCAGCGAGCAATCGGCCGGCATCGAACAGGTCAACCAGACGGTGATCCAGATGGACGAAACCACCCAGCAGAATGCAGCGCTGGTGGAAGAAGCCATGGCCGCGGCACGGGCGATGGAGAAGCAGTCCAGCACCCTGACCCAGCTGGTCTCGCTGTTCCAGCTGCAGCCTGCCAGCGCACCGCAACTGGAAAAAGAGGTCGCATAGTCGACCGAGCGTATCGTCTCGCGACGTATTTGACGGCCTCTTCTGCATGGACTGCAGAAGGGGGTTTTTTGTGTCCGCCGACGGCGAACGCAGCGCCGGCACGGCAGCGTCGCAAGGCGCGCATCTTGCACCGACGAACGGCACTGCGCTGCTTCCAACCTGACCTCTGGCGGTGTCGCCTGCCGGTGTGTGCTGGCGTATCCCGACCGCAAGGCGGGCGGTTGTCCGACAGCAGCAACCGCGCTCTGCTGATGGCGCAGCTATGCGTCATCGCAAAAACCCTGGCGCGGAAGCACATCTGCACGCTCCAGGCATAACCAGGGGCTTATCGCCTGCCAGCCCGTATGCCGCTCAATGCGCGAGACCGGTCACAGTTTTGCCGGAAAAACTGACGTGACCGCACATTCCTCACGCCTACGTCACCACCAAGCAACATTTGCATGCGATAGCTGTCGCGCTCGCTAAAACAGCGAGCCAACTGTCCCCCTTCCAGCGCGCGTTCCGCTGAGCGTCGATCTGCCCCCGGCAGCCGGCGGTGGCGTCGTGCGTCCGATTGATTTTCCAGGAGATTCACTGCCCATGCGCTTCCGGACTTTCTTCGCCGTTCTGCTCTTCACCGCTGCCAGTGCCAGCGCAAACGCCCAGGTCGTCACCCTCAACAAGGGCGGCTACACCTTGCGCTACGACTGCACCAACCACACCGCGTTGCGCTACGAGTACGTGCTGCAGGCCGATACCGGCTCGGCCGCACGCCCGTCCAGTTTCAATCTGGACACCGAACTGCCCAGCGGCTGCGCCGGCCAGACCTCCACCGCCTCCTACGCCAGCGTGCGCACCGGCTACGATCGCGGGCACCTGGTGACCTCCAACCACATGGACTACAACGCGACCTACATCCGTCGCGCCAACCTGATGTCCAACATCGTGCCGCAGGTGTCCAGCTTCAACCAGGGCATCTGGGTGCGCGCCGAAAACGTGGCCGAGTGTTACCGCGACATCGCCAGCGTGCAGGTCTACGGCGGTGTGATCTACAGCGACACGACCAACGATTACTTCCTGAGCAGCCACGGCATCCGCACCCCGGACTTCTTCTGGAAGACGATCATCACTGCCAACCCGGGCGGCGGCACCCGCGCGATCAGCTGGCTGATTCCCAACAGCGCCAACCTCGGTTCGCTGGACAGCTACATCGTCAGCATCGACGAACTGGAAGACCTCTACGGCGCCAGCACCATCGGCATCACCGCACCGGCCGCCGTCAAGGCCATGCTGCCCGCCACCACCTGGCCGCAGCCGAGCAATTGCGACCTGGGCTGAGGGCGGCTGCCCACTTCTCCAGCCACGTCGATCAAGAGCAGCTGACACCATGTTGCGAGCAGTCGTCAGGTGGGTACGAAAGGCGCCTACGGCACCGGAGTGTCCGAATGGCCCTTGCCGGTGTCGGGCACCGGCCGCGCCCATCTGGCGCTGAGCGCAGCAGCCTGCTCAGCCGCTCTACACCGCTGGGCGTGCGATCCAGCAGACAAGGCCCGGGATTCCCGGGCCTTTTCGTTGCAGGCAGCGGCACGCCTGGCCCGCTGCAACGCGCACTTAGGCCTCGGGCGCGGCAAGCGCCGCAAACCAGTCCGCGTATGGCGTGTTCTTGACCAGATGCCGATTGAAGTCTTTGGCACCATCGCTCCACCACACCGGGCCACGCTCTCCCAGCGCCGTCTTGGCACGGTCGACCGCCGCACGCGCTGCAGCCAGCCGCCCGGCATCCTCATCGCGCTTGGCCGCCTTGACCGCGCGTCGCGCGTCCATCAAGGCGCCGACCAGCCCGGCACGCACGTCTTCGCGCAGATGCGGGTTGGCGGTACGCCAGAGCCGGCCACGCACGATCAGATACCGGCCATCGGGCGTGGTGACAGGCGCAGCATCGGCGGCGGTCATTGCCAACGTACTCGCCAACAACCAAGTAACGTCGTGCAGACCAAGCCGCGCCTACTCGACCTGCGCAAAGCGCGGACGCGCAACGCCATCCACCTCGACCTGCTCGACGAACATCGCATACGGCCGCACCCACAGACCGACGTCGCTGTCCAACGGGCGATAGAGCACCAGCGGGGCCAGTGTTTCGCTGCAGCGCACGACGCCGAGCACGTCATAACGGCCGCCCTTGAAGTGGCGGTACTGGCCCAGCGCGATGCTGGGCAATGGCGACAGGGAGGTGTCCATGGATGTCACAGAATGGGCAATCCGCAAGTCTAGGCAGCATGGCCGGCCGCAGCCAGCACATGCCGCGCAACCGGCAGCCTGCCGGGTTCAGCGATGCACGGCCGCGTGCAACGCTGCCACGCGCCTACTGGTCGTCGTCTTCGTCTTCGTCGTCTTCCGCGCCCAGGTCGTCGTCGTCCTCCACCGGGTCTTCGATGCCGTCGTCGTCATCGATCTCGCTGTCCTGTGCAGGCCCTTCCTGGATCGGTGTGTTGTCCCTGCCCGGTGCCTTGATGCCATTGGGCGGGGTCGGATCGTCTACGCCGCGGTTGCCGTTTTCGTCGTTGCTCATGGTCTGCTCCAGCGGTAAAAGACCGCATAACCACCCTCCTCCCGCCGATGTGACGCGCACGTGTGTCCTGCACGATGGCAGCGCACCCGTGCGGCCACGCGTGAGGCGAACGAACGCGACTGCATCCGGCCGGCACCTGTGGCCGTATTGATGAGAACGCCCACGGAGTCACCCGCATGCCGAGCCTGATCTGCGACCTGAAAGACCTGCTCGCCGCCTGGAAGGCCGAAGCCAGAACCTTCGATGCCTGCGACATGCCGGCTTCCGCGCTGGCCTTCCGCGACTGCCATCGTCGCCTGTCCGCGTTGCTGGACGACCATGCGCGCCACGCGGCGGCGCCAACGGACGCGCTGGCCGCGCACGAGCAGCCGGGCTCAGTGCCCCAGCTGCAGGCGCGCGCCATCGCGCCGATGGGTTCCTAAGGTTTCGATCAGCGTATCGCTGGCCTGATTCACGCCGATCACCTCGACCTCGGCGCCGTGCGCGCGCAGCTTGAGCACCACCTGATCCAGCGCTGCCACCGCGCTGATGTCCCAGAAGTGCGCGTGGCTCAGATCGATCAGCACCTTCGGCGGCGTGCCCGGGAAATCGAAGCTGGCCACGAACTGCCCGGCCGATGCAAAGAACACCTGGCCGCGCACCGTATACACGCGCACTCCGTCGTCACGCTCGCTGGCCTGCACCTGCAACATGCGCCCGACCTTGCGCGCAAAGAAGAGCGCCGACAGCAGCACCCCGGCCAGCACGCCGCGGGCCAGATCGTGCGTCCATACCGTGACCACGACGGTGCCCAGCATCACCACCGACGAACTCCCCGGGTGCGTGCGCAGATCGCGTAGCGAGCCCCAGCTGAAGGTGCCGATGCTGACCATGATCATCACCGCCACCAACGCCGCCATCGGGATCTGGCGCACCCAGGGCGCGCCATACACCACCATCAGCAGCAGGACGACGCCGGCCACCAGGCACGACAAACGCCCGCGCCCGCCCGAGCGCACGTTGATCACCGATTGCCCGATCATCGCGCAGCCGGCCATGCCACCGAAGCACCCGGCCAGCAGGTTCGCCAGCCCCTGCCCTGCGCATTCGCGGTTACGCTGCGACGGGGTATCGGTGAGGTCTTCGACAATCTGCGCGGTCATCAACGACTCCAGCAGGCCCACCACAGCCAGCGTCGTCGACACCGGCAGCAGGATGCGCACGCTGTCCCACGTCAGCGGCACGTCCGGCAGCAGGAACACCGGCAGGCTGTCGGGCAGACGGCCCATGTCGCCCACGTCGCGGATGTCGATGTGCCAGTACGCGCACACCGCCGTCAGCACCACGATGGCGACCAGCGGCGAGGGAATCGCCGTGGTGAAGCGCGGCAGCAGATAGATGATGGCCAGGCCCGCTGCACACACCGCATGCACCGGCCATGGCATGCCGACCAGCTCCGGCAACTGCGCCAGGAAGATCAGGATCGCCAACGCATTGACGAAGCCGGTGATCACCGAGCGCGAGACAAAGCGCATCAATGCGCCCAGGCGCAATGCCGCCGCGATCAGCTGCAGCACGCCGGCCAGCACGGTGGCCGCCAGCAGGTATTGCAGGCCGTGGTCCTTGACCAGGTCCACCATCAGCAACGCCATTGCGCCGGTCGCGGCCGAAATCATCCCGGGCCGGCCACCGGCGATCGAAGTCACCACTGCAATGCAGAACGCCGCGTAGAGCCCGACCTTGGGGTCGACGCCGGCAATGATCGAAAAGGCAATGGCTTCGGGAATCAGCGCAAGCGCGACCACGATGCCGGCGAGCACATCGCCACGCACGTTGCCGAGCCATTGCTGGCGCAACGAGAAAACTCTGGACATTGAAACGACTCCGCGCACCGGCAAACACACGGCGCGAATACATGAACGTCAAATACCTGGACCTTCGCAGCAACTGCGAGCGCGTGATGCCTTAGGTCAGGGTGGTGTCATGTGTCGGAAGAGATCGTTTTGGACGAAGCTTCATGCTAACGCGCTGCTATCGGTCTGCACAACCCGATGGCGCGCTGCTGCGCACGCTCGTCGAATAGTGGAGGATGAGCAACGCTGCCGATGCGCGAGTACCACCAACGCTCAGCCCGCTGAAAGCCGCGTGCTGGCATCGCATGCTGCCACTGTCGATGGGCAAGCTGCATGCGTCGTGGGCACAGGGCGTTGCGTGAGACACCGTCTGCGTGCGGTGGATGTGCCGGGCAGCACGCGCCCTGTCGCTTCAGCCGCTGCCGGCAGCGCGTGGCTCAGTCGTCGCCGAGCACACGCTCGCCCATCAGTTCGCGTTCGCGCTTTTCCAGTTCTTCGGCATAGCGCTTGCGCACGAAGCTTTCCGACAAAACGCCCAGCACATTGCGTTGTGCATCGATCACCGCCAGCTCGTCGGCCTGCGTGGCATCGAAGACCTTCATCACCGCCACGATGTCGGTGTCTGCCAGCAATGCCGCATCGCGGTGCTTGGCGTAGTCGCTCACCGGCGCATCGGCCTGCACGTTGTCCGCATACAGCACTGCCAGCGGCACCACACCGGCGTAATGGCCGGCGGCGTCTTCCAGCACCACGCGCTGCGTGGACCCCAATGGAAACCGCCGGCGAAACTCGCTCACCGTGGTGTCGTGCGCGGTGTGGTTGGCGTCCTTGCGCATCATCTTGCCGGCCGACAGATTGCGCACCCACCCCACGTCACGTGCACTGCGAATGTTCTCGCCACGCAGATGCAGGCGCCAGGTGGAGAACGAATAGCCGAACACCTGGCGCACCACGGTGTTTGCCACCAGCACCGCCACCATCACCGCGCTCGCCAGCACAAAGTCGTGCGTGCCTTCCAGGATCAGCATGGCCATCGTCATCGGCGCACCGACAATGGCTGCCGCCAACGCGGCCATGCCCACCAACGAAGCGCTGGTGATGTCCACCGCCGCGGCGCCGACCAGCAGGTTCAGGAACACCGCAAACAGGCTGCCTACCAGCGAGCCCATGAACAGCGAAGCGAAGAACAGCCCGCCACGGAAGCCGAAACCCAGCGAGATGCCCGACGCGATGCATTTGAGCACCAGCAAACCGGCCAATACCTGCAGCGTGCTGCTGCTGGTCAGGTCCAGATGCAGGGCGCCATGTCCCGATGACAGCACTTGCGGCGAATACATCGCCAACGGAATCAGCAGCAACCCGCCCACCACCGGGCGCCCCCAGAGCGGCAGCTCGATCCGCCCCACGGCGCGTTCGATACCGGCCACCAGCCGCATCACCGCGATGCCGATCAACGCGCAGGTCAGCCCCAGCGCGATGTAGATCGCATAGTCGCGCGGCTGCAATTGATAGGCGACCGCCGCCGGCAACGAATACGGCGCGGCACCGAGCGCGTTGGCCATGAACGCGCCGGCCAGCGCCGCTGCGGCCACTGGCGCAAGCGCCGAGGGCGTATAGGCGCCGATCACGATCTCGAACGCGTAGAACGCACCGGCCAGCGGCGCCCCAAACGCACCGGCGATCGCGCCTGCCGCGCCGGCACCGACCAGCGTGCGCATGTCGGCCCGGCGTACCCGCAGGACACGGCCCAGCTGCGAACCGGCGCCTGCGCCCATCTGCGTATAAGTCGCCTCTAGCCCCACCGATGCGCCAAAGCCGTTGGACAGCAGCGTCTGCACCGCAACGATCAGGTTGTCGCGCATCGACATGCGCCCGCCGTGCAAGGCATTGGCCTCCACCGCATCCACCAGCGGCCGCTTGCGTCGCCGCGCCAGCAAGGCCACCAGGCCCACCAGCAGGCCGCCCAACGGCAACACCAGCAGCTGGGTGGCGGTGATCGATTCGGCGGTACTGAGCCGCTCGCCCGGCGCAAGCGCGTACAGCCAGGCCTGCAGCGCATGCGCCATGCCGGCCTGCACCACCATCAGTGCTGCGGCGATCAGCCCCACCACGGCTGCCAGCCCGATGAACCACAGATCGTTGGCGCGCAATTGCCGGCGCAACCACTCCAGCGGCCGTCGCCAGAATGCGACTGCCGGGTGCACGGCGTGCGTGGGGTTGTGAGGAAGTGGCTGCATGGAAGACCAGCGCTCCGCCGGATCAGGGTGCCGGCGCACGGGAGACGTCAGCGATGCGGCCTAGTGTGCAGCAACCTGGCTGACCTGCCGCAGTCTGGCCGCGGCAGTGCACGCAACGAACACAGCGGCGGCAGCTAGTGCAGGCCACGCGCCGGGGACGACACTCTCACCCCAGTGCACACAGCGGCTTTTCCCCGGGGCGCAAGGTCAGCACACGCACACCGGTACGCGTCACCGCCACGGTGTGCTCGAACTGCGCCGACAACTTGCCGTCGCGCGTATGCACCGGCCATTGATCAGGCTCGGCGCGGATCGCCGCCCTGCCCTGATTGATCATCGGCTCGATGGTGAACACCATGCCTTCCTGCAGCTGCATCCCGGTGCCGGCATGCCCGTAGTGCAGGATCTGCGGCTCTTCATGCATCTGCCGGCCGATGCCATGCCCGCAATATTCCTTCACCACGCTATAGCCCTGCTCGCGCGCATGCCGCGCGATCGCATGACCGATGTCGCCCAGCCGCGCGCCCGGACGCACCGCGGCAATCCCCTTCCACATCGCCTGATAGGTGGCCTGCACCAACCGCCGCGCCGGATACGCCACCTCGCCCACCAGATACGTCGTGCTGGAGTCGGCGATATAGCCATCCTTTTCCAGCGTGATATCCAGATTGACGATCTGGCCGTTGCGCAGCACGTCCGCGGCCGCGGGCACGCCATGGCACACCACATCATCGATCGAGGCATTGAGCACGAAGGGAAAGTCGTACTGGCCCTTGCTGGCCGGCCGCGCGCCCAGTTCGTCGACAATCATCCGCTCGACGAAGTCGTTGAGTTCCAGCGTACTGCGGCCTGCCAGCGGCAGCTGATCCAGCGCATGGAACACCTGCGCCAGCAGCGCACCGGCGTTGGCCATCAGCGCAATCTCCGCCGGCTGCTTGATCATGTCCGCGCCGGTTTCAGGGATTGCGGACGCACGCCCGCCGCGCGCAGTTCCTGCGCCACGATGTCCTGGAACGAGGATTCCGGATGCATCTCGCACAGCATGCCGACCTTGATCCAGAAAGTGGCCTGCGCGTTGATCGACCGGCTGGTCACTGTGCACGCGCGGCGCAGCTGATCGTGCAGTTCGTCATCGATATTGACGATGCCCATGCAAGCTCCTATGTCATGAATATACAGATCGTATATGAAACGTATAAAGACCTGCAATGCCGGCAGTTGCCTGCGTCTGCGCTCGCTGGTTACCAGGCGAACGCAGCCGGGAAGACATCAGGCAGGGCAGCGCTAGTGACCGGCAACCGGCGAGCGTGCGCCCGCCGCAAAGCCGTGCTGTCGGGCACGCCATGCAATCAGCAGCCCGATTGCCAGCAGCAAGGCCATGGCAACCGGAAAGGTCTGCGCGCCCCATTGGTCCAGCAGCACGCCGCCCACCACGCCACCACCAGCGATGACGCTGTTCCAGGCAACCACATTGAGCGACAGCGCAACATCGGCGCCTTCGCCTGCGCTGTCGGCAAGCGCGGTCTGCAGCAGCGTCGCCGCGCCGCCAAAGGTCAGGCCCCACACCGCCACACAGACGTAGACCACAGGCTGCACGTCTTGCAGCAACGCCAGCACCACTGAGATCGCAAGGAACGTCGCCAACGACACCAACACCGTGCCGCGTAGGTGCTGCTCCACCAACTTTGCTGCCACGCCGATGCCGACCAGTGCCGCAACGCCGAAGATCAACAGCAACACATCCACGCGATGTGCCAGCCCCGCGTGTGCGGCGAACGGCGCCACATAGGTGTACAGGATGTTGTGGGCCAGCATCCATGCCATCACGGTGGCGAGCACCGGGCGCACGCCCGGCGTGCCGAGCACCTTGCGCAGCGGCACCCGCTGCGCTGCGGACTGCCCGGGGTAATCGGGCACCTTCAGCAGCACCCACACGATCAGGATGAGCGTCAATCCGGACATCGCCGCGAACGCACTGCGCCAGCCCAGTAGGCCGCCCATCCAGGTGCCCAGCGGCACACCGAGGGAAAGCGCAACCGGCGTGCCCACCATCGCAATCGCCATGGCCCTGCCCTGCTGGTCCGGCTGCACCATGCGCCGCGCGTAACCGGCAAGCAGGCTCCACGCCAGGCCTGCCGCTGCGCCGGCAAACAAGCGCGCCACCAGGGTCAGCGCATAACTGGTCGACAGTGCGGTGACCGAGTTGAACAGCAGGAAGCCGACGATGGTGAGCAACAGGACGTTACGCCGCCTCCACTGCTGGGTCGCAATGGTCAGCGGAATTGCGGCAATCACCGACCCAAGCGCGTAGGCGGTCACCGTCTGCCCGGCCAGTGCCGGGCTGATACCAAGGCCTGCGGACATCTGCGGCAGCAGTCCTGCCGGAAGGGTTTCGGTCACGATGCAGATGAAACCGGTCATGGCCAGCGCCAACAGCGCGGCGACGGGCAAGGGCGGCGGGATCGCGCTGGCAGTGGATGCAGTTGGAGAGGTCACACGCTGTCCTTCATTGGGGAGGGGGGGAATGCTGGTCAGACCGCTACATATATATCGATCGATACATATCAAGACCAAAAAAAAACAGGTCTTCGTCCTGAGACCTGCCGGTCGGCACCACTGAGTTTTTACATATGTATCGGTTGATATATATATCTGCAGGGCGGCCACGTTGTCAACGACATCTGTATCGAATAGTCTTGATGTAGACATCGGAGGGCGCCATGGCGCAAATGGGAAGGCCACGCAGCTTTGACCGTGACGCCGCGGTGGAAGAGGCGCTTCACCTGTTCTGGGAACAGGGCTACGAATCCACCTCGTTGAGCCAGCTCAAGGCCGCGATTGGTGGCGGCATCACCGCGCCCAGCTTCTATGCCGCCTTCGGCTCGAAGGAAGCGCTCTTCAAGGAATGCATGGACCGCTACCTGGCGACCTACGCCAGGGTGACCCACTGCTTGTGGGACGCCGCGCTTGGCCCCAGGCAGGCAGTGGAGCTTGCGCTGCGCCGTTCCGCCAAGATGCAGTGCGAGCGCGGCCACCCGAAAGGCTGCATGGTCACGCTGGGAGTGATGAGCGCGCCGTCGCCGGAGCTCTCGGCACTGTGCGCACCGCTGACGCGCTCGCGCGCGCGCACGCGCGCCGGCATCCGCGCCTGCGTGGACCGCGCCATCGCCGGCGGAGAACTCGGGCCTGCCGCGGACGCCGCCGCACTGACCTGCGTGTTCGACAGTTTCCTGCTCGGGCTATCCACGCTGGCCCGGGATGGCATGAGCTTCAAGGCGATGGATGCCGCGATCACGCAGCTCATGGGGCTTTGGGACGCCCAGGCGCGCTAGGTAGGCAGCGCTTCAACCTGTGCGCCGCCGGAGGTATCGATGGCAGCGGCAGCGCGCATCGCTGTGCTGGTCTAGTCGAAGGTACCGACAGCGGAAAGCCGCACCAACTCGTCCACCACGTAGCGCACCTTCGGGCGCAGATGGCGCGTGCGCGGCCACAGTGCGAAGATTTCGATGCAATAGGCCGTGCACTCTTCCAGGACGAGCTGCAGCCTGCCAGACGGGATGTGCGGGCGCACCAGCGAAATCGGCATCTGGCAGATGCCCAGACCTGCGATCGCAGCGTCGATGACCGCGTCGCCGTCATTCAACTGATGCGTTCCTTGCGGCACAAAATCGCCGGCGCCCACCGTGTCGCCAAACCGCCAGCCGACAGGCTGGCCATTGCGGAAGCCGACGATGCTGCGATGCGCCTGCAGGTCCTTGATGGTGCGGGGAGTTCCGTGTGCAGCGAGATACCCAGGTGAGGCGCATAGCACCAGTCGCTGCCGCCCCAGCTTGCGCGCAACCAGGCCACCGGAGCTTTCAACGCCGCCAAACCGGATCGTCAGGTCGATGCCTTCCTGGGCCGGGTCGATCAGATGGTCGTTGAAGGAAAGCGTGTAGTGGAGATCGGGATGCGCTGCGCCGATGCGGAGCAGGATCGGCAGCATGACGTGGCGGCCGAAAGACGACGGCATGTCCACGCGCAACCGGCCGCTGGGCAGTGACGACTGAGAGGCCAGGCCGGCTTCTGCGCTGGCGATCTCTTCCAACGCAGCAGCGCATGTCGCGAAATAGGATTCACCATCAGCAGTGAGCGCTATACGGCGCGTGGTGCGATGGAACAGGCGCACGCCCAGCCGCGTCTCCAGGCGGGCGATCGCCTTGCCTACCGCCGAGCGCGAGATCCCCAGCGACTCGGCCGCCTCGGTGAACGTCCTGGAACGTGCCGCAGTGACGAAGGTGACCAGCCCATTGAGTGTCTCGACAGGGATCATCAGCGGCCCTTTGGGGAATCGATGTCCCCAATGGCGGGACGCCAAGCGCCTTTATGTGCGCCGAAGTCAACCTTACCTTCTTTAGCCTGTCCTCACCAACTAGCGCCCTCCCCATGACATCAACGATTTTCCACCCCTTCGATCTCGGCGACATCCGGCTGCGCAACCGCATCGTCATGGCACCGATGACCCGCGCGCGCAATCCGGGATGCGTGGCGAACGCATTGACGGCGACGTACTACGCTCAACGCGCGAGCGCAGGCCTGATCGTCAGCGAAGGCACTCCCGTCTCGCAGCAAGGCCAGGGCTACATCGATGTGCCCGGCATCTGGTCGCAGGAGCAGGTCGCCGGCTGGAAGATGGTGACCGATGCAGTGCATGCCCAACAGGGCAACATCTTCGCCCAGTTGTGGCATGTGGGCCGCATGTCGCATACCTCGCTGCAACCCAATGGCGCCGATCCAGTGAGCGCGAGCACGCGCCCGGTGGCATCCAGCTCCAAGAGCTTTGCGTTTATCTACCGCGAAGACGGAACGCGTGGGACGGCTGAGCCCAGCCCGGCACGTGCGCTTGAGACCGAAGAAGTGCCAGGCATCGTCGGCGATTTCGAGCAGGCGGCACAACGCGCGATCGACGCCGGCTTCGACGGCATTGAGATCCATGCGGCCAATGGCTACCTCTTCGAGCAGTTTCTCAACCCGATCACCAATGACCGTGTCGACGCCTACGGCGGTTCGCTGCAGAACAGGGCGCGGCTCATTCTCGAGACCGTGGATGCGGTGGCTGCGCGCATCGGCTCACGCAAGGTGGGGATCCGCCTTGCACCGAACAATCGCCAATTCGACATGCCCGCGTACGCGGAGAGCGAGGCCAGCTACCTCTACCTGGCCGAAGAACTGGCCAAGCGCGAGCTTGCGTATGTGCATCTAAACGACAACCACGCAAACGGCTCGCCGGACATGAGCGAAACATTCCTCGCAGCGTTCAAGCGCACCTACGGCGGCACCGTGATCCTTGCGGGCAAATTGAACCTGGAACGCGCAGCCCGGTTGATCGATCAGGCAGTGATCGACCTGGCCGCGTTCGGCCAACCCTTCATTGCAAACCCGGACCTTGTGGCACGCCTGCAGACAGGCGCACCGCTCGCATCGCCGGATCGCGACACCTACTACGGCGGCGGCGCCGAGGGTTACACCGACTATCCAGCCGCAACCTGAAGCACAAGCATCACCTCCGATGCATCCGCCGGCGGCTGGCGCTGCGCGCTGCGAATTCGCCTCCAGAGGGCTATCGCAGCGCGTATTGGTGTGCTCCTGCGCCAAGCTGCACCGCGTGTGGAGGTGTGCTTGAGTGACGCGTCTTCCATTGAGCTGGCGGTACGTGTGATCGCCGGCGGCGCGTCATCGACCGCCCCTGCCCCAGCCAGCCTTGTTGGACCTTCCAATGACCCTCGGTAGCGTGGACATGACAGCACGACAAGCGGCGGCGTGAGAGCAGCACGCGGTCAGACGGGCGCGTTGGCCAATGCCCGACATTAGAGGTTGGGCGACATGGCTACCTGCCTTGACCTTCGACGCGTCTGCTCGCTCACCGACTACTAGAGCCCAGTCTGAAGATGCGGCAGGCACGACCAAGCGCTGCCGGAGGTTCTCGAAAGGAGCTCCCTTAACTCCAATGCTTTCCCGTTGACACGCGCCAGGAGCCGGAGCGAGTATGCGTGCGTCGCCGCATCATCGGCGACCGGGCTTGGCGGCCTGACTGTCAGCGGCGAAAGCCGCATTGAGCATGCTCTGCGGCTTTTTCGTGCCCGGCGTTGTCTGTTTTTATGGACGGTCGGACGGGGAGGCTGCAAAGCCTGCCGGCGCTGACCCGGTCCGCCAACCCCGTTCGGTCGTCCACCCTGCTTGGCGGCGTGGTGGATGGTTCGCTCATTGAACTGGAGTCAGCACCATGTTCTACAACACCCAACAAGCACCCGCGTCTGCGGCGCGCCAGATCGGCCACCATATCGATCTGATCGCCAACGCTTTCGAATGCAGTCATGCGTGGCTGAACCAGATGGCACGCCTCGTAAGCACAGGCAAGGCCATCCACGCCCTCCCGTTTGCCGACAATAAAGCAGCGATCGCTGCAGTTGATACCTTGTGCGCGCAGGTGCGGCCATGAGCACTAGCAAACAGTTCCGCGTCTGCACAGGCGTCACCCTCAGCTTCGAAATGATGCAGGGCTACGTGCTAGCGATGTTGCATTCCCACGCGCAGCCCGGCCTGCCGCCGGTCCTGATCGCCTGCGAAGCCACCGGCTTCGATGACGTCTTGCCGGGCGGCGATACGCAGAGCATCGTGCTGGGCCGGCTGCACGTCTGCATGCATGAAGACCCGGCAGTTGATGTCCTCACCTGGCTGCGCAAGCAAGCGCACCGTAACGGAGCGACACGATGATTACCACACACGCAAACGCTTATCCATAAGACGCCAACTACGCAATCAGCGAAGAACACGACGTTGCCCGATAGTTTCCGAGCCACAAAAAAGGCACTTGGACGCGCGTCTAAGTGCCTGCTTTCATTAGTGGGCCCACCAGGATTCGAACCTGGAACCAAAGGATTATGAGTCCTCTGCTCTAACCGTTGAGCTATAGGCCCGGCAGGGTGGGTGGCGAGATGCGGGGCATGTCGGACCGTCCAGCTGAGGCGAAAGTTTACCTGCCCGCGCGCGTCGCTGTCTGCTGACATCAGGCATCGATGAGGAGAAGCGCCCGAACCCACCGTGCCCGCGCATGCCCACACAAAAAAGCCCGGCCTGAGCCGGGCTTCTAAATTTGTATGCGATGACCGCGCCTTGCGCACCATTCGCGGTAGGTGATCCGGTGCTACAAGCACCTCAGCAATCAGCACCTCAGCAATCCCGAATCCCCACTCCCCAATCCCGGCTACTAAGCCACCTCAAGCTGCGCATCGACCAATTGCCGGCCTGCGCGGAATCCCTGCGCGATGGCTTCCTGGTAGGTCTCCCATCCCTGTTCCCGGCCACCGATGCGTGGCTGGCGTTTGCCGCCCAGTGCATACACGTCGACCCATAGCGTCCACCTGGCGCCCGGGGACGCCTGCTCGGTGCGTACGCGAATCTCGTGCTCGCGGTATGTGGTGGTTTCAAAGCGGCTTTGCCTGCTCATACGACAGCCTCGTTCCATTCGTCCATCAACTTAGAAGCCACGGCTAGAACGTCACGTGAGTCAGGCAGAAACATCGGCTTCATGTTGCGCCGCTGTCTGGCTTCGTCGCCGGGGCGTGAATGTCGCCTGCGCCACCCCCGGCGCGTCGGTGCTTCAGCGACGTCCACCCGGGCAAGCATAGCTCGCGGCATGCCCCACAACACAACAGCCCCGCATGTGCGGGGCTGTTGTGTGATCACTGCACCGATACGGCTACCGGATCAGTCGATGTCCAGGAACGAGCGCAGCTGTTCCGAACGGCTCGGGTGACGCAGTTTGCGCAACGCCTTGGCCTCTATCTGACGGATCCGCTCGCGGGTGACGTCGAACTGCTTGCCCACTTCTTCCAGCGTGTGATCGGTATTCATGTCGATACCGAAGCGCATCCGCAGCACCTTGGCCTCGCGCGGGGTCAGCCCTGCCAACACGTCCCGCACCGTCTCGGAGAGATTGATGTTGGTGGTGTTGTCGATCGGGGACTCCACATTGGTGTCCTCGATGAAGTCGCCCAGATGCGAATCCTCGTCGTCGCCGATCGGGGTTTCCATCGAGATCGGCTCCTTGGCGATCTTCATCACCTTGCGGATCTTGTCCTCGGGCATGTCCATTTCCTTGGCCAGCTCCTCTGGCGTGGCCTCGCGGCCGAACTGCTGGAGCATCTGGCGGGAAATGCGGTTCAACTTGTTGATCGTTTCGATCATGTGCACCGGAATACGGATGGTGCGCGCCTGATCGGCGATCGAACGGGTGATGGCCTGACGGATCCACCACGTTGCATACGTCGAGAACTTGTAACCGCGGCGGTATTCGAACTTGTCCACGGCCTTCATCAGGCCGATGTTGCCTTCCTGGATCAGGTCGAGGAACTGCAGGCCGCGGTTGGTGTACTTCTTGGCGATGGAGATGACCAGGCGCAGGTTGGCCTCGACCATTTCCTTCTTGGCCTTGCGTGCCTTGGCTTCGCCATAGGCCATCGCGCGGCTGATCTCCTTGATCTCGCCCAGGGTCAGGTAGTTGGCCTTCTCCATCTCGATCGAGCCCTGCTGCTCGGAGACGATCTGGTCCTTGACGTCGCGCAGCGCCGACGACCACTTCTGCTTGCGCTTGAGTGCGTCTTCCACCCATTCCAGGTTGGTCTGGTTGCCTTCCCAGGAGCGGATGAAATCCTTGCGCGGCATGCGTGCCACGGTGGTGGCCAGGTGCAGCACCTTGCGCTCGTGATCCTTGATGCCGTTGACCACGCCACGCAGCTGGGTGACCAGCGCATCGGTCAGCGGCAGCGGCAGCTTGAGCGTGGTGAAGATGGCGGCCATGTCCTCGCGCGCCTTGACCACCAGCTTGTGCTCAGCGCCGTTCTTGGCATAAATCTTCTTGAACTTGGCGTATTCGTTGGCCAGGTTCTCCATGCGCGTGGCCACTTCCACCGGGTCCGGACCGGTCGGGCCGGCCTCTTCCTCGGCAGCGTCGTCATCGCCGTCTTCGTCGTCGTCTTCATCGACCGCGTCTTCGTCGACGGCGACCGGGCCGGCGGCGGCCAGCGCAGCAGCGGCGGCGTCGGCTTCTTCGATCAGATCGTTGAAGCCGACCACGATCTCGGCCAGACGCTTCTTGCCTTCCTTGTGCGCTTCGTAATCGGCCAGCAGCATTTCGGTCGACAGCGGGAACACACCCAGCGCTGCCTGGACCTGGCTCAGGCCTTCTTCGATACGCTTGGCGATGGCGATTTCGCCTTCGCGGGTCAGCAGCTCGACCGTACCCATTTCGCGCATGTACATGCGCACCGGGTCGGTGGTGCGGCCACCTTCGGTGTCGAGCGCGGTCAGCGCGGCGGCAGCTTCTTCGGCTGCGGTGTCGTCAACCTCGCGGTTGCCGGTGTTGCCATCGTTGAGCAACAGGGTTTCAGCATCGGGCGCAACTTCATGGACATCGATGCCCATGCCGTTGATCATGCTGATGATGTCTTCGATCTGCTCCGGGTCGACCAGGTCGTCGGGCAGGTGGTCATTGACTTCGGCGTAGGTCAGATAGCCCTGTTCCAGGCCCTTGCTGATCAGTAGCTTGATGTCGGATTGCTGGGCAGGACGTTCGTTGGCCATGAGTGCTCGCGCCACCGGCTTTGAGATTGGAAAGAGAACCTAGCATTATACCAGCGTGAAGCCCGGTCTGCCGGATTCAAGACAGGACCGCTGGTGGACGTGGGTTTCTAGGGTCTGAGAAGGAAGGTCACCGGGCCATCGTTGACCAGGTCGACAACCATATGGGCACCAAAGCGCCCGGTTTCCACCCCGCCGCGATGTTTTTGCCGGCAGATCGCCACCAATTGATTGAACGCCCGTTCAGCCTCAAACGGCGGCGCTGCCGTGCTGAAGCCGGGGCGATTGCCGGAACTGGTGTCTGCGGCCAGGGTGAACTGGCTGACCAGCAGCAGGCCGCCGCCGGTGTCGGTGAGTGAGCGGTTCATCTTGCCGGCGTCGTCGGCGAACACGCGGTAGCCGAGCAGGCGCTCGGCCAGGCGCCGGATCTGCGCGTCGCTGTCGCCGGGCTCGACCCCGACCAGCGCCAGCAGCCCGGGACCGATCTGCCCGACGGTCTGCGCATCGACCGTGACTGCGGCGCGGGTGACACGTTGAATCAGCGCAAGCATGGGCACTCTCCGGCAGCAAACTGTGCCGCGCAGCATGCCCAGCACGGTTGGCACTGTCACGCGCGGGTCATCGCCGGCCGCGCTGTTTAGAATTGCGCGGATGAAACCCGATGTTCGCGCTCGCCTGCTTTACGCCACCGCCGCCACCGTGGGCCGCCTGCCGTGGCCGCTGCTCAAACGTGTGGCCGACGCGCTGGCCTGGAGCTGGCGCAAGCTTAATGCGCGCGAGGCGCGCGTGGCACGCCGCAACCTGGAACTGGCGTACCCGGAACTGGATGCCGGCCAGCGCGCGCAGCTGCATGCGCAGGTGCTGCGGTCGACCGCGCGGCAGACGCTGGAAGTGCTACGCACCTGGACCCGCCCGCCGGCCGAGAACCTGGCGCGGCTGCAACGCAATGGCCAGGCGCTCTACGACGCCGCGCTGGCCTCCGGGCGTGGCGTCATCGTGGCCGCGCCGCACTTCGGCAACTGGGAGCTGCTCAACCAGTGGCTGTCCGAACGCGGGCCGATCGCCATCGTGTATCGCCCGCCGGAATCGGACGCGGTGGACGGCTTCCTGCAACTGGCACGCGGCGGCGACAACGTGCGCCAGGTGCGTGCCGAAGGCCCGGCGGTGCGGCAGTTGTTCAAGGTGCTCAAGGACGGTGGCGCGGTCGGCATCCTGCCCGATCAGCAGCCGAAAATGGGCGATGGCGTGTTTGCGCCGTTCTTCGGCATCCCCGCCCTGACCATGACCCTGGTCAACCGACTGGCCGAGCGCACCGGCGCGATCGTGCTGTATGGCTGGTGCGAACGCGCCGGCGGCGACCTGCAATTCGCGTTGCATGTGCAGCCGGCCGACCCGGCAGTGGCCGACGCCGACCCGGTGCGCGCCGCCAGCGCGCTCAACGCGGGCATCGAACAGATCGCCCGGCGCGACCCGGCGCAATACCAATGGACCTACAAGCGCTACACGCTGCGCCCGCCGGGCAGCGGCGAGCCCAATCCGTATGCGACCGAGCGGCATCCGCACTGACGCCGGCTGCCTAAAGACGGAGCCGCCCGCGCATAGCGCGGCGTTGCCGGCGGCTCAATCGTCGTGCGGAGCGGCCGGCGTGGCGAGGATGCGCTGATAGAACGCCAGGTCCAGCCAACGGCCGAACTTGAAACCGGCCTCGCGCACGGTTCCGGCATGGGTGAAGCCGAACTGTTCGTGCAGCGCAATGCTGGCCTGATTGCTGGCATCGATGCCGCCGACCAGCACATGCACGCCGCGTTGTTCCGCCGCCGCGATCACGCCCTGCAACAGCAGGCGTCCGAGCCCCTTGCCGCGGTGGTCGCGGTGCACGTAGATCGAATGCTCCACGCTGTACTTGAACGCCGGCCAGGCGCGGAAGGTGCCGTAGCTGGCGAACCCCATCAGGCTGCCGTCGGCAGCTTCCACCCCGATCACCGGAAAGCCGCCCGCGCGCTTGGTCGCAAACCAGCCGACCATGCTCTCCGGTGGCCGCGGCTTGTAGTCGTACAACGCGGTCGAGTTGGCGATGGCGTCGTTGAAGATCTCCAGGATGGCGCTGGCATGGCGGTCTTCGCTGCAGTCGATGAGAGACATGGGGTCCGGTGCGGGCAGAGGGTCTTGGGATTAAAAGGCATTGCCGGGCGATGAACAACGCAGCCGGCATGCAACCAATCCACGCCTGCCGCGCAACTCAAACGGCGGGCGCTGGATGCAGCGTTCCACCCGGCCGTGGCGACTGGCGCTTGCGAACCACGCGACAATGGCCGCACGCGGCAGGCAACGGCCGCGGCGGCGTCCGCCTTGAAGCGGCCGTGGCAATCCCCATCTGGAGTCGTGCATGAGCAGCCCCGTCCCCTCCCCCAGCGCGCAGGCCTTCGGTGATCCGGCGGCGATCCGTTGCGAGCGCGCCGCCTCCGAGCTGCGCGCCGGCCGCCCGGTGCTGCTGACGGCGGCCAACGGGCAGGCGCGCGCGGTGCTGGCGCTGGACAGCAGCACCGCGCAGTCGTACGCGGCCTTCGCGCGTGCGGCGCAGGGGCGGCACTATCTGTTCGTCACCCCGACCCGCGCCCAGGTGCTGGGCCTGAGCGCGCCGCAGGGCGCACGCGTGGCGCTGGTCGAACACGACTACGACCAGCTCGCTGCCCTGGCCTACCTGCGCGACACCCCGGTACCGACGCAATGGACCCCGGGCGATGCGCTGGATGCCGGCACGGTGGAAATCGCGCGGCTGGGCCTGCTGCTGCCGGCGATGCTGGCCGTGGAACTGCACGACGCGGATGACCACGCCGCCTTCGCCGGTTGCCAGTCGCTGGCACTGGACGATCTGGGCAGCGGCTGCGCCAAATCCGCCGCGGCCGGCTACGAGCTGGTCACCCGCACGCCGGTGCCGTTGCGCGGGCTGGGGATGAGCGAGTTCGTGGTGTTTCGCGGCGGGGTGGCGCAGCGCGACCAGGTGGCGATCGTGGTCGGCCAGCCTGATCTGTCGGCTGCAGTACCGGTGCGCGTGCATTCCTCCTGCCTGACCGGCGATCTGTTCGGTTCGCTCAAATGCGATTGCGGCGACCAGCTGCGGCATGGCCTGGCCAAGCTGAAGGAGCTCGGCGGCGGCGTGCTGCTGTATCTGGACCAGGAAGGCCGCGGCACCGGCATCGCCGCCAAGATGCGCGCGTACGGTTACCAGCATGCCGGCCTGGACACCATCGATGCCGATGCGCAGCTGGGCTTCGGCCCGGACGAGCGCCGCTACGGCAGTGCGGTGGCGATGCTGCGCGGTCTGAGCATCGGCCGGATCCGGCTGCTGACCAACAATCCCGCCAAGGCCGAGCGCCTGCGTGCGGCCGGCATCGCGGTCGAGGACCGCATCCCGGTGACCGGCGACATCACTCCGGAGAACGAGCAGTACCTGCGCACCAAGGCCGCGCGTGCCGGGCATGCGCTGGATGTGGATGCGCTGATTCTGGCCGCGCAGTAAGCGCCGCTGCGCCGGATGCGCCCGCCCGCGGCGCCCGGCTATGCTTGCGCACCGCTCCTGCAGGCCAGCCTTGTGCACGACGCTCCACCGCCGCACCCCGAGGTCATCGTCGCTGCCGCGCCGGCACAGGCTCCGGCGGTGGACCACACCCAGTGGCAACCGCTACCGCAACGCGGTGCGTATGTGGCCGGCGTCAACGGCGCGCTGGGCGGCGGATGTGCCGGGCTGATCGCCGCCGGCGTGACCGTCACCGTGCTACACGCCTGGCATAACTGGCCGGTGGTGCTGGGCGTGACCGTGGTGGCCGCGCTGCTGGGTGCGTGGTTCGCGGTCAAACGGCATCGGCTCACCCACTGGAAACTCGACCAGCACGGCCTGGCGCTGCAACGCGGCCATCTGTGGCAGAGCGACACGCGCATTCCGATTTCGCGCGTGCAGCACGTGGACCTGCGCCGCGGCCCGATCGAACGCGCCACCCGGCTGACCACGCTGGTGGTGCATACCGCCGGCAGCCGGCTCAACGCGGTGGCCTTGTCCGGCCTGGATCAGGGCGATGCCGAACGCCTGCGCGACCGCCTCGCCCGCCAGCTCGATCACGACGACGACGCGCTGTGAGCGCCATCGAACACCCCGGCCAGGACGAGCAGCGCCTGCATCCGCTGTCGTGGGTGTTCGTGTTGTTGCAGCAGATCCGCCAGTTCCTGATTCCGCTGGCGGCCTTGGTGCTGTTCGGCAGCCGCGATGGCAGCCGCGACTCGGCCGACCACATCGCCACCGGCGTGGTGATGGCTGTGCTGGTGGCAATCTCGGTGCTGCGCTATTTCACCTATCGCTACCGCATCGGCACCGATGGGGTGGCGATCCGCAGCGGGCTGCTGGAACGCAGCCGGCGCGATATCCCGTTCGCGCGCATCCACAACGTGGTGGTACATCAATCGCTGCTGCACCGGCTGGCCGGCGTGGCCGAGGTGCGCCTGGAATCGGCCGGCGGCCACAAGCCCGAAGCGGAGATGCGCGTGCTGCGGCTGGACCAAGCACTGGCGCTGGAAGACCTGATCCGTCGCCGCACGCATGACGCCGATGCCAGCACGCCGCAGATCGAGGCCGACAGCAACACGCTACTGCGCCTGCCGCTGGGTGAAGTGATCCGGCTGGGGCTGATCTCCAACCGCGGCATGGTGGTGGTGGCTGCCAGCTTCGGCGTGATCTACCAGATGATTCCGCGCCGCACGGTGTCCAACTTCGTCGAACACAACGGCGAGCTGGCGTACCGCTACGTCAGCCAGATCCATCCGGGGGCGGCGGTGACCGCCGCGTTGGTGGTGCTGGGCGCACTGGCCGTATTGGTCGCGATGCGCGCGCTGTCGGTGGCGCTGGCGGTGGCGCAGTACTACGGCTTTCATCTCAGCCAATCCGAGCGCCGCCTCACCGTGGAGCGCGGCCTGCTGACGCGCATCCGCAGCAGCGTGGCGCTGCGGCGCATCCAGTCGTGGACGCTGTACGAAAGCCGCCTGCATCGCCTGTTCGGTCGTCGCCAGTTGCGGGTGGAGACTGCCGTGGCCGGCAGCGCCGACCGCGAAGGCAGCGCGTTGAAGGAGCTGGCGCCGATTGCCGACCCGCAACGCTGCGATGCCTTGTTGCAGCGCCTGCTGCCGGGGATTGCCTGGCCGCCGGCACAGTGGCAGGCGATCGCCACGCATTGCTGGTGGCGCTTGAGTCTGCCCACGCTGCTGTTGCTGCTGCCGCTGGTGATCGGCCTGGCCTGGCAATTCGGCAACCAGGCGGCATGGTTGCTGCTGTGGTTGCCGTGGAGTGCATTCAAGGCGCATCGCCAGGTGCACCGCATGGGCTACGCGGTGGATGCGCGGTTTGTCGCCGTGCGCGGTGGCTGGTGGAAACGCTGGTGGCGGCTGGCCGAGCTGGACAAGCTGCAGGCGCTGCAACTGCAACGCTCGCCGCTGGACCGTCTGTCCGGCACCGCAACGCTGTGGCTGGACACTGCCGGCGCCAGCGCGACCGGCCCGGGGTTATGCCTGCGCTTTGTGCCGTTGGCGCAGGCGCAGGCGCTGCAGGCGCAGTTGGGTGCCGCGTTGGCGCGGCGCAAGCTGCGTTGGTGAGTTGGGAGTCGGGATTCGGGATTGGGTGAAGTGCTGATTGGCAGCGGTATCTCGTCAACGCGCAACTCGCAGTGATCAGCGTTGTGCCGGGCCCCAGTATCCGAGTTCGCGGCGGATCTGCAGGCCTCGCCACACTGCACCCAGCGGCTTGCGCCGCAGCGTGCCGAGCTTGCCGGCGATGAAGTCCTCGGTCGCTGCCATCACCCGCTCCGACGACCGCCCGTCGCGGTATGGGTGGATCGCATCGGCATAACGGGCGAGCGCATTGCGCAGCGACGCATCCGGCGCCAGCGCGCGCGCCAGCTGCTGCGGCAATTGCCCGGGCTGCTGGAAGTCCAGCATATGCGGCTGCGGCACGCGGTTGCGGAAGGTCACCACCGGTTTGTGCTGCACCACGAACTCGGACACGATCGACGAGGTATCCGACACCAGCACATCGGCCGCACGCTGCCCAGCCATCACTTCTTCGGGTTCGACAAAGCGGGCATGCGGCCCGGCCAGCGCGCGATAGCGATCGAACAGCTCCGGCGCGCACTTCGGATGCAGCGTCAGCAGCCAGTAATGCGCACCGCGTGCGATATCAGCGGCGATCTCGTCGTAGAGCGCGGGCGCAGCGCTCAAGCGCTCGGTAAACGTGGAGCCGAACAGGATCACCGGCCGTCCGTTGGCGGGCGCGCGCAGTGCAGCGCTGCGGCCGCCATCGTCGCGGAACACCGGGTCGAGCTTGGGCCAACCGGTTTCGACCACGGCAAAATGCCCTTCGCGCTCGGCGAGTGCGCGAAACGGCGCCGTGGTGGCCGGGCCTTGCGTGCAATACAGATCGAACAATCCGCGCACGCGGAAGTGCCCGCGGTTGTCTTCGCGTTTCTGCACGTTGAACCCATGGAACAGCTGCACCTTGGCGCCCGCAATGAACGGCGGCACCCAGTTGGCCGCGCTGAACACCGCACGCGGGCGCAACGCCAGCGCCTCACGCAGGCCGACCTCGCGCACCTCCGGCAACACCAGCCCGCGCGCACCGCCCTCGAACCACGCCGATACGGCGTGCCCGCGGGCCTGTAATGCCTGCGCCAATGGCGCCAGAATAGGCAACGCGTAACGTTCCGTTGCGAACAGCAGGTATTGAGCCATCACATGTCCTCTTCGACCGCACCCGACGAACGGCCGCGCATCAGCGCCTGCATTATCGCGTTCAACGAGGCCGATCGCCTACGCGACTGCCTGCGCTCGCTGGCGTTCTGCGACGAGATCGTGGTGGTGGACTCCGGCTCCACCGACGCCACCGTGACGCTGGCCACCGCACACGGCGCACGCGTCCTGCAGCGCGCCTTCGATGGCTACCGCAGCCAGAAGGCATTCTGCGTTGCGCAGGCCAGCCACGACTGGGTGCTGTGCCTGGATGCCGACGAACGCGTCAGCGATGCCTTGCGGGCGTCGATCGTTGCCGCGCGCGATGGCGGGTTTGCTAATGCGGCCGGCTATCGCTTCGCACGGCTGTCGGATTATTTCGGCCGGTTCCTGCGCCATGGCAATGCCTATCCGGATCGGGTGCTGCGCTTGTTCGATCGACGCCGCGGCGGCTGGCGCGGCAAGCGCGAGATCCACGAGGCGGCCAGTGTCGACGGTGCAGTGGTGACCCTGGCCGGCGATCTGATCCACTATCCGTACCGTTCGCTGGCGCAGCAACTGGCCAAGACCCAGCGCTACGCGCAGATGATGGCCGAGCACGAGCATGCGCGCGGCAAGCGTGCGACCTGGAGCAAGCTGGTGCTGGCGCCGGCCTGGCGCTTCTGGCGCGGCTACCTGCTGCGCGGCGGGTTTCGCGATGGCTGGCACGGGTTGATCTATGCCTACGTGCGCGCCAACTACGTGCGCCAGAAGACCATCATGCTGTGGCTGCTGCAGCACAACCAGCCGGTGCAGGACCCGCCGCGTGCGGACGAGCGGCGCGGCGACTGAGAGCGGTCAGCAACACGACTGCGCTCGCCGCTACGTCGGCGCAAGACGCGCTCGAAGCCGGCAGTCCACCACGTCAATTCCGGTGACGAGGGAATAACCCATCGCCACCGCAAGCCCGCTTGCTAGACCTTGTCGGCCGCTCGAGCCGGGAACTCCTGCGCCTGACGCGCTGCCAGCCCGACCAGCACACCGACCATCGCCGTGTAGAAGCTGGCCGACACCTGGTGCGCAAACATGGACTGGGTCAGCCCGCACAGCGCATAGCTCACCACGATCATCACCCCAGCCGCGGCCGGTCCGCGGAACTGGCGCTGGCAGCTGCGGCGATGCAGCCGCACGAAGATCCACAACGGCACCCCGTAGACCGCAAACAGCAGCAACAGGCCCGGCACGCCCTGGGTGGCGCCCCACTCGGCCAGATCGTTGTGCGCATGGCCCAGATGACAGCGCAGCAGCCAGGTGTCGCCGGCGCATACCGGCAGCTCGCGCATCGCATCGTCGAAGCGCCCGACGCCGATACCGGTGAGCGGATGCGCGCGCAAGGTGTCCCAGGCCACATGCAGGCGCTCGATCCGGGCACCGGCGGAGGAGTCGCTGTCGCCGACCTCATAGCGCTGCAGGTCGCTCTGCAATTCGCCCAGGCGCATCTGCTGGGTCAACGCCGGCACGCTGAGCACCACGCCGACCGCCAGCACCGCACTGCCGACGAAGGTCAGCAAGCGCATGCGTGCGCTCTGCCAGGGCGCGCCCCAGATCAGCACGCCCAAGGTCACCAGCAACGACAACCACACCCCGCGGCTGCCGCTGAGCACAATCACCACCACCGTGGCGATGGCCGCGCCCACCAGCCAGCGCACCTTGCCGAGCGGACGGCAAAACACCGCCACCACCAGCAGCATCAGCGCGATATCGGCAAATACGATCGCATTGGTCCAGCCTTCCGCGCGGTCGGCACCGTTCATCACCTGCAGCATGGCAATCAACATTGCCGCGAACACGCCGGCAAGCGCGCCACGCCATAGCCAGACCTGGCGCGGCTGCAGTGCGTACGCCCACACCGCCGCCCACGGCAGCACCAGAAAGCGCGAGCGGTTGTCGACATCACGCAGCCCGTGCTCGAACAGCACGATCGACAACAGCGACATCGCGATCACCGCCGCGGCCAACCACCCCAGCGCGCGCAGCGACCAGGGGCGCATGGCAACGCCTGCGCGCAGGCTGCGCCAACCCACCAGCGAGCCAAGCAACAGGCACAGCCCGAACGGCAGCAACCCGCTCGGCATGCTGACCACCAGCGCGGTCAACGCGAACACGCCCAGTTCGGCAATGCCCACACCTGCAGGTGATGCGATGGGGGCCGACGAGGAAAGCGCAGCGGGCTGGGTGGGCAAGGAATTCATTCAGACATCGGTGGCAACTGGGGGTGACATCGGGCGACGCGGGTCAGTGACGCCGGCCAAGCTAACGATGCCCCGCATGAATCCATGCTAGACAGCGGCCGACGACGGCATTGACGGGCCGCCGATCGCGGCAGACACCTGCGCTGCGCCGGCTCATTCGGTGTCCAGGTTGCCCTGCTCCTGCACTTCCACTGCCCGCTGCTCGGAGCTCGCCACGCAACTGCCGTGCACGGCATCGGCCGGCACCAGCCACCAGCGACGGCGATTGGCCACCCCCACCATCTGGCTGCGGCTGCGGTCCACGCAGCCCAGCAGCGCGGTCTCCTGCGCCATCAGCCAACGTCGATCGGGACGCTCTGCCTGCCAGGCCACCGCGCGCTGCAGCTGTTGTTCCCACGGCACCTTGAAGCCGAAGGTCTGCGCGGGGCGGTCGGCCATCAGCAGGTTCTGCTCTTTCCAGGCCACCAGCCCGAGCTGCGCGTCCGGGCCGATCCGGCGCCCGGCCTCGCGCATCACCGCGCCCGCCGAACTGGAGTCGTTGAAGATCGGATAGCAGACCAGGCCGAACGCCACCCACCACGCGCCCAGCAGCGACGCGGCGGCAAGCGCGGAGCGGCGCACCCGCAGCAGCAACAGGCTGGCCACGCCCCATAAACCGACTGCCAGCAGCAGCCAGCCGAGCGGGTCGGTGGCCTCGCTGCCGACCCCGCGGCTGTCCATGATCTTCTGCTCGAAGCCCGGATGCCCGATCAGCATCGCCGCGCCGCCGGCAGCGAAGGCCAGCGTCAGCAGCAGCACGAATCCGAACAGCAGCCGCTGCACCCCGGCGCGGCGCAGCAGGCCTGCCGCCAGCGGTGCCAGCGCCAGGCAGAACATCGGCAGCGCCGGCAGGATGTACACATCGCGCTTGCCGCTGGGAATGGTGAAGAACACCAGCACCAGCAGCCACCAGGCCAGCGGCAACAGATAGCGCGCATCGTGTCGCTTGAGCCGGCGCCACCAGGCCGGGATCGCCCAGGGCAGCACCAGGATGGTCGGCAGCCACATTGTGGCCATGCCCTTGAAGTGGTACCAGACCGGCTGCGCGTGATCCCAGGAATTGGCGTAACGCTTGGCGGTCTGGCGCAGCAGGATGTCGTTGAGATAGACGCGGTACTCGGGCTGGCCGGCGGTCAACGCGGTCACCATCATCGGCACGAACCACAGCAGGATCGCGACGAAGAAGAACAGCGGCCCCAGCCAGAAACGCCGATCGCGCACATGCACGCGCACGCCCGGCCAGCCGCGCGCCGCCGCAATGCCGGCCGGGATCAGCATCAACAGGGCGATGATGCCGACCCCCTTGGTGATCACGCCCAGCCCGGCGGCAAACCAGCCCAGCGTCCACCAGCGCCAGGCCGGCCCCAGCAGCAGATGGCGCAGCAACCCGTAATTGGCCAGGGTGATCCAGAACACTACCAGCGGATCGATCTGCGCCTTCTTGGCCTGGAAGGTGAAGTGCAGCGTGAACAACAGCATCCACGCCGCATACGCACCCACACGCCGGGTCCACAGGCGCCGCCCCAGGTCGTACACGCAGGCCAGCGTGCCCAACGCCGCCAGCAGCGACGGCAGCAGGAACGCCACCCGCCAGTTGCCCAGCAGCGTGTAGAACAGCGCCTGCAGCCACATCAGCATCGGCGGCTTGTCCGAATACAGCTCGTTGCCGCGATGCGGGAACAGCCAGTCGCCGCTCATCACCATCTGCTTGGCGACCAGTGCAAACCGCGGCTCGTCCGACGGCCAGGGGTCGCGCAGTCCCAGGCCGGCACCGATCACCAGAACGGACGTGATGGCCAGCAGCCAGAAATCCTTGGAAGCACGAGTCTTGAGCATGACGGGCGGCAGTGGATGCGAAGGTGGAGCGCCGGGGTCGGCGCGCGGTCAGGACGCTTTTAGCAAAAGCGCGTAGAAAAAACCGTCGCAGTGCTGCTCGCCGGGGAAACGCTGGCGTCCGGCACCGGCCGCATGACCGAATTGCGCACCCAGCGGTTGCGCCTGCGCATCGGCAGTGCGTTGCAGGAATGCCTGCACCTGCGCCTGGTTCTCGCGCGCCAGCAGGGAACAGGTGGTGTAGAGCAACTGCCCGCCCGGCCGCAGCGTGCGCCAGGTGGCATCGAGCAGACGCGCCTGCAACGCGCACAAGGCGTCGATATCGTCGGCACGGCGATGCAGCAGCACGTCGGGCTGACGGCGCACCACGCCGGTGGCCGAACACGGCGCATCCAGCAGCACCGCATCGAACGGCTGGCCGTCCCACCATGCGGCGGTATCGGCGGCGTCAGCGGTATGCAAGGTCACCTGCGCGCCCGGCACGGTGCGCTGCAAGGTTTGCTGCACCCGCTCCAGCCGGCGCGCATCCACATCCAGCGCGGTGAGCTGCAGGCCAGGATGACGTTCCAGCAGATGCGCGGCCTTGCCGCCGGGCGCCGCGCAGGCATCGAGCACGCGTGCCGACGGCGCCAGCGCCTGCGCATCGGCAACCTGCTGGGCAGAGCCGTCCTGCACCGAGACATCGCCGTCGGCAAAGCCGGGCAACTGGCTCACCGGCACCGCCCCGTGCAGACGCACCGCATCCGGCAACAGCGCATCCGTGTCCGCGCCGATGCCCAGCGCGGCCAGCCGTTCGACATAACCGGCCGGGTCGATCCGCGAGCGCTGCACGCGTAGCCACATCGGCGCCATCTGCGCGCTTGCCACGAAGATGCTTTCGGCCTGCTCGCCCCAATCGGCGCGCAGTTGCTTGCGCAGCCAGGACGGCCAGCCTGCATCGGCGGACACCGCCGGAAAGCCCTCGCGCTGGGCGCGCCGCAGGATCGCGTTGACCATGCCGGCCTGCCGCGGCCGGCCCAGCGCGCGGCACGCGTCCACGGTGGCCGACAAGGCCGCGTGCGCGGGCAGCTGCAGCACGTCGAGCTGGGCGAAGCCGGCCATCAGCAGTGCCTTCAGTTCCGCATCGCGCGGCGGCAACGGGCGTTCCAGCCACTGCCGCAATGCCACGTCATAGGCCGGGCGGCGGCGCAGCACCGCAAAGCAGATCGCCTCCACCAGCGCGCGGTCGCGTGGATCATCAAGGCCGGGCAAGGTCGCGGCCAGTTCGGCCTTGAGCGAGCGGCCTTGGTCGAACACCGCCGTCAGCACCCGTGCCGCGGCCAGACGCGAGCCGACGCCCGCAGTTGCAGTCTCTGCCGACATCAGCGCAGCGCCGGCAGGTCGCGGCGCGCGTTGAGGTAGTCGGCAGCGGTGATCGCCTTGCCGCCCTCGCGCTGCAGCACGCGCACCCGCAGCGCGCCCTGCCCGCAGGCGATGTCGATGCCCTGCTTGCTGGCGGCGAGCAGGGTGCCCGGCGCCTGCTGATGGGCCAGCTCCAGCGCCACTGCACCATGCAGGCGCACGCGCTCGCCGGCCAGGATCGCCTCGGCCACCGGCCATGGATTGAACGCGCGTACCCGCCGCGCCAGTTCCTGCGCCGGCTGGGTCCAGTCCAGCCGCGCCTGCGTCTTGTCCAGCTTGTGCGCATAGGTCACGCCCTCGGCCGGCTGCGGCTGCGCCACCGGGCGGATGCCGGCACGCAGCAGGCCCAGGCCATCGGCCAGCACCTGCGCGCCCAGCGCGGCCAGGCGGTCGTGCAACTGCCCGCCGGTTTCCTGCTCGCCGATGGCCAGCCGCTGCGACAGCAGCACCGGGCCGGTATCCAGCCCGGCTTCCATCTGCATCAGGCAGACGCCGGTTTCGGTATCGCCGGCCTCGATCGCGCGCTGGATCGGCGCGGCGCCACGCCAGCGCGGCAACAACGAGGCATGCACGTTCCAGCAGCCATGGGTTGGCGCGGCCAGCACCGCCTTGGGCAGGATCAGGCCGTAGGCCACCACCACCATCAGATCGGCATTGAGCGCGCGCAGCGCGGCCAGTGCCTCCGGCGAGCGCAGCGTCTGCGGCTGGAAGACCGGGATGCCGCGCGCAATCGCCTCCAGCTTGACCGGCGACGGCGTCAACCCGCGGCCACGGCCGGCCGGCCGATCCGGCTGGGTGTAGACCGCCACCACTTCATGCCGCTGCGCGGCTGCGCGCAACGAGGCGACGGCAAAATCCGGCGTACCGGCGAATACGATTCTCATAGGGTGGGGATTCGGGAGTGGGGATTGGGGAGTGGCAGCGGCGGCGGGGAAGGGGGATTCGGGAATCGGGATTCGCAGCAGGGGGCTTGGGCAACAGCGCAATGGCTGGCCAATCCCATATCCCAGGTCCCGACGTGTCGCTCCATCCGTGTACGCGGAGCGCGCGCAGCGACAGCCTGCGCCATCGCTTCAATCACGCGCGATAGCGCCGCGCCCGGCGATTGGGATGGGGACCAACGGATCCGGCAAGCAGCCAGAAAACCCGCTTCACCAATCCCCAATCCCAACTCCCCAATCCCTGCCCTCAGGCCACGTGCTTACGCTGCTTGGCCAGTTTCTTGCGCACCATTTCGCGCTTGAGCGGCGACAGGTAATCGACGAACAACTTGCCGTCCAGATGGTCCATCTCGTGCTGGATGCACACCGCCAGCAGGCCGTCGGTGCTCAGTTCCTGCGCCTTGCCCTGGCGGTCGAGATAGCGCACGGTGATCGCATCGGCGCGGGCGACGTCGGCATAGATGCCCGGTACCGACAGGCAGCCTTCCTGGTAGACCTGCTCGCCCTGCCTGCTCACGATCTCCGGGTTGATGAACACCTGCGGGAGCGTCTTCTCCTCGCTGACGTCGATCACCATGAAACGCTTGTGCACGTCCACCTGACTGGCGGCCAGGCCGATGCCGGGCGCCTCGTACATGGTCTGGAACATGTCGTCGAGCAGGGTCTGGAATGCCGGGCTGGTGAGCTCGGCAGCATCGACCGGCACGGCCTTGGTGCGCAGCCGCGGATCGGGGAATTCGAGAATAGGGAGCAAAGCCATGGGATTACCCGTCTGGGAACACCGGCGCTGCGCCGGCAAGACGCTGTCATTCTAGCGCAATGCTTGCGTGACGCCCCGGTTTCTGGACTATAGTGCGCAGACCTGTTGGGGAATCAGGCAAGAAGGCACTCATGTTGAACCGACTTCGTACGGTCGTCGCTGCGGCGATGCTGACCGTCGCGACCTACGCTGCCGCGCAAGCGGTGGGCGAGCATCCAGAGACTTACGTGGTCCGCAAGGGCGATACCCTGTGGGACATCGCAGGACGTTTCCTGCAAAAACCCTGGTTGTGGCCGGAAATCTGGCAGGCCAACCCGCAGATCCAGAATCCGCACCTGATCTATCCCGGTGACGTGATCAGCCTGGCCTACCTGGATCGCGTCGCCAAGGGCACCGTCCAGCCCGGTCCGCGCCAGGAAGCACCGATTAACGCGATTCCGCTGGCCGATGTCGAGCCGTTCCTGAAGAACCTGCGCGTCACCGACGACTTCGACCAGCTGCCGTATGTGGTGGGCCTGGAAGGCGGCCGCACGCGCGCCACCACCGGCCAGGTGGCCTATGTGGTCGGCCTGGACGATGCACAGCCGGGCCAGCGTTTTGCGGTGGTGCGCCCGACGGTGAAGTTCAGCCTGCCCAAGCACAACGAAGACCTCGATGCGGCCGGCAACATCACCGCAGGCGCCGGCAACATCTGGAAGAACTACATCGCGCCGAGCACGCGCCGCGAGTTCCTCGGCTACGAACTGGCACAGGTCAACGTCGGCACCATCACGCGCAGCGCGGCGGGCGGCAACTCCAAGGCGGCCACCCTGCTGCTGCAGGACAGCGGCCGCGAAGTACGCGCCGGCGATCGCATCGTCGCCGTCGAGGCGCAGCCCTACGACCTGCAGTTCATCCCGCATCCGCCGTCGGAACAGGCCCTGCAGACCGAATTGCGGGTACTGGCCATCTCCGATGCCTTCACCGTCGGCGGCACCCGCGACGTGATCGCCATCTCCGGCGGTGCCCGCGAAGGCATCAATAACGGCACGGTGTTCTCGATCTGGCGCAAGGGCCGCACGGTCAGCGACCGCGTCAAGCACTCGCTCTTCTCGCGGACCGACGACGACTTCAGCGGCCCGGCCGGCTCCACCGTCGGCCTGCCCGACGAATACGCCTCGCACGCGATGGTGTTCCGCACCTTCGACAAGGTCAGCTATGCGCTGGTGATGGAAAGCGTCAAGCCGACCGGCCTGGGCTACTTCGTCAAGCATCCCGACGCGCAATAAGCGAAAATTCCGATGCGGTAATACGACGGCGCCTGAGGGCGCCGTCGGCGTTTGCGGTTCAGGCTGGACGTATGGCCCTCCCCACTTCCGACCTGCGCGCACTTCTGACCCTGCTCCTGGCGGGCGGCCGTAGCCCGCCGCGCCATGCGCTGCTGGACTGCTTCGCCAGCCCGGCCGAGCTACTGGCGGCCGGGCCCGAGGCCTGGCTTGCCGCCGGCTGCGACGAGTTGCAGGCGGCACGGCTGCAGACCCCCGATGCGCGCGCCCTGGACGCCGCCCTGCAGTGGTGCGAGCAGCCCGGCCATCACCTGATCGGCATGAACGATCCCGACTACCCCGCCCTGCTGCGCCACATCGTCAATCCGCCGCTGGCCCTGTTCGTGGACGGCGACCCGAATGCGCTCTGGCACCCGGGCGTGGCCGTGGTCGGCAGCCGCTCTGCCACCGCCGGCGGCCGCGACCACACCCGCACGTTCGCCTCCGGCCTGGCCGGCGCCGGGTTGGCCATCGTCAGTGGCATGGCCGCCGGCGTGGACGCGATCGCGCACGAGGCCGCGCTTGCCCGTGCCGGGGCCATCACCGTGGCGGTGGTGGGTACCGGCGCGGATGTGGCCTACCCGGCAAATCACCACTCCCTGCGCGATCGCATCGCCGCGCGTGGCGCGGTGGTCAGCGAGTACCTGCCCGGCACCGGGCCGGTCGCGGGGCATTTCCCGGCCCGTAACCGGATCATCGCCGGGCTGGCCCTGGGCACCCTGGTGGTGGAGGCGGCCATGCGCTCGGGCGCGCTGATCACCGCGCGACTGGCGGCGGAGGCCGGGCGCGAGGTGTTCGCCCTGCCCGGCTCGCTGCACAATCCGCTCGCGCGGGGCTGCCATCACCTGATCCGGCAGGGCGCCACCCTGGCCCAGGAGCCGGCCCAGGTCATCGACGGCCTGCGCCTGCTGTCGGGCGAACTGGCAAGCGCCTTGCGCCAGCGCCTGGCCGCCCCCACTGATCAGGCCAGGACACCGCCGCAGGCCGGCCCGGCGCGGCCGGATCCGGACTACCAGCGCTTGTGGCAGGCGCTGGGCCATGACCCAACCCCTATGGATTCCCTGGTCGAACGCACCGGATTGACGGCCGCCGCGCTGTCCTCCATGCTGCTCATCATGGAACTGGAGGGAGACGTGGTCACCGAGCACGGTCGCTATACCCGCAATCCCTAGTTTCTTCACCTCCACAGCGTCGCGCGACGCAGGCCGAGGGGCAATGAAAGAGAGCATTCTTGATGTACTGCTGTACCTGTTCGAACATTATTTCAGCGAAGATGCGGACCTGGTCCGCGACCGTGACTCGCTTCAGAATGGCCTGATCCAGGCCGGTTTCAGTCCCGCAGAAATCAGCAAAGCCTTCGATTGGCTGGACGCGCTCTCCGAGCAGCGGCCCAGCGTCGCGCGCCCGCATGTCGATGGACCGGTACGCATCTATCACGGCCCGGAGCTGGACAAGCTCGATGTGGACTGCCGTGGATTCCTGTTGTTCCTGGAACAACACCGCATCCTCGACGCCGACCAGCGCGAGCTGGTGCTGGATCGCGCCATGGCGCTGGACCAGGACGAACTGGACCTGGACGACCTCAAATGGGTGGTCTTGATGGTGTTGTTCAACCAGCCGGGTGCCGAAGCGGCCTACGCCTGGATGGAAACGCAGATGTTCCTGGACGAGCCTGAACCCGTACACTGAGGCGGAAGCCGCAACGGACGCGTGCGAGGGGACGGCAATGAGTAGTTGGTATTACGCCGAGGGCAACCGCCACCGGCGTGGCCCGGTGGCCGACGAGGCCTTGCTGGCGCTGTATCGCGATCACGCGATTGCACTGGACACCTTGGTCTGGCGCGAAGGATTTGCCCGATGGGTGCCGCTGTCTGCGTGCGCCGACGAGCTCGGGCCACCGATTTCCACCGATCTGCGCGCCGCAGCGCTGCCGCCGCCCCTGCCGCCGGTTCCACCAGCGGCTGTCAATAACGCAGCCGCCATTGCGCCCGCGCCGTCAGCGCGTCATCTATCCAGCAACGGGCCGGGATGGCCGCTGGCGTTGGTGCTGGGCGCGGTGGTGGGCATGTTCGTGCTGGTGGCGATGATCGGCATCCTGGCGGCGATCGCGCTGCCGGCGTACCAGGACTACACCGCGCGTACCAAGGTCGCCCAGGCGATCGCGGCGCTGACACCCTTGAAGCCGCAGATCGCCGAATTTCTCGCGCAGCAAGGCCGTTGCCCGGTCAACGGCGACGCCGGATTTCTCGCGCCCGAGCAGTATGCAAACGATGTCTTGAGCAGCGTGCGGATCGGCCGTTTCGACACCACCGAGTGCGGCGTCGAGGCACTACTGCATGCGCCAAAAATGACCAGGATCGACGGCAAGGCGCTGTGGCTGGATTTCGACGCGGACGCCGGCAGCTGGCAGTGCAGCTCCGAGATCGACGACAACCAACTTCCGCCGGACTGCCGCGGCTAGTCAATCGCTTTACGCAAGGGGACTTCAATGACGCAGTGGTATTACGCCGACGCACAACGCGAGCGCCAGGGGCCGGTGGACACGGACACGCTTCGCGCGCGCCTGTCGGAAGGCCTGATCGATGCATCCAGCCTGGTCTGGCGCGAAGGCTTTCCGCAGTGGGTGGCACTTGGCGAGGTCGCGGCCGAGTTGGGGATCGACACCGCCGTGCCAGCGCCCGGCGCGCCGAGCGTCGGAGATGCGCCGGTGCACGTTGCGCACGGTGAGCCGCAGGCGACGGTTTACCCGACCAGCGTCGCGGTGGATCACACGCCTGCCGCAGATACGCCGTTTGCCGGCCCGGCGGCAGACGCTGCGCTCGGGCGGTCCGACTCCGGCCTTGCCGATCACCCTGCCGCAGTCGATCACCAGCAGCGGCCGCCGAGCGGGCACGCTGCATCGGCAGATCCAGCGGCGTGGTCCACCACGCCGGCAGACCCTGCGGCAACTCCGGCGGCATCGGGCCCGCTCCTGGCCAACACCTCGCACGCGCCGGCAACATCCGCGCATGCCGCGTCGCAACCACCGGCCGGCGCGCCGCTTCCAAGCGCCTGGGATTCCGTCGCCGCGCCCGCGGCAAGCGTCGCATTGCACGATGCCCCGGTTGTCTACGCCGGCCTGTGGCGGCGCGTGGCCGCCAGCATCCTGGACAGCCTGATCACCAGCTTTGCGGTGTACCTGATCGTGATCCCGTTGGTGTTCGTCGTGGCACTGGCGACCAGCCGGGGCGATTCCGGCTCGGCGCTGGACGACGGCAGCGCGCTCAGCATCGCCATCCTGGTGATGTCCTACGGCATCGGCCTGGCGATCCCGACGCTGTATTTCGCCTGGATGCAGTCCAGCCGGCACCAGGCCAGCCTGGGCAAGCTCGCCTGCGGCATCAAGCTGGTGCGCGCCGACAGCAACGGCGGCCGGGTCGGTTTCTGGCGCAATGTGCTGCGCTACCTGGCCTACATGCTGATCAGCGTGCTCACCCTGGGCATCGGCGTGGTCGTGGCCGCGTTCATGGCCGGCATGACCGCGCGCAAGCAGGCTCCGCACGACAAGGTCTGCGACACGCTGGTGGTGGACCGCTGGGCGTTTACGGATCACCCGGAGCGCCAATCCAGCGGCCTGGACACGGTCACCATCGTGGTGCTGGCCATTTATGCGGTGCTGCTGGTGATCTCGGTGGTGGTGGTGGGCTTCATGCTGGCCGCCATCGGAATGAGCCAGAACTAGCAGTTCGCGGCCCTGGCCGCTTGACACGGCGGCGTCCGCCGTGATCTTTCTAATAAGAGAACTGAACGCCCGGGCTCGTTTCCCGGGCGTTGACCTGTGGGAAACAGTCGATCTGCTTCCCTCCACCGGCCAATTAGGCCACGCTACCCGCCCCCCGGGCCCTGCCCAAAGAATTCGCCACCATGCCCAAGCACCTGCTCATCGTCGAATCGCCTGCCAAGGCCAAGACGATCAATAAATACCTCGGCAAGGACTTCACCGTCCTGGCCTCGTATGGGCACGTGCGCGATCTCGTTCCCAAGGAAGGCGCGGTCGATCCGGACAACGGCTTTGCGATGCGCTACGACCTGATCGAGAAGAACGAGAAGCATGTCGAAGCCATCGCGCGCGCGGCCAAGGGCGCTGACGACATCTATCTGGCGACCGACCCGGACCGCGAGGGCGAGGCGATCAGCTGGCACATCGCCGAGATCCTGAAAGAGCGCGGGCTGCTCAAGGACAAGACGATGCAGCGGGTGGTGTTCACCGAGATCACCCCGCGTGCGATCAAGGAAGCCATGCTCAAGCCGCGCGCGATCGCGGCCGATCTGGTCGATGCGCAGCAGGCCCGTCGCGCGCTCGACTATCTGGTCGGCTTCAACCTGTCGCCGGTGCTGTGGCGCAAGGTGCAGCGCGGCCTGTCGGCCGGCCGCGTGCAGTCGCCGGCGCTGCGCATGATCGTCGAGCGCGAAGAAGAGATCGAAGCCTTCATCGCGCGCGAGTACTGGTCCATCGATGCACATTGCCGGCATCCGTCGCAGCCGTTCAATGCGCGCCTGATCAAGCTGGACGGGCAGAAGTTCGAGCAGTTCACCGTCACCGACGGCGACACCGCCGAAGCGGCGCGGCTGCGCATCCAGCAGGCCGCGCAAGGCGTGCTGCATGTCACCGATGTGGCCAGCAAGGAGCGCAAGCGTCGCCCTGCCCCGCCGTTCACCACCTCCACGCTGCAGCAGGAAGCCTCGCGCAAGCTCGGCTTCACCACCCGCAAGACCATGCAGGTGGCGCAGAAGCTGTACGAAGGCGTGGCGCTGGGCGACGAAGGCTCGGTCGGTCTGATCAGCTATATGCGTACCGACTCGGTGAACCTGTCGCAGGACGCGCTGTCGGAAATCCGCGATGTGATCGCGCGCGATTTCGGCACCGCCTCGTTGCCGGACCAGCCCAACGCCTACACCACCAAATCCAAGAACGCGCAGGAAGCGCATGAGGCGGTACGTCCGACCTCGGCGCTGCGCACCCCGGCGCAGGTGGCGCGCTTTTTGTCCGACGACGAACGTCGCCTGTACGAATTGATCTGGCGCCGCGCCGTGGCCTGCCAGATGATCCCGGCCACGCTCAACACCGTCAGCGTCGATCTGTCGGCCGGCAGCGAGCACGTGTTCCGCGCCAGCGGCACCACCGTGGTGGTGCCCGGCTTCCTGGCGGTTTATGAGGAAGGCAAGGACACCAAGAGCAGCGAGGACGAGGACGAAGGCCGCAAGCTGCCGCTGATGAAGGCCGGCGACAACATCCCGCTGGACCGCATCGTCACCGACCAGCATTTCACCCAGCCGCCGCCGCGCTTCACCGAAGCGGCGTTGGTCAAGGCATTGGAGGAATACGGCATCGGCCGGCCGTCCACCTACGCCTCGATCATCCAGACCCTGCAGTTCCGCAAGTACGTGGAAATGGAAGGCCGCAGCTTCCGTCCCACCGACGTGGGCCGCGCCGTGTCCAAGTTCCTGTCCGGGCATTTCACCCGTTACGTGGATTACGACTTCACCGCCAAGCTCGAAGACGACCTGGATGCGGTCTCGCGTGGCGAGGAAGAGTGGATCCCGCTGATGGAGAAGTTCTGGGGCCCGTTCAAGGAACTGGTTGAGGACAAGAAGGATTCGCTGGACAAGACCGACGCCGGCAGCGTGCGCGTGCTGGGCACCGACCCGGTCAGCGGCAAGGAAGTCAGCGCGCGCATCGGCCGGTTCGGCCCGATGGTGCAGATCGGCACCGTCGAAGACGAGGAAAAGCCGACTTTCGCCTCGCTGCGGCCGGGCCAGAGCATTTACTCGATCTCCATCGAAGATGCGCTGGAGCTGTTCAAGATGCCGCGCGCACTGGGCCAGGACAAGGACCAGGACGTCAGCGTCGGCATCGGCCGCTTCGGCCCCTTCGCGCGCCGCGGCAGCGTCTATGCGTCGCTGAAGAAGGAAGACGACCCGTACACCATCGATCTGGAGCGCGCGGTGTTCCTGATCGAGGAGAAGGAAGAGATCGCGCGCAACCGCGTGATCAAGGACTTCGAAGGCAGCGACATCCAGGTGCTCAACGGCCGCTTCGGCCCGTACATCAGCGATGGCAAGCTCAATGGCAAGATTCCCAAGGATCGCGAGCCGGCGTCGCTGACGTTCGAGGAAGTGCAGCAGCTGCTGGCCGATACCGGCAAGCCGGTGCGCAAGGGCTTCGGCGCCAAGAAGGCCACGCTCAAGAAGAATGCGGTGAAGGATTCGGCCAAGGAGGCCAAGGACGCCGCAGCCAAGAAGACCGCGGTAAAGAAGACGGCCACCAAGACCGCGGCGAAGAAGGCACCGGCCAAGAAGGCCGCTGCCAAGAAGGCCACCAAGCGCGTGGTCAAGAAGACCGTGAGCAAGGCTGCAGGCTAAGGGCGCCACATGCAGCACACGCTCAGCCTGGACAGCGCCGTCGCCACCCTGACCCGGGGCGGCGTGATCGCCTATCCCACCGAAGCAGTGTGGGGGCTGGGCTGCGACCCGCGCCAGCAGGCCGCCGTGCTGCGGCTGCTGGAGATCAAACGCCGCCCGGTCGACAAGGGCGTGATCGTGGTCGCCGCCAGCGTGGATGTGCTGCACGACTGGGTGGATCTCGACGCGCTGACACCGGCCCGCAGACAGGAGGTGCTGGCCAGCTGGCCGGGCCCGCATACCTGGATCCTGCCGATCACCGCCCAGGCGCCGCGCTGGATCACCGGCGCGCATGACGGGCTGGCGGTGCGCATCAGCGCACACCCGCTGGTCGCCGCGCTCTGTGCGGCCTGGGGCGGCCCGTTGGTGTCCACCAGCGCCAACCTGGCCGGCGAACCGCCCGCGCGCAGCCGGCAGGCGCTGGACCCGGCCCTGCTGGCCAGCATCGACGGGGTGACGGATGGCGAGGTGGGCGCATTGGCGCAACCGACCCAGATCCGCGACGCCCGCAGCGGACAGATCCTGCGCGACTGAGCAACCGCCACGCGCCGCCTGTCGGAGCGCTTCGCCATAGACACCGTCTGCCCCTTTGCCCACAGCCGGGTAGACGCGCACACTGCGGCCATGCGTACCGTCCTGACCCTTCTGTTGCTGGCCACCGCGCTGCCTGCGTCGGCGGCCAGTACCGCCAGCAAACCGGATCCGAATGTGCGGATCTACCGCTGCGTCAGCAGCACCGGCACCGTCGCCTTGCAGGATGCGCCTTGCAGCAGCGGCCGCCAGCAGGTGCTGGACCTGCAGCGCCCGCAGGATCCGCCGCCGCGGCCGCAGCGCGCCGTTGCCGCCCCGGCCGCCGTCGCGACGCAGCCACCGCGCGAGGTGCGCATCATCACCGTGCAGCCGCCGCAGCCGATGTACGAGTGCACCACCGAGGACGGCAACCGCTATACCAGCGACAGCCCGGAAGGCAATCCGCGCTGGGTGCCGACCTGGGGCCCGGCCTATGTGGGCAACGGCATTGCCCCGCCGGTCAGCGGCGGCGGCATCCAGCGTCCGCCGATTTCGGTCCGCCCACGCCCGGCGATGTCGGTGCAGGGAAGCGCCGGTCGCGGTGTAAGCCTGCGCGGCAGCGCAAGCTTCGGCGGCGACGGTTATCAGGGCGACTATCAAGGCGGCTACAACGGCGGCGGCTACGGCGGCGGCTACGGCGGCACGGTGATCGTGCCGTACGGCAACGTGCAGATCCGCGACGAATGCCATGCCCTGCCCGAACAGGAAGTCTGCGCGCGCCTGGCCGACCGTCGCTGGGAACTGATCCGCCGCTACAACAATGCCCTGCAGAGCGAGCGCCAGGATCTCAGCCGCGAACAGCGCGGTATCGACGCGCGCCTGCAGCGCGATTGCGGCGGCGCATGAGGCGCTGGCCGTGGGCGGTATTGCTGGCGTGTGCCTCGGTGGCCAGCGCACAGGAAGTGGCGATCTACCGGTGCACCGACTCCAGCGGCGCGCTTACCGTGCAGAACATGCCCTGCCCGAAAGGCATGCAGCAGCAGAAGAAACTGATGACGGCACCGGCTGCGGTACCGTTGACGGCGGGTGGATTAGGCGCAGCATCGCCTGCGCGTAGCGCGCCCGCTGCGCAGCCGCCCACCAGGCCGAAGACCGATGTCCCCGCCGCCGCCCCGGCTGCGACGCCGGCACCGGTGGCACCGACGCCACCTGCCGCGGCCTCGACCTCCACGCTGCCACCGCCGCCCTTGTTCGAATGCACCGCGCACGACAACGGGCGCTATTTCACCGAAGACCGCGAGCCGGCCACGCGCTGCCTGCCGATGCAGACCACCAACCTGGCGGGCGGGCCGGCAACCGGCGGCGGCAGCGCCTGCGAAGTGGTCACCGACCGCTGCGCACCGGTGCCGGACCAGAGCCTGTGCGAGGCCTGGCGCCAGCGTGCCGAGCAGGCCGAATCAACCTGGCGCTTCTCCGACGAGGCGCAAGCGGCCGAGCGCAAGCAGCGCTACGTACAGATGCGTCGGGTGCTGGACGAAAGCCGCTGCGCGAATCCGTCCGCCACGCCGTGATGCTGCAACCGGCGTGACAGCGCATGGCAGCCAGTGCGCCGGCGCTGTGCTTGCCGGGCTGATTCTTTCGAGCCACTGCAACCGTTAGCGATCACCGGATGACCTGCGCGGTGCAGCGAGCCGCATGCGAGCAAGCCCGCCGCACTGTCGCCTGCGTTGCGTGCAGACGCGGCGGACGAACACTGGAGGCGCAGGCGCAGCGACGGATCGGCGCCTGCCTGCGCGTCTTCGATGCCATGCGCAGGCACTGTCCGCGCGACCACGCACGCAGGCGTGTCAGAACCCGTAGCGCAGGAAGCCGCCATCCACTGCGATGCATTCGCCGGTGATGTAACTGGCGGCCGGCAGGCAGAGGAAACCGACGGCGGCGGCCACTTCTTCCGGTTCACCGATGCGGCGCATCGGGGTGCGCTCAATGACCTGCTCGTAGTAATCCGGATCCGACAACGGCCCGGAGGTGCGACGGGTGCGGATGTACCACGGCGCCACCGCGTTGACACGGATGCCGTCCTCGGCCCATTCCACCGCCAGGTTGCGCGTCATCTGCTGCAACGCGGCCTTGGTCATGCCGTACGGCGCGCCGCTGCGTACATGGGTGATGCCGGAGACGCTGCCGACGTTGACGATCGCCGACGCCGCGTGACGGGTCAGCAACGGGTGCGCATAACGCGACAGCTCGAAAGCGGCGAACACATTGGTTTCGAAGATGCCGCGCCACTGGTCTTCGGTGTAATCGATCGCCGCGCGGGTGATGTTGCCGCCGGCATTATTGATCAGCAGGTGCAGGCCATCGGCATGGTCTTCCACCCAATCCAGAATCGCGCGCCGCTCTTCGTCGTCGGCCACATCGGCGGCCAGCCCATGCAGCTCGCGCTGGGGAAATTCCTCGGCCAACTCGTCGCGCGCCTGCGCCAGCGCATCGGCATCGCGCGCCACCATCAGCAGATCCGCGCCAAAGGCCAGCAGTTCGCGCGCGATGGCAAAGCCAATGCCGGCGCTGGCGCCGGTGATGAGCGCGGTCTGTCCATCCAGCCGCCAACGGTGGGTTGTCACGTGGGTGATCCTCTTTCAAGACGCAGGAAACGGCCGCAGCAGCGCGCTTGACGCATGCCTGCGGCCCGGGCGTTAGGATACCGCCACCCCGAGCGAGGTCACGACGATGAAACGGCATTGGATTCTTGCGATCAGCCTGACGTTGCTGCTGGGCGCCTGTCAGCGGCCGCAACCTGCGCCCACCGAGCAGAAGCCCGAGCCGCAGGCCACCGCCCTGCGCGACCACATCCAGGAACCGTTGAACAAGGCGCACGCAGTGCAGGCGGCAAGCGACCAGGCCGCAGACGATCAACGCAAGGCGATCGATGCGGCCACGCAGTAACCGAAGCCTGCTGTCTGGAGCACGCGCGTTTTTGTCGACGCAGCAACTGCGCGTGCGCGCATGCGATTGAGCGCAAGGCGATCGCTGCATCTGCGCGCACGGCAAGCACGCGTGAGGTCGCTCGACCGATGGCTGGTTGCCTGTGATCGTGGCGCCGTGCGTTCTGCCATTTCTGCGCTGTTGGCGCGCCCGCATTGCTGCATCGCCTGAGCGCAGATACAACAACGCCGGCACAAGGCCGGCGTTGTCGATCCATCAGGTTGCGAACCTGCCGCGTCAGAAGCCGCAGAAGCAGTACGCCAGCGACTTGACCGGGGTGCCGCCCGCCTTGCTGTCGTGTACGGCGTCTTCGACAAAGCGCAACTGCGTGTCCACTTCCGGCAGCGAGCGCGCCAGCAGTGCGCGCGCCATGCCCGAATCGCCCAGCATCCAGGCGCCCATGCGGCTGCCGGCAAATCCGCTCATGAACTGCGAGAACGGCGTCGCCGGCTTTTCCACATAGCGCACGCGGAACTTGCCGCGGCTCAACTTGGCGCGGTCGGCCGCATCGGCCACCGCTTCGGACATGCCACCGAACGCGTCCACCAGGCCATGCTGCCTGGCCTGCGCACCGCTCCACACGCGGCCACGTGCGACCTTGTCGATGGCGTCCACCGACTGATGCCGCGCCTGCGCCACCTTGCCGGTGAAGTCGGCGTAACCCTTGTTGATCACCGCCTGGATCACCTGGCCGGCGGCCGGGTCCAGCGGACGGGTGATGTCGAAGGCGCCGGCAAAGCGCGTGGTACCCACGCCATCGGTGTGCACGCCGATCTTGTCCAGCGCGCGGGTCAGGTTGGGCACCATGCCGAAGATGCCGATCGAGCCACTGATGGTCGACGGGTCGGCATAGATGCGATCGGCGTTCATGCTGATCCAGTAACCGCCCGAGGCGGCCAGATCGCCCATCGACACCACCACCGGCTTGCCGGCCTGCTTGAGCGCGACCACCTCGCGACGGATCTGCTCGGAAGCGAACACTTCGCCGCCGGGCGAATCCACACGCAGCACCACCGCCTTGACCTCGTCGTCGTCGCGCGCCTGGCGCAGCAACGCGGCGGTGGACTCGCCACCGATGCGGCCGGCCGGCTGCTCGCCACCGCTGATCTCGCCAGCGGCCACCACCACGGCCACCTGCGGACGGCTGTCCATCGGCGAGCGCTGCGCCTGCAGCTGGCTCAGATAATCGTTGAAACCGATGTTGCGAAAGCCGCTGTCGGCATCGCTGTCGGCCACGCCGCGCTTGGTCAGCAGCGCATCGACGTCCTCGCGGGTCTTGAGCCCGTCGACCAGCTTCTGCTGCAGCGCGAACTTGGCCAGATCGCCACCGGCGGCGGCCACGCCCTCGGGCAGCGTGTCGATGCCGGCGGTCAGCTGCGCCGGGCTCAGCTTGCGCGCCTTGCCGACATCGGCCAGGTAGCGCTGCCACACGTCGTTCATCCAGAACAGGTCCGCTTCCTTGGCGTCGGCCGAAGCGGCATCGAGAATGTACGGCTCGGCGGCGGACTTGTACTCGCCCACGCGGAACAGATGCACGTCCACGCCGAGCTTGTCCTGCAGGCCCTCGCGGAAATACTGGCGATAACGGCCAAGCCCTTCCAGCAGCACGCTACCCATCGGGTCGAGATAGACCTCGTTGGCCTGTGCGGCCAGCAGGTACTGGCCCTGGCTCATGCTCTCGCTGAAGGCGACGATCTGCTTGCCGGAGGCGCGCAGCTTCTGCAACGCCGCGGCCACTTCGCGCTGCGAGGCGAAACCGGCGGGCTGAAACTTGTCCAGGTTCAACACCACCCGCTCGATCTTGCGGTCCTTGCCGGCCGCCTCGATCACTCGCACCAGGTCGCGCAGCTGCACTTCCTCGGCGCTCTTGTCGCCGACCGCCTTGGCCAGCGACCGGCTCACCGGGTCGGCGCTGAACTGCTCGACCAGCGTGCCCTCGGGGTTGATCACCAGGGTGGTGCGCTCGGCCAGCGGCTTGCTGCCGTCGCCACGCGCGATCGCCACCACAAACAGCAGCAGCACCAGGAACAGGAAGCCGAAGAACACCAGGTTGAAGATCAGGCGCCGGGTGAAATTCATCACATCCCACAGGCCGACGAAGAAACTGGCGATGGGACTGCGACGCACGGGGTGGTTCATGGAAAACTCCGTCAAAAGACGCTGCATACAATTCAATGGTGTCCAGCATACCGGCTGCGCGGCGCGCGCGGCATCCGCTGGAAGTCAGGGGGTCGCGCCGGCAGTCAGCCGCCGGCTGGTCTGCCGGAAGCGCAAGCCCATCAGGACCGACGCCACGGTCAGGCCCAGAATCAGGCCGATCCACATGCCTTGCGGTCCCCAGCCCAGCCCCAGGCCGAGCCCGGCGCCGATCGGCATGCCGACACCCCAGTACGAGAACATCGCCAGGAACATCGGCACACGGGTGTCCTTGAGCCCACGCAGCGCGCCGCTGGAAAGCACCTGGATGCCGTCAGGGAACTGGAACGTGGCGGCAAACAGCAGCAGCACCGAGGCCAGCGCGGCCACCGCCACATCGTCGGTGTAGACGCTCACGATGGCATCGTGGCCCAGCAACAGCACGCTGGCCGACAGCGCCTGGGTGCCCAGCACGATGGCGTAACCGGCCCAGGCCGCACGCCGCATGCCGAGCGGATCGCCGCGCCCGACCGCATGCCCGACCCGCACGGTGGTCGCCTCGGCCACACCCATCGGAATCATGAAACACAGCTGCGCGACGTTGATCGCGATCTGGTGCGCGGCCGCTTCGGTGGAGCCGAGCCGGCCGATCAGCAAGGCGGTGACGATGAACAGGCCGCCCTCCATCAGCACGGTGATGCCGATCGGCAGACCGGTGCGCAACAGATCGCCGATCGCACGCCAGCGCGGACCTTCGAAATGGGCAAACAACTGCAGGTGCGCGAAGCGGCGCGAGCGCCACAGATACAGCGCAAACACGCTGGCCTGCACCCACATGGTGACCGCCGAGGCCATGCCCAGGCCCTGCGCACCGTGCTCGGCAAAGCCGAACTTGCCATAGGTCAGCGCATAACCCAGCGGCGCCAGCACCAGCAGGCCGCCAAAGCCCAGCAGCATGGTCGGCAGGGTCCAGTGCATGCCCTCGCTGAGATAGCGCATGCAGAAGTAGAACGTCAGCGCCGGCCCGCCCCAGCGCACCGCGTGCAGGAAGTCGGTCGCACCCGGCACGATGTCCGGCGCAATCCCGAAGGTGGGCAACAGCGGCGGCACCGCACTGAGGAACGCGAACATCACCGCGCCCAGTCCCAGCGACAGCCACAGGGCCTGGCGGAACAGCGGGCCGATCTCGCGCTCGCGGCCGGCGCCACGCAGCTGCGAGACCGAGGCGGTCAACGAGATCAGCGTGCCGATCGGCACCAGCATCGGCAGCCACAACAGCGAAGTGCCGATGGTGACCGCCGCCAGCGTGGCGGTGCCGTGGTGACCGGCGATGACGTTATCGACAAATCCGATCAGGCCGGTGGAGACGTGACCGAGCACCAGCGGCAATGCGAGCAGGCCGGTGGTGCGCACTTCCGCGCCGAAACGCGGCGTCGCGGAGGTGGGTACAGGAGAGACAGACATGACAACCGATCGCTGCGCGGACTACGGCCGTGCCGGGAGGCGCTGGCACCGGGTCGCGTGGGGCCGCTATCTTACCCGCACTTGCGACACCGGCAGCGGCTATCGGCGGCAAGGCGCAAGGCGCAAGGCGCAAGGCGGGAGATGCTCGACGGCGAGCGGCTGGCGTGGCTGGTTACCGGAACGGCATGCCCGGGCTCCAGCGCGGTCCGTGTCCTTCGTGACGACCGCCGCTTCGCGCGCATCGCAGAAGCCGGCAGACCTGCAAGCCCTCGGCTCGGTGTCCGGCCCAACTGCCCGGTATCGAGGATGGACACCGAGCACGCGTGGAGACGACGCCGGCGCAGGGGGCTGCAACGGCGCAGTCCCGCCGCTGCCGGTCAGCGCGCCAGCTGGCGCTTCAACCAGGCGCTGCGCGTTGCCGGCGCCTGCGCGAGCAGGGCATCGCGCAGGCCATCGCGCTCCTGCGGCGGGGTGCGTTGTGCCAGCATCGCCAGCTGTTCCAGCTGCCCGGCGTCCAGGCTGCGCAGCGCCACCAGCAGCGTGTCGCGCTGCGCTGGCGGCACGTAGCCGATCAAGGGCTGCAACTGCGGATAGAACGCACCCAGCTGCGAACCCAGGCGCCAGCCATCGCGATGCAGGCGATCCATCGCGGTGAACTGCGTGCGCAGCGCGCGCTGCTGGTCTTCGGGCAAGCCATGCAGACGCTCGCGTGCCTGCCGCAATACCACCCGGTCGGTGGCGGTGAGCCCTTTCCAGGCCGCATAACGGGCGCGCAGCTCGGCCCGCTGGGCCGGCGTCAATGCGTCCCAGCGCGCGCGCTGCTGCGCGGCGCTCGGGGTTGCGGCAGTGGCGGCTGCGGGGGTCGGCATGCCGGCGGGCGCAGTCGCGTTGCCTTCCTCCAACGGCGCTGGCAGGGTCTGCGCAGCGGCCATGCCGACAACAGCCAACGCCAGCAGGCCGCACCACTTAATTGTCGTCATCGACGGTCTCCAGGGTGGCGGCAGGCTGGTCGGCGGTGGTGGCATGCGCGCCGGATTCGTCGGCCGGCACCGGATGGCCGGCCGCATACCAGGCGTAGAAATCGGCAGAACGTGCCAGTTCCAGGTCCGGGTCGGCCAGCATCGCCTGGTCGCGCGGATCCAGGCCGGGGTTTGCCACCGCCTCCGGCAAGTCGGCGGCGGGAAGGTCTTCCACTAGCACCGGCGCGGCATCGGTGACGTGCAGCACGCCGGCCGGAGCCTGCGAGACCGGCTCGGGCGGCAGGGCCGGCCGGCGATGCGTCCACCACCAGCCCAGCGCCGCAAGCAGCAGCGCCAACGCCAGCACGGCCAGCACGATGCCGGCGTGGCGGCGGTCGATCCGCGGCCACTGCCACTGGCGTGCAGGACGGTTGCGCGCTGCGGCCGGGCGGCGCGCTTCGGCGGCGGCCGCAGGCGCGGCCGCGACAGGCTGCAGCGGCATGCCGGCCAGGGCCGACTCGCGGAGCTGTGCCAGCCGGCTGACCTGCGCCGGGCTGAGCTCGCGCAACTCCTGCTGCGCCGCCTCGGCCAGTGCCCGCCAGGCCTGCGCATCCGGGTTGCCGGCCGCATCGCGCGGGCAGGCACGGGCCAGCGACTGCCGATAGGCCGCCACCTCGATGCCTTGCACCTCGCTGGCAGGCTCTTCTTCCAGCCCGGCCACGATACGCAGCAGCAGCGCCAGCCGGTCGCTGGTCTGCATCCGCCCCAGTGCGGTGAACGGCGGCAGCCAGGTCCCCGGCATGGGCTCGCGCCGCAGCGGCGGTGCCGTTGCCAGCAGGCTCCAGAAGCGCATCGGCCAGCCGGCCATCGGGCGACCCGCCGCCTGGCTGCTGAACGCACGCAACGCCGCCGCCAGGGCCCGCTCGGCCGCCGCGCCATCGCCACATTGCATTTGTGCGAGCACCAGACCCCGGCGTTCGACACCGCGCAGGAAAGCAGACAGCGCGGCAGGGGTGACGGGGGCGTCGGGGACTACGGTCATGGGAACTCCAGCATCGGCCGGCATGATACCGACGCAATCGGCCCCCGCCGATGGCTTGACAGATCGACCCGGCTGCGCTGCGTCCCGGCGCCATCGACCGCCGTCACCCGCGCGGGTTGTGCACAGCGGCAGACATGCCGATACGCAGGCGTCTGTCAACTGTTGATTTTTCTTTGTTGCATTCGTGTTTCACGCCTAAGTGATTGATCCTTATAGCTTTAAGCCGATTGGTGAAAAAATGTCCAACAGGTTGCAGAGGCTAGTGAATCCGCCTTCACAGCGTGGAGCACGAGACTAATTCACAGGCTTATCCACAGGCAGTGTGGATAAACCCGTTTCCTTAGCCCTCACATAGGTTTACGTCGGATTTATCACTTCCGTCACACAAACGCGTCGTAAGCCGAAGCACCGATTCGGAGGCGATCGAGCGGCGTCTGCCGGGTACTGGACAGGGTCGGTAGACTGACCGGATGTCTTCGACCGTCGCCACCTTGCGCGTCGCCCTGCCGGTGCCGCTGCCCCAACTGTTCGACTATCTGCCTCCGGCCGACGCGCCGCTGACCGACCCCGCGCGGGTCGGCTGCCGGGTGCGGGTGCCGTTCGGGCCGCGCGAGCTAGTCGGGGTAGTGGTGGAGATCGGCCAGTTGACCTCCGCCGAAGGACTGCGCCCGGCGCTGGCCTGGTGCGACGACGCCCCGCTGCTGGTCGAGGAGCTGGCCCGTTCGCTGCAGTGGCTGGCGCGCTACACCCACGCACCGCTGGGCGAGGCCCAGTCCAGCGCCCTGCCAGGCCCGCTACGCCGCGGCGAGCCGCTGGCCGACACCCATGCCTGGGCCTGGCAGCTCACCGAGGCCGGACGCACCGGCGCCGCCAGCCTGCGCGCCGGCAGCCGCCCCGCCTTGCTGGCCGCCCTGCTGCTGACCGGTGCGCTGGGCGAAGAACAGCTGGACCCCTTGCTGCCGCAGTGGCGCGAGGCCGCACGCAGTCTGGCCAAGCGCAGCCATGCCGAGCGCGTGGCGGTGCCGGCCGACAGCATCCCGCCCCGCCCCGGCAGCGGCCCGCAGCTCAACGACGAACAGCAGGCCGCCGCCGACGCCATCCGTGCGCAAAGCGGTTTTGCCACCTATCTGCTCGATGGCGTCACCGGCAGCGGCAAGACCGAGGTCTACCTGCAGGCGATCGCCGACTGCCTGGCGGCCGGCCGCCAGGCGCTGGTGCTGGTGCCGGAGATCGGGCTGACCCCGCAGACCCTGGGCCGCTTCCGCGCCCGCCTGGGCGTGCCGGTGCACGCATTGCATTCGGGGCTGTCCGATGGCGAGCGGGCGCGGGTATGGGCGGCGGCCTGGCGCGGCGAGGCCAAGCTGATCGTCGGCACGCGCTCGGCGGTGTTCACCCCGCTGCCCAATGCCGGGCTGATCGTGATCGACGAGGAACACGACGGCAGCTACAAGCAACAGGACGGCATCCGCTATCACGCCCGCGATTTCGCACTGGTGCGCGGCAAGGCGCTGGATGTGCCGGTGATCCTGGGCAGCGCCACGCCGTCGCTGGAAAGCCTGCACAACGCCTATTCCGGCCGCTACCGGCATCTGCGCCTGTCGCGCCGGGCCGGCGAGGCGCGGCCGCCGCGCGTGCGCGTGCTCGACGTGCGCAAGCGCCCGCTCAAGGACGGCCTGTCGCCGGAAGTGCTGGCCGGCATCGGCGCCACCTTGGCGCGCGGCGAGCAGGTACTGGTGTTCAAGAACCGCCGCGGCTATGCACCGGTGCTGCTGTGCCACGACTGCGGCTGGACCGCCGCCTGCCAGCGCTGCAGCACGCCGCTGCACCAGACCCCGATGACCGTGCACGCCGGCGGGCGGCGCCTGCAATGCCATCACTGCGGCGCGCGCCAGCAGGCACCGCTGGCCTGCCCGGCCTGCGCCAGCCTGGCGCTGCAGCCGCAAGGCATCGGCACCGAGCGGCTGGAAGAACGCCTGACCGAAGCGTTCCCGGAGTTTCCGGTGGTGCGCATCGACCGCAGCACCACCCAGCGCCGCGACGCGCTGGAGACCCAGCTGGCGCGCCTGGGCAGCGAGGCCGGCATCCTGGTCGGCACCCAGATCCTGGCCAAGGGCCACGATCTGCCACGGCTGACCATGGTGGTGGTGGTCGGCATCGACGAAGGCCTGTTCTCGGCCGACTTCCGTGCCGCCGAAAAGCTCTCCCAGCAGCTGATCCAGGTGGCCGGACGCGCCGGGCGCGCCGACCGCCCCGGCGAGGTCTGGCTGCAGACCCATCACCCCGAACACCCCTTGCTGCAGACCCTGGTCAACGGCGGCTACCACGCCTTCGCCGATGCCGAACTGCAACAGCGCGAGGCCGCGGGATTTCCGCCGTTTGCGCATCTGGCGCTGTTTCGCGCCGAGGCCAAGGACGTGGCGGCAGCCAACCAGTTCCTGATGGCGGTGCGCGGCCTGACCACGGCAGACAGCACCGCACAATCGCCTGCGTTTGCCGCAGTGGAGTGCTACGGCCCGATGCCGGCACCGATGCCACGCCGCGCGGGTTTCCAGCGCACCCAGTTGCTGTTGTCCGCGCAACAGCGCTCGGCACTGCATCGTCTGCTGGACGCGCAACTGCCCGCGATCTATGCGCTGCCGCAGGCGCGCCGCGTGCGCTGGTCGCTGGATGTGGATCCGATTGATCTGTATTAAGGCGGGCGTATCGCACGCGGGGCAGCAGCCAGACCCATGTTTTGCGCGCTGTGCCCAGGTCCCTGATCGCGCGTGGCGTGATCTTTCGTAGGAGCGCACCCGGGCGCGATGTGGCATTACCGGCACAGCCATCGCGCCCGGGTGCGCTCCTACGACCAGACGCGAGCCAACAGGCCACACGTGTCCCCACGCTTTTGTAGGAGCGCACCTGGGCGCGATGGGGCGTTCCCGGGAATGCCCTCGCGCACAAGTGCGCTCCTACAGAAAACGCGGGCTACTTGGCTGCGTGATGTACGAGGCGCATGTCCTTGCAGCAACGTGTCGGGTCGGCAGCGCGTGCGGCGCCTGCCATGAACCATGCTGGCCTGAGCGGAAACGCAAAACTCAGGTCAGCGCGGTCATCACCCCACGCTGGTACGCAGGCCGCGCGCGCAGGCGCTGGTACCACGCCTGCAGATGTGGCAGCTCGGGCCGCTCGATCGGCATTTCGAACCAGGCGTAGATGAAGCTGCCCAGCGGAATATCGCCCATCGCAAATTGTGCGCCGGACAGATACGGCTGCTGCGCCAGGGCCGCATCCGCGCGTGCGAGCAGGTCGCCCGAGCGCGTCAGTGCCGCGGCGATGCGCGCAGGATCGCGCTCGGCCTGCGGTGTGCGCAGCACGCCCCAGAACAGGTCGCGAAACACGCCGGCAAACGTCGAGGTGGTCCAGTCCATCCAGCGATCGCCCAGCGCGCGTTCGGCCGGTGCCTGCGGATACAGGGCCGGCGCATATTGCGCGGCCAGGTAGCGCACGATCGCATTGGACTCCCACAGCACCAACTCACCATCCTGCATCGTCGGCACCAGACCGTTGGGATTCAACGCGCGATACTCGGGCGTGTCGTTACGACCAAACGCACCACCGACTTCGATCGAGGTATACGCCACCCCGGCTTCTTCGGCGCACCACAGCACCTTGCGCACATTGCTGGAATTGCGCCGCCCCCATAGCGTGATCGAGGCGTTTCCTGCCGCCGATTGCATTGCAGCGTCAGCCATCGTCATTTCCCCGCTGCCGGTTTGGGCGTCGCGCGCGCCGGACGCTTTGCGGTGGCCGCCTGCGTGGCGACGGCGGCCGCTGGCTGCGCCGCTTTCGCCCGCCCGCCCTTGGGCGCATCGCGTACCCACAGGGCCTGCTCGTCCTGCTTGATCTCGAACAGGCCGATCGCACGCACCAGGTCGCTGAGTTTGCGATAGCCGTAATTGCGTGGGTCGAACGAGGCCTGGTTGGCCACCTGCTTGCCCACCGCTCCCAGATGCGCCCAGCCATCGTCTTCGCAGGCACTGTCGATCGCATTGCGCAGCATCTGCACCAGCCGGGTGTCGCCGCGCAGCGCGGTGGCGTCCTTGCGGCCGGCGGCGGTGTCGCTGGCCGCTGCCGCCTGCTCGCCCAGCGCCTCGACATAGGTGAACTTGGAACAGGCATTGACGAACGGCGCCGGGGTTTTCTTCTCGCCGAAGCCGTACACCTTCATGCCATCGGTGAGCAGACGCATCACCAACGGGGTGAAATCCGCATCGCTGGAGACGATCGCAAAGCCATCCAAATTGCGCGCATACAGCAGGTCCATCGCATCGATCACCATCGCCATGTCCGAGGCGTTCTTGCCCGAGCTGTAGGCAAATTGCTGGATCGGGCGGATCGCGTATTCGTGCAGCGCCGCTTCCCAGCTCTTCAGGTGCGGACTCTTCCAGTTGCCGTAGGCGCGGCGCACATTGGCCACGCCATAGCGCGCCACTTCGGCCAGCACCACGTCGATCTTGCCGGCCGGCGCATTGTCGGCATCGATCAGCAAGGCGATGCGTTTGTCGGGATTGTCGATCATGGTCATTCCTCGAAGTTGTCGGCAGAGTCGGTGTCGATTTCGGTGTCGTCGGCATCGGCCGACGGCAGCGTGTACTGGCTGCCATCGTGCATGGTCAACACGCCATCGCTCAGGATCTCGCGCTCGGAGCCGCCGCTGACCCAGTTGGCGTGCACGCGTCCGCGGCCACGATCGCCTTCCACCGTGAACACGAAATCGTCGTCACCCGGCGCCAGACCGGTGCGCACCAGATCCACCCGCATCGTGTGGATCTGGCCGATCTGTTCCTGCACCACCGCATCGTCCTGCAGCGCGGCGCGTGCCTGGTCGGCAAACAGCGACCAGCCGAACACGATCAGCCAGCCGAGCGCGCCCAGCACCAGCACGCCGAACAGCACCACGCAGGCCGCCAGCCCGATCAGGCCGAGCGTGACGCCGCTGAGTTTCTGTCCGGGCGCACGCGCGGCAGCCGGTGCCATCGCCGGCGAAGCGGATGGCGGTGGCGACAGCGGCGGCAACGGTGGGGGTAGCGACGGCATGCGGTCATCAGGTGGATGAGATGCGACATGATGCCGCAGGCAGGCCGGATCCAGGCGGCATGTTCATTACCGATGCGGCATGCTGATGAGCCCGCGTCGCATTCCATCGGACCTTACGATGACTTCTTCCCCCTCCCAAGCTCCGCTGCACCTGGTTGTGGTTGGCGGCGGTTTCGCCGGCTTATGGGCCACCCGCGCGCTCGACGATCCCGGCATCCGTATCACCCTGATCGACCGCCAGAACCATCACCTGTTCCAGCCGCTGCTGTATCAGGTCGCCACCGCCGGCCTGTCGGCACCGGATATCGCCGCGCCGCTGCGCCACATCCTGCGCGAGCAGCGCAATGTCGAAGTGCTGCTCGGCGACGTCGCCGAAATCGCACCGGCCCGCCGTGAGGTGGTGCTCGCCGACGGCAGCACGCTCGGCTACGACATGCTGCTGCTGGCTACCGGCGCCACCCATGCCTACTTCGGCAACGATCAATGGGCCGAGCATGCGCCCGGCCTGAAGACGCTGTACGACGCGCTGGTGCTGCGGCGCAAGTTGCTGCTCGCCTTCGAACGCGCCGAGGCAGAGTCCGACCCGGCCGCACGCGCAGCCTGGCTGAGTTTTGCCGTGGTCGGCGGCGGCCCGACCGGCGTCGAGCTGGCCGGCACGCTGGCCGAGATCGCCCGCCACACGCTCAAGAACGAATTCCGCCATATCGACCCGCAGCAGGCGCGCGTGCGCCTGGTCGAAGCCGGCCCGCGCGTGCTGCCCTCGTTCCCGGACGATCTCACCGCCAAGGCGCGCAAGCAGCTCGAACGCCTGGGCGTGGAGGTGCACACCGGCACGCCGGTCACCCACATCGATGCGCTGGGCTATCAGCTCGGCGACACCTTCGTGCCTGCACGCACCGTGGTGTGGGCCGCCGGCGTGGCCGCATCGCCGCTGGCACGCACGCTTGGCGTGCCACTGGACCGTGCCGGCCGCGTGCTGGTGGAGCCGGACCTGAGCGTGCCTGGCCACCCGGAAATCTTCGTCGGCGGCGACCTGGCCTCGGTGCAACAGGACGGCCGCCCGGTGCCGGGCGTGGCACCGGCGGCAAAGCAGATGGGCAAGCACATCGCCAAGGCGATCCGCGCCCGCCACCGCAGCCAGCCTGCACCAGCCTTCCGTTACCAGGACTACGGCAACCTGGCCACGATCGGCCGCATGGCCGCCATCGTGCATGTCGGCAAGCTCAAGCTCTCCGGCATCGTGGCCTGGTGGTTCTGGCTGGCCGCACACGTGTACTTCCTGATCGGCTTCCGCAACCGGTTCGTGGTGCTGGTGAACTGGGCGATGGCGTACTGGAGCTACCAGCGCGCCGCGCGCATCATCTTCGGCGGTGCCACCGACGACCCGCCGCCCAGCAGCAAGGACGGATGACAGCGGCGCAGGCCGTGCGCGATGCTGTGCGGCCTGATGCGACGGTCTGATCGTGACCACTCTCCTGTTCCTGCTGGATCTGCTCGGCACCTTCGTGTTCGCCCTCAGCGGCGCGACCGTGGCGGTGCGCAACCGCCTGGATCTGTTCGGCGTACTGGTGCTGTCGTGCGCGGCGGCGGTGTCCGGCGGCATCGTGCGCGATGTGCTGATCGGCGCCACCCCGCCGGCCGCACTGGTGCATCCGCAGTACCTGCTGGTCGCCTGCCTGGCCGGCGTGGCCGGTTTCTACTGGCACGCAGCGGTGGAACGGCTGCGCAACCCGGTGCAATTGTTCGACGCGGCCGGGCTGGCGCTGTTTGCGGTCTACGGCACCAGCAAGGCGCTCGATTACCAACTCAGCCCGCTCAGCGCGACCTTGCTCGGCATGCTCAGCGGCATCGGCGGCGGCATCGCGCGCGATCTGCTGGTGGCGCGGACGCCGGTGGTGCTGCAGGCCGAGCTGTATGCGGTCGCCGCGCTGGCCGGTGGCGGCCTGGTCGCGATCGGGCACATGCTCGCAGTGCCGCAGGCCTGGTCGCTGGCGACCGGTGCGCTGGTCTGTTTCGGGCTGCGTTTCATGGCCATCCGCTACGGCTGGCATCTGCCGGTGGCGCGCCTGCCGGAATAGCACGGGCGGGCGCAGCGCGCGGTCGATCATCGGCGAACGACCACGACGAACAACCACGCGTCCTCGGACTCGACGCAGCACAAGCAGCCCACATGCAAACGGCCCGGTAAACCGGGCCGTTTGTGCAACACCTGGGGCACGATCGAAGGATCAGGCCACGAACAGTGCCTTCATCTTCTTCAGCGCATTCGCCTCGATCTGGCGGATACGCTCGGCCGACACGCCGTACTCGTCGGCCAGCTCCTGCAGCGTCACCTTGGAGTCGGAGTCCAGCCAGCGGCGCTTGACGATATCGCGCGAGCGCGTATCCAGGCCGGCCATGCCTTCGCGCAGCAGCTGCAGCTGATTGTCTTCGCTGTCGTGACGCTCGTAGGCCTGCGACGGATCTTCGTCGTTGGCCACCAGATAGCTCACCGGCGACGGCGGACCGTGATCGTCGTCTTCGTCGGACGAGGCGTCGAAGCCGATATCGCGACCGGACAGACGCGACTCCATCTCCATCACTTCGCGCTCGGACACGTTCAGGTCCTTGGCGACCGCAGTCACCTCGGATGCATTGAGCCAGCCCAGGCGGGTCTTGGACTTGCGCAGGTTGAAGAACAGCTTGCGTTGCGCCTTGGTCGTGGCGACCTTGACGATGCGCCAGTTCTTCAGGATGAACTCGTGCATCTCGGCACGGATCCAATGCACCGCGAAGCTGACCAGGCGCACGCCCATTTCCGGGTCGAAGCGCTTGACCGCCTTCATCAGGCCGATATTGCCTTCCTGGATCAGGTCGCCCAGCGGCAGGCCGTAGCCGTTGTAGCCGCGAGCGACGTGCACCACGAAACGCAGGTGGGAATGGACCAGCTCGCGCGCGGCGTCCAGATCCAGCTCGTCACGGAAGCGACGGGCAAGATTCTGTTCCTCATCGACCGACAGCACCGGGATCTGGTGCACGGCACCGATGTAGGCTTCCAGCGAACCGAGCGCACTGGGAATCGGGAGATTGTTTGCCACTAGGGCAGTCGAGGTGATCTGGTTCATAGGGCACCATCTTAGCAGTCGAACTATTGGACTGCCGGGTACAGAAAGAGTTCCCAGCGTTCCATTTATAGGACGTTCGGGCTTCTAGCGTTGCCGTCGTTCTACGGCGCAGCTCCCCGACTTCGAATACCTACGCTACCACCGCCGCCCTGCGCAGACCGTGACAGAGACGCCGCGAAACGGGCCGGCGCTGGTACCGTTCAGCCGCTGGCCGAAGTGGTGTCCAGCGCGTTGCGCGGCGGCAGTGACCAGTCGATCGGGCCCAGCCCGCGGCGCTGCAGATGCTCGTTGGTCTTGGAGAAGTGCTGGCAGCCCAGAAAGCCGCGGTGCGCCGACAACGGCGAGGGATGCGGGGCCTTGAACACGCGATGGCGCGCCTGGTCGATGACCTTGCCCTTGGACTGCGCGTAGCTGCCCCAGAGCAGGAACACCAGGCCTTCGCGCTCGCGGTTGAGGGTCTCCACGACATGGTCGGTGAAGCCTTCCCAGCCCTTGTTCTGGTGCGCGCCGGCACGGCCCTGCTCCACCGTCAGCACCGCATTGAGCAGCAGCACGCCCTGGCGCGCCCACGGCATCAGATAGCCGTGGTCCGGCCGCGCGATGCCCAGGTCGTCCTGGATCTCCTTGTAGATGTTGAGCAGCGACGGCGGCACCGGCACGCCGGGCAATACCGAAAAGCACAGCCCATGCGCCTGGCCTTCACCGTGATACGGGTCCTGGCCCAGGATCACCACCTTGACCTGTTCGAACGGGGTGGCGTCGAAGGCCGCAAAGATCTGCGGGCCCGGCGGGAACACCCGTGCCCCGGCCGCCTTGCGCTGGCGCAGGAATGCGGACAGCTCCTGCATTTCCGGGCGCAGCAACCAATCGCCCACCCGCGCCTTCCACGACGGTTCCAGCTGGATACGCGCTTCCACTTCAGCCACTTCGGTCATAGCGTGACAGCCTGGTCCTCGAGCCGTGCCAGGCGCAGCTGGAACAGCACCTTGGTCACCAGCAGACGTTCTTCGATGGGTTTTTGCACCAGGTCGTTGGCGCCGGCGCGCAGCAGCTCGGACTGGTTGCGCGGATTGGTGTCGCCGGTCATCACCAGCACCGGCAGGCGACGCTTGCCGTAGGCGAAGTCGATGCGGATGCGCTCGACCACGTCGCGGCCGTTGAGCTCGCCCTTCAGGGTTACATCGGTCAGCACCACGTCGATGCGGCGCTCGGTGCGGCCCAGCGATTCGGCGGTGAGCAGCGCGAAGGCATCCTCGGCGGTGAGCACATGCACCACCTTCAGGCTCTGCCGCTCGAGCATGCGCTTGGTCGCCTCGGCCACCACGCGGCTGTCCTCGATGTACAGCACGGTTGCGCCGATCACCGGCTCGGGCTGCACATAGCCGCGGATGAAGGTCGCCAGGGCTTCGTGGCCCAGCGCCTTGTCGAAATAATCGGTGACGTATTCGGTGAAGCGGCGCTCCACCAGATGCTGCTGCGCATCGCCGGAGACCACGATCACCGGCACATAGGCCTGGCCGGCCGCTTCGCGCACGCTGCGCGCCAGGGTCAGGCCATCGCCATCGGGCAGCGACAGCGAGGTGGTGACCAGATCCACCGCACCGGCTTCCAGCGCCTGGCGCGCCTCGGCGATGCTGGAGCAGCCGATCACCTGCACGTTGGGCAGGTCGCGCTGCAACACATCGGCGATCAGCTTGCGCACCAGCTTGGAGCCATCGACCACCATCACGCGCGGCGCGTCGCTGATCAGGTGCTTGAGATCCGGTGGATGCATGGCAGGCCTCAGGTCTCGGTGGGACGGGTCTGGCGAAGGAAATGGCCGGTGACCAGCCAGGCGCCCAGCCAGCCCAGGACCAGTGTGCCGACCAGCACCAGCGCAGAATGCAGCAGATCCAGCCCGTGCAGGGTAAAGGAGCTGCCGTAACTGTCGGCCAGGGTCGCCAACGGCGCGCGCAGTGCCAGCCCGGAGGCGGCGATCAGCGCGAGCGCCACAGCGCCGGCACCGAGCCCGTACCAGGCCCCCAGGTACAGGAACGGGCGCCGGATGAAGCCATCGCTGGCGCCCAGCAACTGCAGCACGCCGATTTCCTCGCGCCGCGACTGGATGTCCAGCCGCACCGTATTGCCGACCACCAGCACCGCGCCGACACCCAGCAGTGCCGACAACACCTGCACCAGCCGCTCGCCGAAGTGCAGCCAGCCATCCAGGCGCTTGCGCCACAGCGCGTCGTGCTGCACCTGGTCGGCCTGCGGCAAGGCCTGCAGCGCGCCGGCCAGCTGCGCATCGTCGGCCGTCTCGCTGGGCGTGACGACCAGCAGCGTCGGCAGCGGGTTGTCGCCCAGCGCATCGATCGCCTCGTCGAGCTTGGCGCTCTCGCGCAGCTCGGTCAGCCCCTGCGCCGGCGTGCGCAGCGCGACCTGGGCAACGTCCGGGCGCGCGCGCAGTTCGCCGGCCAGGGCCTGCGCGGCATCGGCGCCGATCTCGACCTTCAGGAACAGGTTGATCTCGCGCGACTGCTGCACGCTGCCGGCCAGCAACTTGACATTGTCCAGCGCGATCGACAGCCCCAGCGGCAAGGCCAGCGCCAGCGCCATCACCACGATGGTCAGCAAGGTGGCCCAGGGCTTGCGCATGGCACGGCCCAGGCTGAAGGCGATGCTGTGCAGATGGTGGTCGATCCACACGCCGACACGCGAGGGGGCGACGGCTTCGGTATTGGCGGGCTTGCTCATTCGGCCAGATCCTGCGGCGAGATGTCGTCGACCAGGCGGCCGTGATCCAGGATCAGCACGCGCTTGCGCATCTGCTTGAGCAGGGCCAGGTCATGGCTGACCACCAGCACGCTGGTGCCGCGCGCGGGCAGCTCGGCGAACAACTGCATGATTTCCGCGGCCAGCGCCGGATCCAGATTGCCGGTGGGCTCATCGGCCACCAGCAGGCGCGGTTCGCCGACGATGGCGCGGGCGATGCCCACGCGCTGCTGCTCGCCGGCCGACAACTGCGACGGCAAGGCCCGCTCGCGATGGGCCAGCCCGATCCGCTCCAATGCCGAGCGCACGCGCTTGCCGATCTCGGCACGCCGGGTGCCGCGCAGGATCAGCGGCAACGCCACGTTCTCGGCGATGCTGCGGTCGTTGAGCAGGCGATGGTCCTGATAGACCGCACCCACCTGGCGACGGTGCAGCGGAATCTGCCGGCCGCGCACCTTGAGCAGGTTGCGTTCGCCCAGCAGCACCGCGCCCTGGCTGGGCCGCTCGCTGAGGTGGATCAATTTGAGCAGGGTGCTTTTGCCGGCGCCGGAGTGGCCGGTCACGAACAGCATCTCGCCATCGGCCACTTCGAAGCTGACATCGGTCAGCGCCTGGTGGCCACCGGCGTAGTGCTTGCTGACGTTGTCGAAACGCAGAACGGTCATTCAGCGATTATGCCGGAGCGCCAGCGCTTGCGTCGCATCGCCGAAGCCCGGCAATGCGACGCAGGCCGCAGGCGATCAGTTGCCGGACACCAGCGAGCGCAGGCGACGACCGATGCGGCTCAGCAGCGACGGGCTGCCGGACGGCTTGGCGGCGCTGCGCACCGGCTTGGCGACCACCTGGGTGGGCTTGCGCGGTGCGGCAGGTGCGGCGACCGGAGTGGAGGCCACTGCCGGCTCGGCACCTTCGACCGGGCGGCCATTGCGACGACGGCGCCGCTTGCGCGGTGCGCGCTCGGCATCGGCCACGATGGTGGAAGGTGCCTCGACCGACGCCGCAGCAACCACCGGCGTTTCGGTCGGCGCGGCCGCTGCCGGGGCTTCGCCCTCCACACGCGGCTTGCGACGCGGACGCGGCTTGCCATCGGCACTGCCGCCGTCGCGACGACCGCCGCCACTGCCGCTGCGCGATGCGCCACCCGGCCCGCTGCGACCACCGCCGCGACGCTGCTCTTCGGCAGCACGCTGTTCGCGCGCCTCGCGGAAGATGGTGCCCACGCTGTCGCCAGCATCCTCGTCGGCCTCTTCGCCTTCCACCGGTACACGCGCGGTGCGCGGCAGCGGCGTCAGCAGCTCGGAGGTCACCGGCTCGACCGGGATCTTCTGCTCGATATAGGCCTCGATGTCCGGCAGGCTCATCGCATAGCGCTCGCAGGCGAAGCTGATCGCATCGCCCTCTTCGCCCAGCCGCGCGGTACGGCCGATGCGGTGCACGTAGTCTTCCGCATCGAACGGCAGGTCGTAGTTGTAGACGTACTTGACGCCGTCGATGTGCAGGCCGCGCGCGGCCACGTCGGTGGCGACCAGGATTTCGAGCTGGCCCTTCTGGAAGCGGTTGAGCAACGACTCGCGCTTCTTCTGCGGCACGTCGCCCGACAGCACGCCGACCCGGTAGCCGTGCCGCTCCAGGGTGCGCGCCACGCGCTCGACGAACGCCTTGGTATTGACGAACACCATGGTGCGCGCGCCTTCGCTGCGCGACAGCAGGCCCAGCAGCAGCGTCTGCTTCTCTTCGTCAGAGGGGAAATAGATGCGCTGGCGCACCCGTGCGGCGGTGATGCTCTCGGTTTCGACGACCAGCTTTTCCGGCTCGTTCATGTGCTCGTAGGCGAGCTCGAGCACGCGATGGCTGAGCGTGGCCGAGAACAGCAGGGTCTGGCGGGTGCCGCGCTCGGGCATGCGCCGCAGCAGGAAACGGATGTCCTTGATGAAGCCCAGGTCGAACATGCGGTCGGCTTCGTCCAGCACGCAGATCTCGCAGGCATGCAGCGAGACCACCTTGTGCTGCTTGACGTAGTCGATCAGCCGGCCCGGGGTGGCGATGATCACGTCCACGCCCTGCTGCAACAGCTCGCGCTGCTTGTCGTAGTCCACCCCGCCGTAGACCAGCGCAAAGCGCAGGCCCAGGTCGGCGCCGAACTTGACCGCATCCTTGTGGATCTGGATCGCCAGCTCGCGGGTCGGCGCCAGGATCAGCGCACGCGGGTCTTCCGGCTTGCGGTCGGCCAGCGCCGGGCGGATCAGCAGGCGGTTCATCACCGCTACTAAGAACGCCAGGGTCTTGCCGGTGCCGGTCTGGGCCTGGCCGGCGACGTCGCCGCCCGGCAGCGCGACCGGCAGGGTCAGCGCCTGGATCGGGGTACAGCGGGTAAACCCGGCGCTCTCCAGCCCGGCGATCAGCGCCGGATGCAGGTCGAACGTGGAAAAAGTCAAATCGGTCAGCGGTTTGTCGCTCATTATTCCGTCTTCGTGAGGCGCCCTGGGCAGCCCGGGCGCGGCTTGCATCGATGCCGACAGCGTCGCAAACTGCGGCTGTTGTGGCGGACAGCGCGGCTTCAGGACTGACACTTGATTCAGTCGCGCAATGCCCCAGTTTAACGCAATGTAGCGGCCTGCCCGTTCGGGCGGGCCGTTTTGGTTTCCAGGAGACCCAACGTGAGCGACAAGGTTCAACATGTCGGCGATGCCGACTTCGATACAGCTGTACTGCAATCTGGCGAACCGGTGCTGGTGGATTTCTGGGCCGAGTGGTGCGGACCCTGCAAGATGATCGCCCCGGTGCTGGACGATCTGGCCGATACATACCAGGGCAGACTGAAGGTTGCCAAGGTCAATGTGGACCAGAACCGCGCCCTGGCCATCAAGTACCACGTGCGTTCGATCCCGATGCTGTTGCTGTTCAAGGACGGCCAGGTGCAGGCCACCCAGATCGGTGCGGTTGGCAAGGGCCAGCTGACTCAGATGATCGACAAGACCCTGGGCGGCGCGGCCGCCTGAGCGAGCGGGCGTCCAGTGATGGGCGCCCCGTGATGCGCCAGCAGTTAAATCCTGCTGCGGCAGGCGCTTGCGCGGTTGCGCGCAGCGGTGATAGTGTCAGTTGATCCGGAGCACGTTCGTGCGCCGACGTACCCCTCTAGAAACCTCTTCTAGACTCCCATCACCTAAAGTTCGCCCCCCAGCCGGGCGCTCGCACTCTTAGCGAGGAATCACGCACTTGTCCGATCATCCTTCCTCCGATACCGGGAGCAGCGTCGACGCTCCTGTCGAGAAGCGCGTGCGCAAGCCGCGCGTGAGCAAGACCGCCGCTGCCACCGACGACGGTGGCGCGCAGCAGCCCAACCTGCCCTTGCCCGCCAGCCCCGCACCCGACGCTCCACGTGCCCCGCAGGCACCGTCGCACGCTGCCGATTCGGCACCGGCGCAGACGTCCGGCGATGGCGCGTCCTATGCCGGTAACGCCCCCAGCACCAACCAGGGCAACCCGGGCGGCGACACCCATGGCGACTCCCGCGAGGGTGGCCAGACACAGCAGCAGCGCTTCAATCAGGCGCAGCAGCAACAGAACCAGAATCAGGCGCAGCACCGTGGCCAGGGCCAGAACCAGGCTCAGCCCCAGGCGCAAGGTCAGGGTCAGGGTCAGGGTCAGGGTCAGGGTCAGGACCAAGCCCAGAATGGCGGCCAGAATCAGCAAGGCCAGGGCCAGGGGCAGAACCAGCAGGGCAACCGCCGTGACCGCTTCCGCAACCGCCGCGACCGTGGACGCGACCGCTTCGGCAATGAAGGTGGTGGTGGCATGCCGTCGTCCGATGGCAGCAATGAGCCGTTCGTCGCGCGCCCACACCCGGCCGTGCCGGAAGGCTTCCCGGTCTACTCGCTGAGCGATCTCAAGCGGATGCCGGCGCAGAAGCTGCTGGATATCGCCGACCAGCTCAACATCCAGGAAGGCGTGGCGCGCGCCCGCAAGCAGGACGTGATCTTCGCCCTGCTCAAGGTGCTGACCCGCCACGGCGAAGGCGTTGCCGCCGACGGTGTGCTGGAAATCCTGCCCGACGGCTTTGGCTTCCTGCGTGCCGCAGAAGCCAGCTATCTGGCCGGCCCGGACGACACCTATATTTCGCCCAGCCAGATCCGCCGCTTCAACCTGCGGACCGGCGATCACCTGTCCGGCCGCATCCGCTTCCCGAAGGACGGCGAACGCTATTTCGCGCTGTCGATCGTCGACACCATCAACGGCGAGCCGCTGGAGGCCAGCAAGAACAAGGTGCTGTTCGAGAACCTGACCCCGCTGTTCCCGCGCCGCCGCTTCCGTCTGGAGCGTGGCGATGGATCGACCGAGGACATCACCGGCCGCATCCTGGATCTGATGGCGCCGCAGGGTAAAGGCCAGCGCGCGCTGATCGTCTCCCCGCCCAAGGCCGGTAAGACGATGATGATGCAGCAGGTGGCCACGGCCATCACCAGCAATCATCCCGAAGTGCACATGATCGTGCTGCTGATCGACGAGCGCCCGGAAGAAGTGACCGAAATGCAGCGCACCGTGCGCGGCGAGGTCATCTCCTCCACCTTCGACGAACCGGCCGCGCGCCACGTGCAGGTCGCCGAGATGGTGATCGAGCGGGCCAAGCGCCTGGTCGAGCACAAGAAGGACGTGGTGATCCTGCTCGACTCGATCACCCGTCTGGCACGCGCCTACAACAACGTGGTGCCCAGCTCCGGCAAGGTGCTCACCGGTGGTGTGGACGCCAACGCGCTGCACCGTCCGAAGCGCTTCTTCGGTGCGGCCCGTAACGTGGAAGAAGGCGGCTCGCTGACCATCATCGCCACGGCGCTGGTGGAAACCGGCAGCAAGATGGACGAGGTGATCTACGAAGAGTTCAAGGGCACCGGCAACAGCGAAGTGCATCTGAACCGTCGCATCACCGAAAAGCGCGTGTATCCGGCGATCGACATCAACCGCTCGGGCACACGTCGCGAAGACCTGCTGATCGAGCCGGAGCTGCTGCAGAAGATCTGGATCCTGCGCAAGCTGCTGCACCCGATGGACGAAATCGCGGCGATGGAATTCCTGCTGGACAAGATGAAGACCACCAAGTCCAACGACGAGTTCTTCAGTTCGATGAAGCGCTGAGTCGCTCGGTATTATCGATACAAAAAAAGCCCCGCATCGCGGGGCTTTTTTTTTGTAGTTGGGTGATGATGCGGACTCTCTGGAGAGGCAATGCGCCTGACATCCTGTCCGCAGCAGCGGCAACAGCCGCTGCCCAATGGCATCACCCCAAAAAACCAGATCTGGTTATCTGCCTGACAGAGCGCGTCACGCGGGAGCAAGGCGCAAGCCCCTTTTCCCTTATCCCTCCTGCAGCGGCGTCGCCAAGCGAACGCCTTCTCCCCGCACCGAAAACAAGCCATAGCCAGACAGCGCATCAGGACTGTCGATCGATACGGCGTCACTCCTTTCATTACGCCACGGCGCAACCTGACGCGGGCCCGGGAGGTAGGCCTGCCACTGCTTCTGCCTGGCGTTCAGGTCGCGCTCGGATGAGGCAATCTCGAACGTCACCGGCACACGCATCACCCAGAAAGGAGCATTGACGTCAGGGCCCTCGGTTGGCGGAAGAAACTCCCAATGACGCGCCTTGCTCATGGACGTATCGGCAAACTCCTGCCGCCAGCGTGCGCGCTTGGACTCGGGCACCAGCGCGGTGAGATTGACCTGCTCGGCGACCACATCCTCGACCTTTCCCGTACGACCGATCTTGAGCAGCAGATAGACCACACCCGTCGCCCCACCTCGGAAGGCATTCACCGGATAGGCAGGTGGTTGCATGTCCTTGGAGCGCACGCTCCCCACATCCTGCGCCTCGCCGCCGAAATGCGCGCTACGGATCGAAATCAGATACCGATTGTCATCGGTCGGCTTGGCGACCAATAGCAGATTCATCGGCAAGGTTGCCGGCAAGGCGCTGCCATCGTCTTTCACCGGATCAAAGCGCCACGCCGCGATCGAGTGCTTGACCCGCTCGCGAACGGCCACCGGTAACTGGGCCTCATCCTTGAGCGCCACTGCGGTGACGACACCCTCGGGGGTCAGGGTCAGGGTACCCGAGACATTCATACTCGCCTCGGTCAGCTGGCGAGCGCTGCTGGAACCCGCTTGTGCATTACCGAGCAGTGCCAGTCCCATAGCGAAGCCAAGCACGATTTTTTGCTTCCACTGCATCACGACTCTCCATTGATCCAAGCGCTCTTTGTACCAGTGTGCACATGCAAACGAAACATCTCAGGCCAGCCGACGCGAATCCGCATACGGCGGGGTGTCGGGGTAGTCGTCCTCGCGAAGGCGGGTTTGCAGGTCGCGCCACCACTGCGGGTCGAACAGTTCCGGGTGCAGGTGCTTGACCGCTTCCAGCTGCGAGGGCGGCAAGCCCATGAATAGCGCGAAACGCTCGGGAAACACATCGCGCGGGCCGACGTGGAACCAGGGCTCGGCAGCCATCTGTTCTTCATAGGTGGTGGCGGTTGGCCAGTCGCGGAAGGTGCATTCGGTGATCAGGCACAGCTCGTCGTAGTCGTAGAACACCGCGCGCTGATGGCGGGTGATGCCGAAGTTCTTCAGCAGCATGTCGCCGGGAAAGATGTTGTTGCGCGCCATGTCCTTGATCGCCTGGCCGTAGTCCAGCGCGGCCGCATGCGCGGCTTCGGGCAGCTGTTCGCGCAGGTAGAGATTGAGCGGGCGCAGGCGGCGCTGCACGTAGCACAGCGCGATCAGCACGTCCTGGCCATCTTCGCTCAGACTCGTCGCACAGCTGGTCTGCAGCTCTTCCAGCAACGCTGGCGAGAAACGCGATTTGGGAAACCGCAGGAAGCGATACGGCTGCGCGTCCAGCAAGCGACCGATGCGATCGAGCTGGAACACCAGCTCGTATTTGCCTTCGACCTGCGCGCGACTCATGGTCTTGGGATAGGCAAAGCGGTCGCGAATCAGTTTGAACACCAGCGGATAACTGGGCAGGGTAAATACCACCATGACCATGCCGGGCGTGCCGTCGGCATGCACCAGCTGCTCGGAGGGATGCGCCTGGAAATGGCTGAAAAACGTGCGATAGCGTTCGGTCTTGCCCTGCTTGGCGCGCCCGAGCATCGTGTACAGCTCGTCGACCGGCTTGTGGGTAAGCAGGCTGCGTAAGAACACCACCGCGTCGCCGACGGTGGCCAGATCGGCCTGGAAGTAACTGCGCGAGTTACTGAACAATTGCGCGACGTCGCTGCGTTTGGTCAGCACCGCTTCGGCACGCAGGCCGGCGTCATCGTTGACCAGGGCGATGACGCATGGCGAGAAGCGATGTTCGCCGAACACGCGGCCGACCAGGTAGGCGCGCCGCTCGCGATAGAACACCGTCTCCAGCAGCTCCACGCTGCGCACCGGGTGCTCGCCCCAATGTGCGAGATCGTCGAGCAGGCGCACCGCGATCGCCGCTGCACAGCGGGTGCGATGCGCATACGGAACGTCGAAGGAATAATCGCCGAGCACGCGCACCAGCATGTCGGTCAGCCGGCCGGGCGAGACCGCATAGGTGTGCCGCGCAACTGGCACCGTGATCGCGTCGGTCGGCTCGATATCCAGCGCGATGAACTCGATCTCCGCATCCACGCCGTGGGTGCCGAAGTAACGCCGGGTCAGGGTGTTGTAGAAGGTCTTGTACAGCTCCTGGTCGATCAGCCCGCTCAGCAGCGCGGCGTAATGCACGCGTGCACGCATCCACAGCGCGCGATCGTGCGCCTGCCCCAGCAGCACCGCACGCAAGCGCAGCATGCATTCGCTGATGTACTGGTCGTACAGCGCGATCCGCGCCACCGCATCATCGCGCGCGCCGCTCCAGTCGCGCGTCTCAAAGCGCTGTTTGGCCCGTGCGGTGATCTCGGCAAACCGGGCGTGATAATCCTCGAAGGCGTCGTACACGGCATGGGCGATCGCCAGCGCACGGCGCTCGGACTGTGGCGGTAACGGGAGCTGGCTCATGCCGGCAGTGTACCCAGCGCATGTTGCGACGTGCAGCGGAGACAAACGGTCAATCGAACAGGCGCACAGTCGGCCAAATGCCGAGACTGCTCGCACCGAGGCGCAGGATCTCTCGCAGGCAAGGCATTGCCAGGTTGTGTGGCCTGGTACGCAACGACCGTGTTCTCGCTGTTACGCGCAAACGCCGGAAACGACAAGGCCCGCTTCTCATCGAGGCGGGCCCTGCCTGTTGCACCTGCTGGACGCACCGCCAGGCGGTGCGCTGGATCAGGCCTTCAGCATGGCCAACACGTCGTTGAAAGTCTTGCTCGGGCGCATCGCCTCGCTGACCTTGGCCAGATCGGGGTGATAGTAGCCACCGATCTCGACCGGCTTGCCCTGGGCACCGTTGAGCTCGGCCACGATGCTGGCTTCGTTCTCGGTCAGGGCCTTGGCCAGCGGTGCGAACTTGGCCTGCAGGGCGGTGTCCTCGGTCTGCGCAGCCAGGGCCTGCGCCCAGTACATCGCCAGATAGAAGTGGCTGCCGCGGTTGTCCAGTTCACCGACCTTGCGCGCTGGCGACTTGTTGTTGTCCAGGAACTGACCGTTAGCGACGTCCAGCGCCTTGGCCAGCACCGTGGCCGACGGATTGTCGTAGCGGTTGCCCAGATGCTCCAGCGAGGCGGCCAGGGCCAGGAACTCGCCCAGCGAATCCCAGCGCAGGCTGTTCTGTTCGACGAACTGCTGCACGTGCTTGGGCGCCGAGCCACCGGCACCGGTCTCGAACAGGCCGCCACCGGCCATCAGCGGCACGATCGACAGCATCTTGGCGCTGGTGCCCAGCTCCAGGATCGGGAACAGGTCGGTGAGGTAATCGCGCAGCACGTTGCCGGTGACCGAGATGGTGTCCTGGCCCTTGCGGATGCGTTCCAGCGAGAAGGTGGTCGCTTCCACCGGCGGCAGGATGCGGATATCCAGGCCACTGGTGTCGTGATCCTTCAGATAGGTTTCCACCTTGGCGATGACCTGCGCATCGTGCGCACGGGCCTTGTCCAGCCAGAACACCGCAGGCGTCTCGCTCAGGCGCGCACGTTCGACGGCCAGCTTGACCCAGTCCTGGATCGGCGCGTCCTTGACCTGGCACATGCGCCACAGGTCGCCGGCTTCCACCGCATGTTCGAATACGGTGGCGCCGGTGTCGTCGGTGACCTTGACGGTCCCGGCGGCGGCAATCTGGAAGGTCTTGTCGTGCGAGCCGTATTCCTCGGCCTTCTGCGCCATCAGGCCGACGTTGGGCACCGAGCCCATGGTGGACGGATCGAATGCGCCATGCGCCTTGCAGTCGTCGATCACCGCCTGATAGACATCGGCGTAGCAGCGATCCGGGATCACCGCCTTGGTGTCCTGCAGCTTGCCTTCGGCATTCCACATCTGACCGGAGTCGCGAATCATCGCCGGCATCGACGCATCGACAATCACGTCGCTGGGCACATGCAGGTTGGTGATGCCCTTGTCCGAATTGACCATGGCCAGGGCCGGACGCTGCGCGTATTCGGCCTGGATATCGGCCTTGATCTGCGCCTGCTGGTCTTCCGGCAGCGTGGCGATGCGTGCGTACAGGTCGCCGATGCCGTTGTTGGGATCGAAGCCGACCGACGCAAGCGCTTCGGCATGCTTGCTCAGCGTGTCCTTGTAGAACTCGCCGACCACCACGCCGAACAGCACCGGGTCGGAGACCTTCATCATGGTGGCTTTCAGATGCACCGAGAACAGCACATCCTTGGCCTTGGCATCGGCGATCTGCGCGTCGATGAAGCTGGCCAGTGCGCGCTTGCTCAGCACCGCGGCATCGACGATTTCGCCGGCCTTGACCACGACCTTGTCCTTCAACACGCTGCTGCTGCCGTCGTTACCGACGAATTCGATCTTCAACGCGCCGGCGGCCGCCACGGTGGCGGATTGCTCGCTGCCGAAGAAGTCGCCGTCGTCCATATGGGCCACGTGCGACTTCGAATCGCTGCTCCACTTGCCCATGCGGTGCGGATGCTTGCGCGCGTAATTCTTCACCGACAGCGGCGCGCGGCGATCGGAGTTGCCCTCGCGCAACACCGGATTGACCGCGCTGCCCTTGACCTTGTCGTAGCGCGCCTTGATGTCCTTTTCGGCATCGTCCTTGGGCGTGTCCGGATACGCCGGCAGCGCATAGCCCTGGCCCTGCAGTTCGGCGATGGCGGCCTTGAGCTGCGGCACCGAGGCGCTGATGTTGGGCAGCTTGATGATGTTGGCTTCCGGCGTGGTGGCCAGCTCGCCAAGCTCACCGAGGTCGTCAGCGATCTTCTGCGCGTCGCTCAGGTGCTCGGGAAACAGCGACAGGATGCGGCCGGCCAGCGAGATGTCGCGGGTTTCGACCACGATGCCGGCAGTATTGGTATAGGCATCGATGATCGGCAGCAGCGACTGCGTGGCCAGATACGGTGCTTCGTCGGTGAGCGTGTAGATGATCTTCGGTGTCTTCGACATAAGGTGCGATGGCTCGTGTGGTCGGAAGGAGCGCCGGCGTCGTTGGCACTGGCGTTGGCGTGCGCGACGGGGGTCGCTGCTGGCACGCCGATCGGCCAGCGCGTGGAACGCGGCGATGGATCAGCACGGCATTGTCGCGTCTGAGCCGCGCCCGGGTAAAGCGGCCACAGGCGGATGCTCCATCCCGCCACCCGTCCAATGCGATGGATGCAGCTGTAACGAATGTGCCGTCTGACAGAGTTGCATAGAAAAAGGGCGCGATCGTGCGATCGCGCCCTGATGGCCTGCTAGAAGAACGATAGGGCAGCGCGATGGACGCGCTTGTCCGACATGCTTGGGATCGGCGCGCCGCCGCTTTGCGAATACGCACACCTATCTGCAGACTGCCTGCTCGCCTGGCTGCTTACTTGACCGTGATGGTCTGCGGAGTACCCGCCGGCTTGCCATCCACCATCACCTGCGCGGTGTAGCTGCCAGCCGGCCAGCCATCGGGCTTACTGAAGCTGAGATTGGTGGTTTCCGGGCCCGTCGTGGTCAAGGTGGCGTTCTGCTCGCCGGCCACCTGGCCATCCTGATAGGTGAGTTTGGCTGCGACCGCCACATTGCTCGCGCTGCCATCGGTTTTCACCGAAACGATGATGGTGTCTTTGCTGCCGATGTTGGCCGACGGAGTCACCGACTTGTCGGCAGTCGCCGTGGTGCCGACCACCACGCTCGACACCATCACTGCCGAACCTGTGGCGGCGGCGGTATCGGTGCTGGCAGCGCCGGTCGCGGTGCTCTGGCCAGCCTGATCGCTCGCCGGCGGTGTTGCGGCCGGACCCGGCATTGCCTCGGTGGCAGCGCCGGAGGTCGGATCCTTGGACACGCTGTCGTCGTCGGCCTTCTTACTGCAGCCCGACAGGGCGAGAACGCCGGCAAGGGCAATGGCGAGGGTGCTAGAAACGGAAGTAGTACGCATGGATCAATCTCCGGATATCAAGATAAAAAGTGGGTTTCGAAAGGTGCCAGGTGTGCGGTGCGCCTATGACTTCGGCGGCAACTGCAGGACCTGGCCGGGAAAGATCTTGTCCGGATCCTTGAGCGTTTCGCGGTTGGCTTCGAAAATCCGCGGCCACAGGTTGCCGTCGCCGTAATGGCGCTTGGCGATGCTGGACAGACTGTCGCCCGCCTGCACGGTGACCGATTCGCTGACCAGCTGCGCAGTGCTCTGCACGCTGGTACGCACGTTGGAGAAATCCGCCGCCGGCGCGACGTCGGCGGTGCTGTCGACCGAGGACGTCACGTTGGAAAAATCTGCTTTCTTGTCGACATTCATTGCCGCAATCCCTTTGCATCACGATGACTGCAGGGTGCGCGGCGCGCCGTTAAGCGTGGATCGCGCCACCGTGAAGCTGGCGCGAGCCTTGAATGGGCGCGATTACTGGCGCAGGTCGCGGAAGATCGACAGCGGTGTCGGCACGCTGGGCGAGCTGCGCAAGGGGTTGATGTCCAGCCCGCCACGGCGGGTATAGCGCGCTTCCACCACCAACCATTCGGGCGCGCAGCGGAGCAGCACGTCATGGAAGATACGCTCCACGCATTGCTCGTGAAACTCGGCGTGGTCGCGGAAACTCACCAGATAACGCAGCAGGCCTTCGCGGTCGATCGGGGCGCCGCGGTAGCGCAACGTGACGCTGGCCCAATCCGGTTGACCGGTGACCGGGCAATTGGATTTGAGCAAGGCCGAGGTCAGCACTTCTTCCACCACTGGTTGCGCGTGCGCCGCCAGATACGCGGCATTGGGCGGGCCGTAGTCGTCGATGCTGACATCCAGTGCGTCGATCGATTCGCCCTCACCCACCGCATCGATCGGCGGCAGACCGAATTCCACCGCCACGTCGGCACCGGCGCGCGTGGACAGGTCGGAGGCGATGCGCGTACGCACCGCTTCGGCGCTATTGAAGCGGGTGGCATTGAGCGAATTGAGATACAGCTTGAGCGACTTGGATTCGATCAACGACGGCGACTCGCTGGGCACGTGCAAGGTGGCGGTGGCCACGCACGGCTTGCCCTGCGCATCGAGCCAGCTGAGTTCGTAGGCATGCCAGCGGTCGCGGCCGATGAAGGGCAAGGCTCCCGTCAGGCCGATCGCCTCGCGCCCGGCCGCGCGCGGAATCGGGAACAACAGCGACGGATCGTAGCCGCTGGGATAGGCGACCTCACGACCGAGGGTGGAATCTTCTGGGGTATTCATCGCGCCATTTTAGGCCGAGCGGGCTGGCCGTGAGGTGTATAGCGGACGCTGGAGCGACCTGGCGACAGAAGCAGCGGGCCGTCCAGCGGCCCGCCACCCCACACGGTCACCAACGCTCAGCAGAAACCGCGCAACTGCACACGATTCCCGATTCCCGATTCCCGAATCAGCCAGCCTCCCCCTGATGCAGGTAATCCAGCGACACCTGCAACAGCGCGCGCAGGCCCACATCCAGCGACGATTCGTCGAGCAGGAACTGCGGCGAATGATTGCTGGGCGCGGTGGCCGGGTCGATGCCCTTGGTGGTGGAGCCGACGAAGAAGAACATCGACGGCACCTGCTGGGCGTAGAAGGAGAAATCTTCCGCGCCCATCTGCAACGGCGGCTCGTAGACATTGTCGGCGCCGACCACGGCCTGCAGGCTGGGCAGCATCCTGGCGGTCAGCGCCGGGTCGTTGACCGTGGCCGGGTTGCCGGGCTGGTCCGGCACCTGCGCCTCGACCTTGGCCCCGTGGGCGGCGGCGGTGTGCTCGGCCACCGTCTTGAGGTCGGCGAAGATCTGCTGGCGCATGGCTTCGTCGAAGGTGCGGATGGTGCCGACCATTTCCACGTCGTCGGGGATGATGTTGTAGCGGATGCCGCCCTTGATCGCACCGAAGCTCAACACCGCCGGTTGTTTGGACAGGTTGGCGCGGCGGCTGATCACGGTCTGCGCGGCACCGATCATGTCGGCGCTGGCCACGATCGGGTCGATGCCGTTCCACGGCGCCGAGCCATGCGTCTGGCGGCCGATCATCTTGATCGCAAACCGGTCCGAGGCCGCCATCAGCGGGCCGCTGCGCACCGCGATCTTGCCGGCCTGCACGCTGGAGAACACATGCAGGCCGAACACCGCCTGTGGCTTGAAGTCGGCGAACAGGCCTTCCTTGAGCATCAGCGAGGCGCCGCCCTCCTCGTTGCCGGGCGCGCCTTCTTCGGAAGGCTGGAAGATCAGCATCACTTCGCCGGGCAGCTGCTCGCGCATGCCGACCAATGCTTCGGCCACCCCGAGCAGGATCGCGGTGTGGGCGTCGTGGCCGCAGGCGTGCATCACCCCGACCTGCTCGCCGCGGTACTCGGCGGTGACCGTGGAGGCATACGGCAGGCCGGTCTGCTCCTTGACCGGCAAGGCATCCATGTCCGCGCGCAAGGCGATCTTCGGACCCGGCTTGCCGCCCTTGATGATGGCCACCACGCCGTGATGGGCGATGCCGGTACGCGGCTTGAGGCCGAGCTTGCGCAGCTGCGCGGCCACGGTGGCGGCGGTGCGCTCCTCGCGGTTGGACAGCTCTGGGTGCTGGTGGAAGTCGCGGCGCCACTGCACCAGCTTGCTCTGCAACGGCGCGGCGGCGGCCTGGACTTCGGGCCGGGGCGCGGCCTGGGCGGCGGCCAGGGTGGGCAGGGCAAGCAGCAACGCGCTGGTCAGCAGGCGGGAGTGGCGCATCAGCAATCCTCTAAAGATGGTCGCTTAATGTAGTGCAGGTGCACGCTCGGTGGGCTGCAGTGGGGCTCGATTCAGTCCCGCGGTCAACCACATCGGCCCTGACGCGTTGCCGCTGCACTGCATCTGTGAACGCTGCAGTCGTTTCGTCCGGCGGGCCGTTACTTCAGTAACGCTCAATTGCCTGATCGCAACGATATGCTTCGCACAGCCGCCCCACGGTCGCACCAGCGCCCGGCCCGCCCTCAGGAGTTGTCGCATGTCGCGTTTTTGGAAGATCACACTGCTGGTCGTAGCGGTGCTCGTCGTGGTGTTCGTCGCAATGCGGATGTTCGGTGGGGGCAACCACGGCAAGCGGGCGGATGCGCCGGACGGCAATGGCACCGAGAACAGCGGCCCGGTACCGGTCACGGTCGTGGCCGCCACCACCCAGGATGTGCCGGTCTACGCCAGCGCGCTGGGCACGGTGACCGCGCTCAACACGGTCACGGTCAGCCCGCAGGTCGGCGGCCAGCTGATGAGCCTGAATTTCAAGGAGGGCCAGGAAGTGAAGAAGGGCGAGCTGCTGGCGCAGATCGACCCGCGCACCCTGCAGGCCAGCTACGACCAGGCGCTGGCGGCCAAGCGCCAGAACCAGGCGCTGCTGGCGACCTCGCGGGTGAACTACCAGCGCTCCAACGACCCGGCCTACAAGCAGTACGTCTCGCGCACAGACCTGGATACCCAGCGTAACCAGGTGGCGCAGTACGAGGCGGCGGTGTCGGCCAACGATGCACAGATGCGCTCGGCGCAGGTGCAGTTGCAGTTCACCCGCGTGACCGCGCCGATCGACGGCATCGCCGGCATCCGCGGCGTGGACGTGGGCAATATCGTCAGCGCCAGCTCCACCATCGTCACCCTGACCCAGATCCGCCCGATCTACGTGTCCTTCAACCTGCCCGAGCGCGAGTTGCAGGCGGTGCGCAGCGGCCAGGCGGCCGCCCCACTGGACGTGGCGGCGCTGGATCGCGGCGATGCGCACGTGATCAGCGGCGATGGCAAGCTGGAGGTGATCGACAACCGCATCGCCGCCGACAGCGGCACCTTCGGTGCGCGTGCGATCTTCGCCAACACCGACAACGCCTTGTGGCCGGGCCAGTTCGTCAACGTGCGCCTGCAGCTGCGCACCATCTCCGGCGGCACCGTGGTGCCGACCCAGGCCGTGCAGCGCGGCCCGGACGGCGATTACGTCTACGTGGTCGGCAACGACAACACCGCGCAGATGCGCACCGTGGTGCAGGGCGTGGAAGTGGACGACAGCCATGTACAGGTCACCAAGGGGCTCAAGCCAGGCGAGCGTGTGGTGACCGAAGGCCAGTTCCGGCTCAAGCCGGGCAGCAAGGTCAGCGCGCTCAAGCCGGGCGAAACCCCGCCGGAGCCGACCGAGGCAGAACTCAAGGCCGCGCAGGACAAGAGCCGTGGCGGCGCCGGCGGCCGACGCAGCGGCGGCGGCCCGCGCTAACTCGCGAGCACCGGCGACGGGCCTTCCGTCGCCGGTGTGCATCGGCGCTGCGCGCGCCGGCATCGATTGACGTCTTCAGCAAGGACACCCCCCGTGGGCTTTTCGACCATCTTCATCCGCCGTCCCATCGCCACCTCGTTGTTGATGGCGGGCATCCTGCTGCTGGGCATCCTGGGCTACCGGCAATTGCCGGTCTCGGCGCTGCCGGAAATCGACGCGCCCAGCCTGGTGGTCACCACCCAGTACCCCGGCGCCAACGCGACCACCATGGCCTCGCTGGTGACCACGCCGCTGGAGCGCCAGTTCGGGCAGATCTCCGGGCTGCAGATGATGACCTCCGATTCGTCGGCAGGCCTGTCCACGATCATCCTGCAGTTCTCGATGGACCGCGACATCGACATCGCCGCGCAGGATGTGCAGGCGGCGATCCGTCAGGCCACCCTGCCCTCGTCGCTGCCGTATCAACCGGTCTACAACCGGGTCAATCCGGCCGACGCGGCGATCCTGACCCTCAAGCTCACCTCCGACTCGCTGCCGCTACGCGAGGTCAACCGCTATGCCGATGCGATCCTGGCCCAGCGCCTGTCGCAGGTGCCGGGCGTGGGCCTGGTGTCGATCGCCGGCAATGTGCGGCCTGCGGTGCGCATCCAGGTCAACCCGGCGCAGCTGTCGAACATGGGCCTGACCATGGAATCGCTGCGCAGCGCGCTGACCCAGACCAACGTCAGCGCGCCGAAGGGCTCGCTCAACGGCAAGACCCAGTCCTACAGCATCGGCACCAACGACCAGCTCACCGACGCGGCGCAGTACCGCGAGACCATCATCAGCTACAGCAATGGCCGCCCGGTGCGGCTGGCCGATGTGGCCAACGTGGTCGACGGGGTGGAGAACGACCAGCTCGCCGCCTGGGCCGACGGCAAGCCGGCGGTGCTGCTGGAAATCCGCCGCCAGCCCGGTGCCAATATCGTGCAGACGGTGGAGCAGATCCGCAGCATCCTGCCGCAGCTGCAGGCGGTGCTGCCGGCCGACGTGCACCTGGAGGTGTTCTCCGACCGCACCGAAACCATCCGCGCCTCGGTGCACGAGGTGAAGTTCACCCTGGTGCTGACCATCGCGCTGGTGGTGGCGGTGATCTTCGTGTTCCTGCGCCGGTTGTGGGCCACCATCATTCCCTCGGTGGCGGTGCCGCTGTCGCTGGCCGGTACCTTCGGGGTGATGGCGTTTGCCGGCATGTCGCTGGACAACCTGTCGCTGATGGCGCTGGTGGTGGCGACCGGGTTCGTGGTCGACGATGCGATCGTGATGATCGAGAACATCGTGCGCTACATCGAACAGGGCAAGAGCGGGCCGGAAGCGGCCGAGATCGGCGCCAAGCAGATCGGCTTCACCGTGCTATCGCTGACCGTGTCGCTGGTGGCGGTGTTCCTGCCGCTGCTGCTGATGCCGGGCGTGACCGGGCGCTTATTCCATGAGTTTGCGTGGGTGCTGTCGATTGCGGTGGTGATCTCGATGCTGGTGTCGCTGACGCTGACGCCGATGATGTGCGCCTACCTGCTCAAGCCCGACGCCCTGCCCGAAGGCGAGGACGCGCACGAACGCGCCGCGGCCGCCGGCAAGACCAACCTGTGGACGCGCACCGTGGGCACTTACGAGCGCAGCCTGGACTGGGTGCTGGCGCACCAGCCGCTGACCCTGGCGGTGGCGATCGGCGCGGTAGCGCTGACCGTGGTGCTGTACGTGGCGATCCCCAAGGGCCTGCTGCCCGAGCAGGACACCGGCCTGATCACCGGCGTGGTGCAGGCCGACCAGAACGTGGCGTTCCCGCAGATGGAGCAGCGCACCCAGGCGGTGGCCGCGGCGCTGCAGAAAGACCCCGCCGTGACCGGCGTGGCCGCCTTCATCGGTGCCGGTACCATGAACCCGACCATCAACCAGGGCCAGTTGTCGATCGTGCTGAAGACGCGCGGCGACCGCGAGGGCCTGGACGAGGTGCTGCCGCGCCTGCAAAAGGCGGTGGCCGGCATTCCCGGCGTGGCGCTGTTCCTCAAGCCCGTGCAGGACGTCACCCTGGACACCCGCGTGGCCGCCACCGAGTACCAGTATTCGATGTCGGATGTGGACAGCAGCGAGCTGGCCACCTGGGCCGGGCGCATGACCGAGGCGATGCGCAAGCTGCCCGAGCTGGCCGACGTGGACAACAACCTGGCCAACCAGGGCCGGGCGCTGGAGCTGAGTATCGATCGCGACAAGGCCAGCATGCTTGGTGTGCCGATGCAGACCATCGACGACACGCTGTACGACGCCTTCGGTCAACGCCAGATCTCCACCATCTTCACCGAGCTCAATCAGTACCGGGTGGTGCTGGAAGTGGCGCCGGAATTCCGTAGCAGCACCGCGTTGATGAACCAGCTGGCGGTGGCCAGCAACGGCAGCGGCGCGCTGACCGGCACCAATGCCACCAGCTTCGGCCAGCTGACCTCGTCCAACTCCTCCACCGCCACCGGCGTGGGCGCGCAGAACACCGGCATCGTGGTCGGCGCCGGCAGCATCATTCCGCTGGCCGCACTGGCCGAGGCCAAGGTCACCAACACGCCGTTGGTGGTCAGCCACCAGCAACAGCTGCCGGCGGTCACGATCTCGTTCAATCTGGCCCCGGGCCATTCGCTGTCGCAGGCGGTGGAAGCGATCGAGCAGGCGCGCCAGGATCTGAAGATTCCGACCCAGGTGCATGCGGCGTTCGTCGGCAAGGCGGCCGAATTCACCGGCAGCCAGACCGATATCGTGTGGCTGCTGCTGGCCTCGATCGTGGTGATCTACATCGTGCTGGGCGTGCTCTACGAGAGCTACATCCACCCGCTGACGATCATCTCCACGCTGCCGCCAGCCGGCGTCGGCGCGCTGCTGGCGCTGATGATGTGCGGGTTGAGCCTGTCGGTGGACGGCATCGTCGGCATCGTGCTGCTGATCGGCATCGTCAAGAAGAACGCGATCATGATGATCGACTTCGCCATCGACGCCCGCCGCGACGGCGCCAACGCGCACGAGGCGATCCGGCGCGCCTGCCTGCTGCGTTTCCGCCCGATCATGATGACCACCGCAGCCGCGATGCTGGGCGCGCTGCCGCTGGCGCTGGGCACCGGCATCGGCTCGGAACTGCGGCGTCCGCTCGGCATCGCCATCGTCGGCGGCCTGCTGCTGTCGCAGCTGGTGACGCTGTACACCACGCCGGTGATCTACCTGTACATGGAACGTGCCGGCGAGCGGCTACGCGATTGGCGCGCACGGCGTGCCGCCCGCCGCGACGGCGTGCCCCCGGCCTCCACCTCGGAGCGCCCGGCATGATGACCGATGGCGTCATCGCTGATCGGTCTGCCTGCCCACGGCATCGCCTTCCCGCACGCACGCATGGCAGCTGCGCTGGCTGTTGCCTTTCCCGATTCCCGAATCCCGAATCCCGATTCCCGGCAGTCACTCCATGAACATCTCCGCGCCCTTCATCAAGCGCCCGATCGGCACCGCGCTGCTGGCGATCGGTTTGTTCGTGATCGGATTGATGTGCTACCTGCGGCTGGGCGTGGCGGCGTTGCCGAACATCCAGATTCCGGTGATCTTCGTGCACGCCACGCAGTCCGGCGCCGATGCCAGCACCATGGCCTCCACCGTCACCGCACCGCTGGAACGCCACCTGGGCCAGCTGCCCGGCATCGACCGCATGCGCTCCTCCAGTTCGGAGAGCAGCAGCCTGGTGGTGCTGGTGTTCCAGAGCAATCGCAACATCGATTCGGCCGCGCAGGATGTGCAGACGGCGATCAACTCCTCGCAATCGGACCTGCCGTCCGGGCTCGGCACGCCGATCTATTCGAAAGCCAATCCGAACGACGACCCGGTCATTGCCATCGCGCTGACCTCGGACACGCAATCGGCCGATGAGCTCTACAACGTTGCCGACTCGCTGCTGGCGCAACGGCTGCGCCAGATCACCGGCATCAGTTCGGTCGATATCGCCGGCGCCTCCACACCGGCGGTCCGCGTGGATGTGGATCTGCGCGCGCTCAACGCGCTGGGCCTGACCCCGGACGATCTGCGCAATGCGGTGCGCGCGGCCAACGTCACCTCGCCGACCGGATTCCTGTCCGACGGCAACACCACCATGGCGATCGTGGCCAACGATTCGGTGTCCAAGGCCGCCGATTTCGCCCAGCTGGCGATCTCCACCCAGTCCAACGGGCGCATCGTGCGGCTGGGCGATGTGGCCACCGTCTACGACGGCCAGCAGGATGCCTATCAAGCGGCCTGGTTCGACGGCAAACCGGCGGTGGTGATGTATGCCTTCACCCGCGCCGGCGCCAACATCGTCGAAACCGTGGACCAGGTGAAGGCGCAGATTCCCGAGCTACGCGCCTACCTGCAGCCCGGCACCAAGCTGACGCCCTACTTCGACCGCACCCCGACCATCCGCGCCTCGCTGCACGAGGTGCAGGCCACGCTGATGATCAGCCTGGTGATGGTGATCCTGACCATGGCGCTGTTCCTGCGCCGCCTGGCGCCGACGTTGATCGCGGCGGTCACCGTGCCGCTGTCGCTGGCCGGCTCGGCGCTGGTGATGTACATGCTGGGCTTCACCTTGAACAACCTCAGCCTGCTGGCGCTGGTGATCGCCATTGGCTTTGTGGTCGACGATGCGATCGTGGTGATCGAAAACATCATGCGTCATCTGGACGAAGGCATGCCGCGTCTGGATGCCGCACTGGCCGGTGCGCGCGAGATCGGCTTCACCATCGTGTCGATCACTGCCTCGCTGGTGGCGGTGTTCATTCCGATGCTGTTTGCCAGCGGCATGATCGGCGCGTTCTTCCGCGAGTTCACCGTGACCCTGGTGGCGGCGATCGTGGTGTCGATGCTGGTGTCACTGACCCTGACGCCAGCGCTGTGCAGCCGCTTTCTGTCCGCGCATACCGAGCCGGAAAAACCCAGCCGTTTCGGCGCCTGGCTGGACCGCATGCACGAGCGCATGCTCGCGGTGTACACGGTGGCGCTGGATTTCTCGCTGCGGCACGCCTTGCTGCTGTCGCTGACGCCGCTGCTGTTGATCGCCGCCACCGTCTTTCTCGGCGGCGCAGTCAAGAAGGGCTCGTTCCCGGCACAGGACACCGGCCTGATCTGGGGCCGCGCCAATTCCAGCGCGACGGTGTCGTTTGCCGACATGGTCAGCCGCCAGCGCCGCATCACCGACATGCTGATGGCCGACCCGGCGGTGAAGACCGTCGGCGCGCGGCTGGGCTCCGGCCGGCAGGGTTCCAGCGCCTCGTTCAATATCGAATTGAAGAAGCGCGACGAAGGCCGCCGCGACACCACCGCGCAGGTGGTCGCACGCCTGAGCGCCAAGGCCGACCGTTACCCGGATCTGGATCTGCGCCTGCGCGCGATCCAGGACCTGCCCAGCGACGGCGGTGGCGGCACCAGCCAGGGTGCGCAGTACCGCGTTTCGCTGCAGGGCAATGACCTGGCGCAGCTGCAGGAATGGCTGCCCAAACTGCAGGCCGCGTTGAAGAAGAATCCGCGCCTGCGCGATGTCGGCACCGACGTGGATACATCCGGCCTGCGCCAGAACATCGTGATCGACCGCGCCAAGGCCGCGCGCCTGGGCATTTCGGTCGGTGCCATCGATGGCGCGCTGTATGGCGCCTTCGGCCAGCGTTCCATTTCCACCATCTATTCGGATCTCAACCAGTACAGCGTGGTGGTCAATGCACTGCCCTCGCAGACGGCAACGCCCAAGGCGCTGGACCAGGTCTTCGTGCCCAACCGCGCCGGCCTGATGGTGCCGATCACCTCCGTCGCCACCCAGGTGCCTGGGCTGGCGCCGCCGCAGATCGTCCACGAAAACCAGTACACCACGATGGATCTGAGCTACAACCTCGCACCGGGCGTGAGCACCGGCGAGGCGGACCTGATCATCAAGTCCACCGTGGAAGGCTTGCGCATGCCCGACGGCATCCGCCTCAGTGGCGACGACAGCTTCAACGTGCAACTCAGCCCCAACTCGATGGGCGTGTTGCTGCTGGCCGCGGTGCTCACCGTCTACATCGTGCTGGGCATGCTGTACGAGAGCCTGATCCATCCGGTGACCATCCTGTCGACGCTGCCGGCCGCCGGCGTCGGCGCGCTGCTGGCGTTGTTCCTCACCAACACCGAGTTGTCGGTGATCTCGATGATCGCGCTGGTATTGCTGATCGGCATCGTCAAGAAGAACGCAATCATGATGATCGACTTCGCGCTGGTGGCGCAGCGCGTGCACGGCATGGATGCGCGTGCGGCCGCACGCGAGGCCTCGATCGTGCGCTTCCGCCCGATCATGATGACCACGATGGTGGCGATCCTGGCCGCGGTGCCGCTGGCGGTCGGCCTGGGCGAAGGCTCCGAACTGCGCCGCCCGCTGGGCATTGCGATGATCGGCGGGCTGATCTTCTCGCAGAGCCTGACCCTGCTCAGCACCCCGGCGCTGTACGTGATCTTCTCCTGCCTGAGCGAACGCTGGAAGGCGCGTCGCGCACGTGCGCGTGCACGCCGGGCAGAGCGCGCGGCGGCACGGCGCCCGGCGGCGTCGGCGCACTGAAGCGATGCCGCACACGTGCCGGTCTGCACGGACCGGTGCGTGCCGGCCGGCATGGCGGTTGGCCCGCATCTTTCGCCATCGCTTGCCGCTTGCTGGCATGACGCCGGGGCGTCGCTGCTGGCAGCGTATTCAAACGCGGCATAGTGATGCGAGCTGTAAATGCACGCTCGACCTACTTGCTTTCGGCCAGAGCCCAAGTGCTTTACCGCATCCAGACGACGCTGCGATCTAGAAGCTCGGTTGCCTTGACGTGTTGGACGGCATGGATGGATCAGGGATGGATCAGTTATCGCGTGGCGGGGCTGCAGCTTGGTTACAGGGACCTTGCCCGCCTACCATCGCAGGACACGCCGCAAGTACGTCCATGTAGGCGCTTACGCGGCATCCATGCCGCGTAAGGTCCCGCGACGGTAGGCGGGCAAGGACCTGTCGAGATGGTCGGTGTCCGTGTCTGCAAGCGGGCATGGCATGCGTTGGTCGGATCAGGGTGGGTCCGATCGATCAGCTTCCCGGCACAGGCCGAGCAAGAGTCAGGCCTTCCAGCAAATAACCTGAAAAACGCAGGTAAACGCTCTTTACCCACCGACCAATTTTCTGGTGCGGTGTCCTCGCCGGTTGCGGGACCCTTGGCGGCATGGATGCCGCCAAGGAGCCTCCACGGACGGATTCACGGCGTGTCCCGCAAGCGGTGAGGACACCGCGCGCTCGACTCACTGAGCTTTTGACCTGAGCCGAAGCGCCTGACCGCGTCCAGATGCCGAGACTAGCCAAAACCTCGATTGCTTCTTTGTTCCGATGCTTCAAGGTACGCGCCATCCGAATCCGCAGCAGCGCACATTCTTGCAATGTGGACTGCGTGATCACGACACGTAATACGCGACAAAACCGGCAGACAGCAGGCGTGCAAACGTACGCGCCGCGCCGTGACCGCTACACCAGCAACGCCTGCAGCGACGCCCGCTCCAGCTGCGCGTACAACGCGCACTCATCCTGCACCTGCACGCCCAGCGCCTGTTCGAAACTGCGCTTGCTCGAATGTGCTGCATAGGCGCGTTGTTCGGCACCACCGAGATTGGACTGGAAGATGCCGGCCGCACTCACCGGCAGGAAATCTTCATAGATGATCGGATCGGCACTGAGCAGACCGAGCGCAATCGCGGTTTCTGCCGGCATTGCCGCCACCTGCGCGGGATCGGCACGTCCGGCCTCGGTCAGCGCGTAGCGGAAATAGCCCAGGCCTTCCTGACGCAGCACGGCTTCGTCGTCGGGAAATGCCGCGAACGCGGTCTGCAGCCGCGTGGCGTAATCGGTACCGGTGCTGCCCGCGCCATCGCTATCGCGTGCCTGCGCCAGCAGCGCGTCGTACAGCGCGCGGCCCTTGGGCGTCAGCGCGAGCCCGCGTTGTTCGATCTCGCCAAAGCGCGCGGTGTGCGTGCCGTGCTCGGCCTGCCCGCTGTCGCCGACAAAGCGCACCGGCTCCTCCAGTGCCTTGAAACTGGTCTGGCGCAGCAGGATCGGCACCCGACGACGCGGCGGACCTTCGATCACCGCCTTGGCATCGATTCCGGCGCGCTGCATCTGCGCCTGCGCCGCATCGATATCCAGCGTGCGTGGCGTCAGGTGGTTGATATGCGGCCCGTGGAAGCTCACCACGTCGGCGATCAGCTTGTGCGCCTCGCTCAGCGCGCGGTAGGTCGGCAGCGACACCGTCGCATCGCCGTGCCAGCGGAAGGTTTCCAGCGCTTCGGCAACGAACTGCTGCGCCTGCGCCGCCTCCAGCCCGCCGTGGCGCTCGTGCTGTTCGATCAGCTCCAGCGCGGCCGCGGTGAAGATCTGCCGCTGCTCCAGGATCTGCGCCGCCTGCGCCCGCAGCGCGGCGTCTTCGATCAGCTCCAGCCGCAGCAACGAGGTGAACACGCGGAACGGATTGGCCGATAGCGCCGCCTCGTCGATCGGGCGGAACGCGGTGGAATGCACCGGCACACCCGCCACCGACAAATCGTAATAGCCCACCGGATGCATGCCCATCACCGCAAACAGCCGCCGCAACGTGGCCAGTTCCTGCGCCGTGCCGACGCGGATGGCACCATGCCGTTCCAGATCCAGCCGCGCGCGCTCGTCGTTGCGTTGCAGGCGCGCGGCCAGGGCGGGATCGGCGCTCAGGGTGTCGGCGTTGACCTGAGCCACCAGCGTCATCAGGTCGCCGTACAACGGCACCTCGGCGCGATACATGTCCGACATCGCCTGCGCGAACAGGCTGCGGATGTGATCGGGGGAGACAAACACGGTATCGCGCATGGGCTGGTCTTGGCAGGGCCGGCCAACGCCGGCGTTGCAGCATTCTCGCCGACCGCGCCCTGCGGCGGCCAGCTGCACGGCAGCATGCCGGCGCCTGTGTTGCCGCGCAGACAGCCGCGCAGCCGATCGATCACCTCACGGCTTGCCACTGTGCGGGTTCCCACCAGGCGTAAAACGCATCGAGTGGCGGCTGGCGATCCGTGGCGAGCAGTCGTCCGCTGGATGCGGATGGTGGGCAAGCTCGGAACCGTAGCGCATGGCGTGGTCCATGTCGGTCCTAAGCCGACTGCGCCCGTGCGGCCGGGAGCGCAGTCATCTTGTGGGTCGCTCCGAGGATGGCCAACAAGCGAGAGAGGCCGCCAGCCCCGCCCAGGCTCAGGCCGACCTGGCGCGCATCGAACGGCTGGCACGGCTCCGGTGCCACTACCTGCAGCGAGTTGACGCCGAATAGCACGCTGCCGCACCGGTAGCCGACACCACCTTGAGCCGGCAGCCACCGGATCTGCGTGGACGGCGCGCAGGAAACGCAGCGTGCGAGTGGTACACGCCGGTTCCTAGTACCGCCGCACCCGCCGGGTGGCTACGCCGCCGGTTTGCCAGCCACTTTAAAGCCCGGCCTGCGCCGCTGCCTCGGCCGCCTCGCTGGCCTGGCGCGCGGCTTCCAGCCGTTGCGCGTGATCGCCGAGCTGGCGTCGCAGCAGCGCGTCCAGGGTGATCGGACGTTCCCAGCGGTCGTAACTGGCGACGATGGCGTGCCGCAGCGCGCGCATATGCACGGTCTCCGGCGTGACCGACAGCCGCGTGATCACGCCCTCCCAGCCGTCATGATGGTCACGGCTGTAGGCGCGTACCGTGTCGCGGCAGGACAACTGCAGCGTCTGCGCCCAGAAACAGGCGAAATAGATGTCGCCGGCGTGCCAGCCATGCACCTGCAACAATGCCTGCACATAACCGCGCGGGGTGCCGGTGTAGCGCGCAACTTCGCCGATGAAACTGTCCGGGTAGCGCTGCGCGTAGCTGCCCATGTCGGCCAGATGCTGGTCCACCCAGGCATCGCCGGTGCCCGGCGTCACTGCCGGCGCAGCAGCCGGTGCCGCAGCGGCAGGCGCGGATGCTTGCGCAGGCGATGTTTGCGCAACTGCCAGCATCGGCAGCAGCAGCGCACTCATCAGCGGCAGGGATCGCAACAGCGAGGTAAGCAGTGAAGGCATGCGCCGATGATGCCGCATGCCCGTGTCGCTGTCAGGCCGAGCGCTTGCGCCACCGACACAGGCGGCGCGCCGTCAGCGCGCCAGCCGTATGGGATGCCCCGAGTCGGAACGGATGCATGACACCGGACCGCCACGAGCATTCGCATGTCTGGCGCGCGCACAGCCGCGCCGGCCGCGCTCAGCGTAGATCGTAAAAGCCGCCGTAGTGCACTTCGCGGCAGCCGCTGAGATCGCAGGCACCCACATAGCCCGGGCCGATGTAACGCTGACGCGCATCGCGATTGTGCGGGCTGCTGTATGGGTCCGGGCCGTACAGACCATTGCCGTAATAGATCTGGCCGTACGGGCGGTTGCGCGACGCGCCTAGCCGCAGCCCGGCGCCATACCCGAGGTATCCGCGGGCGTCGCCGCCATAGGGGCCGTAGCGCTCGCCCGAATACCCGTCGGCAGCAAATACGCTGCTGCGCTCACGCCGGTCCGGCCGGGTCTGCAAGGTCGCGATGCTCTGGCCCTGGGCGTCCACATAGCCCTGCTCGCGGTCGAAGCGCACCATGCGGAAATACACCAGCTCTCCCGCGTCCCGACGCGTACGCAGGCGTACATAGTTGCCGCCATCGTCGTAGTAAGGCTGACCGTCGCGAAAGATCACTTCGCTCGGGTTGATGACTTCTTCTTCGAGCTCGGCAGCCGTCAGTGACGGCGCGCCGCCTGACAGACCCAGCAATACGGCCAGGCTGACACGGCAGGTAAACGACAACATGCGCATCGGTGATCCCTCCTAGTCGGCCAGGCACCCACGCCTGACCGGAAACGTCCTGTTGCTGGGCGCCGCCGGTTGCGCCGGCAGATCCAGGTCGCGGCGCTGGCCGCGACGGAGCTCAGCTTAGCGCGTGCTGCCGGGCCACTGCATCCAGCGCATGCACTGCGGCCGGCCAGCCGGCGGCGTCGGGCACTTCGCGCATGCGCGGCTCGTCGGCGGCCACGCCATGCTCCTGCTCGTGCGCCCAGGTCACCGCGTACGGGGTGTAGATTCCCCAGCCGCCGATGGCCAGCACCGGCTCCACGTCCGAGCGCAAGGAATTGCCGATCATCACAAAGCGCTGCGCCGGCAGGTCGAACTCGGCCAGCACGCGCGCATAGGTCTGGGGATCCTTTTCGGACACCACCTCCACGCGCGGAAACAGATCGGCCAGGCCGGATTGTTCGATCTTCTGCTCCTGGTGGAACAGGTCGCCCTTGGTGATCAGCACCACCGCATAGTCGGCTGCAATCGCACTAACCGCCTCGCGCACGCCGGCAATCACCTCCACCGGGTGCTGCAGCGTGGCGCGGCCGATCTCGACGATGCGCTGGATGTCGCGTGCGGCAATGCGCGCCTGCGTCAGTTCGATCGCCGTCTCGATCATCGACAGCGTCATGCCCTTGGCGCCGTAGCCGAATACTTTTAGATTGCGCCGCTCCACCGCCAGCAGGTGCTGCTGCATGCGGGTATCGCCCAGATCCAGGTAATCGGCCAGGATCGCTTCGAAATCCGCTTCGGCAGTGCGGTAATAGTCCTCGCTTTTCCAGAGGGTATCGTCGCCGTCGAAGCCGACCAGTTGGATCGCCTGGCCGTCGCGCTGTGCAAAAGAGGTCATCGCGCCAGTTTAGCAGCGCACTGGAGCGCTGCCGCGGTCAATCCCCCGCGGCGTCGCCTGGACCGGGCTGGTAGCTGGCGAATTCGTCGCGCGACAGGCGCCCATCGCCATTGCTGTCGAAGCCGGCAAAATTCTCGCGCAGGACGGGGTCGGCGCCGGCTTCGGCCACGGTCAATGAGCCGTCGGCGTCGCTGTCCAGGCTGCGGAAGGTCCGTGGCGCCAACGTGCCGGCCTGCGGCGCCAGTGCGGCCTCCGCACCGCCTTTGGCAGCCGATGGCGCTGCAGCGTCGGCCGGCAGCAAGGGCGTGGTGGCAGGCGGTGGTGGGTCGATCGGCAACGGCGCCATTGTCGGTGTTGCCGGCCCTGTGGTGGAGGTCGCACGCGACGGGTTGGCCGGCGGCAACTCCGGCGGCGCCGCGAGCGCCCACAGTGGACTCGACAGGCCGACCAGCATGGCGATACGCAGCAGCATGAAAGTGTGCCGAAGGGACGAGCGGGCAAATCTAGCGCGGCGCACGTAAAGAAAACGGGAGCGACCCTGGCAGATCGCTCCCGCGTGTCCATCCTGTTACGTGGTCATGCTGCTACTTGCCGATCACGGGCATCCACGAAGCGATGCCACGGATCAAACGACAACAACCGCTCAAATGACTGCAATTGCGAAAGCTGCCTCCTGATGTCGAAAAAAACACGTCAGCAAACGAACTCACTACCTTGCGACCTACTACCTCAGTTGCCTTGCGACCCACTTCCCGCTGCGCCGCCCTGCTGCTTGGCGACAAACGCCTTGTATTCGTCCGGGGTCAGCTTGCCGTTCTTGTCGGAATCGGCGTCATTGAAGATCTGCGCGAGCCCGGCATTGACCTGGGCTTCCTGTGTGCTGATGGCGCCGTCGCTGTCGGTGTCGACGCTCGCCCAGGTCTGGCCGCCGCCGGACTGCGCAGGCTGTGCCGCAGTGGTGGCAGAGCTTCCCGACTGGGCCGACGTCGCGGCGGCATCCTGCTGCGTACTCTGCGCCATGGCCGGCAGCGCCAGGGCGGCGGCAAGAGCGGCGGTGGCGGCGAGCAGCGAGGTGCGGTTGCGATTCTTCATTGGGTGGTCTCCTTGGCTTGGGAATGCGCGGTGTCGCCGCACATGGCCCCACCTTACCCAGCCCGAATGAACGCAAAACCCGCCGCAATTTCACGCAAAACATCCTCTTAACCACGCGTCGGACGTTTGCGCCTAGCCATCTGTTAGACATCGGTGAGCCAAACAGAAGCAGCTCATTCAATGCATCGAAATATGCGAACCGTGCCGCATTTCATAACGTAAATTTACGCATTCGGTGCCTCGTCATCCCAGCTTCCGGAGCTGAACAGTTTCCAACCCAGCACCACACCGGCGATCGCCCCGGCCACTTCCAGGATCACCCGCGATCCCAATTCGTTGGGATCGTGGATCTTGGCCAATGCCAGGCGCGCATACAGCGGCGACTCCAGCCGCACGATGCTGGTGTAGACGAGATTCCAGATGTCGTAGCCGCCGCCGATGGCGACCGCGAGCAGACAGGCGATGCCCAGCGTGTGCCCGTGGGTGAAGTGCAGACGCCGGCCGATATGCTCGACCCCAGCGAAGACCAGCACACCCAGCACCAACGCAATCAGGCCAGCCTCCAGCGAACCGAGCAGACCGAAGTGCAGAGGCAGATTCATCGTGACGATCCAGGCAGCAGGCGCATCAGTCTAGCGGTTGCGGGTGATGGATCCCGGCCCAAGCAGCAAGCGCGAGCGCTTACGCGAACGCGGACCGGCCGGGCGCTACGAGTGCCCGATGCTGCGGCGCGCCGCGCTCACGCATCGTCCTGGCCGCGCGCACTCACCTGCGCCTCGCCTTCTTCATCCCATTGCACGCTGACCGAGATCGGCTTGCAGCACACCTGACAATCTTCGATGTAATGCTGGTCGCCGCCGGTCAGATCCAGCGTTAGGGTGATCCACTCCCCGCAATACGGGCAGGCGATATCGGTAAAGCGTTCCGGGTCGGACATGACAATTCCTTGCAGCGGTTTGGGGTGATGCACAACATGGACAGCACGGTGGCCGGAGTCACCGCCTGCGGCACGGTTGCTCAGTTGACCGGCACATCGAACGCGGTATCCGGCATCGGCTCGGGGCGGAAGGTGAAATGCCACCACTCCATCGGGTAGTTGGCAAATCCCTCCGCCGCCATGGCACGCAACAGCTGCTGGCGGTGGGCACGCTGGGCGGGGCTGATATCGCGCGCATCGGTATGCGCACGCGCATCGAAGAAATCGAAGTCGGTGCCCATCGCCACCGGCTGGCATGGACCCTGCCGGCAATCGAGCAGGCCCAGGTCCAGCGTTGCGCCACGGCTATGCCCCGAAGTCTCGGCAATGTAGTTGCCCAGCAGCGCGCGCTTGTCCACACGCGGGTAGTACTGCGCCTTGGTCGACTGATCCTGCAGATCCGCAGCCCAGGCCACGAAGGCCTGCACCGCCCGCGCCGGCCGGTAGCAGTCGAACACCTGCAGTCGATATCCCTGGGCCTTGAGCGACCGCGCCACCCGTGCCAGGGCCTCCGCCGCCGGACGCAACAGATAGCACGTGGGCGCCTCATACCCCGGCACCACGTGCCCGGTGAAGTTGTTGCTGCCCGCATAACGCATGTCCACCGCAATCTCCGGCGCAAGGCCCTGCACATTGACCAGACCGGCTTGTGCGGCGGTTGTTGCCGGCGAGAGGATGGGAGCCGCTTGCACGTTGAGGCCTGCGCACAGAAGAACCAGCGCAGACACCTGCCACCCGATGCGCTGCAGGGTGCATGCGACGTGGTGCCATACGAGATTTACCGGGGATCGTGCTTGCGTCATGCGCCAAGCATAAGCCACCACAAGCAAGCTGCCTGCACAGAAGCGCTCGAACAGGCAAAGCACTTGGATCGCTTGACGAACAACGGCTCGGGACGGACAGACCGGATCGCTGCGCTCGCCGTCTACACATCGACGCACTATCCCCCCCTGTGCAATCGCCAGTCCGGTCGAATGCCGGACTGGCGATTGCTGTCGCACAGATTCGTAACCTGATGAGAGGTGCCTAGCGTGCAGGACCCGACTGCGTCTGCGCGGCCTGCGTGCGCTGCTGATCCTCCTGGTTCTGCCGCTGCGTCTCGGCTGTGAGCTGTTGCTGACTCTGCTCCAGCGGCACCGATGCGGCCTGCTGCTTGTCCACGTAGGCACGATTCACATCGAGTGGGTTGTTGGGATTGCGCTCCACCGCAATCAACCCCTTGCCATTGGTGCTCGGCACCAACTCGTCGATACGCGACATCCCACTGACCTTGGCTTCGAATGCGATTTGGCCAGCGGCGCGCTGCATTTCGTCGCGGCTATTGAAGCCGCCGTTCGGCCCATGCTTCTGAAGATGGTCCATTGCCTGCTTGAGCAACGGATCCACTGGACGTTGCGCTTCGACAGCGGCGGAAGCGGGGAACTTGGCCTCGCCACTATTCTTGGCCTGGCCCTGTTGCTTGCCGAGTGCTTCGAGCGTGGCCTTATCGGCAATACCCGTCGGATCCATGCCCTTCTCGCGCTGCAGGTTTGCCACCACTTCCTTGGTCTTGTCGCCGTAATAGCCGGTACCGGACAGCAACTTGCCGCTGTTGTCCTTTATCCCGAGTTCGATCAGGGCCTGCTGCATTGCCTTTACATCCGCACCTTGCTCGCCCGGTCGCAACGATGTGCGCGTTGGATGGTCCTGATGCTGCGACTGTGTCTGTTGCCTGTCCTGCAGCAGGTCGCGCGCCTTGGCGAATGGATCGGACGCAAACAACCTGGCGTTCTGGTTGTCGGCCAGATACTTGTCCAAAGGCATCGTATTGACGCCCTTTGTGCCGCTGGACTGGCTGACCTGCAGCTCGCCGCTCTTGGGGTCGCGCACCACCATCAGGATGTGATCGATGCCCTTCCAGTGGTCATGCCCCGAATTCCGGCTGGCATCCACGCCAATGACCATGCCTTCCTTCAGCGCACCGGGCTTGAATACGTCCTGGCCTTGTAGCAACACGCCGGAATTGTCGAATGCCTTCTTGACGATGCCACCGGAGCCAGTCATTCCTTGCACCAGCATGTCCTGGCGGCCGAACACGTCGCGGCCGGCCTTCTGATTGATCTCCCGCATGGTGGCGTTCTGCAACTCAGAGACCCAGCCGGAGCAGTCGATGTAGCCCTGTTCCAGGTGCTTGCCGTCCACGCCGGGATGGTAGAGCCTGTGGCCCTCGATATTGATCGCGTACTTCACATCGTCGTACTTGACGCCCATCTCATACGCGGCGGTGAGCTTGATTGCGTCTTGACCGCCCTGCCCGGCCGCAGCAGCCGGATGCGACTGCACGCGGGCCGGCGCAGCCGGCTGTTGGGACTGGCCCTCGGCAACTGGCTTGATGCCCTTTTCCGGGATGGCGATATGGTCGAACTTGGTGTCCCAGTACTTCAGAAAGGTCTTGGCCATGTCCTGATCGGACATCTTCTTGAACTCGGCCAGCGAGCTGCCGGTGTAAGCCTCGAACTGTTTGGCACCGGCCGCATCCTTTTCGCGCGGCACATTGTTGATGATGTTCGCGCGCGTGTCTCCGCGCGCGAAGCTGCCGTCGGCAACCGCCTTCTGGATCGACCGATAGCCGGCAGCGCCCTGCTGGTGCGCCATGTACATATCCAGCCCATCGGGCTGCGGCTTGCCGGACAGGTACGGACGATTGTCTTTATCGTGCTGGCGGGTCAGTGACCTCGCATTGTCCTGATATAACCGCGCCGCGGCATCGGTATTGGCCACCGCATCCAGTTCACGGCCGTTGATGCCGTAGGCCGCGGCGGTACCAGGAGTGAACTGGAACAAGCCCTTGGCGCTGTTCGGGCCACGGCTGGCCTGCTCATCGAACCTGCCGCCGGTTTCGACATAGGCGAAACGCATGAAATCGTCGACTGGAATGTGGCGTTCCCTGGCCTCACGCTCGATGATGTCGAGGTTCTCGGCCTTCGTGTAGTCGCGTGCCATCTCGTGTTACTCCTTGAGGTTGATATACGGCGCTGGGCGCCGACAAGGTCAACCGAGCTCATCCATGAGCTAATTGGTGTGCGGTCAACAAGACTGTTCGGTGTTGCAAGTCGCGGGTTCTTGCTGCTGCCGACGCGTCGCTCCGTGGAGCGGCGCACCGACCGATTCACTGGACTTCTTTCGGCAGGTACTGGCCGCTCGCCTGGTCGTATACATAGACCACCGCATCGGATGCATCGAGCATGCGCACCTGGCCAGGGCCGGAAATAACCGTGCCCTGCAACGCCACGTGCATGGCCGGCATCCGCTCGCCGGGCACCGGCTGGAAGCTCAGCGTGCCGCGGCTGGAGACGTGCGGAACGCTACCCTCTTCGTCGCTGCTGAGCTCGTTGTCTTCGCCGGCTGCAAGCGTTCCCCGGTAGACCCAGCCCTGGTAGTCGCCCAGGTCGTTCTTGTCCGGATCGAAGGTAAATAGCGCAAAGCCGAAGCTGGTGACGCCATTGCCGAAACTGGAGATGGGCACTGCCAACAGCAGGTGACCGTTGTCCAGGAGGTGCCGCTGCGGCTTGCGCGTTTCGTCGACCGCGTCGGCGCGCTCGTCGCCGCCGAAACGGCCGACGTACTGTTGCGCGTGGAATAGCCTCCACGGCCGCTCGCTGTCCGGCGCGGTCAGCAGAAACGTGGCCTGGCTGATCGACACGCCTTCGCCCGGATCCGGAAAGGTCTCGGCTTCGTCATTGCCGTACTTGTTGGGCGTGGCGTAGGCGAAACCGGTGTAGTAGTGCTTGCCGTCCAGATCGAAGTGCTGGCCGTGCCAGAAACTGGCAACAGCACCGTTGTCGATCTCGTACGAGAGCGCGCCGTCCCCATCCATCCCGTAAATCAGGTACAGCACGCTGCCCGGGTAGGGCGGTGCCACAGGGACGGCAACTTGAGTGTCGTTGGACATGTGCAGAACATCCTGTATGTATTGAAGAAGCCGGAAACACAACCGCAATCCCGACACGCCATGCCGCGTTATCCGGAAAGCCGCCCTGCTACGCATCACGGACATGGCCCGACCCGCAGAGACGCAGCTGTCGCAGACGCGGCTTCGGACAGAAAACGGTGAGTGCGATCCGGCCCCAAGGCAGGGGCGGTGATGGCGATTCGCGCATGGCAAACCGCAAACCGGCGATCCACTCCGGCATTTCGGGCGAGTGCAGCATCCATTGCCGCTCGCGAATGACTCGCCTGATCATCAGGCCCCGTGGGCGAATCTTATCCAGTTCCCGCGCCCGAAACCAGCCGGCTCTGCCGGCCAGTCCGCGTCGCGTGCCGGCCCACAACAGACCGGCAGCAGGCAGGCTCAGCGATCCAGCGGCGGCGTGTACTGGTGCTTGGCGGCGTCGTAGGTATAGGTGACCACGTCGGCGCCGCCGAGGCTGCGGACCTTGCCAGGGCCCGCAATGGCGGTGCCACTCATGGCCACACGCAGGGTCGGCATCGATCCACTGCCGGGTTCGAAGCTCAGCGTGCCGGTACTGGACGCGCACTTCATGGTGCCCTCATCGTCGCAGGCCGCGCTGTTGTCTTCGCCGGTGGCCACGGTGCCCAGGTAAACCCAGCCCTTGTAGTCACCCATGTCGTTCTTGTTCGGATCGAAGGAAAACAGCGCAAAACCCAAGCTACTGATGCCGTTGGCGAAGCGCGTGGTCGGCAGCGCAAGCAGCAGGTGGCCATCCTTGGTCTCGGTTCGCTGCGGCTTGCGCGTCTGGTCCAGCGTGTCGGCCTTCTCGTTGCCGCCGAAATCGCCGGCCCACTGCTGCGCATGGAACAGCACCCATGCCGGTTTGCCACCGGCATCGTCGAGCACATAGGTCGCCTGGCTGATGCTGACGCCGACGGCAGGGTCCGGAGAGTCCTCTTCCTCGGATTTGCCGTACTTGCCGGGGCCCGCGTTGGCGAAGCCGGTGTAGTACTGCTTGCCGCCAAGGTCGAAGCGGTAGCCGTACCAGAAGCTGGCCAAGGCGCCGTTGTCGATGGTGTACGACTCCGATCCGTCACCCTTCATCCCATAGATATCGGCAAGCACGTGCCCGGGCGCCGGCACCTCGGCGTCGACCGTTGCAGGACTCGCCGCCGCTGGCGCAGCAGCAGGAGCGCTCTGCGAGGGCGGTGCCTGCACGTCTCCGGGCGTTGCGTCGGGTGTCTTGGTGCAGCCGCCGACCATCAGGATCGTGGCGGCCCACAGGGCAGTCTTTCCTAGCCTCATCACACGACATCCTTCAAGAGTTTGGGCGAGCGGATGCTACCAAGAATGTGGTCGGGATCCAGTCCACGCAGCGTTCGTCAGGGCGACGGAAAACGAGCAGGCTGGATCGCTACGGCGCATCCGGTTCGATGGGCACCGACGGAAGCTGCAATTGCCGCAGTGCTGGTCGGGTCAACGCATGCAGGATGCGCAAATCCTCGGCATCCAGCGTGCGGGCGTCGCTGCCGCGGTAGTGATGATGAAACGCCTGCAGCGTGGCGGCGGGATCGTCGAGGCTGTAGCCGAGCAGGGCCAGCGCCTGCCAGGGATCGAAGCCTGCCGGCGCGGCGGAGGCATCGGCGGCAGGCCAGCGGCCGAAGCCGGCGTCGGCCAGGCGCCTCCACGGAAACAGCGGGCCGGGATCGTTCTTGCGGGTCGGGGCCACGTCTTCATGGCCAACGATCTGCGTGCGCGGGATGCGCAAGCGGGTGCATAGGTCGTCCAGCAACACCAGCAGGCTGTCGATCTGGGCGGGCGCGAACGGCTCGCTGCCGTCGTTGTCCAGTTCGATGCCGATCGAGGCGGAATTGATGTCGGTGATGGTGCCCCAGCGCCCAGCGCCGCCATGCCAGGCGCGCTGGTCGTCGCCGACCAGTTGATAGCGCGCGCCATCCTCGCCGATCAGATAGTGCGCACTGACCCGGCCGCCGCTATTGCGCCCGCGCAGCGTGCCCAGGCTCTGCGGCACCGATTGCTGGTCGGTGAAGTGCAGCACGATCAGGATCGGCCGCCGCGTGTCGTAATTGGGCGAGGGTACCCACCGGGCCAGCGGGTTGCGCTGCGGCGCATGCGCGCACGCACCCAAGGACAGCACCACCAGGCACAGCGCGGCGCGTAGCCAGGGCGATGGCGACAGCGTGGGAGCAGATGACATCGGATTCTCCTGGCGAAACGGCAAGGGCTTGCGCTGCACCAACCCCCTGATGGGCCGCGCAGGCGATGCACCCATTATCTGCCGTGCGGGGCGATGGCGTGCAGCACGCGGCTGCGGCCGGTGGCAGGCAGACTGCACGTGCGTAGAGACCAACAGACCTTACACCGCCGCTGCGCCATGCGACACGCACCGGGGATACTTGCGCATGCGTACACTACAAGCCGGCGCGGTCGGCGCATGTCCGCGCGCCTGCGGTCGTGATTCCCTGTAAAAAGCCTCGCCAGTCGCTGCATCCATCAAGAGCCCTCTTCATGCCACTGTCGCGCCGCCTGCTGACGTTGTTGTTGCTGGTCACTGGACTGTTCTGGGATGCCGCTGCGGCAACGCCTGCCAGCCCGATACCGCACACGGCACCGTTGGCGGCCAGCGATGCGCAGCTGACCGCCGACTACTGGATCCAGCGCACTGGCAACACGCAGACGCTGCACATGACTGCCGCACAGATCGCCGGCTTCAATGCACGCTTACTGCGTGACGATCGCTCCATGCACGACCTGTCGCAGCTGGCCGAGGTGCTGCCGGCGGCCGAGGTGCGCGCGCGCATCGAAACGCTGTCGGCCACACCGATGCGTGCGCTGTACGACAGCGAAGGTCGCAGCATCGATACCTCTCGCCTTGCGACGCTGCGCCACGCCCTGGCACTGGATGCACTGCCCGCACAGGTCACGCCGCGGTTTGCACTGGTGGTGCAGCGCGCTGCACTGCGCACCTTCCCCACCACGCAACGCGTGTTCAGCACCACCGACGACCACGATATCGACCGCTTCCAGGAATCGGCGCTCTACCCCGGCACACCGGTGGCGGTGCTGCACACCAGCGCCGATGGTGCATGGCACTTTGTGCTGGCGGCCAACTATGCGGCCTGGATCGCCGCCGACCGGATTGCCATGGGCACGCGTGACGAAGTGCTGGACTATGCACAACGCCGCCCACGGCTGGTGGTCACCGGCGCACGCGTGCAAAGCGCCTATACCCCGGAGGTACCCGCCATCTCCGCACTGGCGCTGGACATGGGCACCAGCGTGCCGCTGCTTCGCGACTGGCCGCCGCAGCAGCCGGTCAACGGGCAGTTGCCGCAGGCTGCCCATGTCGTGCAGTTACCGCTGCGCAACAGCGAGGGTCGCTTGCAGCTGGTGCCGGCACTGATCCCGCGCGGTGCCGACGTGCGCGTGGGCCCACTGCCGGCCACGCATGCAGCGTTGTTGCAGCAGGCGTTCAAATTTCTCGGCGAACGTTATGGCTGGGGCAACGATTACGATGCGCGCGACTGCAGCGGTTTCGTGCTGGATGTGTATCGCAGCCTGGGCATCGCATTGCCGCGCAATACCGGCGATCAGGCACGCAGCCCTGCGCTGCTGGGCGTTCCGTTTCAGGCGCAGGCCGCACCGCCGCAGCGCCTGCAACAACTTGCCCGGCTGCAGGTCGGCGACCTGATCTATATCCCCGGTCATGTGATGCTGGTGATTGGACACGAGCACGGCGCGCCATGGGTGATCCATGATGTGGCCGGCGCTAATTACCGCGACGCAGCCGGCAACGTGCAGCGCGCGCGCTTGAACGGTGTGTCGGTGACGCCGCTGCTGCCCTTGCTCGCCAGCGACGGCACACCATTCGTCGACCACATCACCCGCATCCAACGCATTGCACCGACTGACTCGCCATGAAGATCACCGGCTTTCGCCTCGGCATGCTGCGCGTGCCATTGAAGACCCCGTTCAAGACAGCAGTGCGTACCGTGCAGGCGATCGAGGACGTGGTGGTGCTGCTGCAGACCGATAGCGGCCACATCGGCTATGGCGCAGCCCCGGCAACCGCCCCGATCACCGGCGATACGCACGGTTCCATCATCGCCGCAATCGATCATTGCATCGGGCCGAAGTTGATCGGCCAGGACGTGGCCGATCTCAACCGGCTATGCGCGCTGGTGCAACACGCGCTGGAGCGCAACACCAGTGCCAAGGCGGCAGTGGAGATCGCGCTCTACGACCTGTGGGCGCAGGCCTTGGGCATCCCGCTCTACCGTGCGCTCGGCGGCGGCACGCCGCGCATCACCACCGACATCACCATCAGCGTCGATAGCATCGACGTGATGGTGGCGCAGGCGCAATCCGCGCTTGCACGTGGCTATCGGTCACTGAAGATCAAGGTCGGCAAGGACAGCGGCTCAGACCTTGAGCGGATCACGGCGATACATGCCGCTGTCGCTGGTCGCGCATCGCTGCGCCTGGATGCCAACCAGGGCTGGACGCCCAAACAGGCGGTGCGCACCATGCGCACACTGGAACACGCCGGCATCGTAATGGAACTGGTGGAGCAGCCGGTCAAGGCCGCGGACATCGACGGACTGGCGTTTGTCACCGCACGGATCGACACACCGGTGATGGCCGACGAAAGCGTGTTCTCGCCGGTCCAGGTGATCGACCTCATCCAGCGCCGCGCAGCCGATATCGTCAACATCAAGCTGATGAAGACCGGCGGGCTATCCAACGCAATCCGCATCGCCGATATCGCTGGCTTGTACGGCGTGCCCTGCATGATCGGCTGCATGATCGAATCCAGCATCAGCGTGGCTGCGGCAGTGCATCTGGCGGTGGCCAAGGCCGACAGCATCACCCTGGCGGACCTGGATGCGCCCGCACTCGGGCAGTTCGATCCCACCGAGGGCGGCGTGCACTTCGACGATGCGCAGATCCATATCGACGACTCGCCCGGCCTGGGCATCCGCCGCATCCACGGGCTGGAGCTTTTGCCGGCTTGACTTGCAGACTAAGACGCCAATTGGATCTCCATGCCGCGCTGGTGCCGGCATGGCGCCGTTAGCGCTTCTTCGCACACGCAGCCACCCGGACAGCGAACCTCGTGCATTGCTTGCACCATGCCCACCGACCATCGCGACTGGTCCTTGCCCGCTCACCGTCGCGGGACCTTACGCGGCATGGATGCCGCGTAAGCGCCTAAAAGGATGTACTTGCGGCGTGTCCTGCGAGGGCGGGCGGGCAAGGGCCCTGCAACCATGCCCCAGATCAGCCGCTCTGCAGCCAGCCAGCCACAGAGGCCAACTCTCCCAGAACAACAAAACACACTCGAAGCCCCGCCAAGCAGTCGTACAAACCAGGCGCGCGCATGCGGCACGCGGCCGCATTGCTGAGTACAGTAGCGACAGTATGGTGCGCCCAACGCGGCACCAAAGCAGCGCACTATCTCCGTCAACCGTGTATCGATCCCAGACTCGTCCCCGCTCGACCATTCCCCCGGAGCCTGCATGCGCCTTGCCACCTTGTTTCGATCCGTTGTGCTGTTGGCGCTGGCAAGTTGCAGCAGCGTTGCCGTCGCTGCCGGGCCGATCGATGCCTTGAATCAAGCGCGCGCGTTGATCGTGGTGACCACGCCGGACTGGGACAGCACCCAGGCGCGCCTGCAGACATTCACCCGTGTGGACGGCCACTGGCAACCGGCCGCACCGGGCTTCGCAGTCGCGCTCGGGCGGCATGGCAGTGCCTGGGGCGATGGCTTGCATCCGGCGCAGGCACAAGGCCCGCAGAAGCGCGAAGGCGACGGCCGCAGCCCGGCCGGTGTATTCGCGATCGGCCCGGCCTTCGGTTACGCCCAGCAGATCGACAGCGCCATGCCGTACCAGGCGATGAGCGCCACCCACTACTGCATGGATGTACCGAGTTCGCCGCTGTACAACCGCATCGTCGATGCCGCGCAGGTCGGTGAGGCCGCGGTGGCCGGGTCGACCGAACCGATGCGCCTGGACCTGCAACATCCCGGCGATGCACGTTACAGCGAGGGCTTCGTGATCGCCCACAATCCCGATGCGGTTCCCGGGCGCGGCAGCTGCATCTTCGCGCACCTGTGGCGCACGCCGGGCCAGTTCACCGCCGGCTGCACCGCGATGGCGCCGGCCGATATGCAACGCCTGCTGGCCTGGTTGAAGCCCGACGACAAACCGCTGTTCGTGCTGTTGCCACGTGCCGAATACGCACGCCTGCAAGCCCGCTGGCAGTTGCCCGAGTTGAGGGAGGCAGCACGATGACCACCCCAGCTCCTGCACCCGATTCCACTGGCCTGGTCCGCGTGGTCAGCCGCTGGCAGATTGTCGGCTTGTCGATTAACGATGTCATCGGCAGCGGCATCTATCTGCTGCCCGCGGCCACCGCGGCACTGCTGGGGCCGATGAGCCTGTGGGCGGTGATGCTGGCCGGCCTGGCGGTGGCGTTGCTGGTGTTGTGCTACGCGCAGGCGGCCAGCTATTTCGACACGCCGGGCGGCAGTTACCTGTACACGCGTGAGGCGTTCGGCCCGTTTGTCGGCTTTCAGATCGGCTGGATGATCTGGCTCACGCGCATCAGTTCGGCAGCGGCATTGAGCAACGGCCTGGCCGATGCGGTGGCGCGGTTTTGGCCAACCGTAGCAACCGATCACTGGGCACGCTTGCTGGTGGTCGTCGGTTCCCTGGGCCTGCTCACCGCCATCAACGTGATCGGCGTGAAATCGGCGGCGCGTACCGGCATCGCACTGGTGATCGGCAAGCTGGTGCCGTTGCTGCTGTTCGTGGCAATCGGCCTGTTCTACGTGGACTGGTCGTGGGCCTTTGCCGGCACCACGCCGGATCTGCGCGACCTGGGCAATCTGGGCGAAGCGGCCTTGCTGCTGCTGTTTGCCTATGCAGGCTTTGAAAACATTCCTGCGGCCGCTGGCGAATACCGCAACCCACGCCGCGACGTGCCGTTTGCGCTGATCACCATGATCGTCACCGTCACCTTGATCTACGCCGCGGTCCAGGTCGTCGCACAGGGCACGCTGCCCAATCTTGCCGCCTCGCCCACGCCATTGGCCGATGCCGCAAGCCGTTTCGGCGGCGAGGCGCTGGCGCTGATCCTCACCGTGGGTGCCACCATTTCCATCCTAGGCACCACCAGCAATACGGTCATGCTCGGGCCGCGTTTTCTGTTCGCGCTGGCACAGGATGGCTACGGCCCTGCATTCCTGGCACGTGTGCATCCGCGCTTCCACACCCCGGCTGCGGCAGTGCTGACCCAGGGCGTGCTGTCGCTGGCGCTGGCGGTGTCTGGCTCGTTTACGCAGCTGGCATTGCTGTCGATGGTCACGCGGCTGTTTGCCTACATCGGCACCGCTGCGGCAGTGATCGTGCTGGCGCGTCGCTACCGGCAACGCACCGACACCTTGCGCCTGCCTGGCGGGCCGGCCATTCCCATCGCAGCGCTGCTGCTGTCGCTGGGCCTGCTGGCCAGCGCCAGCTGGCAGAACCTGGCAGCCGCCGGGGTGGCATTGCTGGTGGGCTGGCTGATTTACCTGTTTCCGCGCAAGTCTGCGTAGCGGTTTTCGCAGGGCGCTCGCACAGCGATCACGCCCGACTAACCGTGCCCGCCCAAGGCTGCAGCTCTCACCTGCATGGGAGCTTGCGATGAAACTGCGCCGTGTCTACAGCACGCCCGATATCGAAAGTGCGCAACGCGTCATGCAGGCCGCACGCAGCGCCGGCATCGACAACGATGCGCTGTCCTTGATTGCCCGTTCGGATATCGAGCTGGAAGGTATTGCCGATGAACGCAAGGATGCCAAGACGGATTTTCTCCCTGCTGCCGCGCGCGGCGCCGCCACCGGGGGCGCTGCGGGCTTGGTCGCCGGACTGGTTGCCATCGCCGTGCCTCCGATCGGCCTCACCATCGCCGGCGCCGGCGTCATGGCGCTGGCAGGCGCCCTGGTCGGTACCTGGTCGTCTGCACTGATCGGCGCCACCGTTCCCGACCCGGTCCGCCGCCAATTCGAGGACGAAATCCAGGCAGGGCGCGTCCTGGTCATCATCGATGCCGACCAGCCCTCGCTGCAGCATGCCGAAGCCAGCCTGCGTGCCGCCGGCGCCACGCCGCTGCCTTACGAGGCTGCATCGGCAGCGACGTGACAAGCGCCGACGCCGGCTGAATTGCTGTTAGCAGTGCACCGCATCGCCCAAGGGCGCACTAGAGACAAATACACAAGTGCAGCATGCCTTGATGTCCTCCTCACCTGCCCTGGCAACGGATTTAACACCTGCCCGCCTAGGTTAGGGCGCACATTCAACACGGAGACGAGCATGAACGTGCCGTATCAGATTCCGGGCCGCGCACCGGACGAAGACCGCAGCCAGAACGTATCCAATTATTGGCGCGAGCGCTTCACCGAAGAATCGTATTACACCGAAGGTGACCGCTACGAAGATTACGAGGGTGCCTACCTCGCAGGGCATGAGGCGCGTATCCGCGAAAACGCACGCGCCTACGATCAGGTGGAAGCAGAATTGCACCGCGAATGGGAAGCCAACCGTGGCACCGATGGCCTGAGCTGGAGCAAGGCCCGTCACGCCGTCAAGCGTGCCTGGGAAAATGCAACAGACTTCGTGAGTGGCGACAACAAGTCCAAGCCCTGAACACAACAACGCCACCGTCGAGGTGGCGTTGTTGTATCAGTGTGGGGTGCTGCGTCAATCCAGTGGCGGCGGTACCGCGCGCGAGTAATGCGATGCGTTGGCGACATCCATCGCATCACGGGTGTTCTTCTGCACCGCAACCGCGCCAAACAGGCTCAATGCGTAGGCCATTGCGTAGAAACCTTTCTCGCTCAGCAACAAAGTCGCGTTGATCAGGCCGATTGCCAGTAGCAGCAGCGCGATGACCAGCGAGAACCAACAGATCGCGTAGTACAGGCCCGTCACCGGAATTCCATCTGCGCGGTCACGCACACTCTTCTGCAACGACACCGATGCGAACAGGCCGAACAACAGCAGCGTGAAGTAATAGCCTTTTTCGTTGAGCATCATCTGCGCATTCCATAGCCCGACCAGGTAGGCAATGCCGCCCAGCAGCAATGCAGCCCAGGATGCGGCGATAAAAGCAGGTGACGTTTTTTGCGTGGCAGCCATGGAAACTCCTTTTCATGGTGAAGCGGTAATGTGGGACGCACACGTCTCACAAAGAAAGTGATCTACTACAAGGCGGCCTCGAAGGCGTCGTGTAAGGTACTTTAAAACCCGACGCAGGACACGTTGCGGGAGGGCTGCAACGCAACTGCGCCCATTCCCTGGAGGACCTCATGTCTGTCCGACGTCTGCTTGCCCTGGCCTGCTCGGCCAGCTTGTTCACCACCGCCGCCGCATGTGCCGCGCCTGCCGTCGCGCCGGCTGCCGCCATTCCCAAGGCGCAATGGCCGTTCCAGGCCACCACCGTTGCCGATTTCGACGAGCCCTGGGCAATGACCTTCCTGCCCGACGGCAGTCTATTGGTCAGCGAAAAACGCGGTGCATTGATGCGGCTGGATCTCAAGACCAACCGCAAGAGCGCCATCACCGGCATTCCGGCAGTCGCCTATGGCGGCCAGGGCGGCTTCGGCGATGTCCTGGCGCATCCGCGCTTTGCCAAGAATGGCCTGGTTTATGTCAGCTACGCCGAACCGGGACAGGGTGATACCCGCGGCGCAGCAGTGGCACGCGCCAAGCTCACGCTGGATGCCAGCGGCGGCGGCACGCTGTCGGACCTGAAGGTGATCTGGCGCCAGGATCCCAAGGTCACCGGCAACGGTCACTTCGGCCACCGGCTCGCCTTCGGCCCGGACGGCAAGCTGTGGATCAGCTCCAGCGAACGCCAGAAGTTCACCCCCGCCCAGGACATACAAGCCAATCTCGGCAAGCTGATCCGTCTCAACGATGACGGCAGCGTGCCGGCCGACAACCCATTCGCTGCGCAGGGCGGGGTTGCCGCGCAGATATGGTCGCTGGGTCACCGCAATATTCTCGGCCTGGCCTTCGACGGCAAGGGGCGCCTGTGGGAACACGAGATGGGCCCGCTCGGCGGCGATGAGTTGAACCTGATCCAGCGCGGCGCCAACTACGGTTACCCGATCGTCTCCAACGGCGACAACTACGACGGCACCCCGATCCCGGATCACAACACCCGCCCGGAATTTGCCGCGCCCAAGATCAGCTGGACACCGGTGATCTCCCCAGCCGGCTTTGTGATCTACAGCGGCAAGCAGTTCCCGGCGTGGCGCGGCAACGGCTTTATCGGCGGCTTGTCGTCGATGTCGCTGGTGCAGGTCTCGCTCGGCGATCAGCCGCGCGAGGTGGCCCGCTACGACATGGGCGCGCGTATTCGCGAAGTGGAACAGGGTCCGGACGGCGCGCTGTGGTTGCTGGAGGACGAAGCCAGCGGTAGCACCGGGCGCCTGCTCAAGCTGACGCCAAAGAGCAAGGCGGCAGTCGAGAACCACGCGTAACTCCGCAAGATCGCGCCCAGGGGAGTCGTGCCACCGCCACGCGTCGAATGCGTGCTGGCGGTGGCCACGATTTTCGCGGCGAAGCCGCGTTCGATCCGGCGCGGTGCATGGCGCGATACGCGCAGATGCGAGCAACCCCGTGGTCCCACATCGACCAGGCACGTGCCTGCATCTTTTATGACCCGATGACGGCGCGCCCTTGGGCCACGTCCGCCATCGTCAAACCCGGTGCAGTAGCCGCACTCCGCTGCGTGTCGCGTGAGTGCGTCATACCACGCCCGCGGGTGTTCAGGCTTCCAGCAACTCGAACGTCACCGCCTCGCCACTCTTGGCCGAGGCGCACACCCATACATCGAACACGCCCGGCTCGGCGCCAAACATATTCTTGTGGTTGGTAAAGGCCAGTGCGTCGCGCGCCAGGGTGAACACCACGTCCGTACTTTCGCCGGGCTGCAACAACACCTTGCGGAACCCCTTGAGTTCGCGCACTGGACGCACCCGGCTGGCCACGCGATCGTGCACATACAGCTGCACCACTTCTTCGCCGGCCACGCGGCCGGTATTGGTGACGCGCGTGGTGATGGTCAGGGTCTGGTCCCAGCCGAGCTGCGCGCTGCTCAGCTGCGGCTGTGCATACGCAAAGGTGGTGTAGCTCAAGCCGTGGCCGAACGGATACAACGGCTCGTTGGGCATCTCGCGCCAGCGTGCCTTGTACTCGGACAGCGTCGGCAGTTCCGGGCGGCCGGTACGCAGATGGTTGTAGAAATACGGCTGTTGCCCGGTCACCTGCGGAAAGCTGATCGGCAGACGCGCGGAGGGGTTGTAGTCGCCGAACAACACGTCGGCCACGCCGGTACCGGTCTGCGTGCCCAGGTACCAGGTCACTGCAATCGCATCGGCATCGCGCACCGCACCGCTCAGGGCCAGCGCGCGGCCATTGCGCAGCAGCACCACCATCGGCGTGCCGGTGGCGGCGATGGCTTCGGCCAATGCCTGCTGCGCCGGCGGCAACACGATCTCGGTGCGCGACTGCGCCTCGCCACTGAAGCGCTGCGGCTCGCCCAGCGCCAGCACCACCACGTCGGCAGCCTGCGCCGCATCGATGGCGGCGGAAATACCGCCCGGCAGCGCCTCTTCCAGGCCACAGCCCGGCACCACCGTCAGATGCTCGCTGTCGACCACCGCGCGCACACCCTGCTCCAGGGTCACGTAGCGCTGCTTGTCGCCGAACAGCGTCCAGCACCCCTCGATGTTCTCGCGGTCCTGCACGAACGGCCCGATCAACGCGATGTGCTGCCCGGTTTTCTTCAGCGGCAACACCTCGCCCTGGTTCTTCAGCAGCACGATCGAACGCCGCGCCGCATCGCGCGACAACGCATCGTGCGCGGGCAGATGCGCGGTGTCGGCTTCGCGTGCCGGATCCAGCGAACGGTACGGGTTGTCGAACAGCCCGATCGCCTCTTTCAATTGCAACATGCGGCGCACGCTGGCATCCAGCGTGGCCATCGGCACCTCGCCGCTTTCCACCAGCGATGGCAGATGCGCGGCATAGAAGCCGCTCTGCATGCTCAGATCCAGGCCGGCCAGGAACGCCTTCTTGGTCGCATCGCGCTCATCGGCGGCATAGCCGTGCGCAATCAGCTCCATGTCGGCGGTGTAGTCGGAAATCACCACGCCGGGGAACTGCCATTCGCCGCGCAGGATCTCGGTCAGCAACTCGTGGTTGGCACTGGCCGGCACGCCGTTGATGTCGTTGAACGAGGACATCACGGTCAGTGCGCCGGCATCGAAGGCGGCCTTGAACGGCGGCAGGTGCACATCGCGCAGTGTCTGCGGCGCGATGTCCACGGTGTTGTATTCCATACCCGCAGCCACGGCGCCGTAGGCGGCGAAGTGCTTGGGGGTGGCCAGCAGGCAATCGTCGGCCTTCAGATCGCTGCCCTGGAAGCCGCGCACGCGGGCGGCGGCAAACGCCGCGCCCAGCACCACGTCTTCGCCAGCGCCTTCCGCGCCACGGCCCCAGCGCTGGTCACGCGCAATGTCCACAGCCGGTGCGTAGGTCCAGTGCAGGCCGGCGGCGGTCGCCTCGATCGCGGTGGCGCGCGCGGTGCGCTCGGCCAGCTCGGGCTCGAAGCTGGCCGCCTCGCCCAGCGGGATCGGGAACACCGTGCGCATGCCGTGGATCACGTCCGCCGCCAGGATCACCGGGATGCCCAGGCGGCTTTCTTCCACTGCCACCTTCTGGATCTGCACGCCCAGCGCGGCGCCGACGCCATTGAACAACGAGCCGACCCGGCCTGCGCGCACCTGCTGCAACACCTCGTCGGCGTTGAGCACATTGGCTTCGGGATTCACGTCCGGCGCGAACGGCCGCACCATGTCGGCGAACACACCCAACTGTCCGACCTTCTCTTCGACGGTCATCTGGGCAATCAGGGTTTCGATACGATCAGCAGCCATGAGATCCTTGAGAAAACGTTTACATGGCCGTCAATTCTAGCCTGACGCGACCGCGAGGGGGCAAGTGTCGGGATCTGGAAGTGGCGATTGGGGATTTGTCGGGTCCGGTTGAACGGCGCCTTGGAGCTGGGGATCGTTGGCGTGGTCGTGGATCGCTGGTCCGGCGCCGCCTGGATCTTCCGGGGCTCGGCCAAGGATCGGAGCTCGCCGAGCGGTGCAGCGGCGGCGGCCCTCAGCGGGCCCGCTCGCGCTCGATGATCACCCCCACCGCCTGCGCGCCGCGCACCGCACCAGGCTTGCTCAGCTTCAACCGCAGCCAGTGCACGCCGAACTCGTCCAGCACGATCGCCGCGCAGCGCTCGGCCAGGGTCTCCACCAGCCCGAAGTCGGAGGCCTGCACGAATTCGATCAGCCGCTTGCTCACCGCCTTGTAGTTCAGGGTATCGGCGATGTCGTCGCTGGCGGCCGGAATGCGGTTGTCGAAGCCCATCTCCAGATCGAACCGCAGCGTCTGGCGGATGCGCCGCTCCCAGTCGTAGATGCCGATCAGCGCATCGATTTCCAGGCCTTCGATAAAAACTTTGTCCATAGGTGGGGAATCGGGAATCGGGAATAGGGATTAGGGAATGGTGAGAAGCACAAGCAACGACACGGCAGCGCGAACGGAATCAAAGTAGCGCTTTTACGATTCCCGATTCCCGATTCCCGATTCCCGATTCCCGCGCCGCCGCCAGCGGCGGCAAGCCCGCCATATCCCAACGCGGCGTCACATGCACTGCCGCGTCGGCGCGCTCGCCGGCCTCCAGCCGCAGCGCGCCGGCGAAGGCGATCATCGCGCCGTTATCGGTGCACAGGGCCGGCCGCGGGAAGCACACCCGGCCACCGCGCCGCTGCGCCGCGTCCTGCAGGCGTGCGCGCAGGCGCTTGTTGGCGCCCACGCCGCCGGCCACCACCACGGTGTTGCAGTCGGCCGCATCCAGCGCGCGCAGGCATTTGATCGCCAGCGTCTCCACCACCGCATCCTCGAACCCGCGCGCGATGTCCGCTCGCGTGGTGTCGGACTGGTCGCTGCCGCGCCAGGCCAGCAGCACCTGGGTCTTGAGCCCGCTGAAACTGAAATCCAGCCCGGGGCGGTCGGTCATCGGCCGCGCGAACTTGTAGCGCCCCGGGGTGCCGGTTTCGGCCAGCGCCGCCAGTTGCGGCCCGCCCGGATACGGCAGGCCCATCATCTTGGCGGTCTTGTCGAAGGCCTCGCCGGCCGCATCGTCCAGCGTCTCGCCAAGCACCTCGTACTCGCCCAGCGCCTTCACCGACACCAGTTGGGTGTGGCCGCCGGAGACCAGCAGCGCCACGAACGGCGGCTGCGGCGGGTCGTCTTCCATCAGCGGCGCCAGCAGATGACCTTCCATGTGATGCACGCCAATCGCCGGCACGTCCAGCGCCCAGGCCAGCGACCGCGCCACACCGGCACCAACAAGGAGTGCGCCGACCAGGCCCGGGCCGGCGGTATAGGCCACCCCGTCGAGTTCGTCGATCCGCAACCCGGCCTCGTCCAGGGTCTGGCGGATCAGCGGCAGCAGCTTGCGCACATGGTCGCGACTGGCCAGCTCCGGCACCACGCCGCCGTATTCGGCATGCAGCGCGATCTGGCTGTAGACCGCGTGGGCCCGCAGCGCCGGCACGCCCGACAGCGCGGTGTCGTAGACCGCCACGCCGGTCTCATCGCACGATGATTCGATCCCAAGAACTTTCACGGCAACTCGGCAGGCAGGGACATGCGGCCTATTTTCGCAGCTTTTGCCCTGCGCAGATCGGCCAGGGGCGATCTGCTGCACGGCCGTGTCATCGCCACCGGATCACCCGCAAGCGCAGGCTTTATCAGGCTTGCTCACGCAGATGCTGCAGGGGGCTTGCAGGTCGTTGGCAAGTCGTTATAATGCGCGGCTCGCCGGGGCAACCCGGAAATTCCGTCACGCGAGTCCGCTCGCACCCGCCCGGGGCTCCCGGACGGAAATCCCATTATCTGGAGAACCCATGCCCAGCGTTAAAGTCCGCGAGAACGAGCCCTTCGAATTTGCGCTCCGCCGTTTCAAGCGCACCTGCGAAAAGGCCGGCGTGCTGGCCGAAACCCGCAAGCGCGAGTTCTATGAAAAGCCGACCCAGGAGCGCAAGCGTAAGGCTGCCGCTGCTGTGAAGCGTCAGTTGCGTCGTTCCTCGCGCGACGTCACCAAGCGCCAGCGCTTGTACTGATCGAACGCGGTTCCTTGCCGACGGGCATGCGCTGAAGGCGCGGCCCATCGGAGTGGAACCCAAGAGCCGGCACGCGCAAGCGTCGCCGGCTTTTTGTATTGGTCCGCAGCCAGGCGACCGCTGCGTTCTGCGCAGCTGCAGAGCCGACCGGCATCGCTGCCGCCATCCGCGCCTGTCCGACTTCCTGCCGATGCACCGCGCCCGTCATGGCGCATCGGCACATCAGCAACACGCACTCCCAGGAGTTACACCATGCCCCTCAAGCAACAGCTCACCGATGACATGAAAGCCGCCATGAAGTCCGGCGACAAGCACAGCCTGGGCGTGATCCGGCTGATCAATGCCGCGATCAAGCAGAAGGAAGTGGACGAGCGCGTCGAGATGGACGATGCCGCCGTGATCGCCGTGCTCGACAAGATGGTCAAGCAGCGCAAGGACTCGGTCACCCAGTTCGAAGCTGCCGCACGCGACGACCTAGCGCAGATCGAGCGCGAGGAGATCGTGGTGATCGAGCGCTACCTGCCGGCCAAGATGGGCGAAGCCGAGATCGTCGCCGCCATCCAGGCAGCCATCGCGCAGACCGGTGCCAGCAGCCCGGCCGACATCGGCAAGCTGATGGGCGCACTCAAGCCCAAGCTGGCCGGTCAGGCCGACATGGGCCTGGTCTCGACACTGGTCAAGCAGCATCTGGCAGGCTGAGTCTTCGCCTGCGCAATGCCCTGTGCCCGATGGCCAGGGCACTGCAGCGAGCCGCCCGAGTGCGGCCGGCTGCAGCGCCGTTTCAATAGCAGCACACGCGCAACATCCAGCGCCCGCTTTCACCCGATCTTTGAACACGCCCTGTTAGAACACCTTCGCCAGCACAGGTCCGGGTGAAGCATTCCGCATGCCGGCTTCACCTCACGACGCCTGCGCGCACAACGGTATGCCCAAGGATTCCCCCGCCGGTGACGAAGCTCTCAACCGAACACCTGCAGAAACATCTGAGCCGCCTGCAGCGCAGCCTGCCGATGGCACTGCTCAATCGCTTTCTCGAGATCGACGTGATGACGCAGGCCGCGTCGCTGTCGTTCTACGCCTTGCTGTCGCTGGCACCGCTGCTGGTGCTGCTGCTGTGGCTGACCGCATCGCTGTATCCGCCTGCGCAGGAAGCGCTGGTGCAGCAGATCGCGCAGCTGGCCGGCGGTAGCGCGGCGGAAGTGGCCGACACGGTGATCCGCAACGCCACCGATCAACCCGGGGTAGGCTCGTTGGCCGGACTGTGGAGCACGTTGCTGCTGTTCATCGGCGCCACGGCGGTGTTTGCGCAGTTGCAGAACGCCCTGAACCTGATCTTCCGCACCGACAAGCAGCGCCTGGAAGGCCTGATGGCGTGGCTGAAGAAGCGCGTGTTCTCGTTCGGCGTGATCCTGGCCCTGGGCTTCTTGTTGATCGTGTCGATGATTGCCACCACCGCGTTGCAGGTGGTGTTTGCACGGCTGCCATCGGTGCTGCCGGCGATCGGCTACATCACCACCCTGGCGCTGTATTCGCTCGCCTTCGCTTTCCTGTATCGCTATCTGCCCGATCGCACCGTCAACTGGCGGCAGGCCTTCGTCGGCGGTGTGATCACCGCATTGTTGTTCGCCCTGGGTCGCTACGGTATCGGCCTGTACATCGCCAAGGCCGCGCCTGGCAGCGCATACGGTTCGATGGGCACCTTGGTCATCCTGCTGGTGTGGATGTACTACGCCTCGGTGGTGTTCTTCGTCGGCGCCCTGCTGACCGCGGTGATCGACGAGCGCGTGCGCTCGCATCGCAAGCTGCGCGAGGCCGGCGTGGATACGGACAACCTGCCGCCGGTCGCCGCCGAACCAGACGCCACGCTGCAGCCGCCGGAAGCACCGACGCGCAGTTGATTGCGCATGCTGCGCCGGGTGCCGCGCGTACCCAGGCGGCATCCACCGCTTCGCTGAGGGCCCTCGCTCACTGAAATCGGCGCGCGCCGGCGGCTGGGATATCCTAGCGGGATGGCCCGCATCCCCGACGCATTCATCGACGAACTGCTTGCACGCACCGACATCGTCGAGGTGGTGGGCGGTCGCGTGCCGCTCAAGCGTCAGGGTAAGGAATACTCGGCGCGCTGCCCGTTCCATGACGAGCGCTCGGCCTCGTTCACGGTCTCGCCGACCAAGCAGTTCTATCACTGCTTCGGCTGCGGCGCGCACGGCACCGCGATCAGCTTCCTGATGAATTACGACCGCCTCGAATTTCTCGATGCGGTCGACGAGCTGGCCAAGCGTGCCGGCATGGAAATCCCGCGCGAGACCCAGCAACGCACCCCACAGCAGCAGGACGACAGCCGCGAGCTGTATTCGGCACTGGAAGCGGCGACCAAGTTCTTCCAGCGTCAGCTCGAGAGCAGCGAACGCGCCCGCGACTATCTGGACGGCCGCGGCGTGGATGCCGACAACCGCGCGCGTTTCCAGATCGGTTACGCGCCCGATGGCTACAGCGCACTGAAGGACACGCTGGGCACCGATGCGCGCCGCATGAGCGTGCTCGAACGCGCCGGGCTGTTTTCCAAGAACGATCGCGGCCATGTCTACGACAAGTTCCGCGACCGGGTGATGTTCCCGATCTTCGACCGCCGCGGCCGCGTGATCGCGTTCGGCGGACGCATCATGGGCGCGCCGGCCGACGGCCGCGACCCGGGGCCGAAGTACCTCAACTCGCCGGAAACCGCGCTGTTCCACAAGGGCCGCGAGTTGTACGGCCTGTGGCAGGTGCGCCAGGCCAATCAGAAGATCGAGCGGCTGATCGTGGTGGAAGGCTATATGGACGTGGTCTCGCTGTTCCAGTTCGGCGTCACCCAGGCGGTGGCCACACTGGGCACGGCGACCACGCCCGAACATGCCGAGCTGCTGTTCCGCAACGCGCCGGATGTGTACTTCTGCTTCGACGGCGACAACGCTGGCCGCAAGGCGGGCTGGCGGGCACTGGAATCGGTGCTGCCACGCATGAAGGACGGCCGCCAGGCGTTCTTCCTGTTCCTGCCCGATGGCGAGGACCCGGACACCATCGTGCGCAAGGAAGGCGCGCAGGCCTTCGATCAGCGCCTGAAGCAGGCCACGCCGCTGTCGCAGTTCTTCTTCGACGAGATGTCGCGCGAGATCAACCTGCACACGCTCGATGGCAAGGCGCGGCTGGCCGAACGCGCAAAGCCGATGCTGGCACAGATCCCCGAAGGCGCGTTCGGCGACCTGATGAAGCAGGAGCTGTCGCGCCTGACCGGCGTGGGCGTCACTCAGGCGGCACAGGCGTCCACATCGCAGGCACGGCCGCCTGCCCGCATGGGTGCACCCGCGCAGAAACGCAGCCTGGTGCGCGCATCGATCGCGATCCTGCTGCAGCGGCCGTCGCTGGCGATGAGCCTGGAGGGCGACCATGATTTTTCCGGCCTGCGCCTGCCCGGCATCGACCTGTTGATGGAGCTGCTGGCACTGGTGCGGCAACGCCCGGAAATCAGCACGGGCGCACTGCTGGAACACTTTGCCGAGCGCGACGAACAGGCCGCGCTGCAGAAACTGGCCGCACAGGCATTGCCCGGCGACGAGCACAGCTGGGCGATGGAACTGCATGACGTCGTTGCGCAACTGGACAAGCAATTGCTGCGCCAGCGCCTGGACGAACTGCAGGACAAGCAGCGCGCGCAGGGCCTGGACGACACCGACAAGTACGAATTGCGCGAGCTGTTCAAGGCGCTTGCTGCGTTGTAGTGCGGGTAGCGCGAGGGGATCGACTTACGCTGTCGTGTGCGGGCCAGGCGTGCACGCTGCACGACGCCATGGCCCAGTTGCACCGGCAACTGCTGCAGCAGCGAATTGAAGCGCTGTAGACAAGGCAACGCGCACACGGACTCGACGAGATCGACCAGCAGGCACTGCGCGCACTGCCGCGCCTGCGTTCGACCGCGCACTGAGCACCCGGCGAACGCTGTCAGACCACCTGTTGCCGACGCAGCCGGCCAGCCCTGGCCGTCGCATGCAGGTGCGCGCTCATAGCTGCTTGAACAAGGTCTTGGCCATCGAGCCGAGCGCCGCGCTGACCGCTTCGATCTTGTCGGCATCGGCCAGTGCGGCCTGGCCGGCATGCGCGGCCAGCCGCTCGATCAGGGCATCGCGTGCGGGCGCGCCGTCGGCACTCTGGGTCTGCGGCGTACCGGACACCGGCGTGAGCCATGAGGCAATCAAGGCCTGATAGGCGGTGGTGTGCTGGGAAGCCATCTGCTCGAGAAATTGCACGACCGTGGTGGGGGTGCCGGTGAGCGTGCCGGTCAGCGGCTGGTTGGCGATCTGCCGGTAGTTCACCGTGGACGCCACCGCATTGGCGATGGCCACATCGACCAGCACATCGATCTCCTTGATCGGCGCATTCCCGTACAGCGTCTTGATCTGACTCAGCATCGGCACGGTCCAGGCATGCGGCACGCAATCGAGCGTGTTCCACAAGTCGGCATTCCAGATCTGATACGGCGCCGCGCCCGGCGCTGGAGAGGGCAATGCCTGTGCATACAGGGCGGCGAACGTGCCGTTGCCCGGCGTGGCGCCGGCGGTGGGATAGCAGTGCACGGCGCTGAAATTGTCCAGCTTGCCGTTGGTCTTCAACCAGGTCGCCAAGGTCGGCGACAGCGCACCGCCCAGGCTGTGCCCGGCAAAGATCACCGTCGCCTTGCTGCCATCCAGCGCTTGCAGGAAATCCAGCAGCGTCGTGTTCGGCGCCAGTGCGGTGGAGGGACTGACCATGTTGAGCAGATGCCACACACCGGTAGCGGCGCCCATCGAGATGACCGCCGAACCTGGCTTGACGGGTTTCTTCGCCGCAACCGGCGCGGTGCCGAGCAACGGCGTGTAGGTCGCAAAATCCACCGCCGAGGACACATCGAAGTCTTCGGTGAACCAGTCGTAGAGCGACTCCGGGTTGGTGGCGCTCAGCGCGACCACATATGCCTCGCCGATGCCCGGCATGGCATCGGTATGGGCCACGTACATGGCATTGCCCGACAGCGACGAATCGGCCGCCTGCCAGACCTGCGGCCCCCACACCAGGTGCCAGTCGCCGATCCTGTCCTGGGTGTCGGCCGATGCCAGCGTCTGCAGCAACGTGGCCTGGTAGTCCGCCTGCAACGCCGGCTGGCTGCCCCTGCGATCGCCCACCCAGTTGGCCAGGGCGGAAAGCGCAAAGGTCTGTTGATATTGGTCGTAGCGCATGGACCGGCTCCTTTCCTTAGGCCTTGCGTGGAAACACGAGCGAACACGCACGCGGCGTGCGGGCACCGTTCGGGCACGGATGCGCGCGGCGTGTGCAACCAGAATCTAACAAAGGATGTGCGTGCCAGAAGCGCCGCGCAGCGGAATCTCGACGCATCGCACGAATCGCCCACCACACCGAGCGGCGCCATCCGCAATGCTGCAGGCAGGCGCAAGCGCACGCTGCTGCCGGAGCCGGTGCGAGCACGCATGCGTCCCCGGCCTGCGCTGCGCGGCCGACTCGCACGGTGCACGCTGGCCTCTACAATGGCACTCTGCAGACAGCCCTCCCCCTGAATACGCACGATGATCAAACACTGGCTGGCGCGGTTGCGCATTGATCCATTCACCCTCGCGCTGCTGTGCACGGTCACGCTCGCCTCGTTCCTGCCGGTCTCCGGCACCGCCGCGGCGGTCATGGACGATGTCACCGACGTGGCGATCGCCGCGCTGTTCTTCCTGCACGGCGCGCGCCTGTCGCGCGAGGCGGTCAAGGCCGGCGCGCTGCATTGGCGCCTGCATCTGGTGATCCTGGCCTGCACCTTCGTACTGTTCCCGCTGCTCGGGCTGTTGTTCAAACCGCTCGCGCATCTTGCGCTGACACCGGAGCTGTATATCGGCGTGTTGTTTCTGTGCGCGCTGCCGTCCACGGTGCAATCGTCGATCGCTTTTACCTCGATGGCGCGCGGCAACGTGCCGGCAGCCGTGTGTGCCGCCTCGCTTTCCAGCCTGCTGGGGGTGTTTTTCACGCCGTTGCTGATGGGCGCCCTGGTCGGCAGCCAGGGCGCGATGGCGCACCCGGCCGAGGCGATCGGCAAGATCCTGCTGCAGTTGCTGGTGCCGTTCCTGGCTGGCCATTTCATGCGCCCGTGGATCGGCGGCTGGGTCGAACGGCATCGCGCCGTGCTGCGTTACACCGACCAGGGCACCATCCTGCTGGTGGTCTACACCGCCTTCAGCGCATCGGTGAACGAAGGTCTGTGGCAGAAGACGCCGTTGCCGGCCTTGCTCGCGGTGCTCGGCGCGGCCGCGTTGTTGCTGACGGTGGCGATGCTCTCGATCACCTTCATCGCGCGGCGCCTGCGCTTCAACCGCGCCGACGAGATCGCGATCGTGTTCTGCGGTTCGAAGAAGAGCCTGGCTACCGGCGTGCCGATGGCCAAGGTAATGTTCGCCGGCGGTGGCCTGGGCGCGATCGTGTTGCCGATCATGCTGTATCACCAGCTACAGCTGATCGTCTGTGCATTCGTGGCCGCGCGTTATGCGCGCAACGCGCCGGGCGAGCCGCAGATCACTCCCGGTGGTCCTTGAAGGTAACGGCCACTGCACGGCGGTGGTCTGATCGACGACACATGGCGCAGCCCACGCTGCGTGCCCTGCAAAGGCTTGCTTGCCGCCGGCGCGTTGCCTGCGCGCCATCGCCGGCCCGCTACGCCCGGCGCGACACCGGTTCGCGTTGCGTGCCGGTGCCGGTTGTAAGCAGATATACAACGGTTATGACGCACTCCGACGCTGGCACAGTGCCGCTCGCTAGAGTGTTCGATCCACCTTGCTGCCGCCCCCATCGGTGATTGCCATGACGCTATCGTTCCGACGCCCTGCCCCGTCCCTGATCGCGCTGCTGGCGGTGCTGGCCACGCTCACTGCCTGCAACAAGCCCGCCACGCCGCCAGCCCCGACACAGACCAAGGCGGCCGCCACGCCGGCGCCTGCGTCCAGCATCGCCTGGCGCGAGGGCGATGTCGAAGATGCCTTCGCCGAGGCCAGGGAAAGCGGCAAGCCGATCCTGCTGTACTGGGGTGCGGCCTGGTGCCCGCCCTGCAATCGCCTGAAGGCCACCTTGTTCAAGGACCCGGCCTTCATCGCCCGCACGCAGCAATTCGTGGCGGTGCATCTGGACGGCGATTCGGAGGGCGCGCAGGCCTGGGGCGAACGCTTCGGCATCAAGGGCTACCCGACCATCATCGTGCTGCGCCCGGATCGCAGCGAGATCACCCGCCTGGCCGGCGATGCCGACAACGCGCGTCTGGCCGATGTGCTGCGGGTGGCGGCCAAGAGCACCAGTACCGCCAGGCAACTGCTCGACACCGCATTGCAGACCCCGCAGCAGCTCAGCGCGGACGACTGGGCCGTGCTCGGCAACTATGCCTGGGGCACCGACGATCGGCTGGTCAAGCCGGAGCAGGCCGTCGATGTACTCACGCGCCTGTCCAGATCGGCGCCACAGCCGGCCCTGCAACGCAGCTTCGCCCTGGCGGCGATTACCGCAGCCAAGGAGCCGCCTGCCGCCAGCGCGGCGTCGCGCACCTTGCTGGAAGCGGTGCTGGCCGATCCGGCAGAGGTGCGCGCCAATCTCGGCACGCTGAGCTACATGCCTGCACGGCTGGTCGCCGCTGCCAGTAGCGATGCCGGCGAACGCACCGCCTTGTCCAATGCGCTGAATCTGGCATTGGACAAGGTCTACGCCGACACCGCACTGCCGATCGCCGACCGGCTCGGCACCGCGTACGCCCGGATCCAGCTGGCACGCCTGGCACAAGGCCAGCCCACCGAAACCGAGGCCAAGGGCCCGCAACCGCCGTTGCCCAAGACCGTGGTCGACACCGTGCAGCAACGCGTGCAATGGGCGACCGACACCGCCAGGACCGATGAGGAGCGCCAATCCACCATCAGTACCGCCGCGGCATTGCTCGGCGAGGTGGGCGACCGCAGCGGCGCCGAACAGTTGCTGCTGGCCGAGTTGACGCGCAGCAAGACGCCTTACTACTACATGCCCGAACTGGCCGATCTGGCCGAACAACGCGGCGATAAGAAGACCGCGTTGTCCTGGCTCAGGAGGGCGTACGAAAGCGCGCAAGGACCGGCCACCCGCGTGCAGTGGGGCGTGATGTACGTGGATGGCCTGATCCGGCTCAGCCCGGACGACACCGCCGGCATCGAGACCGCTGCCACGCAGGTGATCGGCGAGCTGGCCGAGCAGCCTGATGGCTACCGCCAACGCACCCGGCAGCGCTTCGCCACGCTGGGCGCCACGTTGAAGACCTGGAGCAAGCAGCATCGCCAGGAAGGCAATGCGGTGCTGACGCGCCTGCAGCAGAAGATGCAGAGCAGCTGTGACAGCAAGAACACCAGCGAGTGCGCCAGCTGGTTGAGCTGAGCCGGCGTGAGCGAGCAGCCAGCACGCCACGAATTTGAGTGCGCTAAGTAGCGATTGCGCGCCGGATGCCCAGCGGCGCGCACAACTGACGTGTAAGAGCGAGATGGGCCGGTTCCAGCCACCGGCCGCATCCGCCTGACGGCTGCCTCGGCCGCAGCCCTATCGATCGCCTTGATGGCAGCAGCGGGCGTTCGCTGCCGCTAGCGCACCCACGGCAACAGCAGGTGGTCCACCATCAGAAACGCGAACAGCGCCATCAGGTAGACGATGGAGTAACCGAACATCTTCATCGAGAACAGCTCGTCCGGCGGGTCGAGCATGCGCCAGGCGTACCAGAGGAACACCACGTTGAGCACCACCGCGCCGCCCAGGTAGAACAGCCCGCTCATGCCCACCACCACTGGCAACAGGGTCACGATCGCCAGCAGCACCGTGTACACCAGGATCTGCTTGCGCGTATGCGGCACGCCATGGGTGACCGGCAGCATCGGGATCGCCGCCTTGGCGTAATCGGCACGGCGGAAGATCGCCAGCGCCCAGAAATGCGGCGGCGTCCAGATGAAGATGATCAGCACCAGCAGCGAGGCGTTGATCCAGTCGGCGCTGGTCGGCAAGCCGGTCACTGCGGCCCAGCCCAGCATCGGCGGCGTGGCGCCGGCCAAGCCGCCAATCACGATGTTCTGCGAGGTCGCACGCTTCAGATACACGGTGTAGATCACCGCGTAACCGATCAGCGACGCAAACGTCAGCACCGCGGTGATCACATTCACCCAGACCACCAGGATGGTCATGGAGATCACGATCAACACGCCGGCAAACAGCAGCACCTGCCACGGCCGCACCTTGCCCACCACCAGTGGCCGCCACGAAGTCCGCGCCATCTGCGCGTCGATCTTGGCGTCCAGCAACTGGTTGATCGCCGCCGCCGCCGACGCCGCCAGCCAGATACCCAGAAAGCCCAACGCACCGGTGCGTACCTGCACCCACGTCGGCACATCGGGGATGGCCAGGAACATGCCCACCAGGGCGGTGAACACAATCAGTGCCACCACCTTGGGTTTGGTCAGATCCCAGTAATCGCGTGCGCTGACAGCCATGCTCACTCCGGCGCGCGCAGCCGCGCCAGCAGCGAGACCAGCACGAACAACAATGCGACCGCGCCGCCGTTATGCAGCACCGACACTTCCAGCGGCAACGCCAACTTGACGTTGAGCATGCCCAGCGTCACCTGCACCGCCACCAGCACCGCCAGCGCACCGGCCCACACCCGCATGCCCGGCGAACGCGACAGGCGCCAGGCCAGCCACCACAGGTACAGCGCCGTCGCAATTGCCCACAACCGGTGCGCCATCTGGATGGCGATACGCGCTGCGCCATCGAGCACACCGCCTTCGTAATCCACCCCGATCCCGCGCCACAGCGTGAAGCCTTCGCGGAAGTCATGCGGCGGCCACCACTGGCTGACGCAGCGCGGGAAATTGTCGGCCGACCAGCTACCGCCGCCGCAGGCCAGCGCCGCGTAATTGGCACTGACCCAGCCGCCGAGGGCGATCTGCAGGCCCAGCACCGCCACACCCGCACGCAGCAGCCACTTGAGCCGCGAGGCATCGGCCAGCGTGATCGGCAGGTGGGTCGCGCGCCAGGCCATCCATACCAGCAGCGAGAACATCAGCATGCCGCCGAGCAGATGGCCCATCACCACGATGGGTTTGAGCAGCAGCGTCACCGTCCACATGCCCAGCAGCGCCTGGAAGATCACCACTGCCAGCGTCAGCACCGCCGCACGCGCCAGGTCGATATTGCTCCAGCGCAGCGCCGCCAGCAGCAGGATGGCCTCGCCGGCAATCGCCACGCCGAACGCCAGCGTGTGCCAGCCGGACATGTACAGCGGAATCGACAAGGCCACCAGCACCGCAGCAGAAACCACCTGGGCGATGCCCATGCGGCGGCGGCGCACCGCCAGCAACGACAGCACCAGCACCTCCACCCCGAGCGCGCCGGCCAGGAAGCGGTGCACCTGCTCGCGCCAGGCCTTGTGCGATTCCAGCGGCCGTATCTTGCTGGCCACATGCGTATTGGCTTCGTCGCTGGTCTGCGGCCAGGTGACGCGGCCGTAGCAGGTCGGCCAGTCCGGGCAGCTCATGCCGGCATCGGACAGGCGCACGAACGACCCGAACAGGATCGTGCTCGCAGTGAACAACGCAGCCAGCCAGGCCATGCGATGGAAGTGGCGGAACAATGCCGGTGGCGCAAACAGATTCATCGAAACGGGCTCACATCAGTTTCAGCAGCTTGACCAGATCGGCACGCAGGCCGGCCGGGTCGAACCCCGGGGCGTACCGCAGGATCACGAAGCCATTCGGGTCGATTACATACACCGGCACGCCGGCGGCATCGTTGGCACGCGGCAGGCCCTGCCGCAGCCGCGCGTCGTCGCGCAGCACACGCAGGGCCGACATCGGCGGCAGACCGGCCGGTGGGGCGCCGATCCACAACACCTCCACCTTGTCGGCGCGATGGCCGAGCAGCTGCCATACCTTGTCCAGTTCGGCCGCCAACATCACGCACTGCTGCGTGCAGCCGGCAGGCGGTGCGAGCGCGATCCGCCATACACGTTCGGCAGGCGTCCAGGCATACAGCTGCCCGTCCGCGCGCACCGGCACCAACCCGCGCAGGTCGGCGGGCGGCTTGAGCAGTTCGCCGTGATTGCGCATCGATGCCGGCTGCCATCCGGAGAAGCGCAGCACACCGGCCAGCAACATCGAGCCGAAGAACAGCACCGCCAGGGCAATCAGCATCCTGCGGCCGCGTTTGACCGAATGCGGCGTGGCCGATGTGGAGGAGGTCATGCCGGCGATTTTCTCATGCCGCAGGCGTCAGTGCCCGCGTCGACGGCGGCGGCGCGCACGCCAGCTCAGCAGCGTCGCGGTGACCAGCACGGCCGCGGCCAGACCGAACCATTGCACCGCATAACCCAAGTGCCGCGCGGGTGGCAGCGTATTCGGCAGCATCTCCAGGTCGCGTGCATACCCGACCGGTAGGGCTGGATCCAGGCGCAGGACCTGCGACGAAATGTCGCGCCTGCCCAGCGCGCTGCGCAGGGCGCTGGTATCCAGACGCGTGGCCAGCCAGGTCTGCGGCGCATTGGCAGCAGCCAACGCCGGCCCCATTGCGAGTCCGGCCGAGGGCGGCGCACTCAGCAACCCCTGCACTGCCTGGCTCCCCTGCAGTGGCGCGATTGTCGGCAGCTGCCGGTCGGCCGGCAACGGCAGCCAGCCCAAATCGACCAGCAGCATGACCGGGCTGCCCTGCGGCGCGGCAAGTTGATAGATCCGCACACCGGCACGCCCGGCATGCAGCTGGTTGTCCAGCAGCACCTGCTGCGGCAGGAACCGCACCTCTCCGCTCACCCAGGCCAGCGCATGCGGCGTGGCCAGGGCCTGCACCAGGGTCAACGGCGTCTGCCGCACATGCGCCGCGCGTTCCAGCAACGCCTGTTTGTCGTGCATGCGCTGCAGCTGCCACTGCCCCAGCGCCGCAAACCCCGCACTGACCAGCACGGCCAGACACCATCCCAACACCGCCGTGTGCTTGCGCATCATGACAAGCGACGCAAAAAGGCGTGCAATGCCGTTACCACGCCGACGACCACCGGGGCTGTTGTGAACGATTCGCTCAAGACGTTGCTGATTGTCGCCTTCCTGATCGTGATCCTGTGGAACCTGGGTGCGGGCCTGTACTACCTGCTCACCGACCGTGGCGAAACCAAGCGCACCGTCAACGCACTGACCTGGCGCATCGGTCTATCGGTCGCACTGATCGCCGTTGTGATCCTCGGCATCTACACCGGCTGGATCAAGCCGCATGGGCTTGGCCGCTGACGCGGCCGGGAATGGGGAATCGGGAGTAGGGAATCGTAAGAGCAAAAGCAGGCTCGCTCTGGCGATTCCCGATTCCCGATTCCCGATTCCCGATTCTCAAAGTACATACACGAACAGGAACAACGCCAGCCACACCACGTCGACGAAGTGCCAGTACCAGGCCGCCGCTTCGAAGGCGAAGTGGTTGTCGCGGGTGAAGTGCCCGCGCGCCACCCGCAGCCACATCACCGCCAGCATGATCGTGCCCAGCAGCACGTGCATGCCGTGGAAGCCGGTGAGCATGAAGAAGGTCGAGCCGTAGATGCCCGATCCCAGCGTCAGATTGAGCTCGGTGTAGGCGTGGATGTATTCCTCGGCCTGCAGGAACAGGAACACGCAACCCAGCAGCACGGTCAGGCCCAGCCACAGCAATAGCGCCCCACGACGGCCGCCCTTGAGCGCGTGGTGCGCAATGGTCAAGGTCACGCCGGAGCTGAGCAGGATCAGCGTATTGATCAGCGGCAGGCCCCAGGCCGGGATGGTCTGGAACTGCCCACCGATCGTGCCGGGACCATTGGTCGGCCATGCAGCGGAATAGCCGTTCCACAGCAGTTCGTTGGTCATCACGCCATCGCCTTCGCCGCCCAGCCAGGGCAGCGTCAGCACACGCGTGTAGAACAACGCGCCGAAGAAGGCGCAGAAGAACATCACCTCGGAAAAGATGAACCACACCATCCCCATGCGGAAGGAGCCGTCCACCTGGCGGTTGTAGTGCCCGGCGTTGGATTCGCGGATGACATCGCCAAACCACCTGAACAAGGTCGCCAGCAACATCGCCATGCCGACAAAGAACGTCCAGCGCCCCCATGCCGCATCGTTGAGCCAGCTGGCCACGCCGATCATCATCACGAACATCGCAATCGACCCGACAAAGGGCCACTTGCTCTGGCTCGGGACGAAATACGCATCGGCGTTGGGACTATGGTCGGCCATGGCGTTGCTTCCGTGTCGGTGCTGCGTGTGGATGAAGGATCAAGGCGCCGCGCGCGGTGCGCTGGATGCGCCACCGCCCTGCAACTCCGAGGTCAGGGTGTCATTGCGATAGAACGTGTAGGACAGGGTGATCGTGGTGACTTCCGGCGGCAGTGCCGGGTCGACGATGAAACGCAACGGCATGTCGCGCGTTTCGCCGGCCTGCAAGGTCTGCGCGGTAAAACAGAAACATTCGGTCTTGTTGAAGTATCCGGATGCACGCGCCGGTGCGACCGATGGCACCGCACTGCCGACCACTGCCCGCGCACTGTCGTTGCGTGCGAAGTACAGCGCCTCATTGAGTTCGCCCGGCACCACATCCATCGTCATCTGCTCGGGATGGAAGGTCCACGGCAGTTTGGAATTGACCCCGGCATCGAACTCCACCCGCACCGTGCGTTTGCCAGCCCCTGCACTCGCAGCAGCATTACCACGGGTGCTGCCCGGTGCGCGCTCCATGCGGATGCCGAAGACTTTTTCGCACGCGATGCGATATAGCGGCACCAGCGAAAAGGTCAGCACGAACACGCCCAACACCACGCTCAGCAGCTTGAACAGGCCGGCCGTCGGTGCAGGTGCGGGCGCCCGCGCGTTCACCGCCCGATGACTCCCGACGCAATGAAACCCGCATAGATCAGCAGCGCGATGATGCCGACGGTGATCGCCGTGCGGCGCACCGCACGACGCTGTTGCGCCTGCCGTTCGGCAGCGGAGAGCAGACGTGCCACAGCCGGCGGCGCGGACTCAGTGACCGATGTCTTCATGCGCAAGATCTCCAGGCTTGATCACCGGCGGCACGGTGAAGGTATGCGCCGGTGCCGGCGACGGCACCGTCCACTCCAGTCCCTTGGCGCCTTCCCAGGCACGTGCATCGGCCTTGGCGCCACTGCGCAGCGAGGCGAGCAGGATGCCGGCCATCAGGAACGGCGTGGCGAACATGCCGAACGCGCCGATCGAGCTGATCAGGTTCCAGTCGGCAAACACCACGTTGTAATCGGGGATCCGCCGCGGCATGCCGGCCAGGCCAAGAAAATGCTGCGGGAAGAACAGCAGATTGACGAACACCATCGTCCACCAGAAATGGAACTTGGCCCAGGTCTCGTTGTACATCCGCCCGGTCCACTTCGGCCACCAGTAGTACACCGCCGCAATCAGCGCGAAGACCGCACCGGTAACCAGCACATAATGGAAATGCGCGACCACAAAATAGGTGTCGTGGTACTGGAAATCCGCCGGCACGATCGCCAGCATCAGGCCCGAAAATCCACCGATGCTGAAAAGAATCACGAACGCCACCGCCCACAGCATCGGCGATTCGAACGTCAGCGAGCCCTTCCACATCGTGCTGACCCAGTTGAACACCTTTACCCCGGTCGGGATGGAGATCAGCATCGTGGCAAACATGAAGTAGATTTCGCCGCCGAGCGGCATGCCCACGGTGAACATGTGGTGGGCCCACACGATGAAGCTCAGGAACGCGATCGCCGCGATCGCATAGACCATCGCCTGATAGCCAAACAGCGGCTTGCGGCTGAAGGTCGGGATGATCTCGCTGACCACGCCGAACGCCGGCAGGATCATGATGTAGACCTCCGGATGCCCGAAGAACCAGAAGATGTGCTGGTACATCACCGGGTCGCCGCCGCCGGCCGCATTGAAGAAGCTGGTACCGAAGAACTTGTCGGTCAGCAGCATGGTCACCGCGCCGGCCAGCACCGGCATCACCGCGATCAGCAGGAAGGCGGTGATCAGCCAGGCCCAGCAGAAGATCGGCATCTTCAGCAGGTCGATGCCCGGCGCGCGCATGTTGAGCACGGTGGCGATGATGTTGATCGCGCCCATGATCGAACTGACGCCGGCCACATGGATCGCGAACACGCTGAAGGCCACGTTGTAGCCGCCCTGCAGCGACAGCGGCGGGTACAGCGTCCAGCCGCCGGCCGGCGCACCGCCGGGCAGGAACAGCGTCAGCAGCAGCAAGGTAAATGCCACCGGCAGCAACCAGAACGACCAGTTGTTCATGCGCGGCAACGCCATGTCCGGCGCGCCGATCTGCAGCGGAATCATCCAGTTGGCCAGGCCGACGAAGGCCGGCATCACCCCGCCGAAGATCATCACCAGGGCATGCACGGTGGTCATCTGGTTGAAGAATTCCGGCTTGACGAACTGCAGCCCGGGCTGCATCAGTTCAGCGCGGATCACCACGCTCATCGCCGCGCCGATGATGAACATCACGAAGGAAAACAGCAGATACAGCGTGCCGATGTCCTTGTGATTGGTCGAGAAAAACCAGCGCTCGACGAAACCGGGCTGGTGGTGTCCGTGGTGATCGACTGCGGTATGCGCCATGACGGAACGACCTCTACGAAGCGGTGCGGTTGCGGGCGATTAAAGAGCGGCGGTCGGTGCGGCGGCCGGAGCAGGCGCCGCGGCTGGAGCGGCCTCGCCGGCAGGCGGTGTTGCAGGTGTGGGCGCCGGCGCCGGGGTGCCTGCCGGTACGGCAGGCGCTGCGCTGGCACTGCGACGCGATGCCAGCCAGCGCTGGAATTCGGCCTTGGGCAGCGCTTCCACCACGATCGGCATGAAGCCATGATCCTTGCCGCACAACTCGGCGCACTGCCCGCGATACACGCCCGGCTGCTCGATATTGGTCCATGCCTCGTTGACGATGCCGGGGATCGCGTCCTGCTTCCAGCCAAGGGCCGGCACCCACCACGCATGGATCACGTCGTCGGCGGTGATCACGAAACGGATCTTGGTGTTGACCGGCAGCACCAGGCGGTTGTCCACGTCCAGCAGATAATGCGGTTGCGATGCAGCGGTCGGACGCTCGCCACTCTGGCGGATGCGGTCGGATTCGCGCGCCAGCCGGCTGGTGAACTCCACGCCCTGGCCCAGATACTCGTATTTCCACATCCACTGGTAGCCGGTGACCTTGACGGTCATTTCCGACTCGCGGGTGTCGTACATCGCAATCAGTTTGGCCGTCGCCGGCCAGGCCATCGCAATCAGCACCAGCACCGGGATCACCGTCCACAGCACCTCGGCCGTGGTGTTGTGGCTGAATTGCGCGGCCACCGCCCCCTTGGACTTGCGGAACTTGAAGATCGCATAGCCCATCGCACCGAACACCAGCGCGCCGATCACCACGCAGACCCACAGCGCCACCATGTGCGCCTCGTAGGCCATGCGCGCGGTTTGGGTGACCCCGCGGCCCATGTTGAGCTGCCATTCCTTCGGGTCGGCCGATTGCGCCCAGGCGACTGAAGCGCTCGACAGCGCCAGCATCGCCAAAGCCAATTTCGAATACGTCGCCTTCCAGCTGCTGCGTTGCGTCATTGCCTAGACCCTTACGTCATCGGTGACGGCCATTGGCGGCCGCGAGCAAGCGTTTCAGCGTAGTTGCCAGTTCCACACGTTCGGCCGGCCCGAGAAAACTTCCGATCTCGATCTGCTTGCCGCTGCTGACCAGCACCACCCTGTCGTCGCGTTCCATGCATAACCGCACCCAATGCGGATGTGCCTGAAACGCTGGTGGCGCATGCCCGGATGGAAACACCTCGACAACGGTCTCCCCTACCCGGATCGCTTCTTCGCGCTCGCCACTTCGCCACAATTGCCGTAGCGCCAGCGCCACCACACCACTGTGCAACAGGGCGAACACCGGCGCGAATGCATTGCCGGTCCACCACCCCAGGCCCGCAAATACCCACATCGTTCCCGCCAAGACTGCGAACAGCTGCACAAACTGCCTGGCCGACAATGCCCGCGGAGGCCGCAACCGCAACTGCGTCCCGACCCCTTCGGACATCAACGGCAGTACTTCGATCATTGGCAACACGCAGCGCACTGCGGGAATGGCCCGATGGTAGACCCGCACGAACGCATGCGGCAAGCGTTTCCGGCAATCATGCGATTGCTGCAGTGCAGCTAAAAACACGCGTAAATCAACCACTTCCCGGTGCATGTGCCGATGCCCGCGGCTGCGGCCGGCAAGGATCGAGTCCGTTTTGGGCCTGCGCCGGCCACGTGCACAAAACGGCGGAAAAGTTGCCGCTTCCACACAAGTGCGCAGGGGCTGCGGCTCTCTAGAATGAGCACGGATTCCCAGGCACCCTTCGCATGAACGCTCAGCTCGACCCGCTTGCCTCTCCCTCAGTTGCGCGCCCGCTGCTGGCGCCCGAGCTGCCTGCCGCACCCGGCGCATTGCGTGCGGCGATCACCGCCGCCTGGCTCAAGGACGAAACCGAGCACGTCCGCGAATTGCTCGACCAGGCGCGTCTGCCCGCCGCCGAACAGGCCAAGGTGCAGGCGGTGGCCGCCGACCTGGTCACCCGCGTCCGCGCACGTGCGCAGGACCAGGGCGCGATCGAAGCCTTCATGCGCCAGTACGACCTGGGCAGCGAAGAAGGCGTGCTGCTGATGTGCGTGGCCGAAGCACTGTTGCGCATTCCCGACCAGGACACCGCAGACAAGCTGATCCGCGACAAGCTCGGCGATGCGGACTGGAAAAAACACGTCGGCGGCAGCGACTCGGTGCTGGTCAACGCATCGACCTGGGGCCTGATGCTCACCGGCAAGCTGGTGCAGCTCAACGACCTCACCCGTGCCGACGTGCCGGGGGCGTTCAAGCGCCTGATCGGCCGCGTCGGCGAGCCAGTGATTCGCCTGGCAGTGCGCCAGGCGATGAAGATCATGGGCCACCAGTTCGTCATGGGCCGCACCATCGGTGAAGCCCTCTCGCGTTCGCGCAAGGGCGACAACGCCGATTACCGCTATTCGTTCGACATGCTCGGCGAAGGCGCATTGACCATGAAGGATGCGCAGCGCTATCTGCAGGCGTACCGCGATGCCATCCATGCCATCGGCCGCAGCGGCAGTTTCGTCGGTACAGATGTCTTTGCAGCGCCCAGCATCTCGATCAAGTTGTCCGCACTGTATCCGCGCTACGAGCATGCCAAGCGCGCACGCGTGATGGCCGAGCTGGTGCCGGGCGTGCTCGAGCTGGCGCAACTGGCCAAGTCCTACGGCATCGGCTACACCGTCGATGCCGAAGAAGCCGACCGTCTGGAACTGTCGCTGGACATCATCGAGGCCACCTTCTCCGACCCGTCGCTGGATGGATGGGAGGGCTATGGCCTGGCGGTGCAGGCGTATCAGAAGCGCACGCCGTACACGATCGATTTTCTCGCCGATCTGGCACGCCGCGTCGGCCGTCGCATTCCGGTGCGTCTGGTCAAGGGCGCGTACTGGGACGCGGAGATCAAGCGCGCACAGATCGAAGGTCACCCCGGCTACCCGGTCTTTACCCGCAAGCAGAATACCGACGTGTCGTATCTGGCCTGCGCGCGCCGCATGTTCGCGCACAGCGATGCGCTGTATCCGATGTTCGCCACGCACAACGCGCAGACAATCGCGGCGGTACGCGCAATCGCAACGACCAAGCATTACGAACACCAGAAACTGCACGGCATGGGCGATGACCTGTATGCCGAAGTGATTCCGGCCGATCGCCTGGGACTGCCCTGTCGCGTGTACGCACCGGTCGGCTCGCACGAGGATCTGCTGCCGTACCTGGTGCGTCGCCTGCTTGAGAACGGCGCCAATTCCAGCTTCGTCAATCGCATCACCGACGAGGACGTCGCCATCGAAGACCTGATCCGCGATCCGGTCGAAGCGGTGTCCTCGTTCGGCTCCATTCCGCATCCCAAGATTCCGCTGCCCACCGATCTGTTGCGCAGCCAGAACCAACACAGGAAAAACTCCATGGGCGCCAATCTCGCCAACGACAACGATCTGCGGCAGCTGGCCGAGCAACTCAATGCCGCCATCAAGCCGTGGAAGGCCACCCCGTTGGTTCCCGGCGCGGTGATCAGCACGCCCGGCGAGGCGGTGCGCAACCCGGCGGACCGACGCGAAACGGTCGGGCACTGGCAGCCGGCCGATCCGGCCATCGTGCAGACCTCGCTGGCAACCGCCGCTGCCGCGCAGCCGGCCTGGAACCGCACGCCTGCGGCCAGCCGCGCCACCATCCTGGAGCATGCCGCCGACCTGCTTGAAGCACGCATGCCCGAATTCATGGCGATCTGCGTCAAGGAGGCCGGCAAGACCCTGCCCGACGCTGTGGCCGAAGTGCGTGAGGCGGTCGACTTCCTGCGTTACTACGCAGGCCAGGCACGCGCCCAGTTCGGCGCACCCGAGCGTCTGCCCGGGCCAACCGGCGAATCCAACGAACTGCAGCTGCATGGCCGCGGTGTCTTCGTCTGCATCAGTCCCTGGAACTTCCCGCTCGCCATCTTCCTCGGCCAGGTCGCTGCCGCATTGGCTGCGGGCAACAGCGTCATCGCCAAGCCTGCAGAGCAAACCAACCTGATCGGCTACGCCGCAGTGAAGCTGCTGCACGAAGCGGGTATCCCCGAAGCGGTCGTGCAGTTCCTGCCGGGCGACGGCGCCACCGTCGGCGCCGCGCTGACCAATGATCCGCGCGTGGCGGGCGTCGCCTTCACCGGCTCCACGGAGACCGCACGCGTCATCAACCGGACCCTGGCCTCCCGCGACGCCGCGATCGGTGTGCTGATTGCCGAAACCGGCGGCCAGAACGCGTTCATCGCCGACTCGTCCTCGTTGCCGGAGGCCGTCGTCAAGGATGCAATCTCCAGCGCCTTCATGTCCGCCGGCCAACGCTGCTCGGCGGCCCGCGTGCTGTTCGTGCAGGACGACATCGCCGACAAGGTGATGACCATGCTGGCCGGCGCGATGGGAGAGCTGAAGATCGGCGATCCTGCGCTGCTGTCCACCGATGTTGGTCCCGTTATTGACGCAGATGCGCTCAAGATCCTCGATGATCATGCGGCGCGCATGGATCGCGAAGCTCGCCTGATCGGCACCACCATCCTGGATCCTGCCACTGCCAACGGCAGCTTTTTCGCCCCACGCGCGTACGAGCTGACCTCACTCGCGCAGCTACAACGCGAAATTTTCGGACCGGTCCTGCATGTCATCCGCTGGAAAGCCGACCAACTCGACGCCGTCATCGATCAGATCAATGCCACCGGTTACGGACTGACCCTGGGCGTGCACTCGCGCATCGACGAGACCATCGATCGCATCACCACGCGTGTTGCGGTCGGTAATGTCTACGTCAACCGCAATCAGATCGGTGCGGTCGTCGGCGTACAACCCTTCGGCGGCCAGGGTCTGTCAGGCACCGGCCCGAAAGCCGGCGGGCCGCATTACCTGCTGCGCTTCGCCACCGAGAAGGTCGTCACCGTCAACACAACAGCCGCAGGTGGCAATGCCTCGCTTCTGACACTGGGCGACTGAGATCCAGTCCCACAACTATGAGGCCATCTCTATTGGCTTGCTGAGGAAAACAAGAACCCCGCATCGCGGGGTTTTTTGTTGTGCCCAGATGTCCGCATAAGGTGCTGTGCCCGTAGATCTGCATTGCGTAGAAGTAAGCGGTAGGTCATTGCTACACAACAGCATCGCTGCGAGTACCTACCTCTCGGCATCGACATGAAAATCAGGGGACAGAGGTAAGAAAGAAGCTCAACCTTGGATGGTGTTAGTGACATAAACCGACGCGTCAGGTGCTGCGTTACATGTCGATGAGCCCCCAGATCACAGCGTGGCAAGGTGCCAAAGGATGCGCCTTGAGTGCCCGAGTGCCGTGGCGCTACCCGACTTCGGCTTTGCCTTCGGCTTTAGCTTAAATTTCGCGCAAAAAGAAACCCTCAGTCCTATTGGACTGAGGGTTTCGGGTAAAGCCCCTGGCGATGACCTACTCTCGCATGGCTTGAGCCACACTACCATCGGCGCAGCTGCGTTTCACTTCCGAGTTCGGGATGGGATCGGGTGGTTCCACAGCGCTAATTTCACCAGGGAGACGGTTGGAGCAGCGCTTGATAGCGCTCGTCTCGCATAGGTAACTTGTGACGTAGCTTGCGTTTGGTGATCTACCAACGTTCGTTGGGACCAAGGCAACTTGAGGTTATATGGTCAAGCCGCACGGATCATTAGTATCAGTTAGCTCAATACATTGCTGTACTTACACACCTGACCTATCAACCACATAGTCTATATGGTTCCTTTAGGGGGCTTGTGCCCCGGGAAGTCTCATCTTGAGGCGCGCTTCCCGCTTAGATGCTTTCAGCGGTTATCGCTTCCGAACATAGCTACCCGGCAATGCCACTGGCGTGACAACCGGAACACCAGAGGTTCGTCCACTCCGGTCCTCTCGTACTAGGAGCAGCCCCTCTCAAACTTCCAACGCCCATGGCAGATAGGGACCGAACTGTCTCACGACGTTCTGAACCCAGCTCGCGTACCACTTTAAATGGCGAACAGCCATACCCTTGGGACCGACTACAGCCCCAGGATGTGATGAGCCGACATCGAGGTGCCAAACACCGCCGTCGATATGAACTCTTGGGCGGTATCAGCCTGTTATCCCCGGAGTACCTTTTATCCGTTGAGCGATGGCCCTTCCATACAGAACCACCGGATCACTAAGACCTACTTTCGTACCTGCTTGATCCGTCGATCTTGCAGTCAAGCACGCTTATGCCTTTGCACACAGTGCGCGATGTCCGACCGCGCTGAGCGTACCTTCGTGCTCCTCCGTTACTCTTTAGGAGGAGACCGCCCCAGTCAAACTACCCACCATACACGGTCCCTGATCCGGATAACGGATCTAGGTTAGAACGTCAAGCACGACAGGGTGGTATTTCAAGGATGGCTCCACTGCAGCTAGCGCCACAGTTTCATAGCCTCCCACCTATCCTACACAGACGAACTCAACGTTCAGTGTAAAGCTATAGTAAAGGTTCACGGGGTCTTTCCGTCTTGCCACGGGAACGCTGCATCTTCACAGCGATTTCAATTTCACTGAGTCTCGGGTGGAGACAGCGCCGCTGTCGTTACGCCATTCGTGCAGGTCGGAACTTACCCGACAAGGAATTTCGCTACCTTAGGACCGTTATAGTTACGGCCGCCGTTTACTGGGGCTTCGATCAAGAGCTTCGCCTTGCGGCTGACCCCATCAATTAACCTTCCAGCACCGGGCAGGCGTCACACCCTATACGTCCACTTTCGTGTTTGCAGAGTGCTGTGTTTTTGATAAACAGTCGCAGCGGCCTGGTTTCTGCGACCCTCTTCAGCTATAGCTCGCATGAGCCACCAAAAAGGGTGCACCTTCTCCCGAAGTTACGGTGCCATGTTGCCTAGTTCCTTCACCCGAGTTCTCTCAAGCGCCTGAGAATTCTCATCCTACCCACCTGTGTCGGTTTACGGTACGGTCTTCGTGAGCTGAAGCTTAGGAGCTTTTCCTGGAAGCGTGGTATCAGTGACTTCGCCATAAAGGCTCGTCTCGGTGCTCGGTCTTAAAGGATCCCGGATTTGCCAAAGATCCAAACCTACCGCCTTTCCCCGGGACAACCAACGCCCGGTACACCTAACCTTCTCCGTCCCTCCATCGCACTCACGCGAGGTGCAGGAATATTAACCTGCTTCCCATCGACTACGGCTTTCGCCCTCGCCTTAGGGACCGACTAACCCTGCGTCGATTAACGTTGCGCAAGGAAACCTTGGGCTTTCGGCGTGCGGGCTTTTCACCCGCATTATCGTTACTCATGTCAGCATTCGCACTTCCGATACCTCCAGCAGACTTCTCAATCCACCTTCGCAGGCTTACGGAACGCTCCTCTACCGCGCATAAAACAAGTTTTATGCACCCCAAGCTTCGGTTCACTGCTTAGCCCCGTTAAATCTTCCGCGCAGACCGACTCGACCAGTGAGCTATTACGCTTTCTTTAAAGGGTGGCTGCTTCTAAGCCAACCTCCTGGCTGTCTATGCCTTTCCACATCGTTTTCCACTTAGCAGTGAATTTGGGACCTTAGCTGTGGGTCTGGGTTGTTTCCCTTTTCACGACGGACGTTAGCACCCGCCGTGTGTCTCCCGGATAGTACGTACTGGTATTCGGAGTTTGCAATGGTTTGGTAAGTCGCGATGACCCCCTAGCCATAACAGTGCTCTACCCCCAGTAGTATTCGTCCGAGGCGCTACCTAAATAGCTTTCGAGGAGAACCAGCTATCTCCGGGTTCGATTAGCTTTTCACTCCTAATCACAGCTCATCCCCGTCTTTTGCAACAGACGTGGGTTCGGGCCTCCAGTACCTGTTACGGCACCTTCACCCTGGCCATGACTAGATCACCCGGTTTCGGGTCTACTGCCCGCGACTATGCGCCCTTATCAGACTCGGTTTCCCTTCGCCTCCCCTATACGGTTAAGCTTGCCACGAACAGTAAGTCGCTGACCCATTATACAAAAGGTACGCAGTCACTCTTGCGAGCTCCTACTGCTTGTACGCACACGGTTTCAGGATCTATTTCACTCCCCTCTCCGGGGTTCTTTTCGCCTTTCCCTCACGGTACTGGTTCACTATCGGTCGGTCAGGAGTATTTAGCCTTGGAGGATGGTCCCCCCATATTCAGACAGGGTTTCACGTGCCCCGCCCTACTCGTCTTCACTGGAGTGGCCCTTTTAAATACAGGGCTATCACCTTCTATGGCCAATCTTTCCAGATTGTTTTTCTAAAGCCATTCCAGCTTAAGGGCTGCTCCCCGTTCGCTCGTCACTACTTAGGGAATCTCGGTTGATTTCTTTTCCTCCGGTTACTTAGATATTTCAGTTCACCGGGTTCGCTTCCAGCAGCTATGAATTCACTGCAGGATACTGCCGAAGCAGTGGGTTTCCCCATTCGGATATTGCCGGATCAAAGCTTGTTGCCAGCTCCCCGACACTTTTCGCAGGCTACCACGTCCTTCATCGCCTCTGACCGCCTAGGCATCCACCGTGTGCGCTTATTCGCTTGACCATATAACCCCAAGTTGCCTCGGAGCTACATGCCGTGTTGTGTGGGGTACAAAGCCACCAACGCGAACATACGACTCAATTATTTAGGGACTCGAGGTCCCCGCCTTAGCCTCAACGACACGTTTAGATAGATATCTCAAACGCTCGCTACGTCACAAGTTATAAAAGAACATGTATCAGCCTCAACGCTGATCCATATAAATTCTTAAGTGTGCACTACATTCAGAGTGGTGGGTCTGGGTAGACTCGAACTACCGACCTCACCCTTATCAGGGGTGCGCTCTAACCACCTGAGCTACAGACCCGAAGTCTTTTCACTCAATATGGTGGAGCCTGTCGGGATCGAACCGACGACCCCCTGCTTGCAAAGCAGGTGCTCTCCCAGCTGAGCTAAGGCCCCAAAAGGGACTTCGCATACCGACCTGTGCCGGTATGAATCTCTGAATGCAGGTAATTTGTGAGGACGCCCGCAAGACGATGACGTCATGCTCAAAAGGAGGTGATCCAGCCGCACCTTCCGATACGGCTACCTTGTTACGACTTCACCCCAGTCATCGGCCACACCGTGGCAAGCGCCCTCCCGAAGGTTAAGCTACCTGCTTCTGGTGCAACAAACTCCCATGGTGTGACGGGCGGTGTGTACAAGGCCCGGGAACGTATTCACCGCAGCAATGCTGATCTGCGATTACTAGCGATTCCGACTTCATGGAGTCGAGTTGCAGACTCCAATCCGGACTGAGATAGGGTTTCTGGGATTGGCTTACCCTCGCGGGTTTGCAGCCCTCTGTCCCTACCATTGTAGTACGTGTGTAGCCCTGGTCGTAAGGGCCATGATGACTTGACGTCATCCCCACCTTCCTCCGGTTTGTCACCGGCGGTCTCCTTAGAGTTCCCACCATTACGTGCTGGCAACTAAGGACAAGGGTTGCGCTCGTTGCGGGACTTAACCCAACATCTCACGACACGAGCTGACGACAGCCATGCAGCACCTGTCTCACGGTTCCCGAAGGCACCAATCCATCTCTGGAAAGTTCCGTGGATGTCAAGACCAGGTAAGGTTCTTCGCGTTGCATCGAATTAAACCACATACTCCACCGCTTGTGCGGGCCCCCGTCAATTCCTTTGAGTTTCAGTCTTGCGACCGTACTCCCCAGGCGGCGAACTTAACGCGTTAGCTTCGATACTGCGTGCCAAATTGCACCCAACATCCAGTTCGCATCGTTTAGGGCGTGGACTACCAGGGTATCTAATCCTGTTTGCTCCCCACGCTTTCGTGCCTCAGTGTCAGTGTTGGTCCAGGTAGCCGCCTTCGCCACGGATGTTCCTCCCGATCTCTACGCATTTCACTGCTACACCGGGAATTCCGCTACCCTCTACCACACTCTAGTGACCCAGTATCCACTGCAATTCCCAGGTTGAGCCCAGGGCTTTCACAACAGACTTAAACCACCACCTACGCACGCTTTACGCCCAGTAATTCCGAGTAACGCTTGCACCCTTCGTATTACCGCGGCTGCTGGCACGAAGTTAGCCGGTGCTTATTCTTTGGGTACCGTCAGAACAATCGGGTATTAACCGACTGCTTTTCTTTCCCAACAAAAGGGCTTTACAACCCGAAGGCCTTCTTCACCCACGCGGCATGGCTGGATCAGGCTTGCGCCCATTGTCCAATATTCCCCACTGCTGCCTCCCGTAGGAGTCTGGACCGTGTCTCAGTTCCAGTGTGGCTGATCATCCTCTCAGACCAGCTACGGATCGTCGCCTTGGTGGGCCTTTACCCCGCCAACTAGCTAATCCGACATCGGCTCATTCAATCGCGCGAAGCCCGAAGGTCCTCCGCTTTCACCCGTAGGTCGTATGCGGTATTAGCGTAAGTTTCCCTACGTTATCCCCCACGAAAGAGTAGATTCCGATGTATTCCTCACCCGTCCGCCACTCGCCACCCATAAGAGCAAGCTCTTACTGTGCTGCCGTTCGACTTGCATGTGTTAGGCCTGCCGCCAGCGTTCACTCTGAGCCAGGATCAAACTCTTCACTTAAAATTACATGCCCGAAGGCAAATTACTTTAGCTGCAGAAGTTCAACCACTGGCAACTTATCGCTTGCAAAGCAATTAATATGTTGCATTTTGATTAAACGTCTGCAAGATGGACAATCATCCTTCCTGCAGGCGTCCGCACAAATTACCTGCGCACACTGTCAAAGAACATTGGGAAGTGGCCTCAGCGCCGTTCCCGTCAGCTTCGTCGTTTCCGTCGAAGCGAGCCGCCCATTATAGCGGACTTTTTCTTGCCGTCAACACCTCATTTCGAGGTGGTTGACGCCGCTTCGTTTCGACCCGAAGGTTTTCTGCGAAGCGAGCCGGCCATATTAGCAGGCTTTTCATCTTCGTCAACCCCTCGTGAAGAGGAAGTTGCCGTCGCCGCACCTCAATCCGCCGTAGCGTCTTTCCGTGTAGCGAGCCGCCCATCATAGCCGGCTTTTTCGTTTCGTCAACACCCTAAATCAGGGGATTTTCGAACCCTTTCCGCTCTGGTTCCGCGTTTGCGGGGCCATTGCGTCTGGGGAGGCGAACTATAGGCCCAACCGGAGAGTTTGGGAAGGGGTTTGTGAAAAAAATTTCACGATTTTTCCCTTCCCCTGCGTTGACACGTCCTGATAGTCCGCTATGGCAAGCCGCTGATCCGACTCATGCATCCGGTGCACCTATATAGATGTCACCGCAGAGCGGAGGTTGCCGCCATGCAGCAACCCTTCGCAGCTCAGCCGCTGACCAGCGCCACGCGGGCGAAATTACGCTTGCCCACCTGGATGACACCTTCGAAGCCTGGCCCGAACTGGCGTGCCGGATCTTCGACCACTTCGCCATCGATCTTGACCGCTCGCTCCTTGAGCTTGCGCGTAGCTTCCGAATTACTCGGCGTCAGGCCAGCTGCAGTAAGCAGGCTTGCGATCCGCAGACCTTCGGCCGGTACAGCGACCTCTTGCAGCGGCAACAGGCTGGTGTCGCCCTGCCCTGTCACTACCGCGTGCCAGCCGGCAATGGCCTGCTCCGCGGTAACAGCGTCGTGGAAACGTGCGGTGAGTTCGCGCGCCAGCCGCAATTTGACCTCACGCGGGTGCAGTTCACCCGAGGCGACCTGCGCCTTCAAACGCTCTGCTTCGGCCACGCTGATGTCGAAAGACAGCAGATCGATCCAGCGCCAGGTCAGCTCGTCGCCGATCTTCATGGTCTTGGTGACGATGTCGATAGCCGGCTCGTTGATGCCGATGTAGTTGCCCAGCGACTTGGACATCTTGGCCACGCCGTCCAGGCCTTCCAGCAGCGGCATGGTCAGCACGACCTGCGGGGCCTGGCCGTAGTGCTCCTGCAGGCCACGGCCCATCAACAGGTTGAACTTCTGGTCGGTACCGCCCAGTTCGACGTCCGCCTTCAGGGCGACCGAGTCGTAGCCCTGGACCAGCGGATACAGGAATTCGTGGATGGCGATCGGCTGCTGGCCAGTGAAGCGCTTGGCGAAGTCGTCGCGCTCGAGCATGCGCGCCACCGTGTGCTGCGCGGACAGCTTGATCATGTCCGCCGCGCTCATCTGGCCGAACCACTCGGAGTTGAAGCGCACCTCGGTGCGTTCGCGGTCCAGGATCTTGAAGACCTGCTCCTCATAGGTTCGGGCATTGGCCAGCACATCGTCGCGGCTCAACGGCTTGCGGGTGACGTTCTTGCCGCTCGGGTCGCCGATCATGCCGGTGAAGTCACCGATCAGGAAGATCACCTGGTGCCCGAGCTGCTGGAACTGCCGCATCTTGTTGAGCAACACGGTGTGGCCCAGATGCAGATCCGGCGCGGTGGGATCGAAACCGGCCTTGACCCGCAGGGGCACGCCTGATTTCAGTCGCGCTTCGAGCTGATCGAGCTTGAGGATCTCCTCGGCGCCGCGACCGATGAGTGCGAGGGATTCTTCGATAGTGGCCAACCACAGACTCCAGCGGCGTTTGCCGTCAACAACGTGAACGATGTTAAACGCGGGTTAATTCCGCGCCAAATGTAAATAAACGAACAGGCTCAATGGTTTGACGCGCTGTTACAGGCTGTCTATGGTACCGGCGATTGGGCTCGCACTTCGAGCCAGCGAGGAATTTGAACGATGCAGAACTCAGAGCAGGGCCGTGCACGCAAGCGGCGCTTTCACGAACGCCTCCACGTCCTCCACGACACTGCCCTGCATCGCAAGCTCAAGGCGCATCTGCCGGCGGCATTCAACGACCGGTGGACACGCCGTCATTGGATCCATGCCAGCCTGTTCGCGACCATCGGTGCGCTGGTGGCCACGATCGTGCCGGGCTTCTCCAACGCCATCGATACCCCGCTGTCCAGCCATTCCACGCTGGCCTTGCCGCTGCCGCCGTTGGTGCCGAGCCGCAAGCAACTGGCGCCGAGCACCGATTGGGAAATTCTGCAGGTCAAGTCCGGGCAGACGCTGAGCACCTTGTTCGGCGAGCTGGGAATCCCGACGGCGGTGATGTACCAGGTACTGGCGCATCCGGGCACCAAGGAGGCGCTGACCAAGCTGCGTCCGGGCGCCGAGATCGCCTTCGATATGCCAACGCCGGGCGAGTTGCGCGCATTGCGCTTCGACCGCGACGACAGCCACCGCGTGGAGCTGCGCCTGCTGGGCGACAGCGTGCGCGAGAACGTCACCGAGCGGGTGACGACCACGCGCACGGTGGTGGCGAGCGGGGAAATCAGCAGCTCGCTGTACGCCTCGGCCGGCAAGTCGGGGTTGTCGCCGGCAGCGGTGGCGATCATGACCGACGAGATCTTCAAGTACGACATCGACTTCGACAAGGATCTGCAGCCGGGCGATCGCTTCAGCGTGGTGATGGACGAAACCTGGCGCGAGGGCGAGCGGATCAATACCGGCGACATCCTGGCAGCGACCTTTACCACCGGCGGCAAGACCTACACCGGCTTCCGTTTCGAGCGTGCCGGCAAGCCGGCCGAGTATTTCGACATCACCGGCCGGCCGTTGAAGAAGAGCTTCATCCGGATGCCGGTGGCCTACAGCCGCATCAGCTCGACCTTTGGGGCACGCAAGCATCCGGTGCTGGGCACCATGCGCATGCACAAGGGCGTGGACTACGCGGCAGCCTCGGGCACGCCGATCATGGCTGCCGGCGATGCGCGGGTGGTGTTCGTCGGCACCCAGCGCGGCTACGGCAATGTGGTCATCCTGGACCATGGCAGGAACTTCAGCACGCTGTACGGGCACATGTCGCGCTTCGGCAAGATCAAGGCCGGCCAGCGCATCAACCAGGGCACGGTGATCGGCTATGTCGGCATGACCGGCCTGGCGACCGGCCCGCATCTGCATTACGAGTTCCGTGTCGCCGGGCAGCAGCGCAACCCGATGTCGGTGACCATGCCGCCGCCCGAGCCCTTGCAGGGTGCCGAGCTGGCCGCCTTCCGCGCGCAGACGGCGCCGGCGCTGGCGCGTATCGAAGGCATGGAGAAGTTGATCTACGCCGACGCCGGCAAGCCTGCCAAGGGCAAGCCGCGCGGTTGAGTGGCGGCGGCTAACTTCTCAGCCGCCGACCTGGCCATCGCCGGTCGGATGGCTGCGCAGCGGTTCGCGAAGGAGCTGGCAGCTCATGCAACGTTGCGGCCGGCGCCGGATCGCTGCCAGCGTCCAGTGGAAACCATGATGCCGACGCGACAGTCGGCGCTGCCGGTGCAGCGCTGACTGACGCGCGTACAGCCCATTGGCCTCACCGCCATGCGTGCAGGGCCGGTTGACTCTCCCACCCCGGCTGCACAAGCTGCATGACCACTGTGCAACTGGCTCTGGCATGTCTGCTCCGGAACACCTGGAATCCCCGCTCTACCTGGGCCTGATGTCGGGCACCAGCGCCGACGGCATCGATGCCGCACTGGTGCGCTTTGCCGATGACAGCCATCGCCGCTGCGAACTGGTTGCCGGCACCACCGTGGCCTGGGAGCCGCAACTGCGCGACACGCTGGTGATGCTGGGCCAGGGCGCCGACGTGATCGCCATCGATGCGCTTGGACGCCTGGATGCGCAGGTGGGGCTGGCGTTTGCGGCCGCGGCCAATCAACTGATCCGCGACAGCGGCATCGCGCGTGGGCGCGTTCGCGCGATCGGCTCGCATGGGCAGACCATTCGGCATCGACCCAAGGCCGATCCGGCCTTCACCTGGCAGATCGGCGATGCCAGCCGGATTGCCGAGCACACCGGCATCACCACGGTGGCCGATTTCCGCCGTCGCGATGTGGCTGCCGGCGGCCAGGGCGCGCCGCTGATGCCGGCCTTCCATCTGGCCATGCTGGGCACTGGCGATGAAGACCGCGCGGTGCTCAATCTGGGCGGCATCGGCAACCTGACGCTGATCCCGCGCGATGGCGCGGTGCTGGGCTTCGATACCGGGCCAGCCAATGCATTGCTGGACAGCTGGTGCCAGCAGCATCGCGGCACCCCGTTCGATGCCGACGGTGCGTTTGCCGCCAGCGGGCGCGTCGATACCGCACTGCTGCAGGCGTTGCTGGCCGACCCGTGGTTTGCGCTGGCACCGCCCAAGAGCACCGGACGCGAGCAGTTCCATCTGGACTGGGCGATGCAGGCGATGCGGTCACTGGGAGACGTGGCGCTATCTGCGGCCGATGTGCAGGCGACCCTGCTCGAACTGACCGCGGCCAGCGTCGCCGACGCGTTGCTGCGGCTGCAGCCCGATACCCGCCGGGTGCTGGTGTGCGGTGGCGGGGTGCGCAATCCGGTATTGATGGCACGACTGGCGGCACGACTGGCGGCGCGATTGCCGGGCGTGGTGGTGGAATCCAGCGCGCGGCATGGGCTGGATCCGGACTATCTGGAGGCGATGGGGTTCGCATGGTTGGCCGCGGAGCTGCTCGCAGGCCGTGCGGCCAATCTGCCGTCGGTGACCGGGGCGGCCGGGCCGCGGTTGCTGGGGGCGATCTATCCGGCGTGAGGGGGCTGGATCAATGCGAGCGCCCGCATTCGCAGCATCCTCGCGCCGAATGGATTCGCACGCGAGGCAGCGCTGGCTGACCGTTTGCAGCTACGGACTATTCCCCGCCGGCAGCGCCTTGAGCGCGGCAATCGCTTCGGCCAGGGCATCGACTTCCGGGTGTTGCAGGCCGCCGGTGACTTCGTATTCGCTGGCGAACAGGCCCTGTTCGAGCAGATGCATCACGGTCTGATGCTGGGTCCAGCCGCGAGCGACGGAGATGCGACGAATCCTGTCCACCAGCAATGGATCGATGTCCCGCAACACCAGATCGGTCATGCCCTGCCTCGTGCACTGCGCTGCCCCGCCTGCATCATCGACAACCTGGGCGGCCGTTTCAATCCGGGCGCCCATCGCGGGCATCCAGCCGCGGCCACAGCCAGGCAAGCAGGGCCAGCGTGGGAACCACGGTCAGGGCGCTGAGCATGAAGAAGGTGCTGTAGGAGGTGGCCTCGACCAGGAACCCGGACACACCGCCGGCGAATTTACCCGGCAAATTGGCGAGCGACACCAGCAAGGCGTACTGGGTGGCGGTGAAATTGCGATTTGTCAGCGATGACATGAAGGCCACCAGCACGGTACCGGCGAACCCCTGGAACAGATTGTCGGCACTGAGTGCGGCGTAGAACGCCCACAATTTGCCGGGGTTCTGCGCCATCAGCAAAAACGCCAGGTTGGACAGCGCCACGCCCAGGGCGGCCACCAGCAGCATGCGACGGAAACCGAACGCCGCCACCGCCGCACCGCCGGCGAACGCGCCGACGATGCCCATCCATACACCGAACAGCTTGGACACCGTGGCGATGTCGGCCTTGGTGTAGCCCGAATCCAGATAGAACGGCCCGGCCATCACGCCGATCACCTGATCCGGGAACTTGAACAGGCCGACAAATGCCAGCAGGACGATGCCCAGCGCCAGCCCATTGCTGGAGAAGAAACTGGAAATGGGCTGCCAGAATGCGCCGGCTACGTCGATGCGACGCACCACCGTGACCAGCGGCCGGTCCGGCTCGCGGCATACCAGGGTGGTGATGATCGGCAGCAGCATCAGCGCCGACATGGCCAGGTACGCCGAGGTCCAGTTGAGGTATTCGGCCAGGTACAGCGCCCCGGCGCCACCGAGGATCAGGCCGATCCGATAGCCCAGGGTGTAGGTCGCCGCCAAGGCGGCCTGCGCCGTGTCCGGGGCAATTTCGATGCGGTAGGCATCCACCACCGAATCCTGCGTGGCGCCCCAGAACGAGGCGAACAGCACCCAGGCGACCAGGCCGGTGACACTCATGTCCGGGCGCGAAAACGCCAGTGCGAACAGGCCGGCAGTGACGCCGAGTTGCGAGACCAGCAGCCAGGAACGCCGGCGGCCCAGAAACGCGGTGATCGGGAACGCATAGCGGTCGATCAGCGGAGCCCACAGAAACTTGAGCAGGTAGAAGAAGCTGGCCAGGCTGATCAGACCGATGCTGCCCAGATCCAGCCCGACGTCGCGCAGCCGGGTGGACAGGGTCTGCGAGGCGATCAACAGAAACGGCAGACCGCTGCCGAAACCCAACAGTGCCATGGTTGCCGCCGATGGCGTGGCGAAGGCCTGCCGGATGCCGCGCAGTCCTTTGTAGTTGGGTACAGGCTTGGTCATGCGTGTGGCCGCTGGGAACGGGTGCTGATTGTTGCCGGGTGGGCAGTATCGCCAGCCGCTGCGCGGATTGCCCTGCCGGAAACGCATGATTGGCTCCATGAAGGATCAATCACTATCAGGCTGCGGCCAGGCACAGCCTGCACGCACTCGAGGTTGATCTCCACGCAGCGACTGGAAGCACCCCACTGCGGGGCCTGGCCAACCGTCCCCATGCTCGTCACTGCCAGCCGCGCGCCCTCACTCACTCCGCGTAATCCACGATGTACGGCGCGTGGTCGGAGAAGCGCTGCTCGCGGTAGATGGAGCAGGCCTTCACCTTGTCGCGCAGGCCGGGGGTGACCAGTTGGTAGTCGATGCGCCAACCGACGTTGTTGGTGCGCGCTGCGCCGCGGTTGCTCCACCAGGTGTAGTCCTGGCCCTGGGGATGCAGCACGCGGTAGGTGTCGACCCAGCCGCGGCCGCTGGCGGCGTTGGCGTCTTCCAGCGCATCGGCGCACAGGCCGTTGAGCCAGTCGCGCTCGGGCGGCAGGCAGCCGGAATTCTTCTGGTTGGACTTCCAGTTCTTGATGTCCAGCGCCGAGCGCACGATGTTCCAGTCGCCGCACAGCACGTACTGCCGGCCGCTGGCCAGCCACTGCTCCAGGATCGGCCGCAGCCATTCCATCACCTGGAACTTGTAGCCCTGGCGCAACTCGCCTGAGGAGCCGGATGGAATATAGAAGGACACCACGCTGAGGTTGCCGAAGCGCGCTTCGACATAGCGGCCTTCTTCGTCGAACTCGGGCCAGCCCAGCGCGGTGCGCACTTCATCGGGCTCGTGCCTGCTGTAGATGGCCACGCCGCTGTAGCCCTTCTTGGTGCTGGCGTCGCGGAACCAGGCCTTGTAGCCGGTGGGCAGGAACTTGGGACCGGCCAGCTGATGCTCCTGGGCCTTGGTCTCCTGCACGCACAGCACGTCGGCGTCCTGGTCGGCGAACCACTCGAAGAAACCCTTGGTGACGGCCGAGCGCAGGCCGTTGGCGTTGAAACTGATGATGCGCATAGGCCGGGAATGGGAAGTCGGGAATAGGGAATCGTAAAGCCTACCCCAGCGCAGCTGCGAAGGCTGCCGAGGCACGATGCGTTTACCATTCCCGATTCTCCATTCCCCATTCCCGTCAATGACCGACCACCGCACCCGTTTCCTGCAGCTGGCCCTGGGCGCCGATGCCCTGCGCTTTGGCGAGTTCACGCTCAAGTCCGGGCGGCTCAGCCCGTATTTCTTCAATGCCGGGCGCTTCGATTCGGGCGCCAAGACTGCGCAGCTGGCGCAGTGCTATGCCGATGCGATCGACGCGGCGGGGTTGGAGTTCGATCTGTTGTTCGGGCCGGCCTACAAGGGCATCCCGCTGGCGACCGCACTGGCCTGCGCCTACGCCGGGCGCGGGCGCGACCTGCCGCTGGCGTTCAACCGCAAGGAAGCCAAGGACCATGGCGAGGGCGGCAGCCTGATCGGTGCGGCGCTTGAGGGCCGCAAGGTGCTGATCGTCGACGACGTGATCACTGCCGGCACCGCGATCCGCGAGGCGCTGGGCATCATCCGTGGCGCCGGCGGCATTCCGTCCGGGATCGTGGTGGCGCTGGACCGGCAGGAGATCGCCTCCGAGCAGGATCGCCGCTCGGCTGCGCAGGCGGTGGCGGCCGAGGCCGGCATCCCGGTGATCGCGGTGGCCAACCTGGGCGACCTGCTTGCTTTTGCGGCAGGAAACGCCGACCTTGTGGGCTTCCGGGAACCGCTGCTGGCCTATCGTGGCCGCTACGGCACCGACACCACAGGCTGACGGCAGGCGACAGGGGGCTGCGATGATGCCGAGACACACCCGTTTGGCGTTACTCGCCGCCGTTGCGGCAGCCGTGGCCGCCGCGCCTGCCATCGCGCAGGACAAGCCGGCCGCGAAGAAGCTGTATTGCTGGAACCAGAACGGCGCCCGGGTGTGCAGCGATACGCTGCCGCCGGAGGCGGTCAATCAGGCGCGCGACGAATTCAACGCCAAGAGCGGCCTGCGCAGCGCCGAGGTGCAGCGCGCCATGAACAGCGACGAGCGCGCCGCAGCAGCCGCCAGCGAGCAGCAACGCCAGGCCGACCTGGCCGCCGAGCAGATGCGCCAGCGCACCGACCAGGCGATGTTGATGTCCTACCAGAGCGAGGACGACCTGCGCCGGGTGTTCAACGAGCGCATCGCCATCGTCGACAACAACATCCACACCGCGCGCTTCAACGTGACCAGCCTGCGCGAAGGGCTGGCCAGCATGCTGCGCAGCGCCGGCGACCGCGAACTGGCCGGCCAGGCGGTGGCCGACAAGCTGGCCGCCGACATCCAGCAACGCCATCGCGAGCTGATGGCGCAATTGCGTCTGCAGACCAGCTTCGAGCAGCAACGGGTGGCGCTGGACGGCGAGATCGCCGACATCCTGCAGCGCTACCGGGCGATGAAGGAGCCGCCGGCCGGCGCGGCGCCCACCGGCTGACCGGCGCAGCCGTCATTCCCGCCCGTGCAGCGCACTGCCGCGGGCGGCATTTCCCGATCCGACGCCCTGCCCGCATAATGGCCGGTCTTACTCCCTGCCCACGAGGCTCTCCCGCATGGCCCGGATCATCGCCATTGCCAACCAGAAAGGCGGCGTCGGCAAGACCACGACCGCGGTCAATCTGGCGGCCGGCCTGGCGCGCGCGCCCAAGCGCGTGTTGCTGGTGGATCTGGACTCGCAGGGCAACGCGACCATGGGCAGCGGCATCGACAAGCGCGACGTGGCTGCCTCGACCTGCGACCTGTTGCTGGGCGAAAACACCGCCGCCGAAATCCGGGTCACCGCGCCGGAAGGCTTCGACCTGCTGCCGGGCAACATCGACCTGACCGCAGCCGAGATCCAGCTGATGGATCAGGGCGAGCGCGAGCAGCGGCTTAAGCGCGCCCTGGCGCCGATCCGCGACGAGTACGACTTCATCCTGATCGACTGCCCGCCGGCGTTGTCGCTGCTGACGCTCAATGCCCTGACCGCGGCCGATTCGATCATCGTGCCGATGCAGTGCGAGTACTACGCACTGGAAGGACTGACCGCGCTGCTGGAAACCATCGAGGCGTTGCGCGCCAACCTCAATCCGGCGCTGGAAATCGAAGGCGTGCTGCGCACGATGTTCGACATCCGCAACAACCTTGCCAATGCGGTGTCGGCAGAGCTGACCGAGCATTTCGGCGACAAGGTGTTCCGCACCATCGTGCCGCGCAACGTGCGCTTGGCCGAAGCACCCAGCCATGGCCAGAGCATCGTCGGTTACGACCGCACCTCGCGCGGTGGCGTGGCCTACCTGGGGCTGGCCGGCGAAATCGTGCGCCGCCAGAACGACCGCAACAAGGCCTACCGGCCCGTGGAGACCGTCTGATGAACAAGCCGATCCCCGCAAAGAAGCGCGGCCTGGGCCGTGGCCTGGAAGCGCTGCTGGGGCCGAAGGGCGCGGCCGCCGCCGCGGCGCCGAGCGCGGCCAGCGAGGAGGCCTTGCAGCCGGGCGACAGCCTGCGCCGGTTGCCGGTCACCCAATTGCAGCCGGGCAAGTACCAGCCGCGTAAGGAGATGGACGAGGTCAAGCTGGCCGAGCTGGCGGAGTCGATCAAGGCGCAGGGGGTGATCCAGCCGATCGTGGCGCGCGAGCTGGCGCCGGGGCAGTTCGAGATCGTGGCCGGCGAACGTCGCTGGCGCGCCTCGCAGCTGGCTGGGCTGAGCGAAGTCCCGGTGGTGGTGCGCGAGCTGGACGACCGCACCGTCATCGCGATGGCGCTGATCGAGAACATCCAGCGCGAAGACCTCAACCCGCTGGAAGAAGCGCAGGCGCTGCAGCGCTTGATCGACGAATTTTCGCTGACCCACGCCGAGGCCGCCGGTGCGGTGGGCCGCTCGCGTGCGTCGGTGTCCAACCTGCTGCGGCTGCTGGAATTGCCGGTGGCGATCCGCGTGCTGCTGGAAACCCGCCGCCTGGAAATGGGCCATGCGCGTGCGCTGCTGACCCTGGCGCCGGAGCTGGCCAGCAAGCTGGCGCAGGAAGCGGCCGACCAGGGCTGGTCGGTGCGCGAGGTCGAACACCGTGCGCAGCAGTTCGCCGCCGGCAAGGTGCCCGGTGCCCTGCGCAAGGGCAAGCCGGCCGCCGCTGCGCCGCAGGCCGATATCGCCTCGCTGGAGACCGAACTGTCCGAATCGCTGGGCACCAAGGTGGTGTTCAACCACGGCCGCGGCGGCAAGGGCAAGCTGGTGATCCACTACACCGACCTGGACACGCTGGACGGCGTGCTCGAACGCCTGCGCCTGCAGCGCAGCTGAGCCTGTGCACCCGCACCAGGAGCATCCCCGGCAATGAATCCCGCCAAGGTCGATCGCAAGCACCTGCTGCATCTGACCGACCTGCCGAACGTGGGGCCGGCCTGCGAAAAGGATCTGCAGCGGATCGGCATCCGGGTTGCCGCGCAGTTGCGCGGTCGCGATGCCTACGACATGTATGCGCAGCTGTGTCTTCGCACCGGCGTGCTGCACGATCCCTGCGTGATCGACGTGTTCCTGTCGATCACGCGCTTCATGCAAGGCGAGGCGCCACGGCCGTGGTGGGCGTTCAGCGCCGAACGCAAGGCAACGCTGGCCAGCGAAGCACCGCTCAGTCTGGGGTGAGTGCGCGCATGCGATCAGGTGCGGCCATCAACCGGAGCAACCCATGAGCACTGAAGACGACCAGATCAGCCCCGGCGGCAGCACGCTGATGCTGCACGCGCAGGAAAAGGCATTCGAGCCGGCACACGGCGGCGACTGCATCGAGCAGATCAGCGCACATATCGAGCAGCACCTGGGGCCGATCTCGGGAGTCCTGCACGAAATCATCTCCGACGCCGTGCATCTGGACGTGCATGTGGTGCCCGCCACCGCGGAGGTCCCGTACCTGCGGCTGGTGACCTCGGGCATGAGCGACCGGCCGATGACCCTGCCCGAGGGTGTGGAAGCGCCGCAGTACATGGAGCTGATGCTGAGCCTGCCCGCCGATTGGCCGATGGACCAGCGCGACTTCGAAGACCCGCGCCACTACTGGCCGATCCGCCTGCTCAAGACCCTGGCCCGGCTGCCGCACAAGTTCGAGACCTGGCTGGGCTTCGGCCACACCATTCCCAATGGCCATCCGGCCGAACCCTACGCACCCGGCGTGCGCTTCGACGGCGCCATCGTGCTGCCGCCGGTGAGCACGCCCGAGGGATTTGCGCGCCTGGCCATTGATGCCGACAAGACCATCGTGTTCATGACGGTGGTGCCGCTGTATCCGGAGGAGATGGCGCTGAAACTGAAGGACGGCAGCGATGCGCTGCTGGATCGCTTCGATGCCAAGGGGATTGGGGACATCATTGCGCTCGATCGCGTCAACGTCGCCAAAAAGCGCTTCGGGCTGTTCTGAGCGCCACCTGCCTGCCCGCTTCCGATATCTCCAGGACCACTGCAATGACCATTCTCGTCACCGGCGCCGCCGGTTTCATCGGGGCCTACACCTGCCGCGCGCTGGCTGCGCGCGGTGAGTCGGTGGTGGGCCTGGACAACTACAACAGCTACTACGACCCGCAGCTCAAGCGCGACCGGGTGGCGGCGCTGTGCCCAGGCATCGACATCCGCACGCTGGACCTGACCGACCGCGACGGCCTGGCCGCGTTGTTCGACGAAATCCGGCCCACACGCGTGGTGCATCTGGCCGCGCAGGCGGGGGTGCGTTACTCGCTGGAAAACCCGTCCGCCTACGTCGACAGCAACCTGGTCGGCTTCGTCAACATGCTCGAACTGTGCCGGCACCGCGGTGTGCAGCATCTGGTGTATGCCTCGAGCAGTTCGGTGTACGGCGATTCGGCCACCCCGCCGTTTTCCGAAGACCAGCGCGTGGACCAGCCGCGCTCGCTGTATGCGGCGACCAAGGCCGCCAACGAACTGATGGGCTATACCTATGCGCAGCTGTACGGCCTGCGCGCGACCGGGCTGCGGTTCTTCACCGTGTACGGGCCGTGGGGCCGGCCGGACATGGCGCCGCTGATCTTCAGCCGCGCGGTGCTGGCGGGGCGGCCGATCGAAGTGTTCAACCACGGCAGGATGCAGCGCGACTTCACCTTCGTCGACGACATCGTGGCCGGCGTGCTGGGCGCGCTGGACACGCCCAGCGGCGAGCCAGTGCCGCACCGGGTGTTCAACCTGGGCAACCACACCCCGGTGGAGCTGGAGTACTTCATCGACGTGATCGCCCAGGCTGCCGGGCGCCCGGCCGAGAAGGTCTACCGGCCGATGCAGCCGGGCGACATGATCCGCACCATGGCCGATACGCAACGCGCGCACGCCGCCTTCGGCTTCGAGCCGGCCACCCCGGTCGAGCACGGCCTGCCGCAGGTGGTGGAGTGGTGCCGCAGTTATTTCGGCGAGCGCGCCTAGGGCGCGCTTGCGCGGCGGCGCAGCGGCGCAGCGGCCAGGCAATCGCACATCGCCGCGAGGTCACGCCCGCAGCGACGGGCGTATCGGCAGGGCGGCGCGCTGGAGCGTTGAGCTTTCCGCGCCCTACCAGCACCATCCTGGCACGGATCACGACCTCCTGCCGGCTGCGCGGGTCAGGTTATTTAACGCGCTCGCACACGCTACAGGCTGCTTGACGCTCGCTCCAGCGCACACAACGCAGGTTCGCTTCATGCCTGACTCAGACAGTCAGGGCACAATGCGCGATCTTTTTCGCTCAGCCTTCATCTGGCCACCACGAATCCATGAGCCAACCCCAGCTTTCCGTCGTCGTCCCGGTGTTCAACGAGCGCGATAACGTCGCCGCCCTGGTCGGCGAGATCGTCGCCGCCTTGCGCGGGCTGGTGGCGTTCGAGATCGTCTATGTCGACGACCACTCGCGCGACGACACCCTGGCGGTGCTGCAAGGCCTGAAGACAACCACGCCGGAACTGCGCGTGCTGCATCACGTGACCCAGAGCGGCCAGAGCACGGCGGTGCGCAACGGCGTCAAGGCCGCGCGTGCGAGCTGGATCGCCACGCTCGACGGCGACGGCCAGAACGATCCGGCCGACATTCCCAAACTGCTGACCGCGCGCGCCAGCGCCGAGCCGCAGGTGAAGTTGTTTGCCGGCTGGCGGGTCAACCGCCAGGATTCGGGATCCAAGCGCTGGGCCAGCAAGTGGGCCAACGCGATCCGTTCGCGCATGCTGCATGACAACACCCCCGATACCGGCTGCGGCATCAAGCTGTTCGAGCGCGAGGCGTTCCTGGACCTGCCCTACTTCGATCATATGCACCGCTATCTGCCGGCATTGATGCAGCGTGCCGGCTGGCGCACGGTGAGCGTGCCGGTGCATCACCGCCATCGCACCGCCGGCGTGTCCAAGTACAACAACCTCAATCGCGCGCTGGTCGGCATCCGCGACCTGCGCGGCGTGGCCTGGTTGATCACCCGCAGCAAGCGCACCGTGGTGCAGGAGCGCTGATGGAACTGCATTGGCTGGACCAACCGCTGACCTGGCTGTACTGGACCGGGCTGCATGTCACCGGCTGGAAGCTGATCGGCTATGTGGGCGCACTGATGTTCGGCGGCCGCTGGCTGGTGCAATTCGTCGCTTCCAAGCGCGCCGGCAAGCCGGTGATCCCGCGCATGTTCTGGTACATGAGCGTGGTCGGCAGCCTGATGACGCTGAGCTACTTCGTGTTCTCGGCCAAGCAGGATTCGGTGGGGGTGCTGCAGAACCTGTTCCCGGCGTTCACCGCGTTCTACAGCCTGTATCTGGATGTGAAGCATCGCGGCTGGAGGCGGGATCGCGCGGTGCATTGAGCTGGGATTGGGAAGTGGGGATTGGGGATTCGTAAGTGCGCACTCCCGCTCCAAATTTCCGGGCTTTGAGGCGATGCGGGCTGCGCGGCTGAGCTGATTGAGCGTGCTGCATTGGCTCTGTTTTCGGTGGATAACGTCAGGTGCTCGCTAATTGGGGTCAACGCGTTTTTTCGTACGTCGCGATGCGCTGGTTACCGACCTGGAATGAGGCCCGTGGCCGATGCCGCGGCTGTTTGCTCATCGGCATGCTGTGCCTATGTCCAGCGCGCTCCTCCATCGTCCGTTGTCCGGGTCGGCGCCGCTTGCGGCGCATTGGCACCTGCGGCTGTACACGCATCAGCAGGTGCCGTTGTTTGCCGACTGGCGTTGCGCGCGGGCGGCCGCAGCCAACCTTGCGGCGGCCGGTCATTGGCAGGGTGCGCAGTTGCTGTGCTGGGTGCTGCTGCCGGACAGTTGGTGTGCGCTGTTGCAGGCACCGGGCAAGGCTGCGCTGCTACAACTGGCCTCCCTCGCGCGACGGGCGGCTGCCGAGGCGGTCAATCGTGCGCGCGGCCGTGGCGGGACGGTGTGGCAGCCGCAGATGCAGGCATCGGCGCTTGCGCCGACTGAGGACCACCGACAGTTCGCGCGTACGCTGGTGGCGTTGCCAGTACGCGCAGGGCTGGCCGCGCAGATCGGCGGGTATCCGTACTGGGATGCGGTCTGGCTGTTGCACGGCCACGCTGCACACGGCACCGCGATTGCAGCGCCAGATGATCGCGCACGTAGGCTTGGTCCGGGAGGCGGGTGACCGCGATCGCGTGCATTCGTGCGGCTTGAGCCGGAAAGACTGATGCGCGTCTTCGCCTGTCAGCCTTGCGGGATATCTGTGCGAGCGACGTCTGCTCGATCAACATTTGACGTCCAGCGGCGCCTGCTCGATCAACGTCTGACGTCGAGCGGCGTCTATTCGGGCAACGTCTGACGTCGATCGCCTACGCCTGCCGGAGCGGGCCGCGCGCTGGGGTGATCGCCTGCATCTGCCAGCGCCGAGCACGGTGTGGTCGGCAGCTGTGGCGACGCGACCTGCCCTGCCGGGACGCCGGCAGGGCAGTCGCCCGGGACGCACCGGTCGATCAGAATTCCAGCGGATGGTCCGGCAGCAGGGCCTGCAACTGGCTGCGGAACAACCCGCGAATCCGCTGCAGTGCGTCTTCGGTATCGGCCTCGAAGCGCAGCACCAGGATCGGCGTGGTGTTGGAGGCACGCACCAGGCCCCAGCCGTCGGCGAAGTCCGCACGCAATCCGTCGATCGTCGACAGCCGCGCCGATTCGAACGGCGATTCCTCACCAGCCTGGGCACGCTCGACAATGCGCGCGACCAGCGCGTGCGCATCGCCATCCACCGGCACCTTGATTTCCGGCGTGGACACGCTTTCGGGCAGGGCGTCCAACACCTCCGACGGGGTTTCCTCGCGCTGGGCCAGGATTTCCAGCAGGCGTGCGGCCGCATAGATGCCGTCGTCGAAGCCGTACCAGCGCTCCTTGAAGAAGAAGTGCCCGCTCATCTCGCCGGCCAGTTCGGCGTCGGTCTCGCGCATCTTGGCCTTGATCAGCGAGTGCCCGGTCTTCCACATCAACGGGCTGCCGCCGTTGCGCAGCACGTGATCGGACAACTTGCCGGTGCACTTGACGTCGTAGATCACCAGCGCACCGGGATTGCGCTGCAGCACATCGGCAGCGAACAGCATCAGCAGACGGTCCGGGAACACCATGGCGCCCTGCTTGGTGACCACGCCCAGACGATCGGCATCGCCATCGAAGGCCACGCCGATATCGGCATCGAAGCGCTGCACCATCTTCACCAAGTCGTCGAGGTTGTGCGGCTCGCTCGGGTCGGGATGATGATTGGGGAAGGTGCCGTCGATCTCGCAATACAGCGGGATGACCTCGGCGCCGATCGCTTCCAGCAGGCGCGGCGCGATATCGCCGGCCACGCCGTTGCCGGCATCCACCACGACCTTGATCGGGCGGTCCAGCTGCACGTCGTCGGCGATGCGCTGGATGTAGGCGTCGCTGATGTCGCGCTGTTCCAGCTCGCCAGGCGTTGCCGCGGTGTGCAGGCGGCCTTCGTTGATGCGCTGGTGCAGTTCGGCGATCGCCGCCCCGGACAGGGTCTCGCCACCGATCACGATCTTGAAGCCGTTGTAGTCGGGCGGATTGTGGCTGCCGGTGACCGCCACGCAGCTGCCGGCGCGTAGTTCGTAGGCGCCGAAGTACACCACCGGGGTGGGCGCCAGGCCGATGTCGATCACTTGGCAGCCGGCGCGACGCAGGCCGTCGATCAGGCCATTGGCGAGCTCCGGGCCCGACAGCCGTCCATCGCGGCCGACCACCACCTCGCGCAGGCCCTGCGCCTGCATCACGCTGCCGATGGCTTGGCCGATCAACGCGACGACGCCGGGGTTGAGGTCCTTACCGACCACGCCACGGATGTCGTAGGCGCGGAACATCGCGGTGGCGACCTGCACGGCCGGCACCAGCGCCGGCGGCGCGGGCGGCACATCTGCCTCCAGCGCGCGCGCTTGGCTGGCAAGGCTGGCGTCGTGCTGCAGGCTCTGGCTGAAGGTGGGTTCGTCGGCGGTCGGCTCACCGGTCACGCGGCGACGCGGCAAGGCGACGCGGCCACGGCTGGCCAGCACCAACAGCACGGCGATGACGAGCAGCAGCGCGGCCACGATCGCACAGCCCACGGCGCCCAGACCCAGCGGGCCGTCATCGCGTTGCGGTACCGCGGCGGCCACGCGCAGGCCGCTGTTACCCAATGGCCTGGCCAGGGTTTCGGCGGCATCGCCCAGCACCGCATCGCCTTGCTGGGCGACGTTGTAGCTGCCCTGGCGCAAGGCCAGGTACGCGCTGCCGGGCACTGCGATCGCATCCAGCGGGCCGGTCAGACGCAACAACGGCAGCCGCGCGTACGCCACCGCCGGCTGCGCGCCCAGGCGCACCGCTGCCGCCACGCCGAGACGGACCTGCTTGGCATCGCGCACCACGTGCACCTGCGCACGCTCTGCCACCAGTGCCGACTCGAGCAGGCTCAGCCGCGCGTAGCCGAAGTCCTTGGGATTGTCGTAGGCAGCAGCGAGGTCGCCGGACAGGACCTGCACATCCTCGGCGCCCTTGAAGCGCTCGCGGATGCTTGAGGCGGCCGCCAGCGCGTCGCCATTGGCCAACGCGGCGATGACCTGTGGCTGCTTGAGCACGGCGTCGAGCTGGCTGGCCTGCTGGGCCATGGCTCGGCTGATGTCCTGCACGGCGCGGTCGCGCGCCTGTTCCAGCTCCTGCGCAACCGCATCCTGGCGCCATTGCGTGTAGCTGCTCCAGCCGAACCAGGCAGCCAGCAGCACCAATACCCCCCCCAACACCGGACCACTCGTACGCACGCTGGACATCGACTGCCTGCGCTCGTTCGCCTTGCTCATGTGACGTCCCCCGTCAGCGCACGCCGGTGTGGCCGAATCCACCCGCTCCCCGCGCGCTGTCGACGAAAGTATCCACCACTTGCAAGCCCACGCGCACGATCGGCAGGATCACCAGCTGGGCGATGCGGTCGCCCGGCTCGATGGTGAAGGCCTCACGGCCGCGATTCCAGGTACTGATCAGCAGCGGCCCTTGGTAATCGGCATCGATGAGTCCGGTGCCGTTACCGAGCACGATGCCGTGGCGATGGCCCAGGCCCGAGCGCGGCAGGATCACCGCGCACAGCTGCGGGTCGGCCAGATGGATGGCGATGCCGCTGGGAATCAGCGCCGCATCGCCGGGCTCCAGTGTCATCGGCGCTTCCAGCGCCGCGCGCAGGTCCATGCCGGCGCTGGCGTCGGTGGCGTAGGCCGGCAGCGGCCACAGATCGCCAAAGCGCAGGTCGAGCAGCTTCACCTGCAAGGACTGGGTCGGGGTGCTCATGCCTGCAATCTCTCCGCGATCAGGGCCAACAGCTGGTCGGCCAGTTCGGTCTTGCTGCTGCTGGGGAAGGCGCGCTCGCCGCCCTGCCAGTAGGCGGTGGCGGCGTTGTTGTCGCTTTCGAAGCCGCCGCCCTCGATCCCCACCTGGTTGGCGATGATCAGGTCCAGCCGCTTGGCGGCCAGCTTGCCACGCGCGTAATGCTCCACGTCGTGCGTTTCGGCGGCAAAGCCGACCACCAGCTTCAGCGCGCCGGTCTGCGCGGCGACCTCGGCCAGGATGTCCGGGGTGCGCACCAGCTCCAGGGTCAGCGTCTCGCCGGTCTTCTTGATCTTCTGCGCGACCACCCGCTTGGGGGTGTAGTCGGCCACCGCAGCGGCGCCGATGTAGATGTCGGCCGGGAACGCACCCAGCACCGCATCGCGCATCTGCGCAGCGGAGCGCACGTCGATCCGCCGCACCCCGGCCGGGGTGGTCTGGTGCACCGGGCCGCTGACCAGTACCACGTCGGCGCCCTGGCTGGCGGCGGCCGCGGCCAGCGCATAGCCCATCTTGCCGCTGCTGCGGTTGCCCACGTAGCGCACCGGATCCAGGTCCTCGAAGGTGGGGCCGGCGCTGATCACGATGCGCAGGCCGTCCAGTTGCGCGCTGCTGGGCACGAACGCCGGGGCGGCAGCAGCCTTGGAGGCGATCGGCGCGGCGCTGCCGGCACCGCCGGCCAGGGCGGCGATGATCGCCGCCGGCTCGGCAAGCCGGCCGGGGCCGGACTCGCCTTCGGCCAGCGGGCCGTCCTCGGGACCGACCACGCGCACGCCGCGCGCGGACAGGGTCGCCACGTTCGCCTGCGTGGCCGGGTGCAGCCACATGCGGTGGTTCATTGCCGGGGCCACGGTCAGCGGCGCGGTGGTGGCCAGGCACAGCGTGCTGACCAGATCGTCGGCCAGGCCGTGCGCCAGCCGCGCCAGCAGGTCGGCGGTGGCCGGAGCGACGATCACCTGATCGGCCCAGCGCGCCAGTTCGATATGTCCCATCGCCTGCTCGGCGGCGCTGTCCCACAACGTGGTGCGGGTGGGCTGCCCGGACAGGGCCTGGAAGCTGAGCGGGGTGACGAATTGTTGCGCGCCGCTGGTCATGGCGACCTGCACCTGCGCACCGGCGTCGCGCAGGCGACGGACCAGTTCGAGCGATTTGTAAGCGGCAATGCCTCCGCCGACGCACAGCAGCAAGCGCTGTCCGTTCAGGGGGCGGGCCTGAGTGGAGCCGATCACGTCGGAGTCGTCCTACGGTTACAAGGACAACTAGATTAGCCGATGCCCCCGTCCGGCCTGATAGGCGTGAGCGATGAGCACCGGCAATCTCGCCATATGCACATTCACGACTGGCCCACCCACGAACGCCCGCGCGAAAAACTTCTGGCGCGCGGGGCGCCTGCCCTGTCCGATGCCGAGCTGCTGGCGATCTTTGTCGGCTCCGGCCTGCGCGGCCAGGACGCCGTCCAGACCGGACGCAATCTGCTGCTGCGCCACGGCCCGCTGCGCGTGCTGCTGGATCGCACGGCGCCCGCCCTGGCGCGCCTGCCCGGCCTGGGTCCGGCCTCGGCCTGCAAGCTCAGTGCAGCGCTGGAACTGGCGCACCGCCACCTGCTGAGCGCACTGGAACGCGGCGACGCGCTCAGCGACCCGCCCAGCGTCGGCCGCTACTTTTCGCAGCGGCTGCGTGCGCGCCCCTACGAGGTGTTCGCGGTGCTGTACCTGGACACCCGCCATCACGCCATCGCCTTCGAGGAAGTGTTTACCGGCACCATCGACGGGGCCGACATCCACCCGCGTGAAGTGGTGCGGCGGGCGCTACTGCACAATGCCGCGGCGGTGATCGTCGGGCACAACCACCCTTCAGGCAATCCGGAGCCGTCCGAGGCCGACCGCGCGGTCACCCGGCGCCTGCTGGGTGCATTTGAGCTGGTGGATATCCGCCTGCTGGACCACTTCGTGATCGGTGACGGGCGTCCGGTCTCGCTGGCCGAGCGCGGCTGGCTGGGATGAGCGCGCGGCGGTGACCTGAACCGTCGGCCCGACCCCGGGGCGCGCGGTCGGGTAAAATCGGTGGTTTCGTTCCAAGCAGATCCCACGTGAAAGCCCAACTCCGCGCACTGATCGGCCAAGGCATTGAAGCCTTGCGCGCCAACGGCACCCTGCCTGCCGACACCCTGCCGCCGGATTTTGTGGTCGAGCGGCCCAAGACGCGCGAGCACGGCGACTTCGCCACCAATGCCGCGATGCTGCTGGCCAAGCCGGCGCGCAGCAACCCGCGCGCGCTGGCCCAGGCGCTGGTCGCCGCATTGCCGGTCAGCGACGACGTGGCCAAGGTGGAGATCGCCGGCCCGGGCTTCATCAATTTCCACCTCGCCCCCACCGCCTACCAGCGCGAAGTGGCGCATGTGCTCAAGCAGGGCCACGACTACGGCCGCGGGCTGGCCGGCAACGGCCGCTCGGTGGGCGTGGAATACGTCTCGGCCAACCCGACCGGCCCGCTGCACGTCGGCCACGGCCGCGCCGCGGCGATCGGCGACAGCCTGGCGCGCGTGCTCGATGCCAACGGCTGGAACGTTAAGCGCGAGTTCTACTACAACGATGCCGGCGTGCAGATCGAGAACCTGGCACTGTCGGTGCAGGCGCGCGCGCAGGGGCTCACCCCCGACAGCGACGGCTGGCCGGAGAACGGCTACCGCGGCGACTACATCGCCGATGTGGCCACCGCCTACCTGGCTGGCGACACCGTCGACCTGGAGGGCCATCTGGTCACCGGCGGCAAGGACCCTGCCGACTTCGACGCGATCCGCCGCTTCGCCGTGGCCTACCTGCGTAACGAGCAGAACCACGACCTGGCCGCGTTCCGCGTCGATTTCGATATCTATTTCCTGGAAAGCTCGCTGTACAAGGACGGCAAGGTCGAAGAGGCGGTGCAGAAGCTGATCGCCTCCGGCCATACCTACGAGGAAGGCGGTGCGTTGTGGTTGAAGTCCACCGACTTCGGCGACGACAAGGACCGGGTGATGCGCAAGTCCGACGGCACCTACACCTACTTCGTGCCGGACGTGGCCTATCACCTGACCAAGTGGCAGCGCGGCTACGAGCGCGCGATCACCGAGCTGGGGGCCGATCACCACGGCTCGCTGACGCGTGTGCGCGCCGGCCTGCAGGCGCTGGAACTGGGCATCCCGCAAGGCTGGCCGGAGTACGTGCTGCACCAGATGGTCACGGTGATGCGCGGCGGCGAGGAAGTGAAACTGTCCAAGCGTGCCGGCAGCTACGTCACCCTGCGCGATCTGATCGAGGAAACCAGCGCCGATGCGGTGCGCTGGTTCCTGATCGCGCGCAAGCCCGACTCGCAACTCACCTTCGACATCGACCTGGCGCGGCAGCAGAGCAACGACAACCCGGTGTTCTACGTGCAGTACGCGCATGCCCGCGTCTGCAGCGTGCTGCGGCAGGCGCAGGAGAAGGGCTACAAGTACGAGCAGGCGCATGGACTGGCCGAGCTGGCGCGCCTGGACGACGAGCATTCGCTCAACGTCATGGTCGAGCTGTCGCGCTATGCGGAGGTGGTGGAAATCGCCGGGCAGACGCTGGAGCCGTACCAGATCGCGCAATACCTGCGTGAATTGGCGCACGCCTTCCACACGTGGTATCACAACACCAAACTGCTGGTGGACGATGCCGCAGAGCGCGACGCCAAGCTCACCCTCGCCGTCGCCACGCAACAGGTGCTCGCCAACGGCCTGGAACTGCTTGGCGTCAGCGCCCCAGAAAAGATGTAAGCCGGGCCGCATGGCCCGCAACGACGTGATTCGGAGAAGTGGTAGATGGCAGCACGACGCGGTAAGAGTCAGGCGCGACGCAATACCAGCAATGGCACTCCCGGTTGGGTGTGGTTGGTGGCGGGCGCTGCGATTGCGGCAGTGATCTTTCTGGCCGCGCCCAACCTGTTCAAGAAGGACGGCGACGGCTTCCTGCGCGTAGGCCCGCGCGCCAACCCCGACGCGCAGCCCGAGCCGGTGGCCGATGCCGACGTGGATACGCCGGCCGAGCTGCCCAAGCCCAGCGCGCAACCGCCCAAGCCGCAGGCCAAGCCGGGTGATGCGCAGACCCAGTACGACTTCTATACCTTGCTGCCCGGCAAGGAAGTGCAGATGTCCGATGCCGAACTGGCGGCCAGTGCGCGCGCCGAGGAAGCCGCACGTGCGCGCGCCGCATTGGAAGGCAAGCCGGTCGCGCCGGCACCGGGTGCGAGTGTGGCGGCAGCCACGCCGGCCGCCAGCGTGCCGGTCCCGGTGACCGAAACGGCCGCCAGCGCGCCGAAGCCATTGGCCGAGACCGCCCCGGCACGCCCGGCCGCCACGCCGGCCCCGGCCAGCACTGCGGCACTGAGCACGCCGGCTGCAACCGCTGCGCCGAAGCCGGCAGCGACAGCAGCAGCTGCCACCCCGGCAGCTGCCTCTGCAGTGACCGACAACACCCGCTACATCCTGCAGGCCGGCTCGTTCGGCGCCTCCGGCGATGCCGAATCGACCAAGGCCAAGCTGGCGATGATGGGCCTGGCCGCACGCGTGGAGTCGGCCGACATCAGCGGCAAGACCGTCTACCGCGTGCGCATGGGGCCGTACGGCAGCGCCAGCGAACTGGCAGAAGCCAAGCAGAAACTGACCGGTAGCGGCTTGCCCGCCATTGCGATCAAGGCGCAGTAGCCGCCGTGCTGCAGCGCACCGCCGGCCTGTGGTTGTGGTGGGGACTGATCGGCGCGGCGCACGCCACCGAGCAGATTCCCGACCGCATCCGGATCGACGGGCAGGACGCGGTGCTGCTGGCCGAGCCGTTGGCGCCGGTGCTGGACGACCAGGCCACCTGGCAACGGTTCGTGGCGTATGCGCGGCCGGCGCTGGGCAGTTGCAGTGCAAACTGGCGCGGCTACCAGGCCGATTGGCGCGTGGAGCAGGCGCAGGTGCTGCTGGATCGCATCGTCATCGGTGCCTGCGACACCGCGCCGCCGGCGTTACCGCTCGAGGTGTTGTTCCCCGGACGAACCGCTCCGGTCGCCGCGGACTGGATCGACGGCGAGCTGGTGATCGCCCTGCCAACCGCTGCGAGCACCGGCGACAGCGCACCCGGCGCCGCAGAAGCACCGTATCTGCTCCTGCAGGTGCAACACGGCCGCGTGGTGACGCGCGAGCCGCTCAGTGAGGCAGGGTTGCGCGCGCTTCGCGCCCAGGCCAACACACCTGGTCCTGCCACCACACCCTGATCCCTTTGCCTGATCCCCTCGTTCGCAGGAGTTATCCCCATGTCCAAGACCGTTCTGATCACCGGTGCCACCTCCGGATTCGGCAGCGCCGCCGTGCGCCGTTTTGCCGCCGCCGGCTGGAAGATCATCGCCACCGGCCGCCGCGCCGAGCGCCTGGATGCGTTGGCGGCCGAGCTGCCTGCCGGCCAGGTGCACACCGCTGCCTTCGACATGCGCGATGCGCAGGCCCTGTCGGCAGCGATCGACGCATTGCCGGCCGAGTTTGCCGACATCGATGTGCTGGTCAACAACGCCGGGCTGGCGCTGGGCACCGCGCCCGCGCAGCAGGCCGACCTGACCCAGTGGCAGCAGATGATCGACACCAATGTGACCGCGCTGGTCACCCTCACCCACCGCCTGCTGCCGGCACTGATCGCACGCCGTGGCGCCATCATCAACATCGCCTCGGTCGCGGCAACCTACCCCTACACCGGCGGCAATGTGTACGGCGGCACCAAGGCGTTCGTGCAGCAGTTTTCGCTGGGCCTGCGCGCGGACCTGCACGGCACCGGCGTACGCGTGACCTCGATCGAACCGGGCATGGCCGAAACCGAATTCACCCTGGTGCGCACCGGCGGCAACCAGGCCGCCTCCGACACCTTGTACCGTGGCGCCACCCCGATGACCGCCGAGGACATTGCCGAGCAGATCTTCTATGTCGCCAGCCTGCCGGCGCATCTGAACATCAATCGGCTGGAAATCATGCCGGTCACGCAGTCGTTCGCCGGTTTCCAGGTGGCGCGCGACGCGCAGTGACGATGGCCTGCAACGCCAGTGCCTCGGTCGCGTCGCGATCCGATGGTGTGGCGGTCGGCGCGTGGGCAGATCGCGCCGCATCCAAGCTGGGTGCGGCGCGGCAACCGGCGCACCGCCAGGGATGACGACAACGCCGCGCATTGCGCGGCGTTTTGCTTTGCCCGGTCAGCCGCGATCGGCGGCAACCAACGGCTGCGCGCCTGGCCGCAGCATCTTGTCGCGCAGTTGCAGGAACGGGCGCTCCACCGCGTAGTGCAACAGCGCGCCGCCCAGCACCGCCACCAGGCCATACACCGCAAATGCCAGCACGCCCCGCCCCTCCAGCGCCGGGCCGAACCAGCCCTGGATGAGATGGAAGACGGCCTTGTGGGTCAGATACAGGCTGTAGGAGATGGCCGCCAGCCATGCCACGCCCGGCACGCGCAAACCGCCAAGCAAACCGCTGCTGGCGGTGCCGGCGAGCACCAGCAAGGCCAGCCCCAGCGACAGCACCGGCCAGCCCACCGCATTGCCGATCAGGCCGGTGCGCTCGCGGAACAGCCACAGTGCCAGCGCCAGAATCGCCACGCCGGCACACAGAATGGCGTTGCCGTGCTGCTGCAGCCGTTGCCACGTCATGGGGCGAAACACCTTCAGTACCGCCAGCACGACACCGGCCAGCAGACCGTCCAGACGATTCCAGGTCGGGTAGTAGATGTCTTCGATAAACCAGTTGCGCTGCAGACCGACGCCAGCGCTGTCCAGGGCAGTGTTGTGCCACCAGATGCCGGCACGCAGCGCGATGCCTGCAACCACGACCAGCACACAGAGCACGCCAAAGCGTGCGGCCGAGGGCCGACGCAGCAGCAGCGTCGCCAGCAACGGAAACACCAGATAGAAATGTTCTTCCACGCACAGCGACCAGGCGTGCGAGAACGCGGCATCACGGCCGTAGTCGACGAACAGGTTCAGGGTGAAGGTGACGAACATCCACCACGGCGCCAGCCCGGGCGACTCGCGAAAGTCCGGCCACGCCATGTAGATCACCAGCACCAGCAAGAACGCCGGCAGGATGCGAAACGCGCGGCGCAGATAGAACTCCTTGAAGTCCAGGCGTTGCCCGCGCGCCAGCGGCCTCAGCACCTGCGTGCCGATCAGAAAGCCGCTTAGGACGAAGAACAGGTCCACGCCCATCCAGCCGTAGCGCGACAACCACGCCCAGTCCGGCCCCAGACCGCCGACCACGAAGGAATGGAACAGCATCACCCAGACAATGGCGATGCCACGCAGCAGATCGAGAGCGGGATAGCGCATGCGGGCGATGCAAAGCCGAGGGAGCCCGATTGTGCCGCATCCCGCCGATGCGACGATGCCGGCGCCGGCGCTGGCCGCATTCGCCAGCTCGGATCAGCAACGCAGACGTTGTTTCCGCATCACTCAGTCGTGCAGGCATGGCCCGGTCGACCACCTATCGGCGACAGCAACACCCCAGCGCCCACCCGTGCAACAGCCGAAAGTCTTCGGTGAGGCCAGCCGCATTGCTGCAGCCAATCCAATATTGACGCTGTAGCTCCCCCACAGCGTCAACCATCACGCATCGGCCTGTGTCACGCGACGGCCTGCTGCTCGATCCGCACGGCCGGCGCCACCGACACCGCCGGTTGCAGCAATCCCCAGGCTTCCAACTGCTCCACCGCACGGCCGATTCCGTCCTCCTCGCGGATGCGCTGGCCCAGCGCGCGTGCCGCTGCGCGCATGCTCGGCGCGCTGGCCTGGCCGATGGCATCGGCCAGGGTCTCAGGCTGCAGCCCGACCCGTGCAAGCGCCGGCGGGGCGACGCCGCGTTGCGCCAGGCAGTGCGCCCAGAACGGCTGGTCGTAGCCGAACGGCAGCACCACCGACGGGATCCCCGCAGCCAGCGCCGCACCGGTGGTGCCGGCACCACCGTGATGCACTGCCACCGCCACCCGCGGAAACAGCCAATCGTGCGGTGCCTGTTCCAGCTGGAAGAAGCGCTCGGCATCGTCGGATGCGTCTTCCGCGGCCGCCAGCCCGCCCCAGCCGCTGGCCAGCAGCGCACGTTGACCGGTCAGACGCACCGCTGCCTTGACGATGGCGGTGAGCTGGGCCGCATCGCTGCTGATCATGCTGCCGAAGCCGATATACAGCGGCGGCGGGCCGGCCTGCAGAAACGCCTGCAGCGCGGCCGGCGGCTGCCACTGCGGCTGCGGCAACTGCCAGAACCCGCTGACCTGGGCCCGGTCCGGCCAGTCCGGCGGACGTGGGCACAGATGCTCGCTGTAGCCATACACCACGCGCTGCGCACTGCGATCGGGGCCACTCCACGGATATGCCGGCAGCCCCAAGGCCGGGCGCACGATGCCGTTGAGCGCCGGGCGCATCAGCTGCCAGCCGGCAAAGCGCACCGCGTGATGCAGCGCCACGCTCACCAGCCCGGGCAGGCGCACGGTGGGCATCACCATCAACGGCACATGCCGCGAGGCGGTCAGCGGCTGCAATTGCGTGAATACCACCGGCAGGCCATAGGCCTGGCCCAGGCTATGCGCCAGCAGGCTGGCGCTGCCGACGCCGAGAATCAGGCCGGCATCGGCACAGGCCGCGCGGCCCTGCTCAGCCCAGTCGCGCGCCCACTCCAGCAGCTGCGCACGCAAGGTGCCCCAGATGCCGCGCCAGCCACCGCGCATCTCGGCGACATCCGGATGGCCCTGCAGCAGTTTCTGGTGGTCGCCGCTGAGCGGGAAGAAGTCCAGCCCATTGGCGCGGATCAGCGCTTCGAAGTTGGCGCTGGTCAGCACCCGCACCGGGTAACCGCGCTCCTGCAAGCCACGGCCCAGCGCGATGATCGGGCGCACATCGCCATGCGTACCCAGGGTGGCGATCAGCACCGGGCGCTGGCGTCCCGCGTTGAAGGAAGACTCAGGCATATTCGGCCACCCCGTCACTGGCGGTGGCGATGCTGCCATCGCGTTGTGCGGCTTTCGTGGTGGCCGCGTGCAGCAGTGCGCTGAGCGTGGCCGAATGCGTGGACGACAGCATCGAGTGGTGGTCGCTGTCCAGCACATGCAGCTGCAGGTTGCGCACATACGGGCGCCAGGCCTGCGGCCGGTAATCCACCCACACCGTATCGTCGCCGCCGGAAGTCATGCGCACGCTCGCTTCGACGAACACCACATCCTGGTCCAGCGGCTTGGGACGGTGACGCCGCGCCAGATGCAGGTGGTGCTGGGTCATGCCGCCCATGTCGTCCAGCAACGTGGGGCGTTGCTCGAGCAGCTGGCGCACTGCGGGCAGGTCGTTCAAGCCGTAGTGATCGCACAGCAGGCTGGCCAGTTCGGCCACCGTGGTCGGCATCGGCTGGCCGTGTGCCAGATGCAGGCCCAGCGCATGCACCGATGCACGCACGTTTTCCGATTCCGGCAGCGACGCGGCCTGCTCCAGGTGCGGGTAGCTGTCGAGCATCGCCAGCAATTCGACTTCTTCGCCCAGCGCATGCAGTTCGGCAGTGATGGCATGCGCGATCAAGCCGCCCAGCGACCAGCCGATCAATCGATACGGCCCCTGCGGCTGTACCGTGCGCAGCCGCGCCAGATAGTCACGCGCGATCGCATCGATGCTTTCCGGGCGATGCTGCGGGTCGCTCAAGCCCGGCGACTGCAAGGCATACACCGGCCACTGCGGATCGAGCTGACCGAGCAAGGTGAGATACGACCAGCCCAGGCCGACCACCGGGTGGATGCAGAACAGCGGCGGCGTACCCGGGGTGCCCGCACGCAACGGCAACAGCACGCCGAGCGGGTCGTTCGGGATCTGCGCGTTGCGCTTGATTACCTCGGCCAGGCCGGCAATCGTCGGCGCATGGAACAGGGTGCCCAATGGCAGTTCGACACCGAACGTCTGCGGGAAGCGTGCGGCCATTTCCGCCGCGCGCAGCGAGTCACCGCCGAGCTCGAAGAAGTTGTCTTCGACACCCACCACCTCGATGCCCAGCACGTCCTGCAGCATCGCGGCCAGCTGGTGTTCGAGCGCATCGCGCGGCGCCACATGCGCGCGCTGCGGCAGCGCACCCGGCGACGGCAAGGCGCGGCGATCCAGCTTGCCATTGGGTGTCAGCGGCAGTGCCTGCAATGGCACCCACAAGGTGGGAATCATCGACGCCGGCAGGCGCTGCTGCAGATGGACGCGCAACAGCTCGGGTGATGGCGTTGCGCCATGCTTGCCCACCACATACGCCAGCAACTGCAGTGCGTCGTGGTCGCCATCGCGATGACCGACCACCACCGCCTGCGCCACTTGCGAATGCAGCAGCAAGGCGTTTTCGATTTCGGCCGGCTCCACGCGATGGCCGCGGATCTTCAGTTGCGCATCTGCGCGGCCGATGAATTCCAGCATGCCGTCGCGGCGCTGACGCACGCGGTCGCCGGTGCGGTACATGTTGCTGCCGTCGTCGGCGAACGGGTCGCGCACAAAGCGCTCGCTGGTCAGCTGGCGCTTGCCGCGATAGCCCTTGGCCACGCCCGCGCCACCGATGTACAACTCGCCGATCGCGCCGGTCGGCAGCGGTTGCCGCTGCGCATCGAGCACATAGACGCGGGTATTGAGTAGCGGCCTGCCGATCGGCGGGGCGGCAGCGTCGGTGAGCTGCAACGGCATGATGGTCGACCAGATCGTGGTTTCAGTTGGCCCGTACAACTGGGTCAGGCGCCCGACCCGGCTCAGCAACTGGGTCGCCAGTTCCGGCACCAGGGCTTCGCCGCCGACCAGGGCGTGGATGCGGTCCAGCGCCAGATCCTGATTGGCAAGCAGGATGCGCCACAGCGACGGAGTGGCCTGCACCATGCTGATCTGCTCCTGCGCGATCAGCCGCGACAGGCTGCGTGGATCGTGGGTGATGCCAGCCGGTGCGATGACCACACGCGCGCCCACCAGCAACGGCAGATACAGCTCCAGCCCGGCGATATCGAAGGTGATGGTGGTGACCGCCAGCATGCGGTCGCGCGGACGCAACGCAAGCTCATGCTCCATCGCATGCAGGAAATTGAACAGGTTGCGATGACTGATTTCCACACCCTTGGGCGCGCCGGTCGAGCCGGAGGTGTACAGCACATAGGCCGTACCGTCCGGCGTGGCCAGCGGCGCGATCGCCGCCGGCAACACGGCCGGGCACGGGTCCAGCCAAACCATGCCGCCGAGCAGATAGCGCTCGCACAACGCCGGCTCGCAGACCAGCGCGATGGCACCGGAATCGTTGAGCATCTGCCGGTTGCGTGCGGCCGGGCTTTCCGGGTCCAGCGGCAGGTACGCCGCCCCGCTCCACATCACCGCCAGCAAGGCCACCAGCAATTGCTCGCTGCGCGGCAGCGCGATGGCGACCACATCGCCGGGGCGGACGCCATCGGCCACCCATTGCGCGGCGATGCGCGAGGCCAGTTCGCACAGCGTGGCATAGTCCAGGGTGCGGTTGTCGTATTGCACCACCACTGCCGCCGGCATCAGCTCGGCACGCTGCAGCATGCCGTGCAGTAGCGTGGCCGGTTCCGGCAGCGCTGCGGCGGTGGCGTTCCAGGTCTGCAACAGGCGGCGGCGTTCCGCATCGCCCAGCACATCGATCTGGCCCAGCGCGCATTCCGGATCTGCCAGCACCGCATCGGCCAGATGGGTCAGGCGACGGCAGTGCTCGGCCAGCTCGTCGCTGTCGTACAGCGCCGGATTGGCATCCAGATCGAAGCGCAACGCGGCACCATCGCCGCGCTCGTAGCAGAAGATGGTCAGATCATCGGCCGGGCCGTTGGAGAGGTTATGCGGCATCGCATAGGCCTGGCCAAAGCGCAGTGCGTAATCGAAGGCTTCGATGTTCACTGCCAGGCGTGCGAACTTCTGATCGATCCCGAACATGCCCAGATCGCGGCGCACGTCCTCGAAGCGGTATTGCTGATGACGCAGCGCATGCCTGACCACCGAGGACACCTGCGCGAACAGCGCATGCACCGGCTGCTGCGGATCCATTTTCAGGCGCAGTGAAATCACATTGGCCACCAGGCCTGCGGTCTGCCGGTAGCGCGCATTGATGCGGCCGGTCACCGGCATGGCCAGCACCAGATCCTCGGCTCCGGTGCAGCGGTAGTAGTACGCGGCGATCAGCGAAATCAGCATCTGCGGCAGGCTGGCACCATAGTCCTTGCCGAGTGCGCGCAGCCGCACCACCTGCTGTGGCGAGAATTGTCCGGTGCCACGCAACAACCCGGTCGACAGGTGATTGCCCGGACGCGCCAGGGTCGCCGGCGGCGGCAGATCGGCCAGCTGCTGCATCCAGTAGCTGCGGTCGCGCTGAAAACGATCGGAGTCGCGATACTGCTGTTCCAGCTCGATCAGCGACAGCGCGCTGCCGTATTGCGCAGGCTCCGGCTCGATGTTTTCTGCGTAGGCGTTATACAGCACCGCCATGCGCTGCATCATGATCGAGGCGCAATAGCCATCCATCACCAGATGGCTGACGCATTGCACCCACATATGATGGTCTTCGCCAAGGCGGAACACCGCGCAATGCCATAACGGCCCGTTCTGCAGATCTTCCGGCTTGCGGATTTCTTCGTCGACCCAATGCTCGGCGGCGTTGCGCGGGGAAGGATCTTCGCTGACGTTGAAATACGGAATCGCGGCGGTGTATTCGGGCAAGACCACCTGATGCGGTACGCCGTCGTGCTCGGCGATGCATAGCCGCAGCGTGTCGAATTCGCGCGTCAGCTGCATGCTGGCGCGGATCAGCAGCTGCGGATCCAGCGGGCCGAACATTTCCAGGGCTTCGGACAACATCAAGGTGTTGTCGGTATGCAACTTGCTGGCGACCCACAGGCCGCGTTGCGCTTTGGTCAGGGGAAACACGGGAGAGGCGTCGGTGTGCATTGCGTGCATCCTTCTTGTGTGGCGCGCAGTCGCCCGGTGCGCCATGTCCGCAATGCGGTCAGTGGGACGCCGGATCAGCACCTGGCCTTGAAACGTGGGGTAAGAGACACCGACGACCGCCAGCGCATGCCGGCGATATACGATGGAAACGCACAATGGGAACGCATCACGAAGCGGCGTGCAGCGTCGATACAACGACGTGCACTGACTTTCCTAAAACACTTGTTTCCCGACAAGTTAAACAAACACTAACAATTAGCCGCCGCGATAAACCGTGCAAAAATCACGAAATCCGCGTCGCCCGCAAAAATTTTTTGCCGAAGTGTGATTTCAACTAGTGTTCTGGATGCATACGTCTACAGATCGCGTTTTTCGCGCGTTGCACGCTACGGAACAGACCGCCATGCATCGCGCAGCAATCCGGCGAAGGCGTTTTTGCCGGGAATTTTGCGTGTTTCATGGCGCATCCTGGACAGCATGCACCAAGACCACTGCATGCAGCGGCATTGATTTTATTGCGTTACAGGGACAACCATTCCGCAAGACACAGCGCTTTTTTTGAATGCCGTCTGCAACCGCATGGTCACACGACGGTTATTTGATTGTCATTGCCACGCCGCGGCGATCACGCATGCACAGGTGTTGCTGGTGATAGCCTGACGCTGACTTGAGCGGATGGTGTTGGTCGTCGCACGTCGTCGCCGGGGCAAGACGTTACCGGGCTCGGCCAGGGCGCGCAGAAGCCAGGGCGTCCGGCAATGGCACCGGGTTCGGACCCTGAGCCACGCCGCATTACGGCCGCACAGCGGTGCTGCGGGCCGTCTCGTCAATGCATTGCGCGCGAAGGTGAAACAGAATGGCGCGCCACGGCCTCGGCCGCAGCGCGCAGTGCCTCAGCCCAACGGTTCGTCGGACAGATAGGTGTAACCGGTCAACCCTGCTTCCAGCGCATCGCTCAATTCCTGTGCGCGCTCGGACGACAGCTGCGCGGCGGCAATGCGCTCGGCATAGGTCGCACGCAGCGTGTCCAGCTGATAGCCCACGTAGTCCAGCATCACATCGGTGGTATCGCCGCGGCGCTGCTGCGCGATGCGATAGCCATCGCCGTCCACGGCCACTTCCACCGCATCGGTATCGCCGAACAGGTTATGGATATCGCCCAGGATTTCCTGGTAGGCACCAACCAGGAAGAAGCCGATGCGATAACTCTCGCCCGGATTCAACGTGTGCAGCGGCATCGAGCTGTCCAGGCTTTCGTTCTCGACGTAGGTCTTGACCATGCCGTCGGAGTCGCAGGTCATGTCGGCGATGATGCCGCGCCGCTGCGGCGCTTCGTTCAAGCGCTCGATCGGCACGATCGGGAACACCTGGTCGATCGCCCACACATCCGGAATCGACTCGAACACGCTGAAGTTGACGAAGTACTTGTCGACCAGCCGCTCGTTGAGCTCGTCCAGCACCGGGCGATGGCTCTTCTCGTCGAAACTCAGGCGTGCACGCACGCCATGCGCAATCGCATAGAACAGGTCATCGATACGCGCGCGGTGGGTCAGGTCGATCTGGCCCAGTGCGTACGCACTCAAGCCTTCGGCATGGAAGTGTTGCGCCTCCTGGAACAGTTCCACCGCCGGGCGCACATCGAGCTCGTCGTGGATCTCGCGCAGGTGGCGGATCGCTGCCGGCTCGTCGTCGTGCGCGTCCGGCACGCGGCCTTCCGGCGCCTGCTCCACTTCGGACACGTTGGCGATCAGCACCGCGTGGTGGGCGGTCATCGCGCGGCCGCATTCGGTGACGATGCGCGGCGGGGTCAGGCCGTGCTCTTCGCAGGCGCTGGCCAGCGGCTGCACGATGTTGCTGGCGTAGGAATGCAGGCCGTAATTGATCGAGCAATAGCTGCGCGAGCGCGTGCCTTCGTAATCGATGCCCAGGCCGCCGCCGACGTCCACATGACTGATCCTGGCGCCCAGCCGCGACAGCTCCACGAAGTAGCGCGTGGCCTCGCGCATGCCGTTGGCGATGTCGCGCACATTGGAGATCTGCGAGCCCATGTGGAAATGCAGCAGCTGCAGGCTGTCGGCGTACTCGGTGTCGCGCAGGGTCTTCCACAGGTCCAGCACCTGCCGTGGCGACAGCCCGAACTTGGCCTTGTCGCCACCGCTGTTCTGCCACTTGCCCGCGCCAAGCGAAGCCAGGCGCATGCGCACGCCCAGACCCGGCTTCACGTCCAGCGCGCGCGCCTCCTCCAGCACCAGCTTCAGCTCGGAGGGCTTTTCGATGACGATGAAGGTCTGCAGGCCGAGCTTGCGGCCGATCAGCGCCAGGCGGATGTATTCGCGGTCCTTGTAGCCGTTGCAGACGATCAGCCCGCCCGGACGCGACAGCGCCAGCACCGCCATCAGCTCCGGCTTGCTGCCCGCCTCCAGGCCGAAGCCGTCGCCGTGGTGGCTGGCCAGCGTGCCGGCCACGCCGCGATGCTGGTTGACCTTGATCGGGTAGACGGCCGTGTAGCCGCCGGCGTAGTCCCATTCGGATTGCGCCTGCGCGAACGCCGCCTGCAGCTTGCCCAGGCGCTGGCCCAGGATGTCCGGGAAACGCACCAGCAGCGGCAGCTTGGCGCCGGCTGCGCGCGCGGCGTCCACCACCTCGGGCAACGACACCGACGGACCGTCGCTGGTCGGCGTGACCACCACATGTCCGGCGTCGTTCACATCGAAATACCCGTCGGCCCAATGCGGGATCGAATAGGTCTTGCGGGCTTGGTCGAGGGACCAATCGCTCATTTCGCTGACTCGGCTGGGGCAAAAAGGGCGTGAAGTGTAACGCCTGGCACGCGCAGGGTCCGTTACAATCCGCGCCGACTTCACGCCCTGCTCCTGATTGGAGCGGGGTTGGCGGGGGTTCGGGATGGCCGCCAGCAACTTGCCTGTGCGCGGCTGCGCCCGACCCTCATCCGGCGCTTTGCGCCACCTTCTCCCAAGTGGGAGAAGGAACAGCCCCATCTTTCAGGACCTTGCATGAGCGCCAACGACAACTGGTACATCGAACACTTCCAGCCGACCGGCTCGGCGATCGGCTTCCGCATCAGCGGCAAGCTGGACGAGGTGCAGTCCCCGTTCCAGAAGATCGAGATCTACCAGACCACCGACTGGGGCAAGCTGATGCTGATCGACGGCGCGGTGATGCTGACCAGCCGCGACAATTTCTTCTATCACGAGATGATCAGCCACCCGGCGCTGTTCACCCACGCCGCGCCCAAGCGCGTGGTGATCATCGGCGGCGGCGACTGCGGCACCCTGCGCGAGGTGCTCAAGCACCCGGGCGTGGAAAGCGCCACCCAGTGCGACATCGACGAGCAGGTCACCCGCATGTCGGAGAAGTATTTCCCCGAGCTGTGCGATTCCAACCACGATGCGCGTGCCGAGCTGCTGTTCGACGACGGCGTGGCCTACATGGCCAACTGCCCGGCCGGTAGCGTGGACATCGTGATCGTCGATTCCACCGACCCGGTCGGCCCGGCCGAGGGCCTGTTCAACAAGGCCTTCTACGAGAGCTGCTTCAAGGCATTGAAGGACGACGGCATCCTGGTGCAGCAGTCCGAGTCGCCGCTGGCGCTGCTGGAGCTGATCAAAGAAATGCGCACCGAAATGGGCAAGGCCGGCTTCCAGTCGTTCAAGACCCTGCCCTTCCCGCAGCCGTGCTACCCGACCGGCTGGTGGAGCGTGACCATGGCCAGCAAGCAGGCCAACGCCGATTTCGCCTTCCGCCAGGACGCCGCGCAGGCCAAGGGCTTCGAGACGCTGTACTACACCGCGCACCTGCATACCGGCGTGCTGGTCGCACCGCCGTTCGTGGCCAAGGCACTGGGCGAGTAAGCGCGGCTCACGCACCGGAGCGCGCCGCCAGCGGATGCGGGCGGCGCGCCAGTAATCACGGCCAGGCCGGGCCGTGACCAGGCAACCGTGCCGAGCGCCCTACAACCGCGCCAGCACCTCGGCCTTCTTGGCGTCGAACTCTTCCTGGGTCACCAGCCCCGCATCCAGCAGCTGCTTGAGCTTGCTCAGCACCTGGATCGGATCGTCCGCGTCCGCGGCCGCTGCCGTGCTCTGCGGTGACGAGGACGCGCTGCCCTGCGCGGTGGGTGCGTGCACCACCACGCCACCTGCCGATGCGCGCAACTTGTCGAACTCCAGCTGCTGGCGCTTTTCGTAGGCCGATTCCTCCACCTGCTGGGCATAGGCGTAGACCCGCCGCGCCTGCTTCTTGGGCAGGCTGTCGATGGACAGGTAACCGCCCTGCGTGGTGCGGCACATGATCGTCGCTCCCAGCATCTGCTCGCTCATATGCACGTCGAGCACCTCGCGCCAGGGGACATCGCGAAACGTCATTCCGAACAGCGTGGGGTGCACCACGATGAATCTGCGAGTGGTCAGCACCACCGCGGCGGGCGACAGGTTCACCACCATTTTCTTCTGCACCGCGATGTACTCGACCTGCTCGTCCCGCGTCAGCAGCTCGTTCACCTTGGGAAGGATCTTGCCCACGGCCGTCGGGTCCTGCTCGTCCGTCAAAAACTGCGCCAATGCGTCCATCTGCCCTCGCCAACGGCTGAGTCAATGCGTTGACCGTGACACTACAACAACCCGCATGGATGCCCGTGCAACGCCAATGACCGTATGCGGCGCGGCTACAAGGTGCGGCCTCAAACAGAATTGCCGTCTGCCAAGTCGCTGTTGAACTACATCTGACGCAGAAGGGCGGATGCTGCCGCCCGCCGTTCCTGGATCGTTCGCTTACATTAGAAGCGGACTTCGAGTGCCGCGTTCAGTACTTCGGCACGATTGATGGTGGTGTCTTCGGCGTAGTCATAGTAATCGTTGGCGTAAATGTAGTTGGTGTACATCGCGCTCACACTCGCGTGCTTGCCGATATCGACGCCCAGGCCGAGGCTCGCGTAGCCACCGTAGATTTCATCAATCATTTCTGCGACCTCCGCATACCATGAGCCAATACGCACCACAGCAAACAGTGGAGTGTCACCAAAGTTGAAGCGGGCCGTACCACCGATGCCGCCAAACTTCACTGCTGGAATAAAGACATCGTCGGTCGAGTCTCCGCGGTCCAGGCGCCCAACCGATCCCTCGAGCCCGATCAACGTCACCGAGCCGGCACGCCAGCGATAGCCGGCACTGAGGCCAAGCATGTCCTGCTTGTAGCCACTGAACACCTCGCCCCTACCACGCTGCACGCTGATAAACGCGCCGCTGTTGATACGCGATTGCTCGGTCCGCGCAGTGCCCGTTGCTGGTACTGGCGCTGCTGCGTACGCCGGCGCAGGCGGCGCATCTACCGCAGGCGTCTGCGCCGTGACGGTGGCAAATCCGCCGGTCTGGTCGACCACACCTGCACTTCCGCTTCCACCGACGGCGGTCCGCGCGCCGCCGGCTTGCGACGGACGCGACTGCGGCGCTGCCGGCGCAGGGGCCTCCTGCGTACCGGCCTGCGGCTGCTTTTGCTGCTGCCGGTAGCTATCCCAGCCGCGCGACAGCGATTGCGCTGAAGCCTGTGCCGTGACGCCAAGCGCCGTGCAGGCCAATAGCAGTGTTGCAGTCCTTTTCATCGTATTCCCCATGAGTGGTCCCCCATCGTTCCCGCATCCGTGCGCGCGCGGGCGAACCCGACGGCGTCTGGAAGTGGCGCAGTTGCTGTCATCTCTCCGGGGGCGTCCCCGCATCACTGCAATGCCCAAGGCACCGGCCGTGGCACACCGGCGTGGATGTGCGCGACGCGCGCGTGATGCAGCCCCCTGACCGCAGCGCGCACAGTGTCTGGAGTCTCATTGCCTGTCAAGAAGCGGCGAGACGCATATCCAACCGCACTCTGCCGGGGTGAGCTTCGACATGTTCCGCCACTACCGATCCGCCGCGAGCCGATCGCCAGCTCCCATTGCGATCGAGCGAGATCGCACCGCGGCCGTGGTGCCGCGTGTGGCCGCCCAGTGCATCGGCAGAGCGCTCCCGCGTGCCGTCCGATCCGGTGATTTTGCAAAACCCGAGTGATTCAACCGCTTGAATAGCAAGGCTGTTCCATGTCCGGAACATTTCATTTGTTAAACAAATGTAATTTCAGTACTCGCAAGTTCTAAAATTCACCGGACCGATCCCTCGCGATCATCGTGAACCTGCCAGACGCGTGATTCCTCCGCGCCGCCAAGGTCCGGAGACTTGCCATGCATTACCAGCCGCTGGACACCTCCAGCCTGCAAATCGTCACGCCCGTGCTGCTCAAGCAGGGCACCCGGCTGCTCGAGCCCAACGTCTATCGCACGCATCTGGATGGGCAACTGGCGGTGGTCAAGGACTACAGCCGCTACCGCCGTACGCTGCTGGCGCCGATCGCGCGGCTGATGGTGCGGCACGAGGCCAAGATGCTGGCCCGCCTGCACGGCTGGCGGCACGCGCCGGCCCTGCTCGGCACGCTGGGCAGCCTGGCGCTGGGCATGGAGTTCATTCCGGGCGACACGCTCAGCGCCAGTGCGGTGGTGGGCCAGGAAGTGTTCCAACAATTGCAGCAGGCGCTGCGCCGCCTGCACGCCGTCGGCATCACCCACAACGATCTGCACGGCACCAATGTGGTGATCAGTGCCGGCGTGCCGGTGCTGATCGATTTCACCTCGGCCTGGCGCTTCCCGCGCTGGTTGCGGCGCGGCACGCTGGCGCGGCAACTGCAGCGCAGCGACCTGGCCAATTTCCAGAAGATGCGCCAGCGTCTGGCCGGGATCGCGCCGACCGCCGACGAGGCCGCACGCAGCGCCGAGCCGCGCTGGGTACGCACCATCCGCAGCAGCTGGAAGCGGCTGTATCGGCACCTCAAGCGCGATGCGCAGCCAACCAGTGCCGACTGAAACCCGCTGACCGGCAGGCCGCGGCCACCCGCCGCCAAGGCAGCGCGCGCCGGGCGCGATGCCTGGCCGGTAACGTGCAACCGCGCCCTGCATCCAGCACCCGCACCTGCGCAACAACGCATTCGATCTGCGTCCCGCATGCTGATCCGGCGTCGTGGGCCACACCCGCCGGGCTGCAAGCCTGGCCATCCCGATGCCACGCCAACGGTGCGCCAATCTTCCTGGCGAGCAATCGCCAGGTGGTGCGCAACGGCGCGGGAAACCACAGTGGACAGGGGTACGCGCCGATGCCGTGCACCGGCGGCGCCCTCCAGGCGGCTAACCCGTCGACCGGTCGCCGCCCCGGCTCCTCACTGCGCGCCGGCCGCTTCGGCTGCCGCCGGCGCGCTGTAGGCGATCAGTTGCGGTGCGTCGGCGACGAAGCGGTCCAGCACGCCATCGGCGATCTTGACCGGACCACCGAAGCGCGTGGCGCCGGGGATCGAGGGGATCGCCGCGGCTTCGGCGGCGATCCGCTTGGCATCGGCAAACGCAACTGCCGCCTGCGCGTCACCGCGATTGGCGGCATCCAGCCCGGCTGCGGTCTGCTGCAGCGCGCGGCCCCAGCCTTCCATCGCCTCTAGCCAGGGGCGCGATTGTTCCGCAAAGCCCTTGTCGGCCACGCCTGCACGAATGGTCTGCGGCGCGGCCGCGAACGCGTCGGCCGTGCGCGCCAGCTCGGCGATGGCCTGGCTGCGCGCTGCCGCATCGCCGAGCGCAATCGCCTCACGCACATGGTCGAGCACGGCCTTCAGCCGCGGCGCCTGTTCCTGCCACGGCTGGCTGCCGAAGGTCGGCGCCAGATGCTGGGTATCGAAGAAGGTCAGCAGCGCAGCGGTCACCTGCGCGTCACCACCGGCCAGGTCGCGTGCGGCCGCATGCCAGGTGCGCTGGGCGTCGTAGCCGGTGTCGTTCCAGGCGAAGGCGGTCAGCCCCATCACCGCGACCCGGCTGGGCACTTCCTGATTCATCGGGTTGGAGACGATGCCGGACAACTCCGCCGACAGGCCGGCCTCGCGCCGCGCATACGGCGCCATCAGCAGGCGCCCGGCCGAGGTTTCGAAATCGTTGACCGGGTAGTTGTCCCACAGCAGCGTCTTGCGGCCGAATGCCTTGGTCGCCGCGCGTGCATCGGGAATGGAAATGGCCGGCGGCACCACGTCGGTGCCGGTCCACTGCACCACGATCTTCGGGTCCAGATGCTTGCGCAGCGCTTCCTTGTACGGGCTTTCCTTGGCGTCGTAATACTCGGTCGGCACCATGATCAGTTCCGAGGCTGCATCGTGGCGGGCGACCAGATCGGCCTGCACCAGGTTGAGCAGATGCGACTGCGCGATACCGGCCGCCTGCGCGCCGGACGCACCGAAGGTGGTCTTGTCGCGCTCGCAGTTCCACTTGGTGTATTCGATATCGTCCAGCGCCACGTAGAAGCTGCGGACGCCCAGCGCACGGAAGGCATCGAACTTGCGCAGCAGCGCCTTGGCATCGGCCGGATCGGAGAAGCACACCGTCGGCCCCGGCGAGATCGCATAGACGAAGTCGACATGGTTGCGCTTGGCGGTGGCCGCCAGTTTGCCCAGCGCCTTCAGCGTTGCGGCCGGATATGCGTCGCGCCAGCGATCACGCGCGTACGGGTCGTCCTTGGGGCTGTAGATGAAGGTATTGGCCTTGCTGCGGGCGAGGAACTCGATGTGCTTGCTGCGGTCGGCCATCGACCATGGCGCGCCGTAGAAACCTTCGATGGTGCCGCGGATCGGCATCGCCGGATGATCCTGGATCGCCAGGGTCGGAATGGCCGGGCGCTCGACCAGCTGGCGCAGCGTCTGCGCCGCATGGAACAGCCCGTCGTTGTCATGACCGGCCAGCGTGATCAGGCTGCCGGTGCCGAGCGCCACGCTGGCGAGCGTATAACCCTCCTTGTGGGTGTCCTGCACCGCCTTGCTGCGGGTCAGCGCATCGCGCACCACTGTCGCCTCACCGGTGCCGAGCACGATGTGCGGGCGGTCGAGCGTGGCCGGCAGACGCGCCGCGGTGGCGATCTTGGTGACGCCGGCCGTACCGAGGATGCGGCGTACCAACGCGACCGACTCCGGATCTGCGCCCGGCGCCACCACCAGCACCACTGATTGCCCCAGCGTGACGGTGCCACCCTCCAGCGTGATCGAGACCGGGGCGGGGAAGATCGCCGGCTGGGTGACCGGCTCTGCCAGCGCGGGGACTGTTGCCGCTGCCAGGCCTGCTGCCAGCCAGAGCGAGAGCGGGCGCAAGCCCGACTTCCTATCGCGTCGCTTCATCCCCGAACTCCGGTATTGAAATGGTATTAGGCCCTAGAGTAGGCAAGTCGTCGCGTGGCGACAAGCGGGCCGGTCTTGGGACACTCAAGTCAGACCGGAAGCCGAAAAGCTTGGTCGCGGGCATGACGCCTGTGCCGCTGCTGGCCCCAGGTGCTGGATCCACTCTTCGGTATTGAAATGGTATGAGTAGGCTGCGTGGCATGGCACCGCTCGGGTCGTATACCAGGCCAGCTGCTCGGGTGAAATCGAGCCGACTCAACGTTTCTCAGCTGCGTCGACCGCCGATGCCAGATGCCGCCTGTCCACGGCGAACAGTGACCCACGACGCAGTGGTGGACGCCGTGGCGCTGCGTCGCGGCAATCCGCCGATGACGGATGCGGTATCTCAGCAACCGGCCAATCGCCTGAGCACCAACGGCGCAATGTCGGCCGAATGCGCTGCCCACTGACGCCTTACAGCGCGTCGCTGTCCAGTTCGCCGGTGCGGATGCGCACCACGCTGCCCAGGTCGTAGACGAACACCTTGCCGTCGCCGATCTTGCCGGTCCCGGCCGCGGTCACGATGGCTTCGACCACGCGCTCGGCCTGGTCGTCGGTCACCGCCACTTCGATCTTCACCTTGGGCAGGAAATCGACCACGTATTCGGCACCGCGATACAGCTCGGTGTGCCCCTTCTGGCGCCCGAAGCCCTTGACCTCGGTGACCGTGATACCTGCCACCCCGCAGCCGGCGAGCGCTTCGCGCACATCGTCGAGCTTGAACGGTTTGACGATGGCCATGATCATTTTCATCGGTGCAGATCCAGCGGCAAGACAGGGCGCGCAGCATACCGTGGACGGCCGTAACACTCACCCAGCGGCGCGCGGCCGTCACCGCGGCCGACAGTCGAATGGGACTATCCTTACCGCCTGCCGACTGCCTTGCCGATGTCCCGCGTGTCCCGGCCTGCACTAGGCTTCCTACGGACCTGCGGAGAACATCCATGATCGATTTCAACCAGCTCGACGACCTCGCCCGCCGCCTTAGCGACCTGGTGCCGCCGGGCCTGCGCCAATCGCGCGAAGAACTGCAGAGCACCTTCAAGGGCGCGCTGCAGGCCGGCCTGGGCAAGCTGGACCTGGTCACCCGCGAAGAGTTCGACGTGCAGCGCGCGGTGCTGCTGCGCACGCGCGAAAAACTCGACGCGCTGGAGCAGGCCGTGGCCGCGCTGGAGGCCCGTGCGCCTGCGACGCCGCCCACAGCACCACCTGCCGCTCCCTGACCAGGGCCCTCCACCATGAGTCTGGCGCTGGTGCACAGCCGTGCCCGCGTGGGGGTGCATGCGCCTGAGGTTCGGGTGGAAGTGCATCTCTCCGGCGGGCTTCCCTCCACCCAGATCGTGGGCCTGCCCGAGGCCGCGGTGCGCGAATCGCGCGAACGGGTGCGTGCGGCGCTGCTGTGCGCACAATTCGAATTTCCCGCCCGGCGCATCACCATCAACCTGGCGCCGGCCGATTTGCCGAAGGAAGGCGGCCGCTTCGACCTGCCGATCGCCCTCGGCATCCTGGCCGCCAGCGGGCAGATCGATCGCCAGACCCTGGCCGACTACGAGTTTCTCGGCGAGCTGGCGCTGACCGGCGAGTTGCGTGGCGTCGATGGCGTGCTGCCGGCCGCGCTGGCTGCCGCGCAGGCCGGGCGACGGTTGATCGTGCCGCTGGTCAACGGTGCCGAAGCGGCTGTCGCCGGGCATGTCGAGGCCTTTACCGCACGCACGCTGCTGGAAGTCTGCGCCGCGCTCAACGGCAGCCAACCGGCGCCCGCTGCCGAGGTGGCGATCCCGGCGCTCGGCGTGCGCGCGCTGCCCGACATGGCCGATGTGCGCGGCCAGCCGCACGCGCGTCGCGCGCTGGAGATCGCCGCTGCCGGTGGTCACCATTTATTGCTGGTCGGCAGCCCTGGCTGCGGCAAGACTTTGCTTGCCTCGCGCCTGCCCGGCCTGTTGCCGGAATCCAGCGAGGCCGAGGCACTGGAAACCGCTGCCATCACCTCGGTCAGCGGCCGCGGGCTGGATCTTGCGCGCTGGCGGCAGCGGCCCTACCGGGCCCCGCATCACACCGCCAGCGCGGTTGCGTTGGTCGGTGGCGGCACGCATCCGCGCCCCGGCGAGATCTCGTTGGCCCACAACGGCGTGCTGTTTCTGGACGAATTGCCCGAGTGGCAGCGGCAGACGCTGGAAGTGTTGCGTGAGCCCCTGGAATCGGGCCTGGTGACGATCTCGCGCGCAGCGCGCAGCGTGGATTTCCCGGCACGGTTCCAGCTGGTTGCTGCCATGAACCCGTGCCCATGCACACGTAACATGCTGTGCTAGGATCGTCAACGTAACGACAATAGCGTGGACATATGGCGTCCTTGGAAGTAGTGAACTTAGCCAGCCCGCTCCCGGCGATCACTGATGAAAAGGTATCTTGGCCGTCCACGGATGGGCTCTCAGCCACACCGGTACCGCTTCTCTTTTGGAGTGATGGTACGCCTTGGCGAGAAGCGAATTTGTGGATCGCTCAGAAAGCTATCGGCACAAAATTTGCGACGTTGAGCTCCCTCATGTCGCATCTTCTGGCATTCGCGAAATGGTTAGAACGAACGGGTATGACCTGGTGTCATTTCCCAGCACTCGAAAGTGAGCGATGCCTATATAGGTTTCGTGGGGCACTCAAGACGGCCCTGGATTACGGCGAAATTTCGCCCCACACGGCGTCCAACCGGATGCGCGCGATGGTCCAGTTTTATAGCTGGGTCTCGATGGTAGGCCTTTTGTCGCCCGATTGGCCGATGTGGAAGGAGCGAAGTATTGGTATTCGGCTTCCTGACAAATTTGGCTTTGAGCGCACATTGATGACGCGCACGACGAATCTAGCCATATCCGCCAAGCGCGCCGTCGGGGAAAAGCTAGAAGATGGGCTCTATCCGGTCACCAAGAGCACGGAGCGCGAAATCCTACGGTTCGTTAAAAAGAACGGATCGATCGAGCTCTTCCATATCCTGAGTATCGGATTCAGAACAGGGATGCGTCTAGGGACAATTGCCGATCTAAAGGTTGCGTCACTTCAGCGTGCAACTGCTGATCCGCTAATGGCAGGATTCTTCCGAGTGCAAGTCGGCCCGCTGGCTCATCCACCGGTAGCCACTAAGAAGGGAGTGAATGGCGCATCCGTATTCACGAAGAAGATCGTGAATCTTTATTGGATTACGCAGCATCCTCGCGTCGCCTGAAGCGCCAAGCACGCGCCGCTTTGAAGGACCGGAATCTCGTTTTCCTCACGAGGGCTGGCCGCCCGTATGCAGGATCCGATCAAAACAACTACCGAGCGGTGGAGATGGAGCTTTCTCGGCTCAGAAGGCTGGCCATTCAACTTGGTAACGGATGCCTAGTCGACTTTCGCTTTCACAGATCTAGAGCATCGTTCGGATCAAACGTCGCACGTCTTCTCCTCTCAAAGTTGCCCACAGACTCCGCACTACAACTTCTACAGGAGCTAATGCTGCACGCTGAAATCGCAACGACACTGAGATATGTGAAGTTCGCGGAGCGAAGTATCGCTCTTGAAGACGCCTCTGACGCTTTCACGAGAGAATTTCTAAAACTGGCGGATCGAAATGAGCAACACGATCCCTGACCTAACTTTTCCCTCGCTACCATATGGAACGAATCAAGTACCCCTAGATCTTCGGCATCATCTATACAGGGGGCTCTCGGGCCAGAACTCGGATAAAGCGCGCGGGGCAATTGAAATGGGTACCTGCGGAAAGCCTGATATAAATAGGCTCCCCCTAGTTACCGCGCTCCACGATGCAATCAGGTCTCGCATAGCGCTTGGCCAGCCTGTAGTCTCAACGCGAAATACCTGTAAGTGCTTGCGTTACTTCTTTGCATGGTGTGACGCCAACGACAGAGATGCGACAAAGGAGTCCGCGGCTCAGGATTTCTACGCTTGGGCTGAGTACCTACTAACGCGAACGCAAGCCAATCCCGTTCCAAGAATAGAATCTTCTATAAAACCGTACGCCCTTGGACGAGGCAGGCATAAAAAAGAGGTAATTAGGGCCAGTACGGCGAACGATATTGCGAGCTTCGCGTCCTTGGCTATATCTGAAGCGCTTGGCATGACGCGTCCGCTCATTAGGTACACCCGCCTACCAGAAGCGGCACGAGCACAGAGAAAGCCATATAGCGACTCGGACAAGCTTTCTTCTGAGTCCGCATCGTCGTTTGGGAGTACCCTGCTCAGAATCTGCGATGAGCTCACGCTCAGTAAAGCGCTCGGGCAATTGCCCGTGCGCATCGAGCTAAGCGAAGGAACTGTACTCTTAGAGTGGTGCAAGCTTAGACCGCCAGAGAACATCCTCGCATTGGGTGACCACCGAACCGTCGGAGAAAGGAACGCTGTTCTGAAATCACGCAAAGCGTGGGAGAACGATAGAACCATCCGAACCCGGTACCCAGTAGTAAATCTTAGGATCGAGTGCGAACTACTATTATTCCTGTCGCAGACCGGAATGAACCTCGCTCAGGCACACCAACTCAAACGCCGTAAGTTCGCATATCAGACGCAAGGCGATCAGATTATTGTTACAGCAAGTTATAAAGGACGCAGGGGCGGAACCGTAAATTTCCAGGTTTTTCGAGAATATCGCAAAATCCTCAAAAGATATCTTTCGTGGATTGAGAGATTCATCCCGGTCGACGAGGACGATCGCCTATTCCCGTTCCATTACCCATCAGCCATTCCTGCCCCGGACTGTCCACCGAACTTCAGTTCAACTCGGCTCAAGTTCGAACGCTTGGGCATCGAGTGGGTGGGTCCTCGCAAGCTCAGGAATCATCGGGTCAACTGGATTAAAGGCTACACTGGAAGCGACGCGGTCGCTGCGGAGAGCGCACAACACACGAAGCAGACGCTCCGAACCATCTACGCAAAGCCGAATCACGCGACAGCAGCGCGAGAGATCGCGCGCTATCACCGTTCAAGCCAGGTTTGGCAAGAGCCGCCTGCACCTGGTCGTTGCGTTAGCAATGGAGCGACTCCAGCCACTGCGCCCAATACTCCCGAGGCGGTCCCCCCCCCTGACTGCGTGAGCCCATCCGGATGTTTGTTCTGCATCTACCATCGTGATGTCAGCAGCCAGGACTACGTGTGGTCGCTTGTGTCCTACCGCCGTCTCAAGGTGCTCGAAATGGCCAGCCATGCACCACCTGCAACCGGCACAGCTCCCGTTCCTGCGGAGGTGATCGTCAGCCGAGTCACGATGAAGCTGGACGCTATCTCGAGCTCAAGCGCCATCCGCTCGACATGGGTTACGGAAGCCTTGTCGCGACTCAAAGAAGGTAACTATCACCCTGGTTGGTCCGCTTCAATCAAACTCATGGAGATCTAGCTTGGAAGCGCGTATGCAAAACAGTTTCTTCTTGAAATTCCTGAGTTCGGGCATCGACGACAACGCACCCAACTTTCGACTGCGCGACTGGCCACCTGCTCCAGACCAACCCGTTACACTTGATTCCGACGGCTTTGTTCTAAACAGGTATTCCGATTCAACCTGGGATATTTCCCATCACTGCAGTCGGGCTTATCGACTGCATTTCCGAGATGCTGCACATCTACGCATTCAGAAGGTTAGCCCTGAGAATGGCGCTTTGTTTAGGCTCTGCTTGGCGTGGTGGTGGTGGGGACCGCATGCGGTCTCCAGAGCCAGGGAGTTGGAAGCACGATTTCGAGCTCTGCGTCCAATCTTCGAGCTATGCACCCAACACGGTATAAGTGCAGATAGATTCCACAAATTCCCGAAGCTCATCTCGCTCTATAAGGCAAAGTTGAAGCCATCACAGGCGGCCACCGCTATTCGCTTGTTGCATGACGTATTCGAGGCACAAAACGAACTTGGCTTCATTCTGGCGACGAGGGAGCAGATTGCCGAGCTCACCGTTGAAATTCCGACGCACGTGAAGGTGCAGACCCCGTACGTTCCGCCGCGCATATGGCAGTTGCTCGCCAACAGGACTAAGGAGATCATCGAAGAATTCCATGACCACTCGGATGAGTTCGTCAAGTTATTTCAAGCCAACGTGGATGTTAGGACTTCAAGCGGCGCCGCCGCGTCTACGCTAATTAGCGATTACCCCGGCGTGGTCAGGGCGATGTGCAGGTGGTTGAAAGACCATTGCGACGGCCGTTTCCCGGTCAACACAATTTCCGCTTATGCAAGCCTTGTTTCACTGTGCTGCCATGTGCAGATCGTTCTCTATTCCCTCATGCGGGTAGAAGAAGCATGGTGCTTGCCATCGGACTGCTTCATCACCGAACGAGATAGCACTGGGGAGTTGGTCTTCTCAGTGCGGGGCGACTCCACCAAGACAATTCTCGACAGCGATGCCAGGTGGATCGTTGCCGAGTCTGTAGGTAACGCGGTATCCGCCGCGCAGAAGATTGCGCGGCTTCGCCTCAGAGCCGGCCAAGCAAGGGGCGTGCTTGGACCAGAGGCTGACGCTCCGGATGCCCCGCTGTTTCCACGATCATACGAGCCTTGGGGTGCCGGCTCCGGGAGACCACTAGCTCGATTCCTAAATGTTCGACACGCCGCTCAGGAATTAAAAAGAGAACTGCGGCGCTATAATATATTCGCTGGTAATGAGCTAATGATCACGAACGAAGATTTTGAGATCAGCCGTTTGATGAATCCAATGGCCAACCCCGAGATCTTCGCCGTTGGAAAGAGATGGCCACTTGCGTGGCATCAACTTCGTCGCACAGGCGCTGTCAACATGCATGCATCCGGCCTTGTGAGTGACGCGAGTATTCAATATGAGCTCAAGCATACCCATGCAGCAATGTCTCGATACTATGGCCGCGGACATCACCTGTTGGGTGGCAATCTTAACAGCAAGGCCAAGCAAGAGTACGTGCGAACCATGTATGAGATGCTAGCGCGCGAGTTTTCAAGCCTTAGGAATGACACTTACGTAAGCCCCTATGGTAGTGAGCATAAGGGACGTATCCTCACTATGACGTCAGCACGGGAGCATACCCAGTTGCTCAAAGAGGCTAAGAAGGGAACCATTGCCTACCGAGAGCATTTGCTCGGCGGATGCACCAATCCCATGCCTTGCGATAAAGGCGGTTTTGAGAGCGTCGCCGCCTGCGGAAGCGAAGGGAATCCTTGCGAATGGCTTCTTTACGACAGAAGAAAACTCCCCCGCTACCGGGAGTTGTTGGGTGATATAGAGTCACGAATAAGGAATGCAACCCCAGGCCAGCCACTTCACAACGCCCTTACTGTGCAAGAAAGGGCCGTGCGCGCCGCTATCAGGATATGCGAGGACCAAGATGCCGCGTAAGCCAAGTGCAGAGAACAGCTTTAGAGAAGCATTTGAACGCTTGAAAACTAATATTCCCCAACGCTTACCCAAGGGAAGTGTTCCACACGAAGCAAACGTTGCACGCGAGGCAGGAGTTAGTCCATCTGCCCTCAAGAAACATCGTTTCCCTTCGCTGGTTGCAGAAATTCAGCAGTGGAACAAAGAGCATGGGATTGATAAATCGTTGAAGCCCAGGGCATCTGAAATTGAGGGCCGGCAGACGAGCAGATCTCTTCGCGAAAAAATTAGGTCGCTGACCAACCAGCGAGACGCGGCCTTATCACTTTTGGTTAGCGCGGATACCAGAATACTGGCACTTACTTTGGAGTGTGAGCGATTGCGCGCGGTTGAGAATAGCTCCTCCGTAGTCTCCTTTACTGATAGACGGAAGGTACGGAACTGAAGACTGATATGGCAGCAGAGTCGGTGGACCTAACCAACATGGTAGGCCATCCGCTTTGGGCAGAATGTGGCCTTCCCATTCCGACTTGATCGACGCCGTTGTCTTTACTTAGCTTCATCCGATGGCAGTGCGAATAATGTGGCGTAGCCCATGAGATCTGATCTGATCGGGGTCGCCTTTTGCGTAGGTCACCAACTGAGCGCTACTGACGACTTGCCTATCCGAGTCAGGAAATCGATCAATAACTGACTCACATTCCTGAACAAGATCAACTAGTGGCTGATTAGCCTCTGCATCTACTAGCGCCAATATTCTTCGCGAGAGTGAGTAGAGCCATAGGTTGACCCCATGTGCACAGCTATATGATTGCCAACTTATCTGGGAGCTAAACGGCAGTCGAATGGTTCGCGCCAAACTGTCGAAGATGCTGCGCAGCGCGCCAACGATCACTTCTCGCCCTTCTGGTGCAAGGAGGGATGTAAGCACCGCAAGCTCGTCGGTAAAGGCACCATCCGCCTCAATCGTAAAATGCAAGCTCTGTCCTTTCAGCGCATTACGCCACTGCGTCATAAGATCGTTGAGCCATTCCTGAGAAATTTGTGCTGGGTCTATAACCCTATGCTCAAGCATGGGAAGCAGCAGTGACTCAAGGATCCACGGAGTAAAGTGATGCAGCCTGCCCAGACGTCCGCGCACAGGCTCAAGGATATCCTTAAGCTCCCTGTCTGTTAGCTGCCCATCAAGCGACTCGGTAAACTTTGATATCAGATAGGGCTTGGACCCTGCCTTCGCGAAATTGGCCTCATTGATCATCCAGCAGAGGATCGTTCGCTGCGATCCAGCCGGTATGACCATGTCGATCTTCGAAAGAGAATCAATGCCCCATACGCCAGAGTTAATAGCGTCTTTAAAAGCATGCAGGCCCACCCAAGCTACTAAACCAGCTTCACTTTTCATGAGCGCATCGATCTGTGAGGGAAGCTTTTCAAAGCTCAAACACAGACATATGTGTCTGAACGCCTCGACGACTAGCGCATGCGAGCGCTCGTCTTTAATTGGAGATGCACATATGCTGGCAATAAATTCTACAAGCGCTTGCGGAGCATAGGCCCAGAGCAGTTTCAGCGCATAGTAGTCGCCCCATGATGTGTCAACAGGTGAATAAGGAAAAATAGCATGGGGCTCATAACTCGATAGCAGCAAAGAACTGAGGTCTTGAGACCTGTACAACTCAATATTCAACAGTGCGTTCCGCATCCGCGGCGGCAACGCTCCGTCACGCAATGGACTCAGATAATCAAGCAAGGAATTCTTAAGCTCTTCCGAGAAGGGCGTATCTCTCTTGGTGTAAAAATCGCCCGCAGGGGAGTTAGCAAGCACGAAGCCCATTGCGTCCCAAGCAGAATTGAAGTCTTCAAGAGATAGACCTTCAGTCCACAGCTTGGATGCGACGCTATCAAATATTCCATGGTCCAGGTGGCCGTCTGTGACCGTCCCTTTGGCCTCCAGTTGTCCCATCAGATCCTTTCCAGACAGACCGGCTAGTTCTTGGTCATCCAGCCACCAGGCAAACACATCGCCTGCACGAGGCGCCTCAACGAACGAGGACCGATGGTGCAAGCCCTCGGCCTCTTTTCCTTCATCTTCGCAGTGCGCCGCTGTTGTCGAGTCAAAAATTAGCTTCGCGGTCGGAACTTGCTTGCCATCTCCATGCAAAGTGCTCTGGATGATGTGGTCAGCGTAGTCGAAGACGTGAGGTATGACATCCAATGGAATAGGAGTTGCCAAGAGGGGATAGCTTTCGTTGGCCCTTTGAATGGAATTCGAGAGATGATAGCCCCCAAGCGGCTTTCCAGTAGATGATCGAATCAGGATCATACGGTCGTGGATCTTGCTGTCAGGAACGGCTAGGACCTTCAGGCGAACATTGCCAAAATACCCCCTTCTCCACTCATTGCACTTATTTATAAGGCGTTCCACCCGCCCGGACTGATTGACCAGCGAACTGCCCTCGTCTTTCGGTGCTTTCACCGAGATGTCATCGTCCTTAGCCGCCTTCTCTGTGGTGATGATGAGATAGTCTCCTGTTGAGGTTCCCATTCTATGAAGCAGTTCAACGCCTACGTCCTCCATAAACGGATCGATCCATGCAATTTGAGCATCATGGTGCTGATCGAAGATCTCGCGAAGCCAATCTGTCAGCCGTAGGCGGCTGGTGCCGCCGCTATCGGCAAGTTTCAGGAAGAATTGGCCCTTGGAGGGCTCAGGGAAAAGTTGCTTAATGCCATCTTCAGTCAGGCGATTCAATTCTACCCAGGGGTCCGACCAGTGCCCTCTTATGACTGAGCGAGAGGTACGAATAGCACGCTCCACTCGCCCCTTCACCTCCAGCTGTGGCCTGTCCCTCTTTGGAACTTGCTTCTCCAGCCAGCCCAGCTTTCCGTCCATGCTGATTGGCTCAATCATGTGCGTACTTAGGTTCACGCTGCCGACGAAGTAGCTGCCCGTCTGAAGCACGAGGTATGATGCGATTGGCCCGTTGCTTAATGCATAGATTTCCAATGTGAAAGACGTAAATGACCGGTTCTTGATTGCCTCCATCCTAAAGCTGTGCTTCAGTGGAAATTCCTTCTCCTTGTCCAAGACCGTTGTATAGGTCGCTTGGATGCTGTCATCGCTTTGTGCATTCAGTACTAGAAGGAGATCTGACTTTTCGCGGGTCAAAGGTTCGAACAGCTGGATGGTGGCGTCACAACCGCTCAACGTTATGTCGTACTTACTCCTCTCTGTCCGCGTCAAGCTGGGCGAACAGATGAACTCAAAGTCCCCGATCCGCCAAGCATCCAATGCCGTGAAGTCCAGACCAGTATCGGCGTTTAACGACAGCAACGCGGCGGCGGCGATTGTTCGCTCTGAACCTCCCATGTGATTGAAAACTACCGCTTTGCCTTCGGACGACATCGCAGCGCTATCCACGCTTGCATAGCTCGTTGGACTGAGCCGGCTTGTACGGAACCGGAAGTAATCGCGTGTCGGCAAGTGCATAACGGGGCGGGCAAAAGGGTTCGCCCCAAATATCGCCTCACCGATTTTCGCAGCCAACTTATCATTGAGTTGAATACCTGCCATTTTACTGGCCGAGCTCAGGGGCTCGCCGGCAATGAAGTGCTCAAGAAACATTTTGATTCGAAGTGCAGATGTATGCAGCGTCAGCGCATGAGTCTTTGCCGAACCACTCTCGGACGTTGAGGTTTTGCTGGTTGTCGTCCCACTCCAGCTGTCTGACTGGTACGTACCTGGCAACGATCGGCCGTACAGAAATCTTAGCTCAGACGAGTGGGGCTCTTGGATTTCTAGCACCCATATCTGAGTTACAGTGAGATAATTGTCATAGCCGAAGAGGTTGTGAAGCCTAAAGTCTGAAAAGAGATCGTTGAGACCATAAGGCATAGCGGATCCTTGTGCTTGTCGATGAGTGAGCGCGAGCTCTAGCGCTAAACGGGCCGAGCAGGAGGCTCAGTGAATCGGCCCCGGGTTTCGTAGATATTCGTCACCTGCTTTAAGGATTCTGCATCTCGAAGGCTATCTGTGACAGCCCGTTATTGGAACCGTGTCGCCGCTTGGCGGTGCAAGAGATCTCAATTGCTGACAATGGCCTAGGCAGTAGCACATCTGCCAAAATTCCTGCAGATTCCTACCACGCTGACACCGTTGAGGTAGCGACCGACCACCTGAATCGAACCAGGTCTCGATCACTCGTCATCGCCAAATATCAGCTTACCGATCAGAAAGATTGTGCTTCCAAAGTGATAGATTAGTTGCTGACCTTGGTTGAGGTAGGACTGACTTGTATCGATCCCAGCTAAAATTAGAGCATCGGCAACCTTCTCACCAGTCGGATGGGCGTCCGCGACTCTCATGTCATACACCCCAGCGATCACACCAAATACGCTGCGAGCCTTCTCGACACCGACCTTCTGAGCAAGAATGTCCTGAAGAAGCTTATTAGAACCAAGCTTTTCTCTGTCAGCATGAGTGGAAAGCTTGCGAAGTTCACGTACGTTGAGCCTGTCTGAGAACACGCGAACTAGCTCTTTCGCAAGGCGCAGAAGCGACGCTCGATCCGTGCTGACAAATCTTGACACAATCTGCATAGCATCCTGATCATCGATTTCATGGTTAAACAGAGGGAAGCCATGCTTTTGCTTGAAGCTACGCTCAAGCAGACGCATAGTCCCAAACAGCAGAACTTCAGATGCCTCTGTGGAAGCGGGCCGCGTCTTCACTTGAGACATCAACAGTTCCGCCGAGACCTTCCCGTCAGGAGCAACGTTTTGAGAGGCCCATACGTGCTGCTCCCAAGTAGGGAGCTTGGCGATATCATAGGCGTACACAGTCATTAAATCAGCGGAGTTGACGCCGAAATGCGTCTGGTACCCGGATGTGGAAATGATCGCCCCCGTCTCCGCGGTGTACCATTTCAAAGAGAATCCTCGACGTGCCAGCAGCTCATTTACGATACCTGGACGGAACCAAAGCCATCGACCAATATCCTCATCGTTCAGATCGTGGGACGCTGTACGAGTTCCGTCGGTATCCGTAATGAAATGGGGGCGAGCTGAGTCCTCGTCACCTCTGACGCGCACACTGCGTTCTTTGTGGTCGATCCATTCGTCCCGCCAAAACTCACCCTGAACCCTTACGCCTTCGTATCCATCTCGATGGCCCTCGCGCTGCTCCGACTCAGTATTGTCATCCCGCTCAGGTCCCATGATCGGCGCATCTTCGTCTGGGTCTACGTCGGTTCTCCACACCCGGAAGGACGCCCAGCTCCCTCCGAAGATGTTCTTCAGCTCTCGTAGGCTGAGCTCGAACCTTCCCCCATCCCTTTCTTCCTCTGTATCAGTGAGGCCCTCGTAGTCGCCTCCTTGGAGTGACGAGATGTTCTCGACGCGCTGGCGGTAGTACGAAACTTTCAGCGCCAAGCCTCTTGCAGCCAGGTAGTCCAAGAGGAACTCTCGCTTTATCTCGATGGACGTGTGGCTCCCATCCTTGTCTAGCTTTTCACGGACGACCTCAACGAAGTCCTCCTCCGGACGAACCCAGCTAGTGCCTTCCTTCACTAGACGAAGGGCAATAATCAGATCTGGGCTCAGTATCCACTGTCTACCGCCAACCACAGGCTGATCGTGCTCATAGACGAGCTCGACCCCGATTGGCTGCTTATCGTTGTACTGGAACTCTTCTACGGGGGAGTAGTGCCCATCGTCGTAGGCGTGAGGCCGCGCACTATGGTCGATCCCAATTTCACTCCATCCCAAGCGATCTGCATTGCCACGGTTCTCCGGGCTAAAAGCGACGGATCCACAGCCAAAGTACTCGCTAATGTAACCAATATCTTTTGGGTCGCCACGCCCTTCCTCGCGCTTCTCCGAAGCCCGCAGCGGCACCCACGTGGAGTTGTCAAAGCGCCGGCGTGTCTCCCGGCTCTGGAGCATCCATTCCCTTTTCATGCTGTAAGTCCTATCAGTAATCACAAAATGGAAGAGCACCGGCAACTGAGATCAGCGCTCACGTACCGATGAATCAACAAGCCGAGGAATCGGCTGTCGCCCAAAAACGTTATCAGTAAAGAAAAGCCCTTGGCAAATGCGATGCCCCTGAGCCTGATCGAACCCCAATAGCAGTGCCCCACCCAATTCCATGCCAGCTAAAATTAAAGATCTGCGGTTGATGTTGACCAGGGAACGCGGCGAGCGTTAGCTCGCGCGGCTCTCGCAGTGCCTGAAACGCACCCGTGGCCAATCGCTTTGTCATATTTGTCGAGGCAAACAGGACCGCGTGAATGAACTTCGGCGAATCTCCGACGTGATCCCAGGGCTTTCCGCGGCGACCTGGCTACCTGCCAAATGAAAATTTCGGCGGATATCCCTACAGACCCTGCTTGGGAGCCCGTTGAGATTGCCAGAATTAAGATCAGCTATAAGTACGTTGTTTCTTCGCCCACAGACTATAGCTGAGAGATGATCGAACGTCGCTTTTCCGCATGCTGATGAGCTTGATGTTGAGTGCCATACAACACCCGGCCACTGCGCCAAGAAGCGATGCGCCCAGCCAACGAGGCCATGACCAATCCACGGAAACAATAAACAGTATCGTGCCGCCTACCGCAACCAGGCACAATATGCATGTACAGCCCAACTTAATCTTTGAGGAAATTCTGGACCAAGCGCTTACCGAAACTGGCTCCCGCTCCCATTGATCCCGGGCACGCACCACTTCTAAATCGATCTGAAGGCGTCGTATCGACTTGTCATTGGAAGCTTCCCTGAGCGCGCGCTCGACCGCCGAACGAGCCGGAAATTCAGAATCCCATTCCCGAGAAATCACGACCCCATAAGCCTGCAGTACAGGCAACACCCACTCGGGACTAGCCAGTGGCTCGAGGTATCGGCCATCCAGAACTGCCCAATAATTAGTTAGTCCAGGTATACAGACCGTATAAATAACTATGCGCTCGGGCGCAGGATAGTCTTCGGTACTGGTACATGCAGGGATCCATTCTTCGTTAAGGCGCTGAAACAGACTGACACGGTTCTTTCCTTCGCCGGCTAAGAACAATCCAAGAGGGCGAATCCACGTGTATGTCGCACCCTCATCGCTGCCCCAATGCGCACGATCAGGGTGCAGGAGAAAGGAAAGCACAGCGGCCTCTTTCTCTGGCGACATCGTTTCGGAATATTGACGATGTGCATCGCCTATGACCCGTTTGGCCGGCACCAACGCCGGAATGCCTTTGTCGGAACAGTTGTTTTGTGCAAACGGAAACGCTTTAAGGTAAAACGTGAATCCTTGAGGGATGTGATGTTCGTCGGGCCAGAGATTCAAGCCCTGCCCTGCGATCGCTGCCAGCCGAAAGCGGCGCCTTGCTAACGCGTCGCAAGTATGTTTGTTTGCCACCATCTGCGCCACAGCAATATCGAGCTCAGGCGAGGCAATGTAATCCAGGCGTGGCAGTATGTTTGACTTGTTGTTCTCGATGCTCATTGGCAGCCAGTAGCTCTAGGATCTATGGGCTGAGCCCGATCGTGAAATTGTCAACCCACATCTGTTTTGGCCATCTAGGCCACGATCATGAGCTTAGGCGAGTTCTTGATATCGCACGTGCTCCCGCATATCTTAGCTTGGCTCGACCATATACTGTTATTCGCACGATGCAGCTGGCGCCTCGCTCATTGGCCTTTCATCGCGGTTGGCGTAAGGATCGGGATGCTCAAGGGCTGGTACGCATTACTAACTACGCTCCGTTGGCCTCAAAACTTTTTGATAGCACGTCCTGCAACAAGACCTTGACCAGGCTCAGATCGGCGACCAGATGTTTGAGCTTTGATACGCCCAGGTTTTTTACACATCTCAGACGTCACTCCAAGCACGTCGAAGAAGAAAGCCTTGGATCGGTTTGAGGAACGCGATGCATGGAGGGTCAGTATCTGGTAACGCATGCTCTAACGACCAAGCAGACTGAGCTTTGGTCACATCAGTGCTAGCTAGTGCCACGGGCCATCTCCAGCGGCCGGCGCCTCCCAGACACTTCAGCGCTATCTCTGATGCCTTTTTTCCTGGCAACCAGACAACGTCGCTAGCCGGATGACTAAAACCCCTCACTATCAATGAGCTACGCGCGCAGACTATTACCCGGGCGCCCGGTAAAGAGTCCTAAAATCGGCAACGAGGCTATCGACTTGAAAGTCTTCACTGTGCCACTTAGACCCCTGCTTCACAGACGTGCCGCCCATTGCCATAGAATTCCTGGACCAAGGAAATCAGCTGCGATCTGCGGCGCAACCGTCCACGATGGAAATCACCATGAACGATCAGGCAGCAATCCCCGTCATCATCGCGAGCGACTCCCATCTGGGGGAATTTTTTGTTCTCCGGCCAAGCTTCCGAGGCAATGGTCAAAGCGCTGGCTTGAAGATTGCCAACGAAGAACTGCTTCTGCCCCCTGGCATGAACACCATGGATCCCCCCAATGGTGACCCAAGCCAGTATCCGGTGAGGCCGCACCTAGTGCAGCTGCCTGGACAGCAAGAGATGCCGCGTGATTTCGAGAAGCTGGCGGGCATCTGGATCGTTTCGGAAGCATTGAAGCAGGTGTTCGACGCCGTCGATCCGGAAGGCTTCGCCTTTGTGGCTTGCGACTTCACTCTTGCCGACGGCACGCAGGGTCCTCAGTACTACCTCTGCAGCGTGACGCGTTGGCTTGATGCGCTTGATGAGAGTGAATCGCGGGTCCAGATCGAGATCGAACACGATTACGAGACCGGAGAAGACCTCAACTTCTATAGCGTATCCGGCGGTGCAAGCCTTGTATTCAAGCGAGAAGTCGTTGGGAACGCCCACATCTTCCGTCAGTCACGCCTAGGGACTGAGGCCATTTGTGACCGTGTTCTGTTCGATGCCTTGAGCGCAGCCCAACTTAGCGGCCCTTCGCTGCGAGACGCCGCAGATCTCTGACGCGTCAAACCCTCGATACGGATTTCTGAGCGGGAGTTGCACCGATGGCTGATACACCGGCTTTCCAAGGGCACCATGTCATTGAGCAAGCGGCTTTCAGTGAGAGCCGCTTGCTGCAGTCGCTTTCCAGAAGCGGCCTGTTCGATCTGCATGGTCCACGCAACATCCTCAATCTTCCGGCCGACCAGGCGTTGGCGGCAAGGATGGGTTTGTCGCCTCACCCTGGTGGACCCCTGGGGGCTTATTCGGAGGAGCTTGCGAACCGACTTGAAAGATTGGAGCTTTCCCCTGACGGACAAGCAACATTGCGGGGCGATCAGGCGGCCGCTCAGCGCATCGCGGCTAGAGTCAACGGCCTGACCGACACCCTGAAAGTTGGCTTGGTCAACGGCGACCTTGTAAGCAATACGCCGCAAGGCATGACCCCACAGCAGGCAAATGCACGGATACGTGCCTTTCATGGTGATCTCGCCGCATATCAGCAGAGTCATGCTGCCCAGATTGCTGACATAGGAAACATGGCCGCAGCAGAGTCGCGCTGGGCCGGAGTGACGCGCTCTGAAGGCAACGTCCAACTAGCCTTGGATGCCATTGATCAACCGGGATCATCCACCCTCAGTGACAGATGGGGTGGCCGGCCGTCTCTGGGGACGGCGATTGCCGAAGCTAACCAAGCCGGGCGCCTGCCGCTTACTGAGCCAGTGGAAACCCGCTTGCGCAGCGCATTTCCTCAAGAAATGCCACCGATCCTGGCACGGCCACCGACTGCGCCCCGGATGCCCGGCGTCCCAGGCGAAGGCAGCATCGTGGCCGGCGAAGGGCTTGCTGCAGCAGAAGCGGCCGGAGCGCGCGGGCTTTCTGGTGCTCGCGTCGCGGGTGCGGCCGGCGTAGCACTCATGGCCTACGACTTCGCCGTGACCGGCCACCGCGTTGTCCAGCTAAGTACGCAGGGCAACGACGCCGGCGCCGCATCGGCAGCCACGCACTTCGTTGGCCGCAATGCAGGCGGCATCGCAGGCGGCTTCCTGCTTGGCGCAGGCTACGGTGCCGTCACAGGGTCGTGGACGGGGCCAGGGGCGTTGGCGACCGGTTTGGTCGGCGGCGTAGCGGGCGCTTACCTTGGCGAACGTTGGGCCGAGAAACAGGACATCGACCGGATCTACACACAGCCAGACCGCAGCGGCAACGAGTGGACGCGCAACCCTGAAGATCCCCAAGGCACCTGGACGCGGACAGTGAGCGCACCGATGCCCAACGGCGGTTTTCAGGAAACGCGTCTGGTTGCTGCTGGCCGCCTTGCCGACGAACTGAATTACCGCGCAGCGAACGACTCGTATTCACTTGGGCTGGCAAATCCACCAAAGCCGCAGGATCCATACCGCCTGGATGCCAAGAACGAAACGCATCCGCCGCGCGAACCGTTTGAAACGGGCCGCGACTACGTGCGCGATGCGCAGACCGGGAAGTGGCAGCTTGAAATCAGGGAAAATATCGACGGCAAGATACCGATCACACGCAATGCTCCGATCAGTACCGAGCGTGAGACCGCACTGGAGAGCCAGTCGCAGACGATCATTGCGCAGAACGCTGCCAACACTCCCGAAGCAACAGCGGCCCGCTACCAAATCGCCTACAACCAGTTCGGCTGGAATGAGTTCACCAACCGCGAACCGGTGCCACAGGCCATCACGAACGCGCGCACGCAACCGCAGCCCTTACAGGCTTCTGACGGTCGCTCCTACACCCGCGACGCCAGCGGCGAATGGACCACGCCCGGCACGTTCTATGGGAGCAATGCAGCCACCGGCAACACGCGCGAAGAATTGAACCGCACGTGGCAGAGCCAACAGGCCGGGCTTCAAGATATGGCTTCGATGGCGGAGGTCGCCCGCAGCAATCCCACGCTGACGCAGAGCGACTTGCATAGCCAAGTTGCCGGGATGTACGCCCGCGCTGGCATTACGCGCACTGACGCGCAGATTGATGCAGCCACGGCAGCAGTCGCACAAGACCATGCGCGCGACACAGGCAAGCCGATGCCCTTCTTCCTGCAGCTGCAGAAAGATGGCTCAATCGCCACGGTGGTTGGTCAGAACGACGACCGCATGGAGATCAGGGCGACCACGACGGCAGCAGAAATACTGCAGGCAGAACGGCAGCAAGCCATGCCTGCCAACGCCACCTCGCCCAATCCGCCTGGGCAGTCGCCTCAAACGCAACAGCCTGCAGCACAGCCCACGCAAGCCCCCGTACCCAGCGCGCCGTCTTCGCAAACAGTGCCGGGACGTTCGTCCGCACTGGAAGACAACCACGTGCAAGGGCGTGCAGCGTCCACGAGCACAGCACAGGTTGGCGCGCCGGGAATGCAGATGGGTGCGCGTTCTGTTGCATCGCAAGAGCCTCGTGAAGACGAGCAGCCATCTGTGAATCGGCAGAGCGCGGCCGGCCCGAAGCCGCAAGATGCTGCATTGGTGGAGCAACTACGCTCTTCAATCGCAAGGCTCGATGAAAGCGCCAACAAACCGTGGGATGAGCGCAGCGATCGCATGGTTGCGAGCGCGTACAAAATGGCAGTTGAGGCGGGATTCAAGCCTGGCGACAAGGTCGATGTCGCACTGAACGTACCGACCGACAAGCTTCCGGGCGGGGTGACGATGTTCGTGATGCGCTCAGGCCCAGGCGCGTCCCCGGATCCGTATGCCAACCGCGCGCAGATGCCGACCAGCGAGGCACTGGCGGCGGCTCCAGAACAACAGTATCTGGCTGCTAACCAGGCACGCGATATGCAAGAGCAAACGCGAATGCAAGAACTCGCACAGACGCGTGACCACACGCAGGATGACCCGAGCAGGACAGGACCGAGAATGTCATAATCGGGATAGGTACCTGATTAAAGCTAAACTAGACTGTGGCGATGACAGACTTCATCTGCTGACAGGTGTCTGCGTCACGCTAGGAGCAACAATGGCAAAGAAATCGGATGCAGCTCGAAAAGCGAAGCTCAAGGAGCGTCGCAGAAAAGCTGAAGAAGCTCAGGCGCGACCACTAACAAGCGCAAGTAAGGTTGAAAATTGCATGGCCGCTTTTGATGCCGAGCGCAACATCGTTGTTGAACTGATAGGGGAAGATGGAGCTGTTCTTGCCTACATTGAAGGTGACGATGCAGATTCTTGGACAGTAGTAGTGGATGATGAGCCTATCGCCGGCATTGATGATGAGATAGTCGCGCTTGGCTGGCTCGTCGGCGCAGCGGTGGACGACATCGCAGACGGCAATGCACCAGTCCTGGTCTACTCGCATTGGATTGTTGAGCAAATTGATGCGCGCTGCAAAGCTGCGAACGTTGAATGGCACGACTTCTTGCGCTCTCTCTTGCCTGCTGAGAAACAGCACATGCAGCTCCCGCAAAATCGCACGATGTAGCAGCGCCTACACCGTCACTTGCCCAGTAAGCGAAGGCACATCGCAGCGCACTCATCGATCGGCGATGCCCCGCCGGCTAAGTCCGACGTCCTGCAAGCTCAAACGCGAGAAGGAGGTCAGCTAGCGTCTGAGGAGCTACGGCTCAGTCTTTATGCGGTCCTTTCGGATAGCTGCGAAACCATTCACCTTCAATGTTTGAGGTCAGATAAGGACGATGGAAAATTGACGGAGCGAGTTGATAGAGCTCTTCTTCGCGTTGGGCGATGACCTCGATATCGCTTAGTGTCGGATAGTGCCGTAGCAGACGATAGGCCTCTTGCCGCACCTCCTGGGGCACAGCCTTGCTACCAGCAAGTTCTTTCAGGAACGCGCCCGCTTGCAGGATATTGCGAGTACGTTCGTCAGGTAGGGTCATCGCTACTGACTCCAAGAATAGGAATTCTTAGCTTACTGCGCTGACAAGAATTGCGCCCGCCCTTTTGGTAGGATGTGAATCTCACAGCCGCGCGAACACCGCCCAAAGAAGGCGATCGACGGAATGACGCAGCGGCCTGTGCCCAGCAGTAGGCCAACAGCGATATCATCAACCCCGGACTCTAAACCTGACCACTACTCGGGGGGGCAGACGTCGAAAGCGTAGGAATTCAAGCGGTGGCGGTTGAGCAGTGAGCCAACCGGGCGTCAGCTGTGAGCAGGTGGCCCCGGAGCTGGGAGTTCATCCACATTCGTTCCACAGAATGTTCCACGCGATGCTGCGGGCATGTACTAGGACGCAGTTCCGCAGCTCTATGTGGCACAGGCTCTCTAGGATTGATGAGTGCTGGCCTGCGGAGCGGGTTAGAGACCACTCTGGGAACTTCAACATGGAAGTCTTTGGGGAAGGGCAGCAGGATGAGCCACCTCAACCAGTGGATTCAGTCCATGACCCCGAAAGCCCTCACCCCGCATGGGGTGATCTACCCCGCCGGCAACGAAACCTACCACGCCATCCGCTCAATCAACGAATTTGGCGAGTTCGCGCATGCAGCGGCCTATGCGAGCCAACTTATGGCAGACGGGAAGGCTCAGTTCCCCGACGAAGCTCTTATGCAGGCAAGCGCCGAGCTCCGGCGCATTCGCTACGCCAAAGAAGGTTACGCCCCTCACAAGAAGGCCCGTGATGGGCTCAAGAAGCATGCCGACTCACTCGATACAGTTTCCAATCGCCGCGTGTTTCCGGCGAACCAGGCCCTTAAAAAGGAATCTGAAGAATGACAGCTTGGCATGGTTTCCGCCAGGGGATGGAAATCGACCCTGATGCGCGTCGTACACTGGGAACGGCTCTGACGGACATCATTGGTTCGCCTCGACAGTCGGCGAAGCAGTTGGATGAGATTTTTCGGCAGTCTTCGCAGGAGGCAGAGGGTTTAGTCGATGCCATCAGACAGATGAGCGTCGGCGATACGACTGGCACGTCAGGCTGGGCGGGCAACCGCCACTGGAAGCGTGTTACCCAATCTGCTCGGACGGCTGCTCCATTTGTATCCGATGAGTTCGGCAGGCTGATTTTGACAGGTAAGCCCCGTCACTCGGAAGGCTTCCTCTCGTTTGGCATAACCGAGGAGGGACTAAAGGCCCTTGAAGGACGTCGATTCCTATGCGATCGCCTCAGCAACTGTTTGACCGTGGACCTGTACAAGCCGCTACTCCAATGGGTTGAAAGCCTGAGCGCAACTGAGGCAACTGCGGTTTGTGACACGTCATCGCCGTATACGAAAGTTGCCGCGCAAGAAATGGCCGGAGACTCGGAGCTTGGAGTCTCCCTATACTGGATAGATGCTGCTTTCCAGTTGATTCTCGACCACTTTGTGCGCGAGTGGCGAGACGGTAACGATGCCGATGACAGTCGTGCACCTCCGCCGGGGGCGCTGGAGAGCATTGCAGAGGAATCCAGTTATCGCGTCAAAAGGCTGATTGATATGGCAGCCCAGGAGGGCTGTGACGTTGCTAAAGAAGACAGCCTGTCGCTGAGATTTGCTGTGGCCGTTTCGGCAAACCGCGCTATGGCAGAACTCTGGGGCCGTTGTGATGCCGAGCTAAAGGCCCTCAGCGACGCTGAGACCCTGTTTGAGAGGTTGCGTCAGGCGAATATCGTCGAAGTACCGGACCAGTTCCTGGAGGAATCAGCTGACTGTGAGTTGGACCAGCAACTCACGGCCTGGCTCACCAACCAACTTGGACCGGCGGGCGGCTTGGTGAGCATAGGTGAGGGCCTGCGGCCAATGTCGTATGCAGACGTTACGACCGCGGTGAAGCTGAGCAGAAAACTTCAGCACGATTATGTCTGCAAGCAAAGTAAAGGTGAGCGCGGGAAGCATGCCAAGCGTCAGTACGGTGGAGCCGGCGTCCGCTTCGTATTTCTTCTGGCCTTGCTTGCTGCCTACGGCTTTAAAACGCGTGTTTCACAGGAATTCACTGGAGCCAAGAACTCCACAAAAGCCGTGTTTCCCCATCGAGACCCAGCCAAGGATGAAAATGATCTCGAGCTCTCAATGCATGCGGCAACTTCGATAGAGCGAATGGTCGCGCTCATTCATCGATCTGCTGGGGATGGCTGGGCATTCGACCTCCGAGCGCTGCGTGAGCAGGCCGAGGCAAAGGTGCGTCGCCTCGAACACCAAGCCAATCTTTACAAGTACGTGGTTGATGGGCGAACCGCGCCGGAGATCTTCGGTATCTACAAGTTTCTGGTTAGGCTCAGATTCGGATCCCCCAGATTGGCGACGGAATGTACGACTGATAATTCATCTACGCAGAACCCATAAGCACGAATTGCTCGCCTTGCCCGCACGTTTACAGTGACGGGCATGGCGCCCGAGCAGGCACGCGTCATTACCGATTGTGCCAGATAGATCAATCACGTTCAGATTTAAGTAAGATCGTAATCTTTCGCGGTTTGGGATTCCCGAGGGTACTATCCTTTCATTGGAAGTGAGCAGTGATGCGCATCGGCAGAGATCAATGCGATACATCTACTCGTGATCTTATGGAGTCGAGCACCGATGGCTGACGTGAACTATTGCCTGATCTTGTCTGAATTCCCTTGTCTGACTGGAGAGGTATGGGCGGCTTGGGCACAAGCATTGCTGTCTTCCGCGTCAATTGGCCTTGCGTACTTTGCCGGTGCAAAGGGGGAGGCCTTGCGGAGAAGGAAGGATCGCAACATGGCGATGAGTTACGGGTTCTTGGTGCGCCCTCACCTAGTGAGCATTTGGCAGAGCTTGGCTGAGGCAAGGTCACGGTACGTCACATCCCCAGGAGACGACGAGGCAGCTCTAAAGCTATTGACTGTGCCACCGGAGCTCAACGCACTGCTGGCAGATATGCATCACTTGGATGAAGCCGGACATGCTGTACACAGAGCACTGATGACACTCTATGATCTCCGAGAGGAGATTGTGGAAAACTCCTACTACGTGCGCTGTGGTGGCGAAATCTACGACAACGATGGCAACTTTGAGGGATTGCTCCAGGAGCCGGGTGACGTCGATGCATCTTTCCAAATAGCGATGACGGCGGTGGGCAACGCCCGAAAGCTGATAAGTAATCAACTGCGCGAGTAACGATCGCCACTGCAGGAGAGGACTCTGATCGCAGCGTCGCTTCGTCAATTCAGTGCGGGCCCCTCATAGGTAACAGCATTGGCGAAAGCAACTGCGACGCAATGCCAAAGGAAGTGTGACCAAATCTCATTCGATAGGCTTTATCAAACTATGAACTTGATTATCTACTCCCCTGATGTTCGGCTCAATGACGTTCTTGGGGATGTACTCCTCAGGCAGGGGGCAGACACCGCCACGTTGAGCGTGCATCGTCTGGCGGCCTATGGGCGAGTCACCCATGAAATCAAGAAGGAGGTCATGAAGCGGGTGACTAAGCAGGACATCAAAGCCGTAGGCTGCAATAACCCCGACATCGGCGTTGTATCGCACAACGATGACCGCATCATTCTCAAGCCGTCGCGGACGCGCGCCAAGGACATGAAGCGCCCAAGTCAGCACGTCACAGACGTGCGTGCCCGAGACATTTTTGGGCCTGGGTGGAGCAAGAAGCTGCCAGTGGCCTATGCAGATAAGCTCGATCAGGTGATCGAGCAATTGGAGATGACGCCGGGCGGTGGAAAGGCTCTTGATAATCCTGACACTGTAGTGATCATCGTTCGAACGGCGCAAGACGGTTGGAAGGCGCTCGTAGTCGACGCAGGTCAAGAACGGCTTGATGAGCGGCTTTTCTAAATTGAGCGGTGACGCGCTGGATTGAGGTAGGTAGGAGCTCGAGCGCGCTGCCATTCAGTTTATCAAAGGCATGAATAATGTTGCCTTGTAGGGCGAAAATCCGTGATTACATGGCGGCTCTTTGGCTGGCGGGGACACTACTCCTTTCCTCTCAAAGACCGCGGTAGGTTCGAATCAGGAACCTCTACATGCATATCGTCGATGCACGCTTACCGGCAACCTCCTCGCTATACCAATAATTGATCTAACTGCCCACATTATCGACCCGTCCTTCGATCAGCTGGATCGCCTTGATTGCTGATTCACCGAGCGCTTGGTCATCGCTCAAGCTGCGCAGAAGAGGCAGATCTCCAGCGACGCCGAGATTGCCAAGCACGTCAATGGAGAATCTAAGCACATCGAGCCTGTCATAGCCGAAATGACCAAAATAGCCGATCTGGTCATCAGGCCGTTGTAGTGCATTCCTGCAAATACATAACATCTTGCCGGGAAACTTCTGCATGACCGATTCGCGGGCTGCGTTCTCGTATGACATTGCCTTGGTCACCAGGTACAGCGCTGACGCCGCTCCAAGCTGAGCCGGGTGCAGCAGGACTTCCATGGCCGCTGAGCAGGATTGGGTGAGACGATCGGCGTCAAGATCCGAGCGATGAGCCCAGTAGTGCAGATCGCCTAAAGCGATCAAGGCATCCTTGGCCGGGGACTCCACATCCCCTCGGTCGGCTGGCGGCGGAACTCCGAGCATTCCAAGCGCGACATGGGCCCACACAAACACCGAGATCGATTCTTGCGGCATGAAGCTGTTGAGTTCCGGTAGGGCTGTCCATCTCTCGATAGCGGGCGCAACCTTAGGATCCTGGTACTCGGTCAGCTCCTGAATCAAAGGAGAGACGAACAACCCCGCGTACCCGGCACCCCGGCAGGCCATCGTCAACAGGCGCTTGCGCTGGTCCTTGTTCAACTCCTGTATGACCTCGCAGTACGCCGACGAGAACGGGTGATCAAACTGGCAGGAGTACGCTGCCCAGGCCTTCGCATCCTGCACCGCGTCCATAGGGCCTGACAGAAGATTCTGCAGATCTTCCCTGACCCCGCCGACATGTTGGTCGACATCCTTATCCAGGGCACCCATGTGTTCGAGCGCTTCGACCACCATCCCGGACACCATCGGCCCCAAGGTGGGAAGCAAGGCTTCCAGAGCGTCGACAAGCTGCTGTTTCAACCCGTCATCACTCAGACGAAGGAAATACACAGAGTTCAGCAGTGCAAGCTGCAGATGATAGGGCTGATACCTCCACTGCTCGCCAAGCAACGGCAGGATATGCGGGATGATGTAGGCTCTGTCCTCCGCGAATCTGACTAGGGTCAGCAGAAGATACGTCTGGCCAGACGTGCGAGGCCGTTCCCACGCACCTTTAATGCTGTCCGCAACTTCACTCTTGCCGGCCCTGGATGGAAAATAAACGTGGCAGATGCGATTCACCAGCTGCGATATCCCTGCTCGCCCCGACATCACGTACGCATCGGCAAACAATGCGGTGCGGAGCCTGACCTTCTTTTCCTTTGCTTCCTCCCTCAGCTCATCGAATGCTTGGTTCAATGATCGATCCATCTCAGCGACGGCATGTAGGACGCGGTCCAGGTAGGTTCCGCGCCAAACACCGTTTGAAATTGTCGTCATAAGCGCGCGTTCTGAGGGACTCCAATCGCACAAGGTGTCTTCGCACACCCCGGCCCCGCCCCAGGTGCCATCCCATAGCGAATGCCGGACAGCCGCGGCTTCCGCCGTCAACTTCTCGAGCACCTGGTCGCACCGGGCCACGACCCAGTTGCGCGCCACCACTCCGCACTCGCCATCCGATGCGGCCCGCAGCAGGCCGGCATCCTCGATCCTCGCAAGCACGTTAGCCACGAAACGATCATCATCGTAAGCGCCCAGGATCAATGCACGGCTGTTTCCATACTTTGGGGCGACCAGCGCCAGCAACACCTTCTCGACATTATGGTCGCTCTGGCGAACAACGGACTCGGCCGCGAACGCCGAGAAGATCAGTTCATGGCGGAAGCTGACCCTGTCCGATTGCCTGACCACAAGGCCGGCGGCGACTATCCTGCCGAGTACGTCGCCATGGATACGCTCGGCAGCCGCCAGACGGTCGAAGTCCCTGATTGACAGGCTGAACGACATGCGATTGATCAGCTGCCCTGCAACTGCCGCCAGGAGTCGAATTCCGTCGGATGCGTCGTCTCCGAGCTTTTGCCGTGCATAGGCGTCGAACAAGGCAAAACGACTTGCCCCGTCAGCCAATGTTGCCCCGACTCGGCCGACCAGGTCCGCCTCGAGCCCACTCGACACTGAGTCCAGAAGATACGCCAATCGATACCCTGCCTGACCAGCCGTCGATTCTGCAATCGCCAGCTTCAACGCCTTGTCAGGCTCGCTGACGACGACACGACTGGCATTGATGAGATCCGATCGAACAATGTCGACCTGCGCGCTCACGATTAGCCGCATACCGTAGCGCCGGGCAGCCGCCGCCAGGCTCCTGGTGAGCGCCAGTTGCTCGGCTGCCGGACATTCGTTGTACCCGTCCAGGATCAACACCAGCAGTCGGCCGTTCGCCTGGGCCGCCGAGATCAGGCGAGCCGCCGACGGCGCACCGAGCAAGCCTGCCTCCCTCCCGATGCTCTCGCCCAGTGTTCCGGTGAAGTACTTTCCTTGAAGGAATATTGGGACGTGGCCACGCTCCAAGCAGTGGATGCCAATCTTTTGGGCGAGGAGGGTTTTCCCGCAGCCGGATGGCCCAAGAATGAGAAGGTCGTCATCATCCTGCGCAACACGGTCTGCCACGCCGATCGCATCGAGCTCTTCGGCGCCGAGCTCATAACGGTCACTCTTCAGCGACCCGACGGCTGGCGCATAGATAAGTAGGAACTGCGACCAGTAGGCCGTCAGCAGCGCCTCCTGTTCGAGCAGTCTGGCGTCGCACGCGGCGCCCGGCGTCTGCACTCGCTGAAGGCCCAGTTCTTGCGCAAAGGCGGCCCACTGCTGCCTGGAAAGCAGGAGCCCGGACCGCTTCGCGGTGACTTCCGCAAAAGCGCCAGCACTTATGATCGAGACCTTGAAGTCGGACGCAGGCACATCCGATCCCGTCGGCAACGCCGGGGCGAAGACAACACAGGCATCCGGATAGCCAGGCATTTCTCCGTGAGACGCGCAGAGCTGGTCCCTCAGCGCATTCTTTGCCTCCAATGCCTGGCAGTATGGGTTTCCGACACTCCGCCACACACCGCCCGAACCGTGCATCTGCCACTGCCCATTCTTCTGGCCACGGACACGGCGCGAGAAATGCTTCGCTTCGACAATCAGCGTCAATGAGTCCGTGGCGACCACGAAATCAATTTGGCGGCCGCCAACATGGATATTGGCGAAGATCGCCGACCATCCATCGGTACTCGCCAGATGTTCGACGAGTGCGGCCAACACGTTCCGCTCAGACGCGTGTTCTATGGCATTGCCGACATAGAGTTCGATCTTGGCGGTGCCCTTCATCTCTGTTTCATCCTAGCCGCGGCCAGCCGTTCGCCTGGCGAGATAGCGGCATAGCACACCGCTAATGCCCGCCATCAACTCTGCCTCTTCGAACTCCGGCGGTTTCTCATCGTGCAGGTGACGACCGAAGTTGGATGTATAGCCCCAGGCCTTGTCGACGATCTTGTCGACCGGCTTGGAAAAAAGATCCGGATTGCGCCGAATCAGGTCCCCGAGGGTGTCCTCCTCGAACACCTCGGCACCACGCATTTCGAGCCGGCCGTCGACGAGTTGCCACCCGACTCCTGCGACCCGGAAGTAGCGGTTGACCTCATCGGCGAACGACACCGATGCCCCTGGGTGGCGGGAAGCGATCGCTTCGACGAAGTCGTAGACCTCAAACCACTCACATTCCGCCAGCAGGCCCCGAACCTCTTCGTCGATGTTCGGGAACTCCGACCAGTTTGCCTCGTCGGGCGCGCGGTAGCGGATTCCGCACAACACTTCACACAGAGCGCTCGGCCTAAATTCGTATCGATAGGCAATGGTGGTTAACGCGTCCCGCACTTCACTCGGAGCGTCCTGTCGGATGGTGATCTCTGCGTCGGGTCGAGAGAGCACATGCCTGGTCGAGAATGTCGTCATGCTGCGAGTCTCTTCTTTTCAGATTGCTTGCCTGGCGCGATTAAACGATTCTGCGTTGGACCTGCGGCAATCGGCGGCCACCGGCCTGGTCAGAGCTTCCCCCCGCCTCGTGACGGCAGAGGGAAGCCATGGGACGTGGGGTGTCGCCTGTCAGCTCAGCCTGACTTCTCGAGTCCGATTCTCGCCTTCTCCAGGTGCTTGAGCAGCGAGTTCAGCGGCGGGCAATCCGCATATCCTTGCCTGAGCAAGGCCTGCACCTCGCCGATGGTCCAGAGTTGCGCAGCGGCACCTTCGACAGGATCTATGTATTCGCCGTAGTACATGGCCTGAAACTGCTCTTGGCTCATGGCATCGCCGGGATACTCGGCCATTACCCAGTTGTCCAGTTCGGACCGCACGACACTGAGCGCGTCCTGCACGCGCTTGGGTAGCCTCGAGTTGCACAGACCATGTAGCAATGGCCCGACCTTCAGGTGCATTCCTATCGGCATCGCGACCGCCGGGCGCCACCGCGAGGCGGCACCGCCAACTGGCCTGCCGTAGGGAGTCGCACCACGACGTACCTCGCCCCGCCATGCAGGCATCGGACGCCGCCGCGGCTTGAGGCCCGCGGCCTCCCGCGCCGGGCTGAGGAAGGCCGTGCCGTAACGGTCCGATTCGCCGCTCCAATGTTGTGGTGACGCCTCTCCCGACAAGGTAGCCAATTTACGGGAGAGCTGCGCCAGGAGCGCGGCATCGGCGGAGACGAGATACGGGACCGAGTGCCCGGGAACGTAGAGTCCTTTCCACGCCGGCGCAACCACGGACACGTTTGAATCGCGCAGCCAGCGCCGCCGACGATCCAGCAGCTCCGGGCCGTGGTGATCGTAGGGTTCGTCCATGTAGAGCCACGAGCCGCTTGCCGTGTCAAGCCACTCGCTCGGATGGTCGTGGCCCGGCATCTTCTGCAGGTAGCGCAGCTTGCGATGCATAGCTTGGGTGGTCACCGGAACGAGTCCAGTAGCGACCATGAAGCGCAAGGCACTGGCGGCATCGTGCAGATATTGCTGGGCTGTTTCCTGACGCTCGACGTCGAGTTCCCGCTCGATATGGTCGTCGGCGTCGAGCCGGAAGCCGGCAAGTTGACGCACGGCGTTCAGCTGGTTCCTGCGGACGACCTCGGCCAAGGGCTTTGCCAGCTCGATTCGCAGGGTTTCGCGTCCCCCACGGCCGTTCTCACGCCAGTAGGCAGTGAGAAAAACGGGGTAGAGGGTCGAATGAACACCACGTGCCAGTTGACGTTGCGCATGGTGCAGGTTCTCGAAGCCAGCGATGCGAGCAGCTTCTTCGAGAGCTTGATGGTGGGGAATGGAGCGCTCGCGCTTGAGTGTTTTGGCGAGACGCTTGATGCCGTCCACGGAGGACGGAGGTACGGCGACGCTATGCATGACTTTGCTCCACGGTCCGTAAGCGCAGCGTCACCCGTAACCACCAGCTGAGGACCGAACAAGGTCATCTTAGGTTAATGTTTACTGGCAGTGCCGTTTCCAGCTTCGCTCAGACGGGTGTCATGCGCCTGCCAGGCGCGTGAGAAAAAATAGCACGATCTCCGCCACGCCGCCAATCTCCTAACGTTTATGTAGGAATGGCGCACATGATGCTTACCCGAGAACAGGGCGCTAGAGATGTCCGCTTTGGGTCAAAAGCGGGCTGTAGCATCGATGATCGCGTGCTCTCGAGCCGGCATGTTTGTTATTAGCCAATAAGATCAAGGGGCCTGCGGAACTATCAGCGAGCTATAGAGAGAACTTCAAACTTCCACGCGGCTCGGAGTACGAGGGCATTTGCTACCAATTAGCGGGGCGCAAAGAAAGAGGTCTCGCATGCGAGACCTCTGGTCGTCGGCGCTTGAGTGGAGGCTCTGACCTCCGTCCCCCTACCATGGTGGGTGAAGTGGCCTTGACGACGGAGAAATATTGTCATAACAAGACCAGCAGCACCATCAGCCGTGGACTCATCGCGGCGTCAGAAAACACCGCAGAGATCTTTACAGCATTCAGCGACATTCCGAGAGTGACGCCTATCTTTTCGTGGGTTCTAGTCATAACGGCAGCAGCGCATCGCCCTGAGTCGGTGACCTCGCAGTGTCAAACCGCCTCCCACTTAGGCCAGCGGGAACCGATACCTCATCTAAGCTGACACCCCTCGAGGAAAACTAATCAGCCTTCCAGTCAGGCGTTGAATTGGTAAAAGCGCCGTATGGGAATCTGCCACCTAACCTTCTTTTGGGAACAGCAGTCTGGTGGAAGCAGCCACAGTCATGTCCAACGCACGGGTAAGCAAAACAAACTCCAAGATATCCAGACGACGTGCGCCTGCTTCGATCGCCGACAGACGTTGTTGTGGCCAGCTCAACCGCCGAGCAACTTCACCCTGTGAAAGCCCCAATCGCTCACGGCGTGCACGCAGCTGGTAGATCAGCTCACGGTACTGACCGTCATAGATCGTCTTGGTTGCCATGGTCGCGATTGCTGAATGCGACCAGCAATCTATGCGCCACCCACTGATTACATGAAAATCATGTAGTCGCCATTTCCTTCATCTGATAGGCTAAGAGCTGGATCCCACCGAGGTATGCGTGGCTCATGTCCAGACTCAACCGACTCTTTTAACACCTCGCACCTTGCTGTTGCGCGCTTCAGAGCGCGTCGGATTGATGGGCACTGCTGCTTGGTGCGCCTTGCACCTCGCCACCCAACAGCCAAACCCAATCACGTCTTGCCCTTGCTTAACAGAGCAATTGCTTCAGTTCCTAGAGCAGGCCGGCATCCTGATACGCTGTACGTCTCCATCTGGTGCACCTCACCGGGCCGTCTACGAGCCTGTCGCCTGGCGTTACTGCGGCATCGATCTGCCAAGCAAAGAAATCCAAGCAGCTCTTGATGATGCGTTGCAACTTCGCTTAGCCGAGGACGATGGAATGATTCGCAATGCCCTCTGGCGGTTGCTCGCCGACGGAGACAGCGAGGCCTATCTTGTTCATCTCTTACAGCGCTATCGACTTGACAGCGGCGACGTCCGGAAGCTCATATTGGCGATCCGAGCAGAGTGGGCACCATATTCTGTAGGTAGACGCCGCTACCTTGCTTGGTTGAGCGTGCGCCACGCTGCCGCCACGTTGTCCCAAGGGCACTTTGGTGCAGACGCAGCATATGCTGCCCTGCAAACCCATCTAAGACGCCGAGGACGTTGGCTCGCGGCTAGGCAGTCCCAGCGAGACCTTGCTGATGACGAGTACAGCTTCATACCTGACGCACATTGGCGCCGTCCAATACTGCTGGAACTTTTCCTGACAAGAATCGCGCCAATGGGGAAGAAATTTTGGACGCTGCCCCCGCCCCAAACAAGCTAAAGGGTAAGGAGTTACCGCGATCTCGTCCTGAGCACAGGCCTTTTGTTCCAAATTTCTTCCTTCAGGATGTGCATATGACGACACCCGAAGCAAAGTACGCGCCGTATCTTTCAAGCCGGTACCTTCTTGGTTGAGCTCGCGCTCGGTGAGCGTTTGCCTGTTGAAGTGCACCGCAAAGCGGCCCGGCTAACGCGTCACTACCTACACTAGGTGCTCAGTTGTCGTTACTTCATCGGTCTCCGGCACTTCCTGCCGCAACCTGAGTCCGTTTGGTTTGAAGGCTATCAGCACGGGCAGTTGACCATGAGGCTCAGCAATAGAATTTCCAGGTTTCATCGCAAAACTTGGCGACCAGCCAACTAGCTCCTCCGGTGACCGGCGGGCATCTCCGATTCGTCCATCATGAAACCTTTGATGTGTGGACAGATCCGCCGCTCAAAATTGCCTAAACCTGTAGGCGATTTGGGAATAGTCCATTAGAGGAGCTTACGTGTGCACGTCCGGTTGGGCCGGCGATGGCAGCGGGCGTTGCCGCTGCAGCAGCGACAGCATCCGCCGCTACCGCAGCCGCATTTCCGGCCCGTTGCTGGACCGGATCGACCTGCATGTCGAAGTGCCGCGACTGCCCCCACAGGCCTTGCGCAGCGGCAACCTCGGCGAAGACAGCGCCAGCATGCGCACCCGCGTGGTCGCCGCACGCCAACGGCAACTCGCGCGTGCCGGCGCGCCCAACGCACAGCTGGATCAGGCACAGACCGATCATCATTGCCGCCTGGAAGGCGACGATCAGGCGCTGCTGGAACGCGCCATCGAACACCTGCAGCTCTCCGCACGCTCGATGCATCGCATCCTGCGCGTGGCCCGCACCATTGCCGATCTCGACGACAGTGCGGCCATTGCCACCCGGCATCTGACCGAGGCCATCGGTTACCGCAAACTGGATCGCGCCATCGGCACGGCGAGCGCGGCGTAGCAGCACCGGTCCAAACACGCCAATGTGGCGGCATGCGTCCACCGCACAACGATGCCGCGCTGTTTCGTTGGGACACTAAGGAGTTCGAAACGGTAATGCGATCGATCGCTGCGTCCATCGCAGAACTATCTGCTGCCGGTTCGGCGGCAAGGTGCGTGCACGTGCTTGCATCGGGCAGCACAGCATTCGCCGGTACGTCCACACGCTCTCTCCAGCGTCGCAACATCCATTTCATGGTGATGCACGTACAACGTCCGCCACACCACTGCGCAGAGGCCGCCATGAGCCGACTTCCCGACCTAGTCACCGTCCCGTCCCTGGATCTGAATCGCTATCTGGGCACCTGGTACGAAATCGCACGGCTGCCGATTCGCTTCGAGGACGCCGATTGCACCGACGTGTCGGCGCACTATTCGCTGCAGGACGATGGCACGGTGCGGGTGCAGAACCGCTGCCTGACCGCCGAGGGCGAGCTGGAAGAAGCAATCGGGCAGGCGCGCGCCATCGACGACAGCAACGCGCGGCTGGAAGTCACCTTCCTGCCGGAAGGCCTGCGCTGGATTCCTTTCACCAAGGGTGATTACTGGGTGATGCGCATCGACGCGGACTACACCGCCGCGCTGGTCGGTGGCCCCGACCGCAAGTATCTGTGGCTGCTGGCAAGGCTGCCGCAGCTGGACGAAAACATCACCCAGGCCTATCTGGCGCATGCGCGCGAGCAGGGCTTTGATCTGGCCCCGCTGATCCACACCCCGCACACCGGGCGGCTGACGGAGCAGCCACTTCCCTGACTGCTGCGCCAAGCTGACAAAGCAGCCTTCAACGTTGCTCGCTAGGGCACGCTCCCTCGGCCAGCGAATGGCTTATGTCTTTGGGGATCGGGGTTGCGGGTAGCTCGACTGTAGAGCCAGGCCAACTCTAGAGCGGCTGATCTGCGACTTGGCTGCAGGGTCCTTGCCTGCCTACCATCGCGGGACACGCCGCAAGTACGTCCATGTAGGCTCTTACGCGGCATCCATGCCGCGTAAGGTCCCGCGACGGTAGGCAGGCAAGGACCAGTGGAGATGGTCGGTGCGCGCGGGCAAGCAAGGCAAGACATCGGGTGTTCGGATCACGGTGTATGCCACCGGCTTCCCATCCCAAGCCGCGCGGCAGACAGGTTTTCAACGCGCAACCGACAAACGTCTCCTCTGCCCGCCACAAGCTCAGGAACACGCTTTCGAGAAAGCAGCCGACCAACTCGCTAGTGCGGTGCCCTTACCGGTTGCAGGCTCCTTGGCGGCATCAATGCCGCCAAGGAGCCTGCACGGACGGATGCACGGCGTGTCCTGCGAGCGGTGAGGGCGCCGCGCCCTCGACCTCCCCCCCCTCGCCCATCTGATATTCGACGCCTGGCGACCGGGCTGCAGCCCGACTCAACCGTTGAGCGTGCCCAGATCCTTGGCCGCAGCCTGCGCGCCTTCCAGGCTGTCGAAGGCAACGCCGGTGTCGCCGACCACGTACTTGGTCAGCTCGCCATCGCGGGTGGTTTCCTGCATCTTGAAGATCGGCACTGCATCGGTGCCGCCGACGCGTTCTTTCTGCGTTGTCATGGTGATTCCTCCAGGAAAGTGCCTTGCACGGGGCCGGATGGCGCCGCGGCTCCCGCTTGGGAGCACAGACCCCCGACCCTAGCGCGCTGCCTGGTGCAGGCGCGTGAATCCATTGACGAGGCCGATTACCACACCTGCCAGTACCGTCATTTGCAGAAAATCACATCTGCTTCGCCCCGCGGACGCGCGCAACCCGCGCGTCTGTCGTACATTCGCGACGTGCAGCCTCATCAGTCCACCGTCACTGTCTCCAACGTCCTCGCGCGGCGCGTCCGTGCGCGGCGCAAATACGCCACGCCATTCGTGGGGCGATGCGTGTCAGCGCCGCTCTGCACGGGCTGTTGTGCGTGAGCACGCCTCCACGCAGATATGGGTGGTGAGGTGAAGCGTCAACGCATCATCAGTCTGACCGTGTTGCTGGTAGTGCTGTGCGCAACGCTTCCGGTCAGCCTGTCCTACTACCTGGCATGGCGGCTGGCGCTGGACCGCGAGGAAAGCAAGCTCGCGCAGCTCGCGGCACTGTCGATCCGGCGCACCGACACCGCCTTCGACGAGGCGCATGGTGCGCTCCTGAGCATGGCCGCGTCGCAGCTGCAGCCCTGCTCCCAATCGCATCTGGGGCAGATGCGCGCGCTGGTGCTGGCCAGTCACTACATCGTCGAACTGGGATACATGCAGCAGGGCCGGTTGCGCTGCACCTCGTGGGGACCATCGCCGGCGACCGTTGCCCACACCACGGCCGACTTCGTGGTCAAGCGCGGCATCGCGGTCACCACACGGCTGCGTCCGTTGGCCAATCCGCAACACCCGTTGATGGCCCTGCAGCTGCGCGACTACAACGTCCTGATCAATCCGACCACGCTGACCGACATCAATCTGCCGCCCGGCCTGCAGTTGGCGATCGGCACGCCGGACGGGCAGATCCTGAGCAGCACCGGCACTGCCGCCGAGCGGCTGCTGATCGCACCGCCGACCGATGCATCCGGCACCGACGCAGATGGCCAGGTGTTGTCCGGCCGCGACCGCCGCGGCGACTGGGCCGCGGTCGTCACCGAGCCGGCGGCCTATCTGCGCGGGCCGCTGGCGGCGGCGCGGCTGCAGGTGGTGCCGGTCGGCATTGCGCTGGCGCTGCTGTTGGTCAGCCTGGTGATCTGGGTATCGCGGCGGCGGTTGTCGCCGCTGGCACGGCTGGAGATCGCCGTCCAGCGCAACGAGTTCGTCGTGCATTACCAGCCGATCATCGCGCTGGACACCGGTGCCTGCGTCGGTGCCGAGGCGCTGGTGCGGTGGCAGCAACCCGATGGCGTGCTGATCCCGCCCGATGCCTTCATCCCGCTGGCCGAAGAAAGCGGTTTGATCCTGCCGATCACCGACCTGGTGGTGGCCGAAGTCATCCGCGACCTCGGCCCCACCCTGGCGACCGACCCCTCCCTGCACGTGGCTATCAATGTCTCCGCCGAAGACATCAAGAGCGGCCGTGTGCAGACCGTGCTTGCGCAAGCGCTGCACGGCACCAGCGTGGACAGCGGGCAGTTGTGGGTGGAGGCGACCGAACGCAGCCTGATGGACATCGAAGCGGCACGTACCACCATCACCCACCTGCGCGGTGCCGGCCACACGGTGTCGATCGACGACTTCGGCACCGGGTACTCGAGCCTGCAGTACCTGCAAGGCTTGCCGCTGGACGCGCTGAAGATCGACAAGTCGTTCGTGGATACCATCGGCACCCACTCGGCAACCAGCGCGGTGACCTCGCACATCATCGACATGGCCAAGACGCTGCAGTTGCGCACCATTGCCGAAGGCGTGGAACGGCAGGAGCAGCTGGACTATCTGCGCGCGCACGGCGTGGATCTGGCGCAGGGCTGGCTGTTCTCGCGCGCGCTGCCGGCCACCGGCTTCATCGCCTACCACGCGCTGATGCGCGGCGCTGCGCACTGACCAGCGCCGGTACGGCACCCTGCTGACCTGGGCCGTCAGGACGCGCAATCGACCAACAGCCACGGCGATCCAGGCACCGCAATAAACGGTATGCGCGCACGGCATGCTCGAATCGCAGCGCAGGTGCTGATCTCACCCGCACGCAAGCTCAAATTGCCCGAAAGCGTGCTGCCCGAGCTGGCGCTACCGCTTTGCGTCCCCCCTGCCGCAAGCACCGATGCCGAGCACCCGGCAAGGCGCAATCTCGTGTGGCGATCCTGCAGGGACTGACTGCACCCAAAAAAAGGGCCGCCAATGGCGGCCCTTTTGATCAGGCGCTCTGCAAGGCGCCTTCGCGTTGGCGGCGTACCGGCTTGGGCCGGCTCGGGAACGCGTGCCGCACGATCCGCCACATCACCTGGCCGAACTGACGCGGCAGCGAGCCGGTGTTGTAGTGCTGGCCGTAGCGCGCACAGACCTGCTTCACCTCGACCGCAATCTGCGCGTAGCGATTGGCCGGCAGGTCCGGGTAGAAGTGATGCTCGATCTGGTGGCTCAGATTGCCCGACAGCACGTTCATCAGCTTGCCGCCGGTGAGGTTCGAGGAACCCCGCAGCTGACGCAGATACCAGTGGCCGCGCGACTCGTTGCGGATCGACTCCTTCGGGAACACTTCCGCATCGGCGGTGAAGTGGCCGCAGAAGATGATCACGAAGGTCCAGATGCTGCGCAGCACGTTGGCAGCCAGGTTGCCCAGCAGCACGGTCAGGAAGAACGGGCCGGCCAGCAGCGGGAACACGATGTAGTCCTTGAGCATCTGGCGGCCCATCTTGCGGCCGACCGGCAGGAACGAGGCGCGCAATTCGGCCGCCTTCATCTTGCCGGCGAACCAGCGGCCCAGGCGCAGGTCCTGGATTGCCACGCCCCATTCGAACAGCAGCGCAAAGAACACCGCCACGAACGGCTGCAGCAGGTAGAACGGACGCCAGCGCTGCTCGGGGAAGATGCGCAGCAGGCCGTAGCCGATGTCGTCGTCCATGCCGCGCACATTGGTGTAGGTGTGGTGCTTGAAGTTGTGCGTCTTGCGCCAGTTGTCGCCGGTGGCAACGATGTCCCACTCGTAGGTGTTGCCGTTGAGCTGCGGATCGCCCATCCAGTCGTACTGGCCGTGCATGACGTTGTGGCCCAGCTCCATGTTCTCCAGGATCTTGGACAGGGTCAGCAGCACCACGCCGGCGATCCACGCCGGAATCAACACGCTGTGCACGAACGCACCCAGGAACAGCAGCGCGCGACCGGCCACGCCGGTCCAGCGCACAGCCGCCACGATGCGGCGGATGTAACGCGCATCGGCAGCGCCGACCTGGCTCTGCACGCGGGCGCGGATGGCATCGAGCTCGTCGCCGAAGGACTGCAGTTCGGCAGCGGACAGGGCGCGGTTATGGACTCGGCTCATGAAGATTCCTTACAGATCCAGGATCAGGTCAGTGCTCGGGGCACTGATGCACAGGCGGACCTGTGCGGTGGGTTCGTTGCTGCGCTCACCGGTCAACAGGTGGCGCGTGGTGCCGGACTGGCGCGCGCAGGCGCAGCTGTTGCAGATGCCCATGCGGCAGCCGTACTTCGGGCGCAGGCCTTGCGCTTCCAGTCCTTCCAGCAGCGACTGGCCGCGCGGCAGGCTGAGCGTACGGCCGCTGCGTGACAGCTGGACCTGCACGTCACCGGTTTCGCCGTCTTCCAGCGTCGGCACGCTGAAGGCTTCGGCCTGGAACGCGGCCACGCGGCCCTGCAGGCGCGCACGCGCCGCCTGCACGAAACCGCCCGGGCCGCAGACCATGACATGACGGCTGGAGAGATCGGCGATTTGCTCCAACGGATAGGTATCGATGCGCGCCGCCGGCGTGGCGCCTTCGCGGGTGGTCAGCAGCCGTAGGCGCAAGCGCGGATGGGCGGCGGCCATCGCCTCGAATTCGTCGACGAAGCAGGCTTCGTCGCGCTGGCGCACCCAGTACAGCAGGTCCACGTCCATCGGCATGCCGGCCTGCGCGGCGGCCTGCAGCAGCGCGCGCATCGGGGTGATGCCCGAGCCGGCAGCAAGCAGCAACAGCGGCGTCTGGGTGGTCGGCAGCAGCATGTCGCCGAAGGCCGGATCCAGCGACACCACCGTCCCGATCGGCGCAGCGCCGGCCAGGTAGCGGCTGACCAGCCCGCCCTCGATCGCCTTGACGGTGATGGCCAGGCGGCCATCGGCCAGCACCGTCGGGCTGTAGCTGCGCAGCAGGCGGCGGCCGTCGATCTCCACGCCCAGGCTCACATGCTGGCCGGCCTGCAGGCCCTGCCAGTGGCCGTTGGGCCGCAGCACCAGGGTCACCGCGTCGCGGCTGGCCGCCGTGCGCGCGACCAGGCGAGCCATCGGCCGCTCCAGCGTCCACAGCGGGTTGAGCCGGGTTGCCCAGAAGTCGAACAACTGCGGCGACACTAGCCGGCGCGCCAGACGCGTCGGCAACGGGGACTTGGACTTGGGAGGAGATGCCAGGTTCATGGATTGCACTATACGCATGCATGCACAGCCGTGTATACAGTTGTATATCGATCAGAGGAGCTATGATTCAGGCCCACCCCCGGCTGCCGCCTCATGACCTCCATCGCCCTGCCTTCCCAAGACGCGCCGCCGTCACGCAAGCCGGCGATTTCACGCGAGGACCTGATCGCCGCGGCGCTGTCGCTGATCGGACCGCACCGCAGCCTGTCCACGCTGAGCCTGCGCGAGGTGGCACGCGAAGCCGGCATCGCGCCGAACAGCTTCTATCGCCAGTTCCGCGACATGGACGAGTTGGCGGTGGCCTTGATCGATCTGGCCGGGCGTTCGTTGCGCACCATCATCGGCCAGGCCCGCCAGCGCGCCACCTCCACCGACCGCAGCGTCATCCGCGTGTCGGTCGAAGCCTTCATGGAGCAGCTGCGCGCCGACGACAAGTTGCTGCATGTATTGCTGCGCGAAGGCGCGGTGGGCTCGGATGCATTCAAGCAGGCGGTGGAGCGCGAGCTCAGCTATTTCGAAGACGAGCTGCGGGTGGACCTGATCCGCCTGGCCGCCGCCGACAACGCCAAGCTGCATGCACCGGCGCTGGTGTCCAAGGCGATCACCCGGCTGGTGTTTGCGATGGGCGCGGTGGCGATGGACTCGCCGCCGGAAAAAGATCCCGAATTGATCGAACAGATCTCGCAGATGCTGCGCATGATCTTGACCGGCGCACGCACCTTGGGCATGCACGGCGGGTGAGCGTGGTTTGACGTTGGACGCTGCGCGCCTGCCCAACTTTCATCAATGACGCTTGATCGTTGAGCGCTGCAGCCTGGCTGGCTGCGTATGGATTGCATCGCGCGTCTGCACTGTCAGTGCGTCAATGACTTTGTGGTCATGATGGCGCAGTCCACCTGCGTTGCCGCGTCGAGCGTCATTCGAGCGCCCGTGCATCGACGTGGTCGCAGGTATTGCGTTTCGCAAAGCCAGCCAGAGATAGTGATTGCTGCAACAGCTGCAGTGCCTGCTCGCGTAGGAAGTTATTTCAACGGGCTGCAGCGCGATACGGTCGCACGTTCTGCAGACCACCGCTTTGCGGAGAAAAGCTTGGCGTCATCGGCTGACGACGTGGTTGAGATTATCCGTCCACACCAACAAGTCGAGGCCTTAATCAAAAGACTCGCACGATGAACTTGCTTGGAGCGCGATGTTGCAAGCTGACATCAGCAACCTCATCCATAGCGGCGGATGCATAGTTCAGTCTTGTCGCGACGGTACTCACATCCAAGCACACGCGTTTCACTCCGCCCTGTCCAAGGTGGCGCCACGTTCGCGATCTGCTCGACAGACGCACCTAACAGCCACCCCCGGAGACGACATGAGCAACCACGACACCCCTCTCGACAAGCAGGAACGCAAGGCCGAAGCGCAGGATCTGAATCGTGATCCGATCTCCGGTGCACCCGGTTCGCATCCGGTAGGTGTGGGTGTGGGCGGCATCGCAGGTGGCGCTGCCGCAGGCGCGCTGGCCGGTACGGTGTTCGGCCCGCTGGGCACCTTGATCGGCGCTGCTGTCGGCGTGGTGGCCGGCGCTGCAGCAGGCAAGGGCGTGGCCGAGCGCCTGGACCCGACGGTGGAAACCGAATACTGGCGCCAGGAACATCAGAACCGTCCGTACTACAAGGAAGGCACCGATTACGACCGCGATTACGCCACCGTCTACGGCTTCGGCCTGCAGGCGCGCGAGACGCGACCGACCAGCACCTGGGAAGAAACCGAAGCGACGCTGGCCGGCGAGTGGCCGCGCAATCGCGGTGAATCGCGGCTGGAATGGGAAGAAGCGCGCCTTGCCGCGCGTGATGCCTGGGAACGCGCCGATCGCACGCATAGCGTCTATCGTGAGGGCGATACGCATTACGAAGGCCGCTTCGACAGCGCGAGCTATCGCGATGCCGAGTACTCCTATGACGATTATCGTCCGGCCTACCGTTATGGCATGCAGGCGCGCCAGCAGCATGCCGGTCGCCAGTGGGACGACCATCTGGAACGCGACCTGGGCGATGGCTGGGACCGTTTCAAGTCCAATTCGCGCCTGAGCTGGGAAAAGGCCAAGCACGCAGTGCGCGAAGCCTTCGATTCCGAGAATCATGATGAGGCGGCACGTCGCAACCCGACCGACCCGCGCGTCTAAGTCATGACGGCCTGGTGTTAAACAACGCTCAAGCTGGAAAAAGAACGGGCCCGAGGGGCCCGTTCTTTTTTGTCGAAGCGCCATTAGACACGAAACGCCTTGGCGAACGCGAGAATCAGCTGGAGCTGTTCTCCACCGCGCGGATATCGCCGCGGAACTCGTTCGCGCCTTGCCCAGGCGAGGCTGGCGCATCGCCCTGCTGCTTGAGCCTCTGCTTGCGCGCGGCCACCACTTCTTTGGCCAGGGCGATGCGCCGGCCGACCACCATTTCGGTGAGCCAGTCGATCAGCGTGCGCGTGTATTCCTGTTGATGTTCCTTGACGCTCAATGCATGGTCGGCACCGGCAATCACGCGTGCACTCAGCGAGCGCGCGTTGACGAAGGCATTGGCGTAGTTGCGTAATACCGGATGCGGCACGATCACATCGTGTTGCGCCTCCACCAACAGCACATCGCCTTTGTAATCGGCACAGGCGGCCAAGGCGATATTGTCGTCGGGGGTCAGCACGCGTTGCCGGTAGTCCATCAACTCCGGATCGGCGTTGAGGCTCACCTTGGGGTGATCCCAGTGCTCGTCCTTGTAGAGCGCGGGCGAACGCAACGCCAGCCATTCCACCGGGCGTTCGCGCGTCAGCAATGCCGACAGATAGCCGCCGTAACTGAGCCCAACCACCGCGATCGACTGCGGATCGACGTACGGCAGGCCAGCGAGCTGATCGTAGGCGGCCTTGATGTCGTCCAGGTTCTGCGCGCGTGTCACGCTCTGACGCATCGACGCATAGCCTTCGTGACCGCGCAGGTCGAAGGTCATACAGATGCAGCCCAGGCCAACCGCTTCGCGCGCACGCACCAGGCTGTGGTGCTGGCTGCCCCCCCAACCATGGACGAACAACACGGCGGGAATGCCGGTGGGCGTCAGCAAGGTGCCGCTGAGTTCGTCCTGGTCGACCGGGATCTGGATGCTGGAAAGTTTGGCTTCCATTATGGGGTGAATACCCTCCTGTATTTGAAGCGTGGACCCGGCCCGGCGCGCTCTGCGCGGTAGTAGATCTGCGCATCCGCGGGCGGTTCGCCCTGATAGATCTCATGCGTGGATGCGTGCACCCACCGCAGATTGGCGTCATCCTGAAAGCTGGAGATCGCGGCAAGCTCGGCCGGTGTCGCGCCGCCGACGCGCCAGGATTGCTCCAGCACACCGCAGACCGGACCGGCCTGCCCATCGTCGCCGCTGACCACGTCGTAGTTGCGCCGCGAGATGTGCAACCCAGGATAGGCGGCGGTGATGAATCGATCGTATCTGCAGGCCTGCTCTACCACGCGCTGCTGCAGCGACGGTAGCGCGGTCATGGCCAGTGCCTCGAGCGATCCGCGATACACATGCAGCGACGAGCCGCCGTAGACCTCTTCATCCTGCATGTTGCGCACGCTGCATTGCGTGCCGTAATAGGCGATCTGGACACCAGCCACACAGAGCTCGCCCACGCTGTGCGTCACGGGCTGCAGGATATTGCGCTCCAGCACCGCGCCATGCGTGCCCAGATAGTACTCCGGCAGGCTATCCAGCACCTGCGCGAGGTGCGCTGCACCAGCGATACGCCATTGGCCATTGCCACCCACGCCGGTCGGCAGTTTGAGTCGCACACCGCCATCCTGAAGCAGGATCTCCAATGCACGCAGGGCATCGATGCGCGAAAACACCGTATAGCCCACCAATGTAGCCGGGATCAGCGCGGTGGCCAGTGCCTGGTTCCATCCGGCGATGCTGGCTGCGTGGTCGCCAATGAGCGGGTGGCCGATCACCTTGGTCGCCAGGAAGGCATGCGGCACGATGCCGCCCAGCAGGTCCGCCGCGTCATCGATACCGAGTCCATGCGCCTGTTCCGAGGTCAAGGTCTCATCGGGCACATGAAACACGGTCTTGGGGACAGCATGCTTGGAGTCACTGGCATGCCCTGCGCCGCGTACGCCCAACAATCGCGCAATTTCGCCGCAGACCCAGGCATGCGTGGCACGCTCGTGACCGTACTCGGGCACCGGCCGCGTGACATGCCCCACGACCTGGCAGTACTGCTTGTGCGCCATCACGTCTCCCCTCGCAGCGTCGAGCTGCGTGCCGTTGCTGGCTTGTTCAAACAGTTGAGACGCACGCAGGCATTGATGCAGCGCTACGCGATGCCTGGGAGAACCGGCTTATTTCAGCGTCAGATAGAACGCAAATACGATCGCAAGGACGACGATCAAGCTGATGGCGACACGTCCCCCTCGTAGCTCCACCAAGGCATGCCACCACACGCGTGCTTCGGAGGTACCGCTGGCGGCTTGCGGCTTACGGCTGCTTTCGCTGTCCTGCATCCTGAGTACTCTCATCTCCCTAAAGTCATCCCACATCCTAAGCATCAGACGTTACACAAGTGTGGAACGATTCAGAATCTTCCGTAAATTGCGGCATTGCGTGGGCGTTTTCTCACTCATCAACGCCGCTATCAGCCTATGCGCGATGGCAAGCCTCACACCTCGATTGCCGACATTGCAGCCAATGCAATCGATTGCTGGCTATTGCTCAGCACGACGCTACGGCTTCGATCACAACTGCAGTTCTTGCGAGACATTGCCTGCATACGTAGCGTGTAGAGGCGCAAATGCAAGCTGACCAGTTAAGCACGCACCACTGCAGTGCGTTGAATAGTCGGGTTCGATGATCATTCGTTGACACAGCCGCAGTTACCCTGCATGTCAAGTTTGTTTAACCCGGACCACGCGAAGTCATGAGCAGAGACCCATCCGTCATCGATGTACAAGCCGAAATCGCGCATTGGCAGGCGCGGCACGCGCAGGGCAACCTGGGTGCAGGCAAGTTCAGCGAATTGTCCCCGGTGGTGAAAATGGCCTGCGATATCTATCTGCAGGCGCCGCGTTCGAGCGATCAGGAACGTCTGCGCCTGTTTCGCGACCGCCTGGAGCATCACTTCATCTCATCCAGCACCCAGTCAAACTACGAACAGTTGGCTACTGATTGCTGGCAGCGTCTGGGCACACGCAATAGTTGAGCAGCACGTATTGAGCAAGACCGTTACTCATTGGAGAGCATCATGAAAACCCCGTATCAAGTGCAGCAGGAGCTGGAGCGATTGGAGCGGTTGGTTCCGCACATCGTCAGCGACCAGGGCGACCGCGCGGAGGACATCCTAGGCTTCCATGTCGCCAGCTTGTTGGGCAGTGCCCCGGCCAGCGAACACGCGCTGATTCGCGAGCGCACCGCACGCATGGCGCGCGTGTGCCGCACCGCACAGGACAGCGTGCGTACGCCAGCCAGATCGTTGGGCCTTGGCGCAGCCGCCCAGGCGCAGCTGGCCTGACCGGCAGGCGCCGATCCACGCATCACCGGAGCCGCGTAGCGGCTCCTTTGCATTTCACCGTCGGCAGCATTGGCCGCATTCTTTTAGGACCTCCATGAAATCCCTTCTTGTCGCGACATCGTTTCTTGCCGTGCTCTCCCTGACTGCCTGCGATCGCCCTGGCGGCGATGCCTCGCGAACTGCGCCGGCAGTATCGCCCGAACCGACTGCCGCGCCGGTCAGCGGCACCGGCGCTGCCGAACTGGCCAAGGGCGATCCCGCCGTGCTCGGCGTGCTGGCGGCGCTGGATGAAAACGAAATCGCGTTGGCCAAGCAGGCCATCTCCCAGGATCTGGGCGGCGCCACCGACACCTTCGCCAAGCAGCTGTTGCACGACCACGAAGCCAACCTGGAAAAGAGCAAGACACTGGGTGCCACTGACAGCCCGCGTGCCGATGCAATGCGCGCCAAGGGCAAGGCAGCGGTGGATGCACTGGCAAAGACAGCGACCCTGCCCGATGGCAAGGACGCCTACCGCAATGCCTTCCTGCGCACGATGGTCAGCGACCACGGCGACACCATCAAGATCATCGACGCCGAACTGCTGCCCGCCGCCGAAAGCGCGCCGGTCAAGCAGCATCTGGAAGAAAGCCGGCGCGTGGTGTCGGCGCACTTCGAGCGTGCCCACGCGGTGTCCTCCTCGCGCTAAGCCCGTTGCAGCGTCTGCAAGCACCCAACGCGCCGGCCTGTCCGGCGCGTTGGCGTTTGGGCCTTGCCGATCTTGCCGATGGACACGCCCTCCGCGCGGCCGCCGTCCTGGTGCCACGCGCGGTCCTCACGCCACGTGCAGCAGCGACTTCACTTTGCAGCAGGCAGCGCTGGCCTATCGTGCCGCATCGATTCAGCGCAGGAATGTCCCATGCAGTTGCTCATCACCGGCGGCACCGGGTTCATCGGCCAGGCCTTGTGTCCGGCACTCGTGCAGGCCGGGCACCAGGTCAGCGTGCTGACCCGCGACCTGCGGCGCGCAGCGCGTCGCCTGCCCGGCATGACCGTGGTGGACACGCTGGACGGCGTGCAGGCCGATGCGGTCATCAATCTGGCGGGCGAGCCGCTGGCGGCCGGCCGCTGGACCGATGCGCGCAAGCAGCGCTTCCGCGCATCGCGCCTGGGCATCACCGGCCAGCTGCATGCCTGGATCGCGCAGCAGCCGGCCGAACGGCGCCCGGCGGTGCTGATTTCCGGCTCGGCGGTGGGCTATTACGGCGAGCGTGGCGACAGCGTCCTGACCGAGGCGGACCACGCCGGCGACGATTTCTCTGCACAGCTGTGCCGCGACTGGGAAGCCGAAGCGGCAAAGATCGCCGCGCTCGGCCCGCGCGTGAGCTGGGTGCGCACCGGCATTGTGCTCGACCGCGACGGCGGCGCGCTGGCGCGCATGCTGCCGGCGTTCCGCTTCGGCGGCGGCGGCCCGTTCGGCGATGGCCGGCACTGGATGAGCTGGATCCATCGCGCCGACATGGTGGCCTTGCTGCTGTGGTTGCTGGAACACGGCCAGGCCGGCGCCTACAACGCCACCGCGCCGACCCCGGTCACCAATGCCGAGTTCGCGCGCACCCTGGCCCACGTACTGCATCGCCCGGCGCTGCTGGCGCTGCCGGCCAGCCTGCTGCGGCTGGGCTTCGGCGAGATGGCCGAGCTGCTGCTGATCAGCCAGCGCGTGCTGCCGCAACGCGCCCTGGATGCCGGCTTCCGCTTCCAGTACGTCCACCTGGAAGCGGCATTGCGCGCCATCCTGCAGCGCTAGCGCCTGCGCGGTGGCCCTGCGGCCTTGCGCAATGGCAGGGCTGCCGGCCGCCTGTAACGGCCCGGCGGGCCATGCACTAATATTTGCCTAACGACCATCTCCGACAGTGCTGCCGATCTCGGACTGGCCCTGGGCCCGGCGGAACACCTATGCACCTGCTGCTTGTCGAAGACGACACCATGCTGGCCAACGCGATCTGCGATGGCGTCCGCCAGCAGTCCTGGACCATCGACCACGTCGGCAGCGCCAATGCCGCCAAGACCGTGCTGGTGGACCACCGCTACACCGCGGTGCTGCTGGATATCGGCCTGCCGGGCGAATCCGGGCTGACGGTGATCCGCTTCATGCGCGGTCATTACGACGCCACGCCGGTGATCGCGCTGACCGCGCGCGGCCAGCTCACCGACCGCATCCGCGGCCTGGATGCCGGTGCAGACGACTACCTGGTCAAGCCGTTCCAGTTCGACGAGCTGATGGCGCGGCTGCGTGCGATCACCCGGCGCAGCCAGGGCCGCGTGGTGCCGCTGCTCACGCAGGGCGATGTCTGCGTGGACCCGAGCAGCCGCAAGGTCACCCGCGACGGCAAGTGGGTGGCGCTGAGCGCGCACGAATACCGCCTGCTGCTGGCGCTGATGGAACGCGCCGGGCGCGTGGTCACCAAGGATCAACTGGAAGAAGGCGTCTACGGCGGCCCGTCCGAAGGCGGCAGCAACATGATTGCGGTGTACGTGCACCAGCTGCGCCGCAAGCTGGGCGACGAGCTGATCTCCACGGTGTATGGCCAGGGCTACATGGTTGGCAAGGCACCGGAATGAAATCGCTGCAGGCACGCATGCTGGCGGCGCTGGCTGCAATCGTGTTGTTGAGCTGGTCCACCTCGGTGTGGATCCTGGTCGCCCTGGTCACCCAGGGCCATCACAGCGTGTTCGAGCAGGAGCTCAACATGTTCGGCGACCAGTTGATCAGCGCCCTGCCCGATGCGCTGGAGCACCGCTTCGATACGCAACCGGAGCCGCGGGCCGCGGTCGACGCGCACACCCCGATCGGCAATGTGTCCTCGCGCATGAGCTTCAAGCAGACCTTGATTGCGATGGTGCTCAACACCTTGCAATTGGGGGTATTGGGCGTGCTGGTGTGGTGGGCGGTACGCACCTCGCTCGCACCGCTGCGCGCCATTTCCAGCGCCATCGCGCAACGCACCGGGCTGGAAACCGAGCCGGTGCCGCTGGCGCAGGTGCCGGACGAGATTCGCCCGCTGATCGGCTCCTTCAATTCGCTGCTGGCCCGCGTGGAGAAGACCGTGCAGGCCGAGCGCGATTTCGTGGCAGACGCCGCGCACGAACTGCGCACCCCGCTGTCTGCGCTGCATGCCTACGCCGAGGTCGCGCTGCGCGCACCCACGCTGGAGGCCAAGGACGCAGCGCTGCAGCAGCTGCTGGAAACCGCGCGCCGCAGCAATCGGCTGGCCGAGCAATTGCTGGATCTGGCGCGGCTGGATGCAGGCATCAGTTCGGCGGCGTACCAGCAGGTGGACATGGGCGAGCTGATCTCGCATGTGCTGGACGAATTCAGCGTGCAGGCCGAGGCCCGCCACATCAATCTGCAGGTGGAAGCATCGCCCTGCCTGCTGCGCTGCGATGTGGATGCGGTGGGCATCCTGATCCGCAATCTGGTCGACAACGCCATCCGCTATGGCCGGCCTCACGGCATGGTGGAAGTGAGTTGCGGCTACTGCCTGCGCGCCGATACGCTGCATCCGTTCGTGCAGGTCAGCGATGACGGCCCGGGCGTGCCGGAGAGTGCCCACGCGTCCATCTTCGAACGCTTCTACCGGGTTGCCGGCAGCCAGGTGCAGGGCAGCGGGATCGGGCTGTCGCTGGTGGCCGGCATCGCGCGCCTGCACGAGGCCAGCATCGAAACCTGCGAAGGCCACGAGGGCCGCGGCCTGTGCGTGCGCGTGGTGTTCGCCAGCGAGGGCGTGCGCCGCACCGGCTGAACGCAGGCGGCGCGCGGCGATCGTCCAGCGCCCAACCAATAAGTTTCCAACACCCGCTGCCTACAGTGCACTCACCGCACGCATCCAGGATGCATGGTGATGTTTCACTCGATCCGTTCCACCCCGCTTTCCCCCGCCGCCATCGCGCTGCTGGCACCGCATACGGCTGCCAACGACAGCGTTGCCCCTGCCCCTGTCGCCGATGTCCTCCTGCTGGACTTTCGCTGTGGCCGCACCGGCACGCGCAATCGCGACATCTGGAGCGAACTGCCGGATATCCGCAGCGCGCGGCAGGCGCGCCGGCTGCAGCACTGGGCCAAGAGCGGGGTGTTGTTCACTGCCGCCGCAGTGGTGTTTGCGCTGGCGGTGGCCAGCTATCTGATGCATTGAGCGCGCGGCCCCGCTCGCGCGTGCTTGTCCCTATCTGCTTCCTCTCCAGGTATTTGCCCATGTCGTCGCATTCCCTTGTCCGTTGCTGCGCGCTGCTGGTTGTCGGCGTGACGCTGATCGGTTGTGCCAGTACGCGCCCGATGCCGTACAGCCAGCTGCCGTCTTCAAGCTATCTGCGCCCGCACGATGGCAGCCGTGGCGACCGCATGCCATATGCTTACCAGGGCGAGGTGGATTGGACGCGCTACCGCGCCGCACTGGTCGAGCCGGTCAGCATCTATCGCGGTCCTGACGCGCAATTCGAAGACGTGCCCGAGCAGGAGAAACGCATGCTCGCCGATTACATGCAACAGGAGTTCGACAATGCGATCGGACAGCGTTGGCAGCGCGCGACGCTGCCCGATCGCGACACCTTGCGCGTGCGCATCAGCCTGACCGGTGCCAAGCCCAGCAAGCGGGTGCTGGGCACCTTCATGAAGGTGGATCTGGGTGGCGGTTCCTATAACGCGGTGCAGGCCGCACGCGGCAAGGAAGGCGCATTCTCCGGCTCGGTCAGCTACGCGGTGGAAATCTTCGACGCGCAGAGCAACCGCCTGCTCGCCGCCTATGTCGAAAAACAGTATCCGAGCGCAATGAACATCAAGGCCAGCCTGGGCGCCTACGACGCGGCCAGGGCCGGTATTCGCAAGGGCGCCGAGCAATTGGTCAAGGGAATGGAGTAGCTGGGATTTGGGAATCGGATTAGCGGATTAGCGGAAGCGATGGCTTTCAGTTTCCTTCTCCCACCGGGAGAAGGTGCCCCGCAGGGGCGGATGAGGGTACGCGCGAAGCCTCGCGAATCAGGAACGAGACGCGGGCTCCGCCAGCGCCCCTGTCCCACCCCGCTCCACACCCGATCCACGCTTGCGGCGCCGGCACCCCAAGACACGCGCGCCCATGGCGTGCAAGCCGTACCTTCTCGCTCCGTGAGGAGAGTGGCTTGCTGTCCCGCATCTAGCGAGTGGTACGGGCCAGATGCCCCATCTGGCTCAGATGTCAGATCCAGTCACTCGCCCGATCAGATGAGCGCAGCAGGAAAGCGATCATCTCGTTAACAGTCACACCACAAAAAAGGCCGGCGCTGTACCAACAGCGCCGGCCTTTGTCAGTCTGCACGGCCAACGCATCGTCAGCGTGCAATGCCATCTTGGTGCTGCAGCATCAACGCGTCACGCGCTTGGCCACTTTCTTGCCCACCGCCTTGCGGGCGGCGGTGGTCTTGGCCACTGTGCGCGTGGCCGGGGTCTTGGTGACCTTGGCGGCCTTCTTCAAAGTGGTCTTGGTCACCGCCTTCTTGAGCGGGGCCTTTTTCACTGCGGCCTGTTTGGTGGCGGTCTGTTTGGCCACTGGTGCCTTCTTGGCGGCGGGCTTGACGATGGTCTTGGCGACCGGCTTCTTGACCGGCGCCGCCTTGGCCGCAGCCTTCTTTGCTGCCGCACGCGCGCCCACCGTGGCCACTGCGCTCTTGCGCGCTGCGCTCTTGGCCGCGGTCTTGGCGCTCAGTGCTGCGGCTTCGGCCTTGGCATTGGCCTTGGCGGTTTCCAGCTTCTGCTTGGCGCTGGCCTTGGTGTTGGCCAGTTTCTTCTTGGCAGCATCGGTGGTACTGCTCAGCTTCTGCTTGGCGGCATCCTTGGTAGATGCAAGCTTCTGCTTGGCAGCGTCCTTGGTGGCGGTCAACTTTTCCTTGGCGGCCTCCTTGCCCGACACCAGCGAGCGCTTGGTCTTGGCCACGCTGCGCTTGACCGCAGTGGCTGCATCGCCGGCCTTTTCGACGACGCGCTGTTCGACCTTGACCACCGCCTTGCGGGCCTTGGCGACGCGGGTCTTGACCTCCGCCACCGCCGTGCCGGCCGCGTCCTGCACGCTGGCCACCGCGTCGCTGGTGGTGCTGGCGATGGTCTCGCCCAGTTCGGTGGCAGTGCTCTTGACGCTATCGACAGCCTCGGACAGGGTTGCCGTCACACCATTGCCGTTGCTCATAGGACCCTCCTTAAGGGCATCAGTGCTGAAAACGCGGGCGATGCGCAGCGGCATGCGTATGCTGAACAGGCATCGGATCAAGCGGACGCTACGCCGGGCTCAAGCGACTGTCAACGCAGCGCCGGCAAGGGCTCGGCGGCGCTTTCACCAGGCGTTAAATTGCCCGCTGGCACTCTCGTTCAGCTTGATTTACGCAGTCAGACGCCCTATTCCTCTTCCACCGCGTAACCCGGACTCGTTGCATGCGCCCGCTGCCCACCTTGCTGACCCTTTCCCTGGCCGCTGCCTTCGGCGGATTTGCCGCCACCGGCATCAACGCCTGGATGGACAACCGCGCCGAGGCCGCACCGGCCGGCGCGGCCACCACCTTTAGCCTGCCCGCGGCCGCCGCGTTGCCGGCCGCCGTCGCCGGGCAACCGGTGCCGTCGCTGGCGCCGATGCTGCAACAGGCGATGCCGGCGGTGGTGAGCGTCAATACCAAGCAGGTGGTGCGCGTGCGCAACCCGTTCTTCAACGACCCGATCCTGCGCCGGCTGTTTCCGCAGGTGCCGCAGGATCGCATCAACGAGTCGCTGGGTTCGGGCGTGATCATCGATGCGCAAAAAGGCTATGTGCTGACCAATCACCACGTCATCGAAAATGCCGACGATGTGCAGGTGACGCTCGGCGACGGGCGCACGGTCAAGGCCGATTTCATCGGCTCCGATGCCGATACCGATATCGCGCTGATCCGCATCAAGGCCGACAACCTCACCGACATCAAGCTGGCCGACAGCAATGCGCTGCGCGTGGGTGACTTCGTGGTGGCGATCGGCAACCCGTTCGGCTTCACCCAGACGGTGACCTCCGGCATCGTCTCGGCAGTGGGCCGCAGCGGTATTCGCGGGCTGGGCTACCAGAACTTCATCCAGACCGATGCCTCGATCAACCCGGGCAACTCCGGTGGTGCGCTGGTCAACCTGCAGGGCCAGTTGGTGGGCATCAATACCGCCAGCTTCAATCCGCAGGGCAGCATGGCCGGCAATATCGGCCTGGGCCTGGCGATTCCCTCCAACCTGGCGCGCAATGTGGTGGAGCAACTGGTGACCAAGGGCGTGGTAGTGCGCGGCACGCTCGGGCTGGAAACCCAGAACCTCACCCAGCAGATGCTGCAGGGCCTGGGCGTGGATTCGTTGCGCGGTGCGCTGGTGACGCGCGTGTTGCCAGGGTCGGCTGCGGCCGCGGCAGGCGTGCAACCAGGCGATGTGGTGGTGGCCGCCAACGACCAGCGCGTGGACAGCGCAGAGGCGCTGCACAACTACGAAGGCCTGCAGGCGGTCGGTAGCGCGGTCAGGCTGGAGATTCGCCGCGATGGCAAACCGCTCACGCTCACCGCCAAACTGAAGGAGCAGGACCGCGCAGTCACCGGCGACATGCTCGACCCGCGCCTGGGCGGCGCCACCTTCGTGGATCTGCCCGAATCGCTGCGCCAGTCCGGCATTACCGGCGTCATGGTCAGCGAGGTCAAACGCGGCGGTCGTGCCGCAGCCAACGGGCTGGTCAGCGGTGATGTGATCGTGGCCAGCAGCGTGGGCGAGTTTGCCGATCTGGCCAGCTGGCGCGCCAATTTCCAGCGCAAGCCGCAGCAACTGGTCGTGCGCATTCTGCGTGGCAACGCGCAGTACGACGCGTTGATGCGTTGACGTGGCGTGCACTGCCATCGGCGTGCACTAACACCTCCTACACCGCAGCGATGCTATTGCTGCACCACGCCCGCATGCTATCGCGGCTGCCATCAATGACCGAAGGAGATATCGCATGAGCCCCACCAATACCGACCAGCTGAAAGAAAATCTGAGCGAAGCCAGCACCCACCTGAAGTCTGCCGCCAGCGCCGCAGGCGAAGCCGTCAAGGGCGCCACCAGTGCTGCAGGCGATGAGCTCAAGCTCGGTCGCGCCAACGTCAAGGCTGAGCTCTCCGATACAGCATTGGCCGGCATGGCTGCTGCCGAGTTCGGCGGCGCCGCTGCCAAGGAACAGCTCGACGTGCTGGTCAGCAAGGGCAACGACCTGCTGGAAAGCGCCACCGATCTGATTCGTGAGCGCCCGCTGGCTGCGTTCGGCGTTGCGTTTGCGACCGGCTGGATCATTGCCAAGCTGGCACGCAGCAACGACAACTAAGTCGTGAGCGACCAGGCCTCTACAGCTGCCGCCTCCGACGCGCCCAACGCGCGGCCGGAAACGCCAGGACTGGACGAAAGCGTACGTGCGGTCGGCGCAGCCGGCCGCGCAACGCTGGGCTCGGCCAAGGACACCAGCCGCGCGTTGCGCCGGCTGGTGTCGGCCGACTTGCAACTTGCACGCAGTGCCTTCGGGCGCGGACTGGCCTGGGCATGCGTTGCCGTGGTCTTCGGCGCGTCGTCTTGGTTGTTGCTGGCGGGTGCGATCATCGCACTGCTGCAACGCGCCGGGCTATCGTGGTTCCAGGCGATGTTTTTCACCGCACTGGCCAGCTTGTTGGTCACCGGCATTGCGGCGTGGCGGGTGTTCTTCTACTTTGACCACACCGGCCTGAATGCAACACGTCGTCAGCTGGTCAAGCTGGGCATCTTCGATGACAGCAGCGACGACGACGATGCCAACGCATCGGCTGCCAATGGAGCACGCACATGAAGTTCGGCACCTTGCGTCAGCGCGTGGAACGCGCCGAATTCCTGGTGGAAGGGCGCGCCCAGGAAACACGCCTGCATTGGGGAGAATTGCGTGACACCTGGCGTGCCGGGTGGTCTCCGCTGCGAATCATGGTGGTTGGTTTCGGCCTGGGGTTTGTCACCGGCCGCAACGAACCGCAGGCGGCATTGGGCAGCATCGCCAGCAAGCTCGGCGGTATCCCGAAGATTCTGCAGATGATCAGCACGATCTCTGCGCTGTTCACCGCACACCGTGCGCAGGAAGCCTCCGAGCAGGCCGAACGTGCCGCAGACAATGCCGAAGAGGTCGCTGCCGATCCACCGGTGACGGTGGTGCAGGCGCCGATCGACCGCGCCGCGTAATGAAGCGTTCCCGAGCGTCGCTCGGGATCGCGCTGCGGGTGTTTGCCGCCCGATGCGCGGCAGAGCCCGCCACCGATGCTGTTAAGGACTGACGTTACACGCACACCCTCTGTGCGCTGCGTTGACGCGTTCGGCTGATAATGGCCCACCGCTGGCAGCACGCCAGTCTGCTGCCAGGGCGCGCATGACTCTTCCCGTCGATTCTATGGATGCTGCCGTTGCGGCAGATTCGCTCCCGCCGCCACCGGCGCCGCGCCCACGTGCGCCGGTCTCGCTGGTGGTGCTGGCCACGCTTGCGGTGGGTTATACGCTGTGGGCTGCACAGACGATCATCCTGCCGGTGATGCTGGCAGCCTTCTTTGCCTTGATCGGCAACCCCATCCTGCGCGGTCTGCGCAAGCTGTATATCCCGCGCTTCCTCGGCGCCTTGATGGTGTTGTGCCTGGGTCTGGCCGGTACCGTGACACTGGCCGCGCAGCTGGCCGGGCCGGCCGCCGAATGGGTACAGCAGGCGCCCCGGCAGATGCGCCAGATCGCCCGCGACGTGCGCGATTTCACCAAGCCGGTGATGCAGGCCAACCAGGCCGCGGAAAACTTTGCACGCGCGGCCGGCGGCGATGGCCAGCGCAGCGTGCAGATCGTGCGCACGCAGATGGACGACCCCTACAAGGCGCTGGTGCGCACGCCGAAGCTGGCCGCCTCGGTGCTTGCGGTGGTGTTGCTGACGTTCTTCTTCATGGTCTATGGCGAAAGCCTGCAACGGCATGCGATCGCCTTGCTGCCCAATCGACAGCAGCAACGCTTCACCACCGAAATCATGCTGGACATCGAGCGCGAGGTCTCGCGCTACGTGCTCACCATCAGCGTGATCAATACGCTGGTCGGGCTGGTCTTCGCCGGCATTCTGTATGTGCTCAAGATTCCGCTGCCCGAAGCGCTGCTGTGGGGCACGGTGGTGGCGCTGCTCAACTTCGCGCCGTATGTGGGCCCGTTGATCGGCGTGATGCTGATGCTGTTGATGGGCTTTGTGGAATTCCGCACCACCTTGTCGGCGATGCTGCCGGCGATCCTGTACCTGGCGCTGCACACCATCGAGGGCCAGGTGGTCACGCCGATCGTGCTCGGCCGCCGCATGGCGATCTCGCCGCTGATGCTGATCCTGGCGCTGATGTTGTTCGGCTGGCTATGGGGCATGGTCGGTTTGCTGCTGGCGGTACCGCTGCTGGTCTGCATCAAGATGGTGCTGAGCCGGGTGGAGGGAATGCAGCGTTGGGCACGGTTGTTGGAGTAGCCGGGAATCGGGAATCGGGAATCGGGAGTTGGGAATCGGGAATCGCAAGAGCAGTGGCTGCGCTCTACCCATTCTCGATTCCCGACTCCCCATTCCCGGCACTACAATCTCGCGATGAGCTTCCAAATCAGCGCCATCACCCTCGACCTCGACGATACGTTGTGGCCCTTTGCGCCGATCGGGGCGCGGATCGACCAGGTGTTGTACGACTGGATGCGCGAGCACAGCCCGGTCACCGCCGAGCGGTTTCCGGTGGAGGCGATGCGCGAACTGCGCGAGCGCAGCTTTGCCGACAACCCGCACCTGCATCATGACCTCAGCGCGCTGCGGCGGTTGACGCTGGAAATGGCGCTGCGCGAGAGCGGCGGCGACCTGGCCTTGCTGGAGCCTGCGTACGAAGTCTTCTATGCCGCGCGCAATCAGGTGGAGTGCTACCCGGATGCACTGGACGCGCTGGCGCGTATCGCCGCGCATGTGCCAGTGGCCGCGCTCAGCAATGGCAATGCCGATCTGCAACGCATCGGGCTGATGCATCACTTCGCGTTTCAGCTGGGCTCGCGCGAGCACGGCAGCGCCAAGCCGGATCCGAGCATCTTCCTGGCCGCATGCGCGCGGCTGGAGGTGCCGCCAGCGCAGGTGCTGCATGTGGGCGACCACGTGCGCATGGACGTGCTGGGCGCGCTGGATGCCGGGCTGCGCGCCTGCTGGATCAACCGTGATGGAGCGCAGTGGTCGCACCCGACCCAGCAACCGGATCTGGAGTTCGACTCCATGACCGGGCTGGCCGACTGGCTGGACGCGCAGCAGCCGCACCCCGACCCCGCACACGCCGGCATCCGCCTTCCCGCCTGAGCCACTTTTTGCTCGGCGCATGGCGCCGCCTCCGAGGATTTCCATGTCGCAGCTCACCGGTTTCATCGATCCCAACGCCGCAGCCTTGCCGCTGCATGTGCTCGACCGCGAAGGCTTTGCACGTTGGTGCGCCGAGCAGCCCACGCACGTGCTGTCGTGGGCACAGGCGCAACGGTTCGATGCCGCGCCGGGCAGCGTGCTGTTGCTGCCGGGCGAACAGGGGCTGGCCGGCGCGGTGCTGGGCATCGGCGACCGCGCCGATGCCTACGCCTACGCGCATGCACCGATGGCGCTGCCGCCGGCCAGCCGCTGGACGCTGGCCAACACGCTGAGCGAGAGCGAACAGGCGCTGCTGCATCTGGGTTGGGGCCTGGGTGCGTACCGCTTCTCACGCTACCGCAAGGTGCCGCGCGCACCGGCCGAACTGGCCGCCACGCCGACACCGCAGACGCGCGCCTTGATCGAGGCCTGCATCCGCGTGCGCGACTGGGTCAACACGCCGACAGAGGACATGGGCCCGCAGCATCTGGAAGAGGCCACGCGCGCACTGGCGCAAACGCATGGCGCCCAGGTCGATGCCATCGTCGGCGAGCAATTGCTGGCGCAGAGCTTCCCCACCATCCACGCGGTCGGGCGCGCCTCGCACCGGGCACCGCGGCTGATCCAGCTGCAATGGGGCGATGCGGCGCATCCGCATCTGGTGCTGGTCGGCAAGGGCGTGTGCTTCGACACCGGCGGGCTGGATCTGAAGCCGGCCGATGGCATGCGCAACATGAAGAAGGATATGGGCGGCGCGGCGCATGCCTTGGCGCTGGCCGGCCTGGTGATGGCGCAGCAGTTGCCGGTGCGACTGACCCTGTTGATTGCCGCGGTGGAAAACGCCGTCGGCCCGGATGCGTTCCGCCCCGGCGAAGTCATCACCACCCGCGCCGGCGTCACGGTGGAAGTGGACAACACCGATGCCGAAGGCCGCCTGGTGCTGTGCGATGCGCTGAGCTACGCCACCGAGCAGCGCCCCGATCTGATCCTGGATTTCGCAACGCTCACCGGTGCCGCACGCATCGCCTTGGGGCCGGACCTGCCCGCGCTGTTCGCCAACGACGATGCGCTGGCGCAGGCCTGGCTGCGTGCCGGCGAGCAGACCCGCGACCCGGTATGGCGCATGCCGCTATGGCGCCCGTATCTGCGTTACCTCAACAGCCACGTCGCCGACATGGCCAACGCCGGCTCGCGCATGGCCGGCGCGGTCACCGCCGCGCTGTACCTGGAGCGCTTTGTCGCGCCGGGCCAGCTATGGGCCCATCTGGACGTGTACGCCTGGAACGACAGCGACCGCCCCGGCCGCCCGGCGGGCGGCGAGGCGCTGGCGCTGCGCTCGGCCTTTGCGATGCTCCAGCAACGCTACGGCGGCTGAGCTCGCAGAGCTCGCCGCGCACGCAGCGCGCGCGGGCCATCAGCACGCAGCTTGAGTCGCGCCGGTCATCCCTGGCTGCGCAGCAACGGCGCGATCGTGCGCATGCGTGTCTGCGTCGCCGGGCCGACCAGCGCAAACGCGGTCTCGCCTTCGGCCCAGTACTGCGCCAGTAGACGGCCATCGCGCCGTTCGCCGGTGGGCATCGGACCGCTGCGCGGACGCAGATACAGGCCGATACGCGCGCCGTCGGCATCGCTGTAGACCAGCATCGCTGCCGCGCCTTCCGGTGTGGAAAGCAGCTGCCCGCCGCGCAGCACATAGCCCTGCGTACGCAGATCCGGCACCACACCGGCGTTGCCGAAATGCGTGCGCAACCACGGCTCCAACTCCGCGCGGCGCCGCACGTCCAACATAACGCCCGGATGCGCGTCGACATCGGCAAACAGGCGGTATGCGGCCACTGCATCAGCCATCGGCACGCGCTGAATGGCGAGCCGGCTCTCGCGCAACTGCCAGCCCAGCCCGGTGCCCAGGCCCAGCGCCAGCACGCAACTGGCGGCCATGGCCACCAGGGTCCGGCGGCGTTGCTGCAGGCCACGGCGAATCGCTGCAGGCGTCAGCGCCAGCGTGGCCATCTCCGGCTCCAGGCCGGCGTGCGCGGCGCGCAGCGCTTCGGCATCGCGTTTCCAGCCCGCCACGCGCGCGGCCTGCGCCGGGTGCGCCTGCAACCAGGCGGCCACCGCTGCGCGTTGCGCCGGCTCCAGCCGGCCATCGACATAGGCGTGCAGTGCGTGTTCGTCAGGCGGCGGCGTGCTGGTCATTTCAGGATCCTCAATGCAGGTGCGTGGTTCACATGCCCCTCGTTCAATGCACGCAGGCGTTCGCGCGCACGCGACAGCCGCGACATCACCGTGCCGATCGGGATGCCGAGGGTGTCGGCCACCTCGCGGTAGCTGAAACCCTCCACGCTGACCAAGAGCAGCAAGGCGCGCTGTTCCGGCGGCAGCAACGCCAGGCTGGCCAGCATGGCGCGGCCGTCGTGCACCTGCTCGGCCGATGCGGACTGGCTGGGCTGCTGCGGTGCGAACAGGCCCACCACGCGCTGCCAGCGCGCGGCGCGGCGCTGCCCGTCCAGAAACTGCCGGTACAGGATGGCGAACAGCCACGGCTGCAGGGCCTCGGCGGTATGGCGGGTGCGCCAACGCCGCAGCGCACGTTCCAGCGTGGCCTGCACCAGGTCGTCGGCGCTGGCGGGCTCGCCGCTCAGCGAGCGCGCGAAGCGACGCAGCGCCGGCAGCACGGCACGCAGTTGGTCATCGTCCAGAGCATCCATCGGCAGGTTTGGTGGTGGCATCACACAGTAGACGCGCTGGAGCGTGGACTATTCCCACGTTCGATGCGCGTGCCACAACGCCTGGGCGATCACGGGAATAAGTCGGCCTGCACGTCGTCTCACTGCACCGACCACTCACCGCACCGACCCCTGGAGCCAGCCATGACCTTGCCACCTCCTTCCCCACCGCCACAGCATGGACGCGTCCGCGTGGCGCCATTGCTGGGGATCGCCGCGATTGCCGGCGGCCTGGCGGTTGCGTTCGCCTGGACCGCCGGCTGGATCGGTGGCGACCGGCTCACCGCCGCGCGCATGACCGACACCATCGAGGCCAGCGGGCCGCCGCATCCGGGCTTTCGCCGCGCGCATACCAAGGGCGTGTGTGTGAGCGGGGACTTCAAGGCCAGCGGCAAGGCCACCTGGCTGTCGTCGGCACGCATCTTCAGCCAGGCCAGCACGCCGGTGCTCGGGCGCCTGTCGATCGGCGGCGGCGACCCGCATGGCGCCGATGGTGCGGCACGCGTACGCAGCATGGCATTGCTGTTGCGCAGCGACGACGGGCAGGAATGGCGCACCGCGATGAACAGTTTCCCGTTCTTCGTGGTGGCCACGCCGGCCGGTTTCCAGGCATTGAATGTGGCATCCCGGCCGGACCCGGCCACCGGCAAGCCCGACCCGGCCAAGCTGGCCGCGTTCGGCAAGCAGTATCCGGAAGCAGCCAAGTTCCAGCAGTGGGCCAAGACCGCACCGTGGTCCAACAGCTGGGCCAACACGCAATACAACGGGGTGAATGCGTTCCGCGCGATTGCCGCCGATGGACGCGAGCGCTACATCCGCTGGTCGATGCGTCCGCATACCCCGTTCCAGGAACTCAGCGCCGAGCAGCGCGCGCAGGCCGATGGCGATTTTCTCGCCACCGATCTGGACACGCGCCTGGCGCAGGGACCGCTGCGTTGGGACCTGGTGCTGACCGTGGCCGAGCCGGGCGATGCGGTGGACGATCCCTCGCAGCCATGGCCGGAAAGCCGCAAGCAGATCGTCGCCGGCACGGTGTCGATCGATCATGCCGAGCCGCAGGCCACCGGCCCGTGCCGCGACCTGAATTACGACCCGCTGATCCTGCCCAAGGGCATTGCCGGATCGAACGACCCGATCCTGGCGGCGCGCTCGTCGGTGTATTCGCAATCGTTCAACCGGCGCGAGCATGAGATCGCCAATGGCACAGGCAGCGCCGCCACCGGCCAGGGAGCACACCAATGAGCAGCCATACCCACTTCAATCTGCCCGCACGCGTGCTGCATTGGTTGATGGCCGCGATGATCCTGACCATGCTGTTCGTCGGCGTGGGCATGGTGGCCTCGGTGACGCAGCGGCCGTGGTTGATCGATCTGCATCGCCCCTTGGGCATCGCGATCCTGATCCTTGCGGTGCTGCGCCTGATCAATCGCCTGCGCAACCGCCCGCCGCCGCTGCCGGTCGACCTGCCGGCCTGGCAGAAGGCCGCGGCGACCGCTTCGCACTGGTTGTTGTATGCGCTGATGCTGGGCATGCCGTTGATCGGCTGGGCGATGCTGTCGGCCGGCGCTTATCCGATCGTGCTGTGGCCGGGCGCGAACCTGCCGGCGATCGCGCCGCATGATCCTGCGCTGTACGCCTGGTTGCGGAGCGCGCATGGCTGGTTGGCGTACCTGTTGTTCGCCACCGTGCTGGGGCATCTGAGCGCGGCGCTGTTCCATGCCTGGGTCCGCCGGGATGGCGTGTTTTCCAGCATGGCGCGTGGCGAGCGGTCTGCGCGTTGATGGATGGCTGCGGGTACGGGCGAAGCATCGGGTTGACCGCCATCTGGAGTGGCGTTGCCGCGCACCCTCACCCCTCTCCCGGCGGGAGAGGGGCTAGGATTTAACGCTGGCGTTTTGTCTTGGCCGCTGGCGCGGATGCTTCGATGCCCTTGCCGGTGGCGGCCCAATAAATCCCGCCGTACAGATGCTCCAGGTAGCGTGGGTCGTTGTAGGCCTCGGCCAGGTGGCCGAGCGCGGTGGCGAACACGCGGCCGCCTTCGAAGTGGTGGTACCAGGCCACCGGGTGCTGTTTGCCCATGCCCTTGGCGACCTGGCCCGGCCAGATCAGCGTGGGGTCGTAGCTGGTTTCGTCCACCGTCATCAGCGTGACCAGGTCATCGCTGTACGGCGGATCGTATTCGTACCATTCGTCGGTCCACACCCAGCGCGCGGGCAGGCCGGCAGTGGCCGGGAAGTTGGCGTCCACCACGTCGACCATTGCGGTCTGCATGTATGGATGGGTGCGGAACGAGCGGCCGATCAGATGGTCGTACCACTCCCAGTCGCCGCGCTTGATCGCAAAGGCCTTGTGCACCGCCACCACGCCGCCGCCGTTGCGCACGTAGGTCTGAAAGTTTGCACGCTGCGTGGGATCCAGATCGGTGGCCGGCGTATTGAGCAGCACGATCGCCGCGTATTGCGATAGATCGCCATCGAAGGCCTTGGCATTCCACGCCCACACCAACTCGACATAATGCTTGCGCGCCATCGCTTCGAACTGCGGCTTGGCGACCGGGATATAGTCGTGGTGATACTGGTTGGGAATCGCCGCCACCAGGATCTTGAACTGCTCGGCAGACGCGTTGAATGCGCACACCATCAGCAGGCCCAACAGCCACAGGGATTTCATGCCGTTCGCTCGCAGGGATCGTTCTGGCCCGGCAGTGTACCCGCGCCTGCGCGGCATGCATTTCGCATTATTTGGAATAGCGGCAGGCAGCAATGCACAACGGATACGCGGCGCAGCATGCCATCCAGTGCTGCGCTCACTGACAGCGCAACGCGTCTGCGTCACTGCGTCACAGCCAGCCTTTCTGCCGCGCGAGCCGATACGCTTCGATGCGATTGGCCACGCCCAGCTTGCCGATGCATTCGGACAGGTAATTGCGCACCGTGCCATGCGACAACTGCAATTGCTGCGCGATCTCGCTGGCCGAGCGGCCTTCGCCGGCCAGCCGCAACACCGTGCGCTCGCGTTCGCTCAAGGGATCGGCTTCGACCCAGGCGTCCAGCGCCAGTTGCGGGTCGATCACCCGCCCGCCACGCTGCACCTGACGCAGGGCGCCGACCAGTTGTTCGGCCGGCGCGTCCTTGAGCAGATACGCCGCCACACCGGCATCCAGCGCGCGGCGTAGGAATCCCGGGCGGGCGAAGGTGGTGACGATCATCACCCGCAGCGGCAGCGCCTGGCGCTGGATGCGCTGGGCCAGCTCTAAACCGGTCAGGCCGGGCATTTCGATATCGGTGATCAGCACGTCCGGCTGCAGCCGTTGCAGCTCGCGCCAGGCAGTTTCGCCATCGCCTGCGCTGCCGACCACCTCGATATCGTCTTCCAGCCCAAGCAAGGCGACCAACGCGCCACGCAGCAGCGCCTGGTCTTCGGCCAACAACACCCGGATCATCGCGCGCGCTCATATGCAGACAACGGTGGAGCACGATAGCAGCGCTTGGGCCCGCCGTGCATTGCGTGCAATGCAGTGGACGTGTGCGCGATCAGCGCGACGGTGGCAGCAGCGGCACCGGCACTGGCGGCTGCGCGGTCGCCAGCGTGGGCTGCGGCAACGGCACGCTGGCGCGCAGGCGCATGCCGCGCGGCAGTGCTTCCACCTCCAGCGCGCCGCCCAGGCCGTGCAGGCGCGTGCGCATGCCGTCCAGACCATTGCCGGGCACGATCACTCCGCCACGCCCGTCGTCGCTGATATCCAGCACCGCCTGCTCGCCCTGCGCGCGCAGGCTCACGCGCATACGCCTGGCCTGCGCATGCCGTTGCACATTGGTGGCCGCTTCGCGCACCACCAGTGCCAATGCAGTTTCGTGTTCGGGCGGCAATGCCAGCGTTTCCAGTGCGTGTTCCAGCACGATGCCGTCCATCTCCAGCAGTACCCGCGCCGACGCCAGCTCGGCCACCAGCCCGGCGGCGCGAATGCCGGTGACCGCGCGCCGCACCTGCGCCAGGGCATCGCGCGAAATCTGCGCCACCGCATCGATCTCGCTGCGCGCGGCCTGCGGATCGCGCGCGATCAGGCGAGCGGCAAGATCAGACTTGAGCGCCACCAGCGACAAGGTGTGGCCGAGCAGATCGTGCAGGTCGCGGCCGATGCGTTCGCGCTCGGCGGTGGCGGCCAGCCGGCGCACTTCGTCCTGCGACAAGCGCAGCAACGCGTCCTTGCGTTCGTTGATGCTGTACACCGCACCGACACCGGCCATGCCCAGCACCGATACCGGCAGCCACACCAGCGATTGCAGGCGCATTCCCAGCCAGTGCGCCCAGCCCAGGTAGAGCACGTTCATCACCACCAGCATCGCGAAGTGCCGCCATAAGGCCTGCCGGGTGGACGGGGGCAGACTCAGGCAGGCGAAGACGAAATAGCTGATCCCCGAGGGATACACCGGCAGCAACGCGGCACTGAGCACACCCATCGCCCAGGCATAGCGATACAGGGTGCCGCGCGGCGCCAGCAACATGCGCGCGTACAACAGCAGGAAGACCGGATACGACAGCAGGGTGCACAGCAGCCAGGTGCTGTCGTACCCCCGCGAGGAAAACACCGGCACCACGAACACCCAGCTCGACCACAGCAGATGCACGCCATCCATCCACGGCGACTGGCCCTGCGCCAGCCGCGCGGCAACCTGCGAATTGGCAGCGGGGCGAAGCCAGGCGGGAAGCGACACGCGCATCGGGGTGGGTCCATGTGGGTGATCGGATTCTGCCACTGCCGGGCCCGACCGGGCGCCCGATGCTGCAGCCTCGCCCATCCTGGAAAGCGCGGCCAGTTGCCGCTGTCATGCACGGCAGGTGACAGCTGTCACTGGTGAATGCCGCCGCTGCGGTCGCATGCTGCGCAGCACCTGGCAGCAGCGTTGGTCGCGCTACCGTTCGTCGCCGCAATTGCATTGGTGACTTCCGGCAGCTTGCGGCGCCGCCCGCGGCCGGTCACATTTTCGCGCAGCATCCCGTCCTGGTCCTCGATGAATACTTCTGCCGATCTGCTCAAGCAACTCCGCATCGACCGCCAGCGTCCTGCCGCCCCCGAACCTGCACGGCGCGGCGGCTGGATCGTCGCCGCCGTGATCGTCATCGTGCTGCTGGCGGCCGCGGCGTGGTGGTTCACCCGCCGCCCGGTGGCGAAGGTGCAGACCGCAGCGGTGGTGGCGATCAGCGCCGGCAGCAGCAGTGCCTCGGTGCTGGACGCATCGGGCTACGTGGTGGCGCGGCGCATGGCCACGGTGTCGGCACAGGTCACCGGCAAGGTGCGCGAGGTGATGATCGAAGAAGGCATGCGCGTCGAACAAGGCCAGGTGATGGCCACGCTGGACCCGCTGGATGCCGATGCGCAGCGCACGCTGTCGGCATCGCAGCTGTCGGCCGCACGTAGCCAGGTCGACAACATGCAGGCGCAACTGGCAGTGGCCAATGCCGATGCGGCGCGGTTGCAATCGCTGGTCGGTGCGCAACTGGTGTCGCGCTCGCAGTACGAGCAGGCCACCGCACAGCGCGACGCCTTGCGCGCACAGCTGCAGAATGCGCAACGCAACGTGCGCGTGGCATCGGACCAGCTGGCGATCTCGGCAATCCGCTCGGACTTCAACGTGGTGCGTGCGCCGTTTGCCGGCGTGGTCACCGCCAAGGCCGCGCAGCCCGGCGAAATCGTTTCGCCGCTGTCGGCCGGCGGCGGCTTCACCCGCACCGGCATCGGCACCATCGTGGACATGGAATCGCTGGAGATCGAAGTGGAAGTGGGCGAGTCCTATATCGGCCGCGTGCAGCCGAAGATGCCGGTGGAAGCGGTGCTCAACGCGTACCCGGAATGGAAGATTCCCGGCGAGGTGATCGCCATCATTCCCACCGCCGACCGCGGCAAGGCCACGGTGAAGGTGCGCGTGGCGCTCAAGCTCAAGGATCCGCGCATCGTGCCGGAAATGGGCGTGCGGGTGAGCTTCCTGGAGCGGGCGAATACGCAGGAGGCCAGCAAGCCGCAGGGCGTGCGCGTGCCGGCTGCGGCACTAGTCGAACGCGACACGCGCACGGTCGCGTTCGTGGTCGGCGAGCGCAACACCGTCGCCATGAAGACGGTCACTCCCGGGATGGTGATGGGCGAGGACCGCCAGGTGGTGTCGGGTTTGAGTGCGGGCGACAGCGTGGTGCTGGATCCGCCGCAAGGCCTGAAAGACGGCGACACGGTGGCCGAAGCCGACGCGGCCGCTGCCGAGTAACTGCGCCGGTAACTGCATTCACCAGCTGGGCAGCGACGCCGCTCCGGGGAGCGCGGCGCCCACGGTGGCAGCAGTGGTTGATGCGGTCGTGGCACCTGGATGGCGCTGCGATCGCGCAAGGTAATGCAAGCACTTAGCAACGATCACAGCGGCGTTGGTGATCCACAGCCAGCGGCGTCATCGGTCAGTACAGACCTAGCCGCCTGCTTGTCGCCGCCATGCGTCGTCGCGCACGTCACCCAGCAGTTGCGTCTGTCGTCATCCAGCCTCGTACCGTCTTGCCGCCTCACCGTCACCGCATCGCCGTGTTGCCGTGTTGCGGCTTCATGCAATCGCGGTCGCCATGCCACATCGCGCTTACCTCTTTCCATTGCACCGTCAGGAGTCGCCATGACCGCTCTCGTCAGCTTGCGCAACATCACCAAGACCTACCAACGCGGCCCCGAGCAGGTGCAGGTGCTGCACGGCATCGACCTGGAGATCGCCAGCGGCGACTTCGTCGCATTGATGGGGCCGTCCGGCTCGGGCAAGACCACCTTGCTCAATCTGATCGGCGGGCTGGACAACCCCAGCGGTGGCGAGATCGAGATCCAGGGCGAGCGCATCGACCGCATGAGCGGTGGCCAGCTGGCGACCTGGCGCAGTCACCACGTCGGCTTCGTGTTCCAGTTCTACAACCTGATGCCGATGCTCACCGCGCAAAAGAATGTGGAGCTGCCGTTGCTGCTCACCGCGCTCAATGCCGCGCAGCGCAAGCGCAATGCGGAAATCGCCCTGACCCTGGTCGGCCTGCAGGAACGCCGCAACCACAAGCCCAGCGAACTGTCCGGCGGCCAGCAGCAGCGCGTGGCGATTGCACGCGCGATCGTGTCTGACCCCACCTTCCTGATCTGCGACGAACCCACCGGCGATCTGGACCGCCATAACGCCGAGGAGATCCTGCGCCTGCTGCAGGAACTCAATCGCGAACACGGCAAGACCATCGTGATGGTGACCCACGACCCCAAGGCCGCCGAGTACGCCACCCATACCATCCATCTGGACAAGGGCGAGCTGGCCGATGCGCCGCTCGTGCTCTAAGGGAGTGCTGCCATGAAGTATCTCTGGCTGGTGTGGGCGCAGTTGTTCCGCAGCAAGACCCGCACCTTGTTGACCTTGCTGTCGGTGGTGGCGGCGTTCCTGCTGTTCGGCATGCTCGATTCGGTGCGCGTGGCCTTCACTTCCGGTGGCAGCGTCAGCGGCGTGAACCGCCTGGTGGTGGCCTCGCGCCTGTCGATCACCCAATCGCTACCGATCAGCCTGGAGCCGCAGATCCGCAGCGTGCCGGGCGTGCGCGATGTGACCTCGGCGATGTGGTTCGGCGGCATCTACCGCGACCCGAAGAATTTCTTCCCGAACTTTTCGGTGGCGCCCAATTTCTTCGACGTCTACAGCGAGTACGAGCTGCCCAGGGAGCAGCTCAAGGCGTTCCAGACCACGCGCACCGGCGCCATCGTCGGCGAGACCCTGGCCAAGGCCAATGGCTGGAAGATCGGCGACACCATTCCGCTGCAGGCCACCATCTTCCCGCGCGGCGGCAGCAACGACTGGCCGCTGCAACTGGTCGGCATCTTCCGCATGAAGGACCGCGCAGTGGCGGCCAACCAAGAACGCCAGTTGATGATGAACTGGAAATACTTCGACGAGTCCAACGACTACATCAAGAGCAAGGTCAGCTGGTACACGGTGACGTTGCGCAGTGCCGACCAGGCCTCGCGTGTGGCGCAGGCGATCGACGCGTTGTCGGCCAACTCCGATCATGAAACCAAGTCGCAGACCGAATCGGCGTTCCAGCAGGCCTTCATCAAACAGTTCGCCGATATCGGCCTGATCGTCACCTCGATCATGGCCGCGGTGTTCTTCACCTTGCTGCTGCTGACCGGCAACACCATGGCGCAGGCGGTGCGCGAGCGCATACCGGAGCTGGCCACGCTCAAGACGCTGGGCTTTCAGGACCGCACCGTGTTGAGTCTGGTGATGGTGGAGTCGGTGCTGTTGATCGGCCTGGGCGGGTTGATCGGCATGGGTCTGGCATCGCTGGTGATCCCGCTGGTGGCCGCACGCAGCGGCGGGGTGATGCCGGTGCAGGGCGTGCCGCTGCAGACCTGGTTGGTCGGGCTGGGCCTGATGGCCGGCATCGGCATCGTGGTGGGTGTGCTGCCGGCGCGACGCGCGCAGCGCTTGAAGATCGTTGATGCCCTCGCCGGCCGCTGACAGGAGCATGCAGATGCAAACCCAATGGAAGAACCGTCTGGTCAATCTGCTGTCGGTCGTGTCGCTGGCCGTCGGGTTGGCCGTGTGGATCGCGCTGCCGTGGATCGGCGTGCTGGTCCTCGCCGCCTTGCTGGCGGTGTGGCTGGTTGTCACGCGCAGCGGCCGGCTGTCGTTGGCCGCCGCACGTATCGGCATTGCCACGCTGCCGCAACGCTGGGGTGCCAGCTCGGTGATCGTGGTCGGCATCGCCGGTGTGGTCGGCGTGCTGGTGGCGATGCTGGCGATGGGCCAGGGGTTTCAGGCCACGCTCAACAGCACCGGCGACGACACCACCGCGATTGTTCTGCGCGGCGGCTCGCAGGCCGAAACCAATTCGGTGATCACCCGCGACCTGGTGCCGCTGATCGGCAGCCTGCCCGGCATCGCCGCCGATGCCAGGGGCCGCCCGCTGCTGTCACCGGAGCTCTCGCAGGTGGTCAACATCGCCTCCAGATCCGATGGCACCGACGTCAACGCGCAACTGCGTGGCGTGGGCGAACAGGCCTGGGCGGTGCACGACAAGGTCAGGCTGGTGCAGGGCCGGCGCTTCACCCCCGGCCTGCGCGAGATCGTGGTCGGCAAGGGCGCGTTGACTCAGTTCCGCGGACTGCAGCTGGGCAAGACGCTCACCCTCGGCAGCCAGCAATGGACCGTGGTCGGTGTGTTCGCCTCCGGCGATGCGCACGATTCGGAGCTGTGGACCGATGCGCAGACGCTGGCCACCACCTACAACCGCAGCGCCTACCAGTCGATCAGCGTTCGCACCACCGGCAAGGCCGGTTTCAGCCAGTTCAAGACCGCCATGGCCGCCGATCCGCGGCTCAAACTGGATGTGGAAACCACCCGTGCCTACTACGGCAAACAGGGCGGTGGCTTGAACAGGTTGATCAGCATCCTGGGCACGGTGATCGGCGCGATCATGGCGGTGGGCGCGGTGTTCGGCGCGCTCAACACCATGTATGCGGCGGTGGCCACGCGCGCGCGCGCGATCGCCACGATGCGCGCGATCGGCTTTCGTGGCACGCCGGTGATCATGGCGCTGATGCTGGAGACCATGCTGCTGGCGCTGCTGGGCGGCTTGCTCGGTGGCCTGATCGCCTGGGCCATCTTCAATGGCTACAGCGTATCCACGCTGGGCAGCAACTTCAGCCAGATCGTGTTCCAGTTCAAGGTCTCGCCGGAGCTGTTGTGGAGCGGGCTGAAATGGGCGCTGGGCATTGGCCTGGTCGGCGGGCTGTTCCCGGCCTTGCGCGCGGCGCGGTTGCCGATCACGACGGCGTTGCGTGAGGTTTAGGCGGGCCGCTGGCCCGCCCGGGAATGGGGAATCGGGATTGGGGAATGGTGACAGCCAAGGCAGAGGGAGTGCGGGTGCTGCGGCTGAACGTAGTGCGGGCTGTCATCGTTTTGTCACTGCGCTGCGGTAGATGCGCGGGTCGGGCAGGCCGTAGGCTGCCCGGCCGTTGCATCCATCGATCTTCGCTCATGACGCGCCTGATTCTGCTGGCCTGCGCCTGCCTGTGGCTGGCCGGCTGTTCCTCGTCCTCCACCTCGCTCAGCGAGCGCCTGGTCGCGCCCGGCGGCACCTCGCCATTGCTGGACGAGGAGCGCATTGCCGCCACCATCGCCACGGTGCCCAACCGCAGCGGACATGTGGTCACGCGCGATCAGGTGCCGATCTTCTGGCGCGCGATCGACCCCGGCCAGTACGCCATGCACTACCGCTATCTCGGCCAGCGCCACGATCCGGCACATGCGCTGGATGTCGATTTCAGTTTCAAGGTGCCCACCACGACCCCGCCGACGCCGCGCGGCACCGTGGTGCTGCTGCATGGCTGGATGATGGATGGCGATTCGCTGCTGCCATGGTCGCTGGAGCTGGCGCAAGCCGGCTACCGGGTGATCACCATCGACCTGCGCAACCATGGCCATTCCGGCGGTGGCCCGTCCGGGTACGGGACGCGCGAATCCGACGACGTCATCGACGTGCTCGATGCGCTGCAACCGCGTGGCGAGATCCGTGGCCCGCTGTACCTGTTCGGCATTTCCTACGGCGCCGCCACCGCACTGTTCACCGCCGACAAGCTCGGGCCGCGCGTGACCGGCGTGGTGGCGATGGAATCCTTCGCCAACGCCGGGCGCGGCATTCGCGACATGGTCCCGCACCTGCTCGCCAGCCAACCGGATGGCTGGCGTGGGCAGGCGGTGGCCGCGTATGCGCGCTGGCGCTATGCCGACCAGAACATCGATGCGGTGATCGCCGCCGCCGACCGCCAGCTGCAGCTGGACCTGGACCACGTCGATGTCACGCAGGCCTTGGCCGACACCCGTAGCTGCGTGCTGCTGGTGCATGGCGATGCCGATCAGCACATTCCGGTCGCGCATGGGCGTGCGCTAGCGCTGGCCAGCCCGCGCGCGCACTACGTCGAGCTGCCTGGCGAAACTCATCTGAGCCTGCCGCTGCGGCTGGATCTGCTGGGTGGGCCGATCGACCAGTGGCTGGCGCAGACGCAACAGGATCCAGGCCACTGCCCAGCGCCGCAGGCACTGCCGACCTCCGCGCTGGCGGTGGCGACACCGGCGTTGGCGCCGCGCGGCTGAGAGCGGCTGTCAGACGTCGCCAACGGTCGTCAGGTGGGAGCGGACCGCGCGCTACGAAACGGTGCGTAGGAATGACATGCCGATGACCGCATCTGCACCGCGGTGGGCGCAGTCGTCTGTTGCTCGCCCTGAATCCAGGCAGGAGCTGCGCAACAGCGGGCTTGTCGAAGCGCGCACCGCGCTGCTGCCCACCGCGCAACGCAGCCACTGCGCGATCGCCCGGATCGCGCAGCGACCGATGCTTAAGGCGTCACCACAACCGGCCGCCGCTGCCGCCACAGGCTATCGCCGACAAACAGCAGCAGCCCCACCCAGATCGCGGCAAATCCGATCGCGCGCCCCTGATCGAACGGCTCGTGGAAGAACCACACGCCCAGCAGCAACTGCAGGCTCGGCGCGATGTATTGCAGGATGCCCACCAGCGACAGCGGAATCCGCCGCACGCCATACGCAAACCCGATCAGCGGTACCGCGGTCAGCACGCCGCCCAAGATCAGCAGCAGATCGGTACGCAGGTCCCAGCCGCTCAGGAAGGCGCCGCCATGGCCCTGCTCGCCCCAGCCCGCCAGCAGCAGCGCCGGCACGAACAGGTACACGCTTTCCACGCCCAGCCCGGCCACCGGATCCACCGCCACCAGCTTGCGCAGCAGGCCGTAGGCACCGAACGAGAACGCCAGCCCCAGCGCAATCCATGGCGGTGCACCGGCATCGAGGGTCAGCCACAGCACGCCCACCGCCGCACACACCACCGCCACCCACTGGATGCGCTGCAGGCGTTCCTTCAGCACCAGCACGCCCAGCAACACGCTCAGCAGCGGATTGATGAAATAGCCCAGGCTGGCCTCGATCACATGCCCGGCGTTGATCGCCCAGATATACAGGCCCCAATTGAACGCGATCGCCACGCTGCTGCCGGCCAGCATCCACAGTGCGCGTGGCTGCGCGGCGATGGCGCGCCACCAGCGCAGGCCCGATGTTGCCAGCAACCACGCCACCACCAGCAGCGCGCTCCAGACGATGCGGTGCGCGATGATCTGCAGCGACGGCACCGCCTTGAGCAGATGCCAGTACAGCGGCACCAGGCCCCAGATCACGAAGGTCGATGCAGTGATCAACAGCCCGCGACGCGCCTCGGTCGGCGAGACCGCCGTCATCGCCGCGCCTTGGCCAGGGTCACCACCAGCACGCCGGACAGGATCACCGCCATCGCGCCGATGTCGTGCGCGCTGAAACGCTCATGCCCCAGCCACGCACCCAACGCCACCGCGATCACCGGGTTGACGTAGGCGTAGCTGCCGGCCAACGCCGGGCGCACGTGATGCAGCAGCCACACGTAGGCGGTAAACGCCACGATCGAGCCGAACACGCACAGGTAGGCCACGGCCAGCAGCCCCTGCGAGGTCGGCAGGCTCTGTGGGCGCTCGCCGATCAGCAGGCCGGTGCTGACCAGCAACACGCCGCCGCACAGCATCTGCCCGGCGGCAGTCATGAACGGCGACGGTAGGTCGCGTCCGCGCGACCACACCGAGCCGAAGGCCCAGCCGATCGGCGCGATCAGCAACAACACCAGCCCGCCCGGCGTGGCGGTCAGGCTGCTGCCGGCGTTGAGCCAGACCACGCCCAGAAAGCCGATCACGATGCCCAGCCATTCGCCACGGCTGGCGTGCTGCCCGCGCAAGGCGCCGAACAAGGCCATCCACAGCGGCACCGATGCCACCGAGGTGGCGGCCAGGCCGGACGACACGCTGCGCTCGGCCAGCACCACCATGCCGTTGCCCAGCAGCAACAGGGCCGCGCCCATCATCGCCACGTTCTTCCATTGCGCGCGCGTCGGCGCAGCCACCCCGCGCCAGCGCAGCACCGCATACAGCACCGTGCCGGCCACGATGAAGCGCGCCCCTGACACCATGGTCAGCGGCAGCGCGCCGCCTTCCAACGCAAAGCGGATCGCCAGATAGGTCGAGCCCCAGACCACATAGACCAGCAACAACGCGACAACGACCAAGCCGCTGCGCGCAGGCGCAACAGCATCGTGTGAAGAGGACATCGGAGATTGCCAAATGCAGCGGAAGCTTCAATTCTAGATCACCTGCCCACGTCAACGTCGTACGCCTTCAAGCGCCTGCCGCGGTATGGTGCGCACTGATCCCCGGCCCGGAGTGCATATGCAGCGTCGCGTCCCCTGGTTGATGTTGGCCGCCCTGACCGTGCTGTCGGCCAGCGCATTGGCACGCGTACCCGAACCCTGGGAGCCCAGCGGGCGCAAGCTCCTTGAGGCCGGGCTGGACGGTTCGTTGGCGCCGGAGATCGCGCCCGAACAAACCGAACTCAAGGTCATGCTCTCGGCAAACCGCGCCGGCGCTTACCTGCTCGGCGTCGCCAGCAGCAGCTACCGCACGCAATGGTGCATGCCGGCCGGCAAGAGCGGCCCGCCGGATATGCAGGCGATCATCAGCGATATCGGCGCGCTACCCGATGCACGCCTGGACGAAGCCGCACCCGCATTGATCGTGCAGGCGCTGGCCAAGCGCTACCCGTGCCGCAAATAGGCGGCGCGGTCGCCGCAAGCCGGCTCGACCAACCGCCACGCAATGGCCCAATGCAATGACCGCCCGCATCGCCTGGCGCTAGACGCCCGCGCTCGAAAGCAGAAGGCGTTTGCACACCGCTGGCCCTACTTGCGTGCGGCGTCGCTGCTGGCGCGGATCGCCTTGAACTCCGAACCGTCCTGCCAGCTCGGCCACTGCCGGCCGTTGGCCAGCGCCACGCCGACGTCGTAGACCAGGGTGGTGTCGGCCGCGTGGCCGCTGGCATCCCATTGCGGGGTCCAGCGATCGCAGGGCTGGTGATAGCACTCGGCAAAATACTTGTCGCGCAGCGCCTTGCCGGCCGCCACGCCGCCTTCGAGCATGTCCAGCCCGGGACCGGCGGTGATCGCCGGCACGCCCATGCGCGCAAAGGCGAAATGGTCGGCGCGGTAGAAGAAACCCGCTTCCAGATTCGGGTCCGGCGAATAGCTGCGGCCGCGCGCCTTGGCCGCGGTTTCCAGATCGCCTTCCAGCGACACCCGTCCGCGTCCCCACGAGGCGATATCGCGGGTGGGGCCATCGGGGCTGAACATCTCCATGTTGAGCACCGCCACGGTCTTGTCCAGCGGCGCCAGCGGATGCGCGGCGTAATAGTTGGCGCCGAGCAGGCCCTTCTCTTCCGCCGTCAACGCGATGAAATACAGCGTGCGCTGCGGCTTGGGGCCGGCCGCGAACACGCGCGCCAGTTCCAGCACGCTGGCCACGCCGGTGGCGTTGTCCACCGCGCCACGCCGCACCGTGTCGCCGCCGGCATCGGCCTTGCCCACGCCGAAGGCATCCCAGTGCGCGGAGAAGATCACCGTCTCGTCCGGATGCTGGCTGCCGGTGAGCTTGGCCACCACGTTGTGCGTGACCACGCGCTCGCGCTTGAGCTTGAAGTCCACCGACAGCGTCGCATCGCCCAACGCCATCGGTGCGAAGTCACGCTGCTGTGCGCGCTGCTTGGCCTGTGCAAAATCCAGCCCGGCGCGCTGAAACAGCGACACCGCCAACGCCTGCTGCATCCAGCCACGCACCGGCACATGCTGCGCCTTCGCATCGGCATCGCTGCGTTCGATATCGAACAACGGCGACAGGCCCGAACTCTGCACCGTCGCCCAGCCGTATGCGGCCGGCGCGGTCTCGTGCACGATCAACACGCCGGCGGCACCACGACGCGCGGCCTCTTCGTACTTGTAGGTCCAGCGGCCGTAGTAGGTCACCGCCTTGCCATCGAAGGCGCCAGGCTGGCTGGATTCGAAGTCGGCATCGTTGATCAGCACCACCGCGATCTTGCCGCGCAGGTCCACGCCCTTGTAGTCGTCCCACTGCCGCTCCGGCGCACTGATGCCGTAGCCCACGAACACCAGCGGTGCATGCTTCAAGCGCACCGCGTCCTGCGGACGCAGGCTCTGCAGGGTCACATCGGTACCGTTGACCAGCGTCTGGCTCTTGCCGCCGACATGCAGGCTGGCGCGCACCGGGCCATCGACCTGGGCGCGTACCAACGGCACTGCCTGGGTCCAACCGCCCTGCTCGCCACCCGGCTGCAGGCCGCCAGCCTTGAACTGCTCGACCAGATAATCGACCGTGCGCTGCTCGCCGGCACTGGCCGGCGCACGGCCCTCGAACTCGTCCGATGCCAGCAGACGCACATGCCGCGACAACGCTTCGGCATCAATGCCGCCACCGGGCAGATCGTTGGCGGCCTGCGCCACGCCCCCCACGAACAGGCAGGCGGACAACAACAGGATGCGCATCGGATTCACGGCATGGCCTTGCAACAGATAGATGACACACAGTTTACAAGCGCGCGGCCGCCACGGGAGCGCTTCGACCCGCGTTGGCAAACGCGATGTCTTCCTTTCTAGCAGGCCCCTTGGGCTGCATGGATGCTGTCACGGAGTTCAATGGGCGGGTGTACGGCCTGTCCCGTGCGTGGTGATGGCATCGCGCCTTCGACTCACCGAGCTTTTTGAACCGAGACTCTTTTCGCGCCTAGACGCGGCTACGGTTCGAAATCTCGATTGCTTTGGCATTGTTTTTCCGAGGCCTGTGCAGTGCGGACAGATCCGCTGCAGGGCGACTGGTCTGCGGCTTGGCTGCAAGGCCCTTGCCCGCCCACCATCGCAGGACACGCCGCAAGTACGTCCATGTAGGCTCTTACGCGGCATCCATGCCGCGTAAGGTCCCGCGACGGTGAGCGGACAAGGACCCGTCGAGATGGTCGGTGTGCATGGTTGCAAGCGGGGCATGACGTGCACTGGTCGGATCACTTGTTCGTTCGATTAGCGCCTCATCATCTTCCCATCCCGAGCCGAGCGTCAGGCAGGCTTCAACACGCAACTTAAAACGTCTCAGCTACCACCGCTAGCCGAGCAACAAGCTTTCAAAAGCAGCCGACCAACTGTCTGGTGCGATGTCCTCGCCGATTGCGGGGACCGTGTGGCGGCATGGATGCCGCCACCGCGCCTCCACGGACGGATTTACGGCGTGTCACGCAAGCGGTGAGGGCACCGCGCGCTCGACTGACGCGGCTTTTGACTGTTGCCGAACAACGCGATGACTCACTACAGCGTTCGAGTAGAGGAGCGTTACCCATTCCAGTGGCGCTAATTGGTGCGCGTCGCGCGATCCAGCCAGCACGCCAGGCCCTGCGCGTTGAGTTCGATATCGGTGCCCAGCAACTGCGCCACGCGTGCATCGTCAAGCCGGCAGCCGTGCAGGCGGGCGCGCTGCAGATACAGGTCGGTCAGCGCCGCCACCATGCAGCGATGGCGGTCCGCATGCTGCGCGCAGTCCAGCGCGATGGCGGTCATCGCATGGATCTGCTCGACCAGCGCCTGCGCCAGTGGCGCCGGCGATTCGACCCGGCCGTAATGGGTGAGATACATCGCCTGCGGCGCGGTCTCCATCAAACGCGCGATCGACTGCAGCATCGCCTCCGGCTCGAATTGCACCGGCGAGGAGGTCGGCAGGATGAAGGCGCCTTGCGCGCTATCGAGCTGGCGATACGACAGGCCGAAGGTGTCGCCAGTGAACCAGCTGCGGCTGCGCGCATCCCACACGCACAGATGATGCCGTGCGTGGCCCGGCGTCTCGATGGTGCGCAGCGCGCGCTCGCCCAGCATCACGGTCTGTCCGTCGGCCGCTTCCACCACGCGCTCGGCCGGCACCGGCACGATCGCGCCGTAACTGCGCGCCATTTCCGCCGCGCCGTACACCGCCGTGGCACCGGCGATCAGCCGGGTGGGGTCGATCATGTGCGGCGCGCCGCGCGGGTGCACCAGCACCCGCGCATTGGGCAGGTGCTGCAGCAAGGCTCCCGCCCCGCCGGCGTGATCCAGATGCACGTGGGTCAGGATCAGCCAGTCCACCTGCGCCGGCGTCAGCCCGGCCGACTGCAATGCGGCCAGCATCTGCGACACCGACAGGGAAGTGCCGCAATCGACGAAGGCGCCGCGTTGCGCCTCGACGATCAAGTACGCCGCATCGAACTGCACACCGCCAAAGCCGGTGTCGATGGTGTGGATGCTGGAATCGGCGGTCGCTGTCATTGCTCCCCCACGGCTATGCGAGAGGCCACAGTCTAGCTACCGGCTCCACGGGTGTCGTTACGCCTCGCGCAACACGCGCAGCGCCGCCAGGATCACCGCCGCCTCCACCTGCGCATGCACGCCCGGCAATTGCAGGTCGCTGCCCTGCTCGGCCTGCTTCAGCCGCGCAATCAGCTGGCCCGCATCGCGTGGCGAGGCGAAGCCATCGCTCTGCAGCAGCAACGCACCGGCGCCATCGGTCAACTTGAAATAGAACTGCCCGTCGCTCTCGCGGTATTGCTTGAACACCGGCGGCGCGCTCTTCTCGCCCACCGGGGTCGCAGCCGCATCGCCCTGGCTGGACAGATCGCGCAACCCCACCGCAGCACGCAGCTCGGCCAAAAACGGCGTGGCGTAGCGTGCGCGCAGACGTGCGCCACCGGCGCGCAGGATCGCCTCGATCTTGGCCGGCTCGGCCATCAGCGCCTCATAGCGTGTGCGCAGCGGTGCGATCTCCTGGTCGATACGCTCGAACAGCTGCTGCTTGGCGTCGCCCCAGCCGATGCCATCGGCAAAGGCCTGCGCAAAGGCCGCCGTTTCCTGCGGCGTGGCGAAGGCCTGGTACAGCTGGAACAATGCCGACCCCTGGGTGTCCTTGGCCTCGCCCGGCGCGCGCGAATCGGTGAGGATGGAGAACACCAGCTTGCGCAGTTCCTCGCGCGGGGCGAACAGCGGAATCGTGTTGCCGTAGCTCTTGCTCATCTTGCGGCCGTCCAGACCCGGCAAGGTCGAGACCTGCTCGTCGATCACCGCCTCGGGCAGGGTGAAGAAGTCACGGCCATACACGTGGTTGAAGCGCTGGGCGAAATCGCGCGCCATCTCGATATGCTGGATCTGGTCGCGCCCCACCGGCACCTTGTGCGCGTTGAAGATCAGGATGTCTGCAGCCATCAGCACCGGGTACATGAACAAGCCGGCGGTCACACCCGCATCGTCGTCTTCACCGTCGGCGCGATTCTTGTCCACCGCCGCCTTGTAGGCATGCGCGCGGTTGAGGATGCCCTTGCCGGCCACGCAAGTCAGCAGCCACAGCAACTCGGTGGTCTCCGGCACATCGGACTGGCGATAGAACCACACCGTTTCCGGGTCCAGGCCGCAGGCCAGCCAGCTGGCGGCGATCTCCAGCGTGGAGCGCTGCGTCCGCGCCGGGTCCTGCGCCTTGATCAGGCTGTGCAGGTCGGCCAGGAAGTAGAAGCTTTCCGCATCGGCAGCCGCACTGGCCTGGATGGCCGGGCGGATCGCGCCGACGTAATTGCCCAGATGCGGGGTGCCGGAAGTGGTGATGCCGGTAAGGACGCGAGTGGTCATCTGCGTAAGGCCAGGGAGTCAGCACGCAAGTTTAGCGGTTCCGTGCCCCTGGCATGACCGCGACGGTGTCTCGTACCTGCCGCTACCGGTTTCTGCGGCAGACGCAGAACGGGCCGCATCGAGCGGCCCGTCCTGTGCAGTTGCGCTCACCACGTCGGGTGGGCGCGGTTGCGCGGCACCGTCAGGTGTCGTCGCGCAACGACTTTTCGAAGGCGCGTACCTCGGTCTGGGCGCGGTCGCGGTCCCAGCCATAGCGCTCCTGGAGCTTGCCCTGCAGATATTCGGCATTGCCCTCGGCAACCTTGAAATCGTCGTCGGTGAGGTCGCCCCACTTGGCCTGCGCCTTGCCCTTGAGCTGGGTCCACTTGCCGGAAATGATGTCAGTGTTCATTGCGTCAACTCCGCTGATGCGGCCGCGATTGACCGTCTGCGCAGGTTGCCCACGGCGCCGTTCGCCGCAGATCAAAAGCCGTCAAATCGGCACTCACCGCACTGAACGGTTGCCTACGCTTGCAGCGCAGTTTTTTCGCATGGCTGCGCCGTCGCATGCCCAGATGCGTCGCCGCGCTGCCCTGCGCGCAAGGCATCAGGCAAAAAAAAACGGGCCTTGCGGCCCGTTTTTTCTGCATGCAGCGCTAGATTACTTGCGCGCAGCGTCTTCCACCTTCTCGCCAGCGCCCTGCACGTCCTTGCCGGCACCTGCGACGGTGTTGCAACCCGACAGCATACCGACCGACAACACCGACAGCACCAGCAGCACAATTGCACGCTTCATAACAGACTCCTTCGTGGGTAAAGCGGCGGCTTGCCGCAGATCAATCAAATCAAACAACTAGGGTTCAAACAAAACGCAAGGATCAGCACTTACCGTCGCTGCAATTGTCGGCCTTCTTTTCGACCTTCTCACCTGCACCCTGCATGTCCTTGCCAGCGCCGGCCATGGTGTTGCAGCCAGTCATCACGCCGGCCGAAAACAGGCCCAGTACCATCAGTGTCAGCAGTCGCTTCATCGGTCTTCCTCAGTTCTGCGTTCGGTGCAGACGCACCGTGTCTGGCGACAAATCTGACTGCGCGGCCGTGGATTTGATGTGAACGCGGCGTGCTGCGTTCAGCGATCGATCAATCTCGCATCAGTGTCGACTTGCCAAACAGGCTCTCGACCAGATCCACCGCCAGCTCGGCGGTGGCGTTGCGGTTGTCCAGGACCGGATTGAGCTCGACGATGTCCAGCGACCCCATGCGCCCGGTGTCGGCGATCATCTCCATCACCAGCTGCGCCTCGCGGTAGTTGGGCCCACCCGGCACGGTGGTGCCCACGCCCGGCGCGATGCTCGGGTCCAGGAAATCCACGTCGAAGCTCACATGCAGATGGGTGTCATCGCTCATGCCCTGCAGGGCGGTCTCCATGGTGCGCTTCATGCCGGCCTCGTCGATGTAGCGCATGTCGTAGACATCGATGCGGTGCTGCTTGATCAGGCGCTTCTCCTCCGGGTCCACCGAGCGGATGCCGATCTGCCGCACCTGCTCGGGCAGCAACGCCGGTGCGCTGCCGCCCAGATGCGTCAACGCCTGCGGGCCCAGCCCGCACAGGCAGGCCACCGGCATGCCGTGGACGTTGCCCGACGGCGTCACCTCGCTGGTATTGAAGTCCGAGTGCGCATCCAGCCACAGCACCCGCAGCGGGCGTTGCTGCTCGCGGCAGTACTTGGCCACCGCGGTGATCGAGCCGATGCCCAGGCAGTGGTCGCCACCGAGCATGACCGGCATGCGGCCGGCGCACAGCTGCGCATAGCTGGCCTCCATCAGCGCCTGGTTCCAGGCCACCACCTCGTCCAGATGCCGGTAGCCGGCCTGCGGGGCCTGCCAGGGATTGCGCGGGCCATCCAGGTTGCCCAGGTCGTGCACCTCCACGCCGCGGCCGATCAAGGCCTCCTGCAGCCCGGCGATGCGCAACGCCTCCGGCCCCATCCGCGCACCACGGTGGCCGGCACCGATGTCGGTGGGAACGCCAATCAGGGAAACCGGCAGGTACTGCGTCGCCATGCATTGCTCCAGCATCGAGAAAGCGCTGCAGTCTAGTCGCCGGCTCGCGCACTGACGCGCGGCAGCGCAGCACGGCACCCGGCCTGCGTTACCGATCACGCAATCGCATCTGCCACTGCAGCAATCCAAAGTGCGGCCGATACTGCGTAGCGGGCAATCGTCGGACCGGTACGGACGGCAGGCGCAACGCCGCGGTACAGGCGCGCTGCAGTTCGGCCGGAGCAGTGGCAGTGCATCGGCCGCGCCCGCTTGGCGACAAACGCGGTCTTAATGGCTGCTTGAAGTGACGTGGTTGGGCAGTTTGTGGCGTATCTGCGTTTTTGCGGAATGTGCTTGTCTGACCGCACAGTTAAGACATTGAGGGTGCTATGACGATGACGGAAGGTGCCAATGCTACTGTTCGCCCGCCAGCGCGGGACCCGGTGTCATCGACAAGGTCTTTCATCGCGCAGTGCGTTTCGTACAGGGGAGGATTTCATGCCGCATAACGCCGTCAACCAGGTCGTCAAGGCTGCCGTGGGCGAGGTCGCGCGGGCGTCGCACCAATACGATCTGCAGCGCATCGGGCGCGAGTTCGCGCAGACCATCGAGCGCGAGCCGGGCATCCGTCTGCTGATGCTGTCCACTGCCGACGGGCGTGCCATCGCCGAACAATCCAGCCTGGATGTGGACGGCCGCCGGCTGGCAGCGATGGCCAATTCGTTCCTGACCCTGGGCGAGACCCTGGCACGCGAATCCAGTCTGAGCGAAGCCGACTACGCCACCATCAGTACGCGTGGCGGGCAGCTGGTGCTGATCCGCATTCGCGCCGACAAACCGCTGACGCTCACCGCGGTGGGCAGCAGCGATCTCAATGCTGCAGCGCTGCTGTTCAACGCACGCGACTGCGCCGGCCGCCTGGCAACTGCATTGGCGCAGCCGGCGAACTGAGCGTTTGGCACTGTTCGTGCTTGTGCCAGTGCACTGATTTCTCACCGCTCGTAAGGACGACCCGTGTCAAAACTCAACCTGGAACACCTGCATTCGATCGCCGGCTTCGTCGGCGCCGCCCTGGTCGATAGCGACAGCGGCATGGCGCTGGGCATGACCGGCGGCACCGATCTCAACCTGGAACTTGCCGCGGCCGGCAATACCGAAGTGGTGCGTGCCAAGCGCCGTATCGCCGAGCAGCTCGGCCTCAACGACACCATCGAAGACATCCTGATCACCCTGGCGCGTCAATACCACCTGCTGCGCCCGCTGGAGAGCAACGGCACCTTGTTCCTGTACGTCGTGCTGGATCGCGCCAAGGCCAATCTGGCCATGGCCCGTCACGAGCTCAAGGCGTTCGAGAAGACCCTGGACTTCGGTTGATGCCAACCAGGCGGCGCGCACGCGTCGCCTGCCCTGCCTGCCGGTGCGCACCGGCAGGCACCGCACTTGCTACGCGCCGACGCGGCGCCCTGTCATGACCTCACCCATTCACACCATGCGGGTCGCCACGGCCGGCCTGGACCTGCTGCACACCACGCGCCTGAAACTGGCGTGTTCGTTGCTGCTGGCCGAGCGCATCGACGTGCAGTTGGGTCAATGGCCGCAACACGCCGCCGAGGTGGTGGTGCTGGGGCTGGAAAGCCCCGATGGCCTGGCCGCCTGGCAGGCCTTGCAAGGGCAACCCGTGCGCGTGCTGGTGGTGTCGCGGACACCGGTCGGCGGCGCATGGCTCAAGCACGGCGCCACCGTGCGCGAACTCAACGAGCAGATGCGCCTGCTGCTGTCGTCCTCCGCGCACGCGCAGGTCGCCGAGCCGGCCTTGCTGGTCCGCCATTGCCGCGGCGAATTCGGCACCGCTGCGGTGCTGCTGCGTAACGGGCATTTGCAGGTGCGCGTGGACCCGGCCGACAGCTGCGTGCAGGTTCCCGCCGACATTGCGCTGCCTGAGCTGCTGGCGGCCCTGGATCGCCCCGGCTGGCAGGTTGCACCGGACACTGCCGATAGCGCACTGAGCCAACGTATTTCCTTCGAGGCGCTGTATTTCGCCTTGCCCGAGCACCTGCGCCCTGCGCTGCCGGCGGTCGAACCCAGCCATGCGCTGCGGTTGCGCCAATGGCCGGAGCTGAGTGCCGAGACCAGTTCGCCGGCGCAGCTGCTTGCCATTGCCCACCTGCATGCGCGCCCGTGGCGCCCGCAGGCGCTGGCCAATGCTTGCAAGCTGCCGCTGCAAACGGTGGAATGCCTGTTCGCCGCTGCACTCGCCAGTGGCCTTGCCCAGACTGCGGAGATTCCCGTGCCTGCAACGCAGCCCCGTCCGGACAGCAGCAACTCCCGGTTTTTCTCCTGGGTCGCACGTCGCTTTGGCCTCTCTCTCTTTCAGGCGCAGTCATGAGTCTTCCGGCCAACAAACTGGTGTTCGTTGGCGGCATGGGCGCCGGCAAGACCACCGCCGTGCGCGCCATCTCCGACGTGGAGCCGGTCAGCACCGAGATGCCGCTCAGCCAGGATGCCTACGGCGACAAGACCTACACCACGGTCGCGCTGGACTACAGCTCGATCGAACTGGAAGACGGCGAGTTGCTGCACGTCTATGGCGTGCCCGGGCAGAAATACCTGGATTTCATGTGGCCGCTGGTGTGCGACGGCGCGTTGGGCGTGATCGTGCTGGTCAGCGCGCGCGATCCGCAGATGCGCGATGCCACCTTGGCCTTGCTGCGCGAGTTTTCGCAGATCGCACCTGCGGCAAGCCTGGCGGTGGGCATCACCATGACCGACGAAATGCAGGACTTTTTGCTGCCGCCGTTCCGCGATGCGCTGGTGGCCGAAGGCTTCCGCATCCCGGTCATGCGCGTGGACGCGCGCTCGGCCACCCAGATCACGTTCCTGGTGAAGTCGCTGCTGTCCTATCGCTACACCTCGGCGACCAGCTGAGCGGCCGCGCGCATGGCGCATGCCGACGTGGTCGGCGAACGAGCAAAACAAGGAATCCGGTCACGACGGTGCCTGATCGGGCGTCACGCGGGGGATGCCGCCTCTAGGGTGGCGGCGACGCGTCCATCTTCCTTGATGCCAGACACGCGACGCGAACGTCATACCTTCGAGCGCTTTGCCTGACTTGTTCAGTATGGCGCGCGATCAAAAGCCAGGGCATCGGGACGTTCCCGACATCGCACAGGACATACCGGTCATACGGCGTAAGCAATAGCGCAGACAGTGCGCAGCCAGTCGCGCCTGCACCCGGCGGTCGTGATGCGGTTGTTGTGCGCGCCCGGCACTGCGTTGCAAAGACTTTCGTCAAGCCATCTCGCGCCGGCACCGACGCGCGGCAGCGGCGGTGCAGCGGCGGAGACCCGATGCGCCGGGATCGGCCGCTGCAGGGCGACTTCCACGCCGATGCCAGGTGCTGATCCAGCACCACGATCGGATAAAGTAGCGCGATGACAATCGAACTGAAGCCCGGCGGTCTGCTGATCGCGATCGAAGGCATCGACGGCGCCGGCAAGACCACCCTCGCCCGCAGCCTGGCCACCACGCTGGAAGCCGCCGGCGCACGCGTCGTGCTGAGCAAGGAGCCGACCAATGGACCCTGGGGCACCCAGCTGCGCCAATCCGCCGCCACCGGCCGCCTCAGCGCCGACGAAGAAGCCGAACTGCTGATCCGCGACCGCCACGAACACGTGGACACCCTGATCGCGCCGGCGCTGGCACGCGGCGACATCGTGATCCTGGACCGCTATTTCCCCTCGATGGTCGCCTACCAAGGCGCCGCCGGCCTGCCGCTGGACGATCTGCTGGAACGCAATGCCTTCGCGCCGCGCCCTGACGTGTTGCTGCTGCTCGACCTGCCCCCGCCCACCGGCCTGGCGCGTATCCGCGCCCGCGGCGATGCACCCAATCACTTTGAAACCCAGGACAACCTGGAACGCTGCCGCAGCATCTTTGCCCAGCTGCAGTTACCGGGGAAGCACGTCGTGGACGCCAGCGCCGATGCGGACAGCGTGCTCCGCCAGGCCCACGCCATCGTCGTTGCCGCACTAGCCGAACGCCTGCGCGTCGACGCCACCGATGCCGACCAGGCCACGCTGGAACTGCTGTCGGCCGGTCGCCCGGCCTGAGTCGCTGCGCGTCCTGCGCGCAGGCAACAGCAACTGGCGCGCTGTGATTCGCCGGCTGCGGGCAGATAACTGTTTTCGGCCGATCAAACCGCGCAAGACGCGGTCTGGAGACGCTGACCCACAGCGCAGTCAATTGCATGCGACCCGTGCGTCTACAGGTTGAACCAAGAACCTTCATGGTGCCGGCACCCGGATTCGAACTGGGGACCTACCGCTTACAAGGCGGTTGCTCTACCAACTGAGCTATGCCGGCAAAGGCAGGCGCGTTGCGCGCCGGTGCGCATTCTAGCGCAGCGCGGCGCAATCTAGCGACCGCTGACGCGCCGCACCGGCGGTGCCTTGCAATGTGCCGATCGCGGCCGTGCTGCGCACATCGATCCACCAGCGCGATTGCCCGGTGCCGCTGGGCAGCAACTGCGCCGGAAACCCCGCACCGACCAGGCTGGCCTGACGGCGCTCGGCACGCTCGCGACTCTGGTACTGCCCCAGCGCGATGCTGTTGTCCTCACCCTGGGCAATCACGTAATAGTCGCCCATGCCGGCGGCGGCGATGCGCTTGACCAAGGCCTGCGCCGCTGCACGATCGCCGACATTGGGCAGCATCACCCGGAACGTACTGACCCCGGCGTCCTTGTCCTCGCGCACGCGGGTGCGCTCGGCTTGGCCACGCAGGCGTGCCAGCGCAGCATCGGCATCGGCGCGCGCCGCATACGGCCCCAGGCTGGCGCAGCGTTCCGGCGCAGCGGCGGGAGTAGGTACCGCTGGCGATGGTTTGGTCGCCGCTGCCGCAACCTCGTTCGGTGTTGGAGCGACCTTGGATGGTGGTGGAACCTGTGCCGACGTCTGCGACGTTGCGACCACCTTTGCGGCGGCCGCAGCAGTCGAAGAAGACGCTGCCGCTGCTGCCGTCGATGTCGGTGTCGGTGTCGGTGCAGGTGCAGGTGCAGGTGCAGGTGCATCCGATGGTGCGGTGCCCGCAGCTGCCGGGCCCATGCCTGCCTCGCTCGCCCAGCCTGGCGCTGCTGGCGCAGTGCTCGGCAGCACTTCCAGGCGCGCCACACCGGCCGGCTGCGGCGGTGCCGCCACCGCTGCCGGTGCCGGCTGCAATGCCCACCACAAGGCCACACCGGCATTGAGGACGATCAGGACGACGATGAGTGCGCGGACATACATGCGATGGATTCTAAGCGCGGGCAGTCACAACCGGCGAGCGCTGGTCGGCTCGCTGCCCATGCCAGGCAGTAGGCGCAGTGTACGAGCGCGGCCGATCGATTCCGTCTGCCGGCCGCGCCCGCCGCGTGGCCGCACGATCGCATGGCCCGCCGTTCAAGGCGCCGACGCAGACCTCGCCCAGGTCGCCAGCCCGTCCAGCACCAGCGCGGCGCGGAAGCTGGCATCGGGCAACAACGGCAGCAGCGGCGGCGCGCCGCCCCCGTGCACCAGCAGCCGTACCGGCACGCCCAGACTGCGTTGCGCGTGCTGCAGGCTACGCTCGATCAGCGCCACCGCCGCGCCATCGCAGCCGGAGGTCAGCGCGTCGTCGGTGTCGTCGGCCAGCTCGACATAGGTACCGCCACTGGCCGGCAACTGCACCGCGCGCGCATGCAGCGCCTCGCGCATGGTGGTGGGCGATGCGGCGATGCGGCCGCCGTGGTGCCTCCCATCGGCGCCGAGTACATCGATGGTCAACGCGGTGCCCACGCCAGCCACCAGCACCGGTGCGTCGCCGCGTGCGCCCAGCAGCGCCAGGAAGCGATCGACCCCAAAGCGGCCCGGGTCTGCGTAGGCGATGCGGATGCCGGCGCATTCGGCCGCAGTCCGCACGATGCGCACCTGTTCGAAACGCTCGCGCAGGCAGCCGAGCATGCGCTGCGTCAATGCCGGCGCAGCCACGCTGGCCACATGCGCGATGCGTCCGGTGGGCAAGGCCGACAACGCGGCCGCATCCATCGCCTCGGCACCGTGCGGCCAGGCCTGCACGTCGCCGGCGCGGTCGCCCTGCAGCGGTGCGTACTTGAACCGCGAATTTCCCAGGTCGAACAACCACTCGCTCATGCAGGTCTCACGCTCACTTCTCCGGAGTGGAACAGCCGCACCGTCTCGCCCAATTGCACCCGCAATGCGCCGTCGGCCGCCAGGCCAAGCGCAATGCCGTGATGCCGGGTGCCGGCCTCCTCGACCTGCACCGCGCGGCCGCTCAGGACGTCCAGGGCCGCATAGCGGCCCAGGAACGGGGCCAGCCCCTGCGCCTCGAACAGTTCCAGCGCCGGCAGCAGCGCCGACAACACTGCAGCCACCACGGTATCGCGCGAGACCGCGTGGCCGGCCAGCGTATCCAGATCCACCCACGGTTGGTCGATCGCAGCGGCCGCTGCCGCCGGCATATGCACGTTCAAACCCAGCCCGATCACCGCGCGCGCGTTGCCGGCCATTTCGCCGCCGCCTTCGATCAGCAGGCCGCCCAGCTTGCGCTCGCGCGCCAGCAGATCGTTGGGCCACTTCAACCCGACATCGGCAAAGCCGCAAGCACGCAGGGCCTCGGCCACCGCCACGCCCACGGCCAGGCTGAGCCCGGCCAGCTGGCCCAATCCGCCGCTGAAACGGCGCGAGGCCGACAGATAGATATGCGCACCCAGTGGCGAGGTCCATTGACGCCCACGCCGGCCGCGCCCGCCGGTCTGCCGCTCGGCCAGCAGCACCGCCACGCCCTGATCCGGCGCCGGGCGCGCCAGCAAGCTGGTGTTGGTGGATTCCAGCGTCCAGGCGATCTCCAGCGCAGCCAGGCCTGCCAGCGCATCGGCCGCCATCGCCGCACGAATGCGCGCGTCGTCCAGCAGGTCCAGCGGCGCCGCCAGGCGGTAGCCGTCCCCGGCCCGACCTTCGATCTCGACCCCGGCCGCGCGCAGATTCTGGATCCGCTTCCACACCGCCGCACGGGTCAGCCCGGCATCGCGCGCCAACGCATCGCCGGATAGCCGGCCGCTCGCAAGTTTGGCCAGCAAGGCGCGGTCATCCACGGCAAGTCCCCAAATCGATCCGCGAAAGTATGCGCCAAGCGTCCGCACCCGCCCAGCCTGGCTTGCGTGAGGGAGTGAAAAGCACGTTATGATCGGCGACTCACGCCGCTTGCCCTGGATGTGGACGATGCGCCGAATCACGGTTTGCCTGCTCCTGTTGTTGGCTCCGCTTGCCGCGCTGGCATCGGACCAGCTGGCCGATGGCGATCATGAGAGCTGCGTCAGCAGCAACTCGGCGGCACGCGGCAGAACCCCCAACGGCGAGCCAGCAACCCCGGCACGTGCTCCCGCGCACAAGCCCGCGCCGGCCACCGGCGGTGGTGGCAGTGACGGCGACGGACTGTTCCCCCGCATGCGCACGATGCCGCGCTGGCATAGCTTCCTGCCGGGCATGTTCCGCTGATCCAGTGGTTGTTGCGCCGGCTACGCCGGGCGCCGGCCGATATTCCTGATGCCTTATGGCTGCCGGTCAGCCGCCGCTGCGCCTGGGTCGCTGCGCTCGATCTGCCCCGCCAGCACCGTCTGCGTGCACTGACCGCGCAGTTCCTGCGGCAAAAAACCATTTCCCCGCTCGACGGGCTGCAGCTGCAACCGCACGATCACGTTCTGCTGGCTGCCATGTGTTGCCTGCCGCTGCTGAACATCGGTGCGGCCGGCTGGCGTGGCTGGTCGCAGCTGATCGTCTACCCGGACGCATTCCGCGTGCAACGCACGCATGTGGATGCGGCCGGAGTGATGCATGCCTGGGACGACACCCTGATTGGCGAGGCCTGGGAGCAAGGGCCGCTGATTGTCAGCTGGGCCGACGTGCAGGCCGACCTGGACGACCCGCAGGCCGGCTTCAACGTGATCGTGCATGAGATAGCGCACAAGCTCGATGCACTCGATGGCGCGCTCGACGGCACCCCGCCGCTGCCGCGCGCTGCGCAGCGTGCCTGGGCACGCGATTTTCAGCGCACCTTCGATACGTTTTGCCAACGCGTCGATGCGGGCGAAGACACCGAGATCGACCCGTATGCCGCCGAGGCGCCGGAAGAATTCTTCGCGGTCGTAAGCGAATACCACTTCTCCGCGCCACAGCTGCTGGCGCGCGTCATGCCGAATGTCGCTGCACAGCTGACGCGTTTCTATGGGCCTTCGCCGTTTGCGTCGTCAACGCAGCGCTGATGGTGGGGCAACATGCCTGCATGCGTTGGGACTGTCGTCATGCAACGCTGTCGCGCGCATCAATCGCAGGCGTTTCAGGCAACTGACCACACCAATGCGCGATGCCGCACACGGCCGCACGCGAGAAGGATCGACATCGCCAGCGCATTGCCACGCACTCACACCAACCCAAGATCGCGCGGCCTGGCTCCGGGAAACACCCGTTCCAGCTGCGCAGGCGACAATCCCCACAACCGGCTCAATACACCGCCGAACAGGCTGCGGTAATTGGTGAGCACCGGATAATCGCGGTTCTGCAGCAGCTGCGCCTGCGCAACTTCTACCTGCTCGCCAGCGATCCGGCCGCCGCGCACGCCGCCACCCAGCACCCAATAGGTGGTGCCGTGCCCGTGATCGGTGCCCTTGCTACCGTTCTCGCGGAAGGTGCGGCCGAACTCGGACAGCACCACCACCACGGTGTCCTTCCATGCCGGCCCCAGGGCGTCGGCGTACGCCGCCAGCCCTTCGCCCAGATTGCGCAGATTGTTCGCCAGGCCACCTTCCACACTGCCTTGATTGGCGTGCGTGTCCCAACCACCGACATCGACAAAGCCCAGCCGATAACGCTCGCGCATCAGGCTTGCCATGCGCCGGGTTTCGTCGGCGAAGGTGCGCGCACTGGCGGCGCCGCGACCGGCCTGCTCCATCTCTTCGCGCAGCTGCGCGGTGACCTGCTGACGCAGTGCCAGTCCCTCGCGCGCAGCGGCCGCCAGCGGGGTTGCGTCGTACATTTGCGACAGGATCTGTGCCTGACGCGCATCCAGACCGCCCTTGCCGATGCCCCGCAACGACACATTGGGCAAATCCCCGCCGCCTTGGAAGGTCAGCGGTAAGGAATCGGTGAAGGCAATCGCCGGCACTCCGCTGAGCACACCCGACAGGCGCGCCATGAAGCCGGAACGATAATCGCGGCGCTGCCGGCCGGCCTGACCGGATTCGATATCGTCCTGGGTTTCGAAGTGACTGCGCGACAGATCGTCGGTACCGGCAAACGGCACGAACGCCAGCTGCTGGCGTTGCCATAGCGGCAGCAGCGCATCGCGCATCACCGGGTTGAGACCCCATTGCGTATCCAACGCAACGGCACTGTTCGGGTTGGCCGCATCCGGCCGCGCAATCGCCAGGGTCGGACGCGCCTGATAATAAAAATCGCTGGCATGCGGTACCAGCAGATTATTGCTGTCGTAGCCGCCGCGCAGAAATACCACCAGCATGCGCGCGCTGTCGCGTGGCGCAGCAAACAGGCGACCGCTCCAGGGCAGACTTGCCGCCGCTGCAGAGGCAAGCAGAAATTGACGTCGTTGCATGGCGCGCTCCTGTGGCGGTGATCGCTAATCGAAGGCTGAAACAGCGGGTTTGAATCGGCAACCGTCGAATCGGCGACCTTCGAATCAGCGATAGTTGAAGTCCGGCGATGACAGCAGGAATCCATTCCATTCCGCAGGCGAACGCGCCTGCCCCAAGGCATCGCGCGTGCCGCTGGAAAGCGACGGTGCCACCCAGCGATACGATGGGCGCGTGTCGATCTGCGTCAGCGCCGGCAGTGGCGTGTCGTTATCGCCATCCAAGCGGAACAATTGCTTGGGCCCGCTGCCCAGCGAACGTGCCACCTCGAAGCGTCGCGCCAGTTGCCCGGAGCTGGTCCACGCCTGCGATTGCAGCGACCAGCCATCCGGGGTGATGCGCCCGAACAGCGGCTCGCCGAGTTGCTGCAGCCAGCTCGCCATCGGCGCGGCATTGACCACCGGCTGGCCCTCGTACGCCAGTCGCACGGCGGAAACCACGAACCGATTCGGATCCTTGAACTTGCGTGGTTGCGCCTGCGCAAATTCCGGCGCGTCCAGCATGGCCTGCATCACCTTGGCGATGTCGCCATCGCTGCGTTGAAACGTGTTCGCCATGCGCTCGACCAGCGCGGCCGGCGGCTTGTCGCTGACAAAGTACTCGGCCAAACGCTGCGAAATGAAATGTGCGCATGCCGGCTGCCGCACCAACAGCTGCACCGCCCGCTCGATCTCATCCAGGCCGCCCGCAGCGATGCGCTGGCCCAGCAAGGTCTTGTCGCCGGGTTGATGGCGTGCGGGATTGAATTCGAACAGCCCCTTGCGCACCACCTGCGGTTGCCCCGGCACGGCAGTCGGCAAGGGCGGAGCGCCCTCGGCCTTGACCGGCACCAGGCCGGCGCCGGTGAGTATCAGCGCCAGTTGCTGCACATCCTGCTGGCTATAACCGCCATGCACGCCCAGCGTGTGCAGTTCCATCAGTTCGCGCGCGTAATTTTCGTTGACCTTGCCCTTGGCGTTCTTGGCGTTGTCCAGATATTCCAGCATCGCCGGGCTTTCCAGCGTCGCCATCACCAGGTCGGCGAACTTGCCGGTGGCATGCGGGCGGATCGCGTTTTCCATGTAGTCGGCCGCCATCCATTTCACCCGCCCCTTGTCGGCGTACACGCTGAAATGATTGAGCCAGAACCACACCAGCTGCTCGCGCGTCTGCTCCGGCGCATACACCGCACGCAACAGCTGCGCCTGGCGCGCCTGGGTCAGCATCTGCCCACCACGCGCTTGCCATGCCTTGCGCAACGCGGTCTTTTCGTCGCCATCGGGCATGTCTTGCAGGCGGATCTTGTCGGCCTCGTACTGCGTGAGCAAGGTCAGCAAGGGCGTGTGCAGCGCATCGAAGTGCTGCAGCTGTGCACGGACCGGCGCTGGCAACGCCGCATCGTCGCTGGCCTGCAACAGCGACCTGCCGTAGCGCTTGGGGCCGAGCCGCTGCAGTTGCGCTGCGCTGTCGGCATCCACGCCGTAGGTCGCACGCTGCAGCCAGCGCGTCTGCGCCGGCGTCAGTGCTGGATTGGCAGCACTGCACGACATCGCCAAAGCGCAGCCCGCCAACAGCCATGCCAGCTGCCATCGGTAATGGCGGGGCGCGCCTGCTGGACGTGCGCTCCGCCAGCGCGTCTGTGCATTGCGCTCGAACATGCAGCTCTCCATCGCAACGGCCTGAAACGGGTCCAGTATGGTCAAGCCAACGCGCGGGGCGTTAAACGGTTGTCGGAGTGCGCCGCAGCGTTGACCACGGGTTCATTCCGCGCCCCACACCGGTCACAGTCCCGGCGGCAGCGTCACGTCGAAGCGGGCGCCGCCCAGTTCTTGCGAGCGCACCACCTGCAGCTCGCCGCGGTAGGCCTTGATCAGGTCCTGCACGATCGACATGCCGATGCCGTGGCCTTGCACGCGCTCGTCGCCACGCACGCCACGTTGCAAGATCTTGGCCACATCTTCCGGCGCGATGCCGGGGCCGTCGTCTTCCACCGACAGGATCAATCCGGCACGACGGCTGCCGGTGGTGGGACCGGGCTGTGCGGTCAGCAGCACGCGGCTCCGCGCCCACTTGAAGCCGTTTTCCAGCAGGTTGCCCAGCAATTCCTGCAGATCGCCCGGCTCGCCATGAAAGCGCGCGTCGGGCGAAATATCGAACTCGCACAACACGCCCTTGACCGAATAGACCTTCTCCAGCCCGCGTACGATCTCTTCGGCGGTCGACTCGATCGGCAGCGGTGCGGCGAACAGCTTGTGCCCGCTGGAGGCCGCGCGTGCGAGCTGGTAGGACACCAGATCGTTCATGCGGCGCAACTGCACATCCATTTCCTCGTGCAGGTCGCGCTCGGACTGGCCACTATCGAGCTGGGTGCGCAACACCGCGATCGGCGTCTTGAGGCTGTGTGCAAGATCGGCCAGCGTGTTGCGCTGGCGGTCCAGATTGTCACGCTCGCTCTCGATGAAGGCGTTGATGCTTTCGGTCAGCGGCTCCAGTTCGCGCGGATGCTGCTCGCTCATGCGCTGGATCTCGCCGCGCTGCACCTTGGTCAACTCGTTGATGACCCGCCGCAGCGGCCGCAGGCTCCACTGCAGGATGAAGGCCTGCAGCACCAGCAGCACCACACCGGCACTGCCGAGGTAGAACCACACCGCGCCACGGAACACGCGCAGCTGCGCGCCCATCGAGCGCGCATCTTCCATCACGTAGATGGTGTACGGAATCTCGCCGCCGTGTTCGCGCTCGACGTAACTCACGCCCAGGCCGTAGCGGTACAACTGGCCCACGCTGCCGTCGATCTGGGTCATTTCCAGCGGGCCGATGAATTCTTCCTGACGCGGCTCGAGCATGCGCCCGTGCGGAATGTTCGGGCCTTCGGCCGACATCGAGGTCCAGCTTTCGTCCGGGCGTACGACTTCCACGTACAGCCCGCCGCCGGGCACATCGAAGCGCGGATCCGGCGGCTGGCCGCCGATGTACAGCGAGCCGTCGCGGACGAAATCGATATTGGCGGCGTACGCAGAGGCGTAGTTCTTCAGCCGCTCGCGCAGGTTCTTTTCGGCAGTATCGGCGAACGCCACATCCAGCGCGTAACCCGCCAGCGCCAGGAAGGCCACCAGACTGAGGCTGGCGGCCAGCAGCTGGCGGGCCTGCAGCGAGCGCGGCCGCCAGCGTCTGTACCACTTGGAGCGGCCCGGCACCTGATCTTCCTGTTTGCCGATGCGCGGACTCAGCCTTCGGTACGCGGAATGGCGAAACGGTAGCCGCGACCGCGTACGGTCTCGATCGGCTTGAGCTCACCATCGGGATCGAGCTTCTTGCGCAGGCGGCCGATGAACACTTCCAGTACGTTCGAATCGCGATCGAAATCCTGCTGGTAGATGTGCTCGGTCAGATCGGCCTTGGAGACCAGTTCGCCGGCATGCATCATCAAGTACTCCAGCACTTTGTACTCGTAACTGGTCAGGTCCACGTTGGCGCCATTGACGCTGACCGTCTGCGCTGCCAGATCCAGCGCGACCGGGCCGCATTCCAGCGTCGGCTTGCTCCAGCCCGCCGCGCGCCGCAGCAGCGCATTGACGCGCGCCAGCAGCTCTTCTACATGGAACGGCTTGACCAGGTAGTCGTCGGCGCCCTGCTTGAGGCCTTCGACCTTGTCCTGCCAGCTCGAACGCGCGGTCAGGATCAGCACCGGGAATTTCTTGCCTTCGTCGCGCAGCGCCTTGATCAGCTCCATGCCCGACATCTTGGGCAGGCCGAGGTCGATGATGCCGACATCGAAGGGGACTTCGCGGCCCATGTACAGGCCTTCTTCGCCGTCTTGTGCAGCGTCGACAGCAAAGCCCTCACGCTTCAGGCGCGCGGCAAGGGTCTCGCGCAGCGGAGCTTCGTCTTCGACCAAAAGGATACGCATGCACTCTCCCTAGTTACGTTGTCGGCCAGTGGCCGGGGAATTTATAAGACTGAACGCAGAACTATCTACGTCTAGTGGTTATCGTCGCGTGGTGGCGCATCCGGCGGCGCCTGGCTGCGCGGCGGCGCGGCCTGCATCTGCTCGGACTCGTACACGGTATGCACGCGGCCGTCCTTCATGTACTTGACGCGGTTGAGATTGCCGCCGTCGAACGGCACGCGTTCGGCGCTGAGGATCTGTCCACCAGTGGACCGCTGCACCTGCCTGATGGTGTCCGAAAGCGTGCGCCCGTTGCCGCGCGCGGAGGGCGGCAATGGATCGCGTCCCGCGTGCGACATCGGATATCCCTGACCCCACGCCGACGGCGCTGCCATGGCTAGCCCGAGGGCGACCAGGACGATATAGCGAGCGCGGCAGGACGGCTGGGTCACAATGAATCCTAGCGGGTTGTTCAGGAACATTCAAAATTCGTGAAACCGGCCACCGGTGACAGCATGGTCGAGCCCGAGAATAGAGCCAAATTCTTGATTTTTCGGGGTGAATCCCATCTGAACTTTTTAGCTTTGTGTTAACGCTGTTCAGTGAAATGAACCCGTGAGGCGCCTGGAAGGTCACTGATTCAGGGATCCCGCAGTCGCGCTCGACAGTTGAACACCTCGTCCGATGCAGACGCCGGAGATGCCTGTTCAGGTAATGCAAGCCGCAGGCCAGTTCAGGCCACCACGCGCCAGCCCTGGGTGTCGGTCCGCTGCAAGGCCTGCTCGACCAGCTCCCAGCCGGCACCGGGCCGGTGTGCGCCCTCGCTCAGCACCTGCCGGAACGCGCGTCCGCCCGGCTGGCCATGGAACAGCCCCAACACGTGCCGGGTCATGTGCTTCAGCGCCAGGCCTTGCTCCAGTTGGGACTCGACGTAGGGCCGCAAGGCGCGCAGCAAGTGGTCGCGCGGCTGTTCCGCACGCTGATGCAGGGCCGCATCCAGGCGATGCAGTACGTAGGGGTCGTGGTAGGCGGCGCGGCCGAGCATGACGCCGTCGGTCTGGTGCAGATGCTCCATTGCGGTCTCCACCGCCGCAATGCCGCCATTGAGCACCACCGGCAGCGCGGGGCGCTCCTGCTTGAGGCGATACGCCCAGTCGTAACGCAGCGGCGGCACTTCGCGGTTCTCCTTGGGCGACAGGCCCTTGAGCCACGCGTTGCGGGCATGCACCACCACCATGGCGGCACCGGCTGCGACCACCTGATCGACGAAGCTGGCGAACACGGCATAGTCGTCATCGTCGTCCACGCCGAGGCGGCATTTGACCGTGATCGGCAGCGTGGTCGCCGCACACATGGCGGCAACACAGTCGGCCACCAAGCCCGGCTCGCGCATCAGGCAGGCACCGAAGCGCCCGGCCTGCACGCGATCGGACGGGCAGCCGCAATTGAGGTTGATCTCGTCGTAACCCCACTCCTGCGCGATCGCCGCGGCCTGCGCAAGCAGTGCCGGCTCGCTACCGCCCAGTTGCAGCGCAAGCGGGTGTTCGACCGGATCGAAGCCGATCAGCCGCGTGCGATCGCCATGGATCACCGCATTGGCATGCACCATTTCGGTATACAGACGTGCCGAGGGCGCCAGCAGGCGATGGAAGACCCGGCAATGGCGGTCGGTCCAATCCATCATCGGGGCGACGGACAGGCGCAGGGAGGCGGCGTAGCGATCTGTGGAAGCGGTCATCGACATGTGGCCGCAGCGGGCAGCCATCGGAATGCGGAGCAGGATCAACAGCTTACACGGGTGTCGATGAATCTGCCGCAGCGCGGCATGGCGGCATGGCGTCATGAGAGGCCGACCTGCCGGAGCCCGCTGGTCGATGGCCGATTCACTGCCAGGTGGTCGACCCGTACGGGCTAGCTAAGTTCGGCATGACGCGCGTTGATGAAACCCGCTGGTAACGCGCTTCGGCGTCCAGCTTCGCGGCTACTCTGCCATCGGAAGAAACGAAAAATCGCGGTGGCGCTGCCGTCGCTGCCCTCGCTCGCCAGGTGCGCGCGTTATCGGGCGGCATCGCTGCAGGATGCGCAGGGCCTGGGCGTTCGCCCATGTCGAGCGAACGCGGTGCATCGTCAATGACGAGCGGAGCTTGTGTCGTCCAGTGCTGGCGTCGTGCACCGCGCCTGGACAGGATCTGCAGTTACGGGTTGCGGAAACCCACACGCTCTTCGGCGCTCAGCGGCTTGCCGAGGGCATGGTACGAGGCGACCAGGGTGATCAGGGCGGTGCCCAGCACGGTGTAGAAGCTCCACGACGTGGCCAGCACGTGTACCTGACCGAACACCAGCGCGACCACGGCAGTGGCGGTGCACAGCACCATCGCCAGCAGGGACATCAGGAAAGGGATGGAGGGATCGAGCTTCATGGTCCGGGGGTTCCAGTGTGCGATAGCGGAAGCATCGGCGTTCGCAGCGCTTTCTTGAACTGTTTTTTGCGGTTTTTCCAAACAAATTTTAAGCAAGTCAGCGCGCGCTCAGACTTATGTCAAACCCTTGGCGCACAAAGGTTTCAACGTCAGGAGACTCCTGACGCAGTGGTGGAAAAATCACCACCACCGCCAGAGATCCAACGCGCCTGCGGCAGAAAACCGGCGGGGGCGATGGCTGCACTTTTCTGCGGGTCGTGGAGGCAAATTGAGCAGGTCGGCGAGCCACTAGCCGATCCGGGAGCGACGATTCACTGCGCTCGGTGCAAGATGGCTGACCTCCGAACCTGGCCGAGGCGGTGGTTGCGCCTCTCGGCAGGTGATGAAGGCAGATTGAGTAAGTCGACGCGCGACCAGCCCATCTAAGAGGTGCGCTCGGTGCGCAACGGCTGAACCCAGAACCACGTCGGTGGGCATAGCTGAGCGGGCTTCGCCAGTACGCACCAGTGGCGTCAGCGCGCGCGATGGGATGCTGCAAGCGAGGCCGCCGAGACCCCGGGTATCGAGGTGCAGGACTCAGGCGATGGCGATCAGCGACTCACCAACGGTCACTGTGACGGAGCTGGCTTCGCAACCACGTACAGCGTGTCGAAGATGGCGGAGCGCGAGGCGTGCAACCCGCCCGGATGGGTCCTACAGACGGCTGGCAGGTGGATAACGGTGCGGCACGCTGCAGCAAGCATCACCGATGGCTCTCGCCGGCATCGGTAGCCGGACTGGCACCGGCATCGGCCGCATGGCGCCTGTGCGAGCTTGCTGACACCTGGCGTTACGCATGCGTGGCGCGCTCAGCGCGCCGGGGACGTCGCAAACTCGCCGCGTTGCAGCTTGGTCACATCGTTGCCCTGCCCGTCCTTGAGGCTGAGGTCCGCGCCCTTGGCGGCCAGATCCTTGAGCACGTCGGTCCGCTGGAACAGCGCTGCGTACATCGCTGCGGTCTGGCCAGCGTTGTTGCGCTGATCCGGCGCGCAGTCGGCCTGCATCAGCCGCTTGGCGATACCCAGCTCGCCCTTGAAGATCGCGCCCATCAGCGCGGTGTTGCCGCGCTTGTCCTGCGCGCAGGGGTCGGCACCGGCGCTGAGCAACTGCTCCACTGCCGGGCGCTGGCCGTGATAGGCCGCCAGGATCAGGGCCGTGTAGCCCTTCTCGTCACGCGTATTGAGGTCGTAGTGCGAGCGGATGAACTCGGCCAGCATGTCCTGCCGCCCTTCGCGTGCCGCGTCGAAGAAGTACTCGCGCAACTGCAGCTTGATCTGCGCCGGGTCGGCGGCGGCAGTGGTGGCGCTGGTGGATATCGGCGCGGGCGAGGCAGCATTGGCAGCCGCAGACAGGGTGCCAAGCATCAGAAACAACAGGGTGCGCATATGGCTCTCCCGATAGCGAAACGGCACCGCGGCACAGGCCGCGATGCCGTGGGTGGATCAGTCCTGCAGGCTGGAGGCCAGCTGCTTGACCCGGGCCAGGTCGCCCTTAGCGACACGTGTCACGCCAGTGCCGTACTCGGGGTCGGCCTTGTACAGGAACGACAGCAGGAGGTGCTTGCTCTCGGTGTCGGTGGTGGCCAGCGACTCGCCGAAACTCTGCACCAGATCGGCGCGATCCTTCTTGCTGTAGGACCGATACAGCTCACCGGCCTGCTTGAAGTTCTGCTCGCGGGTGATCTTGGCCTGCTGGGTAGTGCCCGACAGCGGCAATGCGCTGTAACGCGCAGCGGTATCCTGCGGACGCGGCTCCAGCCGGCTGGGCTCGTAGTTCACGCCGCTGGTGGTGTGGCCGTTATTGCCTTCGCCATCCTGGTTGCCGTTGTTGACGGCCACACGCGGACGGTTGACCGGCAGGTTCAGGCCATTGGCACCGATGCGATACAGCTGGGTGTCGGCGTAGGAAAAGATGCGGCCCTGCAGCAGGCGGTCTTCGGACGGCTCGATGCCCGGCACCAGGTTGGCCGGCGCCATCGCGACCTGCTCGGTTTCCTGGAAGAAGTTGTCGACGTTCTTGTTCAACACCATCTGGCCGACCTTCTGCTCCGGCACGTCGGGCCAGATCTTGGTGGCATCCAGCGGATCGAAATCGAACTTGGCCAGGTCTTCCGGCTTGAGCACCTGCACGTACAGGTCCCACTTCGGGAAGTCGCCCTTCTTGATCGCACCGACCAGATCGTTGGTCAGGTGGCTGTAGTCCTTGGCCTGGACGGCGGCGACCTGCTTGGGATCGAGGTTCTTGATGCCCTGCAGCGTCTTCCAGTGGAACTTGACGTAATGCACCTCGCCCTGGGCATTGACCAGCTTGTAGGCATGCACGCCGTTGCCATCCATGAAGCGATAGCCGGCAGGGGTGCCTTCGTTGGAGTACAGCAGCGTCAGCGTGCGGGTGCCTTCGGGCACGTGCGAGAAGAAATCGAAGCGGCGCGAATCGTCGTCCAGGTTGGTGCGCGGATCCGGCTTGAACGCGTGGACCATGTCGGGGAACTTGATCGCATCGCGGATGAAGAAGGTCGGGAAGTTGTTGCCGACCAGATCCCAGTTGCCTTCGCTGGTGTAGAACTTGGTGGCGAAGCCGTGCGGGTCGCGCAAGGTTTCCGGCGAGTGGTTGCCGTGCACCACCGAGGAAAAGCGCACAAAGACAGGGGTCTTTTCGCCGGCGCTGAACACCTTGGCCTTGGTCAGGCTGGACAGATCGGCGGTGGCGGTGAACTCGCCTTTGACGCCGGTGCCGCGTGCATGCACCACGCGCTCGGGGATACGCTCGCGATCGAAGCGCTGCAGCTTCTGGATCAGTTGCACGTCCTGCAGCAGGGTCGGGCCATTGGCTCCGGCGGTCTGCGAATTCTGGTTATCACCGACCTTGGCGCCGTTGTCGCGGGTCAGAACGGATTGGGCGAAGACCGGCGGGGCGATCAGCGTCGGGGCTAGCAGGGCTAGCACCATGAGGGATCCAGGGCGCATGGCGTCAGCTCGTTTGAGGGAGCTGAATCATGGCCAGCGGACCGAAGCGTGAGAAGTCGTTAGTTATGATCGCTGCGATAGGCGAACATGATGATGACTACAGAGCGTGATATGCATCGCGTTACAAGGCGGCAGCACGTTGAAGATCATGTCGCTTGTGCCACGCATGCGGTGACCAGGCCTGATTTACAGCGACGCACGCTCTGCGCTGACTGCAACATACTGCAGTGCACACGATTGGCAAACTTGCAAACGGCAATGGCATGCAGTGAAGCATGCACAGGTGACCGGGTTCATCGCTCAGTGCGAGCAGGACACCAAGATCCCAGAGCGCATGTGATCCACGCATGCACGCACGACCCGTGCGTTGATCAGCAGCCATCGCATCGCACTTGGCGATCTGCGCAAGGTTCAAAGACCGCCAGAACCGCCCTGTTCGTCAGGCAAACCGACGTCTGCCCGTCTGCGTGCCAGCCGCGCAGGATCCTCCAGCTCGAACAGGCTGCCGTCCGCCTTGCGCTGGGTACCGTAGCGCTGCGGCTTGCCCGACATGATCAGATTACGATCCACGAACAACGCCATGTCCGCGGTGCTGTAAGACCCGCGCGCCACTGCAACCTCGATGCTCTTCAGGAAGCCATCGCGAAACGTGCGGTCAGTGGAGTGCTGCGCGACCAGGAAACCAGCATGCGCCCCGTCTTCGCCAACCGACGCGACATCGGGGAAGCCGAATTTGTCGATCAGTGAAGACAGCGCAGCCTGGTTTTCCCGTTGCGACGCAACCAGACGCATGGCCATGTCTTTCGCTGCGCCTTGGTTGGCCTGTAGCTGTTGCGCCGTGAAAGCAGCACGAATCTGCTCGCGGATCTTCTGATCGGCATCGGCCAGTGCCAGCAGCTGCTCGCGGTAAGAGGCGTTCATGCCTGGACGATCTTGCTGCAGCGTGCGATCGGCTCCGGCAATCGCCCATCCCGCAATCGTCAGCTGCCATAGCAGTACCCCGAGCATCACCGTCTTCATCCGCAATCCTCCCGGATCTGAAAAGGTCACCACATCGCGTCGATAAAGCACGGCAGGGAAAGATACCGCTGCCATCGACATGCCACTCGCATTGACGGGCACGGTCATGCACCGCAAACGCGTGACACCGGCACTCTGCGAGACGGGCATTTCATCCTCTCGACGGGACTGGCGCCGCTAGCCAATCACGCGCCTGAACGGTGGCAACGCATCGATGATGCGTTTGCCGTAGCGGCGTGTCAGCAGGCGCGAGTCGAGGATGATCACGCGGCCGTGGTCGCTGGAACTGCGGATCAAGCGGCCCGCGAACTGCGTGAGCGTGCGCAGCGCGTGCGGGATGGCGATCAGGTTGAAGGCGTTATGGCCGCGACTTTCCAACCATTCGCTCAGGGTCGAGGTCTGCGGGTCGGTCGGCACCGCGAACGGCACCTGGGTGATGACCACCGTGGTGCAGGCATCGCCGGGCAGATCCAGGCCTTCGCCGAAGGAGTTCAGGCCAAACAGCACCGAGCCTTCGCCGGCGGCGACACGGCGCAGGTGTTCGGTGATCAGTTGCGACTTGTTGCCCTCGCCCTGCACCAGCACGCGGTTGCGTTGCGCCAGCGGCATCAGGTCGGCGACCTTTTCCATCTTCCAGCGCGAGGTGAACAGCACGATGCTGCCCTTGGCGGTCCAGTCGAGTTCGCGCACCAGGTAACGCGCAACTTCCTTCGGGTGGCCTTCGCGATCGTCTGGGGTGACCGGGAAATTGGGCACGATCAATTCGGCCTGATTGGGCAGGTCGAACGGTGAGGCCAGCGAGGCCATCTCGGCGTGATCGGGCAGGCCGTTGTCGATGGCGAACGATTGGAAATCGCCGCCGCCGGTGAGTGTGGCCGAGGTCATCACCACCGAATCCACCTCGTTCCAGATCATCGTGCGCAGCACCTGCGCGGCCGACACCGGCGAGCAATGGCAGATCAGATCGCCGTCGCGCGAGAGGGTGATCCAGCGCGCCATCGGCGGCTGGCCCTCCTTGTCTTCGCGCCGCCAGCCGCTCCACAGATTGTGTTGCTGCTCGGCCATCTCCAGGGCCAGGCCGAGGCTGCGCTGCAGGCGTTCGCGTGCCGAGTCATCCTGCTTGCCCTTGGCGATCGCACTGTGCGCGGCGTGTACCCAGTTGAACAACGCGCGGGTTTCTTCGCCGAGCTCTTCGATCGCCGGGCCCCATTGCGGCGGCAGCTTGCCATTGGCCGCACGCCACAAGGGATCGCGCTCGCCGGGCTCGGGCTTCCACACGCGTTCGACCTCGGCGTGGAAGGCCTTGAGCAGCTTGGACACGCGCGCGGCCACCTCGATGGCCTCGTTGGGTAGCAGGTTGCCAATCTTGTCCTTATCCACGGCGCGGTAGGCGGCGGCGATGAGGATCTGCAACCGGCCGGTGCGCTTGGCCATCTCGTCCAATGGCAGGCTGGCGGCGCCCTGGTCGATCGCCACGCCGGCGATGTGATGGCCTTCGTCGAGCACCAGCAGCATGTCGGCGGGCGGGGCGATCAAGGGCTGGCCATTCTCGGCATCGCCCAGCGACAGCGACGACAGCAGCAATGCATGGTTGGTGACCACGATCTGCGCTTCGCGCACGTCGGTGCGCGCCTTCAGCACCGGGCATTGCGCGGCGTAGCTGCAGCGACGGCCGGCACAGCCGGAGGCCGGCGTGGTGATGCGCAGGCGCAGCGGCACCGAGACCTGCTCGGGCGCATCGTCCAGATCGCCGTTCCAGCTGCGCTCGGCGTAGGCCGTGGCCAGGCGCTTGGCCAGGTCCGCGTCGGCCGGGCTGAGCGGGCGGTCGTAGAGCACCTGCTCGTCATCGAACATGCCTTCCTGGCTGGTCTCGCCCTGCAGCTCAGCGGCATTGCGCGTGCACAGGTACCGGGTGCGGCCCTTGGCCAGCGCGACAGTGGCTTCCAGCCCGGTGGCCTTGAGGAAGGCCGGGATGTCGCGCTCCACCAACTGCGACTGCAGCGCCACGGTGCCGGTGCTGATCACCAGCTTCTTCTTGGTGGCCAGGGCGATCGGCACGCCGGCGGTGAGATAGCCCAGGCTCTTGCCGACGCCGGTAGGGGCCTCGGCAATGCCGATGCCGCCGGAGGTGGCCAGCGCGCGCGAGACCAGGCCGATCATCTGGCTCTGCGCCCGCCGTGTGGCAAAGCCGGGCGTATTGGCCTGCAGCTTGGCGTAGGCCTCGCGGATGCCGGCCTTGATCGGGTCGGTCAGAACACGCTGGGTGGGAACCGGCGCAGACGGCGCGGCCGGTGGGGCGACTTCATTCATCGCGCTATTTTCGCACGGACCGGCGCAGCGCCTGCGACCGGCGTGGCACTCGGCTGAACGTGTTTGCTGGCGCGGGGCGGCGCCACCGCCAGCCTGGTCCCGGGTGCGCACGCTGCACGGCCACTGCATGCGTCGGATCCGCTCATCGCCGGCGGGCGCTGGCCGCAAGTTCTGACCCGAAGGGTCGCACAATGGATGCCGACCCAATCACCCTGCGCCGCCTGCAACGAGCAGGCAGCGTCGCTCCACGTTGTCAGCGGCGTTGCGTCCGCGGCGGCCATGCATGGCGCGCCCAGACCAGTCCGATGACCACCATTGCGACGCCCATCAGCAACATGCCGGCGCCCACGCCAGTGGGCCCGAAGCGTTCATACAGCAGGCCGCCGCGATTGACCGCAGCCAGCGCCTGCGGATGCAGCAGCGTCCACCCGCCCTGCCCGGCACTGACCAGCCCGAGCACCACCAGCGCGATGGCTTTGAGCGGAATCATGGGCGCGGGCCGGCGGCGGGCGGCACGCGTTGCAGGCTGCCTGCCAGCGTCCACACCAGCACGCCGATGCCCACGCCTTGCATCGCCATCAGCACGAAGTGGGCGATGCTGGTCACCATGCTGATCTGACGCACATTGCCTTGCTGCAGCAACAGCATCGGAATCGCCTGGAAGGCAACCTCGGCAAACAAGCAACCCAGCAGCAGCCAGAGCGCGGCCAGCCCGGCACGCCGCAAAGGGCTTTGCGAGGCACGCCACAGCAAAACCAGCCCGAGCAGCAATGCGATCAGCATCGGCACGCGCGACAGCAGGCTGGTGACCAGGGTCAGCAGGATATCGGTGGCGGTGACGCTGCCCACCTCAGTCGGCACTGACCAGGAGGGCCTCGCGCGCGCGCAGCGCGGCGTAGACCGGGTCGGTGTCCGGGCGCACGCCGTGCCACAGCGCGAAACTCTCGGCGGCCTGTTCCACCAGCATGCCCAGGCCATCGACGGCGTAGCGGCATTGCGCCGCGCGTGCCCAGGCCAGGAAGGCGATGGCGGTGGCGCCGTAATTGAGATCGACCGCCGCGGTGAGGCTGTTGACCAGGCCCAGCGGCATGGCGAACGCGCCGGCATCGCGATCACGCCCGGCCGCGGTAGCGTTGACGATCAGTTCGAAGTCGCCCAGATCGCGCAGGTCTTCGATGTAGCGCGAGACCACCCGCCCCGGTTCACCAAGCGCATCGCACAAGGCATCGGCACGCTCGGGCGAGCGGTTCACCACCACCATCTCGGTGATGCCCGCTTCCAGCAGCGCCGGCGCCACGCCCCGCGCGGCACCACCGGCGCCGAGCAGCAGCACACGGCGACCGCGCAGATCCAGCCCGTGGCGGTCGGTGAGGTCGCGTACCAGACCGGCGCCATCGGTGTTGTCGCCCTGCCACTGGCCGTCGTTGCGCACCAGCGTGTTGACCGCACCGGCCAGACGCGCGCGATCGCTCAGGCTGGCCGACAATGCACAGGCGGCTTCCTTCAGCGGCAAGGTGACGTTTGCGCCCTTGCCGCCTTCGTCGGCGAAGCGCTCCAGCGCGGCAGTGAACGCCTCCGGCGGTGCGTCGATGGCGGTGTAGTCCAGCGCGATGCCGGTCTGCTTCCCGAAGTCGGCATGGATGGCCGGCGACAGCGAATGGGCGACGGGGTGACCAAACACGGCATAACGGGATACGGGCATGAAACGCTCTCTGGTTGACTAGACTGTGCGCGACTTGAGGCAGGAACACCGCATGCAACTTCGATGGACACTGCTCGCGCTGGCGGCAAGTTTACTCTGCGTCCCGGCCGCGTCGGGGCTTGCCGAATTCGGCATCGAAGGCATGGGCGTGGTTTCCACGCCGGCCAACGAAGCGCGCGCCACGCTGAGTCCGGACGGGCAACGCATCGTCTGGGCCAGCGACCGCGCCGGCGGCAGCGGGGGCTGGGATCTGTGGCAGGCCCGGTTGAACGGCGGGCGCTGGCAGAACGCAGAAGTGCTGCCGATCAACACCGCGCAGGACGAGACCTCCCCGCTGTTCAGTGCCGATGGCCGCTGGCTGCTGTTTGCCTCCAGCCGCCCTGGCGGTGCCGGCGGCGCCGACCTGTATCGCGCGCCGGTGGATGCGCAGGGCCGGATCGGTGCGGTGCAATCCCTGGGCGCGGCGATCAACAGCCGCGGCGACGAGCGCTCCCCGACACTGTCGCTGGACGGCACCCGCCTGCTGTTCGCCAGCAACGGCCACGGCGGCGCCAGCGGCATGGACATGTTCGTGGCGCGCTGGGATGGGCAGGCCTTCATCGCGCCGGTGGCGCTGAGCGATATCAACAGCGCTGCCGACGAGCTGGATGCGGCCTGGCTTGGCGATGGACGGGGGCTGGTATGGGCACGCGGCCGGCAGGATGGTCCCAGCCAGTTATTGCTGGCGACCTGCAACAACGGCCATTACACCGTGGGCCAGGCAGTGCCGCTGTCGTTCAACGGGCCGCAGGAACGCACCTTCGGTGCGGTGGTGGATGCGGCCAAGCCAGGCGAGTTGCTGGTGACCGGCAGCGCGCGCGCACCGCGTGCGGGGCAACTGGACATCTATCGGATGAAGGCGCCGGCGGTGGAGGGGGATACGAGCTGCCGTTGAGGATGGGTGGGTGCGCAGACCCTTGCCAAGGGGCTGCTGGGAATGCGACTTCACGCCAAGCTGTTGCAGAGCGGATGATCTGGGTCCTCGCTGCAGGACTGCTGATCTGCGGTTTGATCGCAGAGCTGCTGATCTGAGGCTTGGTCGCAGGGCCCTTGCCCGCCCACCATCGCAGGACACGCCGCAAGTACGTCCTTGTAGGCTCTTACGCGACGGTAGGCGGACAAGGACCAGTCGGGATGGTCGGTGTGCATGGTCAGCAGCAGGAGCGGCGACCGGTGGGTCAGACGCAGCGGTGGTTCCGTGCTCCTTTTGATCTGGCCGACGTGGTCTGATTTCCAAAGCTTTCCGTCGAAGGCGGGCAGTAAGTGGATTGGGTTTGCCCCCTATCGCTAATAGTCATCCACACATGCATACAAGCAGCCAGGCCGCTGCGTAAGTCGTCTCGCTTAAGTCATCTCGCTTTTTGCAGTTCCATCAGCGCACGACCGGCTTGGCAGGCGTGATGTCCTTACCGGTTCCGTGACCCTTGGCGGCATGGATGCCGTCAAGGAGCCTCCATGGACGGATTCACGGCGTGTCCCGGAAATGGTGAGGGCATCGCGTCCTCGACCAACCAGGCTTTTGATTCAAGCATCGGACCGCGCCTAGACGCCGCCATGGTTGGCAGCTAACAAAACCACCGCACACGCTGCAAGGAGGGCATGGTCGATGCTGGCTAGGACGCAGCATGTACCCGTCGTTCACCGCGATTTCTCCAAACCGCTCGCACCCGCTCGGCGACCGCACGCCACGTTTTACTAGCCGCTCCAACCCAGCGATGCAGCGGCCATGACCGCGCTCAATACACATCGCGCCGATAACGTCCCGCTGCGGTCAGCGACTCCAGCCGCGTGTCGCCCAGCAATTCGCGCAGCGTGGCATCGACCTCACGCGCCATGCTGTCCAGGCTGCCGCAGACATGGATCACCGCACCGCGATCGATCCAGTGGCGCAAGGTGTCGCCGGTCTCGCGCAAGTGATACTGCACGTAGCGCTTGTGCGCCTGGTCGCGCGAGAACACCCGGTCCAGCTGCTGCAGATGGCCACGTGCATGCCAGGCCTGGAGTTCGTCGGCAAACAGACCATCGTGCGCGGCCTGCCGTTCGCCGAACAGCAGCCAATGTCCGTGCACGCCGGCCAGCTCGGCCTCGCGCAGCAGACTGCGCAAACCGGCGATACCGGTGCCGTTGCCGATCAACACCATCGGCGCCTGTTCGACGCGATGGAATCCGGGATTGGTGCGCAACCGTGCGCGTATTTGGCCACCGACGGGTGCGTGGCAGATCAGCCAGCCCGAGCCCAGGCCGGGGCTGCCGTCGGTGCCTGTGGTCAGGCGCACCACCGCGGTCGCAACGCCATCGGCCGGCACGCTGGCCAGCGAGTAATCGCGGGTCGGCAGCCAGGCGCAGGAGTCCAGCCAGGTCTGCGGATCCGGATGCGGCGTGGGCGGGCGCGTGGGCGGCTCCGGCAGCACGCGCTCGGCGACGGCCTGCTGCAGCGGCAGCAACTGCGCATCGACATGCACCAGCGCGTCGGGCGGCAGTCCCCAGGCGGCCAGGCACGCGCGGACATGCGTGTAGGCGTGCGCCGGCTGTACTTCGAGGATGTCGCCGGCCTGCCATTGCGTACCGGGCGGTGGCAGCAGATCGATCTGCCAGATCGGTGCTCCCTCGCTGCCCGGGTTGAGATGCGTGCGCGCCGACAACGTCCAGTGCAGCAGCGTCGGGCGTGCCAGCGGCACGGCGGCCACCGGCGCACCGGCAATCTGGGCCAATTGCGCATGCCATTGCGCCAGGGCCTGCGGATCGGTGTTGTCCATCTCCACTGCCGGAAACAACGGCTGCGCGCCCTGCGCCTGTAGCCACTGCTCGATGCGTCGCGAAAACCCGCAGAACTGCGCGTACTGGCGGTCGCCCAGGGCGAGCACGGCATAGGTCAGCTGTGGCAGCGTCATGCGCTGACGCAACAGTTCGCGCTCGAAGCTGCGGGCGGTATCCGGCGGCTCGCCATCGCCGAAGGTGCTGACCACGAACAAGGCATGCCGGGTGCCCTGCAGATGCTGCGCGGTGAGCTGTGCCAGTGAGCGCACCTGCACCGGCAGACCGGCCGCCTGCAGATGCCCGGCCGCCTGCCAGGCCAGCCGTTCGGCAAACCCGCTCTGGCTGGCGAACCCGATCAACCACGGCTCGGCCTGCGAGGCCGCCGGGGCACCGTGCAGGACATCGCGCGCAGCGCGCAGCGCGCGTTTCTTGCGGCGGCGATCCAGGTACAACATCCAGCCGGTCACGAAGAACACCGACATACCGACACTGGCCAGCATCACCACGATGCGGCCCGGCAGCCCGAAGAAGCTGCCCGAATGCAGCGGAAACATGCTCACCAGCAACTGCTGCCCGCGCGGCAGCAGTGCGTAGTCCTGGCGACGCAGCAACCCACCGCTGCGCGGCTCGATCTCCAGATTGTCGTAGGCGCGATCGTGATCGGGATGGTCGGGCAGGAACCGCACGCTCAGCGGTTGCCCCGCATGCGGCGGGATACGCAGGTCCAGTGCCGTGCTGTGCGTGGCCGGGATGGCATCCAGGGTGCGCTGCACGGCTGCAAAATCCACCGTGGCCGGGCGGTGATCGCGCCCGTCGCCACGCATCGCCGGCTCGGTGCCGAGCAAGGCCACCATGCCGTCGCGGTACCAGGTGTAGGACCAGGTCAGCCCGGTCAGCGCCACCAGCAGGTACACCAGCAGACACCAGGTACCGAACACCGCGTGCAGGCTCCACAGAAAACTGCGCCCCTGCCGCCGCCATTCCACTGCCCACCAGGTGCGCAGACTCCACCAGCGTCGCGGCCAACGCAGATACAGGCCGGAAGCGCAGAAGAACAGCAGGATCAGGGTGCTCGCCCCGGTCACCGCCTGGCCGCGCTTGCCGGCGGTCAGATGGCGATGCAGGTCTTCGATAAAGGCAAACGCGCCGCTCAGCCGCGGAGCGGCGACCTTGTCGCCGGTATACGGATCGAAATACACCCGGCCGCCGCCCTTGCCGGCCAGGCGTGCGGTGGACGGACGCTTGCCGGTCGGATCGATCAGCATGCGGGTGACTGCTTGCTGCCGGTCCAGATCGAGCTTGCGCAGCAATGCGTCGAGCGGCATTGGTCGTTCGCCTGCCGCATGCCGCTCGGCCAACTGCGCGATGGCCGGATTGGCGAGCCGCACGATCTCGTTTTCGAAGGACATCAGCGCGCCGGTCAGCCCCATCACCGACAGCACCAGCCCGGCGGTAATGCCGAGCAGCCAGTGCAGTTGGAACAGAACGGTCTTGAGCACGCGCGAGCAGCCTGGAACAGTGGGCTCGCCATTGTAGATGAGAATCGTTATCGCAGTTTGCGTGGGGTTTGGGAGGCTAGCGCCGTTTACGCAACGCCGTCAGACAGCGACTGCTGTGTCACTCGATCATTGCAGCAACGCCGGTACCCACTGATCCGCGGAAAACAGATTGACCAATCTGCCTGCGCCACACCCTCCCTGCTCATTCGGGAGGATGGCGCGCGCTACACGCAGCGCAGGCCGCGAGAGAACGCGGCCTGCGGGATCATTGCGGTGTTCGAATCGCGCCAAGCCTGCAAACGCCGATTGCGGCCTGGAAGGCGTCACAGCACCGCCTCAGCGCACTCAGCCTTCCCGCAACCAACGCGCCACCTGCGGTGCGAAATAGGTCAGCACGCCATCGGCGCCGGCGCGCTTGAACGCCATCAGCGCTTCCAGCACGCACTTGCGTTCGTCCAGCCAGCCATTGGCGGCTGCGGCCTTGAGCATCGCGTACTCGCCGCTGACCTGATAGGCGAAGGTGGGCACGCGGAATTCCTGCTTCACCCGCCGCACCACATCCAGATACGGCATGCCCGGCTTGACCATCACCATGTCCGCGCCCTCTTCCAGGTCCAGCGCGATCTCGCGCATGGCCTCGTCGCTGTTGGCCGGGTCCATCTGATAAGTGGTCTTGTCGGCCTTGCCCAGATTGCCGGCACTGCCGACCGCATCGCGGAACGGGCCGTAGAACGCCGAGGCGTACTTGGCCGAATAGGCCATGATGCGCACATTGAGATGGTCCTGCGCATCCAGCGCGCGGCGGATCGCACCGATGCGGCCATCCATCATGTCCGACGGCGAGATGATGTCCACACCGGCTTCGGCATGCGACAGCGACTGTCTGACCAGCGCCTCGACGGTGATCTCGTTGAGCACATAGCCCTTGGCATCGATGATGCCGTCCTGGCCGTGCGTGGTGTACGGGTCCAGCGCCACGTCGGTCATGATGCCGAGTTCGGGAAACCGCGCTTTCAGCGCGCGTACCGCACGCTGCGCCAGGCCGTCCGGATTCCACGCCTCGGCCGCGTCCAGGCTCTTGCCGGCCGGGTCGATCACCGGGAACAGGTCGATCACCGGAATGCCCAGCTCCAGGGCCGCTTCGGCTTCGCGCAGCAATTCGTCCAGCGACAGGCGCTCAACGCCGGGCATGGATGCGATCGGCGCGCGGCCGGACAACTCATGCACGAACACCGGCCAGATCAGGTCATCGGTGGTCAGCGTGTTTTCGCGCATCAAACGGCGCGAAAACGCATCGTGGCGCATGCGGCGGGGACGGTAATGGGGATGGGCCATCGTGGGCTCCTGTCAGCAGCCGGCAAGTTTACGCCCGCGACCCGCCGCCGAACGCGCTGCGACGCTGTGTCGCAGCGGTGCAACGGGCCGGATCACGCCGTGATCAATGCAAATGCAAGCGTGATCCGCTTGGACCACGCGGTCAGCTCACCCCACAGGGAACGCGCCCGGCTGGCGGCGGTGCCACGCGTCGATCTTCTCCATCCCCAGCCGGTGCACGGCCCTTCAGAGCTCGCGCGACCTGCCTGGAAGGCGACGCCGCGTGCTAGATCACGCCGCCGCCCAGGCTCAGGCGGATCACCCCGACCACGATCACCAGGCCGTTGAGCAGCAGACCGGTCTTGGCACGTCCGCGATTGCCGGCCGAGGTGAACAGCAGCGCGATCGCCGCGATCAGCGCGCCCACCGCCGCAAACGGGATCAGAAACCAGTTGCCCCAGCCCAGCAACGGGATGAAGGCCAGCACCATCCACAACAACGCCACAATGCCCCACAGCAGGCTGATCAATCCCACGTGCCACCTCGCATCTAAAGAATGGCATGAGCTTAGCGCCACGCCCGCCAAGGCGCTGTGGGCAGATGGTCACCCTGACCAATGGCGGCTTGGCGGTAGCCTCACGTGGGCATGGCTAGGGTGCGGCAAAGTCCGGAGCGATTCAGTCCGGGCGCCGGATCATCGCCATCATCGTCGTCAACAGGGCCCACACCATGAACAAGCATGCCGTCATCGCCGCTGCGCTCGCCATGCTCCTGGCCGGTTGCGCCAGCAGTTCCAAGGTGATGCTGGGCCAGGCGCGCGCGCCGATCGACCCGGCGCAGGTGCAGGTGTACTCCAATGCACCGGTCGGCTCGGTGGAGATCGCCCAGCTCGAATCCACCAGCGCTGCCGGTTTCGGCACCCAGGGCCAGACCGATGCAGCCGTGCAACGGCTCAAGCGCGAAGCCGCCAAGCTCGGCGCCAACGGCGTGGTCATCGTCGGCGTGGGCTCGGAACGCTCCGGCGGCGGCCTGTCGGTCGGCGGCGGCAGCTACGGCGGCCGGGTCGGCGGCGGGCTGGGCATCGGCATCCCGACCACCCAGAAACGCGCGGCAGGCATGGCGATTTGGGTACCGGCGGGGGCTAGCGATGCCACTCGCTCTCCCCCTGGGCAATAAAGCTTTCCTGGGATTCGGATGTTCTTTTGACCTAGCAAAACGACCGGCATCGAAAAGATGCTGGTTGTGTGTGACAACTAGTGCAACGCATCTCCTGCACCGGCTTGTGGTGAAACCCCCAATCGAATGCAGTATCCTTCGCGGGAAACAAAGTTGGTAACGGCCTAAGCAATCGCTTGCCAGTTTTCCTGTTGCCCCGCTCGTAGTCACTCGATCTTGGCAGAGCGAAACTATTGACCTCAGTCATCTAAGGAATAGTCATGAAAAGCTGGATATGGATGTTGATGTTGACGTTGGCAATTTGTTTCGTTGGACAAGCTGCGGCTCAAACTAAGGGAGTCAAGCTTGTCTGCCGCTCCGATGATCCATTTGTCTTCTGTACTCAGGGTTGCAAAGATCAAGACAAGAACTGGATACCGATAGATCCTATCAGTTCGACTTGGGTTGCCGCGCCCGGCTACTGTCTTTTTCCCAGTCTTTCACCCTGCTGCGCGGGTCCGGTTTGCCTTCAAGCTTGGACGCCAACGGCTATTACTGCGCTTGGCCAGTACCAGACAATCTGCAAAATAGCTAAGAAGCAAGGCAAATGGACGGGTCAACAGCGGCCAGAGAATGTGCCATTTGCCCATTAATACAGGCTCAGGCAGCTAGTCTGAAACAGGGTGACATGCAGCTTGCTGGCATACCTCTGCTGATAGTCAGCTTAGATTGACCCGCCCGTTTGACGAAGCGGGTCGCATTTGCTTTACCGAAAGATTTACTAAGAAGCATCGCTTTAGAATTAGACAGCGATTACTTTTGCTGCGCCGGAATGAACTGCGTTTCCACCGCCTTGGCCAGTTGGTCCGGCGGCAGCAGGCCCTGGTCGAGCAGGAAGTTGTTGAAGGCCAGGCGGTCGAACTTCTTGCCCAGGACCAGCTCGGTGCGCATGCGCAATTCGAGGATGCGGGTGTAGCCGTAGAAGTAGCTGCCGGCCTGGCCGGGGGCGCGGACGGTGTAGCGGTCCAGTTCCTGACGGGTCATCGCTGGCGAGAGGCCGACGTCGTCTTCGAGCACCTGGCGTGCGCGTTCGCGGTCGATCAGGCCGAGGTTGAGCATCGGGTCGAGCATGGCGCGGGCGGCGCGCAGCAGGCGGAACTGCAGGGCGATCAGCTGACCGTCGAGCGGTTCGTACGGGACCATTTCGGCTTCGGCATACAGCGCCCAGCCTTCGACGTTGACCGAATTGAACGCGAACAGGCTGCGCGCCAGCGACACGCCGCGTTCGACCATGGCGGTGAACTGCAGCTCGTGGCCGGGGCGACCCTCATGCGCGCTGAGCGTCCAGGCGGCCGAGCCGAAGTTGAAGTCGTCGTACTGTTCCTTCTTGGCGCCGTCGGCGGTCGGGTTGCCCAGCGGCAGAACGAACTGACCCTGCTGGCCGGTATTGCCGATCAGCGGGGCCGGCAGGAAGTGCGGTGCCGGTTGCGCAGCACTTTCGGCGGCACTGCCCAGGCGCATCTGCATCGGGCGATTGGGCACATCGACGATGCGCTGCTGACGGATGATCGGGTCGATCTGGTCGATCACGCCGCGGTAGTGGGTTTCCAGCTGGTCGTCGGCGATCTTGTTGCCCTTGAGCGCGCGGATCACCTGCACGTAATCGCTGCCCTGCACGCCCTTGGCCTTGGCCACCAGCGGCGCGAGCTGACGCATCGCCGAGCGGGTTTCCATGAATTCCAGCTGCGCGCGCTGGATCAGCTGCTGCGGGGCAATATCGATGCCGACCTGCTTGAGCTGGAAGGCATACAGCGGTTCGGGCAGGCGGGTGTCCTTGCGTGCCTTCGGCAACACCGTGGTGCGGGTCCAGTTGGCGTAATCCTTCAACTGGGTGGACATCGCCTTGAGCGCTTCGTCGCCGCCGGCGATCTTGTACTTGGCGAACAACTCGCCGATGCCGGCGACGTAGGTGTCCACGTTCGCCAGCGCCTGCTCCACTTCGCGCTGGGTGGGCTGCAGCAAGGTGGTGTTGCCAAGCTGTTCTTCGTAGCGCTGGCGGGCCAGCGTGGTGGTCGGCGTGCTGCCCGGCACCAGGCCGACGTAACGCTTGAGGCGATCCAGCGCCTTGGCGCGGCGCTCGGGCACGGTCTGGTCGGACAACAATCCATTGAGGCCGCTGAAGACCAGCTGCGGGGCATCGTTCCATGGCAACAGATAGCGCTCGTTGAGTTCGCTGCCTTCGATGTTCTGCTCGGCCGCAGCGATCATGATCTGCAGGTCCTGGCGCACATTGACGTCGCGCTCGGTGGCCAGCTTGGCCTGCAACGCGGCACGCGCCTTGTTCATCGCATCGCGGTAGCGCGCAGCGTTGTTTGGCCCCAGGTCGATGACCTGGTCGTCGTAGCCGGGCACGCCGAAGAAGCTGGCGTATTCGGGCTGGAATGGCGCCTGCGCGTTCAGCAGGATCTGTGCGTAGCCGTTGCTGGTCTGCACCCAGGCCGGCGTGGCAGGTTGGGCCTGCGCGGCCTTACCGGTCTGTGCCTGCAATGGCAGCGAAGCACCGAGCGCCAGCGCAATGGCGAGAACAAGTGGTTTCATGGGGCGGATCCGCAAGTTGAGTAGCGCGACCCTACCCATCCGCAGCGGCGGCGGCAATGCGTCTTAGGTCATGGTCGGCAGGAGTGCGGCGGCGTTTGCGGGTCGGCTACCAGGTTGATTGGATCGGCATACCTGCTGGCGAATGTCAGCGTCTGATAGCGCCATCGCCCGTGCCTGCGGCTGGCGTCCACCTGCCGCCGGTTTCCCTCAACGCGCGCCCTGTGCAGGTCCACGCTGCGACGGGCATCTCCTGCCCGACCGCTCTGGTGAATGTCGCCGATGCCAGGCATCGGCGGCCGTTTACCACTGCAGTTCCGTCTCCCCGGCACCGATTGCCGGCCGCTCAGGGCATCAAGCAGCGCTGGATGAATGCCTCCGCGGTCTTGTAGCGATGCAAGGCGGTGCTGCCGGACAAGCCGTGCTTGGCGCCGGGATAGGTCATCAATTCGAAGGCAGTGCCGCGCGTCTGCAACGCACTCATCAGCGCGGTGGAGTTGGTGAACAGCACGTTGTCGTCGGCCATGCCGTGGATCAGCAGCAGCTTGGCGCGCAGGCCGTCCAGATGGGTGGCGATGCGTGCGTCGCGGTAGCCGGCGGCGTTGCCGGCCGGCAGGTCCATGTACCGCTCGGTGTAATGGGTGTCGTACAGCCCCCAATCGGTGACCGGTGCGCCGGCTACGCCGCAGGCGTAGGCGTCGCTGTGTTTGGCCAGCAGCATCAGCGTCATGTAGCCGCCGTTGGACCAGCCCTGCACGCCGATGCGGGTGGGATCGACCCAGCGCTGCGCCTTGAGCCAGGCCACGCCTTGCAGCTGGTCGTCCACTTCCACCGTGCCCTGCCTGCCGTACAGCGCGCCACCGAAGGCACGGCCACGCCGCGGGGTGCCGCGGTTGTCCAGCGAGAACACCACGTAACCACGTTGCGCAAGATATTGATCGAACAGCGCATCGCCACGGCTTGGCCAGGCATCAAGCACGGTCTGCGCGGCGGGGCCGCCATACACGTACACCATCACCGGATAGCGCTTGGACGGGTCGAAGTTGTCCGGTTTGATCAGGCGATACTGCAGCGGCGTGGTGCCGTCGGCAGCGGTGAGCGTGCCGAATTCCACCGGGCGCTGCGCGTCACGGTATCTGGCATACGGGTGCTGCGGATCGGCCAGATCGTTCTTCAACAGTGTGGCGATTTTTTCGCCATTGGCGCGAAACAGCTCGATCTGCGGCGGCGTGGCGGTGTTGGACCAGCTGTCGACATACACGCTGGCGTTGTTGGCGAAGCTGGCGGCGTGCGTGCCGTGGGGTGTCGAACGTTGTTCGATCGCACCGCCGGCCAGCGGCACGGCGTAGATGTGGGCCTGGGTCGGCGACTCCTTGCTGGCGGAAAAATACACCGTGCCGGCTTGCTCATCGACGGCGAGCAGTGCATCGACCACCCAGGCGCCGGAGGTCAGCGGCGTGAGCGTGCGGCCGTCTTCCGATGCCACATACAGATGTTCGTAGCCGCTGCGCTCGGAGTTCCAGATAAAGCGGCCGTCCTTGAGAAAACGCAGATCGTTGTGGAGCGGTACCCAGGTCGGCGAGGTCTCGGTGATCAGCACGCGTTGCTTGCCACTGGCCAGCGTGGCTTCGATCAACTCGAGGGTTTTCTGGTCGCGTGACTGGCGCTGGAAGGTCAGCCGCTGCGCATCGCGCCAATCCACCCGTGCCAGATAGATATCGGGGTTATTGCCCAGCTCGATCCAGCGCGGCGCAGCGTTGGCGCGCGGTGCGATCACACCCAGTTGCACGGCCACATTGGGCTGGCCAGCCTGCGGATAGCGCTGGCTGATGACCTCGGTGTGGTCGGCATAGACTTCGGGGCGCTTTTGCACCGGCACGCCGGATTCGTCGATACGCGCGAAGGCGATCGCCGAGTCGTCCGGCGCCCACCAGTAGCCGGTGTGGCGATCCATTTCCTCGTCGGCGACGAACTCGGCCACGCCGTTGCCGATGGTCTCGCTGCCGTCGCTGGTGAGCTGCAGCTGCTTGCCGCTGGCCAGGTCGATCACCCACAGGTTGCGCTCGCGCACGAAGCTGACAAAGCCGCCCTTGGGCGAGAGCTTGGCGTCGGTGGCGAAGCCTTCGCCGTGGGTGAGCTTGCGCACTGCCGCCGCGCCGGTCTTGCGCAGGTCGTACAGATACAGTTCGCCACCGAGCGGGAACAACAGTGCATGTGCGTCCGGCGCCCATTGGTAATCGACGATGCCGGCGAAGGCGGCGATGCGTTGGCGCTCGCGGCGGGCCTTTTCGACATCGCTGAGCGTTTCGGTGCCGGGCAGCACGAGCTTGGAATCGACCAGCAGCCGGGTCTGCCCGCTGGCGATGTCGTACTCCCACAAATCCAGTTGATTGCGGTCGCTGTCCTTGCCGCGCAGGAAGCTCACGCGCGAGCCGTCGGGTGCGACCTTGGGCTTCATCAGCGTCGGGCCGGACAACGGCAACGGGCCGGTGATGGCATCGAGGGTGAGCTTTTCGGCGTGGGCGGTAGTGAGCGTGCTGAGCATGAGGGCAAGGGCGGCGAACAGGGCGCGCATCGAAGATCCTGTCTTGAGATAGCACACAGGATGCGGGCGCGTGGGGTGTTTGAGAAGCGCGGCGATGCTGCGCGTGCGCGATGAAGGGCTGCGCACGGTTGTGAGCGTGTACTGCAGCATGGTGCTGGGGTTGTTGTCGCTCAGTTTTTAGCGAGCAGAGGTGCGTTTGGGCTGATGGTCGCAGTTGGCGGGCTACGGATGGTGCATGCGCGTTTCGTGGTGCGCAGGTTACGGGGGGCGGTGGGTCTGGCTCCACTTGCGTACCCTCACCCCAATCCCTCTCCCGGGGGAGAGGGGCTCGAGGCGCCCGGGTTTGTGCACACCCGGTTGATGCAAGCGTGTGCCGCTGCTAATTCCTGATGCTGTTTGCTGTTGTCGTTGCTGCTGCGCAGTTGCAATAGTTGTCGCTATCGCCGTATGTATTGCTACGCCACCGTTCCTACCGCTTTGCCTCAGCGCTTGCCGAACAGATGCTTGCGCTCTTCCTCGCTCAGCGGCTTGCCGGCGTTGGGGTTGACTTGCTCCTTGAGCGCATACGCACGCTGCGTGGCCGGGCGCGCGGCGATGGCGTCGTGCCAGCGCTTCAGATGCGGGAACTCGGCGTAATCGGGGCGGATGTCGGCGTAGACCTCGATCCACGGATAGCTGGCCATGTCGGCGATGCCGTATTCGGGGCCGGCGAGGAATGCCTGCTCGGCCAGGCGCTTGTCGAGCACGCCATGCAGGCGACGCACTTCGGCGTTGTAGCGTTCGATCGCGTAGGGAATCTTTTCCGGCGCGTAGACGTTGAAGTGGCCCATCTGGCCGCTCATCGGCCCCAGCCCACCCATCTGCCAGAACAGCCACTCCAGCGCGGCAATGCGGCCACGCGCATCGCGCGGCAGGAAACGGCTGGTCTTCTCGGCCAGATACAGCAGGATGGCGCCGGATTCGAACACGCTCTGCGCCGGGCCGCCGTCGGCCGGTGCGTGGTCGACGATCGCCGGCATCTTGTTATTGGGCGAAATCTGCAGGAAGGCCGGCTCGAACTGCTCGCCCTTGCCGATGTTGACCGGCTTGAGCGTGTAGTCCAGCCCGGCTTCTTCCAGGAACAAGGTGACCTTGTGGCCGTTGGGGGTGGGCCAGTAGTACAGGTCGATCATCGTGCGCTCCAGTTCGGCAGGGGATGGCACGCAGCGCGCGCCTTGGCGATCGATGGTACGACCAAGCCCGCTACCGGCGCGTGCGCGTGCGGTGGTGCTGGCTGGAACGATGTGTGACGCGATTGGCTCGCGGCCGATGCTGCAGTGCAAGTTGACTTGGTTAAGCCTGCGCTCACAAATGCACGATTGTTTCATCGACCTTCGCCTGTCCCGCCTGGGGCCGGCTTATCTTCACTTGGGGAAGAAATCATCGTGAGAGAGCCACGCAACCTGCCGCGCACGCGGCGTCTGACGTCTGCCCTGCTGTTTGCCCTGTCGACGCCGCTGGCCGCGCAGACCGCGCCGGCGCCGCAGTCCGCATCCACCGTCCCCGGCGCGAGCCAGGCCGATCCCGCCACGCTCGATGCGGTGCAGGTCACCGGCATCCGCGGCAGCCTCACCTCGTCGATGAACGTCAAGCGCGATGCGCAGGGCATCGTCGATGGCATCGTGGCCGAAGACATCGGCAAGTTCCCCGATACCAATCTGGCCGAATCGCTGCAACGTATCAGCGGCGTGTCGATCGACCGTTCGCTGGGCGAAGGCTCGCGCGTCACCGTGCGCGGCGTCGGCCCGGACTTCAACCTGGTGCTGTTGAACGGCCGGCAGATGCCGGGCGCCAGCATCGAGGAATCCAACGCCTCCAATTCGCGCGCGTTCGACTTCGCCAACCTGGCGTCGGAGTCGATCTCCGGCATCGAGGTGTTCAAGACCAGTCGCGCCAGCACGCCCACTGGCGGCATCGGTGCGACCATCAACATCAAGACCAGCCGGCCGCTGGACAACCCGGGCCTGCATGCCAACGTCGGCCTCAAGGGCGTGCACGACAGCTCCAACGAGAATCTGCCCGGACGCCTGCAGGGCGATTCGCTGACCCCGGAAATCTCCGGCATTTTCAGCAACACCTCGGCCGATGGACGCTTCGGTGTATCGCTGAGCGGCAGCTACCAGGAACGCGACTTCGGCTATAGCCAGGTCGGCGTGCCCAACGGCTGGCGTTCGTTCCGCGGCGATTCCACCGCCTACGGCACCATCCCGCAACCGGGTGCGCCGGGCTCGGAGAACATCGTCAACCGCCCCGGTCCGAATGACATCTATTCGGTGCCGCAGAACCTCAACTACCGCGTGGTCGGCGTGGAGCGCCAGCGCACCAACGGCCAGTTGACGCTGCAGTACAAGCCGCTGGACAACGTCACCACGACGCTGGATTACACCTATTCGGAAAACAAGATCCAGCAGCAGCGCAACGAGATGTCGGTGTGGTTCAACTATGGGCCGTCGGCCAGCGCCTGGACCAATGGCCCGGTCGCCGGGCCGGTGACCTATTCGGAAATCGTCAATCCGGCCACCAGCGATCTGGCCACCGCCGGCTCCAACGCGGCCACCCGCAACCAGAACAAGTCGCTGGGTTTCAACGTGGATTGGGCGGTGAACGACCAGTTCAAGCTCAACTTCGACATCCACCGCTCCACCGCAGAAGCCGGTGCGGACAGTCCGTTCGGTTCCAGCAATTCGCTGGGCGTGTCCGGCTTTTACCGCGGCACCTCGGTGGTGGATTTCAGCAAGGATTTCCCGGTGTTGCAGCAGCAGTTGGGCTTTGGCCTGACCGGGCTGGATCCGTCGCGCACCTTGGTTACCGGCTCGGCGTTCCGTAATAGCTACATGAAGTCGGAGATCGACCAGGCCCAGGTCAACGGCGACTTCACCTTCGAAAATTATTCGCAGTTGAAGTTCGGCATCGGCAGCACCGAGGTCAAGAACCGCTCGGCATTCTCCAACGTGCAGCGCGACACCTGGGGCGGTGCCGGCACCGCGGCCGATTATCCGGACGATCTTTGGATCCCCAGTTCGTTTGCGCAGTACTTCGATGCGATCGACGGCAGCGGCAATCCGGCGCAGTTCAACCAGCTGTTCCTGTTCGACTTCGAACGTGCCCGCCAGGCGGCCGCGCAGGTGGCCGGCGACGATGCGCTGTACCGCACCTCGCCGGTGTTCACCACCGACCGCCGCGTCACCGAAAAATCCAAGAACGCCTACCTGCAGTGGAACAACAGCTGGGACGATTTGCGCGTGCCGATCAGCCTGGCCGCCGGTGTGCGTTACGAAGAAACCAAGGTGGAGGCGCAGGCACTGGTGCCGGTGGCGGTGGGCATCGACTGGGTCGCCAACAACGAGTTGCCGATCCGCTTGGCCGACTCGGCATTCGCCAGCGGCAGCGGCAAGTACGAGTACTGGCTGCCCAGCCTGGACCTGAGCTTCAAGCTCACCGAGGATCTGGTGCTGCGCGGCAGCTACGGTGAAACCATCGGCCGGCCCGGCTGGGGCGATATCCAGGGCGGGCAGACGCTCAACCAGATTGCGCGCCTGGAAGGCGGCACCGGCCAGGAAGGCAATCCCGGCCTCAAGCCGCTGCTCTCGCACAACATCGATTTTTCGCTGGAGTGGTACTACAGCGATGCCAGCTACGCCTCGGTGGGCTTCTTCCGCAAGAACATCGACAACTACATCGGTGTGACCACGCGCAACGACTCCTCGCTGGGATTGAACACGCCGGTGGGTGGTGCGTACTGGAACGAAGCGCTGGGCAACGGCTGCGCCTCGGCCGACTTGACCTGCATCCGCAACTACATCTTCCGCAACCGCGGCGGTGCGCCCGGCGTGGTGCGCGGGCAGGACGATTCCAACGGCAATGCCACCGGCGTGATCAGTGGGCAGCCGGGCGATCCGGTGGCCAATTTCGCCATCACCGCGCCGGCCAACCAGCGCTCGGCCTCGCTGGACGGTTGGGAATTCAACCTGCAGCACATGTTCGGCGACAGCGGCTTTGGCGTGTCGGCCAACTACACCATGGTCGACTCCGGCCTGACTTACGACAACTACGTGATCGGCGAGCAGTTCGCGCTGGAAGGGCTGAGCGACTCGGCCAACGTGGTCGGCTTCTACGACAGGGACAAGTGGCAGGTGCGTGCGGCCTACAACTGGCGCGACGAGTTCCTGGCTGCACGTTTCGACGGCAGCGGCCAGCCCAACCCGGTCTATACCGAAGCCTATGGTCAGCTGGACCTGAGCATCGGTTACCAGTGGACCGAGAACCTGTCGCTGAGCCTGGAGGCGATCAACCTCACCGACGAGGTGCAGCGCCAGCACGGCCGTCACCCGAACCAGATCATCTACGCCACCCAGACCGGCCCGCGCTACATGCTGGGCGTGCGTTACAAGTTCTGGTGATGTAGCGCGTTGGTCATGCAGTGATGTTTTTTTAAGCGCTTCCGGCAGTGAGTCTGCCGGGGCGTTTCGCACGGCGCTCTCGTGGCGTTTCCCGGATGTGTCGCATCCGGGACTTGCCATGCCGAAGCAACTGTCCAAGCATGGGCCACGCGCCCCGCGTGATGTGTCTTCCCCCATGATCAATGCCGTGTTGTTGAACAACCTCGATCACCGCGACCTGCGCGTGATCACCGCGCACGGCGCCGCCTACGGCGACGACGTGATGTCGGCCGCGACCTTTCCGCAGGAGTTCCGCCAACTGCAGGCGCAATACCCGATCGTGTTCCATCGCAGCGGCGAGCGCAGTTTTCAGCCGCTGGCATTGCTGGGATTACGCCTGGGCGAGAACCTGTTTCTGGACGGCGCGCGCTGGGATGCGCCGTACGTGCCGCTGGCGATCCAGCGGCAACCGTTTTTGATCGGCGAGCAGCCGGACGGGCCGATGGTGCACGTGGACCTGGACAGCCCGCGCATCAGCCGCAGCGAAGGCGAGCTGCTGTTTCGCGAACACGGCGGTACCACCGAGTTTCTCGACCACATCAGCCAGGTGTTGCGCACCTTGCACGATGGCCTGGCCGCGAGCGAGGCCTTCGTCGGCCGCTTGCTTGGCTACGACTTGCTCGAACCGTTCGTGTTCGAGGCCACGCTGCAGAACGGCCTGGAATGCCGTCTGACCGGGCTCTACGCCGTGCATGAGGAACGCCTGCGCGCACTCGACGATGCGGCCTTGCTCGACCTGCATCGGCATGGCGATCTGGAACCGTTGTACATGGCGGTGGCCTCGATCGCGCAGTTCCGCCATCTGCTCGACCGCATGCAGCGCCGTCATGCTGGCTGAGCCGCGCGCCATCGAAGAACTGCACGGGCTGGACCCGCAGCAGCTGGACCCGGCCGTGCTGCGCTCCACCACGCCGTTGGTGTTGCGCGGGCTGGTGCGCGACTGGCCATTGGCCCAGGCCGGCGCGACCTCGGCGCAAGCGGCGGCCGCCTACCTGCGCGGTTTCGATCGCGGTGAAGCGGTGGTGGCACAGGTCGGCCCGCCGGACATCGGCGGGCGCTTCTTCTACAACGCGGACATGAGCGGCTTCAATTTCCGCCCCGAGCGCGTGCCGCTGGGCGTGGTGCTGGAGACCTTGCTGCGCGATCTGCACAACCCGCAGCCACCGGCGATCTACGTCGGCTCCACCACGCTGGACACCTACCTGCCCGGCCTGCGCGCGCATAACCCGATCGCGCTGCCGCAGCGCGAGCCGCTGGCCAGTATCTGGATCGGCAATCGCACCCGCATCGCCGCCCACCAGGACCTGCCCGACAACCTGGCCTGCGTGGTCGCCGGGCGCCGCCGCTTTACCCTGTTTCCGCCGCAGCAACTGGCCAATCTGTATATCGGCCCGCTTGATCTCACCCCGGCCGGGCAGCCGGTCAGCCTGGTGGATATCGCCGCGCCGGACCTGCAGTGCTTTCCACGCTATGCGCAGGCGCTGGAACACGCGCTGGTGGCCGAGCTGGAACCGGGCGATGCATTGTTCATTCCGAGCATGTGGTGGCATCACGTCGAAGCGCTGACGCCGTTCAACGTGCTGGTGAATTTCTGGTGGCGGCAGAGCCCGGCCTACATGGATTCGCCGATGAACGCGCTGATGCTGGCGCTGCTCACCCTCCGCGACCTGCCAGCGGAACAACGTGCGATCTGGCAGGACGTGTTCGACCATTACGTGTTCGATGCCGATGCGGACACCGCCGCACACATGCCGGAGTCTGCGCGCGGCGTCCTGGCGCCGATGGACGAGGCCCGTGCCCGCAGCCTGCGCGCGCGGTTGCTGCAACGCCTGAATCGCTGAGGATCTGACGCCATGACCGACACCGCCCCTTCCGACCCAAAACAGCGCCCGGTGCGCCGCGTCGTCATCGCCGGTGGTGGCACCGCTGGCTGGATGGCCGCAGCCGCGTTATCCAAAGTGCTGGGCCGGCACCTGCAGATCGTGCTGGTGGAGTCGGACGAGATCGGCACCGTGGGCGTGGGCGAAGCCACCATCCCCAGCCTGGTCACCTTCCACCGCCTGCTGGAGATCGACGAGGCCGCGTTCATGGCCGCCACGCAGGCCACCATCAAGCTGGGCATCGGCTTCGAGCACTGGCGCGACGTGGACCGGCACTACATCCACTCCTTCGGCCACACCGGCACCGATCACTGGAGCGCGGGCTTCCAGCATTTCTGGTTGAAGGGGCGGCAGCGTGGCGTGGCGCGCGACTTCGGCGACTACTGCCTGGAACTGCGCGCCGCGCAGGAAGGCCGCTTTGCGCATCTGCCCAACGGCGGCATGAATTACGCCTACCACCTGGATGCCGGCCTGTACGCGCGCTTCCTGCGCCGCTTCAGCGAAGGCTTCGGCGTGCAGCGTATCGAAGGCCGCATCGGCAACGTGGAGACCCACGCGCACAGCGGCTATCTCACCGCGCTGACGCTGGACAACGGCACGCGGGTGGAAGGCGATCTGTTCCTGGATTGCACCGGCTTTGCCGGCCTGCTGATTGGCAAGACGCTGGGCGTGGGCACCGACGATTGGTCGCAGTGGCTGTTCGCCGACAGCGCGCTGGCGGTGCAGACCGAATCGGTCGGCGCGCCGGTGCCCTACACCCGCTCGCGTGCCGATCAGGCGGGCTGGATGTGGCGCATACCGCTGCAGCACCGGGTCGGCAACGGCATCGTGTACTCCAGCCGCTACATGGACCAGGACAGCGCCGCACAGGTACTGCAGCGCAATCTCAGCGGCCGCGCACTGACCCAGCCGCGCGCACTGCGCTTCACGCCCAATCAGCGGCATCGGGTGTGGGAAAAGAATTGCGTGGCGCTAGGGCTGGCCAGCGGCTTTCTGGAGCCGTTGGAGTCGACCAACATCCATCTGATCCAGCGTGGCATCATCCGGCTGATGCAGACCTTTCCGCAGGTCATCAACGATGTCGATATCGCCGAATACAACCGCCAGGCCGCCGCCGAAATCACCCATATCCGCGATTTCGTGATCCTGCATTATCACGCCACCGACCGCCGCGACACGCCGTTCTGGCGCGATTGCGCGGCGATGGACATCCCCGACACGCTGCGGCACCGGGTGGAGTTGTTCCGCCAGAGCGGGCGGGTGTTCCACCAGGCCAACGAGCTGTTTGCCGAGAATTCCTGGGTGCAGGTGATGCTGGGCCAGGGCATCACGCCGAAGCAGCACCACCCGGTGGCCGATCTGATGGGCGATGCCGAGCTCCGTCATTTCCTGGAGACCATCCGCACGCGGGTCGATGCCGCATTGGCGCGGCTGCCTGCGCATGCGGACTTCCTGCGCCGCTACTGCCCTGCGCCGCCGCTGCCCGAGCCGGCCACGCGGCTGCCGGCCGACGCCGCACTTGCAACCGAAGTGCGATGAATTTCGCGCCCGGCAGGCGCCCCCCCTTGGCTTAGACCGCCCCAGCAATGCTAGATTGCCGCTTTGCCGTCCATTGCGGGAACAATGGCCGGCCTCGCCGCAGCATCTTTCGCAATCGGGGTAAGGGGGACGCATGTTGGATCTGACACAGGGCCGTATGGCACGCCGGATCGCGCCGGTCATTTTGTTGGTCGGCCTGGCCGCCTGTTCCAAGCAGGACGACAAGGCCGCCACCACCGCGCCTGCCACCGGCGCCACGCCTGCGGCACCGGCCGCCGCGCCGACGCCGGCCACCGCAGTGTCGCCGCAGGTGCAATCGATGGCCGCCGACCAGTTGCGCGCATCGGCCACCAAGGCCTTGCAGGACAATCGCATGTACGCCCCAGCCGGCGACAACGCGGTGGAGTACTACCTGGCCTTGCGTGAAAAGCAGCCGCAGGACGCCACCGTCAACAGTGCGCTGACCGATCTGCTGCCGTACACGCTGATCGCCGCCGAACAGGGCATCAGCCGCGAAGAATTCCCCGAAGCGCAGCGCCTGATCGCGTTGATCGAAAAGGTCGACCCCAAGGCACCGGCACTGCCGCGCCTGAAGAGCGGCCTGGAAACCGGCATGAAGACCGCCGCCAGCCGCTCCGAGCAGGATGCCGAGCAGGCCAAGAAGCTGGTCGAAGACAAGGCCAAGCAGGCCGCTGAGCAGAAGCGTCTGGCCGAGCAGCAGACCCGCGAGGCGGCCGCTGCGCAGCAGATCGCCGCGCAACAGGAAGCCGCCCGTCAGCAGAGCGCCGAGGCCGAACGCCAGGCCGCCGCGCGCCGTCAGGCCGAGACCCCCACGCCTGCTCCGACCCAGGCCGCCCCGCGCCCGGCCCCGGCGACTGCCGCGGCTGCACCGGCCGCGCAGTCGCTGCGCCCGATCAGCACCCCGGCACCGCGTTACCCGCCCGAAGCGCTGCGCGCCGGTACCTCCGGCGAAGTGCTGGTGGAGATCACCGTCGGCACCGACGGCTCGATCACCGCCTCGCGCGTGCTGCGCGCCACTCCGCCGCGCGTGTTCGACCGCGAAGCGCTCAATGCGGTCAAGCGCTGGCGCTTCGAACCGGTGGCCGCCCCGGTGACCACGCGGCGCACGCTGTCGTTCAACCCGGGCGGTTGAGTGGGGCGTTGGGCGATCGAGTCGTTCTGCATGCGGTTGAGTGAGTGAGTTGGTTGGTTGATCGCTTGATCGCTTGGTTGTTGATCGCCTGATTGGTCGATCGTTTGTTGATTGCTGGCTAATGGCTGATGGCTGATGGCTGATGGCTGATGGCTGATGGCTACCGATGATCGATGCACTGCACTCCCGGCGAATGTCCGGCGCCAAACAAAAAGCCCGCAACGATGCGGGCTTTTTGTTTGCTGGTGATCCGCACCCTCATCCGGCGCTACGCGCCACCTTCTCCCAATGCGAGAAGGTGCATCAACCGGAAATCGCCAACCGCTCCTGGTGATAGCGCCGCACTGCCGCGTACCACAGCACCGCGGCCACACCGAATCCCGCCAGCAGATACACCGCCCAGGTCTGCGCGTTGATCTGCTCGTGGCGGATCACCTTGAGCAGCATCTGGTTCTGCGCCAGAAACGGCACCGCGAAATGCCAGAGCTGCGTCTTCAACGGATACGCCATCAGCGCATAGCCCGGCAGCATCGGCAGCAGCAACAGCCAGGTCATGTGCGCCTGCGCTTCCTTCATGCTCTTGGCGGCAGCGGCCAGATAGGTCAGCAGCGAGGTGCCGATAAAAAGCATCGGCACCAGGATGAACAGCATCTGCAGCATCGGCACGAAGCCGACGTTGAGCTGGCGGCCCAGGTTCGAGGTGGACAGCTGCGCACTCAACTTGAAGGCCAGCAAGGTCAGCAACAGCGACACCATGCCGATCACGCAGGCGGCGGCGATCTTGCCGCTGACGATCGCGCTGCGCGGCGCCGGGGTGGCCAGCAAGGGTTCCAGCGACTGGCGTTCGCGCTCGCCGGCAGTGGCATCCAGGATCAGCGAGGCGCCACCCAGGAACGAGGTGATCACCAGCAGCACCGGCAGCAGCATCGCCATCATCTGCCCGCGCTTGGCGTCGGCGGTGGCCAGATCCTGCGCGGCGATTTCCAACGGCCTGCCCACCTGTGCATCGATGCCGCGCGCCAGCAGGCGCAGTGCACCCACCTGCTGGCTATAGCTGCTGAGCGCAGCCTGCAGGCGCAGGCTCGGCACGTCGGCTTCGCGCCGCGTGCTGTCCTTGATCACCTCCACCAGCGCCGGGCGCCCGGCGCGCCAATCGTCGGCGTAGCTGTCGCTGATGCGCAATGCCACATCCACATCCTGATTGCGGATCGCGGCGGTCAGATCGGCCGGCGCATCGACCGCATTGAGCCCCTGCGCGGCCAGGAACCGCACCAGATTGGGCGCGTTCTCGCGGCCGAGCATGGGGATCTCCAACGGCTTGTCGATCTGCGTACGCACGCGGCTTTCGCTCAATGCGCCCATGCCCAGGATCAGCACCGGATACAGCAATGGCGACAGCAGCAAGGCCAGTGCGAGCGTACGGCGATCGCGGCCGATGTCGCGCAATTCCTTGCGCAGCACCGTCCATAGCGTGGACAACAACGATGTGGTGCTCATGCGTGCAGTCCCTCGTCCGAGCCGATCGCCTTGACGAAGGCGTCTTCCAGATTGTCTTCGCCGGTGCTGGCGCGCAGTTCGTCGGCGCTGCCGCAGGCCACCACCGTGCCCTTGGCGACGATGACGATGCGATCGCACAGCGCCGCCACCTCCTGCATGATGTGGCTGGAAAAGATCACGCAACGCCCCTCGGCACGCAGTTGCTGCAGGAAGCCACGCATGGCGCGCGTGGTCATCACATCCAGCCCGTTGGTGGGCTCGTCCAGGATGACGTTGCGCGGGTCGTGCACCAGCGCGCGTGCAATTGCGGTCTTGGTGCGCTGGCCCTGGCTGAAGCCTTCGGTCTGACGGTCGAGGATGTCATCCATGTCCAGCGCGGCCGACAGCAGGCGCGTGCGCTCGGCGATCTGAGCACGCGACAGGCCATGCAGCTCACCGAAATAGGCGATGTTCTCGCGCGCGGTCAGCCGCTTGTAGACTCCGCGCGCATCCGGCAACACGCCCAGCGCGCGGCGCACCGCCACCGGGTCGCGGGCGGCATCCACACCGTCCACCATGACGCTGCCCTGGTCGGGCGACATCAGCGTGTAGAGCATGCGCAAGGTGGTGGTCTTGCCGGCACCGTTGGGGCCGAGCAGGCCGGTGATCTGGCCGTCGGCAGCACTGAAACTGACCCCATCGACCGCCTTCACCAGGCCGGTCTTGGTCTTGAACGATTTGTGCAGGTTGTCGACGACGATCATGCGTGCGCCTCCGTGGCGTGGTCGGTGCGGCTCATGGTTCCCATCCGTTGAACGAGGTAAACGCGGGCACATTGTTGAGGCTGGCCACGCACTGCGCATCCAGTGCCTTGGCATTGGCGGTCTGCAGGAACTGGCCCAGCACCTTGGGCATGCAGCCCAGTCGAAACACCCCGTGGCCCTGCCCCGGCGCCACCAGGTGACGGCCATTGGGCAGGCCCTGCAGCACACGCTCGGCATAGCGCGGCGGCGTCACCGGGTCCAGCTCGCCCGACAGCAACAACACCGGCAGGTTGGATTTGAACGGTGCGGCGTCGGCAGCCGGGGTCGGCTTGGTCGGCCAGGCCTTGCAGGGCGCAAAGAACATCTGCGCGACCTCCGCTCCCAGCAAGGTGTCGTCCTTGCCGGATGGCGGCGTGTAGCGGCCGGCGTCTTCGCTGCACAGCACCGACCATTGCATCGGGCGATTCATCTGGTCGGACATGTCCGAGGCGCTCATCTGCGCCAACGCCATCAGCGAGGCGTAACGCCCTGCCGCCGCCTCGTCCAGCACCAGCGGCAACAACGAGGCGGTTTGCGGTACATACGAAAACCCGAACGCCAGGCCGACCACGGTATCGGCCGTCACCTGCTCGTGGTGCAGTTCACCGGTGCGCGGGTCGCGGTAATCCACCGCAACCGGCGCCTGACGCAAGCGCTCCACCACCTGCCGTAGCTGCGTGCGCGTGTCCACCGGAAAGCGTTTGGCGCATGCCGCGTCCTTGCGGCATTGGGTGGCCTGCAACGCGATCGCATCTTCGAACGTGCGCGCGAACTCGCCGCCGATCACCAGATCGTTTGGCGCCACGCCATCGATCACCAGCGTGCGTGTGTGTTGCGGATAGCGCACCGCATAGTGCTGTGCGACCCGGGTACCGTAGGAGCCGCCAATCAGGTTGAGCGTCTGCACGCCCAGTGCGGCGCGCACCGCATCCAGATCGCCAATCGCCTCGCTGGTGGTGAAATAGCGCGGATCGGCATCGTTGCGTAGCCCTTGTGCACATTGGCGTGCGTAATCGGTCAATTGCTCGGCGGTGGCGGCGCTGCTGTTTTCCAGTACGAGCGGCTTGCCGGCGGCATCGCGGCACGCAAGCGGATGCGAACCGCCGGCGCCGCGCTGGTCGACCAGGAAGATGTCGCGCCGCTTGCGGACTTCATGCAGCCCCATGTCCACGATCGCGGCGACCTGGGTGGCCGATTGCCCCGGCCCGCCGGCGATGAAGAACACCGGATCCGGCGTGCTGCCGGCGCCGGCATCGCTTTCCAGCCAGGCGATCTTCAGATCGATGCTGCGCCCGGTCGGCGCGGCCGGGTTTTCCGGCACGCGCAGGCTGGCGCATTGCGCCTCGATATTGCCGGCCACGCTGCCGGAACTCAGCGTGCACGGTGCAAATTGCAGCGTGCCGTAGCGAGTGCCTGCGGCGGTGCCGGTCTGCGGCTTGGCCGCCTGCGGCTGCGCGGTGCCGGGCGTGGCTGCGCCCGCCTTGGGCGCGGCAACTGCGTTTTCAGCCGATTTGTCAGCAGGCTGGCATCCGGTTGCCAGCAATGCGATCAGCAGCGCCGCCACCAGTGTGGGTTGCTTCACCATGTTCACCATCTCTCCTGATAGTTCCTGTCCCCTGACGCCGCATCCGGTCGGGCGTGACCGGTGCGGCTACTGCCCGTCTTCATAAAGAAAGACGTGCTCGATCGATTCCCCGAACAGACGCGCGATGCGAAACGCCAACGGCAGACTGGGATCGTACTTGCCGGTCTCCAGCGCATTGATGGTCTGCCGCGATACGCCCAGTCGCTCGCCCAACTCGCCTTGCGACCAGCCGCTGGCCTCGCGCAATTCGCGCACCCGGCTATTCATTCGAACCGTCGGGCATTGATGCTTTTGGTGACGCCGTAGATGGCGCACAACATCGGAAATACCCACAACATCGCCACCGTCGCGGGGATGTCGATCAGCTCGGCGGCCTGCAGGAACCCGCCGGTCATATACGCGCCGCTGACCAGGCCGGCGGCAATGGCGATCGACTCCAGTTCGATGCGCCGCTGCATTTCGTCCGAGTCGCGCACGTAGCGCGCCACTGCGCGGATCACCAGGGCGACCAGCACGGCCGGCAACAAGGCGATCAGCACGCGCGCCCAGCTCGGATCCACATGCGCAAGCAAGTATCTCCAGATCAGCATCACCACCACATACAAACCCATCGGCACGCCGAATTCGCGGTAATAGCGCCGCGCCAATGCCGGCCGTGTGCTGTCGCGCAGGCTACCGCGCGACAGCAAGAGCAGCAGCGACAGCACCAGGCAGGACACGCCCATGCCGGCACAGAGCCCGGCAAGGTGGGCACTCATCGGCAGCAGCTGCCAGCGACCAAGCGCGCTGACGGCGAGCAGGCCGGCTCCCAGACCGAGCGCCAGTAGCGCATTGCGTTTGCAGCGGCTCATGCGCGTGGCCTCGGGCGCGCCGATGGACGCATTGGCAGGCCAGTGCCTCCCATCCCGGCATTGCCGCGCAGCGGCCGCTGCGCCGACCACGCCGGTGTGCACTCCCATTGCCGATGCTGCTGACGCATTCCCTTCGCCTGTCAAGTCAACTTGACAGGCACGATGCGCCCGACACGTCCGACTGTCAAGCACCCTTTACACATTCGACCGCGTGCAATCCCTGCCCATCGCCACGCAACGCGGGTAGCAGGAAGACGCAAGCACCCCGGGTCCGCAGCACCGGGCCGGAGCTGGGTTACGCTCCGCGATCGAACATTGGCGGGAGCGGTGATGCGTCTGAAGATCTGGTGGGCAATTGCACTGAGCGGCTGCATGGCGAGCTCTGCCATGGCGCAGGCCGCCGCGCCTCGCACGATCGAACTGGATCTGGCCAGCGCCGCTGCGCCGGTCGACCGGTTCTACGATCTGTCGATCGGCTCGGACTTTCCCGGCACCTTGATCCGCAGCGACAGCCAGGCGCAACTGGTTCCGGCGGTGCAGGAGCTGGGGTTTCGCTATATCCGTTTCCACGACGTGTTCCATGACGTGCTCGGCACGGTGAAAGACGTCGACGGCACGCTCGTCTACGACTGGACCAAACTGGATCAGCTCTACGATGCGCTGTTGGCCAAACGCATCCGTCCATTCGTCGAGTTGGGCTTTACGCCTGGCGCGATGAAGACCTCCGAGCAGACGCTCTTCTACTGGAAGGGCAATACCTCGCATCCGGACCCGGCCAAGTGGACGCAGCTGATCGATGCGTACGTGCGCCACATCCGTGCGCGCTACGGTGCCGACGAGGTGCGGCAGTGGTACTTCGAGGTGTGGAACGAGCCCAACCTCAAGGATTTCTGGGAGAACGCCGACCAGCAGGCCTACTTCGACCTGTATGCGAACACCGCGCGCACGATCAAGGCGATCGATCCGCAGCTGCGCGTCGGTGGCCCCTCCACCGCCGGTGCGGACTGGGTGCCGGAACTGCTGGCCTTCGTTGCCAAGCACAAACTGCCGATCGACTTCGTCACCACGCATACCTATGGCGTGGACGGCGGCTTTCTCGATGAGGACGGCAAGCAGGACGTCAAGCTGTCGGCATCGCCGGATGCCATCGTCGGCGATGTGCGCCGCGTGCGTGCACAGATCCAGGCCTCGCCGTTTCCGGATCTGCCGCTGTATTTCACCGAGTGGAGCAGCAGCTACACGCCGCGCGATTTCGTCCACGACAGCTACATCAACGCGCCTTACATCCTGACCAAGCTCAAGCAGGTGCAAGGCCTGGTGCAGGGCATGAGTTACTGGACCTACACCGATCTGTTCGAAGAACCCGGCCCGCCGCCCACGCCCTTCCACGGCGGCTTCGGGCTAATGAATCGCGAGGGCATACGCAAGCCGGCGTGGTTTGCCTATAAATACTTGAACGCGCTCAAGGGCCGCGATATTCCACTGCGCGATGCGCACGCATTTGCGGCGGTGGATGGCCAGCGTATCGCCGCGCTGGCCTGGGATTGGCAGCAGCCGGTGCAGGCGGTGAGCAATACCCCGTTCTATACCAAACAGGTGCCGAGCACCGACAGCGCACCGCTGGTATTCCGCCTGGCGCACGTGCCGGCCGGCAACTACCGGCTGCAGGTGCGCAAGACCGGCTACCGGCGCAACGATCCGCTATCGCTGTACATCGACATGGGCATGCCCAAGGATCTGGCGCCGCGGCAGCTGGCGCAGTTGCAGCAGGCCACGCGCGACACGCCCGAGCAGGACCGGCGCGTGCGCGTCGGCGCCGATGGCGTGGTGGAGATCCACGTGCCGATGCGCAGCAACGATGTGGTGCTGATGACGCTGGAGCCATCGGCGCGCTGAGCGCCCGGTACGCCATTGCGCCTGCAATCAGGCGAGGCGTTGTGTATGGATTGCGTGCGCGCAGCGATGCGCGCAGTTCGGCGCGACGTCCCGACCGTGCATCGTTCGCGACATCGGGTGCGTCATGCGTGCGCTGCGGCATGTCGCGCGCATCGCCGCAGGACACTAAAGGCACGACATCATCAAGGTCCAGCGCGCTGGACCGTCACTCAGTCCGCGCAGCGCACAAGGTGAAAAGCGAATCGGCGTGATCGCATCGACCCGATTTACAGGACTTGAAGCGGCAAACAAAACGTAACGCGCAGTGGTCAGGTGAGAGCAGACGGCGCGGATGAGCTGCAGTGCATGAGTAGTCATGCCGGTTCCGGGCACCGGCCGCGCCCACCTGACGGTGAGCTCAGTCGTTTTGATGGCCGCTCTTACTTGAGATAGGTCTTGAGAATGGCAGTGATGTCGTCGACCGCCAGTTCGCGCTCGCCCAACGCCTCCGGTGCCGCGACGTGATGCTTCAAGTGCTCGCTGAGCAGCTCGACCATCAAGCCCTGCGCCGCGCCACGAAACGCCGCCACCTGCGTCAGCAAGGCGGTGCAGTCCACGTCCTGCGCCAGGGCTTTCTCCAGCCCCTCCACTTGCCCACGGATCCTGCGCACGCGGGCGAGCAGTTTGGATTTGTCCTGATTCAGATGTGCCATTGCCGTATACCCCCTGGGGGTATCTCAGATACCATAGGGGGGTATCGTAGCCAGAGCCCCTTCCGATGTCGATCACGCACGCCGCGCCGCACTGCGCGCAGTCGCACACATTCGCCAGCGCCAACCCGCTTGCCGAGCGCAGCACCCGCAAGGCCGTCATCCTGACCGTGGTCATGATGGTGGTGGAGATCGTCGGCGGCTGGACGCTCAATTCCATGGCCTTGCTCGCCGATGGCTGGCATATGAGCTCGCACGCACTGGCGCTGGGGCTGGCACTGTTCGCCTACCGCTTCGCGCGGCGCAATGCCAACGACCTGCGTTTCAGCTTCGGCACCTGGAAGGTCGAAGTGCTCGGGGGCTATACCAGCGCGATCCTGCTGTTGGGCGTGGCCGGCCTGATGGCGTTCCAGTCGCTGGAACGGTTGTTCTCGCCCAAGCCCATCCAGTACCAGGAAGCCACCGTCATCGCCGTCATCGGCCTGCTGGTCAACCTGATCTGCGCCTGGTGGTTGCGCGACTCGCATGGCCATGACCATGACCATCACCACGGTCACGCCCACGTGCATGACAGTCATGGTCATGGTCATGGTCATGGTCATGGTCATGGTCATGGTCATGGTCATGGTCATGGTCATGGTCATCATGATGCTCATGCCGATCTCAATCTGCGTGCCGCGTATCTGCACGTGGTGGCCGATGCGGCGACCTCGGTCCTGGCGATCGTCGCGCTGCTTGCCGGCATGTACTGGGGCGTGACCTGGCTGGATCCGATCATGGGCATCGTCGGCGCGGTGCTGGTCACCGTGTGGGCATGGGGACTGCTGCGCAGTACCGGCCGCGTGCTGCTGGATGCGGAGATGGATGCACCGGTGGTGGAAGAAGTGAAGCAGGTCATCGCCGAGCTGCCGCATGCCATCGACATCGGCGACCTGCATGTCTGGCGCGTGGGTGGCGATCGTTATGCCTGCATCGTCAGTCTGGTCACTGCGGCCGACATCGATGCGGACCTGGTCCGCGCCGCCTTGCAGATCCACGAAGAACTGGTGCACATCACCGTCGAGTTGCAGCGCCCGCCAGCGGCGCGGGCTGCGGCCTGACGATTCGGCGGCGCGCTGCATTCGGCGCCCTGCAGTAGTGAGCGCGGAATCGGTCAGCGAGAATGCCAGCCCGAGCAGCAGTGGCTCCAGTTGCACCGCGCGCCGGAGCACAGGATGCGACTGCAGCAGCGCACAGTGGGCGGGAGGGATAACCGGGACAGCATCGCAATGCTGTCGAGCAGCCTTGAACGCGTCGGGACCCGCGCACCGGGCGCGATCGGCGGGTGCCGAGCAAGCCAGCCCGGCACCGTGCAACTGGCTCAGGTTTTTGCCGGAGCCGGGCTGACGTATTTCTCGCGGCGGATCTGCGCGTTCGGCAGGCCGGCTGCCTTCAGGGCCTCGATGCAGCTGTCCACCATATCCGGGTTGCCGCACAGGTAGGCAATATCGCCTTGCGCATCGGGCGCGAACTCGGCTAGCTGCTGCTGCACGTAACCGTGCCGCACATCGGCATGCGGCTGCTCGGGCAGCTCGCGCGAGAAGCACGGCACGTAGCGGAACGACGGATGTGCATCGGCAAACGCGCGGAAGTCGTCGCCGTACAACAGCTCGGCCGGCGTGCGTGCTCCTTGCAGCAGCAGCACCTGCACGCCGCGGGTGGCGATCGCCTCGGCCAGCAGCGGCAGCATCGAGCGGTACGGGGTGACGCCGGTACCGGTGGCGATCAGCACATAGCGCTGGTTGTGGTCGCCCGGCGGCAGGCAGAAGCGCCCGTAGGGGCCGCTGGCCTGCAACTGGTCGCCGATCTGCAGGCCTTCGAACAGCGCGGTGGCCGAGCCGCCGGGCACGAAGCTCACCGCGATATCCACCGCCTCGCCCGGTCCGAGCGCATGGTCGTGAATGGTCGCCAGCGAATAGCTGCGCTTGGTCGGCGTACCGTCGGCGGCATCGAAATGGATCTGGATGAACTGCCCGGGCTGGAAATCCAGCGGCTGCCCGTCGTCACGCAGGAACTGGCAGTGGGCCACGGTGGGCGCAATCATGCGCCGGTCGACAAGCTTGAGGGGGAATTGAACGGGCACGAACGTATTTGGGACAGTCTGTGATCGGGGCTTGCCCCCGCGGGCTTCTATAATAACGGCCTGCAACTCGCTGCGCCGTCACGCTGACGCGAAGGAACATCTTGAATTCTCCATCTCCGATCACCGCACCCGCGCTGCGTGTGTGCGATCTGCGCAAGACCTACGACAACGGCACCCAGGCGCTCAAGGGCGTCTCGCTGGACGTGGCGCCAGGCGATTTCTTCGCCCTGCTCGGCCCCAACGGCGCCGGCAAATCCACCCTGATCGGCATCATCAGCTCGCTGGTGAACCTGTCCGCCGGCCAGGTGGAAGTGTTCGGCACCGACCTGGTCGGCCAACGCAGCGATGCGATGCGCCTGATCGGGCTGGTCCCGCAGGAGGTCAACTTCAACCTGTTCGAAAAACCCTTCGACATCCTGGTCAACTACGCCGGTTTCTACGGCATGCCGCGCGCCGAGGCCGAGCGCCTGGCCGAAGCGGAGCTGCGCCGCTCGCACCTGTGGGAAAAGGCCCAGGTGATGAGCCGCACGCTGTCCGGCGGCATGAAGCGCCGGCTGATGATCGCCCGCGCCATGATGACCCAGCCGCGGTTGCTGATCCTGGACGAGCCCACCGCCGGCGTGGACATCGAGATCCGCCGCGACATGTGGCGCGTGCTCAAGGAGATCAACGCCGCCGGCACCACCATCATCCTGACCACGCACTACCTGGAAGAAGCCGAGCACCTGTGCCGCAACCTGGCCATCATCAACCACGGCCAGATCGTCACCCAGGGGCCGATGCGCGAACTGCTGGCCAAGCTCGACGTGGAAGGCTTCCTGTTCGATATAGACGGCGACCTGCCGGCCGAACTGCCGGTGATCGAAGGCACCACGCTCACCGCCATCGATGGCCACACGCTGGACCTGGACATGCCGCGCGCGATGGATCTCAACCGCGTGTTCGCCACGCTCGGCAGCGCCGGCATCCGGGTGCGCTCGATGCGCACCAAGAGCAACCGGCTGGAAGAGCTGTTCGTGCGCCTGACCGGTGACGCCCCGGTACCGGCCACCGCCCCCACGCCTGTCGCCCCCAACGGCACACCGCCAGCGCAGCCGCGCAGCGGAGGCCAGCCATGAACGAGATCCGCACCGTGACCGAACCCACCAACGCGCGCCGCAACTGGATTGCGCTGGGCACCATCGTGCGCCGCGAAGTGCAGCGCATCCTGCGCATCTGGGGCCAGACCCTGGTGCCGCCGGCCATCACCATGACGCTGTACTTCCTGATCTTCGGCGGGCTGATCGGCTCGCGCGTGGGCGACATGGGTGGCTACTCGTACATGCAGTTCATCGTGCCGGGCCTGGTGATGATGAGCGTGATCCAGAACAGCTACGGCAACATTTCCTCCAGCTTCTTCGGCGCCAAGTTCGGCCGGCATGTGGAGGAGCTGCTGGTCAGCCCGATGCCCAACTGGGTGATCCTGTGGGGCTACGTCTCCGGCGCAGTGCTGCGCGGAGTGATGGTCGGCGCGCTGGTGCTGATCATCGCGATGTTCTTCACCCCGGTGCGCATCCCGCACCCGCTGGTCACGCTGACCACGGTGCTGCTGGGCGCGACCATCTTCTCGCTGGCCGGCTTCGTCAATGCGGTGTACGCCAAGAAGTTCGACGACGTGGCGATCGTGCCGACCTTCATCCTGACCCCGCTGACCTATCTGGGCGGCGTGTTCTACTCGGTGAAGCTGCTGCCGCCATGGGCCGAAGCGGCCACCCACGCCAACCCGATCTTCTACATGGTCAATGCGTTCCGCTATGGCCTGCTCGGCAGCTCCGACGTGCCGATCTGGGTCGCCTATGCGCTGATGCTGGGCTTTGTCGCGGTGCTCAGCGCGCTGGCGCTGTGGCTGCTGCGCCGTGGCGTGGGTTTGCGGAGCTGATGACGATGGCGATGCGTATCCTCATCCTCGGTGCCGGCGGCACCGGCGGTTATTTCGGTGGACGCCTGGCGCAGGCCGGTGTCGATGTGACCTTTCTGGTGCGCGATGCACGGGCTGCGCAGCTGCAGGCCGATGGCCTGCGCATTCGCAGTCCATTGGGCGATGCGGATCTGCCGGTGGCGCATGTCACCGCGCAGGACTTGCCGGCCCTGGTGGCGCAGCGGCCGTTCGATCTGGTGATCCTCAGCTGCAAGGCCTACGACCTGGATAGCGCGATCGAGGCGATTGCGCCGGCGGTGGGCGAGCACACGACGGTGCTGCCGATCCTCAACGGCCTGCGCCATTACGCGGCGCTGGACGAGCGTTTCGGTGCCGCACGCGTGCTGGCTGGGCTGTGCTTCATCAGCGCGACCAAGGGCGAGCACGGTGAGATCCTGCACCTGGGCAAGCCGGCGGCGATGACCTTCGGCGAGCGCGATGGCAACGGCGCATCGGCACGCGTGCAGGCGTTTGCGGCGGCCTGCGCGCAGGCCGGCATCGATCATGTGGCCAGCGAGCAGATCGCGCAGGAGCAGTGGATCAAGTACAGCTTCCTCACCGCGCTGGCCGCTGCGACCTGCCTGATGCGTGCACCGGTCGGGGCGATCGTCGCCACCGACGACGGCCGTGCGTTGATCAACGGTTTGTACAACGAGTGCCTGTGGGCCGCCGATGCGGCCGGGCAGCCGATTCCGGAAGCTGCGCGCGCCAAGGCGCTGCAGACCTTGTTGCAGGTGGATTCGCCGCTGAAGGCCTCGATGCTGCGCGATCTGGAAGCCGGCCAGGACGTGGAAGCGGCGCAGATCGTCGGCGACATGTTGAAGCGGGTGCGCGAGACAGGGCGCAACGCGCCGCTGCTGATGGCGGCCAATGTGCATCTGCAGGCGTATCAGGTGTTGCGGCATAGCTGAGGGTGTTGGGGTGTGCGGGCGGTTGTTGGGCTGCGGGTGCACCGTACCCCCATCCGCCCTGCGGGCACCTTCCCCGGCGGGGGAAGGGCTGTGACGTGGAGCGGACGGCTTTTCGTGTAGCGCCGTCCGCCTCTCTGGCACCTCCACGCGTGTCGCGGCTGATTGGCGCCCTTTCGGCGCTGATCGTTGAAGCGGTCTTCGGAAAGAAGCTGACTCCTGATGCCTGCTTCGATCAGGCGCATGCGTTGCATTGGCGCGAGGCGTCGACACACCTCACGCGATACCTCCGCAGCGCGATGCCATCGACGTCGACGTTGCCATTGCCTTCGCGCCATCACGACGCGGTGCGCACGATGCTCTGCATCCCCTCGCCCGTGTCGCCGCCGATGAAACTGCTCAGCCACCTGTTCCGTGCCGGTCACTTCGTGATCCTGGCATTTTTTGTGCTGTGCGCGGCGGGTCTGGTGGCGATGGCCGGGCTGGAGCTGTGGCATGGCTTTACCCCGGGCGGCGACATGGTGGTGCGCGACCGCTTCAACGTGGTGCTGGAGGCGATCGGCCTGCTCACCGTGGCGCTGGTGACGCTGGAACTGGGCCAGACCATCTTCGAGGAAGAGATCCTGCGCGACGTCAAGGTCAGCGGCCCCACGCGCGTGCGCCGCTACCTGTCGCGGTTCTTCGTGGTAATCGTGATTGCGCTGGCGATCGAGACACTGGTGTCGATCTTCGAGCTGATGCACGACGACCCGGCCAAGCTGCCGTATGCGGCGGCGGTGGGCCTGTGCGCGGCGCTGTTGCTGATCGCCTGGGGCGTATTCGTCAAACTCAATCGCAGCGCCGAAGAGCTGGAGCCCGAGGCGATGGCGGAAACCAAGCGCGAGGACCGCGAGGTCGAGGAATAAGCGCCGTCAGCTGCTGACGGCAGGCAGCGGCGGCACCGTGGTCGGCTTGCCGTTGTCGCCGAGCGCGATCATCACGAAGTGGCCGCGGGTACACAGCTCGCGTGCGCCGCTGAGCAGGTCTTCGGCGATCAGTTCCACTTCCACCTTGATCGAACTGCGCCCCACCGACACCACCCGCGCGATGGTTTCCACCATCTGGCCCTGGCGGATCGGCAGCTTGAAATCCACCTGGTCCGAGCGCGCGGTCACCACCGCACGGCGCGCATAGCGCGAGGCGGCCAGGAAGGCGGCCTTGTCCATCCACGCCAGCGCCTGCCCACCGAACAGCGTGCCCATGTGGTTGGTGTGGTTGGGGAACACGATCTCGGCCATGCGGACTTCGGTCGGTGGCTGGGTCTGCAGGCTGTCTGACATGAGGTGTTTCCAGAGAAGGGGGTCGCTGCGCGCCAGGGCGATTGCAGCAGCCTGGCACCAACAGGATAGGCGGTCAGCCGCAGCGGCGTACGCCGGAACGTAGCGCAGTGGTGATTGGCGGCCATCTTGCCGACGCAGGCGCTACGTTGCGCTTGCGCGCGGCTGGCGTTGGCGTGTTGGCCGGTGGCCGGCATTCGGCGTGGCTGTCGTGAACCGCCGCGCGCACGATGGGGTTTGTCGGGACGGCGGTCGCGGCCGGGGCCGCTCCTACGGGAGCATCAAGATTGCGTCGCCATCACTGGGTAAGGCGGCGGGCAGCCATCGCCTCGATGCGATGACGGGCAACCGCAGGTGCGCATGCGGCTGCGCGCCACGGTGGCTCAGAGGCTGGTCTTGACCGCGGTTTCCACCTGCGCCGGCGACTGGAAGCCGGGCAGGCGCGCCACCTCGCTGCCATCGCGGTACAGCGCCAGGGTCGGGGTCTGGCGCAGGCCCAGGTCGCGGAAGAACTCCTCGCCCACCACTTCCAGCTTGACCTTCAACAAGGCCACACCTTCGGCGGCATCGCTGTTGGCGAACTTGTCCAGCGACATGTCGAGCATGCGGCAGCCGGGGCAGTTGTCCTTGTAGAAATCCACCAGCGCGCGCGGATGCGCGGCCAGGGTGGCGGTGTAGTGCTCAGGCGACGTGACGGTAATGGTCTGCATCATGGGGATCGTTCTTGCATTGGGCCAGGACCTCGTCGGTCCAGGCGGCGATGGCCTGCGCGTCGCGCTGGCCGTGGGGCATCTGTTCGATGGTCAAACGCGGGAACGGGCTGGCGAAGAACTGGGCGATGCGATGCACCGCGCCGCAAAAATAGTCCTCGCCCCACTGCGTTTCGCCGGTGCCGAACACCGCCACCCGCGGCGGCTTGCCCAGCGTTTCGACCAATTCGACGATGAAGCGTTTCATCTCTGCCGGCGTACGGCCACCGTTGTCGGTCCAGCTACCGAGCAGAAACAGCTCGTACTGCCCCGGCGCATGCGGCACCTGTGCCAGCGTCTGCACATCGGTTTCCACCCAGGTCACCGCATGCCCGGCCGCTTCGCAGCGCAGTGCAACACTGCGCGCGACATCGCGCGTGTTGCCGCTCAACGAGGCCAGTGCGAGCAGGATGTTCATGAGGCGGGGATTCGGGAGTCGTGATTAGGGATTCGTTTAAAAGCAGGGATTGGAGAGTCGAAGTGGAGATTCGTCAAAGCACATCAAGTTGCTGTTGCAAATCCCGCCTACCCACTCTCCAATCCCGGATCTTGATGATTCGTAAAGCACATCGATGCGGCTGCGACGAATCCCAAATCCCGAATACCTAATCCCGGCTCCTCACAGATCGTCGAAGCCGTTATCCGAATTGGTCTTCTTGTACGAGGCATTGCGCATCTCGAAGAAGTCGGTCTTGGTTTCGGTGAAGTTGTCGGCGTAGGCCTTGATCCACGGCATCACGTTGTCGTTGGCGCCTTCGTACAGCTTCTCGATGCCGAGCATGCCGGCCATCTTGTTGGCGCGGTACTTCACGTAGCGGATCATCTCGTCCACGTCGATGCCGTCGATGCCGTCCAGCACTTCGGCCGTCCACACCGTTTCCAGGTCGATCGCGTGCTCGAACGCCTTGTGCACGTAATCGGTGAGCTGGTCGCCCTGCAGCGCCTGGTTCTCGCCGATGATGGCGCGAATCAGCTCGCTGATGAACTTGGAATGGGCCAGCTCGTCGCGGTTGATGAAGCTGATGATCTTGCCGGTGCCGGTCATGCGGTTCTGGCGGACCAGATTGTAGAAATACGCAAAGCCGGAATAGAAGTTGATGCCTTCCAGGATCGAGGACTGGATCAGCGCGCGGATCAGCGTTTCGGCCGTCTTGTCGCGCATGAAGTCTTCGTAGGCGCCCATGATCGGCGCATTGCGCTTGATGATGGTTGGATGCGTGCGCGCGATCTCGAACACGCGGTTCTGATCGGCCAGGCCGGTGATCGAGGCCAGCACGTAGCTGTAGCTCTCGTTATGGATCACTTCCTGCTGGCCGATGATCGCGGCATTGGCGTGCGCGGCCGGGTCGGTGATGTATTCGGCGACGTTGTAGATGAAGCGCGTCTGCGGCGAATCCAGCGTGGCCAGCAGGCCGATGATCGAGTCGTAGGCATTCTTCTCGCGCGCCGACAGCTCGTTGTACTGGCGCGCGTCGCCCTTCATGTCCACTTCGTCGGGGATCCAGAAGTTGGTCGACAGCTCCTTGTAGGCCCGATAGAAAGACGGGTACGGGATGTCGTTCCAGTTGAGGATGCCGGAGGTTTCGCCATTGATGATGGCGGTGGAGCGGTTCGGGTGACGCGGCTCCAGGATCTTGATGCGCTCAAGCGGTGTTGCGGACATGGGTCTCTACTCGTGTTTCAGGCGTCGCGCGTACGGCGGCGCAACAAATCAATCTGGAGGAAAGCCCCCTGAGTCAGGGGGCGCGCCGAAGGCGCGGGGTGTGGGAGCTGGTGAAGCAGGGTCCACGGTTCGCAACGCGAACCGTGGAAGCGAAGCGCGAATGCGCTTAGCTACCGCATGCGCTTTAGCTCGAACACCACTCGCATTCGCTGATGTCGATGTCGTTGGAGCGCACGTAGTACGTGGTCTTCAGGCCTTCGCGCCAGGCCGTCATGTGCAGGTCCAGCAAGGTGCTCGCACGGATGGTGCTGGGCACGTAGAAGTTGAAGCTGATCGACTGGTCGATATGCCGCTGGCGACGCGCGTTCTGACGCACGCTGGCGAACTGGTCGACCTTGTAGGCGCCCTTTTCGTAGTACGGCCAGGTTTCCAGCGACAGGCCAGGTGCGGCGACCGGACGGCGGAAGTCCTTCTTCTCTTCGTAGTAGAACGCGCTGTAGATCGGGTCGATCGAGGCGGTGGAACCGGCGATCTGCGCGGTGCTCATGTTCGGCGCAACTGCCAGCATCCAGGCATTGCGCACGCCGTTGACGGCCACCTGCGCGGACAGCTCCAGCCACTGCGGGCTGTTGTAGTCGCGCGCACGGAAGTACTCGCCGGTGTGCCAGTCGCTGCCGCGGAACACGCTGTAGGTGCCCTTTTCCTTGGCCAGCTCCATGCTCGCCTGGACGGTCAGATAGTTGATGCGCTCGTACAGCTCGTCGCTATAGTCCTCGGCTTCCTTGGCATTCCAGTGGATGGACTTCTGCGCCAGCAGATGGTGCCAGCCGAAGGTGCCCAGGCCGATGGCGCGGTACTTCTGGTTGGTGATGGTGGCCTGCGGCACCGGCAACTGATTCAGATCGATCACGTTGTCGAGCATGCGCACCTGGATCGGGATCAAGCGCTCCAGCACGTCGGCGCCCAGCAGATCGGCCTGGTCTGCCTGCACGGTGATCGCGCGGCCCAGGTTGATCGAGGACAGGTTGCACACGACGAAGTCGCCGGCCTTCTTGGTGGTGACGATCTGATTGCCGCTGATGATCTCCTGCATCATCCGCGTCGGGCTCATGTTCTGCAGGATCTCGGTGCACAGGTTGGACGAATAGACCATGCCCTCGTGCTTGTTCGGGTTCTTGCGATTGACTTCATCGCGATAGAACATGAACGGGTTGCCCGTTTCCAGCTGGCTGACCATGATCCGCTTGAAGATCTCGATCGCCTTGACCGTCTTGCGGGTGATGCGCTCGTCGGCAACCACTTCCTCGTACTTGCGACGGAAGCTGCTGTTGGCGTCGCCCTTCTTCTCGTCGTAGAAGTCCTGCAGGTACCAGCCCTTGATCCGCTTCACTTCGTGCGGATCGAACAGGTACCAGTCGCCGCGACGCTCGACCGCTTCCATGAACAGGTCTGGGATGCACACCGAGGTGAACACGTCGTGCGCGCGCAGACGCTGGTCGCCGTTGTTCAGCCGGAGATCCAGGAACGCCTCGATGTCGCGGTGGAAGATGTCCAGGTAGACCGCGATGGCGCCCTTGCGCTGGCCCAGCTGATCCACCGACACCGCAGTGTTGTTGAGCTGCTTGATCCACGGCACCACGCCGCCGGAGGAATTGGACACGCCGCGGATCGCCGACCCGGACGAACGCACATAGCCCAGATACGCGCCCACGCCGCCGCCGTGCTTGGACACGCGCGCCACGTCGGTATTGGAGTCGTAGATGCCCTGCAGGCTGTCGTCGACGGTATCGATGAAGCAGCTCGACAGCTGGCCGCCGACCTTGCCTGCGTTTGCCAGGGTCGGGGTGGCCACGGTCATGTACAGGTTGGACAGCGCCCAGTAAGCCTCGCCGACCAGCTGCATGCGGCGCTCGCGGCTACCCTTGCCGTTGCCGATCTCGTCCTGCATCAGGTACAGCGCGATGGTCAGCCAACGCTCCTGCGGCAGCTCGAACACGCCGCGCGAGTTGTCGGTGGCCAGGTAACGCGTGGCCAGCAGGTACAGGCCGTTGTAGGCGAACAGCTTGTCGCGCTCGGGCTCGATCATCTTGCCGGCTTCGATCAGCTCGTCCTTGGAGTAGCGGCGCAGGATGTCGTTGGAATAGACATTGCGGTCGGCCAGGCTCTCCTGCAGGCCGACGAACGAGCCGTACTTCTGGCTGGCGTCGTAGAAACGGTTGCGGCTGGCGCGCTTGTACAGGCGGCGCAGGTATAGGCGCGCGGCAAAGTGCTCCCACTCCGGGGTGGTCAGATCGACGCGGGCCTCGGCCTCGCGGATCAGGTGGTCGACCAGGTCGTCAGCGTTGACGCTGTCCTTGCGGTCGACGAAGCCGAACACCGAGCGCTTGTAGTCGGCCACGTCCAGCTGCGGGAATTCGGCATGGATCTGGTCGATGGCGCGCTCCAGGCGCTCCGGCTCGAACGGAATCCGGCGGTTACCGGCTTCCTTGGTGATCCAGGTGGCGACGGCTTGTTCTTCGATGGTCTGTGCGTGCATTGCAATGGCTTGGCGGGGAGGCGGCACGATGTCCGACGGGTCGGTCAATTCCGGCGCGCCGCAACCGGGCGCGCTGACACTGGCGGGAACGCTGGTGGGTGTTGCGGTACCGGCGGCGATCGCGGCAAGGGTGTCGTTGGTGGTCATGCGTCCTCCATGCGTAGGCACACGAACCCGGCTGGGGACGGGTTGCGGCCGGATCCGGATTCCCTGGACAGCGATGGCGGTGCGCGACGACCAGCACGCAAGACCCACGGTCTGCGGCGGCATCGCCTTCACCAGCCATCTCCTTACCGGAGATTCCACGGCCGCCACCGCGCGGTGTGCTGTCGCGCAGTGGTCGGTGGCGAAACAACCGCGGCGCAACGAGACCACGCCGCCCGCTCCAGGCGACGCCCGGATGGCTGTGATCGTTCGTTGCTGCCGCCGCGGAGAGGCGTTTGATTGGCAACCTGCTGCAAATCATGCTCTCACTGGTCCGGACGCCTTGGGGCGACCAACCACCGACTCCCCCAAGATAGTGGGGTCCCCCGGAGGGGTCAACACCAAATGTAGGAAAATCGCGAAAACCCTTACAGCACAAAGCACTGTCTGACGAACGGTCGGCGCAAGGCTGCGAACCCGTCCAATTGGACTGCGCAGTCAAGGCCCAAACCGGCAATTCTGTCGATCAGTTGGGTCCGGTTGGGTTGGCTGCGACACCCATCGACACTGAAGCTGGTCACAGTTGTGCGATCCCTGCCTCAGGCGGCACCCCACACCTGGGGGGCCTGCCCTGACACCGGCAATGGGAGGAACTCGCCGCTGCCCACTTTGGGTCGAGGGCGCAGCGCCCTCACCGCTCGCGGGACACGCCGTGAACCCGTCCCTGGGGGCTCGGCGGCGGCATCCATGCCGCCACACGGTCCCGCAATCGGCGAGGACACCGCACCAGAAAGTTGGTCAGTGGTCACGTGAAAGCTGCTGTAGCCCATTGCGCATCGGACGCTGAGCCGGCGCGTCATGATCGAACAACGCGCCTCAAGCACGGCTCCTACCGTGCACACCGATCATCCCGACTGGCCCTTGCCCGCTCACCGTCGCGGGACCTTACGCGGCATGGATGCCGCGTAAGAGCCTACAAGGACGTACTTGCGGCGTGTCCTGCGAGGGTGGGCGGGCAAGGGCCCGGCAGCAAACTCACAGCGTAGAGGGCGCGGCGAGGACACCGCACCGATTGCCGGTTGCTTTGTCGAAAACCATGCACACCGGCCATCCCGACTGGTCCTTGCCCGCCCACCGTCGCGGGACCTTACGCGGCATGGATGCCGCGTAAGAGCCTACAAGGACGTACTTGCGGCGTGTCCCGCGAGGGTGGGCGGGCAAGGGCCCTGCAGCAAACCCACACCGTCGAGGTCGGGCGTGCAAAGGCAATGCAGCCAAGCCACCGACCAGCCGCGCCATCCGATGGCCACGAAGGCACTGTCAGCCGCTCTCAAGTAAACGGCGTGACGCCTTGCGCGCTGCCCGTGCGCGGGAATCAGATCTCGGTCGGGCCGATGTGGTGCCGCTTGCGGTAGCGGATCGACGACCACACCGAGGCGGCGATGAAGGCCACGCCGATCAGGCCGGTCAGCACTTCAGGCACGTGGTACACGGTGCCGACCAGCATGATGATCGCCAGCACGCCGATGGCGTAATGGGCGCCGTGCTCCAGGAACACGAATTCGTCCAGCGTGCCCTTGTGCACCAGATAGACCGTCATCGAACGCACGAACATTGCGCCGATCGCCAGGCCCAGCATGATGATGACCACATCGCGGGTGATCGCGAACGCGCCGATCACCCCGTCGAATGAGAACGAGGCGTCCAGCACTTCCAGGTACAGGAAGGCGGCAATGCCCGAGCGCTTGGCCGGGCCCATGCCGTCTTCGCTCTCTTCGGACTCGAACAAGGCATCCACGCTGCCGACCAGCAGGTAAAGAAGGATGCCGCCCAGGCCGGCGAACAGCACGCTCTGGAAGATGGCCTCGGGCAGGAACAGCTTGGTGCCCAGCAGCACCGTCACCGCCACGATCACCGACATCGCATCGGCCTTGCCCAGCTTGCCGACCAGCCGTTCCACCGGGCCGAGCCAGTGCAGCTTGCGCTCCTGGTCGAACAGGAAGTTCAGGAACACCAGCAGCAGGAACATGCCACCGAAGGCGGCGATGGACGGGTAGTTGTCGGTCAGCACCTGGCTGTAGCGGTCCGGCTCCTTCAGCGCCATCTGCATCACCGGCACCAGGCCCATGCCGGTGGCCACCGACACGATCACGATCGGAAACACCAGGCGCATGCCGAACACCGCGATCAGAATGCCGACGGTGAGGAACAGCTTCTGCCAGAACGCGTTCATGTGCTTGAGCACACCGGCGTTGACCACCGCGTTGTCGAACGACAACGACACCTCCAGCACGCTCAGCACCAGGCACAGCCACAGCGCCTGCCAGATGCCCATCGAGGAGGTATGACCCCACCAGGCAGCCAGGCCCAGGCAGATCGCTGTGACCAAAAACGACATTCTGAAATCGCGGAACATTGACACTCCCAGGCGGGCCGAGACGACAGCCGAAGCAACCGGCCAGGGTGAGGCCCGGCAGATCCGGCATGCGGTGGAGGATGGGGGACCGCGGCGTGACGCTAGGTCAGGCCGGGCGTGGCTCGCCCATTATAGGGAGTGTCACCGCCATCAGGGTCGCATCGTCCGGATCCGGGCGGACCCCGAAGCCCAGGCTCTGGCACATTGCCAGCATGGTGCGGTTCTCGCGCAGCACCTGGCCTTCGATCTGCTTCAGGCCCAGCCAGCGCGCGTACTCGATCATGATGCGCATCAGCTGCCAGCCGATGCCGTGGCCCTTGAGGTCGGAGCGGATCAGGATGCCGTATTCGCCGCGCTCGTAGTCGGCGTCGGCATGCAGCCGCACCGCGCCGAGCATGTCGCCGGTCTTGGGGTCGATGGCCACCAGCGCGATCGAGCGCGCGTAATCGAGCTGGGTCAGCCGCGCGATGAATTCGTGGCTGAAATGCTTGACCGACTGGAAGAAGCGCAGCCGCAGGTCCTCGTCGGTGACCCGCGCGAAGAACGCGCGGAACAGCGCATCGTCTTCCGGGCGCACCGGGCGCACCAGCGCATGCGTGCCATCGCCCAGCCCGATCTGGCGCTCCCATTCCTTCGGGTACGGAAAGATCGCAAAGCGTGGATGGCCGCGGCCCTTGTGCAGCTTGCGCGCCGGCGCCACCGCCACGCGCGCGTCCAGCGCGATCACGCCATCGCGGTCGGCCAGCAGCGGGTTGATGTCCAGCTCGGTGATTTCGGGGATGTCGGCGGCCAGCTGCGCCAGCTTGACCAGCACCAGCGCCACCGCGCGCTCGTCCGCGGCCGGCACGTCGCGGTAGGCCTTGAGGATGCGCGACACCCGCGTGCGCCCGATCAGCTCGTGGGCCAGGCGCAGATCCAGCGGCGGCAATGCCAGCTCACGGTCGTTGATCACTTCCACCGCGGTGCCGCCGCGGCCGAACACGATCGCCGGGCCGAACACCGGGTCGTCGGCGATCCCGGCGATCAGTTCGCGCGCCTTGGGCCGCAGCACGGTGGGCTGCACGATCACTCCTTCGATCAGCGCATTGGGATGCGCGGCACGCGCACGCGCCAGGATGCCGGTCGCCGCTTCGCGCACCGCCGCCACGCTGGACAGGTTCAGGCGCACGCCATCCACATCGGACTTGTGCGCGATGTCGCTGGACAACACCTTCAAGGTCACCGTGCGGCCGACGGCCAGTAACGGGTCGGCCAGCAATGCGGCCTCGTTGGCGGTGGCGGCCACCTGCAGCGGCACGATCGGGATGCCGTAGGCGGCCAGCAGGCGGTTGGTGGCGACCGGGTCCAGCCAGCGCCGACCGGCGGCCAGGGCGTCGTCAACCACCGCCCGGGCGATGCCGGCATCCACCACGAAATCTTCCGGCAGGCTGGGTGGGGTCTCCATCAACGCCGCCTGCGCCTCGCGGTAGCGCACCAGGTGGGTGAAGCCGCGCACCGCGTCCGATTCGGTCGCATAGGTGGGCACGCGCGCGGCATTGAGCGCGGCGATTGCCGCGTCGTCCTGGCCCAGCCATACCGCGAACACCGGCTTTTCGCGCTGGTAGCGGTTGCGTTGGTCCAGCGCGCGGGTCAGCGCCTTGGCCGCATCGGCCGAGGAGGTGAACGCGGTGGGCACGTTGACCACCAGCAGCGCGTCGTTCTCCGGGTCGTCCAGCAAGGCTTCGATCGCCGCGGCATAACGCGGCCCGTCGGCATCGACGATGATGTCGACCGGATTGCTGCGCGACCAGCCCTGCGGCAGCGACTGATCCAGCCGCTCCAGCGTCTTGGCCGACAGCTCGGCCAGGGTGCCGCCGCGCAGCACCAACTGGTCCACCGCCAGCTGCCCCACCCCGCCGCCGTTGCTGAGGATGGCCAGCCGCCGGCCGGGAAAACTGCCGAGCCGGCCCAGGGTTTCGGCGGCGGCGAACAATTCGTCAAGCGCGCCCACCCGCAGCAGGCCGGCACGTGCGAATGCCGCGCCATACACCGCGTCCGAGCCGGCCAGCGCCTGCGCGTGGGTGTCGGCATTGGGATTGATGCGGAACTGGCGCCCGGACTTGACCACCACCACCGGCTTGGCGCGCGCGGCGGCGCGTGCGGCCGACATGAACTTGCGCGCATCGCCGATGCGTTCGACGTACAGCAGGATCGCGCGGGTGCGGTAGTCGGTGGCGAAGTAGTCGAGCAGATCGCCGAAATCCACATCCAGCGTATCGCCCAGCGACACCACCGCCGAGAACCCGACCGAGCGCGCCACGCCCCATTCCACCAGCGCGGCGGCAATCGCGCTGGATTCGGAGATCAGCGCCAGGTCGCCGGCCTGCGGGCAATGCGCGGCGATGCTGGCATTGAGCCGCGCATGCGGAGCGATCACACCCAGGCAGTGCGGGCCGAGGATGCGCATGCCCTTGGCGCGCGCGGCTGCCTCCATGCGCGCGGCCGGCGAGCCGGGGCCGCTGCCCAGCCCGGCGGTGAGGATGATCGCCGCAGCCACCCCGCGCCGCGCCGCGATCGACACGATGCGCGGCACGATGCGCGCCGGCGCGGTGATCACCACCAGGTCCGGCACCCAGGGCAGATCGGTCAGCCGCGCCACCGTGCGCACGCCATCGATCTCGCTGTAACGCGGGCTCACCCAGCCGATCTGCCCGGGAAACCCGGCCGCGCGCAGGTTGCGCACCACCGCCCGCCCGGCCGAGCGATCGCGCGGACTGCCGCCGACCACCGCCACGGTGGTGGGACGAAAGACCTGCTGCAGGTGGTAGGTACTCATGGCTAGAAGAGACGACGGGAAACGGACACGGTACACGTCGGCCCGAGCGCACGTCATCGATCCCGCAGCGAAGAAGCGCGACACAGCGCCTGCTATTGTTGTGAACGATTCCCATTTTCGTTAATATCCCGTGGTCAGCCAGCTTCCTGCGCCGCCCCGCGCCCCTCCGCCAGCGACTTACTCGGAACAGGGCCCCCCATGAAACTGCTGACCTTGTCGGCGCTGCTGCTCGCTGCCTCCGCCTCTGCGCACACCCCTTATCTGGCACCCAATACCTTCGCGCCCCAGCCCGGCCAGACGGTGACCCTGGACGCAGCCTTCGCCGAGACCTTCTTCGTCCCGGAAGCGGCCTTCGACCAGAGCCACTTCAGCATCACCGGGCCCGACGGCCGCGATGTGGAACCGGCCCGGGTGCAGGCGCTCGACACCCGCACCGTGCTCGAACACACCCTGGGCAAACAGCCCGGCACCTACCGGGTCAGCAGCGGCCTGCGCGTGGGGGCGCAGTTCCGCACCTGGGAGCTGGACGGCAAGCGGCAGACCGTGCGCGACCCCAACGTGGCCATGCCCAAGGGCGCCACGCTGATCTCCAGCTTCCAGTCGCGCACTTTGGCGGAAACCTATCTGAGCGTCGGCAAGCCTGATCGCCGCGCGCTGGCACCGCGCAACCGCGGGCTGGAACTGGTGCCGGTGACGCACCCCAACGACCTGTATGTCGGCGAGAGCTTCGCCTTCACGGTGCAGTACGACGGCGTGCCGCTGGCCAGGCAGACCGTGGACATCAGCGAGGCGGTGTGGACCTCCGACCGCAAGCCGACGCAGGTCAGCGTGACCACCGACGCCGCGGGCCGCGCGACCTTGAAGCTGGACCACGCCGGCACCTGGCTGGCGCTGACCCGTCACCGCACCCCGGCCCCGGCCGATGCCCCGGTGCGCGAGTACAGCAACAGCACCACGCTCACCTTCCAGGTGCTCGAACAATAGCGTTGCGCAACCGCTAACCGCGGTTGCATCGCCCTGGCAGCATGACACTACCGGCGCGGCCATCCGCCCGGCACCGCACTCCACCTGCAGGCCCAGCCAGCGCCACGGCCCGGCACCGTTTCTCCCCTCAAGAGGCAATCCATGAACACTGGCTCCCTGGCCGGCGCGTATCTGTGCGCGCTGTTACTTCCTGCCAGCGCTCTCGCCCAATCTGACCCGCGCCCGCTGCTCGGCGGGCACGGCAACAACGTGCAGGCCTTCATCACCCAGCATGACGACGACGGCGACGGCCGCATCACCGCCGCCGACTTCGCGGCCTTCCGCCGCGCCCGCTTCGACGCCACCGACCGCAACCACGACGGCAGCGTCGACGAGAACGAATACGTGGCCGAGTTCCGCCAACGCCGCCAGCGTGCGCTGGAGCAGGAACGCGGCGTACAGGCGGCACAGGGCCGGACCCGCTTTGCCGCCCTGGACGCCGATGGCGACGGGCAGGTGTCGCGCGCCGAATTCGACGCGGCCGGCGCGCAGGACTGGACGCGCGGTCAGGCGGCGCTGGCGGCAGCGGCCAAGGATGCGCCTGCCGATCGGACGCAGGCCTTCGACCGCGACGGCGGCCGCCCGGGTATGACCGACAGCGGCTCGGCCGAGGGCTTTCTCGCGCTGTACGACGAAAACGGCGACGGCAAGGTGGGCCGCAAGGAATACGCGGACCTGCGTACGGCGCAGTTCGTCAGTGCCGATGCCGACCGCAACGCGGCGCTGTCGCTGGACGAGTACCGGGTGGAATTCGAAGACCGCCTCAACCGCCGCCTCACCGCGCTCGAACAGGCCGACGACCGCCAGGTGCATGTGCGTTTCACCGTGCTCGACACCGACAAGGACCAGCGCATGAGCTTTGCCGAGTACCAGGCCTCGGGCCTGCGCACCTTCGCCCGCGTTGACCGCAACCACGACGGCGTGGTCGATGCCGGCGATGCCGCGTTGCCGCCGCCGGCGCCTGCGACTGCGCCGGCCACCACGCCGGCCCGGGCCGACTGACCTCCCGACGCGGGCCTTGCCGCCCGCGCTCCTGGCCCGCTACCGGCGGGCCCACCCAGCCACGCGACCGCTCTTGCCGCCCGCAGCCAGGTCCGCGCCTTCCGGCGCCCCCTCCCCTTTCCTTACTGTGGACTTCACGATGACCTCGACACCGACCCTGCTGGCCCTGGCGATCGCCGCCGGCCTGGCCTTCCCGCTGCATGCCGAACAGGCACCCGCCGACGCCACCACCTTCGACCCGGTCGAAGTGAAGGCCGCGCGCGACAAGCGCGCCTCCAGCAACCAGAACGTCACCACCCTCGACACCGCGCAGCTGCAGCAGGAACAGGCCGAGAGCATGGAAGACCTGATGCGCTACATCCCCGGCGTGAGCATCGCCGACATGGGCCGCTTCGGCGAGAACGGCTTCAACATCCGTGGCCTGGAAGGCGACCGGGTGGCGATGACCATCGATGGCCTGTCGATGGCCGAAGGCGTGGAGACCGCGCGCGACTACGAGTTCTTCCGCGCCGGCCGCGGCGGCGTGGACGTCGATTCGCTCAAGCAGGTGGACATCGTCAAGGGCGCCGACTCCATCAGCGCCGGCAGCGGCGCGCTTGGTGGCGCGGTGGTGTTCACCACCAAGGACCCCTACGACTACCTCAAGGCCCAGGGCAACGACAGCTATGTCGGCTTGAAGACCGGCTACACCGGGCATAACGACCAATTGCTCGGCAACCTCACCGTCGCCAACCGCAGCGGCATCGTCGAATCGATGCTGAGCTACACCCGCCGCGAGGGCCACGAATCCGAAGGCTGGTACTCCAGCACCGACATCGACACCGGCAGCGCGCGGCGCACACCCGACCCGGTCGACAGCCAGAGCGACAACGTGCTGGCCAAGCTCGACGTGGTGCCGAACGCACAACACCGCTTCGGCGTGGTGTACGAACGCAACCGCTCGCAGAACCGGGTCGACAACCTCAGCCGCGTCAGTGCGCCCAGCTACGCCGAGCGCATCGGCGAAGACAGCAACGACCGTGACCGCTACGGCCTGCGCTACCTCTGGCAGGCCGACAACGCCTTGTTCGACACCCTGGAGGCGCAGCTCGACCGCCAGCAGACCGACAGCCGCGGCACCACCCGCATCCTCACCCAGAGCGGCAGCTCGAGCACGCCGGCCACCGCCGCCACCACCCGCTGCACGGTGGCGCTGCCGTGCCGCCGTGCCGAGGACCGCGACACCGAGCAGACCCTGGACCGCCTCGCGGTCGACTTCGACAAGCAGCTGCACGGCAGCGGCTGGTCGCAAGCGCTGTTGTACGGGGCGGCCTGGCAGCGCCGCAGCATCGACTTCAGCGCGATCGACTACCGCTGGAACAACGCCGGCGCGCTGGACACCGCCACCGTCGACCCGGCGCAGGTGCCCAAGACCGATGCCGACACCTGGAGCGTGTACCTGCGCGACCGCATCGGCTTGCTCGACGACCGCCTGCAGCTCACCCTGGGTGCGCGCTACGACCACTACCGCTACGCGCCGACGCTGTCGTCCACCTTCGTCGATGTCACTGGCACGGTGCGCGAGGTGACCTTTGCCGCACCGACTTGGCAGGCCGGCATCAGCTACGCCTTCACCCCGCCGCAGACGCTGTGGTTCCAGGCCGGGCGCGGCTTCCGTGCGCCGACCACCGCCGAGATGTACGCCCCGACCAGCATCACCGCACTGACCCGGCTGGACACCGGCGCAACCGTCAACGTGCCGACGGTGGCCGCCAATCCCGCGCTCGACGCCGAGCGCAGCCTCAACCTGGAACTGGGCTGGCGCTGGGAGAGCGACTGGGCGCGCGTCGGCCTATCGGTGTTCCGCGACCGCTACGACGACTTCATCCAGAGCGAGACCGTCACCACCGATGCCGGCACGCTCTACCAGACCTGCACCCGCGGCGTGTGCAGCACGCGCAACGGCTACGCCTACACCACGCTGCTCAACGTCGGCCAGGTCGAGGTCAAGGGCGTGGAACTGGATGCGCAGTTCAAGCTCGGCGACGCCTGGCTGCTGCGCGCGGCATGGACCCACAACCAGGGTGAGCTGGAAGATGGCCGCCCGCTGGACAGCATCAATCCGGATCGCGGCGTGCTCGGCCTGAGCTGGCAGGGCCTGGACGAGCGCCTGCGTGTCACCGCCAACATCACCCACGCGCTGGCCAAGAAAGCCAAGGACGTCAATGTCGAGAACGACATCTTCGGCGCTGCGGCCGAGCCGTTCCTCAGCGACGCCTACAGCGTGGTCGACCTGTTCGGCAGCTACCGCTTTAACGCGCACGTGCGCGTCAATCTCGGCGTCTACAACCTGTTCGACGAGCGCTATTACCAGTGGGCGCGCATCCGCAATGTCACCCGCGGCGATTTCTATCTGTACGGCTATGCCACCGACGACGGCATCGGCCGCTACAGCGAACCGGGACGCAACCTGCGTGCCACGCTGTATGTGACCTTCTGACGCGATCGCCGCTGCGCATCGCTGCATGGCCTGTGCAGCGATGCGCGGTAGACCAGCCACTACGGCCTGAGCCTGCACACGCCGTGCTACGCCGGGTGCCGGTCCGCGGCGTCAGCCATCCGGTCAGAGGTGCCGCAACACCTGCGGCACCTCGACCATCGCAGTCCTCATCCAGGGCACGGCGGGGCGCAACTTCCGCGCGCCCTGCCCGCTGCGCTACAACAAGGTGCCGCTGAGGATCGCGGCGGCAATGCTGAAATAGATCACCAGCCCGGTGACATCCACCAGCGTGGCCACGAACGGTGCCGAGGCGCTGGCCGGGTCGAAGCCGAGCCGTTGCAGCACGAACGGCAGCATCGAGCCGGACAGCGAGCCGAAGGTGACGATGCCGATCAGCGCTGCGCCGATGGTCAGCGCCACCATCTGCCAGTGCGGGCCGTAGTCGTACAGGCCGGCGGTCTGCCAGAGGGTGATGCGCACGATCGCCAGGATGCCCAGGATGGTGCCCAGGGTGAGCCCGGTCGGCAGCTCGCGCAGCGCCACCTTCCACCAGTCGCCTAGGCGCAGCTCGCGCAGTGCCAGCGAGCGGATCAGCAGCGAGGTGGCCTGCGAGCCGGAGTTGCCGCCCGAGCTCATGATCAGCGGAATGAACAGGGTCAGCACCACCGCCTTGGACAGCTCGTCCTCGAAGTGCTGCATCGCGCTGGCGGTGAGCATTTCGCCTAGGAACAGCACGCTCAGCCAACCAGCGCGCTTCTTGATCATCTGGCCGAAGCCGATCTGCATATAGGGCTTGTCCAGCGCTTCCATGCCGCCGAACTTGTGCACGTCCTCGGTGGATTCGGCGATCAATGCGTCCAGCACATCGTCCACGGTGACGATGCCGAGCACATGGCCGTGCGCATCCACCACCGGGATCGCCAGCAGGTCGTGGCGGCGGATCAGGCGGGCGACTTCTTCCTGGTCCAGCGCCGGGTCCACCGTGACCGGCGGATTGACCTGTGCCACCTCCAGGATCGGCGCCTCCGGCGCGCCGGTGATCAGCCGGCGCATGGTGACCACCTGGGTCAGCACGCGGCTGTGCGGGTCGAGCAGATAGATCGCATAGACCGTCTCGCGGCTGCGCTCCACCTCGCGGATGTGCTGCAGCGTGCGGCCTACCGTCCAGTCGGCCGGCACCGCTACGAACTCGGTGGTCATCAGCGCGCCAGCGGTATTGGGCGGGTAGCGCATCAACGCCTGGATCGACAGCCGCGCCTCGGCACTGAGCAGCCACAGCAGCGGCTGGCGCTGCTCGGCATCCAGGCCATGGAAGATGTCGGTGGCGCGGTCGTCGGCCATCTGCCCGAGCAGGGAGGCGGCCTGCTCGGCCGGCAGCAGCGCGACCAGCGCGCTGGCGGCGTGCAGCTCGGGCTGTTCGAGCAATTTCACCGCACGCGGTTGCGGCAGCGCGGCCAGCACCTGTGCGGCCTCGTCGCGGTCGAGGGTATTGAGGTATTCCACCGCATCGGCCGTGTTGAAGTCGGCGATGGGTGCGATCAAGGCATCGACGCCTTGGGCAAGGCGCAGGGTTTCGTTGTACATGGTGGTTCGCCTGGTGACGACCGTCGTCGATGACAGCCGGCGAACCTGAGCCTCAGGCGTGCGCCAGCTGGGTCATCGACCCGGGTCTAGGGTGACTGTCGCTGGACATGAGTAAGGGCTCCGAAAAGTGCGTACCGGCCGGTGATCCGGGCGGCAGCGCGGCGCAGTCTGCGCGCCTGCGCCCGCTTGGTCAATGCCCTGCGCAGGCCATGCTCAGCGGGCGTCCAGGCGGACGCCACAACGCAGGGCCTGTCATGTCGACAAGCGACTGCATTGCACCCGACTACCGGCCGTGCGCGACCGACCAGGAAGGTGGGTCATGGCCTGCAACGGCGGCTGCGTGCACGCGTGCAATGCGGAACGACGTGGCGACATGCGGCTCAGTCATGCGGACGACGTGGCGCATTGCTGCCCGCGATGTGGTGCTGCCGGCTTGCATCACCGGACCAGAGCACACCGCCAATCCACACAGTTGCACGCAGCGCACGCCGATCCAGGCCAGCAGCCGACCGCGGGCGGCATAATGCGAACCTCAACGGAGAACGTGCATGCATAGCGGTGGTCTGGAACTGGCTCTGGTGCTGATGCTGGCCGCCATCGTGGCGGTGCCGGTGTTCAAGCGCTTCGGCCTGGGCGCGGTGTTGGCCTATCTGGTCGCCGGTGTGGTGCTCGGGCCCGATGGCGTGGGCGTGGTGCAGGATGCCGAGCGCATCAGCGGCGCGGCCGAGATCGGCGTGGTGATGCTGCTGTTCGTGATCGGCCTGGAACTGTCGCCGGCCCGCCTGAAGGTGATGCGTCATTCGGTGTTCGGTGCCGGCGCCACCCAGGTGGTGGTGACCACGCTGATCCTCGGGGGCCTGCTGATGCTCGGCAACCTGGGCTGGAAGAGCGCGTTGATCGTCGGCGTGGCGCTGGCGTTGTCGTCCACCGCAGTGGGCCTGCAGCTGCTGGCCGAGCGCAAGGCGCTCAATAGCGACTACGGGCGCCTGGCGTTCGCCATCCTGCTGTTCCAGGATCTGATCGCCATTCCGTTGCTGGCGGCCATTCCGCTGCTCGGTGGCAGCAAGAACGCCACGCTGGCATGGCCGGACGTGGCCAAGGCGGTCGCGGCACTGGCGCTGGTGATCCTGTGCGGGCGCTTCGTGCTGCGCCATCTGTTCAACGTGGTGGCGCGCACGCGCATGCCTGAAGTGTTCACCGCCAGCGCCCTGCTGGTGGTGCTGGGCACCGCCTGGATCATGCAGGAAGCCGGGTTGAGCGCCAGTCTGGGCGCCTTCATCGCCGGCGTGCTGCTGGCCGATTCGGAATTCCGCCATGAGCTCGAATCGCAGATCGAGCCGTTCGAAGGATTGCTGCTGGGGCTGTTCTTCATCTCGGTCGGCATGGGCATCGATCTGAACCGGGTGGTCGCCGAGCCAGGCCTGATCGCCGGCGGCGTGGCGATCCTGCTGGTGGTGAAGTTCTCGCTGCTGGTCGGCATCGGCAGCGTGGCGAAGTTGCCGCTGCGCAGCAGCCTGATGCTGGGCAGCGTGTTGTGGCTGGGTGGCGAATTCGCCTTCGTGGTGTTCAACGAGGCCGATCGGGTCGGCTTGCTGGAGCGCGCCAACCACGACCGGCTGGTGGCCGTCGTCGGCGTGTCGATGGCGCTGACCCCGCTGTTGCTGCTGGGCATGCAGCGCATCCTCAACGGGCCGCTGCGGCTGCATGCGCCCAAGTCCGACCGCCCGTTCGACACCATCGATGCGCAGACGCCCAAGGTGCTGGTCGCCGGCATGGGCCGCTTCGGTCAGGTGGTCGCGCGTCTGCTCACCGCGCGGCATGTGCCGTTCGTGGCGCTGGAACACAACCCGGACACCGTGGAAGATCTGCGCCGCTTCGGCAGCCAGCTGTACTACGGCGACCCCACGCGACCGGAACTGCTGCGCGCCGCCGGCGCCGACCGCATCAAGGTGTTCGTGATCGCGGTGGACGACCCGGACACCAACATCAAGACGGTGCGGCTGATCCGCCGCCTGTACCCGCAGGCCACCGTGCTGGCACGTGCACGCAATCGCCAGCACGCCTGGAAACTGATGGACCTGGGCGCCGAACCGTTCCGCGAGGTGTTCGCCTCCAGCCTGGAACTGAGCGAACGCGTGCTGACCTCGCTCGGCTTGGGCGAGGCGGTTGCCAAGGATCACGTCAAACGCTTCCGCCAGCACGACGAAGAGTTGCTGCATCGCCAGCACCTGGTCTACGACGACGAAGCCAAGGTGATCCAGACCTCGCGCGACGCACGCGCCGACCTGATGAATCTGTTCGAAGCCGACGTCAAGGCCGACGTGGACGGCGAGCCCGCGCCTACCACACAGGATCGCTGAGCCCTTGGTAGGAGCGTGCCTGCGCGCGACCCGGGCGTTACCGATAAAGCCCGTCGCACGCAGGCACGCTCCTACGTGGAGCTGCGGCGGCTGCCTCCGTCAGCGCCGTGGCGTTCGCGCCGCGGGCTTGCTGGCCGACTTCTTCGCTGCGCTCTTGCCAGCCGCGGTTTTGCCGGCGGTCTTTGCGACCTTGCCGGTTGCGCGTTTGCCCGCGGCTTTCTTTGCCGCACTGCCCGGCGACGTAGCCGCATCCTGCGATGGTCTTGCTGCAGCCGCAGATGCGCGTTTGGCTGGCGCCTTGGTGACCTTTTCGGCTGCCGCCTTGGTGATCTTCCTGGCCGGCGCCTTGGCAGCCTTCTTGACCGTCTTCCCGGTGGCTTTCTTGATCGGCGTTGCAGCGCTGCTGCGCGCTTCCGGTGCGCGGCGCGGTGGTGGCTTGCGGCCCGGAGTCAGCGCGCGCCAGGCGTGTCCGCCGTTCATCGCCAGCAAGGCGTCGGCGGCCGAGGGTCCGGCGCTGCCGGCGGCGTAATTGGGAAAATCGCTGGGCGGTTGTTTCCAGGCATCCAGGATCGGTTGCACGATGCGCCAGGCGCCTTCCACCATTGCCGCATCCTGGAACAGGCCAGCCTCGCCGTTCATGCAGTCCTGCAGCAGGCGCTCGTAGCCCACCGTGTATTCCTTGGGGAACCAGTCGCGGTAACGGAAGTCCATGCGCACCGGTGCCAGGCTGACCTGCGCGCCGGGGCGCTTGACGTCGAACTGCAGCGAGATGCCTTCGTCGGGCTGGATATGCAGCACCAGCCAGTCGGGGCCATAGCCGCCCACTTCGGTGCTGCGGAACGGCGCCAGCGGCGCGGGCTTGAAGCGGATCGCGATCTCGGTGGTGCGCTCGCGCAGACGCTTGCCGGTGCGCAGGTAGAACGGCACGCCGGCCCAGCGCCAGGTGTCGACCTGCAGCTTCATCGCCACGTAGGTTTCGGTTTCCGAATCGTCCGGCACGGTGTCTTCTTCACGATAGCCGGGCACAGCGCTGCGGTTGACCGCACCGGAGGCGTACTGGCCACGCACCACGTCTTCGGGCTTGATCGGGCGCACCGCCTCGATCACTTCGGCGCGGCGGCGATGCATTGCTTCGGTGGTGAACGCGGCCGGCGGCTCCATCGCAATCATCGCCAGCAGCTGGAAGAGGTGGTTGGGTACCATGTCGCGCAGGCAACCGGTGGGATCGTAGAAGCGCCCGCGCCCTTCCACCCCGATGGTTTCGGCGGCGGTGATCTGCACATGATCGATGCGGTCGCGGTTCCACACCGGCTCGAACAGGCCATTGGCGAAACGGAATGCCAGGATGTTCTGCACGGTTTCCTTGCCGAGGAAGTGGTCGATGCGGAACACCTGGTCCTCGTGCAGCACCTTGGCGACGGTGGCGTTGAGCGCGACGGCGCTGGGCAGGTCGTGGCCGAAGGGTTTTTCCACGATCACCCGACGCCAGCCCTCGCCCTCGCGTTGCTTGACCAGCCCGGCTTCGCCCAGGTTGAGCAATACCGGCTCGAAGAAGCGCGCGGCGGTGGCCAGGTAAAACAACACGTTGCCCTGGGTGCCGTAGCGCTTGTGCAGCTTCTCCAGCGCGCCACCCAGGGTTTGATAGGCACCCAGGTCGGTGAAATCGCCGCGCAGGTAATGCATGCGCTCGCGCAGCCACTCCCAGGTATCGGTGTCGAATTCGTCGGTCTGGAATTCGGCGTCGCGGCTGCTGAGCAGCTCGGTCATCGACTGGCCCATCATCGTGCGCCACGAACGCTCGCTGATATCGCCGTGGTCCATGCCGACGATGGCGAACTGCTCGCCCAGTGCGCCGGAGCGGCGCAGGTTGTACAGCGCCGGCATCACCAGGCGCTTGGTCAGATCGCCGCGTGCACCGAACACCACGATGATGCACGGCGGGGTGGTGGCTTGTTCGTTCATGGATGTGTTTCCTCTTTGCCCATGCGTCCGTGCAGGCGCAATGCCGCATTGACCAGAGCCACGTGGGAATACCCTTGCGGGAAGTTGCCAAGCATGCGTTTGCTGCGCGGGTCGTACTCTTCGGCGAGCAGGCCCACGTCGTTGCACAGCCCGAGCAGACGTTCAAGCAGGACACGTGCCTGCTCGGTGCGCCCGAGCAGGGCGTAGTTTTCCACCAGCCAGAAGCTGCAGGCAAGAAAGGTGCCCTCGCCGGCCGGCAAGCCGTCGGCGCTGTCGTCGGCGCGATAGCGTTCGACCAATCCGTCGATGGTCAGATCGCGTGCGATCGCATCGGCGGTCGCGGCGATACGCGGATCATCGGCCGGCAGGAACCCCACGATCGGGATCAGCAACAACGCCGCATCCAGACGATCGGAGCCGTAGCTCTGCACGAAGTGCCCGTCCGGGTGCACGCCTTTTTCCAGCACTTCGGCGCGGATGTCGTCGGCGATGCGGCCCCAGTGCGCGCGCTTGGCCGCATCGGCATTGGTGATGCCATCGCGCGCGCCGCAGTCGAATGCCAGCCAGGCCATCACCTTGGAATGCACGAAATGACGGCGCTCGTCGCGGATTTCCCAGATGCCTTCGTCGGGCAGGCGCCACAGCGTTTCCAGCGTCTCCAGCACCTTTTCCAGCAACGATGCCGACGAGCCATCGTCATCGGACGGCGGTGCCACGCCCTTTTCGCGTGCGTAATGGAACGCGCCGATCAACTCGCCGTAGACGTCGAGCTGGAACTGGTCCACCGCACCGTTGCCGATCCGCACCGGCCCGGAATTTTCATAGCCGGGCAGCCAATGCGCTTCCCACTCCTGCAGGCGGCGTTCGCCGGCGATGCCGTAGAGCGCCTGCAACTGATCCGGCGAACCAGCGATGGCGCGTTGCACCCAGTCGAGGAAGGCCTCTGCTTCGTCGCGATAGCCGGCCTGCAGCAAGGCGATCAGGGTGAACACCGAGTCGCGCAGCCAGCAGTAGCGGTAATCCCAGTTGCGGCTGCCGCCCAGATGCTCGGGCAGCGAGGCGGTCGGCGCGGCGACGATGCCGCCGGTGGGCAGATAGCTGAGCCCCTTCAGCACCACCAGCGAGCGACGCACCTGCTCGGTCCAGGGGCCGACATCGGTGCAGCGCCGCGCCCAGCCATGCCAGAACGCGGTCGTGCGTTGCAGCGCCTGTTCCGGATCGATCGCCGTCGGCGTGGGCTGATGCGACAGGCCGTGGCTGAGCAGAAACCAGGTGCTCTCGCCCTGCCGCAGCGTGAAGTCGGTTTCGGTGCCCATGTCCTCGCCGTGCAGCGCCTGCGGCGAGCGCAGCGCCAGCTGGTCGGGGCCGGCAATGGCGCGGATGCCGCCGTCGATGCGCGTCACCCATGGCACGGTGCGGCCATAGTTGAAGCGGAAGGTCAGGCGCATGTGCATCGGCACCTGGCCCTGCACGCAACGCACGATCCGCACCAGGTGCTGGTGGCCGTCGCCTTCATCGCTGGCGACCATGAAGTCGACCAGTTCCACCGTGCCGGTGTCGGTGTGCATGCGCGTGCACAACACCAGGCTGTCGTCTTCATAGGCACGTTCGCTGCGAAAGTCGCCGGCCGGCGACAACGCCCATTGCCCGTGCTGCTCATCGCCCAGCAGGGATGCGAAAAACGCATCGGAATCGAAACGTGGCAGACACAGCCAGTCGATGGTGCCGCGGTGGTCGACCAGGGCCGCGCTGTGGCAATTGCCCAGCATGGCGTGGTCCTCGATACGCACGCTCATCGTAGAGGCGCTTCCTTCGTGCGAGGGAGCGCCAAGTTTTGCATGCGCGGTGTCGGGATCAGGTTACGACTGCGCCGGCAGACGCAGCAACGGTGGCACCGTGTGTTCCAGGCGACGGATCAGTGCCGGATCCATGTACGCGTAGTCGTCGGGAATCTGCAGGCAGATCACCCGGCAATGGCGCAGATGCGCGGCGAAGCGTTTGCGCAGCAACTGCAGATGGCGACGCTCCATCACCAGCACCAGCTGCGCCTCATGCAACAGCTCCGGGGTGAGCTGCACCTCCGCATCGGCGGCCAGCCCGGCCGATTGCGTCTGCACGCCCGGCCAGTCGGCGAACACGCGCTCGGCAGTGGGGCTGCGCAGCCGGTTGCGGCTGCACACGAACAGCACCCGCAGCGGTGCGCCGCCGCGCTGGCTCAGCGGCCTTCGCGCAGGAAGCGCGCCATCGAGGACACACCCGGCAAGGCGGGTTCGAACTGGCCGGCCACATCGATGAAGCCGCGCATGATCGCGATCTCGCGCGGGGTGCGGTTGAGCGCATCGCGGCGGTCGGCATCGGCGCCGGCACGCAGCAGGCGCTGCACCAGCAACGGCAGGCCGTGCAATGCGGCCAGGTGCAGCGGGCCGAAACCGCGTTGATCGGCCACATCCAGCGAGACGTCTTCGTCGAGCAGGCGTTCGACGCCGGCCAGCACCACCTGCTCGTCGCAGGCGGTGCCCGGTTCGGCGCGCGCACCCAGCACCAGCAGCAAGGGGCTGACCCGGCCGCCGGCCAGGTAGTCCGGGTCGGCACCGGCCAGCAGCAAGGTATCCAGCAAGGCCAGCAGGCGGCTCTTGTCGCGCGCGGTGAAGCCGTACAGCGCGGCGCAATGCAGCGGCGCCAGGCCTTGGTCGTCGTTGGCGTGCACATCGGCCGCCGCGGTGAGCAGGCGCGCCACGATATCCGGCAGGCCCAGCGCGCAGGCCAGCATCAGCACGGTGACGCCGCCGGGCAGGCGGTGCTCGATCTGCGCGCCGGCCTGCAGCAACGCGGCCACGATCTCGGTCTGGCGCATGCTGACCGCCGCCGACAACGGCGTGGCGCCGCTATTGGCCGCGCGTTGCGGGTCGGCGCCGCGACCGAGCAGATGCGCCACCACGCCCAGATGGCCGCCACCGGCGGCACGCAGCAACGCGGTGCAGCCCTGGGCATCGATCGCATCGACCGGCAGGCCCAGATCGATCAGCCGACGCACCGCATCGGTGTCGCCGACCATCGCGGCGGCCGGCACATCCGCCTCGCGCAGGCTGCGCTGCGGCAGCGACCAGATGCGCCAGTCCAGCCAGTCGGCCAGGTCGCGGCGGCCAATCGACAGCGCCACCCCCAGCGGGGTCTGCCCGTCGGCAGCGCGCGCTTCCGGCGAGGCGCCCTGCTTGACCAGCAATTTCAGCGACGCCTCGCGGCCCAGCGCGGTGGCCAGATGCAACGCGGTCATGCCATGGCTGTCGCGCGCTTCGCGGTCCACGCCGTGTTCCAGCAGCCACTGCTGCAGGCGCAGCCAGCCCAGCCGCACCGCCAGCGACAACGGCGGATCGCCGGCGGCCGATGCGGCGAACGGGTCGGCGCCGCGTTCGAGCAGTTCCAGCGCGAACTGTTCCAGCCCGCGCGATGCCGCATCGTGCTGCACGCAGGCGCTGAGCAGCCGCGTCAGGCCGCCGGCACCGGCCGGCGACACGCCATGGCGCAGCAGCGTCTGCAGCGCCGGCACCGCCTCCACGCCCCGCGACAGCAGCGCAAACATCGGCACATCGCCGCAGGCATCGCGCACTTCGGCATCGGCCCCGTGGCGCAGCAGCCAGTCCACCGCGTCGGCGTTCAAGGCCAGATGCGCGTCGTGCAGCAGGCCGCCGAGTTCTTCCGGGCCGCACAGGCGGGCCAGTGCGACCAGACCGTCGCGCTGACCGAACTGCAGGCCTTCGCGCAGCAGCACCAGTGGCGGGCGATCGGGCAGCACCGCCACGCCGGAGCTCTCGCCGTGCGCGTCGCTGACCGCCGCCGGCAAGGGATAGGCGGGATCGAGCAACTGCACGATCGCCCAGCGCCCGGCTTCGGCGGCCACATCCACCGCGCGACGGCCGTGCGCGTCGGCGCTGTCGGCCGGCACCTGCAGCTCGAGCAGGCGCCGGATCAGCGCCGGCGACACGCTGTCGGCGGCGCAGGCCAGCATCACCGCATTGCGGCCCTCGCCGTCGATGGCCAGCACATCGGCCTTGCGCGCGACCAGGCGTTCGAGCACGCCGCTGCGCGCCTGCCGCGCCGCATCCAGCCACGGCGTACGGCCGAACAGGTCGCGCGCTTCCAGATTGGCGCCGGCTGCCAGCAGCGCCTCGACGATGTCGCCGTGTCCGGCCAACGCCGCTTCGTGCAAGGCGCTGCGGCGTTGGCGGTCGCGCGCATCCACGCGCGCCTTGTGCTTGAGCAGCAGCTGCACGCCGGCCGGGTCGTCTTCCTCGGTGCCGGCCGCGGCCAGCAGCACCGGCGCGCCACCTTCCGGTTCTGAGTGCGCGCCGCGTTCCAGCAGGAACTTGGCCAGCCGCCAGTTGCCGACCTGGCAGGCCATCGCCAGCGGCGAGTGGCCTTCGTTGTTGAGCGCATCGAGCTCGGCGGCGGCATCGCGCAGCAGCGCGGCCACGCCCGGGTCGGAACTGCGCACCGCGTGATGCAGCGGCGTGTTGCCGTCGTTGTCGCTGGCGCGCGGGTCGGCCCCGTTGGCCAGCAGCGTCATCACCGCATCCGGGCGGCCATGCCAGCTGTCGCGGGTGGCGGCCAGCAACGGGGTCATGCCGCGATGCGGCTGGTTGACGTCGACGCGGCGCACGATCAGCTCGCGCAGCAGGCGCAGATCCGGCAGCACCGCGGCCAGCGCGGGCAGGCTGCGTTGGTCGCGCCAATCCGGCAACGGCATCGCCTGCGGGTCGGCGCCGGCGTCGAGCAGCTGCAGCGCACGGTCCACGCGTCCGCTGCGCGCGGCCTCGAACAGTTCGGGCACCAGTTGGTGCTGGGCCACCGGCTCCAGCGGACGCGGCTCGGCCGCCGCTTCGGAAAAGAAATCGGCCGCCTGCAAGGCCGCCGGGGCATCGCTACGCGCCGGGGCGGCGGTGCGTTGCAACAGCAGGTGGGCGGCGGGCAGCAGCACGCTGGCCGCGATCGCCAGACTCCAGCGCAGGCTGCTCGACAACCAGCCCGGCCAGGCCAGCGCCACCACCAGCGTGCACATCGCCAGCACCAGGGCAGCGGCCAGCAGGCCGCGCCAGGCGTGCAACTCCTGCGTTGCCAGCGCATGCCAGCGCGGGGCCAGGGCGCCGCCATCGCGTTCGACCTCGCCCCACAGCGGCCAGGTCCGCCACAACCCGAGCAGCGCGGCGCTGACCGCCACACTCAAGGCCAATGCGGCGGCCAGGCTGCCGCTGTCGCGCAGGGCGGTCAGCGGCCAGCTGATCAGGGCGGCCAGCGCCAGCAGGCCCACACCCCAGATCGTCAGCAGCGGCGGCAAGGCCTGCGCAACCGCACGCGGCCGGCTGGGCAGTGCGCGGCTACCGCGCGCCCACGACACCGCCAGCGCGAACGCCGGCTGCGCCAGCCACAGCGTCACCGCGGCGACACCGCCGCCGATGCCGCCCAGCAACGACAACGCCACGCCGGCCAAGCCGGCCAGCGCTGCGGCCCGCAAGCGTGCGGCCCGTGCGGCCTCAGTCATAGTCGCACTCGCCCGCCAGCACCACCGTCTTGGGCAGTTGCAGATAGAAGCCGTGCTTGGCGAGCGCTTCGCGCACCGTGGCAACGTCGGCTTGCGCCAGACGGCGCTCCGGCGTCAACGCCACCTCCAGCACGAACGCGAACGGCGCCAGCTGCGCGTGCACGGCGGCGGGAAGACCGGAGAAGTCGTCGCGCGTGGCGAGGTAGACGAAGGTGTCCTGCTTGCGTTGGCTTTTATAGACGTAGGCGTGCATGCGCGCGTGGTCGCGCTCGATCGGCAAGTGTGTCGCAGGATTGTGTCCCAATTGCGCCGATGGCGAAAGCGCGGCAACGCGCGAAAACTCCAGCCCCGTCAGCGACATGACCGGCACGTTCAGTTGCGCCATCGACGGGAGGCGCACCCGCCATCGATATACTGAGTCCACTTCTTGCCAGCCAGACCACCGTGAGCCAAGCGCAGCATTCGTCCCAGATGGCCCCGGTCGCCGTCACCGCTTTTACGTCCACCACCGCGCTCGGCGCCGGGCTCGATGCCCAGGCCGCCGCCCTGACTGCTCGCCGCAGCGGCATGCGTCGCAACGATTTCGGCCCGCAGCCGCTGGCGTGCTGGATCGGCCGCGTCGACGGCGTGGAAGACATCGTGTTGCCGGAGGCCCTGCAAGGCTGGGACTGCCGCAACAATCGCCTGGCCTGGCTGGCCCTGCAGCAGGACGGCATGGCCGAGGCGGTGCAGGCCGCCGCGCAGCGCTACGGCGCCGAGCGCGTGGCGGTGATCATCGGCACTTCCACCTCCAGCATCGGCGCCAGCGAAGAGGCCTACACGCGGCTGGTCGAAGACGCCGACGGCGCGCGCTTCCCCGACGACCTGGATCGCCCGATCGTGCACACCCCGCACTCGCTGGGCGACTTCGTGCAGCACGCCACCGGCCTGCGCGGCCCGAGCGTGACCGTGGCCACCGCCTGTTCGTCCAGCGCCAAGGTGTTTGCGCAGGCCGCGCGCCTGATCGACGCCGGGGTGGTGGATGCCGCCCTGGTCGGCGGCGTGGATACCTTGTGCGGCAGCGTGCTGTTCGGCTTCAACTCGCTGCAGGTGGTGGCACCTGAGCTGTGCCAGCCGTTCGATGCGCGCCGGGTCGGCCTGAGCCTGGGCGAGGCCGGCGGCTTTGCCATGCTTGAACGCACCGCTGCCGCACCGGACGCAACGCTATGGCTGTACGGCTATGGCGAATCCAGCGATGCGCACCATATGTCCGCCCCGCATCCGCAGGGCCTGGGCGCGCAGCTGGCGATGCGCGGCGCGCTCGAACGCGCCGGCCTGGAGCCGGCCGCGGTGGGCTATCTGAACCTGCACGGCACCGCCACCCCGGCCAACGACAGCGTCGAAGCCGCCGCGGTGGCGGCGATCTTCCCGGCCACCCTGCACGCCAGCTCGACCAAGGCCTGGACCGGCCACACCCTGGGCGCGGCCGGCATCGTCGAGTCGGTGATCGCGCTGCTGGCGCTGCGCGACGGCGTGCTGCCGGGCACGCTCAACAGCGAAGTGCCCGACCCCGCCTGCGGCCCGCAGATCCGTTTCGACAATGCCCATTCCAAGATCGATTACGCAATGAACAACTCCTTCGGTTTTGGCGGCAACAACTGCTCGCTGCTGTTCGGGCAGGCCCGCTGATGCTGGCTGCCACCATTGAGGGGATCGGCTTCTGGACCCAGGGCCTGCCGAGCTGGGACGCCGCTGCGGCGTTCGTGCGCGGCGGCGCGCTGCAGGACACCGGGGCACGCCCGGCGCCGCAGCTGCTGGCCGCCAACGAGCGCCGTCGCGCACCGGACACGGTGGCGGTTTCGCTGGAGGCCGCGCTGGCCGCCTGCACCGCCGCCGGCCGCGAGCCGGCCAGCCTGCCGTCGATCTTCACTTCCACGTACGGCGACCTGGCCATCTCCGACTACATGTGCACCACCCTGGCCAGCGACCCCACGGCGATCTCGCCGACCAAGTTCCACAACTCGGTGCACAACGCCGCGGCCGGCTACTGGACCATCGGCGCCGGGGCGATGACCCCGGCCACCGCGATCAGCGCCAGCCTGGGCAGCTTTGCGCAGGGTCTGCTGGAGGCGCTGGTCCAACGCGCCGCCGGCATGGACGCAGTGCTGCTGGCCGGCTACGACGCCCGCTCGGTCGGGCCGCTGGGCCGGGTCGCCCCCAGCCAGGGGCTGCTCGGCGGTGCGCTGGTGCTGGGTGCGCCCGGCCAGGCCGGCAAGCCGCAGTTGCGGGCGCGGCTGGACGACGGCACGCCGACGCCGGGCGAGGGTCCGCTGGCGCGGCATGTCGCCGCCAATGCGATGGCGCCGATGCTGCCGTTGTTCGACCTGATCGCCACTGGCGGCGAACGCGTGGCGCTGTACGCCGGCCCGGGCCGGGTGTTGCGCGTGGAGCTCCAGCAGTGAGCCGGCAGCCGCTGACCCGCGAGGACACCGCGATCCTGGTGCCGGCGCTGAACGAATCGCTGCGCATCCGCGAAGTGGTCAACGATGCGCTGACCTATTGTTCCAACGTGATCGTGATCGACGACGGCTCCGATGACGGCACCGCCGACTGCATCGCCGGCCTGCCGATCACCTTGATCCGGCATCCGCAGCGCAGGGGCAAGGGCGCCGCGTTGCGCAGCGGGTTTGCGCAGGCGCAGCGGATGGGCATGCGCGCGGTGATGACCATGGACGGCGACGGCCAGCACAAGGCCGCCGATTTCCCGCGCCTGTTGGCGGCGGCCAACCGCCACCCCGGCTGCGTCATCGTCGGCGCCCGCATGCGCAAGCGCGCCACCCAGCCCACCATCCGCCGCATCGGCAACGATTTCGGCGACTGGGGCATCGCCTGGGCCTGCGGCTTCCAGCTGGTCGACAGCCAGAGCGGCCAGCGCCTGTATCCGGCCTCGGTGTTCACCCTGCCCGACGTGCCCGGCGAAGGCTTCGTGTTCGAAGCGCAGCTGCTGATTTCCGCCGCACGCCAGGCCGGCGCGCGCGTGGTCGCGGTGCCGATCGAGACCCGCTACGCCGGCACCTCGCCGGGCACGTTCCGCAAGAGCCATTTCCGCCTGGTACGCGATCTGTGGGAAATCACCTCGCATGTGGTGGTCCAGGCCTGGAGCTACGGGCATATCTGGCGCGAGTACCGCCGCGTGCGCGCCAACCCGGTGCTGATCGACGACGCTGACGGCGAATTTGCTACTGTGCCCGCGGTTACCAAGAGCAAGCCGACTCCATGAATGCACAGCGTGCCGATGTCGTTATCACCGGTGGTGGCCTGGCCGGCCTGAGTCTGGCCCTGCAGCTGCGCCAACGCGATCCCGCGCTGGCGATCACCGTGCTGGAGCGCCGTGCGCACCCGGTGCGCGAGGCGGCGTTCAAGGTGGGCGAGTCCACGGTGGAGATCGGCGCGCACTACTTCGCCGAGGTCTTGGGCCTGCGCGAGCATCTGGAGACCGAGCAGATCCGCAAGTTCGGGTTCCGCTTCTTCTTCTCCGACAAGCGCGAGGACATCGACCGCTGCACCGAGCTGGGCGTCAGCCAGATCCTGCCGACGCCGTCGTGGCAGATCGACCGCGGCCGCTTCGAGAATTTCCTCGGCGAGCGCGCCCGCGCGCAGGGCATCACGTTTGTCGACAGCTGCAGCGTCAAGGGCGTGGACCTGTCCGATGATGAGGCCGACCACGCTTTGCGCTACGAGCGCGCCGGCGAGGCCGGCACGCTGAGCGCCCGCTGGGTGGTGGATGCCAGCGGCCGCGCCGGCCTGCTCAAGCGCAAGCTCGGCCTGGCGCAGGACAATGCGCACGACGCCAATGCGGTGTGGTGGCGCGTGGAAGGCCTGATCGACCCCAATGGCTGGTCGCAGGACAGCAGCTGGCTGCAGCGTTGCACGCCGCCGGACCGCTGGCGCTCGACCAACCACATGTGCGGGCCGGGCTACTGGTTCTGGCTGATTCCGCTGTCGTCCGGCGCGCATTCGCTGGGCATCGTCTGCGATGCGTCGATGCACCCGCTGGACACGATGAACACCCACGACAAGGCGATGACCTGGCTGCGCACGCATCAGCCGCAGGTCGCCGCCACGCTCGACAAGGCCGACTACCGGCTGCAGGACTTCCTGTTCCTGCGTAACTTCTCCTATGGCTGCAAGCAGGTGTTCTCGCCACAGCGCTGGGCGCTGACCGGCGAAGCGGGCCTGTTCCTGGACCCGTTCTATTCGCCCGGCAGCGACTTCATTGCGATTTCCAATACCTACATCTGCGAACTGATCGGCCGCGACCGCGCCGGCAGATCGCTCAGCCCGTATGTGGAGCTGTATCAGCAGCTGTATTTCTCGTTCTACGAAAATACCCTGACCCTGTACCAGGACCAGTACGCGCTGTTCGGCGACGCGCAGGTGATGCCGGTCAAGGTGATCTGGGATTACACCTACTACTGGTCGCTACTGGCGCCGCTGTTCTGCTCCGGACGCATCGCCGACCTCAGCCTGCTCTCGCGCATGAAGTCCGATTTCTTCTATGCGCGCGACATGAATCTGGCGATGCAGCGTGTGCTGCACGACTGGGGCCAGCACAACACTGCACAGGGCCTGGCCACCGACGATGGGCGCCTGCTCGATCAGTACCTGATCGGCTGGTTCAACGAACTCAATGGCGCCTTGAACGACACCCTCGACGACGACGCCTTTGCCGCACGCATCCACAGCAACGTGGCGCAGATGGCGGTGCTGGCACGCGAGATCCTGCAGCAGGCACGCCAGCGTCATGCCGCACTGCCGGACCATGGGCTGGACGCCTTGACCGCCAACGCCATCGGCGAGCCGATCCTCACCGCCGCCTGGTACGCCGATGCGGCGTAAGTTTTATTGCGTGCAGAGAGGCGTGGATGAAACTTGGCTACTTCGTAACCTTGCTTGCGCTTAGTTCGCCGACGCACGCGGAGGAAATTGCCGCGTGCTCAAATCCGTCAGGAAAAGGCTATTACGCCGAGACAGGCATCATCACGGCAAAAGACAGTGGCTGGAACGATGAAAAGATCACGGGCGGCCTGACGAAACTGTCAAAGCACGGGGATGACTACGACCTGACGTATGTAGATGTACGCAAGGAGATAGTGTCAGCTCGCGAAGAAGGAGCAACGGTCATGCTGCTGAGTCGCGGCACTAGCTCGGTGTCCGTGCTGGTTGTTTACCCTGGCAAGACTGCCGAGGTCTATACATTCCTCAAGACTTCTTCAGGGCATCTGGAATATATCCACACGCTTAGTCGTGCTGGAGACGAGGTGCTTATTACCAAGGCATCCGTGATGCATGGCGAATGCCGCTACATCAACTTCGATGCGGTCTAGCCCATCCCACCATTGATGCCGATGACCTGGCCGTTGATGTAACCGGCAGCTTCCGAACACAGAAACGCCACCAATGCGGCCACTTCGTCGGGCTTGCCGACCCGGCCCGCCGGCACCAGTTGCTTGATCACTTCCGGCGCGAAGCTTTCGCCGACCATCTCGCTTTCGATCACGCCCGGCGCGACCACGTTGACCGCAATGCCGCGGCTGGCCATCTCGCGCGACAGCGATTTGCTGGCGCCGTGCAAGGCGGCCTTGGCCGCGGCGTAGTTGGTCTGCCCGCGGTTGCCCAGCACTGCTGCCACCGACGACACGCTGACGATGCGGCCCCAGCGCGTACGCGCCATCGGCAACAGCAGCGGCTGGGTGACATTGAAGAACCCGTGCAGCGACACGTCGATGACCCGATGCCACTGTTCGGCGTTCATGCCCGCCATCGGTGCATCGTCGTGGATGCCGGCGTTGTTGACCACGATCTGGATCGGGCCGACCTCCAGCAGGCTTGCCAGCGCCGCCGCACTGGCCTGCGCATCGGCGACATCGAACGCCACCGCCTCGGCGCTGCCGCCGTCGGCCACGATCGCTGCAACCACGTCATCGGCGCGGGCGATATTGCGATTGGCATGCACGATCACATGGCGCCCCTGCGCCGCCAGCTGACGGCAGATCGCACCACCAAGATCGCCGCTGCCGCCGGTGACAAGTGCGCGGCGCTGTGGAATGGAAGTGCTCATGGAAGCCTCGATGAAAGCCGCAGACACGACGGCGGAAAGAGCCTCATCCTAACGACTCGCAGCAGGCGCAGGAATAGATCCAGCATTGATCGCCCACTTCATGTAGGAGCGCGCTTGCGCGCGATGCGGCATCAGCGCTAAAGCCATCGCGCGCAAGCGCGCTCCTACAGGGCCGGGGTGGCCTGCGCGGCGCCCAGCATGACCGTGGCGCGCCCTTCGGCAAGCAATTGCGCGCCGTGGCTCAGGCGAAAACTGTATTGCTGGCTATCCTCGCCCTGCAGCAACACCTGCGCTTCGCAGACGATCGCATCGGGCAGGTCGTCCAGATACGCGACGTGCAGGTCCACCGCACGCAGCGCCACCAGCATGCCTGGGCGCACCGGCTTGCCCGATTCCCGGCCGAGCAAGCCGCCATGCACGGCCATGGCTTGCGCGCCGTATTCGCATAGATGCAGCGCGCGCAGGCGGCCATTGCAACGCAGCGGATGCGTGTCGCTGCGATGGGCATCACTGCGCAACACGATGCGCTGCGCATCCCATTCCAGCACTGCTTCCCACAGGCACATGCTGCCCTGGTGCGGAATCAGCGCGGCAATTGCCTCACGTCCCTGCATGTGCATCTCCGTGTCTTGCGCGCTCCAGCGCCGGCTCGCGCGATACCAGCAAGGCGAGGATGAAATTGAACAATACCCCCAGCGCCACCGTGCTGCCGATCGCACGCAACACCGGGATGCTGGAGGCAGCCAGTAGCGCGAACACCAGCAGCGTCATCAGGCTGCACACGATCAGCGCATGCAGCGTGCGCAGTTGGTCGGCGTGATCGTCGCCGGCATGGTCGAAGAACAACGCGTAATCCAGGCCCAGGCCTGCCGCCAGGATCAGCGCGATCAGATGGAACAGGTTGAGCTCCACCCCCATGCCGCGCAGGATCGCCAGGATCAGCACCGTGGTCAGCGCCATCGGCAGCAATACGCGCACGATCCGGCGCGGGCTGCGCAACGCGATCGCCACCGTCACCGCCAGCAGCAGCGCGGCCAGCACCAGCGCGCCGAGCACACGTCCGCGATACGCGGCCACAAGGGACTCGGACGCGTCCTTCAGATCCAGCAACTGCGCGCCGCTGCCTTGCACGGCGGCAGCCAGTACCGACGGATCGCGCAGGCCGGTCAACGACACCAACGCAGTGCTGCGATCGCCGCGACCCAGCAGCAGCCCGCCGACCGACGTTGCCAGCGGCGAGCCGGCCAGGTCCTTCGGCAACAGCGGCGCGGCGCGCTTGGCAGCGTCCAGGTCCTGCAGGAACGGCGCGAACGCGTCGCTACGAAACGGTGTGGCGGCCACCGCACTGTCGGTCAATGCGCGCGCTTGCGCAGCATCCGGCAACGCGGCCTGACGCGCATGCTGGGTCTTGATGCTGGGCAGATAGCGTGCAGCCATGTCGTAACCGGTCAATGCGCCGGCGCGCACCAGGGCATCCAGGCGCGGGCGCAACTGCTCGCTGGCCTGCAGCGCAGCCTCGTCGTTGGCGGCAGTCAGCGCGAGCACGTAACGCACGTCGGGGGCACCCAGTTCCTGGCGCAGATGCGTGTCCTGCGCCAGGGCCTTGGGCGGCACGGGGGTCAATTTCGACAGATCGTTCTGCCAGAACTGCCCCGGCGCGAACGCGATCACCGCGATGCCGATCAGCGCAATCACTGCCAGGCTGATGCGCGGCCGTGGCAGGCGCGCGATACCGCGCCACAGCGCGGCGAGCATGCGCGAATCGGCGTAGTCGCGCGGCGCCGGGTCGATCAACGACGGCAACAGCCACCGCGTGGTGATCGCGGCGGTCGCCAGCCCGGCGATGGTGAACACCGCCAGCTGCCGCAAGCCGTCCACACCGGAAAACAGGAAGGTCACATAGGCAATGCAGGTGGACACCACGCCGGTGGCCAGCGTCGGCCATAGATGACGCGCGTTGTCGCGCGGATCCAGACCCGGACGTTGATGACTGAACAGGTGGATCGGGTAATCCTGCACCACGCCGATCAGGGTGAAGCCGAAGGCCACGGTGATGCCGTGCACGCCATCGAACAGCAGCGCCACCGCAGCCAGACCGGCTAGGCCGGCACTGGCCAACGGCAGCACGCCGAGCACCGGAATCTTCCAGCTGCGATAGGCGACCAGCAGCAACAACACCAGTCCCACCGTATCCAGCGTCCCGATCCATTGCGCCTCGCCCTGCGTGCGCGCGGTGATTTCCACGGCGAATGCACCGGGGCCGGTCAAGGTAAGCCGGGTCGTGCTGCCCTTGCTGACCTTGGCGAAGGCCGCCTGCACTGCGTCGTAGGCCAGTTGCTGGCCGGTGGGATCGAAGCCAGCTGCGCGCGTCTGCACGACCAGCAAGGCCGAGGTGCCGGCACGGTCGAACCACACCTCGTTGCGCGTCTGCGGCGCCGCGGCCGGCTGCAGGGTTTCGGCCAGATGCAGCACTTCCAGCGTGGGGTCGCGCGGCAGCAACGGCTCCACCAGCGCCGCCGCCGGCGACCCCAGATCCTGCACGCGCGACTGCAATGCCGCTTGCAGGGTGTGCGCATCCAGCGGCGTAGTGTCGAAGCTGTCGCTGAGCAGATAGCGATACGGCAGCAGGCGCTCGGGGATCGCATCCAGCCCCGCAGTACCGCCATTGCCGACCAGCTCGAACAGCTGCGGCTGCGCAGCCAGGGCCTGCTGCAGGGCCTGCGACTGCGTGGCCAGCGTGGCCGGGTCGCTGTTGGACAGCGCCATCAGCAACAGGCGCGAGCCGGGGCCTTCGCCCAGTTCTTCGATCAGCAGTTTCTGCGCCGGCGTGCGTGGGGCGGGCATGAATTTGCGCAGATCGCCGGTGACCTTGAGCGTCTCGCTCAACCAGAACCCGGCCACCGCCAGCAACGCCAGCCATAGCAGCGCCAAGCCGATGCGGCGGTTTGCGTTCAACTTAAACGCCATGCGCAAGCCTCGCTGTGCCAGCCGAACGTCCACCGGCCGCGCGCGCGGCATCGGGCTGTGCGGGCGCCTTCCCGTTGCTGCGGGCGGGCATGAATTTGCGCAGATCGCCGGTGACCTTGAGCGTCTCGCTCAACCAGAACCCGGCCACCGCCAGCAACGCCAGCCACAGCAGCGCCAGGCCGATGCGGCGGTTTGCGTTCAACTTAAACGCCATGCGCAAGCCTCGCTATGCCAGCGGAACGTCCACCGGCCGCGCGCGCGGCATGGGAGTGTGCGGGCGGCTTGCTTGCGCCGTGGGCGCGCTGCGTCACGCGCCCGACCCGTGGCATAGCGTGGTCAGCGCCGCCGCATCGGTCACGCTTGCGGCCTCGCGCGCCGCACCGGCCAGCAGCGTGCGTTGCACGTCGCCCTTGGCCGGCTGGCTCTCGATGCAGCGCAACTCGTCATTGCGCCCGTACAGCCGCAACTCGCGCACCTGCTTGGCCACGGCAGCGTCCTTGGGCTGCAGCGTCAGTTGCCAGGCCTGCGGCTGGCCCTGCCCGCTGATGCGGTAGTGCTGCTCCAGCAGCGCGCGGTCGCCGGCCAGCAATGCGCCGAAGCCGGACTTCAGGCCGGCCAGTTCGGGCACCCGGCTCAGCGAAAAACGCCGCGGCGATTTGCCTTCGCGTTCCAGCACGCCCTCGTCGCCCTGCAACGTGGTGGTCTCGCGATACGGCGCGCTGACCTCGCGCACCAGGGTCTGCGCGTCCGGGCGACGGTAATGGCCCTGCACGCGCAGCGGCGTCTTCAGCAGCGCCGAGCCACGCAGTTCGACGAACTCGGTACTGACCGGTGCAGGGCGTGCCAGGCGCTGCAGCACCTGGCCGACGTCCAGCGTCTCAGGCGGTGCGGCGCATAGCGGTGCGGCGCTGAACAGCAGTATCAGCATCCACGGCAGGGTGCGGCACATCGGCATGGTGGGTGTTCCAGAAATCGTAGAAGTTGAACCAGTTGTACGGCGCGTAGCGTGTGTAATGTTCCAGCCTGGCCGCGTAATCGCGCATGAGCACCGCCAGCACCGGTGCGCGCTGGCGACGCGGCACGTCCAGGCCCTCGCTGAAGGTCTCGAATGCCAGCTCGTAATGATTGCCGCCGCGATATAGACCAAACGCCAGCACCACCGGCACCTTCAGCGCTGCGGCGATCAGCCACGGCGAGGTCGGGAACATCGCGTTGCGGCCAAGGAACGTCGCCGGCAACGCCGGGTCGCCCTCGCGCGGGCGATCGATCAGCAGCGCCACCAGCGCACCGGCGTCGGTGGCGTCCTTGATCGCCATGACGATCGAGGTCGCGTCCATGCCGGCATCGATGATGTTGGCCGCCAGCTGCGGATTCAGCGCGCCCAGCAGCTCGGTCATGGCGCGGTTGTGCGCCTTGTCCAGCACAACCTTGACCTGCACGTCCGGCCGCTCGGTGGCCAGCACGCGCAGCGCATCGAAGCTGCCCAGGTGCGAGCCGAAGATCAGCACGCCGCGGCCGCGATCCATCTGCGCATGCAGCTGGTCCAGCCCGGTGATGTCGACCCGGAAGCGCTGCATCTGCCCGCACAGCATGTACACGCGGTCCAGAATCGTCGAGGCGAAGGTGTGGATATGCCGCGCCACATCGCGCAGCGTGGCCGGGCGCTCCAGCACGCGCGTCAGATAGGCACGCGAGGCGCTGCGCTCGGGCGCACGCACCAGCAGGAAGTACAGCGTGATCGGGTACAGCAGCGCGCGTCCCACCGCACGCCCGGCATGCTGGGCGATGCCGCGGATCAGCCACAGCGCGAAACGTCCGCCGCCTTCCGGGCGCTGCTTCCACTGACTGCTCATTGCGCCGCCTCCGCCACCAGTTCGCCGCTGACCAGCAGCTCGTCGGCACGCTGCACGCGAAAGCGCCAGCGCGGGCCGGCGCCGTCCAGCATGACCGATGCCGTCTGCCCGGGCAGCAACGGCTGCACGAACTTCACCTGCGGCAGGCGTGCCGCGGCGCGTGGGCCGTGCGCGGCCTCCACTGCCTGCAGCACATGGTCGAGCACGACCACCCCGGGCACCACGGGACGCCCCGGAAAGTGCCCGGGCAGGCAGGGATGATCATGCGGCACGACGAAATCCATAAGCGGGTAACTCAAATCCTGGGTTGGAGCATCGCAGCCACGGCGTTATGTGCCTGCTCGGTCAATTGCTGGCGGTCCGGCGCATCCGGCCCGGTCACCGGGATCGGATCGCCGATCCGCACCCGGATGATGCCCGGGCGCACCCTGAACATACCCTCCACCGGCAGCACCTTGCCGCAGCCATCCACCGCCACCGGCACCACCTGCACACCAGCATCGATAGCGGCCTGCAACAGCCCGGCCTTGAATGGCAATAATGCGCCGCTGCGGCTACGGGTGCCTTCGGGAAACAGACACAACTGCTTGCCCTCGCGCAGCAGCGCGGCAGCCTGCCGGCGCACCATCGCCCCGGCACGGCGGCTGTCGCGGTCCAGGAACAACATGCCGGTGGCCCGCGCATACCAGTTCACGAACGGCACCTTGAGCATTTCGTCCTTGAGCAGGAACCGCAGCGGCACCGGCAAGGCGTAGAACAACGCGCAGATATCGATGATCGACTGGTGGTTGCTGACGAACAGATAGTTCCTGGACCAGTCCACGCGCTCGCGGCCTTCCACGATCACCGTGGCGCCGGCGCCGCGAAACAGCACCGGCGACCACATCCACGCGCCCATGCGCAGCAGGCGGTCGGTGTCGCGCGTGATCGCCAGCAACGCCAGCGCATAGACAATTCCGCCAGCGGTAAACGTCAGCGTGAAAGCCAGTTGCAGCAGATTGAACACGGCCCACGCCAGGCGCGACGGCATCCTTGCCAGCGGCATTTTTGTCTTGTCCCCGAAAATGTGCACGTACGTCGCTGCCCCTGGCCACGCACTCAGCGCAGCAGATCGCGCCAGAATTCCGGCCCGAGCCGCGCCATCTGGCGCAAGAAGTCTGGCAGATTACGATAGGGGCGCTGTGGAAACCAGCGGCCGCGCAATAGATATTCGCCTACAAAGAACCCGCCAACCACACCGTACGCCAGCAGATTGGCGAACAACGACGCGCGCGCGTCGCTGATCGGCAGCGGCGAGGCATAGCCCAGTTGCGCCAGCACGCCACTGGGTTCGGCGCACAGGCCCAGCACCAGGTTGACCAGGGTCAGCGCGCACAGCAGCAGCGCCCAGGCCAGGGTGAGGCGGCGCGTGTAGCGGTACTGCTCCGGAGTGATCGGCATGCCGGCCTGGCGATACAGCCCTTCGACAATGCGCGTGATCAACGGCGTGCGCCCGCGGCGCAGGCTGCGGCCGAAGAACCAGGCGATCCAGCCGGTGAACACCACCGGCGGCGCGGCCAGCACCAGCATCGCGTACGGCGAGTGCCACAACGCGCTCAGGCCCAGCAAGGTCAGCACGGCCAGCGCCCAGGCCCAGGCCCGGCGCGCGACCATCGGCTCGATCAGCACCATCAGCACCAGCAAGCCACCGGCGATGACGGCCAGCTCCGGGCGATGGCTGGCGTTGGCCCAATGCGCCAGCGGCGAATACGCCACCGCCAGCAGCACGCCCAGCCCCAGCACCCACGGGGGCGCATCGCCAGGCGCGGCGGTCGCAACCTCAGACGGTCTTGTTGGCTTCGACATGCGCCGACAATGCGCGCAGCGACGCGAAGATGCGACGGTTCTCGTCATTGTCCGAGCGCAGCTGGAAGCCATAGCGCTTGCTGATCGCCAGCGCCAGTTCCAGCGCGTCGATCGAATCCAGTCCCAGCCCGGTGTTGAACAACGGCGCCTCCGGGTCGATGTCGGCGGGCTGGACGTCTTCCAGGTTCAGGCTTTCGACCAGGAGTTCGGCCAGTTCACGTTCGGCAGCGGTTTGCGAGGACATCCAGAGAGCTTCCAGGTGAGGGTCGGGCGACAGATTCACAGCGAAATTGCAGAACAACCACCACAGCGGCGCGGACAACCGTCAGGTCGGCATCGGCGATGCTGCGGAACACAGACAGTGTACGTCGCCGTGCCGGCCGATTCCGAGCACTCGCCACGCCGGCCTTGCGGCCGCATTGTCGAGGGTGTCGATGGTTGTGCAACAGCGATTCGGCGGCCGGCATACCTGTCCGGGCCGCCGGTCAGGCTATCATGACTGCATGACGCTCGCCCGCTGCAGGTTCGTTCCAGGATGACTTCCACCGCTGTTGGCCCTACCCCGACCGCCAAGCCGGCAGCCGGGCCGGCTCCCGGACCTGAGTGCCCGGATGTCCTGATCATCGGCGGCGGGCCGGCAGGCTGCGCGGCCGCCATCGTCCTGGCCCAGCAGGGCTGGCAGGTGACGTTGCTGGAGAAGGCGCAGCATCCGCGCTTCCATATCGGCGAGTCGCTGCTGCCGATGAACATGCCGATTCTCGAACGCCTGGGCGTGTTGGAAGAGGTGCGCAGCATCGGCGTGCTCAAGCGCGGTGCGGACTTTCCCAACGACAGCGGCGGCTACAACACCTTCCGCTTCTCGCATGCGCTGGATGCCAAGGCCGATTTCGCCTTCCAGGTGCCGCGTGCGCAGTTCGACCAGGTGCTGTTCGAGCGCGCGCGGGCGGTGGGCGTGGATGCGCGCGATCAGGTCAAGGTCGAAGCGGTGGAGTTCGACGGGCAGCAGCCGGTACTGCAGGCGCAAGGCGCGGCAGGGATGCAGCAGTTCCGCCCGCGCTACCTGCTCGATGCCAGCGGCCGCGACACCTTTCTGGGCAACCGTTTCAAGCTCAAGCGCGCCAATGCCAGGCATCAATCGGCCGCATTGTTCAGCCACTTCCGCGGCGTGACGCGCCGACCGGGCGAAGATGCCGGCAACATCAGCATCTACCGCCACGCGCATGGCTGGATGTGGCTGATCCCGTTGCCGGACGACATCATGAGCGTGGGCGCGGTCTGCTACCCGGAATACATGAAGACCCGCAAAGGCGACAGCGAGGGCTTCTTCATGCGCACGCTTGCGCTCAACGCCGAGCTCAACGCGCGCATGCTCGGCGCCGAACGCGTGGCCCCGGTGCATGCCACCGGCAATTACGCCTACGAATGCACGCGCATGTCCGGCCCGCGCTGGTTGATGCTGGGCGATGCCTACACCTTCGTCGACCCGATGTTTTCATCAGGCGTATTCCTGGCCATGCACAGCGCCGAGCGCGGTGCGGCGATGGTGGACCAGGCCCTGCGCATGCCGCAGCACGAGGCGAAACTGCAGCGCGCCTTGCAGCGCGAACTCAAGCGTGGCGTGGACGAGTTCAAGTGGTTCATCTACCGCTTCACCTCGCCGACCATGCGCGCCCTGTTCGCGCAACCGCAGAACACCTGGCAGATCGAGGAAGCGGTGGTGGCGATGCTGGCCGGCGATGTATTCGACAGCCCCAAGGTACGCCTGCGCCTGCGCGCGTTCCGCGCCATCTATGCACTGACCACCTTGTCGATGATGCCGCGCGCCTGGCAGTCCTGGCGCCAACGCCGACGTCAGGCCACGCTCGGCTTCGACGGCGACACCTTGCAACGCGACACGCAACAACGAGATACGCGATGACCGCTTCCCAGGCCCAGACCACGCACACCGTGCGCCATCCCCGCCTGCAGGTCGACTATGTCGATCAGACCGACCCGTCTGCACTGCTGGCCGATCCGCAGGTGCTGGCCGTGTTCGGCTTCGGCACGGCGGCGCCGCGCCTGGACGACCCGCGCTACCTGCGCGTGCCGCTGCAGCCGTATCGAGCCGACGTGCTGGAGGTGTGGCGCAGCGATGCGGCGGTGCACAGCGGCCGCGATGGCAACATCGCCTGGGCCAGCGACGGCCGCCTGCAGTTCGGCGTGATCGAAATCGACGAGCAGGATGTCGATATCGAAGCCGCCGCCGCCAAGGCCTATGCGGAAATCACCGCCTTCGTCACCGGCAGCCAGACCCCGCGCCTGCTGCGTATCTGGAACTATCTGGACGCCATCACCCTGGGCAGTGGCGACCGCGAACGCTACCGGCAGTTCTGCGTGGGCCGTGCGCGCGGCCTGGGCGCCTTCGACAATGCGCAGCTGCCGGCCGCCACCGCGGTGGGACGCTGCGATGCCGAGCGCATCATCCAGATCTACTGGCTGGCCGCCAGCGACGCCGGCACCCCGCTGGAAAATCCGCGCCAGGTCAGCGCCTACAACTACCCGCGCCAGTACGGCCCGCAGCCACCGAGTTTCGCGCGCGCCATGCTGCCGCCGGCCGGCAGCGACATGCCGCTGCTGCTGTCAGGCACCGCCGCCGTGGTCGGGCATGCCTCGATGCACACCGGCCAGTTGCTGGCGCAGCTGGAAGAGACCTTCGCCAACTTCGACGCCCTGCTCGGCGCTGCCCGCCAGCATGCCCCCGCCCTGCCCGCGCAGTTCGGCGCCGGCACCCGCCTGAAGGTCTACGTGCGCGAGCAGGACGATCTACCCAAGGTCGCACAGGCCCTGGACGCCCGCTTCGGCGATGCGGTGCCGCGTCTGCTGCTGCACGCGGTGATCTGCCGCGACGAGCTGGCGGTGGAGATCGATGGGGTGCATGGGTGAGCGATTGCGGGCGTCAGCACTGATGCCCGCTGCGGCCACGCAGCAGCAATGCTCCGTGGCGAGGCCTGCGCTCAGCCGTTGAGCAAACCCAGCACCATATCGCGTGGCAGCTTGCCGGTTTCGTTGCGAGGCAGTGCGGCGAGTTTGCGCAGGCGGCGCGGCAGGAACACCGGGTCGACGCTGACGCGCAGGGCGGCGAGGATCTGCGCTTCGTCCAGGGTCGGGGCGACCACCAGTGCGGCGATGCGGCCGACCGCCTGACCGGGCTCGGGTGCGAGCTGCACGATGGTGCCGTCGACGACGCCGGGGATGGCCAGCAGGCGACGGGTCAGATCGGCCAGCGAGGCGCGTTTGCCGGCGATTTCCAGCAGATCGGCCTGCCGGCCACGCACCTGGAAGGTGCCGTCGGCAGCCACGTCCATCATGTCGGCCAACAGCACCGGGGTGGCCAGATGCGGTGCGTGCACCAAGGTGCCTGCCGCCTGGGTTTCCAGGCGCACACCGGGCAGCGGTGTCCACGCCGCCTCCAGCGCGGTGCGGCGCACCGCGAACACGCAGGTTTCGGTGGAACCGAACATCTCGCGCACCTCGCCGCCAAACCGCGCTTCGGCGGCCGCGGCCACCTCCTGCGCCAACGGCGCGGTGGCCGAGACGATGCCGACCAGCGGCGGCAACGCCACGCCGGATTCGACCAGCGCGCGCAGGTGCACCGGTGTGGTCACCAGCACGCGCGGGGCAGGAATGTCCGACAGCGCGCGCGCCACATCGTCCGGGAAGAACGGGCGGCCCGCATGCACCGCAAGCTCGGTCACCATCGGCAGCAGCACCGACAATTCCATGCCGTACATATGTTGCGGCGGCACCGTGGCGACCACGTGCGGCACCGCATCGGTGTGCGCCCACAGGCTTTCCAGCGCGACCAGATCCTGACGCGTACTGGTCAGGAAGCTGCCCCAGGTCTTGGGGTTGGGCTGCGGGCTGCCGGTGCTGCCGGAGGTGAAGCCGATGGCCACCAGGGCATCGTCGGCCAGCTGCGGAATCGGGCCTGCGGCCTGCGGCAACTCGGCCGGCAGCTGCCAGTAGCGCGGCGGTGCCAGCTCCAGTGCCAGATCGCCGAGGCAGTAGGCATCGGCATGCCGCGCCTGCACTTCGCCGACCACGGCCGGCGCGCGCGAGGACGGCAGCAGTGACACCTGACCGCGCAATGCGCACGCATAGAACGCGACCATGAAGCGATAGCGGTCTTCGCACAGATTCACCGCGTGGCGACCGTCCGGCAATTGCTGCGCCAGGCCATGCACGTGTGCAATGAAGGTGGCCAGATCGACCGACTGCCCCGCGCGCCAGGCCAGCGGCCGGCCGGGCGCGCCGACGGCCATCGGGTGGGAAACGGCAGGAACAGGCAGGCTGGACATGGGAACCGGCAATCGCAAAAGCGCGCTAGCTTGGCCGCCACCTGCCCTGCTGGCAAGTCGGGAGGTTTCCGGCTGCGCCACGAGGGCCGCGGTCGGGAACCTCGGCGAGGCACGTGCGCGAAGCACATTCCAACTCATTGCAGCTGCGCATCGCAGCTGGAGTGCATTGACCGTCAAGCGCCTACCCACCCTGGGGACCAATGTGCGCACAACTGTTTATGGTCGCGTCCGTCACTCGTCCATGCCTTGCCTGTTCGATAACGCGCTCGCTCCCACGCGCACATGACCTGTGGCCCAAGCCCCCGGCGGAAGCGAGCTGCTAGGCTTGTGCGCTCCTCGTTGCGTCCAGTTGTTACCGATGCCCAGATTGTTGCCGCTGTCCTTGTTGTTGCTGGCTGTCACCGCGCATGCGCAATCCGCCACACCGCTCACCATCGAACAGGTGATGGCCGATCCGGACTGGATCGGGCCGTCGGTGGATCAGGCTTGGTGGCAGTGGGACGGCAAACAGGTGCAATACCTGCTCAAGCGCGACGGTTCCCCGGTGCGCGACACCTATCGCCAGGGCGCCGGCGGCGGCAGCGCCGAACGCGTGGCCGACAACGCACGCGCCGGCCTGGATGCGGATAACCCAAGCTACGACGCGACCCGCCAGCGCATGCTGTTCGCGCGCAATGGCGACATCTTCCTGCGCGATTTGCGCTCCGGCGCGCTGACCCAGCTGACCCGCAGCAACGAAGTCGAATCGCGGCCGCAATTTGCCAGCGATGGCGGCGCGATCTGGCGCGCGGGCAACAACTGGTACCACTGGCGCGCCGACGGCGGCACTGCGCAGGTTGCAGTGGTCAAGGCCGAGCGCGATCCCAACGCTGCGCCCAAGGCCGATGTGTTGCGCGAGCAGCAGCTGGCCACGCTGGCCACGCTGCGGCGCGACCGTGAGCAGCGCGATGCGTTACGCACCCAGGAAGACGCCTGGCGCCGCGCCGATGCGACGCGTGCGGCAGCGCCGGTGTACCTGGGCGATGAGGTAGAGATCGTCGACAGCGCGTTGTCGCCGGACGGCCGCCACCTGCTGGTGGTCACCCAGGCCAAGGGTGCCGAAGAGGGCCAGGCCGGCAAGATGCCCAAGTACGTGACCGAATCCGGTTACGAGGAATTCCAGGAAGTGCGCACCCGCGTCGGTCGCAATGCGCCGGTGGCACATGCGCTGTGGTTGGTCGATGTCAGCGCCGGCACTGCAAGACCACTGTCCTTCGACACCCTGCCGGGTATCGCCACCGACCCGCTGGCCGCGCTGCGCAAGGCCGCCAAGCGCGACGCGCTCAAGGGCAACCGCGCCGTCCGTGTGGAAAGCGACGGCGACGGCAGCGGGCCGGCGGTGCACTGGAGCGACGACGGGCGCAACGTGGCGGTGGAGATTCGCGCGGTGGACAACAAGGACCGCTGGATCGCCAGCGTGGACCTGGCCAACGCCACGTTGCAGCCGCGGCACCGCCTGAGCGACAGCGCCTGGATCAACTGGGACTTCAACGATTTCGGCTGGCTGCCCGACAACCGCACGCTGTGGCTGCTGTCGGAAGAATCCGGCTATTCGCAGCTGTACACGGTGGAAGGCAACGGCAAGCCGCGCCAGCGCACGCGCGGCAAGTGGGAAGTGTCGATGCCGGTGCCCAGCGCCGACGGCAGCAGCATGTTCTTCCTGTGCAACCAGAAATGGCCGGGCGATTACGAGGTGTGCAAGCTGGACCTGCGCAGCGACCAGCTCAGCGAAGTCACTGCGTTGAATGGCGTGGAAGGCTTCAGCCTGTCGCCGAACGGGCAGCAACTGCTGGTGCGTTACTCAGGCAGCTACCTGCCACCGCAGCTGGCGGTGGTGCCGGCCGCAGGCGGCCAGGCCACGCTGCTGACCGACACCCGCACGCCCGCGTTCAAGGCGCAGCCGTGGATCGCACCGCAGTATGTGCAGGTACCGTCCAAGCATGGCGCCGGCACGGTCTGGGGCAAGTACTACGGGCCGCAGAACCCCGAGCCTGGCAAGCAGTATCCGATCGTGATGTTCGTGCACGGCGCGGGCTATCTGCAGAACGTCTCGCAGCGCTACACGCCGTACTTCCGCGAGCAGATGTTCCACAACCTGCTGGTGCAGCAGGGTTACATCGTGCTGGACCTGGACTACCGCGCCTCGGAAGGCTACGGCCGCGACTGGCGCACCGCGATCTACCGCAACATGGGCCACCCGGAGCTGGAAGACTATCTGGACGGGCTGGAGTGGCTGGTGACGCAGAAGCAGGGCGACCGCGCGCGCGCCGGCATCTACGGCGGCTCGTACGGCGGCTTCATGACCTACATGGCGCTGTTCCGCAGCCCCGGCACCTTCAAGGCCGGCGCGGCGCTGCGTCCGGTCGGCGACTGGATGCAGTACAACCACGAATACACCTCCAACATCCTCAACACGCCCGAGCTCGATCCCGAGGCCTACAAGACCTCATCGCCGATCAACTACGCCGACGGACTGCGCGACCATCTGCTGATCGCACACGGCATGATCGACGACAACGTGTTCTTCAAGGACTCGGTCGACATGACCCAGAAGTTGATGGAGCTGCACAAGGACAACTGGCAGGTGGCGCCGTATCCGCTGGAACGCCACGGCTTTACGCGTGCCGATTCGTGGCTGGACGAATACAAGCGCATCCTCAAGCTGTTCAATGAGCAGGTAAAGCCGTAAGCCATGCCGCTGCGGCCGGGCGATGCGTACTGCATCGCCCGGTCGATGACATGGCGCGCAGCGCCAGCATCCACATGCTGCAGCAAGCGACAGGTCGCCCAGGTTGCACGCGTGATGCGCTACTGCGTCACCCATCGCCACGCGTCACCCTGCGCGGCACTCACCTGCACGTACGCAACTGGCCCTAAGCTTGGCGCAGGATCGGCAGATCGCTGGCGCATTGCGCTCCCCTCTGCCGGCCCGCCGCCCGACCGGAGCGCCGCCGGCACCGCAGCGGTTTCCGATTCGCGGCGCGCAGAAGGTAATCGCGATGGGCCTGTGGGACCGTTTGTTTGGACGCAAGACCCCGGTGGCGAAAACGCCCCGAGCCGAACCGACCGCAGCGCCGGCAGCTGCAGCCGACGACACCGATACCGAGGTCCAGATCGACCCGGCACTGCAGCCCGCACTGAGCCTGTTCCAGCGCGGCGATCAGCTTGGCGCCTACAACGCTGCGCAAGCGAAGTTGCACCTGGGTGCCGACGCACAACGTCTTTGCGCGTTGGCATTGAGTGCGCTGGACCGCTATCGCGAGGCGTACCCGCACTGGCTGGCGCTATACGAGCTGGAGCCCACCGCGCACAACGCATTGCAGTTGGCGACCACTTCGGTGATGTGCAACGAGATCGATCGTGGCGAACAGTGGTTGCTGACCTTCGACGATCTGAATGCGCAGGAGCGCTCCACCTCGCCGGCCACCGCACGCACCAGCTTCCTCACCGCGCTGACCCGCGCCGGTCACGGCGCGCACGCGTTGCCGCATCTGGAGTGGTTGCGCGAGGCGTACGCCGGCATGTCGATCACCGACAGCCACTTCCTCTACGTGCGCGGTCTGCCCTTCTTCGAAGCCTTCCTGGAGCGCAGCACACCGTTGTTGCGCCAGTGCCTGCCGGCCGACGCGCTGCCCGGTTGGTACGCGCAACTGCAGCCGGCCCTGGATCCGGCTGGCCAGGCCGCCGTGGCCGCCCATATCGCAGCGCTGCAATGAGCGCGCCGACACCGCCCTCTCGACCGCGCGGCGGCTTCGTCACGCCGCTGGCGTGGGTGTCCCTGCTGCTGGGTGTCGTCAGCGCGATGTCCAACCTGCTGCAGATCGCGATGATCGTGCTGATGCCCGACGCGGCAGCGCTGGGCTTGCCCGAAGGGATCACCCTGCCCGCCTCGTTGCAGTGGCTGATCGATCATGCGTTGTCGTTGTCCGTCGTAGGCGTGGTGCTGTCGGTGGCCTTCGCATGGTTGAGCTGGGCCTTGCTGCAGCGACGCGAGTGGGCGCGGGTCGGGTTCGTGGCGGTGCTGCTGGTGACTGCACTGCTCAATATCGGTGGCCTGGCCTTGATCGGGCCACTGTTCGAGGGCGTGCAGGCGATGCTGCCTGCCGATGTCGTGCACAGCCCCGAGTGGCCGCAGCTGCAGGCGCGCCTGCAGGCGACCCGCCAGGCGGCGTTGCTGCTGACAGGCCTGGGCGTGCTGGCAATCGGCTGTCTCCACGCAGCGCTGGCATGGCGGTTGTGCACGCCTGCGGTGCGCGCCGAATTTGCCGCCTCGCGCGGGCGCAACGCATGAGGGAATCGAGATGTCGAGCCGTGGCGACCGTTAGACACGGCGCGGGCCTGAATCAAGTTCGGTGAGTCGAGGGCGCGATGCCCTAACCCACTTCCAGGACACGCCGTGAATCCGTCTGTGGAGGCTTCCTGGCAGCATCCATGCCGCCAAGGGTCCCGGAACCGGTAAGGACATCGCACCGGTTGCCGGCTGTTTTGTTGAAAACCATGCACACCGACCATCTCGACTGGTCCTTGCCCGCCTACCGTCGCGGGACCTTACGCGGCATGGATGCCGCGTAAGAGCCTACAAGGACGTACTTGCGACGTGTCCCGCGGTGGTGGGCGGGCAAGGGCCCTGCAGCAAACTCACAGCGGCGAGGACGCGGCGAGGACACCGCACCGGTTGCATGCTGTTTGTTGAAAAACATGCGAACCGACCATCCCGACGGGTCCTTGCCCGCTCACCGTCGCGGGACCTTACGCGGCATGGATGCCGCGTAAGAGCCTACAAGGATGTACTTGCGGCGTGTCCCGCGATGGTGGGCGGGCAAGGGCCCCGCAGCCAGACCGCCAATCGCATGCTCCGCTTCCTCTTCCGCTTCCGCTGCTTCTGCCTCGCCCACACTGCCTGGTCCCAACTAGAAAACAGCCGGCATATGAATCCGGGCGTGGGACGACCCGGCAAAGCCTGACTGGTCAAGCACCCGATGCCTACACGACGCAGCGCCTCGCCCTGCGACAAACGGGCGCGTTTGCCCGACTGCATGAAGCGCGATGCACCGCTTAGAATCGTGGCATGAACGAATTCGACCGTGTACGCGATTATTTGACCGGCCTGCAGGACCGTATCTGCGCTGCCGTGGAATCCATCGATGGTAGCGCGCGTTTTGCCGAAGACCTTTGGCAACGCGAGGAAGGCGGTGGCGGGCGCACCCGCATCCTGCGCGATGGCGCGGTGTTCGAGCAGGCCGGCATCGGGTTTTCGGATGTGTCCGGCTCGCGCCTGCCGCCTTCGGCCAGTGCGCACCGGCCCGAGCTGGCAGGGGCGACCTGGCGCGCCTGCGGCGTGTCGCTGGTGTTCCACCCGCACAACCCGCATATCCCCACCACCCACGCAAATGTGCGCTACTTCCGTGCCGAGCGCGATGGCGAGGTGGTGGCGGCCTGGTTCGGTGGCGGCTTCGACCTGACCCCCTTCTATCCGGTGGACGAGGACGTGCTGCACTGGCACCGCACCGCGCAGGCGCTGTGTGCGCCATTCGGTGAGGAGCGCTATGCCGCGCACAAGCGCTGGTGCGACGAGTACTTCTTCCTGCGTCACCGCAACGAGACGCGTGGCGTGGGCGGGCTGTTCTTCGACGACCTGGGGCAGGATTTCGAACGCGACTTCGCCTACCAGCGCGCGGTTGGCGACGGCTTCCTGGATGCCTACCTGCCGATCGTCGAGCGCCGCAAGGACACCCCCTACGGCGAACGCGAACGCGAGTTCCAGCTCTACCGCCGCGGCCGCTACGTGGAATTCAACCTGGTCTATGACCGCGGCACGTTGTTCGGCCTGCAAAGTGGCGGGCGCGCCGAAAGCATCCTGATGAGCCTGCCCCCACGGGTACGCTGGGAATACGGCTTCACGCCGGAACCGGGCAGCGCCGAGGCACGGCTGATGGACTATCTGGTCCCACGCGATTGGCTCGGTTGAATCGGTCAATTAAAAAAACACAGCGCCAATGAAACGCTGTGTTGATTGATCGAGTTTATTCGGCCTATTTAAATTTGTGATTTCCAGCGATGCCGGTGAATCGTGCAATACGATGAACCGGTTATGTTGCATAGCAAAATAATTGCAGGTCGGAAATAAAAAGCCCCGCAGACCAGGGGGAGGTCGGCGGGGCCAGGGAACGGAAACTTGGGGAGTAGTTTCCGCTCCGAGATCTGCTCCAGGGGATGGGAGAGATCTGCCGACAGGCGTTGCGCCCGTCGAGGGATATAACACCATTTTCTACATTGATGGATCGTGAAGATAACTGTTAAAAATATGTAGAATTTAGCGGTTATTCATTCCATCGGCACAGGCTCGATTCGTATTATGTCTGGTCTGCGCATTCAGCATATCAGCCTTATCTGCTGCGTCAGTGCGCCTCATCCCAGTTATCGCCAACCCCGGAATCGACCACCAGTGGCACGCGTAATTCGGCCGCGGCCGACATGCGCGTGGTCACTTCGCTCAGCAGCGTATCGACGAAATCGGTCTCGGCTTCGAACACCAGTTCGTCGTGCACCTGCAGGATCATCAGCGCACGCTCGGCGTGGTCGGCGATCCAGCCGTCCACGCTGACCATGGCGCGCTTGATGATGTCGGCGGCGGTGCCCTGCATCGGTGCGTTGATGGCGGCGCGCTCGGCGCCGGCGCGCTGGCCCTGGCTGCCGGCGTTGATGAAGTCCAGATACAGCCGGCGGCCGAACACCGTCTCCACGTAGCCCTTGTCGCGTGCCTGCTGACGGGTGGTTTCCATGAAGTCGCGTACGCCCGGGTAACGGCTGAAATACAACGCGATGTAGTCCTGCGCCTCGCCGCGGCCGATGCCGAGCTGGCGGGCAAGACCAAACGCGCTCATGCCGTACATCAGGCCGAAGTTGATCGCCTTGGCGGCGCGGCGCTCGTCAGCGCTGACGGTGTCGATGGTGCGGCCGAACACCTCGGCGGCGGTGGCGCGGTGCACGTCGGCGCCGGACTCGAACGCACCGACCAGGCCCGGGTCGCCGGACAGGTGCGCCATGATGCGCAGCTCGATCTGCGAGTAATCGCAGGCGATCAGCTTGCGCCCGGCCGGGGCGACGAAGGCGCGGCGGATGCGGCGGCCGTCTTCGGTGCGGATCGGGATGTTCTGCAGGTTGGGATCGGACGAGGACAGCCGCCCGGTGGCCGCGCCGGCCTGGTGGTAGCTGGTGTGCACGCGCCCGGACTGCGGGTGGATCATCTCCGGCAGCTTGTCGGTGTAGGTGCTGCGCAGCTTGGTCAGGCCGCGGTATTCCAGGATCACCCGCGGCAGCTCGTGCTGGTCGGCGATGGCTTCCAGCGCCTCTTCGTTGGTCGAAGGCTGGCCCTTGGGCGTCTTGACCACGGCGGGCAGCTTGAGCTCGTCGAACAGCAGCGCCTGCAGCTGCTTGGGCGAGTCCAGGTTGAAGCTGCGCCCGGCCAGCTCGGTGGCCTTCTGCTGGGCGGCGAGCATGCGCTTGGACAGGTCCGCGCTCTGGCGGCGCAGTTCGGCCGCGTCCACGCACACGCCGTTGGCTTCGATACGCGCCAGCACTTCCACCAGCGGCATCTCGATGTCACGGTAGACCTGCTCCAGGCCCGGCTCGGCGGCCAGCCTGGGGCCGAGCACCTGGTGCAGGCGCAGGGTGATGTCGGCATCTTCGGCGGCGTAGCGGGTGGCGTCGTCCAGGCTGATCTGGGCAAACGGGATCTGCTTGGCGCCCTTGCCGCAGACGTCCTCGTACTTGACCGTGTCGTAGCCCAGGTAGCGCTTGGCCAGGCTGTCCATGTCGTGGCGGGCGCTGCCGGAATTGAGCACGAAGCTCTCCAGCAGGGTGTCGTCGCTGTAGCCGGCCAGGGCGATGCCGTGGCGACGCATCACGTGCAGGTCGTACTTGCCGTGCTGGCCGAGCTTGCGCACCGCAGGGTCGGTGAGCAACGGCGCCAGCTGCGCCAGCGCCTGGGCACGGTCGAGCTGGGCCGGGGCGCCGGGGAAGTTGTGACCGAACGGCAGATACGCCGCCTGGCCGGGCTCGGCCGCCACGCTCAGGCCGATCAGATCGGCCTGCAGTGGGTCCAGGCTGTCGGTTTCGGTATCGAAGGCGAACTGGCCGGCGGCGCGCAGGCGCGCGATCCAGCTGTCGAGCTGTTCCTGGGTCAGGATGGTCTCGTACTGGCCGGGCGCCGACAGCGCGGGGTCCACTTCCACCGGGGCGCTGGCCGGGCCGGACACGAAGCCGGTGCCGCGCGCGCGGCCGGGTTCGGTGCGGGCGCTGGCTGCGGCGGCTCCCAACGGCATCGGTTCGGTCGACAGGCCGGCCTGGGCGGCTGCACCGCCGAGTTCACGCAGCGCCTGGGTGAAGCCGTAGCGTGCGTACAGCACCGCCAGCGTTTCCGCGTTGGGCTCGCGCAGGTCCAGCGCGCGCGGGCCGCTGGCCAGGGTCACGTCGGTCTTGATGGTGACCAGTTCGCGGTTGAGCGGCAGCCGCGGCAGCGCGGCGCGCAGGTTGTCGCCGATCTTGCCCTTGATCTTGTCGGCGTTGGCGATCACCCCATCGAGCGAGTCGTATTCGGCCAGCCATTTGGCGGCGGTCTTGGGGCCGCACTTCTCCACGCCGGGCACGTTGTCCACGGTGTCGCCCATCAGCGCCAGCAGGTCGACGATCTGGTCGGGGCGCACGCCGAACTTGGCGATCACCGCCTCGTCCGAATCCATGCGGCTGCCACTCATGGTGTTGACCAGTTCGATGCCCGGGCGGACCAGCTGGGCAAAGTCCTTGTCGCCGGTGGAGATGGTCACGCTCAGGCCATCGGCGGCGGCCTGCAAGGCCAGCGTGCCGATCACGTCGTCGGCTTCCACGCCGTCGATGCGCAGGATGTCGATGCCCAGCGCATGCACGATGTCGCACATCGGCTGCACCTGCGCGCGCAGGTCGTCGGGCATCGACGGGCGATTGGCCTTGTAGTCGGCATACAAGTCATCACGGAAGGTCTTGCCCGGCGCATCCACCACGAACGCGACATAGGCCGGGCGTTCCTTCAGGGTGGCACGCAGCATGTTGACCACGCCGAACAAGGCACCGGTGGGCTCTCCGTGGGCATTGGTCAGCGGCGGAAGCGCGTGGAACGCGCGGTACAGGTAACTGGACCCGTCGATCAGGACTAATCTGCTCATGCGCCAATTCTACGCTGCACGCTCACGCCACACCGTGCCGGCGCATACTTGCCGACGACCTAGAACGGATGACGACGATGAAGAGAGCAAGTCTTTTGCTGCTGCCGTTACTGCTGCTCGGCGGCTGCGCCACCAGCGGCGCGGTCGGCGATGTGCCGGCCGGCGCGGATGTCACCAGCAAGACCATGGGCAATGGCGACAAGGTCGACGAGTACCGGGTCAACGGCCAGCTGGAAATGGTGCGGGTGACGCCTGCACGCGGTGCGCCCTACTTCCTGTACGACCGCGATCACGACGGGCATACCGATGCGGAGAAGGACAAGGTCAACAAGGTGTATTGGAAGCTGTATAGCTGGTGATTCGGGATTCGGCAATCGGCAATCGGCAATCGGGAATCGGGAATCGGGAATCGGGAATCGGGAATCGTAGAGCGTAAGCCTGGCGGACCTTCCGGCGCTGGTTTCGGTGACACCAGCCTAGTGCCGGGCGAGATGGCCCGGTGGTTCTCGGTACTCCGCCGCATGGCGACAGGGATTGTCTGCGCTGCCGCCCTGCGGCAGCTGTCGGCCGGCGGCACTGGGCCGGCCCGAGACTTCATCTCAGCGTTGTGCCACCGACGTTGTGGTTTCTGCGCTGGAGATTGCGGGAAGCGCCTTGGCCGGGGCGACCAGGGCCAAGGTCTGGCGTGCGGCGCGCAAGGGTTGTTCGGCATCGCCGTAGATGCCGGTCAGAATCTGCAATGCCTGCTGCGCGTGGTCGCGCGCGGCGGCCATCTGGCCGAGCCTGCGCTCGGCTTCGGACAGGCCGCGCAGGATCTCGGCGGTCTGTGGATGCGCGCGGCCCAGCACCCGCATGGACGACGCCAGCGATGCGCGCTGTTCGGCCAGCGAGGCATCAAGCTGACCACTGTCCAATAGCCACAACGCATGGTTGCTGCGATAGGCGATGGTGGCCGGCGCATCGTCGCCGAACAGGGTGCGCGCGCGCTCCAGGACTGCGCGGTAATGCGGGCCGGCGTCGGCCAGCTTGCCTTGCTGCCGCAATGCGTCGGCCAGGTTGCTTTCCACCATCAAGGTGTCGGCGGCGTTGTCGCCGTAGAGCTTGCGGGTGAGGCGCAGCAACGAGGCCAGTTCGGTTTCGGCAGCGGCAAAGTCGCGCTGCATCAGCAGGAACACCGCCAGGCTGTTGCGCATCGACAGCACCAGCGGGTGCTCCGGCCCGCGCATGGCGATGCGCTCGCGCAGCAGGCTGCGCTGCAGGGCGATCGCCGGCAGCAGCTGGCCGACATCGGCCAGCAGGCCGGCATAGACATTGCCGGCATCGATGCGTTGATCGGCGGTGGTGGCACCGTTGGCCAGCGCGGCGACATAGGCATGCCGGCTCTCTGCCATGGCATCGGCCATGCGGCCCTGGTCGCGCAACGCCCAGGCCAAGCGCGCGTGCATTTCGTTGCCAAGCGCCTGCTGTTCTGCGTTGCCGCCTGCGGCCAGCGCGATGCCCTGGCGCAGCGTCTGTTCGGCCTCGTTCGCCTTGCCAGCGCCGGTCAGTGCCTGGCCGAGCATGCATGCCGCTTTCAGGGCCGGCACGCTGGCTGCGCCCGTGTGCTGCCGCGCCAATGTCTGGGCGATGCGCAGATGCAGCACGGCCTGCGGATAATCGCCCAGCGCGATCAGCGTGCGGCCCAGGGTCAGCTCCACCTGCGTACGAGCATCCGGCTGATCGGCCAACTCACGCGCGGCACGCTGCGAGGCCTGCTGCAGCACACGCAGCATCAGCGTCTTGTCCAGATCCTGCGCAATGCCCGGGTCCACGCTGGACAGCACCGAACTCATGAAGTCGCCGGTGACCTGCGCGCGTTGCGCATCGCGCGCAGCGTGTTGCAGCGACCACAGTGTTGCGCCCAGGCCGGCAACCAGCGCGATCGAAACAAGTGCAGCAGCCAGCACGCCGCTGCGATGGCGCTGGATGAACTTGCGTAGCCGCAACCAGCCGCCGGCCTGCAACGCATGTGGCGGATAACCATCCAGCCAACGGTGCAGATCGTCCAGCAAGGCCGACACCGACGCGTAGCGCGCGCCCGGTTCCGGCGCCAGCGCGCGCAGCACGATCGCATCCAGGCCATCGCGCAGCTGATCCTGCAGCTTGCCGTGGGTGGTCGCACGGGCCGCGCAGATGCGCGCGCGCGCATCCGCCGGCACTGCCGCCACCCGCTGCGATGGCGGCTGCGGCACGCCGTCGCGGTCTGCCACCGGGGCCAGCCCGCAACTCAGTTCGTAGAACATCGCACCCAGCGCATAGATGTCGCTGCGTGCGTCCACCTCCGGCGCGCCGCGCGCCTGTTCCGGGCTCATGTAGCCGGGCGTGCCGCGGCCATGCGCGGAGGTCATGCCGGGGTTGGACGCATCGATGGCGATGCCGAAATCGATCACGCCCGGCATCGGCCGCCCGTCGACCGCGCTGACCAGCACGTTGCTCGGTTTGAGATCGCGATGGATCACGCCTTTCTGGTGGGCGTGCTGCACTGCCTCGCCAACCCGCAGCATCAGCAGCACGCGCGCCTGCAGCGACAGCAGGTGCGCATCGCACCACCAGGTGATCGGCTCGCCGCGCAGATACTCCATCACCAGATACGGACGGCCGTGCGCATCGGTACCCACGTCGTGAATCTGCGCGATCGCCGGGTGCACCATCTGCGCCAGCAGCCGACATTCGAACTCGAACAAGGCGCGGCCCTGCACATCCAGGGCTTCGGCGGCCACCAGCTTGATCGCCACCTCGCGCTCGTAGGCACCGTCGGCGCGATGACCCAGATAGACCTGGCCCATGCCGCCGGCGCCGATCAGGCGGTCGATCGCCCAGGCACCGAAGCGCGTGCCGGCCGGCAGTTCCGGCAGCGGCGCGCGCAGTGCAGCAGCGGCCTGTTGCAGCGGCGCACGCACGCGCAGCGTGGCCTGCGATTCCACCGCCAGCATCGCCAGCAACTCATCACGCAGCACTGCATCGTCGCCGGCTTGCGTACGCGCGAATGCCTCGCGCGCTTCCACCGGCAGCTGACAGGCCTGATGGAACAAGGCCTCCAATCGCTGCCAGGAGGTGGCGGCACTGCTCACAGCTGCGCCGCCAGCCACACCCGCGCGAAGCGCAGGTCGCGCTCCAGCGTCGGCACCGACACCTCCAGTTGCTCGGCCGCCTCGGCCACGCTGAAACCCACCAGCTCGGTCAGCGCGAAGGCCTTGGCCTTGCGCTCGTCCACCCGCGCCAGCTTGTCGAAGGCATCGGCAACCACCATCAAGGCCTCCGGCCGTGGCGCGCCGTCGGACAAACTGATCGTCAGGGTCACCGCCTGCCCCAGCCGCTTGGCGCTGGCATGTTGGCGGGCCAGATCCACCAGCAGATGGCGCATCTGCAGCGCCGCCACCGCATAGAAATGCGTGCGCGAGCGAAACGCCTGCTGGCCCTGCTCCAGCCGCATCCAGGCCTCGTGCACCACCTCGGTCGCCTGCAGGCCGGCACGCGCATCGCGCCGCAGCTCGCGCAACGCGGTGGAGCGCAGCACCTCATAGACCTGCCGCGCCAATGCATCGCCCGCGCCGGGCTCATCGCGCTGCCAGGCCTGCAACAACTCGGTGATCGGCAGCTCGGACATCCGGTCCATCTCGCCTGCGTGGAAGCGCAGTATCCCGCATTGGCGACCGGGCAGGCATTTCAAAACCAAACGGTTTAGCTCGCCTGCGCCGTCCCTGGCAAACGCGCGTGGGGCAGCAGGTCAGGCAGCCATCAAGGTGCGGGCTGCCAGGTCGGCCCCTGGCAGATGAAGGCCACGCAGCCTTCCACCTTCAAGGAGCCATCCGCCCCGCGCGTGAGCTTGGCGTTGTAGGTCTTGCCGGACTCGGGGTTGTAGATCCTGCCTTTCCACAGATCCCCGGCATCCACCAGTTCGCTGAGGATCACCGTGCCTTCCACCGGGTTGTTGCGCTTGCCCGGATCCGGATTGAAGACATCGGTCTTTGCACTACCGGGCTTGCTCCTCAAGACCTTGACGATGGTGCCGCAGAGCGACGCGCCACAGGGCCGGATTTCCACCAGGGCCTGCTGGTTATCGGTAAACCATTTTCCGGTGATCGGTTCGGCAGCGAATGCAGGCACACTCAGCACGGCAAGGGCAAATACCAGACAGCGTGTGGCAGAGATAACGTGGCTCATTGGCTTGGTTCAACCTTCAATAAGACGCGAAGACCAGCGTGGCTGGCAGGCCTGGCTGATAACGGACGACTGACTCTGGAGTGATTGAGTCAGGAGCTTCGATCTTATTGACGCACTCTTGGGACTTGATTAGCCGAGGCTCGGCAACCCGGCATCGCGCTCAACCTGCAGCGTCATCTGGGAGGCAGCTTGCGGGGCACTTAAGGTTGCTAACAAAACACCAGTACCTGCACACCACTTGATCTTGTCGGACGGCATCGCGCTCCATAGCTCACCCTTTCGAATCCGCGAATCAGCGCGGCCTCACGCAACGCCCGTGCTGGCTGTTGCCGGCCCCGATCTTGATGCGATGCCATTGGCTCCGCAGTAGCCACCACCCGACGTGCAGGCCGGGTCATGCGCTTTCCAGTGTCACGGTGCATCAAGGAAAGGGCCGGCCGGTTGATCTGGATCGCGGTCGCTCGCACCAATGCGTGACGCAGCACCGAATTCACGAAAGGCGATGATGGGTTGGCGCCGCTTTTCTCGGTTGACCAGATGACAGGCCCCGGGGAGGGCCGCAGGCAGCACCCGCATGAGCGACACCCGCTATTACGGCGCCATCGTCCCGCAAGCATCGGCATCGGTGGAGGCGCATGCGCCGCTGATGATCGATCTGCTGACCTACATCGAGCAGCACATCGGCGAGGCCGAGCTCGGTACCGAGTCCCTGCAGCAGGCGTTCGGGCTGTCGCGTGCGTCGTTGTACCGGCTGTTCCAGTCGCGCGGGGGCGTGGCCAGCTATATCCGCGAGCAGCGCCTGTGCGCTGCGTACCGTTATCTGCAGGCCTACCCGGAGTGCGGCCTGACCTGGCTGCTGTACGAAATGGGCTTTGCGTCGGAGCGGCAGTTCCAACGCTGTTTCCAGCAGCGTTTCGGCATGCCGCCGATGCAATGGCGCCGCCAGTGCCGCGCCGCGCCGCCGCCGCATTCACCACGCCGCGGACACTACATGCCGGTGTGGCGCTTCATGCGCGAGCTGGGCGAGGATGCGCAGCGCGATCACGCATCGGTGTGCGCCGGCACGCTGCCGGTGCAGCCCGCCACGCTGGCGCATACCGAAGCGCTACGGCGTCTTGCACAGCCGGCACCAATGGAAAGCTGACCTCCAATTTGCAATCCGCGTAGGGGCGCGCCTGAGCGCGATGAGGCTTTACCGATAACGCCCCGTCGCGCTCAGGCGCGCTCCTACGAGAGATTGTGCGACTTGGAACGTAGGACGCTTTGCATCTGCTTTGGCGCAGCAAAACATCCAACGATCAGCGGATCACCAGCACCGGGATCGAACTGTGCGTGAGCACCTCCACCGTCTGGCTACCAAGCAGCATGCGGCGCATGCCACGGCGGCCGTGCGAGGTCATGATGATCAGATCGCTGTTGCACTCCTTGGCGGTCTGCACGATGCCTTCGGCGGCGAAGCGGTCCAGCACGTGGCGCGACGTGGCCTTGATATTGGCCGCAGCCGCCAGCTCCAGCGCCGGGCGCAGGATCTTCTCTGCGGCAGCTTCGCGTTCCTTGCGGTACTCCGGACTTGCCTCGTAGCCCACGCTCCAGCCCATCGCGTCGTACATGCCCATTGCCCACGGCTCGGACACGGTGACGATATCCACCTTAGCACCGGTGGCCTTGGCCAATTCCAGGCCTTGGAACAAACCGCGATGCGACAACTCGGACGCATCGATGGCGATCAGGATACGTTTGTACATGGTGACCTCCTTGGATGACCGGCCTGGCTGCCGGCGCAATCAGCCTGACAGTGCGCTGCGGTACACGCATTGATGCGCATCAATGCGGCCACGCGGCGTGCTGCAACACTCAATCGGTTGGCGCGGCATCGGCAGCGTCGCGGCTTGCGCGTACGCGCGCGGGATTGCCCAGCGCGATCGCGCCGGCCGGCACGTCGCGGGTGACCACCGCACCGGCGCCGATCACCGCGTCGTCGCCGATGCTCACGCCAGGCAGGATGATCGCACCGCCGCCGATCCACACGTTGCGGCCGATACGGATCGGCCGCCCGAACTCCAGCCCGCTGGCGCGTCCTGCCGCGTCGCGCGGATGGTCGGCGGCATAGAACTGCACCGCAGGGCCCACCTGCGTGCCCTCGCCGATGCTGACCTCGCAGACATCCAGGATCACGCAATTGAAGTTGAGGAATACACCCGCGCCCAGACGGATGTTGTAGCCATAGTCGCAATGAAACGGCGGGCGAATCACCGCGCCTTCGCCCACATCGGCCAACCGCTCGACCAGCAGCGCGTGCCGCTGGGCGGGCGGCTGCGCGGCGCTGGCGTTGTAGCGCGCCATCCAGCCGGCAGCTGCCGCCTGGTCGGCCTGCAACTCGGTATCAGCCGCGTTGTACAGCTCGCCTGCGAGCATTTTTTGTTTCTCGGTCTGCATGGTGCGCGTATCTCTGTGCGATCGGTGCCGGCACAGGGTGTCACGGATGCCGCGAAGAAGGCATCGAGCGATGCACCAATCGTGCGGATGCACAGGTTCAAGGAACGTGCATGCCACGCTGATGGACGATTATCGCTTCTCGGCGCCGGAGCACCTGGAGATTAGCCGCGATGGAAGAAACCTGGCCGCAGTGAAACAGGCGCAACGGGCGCCATGCGCCTCGTCTCCTGCAGGGACCACTGCGCTCCGTTCGTAGACTGCCAAGTTGACGTTACAAGTTCCGGTTACGAAGGCGGCGCACCGGCGCATGACCAACTGCCAGAAGACTGTATCGTTACAACCAGCATGCACCCTCAGCCGCTAAAACTTTCAGCGGCCCAATCATTTGTAAGGTGCAAGCTTATAGATCCCCTTGGCCACAATGATATCGTTCATCCGAGCAATATTGCTCAACAACTCACTTTCTATTCTGGAGTCAGCCCAAGTTTCGCTGCACCCAAAAAATTCAATCTTCATAAGTGCAGTGATATAGGAAAGTCGCATTTCGAACTCATCCACGACATTCTCTTCATCTTCAAACGCCGTGTCCAGCGTCTGTCCATCCATAAAACGTTCGTGAACATTTGCCTTTACCGTCATTTGAAGCTCGCTGCCTGATTTAAGAGCGGCAACGGCGGCTCGAAATGCCTCGTCATATTCTTCGTTATGACCTTGAGCAATTGCCAGCCGACCCTTCATCACCAAGGCAGCTTCAATCCAAGTCCAACAATCATAGCTATTGGCAAAAGGGATCTGGGAAATAGGCTCTACCAGTTCAGAGGCAGCGCGCGTGTCACCCATGGCAAACAGCACATACGCCAGTTTCACTGATGACTCAAGGACGCCTTTGGCTGTTCTCTTTTTATTGGCTGGCAACTTCTCCAAGTGCTGCGCTATTTTTTTATCGGCATTTGAAAAAAGACCGAGTGCCTCGAAAGCGTTCATAATGTGATCCGGCATGATGAAGTGCTCACAAGAATGACGATCTTTTTCTTCATCTGTCTGCGCGCCTTGGTCATCGCTGTCCCGTAACGTAATCGGCTACATATGCGCAAGCAAGACTGCACGCGCGTGCGGGCCGGAATGGAGCCGATCGGTTGTATGCCTACGGCATCTGCATCAACCACCAACCGCCGCTACACCAGCGTCAAATTCGCGTACGCCATCACTAGCCACTTGGCGCCGACGTCGTCGAATTGCACCTGCACGCGCGCGTGCGCGCCGGCGCCTTCGTAGTCCACCACCACGCCGCTGCCGAACTTGGGGTGTTCGACATTGGCGCCGAGCTTGATCGGTGCGGCTTCGACCACGCCATGTACCGGTCCGCCGCGGGTCGCGCCCAGCGAGGCGGTGCGCGAGACCTGCACTTTCGGGCGCACTTCGTGCAGCAGCTCGCGCGGAATCTCGCGCAGGAAGCGCGAGGGCACGTTGTAGTTGTCCTGGCCGTGGATGCGTCGCGATTCGGCGTAGCACAGCACCAGCTTCTGCCGCGCGCGGGTGATGCCCACATAGGCCAGGCGGCGCTCTTCTTCCAGCCGGCCGCTTTCTTCCAGCGAACGCGCGCTCGGGAACAGGCCGTCTTCCAGGCCGACCAGGAACACGATGGGGAATTCCAGGCCCTTGGCCGAATGCAGCGTCATCAGCTGCACGCCTTCTTCGCCGGCCTGGGCCTGGCCTTCGCCGGCTTCCAGCGAGGCGTAGGCCAGGAAGGCCACCAGCTCGGTCATGCCCTGGCTGTCTTCATCGTCCGGGCGGGTGAAGCGCGAGGCCACCGACACCAGTTCGTCCAGGTTCTCGGTACGCGATTCCGAATCCAGCCCGCTGCGGCTTTCCTTGGCCCAATGCTCGCGCAGGCCCGAGCGCATCAGCACATGGTCGATGCGTTCGGCCAGTTCCATGTCGCCGGTTTCGGCGTGCAACTGGCCGACCAGGCTCAGGAACGTGGCCAGCGCATTGCGGGCGCGGGCGGCCAGGGTGTTTTCCTGCGTGGACAGCATTGCCGCTTCCCACAGCGACAAGGCGTTGGCGCGTGCCAGGCGGCGCACTTCATCCAGCGTGCGATCGCCGATGCCGCGCGTGGGCGTATTGACCGCGCGCTCGAACGCGGCATCGTCGCTGCGGTTGGTGAGCAGGCGCAGGTACGCCAACGCATCCTTGATTTCGGCACGCTCGAAGAAGCGCATGCCGCCATACACACGGTACGGCAGCTGCTCGGAAATCAGCGCTTCTTCCAGCGCGCGCGACTGCGCGTTGCTGCGATACAGCACCGCCACTTCGCCATAACTGCCGCCGTCGCGCACCCACTGCCGCGCGCGCTCGACCACATAGCGCGCCTCGTCGACCTCGTTGTAGGCCGCATACAGGTCGATCGGATCGCCGTCGCCGGAATCGGTCCACAGCTGCTTGCCGATCCGGTCCGGGTTATGCGCGATCACCGCATTGGCCGCGCCCAGGATATTGGCGCTGGAGCGGTAGTTCTGCTCCAGCCGCACGGTCTGCGCGCCGGGGAAATCCTTCAGGAAGCGCTGGACGTTCTCGACCTTGGCGCCGCGCCAGCCGTAGATGGCCTGGTCGTCGTCGCCGACCACGAACACGTGGCCGGTCTCGCCGGCCAGCACGCGCACGAAGGCGTACTGGATGGCGTTGGTGTCCTGGAATTCGTCGACCAGGATCTCGCGGAAGCGCGCACGGTAATGCGCCAGCAAGGCCGGGGTATCGCGCAGCAGTTCGTGCGCGCGCAGCAGCAACTCGGCGAAATCGAGCAGGCCGGAGCGGTCGCAACGTTCCTGGTAGGCCGCGTACACCTGCCGGCGTACCTCGGTCCAGTCGTCGTTGGGCTCGGGCTGGATATGCTGCGGACGGCGGCCTTCGTCCTTCTGCTCGTTGATCCACCAGCTCATCTGCTTGGGCGGATACTTGCCCTCGTCCAGCTCCAGCGCCTGCACCACGCGCTTGACCAGCCGCAGCTGGTCGTCGCTGTCCATGACCTGGAAGCCTTCCGGCAGCCGCGCATCCTGCCAGTGCAGGCGCAACAACCGGTGCGCCAGCCCATGGAAGGTACCGATCCACATCCCGCGGCTGCCGTTGCGCAGCTGCAGGTCGGTGCGGTGGCGCATTTCGCCGGCGGCCTTGTTGGTGAAGGTCACCGCGAAGATGCCGTGGTTGGGCACGCCCTGGACTTCGTTGAGCCAGGCGATGCGATGGATCAGCACGCGCGTCTTGCCGGAGCCGGCGCCGGCCAGCACGAGGTAATGCCCCGGCGGCGCGGAAACGGCCTCGCGCTGGGCGGGGTTTAAATGATCGAGCAAATGAGAGACATCCACCGCCGTATTTTACCGGTTGTGGCGTCGCTGCGGCTGAGATTGCGATGAAGCGGTTGGGAATGCGGGGCTTCGCACGTACCCTCATCCGCCCCTGCGGGGCGAGAAGGCACCGCTTGCGCGCCATTGGCGCGCGTGCCTTGGAGCGCCCGCGCCAATGGCGCGGGCCGGGGCGCGCAGCGGGGATTGGGGTGAGGGTACGGGGCGAAGCAGTCGGTGCATCACTTCCGAAGACGCGTGGCGACGCGTTTGTCACTGCAGGCACTGATGGAGGTCTGAGGCGCCCTCATCCGGCGCTACGCGCCAGCTTCTCCCGGCGGGAGAAGGGACCAACGCCCCTCTCCCGTCAGATCTCGCGGCTGGCCGATCAATCGCCGCCTGGCAGCCCCAACACATCCCGCGCAATCGCCGCTGCCTGCTCACGCAGCTCCGGCACTGCCAGGCTCTCCCACAACGACCCGATCCGCAGGCTGCCGATCACCCGCAACCGCGGATTGGCGCGCCCCTCGGCGTCGATCAGACAGCCATCGGCAGCGGTATCCACCCCGATCCCGTGCGGCCCGGCCACCGCAATGCCCTGCCCCAGCAGCTGCTGCAGCAGCGGGTTGCGCATCGCCTGCACGCGCATTTCCACGCCGGTGGCGTTGACCAGCGTCTGCACATCCAGCTGCAAGGCATGCCCGGCACTGGCGCCGGCACTGAGCCGCACGCAGGCGCCGGCCTGGAACGCTACATCCAGCCGCGCGCGATGCAGCTGCAACTGTCCGCGCGCGCGCATCGCCTGCAGTTGCGCATGCACCGGCGCGGCGATGCGGTGACGATGCACATCCCAATAGCGCACCACGTGGCGCAGGAAGCGGCGTTGGTCGGCAGCCGACAGCGTTTGCCACAGGGCCTGACTCAGCGGGCGCACACGCTCCATCACGCTCTGCCAGGGCAGGCCTTGCGCCATCGCCACCCGCGCGTGCTGCCGCAAGCTACGCATCCGTGCACGCAGCGACAGCGCCAGCAACGGCTGCGGATCGAAGTCCGCCGCAACGCAGTGCGCCTGCGGCAACGGCAGCAGCCCATGCCGCGACACCACGTGCACCGCCCCGCGATGCGCCTGCGCGGCCAGCGTCACCACCGTGTCGGCCATGCTCAATCCCGAGCCGACGATGCACACCGCCGCGTCCTGCGGCAACGCGGCGACCGCCTCGGTATCCCAGGCTTCCACCCGCTGGGTTGCCGACAGGCCGGTGGCCCCGCGAAGCGGCAACGGCCGCAACGCATTGCCTACCGCCAGCACCACGCTGCTGGCGTGCAGGGTCTGCCCATCGTCGAGCTGCAACCGCGCGCCGTCGGCATCGGCGTGCAGCGTCTGCACGCGGGCGCTGTGCACGGTGAGCGTCGCCGGGCTCTGCGCACGCGCGGCCTGCAGGCGTTCGCGCAAGTAGGGTGCGTAGTGCCGGCGCCCGACGAAGTGCTGCGGCAGCTGCGTGTCCTCCAGCTCCGGGCAGCAGGCATGCGCACGCAGGTAATCGACGAAATCTTGCGGCGCCTCCACCAACGCACTCATCCGCGCAGCAGGCACATTGAGCAGATGTTCGGGACGCGCGGTGGAGTAGGCCACGCCCTCGCCCAGCACCGCGTGCGGCTCGATCAGCACGATCTGCACCGGCGCCACGGCCTGACGCAACAGCTGCAGCGCCACCAGCACCCCGGATGCGCCACCGCCAACGATGGCGATCACTGCATCGCCGGGACCACGCAATTCATTCATCCGGCAATTGTAGGCGATGCGTCGCGTCGCACCGATGACAGCGGTCATGCCCGCGGCGATGGCCGGGATGGCCCCGCGCGCGCATGCCGGCGCGGCGCAGCGCAGCCGTCCAACAAAGCGGTCGCCGGACGCGTCCATTCGAGCGCGGGCGCGTTTGCATGCGGCGCGATCTTGCCGCCCCAGACGCGTCCCCCACTTCACCTGCCACCGCAGGCACCCACTGCGCCACAACGGGCACTGCGCGCGCATGGACCGCGCCCGCACGCACTACATCAACGCATCGGCCAGGCGCGCAATGCCTTCGCGACTGCGGCGCCAGGCCGGGCGCGTGCGCCATTGCTCCAGCTCCAGCTGGCGTGCATTGGCCAGGTAATCCTGCTCGATCGTACGCAGGCGCTGCACCACGCCCTGGTCGTAGCAAAGCATGCCGATCTCGGCATTGAGCGCGAACGAGCGGATGTCCAGGTTGATCGAGCCGACCAGCGCGATGTCCTCGTCCACGCTCAGGTGCTTGGCATGCAGGAAGTGCGGGCGATACAGCGCAATCTTGACCCCGCAACGCAGCAGCTCTTCGAAATACGCCTCCTGCGCCCAGGCCGCCAGGATCTGGTTGTTGCTCTCCGACAGGATCAGCTGCACATCCACGCCCGACACCGCAGCAATGCGCAAGGCACTGAGCAAGGCCTCGTCGGGGACGAAATACGGTGTCACCAGCACCACCTTGCGCCGCGCCAGATGGATCACCGCGTTGATCGCATCGCGCGCATTCTCGAACGGATACGCCGGCCCGCTGGGCAGCAGCTGCGTGGCGATGTTGGCCTCGCACACCGGCGCATCCGGCCATACGTCCAGGCGCTGTCCGGTTTCGGTGAACCAGTCGCTGGCGAACACCGCTTCCAGATGATTGACCACCGGCCCGCGCACGCGCGCCACCAACTCGCGATTGGGCACCCCATCGATGAAGCCGGCCTCGGCCAGGTTCTGCGAGCCGACAAAGCCCACCTGGTTGTCGATCACCGCAATCTTGCGGTGGTTGCGCAGATCCATGCGCCCGCTGCGGCGCCAGCGCAGGCCGCCGGGCAACACCGCCAGCACGTCCACTCCACCGGCCTGCAGCTGCTTGCGGTAATGGCGCAGACCGCGCTTGGCGCCCACCGCATCCAGCAGCACGCGGCAGCGCACGCCGCGCGCACCGGCACGCAGCAGCGCGGCGACCACCGCGTCGCCCACCGCATCGTCGAACATCAGGTAATACAGCAGATGCACGCGCTTTTCCGCCATGTCGATCGCGGTGATCAAGGCCTGCAGCGACCGCGTGTAGTCGTCCAGCAAGTCCACCGCATTGCCCAGCGTGGGCATGAAATCGCCCTGGCGTTCGATCAGCGGCACCACCTCGGCGCTGCTGGTGTCCGCCTGCGGGGTCCAGCGCAAGGCATGCAGCGGCAGTTGCTGCTCGCGGATCACCTGCGAGGCAGTGGCCTGGCGTTCCACCCGCACCCGCGATAGCCACGGATGCCCGAACAGCAGATACAGCGGCAGGCCGACCACCGGCACGAAGCCGATCAGCAGCAACCAGCTGCGTGCCGCGCCCGGCGTGGTGCGGGCCGGAATCCACAACAGCGCGGCCAGGCGAATCGCCCAGTCCAGTGCCAACAGCCAGGTCCCTTGCAACCAGTCAGGCAGCATCAGCGATCCGTTCTCAAGAAGGCTCCGATTCTGACCGCCCGGTGCGTGAACGCAACGGGGCGGGCGCGTCGATCGGCGCGCAATAGCGAAACGGCCCGCCCTGCGCGTCGGCCGGCTGCACGCGCTCGGCACAGACCTGCCGCAGCGTCTGCACGAATGCCGACTGCGCGCGGGTGGGATGCCAGTCGCTGCGCAGCGTCATGCCGATCTGGCGGCGCAGCTGCGGCCCGGCGCGGCCGACCTCGCACAGCAAGCCGGCGCGGCGCTCGAACAGGAACTGGTCGCGCGACATCAGCGTGAGCCAGTCGCCTTCCAGCAGCAGCCCGCGGATGGTGAGCTCCGCGCCGCATTCGATACGCAGCGCCGGTGGCTCGATGCCCTGATCGCGAAACATCTGCTCCCAGCGTGCGCGCACCGGCGTGCCGGTGGTGGCGATCACCCAGGGATAGTCCAGCAACTGCGCGAACGCATAGGCGCGCCCGGCCAGCGGATGCCCGCTGCGCGCCACGATCACCGGCTCGTCGTCGAACAATGGCTCCTGCAGCACATCGCGCACCGGCAACGGCTCGCGCAGCGCACCGATCAGCAGGTCCAGCCCGCCCTCGCGCAGATGCGCCAGCAATTCGTCATACGGGCCTTCGACCACGTTGACGCTGGCACCGGGATGCGCGCGCGCAAACCGCGCCAGTACCTGCGGCAGCAGGATCGCCCGCGCCAGCGGCATCACCCCCAGCGCGATCCGGCCGGCGTGCTGCGAGCGCAACGCGCTCACTTCGTCCAGGCCGGCGCGCAATTCGGCCAGCGCCAGGCGCACCTGCCGCAGCAGCCGCGTGGCCACCGGCGTGGCCTGCATGGTCTTGCCGCGGCGCACCGTCAGCGGCACCTCGATCACATCGGCCAGCGACTGCACCGCGCGGTAGATCGCCGGTTGCGAGACCCCGGCGCGCGCCGCCGCCAGCGAATAACTCCCGGCCACATCCACCGCGACCAGCGCCTGCAGTTGCCCCAGCGAGACCCGTCGCTCCAGGCCGGGCCGGGCCGGCAACCGCAACGCCCGCCGCGCCACTCGGATGCCGCGACCCAGTTGCTCCAACGCCCGTGCGATGCGCGGCACCAGCAACTGCGTGGCCTCGGTGGCGACCATGCCGCCCGGATGCCGTTCGAACAGGCGCACGCCGAGCTGCTGTTCCAACCGCGCCACCGCCTGGGTCAATGCCGGTTGCGACAGATTCACCTGCGGCGCGGCCGCGCTGATGCTGCCCAGCCGGTGCACCACCACCAGGGCGTAGAGATGGCGAAGGTTCGGCTCGGGAGTCGGCGGCATGCTCTAACTATAAGCAAAACCAATATGCATACCTCAAATGAATCTTGAGCCAGCAGGCGATCGCCGCACAGACTCGATGCACCCCTAACGAGGATGGATGGATGAGCCAGGTCGTCACCCGGATCGAGCGCACCCCGTTGGCCGTCGTCGACGGGCTTGCGCAGGCCGGCGTGGCCACCGTGCACGAGGCGCAGGGGCGCAGCGGCCTGCTGCACCATCGCCTGCGCCCGATCTACGCCGGCTGCCGCATCGCCGGCACCGCCGTCACCGTGTCGATCCCACCCGGCGACAACTGGATGATGCATGTGGCCATCGAGCAACTGCAGCCCGGCGATGTGCTGGTGGTCGCCCCGACCAGCGCCTGCTGCGATGGCTATTTCGGCGATCTGCTCGCCACCTCGGCGCAGGCGCGCGGCTGCCGCGGGCTGATCATCGATGCCGGAGTACGCGATGTGCGCGACCTCACGGCGATGCAGTTCCCCGCCTGGAGCCGCGCCATCTGCGCGCAGGGCACCATCAAGGAGACGCTGGGCTCGGTCAATGTGCCGCTGGTCTGCGCCGACGCGCTGGTGCAGCCGGGCGATGTGGTGGTAGCCGACGACGATGGCGTGTGCGTGGTGCCGCGCGCCAGCGCCGACGCGGTGCTGGCCGAAGCGCAAGCACGCGAAGCGCGCGAGCTGCGCAAACGCGAGCGCCTGGCACGCGGCGAACTGGGCCTGGACATCTACGCGATGCGCGAGCGGCTGGCGGCCAAGGGCCTGCGCTATGTCTGAGCACATCCGCGCGATGTGGATGCGCGGCGGCACCTCCAAGGGCGGCTTTTTCCTGGCCGACGAGTTGCCGAGCAAACGCGCCGCACGCGATGCCTTCCTGCTGCGCGCCTACGGCTCGCCGGATGTCCGCCAGATCGACGGCATGGGCGGCGCCGACCCGCTGACCTCCAAGGTCGCGGTGGTGTCGCGCTCGGCACGCGCCGATGCCGACGTGGACTATCTGTTCCTGCAGGTGTCGGTGGACCAGGCACAGGTCAGCGACGCGCAGAACTGCGGCAACATGCTGGCCGGCGTTGCGCCGTTCGCGCTGGAGCGGGGCTTGTTGCCCGCACGCGATGGCGAAACCGAGGTGCGCATCTTCATGCGCAACACCGGCACGCTGGCCACCGCCAGCGTGCAGACGCCCGGCGGCCAGGTGCGCTACGACGGCGACGCGCGCATCGACGGCGTGCCCGGCACCGCTGCGCCGATTGCGCTGGCATTTGCCGACATCGCCGGCTCCTCGTGCGGCGCCTTGCTGCCGACCGGCAATAGCGTCGACACCCTGGAGGGCGTGGAGGTCACGCTGATCGACAACGGCATGCCCTGCGTGGTGCTGCGCGCCAGCGATCTGGGCATCAGCGGTTACGAAAACCGCAACACCCTCGATGCAGACGAGGCATTGAAAATCCGCCTGGAATCGCTTCGTTTGCAGGCCGGCCCGTTGATGCAGCTGGGCGATGTTGCCGACGCGACCGTGCCTAAGATGATGCTGGTCGCCGCACCGCGCCACGGCGGCGCAATCAGCGTGCGCTCGTTCATTCCGCACCGCTGCCACGCCTCGATCGGCGTGCTCGGCGCCGTCACCGTGGCCACTGCCTGCCTGCTGCCCGGCTCGCCCGCGCATGATCTGGCGCAGCTGCCTAGCGGCACCACCCAGCAGCTGGAGGTCGAGCATCCCAGTGGTGCGAGCAGCTGCGTGATCACGGTCGATTCGCACGGCGAGGTGGTGCGCGCTGCCGTGCTGCGCACTGCACGCAAGCTGTTCGATGGGCAGTTGTATGGCTGAGCGGATGGATGCGCCACCACGCTGGATCGATCGCCATCGGCCATGCCCGTCCCACGACCTGCGCCTGCGGCGCGGCATGGCCGACACCGCGTGCTGCAGCGACGTGCGCGTGAGCATCCATGCGCGCACCACACCCCACGTGGGCACCTGCAGGTTCCGCGCACCGGGTGGGTCCGTCTTTCGCGCGCGTGGCCGTTTACTCACCGATCCCGCCGCCTCAACAAGACCCTTGCCATGATCATCGACTGCCACGGTCACTACACCACCGCGCCCGCGGCGCACGATGCCTTCCGCAAGGCGCAGATCGCGCAGTACGACGACCCGAGCCTGCCCGCGCCGGTGTATCCATCCATCTCCGACGATGCACTGCGCGAAAGCATCGAACAGCACCAGCTGCGCCTGTTGCGCGAGCGCGGTGCCGACATGACGATTTTTTCGCCACGCGCCAGCACCATGGCGCACCATATCGGCGACGAAGCAGTCAGCCAGGTGTGGACGCGCCACTGCAACGACCTGATCGCGCGCGTGGTGCAGCTGTATCCGCAGACCTTCATCGGCGTGTGCCAGTTGCCGCAGTCGCCGGGCGTGCCGATCGCCCAGTCGATCGCCGAGCTGGAACGTTGTGTCACCGAACTCGGATTTGTCGGCTGCAATCTCAATCCCGACCCGTCCGGCGGGCACTGGAACGGCGTGCCATTGACCGATCGCGCCTGGTATCCGTTCTTCGAAAAGATGGTCGAGCTCGACGTGCCGGCGATGGTGCATGTGTCGGGCAGCTGCAACGCCAACTTCCACGCCACCGGCGCGCATTATCTCAATGCCGATACCACCGCGTTCATGCAGTTTCTCCAAGGCGATCTGTTCGCTGATTTCCCCGACTTGCGCTTCATCATCCCGCACGGCGGCGGCGCGGTGCCGTATCACTGGGGTCGCTTCCGCGGCCTGGCCGACATGCTCGGCAAGCCGCCGCTGTCCACGCATGTGATGCGCAATGTGTTCTTCGACACCTGCGTGTATCACCAGCCCGGCATTGATCTGCTGTTCGAGGTCATCGACATCGACAACATCCTGTTCGGCTCGGAGATGGTCGGTGCGGTGCGCGGCATCGACCCGCAGACCGGCCAGTATTTCGACGACACCAAGCGCTACATCGATGCCTTGGCGATTTCCGACGCCGACAAGCGCAAGGTATTCGAAGGCAATGCGCGGCGGGTGTATCCGCGCCTGGATGCACAATTGCGCGCGCGTGGGCTGTAGCTGCGCTTCCTTCTCCCATCGGGAGAAGGTGCCCCGCAGGGGTGGATGAGGGGCGCCTCGGAGAGCGGTCACCGCCTGCGATGCCAAACGCGTCGCCACGCGCCTTCAGAAGTGAAACGCCGGCTGCTTCGCCTCAAACTGCCAACGACTAACGGTGCGTGCAATCGGAAAAACGACGTCTCGCTCCCTTCTCCCATCGGGAGAAGGTGCCCCGCAGGGGCGGATGAGTGTGCGTGCGAAGCCTCTGGTACTCCAACCACTTCAAGTGGCTTCGCCCCGTACCCTCACCCCAACCCCTCTCCCGGAGGGACAGGGGAGTGCACACTGACCATTGTTGCGATCAAACCCCGCAACACTCCCCAAACGCAAACACCCGCCTTGCGGCGGGTGTTTGCCTGGATGCAGATCGGGTAATCGGTGGATTACTTGATCTTGCCTTCCTTGTACATCACGTGCTTACGCACGACCGGGTCGTATTTCATCATTTCCATCTTCCCCGGAGTGTTCTTCTTGTTCTTGTCCGTGGTGTAGAAGTGGCCGGTAGCGGCCGAGGAAATCATACGAATCTTGTCACGCTTGCCTTTTGCCATGACTGCTTACTCCTCAGACCTTTTCGCCGCGCGCACGCAGCTCTTTCAGAACGGCATCAATCCCGTTCTTGTCGATGGTGCGCAATGCATGCGCGGAGACACGGAGCTTCACCCAACGGTTCTCGCTGGCGACCCAGAAGCGGCGCTCGTGCAGGTTGGGCAGGAAGCGACGACGGGTTCTGTTGTTTGCGTGGGAGACGTTGTTACCCGTCTGCACACGCTTGCCGGACACTTGGCATACGCGGGACATTACGCACCTCGATAAATGAATTGCCACCCATAGCCTGGGGAGCGGCGGCCCCGACAGCGTCAAGCTGCCACGCAACGTTGGGAATCAAGAACTTACGCTGGGAACAAGCCGGCAACCCCATCGCGCTGGGTGCCGCCATCCGGAGCGATCCGGGCACAGCGAGCCGCGCATTATGCACGGCTTTCCTATGTGCCGCAAGCACTTAGCCCGCACGGCCGTGTCCTGCCCGCTCGCGGTGCAGCCAGCGGTACAGCACCGGCAGCACCAACAGGGTCAGCAAGGTGGACGAGACGATGCCGCCGATCACCACCGTGGCCAGCGGGCGCTGCACCTCGGCCCCGGCGCCGACATTGAAGGCCATCGGCACAAAGCCCAGTGCGGCCACCAGCGCCGTCATCAGCACCGGGCGCAGACGGCTCAGCGCGCCTTCGCGCAAGGCCTGCTCCAGCGACATGCCCTCGGCCCGCAGGCTGCGCACGAACGCGATCATCACCAAACCGTTGAGCACCGCCACACCGGACAGCGCGATAAAGCCGACACCGGCGGAGATCGACAATGCCAGGCCGCGCAGCGCCAGCGCCACCACACCACCGGTCAGCGCCAGCGGCACGCCGCTGAACACCACCAGCGCATCGCGCAGCGAACCGAACGACCAGTACAGCAGCGCGAAGATCAGCAGCAAGGTGCCCGGCACCACCCAGGCCAGGCGCTGGCCGGCGGAGATCAGTTGCTCGAAGGTTCCGCCATAGCCGATCCAGTAACCGGTGGGCAGCGCGACCTCGGCCTGCACGCGCTGCTGCACCTCGGCGACGAATCCGCCCAGGTCGCGGTCGCGCACATTGGCGGTGATCACGATGCGGCGCTTGCCGTCTTCGCGATTGATCTGGTTGGGCCCGAGCACGGTTTCGACCTTTGCGACCTCGCGCAGCGGCACCGTGGTCGGTTCGCCACTGCGCCAGCCGGCCGCGCGACTGGACTCGTCGACATCGGCGCGCTCGCCATCGCCACGCAGCGGGATCGGCAGATCGGCCAGCGCCGTCGGGTCCTGCCGCAGGCCTTCGGGCAGGCGCACCACGATGTCGAACCGGCGGTCGCCTTCAAACAATTGCCCGGCCGCCTGCCCGCCCACTGCGGCCGCTACGGTGTCCTGCACCACACCGGGATTGAGCCCGTAGCCGGCCAGTGCGACGCGATCGGGCACCACCGCCAGCATCGGCAGGCCGGTGGCCTGCTCCAGGCTCACGTCGGCCGCACCCGGCACCGTGCTGGCGACTTCCTGCACGCGCTGCCCCAGCTTGACCAGCGTGTTCAGGTCATCGCCGTAGACCTTGATCGCCACATCCGCACGCACGCCGGAAATCAGCTCGTTCATGCGCATCTGGATCGGCTGGGTGAACTCGTAGTTGTTGCCGGGCAGCTGCTTCACCGCTTCCTCGATCTCGGCCACCAACTGCGCCTTGGGTTTGCGCGGGTCCGGCCACCGCGCGCGCGGATGCATGATCAAGAACGTATCGGCCACCGACGGCGGCATCGGATCGGTCGCCACTTCGGCAGTCCCGAGCTTGCCGAACACATGCGCCACCTCCGGAAACTGCTTGATGCGTTTTTCCAGCGTGGACTGCATGGTGATGGCCTGTTCCAGGCTGGTGCCGGGAATGCGCAAGGCGTGCAGCGCGATGTCGCCCTCGTCCAGGTTCGGGATGAACTCGCTGCCCAGGCGCGTGGCCAACACCGCGCACAGCGCCACCGCCGCCACCGCACCGAGACCGACCCAGCGGCCGTGACGCAGCGCGCGATCCAGCAAGGGCGCATACACGCCGCGCGCCCAGCGCATCGCGCGGTTCTCGTGCTCGGCCACCTTGCCGCCGAGCAACAAGGCGATCGCTGCGGGGACAAAAGTGAGCGACAGCAGCATCGCACCGCTCAGCGCCAGCACCACGGTGATCGCCATCGGATGGAACATCTTGCCCTCGATGCCGGTGAGCGCGAATACCGGCAGATACACCGCCGTGATGATGCCCAGGCCGAACAGGCTGGGCCGGATCACCTCTGCCGTGGCTTCGGCGGTCAGTTCGAAACGCTCGTCGCGCTCGAGCACCCGACCCAGGCGCAATTGCGCCTGGCCGAAGCGGCGCAGGCAGTTCTCCACGATGATCACCGCGCCATCGACGATCAAACCGAAATCCAGCGCCCCCAGACTCATCAGGTTGCCGGACACGCCACCGCGCACCATGCCGGTGAGGGTGAACAACATCGCCAGCGGAATCACCGCCGCGGTGATCAGGGCCGCACGCACATTGCCCAGCAGCAGGAACAGCACCACGATCACCAGCAACGCGCCTTCGATCAGGTTCTTGGCGACGGTGACGATGGTGCGGTCCACCAGCGCGGTGCGATCGTAGACCGGCACCGCCTGCACACCGGCCGGCAAGCTGGCATTGGCCACTTCCAGCCGCTGCGCGGCGGCCTGCGCCACGGTGCGGCTATTGGCGCCAACCAGCATGAACACCGTGCCGAGCACCACTTCGGTGCCGTCCTGGGTGGCCGCCCCGGTACGCAGCTCGCGCCCCTCGCCGACCTGCGCCACATCGCGCACCCGGATCGGCACGCCTTGGCGCCGATCCAGCACGATCGCCCCGATCTGCGCGATATCGTCCACCTGCCCCGGCACCCGCACCAGGAACTGCTGGCCGTTGCGTTCGATATAGCCGGCGCCGATGTTGCGGTTGTTCGCCTCCACCGCGCGCGCCACATCGTCCAGCGTGAAACCCAGGGCGACCAGGCGTGCCGGATCCGGGGTGATGTGGATCTGCCGCGCATAGCCGCCGATGGTATTGACCTCGGTGACGCCGGGCACATTGCGCAACTGCGGGCGCACCACCCAGTCCTGCAGGGTGCGTAGATCGGTGGCTGTCCACGCACTGCCATCGGGTTTGCGCGCATTCGGTTTGGCTTCGACCGTGTACATGAAGATCTCGCCCAGGCCGGTCGCGATCGGCCCCAGCTGCGGCTCCAGGTCGGCCGGCAGTTGCGACTTGACCTGCTGCAGCCGCTCGGCCACCTGTTGCCGCGCAAAATACAGGTCCGTGCCATCGGCAAAGACTGCCGTCACCTGCGACAAGCCGTAGCGCGACAACGAGCGCGTGGACTCCAGGCCGGGCAAGCCCGCCAGCACCGTCTCCAGCGGAAACGTCACCCGCTGCTCCGACTCCAGCGGCGAGTACCCCGGCGCGGCCGTGTTGACCTGCACCTGCACATTGGTGATGTCCGGGGTGGCATCGATCGGCAGGCGCGAAAAACTCCACGCCCCGATCGCAATCAACACCGCCGTCAACGCCAGCATCAACCACCGCTGCGCGATCGCGAACCGAATGATGTTAGTGAGCATGACGCGCACCTCCACGCACACGCGGCGCAACGGCGTGCGCAGCCACGCCGATCAGTGCGTAAGTACGCACGCACGACGCCGGCACAATCGCAGCGGGCTGCCGTCGGCCAGCGGCACTGCAGCCAGGATCCCGACCCTCGCCGCTATCGCGATCGCCCCCGACGCATCTAACCTTTGCCGCGCAGATTCTCACGCTGTTGCTGGCGTGATCGCCTGCGCCGTGAGTGCGTGGATGACGTAAAAAACGTTTCACCGAAGAATGGACGAACTGGTCGCAAGCACGCGCTTGCGGTCGAGGCAGACGCAAACCGGAAGCGCAGCGATCAATGATCATGCGACGCCCCCGACTTCTCGATATCGGCCTTCACCAGATAACTCTGCTCCACCACCACCGCGTCACCCGCGGTCAGACCCGACACCACCTGCACCTGCTGCGCATCGCGCGCGCCCAGTGTCACCGGCCGCACCTCGTACACATCTCCCACCCGCACGAACACCACCTCCCAGTCGCGAAACTGCTGCAAGGCCCCCACCGGCACCACCATCGCCGCCGGCTGCTGCGCCACCGTCACCCGCGCCTTCACCGCCGAGCCCGGCCGCCATAAGCCATCGCTGTTGCGCAACACCGCGCGCGCCACCGTGCTCTGACTCGCGGTGGCTGTGCCCGGCAACACGCGCTCCAATGTGGTCTGCGCCACCACGCCATCGCTGATGCGGGTCACCGTCACCGGTGCGCCGGCGGTGATGTGCCCGGCATCGGCACCGAAGATGTGCAGATCCACCCACAGGCTCGACAGGTCGGCAATCTCGAACAACGCCTGGCCTTCGCTGGCGTTGCTGCCCAGGCTGGCGCTGCGGGCGAGCACGGTGCCGCTGATCGGCGCGCTGACCGAATACGTGGTCAGGCTCAGGTTGCTCTCCACCGTGGCCAGCACCTGGCCGGCGCGCACCTGGTCGCCGACGTTGACGCGCAGGCTGCGCACCGGCCCGGGGAAGCGGGCGGTGGCCTGCGCCTGCGCACCTTCTGCCGGCGTCAGCAGGCCTTGTACTTCGTGCTGGTCGGCGATGCTGCCGGGACCGACCTGCGCGACCCGGATGCCGGCGTCCTGCGCAATCTTCGCTGCGATGGTGGTGCGCCCTTCATAGCTGGGATAGGCCCAGCGATGCGACTTACCCTGCACGGTGGCGCGTACATCCACATCGAACGAATGCGGCTCGCCTACCGTGCTGTCGGCCAACAGGCTGCCATCGTCACGGGCGCGCAATCGATGCACTTCGTTGACGCCGCCAAGCCGGGTCAAACGCACTTCGACACTGCCGGCGCCGGGCGGCAACGGCTTGCCGTCGCGATACAGCCACGCTTGATACGTCGGCGGCGTGCCGTCTTCGGCAATCGCCAGCTCAACGCTGTCGCCGCCCTGTTCGAGCAAGCGCCCGCCGTGCGCGCCTTTTTCGGCTTCCTCGCCATGTGCGTCGGCTTCACCTTCGGCACCGGGCGTTGCGTGGTCATGGGCTTCTTCGCTGTTGCCGCTGTTGCCGCTGTTGCCGCCGCAGCCGCTCAGCAGCAGCGCCAGCACAAGCGGCACAATCAAAAAACTTTTCATTGAAATTGGTCCTGGTTGGCGCCGACGCAGTGCGTCGGGCGAACGAACGAAGATGGTCTGTGCTGGATCCGCGGTAGGCGCGGTAGGCGCGAGCAGCGCTTGGCGGCTGCTGGATGCCGATGCGGTTGCAAGCGCCGAGGCCGATAACGACGCAGCGGCTCCAGGCGGACGCAGGCAGGCAGGGCGAAAATGCGCGGCGGAGGTAGCGCTCATGGCCCCACCTGCGCAGTGCTGTCGGCCACGAACGGCTGCCCGGTCAGGCGCTGGATTTCGATCAATGCGGTCTGCGCTTCCAATGCGGCGGCCAGTTGCTGCTGGCGTGCATCGCTGCGCTGTGCCTGCAGCTGCGCCCAGTCCAGATAACTGGTGGCGCCGGCGCGGTACGCGCGCTCGGCGGCGGCATCGGCGCGCGCAAGTGCGGGCAGCACATCGCTGCGCATGCGCGCCACTTCCAGCTGCGCGGCGCGGTAGCGGCCATGCGCGTCGGCCAGCGTGGTGTAGAGCGTCAGTGCCTGCGATTGGCGTTCGATGTCCAGCAACGACAGCTCCGCTTCGGCGGCGCGGATCTCCGGTTGCGCACGCGCGGCGCTGCCCAAGGCCAGCGAAACGCTGCCGAGCAGCGCGGTGGCATCGTTGGCTTCGAGCCGGCGCACGCCCACCTGCCAGTCCAGATCCGGACGCGCCTGGCTGCGTGCCAGCTGCACCCGTGCCTCGCGCACGCGCTGCTCACCGTTCAAGCGCGCCAGTTCGGGGGTGGCATCGAGCAGCTGCGCCAGCACCTCGAATTCGGGAATCGCCAGCAGCTGCAATGGGTCGCCAGTGACATCGCCGAAGTCCGGCGTGCGCTGCCCCCACAACACCGCCAGCTGGCGGCGTGCGGCCAGCAGTTCCTGCTGGGCGCGATCGCGCTCCAGTTCCGCGCGCGCCTGCAGGGCCTGGGCGGTCAGCAGCACCGATTCGGGCGATGCGCCGGCCTGCAGCCGCTGGCGCGCGGCACTGACGGTGCGTTGGCGCTGGGCCAGGGTTTCCAGCGCGGCCGCATGCCGTTGCGCGGCCATGCCGATGGCCAGATAGCGCCGGGCGACTTCGGCCAGCACGTCCAGGCGCGCCAGCGCCCGCTGCGGGGCAAGTGCGTCGATGCGCGCCTGGGCCAGGGTGCGGCGCGCGTCCAGCTTGCCGCCCCGTTCCAGCACGCCGGCCAGGGTGACGGTGAGTTCGGCCTGGTCCAGCGCGCGGGTCGGGCCGCTGCCGAACACGTTTTCCAGTTCGGCGCCGATGCGCAACGGCGGACGCAACGCGTCGCGCTCGGCGTCGGCGGTGAGGACCGCGCGCTGACCATCGGCCAGACGCAGGTCGGGGTGCTGCCGGGCGACGCGCGCGATGGCGTCGTCCAGGGTCAGCACGGGTTTGGGCGGTACGTCCTGCGCCATGGCGCACGGCACGACCGCGAAGACGGCAAGCGCCGTCAGTCGCAACCACATGAGGGTGTCTCCGGAATCGGGATCGATGGACAGGCCGGCAGCCGCCGGCGATGCATCAGGCCGCGATCGGGGGACGCAATCCGGTCTCGCTCAGGTGCGAGCGGTAGTACGCGAGCACGGCCACGGGCTGGGCCTGCGTGTGCGTGGACAACGGCAGCCAGGCCAGCGCCGGCAAGACGGCCGGATTCTGGCCGTGGCAGTAGCCGCTATGCATCAGGGCGTGCATCAGGCCGGCCCCATCGCGCTCGCCGGCATCGCCTTCGTCGGCGCCGTCATGACCATGCGGCGCGGTGTCTTCCAGGTGCATCTGGTCGTGCGCCAGCGCATGCACATCGCCCAGAGCGCAGGCCACCGGTGCGACCAGCACGCCCATGGCCAGCACCGCCAGCGCCATCAGGCGCAGCAAGGGGTGCAACAGGCGGGCGCGACGCAGCAGCATGGGCGCAGCGTATCGGGGCCGGGGCAGTTACACAATCGCATGCACGGCCGAGCTACGTTCAAAGCGCAGGGCAAAAGCCGTGGTGCGTCGAGGGCGCGATGCCCTCACCGCTCGCGGGACACGCCGTGAATCCGTCCGTGGAGGCTCCTTGGCGGCATCCATGCCGCCAAGGGTCCCGCAATCGGCGAGGACACCGCACCAGGGAGTTGGTCGGTAGCTTAGCGAAACCTGCTTGCCGATCATCTGGCGTTGGCAACCGACCGGATGTGCCGTAGTCCAACCACCCCATGTCATGCGCTGCTTGTAACCACGCACACCGACCATCCCGACGGATCCTTGCCCGCCCACCGTCGCGGGACCTTACGCGGCATGGATGCCGCGTAAGAGCCTACATGGACGTACTTGCGGCGTGTCCCGCGATGGTGGGCGGGCAAGGACCCTGCAGCCAAGCCAAAGACCAGACGCTCTGCAGTAGTCCTGTCAGCCGCTCCAGATGCCTCCGGGCATCACGGCGCCGCGTTGCGGGCCGGTTTGGCGTCGGCCGGGCGCGCCTTGCTCTCGGCGATGAAGGCGCGCACCTGCTGCTCCAGCACCGTCAAGGTGACCGAGCCCTGCTTCAGCACCGCGTCGTGGAAGGCCTTGATGTCGAAGCGGTCGCCCAGTTCCTGTTCGGCCTCGGCACGCAGCTTGACGATGCTGATCTCGCCCAGCTTGTAGCTCAGCGCCTGGCCGGGCCAGGAGATGTAGCGGTCCACCTCGGTGGTGACCTCGTGCTCGCTCAGCGCGGTGCGCTCGCGCAGGTAGGCCAGCGCCTGCTCGCGGCTCCAGCCGTCGTGGTGCACGCCGGTGTCGATCACCAGCCGGCAGGCGCGCCACATCTCATAAGTGAGCCGGCCGAATTCCTCGTACGGGGTCTCGTAGATGCCCATCTCCTGGCCGAGCTTTTCGGTGTACAGCGCCCAGCCTTCGCCGTAGGCGGAGATATAGTTTTCGCGGCGGAACGCCGGCTGGTCGCCCTGCTCCAGCGCCAGCGAGCCCTGCAGCGAATGCCCGGGCGAGGACTCGTGCAGGGTCAGCGCGGGCAGGTTGTACAACGGCCGCGACGGCAGGTTGTAGGTATTGACCCAGTAGGTGGTGGCGCCGCCGCGGCCGGCGGTCCAGAACGGGGCGATATCGTCCGGCACCGGCTTGATGGTGAAGCGCCCGCGCGGCAGCGTGCCGATGAACCTGCCGACCTGCCCGTCCACCCGCTTGGAAATCCACGCGGCGCGATCGAGCAGTTCCTGCGGAGTCTTGGCGTAGAACTGCGGGTCGGTGCGCAGGAAGCTCAGGAACTGCGCGAAGCTACCCTTGAAACCGACCTGCTGGATGATCGCGTCCATTTGCGCCTGGATGCGCGCCACCTCGTCCAGGCCGATCTTGTGGATCTGCTCCGGAGTCAGGTCCAGCGTGGTGTATTCGCGGATCTGCTGGCGATAGAACGCCTTGCCGTCGGGCAGCGCTTCGGCCGCCAGCGTGGTGCGCGCCTTGGGCATGTACTCGTCGCGGAAAAAGCTCAGCAGCTTGCTGTAGGCCGGCAGCACTGCATTGCTCAGCGCGGCCTTGGCCTGTTCGCGCAACTGTGCCTGTTCGGCAGCGGGGATCTGCGCCGGCAGCTGCTTGAACGGCGCGTAGAAGCTGGACGCGGTGGGATCCTTGACATCGGCCACGGTGGCGATGGAAACGTCGCGGCCATCCAGCACCGCGCGCGGCACGCTGAACCCGCGCGCCAGGCCGGCGCGCATGTTGGCGGTCTGCTGGTCGAAGTAGCGCGGCACGTCGTTGAGGCGCGCGATGTAGGCGCGGTACTCGGCAGCGGTCTTCATCGGCCGCTGCGCCATGAAGCCGAGGTTGGACCAGAACGAGCTGTCCGAATTGAACGGCATCTCGTACAGGCGCAGGCGCACCTCGGCGGCGAGGTTTTCCACCTGCGGGCGGTAGATGGCGTAGTTGACCTGGTTGGCGGGCGAGAGCTGTTTCGGGTCGATGCCGTCGAGCTGCTTGAGCACGCCGTCCCATACCGCCAGGCGCGCCTGCTGCGCGGCCGGGCCGACATCGGGCAGATGGGTGTTGTCGCCGGTGGTGTCGCTGTCTTCGTCGGCCTGGCCGGTCTCGGCCTGGCGCCAGCTCCACTCTTTTTCGTAGATGGCGCGGAAGCGCGCATCGGCGGGGCGCTCGGCGGTCAGCGTGGCGGGCGCCGCTGGTGCCGGTGCGGCGGCCTGCGCCGAGGTGGCGGCGAAGCTTGCGCCCAGCAGGGCGAGCGAAAGTGCGGCGGCGAGAGGAGATGTCACGTGCGGGCGGCCTGCGTTCGGATCGAACGTTCGATCATGGCAGCCCGGGCGGCAGCTGCCATGGGCCGGAAGTCCCAGCGCGGGGATTGGGGATTGGGGGTTGCAGAGTGAATGCGCGCGACCGGACAGGCCGGCCGCTTCAGCCTGCCTTGCGCACCACCACCAGATGCCGCTCGCCGTCCAGGCCGGGCACCTGCAGCGGATGCACCTCGCCCACCGTCCAGCCGGCGGGCAGCGCGGCGATCTCGTCGTGCGGGTAGATCCCCTTCATCGCCAGCAGGCTGCCGCCCGGGCGCAGCAGGTGGCCGCCGACGTCAATGATGCCGGCCAGCGTGTCCAGCGCCCGCGCGGTGAGATGGTCGTAGGCGGCCGGCTCGTCCAGCGCCTCGGCGCGCGATTCCGCCACGCGCGCGTTGCCCAGCGCCAGCTGGCGCAGCGCCTCACGCATGAAGCGGGCCTTCTTGCCGTTGCTTTCCACCAGGGTCACCTGCAGCTGCGGGCGGGTGATCGCCAGCGGGATGCCGGGCAGGCCGGGGCCGGTGCCCAGATCGGCCAGCGTGCCGCTGGCGATGTAGGGCTGCATGGCCAGCGAATCGAGCAGATGGCGGGTGACCATCTCGCGCGGGTCGCGTACGGCGGTGAGGTTGTAGGTCTTGTTCCAACGCACCAGCAGCGTCAGATAGCGCAACAACGGCGCGGCGAAGGCCGCATCCAGGGATTGGGCCTGCAGGCCGTTGGCCAGCGCAGCGGCTACATCGGGGGGAAGTGCGGCATCGTTCATGCCGCGATTATCGCAGCTGGCTGGCGTGCAGGTACGTGCGTGACGCGCATGGTAGCGGCGCGTGGGCCGCAAGCCGACGTACGTGAACCTGCCCAGCACAAGGTCCAGGCCTGCGATGCCGCAAGACCTGCCACCCACGACAGCCGCCGCTGCACCGGCGTATGGACATCGCTGTGGGCAGGGGTCACCCGCCGCAGTGGCGCACCCGTATCCGTATCCGCCATCGGCAGCCGATGACGCACGCAAGCCTGCGCCAGCAGCGACACCACTGCCGCTGCCATTGAACGGACATCCGCCCGTCGCACTATGGTCGCGTTCGCCAGATCGCCTGTATGCCCATGTCTTTGATTGACCCGTCGTCCGCTTCGCCCCTGCCCGGCCCCGGCAACGCAGCTGCCACCGTGGATCATGGCCGGCGCCGTCTTCTCGTCGCTGGCGCCGGGCTGGCGGCCGCCGGACTGCTCAGCCCGTTCGCGCGTGCCAGCAGCAGCCCGGACCCGTTCACCCTGGGCGTGGCCGCGGGCGATCCGCTGGCCGACGGCTTTGTCATCTGGACCCGGCTAGCACCGCGCCCGCTGGAGCCGGATGGACGCGGCGGGCTGACCGCTCCGGTACAGGTGCGCTGGCAGGTGGCCAGCGACCCGGGCATGCGCCGCATCGTGCGCCAGGGTCAGGCCGTTGCCAGCCCGGCCTGGGGCCATGCGGTGCATGTGGAGGTCGCCGGCCTGGCCGCCGATCGCCCGTACTGGTACTGCTTCCAGGCGCTGGGCGCGCGCAGCCCTATCGGCAGCGCGCGCACCTTGCCGGCGCCGCACCAGTTGCCGGATGCCGCACGGCTGGGCTTTGTGTCCTGCTCGCACTGGGAGCTGGGCTATTTCAGCGCCTACCGCCACCTGGCCGCCGAACAGCCGGACCTGGTGTTCTTCCTCGGCGATTACATCTACGAATACAGCAACCACGGCGAGGCAGCGCAGAAGATCGTGCGCCCGCATGGCAGCGGCGAATGCCTGGATCTGGCCGGCTACCGCAACCGCTATGCGCTGTACCGCACCGACCCCGATCTGCAGGCGCTGCACGCCGGCAGCGCCTGCGTGGCGACCTGGGACGACCACGAGGTGCAGAACGATTACGCCAACCGCTGGTCGCAGGACCCGTCGATTGCAGTCGACACGTTCCTGGCCCGGCGCGCGGCCGCCTACCGTGCCTTTTACGAACACTTCCCGCTACGCGCACGCAATCGCCCGCATGGCGCCGACATGCGCATCTACCGCTCGCTGGACTACGGCCAGCTGGCGCGCTTCTACGTGCTCGACGGGCGCCAGTACCGCAGCGAACAACCCTGCCCGCAGGCCAACGGCTGGCGCGGCGGGCATGTGGTGGACGACAGCTGCCGCGAACGCACCGACCCACGCCGCAGCATGCTCGGCTGGGAACAGGAGCGCTGGCTGCATGGCGCCTTCGCACAATCGCCCGCGCGCTGGAACGTGATCGCGCAGGATCTATTGGTGGCACCGATGAACCAGCACGGCCGCGACGGCGTGCTCGGGCACTGGACCGACGGCTGGGACGGCTACCCGGCCACGCGCACCCGCATGCTCGATGCGATCGCCACCACGCGACTGCGCAACCCGGTGTTCTGGGGCGGCGACATCCACTCGTACTGGGTCACCGATCTGAAGGCCGATCCGGCCAACCCGGACTCGCCGACGCTGGCCACCGAATTCGTCGGCACCTCGATCACCTCCGACGGCCAGAGCAACGCCGAGCTGCACCAGACCATGGCGCTCAATCCGCACGTGCACTACGCCGAAGGCGAAACCCGCGGCTATGTCTCGGTGACGCTGACACCGGGCCGAATGGACACGCGCCTGCAAGGCATCTCCGACCGCCGCGACCGCCAGGCCACGGTCTCGACGTTGAAGCGCTTTGTGGTCGAAGACGGCAAGGCCGGTGCGGTGGAGGCGTGAGCCTGCGCTGCGCTGCCGCGGGTGGTGGCGACCTCCTGCCTCACCATCCACCACAACTTGCCTTTGCCGATCTCCACGACCGTGGCAGCACGCGTGGACCGCCCTGCCACTGCCTTGCCGCGCAGAGCTTGCGGTGCGTGCTGCGCAACGCGGTGACTGCATCCATCCCCACAGGCCGGGCGCGTCGTGCAGCGCAATGGACACGCGCCGGTAAGAAGGCGGCGCTATATCTGGGCGCCGCTGCCAGACGTTCGAGGATGCCATGACCGCCTCCGATCCCGCCCGCCGCCGCGTGTTGCAAGGGTTGGGTGCCGGCCTGTTGTTGCCGGCCACCGCCGGTTGGTCCACGCGCAGTCTGGCTGCGCCGTCCGGGCGGCCGCTGATCACCGATGGGGTGCAGAGCGGCGATGTCGTGGATGGCCGGGCGTTGCTGTGGAGCCGCTGCGATCGGCCGGCGCGACTGCGGGTGGAATGGGATACGCGCCCGAGCCTGCGTCAGGCGCGTCGCGTGGATGGGCCGGTGGCTTCGCCAGCGCACGATTTCACTGCGCGGGTGGATCTGGGTGCATTGCCGCGCGATCAGGACATCTTCTACCGGGTGCGCTTCGAAGATGCCGACAACGGCGTCTTGAGCGCGCCGGTGCACGGCCATCTGCGCAGTGCGCCGCAGGCGCGTGGCGATGTACGCTTTGTCTGGAGTGGCGACACCGTCGGCCAGGGCTTCGGCATCAATCCGGACATCTGCGGCATGCGCATCTACAGCGCGATGCGCGAGCGCAACCCGGATTTCTTCCTGCACAGCGGCGACACCATCTATGCCGACGGCCCGATCCCGGCCGAGCTGATCGTGGAAGAAGGCAAACGCTGGCGCAACCTCACCACCGCGGCCAAGAGCAAGGTGGCCGAAACGCTGGACGAATTCCGCGGCAACTACCGCTACAACCTGCTCGATGAGCATGTGCGCCGCTTCAATGCCGAGGTGGCGCAGCTCTGGCAATGGGACGACCACGAAACCACCAACAACTGGTCGCCCGGCAAGCAGCTGGACGAGCGCTATCAGGTGCGCGATATCGGGGTGCTCGCTGGTCGTGCGCGTCAGGCATTTCTGGAATACGCACCGATGCGCGGCGTGCATGCCGATGGCAACGGACGCATCTACCGCAAGATCAGTTATGGCCCGCTGCTGGATGTATTCGTGCTGGACATGCGCAGCTATCGCGGTGCCAACAGCGACAACCTGCAGCCGCAACCGGGCGCGGACGCGGCCTTTCTGGGTCCGCAGCAACTGGCCTGGCTGCAGCGCGAACTGGCCGGCTCGCGCGCGCAATGGAAGGTGATCGCCGCCGACATGCCGATCGGCCTGCAGGTGCCCGATGGGCAGGACGCCGCAGGCCGCGCGCGCTGGGAGGCGATCGCCAATGGCGATCCGGGCGTGCCGCGCGGACGCGAACAGGAGATCGCCACGCTGCTGCGTTTCATCAGCACAGCGCGCATTCGCAACACGCTGTGGCTGACTGCCGATGTGCATTATTGCGCGGCGCATTACTACCACCCGGATCGGGCGGCGTTTCAGCAGTTCGAGCCGTTCTGGGAGTTCGTGGCCGGCCCGCTCAATGCCGGCAGCTTCGGCCCGAATGCGCTCGATGCCACCTTCGGCCCGACGGTGATCTTCCAGAAAGCACCGCCGGCGCCCAACCTGTCGCCACTGGCAGGATTTCAGTTCTTTGGCGAAGTGGAGATCGATGCACGCACCGGCGTGCTGACGGTGACCTTGCGCAATCTGGATGGGGTGGCGCAGTTCCGTCAGCCGATTTTGCCGCACGCTGCGACGCGGCCGGAACATGCCTGAGACGTCGGTCGGGCCAGCAACGCAAGCATCCATGTCAGGTACGTGCTGCATCACGGTCCAGGACGCAGCGCGCGCTTGCGCAGCCACGGAGTGAAGCGACCGCCTAGCCTATGCGGCCGGCAACGGGTAGAACGCCAGCGCAGCGCGGCAGTCCGGTGCGGCCCACCATTCGTGTAACTGCCAATGCGTGGCCTGGCCGAGCGCGGGGTCGCACCACTGCAACTGCAATGCGCCGTCGGGTGCCACTGCGTAGGCGAGCCGATGCAGGCCAAACGACAGGCCATGCCCGTACGCCTTGAGCAGCGCTTCCTTGGCGCACCACAGGCGGAAAAACAGCGCCTGTTGCGCGTCCGGCTGCAGGCCGGCAAGCAATGCGATTTCGTCGGCATGGAAAAATCGCTGCGCGATTTCCAGCAGACGCGGGCGCGCGCGGATGCGTTCCAGATCCACGCCCAGCCGCACGCCCTGCCCCAGGCCGACCAGCAGATAGTCGCCGCTATGGCTCCAGCCGGTGTCCCGGTCCGGCAAGGCTGGCTGCAGCGACGGCCGCCCGCGCTCGTCACGCCGCAGCGGCACCTGGGCGGGTTGCAGCGCCAGGGCCTGGCCCAGCAACTCGCGCGCCTGCGGTTCGCCACGCTCGCCATGCCGGTGCGGACGCAGCCACAGCTGCACCGGGCCGATGTGCCAGCTTGCGTGCGCTGTCACGCTGCGTGCACCAAGCACAACAGCCGCATGCGCATGTGACCGCGCTCGACAGTCACTTCACGCCGGCCTGCGTTGAATGGCGCCCATGCACTACTTCCGGTGCAATCGCATGAGGAGTTCGGCAACATGGGCATCATCATCTGGTTGATCGTCGGCGGCATCGTGGGTTGGCTGGCCAGCATCATCATGCGTCGCGATGCGCAGCAAGGCATCATTCTCAATATCGTGGTCGGCATCGTCGGCGCGCTGATTGCCGGGTTCCTGTTCGGTGGCGGCATCAATCAGGCCATCACGCTGTGGACCTTCGTGTGGTCGCTGGTGGGTGCGGTGATCCTGCTGGCGATCGTCAATCTGTTCACCCGTGGACGCGTGCGCTAAGCACACATCCACTGATGGAACACTCAACGCCCGGGCTTGCCCGGGCGTTGTCGTTTCAGCCATCGACCGGAGCACGATCCAGCGGATGGTGCACCCCATCTTCCACCGGCACGGCGATGTTCAACGCATAGGGATTGACGCCCTCCAGGCAGCCGACGTTGTAGCCGTACTCGTTGGGATTGGAGCGCCGCCGGTGATGCGTGTAGATGCCGCACACGCCGCAGAAATAATGCGCCGCCGCATGCGTGTTGAACTGATACAGCCGCAGCACATCCTCGCCCTGCCGCACGTGCAGGCCATCCAGCGTCACCGAGGCGACGATGGCACCACGGCGGCGGCACATCGAGCAGTCGCAACGGCGCGGATCGAGCAGGCCATGCGGCAGATCCAGATCGATCTGCACCGCGCCGCAGTGGCAACTCAGCCGATGCACCTGCCCCAGGGTGACCTCACCGACCTTGTGCGTGCTACGCCGCAGATGCCGCTCGCTCATGCGCCCGCCTCGGCCAGGCGCACCCAGGCGGGTGCATGGTCGCTGGGGCGCTCCCAGGTGCGCGGTTCGCGGTCGATGCCCGCTTCCACCGCGCGTACGCGCAAGGCCTCCGAGACCAGGGTCAGATCGATGCGCAGGCCCAGATTGCGGCGGAACCCGGCCTGGCGGTAATCCCACCAGCTGAACTGCTCGGCGTCTTCATAATGCAGCCGGAACGCATCGTGCAGGCCCAGCGCCAGCAGCTGTTCCAGCGCGGCGCGCTCGGCGGTGGAGGTGAGGATGTGGTGCTCGTTCCACACTGCCGGGTCATGCACATCGCGCGCATCCGGGGCGATGTTGAAGTCGCCCAGCACCACCAGCTGCGGGTACTTGTGCAGCTCCTGCGCGAGCCAGTCGTGCACCGCGGCCAGCCAGCGCAGCTTGTAGGCGTACTTGTCGGTGCCCACGTCCTGGCCGTTGACCACATACAGGTTGACAATGCGCACGCCGTCGACGGTGGCGGCGATCACGCGCTGCTGCACGTCGTCGAAACCGGGGATGCCCATCTGCACGTCCAGCGCCGGCGAGCGCGACAGGATCGCCACGCCGTTGTAGGTCTTCTGCCCGCAGAACACGCTGCGATAGCCGGCAGCGGCCAGCGCCGCATCCGGAAACTTGTGGTCTTCCAGCTTGGTTTCCTGGATGCCGACCACGTCGGGCGCGAACGTGCCCAGCCACTGTTGCAGGTGCGGCAGGCGCACGTTGAGCGAGTTGACGTTCCAGGAGGCAATCTTCATGGCGTGGCGCGGACCGTGGTTCAAACCACCAATGGTACCGCGCCGCCGGAGTGTGCTCAGGGCCGCGGGGCGATGCGCACGCCGAGCTGGTTGGCGACCGGGCGCTCTCGCCCCGGGATGCCGGTGTGGATGGGGCGATTGAGGGCGCGCACGCGGCCGTCCACGCGCGCGGCCAGGGTGCTGGAGCCGCCGCCGTCCAGGTTGATGGCGGATGTGGCGCCGAGTTGCTGCAGCACTGCGGTCAGCGCGTCCAGGCTGATGCCGGCGCTATAGCCGGGCTGGCGGCCATCGGCGACCACCATCCACAGCTTCCTGCGCGCGCGATCCAGGCCCAGCGCGCTGCGTGGCTCGGGGCCGTCGTAGTACTCGGCGCGGCTGGCCTCGCGTGGCTGGCGCCTGCCGTCGAGCAGCAGCAGCGGGCCGGCCCCCACACCCAGACGGGTGCCGGACGGGCAACTGCCGCGCACGATGCCGACCGCATTGCGCGTGCTCACGCACAACGCCGCGTTGACGCGTGCATCGCTGGTGGCAGCGGCCGAATCGAGATGGCCAGCGTCGATCGCCAGACCTTCGGCAGTGACGCCCTGCCCTGCGGCGGGCACGAATGCCTTGTCGAACAGATGCCCGCCGTCGAACGGCAGGAAGTAATCGGCATTGATCGCCAGGGCCAGCTCGCCGTCGCGTACGAACGCGGTGGTGGGGTTGGCCAGGAACTCGCCACCGCCGCTGCGCTCGCCGCGCGTGCCGACCAGCTGCAGCCCGGGTGTGGCGAGATCGACTTCGGCGATATGCAGCATCACCGGTTGTGGCTCACGCACGGCCTGCCGCCAGTAGCGGATGCCCGGCGCCAGCGTGATCGGCGCGCCGGGCGCCGGCACCGGCTGCACCAGCGGCTCGATGCTGACGCGCGCGCGGGCATGGGCCTGATCCAGCGCGGCCAGCACCGCGTCGATGCGTGCCGGTGGCGTGCGCAGCAGCAGCCGCTGGGTGGGCGCGGTTTGCAACACCTGCGCCAGGCCGGCGCAGCGCGCGCCGCTGCACGCATTGGCATCGACGCCGACGCGTGCCGGGCCATCGGCATCGTCTGGCACCTGCAAGGCGATGCGATTGTGTTCGGCCGTTTTGCAGCGGCTCACCGCGGCCAGCACATCGTCTGGCCACTGGCCCCAGCAGTCGCCGCTGAGCAGGGTCTCCATCGGCACGAAGGGCGCATCGGTTGGCGGCATTGCAGCATCGTCGGCCGTGGCGCTGCCGGCCAGCGTTGCCAGCAGTACAAGCACTGCATGCAATAGCGCCGATGCGGCGCGGCGATCAGAACGCATAGTCCACTCCCAGGTAGTAGGCACGGCCGTTGTCGAGCTGCTCGCGCAGCAGTTGCTGGTCGGCGCCGATCACGCGGGTGAGCCGCGCATTGCTGAGATTGCGGCCCTGGACGGTCAGGCGCAGTTGCTTGCTGAAACTCCACGCCAGCTGCGCGTCGTAACTGGTGATCGCATCGTAATAGCGGTCGTTGACGCGGTTGTCGGTGGCGGCGGACAGCAGCTGCTGGCCGGTGTAGTTGGCGCTGACGCGCGCACTGAACCGGCCGATGTCGTACAGCAGCGAGGCATTGACGCTGCGCTTGGGCGATTCCATCAGGCCGGGCAACGCGCGGCGCGTGCCGTCGGCCATCTGCACGTCGGCGGTGCGCGGGTCGAGCAGGGTCGCATTGAACATCGCGCCCAGGTTGGACCAGGCGCCGGGCAGGAAATCGAAGCGCGTGTCGATGGCGGTCAATTCGATGCCCTGCACCTGCGCAGCACCGGTGTTGATCGCCTGGGTGGTGGTGATCTGGTAGCTGCCGACCAGGCCGCCGGGGTCGCGCTGGGTATCGGTGCTGGTCAGGCGCACGATTTCATCACCGATGCGCTTGTGGAACAGCGCCAGCGACAGCTGCGAATCGCGGTCCGGATACCATTCCAGCGACAGGTCCAGATTGTCCGCGCGGCGCGGGCGCAGCAGCGGATTGGCGATGCTGCGGTTGATGGTCAAGCCGGTGACATCCACCACCGGGCTGCTGTTCTGGCCGATGTCGGCATAGGTGGGCAAGCCAATGGTGCGGCTGCCGGCCATGCGCAGTTTCAACGCCGGGGTGATGTCCCAGGCAACGTTGGCCGAGGGCAGCAGGAAACGGCGATCGCTGTCGGCCGATTGCTGCAGGTAGTTGCTGGTGCTGTTCAAGGGCTGCGGCACCGCGCTGCGTACGGCGCGCTGCAGGTATTCGTTGCGCAGGCCGACCGTGGCCAGCGTGCGCTCGCCATGCCAGGTACCCATGAGATAGGCGGCGCCGTTGCGCTCGTCGATGCCAAAGTCGCTGATCGCGCTGTTGCGTGCATTGGTGTTGGCCAGCACATAGGCGCCTGGCGAAGCAGCGGCGAAGGCGGCGACCCTGGCCGGGTCGACCAGCAGCAGGCAGCTGAAATCGGCATACGGGCAGAGGCGTGCGTCATCGGTGCCGATCGTCGCCAGACTCACCCGGCCGGCTGGATTGCGGCGTACTTCATCGAGGTTGTAGCGCTGCTGCAGGTCGCGGTATTGCAGCCCGGTCCGCATGCCCCAACCGCGCGCATCGGTATCGGCGTTCTGGCTGTAGTCCAGCTTGAATGTTGTCGTGTCGGTGCTGCTCTTTTCCACGCGGGTCAGAAAATACTGCTGCGTGTAGTTGGCCGCATTGGCGTAATACGCCGGGTCGTTCAAGGCGATGCGCGGGCGCGCAGCATCGCCGAGCGCATACGCAAAGCCCAGCCGCGCGGAAGCCGCGGCGCTGAACACATCCTCGCGGGTGTCCTGCTGATACTTGCCGGTGGCGCGGTTGAGCACGACATCCACGTGGCCTTCCGGGTTGAGCCGGAAGCTGCCGCCCAGTTGCGCGTAGCGCAGTGTGCGGGTCTGATCGAAGTGGTTGGCATCCACCTGCGCGCTACCCTGCGCATAGCGGCCACGGTCGCCATCGATGATCGTGGCATTGCCGACGCGGTTGATCCATTGCGAGCGCCGCTGCTCGTCGTTGCTGTGCTCGAAGGTGCCGGCACTGAAAGCCAGTTTCAGGTCCTGGCCATCGTCATATTCCAGCTTGCCGAACATGCTGCGGCGCTGGCGCAGGTTGTCGTAACTGAGCGGGCGGAAACGGTCCGGTGCGATCGCAAGGCCGTCCGGATCCAGACCGGGGGTGAGGTTCTGGCGCACGCCATTGGCGTAATAGCTGTAGCTGTCGATGGCGGTATTGAGCGAGGAGGAATCGCGCCGGAAGTAATCGGCCGACAGCACCACGCCGAAGCGCTGGTCCGGCCCGAAGGTGTCGCTGAAGCTGCCCTGCACCTGCCCGGACGGCGTGCTGCCCTGCAGATGCCGGCGGTTTTCCCAATCGGCCAGGTTGGCGCGCACCGTGGCAAAGCGGCCGTCGTGATCGAAGGCACTGCGCGTGCGCAGCGCGGCGATGCCGCCGATGGCATTGCTGTCCATGTCGGCGTTGAAGGTCTTGTAGATATCCACCTGCTGCGCCAGCGAGGCGGGAATCACGTCCAGCGATTGCACGCGCCGGCTGGTCTCGGTGGACGGTAGCGCCACGCCATCGATCAGCACGTTGTTGTAGTCCGGATTGAAGCCGCGCAGGCTCATGAACTGCGCCTCGCCGCGGCCGTTGTTGACCACCATCGACACACCCGGCACCCGCTGCAGCGCCTCGCCCAGGCCGAAGTCCGGGATCGAGCCAATATCGTCGGCAGCCACGCCGTCGGACACCACGGCCGCCTCGCGCTTGGCGCCGATCGCCTGGCGGATCGACAGGTGCTGGCCGGAGACCTGCACCGCATCCAGCTGCACCGGGGCGGTGTCGCTGGCGGGCGCGGCAACCGCGGGCTCGGCGGCATGGGCGCCCAGGCTGGCGCTCACGCACAGGGCCAGCAGGCAGCGGCGGGGACATGGACGGGTGCACAAACGTGACATGGGATGACCGGAGATGGCAGAGGTCGCCAATTTAATAACTTACTGTGAATTAATTATTTCAGTCGGACCGGGTAAGCTAACGCCTCCCCCGTGCCACCGCTCGCCATGCCGTCCACTGCCACCGTCGCATTGCCGCCGCATTCGCCGAACTTTCCCAGCCTGAGCCGCAACGAGCGCGACATGCTCGACCGCCTGCGCCTGGCCGGCGTGCTCACCCGCGCCGACCTCAGCCGCGGCACCGGGCTGACCGTGCAGACCGCGGTGCGCCTGATCGAAGGCCTGCAGGCGCGCGGCATGGTCCACATGGGCAGCGGCGTGGCACGCGCCGGGCGCGGCAAGCCGGGGGTGGCGGTGTCGTTGAATCCGGCGCACGGCCACACCTTGGGCGTCTCCATCGCCACCGACGCGCTGAGCCTGGCGCTGGTGGACTTCGCCGGCCAGGTGCTGGCGGTCAGCGAGCTGCCGCTGGATGCGCGCAGTGCCGACGCGGTGTTGCTGCAGCTGCAGGCCGGCGACGCGGCGCTGCTGGCAGGCCTGGACCACGCGGTGGGGCCGCGGCTGGGGATCGGGTTGGCGATGAGCGGGTTTTTTACCGGCGAGGACGGGCGCATCAATCCGCCCGAGCCGCTGCGCGCGCTTGGCGAGTTCGCCCTGGCACCGTGGCTGGCGCAGGCCTGCGCGCAGCCGGTGTGGATGGACAATGACGGCAGCGTGGCCGCCGCCGGCGAAGCGATGCTGGGCGTGGGCCGTCGACATCGCGACTTTGCCTACCTCTACCTCAGCTACGGGTTCGGCGGTGGCCTGGTCATCGACGGCCAGGTCATGCGCGGTGCGCGTGGCAATGCCGGTGAATTCGCCGGCATGCTGCCGGCGCAGAAGCTCGAACGCGCCACGCTGGAACTGCTGCGCGAACTGCTGGCCGACGATGGCGTGGTGTTTGCCGACGTGCGCAACCTGCTGGCCGCCTACGACCCGACCTGGCCGGCGATCGAGCGCTGGATCGCGCGCAGCGCGCCGGGAGTGTCGTTGATCGTCTCGGCGATCACTGCGGTGTGCGACCCGGAAGCGATCGTGTTCGGCGGCCGTCTGCCGGCCAATCTGGCCCGGCGCCTGATCGCCGCCGTGCAGATCGACAACCTGCCGCGTCGCGGTCAGGCCAGGCCGATGCCGTTACTGCTGCCGGCCGAAGCACCGGCCGATGCCTGCGCGATCGGTGCAGCGACGTTGCCGCTGCAGGCGCGGTATTTCCGTTGATTGCTGGCGCGATGCGTGCTGCGTCATCGGACGCGGGCGAGCGCAGCGCGCCATTGGCGATGCTTCAGCACGAGACCGCGTAGCGGCAGCAACGCCGTCAGCAACCGGGCACGATGCGCAGACGATGCAGCGACAACCGCAGGCCTGCTTCACTCCTGTTGGCCAGCGCCCTGACCCGCACAGCAGTGCGCGTGCAGTTCGCGGGCCAGTGCAACCACCTGCTGTTCGGTGTGCGCATCCATGTCGTCGAACATCGCTTCGCCACGTAGCGGTTGTGTGGCCGGCAAGGGATGCCCGAACGGTTGCTCGGCGACCAGCCGCCAGGCGTCGCCGTACAGCGGTTCGGCGGTACCGGGCAGCGGCGAGGACAGCAGTTGATCGAGCACCGGCATGGCGGCACGATGACCACGCATGGCCAAGTCTTCTAGCGCCGCAAGCACCTGGTCTGCCTCGGCATGATCGGAAGCAGACGGCGGCGCGAACAGGCCGTCTGCCGCCGCAGGCGCCTGACGCTCCAGCACGGCGCTTGCCCGCCGATGCAGCAGCTCGATCTGCGCATCCACATTGCCGGCGGCGGCCGACTGACGCAGCAGTTGATCCACCTGTGCGTATTCGCCGGCCCCGACGTGACGGCATGCCGCGCGCTGCAGCGCCTGCGGGTCCAACCGGTTTCCGGCGCCGGCCGTCGCAGCGTCGCCGAGTCGGTCGATATCGTCCAGTTCGATCCCATCGCGCATGGGCTGCGACGTCTCGGCGATCAATGCGCAGCGCGCATACCGTTGCGCACGCGCGTAGCCGGCCGCAGCGCTGTTGCCCGATGCAATCGCCACAGTAGCGTGCGAACCCCCACCTGCAGCGGATGTCGCCTGCGCTGGGGTGTCGGTGTGCATCGGCGCCGGTGGCGAAGGCGCACCACAGCCGCACAGCGCAGCGACCCATGCCAATCCGAGCCAGCGTGCATGCGTGGCACGATGCGCGATCATTGCAGGGCCTGACGGGCGCGGTTGTCGGCAGGCTGCGCTGCATGGCCCGCCGCAGCGGCAGCGTCCAACCGAGCCGAACGCGCCTGCACCAGCTGCGCGATGGCGCGGTCACGTGCTTCTTCACGTAGCTGCGCCTCGATCATGGCGCCGACGTTGTCCAGGGTCGCAACGTGTTTTTCCTCCAGCCGGATCAGGTGATACCCACCCGGCCCACGCACCGGCGGTGAGACCTGACCGGGCGTCAACGCACGCACCGCCGCCTCGAACGGTTTGGCCAGATACAGGCCGAACATCGACGACAGCTGGCCGCCCTCGTGCGCAGTGGCCGCATCGTCGGAGTCGGTGCTGGCCAGCTGGCCGAAATCCGCTCCGGCGTCCACGCGGCGACGCAGTTCCTGCGCGCGTACCAGTGCCTGCGCCTGACTCAATGGATGCCCGGCACGCGCACCGCTGTCGGGCTGCTCTGCGATAAAGAGATGGCTGAGCCGGAACTCGTCGAAATCGCCGGGCCGCTCAGCAAAGCGCTGCGCGATCTGGGCCTGGGTGATCGTCGCATCCAGCAACAGGCGATTGCGTTCGGCCTGCGCCAGCACCGTGTCCGGATCGGGATCGGCGCGCACCATGGCCGCTAGCTGCGGGTCGTCGGCAAGCCCATCTGCTTTGGCACGTTCGACCAGCACCTCGCGCTCGATCTGCGAGGCAGCGCGGTCCTGGCCCGGGTGCGAATCCTGCCCGACCGGCGCAGCATCGCCTGCGGAGACTGCGCCGGCCGACAGAGGCAGCAGCGCAGCGAGCAGACAGGTAACAGTCGTCGTTGCGCCCAGCAGCCAACGCAAACCAATCTTCCTGCTTGCCGACGTCATTGAAACCACTCCAGCATCTGACATGAGGTTTCCTTCAAAGAGTCGCATCGCGGCGATCGAACGCCATGCGGTGCCCGGTGCAGGGTCGAGCCTCCACACCGGGACACCTCTCATACGGTCAGCCTGTTACGGCGCGTAATGCGATACGCGTCGGCCGTTGGTCTTGAGCACGCGCATGGTGGTCTTCGGGTCGTCGGTGGTGATCAGCCCGAAGCGCTGCGACATCAGGAAGCCGATATCTCCGCGATGGTCGGCGGTATCGGCATTTCCCTGGTAAGCCGGCGCGAATTTTTCCGCCAGCGTGTAACAGCACGAGCCGTTGTTGTTGTAGAACTTGCCGGCCACCGGACCATCGGGAATGGCCTGGAACACGCCGATGCGCTTGCCTTCTGCGCGTGCCGCATTCTTCTGGCCTTGCAGCAGGCCATCGTCCTGCTTGACGTTGATCTCCAGCGTATGTGCATAGCTCTGCCACTCGACCCGGCTGGCCGGCACGTCGATGCTCGACAGCATGTTGGTGGTGTAGACCGGGATGGCGTGCACGTACCGGGAATTGCCGACAAATGCGGCCGGATGCGGGAACAGCGTGGCATTGACCTTCATCGCCACCACCTGCTCGGGATGGTTGGGGAATGCGCGCAATGCAGCGGTATGCACGGCACGTACGCCATCGGCCGTCTTGACGTCGAAGATCAACGGCAGCTGCATGTTGTTGTTCTTCCAGTACGCGAACAGCTCGTCCAGGCTGTAGACCTGCCAACCGGTGACGGTGCTGCGGTCGGGCGTGAGCAGATGCAGCCTCTTGATCGTGGCCAGCGGCAGGCTGCTGACGGTCGGGTTGGCGCCCTGATTGGTTGCCGGGTTGTACTTTCCACCGCCCACCACTGCATACACGTCGGTGGTGCGGCCGAGATTGAAATCGTGCATCAGTATCGGCATGCCGTCCTGGGTGATCTTGACGTCCAGCTCCACACCGTCCATGCACTGAACGTCGGCGGTGAGCACGGCGCGGCTGGAATTTTCCGGAAGCGCTGCATCGCCGGAATATTTTCCCCACAGGCCGCGATGGGCCAGGACCAGGGTGTCGGCGGTGAATGTGTCGTTGAGGATTTCGGCCATTTTGTGGGCGGTGTTGCCGCACGATGCCGCAGCGAGTTGCGGCATTGCAGCCAGCACGGCCAGTGCGCCAAGCAGGCGGCAGGCGCGGGCAAGCGGAGGTGGAACGAGGGCGGTCGGCATGGTCTATGTCCCGGTTATAGAGGCAGGAAAGGCAAGGGATGGACGAGAGCCGAGGGGTCGACACCATCGGCGAACTCGCTTGCAGCGCACTCGCCAGCCGGTCGATACCGGGGGGAGAGGCCAAGCCGCGCGTGATCAGCGTTCGGCTTGCCCGCCAATTTAGTCACTCTCCATGAATTAATTGTTTCTGCGAGATGGCGATCTGTCGCGCATGCGCGGTGTGGCGCCGCGATGCGCAGCGATGCATGGCATGCGCTGCGATGCACGCGGCAGCAGCACATTGGTGCTTGCCGGCTCCACTAAAGTTGCAGCTCCGCATACCCGCGCAGCGGGCGTTGTGCAGCTGACCGCAAGCGTTTGCCAAAACGCAGAACGCCGGCACAAGGGCCGGCGTTCTGCGCTACATCCAGCGATGGACCGATGCGTCAGTGACCCGACGCACCGCTGGCACCCAGGCCGGTTTCGGCACGGATCTGCTGGGCCTTGAACGCGGCACGTTCGTTGGCCGCCTGCGGGCTGTGATCCAGGATCGAGAACAGCCAGATGCCGACAAAACCAATGGTCATCGAGAACAGCGCCGGCGAGGTGTACGGGAACGGCGCCGAGCCGGCTGCATTGCCCAGCGTGTCCACCCACACCGACGGCGACAGGATGGTGAGCACCAGCGAGGAGACCAGGCCCAGGAAGCCGCCGACCACCGCACCGCGGGTGGTGCAGTTCTTCCACAACAACGACAGGATCAGCACCGGGAAGTTGGCCGAGGCCGCGATGGCGAACGCCAGCGACACCATGAAGGCCACGTTCTGCTTCTCGAACACGATGCCCAGCAGCACCGCGATCACGCCCAGCACCAGGGTGGTGGCACGCGAGACCTTCAGCTCCGAACCCGGCGCCGGATTGCCCTTCTTGATCACCGTGGCGTACAGGTCATGCGACACCGCCGAGGCGCCGGACAGGGTCAGGCCTGCGACCACCGCCAGGATGGTGGCGAAGGCCACCGCCGAGATGAAGCCCATGAACACATTGCCGCCCACTGCATTGCCGACCAGCACCGCTGCCATGTTGGCCGCACCCTTGCCGCCGTGGATGGTGCCGGTGGTGACGTCCGCAAACTGCGGGTTAGTCAGCACCAGCGCGATCGCACCGAAGCCGATGATGAAGATCAGGATGTAGAAGTAGCCGATCCAGGTGGTGGCCCACAGCACCGACTTGCGCGCCTGCTTGGCATCGGGAACGGTGAAGAAGCGCATCAGGATGTGCGGCAGGCCGGCGGTGCCGAACATCAGCGCCATGCCGAACGAGATCGCCGAGATCGGGTCCTTCACGAAGCCGCCCGGGCCCATGATCGACAGGCCGGCCTTGGCCGCGTCCTCCGGCGATGCACCGCCATTGGCCGCGATCGCGGTCTTCACCCGCACGCCCTCGGCAAACAGCGCCTCGAAGCTGAAGTTGAAGTGCCACATGATCGCCACCGCCATGAAGGTCACGCCGGTCAGCAGCAGCACCGCCTTGATGATCTGCACCCATGTCGTGGCGGTCATGCCGCCGAACAGCACGTAGACCATCATCAGCACGCCGACCAGAGTCACCGCCACCCAGTAGTCCAGGCCGAACAGCAGCTTGATCAAGGCGCCGGCACCGACCATCTGTGCGATCAGATAGAACAGCACCACCACCAGCGTGCCCGACGCGGCAAAGCTGCGGATGGCGGTCGGCGCAAAGCGGTAGCCGGCCACGTCGGCGAAGGTGTACTTGCCGAGGTTGCGCAGCCGCTCGGCCATCAGGAAGGTCAGGATCGGCCAGCCGACCAGAAAGCCGATCGCATAGATCAGGCCGTCGTAGCCATTGGCCATTACCGCCGCGGTGATGCCCAGGAACGAAGCCGCCGACATGAAGTCGCCGGCGATTGCCAGGCCGTTCTGGAAGCCGGTGATGCCACCGCCGGCGGTGTAGAAGTCGGAGGCCGACTTGGTCTTGGCCGCCGCCCACTTGGTGATCCACAAGGTGCCCAGCACGAAGAAGCCGAACATGCCGATCGCCACCCAGTTGGTGGGCTGCTTGTCGACCTGGCCCATGTCGCCGCCGGCGGCCAGCGCGATGCCGGCCGGCATCAGCCCGGCCAGGATCAGGAGAAGGCGCGAATACTTGCTCATTTGCGGGCTTCCTCGAGGATCTGCGCGGTCAGCTGGTCATAGGTGTTGTTGGCGCGGCGCACGTAGATGGCGGTGATGACGATGGTGAACACCATCACCCCGATCGCGATCGGGATGCCGATCGAGGTCACGCCGGCACCGATCGGCTTGGCGAGGAATTCCTTGTCGAAGGCGATCAGGCCGATGTAGCCGTAATAGGCCAGCAACATCAGCACGGTGAGGGTCCAGCCCAGCGTGTTGCGCTGGCGCTTGAGTGCGTGGTACTTCGGATTGGCATCGATCTTGGCGATCAGTGCGTCATTCGAGACGGTCATTGTCTGTCTCCTGGTAGAGCGCTGGTAAAACGACGGTGGCCTTGCCCGTCCCACCGCAGTGGAACGAGCCGCCGGTGGCAGAAACTAGAAGCTGTACTTGGTGGTGAATTGCAGGCGCGAAATATCGCCGCTGTCGCCGTTCTCGGCTTCGCGACGGCCATACATCAGCTCCGCGCCCACATCGACCTTGGGCAGCGGCGAATAGAACACGTTGGCGCGGATGCTCTGCTGCGATTTGCTCGCAAGCGCGCCGGTATTGGCGATGTCGTGGTCGTAGTTCACGCGCGAATACATGATCGTGCTGCGCAGCTTGGCGTTGTAGTCGTGGCGCCAGGCCACCCAGCCGGCGATCGTGCTGACGGTCTGGATATTGCCGTCCATGTCAATCTCCACATCCGAGCCGTTGCCCAGGCCCAGATAGCGCCCCAGGCCCTCGCCGTAGCTGAGCTGGTAGCGCAGATCGTTGTTGGAATTGATGATCCAGCGGCCGCCACCGGCAATCGCGCCGCCGAAGTCGGTGTCGTTGGTCAGCGCGCTGCGCGTGCGGTACTGGCGCGCGATCGCCGACAGGCCGAACGTGCCCCAGGTACCCTTCCAGTTGTAGCGCGCGGTCAGGTCCGGCATCGCACCGTGGTCGGAGGCCAGGATGGTGTTGCCGCCCTGGTAGGGCGTGGTCAGCGTCTCGGGGTTTTCCGCAGACACGCTGAAGGCGCCACGGGTGTAGCGGATCTGGGTCTGGCGGCTGAACAGCGCGCCGTCGGTCGGCCCGACGATGTCGGCCGCCTCGGGCAGGATCGTGGAATCGATGAAGTTGGACCAGGTCTGGCCGGCCAGCCAGTTGTTCCAGCTCACGTAGGCGTGGCGCAGGGTGCCGCCGTACAGATTGTTGACCTGGTTGGCCAGCGCGTTGCCGAAGAAATCCAGTTCGATGAAGCCGGTGATCTTGTCGCCGTTTTCGGTGACGGTGTCCACGCCCAGGTTGAAGCGCGAGAACTTGGCATGGAAGTCGGTATCGGTGCTCGAGGCCTGGCCACCGACCGGGGTCTGGGTCGGGATGTACAGGTAACGGCCTACCGCGCCTTCGGGCAATGCGCCGTCGGAGGTGCGGGTGGTCATGAAGTCGGCCTTGATGAAACCACCGTAACGGAACGTTGTCCCCGCCGCTGCGTTCGGTGTGATGCTGGTCAGCTGGATCGGCCGCTTGCCGGCCGGCACCGCAGGTGCGGCCGGTGCCTGCGCCTGCGCAGCGCGCACCTCGGTCACCTGGGTCTGCGTCTGCGTGATCTGGCCCTGCTGTTGTTGCTGCGCCGACACCAGCAGCTGGACCTGACGCTCGAGCTCGGCAATGCGTGCTTCCAGCGCCTTTTCCTTGGCGGTCTGCGCGAACGCCACGCCCGGCAGGATGCTCGCCACGAACAAGGCAGCCGCCAACGGATGGCGCACCAACGGTGCAGTACGGTGTGTCATGGACCCCTCTCCCCGATAAGGCCTCGCGCTTGATGGCGATGCTGTGCGGAGCGTGAGGCAGTCCGCGCTTTGGAGCCTATTCGCCTTTGGTCGTAGCTGCAACGCAGCATTCCGCAAGGTGACCGATCGTCGCACCAGGGCCGGCAACCGATTGCCGATCGCGCGCTGCGGCGGTTAAGACCAAGGTCTAAGGCGCGGTTGAACGCCGGGACAGAATGGATGCGGCACACTGATTGCCTACCGAGGGCAGCCGCAACGTCCTCTTCCGACAAGTTCATCGCAAGTGAGGGTGCCATGGCTGATGTTTATCCCGTCGATCCCGCGTTCGCCGCCGATGCGCGCATTACGCGCGAGCAGTACGCAACGCTGTACCGCGAATCGATCGAACACCCCGAGCAATTCTGGGGCAAGGCCGCGCAGCGGCTGGAATGGTTCAAGAAACCCACCCAGGTGAAGGACGTCAGCTACGCGCTGGACGATTTCCATATCCGCTGGTTCGGCGACGGCGAGCTCAATGCCAGCGTCAACTGCCTGGACCGCCAGTTGGCCACGCGCGGCGACAAGACCGCGCTGTTGTTCGAACCCGACAGCCCGGACGCGCAGTCCTACCCGGTCACCTATCGCGAGCTGTACGAGCGCGTCTGCAAGCTCGGCAATGCGCTGCGTAATCTCGGCGTCAAGAAGGGCGACCGCGTCACCATCTATCTGCCGATGATCGTCGATGCCGCCGTGGCCATGCTCGCCTGCGCGCGCATCGGTGCGGTGCACTCGGTGGTGTTCGGCGGGTTTGCCGCCAACTCGATCGCCGACCGCGTGGTCGATTGCCAGAGCAAGCTGATCATCACCGCCGACGAAGGCCTGCGCGGCGGCAAGAAGATTCCGCTCAAGGCCAATGTCGATGCGGCGCTGAAACTGCCCGGCACCAACACCGTGGAAACGGTGCTGGTGGTGCGCCACACCGGTGGTGCGGTGGAGATGCAGGCACCGCGCGATCGCTGGTTCCACGATGTGGTCGACGGCCAGCCGGCCGAGTGCGAACCCGAGCGCATGAACGCGGAAGATCCGTTGTTCATCCTCTACACCTCCGGTTCCACCGGCAAGCCCAAGGGCGTGCTGCACACCACCGCCGGCTATCTGCTGTTTGCCAGCTACACGCATGAAGTGGTGTTCGACCTGCGCGAGGACGACATCTACTGGTGCACCGCCGACGTGGGCTGGGTCACCGGCCACAGCTACATCGTCTATGGTCCGCTCGCCAACGGCGCCACCGCAGTGATGTTCGAAGGCGTGCCGAACTACCCGAACGTGTCGCGCTTCTGGGAAGTGATCGACAAGCACAAGGTCAGCATCTTCTACACCGCGCCCACCGCGATCCGCGCGCTGATGCGCGATGGCGAGGAGCCGGTCAAGAAGACCTCGCGCAAGAGCCTGCGCCTGCTCGGCAGCGTCGGCGAGCCGATCAATCCGGAAGCCTGGCGCTGGTACTACGAGGTGGTCGGCGACAGCCGCTGCCCGATCGTGGACACTTGGTGGCAGACCGAAACCGGCGGCATCCTGATCTCGCCGCTGGCCGGCGCGGTCGATCTCAAGCCGGGCTCGGCCACCCTGCCGTTCTTCGGCGTGCAGCCGGCACTGGTGGATGCCGAAGGCAAGATCCTGGAAGGCGCCACCGAAGGCAACCTGGTGCTGCTGGACTCGTGGCCGGGCCAGATGCGCTCGGTCTATGGCGACCATCAGCGCTTCATCGACACCTACTTCCGCACCTATCCGGGCAGCTACTTCACCGGCGACGGCTGCCGCCGCGATGCCGATGGCTATTACTGGATCACCGGCCGCGTGGACGATGTGATCAACGTGTCCGGCCACCGCATCGGCACCGCCGAAGTGGAAAGCGCGCTGGTCTCGCATCCGAAGGTCGCCGAAGCGGCCGTGGTCGGCTTCCCGCACGACGTCAAGGGCCAGGGCATCTATGCCTATGTCACCCTGATCGCCGGCGAAACCCCGAGCGAGGAACTGCACAAGGAACTGGTGAGCTGGGTGCGCAAGGAGATCGGCCCGATCGCCTCACCCGATCACCTGCAATGGGCACCGGGCCTGCCCAAGACCCGCTCGGGCAAGATCATGCGCCGCATCCTGCGCAAGATCGCCGAAAACGCCCCCGACCAACTCGGCGACACCTCGACCCTGGCCGATCCGTCGGTGGTGGATTCCTTGGTGAGCGAGCGGTTGGCGCGCTGACGCGCGTCGGGAATGGGGAATCGGGAGTGGGGAATGGTTAGAGCCGTTCCCTGAGAAGCGGGGAGTAAATGTTCGGATTGGGGACTCATAAAAGCGGTCCCCGGCCCACTCGTCTCCACTGCAGATCTTGATTTTCAACCCCGTCACACTGACGTCGCCGTTACCTCGCCGTCGCCGTCTTGCTGTTGCTTGCCTTGCTGCCTTCGCTGTTGCCTTTGCGATTCCCGATTCCCCACTCCCAATTCCCGATTCCCAGCCCCTCAATGACCACCCTGCTGATCGCCGATGACCATCCCCTGTTCCGTGAGGCCTTGCGCGGGGCTGTGCAGCGCGTGATGCCGGGGGTGCAGTTGTTCGAGGCCGACACGGTGGATGCGCTGTACACCCTGGCCGATGCGCAACCGGATGCCGATCTGCTGTTGATGGATCTCAACATGCCGGGCGCGCAGGGATTCAGCGCGCTGGTGCACATGCGTTCGCTGCATCCGCAGCTGCCGGTGGTGGTGGTGTCGGCACGCGAAGAGCCGACGGTGATGCGGCGTGCGATCGACCATGGCGCGTTCGGGTTCATTCCCAAGTCCGCCGATTCGGACACCATCGGCCGTGCCCTGGCCACGGTGCTCGATGGCGAGCGCTGGATCCCGGCCGAAGCGCAGAACCTGCCGCCGACCGACAGCGAAGAACGCGAAGTGGGCCAGCGCCTGCGCGATCTCACTCCGCAACAGTTCCGCGTGCTGCAGATGCTCGGCGCCGGACGCCTCAACAAGCAGATCGCCTACGACCTGGGCGTCTCCGAGGCCACCATCAAGGCGCATGTCACCGCGATCCTGCGCAAGCTCGGCGTCACCAACCGCACCCAGGCGGTACTGATGGCCGGCAAGCTCGCCATCGATGCCGACGGTATCGTGCTGCCGCCGCCCGAAGAAGACTGAGCGTCTTCGTCAGCCGCTCTACGTCTGTGTAGACCGATCGCCACAGCGAAGCGTCGTGTGAGGTCACCACCGCAGACGGCAATCAGCGCAACGGCTGGCCCGTGCAGACCTTCGACGCGCTTTGCGGCGAGGGCACATGCCACACCGCGTTTTCGTTTTCGTCCTCGCCTTCATAGATCGCATAGCGCCCATCATCCTGGCGATGCATGGTGGGGCTGAAGGTGACGAAATCGGTGCGGCCGTCGGGGCCGATGAAATGCATGTCGCCTCCGCACACGATATTGGAATTGGTTTCCTGCCCCAGGGCAGCGCAGGTGACCTGCGAGGTCTCCGCGCGCACCACGCGACTCACGCGTGGCCGGACCAGCCCGCGATCGGCGGCCTCGCAGAAGTAATCGGCAAGCACCGTGCGCATCTCACGCTGCGACGGCATCCAGGACGGGCAGCTGCTGTACGCATCGGCGGTGCAGCTTGAGACCACGGCGGCAGGCTGGCTGCGATCGGGCGCAGCAGCGAGGCTGTCCTGCAGTGGCAGCAACAGGCAGGCGGCGACAGCCAGCAGGGAAACGTAGGAAGGCATCGGAGCGTGGGCTTGGAGTGCGCAGGGCGTGCGACTGTACGCCATGGGTGGTTGATGCCGTGCATGCCCGCGCTGCGGCATCGGCAGGTGCGTGGCATGCTGTGCGCCTGCGGCGCGTCGGTGCGTGCCGTTACCAGGGGATACATGCAGCCACTCTCTTTTCCGCGCGGCCCGCTCGGGCTGCTCCTTGCGCTGGCCGTACTCGGCTGCGGCAGTGCGCAGGCCAACGACAGCAGCTTCGGCGATGACAACGGCACCATCCGGCTGTTGCATCAGCCCGATATCAGCATGGACAAGGAAGCGCTGCTGCTCAGCGAGGAGCGCGTGCAGGTGGACTACGTGTTCACCAATCACAGCGCGCGCGCGTTGAGCGTGCCGATCGCCTTCCCGATGCCGCCGATGTATTTCGGCATGGCCGATCACAGCGAACTGACCGCTTTCAACCTGTGGGTGGACGGCAAGCCGGTAACCACCACGCGCAAGCTGGTGGTGCTGCTGGACGATGGCAGCGATATCTCCAAGGCATTTGCCGCCACCGGCTGGAGCACCGACGATATCGCCGCGTTCGCCGAATCGGGCAATGTGCCGACCGGGCGCACGCCGTTGCCGGCGCGCTGGATCGACCGGGACCAGCAACCGCGCTTCACGCTCAGCGAGTACTTCGTCTGGCAACAGGTCTTCCCCGCACGGGGCAGCGTGCAGATCCGGCATGCCTACGCGCCCAGCCTGTCCACCGGCGTGCCGCAGAGCAGCGCGTTCCTGCTGGAGTCGTATGCAAAGCGCACCTGCATCGAACCGGCCACCAAGGCCAGCATGCAGCGGCGCGAGGGTGCGCACGGCCTGGGCTGGGCCAACCTGCGTTATGTGCTGACCACCGGCAAGAACTGGAACGGCCCGATCAAGGACTTCCAGCTGACCATCCGCAAACAGGCCGCCAGCGACATCCTCAGCCTGTGCTTCGACGGCGCGCTGAAGAAGATCGATCCGCTGACCTTCGAGTTCAGGCAGGCCGACTTCGTGCCGATGCGCGATCTGGAGCTGCTGTTCGTGCGCGGCGTGGAGTGACCGGCGGGGCCAGCACCGGCTGGCCGAACGCGCGTCTGCCTGCTGTCGGCGCGTTGCAGACGCACTGCAGATCAGCGCTGATGGATCGCGCACCGCTTGTGTTCGCCTGGCGGCAGGGCGCCGCGTCATCGGTCGGCAATGATCGGTGCCAGCGGCAGGAATCAGATGACGGTGGCAACGGTCGCAGCCACTGATCGCAGGAACACCCGCAGTCGTAGCAGGCACTCTTTCATCGATCGTTCGGATGGTGCTGCGTGCCTCGCAGACACGGCGCAGTGCTGTTGATCGACATGCCGCGCCATAGTTGCGCAATCGCTACCTGCCAACTGCTACGAGACTGGCAAGCCCAAGCGCAGCGGCGTGACCGCCTCCACAACCCCGCACCGTGCGACATCGCAGTTGTCGATATCACCATTGACCATCAGCTCATGCCTGGGCAAGGCTCGGGCTTGATGACGCTAACGGAGCTGGCATGGCGCGACGTTTCCCCTGGCTCTGGATCGGGCTGCTGATTGCCTGTGCATTGGTCGCCGTGCTGGCATGGCAGAACAAGCAGCTGCGCGCGCAGCAGCAGTTGCTGCAGGCCCGCATCAGCGCGCCGTATGACGGCATGTACGTGCCGCGCATCGAGGTCACCGATACCGCCGGCCAGCGTCATCTGCTCGGCGTGCCGCAGGGACAGGCGCAGGTGCTGTTCTTCTTCACCACCACCTGCCCGTATTGCCAGCGCTCTGCCCCTACCGTGCTGCGTGCAGCGCAGCAGTTACAGGCCAATCTGCCCGGCCGTCCGCAGTTGCTCGGCGTGTGCCAGTGCGATGCAACGCAGGCTGCGCGCTATGCGCATGTGCATGGCTTCGATTTTCCGGTGGTCACGTTGACCGATCGTCGTGCGTTGATGCTGTTTCGCGCGCGCAACGTGCCACTGCTGATGGCCATCGACGGGCAGGGGCGCGTGCGCCATTCCCGTCTTGGCGTCTTCGATACCACGGAGCAGGTGCAGGACCTGGTCGCCGCCTTGCGCCGCACGGATGCGCCAGCGGCTTTGGCAACGGTGAAGGAGTAATGCATGAAGAAGCGTTGGGGTACCTTGCGGACGGCGTTGATGGCGGCCACGTTCCTGGCCAGTACCGGTTTCGGTGCGTTCCAGGTGATGGCGGTCGATAACGCACAGCCGAAGACCGAATCGTGTAGTGCGTGGGCCTGCAAAGCCGAATGTCCGGAGTTTGGCGGCGACCTGGGGCAGGGCAACGTCTGCTACTGCTGCGGCTGACAGCGGCTATCACACCTACTGCGCAGTTCAGCCTCATCAGTCGCTTTAGGTCTGACGGCGGGGTCCCCCCGGGCCCCGCCGTTTGCCGGCAGCACCGCGCTCAGCGCAGCGCGCGATAGCGGAAATCGCGCAACACTACTGCGCCCTGCTGTGCGGCGTAGATGCCGAGCTGCAGGCTCAGGAAGCCGCCGAATACGTTGTGGTGGAAGCCGGACATTTCCATGCGCGTGGGGTGGCGGATCCACTGCCGGCCATCGTCGAACGAATAGTCGAAGGTCACCACATGCGCCTCGTTGCTCAGACGCAGGCGGATGCGTCGGTGCGTGTTGGGCGCGCGTGCCCACACCAACTCTTCGGAGTACTCATAGGTCTTGATGGTGTCGGGCGTAACGCCGATGCCGACGAAGGCCTTGTGGTTGTAGAACAGCAACAGGCCACCCTCGGCATTACCGGTGAGTTCCAGCGTGACCTCGGCGACGTAGCCGCGATCGGGCACGCCGCAGGTCAGTGGCGAGCTGTCGGCCGGCGAGCTGCCGGAACAGGCCAACGTGAGCGACCGATCTGCCCGATGCACGCGCGCCTGTTCGCCGGGCACGGGCGCATACAGGCTCCATTGGGTGCCGAACCTGTCGCTGGAAAAATCGTCCGACAAGGCGAAGCCGCTGAGCGTCGCGTTGCCGGTGGCGTTTGCGCGTGCAGGCGTGCGCAATGGCCTGGACAGATCGCCACCGGTGGCGCGGAACCAGCCATCGGCGGTCCACTCGATCGGCTCCAGCAGGGTCTGCCGGCCCAGCGTGCGGAAGCCGTTTTCGTAGCCGTGATAGACCATCCACCAGTCGCCACGCGGGCCTTCCACCAGCGTGGCATGCCCGCGCGACCACCACGGCTCCTGTTCGGACTGGGTGCGCACCAGCGGGTTGCGCGGGCAGTGCTCCCATGGCCCATGCACCGAGCGCGCACGCGCGGCGATGACCATATGCCCGGTGACCGGACCGGCGGTGCCGCCGACCGCGGTGACCAGGTACAGCCACCCATCGTGCCAGGTGAGCTTGGGGCCTTCGGGGGCAAAGTTCTCCACGATCCAGTCGTCGGGATAGCGCCAGGGCGCGTAGGCCGGTTCCACCTGCCCGTCGGTGGCCAGGCCGTCGTCGCGCAGGCGCACCTTGCGGATGCCGTTGACGAACAGGTAGCGCTTGCCGTCCTCGCCCAGCACATGGCCGGGGTCGATGCAGCCGGCGATCTGCAGATCGATCGGGTCGCTCCAGGGTCCGCGGATGTCGTCGGCCCAGATCACGAAGATCGACCAGCCGGTGTCGTCCGGATTGGACGGGATATAGATGAAATAGCGGCCATCGTGCTTGCACAGGTCCAGTGCCCAGATCGTGCCCAGCTGCTTGCGCAGCGCCGGGCCGAGCGGCGTCCAGTTGACCAGGTCGGTGGAATGCCACAGCACGATGCCCGGATAGGAAAGGAACGACGAAAACGTCATGTAGTAGTCCTCGCCATCCTTGAGGATGGTGGGGTCGGGGTGATCGCCGGCCACGATGGGATTGAGGTAGCTGCCGTTGCCCAGGTCTGCCTTGCGCTGGCCTTCGATACCGCGCGCCCACTGCGGGGTGCCGGTGCAGGCCGCGCGCGCGTCGCCCGCCAGTGCGGCCGGCGACAGCGGGGCAACAACGGCGCCGGCGGCAAGCACCTTGAACAGGTCCCGGCGGGTAGTGGTTGGCATGGGCGTGCGTTCGTGCGGGACGGGCTGGTATCTAGCCCCATGCATCGGACCGGGGCAACCGCGCAGGCGGCGTTATAGGAGGCGCTCATGCCAGCTGCGGATTTCGACATAGATCAGCTGCTGCGGCATATGGAGCTCGCGATCGGGCAAGGGTGCTGGAATCCATGCAGGACCCACGTGCTGAACACCACCAGCTGCAATGCTGCACTGCAGCGTGATCTGTTCACTTATGATTGCGATATTCATATGCGAACAGTCCGGCACCGGCCGGCTGGTGGACGTTGCGATGCCCAGTGACTGCTTCAAGGATTGCGTGAGCACCTGTTCGGCGACCGCCAGATGCGCGGAGCGTGCAGCGTGACCATTGCACGGCAGCGTCTGGGCAACACCGACGTGCAGCTCTCGGCACTGGGCTTTGGCGCCGCGCCGATCGGCAACCTGTATGCCGAGGTCGACGAGGGCCAGGCACTGGCCGCCGTGGCGGCTGCGTTCCAGGCCGGCATCCGCCATTTCGATACCGCGCCGTACTACGGCTACGGGCTGAGCGAGACCCGCCTGGGCCGTGGCTTGGCCGGCGTGCCGCGCGGCGCCTATACGCTGTCGACCAAGGTCGGCCGCTGCATCTACGACGATGCGCAGGCCGCCGCCGGGCGCGACGGCTTTGCAGTGGCGGGCCGCCGCGCCGAGTTCGACTACAGCGCCGACGGCGTGCGCCGCGCGTTCGCCTCCAGCCTGGAGCGCCTGGGCACCGACTACGTCGACGTGCTGCTGCTGCACGACATCGGTGCGCTGACCCACGGCGACAACCACGCCAACGTGCTGCGCCAGGCCTTGGAGGAGGCCTTGCCGGCGATGGCGGAGCTGAAGGCGGCCGGTGCCTGCGGGGCGATCGGGCTGGGCGTCAACGAGCAGGACGTGGCACTGGAGGTGCTGCCACGCTTTCCGCTCGACTGCGTGATGCTGGCCGGCCGCTACACGCTGCTGGAACAGCACGGCGCGCGCGCCCTGCTCGAGCAGGCGCAGCAGCGCAACGTGGCGATCCTGTCGGCCGGCCCGTACAGCTCCGGCCTGCTCAGCGACGGACGCGGCCCCGGCGCCACCTACAACTACGCCCCGGTCGACGCCGCCACCCTGCAGCATGCGCAGCGCCTGTACGCGGCCTGCGCGGCATTCGAGGTGGATATCGGCGCGGCGGCCTTGCAGTTTCCGCTGGCACATCCGGCGGTGACCACGGTGGTGGCCGGCATGCGGACGGTGGCCGAGGTGCAATCGGCCGCCGCGCGCCTGCAGGCGGCGATCGCACCGGCACTGTGGCAGCGCCTGCGCGATGGCGGCCTGCTGGACGCGGACCTGCCCACGCCATGAGCCGCATCGACGCACACCTGCATTTCTGGCAGCTGGCCCGTGGCGACTACCACTGGCTGACGCCCGAGCTGGCGCCGCTGTATCGCGACTTCGGCCCCGCCGATATCGGTCAGGCGCTGGACGCTGCCGATATTGAGGGCGTGGTGGTGGTGCAGGCGGCCGCGACCGAGGCCGAGACCCGTTACCTGTTCGAGCTGGCGCGCGCCGAAGCGCGTATTGCCGGCGTGGTCGGTTGGGTCGATTTCGCCGCGCCCGATGCCGCCGCGCGCATCGACGCGCTGGTGCAGGCCGGCGGCGGCGTGCTCAAGGGCCTGCGCCCCATGGTGCAGGACATCGCCGATGTGCAATGGCTGGCCCAGCCCGAACTGGATGCCGCCTTCGATGCGCTGATCGCGCACGACCTGGCCTTCGACGCGCTGATCCGCAGCGTGCATGTGCCGGCGCTGCAGGCACGCCTGAAGCGTCACCCTGGCTTGCGCGTGGTCGTCGATCACGGCGGCAAGCCGCAGATCGCCGCGGGCGAATTCGTCGCCTGGGCCGCCGGCATGGCTGCGCTGGCGCAGCATCCCAACGTGCACTGCAAACTCTCCGGCCTGCTCACCGAAGCAGCGCGCGGCGCCGGCGTGGAGGCGCTGGCACCGTATGTCGCGCATCTGTTCGCACGCTTCGGCCCGCAGCGTGTGCTGTGGGGCAGCGACTGGCCGGTGCTGACCCAGCGCGCCGATTACGCGCAGTGGTTCGACATCGCACAGCACCTGGTCGCCACATACGCCGACGGCCATGCCGGAGCGGTGTTCGGCGACAACGCACGCACGTTCTATCGTCTGCCACGGCCGGCGGCCCCCACCTACGGAACCTCTTCGGTATGACTGTCTCGATCCCTGCAACTCCCAACGACCGCCTGCATGGCAAGCGCTGCCTGATCACCGCCGCTGGCGCCGGCATCGGCCGCGAAAGCGCACTGGCCTGCGCACGCGCCGGTGCGCAGGTGATCGCCACCGATATCGACGCCGCTGCCCTGCAGGCGCTGGCGGCCGAATCGGAGGCCATCACCACCCAGCTGCTGGATGTCACCGACGCGGCGGCGGTTGCCGCGCTGGTCGCGGCGCACGGCCCGTTCGATGTGCTGTTCAACTGCGCCGGCTTCGTGCACCAGGGCAGCATTCTCGATTGCGACGAGCCGGCCTGGCGGCGCTCGTTCTCGATCAACGTCGATGCGATGTACTACACCTGCAAGGCGATGCTGCCGGGCATGCTCGAACGCGGCCGCGGCAGCATCATCAACATGTCCTCGGTGGCCTCCAGCATCAAGGGCGTGCCCAACCGCTTCGTCTATGGCGTCACCAAGGCCGCCGTGATCGGCCTGAGCAAGGCCATTGCCGCCGATTACGTGGCCCAGGGCGTGCGTTGCAACGCGATCTGCCCCGGCACCATCAAGACGCCGTCGCTGGGCCAGCGCGTCAAGGCACTGGGCGGCGACGAACAGGCGGTGTGGAAGAGCTTCACCGACCGCCAGCCGATGGGCCGCCTGGGCGACCCGCGCGAGATCGCACAGCTGGTGGTGTACCTGGCCTCGGACGAATCGTCGTTCACCACCGGCCAGACCCACATCATCGATGGCGGCTGGTCCAACTGATCGCGGCAACGCACCGCCGTGCCGCGTACCGCAATGTGGGCGGCCAGTGCCGGATGCGACTTGTAGTGGCTTGATTTGAGCACGCCGTCCTTATCCACCCGATGCATGCGCGCTAGCGTTGCTGGCCGCTCCATTCCTCACCTGCAAAGGAAGACTGCATGAAACTCGTACGCGTTGGCGCCCCCGGCCAGGAACGTCCTGGCCTGATCGATGGCGAAGGCCGCATCCGCGATTTGAGCGGCGTGATCGACGATGTGGCCGGCGAGCACATCACCAATGCCGGCCTGGACAAACTGCGTGCGCTGGACGTGTCCACGCTGCCGCTGCTCGAAGGCGAGCTGCGCTATGGCGCGGCAGTGGGGCAAATCGGCAAGTTCATCTGCGTGGGGTTGAACTACGCCGACCACGCTGCCGAATCGGGCATGGACGTGCCCAAGATGCCGATCCTTTTCATGAAGGCCACCACTGCGGTGACCGGCCCCAACGACACCGTGATCATCCCGCGCGGCTCGGTCAAGAGCGACTGGGAAGTGGAACTGGGCGTGGTGATCGGCGATGTGGCGCGCGATGTCTCGGTGGACGAAGCACTGAACCACGTCGCCGGCTACGCAGTCATCAACGATCTGTCCGAGCGCGAGTTCCAGCTCGAACATGGCGGCCAGTGGGTCAAGGGCAAGAGCGCCGACACCTTCGGCCCGATCGGCCCATGGCTGGTCACCCGCGATGAAATCGCCGACCCGCAGAACCTGTCGATGTGGCTGGAGGTCAACGGCCACCGCTACCAGAACGGCAGCACCCGCACGATGGTGTTCGGCGTGGCCGAACTGGTCAGCCACATCAGCCGCTACATGACACTGATGCCGGGCGATGTGATCAGCACCGGCACCCCGCCGGGCGTGGGCCTGGGCCAGAAGCCGCCGGTCTACCTGAAGCCCGGCGACGTGATGGAGCTGGAGATCGAAGGCCTGGGCCGCCAGCGCCAGCCGGTGGTGGCGCATCCGCGTGATGCTGCCTGAGGCCATCGCCTTCCCGAACCTAGGTTCTCGAAGAAAAGATTGAGTGAAAGTAAGTGGCTAAGTATCCGCACGAAGCAGCCCAAAGCCCCTCTCCCCTCGGGGCACTAAGGCACGGCTTGCGCGCCACTGGCGCGCGTGTGTTGGTGCGCCCGCGCCGCAAGCGCGGGCCGGGGCGCGTAGCGGGGTTGGGTGAGGGTACGTAGCGACATATCCAAGCAGTTCGTCGCGATGTGCGTTTGCCGTCAGGCGTGACATGTCGGCATATGTGTTGACGTGTCATGCGCAAATTTTTCAAGCGGCGTGCGAGAGCGTTGAACTTCCAGGTGCTGTCGCGCGTTGGTGTCTACACGCAGTTGGTCGTGCAGTGATGCGTTGATCTGTGTTGTTCGTTGATCTGCGTTGCAAACGCATGAGTACCTGCAGCGCTTCAATACGGACGGTCGGCGCTTTGCGTCCGTACCCTCACCCCTCTCCCGGGGGGAGAGGGGCTCTGGCGCCCGTCTCCGTTTCCGTTCTCCGTTTCAGTTTTATTTCGCGCGTTTTATTCCCGTTTCCATCGCCCAGGACTTCCATGAGCACCATCATCGCCCTCGACACCCACGACGTCCGCTTCCCCACCTCGCGCGAGCTGGATGGGTCGGATGCGATGAATCCGGATCCGGATTACTCGGCCGCCTACGTCGTGCTGCGCACCGATGCGCCGGATGACCTGGCCGGCTACGGCCTGGTGTTCACCATCGGCCGCGGCAACGATGTGCAGACCGCCGCGGTGGCCGCACTGGCCGAGCATGTGGTCGGCCTGTCGGTCGAGGAGGTCATTGCCGATCTGGGCGCGTTCGCGCGCCGGCTCACCAACGACTCGCAGCTGCGCTGGCTGGGCCCGGAAAAGGGCGTGATGCACATGGCGATCGGCGCGGTGATCAACGCCGCCTGGGACCTGGCCGCACGCGCGGCGAAAAAGCCGCTGTGGCGCTACATCGCCGAGCTCAGCCCGGAACAGCTGGTCGACACCATCGACTTCCGCTACCTCACCGACGCGCTCACCCGCGACGAAGCGCTGGCAATTCTGCGCAATGCGCAACCGCAGCGTGCGCAACGCATCGCCACGCTGATCGAACAGGGCTATCCCGCCTACACCACTTCGCCCGGCTGGCTCGGCTACTCCGACGAAAAGCTGGTGCGCCTGGCAAAAGAAGCCGTCACCGACGGCTTCCGCACCATCAAGCTCAAGGTCGGCGCCAACGTGCAGGACGACATCCGCCGCTGCCGCCTGGCGCGTGAGGCGATCGGCCCGGACATCGCGATGGCGGTGGACGCCAACCAGCGCTGGGACGTGGGCCCGGCGATCGACTGGATGCGCCAGCTGGCCGAATTCGACATCGCCTGGATCGAGGAACCAACCAGCCCGGACGACGTGCTCGGCCACGCCGCGATCCGCCAGGGCATCACCCCGGTGCCGGTCTCCACCGGCGAGCACACCCAGAACCGCGTGGTGTTCAAGCAGCTGCTGCAGGCCGGTGCGGTGGACCTGATCCAGATCGACGCCGCGCGCGTGGGCGGCGTCAACGAAAACCTCGCCATCCTGCTGCTGGCCGCCAAGTTCAACATCCGCGTGTTTCCGCATGCCGGCGGCGTCGGCCTGTGCGAACTGGTGCAACACCTGGCCATGGCCGACTTCGTCGCCATCACCGGCAAGATGGAAGACCGCGCGATCGAATTCGTCGACCACCTGCACCAGCACTTCCTGGACCCGGTGCGCATCCAGCACGGCCGCTACCTGGCCCCGCAAGCCGCCGGCTTCTCCGCCGAGATGCACCCGGCCTCCATCGCAGAATTCAGCTACCCCGACGGCCGCTTCTGGGTCGAGGACCTGGCCACGGCAAAGGACTAATCCAACGCACCGCCTCACCTAATCCCAGGATGTCGTAGGAGCGGCTCAAGCCGCGACAGGCGTTCCCGATTGCCCGATCGCGACCGAGGCCGCTTGTGCATGGAGCACGCGCACAACGGCTCCGGATAGCAGAATTCCGCCACCCGACAGCCGCTTCCGGATCGAGGACCTGGCCGAGGCGAAGGCGTGACCCAACACACCGCATCACCTAATCGCACGATGTGTCGTAGGAGCGGCTCAAGCCGCGACAGGCTTTCCCGATGGCCTGATCGCGACCGAGGCCGCTTCTGCTTGGCGCATCTGCGATGCAGCTGTCACGCCTTCGCAGCGCAGCGCCACTTACGCTGCGCCGCATAAGACACCTGTTTCGACGCCCGGCGGCAGCAGCAGCAAAGATACCCAAGACCAGCGCCCCACTGCAGCGCCAGCACACGCGCAAAAACTCAGGCCAACACCCTAACCCTGCACTGCTTCAACCGCCGCACTCAAGGCAAAGATCTGCCCGGCCTCGCGCCACTTCTCTCCCGGCGCACTGCCAGGCAACGGCTTTTGAAATCGCCACATCAAGTCTTCCCAGGCCTGGATGCGCGGATCGGCTGCATCCCGCGCCGCCTTGGCTGCCGGATCGTAGTCGTCGCCGACCTCCATCAGCATCACCAGGCGGTCGCCGCTGCGAAAGATCTCCAGCTCCTGGATACCGGCCTGCTGCAGCGAGGCCACCACCTCCGGCCAGATCTCGCTGGGCCGATGCCAACGCTCGTACTCGGCGATCAACTGCGGGTCGTCGTGCAGATCCAGCACGTAACACAGACGCCGCGCGCTCATGCGACGGCTCCTGCAACCACCGGCGCAGCGCGGCGCGCACGCAACGCGAACAGCAGAATCACCGCAAAGCACCCACCCGGCACCACCATCGCCCAATGGATACCGGCCATGTCCGATACGGCACCCATCACTGCCGTCAGCAGCGCGCCACCGATGATGGACATCACCAGCAACGACGAGCCCAGCTTGCGCGCATCGTCATGCATGCCATCCAGGCCCAGCGCGAAGATGGTCGGGAACATCACCGACATGAACACGCTGGCAGCCACCAGCGCGTACAAGCCGGTCCAACCAGGGAAGGCGATCGCCACCGCACACAGCGCCAGATTGATCGTGGCAAAACTCGCCAGCAACCTGGCCGGCGCCAGGTAACGCAACAGCGCGGTGCCGACGAAGCGGCCGGCCATGAACAGCACCAGCGAGATGGTCAGGTAAGTGGCCGCGGTTTTTTCCGGCGTGCCCGGCACCGCATCCTGCAGATAGCGAATCAGATAGCTCCAGATGCCGACCTGCGCGCCCACGTAGAAAAACTGCGCCACCACCGAAAACATGAAGCGCCGATTGCGCAGCAATTCGCCGAAGCGTGCACGCTTGGGCGCCATGCCGCCATCGCTCTCCGGCGCGCCGGTGGGAAAGCGCACCAGCGCGATCAGGATCGCCCACAGCACCACCACTGCGCCGATGATCAGATAGGGCGTCTGCACGGCTGAGGATTCGGCGGCAAAGAACGCCTCGCGCGCGGCCGGCGCCATTGCCGCCAGCTCGGCCGGCGTGTGTTCCACCCCGGAGAAGATGAAGTGCTGGCCCACCAGCACGCCGGTGATCGAGCCCAAGGGGTTGAATGCCTGGGCCAGATTCAACCGCCGCGCCGCGCCTTCTGCCGGGCCGAGCACGGTCACCAGCGGATTGGCGGTGGTTTCCAGGAAGGCCAGGCCGCTGGCGATGACGAACAAGGCCAGCAGGAACAACCAGTAGGTATGTACCTGCGCGGCCGGATAGAACAGGAACGCGCCGCACGCATACAGCAGCAACCCGAGCACCACCGCGGCCTTGTAGCTGTAGCGGCGCATGAACATCGCCGCCGGCATCGCGAACACGAAATAGCCCAGGTAGAACGCGCTCTGGACAAGACCTGCCTGCAGGTCGGTCAGCTCGAAGGCCTTCTTGAACTGCTTGATCAGGATGTCGTTGAGGTTGTTGGCCATGCCCCACAAAAAGAACAGGCTGACGATCAACAACAGGGGAACCATGGCGGTACGCGCCAGGTTGCCGCGCGGTGACGCGGCAATGTCACTGTGATGCATGCGACCGATCCCCTCCCAAGGCTGTGGCGCTTGCGTTGCTGTGCGGCGAGCGTACTGCGCACGCCAGCGCCATGCAAATATAAAAACTTTGTTTATATTTGCACGCAAGCGCCACATCTCACCGCAGCCCGCGATGCCTGTACCCTGGCGCGCCGCAGCCTTGCCTGGAGCCGCAAACGGATGAGCACCGAACCCGCCAAGTACCGCGCCCCCGCCCTGGACAAGGGCCTGGACATCCTCGAGCTGCTCGCCCGCCAGGCGCAGCCGATGAGCATGGGCGCGATCTCGCAGGGCATCGGGCGCTCGCGCGGGGAGATCTTCCGCATGCTGCAGGTGCTGGAGGAGCGCGGTTATCTCACCCGCGACGGCGAGGGCGACTATGTATTGACCAATCGGTTGTTCATGCTCGGCATGCAGCAGCCGCAGGTGCAGAGCATCAGCGAAGCGGCACTGCCGGTGATGCGGCGGCTGGCCGATGCGATCTATCAGCCCTGCCACCTGGTGGCGCCGTCCGGCGACCAGATCGTGGTGATCGCGCAGATGGACGTGCCCAGCGACCTGGGCCTGGTGGTGCGTCCGGGCCACCGCCGCCCGCTGACCCATTCCAGCTCCGGGCTGGTGCTGTTCGCGTTCCAGCAGCCCGAGGTGCAGGCGCGCTGGCTGGACCTGCTCGACGCCAGCGAGGTGCCGTTCGAGCGCGCGCAGTTCCTCGCCGCCGCCGCGCAGGCCCGCAACGATGGCTACGCCATGCAACCCAGCGAGGCAGTGGTAGGCGTGGTCGACCTGACCGCACCGATCCTGCAACGCGGCAGCGCGACCTACACGCTCACCGTGCCCTTCATCGCGCGCCGCCCCGAGCTGGTCGGCCCGCATGCGGCCTTGCAGGCCCTGTGTGCGGCAACGGCAGAGATTTCCGCTGCGTTGATGTAGCCGCAGCCCACGCCGGGAGTCTGCGTCGGCGCTGGTGTTTCTGTTGCTCGCTTCCGAAGGCTGACTTCTGCGGTCCATCCGCAGCGCGGCCGGCCCTGTACGTGGAGCGCAGCGCGCTCTTTCCGCAGCGCTGCGATGGCAGCCTGGCCATCGCACTCCATCCGAACCACTTCGCCAGCACCTGCGGCATCGCAAGCCGTGCAAATCGAGATGCCATGGAGATCGCAGCATCGTTGTCGATCGCGGCACTGCTGCACGACGCCCGGAAAGACAGCACGACGCAGGCGCTGGCTCACGCACGCGCAGCCAGACATGAGGCTTCCATCTCGCACTGCTTGCAGCACACCCACGTCAGCAGCTTTCCCAGCGTTTTTCGCTACCTGCTCCACCGGCATGCAGACCGTTGGTCGCTATAGCCAAGGCTATCGGGCGCCGCATCGCGCCGTTGCGTGGACATGCCTGCCTGGCTTTGATGCCTGAAAACAAGGCAAAACCTCGTCACCCCTGCTCGCAATAGCCACGGCTATAAAGATCAGACCGACCTTCGCGTGCAGTGCAGACGCACCGAACGCGGCCATGCGTTGGTACACTGCGCGCCCCTTGGGGAGTAGCCTGCTTTCGCATCGTCGGAAGCGCCTGCATCAACATACTCGGCCGTTGCGCCGTGGTGCAGGCAACCAGTTCCGGTTTGGCGAGACCAGCGGCATGCGTGCACGACGACGGTTGGCGCGGGCGCATGTCGTTGTGACCGTGCCCAACCCGAGAATGTCGATGTCCCCTTTTTCCATTGTTTTGATCGGTTTCGCGATGTCGACCGATGCGTTTGCCGCGGCGATCGGCAAGGGCGCGGCGATGCGCAAGCCGCAGTGGCGCGATGCGCTACGCGCCGGCTTGATCTTCGGCTGCATCGAGGCGATCACCCCGGTGATAGGCTGGCTGCTGGGACGCGCCGCGTCCAGCTATGTGTCCGACTACGACCACTGGATCGCCTTCGTGCTGCTCGGTGCGCTGGGCACGCACATGATCGTGGCCGGGCTGCGAAACGATGCGGACGACGCTGAAGAAGCAACGTCCGAGACGCCGAAACGGCACGGCTTGCTCGCCCTGGCCACCACCGGTTTTGCCACCAGCATCGATGCGATGGCGGTCGGCGTGAGCCTGGCGTTTCTGGACGTGCATATCGGTGTGGTGGCAGTGGTGGTCGGGTTGTGCACCTTCAGCATGGTCACCGCAGGCGTCATGCTGGGCCGCGTGCTCGGCAACCTGATCGGCAAGCGCGCCGAGATCCTCGGCGGCTTGATCCTGGTGATCGTCGGCAGCGTCATCCTCTACGAACACCTGAGCGGCGCAGCGTAAGCACCATCCATCGTAGGAGCGTGCCTGCGCGCGACCGAGCGTTACCGATAAAGCTTCGTCGCGCGCAGGCACGCTCCTACGCTGCAGTCGCACCGGTCAGCGCGTTTTCGCATCGTGATGCGCGCTCAGAAACGCGCGTAACGAGGCCGGCTTCACCGGTTTGGTCAGCAGGCGATAGCCACGCGCACGCGCGAGCTGCTTGAGTTCGTCGCGGCCGTCGGCGGTGAGCAGGGCACCGGCAATCGGCGCGGTGGCGACCGCCTGCAGCGCATCCAGCGTGTCCAGGCCATCGAGCCGGTCGTGCAGGTGGTAATCCACCAGCATCAGGTCCGGCTGTTCGCGCGCGCGCTCCAGCGCCTGATCCACGGTGCTGGCGGTGATCACCTCCACCTGCCAGCGACCGAGCAGCGCACGCATGCCGTCGAGGATTTCGCGGTCGTTGTCCACGCACAGCACGCGCAGGCCCGCCAGCGAATCGCCGCTGGGCAGCGCGCGCGCAACGGCCACTGGCAGCACCGGCGGCAGCGGGGCTGCCGCCACGCGCGGCAGCAGGATCGAGAACATGCTGCCGCGGCCGACCTGGCTGCGTGCGCTCAGGTCGTGGTCGAGCAGGCGCGAGATGCGCTGGCAGATCGACAGGCCCAGCCCCAGGCCCTGCTCGCCCCAGTCGAACGGCTGCTGATAGCGGCGGAATTCTTCGAAGATCTGCCGCATGTGATGCTCGGGAATGCCCGGGCCGGTATCCCATACCTGCAGCTCCACGTGTGCGCCGCGGCCGCGCATGCCCAGCACGATGCGGCCCTGGCGCGTGTAGCGCAGCGCATTGGCGAGGAAGTTCTGCATCACCCGGCGCAGCAGGCGGCGGTCGCTGCGCACCCACAACGGGCGACTGTGCACCTGCAGCTGCAGGCCGCGGCTGGAAGCCACCGGCGCGTATTGCGCGGCCAGTTCGTGCATCAGCGCGCTGGCATCGAAATCCTCGACCGTGGGCCGCAGGCCGCCGGCATCCAGCCGCGAGACGTCGAGCAGGCCATCGAGCAACTCCTCGGCCGCACGCAGCGAGGCATCCACGCGCTCGGCCAGATGGCGTTGTTCCTCGTTGTTCTGATGGCTCTCGCGCAGCGCCGAGGCGAACAGCCGCGCGGCATTGAGCGGCTGCAACACGTCGTGGCTGATCGCGGCCAGAAAGCGCGTCTTGGATTGCTGCGCCAGCTCGGCCTCGCGCGAGCGGTCGGCCACGCGCTGCTCCAGGTTCTCGTTGGCGTCCAGCAGCGCGCGTTCGGCACGCTTGTAGTCGGTGATGTCGTTGTAGCTGGTGACATAACCGCCGCCGGGCAGCGCCTGGCCGCGCATCTCGATCACCTTGCCGTCGCTGCGGGTGCGCTCGAACACATGCGGCGATCCGGCACGCATGTGGCGGATACGGCGATCGATCTGATCTTCGATATCGCCCTCGCCCAGCTCGCCGCGCTCGGCGTTGTAGCGGATCAGATCCGCCACCGGGCGGCCGACATACAGCATGCCGTCCGGATAGCCGAACAGCTGCTGATAGCGGCGATTCCACGCAGTCAGGCGCATCTCCGGGTCGACCACGCTGACCGCGGCGCTGATGTTTTCCAGCGTGGTGGACAGGATCTCGCGATTGAAGCGCAGCTCCTGGCCGGCCTCGTCCAGCACCGCCACCACCTCGCCCAGGTCCATGCCCGAGCCGCGCAACAGGCTGGTCAGCACCAGGCGTGCGGAGGCCGCGCCGATCGAGGCGGCCAGCAGGCGTTCGGTGAACTGCACCCAGGCGCGGTCGGCCACCACGGTGGGTTGCAGCTCGCGCTCCAGCAGCACCGCCTGGTCGACGAAGGCGCGGTGCGCATGCCGCTCGCCCACCACGCGCTCGGCCAGGGCCTGCAGGTCGGCCACGCGCACATGCCCGGGCCAGTCGCCGGCCACCGCCGGCCGCTGTGCGTACGGGTCCAGGAAGGGCGCGGCGCGCAGGCGTTCGTCCACCCCGGGGCGCCAGCGTGCGGAGACCAGCATCATCGCGCCGACATTGATCAGCAGCGACCAGAACGTGCCATGCGCCAGCGGGTCCCAGCCGTGCATGCCGAACAGCTGCTGCGGCTGCAACCAGGCGATGCCGAACGGCCCGTCCACCAGCCAGTCCGGCTGCAGCCAGCCCGCGCGCGTGGCGGCCGGCAGCAGCAGCGTGTAGATCCAGGTCATGAAGCCCAGCACCATGCCGGTCTCCACGCCCTTGCGGCTGGCGCCGCGCCAGTACAACCCGCCGATCACGCCGGGGGCGAACTGCGCCACCGCCGCAAAGGCCATCAGGCCGTAGGCCGCCAAGGTGGTGTCATTGGCCACGCTGCGGTGGTAGCCGTAGGCGATCAGCGCCAGCAACAGGATGGCGACGCGACGGATCCACAACACCCGCGAGGCCACCGCCGCGCGCGCATCGGCGCTGCCGCGGCGGCGCAGCAGCACCGGCATCACCAGGTCGTTGCTGACCATGGTGGCCAACGCGATGCTGGCCACGATCACCATGCCGGTGGCGGCCGAGAACCCGCCCACATAGGCCACCAATGCCAGCACGGTGTTGCCCTGGCTCAGCGGCAGCGCCAGCACCACCGCGTCGTCGACCACCGTGCTGCCCTTGCCGAACAAGGCCACGCCGGCCGATGCGATCGGCACCACCATCGCCGAGATGATCACCAGGTACGCACCGAACAACCAGCGCGCGCGACGGATGTCGCCGACGTCGCTGCATTCCACCACCGCCACATGGAACTGGCGCGGCAGGCAGATCACCGCCAGAAAGCTCAGCAAGGTCTGCGAAATGAAACCCACCGACGGGGTGTGCTCGAACAAGGTGCGCGCCGAGTCGGCGATGGGCACCTGGTGGTCGCTCAGCCACACCCAGGCGAACAGGCCCACCGCGACGATGGCGATCAACTTGATCACCGACTCCAGCGCGATCGCCAGCATCATGCCGCGGTGGTGTTCGGTGGCATCGACCTGGCGGGTGCCGAACAAGGTGGCGAACAAGGCCATCAACAGCGCCACGTACAACGCCGGATCGGCAAGGATGCCGCGCCCGGCACTGCTATGCCCGGTCAGCACCTCCAGGCTCATCGCCACCGCCTTGTACTGCAGCGCCAGGTACGGAACGATGCCGACCAGCGCGATCACCGCCACCAAGGCCGCCAGCCGCCGCGAGCGGCCATAGCGCGAAGAAATGAAATCGGCGATGGAGACGGTGTTTTCGGCGCGTGCGATCAGCGCCAGCCGCTCGATGATGCGCCAGCCAAACAGCAGCAACAGCAGCGGGCCCAGGTAGATCGGCAGATAGCCGATGCCATTGCGCACCGCCGAGCCGACCGCGCCGTAGAAGGTCCACGACGAGCAGTACACCGCCAGCGCCAGGCTGTAGACCGCCGGCCGCAGCCACGGCCGCTCCGGGTACAGCGGACGACGGTCGCCCCACCAGGCCACGCCGAACAACAGCACGGCATAGCCGACGGAAACCAGCAGCAGGATCCAGCTTGATACCAAGGGGCGTTCCTAGGCCAATGCGAACGGGGAGTTTACGCAGTGGGGAATCGGGAGTGGGAAACAGCCTGCCTGGCCGCACGTGCGTAGGAGCGCGCTTGCGCGCGACAGCACACCGGCGGGAAGGCCTCATCGCGCGCAAGCGCGCTCCTACACCAGCTTGGCAGTTATCGCAGTTGCCCCAATCAGGCGCCGCACCTGGCGCGCCGCTCAGCCCGGTAGCCGCACCTGCACCTGGTACGTGCGTCCGGCGACAATGCCGTGCACGCGCTGGTCCGGGCAGGCGGTGCCATCCACCTCAACGTCGACGTGCGTGCGCCCCGGTTCACGCGTCAGCGTCACCTCGAACTGCGCGCCGCGGAACTGGCGCGTCACCCGGGCCTGCGGCCAGTGCGAGGGCAGCTGCGGGCGGATCGCCAATGCATCGCCTTCGCCGACCAGGCCGAACAACCCTTCCAGCACGCAGCGATACACCCAGGCCACCGTGCCGGTGTTGAACAGCTGGCTGGAACGCCCGGCCGTGCGCGGGTACTGGTGCCAGGCGCCGCGATAGTAGTTGGGCAGCGAGACCGGCAGGTGGCCGCGCTGCAGCACGTCCTCGCGGCTGGGGCCGGGCAGCAGCGCGCGCAGGATCTCCCAGGCGCGGTCGGCTTCGCCGATCTGGTACAGGCTGTACAGGTAGAACGCCGCCGCGTGGTTGTAGACCGCGCCATTTTCCGCGGCGCCCGGCCACTTCTGCGTCAAGCGGCCAACGTCATCGCGCATGTGCGTGTAGGCCGGGGCGAGCATCACCGGCCCGTATGGCGTATGCAGCTGCTCGCGTACCGCCTCCAGCAAGGCCTCGCGCTGCGCGCTATCGGCGGTGCCGGCCAGCAGCGCAAAGCTCTGCGGATTGAGATAGATGCGTCCCTCCACATCCTCGGCGATGCCGAAGCGCACGCCATCGTCGGTGATGCCGCGCGCATACCAGTTGCCGTCCCACAGCTCGCGGTTGGCATCGGCGTTGATCGCCTGCACGTCCTGCGCAAACGTCTCCGCCTGCGCGCTTCGCCCATGCGCGGCGCAGATGCCCGACCACAGCCGCAGCGCGTACGCGGTGGCCACGGTGAGCCAGCCGGACACCCCCTTGCCGCGCCAGCCGACCATGTTCATCGGGTCGCACCAATCGCCCTGCGCGATGAAACTCAAGCCACGTGCATCGCGCGCATCCAGCAGCCACTGCATCGCCGCATCCAGTCGCTCGGCCACACTGAGCGCCTGTCCATCGTGCGTGCGGACCGCCGCATCGAGCACCCTGGCATCGCCGGTTTCGGCCAGATAGGCGCTCAGGAAGATCGGCAACCACACGCAGTGATCGGTATGCGGCACCTGGTTGATGTATTTGAGCTCGGCGCCTTCCACCAGCAGGATGCCGTCCGGCATCGCACCGCTGGGCTCCTGCTGCGAGAGCGCGTGCAACAACGCCGCGCGTGCGGTGGCCGGCTGCAGGTAGGCCATGCCCATGTGGTCCTGCAGATAGTTGCGCGTCTGCGGATCGGTGGTCAGGCGATTGACGTCGCCGTGATAGAACACCTGCCGCGGCAGCCAATGGTTGACCAGGTTGTCCAGGGCCGGATCGGGCGTGGCGATCTGCGCGCAACCCTGCCCGCCCTGCAGATACTGCGTGTAATCGCGCGCGGCGGCGGCAAAGCCGGCTTCGGACAGATAACGCGCACGCAGCGCGGCGATCTCCGCATCGTCCTTGGCCGGCCCGAACGCGAAGCGGTACACGTTTGCCGCATCAGCATCCAGCGTCAGCCGATACTGCAACGCGGCGGCCGGGTTCTCGTAGTGCGCATCGCTATTGCCCAGCTGCTCGGCCTGGATGGCCGAGGGTGCATGCAGGCCGCCCTCGCCTTCGAAGGCCATCTGCTGCGCGTCCCAGGCCACCGGCGGCTGCTCATGCAACAGGAAGGTGCAGTCCTTGAAATCGCGCTGACGGAAATAGTCGTCCACCTTCTGGTACGGCGCCACGCTACGGCAGACGATGCCGCCCAGCGCCGGCTCGTAAGCGCCGCCCTGATGCATCCACGACATGTAGCCGATCGGAAAGTAGGGGTACAGGCTGAGCCGGCGCGTACGCCCGGACTGGTTATGCACGCGGCATTCCCACAGCTCCACTGCATCGTCGGTGGGCAACGCCACGCACAGTTCCACCACGATGCCGTCGTGACGCACCCGCCAGCGCACATCGTGCTTGCCCGCGGAAAACGCGAACTGCTCCGGCGTTGCACGCACCGGTTCGTGCGGCACCGAATACAACGCACCGCTGTCTTCGTCCTTGAGATAGAAGAAGCGCCCGGGATGATGCGCGTAGTACGGCTGCTCGGGCATCATGAAGTTGCGCGCTTCCAGCAGTGGCGCATGCGCGTACTTGGCCGGCTCCGGCTGCATGAACTGCCCGGTGGCATAACCACGGCAGGTCAGCTGCAGCATCATGCGGCGGTTCCACAGGAATCCGCCCGCGTTCGGCATCGCGGTGGGGCTGTAGAGCGCATAGCGCGTGCCGTCGGCGCTGGGCGCTAGCAACGCGGAAAGATCGTCGTCGGACGTGGTGCCGGAATCGGCGTGGGAGAGTGCAGACACGGTCAGCGGTGCTCCGGTTCGTTGCGCTTGCGCGCGGCCAGTTCGTGTTGGATGCGGCGCAACAGGCCATCATCGAGCGAATAGAAACGCATGGTCCAGGCTGCCAGCAGCGCCACCGTGCCCGGGATCACCGTCAGCAGCAGCACGATGCCGGTCAACGACCCCGCCGACTGCGCGCTGTTGGCCACATAGCCCATGCCTGCCAGCACCCACGCGATGCCGGCCGAGGCCAGCGCGCCACCGAGCTTTTGCGAGAAGGTCGCGGCGGCGAAGGTCATCGCGGTGGCGCGCCGGCCGGTGCGCCATTCGGTGTAGTCGGCGCTGTCGGCATACATCGAAAATGCCAGCGGCGACTTCGGCCCCAATGCCAGCCCGATCAACATGTTCAACGCGAAGATCGCCCACACCGCATCGGCAGGAATGAAAAACATCAGGCAACTCAACACGCCCACCACCGCCATCAGCGCAGTCATCAACTGGCGCTTGTCCCAATGCCGTGTCAGCAATGGCGTGATCGCCGCGCCCACTGCCAGCGACACCGAATAGCCACCCAGAAACAGCCCGGTCAGGTCCGGCCGCTGCACGTAGTACTTGAGGTAATACACGCCCGCACCACCGCGCATGACAATGGTGATCATGATGATCAGCGACAGTACGAACAGCACGCACCACGGCTTGTTCTGCAGCAGGTCGGCGATATCCCGGCGGATCGGCGTGCGCTGTTGCGGCGGTGGCTGCACGCGCTCGCGCGTGGTCAGCGCCACGGTCACGAACAACGCCACCGCCACCGCGCCGTACAGCATCATCGTGCGCTGCCAGCCCAGTGCATCGTTGCCGGCACCGAACCAGGCCACCAGATCCAGCGTGCAGTAATTCACCAACGTGGTGCCGGCGAACGCGGCGATGAAGCGCAGGCTGATCAAGCTGGTGCGCTGGCTGCTGTCGGCGGTAATCACGCCGGACAATGCCGAGTACGGAATGCTCACCACCGTGTAGGCCAGCATCATCACCAGGAAGCTGATCGTGGCCCACCACATGCGTCCGTTCTGATCCAGCGCAGGCGTGGTGTAGGCGAGCACGCCGGTCACCGCCATCGGCACGGCGCCCCACAACAGATACGGGCGGAATTTACCCCAACGGCTGCGCGTGCGATCGGCCAGTGCACCCATCGCCGGATCGGCGATCGCATCGGCGATCTTGGTCAACAGGATCATCGTGCCCACCGCCGCTGCCGGCAGATGCATGGTGTCGGTGTAGAAGATCAACAGGAAAGCGGAGATGTTGGCCCAGTACAGATTCAGGCCCAGATCGCCGGCACCGTAGCCCAGCTTTTCGCGCCAGCGCAGGCGCGCCGATGCAGGAGACGTTGCAGGCGATGACGTCATCGGCAGACCTTGGAGTGCGTTGAACCCGGCCGAGCGCGCCGTTACGCTGGGCGGCCCGCTCACCTGGCGAGGAGCGCCGACGCTACACCACGCATCGACTGCCGCCAACGTGAAATCCGGCAAAATGCCGAATCGATCCGGAGATATAACCTGACGTGATGGACACCGCCGCCCCCGCTACACCCGCGTCCGCTTCGCCCCTGGCCATCGTGGTGATGGGTGTTTCCGGCAGCGGCAAGACCACCATCGCGCAGGCCCTGGCAGCGCATTACGGCTACCGTTTTCTGGATGCCGACGACTACCACAGCGTGGCCGCACGCGCGCAGATGGCCGCCGGCCAGCCACTCACCGATGCGATGCGTCTGCCGTGGGTGGAGTTGCTGGCGGCCACCTTGCGCGACTGCGTACAGGCCGGCGAGTCGGTGGTGCTCGCGTTCTCGGGCTTGCGCGGCACGCACCGTCAATTGCTGCGCCGCAGCGGCATTCCGATCCGCTTCGTGTTCCTGCACGCGGCCCCGCACGTGATCGCCGCACGCCTGAGCGCACGCGCCGGCCACTTCATGCCGGCCAGCCTGCTCGATAGCCAGTTGCAGACCCTGGAATTGCCGTTGGACGAAGCCGACGTGGTATCGGTGGATGTGGACGCCACGGTGGCGGAGGTGGTGCAGGATGCGATCGCGCAGTTGGCGCTGATCGCTCCCGCTGCAGTGCACACTTCCGTGCCCTCGCCGCAAAGCGCATAACGCGCCGAATAACGCAGCTACCTGGCTGTTTCCTTCTCCCATCGGGAGAAGGTGCCCCGAAGGGGCGGATGAGGGGACGCGCGAAGCCTCGTGCATTTTGACGACACAGAAGCTTCGCCCCGTACCCTCTCACCCCAACCCCGCTCCGCGACGCGGCCCGCGTTTGCGACGCGGGCGCTCCAAGGCACGCGTGCCAGTGGCGCGCAAACCGTGCCATCTCGCCCCGCGGGAAGAAGGGCTTTTCAGCACAGTGGCCAGCCTCACAAGGTGGCGCAAAATTTCCTGGTTACTTTTTGCAGACCATTGATTTGCGTGCAAATACGCATGCATCGCGGCCAATCATTTTTTCTATCGCAGCGGCCGCCGATAGTGATGAATCATCAGCATTTGTGCGAATAGCGAACACGTTGAACGCAATTTTTTCAAGCTGGTGGCACCAGATGCGAGCGGACCCGACCGTTGAATGAATGCGGGAAGGTGCGTGTGTTGCACGGTCGCCACAATCGGCCATCTTCACTCGGCAGATCCGGGGGGATCCAGCGCTTCCTTCCATCTATGGACATGCCGTGATGACAAATTCAATTCGCCGCTTGCGATTTCGCAGTTTGACGCTCATTCCCTGCCTGCTTGCCAGCGCAGTGGCTTTCGCCCAGGCCGGCTCCGCAACCGCACAACAGTCGGTGTCGTCGCTGGATACCCAGGCTTTTGCACGCTCCGGCCAGATCTGGCGCAGCTTCGGCAATCAGCTGCCGTTCGCCAGCCCCACCAGCTGGACCACCGCCGGCGGCGGCTACTTGAACCAGCGCTTCGCGCCGGGCGAGTGGAAGATCAACCGCACCACCGTCAAAGGCCTCAAGCCGGCCTGGACCCTGACCACCACCGGCGACATCTCGGCCACGCCGAGCGTGGAAGGTGGAACGTTGTATGTGCCCGACTGGGGCGGCACGCTGTATAGCGTCGACACCCAGACCGGCAAACCGAACTGGCAGGCCAAGTTGTCCGACTACACCGGCAATGCCAACTCGGTGACGCGCAACACGCCGGCCATCAGTGCCAACAGCATCATCGTCGGCGACCAGGCCGCCGGCACCGTGCTGGCGATCGACAAGAAGACCGGCAAGCTACTGTGGAAAACCACCGCCGAAGCCAACCCGCAGGCGCGCATCACCTCCTCGCCGGTGATCTACGGCAACCGCGTGTACGTGCCCGTGTCCTCCGGCGACTGGGGCAACCTGGACCCGACCCACACCTTCAGTTTCCGCGGCAGCGTGGTGGCGCTGGATCTGAACACCGGCAAGAAAGTGTGGCAGTTCTACAACGTGCCCGAGGGCTATACCGGTGCATCGGTGTGGGGCCAGGTAGCGATCGATCCGATCAACCGCCGCCTGTATTTCGGCACCGGCAACAACTACAACATTCCCGCCAGCGTGGGTAACTGCGTGTCCAACGCACGCTCCTACCGCGGCAGCGAACTCACCGTGCAGGATGAACTGGCGTGCATGGCGCCGGACAACTACGTCGACTCGGTGATCTCGCTGAATCTGGACACCGGCAAGCTGGTCTGGGCCGACCGTGCACAAGGCTACGACGCCTGGAACCTGTCGTGCATCGTGGCGCCCACCAATGGCCTGTGCCCGAACACCCAGGCAACCAACCTGACCGGGCCTGATTACGACTTCGGCGGCGCCGGCGTGCAGCTGTTCACCGTGTGGCGCGATGGCAAGGCCCAGCAGCTGGTCGGCGCAGGGCAGAAGAGCGGCATCTACTGGGCCTTCGACGCCAAGACCGGTGCCAAGGTCTGGTCGACCCAGGTCGGCCCCGGCGGCACCACTGGCGGCGTCGAGTGGGGCACTGCGTTCGATCCGTACAAGTCGCAGGTCTATGTGGCCATCAACAACAGCTCCAACGCCACCTATACGCTGGGTCCTGCGAACACGCAGAGCCACAACGGCGGCTCGTGGGCAGCGCTGGATGCCGCCACCGGCAGGATCAAGTGGCAGGTCAAGGTGCCCGGCATCAACCGCGTGAATCCGAACGTGCCGGCCGGTGGCCAGGGCTCGCTGACGGTGTCGCCGAACCTGCTCTACGCCGGTTCGATGGCCGGCAATATGGTCGCCCTCGACGCCGACACCGGCGCCACGCTGTGGAACCACGATGCCACCGGATCGGTGATCAGTTCGCCGGCCATCGTGGACGGTGCGCTGTACTGGGGCGCCGGCTACGGCCGCTTCAACTTCGGCACTGCCGCAACGGCCAACCAGCTGACCAAGTTCGTGCCGGAGGCCAGCCCGGCCAAGTAAGCGTCAACCCATGTGATCTGCGTCGAGCGACGCGCAATCACGGCGTAACGACGGCGCCACCTTCGGGTGGCGTCGTTGTGTGTCACGCCGCTACAGCCGCGTGACCTGGCACAGGCGGATCTGCCCCGCTTCCAGCCCGTGCGCCTCTGCCGCACGGCGGCGCAACGCAGTGACCAGCCCGGCGGCATCCAGCACGCCATCGGCAGGCACGTCCACGCTGTGGGCCAGTTGCCCCCACAGCACCGGCCGACCGTCGCAATAACCCTCGTAGTCGGCGAAGTAATGCAGCTGGCGCAGCTCAGGTACCGACGTGGACATCGCCCTGGATCTCCGTGCAGCCCAGATGTTCAAGCGCGATTTCCAGCCCGAGCAGATAGCTCTGCGCGCAGTAACCGCGCACCGTCGCAATGCGTTGCCCGAACCCCTCCGGCAGGCAACGCTCCGGACGGTCCACGCTATCGTCGTGAGCCTCCACGAACGGATACGGCAACGCGCTGAGCACACGGTGCAGGCGCGCACTGTCCACGCAGCTACCCGGATCGATCAGCGCGATTTCCATCCGCGCCTGCCCGGCCACACGCAAGGCGTCCAGCAGCTCCTGCTCCGACCCGCAGGCACGCAAGGCCACCGTCTTGCCCGCGTCGCCGGCGCATTGCACGAGCTGCCGAATGACGGCCCGCGGCAACGGCTGCGGACCACGCACCAGCGGCATCGCCGCCTCCGGCCCACGCACGATCATGATCGACATGGTGGCTTCCTCAGGCAGCGGCGCGCAAGGGCGCGCACAGCGACGGCAGACAACGCGCGGCAATGCCCAGCGACATCGCATAGGCGCGCGGCGCATCGTGCGGCGTAATCACCACCGCCAACGGCGCGTGCTGCGGATGCAGCCATGGCTCCAGCTCCTGATCGGCATCGGTATGCAGTTCGATGTACGGCGTGGGTAGCGCATCCAATGCTGCGCGCAAGGCTTTCGCATGCACCTGCGCACGCTCGGAGGCCGACAAATCGCCCGAATCCAGCAACACCAGCTCCACCTCGGCATCGCCACCGGCGGCCTGCAAGCCGGCGATCAAGCCACCGACATCGGCACACGCCAGCGTGCGCAACGCACGTCCCGCACACTCGGGCAGCTGCATCGGCGCCACCTGCGCCGGATCGGCCTGCGGACCTTGCAAAATCAGGATACACATCGTGTTCGACTCAACGCACCACAGTGCGGGAGTGCCAAGGTAGGCCTGCCGGGCATAAAGGGGCTATTTGCGGATTAGTGGTCGGGCATAAAGAATGCGTAGTAATTTCCACGCGCAGTACCAAACACAACTGGAACCTGTTCTCACACTGTGGCAACCTAGACGTGGGGCGTATAGGTTCGAATTGGGGGACCAGGGGCGATAAGAAAAAATTATTCCGGTCACCGGATCTGTAAGTACAGGACCGGCAGCGCATTGAACAACGCAGCTTGAATTAATTCACTCACCTTACTTCGGTATTTTTATGATCCGTAGACTAGTTTTTCTAACTTTGATGTTGGCAAGCTCCCAATGCTTCGCGGCCTACTCACTCGGGGGACAGAAGATAAAGAACATAGCCACTGGATGGGGAGGAGAGGCCATATATATAGTCACTGAAGGCCCGCTGCCTGCGGGAACAGGCTGCGGCGGTGGAAATCGTTTCATGATTACACCCAACGCATTGATGTACAAAGAGATTCTTTCTATGGCACTAACATCTCTGCAAAGCAAGAATACGGTAGAAATTTACGTGGACGGTTGCAACGGAACTTCAATGCAAATTAAGGCATTCACTGTAGCTGAATGAGTGAAGACTTAAACACCAGGTGCGGACTTCCATAAATAGTGCCAGCTTGAATTTAGAGGTCTGCGGAGATATGGATCACGGAACTCGGCGGGCGTTAGCCCGCCCAAGCTGTCGTGCGGGATCTGTTGGTTGTAGTCGGCCAGCTAATGCCAGGGCTGATCGCGGACTTCGCTCATGGTGCGGGAACAATGTGCATTTCTAGTACGCCGCGTCGGTAGCTGTCGTTGGAACGTTCGATGAAGCAGTTCTGCATCGAACACCTCGGCCCGATGAAATTCAATGCAATGCTTTTGCGCTCAGCCCACTCGACCAAGTCAGCGCGAAAAACTAAGGTCTTTCGTCCAGACGAAGCCTGTTCAGATTACCGGGCCAGGCCGCGATGCGTTCCGATGTTCGGATGACGCGTGCAGCCGGCAGATTCAAGTCCACTTCGATCGCCAAGGCTTCCCGACTGAAATCGTCGATGACACTGAACTTGCGGAACCGTCGACCGTCCCATAGCGCATCGGACATGAAATCGATCGACCATCCAGCCTTGGGTCGATCACCACATGCCAGCGGCTGTGATTGGCGCATCAGTATCCGGCGCTTGCTGCGACGACAATGATTGAGCTTCATCAGGCAGTGCACATGCCAAACACTCCGGTTGTTCCACACATGTCCGCGACAACGGATGGTCTGAAACAGCTCTCCAAAACCACGCCCAGGAAGGCGCTCGGCCAACTCGGACAACAGCGCAATGACTTCCTGGTCGCGATCGGGACGACGCCGATAGGGCGCTGTTGAGTGAAGTACGCCAACGACCGAACAGGCCCGGCGCTCGCTCCAGCCATTCTGCTCGACGAGCCAGGAACGAAGCTGGAGCTTGTGCGCCGGGTCTACAGCTTTTTTGCGATCAGATCCTTCAAAGTGTGGTTCTCCATCGCCAACTCGGCGTACATCCGCTTGGGTTTGGCATGCTCGGCTTCAACATCACGCAGCCGCTGCACGTCGGAGGCTTCCATACCGCCGTACTTGGACTTTCAGACGTAGTACGTCGCATTAGAAATGCCTAGCTCACGACATACATTCTTGACCTGCCTTCCAGCCTCAACCTGCTTCAACGTTGTAACAATCTGGCTCTCGGTGAATTTGCTCTTACGCTTTGTTGGTCTCCTTAGCAGCTAGTGAGACCTGAGACTTCTAATTATGGATGGATCAATTTCTACGGGAAGTTGACGATCGTCTTGGCTGAAGCAGTTTATAAAGATAAAGTAAAACTGCGTGAAATCGACATCCGGAGTCAAGATGAATTAACGCCGACGACCTCTTTTATAATCAACGAGCAGTGCCACTATAAATATCACTTGAAAGTAAGCAAAAAAAGTAAATGCCTTTTTTATTGGTGAATTAAAATCATAAAACACAAGAAACCCATAAATAATAAATGCTAATAAAAAATAACTAAGCTGGTACCCTAGAAAGAGTTTTAGGAATTTTTTTTTATTTTTCATCGCTTATTTTTCTCATCCCACTTTTTCTGTCCGGCATTTGCCACACCACCAGCAGCAGCTTGACCAGCTTGCGAAGCCGCAGCTTGGGAAGCGGATTGCGTAGCGACAGGAATCCCCGTTGAAGAAGTCGTACTTGCGATATTTGGAAGCCCTGCGGCGGTAGAACTCCACATTTTTTGTATTGCTGCTTTCCCACTCGCTTCAGCAAAATCGCCCAGAGCCACACCTACGCCACTTCCCGCTAAACCTCCCAGTGCACTCCCGACTGCGGAGCTAGTAGCTTCATTAACTGAAATTTCCTTTCCTTCCGCCAAGTTCTGAGCAGCAGAACTAGTGGCACCCGTACCAATATTTACAGCTGTTTGAATAGCTACAGCTTGCCCAACACTTACCGTGCTCCTAGCGACAGCTGTCACTAAAAACCCACCTACACCGCCCGAAACTGCCCCAGCTGCTGCTGATATGGCCGCCTCAACATAATTTACAGGCTTATCAGGATTGAGTATTTTTTGCACCGCAATATTAGTCCCGGCTCCGACTACAGCACCAAAGAGAACTGGACATACTGGACACCTTCCATCTACATCATTGAATTTGTAAGGATTGTTAAAAGCATAAGTGTACCGATTAAATAACCGCGCATCGCCATCATAAGCGGCCACAGGGTCTACACTGATGAACAATCCAACATGGGGATCATAGTAGCGCTGTTGCATATATGTTAGCCCAGTAGTTCCATCCATCACATGTCCGGTGTAACCAACCCCATCTATGTCCCCTCCAATATTTGCCCCATAAGGCTCATACTCTCTCCGCTCAATGACATTGCGATTTGCGTCAGTCACAACTGAAACCGAGCCAAGTCCGTCGGTGTGAATGTAGCGCACAGCCTGAGCATTAGCGAATGGAAAGATTATAAAATAAAGAGAAATATAGTGAAGAAATCGAAAAAATGCAGAGCTATTCACGTGTAAAACCTCTTCTGTGGCATCGAGATAAAAATTTTTATTATCAATCGAACAACCGCTATTGAAATCTAGTTAGCTTGGGATAGCAGCGCTTATACAATAAGCAGAGCTTAAGCTGTTTACATTCGCTTAAGATAGACCTTAGCAATATCGCAGCCAGCAGCCTGATAATCCATGTTTCCCGTAATTAATAACGTCGCCGTTAAAGTCTCCATCAATGCCTTGCCGCCGGGCTTGGTCTTATCGAAATACATAGTGGTGAGCTTATGCATTCCTATGAAAGAGACCCAAACCAAACGAAATGGGCAGTTTTTAACTCGTAGGCGCCAAGTTGCGTCACCTCCGCATCCCGCACCCGTTCGTTTGCTGAGACTTGGATGGGGAGCGTGAAGAAAATTAGAGCAAACAAACAAATTTTTATAAAAATTCACTTCGCCGCCCATTAATTTGTTTAGCTAAATTTATTTTACGAAAAATTTAAATTCTGTAACACGGCACATTTTATATGTAAATTATCATGTTCGGTAACATTTCAATTGAGCAGGAGTTGATAGAGTAGTGGAACAATGTCAACAGCTGACCGTTTAAAATGCGTTAATTCAGACAATGCCTTACATACTCCATCTTGTGTGCAGGCGAATACACGATACGAATATGTGCCGGAAGGCCTAGATAGTGAGGTCCAATTCGTTTGGTCGCCTTCGTAAACAGAAGTCCATGTCAGTCCATCGACGCTTTCCTCAACAAGATAGCGTGCGGATCCTGAAGCGGGGGACCAAGTTAGATAATCTTTTGTCGCCATAGCTTGGCCAAACGGCCACTCCACTTCCGCCACTCCGCTGCCGCCAAGCATTACGTACTCGGTGATCTTGGAACGGCGCTGGTTTTTTTGAAATCGCAAGACTCCAGATTGGTCGTACATCGAGGTCACCGCGCCGGCAGTCTGGGTTGCCTGGGTACGCCTGCCATTGCCGTCGTACCGATAGCTCTCTTTACCTGTTGCAGCACGTAAGCGATTACCAAAGTCGAACGCGTACGTTTGTCCGTTCTTGTTGATAAGATTGCCTTGCATATCATATGCAAGACCTACGACCGTGCTGCCACCGCATCCATTTGTCTTGATGTTGGTCAAATGCCAATACGGATCATAGCAGTAGTAATGGTCACGACCTGGCGCAACTACGCGCGTGAGGTTATCTAATACATCATACGAGTAGGCAGCTGTGCCGAACATTGGTGACACTGCGGACGTCAAACGATCCAATCCGTCGTAAGACATGTTTCGATTTCCACGCTGATTACGTCCACTTGAGCCATCGGTAATCGCAGCTACGTTTCCATTGGCATCATAGTCATATCCATCACTAAGAACAGCATTTCCACCATATGCATCTTGACTCGTGTCGGGCAACTGACGTTCATTTTGCGTCATGCTGTGCACGATTCCATTTCCATAAGTGAATTGTCGGATGGCTCCGTTTGGATAATAGCCAACACCTGTTGCGTAGCTTCCTGCCTGTGTTGCTTGGCCTAATGCGTTCGGCGCATAGTCGACCGTCATGCCCGTTGGGTATCGATGCATCGCTAGGTGGCCGTTGGCATCGTAGAACAAGCCAACTGCTCGGGTTTCTCCATCGGCTTGTCCTTGACTCTCTCCCACAAGCAAACGACGCTTGTTATATGCATAACTGTTGTAGGTTGCCACGCCGCTGTTTATCGTTGTGATCTGCTTGACCAAGCCATCCGGCCAGTACGTCCAGCGTTGATTTCCGTTTCCATCGGGGAAAATTAACGTGGCCAGACGATTGCGCGCGTCATAGGTGCGGTCCACTCGACGCGCTGCGATCGTTCCGTTGGTTCCGGCTTGGTCACAAGCAATATCAGAAGGCAGACCGGCTGCTGACCATTTCATGTTTCCGGCAGAGTCGTATCCCATCAGGGTAGCGCCTGTTTCCGGCTCTACTGATCGGCAAAGCTCCTGACTTGCGTTGTAAGCATACGTCCGAACAAGAGATCGGCTTCCATCGCTGCTACGCCGTGCAATTGAGGTCGGTTTTCCAAATAAGTCACGTGTAATGTCGGTATTGGCTCCCTCTGGATGCTGAATCCATACAGGCTTATCGTAGCCAGGTTCATCGAAGACCTGATATCCAGTGAGCGTTCTATTCCCGCGTGGATCTGTAACTCGCGTTTGGTTGCTCGGAAGATATTCAGTGGTCGTACTAAGCAGGCCTATTTCTGAATCCTTTGATACAGCCACAGCGCGGCCTAGGCCATCATAGCTGGTCCAAGTTCCCTTACTTAAGGTGCTATTAGTACCCGGATAGGATGCGAAATTTTGTCGCCCGTTTGCATCATATGCAAATCGCTGATAACTCTGAGTTTCCGACTCATTGCCCGCATCATATTTCCGGGTAACCAATGGGCGCCACATCCCATCGTAATAAGTAATTTCACGTGCGTTGCCGGTTGCGACCGTCTGACGCCAGTGGCCAGCTGCGAGATCATACTCTGCCGCACCGATTTGTTCGAATTTTTGGGTGCTCGTATTCCAGTTGGTGCTGTCAGAAGATGGATAACTGACACTATTCATCCTACCCATTCCATCATAACCATACGACGTTGTATAACCGCTCTCATCCGTCGTCGAAGCAATCCAACCCTTATCATCGACCACCGCAGAAATGCCGCTATTATCGCCGTATCTTATAGATTGAGGAATGCCACGCTTCCACGACGAAAAGCTTACTACATTTTCATTCCCATCTTTAACGAAAGCCACCATTCCATCGCCGTAGTAGCCAATTGCCTGCTGTAGCTTTCCGAAAGAATACATTAAACTCGGTTGACTATTAGCATTATAGACAACCTGGCGCTCGACCAGTCCAGTGTCATTATTTATGGCACTGGACAGCTGGCCAAGCACCCACTTTTCGTTGTTGTCATAATACGTAGTAGTGTCTGTTCGCCTGAACCATGCACTAGATCGCGTCACGCTCATCGGGCGTGAAAAGGAATCAAAGCTATTTACAACACGACTAAATTCGGAATTATCTTGATTTATTTTTGTCGCAGCAATGGGAGTCCATCTCTCAGAAACCGTCCAATTGGAGCGAGGAGTAAAATCTCGCCCTACAGAACGCCAGGGGTACGGGCTACTGTTTTCTACTAATGGAGCGATAGCGTAACTGTGTTCAATCACACTAAGCAGAGCATTAGACCCGTAAGCCCGCACCTCCTTACGAAGCAATAAATTCTCAGACCCGTCGGCCCGATTGCTGAATATAGTGCGCTGAAGCGTTCCATCTGGATCGGTGACATCAGTCCAGACAGTGGATGCACATCCGTTAGTGCATTCCGAGCTCCAACTTGAATTGCCGGGCGAATACGCATATCGCCAGACGGCTTGCGGCATACCTGGTCCGCTTACTGTTTTTGTGCTTAACGCGTATTCCCAGTTGTCTTTCGGATAGTAAGCGTAGAGTGCACCTCCGCCTGGCGACCAGCATGATCTCGTTGCATAGGAGCGTCCTATGTGAAGCTTCCGCATTGCGAAATATGCTGTTGCACCCGCGGGTGAGGTGATGGAGCCTACTGACTCGCTGCCAGTAAGGCCATCGTCTTTTAAGGAATTATTACAATTTCCGGTGTTCTGGACCGGCAAATTCAAATTAAATAATCCATCTAACGAGAATCTCCAAGCTGAGCCGTCGGGTAAAATGACCGCTGCTAAGGCAGCGTTGGAGCCGTATTGATACTGCCAAGCCTGGTTTACTGAGGAAGATGCTATTGATATCGAGGTGAGATTAACGCCATCATTTGTGAAAACTACACGGCGCCCATCACTTGCGTCAATGGAGCTAATAATTCCGTTCGAGTAGCTATAGTTAACCCAGTTACCGAAGCGATCTTCCGCACGGGTAACAAGCATGCTTGCATAGTTCCGGGGTAAATACCCTGCTCCAGAATCGCCAACACCGGGAGCAGTCTTGTAGGTTAGATAGTCAAGCCAATACCGGGTTCCATCTGGTGCAATTGCCTGAAAAGCTTCTCCTGGCTGTCCATTCGATGTTGAGGGTAAACATGTGATCAGCCAATTGTTCTTTGTACGGGCAACATGCGATGGTTGCACCCCTTCCTGCTTATGCGCCAGCACATTCTCTTCGTCACCTGCATCATTTACTAGCTGGTAGCCTGCCCACCAAGTATCTGGCTCTATGGGATCAGCCTTTACGGGAAATATTTCACCAGGACTGCTCATCTGAGTGCAGCGCGCATTGCTACCCATCCCTACTTGCCAACCTTTAGGGCTGTTATTGGATACGCCAAATGTCTTAGCGCTGGTCAGCGTTTTAAGCCGGGGAAGTGCAAGCTCCCACTCCCCCATTCTGTTGCCGGATGTTTCGGCGATTCTACCGACCCTTGACGTTACTCGAAAAGTACGTACAAGCCGGATTGTTGGACCTGTCCCTGGCAATTCCGCGTCGACGTGCCGAAACGACAGGGATCCATCACGGAGACTGACTTGGTCACCGAAGGAGGAAAGCGGCGCGACCGAGCGTGCTTTTGTGAGATAGCGGCCGTATTCTTGATCGGGTGTAGCATTTTGAGCAAAAACCCAAAATGGGAAGCTCAGAAGTGAGTAAAGAATGGTAGCTTTGACTGCGTGATCGGGCTGATGTCTAAAATGCATCCTTACTCTCTCTTGGTTTTCATGCGAATTAATTTAAGATTTGCTTTTCTTTAAATACTTACGCAGTTGCGCTTATTTATAATTAATGACTTGACTGCCCAAGCATTGCCACATACTCATGTAGAATTCGAAAAAATTAAACGTTAAAATAATTAAAAATGCTCACCCTTCGAGATATAAAAATTTACCAATGCAACTTTTGTCGTCATCTCCTATGATGAACGTTACTTTTTTTCCGGTTGTCAGTGCCGTCACTAGAGTGGCGTATATAGCTTTGTTGTTATCGACGCTTGAATTTTCCCAATATACTGGCTTACCGGCCGGGCATGCAGCATTGCCAACACTTAAAACAAAAGGGATTTTCGTTGGCATATAAGACGCTTCAATGGATGTGACTTGGCCCGAAATGTATTGAAACGCGTCCGCTTTACCGGACACAGCTGTCAGCCAAAACAGAGCCCAAAGGTGCAAATTTTTTTTCATTTTTTCCACCCCTCAAAGTTTAATAAATTAATTCAAGACACCCAACGCCCTTCGCACAAATATTTAAAATTCAGATCATTAAGCGGCAAAATTCCTTGAGGCCCAAAAGTACCTTCTATTTACTCAACCGTATCGCCATTATTTTAGTGCGCCCACCAAATCCACAGTCGCCTTTTTCTACAATCAGCTGCACATCAAGATCACGCGTATACGCTGTCAGAGTCATGGCAAGCAGCTCTTGGTATGCCGCATGGTTGCGATCAATAACGAAGTCGTTTGGACCAGCTGTGCAACCTGTGATCGATGCAGTGGAATGATGTAGAGCGATGCCCTCGCCATACCAGCCATTCTCTACGTAAGTGATTTTTCCGGGGCCGGTGCCCTCGGCGGCCATGGTCGCACCAGACAATGACGCCATCAGCGCCAGCAAGTACTGCAAGCACGACCTTTTACTGAGATGCACCTTAGCTTCCCTTGCTATCAGCTATAAAACGATATCAATGGCCACAAATAGCGCCACGCATGTGCGCAGGCTAGTTAGTAGTTACGTTCCCCTGGTACCTCTGCACGACAAGCAGAGCTAGCCACCCCGGCAGAATGAACAGCCAAGTCAGCTTTGTCAATATGTGATGAACAGCAAGCGGCGGGCTACTTCTCCCGCCGCCAGTTCACCGAGCCCTTGGTCTCCACCGTGCTGGATTCGGCTTCGATGTCGAAGCCGCGGCTGAGCAAGTATTTCAGCGTCAGGACCGAGCCGCTGCCGACCATCGAAACGCCGTAGCCGACGTAGAGTTTCGGCGAGAGATACTTGCCGAAGCCCACTACCGAGCCGACGGTGCTGGATTCGCTCACCCCGGCTTCGTCCAGGCCGAGCTTGGCGCCGATCTGCGAGGCGATCAGGCTGCTGCCGGCCGACAAGGCGGCCGAGGCCGCGCTGACCTGCTGGGTTTCGTCGCTGCTGGCGGTGGACAGGCCGCGGCCGAGCACCAGGTACGACAGCGCTTCGGATTGCGACATCGCCGGCTCGGACCACACATCGGCACGCGGCGATTCGGCACGGCCGCTGACGTCGATGCCGGCGGTGACATCGCCGACCTTGCGCTCGGCGCGCAGGCTTACGCGTGGGTCGGAGACGATGTTGTTGTTCCAGGTCAGCTGGCCGCGGCTGATGGTCAGGTCCTGGCCATAGGCCTTGTAGCGGCCGCGCACGTCCAGCCCGCCGTTGGCAGTCATCTCGCGACCCGGGCGCGCGCGGATCTGCATCTGCCCGCTCAGCCCGCCCTTCAGGCCGAAGCCGCTCATGTTGACCTTGTCACCAAGCACGATGGCCAGGTCCATATCCAGCGGCGAAGCGGGCACTTCTTCCGGATCCACCGGGTCCAGCACCACCACGTCCTCGGATACCGAGGTGCCGCGATCCAGGCGTTCCAGGTCGATGTCGGCTTCGGGCACGGTGACCTTGCCACGCAGTTGCATGGTGTTGTCGGTGATGCCGAACTGCATGTCCGGGTTGGCGATGATGCGCAACTCGCTGGTGTTGTAGGCCAGCACGTTTTCGCCGCGGATATTCAGCAGCAACGGCGTGCTGGTGCCAAACCACGACAGCCCGCCATCGATGTTGAGCGTGCCCTGCCCCGACTTGGCGGAAGCGGTGATCTTGGCCGAGCCATCCGGCAATGCGTCGAAGCGGCCCTTGCCCTCGCTCAGGGTCAAACCCATCGACGGATATTCGGCAGTGAAATTGCTCAAGGTTGCATCGCCGCCCAGCAGCGGCTTGTCGCGGGTGCCGCGCAGGCTCACATGGCCTTCGACCAGGCCCTTGGGCTGCACCACATCGGCCACCACCAGCTCGAGCCAATACAGCCGCGACATATTGAGATACAGCTCGCCGTTGAGCGGCGCGTACGCATCCCAGCCGGTGTTGAACTTGGCATCGACAAAGCCGGCGCCCTGGAAGCCGATACCCAGCTTGGCCTGGATCTGCTGCGGGGTGAAATCGGCCTGCACGCTGAACTGGTCGTAGCGCAGCAACTCGCCGCGATTGGGATTGCCGGCCACCGCGGCGTAGCGGGTTTCGCCCAGGCGAATGCCGCCTTCGGGCGAGGCGATGCGGAACGAGCCTTCCCAGGCATTGCCGCGCGGCTTGAAGCTGCCATCAAGCGCGAGCTCGCCACGCAGATAGATCTGCCGCCCCTCCTGCTTGGGCAGCCACGGTTGCACCAGCGACAGCGGCAGCGCATCGCCATGCACCACCATGCCGTCGCGCGGCCAGTTGGCGCTGGCGCACAGCGCGCCGCCGGTGGCCGCGCCCAGGCAGGTGTCTGACAGGGTAAACGCGGCGCCATCGGTGCTGAACTGCGCCGGCTGGCGCAACGCCCAGGCATCGCCCTTGGCCGGTGCGATCCGCAGCGTGGCGACCTGGCCCTGCCAACGCTCGCCATTGCGACGGACATCGCCCTGCAGCGCGACGTTGGCCATGCTGTTGGCGATATCCGCATCCAGGCGCAGCGCTTCCACCGCACCGCGTGCCTGCACGCGCACGCTGTCCAGCACCACGCCGGCTTCGATCGCCGTGCCCTGCAAGGCCAGCTGCCCGTCGCTGCCGCGCCACGGCAGACGCCCGCGCAAGCTGATGCTCTGCGCGCTGTAGTCGTTCCAGCGCAAGCCGTTGCCGACCAGGTCGGCAGTGATGTCGGGCGCGTCGCGACGGCCGCTGACCTGCAGCTGCCCGCGCATCGTGCCGGTGGCGCCGGGCAAGACATCGTCCAGCTGCAGCGGCTGCAGTTGCGCGGCGATATCCAGCTGGTCGCCGACCTTGCCCTTGGCAGTGATGCGGCTATTGCCCAGCGACAGCTGCAATTGGCCCTCGCCCTGTTCACCACGCAAGGCGAACTTGCCGTTGGCCGACAGCGCGCGTTGACGTAGCTGGCCGGTCAGGCTAGGGATATCGGCCGTGGCCTCGAAGCCCGGCGACACGCCACCGGCCGGTGCCGGCAACTGGCGGCCCTTGGAGGCGACCTTGCCGGACAGATTGCCGTTCCAGCCCGGCGCGAAGTAGCCCGGATCGAACTTGGCCAGTTGGGCAGTGACATCCCACTGCAGCTCCGGGGTCCAGCCCACCTCGCCGGTGAGATCCAGCGAGCCGCCCGGGGTCTTGGCCTGCACCTGCTTGAGCTGCGCACGTTGATCGTTGCCGCGGCTGTCGAACACCAGCGCGGCCTGCTGCCCGTCGCGCTCCAGCGTGGCGCGGCCGATCGCCGCCCACGCCTTCAGGTTACCGGCCACGCCCAGTCGCGCATCGACCAATTCCACCGGCACCACCGGCGCATCGGGGGTGGCGGGGTCCGGCGTCGGAGTGAAGCGCAGGCCGCTGGCGTTGACCGCAAAACGGAAACTCGGGTTCTGCGTGTCGCGGAAATCGGCAGTCCCGCGCAACTGCGCGCGGCCTTCGAAGGCATCGATCACCAATGGCTCGACGGTGATGACCTGGTCCAGCAGGCTGATGTGCGAAGGCTGCAAGGTGGCGCTCAGCTCGCCCTGCTTGACGCTGCCTTGCAGGTCGGCATTGCCGCCCTTGCCGGAGGCCTGCAGGTTCAGTGCGATCGGTGTGGCCGGGGCGGCGTACTCCCCATTGGTGGCCGGCATCAGCAGCGAGGTATCCAGCGCGTCGGTAACGGCCTTGAAGGCCCAGGTGGGGTCATCGCGCCCGGTAAACACCAGGCTGGCCTGCAGCGGTGCCGGCGCACGGCCGGCGATGGCCACTTCCATCTTGTCCAGATCGCCGCGTGCAACCAGCCCCAGGCTGGCCGGGGTGCGCCCACGCGCGGCCGGCAGCACCGCGGTGGCGGTCAGGTCGGCGCGGTAATCGTCGTTGGGCACATAGTCGCCGTGCAGGCGGAAGTTGCCCATGTCGGTATCGACCACCAGATTGCGCGTGCGCAGTTCGCCGGTGGCCACTTCCAGCCCGCCCTGCACCTTATGCAGGACGATCATCGGCTGCTGCAGCTGGGTGATGCGCAGGTTCTCCACGTCAATCTTGTCGGCCTGGATCGCCAGCGGCACGTTGATCTGCGGCAGCGATTCGGGCCAGCTCGGCAGCGTGAACGGCTCCTCGCTCTTGCCCAGATTCAGGCTGGCATTGCTGACCTGCACTGCATCCAGTTGCAGCTTGCGCCCGAGCAGCGGGCGCAGGTCCGGCTCCAGGTACACACGTTCGGCGGTGAAGTGGATGTCCTGATAACGGAAATCGACATCGCGCAGGGTCAGCGGGCCGGCCACCGGGCCTTCGACCTTGCCGTAGGTAAAGGTGGCACCGACCGGCAGGCGCGCGGTCACCTGCGCCAGCAACACATCGCGCCCGGCCACGGTCTGCAGCAGCCAGTACACCGCGATCAGCGCCAGCAACACCAAGCCCAGCACGGTCAGCCCCGAGCCCACCCAGAAGCGGCGGCGGCGGTAGAAACGCGCGCGGCGCGGTGCGGGGGGTGGCGTAGGGGTCGGCGTGCTCACAGGTTGGCCCCGATATCGATATAGAGCTGGAACTGCGAGTCGGGGTCGTTCAGGCCGTGCGCGATGTCCACGCGCACCGGGCCCACCGGCGAGCGCCAGCGCAGGCCGAAGCCGATACCGGTGTGCCAGTCGGGCGTGTCGTCGAAGGCACTGCCACTATCGACGAACACCGCGCCGCCCCAGGGGCCGCCCTTGAGGTAATGCTCGTATTCGGCACTGGCAGTGACTACGTTCTTGGCACCGAGCGCGAATTCGTCCGGCTTGGGCGTGCGCGGGCCCACTTCGCGGAAGGCATAGCCGCGGATGCTGTTGGCGCCGCCGGCAAAGAAGCGCAGGCTCGGCGGCATCGCCACCAGGTCGCTGGTCCAGGTGGTGCCGCCTTCGCCGCGCAGGATCATCCGGCCGTTGTCGCCGGCCCCCAGGAACCAGCGCAGCTGGCCGTAGAGCTGGCCGAAATTGGTATCCGAGCCGGCGCCTTCTGCACCGCCGCGGATGAATGCCTGCCCGGACACGCCACTGCGCGGGAACAGGCGGTCGTCGACATTGACGTAATTGACCTGCAACTGCGGATAGATCAGCGTGGAGGTCTCGTAGACCGCATCGGTGAAATCGCTGCCGCTGCTGAACCGCCAGCGCTCGCGCAAGGCGTTGATCGAGGCGATCGCACTCCAACGCTCGTTGATCTGGCCGCTGCGGCTGCCGGTGAGTTTGACGTTGCGCAGGTCGATGTATTCGGTCTGCTCGTCGTAGAGCCGCGCCGACGCGGTGTACCAGCCATCCAGCCAGCGGAACGCCGGCACGCGGTAGCTGGTGGTCAGGCTCTTGCGGTTCTGCGCGTAATCCAGCTGCGTGTCCATCTTGTGGCCGCGCGAATTGACGTAGCGGCGCTCCACGCCGCCACGCACACCGGCACCGCTCTCGCTGCCGTAGCTCAAGCCGGAGGTGTAGACGGTGCGCTTGGCGCGGGTGAGCTTTACATCCACCGGCACCCGGCCCTGGTCGTCGGCTTCTTCGGGCTTGGGCTGGATGTCGATGGTGCTGAAGTAATCCAGCTTGGTCAGCGACTCGCGCAGGCGATCCAGCTTGCCTTCGTGGTAGTAGCTGCCCTCGTCCCAATACACCAGCGGCTCGAACAGGCCAGGACGGAAATAGTCGTAGTCAAAGCGCACCTTGCCCATGTCGTAGCGGCGGCCGCTATCCCAGTTCAGATCGATATCGGCGGCGTGCTCGGCGCGCGTCACCGCGACGCGGCGTTGGGTGAAGTCGGCATCGAAGTAACCGCGCTCGGCCAGCCGGCGGGTGATGCGCACCTTGCTCGCTTCGTACTGCGGATGGCTGAAGACCTGGCCTTCGCGTGGTTCGAACTGCTTGAGATCCTGGCCCAGGTAACGGTCCTGCTCGGCCCAGCCGGTGATGGAGATATGCGACTGCCGCACGCGTACCGGTTCGCCGCGCTCAACGGTGATCACCACCGTCACCTTGTCGCCGGTGCGCGGCGCGGCCAGCTCGATGGTCGGCGAGTAATAGCCGAACGGTTCCAGCGCCTCGCGCGTCTGCCGTTCGGCCTGCGCCAGCAGATATTCCAGTCGCGACTCGCCCTGCTCCTTGCCAACGGCCTCATACAGAGACAGGGAGACCTCGATGTTCTCGATCATCTCGGCGTCGGCGTCGTCGTCCAAGCCCTTGATTTCGATCTTGTCGATGGTCGCCCGGGCAACCGCTTGCAGCGGAACGAACAGGGTGCACAGCAGGGAGAGAGCAAACGCGGCTTTAAGCATCGGCAAAGGATACCCAGCCTGGGCGTGAAGGGACAAAAAAACTGAAGAAACACGCCTATACGGCATCGGATAGAACTCGGTACAGTCGGCACGTTGTTAACGTTTCGTTGACACCCATTGCGTGCGGCCCCCCGATTGCCGCGCGCCCGTTCATACCTTTGGAGAGAGAGGTGCGTTTCATGAAACGTCATTTGCTGGTCACCGCCGTGTGCACCGCCCTGACCATGCCATCGCTTGCGATGGCACAGGATTCAGGTGAAGTGACTCAACTGGACAAGGTCACGGTGACAGGGTCGTTGATTCCCCGGTCCCAGGTCGAAACCGCGACCCCGGTGTTTTCGATCACCGCCCAGGACATCCAGCGCCGCGGCTTCAAGGACGTCTACGACGTGCTGCGCTCGCAACCGATGGCCACCGGCTCGGTCCAGGACGGTCAGTTCAGTGGCGGCTTCACTGCCGGCGCCAAATCGCTAAGCCTGCTCGGCCTGGACCCCGGCTTCACCCTGGTGCTGATCGACGGCCGGCCGATGGCCGATTACCCACTGCTCTACAACGGCCAGAGCAATTTCGTCGACCTGGCCAGCGTGCCGGTGGGCATGGTCGAACGCATCGACGTGGCGCCGGGCAACCAGTCCTCGATCTACGGCTCCAGCGCCATTGCCGGCGTGGTCAACATCATCCTGAAGAAACGCATGGACGGCGTGCAGATGAATTACCGCATGGGCACTTACGACGGGGGTGGCGGCAACAACCAGCGCTTCCAGCTCACCGGTGGCAACGAAATCGGTGGCGCCAACATCGTGTGGGGCCTGCAGCTCAACAATCAGGATCCGATCTACGGCTACCAGCGCCGCGATTTCGATTCCACCAGCGACAATCCTGACCCGACCCTGCGTTACGGCTCACGCATTGCCTTGCATAACCTGCCCACCACCTATCTCGATCCGGGCGCCGAAAATTGCGCTGCATTGGGACCGCTGTTCAATGGCTCGGTGCAGTACGACAACCGCGCCAACCGCGGCAACTTCTGCAGCAGTCGCACCGAGCCGGGCTACGCCAGCATCCTCAACAAGGAACGCAGCGCCAGCGGCTATGCCAACCTGAGCTATGCCTTCAACGACAACGTCGAGCTGTACTCGACCCTGCTGCTCAATCGCACCAAGGTCGAGGTCAATAGTGGTCCCCGCTTCTGGCAGACCTCGTCCGATACCGGTGGTTTTTTCTACAATCAGGACAGCCAGCAGCTCGAAAGCTATCAACGCATCTTTGCGCCGGAGGAAACCGGCAATCAAAACTTCAACAACGACCGCCAGACTGCCGACTCCTACAACATCGCGCTTGGCCTGAAAGGCGGCCTGGGTGCCAGCAACTGGACCTACGATGCCTACTACGCACGCTCGGAATATCGCATCGAAAGCCGTCAGCAGTGGCCACTGGCCGACCGCATCGAAGATTTCTTCCGCGAACAGTTCCTTGGCGCTCCGCAGGGCGAGTACTACGGCTACCCGATCTATTCACCCAACGATGCCAACTTCTATCGCGCCTTGACGCCGGCGCAGTACCGCAGCTTCAACGACGAAATCCGCACCAAGTCCCGGACCTGGACCCAGAACGTCAACCTGCAGCTGACCAACACCGAGTTGTTCAACCTGCCGGCCGGTGCGGTCGGCGTCGCCGGTGTGGTGCAGGCCGGTAATCAGTACTGGACCAACCCGACCGACCAACGCGTGATCGCTGGCGACTTCTACCAGCTGACCGGCACCCAGGGCAGCGGCAAGCGCGAGAACTGGGCGGCGGCCTTCGAAATGCGGGTGCCGATCCTGAGCACCTTGACCGCCAATCTGTCGGGCCGCTACGACGACTACAAGAACCAGGGCGGCGGCGGCGATTCCAAGTTCACCTACAAAGCCGCGCTGGAATTCCGTCCGATCGATTCGCTGTTGTTCCGCGGCAATTACGCCACCGCGTTCAAGGCACCGGACATGGCGTTTTCCTTCGCTGGCGACAGCGGCTTCTTCCAGGGCGTCAACGATTACTACCGTTGCGCACTCGAAGAACCCAACGTGCCGATCGCCGACTGCACCTATGGCGGCACCAGCATCCAGGGCCGTCGGTCCGGCAATGCGGATCTGAAGTCGATCACCGCAAAGTCCTGGGGTGCCGGCGTGGTGTGGTCGCCGAGCACAAGCTTCAGCGTCAACGCCGATTACTACAACATCAAGATCGATGACAAGGTCAGCGACCTGAGCACCGATGCCCTGCTGCAGAACGAATCGGCCTGCCGGCTCGGCGCCCTGGATATCAACTCGCCCACCTGCGTGGACGCGCTGTCGCGCATCGATCGCACGGCCGCCGATGCGCCGGTACCCAATCGCCTGAGCAACATCCGCATCAACCCGGTCAATATTTCCAACGAGGAAATCTCCGGCGTGCTGACCAAGGCGACCTACAACCTGGCTACCGACTCCTGGGGCCTGTTCGTGTTCGACGCGCAATACAACCTCACGCTCAAGCATGAAAGTCAGCAGTTCCCGCAAGACCCGGTGCGCGACCTGCTGAGCGAGCCGTTCTTCTCCTCCGAGTTCCGCAGCATCACCAATGCCTCGATCACCTGGCAGAAGGATGCGTGGACCACCACCTTGTTCGGCCAGCGTTACGGACGTACGCCCAACTTCACCGCACAGCAAAGCACCGATGGCTATGCGGTGGAAGGCGCACGCAAGGTCGGTGCCTGGACCACGCTCAATGCCACGCTGGACTATGCGGTCAACGACGACATCTCGCTGACCGCCACGGTCAACAACCTGGCCGACACCCGGCCGCCGCGCGATCGCACCTACAGCAGCTATCCGTACTACAACATCTTCAACTACACCGGTTACGGACGTTCCTACATGCTGGAGCTCAACTGGCGTTTCGGCGCGCACTGAGTCAGCCAGGGCGGTATTTGCCAACGGCAGCCATGGGGCTGCCGTTGGCGTTTTGAGACAAGCGTTTTTGGATCGAGCGCTTGGGGATCGCCGCTGCTGCGAGTGGGCGAACTTGGAGTGGCCAGACACGACGCGGCTGGCGACACGCAGGCACTTTGTTTGCTGCCACACTGCATGCGTCGCGGCGGCATCTTCGCGTCGTTTCGCTGGCCGTTGTCAGCGTGCGTCGGTCTGGATCAGGCCGGCATGCAACAAGGCCTGCCGCAGTGGTTCCAGCTGCGTGGCGTAGCGCCGCCATTCTTCGACGTTGCGCCCATGCACGCCTTCGCGCACCTGCACGCTGCTCAGCGTGGCCGATGCGGCCGCATTGCGGGTGATATCGATCTGCCCGGGCTCGATCTGCAGCCCACAGTGCGCCATCAACTGCTGCAACACCGTGGATGGATCGCGCACCATCTGCGCATAGTCCACATCGATCACCCGGCCCGGCAATGCCGCACGCCATTGCGCCATCAGGGCGTGATACGCCTGATAATGGCGCGCCAGCGTGTGCAGGTCGTAGCTGTAGGCGTAGGAGTCGCCGAACAGCGCGCGGTAGTTGGAGAAGCACACCGCCATCGGCTCGCGTACCAGATGCACGATCAATGCCCCCGGCAAGGCGCGCGCAATCGCGCCGATCGCCACTGCATTGGCTGGTAACTTGTCGATGTACCAGCGTGCCGATCCGGCCCGCCATTGCGTCTGTTCCAGGTAACGCGCGCCGATCTGCGCGTAGTCCAGCGTCGGCAAGGCCTGCAGCAGGCGCGCATCCAGCAGGCTGCGACCGGCCTGGTCGGCGCCCCAACGCAGTTGATGGCCGAAGTCGTTCAATTCGCCAGCCGACACCACCTGGGAATGATTGCCCAGCATCCGCTCCAGCACCGTGGTGCCCGAGCGCGGCAAACCGAGCACGAAGATCGGTTGCGGGCCGTGCGCGACAGGGGCTTGCTGCGCGGCGAACACGCCCTGGTCGGCCAATGCACCCAGCTGCGCGTACAACGCCGCCTCGGCGTCGGCGTCGTGGCGCAGGCGTGCATGCATCACCGCGTTGCCATGCTGTAGCGCGTCCCAGGCGGCCTCGGTCTGGCCGAGGTCTTCCAGCTCCTTGTACAGCGCGAACGCCAGCCCGGCGCGATCTTCGCTGTCGGGCTTGGCGAGCTGCAACTGCCGACGCAGTTGTTCCACATGGTTGCTGCTGGCGCTCTGCCGGCGCAGGCGCGCACGCGTCAACGCCGCGCGGCCATAGCCGGGCGTGTGCGCCAGCGCATGCTCCAGCGCCTGCGCCGCTTCATCGAGGCGACCATTGAACTGCAATTGCACCGCAAGAAAGAAACGAAAATCCGGTCCATCGAATCCGCAGGCCTGCGCACGCTGCATCATCGTTAGTGCGTCAACATGTTCGCCCAGGGATTGATGCACGTGCGCGAGCAGGGCCAAGGTCGCGCCGTCCTGGCACCGCATCACCGACGGGTGCCGCAGCAAGGCATGCAGTGCGCGATGCTCGCCGACACGCAGCAAGGCCTGCGCCACGCGGCAACGCATTGTCACGTCGTCGCCCAGATCGTTTTCGGCCAGCCGCAGCTGCACAACCGCCTCGCGCATCCTGCCGTTGGCCAGCACGGTGCCGGCCAGCAGCACGCGGGCCGCCACATGCGCCGGCTCCACCTCCAGCAGCGCCTGCAACGCAGACGCCGCCACAGCCAGGTCGCGGCGTGCCAACGCGGCCTGCGCGGTCTGCCAGTGCGCCGCGCCGGCGGACGCGGCCATCAGCTGGACAGATGCTCGATGGCGGCGACGCTGCCGAGGCGGTCGCCGAGCTTCTTCAGCAGGGCCAGACGATTGGCGCGCAGTTGCGCGTCTTCGGCATTGACCATCACGCCATCGAAGAACGCGTCCACCTGTGGGCGCAACCGCGCCAGGCGTGCGAGCACGGCGACGTAGTCGTGCCGGTGCAGCGCATCGCCGGTATCGCCGATGGCCGCTTCCACCGCTTCGGCCAGGGCTTCTTCGGCCGGTTCGCGCAGCAGCGTGGTGTCGATGTCGCCGGGGATCTCGCCCTCGACCTTGCGCAGGATGTTGCGGATGCGCTTGTTGGCTGCGGCCAGGGCCTCGGCTTCGGGCAGCGTGGCGAAGATGCCGATCGCATCGATGCGGCGGTCGAAGTCGTAGAGGGAGCCGTGGGTCGCGCCCAGGTGCGCTCCTACGAGCCCTGTAGGAGCGCCCTCGGGGGCGACCGAGAACAAGGCAGCGACCGCATTGAAGTGCGTGGCAGGGACGCCCTTGTCTGCGTAGTAGCCGCGTAGGCGGTCGAGGATGAAGTCGAAGATTTCAGAAGCGAGCTGTGCGTATTGCGCGGAGTCGATAGCGGAAATCGTTTCTTCGTCTTTCAGCGTCGCTTTTCTCACGAGGCGATCCCACGGCAGCAACTTGACCGCAGTCACCAGCGTCGCCTTCAAATCCAGATCAAACCCACTCTCAATCACCGTCCGCGCCAACCCCAGGGCATTGCGCCGCAGCGCGAACGGGTCCTTGTTGCCGGTCGGCTTCAAACCGGCCGCAAAGCCACCGGCCAAGGTATCCAGCCGTTCTGCAATCGCCAGCACCTTGCCCAGCGGCGACAGTGCGATGTCGTCGCCGGCAAAACGCGGCTGGTAGGCCTCGTCGATCGCCAGCGAAATCTCGCTCGGCTCACCGGCGGCCTTGGCGTAATGGCGCCCGGCAATACCCTGCAGCTCCGGAAATTCGTTGACCATGCGCGACTGCAGGTCGTTCTTGGCCAGCTGCGCGGCGCGACGCGCCTGCGCCGGATCGGCGCCCACCTGCGGCGCGATCGTCTCGGCCAGCGCCGCCACACGCGCCACCTTGTCGGCCACCGTGCCCAGCTTGGCCTGATACGTGACGCTGGCCAGGCCCGCGCCCATCGCCTCCAGGCCCTGCTTGAGGTCTTCGTCGAAGAAGAACTTGGCATCGGCAAACCGCGGACGGATCACCCGCTCGTAGCCCTTGGCGACTTCGGCCACGTCCTTGGAGGCGATATTGGCGATGCCGATGAACTGCTCGGTCAACTTGCCGCCGTCGTCCAGCACCGGGAAGAATTTCTGGTTGATCTCCATGGTTTCGATCAGCGCTTCCTGCGGCACCGCCAGGAAGTCGCGCTCGAAGCTGCACAGCACCGCCGACGGCCATTCGACCAGGTTGACCACCTGCTCCAGGTTGTCGTCGCTGATGCGCGCACTGCCGCCGGCCTGCCTGGCGGCGGCTTCGACCTCTTCGACGATGCGCGCACGGCGTGCGTCCGCATCCACCAGCACATGCGCCGCGCGCAAGGCCTCGATGTAATCGCCCGGTGCCGCCAGCGACACCTCGCCCTGATGCATGAAACGATGCCCGCGGCTGAGGCGATCGCCACGCACGCCCAGCAGCTTGGCCGGAACCACGCTATCGCCGAACAGCAGCACCAGCCACTGCACCGGCCGCGCGAAGGCGTATTCGTGCGCCCCCCAGCGCATCGGCTTGGGGATCGGCATCGCGGCGATCGCCTCGCGCAGGATGTCGGGCAGCAGGTCGGCGGTGCGCGCGCCCGGCGTCACCGCACGGTGCACGAAGCGCTCGCCCTTGGCATCGCTGGTGCGCTCCAGCGCGGTCCAGTCGATCCCGGCCTTGGCGGCGAAACCTGCCAGCGCCTTGGTCGGCTTGCCCTCGGCATCCAGCGCGATGTTGAGATACGGGCCCAGCACTTCGGAGCGCTGCTCGGGCTGCTCGGTGGCCACGCCCGGCAGCAGCACCGCCAGGCGGCGCGGTGTGGACAGCGGCTTGGCATCGCCACGGGTGACCGCGACGCCGCGCTTTTCCAGACCGTGCAGCACGCCATCGAAGAAAGCCTGCGCCAGACCCGGCAGCGCCTTGACCGGCAGCTCTTCGGTGCCCAGTTCGATCAGCAGGGGAAGTTGTTCGCTCATAAGACGTGGACCTTTACGTGTTCCCTTCTCCGGTCGGAAGAAGGTGCCCCGAAGGGCGGATGAGGGTACGGGCGAAGCTCTGTGGAGTTTGGGTGCAGGAGGGCTGCGCCCCGTCCCCTCACCCCAACCCTCTCCCGGGGGGAGAGGGGTCTGCTGGTCACTTCTCCCACTGGGAGAAGGTGCCTCGAAGAGGCGGATGAGGGTGCGGGCGAAGCTCTGTGGAGTTTGGGTGCGGGAAGGCTGCGCCTCCGCCCCTCACCCCAACCCCTCTCACGGGGGAGAGGGGCTTTGGTTACTTCTTTACTCCGGGAAAGCCCAGCTTCTCGCGTTGTGCGTAATACGCCTGCGCCACGCCCTGCGCCAGCGCGCGCACGCGCAGGATGTAGCGCTGGCGTTCGGTGACGCTGATCGCGCGGCGCGCATCCAGCAGGTTGAACGCATGGCTGGCCTTGGTGACCTGCTCGTAGGCCGGCAGCGGCAGACCGACCTCGACCAGGTGCCTGGCTTCGGCTTCGCAGGCGTCGAAGCGATGGAACAGCTCGGCCACGTTGGCATGCTCGAAGTTGTAGGCGCTCTGCTCCACCTCGTTCTGGTGATAGACATCGCCGTAGCTCACCGGCGTGCCGTCCGGGCCGTAGGTCCACACCAGGTCGTAGACGTTGTCGCAGCTCTGCAGGTACATGCACAGCCGCTCCAGCCCGTAGGTGATCTCACCGAGCACCGGCTTGCACTCCAGTCCGCCGGCCTGCTGGAAGTAGGTGAACTGGGTGACTTCCATGCCGTTGAGCCAGACTTCCCAGCCCAGGCCCCAGGCGCCGAGCGTCGGCGATTCCCAGTTGTCCTCGACAAAGCGCAGGTCGTGCACCAGCGGATCAATCCCCAAGGCCTTGAGCGACCCCAGGTACAGGTCCTGGATGTTGTCCGGGTTGGGCTTCATCGCCACCTGGTACTGGTAATAGCGCTGCAGGCGGTTGGGGTTTTCGCCGTAACGGCCGTCTGTGGGGCGGCGCGAGGGCTGCACGTAGGCCGCATTCCACGGCTCCGGTCCCAGCGCGCGCAGGAAGGTGGCCGGATGGAACGTGCCTGCGCCCACTTCCAGGTCCAGCGGCTGGATCAGCACACAGCCTTGCTCGGCCCAGTACTGGTTGAGGGTCTGGATCAGGCCCTGGAAAGTGATTGGAACGCGCCGGGAATCGGACATGCAGCAAAGGCCGTGCGGAAGGGGTGCGCTAGTATACCGGCCGACCCGCAGCGCTTTGCCGCGGAGCACCGCCGCAGGGGAACATCGAACATGGAACAGCGGCGTACGGCCGATCCAGACAGCGCAGCGGCGATCCTGCCGCGCGGCCGGTTGATGTTCGACCCGGTGGCCGCCGCGTTGCTCGCCGATGGCATGGTGGTGCCGCACGAACACGAGCGCGTGCAGTTCTCCGCCGCCGGCGTACGCAATGCCAGCGAGGTGCATCCGCTGGTGCTGCTGGCCAATCTCAAGCTGCATGCCGCGCAGCCGCCGGCCGGCGAACTCGGGCTGGAACGGCTGACCGAATGGCTGGCCACCCGCACCGGCCTGCGCTATCTGCGCATCGATCCCACCCGCATCGATGTGGCCGCGGTCACCGGTGTGGTCTCGCATGCGTATGCGCGCCGCCACCGCATCCTGCCGCTGGCGCTGGATGCCGAGCGCGTACTGATCGCCACCAGCGAGCCACTGGCGCTGGAATGGCTGGCCGACGTGCAGCATCTGAGCCGGCGTCGCATCGAGCTGGCATTGATCAACCCGCTGGACCTGCATCGCTACACGATGGAGTTCTTCGGCGTGACCCAGTCGGTGCGCGGCGCGCGCGGCGATGTGCGCAGCGCCGAACCGGGTGCCGGCCTGCCCAGTTTCGAGCAGCTGGTGGAACTGGGCCGCACCGGCGACGTCAACGCCGACGACCACCACATCGTGCATATCGTCGACTGGCTGCTGCAGTACGCCTACGAACAGCGGGCCAGCGACATCCATCTGGAGCCGCGTCGCGAGGCCGGGCGCATGCGCTTCCGCATCGACGGGGTGCTGCACAAGGTGCTGGAAGTGCCGCCGTCGGTGATGACCGCGGTGGTCAGCCGCATCAAGGTGCTCGGCCGCATGGACCTGGCCGAACGTCGCCGCCCGCAGGACGGCCGCATCAAGACCCGGTCGCCGGGCGGGCGCGAGGTGGAAATGCGCCTGTCCACGATGCCTACCGCGTTCGGCGAGAAATGCGTGATGCGCATCTTCGACCCGGATTCGGCGTTCAAGAGCATCGAGCAACTCGGCTTCAGCCCGGAAGAGGCCGCCGGCTGGAGCGCGCTGGTCGAGCGCCCGCACGGCATCGTGCTGGTCACCGGCCCGACCGGCTCGGGCAAGACCACCACGCTGTATTCCACGCTCAAGCGCCTGGCCACGCCGGACGTGAACGTGTGCAGCGTCGAGGACCCGATCGAAATGATCGCGCCCGAGTTCAACCAGATGCAGGTACAGCAGAACATCGACCTGGATTTCGCCAGCGGCGTGCGCACGCTGCTGCGCCAGGACCCGGACATCATCATGATCGGTGAGATCCGCGACCTGGAGACCGCGCAGATGGCGGTGCAGGCTTCGCTGACCGGGCATCTGGTGCTGTCCACGCTGCACACCAACGACGCCGCCTCGGCGATCACCCGCCTGCTGGATCTGGGCGTGCCGCATTACCTGGTGGCGTCCACGCTCAACGGGGTGCTGGCGCAGCGGCTGGTGCGCACCCTGTGCGTGCACTGCAAGCGCCCGCATACGCTCAGCGACGATGAGTGGGCGGCGATCCGCGAGCCGGGCGAAGCGCTGCCGGAGGTGCTGAACGTGCACGCGCCGGTCGGCTGCCTGGAATGCCGCCGCACCGGTTACTTGGGCCGTGTCGGCCTGTACGAGTTGCTGCCGGTGAGCCCGCGCCTGCGCAGCCTGATTCGCGCCGACACCGACCTGGCCAGCTTCAGCCACGCCGCGCGTGGCGAGGGCCTGCGCACGCTGCGGCGCACCGGCCTGGAGAAGGTCGCCGCCGGGCTGACCACGGTGGAAGAGGTGTTGTCGGTGTTGCCGCCGCGGGACTAGGCGGATCGCCTGGGAGGTGCACGGTTATCGCCCAGGCGACTCTCACCCCAACTCCGCGCCCCGGCCCGCGTTTGCGACGCGGGCGCTTCAAGGTACGCGCGCCAGTGGCGCGCAAGCCATGCCCTCTCGCCCCGGCGGGAGAAAGGCTCGCTCCGTTCTCTCATCGTTTGCTCCCTTCTTCCACCGGGAGAAGGTGCCCGAAGGGCGGATGAGGGTACGTCGGCACGCAGCCGCCATCGGCAGGGACTCGGCCTCACCATAGACCAGGTAAACGGCACGGCCGAGTACAACCAGATCAGCGGCGCACGATCACCGCGGCAACCGAGTCGGGAACCGACGTGGCACAAACCATCTCAGCCATCACTGCTCTTACATCCACACAGCGCAAGTAGCCAGCTCCCCGCCCCCCAGCCATCAGCACATAGCCATCCGGAATAACCTTAGCTGCATGCGTTGGCACGCCACTTGAAAAAAACCGCCTGGAGCTGCCTACAATCGGGCACATCAGTCGCTGCTGGATTTCCGTCCGCATGTCCGCCTTGCCGTTCCTGATCATCGAAACCGGGCATCCCGTGCCGGAGATGAAGCGATACGGCCGTTTTCGGCACTGGATCCGCGTCGCGGCCGGGCTGGCCGAGCATGAGACCGTCGCCGTCGATGTCGCCAACGGCGGCCGCCTGCCCGACCGCGACGGCTTTGCCGGCACCATCGTCAGCGGCTCGGCCGCCTACGTCACCGACCGCGCCGACTGGAGCGAACGCAGTGCCGCCTGGCTGCGCGATGCCGCCCACCAGGGCATGCCGCTGCTGGGCATCTGCTACGGGCACCAGCTGCTGGCGCACGCGCTGGGCGGCGAAGTCGATTACAACCCGGCCGGGCGCGAGTCCGGCACCATCGCGCTGGAATTGCACCCACCGGCCGAGCAGGACCCGTTGTTTGCCGGCCTGCCGGCGCACTTCCCGGCGCACGCCACGCACATGCAAACCGTGGTGCGCGCCCCGGACGGGGCCATCGTGCTGGCGCATTCGCGGCAGGACCGTTGCCATGCCTTCCGCTGGGGGCAGGCCACCTGGGGCGTGCAGTTCCACCCCGAGTTCGCCACCCACCACATGCGCGGCTATGTGCAGGCGCGCGCCGAGTGCATTGCCCGCCACGGGCACTGCGCCCGCACGGTCGCCCGCGAGGTCACCGCCGCGCCGATCGCCCGCAAGCTGCTGCGCCGGTTCGTGCATCACGCACGCGGCCTGCAAACAGTGACCACTCATCCCGCCGCACACACGCAAAAGCAGCGATAATCGCGCCACGCCGGATGGTCCGGTGCGTATCGATCCGGAATGGGAATGAGCGAAATCCGCAAGGTGCCGGCGTCTGCCGGCGCAGAATGGCTGTTGACCGGTTTCTCGCTGTTGAAGCGGGCGCCGCTGGCGCTTGGCTCGCTGGGGGTGATCTGGAGCGTGGCGGCCACCCTGGTGGTGTCGCTGTCGGTGCTGGTGCCGCTGCTGGGCCCGGCCCTGCAGTTCCTGCTGGTGCTGGCCGGCCCGCTGTTCATGGGCGGCCTGCTGTGGGCGATCCGCGAGGTCGACGAAGGCCGCATCGCCAAGCCGTCGCATCTGCTGCACGGCCTGCAGGACGGCCGCGCGCCGCATCTGCTGGTGTCGCTGCTGCCGCAGCTGATCGCCGGCCTGCTGCTGGGCGTGCTGCTGCTGGTGATGATCGGCGCCAGCGGGCTGCAGCAGTTGTCCGAGGTGATGATCAAGATCAACCAGATCAGCCAGTCCGGCGCGCAGCCGGACCCGGTGCAGATCGAGCAACTGGCCGCCAGCCTGCCGGCCGGCCGCATCCTGCTGTGGCTGCTGCTGACCATCGCCACGTTCGCGGCGATGACGCTGGCGCTGTTCGTGATGCCGCCGCAGGTGATGTTCGACCGCAGCACCGGCGGCCATGCGCTGCGCGAGAGTCTGCGCGCCAGCCTGCACAACCTGCCGGCAATGCTGGTGTTCTTCGTGCTGGCCTTCATCGCCATCTTCGCCATCTATTTTGCGGTGATGATCGTGGCGCTGATCGTCGGCCTGGTGGCCGGCCAGACCGTGGCGATGTGGCTGGCCCAGCTGCTGCTGATGGCGGTGCTGATGCCGGTATTCGCCGGCTCGGTGTACGCCGCCTGGAAGCAGATGTTCACCCACGCAGGCGCAACCGCGCAGCCCACGGCACCGTCGCGCCCGGATGTGTTTGCCGCTTGATCGCCTTGATCCGGGATACACCCTGATCCGTAGGAGCGCACCTGGGCGCGACGAAGCTTTCCTCAGGAGAGCCCCGGTCGCGCCCGGGTGCGCTCCTACGTGGGTGATTGCATTCGGGTGATGCCAGGTTGCGCAGCTGCATGTCGGCGCGCCTCACCGCGGCGAAAGCGCTAAGCGGGCTTCGGCCCCACCGCGCGCGAGGCGATGATGCCCAGCTCGTAGAGCAGGCACATCGGGATGGCCAGCATCAGCTGCGAGACCACGTCCGGCGGGGTGAGCACCGCGGCCAGGATAAAGATGCCGACGATGGCATAGCCGCGGCCTTCGCTCAGCTGCTTGGGGCTGACCCAGCCCAGCAGCACCAGGATCACCAACGCCACCGGCAGCTCAAAGCTCGCACCGAAGGCGAAGAAGATCGCCAGCACGAAATCCAGGTAGGAATTGGCATCCGGAGTAATGGCGATCACGTCCGGCTTGAACGTGGTCAAGAAGTGGAACACCGCCGGCAACACCAGGAAGTACGCAAACGCGCAGCCGATGTAGAACAGCGCCACCGCCGAGGCCAGCAGCGGGAATGCGAGTTTCTTTTCGCGCTGGTACAGGCCCGGCGCCACGAAGGCCCAGGCCTGGTACAGCAGCCACGGCACGCTGAAGAACACCGCCACGAAGAAGGTCAGCTTGAGCGGTGCGAAGAACGCGCCGGCCGGGTTCATCGCGATCATCGTCTGCCCCAGCGGCAGCTGCGAAATCAGCGGTGCGGCCAGCCACGAATAGATCGCGCGCGAGAACGGCAGCAACGCCAGCAGCACCACGCCCAGGCCGATCAGGGCGCGCACCAGGCGCGCGCGCAATTCGACCAGATGCTCGATCAGACTGCTTTCGGCCTGTGCGTCGTCGAACAGGCTCACGGCTGTTTCTCCTGGATCTTGCTTGGCTCAGTCGGCTCAGTCGGCGCCTTCCGCGTGCTCGGCTCCATCGGCGGGTTGGTGGCCGGCGTCTGCGCCTGCGCGCTGGTGCTGCTGAGATGCGCGGCATGCGGGGCCGGCACCACGGTGTCGTGCGGGGCCGGTACCAAGGTTTGATGGGGCGCTGGCGCAATCGGCTGGGCCTGGGCAATGACCGGTGCGGCCTCCTGGTCGGCCGCATCCGCAGCGCCCGCTGCCGACGTGGCAGTCGCCCCGGCCGACAGATCCGCGTGCGCCAGCTCCAGCGGTGTCGCCACGGGTGTGGCCGGGCTGCGGATATCGATATCGCGCCCCACCTGGTCGTGCAGCGCGCGGGCGCCCTGCTCCAGATGCTGCTGCTTGTTGCGCAGCTGGTCTTCGGCTTCGCGCAGCGAGGCCTGCACATCCTGCAGGCTGCGCTTGAGCTCTTCGGCTTCCAGCTCGCGCTCCAGTTCCTGCTTGACCGAATCCCACTGCATGCGCGCGCGGCGCACCCACAGTCCGGCAAACCGGGCCGCCTTGGGCAGGCGCTCGGGACCGAGCACCACCAGAGCGACGATCGCAATCAGCGTCAGTTCGCCAACACCTATGTCAAACACCGACGCCGCTCCGGATCAACGCGCGTCGCGATCGCGCTCGGCCTGCGCTTCACGTGCCTGCTCGGCCGTGCGGGTGTCGTCACCGAGCTTGCCGGCCGGCTTGTCGTCGTCGTGCATGCCTTTCTTGAATTCCTTGACCGCGCTGCCGAGATCCTTGGCACCGCTGGTGAGCCGCTTGGTACCGAACACCAGCAACACGATCACCAGCACGATCAGCCAGTGCCAAATGCTGAAACCGCCCATGATCTGCTCGCTTGCTGAAGAAGAAGGAAGACGCAGGATACCCCAGCGCACCGCGCAGGGGGATGACAGCCTGTCAGCGGTTGCCGTCCAGCGATTCGGTACGGATTTCGCCATCGGACACCGGCTGGAAGCCCTGCTGCGGCGGTGGCGTCGTGCTGGGCTGCATCGGCACGGTGCTGGCCTCGTTCACCGCTGGCGGCGGCGTGGTGGTCGCCTGTGCCGGCGGCGGCGTTGCCGGACGCGGCGCGCTGGCCCCGTCGTCGGCGCTGCCATCGGTACCGCGATTGGCGCGTGCGGTGTAGGTCGCCTCTTCCAGGCGGTCGCGGAAGGCGATCACGTCGGTGGAGGCACGCTCGTTGGTGCGGCCTTCGAAGATCATGCGCGGGGTGGCGCCGCCACCGTAGGCGTTGAGGTCGGCGGCATCGTCGATCTGCAGCACCGCACCGTCCAGCGCCACGCCGGCGAACAGGCCACGGGCGCGCGACCACGACCAGATTTCGGCCTTGAGCTGGCCGTCGGTGGCGGCGGCGGCATTGCGGCCGACCGGGCCGGCGGCCACGCCGGCATCGGCACCGAGGGTGAACTTGCCGTTGACGATGTTGTCCAGGCTGCGGTCGTTGCGGAACACCAGCACCACGTCGGAGGACTGCACGCCGGCCTGGAAGCCGATGCTGCCGCCGGTGAGCTTGACGAACACCGGCTGCGACCAGCTGCCGTCGGCATTTTTCATCGACATCAGGCCGTGCCCGCGCCGGCCGCCGATCACCAAGCCAGCCTTGAGCGTGTCGGGGATGACCACGATGGCGCGCGCCTCGTCGAGTAGCTTGTCCGGGATCGCCTGCTCGGGGATCTTCATGATCTCGTTGAGCACGCGCACCGCGTTACGCGCGCGCTGGTCCTCTTCCGGGCCGGCGACGGCATGGCCGGCGGCGAAGGTCAGCGACAACAACAGGGCCAGGCGCGACAGACGAGGCATGACAAGCTCCAAAGGACAATCCGTCAAAGATAGCAATGGCGCGACGTTAGTGGTGGCGCAATGAATCGGTGGTGAGCGCAATCGGGGGCAGAGGCAGTTAATGGCGGCGATCGATGCGCTGTCCTCGGCAGCACTGCCGCGCTCTGCCAGAATGGTGCGCATGAACACCACCTCCGATACCGCCCTGCTGGTCGTCAATCTCGGCACCCCCGAGTCGCCCACCGCCCCGGCCGTGCGCCGCTACCTGGCCGAGTTCCTCAGCGACCGCCGCGTGGTCGCGATCCCGCCGCTGTTCTGGAAGCCGCTGCTGTACGGGGTGATCCTGCCGATCCGCGGGCCCAAGTCGGCCGAGAAATACGCCAAGGTCTGGCTGCCCGACGGCTCGCCGCTGGCCGTGTACACGCGCCGCCTGGCCGAGGGCCTGAAAGAGGTCATGCCGGACTGGCACGTGGAGTGGGCCATGCGCTATGGCGCGCCGGCACTGCGCAAGACGCTGGATGGTCTGCGCGCGCGCGGCATCAGCCGCATCGTGGTGCTGCCGCTGTATCCGCAGTATTCCACCACCACCACCGCCTCGATCCAGGACGTGATCGATGCCTGGCGCCCAAGCGCGCCGGAGATCGCGGTGGAAGTGATCCAGGACTATTGCGAAGACGCCGGCTGGGTCGCGGCGATCGCCGATTCGATCCGTGCGCACTGGCAGGCGCACGGGCGCAGCGAGAAGCTGATGTTCTCCTTCCACGGCCTGCCGCAGCGCGTGGCCAATGCCGGCGACCCGTATCCGCAGCAATGCGAGCGCAGCGCGCAGGCCATCGTCACCGCGCTCGGCCTGGGCGCGGACGAATGGCAGATGGGCTACCAGTCGCGCTTCGGTTCGGAACGCTGGCTGCAGCCGTACGCCGAGCCGACCTTGTGGAAACTGGCTGAAGGCGGCGTGCGCAGCTTCGACCTGGTCTGCCCGGGTTTTGCCACCGACTGCCTGGAAACCCTGGAAGAAGTGGCGCTGGGCTTTGCCGAAACGCTGGCCGAACGCGGCGCCACGCTCAGCTATATCCCCTGCCTCAACGCCAGCCCGGCACACGCGCAGGCACTGGCCGCAGTGGCGCGACGCGCGTGAGGTTGGAGCCGTTTGCGTGCGACCTGGCGATCGGCCGGGTCACCGGGCTGCGCAATACCGAACGTGGCCCACGCCGGGTGCTGGCGCTGCATGGCTGGCTCGACAATGCCGCCAGCTTCCTACCGCTGAGCGCGCATCTGCACGCGCAGGACCTGGATCTGGTGTTGCTGGATCTGCCCGGCCACGGCCACAGCGCGTGGTTGCCCATCGGCGCCGAATACACGCTCAGCAGCGCGATCGCGATCCTGCTGCAGGTGGCCGATGATCTGGGCTGGGAGCGCTTCAGCGTGCTCGGCCACTCGCTGGGCGGCGGCGTCGCCAGCCTGCTGGCCGCTGCGGCGCCGGAACGCGTCGAGGCACTGATCGCGATCGAGGCCTTGGGCGCGCTGGCCGAGCCGGTCGAGAGCACCGCCACCCGCCTGCGCGATGCGGTGGCGTCGGCACGCACGCTGGCGCAGCGGCCGTTGCGGGTGTTTCCGTCGATGGAGATGCCGGTGCGCGCACGCATGATGGCCAACCAGCTCACCGAACCGGCCGCGCGGCTGCTGGTGGAGCGCGGGGTCTGCGCGGTCGAAGGCGGCTACAGCTGGTGCAGCGACCCGCGCCTGACCTTGCCCACCGCGATCCGCATGACCGAAGCGCAGATCGACGTGCTGCTGGCCTCCATCGCCTGCCCGACCCAGGCCATCTTCGCCACGCCGGCGCAGGTGTATTTCCCCGATGCCCTGCGCGATCACCGCGTGGCGTTGATGCGCGATGCACGCCTGCAGTTGTTGCCAGGCACCCACCATGTGCACATGGAAACACCGGACGCGGTAGCGGCGGTGATCAACGGATTCCTGGCGTCGTTGCCGCCGCCACACGCGTGATGCGTGCGCGCGTCCTGCGCGATGCCACGGCGCTGACGTTCGTGCTTATTGCCTTGCATGCGACAGCAGATCTCAGTGCCGGCAGGCATCGTCAGCGGCGCACGGCATCCTGGCACCGTTGAGCTAGCGCAATGGGCCATCCAGACCCGCTTGTCGCCGCGATCGAATCCTTCGAGCAGTGGAGTTTGCCAGGGACGTTCCTGGAGACGGTGCACGCGTCGCCGCAACTGGATCCGGACGATCGCCGGCGCCTGGATGAGGTCTGGTCGGTGGCCTGCGACGCCGACCATTGGGGATCGGCACGCGAGCTGCAGGCCGGCATCGCGGCCATCGAGTGTGCCCTGACCAGGCGCTTTGCGTGGCTGTCGCCGCTGGCCTGCCGGCACCTTGCGCGCGCCGCGTCTTACCAATGGCGCTAGCGCAGCCGCGTGGCGCTATGTCGCTTCGCTAGCCGCGCCATCGCGCAGCAGCTCTCCGAAAACCCGAAGCGCATTGGCGCCCCGACTTCGCGCCTTGATCGTTGCAGGAGCGCCGCCACAGCGGCGGCAACTGCATCGCGACGACCGGCCTCACTCCACCTGCAACAACCGCCGCAACTGCGCCTTGAGCTGGCGGCCGTGCTCGTGGAAATAGCTGCGCTCGTCGCGCCAGGCGGGAAAGCGTTGTTCCACCTCGGCCCAGAACGCCGGCGAGTGGTTGGCCTGCAGCAGGTGGCAGAGCTCGTGCACCAGCACGTATTCGAACGCCGACGGGCGGCCGAGCACCAGCGCCAGATCCAGCGCCATCGAACCATCCGGTGCCAGCGAGCCCCACTGCGAGGACATCACCTTCAGCCGCACCCGCGCCGGCGCGCGCGGCAGGCCGGGCAGATAGCACGGCAACCAGCGGCCGACATCGGCGCGCGCCTGCGCTTCGTAGAATTCCTTCAGCGTGCGGCGCAGGCCTGCATCGCCCAGGCGGGTCGGTACATGGAACTGCGCGCCGTCATCGGTGACCTCGATGCGTGCGTAGCGCCCGTCGTGCCAGCTCAGCGGCAACAAGGCGCCGCGTAACGGCAGCAGCCCCGGCACGCCACGCTCCAGCGCCGGAAACGCATCGACCTGCTGATAACGCGACAACTGCGTGCTCAGCCAGTCCAGATGCGCCTGCAGAAAGCGTTCGCCGGCCACCAGGCTTGCGCGCAGTGGCAAGGTCAGCCGCGCGCCGCGTTCGTCCACACTGAGCTTGATGCGCCGCGCACGCGGGTCGCGCACGCGCAGCACCGCGATCTCGCGCCCGTCCAGCTGCAGGCGCAGGCAATCGCGTTCGACAACCTGCGGGGCGGGCGCAATAAGGCGGCGGACGGGCTTGAACATCGGCACAGGATAGCGCTGCGATGTGTCAGGTGGTGAGACGGAGCGATTGATGCATTCGATGTTGGCGCGACTTATTTGAGCGACTGGCAAACGACGCTGCCCAACGCCAGGTGGGCGCAGCCGACGTCGCTTGATCTGCGGCCTGGTTGCAGGGCCCTTGCCCGCCCAGCACGGCCAAGTCTCTGTGCTTTGAGCGTCGTACTGGATAGCGCGGGAACAGTTGCAGAGCGGCTGATCGGCGACTTGGCTGCAGGGCCCTTGCCCGCCCACCATCGCAGGACACGCCGCAAGTACGTCCCTGTAGGCTCTTACGCGGCATCCATGCCGCGTAAGGTCCCGCGACGGTGGGCGGGCAAGGGCAAACTGAGATAGTCGGTGTGCATGTTTGCAAGCAGGGCATGACCTGCGCTGGTCGGATCACTGTGCGTCGACCAGCTTCTCACTCCTCTCCTTCGCATGCCGAGCGGTGGACAGGCTTTCAGCACGTAATCCGCAAACTTTCATTGCCTGGCGCAGCGCAAGCCAGGAAAGACGCTTTCAAGAAATCAAGCGGCCAACTTTCTGGTGCGGTGTACTCGCGGGTTGCGGAACCCATGGCGGCATGGATGCCGCCAAGGAGACTCCACGAACGGATGCACGGCGTGTCCCGCGAGCGGTGAGGGCACCGCGCACTCGACTCACCGGGCGTTTGACTCGAGCATCGATCGCGACGACACGACGCAACGTTCAACCGTTGCGCTTACTCGGCCTTGCTCAGCTTCAACGCGGTCTCCAGCAGCAGGAACAGGCGCCGGATTTCGGCGCTCATCAGCGCGAAGCGGGCGTCGAGTTCGGCGCGTGCGCCGTCGTCTTCGCTGTGTTCGAGCTGGTCCAGTGCGCCATCGAGGAACTTGAGCTTGCGGATCACCAGATCGTCGCCGAGCACGAACGACAGATTGTCGTCCAGCACCAGCGCCAGCTTGGTGACCTGCTTGCCGGCTTCCAGGTGCTTGTCGATCTCGTCGCCGCGCAGTTCCTGGTGCTGGCACTTGACCACTGCGCCGCCTTCGATCGGGTCCTTCATCTCGCACTCTTCGCCCAGGCTCAGGCCTTCGGGCAAGGGTTCGCCGGCGATCCAGCCGGTGAGGATGGCGCGCGGTGCGACTTCGGCATTCAACGGCAATGCCGGGAAGCTGCCGAGCGCGCCGCGGATCTCGCTCATCACGTTCTCGCCGCTCTTGCGGCTGGAGCTGTTGACCGCAATGTAGCCGTGCTGCAGGTCCAGGATGGCATCGGTGCGCGAGCTCTTGACGAAGGCGCGCGGCAGCAGCTCATGGATCAGATCGTCCTTCAGGCGCTTGCGCGCCTTGCCGCCGGGGCGACGACCTTCCTTCTCTTCGATCTCGGCGACCTTGCGCTCGAGCAGGTCGTTGACCACTGCGCCGGGCAGGATCTTGTCCTCGCCACCGACGGTGAGCCAGAGGAAATCTTCCAGACGGTGCGAGAGCACTTCCTGCTCGTCGCGGCCGAACGGGGAGATGAAACCGCGCGAGGTCATTTCCAGCGGGCCGACCGGCTTGAGCTGCACTTGCGGCAGCAGCGTGTCGATCTCGGAGAAATCCAGCGTGGTCGGGAAACGGAACAGGGTGAGATTACGAAAGAACATGCGTCGGACCGAAGAGGAGGAAGAAACGGGGAGGGTGGAAAGACTGCCGGCGCCGCGATGGCCGCGTCAGTCGCTGTCGTGTGCGCTGTCGCCGGCGGCGAGCCAGGCGCTGGAATCGGGATCAGGATCGGGCGGTGCTGCATCGCCATTGCGGCCCAGCGCCAGGAAATCGAACAGGGTGCGGTCGGCCAGTTGCTCGGGCCGCACATCGCCCAGCGCGCGGGCGATCTGCTCGACCCGCCCGGGCTGCTCGCGGTCCCACTGCTGCAGCATCCGCCCGACCTGTTGGCGCTGCAGGTTTTGTTGGCTGCCGCACAGGTTGCACGGAATGATCGGGAACTGGCGCGCCTGCGCGTAGGCGGCGATATCGGCTTCGCGCACGTAGGCCAGCGGGCGGATCACCACATGCGCGCCGTCGTCGCTGCGCAGCTTGGGCGCCATCGCCGCAAGCCGGGCGTGGTGGAACAGATTCATGAAGAACGTGGCCACGATGTCGTCGCGATGGTGGCCGAGCGCGATCTTGGTCACGCCATGCGCCTGCGCATAGGCATACAGCGCGCCGCGCCGCAGCCGCGAGCACAACGAACACATGGTCTTGCCGGCCGGAATCACCCGGCTGACCACCGAATAGGTGTCCTGCTCGACGATGTCGAACGGTACGTCCAGCCCGCGCAGGTAAGTGGGCAGCACCTGCGCGGGGAAGTCGGGCTGCTTCTGGTCCAGATTGATCGCCACCAGGGTGAACGGCACCGGTGCCTTGCGCTGCAACTGCAGCAGCATGTCCAGCAAGGTGTAGCTGTCCTTGCCGCCGGACAGGCAGACCATGATCTTGTCGCCGGGAGCGATCATGCCGAAGTCGGCAATCGCCTGGCCTACCTGGCGCTGCAGGCGTTTGCCCAGGCGCAGCTGCTCACGCTGCAGCCGCTGGCGCGGGTCGCGCGGCGCGGGGTCGGCCAGGGGTTGCGGCAGCGGCAGGACAGCGGTCATAAGCCGGCCATTGTAGCTGCCCGGCGCGCGGCGGGCCGGCGCGGCGCGTGCGCGGCTGAACGGGCGGTCAGCCGCTTGCGGGCGGGGTGCTCGGCGCTGGTTTGGCGGTGCCGGGGCGCTAGCGAGCCGATCACCGCTAGAGGTGTGCCGCAGGTGCTCGGGGCAGCGCACATCTCGCAGCGCAGCAAGCCTTTCGGCGCCGGGCTGGGTAAAGTCGGGCAGACCGCTTCACTCGGGATCGGCATGGCATCTTCAGCTTCGCCCCATCGCGCGGCTTTTTTCGGTCGCGATTGTGGTAGCGCTAACATTCTGCGCGGCACGGGTCAGGCCCCGTGCCGGCGTCCGTCCCCGGCGCTGATTGAGAGTGCGCGCCGGTGGCGGCGATGACAGCCTGCATGCGCGATCGCTGCGCTGCGTGGCTGGTCACTCGCGTGCGACACCTTTCCCTTCTCCCCTCGCCTCTCTGCAGGAGTTCCACCCCATGAGCAACACCGTCTACATCGGCGCCAAGGAATATTTCCCCGGTATCGGCAAGATCGGCTTCGAAGGCCGCGATTCGGACAACCCGCTGGCGTTCAAGGTCTACGACGCCAACAAGCAGGTCGGCGACAAGACCATGGCCGAGCATCTGCGCTTTGCCGTGGCCTACTGGCACAGCTTCTGCGGCAACGGCGCCGATCCGTTCGGCCCGGGCACGCGCGCGTACCCGTGGGATATCGGCAACACCGCGTTGAATCGCGCCGAAGCCAAGGCCGATGCCGCGTTCGAATTCTTCACCAAGCTCGGCGTGCCGTACTACTGCTTCCACGACATCGACCTGTCGCCCGATGCCGACGACATCGGTGAGTACCAGAGCAACCTCAAGCACATGGTCGGCATCGCCAAGCAGCGCCAGGCCGATACCGGCATCAAGCTGTTGTGGGGCACCGCCAACCTGTTCTCGCACCCGCGTTATATGAATGGTGCGTCGACCAACCCGGACTTCAACGTGGTGGCGCGTGCGGCGGTGCAGGTCAAGGCCGCGATCGATGCCACCGTCGAGCTGGGCGGCGAGAACTACGTGTTCTGGGGCGGCCGCGAAGGCTATGCCTGCCTGCACAACACCCAGATGAAGCGCGAGCAGGACAACATGGCGCGCTTCTTGACCCTGGCACGCGACTACGGCCGCGCGATCGGCTTCACCGGCAACTTCCTGATCGAGCCCAAGCCGATGGAGCCGATGAAGCACCAGTACGACTTCGACAGCGCCACGGTGATCGGCTTCCTGCGCCAGCACGGCCTGGACCAGGACTTCAAGCTCAACATCGAAGCCAACCACGCCACCTTGTCGGGCCACAGCTTCGAGCACGACCTGCAGGTGGCCTCCGACGCTGGCCTGCTCGGCAGCATCGATGCCAACCGCGGCAACCCGCAGAACGGCTGGGATACCGACCAGTTCCCGACCGACCTGTACGACACCGTCGGCGCGATGCTGGTGGTGCTGCGCCAGGGCGGGCTGGCACCGGGTGGGCTGAACTTCGATGCCAAGGTGCGCCGCGAGTCGTCCGACCCGCAGGATCTGTTCCTGGCGCATATCGGCGGCATGGACGCGTTCGCACGCGGGCTGGAAGTGGCCAATGCGCTGCTGACCTCCTCGCCGCTGGAACAGTGGCGCGCCGAGCGTTACGCCAGCTTCGACAGCGGCGCGGGTGCGGATTTCGCCAACGGCAGCAGCACGCTGGTGGATCTGGCCAAGTACGCCGCCGGCAACGAACCCAAGCAGCTCAGTGGCCGTCAGGAAGCCTACGAGAACCTGATCAACCAGTATCTGACGCGTTGATGTTGTGCCGATGGTCGCCTGCACGCGCAGGCGACCGCCGGCGGCCTGCGCGCAGAACCGCGTGCAGCGTCATGGCTGTTCCGTTGCATCCGGCGCCGCCGGTGCGGCCACCGAATCCCGCTTGACCAGCAGGTGCGCGACCACATGATCGACCATCTTCGCCGTGCGCTCCTTGGCGCGAATCGTCTTCAACAGGATGTCCAGCGCGGCGTCGGCCATGGCGGCGATGGGCTGCTGCACGGTGGTGAGTTCGGGCCATACCGCAGTGGCGGCGGAGGTGTCGTCGAAGCCGACCACCGACAGATCGCGCGGCACATCCAGCCCGCGCCGATGCGCGACCGAGATTGCGGCGGCGGCCATATCGTCGTTGCTGGCGAAGATGGCGCTGGGGCGGCGTTTGCGCGCCAGCAGTTTTTCCGCAGCGACCAGGCCGGATTTGTAGGTGTAGTCGCCCGGTTGCACCAGGTGCCGGTCCAGCCGCAGGCCCGCATCGGCCAGCGCCGCCTGGAACCCTTCGAAGCGACGCGTGCTGGCAGACAGGTTGGGATGCCCGGCGATGTAACCGATACGCGTGTGGCCCTGCGCGATCAGATGCTCAGTGATTTCCTTGGCGGCAGCGAATTCGTCGATGCGCACACAGGCCACATCCGGGCTGAAATGGTTGGAGGCGATCGCCACCACCGGCACCTTGGCGCGTACCAGTTCCAGCACCGCGGCCTTGGATTCGCACAGCGGCGGCGGCAGGATCACCCCGGCCACGCCCTTGGCGAGCTTGCGTGCGGCACGGCGTTCGGCGTCGGCATCCAGGTCATCCCAGCAATCGATCACCAGCTGGATCGGCGTGCGCGAGGCAACCCGCAACACGCCCAGCAGCAACTCACGCAGGTAGGCGCCGCTGGGATCGCTGTAGATCAACGCAATGCGCGTGCTCTGCGCGGCGGCCAGGGCACTGGCCGCCAGGTTGGGCGTGTAGCCCAGCTTGTCGACCGCGCGCAGCACGCGTGCACGGGTGGCATCGCGCACGCTGCCATTGTTGTTGACCACGCGCGAGACCGTCATCGGCGAGACCTTCGCCAGCGCCGCCACCTCGTCGATGGTGGTCGCGCGGCTGGTGCGGCGGACCGATTTCCTGACCTTCTCCAAGCGTGGCCTCTTCAAGTGGGTGGCGAACCTGCACGATGCACACAACCCGCTGCAGTAACGCAAGCGCCGACTGCGTGCATGACGATGCGACGCATGGTACCGGGAAGCAGGCAGAGCGGCGATACACCGCGGCGTGCGGTGATGCCGCTGGAGCACGCCGCATGAGCGCGCGTGCAATGCGGCGCTGCGGCGCGTATTGCGCTGCATTGGCGCAGCCGTGGTGGCTGGCGCTGACGTTGCTGTGTGGATTGGTACTGGCCAGTGCCGGCGCGCGGGCCGAGGATGGCTACGATTTATGGTTGCGCTACCACCCGCTGGCCAACGCGGCGCAGTTGCGTGGCAGCGCAAGCGAGTTGATCGTCGCCGGCGACTCGCCCACGCTGCAGGCTGCACGTGAGGAATTGCAGCGTGGAATGTCGGGCCTGCTTGGTGCTGCGCCGCAGTCGTCCGCCACGGTCACGCGCGATGGTGCGATCTTGCTGGGCGCGGCTGCCGCGCCGCAGATCGCGGCATTGCAGCTGCAGACCACCGACCTGGGCCGCGAGGGCTATCTGATCCGCAGTGTCAGCGTGGACGGGCATCGCACCATCGCCATCGTCGGCGGCAGCGATGTCGGCGCGCTGTATGGGGCATTCCACTTCCTGCGCCTGTTGCAGACCGGCCAGTCGCTGGCCGCGCTGGACCTGCGCGAGTCGCCGCGCTTGCAGCTGCGCATGCTCAACCACTGGGACAACCTGGACAGGGTGGTCGAGCGCGGCTACGCCGGCGCCTCGTTATGGAACTGGCAGACCCTGCCGGGTTACCTGGATCCGCGCTATACCGACTACGCGCGCGCCAACGCATCGCTGGGCATCAACGGCAGCGTGCTCAACAACGTCAACGCCAAGGCCTGGAGCCTCACCCCACAGTACCTGGACAAGGCGGCAGCACTGGCCAAGGTGTTTCGCCCTTACGGCATTCGCGTGTTTCTCAGCGCGCGCTTCAGCGCGCCGATCGAGATCGGCGGTTTGACGACCGCCGACCCGCTGGATCCGCAGGTACAGCAGTGGTGGCGCAACAAAGCCGACGAGATCTACGCGCGCATTCCGGACTTCGGCGGTTTTCTGGTCAAGGCCAACTCCGAAGGCCAGCCTGGCCCGCAGGATTACGGGCGCAGCCATGCCGATGGCGCCAATCTGCTGGCCGATGCGCTGGCGCCGCATGGCGGGGTGGTGATGTGGCGCGCGTTCGTCTATTCGCACGAGCAACCGGACGATCGCGCCAAGCAGGCGTACAGCGAATTCCTGCCGCTGGATGGCCAGTTCCGCGACAACGTGATCGTGCAGGTCAAGAACGGGGCGATCGACTTCCAGCCGCGTGAGCCGTTCCATCCGCTGTTCGGCGCGATGCGCAAGACGCCGTTGATGCCGGAGTTCCAGATCACCAAGGAATATCTGGGTTTTTCCACCCATCTGGCCTATCTGGGCACGCTGTTTGCCGAAACCCTGCAGGCCGACACCTATGCACGCGGCAAGGGCTCGACGGTTGCCAGAACCGTGGATGGCACGCTCTTCAACGATGCCAGACGCACGCGCCTGACCGGTATTGCCGGGGTGGCCAACATCGGTGCGGACCGTAACTGGAGCGGCTCGATCTTCGATCAGGCCAACTGGTATGCGTACGGGCGGCTGGCGTGGAACCCGCAGTTGTCGCCGCAGGCCATCGCGCAGGAGTGGGTGCGCATGACGTTCTCCAACGATGCTGAGGTAGTGACGCCGGTGGTCGACATGATGCTGCGCTCGCGCGAGGCAGTGGTGGACTACATGACCCCGCTCGGCCTGCATCACCTGATGGGGCGCGGCCATCACTACGGCCCGGCACCCTGGGATGCGGGCAGCGAGCGCCCGGACTGGGACCCGGTCTACTACCACCGCGCCGACCGTAACGGGATCGGCTTTGACCGTAGCGCCAGCGGCAGCAATGCGGTGGCGCAATACGCCAGGCCGGTGGCACGCGTGTTCGGCGATGTGCAGCGCGTGCCGGAGCGCGACTTGCTCTGGTTCCACCATGTGCCCTGGGATCACCGCATGGCATCGGGGCGGCCGCTGTGGGACGAGCTGGTGTGGCATTACGACCACGGCGTGGACGAGGTGCGTGCCATGCGAGCCACCTGGCAGGGGCTTGCCGGCAAGATCGATCCACCGCGTTACCAGCAGGTAGCGAACTTCCTGGCGATCCAGCAGGACGAAGCGCAGTGGTGGCGCGATGCCAGCATCGCCTACTTCCAGCGCGTGTCCGGGCGGCCGTTGCCGGCCGGCACGGCGCCGCCGGCGCATCCGTTGGCGTATTACCAGGCACTGCAGTTTCCGTATGCACCGGGGAATCCGAAATGAGCGCGCGCCTCTCGACCGTCATCATGGCAACGCTCTGCGCAGCACTGCTGCCGCGCCTGGCGCAGGCGGCCGATGCGCCGCTGCTGCATGCGCTGTTTCAGGAGCATGTGGTGTTGCAGCGCGATGCGCCGATCCGGGTGTGGGGCGATGCACCCCCTGGCGCGCGCGTGAGCGTGCAACTGGATGCGCAGCAGGTGCAGGCACGCGCAGATCGGCAAGGCCACTGGGAAGCACGCCTGCCCGCACACGCCGCGGGTGGCCCGTACACCTTGAGCGCACACACCAGCGCGGGCGTGACGCAGCAGGTCAATGATGTGCTGATCGGCGATGTGTGGCTGTGCTCGGGCCAATCCAATATGGAATTGCAGGTGCATCGCACCCTGGATTCACGCAGCGAGATCGCCGATGCCGACAACCCGCGCATCCGCATGTTCAAGGTGCCCGCGCAGTCCAGCCCGACGCCGCAGCGCCGCTTCGGTGGCGCTGCGGCGTGGCAGCGCACCACGCCGGAGACGGTGAAGGAGTTTTCTGCGGCCTGCTATTACTTCGCGCGTGAATTGCAGAAGACCGTCGATGTGCCGATGGGCCTGATCAACGCCTCCTGGGGCGGCTCGCAACTGCAGGCCTGGATCGGCGAGAAGGCACTGCGCGCTGCCGGCGACGATGGCCCGGCGCTGGATGTGCTGGCGCGTTACGCACGCGACCCGGTGGATGCCGCGCCGCATTGGGGCGCGCTGTGGGAGGCCTGGTGGCATGCGCACGGCGAAGGCGAGCCCTGGCAGGCGGATGCGCCCGGCGCCTGGCAAACCGCACCGGCGGGATTGGGCGCGTGGGACGACTGGGGCGTGCCGCAGCTGGTCGGCTTCAACGGCATGGTCTGGTACCGCACCAGCGTGGAGCTGACGCCGGCGCAGGCCGCGCAGGACGCCAGCTTGTTGCTCGGGCCGGTGGACGAACTGGACCAGACCTGGGTCAACGGGCGCGGCGTGGGCAGCAGTTACGGTGCCGACCAGCCGCGTCGCTACAGCGTGCCGCGCGGGCGCCTGCATGCCGGGCGCAACAGCATCGTGCTCAATGTGCTCAATACCTATCGGCGTGGCGGCTTGTTGGGCGATGCGCAATCGCGTGCGCTGCAGTTTGCCGATGGCAGCACGCTACCGCTGGATGCGCCCTGGCAATACCGCATCGTGCCGCCGCAACTGGGCTCGCCACCGCGCGCGCCGTGGTCGTCGGCGGCCGGGCTGACCACCTTGTACAACGGCATGATCGCCCCGCTCGGCCAGCTCGGCCTGCGTGGCGTGCTGTGGTACCAGGGCGAATCCAATGCAGGTGATGCGGTGCATTACCCGGCCTTGCTCGCTGCATGGCAACGCGATTGGCGGCAGCGCTTCGGTGCGCAGTTGCCGCTGCTGATCGTGCAACTGGCCAACTTTGGCGCGCCGCCCACCCAGCCGGTCGACAGCGGCTGGGCGCAGCTGCGCGAGGCGCAACGCCGCTTTGTTGACAACGATGCGCACGCAGGTCTGGCGGTGACGATCGACATCGGCGACCGCTACGACATCCATCCGGCCAACAAGCAGGAACTGGGCCGGCGCCTGGCGCGTGTGGCGCGGCAAGTGGTGTACGGCGAGGCGCTTGCGCCCTCCGGCCCGGTGCCGCGCAGCGCGCAACGCGAAGGCGAGAGCGTGCGCATCGCCTTCGACGATGTGGACACCGCCTTGCTCAGCTATGGCGCCGATGCGCCGATCGGCTTCGAGCTGTGCGGCGCTGCGTCCAACAGCTGCCGCTATGCCGTCGCGAGCTTGCACGACCACGCCATCAGCCTGCGCATTCCCACCGGCCTGGCCGTCACGCGCGTGCGCTACTGCTGGGCCGACAGCCCGGTATGCACCTTGTACGACCGCAGCGGCCTGCCGGCCGGCCCGTTCGAACTCCCCCTCACTGCCGCCACTTCTCCCTGAGCGAGACCACGATGTCACAGACTCCCGACTCCCCTGCTCCGCTGCAAGGCTCGGCCCGCGATCGCGAGATCGTCGAGGCGCGCGTCATCGTCACCTGCCCGGGCCGCAACTTCGTCACCCTGAAGATCCGCACCCGCTCGGGCATCACCGGGCTGGGCGATGCCACGCTCAATGGCCGCGAACTGGCGGTGGCGGCGTACCTGCAGGAACACCTGGTGCCGAACCTGATCGGCCGCGATGCCGGCCGCATCGAAGACATCTGGCAGTTCTTCTACCGCGGTGCGTACTGGCGGCGCGGCCCGGTAACGATGAGCGCGATCGCCGCGGTGGACGTGGCCTTGTGGGACATCCTGGGCAAGATGGCTGGCCTGCCGCTATACCAGTTGCTGGGCGGGCGCTCACGCGAGGGCGCGCTGGTCTACGGCCATGCCAATGGCCGCGATATCGCCGAAACCAGCGATGAGGTAGGCCGCTTCCGCGAGCTGGGCTTCATCGCCATCCGCGCGCAGTGCGGCGTGCCCGGCATCAAGAAGACCTACGGCATTTCCAGCGGCGGCAAACCGTATGAGCCGGCCGAGAGCGAATTGCCGACCGAAACGGTGTGGTCCACGCCGCGCTATCTTGGCGTGGTGCCCAAGCTGTTCGAGCAATTGCGCAACGATCATGGCGACGAGATCGAACTGCTGCATGATGCCCACCACCGGCTCACCCCGATCGAGGCCGCGCGGCTGGGCCGCGACCTGGAACCGTACCGGCTGTTCTGGCTGGAAGACGCCACCCCTGCAGAAAACCAGCGCGCGTTCGAGGTGATCCGCCAGCACACGGTCACCCCCTTGGCGGTGGGCGAGGTGTTCAATTCGCTGTGGGATTGCAAGCACCTGATCGAGCAGCAACTGATCGACTACATCCGCACCACGATTGTCCACGCCGGCGGCATCACCCATGTGCGCCGGCTGGCCGATTTCGCCGCGCTGCATCAGGTGCGCACCGGCTTCCACGGCGCCACCGACCTGTCGCCGGTGTGCATGGGCGCGGCATTGCACTTCGATACCTGGGTGCCCAACTTCGGCATCCAGGAATACATGTTCCATTCCGACGAGGCCAACGCGGTGTTTCCGCACGATTACGTGTTCCGCGAGGGCCGCCTGCATTGCGGCGAAACGCCCGGGCATGGCGTGGACATCGACGAAGCCCTGGCCGCGAAGTATCCCTACGTGCCCAAGCAGTTGCCGATCGCGCGGCTGGAAGACGGTGCGATGTGGGACTGGTGATGCGCTGGCTGCCGGCCGCGCTTGCGGCACTGCTGCTTGCGGTGGCCGCGCCTGCGCGCGTGCAGGCGCAAGCACACGCCGATGTCGCCTTCGACTGGTTCGAGTATCGCGGCGATGATGCGGTGTTTGCCACGCCGTTGCCGCCCGGCCACTACCGCAACCCGGTGCTGGCCGGGTTCTACCCAGACCCCAGCGTGACGCGCGTGGGCGATCGCTATTACCTGGTCAATTCCACGTTCGCGTATTTCCCGGCGATCCCGGTGTTCGAAAGTACCGACCTGGTGCACTGGACGCAGATCGGCAATGTGGTCGAACGCCGCGAACAGCTCGACTACGACGGGCTGGGCGTGTCGCGTGGCATGTTCGCTGCCAGCATCCGTCATCATGCCGGGCGTTTCTATGTGGTGGGTACCTCGGTCGACAGCGGCGGCAACTTCATCGCCAGCGCCCGCAATCCCGCCGGCCCATGGTCGGCACTGACGTGGTTGCCGGGCATCGACGGCATCGACCCGTCGTTGTTCTTCGATACCGACGGCAGCGCCTACCTGCTCAACAACGGCCCGCCGGAAGGCACGCCGTTGTACGAAGGCCATCGCGCGATCTGGATGCAGCGCTTCGACCTCGCCAACAATCAACCGGTCGGCCCGCGCAAGGTGTTGCTCAACGGTGGGGTGGATCTGGCCAGCAAGCCGATCTGGATCGAAGGCCCGCATCTGTATCAACACGACGGTTGGTATTACCTCTCGTGTGCCGAAGGCGGCACCGGGCCGCAGCATTCGCAGGTGGTGCTGCGCAGCCGCAACGTGTGGGGGCCGTATGTCGCATCACCGCACAATCCGATCCTGACCCAACGCGACCTGCCGGCCGAACGCACGCACCCGGTCAGCAATGCCGGGCATGTGGATCTGGTGGACACACCGGACGGGCAATGGTGGGCGGTGTTCCTGGCCAGCCGCCCGTATGCGGGCGAACGCTACAACACCGGGCGCGAAACCTTCCTGCTGCCGGTGCACTGGCGCGATGGCTGGCCGTCGATCCTGCCGGCCGGCGAGCCGATTCCGTCTGTCGCACAGAGCCCGCGCAGCGCCAAGACCCCGGTAGATCAAGCCCCGTTGTCGGGCAACTTCACCTGGCGCGACGACTTTGCCGGCACCTCGCTGCAGCGCGAATGGCTATCTCTGCGTGTGCCCAAACATGAGGTGGCCGATCTAAGCGCACGCACCGGTTGGCTGACCCTCCATGCCAGTGCGCAAGGCTTGGACAGCACCGCCACACCCGCCTTCCTCGCGCGGCGCCAGCAACACACGCGCTTTACCGCGAGCACCGCGTTGGCGGTGCCCTCGCAGGCCGGCGTCAGTGCTGGACTCGCCGCCTTCCAGAATTCCAACGCGTGGTATGCGTTGGGCGTGCGACGCAACGGCGATGCGCTGGACGTCTTTCTCGACAAGCGCGACGGCGCAAGAACCACCACGCTCGCACGCACCCGCGTCCCCGCAACGGCGCAGCTGCGCCTGCAGATCAGCGGCGATGGCGGTGCGTACAGCTTTGCCTTCGATGCCGATGGGCGCGGCTGGCAATCGCTACACCGCAACGATGCTGCGGGCATGCTCAGCACCGCACAGGCCGGCGGCTTCGTCGGCAGCATGATCGGGCCGTTTGCCCAGCTGGAACCGCACCGCACCCAGGAGGACTGACCATGCATTCGCACCCCGCCCACCGCGCCACCGCCCCGCGTTGCCCACCTGCGCGCGGCTTACTGCTGGCGATGGCGCTGGCCGCCACCGGCACGCAGGCCGCAACGCCGCCGCCGTATCTGGACACCCAACGCCCCTTCGACGCGCGTGCGGCCGACCTGGTGTCGCGCATGACGCTGGAAGAAAAGGCCGCGCAGATGCAGAACGCCGCCCCGGCGATCCCGCGCCTGCAGGTGCCCGAATACGATTGGTGGAACGAAGCGCTGCACGGCGTGGCGCGTGCAGGCGGCGCCACCGTATTTCCGCAGGCGATCGGCCTGGCTGCTACGTTCGATACCCCGTTGATGGCCGAGGTGGCCACCGCCATCAGCGACGAAGCGCGCGCCAAGCACCACGCCTTCCTGGCGCGCGGCGAGCACAAGCGCTACCAGGGGCTCACTTTCTGGTCGCCCAACATCAACATCTTCCGCGACCCGCGCTGGGGCCGCGGGCAGGAAACCTATGGCGAAGACCCGTTTCTGACCGCGCGCATGGGCGTGACCTTCGTGCAGGGCCTGCAGGCGCAGCAAGGGCCGTACCGCAAGCTCGATGCCACCGCCAAGCACTTCGCCGTGCACAGCGGCCCGGAGGCCGACCGTCATCACTTCGACGTGCATCCCAGCGAGCGCGATCTCCATGAAACCTATCTGCCCGCCTTTCAGGCCCTGGTGCAGGAAGGCAAAGTCGCCGCAGTGATGGGCGCCTACAACCGCGTCAATGGCGAATCCGCCTCGGCCAGCACGCGGCTGGAAGGCATCCTGCGCCGCGACTGGGGCTTCGATGGTTACATCGTCAGCGACTGCGCCGCCATCCGCGATATCTGGCAGAACCACAAGATCGTGCCCACGCCCGAAGCGGCCGCCGCGCTTGGCGTCAAGCACGGCACCGACCTGGATTGCGGCGACACCTATGCCGCGTTGCCGGCGGCGGTGCGTGCCGGCTTGATCGACGAGGCCAGCATCGATACCGCGCTCAAGCGGCTGATGACCTCGCGCATGCGGCTGGGCATGTTCGACCCGCCGGCCAAGGTGCCGTGGGCGCAGATTCCCGCATCAGCCAATCAATCGCCAGAGCACGATGCACTGGCCCGCCGCACCGCGCGCGAATCGCTGGTGCTGCTGAAGAACGACGGCCTGCTGCCGCTCAAACCCACGCTCAAGCGCATTGCCGTGATCGGCCCCACCGCCGACGACCCGATGTCGCTGCTGGGCAATTACTACGGCACGCCGGCCGCGCCGGTCACCATCCTGCAAGGCATCCGCGACGCCGCACCGCAGGCACAGGTGGTCTACGCGCGCGGCAGCGATCTGGTGGAAGGGCGCGAAGACCCCAACGCCGCTGCACCGATCGACACCCGCTATCTGCGCCCGGCGCCGGATGCCAAGCAGAACGGCCTCACCGGCGAATACTTCAAGGGCCGCGCCCTGGCCGGCCAGCCGGTGCTGACCCGCATCGATCCGCGTATCGCCTTCCGCTGGGACCGCAATGCGCCCACCGACGATGCCGTGGGCCGCGGTGAACTGCAGGCCGACCGTGCGCTGGCCAAGGACGACTTCAGCGTGCGCTGGCATGGCCAGCTGCTGCCGCCGGTGTCGGGCACCTACGAGCTGCAAATTGCCGCCGACGATGGCGTGCGCCTGTTGCTGGACGGCAAGCTGCTCATCGATCAATGGAGCGAGGCCCCGCGCATGCGCGGCGGCAATGCCAGCGTCGCGCTGGAAGGCGGCAAGGCCTACGACCTGCGCGTGGAATACTTCGAGGCCACACGCGATGCCGGCGTGCGTCTGGCCTGGCGCATGCCCGGCGCCAAGCCGCCGCTGCAGGAAGCGGTGGACGCCGCACGCAACGCTGAGGTGGTGGTGTTCGTCGGCGGGCTCACCGGCGATGTCGAAGGCGAGGAGATGGACGTCAACTATCCCGGTTTTGCCGGCGGCGACCGCACCGACACCCGCCTGCCCAAACCGCAACGCGAGTTGCTGCAGGCACTGCAGGCCACCGGCACGCCAGTGGTTGCGGTGCTGACCACCGGCTCGGCGCTGGCGATCGACTGGGCGCAGCACCACGTGCCCGCCATCCTGCTGGCCTGGTACCCCGGCCAACGTGGCGGCAGCGCGGTCGGCGATGTGCTGTTCGGCCAGGCCAGCCCCGGCGGCCGCCTGCCGATCACCTTCTACAAGGAAGACGAGCGCCTGCCCGCCTTCGACGATTACGCCATGCGCGGCCGCACCTATCGCTACTTCGCCGGCAAGCCGCTGTATCCGTTCGGCCACGGCCTGTCCTACACGCAGTTTGCGTATTCGGATCTACGCCTTGATCGCACCACGGTGGCCGCCGATGGCACGCTCACGGCCACGGTCACGCTGAAGAACACCGGCCAACGCGCAGGCGATGAAGTGGTGCAGCTCTATCTGCATCCGCTCAAGCCGCAACGCGAACGTGCCATCAAGGAACTGCGCGGCTTCCAGCGCATCACCCTGCAACCCGGCGAACAACGGCAGCTGCGCTTCACCCTCAAGGCGCAGGACGCCTTGCGCATCTACGACGAGCAGCGCAAGGCCTACGCAGTGGATCCAGGCGACTACGAAGTACAGGTCGGCGCTTCCAGCGCTGATATCCGCAGCACACAACGCTTTACCATCACCGACAAGTAGCAGCCGTTGACACCCTCGCCATGCGGACGTGGGCGAAGAACCCACTCAGCCGCGATTGCCCCAGGCCCCTCTCCCGCCGGGCGAAGAGGCACCGCTTGCGCGCCACTGGCGCGCGTGCCTTGGAGCGCCCACGTCGCAAGACGTGGGCCGGGGCGCGGAGCGGGGGTTGGGATGAGGGTACGGCCACAGGCGAACTTGCAGCACCCCCACGATTCCAAACAAAAACCCATGCCAATTCCAACGCTCTCCATCGCAACACTCGCGCACCTACCAGCCACCGTCCTCACTCCCAGCTACGACCCCAAACAGACCACCATCGGCATCGTCCATCTAGGCGCAGGCGCCTTCCACCGCGCCCACCAGGCCGTCTACATCGACGACCTGCTCGCACATGACCCCACCTGGGCCATCTGCGCCGTCTCCCTGCACAACCCGAGCGTGCGCGACGCCCTGCGTCCGCAAGACGGCCTGTACACCCTCGCGCTGCTCGACGAACACCCGCAGCTACGCATCATCGGCGCCATCCGCGAGGTGCTGTGCGCCGCCGACGAACAAAGCGTCGTGCTCGCGCGCCTAGCCGATCCCGCCGTGCGCCTGGTCACCCTCACCGTCACCGAAAAAGGCTATTGCCTGGCCGGCGACACGCTCGACCTCGCCCATCCCGACATCGCGCACGACATCGCCAACCCCGGCACACCGCGCAGCGCCATCGGCTATCTGGTCGCCGGCCTGCGACAACGCAGGCAGCAGGGCAGCGCACCGTTCACCGTGCTCAGCTGCGACAACCTGCCCGACAACGGCAGCCTGCTACGCCGCGCAGTCTTGCTGCTCGCACAGCAAACCGATCCCGCGCTTGCGGCATGGATCGACCGACACGTCACCTTCCCGCGCTCAATGGTCGACAGCATCACCCCCGCCACCGACGACGCACTGCGCGCCAACGTACAAGCGCAAACCGGTCTGCACGACGCCTGGCCGATCCAGCGCGAGCGCTACAGCCAGTGGGTGATCGAAGACCGCTTCTGCAACGGCCGCCCCGCGTTTGAAAGCGCAGGGGTGATTCTCAGCGACGATATCGCCGGCTATGCACGCGCCAAACTGCGCCTGCTCAACGGCCCGCACTCCGCACTCGCCTATCTCGGCAGCCTGCTCGATCTGGAAACCGTCGCCGACGCCATGCGCCACACGCAACTGGCCGCGTTTGTCGAAACCCTGATGCGCGAGGACATCGCCCCCACCCTGCAACGCATGCCGGGCTTCGACCCACAGCAGTACATCGACGCCGTCCTCGCCCGCTTCCGCAACCCCGCCATCCGCCACCTGCTCGCCCAGATCGCCTGGGACGGCTCGCAGAAGATTCCGGTGCGTCTGCTCGGCGTCATCAGCGATGCATTGGACGCCGGGCGCCGGGTCGACCGGCTCTGCATTCCGGTAGCGGCCTGGCTGCAGTTCGTGCGCAGGCAGGCGGCCAACGGCATTACCCTAGTCGATCCACTGAGCGAGGTCCTCAGCGACATCGCCCATTCGACCACCGACGATGCCAGCCATGACATCGCGGCGTTCCTCACCGTGGATGCAGTGTTCGCTGCGCTCTCTGGCGATGCGCGTTTTGTGGAGGCCTTAGAGCGTTCATATGCAGCGCTGCATCCCGGAGGTCCGGCAAATGTGCAAAACGCCCTATTGACACAGGGCTGAATTTCTTCATTTCAGCAGTCAATCAGGCTCAGGCAATAGAATTTTTCTTATTCCCAAAATGGTTATACACATGGCGTTGCTGCTTCAGTTCGATAAAGCGAGCTGATCCATAAGCCAGACAAAATTCGGTGTAACTGCATCACCAGTCGCCTTTGCTGTGGTAGAAATTGCCAAATCGGGGAAAGGAGCAACGGGGATGGATTTCATTGATCAACTGCGCGTGCTTGCAACGCGCATCAGTACGACGCGCGCATTGATTCAAACAGAAGAAGCCACCAAGAATGCGATGGTGATGCCGTTGATCCAGATCCTTGGATACAACCTCTTCGACCCGCTCGAAGTCACACCAGAAATTGTGGCAGATGTAGGAACCAAGAAAGGCGAGAAGGTCGACTACGCAATACTTCGCGACGGCAAACCGATCATCCTTTTCGAGTGCAAGAAGGCAGGCGCTGAACTTAACATCAACCATGCCGGTCAACTCTTTCGCTACTTCCACGTTACTGCTGCGCGCTTTGGGGTTCTTACAAACGGCTTGGTCTACCGGTTCTTCACCGATCTTGAGCAACCGAACAAGATGGATGAGAAGCCGTTCTTCGAATTCAACATCCTGGACTTCAAGGACCGCGACGTCGAGGAATTAAAGAAATTCGCTAAGGCTGCGTTCGATCTGGATACGATCCTGACGACTGCCAACGAGTTGAAGTACACGCGCGCCATCCAAACTAAACTGACGGAGTGGATGCACCAACCGACCGAAGAGTTCGTCAAACTGGTTTCAGCCGACCTTGTCGGAACTCGGCGCTTTACACCGGCGATCCGCGATCAGTTCACATCGATCACGCGGCGCGCATTCGATCAGCTGGTTAGCGAGCGGATCAATGAACGGCTTAAAGGCGCCATGGCACCTGAAGCAATCTCAATCAGCGATCACCCTGCGCCTGTCATGACGGAGCAACCTGCCGCGACGACGCAGCCATTGCTAGCCGACCCTCTGATTGTCACCACTGCGGAGGAAATTGAAGGGTTCCATATTGTTCGGGCCATCGTGCGCGAGGTGATTCCTGGCAAGCGCGTCTTCATGCGGGATGCCCAGAGCTACTGCGCCGTGCTGCTCGACGACAACAACAGAAAACCGATCTGCAGGCTTCGCTTCAACAATCTTCAAAGACTTCGACTTGGCATCTTCAATCAGGATAAAGAAGAAGAGCAACTCGACCTCGGCTCGATCGACGACATCTACAACTTTGCGGACAGGATCAAGGCCACCGTCACATCCTACCTGCCTCAGGAAGCTTGATCATAGGTTAGTGGAGCCTGGTTGATGCATCCAATCAACCGGCTCCAGTCCTTCTTACCCGAGATAATCAGGTTCCCGTTGGACGGAAGGCTCAGCTTTCAATCACCTGCCCAATCCTGATCAGATTGCCGTTCTCATCGACAAGCGCAAATTCCCGCATCCCCCACGGCTTGTCGCTGACAGCATCAAGCCTGGGGATGCCGTGCGCCGGAAGCTGCGCGGTACGCATGGCGGCGTAGACCGCATCGACATCGCCAACCCGGATATAGCAGCCCGCATAGCAGGCAGCAGGATCCAGGTCAGGGTGCGCGAAGAAATGCAGCTCCACCTCGCCACGCGTCAGGATCGCGTAGCCCACATCGTGCGGATGCGCGTCGCCGACAAAGCCCAGCCGCCGATAGAAGGCGACCGTGTGTTCGATCGAGCGACCGGGGAGCAGTGGGATCGCACGGTCTGGCGTTTCGGCAGTGGAAGTCATCGCTTTCTCGTAGTGGGATAACGAAGCCGTCTTCGAGCACAACGATACGCCAGATACGAAAGATCGGTTAGGAGCCGTGCCGTGCTGTCTTGACTCGCTGTGTTGGCGAGTAGCAAGATCCCTGTGCTGCGGCACATTCCGCAGCCGGATTTGACAGTCCGAAACCACAAGGCGCACCAGCGCCCATTGCACGATGTCGGCGCTTTTTCTTTGCCCGATGTCATGCGTGGGGGCGTGCCCGCTCTATGGCGGGCGGTGTGCGGAGACCGAAAGGTCTGCCGGTACCTTGTGGCCGGTCTGTCAACCGCATACCGTCCGCCACCTCGATTGACAGCGATGCGGCGGACTTCCTATCGCACAAGGAGTTCGATATGACCCGTCCCAAAGCAACCGCCAGTGCACGCGCTGCATCGCCTTCCAGGCGATCTGTTGTGACACGCGCCAGATCCAAGCACCGCCCGGCTGCCGGCATGACCGGTGCTGAGCCAGCGGTGGATCCAGCGCTGGCGCCTACCCCGCCCTTGCGCAAGCCCGGCTTCCGCATTCCAGAGCGGGTCACCATGAGCTACCAGCACTACGACGTGCGGCGTGCCGAGGATGTCATCGGTTGTGCGGTGCCCAAGCTGCGGCTGTCCGGGCGCTGGCTGGAACACTGCGGTTTCGCAGTGGGTGATGCGTTGCGGGTAACGGCGGGACGCGGCGTGCTGTTGATCAGCCGCGTGGCGCCTGCGGTACCAGCGGTGAGATCGCGCCGCAGGTGACACGCCTGGGGCGAGCGCCCTTGCCCGGCGCTTTGCGGTTCCTTCTCTCGTGCACGGGAGAAGGGACGCATTCTGCTCTTGTCTGGATTGCGGAAGGGAGGCCGGCTGTTCCTGTTTGCGCCTGAGAGCAGAGGTGCCTGTTGCGGTGCGGAGCAGCAAAGCAAGGCTGCGTAGCGCATTGGCTGTCAGCGGCAGAGAGCTTCTCGCCTGCAATGGCATCTGCACCGCATCGCTCGACATGCCATGCTTGGCCTCACCTACGCCCCGCCCACGTTCGGACAGGTTCAAGCGCCACATGGCCATGCGCAAGAAACACGAGTTGCCGGAAAAGCCCTGCATGCAATGCGGGCGGCCGTTTCGTTGGCGCAAGAAGTGGGAGCGCGTGTGGGACGAAGTGAAGTACTGCTCCGACCGTTGCCGTGGCGAGAGCAAGCGGACGCGTCCAACTCCGTGACCTACGCGGTGTGTTGATCGCCGATCGACAACACGCGCAACCCCATCGCCAAACCAGCGCACACTGACGCATACGCGTAGTGTTGGTGCGCGACATGCTTAGACTCTATCCGTCAGGCTGACGTCCATGCCGCCGCTTGAGCTAGCCACATCCGCACTGATTGGCGAATGTCAGTGGCAGACACATGGCATCTGATGGGTCACTGTCCTTCCGTATCGATGGAGTTCTCTGCATGAAAATGGCTGTCTTCAGCACGCGCCCTTACGACAAGCGCTTTCTCGATGAAGCGAAACTACGCCCAGGCACGCAATGTGCAGCCGAGTTCGTTTATTTCGAGGCATCGCTCGATCTGCAGACGGCAGCGTTGGCGCAGGGCTGCGAGGTGGTCTGCGTGTTCGTTAACGACCAGCTCGATGCGCCCGTGCTGCAGGCACTGCACGCGGCCGGTGTGCGCGCGGTGCTGCTGCGCTGTGCCGGTTTCAACAATGTGGATCTCGCTGCAGCCACCGCACTTGGGCTGTTCGTGGCACGCGTGCCGGCCTACTCGCCCGAAGCAGTGGCCGAGCACACCCTGGCGCTGGTCATGACGCTCAACCGCCAGACGCACCGCGCCTATAACCGCGTGCGCGAGGGCAACTTCATGCTCAACGGCCTGCTCGGCCGCACCTTGCACGGCAAGACGGTGGGCCTGATCGGGCTGGGCAAGATCGGGCTGGCGACTGCGCGTATCTTTCAAGGGATGGGCTGCGACGTGCTGGGTTTCGACCCTTATTCCACGCCTGGGTTCGATGCGCTCGGGCAGCGCGTGGAGCTGGAGACGCTGCTCACCCGCTCGGACGTCGTCTCGCTGCACTGCCCGCTGACAACGGCGACGCAGCACCTGATCGATGACGCGGCGCTGGCGTCGATGAAGCCGGGTGCGATGCTGGTCAACACCTCGCGCGGTGGCTTGGTGGATACCGATGCGGTGATCCGCGCGCTCAAGTCCCGCCAGCTCGGCCATCTGGCCATCGATGTCTACGAACAGGAAAGCGCGTTGTTCTTTCAGGACCGCTCGGGCGAGATCATCGACGACGAAGCGTTTCAGCGCCTGATGACCTTCCCCAATGTGCTGGTGACCGGGCACCAGGGATTCTTCACTGCCGAGGCACTGCAGGAGATCTCCGACATCACCCTGCGCAACCTCGCCGATTTCGCTGCCGGTTCCCCATGCGCGAATCGTGTTCCGGCACCTTAGCGGCACCTTCTCGCTCACCACCCGCGCAGGTTCGACGCATCGACTCCTCTGTCGTGGTACTCGGGTTCAAGCCGGTACGGCAGTTGCCTGGCGACGCAGCGCACAGATCCGCGTGCAACCAACCACGACGGCCAGCCCCAGCTGACCGGTGTACCAGCTCACCTGCCGCAAGTATCCACCCAGGCAGCAGTTGACTGCATAGCCCAGTGGCCGCACCAACCTGTGGCCCCGGCGCGTGTATGCATCCCGGATCACCAGCGCCACGCCCTGCAGCAGAACCGGGCCCAGCCGGCTTGCCAACAAGTATGCAAACACGTCGATACCCACCATCTCCAGCAGTGGTATGGCCGCTGCAACCTCCGGATTGGATGCGATGCAGGCAATCGCCAGCGTGGTGATGGCAATGACCGACCTGCGGTTCAAGTTGATCAGCCACATGTCGATGGTCCTGAGCGCTCTCTGGATGTCACGCAGATCTGCGCCATTCAGACACCTTGGCTTGCCTGTCGGTCACGATACCCGGACGCCCTGGCTGCCGCCGGATGTATTGAAGATGCGCGTCAGCACCAGCACGAGCAGGACCACAAAGCTCAACTCCCACACATAGAATGCGGCGCCCACGTGATCGATCATGACTTGCTGGCCAGCCTCGTTCTTGTCGAACCGGGTTGCGCGAAAGGTATCCAACCCGATCAGGCAAGCCGCTATCAACAGGGCCACCGCCATCTTGTCCGCCTTGAGGAAATAACACAGCCATGCCAGCAGGAACAGCGGGTTACTCATCCAGGCCAGGCACTGGCCATCAAGCACCTGCATCCAGCCAAGCAGCAAGATGACTAATCCACCTAGTTGATCATTACCGCCATGCAGTGCAGGAAGGCACAGCGAAATGCCGTACAGCAGGGCAGATAGCAGAAGTGGAAACAGCTTCATGGGCGTCCTTGTCTGATGATGAAGCGAGTGCATGTCCCCGCGTTGGGGAGGCTCGTTCCATCTCGGCACAAGCCAACATGCATCACTATAGACACTGCGCGTGCCGCTTTCACGACCACGCTGCAAAGCCCGTCGACGCATCTCGTGAAGCGGCGGAGGCTTCGGCCCAATGCATCGCTATGGCATGCTTGAACCCCTGCCGCACAGCGTCCGACGTCCGCCTTGCCATGGCCGCCCACAAGAAGCAGAACTTGCCGGAAAAGCTCTGCGTTCAATGCAGGCGACCCTTCTGCTGGCGCAAGAAGTGGGAAAAGGTGTGGGACGAGGTGAAGTATTGTTCGGACCAATGCCGCCGAAACAGCAAGCGGCAGCGCCCGGAACAATAGTCTGCTCACGCGAAACCCATCTCTCCCGTGCCGTAGCGCCTGAGCCGAGCGGGTTCGGCCATTCTGACAGCCGGTTGCGGCTAACGTTTACCAGCTTTTTTCGCAGCACCCGATCCACTCGCCCGCTTGGCGGAGCTGCCGTTACCTGCCACTGCCATGTTGTCCACCAGATTGGGATAGGGGCGGCCTGCTGCCTTGGCGCGTTGTCTGGCCTGTGCCTTCTGCGCCGGGGAAAGCGCACCTGAGCGCGAGCGACTCTTGGGGTTGGGCCTTTTCCATGGCGCAGACGTCTTGCTTGTGCCTTTCTTCGCTGCACCGCGCGTGGAAGCGCTCTTCCCGGCTGCAGTTCGGCGCGCGACCGTTTTGTTTACCGCTTTCTTCGTCGATGCTGCTTTCTTTGCAGGAGATTTCCTGGACGCAGTCTTCTTGACTGCCTTCTTGACTGCCTTCTTGACTGCCTTCTTGACTGCCTTCTTGCCGGTCGCCTTGCGGGCACCGGCCGAGGGCGCCGACTTGCGCGTCGCTGCGTTACCGGCGCTCGTTTTCTTGGTCGCGGCCTGTGTTGCCGACGGTTTACTCGCTGGCGACGTTCCGGTTGCCTTCTTTGCGACCGCCTTCTTTCTCGCGGCCTTCTTCGGGGTGCGCTTGTCCGCGGCACCGGCATGGGCGGCGGCCGTCGTGGTCACGCTTGCTCGTTTTCCTGCCGGGGTCTTCGCGCTCGCCGCCTCTTCCAGACGCTGGTACAGCCGCGCCGCCCAACGCTGGCCGGCATCGCCGCCCCAGAGCAGCCAGGCAATGTAGCCGGCCGATGGCGCGCTACGGTCGGCCCAGCCCTTGCCAGTCTTGTCCACGCTGTGGCGCGCGAAGTACGCATGCATGCGCCGGATGGTCTGCGTGGAAAGCGATTTTCGTGCCGAAAGATCGCGCGCACGCGCAACGCCGATTGCGGTGCCACCACGCCCATGCTGCTCGCGCAGCCGCAGTCCGCGTGCCGCCGCGTCGGCAACTGTCTTGGGTGGTGTTGTCGAAGACGCCTGCTTTGCCGGTTTGCGTGCCACACCTTTCTCCTGTCGTATCGCGTTGCCGTAGTGTTCGCATGCGCGGTGCTGCTGCATGTGAAGAACCGGTAACCAGGACTGCCTAGGCAGCCTGCCGGGGGACATCACGGCAATGCGCAAGCACGCGCGACCTGGCCCTGGATCGGCTTGCTTGTGCGAGTGGATCATCGCGCGCGTGTCGCTACACTGGCCTGCCCACGCCATCGGAAGAGTGCTGCATGCGCCTGTTGACGAGCTGGTTCCGCGCAAGCCTGTTTGCTGCCGCGGTCGGCACTTTCCCCGCGCTTGGTCAGGCCACCGACAAGGCGGTGCCGGTGGCCACCTCGGCACAATCGAAGCAGGCAGCCTCCTGGCAGACGCTGACCCCGCACGACAAACCGCATGCGCGCCATGAGAACAGTCTGGTGTCGGTCGGCGATAGGCTCTATCTGATCGGAGGGCGCGACGACCGCCCGCTGGACATCTTCGATACCACAACACGCCGCTGGTCCAAGGGCAGCACGCCGCCGCTGGCGGTCAGCCATGCGCAGGCAGTGGTGTCGTCGGGGAAGATCTACGTCGTCGGCGGCCTGACCGGCGACTACCCGGAAGAAGCCGCGCTGACCCACCTGTTGATCTACGACCCTGCCACCGATCGCTGGCAGGTCGGCGCGGAGATTCCCAAAGGCCGTCGCCGCGGCGCGGCAGGCGCGGTGGCGCACGACGGCGTGCTGTACCTGGTCGGCGGCAATACGCGCGGCCACATGAGCGGGTATGTGCCGTGGCTGGATGCGTTCGACACCAGGACGCAGCAATGGACGCAGCTGGCCGACGCACCGCGTGCGCGCGATCATTTCCATGCAGTGGTGCTCGACGGCAAGCTGTATGCGGCCGGTGGCCGCAGGTCATCGCACGAGAGCGGCAACACCTTGGCGCAGACGATTTCCGAAGTCGATGTCTATGACATCCAGCGCGGCACCTGGAGCGTTGCCCCGGCCGCGCTGCCGACGCCGCGCGCCGGTGCCGCCGCCATTGCACGCAATGGCCAGCTGCTGGTCATGGGCGGCGAGAGCACGCGCCAGGTCAAGGCGCACGACGAGGTCGAAGCCTACGACCCGGCCACCTCCACCTGGACGACGCTGGCCGCATTGCCGCAAGGGCGCCACGGCACCCAGGCCGCAGCGGTCGGCGACGCTCTGTACATCGTGGCGGGTAGCGGCAACCGCGGCGGCGGGCCGGAGCTGGATGATGTGCTGGTACTGCATGAAAGCAGCGCGCAATAGGCCATGCCGACTCCCGCGTACGGCATGCTGCGAAAGACCTGGTTGAAGATTGTGCCTCTGCAGATGAGGATCTAATCTGCTGCATCGTTGTTCAATGTGCAGTGCCAGGGAGCGGTCATGCCGAAACGTGGATCAGATAACACGCCATCAACAATGCCTGGCGTTGCCGGGCAATTTTCGCTGCCACTGGTACAGGCGGAAGGCGAGCCGGCAACATCGCCACTGCTGGCGGCTGCCGACCCGCGTTACAGCAATTACATCGTCTATGTCGATGAAAGCGGCGACCACGGCCTGGAGTCGGTAGATCCCAACTATCCGGTGTTTGTGCTGGCCTTGTGTGTCTTCCACAAAGGCCACTACGCGCAACACGTGGTTCCCGCCATTGAGTCATTCAAGTTCAGGCATTTCGGGCATGACGTGGTGATTCTCCACGAGCATGACATCCGCAAGGAAAAGGGACATTTCCGCTTCAATGATCGGTTGGAAAAGACGATTTTTCTGGACGAGCTGACGGGCATCATCGAGTCGCATATCTTCATCCTGATCAGCTGTGTCATCGACAAGACACGGCTGAAGGAAAAGGCCCAGACCGCAGACAATCCCTACCACCTGGCGCTCGCATTCTGCCTGGAAACACTTTTCGAACTGATGCAGGAAAAGAAGCAGGACGACGTTGCAACGCACGTGGTGGTTGAATGCCGTGGCAAGAAGGAAGACCGCGATCTGGAGCTGGAATTCCGGCGGATCTGCGACGACGCAAACCGCTGGGGCCGGCAACTTCCCTTCACCATCGTCTTTGCGGACAAAAAGGCCAACTCATCTGGCTTGCAACTGGCTGACCTCGTTGCGCGGCCCATCGGGCTATCGGTACTTCGCCCGGATCATCCCAATCGCGCATTCGACGTGCTGCAGCGAAAATTCTTCTGCAAGCAAGGCCGGCGTCAATTGGGTGTCGACTATGAAGGCTGGGGTCTGAAAATTTTCCCGCCGCCAGGAAGCGAAAAGCCCCGGTGATCTCACCGAGGCTATGACGCCGACCGGGAACCCCCAGTCCACTTAGGGTGCGAGTCTAGAGTTCTGGACCGAAGAATTCAAGGTTGCCTGCTACAAAACCGGGTCAGTCAGCACATCGCATCCATCAGCTGTTGTAACTGCTGAAAAAAGAACGCCGTGCAATACAGGGCGATGGGTAAAGCTCCATCGCGGCCAGGGCCGCTCCTACTAAAGCGGCGATTGGGCAAATTCCAAGCCAAGCGCTTTGACCCGCACCCGCGCCAGCATCGCGTGCGAGGTCATGTACAGCGTATGGCCGTCGTTGCCGAAGGCGCAGTTGGAGACGGGTTCGCCGGTTTCGATGCGGCCCAGCCTGCGGCCGTCGGGGGCGAACACGATGACGCCGCCGGGGCCGGTGGCGAACAGGTGGCCGTCGGCGGAGACCGCCATGCCGTCGGGCAGGCCGGGCGAGTCCTTGGCGACCAGATCGGAGGCGTCGGCGAACACGCGCTTGCCGGTCACCGCACCGGCGGCGTCGAGCGTGTAGGCCATCCAGATCGGGCGCTCAGGATCGGAATTGGCCACGTACAGGGTGCGCGCATCCGGCGACAGTGCGATGCCGTTGGGAAGGCTGAGACTGTCGTCCAGCAGGTGCACGCTGCCGTCGGTGTCCAGCCGGTAGACGCCGTTGTAGCGCAGCTGCTTGACCGGCGAATCGTTCATGCCCTTCAGGCCGTACGGTGGGTCGGTGAAGAACACCACGCCATCGCTGCGGCGGACCAGATCGTTGGGGCTGTTGAAACGGTGGCCTTCGAACTGCGTCGCCAGCGGCGTCTTCTTGCGCGTGGCCGGGTCGAGCCTGGCGACGATGCGTGTGCCGGAATCAGCCAGCAACACAGTGCCGCCCGGTTCGGCATACAGCCCATTGGCGCCGGCTTCGCGCAGCGTGGCCTGCTCCGGGCCGCTGTAACCGGACGGCGATAGCAGGACCGACAGGCCTGCGTCCTCGGACCAGCGATAGAGCTTGTTTTCCGGCACATCGGTGAACAGCAGATAGCCACCGTTGCGGACCCAGGCAGGGCCTTCTGACCACGTAAAGCCTTCGCTGAGCTTCTCGATGCGCGCATCGCCAGCGACCACCTCGCTGAAGCTGCGATCGAAGCTCTGCAGATGCCCGATCGCGGCAAAGCGCGGTGGCGGCACCTCCTTCCTGGTGCAGGCGGCGAGGATTGCCAGCAACGGAATGGCCAACAGCAGATAGGGCGGCAAGCGCATCGGTCAGTCCAGTAACGAAGTCGGGCCATGATGCCACCATGTGTGTGCAGGTCTGCTGCGCATGCCGGCGGCCGTGCTAGCGCCCGCCAGCGTGCGCGGGTACCGCCAGCACCGCATCCAGCGCCGGTTTGGGCCGGTGATTGCGATCGAACAACAGCGGATAATTGGTACGGCCCGGCACGGGGTAATCGTTCTTCCAGGACATGCCATCGCTGACGCCCCACACGCTGACGCGTGCGAGCTTGTCGCGCTTGCGCCAGAACAGCGCGAACAACTCGGCGTAGCGATCGCGCAGTTGCGCCTGCACCTGCGGTGGCAAGCCCTCGCGATACGGGTCGAGAAAGCGCTTGAATTCCGGCAGCTGGAACTGCTTGTGTGCAAGCCCGGTCCCGATGACCTGACCTTCCCTGGTGAGCGGCAACACGTCGATGTCCAGCTCGGTGATCATGACCTTGATGCCGAGCGCGGCGTAGGCATCGATGGCGTCTTCGATATCGCGCAGGCTGGGATAGTTGAGCCCCCAGTGCCCCTGCATGCCGACACCATCGATGCGGATGCCCGATTGCTGCAGCATCCTGACCATGCGCACGATGCCATCGCGCTTGCTCGGCCGCCATGCGTTGAAATCGTTGTAGTAGAGCTCCGCATCCGGTGCATACCGGTGGGCAAAGGTGAAGGCGTTGCGCACCACGGTGTCGCCATCGCCGACGCGCTGCACCCAGTTGGTGGAGCGGTAACTGCCGTCTTCGTCGATGATCTCATTGACCACGTCCCAGGCCTGCACCTTGCCGACGTAGCGCCCCGCCACGCGCTCGATGTGCGCGCGCATGCGCTCCAGTTGCTGTGCCGGCGTATTGGGCCGGCCATCAGCGGTGGTGAAGAACCAGTCCGGCGTCTGGTTGTGCCACACCAGCGTGTGACCGACCACGAACATATGCTGCGCACGCGCGTCATCGACGAAGGCATCGGCGGCGGAAAAATCGTTGATGCCGCGACGCGGCGAGACCACTTCGGCCTTCATCACGTTCTCGGGCGTGAGCGCATTGAAGTGGCAGGCGACCAAGGCCGCGGATGCGGCGTCGTGGCCTGACACGATCTCGGCATTGACGGCGGTGCCGATCAGAAAGCCGTCGGCGTAGGCGTGCTTGAGCGAGGTACTGCGGCTGTCGCAGTCAGCCAAGGCCGGCACTGCCATCACAGCGCCGATCAGGGCCAGAACAAAACGCAAGCATGCTGCTGGGCGCTCGTGGGTCTGCTGCATCGCCTGATTCCTGTGCAGGTACCGCAGGTAGTGCGTCATCGGGAACTCCATCACTCCACCACCACCTGCGCACTGGCGGCCTGCAAACTGTCGGAGTCCACATGCAGCGTGATGGTGCCACGCTCGCCAGGCTTGGCACGCACGATCGCCAGGCACAGCCCGTTGAACGCATTGCGCTGCGGCGCGGCGAAGGATTCCAGGTTGGTGGGATCGCCGTTGTCGGTGGCGACCAGCTCGCCCGGGCCTTCGATGCGGAAACGCAGGCGATCGCCGGCGGTCGGCGCGGGGCGGCCAGCGCGATCTAGCAAACGCACGGTGACGAAACTCAGATCCTGCCCGTCGCCACGGATGCTGCTGCGGTCGGGCGTCACCTGCATGCGCGCGGCGCTGCCAGCGGTTTGTACGCGGTCGTCGGCCCAGGGTTTGCCTTCCTTGTACGCCTGCACGCGCAGCTCGCCGGGTTGGTAGACCACCGCGTCCCAGCGCAGCCGGTACTGCAGCGGGCCCTTGCGCTTGCGCCCCTGCGAGACGCCATTGACGAACAGCTCGGCCTCGTCGCCGGAGGTGAACACATGCACCGGCGTCACCCGGCCCTCGCGGCCGGGCCAGGTCCAGTGCGGCAACAGATGCGCCATTGGCAGATCGGGGCGCCAGCGCGATTGATACAGCCAGTAGCGGTCCTTGGGAAAACCGGCCAGATCGAAGATGCCGGAGTACGAACTGCGCGAGCTGTAGTACGGCGTGGGCTCGCCCAGATAATCGAAGCCGGTCCAGACGAATTCGCCGGCGACATACCGATGCCGGTCCTGTGCCGCGAACACCTTGTCGGCGCTGGAGCCGAAGTCCACCGCATGCAGTTCGTAGGCACTGACCTGGTGCGCGACCGAATCGCCGCCGCGCCCATCGCGCACCGGCGCGCTGGTGTCCGGCGTCACCGGAAACAGATACACACCGCGGCTGCTCAACGCCGAGGCGGTCTCGCTGCTGAGAATGGGCTTGTGCGGGAACTTGCCATGGAACGCGGGATATTGCGGTTGTTTGCGGATGCGCTCGGTGCCTGCGAATTCCGGCGCGTCGCGGATGCCTTCGCCCTGGTAGTTGAGGCTGATGACATCCAGCGCAGCGGGCAGCGGCATCTCGGGCGAGGCGTAGTTCATCGCCACCGTGGCGGGGCGCGTGGGGTCTTCCTCATGCACGATGGCGTGCAGTGTGCGTGCGATCGCCGCACCCGGCTCGCCGGTGTATTGCTCACCGACCTCGTTACCGACGCTCCACAAGATCACCGAGGGATGATTGCGGTCGCGCCGCAGCATCGCGCGCAGGTCCGGCTCGTGCCACTGCGGGAACACCAGGTGGAAATCCAGTGGAGTCTTCTTCATCTCCCAACTGTCGAACACCTCGTCCACCACCAGCAGGCCCATGCGGTCGGTTAGCTCCAGCAGCTCCGGTGCGGGCGGATTGTGGCTCATGCGGATGGCATTGGCGCCCATCTGCTGCAGCAACTGCAGTTGCCGCTCGGCGGCGCGCACGTTGAACGCCGCACCCAGCGCGCCGAGGTCGTGATGATTGTTCACGCCGCGAATCGGCACATGTTCGCCATTGACCAGCAAGCCCTTGTCGGCATCGAACACGATACTGCGGACACCGAACGGTGTTTCGTAGCGATCCACCACGTGCCCGTCCTGACTGACCTCGGTCACTGCGACATAGCGGTGCGGGCGCTGGGTCGGCGGCGGGCCCCACAGACGCGGGCGGTCGATCTGCGTGCTGCCCTGCACACGGGCGCTGCCACCGGCGGCAACCGCAACCTGCACGGCGGCAATGCGCGCGACCGGCTCGCCGCTGCGTGTGCCGCGTGCATCGTCGAGCACATAGATCGCGGTGCTGACCTGTGCCTGCATTGCACTGCGCGCGGCGTTGTCCAGCGTGATCGCCAGCTGCACCTGCGCGGTGTCGGCCGAGACCTGCGGCGTGGTCAGCTGCGCGCCCCAATGCGCGACATGCAGCGGCGCAGCTTTGGTCAGCCACATATTGCGATACAGCCCGCCGCCCGGATACCAGCGCGCCGAGTCGGGCGGGTTGTCCAGGCGGATCGCCAGCTGGTTGCGCGCACCAAACACCACATAGGGGCTCAGGTCCACGCGCCAGGAGCTGTAGCCATACGGCCAGCCGCCGACCAGCTTGCCGTTGAGCCAGACCGTGGCATAGGCCATTGCGCCATCGAGATCCAGAAACAGCGCGCGCCCGCGATCGCTGGCGGGGATGTCCAGACTCTTGCGATACCAACCCACGCCCCAGCTCGGCAGGCGCCCCATGCCGCCATAGGGACCGTCGGCCAGGAACGGCCCGGCGATGGCCCAGTCGTGCGGCAGATCCACGCGCTCCCAACCGCTGTCGTCGAACTGCGGCTGCACGAAGGCGACGCTGCTGCCGGGGTGGCCGGGCGGGCGTTTGTGCCGCTTCGCGGGATCTGCAATCAAGGCATTGGCCGTGGGCAGGATCCATGGCTTGAGCACGCGGGTTGCGGCGGCATTGAGGTGCTGCGCCTGCTCGGGCTGCGCGTCGGCCACCTTGCCGTCTTCGCTACGTAGCACGTGCGGGCGGATGTCGTAGTCCAGGATCTGCCGATTGCCTGGAGGATCGCCGCGATGGAAGCGCCATTGCCCGTTGAGCGAGACATGCTCGCGCGGCAACTGGTTCGATGCCGGTGGTGCTGCCAGCGCGGGCACTACCACGCAGATGCAAAGCATCGCGACACGCGCAAGGCATGCGCAATCCCTGAGCGCGCGCATCACCCTCGCCTGCATGCCCGTGTGCGTCATATCACGCCTCGCATCGACCATGCATGCATGCGTGTCCTATCCGCGCCACCTGCATGCGTGCGGGCATGGCCACGTGCTGCCTCGCTCAGCCTCACAGCTTGTAGGCTTGCTTGGGCAGGCGATACGCCAGATCGATCGCAACCTCGACCGCCTCGTCCTCGTCCAGCCTGTGCTCGGCGACCAGCTTGGCGAGAAAGGCGCTGTCCACGCGCCGCGCCACATCATGCCGCGCCGGAATCGACAGGAAGGCGCGGGTATCGTCGTTGAAACCCACGGTGTTGTAGAAGCCGGCGCTGGCCAGGGTCTGCTCGCGGAAGCGCCACATGCCTTCCGGCGCGTCATGGAACCACCAGGCCGGCCCCAGCAGCAGCGACGGGTAATGCCCGGCCAATGGCGCCAGCTCGCGGCTGTAGCTGGTTTCGTCCAGGGTGAACACGATCAGGCGCAGGCGTGGGTCGTTGCCGAACCGGTCCAGCAAGGGTTTGAGCGCGTGCACGTAGTCGGTGCGCATCGGAATATCGGCGCCCTTGTCGCGCCCGAAGGTCTGGAACAGCTGCCGGTTGTGATTGCGGAAGCACCCCGGGTGCAGCTGCATCACCAGGCCATCGTCCAGGCTCATCGCCGCCATCTCGGTCAGCACCTGCGCGCGGAACAGCTCGGCCTGCGCCGGTGTGGCGGCACCACGCACCACGGTGTCGAACAGGCGGCGCGCCTCGGCCGGCGACAGATCGGCGGTGGCCGCGCTGGGGTGGCCGTGGTCGGTCGAGGTGGCGCCATGCGCGGCAAAGAACGCGCGGCGCTGCCGGTGCGCACGCAGATAGCCTTGCCAGCTCAGCACATCCTCGCCGGTGAGCGCGCCGAACTGCTGCAGCGCGCCGGCAAACTGCTCGTGTTCGGGGTCGACCACCGGGTCCGGGCGGTACGCGGTGAGCACGCGTCCCTTCCAGCCGCTGGCGCGAATGGTCGCGTGGTGCTGCAGCGTGTCCAGCGGCGACTCGGTGGTGGCAATCACCTCGATGTTGAAGCGCTCGAACAGGGCACGCGGGCGGAATGCCGGCATCTGCAGCGCAGCGGTGATGTGATCGTAGTAATGATCGGCAGTGCCGGCATCCAGCCGGATGCGCAGATCGAACACCTCATGGAAGACATGATTGAGCCACAACGCTGACGGCGTACCGCGCAGCAACGTGTAGTGCTCAGCGAACACGCGCCACGCTGCGCGCGGGTCCACCGCCGCGCGCGACCCATCCGCACGCGGAATGCCCAAGGCATCCAGTGCGATGCCCTGGCTGTAGAGCATGCGGAACACGTAGTGATCCGGCACCAGCAACAACTCGGTGGCATTGGCGAACGGCGCGTCGGTAGCGAACCACGCCGGATCGGTATGGCCGTGCGGGCTGATGATCGGCAGTGCGGCGATCTGCGCGTACAGGCGGCGCGCGATCGCACGGGTGCCGGGGTCGGCGGGCAACAGGCGGTCGGCGTGCAGGGTCAGCGGAATGGAGGTAGGCATCAGTCGGTCGCCGAACGGGCAGGAAAAAGGCAGGGCACCGGGATCACCGCGCCGCACCGTGGCTGGCAATGTAATCGCGCAGCCAGGTCAGCGCCGGCCGTTCGGTGCCATCGGCGCGAATCAAATAGGCCGCTTCCTTGTCGCGCCACAGCCCGGGGCGAAAGCCCCACAGCGTGATGCCGCGCACGCCGGGGTGCTCCCAGAACACCGGGAACACACGTTGGTAGTCGGCTAATTGCTGCGCATCGGTGGGCCCGTCCAGGTCGAACTCGGTGATGTAGATCGGCAAGCCAGTCGCGGCCAGTGCATCGAGATTGTCGCGATGCACCGACATCGCCACATTCGGGGTGGTTTCGAAGGCATGCTCCTGCACGCCGATCGCATCGACCAGTTGTTCGCGCTGCAGCAGCTGCACGATCTGCAGATATTTCTGCGTGGCCTGGGGGCTGTTGGTGATGCTGTAGTCGTTGATCATCAGCCGCGCACGTGGAAAGTGCTGGCGCGCCAGCCGGAACGACTGCAGCACCCATTCCCAACCGCTGGCGCCGTTGCCACCGAGCGCCTGCAGATAATTCCCGCCGCCGGTGTCGTCCTTGCTGGGCGGGTCGTTGAGCGGCTCGTTGACCACTTCCAGCAGGTCGATCTCCGGATAGCGCTGCGCCACCGCGGCAAACCACTGCTCGATCTCACGGCGCTGCTCGGCCGGCCGCAGCGACTTGATCCACTCCGGCTGCTGATTGCCCCACACCATCACATGCATCTGGAACGGCATGCCGTTGGCCTTGGCCAGCCGGTAGGCGGTATCCAGCCCGCTCCAGTCCATCTGGTCGCGCACCGCTTCCACGCTGCCCCACTTGCCGCTGTTTTCCGGTGTGAGTTTGTTCCAGTACTGCGCAAATCCCGGGGACTGTTGCGGACTGTAGGCGCTGCCCAGGAACTTGGGCGCGCCGGAAGCCAGCGGTGCGGCCTGCGCAAGCGTTGCGACGTTCGCCGCCAACAACAACCCGATTGCCATTGTGCGTAATTGCATGATGATCCCCTCAGGAAGATGCGGCGGTGGCGGCGGTATCTGCCGGCAGCTGCGCCGGCGCCAAGCGTGGCACCAGCATGTGCACCACCGCCAGCGCCAGCAGATACGCCGAGCCTGCCATCAGGAACACCGGCACATAACTGCCGGTGGCCTGCAGCAGGAACCCGATGAAGGTGGCGATCAGCATGCCACCGACCGCGCCGGCAAAGCCGCCGATGCCGACCACGGTGGCGACCGCGTGGCGTGGAAACATGTCCGACGGCAGCGTGAACAAATTGGCCGACCACCCCTGGTGCGCAGCGGTGGCCAGGCCGATCAGGCCCACGGCCAGCCACAGGTTATCGGCGCGTGCGGCGAACACGATCGGCACCACCGAGATTGCGCAGATCAGCATTGCGCTCTTGCGTGCGCGGTTGACGCTCCAGCCGCGCGCGATGAAGCGCCCGGCGACCCAGCCGCCGGCAATGCTGCCGATATCGGCCAGCACGAAGATCACGATCAACGGCGCGCCCAGTTGCAACAGACTCAATCCGTATTCGGCATGCAGGAACTTGGGCAGCCAGAACAGGAAGAACCACCAGATCGGGTCGGTGATGAACTTGCCCAGCACGAACGCCCAGGCCTGCCGATGCCGCAGCACCTGCAACCACGACAGCCGCTGCTGCACCGGCTCGTGCGCATCGCTGCGGATATGCGCCAGCTCTGCCGCCGACAGGCCGGGTTGCTGCTCGGGCGGGTGATAGCTGAGCCACCACACCAGCAGCCAGGTGGCGCTGAGCACGCCGGTGAACAGGAATGCCGCCTGCCAGCCCCAGGCGGTGGCGATCAGCGGCACCAGCAACGGCGCGACGATCGCACCGATGTTGGAGCCGGAATTGAAGATGCCGGTGGCCAGTGCGCGCTCGCGACGCGGGAACCACTCGGCCACCGTCTTCAGTGCAGCGGGGAAGTTGCCGGACTCGCCCAGCCCCAGGAAGAAGCGCGCAATCGCAAAGCCCACCACGCTGGTGGCCAGCGCATGCCCCATCGCCGCCAGGCTCCAGATGCCGATCGCCAGCGCGTAACCGACGCGCGTGCCGAAGCGGTCGATCACCGCACCGCTGCACAACAGGCCCAGCGCGTAGGCGGCCTGGAACGCGGTGACGATATAGCCATACTGGATCTCGTTCCAGCCGATCTGCGTCTGCAGAAACGGCGCCAGCACGCCGAGCACCTGGCGGTCGACATAGTTGATGGTGGTGGCGGCAAGCAGCAGTGCGCAGACGCGCCAACGCATGCGGCCGAGGCGCGCCAGCGTGCCGGCAGGGGCTGCGGTTGGGGGCAGTTGGCTCACGTGCTCGACTTCCGCAACAGCGCTGCAGGCAGTACGCACTGCGCAATCGCGTAGCGAAGGCTGCAATGCGCTGCTGGATGTCGAGGGCAGCTCGGCACACTGTTGCCGCGTTCTTCGGTTCGATTCATCGAGCACTGCACCTGCACGAAGGTGGCCTTGCGCCACGGGTGATAGCGCTACCATTACCACGCTGCCGGGCAAAATCCATCGCGCAGTGCAGCACGCCAGTGCGCCATATGCAGCCGGCACCATTCCGATCAGCGCCACTGTCGCAGCCGCCGCGATGCCTTCCGTCGCCTATGCTGCCCTGCAGCGTGATGTTCTGAATTTGGTAGCGCTAACATCGGCCACCGCTGATCGCCCGTCTCCCCCATCGCACCATCGCCGCGCCGCTGTTCGGCAGCGGCACTCCCTGCGCAGGGGCGATGCGTGGGACATCTGCTCACCTGTTAGGGAAGGGATTACGGTGAAGAACAGCTACGCACAAACCGCGTTGTCCTGCGCGTTGGGGTCCATCCTGCTGGGCATGACCAGCACTGCCGCCTGGGCACAGTCCAGCGACGCCGACAGCGCTTCCCCCGCACAACCGCCCGCGGCCGCCGCTGCCAGCGGCGATGCGGTGACCCAGCTCGACACCGTCACCGTCTCCGGCTACCGGCGCAGCATCCAGTTTTCCACCGATGCCAAGCGCGACTCGGTGGGCTTTGCCGACACCGTGTTTGCCGAGGACATCGGCAAGTTTCCGGACATGAACATCGCCGAGTCGCTCAACCGCATCCCCGGCGTGCAGCTCTCGCGCGACGTCAATGGCGAGGGCCTCAACATCGCCATCCGCGGCCTGGGCACCAGCTTCACCAAGACCACGCTCAACGGCGCCAGCATCGCCACCGCCTCGATCGGCCTGAACGCGCAGAACCAGAACCGCGAAGTCGATCTGAACCTGTTTCCCACCGAGTTCTTCACCCAGCTCACCGTCAGCAAGACGCCTACCGCCAGCATGCTCGAAGGCGGCGTCTCCGGCGTGGTGGACATGCGCAGCGCGCGTCCGTTCGATCGCCCCGGCGTGCACTTCACCTATCAGGCCCAGGCGGACTGGAACAGCACCAGCGAAAAGACCACCCCGCGCGGGGCCTTCATGGGCAGCTGGACCAACGAGCAAGGCACCTTCGGCGCATTGCTGGGCGTGGCCTCGGTCCGAGGCAAGCTGGGCGTGCGCGGCTTCGAAAGCGTGGGCTGGACCAACCCCGGCCTCACCTACACCCAATGCGGCCTTACCCCGCCTGCCGGCACCCCGGCCACCAATCAACCGACCGCGTGCAACGTCAATGGCGGCGGCAACTGGCGCATTCCCGACCGCGTGCCGGCCACCGCCGGCAACGGCCTGACCACCGGCGAGACCATCGATGCGGCCTGGCTGCTGGCGCGCAACCCGGGTCTGAGCATCGACCAGATCAGCGACGCGCTGATTCCGCGGCTGGGCCGCAGCGTCTACATGAATGGCGATCGCGACCGCGATGCCTCGGTGATGTCGCTGGAATGGCGCCCGTCCGACAGCATGCATTTCTACCTGGATACACTGTATTCGGAAGCCAAGCGCACAACCGAGCGGATCAGCATGAATCTGATCGGCCGCAACGGCAACATGATCCCGCTGGGCATGCAGCTGGACCAGAACAACGTGGTCACCAGCGCCACGTTTGCCAATGCGCAGTACTTCCTGGAAGCGCGCCCGTACCGGGAAGAGGTCAAGTTCTGGAGCGTCAATCCAGGTGCCGAGCTGTTGTTCGGCGAGAACCAGGACATCAAGCTCAACGTGCAGGCCAATGCCACGCGCAGCTGGCTGGAGCGCGAGTCGCCCAGCATCCTGGTCACCTCGCCGTTCACCACCGTCGATTACCGCAACGAAGGCGGCGACCGCCCCTCGATCAGCAGCCCGCTCGATCTCAACGACCCCAATCTGGGCTGGGGCTGGAGCGGTGGCCGGGTCAATATCCAGAACGAAAAACGCGTGACCGAGACCCGGGGCGCACGCGCCGACCTGCAGTTCGGCGAAGACAAGCGCAACATCAAGATCGGCGCCGCCTACGACCAGGCCGAGCGCACCATCCGCGGCTTCGACAACAGTATCGCCTGGGAGCAGGTGGTCTGCCGCGGTGGCGGCGGCAATGTCTGTAACGGCGGCCCTGGCTCGGCAATCCCGAATGCGGCGCTGGCCGGCTATCTGCGCCCCGGTCCGGATGGCTTCATCACCGCCGATTTCAACCGCTTCCTGGGCGACACCAATTACTACGCGCTGCGCGATTCCGCACCGGAGACCAACTCCGCCAACACCGGTGCCTCGGCCGGCGGCATCCGCGAGAAAAACTGGGGTTTCTATATCGAAACCAACGCGGAAACCGAAGTGTGGAACCGCACGCTGCGCTTCAATGCCGGCGTGCGCTACGTGACCACCGACCAGACCATCACCGGCCCTGTCACCATCAACGGCATCCGCCGCATCCAGGTGCTGGATTCGGACTACAAGGAAACCCTGCCCTCGTTCAACGCCGCCTGGGACGTGGCCGACAACGTGGTGCTGCGCCTGTCCAGCTCGCGCACGCTCACCCGGCCCGACCCCAGCGCGATGCTGCCCAACACCAACTTCAGCGACCCTTCCGCGCAGACCGCAACCCAGGGCAATCCGAACCTGGCGCCGTACCTGTCCACCAACGTGGATTTCGGTGGCGAGTGGTACACCGGCGGCGAAGGCTATGTGGGCCTGACGTTGTTCAACAAGCGCATCAGCGGCTTCACCGTCAACGGCGTGCGGCGCATTCCCTTCAACGACCTGGGCGTGCCCTACGACAGCCTGCTGCCGATCCAGCAGGCCGGCCTGGATCAGCGCGGCGGCCCGAATGCGGCCACCGTGGATGTCCAGACCCAGGTCAACGCCGACGGCGTGCTCAACATCCGCGGCACCGAGGCGATCTGGGTGCAGCCGCTGGACCGGCTGGTCGACGGCCTGGGCTTCAGCGTGAACTACACCCATGTCACCCAGTCCTCCGAAGGCGAAGGCATTCCGGCAGTGGCGGTCGGCGTCGCCCCCAACCTGTGGAACGGCACCGTGTACTGGGAAAAGGACGCCGCCTCGGTGCGCCTGTCCTACACCTGGAACGACGACATGGTGATCTCCGGCGCCAACCAGAACGGCATTCCCTACGCGCGTCTCAACGCCGATGCGCGTGGGCAGCTGGATCTGTCTGCCAGCTACACGCTGGAGTCGCTGCCGTCCAAGCCGCAGATCACCCTCAACGTCACCAACCTCACCGACGAGCCGCTGCGCACCACCTACGCCTGGCCCAACGCCACCTACGATCTGTATGAGCCCGGGCGCACGGTCATGCTCGGCATCCGCGGTACCTTTTGAGTGCTGTGTCCGCCGGTCGCGATCACCTCCCATCGCGACCGGCAGCCTGGCGCGCGCCGCGGCGTTTTCCGCAGCATTCCCTGAGCCCCGCCCCACCTCATGAACGATCGCTCACAACAGCTCTCCTTGCGCGAAAAGATCGGCTACAGCCTGGGCGACCTGGCGGCCAACCTGATCTTCCAGACGCTGGTCACCTTCCTGGCGTTCTTCTATACCGATGTGTTCCGCATCCCGGCGAGTGTGGCCGCCACCCTGATCTTCGTGGTGGGCATGCTCGGCGCGTTCGTGTTCACGCCCATCATCGGCATCCTGGCCGATCGCACCCGCACACGCTGGGGCAAGTTCCGCCCGTGGATCCTGTGGACGGCAGTGCCGTTCGGTGCCTTGTCGCTGGCCGCGTTCAACACGCCCGCACTCGGCGAGCAGGGCAAGATCGCCTACGCCTTCGCCACCTACACGCTGCTGATGCTGGTGTACGTGGCCAACAACCTGCCGTACTCGGCATTGAGCGGCGTGCTCACCGGCAGCATGGAGCAACGCAATAGCTTGTCGGCGTACCGCTTCCTGGCGGTGACGTTTGCACAGTTCATCATCCAGGTGTTGTTGCTGCCGCTGGTGCTGATCCTGGGCAATGGCGACAAGGCACAGGGCTTTCGCAACACCATGGCGCTGTTTGCCGCCGTCGGCACGCTGTGCTTTCTGATCACCTTTTTCACCACCCGCGAGCGCGTGCTGCCGATCAGCGAACAACGCAGCAGCGTGCGCCAGGACCTCACCGATCTGGTCCGCAACAAACCCTGGCTGGTAATGCTGTCGCTGACCATCCTGGTCTTCATCAATCTCGCCATGAAGGGCGGGATGTACATCTACTACTTCAAGTACACCCTCGACGCGAACGCGTTGACGCTGTTCCTGGACAACGCCGGCTTCAACCGCTTCATCGCTGCAATCAACAGCATGCTTACCGGCGCCGGCCTGAGCGCGCTGCAATGGCCGCAGGACGCACCCACCTCGGCCTTCAGCGTGTTCAGCGCCGGAGGCATCCTGGCGATGATCGTGGGCATCGGCTTTTCCAAGCGGCTGGCCGATCGCTACGGCAAGCGCAACGTGTTCGGCGGCGCGCTGCTGATCTCCACGCTGTTCCTGCTGGCGTTCTACGTGTATCCGCCGACTGCGATCGCCTGGGTGTTCGCCTCCTACGTGCTGCACGGCTTCTTCTACGGCATCACCATCCCGCTGCTATGGGCGATGATCGCCGATGTGGCCGACTACTCGGAATGGAAGAACCACCGCCGCGCCACCGCGATCATCTTCTCGGCGATGTTGTGCGGCCTGAAGATCGGCCTGAGCGTCGGCGGCGCGCTGGTCGCCGGCATCCTGGCGTTCTATGGCTACGATGCCGCCCTGCCGCTGCAAAGCGATGCCGTGACAAACGGCATTCGCCTGGCCATCAGCGTGTATGCGTCCATCCCGTTCCTGCTCGGCACCGCGTTGCTGGCGCTGTACGAGATCGACAAGCCGCTGGAAACCCGCATCGAACACGAGCTGGGCCTGCGCCGACGCAGCGCCGCGCTCGCCACCAGTTGACGCCCTCTCCCTCCCACCTCATGCACAGGTACGCGCATGTCCGATGAACTGCACACCGCTGCACTGCAGGCGCTGGCGCGCACCGCCATTTCCGCACCGCTGGTCACCCACCTCTATACCGCCGACCCTTCCGCGCACGTGTTCGACGGCGCCTTGTACATCTACCCCTCGCACGACATCGATGCCGGCGTTGCCTTCAGCGACGACGGCTCGCACTTCGACATGGCCGACTACCACGTCTTCCGCATGGCGCATCCCGGCGCGCCGGTGGAAGACCTCGGGCAGGTCCTGCACGTGCGCGACGTGCCCTGGGCGCAGCGTCAGATGTGGGCACCGGATGCCGCGCAGCGCGACGGCAAGACCTATCTGTATTTTCCTGCCAAGCGTGCCGACGGCATCTTCCAGATCGGCGTGGCGGTCGGCGATGGCCCGCAAGGCCCGTTCGTCGCAGAACCCGAGCCCATCGCCGGCACCTACTCGATCGATCCAGCGGTGTTTGCAGACGACGACGGCACGCATTACCTGTATTTCGGCGGCATCTGGGGCGGCCAACTGCAGCACTACCGCGACAACGCCTATGCGCAGAGCCATCAGGAACCCGAAGACGACGCGCCCGCACTCGGCCCGCGCGTCGCCCGCCTGCGCGAGGACATGACGCAACTGGCCGAACCCACCCGCGAGATCATCATCCTCGACGAACACGGCACACCATTACGTGCCGGCGACCATGCCCGCCGCTTCTTCGAAGGCCCCTGGGTCCACCACCATGCCGGCCGCTATTACCTGTCCTACTCCACCGGCGATACCCACCGCATCTGCTACGCCACCAGCGATACCCCGTACGGGCCATTCGCCTACCAGGGCGTGCTGCTCGCACCGGTGGTCGGCTGGACCACGCATCACTCCATCTGCCTGCTCGACGGCCAGTGGTATCTGTTCTATCACGACGCTGTGCTGTCGGGCGGGCAGACGCATCTGCGCAGCATCAAGATGGCGCCGCTGGAGCACGATGCGGATGGAAGGATCGCGACGATTCATCCATATGGGGAAGACGCGGTGTCGCCCTGGTGAATGCCGTCGGGCTACCGCCTGCCGGGACTATCAGCGCGTCATGGCTCAACCGCCGGCGCTGAACGGCACGTCCCGTCACCGCTACGCTTTCAAAGCGCGTCGTGATCCTCGTTGCGGCTGATCGTCGACCCGGCGCTCACCACTGCGTGATCGCGCGTTTCCTGGCATGCGCAAGGCGTCGGCCTGGCGCTTCAACGCCGCCATGACATGTCGAGCGTTACGGTCGTGCCGCTGGCACACCACGCCAGCGTGCACTCAGTCCGGAACTGCATCGCATGGGGTTGCATCCGGACGCACAGTAACTCCGTAGGCCTATCTACGGGTTCTTTCTGGTGGAGGTTGCCATGCGAGGTGGTTCGATGCTGTTGTTGCTGACGCTAGCGGTCTACGGGAGTGCCAGTGGGAGCGAGTCGCGTGCCGCCCTGCCCCGCGCAGACAGCGTCGACGTGCCGCGCTTCATGGGCGACTGGTACGTCATCGCGCACATTCCCACCCGGCCGGAGCGCAAGGCCTACGATGCCGTGGAGCGCTATGCGCTGCGGCCGGATGGCCGCATCCAGACCACCTTCACCTACCGCAAGGGCAGCTTCCAGGCGCCGCTCAAGTCCATGCACCCGATCGGCCAGGTGGCGAAGGAGGGCAATGGTGCGCTGTGGAGCATGCAGTTCTTCTGGCCGTTCAAGGCCGAGTACGTGATCGCCTGGCGGGATGCGGAGTATGCGCAGACCATCGTGGCGCGCAGCAAGCGCGATTACGTCTGGTACATGGCGCGCACCCCGCAGGTGTCCGAGGCCGACTATCAGCAGGCCGTCCAACGTATCGCCGCCATGGGCTATGACGTATCGCAGCTGCGCCGGGTACCGCAATCGCCGCGCTGATGCGGTAACGCGGTGAGAGTGCAACGGGCTCAGCGATGCAGTGACTGCATCGCCGGCTCTCGCATACGGGCTGCGTCAGGCGTCCTTGTCATCCACGGAAAACTCCCAGCCGTCATTCAGGCCACCCAGGGGCTTGGCCTCCACGGCCAGCTCTTCCTCGAACGCAGAAATCGCCTTGTGCGACGGCACCATGGTCGGATACACCGTCACGTCCATCGGAAACGCGGTGTTTTCCGGATAGTGGCAGCAACGCACCTTTTGCTCGAAGCGCAGCAGCATCACCGAGAACTCCAAGGCCGACTCCTTCGTGGGGAAGACCACGGAGAACGCAATCTCGCGCGGCTTCGACAGGTCCACGCCTTGCTGGGCAATGTGCCAGAGGGTGTCGCCGTTATCGTCGTTGGGATACAGGTCCGGATGTCGTTGCATATGAGCTTCGGTCTTTGGCGGCCGGTGGCCAGGGAAGAGCGCTGGCGCTGATTGTGCGCTCTGATCGCGTGTCGCCAGGATCCAGACCTCGGCTGCTGGAGCCTACCGTCTCCCGGTGTTCGAGGTGCCTGCTCAGGCAATGAACCTGCTATGCAGATGGCCGCACGATGTGCGACCACCTTGGGCAATTCACGGCAGCCAAACCAGATTCATCAGCTGCGGATCCGCGGTCACCTTGACCAGCTTGCCGCTGGGGCCGAACTGCACCTGGTACTCGGAGAAGCTGTCGCGCCAGTAGCGCCACAGCGAGGCGTCCAGATTCGGGTTTTCGCTGCTGATCGGGTAGCCGACGGCCATCAGCACCTGTTCGCGGGTCATGCCGCCGGTGAGCTTGCCGTCATTGATGGCCTGGCGGATCTTGGGCGGGAAGGTGGCGAGCTTGAGCTTGGGGTCGGCGGTGACGACATAGCGGGCGGCGAAGGCGGTGTTGTCCAGGTCGCGGCTGTAATCGTTGCCGATGGACTGCTTTTCGCCGGCGATCTTGAGGTTGACGCGGTTGCGACCGAAGCCGGTGACGCTGACCGGGGTGCCTACGGGAAGCATGCGCTTGCCGTCTTCGGCGTAGTTGCTGTCGCTGATCCAGCTGCCGTCGGTGCGCAGGTTGCAGCACAAAAAGCCGTCGTACTTGGCGACGTCGGCGGCGCTGGCCAGGTTGGCGGCGGTGAGCAGGCTCAGGGCCAGCAGGGAAGAACGCAAACGCATCGTAAAGACTCCTTTCTCGACGGCCATGGCCGCGCGGCAATGATGGGATCAGGCGCGCCGCCGTTTCCCCAACGGCGCGCATGCATTGTCGCAGCCCCGGGCGGCTTGGCAAGCACAGGTGACGCGGCCGGCCCGTGGTTGTGTATGCTCGGAGCCGTGGAAACTCTCTCACCCGCCGAGATCGCCGAGCAGATCGCCGAGTTGCGACGCGCCCACCGCGCGTTGGACGAGGAGATCCAGCGCGTGCCCGCCAACATGGACGACGAGCTGCAGATGAAGCGCCTGAAGAAGCGCAAGCTGCATCTCAAGGACTGCATCACGCGGCTGGAAATGGAGCTGGTGCCTGACGAGCCGGCGTGAGGTTGGTGCGTGCGGCCGCCTGGGTTTGCTTTGCGGTCGTGGATATCAACGTCGCGGTGACAGGCGGTTGAGTCAGTTGGTGACGCAGGCAGGGGTTTGTCGGCATGGCGCCGGCTTGAGCTGAGGTGTGTCGCGTTGGTCGCTTGGGCCACACCCTCACCCCAACTCCCGCTGCGCGCCCCGGCCCACGTCTTGCGACGCGGGCGCTCCAGGGCACGCGCGCCAGTGGCGCGCAAGCTGTGCCGCTTCGCCCCGAGGGGAGAGGGGCTTGATATGCCGGCCTTGAAGAATTGTCGATCTCTTTGGCCGATCTGGGCAACGGATCCGGGCGCCTGTTCGCGTCAGCGGACGTGCAAGCGCCTCACCGCTTTTGCGCGTCAGGCGCCGACTGTCATAAGACGACCCGAGCCGCCGTCCTCAGCCTGCGCGTAGCAGGATCTTGCCGCGGCGGCCCGGTTCGGCGCTTGCCGCGGCCGCCTTGGCTGCATCTTCCAGATCGAACACCGCTTCCACCGGAAGGGCCAGGCTGCCATCGACGGCGGCCTTGAGCAGTTCGCCGATCATGCGGCGCTTGTCCTCGGGCTTGGTGGCGGCCATGACCTTGCTGCCCCAGAAACCGCGCACGCTGGCCTGCTTGAAGATCACATCGCCGCTGGAAATCTGCAGCGGCTCGCCGGTCATCGAACCGAACGAGATCAGCTCGCCGCCTTCGGCAAGCAGCCCCATCAGGTCGCCGGCCGCGCTGCCGGCGACAGAGTCGATTGCGCGCACGATCGGCGCCTCGCCGACCAGCGCGCGCACGCTGTCCTGCCAGCCCTCGCGGGCGGTGGAGACCGCGTTGCCGATACCTAGTTCCTTCAACTCCTCCACGCCGGCGTCGCGGCGCACCAGATTGACCACGTTGATGCCGCGCGCGGCGGCGAGCATGGCGACGGTCTTGCCGACCGCGCCGTTGGCGGTGTTCTGCACAATCCAGTCGCCCTTTTCGACCTGCAGGAACTCGATCAGCATCAGCGCGCTCAGCGGCATGGCGATCAACTGGCAACCGCGGTCGTCGTCCAGCGCGTCGGGCAGCGGCACCACGCCGGACGCGTCGGCCAGGAAAAACTCCGCCCAGCTCTCGTGCACGCCGGCGGCGACCACGCGCTGGCCGGTCTGCAGGCCCTGGACGCCTTCGCCGAGGGCATCGATCACACCGGCTGCTTCGCTGCCGCCGATTGCGGGAAGCTCCGGCTTGTAGCCGTAATTGCCGCGCACCGTCCACAGGTCGTGGTTGTGGATCGGCGAGCGACGCATGGCGATGCGCACCTGGCCCTTGCCGGGCTGCGGGGTGGGCCGTTGACCGAGTTCAAGCACCTTGGCCGGGTCGCCGAATTGGGTGTGGATGGCTGCGCGCATGGAGATCTCCTGCCGGGCACGCCTGTGGTCCAACGCACCCGATCGTGATGAAAGGTGGCGCGATGCTATCGGCATTGCTGCAAGAGGCGGATGAAGCGAACGGAACTGCTGTGTGAAGTTGCGGGCGTTGGTGAACAACGCCGCGAGTGACTCTGGTCAGCTGCAGCGCTGGATAATCTGCGTGCTGACCGACCCGCATCCGCCCTTCGGGCACCTTCTCCCGGTGGGAGAAGGGAAGCATGGTGCGCATCTGCGCTTCCCTGCGGGTGCGCTGCCATTGCCCGGCATCACCTACCGCAGGGAGACGCTGGCGTTTGTACTGCCGCCTTACTCGGCCGGCGGCAGCACCACGTCCGGCTTGACCGCCTCGGGGCTGACCCGCTCGATGGTGTGGCGCAATTCGCGGCCAAGGATGAACTTGGCGTCCTTGGCCCAGGCATCCAGGCGCTCGTCGAACAGCAGCTTGCTGTTCTCGTCCGGCCACACCAGGCGCAGCTCGCGCAGTTTCTGGATGAAGCTGCGGAACAGGGTCTTGTCGAAGAACTCCGGGGCGGCCGGGGCATACAACAGGCTCAGGCGCTGCGCGGCCTGCTGGCACAGGCTTTCCAGTTCGCCGGCACCGAGCACGCCGGGGCCGTTCTTCACCAGCACCGAGATGGCGATGTAATAGCGCTCGAAGGCCTGCTGCAGCGAATGGCCGATCGCACGCAGGCGGAACACCTCGTCGGTCTGCCCGGTGTTGCGGGTGAGGATGCCGCCATCGTCGTCGGTGACGTTGAGCAGCAGGCCTTCGCGCACGAACATGTCGATGGTCTGCTCGATGCGTTCGGCAAAGCGGTCCTCGCTCCACGGCAGGAACAACTCCGCCTGCAGGAACGGGTACACGGTGCGCCCCAGGCGCAGCAGACCGGCACGGCTCATCCGGCGGTTGTTCTGGAAGCAGCACGCCACCCACGACGAGGCCGTGAACAGGTGCAGCACGTTGTTGCGGAAATAGCTCAGCAACACCGCAGTGTCGCCGCTGACGCTCAGCACATCGCCCAGCGGATGCGACACGCGCGTGAGCACGTTGATCTCTTCGGCGTGGGTGATGATGCGCGCCGGGGTGTGCGGGGTGACGGTGACGCGGTCCGAATACGGCATCTCCGCCAGCAGCTTCTTGCACAGCTCGATCTGCGCGATCAGGTCGGCCTCGCCCATCGCGTGCTTGGGCGTGGACAGCAGCGCCAGTGCCAGCAGGTTGATCGGATTGACGTCGGCGGCGCAGTTGATGCGGGTCTGGATCTGGGTGGACAGCGTGTCCACCGCCGGTGCCAGCCAGGTGGGCTTTTCGTCGTCGGGCAGCGGTTGGCCGTCCCAATCGGGCGCGTGCTTGGCCAGCACGTCGTTGAGCGCGATCGGCTCGCCGAAGTTCACCACCACCTGGCCGTAGTTTTGCTTGAGCACCTTGGGGATGGACCACAGCAGGCCCCAGATGGATTCCTTCTCCTTGGGCCGGCCGGTGAGCTCGTCCAGGTAGCTGTTGCCTTCCATCAGCTTCTCGTAGCCAATGTAGACCGGCTGGAACAGCACCGGCTTGCGCGGCTGGCGCAGGTAGGCGCGCAGCGTCATCGCGATCATGCCGCCCTTGGGCTGCAGCAGACGCCCGGTGCGCGAGCGCCCGCCTTCGACGAAGTATTCGATCGAGTAACCGCCGGCCACCAGCTGGGCGACGTACTCGCTGAGCACCGCCGAATACAACGCATTGCCCTTGATCGAGCGGCGGATGAAGAACGCGCCGCCCTTGCGCAGCAGCGTGCCGACCACCGGCAGGTTGAGGTTGATGCCGGCCACGATGTGCGGCGGCACGATGCCGCGTTCGTACAGCAGGTAGCTCAGCAGCAGGTAATCCATGTGGCTGCGGTGGCTGGGCACGTAGACCACTTCGTGCCCGGGCGCGGCCTGCTTGAGCTTGTCCAGGTGATGCACCAGCACACCGGCATAGATGCGGTTCCACACGTGGGTCAGCAGGAAGCTGGCCGAGCGCACCACCGGGCTGGAATAGTCGGCGGCGATTTCCCAGGCGTAGGCATGCGCCTTGCGCCAGGCATCGACCGGCTTGGAGTTGTCGCGCTTGGCCTGGGTGGCGATCGCCTCGCGCACCGAGTCGGCCGCCAGCACCTGGTCCACCAGCAGGCGGCGGGTGGACAGGTCCGGCCCGATCACCGCCTCACGGATACGGCGGAAATGCGTGCGCAGCACGCGCTGCAATTTGCGCAAGGTGCGCTCGGGCGGCAGGCCTTCGGCCATGGTCTGGCGCAGCGAGATCGGCGGGGCAAAGCGCACGATGGTGGTGCGGCCGTTGAGCAGCACCGCCAGCAGGCGCCGGAAGCGGCCGACTAGCGCCCAGTTTTCCGAGAACAGCACCGCGAACCAGCCGCTCTGCTTGTCCGGCGCGCGGCCGACGAAAATCGACACCGGCACCAGGTGCACGTCCAGGTCGGCGCGCACGCGATGCGCCTGCAGCAGCTTGGCCAGCGAATCCGAATGGGTCTTGCCGCCGCGCTGCTCGGGGATCAGCGAATTGCTGCTGCTGCGCCGCGACAGTGCCAGGTAGGCGCGCTTGCGCTGCAGCGGGTCGCCCGGCAGCGGCACCAGTGGCGAGGGCAGCCCGGCCTCGCGGCAGGCCTTGTCCAGGATCAGCGCGCTGGACAGGCCGTAGTCCTCCAGCACGTAGACCACCGGCGTGCCGTCGTCGTAGCGGCTCGGCTGGTCCGGTTCGATGGTCAGGCTCAGCCAGGGGTCGGCCAGGCGGCCGAGCAGGCGCGCCCACCACGGGCGTTTGGCGCTGCGGGCAGCGGCGACGGCGGGCGCGATCGACGGCGCAGCGTCCGGCGGAACCGGAACGGCGGTCGGCAAGGCGGCGGTCGTGGCACCGAGATCGGTGGCGGCAGCGCTGGGCGGGGCGGGCTGGCCGTCCGGGAACGGCAGGGGATTCTGTTCTGGCATCACGGTCATTATCGCCCAGCCGGGCGTTGCCCGGTGGCGGCGGGCGTGGCGGGCGCGGCCACCGGGGTGTCAGGCCTTGCAGCGGCGGCGGCTGCGGGCGCCGCCGGCGCAGCGCCGAGCAGCGCCTGCACTTCGTCCTGGGTCTGCTGCTGGTACCAGTGGCCGTCGCGCTTGATCAGGGCGATGCTCAGGTCGATGTCGTGCGCGGCCAGCGGATAGCGCAGCCGCACCTGGGCGCGGTCGCCGTCCTGCTTGATCAAGCCGGTGCGCAGCGCATCCAGGCTGCTGTCCAGCGACAGGCCGTAACGCTCCAGCACCTGCTTGGCCGCGGCCCAGAACGGCCCGAGCCGGCGCAGGCTCTCTTCCATCCCCAAACGCTGCAGATCGGCGTCCGAGCCGATGCCGGTGGCGCGGGCGGCAGTCACCAGGTCGGCGATGCTGGCCTTGGCGCGCGCGCGGTCGGCCAGCGGCGCGGTGGCCGCCCAGGCGCTCAGGGCATCGACCAGCTGCACATAATGGGCGCGCTGCTCGGGCTGGTAGTCGCTGCGGCTGCGCAGGTATTGCACGCCGAACTGGCCCAGCGACTGCGCGGCCTGGCGGATGCCCTGCGACTGGCCGGCCAGCTGTGCATCGAAGGCCTGCTGCAGCTGGCGCTCGGCGCCGGGCGCCGACAAAGTGCCGAGCAGGCTGCCGACCTCGTTGGGCAGCGGTAGCTCGGTCAGCGGCCAACGGCTGGCACCGCTGCGCCAAGCCGTCTCCAGCTGGGTGTATTGCGCAGGTGTGACCCGGATCCGCGCATAGGCGACCAGGTCATTGCGCCGCAAGGGCAGGGTCATCGACTGCATCGCTGCGGCTGGCTCGGCGCTGGCGCCCGGCAAGGCGGCGGTCTTGTCGGCGCGCTGGCAGCTGCCCAGGCACAGCGCTGCCAGCAGCACCCACGCGATGGACTGGAACCGGCCGGCGCGGACGGTGGATGGCGACATGCGCACGCTGTTCCCCTGATCGATCGGCGCATCTTGCTGTCTGAACGCACTGGCGGCAAGGCGCGCGACAACCGTGCGCCCGGGTACGGTGCGGAAACGTTAGATTTTCGTAGTTCCATGCATGTTGTCGCCCAGTGTCCGACATTGACTGCCGTTGTCCTTTCCGGACAAACTTGTCCAGGCGATGCCGCCAAGCCCTTGTGCCACCTGCGTTTGGCCCAATGGTGCAGCGCATCATGTAAGCGCTTGCAGTTCCTGCTAGCGTGCGCGCCATCTCGCTCTGAGGTCGCCATCGGTTGGGGCCGATGTCATTCATGTGCATGTGTGACACGAACGTTCTGCGCCAGCGGACCGTGCGACCCTTCCCGGCGTGCGGCGGCAGCCGCGTTGTCCTGGAGGTTTTGCCATGAGTCGGCCACGCTCCGAAGGCGGTAGCGTCACCATCAAGGACGTCGCGCGCGAAGCGCAGGTGTCGGTGGCAACGGTCTCGCGCACCATGAATGGGCACCAGCATGTGGCCGAGTCGGTGCGCGAGCGCGTGCTGCAGGTGGCCCGTGCGCTGCATTACATCCCGCACCACGCCGCGCGCAGCCTCAGCAGCCGGCGCACCCATACCATCGGGGTGGTGTTGCCGGACCTGCATGGCGAATTCTTTTCCGAACTGATCCGCGGCATCGACCAGGTGGCGCGCGAGCAGGGCTACCACCTGCTGGTGTCCAGCTCGCACGGCGACCCGCAGGCGCAGCGCAAGGCGCTGGAACGCCTGCCCGGGCGCGTGGACGGGGTGGTGGTGATGTCGCCCTCGCTGGGCGACTCCGGCGTGCACGAGGACGCCCTGCCCGGCGGCCTGCCGGCGGTGCTGCTCAACTGCGCCGGCACGGCCAGCCAGCGCCCGGTGCTCAACGTGGACAACTACGGCGGCGCGCGGACGATGACCCGGCACCTGCGCGACAGCGGCCACCGCCGCATCGCCTTCATCGCCGGGCCGGCCGACAACTTCGATGCGCACGAGCGTCTGCGCGGCTACCGCGACGAGCTGGCGCTGGATGCCGACGTGCAGCCGTGGGTGCTGCCGGGCAACTTCGACGAAGAGTCCGGCTACCGCGCCGGCCAGACGCTGGCACAGGGCGCGCGCCCGGATGCGGTGTTCGCGGCCAACGACATGATGGCGCTGGGCTGCCTGTTCGCGCTCGGCCATGCCGGCCTGAAGGTGCCGCAGGACATCGCGCTGGCCGGCTTCGACGACGTGCCGATGGCGCGCTACGTGCTGCCGGCGCTGACCACCATGCGGGTGGATATCGCCGGGCTGGGCGCGCGGGCATTGCAGTTGTTGCTGGGCCAGCAACTGGTCGATGCGCCCGCCCCGCCCGCCGATGCCGCACCGCCGGCGTTTTCCGAGATGGTTCCCGAACTGATCGTGCGCGCGTCCAGCGCGCCGCGGGCGGCGCCTCCTACCTGAAACGCGCCACCACGCTTTGCCGAACGTGTGTTGCTTGCAGTCCTTGCCGTTGTTGCCAGCTGTCCCGCTTGACGCAGTACCGACGCGCCAGCCACTCCGCTGGTTCGCGCTTTACCCCTGGGAGGGGGAAAGTCATGAAGAATTACCGCACCGTCTCCACCCTGCCGGCGCGCAGCCTGCTGTGCTGCGCCCTTGCCGCCTCGTTGCTGGCCAGCACCCCGGCCATGGCCCAGTCCAGCAATGCGACCTTGCGCGGCCAGGTTGCGGCAGCACAGGCCGGCACCACCGTGACCGCGACCAATGTGGCCAGCGGCGCCGTCCGGCGCGTGCCCACCGGCGCCGACGGCAGCTACGCGCTGGTCGGCCTGCCCCCGGGCACCTACAAGGTGGATGCCGGCCCCGGCAGTGAGCAGACCGTGACCCTGTCGGTAGCCTCGTCGGTCACCTTGAACCTGGGCGGCGGCGCGGCCGCGGCGCCTGCCGGCGATGCCACCACGCTGGATGCGGTGCAGGTCACCGCCACCACGCTGCAGGAGGTCAAGACCTCCGAAGTGGGCACCAACGTGTCGCTGAAGCAGATCAGCACCGTGCCGCAGCTGACACGCAACTTCCTGGAGTTCGCCGACACCGTGCCGGGCATGCAGTTCGAGACCAACTCCAACGGCAACAGCCAGATCCGCGGCGGCGCGCAGGGCAGCTCGGCGGTGAACGTGTACATCGACGGCGTCGGCCAGAAGAGCTACCTGTTCGGTGGCGTGTCCGGGCAGGAGCAGAGCGCGGGCAACCCGTTCCCGCAGCTGGCCATCGGCGAGTACAAGGTCATCACCTCCAACTACAAGGCCGAGTTCGACCAGGTCGGTTCGGCAGCGATCGTGGCCTCGACCAAGTCCGGCGGCAATGAGTTCCACGGCGAGATCTTCGGACGCACCAGCAATACCGATTTCCGCGCGCGCCAGCCCGACGAACGCGCCGGTGCACCCAACTCCGATGGCAGCAAGCGCAAGACCCACCAGGACGAATACGGCTTCGCGCTGAGCGGGCCGATCGTGCAGGACAAGGCGCATTTCTTCTTCAGCTACGAAGGCAAGGGCTTCGAGGTCTCGGCCGATCCGGTGGCCGTGCCCGATCGCTTCAGCGCGCTCAGCGACGACCTGCCCACCGGCGTGCAGAGCCGGCTCGGCTCGGTCACCCGCCCGTTCAACGAAGACCTGTACTTCGGCAAGGTCGACTGGGACATCGGCGAGAACGACCGCCTGGAGCTCACCGGCAAGTACCGCGACGAGGAAAGCCGCGACAGCGTCGGCGGCCAGACCACCGCGATTGCCTCCAAGATCAACCTCAACACCGAAAAGCGCTTCGACCTGCGCTGGCAGCATTACGGCGAGCGCTACGTCAACGAAGCGCGCGTGTCCTATGAAGACGTGCTGTTCAATCCCACCGCCTACACCGTGGGTAGCCAGAGCGTGTACACGCGCGGCATCGCCGAAGACGACGTGCTGCTCAACGATGGTGCCACCAGCGGCCTGGCGATCCAGCGCAAGGGCCAGAAAGGCCCCAGCTTCCAGAACGACCTGACCTTCAACAACCTCGAGTGGCACGGCAACCACGTCATCAAGATGGGCGTGAAGTACAAGGAAGTGGAGCTGACCCAGAGCGAGAACTCTGCGGCCAACCCGTCGTTCTACTACGCGGTGGGCGATGGCGCGGGCACCTCGGTCATTCCCTACCAGGTGCGCTTCAACCTGCCGTTCGCCGGTGCCGCACCGTCGGTGACCACCACCAGCAAGCAGCTGGGCCTGTACATCCAGGACGATTGGGACGTCAACGACAAGCTGCAGTTGAATATCGGCGTGCGCTGGGATGGCGAAAAGATTCCCTCGTACTTGGACAACGTGACCCCGCCGGAAGTGGTGGCGGCCTTGAACGGCCCCGGCACCGATCCGGCCGTGAGCGCCACCTACGCCGAGCAACTGGCCAAGGGCGGGGTGGACATCAACGACTACATCAGCAACGGCCGCAATCGCAAACAGGACAACAACAACTTCGCGCCGCGCCTGGGCTTTTCCTACGACTTCCGTGGCGACGAGTCGCTGGTGCTGTTCGGCGGTGCCGGCCGCAGCTACGACCGCAACCTGTTCGACGTGATGGGCCTGGAGCAGATCAAGTCCGCGCTGGCGCAGTACACGATCCGCTTTGCCGGGCCCACCAACTGCGTCCCGGCGCCGGGTACCTGCACCGCCTTCGATCCGACCTATGTGGGCAATCCCGACAGCCTGGCCAACCTGGTCGATGCGCGCGTGCGCAACGGCGAAATCGACCTGCTCAACAACGATCTGAAGACGCCGTATGCCGACCAGTATTCGCTGGGCCTGCGCACCCAGCTGGGCGAGTGGAACACCTCGGCCACGCTGTCGTATATCCATAGCAAGGACGGTTTCATCTTCACCCTGGGCAACCGCTATGCCAACGGCGATTTCTTCCAGAACGGCGCACAGGCGTTCGAGCAGCGGCCGCAGGGCTTCGGCAACCTGATCATCGGCAACAACGGCGTGGAGACCAAGACCGGCCAGTTGCTGCTGTCGGCAGACAAGCCCTATACGCAGGAGAGCGGCTGGGGCCTGACCGCGGCCTACACCTTCTCGCGTGCGCGCGGCAATCGCGGCAACGACGATCGCTACGGATTCGATGCGGCCACCATTGCCGACTATCCGTTCCTGGATCTCAATGCGGTGCCGCGCCACCGCCTGGTGCTTACCGGCATCTACGACCTGTTCTGGGGCATCAGCGGCTCGGCCAAGCTGACCCTGGCCACGGTGCCGCCGCGCAACGAGGCGATCTCCTACGACCAGTACGGCGGCCCGAGTTCGGACAACATCCGCGTGGTCTCGGTGGATGCGCCCGGCGGCAAGTTCATCGCCGGCGGCGACATCTTCGGCACCCGCCAGCTGGACTTGTCGTTGTCCAAGGACATGTACATCACCGATGCGGTGACGGTGCAGGTGCGCGGCGATCTGATCAATGCGCTGAACTTCCGCAACTACGATCAGTACAGCATCGACTGGGGCAGTGCCGGCGTGTACGACCCGCGCGTGAGCATCAACCAGTACGGCGCGATGTCCACTCCGCCACGGACCTTGTTCATGAGCGCACGCATCATCTGGTAACGGCTGCGTTGGCGGTATCCGGCGTCTCGGCGCCGGTACCGCACCCGCTGCCTAAGCTGCATCGGCCCCACGGCAATGGGGAGGGGCCGGCCGCAGGCTTGTTGCATTGTCCCGATTGAGGTGTGTTGCTGCGGCGCGACGCGCGATGCGCGCGATGCCGCAGATGGCACGCTCCGGTTGGCGACCGTTTTTGCTGTGTTTGCCGTCCCTGCTGTTTGTTGCCCGCTGTACCCGTTCCATCCACACCAAGCACCAACCTCGACGCGCCAGTCACTTCACTGGTTCGCGCTTTACCCCTGGGAGGGGGAAAGTCATGAAGACTCACCGCACCGTCTCCACCCTGCCGGCACGTAGCCTGTTGTGCTGCGCCCTGGCTGCCTCGTTGTTCGCCACCACCCCGGCCATGGCCCAGTCCAGCAACGCCACGTTGCGCGGACAGGTCGCTTCCGCACAGAGCGGCAGCGAGGTCGTCGTCACCAACCTTGCCACCGGCTCGGTGCGACGCGCACCGGTCAATGCCAACGGCAACTACACCATCGTCGGTCTGCAGCCGGGCACCTACAAGGTCGAATCCAACGGCGCCAGCCGCACGGTGACCCTGTCGGTGGCCTCCAGCGCCACCGTCGATCTCGGCACCGAGGCGGCCGCAGCGCCCGCCGGCGACGCGACCACACTGGACACGGTGACGGTCAGCGCGCCGATGATTCGCGACGTCAAGACCTCCGAGGTGGGTAACACGGTGTCGCTGCGCCAGATCCAGCAGCTGCCGCAGGCCACGCGCAACTTCCTGGAATTCGCCGACACCGTGCCGGGCATGGTGTTCACCATCGACCAGGATGGCAACACCAAGCTGCGCGGCGGTGCGTCCAACGCAAGCTCCAGCAACCTGTACATCGACGGCGTGAGCCAGAAGAGTTACGTTTCCGGCGGCGGCATCGCCGGCCAGGACGAGACCCAGGGCAACCCGTTCCCGCAGCTGGCGATCGGCGAATACAAGGTCATCACCTCCAACTACAAGGCCGAATACGGCCAGATCAGCGGCGCGGCGATCACTGCGGCGACCAAGTCCGGCACCAACGAGTTCCATGGTGAGGCGTTCTACCGCTTCACCAATCAGGACCTGCGTAAGCAACGCCCGGACGAAGCCGATGGCAAGGTCGATTCGCAGACCAAGGAATATGGTTTTGCGATCGGCGGCCCGCTGATCCAGGACCGCATGCATTTCTTCTTCGCCTACGAAGGCAAGGACAATGTCGCGCCCAAGAGCGTGCAGCCCAGTGCCGAAGCGGCGCCATTCATCGGCCTGCTGCCGTCGAACCTGCGCGACCAGTACGGCGCGTCCAACATGCCGTTCACCGAAGATCTGTATTTCGGCAAGATCGACTTCGAACCGACCGACAATGATCGCATCGAGCTGGCCACGCAGTATCGCGACGAAACCCAGGTCAGCAATGTGGGCGGCCAGAACGCACCCGACCGCGCGGTGGACAAGATCAACAAGGACAAGCGCACCAGCCTGCGTTGGCAGCACAGTGCCGACAGCTGGTTCAACGAAGCCATCCTCACCACCGAAGATTCGCGCAATGTGCCGACGCCGCGCGGTGTGGGCAACGGTTCCATCTACACCTACATCGACCGCACCCAGGCCGATCCGCGCCAGTGGGTGTTCCTCAACACCGGCGCCGCCAGTGGCGAAGACTTCAAGTTGCGTAGCCAGAAGGGTTGGTCGTTCCAGAACGATCTGACCTTCAACGCACTGCAGTGGCATGGCGAGCACACCATCAAGACCGGTGTGACCTACCGCGACATCAAGCTGACCTCGCGCGAATCGAGCTCGCTCAATCCTCAGTTCAGCTATGAAGTCGGCCAGAACGGGGTGGCTCCGGTGCCGTTCCAGGTGCGCTACATCCGTGCGTTCGACAACCCCGGCCAGCTGCCGGTGGTCGAGTCGCCGTCCAAGCAGTACGGCATCTATCTGCAGGACGACTGGGCCGCCACCGACAAGCTGATGATCAACATCGGCGTGCGCTACGACTACGAAGACACCCCGGCCTACACCGACTTCGTGACCTCGCAGCCGTTCGTGAATGCGCTGTATTCCGACGACCCGGAAAACCCCGGTCAGCCGTGGGCCAACCGCCTGCTGCCCAGCGGCGTCAACGTGGCCGATTACATCAGCACCGGCAACAACCGCAAGAACTTCAAGGACGCCTGGGCACCGCGTCTGGGCTTCTCCTACGACCTGTTCGGCGATGAGGCGGCAGTGATCCACGGTGGTGCGGGCCGTTCCTACGACCGCAACCTGTTCGAACAGCTCGCGCTGGAATCGGTCAAGGCCGCGCTGTCGCCGGTAGTGGTGTACTTCAGCGATGCCGCCAGCGGCCAGGGCTGCTTCCGCGACGACCGCGCCTGTGCGCCTTGGAATCCGGCGTTTCTCACCGGCATCGATCAGCTCAACACGATCCCCGGCACCAGCGACAGCTCCGAGCTTTTCATGTTCAAGAACAAGCTCAAGACCCCGTACAGCGACCAGTACAGCATCGGCATCAGCAACCAGGTCGGCGATTGGCTGACCGATGTCACCTTCCAGCGGATCCTGTCCTACGACGGGCTGGTGATGAGCCTGGTCAACCGCTATCCGAACGGCGCGTACTTCGATGCCAACGGCGGCGTGCCGTGGGGCGAGCCGGTGCCGGGCTATCGCAACACCATCATCGGCAACAACGGTCTGGAGCAGCGCAGCAGCCAGGTGTTGCTGTCGGCCGAAAAGCCCTACACCAAGGAATCGGGTTGGGGCTTGAACCTGGCGTACACGCATACCAGCGCGCGCCAGAACCGCAACATCGACGAGCCGTTTGCATTCGACAAGGCCACCATCCGCGACTATCCGTTCGTGAAGTCCGATGCGGTCTCGGCGCACCGCTTCGTGGCCTCCGGCTCGCTGGATGGTCCGTGGGGCGTCACCTTCGGCGCCAAGCTGGTGCTGGCAACGCCCGAGCCGATCAACACGATTGCCTGCTACGGCTTCACCGATCCCGATGGCGGCACCTGCCAGCAGATCGGCGTCACTCCGCCGGGCAACGGCAAGTTCCTGCTGGGCGGCAAGATCTGGGGCTACCGCACCGTGGATCTGCAGGCCACCAAGGACTTCACCGTGGCTGGCGACTTCAAGCTGACCGCACGGGTGAACGTGCTCAATGTGTTCGATTTCAAGAACTTCACCCAGTACCAGTACAACAGCTTCGGCAGTAATGGTCGGCTGGAGCCGGACATCACCGTGGTCAACGACGGCGAGATCGGCTACGTGCCACGCAGCGTGATTTTCGAAGTGGGTGCAAAGTTCTGATCCACTGCAACGTGCACGCGCATGCGCCTGCATGCGCGTGAGTCGAACGGGGCCGCGTGGCCCCGTTCGCCTGTCAGTTTCAGAGTGGCGAACAAAACATAGCGGGCAGTCGTCTGTTGGGCATCACACACTTGCGACGTAACGGTGTGCACGTGGTGCATGTTGTCCCGTGTATCGATTGCAACCGCCTGGCAATGACCACAGACGTTTTGTTGGCGGCTTCTCTTCTTCTCAGGACCGGACTTCCATGATCCCCGCTCCCCTCCGCAACATCGTCATCGTCGGCGGTGGCACCGCTGGCTGGATGGCCGCCGCGGCCTTCGCGCGCGTGCTTGGCCCCGGCTTCAAGGTGCAGCTGATTGAGTCCGAACAGCTCGGCACCGTCGGCGTCGGCGAGGCCACCGTGCCGCACATCAAGGCCTTCAATAACCTGCTCGGCATCGACGAAGCCGAGTTCGTCCGCCAGACCCAGGGCAGCTTCAAGCTCGGCATCGAGTTCGTCGACTGGCAGCGGCCCGGCACGTCGTACATCCATGGCTTCGGCACCCAGATCGGGCACCCGCTCGGGCTGCTGCCGTTCCACCAGTACTGGATCAAGCAGCACGCGCGCGGCAAGGCGCAGCCGCTGGGTGCCTATACGCTCAACACCGTGGCCGCGGTGCGCGGCAAGTTCATGACCTCGGCCGGCGATGTGCCGGCCAATTCGCCGCTGGCCAATATCGCCTACGCATATCACTTCGACGCCACGCAGTACGCGCGCTTCTTGCGCACTTACGCCGAACAGCGCGGCGTCACCCGTATCGAAGGCCTGGTCGAGCAGGTGCAGCTGCATGCGGACAGTGGCCACGTGCAATCGCTGCAGCTGGCCTCCGGGCAGGTCGTCAGCGGCGACCTGTTCATCGACTGCTCCGGCTTCCGCGGGCTGTTGATCGAAGAAGCGCTGCACACCGGCTACCACGACTTCACCCATTGGCTACCCTGCGACCGCGCCCTGGCGGTGCCGAGCGAAAACGTCGGCCCGCCCACGCCGTATACGCGCTCCACCGCGCGCGCGGCCGGCTGGCAGTGGCGCATCCCGCTGCAGCACCGCACCGGCAACGGCTATGTGTATTCCAGCGCGCACATCAGCGACGACGAAGCCGCCGCCACGCTGCTCGCCAACCTGGAGGGCAAGCCGCTGGCCGACCCGCGCCCGCTGCGCTTCACCACCGGGCGGCGCAAGCAGTTCTGGAACCGCAATGTGGTGGCGCTGGGCCTGGCCAGCGGCTTTCTGGAGCCACTGGAATCGACCAGCATCCACCTGATCCAGGCCGGCATTTCCCGGCTGCTGGAGCTGTTTCCGCGCGAGGGCATCAGCCCGGTGCTGGTGCAGCGCTACAACGACCGGCTGGCGTTCGAGTTCGACCGCATCCGCGATTTCCTGGTGCTGCATTACCACGCCACCGAGCGCGACGACAGCACGTTCTGGCGCCACTGCCGCACGATGCCGATCACCCCGGAGCTACAGACCACGCTGGACCTGTTCCGCGACAGCGGGCGCTTCTATCGCAATGCCGAGGAGATGTTCGCCGAGATCAGCTGGGTGCAGGTGATGGTCGGCCAGGGCATCCTGCCGCAGGGCTACCACCCATTGGTGGACCAGGTGCCCAATCACGACGCCGAACGCTTCCTGGCCAGCGTGGCGCAGACCATCGGCCACTGCGTGGACGTCATGCCGACCCACCAGCAGTTCATTGATCGCTACTGCAAGGCAACGGCGCCGCGTTGAGCGACGGCACCGCCGGCGCAGTCGCCGATCGGCAGGCAAAAAAAAGGACCGGGCACAAGGCCCGATCCCTTCGAAAACCGGGACAAGCCCGGTGGACAATGAGTGGCACAGCTTCCGACTGACATCGGACGAGGGGCATCGTACGCAGGCTTTAACGTTAAAGCAACACTTTAATTCTATCGCTTTAACTTATTGATTTTGCTTGCTTGCGCCGCGTGCGGCGTGCGCTATCCCCATGCTCCGTCAGTGCTGCTCCGCTCGCAGCACTGCCTGGATTCCTGCCTGGATCGCATTCGCCGCAGCGGCCGGATCGGCAGCCAGGCGGATCGGCCGGCCGACCACGATGGCATCGGCGCCGTCGTGGAAGGCCTGCGCCACACCCACGGTACGTTGCTGATCGTCGCCGACCGGGCCGCCGGGGCGGATGCCGGGGCAGACGATTGAAAACCCCACGCCGGTGGCGCTACGGATCGGGCCGGCCTCCTGGCCGGAGGCGATTACCCCGTCGATGCCGGCGGCCTGCGCGGCCAGCGCGCGCTCCACCACCACCTCCACCGGTTCGCGGTCGATGCCCATCGCGGCCAGGTCCGGCCGGCCCATCGAGGTCAGCACGGTCACCGCCAGCAGGCGCATGTCGCCGTGGTTGGCCTCGGCGGCGGCCTGCAGCATGCCGGCGTGCCAGCCGTGCACGGTGCAATAGCTCACCGGCCACTGCGCCAGCCGGCGGATGGTGCCGGCCACGGTGGCGGGGATGTCGAAGAACTTCAGGTCCACGAACACGCGCTTGTCGCGCCTGGCCAGGGCGTCGAGCACCTGGAAGTACTCGCCAGAGGCCAGCAGCTCCATGCCGATCTTGTAGAAGGACACCGACTCGCCCAGGCGGTCGACCCAGGCGATCGCCTCGTCGTGGCCAGGCACATCCAGCGCGAAGATCAGCCGCTCATGCGCGGCCAGCGGCAGCGGGGCGCGGCTCATCGGGCCACCTCCAGCGCGGCGCGCTTGGCATCGTGGCGCTGCTGCCAGGGCTGGGCGTAATCGTTGTTGAACTGCGCCGGCTCCCAACCGCCGTAGCTGGGGTTGGGAAGCATCCACCAGCGCTCGCCGAACCAGTCGTGGTACTGCTGCAGCAGCGCGCCACGCGCCTGGCCGGTGTTGGCGGTGACCTGCACGAAGTCGCCGAGCTGGTCGCCAAACTGCATCAGCACGCGGTACTTTTGGCCGGCCAGCTGGCGCCGGCAGTTCTTCTCGCTGCCGTTCTGCTCGCAGCCCTGGACCACCGTGCCAAGGCCCAGGAACACGCTGTCATCGGCCACCGGCAGCCCGACGCTGCGCAGGTTGGCCAGCGTGGCGTCCTTCAGATGCACGGCGCGGTTGGAGATGTAGACCAGGGTGATGCCGCGGGCGTTGGCGGCCTTGGCGAAATCCACCACGCCCGGGATCGCGGTGGCCTTCTTCTCCGCCACCCACTGGTCCCAACTCAGCTCGTCGTATTCCTTGCCGTCGCGCAGCAGGCGCGCCTGGTAGGGCGAGTTGTCCAGCACCGTCTCGTCCACGTCCAGCACCACCGCCGGCTTCAGCCCGGTGGCGGCATTGCCGCGTTCCTCGGGCACCAGCGCGTCCCAGTTGGGCTGCTTCAGCGCAGCGTCCAGCTTGTCGGCAGCGGCGCGGTAGGTCTGCTCGGCCACGGCGCGGTATTCCTCCGAGCGCTGCATCCACAACACCGCGTTGAGGTTGTCGTCGCCGGCCGGCGCGGTGGCGGCTGCGGGCGGCGTGGCAGTCTTGGCTGCGGCGGCGCCGGCGGCCGCATTGGCGGACACGGCGGCGTCCTGCGCGCGCTGCGCCAGCTCCTTGTCGCCGGGTTTGCAGGCGCTCAGGGCCAGCGCGGTGCAGGCGAGCAGGGACAACGGGGCGTAAAGCGAGGGGCGCATGGCATCTACCAGGACAGGAGCGGCAATGAAGACCGCGATTTTAGCGGGTTCGCGCCGCCCCGCCCGCTCCGGCCGACGGCAGTGCTGCGGGCAGCGGCACGTGCGCACGCATGACGACGTGGCCACTGCGGCATTTGCTGGCGATGCGCGAGTGCCTCATGCGCCTGCGACGACTGACAGCCCCGGCGCCTGCCTGCGTCTTCGCTGCCGTTGCCGCTCTGGCTGCCCTGCATGGGATCGCGGCCTGAAGAATGCCGATGCAGGATCGGCATATCCTTGTGCGCTGATTGCCCCGGAGTCACCCCCATGACAGATGCACCTTCCCCGCCCGTCCTCGATACCGCCCAGGCCCGCGTGCTCGGCTGCCTGATCGAAAAAGAGGCGACCACGCCGGATGCGTATCCGCTCACGGTCAACGCCGCGCAGGTGGCCGCCAACCAGAAGACCGCACGCGAGCCGGTGCTGAACCTGCAGACCGGCGTGGTGCATCACGCCCTGCGTCAACTCGAAACCCTGGGGCTGGTCCGCCAGCAGTTTTCCTCGCGCGCCGAGCGTTACGAGCACCGGCTGGGCAGCGTGCTGGACCTGACCCGCCAGCAGGTCGCCCTGATCGGCCTGCTGCTGTTGCGCGGCCCGCAAACCCTGGGCGAACTGTTCGCGCGCAGCGAGCGGTTGGCGCGCTTCAACGATGCCGACGACGTGCGCCACCATCTGGACCGGCTCATCCAGCGCGGCCTGGCGGTGCAACTGCCGCGTGCCAGCGGCCAGCGCGAGGACCGCTACATGCATCTGCTCAGCGGCGAGCTGGATGTGGAGGCGTTGCAGGCCGCGGCGGCACGCGCTGCGCCAGGCCCCCGCAGCAACGCCGACAGCAGCGAGCTGGAAGCGCGCGTACAAACGCTGGAAGCCACCGTCGCCGAGCTGCAGGATGCGCTGGCCGCCGTGCAGGCGCGCCTGGAGGCGGCTGGCGCCTAGCGCGACGGTCCGCACCTGGAGATGCCCGCTTCACATCGACCCCTGCGCGGGGCGCAAAGCACGCAACGACCGGCCAGACCGCCAGACGACGCGCAGGCCGCGCAGTGACGGCGCAGCCTGCGGCCGGCCCGCTTACGTCGGCGTATCCACCTCGTCCCAGTCGGCGTCTTCGAAGTGCAGCAGCCAGTTGAGGGTGTAGTGACGCTCGTAGACCACGCCCGGCACGATGCCGGCCGGTGGCGGTTGCTCGCTCTGGCCGGCCTGGCGCACCGCCCAATGCAGGCGCAAGTGCCGGTCCAGCGCATCCAGCAGCTCGGGCACCGGCCGTAGCGTCAGCGACGGCCGCGTCGCGGCTTCGGCATGCTCCAGCGCGCGCTGGGCGGCCAGGGGTACATCGCACAGGTCGGTCGGCTCCGGCAGCGCCTCGGCCAGCCCCAGGGCCCACTGCAGCACGGCCAGGCTCTCGTAGCGCCAGCCGAAGTTGGCGAGCTGCTGGGGCTCCGGCGCAGGCTGGGCAAAAAAGGCGCGCTCCTGCGGCGACAGTGCCGCTGCCACACCGGGCAGGCGGGCGTCCATCGCTTCCAACGCCGGTGGCGTATCGCCGGCGGCCAGCATCTCCGCGCGCAAGGCCACCGCAAACAACGCCAGCATGCGCTGCGTCACCGCCGCCGCATCGCGCACCCGTGCTTCGGCCTCGCCAGGCACCGGCGGCAGGCTGGGTGGCACGCGGATGCCTTGCGCGGTCAGCTGCGCGAGTTGCTGCGCACGCCGCTGCAAGGCATCCGGCGGATACGGCACCTGCGCCTGCTCATCGATCGCCGGCTCGCCCTGGCTGATCAGCACCCGCCCATGCGGATCGCGCACGCTACCGTCGGCCAGGAAACACACCGCGTTGGCCTGCTCGGCCCACTGCGCCAATTCCCCGAAGGCCGCATCGTCGACCTCGAAGGTGAAGTGCTGGCGCACACGCTGCACATGCCGCATCAGGTGATAGCGCGGCTGGGTCATCTGGCCGTCGCCGGCCTGATTCACGTAGCCGACGAAGCCATGCAGATGCGTGGCCAATTCCGGATCGGCGTGGTCGCGGTGCTGCACGGCGGCGCGCGGCAGGAAATCCGGCCACAACGGCTCGCGCAGCGTGGAATAGGCGTTGACCAGCAATGGCATGCAAGTGTCCTTGTTGGGGCGACGGACACAACGACGGCGCTCATCGCCAGGCAGGTGCGGTGCGGAGTCGCTGCGCCCTTCGTCCACCGAAGTACCTGCGCGCCGTGCCCGCCGCGCTGACGACTGTTTGCTGCGTTGTGTCGGCCGCGTTCAGCGGTGAGAGTCGCCGCCAGGGTGCCGCAGGCCTGCCCGGCTGTCCATGTCGGCCGGAGCGAGCGCGATCGTGTAATACAGCACCGGGTGGTCCTCCTGGCTCAACACGCGCAGGCCTTGCCGCTGCAATCCGAGTTTTTCCAGCGCGCGAATCGAATCGGCATTGTCCGGCGACACGATCGCGCACAGCTGCGGCAACCCCAGCACATCGCGCGCATGGTCCAGCACTGCGCGCCCGGCCTCGCTGACATAGCCCTTGCCGCGGTGCTCGGGCAGCAGTGCAAAGCCGATATGCGGCATCGGCAAGGTATCGCGGCACAACAACCCCAATGTGCCGGCAAACGTCCCTTCGGCGCGCGTCTCCACCGCCCAGTGCGCAAAGCCGTATTTTTCCTGGTGCGCCTGCGCCCACTCACGCAGATGATCACGCGCCTGCTCGCGGGTACGCACACCGCGGTCGTTGATGCCGGCGATGAAGCCGGGGTCGTTGACCAGCGTCAGCACGGCGTCGGCATCGCGCTCGGGATCCAATGTCCGCAGGCGCAAACGCGGGGTTTCGATCACGACAGTCACGGCGCACTCCGGCATCAGGGCAAACCAGACTGCCGTGCAGGCGGGTCGCTGGCAAGCCTGCGTGGTACGCAACAACCGCTAGTCGAACAACGCCTGGATCGCCGCCAAGCCCGCGCTGGCGCGCTCTTTCTTGCGCTCGGCATCGGCCACCGGGTCGGCACCATCGCGCTGCAATTCTTCGGCCGGGATCTCGTCGAAGAAGCGGCTGGGCTTGAGCCGCACATGCTCGCCGAACTTGCGCGTCAATTTGCTGTGGCTCATCCACAGCTGCTCCTTGGCGCGGGTGATGCCCACATACAGCAGCCGGCGTTCTTCCTGCAGGTTGCCTTCTTCCAGGCTCACTTCATGCGGCAGCACGCCGTCCTCGCAGCCGACGATGAACACATAACGGAATTCCAGGCCCTTGGACGCGTGCATGGTCATCATGCGTACCTGGTTGCCGCCATCGTCCTTGTCGTTGCGCGACAACAACGCCAGCTGCGCGGCCAGATCGCTGGCACTTGCACCACGCGGGCCGCCTTCAAACCACTCGGCCAGCTCGTCCAGATTGCGCTTGCGCCGCTGGAAGCCGGTTTCGTCCTTGGACTGATTGCGCAGGTCGTTGAGCAGGCCGGATTTGTCGGCCAGCATGCGCACCAATTCCCCCGCCGGCAGCCTGGCCGAATGCTCGCGCATATCGCGCAGGATATCGGTGAACGCACTCAGGCCATTGGCCGCACGCGGCGGCAGGTGCTGCAGCGCGCCCATCGACTCGGCCGCGCGCGACATAGGCACCGACTTCGCACTGGCAAGCTCGGCCAGCCGCGCCAGCGAGGTCGCTCCGACCTCGCGCTTTGGCGACTGCACGGCACGCAAAAACGCTGCGTCATCTTCGGGGTTGACGATCAGCCGCAACCACGACAGCACGTCCTTGACTTCCTGCCGCTCCAGAAACGCGGTGCCACCGGTCAGGTGATACGGCACGCGCAGCAGCTGCAGCGCCTTTTCCAGCGGCCGCGATTGGAAATTGCCGCGGAACAGGATGCAGAAATCGCTCCACGGCACCTGCTTGGCGGTACCCAGGAACGAGATCTCAGCGGCGACCTTTTCCGCTTCGTGCTCGCTGTCGCGGCATTCCCACACGCGGATGCGCTCGCCGTCGGCCTGATCGCTCCACAGGGTCTTCAAGTGCTCGTGCGGGTTGTGCGCGATCAAGGCATTGGCCGCACGCAGCACGCGGTTGGAGCAGCGGTAATTCTGTTCCAGCTTGATGATTTCCAGCGCCGGATAATCGCGGCCCATCTGCTGCAGGTTTTCCGGATTGGCACCGCGCCAGGCGTAGATGCTCTGATCGTCGTCGCCCACGCAGGTGAAGTTGCCGCGCGGCCCGGCCAGCATTTTCAGCAGCCGGTACTGCGCATCGTTGGTGTCCTGGCACTCGTCCACCAGCAGGTAGCCGATGCGCTCGCGCCAGCCCATCACGATCTCTTCGTTGGCCTCCAGGATCTGCACCGGCAGGCGGATCAGGTCGTCGAAGTCCACCGCGTTGAAGGTGGTCAGCCGCGCCTGGTAGCGCTCGTACAGGCTGGCGGCTTCCTTTTCGCGGTTGCTGCGTGCCGCCGCCATCGCCTGTTCGGGCGACAGGCCGGCGTTCTTGGCGCGCGAGATCAGGTTCTTGGCATCTTCGATCGCGTCGGGCTTGGCGCCGTGCATCAGGTCCTTGATCTGGGCGGCGGCATCGTCGGAATCGAAGATCGAAAAGCCGCGCTTCAAGCCGGCAGCGGCGTGCTCGATCTGCAGGAACTTCAGCCCCAGCGCGTGGAAGGTACAGATGGTCAGGCCATCGGCGCCATCGCCACGGATGCGCTTGGCCACACGCTCGCGCATTTCCTTGGCCGACTTGTTGGTGAAGGTGATCGCGGCGATGCGCTTGGCCGGATAGCGGCCGGTGGCGATCAGGTGCGCGATCTTCTCCACGATCACGCGCGTCTTGCCGCTGCCGGCACCGGCCAGCACCAACAAGGGACCTTCGCAGTGCAGCACTGCGGCGCTTTGCGGGGGATTGAGACCGTGCATAGAGGCTTCCAACAGAGCAGGCCATTGTACCGGCGCCGCGCCGGGCAGGCCTGCGCAGCCGGTTCATGCAGATGGCTGTCACCGCCGGCCGCCCGGCCCGGTAAAATCCACCAATGGCCAAGCTCTATTTCTACTACTCGGCAATGAATGCCGGCAAGACCACCACCTTGCTGCAGTCGGCGCACAACTACCGCGAACGCGGCATGCGCACCTTGATCCTCACGCCCAAGCTCGATCACCGCGCCGGCAGCGGCGTGGTGGCCTCGCGGATCGGCCTGCGCGCGGACGGGCGCACCTTCGATCGCGGCACCGAGTTGCAGCAACTGATCGAACGCGACATCCAGGCCGAAGGCGCGCTGCATTGCGTGCTGGTGGACGAGGCGCAGTTCCTCAGCCGTGGCCAGGTCTGGCAGTTGAGCGAGGTGGTCGACCGCCTGCGCATTCCGGTGCTGTGCTACGGCCTGCGGACCGACTTCCGCGGCGAGCTGTTCGAGGGCAGCCAGTTCCTGCTGGCCTGGGCGGACGAGCTGGAGGAGATCAAGACCATCTGCCACAGCGGCAGCAAGGCCACCATGACCGTGCGCGTGGATGCGCAAGGCCACGCGGTGCAGGACGGCCCGCAGGTGGAGATCGGCGGCAACGAGCGCTACGTGTCGGTCAGCCGCGCCGAGTTCAAGAAGATCATGCGTGGCGAAGGCCGCATCGACCCGCTGCAGATCGCGCTGCCGCTGCCGCCGGCGGGCGCGTAACGCTCCACGGCATCGCGCTGACTGAGGTGCAGCGCGACGCCGAGAATGTCGCCTGCCGCGGGCAATGCCGATCTTCTACGAAACCGGGCATCGGCATGTCGCCCAGTGAGAATGGCATCGTCATGCCGAAGCGGTTGCGCACCCGACGAAGCCTTGCCCACGCACAGATACCGTCCTTGTGCGGCGGCCATGACCCGATCCCGCCAGATGGTCTTGATGCGCGGATCGCGACACGCCACTTCCTGGATGATTCGGCCTTGCCGCGCCGGGTATTTGCCCGCCATCGGGCAGGTAAACCGCCGTGGTAACTGGCTGAAGAATTCAGCCGAAATGCCGTTGACGCGCTGCTCCGGTATGCACGTGTGATGCGTCGATAAACCCCTGCAGGCATTCGATCGCCGCTGTATTTCCGCTACACATCAACAGGCGTATCGTTGCGGTGCCGTTGCAGCGATCCGCGCGCAACCAGGCGCAACCACAGTCCTGTAAACTGGCGACCATCCACTTGTCGGGAGGCAATTCATGGGTCCGCTTCCTCCCGAGTTACGCGCAGATATCGCGCGTGTTGGCCGGCTATCGTCGGTCCCGGATGTCCTGACCATTCTCACCCGTCTGACCGGCATGGGGTTCGCGGCTGTTGCGCGCGTGACCGATACGCGCTGGATCACCTGCCAGGTCCGCGACGAGCTGTCGTTCGGCCTGGCGCCCGGCGACGAGCTGCCCCTGGTCACCACTTTCTGCGACAGCGTGCGTACCCAGGGCAACGCGTTGTGGTTCGGCCATGCCTCCGAGCACCCGGTCTTCCGCGACCACCCCACGCCGCGGCTGTACGGCTTCGAGAGCTATGTGTCGGTGCCGATCAAGTTTGACGACGGCAGCGTGTTCGGCACCTTGTGCGCGCTGGACCCGTTGCCGCGCGTCATGGACGCGCCGATGGTGGAAAAGGTCGAGCTGCTGGCGCAACTGCTAGCAGCGCAGATCCAGGCCGAACAACGCGCCGAAGAGAGCGCGCAGGAATCGCGGCGCGCACGCAGCGAACTGGGACGTATCGGCGCCTCTGCGCGCCTGCGCGAAGAATTCATCGGCATCCTTGGCCACGATCTGCGCAACCCGCTGCAGTCCATGCATGCGGTGGTGGACATGCTGGCAATCGACCCGCTTAACCAGCGCCAGGGCGGCGCGATCCGGTCGATGCAGCGCAGCCTGCGGCGCATGGAAGAACTGATCGACTTCGCCAACGATTTCGCGCGCGGTATCGAACGCGACTGGCTGCAACTGGACTACGGCAACGGCAGCGATCTGCTCGATGCCTTGTCGCAGGTTGTCGATGAAACCCGCGCCGCGTATCCGAACCAGGTGCTGTCCACGCATGTGGCCATCGACGAGCCGGTGCATGGCGACGCGGTGCGCCTGGCGCAGATGTTCGGCAGCCTGATGATCAACGCCGTGGTGCAGGGGCAACAGAGTTCGCTGATCAAGGCGGTCGCGGTCACCGAGCAGGGCCGCCTGCGCATCGAGGTCTGCAATCTGGACGGGATCGATCCACGCCGGCTCGACGTGCTGCAGGCCTCCACCCATGTGCACACCGGCGGACGCGCCTTGCCCGAAGTGGATCTGGGCCTGCACATGGCCGCCCAGATCGCCCGGGCCCATCAAGGCGAACTACGCATTCTCAGCGGCAAGGACGGCACCTGCTTCCGGGTGGACCTGGCCTGCCTGCGCCCGCGTGCGCGCATGCAGTTGGTCAACAGCTCGACGTCGGCCTGAGTCCGCGGGGCCTGGGCGCCGCATCAGCGACTGTGCGGCTGCAATGCAACTGCGGTCGACATCCTAGATCCGCGGCCTGTCGTCACTGCGCCATCCGCACCTTCCTGCCAATCGCGTCTCGTATCGGTCGCGCGACGTACTGTGCGCTAGTAGATCTTGCGATCGCTTGCCGGTGGCGGCGTCCACTGGTACAGCCAGGTTTCGGTCAGCGGCTTGCCGTTGGCACGCAGGAACAGGCGGATATCGATCTGCCGGGTGCTGTCATCCGGCGGCACCAGGTCGAACATCGCCCGATAGCCCTTGAGCTCATGCAGCGGACGCGCCGACACGATCTCGGTGCTGCCACGCGACACCTGGAGAATGGCCTCGACCTTGGCTTTGGGGTCCTTGGCCAACGCAGCCAGTTCGCCCCCGGCAAAATCCACCGCAAACCGCCACGAGAAATGGCTGCGCTTCTGCCCGACGATGCCGCCCAGGCCGGTGCGCGTGGCCACGCAATGCGCCAGCGGCGAGCTGGCCGGCGGATGCGCACCCCAATACAACCGGTACCCCATCAGCAACTCTTGCCCCGGCTGCGGCTTGTCCTGCGGATTCCAGAACGCCACGATGTTGTCGAAGGTCTCGTCCACGGTCGGAATCTCGACCAGCTGCACCGAGCCCTTGCCCCAGCCGTTCTTGGGTTCCACCCACAGGCAGGGCCGCTTCTCGTAGAACACGCCGTCGTCCTGGTAATGGTCGAAGTTGCGATCGCGCTGCAGCAGGCCGAATCCGCGCGGATTCTCATCGACGAACATGTTGAAGCGCAGCTGCAGCGGATTGCACAACGGCCGCCAGATCCACTCGCCACCGCCGGTCCACATCGCCAGGCCATCGGTGTCGTGGATTTCCGGCCGCCAGTCCCAGTCCATGCGGCGATCGTTTTCGCCGACCTGGTACATGCTGGTGCACGGGCCGATGCCCAGCCGTTCGATGGTCTTGCGCGGGTAGAGCGCGCTGTCGATCTCCATCACCAGCACTTCGCCATTGGTGATGGCGAAGCGATACGCACCGGCAACGCTGGGCGAATCCAGCAGCCCGTACACCACCACGGTGTTCGAATCGTCGGCCGGCTGCTCCAGGTAATAGGCAATGAAGTCCGGGAACTCCTCCGGCCCACCGGTACCGGTGTCGATCGCCAGCCCGCGCGCCGACTGCCCATACTGGCCTTCCTTGCCAACCGCGCGGAAATAGCTCGCGCCCAGGAAGGCCGAGAAATCGCGATCGGTGTCCTTGCGCGTATTGAGACGGAACCCGGCAAAGCCCAGGTCCTTGGGCAACTGCTTGCCGCCCAGCCCGCTGCTGCCGTAATCGAACGCCGCCGGGTCGTACGCAAGTTGCTGCGCCTGGCCGTCGACGATGTCGTAGATATGCACGGGGGTGTGGAAGTACAGCCCCAGATGGAAGAACTTCGCCTGGAACTTGCCGTTGCCGTCGGCCCATAGTGCATGGTCCTGGCGGTAGCGGATCGACTGGTATTGATCCCAGTTCAATGCTTCCAGCGACCCGGGAAGCAGCTGCTTATGGCTCTTGTAAGGCGCCGTAGCCAACGCACGCGCCTGCCCCTTGAGCCAGCCATAGTCGAATGGTTGCGGCTGTCCCAAGCGACGCAGACCAACGGCCTTGGCCGCCAACGCCCACTGCGGCAGCGCCGGCAAACCGAGCGCGGCCAATGCGGCGGCGGCATTCTTCAGGAAGTGGCGTCGTTGCATGCGCATCGGTCTGCTCAGGGAATGGCCGCCATCATAGCCACAGCTCGGCACGGAGGTGAATGCGGAGGTCAGGGCGCGGCAGACGAAGGCGCGCACGCATTGGTCAGCTGCAGCTCCTGCGCCTTGCTGCACAGGAACTGGTGTTGCGCCTGCTGCGCGTCGGGTCCGGTGTAGCGCAGCAAGGTCCACTGCTCGTTCGCCTGCATGCGCTCGCCTGGCGCCAGCTGCCGGTACGGTGCGTGCACTTCCATTTCCAGCAGCCCGCGCTCGGGATGCTGCGGCGGCGCGTCCAGATACAGTTCCACCTGCCCTTGCTCCGGATGGATCGCGGACAGCGGCTGATGCGCAAAGCGGATCACCAACACCTGGTCGCCCGCAAAGCCCGCCATCCAGCCTGCCGAAGGCTGCAACAACACCTTGCCGCGCTGAATCAGCCCGTCCTGTCGCGCATCGGCACGCAACGCAAACACGCCGCCTTGATGCCGGTAGGTCGGCGCAACCGTGCCGGCCTCGGTCGGCGGCTGGAGGCGAATGTCTGCCGCGTCGGCAACCGGTACGAATACACGCGTGCCCGCGGCAACCCGCGTGTTGAACCACAGATCCCAGGCGATCGGCTGCTTGCGAATATTCCGAGCGATTGCTTCTACCTCCACGGTATCGGCACGCGTGGATGCAAGAGCCACGCGCTTGCGTAGCTGCACGCCGGTGACGGGACTGGGCACGCCTTCCAGGATCAGTTCATCGCCACTACGTGTGACTGCACGTGTGGTTGCCAACGACAGATACGGATCCGGTGGCCAGACCGCGGTGGCCGCCTTGCGTGTCGGGTTGACCTGTTGATGCACCCACCACTGACTCTGCGGCCCTACCCAGACATCGTGGCCGAGGTACGGGATATCGCCTGCGGTCGCGGACACTTCTGGCACGGGCTGCTGACCAACCGCCTCACCCGTCTTCAACACGTTGGGGTGTCCACGCAAATTGAAGGACAGTACGCGCCCACCGAACGCGGGCGTAGCACTGAGTTCAACAACCCCGTTGTGCAACTGGATGCGCTCAACTGCAGGTTGGGCGCTAGACGCAAGCTCATCCGCGCATGCGCCTGTTGCCAGCGGCAACGCTGATACACCCACAAGCATGATCGGCATGAAGTAGCGCAGTGAGGCAGGCATGGACGACTCCAATCGCAGGACGTCACGATTGTGGCGCGATGCACGGCAACGCACCATCAAGCAATCGGCCACTGTGACTCCAAGCGCGCCGTTTGCTGTTACCCGAGGGCGACTCGCCAGCTGTCGTAGCTGACGCAGAACTGGAGGCTGGTGTTTCGATCAGCGTGGGTCATCTGTCCGGCGTTCAACGCTGGCAATTACTACACCACACCGTCGCACGTTGCCCGATCGTGGCGTGTTTCAAGACACGTCCACACTGCTTGCAGGCTTCACCCTCGCGCCCATACACCGTGAGTTCCTGCTCGAAGTAACCGGGCGCCCCGTCCGGGCTGATGAAATCGCGCAGCGTGGTACCGCCGCGCTGGATGGCGTAGCCGAGGATGTCTTTCACTGCCGTGGCCAGGCGCCGGTAACGGTCCAATGACACTTTGCCCGCTTCGCGTAATGGGCTGATTCCGGCGCGATGCAGGCTTTCTGCCGCATAGATATTTCCCACGCCCACGACGACCGCCTGATCCATCAGAAAGGTTTTCACTGCCGCGCGCCGGCCACTCGCCAGTGCATGCAGATAATCGCCAGTAAATGCATCCGATAATGGTTCCGGGCCGAGTGCCGCCAGCAGATCGTGCACGTGTGCATCGCTCTGCCACAACAGGCAACCAAACCGACGCGGATCGTTGAAGCGCAGGACACGGACATTTTCCAGGCTGATATCCACATGATCGTGCGCCCGCGGCGGGGTATCGCCAGGTAACACGCGCAGACTTCCCGACATTCCAAGATGCAGCAGCGCGCTGCCGCCGGCATCGGTATCGATCAACAGGTATTTGGCCCGGCGACGCACATCGGTAATGGTCGCGCCGGGCAACAAGCGTTCGATCTGCTCAGGAATGGGCCAGCGCAGGTCGGGCCGTCGCAGGATGACGCCATGGATGCGTTGGCCAACCAGATGCGGAGCCAGTCCACGCAAGGTGGTTTCGACTTCGGGCAGCTCGGGCATGCAGGTCTCCAATTGGCCAGGCCGGCGGTGTGCCGGCACCGGTCAATATGGTGGCCGACGGCAGTAAATCCAGCTCGTCGCCCCAGCCTCGTTACGGTGCTCGATTGCGCCTAGAGCGTCCGAGTGCCGTGGTGAGATTCGGACCTTTGCCTCTGGCTTCGGCTTCGGCTTTAGCTCTGGCTCTGGCTCTGGCTCTGGCTTTGCCTTCGGCTTTAGCTTAAATTTCGCGCAAAAAGAAACCCTCAGTCCTATTGGACTGAGGGTTTCGGGTAAAGCCCCTGGCGATGACCTACTCTCGCATGGCTTGAGCCACACTACCATCGGCGCAGCTGCGTTTCACTTCCGAGTTCGGGATGGGATCGGGTGGTTCCACAGCGCTAATTTCACCAGGGAGACGGTTGGAGCAGCGCTTGATAGCGCTCGTCTCGCATAGGTAACTTGTGACGTAGCTTGCGTTTGGTGATCTACCAACGTTCGTTGGGACCAAGGCAACTTGAGGTTATATGGTCAAGCCGCACGGATCATTAGTATCAGTTAGCTCAATACATTGCTGTACTTACACACCTGACCTATCAACCACATAGTCTATATGGTTCCTTTAGGGGGCTTGTGCCCCGGGAAGTCTCATCTTGAGGCGCGCTTCCCGCTTAGATGCTTTCAGCGGTTATCGCTTCCGAACATAGCTACCCGGCAATGCCACTGGCGTGACAACCGGAACACCAGAGGTTCGTCCACTCCGGTCCTCTCGTACTAGGAGCAGCCCCTCTCAAACTTCCAACGCCCATGGCAGATAGGGACCGAACTGTCTCACGACGTTCTGAACCCAGCTCGCGTACCACTTTAAATGGCGAACAGCCATACCCTTGGGACCGACTACAGCCCCAGGATGTGATGAGCCGACATCGAGGTGCCAAACACCGCCGTCGATATGAACTCTTGGGCGGTATCAGCCTGTTATCCCCGGAGTACCTTTTATCCGTTGAGCGATGGCCCTTCCATACAGAACCACCGGATCACTAAGACCTACTTTCGTACCTGCTTGATCCGTCGATCTTGCAGTCAAGCACGCTTATGCCTTTGCACACAGTGCGCGATGTCCGACCGCGCTGAGCGTACCTTCGTGCTCCTCCGTTACTCTTTAGGAGGAGACCGCCCCAGTCAAACTACCCACCATACACGGTCCCTGATCCGGATAACGGATCTAGGTTAGAACGTCAAGCACGACAGGGTGGTATTTCAAGGATGGCTCCACTGCAGCTAGCGCCACAGTTTCATAGCCTCCCACCTATCCTACACAGACGAACTCAACGTTCAGTGTAAAGCTATAGTAAAGGTTCACGGGGTCTTTCCGTCTTGCCACGGGAACGCTGCATCTTCACAGCGATTTCAATTTCACTGAGTCTCGGGTGGAGACAGCGCCGCTGTCGTTACGCCATTCGTGCAGGTCGGAACTTACCCGACAAGGAATTTCGCTACCTTAGGACCGTTATAGTTACGGCCGCCGTTTACTGGGGCTTCGATCAAGAGCTTCGCCTTGCGGCTGACCCCATCAATTAACCTTCCAGCACCGGGCAGGCGTCACACCCTATACGTCCACTTTCGTGTTTGCAGAGTGCTGTGTTTTTGATAAACAGTCGCAGCGGCCTGGTTTCTGCGACCCTCTTCAGCTATAGCTCGCATGAGCCACCAAAAAGGGTGCACCTTCTCCCGAAGTTACGGTGCCATGTTGCCTAGTTCCTTCACCCGAGTTCTCTCAAGCGCCTGAGAATTCTCATCCTACCCACCTGTGTCGGTTTACGGTACGGTCTTCGTGAGCTGAAGCTTAGGAGCTTTTCCTGGAAGCGTGGTATCAGTGACTTCGCCATAAAGGCTCGTCTCGGTGCTCGGTCTTAAAGGATCCCGGATTTGCCAAAGATCCAAACCTACCGCCTTTCCCCGGGACAACCAACGCCCGGTACACCTAACCTTCTCCGTCCCTCCATCGCACTCACGCGAGGTGCAGGAATATTAACCTGCTTCCCATCGACTACGGCTTTCGCCCTCGCCTTAGGGACCGACTAACCCTGCGTCGATTAACGTTGCGCAAGGAAACCTTGGGCTTTCGGCGTGCGGGCTTTTCACCCGCATTATCGTTACTCATGTCAGCATTCGCACTTCCGATACCTCCAGCAGACTTCTCAATCCACCTTCGCAGGCTTACGGAACGCTCCTCTACCGCGCATAAAACAAGTTTTATGCACCCCAAGCTTCGGTTCACTGCTTAGCCCCGTTAAATCTTCCGCGCAGACCGACTCGACCAGTGAGCTATTACGCTTTCTTTAAAGGGTGGCTGCTTCTAAGCCAACCTCCTGGCTGTCTATGCCTTTCCACATCGTTTTCCACTTAGCAGTGAATTTGGGACCTTAGCTGTGGGTCTGGGTTGTTTCCCTTTTCACGACGGACGTTAGCACCCGCCGTGTGTCTCCCGGATAGTACGTACTGGTATTCGGAGTTTGCAATGGTTTGGTAAGTCGCGATGACCCCCTAGCCATAACAGTGCTCTACCCCCAGTAGTATTCGTCCGAGGCGCTACCTAAATAGCTTTCGAGGAGAACCAGCTATCTCCGGGTTCGATTAGCTTTTCACTCCTAATCACAGCTCATCCCCGTCTTTTGCAACAGACGTGGGTTCGGGCCTCCAGTACCTGTTACGGCACCTTCACCCTGGCCATGACTAGATCACCCGGTTTCGGGTCTACTGCCCGCGACTATGCGCCCTTATCAGACTCGGTTTCCCTTCGCCTCCCCTATACGGTTAAGCTTGCCACGAACAGTAAGTCGCTGACCCATTATACAAAAGGTACGCAGTCACTCTTGCGAGCTCCTACTGCTTGTACGCACACGGTTTCAGGATCTATTTCACTCCCCTCTCCGGGGTTCTTTTCGCCTTTCCCTCACGGTACTGGTTCACTATCGGTCGGTCAGGAGTATTTAGCCTTGGAGGATGGTCCCCCCATATTCAGACAGGGTTTCACGTGCCCCGCCCTACTCGTCTTCACTGGAGTGGCCCTTTTAAATACAGGGCTATCACCTTCTATGGCCAATCTTTCCAGATTGTTTTTCTAAAGCCATTCCAGCTTAAGGGCTGCTCCCCGTTCGCTCGTCACTACTTAGGGAATCTCGGTTGATTTCTTTTCCTCCGGTTACTTAGATATTTCAGTTCACCGGGTTCGCTTCCAGCAGCTATGAATTCACTGCAGGATACTGCCGAAGCAGTGGGTTTCCCCATTCGGATATTGCCGGATCAAAGCTTGTTGCCAGCTCCCCGACACTTTTCGCAGGCTACCACGTCCTTCATCGCCTCTGACCGCCTAGGCATCCACCGTGTGCGCTTATTCGCTTGACCATATAACCCCAAGTTGCCTCGGAGCTACATGCCGTGTTGTGTGGGGTACAAAGCCACCAACGCGAACATACGACTCAATTATTTAGGGACTCGAGGTCCCCGCCTTAGCCTCAACGACACGTTTAGATAGATATCTCAAACGCTCGCTACGTCACAAGTTATAAAAGAACATGTATCAGCCTCAACGCTGATCCATATAAATTCTTAAGTGTGCACTACATTCAGAGTGGTGGGTCTGGGTAGACTCGAACTACCGACCTCACCCTTATCAGGGGTGCGCTCT